>AP018280.1:0-4800000 GCA_004296455.1 Calothrix sp. NIES-4101
AGAGCCGTTCTAAATATAAATTAGGTGCAAAAAAGTGGTAGAAAAAGAAAATAGACATCTACCACTCAAAATAAAATGAATATAGTTCTGAATTATATCAGAAAATATTCCACTCGAACCAAACAAATTTTGGGAATTAACAAAGACCAGTATCAGTCATTGGTAAGTTGTGTGATAGGTTGGGTCGATGGAGGGTATTATCCCTCGCACCTCCCGTTTAAATCCGGACGTGCGCGTTTCCGTGCATCCGGCTTCCGATTATCTTTATTTGCTCATGTGTATATAATCGTGACAGCTTTCATGAACAACTATGAGATTTTTATGTTTCCAGTTGTGATGATTACCATCAAGGTGATGGAGGTTTACCCTTTCATCAAGAAGGAATTTAGCTCCACAATATCCGCATGAATGGCGTTGCTTTCTGAGTAATTTGGCTGTAATTCCGTCGTATAATTTGGAATTTCTTTCACTCCAATATATGATGTCGCCATCATAAGGAGAGCGTTCACCTGCTACGTTTATATGCTTGTTTTCAGAATAAGAAACATTGGGGAATGCCTGAGTAATTAGGTCATTAACCTGATGACGGTTTAATTTCTTCTCTTTGTTGAAAACTTTCCATGTTCGTAGTCTCATCCCCCATAAGGAAAAGCGGGAACCTTCCATTTTGCAGAAGCGGTGATAATTTTTCCAACCTCTAATCAGGGGAGCCAATTTCGCCGCTTTAATTTTTGCGCCATAGCTAGAACAGTTGACGATGGTTTTTACTTTCTGGCGAAAAGCTTTATAGTTGTCCACTGAAGGAACGCATTTGAACTTTCCGTTGGCTTGTACTCGGAAGTGCCATCCCAGAAAATCAAAACCTGAAGTCGCTGAGGCTAATCTCGTTTTCTCTTGATTAATTGTTAGCCCTAATTTATCGAGAAAACTACTGATTTGTGTCATTATTAAATCTGCCTTATCTTGTGGTTTTAAAATTACAACCACGTAGAGTAGGCGACCAGCGAGTTACCAAAAGCACTTTTCTGTTCGCCCCTCCCCGAACCGGACTTGCGCCTTTCAGAGCATCACGGCTCTCCAGTGTTTACATGTCAGTGTTAGTTCTTTTGGGTTGCACGTCCAGCATGGATATCCATGTGACATTTTTGACACACGACCAAAGTTTTACGTTGTCGTGCAGCCATAATTTGAACCCAATAAGGCGGTGAGGTTCTTCCTTCTTTTTGTAAGTCCTTAAGCGCCCGAACATGATGAACTTGGACATTTTCTTGCGAACCACAAAGTTCACAGATGTTAGCCAAAAGTCGGCGTTCGAGTTCTGCTCTTGGACCTATAACTTGTAAAGGAGAATCATTTAAGACTGCTTTCATATTTCGCTTCAGAGAGATTCCTCCCCAGTTCGCTATCAATGGCTTTTGTCCTTCTCCACGTTCAACCGTAACTTGCAATCCAATATATGAACCATTGCGAGTTTGAAGTGTGGTTTGATAGCGACGGTATATTGTTGATACGCTAATACGTAATTTACGTGCGAGCGTTTGAGTTAATGACCGTTCCATTACCCATTTCAAACGATTTAGCTGGTGTAGGTTAAAAGCCAATCGATAATATTCAACGATTCCCCGAAATTCCTGCTGATAATGAGCCATGAGACTAAAAACAGAATCGTGAATCAATTCTGCACGGTGTATCGGTTTACCGTGAAATAGGAAGCGGGCACATTTACTTTTAACCACATCGGGTGGTACTTTTAAACCAATTTGCCCATTAATGCTGCGGTGTCCGCGCCTATCAAGCTTTTGGTTGTTATTAAGCACTACAATGTCGTAGCCAAGAAAACGAGCAGCTTCGGTTCGTGAGTGGGAAATTAGCGTCTTAGTTTCGGACAATTCCAGTTTGAGATTTTCTCTCAAAAAATCGCCTACTAGGCGCTTAATCTCTTTAGCATCCTGGTTGTACCATTCTTCTTTGGAATTGGTATTTCCCGTAGCTTTTGATGTTTCCATTTAAATGCTTCTACTTTGAGAAGATTTGCTAGTTCAAACCTTTGTTTAAAATTGAGGTTTGCTTTTGTCGGGTAAGATTGGGGTGTCGCCACCCCGCACTCCCCTAAGAACCGGACTTGACTCTTACAAATCATCCGGCTCAAGCCTCAGCTTTCCATGTGTATGGCTTTGTGACAGGCTTTATGAAGGTGTACGAGATTGTCAATATCATCGCTTCCTCCATCCTTCACCTTTTTGATATGATGTGTTTCGATTTCTTCTCCATTGAACAGGTGTTCACCGCATATTGGGCAGAGCCAGTTTTGTTTCTCGGCTACCTTATAAAGTTTTGAGTCTTTAATCCAACGGGTTTTACCGTACCGAGTACCTCTGTCTTTCCAATATTTACGCAGTGTTGGGTCATCAGGGGATGCCTTATCTTTAACTTTGATATGGCGTTGAATGGGTATTTTTGACAGTTCGGTAATATAAACCACTTTTGGTTTATCCCTTCTGTCTTGAGTTTTGGCGAAAAATTTCCGACTTTTTTTCTGATGAAGTTGTTGGAAATATTTTCCTAATACCCATTTTTTGCTTTTTTTCTGATGTCTCTTTAGCGCCCATCTGTAGAGCGCTCTCCATACTTGGGAATCGAAGTAGGAGAAGACTTTTTTACTGACCTCAAACCTGTAGTAGTTACCCCATCCTCGAATGATTGGGTTAAGAGTGGCTATTACAACTTCAGGGGATGCATGAGGATTTTTTCTAAGCCATTCTCTAATTTCTTGGAGTTTGGCGAGAACTTTCTCTTTTTGGGGCTTTATAAGACATTTACCTTTGTATTGTCTTATATTAAATCCAAGGAAGTTAAAGCCGTCTTCGACGAAAACCATCTTGGTTTTATCTTGATTAAGCTCCAATCCCCTATTATTAAGCCATCCTTCGATAAAGGGTTTAATGTAGTCGATATCCTCTTTTTTCCTCGCAGCAATCACGAAATCATCGGCAAAACGGACGAATCCGTATCTTGGGCGCGTTTCCACACATCGGTTTCCATTTACATATTTACGTCTTGTTTTGACTATAAATTGGGCAAGAAATTCCTCCATGCCATGTAAAGCGATGTTTGCTAGTAACGGGCTAAGAATATTGCCTTGGGGTGTACCGCTAGAAGTTGAATGGATACGACCCATTTCTACGTATCCTGCTTTCAGCCACTGTTTAATTAATTCTCTACCCGGTACTAAACCGATTGTTTTGAGTAAGTAATCGTGACTGATATTGTCAAATGCGCCTTTAATATCGGCATCTAATATCCATTTATCATTGCCTACTGCCAGGCGATTAAAAACCTGACAACTGGCATCTTGGGTATTTCTAGTAAAGTCAGTGATTCCCTCACGGGAACCACTGCTCTCCAAAACCGTGCTTGAACCGTTAAATTCACACGGCTCCTCAGTGAATTGGTACTTGTCAGGTATACCTCATTACCAACATATCCTCTTCCCAAAACCAATTTAGTTCGGAGGGTGGTTTAGGCTTGGTACTATTACAACCAGATTGAGTGCCGGGACTACTATCCTCAGCAGTCTTTGTATCGTGGCAATGCCTGTGTAGAAGTTGCCAATTTTTATATTCATCCTTACCACCTTGCGATTTTGGGATGATATGGTCAATTTCCATCACATCGTTTTCACGGAAGAACAAACCACAGTGGGCACATTTCCCTTTTTGCCATTTCAAGAGTGAAGCCACCCTTTTGGGCATTTCCGGGTTGTTACCCATTCTTGTACTCCAATAAATCAAATTCCCATCGTATGGGGAAGCAACGCCAATAACCTTTATATGCCGCGCTATTTTAATGCGGGTATGGTCAAGTAACCGGACTTGGTTTTCTCCTGCTTCCTTGGTTGCGAATACCCAGTTATCACCGTCTATTGAGTGCCAATATTTCTTTGACACCCAAAAGCATGATTTTTTGGGGTGACGGAATTTTGCCCAAGAGACTAGTTTTAGGTAAACCAGGTTATCTAAAAATGCATAGATTTCCTTGCTGATGACGGTAGCAAAGTAATTAGCCCAACCCCGAATAATCGGGTTTAATTGTTTAATGAGCGCCGCTTGAGGTGCTGCTTTATGAGCATCAATTACACGAGCTAAATGGTCATAATGTGCCTTAACTTTTTCTTGACTTGGGGTGATGATGGTTTTAAAGCCTAGTTTTTCCCCTTTGGTATTTTTACCTGTATGGTGTTTTCCTTTGGAGAATTGACGTATATTAAAACCAAGAAAATCAAATCCTGGTTTTTGCCCTTCATATGTTGATAGGGTATGTATCAATCTTGTTTTACTGGGCTTTAATTCCAAGCCATAGTCCTTTAACCATTCCTCCATGATTTCACGGCATTTTTGGACGACGGTTATATCTTCATGAAGAATCACCAGGTCGTCGGCGTACCTAATCAACATCGCTCCTGGTTGATAACCAGAATATTTACCTTTTTTGAGGATTGTACCTTTTGGAAAGGCTTGTTTGATTCGGTTTTCCATGCCGTGGAGGGCAATATTTGCCAAAAGTGGCGAATTAGTGCCGCCTTGGGGCGTTCCCTCCGATGTTGGAAACAACTGCTTACCGTCTATTACCCCCGCTTTCAACCAAGCTCGTATTTGACGGCGAATGGTAGGGGATGTCGAAAGTTTTTTAAGCAGTGCCGAGTGGTCGATGCGGTCAAAACAACTTGCTATATCAGCATCAAGCACAAATTTTGGTTTATACCTGATGCAATTGAATATTGCCTCGATTGCATCATGACATGACCTTCCGGCTCTGAACCCATATGAGTTAGGTTCAAATCGCGCTTCCCATTCCGGCTCTAAGGCTTGTAGGGTGAGCGCTTGCAAGGCTCGGTCTTTCATTGTAGGTATACCTAAAGGTCTTTTCTCATCCTTTCCAGGCTTGGGAATCCATACACGCCTAGTCGGGTTAACCTTAGAACCCAGTTTTAGTTTATCGATTAGGGCTAGACGTTGTTTTGGGGTCAGCGACTTAACACCATCCACACCAGCCGTCTTTTTCCCTTTATTATCCTGGGTAACTCTACGAACCGCTAATGCTCTTGCTGACCAAGAATTCATCAAGGTTTTTTGGAGTCTGCGATATGCTTTTACATCGCCACGTTGAGAGGCTCGATAAATTCTCTTTTGCAGCTTATACACTCTACGCTCCAGCTTTCGCCAGTTGATAGAGCGCCATTCCCCCGTAGTCTTAAAACTCGTATTAGACATATTTACTGCTACTGGAAACTTCATCTTCCAAATCACCGTGATTCTGTCTGCCTATCCTCACCATTACAGTGAGGCGTTTGCTTTTGAATCAATCTTGCCTACTCGTAGTATTAGTTAGCACCTACTCAATTATTAGAGATTGAGAACATACGAGAGGTTACTTCGTTTCTAATAGTCATTGTTTGAGTTTTTAGAGCGGTACTATCCACCGGGTTTAGAGGAAGTGCTTGTTGGACACCCAGGACCTTGCCAACTCCCCATTATCCTTGCCCTTTTGGGACTCCCAGCGTTTCAGCCTGATTACGCTGGTTATTCCTGACGATGGTTCAAACATACCTTCGTGTTCCTACTCATGAACTCCTGCTTGATGTATACCAGATTAGGCTTCCAGTATTTAACACCTTTCACCCCCGCTTCAAGGATTGATGGCTAGTCGCTACCTTGGGGGACACAGTTCGAGACTGCGCTCTGTGTGCTTTCACTCCCGCACCTGGAGGATGGGACTTGGTTTCAAACCTCACCCATATGACTATCAAATTGTTAAAGTTACTAAGTAACTTTGCGGGTAATCCTCCACCCTTTTCAAGGTTAGTTTCTACCCAACGAATCGCACTCCGGGGCGAAATCCATATGAGTGAGCCTCAAAACGGGCTTCCCAACTGGGTTCTAGGGCATTTTTCACAATTGCCTGTGCGATTCGGTCGCAGATTGTAGGGATACCTAATGGTCTCTTTTCCCTTTTGCTTTTGGTATATAGACTCGAAGCGTGGGTTTAACTTTCCATAAGGAATATTCCCCCATATGTGCTACCATTTGCACCCGTTGCTCAGGAGTTAGGACGACTTGTCTATCGACACCAGCCGTCCGTTTACCTGTATTTTCTTGGGTAACTCTTCGTACAGATAGAAGCAGGTTGGAGAAGCTACGTAGCATCAGTTTCATCAGGCTACGCACCTTATTCCATTGATTGTTCTGTGTTGCCCGGTAAATTCTTTGTCTCAAGTTCCTAACACGTTTCTTAACTGTTTTCCAATTAATGGAAGACCAGTCTTGAAGGTGTCCGTTGATTCCGATTCCTTTGCAGGTTCTATCTTTCATCATCGTTTGGAGCATTTACGCAGTTTTACCGTTTGAGACCAGTGGGAAGTCTGCCACCTTTTGGTGTAGGGTATTTGCCCTTATCCTCCGCATTACCAGAGGCATTAGCTTTCTCCCACCTCCTTTACCCCCTTGGTGATTCCGTCTTCCTTGCGGTCAACCTACTTATAGTTTTCATTTACACATAAGAACCAGTGGGGCTTACCGTGTTTCGTGCGTATGACTTGCGTATGGATGGGTTTTGTCACTACCCCGGTGGGAACGTGTGTCCTTCACTGCCAAAAGCCGACGGACTCTTTTGACCAGTCCCACTTACCGTTTTGGTCAGAGTGTTGTCAGTACCTATGCAGCAGGATGCTGCTTTCACTCTTTCAGGGATGACGAGGCTTGTAACAATTTGCTTATCGCTAACCCATTACCTTACTTTCCTTTGCCCTCGGTCAGGGGGTACTCCCTTTAGGGGGGCTTTTGTGCCTTGCATTCCGTTAGGTTCATTGGCTGTAAAATTACAGGTACTTACTACCAACGTAGGCGGGGTCAGTGACCCTTTTACATGGGAACTGGGGGGAAGGAACCCCAGGAGGAGTTGGCTCCTCTGTCAAATGCGCTACTGCGCCTACGCACGACTTTCACGTCGCGCCCGTCAATTCCTGCCGTCTTTTTCCCATTATTTAGTTGGGTTACTTGACGGATGGCAAGAAATATTGCACTTTGGGATTTTAGAATTAACTTTTGGAGATTACGAGCTTTTCTCATGTCTCCTGCTCTGACTGCTTTCCACAAGCGACACTGGAGGCGGAAGAGGTTTTTGCGGAATTTCTTCCATCCTAGCCCTTTCCATGATTCACTATAGTTGTCTATGTGTCCAATCATACTCTCTCGGTGTTGAATGTGTTCTGATAACCTCAAGGCAATTACGCCTTGTCCTACCCGATAATTAGGGGTTCCGCGTCTCGTCTCGCCTACTGAGGGTTCGACTTATCCTCAGACCTAATTTTCGTTTTTATTCGTTCCCTTTCTTGATTGTTTGTCCCTTTAGACGTAGCCATTTTGCCTGATGATTACCCATAGTTCTGCTAATCTCCGAAGAAAAAGTTAGCGGGTGTTGCATCATCGAAGTCAGGTTTTAGTTGTGCATTCCTGCTTGCTTATGAGACACTTTTCTAGGCTCTGTTTCGTCATGGGGACTCCTAATAACGCCAGTGTGAGCGATGCACCACCCTCTGATTGCGTTCTGTTCCCAGCTTCAGCCAGTAGGATTCCGAGCCTACTCACTGTGGGCAGGTTTTGAGTCACTCCGAACTTGAGAGGGGAGGGCTTACACCTCCATCAAGAAAGAGTTCAAGGTTATTCCTTGAGGAATTTCAACCTTGGCTGACTTATTAATTTCGCGTTCGGTCAGCAACGAATCGCACCCTTCGGTAAGCTTCGCTAACGCTCGTCACGAAGAACTAAAAAAAATCAAGGAAAGCCAAAAAATAAGGGTAAATGCATCTGGTGGAGGAAGACCAGAGAAATTACAACAAGAAGAACAAATATTGTTGTGCTTATTTTATTTAAGGCAAATGCCTAATTTTGAGATACTGGGAATGATATTTGAGATATCAAAGACAGAAGCGAATGTGACATTTCATTATTGGAGAAAGATATTTCGAGATGTATTACCAGCAAGTTTGCTAGAAGAAGTATCAGAGAAAGAAAGCGATTTAGAAATAGTAAAAGAACTTTTAACAGGTTTCCAATTATTAGTCGATAGTGCATAACAGCCTATAAATAGACCATCTCAGCCTGAGAAGCAGAAAGAATGTTACTCAGGGAAGAAAAAACAGCATACGATAAAAATTCAATTTGTAGGGATGCCAAATGTTAAGGATATCGTAGATGTAGAAGTTAGCTAACAAGAGTCCGACTGCTGATATAAATATATTTAGAAAACAGCAAAATAAATTCCATGCTCAACAAGGATTTGGAGGAGATAAAGCATATCAAGGAGGAAAAAATATCAAGACACCTCATAAGAAAAAAAGAAAGCAAGAATTAAGCGATAAGCAAAAAGAAGAAAATAAAGTTTTTTCAAGCAAACGAATATATATAGAACACTTGATAAGGATTGTTCGGATATTTAAGGTTGCTTCCCAAAAATTTCGACTTAGAATGAATGTTTATGATGATATAATTCTGACAATTTGTGGGTTGGTAAGATTGAGAATAGGTAGTTTTATTCTCAGGGTTACATAGTTTAAAAAAATGCGTTCGCCAAAAATAGAATCTTCTATATTTGTGCTCTAAACTATCAGTAATGATATCAAATCGTTATTATCACGTTCTAATCACATCTGCGATGACAAGGCTAAAAGCTTTGCCAATAAAGGCTTGTAGGTTTTAGAACAAGTCTATTCATACTTTTGGCGAAGGTATTGCTGTAGTAAAGGCTATTTCGGCGGTATCCATCTGGATTTTTGTCGCAGACATGACTTCGTCAATTCTTCCCAAAGCTACTAGTTTGGTGAAATATTGCTGCATTCTATCATGTCTGGTAGCACAACCATAATAAAATAATCTGGTTCTTCGGTCTATTTTATGGAGCATTAACATTAAAATGCCAATTTAATAGGCTACGTAATCTAAAATTACTAAAGTTACGAAAGCCATATCCAAGTCTTTTAATCAATTTAAGCTTGTTGTTAATGCCTTCCACTACTCCACTGGTAGTTCTACCGTCAAAATAACCAACTATTTCACCAAACCATCGAACAATTGTACCTAGACTTTTTGGAAAGTATGATTCGGATTCACACATCCAATCTAATAATTTTGTTATGCTATCTCCCCAAGATGTAGTTGTTTGAAATATATCACGGAACTTCTCTTTAAGCTCGTGCATTTTTCCAAGCTTTGGTGATACTTTTAACACTGATTCTAATTTATGAGCTTTTTCTGATTTGTCTTCTAAAGACATTGCCGCTTTCTTCTCTGCTTTACGCATACTATCTAATTCTTCACTCACATCTTGCACCAACCGTAGTAACCCGTAAAGGACAAATAAACTAGTACCCAACTATAACAACAGGTGAATAGAACTAATTAAATATTTTTAGTAATGAATGTAACATTAGGCTCATCATAAATACAGAGAAAAACAGATGATAGAATGCAAAAACTTGTTGACCTCAGATATAGGGATGATTGCATTTGAATCTCAAAACATGAGAGAAAAGGCGTGAAATATCGAAATTAAAGCAAGAAAAATGCTTGCCCACGCCCAAGAATTAGTTTACACCCTCAAAGAATTGATGCCGACACAGTACCAAAAAGATAACCTAGAGGCTATGCTGGCATTGTTTTTAGAAGGACAAGGACACCCATTACCTGAATACAGTCAGACAAAGTCCCCAAGTGCAATCAGCCGATTTTTAAATATCAATCCTTGGTCAACAAGGAAAATGATTCGGATAATTCGTCATCATGTATTACAAACAGTTGTCAAGTCATTGTCCTCATCTGGTAGAGGGCGTAGACCATTTTTACAAGTAATAATTGACCTAACAACTCTAGAAAAACGTGGTAAATTCAAAGACTTTAGTGATTTAATCAAAGTCTATAATGGTAAGCGTGGTCTCCATTTAGTAGTAGTTTATTTGGTAATAGGAAAATGGCGTATTCCTTGGGATTTTCGGGTTTGGCGAGGTAAGGTAACTCCATCTCCCGCAAGACTTGGACTCAAAATGGTTAAACGTTTACCTCAATCTTTAACTCAACATTTCCAGACAATTATTTTAGCTGATACAGCCTTTGGCAGTGTCGAATTCCTTGAAGGTGTCCGTCGCCTTAAATATCATGCTATTACAGGCGTAGCTATTAGTCGTAAGTTATCTGATGGCAGAGTTTTACGCCATTTACATCAACAAGGACAACAAGTTATTTTAGTTGGTTTGAAATTTCCTGTTATACCATTTCACGAAAAACATGATACAGATGTAAATCCTGAAAGCTTTGCTGCATCTAAGTTTTTTAATTGCGAATTGCGAATTGCGAATTGTGAATTGGTATTACTATATCTTGGTATTACTTGAAACGTGATAACGGTAAGTTAGAAAAACGTTTTGTTTTGTCTACTCGACCGATTAAAGCTTCTACTCTTAAGTGGTGGGGTAAGCGTCGTTGGCAGATTGAAGGTTGGTTTAAAACTGCCAAACATCGCTTTGGTTTGCATCGTTTTGGTGAGTCCAGTCGGCGGTGTCGGTTTCCGTCCCGTCGAACTGGCGAACCCGAAGGGAAGGGTCAAGGTACTCTCAAGGGTATGTATCGCTGGCTAATTCTTTCTCTCACTGCTTATCTCATCGCTCATTGGAGTTATCTGCATACTCAGCCAGCATCCCCACCTGATTGGGGACAAGCTGCACAAACAGCAAGAGAATCTATTTTCCCAAAACTAGTTGTGTATCTTCTTTTACTTGATATTGAACGACTAACTACCCTTGCACGTAGTTGTGGTTTTGACATTTATATTTCCAGGTGCAAGATGTGAGCTGAAGAACCAATAATCTTAGAATCTTTGCTGACTAGTATCTTTGCATGAGTTTTTCTACGGGTATGTAGGCGGACATGATATTACATCCTTTACAAAGTTATTTAGTTATTTTGAGAGGGTGCCCAAAACTTTGATCTGTCCAGATTCTTTAGCCCGCTTTTGTATTTGATCCCCAATGCGATCGCACACTAATTCACATAAATTAAAAATCACCGGCTTCTCAGTGACTCCTCTATGAGGACATTAACTGGTCATTCTTTGTGCATTCCAAATCTCTAAGTCTTCGGGTCGGTCAATATCAGCTAGCGATCGCAGATAAGTAATTGATAATTTAAGTTTTTGAGCAATATCTACTGTCTGTGGGAATACTTGGGAAGTTCCCCAATCGATATTTTGAAATAAGTGTGCAAATATATTTTGAATAGAATCTCGCAAACCAATTAAATAATAGCCACCATCGAGGGCAGGCCCCAAAACTAGATCAAAGTTATCGAGATATGCAAAAGCTGTTTGTAGAAGTTGGCAGTCGATCGCCGGACAATCTGTACCAATGATAATAGTTTTTTTTGCGCCTGAACAGAAAGAATCAGAGAGAGATCGCGCCATTTTCGCACCCAAATCGCCTTCTCCTTGAGGCTGATAGATTAAGTTATTATCTAAGTTTTCACCAAGTAAAGTCTCACCCAACCAAGCCTGCATTAGTTGTAAATTACCGCCAGTAAACCGAATTTCTACGGACACTTTTTCTAATACTTGTAATTTTTTAACTGTAGATAAGGTGTGTTCCGTCATTTGACGTTGTAGGTTAGCTGCGCCTTCCGCACCAAGAAGCGGTATCATCCGAGTTTTTGCTCGGTTTGGTTCCGGATAGCGAGTAAATACAATTAGATGTTGTTGAGATAATTTTGCTAGCTTTTGCACGAGATAATGGAATGCGATCGCTTAGGTTCGCTTAAGTATAGTATCTTATTTATTGCATCTGAGTGAAAAATCTGACTGCCTGACAGATTTATTTGAAAAAAAGTGAACAAGTACTCAAACCCAACATTTAAAGGAGTAAATACGAGAAAAGCATATCCTGCGATCGTAATCTTGGCGAGCTTTGTTAGAGGCAAAACAGGATTTTGGGTCTTGTGATAACAAAGGAATTGGGGCGAGTAATATTCTTCCTTTATTAATAACACCCCGAAGCCAGCGTAAACCGATTTTGAGATAACTTAAACCACGATTCCAATGTGGGTCAACTATTGAACGTAAACCAGCAATTTGTACAGCCATACCTTGCGTTGTACTATAAAGTAAAGCCAAGGCTGCAATTAAATACAATCTTTCTAGGGATTTGGGATTACGAATGCGAGAATCTTCTAGTTCAAAAGCACCGGATTTACTATTAAGGAACAGTTCCTCGACACAGAATCTCAAAGCATACTCATGCAATGTTTTTAAAGTTGGAGCCTCGTCTGTGATCACTGCCCAATGTTCTGACACTGCTTCTGGGTAGGCAACGACTAACGCTTTTTTATTACTCTCGCAGGAGTATAATAAGCCTATTGTTACTTTAACTTTGTAAGGGTGTTAGATTGTTTCCAAGACAAGCTACCGCAACCATCACCGTAGTAGACCAATACTGCGATGAATATAAGGACTTATTCCCAGAAGTGAGGACATTCGAGAATTTCAAATATCTTCACGTAGGAATTTTGTCTGAGATTAAACGTAAATCCTTACCAGAAATAGCAAAGGCTGTAGGTTTACATGATGCACAACCACTACAAAATTTTCTGACAAATTCACCTTGGTCAATAGTGGATTTAAGAAATAGAAGATTAGAACTGACATTAAAAATGTTAAATGGACGTGCATTTAAGTTGGTAATCGATGAAACCGGAGATAAAAAGAAAGGAAACCATACAGACTATGTGGCAAGACAATATATTGGGAACTTAGGTAAAGTTGATAATGGGATGGTTTCAGTTAATGCTTATGGAGTCTTAGGAGACTTAACGTTTCCTTTAATATTTCTAGTCTTTAAACCAAGAAAAACACTTAAAGAAGGAGAAGCATATAAAACTAAACCTCAGTTGGCTGTAGAAATAATTGAAACACTCATTGAATTAGGATTTAACTTTGATTTGGTTTTAGCAGATAGTCTTTATGGTGAAAGTCCAACATTTGTCTCAACCTTATCAAAATATAACAAGCACTATCTACTAGCGATTAGAAGTAATAATAGAGAATTAGCATCACCTCTGCAAACAGCCATATATAGTGATTGGCAGGAATTTGAACGTGTATTTAGTGATGGAAAATCCGAAAAAAGATATATACAACAAATAATTTTTAGCGAATCCAAACCAGAAACATATTGGCGGATTACCAGCGACCCAGAAAAGTTGCAAAAAAATCAGACTTGGTATGTTAAAACAGATTTAAAAGGCGAGGTAGCAGAACAATTAGGAAATTTATATGGATTTCGCAATTGGGTAGAATATGCTTTTAAACAAGGTAAAAATGAACTGGGTTGGGCAGATTTTAGACTTACACAATACCACCAAATAGATAAATGGTGGGAAATTGTTATGAGCGTTTATTTTTTTGTAAGTTTACAGGCGCAAGCAAGAAATGAATCATATGATAAGCAATCACCCGAGGGAAATGCCCCAGAGCCATCAGATTTTAGTAAGCACAAGTGGTGGGATTATAAAAGAGGGTGGAAATCAACATTAAACAATTTAAGATTAATTGTTCAGCCATATATTTTCTGGAATTTAATTCAGCCTTGGTTAGCAGTCTTTATTAATAAAAACTTGCTTTTAGGATTTCAGAAAATTCTAGAAATCATGAACCTATTTCAAGGTTATATACCTGTGGATTCTGGATAAAAACAAGCCTGTGTTTAAATCACAAATTTTCAGTCATTCACTATTGATGTGTGTCGAATACAACGCACGCTACCAATTCAGTCTACAAATATTCACGTAGGCTTTTTCTGCTTTACAGATTAAGTGATAAATCATGTCACCTGTAATACCAATTCACAATTCGCAATTCGCAATTCGCAATTAATAAATCCTGATTTTACAAGGGTTTCAGAATTTGGATATGTTTCACGATTTTAGTGAAATGGTATAAGGCTATTCTATGTATCTTTTTATAATATATATTGACTCTCTGTGCCTCAAAAAGCGCTCTGAAAGGTATATTTTCTTTAAAAACTGAAATAATTTTAAAAATCTATATATTTTTCTCCCGCCAGAGACATAAAAGAGCGCTAAATTACAACGAATTAAGCCATCTTGCCATAGACCAACATTACGGCGAAATCTTGCCACCGGGGAGTATCCCCGTGGCAAAGTTTCGCATAAAAAGCTGCTTCTCCTCGACTTGGGTAAATTGAAGAAGCTTCTATTGGGTAACGCTTAACTCCATGCAAGTAAGTATTACCCTTCGGGTTCGCCAGTTCGACGGGACGGAAACCGACACTGCCGACTGGACTCACAAGGTATGCGTATGCAGTAATGCCAATTACTATTTTGCAACCAACTCAAAAAATCAGGCGTTGGCAAAACCTCTATCTGCAAGCATCATAATGTTGGGATGAAGACGTAGCAACCACCTGGCTTTACGTAACATTGGCTCGTATTCCTTAAATGCCACTGTTGCACTGCTTAGTGGTGCAGAAAAGTCTTGAAACGTAGATATAGGTGGAATTTAAAAACAGAGAGGGATGACTTGGAGGGGCAGAGCATGAGATGCTCAAGTTTCCACACAAAAAGTCATGCCATGCGAGTGCCCCATTTATATGGTCAACTGCAAGCCCAGCTAAGTCAATGGATAAATCCCGAAGATAAACGTCATCTTCAAGTATTTAGCGAAAATGTAGCAGCAATTTTACAAGCCCAAAGTGCTTGTTTAAGCCACTGGCTTCCATATTTGAGTCATCGAGATTGCGAGGCTCGCAGTCACATGGAAAGATTAAACTACTTTGTCCATAATCCGAAAATTAATACCGAAACATACTATTACCCCCTGGTAAAGCAGTTTCTCAAAGCATGGCAAGGGATGGAAATTACACTGGCTCTTGATACCAGTGTGTTGTGGGATAAATATTGTCTGATAGAGGTGTGTTTGATTTGGGGAGGAAGGTCAATTCCTTTAGGACAGAGTGTTTTGGAACATGGCAGCGCCACAGTTGGTTATGAGGATTATCATCCGGTCTTAGAAGCCACAAGCTTGATGCTGCCACCAGGATGTAAGATGACATTATTAGCAGATCGAGGATTTGAACATGGTGCATTTATCCGATGGTTATGTGAGCATAGTTGGTCGTGGGCAATTCGTGCAAAATCGGATTTAAACGTGACGTTTTCCAATGGTCGCACAACTGCGGTTGCACAATTACTTCCACCAAAAGGAGAAGCCTATCTTTTCCGAGATGTTACTATTTTGCAGGACATTGAATGCCATCTCGCTACAGCCAATTTAGAACTGGCAGGTGAGCCTTGGGCTGTCCTCACAGATTCTCCCCTCTCGTTGCAGACATTTGAACTCTACGGTCAGCGATTTGGTGGAATCGAGCCACATTTTAAGGATTACAAGTCAGCAGCCTTTGACTTGATTAGTTCTAATCTTCGGGATGCCCAAGCTCTCTGTTGTTTATTGATGCTATTAGCTGCTGCCACCTTAATTGCTATTTCCATTGCTGTAGTTGTCACCCGTGAAAATCGCACTAAAATGCTTGACTGGCATTTTCAAAGAGGTTTGAGCTTTTTACAATTAGGTCTACGCGAGATTAAACGTCTATGTTATCAATGTTTGCCAATCCCTACCTTCGCTTCTTTACCTCGAAAAAGTCCTCTACCTGGTTGTGCCTCACTTAAAAAACGGGAGCAATTACAGACCAGAGTTGAGTTCTCGAAAGTCACTGTCTTTTCTTCTTGATACTCAAAAACTTTTCTGCACCACTAAGGTCGAACCCTCAGTAGGCGAGACGAGACGCGGAACCCCTAATTATCGGGTAGGACAAGGCGTAATTGCCTTGAGGTTATCAGAACACATTCAACACCGAGAGAGTATGATTGGACACATAGACAACTATAGTGAATCATGGAAAGGGCTAGGATGGAAGAAATTCCGCAAAAACCTCTTCCGCCTCCAGTGTCGCTTGTGGAAAGCAGTCAGAGCAGGAGACATGAGAAAAGCTCGTAATCTCCAAAAGTTAATTCTAAAATCCCAAAGTGCAATATTTCTTGCCATCCGTCAAGTAACCCAACTAAATAATGGGAAAAAGACGGCAGGAATTGACGGGCGCGACGTGAAAGTCGTGCGTAGGCGCAGTAGCGCATTTGACAGAGGAGCCAACTCCTCCTGGGGTTCCTTCCCCCCAGTTCCCATGTAAAAGGGTCACTGACCCCGCCTACGTTGGTAGTAAGTACCTGTAATTTTACAGCCAATGAACCTAACGGAATGCAAGGCACAAAAGCCCCCCTAAAGGGAGTACCCCCTGACCGAGGGCAAAGGAAAGTAAGGTAATGGGTTAGCGATAAGCAAATTGTTACAAGCCTCGTCATCCCTGAAAGAGTGAAAGCAGCATCCTGCTGCATAGGTACTGACAACACTCTGACCAAAACGGTAAGTGGGACTGGTCAAAAGAGTCCGTCGGCTTTTGGCAGTGAAGGACACACGTTCCCACCGGGGTAGTGACAAAACCCATCCATACGCAAGTCATACGCACGAAACACGGTAAGCCCCACTGGTTCTTATGTGTAAATGAAAACTATAAGTAGGTTGACCGCAAGGAAGACGGAATCACCAAGGGGGTAAAGGAGGTGGGAGAAAGCTAATGCCTCTGGTAATGCGGAGGATAAGGGCAAATACCCTACACCAAAAGGTGGCAGACTTCCCACTGGTCTCAAACGGTAAAACTGCGTAAATGCTCCAAACGATGATGAAAGATAGAACCTGCAAAGGAATCGGAATCAACGGACACCTTCAAGACTGGTCTTCCATTAATTGGAAAACAGTTAAGAAACGTGTTAGGAACTTGAGACAAAGAATTTACCGGGCAACACAGAACAATCAATGGAATAAGGTGCGTAGCCTGATGAAACTGATGCTACGTAGCTTCTCCAACCTGCTTCTATCTGTACGAAGAGTTACCCAAGAAAATACAGGTAAACGGACGGCTGGTGTCGATAGACAAGTCGTCCTAACTCCTGAGCAACGGGTGCAAATGGTAGCACATATGGGGGAATATTCCTTATGGAAAGTTAAACCCACGCTTCGAGTCTATATACCAAAAGCAAAAGGGAAAAGAGACCATTAGGTATCCCTACAATCTGCGACCGAATCGCACAGGCAATTGTGAAAAATGCCCTAGAACCCAGTTGGGAAGCCCGTTTTGAGGCTCACTCATATGGATTTCGCCCCGGAGTGCGATTCGTTGGGTAGAAACTAACCTTGAAAAGGGTGGAGGATTACCCGCAAAGTTACTTAGTAACTTTAACAATTTGATAGTCATATGGGTGAGGTTTGAAACCAAGTCCCATCCTCCAGGTGCGGGAGTGAAAGCACACAGAGCGCAGTCTCGAACTGTGTCCCCCAAGGTAGCGACTAGCCATCAATCCTTGAAGCGGGGGTGAAAGGTGTTAAATACTGGAAGCCTAATCTGGTATACATCAAGCAGGAGTTCATGAGTAGGAACACGAAGGTATGTTTGAACCATCGTCAGGAATAACCAGCGTAATCAGGCTGAAACGCTGGGAGTCCCAAAAGGGCAAGGATAATGGGGAGTTGGCAAGGTCCTGGGTGTCCAACAAGCACTTCCTCTAAACCCGGTGGATAGTACCGCTCTAAAAACTCAAACAATGACTATTAGAAACGAAGTAACCTCTCGTATGTTCTCAATCTCTAATAATTGAGTAGGTGCTAACTAATACTACGAGTAGGCAAGATTGATTCAAAAGCAAACGCCTCACTGTAATGGTGAGGATAGGCAGACAGAATCACGGTGATTTGGAAGATGAAGTTTCCAGTAGCAGTAAATATGTCTAATACGAGTTTTAAGACTACGGGGGAATGGCGCTCTATCAACTGGCGAAAGCTGGAGCGTAGAGTGTATAAGCTGCAAAAGAGAATTTATCGAGCCTCTCAACGTGGCGATGTAAAAGCATATCGCAGACTCCAAAAAACCTTGATGAATTCTTGGTCAGCAAGAGCATTAGCGGTTCGTAGAGTTACCCAGGATAATAAAGGGAAAAAGACGGCTGGTGTGGATGGTGTTAAGTCGCTGACCCCAAAACAACGTCTAGCCCTAATCGATAAACTAAAACTGGGTTCTAAGGTTAACCCGACTAGGCGTGTATGGATTCCCAAGCCTGGAAAGGATGAGAAAAGACCTTTAGGTATACCTACAATGAAAGACCGAGCCTTGCAAGCGCTCACCCTACAAGCCTTAGAGCCGGAATGGGAAGCGCGATTTGAACCTAACTCATATGGGTTCAGAGCCGGAAGGTCATGTCATGATGCAATCGAGGCAATATTCAATTGCATCAGGTATAAACCAAAATTTGTGCTTGATGCTGATATAGCAAGTTGTTTTGACCGCATCGACCACTCGGCACTGCTTAAAAAACTTTCGACATCCCCTACCATTCGCCGTCAAATACGAGCTTGGTTGAAAGCGGGGGTAATAGACGGTAAGCAGTTGTTTCCAACATCGGAGGGAACGCCCCAAGGCGGCACTAATTCGCCACTTTTGGCAAATATTGCCCTCCACGGCATGGAAAACCGAATCAAACAAGCCTTTCCAAAAGGTACAATCCTCAAAAAAGGTAAATATTCTGGTTATCAACCAGGAGCGATGTTGATTAGGTACGCCGACGACCTGGTGATTCTTCATGAAGATATAACCGTCGTCCAAAAATGCCGTGAAATCATGGAGGAATGGTTAAAGGACTATGGCTTGGAATTAAAGCCCAGTAAAACAAGATTGATACATACCCTATCAACATATGAAGGGCAAAAACCAGGATTTGATTTTCTTGGTTTTAATATACGTCAATTCTCCAAAGGAAAACACCATACAGGTAAAAATACCAAAGGGGAAAAACTAGGCTTTAAAACCATCATCACCCCAAGTCAAGAAAAAGTTAAGGCACATTATGACCATTTAGCTCGTGTAATTGATGCTCATAAAGCAGCACCTCAAGCGGCGCTCATTAAACAATTAAACCCGATTATTCGGGGTTGGGCTAATTACTTTGCTACCGTCATCAGCAAGGAAATCTATGCATTTTTAGATAACCTGGTTTACCTAAAACTAGTCTCTTGGGCAAAATTCCGTCACCCCAAAAAATCATGCTTTTGGGTGTCAAAGAAATATTGGCACTCAATAGACGGTGATAACTGGGTATTCGCAACCAAGGAAGCAGGAGAAAACCAAGTCCGGTTACTTGACCATACCCGCATTAAAATAGCGCGGCATATAAAGGTTATTGGCGTTGCTTCCCCATACGATGGGAATTTGATTTATTGGAGTACAAGAATGGGTAACAACCCGGAAATGCCCAAAAGGGTGGCTTCACTCTTGAAATGGCAAAAAGGGAAATGTGCCCACTGTGGTTTGTTCTTCCGTGAAAACGATGTGATGGAAATTGACCATATCATCCCAAAATCGCAAGGTGGTAAGGATGAATATAAAAATTGGCAACTTCTACACAGGCATTGCCACGATACAAAGACTGCTGAGGATAGTAGTCCCGGCACTCAATCTGGTTGTAATAGTACCAAGCCTAAACCACCCTCCGAACTAAATTGGTTTTGGGAAGAGGATATGTTGGTAATGAGGTATACCTGACAAGTACCAATTCACTGAGGAGCCGTGTGAATTTAACGGTTCAAGCACGGTTTTGGAGAGCAGTGGTTCCCGTGAGGGAATCACTGACTTTACTAGAAATACCCAAGATGCCAGTTGTCAGGTTTTTAATCGCCTGGCAGTAGGCAATGATAAATGGATATTAGATGCCGATATTAAAGGCGCATTTGACAATATCAGTCACGATTACTTACTCAAAACAATCGGTTTAGTACCGGGTAGAGAATTAATTAAACAGTGGCTGAAAGCAGGATACGTAGAAATGGGTCGTATCCATTCAACTTCTAGCGGTACACCCCAAGGCAATATTCTTAGCCCGTTACTAGCAAACATCGCTTTACATGGCATGGAGGAATTTCTTGCCCAATTTATAGTCAAAACAAGACGTAAATATGTAAATGGAAACCGATGTGTGGAAACGCGCCCAAGATACGGATTCGTCCGTTTTGCCGATGATTTCGTGATTGCTGCGAGGAAAAAAGAGGATATCGACTACATTAAACCCTTTATCGAAGGATGGCTTAATAATAGGGGATTGGAGCTTAATCAAGATAAAACCAAGATGGTTTTCGTCGAAGACGGCTTTAACTTCCTTGGATTTAATATAAGACAATACAAAGGTAAATGTCTTATAAAGCCCCAAAAAGAGAAAGTTCTCGCCAAACTCCAAGAAATTAGAGAATGGCTTAGAAAAAATCCTCATGCATCCCCTGAAGTTGTAATAGCCACTCTTAACCCAATCATTCGAGGATGGGGTAACTACTACAGGTTTGAGGTCAGTAAAAAAGTCTTCTCCTACTTCGATTCCCAAGTATGGAGAGCGCTCTACAGATGGGCGCTAAAGAGACATCAGAAAAAAAGCAAAAAATGGGTATTAGGAAAATATTTCCAACAACTTCATCAGAAAAAAAGTCGGAAATTTTTCGCCAAAACTCAAGACAGAAGGGATAAACCAAAAGTGGTTTATATTACCGAACTGTCAAAAATACCCATTCAACGCCATATCAAAGTTAAAGATAAGGCATCCCCTGATGACCCAACACTGCGTAAATATTGGAAAGACAGAGGTACTCGGTACGGTAAAACCCGTTGGATTAAAGACTCAAAACTTTATAAGGTAGCCGAGAAACAAAACTGGCTCTGCCCAATATGCGGTGAACACCTGTTCAATGGAGAAGAAATCGAAACACATCATATCAAAAAGGTGAAGGATGGAGGAAGCGATGATATTGACAATCTCGTACACCTTCATAAAGCCTGTCACAAAGCCATACACATGGAAAGCTGAGGCTTGAGCCGGATGATTTGTAAGAGTCAAGTCCGGTTCTTAGGGGAGTGCGGGGTGGCGACACCCCAATCTTACCCGACAAAAGCAAACCTCAATTTTAAACAAAGGTTTGAACTAGCAAATCTTCTCAAAGTAGAAGCATTTAAATGGAAACATCAAAAGCTACGGGAAATACCAATTCCAAAGAAGAATGGTACAACCAGGATGCTAAAGAGATTAAGCGCCTAGTAGGCGATTTTTTGAGAGAAAATCTCAAACTGGAATTGTCCGAAACTAAGACGCTAATTTCCCACTCACGAACCGAAGCTGCTCGTTTTCTTGGCTACGACATTGTAGTGCTTAATAACAACCAAAAGCTTGATAGGCGCGGACACCGCAGCATTAATGGGCAAATTGGTTTAAAAGTACCACCCGATGTGGTTAAAAGTAAATGTGCCCGCTTCCTATTTCACGGTAAACCGATACACCGTGCAGAATTGATTCACGATTCTGTTTTTAGTCTCATGGCTCATTATCAGCAGGAATTTCGGGGAATCGTTGAATATTATCGATTGGCTTTTAACCTACACCAGCTAAATCGTTTGAAATGGGTAATGGAACGGTCATTAACTCAAACGCTCGCACGTAAATTACGTATTAGCGTATCAACAATATACCGTCGCTATCAAACCACACTTCAAACTCGCAATGGTTCATATATTGGATTGCAAGTTACGGTTGAACGTGGAGAAGGACAAAAGCCATTGATAGCGAACTGGGGAGGAATCTCTCTGAAGCGAAATATGAAAGCAGTCTTAAATGATTCTCCTTTACAAGTTATAGGTCCAAGAGCAGAACTCGAACGCCGACTTTTGGCTAACATCTGTGAACTTTGTGGTTCGCAAGAAAATGTCCAAGTTCATCATGTTCGGGCGCTTAAGGACTTACAAAAAGAAGGAAGAACCTCACCGCCTTATTGGGTTCAAATTATGGCTGCACGACAACGTAAAACTTTGGTCGTGTGTCAAAAATGTCACATGGATATCCATGCTGGACGTGCAACCCAAAAGAACTAACACTGACATGTAAACACTGGAGAGCCGTGATGCTCTGAAAGGCGCAAGTCCGGTTCGGGGAGGGGCGAACAGAAAAGTGCTTTTGGTAACTCGCTGGTCGCCTACTCTACG
Source organism: Calothrix sp. NIES-4101 (assembly GCA_004296455.1). GTDB lineage: Bacteria > Cyanobacteriota > Cyanobacteriia > Cyanobacteriales > Nostocaceae > Brunnivagina. The sequence goes on from AP018280.1 coordinate 22,229, forward strand.
TGGTTGTAATTTTAAAACCACAAGATAAGGCAGATTTAATAATGACACAAATCAGTAGTTTTCTCGATAAATTAGGGCTAACAATTAATCAAGAGAAAACGAGATTAGCCTCAGCGACTTCAGGTTTTGATTTTCTGGGATGGCACTTCCGAGTACAAGCCAACGGAAAGTTCAAATGCGTTCCTTCAGTGGACAACTATAAAGCTTTTCGCCAGAAAGTAAAAACCATCGTCAACTGTTCTAGCTATGGCGCAAAAATTAAAGCGGCGAAATTGGCTCCCCTGATTAGAGGTTGGAAAAATTATCACCGCTTCTGCAAAATGGAAGGTTCCCGCTTTTCCTTATGGGGGATGAGACTACGAACATGGAAAGTTTTCAACAAAGAGAAGAAATTAAACCGTCATCAGGTTAATGACCTAATTACTCAGGCATTCCCCAATGTTTCTTATTCTGAAAACAAGCATATAAACGTAGCAGGTGAACGCTCTCCTTATGATGGCGACATCATATATTGGAGTGAAAGAAATTCCAAATTATACGACGGAATTACAGCCAAATTACTCAGAAAGCAACGCCATTCATGCGGATATTGTGGAGCTAAATTCCTTCTTGATGAAAGGGTAAACCTCCATCACCTTGATGGTAATCATCACAACTGGAAACATAAAAATCTCATAGTTGTTCATGAAAGCTGTCACGATTATATACACATGAGCAAATAAAGATAATCGGAAGCCGGATGCACGGAAACGCGCACGTCCGGATTTAAACGGGAGGTGCGAGGGATAATACCCTCCATCGACCCAACCTATCACACAACTTACCAATGACTGATACTGGTCTTTGTTAATTCCCAAAATTTGTTTGGTTCGAGTGGAATATTTTCTGATATAATTCAGAACTATATTCATTTTATTTTGAGTGGTAGATGTCTATTTTCTTTTTCTACCACTTTTTTGCACCTAATTTATATTTAGAACGGCTCTAATGGCAAAAAGGTTTTTGCCGTCAAGGTTTTCAGCTAAAACAAATATCGGTTTTATCTGCGAGGATGCGACTCCAGAGTCCTTATATATCAATCTTTACAACGTAAAAATACTGTGCGGGAATACCGGACATGGTTTTTAAATTATCTGGAATTTATAAAGGTTATTTCACTTATACGAAAAAACCTTGCTCCTACAAGCTTTGATACTACGTCATCACTCAGAAATCTGGCGAAGGCATTGCTACAGTCAAGCATTTTACCTCATGGCTTGGTTTATGCCCTGATAGTCGTATTACTGGTGGTAAAATTAACCTGTTGCTGAAAAAAGTGGAATAATATTCGAAATGGTGCTAATATATGTAATTGTTAGTTGTGGCGACATAGCCAAGTGGTAAGGCAGAGGTCTGCAAAACCTCCATCCCCCGGTTCAAATCCGGGTGTCGCCTTTGTTTGTTGTACATTAACTAATTATTTGTCACTGTTAACAAATTAATGTCATTTCTAACAGATTGATGTCAATGTTAACAAAATAAATGTCACTGCCTCATGCATGTGGCATTTTTTAATGGCAGACCTCTGCCTTACCTTTCAACCCACCTTAAATATTTTAACCAACTATTTACTTGAAACTGCCAAATTAAAGGCAATCGCATCGCCAAGAGGTCTTTCCGCCTCAAGCTAGGAGGGGCATTGAAACCAATTTTTGTGAGCCAAATAGATATTGGCTGATTTTCTTTCAACCCGCCTCAAGCTAGGAGGGGCATTGAAACTAAATATTGCGATTAAGATATTGGCAAATCATCAACTTTCAACCCGCCTCAAGCTAGGAGGGGCATTGAAACTCCGCGCCTGAAACCCTTTATTTATTAAGCCTCCTAGAAGTACTTTTGACAGGACTACCAAAACCACCTGCTGGTTGACACTGAAAAAAGTAAATCAAGTGACAGTCCAAACTCTAGAAAGAATACCAATAAAGGGATTTGAAGATTTGGCAGGAGTCCCAGGGAATCGCCCCCGCTTTGCCATGCCAAAAAATAATTAAGGTGGGTTCCTCCTTGCTCGGAGGTGATTCAGTAGCCACCCTTCGGATTCGCCACTTTACCGAAAATAACATCTTCCCGGTAAGTGGACTCACCACTGCGGTAAACCCGCACCTCTATTACTGGGGGCGCACCTTATGTCCTATCTACAAGAGATAGCAGCTTCAAGGTGGGCAGCTACCAGGGTCAGAAAGCAAGACTGTATTTCCAACAGTCAAACTAACCCAAATTTATCATTGCTCAGAGACGCAAAAAACGCATGAACAACGGCGCTGTTAATTATTTATTCTATTTTCATGGTTCGGACGCAATTTGTGCGTTAAGATTTTTTGCGGGAATTGTAGGCAACAAAAGCTAACTCTTTGGCTTTTTCTTGAGGACTTCCTTGGACAGCTTGCTTGCTTTCTTCGATCGCGATTCCAGCTTGTAGCCCTTGACTGATGATACTTTCAATTAATCGACCATAGCTCCATTGGTTTATGCTACGACGATATTGTTTGGCATATTTTTTCTGGGCTTCAATCGATTCGGGGCATTTTTCCTTTGCTTTAGCTTGAATCTCGCTATTTATTTGCTCGCGCATACCATTTAATTGAGGTAGAACGATACTACTTGCAGAATATTGTTTAGCGATCGCAATTATTTGTTTTGCCAATAATCTATCTATATATTGTCCTAGTTCTGAATCTAGATATTGTTGTTGCTTGGCTTGAGTTTGGGCTATTTTGCGTTTGTGAGCGAAATTATGCTTGAGTTGTCTGTGTCGGTTAAGCAGTTTGTAATTCTTGCCCAAAAGCTGTTTAATACTGCAATAAGTAAGCACTTTTTGGGAAATTACATCTACGACTGCGATGGTTGCAGGTTTTTTTAAGCCAAGGCTAACACCAACTAGAATGTGGGGGTTCGCTTGATACAAAGGTTTACTGGGACGAGGATAGGGATTATTGATTCTTTCAAGTGTGCTGTTTTTACGTTTGATATGAGCTAACTGTTTCTCATTCAAGTCATCTTTTTCTTTTGTTTTTGTAATTATTTTGGCGATTTCCTCGGCTTTTTCTGCTGCAACTACTGCTGTTCCTTCCGCAGTCCATAGGCGTGTATCAACAGTACAGTAAAGTGTTAGATGATAAATATCCCAAGGGTTGACTGTAGGTTTACGCCTGCAAATTTGTTTGTTTTTGATTTCTTGTTCATGCCAACCAATGCGGGCAGAACGGAGCGTAAATAGGGCGCTAGAGTGTTGGTTTTTGCTATTTTTCTTAGTTTCTTGATCTGATAGAAACCGCTCAAACCAATGTAACTGTCGGGAATCACAGTAAATTTCAAAGGTATGCTCGCTAATACCGTTGAACTTTATACATATGCGACCTTTTTGATTTCTAAACCAAGTCATATCTTCGTTGCTTTCGTAGCTCACAGGAAAGATAACAGAACTTGATTTTTTCAAGAGGCTATCTTGCCATGATTTAGCCTCAGCTTCATCTTGAGGTATTTTTTCAGTTGCTAGTATTAGGGTCTCTAACCATTCAGTATCTGTTAAGTTCCTACCTTGAGGAACTCTCCCTTCTAACTTTTGTATCAAACGCTGAATTTGAACTTTTAATTTATCTTTGTGTTTGGAAAACTTTTGTGAATTTTCTGGTTTCTCATAAACTTTACAGCCATTTTTCAGCAAGTAGCTAATTGCACAACGAGTCAATATATCTTCTGAACTTTCGTAAGTATCTAATAAGGTTTGAGAAAGGCTTTTTTCAGTTTTGGGTTGCTTCTTGTTGGCTTGTAAATCTTCCTGTGGGGATGGTTCAGGAGCAAATTGCTGCAAAATTAACCTGGCTTGATTTCGCAATCCATCCAAATCGACCCCAGCGATCGCAATCAATTCTTCATCACTTTGAAGCATAGATAACCAGCGAGCTTTGCTTTCAAGTTGCGATTTTAAACGCTTCTGAACTTTCATCCATGCTTTGTACACATAGCTGACTGTGGCGATCGCACTTGCATAAAACCGTGCTGGTTGTCCAGCAAAACCTGGGTCAGTTTTTAGGGATTCACACAGTTGCTTTACCGTTCCTGCGGGTATTTTCCCTTTTTGCTGCCAGGTCTCAAAATCTTGATGCTGGCTTATCAATACCAATAACTCATTTATCAGTGGTGTGTTGAGTTCAGCCATAAGCTGCCATAGCTGTTGGCGGGTAGATTCATTCGCGACTAAGCGACACATGATTGTAATTTGGCTCATAAATTAACAGTCACCAAACATAGTTGTTTAATACTAACATGGTTGTTTAAAAAAGAGCTTGTGTAGAATCGAAAATATGCAAAATGCGTTTTTTACGAGCAAACAAGCGGCTGAAATAACAGGTTGTACTCTCCGTCAATTGCAATACTGGCGGGAGAAGGGAGTTATTGTACCTACAATTAGCGATACGGGAACGGGGCGCAGTGTTTATTACTCCCATTCTGAGGTGATGGAATTAGCAGTGATGGAATATTGTTTGGAGGTAGGTTTAAATTTTGAGGTGGCTGCTGCAACTGTAAAACGATTGAAAGAGGAAAAGCGGCTTGTTGTAGGCAGAGATGAAAAAGCACCTCAGCGTTTTATGCTGTGGTGGGATAGGAAGATGGGAAAGCTGGAACTTGTAGAGTTCGATATCAAGAAGGCAATCGCACTTTTGGAACAAGGTCAGTCGATTACTCCATTATGGTTGGATGCTATTGATAGTCGAATTAGATATAGGACTCCGACTTGAATTTTGAACACATACTGAGACTCAAAAGCCTATTTGACAAAGGTTATACGTCAAAATCTGTTCAATAATCAAACAGGATTCCTATATTTAAACAACACTGTTACAAATTAAATAATTTTTGATTCGTTATCTTTGTAACTCAAAGTTTAAATCTTTGCCCATTGCTCTACCGATAATGTACATCAATTCTTCGGCTCTAGTTTGGAAAAATTCCTGGAAATTATCTTTTTGCAAAACTTGTAGTTCAACGTAGTGTGATAGCAGTATATTATCTAAGTTTTCCGTATTCATACCCCGCATTTCTAAATCCTTCAGGTATGCTGAAGGGGCTTTGCTGCCTATTATTTTATTTGTTTTAGCACTGAGGGGAGTACGGTTAACTAAGCAATTGTAGATTTTTGGGTCAATACCTTGTTTGCGACACCAGTCAACAGGAAAAATATGATGTGAGTCAATTTGCTCTTCAAAGTAAATTACATCATTAATTTCTTCGCCAGTTATCCAATCAACCGCACCTTCCCGTCGTAGTAAAGCCGCAAATCCCTGATAAACAGCACCAAGTCGCTTCCTGACGCTCAGAAGTCTTTCAAAGGAAAAATTTGCTTGATTAATACCAAAGGGAAGCGCACCTCCATCGATCCATGCTGGAACTTCGACAACATCTCTTCCTGCTTGTCCATCATGCCAACGGGTGTAAATCTCGCCAAACATTCCACACCACAACCATCGTTCTAGCATTGTCCGTGCTTGGTAGGAACGGGAACGTTCACCCAGAACTGTTAAAATTGCACTCAAGGCAACTAATTGGATTGGGTAGGCAACATCATTGGCATCAAAGATTTTTTGACCATGTAAGAAACGCGCTGCTTCTTCAAACCCTCTGTGAACGGGGTCAGCCCAGGTTCGATATTCCTCTTTGGTTAACTTGAGAACTTCCGAACGACCACAAGCCACACCTGGTAATTTGTCTAAATTCCAGCCTTGTTGAGCCGCTTCTATTCGACGAATATACCCAGCAACTAGGGTAACTGCTTGGATAAAATCGGTGTTGCGAACTTTCCGTAATACTTTGAAGGATTGAAAACGAACTTCACGCCTTTTCCAATCATCTCGCAGGCTAAAATTACCTACACAGTAGCTGGAACTCATTAAGTCGAAGAAGCTTAAATCGCACCCAGATGTATTGGTATCCTCGAAAACTTGACATACTCCTTCTTTGGGTAGGGTGTCCCGCAGTTGAATTACGGGTATTTGATAATGTTCAAATTTTTTCAGGACTTCTAATTCTAGAGTGTCGATGAGTTGGAGTTTTTGTGGGTCGTAGTCTAGGCTGTTGACTCTGTGCCTTTTGACATGGTAAAAGTTCATGCACTTTTAATGTCGTCACAATCCCCTGAAAACAACGTTTTTCGTTTTGATAGTGTGGATTGACCAAAAACTTCAGATAGCCATGCTTCAACGTCTGAAAAACTAATTGTTTCAAGTGCGTTTTTAATCAAAGCTGTCGTCAGATTCATAGTAGATAAACAGATGGTTAGCAGCATCTGACCCATTTCTTTAAATGGACAGCGCGCGGAAAATTGCTTATATTTTCCAAACAATGACTCAATCACATCAGAAGTAGCTAAAAAAGTAGATTGGTTTTTAATTTTTCGGCATTGAACAGACAAATAACCCAAAATACTTTGTTGAAGTTTCTGGAGAGAATTATCATCAAATATAACTTTATTTTGTTCAAAAAAATCGAGAGTTTTATGACTAATTCCTGATTGTTTGAGTTGAGTTTCAACACCTCGTGTGAGTGACACCATTTGGTTCCATTGAATTAGGTCTGATTCGTAGTCAACTAACCATCCCAATTTATCTACTATTTTCTGAGTAATCAGCGAAGGGTCAGAATCTGGCATTAATTTAATTAAAGTGTCTGGAGAAGAATTTAGTAATTTAATCCCCCAATTTGTCAACCTTTCTACATTAAAAAAACGACATTGAGAACGTTGTGTTGGAGGAGATAAAAATGATAAATCTGTTTGTTGTAATTTTTGTCTGCTGATATTACATTTTTGAATAAATGACTGATATCTCTCATCCGAATCTAGCTGGTATTTTAAAAGTAAAGCCATTGCATGAGTCACATCATGGGTATAGATAATATCTGGGTGATTTTGCTGGTATAGCTTGATTCCACGAGCTAGGTCGCTACCATTGTCCGCTACTATTTGTACTGGTACGCCGACTTTTTGACTGATTTTTTCTAGTTTTGATTCTATAATCTCTCCTTTCGTAGAATCCATAATTTCTAATCCGAAAATTTTCACGTCTTCATGCGCCAACCCTCTTTTCTGCTTCATCACATTTTCTTCAATATGCTGCTGTGAAACGCCTAAAATTACCAACGCTTTTTGTTTCCCTAATTCTAATGTCAAATCGACAATAAATATCCAATCATCACGATATTCTTTCTCTTTTGTCAATTCATATATTCCAATCCGAGCCAACCACTTTCTCACACAACTGAAACTTGGAGTTGCCTGCTCTTCATAATTATTAAACAACTCAAATACTTTTTCTACTCCTCTAAAACTGATACCACATTCAATTAAAAGTAAGAGTGCTTGCTGAATTATTTTGGCATCATAATGATGACCCTTCACATTTAATTCCATAGCTTTTATGATTTCTGCTTCGACTTGAATTTCCTCTTTTTTCGTCTAAATCTCCTTCAATGTTTAACTCTTTTAGTTTTGACTCTGCCATCAACGCGCGATTTTTCCATTCTTCTCTTGAATCTAATAGATCTCTAACCTTGATTTCTAAGGCTCTAATCTTTTTTTGTTTTAATAGTGCTTTTTCTTTCCAGTTATCTCGACCTTTCTGAAACAAACGTGCTAATCTACTAACTGGGCTTTTAAACTCCTGCATGGGCTTTGAATGTGCTAAGTATTAACGACACTATTATTGTATGAAGCAATGGTGCCTTAAAACCAACAAAGTCAACAGCCTAGTCGTAGTCCCAGTAACGAGAAAATTTACTACGCCATTCCGAAAAAGAAAATACCTTAGATAAGGGGAATAAAAGTGCTTGGTATTCGCTTTCTGGGGTGGAACAGTCAATCCAATCGCTGTTTCGAGTTCGCATAATTTTTGATTCTGGTAATGCAATGATTGCCGATTTGCGATCACACTGAGGGTTGAGGCTTTTTTCAATATCTAGGTAGTACCATTTTTCAATTAATTTTTGACTTTTGGAGTCTTTAATGATTACTGACTGTTGTGACAAAAATGCCATAAATAAAGTGGTTAGTCTTTGCTGTCCATCTAGTAAAAGCAAACTCGGCTGTTGAGATGCATTATTTGTGACTCCATCAAGTAAGCGAGGTTTAAATTGTTGCTGCTGGATTCCTTGTTGTAGCATCATGACAGCACCAATCGGATAAGCCAGAGATATACTCGCCAATAAACACCGCACATGGCCATCGTCCCAGACCCAATCCCGTTGGAAATCTGGTAGTTGAATGCGTCCGATTTTGATATCTTTGAGAACATCAAATAAAGGATATTTAGTAATATCGAAGGTCGAAATAGAATCCATAGATGGTGTTGCCATAATTATCATCGTCGAGATGGGAGCAAATACCTGTAAAAATATTGCGCGATCGCAAAGTCTTCCCTGTGTCTATTGCCCAAAACCTTTGATTACGGGTTGTGATTATTCAATTTCCCGATGAAATCTGAAACTGAGGATATGGAAAAGGATGATAATTGAAGGCATGAGGATATAAAAACTGAGAGCGACTCAATTAATGACCATAAAATGTTTATTGCCATGATGGCAATAAAATCTTGCCATTTGGCAATTAAGAATCGTTAAGATTTTTGCGCGGTTTTTTATGATACATTTCTCGTAGCTTCTGTAGATACTCTGGTTCTGTATCGATCGCAGTCCAAATATGGTTGACTAAAGCTAGGCGTTGTTTGTGTTTTTCGCTGGGTGTTCTCCGGTCAGAACCTTGAGAAAACCAATGGTTAACTGTTGTTAGGGAACAGTCACAAATAAAAGCCAATTCCTCTCGTGACACTTCCCAGTGCCGAAGAAACTCGTCGAGTTCCATCAAATACTCGTTTAGGGGGTTTAGGTATGCGTTGAACGCATCCCAGTGTCTCTGAATTGGAATTTTTGGAGCAATACCCATAGCCATCCGGTTTGCCATTTGGCAATCAACAGAGGCATCATAGCTTACCTAGTAGCAATTGTGGTCAAGAAAGAATTTGACCTTTGTATATTACATAGGCTCCGGGGTAAGTTCAGTTTAATATGACCTCGCTTATGGGGTTTTACAAAAGGCGATCGCGGACTCTTCCCGGAGAGCGATCGCTTTTTTTGTCTATTAAATGCAAAGGTAGTTTCTATTGTATATATGGCTTGATTTGGGGAGTGTAACCTTAAAATGCTAATGTCTGATGACAAGCCGCTTTGCGTCTACGCATCTCTTGATGAAGGTAAACCTGTAATCCCTGTATGGTTAGATGTTATTTATGAGAAATTACAAAAAAAATTAGCCTCTTAAATTAAGTACAAAAAATATATATGGTTGAACGTAATGGTAATGGTTACAAATCCTTAGAAAATTGGATTTGGGATGCTGCTTGCAGTATTCGTGGAGCGCAGGAAGCAGCGAAATATAAGGATTTTATTCTGCCGTTGATTTTTACTAAACGACTCTGTGATGTATTTGATGATGAACTAAATCGCATTGCTGAGAAAGTCGGCTCTCGTGCTAAGGCGTTTAAGTTGGTCGCCCATGATCATAAATTGGTGCGGTTTTATTTGCCGTTGCAGCCAAAAAATCCTGATGATCCGGTGTGGTCGGTGATTCGCAAACTTTCAGATAAGATTGGCGAGACTTTAACAGGATATTTACGAGAAATTGCTGGGGCAAATCCTTTACTGAAGGGAATCATTGACCGTGTAGATTTTAATGCTACTACTCACGGACAACGGGATTTAGATGATGACAGACTTTCAAACCTGATTGAAAAAATATCAGAGAAGCGTCTGGGGTTAAAGGATGTAGAGCCAGATATTATTGGGCGCAGTTATGAGTATTTGATTCGTAAATTTGCTGAAAATTCGGGACAGTCAGCAGGGGAATTTTACACGCCCAAGGAAGTGGGAATCATCATGGCCAAGATTATGCAACCAGAACCAGGGATGACCATTTATGACCCCTGTTGTGGTTCAGCAGGTTTGTTGATTAAGTGCCAGTTAGTATTGCAAGAATCCCAAGGTTTAGCAAAAAAATTTGCGCCGTTGCAACTGTATGGACAAGAATACACGGGGAATACTTGGGCAATGGCCAACATGAACATGATTATTCACGATATGGAGGGAAAAATTGAAATCGGGGATACGTTTCGCTATCCCAAATTTAAGCAAGCAGGGAAGTTAGCACAGTTTGAGCGAGTGGTGGCTAACCCGATGTGGAATCAAGACTGGTTTATAGAAAAGGATTATGACGGGGATGAGTTGGGGCGTTTTCCCAAGGGTGCAGGGTTTCCAGGAAAACAGTCTGCTGATTGGGGTTGGGTGCAGCATATTTGGGCATCTTTAGATAAAACCGGAAGGGCGGCGATTGTTTTAGATACGGGTGCAGCGTCACGGGGTTCGGGTAATGCTAATAAAAATAAGGAGAAGGATGTCAGAAAGTGGTTTGTGGAACAGGATTTGATTGAAGGGGTGATTTATTTACCACAAAATCTGTTTTATAACACTTCTGCACCGGGTATTCTTTTATTTTTGAATAAGGCTAAACCCAAAGAAAAACAAGGTAAATTGTTTTTGATAAATGCAAGTTTGGTATTTGCCAAAGGCGACCCGAAAAACTACATTCCGGATGAGGGAATTGAGCGCATTGCCAGCACGTTTTTAAATTGGCAGGAAGAGGATAAATTTAGTCTGATTGTTTCTAAGGATAAAATTGCGAGTAATGATTATAATATTTCACCTTCCCGTTATATTCATACAGCAGAAGCGGAGGAGTTTCGCTCGATTGCTGAGATTTTAGATGAGTTGGAGGTCTTGGAAAAGGAAGCTTCGGAAACAAATAGACTATTAATGAAGGTTTTAGGGGGATATAAATGATGAAAGAGCAAAATTACATAATTGGCTAAGATATTTATGAAACTAAAATGACGAATAAAACAAACGAAGATTATAAAAATACAGAGTTGGGTTGTATTCCTGAAAGTTGGCAAGTTGTTAAATTTGAAGACGTTTTAAATCTTTTTAATGGATATGCTTTCAAATCTACCGATGCTGTAGAGTCTTCTAACACTCAACTAATCAGGATGGGCAACCTGTATCAAAATAAACTTGATTTAGAGCGTAGCCCCGTTTTTTATCCGGACATCTACGCGCAAAAATATTCTAAATATATTTTAAAAGAGGGAGATTTAATAATATCATTAACTGGAACTAGCGAAAAAGAAGATTATGGTTTTACAGTCAAAATAAATAAAACAGATAAAAAATTACTACTCAATCAACGGGTCGCTAGGATTGATGTTATAGCGTTTCCTATGCTAGTGAGGTACAGTAACAGCAATGAGTAAACCAATTACGAATTTCATTTAAAGAGACTTTATTAAAAGCTATTTCAATAGCTTGTGCCAAATCTGGGTAAGTTCGGGCACCAATAGAACGTAGTGTCTCTTTAATTTTTGACCAGCAATTTTCAATTGGTGAAAACTCAGGAGAGTATGGTGGTAAATAAATTAATATAGCTCCTGCATCTTCAATCAATTTTTCAATATCTTTACCTAGATGAATAGAGCAATTATCCATAACAACACAAGCACCCTTCCAAAGTTTTGGGACTAATTTTTGAGAAATAAAAGCTTCAAATGTTAATCCATCAGTTGCACCCAAAATACTATATTGAGCAATGAGACCTCTCATACCTATTGCACCAATTAAAGAAACATTTTTGCTACGTTTATGGGGACGTTTACTATACGCTCTTTTTCCTTTAAGGGCACGAGCATTTTTTCTTATTAAAGACAAATTAACACCTGCTTCATCAATAAATATAAGGTTTTCAGGCAGAATGGCTTGAATTCTTAACCAAAACTCTACTCTTAACTTCTGAACTCTTTCAGTTTCTTTTTCCGAAGCGTGCAATGTTTTTTTTTACCGTGATGCCTATCTTCTTTAACATTCTATCGACTGTTGAGCGACCGATAAGAACACCTGTTTTTTGTTCTAAAGAAATACGAATTTCTGCCAACGTAGCATCATTATTTGCTTCTACAATTTCTTCAAGAATTTTTAATTGCTGTTCGTTTAATTTCGGTGGAGTTTGCTCTTCCCTCACTTTCGGAGCAATATTTCCTGTTTCTCGATATTGTTTGAGTATTTTTTGAACAAAGCTTAAAGCAACTTTAAATCGAGTTGCAAGCTCGCGTTGTGATATTTTATCTTCGAGATAGGTATCAACTATCTTCTGGCGTAAGTCAATTGAGTATGGTTTCATTTAGAATTTTTACCAGATGCACTACCTGATTAAATATCGTACCTCATCAGACTGAGAAGCGCTATATCTCAAGGAATGTTAATTGTGACTATATTTTTTATTTCTTAAGATCCAGAATATTTTTAAACCCTTTGTATTTAACAGCAAAGGGAATGAAACAGGCCAATTTATCAACGAATACAATTAAGAAATTAAATGTTTTAATTCCTCCTTTAGAAGAACAGCGAAAAATTGCAAGTGTTTTGTCGCTTGTGCAGGATGCGATCGCACAACAAGAGCAACTGATAACGCTCACGACAGAACTGAAAAAAGTCCTCATGCAGAAATTATTCACAGAGGGAACTCGTAACGAACCGCAAAAGATGACGGAAATTGGTTTTGTTCCTGAAAGTTGGGATGTTGTTACCCTTGAGAAAGCAGGTGAAGTTGTATACGGAATTCAGGCATCTGTTGCTAACAATACTGAACTTATAGGTACGAAAATACTTACAAACAAAAATATTACCCTTGATGGTCAATTTGATCTTGAAAAACAAAACTACTTTGAACTAAAAACGGAAAAACAAAGAAAAACTATTCTGAACAAAGGTGACATTCTTTTTAATTGGCGAAGTGGTAGTAAAGAACACGTAGGTAAAACAGCATATTTCGATTTAGATGGAGAATATACTCATTCGTCTTTTATTCTCCGTATTCGTCCCTATCCTATTGTGAATGGTAGATATATTTTTCATTACTTAACTTGGCTGCGAGAGTCGCAATATTTTTTGAAAAGTCATGATTATTCTGTAAATGCCACATTTAATAAAAGTGCTGTAAATGCTTTGCCAACAGCATTACCAAAACTTGAAGAACAAGAAAAAATTGCTCTTACATTAGACCTTATATGGGAGAAAATAAACGAGCATCAAGCAAAATTAAAAAATTTACAAGACCTATTCCGCACTCTCCTTCACCAACTCATGACCGCCCAAATCCGAGTTGATGACCTAAAAAATCTTTCCGCCCTCAATCTCGAACTCCAGGGAGGAAATGAATAAAAATGCTTTCCTTTGATGAACTCTGGGAACTCCTCACCACCCAAGATGAAAGTGTAGAAATAGAAGCCAAGAAAGCATCAGAGGTGGGTAAAAGTTGCTGGGAAACCGAACCGGGTTTAGGCGGTGGCTACCTGCTGCTGGGTATCAAATCCCCTCAAGACAGTAACGGGAACAGGTACGAAATTGAAGGACTTACAAACCCCGACAAAATTCAAACAGACTTAGCCAGCCAATGTAGCGAAATATTTAATATTCCTATCCGTCCCCACATAGAACTTGCTACCAAAGACGGAAAAACAGTAATTGTCGCTTTTATCACCGAAGCCCAACCCACAGAGAAACCTGTATTTATTAGAAATCAAGGACTTCCCAAAGGCGCATACAGACGCATTTCTTCTACTGACCAACGCTGTACAGAGAAAGATATACAACTATTTTTTCAAGAACGCAGTTATCAAACCTACGACACTACACCGATTCCCGATGCAACCTTAGATGATTTAGACCCAGAAGCGATCGCCGCTTACCGCAGAGAAAGACAAGCCATAAACCCCAACGCCAGCGAACTCAATTACGATGACCAGAGACTACTTTTTGCCCTAAATGCGATCGCCAAACATCCTACCCAAAAAGGAGAATACTGCCTTACCTTTGCTGGATTAATCTTATTCGGAAATGCGATCGCCCTGCGGCGTTACTTCCCCATGCACCGCATTGACTACATCCTTGTAGAAGGTAAGGAATGGGTTTCTGATCCTGATAAGCGGTATCAAAGTATCGAAATTCGTGAACCCCTGTTATTAGCCATTCCCAAATTAATTACCCTCGTCCTTAACGATCTGCCGAAAGCCTTCGGACTCGAAGAAAACGAGATTCACCGTCGAGAAACCCCCCTCATTCCCCGTAAAGTTATCCGAGAGGCGATCGTTAATGCTGTCATGCACCGTAACTATAGGGAACGAAATCCCGTTCAGATTATCCGCTTCTCTGATCGGTTAGAAATTCGTAATCCTGGTTATTCTCTCAAACCCACAGATGAATTTGACCAACCCGGATCAAAAACTCGTAACGAAAAAATTGCCGCAGTCCTCCATGAAGTAAATATTGCAGAAACAAAAGGATCTGGAGGTAGGGTTATGTTGGAAAAAATGCTAGAAGCCAACTTGAGTCTACCTTTGTTTGTTTCCAATCGAGATAGAGATTATTTTCACCTTACGCTTTTTACCCATCATCTCCTTGATGGAGAAGATATTGAATGGCTAACGCAGTTTAAAAACTATGGATTAAGTAATGATGAGGCCAAAGCACTTGTCATCTTAAAACAGGGGGGAATTATTAATAATTTAATTTATCGTGTCACTAATGATGTTGATACTCTCACGGCCAGTCAACACCTGAGACGTTTACGAGATGCAGGACTGCTTGAACAACAAGGCAAAGGTTCAGCCACTTGCTACACCCTTAATCCTCAGTTTCTACCAAAAGAAAAAATTGCCATAGGTGAAGCAACACGAGTAGACACAGAGAACTCAAACCTGGACAGTAGTACACCTGAGAGGGAAACCTTATCTGGACAGTCCCAAATTCCTAATCTGGACAGTAGTACACCTGAGACAGAAACCTTATCTGGACAGTCTCAAACCCCTAATCTGGACAGTAGTACACCTAGGACAGAAACCTTATCTGGACAGTCCCAAAACCCTAATCTGGACAGTAGTACACTTAACCCTCAACAACTGAGCCTGGAATTATTTCCTACCACCGAAAAAGAACCCCTGGAAGATAGATTAGCGAAAATCGGTAAACGAACCAAACCAGAGGAAATTAAAAATTTAATCTTGGAATTGTGTGAAATAGAACCTCGTTCATCCAGTGAATTAGCGTCTTTACTGAAACGTAAGCGAAAATATTTATTAGATGAATATTTAACACCTTTAATTGATGCAGGATTACTTGAATATACCAATCCTGACAAAAATGACCCGCATCAAACTTACCGCACTGTTCCAAAGTAAATTCTATCTTCATCCTCATTATGCCTAAACCTGGAGAAAACAAAACCGTTCAAAGCCGTATTCTCACTTATGCCCAAGAAATCGGCTGGAAATTTGTACCCCGTAACGAAGCCGAAACCCGAAGAGGTTTTAACAACCACAGTGGGAATCTTCAGGAAAAAGCACAACAAGCATCTCTATATTTTGATGATCTCCTTTATCAACAAGTTCGCCAATTTAACCCCCAGTACAGCGAAGCCCAAAACGTATTAATTGCCCAAATAAGCAACCTCTCCACAGACATTTATGGAAATCGGGACTTCCTCACCTATCTCCGTAACCAAGGAAAATATTTCTATGCTGCCGAAAATCGGGAACTTGACTTAAAACTCATTGAATATAACGACCCTGACCTGAGCCAAAATACCTATGAAGTTACAGAAGAGTTTTATATTCATAATGGCAAATACGGCATCAGGGAAGATGTTGTCTTTCTAATCAACGGTATTCCTGTGCTGGTGATTGAATGTAAAAATGCTACCAAAGATGAAGCGATCGCATTAGGCGTTGATCAAATTCGTCGTTACCACAACGAAACACCAGAGTTATTTGTTCCCCAGATGATTTTTACCGCTACTGAAGCGATCGGTTTTTCCTATGGGGTGACATGGAACATTGTACGACGCAATATATTTAACTGGAAAGATGAGCAAATTGGGCAACTAGAGGCAAAAATTAAGAGTTTCTGTCAACCTGACCATATTCTCAAACTGCTGCAAAACTATATTATCTTTGCCGAAAAAGAAGAAACCCTACAAAAATTTATTCTCCGTCAACACCAAACCACCGCAGTTGAGAAAGTCATTGAACGCTGTCACAACCCTAAACAAACTAAAGGGCTGGTATGGCATACCCAAGGCAGTGGTAAAACCTTCACCATGATTAAAACGGCGGAAATGCTGTTTAAAGCCCCAGAAAGTGATAAACCGACGATTCTGCTCATGCTTGATCGCAATGAACTCGAAGATCAAATGCTCAAAAACCTGAATAATTTAGGGCTGAATAACGTTCAACACGCAGATCGCATCACCACACTAAATAAATTATTAAAAGATGATTATCGCGGCATTATCGTCACCATGATTCATAAATTCCGCGATATGCCAGCCAAAATTAACCTGAGAAAAAATATTTATATTCTGATTGATGAAGCACACCGCACCACAGGAGGAGATTTAGGCAATTTCCTGATGGCAGGACTACCTAACGCCACATTTATCGGTTTCACAGGAACACCTATTGATAAAACCAGTTACGGTAAAGGTACATTTAAAACCTTTGGCACAGAAGACGAACAGGGATATCTGCATAAATATTCAATTGCTGACAGTATCCCAGACGGAACGACACTACCCCTCTACTACAACATTGCCCCTAATAAGATGGTTGTGCCAAAGGAACTCATGGAAAAAGAATTTCTCGATTTGGCAGAAACCGAGGGCATTAACGATATTGCCGAGTTAAATAAAATTTTAGACCGTGCTGTTAATTTAAAAAATTTCCTCAAAGGTGATAAACGAGTGGATGAAGTAGCGAAATATGTCGCCGAACATTACACTCAAAACGTCGAACCCCTTGGTTATAAAGCCTTTTTAGTCGCCGTTGACCGTCCTGCCTGTGCTAAATATAAACAAGCCTTAGATAAATATTTGCCTCCTGAATACTCCGCAGTTGTCTATACCGGAAATAATAACGATACTGAAGACCTGAAAGCGTACCACATTGACAACAAGACAGAAAAACAAATCCGCAATAACTTCGCTAAATTCGGTGAATATCCCAAAATTCTAATTGTCACCGAGAAATTACTAACTGGTTTTGATGCTCCCCTGCTATATGCCATGTATCTCGATAAACCTATGCGAGACCATACTTTATTACAGGCGATCGCTCGTGTTAACCGTCCCTACGAAAACGAAGCCCAGGAGATGGTAAAACCGCATGGCTTTGTGCTGGATTTTGTGGGTATATTCAATAAATTAGAAAAAGCCCTTGCTTTTGATAGTAAAGAAATAAACGCCATTATCAAAGATTTAAAACTGCTCAAAACCTTATTTAAAAGCAAAATGGAGCAGCAAGCCCCAATCTATTTGAGTTTGATTCAGAATAATTTTAACGACAAGGATGTAGATAACCTAATTGAGCATTTTCGAGACCAAGAACGCAGGAAAGCCTATTTTAAAGACTATAAAGAAATAGAAATGCTTTATGAAGTTATCTCACCTGATGCTTTTTTGCGTCCTTACATGAATGATTACACCACCCTTTCCTCGATTTATGAAGTAATCAGCAAAGCCTACAGTAAAAGGGTTTACGTTGATAAAGCATTCCAGCGCAAGACAGATGAACTGGTACAAAAACATATTGGCTCAACGGCGATCGCATCTGTAACCGATTTTGTCGCCATAAATTCTCAAACCCTGGAAGTCATTACATCCAAACAGAAGGGAGAAAGCACCAAAGTCATCAACCTCATTAAAAGCATCGAAAAAAGTGCCGAAGATAACCCTGATGACCCCTTTTTGATTGCAATGGCTGAACGTGCCAAAACTATTCAAGAAAATTTTGAGAACCGCCAAACCGATACAGAGGAAGCCCTAAACAAACTCATTCAAGAAATTAACGAAAACGAGCAGCGTAAAAAAGAACAGGCTAAAAAGGGCTTTGACAGTTTAACTTTTTTTGTCTTTCAAACCTTAGAGGACGCAGGGATTAATAATCCTGAAACCGTGAGTAATCAAATAAAACAAGCCTTTATCGAGTATCCCAATTGGCGAACCAGTGAGGCAGAATTAAGGGAGTTGCGAAAAGAAGTCACCTTTGCTATTTTTGCTGAGATAGACGAATTTGAGCAAGTGACAAAAGTTGTAGATAACTTATTCACACTGTTGAGCAAAGCCTATGACCTCTAAAGACAAAGCCACCTTCAAAGCAAGAGTTTGTCAGTGGGCAGAAAAACTGGATGTTAAAGTTCAGTCAATCATGTTACGTTCTATGGAAAACAAATGGGCATCCTGTTCTTCTAGGGGACGTTTAACCTTTGATACAAATTTATTATCCCTTGAACCACATCTGCAAGATTATGTGATTGTTCACGAACTCCTACATCTCCAAGTCCCCAATCACGGCAAACTCTGGAAATGCCTCATGAAAGCGTATTTGGGAGATTATGAAACATCGGAACAGGAATTAAAAAATCACGCCTGTAAACAATATTAGTGTTTGCTGCGATCGCTCTCAAATCTTAAATTCTCTTCTGATGTTCTACCATCTCCGCAAATGGAGTAAAACACCTATGACACCAACCATCAACCCACAATGCCGGAACTTTAAACCTAGCCCCACAATTAGGACATTCTGACAGCAAAGTTAAGTTGTGCCTTCCACACCCCCCAGTCTCCTTAAACTGCCACTCAATTTTGTGACAAGGGGACTCCCCATAACAAGCCCCACACAAACGAATCGGCTCCATCTTCATCCCCACACCCGCAGGTGGTAACATCTTCTCCAACCGATCCGTATCAACTCCCACCACAACAGCCAAACTTTCCAATTGCTGGCGAGACGGTGGAGGATTAAATCGAAACTTTTCCCAACGAGCAATCGCACCCCCTAAACCCGCAGCTTGACCCAACCCAGAAGGAGTTAAATCATTAGCCAGTCTAAACCTCCCCAAAAAATGACTTATACTTTCCCCTTCTAATGGTTCAACTTGAAACAACCAAGGCTTAATCTCTTCCGCTTCCATCATCTGTACTCAGCAGTAACTTCCTTCAAAGTATCCAAATCAATCTTTTGCAATCCCTTCTTCAAAGCCCGAATTGCAGACTCTCGCAAAATCATGTCCAGCAAACCAATATAACCACCCGTCGCTTCCCCTAAAGTTTTCAACATTGTTTTACTGCCAAGATTAGAAGCTACAGGTAACTTTAAAATTTGCTTCTCCCAAATCTCCACCGTCCGCTTAAAATCTTCCCCCGACATCTTTCCAAATCGATGACAGGAGCGAAAACGGTTGTAAACTTGCTCATCCCGCTTAATTACCGCATCCAATCGGTCAGTTCCCACTAAAATAACCGCGATTTCCAACTTATCGAAAATATCCCGCACCTCAGCAAAAGTCTTCGGCTTAAAACGGTCAGCCTCATCAATTATCAACATCTCCACCCCGCAACCCTTAAGAACCCGCAGCGTTCTATCTCGGATTTCCGCAACCGTTCCTTTCGTTACCTGATATTTCAAATGCTCCATAATTACCCCAAATAGTTCTTTTGCACCACATTCTTGGGGAATTTGGATATAAGCCACAGGTACAGTTGGAGGTTTTCCGGATTCCTGCTTGGGTTTATTTCTCAATCTATAGGCATCGCAACCCATAGTTTTTCCAGTCCTCGACTCACCCACCACACGTCCAGATTGCCGTGATTGTCTCTTCCCTTCCAACCAGTCATGGAGAGTTTTAACCTGTTCTAGAGGTACAAAACCCTTACGATTTAACCGTTGAATCTCTGCTTGCAACTTCTCATTATTAGCGGGAATATCACCCAATTGTTGCGCGATCGCCTGTGCTTCTGTTGTAGATGCTTTCGATGACATTTTTACCACCCGTAATCTTCACGCATTTGTTCGTAATCAAATACTTCCGGCATTTCTGGCTCTGTTTCCACTTCGGTAGATACAGCTTCGTCCAATTCTTCCGGCTCAATAGGTATAGGTTGTTTGGATTTTTTTAGTTCGGTTTGTTCTAATTTTTGACGTTCTTTCTTGGTTTTCTTTTGAGTTGGGAATACTTCGCGTTCCCGAACTTCTGCCAAAATTGAGCGATTATTCACAGCTTGACCGGCTTCTCGTACCTTCCGACTGCTAGCTTTTGCCTCATCCAAAGATAATTCTTCTGTCTCTAAATCTTGAGCATAAGCACGGGTAAGAAATACTTCTTTGTCTCCTTCCGTGCAATAAATCATAATTGTTGTAATGTCTCTAGGGTCATACCGCAGCACGACCTTTTCCCCTGCATACCCCGCTAAATTCTCACCCCGGTACATAAGATTTTCAAATTGTAGATATCCCCCACGTTGGATGTGTCGCCGTGTTTGCTTCATTAAGCAAATATCCAACTCTCGTTCGGAAAGTAAATCTGGTGCAGCTATTAACCCAGATTCCCAGCGCTGAAATCTCGTCTGATCGCCCATCCGCGCATCGATTCGTTGGTTATAGTTATCGACGATATAACGTACTAAAATTTTTTCCAGTTGATGTAGCGTTAAGCAAGCTTCATTCTCAGCTTCCTCCGGTCTTTGTTGGATATTAGAACCTGTGTATCCAGGCAAAGTAGAGAATAATTCTGTGTTTAGAGTTTTAAAAGGACGCTCAACACTACCTCCTTCGGATGGTCTGTCACGAAGATGACGAACAAACCCTAACTGCACCCCTATCTGTTGCAAATGGTTGGAACGAAAATCCTTACCTCCGTCTGTGTAAAAGTGCTGCGGCAAACCAGAAGTACCCCATTCCTCGTTAAGTCCATAATCAGAACCATATTGCTTGGGCAAAATTGCATGACGTAACGCCAAAGCTACGACCTTAGAACTTGGAGCATCGTAGCCCAAGTTAATTCCCATAATGCAGCGTGAATAACTATCAATAACCGTTGTTAACCAAGGACGACTAAGAAGTTTGCCATGCCGATCTACCAATAAAACATCAACAAGGGTATGGTCGCATTGCCAAACTTGGTTACTATGCTCTACTTGTAAATCATTGCCATCACGGGTTTTGATGGATAATCGCGAACCACGCCAACCTGGAGAGCGAATACTTTTAGCTTTTTCAACTTTATCTATCAACGGTTGTAAAATTCGATAAACCGTCATATGAGAGGGAGGCTTAACCCGGATTTCTCACAAAGAATGAGAAAATAGGGGTCAAAAACTGCCAAAATCTATATTGCACAAGTATCCTAGCAGTTTGAAGTATGACCCCAAATAAAAACAATTGTATCCCGGAACAGTTCAGATTTGAACAAGTAAAGTCATGTCCAGTTATAGTTAATTTCAAGGGTGAGGCTGTAACATCGGATGCAGGATTAACATTAATTGCGGAACTGGACAAAAAAAGAGAGATAACATCACGGCTGGCAGCATGTTTCAAAGACTACCGAGACCCAAATAAAATTCTGCATCCGGTTAATAGCCTCATTGCACAAAGAATATATGGTCTAATCATGGGCTATGAAGACATAAATGACCACGAAACTCTACGCCATGATGCGATATTCGCACTGGCAGTAGGAAAAGCAATTAATTTAGAACAAGAACCAATTACTCTGGCCGGAAAAAGTACGTTAAATCGCCTCGAACATTGTCCAGAAGATGTCTCTTCAAGAGCAGATAGTCGATATCACCGTATTGAACATGATGCATCAGCCATAGAAACACTCTTAGTTGAGCTATTTTTAGAATCTTATCGAAAGCCACCACGACAGATAATTTTGGATTTAGACGTTACCGATGATTTAGTTCATGGTAATCAAGAAGAAACATTTTTTAATCCTTATTACAGAGGATATTGTTATGCCCCACTTTATATTTTCTGCGGTAAACAAATACTAGCGGCAAAACTTCGTGCGTCTAATGTTGACCCGGCGGAAGGAGGATTAGGAGAATTACAAAGAGTAATAAAAATAATCCGCTCACGATGGAAAGATGTGAAAATTATTATTCGTGGAGATAGTGCTTATTCGAGAGAAGATATAATGAGTTGGTGTGAATCTCAAACTGAAATTGATTATGTATTGGGACTGGCTCCAAATAATAGGCTACTCCAAGCAACTAAGTCAATTCAGTATCGTGCATCCCAAGAATACTCAGGAAAAATTCAACATATAGTCGAGTTTTTTGAAACCTTATTTCCTCCATCACCAGA
The DNA here is from genome assembly GCA_004296455.1 of Calothrix sp. NIES-4101. Lineage (GTDB taxonomy): Bacteria > Cyanobacteriota > Cyanobacteriia > Cyanobacteriales > Nostocaceae > Brunnivagina. Next base: position 44,557 of record AP018280.1, read on the forward strand.
TTTAAAGAAGGACGCAGCAGTATTTGTTGATAACTCAGTTTGGTATTGCTCTCTTGACTACCAAACTCTAGATAGTTGGAGCCGTCATCGTCGTGTTGTCGCCAAAGTTGAATATAGCTATAAAGAAGTCGATACTCGCTTTGTAGTCACTTCGCTCCCTGTTAATAAAATCCCGCCAGGGCGACTTTATACTCAAAAGTACTGCCCGCGCGGGAATATGGAAAATTGTTTAAAAGAACAAAAGCTAGGGTTACATAGTGATAGAACAAGTACCCATACTTTTGAAGGAAATCAATTACGTTTGTGGTTGGCGTCTATTGCTTATATTTTGATGAATGCTCTACGAGAACAATGTTTAGCAAAGACGGAATTCAAAAATGCAACTGTTGAGACTATACGCACAAAATTATTGAAGTTAGGAGCTGTCATTACCATTAGTAAAAGACGGATTTTAATCGCAATTAGTAGTGCCTGTCCTTATCAAGAGATTTTCGCAATGGTTTATAAGAGTTTATCTCAATTACCTTGCCCTGGCTGATAATGACCTAATTTAATTCATACTGATTTTGATTTTTAATAGCTGGTTTTTAGGGTTATTTTACTTGATTTAAACCCCTGAATTGGCATATCAATTTTTATTTCTAGAACTCAGTTGTTTCAGTATTAGCTACTTTTAATGTATTGTATATATCTTTGATTGGTTCGGTCCTTACTTGGAGTTGCCCACGTTCTGGAGGTATTTTGATGATGTATTAATTAAATCATCTTAAATTTGGCTAATGCAAGCATTTTTTCTCACTTGTGAGAAATCCGGGTTAACTCCTAATTCGTCAGCCTTGGCCTTCGCTCGGATAAAAACCTGTTGGCGAGTCATTCTTTTACTACCCTTATTGCCCTCCTTATAGGTTTTTAAAACAAACTCTTGCCAGTTTTCATCAACTCGATGTTTTCCTTTATCCGCTCGTTGATTTTGTGCCAGTCCAGGCAAACCTTCTTGTTCCCACTTATCAACCAATCGTCTAACTGTGCGTACCGACTTCCCAAGTTTTTTGGCCGCTTCTTGCAGACATTGGGTGTAGGTAGTGCGATCGCTATTTTCTAAGAGGCTTTGAATTACCTCCATTTTCAACAAAGCTTCATCCGAAAGTTCGGAAACAATAATGTTTGCTTCAGTGCTATTAACATCTGTGCAACTTACCTTTGTCGTAGAAGTTGTAGAAAATTCTGCATCCTGCATACAGTGCTTTATCAAAACATAGTTGTATTATACTAATAATGTGACAATTAATGTGTTAATTTATGCAAAATCATGATTGTCTACTATTTTTGAGAAGTGACAATTAAATTGTGAAAATTCTGGATTTTGACATCTAATTTGTGAATCAAAGCTGAAAGCGCTGTGACTGGTTGTAATAACAAAATCCCTGTCATAGTTATTGCAATGACAGGGATTGAGTGATTTTGAATAATATGACAATTATTTTGTTAAATTGACAAATAATTAGTTAATGTACATTAATATTCCCTCGTTTTCGGCTCCAGAAGCAGCACCCAGCCTCAACGAGTCAAACTTCAATTTGTTTCATTTTACTCCAAATCAGGTCGAATCAACCCACAAATTTAGGCACAAATTTAGTCCAAGTTTTGGCTACTATTTAGAGGTTGGGAAAAGCCAACTATCAGTTTGTTGCACGATTAGATTGGGTGAAATCTTCCATCGAAAACTTTCCCTCAGTCACTTTGGGGTAAATTTTTATGGATATTAGTGGTCGCCTTGCCCAAGCCAATGGTAGATTACGGTCTTCTAAGATTGGTATCGCTATTCAACAGCGTGGAAATACTCTATGGCTCAGGGGGACATTTCCACCAAAGTCAAATTCAGGTAAAACCAAACCCCATCAGCAAAGAATATCGCTGAGAACAAAAGAAAATCCTCAAGGAGTAAAAGCCACAATTGCAGGATTGCAATATGCCGAACAACAAGCTCGTGCGATCGCTTTACAACTTGATAAAGGTCAATTTAATTGGGCTGATTGGCAATTAGGTCAAGCACAAGAAGCGGAAACTGTATCTGATTGGGTAGAGAAATTTGAAACCGAATATTGGAGGAGGCGATCGCGTAACCAACAAACAGAGACAACCTGGAAAAAAGATTACCAAATTGTTTTCCCTAAATTTGTTGAGTTTGCGAAGGATGCAGAAATTTCCGTAGACTTAATCATCAAGTTTGTAAGCCAAACAAAACCTGATACACGAAGTCGTAAAAGGGCGTGTGATATTTTAGGTAGACTTGGCAAATTCGCCAAGCTTGAAAATTTAGATGCAATTAAAGAATTGAGTGGAAATTATTCCCCAGGAACTGTATCACCAAGGAGTTTACCCACAGATGAACAAATAGCTCAATGGCGAGATAAAATTACCAATTCAGGTTGGCAGTGGATATACGGGATGTGTGCAGCATATGGTTTGCGTCCCCATGAAGTATTTCATGTTGACATGCTAGATTTCCCCATTGCCAGAGTCAGCGATGAAACTAAAACAGGAGAGCGATTTATCTACCCGCTATATCCGGAATGGGTGGAAAGCTGGAATCTAAAAGAGATTGTTTTACCAAACTTGGTATCAATGAAAGATTCCTCCAATGCAAAACTCGGAACCAAAATATCTGGGTTTTTCTACGACTTTAAAATTCCGTTTCCCCCATATAATCTTCGTCATTGCTATGCACGTAGATGTTTTGAATTTGGATTTACCCCAGGGGAAACGCATCTAAAAAAACATCACAAGTATTGACAAAAAGCTTTATTAGTGAATTTAAAATAAATAGAGCTTACTTGACTCATAAAAGCAAATCATTTTAGTAATTAAGTATTACATTTATGAATTTTCTAGAATGTCTTGTTATTAGAGATAGAAGTTTTATTTATGACACTAAATCAGTAATTATTGCAGTATATTTACTATTGTTCGACAAAGTTGCCTTTTTCAGAAATCTTGAAAGAGCGTCAATAGCAGAAAAATAGTGTCAGTGCAATGGTATTTTCAGTTCTATAGAATCTGAAGAAATGAAAATATTGAGATGAAACTGAAACCAAAATTGACGATCGCAGACCACTTTGATTCGGTAAAAGATCCAAGAGTAGAACGCACAAAACGACATAGCTTACTGGATATCTTTACAATTGCAATCTGTGCTGTAGTTTGTGGAGCAGATACATGGGGTGAAATAGAAGAATATGGGAAAGCCAAGCAACAGTGGTTAAAAAAATTTTTAAAGTTACCGAATGGTATCCCCTCACACGATACATTTGCTCGTGTTTTTGCTCGTATCAATCCAGAGGAATTTCAATCAAGTTTTATTAATTGGATTCAGTCAATTAGTAAATTAACTTCGGGAGAAGTTGTTGCAATTGATGGTAAAACCCTGCGCCATTCATATGATAAAAGTCAAGATAAAGCTGCCATACATATGATTAGTGCATGGGCGACAAATGTGCAATTAGTTTTAGGTCAATTAAAAGTTGATGATAAATCAAATGAAATTACAGCGATTCCAGAATTGATTAAACTATTATCTCTCAAAGGCTGTATTGTTTCTATCGATGCAATGGGTTGTCAAAAATCAATTGTTAAACAAATTGTCAAGCAAGAAGCAGATTATATTATTGCACTTAAGAAGAATCAAAAAAACTTGTATAATCAAGTAGAAGCTTTATTTAAAGATGCAATTATTTCTAAATTTCAACAATATCAGCATACAGAGCATCGTTTGGTTGATGAGAGTCACGGACGAATAGTTACTAGGTATTACAGCGTGTTAAATAATGTCGGACATCTTCTTGACCTCAAAGATGCATGGGCAAATCTATACAGTATTGGAAAGGTTGATACTTTGAGAATTGCAAATGGTAAAACTAAGTTAGAAAGTCGTTATTATATTATGAGTATAGACCGAAATGCAGAGTTTTTTAGTAATGCAATACGTAGCCATTGGCAGATAGAGAATTGTTTACATTGGGTATTGGATGTTCAGTTTCACGAAGATGATTCTCGAATACGTAAAGATAATGCTCCAGCTAATTTTGCCGTTTTAAGGCATATTGCCCACAGTCTTATAACCCAAGAGAAATCATCAAAGATTGGAGTCAATAATAAGCGAAAAAAAGCTGGTTGGGATAATGAATATTTAGTTAGCTTATTCAACAAATAATTTTATCTCGCCTTCAAAATAATTATTTAAATAATACATTAAATTCGTAAGTATATTCATATTTATGATATTTATTGATGTAATTTTAATGATAAATACTTGCATCTTTTTCAATTAATATTGGATGTTAAATCATTTTTTCTGATTAAAAATATTCGATACCATATTCATATTTTTTTCTCATTGGAAAAGCTTATTTTGCCAATATTTTGGCTATTTAGATGCGTTTACCCTGATTGCTCGCCCGATTTTACAGTTAAAAGAAGTCAGTCAGGTGATCGCTTCTCGTGAGGAATTTACCAATGATCGTAGGGATACAACTGTCAGTATCCGAGGTATCGATGAATTGGAGTCTTTAGGACAGTCTTTTAACCAAATGGCGTTGCAACTTCAGTCTTCCTTTGAAGAACTAGAAGCTCGTGTTGAAGAACGCACAGCAGCGTTGCAAGAAAACAACCAACACTTAAGCAAAACCCTTGCAGAACTCAAACAAACCCAATCCCAATTGATTCAAACCGAAAAAATGTCCAGTTTAGGACAGATGGTTGCAGGCATTGCCCATGAAATTAATAACCCAGTTAATTTTATTGATGCTAATCTTTTTTATGCCGAAAACTACACACAAGACTTATTAGAATTGATTGAGTTTTTTCAGCAGCAATATCCTGATTATTCAGAATCTATTCGCCAAAAAATTCAGGAAATTGATCTAGAATTTATCTCTCAAGATTTCAAAAAAATTCTCCAGTCTATGCAAATAGGCACTAAGCGAATTACCGAAATAGTTCTATCATTACGCAACTTCTCGCGCTTAGATGAGGCTGAATTTAAAGCAGCTGATTTGCATGAGGGCATCGATAATACTTTACTGATTTTGCACCATCGCTTAGAGGTAACCACCGCTCGTCCGGTGGCAATTCAAATCATCAAGGAATATGGCAATATCCCGCGTATAGAATGTTACCCTGGACAGTTAAATCAGGTGTTTATGAATATTTTGAATAATTCAATTGATGCGATTAATGAATCTCTGCAAGAACTCGACAACAAAAAAGTCAATATTGCTCAAAGAAGAATCTTTTTACATACAACGATGAGCGATAAAGAATTTGTTAAAATTACCATTTCCGATGATGGTATCGGCATTCCAGAAGCGGTGCGATCACAAATCTTTGATCCCTTTTTCACCACCAAGCCCGTCGGCAAAGGCACCGGCTTAGGACTTTTCATCAGCTATCAAATTATCACCGAAAAGCATCATGGTAAGTTGTGGTGCGATTCCACGCCAGGAGAAGGCACAAAGTTTTGTATTGAAATTCCAGTGCGGCAGTCAAAGGGGTGAAATGAGCAACCGTACAGAAAGTGTACAGTGACTTTTTATTTGTCGTTATGCCAAATTAATCTCATCGAGGGGGCGAGTCGTTTGTTTGCAGAACGCACCCCCAGTTGCGGTAGGTTTTTTGGGATGACCGAGAGATAAGCTGACTGTTGATAAGCAGAAAATTTAGTTTGCAATTGGGTTAAATTATGCCGCATTTTGTGTAACTGCGAATTTTTATTCAAGCTCTTTTTTCAAGATTTTTATTGATATCTGTTGCTCTGTGTTTATTTTTCAAACCGATATACAGGGGATAGAAATGCATCAACCAAAAACAACCGTGACGGGGAAAGATTTGGAAGGTAAAAAAGTTACCCTTGTCAACACACAACCGTTGCAATTATGTTTGTTTCAATATTTCTATCAAAATGATGAACAGCGTTATTCCAATGTTATCAAACTGTATGATGCCGCACCAAAATACTTCTCATCTGCTAAACTGGGTGATATTTTGGTTTGGTTGGGTTTGAACTGTGGAATTTTAACAAGTGCAATTTAGAGTAATTGCGTTAATGCTCAAGTAATTCCTGACGAAACCCTCAAAACTACCACTAGTAAATCGTGAGAGAAGAGAAATGCGATCGCAACCCAAGGGCGATCGCGTGTCAGGTGTAACCGGACGCATAAAACTGTAGGAAATGCGATCGCACAAGTACCAAACCTCAAAACTTAAGCGATTCCCTCAATCCATCAAAGATAGCCTTAGCAATTGCTTCGGCTCCGATTTGATTCCACAAATCGACATCAGACTGTCTATCTACAAAACAGCATTCTATCAGTATTGCGGGCATAAGCGTACGCATTAATACAAAGAATTTTCTGAATTTAACGCCTCGATTTTTGAAGCCTAGTCCACAAAGCTTATTCAAAACCGCTTTTGCTACTACCCTACCAGCATCACTCACCGCGAATACTTCGCTACCTGCACCACCACCAGCATTGTGATGAATGCTGACATAAAAATCACATCCGTTAGTGTTTGCGATCGCCGTTCGTTTCCAGAGAGAAAAATCAACACTATCAGCGTTCGGTGATCGGCAATCGACCACATCAACCCCCGCTTTTATCAACATGGCGATTAAATGTTCGCCTACTGCCTTATTCATCTTGTCTTCATTCCCAAAGCCTGATGCACCCGTATCAGGAGGGCAGTTATGACCGATGTCGATGCCAAGACGCATTACTTCTGCCCTCCCTTAATTTTTTGAATTTCATCTCTAAGGTGATCAATTCGATAATTCACGAACTCATCACGCTTTTTTAAATCGTTGGAGAGAAATTCTAATTTGGCTTCAATCTTTGCGACATTGGAGCCGATGCTATAGCTTCCCGTGCCTAAGAAAAAAACCAAATTGCCAAGAATTGTTGCAGCCGCCGTTAAGGTTGCTAAGTAGCTAAACAAAATTAATTACATATTTTTTGCCGAATTCTCGGAGAATATTTTCCAAAGATGCAACAAAAGTTTGCCAGTTTTTATAAGCATCAATTTCAATCCATTGATACTTAATAAACCGCCACAAAATTTCAATCAAATTTAATTCAGGAAAATAAGCAGGTAATTGAAAAATGGTAATACCACGTTCTGACCATTCTTCAATTTTATCAATAATCATATCACTGGTATGAATGGATGATTGATCAACAACAATAACCGTGGGTTTATCGACTTGAGGAAAGAAAGCATCAATGCAAGCAATAATTACATCTGAATTAATGCTTTGAGATGAAACATAAGTTTCGATGTGATGATTTCTATTCATGATTCCTAAAACATTTAAGCGCGAACTACGGCGACTAGGAATAGTTAAATACTCTCCGATATCTTGCCACCCGTAAGGAACAGAAGGAATTAAACAAAAACCGGTTTCATCTAAGTAATACAAATTAATTTTGCCTTCGTCTTCTAATCGCTGAAACTCTGTTAACTGTGCTGATTTTTCCTTATATTCTATAGGGTCTGGCTCTCCTCCAACATCTCGTCGCATTCGATGCCAACTCATACAAAAATTCCTCAATATTCTTTTAATAGTTTCAGTACTAACTTCAACATCCCATTCTGATTTAATCTTTTGTAGTGTCTTTTTTAATTGACGAGGCTCTTGTTTTACCCAATTCCTAATTTGTACTTCTCGTTCTGGGTTAAATATTCTTTTTCGCCCTCTTCCTGGTTTATTATAAAGTCCTACAATCCCTGCTGATTCCCAACGATTGCTCCAGTTATAGATGGTTTTATAACTCACCTTAAAGATTCTCATTAATTCTTCTAGCTCTACTCCATTAGAAGCTAGAATTAGGAAATGCGCACTTTGGCGCACTTGATGATGTTGGCTTTGGCGATAGATACGCTCCAGCAGTTTCAAAGAAAGCGGATTAATTTCTCTCAGAAAAATCATTTAAACCCTAATTATTATCTCGGTAAACCCTGAATTAAATTATATTTTGATTTGTGTAAATAATTTTGTTTGATTACTTACCCCTATTTTGAGATTCATGATTTAATACCCAGTAGAAACTTGTACGTTGTCTAAAAGCCGATCTATTGCCAGTAGGTCGGCTTTTGATTATTTACTTGCGTAATAGGTGATATCTGAGATTTACGCCTATTTTCACCCCTGGTGGACTGCCATACTTTTGATACATCAATAGCAGCCTTTCACCCTGTGCAGGTTGAAAAATTTGGTTTAACGAAAATCGCCTTGATAGGCTATCGTTGGGTATTGCGCCACTGTTCGCAAAAGTCGTTCCAGTCGGCTGTGTAGTGACAATAGCTCGCCAGTAGTTAGTTGTTCCATCAACCGTACCAGCACCCGAATAAATACAATTAACTAAAAAGTCTTTGAACAGATAATCATACCGATCATCCATTGCAATATTGTAGCTAGTGCTTCCAGAAATACTAGATGTTGGTGCCCAATAATCAAGGCTGTATTTAGTAATAGACTGCCATCGACTATTTAAGTAAAACCAAGACTCAATTAAGCTATTATTTTCGTCTAATTCATTCCAAATAAGTCCTTCAAATACACTTGAAGGAATATCAACTGAAGAGATGACGTTATTAATTGGCTCTAGAGATTCAATTAAGTCTAATAACCCGTCAATATCTGCAATTTCATGAATATGTTCAACTGCTGCTTTTTCAGCTAATGCATCAGTACTCGCTTTGCTATCCAAAGCATCTTGTAATCCGTCAATATCAGAAATTGGCAAGGGTAAACTAGTCGCCAAGTCGATTAACTCCTCTATTTTTACAAGCCAGTTAACTGCATCTTTATCAAGTCTTTGTAACGCTAATCTTCTATTCTCAATGCCATCTGGCTTGATAAATAATTGCCCTTCCAAGACTCCCGGTCTATACCCGATTAATCGCCTATCGAAAATAATCGATTCGGTTTCTTGTCCAATAGCAGCCCTGAGAGTCCCTGAAGGATTCCCATCGATAGTATGGGTAATTCGGTAAAGATTAGTCGCAGATATGTTAGTTAATTGCCATTGCTCTGATAATTGGATAACTCCAATTGTTCGCCAAGCCAAGAGCATTTAATATCCCCCAAATGTGGTAATATCATCAATTTTTTCTTCTATACGGTCTAACCGTTCTTCTGCAAAATCAAACGGCTTTTCCCATATCGTCAACTTTAAATCAGGTATCCATAATTTGGGGCGTACTTCAATACTTCCTTGTAAGTCTGCAATACTCAAAACATGTTGCTGATTACCCAGATAAAGCCTTTTCCAGCGACCATCCATCCTACCGTCTGGCGTAATCTGAAAAGGTATTAACCAACCAACAAAATTTAAATCCCAACTACCTACCTTTTCGCACCCAATTGCTATTAACCGCGACTGAAATCTATAGTGAATAATGATTTGTGGACGCGGGTTAACATGCAATAAAAAATTCCTTTGATAAACCCGCTTCCACATAGTTAAGGTACTAAGTCAATATTTGATTCAGCCTCACGCAATACGATATCTACGCTCGTATCTTGCGCTTGAGTAGAACCTTGCACATAGCGAGCTTCTGGTTTAGTGGGAATAAAATCGGCTGTATCGATATCAGCAACGAATGCACTCCCATCCCAATATTCAGCAGGGTCTCCAGTTACCTCGTCAAGCTTGACAATTACAAATCCAAGAGCCATTTTCTTTCCTTAATCAATGATTACTACAAAAAAAATCAGACGAATTCACATAGATTAATAGGTGAACTTACGACGACGTACCGGACGCACGGAAATAACGGGATTGCCCGCATAAGTTTTCCCACGTGCTTCAGTCGCGATAGTATCCGCCTTAGTTGGACTAACCAACACGACGGCTCTACGCTTCTGCTTGTTTTTTGTGTAATAGAGTGCGATCGGGAAGCAGCCATTTAACAATGCATCCTCAATCCCGTCACCAACTAAGGTTTTACCTTGTGGTGGAACACCGTCAGCATCCTCGGTCCATCCTAAGGATGCAGTCAGTGCGCTAATAGAAGTCTTGATCGCTTTTACCCGCGCAACTTTATTATTCCCTAGATCGATAAAATAGGTTGTGCGAGTGCGTGAAGTTACTGGGGGATTCGCCATTTACGTGTTAGTTTTGCAACATCTACTATTCAGGTATAGCAAGATTTTTGAGCGTTTCATTCGTGATGGAGACCTTAAGGTCTCCAAGGTTTGAAATGCAAAACAACTTTCCTTACACCTTAACTAGTGCGTCAACCCACTGTCCCCCAGTATCTACCAAGGGTACAATTTCGTCTAATCCGTGAATGTACATATACGCTTGGCGAAATCTCACCCTAGCGCTCGGTCTCCACCTCCGATTTTTGCGTTGCTTGCCGTACACCAGCTTTGTACCTTTAGCGACAGATACAGAGGTTCTCTTGGGAATCGACACAGACATCTTGGAGGCATCAAATGGATGACCCCGAACAGCTAGAACATTTTTGATAATTTTTTCCCCTTCTTTTTCATTGAGGGAAAATATTTTAAGTTGATACCCGTTTTGCTTGTCAATATAGGAAACGATGTCTTTTCCTTTCGCAAAATAAATCCCTTTCCCGTTCTCGATAAATTCTCTTTTACTTGCATTAGCTAAAGTCAAGGCTTTTGCTTCCGTCATAGTTTGAGATGTTTCATTCATCAACCTGAAACTAATTTCAGCCGTGACAGGATTCAGCCTATCGGGAATTGATTCTTTGTCTTGGGTGAAATATAAAAACACTTGCGGTCTACCCTCAAATTTTTCTTGAAATTCGAGTGAGGGCATTCCATAAAATACACCCAATCTCTTTTTTGAATATCCCAGTATTTCGTAAAACAAATACATTCGTAGGATAGTCATATCAACCGTATCTTTATCATCCAGGGTGCAAGCTAATCGCAAAGCAGCACGAGGAGTATTTACCGTTGGTTCCCAATCAATACCCCCAACGTCTTTAAAATATCGCGCTACAGCTTTGTTATGCTCACGCCTAAGCATATCTTGCAAGTGTTCCCAGTGGGAAAAATTTGGCGGTAATGTCATTAACTGTCAGCCTCCACTTTATCAATCCCAGAAAGGTCTACACCGATAGATGATATTTTCGATTCTTGAGCTTTTATAGTTTCTGTCTCACTGGCGATAACTCCTAACCCTTTAAGCGCGTTCTCACCATCTTTCAAGGCTTCACCCATCTGCCTTTTTTCTTCCTTCAATCCTGTTACTGCGGATTGAATATCTAAAGGTGTTTGAGTTACTAACTCAATATTGCTTGCTGTTTGTTGTAATTGTTCTAGTCTGGCGAATAATGCATTATCAAAATTTGGTTGTGGGTTCATCCATGCATAGGCATTCTCGAAAACTTGTCCAGCAGCCTTTAATGCATTCGCGATTCTAGCAACACCAGCCCCCACAACTTCTAAGGCGGTAAGAATTGATTGCTGTATTGATTGAATTAATCCAGCGATATTAGCAGCACTTTGATAAATTCTATTAGCAGCATTCCATGCTTTATTTAAGTTGTTGTAAGTCTCTTCTCCTAATGCTGTTTTAATCGCATCAGTATAAGCTTGTCCAAGTATCGTACCAATGTTTAAAGCATTGCCTTCCGCGTCTTTTATACCGATAAAGGTGAGAACGTTGCTTATTCCTGAAGCTAAAGTTTGAACAATATTATTGCTCAACATTGCAGCATTATGGAGTGTTTGCCACCAAATTAAAACGTTTAAAACACGGTCTAAATGCAGCCATTGTGCGACTTGATTGAACCGAGTCAAGAAATTTTGGAGGAAGCCGGATACACCGCCTGGTAGCTGCTCCCCTAATTTCCCATCAATTCTATTCAGAATAGTCAATTGTGCCGCATTCGCGCCACTATTCAAAGCATTAAGTAAATTATTAGTCTTATTGTTTGTATTTGCGTTAATACTATTGCCCAAGTCGTCAAAAGCTTTGCGAGAACATCCTCCCGGTTGTAGTGTTCGACAAAATCCCTGCGCGGCTAGTGGGGGTATTTCTGGCTTTAATTTATTAATTGTATTTGTAGTGGTAGTCTCACTAGCCTTTTGAATAATCAAAGGAATTCCAATCGTTAGTTTTAGTAAGTCTTCTAATTTTTTATTCCCTTCCTCATTCACTTTTTCTTGCTTCCTTATCCGTTCTTTTAATAAATCAATATCAGTTTTAGCAACGTCTATATCTCTGTTTTGTCTGTTGTCGATATTGATATTATCACCAACATTTTTAGCTAGATTGCCGACAGCATTTTGGAGCGTTCCCGTAGTATCTATGTAAGGTTTAATCTGGCTTCTAATATAAGGTTCAAAGATTCGCCCAACAGTAACGCTATTCTGCTGAATCTCAGCAATTAATTTATCCTTGTCCAGCTTCCTGTCGATTTTAGGGTTAAGTTCTTTTCTAATATCTGCAATTTTCCCGTCGATTAGTCTCGGTATTCCCAATAATTCCTTATTAATAATTGTCGGAATTTGACTGACAGAAATTAATGCCTTAGCCGCATCACTAGACGCTTTATTAATTCTGTCGATGATGTTTGCTGGTAAATTACCATTGCCAGCACCATTCCTAATTAAATTATCTATTCTTCCATCAAGTATTTTTCTACCAGTGCGAACCTCATACAAGGCATCATTCGCTTTTTTATCTGTAGTAGTAATCTTACCCTCAAGTATTTTTCTACCAGCGCGAACCTCATACAAGGCATCATTCGCATTTTTCGCCACGGAAGCAATTTTAGTATCAAGTATTTTTCTGCCAGCGCGAACCTCATACAAGGCATCGTTCGCTTGTTTCTTGATTGCATCAATTCTTATCTGAAAATTCGTAAGTTGCTTATTTACATAAATACGAATTTCACCAACTGCTTTTGACAATCGATCTAAGTCAGCAGAATTAATTTTCTCCCGTTTTTCTAATTGCTTAATTCGATTATTAGACATCTCCAGAAATGGAGGATCAACCCTGATTACATAAAGCTTTTATCTTCTTTTTTGGAGATGTCTATTTTGATTAATTGCAGTTTTCAAGGTTCTAGCGGCTTCTCTACCAAATAAATCAATCTGGTTTTGAGTCGATTTATTCAACTCCCCTGATAACCAGAGATTCCCTAAACCTAACCCAACTCCTGCGATACCGAACGCAAAATTAGCAGCACCAACTATTTTGCTTGCGGCTGCATTACCTAATGCCTTAGTTATTGGTTTAGTTAGTTTCTCTATCCCCTTTACAGCTTTTTCAATTCCAGGAATCTTTTTAACAATTCCTTCTAAATTTCTACGTTGCTTGGTAAAAAAGTCTACGGCTGGTTTCGCCTTTCTCTGGAATGCCTTTATTTCTGAATTTCTCGCAATGTAATCTTTTTTAAATTTCGAGAACTGATTCGCTAAATCTCTCCCCTCCCTCAGCCATTTCGCGGCTGGCTTCATCTTGGGAACTAATTCATTTAATACCCTTGCAGTTTCCTGGAAACTTGCATTACTGGGAATAGACACTCTACCTAAACTCATATCTAGAAATTAAATAAATTAACGATAAATTGTAGAGACTTATTAGCTGTTTTAATAGCTTTGTCAGTTGTATTAACGTAGTTAGCTAATTGCCTAACAGCACTTTCTAACTCTGCTAATCGCTTATAAATAGAAGATAGATCGACGCTATTACCTTTATCCTTACAGCATCTTGCTTGCTCTTTTTCAAGAGCGTCTAACCTTTTACCTAATCCATCAATTTTATTCCCTAGTCTCCCAAGAGCCGCATCAATTTCATCACATGAATTTGCCATAAATCACTTAATCCTATTCGCTAAATTATGTATTTTCTGAGCGGTAGAAGCGCACGGCAAGCAGCAATATCCAGGGTAACTATCCTTTTCGCATTTAACGTGTTCTTCCGGACAATTATCATCACAAGAATAATCAAATGAGCATTTCTTCCCTATCTTGCTATTAAAAACAGTTCCATCTTCCGTGGTAATAACAATCTGGCATCCCGCAATATTACAGTTGTCACAGTCGCCTGAGCCGTCTGGCAATATTTGGTCTCTTTCTATGGCCTCTAGGAATCTAGCGTGTGTCTTCCCTTCATGAGTTCCACTCCAATAAAAATAATGGTAGCCAACTTGAATGACATCATCGACAACTAGCCATGCACCATCGTTAACCAAACTAGGATCGGGCTGATACTTTGCTGATACTCCACATGCATAATGACGGAAAGTTGTAACACCGTCCGTCTGTCCCCAAAAATGCCAGCATCTTGCATTCTGATTGCTAATTGAAACATCTTTATTTGTTATACATAACGGAGCCTTTAACTCTACGTTTGTTGTTTTTTCGTCTATAGTAATTTCAACTTTTACTTTTGTGGCATTATCACAAGCCAAGATTCCATTAGCGCATTCCATATTAATAATCCATTGGATTGATTACATTATTATTTTCTGGTAATTCATTATTTTCTAATGTAATTGTGTTGAATAATTGAATCAATATAATATTATTTCGAGTATTGTCATTAATAATAGTTCTCCACTTTGATACTTTTATATTGTCATTATTGATATTGGTGTTATTTATGATAAGGTTCACCAATACCGCCACAAAAAGACTCTCAGCAGTATTATTCACATTAGGAGTCAGCCCCAATAAATCACTTTTTTTAATTATCAAATTTGATAAGCTTTGCCTAGAATCAGCCCCGAAAAATACCTGAAAACTTGATTGATAATTTATTTGATTCGGCTGTAGGGATAAGGATGCGATCGCAATGGTTAAAGAGCTTGCAATTGTTGGAGATAAAAAAATCATTGAATTCTTACTGCCAGCCCTGCGGATGTATTGTTAATTAGCAAGTACTGTTTGGTATCGCCAGGAAATGACAAAGTATCATACCTAGAGCCACCATTGCCACAAGCCAAGCAAATATCATCAGAAGTTTTCCCAGCACCGCCAGCGTTACTACTAGTAAGTAATATATTCCCAGCAAATATATCTCTCCTGTTCGTTTGAGGGTTAGCTATTCCCATCCGAGTAGATGATAAAAATTCGTATTCGGAAACTGTGTAAGGAAATTTTGAACTACTTCGTAATGCCAACAAAGTTGTTGATGTAAAAATAAATCCCCACGTCCATGCATTTAAATCCCACCAAGAAGGGCGATTCTCTGGCATGAGGATTCCCAGAAGCATAAAAACAGTACCTTGAGTAAGAGAAATAAACTTGTATTCATTTCCCCCGCTTAGTGCGACAAATTGAATTAATGAGCTTGTACTTAAAGACCCCATACTAACTTCCGTGCTGGCGTTAGTAGCTGCCTTGGTCGAAGTATTCCAGCCTGCCATTATTTGCTGCAATACTTGCAAAGCACTGGTTATTCTAATCCTTAAGTAATTACTCCCAAACGTTTTGGAAGCGTCCACATCAACCTTATAGACCAATATTCGATCCGTTCCACTGGTGTAATTGTCGAATGGGGAAGAAAAGCCAGCATTAGCGAATGCTGTTAACAAAGCATTTACTAATGTGGTTTGACTTATCGTTGCCGCTAAAGATGTATCTGTTCTCGTTGCGATCGCCATTAGTAATCGTCGGGGTCTATCCCTGTAACTGTGTCGGGGGTCTCTAAATTGATAGTTAACGTCAACTGGCGATAATTTGAATTGTTTCTGTTGATGATGGTCGGTGTCGCGTCATCCGATATAGTCACTTGAATATCTGTATTCGTCTCTTGCTTGGTTGTATTTAGTTCGACCTTAGCAAGCTGAAGTATCCCAACCACCAAACTCTCAGCCGTGTTGTTGGCTGAAGCTGTCAACCCAACAGTTGCTAGGTCAGTTTTACTAATTATTAATTCGGTGGCGGTTTGAGTAGCGTTCGCGCCGAAAACCTGAACTAATGTAGGTTCTGCCATTGATTTAATTACCTGTAATACTACTTAATCATCCATATATTATGGATAAATGTACACCCGGTAAACACGGATATAGCGATAATAGTAGTATTTTGAGTAGCGCGATCGCACTTCTCAACCCCTTCTGGTAATGGGTAATTTTGAGTTAAAAATATGCCTGATTGAGTAGCAAATGAGTAGCATTTTAATTTACGATGCCAGAACGACCGTCAAATAGGGATTTACTTATTTCTGAGGTGATAACCGTACTGGAGAAGGGGTAGAGAGGTGATGATTCAAGAACATTAATTAAAGATTAAATTTCTCTTTAAATTTGCTCAATTTTTAAGTGCGATCGCAATTACTCAGTAATTTATATTACATAATATTAATCTTGATATGAAAATATGATTACAGTATGTGAAGTATAAGAGTAAAGACCTTTGTCATAATACTTAGTGGTTATATAAATGTATTTTGTGAGAGATAAGTTACAGGATGCATCCCGCACTGGAAATTACCGATTATCGTTGAAAAGTAAAATAATATACTTAGTCTTGGGGTTTTTATTACTGTTACTAGTTTATTCTGGTTTGATCAGAAGCCCCATTAATACTTTAGTCGGATTAATTCTATTTTTATTCGGTTTTTTGTTGTTAATTAAAGGAAATATTGCCGAGAGAAGAAAGCATAAATTAACAATTATAAATTCTCTCGCCAATCATGAATCACTTAGTGAGAGCCAAAAAATAATCGATAGTCCAGATGGTTATTTAAACGTGATTATTCCCCATAAAAATTGTAAAAGTCTCTATATTAATATTGAAAATCATCAAATCAAAATTAGTGATGATATTTCTCAGACACTTGAGGGATTGAGAGATGTTTTTCATCAAATGCTTGTAATAGCAGAAAACCCAGTAGAAACAATCAATAAGTTTGCTCAAGAATTGCTACAAGAGCTAGAGAATAAACCAGAAACTAAACAGTATTTTAATATAGATGCAGACATAGACTCACAGAAATTAGTGAATCAAATAATTAAAATTTTACTCGCTCCCAAAGTTTATCCGATTAGAAAAATAAATAATAATGGTGATTTAGTACGTGTAGAATACCTTGAGGATGACGAAGAATTTGAGAATATTATGATCTATAAAGGATATACGATTCACTTACATAAAAACCAAAATAATCGCTGGCATTATCACATTCAAAATAGAGATTTATTATTTTTAAAATTAAACAGAAGGTGGCGACGTTATTCTCGAAAAGAAAATGCGATCGCACGAGCAAAAAAACGAATTAAAGAAGATATCTTTAAAAATTGGGAAAATAGCATGGATAACCCTAACTAAATTAGGCGTTGCTAAGTCATGGGATGATGTCACCATCAATTCATTCCGCACTTAGGCAACGCCAACAAAGCTTGTATATTCTAAGCCTCCTGTCGCTTGCGCTTACCTAAGGATCGTGGATTAAATAAGGTGTAATACTGCCAATAATATCAGTACACTAGAAGGGTAAATTGAGAACTGGTAAATGATGCACCCTTACCCTGGTGAAATTGAAGTTCAAATGCAACGATATTATGAATCGTTGTCGGAGAAGGATTGCCGCCGATATGCAGCAATTGAAGCAGTAAAATTAGGGTACGGGGGACAGGCATACATCCGTCGCTTGCTGGGATGCCATCACGAAACCTTACAATTAGGCTTGCGAGAACTTGAGGACGAAACGGCGCTTGGGCAGGAGAGGATTCGCCAACCCGGAGGTGGACGGAAATCAGCCTTCGAGACAATTGTTGGATTAGACGAGGCGTTTTTGCGAGTGTTGGAGAGGCACACAGCAGGTTCGCCGATGGATGAAAGTGTCAAGTGGACCAATCTCAAGCGTCATGAGATTGCAGGATTGCTGGGAAATGAAGGAATCGAAGTGAGTGTGACAGTGGTAGACCAGTTGTTGGAGAAATATAACTTTCGTAAACGTAAAGCAGTAAAGACCCTGGCAACAGGAGAGAATCAATATCGCAACGAGCAATTTGAGACGATTGACCAACTTAAGCACTCTTATCAAACGGCAGGTAATCCGGTCATGAGTATGGACACCAAAAAAAAGAATTAATTGGGCAGTTATACCGGGAGGGACAACTATACACTCAAGAAACGATAGAGGTGTTTGACCATGATTGGCCAACGCTTGCGACTGGAGTTGCCATTCCCCATGGGCTGTACGATATAACAGACAATGTGGGTTATATCCAGATTGGCATCAGCCACGATACCAGTGAATTAGCCTGTGACTCAATTCGCTACTGGTGGAACACCTATGGTAAGACGCGTTATTCTTTGGCAAATTCAATTTTGCTGTTATGTGATGGTGGCGGTAGCAATAGCTCTCGCTATTACATCTTCAAACAGGACTTACAGGCATTAGTTAATGAACTGGGCATCGAAATTCGTATCGCTCATTATCCGCCCTACACCTCCAAGTATAATCCGATTGAGCATCGTTTGTTTCCTCATATCTCTCGCGTTTGTCAGGGGATGATTTTTGAGAGTATCCAGACTGTAAAAGACTTAATGGCAAAGGCAACCACTCGCACAGGACTCAAAGTTTTTACAACGATTCTCGATAAAACCTATCAAACGGGTCGAAAAGTGGCTGAAGATTTCAAATCAAACATGAAGATTGTTTTTGATGAATTTTTGCCCCAATGGAATTACACCGCTAAACCAGAATTACACTTTATTTAATCCACGATCCTAAGGAGCTTGCACTAATAGCACCTACAGCCATTAAACCTAATAATGATGCGGGTTCGGGGACTGACTGAACTCCTTTAACTGCGATCGCATTTACATCAAAACCATCTCTATCATTTCCTGTCTTGGATTGATCTAGTACTTTCACGTACTTATAAGTATTATTATTTCCAATCTTTAGTGTCGCACCTTCGGCTTCTTTGTAAGCGCCACTAGTAATATTTTCAATAACACCAATTGATAATATACTCTAGACTTGTTGCGAATTAAGCTAAGAAAGTGCCTAAAACCCTTGTGAATCAAAGCGTTTAGCGATTTACATCCATAAACGGCTGTAAGCCTTATTGTGTAAGCTTTTCAGTCGTTTCAAATTTTATTACGCAACAAATCTTCTATATACCGTAATGACTAGCGAAACAAAGCAATATGCTCCATCGACACAGCATAATCATGCACCAATAAAAAAAAAGGCAGAAGTTAGAACTTCCACCTTCACAATTCACTTTACGGTGACACAAATCAAAAATTAACTTTAACTAATCACATCAACTTGCTTTTCCAATGATTTCTGCGGTTCTACTGTTTCCTTAAACGCTAATCTCAACAATGGGGGAGCAATAAACGTTGTCAAAATCACCATCATAATAATTGCTGCTTGCAATGGTTTATCCAAAACACCACTAGCAGAACCAATTCCCGCAAATACCAAACCAACCTCACCACGAGGAATCATCCCCACACCAATCGCCACCCGATTAATTTCCGGTTGTCCAAATACTGCCCAACCCGTGACAAATTTTCCAATAATTGCGATCGCAATCAAGAAGATGGCAATAAATAATCCTTCCCGGTTGCTAGGAATTCCGGGATTTAGGACACTGAGGTCAACTTTTGCGCCAACTGTGACAAAAAATATTGGTACTAGAATATCAGCGATCGGTTTAACTTGCTCGTCGAGTTCCTTACGTTTATCGGTTTCATCCAGTACCAAACCCGCAGCAAACGCACCCAAAATGGCTTCTAAATGAATTGCGTTACCAATAAAAGCCATGAAGAAGGCAAATATTAACGCCGGAATAATTATGTTTCCTCGCGTTTGCAACTTATTGGCAATCCCCACAAACGATTTATTAAAGAATTTTCCGAGCAATATTGAACCAATCAAAAATGTGGTGGCGCTGACAATCAAGTAGATGACATTAGCGATATCAACTTCACCTGTTTTTGCCAAACTCGCAACTACTGCTAAAACAATGATGCCAAGAATGTCGTCAATTACCGCAGCACCAACAATAATTTGACCTTCACGGGATTTGAGTTGACCAATTTCCGAAAGTACTTTGGAGGTTATCCCGATACTTGTAGCTGTGAGTGCTGCACCTGCAAAAATTGCTGGAATCGCGGGGAAATGGAAGAAATAAATTAACCCAACTGTACCTGCAATAAAGGGAACTGCCACACCCACACAAGCTACAACTGTTGCTTGATATCCGACTTTTGTTAATTCTTTTAAATCTGATTCCAAACCGATTTCAAACAGGAGAATAATCACCCCAATTTCCGCCAAAACTGAAACGACTTCGCTTTGAGCTTCAAAAATTGAGGTTGCTGCATCGGGAGTCAGATTGTTAATGAATTGTAAAATTCCCACAATCACAGAGTTAGAAGCTTCTGCACCGCCTTCGGGAAACACCACAAGATGTAAAGCGGAAGCACCAACGATGACACCAGCGACTAATTCACCTAACACTGGTGGTAAGTCCATTTTTCGGGAAATTTCACCACCGAGTTTACTAGCAATATAAACAACAATTAAGCTCAGTAATACTCCTGTGAGAACAATCGGACTATATTCTGATGGGGTAGCTGTTGCCAGTAAAGATTGGGAAATCAGTTTTGACAACGGGGTAATGGTGTTTACTGGGTTTAAAAAAGTCATCTTCTATTTCTGTTACATGAATTGTTTGGGAATGTAGAGATGAGATATGTCACCCTACCCATGTTTTTATTTTTTGATTTTGCGGATTGGAGACGGGATATTTTTAGTGTTGGATACGCGATATATCAAGATGTAATACATCGCGTATTCAATACCTTCGCCAAAAGTATGAATGGCAAAAAGGTTTTTGCCGTCAAGGTTTTCAGCTAAAACAAATATCGGTTTTATCTGCGAGGATGCGACTCCAGAGTCCTTATATATCAAGCTTTACAACGTAAAAATACTGTGCGGGAATACCGGACATGGTTTTTAAGTTATCTGGAATTTATAAAGGTTTTTTCACTTATACGAAAAAACCTTGCTCCTACAAGCTTTGATACTACGTCATCACTCAGAAATCTGGCGAAGGTATTGGTATTATTTGGGATTAAGTTCCTGAATTAAGTCCCTGGATTAAATTCCTGACTGGGTAAAATAGCCAAAGGAATCATCTTGAGAACTGTATTCTGAGGATGTGGAAATGTCTGCATAACTGGAATTCACCATTTTCACCATTATTAATGCTGTTCTCAAAGCTTCAGCACGTTCGCTAAATAGATTCTCTTGAGGTACTATTTGGAAAATAACGCACGGGTTAAACCAGAAACCGCAGTCATCACCCAGTTTAAATATTGATAACTGTTCCCATTATGGCACAAGAGCGGCTCTGCTTTTGGATGATGAATTGAAGTTTGATTAATCTAGTTTCATTAATCTACCAGTTGAAGGTATTGCAAAGGGCAGAACTCTCGTCTCTAGCCCTCCCTGCAATCTGATGTTGAAATGGTAGTAAAACAGCAATGTGACTTATGTCAAGTTCTACCTCATCTCGATTCAACAGCCCTCTGGTCCACAGAAATGTCTCCCGTACAGTACCTCTGCTTCACAGATATAGATAATGCCCGCATAATCGGTGAAAAACTTGATTGCGACCTGATCTGCAATCTTCTCTGCCATCTCCCGATTTTCGGTGAGTACCTCGAACTTAACATTGGAATCGGTGTCGGAAACGTTGGGTTTACCTGTAGAGCGCACGTTACGACTGCCTTTACCGCCAGTATCCACCACTGTATAACCAGTTGCCCCGCATTCATCAATGATCTGGACGACCTTTTTCAATAGCACCTTTTCCGTGACGATGACGAGCTTGTTGGCACGTTTGCTCATGTTGCTTACCTCCTTACATATATGTATATTGATCTACTTGGTCTACCGGGTCAAGGGAGCGTCGACAGACCTCGACCCGTCTGGAATTACTTGCCGCCGATCGCCTGGGCAAGTCCGAGGAAGAACGGTATACACAAGCCGATCGCAATTGGCGTACCAACGGCTGTGGACGCGCCTATATAGGCAGATGGATTAGCTGACGGGATACCAGCTCGCAATGTGGGAGGACCTGAGATGTCTGAACTAGAGGAGGCAATTACCGCTAGGATCACAACACCGCCCATGCTGAAGTTCATGGTGTAGTGGGCAACCATGCCTAGACCGAAGGCTATTAACCCATGGATAAACGGTGCCACCACACTATATACAACGTACCACTGGGCTACCTTACGCAGTTCGCCAACCCGTGACCAAGCTTCCATACCCATAACCAGCATCAAGATCGAAAGCAAACCACGGAAGAGGGGATCGTAGAAGCTTTTATAGACACTTTCCGGCTGGGTGAATATGCCAAGAGCCAGACCTAACAACATTGCTGATAGGGCAGGACCCCGGAGGCTTTCCTCGATGATGGGCCATATCTTGACCCGATTATCCTCAGCATTCTTCTGCTGACTGAGATACTCTTGGCGGGTGCTGGGATAATCTTTTTGATCGGGATAATCACCAGCTACAACAGGCTGCTCAGTGGAGTAGGCGGCTTCTTTACGCTTCTTCTTGTTGAGGTAAATGTTGGCGATCACAATTGCAGTTACGAGCGCTGGGATATCCATGAAGGGATAGAGTGCGCCAGCCCATGGCTCGTATGACATTTTTGCTTGTTCCAGTACCGTTAGTCCGGCAGCCATGGTAGAACCACTCACGGCTCCAAACAAACCCCCAGTGGCGATCGCATCGACGACTTTGACCTTTGGTAGCTTGGCTAATGTATAACGGGCGATGAATACAATCACAATCCCTGTTATTACAGCAAAGATCATCGGTAACACCATCTCTGTCAGGTTGGAACTGCGGATCGCAATTCCACCGGTCAGACCGATTTTCATGAGCAGCATGAAGACGATGATCGTACAAATTGACTCTGGAATTACCAATTCGCTACCAAGGGCAGCAATAATCATCCCACCAATCAAAAAGGCGAGTGTTGGGGACTGCAATTGAATAATGAAGTCCTTCACGAACAGGGAGAAAAAATCCACGAATACCTCCTTGTGCTTCCTCTGATGAGGAGCATTGCAATAAATGAACTAAATAGACTTTAAAGAGTTAAAGAGAGTAAGAGTGAGGCACTTTATCCCTACAGCACAGGTGTTACAAGAGAATCTGGAGATAGGGTTTACGGTCATTAGTCGTCAACGCAGACTACACCACAAAGACGAGCAACTATACCAGTGGTTCACCAACCCAGAATTGACGGGTTGAGATTGACTCGGAGATTTTTGTACCTACAAAGTTACTGTGGTGAACTACTAGCCCCAGAAGCAAGAGCGAAAGCTAATGCCAGTGGTAGAGAAACAATTGCGGCAGTTAAACCGCCGAAGATATCACCACGTAAATTACGGAAATGGATTTTGTCAGGTATTCCCATTGCTCGAAAAAATTAATAAAGGTTGGATGCTTGATTAGAGCTTGGCAAATTTATTTGGCGGCAAATCTTTGACTTCTTGACTTCAGCAAAATTTATTGAATTATATTTGCTTAGATTTTTATGTTAAGAAAGTACTAAATAACTATCTTTTTTTCATCAAAAATGCTTTGTATCAAATTCATACAAAATTAAAGTTTTTAGCTTGGTTATTGAATCAAATTAGCTTTTGCGATCGCTAATATTCCAAAGGTCACTCAAAGTTACTTTGATAATTTTTCGTAGCCTTAAATAACTCTATGTGAATTTAGTGATGCACTACTCCCTAAAAATGCAGTTACTATTTTTAGGTACTAGAAAGCATTACAAGGAATAAAAATCTACTCCTTGCATACATGTTTTACTAATAGAGTGCATAGTTAATTGTCAATTCTTAAAAGAAAGAATCAACCAATTACCGCAGTGAAAAAGGTCTTCTAGCTGGTTTATTAATTCGATAATTTATAGCTTACAGCTTTTCTTGTCTCAATGGCTAACATTAGAATGATAAATATAAAACAAATATTAAATCTTCCCTATAGAATGGAGTCTATGGGTTTTTGAGATTACTCGCAAATTACTTATACTATAGATAAGGAAAATTATAGCAACAGCTATTTCCCTACTAAATCTGGCGTGAGTTCAATATTTGAGTTTTGATTCCTCAAAAATCCATTCTCAAAATTTTTTGGAACCGACGGTAATTTTCAATTCATCAACGAGTAAGGATGCAATAATTTATTGCATCCTTACTTTTTAAGAATATTTAGAAATATTTAGGAATATTTAGGAGATTTCATCCAAGTCAACCCATTCATCGTAGGATGAGTCATAACCCACATACTGTACAAAGTATTGCTGACCTTGGGTTTTGCCAATAATTGCCGAAAACCAATCTTCCTCGTCTTCATCCCAAACTTTGACTTTTTGACCGATCGCATATCCATTATCATCAGAAGCAGCGAGATTACGAATGCGGACATCTTCTTCATCAACCCATTCATCACTCGATGAACCTTCGCCAACGTAACTAACAAAGAATCGCTTCTCTGCCATTTTTTCGATTGTTGCTCGATACCAATCTTCTTCTTCTGAATCCCACACTTCTATTGTTTGCCCCACTGCATACTGGGAGCTATCTGAGTTGGCAGAAGCATTGCTTGCATCTGATTTTGCGGCAACGACAGCATCAGCTTTTGGTGCTGCGGCAATTTCTGCTTTCACTAAAATGTGAGCTTGCAAAATCAACTTCCGAGCAACGGTTTGGATTCCCGTATGTTCGTAATAATTGGTGGTTTGGTCTAAGAATGCAGCCACAAAATCTAAGTTATCGTCAGCAAATTGAATAAAATTACCGAGATTACTAGAAATGGATTGGGGTGTTACACCTGTCTTAGCAACTAAATTACCCATCCAGCCTTGTACTGAATTAAAACCCTGTGTGATAAAACTTAGTTTATCGTTTGTGTTGTCACCTGGGAGAGTACTGCTTACGGTTGAGAAGAGGGGATTTTGAGTAATTGCACTTGTATCTGCGCCGGTTATGATAGATTGAATTTTACCCAAAAAGTCGGGACCTAAGGGCAAAATTCCATCTATGCAAACCAAAGCTGCCATCCGCATTAAGGACTCATTTTGGTAGTGACTGCCCAAAGCATTAGCAAATTCTTGGGGATTTGGTTGGGGAATCCCATTAAGTTTGCAGAAAGCAATAATTTCGATCGCAATTTTCAGAACTAAATCGATGGTTTGGGTTACATCTGCTTTCGGGGTGATGTTGTTTAAGAAAGAAAGAAAAGCAATTTTTTCGCCCACTTTACTCGCTAAAGCAGCCGTTGCCATCGCCATATCTGCCTTATCAATGGTCTGATATAGTTTGATGGCTGTTTGGTAGCCCTGTTGGGGGTCATTATATAAAGCAGTAACGCGATCGCGAATTTTCTGAATTACATTCGCGTCAGTTTCTCCTGTGATTGCCCGGATGGTATTGTCAAACCCTTGCAAATTATTCCACTCACCAGGTGCAACGAAGTCGAGTGCCTTTAATACTTTGACGGTAATATTATCATTAGGTAACTCGTCAACTAGTTGAATAATGGATTTATCCATAGCCAATTCTCAAAACCTCAAATAGTGGTTATTTCTACAATCCGTTCAGCTAGCTCTGAGAAGTAACACAAAGCTTTAACTGAACCATATTGGTAGGATTCCCAAATTTGGCAAATAAGTAACTTTTTTTCAGATGATTTAAGAAATATTACGTATTCCTGATGTGCCAATATATATTTTGTACAGTCAATTCTGTGGCGATCGCGATCGAAGTTATTGCCAAAATTCTGCTGCCAATGTCCTTAACACTGAATTTTGGAGATTAACTGACTTATTCCGACAACTAGTACGTGAAGGCAGAAGTAAGAAGGCAGGAGGCAGAAGGAATAAAGCCCATAAAGCAAGCTTTTTGTCTATTCGCAATGATTGGTTTATTTCCGCCGATCTGTACTAGGGATTACTGGGTTGGGTTTGAATTTCAGTCTGTGATTCAGGTTGGGTTTGCGGTAAGCTTTTTTTCAATTCCTCAGCAATTAACTGTCTAATTATTTCCCGCAATTCTTCCGTTTTAACTTGAGGTTGTAATGGGGGTAAAGCCTTTTTCAACTCCTCGGAAATCACCTGTCTAACTATTTCTTGTAATTCTTGAGTTTGGGCTTGTGGTGCTGGATTGTTTTTCTGTTGAGAGGCTTCTGCTGGACGTTGGCATAGTTCTTCTATTTCTGGTTGACTATATTCATCAACTTCTATAGAAGATTTATGATATATAAAGCTATCTCTTGATAAAAAAGTAACAACACTTCTTAGTCCATAATGTTCAACTCCATTTTCGTAATAGTATTCATACACTTTTTTGTCTTGATTAAATTTACCGTCAAGCCTTATCTTTTGGGATTCATAATACTTCATACACTCGAAATCTAAATTGGTATTAGCTTGTACTTTATGTGCAGAGAATCCAACTAAAATTCCTGCGATCTCAATAGTTTTTATAATAGAGTTGTTCATTTTATCCTTCCAAAATTACTTGCTCATCCGTTAGTACTATTTAGAATTAGGTTGGAAGTCGAATTATTATGCAGACTCACTAAAAAAAGTTAAAAAATTAGCGATAACATAAAGCACACGACTATAAGTCCGCTTCTTTTGATTACTGAATTAGTCTTGTAGCAAACTGAGGTTATTCAAAATTTCAAATACCGCTCGAGCATCCTCTTGGGCATTTAAATTAACTGGTTTATAAATATCTGTGAAAAGACAGTTTTGAGCCAGACCAAATACAGGTTTCATTTCACTAGCAACAATCCTAGAGTTCTTATAAGTGAGATAGCGGGCTTTGAGGATAATTCCCTCAGATGCTCCTCCTAATGCACAAGATTCTTCTTCTTTCGGTTGCTGGATACCTCCTGAAAGGCTGTCATAGCTAAAACTACGTCTTAACCAATCAAGTCGTCTATATAGTTGCTTCGGTAGCTGAATTGATTTTCCGTTGATCGTTAACAAAAAACGATCATTAATAGATACAGAATTGGGATTTATGTCATTGCCATAAAAATGAATCTCTTTAGTCGTGGTTTTGTCAGATTTGTATTGGAGGTTCAACAATAATATTTGCTCTGCCTTCGCAACATCGGATAGCATTACAAAACTAGAAATCAAGCAAAGACCAAAGCTGATAAAAAACTTCATAATTTATCTCCACATTATCTGAAAGTAATAATGTACCTGATAGGATATCATCGGTTACGATTGATTTTGTCTAGAGCTTGACTAACAGTTCCTGCTTTTCTAAATTCAGATAGAACAACTGCTGCTTCGGCTTTAGTGACTGCTTTTTGAGGTGCAAATAGTCGATTAGAACCATAAACTCGTTGAAAATTTTTACCGCTAGCTGCGTTACCTAAATCAAAAGCAATATGATTGAGATAACGCTCGTTAATCTGGTCTGCATCAGTAAATCCTTTCGTTTTTTGAATAAAACTACGCAAACTTTTCACAGATCGATTACTATTACCGCTACCTTGTGAATCTAAAGGTGATTTGAGGACAATCATTTCCTCACGGGTTAAATTAGCATCTGGTCTAAATGTACCATCTTCATTACCGACTAAAAATCCAGCATCGTAAGCAGCTTGAATATATAAGAATGCAGGATGCTCAGGAGGAACATCTGGGAAAGTCGCATTTTGATGATTGGGAAGTTTGATTGGTGCAGGCTTGCGAGTATTATGGGTTTGCAAAATATTGTAAGTTTTAACCAACCAAGTAATAAATTGACTGCGAGTAATTGGTGATGAGGGGAAAAAGTTTGCATTTCCAATTTCAATCACCCCAAGTTGGGAAAGTTGACGAATTTCTTTTTCTCCGTAAACTCCCTGAATATCTGCAAAAGATAAAGTTTGCTGAATTACCTTTAATGATGTATCTGAAGTCACATTTTGCTGAGGTTTGGATATTGCCAACCCTGGTAAAACCAAGGGTGATAATGTTGTGAGGAAACTACCTGCAAGTGCGATCGCAATCAAAGTTTTTTTCATGATTATTTTCCTCAAAGTGTTATTTGGATATGTAAAATATCCCATTATTCAACCTAAATTTATTCTGCAACATCAAATATTTTTAAATTTGCAAAATACTGATTTGGTTTTCCTTCAACTTTTGCAAAACTCATTATAGCTTGTCTACTTATACCTTCTTTATCCTTCAATTTCCAGGTAGTCCAATAATAGGAATTACTTTCTCCGCTATCAATCCTTTTCCAACCAGCTTTTTCTAATTGTTGACTGTAATGATTTGCCAATTTATTACTATCTAGCTTAGTTTTGAGAATCACTTCCGACTGATTCTCATCTTGGTCTTTTTCTTTTCCAGATACTTCAGTATCTAATGGTGCACGTAATATTGGCATTTCCACTCGATTTTCTTCGTAGTTTACTCTTGAAGGTTTTCGACAAGGATAATAATCATCTTTTTCGCCAACCGGATTTACATACATATGCACTACAGATGGAGATTCTTTTCCTTTTCTAATGCTCAGACCAAGAGAGAATGAATGATTAGTTTGATTGCAAAAATTTTGATAATCTCCAAATGGCGATCTTGTTTCAACAAAGCCACGATATAAATAAGGTTGATACTCGTCTTCCAGCACCTTCCAGCCAAATTTATGTAGTTGGGTTTGATAGAAATCAGTGACTTGAACCACAGACCCAGAAGCATCTAAAACAACTTGAATACTTCCGTTTTCATTCACAGTACTTCCTAGTATTTGAGATGCTGGGGGAATTGGCAATTTTACAGGCATTTTTTCTGGTAATTTGCCAACTATTACTTTAGTTTCATTACCATTACGACTCAGCATACGTTCAACAAATTGACGTAATCCTGGTTCTTCATTAGTTGTTTGTGCGATGGAAGATGTAATTGAAGTACCGAAAATAAGGAGTAACAATGGTAGAAACAACAAATTGCGTGACATGCTTTAACTCCTGATTATTGGGATGAAATTTTTACTACTACTCATTAGGTATTACATTAAGATATTATGCAGTTAAAGGGCAAAAACTAGAGATTATAACCAAAACAGGAAAAACTTTTACAGTAAATATTTATACTTATCGTCACAACTAAGGAACGAGGATTTAATAACTTACAATTCTAAACGAATATTCAATGGTGCGTTACGCTATGCTAACAGTTCCCTACTTCTGCACTTTATTCAACTCGCATTCCTAAACCAAAATTAAATTGTGATAGCGAAGCACAGTTCACAATCTCCAAGCACCCTGTGAATCTGGTTTAATATAATCCTATCCAAATTTAATGGAGCGAGTTCAACTGTTACCTGAACTATCAGAACTTTTTCTAAAGGGAGTGGGTTTACCTCCAAGAAAGTTTAACAGTTTTGGAGGGTAAATTCTCCGGGATAAAGCAAATTCTTGATTTGGAGTTGGAGTGAAAAGTTGAGGAGATGTAAATTAGTATTATGGGGTTTATTCAACTCTACGAATTAGGACTTCTCCTTCGGCTAAAACTTTTTCCCTCAAAACTTTTTGGCATTCTTTTTTGCCAGAACAATTGTCTTCTGGAACAGACAGTGACCAAGTCGTAATTTCACCTGGACTAGATGATAAGTTTAGAGACGCAGAGGTATTTTCATCAATAATTTGACCGCTTAATGAATTTCTCTCTTGTTTCCAGCTTCTGGCAGAATGTAAACAAATATCATTACTTAAGTTTCCTTCTTCAAAATTGATATTCTCACCATTTAAATCAAAACCTAAGTTGAATTCAAACTCTCCTTCACGAACATTACTAAAGCATTTTTTGTAAATAAAGTTTTCTGGCTCATTGAATTTCAATCTCATACTTCCATATGATTTACCTGTATTGCTCTCGATAAACTCAAACATAAATTCGCCAGCAAATGCAGGTGTGGAAATTAAACTCACACTTGCCATACATAAAATCATTGTGCCAATTTTTTTCGCAGTTTCTAGCATTTCCGTTTCCTCCCTTGTAATCAATAATTATTTACACAATAACTAGGTGAGAATAAGCAGGCAAAATCAATTAATTGGTATAAGATGTTGTTTGCCAATTAATCAGGAACTCACCTCAACAAATTTGCTTCAGTCAACTGTATGTCAGAAATATTATTTTTATGCAATTAGCTCGAAAACAATCGAGAAAATATGGTAAAAATTAGAAGTTACGAGTGTTGAGAACGTAACTCAAAGTAAAGTCATAATCACAACCGATGCAAGTGGCTCCAGTTTTCAGAGAATTGAAAATGTAAAGTCAGGGTAGGGACGTAGCTGCAATGCTTGCTCAAAGTGGTTTTGACTCAACAAACCGTGAACAACTAACTCGAACACCGGAAAATCGCAGCATTAAAACATTCCTCGCTTCCTTTCTCTCCATCTACAATTTGTAAAGAAGTTTATCGGAATGAATTATGCGTTTACTACACACGATGCTGCGGGTGGGAAATCTTGAAGAGTCTTTGAAGTTTTACTGCGAAATCCTGGGGATGAAATTGTTACGACGAAAAGATTATCCAGGTGGAGAATTTACACTCGCGTTTGTTGGTTATGGTGACGAGTCTGACAATACAGTGTTAGAACTTACTTATAACTGGGGTAAAGAAAAATACGAATTAGGCGATGCTTACGGTCATATTGCGATCGGGGTTGATGATATTTATACAACCTGTGAGCAAATTAAACAGCAGGGTGGTAAAGTTACACGAGAACCGGGACCAATGAAACATGGCTCGACGGTGATTGCTTTTGTTGAAGACCCTGATCGCTATAAAGTTGAACTGATTCAGTTAAATGCCCAGGGTACATCCACCAAAAATGACACTAATCAAAAATTAGTGAATACGTAATTTTACTTATAAATACAGGTGTGATGGAGTTGAGTCTTAAGCAGTGTTTGCAGTTACAACACTCACTCCCAATGGGAGTATCGCGAATACTATTCGCAGGAAGTCTAGTTAGTAGTGGGATGTGGAGTCAATTGTGTTTACCTTCAGTTGCCCAAACATCACCACAAAATTCCAACATATCGACTGCGAAAATATCTGATGCAACATTTCCAGCATCAACTCCAACTATACCTGGTGAAATTATTCCTCAAATATCTCCACCGGAAGAAGATATCAATATACATTCTAAGTTGGTAGAATTTTCTGGGGAAGGCTCTCCCTGGTTTCGCAAAATGTCGGAACTGTCCCCCGACGAGGGGGAGAAAAATCAACATTCTTCTCTGGCTTCGGGGGCTGGAGAGGATAGATATTT
The DNA here is from genome assembly GCA_004296455.1 of Calothrix sp. NIES-4101. Taxonomy (GTDB): domain Bacteria; phylum Cyanobacteriota; class Cyanobacteriia; order Cyanobacteriales; family Nostocaceae; genus Brunnivagina. The sequence continues at coordinate 75,909 of AP018280.1, forward strand.
GATCGCGATTGACACGGCAGATAATTTAGATAGTAATTCTGATGTTATTTCTAATGGATTAATTCTCCAGCCAAGTGTGGCGGAACTTGCTGATGTGCAGCCAAGTGATTGGGCATATCAAGCTTTAAAGTCTTTGGTAGAGCGTTACGGGATTATTTCCGCATATCCAAACCGTAAATTCCTTGGCAATCAACCAATGACACGGTATGAGTTTGCTGCTGCTTTAGCCTCAACATTGAATAAAGTTGAAGATTTGCTCGCAAGTGCCATTGGTGATGAATATGTGCGTCAAGATGCAATTACCGTTCGGCGCTTACAAACAGAATATGCATCAGTATTAAAAGAACTACGCGACAGAATTGATTTTACTGAATATAAAGCTGCGGCAATCGAAGCAAATCAATTTTCCGTCACAACAAAACTCAAAGGACAGCACATTGTTGGTTTAACTGGAGGTAGCAGCGCCAGTAATACAGTTGTATCGCGATCGCGTCTCAATCTTTTGACGAGTTTTGATAAGAAGGATTTACTGGTAACGCAATTAGAAGCCGGCAACAATGGCGGCGATGCGATTAGTCAAGAACAACGAGAAAATGTTAATTTACTCGGTACAAATGGTGTTTTTGCTAATGCTGGTGGGCTTGATTATACCGATGTTGACTTCAATTTAAAATTACTACGTTTATATTACCAATTTCGCCCGACAAATGATTTAGCTGTGACAGTTGGTGCAAAAATGTCACCCCGCGATTTCATTGATAAAAATGCCTATGCCAACAATGAATCTCTAGATTTTAGTTCTGGCATATTCCTCAATAATCCCCTGATTGTCCAAAATCAAATCGATCGCATCGGTGGTGCGGGTGCAGCAGTTGCATGGCAGCCCCAAGGTAGTAAATTTGGAGTGCGATCGCTTTACATTGCCGCGAACGCAGATCAGCCCCAGGAAGGGATTTCCGGCAATAACCATCAAGCCAGTGTTGAAGTTGAATATGCTCCTAATCAGAAGCTGAAATTACGTTTACAATATACCAATGCATTAGTGAATAATACTGATATTAACGCCTTGGGAGTTAATGCTGAATATGCTCTCAATCGTAATGCCGGGGTATTTGGGAGATTTGGCATTGGTAATTATGCCGGATTTAACACTGCCCTCAACAGGGATTTGAGCGCACATCCCGTCAGTTGGTCAGTTGGTATGGGTTTACGTAATATTGTTGTACCTGGAACACTCGCAGGAATTGCGATCGCTCAACCTTTTGTTACGGGTGATGTGGGAAATGCCACCCAAACCAATTTTGAAGCTTTTTATAATTTTCAACTCAGCGACAACATCAGCCTTACACCAATTTTTTCAGTTGTTACCAACCCGGATAATGACAAAGACAACGGTACAATTTGGCAAACTACTTTGAGAACAGTATTTTCTTTTTAAAGACTGGGGTTTGATGTGATAACTGTACTAATAGGTCATTGATTTCGTCTTGGTAGATTCAGACTTTAATTCCTTCCCATGGGATGAAACATGCTTGTGTGCTGCTACAGTATCATCTGATAATCAACGATGGCATAATTCAACATGGCAAATAGACAGAAAATGCTGTGCTAGAAAACAACAAAGGAAAGAAAACTACTAGATAAGCTAGCCCAAAAGCCTGTAAAGTGGTATTTTTTCTTTTGGATTCTTACTTTTGACTTTTACCAAGTTGTACTAGTTACAATGGTTTTACTACCAACAGGGCTTGACTTGCATCTAGATGTTTATTCCTGGTTCAATCAAGCGTACCGGGAATAGTAAAAGGTGCGAGTATAAATACTATAGAGAAATAAAAAAATTAAAATCTCGAATCTAACTCTAATAAATCCTAACTTTTAACTTAAATCCTCAAGATGCAACCTACAGACCCAGATAAATTTACCGATAAAGCTTGGGAAGCGATCGCAAAATCCCAGGAGGTTGTTCGTGCTTATCAGCAACAACAGCTAGAAGTTGAACATTTAATACTCGCTGCTTTAAATCAAGATAATGGACTTGCTGCCCGCATTCTCAATCGTGCTGGTGCAGATGCCAACCGTGTTCAACAACAACTTGAAGAATATGCTCGTCGTCAACCCAAAGTCGGTAGAAGCGATCAATTATATCTGGGTCGGGGTTTAGATATTTTACTGGATCGCGCCGAGGAAGCTCGCGATCGCATGAAAGATTCCTTTATTTCCATTGAGCATATTCTCCTTGGTTTCGCTGAGGATGAGCGGATTGGTAGACGCATTCTCAAAGGTTTGGATACGGATACAGCCAAGCTGGAAACAACTATTAAAGCTGTACGTGGTAGTCAAAAAGTTACTGACCAGAATCCCGAATCTAAGTATGAAGCCCTTCAAAAATTTGGTACAGATTTAACGGAATCCGCCAAGGCTGGTAAACTTGACCCTGTTATTGGGCGTGATGATGAAATCCGCCGAGTCATTCAAGTATTGTCGCGACGTAGTAAAAACAACCCTGTGTTAATCGGTGAGCCTGGTGTTGGCAAAACTGCGATCGCTGAAGCTTTAGCACAACGAATAGTTAATGGTGATGTGCCGGAATCGTTGAAAAATCGGCAATTAATTTCCCTCGATATCGGTAGTCTTATTGCTGGGGCAAAATATCGTGGTGAATTTGAAGACCGTTTAAAAGCTGTTCTCCGCGAAGTAACGGAATCGAATGGACAAATAGTTTTATTCATCGACGAGCTACACACAGTTGTGGGTGCGGGTTCTGGGCAACAAGGTTCCATGGATGCCGGAAATTTACTGAAACCGATGTTGGCACGGGGAGAACTGCGCTGTATTGGTGCTTCCACCCTGGATGAATATCGTAAATATATTGAGAAAGATGCGGCCCTAGAAAGACGCTTTCAACAGGTATTTGTCGATCAACCCAGCGTTGAAAACACCATTTCCATTTTACGGGGATTGAAGGAACGTTACGAAGTCCACCACAACGTCAAAATTTCCGACTCCGCCCTCGTTGCCGCCGCGACACTTTCCGCCCGATATATTTCCGATCGCTTCTTACCCGATAAAGCGATCGATTTAGTCGATGAAGCTGCTGCCCAATTGAAAATGGAAATAACTTCCAAACCGGCGGAATTGGAAACTATCGATCGCCGTTTAATGCAGTTAGAGATGGAAAAATTATCTCTGGCAGGGGAAGAGAAAGCAGCATTGCAAACCAAAGAAAGATTAGGACGAATAGAGCAAGAAATTAGCAAATTAACCGCTAAACAACAGGAATTAAACGGGCAATGGCAGGGTGAAAAGCAGTTATTAGAAGCAATTAGCGCCCTGAAGCAAGAAGAAGAAAAATTGCGGGTACAAATCGAACAAGCCGAACGTGCTTATGATTTAAATAAAGCCGCACAGTTGAAATATGGCAAATTAGAATCAGTACAGCGCGATCGCGAAGCTAAAGAAACCCAGTTAATTGATTTGCAAAGCGCAGGTTCCACCCTCCTACGCGAACAAGTTACTGAAGCTGACATTGCCGAAATTGTCGCCAAATGGACGGGAATCCCTGTCAACCGTTTACTCGAGTCGGAACGGCAGAAATTATTACAACTCGAAAATCATCTCCACAAACGAGTCATCGGACAATCGGAAGCTGTAGAAGCCGTCTCTGCTGCCATTCGTCGTGCCCGTGCCGGCATGAAAGACCCCAACCGACCGATTGGTTCTTTCCTATTCATGGGGCCAACAGGAGTTGGTAAAACTGAGTTAGCGCGGGCTTTAGCGCAGTTTATGTTCGACTCGGAAGATGCATTAGTACGACTCGACATGTCCGAATATATGGAGAAACATTCCGTATCTCGCCTAGTTGGTGCGCCTCCAGGTTATGTAGGCTACGAAGAAGGTGGACAGCTTTCGGAGACAGTTCGCCGTAAACCCTATTCTGTCGTGCTTTTAGATGAAGTAGAGAAGGCGCATCCAGATGTATTTAATATTCTTCTCCAGGTCCTAGATGACGGTAGAATTACTGACTCTCAAGGACGTACAGTAGACTTTCGCAACACCGTTATTGTTATGACAAGTAACATCGGTAGCGAACATATCCTCGATGTTTCCAGCGATGATAGTCAGTACGAAAAAATGCGAAACCGGGTACTCGAAGCCCTGAGAAATCATTTCCGTCCCGAATTTCTCAACCGCATCGACGACTTAATCATTTTCCATCCCCTCAATCGCAGCGAAATGGGACAAATTATCCGCATTCAACTCAAACGAGTCGAAAGCCTCCTAGCAGATCAAAAAATCAGCTTAGATATATCTTCTTCAGCTTGCGATTACCTTGTAGAAGTTGGATATGATCCAGTATATGGAGCCAGACCGATTAAACGAGCAATCCAGAGAGAAGTCGAAAATGCGATCGCCACAAAAATTCTGGAAAACACCTTTGTCCCTGGAGACACCATAGTCATAGACAGCAACGAACAGGGATTATCCTTCCAAAAGAAAATCATATCAAAACCTGCACCTGCGATCGCACCAACTCCAGTAACGTTAGTTGAGTCCGCATCTGAAGTGTAGATAATTACACATATCTAAACTTCACATTCAAATCTGGGAATAATATGTTTAGCAGAATTTAGCAAAAACTAGATATTCCCAAATGATGAGGATTAGTGCTTATCCAGCATTTAAAACAAGGTACAAAAACCCATATAACTGGCTATTGTATAAAAATATGCCAGTTGATGAAGCAGTTGTGGAAGAGTTTTCTTACCAGAAAATTATTAAGAATAAGTATGATATCCTCCATCTGCATTGGGTTGTAGAGACAATTATTCGACATCCTAATTGGATAATTGCAGCGCTGCGATCGCTAATCATGTTAATGTTAATAGATTTCGCTCGAACAAAAGGGACAAAAGTTATTTGGACAATTCATGACAGCACACCTCATTCAATTGTTCATCCACATCTAGCAAATTGGTTTCAAAAACAATTATTAACTCGCATAGATGGCTATATCAGCTTAAGTAAAAAAGCAGAAAAAATTATTGTAAAAACTTTACCAACAGTACAATATCTTCCCCATACAATTATTCCCCACGGACATTATCGAGATATTTATCCGAATAATATCAATCCAGATGCAGCTAGACAAAAGCTTCACATTCCTGAAAACAAACATGTAGTTTTATTTTTTGGGTACATAGATATTTATAAAAATGTACCTCAGCTAATTAAGCTATTTCGCGAGTTAGCACCCCAAGATTGGGTATTAGTAATAGCTGGAAATATTGAGCGTGACTATCTCAAACAAGAAATTATTACAGCTACCGAAAATGATACAAAAGTCAAGCTATTTTTAAAATATATTCCAGATGATGAAATCCAAATATATTTTCAATCTGCAGATTTAGTAGTTTTACCATTTACTGAAATTCTCAATTCCGGTAGTTCTTTACTTGCACTATCGTTTAATCGTCCAATTTTAGTACCAAATTTAGGTTCAATACCCGAAGTTAAAGAACAGGTAGGGGAAGATTGGGTAAACACATATTCAGGAGACTTTACTTCAGAAGTACTTGCTCAAGGATTGAATTGGGTAATAAACACGACACGTTCGAGCCAATGCATGATGGAAAAACTAGATTGGAAACAACTCAGCCAAGAGACATTAAAACATTATCAGAAAATATTTCAGCGAGATTTAGAAAATCACAATTTTCCGATTAAAATTCAAGACAATTAACCTTAGTAAAAGATTGATCTAATACTAAAATTAGTTCGATTAAAAAAATAATCAAGTCTATTAAAGTGCATCTAAAAGCCTTTGAATAAAAAAGTCTAACTTTGATGATTTTAATCCGGCAAACATAAAAATGAAAATTGCATACATCACAACATATGACCTCATGGATTCATCAAAATGGTTAAAATCTAACCAAGGGAATTATGGGTCTAGTCGATATATTTTTAATTCGCTCAAATCGCAAAATATTAATATTGAATGCATTCACAACTTACAAAAAAAATATGCTGCAATATCACGTTTAAAATGGACATTTTATCGACAAGTATTTCAGCAAGATTATTACAGTTGGGCAGAATCATTAATCTGTCGAAATTACTCACAGCAAATCAAAGATAAATTAGCAAAAATTAATCCTGATATAATTGTTTCTCCAGAAGGCTTTACACCCATAGCATATTTGGATTCGCCTCAACCCTTAGTCCTATGGATTGATACAGTCATCGCCTCACTGGTAGAATATTATCCCTATTTGAGTAATCTTTGCTACGAAACAAAAAATAATATTTATTTACTAGAAAAAAGAGCGCTACAACAATGTCAAACCATCATTTTTACATCAGAGTGGGCAGCACAAGAAGCTATAAAAATCTATCATATTCCTGAAGAAAAAATTAAGGTTATTCCTAGAGGTGCAAACTTTGAAATATATCCGGGACGCAGCATTAATGATATTAATACAATTATCAAATCGCGCGATCGCACTAAAATCAAACTAACGTATGTGGGTATTGATTGGCAAAGAAAAGGGGGTAATCTTACACTAGAAATAGCCAAGGAGCTACATGACGGTGGTTTAGATATAGAACTGAGAATTATAGGTGATTTACCCAAAAATATTCACACATTACCAGACTTTGTAAATCCCATTGGCTACATTAATAAATCAACCCCAGAAGGCAAAAAATATTATTATCATCTACTCGCAGACTCACACTTTCTGATTTTGCCAACCCAAGCAGATATTACACCCAACGTCCTTATCGAAGCAAATGCATTCGGTGTACCCTGTATCTCAACTTGCATTGGGGGTATTCCCACCATTATCAAAAACAACCTCAACGGTAAATTATTCAATATTGATGACGTAGCTACAAACTACTGCGACTATATTACCCATATTCTGCAAGACTATTCAAACTACGAAGAACTAGCGATAAACTCATTTTATGAGTATCAGAACCGCCTCAATTGGAGAGTCGCAGCCAACACCGCCAAACAAATATTTACAGATTTAATTTGAGCCGATTCTAAGTTGGCAATTAATTACGAGTAGGGAAATCCGAATATATACTGGGGTGCAAACAGACATAGAAAAGCAGAGCGATCGCACACAACTTGCGTTTAAAATCCTGTGTGGGGTAGTAATTTTCTCATAACTACCCCAAGATCATTAGAATATTTGTATTTCCGAGTAGAAACTATGCTGGAACAAGGTACTATCAGTATCCATACTGAGAATATATTCCCAATTATCAAGAAATCTCTCTACTCCGATCATCAAATCTTCTTGCGGGAACTCGTATCCAACGCTGTAGACGCAATCCAAAAATTAAGTATGGTTTCCCGTGCTGGAGAATACTCTGGTGATATTGGTGAACCTGAAATTCAACTGGCTATTGACAAAGATAAAAAAACACTCTCGATTACCGATAATGGTATTGGGATGACTGCCGATGAGGTCAAAAAATATATTAACCAAGTCGCCTTCTCCAGTGCCGAAGAATTTATCCAAAAATATAAAGGTGACTCAAACCAGCCAATTATCGGTCACTTTGGCTTAGGTTTCTACTCCTCCTTTATGGTTGCCTCCCAAGTAGAAATTGACACACTATCCTATAAAGAAGGCGCACAAGCAATTCACTGGACTTGCGACGGTTCCCCCAATTTTACCCTCGAAGACTCTCCTCGTACTACCAGGGGTACAACTATTACCCTCCACTTAATGGAGGAAGAACTCGAATACCTCGAATCGGCACGAGTCCAAAACCTCGTTAAAACCTACTGTGACTTCATGCCAGTTCCCATCAAACTCGATGGTGAAGTCATTAACCGTCAAAAAGCACCCTGGCGCGAATCTGCAAATAATTTAAGCAAAGAAGATTACTTAGAATTTTATCGCTACCTGTACCCATTCCAAGAAGAACCTTTGCTGTGGGTACATCTCAATACCGATTATCCTTTCATTATCAACGGGATTTTGTATTTTCCCAAACTTCGCCCCGATGTTGATGTCACCAAAGGACAAATCAAACTCTTCTGCAACCAAGTATTCGTCAGCGATAACGTCGAGGAAATCATTCCCCAATTTCTCCTGCCTATGCGTGGAGTTATCGACAGTACAGATATACCCCTAAATGTCTCCCGTAGCGCTTTACAAGGCGACAGAACAGTCAAAAAAATTGGTGACTATATTGCCAAAAAAGTTGGCGACAGGCTCAAAGAACTGTATCGTGACAACCGCGAACAGTATATTAGCGCTTGGAAAGACTTGGGTACCTTCGTCAAATTTGGCGTACTCAACGACGAAAAATTCCAAAAACAAGTCGAAGATATCACCGTTTTCCGCACCACCTACCAACCTAGCGATACAACCCCGACTGTACAAGTACAAACGGAAGATAACGACGCTTGGCAAGATATTAATCCAGGTGCAAAACTGCCCTATACCACCCTCAAAGAATATCTAGAACGTAACAAAGAACGTCACGAAAACCGCGTCTTCTACTGTACCGATGAAGCATCACAGGCAACTTACGTAGAATTACATAAAAGTCAAGGCTTAGAAGTCCTATACATGGACTCCTTTATCGACACCCACTTTATTAACTTCTTGGAACGTGAATACAACGAAGTTAAATTTACACGGGTAGACTCCGATTTAGACAACACCCTTCTCGATAAAGAAAAACCCGCAGAAATAGTTGATCCCAATACCAACAAAACCCGTAGCGAAACAATTAAAGAACTATTTGAGAAAGCAATTAATAAACCCAAGGTAAACATTCGTACTGAAGCCTTGAAATCTGACAACCCCCAGGGTACACCTCCAGCAATGGTATTATTACCAGAAATATTGCGTCGTTTGCGGGAAATGAACGCGATGATGCAGCAACAATCTGTAGAATTTCCTGAAGATCATATCTTAGTAGTCAACACTGCACATCCCTTAATACAGAACTTGGCAACACTCAACCAGGGCAGTATTATCCAAGATGGTGGAGATTCCCCAACCGGACAGCTAGCCAACATGATTTGCCAACACGTCTACGATTTGGCGTTAATGTCACAAAAAGGTTTCGACGCAGAAGGAATGAAATCTTTTGTCGAACGCTCTAACGACGTACTCACTAAACTCACCGAACAAGCAACAAAATAAGTGGTATTGAACATCTACAAAGTAGTTACCTAGGCATACCACATCCTCAGAAACCCGGTTTCTCCCCTAGCCAAAATCCCAATTGGCACTAAAAAACCAGAAACCGGGTTTCTCTATTCCCCAAATTCCCAATAGGCGAAATATCTCTGTATCAGCCTAGATGAAAAATATTGAAGTAGACATGATATAACTCAAGTGATAATGACTGTAGAACTCATAGTGGGCTTTTTGACTCCAACATAGAAGCGAGCTAAGAATTACTAATCCTCATTACCCATTGCCCCATTCCCAAATCCCTATACAATAGGAGATTGTCACTAAAAAAATCGGAGAATAAACACATGTCTCGTCGCTGCGAATTAACTGGTAAAACAGCAAATAATGGCTTCTCGATTTCTCACTCCCACCGTCGTACCAAGCGCTTACAACATGCAAACCTGCAAGATAAACGTATTTGGTGGGCTGAAGGTAACCGCTTCGTTAGACTTAAGCTATCTACCAAAGCCCTGAAAACCTTAGAAAAAAGAGGTTTGGCTGCAATGGCAAAAGAAGCTGGAATTAATTTGAATAAATACTAAGGACACGGTATTCAACAACTTAGTCACATTGCTCTATGTTGCAGCCTCCCCAAATTGGGGAGGTTTTTAAATGATATTTAGGCGAACTTGTCATAATTATCCCCAGCAAATCCCTCGTGATTCAAAATTCTCCGTGTCTGTCTGATGTCGGTATCTAGGCAAACTTGATAAGTTTCGTATTCGGAAAGGGGTTGGCTTCTGTCGAACTCGCGTCATATTAAATATTAATAAGTTTTTATTATCAGAGTAGTTAGTATAAATTCTATTTTTAGAACTTGAGTTGATATGTTTTGGATATCAAGTGGGTAACATAGGTTTACTCTCCTATACATAGTAAATTCTTCATCAAGTTCCCTGAGAAGAAAACTATCTTTTGCAAAGTTAAAGTGAAGCTATGACACTATTATTCTCTGTTGGCTATAAAATAATTAATTCGGGCTAACTAATTCAAGTAACATCTTCATTATCCGGAAGATGTCTTGCTAAACAACATACAAAAACGACCAAAAAAAATAAAAGTGATATAACAGTTTTAAATCTGTTTGAAATTGTCTTCATAGGAATTCAATATTAGCTTTGTAAATCTTGTTGAAGCAACAAGATTGAACGTACTTGTCTTGTTCTTATGAGACGAGACTCCAGAGAAAATTTTTTGATAAAACTTCATTTGTAAATACTCGACAGGAAAGGGGCTATGTCTCGAAATAACGAGTTAATCAAGGTTATTAGAAATTTCTACCAAAAACTTTGTTCTTACTCTCCCGCTACACTCAGAGAGCAACGTTTGTGGTTGCTGCGTACTTTCCTTGTAAATAAAAGCAAAGCTGAATGGGTAAATGCAGGTTTCGTATTACCCACCGTCGCAATGGTGTCGCTAGTAGTTGTATTGCTGACTGTGGCAATATTATTTAGGTCTTTTGAACGGTCTAAAAATGCCAGTAACGTACGGGTAAATGAAGCAACATTGAATGCCGCATCACCAGCAGTTGAACGCGCAAGAGCAAAAATTAGTAAACTATTTCAAGACCCAAGATTACCACGTTCGACACCTTCAAATACATCTCTAGCACAAGTTATTGATACTAATGTCAATGAATTTACTTTTGGTGATGAAACTCCATTAAAACTGAAAATAACTAATAAGTTAAAGACAGATTTAGGCATAACAACGACTCTTCAAGATAGCGAAAGGGAAGCAAACACTGCTTGGAAATATCCAGTAGATACAGATAACAACGGCAAATTTGATAGTTATACTTTATATGGTATTTACTATCGAACCCCCGCTAATACCGTTACCACTACATCGGGAACTACGACAACTACTACAAAGAGAAGCAGAATACCGCTTGAAGCTAGAGCACTGCCGATGGACGAAGGTATAAGTAATAACCAATGTGAGAGCGAGGTTGCAACTAGTGCAAATTTAATTGATGGTCAAGGCTGGTTTAAAACTGGTGGTAGACTGAAAAGAAGCATATTTGTTTACACTACAACAGTACCAATTACAGACCCTAATTTAACAGGAGTACCAGCTAGTAAAAAAGCTAAATACGAACAATATAAAGGTAACAAAGGATTTGCTGCCATTGAATATCAGCAAGACCGTGAACGGATTCCCATTAACAACAACGCAGTATTATATGAAGACGATTTAGAAATAGCTCCTGGTGCGGGATTAAATATCAATGGTCGTATCTTTACCAATGGTAATTTGCTAACTCGTCGAGATAATGTCAGGTATTATCTTGTTAGTAGTGATAAATCATGTTATTTCGCAGAAGAAAATAGCAAAATAATTGTTGCAGGTAACTTAATTAATAGTCGCGTCAACGAGACTTCATCTGGTGGTTCTCCAAGAGTCGATTTATTTAATAAACCCTATGGTGATCAGAAAAATACCATAAGCGATACGAATAAAAGCGTACCTACAGCAACTTATGGTAATTTAGCTGCATACAATGAAGAAGCTTATGCTCGAAGAATTGACCGTCTAGTTGCCAGTACAGTTGCTCTATATCCGAATAAAAATCAGTTGCCAACAGAAGTTCAACAAGAAATCGATCGCGATATGGCAGCTGATAAAACGCTGACATTTGATAAAGCCCGTGATGAGCAACTGCGGATTTACTTTAGAAGACGAACACGACGAGTTCCCTATGCTGAGATTCCATTTGGTGGTGATGCATTAACTAGTAATGGGATAAACTACGCAACAACCGTCCCTTTGTTAGGTAGTGGAGAGACGTTACGACCAGTAAATGTGTGGGTCTTTCCTTTCGATCCAGCTAATCCTACAGATGCTACTAACTTCGCGAAAATTGGGATAAATCCAAATGGTTCGGACAAAATTCGTTTAGAGGCTACTGATCCTGAAGTACAGACTGTGTCCGGCAAAGAAGAAAGAATAGGCGATCGCATTCTTGTTGGTAATAACTTACCACAGTACTGGTTTGATACAGCAAAAAACAGGTTTATCAAGGAAGCCGAAGAAGGACAAGACATCACAGGTAGAAAGTGGGACAACAATAACAATACCCGTAAGCGTTTTTCGCAAGCTTACCAACTTGATAACCTCGGTATTACTGAACGTGACGATTTCTGGGAAAAATCTGCCGCACAAAAGCCTGAAGGTGTCCTAGATATTGTTGGAGGTATGAGAGTTGTAACTGGTGGCGGAATTTATCTACCTAATACCATTACCAGCACGAATGCATCTACAGCATTATCTAGTTTAGCAACACCTACTAGCCCAGTGTCCGTATGGTCGGATTCGATGCCAATAGGGATAGATACTAGTAGTGGAACAGCACCACAGGGAATGCCCAGTGCTACAACTCCTTATTTACGGATGCGGGCGACGGCTGTTTACCACTATCAAAAAGATACCTACGATGGGGAAAAACCAACAGATTATCAAGCCCCAATTGCTTGTGTAAGTAGCTATTACGATCCAAGCAATGCAACTACAGCTAAAAACAGAGTGGGCTTACCAGATGTTAGGTTAAGAGATACTCAATCGGCAACTCCTAACAGAACTGTCACGACTGGGGGATTAACCAATGTAGCAACAACAGATACAGGAGGCTTATCTAATAACGGCGTTGTTTATCCAGCAACATCACTTACGATTACTGCTGGTTACGAAGCTGCGCTCAAATATCAAGCACAGTTAAAGCATCCTAATGGACGACCAGTAAATGAGCAACTCCAGAAGGCAATGGCAAAACGTGCTGCTAGCGGAAATCTGACACTTGCCGAACAATCTGCGATCGATTCTGCTGTATGTGCTTTAAAAATTTTTGATGGTAGTATTTCTCCTAGTGACGCTGTGATTCCTCACGGCGCGATTATGGAAACTAGTTTCCTTGATGCCAGACAGGTTAAAGCGATTGATAAGCCAGCAGCAACAAGTTCTCGGACTTATGACTTGGATGTTGAAAAACGTCAGCCTTTAGAAATTCGGACAACTGTTCTTGATTTAGATTTACTGCGAAGAAAATCTATTACTGGCACAGTTAATAGTGGTTCTGATTTTCTCATTCCTAATAGCGGTATTATCTACGCAACTCGTGAAGATGCGCTGACAGATAAAAGTGATTCTAGCAAAGACGTAAGTGCAACGGACTTCAAGCTCGATCCAACGCGCCGTCCTAACGGTATTATGCTGATAAATGGTAGCGACCTCAGCCGCAACAGTACCTACAAGCCGGAAGAGAAAGGTTTAATTTTGGCATCAAACTTGCCTGTGTATATTCAAGGTCAGAAAACAGGTACTGCTAACGAAGGATATTTTAACCGCCATACCCAAGAAGAGTTTTCCGATAATTCGCTGAAAACCTCTACTGATTGGTCGAGTACATTTTACGCACGCACGAGTCTAAATCAAAACTTTGCCTGCCGTCAGGGTCAGTTTGCAGGTTGCGGAACAGGTGAAACTTGGCGACCAGCAAGCGTGATTGCTGATTCAATCACTGTTCTGTCGCACAATTTCAAATTGGGTTTCCGCCAAGATGGCGACTACGATTTGAGATACAACTACGACGGAAATTACACTGTTGGTTATGATGTTGATGGTGATGCCATCATAGAGCCTAGCACTTCAACAAAAACAGTAAACTTAAGCGAAGTAGCCCTCAAAATGGATATTGATGGCGATGGCATCGCTGATAAAACATCTGTAAATATAAAAGAGAGTGATATCACTGCTACTGTTGCAGCAAGATTAAATGGCTTCTGGGAAAATAACTTTGTTACCAGTCGCAATTTCACAGATAGTAATTACTCTGGTGCTACAACTGGTGCAGGCAGTTCCTACTTCAACAATTTCGTTACTCCAATTCAACGACGAGTAACATATTCCGAATATTTAATGGAAATTTGCCCAAAATCAATAATTACAGCTTGTACTGCTGATGATTGGGTTGTTGGTTATGACTTGAATGGGGATGGGGATTTAAGCGATTCTGTAACAGTTAATGGCAATACTTATGTCGAGAAAACGATCAAAGCTAATCAGATAGTTAAAGCCTTAGCAGATGCCAAGGTTGCCAATTCAAGTTTTGTTTTCCAGACGAATAGACTTGCTGCTGGTACAACAGCAATAGCTGCAAATAACATCGGTAATGCCTATCCTGATTCAATCCAGAGCTATCCGCGTCGTGTTGCCTTTTTAAGACATCGTACAGGTCAAACAGTCACGAATGGCACTACAGGAATAACAGGAAATCCAAACACATTAGTTCTAGATTCTGGTAAACCAGTTCCTTTAGGAATCGTCGGCAGCGGTTCTAGTCTTGGAGTTAGTTACTTCCCATACTCCAGCACTCTCACAATAGATAGCATAGACTACTCAGCTTATTCCACGAGTAACCGACCTCGTACTCAAGCAAATGCTTTATGGTTCAAAGGTATAAATTCAACCACCGAAAATTATGACCCTCAATATCCCTTGTGGATTGAGAGTAGCAGCTTAACGGGAACTCAACAACCACTTTTAGTGCCTGTATTACAGTTGCAATACCCATTTGCCACAAATGCGACGACAACTCTTCCAACTAGTGGTGATGCCAGCATGACTGGTTCCTGGGTACAACGTGCATCAAAAACAGAAACGAACTTAGTTTTTGCTCAAGGTAATACCCCTGCGCGTCCGAATGAAACAAATGGTGGTTTAGAAAACTTCGTTCGATACTTAGAAAATTGGCGTGACATACAACACATAGCAGCAGGTGCATTCATCCAGTTCAAGCGTAGCTCTTTTGCAACGGCTCCTTGGCAAGTATTCACTGCTGCGGTGACAAGTAACAGTATTGGTTATGGAGGAACAACAGCATTTGGATATCCACAAGGTTATCGGACATCTGTAGGAGCGGCTAATCTTGGTACTGGTTCTACAGCTTCTACTTTAGGTCAAGCGCCCTTCTATGGAGCGCCTAGCCGTTTCTGGGGTTATGATGTTGCCCTATTAACTCAATTACCTGACTTGTTCTCACAACGTTTTACAACTCCTAGCGTTGCAGAACCAAATGAGTTCTTCCGCGAAGTGGGTAGAGATGATGCATGGGTAAAAACCTTGCTGTGTGCGGCTGAAAATTCTGGTGCTGGTTACACTTCAGCTAGCGATGTAGGTACTGGTTTTAAGTATGCCATCAGCGACGATCAGCGTCCTAGTGCTTGTAAATAAATACATGCACATATTAGGAGTCAAAAACTAATCACAGTTTCACATTATCTGCTGCACAAGGGTAGCAAGCAACTACCCTTACTTCCTAAATTATTTAATAACAAGCTAGTGTTATTGAGCGAGTTTTAAACATGATTCATCACAAAAAGAAGCAAGAATTAACCTCAAATGATTCTGGTTTCACGATTATCGAGTCATTAATGGCAATTGTTGTTGTTGCAATCTTGATGGTAGCGATCGCACCTGCGATCGTTTTATCTGTTGCCACACGAGTACAAGCAAAACGAGTTGAGTTAGCAACCGATGCAGCTAGTAGCTATATTGATGCTGTTCGTTCAGCCACTATTCTTCCACCTGCCATTACAAAAAGAGCCGCAGGTGCAACTACCGATCCAGAACCACCAGATGCTCCCTCTGGAACATTAACATGCACAAAATCAAGTGATTATTGTTCCTCACCCACTTCACCCACTACTCCACCAAATTATTCTGTTTACTGCGTCAATGGAGATACCCAAGAAGGGTGTCAAAATAATAGCCTTAGAGACATGATAGTTCAGGCATTCGGATATAACTCTGCTTCCAGTAACGCAGAAAATGGTTACAAGTTAGGAGTACGAGTTTACAGAGCAGATGCATTTAAAACTGGAATAACTTTAAAAGCTCTCAAGGATAAAGATTCCCAAGGAAAAGATATTAAAAAACAAAGTGCCTTTACGGGAGGAACTGGCTTATTCAAAGAACAACCACCATTAGTAGAATTTACAACTGAAATTATTAGTAAAGGAACTTCATTTAGTGACTTATGTGGTCGTCTGGAACAAAAAGATTCTTTAGGTAGTAATACAAATCCACAATCCAAATGTTAAATTTCTGAAACTTAAAAGGGAAAGTGTAATATTATGAGTTTGCTTCAATGGCTATTAAGTAAGCAGCTAAAACACAATAAGCTCAAGCAAAAATTAAGCGGCTTTACCCTCATTGAATTGTTAGTTGCGATGGTTATTTCTATCTTAGTAATCTCACCCTTACTAGGATTCATGGTAAATATTTTGGATAATGATCGCAAAGAACAGGTCAAAACAAATACAGAACAAGATGTAAAATCTGCACTTGAATACATTAAACGCGATTTACAAGAGTCGGTTTACATTTATGATGCAGACGGCATAAATGAAATTAGAAAACGCTTACCTAAGTACACTGACAAAGATAGCTATTTCCCCGTACTTGTCTTCTGGAAACGGCAATTTAAAGAGAAGGGATTTAATATTAGTGCAACTGAACAAGATGATGCTTTTTCCTATTCATTAGTTGCTTACTATCTTATCAAAGATAACAACACTACATGGTCAAAAGCAGCAAGAATCGGTAGGTTTCACCTAAGTGATGGATATGGTTCTACTGATGCACAAAAAGAATCTACCCGCGATAAAGGTTTTCAACGCTTCAATTTGAAAAGTACGGGTGACTTAAAAACGAAGATGAATAAGTGGGAACCAAAAAGCAGTGAAACAATCACAAATACTATTTTAACTTTATCTGACTACATCGATCAAACTCCAATTGAGAATACTAAAAATCCAGCACCAGCCTGTCCCACTCCCCCTGTTACCGTTCCCCCAACTCCAGCCATGCAACTAATACCAAAATATGGAGGTAGTGGAGATGTTGCACCTACTGGTAGTGTGAATACACGAGGCTTTTACGTTTGTGTAGATTCAACAAATACAGCAGCAGAAGTATATATACGTGGTAATGCTATGGCTAGAATGCAAGATAACAATATTGATTTCGATCAAAATGTGACAAGTCAAAACTCATATTTCCCTGCATCTAGTATACGGGTGAAAGGTCGTGGCTTTATATATACGAAATAAGCTTTTAATAAATACATTTTTCCCAAAGCGTGCAATATACAGGCTAGGTTTTTTATATGCTGTGTCCAGACAATATCAAGAATTTAATAAGAAAAAGCAAATTTTATAACTCTAATTCAACTGCTGGTTTTACTCTAATTGAAATGTTAGCAGTTGTAATTATAATTGGAATTTTGTCTGCGATCGCAGCACCTAGTTGGCTTGCTTTTACTAATCGACAAAAAGTCAATAAGGTAAATGATGTTCTTTTATCAACACTACAAGAAGCTCAAAGAGAAGCCAAGAAGACAAAAATTAATAAAAGTATTTGGTTTCGGAGGAGACAAGTTGATAATATTATCCAATACGCTGTTGTTAGCGAAAATATAACAGAAGCAACAGATATTAGCCTTTGGAAGCCTTTAGGCGAAGAAATAGGAGTCGATTCTCAGCAGTTTATATTGCTTACAAATATCACAGACAATAATACTGCTAGTGTTACCACAGCATCGAATACAATTAGCACAGCCAAAAAATATATTACTTTTGACTATATAGGTGTATTACCTAATGCCAAGTTTGGGGATCCCGCTAGTGGTTCAACAACGCTACCTGGTTTAAAACTAGTTGTAGCAGTACCTAAATCTGCAAATTCAACAGAAGCAGGTAACACGAAACGATGTGTAATTGTGCAAACTATTTTGGGTGGAATGCGAACCGAGAAAGATGACAAATGCGACCAGTGATTAAAAAAATAATTTTAAAAATCAGTCATAATACTGAACTTTAAAATAGCATCTAAGATTCAAAATTGAATTATTAGGTGCTTTATTTGTACCCAAAAATAACAATGAATACTTTAAATATCGACTTTACCATCGCCATCCCTACTTATAACGCCTCTGTACGTTTACCAGAACTATTGGAAAGACTACAACAGCAAAAGAATACTGAACATTTTTCCTGGGAAATCCTTGTTATTGATAATAACAGCACAGATAATACAGCAGAAATTGTCAAAAATTACCAAGCTAATTGGCATTATCCTTATGCATTAAAATATTATTTCGAGCCAAAACAGGGTGCGGCATATGCTCGCAAACATGCTATCAAAGAAGCAAAAGGTGAACTTATCGGCTTTCTTGATGATGATAATTATCCAGAACCTGACTGGGTAGCTCAAGCTTATATTTTTGGCAAACAAAATCCTCAAATTGGTGCTTATGCCAGCCAAATTCATCCCGCTTGGGAAGTTGAGCCACCCACGAATTTTCAGCGAATTACACCATTTTTAGCAATTACCGAACGTGGTGATATACCACTGTTATATGATAAAACTAAAAAACTACTGCCCCCATCTGCTGGTTTAGTGATTCGCAAACAAGCTTGGATAAATAGTGTTCCCGAAAAGCCAATTTTAACAGGTCGAGCTAATGGTAATATGCTCACTGGTGAAGATATAGAAATGCTTTCTTACATTCAAAAAGCAGGATGGGAAATTTGGTATAACCCTAGAATGGAAATTTATCACCAAATACCAAAATGGCGCTTGAGTAAAGATTACTTAATTCCATTCTTTCGTGGTATTGGCTTGAGCCGTTATGTTACGAGAATGGTAGATATTCAACCTTGGGCAAGACCTTTTTTTAGTATCATTTATATAATTAATGACTTACGTAAAATATTATTGCATTTAATTAAACATCGCTTTGCCGTCAAAAAAGAATTAGTTGCTGCCTGCGAACTGCAATTATTTATTAGTAGTTTGATTAGTCCTTTTTATCTATGGAAAAATGGCTATCTCAAATCAGAGGGCAGGAGCCAGTCTTCAGGTTATGAATAGATATATGAAGAATATTTGAAAATTGGATGATTTAGCAAATAGCATATCAGTTATTGCCATCTCCTAAATTTTTAATTAGACGCATTTACTAAAACTAATTTATCCAATGCATTTACCACTCTCATCATGTTAAGAAAAATCAATAGTAATTCTTCTAATAGCGGTTTCACGTTAATAGAAACTTTGGTAGTTGTTTCCATAATTGGAATTTTAGCAGCGATCGCATCTCCATCTTGGCTCCAGTTTATCAATACTCGTCGCCTCAATGCAGCCCAAGACCAAGCATATCAAGCAATACGACAAGCCCAAAGTCAGGCAAAAAAGACCAAACTTCCTTGGCAAGCAAGCTTTCGCAAACAGAATAATCTCGTTCAATGGGCTGTTCATCCCACTAATCAAACAGTCACTGATGGATTTTGGAATAATCTCGACTCAGGCGTTGATATTGATATTGATGAAACAACTTTGAAAAAAAATAAAGCTAATATTTACCAAGTTCAATTTGATTATCAAGGTCACGTCATCCCACAACTGGGAAGAATTACTTTAAAACCATTTAGTGATTCTACTACATTAGCTAGTGCAGAAATACCAAAACGTTGCGTTATCACCTCTACAATTTTAGGTGCAATCCGCACTAGTAAAAACCGTGACAAAGCTGATGCAAATGGCAGGTATTGCTATTGACAAAAATCCTTAGATAACATCTGCGATCTTGCCGGATTCTGTACATTAACTAATTATTTGTCAATTTAACAAAATAATTGTCATATTATTCAAAATCACTCAATCCCTTTCATTGCAATAACTATGACAGGGATTTTGTTATTACAACCAGTCACAGCGCTTTCAGCTTTGATTCACAAAATGATTGTTCAATTTAAAACAATAAAAGGTGTTACCTTTGAGTATGGAGAAAACGAAACCCAAAGATATTGGGAACACGTTACTAACGAAAAAACTTATTTATTACTGCAACCTAAATTAATGCCGACTTATTGGGCAATTATTCAGCTTGATTCCAAAGGTAATTGCAAGCCTCTCAATTGTGCAGTAGTAGATCAAGATGGAAACATAATTCAACAAGACCCACTTTACAATCATCACGAATTAACAGTTGAAACTTGGTTGGAAATACTTGCTAAGTATATCCAATCCACTGCTTGTAATTAGGTTAGCTATCATGGTCAATAAATAATGCTAAACCAGTTGATTTAATCTGAATATCAGGATGAGTTTTTCGATGAAGTCAAGACATCACAACTTTTTTTGCGATAACCACTACAGCACCATACCCATTCCGTACTTGTGTTGACCCCCACTGGAATGGTGGTTTAAGTTATCTCAAGATTGGTTTGCGCTGGCTCAAAGGCGTTATTAACAAGGGACGACAATTACTCACCCCAATTCCTTTGTTATCACAAGATCCTCAACCAAGTTTTGCCTCCAATAAAGCTCGTCAAGATGACAATTTAGGAATATGCTTTTCTCGAATTTACTCCTTTAATTCCTGGGTTTGACTGCTTTTAAAACAAATCTGTCAGGCAGTCAGTATAGTTGGTTTAACAATTTGACTTTTTACTTCCGCTTGTGGGTAAAGAATTTGATGCTGGAAATATTTTGTTAGTCATAAACTCTTGAAACCCTAGCTACATCTGGGTTTGAATATTAGGGGATGAGTTTGTTGATGCCCATACCCAGTTTCACGAAAGAGGGCTATTTATAAGGAGCAGTATCCCAATAAACAAAAATGGACTCGTTGGCAAGTCGATAAATTTGACCTTTTTTGCCTAAGCCTGATTGTCGATAGGCTGCTTTACCATTCTGATCCACGTAGTTTCCAGGCTTGTTTCCCACAGGTTTAAGCTCATAGCGCTTGCCATTTTTTCTCAGTTGGATACTGACAAAACCTTGACGCTGAGAGAAGTTACAAAGTCCAGAAGAAGATGCCCGATCTTGTCCTTTCGGGTAGACATCACAGCGAGCCTTGACGGTATCTGCTTTCGCTGGCAAAACATTATAAATTGAGGCTAAAGAGAAAAATGTGGCAATCAATGCTATCTGAAATTTCATGATTTTTCCGCAGCTAAGTTAATAGTAATTTGAAAATAACTGCAACATACAGATAATATTCTATTTGGTGATAGGCTACCATATAGAAGATAATTTTTTGTAGTTTTTCACTTTCCCCCCTAAAACAAGAGTTTGCAGTGTAGGTAAAACTAGGGGTGTAGTTCATATGGTAATGTAAAAAATCATTGTGCAATGCAAACCAAAAGCTCATGAACCGACTGAGTAAAGAAGACTTAGCACAAATGAACCGGGACTACTTCCAATCTCTGGACAAGCAGAAATTGGTGGAAGTTGCGGGAAATCTTCATAAACTAGCAGTCGAGCAACTAGAAAAATTAGAGCAAAATTCGAGCAATAGTTCCTTACCCCCATCATCAGACCAATTCAAAAGTAAGGAAAAATCAGGGTTACACCAAGAAGAACAAACACCGCACTCAGAATCACAAACAGAACCAAAGCAAGAAGATAAGGTTGTTTCCGAATCCAGGGAAAAACCAAAAAGTAAGGGATTCGCTCTAAAAAAGCCGGGAAAACAACCAGGGGCTAAGGGGATATGGCGGACAGCACCCTTAGTGCCAAACCAAACCATATCCCATTACCCAAAAACTTGTGCATCGTGTAACAGTGGATTAGAAATAGACCAACAAGCAAAACCCCACATGGGCTATTACGTATTGGAACTGGAAAAATTAGAGTCTGGAATTGAGGTAAAGTGTACGCTTCATCATTACTATCAGGCGACTTGCACCTGTGGACACCAAACAAAAGAAAAGCCTTTAGTCGGGTATGTTTCGGTAGTTGAAGGAAGAAGCAGAGATTTAAGCTTGCAGGAGTATGGACTTGTCGGTCCGATGCTGGCAACGTTTATTGCTTCTGTTGCAATACGATACCGTATGTCCCGACCGAAAATAAGAGAGTTATTGAACGATTGGGTAGGTGTATCGCTGTCAGTCGGAACAATCGACAGATGTATTCGAGAGGTAGGAATAGCTTGTTCCCCAGTCGTTGAGGAATTAATTGAACAATTGCAATCGTCAGAAATAATCCACCTTGATGAAACACCCTGGTATGAGAAAGGGAAATATCGGTGGTTATGGGTAGCGATTACGAAAACAATTGCCGTTTACCACATCGGTAGTCGTCGTCAAGAAGAATTACTGCGGTTGATCAGTGATGCATTTGTGGGATGGTTAGTAACTGATGGGTATGGAGCCTACAGTCATTACCCAAAACGCCAACATTGTTTAGCTCATCTGATTCGTAAAGCGATCGCTTTGACCGAAGCAGTAGATAAAGAAGTGGCGGATTTAGGGCAGTGGCTTTTAGAGGAACTGAGGGAACTAATACATACACTTGCTATCGGCGACGGGGATACAGATGAAAAAGACTCACACCCCGCTCGCCTATACAGAGTCTGCCGATTGGCTACGCTTGCAGAGCATAGTAAGTTAAAGGCTCTAGCAAAAGAAATTTTAGCTGATTGGGACGCTGTGGTTGCGTGTTTTTATCATCCGCAATTACCAGCAACCAATAATGAGGCTGAACGGGCTTTACGACATGCCGTTATTGCTCGACGTATTAGCTATGGTACTCGCACTACTGAAGGCAGTTTAGCTTACTGCTCTGTTTTGAGTGTCATTGAAACTTGTCGTCTCAGAAAAGTTGATCCTTGGGGTTATATTGCAATGGTTCTTACTCAGGCTCGTAAAGGTATAAAACATCCCCCCATTCCTGTTGCTTCTTAATCCTTTTTTGATGCAGGAGAGTGAAAAACTACAATTTTTTTGCTGTTATTATTAGTTTTTACACACTTTAAATTCCCTGATTATGTGGAGAAAAAAACAGTTTGTATACTTCCTGATTGGGAATTCAAATTTGCCAACTATAATGCCCCTTCATTTTTCATTGAAAATATGTAGTTGTAATATTCCGTCCCAGTTTTTCTGTTAATTACAACTACACGCTTGGTTCCGAGATCGTACATAACACGAACTTGTCTATCTTGGGCAATATACACATTGCCTTTTGTTTTCTGGAGTATACCCTGAAATTTAAACTCTCCTTCTTGAAGCCGAATGGCAATCTGATTGCGATTTCTCCGGGTCATGTAAGTGAGGGGTACTATTTTCCGTTGGGCAATTATCTGAGGCTGAGGAATCATTATATCTGCCTTTGTTGGCGAGATAGCTGCAATTGATGCAAAAGAAAAAATAGTCACAAATAATGTTGTCGAAAATTTCATATTTTCCCTCTACTGCTGTTGACAAATGCGTTATAAAGTAAATTTCCAGAAAGAACAAGCTCTTGCTACATAAATATTTCAGTGAATTATTTGTATCTAAGACTCAACCCTTGAAATCTTTAAGTAGAACAAGAACTTGACTTTTACAAATTCAGTTATTAGGGTCTGTTATCGACTTGTACTCTAATTTTTTGGCGAGGACAGCGCCAAGGCGCAGGATGACCAGAACTTGCTCCAACGTGAGTGCAACCTTGTCCTTGCATTGAATCCCAGGAGACATCATTAGGCTTATAGAATCGCCAACGACCCTTGTCATCTGGCCCCGACTCGGCTCTGAGTTCACGTGTCGAGTTTCCGTAGCCATAATCAGGTCGATTATTATTGTTATTGTTATTATTTACTTGCACCCTAATCTTCCGGCTAGAACAACGCCAAGGAGTCCCACCACCAACAAAAGCGCAACCTTGCGATCGCATTTCATCTAGTGAGACATCATTAGGCTTGTAGAATCGCCAACGACCCTTGTCATCTGGCCCCGACTCGGCTCTGAGTTCACGTGTCGAGTTCCTGTAGCCATAATCAGGTCGATTATTATTGTTATTATTTACTTGCACCCGAATCTTCCGGCTAGAACAGCGCCAAGGGGTTCCACCACCAACAAAAGCACAACCTTGCGATCGCATTTCATCTGCTGAGACATCGCTAGGTTGGTAGAATCGCCAACGACCTTTGTCATCTGGTCCCGACTCAGCCCTGAGTTCACGTGTAGAAAATCTTTGTGAGATCAGCAAAGAAGTAGTATTAGATTGAATTTCTTGCGCTGAAGCTGAAAAATCTTCTGTCTTGATGGCAACTGAACTCAAGAAAATGCCACAAACTGCGAAATTTACGAATCGAGACAATCGACTTGTTTTGGTGAAATGCGACATAAATTACTCTACTTGTTTTAAATATTACGATGCTTTGTCTTTCAATGGAATAAACCTTTTTCTAACCCTTACCTTCCCAAGATAAAATGTTTGCCACACAAGTTTTTCTAGAACTAATTTCCAACTCAAAAGGTGGATTTCAACTGATACAATTGCCGGTAAACATTGAATCCTTGATTTGGCTTGACGGATTAGTAGACATAGATAGCGCCCTTTTCATCCACATAAATAGATCGCGTGATCCCAAAGGTGGCTGGTTGACCTGTGATAGTGACAATTAGCTCGTTACGTACGACTTTAACTTGAGCACGTAAATTTGTGTCTTTAACATCCGTATATACCGTCAAATCGATTGGTGGCGGTAGATAGCTGGTATGGAGGGTCCCAAAAGTAACAGACTTCTGGGGTATGACGTTGCGTTCACGCGATGTTGGTTCTGCCAGTACAGCCAGGATGTTAACGTTTGACTGATTCACAACACGGATTTGGATGGGCTTGTTGGGATTAATTTTGGCAGCAATAGGCGATCGCCTGTCGTTTTGTTGTTGTGAGGTATTGGGAACTGGCTCACTTTGTTGAGCAGTTGTTAACTCGGATTGAGCGATCGCACCCATTGTCATTAATCCCAGCACAACCAAAATGCTCAATTTCATCAATGATTTTCTCCGTAGCAGGTGTTTGTGAGTATAAATTTTTTGAGATAACAACTTAGTTTCAGTACTATCACATATCAGCTTCAATTACATTCTCCCGAATTGCTTCTTCTCAGTCAGTGCCAATGATAAATGTTTTGGAATCAATAGATGTAGTTATCTTAATTATTAGAACCGGAAAACTTAAGGTTGGCACTTGGAAGCCAAAGCTGCTTTTGCTATCCAAACTTTATTGCCATTGTTATCAGTTGCCTCTACATACTCAAAGTTACTACCAGGAATATTGGTTTTGCGATCGCAATTAACTTTGAGTTTCTGTCCTTGTGTCATGCGAATTTTGATACTTTGATCCCGTTGAAAAAATGCGGAAGCACTATAAGTTAAAGTATCGTTACGAATCGAAGAGCTTTGTGTTGGCTGATTTGTTTGAGCAGGGGCATTGGTGACATTTTCCGTTTTTGGCTGTTCCCCATCGGTGCCAATGATAAATTTTCGGGAATCAATTATGTAGTTGTGTTTACCATCAGAACCAGAAAACTTACCACCTTCACGATTAGCTGGCACTCTGATGTATCCTGAACCATCATGATAGGTAATGACCATTTGAAAACTAGCTTCACCTGGGCAGATAGTTACTAAGTGTCCTGTAGTTCTAAATTTGGCTTCTGGTGTCTTTTCTCCACAAACACTAGCAGCTTTTGCTTCTGGTATAATTAATGCACCTGCAATCATTACCGCTGACAAAAATATACTTGTTCTCATGGTTACCCTTGATCTCATAACATAATTAAAATCCTAGTAGCCCTAAATTTCCCATGTTTCGCTATTCACCTCAAGTACAGATAAATCAGTTAAGGTCTCTTCCAGTAAATTGCCCATAAATATTACCAAATTGATGTTCAAGATATGATTGGTAAATTTTTTTAGAAAGAGTGGAACCCTTAGCTATCCTGATAGTACAAAAATTTATACTGATAGTAAGATTGACAAAATACTTGTATTAGTCATCTAAATCTTTAGATTTTCTTAAATAAAATTTATGTTATGTTCCTGAAAAAATATCACTTACATCAGTTAAGATAAAAACACCGCTTGATAATAATAATTACTACAAAAATCGCGTCTTTATATTAAGATATGAAACAATACAATAATATATCAAAGCGAAAAAGGGGAGTAGTTTTGACTGTTGCTGGATTGAAAAGATTTCAAGCAGCGATTTTAGATGTAGAGAGGACAGAAAGGGGAGGAAAGCGTTTTACACAAGCAGAACTCAGCGATCGCATTGGAGTTTCCACTGCTACCCTGAGTCGTTTATGGTCTTTAAATTCTAGGATAGATCCGCGCACTCTACGAATATGCTTTAGTGCTTTTGATTTGCGATTGGATGAGCGTGACTACACCCTTTTTGATGCTGATTATATTAATGGAATGGATGAAAGCTGGGAAGAGAATGAAGAGGTTATAGGTGGAGATACCTTTGACAATACAGGGAATATAGATTTATTTTCAGCGAATAATGTAATCTCTCAAATTGTTTCCATAGTTGTTGGTGAGGAAAAATCTTCTCATGCCATTACATTCAATGAACAGCTTGAGGAAACCTCTACAAACATCCCAGATACAACCCTTGAATTATTGCCTAATCATCACTATGAATATAATCTGGAACACTATTGTAAATATCCTAGTGGTCCCATAGCTTTAGATTCCCAATTGTATATTCCCCGCCACCCACTGGAAGAAATCGCATATCAAGAAATTACACAACCAGGATGTGTGATTCGGATTCAAGGTTGTCGAGAGATGGGCAAAACTTCTTTAATGTTGCGGATTTTGGCTCATGCGATGAAGTTAGGTTATAAAACAGTAACACTTAACCTCAATCAAGTTGATATTGATGTTTTGCAAAAGCCACGATTATTCATGCAATGGCTAACTGCCAGTATTTCTCGTAAGTTGGGAGTGGAATCCCACCCAGAACAATATTGGGATGAAGAAATTGGCAATAAACTCAGTTGCACTCTTTACATGAAAGAATGTTTACTTGCACCTTTAGAGCAACCTTTATTATTGGTCTTAGATGATGTTCATCATATTTTTGAATATCCAAATTTAGCCAGGGAATTTCTACCTTTGTTACGTTCATGGCAAGAAGAAGCACAACAGGAACAGGTATGGCAAAAACTGCGAATGTTGATTGTTTATTCTACTGAGGTTTATATTCCTCTTGACATTAATCAATCTCCTTTTAATATTGGATTACCGTTAAAATTATCAGAATTTAATCATGAACAAGTAATTGACTTAGCACAAAACTATGGCATTGATTGGAGAGTCAATAATGAAGCCAGGCAACTAATGCATTTAGTAGGAGGACATCCAGCACTGATTAATTTAGCTCTTTATTACATCCGTTGCCAAGAATTAACATTAGAAGAGATTTGCACAACAGCAAGCACACATATAGGTATTTATCGTCAACATTTGCAAAGTTTATTGAATAAATTACAACAAAATTCGCAATTATTAGAGAATTTCCACAGAATCTTAAGACAAGATCATAATATTCCTCTACATCCATTAAATGCTTACAAATTAGAAAATATGGGTTTAATCCGATCGCAACAACAAAACTGGGTGATTAGTTGTAAATTATATCGAGACTTCTTTGGTAAATATCTGGTATTATAATTGGGTCAAATTGATAGAAAATAATTAAAAATAATGAGTTGTTAGATATTCTACGTATCTGTAACCACTCAGTAAATTGCTCACAACATTGAAGTCAGTATTCTGCGATATTGTCCTCTGGGGAAAATGTGACAATGATGATTCCAAACATTTGTAAAGTTAATGCCTCCCTAAATGCTAATACCCCCAACTATAGTCATATGGTTATAATTGCCTGCTTGCTACATAGTTTCGAGTTAGTTTCTTAACTCCTATGGGGAATTCCTTTCGATACAAAGTTGGTGGATGCCTTCAGGCGGATGCGCCCAACTATGTGGTGCGGCAGGCAGATCGACAGCTTTACCAAGCACTACGGGTGGGGGAATTTTGTTATGTATTCAATGCGCGGCAGATGGGTAAATCATCACTGTTGGTGAGGGTAAAGCAACAACTCCAGCAGGATGGTGCACATTGCGCCTATTTGGACATGACTCGCTTGGGAAGCGATCGCCTTATGCCCCAGCAGTGGTATCGCGGCATTATAGTCAGTCTACTCCAGAGTTTTCAGCTACTAGGAATTGTCGATTATCGAGACTGGTTTGCCAGCCACGCAGATATCCCTTGGATTCAGTGCTTGACGTTGTTTGTAGAAGAAATTTTATGGGGACAATTTTGCCAGACACCAATTTATATTTTTATTGACGAAATTGATAGTGTATTAAGTCTAGAATTTCCCACGGATGATTTTTTTGCCTGGATTCGGTCTTGTTATCACCAGCGAACCCATGATATCCGTTATCAACGCCTGAATATTGTCCTATTTGGTGTGACAACACCCTCGGATTTAATTGCCGATAAACAACGAACACCTTTCAACATCGGTCATGCCATCCAGTTAGATGGGTTTACAATTACAGAAGCCACACCCCTGGCAGCAGGACTCGACGCTGCGGCAGAAAACCCCCTCGCCACCCTCCAGGCAATTCTACATTGGACAGGAGGACAACCCTTTCTGACCCAAAAACTTTGTCAGATGGTAATTTATGTGAGGGAGCAAGGGGAACAACCACGATTGCAGATTTCCCCTGATATGGAGACTTTGTGGGTAGATGAGTTAGTAAAAGCTTATTGCCTGGATAATTGGGAAACTCACGATGAACCTGTGCATTTACGTACTATCCGCGATCGCTTATTCTGGAATGAAAACCGTACTGGACGATTGCTAGGCATTTATCAACAACTGTTGCAGGGAGAATTAGTACCCCTGGATGACAGCCGCGAGCAACTGGAATTATTGCTCTCAGGATTAGTGGTGCGACAAGGTAACCACTTAGCAATCAAAAATCCGATTTATCAACATGTTTTCAACCTGGCATGGGTAAACCAGCAGTTGAATCGTCTGCGTCCCTATGCTGCTGCGATTAACGCTTGGGTTGCGTCCCAACGCAGAGATACCTCCAAACTACTGCGGGGGAAATGTCTGCTGGCAGCGCAACAGTGGGCACAGGACAAAAGCCTCAGCGATTTAGATTACCAGTTTCTTACTGCCAGTCAGGATGCAGAACGGCAATTAATCCAACAGCAACTTGAGGCACAACAGGAAAGTGAACGGTTCTTTCGGCAGCTAGCAGAAGCAATACCCCAAATAGTTTGGATTTTGGAGCCAGATGGCAGATTATCTTACAGCAACCAACAGGGAACTAGCTTTTCGGGGCGATCGCTCTCTGAGGTCAAGGACTGGCAACGTTTAAATGTGGTTCATCCCGACGATCAACCTCGTAGTCTTGCAGCCTGGACATATTCCCTGGAAACGAACTCACCCTACGAAGTACAATTGAGAATACAAGATGGAGAGGGAAACTATCGCTGGTTTCTGAATCGGGCAATTCCTATCCGCGATGGAAGTGGACAGGTGGTTAAGTGGTTTGGCACCAGCACCGATCTGGATAACCTCAAACGGGAGGAAGAAATCCAGCGATTGCGAGAAGTTGAGCAACGACTTCAACAACAACAACGTGCCAGTCGCTTACAAAAGTGGTTGTTGCTAACTGTGAGTACTGCCTTTGTCATCGCCAGTTGTTTGGGATTATACGCCTTTGCTCAAAGACGGCAAGCCACCCTGCGAGAAATTGAAGCCATCACCCATGCCTCGGAAGCCCAGTTTGCCTCTGGAAATCGCTTAGATGCGCTGGTGACTGCCATTAAAGCCCAAAATAAGTTGAGTAAATTGTCTGGTGTGCCCACGGAGTTAGCTACCCAAGTCGAAGGAGAATTACGCCGTGCCTCCTTTCAAGCTGTTGAGAGGAATCGGTTGCGTGGTGACAAGGGGCGAGTGCTAGGTATTGCCGTCAGTCGTGACGGACAAGTGATTGCCTCGGCACATCAACAGTCTGAGATTTTCCTGTGGGGAGCGAATGGCAAGTTGCTACACACCCTCAAGGGTCATGAAGGAGAAGTCAACGATGTAGAATTTAGTCCAGATGGGCAAATCCTAGTTTCTGCAGGGCAGGATGGTACAGTGCGGTTATGGCGACGGGATGGTTCACCCCTGAAAATTTTCCGGGGTCATCAAGAGAAGGTGTTATCGGTTGCTGTCAGTCCAGATGGCAAGTGGATTGCTTCTGCTAGTCAAGACAAAACTGTGAAACTTTGGAGCCTGGATGGCACCTTGAAGCGAACTTTCACTGGACATAGTGATTTCGTTTGGGATGTGGCATTTAGCCCGAATGGGCGATCGCTTGCTTCTGCTAGCTGGGATAATACAGTCATCCTGTGGAATGTGGAGGGAACGAAAATTCGCACTCTGAAAAACTCCATCCCTTCCGAAAAAGGCAAAAACCGCCTCGTTAGTGTAGCTTTCAGTCGGGATGGGCAAACCCTGGCAACAGGTGATTGGTATGGCAATATCTTGTGGTGGCGTGTCGATGGCACCCTATTGCACACTGCCTCCGAACACCATAGCGCCGTTGTCAGCCTTGCTTTCAGTCCAGACGGGCAAACCTTGGTTTCTGGCAGTTGGGATGAAAAGATTAAATTCTGGAATACTGACAAAGCCGTCACGAGAACCCTGAATGCTCATCCTAGCGGCACCTGGGAAGTGGCATTTAGTGCGGATGGTCAAACGCTGTTCTCTGGCGGAGAAGACAAACTGGTTCGCATCTGGGAACTGCACCCCAACCTCGTCACCGTTTTACGCAGACATCGCGCTTCGGTGTGGAATGTCGCGATCGCTCCTAATGGTCAAACATTGGTTTCCTCCAGTGCCGATGGCACAGTGAACTTATGGAAACCGGATGGCAAACTTCTGCACACCATAAATCTGGATCAAGGAGAGGCTTGGACAGTGGATGTGAGTCCTGATGGTCAGGCGATCGCTATTGGTAGTAATAATGGCTTCCTGAACCTGTGGGACATCAATGGCAAACAATTACAGACTATCAAAGCCCATGGGGATGTCGTGTTTGATGTCACCTTCAATCCCCTGGGGACAGAAATCGCCTCTGTCAGTTGGGATGGCTCGGTGAACCTGTGGCACCGCGATGGTAGGTTAATCCAAGCTCTGCAAAAAAGTCCAGTTGTCATTCATGCCGCAGCATTTAGTCCCAATAACCAATGGCTAGCAGTTGTGGGTCGAGATAAAATTATCCACCTGTGGCAACGGCAGACATCGGGACGCTTTCCGACCAAACCTCAGTTGCAACTGCCAGGACATAATAGCCATATGTGGGATGTTGCTTTTAGTCCAGATGGTCAAATGCTAGCAACTGCTAGTGAGGACACCACAATCAAGCTCTGGTCACTAGATGGCAAACTCATTCGGACACTTACAGGACACAGCGATCGCGTCAATGCTATCACCTTTATTCCCGCCAATTCCGGACTCCCTGCCGCCTGGGGTACTGTCATCGCTTCTGCCAGTTGGGACAAAACCATCAAACTCTGGAAATTGGATGGCACCCTGCTCACCACTTTGGAAGGACATGAAGAACGAGCGTTGGATGTAGCGTTTTATCCGGCTACGAAAACTAGAGGCGCACTGCTGGCATCTGCGGGATTAGATGATGTGGTCATTCTCTGGCAACTTGATCAAGTGTTGGATATAAAGCAGATCATGCACTCTAGTTGCGCTTGGGTACACGATTATTTACAGACAAAACCAAATCCTGATGGCGATCGCTCTTTATGTGATGGCAAGTAGGAAATTATAACTTGAGCAATTTTGTGTATCTATGATATGCAGCGAAAATGGGAAACTATCAAACCTATTTATGGGAAAATATGGCTTAAAGTATAGGTTAGTGAAAATATTATTATCAAACACTTTTTACCTATTACCACCTAAATATTTTTTTAGCTCAATATCATATAAATCATTTAATACATTTACTGAACATCATTTATATCAATTAGTCTTGAATTTTAATATTTGTTAGGAAATCAGAGTGATTTAGTTGCTATGTGGGGGCTTGACATAGAACTCAATTGGCAGGATATTTTAGGGACTTCCAGATAACAAAATATCTATCACATTTTTGGTAAGAGAGTGTTGTAGTGAGGGGAGTACAAAAAGACTTTCTATCAATAGCGATTGCAATGGATCATCCTGCCAAAGTCAACTTCAAAGTCCGAAACCTGATTTTAGACTATGCTCTGGGTGCAGCGATGATTGCACTGTTGCCGATTCCTAAAATTGGGTTACTGCAAGCGATCACTTTAGTAGTTCTCAACCTTTTTCTTGTCAGAGATATTGCCCGTCTCTGGCACTTCCGAAAGGGAGGAGATTTATTAGCCAAAGTCGGCATCCTTTTTGGTATCGCTGGGTCAATTTTGATGGGTTTTCTAACTTGGTTATGCTTATTCATTGTAGCTCTGTTGGTGGGTGAACCCAGGCTCATGATTTTAGCTCCTGGAGTTGTTGCGTTCTCTTGCTTTTGGGGAATTGGGCAAGCAGTACATCATTTCTACCTAAGTAAGGTTCCCATGTCTTCAGATAATTCTCATACATCATGGGTGCAAGAAGATGAAATTTAACCGCCGTTATCTACTTTGGTCTGGATTAGGCGCAACAATTGCTGCGGCATTCGGGCGGGATCATTGGCGACGAAGTGCATTAGCAGCCAAGCAGGCTGAACTCAGACAATTGTACGACCCGCAAAAGCTAGTTCAAGATGCCTTTCAAGCTGATCTAGCTTCGGTAAAACAACTAATTGCAGTTCAAAAGAGTGCCACATTGCGATCGCCCACTATTCCTTATAATCGTGAGTGGTCAAAGTTGTTGATTGTTGGTAGCAAACTCTGCACTGAACAATATCTGCGGGGTAAATATCAAGCTGATTACGATGGCAATATTTCTACCTTACCTTTGTATCAAAAAGGTTTTACCAGCTTTCAACAGGTGACTTCCTTCAAAGCATCCGAACGAATCGAAGAAACAATCCCCTTTGAAGTCCCCACCTCAGATATAGAAACAATTCAAGGTAATCTCAAAGATATTGGCGATCGCTTCAATCAAACGAAAGAAACTATTAAGAAAGAAGTTAAGCAGGTGGTTCAGCTACATCAAAAAGTCCCGGTTTATTACGGCTTTTTGTTGACTTCTGCAAAGGCGAATATCTTGATGTTTCGAGGTACTCAGCGACAAACCGAGTGGTTGGAGAATGCACTTGCGCTACAAGACACTTACCAGAACCCCATGACTAAGAGTCCTATGGGTAAAGTACATTATGGGATTTATGACTTTTATCAATCTTTCCTTGCTAAACCAGTTGCCGAAGCCGTCAAATCCCTAGATACAGACAAACCATTATTCATTTCTGGACACAGCCTAGGGGCGGCTCTCGCGACTCTCGCGGCTATGGATACAGTACTGCTTTATCCCAAATTACGGCAAAAGTTACAACTCTATACCTATGCTGGTCCCAGGGTTGGCGATAGGGAATTTATTACAGTTCACAGCAAACTTATTCCTAACCACTACCGGGTAGTCAACCTCGCAGATACCATTCCTCTGTTGCCTATGAGTCAACAACTCAAAGCCGAATTTGTTCACGGTGGAGAGCAATGGTCATTTCTATCTTACCAAGGTGACATTATGCCCAACCACATTGTTGCAACCTATCGTAATGCCATTGAACAGGAGGCAGAAAGCAGGACAGATAAAGGGTTTGATAATTTGCACCTCCATATATCCTAAAAGGCAGGGTATCGACCAGAACTTAACGCAACCATCAAACATATCACGTTCTAGTTTTATTCAATAAAATCACCCATAAATAATCATTTGGCGCGCTTTTGCAAATTAGGGATTATTTCCTATGCAATTTGAACCCGAAAATTTCCGAGCGCCGTCGATGAAAATCTTTCTAGTTGGTCAACCCACAAGAAAAAATATGAAAACTCACCTTTTGACCCTCGCGAGTATCCTGATACCATTCTTCAGCATGAGCACACCCGCCCAAAGCCAGCCCCCAGCAAAAGCTATCAGTGGCAAGGTGCTCAAATGTCCTATGCCTTTAGCTGCCAACGAAGTTGATGGCAAAACTGTGATTTGTGGGCAAATCAAAGTACCAGAAAACTGGAACAAACCTAACGGCAAACTCATCACCCTCACCTACGCCCGCAAGATGTCCTTTAATCAATCGGCGATCGCTGATCCGATTATCTTCTTTGCAGGTGGTCCCGGTGGTTCGGTACTGGCTTCCCAAGGCAGTTCAAGTTTTGATTTTAGCTTTCTACGCCAAACCCGCGACGTGATCGTTTGGGATCAACGAGGCAATCGTTACAGTGAAGATTTACGCTGCCCCCAAAATGTACAGGTACCAAATGCTGCCGCCATAGATACTGCCCTGAAGAAATTAGGGAAACCCAAATTCACGGTCAGGAGTAACCCCGAAGCAATACTCACCTGGACTCGCCAGGTTGAGGTAATTAGTGGAACGGCACGATGTGCGGCTTACTTTAAGGCACAGGGACAAGATGTGTCTCAATATAATACCGCTAACACGGTGCGGGATGCGATCGCTCTGATGGAGCATCTCCACTATCCTGTCTACAACCTGTTTGGGATTTCCTATGGTACTCAGGTGACACTGGCTATTATGGATTATTACAAAAAAAATCCTAGTGCGAATTTGCCGCCGATCCGCAGTGCTGTGATTGATGGTGTTTACCCCCAAAACGTTTCCTCGGTAGAAGAAGCACTTACCGCCCCCTACAATATTTTGCGCGTCTTTACTGACTGTGAGGCGGATACAGTCTGCGGTGCTGCATATCCCCAGATTAAACAGCGCACCATCGACCTACTAGCCCGCCTGGAAGCATCACCAATCAAGGATAAGCGGGGGAAAGCGATTGCCCTGAAGGATGTGGTCGAAGTTCTCCATACCGCTGTTCAACTACAACCGGAGCTAATTCCCTATCTGCCGCGTCTGGTGAATGAGTTGGCACAGGGTCAAACCGCCACCTATGCTGTATTACGGGAGATAATTGAGGGGCAGGTGACTATACTGCCAAAAACCTCTGAAGCGACAAATGGGGTAGCAAGTAACCCACTTAACCCAATTACATCGGAGACAACAGCACTGGCAGCAGACCTACGGGCGATTGCTAATCGGCTCGATAGGCTGGGTAAGACAACCAGTAACTTGGCAGGGGCAATTGAGGAGGCGAAGACCCTATCACGGCTGTATATTGGTGTGCTTAACCGTTATTTGATTGATAGCAGCCCAGAAGAGCGCAATAAATTCTCTGACACTGTAATCAACTTTTTTGCCAGCTATCCAGAACAGCAAAACCGAGCAGGATTACTGAGGCTCTCTAATACCTTGACAGGAATTGTCGCCGGGGAATTGAGCGCGATCACTAATCAGATGAGTGAAGCAGAAGTGCGTACCGTTTGGCGTTCCTTAACAGATGATAAAGTTCTCCAACGCCTGCAAGAAATTGATGTGATGACCAATATGGTTGTCAAATGTAATGATCGCGGCGCGTCCTTCAAGATTGATCGAGCATTGCAAAGATACCGTGCCTTCCCTGCCCCACAACTGATTGATAGCCTAGAATTAGCTGCCTACTATCAAGCTCGTTGCGAAATATTTGGATCAGCTGTGCCAGAGTATAGTGTCTTACCTCCCGTCAGTAGTGATTTGCCGACCCTAGTGATGAATGGAGCCAGAGACAATGCCACACCGGTGGAATATGGAGAACTTGCCTTCAAAACCCTGAGCAACGCCAAAATAGTCACTGTTCCCATGACTGATCACGGTGTGGTGCGATATTCCAAATGTGCCAGAGACATTGCCCACACCTTCTTTCTCTACCCAAATGCCAAGCTTGATACTTCCTGCATCAATGCATTTCGTCCCGTTTTTGTGTTGCCCAAAGACCCACTGCCCCAGGCTAAGAAGCCTTGAAAAATAGCATTAGCCAATGTTTCTATAATTATAAATTAACTAAAAATGAATCAAAAAACTTTCCGATTTGTAAGTTTGTTGTTGGGACTAGCGATCGCTTTCAGCATTGGCACCCACGTCCGTTCAGCGCCCTCCCCAAAACCTCAGACAACGAATCAAACAGTCGCTAATACACGCAGTTTTCCTCTGTCAGAGCCAAACTACACTAGCAAACGTATCCGGGATTTTAGCCCTTTTAGCGCAGCACTCACTAATTTTTCTGCCAAGCGGCGTAATGAGCTAGACAAGGAGTTACTAGAAGCCACCGTGCCGAAAATGCAACAAATGATGGCAAGTGGCAAACTCAGTGCTACCGAATTGGTGGTTTATTACCTCGATCGCATCCAGCGCTATGACATCAACAAACTCAACTCCGTCATGGAACTGAATCCTGATGCCCTAGAGATTGCCAAAAAACTCGATGATGAGCGCAAAGCCGGAAAGGTGAGGGGAGCTATGCACGGTATCCCAGTATTGCTTAAAGATAACATTGCCGCGAATGGGATGCACACCACTGCCGGAGCCTATGCTCTAAAGGATTGGAAACCTGATCAGGATGCGTTTTTGGTACAGCAGTTGCGAAATGCCGGAGCTATTATTTTAGGGAAAACTAACTTGTCAGAATGGGCAAACTACCTTGACGACAATATGCCCAGTGGGTTTAGTGCTCTCGGTGGTCAAACCCGCAATCCCTACGGAGCTTTTGACACCCTCGGTTCCAGTTCTGGTTCTGCCGTATCAGTTGCCGCTAACCTGACTGCTGTGAGTGTAGGTAGCGAAACCCAAGGCTCAATTGTACAACCAGCCAGAAAAAATAATGTAGTGGGGCTAAAACCGAGTTACGGGCTAGTCAGTGGCGATTACGTAATTCCTTTGATTGCCTGGGTTGATATGCCAGGTCCAATTGGTCGCACCGTAACCGATGTTGCAACCTTGCTCACTGCCATGGCTGGCAATAACTCAAAGGCAGATACGAAGGTTACTGCCCTAGCAAAAACAGACTTTACCCAGTTTCTCTCTCTGGATTCCGCCCGTAAGCTTCGGGTTGGGGTAGCAACTTTTGGCAAGGATGACGAGGAGGCATTTATCAAGAAAATCTTGGCGGCGCAACCACAATTGCCAGAATCTCAGATCAAGCTACTGCGACAGTATGCAGCACAACTGTACGCCGCGAAAAATCAGCAAGTCCAAAGTGCGATCGCCGCCCTCCGCAAGCAAAAAATCAAGGTAGTAGAAATTGTCGCTAGCAAACTGCCAAAGGAGAACCTAACCCAGGTTTCAAACCCGGATTTGGAATACAACTTTAAAAACGACCTGAATAGCTTTTTAGCTCAAGCTAAGGGTGTACCTGTGGACTCACTAGCCAAGATTATCGAGATCAATAAAGCTGACTCCAGCAATCGGATTCCCTATGGGCAAAGATCAATTGAAAGGTCTCAAAACACAGCCATTACTGCCAAAGAATATGCTGCCAGACAAGCAAGCCTGAAAAATACGGCAACCAATAGTTTAAATCAGCTACTGAAAACAAACAATATCAGTGTGTTAGTTGTACCTGTTGATACCATGTTTGCTCACTCGACATCGGGCTTTCCTGCTTTGACAGTACCCAGTAGTTTTTCTCCCGAAGGAGAACCTGAAGCCATCAAGTTTGTAGGTCGGTATTTGGGAGAAGCAGACATATTGGCGGTTGGTTATGCCTATGAACAGGCAACTCGTATCCGTAAAACTCCTAATCTGGATGCAACCATCGCCACATTTACGAAAATCAATCACTCAGTGCCAAGTGTTCGTTAAGCCGCACTGGTTCCTGGTCAATAGATCAAAAATTCCCGGCAAAGAGATTCATAGATACCCTACTATCGCCATCCACACTATGAAAATAAAAACTTGTCAATTGTTCAGTCTGCTATTTGCTTTAGCGATCGCTCTTCCCGTTAAACATTCCTCAGTCATAGCCCAGGATGCATCCCTGAAGTCCTCTGTCCCCCGCACCACTAAAATTCCTTGCCCAGTACCGCCAGACCCTGAAGAAGTCGAAGGTAAAACCATTATTTGCGGTGTCGTCGCTGTTCCCGAAGATTACAGCAAGCCAACGGGGAGACAAGTCGAGTTAACCTACACGCTACTGCGGAGTAAAAGCCTTTCACCCCAACCTGATCCTGTTGTCGTTTTACATGGTGGTCCCGGTGGCAGCGATATATCCGCATTATCATTCATGATTCCCCTATACACGCAACAACGCCAGAGCCGTGATGTGATTTTATTTGATCAACGTGGCTCCCAATATTCTGGGGATTTGGCTTGTTCCCCCACGGCTTTTATCCTGGAAAAAGTGATTAATGCGCCTGGTAATGAATTGGCGAAAAAATATGCAGCCTTTGCTCAAAAATTCAAAGATCCAATTGTTGATCCCGACGGTCAAGCTCTCGCTGTTTATGCGCTGTGTCATAGCATTATCAAGGGTTATGGGGCTGACCTCAACCAGTACAACACCACAAATAATGCCAGAGATGTGGTAAATTTGGCTTCTGCCCTGGGCTATGACAAAATTAATCTCTACGGTATTTCCTATGGCACGTACCTGGGGATGCGAGTCATGCGCGACCATCCACAGCGTATCCGTAGTGTTGTTCTAGATTCGACCATCCCACCCCAAGTTAAAAAGTACGAAGCTGTTGTTAGAGATTTGGAAGTGTCAACGTTGAATTTGATTGAGGATTGCCAGCAGGATAAAGATTGCAATAGAGCTTATCCCAATCTCAAGGCACGTACGATCGCTTTATTGAAGGCACTAGACAAAAAACCAATTCCAATCCCATCTAATGACAAAAATA
The DNA here is from genome assembly GCA_004296455.1 of Calothrix sp. NIES-4101. Lineage (GTDB taxonomy): Bacteria > Cyanobacteriota > Cyanobacteriia > Cyanobacteriales > Nostocaceae > Brunnivagina. The sequence goes on from AP018280.1 coordinate 114,911, forward strand.
AGCCATCAGAAAGTGTCACGGTACAGGCATTTGAGGCTTTAATTCGCAAGATGAATCAGGACTATAGAATCTCTGAGTATCTACCCCTGATGATATCGGAATTGGAGAAGGGCGTGACCACTACCTATGTAGGTGTTGCCTCTGGCAAAATTTTCACTACACCCGCACCGAAGACAATCCCCATTGGTGCGCCTCAAGAACTAATGGCTAAAGGTGATGAATTGAGAAAGCAAGCCCGCAAGCTATTGTCCGAGAGGGCTAAATTTTTGGAATCGAGACGACCTTCCCAACAATGGGTCAAACAAGTGCTGAATGTCATTGACAGCTTGCCGGAAAAGGAACGCACCGTTACTCGTGGTAATTTCTACGGTGTAGGCTACCAAAGCGGAATGCTACGCGATCGCAAAACCTTGATTGCCACAATTGCGGAAATCTTCCCAAAATCGCAGGTTGAGGCTCTAACCAAGCCCCTACAAACCAAGACGGATGCGGAAATACGTCATATTTATGAGGTGATCGGCACCATTTTCCGTGAAGCCAAACTGCTGGATAATGGAACACCAGGTGGCACATTTCGGAGTTTTGACTGCCAAGATTTGCTTCCCCCTAGCAACCCGGCTCAGACTGAAGCCAACGCCAAGCAAATGGAAATGCCAGAGTTAGGACGTTCAAATTTACTAGCTGCTAGGCAAGCCTATGCCCTCTGTAAGTCTTGGCAAGTTGAGCCTGCCCCAGCCAAAAACAGCGAAGTGTTAAAAAGCACGATTCCGACCCTAGTGCTTCAGGGGCGCTATGACATCCAAACGAATTCTACAGTTGGCAAACAGGCGATGGCGGGATTAACCAATGGCACCTATTTAGAATTTCCCAAGGCAGGACATGGTGTGCTGCTCTTTTCCCAGTGTGCGAAGGATGTTGGAGCTGCTTTTGTGAATAATCCCTCTCGTCCTCCCAATGCAGAATGTAGGGAAACTTTGAAACCTAAGTTTGTACTGCCACCTGTGAAGTAAACAAATCCTGGAGTGGGCGATCGGTTCAACGCTAATCGCCCACTAACGTTCAGCTAACCCTTCCAATTAACCCATACAAACAATACAGGCAAAAACTTATGGATTTAACGCTGTTCGCTGTGTGGGAAGAACAGTTGTTGATTGTTGGTACTACTCCAGTTGATCAGTAATTCTCAATATTTATGCTCTTTTTTAATCACTTACGCCATTTTACAATTCGGTTTCTGCTGACCAGCCTGTTAACGATCGCCCTAGTCATAGGCTGGAGTGCGATCGCCCACAGTCAACTACCTTCATTACCAACCGCAGCTTCCGACGATCCGCGTCAGCCGCCCGACGGTGTCACTCGCCTCGGTGTATATGAAATTGCAATGGTGCTCTCACCTTTAGATAATAAATTTTTGTTTGAAGTTGTCTCCCCCACTGTTTTTAATCGGGACAAGCCAACGGAGGAGAGCCTACCAGTGGAGGTACGTGTTGAAGAAATTAGACAACGTTTGAGGCGACTATTCCATCGAGCCATCAAAGCCAAACAAACACCCATCGTTTCCATTGCTACCCTTAATAACCGCTCCATCCTCCAACTCAGTGACGATCAAACGTCACGTCCATTAAAGTTAGTAACGCTGACGGAACCCGATGCTGACTACCATGGCAAAACTCTAGAGGAATTGGCGAAAGAATGGCAGCAAATATTACAGGTGGAAGTGGAGCGCATTGACCAGCTTTTCTCACGCCCTGTGTTACTACAACGTATTGGGCAGTCTCTGCAAATTGCGATCGGACTACTGTTGGGTAGTTTTGTGCTGTGGTTCTTGCGGCAAGCCCTAATTCGGAAACAAGAAGCGCTGCAAACTCGCCATCTAGAATCTAAAGCTGGCTCAGAAGATACTACTGCTGCCCAGTTCGATGCAGAAATATCTCCGACTCAGATACTAGAGAGTAGTCAAACGGAGGCAGAAGCAATTACTCACCAGCGATCGCAGTTTTTAGCGCTCCTTCAGCAGCAATTTAGTCTCAAACGCCAGCTCGACATCTATTCCTTTCTCAACTGGGTGTTGTTTTGGGTGTTTATACTGCTATGGTATATCGGAATTGCAGTCATTATGTCTCGCGTTCCTTTTCTCATGAGATGGGCAATAGAGGCAACCGCCGCTCCCCTTCTCCTGCTAGTTATTTGGTTTTTTATCAGTCTTGCCATTCGCATCGGCAAAAGCTTAATCGATCGCCTCACCCATGCCTGGACAACACATCCCTATCTACCTTTGAGTGAAACTCAACGAATAGCCCTGCGAGCTGCAACGGTTTCTGGAGCATTAAAAGGATTAATCACCTTTGTTTTCATTATGCTAGGTATTGTTTTTTCCCTAAGCGTATTTGACGTGCCCACTAGCTCAATTTTGGCAGGAGGTGCTGTCATCGGTATCGCAATTTCTCTGGGTTCCCAAAGTCTGATTAAAGATATGGTCAACGGATGCCTCATTTTGGTAGAGGATCAATTTGCGGTGGGAGATGTGATTCAGATTGGAGATAAAAGCGGACTGGTGGAAAATCTGAACCTACGTGTAACTCAACTACGAGATTCCGAAGGTAAACTCATCACTATTCCTAATAGCAACATTACCGATGCCAGCAATTTAACACGCCTCTGGTCACGAGTAGATTTTTCTATTTTGGTAGATTATGGCAATGATCCCCAGCAGGTTATCAATGTTTTGAGTCAGGTGTCACAACAACTTTACAACGAACCGCAATGGCGCGAACTCATGCCCAATCCACCGGAAGTCTTAGGCATTGATGATCTGTCCCACACGGGAATGCTAATGCGGGTATGGATTCAGACAACACCCATGCAGCAGTGGATAGTAGGGCGAGAATTTCGTCTGCGGGTGCGACAGGCATTTGCAGCAAACAATATCCAGATCGGTAGACCACAATGGATCACCTACAACACCGATTCCACCAATATACAGATAGAGTCAAGTTCTCCTCACAGAAATTTCACAGGTGAGATTGATTGACATCCACCCCATCCCTAAAGGGAGAAGGGGCTGGGGGATGAGGGCGAGACTCAGCGAAAGTGTCCGAAGGATTGTCATTAACTTAATTGCTGATTAAGACGATCGCGCAACGTTCATACAAAAAGCAGGTTTACTCCACCACAAAGAGCGGCTTGATCTGGGAGAGACAACTGCTGTTGGGCGCTTGCTTGGGGTTAGCCAGAAAGTCGGCGGCAATTTGAGTCACACAGGTTGCCGCAGGCATACCCCGCGGCGGAAATAACGACCCATGCCCGAGACCGGGGAAGGTGTAAACATAGGCGGTTTTTAAGTTCCTGGCTACGGCTTCCCCGTAGGGTTGGGGTGTGACTGGGTCGTAACCCGGATTTCTCACAAAGAATGAGAAAATAGGGGTCAAAAACTGCCAAAATCTATATTGCACAAGTATCCTAGCAGTTTGAAGTATGACCCCAAATAAAAACAATTGTATCCCGGAACAGTTCAGATTTGAACAAGTAAAGTCATGTCCAGTTATAGTTAATTTCAAGGGTGAGGCTGTAACATCGGATGCAGGATTAACATTAATTGCGGAACTGGACAAAAAAAGAGAGATAACATCACGGCTGGCAGCATGTTTCAAAGACTACCGAGACCCAAATAAAATTCTGCATCCGGTTAATAGCCTCATTGCACAAAGAATATATGGTCTAATCATGGGCTATGAAGACATAAATGACCACGAAACTCTACGCCATGATGCGATATTCGCACTGGCAGTAGGAAAAGCAATTAATTTAGAACAAGAACCAATTACTCTGGCCGGAAAAAGTACGTTAAATCGCCTCGAACATTGTCCAGAAGATGTCTCTTCAAGAGCAGATAGTCGATATCACCGTATTGAACATGATGCATCAGCCATAGAAACACTCTTAGTTGAGCTATTTTTAGAATCTTATCGAAAGCCACCACGACAGATAATTTTGGATTTAGACGTTACCGATGATTTAGTTCATGGTAATCAAGAAGAAACATTTTTTAATCCTTATTACAGAGGATATTGTTATGCCCCACTTTATATTTTCTGCGGTAAACAAATACTAGCGGCAAAACTTCGTGCGTCTAATGTTGACCCGGCGGAAGGAGGATTAGGAGAATTACAAAGAGTAATAAAAATAATCCGCTCACGATGGAAAGATGTGAAAATTATTATTCGTGGAGATAGTGCTTATTCGAGAGAAGATATAATGAGTTGGTGTGAATCTCAAACTGAAATTGATTATGTATTGGGACTGGCTCCAAATAATAGGCTACTCCAAGCAACTAAGTCAATTCAGTATCGTGCATCCCAAGAATACTCAGGAAAAATTCAACATATAGTCGAGTTTTTTGAAACCTTATTTCCTCCATCACCAGATTTAAAGAAGGACGCAGCAGTATTTGTTGATAACTCAGTTTGGTATTGCTCTCTTGACTACCAAACTCTAGATAGTTGGAGCCGTCATCGTCGTGTTGTCGCCAAAGTTGAATATAGCTATAAAGAAGTCGATACTCGCTTTGTAGTCACTTCGCTCCCTGTTAATAAAATCCCGCCAGGGCGACTTTATACTCAAAAGTACTGCCCGCGCGGGAATATGGAAAATTGTTTAAAAGAACAAAAGCTAGGGTTACATAGTGATAGAACAAGTACCCATACTTTTGAAGGAAATCAATTACGTTTGTGGTTGGCGTCTATTGCTTATATTTTGATGAATGCTCTACGAGAACAATGTTTAGCAAAGACGGAATTCAAAAATGCAACTGTTGAGACTATACGCACAAAATTATTGAAGTTAGGAGCTGTCATTACCATTAGTAAAAGACGGATTTTAATCGCAATTAGTAGTGCCTGTCCTTATCAAGAGATTTTCGCAATGGTTTATAAGAGTTTATCTCAATTACCTTGCCCTGGCTGATAATGACCTAATTTAATTCATACTGATTTTGATTTTTAATAGCTGGTTTTTAGGGTTATTTTACTTGATTTAAACCCCTGAATTGGCATATCAATTTTTATTTCTAGAACTCAGTTGTTTCAGTATTAGCTACTTTTAATGTATTGTATATATCTTTGATTGGTTCGGTCCTTACTTGGAGTTGCCCACGTTCTGGAGGTATTTTGATGATGTATTAATTAAATCATCTTAAATTTGGCTAATGCAAGCATTTTTTCTCACTTGTGAGAAATCCGGGGTAAGCGCCATTCAATACCAGGGTGGGAATCTCTGGATTTTCGTAGACAAATGGCGGTTTCAGATCGGCCTGGAGAACATCACAGACCTTTGTCACCGCTTCAGCTTCGCGGATGCCCAAGGGGATGAGTTGTGGATAGGGCGGCGGCAGCACTTGGGCGGGTGTGACTTGCAACGATTTCGCCCGGGCACAGAGGACGGTGTGATACATTCCTTTCGCTTCGATACTTTCCAGATTCTCTGAAAGTTTTTCTGCAATCCAACCAAAGTTGCCCTGGCTCGCAGCCTGGATGAACTTGGGTATAGAAGTACCACGGGCTGTGTTACCGGAATAGGGTCGGGCTAAATAAGATTCGAGGCCAGTGATAAAGGCATTGCCATCGAGTTGGGTAACGACTGTTTTTTTGCTGGAGGGAATGGACAGGGTCAGGGGAACCGGTTTCTGGTTGAGTTGATCGACGATCGCCAGAAATTTCTGTTCCAGGTTGGGATAGGCCTGGCTGCATTGTTGATCTTGGGCGCAGGCGTGAAACAGATTTCGCAGGGCATAGCTTATGGTGTGGCCCGCCGCCAGGTTAAAATCAATATCCGGTCTAACCACGCCATCCAGGATCACGCTGCGCAGTTTTGCCTTGTGCTTGTCCGCCTGAGCGATGACATATTGCCCCAGCAGTGTGCCGTAGGAGACGCCATAGTAGTTAAATTGCGGGTAGCCTAAGGTCTCTGCCACAAAATACACATCAGCCGCATTTTCGCGGGTATTGAAGGCGTTGGGGTTAATCCCTTGAGCCTTGAAGCGATCGTTACACGCCTTGAACCAGCCCGGATCAGTGTACGCTTTCTCCCCTTTGGCCACAGCAATATTGTGAGCATTCATCTCTGGACAGGAAAGGAAAGGCTTGGAATACCGTGTCCCCCGCTCCTCTACGAAAATCAAATCACGGCTCCTTAACAAAGCTTGTAGTTCGGGCAATGTCGGCAAAGCCCAATCGACAATAATGCCGATGGTTGAGTCACCCGGACCACCCTGTTCGACAAACAGGGGATCGGCAGCAGGGGCTTTGCTGGTGCTGCGGGTGCGCACGACAGCGAGTTGGATGGTTCGTCCCTGGGGTTGGGCGTGCTGTTCTGGGACAGTAACGTAACCACAATCCGACTGGGCAGCAACGGTGGCAGGTAATTCAAAGGTTTTGCAGTCAACGGTTTTCCATGCCGCACCAAATTTGGCACGATTAGGGGTCACGCCATCGCCTGCACTACTGCTGGTGATAACAACCGCAACAGTGAGCAGGGTGAATGAGCAAAAATGAGTCAGTCGTCGGTTCATGAGGGGTTGTCCTTAATCGTTAATTCAAAAACATTCGCCACGTTACACATGGCGAAGGCAAGTCAGAACGCCTCTTTCAATACCTTTGCCAAAATAAAGAGGGCTTTCCGTAGTAGAGTTATTTTTTACCAAAACCACAATTTAGGAATAATGTTTGATACATCAAAAACTTTATCTTATGTAAATAATGCAGCTTGATTACTCACTTGGCAAGACTCTGGCTATAAGTAGCTTAACTGATTTATCTGCACTTGAAGTAAATAAGAAAACATGGGAAATTTGACTCTATCTAAGAATTGTATGATTCTTAACAAGTAAAAATATTCAGTAGGTCACAAAGTTTTCTAGTATCGACTGATATTTTGGATTTTAGAAGGTCTATCCCTAGAAAATATCGAGTCCAGATTGCTGCATAAAGCAAAGATTAAAATTTAATTTTTAATTTACTGGAAGAATTGATTCCTTTCAGATGCAGATATCCGTGAAACCAGAATTTTTAGGGTTTAACTCAGGCTATCTAGAGTTGGATTTGTAAATATTTAGGAGACAAAAATCATGAAAATTAAAACATCACTTGTTGCCACTGTTTTATCTTTAGTATCGATGTCTACAGCTTTTCCAGCCAAAGCAAACATCCCTAATGCACAAGCACCAGCAATTAATTATGTGTTAGCACCTTCCAATCCTTCCTCGTTCACAGAGTCAAAGCAACCTGATCTAATCGCCAGAACTAATTGGGTGAGACTAGCTGGAGGTCGTGCAAGACGAATTAACCTACGTGCAAGAGCAACTATTAACTCACGTATTATAGGCTATGGCTTAGGTGGCGATCGCGTCCAAAATTTACAATGCGTTCAAGATAATGATAGAGGGGGTAGAGGACTTAACTGGTGCAAAGTGAAGTTCCCAAGATCGGGAGCAATTGGCTGGATACGTAGTGACAATATTATTTTCAGCGATGGTGGTGAATAAACTCAATTTCCTGATTTTCCAAAGTGTATAGATAATCACGATGTGAGCATCCAATTTTGCAAGAAACAGAATTCTCGTACTCTCAAAAGATTGGTACATGATTGATCAAAATAAGCTGCATAGAAAAGAGCTTCTAGAATAAAGTTATAGGAAGAGATAGAAATTACCTGCTCAAGTGTAAGTTGGTCGAATATTTCTTGAATGCGATCGCGTAAAGCTTGTAAAGAAGAGAAAAGTTGATTTTTGAGTGGTTTCTTGAGGAGTTGCCAAAGTCTCTCAATCGGGTTGAGTTCAGGAGCTGATGCTGGTTGAAACAGAGGAATAATATTTTCTGGCCAACAGAGCTTTGAACTTGTATGAGCAGGTGCTTGATCAATCTGTAAAATAGCGTAATCATCACCGGCGTTGCACAGATAGCCAGTCCAGGAACTGTTGAAAACACTCGCCATTAAGTTCAGGGGAAACGCATCTAAAAAAACATCACAAGTATTGACAAAAAGCTTTATTAGTGAATTTAAAATAAATAGAGCTTACTTGACTCATAAAAGCAAATCATTTTAGTAATTAAGTATTACATTTATGAATTTTCTAGAATGTCTTGTTATTAGAGATAGAAGTTTTATTTATGACACTAAATCAGTAATTATTGCAGTATATTTACTATTGTTCGACAAAGTTGCCTTTTTCAGAAATCTTGAAAGAGCGTCAATAGCAGAAAAATAGTGTCAGTGCAATGGTATTTTCAGTTCTATAGAATCTGAAGAAATGAAAATATTGAGATGAAACTGAAACCAAAATTGACGATCGCAGACCACTTTGATTCGGTAAAAGATCCAAGAGTAGAACGCACAAAACGACATAGCTTACTGGATATCTTTACAATTGCAATCTGTGCTGTAGTTTGTGGAGCAGATACATGGGGTGAAATAGAAGAATATGGGAAAGCCAAGCAACAGTGGTTAAAAAAATTTTTAAAGTTACCGAATGGTATCCCCTCACACGATACATTTGCTCGTGTTTTTGCTCGTATCAATCCAGAGGAATTTCAATCAAGTTTTATTAATTGGATTCAGTCAATTAGTAAATTAACTTCGGGAGAAGTTGTTGCAATTGATGGTAAAACCCTGCGCCATTCATATGATAAAAGTCAAGATAAAGCTGCCATACATATGATTAGTGCATGGGCGACAAATGTGCAATTAGTTTTAGGTCAATTAAAAGTTGATGATAAATCAAATGAAATTACAGCGATTCCAGAATTGATTAAACTATTATCTCTCAAAGGCTGTATTGTTTCTATCGATGCAATGGGTTGTCAAAAATCAATTGTTAAACAAATTGTCAAGCAAGAAGCAGATTATATTATTGCACTTAAGAAGAATCAAAAAAACTTGTATAATCAAGTAGAAGCTTTATTTAAAGATGCAATTATTTCTAAATTTCAACAATATCAGCATACAGAGCATCGTTTGGTTGATGAGAGTCACGGACGAATAGTTACTAGGTATTACAGCGTGTTAAATAATGTCGGACATCTTCTTGACCTCAAAGATGCATGGGCAAATCTATACAGTATTGGAAAGGTTGATACTTTGAGAATTGCAAATGGTAAAACTAAGTTAGAAAGTCGTTATTATATTATGAGTATAGACCGAAATGCAGAGTTTTTTAGTAATGCAATACGTAGCCATTGGCAGATAGAGAATTGTTTACATTGGGTATTGGATGTTCAGTTTCACGAAGATGATTCTCGAATACGTAAAGATAATGCTCCAGCTAATTTTGCCGTTTTAAGGCATATTGCCCACAGTCTTATAACCCAAGAGAAATCATCAAAGATTGGAGTCAATAATAAGCGAAAAAAAGCTGGTTGGGATAATGAATATTTAGTTAGCTTATTCAACAAATAATTTTATCTCGCCTTCAAAATAATTATTTAAATAATACATTAAATTCGTAAGTATATTCATATTTATGATATTTATTGATGTAATTTTAATGATAAATACTTGCATCTTTTTCAATTAATATTGGATGTTAAATCATTTTTTCTGATTAAAAATATTCGATACCATATTCATATTTTTTTCTCATTGGAAAAGCTTATTTTGCCAATATTTTGGCTATTTAGATGCGTTTACCCTGGATAGAGCAATTCCCGAAGGAGGACATCATTTACTGTGTTGTTCCGCCCAAAAAGCCAAATCGAAATGGGGAACGCAAGCCTTAGAGGAGAGATTTCGCCGTAAATTCCCAGATTTGAGGATTTTACGAATCGATAGCGAATCTGTCTCCGATCCATCTCACCCAGCTTTCGGTTGCATTGCCCATCTCAACGAAATTCTCGTTAAATATGACCTTGTGATTGCGTCGCCGAGTTTGGAGACGGGAGTATCGATCGATATCAAAGGTCATTTTTCCGCAGTGTGGGGGATTTTTCAGGGTGTGCAGTCAGCAAATTCGGTGCGACAGATGTTAGCGAGGGTGAGAGAAACGGTCGATCGCCACATCTGGGTAAGAAGTAGTGGTATTGGTTTTGTTGGCAATGGCTCCACCTCAGTTGGTGTGCTGTTAGCCAGTCAACATGCAGCAGCAAAAGCAAATATTACCTTGTTATCGCAGGCTGATAATGCAGATTACAGCATCGATGAGAATTTTCAGCCCGAATCGTTACAAACCTGGGCGAAACGGGCTTGTGTGATTAATGCTCAGATGCGGTGTTATCGGGAATTTGTGGTGCAGGGTCTGGAGGAGGATGGTTATCAAGTTCTCGATGCGAATAAGGTTCCAGACGAAGAATGTTGTGGGGTGTATGATTCTGTAAAAACCGCTTCCAAGGAATTGTATTTGGAGGAATGTCGGGCGATCGCACAATCCGAAAATATCTCCGACACAGAATTTAAGAAGTTGCAGGATAAAAAAGCTAAAACTAAAACCGAGCGACATCAGGAACGGAAAGCATTACTCAAAGAGCGTTACGGGGTTGAGGTGACACCTGGGCTTGTTGAGAAGGATGATAGCGGGTGGTATCCCCAATTACGGCTGCATTATTTTCTGACCGTCGGACGGGAACAGCTTATGGAGCGCGATCGCAACCGGGCAAAAACTCAAATAGAAGTAGGGGAGAATGCCATTTGGAAGCCTGATTTTAATCGTGGGCAGTTATTACCCTTGGTTTTGCTATTGGAAGATTTGAATATTCGCTATTTTCTCACGCCTGGGGTGATGTTTCGCGGTTCCGATGTGGAGTTGCAACATCTTAAGGCTACTGCGGTGCAGCATCGGCATATTATTCGCAATTATTTGAGGGTTTCGGTGTCTGAGAAGATGAGTTGTGTTGCGATTATTCAAACCCTATTGAGTAAATTAGGGTTGAGCTTAACCTACGTCGGGCGATTTGGAGCGAGGGGAGAACGGGAACGGGTATACCAGTTTGTTGAGCCGAAAGATGGACGAGGTGAGGTTTATGCAAAATGGCAAAATCGTGTGGTCACTGAGGTTTCTCGAAGTGTTGTTGGTGTCCACCAGCGATAAAATAGTATTTATGAACTATATATTTTGGACGCAAACCACCAGTTATTCCCCAAATTGTTATCTAGGGTGGGTTGAGTATTTTGGCAAATGGGGCGATACTACTACCCTGTGGGAAGAAGACAGTAACGAAGTCCATCACCAATAAATAGTATTTATGAACTACAAAAATGATGGCGAGGCGAACAACAAACCGAGTGTTTGGTCTTACGACCTGTGCAACGACGTTGATAATGACGCAATATCCCAAAAGCATAAACCTAATTATGCTACTTTTCATGTCTATTCCCAGTATTCTTATAAAATCGGAGCAAAAATCAACCTGAAAACCGCTTAGAGCTAATTGGTTAGACAAAATTAAAATTCTGAACAAGAAAAAGCGATCGCAGTTTCTTAATGCGATCGCTATTAACCTATAGAGAGATGAAGATTGCCTGGATGATTCAAAAAACACAGCAATTTTTATATATGTAGCTGAAAATATTTGCGTTTCACACTGACAAAATCATAGGCAAAATCTATAAATTATAGGAAACTTAGATACTCTAAAAAGGACGACTACCAGCTAAACTTACCCGCTTGAGTACCCGTCGCTCATTGGCAGGGAAGGCTTCACGGTAGTGCACAGTTGCTTGATTGTCCCAGTAGACAATGTCCCCAATAGACCATTTGTGTTGGTAGTAAAACTGTGCTTGATTTAAATGTTGACGCAATTGCTCAATCAACACTGCTCCTTCTTCTGCTTCTAAACCTACGACTTCTACTTCAGTAGCAGCATCCAAATACAAATGTTTTTTGCCAGTTTCCGGATGTGTACGAACCAATGGATGAGGGAAAACAGGACTAATTAAAGGAATACTTTTATTCGAGCGATACAAATTTCTAGGTACATTTCTATCTTGTAAAAATGGATTGTAAGTAATTAACTGTAAATCTGCAATCCGTTCTTTAGTCGCTATATCTAACGTTTCGTAGGCTAAATTTGTATTTAACCAATAAGTATTTCCACCCTGAGAAGGTATTTCTACAGCATAGAGTAGCGAACCACTAGAAGGATAAGGAGTCCATTTGTGATCTGAATGGAAAGTTAATTCTCCTGTACCTGTATAACCACCATCAACATTTGACACAGAGATTATGAGCGGAGTTTCTCCTGGTTTAGAAGCTAGCACTGGAGTTTCATCAAGTGGGACAAAGAGCGCGCCAAAATAGAAGGAAAAATTTAACAACTGCTCATCAGAAAGCTGCTGATTTTTAAAGATTAAAATATGATAGTCTCGCAAAGCCTGTTTTAGTTGCAAAATTCTCTTTGGTGCAACTGGTTGACTCGCATCGAGTCCAGTTACTACTGCTCCTAAAGGTGCATCTAATGGAGTAATTTGAAAATCTACTTTAGCAATAGTAGGCATAATAATTTCCTCAAAATTTTTAATTGTTTGCTAGTCTCAGAAATTAAAAATTTAAAGTCTGATTATTTCTGTGCTTGTACTTCTGGGGGAGTAATTTTTGCATACTCTTCAGATGTTAAAAATCCATCTCTGACATTTACCTTTTTAGGTATTAGACCTAGGCTATACCATTTATCAGCTACTTCCTGTTGTTTGTTAATAATTTTGTCAGTGATTGGAACTAAAGAAAAATCATATTTAGAGTGCATTTTTTCCAGCGTCGGGATATCAAGCTGAGTGACAGGTGCAAGTAATTGTGCTAACTCCTTAGGATTATTTTTTGCCCAATTTTGTTCTTTTTGTAGTTCTTCGAGAAATATTTTGACAACTTCTGGATTTTCTTGGTAAAACTTGCGTGTGGTCGAATAAAAGTTATTTGTGTCTCGTAAACCATTACCACCATCAATTAGAATGCGACCAATTTTCTTTTGTTCAGTTCTAGTGACAAATGGTTCCCAAATAAACCAAGCATCCACTTTTCCTTGGCTAAATGCAACATTTGCATCAGGAGGTGGAAGAAAAATTGACTCTACATCAGTTAGCTTTAATCCTTCCTTTTCTACAGCTCTAACTGTTAAATAATGACCAATTGATGCTTTTTGAAAGGCAATTTTCTTACCTTTTAAATCTTTCACACTTTTAACAGTAGAATTACTTGGGACTAATAGTGAAACTGATCTACCATCAGAAGAATTAGCTGCTAAGTATACAAGCGGTGCTCCTGCTGCCTGCGAAAAAACAGGAGGGGATTCTGCGGTAGATGCAATATGTAGTCCACCTGCATTTAATGCTTCTAGTTGCTGTGGTCCGGCAGCAAATTCAGGCCATTCTACTTTATAACCCAGAGGCTCTAATCGTTTTTCTAAAGTACCTTTTTTTTCTAAAGATGCAAGAGCAGTCAATTGTTTAGAACGTACAATTCTTACCAGCTTCTCATTACTTTTGGTAGAGGTTGTATTGGCCGCTTCAGTACTATTAGATGAAGCTGCTTGTTCTGAATTGGTATTTACCTTTGTGCCACAGCCTAATAAAGTTGTTGATATAACTAGGCTGTAACCAATGGCAAATAGGATGGAACGGCGAGTTATTTTTTTTGGCTTCAAAGGGTCTTTATTTTTGTTTAAAAAATGCATGATTTGTCTAATATGTCCTTTCGAGAATAATTGATATTTGAGTGTTAAAAAAACTGGAATTGCAAATATTTTGTGGGTTAAGTAATGATTGCCTGCATAAATATAAGTGGTATTTGAAAATCCCAAACCATTGCAAATACTGCGCTCTGCCCATAATCGTCATGTGCAATTAATTTTCAATACCCACTTATATCGTGATATATCGTGAATGTATTGATGTTTTGAATTTAATAAATAGGTGGGAATTACCCACCCTATTGGAGGAGATAGAAAAATCGAAGCCTAATATTGCTGCATGTCTGTTTAAGAAAAGTCATCTAGGTAAGGAGTGCTAACTTCCTACCTTGTGACTATGGGAGTAGAAAGCTTGATTTAGTTAAGTGATTTGAAAAATAGAGTGAGTTATTTGTTGAGCGATACCAAGTCCAAATAGCTATACTTTTCAAAAAGCGACGATAAATCAACTGTTAAAATTCGGCGGGAAAAGCAGCAACCCTGGGGGACTTTTACAGAGTTGCCAACTCAGAAATTTAGAGGGAAAACAAGGGATTTAATGTGGTTGAGTTCCTTCTAATTCTAGAAAGGTGGGCACTACCTAGGCTGTTGACTCTGTGCCTTTTGACATGGTAAAAGTTCATGCACTTTTAATGTCGTCACAATCCCCTGAAAACAACGTTTTTCGTTTTGATAGTGTGGATTGACCAAAAACTTCAGATAGCCATGCTTCAACGTCTGAAAAACTAATTGTTTCAAGTGCGTTTTTAATCAAAGCTGTCGTCAGATTCATAGTAGATAAACAGATGGTTAGCAGCATCTGACCCATTTCTTTAAATGGACAGCGCGCGGAAAATTGCTTATATTTTCCAAACAATGACTCAATCACATCAGAAGTAGCTAAAAAAGTAGATTGGTTTTTAATTTTTCGGCATTGAACAGACAAATAACCCAAAATACTTTGTTGAAGTTTCTGGAGAGAATTATCATCAAATATAACTTTATTTTGTTCAAAAAAATCGAGAGTTTTATGACTAATTCCTGATTGTTTGAGTTGAGTTTCAACACCTCGTGTGAGTGACACCATTTGGTTCCATTGAATTAGGTCTGATTCGTAGTCAACTAACCATCCCAATTTATCTACTATTTTCTGAGTAATCAGCGAAGGGTCAGAATCTGGCATTAATTTAATTAAAGTGTCTGGAGAAGAATTTAGTAATTTAATCCCCCAATTTGTCAACCTTTCTACATTAAAAAAACGACATTGAGAACGTTGTGTTGGAGGAGATAAAAATGATAAATCTGTTTGTTGTAATTTTTGTCTGCTGATATTACATTTTTGAATAAATGACTGATATCTCTCATCCGAATCTAGCTGGTATTTTAAAAGTAAAGCCATTGCATGAGTCACATCATGGGTATAGATAATATCTGGGTGATTTTGCTGGTATAGCTTGATTCCACGAGCTAGGTCGCTACCATTGTCCGCTACTATTTGTACTGGTACGCCGACTTTTTGACTGATTTTTTCTAGTTTTGATTCTATAATCTCTCCTTTCGTAGAATCCATAATTTCTAATCCGAAAATTTTCACGTCTTCATGCGCCAACCCTCTTTTCTGCTTCATCACATTTTCTTCAATATGCTGCTGTGAAACGCCTAAAATTACCAACGCTTTTTGTTTCCCTAATTCTAATGTCAAATCGACAATAAATATCCAATCATCACGATATTCTTTCTCTTTTGTCAATTCATATATTCCAATCCGAGCCAACCACTTTCTCACACAACTGAAACTTGGAGTTGCCTGCTCTTCATAATTATTAAACAACTCAAATACTTTTTCTACTCCTCTAAAACTGATACCACATTCAATTAAAAGTAAGAGTGCTTGCTGAATTATTTTGGCATCATAATGATGACCCTTCACATTTAATTCCATAGCTTCTATGATTTCTGCTTCGACTTGAATTTCCTCTTTTTTTCGTCTAAATCTCCTTCAATGTTTAACTCTTTTAGTTTTGACTCTGCCATCAACGCGCGATTTTTCCATTCTTCTCTTGAATCTAATAGATCTCTAACCTTGATTTCTAAGGCTCTAATCTTTTTTTGTTTTAATAGTGCTTTTTCTTTCCAGTTATCTCGACCTTTCTGAAACAAACGTGCTAATCTACTAACTGGGCTTTTAAACTCCTGCATGGGCTTTGAATGTGCTAAGTATTAACGACACTATTATTGTATGAAGCAATGGTGCCTTAAAACCAACAAAGTCAACAGCCTAGGATAGTCTAAATGTTTGTGCATACCCCGAGTTTCTTTACGTTCTAGGGCACTGCTATACATCCATCGTGCTGTTGCAACCATTGCCGCAGTTTCTCGCGCCCGAATCAGTTGTTTATTTTCTACCTGACTGTCACCTATTTCTTCCCAGAGACTTTGTAACGTTACCAAGGATTCAGATAATCCTTGTTCTGTACGGAAATAATTCCGGTCATAGGGAAAGACTTGAGCTTGTACTGCTTTGATAACTGCATCAGGTTTTAAAGTGGATTTTTGTGCTGTTTTTGACTTCAAAGCTGCTTCTCCAATAGCTTTTAGCTGGCGTTGATTTGCCTTGTCGCCCAAATCCAAAGCATATTCTGCTGCTGCTTCACCAGACCAATAACCAGAGGAAATTGCCCAAGCAGCATTGTGACTACCACCACCAGTAAAACCACCGCAAATTAGTTCCCTTGTGGCAGCATCTCCAGCAGCATAAAGACCTCGCACGGAAGTGGCACAAGTCTCATTTACAATCCGAATTCCGCCTGTACCACGTACTGTTCCTTCCAAACGGAGTGTGATAGGGAAATGTTGTGTAAAAGGGTCAATCCCAGCACGATCAAAGGGTAAAAAGAAATTAGGCTGTGCTAGACGCATTGACGATCGCATTTCTTCTGATGCTTGATTTAAAATGGCGTAAACTTGCTGATTCGCTAATAATGTTTTGGCGATCGCCGAACGCCCTCGCGAACTGGCTCCCGGAATAGGCGTACCATCTTCGTAAGTAAAGGTTGCCCAACTATACATCAAACCTTTAGTGACTGAAGAAAAGGCGGGAGAGATGCCGTAAGCATTGGAAAATTCCATTCCCGACATCTCGGCACCTGCTTCCGCCGCCATTAGGTATCCATCCCCCGTCAGGACGTTACAGCCTAAGGCTTTGCTTAAGAATGCACAACCACCAGTGGCAATAATTACGGAGTGAGATTTCACTTCCCACCTATTCCCAGTTTGACGATTGACTCCCCTCGCACCGCCAACTGCTCCATCCTCATCGACCAACAGTTCTAAAGCAGGACTGTGGTCTAAAATTTGTACTCCTATCTGCTTAATTTGCTTTCGCATTAGACGCATATATTCTGGCCCCTGCAAACTGCGTCGATAGGATTTGCCATTATCATCTGTGGGGAAAGGATAACCCCACTCTGCGAGTAAGTTGACATTTGCGTATGTCTTATCTAGAACTCGCTCCATCCAATGACGGTTTGCCAAGAATCCACCCAAAGACTCCCGACTTGCCATTGCTGCTTCCCGCGCTTCTGGTTCTGGTGGCACGTACCAAACACCATTTCCCGATGCCGCCGCACATCCAGTCGTCCCACAATATCCTTTGTCTACGAGAACAACTTTTGCGCCACTAAATGCAGCACTCCAAGCTGCCCAAGTACCTGCGGGTCCGCCCCCAATCACAAGTACATCAACTTCTTGAGTGATGTCAAAATCGGTTATCAATGTCTTAAGCATGAATAATTCTTCTCCCATCGATAAAGTCTTCAGGGCTGTTCTCGCCCTATCGATGCCGCAGGTCAAGAGTCTAATCTTTTTCACTGCCCTCATTCGGCAGAACAACAGATATCAGGCATCTGTCTATTTCTAATTAATTCGCTCAAGTTAACTGTAAAAGAGAATCTCTACCTTCTAATCTACTAAAACTTGATTGATTTACCGTATCTTGCTACAAGAATAAAGTCTTTCATAGTTAGCGGCAAAAAGCAAGTAGCCTGTGAAGTTATTTTCAAAATGATACAAATCTTGGTGTCAAATATGTGAATTACATCAATTTCGGAAATTTCTGGTTTTCAGAATAAATGCACATAACGGGACTTAAACAAAAAAAGAGAGAAAAATCGGGTAAAATGAGCTACTAGTATAGCTTTTACGTCAAAGTAACATCCATGAAAGAGACAACCCCCGCAGCAATGCCGCCGTGTTTTGAGAAATGGTGTCAACGATTTGACGAAGCTTTTACTCATAAAGCCCAAAAAATAGGATTTAGGAATTATTTGGGAGGATTATTGGGGGAAAGCGAGAGAAAAAACCTTTCTCAGATGGCTTTTAACGCTATAGGGGTTGAATACCATAAATTACATCACTTTTTAACTGAAGCACCGTGGTCTGATTCCAAGGTTAATGAACTTCGATTAGAGACCATGAACAAGTGTAATCAAACTAGAATTAGTAGAGGATTTAGCTTGATAATTGATGATTCTGGTCATAGAAAAAGTGGTAATTTTACCTCGGGAGTGGGAAGACAGTACATTGGGGAAATTGGTAAAACAGATAATGAAATAGTAGTGGTAACAACCCATCTTTATGATGGACGAAAAAGCTTGCCATTAGATATAGAGTTATATCAGCACGCAGATTCCTTGCCATCAGGGAAACAATATCCAGAATTTGAGAAAAAAACGGAACTGGCAATCAAGTTAATCGACAGAACTATAGAGAGAAAGTATCAACCAGGAATCGTACTTATAGATGCTGGATACGGCAACAACACATCCTTCTTATTAGAGCTAGAAAAGAGAGAATTAAAGTATTTGGGAGGATTAGCAAAAAATCGAAAAATAACTATTAGTGTATCAGAGAATGTTAAACAAACAATAAGGCTAGATGAATTAGCACAAAGCTTACCCAAAGAGGCTTTTACCAAAATTGAGATGAAGTTAGATAAGCCGAAAACAGTATGGGTAGTAACCAGAGAAGTAGAGATATCACAACTAAAGGGAAAGAGAAATATTGCTATCGTTATGAATGCTGAGACTTTCTCTGAAGCGACTGATATAGACTATTTTATCACCAATATTTCTACCTCAATTGTTTCGCCAAAATGGATAGTTGATACCTACTCTCAAAGAAATTGGGTAGAAGTTTTTTATAGAGAAGCAAAGGGGTGGTTGGGATTAAAAGAATACCAAGTTCGAGATAAAAGGAGCTTAATGCGGCATTTTATCTTGGTATTCTGTGCCTATACTTTTATTCTTTGGCATCAACTCACAGGGGGCTTAAGACGTAGGTGGGCGAATAAATCTTTGAACACCTTTACTGAAGCTTTAGAAGCATTTAGAACAGCTATGTCTTATCGATTTTTCGACTGGTTGACCCATAATCGCGACGTATTTGCCGCTTATAAAGCTAGTTTAGGCTACATTTGGGCTTAATTTTTGTTTAAGTCCCAATAATATGTAGAAATGTATCAATCTCAATCAATCACATATTCCGATAATCTGCGAGCAAAGTCTCAAAACTATGACAAGAGTACTTGTGTTTTAAAACTAGATATGGCAACATCCAATGTTAAGGTAAAACACGATAAATCAATCTACTTACCGTTGTTTGATGCCAAAAAGCTAAAAACAAATAATCTCCCAAACAAGAGCAAGCGACTTTTAGCCGATAAAGCATCAGGGAGTTACCCAACAGCAGTGACTGCCGCGATCGTGCGAGGTTCGCATGATAAGTTGATGAATTTCCTCGCGGTAGTAAAGCCTTCTCATGTTTTTGCTTAGATATTACTTGCTTTCTCTGTACAGTCTCGAATTGATGATTTGGCTAACTGTAATGGTAAAAATAGCTTTAGCAAAAATATCTGGGTTGATAATTTTTGGTGAGAGCAGCAGCAAACAATTATTAGAACAGCCGTCAGTAGAAGTACGGCTAGATTTCATCAGAACATTTCAAAATAAAGAATTCTGCATTCTGCTTTCTTGATACTAAGCTGCTTAATACTAAGCAATTTAAAAATTTAGTAGTCACGAGAGCAACTTTACGGAATTAGCCGGAAAATTATCCAACTTAAGATTTTGGATTGTGAAACTCTCATTTATATAGGCTTTTCCAAAATCCATCTTCAATTTGTCTGAGGAATAAATAACTCATGCCCAAGGTTTTATGGAATTATTTGCTAGCGCTCCCAACTTTCTTCAGTGGAGTGTTACTTCTCTCTCCGATCGCAAATGCAGATGAAATACAAACGACACCTGAATTAACACAGCAAAAAAGCATCTTAGTTGAAAATGTAGCGCCAAATTTGGCTCCTAAAATTGCTCAAATCAATCCAACAGTAGAAACTCAAATTTCACAAACTGATGACATCGGAGGGCAAGTTACATCTGTATCTCAGTTATCGGATGTAAAACCTACAGATTGGGCATTCCAGGCGCTACAGTCACTTGTAGAACGTTATGGAGTGATTGCTGGTTATGCAGATAGTACCTTCAAAGGTAATCGTGCCATGACTCGCTATGAATTTGCTGCCGGTTTAAATGCAGCTCTTGAGCGACTCAATGAACTCATTGCTAGTAGCACTGCTGATCTCGTCAAGCGGGAAGATTTAGATACCCTGAAAAAACTGCAAGAAGAATTTGCAGCAGAACTAACCACTTTGCGTGGGAGAGTTGATTTATTAGAAGCTCGAACTGCCAAGATAGAAGCTAGTCAATTCTCCACAACTACCAAACTCCAAGGCGAAGCAATATTTTTAATCGCCGATACATTTGGCGATCGCGCAAATAATACTTCTGCTAACGACACTCAGGATGATACTCAAACATTTTCCGGTTATCGCGTTAACCTGAACTTACAAACAAGCTTTACGGGCAAAGACCAACTGACAACTGGTTTACAAGCATCCACGATTCCCAACTTAGCAGCGACTACAGGAACTCACATGACCCGTTTTACCGTTGAGGGAACGGGTAGTGCAGATGGTTCTTTGGGGCTTGCGCGATTATATTATCGTTTTCCATTAACTAAACAAGCCACTGTTTGGGTAGGAGCTAAGGCACTTCAACCAGTTGTCTTTACCCCAACCCTAAACCCCTTAGTTGGTGGTGCAAGCGGTGCTGTTTCCCGTTTTTCCACATTCAACCATACAGTTTATCGACCTGGTTTTGAAGGTGCTGGTGCAGCTTTTGCATATAAATTTAGTCCCCAATTGCAACTTAGTGCTGGTTACATAGCAGATAATAATCTTGCTAGTAGTCCGGAAAGTGGTAAAGGTGTTTTTGGTGGCAATAATTTGACAATTGCTCAACTCACCTTCTCCCCCAGTCGTCAGTTAGATGTTGGTCTCAGCTATGCCCGCAAATACTTTGGGAATGCAACTGGTTTTAACCTCACAGGTGGTACAGGTAGTACTTTTGCCAGAAATCCATTTGAGCAAAGAGCTACTGCATCCGATAATTTCGGACTGGAATTTAACTGGAAAACTAGTCCTAAGTTTCATGTCGCTGGTTGGTTTGGCTATACACTTGCCCATCAACTCAGTGGTGGTGATAACGACGCAACCATAGTTCATGGTGCCCTTACCTTGGGAATTCCAGACTTATTTAAAAAAGGTAATTTAGGTGGTTTTGTTGTGGGTGTACCACCTAAAGTCACTAGCAATAATTATCGCTCGAGACCAGGAGCAGCACCCCGTGAAGACAAAGATACTTCTTTACACATCGAGGCTTTCTATACCTTCAAGCTCAATGACAATATCAGTGTCACCCCAAACTTTTATGTAATTACCAGTCCTGAACACAATAGTAATAATTCTCCAATTTGGGTTGGCGCACTCCGCAGCACCTTTAGATTCTAAGTCTTGAAAGACCATGCTACTAGATACCTTTTTTGATTCGCAAATTTAGTTTGGTAATTTACGTAATCTGATGTGATATCTTAGCTATAATCTACGATAAATCTATCGAGAAAAAGTAGTTATTTCTCCAATTCTCACTCATAAAACATCTTGGTACTATGCAAGTTCTTTGGTTTATCCCCACAACTCGCGATGGACGCTATTTAGGCACTACTACTGGCGGACGAACTATTACTGCTGAGTATTTACAACAAATTGCTCAAGCAGTGGACAATTTAGGCTACACAGGTGCATTACTACCCACTGGACGTTTTTGTGAAGATGCTTGGATAGTAGCCTCCTCATTAATATCTGTGACTAAACGGATGAAATTTTTGGTTGCTATTCGTCCGGGAATTACCTCTCCTGGAGTTGCAGCAAGAATGGCGGCAACATTTGACAGGCTATCGAATGGGCGATTGTTAATCAATGTAGTTACGGGTGGTGATCCCGTAGAACTAGCTGGAGATGGTTTGCATCTGAGTCATGACGATCGCTATCAATTGACTGATGAATTCCTCACAGTTTGGCGGGGGATTATGAGTGGTGAAAATATTGACTTTGAGGGGGAATACCTGAATATTCAAGGCGGTAAACTGTTATTTCCCCCACTACAAAAACCTTACCCACCTCTGTGGTTTGGTGGTTCCTCTACCGTAGCCAAAGAAGTAGCAGCCAAACATATTGATGTTTATCTCACTTGGGGAGAGCCTCCAGCACAAGTCGCGGAAAAAATTGCCGAAGTTCGCAAACTCGCAGAAGCACAAGGAAGAACAGTCAGATTTGGCATACGCTTGCATGTAATTGCCCGTCCAACCGAGAGCCAAGCTTGGGATGCAGCCAATGAGTTGATTCAATATGTTGATGAAGAAGCGATCGCTCAAGCCCAAAAAGCTCTTGCCGCTTCTGATTCTGAAGGACAGCGACGTATGAGCCAACTGCACGGTAGCAGTCGAGAAACCTTAGAAATTAGCCCCAACCTCTGGGCAGGAATTGGATTAGTGCGGGGTGGAGCGGGTACAGCCTTGGTAGGAGATGCAGATACTATTGCTGCCAGGATGTTGGAATATCAAGAATTGGGAATAGATACTTTTGTTTTATCAGGATATCCCCATCTCGAAGAAGCCTATCGATTTGCAGAACTACTTTTCCCACGTTTACCTTTAGATAATCAACCCACATCAACGGCAGAACAACTTGTCAGCCCGTTTGCTGAATTCATTGCCAACAATAACTTAGCGAAAAAACCACAAGTAAATTCTGTAGGAGCCTCATGAGCAGTCAATCACTCAACAATAAATTATTTAGAAGCAGAGCAGGGCAGCAATTACTTCCTTGGGCAGTACCTATCTTGATATTAATTGTCTGGGAATTACTGGCACAAACGGGAATTCTTTCCAGTAGAATTTTACCACCACCAAGCGGTGTAGTAATTACAGCAATGAAGTTGGCAATATCAGGAGAATTATTTCGCAATATTGGTATTAGTGCAGCCCGTGCAATTACAGGTTTACTAATTGGGGGAGGAATTGGTTTAATATTGGGTTTTATAAATGGTGTTTTTCCTCTCGCAGAAACACTATTTGATACTTCTGTTCAAATGATTCGTAATATTCCCAATTTGGCATTAATTCCCCTAGTGATTTTATGGTTTGGCATCGGTGATGTTGCTAGACTATTTCTGACTTCTTTGGGAGTATTTTTCCCAATGTATATCAACACTTTCTATGGAATTCGTAATGTTGATCGGGGATTAATTGAAATGGGTCAAGTTTACGGATTAACATCAAAAGAATTGTTAACTCAAATTATTATTCCAGGGTCTTTATCTTCAATTTTGGTGGGCTTACGCTTTGCCTTGGGGATTATGTGGCTGACTTTAATTGTGGCAGAAACAATTGCCGCAGATTCAGGTATTGGCTATATGGCAATGAATGCTCGTGAATTTATGCAAACCGATGTCGTAGTCTTAAGTTTAATTCTCTATGCTTTGTTAGGTAAATTAGCAGATACTGCTGCTAGGGCATTAGAAGCGAAGTTTTTAGCTTGGAACCCTAATTATCGCCGTGTCTAATTAATCAGTTATCAGGTGTATATTGGGGAATGTCTGAGCTACTACAGCACTGTTAATTAAGGCTTTTAGTTATTAGTTTTTAGTTATATTTAGCTTTGGTCAAGTGATAACTAAAATTTAATTCTAAACCCAAATAACAGTTAACTCATAAGTCAAAAAAGGAGATTTTTTTGTGAGTGTTCATCAACAAGGTACAGACTTGAAAGTTTGGGATTTAGTCAAGGTTTTCGGGAATAAAACGGTTTTACATTCATTAAATTTAGAAGCAAAATCAGGAGAATTTATCGCAATTGTGGGACGGAGTGGCTGCGGTAAAAGTACCCTACTACGTCTAATTGCAGGATTGGAAACACCAACTGATGGCGGAGTGTTACTTGATGAACAACCACAGCATCAGCTTAGAAATTCCGTAAGGGTGATGTTTCAAGACTCACGCTTGCTGGAATGGAAGTATGTACTGGAAAATGTTGGCTTAGGTTTGAAAGGTGATAATTGGCAACTCAAAGCTGATTGGGCATTAGAACAAGTTGGGCTTAAAGACAGAGCAAAAGAATGGCCGGCAGTACTTTCTGGAGGACAAAGACAACGGGTAGCTTTAGCAAGAGCCTTAGTCAGCGAACCCCGTTTATTATTACTAGATGAACCTTTAGGAGCATTAGATGCTTTGACTCGAATCGAAATGCACCGTTTGATTGAAACTTTATGGCGAGAACAAGGATTTACAGCCTTGCTAGTGACTCATGATGTCGAAGAAGCTGTTGTTTTGGGAGATAGAGTAGTACTAATAGAATCTGGAAGGATTGTTCTCGATGAAAAAGTAGATTTACCTCGCCCTAGAGACAGAGGTAATCCCAAGTTTGTGGAAATCAGGGAAAGAGTCCTAGAGCGTGTATTGCGCCGTGAAGATATTTCCACTGGCAAATCACTAACATTTCTACACAAGTAATCTTTAAGCGTGAAACTTATTCT
Organism: Calothrix sp. NIES-4101; assembly: GCA_004296455.1. Taxonomy (GTDB): domain Bacteria; phylum Cyanobacteriota; class Cyanobacteriia; order Cyanobacteriales; family Nostocaceae; genus Brunnivagina. The sequence continues at coordinate 139,542 of AP018280.1, forward strand.
ATCTGTAGATATTTCTGCCAAAATAGAGCCGCATTTACCATCTAAAATCCAAGTTGTGCGAGTAGATAGTGAGGGTAATTTTGACGGTGATGCGAGTGATGCAGAAATTTACCTCAATGGTTTTAAATTAAAACCAACAACTTTGCATAAGGTATTAGCAACTGCACCACAGCTACGTTGGCAACAAACACCTAGTGCTGGTGTTAACCATATCCTCACACCTACTTTTTTGGAGCATGATATTACTCTCACCAATGGTGCGGGAATTCATGCCATTCCCATTTCGGAATTTGTCCTTGCTTTTATCCTCTACCATGCCAAGCATTTGCGACAGTTACAAACATTTCATGACCAACATAATTGGCAAAAACCCTTGGTAATGAAAGAGTTGGCAAATGCAACCGTGTTAATTATTGGTACGGGGAATATTGGTAATGCGATCGCATCTCGTACTAAAGCCTTGGGAATGCGAGTTTGGGGTAGTCGTCGTCACCCTCAACCGATAGCAAATTTTGATCAAGTCGTTGGCGCAGATGAATGGCAAGTATTATTGCCAGAAGTTGACTATCTGGTTGTTGCCACCCCTTTGACTTCAAAAACTAAGGGTTTAATCGATGAACAAGTATTGCGATCGCTTCCTAACCATGCCTATTTAATTAATATCGCTCGTGGTGCGATCGTAGACGAGTCGGCATTAACAAAAGCTCTAAATGAAGGCTGGATTGCAGGTGCGGCATTAGACACACTTTCTACGGAACCACTACCACCTGAAAGTCCTCTTTGGTCATTACCCAATCTCTTGATTACGCCCCACACTTCTGCTATTTCTCCTGTATTACAAGAGCGTATAGCAGCATTGTTTCTTGATAATCTTCAGCGCTATCAAACTGGGTTACCTTTACGCAATGTAGTCAATAAGCAAGCGGGATACTGAGGATACTGACACAATCATCATGAATCGGTGCGATCGCAAGAAGCAACTATTGAATTCATCAATAAATATCATCTCGTATTTCCAATTTATACTCCTATAGGAATCCAATTTGATTATTGAAAATATACTTAGGGTGCGTTACTACAATATGAGATTTGTAAGTGCAAAGCACAGGCTACGCCAACAACAATCAAATATGATTTCTATCTGATGGGGAATCAAACTAATTAGAATCACACTGATTGCAGACAAAAAGGTGTTATCGATGACAATTTCTCTTGATTAAAGCAATAAATTTAATCTCTCAATCTCTTTTACATCCTCGTCTTTTATAAAAAAACGGGGATGTTTTTTACTTTATAATTACTATTTTATCACATAAAATAATGCTTAAAAAGTATCCTCTAATATTTAGATATTTCTAAAATAGTTATTATTTGCATCAAAATAAAAATAAAAATAATACTTTAAATCCCGTTAACCCCATCGGATTTGCGTGAAAACAAGTGATTAAAATCCCACTAATCCGATGGTCTTAATAGGTATATTTTGAATATATATTTTTTCATAACAATTATTATTTGTTGTGTTAGAATTCCAACGCGAATGAATGAAAATCTAGGCAAGAAATGCTATTAAAGAAGTAAAGAGTACGTCTTTAATGTCTTCTTCTTGGAGTTAATGGGTAGGTCTTTGACCTACAAATTAACATTCCTAGAAATCTAAAACCTATAGAGAGTCGAATGCATCATGAAATACATTAGTCGCTTATTTGGTGGCTTGCTTGCCATCAGCTGTGGATTATCGTTACAAAATTACTCTGTTGCCAATGCAAGTAGTACATTTGCCCAACCACCAAGACTTGTAGGTGCAACAACACCTTACACGGATACAAGTATTTGGGGAGCAACATATTATTTCACCATTGAGGTTCCCGCAACAGCTAAAGAATCTCTGCAAAAAGTTACCTTCACTCAGACGGAAGGTGTTGAAGAAATTGAATTCAATCAAAAAGATACTGTTGCTTGGGAAGGAACAGGCAATAGTAAAGGTGAAAAGTTAGCAGTCACAACTACAACTAACGATAATCAACAACAGACTTTGACTGTGACTTTCGAGCAAGCAATAGCACCGGGGAAAACAGTCACAATTGGCTTAAAACCCTATAAAAACCCGTTGTCTGATGGCATCTATTTATTTGGTGTCAAAGCTTTTCCTTCTGGTGAGCAAGCTACAGGTCAATTTCTTGGCTTTGGTCGCTTCCAATTCTACGCACCAGCGAGTTTTAATACACCAGATAGTTCTGGCGTTTAGCTGATTGTAGCCGAGATGGGCTTCAGTTAAGAAGATACATCAATAATAAAGCTGTTCCCTGGATATTATCTTCATATATTGCAAGACATCCTTGGAATTCCGATGCAAGTTGTCTCTATCTTGATACGAAACACAGCTTAGCTTCCTATCTCACTCTGTGCAAAGCAAATAATTAAATTTTGCAATCTACGGTAATTGTATTGATTTACCGTAGATTTTGCTGTAAATTAGATTTAGTTGTTTCAATTTATTTTTTTAAAGTAATCACAATTAAGCTTTGATTTAATATCTATTCCAGGTAAAAAAAGAGTTTTATAAAGCTATCTCTAAGCATAACAGCAGGAAATATCGAGAATAACTGCAAGGCTAGTATAGGATGGCGGAAATAAAGCTACTATACCCTGCGGGTAGACACGAAGTGGCTTCCAAAGTTAGCCGCTCCGCGTCTATAAAATACCTGAGAATCTGATAAGTAACCTTTATTTTTTTTCCTTGTATTACTAGCTATTCACCTTCAGATTTACCTAAATATTGAGAGAATATATTTAATATATTTTAAATTTTGTATTTATATTAAAATTAATCGTTTTGTACGATAGCTGAATTAGCTTCAAAAAATATTTTCCTCGTCAAAAAAATAAACATTGATAAGTATTGACAAATACAGCAAGGAATTAAACATATGTCCCTACCTCCATTAGAAAGAGAACTACTTTATGATGAATACTGGTCTTTGTGGCAAGAAACAAAGTTACCACATCATTTGGAATTATTAGCAAATGAACAAGAAATCAAACGAGATATTTGGGAAGATAAAAATCCAAAGCCAATCTATAAATTATCAAGGAAAATTTTGATCACAAATTGGCTTGTCAATTTAAAAACATATATTCTCGGTTAAAAAAGGTTGAATTTTTACATTAAGAATCAGAGGGATAATTACACATGCCGCACCTATTTGAACCCTTCCAAATTCGTGAAGTGATATTTCGCAACCGCATTACTGTTTCACCTATGTGCCAGTATTCTAGTACAGATGGATATACAAATGAATGGCATTTTATTCATTTAGTTTCTCGTGCGGTTGGTGGTGCAGGCTTAGTATTTACAGAAGCAGCCGCAGTTGAGGCTCGCGGGCGCATTAGTCCCCAAGATTTGGGTCTTTGGAGCGATAAACATATTGAAGGTTTAGCAAAAATTGTATCCTCGATTGATAAGTATGGTGCAGTAGCTGGTATTCAACTTGCCCATGCAGGTAGGAAAGCTAGCACAGCTAAACCGAGCCGGGGAGGAAAACCGGTTGATGAATCTCAAGAAGGTTGGCAATCTATAGTGTCAAGTAGTGCTATTCCTTTCAGTTCAGAATATCCCACACCTGAAACTTTAACTATTACAGGTATTCAAGAAATCACAGATGCTTTTGTCCAGGCTGCCAAACGTTCTGTAGAAGCCGGCTTTAAGGTGATTGAAATTCATGCCGCTCATGGTTATCTATTACACCAGTTTCTCTCACCACTAGCTAACAATCGAGAAGATGAATATGGTGGTAGCTTTGCAAACCGCATCCGTTTGCTGACAGAGGTTGTGCGAGGAGTGCGAGAGGTTATACCCCAAAAGTATTCCCTTTGGGTACGTATATCTGCAACTGATTGGGTAGAAAATGGCTGGGATATTGAGCAGAGCATTGCTTTAAGCGATAAACTCAAATCGCTGGGAGTAGATTTGATTGACTGTTCCTCTGGGGGAATTATACCGGGCGTGAATATACCATTGCGACCTGGTTATCAGATTGAGTTTAGCGATCGCATTCGACATGAAGCAAATATTTATACAGGAGCAGTTGGTTTAATTACATCTCCTGAACAAGCGGATGAAATTATTCGTAGTGGGGCAGCTGACTTGGTTTTATTAGGGCGAGAATTCCTCAGAAATCCTTACTGGCCACACTTAGCAGCTAAGACATTAGGATATGACAAGCATTGGCCTGTTCAATATGATCGCGCTTGGTCATGATTGTAATCTGTAAAGTCAAAACTGATCATATTTACAGGTTCTAGCCTGTTTTGAATAATAAAACATAGTAGAAACGTAGCACTTTACGTTTCTACTACTCTACAAAATTAACAAAATTGATTAGTCAAGAAAAGATATTTCCCGACTGTTGTAATTCTCGCCCTAATTCCAGCAAACTAGGTGTAAGATTGGGCAGAAAAGCTACTTCCCGCAATCGTCGGGCTGTCCCACTGGGCTTAAAATACGCTGTTTCACCCTTTGCTTCTAACTCTAAGCATACAGAATCTACAGCTAGTCTAAATAGAGCTAATCGTAGTTCTAATAATTCCCGCAAGTCTGAATTTTCAAAACTTGATAAAGCACTTAGTTTCCAAAGTTGAGCTTCCAGTTGAATTAAGGTCAAGGTATTGTATCTCAAGCGATTAGCCAACACACTTTGGTTACTCCCATCAATACTTTGCAAAGTTTCCTGGTTTGAACGTCGCGTGATACCCAACCCCAAACCACACTGCAACATGAGAAATGCTGGACGTAAACTTGCCAAAAAGGAATCAGCATCTTCACTAATAATCCACTTACGAGATAGACGTACTTGATTCAAGTGCAGCGTACTAGTCCATGACCCTTGCAATCCCAATAATTGTAAGTCTTCTCCCCGTTCTAATCCTTTGGCTCCTGAAGGAACAGCAATAATTAGTTTTTCTCCAGTGTTTGCTTGAGCTGCGATCGCTACTACAAAATTATGGGGTTGTAAGTTAGATACCCAGGGCAGAAAACCATCCAAAGTTACAGTTTCCGCATCTAAGGATACCTTAACTTGTAGTGGCTCAATCCCCACTAGATGTTTCATTGCATTGGCAAATCCCACGCTTCCAGAACGTTCCCCTTGAAGAATTTTTGGTAGTATTTGATGCCGTAACCAGTGATTGGAACTCAACGTGAGGAATTCAATAAATGTTCGCTGGCACCAGAAAACAAATCCACTAGTCAGACATTGCTCTGATACACTGGAAATTTCTTCGATTGCTCCTAGTATTGTCCCACCAATGCCACCCAAACTTTCTGGGACACCAGATGTTAACCTTCCTGCATTTCCTAACAAGACCAGCGACTCTGCAACACTGCATCCAGGAATTCCATCATTTAACCATCCAGCTCTTTCCGCTAAGGATAATTCTATAGTTCTGTGCTGGCTAATCATTGGCTTTCTCCTTCATCGTAATTTGGGGTCGATTCAGATAGATTTCTTCCATCAACTCACTCAATCAAGCTGATGCAACAAGGGTTGGAGGGTTGAGATTATTACTTGGAGCTTATTAATTGTCAATAAAATACACTTTACCGATAAAGATACCGTATATTGTTACTAGTACTTTGTCATGAGTTCTTCAGAAATGCAAGCAAATAAAGCCGAAAAAAGTGCACAGATAGCTGGAAACAAAAGTTAACATTACAAAACTCAATGAAGCGTTGTTTATGAAGCTGTCTTGTGGGATACTATTTTTCATAAAAATCCGGTATGTCGGTCAATCTACCGTAGTATTCGGGGGTAAATAGCCAAAACGTGACAAAGTAATAAATGAAAAATTCCTTAGTCTACGCTGTTTGGTGATTAAACTCATTTGAGTTTGTAGTTCATTAAAATTCAGGAGATTGAAACAATGGTACTAGATGTATTTACAAAGGTTGTTTTTCAAGCTGATACAAGAGGAGAATATCTCAGTGATAACCAATTGGATGCTCTGCTAAACTTCGTCAAAGATGGAAACAAGCGTATAGATATTGTCAATCGTATTTCTAGTAATTCTTCAACGATTGTCACTAATGCCGCACGTTCTTTGTTTAGTGAACAGCCGCAACTGATTTCTCCTGGTGGTAATGCCTATACTAACCGTCGCGCAGCTGCTTGCTTGCGAGATTTGGAAATCATTTTGCGCTATGTTACATATGCTATTTTCGCAGGTGATCCTAGCGTACTTGATGACCGTGCCTTGAATGGTTTGCGCGAAACCTATTTAGCATTGGGTACTCCAGGTGCTTCAGTTGCTGTCGGAATTCAAAAGCTCAAAGAAGCATCAATTGCGATCGCAAGTGATCCTAATGGTATTACTCGTGGTGATTGCAGTGCTCTGATTGCTGAAGTAGCGACTTATTTTGACCGAGCAGCATCAGCAGTTAGCTAATAGTTATCTGTCATCTGTACATTAATAATTTAGTCATTGATTGTGATGACTGAAGAAACGACAATTCTGTATTCAACAAAAACTTTCTAGAGCAACAAAGGAGAACTAAAAACATGGCAAAAACCCCTTTAACAGAAGCAATTGCAAGTGCAGACTCTCAAGGTCGTTTTTTGAGTAGTACAGAATTTCAAGTTGCTTTTGGACGCTTTCGGCAAGCATCTGCGACTCTAGAAGCTGTCAAAAGTTTATCTAACAAAGCACAAAGTTTATCTGAAGCAGCAGCTAATGCTGTATACCAAAAGTATCCTTACACTACTCAATTGCAAGAGCCTAGCTTTGCTCATGATGCACGAGGAAAAGCAAAATGCGTTCGTGATATCGGTTACTACCTGCGAATCATTACCTATGCATTAGTTGCTGGTGGTACAGGTCCGATTGATGACTATCTAATTGCAGGTTTGTCAGAAATCAACAAATCGTTTGAATTATCTCCTAGCTGGTATATCGAAGCACTCAAATACATCAAGGCAAATCACGGTTTAACTGGTGATCCTGCTGTTGAAGCCAACTCTTACATTGACTATGTAATTAATGCTTTGAGCTAGTAGAAGTTTGATAGTTTTGAATTGATTCCGGTTTAAGTACTGAAATTTGGCAAACGCATCTATTGCGTAGTAAGTTTTGGGAGTTGTTGAGATACTGGCTGCATATCAGGCTGAAATTTTGTGCTGTCTATATCTAACTAACTGCTTTACTTACTACGCAAATTTCCTGTTATTGTGTTAGATACAAGCAATACAAGACAATATTTTCATGTTTGCAGATTGTCTAATTGAAAAAATCCAAGAAAAGGGTACTCCTTGTATTGTCGGACTCGATCCAGCGTTGAAGTATATACCTTTAAATTTTCTCCAAGAGCAAGAAATCTGTGACAGCAGCAGTATTCAAATCAAAGCAGAGGCACTTTATCTTTATAATTTAGAGGTAATTGATGCTGTTTATGACCTTGTGCCAGCAGTTAAATTACAATCAGCCTATTATGAAGTTTTTGGTTCATATGGTATTAAAGCACTTGAAAGAACCGTTGTCGCAGCACAACAACGTGGGCTTTTGGTGTTGTTAGATGCCAAACGTGGTGATATAGGTTCTACATCGGAAGCTTATGCAGAAGCATATTTAGGAGGAGAAGGTAATAATCACAAAATCGATGGGATGACAATTGTCCCTTACCTTGGTGAAGATTGTCTTATTCCTTTTTTTGAAGCTGCGATCGCATCACGAAAAGGTATCTTTGTTTGTGTTAAAACTTCCAACCCTGGAGCCGCAATTATTCAAGATCAATTAATTGGAAATCGTCATTTATACGAAATTGTTGCAGACATAATTAGACCTTGGGCAGATAAAGATATTGGGAAATATGGATACGGTAGTGTTGGCGCTGTAGTTGGCGCAACTTTTCCAGAAGCTTCAAAAATACTGCGAAAACAATTGCCAAATTCTATATTTTTAGTGCCGGGATTGGGAGCCCAGGGTGGAAAACATACATCAGTGCGAGATTGTTTTAATCCCGATGCCTTGGGTGCAATTATCAGTAGTTCGCGAGCAATTATGTACCCTCATTTATTCCATCAATCATCACAGGTAGCAGGACAGAAGGCAATTAGAAATGCAGCAATTGAGTTTATTAAAAATGTTCAAATAGCGATCGCTTGATGGAGAAATTTAGATACTGATGTTTACAAGCACAGGACAAATTGAACTTTCAAATACTCAACAAGAAGAAATCAACGAGCCAATGATAGATAGTGTCAGAACTCTGTTGTTGAATGTTGGAGAAAATCCAGAACGTGAGGGACTGTTGAAAACACCAAAGCGCGTTGCTGAAGCAATGCGTTTTCTTACTAGTGGATACAATCAATCACTGGAAGCGCTTGTGAATAATGCCATCTTTGATGAAGGACATAACGAGATGGTATTAGTACGGGACATTAATGTATTTAGCCTTTGCGAACATCACATCTTACCTTTTATGGGTAAAGCACATATTGCCTACATTCCTAATAAGAAGGTGGTGGGATTAAGTAAACTTGCTCGGATTGTCGATATGTATTCTCGTCGTTTACAGGTACAGGAAAGACTAACAAAGCAAATTGCCGAAGCAGTGCAAACTATTTTAGAACCTCAAGGTGTAGCTGTGGTAATGGAAGCTACCCATATGTGCATGGTAATGCGGGGTATACAAAAACCAGGTTCTTGGACTGTTACTAGCGCAATGTTGGGTGTATTTCAAGAAGAGGAAAAAACCCGTGAAGAGTTTCTCAACTTAATTTCCCATCCAAAAGAATCACAATTTGTTTGATGGTAGCAAAATGAAGATGGAGATTCGAGCTTTTCAGAGTTTGGATAAAACTTAGTCTTTAAAAATACTTTATAATTTAAGTTAATATACTGAATCAGGTAAATCTAAACCCTTCCGAAAAGAAAGCACTAATTCATTCAAAGCAGTCATATCAATTAAAAATCCATCATGACCGTGAGTTGATTTTAACCATGCCAATTGAGCATTAGGTATTAAATTTACCAGTTCTTGTTGTTCTACTGGTGGATAGAGGATATCGGAATCAATAGCCACAACTAAAGTTGGTTGCTGAATACTTGCCAAAACCGACTCATAATTTTGCTTTCCCCCGCTAATATCGTGATTATCCATGGCGCGAGTCAGGGAAATGTAAGTATTTGCGTCGAAGCGTTCCACCAATTTTTGACCTTGATATTGTAAATAACTAGTGATCGCAAACTGTTTTGAAGCGTATTCGGATACATCGTATTTTCTCCCAAAGCGATCGCTAAAACTCTGCCAGGAACGATAGGTAATCATAGCCATCATCCTTGCTGTTGCCAATCCTTGGGATGGTGGTTTCTCGCTGCTGTAGTTTCCTCCTTGCCAATGGGGATCGGCGTAAATTGCCTGTCTTTGAGCTTCACTCAAGCCAATACACCAAGGAGAATGTCGTCCCGGTGAGGCAATGGGTGCGATCGCTTGTACTTTTTCGGGATACAGTACAGCCCACTCCAATACTTGCATTCCCCCCAGGGAACCCCCAATTACTAACTGTAGGGATTTAATCCCCAAGTATTCCACTAATTTGGCTTGGAGGTGAACCATATCCCGAATTGTAATTTCTGGAAAGGATGCACCATAAGGGATTTTTGTATTTGGGTTAATGGAAGTTGCTCCAGTTGTACCGTAACAACTCCCCAAAATATTGCTACATACAATAAAATCGCGATCAGGATCGAAAGCCTTTCTGAAACCAAATAAAGGTTCCCACCAGTCGTCAGCATCCGCAGAACCAGTTAAAGCATGGCAAATTAACACCCCATTATTGCCTTCTGCATTTAAATGTCCCCAAGTGCGGTAAGCAACTTGAACCTCAGCTAATACTTCTCCTGATTCCAGTTGAAATAGCTGGGGAAGGTGTAAAAACTTGGTTTTTGGTGAGATAAAGTCTGAGTAGAGCATTTTTTGATTAACCTACTGCCCTAAATGCTTGCTCAAAATCCTCTTTAATATCATCAATATGCTCAATTCCTACCGATACTCGCACCAAATCTGGTGTCACACCAGCAGAAAGCTGTTCGCTATCACTTAGTTGTTGGTGAGTTGTGGAAGCGGGATGAATGACAAGAGTTTTGGCATCACCAACATTTGCTAAATGACTCGCCAATTTCACCTGATTAATAAAAGCTCGTCCTGCTTCCAATCCACCTTTAATACCAAAGTTGAGGACTCCTCCAAAGCCATTACGGAGATATTTTTTTGCCCTTTCATGATAGGGATGATTGGGAAGTCCGGGATAATTTACCCATGCGACTTGGGGTTGCTGTTCTAACCACCGAGCCAATTCTAAGGCATTACTCGCGTGACGCTCTACACGTAGTGACAGAGTTTCCAATCCTTGCAGTAACAGAAAAGCGTTAAATGGACTCAATGTAGCTCCAATATCTCGCAACCCTTCCACACGGGCGCGAATAATAAAAGCGATGTTACCAAATTGACTGTCCACGCCAAATACTTCTTGAAAATTCAACCCATGATAACTGGGTGATGGTTCGGTAAACAGAGGGAATTTGCCATTACCCCAATCGAATTTACCAGAATCGACAATTACACCACCAATTGATGTACCATGTCCGCCAATCCACTTAGTTGCAGATTCTACGACAATATCTGCGCCATATTCAATCGGTCGAGCTAGATATCCACCAGCACCAAAGGTATTATCGACTATTAAAGGAATGCCGTTTTCGTGAGCAATATGAGCTATAGCCGCAAAATCTGGAATGTTAAATTGGGGATTACCAATGGTTTCCACATACAGTGCTTTTGTGCGATCGTCGATCGCCTGTCTAAAAGCTTCCGGTTCATCACCATCCACAAACTTGACATTAATACCCAAACGCGGCAGTGAAACTTTGAACTGGTTATAAGTTCCCCCATACAGAAAACTCGTGGAAACAATATTATCTCCAGCTTGGGCGATCGTACTTAATGCCAAAAATTGCGCTGCTTGACCGCTAGAAGTTGCTAATGCTGCCACACCTCCCTCTAAGGCTGCAATCCGCTTTTCAAATACATCTGTTGTCGGATTCATGATGCGGGTATAAATATTGCCAAATTCTTGTAGGGCAAACAACCGCGCTCCATGGTCGGCATCATTAAATACGTAGGAACTTGTCTGATAAATTGGCACAGCACGAGCATTTGTTCCCGGAGCGGGTTCTTGTCCGGCATGAACTTGGAGAGTTTCAAAGCGGTAGTTTTCCGACATAGGCTGTTATTTAACAATAGGGAAGAGGTGAAAACGAAAGGTAAATTCTATACTTGTTGATGGACTATGAGTTTATGAAATTAAACTAAACAACAATAAATCTATCGGTTTATAGTATTTTAATGCGAAACAGCATTTTCTGGTGTCCAGTAATATTCCACATTTGGTTGACCGTTAAATTCATTAATTGAAAATCCAGCAATTTTAAAGCCATGTCGCTCGTAAAATGCACGCGCTTTTATGTTCTCCCGTAATGCATCTAGTTTTAGTCCTTGGGGAGATAATGCTTTAGCGCGATTGAGTAATTTTGTTCCAATACCCTGACGTTGATATTTCTCGTCAATAAAAAGCTGACTCAAAACTTGTTTATCCTTGATTAAGACTATAAAACCAACAATTTGCTTTTCAACTTCTGCTAAAAAAATCTCCCCATCCCTGACAAATTCATGACTAAATCTTTCTTTCCAAACTGAATATGCTTGAGGGTGTTGAAGATGGGGAAAGGTTTGATGCCAAGTTTTATACCAAAGTTGCACGACACTTTCTAAATCAGATGGTTTGTAGGAACGAATTGTAATAACTTTCATGGTGAACAACTTAAAAACATCTCTTTTCTCTGTCTCCCCACCCCACCCCAGTCCATCCAAAAATCCTACAAATAAGGCTCTAATTCCGCATCCCATTTTTGATATCCTGCACGCAGCAGTTTAAATGTATCAATATGTTCGACTTGCAAATCAATCTCTTCCTTATCATCAGTCGCTAGATTAAACAGAAATTCTTGCTCTCCAATTTTCACATACTTCCAATCTCCACTTCGCACCGCACCTTGCAACACTTTTGGGGGTAAAACTGGTGTGTCAATTCCCTTGTAACGCCAGAATAAAGTTCGGTGATCAATTGGTTTTTCTCCTATAATTACAGGAAGTAAATTTTCTCCATCGAGGGGATAATTTGGCTCAGGACTTGTCTGTGTTGCAGCTAGAATAGTTGCGGTAATGTCGTGGGTAATTCAATACCTTCGCCAAAATTATGAACTGCTAGAACAAGGATCGGCAGGGTGGATACGTCCTAAATTGGTAACTCTGTGAAAAATATTTGCGAGTAAAACTGGGTCAGGTTTTTCCGGAAGGAGTTTTATAGTTTCCTCAACATATTTATAACCTCGGAAGATTGCCTTAAGGTCTGTAATACTAAAATCAGGGTTAAATTTACGGAAGTGAGAAAGCAAAACTTGCGAAATATTAACCATGAAAAATGCCAAATTTGCAGCGTTTGTTACTGCATTTTTCCCAACATTCATAAAGTCTTCGAGTCCAAAAAATTGTTTAGCATCGCGAAAATTAAATTCGATTTGAAATCTCAAACTGTAATAATCAATCACATGCACATAACTTAAACTCAACTCAGTTGAAAATAAAACAGCATGAGTTCTATGTGATGTTACAATATTTGTCCGCACTATAATTACAACATTTAATGTTTGAGAAAATTCTTTATGGAGAAGTTGAGTTTGATAAAAATCTGTACGAATATTCTCAACAGTCTCAGTTTTTTTGAGAAATTTATCTGGTATAAATGAATAGTCAATTCTATCACCGTATTTACGACGGCATTTACGACTAGGGTCTGGATTTTCATAGGGGATATACAAGGCAGAGTCGTAGCGCATCTTAGAAATTAGTTGTAAGCCCATTTGCCGAGTCATAACCACGGCATTATTATTTCCAAAATGACCATCCAATACCAAGTAAGTTAGCGGTAAAAATTTACTTAATTTTTTGAGCAAGTCCTGAATTAGAATACGAATACGTAGAAGCTCTGAGGTAAAAACTACTTCTGTTTTATCTTTATTCTTACTTCCCTTTGGTCGCCCGCCCTTCTTTTTTGGGACTTCTTGATTTGGTTTTTCTTTAGGCTTTTTTGTCTCTTCTGTTAATTTTGCTTGCTTCTCAACTTTTGGTTTGATTACTTGTTCAATCCTGATAGGAAATGCTTTCCTTTGTTCAATACTGACCAAGGATAATGCAAAAAATGATAATCCCTGTATTGGTTTGTCATGCAAAGATGAATAAAATTTATCGACCCCATAACTTTTTTTTCCTGCTTTGCTTACTACTACTTCATCTCCTGCTAATAGGTATGTTTCTTTTTGGCAAAATATATGTTCTCTAAAAAATACCCAAAATAACCCTGCCCAAGGTAATGAATGAGCAAAAAATCGCTGTATTGTTCTATAGCTTCCGCCCTTTCCACACCACCGTGATATGCCCAGCATTGTTATTCTTCCACTCATTGCTAGCATTGCTGATATAATTCTGCTCCAACGTCTCAAAGTTGTTCTGGTCGTATATCGTTGCAAGCATTCCAACAGTGCTAATATATCTGGCATGGGCTTTCTGTGTTTCTTGAGTTGTGGTTGTGGTAAACAATAACTCTACTACGGAAAGCCCTCTTTATTTTGGCGAAGGTATTGGTAATTATTACTTGCTTGCTAACCTGATTAGGAGGAATTACCCCATTCCAACGAATAAAAGTCGGAACTCTGATTCCACCTTCATAGACATAGCCTTTTTTCCCCTTAAATTCACCCAAGTTGGAGAACTTTTCACCACCATTATCACTAGCAAAAATGACTATGGTATTATCTGCAATTCCTGCCTCATCTAATGCCTGCAATACTCTCCCAACACCATCATCTAAACTCTTCACCACTGCTGCATAGGATTCTGCTGTTCCCGTATTTATCCAGTTTGGTAAAGCATCTTTACCAATCAAAGCATTACTCAATTCCACATCATCGGGACCTTCCCAGGGCCAATGGGGTGCTGTATGATGCAAGCTGAGGTAAAAGGGCTGATTGCGATCGCGTTTGATAAACTCAACAGCGCGAACGGTAAAAATATCTGTAATATATCCTGCTTGTTCTACAGGAACTTCCGCTTCCCACAAATCAGGTTTCCCATTGGTGTCAACATGACGAAAATAATCGATCGCACCACTGAAATTACCAAAGAATTCATCAAAACCACTCCGCAAAGGACTATATTTCGGCAGATAGCCACAATGCCATTTACCAACTAAAGCAGTCTCATAACCATTTGCTTTCAACAGAGAAGCGATCGTTGGATGTTCTGGAGGTAATCCCACTTTGTCCCCAATTTGCTGCACCCCCAATAAAGGTTCTTGATTGCCAATTGGTAATCTTCCCGGATAGCGACCTGTAAAAAAAGCAACTCGTGTCGGTGTACACACAGGAGAGGAAGAATAAGCTTGACTGAATCTGACTCCTTCCCTAGCTAATTTATCCAAATGAGGTGTTTGATAGTTTTGCTGTCCGTCAATACTCAAGTCTCCCCAGCCTAAATCATCAGCTAAAATGAACACCACGTTAGGACGCTGGGAAATAGCAGTCTCGGTATAAACCATATGTTTTTCTTAAACTACGGCAAATTGATAGACTTACAGTATTTTTGTCTATGAAGTAGGAGTATTGCATATTTGGAGCGAATAAAGCAAGTACCTGGGAGATAAGGGGAGACAAGGGAGACAAGGGGGATGGGGATGCGATCGCGTGATTTTTCTGAATAATATCAACTTAAATAAACGTGAATTCGATGTTTCAAAATCTTGTCAACCACCTATTTTATCGACGGTTAAAAACCGTCGTCTCAAGGCTAAAGTCCTCTAGAAGAGGACTAGAAACTGGATATTCATCCCTATTTTAGAGGGATTAAGCTATTAGAGAGGGATTTTCAATCCCTGTTTGGTTAGGTCATCGAACTCACGTTAAATAAACAAGCTTGGTGATACCTTAAAATATTCACTTAATGCTTTGGCTTGTGCTTTACTAATTGCTCGTTTCCCATTAACAACCTCAGATACCACACCGCTAGAACCAATAATTCCCACTAAATCAGCTTGACGGGTTCCACTAGCTTCCATAATATGTTGGAGAATTTCATGGGGTGGAGATTGCTCTAGGGGATAATTTTCCGTTTCATAAGCTTCAATTAATATTACAAGTAGCTTATGTAGCGCTTTTTCCTCAGTTGTGCGATTCTGCTTGAAAGTTAATTCTTCCACGATTTTTAAAACGCGATCGTATTCTTCTTCCGTTTCAATTGCGACGGGAACAATTTCTGCTAACAGATGACAGTAGTTGTTTGTATCAAAAGTAAGGGTCATTTTTCCACTTATCTTTATCGTATTCTGCGTGAGTGAGAAAATATTTATAGTAGACAACCTGGTTCTCATAGTCTATCCCAACAATCAAACGGTAGGCATTACCTTTAACGTTAAAAACAGTGAAATTTCCTACCGCTTCTGCATCTCGGTAAATTGTACGAACATCCTCTAAATTCGTCCATTCTGCTTTCTTGACAGTTGCATACCAGTCCTCAATTTGTTTTTTGGCATCGGGAAACTTAGTCGCATCTAGACGAAGATTACGAATTGATATGAGATGCATCCTTCCTTAGTTGATTACCATAGTTTGTCCGAACAAGAATAAATTCACTTGTTAACTTATCCTCTCAGATTGAGAGCAAGATGTCAAGATAATGCGATCGCACTAACCAATAAGCTAAATTTTATACTAGTCTAAAGTCCCCAACTTCCGGTCAGATATAACCAGATGCGATCGCAATCGCCTTAAAGTTAATATTTTTAAAGTTATTATATTAAATCAAAATATTTTAACTCACAGCATATTCTGTAAACTGCCTCATAAAGGGAGACTGAAACCCTAAAACAATATCCTCTTTGGGAACACCAGCAACTACCAAATTTGCGGCAATATCATCCTCTGTTCCATTCCATTGCAGCCAAATTTTTTCGTTTTTAATATCAATGTGAATGATACAACTGTGTACCCATTCTTGTCCCTGCCAACCTACATGGACAATTTGATAATGGTCATGCTCTTTATCAAAAATCTTATCAACTTCAATGTTTCCATAAGCTGGTTTTTGTTCACCATAGGGTTGTAATATTTGTTGTACAATCTGGCGATATCTGGTTACTTTTTCCATGCAAAAACCACCTCATTTTCTACATCATAAATAACCATCTTGACTCGATTCTGCTCAACCATTGCTTTGGGAAAATCAAGTTTAAAAAATGTTTTGTAAGTTGTCAAAGGTACTGCTAAATATAAAATACGTTCTGGTTCTCGTCGCTTTAATGCACCCCTATAATTGATAAACTGTCCTAATGCGGTATGAAATTCCGAGATTGCAGACGACCTCTCCAAAAAACTTTTGACTTAGACGGCAATTTTGTCTCCTTCTCGTTCTGCTGCAATCAGCTTTTCTGCTGCCAAATCAATAGAAATATTTATACCACCTACGCTAATTGAAAGCGGGTCGTGAGTTATCTGCCAACCATCTTTCTCTAGAGCTTTTTTGACAACTTCATGAAAGATATCTTTAGCAGACATACGCGATCGCAATTATATTTCCTAATTTTATATTAGCTCATAACATCACTTCATAACTTATTCCTAACCAAACCTATTTTTTATACTCCTCCAAAGTCCCTAATTTCCGCATTTCTGGCCAGATATAAGCAGCCGCGATCGCAACTACAATTGTCCCAATACCCCCACCGACAACGGCAACCACAGGACCCAAAAATGCCGCAGCTAAACCTGATTCAAAGCCCCCTAATTCATTCGACGCGCTAATAAATACACTGTTAATTGCCGCAACTCGACCGCGTAAATTATCGGGGGTGCGAATTTGTACCAAGGTATGGCGAATAACTACACTAATGGCATCCAAAGCACCGCTCAAAGCCAGCATCAGCAATGACAGCCAATACCACCGGGACAAGCCAAATATAATTGTCACCACTCCAAAGCCAATCACCGACCATAACAGGGCTTTACCAGCTTTACGCAATGGTGGCAAATATGCCAAACTCACCGCCATAATCAAAGCTCCGATGGAAGGTGCAGCTTGCAAACATCCTAATTCAAAGGGTCCCACCCGCAAAATATCCTTAGCAAAGATGGGTAATAAAGCTACTGCACCCCCCAATAATACGGCAAACATATCCAAACTGATTGCCGCTAAAATTAGTTGGTTTTTCCAAACAAATGTCGCCCCTGCTACCAGTGCTTTCAAGGAAATTGGTTCTTTGGAAGGGGTAAATTTTGGCTCGGAAATCGTTGCCATTAAAATCAAACACAGGAATCCGGCAAATCCAGCCAGCAGATATACACCCGTCGCACCTTTGAGAACTGCGATCGCGAATCCTCCTAAAGCGGGACCCACTACAGAGGCTATTTGAAAGCTACTACTATTCCAAGTTGCGGCATTGGTAAACACTTCAACTGGTATCAACTGAAACATCAGGGCATCACTCGCGGGTTTGAGGAATGCTTTGGCAATACCTGTTAATACCAGAATCGTATAAATTAAAACTACTGCATTGGGAGCGCGAGTATAGGAAATTATTGCTAAACCCAAGGAACAGAGCGCGAATATCAACATCGCAAACAGCATAATTGGTTTACGGTGATACTTATCTGCGACATGACCAGCAACTAAAGTCAGTAAAATTGCTGGCAATACCTGTGCTAATCCAATCCCACCCAAAACCAAAGCTGAACCCGTGCGATCGTACAATTCCCAACCCAGTGCCACGGTTTGCATTTGTCCGTTTGTAAATAGGAGGGTGCGACCGATGGTAAATAATCGATAATCCCGAAATCTTAAGGCTGCAAAGGCATCTTGTTGTGTAGCCTCAGCCTCACGGAGCTTTTTTAACTTCTGATCGTTCAAAGACATTTTTGAGTAGAGTTAACCCTTTTTCAATTTGTGCTATTTCCTTTGCCGTCAAACCATCTAATAAGTCTGTAATGTGGGTGCGAGTTTGTGCCTGGGTTTCCTCTAAATGTTGTTTTCCTTCATCCGTGAGACTTAAAACCACTTTTCGCCTTTCTTGAGGATGATCTGTGCGTTGGACAAAATTACGTTGTACTAATCGCTCGGTGGTTGTGGATGCTGTAGCACAAGTTACACCAAGATGCTCCGCAAGGTCAGATAGCGAAGCTCCCGGATTGCGTTTGAGAAATGCCAGCGATCGCAATTGGGGAACAGATAGGGATGTGGCGCTATTTTCCCGCATATCCGCTCGAATAAACCGCATCACCAAGGGAATGGTGTCCATTACTCGATTGGCACATTCTTGAGATGGTTTATCCGATTTCATGGGCTGGTTTTTCTCCTAATTACATCGCCACCCGTGGATAAAGTTTGCCACAGATGAAGGTCAAGCCTATTAATGTTAGCAAGAGAATTGTACAATCCAAAGTAAAGCCGTAGAGGCTGATCCCATTTAGCAGCATTTTACCCCGCAAAGCATCAACCTGATAAGTTAAAGGGTTGATATGGGAAATTAACTTTAACCATCCCGGCATTAGGGAAATCGGATAGATAGCATTGCTAGCAAAAAAGAAGGGCATGGTAATTAATTGTCCAATTCCTGTCATTCGTTCCCGTGTTTTCACTAGACAACCAATAATTAAGGAAAATACGCAAAAACAAGCGGCTCCCAGCATCACAATCAGCAATACTTGCAGAAAAGCTAAGGGGTTAAGATTAAGTTTGACACCTAAGAAAAATGCTAATCCGTAAATAATAAATACTTGGGAAATACACCGTACCCCACAAGCTAGGGCTTTACCCAAAACCATTGCTGTGCGGGGAGTGGGACTCGCTAGAAATTTATGCACAACCCCTAAATCTCTTTCCCAAATCAAGGTCATCCCCCCGGTAAAAATTGCCACGAACAGGACACTTTGAGCAAGAATCCCCGCCGACATAAAATCTAAGTAGGGTAAATCTCCCGTAGGGATAGCGCGAGTTTTGGTAAATACCTGTCCAAAAATCAACAACCATAAAGCAGGTTGGACGCTTCTGACTACTAAATCGGTGGGATCATGGCGTAGTTTACGCACTTCCAACTCGGCAATTACCAAAGTTTTACTAAGAGAACTCCACAAAAAAAATGATCCTATGACGAGCCGGGTTTCGCAAAAATTTCAACAAACCATTTTTTGAGATGCGGAAGACGAAGGATTTGTTTTTCAACTTCTGCCATAGCCTCAGTTGTGAGTTTAACTCCTGTGGAGTAAACTTTTTTGATCAATGTCACAACCGGATTTTGGCCTTTAAAAGTAAGTGTTCTTGCAAAATACAGGACTGATTCAACGGTGTCGAGTAAACTACCATTCCAATGCTGTTCTAGCCAACCAAAACTACGTTCTACAGGATTATACTTACTATGGTAGGGGGGATAGTAAGCTAGCTGTAAATTCAGGTTTGATGATGAAGAAAAGTCTAATATTCGTTTCATAAACTGAGTACGACGAGAATGATTTTCTCGTCCGTTGTCTTGATTAATAACCAGTTTATTAATGTGATTAAATCGATGTTTTACTCTTTGCCACCAGTTTTCAATCAAATCAACAATACAATCAGCAGTCAATTTTGAAGTTACAAAAAATAGGAATAATTCGTTGTACTGAGGTAAAAAAATTCCGTAAGGGGTAACAGTTATAGCCTCTGCAAAATCATGGTCCAATGAAATAGTTGGTATACGAGTTTTCCCCCCTCGGTCAAACTCACCAACTTTTACTGCCACCTTTGCATCAATTGATATACGTAAAGTATTGGGTTCATTATCTGCTTTAGTATTAATTTTTTCTAATTCTTGGAAAATTGCTTCTGTTTCTGGAATTTTCCTTATTGGCTTGGCTTTTATCACTCTTTTTAATGTGTAGCCTAACTCGTTTAACCGCCTTCTGATTGTTTCGTTTGATGGTAATTCCCCATCCCTATAACCTTTTTGTTCAATTAGTTGCCGACGTACTTCCGATGAAGTCATACGAGTATACAAACGAGTACTTTTAAAACTCGGGTCAGTTTGGCTTTGTGGGTCTACTAATGATTTCATATCCTCTAGTAGATGAGGCAATTTTTCCTCAATTCGTTTGCGACCACTATTGGCAAATGCATCAATGATTGGTTCACCACTCTCCAACTCTTTCATCCCTTTACGAATAGTGCGTCTATTCCACCCCAACTCTCTTTCTGCCAAAGTTTGTCCACCAATCCCAAAACCTTTGACAACTTCTGCCATAAATTGCCGCCGGTCGCTTGCCTTAAGCTTTTGCGCTGTTTTAATGTACAGAGATTTGAGGCTCTTGCTTAGCTCAATCATGGATTTTGGAGACTTCATGCAGACTGTACACGTTTAATTACCCTTTTTCTATCATCCCTTATTAGTGGATCAATTATTCTGTGGAGACCTCTAATCAATTCCCTAATTGCAGAGATAAAATTTGGTTTCCCCTTGGCGTTGGGATTAACCCAACCGTTGAGCATTACGTCTGGTTCTGGCAGTTTCACGGTAACTAACTCCTGATGTTAATTGGTCGCCTGTATAATGGATAAAGACATCATCTAAAGTTGCATTTGCTTGTTCTAACGATGCTTTTAGCTCCTGGGGTATACCAGTAATAACTTCCCTACCGCGTTGCATAATTGTCACGCGATCGCATAAATTATCGGCTTCTTCTAAAAAGTGTGTAGTTAAAAATATCGTCGTACCGAATTCTGCGCGTAATTGCTGTACCAATTGCCAAACCTGAGCGCGAGCAATGGGATCGAGTCCTACAGTTGGCTCATCCAAAAACAAAATCTGCGGTTCGTGCAGAATCGATTGGGCAATTTCCAACTTGCGAATCATTCCCCCAGAATAATTGCGAACCAGGCGATCGCGTACATCCAGTAAACCCATAAATGCGAGGATTTCCCGAATACATCGCTCCCGTCGTCTCCGGGGAATATCGTACAACTTCGCGAAAATTAAGAGATTTTCGTAACCCGTAAGATAGCCATCTGCCGATAGTGCTTGCGGTACATAACCAAAAACTCTCCTCACAACACCAGCTTGATGGGTGACATCATAACCTGCCAGCATTGCTTTCCCAGCAGTCAATGGTAGCAAGGTAGTTAGCATTTTGATGACCGTACTTTTACCTGCACCATTTGGTCCCAGCAAACCAAAAACTTCACCTTGTTTCACAAAAATATCCAGAGAATCAACCGCAACGAATTTATCAAAACGGCGTGTTAATCCCTGAGTTGACAGAATTATCGGCATTTCCAATGTTTTTTGGAGATTGTCTTCTGGACTGTCGTGCGATCGCAACTGCCCCAATTCTCCTGGCTGTTCTAATTGCTCTTTGAATGTGGTCACGATTTCTATGCAACCCTTATATTTAGATTGTCTAATAATTAGTTTCTCATAAATTCATGTCAAGTCAATAAACTATTTTCAGTTTCTGACAGCAGAAAAACGAAATACATACACAATCATGATTCCAGGCAAACATGAAGAGTTATTAAAAAATCAGCAAATAAAACTACAATAAATCAATCAAGTTGCTGTAGTATTGGGAGGTTATACAATATCGAGTTGACGATCAAAACAAAAATACTACAAAGATATGCGATATAACCAACTGAGTGAAAGTGACCTTCATGTGTCGGAAATTTGCCTGGGAACCATGACATACGGGCATCAGAATACAATAGAGCAAGCCCATCAACAGTTAGATTATGCTGTGTCCCAAGGTGTGAATTTTCTCGATGCGGCGGAAATGTATCCGGTTCCTCCCCGTGCTGAAACTTATGGATTGACGGAAACCTACATCGGGGAATGGTTAAAGCATCAACAGCGAGATAAATTGATTGTTGCGACAAAAATAGCTGGTCCAGGTCGTTATATCAAATGGTTACGGGATGGAGGTAATGCAATCGATCGCAATAATGTCAAACAAGCAGTAGATGATAGTTTGAAAAGATTGCAAACCGATTATATCGACTTATATCAAATTCACTGGCCCGATCGTAATGTACCGTTATTTGGGAATAAAACATTCGATCCCAATCTCGAAAGAGAAACTGTTCCGATTGCTGAACAGTTATCTATTTTCGCTGATTTAATCAAAGCAGGGAAAATTCGCTATCTTGGTTTGAGTAATGAAACTCCTTGGGGAATTGCCACATTTAGTAATGTTGCCAAACAGTTAGGATTGCCCAAAGTTGTGTCAATTCAAAATGCCTATAATCTATTAAATCGCGTATTTGATTGGGGATTGGCAGAAGCTTCTTACCGGGAAAATGTGGGTTTATTAGCTTATAGTCCTTTAGCATTTGGTTTCCTTTCGGGTAAGTATTTACATAGCAAACCAGAAAATACGAGAATTACTTTGTTTGAAGGATTCGGTCAGCGCTACAACAAACCAAATGTCAGTGAAGCGATCGCAGCTTATGTGGAAGTGGCGAAAAAACATAATCTTACACCAGCAAAATTAGCTTTAGCATTCGTACGGAGTCGTTGGTTTGTTACCAGCACGATTATTGGTGCAACGACTTTAGAACAATTGAAAGAGAATTTAGAAAGTGTAGATGTTGTTCTGAATGAAGACATTTTAGCTGAAGTGGATGCTGTTCATACTCGCTATCAGAATCCTGCTCCTTAGTATTAAGTTGAATTAATTTAAAGAGTAAATCACAATGACAGACATCAAAATTTATAGTTCCGTCGCTTGTCCTTATGCCCATAGGTCGCGTTTAGCTTTATTAGAAAAAGGTGTAG
This sequence comes from Calothrix sp. NIES-4101, assembly GCA_004296455.1. Classification (GTDB taxonomy): domain Bacteria; phylum Cyanobacteriota; class Cyanobacteriia; order Cyanobacteriales; family Nostocaceae; genus Brunnivagina. The sequence continues at coordinate 162,494 of AP018280.1, forward strand.
AATTTGAACTAATTGAAATTGATTTACAAAACAAACCTGCGGGATTTACAGATATTTCTCCCTATGGTAAAGTACCAGCAATTACCCATCAAGATAAGCGAGTTTGGGAATCGGCAATTATTAACGAGTATCTTGACGAAGCATTTCCCAATCCTCCGTTATTACCGAACAATCCTCTAGATAAAGCACAAGCAAGAATTTGGATAGATTTTGCTAATACTCGATTAGTTCCTGCTTTCTCTAATTTATTACGTTCTCCCGATAGCGAAACACAAGAAGAAGCAAGACGAGATTTATACAAGCATTTAGACTTTATCGAGAACGAAGCTTTAGCTAAACTTTCGGGAGATGGTCCCTACTGGTTTGGTGAAAATATTAGTTTGGTTGACCTCAGTTTTTATCCTTGGTTCGAGCGTTTACCCGCACTCGAACATTTCCGTAGGTTTACGTTAACATCTGAATTTACACGTTTACAAAAATGGCAAAATGCAGTTAGTCAACGTGAGTCTGTGCGGAAAATTGCGAATTCTAAAGAATTCTACATTGAACGATACGCCAGATTTACAAACACCAAAAAAATTAGCAACAATCTCAGTGCAGCAGGACAAGTAACACCAGAAGAATTACAACAAGCTGCTGCGAAAGGATTTAGATCGGTGTTGAATTTGCGTTCTCCCAACGAACCTGGTTTTCTTGAAGATGAACAACAAAAAGCCCAAACCGCAGGACTTGAATATGCAAACGTTCCCCTTATACCTGCCGATGGAAATCAAAATCTAACAGAGGAAGCAATTCAACAGATTAAAAATTTACCCAAACCAATTTTAATTCACTGTGCTGCTGGGGGAAGGGCTAGCGGAATTGCTTTAATTGCGACTGCAATTGAAGAAAATTTGACCTATGAACAAATAGTCCACAAAGCCGCAGAACTTAATATTAGTTTAGAGCAATCTCATCTCAAGCAATTTCTAATTGAAAAAGTATCAATTTGATTTTTAATTTATTTTGACAATTGAAAAATAATTTGATTACGGGTATGGGCTTGTATTTCAGCAAGTCCTGTCAACTACCTCACACCTGAATCCTTACCAAAGCGACAAGCTCACTCACGGAAAATTTAGTAATATCCGTCATCTTCCAAAAACTTGATTCTAGAAATGTGATGTGATAACTTTCTGTTTATACCATAAAATACAAAATTTCTATCGATTTACAGTATAATCTGTAGCCTTTAGAAGATTTTATTGACTTAGGTCTTAATTTCGTAGGTCTTAGCTTAGTAAACATTAGCGATACCATATCCTCGTTCCCTTATAACCCTCCTTGCATCCCATTTCAAAATCCAAAATCCAAAATCCTATGAGCCTAGATTTACAACTTTCAGGGAAAACAGCTATTGTCACAGGTGGAAGTGCGGGAATTGGTTTAGCGATCGCCAAAGCTTTGTATAGTGAAGGTGTCAATGTGGCGATTGCATCTCGTAACCCCGAAAGATTGGAGAAAGCAGTCAATGAAATTCAATCCTTACCCAATACAACTAGCAAAGTGATTCCCATTAGTGCGGATATCAGCCAAGCAGAAGATATTCAGAAAGTGGTGAGTACCACACTTTCACAATTTGGTCAGATTGATATTTTGATTAATAATGCTGGTTCTGCACGTGCAGGGTCTTTTTTAGAACTGAGTGATGATGCTTTTTTAGATGCTTGGAACTTAAAATTATTGGGCTATATTCGCTTAGTTAAAGCCGTTGTACCCTATCAAAAAAATCGACGTGATGGACGAATTGTTAACATTATTGGAGGTGCTGGACGTACACCTCGTCCTAATTTTTTACCAGGTGGAACTACTAATGCGGCTCTTTTAAACTTCACACGGGGAATCTCTAAAGAATTAGCCCCAGACAATATTAGAATTAACGCCATTTCACCAGGAGCAACTGCAACCGAACGTGCAGACACCTTAGCAAGACAGAATGCCGAATCTCGCGGTGTCACAGTCGAAGAAATTAAAGCCGAATCGATAAAAGCAATTCCCTTGGGTAAAGTTGTCAAACCAGAAGAAATTGCTGCACTCACATTATTTTTAGTTTCCGATCTTGCATCTTCGATTACAGGTGCAGAGATTCTCGTTGATGGTGGACAAACTCCAGGTGTCTAAGTAATTCAAACAACAATAAAACGGTGGTATGAGCGCTCATACCACTCCCCAAATAAGCTAATAATTTTGTTCTATCAAATAGGTACTTGATTAAAGATGTTTGCACATCTCTACAGGATTTACCGCAGTTTGAAACCAAGGTTATTTAGAGCTTCGCGCAACCTGTCACGTCCCGATAGAGACTGTGAAGTTGCAACACGTTTGGCTGAATGTTCACTCCAATCTCCGGCAACATTCATTTGTTGTTGCTGGTAAAATGCCTTCATGATTTCGTCATAATGGGACAACGCTTCTTCTTGCACTGCCAAGCTATAGGTTTCACGATGTAATACTGCTGACTGTGGCAATCTTGGTTTAATTACCGTTTCCACCTCTGGATTTGGATACCCAACGCACAATCCAAACACTGCAAATACGGAAGTCGGTAAATTGAGTATTGCTGCAACTTCCTCCGGGTGGTTGCGAATTCCGCCAATATATACTGTCCCCAAACCGAGAGACTCCGCAGCAACAACAGCATTTTGAGCAGCTAAGGTAGCATCAACTGTTGCCATCACAAACATTTCTAAATATTCCAATCCATCACCAGAAAATCCCTGACTTTCGGCAATATGGGCTAAACGAGCTAAATCAGCTAACCAAACTAAAAATAACGGACATTGGCGAATATGAGCTTGGTTTCCAGCTAGTTTTGATAATTCTTCCTTGCGTTGTTTGTCTTCTACAGCTACTACACTCCAAGTTTGCAAATTAGAAGAATTTGCGGCAGATTGGGCTGATGCAATAATTAATTCCAGGATTCCATGTGGTAATAAATTTAACGAATAACTACGGATGGAACGGTGAGATAATAATGTAGTCAAAATATGATTCCAGTCGCTTTCTTGTGTCTGGAAAGGTTTTTCACCATAGCGGGAATGTAGAAGTTCTTGAGGATTAGTCATCGGGAATTATCTCGATAGGATTTTGGGAAATACGGCTACTACAAACATTTTTCGACGTTTTTCAATAGCTACGTAAGCTTTAGAAAACCCAGAAACGATTCAATTGCAAGAATTTGAAAAACAAACTTTTAAGTTACTGCATTAAATGAAAATTAATGCAAGTTATTGACGAAACAAATTTTGCAGATTTACCTATTTATCTCGTGCAATGTGTTGCTGTTAATCTCTTCCATGCATAATATTACACTATTTTAAAACAAAATACGATTAATTTGTCGATTTACTGTGGTATTATGTCGAAATTATATAAATAAAATCGATGAGTAAAGCAAAAATACGCAAAAAAATGCTGGTGATGAATTCAGTAGTTTTGATAACTTCAGAAGAAAATATTTGTTAAATTAGTTATAAATTCTCATCCCATGTAAATGAGAAAATGCACAGAATTATTAGTTTAAAGACTTAGTCTATAAACAAAAACTCTATACAACTTCATGTAAAAATGGTATTACTTTAACAGAGCAAATACTGAAAGTCTAAAAGATTAAATTCCAAGTCAAAAATAGATTTCAAGCTATTGCTATTGAATACTTTCCCTAAAAACATCGATGTTAATAGTCGTCCATTCTATCTTTTATTATTTCATTGCTTTTATCCTCAAAAACTAAGTAATTTGCAAGACAATCCAAGCTAATAATCCATCACCGCGATAATGCGAGAAAACCAATAAATAATTTCTGGATCGCAGTAAGTTGTCAATCGAGCAATTTCGCAAGCTAGTTGATAAGCTTCGTTTCCTTTTGGATGACTAATCAATCCTGCATGATTAAGTAAAGCAGTTTTCAAATCGCCGGGGTATGTTGGTACACTTTTTCCTTCTACCCATTCAATCCGACTCAAAAGTGGATTCCAATCGATATTACTAGAGGAATTGCGATCGCAAATATGGGAATTCATAATTTTTATCAGCCACTTTGATTAATGTGTTTAGATTTATGCTCTAATTGTAGGAATTTTGACAGGATAACAACAAATACTCTTTATTGTTGATTTAATAACTAAAATTTATTGATTGTTCCGAAAATTTGACGATAAAACGCATAATTTCTTGTAGTGTGAGGCGGAAAGCCCGCGTCTTATGTCCATTAAATGTGAAACAGCTTATCAATAGACCTCTTGCAAAAGTGGCTCAGAAAGATTGGGTTTGGGGGAGAAGAAGCTCGTAATTATAGAGAGCAGCAATCAAACTCCAGCATTTGCTTAAAAGTATCCGGACGTACGCCACATAAGCGTTTAAACTCTTCTGGCTTCAGATTTTTTACCTGTTCGTAGGTCATAGATGCTACCCAACTCTAACTTACTTGTCTCACGCATCTGGGACTTTTGCAAGAGGTCTAATATCATAATGGGCGATCGCATCGATCCTCATATATCCCACAAACATGAGGGTTCGATTCACTAGAGTTTAGCGGCACAAGGAATAAAATTACTGCAAGGTGAGGAGTTTGGCATATAGTTGGGGCAAGTATGTGGTGATTACGGCAGTTCCCCTGGGAAATACTACAGCAGAATTTGTTTCTGTACTTTCATCGTCTGTAAACACCAGGAATCAATCATACCACCCAGAATATCCTTGCAGCTAATTTAGTAAATACAATCTACTGCTAATCGATGGACATACAGTATTATATTGGGAGTACTGCTTGTTCCATAAGGTCAAATACTCTCCATGCGGATTGCTCGCGATATCACAGAAACAATTGGTCGGACTCCCCTAGTCCAACTCAACCGGATTCCTCAAAGCGAGGGATGTTTAGCCAAAATTCTCGTGAAGTTAGAGGGAATGAACCCTTCCGCTTCGGTCAAAGATAGAATTAGCACTAGTATGATTGCCCATGCGGAGAACTCTGGGCTAATTCAACCAGGAAAAACAACCCTAGTAGAACCAACTTCAGGAAATACAGGTATTGCACTGGCAATGGTCGCGGCGGCTAGGGGATATCGTTTAATACTGACAATGCCCGACACAATGAGTATCGAACGGCAATTAATTCTTAAAGGCTATGGTGCGGAATTGGAACTAACACCCGGAGTCAGGGGAATGCAGGGTTCAATTACCCGTGCTGAAGAAATAGTCTCCGAAACTCCAAATTCATTTATGTTGCAGCAGTTCCGCAATCCCGCTAACCCCCAAATACATCGGGAGACTACAGCGCAAGAAATTTGGGAAGATACAGATGGTCTGGTAGATATTTTAGTTGCCGGGGTGGGAACGGGTGGCACAATTACTGGAGTCGCAGCTGCAATTAAGGAACGAAAACCGGAGTTTAGAGCAGTTGCAGTGGAACCGACTACTAGTTCTGTTTTGACAGGAGGCAAGCCAGGTCCCCATAAAATCCAGGGAATTGGTGCAGGTTTTATTCCTCCAGTGTTGCAATTGGAATTGATTGATGAAGTAGTGCAAGTCACTGATGACGATGCGATCGCTTATGCACGACGCTTGGCTTCTGAGGAAGGGATTCTCTCAGGTATTTCTACTGGTGCTGCTTTATGGGCTGCGATTACAGTTGGTAAACGCGAGGAAAATGCTGGAAAGTTAATAGTGATGGTACAACCCAGCTACGGAGAACGTTATTTGAGTACACCTTTATTTAAAGATTTAAATTTGATGGAGTTAATTGGTGTCAATTAATGGGAGAATATATGAAGATAACAATCTACGGTTCTCCGAGTGCTTTTTAGGATGATCCAAGCTAGATTTATCTAAAACATGCCCAGCCTTACATTTACCCTTTATAGCTAAAACCAGAAAATCAAAGTAATGCCGATCCTGAAGCTTAGTCACGGTGCAATTCTCACAAGCGAAACCGAAATTCAACAAGAACTTGCTTGCTTGAATGTCCAAGTCAAAACCTATGAGTCTGGAAAATTGCTCTCATTTGGCAAGTCAATCACGCAGGATATTCTCAGTTACGCAGAGAAAGAAGAAATCCTGCAATATGCCAAGGATATTCAGCTTTGCTTATCAGAGGCAAGTGACTTCGAGTCTTGTAATCCCCAACTTGGTAGTGTCTGTTATGACTTACTAGTTTTACATCCCGGTTCACCTAATCTCTATTCCCTGATAGCAACCTACAACCGTTATCATACTCATACTGATACGGAAGCACTATATATATTGTCAGGTGAAGCAATTTTTGGCTTTGTTCAACCAGATGGAAGCCAAATTGAATTACTTTTACAACCACATGACTGTATTCACATCCCACCTGGGTGCGAACATTGGTTTAGTCTTACGGCATCTCTGCATTGTAAAGCATTACGACACTTTACAACTGCTGATGGGTGGATACCTCAACACACAGGTAGGACAATAGATGTAGGCATTTAATTAGGTAGGAATTTAAACGGCGACTTCAGCGATTGTTAGTGAATTTGGTCTGCGGAAATAAGCGGCAGACTGTTGTGCTATTGTTTGGCAATTTTCGGCGCATTGACGGCAAATTGCAGCAACTGCTTTGATTTTTTCATCACGATGAAGCTCACAAGCAAGTGCAGTGCGAACACACATCTCCGCACAAAGTTCGCAAGTGCGTCCAGCGAATTCAGAACCATCCATAATCATATTCACGCACATCATGCACATCTCTGCACAATCACGCATCATACACATCAGAGTCATATCAATGTTGCCTTGAGTCTTGCAATAATTCAAAGTTTCTATACAAGTCGTTTGACACTCAATACAAACTTGTTTGCAATTTTCCATTTTTGCCAACATTGTTTCAGTAACCATCATAGAACTCCCCCTTGATTAAATTCCAGTGTAATGAAATAAGTCTTGTGAAATAGCTGATATTTACACCTTATAGGTATGTATTTGGGAAATCAATACTTTCTTTTATCTCCCAAAATCTAAATCCATAAATCCCATCTCATTACCGGAGATTGATTTACTTTCCCTACTCTACAACTGTACTTAACCTCAAACACCTATTTTGAAAAGATTTCTTTTTCCTACTTGCAAACCGTAAATTACTTGTATAGTATAAATACTTATCAGTAAATTACTTTTTCAGGATGTATTTTATTTAAAACACCAGGTCAGGAAACTTTCATTTTCCCAGCTATTTAAAAACTGCTAGAAAAGACTAAAACCTAGTAATAACAGACATTCCAGTTTTTGCGATCGCTACGAAAACAGATACAAGCTAATCCGACAATAGTTGATTTATTTTTATGTGAACATTGTCATGAAATGATGACATTTTGAATAAAAGCATGATTTATGCATCAAGCCAGCAACACCAATTTCAGCCTTTTGGTGAAGAAGTAATGATCTAGTGTCATGGAGAGAAAAAGCCGTCTAGTTTGCTGATATTAAGGATTGGTAATATTGGGAGATAGTTTTTAATATTAAATTCAATAATATTGAACAATTGTTGATAAATAAAAACTTGCTCAACAGCTAACTAAATATTTCAATCCGATACATCTGTAGAAGATCCCTATTTCATCAAAAACCAACCAGAATGTGGTATTCTGCAACCCCTATCTAAACAATACTAAATATCTATCCAATTTAAGTAATTTTATTTAGTGAAATGCTTGATTCTTTGTAGTGAGTATGACATATTATTCATTACTACTTTTTAAATACGGTAAACATATCGAATAACCGTACATTATTCAAATTAGAGGAAATATAGCAATGAAAATTCGCCCACAGCAAAGTTCAAAACAAACCTCTGCTCTGTTAGCTACAGGCTTTGGTATTAGCTTAGTAGTTCCATTTTTTGCTATGGGTGAGATTGCTTTGGGAAATCCATCTGTGTATAACAAAAATCAATTAATCGCCCAACAAGCTGGAAAGGTGGAAATTACTTTAGTCTCCTACGCTGTGACTAAAGCTGCTTATGACAAAATCATTCCTCAATTCAGATCTCAGTGGAAGAAACAAACAGGTCAAGATGTAGTTATCAAGACTAGCTATGGTGGTTCTGGAACCCAAACCCGTGCCGTAATTGATGGCTTGCAAGCAGATGTGGTGCAACTAGCGCTAGCCTTAGATACTAAAAAAATTGAACAAGCTGGCTTGATTAATCCTGGTTGGGAAAAAGAAGCTCCAAATAACTCTATTGTGACTCGCTCTGTCGTTGCCTTGGAAACCCGTGAAGGTAATCCCAAAAAAATTAGTAATTGGACAGATTTAGTCAAACCGGGAGTAAAAGTCATTACAGCAAATCCCAAAACATCTGGCGGAGCGCGGTGGAATTTTTTAGCTTTATGGGCTTCAGTCGGCAAACCGGGTGGAAATGATGCTCAAGCAAAAAACTTTGTAACTCAAGTGTTTAAGAATGTTCCTGTACTACCTAAAGATGCACGGGAAGCAAGTGATGCTTTTTATAAGAAAAATCAGGGTGATGTTCTACTAAACTACGAAAATGAAGTGATATTAGCTGCACAACAAGGAAAGACATCGCCTTCTTACACTGTTCCCCAAACGAATATTTCCATAGAAGGTCCGGTTGCAGTGGTTGATAAAGTAGTTGATAAGCGTGGTAGCCGCAAAGTATCAGAAGCTTTTGTCCAGTTTCTATATACTCCCCAAGCCCAACGAGAATTTGCCAGAGTTGGTTTTAGACCAGTTAACGCGACTGTTGCCAAGGAATTTCAGAATCGATATCCCAAAGTTTCTAAGCTTTATACAGTAGGTGATTTTGGCGGTTGGAATGCTGTTCAAAATAAATTTTTTGGCGATCGCGCAATTTTTGATCAAATTCTCAATAATAGGCGTTAATGTATTTTCCTCATCTCTTTAAAGTATTTCCCACATCTCTGTAGAAGTTATGCAAAAAGGAAAGAAACTAGGGGAAGCTAAAACCTCCCTTGGTTTATTTTTTTTAGTATGTAAAGGCAGTAGAATAGTTAAAGTTTTTCCAGGTTATACTTAACTAGTAAATAGGAAATTTTCAACTATGTCATGTACATCATGATAGATAAGAAAAAGCGAAATCTTTTGATAAAGTTTATTTTAAGTATTCTACTATTAGTAATCATATTTTTCCCTTTTGTGGTAGTTAATGCTGGCGAAAGAGGCGTATTAATGAAGTTTGGCGAAGTTCAAGAAAAAATATTAGGAGAAGGATTGCATTTAGTAATACCCATAGTTAACACAGTTAAAAAATTAAGTATTCGTGTGCAAAAGCAAGAAATTTCTGCCGAAGCATCATCAAAGGATTTACAAGAAGTGTATACAGATGTTGCGTTGAACTGGCATCTTCTCCCTGAAGAAGTTAATTTAATTTTTCAAGAAATTGGTGATGAAATACAAGTTATAGATAAAATTATTAGTCCAGCAGTTGAGGAAGTATTAAAGGCTGTAATGGCAAAGTACACTGCTGAAGAAATTATCACAAAGCGGGGTGAAGTTAAAGATGGAGTCGATAACTTATTAGTAGCACGGCTCACTCACTATCATATAGTAATTGATGATATTTCTTTGGTTCATGTACACTTTTCAGAGCGATTTAGTGATGCAGTTGAAGCAAAGCAAATAGCAGAACAAGATGCAAAAAAAGCAGAATTTATTGCAATTAAGGCAATAAAAGAAGCAGAAGCAAAGGTGAATTTAGCTAAGGGAGAAGCAGAGGCGCAAAGGCTAATTAAAGAAACTTTAACACCCGATATAATTCGTAAACAAACAATTGAAAGATGGGATGGTAAGTTGCCTAAAATTGTTAATGGGGGACAACTTAAGTTTGATGTCAGTAAATATTTAAATTGAATATGTTTGGTTATAATTCATATATTTATTAACAAATAAATTATTAATATCATGGTTCGCTTTATTTTCGATTACACATGTTTTTGATTACAAAACTTATAACTATTTCTCATTATCACTCAATTTTTTGAGACTTTCACCTGGTGAAAATATCAGATAAACGCTCACACACCAAGCCAAAGCAAACAACCATCCTGCTAATATATCACTAGGATAATGAACTCCCAAATATAACCTTGTCCAAGCAATTATTAGTACAAATAAAATTCCAAAAATCACAGTTACTAATCGCCAATTAGTACGCCAAGTTAATATAACTAAAAGTGTAATAAATGTCATACTAGCCATTGCGTGCCCACTGGGAAATGCAAAACCAACTTTGTGATATGTTGATTCCCAAAGGTGAGGGCGGGCACGATGCATAAATTCTTTCGCTGTTAAGTTAATAATAGCGCTGCCAACACTTGTAGTGATTAAATAAGCCCCAAGTCGCCATCTTTTTTTGAAAATTAATCCTAAAGCAATTAAAACCAAAATTGGAATCAGAGTTTTAGGCGAACCTATCTTAGCTAAAATAACTGCTAGTACATCTAGTTGTGGTTCTGCTGTTTGATGAATTGCAAGTAAGATTGGTATATCCCAAGGAAAGCCAACTTGATTTTGCCAAATCTTAACAGCGATGAGTGTAAATATTTGCAAAGGTAGATAAATACCTAGCAGTAGTAACAGTATAAAAGTCCATATTGTACTAGCAACTTTTACACCAGTTTCTAGTTTATTTTCTAAGTTATCTGATTGAGTTTTAGTTTCCAATTCAGAAAAATTGTTGTTGTGTATTTTCATAATTAGCTATTATTAAAGTAAGAAAAATTTTAATAAGTATGGCAGTGTTAGTTGTGAATAACTTATTTTTTATATTGGGAATACTTTTCTTGACTATTTCCGTAATTGGCCAATCCAAGTTATTATTTTTAGAAATCAATCCTGGATGTTTTGGTCGGTTTCTAGCTTTAATTCTTGGTGGTTTAAGCTTATATTTAGCACTACCTCAGGGAACTGTAGCAATTCCCAATCTTGATTTTTTGAGAACTTTTGTACAAAATATGATTCCAGAATTTACAAATATGGTGAAACAAATTCAATTGTTTGATTGAGGGCTAGTTGATTTAGGCATGAGACAAGTTTAATCTCAATTGCAATCTTAAATAATTACTTATTAGACTCATGCCAAGACTAAATACAAAAATTGCATCAAATTAAATATAAGCTCCTACAAGACTATAACTTAAACAAGTTATTACTAATAAGGTAATTACAACATAAATAAAGTTTCGTGCTTGAAGGAAAGCAAATAAAGAGATGATTACACGCAAAATAGGAGTTGCCACAAGTATGATTAATCCTAATTGAATAATTGCGCGATCGCTACCTGCTAAAACAGCATTTACTACACCTTCAGGAGAAGAAAATTGTTCTGGTTCTCCTCGGAAAAATGTATATTTAGCAGGTTGATCCCATTGATGAACTAAGTATATGATACCACCAAATAAAACTACCGCACTAGCTAGTAAAACTCCGTACTTGAGTAAATTACTAAGTAAGTTCTCTAACTGTTGCTCATTTTCTGCTTTGGTAAAACTTGTGTGAATATGCAGCGATAAATCAGTATTTTTTGCCTGTTCTTTTAATGCTTCAATTTCGCTATCTATTTCCTCATTTTGTAATGGGAACACATCGACTTCGCTTTTAGCAGATGTAGAGGAAAAAGAACGCCACAATAAATCAAAATTACCCATTAATTAAACCCCAATCAAACTGTTGTAAACCATCTTTAGTGCCATTGCAACTAATACAAAACTAAAGATTATTCTTAAAACTTGAGTTTTCGCACCTACAAGAATTTTTGCGCCCAAAAAAGCACCTGGTAATACACCTAACATGACAGGCATTGATAAACCGGGATCAATATAACCTCTGGCTAAATAAACACCTGCGGATGCTGCTGCCGTCACACCAATCATAAAATTGCTGGTGGTTGTAGATACTTTAAATGGAATACGCATAACATTATCCATTGCCAAAACTTTAAATGCACCAGAACCAATCCCTAATAACCCTGAAGTGATTCCAGCGATAAACATGACAATAAATCCACCCGGAACAGCATGAACTTGATAAGGTATAAAACCATCAGGAGTTGGATAAGCACCATTCAATTGTAAGTAGTTTGCACAAACGTCTTGAGACTCATTTTCTGGAACTTCGCGTTTGGGTTGTTGGGAGAGATATGCAGAATACAGCAGTATGATAGCTAGTACAATTGTCAGTGATTGCACAGAAACTTTTGTTGCGATTAAAGCTCCAGTAATTGCTCCTATGGTTGTGGCTACTTCTAAAAACATTCCTAATTTTAAATTTGTGTAGCCTTGTTTTATATATGTAGATGCTGCTCCTAAAGAAGTAGCAATTACTGAGACTAAAGATGCTCCTACAGCATAACGAATATCAACAGCAAATACTGAAGTTAATAGAGGAACAATAACAACTCCGCCACCTAAACCCGTTAATGCACCTATCAAACCAGCAGTAAATGAACCAACCCAAACTAATAATGAAAATTCGAGAATATTCACATTTAACTTCCCATTTGAGTTTTCGAGATAGGGCGTGTTAATAAAAACAATACATGATTTTTGATTAATCTAGTGTTTGAAGTTATCACTCACGTACCCTGCAAAACTTGTATGTAATTTGTTTCTAACTCGTCTCTAATCAGCCTCCTCGCCAGCTAAAAGAGCGTCAGGAACTCTAGCAGCAATATTTGTTTCTGAGACATTGGGAATATACCAGTTAATATCGCCAGCTTTGAAGATTTTATTGGGAGTTATATTCAATTCTAACGCTCCTGTCTCAGAATTAGTTTTAGCTATCAATTGTGTTCCTTTTAATATTTTGATAGCTGCGGCACCCGATATTTCTTGGTTATTTAAGCTAGTAATTTTGGTATCGTTAGCCAAATAAATACCCTGGCAATCCCATCCTGTTGGTGTTGTTTCACTAGGAGCAAGAAAATAAAGTGCATTATCGAATTCAGATTTTGATTTTTCTACTTTAGGTCCATAAATAGCAATGGTTTTATCTGTTTGGTTCCGACATTGTCCCCAGTTAATGCCTTTTTCTAAGGCGTATTGTTGAAAAGATAATTCATCAATTCTTTTTTGAATATCTTCAACTGTGAAAGATTCAGAGAGTGTTTGTCCTGATTTGGCTGCGGATAGTTGATTTTGTAAAATATCAAGCGATTTTGTCACTTCAATATAATCAGGACTTTTTGTGATTTTTGGTGCATCGGCTAATGATGGTTTCGCAAAGAGAAAGTTGAGAATAATGATTAAGACAAGTAATATATAGTTAAATAATTTCATGCTTCTTTTCTCCTAATTTCAACTAATTTCAACTAATTTCAAAAAATATCTGTGTAGAGACGTAACATTTTACGCCTCTAAATTGTCTTTAATCTTCTATGGGTGCGTTAGGAATTTGAGAGCTAACATTGACTGCGGTTAAGTTAGGAATAGACCAGGTAGTTTCGCCTGTTTTGAATACTTTTGCAGGGCGAACATTTAATTCAAATGCTCCTGTTTCTGGATTCGTCTTGGCGATTAATTGAGTGCCAGGTACAACTTTTAATGCCAGGGGTTCTGTTAATTCTTGAACTTGACTATCGTTGGGATTTAGACTAGTAACTTTTACTCCAGTTGGCAAATAAATACCATCACAATTCCATTCATTATCTGTGATTTTACCATTGCCCAAATAGTACAAAGTTGGCTCTTGATTTTTCTTAGCTTTATGGGCATACACTCCTAAAGTTTTCCCTGTTTGATTGCGACATTGACCCCATTCTAAAGCTGTTTCGAGAATGTATTTTTGTAGAGCTAAATCTCCTATTTTTTGCTCGATTTGCTCTGGTGTATACTCAGATTTTTCTGGTGCTATTTTGGCTTGAATTAGTTCGTCTAGAGTTTGATTTACTTCTGCATAATCAGGAGTTTGTGTAAGTCTAGGAGGGTCTGCCCAAGAGGGTTGAGCGATGAGCAAATTAATTGAGAGAGTGAAAATTAATAAAGTTGTTTTGAAGAATTTCATGTTGTTTATCCTTTGTTTTATGGATAGGTAGTGAACTTGATTTATACGCAAAAAGGCAAAGATATTGAGACTATTTGAAAAGGCTAAATGTATCACTATCAATGAGAATAAAAATTCCCAAAGCAATCAAGACAAAAGGTAAAATACGGTGGCTATAACGAGTGAAAACATTAGCAATCGCCGGATGACGGGTAAGTTGGTAAGCGGTGTAACACCAAATTCCAATCATAATGAAGAAAATGCTTAATATTACTCCTAAACTAATCAAATTACTACTGGCAAATAATGGAATGTAAATACCAATGTTATCTCCTCCATTTGCAAAGGTTATTGCTGCAACTTGATAGGTTTGGGGGGAAATAATACTAGCAAATATCGTCATTATAGACATGTTCCCTGAAGGTGATTTTAATTCCTCTGATACTGTCTGGATTTCGTGTTCATTACTTTTTTTATTGATGAGATGCTTGACACCGATAATAATTGGCAGTAAACCGAGTATTCCAATCCACTTTTTATCGATAATTAAGCCACCAAAAAAACCAGGTAGACTCGCGAGAATAATCGCCAAAAAGCCGAGATATTTACCAAAAATTATGTGTCTGCGCCGAAAAGTGGAGTTATCTACTTGCGCGAAGAAAATCATCGAGATGATAATATCATCAAGGTTGGTTGCTGCAAAGGATGCAATAGCTGCGATCGCGACTTCGGCAAGTTTAAACATCACTAGTTAAATATCACCAAATTATTTTTTAGCCTACATTAATTCTCTTCCGCTTCTGCCGTTGGTTTATATTTTTTGACTATTCCCATGAGACATAGGCAACTCGCTACTAAAGCTAAGGGGTGTAAGGCTTCGCTTTCTAAGATAATAAATACTCCCAATCCTACCAATACAAATGGAACTAAGTTGCTACCATAACGGTTCAAAATATTGGCAATACTTTTTTGACTAATGAGTTTATAACTGGCATAGCACCAAACTCCTACAAGTAAGAAGAAAATACAGAGGATAATTAGTAATCTGAACAGGTTACTATTGGCAAATAGTGGGACATAAATGCTAACGTTATCGCTGCCATTGGCAACAGTAATCGCAGCAACGCTATAGGTTTGTGGAGAAAGGAAACTCGAAAAAGGAGAATTTTCGGCTTGGATAAATTCATCATTCTCTTCCTCGGAATTATCGCTATTTTGATTTAGCCAGCTACTCAAACCAATTGCGATGGGAGCTAATCCCAGTAGTCCTATCCAGTGGTCTGGTAGTATTAAACCACCAAAAAAACCGGGAAGACTGGCAATTACTAAGACACTAAAACCAAGAAATTGACCAATGACAATATGCCGACTACGGAAATTGTGATTTATTTGGGAAAACCATAGTGATAATATGACCAAATCATCTAGATTTGTGGCTGTAAACGCTGTTATTCCTGTAGGAATTGCGGTAATTAATTCTTCCATCTGGCGATTTTAGATTTGAGATTGGTTTGTGGTAGCGCTAAAGCGCAAAAACGAAGATAAGGACGGGTTACAGTTCAACTACTCACTGAATAATTAATGTTTTTGATTGTCATTGAAGCGGATATGAATTGCATCGATCGCTTTCACCATTTTCTTCACCATTTTGGGCGATCGCACTCTTTGCACAATAAACCATCCACAAGCCATCGCTAGATAGCTGAGAAACAGATAAGGAAATATGTTATAGGGTGCTTCGGGGACTGGAAACAATTGACTACCAGGAATTCCCACACTACCTAATAGGGGAATAAACATGAATCCGATCGCAACTAATGAAAAAACAATATCTCTACTCTGTAGTTGCTGAATTTTATGCAGGTATATCGGTGCAGCTATTGCTATCAAAATATAAACGGTGACAAATCCAAAACTGGCGATCGCTCCCAAGTATCCCATACTGTCAAACAGTTTGGTGTTAAACATCGCCATCACTGCGGGGATCAAGAATGTCAAGAAGGAACACATTGTCACGGCAATATGAGGAGTTTTGTTTGCTGTGTGTGTATTTCCTAACTTGGCGTGGAATAATCCGTGACGTGCCATCAAAAAGAATATTCTCGCAGCAGGATTAATACTTCCCAGAACGCAAGCAAAGAAACTCGCAAGTGCCCCTAAACCGACTAATTCACCCAACCATCCCAAACCGATTTGTTGTGAAAGATAACCCAGGGGTTCCTCGGCTTGAGTAATGTCTACTCCTGAACTGCGAAATGCCAAAACTTCAATGTAGGTGGTGCAGATGAAAAATAAACCCGCAAGAATCACACTTCCCAAAAGCGATCGCGGAATCGTTTTTAATGGATTCTTTGCCTCATCCCCCAAGGTTGTCGCACTTTCAAACCCTGAGAAAGCGAACATTACCAATACCAGTCCAGTGGCTATACTTCCCGGTTTTACGCCACTCAAAGTCAACTGGGGTACATCCACCGCAAAACCATGATGTGCCCAAATGATTAGACACAATATGCCAATTAAAGCGATCGACAAACCTTCCATCCATAGCATTGCTACTGCTGAAAGCTGAATATCTTTGTAACCTGCATACCAGGCAATTCCTGCACCTAATGCCAGTAAAGTAATACTCGATGGATGAATTCCTAAATGACCAATTAATACACTACTAAAGTTGGCAAACCCGCACAGCACTGACATTGCAGTGAAGAGATAAGCAAGTACCAAACTCCAGCCACAAATTACACCTGCTGTTGGACCCAGACCTTTGACAATGTAAGAATACAATGAACCAGGAGAAGCCGAACGACTCGCAAATTGATTTATATTAATACTGACAAATACTAACCCCACTAACCCAATCACCATACTCAACCAAGTACCGTCCCCTGAAAGGGCAACAATCAAGCCGACATTAGAAGCTGGTATAGTGGTTGGAGCTATGACTGCGAAAGATTGAGCAAGAACTTCCCCAAATGAAAGACAGTGTGACTTTAACCCATGAAAACTTTGTGCCGAGACTTTTTCCCGGTTGACATCAAAATTAAATTCACTGGACATCGAAAATACCCCTGGTAAGTCGGTCGAGCTATCAGCTATTCCACTCGACTTTTACTTCAAGTTTTTTGTAGCCAGCGATATCGCAATTCGTGCTTAGGTTCTAATTTATCTCCCATTAGAAATAAAATCAAACACTCTTTGTTCTTAAATTAATAAATAGAAGTAATTGAACCAACATCTTAACACGCGAACACTATTTATTTTCCACAACATGAAAATAAAGCTTACCCAATCAGCCTTTAAGGCTTAAGCAAGCTAGAAAACTCAACCTATAGACAATTAAAAACCAAAAAACACATTGTTGATTACCGTATTTATACTATTCTCAACTCTGTCTAATTACGAGTATGAAATGTGGCTTTTGTTCATTGCTGTACACAAATATCCAGGGACATATTGAATGGCGAGAATGACACTAGAACAGTTACGAATCTTTTTGGCAGTTGCCGAACATTTACATTTTACCCGTGCAGCAGAAGCATTATATGTGACACAACCTGCGGTGAGCGCAGCAATCCAAAGTTTGGAAGAGGAGTATGCTGTGCGACTATTCCATCGGATCGGTCGCCATATTGAAATTACAGAAGCAGGTATATTGCTGCAACAAGAAGGGCAACAAATTTTAGACAAAGTATATTTGTGTGAACGGGGTTTACGGGAATTGAACGACTTACAACGGGGAGAACTCAACCTGGGATCAAGTCTGACTATTGGCAACTATTGGTTACCAGAGAGAATAGGCGAATTTCAACGCCAATATCCCCGCATATCTGTGAAATGTACGCTCGCAAATGCAGACACAATCTGCACTGGCACAGCAAATGGACAATTTGATATTGGTTTAGTTGAAGGTGAAGTACATCAATCCCTAAAAAATATTCTGGAAGAAGAAATTGTCGGCAGTGATAGACTTTTGATTGTTGTCGGTAAATCCCACCCTTGGTATGGGGAATCACAAATACCTCTGACAGAACTGACTCAAACAGGATGGGTGATGCGGGAATCTGGTTCAGGTACACAACAACGGTTTGAGCAAGCCTTGGAAAGTTGGGGGATCAATCTCAAGCAGTTAAATGCTATTTCCGTCTTGAACAGTGGGGAAATGGTGAAAGCAATCATTGAAAGTGGCATGGGTGCAGCAGCTATTTCGGAATTGATGGTCAAGAAAGAATTGCAACTCAAGACCTTACGAGCGATCGCAATTATAGATGATCGCGATGGGAGGGGAATGCTATCGGAAATTGCTCGACCTTTTTTGAAGCTAAAACATCGTCAACGCTTTCAAAGCAAGGTGTGTAAAGTATTTGAGCAGATGTTGGTGTCTGCCACAATACCATCATGATGATATTTGCACCAGGCAAATACTGACGAGAAACGCACGCTACACAATTACGTTTGGGTGCGGCTCTCCTCTCAACTTAGATCATAAATATTCCTCACCCAAAGGAAATATACGTATATCCCTGGTTGCTAATTGCTGGGCGAATTTACATCATCAGCATTCCATGAAACATCCCACATTCCCTTAGTTAACTGCTAAAGTATCAATTAAAACAACTCTTCTTAACTAGCAAATACAGCCTTCATCTTTCTTAGCCCTCTCCAAGTATAGAAAGAATCATTAGTATTGCTTAAAAACACCCGTAGTTGACAAAGTTGTAACGAAAACTACATTTGCTGAATTGTAATTGTGTATTTACGAATAGATTTTTAAACTTATTTGTATTAAACTACGGTAAGTCAATCGGATTTAAGTACCTTGCTATGGAAAATACACAGGATATTAGTAGCGATTTAAACATGAACGATAATATAAAAAATCTATCCTTAGCAAAACAGAATCAATATATAATAAACCTCCCAGCCATTTTCAAAAAAATAAGAGGAGGTTTTTTTCTGGTAATCGGGTTTTTACTTTCCCCAATGTCTTGGTGGAACGATCTATTTTTTAACTTACCGATCGCTTACGGTTTTGGGTATTTGTGCAGTTTGTTTTCCAAAGACTTACTTTTTCCATGTGCGATCGCTGGATATTGGCTCTCTAACGTCCTGGGCATTCTTTTGATGCAAGCAGGGGTAATGGATGTATTACCCAACCAATCCTCAGAACGTAACCTCAAACAAGAATTGTTGACAGGTTTAGCATCTTCTACAGCATACACTCTGGCAATCCTGGCACTCATCCACTTCAAAATTTTGGAAACTCCTAACCTATTCCCCGGTAGCTAACTAGAGAATGCAGACATAAGCAACAAACATTTCTCCTGCAAGGAAAGGGGCAGTTAAAAGCCTTTGTTCTTGTAGGAGGGAAGTTAAATCATCACAACAAGAACATGGATTATCTATTACTACCTACCCTCAGCTTTCTCATTGGTATCATCGTCGGACTCACCGGCATCGGCGGTGCATCACTCATCACCCCAATGTTAATATTCATCTTCCAAATTCCTCCTGCTGTTGCAGTCAGTTCTGATATTGTTGCAGCAACCATGATGAAGATTGTGGGAGGAGTGAAACACTGGCAACAAGACACTCTTGACTGTCAAGTTGTTAAATGGTTGGCATTGGGAAGTGTTCCTGGCTCTCTGGCAGGAGTAGGAATTTTATATCTAATTCGGCAAATGGGAATTGCTAACTTAGATGAAGTCCTGCTACATTTACTCGGAATTATGATTCTGGTAGTAGTTTTTTTAGGACTTGGACAGTTATTCATCAAAGCATTTTTTCCCAATTTTGAATTACCCCAACCCCCCAAATTCGACCTCAATACTTACTCTGGACGTATTCAAGCTATGAGTGTGGGAGCGATTTTAGGTTCAATGGTGGGAATGACTAGTGTTTCTTCTGGCTCGCTGTTTGCAATGGTGTTGATTACCTTTTTTCAGCTTGATTCACGAAAATTAGTGGGTACGGATTTAGCTCAAGCGGCAATTCTACTTTCATTCACTTCTCTGGGGCATATTCTTTTAGGAACGGTGAATTGGGGTTTGGTAATACCAATTTGGATTGGGACAATCCCAGGAGTCATGTTAGGAGCAAAACTATGTCAGTTAATGCCTCAACGTATTCTGAAATTTACAATTTATGCCCTTTTATTAGGGGTGAGTTTGAAGTTAGTTTATTAGGTTTAAGTTGGGTATAAATTAGGTTTACAAATATATTTGTAGATATAAATGCATTATTGTTTATTGATTGCTGAATTGAGGTATTATGGTGCGTTAACACCAAATCATTTGTGTAGAGTCTATTTTGACAGATATCTTGACGAATATATACACAATAAAAATAATAAAAAATATTTTAAATACATAAATCCCATCGACTCGCAGTAGTATACTGTTAATACTCCTTTGTTAAAGAGTCGAGCTATGCGAATCGCTAACAGTGTCACAGAATTAATTGGCAAAACACCCTTAGTCCGGCTGAATCGTATTCCCCAGGCGGAAGGATGTGTGGCTGATATTGTCGTGAAGTTGGAAGGAATGAACCCAGCAGCTTCTGTCAAAGACCGTATCGGTGTCAGCATGATTCAGGTAGCAGAAGAAGCCGGATTGATAGAACCTAGTAAAAGTATCATTGTCGAACCCACATCTGGAAACACTGGTATTGCATTGGCTATGGTTGCTGCTGCCAAGGGATATCAGTTGATTTTGACGATGCCAGATACTATGAGTTTAGAAAGGCGGGCAATGCTCAAAGCTTATGGAGCGCAGTTAGAATTAACACCCGGAGTAGAAGGGATGAGAGGTGCAATTCGTCGCGCCCAGGAAATTGCTGCATCCTTTCCCAATGCATTTATTCCCCAACAATTTGCTAACCCTGCCAATCCGAAAATACATAGAGAAACGACAGCAAAAGAATTATGGGAAGATACTGACGGTAAAATTGACATTCTTATTGCTGGAGTTGGCACAGGAGGTACAATCACAGGAGTCGCAGAAGTTATTAAGCAAAGGAAACCAAGTTTTCAGGTGATCGCAGTTGAACCGGTTAACAGTCATGTATTATCAGGGGGACAGCCGGGAGGACATAAAATCCAGGGAATTGGTGCAGGGTTTATTCCTGAAGTATTGCGTTTGGAACTGATTGATGAAGTGATTCAGGTTAGCGATGAAGATGCAATTAATTTCAGTCGTCGTTTAGCAAGAGAAGAAGGATTACTTTCGGGGATTTCCTCTGGTGCTGCTTTGTTTGCTGCGATTCAAGTTGGTAAACGTGCAGAAAATGCCGGACGTTTGATTGTGTTGATTCAGCCTAGTTTTGGCGAACGATATTTAAGTACTGTTTTATTTAAAGATTTACCTGATGTGGAAGTTGTCGAACTCAATCATTTAAAAGTTGAGTCTGTTGCTAATCGATGAACAAGATTCAATTCACACTCCAAAACCAGGTAATAATCTATAGGATTCACTTTTCATTAGAATAGAAAATCCTAACCAAATTAAGATTAACGGGAAAAACTTCCGACCATAACGAGCCATTAAAGGAGCCATCAAAGGATTGCGAGTCATGCAGTAAGAAAGTAAACACCATACTCCAATTGCCGAATAACAAACACTCACAATTACAGCTAAACTAGGGAGATTAGAACTAGCAAATAAAGGCACATAAATACCAATATTATTACCTCCGTTCGCAATGGTAACCGCAGAAACACGGTAAGTTTTTGGGTCGCGAATAGTTGCCCAGAATGATTTTGGCTTTTTATGAGGGCGTAGGGGTTGATGAACTGGTGATTCAAATGACACGGCTTGTGCTAATTCTGCTTCCTCTTCACGGTTGAGGAAATTATATGTACCTATGCTGATTGGAAGAAAGCCTAACAATCCAATCCAAGCTTGGGGAATCATTAAACCACCAAAAAAACCAGGGAGACTAGCCAATATTAGAGCAGTGAACCCAATAAATTCACCAATAACAATATGCTTTACATGAAAGTGGCGATTAACTTTGCCAAAGAACGCAGTCAAGTAGATGTTGTCGTCAAATGTAGTGGCAATAGCCGCAGAGACCCCAATAACCAGTGTTTCAGTTAGCCAATTCATAAGCGTTATTTGCGATAATTTAATGTTTTTTGGGAGTTTTTAGTCTTTCTGTAATTTGAAAAAATCAAGACTATAAACACATGCTGTAAATATTGTTATTTGCCTGAGTAAGATTGATAAATATGGGTGAGATCGCGATTCATTAATTGAGATTTATTAATCTTACTTTTCTGATTCTAATATCATGACTTATCATCAAAATAAGAGCAAATACTATTTGTTTTTAAATGCATAAAGGCAGATTATTGATATATAAAATGCATCATAATTGAATGCAGATAAAGGCTTAAAATCAATCGCTATAAGCAATAATTTGTATATTGGCTTGCATAATCAATTAAAAAATCTCAGCACAAATCAACATACTGATAAAAAATAGAGACACAATTTCTTGCATCTCTATATGTTTATTGCTTGATAATTCTGTCTAAACTCAAGAAAGCCGAAATAAAACGCATCTAAATTACTGAATCATCATTCCTGGAGGTACAATTGCATCTTCCAAATCTGCCCCTCTAAGATTTGCACCTTGGATATTAGTACCCAGCAAATTAGCTTTTTGTAAATCTGCTCCTTGTAAATTTGCACCCACTAAATTTGCACCTTGTAAATTTGCCTTTTCTAAATCTGCATCAAATAGATTTGCATTCTCTAAATTTGCTCCAACAATATTCACTTTGCCCAAATCTGCGCCCTGTAAATTGGCACCGACAAGATTTGTTTGTTGTAAATTTGCTCTTTCTAAATCAGCATTTTGCAAATTGGCATTTTCTAAATTTGCTGCTTGAAGATTTGTATCTTTTAAAATTGCACCAGTCAAATTACAACCAATACACTCATTTGTTTGTAATAAATGAGCAACATTTGCAGAAACAGACTGTACCGGTAAAGTGACTGGGGATGTTGTGGAAGTTTGTGTAGATTCAGTTATAACAGTAGTTTCAGATGGTGTTAAGGTTTGGGCAAATGCGCTAGGTTGGGAACAACCAAGTACAAATATAAAAAAGAGTGCTGATAGAATCCAATTGGTTATATTGCTCATTAATTTTCTCCTTAGCAGATGCAATTCACGTAAAAATATTCAGGAAGAACACTGTGATTTTGCTGTTCTAATGTGTATTTGATTCCTAATCTTGATTTTGTACAGACTGTGTCATGAAGTAATCTAGAATTTCATCTTGAATGATGCGACTATTTGTAAATTTCTTCTACTGGACAGCCTATTTTTAACTTTAGGTTTTCTTTGTTAAAGAATCAAACATTATTTTTTCTCAAAACGATAATTAAAAATAATTGATTCTTAAGCAAGCTAAGACACAATATTTTTAACTGCCAATCATTAATGTCACTCAACGATCGCATTACTTAATAAGTCGAAAGGAATACTGAACACATAGTAAATTACACCAATACCTAATAGCAGAACCGCAAGACTAGAAATAATTATCCAACGATCAGCAGGTTCGTAGGTATCTTCATC
Source organism: Calothrix sp. NIES-4101 (assembly GCA_004296455.1). Taxonomy (GTDB): domain Bacteria; phylum Cyanobacteriota; class Cyanobacteriia; order Cyanobacteriales; family Nostocaceae; genus Brunnivagina. Next base: position 186,095 of record AP018280.1, read on the forward strand.
AATATCCCAACGCACAGCAAAGTAGTGTTGAGTAGAGAGTATTACTGTTAACAACCCAACTACTCCAAAAGCTAGTCCTAACTTCCAGCCAATACCAGGAGGTTGAGGTGCAAAGGGAGGACGCAGAATACGTAAGCGCACAATCAAAACACCAAATCCTAATAGTGCGATAGCACTTCGCATCCAGGCTAAATAAGTACGTTCATTTGCCAAGTGGTCGCGTACTCGACTAGAATTTCTTCGTTTTGCTTGTTCTGAATTTATCTCGCCTATTTTTACAGGTCTAAAAAAACCCATGAATCATAAACCTCAAACTTTATTCTCAACTCAAAATCTTTATTAAAAAACATTTAGTTTTATCTACCAAAACTAAATGTTTTATGACCGATTGGTAATGTACGAATTACAATTTGTAAATTATCAATATTTTAATCTACTTAACTCTAATTTTGATGATTCTTAATTAAATAATTACTCAAAACTACTCAATCAGTCTCATATCTAAATGAATGTATTCAAAAATGAGAAAGCAATCTACCTAAAGAGGTATTTATTTTACTTTATTCCCGATCTCATACCAACAAATATAATTTATCAACAATAGAAAATTTAGTTTTCTTAAACAAGAAACCGATTTTCCTTTAATCTAAAGCTGCTTAGACAAAATCACAAAAATAATCTGGAGATGATTAAGCACTTTAAATTAGCTAAAAATTGCTAAATATAATACATCAGTGGCAAGTGTGAATGCTTGCTATATAAGTCGCACAAATCTTGCAAAGTATACTCTTGCAACACTTTATACAAAGCCTGGCGCGCTTCTTCCCAAACTTCTTCAATCACCTTAATACCTACAGAATTATTGCTGTTTGTACTAGGTAAAGTTGCTTCTAATCCCTCAATGCAGTTTAAAGCATCCAAAACATTTATTTGGTGTGGTTCTCTTGCCAAAACGTAACCACCCCTTACACCCCGTGTACTTTTTATTAAACCCCCACGTCGTAATGTCGCGAGCAACTGCTCTAAATAGCGTTTAGGTATATCTTGAGCATCCGCTATCTGTTGAATCTGCAGAGGTTCACCACTCTCGTAAGAGTTGGCGATTTCCAGTAATGCTAAAAGTGCATATTCTAATTTACTTGACAATTCCATAGGCGTAACTCTACTAATTAACACCTACAGCAATAAAGTGTTTAATATTGCTGTCTTTACAGATGCAAATGAGAAACTCCCGTCTTAACTACGATCGTCTGATCTCACCTTAAAACTTCCTATCCATAAAATCAAATACTTTTTATTGTCGTTTTAAAAACTTTTATTTATGGAAACAGTATATACATGTATCCTCTAACACTGTTATATCGCCGAGTTAACCTCTTTTTCTTGACCCCTTCTCTGACTTGCAATTCAATATTAGCTATGTCATACTCAAAGTACAGTATATCTATCGAGTAACAGTAGATTATCTAGGAATAATTTGACAACCCCTGCAACATCAGGAAGTAAATTATGTTAAAAGACACTCAAGGACTTGAAGTTTCTACCGATTCACCTGAAGCAATAAATGCGATCGCCGCTTTCACAAATCAAGCCCTTAGTTATGGTAAACATACTGAAGCCGTAATTTGTCAAGGAATAGCGGCAGACCCAAACTGTGCGCTACTTCACGCCTATGCTGCTGCTTATTATCTCTCCCAAGAAAATGCTGTTGCCAAGAAACAAGCAATTTCACACTTAGAATTTGCTCAAAAATATTCAGTAAATGTTACCGAGCGGGAGTTATTGTACATACAGGCTATTTCCGCTTGGCAAGTTGGGGCAATTAACCGCGCGATCGCACTTCACGAAGCACTTACAGATTTGTTTCCCCAAGATTTAATTTCAGTACAACAGGGGCAATACCATTACTTCTATTTAGGTGACAAAACAAGATTGCTCAAAATAGCTGAAAAAGTTTTACCAGCAAATACAAAAAATCATTTTCTCTATGGAATGGTTGCCTTTGGATTGGAGCAGTGTGAACATCTCAAGCAAGCAGAAGCAATGGGAAGAATGGCGACAGAAATGAACCGTCATGATCCTTGGGCACATCATGCAGTCGCTCACGTGATGGAAACTCAAGGAAGAGTAGATGAGGGTATCACTTGGATGGAGAGTATTGCGGATACCTGGGAAAGTTGTAATTCCATGCTCTACACTCATAACTGGTGGCATGTCGCCCTCTATTACTTAGAGCAAAAAGACATCAACAAAGTATTGGAGTTGTACGATAATTACATTTGGGGAGCTGCTCAGAAAGAATCCCCTAAAGACCAAGTTGGAGCAATTTCGCTGTTAGCACGGTTAGAATTGCGCGGGATAGATGTAGGTAAACGTTGGCAAGAATTAGCAATCTATCTTTTCCCTAGATTGCATGAACATGCATTGCCTTTTCAAGACTTGCATTATATCTACGCATTAGCACGCTCAGGTTACTCAGATTGGGTAAACGAGATGCGTTTGAGTATGCACAAACACGCTCAATCAGTAAACCCGTACCTGCGACAGAATTGGTTAGAAGTGGCGATTCCTACAGCCAGAGGTTTGATTAGCTATGCCAATGGTGAATATTTTAGCGCGATCGCACAACTCAAATCTGTATTACCAAGATTGCATGAAATTGGTGGTAGTCATGCTCAAAGAGCTTTGTTTGAGCAGATATATATGGATGCTCTATTACGAGTAGAAAAACAAAGTCAAATTTACTTAGCTGTGGGTTAGAAACACTTGCACCAAATGTTATATCTAAGCTTATTAGCTGATGAAATAGGTTATGGAGAATACCTCGCTTCATACATCTGCAATAACACCCGATAATCCTCCAACTTCACAGGTACAAAATAAGATATACCTACTTTCCTCATTGCAGTCTGAAGTTCTTCATCTGGACATAATAAGCAAGTACAAATTTGTGTAATTAAAGATGAACCGAGATGTGTAGCCGCAACTAATGGAGGTATGGGAGAATTTCTCAACACCTCTACCACTCGTACATGTTGGGCTAACTCTGGAAAATCGTGCAATTCCTGCTCTAACACGATACTATCAATTGCCGCGCAGTCAGCGATTCCCTTAGCTACCCAACGGATTGAAGTTTGATGAGAACCCGATTGCATTTCCTTGCTAAAAAAGGGTTGAGAATATTTATCCTGAATTAATTTATATCGTAGTAGATTATAGCCACTGTTAGAACCTAAGTCGTTATAGCAAAAAAGTTTTTCTTGCAAATCTGAAAATTGATGAATCTGACTTGCTGAATTCACAATAACATCTGCAAAGTAAATTGGGCGTTGCTGATAGCGTGGGGCTGCCATAACTGGTGCAACTAATGTCTGCAATTGATATGGTGCTGTTTGGCAATAGCGAATCAATGGTAAACCACATATAAATGCTAAATCAAGTCGATCTTTTAATAGTAAAGGGTCTACCAATGAATCGACTTTCCCTTGGGATAAATCTATTTCCATTCCCAAAACACGACCCAAATAAGACGCAACTGCTTGATAAAAAATAAACCAATTAGGCGCTAAATAAGAAACAACTTCAAGATACTGTTTTTGAATCATTTATCATTAAGTGATTTACTTGCTAACACTTAATCTATTTTCTACTGGAGATTGTCTCAGTTTACGATTTAACGAATTCACATACAAAAACACCATACTTGCCAATAGTAACAACATCATCCCCAAAATTGTTCCATAACCTTTGAGATGCCACCAAAGACGAATTGTCAGTACTGCAAATATTTCCCTAACTCTATTCATTGTGCGATCGCCCTTTATTTACTACTGTAATCCTATCGATTTTAAGTATTTTAAAAGTATCACATACTTTTGCCTAAGAAGCAACTCCACATTTTTGTGATTAATATCGAGCCTAGAGATAGTACAATCATGCTGGATTTCATCAGAGCTAAAAACGAATAAATAAATCAAAATTCAGTACTTTAGCTACTAAAATAAGTATATTAAATATCAATTTTTACAATTTAAATCCAATAAATATACTATTTTCCGATAGGGATACAGTATTATATATTTAGATACAAGCGAAATAGCTTGCACTGCCATTCTTCGGACATGAGCAAAAATCTCCTTTCCTTTGCATCTTGTGTCTCTAATAGGCAGCTTAACGTCACATCTACTGCGTAATAATTTTTATTAATCAAGTAGATAATGTACCTTCCAATTAGTAGATACAAGATGTAATTTTCCCCGTAAGACTTTGCTAACTCCTTGCACACCCAACAGCTTAAAAGTTATGCAGTTACAAGAGAATATTCTTCTCAGACAAATTGAGGCTCGTCCTTCTGCCGCAATTGGACACATAAAGCTATTAGTCAGTAACGTTTCCTACGCCACTGATTTTTTTATCAAACTTGGGTTGCGATACATCCATCAATCTGAAGATGTTGCTGTTTTAGAGTTAAGAGGTGGGACACATTTAGTTTTAATAGAAACGACAAAATATATTATTGCGGCTGGAGCAACTGCACATTTTGATTTAATGGTTGATGATATTGTCTTCACAAGAAAATGCTATATTCAATTAGGTCTTTTCCCTTCGGAAATTCAAACTGATAAACTCCACAGCTATTTTATTATTAGTGGACCAGATGGTTATTCCATTAAAATTATTTCTTCTCACATCGCTGGGAGATTTGTATAGTTATACTATCCCTAATTTTTAACTAAAGTTGGGGATATCAATTTAGATTATAAAAATTTATATTAAGCTAATCATCCGACCGAAACCAGATATTTGGAGTTTTGTAGATTATTTATGTTTGGGAATTAGTAAAATATGACCATTCATTAATCGTAATATTCAGATCGCGCATTCCTGGTAAAGTTGTGATCGCAATATGTTGGGTTTCGTCGGATCATATATGTTGGCATAAATATGCAATGCGATCGCAACAGTGTCTCTCAGCATCGTATATCTTAAAAATCATCGTCCACATATGATGACTCTTTTGTATTTATCTCTTCTCCGCGACTTCCCCTAAATCCAACCGCACGGCTTAACCGCTTTACCCCACTTAGTGTTACCAAAGTTAATACTCCTGCCATTAAACCCATCTGCCATAACCCACAACCAATAGCAGCACCCAATCCTGCCGAAATCCATACTGATGCTGCTGTTGTCAATCCCTTTACTTTTGGTGATGCTGACTCCCGTGGTGATTCTTGCAAAATTAATCCAGCCCCAATAAATCCGACTCCCGTAGTCACTCCTTGAATCGTCCGACTGAGAGCGTTTGTGGTTGCAAAAAGGTTTTCACCCTCTGCTTGGAGAGGAATCATTACAAACAAGGCTGAACCCATACTCACCAACATAAATGTTCTCATTCCTGCTGGTCTTCCACCTTTTTGACGATTTAGTCCAATTAAGAGGTCTCCACAGAATAATTGATCCACTAATAAGGGATGATAGAAAAAGGGTAATTAAACGTGTACAGTCTGCATGAAGTCTCCAAAATCCATGATTGAGCTAAGCAAGAGCCTCAAATCTCTGTACATTAAAACAGCGCAAAAGCTTAAGGCAAGCGACCGGCGGCAATTTATGGCAGAAGTTGTCAAAGGTTTTGGGATTGGTGGACAAACTTTGGCAGAAAGAGAGTTGGGGTGGAATAGACGCACTATTCGTAAAGGGATGAAAGAGTTGGAGAGTGGTGAACCAATCATTGATGCATTTGCCAATAGTGGTCGCAAACGAATTGAGGAAAAATTGCCTCATCTACTAGAGGATATGAAATCATTAGTAGACCCACAAAGCCAAACTGACCCGAGTTTTAAAAGTACTCGTTTGTATACTCGTATGACTTCATCGGAAGTACGTCGGCAACTAATTGAACAAAAAGGTTATAGGGATGGGGAATTACCATCAAACGAAACAATCAGAAGGCGGTTAAACGAGTTAGGCTACACATTAAAAAGAGTGATAAAAGCCAAGCCAATAAGGAAAATTCCAGAAACAGAAGCAATTTTCCAAGAATTAGAAAAAATTAATACTAAAGCAGATAATGAACCCAATACTTTACGTATATCAATTGATGCAAAGGTGGCAGTAAAAGTTGGTGAGTTTGACCGAGGGGGGAAAACTCGTATACCAACTATTTCATTGGACCATGATTTTGCAGAGGCTATAACTGTTACCCCTTACGGAATTTTTTACCTCAGTACAACGAATTATTCCTATTTTTTGTAACTTCAAAATTGACTGCTGATTGTATTGTTGATTTGATTGAAAACTGGTGGCAAAGAGTAAAACATCGATTTAATCACATTAATAAACTGGTTATTAATCAAGACAACGGACGAGAAAATCATTCTCGTCGTACTCAGTTTATGAAACGAATATTAGACTTTTCTTCATCATCAAACCTGAATTTACAGCTAGCTTACTATCCCCCCTACCATAGTAAGTATAATCCTGTAGAACGTAGTTTTGGTTGGCTAGAACAGCATTGGAATGGTAGTTTACTCGACACCGTTGAATCAGTCCTGTATTTTGCAAGAACACTTACTTTTAAAGGCCAAAATCCGGTTAACGACAAATTCTTACTACTCCTACATTTAAATAGCAACTAAAAGATAATGAACAAAGAAAACAAAGAAAATGAATTTTCGCTAAATTCTTCACCAAGTTTATCAGAATTTATCTATCCTCGTTTTCCCTATCGTGGTAAATTCAAACCAGAATATTTGGTTTTTAATGCAAATTTGCAAGAATTTGCTCAACGAGTTAGCTATATTTCGAGTTTACAAACGGGAGGTAAGCTATCTCCAGAAGAAGCTTACACACAAATTAAAATTCTTTGGAAACAGTTAAAGCATACTAAAAAAACACTCAATATTCCGAACTTTGAGCGCTAAAATATGGAGAAAAAGTATATATTTTGGTAATAGATGAAACGAGAATTCAGCAAATGTATATCTTGAAGAATATTGGCGATATGCAAACAAGATTAAAATAGTTACTTGATACGATTATTGGGACAGTAAAAAATTAAATTCAATCAAAAAAATAATCTAGTACAACAAAGTAAAAGAAATAAAGATTATTTTATCGGCTTTTCAGATATTTTATAGACGCGGAGCGGCTACCTTTGGAAGCCATTTCGTGTCTACCCACAGGGTATAGTAGCTTTATTTCCGCCGTTCTGTACTAGATATTTTTTAAGGCGGAATAAAATCCGCCTTGCTTCTCAATGATTAAGGGAATAAAATCAGCATCTCGATTTATACTTAATCCGAAATTGAATATTAACTCCTTGGTGGTGCAGAAAACTTTTCTGAGTCTCATGACGGACTGCGTAGATGGTCAAAATAGCGCCTGAAAGCTATTATCCTCGTTCCATTTTTTGAGAAACGCTAAAATATCCGTCTCGTCGAAAATCCTTTATTTATAAGGATTCCAGGACTTTTCTGCACCACTAAGTATTAACTCTTCAGTGAATACTCAAGAGGAAAAGATTTTGCCTTTTTCGGCTTGACAAATACCCTTTGTTGGGGTTGTAAGTTTAATTTATCATACTCGTCGCGGGTAAGATTTGCCGTTATAGTTTCTCCATCTTCAAAGGTTAATTCCACTAAAATTTCCCAACCCAGGTGAATCAAACGTAACACTTTTGCTGGCACTGAATCTTCACTTTTATTTGCTTCGATCAAGATATGGTGAGGACGCACAAATACATCATTCGCAGCAGCATCAAATCTACTATTTTTAACTAATTGGGAATGCCGAGGTAGAACGTTCACAGGACCAATAAAGCTCATAACAAACGGTGTCGCCGGATTGTCATATACATCTGCGGGAGTTCCCACCTGTTCAATTCTTCCCTGACTCATCACTACAATTTCATCGGAGACTTCCATTGCTTCCTCTTGATCGTGGGTGACAAATACCGTCGTTACCCGAACTTGCTCAATTAACTGACGCAACCAGTTTCTCAAATCCTTCCTCACTTTGGCATCCAATGCACCAAAAGGTTCATCCAATAAAAGTACTTTCGGTTGCACTGCTAAAGCACGAGCTAAAGCTACTCGCTGTCTTTGTCCTCCCGATAATTGGGATGGATAGCGGTTTCCTAATCCTGTTAATTGCACTAATTCTAGTAGTTCATCTGCTCGTTTATGAGCTTGTGACTTCGGTGTTTTGCGGATATCCAAACCAAAAGCAATGTTTTCTCTGATGGTCAAATGTTTGAACAAAGCGTAGTGCTGGAACACAAAGCCGATATTCCGTTCTTGCACTGTCTGGTAGGTGGCATCCCGACCCGTTAAGTAAATACGACCTGTATCTGCTTGCTCTAATCCTGCGATCGCACGCAACAAAGTTGATTTCCCTGAACCTGAAGGACCCAATAAAGCCACTAAGGAACCAGTATTGATCTCCAAATTAATGTTATCTAAGGCAAGAAAACTACCAAACCGCTTTGTTACGTCTTCGACTCTGATTCCCATCTCTTATTAACTCCCTTGTAGAAAATTAACCGTAAAAGTTTAGCCAAAATTAACTAAGGGACTTCCAAAACATAAAATATCCTATTCAGATTGATCTGTCCCTGTTTTTACTGCGTAGAAGCAACACCTCTCCGAGTTGCAGAGGAAGCAATTTATTCCTCAGTGTTCCCTAATATCCCTTATTTACCCATACTTCTTCCATCATCACCTATTACTCGGTAGATTTATTGTAGTTTTTGTAACTAATGTACTTTTTTGACCAATAACCTTATATTATTATTGAAATCTACTTAATCTCTATCTGGTTTTAGTTAATTTATTTAGCAGTATATCTGAAATCTACATAACAGTCTACATAAGTAGCCATCATGAACTGATTTACACCAGGAAGAATGAACAAACATGCCATGTATCTATATCGATAAACATCGAAGTAGTATTGTCCGGTCAGTCATCAAATAACACTTTGGAGCATCACCATGAAATTAAAATTTTTTCAGACAAGGCTGAAAATGCCTGTATTGTTTGCTTTAGTAACGGTCATTTTTACTTGCTTAATTATTATTCCTTTGACACCATCTGTTGGATTTGCTTCCAGTCAAAAAGCAAACATTCAGTTTGTTTCACCTAATTGGGTTGCTCAACAGGCAAAGAATTCTAACTTGCGTATTTTAGATGTGCGTAATGGACCATTAGACTATATAAGCGGACACCTGCCCAATGCAGTACATATTGCTGATATAGCTTTTCGAGGACCACGAGAAGGCTTACCTTTCCAATATTGGAACAGTGAAAAACTCAGTGAAATATTCACTAATTCTGGTGTAACGAATAATAGTAAAGTATTGGTTTACTCAGATAATCGGGATGTTTTAGGCGCAACAATGGTGGCGTATCTGCTAGAACGTTCTGGGCTGCGAGATATTGCCGTATTAGATGGCGGTTATAAAGAATATCAAGCAACGCAAAATGTAACAAAAGAATTTCCCAAGTACAAGCCTAGTAAATTTGTGATTCGGGATAATCATTCAGTGCGGGTGAATTTAGATGAGATCAAAAAACTAATTGGGAAACCAGGAATTACTATCATCGATCCCCGACCAGAAAAGCTATTTGCAGGGGAGGAAAATTTGTTCATCCGCAACGGACATATTCCAGGTGCAGTTAATATTCCTTGGATAACGTTTACTGAAGCTGAAAATCCTCACAAGTTAAAGTCACTAGAAGAAATTCAGCAAATTTTGGCAGATAAAAAGATTAATAAATCGAGTGACATCATTGTTAGTTGTAGTACTGGGAGGGAAGCAACACTGCAATATGTTGTTTTAAAACATTTGCTGGGTTATCCCAAAGTCAGAATTTATGAAGGTTCTTGGACTGAGTATAGTTCTTACCCCGATTTACCTGTTGCTACTGGAATTAATTGAGTGAATCAAGAGAGGAGATGGAAAACATGAAATTAGGATTTTTTTGGCTAGGAATATTACTTGTCAATCTTAGTTTTAGCTATGCAAAATTAGCTATTACACAAAATCAAGAAATATTTATCAGTTGTACTACTAGCGAACCTCAACCAGAAAAAAAAGAGGCTAATGGGGGTAATCAAAAAACCTAAAAATTGATTAGAGAAGATTAAAAATCTCCTGAATTTTTGCACTAATATACTTAGTACATGAACTGTACTAAGTATATTAATCTATTACATATCTAGAATCTTTATAACTTGAAAGTCAAAATTAAAGCTAACTTCAGATAGAAATAGCGGGTTTGATTAAATCAAAAATATTAACATCCTTTATATTTCATAATGCCATAATTCTTGCACTTGTACGAGAGTCATATGCATAGGTAAACGCTGAATTATACCTTGTTCTTCCAACTGAGATAGAATACGTGTAACTGTAACGCGAGTAGAACCAGCAATTTCAGCGATATCTTGATGTGTTAAACGTAAATCAATCAGATGACCATTTTCAACTGCATGACCAAATTTTTTAGCTAACCAAGCAAGCAATTTAATGATGATTAAATCTACAGTTCTATAGCTACGAATAATCGTTAAATCCTCGGATTGCTGAATATGCTCCAGTAATACTTCTGGCATTGATAAAACATCATGTAAATATATTGCTGTAACTTCAACTTTAGTCAAGCACTCTATCTCAAAAGCCTCTGTTTTTGAAAGTTTTCTTCCAACTATATCTCCCTCTCCCCATAATCCTAAAGTTACAATTGTGCCATCTTCTAACCATGTCAATGTTCGCACAACTCCTTTGTCAATTTTCCAGAGATAATTTTCCTCTAAAGGTAGGTAGCTCCTTCTTGGAAATATTTTATTATGAGATAGGGGAGCAAGTTTTAACTCTCCAATTATTGATTTGTTGGTCGAATATTTCATATTCCTGCACCATCTAAAAATTCTTCAATCAGTAAATTTGCAGCATCTGAAAAAACAGATTTTTGCTTGTTGTTAGGAGTTAAATAGCTTTCTGCACTACTGAATCCCTGCTGTAACTGTTCTATTTCCCGTTCTAAATCTTTAATTCGATTAAATAATACTTGAATGACTTGAGCTTCTAAATCCGGTATCACCTCATGCTGAAGTGATTCTAGAGTATCTTGTTTGCGAAAAATAGTTCTACCAGGTATACCTAACACAGTCCGATTTGCTGGAATATCTCGTAACACTATTGAACCAGCAATAATCTCCACATTATCTCCAATATTGATACTGCCCAGAACTTTAGCACCAGCTCCAATAACAACATTGTTACCAATAGTGGGATGACGCTTTCCTGTCTCTTTTCCAGTACCACCTAACGTTACCCCTTGATAGATTGTTACGTTATCTCCAATTACAGTAGTCTCCCCAATCACTACTCCCATACCGTGGTTGATAAAAACTCGTTTAGCAATTTTTGCTCCCGGATGAATTTCAATCCCAGTCAGAAAACGACCGAAATGGGATACTAAACGAGGTATTACTGGAATATCTAATGAATGCAATTTATGTGCTACTTTATGCAAGAAAAGCGCATGAAATCCAGGACAACAAAACAGCATTTCCAACCAATTACTGACTGTTGAGTTGCCACGTATATCCATCAACATCTTCAAACTACCTCTCTCTTTCAGCATTTGCGTCCACAAAGTCACTCCGTGGCTGTCTTCTTTCTTTGGGGTAGGACTATCCCTAATTTACATTTCAACTTATACTCATCTTTAAATCTACATTAAGTCGGTCAGTTTACAGTACTTTTTTGGCAAAATTACTATATGAAACTTAATATTTGTCTCGATTCCTCGATTAGCTATTGCCTACAGGCCTCTTACTTTAAGAATTTTTCAAAAATACTAAAATCCTATCAACCAACCGTAGTATATTAATGTAGAACATTTAAATTTAGTTACTGCTGTGGGATTATCTTCAAGAGTAGAATATGCATTTTTGGCGCTGATGGAGCTAGCTGATAATTACAATACCCAAAACCCTCTCAAAATTAGCGAAATTGCAGAGCGTCATTCCATGCCAGAGCGCTACTTAGAGCAAATTCTTTCTGCTTTGCGAAAGGAGGGAATTATCCAAAGTATGCGGGGAGCCAAAGGTGGATATGTTCTGGTACAAGAACCTTGGAAAATTACTTTGCACTCATGTATCACAATTGTTGATGGTGAGGAAAACTCTAAAGAAATTGAGAGTTCTGATTCTTCCAATATAGAAAAGAGTGTAATTTATGAAATTTGGGAGCAAGCTCACCAAGCTTCTCAAGGTGTTTTTAAAAGCTTTACCATTCAAGATTTGTGCCAGCAAAGAGATACATATCGACAAAACGGCACAATGTATTATATTTAACACATATATCCAAAGTCAGGAATACCTAAAAGACTATAATTCTTGACTAAGTCAAGTTTTGATGACTTTTTAAGTACATTTGTACCTAAAATTTGGACAAAAACTAATTACAAATAGTGCAAGATTCGTTCATAAAAGTTTTCTAGAGTTATAAATGTCCTGCAATCAATCCTCCTTCCAACATTTACAAAAAAGGCACATACAACTTCCTGAATCTTTCAGTTTCATATTTCAGCAAAAAGTTAAATAGTCCTTTTTCTCTGGACAGCTTGTCTCAAGTTTTGCAGTTTTTTGTCAAAAATTGCTCTAAAGATATTTAAAATCATCAACTACACTTGCTTTTCAAGCTTTTTCATGCAATATTTCTGTTTATTAAAACTACGACAAATTGATAGACTTGCAGTAGTTAAATAACTTATGAATTATGTATTTACCCTTAATCACAAAGTAGCTATGTTGACAAATATATCTTTAGGGTGGCGGTTGAGTGATTTATCAGACTTCCTTCGGAGATATAAACGGCAAAGAATTCGTGCCTTTTCTTTACTATTTGCAATAGGGTTTAGTTTCACTCTGGCACTATCTGCTTGTTCTTCTAAGACAAGCGATAATTCAGTGGCAACACAAACAACCCCAACGGCAAATCCAACCCCAACCTCAGAAGTAACTGGTAAAGTGGTTCGCATTGGTTATCAGAAAGCAGCAACAATCCTCTTTTCTCTAAAGGCAAAAGGAGATTTGGAGAAAGCTTTGACAGCTTCAGGTGCTTCCGTAGTGTGGAATGAATTTCCTGCTGGACCACCATTATTAGAAGCGATAAACTCAGGAAGTGTTGATTTTGGTTATACCGGAGAAGCTCCACCTGTATTTGCTCAAGCTGCGGGTACACCTCTGCTTTATGTTGCCTATGATCCTTTAAGCACAAAGGCTGAAGCTATTGTGGTTCCCAAAGATTCACCAATTAAAAATGTGGCTGATCTCAAGGGGAAAAAAGTAGCCTTCGCGAAAGGTTCTAATGCTAATTATTTAGTAGTAAAAGCCTTAGAAAAAGCTGGACTCAAGTACACTGACATTACACCAGTCTTTCTCACACCTGCCGATGGACGCGCTGCTTTTGAAGGCAAAAATGTTGATGCTTGGGCAGTATGGGACCCTTATTTAGCTGTAGCTGAGAAAGCTTTAGGCGCAAGAATTCTCACCGATGCGACAGGAGTTGCTCCCAATCGTGGATATTATCTTGCAGCCAAGTCTTTTGTAGATAATAATCCCGCAGGATTGAAAACAGTTCTGGATGAAGTGAAGAAAACTAGCGACTGGGCTAAAGGCAATCCCACTGAAGTGGCACAGTTACTTTCTCCAGTGTTGGGTATAGATGCTGCGGTATTGGAGACAGCAGAAAAACGCCGCGATTATGATGTGCTTCCTCTCACTGATGAAGTGATTACCAAACAACAAGAAGTTGCAGACACATTCTACAAAATTAAATTGATACCTAAGCAAATTAATGTGAAGGAAATCGTTTGGCAGGGCGATAATTAACTTGGAAAAGTTGGTAGAGACGAGATTCACGTCTCTACCTAAGCGCCAGCAAAGAAGTTTTTTCAAATCTGGAAAATGCTGGGTCAGCTACTTTGTCGCAGTCGCATAAATAAAATAGTTATCTGTTATTTTGATATCAGCTTGAAAGCCAGCCTTGTTGAGATGCGATCGCAACGTATCTGGTTGATAAAAAACTTTAACTATTTTATATTCTTGACCATCATTTAGTTTACGATTTTGATATATACTTTTCTCATTTTCAAGGATATGATTTTTAGCTGTTGATGTCGGCTCAAAGCGAGAATCAATCATAAATAATTTCCCCCTAGCACTCACAGATTTATAAACTTTATTTAAAAATAAATCCAGTAATTCAGGCGGTACATGGGATAACCAAAATGAGAAAAATACTAAATCATATTCAGCCTCTGGTTCCCATGCAAATAAATCAACTTGGGAATACTTAACATTCGGCGAATTTAATTTATGACGATTAATTTCGATTACTGCTTGAGATGCATCAAGAGCAGTGATTTTATTCCCAATTTTTAAAAGTTCTTGCGTCCAAATTCCCGTTCCTGATGCCAATTCTAAAATTGTATTTACTGTTGGAATTTGCTATAATGCGTTTTTAACTATATCAACCTCCTGGAACCAGCGTTTGTTTATTTCCTCTCCACGGTCATAGCGTCCTTGTCTATAAAACCATTCATCATATTCGCTAGCTCTAGCACAATAGTAATTAATTTGTTGTTGAATAATATTATCTATCATTACATATTTATCCTTGTTAATAATATCACTTTGATTTAGACTTTGTTCGACGATATTACTATGCTTATTCTGAAAGACTGCAACACTTATATTAATACATCAAACGAAAATTTACTTATATCATTCAATCTTTTTACTATATTTATTCGCCATATGAATTAAAATCGGTCAACTTATCGTAGTATATAGATAATATATGGTGAACAATGTCAGGCTCAAGTGAGTCCCATCCCCTAGTGTGACAACACCAAAACCATAATTAGTGGAGTTTTTGGTATCGTCTCATGGAGATTCTGTTATTACCTGAATCCAAAGTCCAAAATCCATTAACAGGGTGACAAACGTGAATACTCAAAAGATAAATACACAACAGATTAAAACGGATGTCCTCGTCATTGGTGGTGGAACTGCGGGAACAATGGCAGCCATCAAAGCTAAACAAGCTAATCCTAGTTGTGAGGTATTGATTCTCGAAAAAGCTAACATTCGTCGTAGTGGTGCGATCGCTATGGGAATGGATGGGGTAAATACAGCAGTGATTCCCGGATATTCGACACCAGAGCAATATGTACGGGAAGTCACCATTGCTAATGATGGCATTCTCCACCAAAAAGCCGTCTACCAAACCGCACTATTAGGTTATGAAACCATTCAAGAATTGGAAAGTTGGGGTGTCAAGTTCCAGAAAGACCCCCAAGGAAATTATGATGTTAAGCAAGTGCATCGAGTCGGCAAATATGTACTACCGATGCCAGAAGGTAAAGACCTCAAAACCATTCTTACCCGACAAGTAAAACGCCACAAAGTCCAAGTAACCAATCGTGTGATGGCAACCAGGGTGATGGTGAAAGATGGGAGAGTGATCGGTGCAGTTGGCTTCGATGTGCGGGGTGGGGATTTTGTTGTTATTCAAGCCAAAGCAGTAATTCTCTGTACAGGAGCTTGTGGAAGATTAGGATTACCAGCCTCTGGGTATCTTTACGGAACTTACGAGAATCCTACCAATGCCGGAGATGGTTATTCAATGGCATATCATGCAGGAGCAGAACTGACGAACATTGAAAGCTTCCAAATTAACCCACTAATTAAAGATTACAATGGTCCAGCCTGTGCCTATGTTGCTGGTCCATTTGGTGCATACACTGCCAACGCAGAAGGATATCGCTTTATCAATTGCGATTATTGGAGCGGTCAAATGATGCTGGAGATTTGGAAAGAATTAAACTCTGGTAATGGACCAATTCAATTAAAAATGAATCATCTAGATGAAGATACTATCTCCGAAATTGAATCGATTTTATGGTCAAATGAGCGACCAAGTAGAGGACGTTTTCACGAGGGTAGAGGAGAAGATTACCGTACCCATGGGATTGAAATGAATATTTCCGAAATTGGTTTGTGTAGTGGACATAGTGCTTCTGGGGTGTGGGTAAATGAAAAAGCAGAAACCACAGTACCGGGATTATATGCAGCAGGAGATATGGCGAGTGTACCCCACAATTATATGATTGGGGCATTCGTTTTTGGTCGTTTGGCTGGGATTAATGCTGTTGAATATATTCACAATTTAGAGCATTTAGAGCCAGATACAGAATTTTTAGAAACAGAAAAAGCTCGTATTTATGCACCCTTAAATCAGCCTCATGGTATACCCCACACTCAAGTCGAATACAAGTTGCGACGTTTAGTTAATGACTATTTACAGCCACCAAAATCCAGCCACAAAATGGATATTGGACTCAATCATTTTGTTCGCTACCACGAGACTTTAGCGCAAATGGGAGCCAGGGATGCTCACGAATTGATGCGTTGTATGGAAGTACATTTTATTCGTGATTGTGCGGAAATGGCAGCACGAGCATCTCTGTATCGCCAGGAAAGTCGTTGGGGTTTATATCACTATCGTCTTGATTATCCAGATAAGAATAATCAGGAATGGTTCTGTCATGTAAATTTGCAAAAAAATTCTCAAGGAGAAATGGTTTTATTTAAGCGTTCTGTAGAACCTTATGTAGTGGAGGTAGATTTAGACAGAGAAGTTTATGATGTAGTAAAACAATAAGTTTTGGACTACTGAATTATGACTAATAAAATTGCGATCGCCAAACAAGTTACAATTAGAAAAGCTGAGATTAAAGATGCAGAAAGAATTACTCATCTGTGCAAACAACTTGAATATTCTGTGACGCAGTTACAAATAGAGCAATGCCTTACCAAAATTAAAAATGATGATTCTAAGATAAGTAAGTCGGCACGATAAAACCAAGGTATGTTGAGTTTTGTAAAAAGCCTGGAACGATTCTTTTATAAGCTCTTTGTTGGCTTTACACTTCGTTACATAGGTTGATTTTTTAACGCCGACTTACTTACTATACGTTGCAGTTCTAGCAAATGACCATGTAATTGGTTTAGTACAAGCATATATCCGTAATTTGATACTTTGTCCTACTCTTGCATTTGTTCATTGTTTAGTTGTAGATAAAAATTATCGACATCATGGATTGGGAAGACTTTTAATGAAACATATTGAAGAGTGGATTTCTTTTGTTGGATATGATGGAACTTTGCTGCGTTCTGACATTAAACGTGAAGAATCACATTTATTTTACGAGAAGATTGGCTACACAAATACCAAACAGCAAAAGACATTTCATAAGGCATTATAAACGCTTCATCACATAACCAATTACAAAAACACAAATATCATTGAAAAACATAGTAGGGAATTTCTGAGTAACAAATGAACTTTACTATCCCAAGGGAAAAAGATGCTAGAGTTATACAGTTATTATCGCTCCACAGCTTCCTACAGAGTCAGAATTGCATTGGAATTAAAAAAGATTCCCTATAAATATAAAAGTGTTTATAAATTGCGAAAGAATGACCCTATATTCACAGAAGAATATAGTAAAATCAACCCACAAAAATTAGTGCCAACACTAATTGATGGCAACGCTCATATCAGCCAATCTTTAGCCATAATTGAATATCTAGAAGAATGTTATCCTCAGCCATCACTTTTACCAAATGATGCTTTATCACGTGCTTATGTGCGTCAAATAGCGTTACTCATAGCCTGTGATATTCATCCTTTAAGTGTAATGAGAATTCGTCGATATTTCACCTCAAATATGAGCCTGAATTTTGCACAAAAAATGCTTTGGTATCGTCACTGGGTGAACGAAGGTTTGCAAGCTTTGGAAGAAATTATGAGCAATAGTAAATTACGTGGTAGTTTTTGCTGTGGAGATGAGCCAACTATCGCAGATGCTTTTCTGATTCCTCAAGTCTATAATGCCGAGCGATTTCAATGTTCTTTAGAACCATATCCAATTATTCGCCAAATATATAATATATGTCTAAATCAGCCTGCATTTATCGCTGCACAACCACATTTACAGCCAGATGCTTCAGAGTATAGTCCTACTGATGAATATTAGTATTCGATAATTAAGGATATTTTATGGCTTTAACAACACAAAGAATTGATGTTCCGGTAATAGTTGATGAATCAAAATGTTTAGATAAATGTGTAGCTTGTATTGAAGTTTGCCCGTTAGATGTGTTAGCCAAAAATCCAGAAACAGGTAAAGCTTATATGAAATATGATGAGTGTTGGTTTTGCCTACCTTGTGAAAAAGAATGTCCTACAAATGCAATTACAGTACAAATTCCCTTTTTATTGCGCTAGAGGCTTAAAAATGTCAATCAATATCTCAAATAATCTAAATTTCAGTAATAATCCTGAATTAAGTCAATGGTTGGAAATGTTGCGATCGCCTAACCTAAATGACCGATTAGTAGCGGTGAAAACTCTACAGCATTTAGGGGAAGAAGAAGCTATAGATGCTTTAATTATTGCTCTAGAAGATGAAAGCATATCTGTACAAAGAATAGCGATTAATGCCCTCTGGGAAATTGCTAATCCTGTTGCTATTCCTGCTTTATTAAAATCCCTTGGTTCCCCAGATGTAGAAATTCGTAACGAAGCATTATCAGCTTTAGGTGAATTGATATCTTCAGAACATTTACTACTATTATTAGATGCTTTACAGCAGGAAAATATTGATTTACAGCTTAACGTTTTAATCCTCTTACGCAAAATTCATGATGTCCAGTCCTTACCTGCGGTACTGGGCTTTTTTGATTCTCAATATCCCCAACTTCGAGAAGCCGCAATTACTACCCTCAGCTATCTCAATCAAGTCAAAATATCTCCTCCGGCTCTGGCTCTCATGGCGGATGATGATGATTCTGTACGTCGTGCTACTGCTCTAACTTTGGGGCATTTGGCAGATACAGAGATAGTCGATTTATTAAGTAACGTATTAATTAAAGATACTGATTGGCAAGTTCGCCGAAATGCTGCAAAATCTCTGGCACTTCATGCTGATGCTAAAGCAATTCCATTTCTTGTTGCTGCACTCAAGGATGAACATTGGCAAGTGCGAAAATTTGTATTACAGGCACTCCATAAAATACCAACAGTTGAGTCTTTATCCGTAGTAATTAAAGCGATGAATGATGAGTATTCAGATGTTAGGAAAGAAGCTGTCATTGCACTTAGTAGCTTGATTAGTTGTGAATCTATTCCTCAAGCTATCAGTGCCCTACAACAAGCCTTAGATGACCCCGATAGGGAAGTTAGTATTTATGCAGAGAGGGCAATTAAAAAAACTCAAGTCTACAAATAACCTCTCACTAAAAATAAGCCTTTAAAGACCATCTATAAAAATAAAATTGATAAAGTAAATATTTTGTACAGTTCGGCAGAGAGAAACACTATTCCTCATCAAAAAGGTAAGATAATTCTCAATACTTCAATGCTAGAAACCGATTTATTTCGTCTTCAAGCGTACTTTATACATACCTTTTAAACATGTGCTTAATATATGAAAATTACAGTAGATTTCTACTACGGATTAGGTAGCAGATACTCATACCTCGCAGCATCGAAAATTTCTCAACTTGAGCGAGAAAACAATTGTCAATTTATTTGGAAACCTATTTATAGTGGTGACTTAATCCAACTTCGGGGACAAATCCCATTCACTCACAAGCCAGTTTCTGGACAGTATAATCATTTATATCGCCATTGTGATGCAAAACGCTGGGCAGATTACTACAATATACCTTTCCATGAACCAAAAATTTCATCTTTGCATCCCCAATATTTAGCATTAGCAACTTTAACTGCTGGAAAATTCAATTTATTAGTTGAATATAGCCAAGCAGTATTTGATGCTATTTTTGCCAAGGGAATTGATATAGACGAAAAATTTGCGATCGCAACAGCTACAAATCTTGGTATCCCTCAGGAAGATTTTACCGCAATTCTCAGTTCGCAAGATGCGATCGCTCAATTAGAATCTCTAACTCAAGAGGCATTTCATCGAGGAGCATTTGGTGTGCCAACATTTTTTGTGGGAGAAGAAATGTTTTGGGGTAACGATAGACTTGTTTTATTGACACATTACTTAAACAAAATCTCTGCAAACCTCTACAAAACCTCACGTTGTAACTCTGGAAAAACCTTCGACACCTTACCCAACACATAATCTCCATACGTCCCACAAAAATTATAAATGTTAGCGCCATCCCAACGTTCTTCCCTATCATCATTGATTGCCTTACCTAAATCAATCGGTTTAACTTCAGCATCAAAATTGGGATCAAAAAAGAAGGGAAATGAAAAACGATTTTTCTCTGAGAAATTCTGCACACGATGGGGTGTAGAACGATATAAACCTCTAGTCATCCTGTCCAACATATCACCAATATTACATACAAAAGCACCTGGAATAGGAGGGGCAGCAATCCAGCCTGAATTCGATTTTATCTGCAATCCACCTAAATTATCCTGTTTTAAAATTGTCAAAACTCCATAATCTGTGTGTTCTCCCACACCCCATCTTTCATCATCCAACCGTACAGTATCAGGAGGATAATTAAAAATACGAAATAATATTAATGGATTTGAAGTGTAGCGGACAAAATATGACTCTTCCAAACCCAAACTCAAAGCAATACCAGTCATGAGAATATGCCCCAATTGCGTCATTACTTCCATATATTCCAGTACAGTCTCACGGAAATGAGGAATACTTGTAGGAAAAAGATTACAACCATGCATAGGAACACCAGCTTTTACTAACGGATGCTCCTCTCCCAGTTCCGCACCAAAATAAATCCCTTCCTTTAAGTCGGGTTTCCCAGATGTGAGTTCACTACCAACTGGAAAATATCCACGCCATGCCCTACCACCTAAAGCCATGCGAATTTTTAGCTTTGTTTCTAAATCTTGAGCAAAAAATTGACGACTGAATTCTTCTAAACTTTTCTGTAATCTTTCATTCACACCATGTCCGACAATATAAAAAAATCCCGACTCACGACAAGCTTTTCCAATTTGAGATGCAACAGAATAACGCTCATCACCGCCAGAAACCAAACCACTAATATCAATTATTGGGATTTGGGAAAATCCTTCATTCACAACTTCCCTACTTTGCATAAATAAACCTCTTCTTTCCATCCCAATATCAAGTTTGCCCTTTATTCTTCACAAATTATCAATGTCAAACCATCAATCCCCTTTCCAACCCCCAAAAACAGACATACCAACCTCACCTCCCGACTCCCTTAGTGTAATTCGTCAGCAAGAAGTTATTCAATTATTTAAACAAATCATTGAACCAACCTTAAAAAATGACATCATTAGCCTGGGAATGGTACGAAATCTGCGTATAGTTGATGACTATGTTTACCTGCGTCTCTACATTGGTTCCCATCAATATGAATTACAAACAGAAATTCAAAACCTACTATCATCCCTGACTTGGTGCAAAAAAACTTACATCCAACTCTGCACAATTCCAGGAGTCAGAACTGCGATCGCAGTTTCCAGTGGTAAAGGTGGCGTAGGTAAATCCACAACTTCTGTCAACCTTGCAGCAGCTTTACATATAGCTGGGGCAAAAGTTGGTCTTTTAGATGCCGATGTTTATGGTCCAAACGTTCCCCAAATGCTAGGACTAGGAAAATCTGAGATTAAGGTCATTGATACCCCCAACGGTAAAAGATTTCTACCCCTTGAATCTCAAGGAATAAAAGTTATGTCGGTCGGCTTATTAGCAGAACCCGACCATCCTTTAGCATGGCGTGGCCCCGTTTTACACAAAATCATTACTCAATTTATCAATGAGGTGGAATGGGGAGAACTCGATTATTTGCTGATCGATCTCCCACCAGGCACAGGTGATGCTCAAATTACTATTATTCAGGAAAGTCCGATTTGTGGGGTGATATTAGTGACAACCCCTCAACAAGTTGCTATTTCTGATGTTCGTCGTAGTATTCATATGTTCCGCCAAGTAGGGCTTCCAGTTCTCGGTATTATTGAAAATATGAGTTATTTCCTTAGTAAGGGTGGAGAAGAAACACCAATTTTTGGTAGCGGTGGTGGGCAAAAATTAGCTGAAGAACTTCAAACTCCTTTACTTGGTCAAATTCCCATTGATCCTCGTATTTGTGCTGGTGGCGATGCCGGAGAACCATTAACGCTTACCGAGCCACATTCCTCTGTAGGTGAGATATTTAGGCAGATTGCCGGGGCACTAAATACAACTTTTTCTCCTTTTGCATAAGTTGGGGCAAAATTCAACTCAATCTTAGTCCTAATTTTAGCTGAGATGAGAAGTTGCTGTCGCATCAGCTTTTAGATTTGGCACAATCAAAAAATCACAAATATTTGAGTATTGATACACATCTGCAAAATATCTCTTGCTTTTAAGCAAAATTTATGTGATTCTCTATATATAAACTACGATAATCCGACCGAATTACCGTAGTTTTACTAGGAATCAGGTTATTGCCTGGAAATTCACAGCTAATTATCTACCGAGATTGAAGACCTCAAAAAGTTTGGCAGATAAGCAAGCAAGTTTATATATTTTTTGCCCACTTCTGTTACATACCGCAACAGCAAAAATCAAAAAGGAGTGACTGATGGCAGGTAAATTAGATGAAAAAGTGGCAATTGTTACCGGAGCTTCCTCCGGGATTGGAGAAGCAACAGCAATTGCTTTAGCGGCAGAGGGGGCGCAAATCGTCATAGCGGCAAGACGTGCAGACCGTCTCGATGCAGTGGCAAAACGTATTGAAGCCATTGGTGGTAAGGTGTTGCCCATTATTACAGATATTACAGATGAAGCTCAAGTTGAAAGCTTAGTGCAAAAAACCAACGCCAAGCTAGGACAAGTAGATATTCTCGTTAATAATGCAGGGATTGGTGTACTTGGCACAATTGACACAGGAAATCCCGCAGATTGGCGACAAGCATTCGATGTAAATGTTCTGGGTGTTTTGTATGCAACCCATGCAGTCTTGCCTCTTCTTAAAGCCCAAAAATCAGGACATATCGTTAATATTTCTTCTGTCGCAGGACGGACAGCACGCGCAGGTGTTGGAGTTTATAATGCGACCAAATGGGGTGTGAATGCTCTTTCCGAAGCTTTGCGTCAAGAAGTATACAAAGATAACATTCGTATCACCATTATCGAGCCAGGATTAGTAGATACAGAATTCAGCGACTTGATTTCCGACCCCATTGCCAAACAACGTAGTGAAGAACGACGTAAGACAATAACGCCTTTGCAAAGCGAAGATATTGCAAATGCCATAGTTTACGCAGTAACGCAACCCCAGCATGTAAATGTGAATGAAATCCTAATTCGACCGACTTCACAAGATAATTAGAAGTGTTTATCTCTTCCTTAATTGAATTGCCATCAAAAAAATGCACGAATAATGCACGAAATTTTTATGCTGGCAGCTTTGGCTGAAAGTAAAAAAGCTCTACCAGAATGCTTGCCAAATCCACCAGTCGGATGTGTCATCGTTAATGCTGAAGAGATAGTTGCACGAGGATATACACAAGCTCCAGGAAAACATCATGCCGAAGCTGAAGCCCTAAGCCAGATTCAAGGTAAAGCATTCAAATTTTTGGATTCAACATTTTTTAGAATGTATGTAACTATGGAACCATGTTCTTTTCATGGACGCACACCCGCATGTGCAAAAACAATTGCTGAAAATTCTCGTATCAGTGAGATATATGTATCTATCCTCGATCCAGACCCACGCAATAATGGTAGAGGTTTAAATATTCTCAAAGAAGCAGGAAAAAAGGTTTATTTGGGACTATGTGCCACGGAAGTGAAGAGCTTTCTTTACCAATATCTGTTGAAATGAATATCTCCTTCTGAGATTGAACTAGTTTGTAGAGTCAACTCTCACGAGATTCCCGATTTTAGAAAAATTCGGGAATCCAATTCCAACAAAAATTTACTTACCAGAAATTAACTACCATTCAACCGAAATACTGAGTTTGTAGTAATACAATTTACTGCAAACCCAGGCTATTTCTCATGCCAAAAATTATTACCCCTAACCCAGCCAAAAAATAAAAACTTCAGTCATGAAACATCATCAAGGAAATTTCACAGGAGTTGGAAAAATAAATCTCTATTATCAAAGCTGGCATCCACAGACTAATCCATGCGCGATCGCAGTAATCATACATGGATTGGGAAGTCATAGTGGTTTGTTTGGTAACGTAGTTAAACATCTTGTCAAAGCTGGTTATGCTGTTTATGCTCTAGATTTACGCGGACATGGACGCTCACAAGGTCAACGCGGACACATCAATGACTGGTCAGAATTTCGCCAAGATATCAAGGCATTCCTGAAATTGATTGAAGCACAAGAACCGGGATATCAACGCTTTCTCCTGGGTCACAGTCTTGGTTCAATAATTGTTTTGGACTATGTTCTGCATTATCCCAAAGCAATACAAGGTGCGATCGCAATGGCTCCACCTTTGGGACAAGTAGGTGTTTCACCTGTGAAATTAACTTTGGGACGTACACTGTCGTTAGTAATGCCAAGATTTGCAGTCAATGTTGGTTTTGCAGGCAATCAAATTTCCCGTGACCAAAACGTGCAGGAAACCTTTACTCAAGATTCACTTATGCATTCCCTAGGTAGCGCACGTCTAGGAACTGAATATTTAGCCACAAAAACTTGGATACATTCCCATGCAGCTAATTTAGAAGTCCCAATTCTCATGCTGCACGGGGGAGCGGATGAAGTCGCACGTCCTGAAGGTAGTCGTGCTTTCTTCAAACGGATAGTTTTTCCAGATAAGGAATATTATGAATATCCCCAGAGTCGCCACGCAATTCATCGAGATTTAGATTATCAGGAAATGTTAGCCGATTTAGAAGACTGGCTGCAAAGACATGTGCATGGAGGAACTGTCTTACCTTTCAAACGACGAGCAGAAGCCGATGAATACATGTTTGGCTAAAGTTGTATTGGTGGATTCCCTATTGAGGTGTAAAATCTGTGGAAGGAAAGTATACATACCTTGCCACTAATGTGCAATAGCGCGGAATCTGGAGAAAACTGGTTATGGGCGAATTTTCTTCAGCTTTTGCTAAAAGCACTTCGCCTAATACTTTCAAGTCCCCATTGTGATTGGTACTAAAAGCGATGACAGAGGATAGCACTGAAATTACTAGTTTTCATGCTCACGTATATTATGATACTAATAACCGTGATGTAGCTGCCTATATCCGCGAAGAACTAAGTACTAAATTTGAGGTAGAAATGGGGCGTTGGCGAGATGAACCCGTTGGTCCACACCCAAAATCAATGTATCAAGTTGCATTTTTACCGAATCAATTTGCTGAAGTCGTTCCCTGGTTAATGCTTCATCGTCAGGGGTTAGATGTTCTTGTTCATCCAAATACAGGTAATGCGCTGGCTGACCATACTGTACATTCCCTATGGTTAGGAGAAAAATTGAGTCTGAATATTGAGGTTTTAAAAGCGGTTTAAGCAAATTTAAACAAATTTAAAGCAAATTTAATCACGAGTAAGGTGATTAATTATTCAAGTTCTTGATCATGTTTTTGGAGTTTGGGAATTTTTGAATTTCCATTGCATGTATGCTGCAAACGAAGGGAAAAACTGGACTATTCCATCTAGTCCTTCTGGTCTTCCTTGGAGATAAGCTTCTATATATATCGAATCTTGCATTTTCGGCAAACATCCAGCATCGCGATCGCGACAACCTTGTTGATAACGAATTTCTCTTAAACGATTTAGCATACCAGCCTCCCATGGGAAATGTATATCCAGCTATACTCTCACTGTATGCTTTGTTTTGGTTCAGAGCAAATACTTCTAATATTTAAATCGATAAATATAGGTTATCAACTGTGTGATTTGAGGTGAAATATGAATTTGGAATCGGTATAGGAGTTAGAAAACTGAAATGACTTGTTGGTGTGTAACACTACAAATAAGTTGCAGCATCACACCCAACACAATTTACCTGCCAATTGCGTAACTTCTAAGTCGAACTTGCTATGCGGGGTAAAAAACCAGCGTTCTTAACTCTATACTCTCACGTGGTGGAGCATCTACTGAGCTAGTCGGGTCATCAAAACCAGTATGAGCAGCAAATCTTGCTCTTCCATCCTCCGCAGAATCAAAGCATTTGATTAACAAAGCTTCATCTGGTTGCATTTGCGGAAAATAGAACCATTGATGTGTCGGATTGTACGTGACTGCATAAGTCTCGCCAATGCGATCGCGGTACACAAGATCACCTGCTACTAGGTCTGTTGGTGCAATGCTGCGAGCGTCGCAGACTGTTAATGGTGATTCTGCAACTAGTGTAATCGGCCGCCAAATATTAATTATGGCAAACCTTTGTTGCAACAGTTCATCAATGTGATCTATTCCTCTGGCTGCCAACTCTCTACGAGCGCGAGTATAACCAGATTTGGCGGTAAAGTCGTTGTGTACACGCTTGACTGGTTCCTTAATCCAGGTATCACCATCCTGCAAGCGTTGAGCATTGCGGAGCGTGTGATCAAAAATCACTACCTGAGTTGCACCTGTCACTTCTTTTAAAAGTTGTTCGGCTTCGGGATAATAGACATGCTGTATCTCCAAATCGTCATAGAAATCGCGGACATGGCTGTGATGAGCAACAAATGCAAAGCCCTCCCTATCTAGAGAAAGATTTTGCGATATTTCCCGAGCATTTCTGATTGGTAGTTTACGTGTTTCATACTGACCATTATGTCGGCGAATTCCTGGTGGTGGCTCATAGGTGTAGTTGACAGGTTTTTCTACCATGGGAATCAGGTAGCTAAGTTCTGCCTCAACCTGAGTAAGTCTCTCAAAAACTGGGCTGTCTATAACTTGAGTGTTTAAACTCATAAATGACATCCTAAAAGTATGTAGAAAACTAATCTTGAAGATTCAAAACACGCCACTTGTGACAACGGAGGAAAGCTACACCGCTAACTGACTTACCGCAGCCCAGTAGCACCAAAATTTCAGTCCAAAATCTCAAAACTCAAAATTGTATTACTTTTGAGCCGTTCCCACTGCAACAGGTTCACCAAGAATCTTGCTAAATCTTTCTATATAGAATTCCACAGGATTTGCAACAGCTTTCACAGAATCGCGATCACGTACTGTATTCCACCATGTCTGTAAGCGAGGTGTTTCTGTTGGTAAGTCGAATTTGCGGAAGTGTTGGAGAACGGGCAAACGTTCAAACCAAGGATAGAAACTGATATCAACTAAACTCAGATCATTACCCAAGAAATAAGCACCATTACCAGATAACTTTCCTAATCCTTCTTGTTCTATATATAAAAGAGCTTCTGTAAACTCTCTTCGTCCCTGCTCTTGTTCTGCAACATCTTTACCACGTAAGAATTTGTTAAATGCAGGTACAAGACGTGTATTCGCATAGTCAATCCAGATACGAGCGATCGCTTTTTTACCTGGTTCACTTGGTAACAGGGGTGGTTCTGGGAAAACCTCTTCTAAATATTCATTGATGACAGCAGATTCATAAATTTCAATATCCCCATGTTCGATGGCAGGGACTTTGCCATAGCGCGAAATCTGCGTAAAGTCTGCGGGTTTATTTTGAAAATCAATTTCTGTAGAAGTAAACTCAATCCCCTTTTCTAGCAAGACAACGCGGGTACGCTGGGAAAAAGTAGAAGGTTTAGCGAAGTAAAGATGTACTGTACTCATGGCATTACTCCCTGGCGAGAATTACAAGTATTATGTTGGCGAAGCGATCGCTCTAAAATATTGGACAATCTAAATATTCAGATAAAAGCCCCATACAGCAGTAATCAGCCTAACTTGTAAGGGGCAAATAATCTATAGCGGCTATTCTTCAACAGATGGACGGATACTACTCTTTCTCAATCAACTTGTCGTATTTTAATTATTGCACGGTGTTAAATGAAAAACAAGGTCTTTTACAAAAATATATGTCTATCTAATTGTTAGATTTTCTAAATAAATTAAGTTACTTGTGATATTATTTTGACGAATAAATTAGTTACACAGGGGATAGGGGACAAGGGAGATAGGGCAGATAGGGTGAGTATGTTTTAATTTTCGTGCCGTGGATATTTATCAAGTGGATTTCTGTGGAGCTATAGATAAAGAATTACCTAGTTTTCACCGTAATCATGTTTTATGAGTTATCAGCCATCAGGGAGGCATCAGAAATTGAATTACTGGCTAGAAAACAATATTTACCAGAAAATTTATCTACATTTTCCTGCATTCAAATCCCGTAACTTTCGACTCTTCTTTAGCGGGCAAACCCTATCTCTATCGGGAACTTTCATGACCCAGGTGACAATTTCCTGGCTAATATATGACTTAACTCATTCTGCCTGGTTATTGGGTTTAACCGGTTTTCTGCAATTTGTACCCACATTAATTTTGACACCTTTTTCAGGAGTTTTGTGCGATCGCTGGAGTCGGCGAAATCTGCTGATACTGGTGCAGGTGTTAGGCTTTATTGTTTCGTTTGCCCTCACCACACTGACTTTTTTAGGATTTGTAGATTTCCGAATATTAATATTTGCGGCTATCCTGGGGGGATTACTGAAAGGATTGGATATGCCTGTGCGCTATGCAATCGTGATTGAAACAGTCGATGAACGGGAACATTTAAGTAATGCGATCGCATTATATTCTGCCATACTTAGCAGTTCTATGCTGATTGGACCAGCAATTGGTGGTGCATTACTAGCCACTGTAGGAGCCAAATATTGCTTTTTGTACGATAGTCTCAGCTATCTTGCCGCTTTATTAAGCCTAGCAGCAATGAAACTGCGATCGACTGCAAAATTAGATATAAACCAAACTAACAATACCTGGCAAAAGTTACAAGAAGGATTGGATTATGTCTACAATCTATTACCGATTCGCATTATTTTAATACTGTTAGCTTGGCATGGTATCGCCGGAATTTCCTACATGGCGTTACTCCCCATATTTGCAGCAGATATTCTTAAAGGTAATGGGGGCACAATGGGACTATTGAGTGCTGCAAGTTCTGTGGGTTCAGTTATTGCCTGTGTTTATCTAAGTTTGCGTCGGCAAGTTTTGGGATTAGAAAGACTCATGGCATTATGCCCAGTTGCAATTGGCATTGGACTAATCGCCTTTGGATTATCTCGAGAAATTTGGCTGTCACTATTGATTTTGCCAGTTATTGGTGGTGCGGGCATTCTTAAGGTTTCTTGCGGCAACACGATTATTCAAGCCTTGGTGGAAGATGATAAACGGGGCAGAGTTATGAGTCTGTACTCATTAGCTGTGATTGGTACGCTACCCTTGGGTAACTTATTTGCAGGTACTTTAGCGCAGCAAATTGGCGCACCAACTACAGTAATTGGGTGTGGCATTGTTTGCTTATTGGAGGCAGTTTGGTTTGCCAGAAAGTTACCACTTTTGAGAAGTTGGATTCGGTTAAAGACACATCCGCCTAAAGAGTTATCTAAAACTGCCCTGTGATTCAGTTTTGATCAGGAGTTACCTATGAATATACTTCGTGTTTCAATGTCCTAAATATTCATCATTTGCTTGTACTTGATTGGTCTATATTTTAGTTAGCCTACCTGATGTATGTATGCTTTATCTAATAATATCGATAATGTCGAAGTTAGCGTCGGAATACAATTGCTCACATCTAATTCGGCGGCTAAATTCACATCTTGCTCAAATCCTTTTCCAATCAGTTCTATACCGGAAGCACATTGTTTCAGAAGGTCTTTAATATTGCGTTGAGCATGACAATAAGCTGCTAATGCAACTTGTGCTTCTGGCGACAAATTACCTGGGAGATAGTTGATAATAGCTCCTGCACCAATCAAATCCTCAAAAGATGGACGAAGACTACCATCATGCCATTTTTCACCTGCTGGTATAACAGCAATACAATTTCCATAGTTCTTAGCAGCTAAAGCCACAGATCGACAATTTCTCAAACATCCAGCCAAAGTAGGAGTTTTCCCCGTTCCCAAACTCAGAGAGGAACCATTTGGTGAAGGAAGCACCAACCGAGTATTTTCAGGTATATGAATCAAGGATGCGGGAGAAAGCGAATAACCACTACCACCTCTTCTAGTTGCCAATTTTGCATTAACTGATTTAGCAAATTCTTGTGCTGATTCATTCTTATAATCATAGGGGAAAATAATAACACCCCTATTATTAGCAATTTCAATGCAAGTCGAAAAAGAAAGGATATCAACAATTATTATAACATCGCTAATTGGGGCTAATTGTTCAACTCCTTTTTTCCCCCATTCACAGCGAATATCAAAGTTAGTTTGATTGTAGTAAGTCATATTTTTTATTAATTGCAAAAACAAATATTTTATATAAAATAGGTTGTTAAATAAATTATTAATAAATACAACTTTTTCAGCAAGTTTAATTATGTATTGCTCGAATAGAGACACGATATATCGTGTCTCTACATTTATGTTATTAATAAATTGCTGCCAAAAGCTTATCGGCAGCAGCCCGGAATGCACTTGCAGCACCTGCACTCATATCACGTGGGGCACAAATGCGATTCCTTACATAAGCGAGCGCGATCGCTCCTACAGCAGATATTAGGGGATCGGCATGATCTTGACCACCCACACGTCCCCAGGGAAGGACTATTTCATTTCCATGAATCAGATAATCAGCCAGTAGTCGGAGGTGAAAATCAATCGCTTCTTGAATGGGTGCAATATCCCCATCTTTCACCAAAGCCTGGACTCCAGAGTTTTTCAGGATATCACCAATTGCAACTTCCCGATTATCGCTCAATCTCTCCGCAGCTTCGGCTCTAAATTGAATGGTCTCTGTATATTCTGGATTGGGAGGTAATAAATTTCCTTTGGCTTCCGCACCCCATCGACGACGCAGGAGTAAATTATTGGTGATATCGTCAGATTTAACGCGGTGATAGGCTGGGCGTTGTTTCAGTGCTTCAAACCAAGCATTTATCCGTGGATAGCGAGGATTTCCTTTAATATGATAACCACGGTATACAGGTAAATTAGACGCCAATCTATCGAGATGGGGGCTGTACATGATATCCACCAAGCTAAAAGTTGATAGAAAGTAGGAACCAGGATATTTTCCTAAGAGTTGCTCTAGTTCATCTAACTTCGCTTCAAATTCTGTCTGTAAGTTAGCTAGTTCATTGGGGTCTTCCGGTGGTTGTCTGAGGAATTGATAGGCAATATCTCTAATACCATTAGTTTCAGCTTCATCAATCCACTGTCTAGCAACAGCATTTTCCTCTGGGTCTTCTGGAAGCAGAGTTTGACCAAATTTTTCTTCCAATTCCAAAAGAATATCTTTGGATTCATAGACCAGCTTACCCTCGATTTTTGCCCCTGGAACCTTAGCAGTGGGAACTAAATCTGTATACCATTTGGGCTTGTTACTCAGGTCAATAAACTCCGTCTCAAAGGGAATTTCCTTTTCTTCTAAGGCAAACCACACCCTTTCGCAAAAAGGACACCAGGAATTAGCATCACGATATAGCAGAACTGGAGGTTTTGTATCCGGTGAAAGTTTGTGTAGACTATTGGGGATTGGTGCTGTAGAAGGATGCTGTCCTGGTCTACGCACCCGTCGAGCATCGGTATTTTTTCGGGCAATCTCTAGTAGTTGCTCCCAACCGGATACTGTGTTTTGAATCGGCATTTTGCACCTGTGGATTTAACTAAATTTTTGAATTTCTGAGAACTTACACAAATCAGCGATCGCTAATTTTATTAGTTACTCTCAGGTCATATAAGGCACCACATATATTCGTTTATTTTGCTAATACAGGTAAGGTATTTCCCCATTTGCCCGTAAATACAAATTCTTTCAAGGGTTTACGGATGCGAGCCGCTAGTTCTCTTTCCCGTAGTCCATCAGATAGATTCTCTGGGTTCCCAGCATAACCAACTACAATTGCAGTGACAGCTTCATAGTCTTCGGGAATTTGGTATTCTTTCCTCGCAGCATCTGCACTAAATCCTGCTATTTGATGCACAGACAAATCTAAAGCAGTTGCCTGAATCGCCAGGTTTTCGATCGCCAATCCCACATCATGGAATGCATGTCGATTTGTTTTCCCATCATCTGTACGTGTTTTTGCAACTGCGAGTATCAATACAGGAGCGCTTTTTGCCCACCCTTGATTGAATTCCACCAGAGTCCCCAGCAGACGGTTATATTCCGTTGGATCGTCTTTAGTAGCAATAATGAAACTCCAAGGCTGATGATTATAGGAAGAAGGTGCCCACCGAGCGGCTTCTAGAAGTGAAAGTAGTTTTTCCTGTTCGACTTGGCGATCGCTAAATGCTCTGGGACTCCAGCGACGACTAATGAATTCATGAACGGAATATTGTGTTTCTGCAAGTTTTTCTGTCATCGTTGCTATATTTCCTTGGTGATATTTATTAGAGTCTTCATTGATTGCAACTTTTTTCAGCATTTCATGCAAATGCTTGCAAAACCTCAGAAATGCTTTTTGAACTATACCGCATACTACGGTATATTGATAGAATAACCGTTGTTTGCTTATCATAATGTATAAAGCAGAAGTCAATCAAGTACAGTTAACAGAAAGTAAGACAATTTCCTGTTCACGCAAGTTAAAATTGCTCGATTGAGATTGATTCGGAAAGATGGGGACGCGGAGATTTTTATCCCTGCAAATTGACTTTAGTAGAGTAATAGTATCGATAGATATAAATCACAGGATAGTTTTCTTCGGCTTTAGCGAATCTTTGTATCCTATTCGTGTAGAATACCTAATAATTAGACTTGCTAAAATTTTGTCTCGCTGATGGTGATGGATAATTTCCTAGTTCAGTTCAATTTGCCTCTGAATCGGAAAAAGGAGAAAACGAGCAAATGACAACCACAGCATTAATTGTTGGTGCCGGAAGCGGTTTGAGCGCATCCCTAGCACGTTTGTTTGCTAAAGAAGGTTTTAAAGTTGCCCTTGCAGCCAGGCAAGTTGATAAACTCAGTGGATTATCTCAAGAGATAGGAGCCATAAGTTTTGCTGCTGATGCTTCAAAGCCTGATGATGTGAATCGGCTTTTTCACGATGTCGAGCAAATATTAAGTGCGCCAACAGTGGTTGTGTATAATCCCAGTTGGCGAGTCAGGGGAGCGCTGATTGACCTCAACCCAGATGATGTTGCCAAAACCCTCGAAATCACTGCATATGGAGGTTTTTTGGTGGCACAGGCAGCAGCAAAACGCCAATTAGCATTGGGTGGAGGAGCAATATTTTTTACAGGTGCTTCCGCTAGTGTTAAGGGCTATCCCCAGTCTGCACCCTTTGCAATGGGTAAGTTTGCTTTGCGGGGTTTGGCTCAGAGTATAGCTCGTGAACTAGCTCCCCAGAATATTCATGTCGCACATTTTGTCATTGATGGGGCAATTCGTTCTGATACCCGTGTGGAGTCGGAAGATAAACCCGATAGTTTGCTTGACCCCTCGGCGATCGCCCAAACCTATCTCAATATTCTCCATCAACCTCGCAACGCTTGGACATGGGAAGTAGAATTGCGTCCTTGGGTGCAATACCTTCGCCAAAATTATGAACTGCTAGAACAAGGATCGGCAGGGTGGATACGTCCTAAATTGGTAACTCTGTGAAAAATATTTGCGAGTAAAACTGGGTCAGGTTTTTCCGGAAGGAGTTTTATAGTTTCCTCAACATATTTATAACCTCGGAAGATTGCCTTAAGGTCTGTAATACTAAAATCAGGGTTAAATTTACGGAAGTGAGAAAGCAAAACTTGCGAAATATTAACCATGAAAAATGCCAAATTTGCAGCGTTTGTTACTGCATTTTTCCCAACATTCATAAAGTCTTCGAGTCCAAAAAATTGTTTAGCATCGCGAAAATTAAATTCGATTTGAAATCTCAAACTGTAATAATCAATCACATGCACATAACTTAAACTCAACTCAGTTGAAAATAAAACAGCATGAGTTCTATGTGATGTTACAATATTTGTCCGCACTATAATTACAACATTTAATGTTTGAGAAAATTCTTTATGGAGAAGTTGAGTTTGATAAAAATCTGTACGAATATTCTCAACAGTCTCAGTTTTTTTGAGAAATTTATCTGGTATAAATGAATAGTCAATTCTATCACCGTATTTACGACGGCATTTACGACTAGGGTCTGGATTTTCATAGGGGATATACAAGGCAGAGTCGTAGCGCATCTTAGAAATTAGTTGTAAGCCCATTTGCCGAGTCATAACCACGGCATTATTATTTCCAAAATGACCATCCAATACCAAGTAAGTTAGCGGTAAAAATTTACTTAATTTTTTGAGCAAGTCCTGAATTAGAATACGAATACGTAGAAGCTCTGAGGTAAAAACTACTTCTGTTTTATCTTTATTCTTACTTCCCTTTGGTCGCCCGCCCTTCTTTTTTGGGACTTCTTGATTTGGTTTTTCTTTAGGCTTTTTTGTCTCTTCTGTTAATTTTGCTTGCTTCTCAACTTTTGGTTTGATTACTTGTTCAATCCTGATAGGAAATGCTTTCCTTTGTTCAATACTGACCAAGGATAATGCAAAAAATGATAATCCCTGTATTGGTTTGTCATGCAAAGATGAATAAAATTTATCGACCCCATAACTTTTTTTTCCTGCTTTGCTTACTACTACTTCATCTCCTGCTAATAGGTATGTTTCTTTTTGGCAAAATATATGTTCTCTAAAAAATACCCAAAATAACCCTGCCCAAGGTAATGAATGAGCAAAAAATCGCTGTATTGTTCTATAGCTTCCGCCCTTTCCACACCACCGTGATATGCCCAGCATTGTTATTCTTCCACTCATTGCTAGCATTGCTGATATAATTCTGCTCCAACGTCTCAAAGTTGTTCTGGTCGTATATCGTTGCAAGCATTCCAACAGTGCTAATATATCTGGCATGGGCTTTCTGTGTTTCTTGAGTTGTGGTTGTGGTAAACAATAACTCTACTACGGAAAGCCCTCTTTATTTTGGCGAAGGTATTGTGGGTGGAGACATTTTAATTGGTTATTAGCTATTAGTCGTTAGTCATGAGTTTTACACAACTGACTATTGAGATTTAGTTACTGGGATTAAAAATACACAAAGGATAAGTATGATTGACCTTTATTACTGGACAACGCCCAACGGTCACAAAATTACGATATTTCTAGAGGAAGTTGGATTACCTTACAACATTATTCCCATTAACATTGGTAAAGGAGAGCAGTTTCAGCCTGAGTTTCTGAAAATTGCCCCCAATAATCGCATCCCTGCAATAGTCGATCGCCAACCTGCTGATGGTGGCGAACCAATTTCTATATTTGAGTCTGGGGCGATTTTAGAGTATTTGGCTGATAAAACCGGAAAGTTAATCCCTGCTGATATTCGCGGTCGTGCAGAGGTTCTGCAATGGTTATTTTGGCAAATGGGGGGACTTGGACCAATGGCAGGACAAAATCATCATTTTAGCCAATATGCTCCCGAAAAAATTCCTTACGCGATTAATCGCTATGTGAATGAAACTGGACGTTTATATGCAGTTTTGGATAAACGATTGAGCGATCGCGAATTTATCGCCGGAGATTATTCAATTGCCGATATTGCCAGCTATCCCTGGATTGTTCCTTATGAACGCCAAAACCAAAAACTGGAGGATTTTCCCAATCTAAAACGCTGGTTTGAGACAATTAAAGCTCGCCCAGCAACGATTCGAGCCTATGAAAAAGCCGAAGCGCTCAAAAATCAGCAAATTAGCCCCGAACAAGCACGGGATTTGTTATTTAATCAATCTGCCAGCACTGTTAGAGGTTGAATCGGGTAAATATTAGAGCCTAGCGACAAAATACAATCAATCTTTAGATAACATGATGAAAGAATTAACACGTCGGGAATTTATCACCACAGCCGCGATCGCAACTGGCTTTACTTTAGCAACACAACCGATTTCTTCAGCAACAGTTATTACCACTGACACCAAAGGAATAGTTGCAGGTGCAGTCAAAATTCCTGCCAAAGATGGCGAAATTCCTGCTTACAGAGCGCAACCAGAAACAGGGGAAAATTTTCCCATCGTTCTGGTAATTCAGGAAATATTTGGTGTCCACGAACACATTCAAGATGTTACCCGTCGTTTTGCGAAGTTGGGATATTTAGCGATCGCACCTCAATTATTTATCCGTCAAGGTGATGTTTCCAAGTTGAGTAACATCGATGAAATCCGTCCGATTGTGGCGAAAGTTCCCGATGCTCAGGTACTTTCAGACCTCGATGCCACAGTGGATTGGGCGGTAAAATCATCTAAAGGTAATGGCGATCGCGTGGGAATTACGGGTTTTTGCTGGGGTGGTCGCATTACTTGGTTATATGCAGCACATAATCCGAAGCTAAAAGCTGGTGTCGCATGGTATGGGCGTTTAGTCGGTGATTCTACAGAACTTCAGCCCAAGCATCCAATTGATGTTGTTTCCACGTTAAAAGTCCCCGTTCTCGGACTTTATGGTGCTCAAGACACGGGTATTCCTGTGAACACAGTTGAGCAGGTACGGGAAAAACTCAAATCCAGCAATAGTAAATCGGAAATTGTGGTTTACCCCGATGCTCCCCACGCCTTTTTTGCCGATTATCGTCCTTCCTATCGGGAAAAGGATGCGAAAGATGGGTGGAAACGTCTGCAAGCTTGGTTTAAGCAGCATGGTTTGTAAGGGGAAAGGTTGAAAGGAGTGGGAAGATTGGGAATAGTAGGGTTTAGCGCAACGTAACGCACCATCTCAAATTTAATAATAAAGTGCAGATAATCAAATTTCCATTCCTTATTGTTTCTTCGTACAAACCTGTAGTATGAAAATTTATCAGAATTAGGGAAGTTGAGTGACTAAATTTGTTGCAGAAAAGGTAGATAACCCGCGTATTTCATTGCTATTATTAGGCGCTGTATCTTTCATTGTGATGGCAGATATGCGGGTAATCGATCCACTGCTGCGGGTGATTGCCAACGATTTTAATACTAGCGTGGGGAACACTGCTGTGATTATTTCAGCATACACAATTCCCTATGGATTATTTCAATTAGTATATGGTCCGTTAGGCGATCGCATTGGTAAACTCAAGGTGATGACTGGGGGGATTACTATCTTTGCGGTGGGGACTGCTTTGTGTACATTTGCCCCCAATCTGCCATTGTTAATATTACTGCGATTTCTCACGGGAATGTTTGCTGCAACTGTGATTCCCCTTTCCTTGGCATATATCGGCGACAACTTCCCCTATGCTGAACGGCAAACTGCAATTGGTCGTTATTTGAGTGCTTTAATGTTGGGGCAAATTCTCAGTAGCAGTTTGGGTGGTATCTTTGGAGAATTCCTGAGTTGGCGTAATATTTTTCTAGTGTTTGGTGTTGCATCATTGATAGTTGCGGTGATTTTTTGGCAAGCAACCCGGAAAATCCCCCCAGAACCTAACAAACAAGAAACGAAGAATTTTTTTGCTACCCTCAAACCCTATTTCCAACTGCTAACTAAAGCGAATGCACGTTTGGTTATTACCACAGTATTTATCGAAGGCTTTTTCTTGTATGGTGGGTTTGCTTATGTCGGTGCATTTATTCGCGATCGCTATAATTTACCCTACGTCACAATTGGTATATTACTGAGTGGTTTTGGAATGGGTGGTTTGCTCTACAGTATCTCAGTTAAATGGCTGGTTCATCGCTTGGGAGAACAAGGATTAGTTGTAGTGGGTGGTTCCTTGGTGGGTACTTGTTTTTTATCCGTCAATTTATTCCCGAATTGGATGTTGTTTATTCCTACAACCATTTTTATTGGGCTTGGTTTTTATATGATGCATAGTACCTTGCAAACTCAAGCAACAGAATTATCTCCGGAATCGCGGGGAACTGCCGTTTCGTTGTTTGCATTTAATTTATTTGTGGGGCAAGGAATTGGCGCTGTTTTTCTAGGGCAAATTGTTGATCGCGCTGGTTATACTTCTTGTTTTATTCTTTGTGGTGTTGCTGTACCATTATTAGCAATTTGGTTCGCCAGTCAAATGCGCTATTTGAAAGTTTAGATTTATTTTTAGACATCGTCATCGCCAAACAAACGAAATCGTATTAATTTTTCCTTTTCCCTTCTCCTACAAATTCTCTATATCAATACCCTTTTCCTGCAACTTTTTCAATAAATCCTGATAACGCTTTTGTTCCACTTCCAATTGCGAAAGTACAGTATCAGCACGCTGACGCTCGGTTTCTGCACGCTGACGTTCGGTTTCCGCACGTTGACGCTCTTGCTCCCGTTGCTGTGCAAGCTCTACCGAAGTCAGAAATTTTTCCCCATCGGGACGATATATTTCTAAGGTTTGAGGTGTGAGTTGAAAGCGTATACCCAAACGGGGACTAAGCCAAGTATTTATTTCTTCAATTACTTCTAAGCGATTTTGCCCCGATTCCTGATTTTGCAACCAACCATTTAAGTCATTTTTATCGGGGTCGTAAATATAATACTCCTCAACTCCATAGCGTTCGTAAAAGCTGAGTTTTTTTGCCATTTCTTTGAGGGTATTACCGGGAGAGAGGATTTCAAATACTACTTGTACGGGGATATCTTCTTCTTCCCATTGCTTGTAGGAACCTCTATCTCCCTACCCCTGTTAAGGTGTACCAATAATGTACTAGCCAGAAGTCCCATTCTTACGTTCTACCTCTAATCGCAGAACCTAAATTTTTAACGCAAGCATTATTTTTTGCCTTCAATTTTTAATGGATGCGGTGCTGAAACCCCTATAAATCGTCAGTACAAATGTTCACCTTAACAGGGGTACCTCTATCTCCCTTAGGTCTACCGAACACAACTAAAACATCGGGTGCTTGGCGGATTGTTTCTCCCGATACGGGATACCATAACAAATCACCAGCCACAAAAACATCAGGCTGCGATGCAAACAGAATTTCTAGATTTTCCTTAATGGTGACTATCCATTGAAATTGTTTGGTATTATCAGCCATTGGTTGTCCGTCACTGTCGGGGTAGATGATAGTAGTTGGGGTTTCTGGTGTGAGTACCATATTGGGATCAACCTACGCTAAGAGTTACAGTTGGGGATTATTTCTAGTCTATTGGATTTCCCCAAATAATGTACCAGCAAAACCAGGCATCGTTGCCCCAAAACATTTCTTCCCCTACAAAAAAGGTAGGTACACCAAATGCTCTCCGCTCGAATGCTTCCTGGGTTAAAATTTCTAATTGTGGATCGCCTCTTTTGATCTAATTGCCTCAACAAATTTAATTTCCGGAATACCAATATTTTTGGCAATAGCGATCGCAATTTTTTGGAGGTATGAGTATCTGCTACCTAACCCATAGTAAAGTCCGCTATTGCTGTCATATTTTTAAACTGCACCCATCAAATTTGAAAATCCCAGATAGTTATAAATTTTCCACAATTTTGATTCGCAGGAACAGCCTCGTTCATTTTTTTAGGAAAGGGCAATTTCAAGTTATTCATCAACTCAATAAATTGATTTCTACTGCGTCCTGCAAATCGAGGATTCCATTGCTTTTCTTCACCAATTGTGGAAACTGTTCGTCCTTGGTAATCATGACCCGGATATACTAATGTCTCATCTGGTAATGTAAACAACTTCTGAGTCACTGCATCGTAAAGTGAACCAGCATCTCCATTTTGGAAATCAGTACGACCACAACCACGAATGAATAATGCATCCCCAGTTAACAGATGGGTTTTGTTCACCAAGTAAGTCATGTGACTGTCAGTATGCCCTGGAGTTGCGATCGCCTGAATTTCTACGCTTCCCAATTTTAAAATATCTCCGTCTCGAATATAACGATTGCCACCAACAGCATAGGAATTTTCGGGCACGATAGCCACACAACCCGTAATTTGTCGGAGTGTATCGGTTCCGGTAATATGATCGGCGTGAATGTGAGTTTCTAAACAATAACGTAAGGTTAATCCTAGCTCTTGCAGAATTTGCAAATCCCGTTCGACTTGTTCTAATACGGGATCGACGAGAAGGGCTGTGTGAGTTTCAGAATCGATAATTAAATATGTGTAAGTACAAGATTCGCGATCAAATAATTGCCTAAATATCATCTGAGATTCATTTGATGCTAATACTGGTTGTTTGCTAAAGCAAATTTCCTTAATCGCAGCATAAAATTTGTCGTTGAAAGAGTTCAGTATTTCCATCGCCAAATTTGCAGCTTGAACTCGAATTTCTGGAACCGCAGTCGTTTCCCAAAGAGTACCTTTACGAGGTGTTCCTAAAGTATATAACTGCTTGGATATTTTTCCATCAGCATCAATAAGAGCACCATTTGTAGCAGTATCGACTCCTATAGATAAAGAATTGAGACGAATTAACCGTTGCTCTTGCAAGCTAGCAAGTAATGGATGCTGCATTCTCCGATAGTTACAATTTGAGCCAGTACAGTTAATAATCCGATTCACATGCAAAACTCTATTTTTACCCGTTTTGCGATCGCGAATTGTCACATTCACACCATTTTCTAATTCTTGGCAACTTTGAATTCTGCCACCGTAATAGTTTAATTTACCCAATTTTGTTGCTATATCCAAAGTATTGGCAATTTCCGGTGCAATCCGATGACGGTGAACTTCCCAATAAGCTTTCACATGACGTAAAAATCGCTTTTGTTCTGTTAATGGGAGTGCTTGCCAAAGCTCTTGAGTAACTGGGCGAATTGCATCGATTACTGTTCGCCAATCTTGTCCTTGAGAAGCAGCTATTTTAATTTCTTGACGCACTAAATGTAATAATTGTCTGGCTGTTTTTGGTGCAGTTGCTACATCAATAAATGCTGGATAAATATAATTTTGTTCCTGGCATAATGGCATTAATCCATGGCGAGAAACAGCATGAATTTTTCCTTGAAAACCTTTTGCTTGGAGAGCGACAACTATATCTACCATCGTCAACCCAGTTCCCACCAATAGTATAGAATCTT
This sequence comes from Calothrix sp. NIES-4101, assembly GCA_004296455.1. Classification (GTDB taxonomy): domain Bacteria; phylum Cyanobacteriota; class Cyanobacteriia; order Cyanobacteriales; family Nostocaceae; genus Brunnivagina. Next base: position 227,212 of record AP018280.1, read on the forward strand.
CTGGATTTAGTCCTGCGATCGCATTATGCGACCATGCATCTGTAATATAATGTTCACAATTTTCCAAAGAAGCAAGTGGTTGCGGTAAAGATGCAGGAAAATTTCCCAATGCTAGTACTACCTTATGAGCAGATAAACATTCGCCTCCACTCAAATATATAGTTGTATTTTCACTCGCAGATTCAATTGCGATCGCCTCATCAAATATTTTTTCAAATCGTACGTAAGCAGGCGTATTTTCCTCTGCTTCTTTCAATATTGCTTGTACATAATCCCCATAAACCCGACGGGGAACAAAGGTAGATGCTATTACTTCTTCGTACCCATTTTTATGTAACCAATTTAAAAAATGATTCGCTTCATCGGGAAATGCACTCATTTTACCAGCCGGAACATTGAGCAAATGGGATTCTATTTGCGTACCATAAGCAACTCCCCTACCGGCTTCATGACTGCGCTCTATCAACTTAATAGTGAGTGGAATAGTCGCATTCCTGAGAAGATTTGCAGCTACCAAAGAACCGCTAAACCCACCTCCAATGATGGCAACTATCTGAGGAGAAACACTCAAGTTTAAAAAGCTTGTATCCATAGAGTTTTAAGTTGTGCTTACTACCTTCTATTCACAACTTTATGTCAAAAACACTGAAGATTTTCGTAAGTTATCCTATGTATATTCCTTAATATATTAAAAAACCCACTTATGGCGGCGAAAAAGTGGGAATTAATATTTAGTATCCAATATGACAAAATATCCCCATCATCAATTGCAAAACATCAGAACTCAAATACTGATACAGCCAGCTTTGAAAATTTTCTACCCTGCCCAATGAACTATAAGGCTCTAAATCCGATGGAAATAGTAGGATTTTCAACGACGAGTACCAACAATTGTCAAATGATAAATTGGATACAATTTTTGTTATAGAATTATAACATTAGACAGCAAAGTTGAGTTTGAGGTATCTGAGTTTATTGTGAGTTGTTAAATTGCTCATCAATAGGGATTCTATAACCGTTAGCAAGCCTATTTGTCATATTTGCAGCACCAGTAATTGCCATCAATTCACCAAATACTTCATCACTCATGCCTTTAGCACGTGCTGCTGCTGTATGGGAAGAAATACAATATTCGCAACCATTTGTGACACTGACGGCAATATAAATTAATTCTCGCGTTAACGGGTTAATTTCGCCAGGACTTGTCATGACTTCCTTTAGTGTTTCCCAAGTGCGTCGCAAGGTGGGAGGATGATTTGCTAAAGCTTTCCAGAAGTTGTTGATATACTCAGTTTGCCGTGTTCTGCGGATATCGTCATATACTAACCGCACTTCGGCGTTTGCATCTTCGTATTCGATAAGATTAGTCATTGTTTTGATTTCCAAAAAACTTAAATAATTGCTTCCTTGATATCTCTAATTAATTCATCAATTCTCTCTTTAGTTGTATTCCAAGAACACATCAACCGCACTCCTCCAACACCAAGAAAACTATAAAATAACCAACCTTTTGCTCTTAAACTAGTAGCGACTGTGTCCGGTAGCTTCACATAAACAGCATTTGCTTCCCTGGGAAACATAATTTCCAGACCTTCTATTTTCAGTAATTCATTCTCTAAGTATTCCGCAGATTGGTTAGCGTGACGGGCATTTTTGAGCCAAGCACCAGTTTCCAATAAACCCAACCAAGGAGCCGAAATAAATCGCATTTTAGAAGCCAATTGTCCAGCTTGTTTGCAGCGATAGGCAAAATCTTCTGCTAATTCTTTATTAAAGAAAATAATTGCTTCGCCCATCGCCATACCATTTTTAGTACCGCAAAAGCATAATACATCTACACCACTTTTCCAGCTAATTTCCGCAGGGCTTTTATTTAGAGCAACTACTGCATTAGCAAAACGTGCCCCATCCATATGAATTTTTAAATCGTGTTTTTGAGCTAAATCTTGAATGGCAGCTAATTCATCAAGAGAATATAATGTTCCTAATTCTGTAGTTTGAGTTAAGCTAATCACTTTACGCTTTGGATAATGAATATCGGCTCTTTTCCCTAATAGTAAAGCTTCGATTGACTCAGTTGTTAACTTACCATTTTCACCCTTAGCAAGCAGCAATTTAGAACCATTAGATGCAAACTCTGGGGCACCACATTCGCTAGTTTCAATATGTGCATTTTCGTGGCAGATAACACTGTGGTAGGATTGACACAAGGCCGCTAATGAGAGAGAATTCGCAGCAGTACCATTAAAAACAAAAAAGACTTCGCAATCAATTTCAAATAATTCTCGAAAACCATCAGTAGCTTTTTGAGTCCAGACATCATTTCCATAGGCAGGAGCGCTACCTTGATTTGCTTGCAGCATATATTCTAATGCTTCTGGACAAATTCCAGAGTAATTATCGCTGGCAAATTGTTCTAAATTAGAGTCCATTTGTTGCTTATATTTGGTAAGCTGAATAACAGATATATTTATGTTAGCGAAATAATTAACGTTCGCAAATTATTTTCTTTGTATAATTTCCCAATTAAATAATTATAAATAAAGTTTACAGTTGTTAAACAAAATGAATAAAAATAATTATTATGACAAAATTTCTCAGATTTATGACCAAACACGGTGGTTGACAGAATCCATAGCGGATGAAGTTGCAGATTTTATTCTCGATCTTGTAGTTGCAACGCCTAAAACATCTTTTTTAGAACCTGGAGTCGGAACTGGATTAAATGTTATTCCTTTAGTCAATACCTTCGCCAGATTTATGAGTGATAACGTAGCATCAAGGCTTCTGGAAGTAAGCTTTTTTCGTATAAGTGAAACAGGCTTTATAAATTCCAGATAACTTAAAAAGTACTTCCGATATTCCCGGACGGCATTTTTATGTTGTAAAGCTTGATGTATAAGGACTCTGGAGCCTTAGTTTAATAGATAAAGCCGATATTTGTTTTAGCTGAAAACCTTGACGGCAAAAACGTTTTTGCCATTCATATTTTTGGCGAAGGTATTGTTTAGTAAAACGCGGTTATTTGGTGACAGGGATTGATATTTCTGAACAGATGCTAAATCAGTTTCGGCAGAAGTTAAATGGAACTCCTGAGAATTTGACACTAGTTCATGCAGATGCTTCCCAGTTACCATTTGAGAATAACAGTTTTGACGTTGTATTAACCGTGCATATGCTTCATAATGTAAGCGATCGCCAAATATTTTTAGATGAAATTGATCGAGTTTTGAAACCAAAAGGTTTTTTCCTCAATTGTCGATGGATTACCCCACCAGCGAGAAGAGAATTTGAAGCCTGTTTTCGAGCAATACAATCAAAATATGAGACTAAATCCAAAAATTATCCACCAGAAACAAAATCTCAAGAGCGAGCAATAGAGGAAATAGATTTAGAGCAATATTTTCGCGAAAAAGGCTATCAGTCAAATTATTTTGTCCCCAAAGAATGGACAGTCACCAATACTATCGCGGAATTATTAGATTTTTATAAATTACGAGCATATGGATTATGTTGGCAAGTCTCTGATGAAGAATACGACAAAGTAATAATCGAGCTTAAAAAGTTTTGTATGCAGCGTTATGATTCTCTGGGAAAAGTAATTTCCTCCGAAGCCAAATTTGAAATCTGGGCTTACAGCACTCCTGAATTACCGTCATACCCCCAAAATGACTAAGTTCTGAGGCTGGAAAAATAATTTGCAAGACTTAATGTTTGAAAAACTAACAGTTAGTGTATCATAATTATTGTGTTGGCAGTATACGTCCTGGGTATATGTCATGCAAACTCTATCTACCGCATACATAATATTGCAAAATATATTGCAAAATCACCTCATCAACTTGACACAAGTACCTGAAAGCGTGATGGGGGATAAATTTTCAGTGATTGGAAGAATCTGCCAACTTATTGTGGCAGCAGTTATTTAGTCAGAAACAAAACAGCGATACTCTTACCCTTCTCCTTGTGGAAATGTTACAGGTTAATCTCAGCCTGCGTTTGCACTTACGGCAAGCTAATGCAATAGAGTCGCACTCGTCCGCAATTTTTCACAATTTTTATAGACAATAGCAGATGAGCAAAACACGCAAGTTTCGTTTAGGTGCATTTATCCAAGCCACTGGACATCATGTCTCTGCTTGGCGACATCCCGGTTCGCAAATAGATGCTGGTTTGAACTTTGAGCATTACAAAGAAATTACCCAAACTGCCGAACGTGGGTTATTTGATGCAGTTTTTCTGGCAGATAGTCCAGGTGTTTGGGGTGACGCTCCGGAAACCCAGAGTCGCAATGGTAAAATAGTTCATTTTGAGCCAGTGACGCTGTTTTCAGCTTTGTCGTCTGTCACCAAAAATATTGGTTTTATTGCTACTGCTTCGACTACCTACGAAGAACCCTATACCCTGGCTCGTAAGTTTGCTTCTCTGGATCATCTCAGTCATGGTAGGGCAGGATGGAATGTTGTCACCACGGGGAATGAAAATGCCGCAGGTAATTTTGGTCACGACAAGCATCCCGAACATAGTCTGCGTTACGAACGTGCAGAAGAATTTGTCGAAGTAGTTAAAGGTTTGTGGGATAGCTGGGAAGATGACGCATTCATTCGTGACAGAGAATCTGGTGTTTACTTCGATACCGATAAACTGCATATACTTAACCACAAGGGTAAACATTTTTCTGTGAGAGGACCTTTAAATGTTGGTCGTCCACCCCAGGGTTATCCAGTAATTGTACAGGCTGGAGCTTCGGAAGCAGGAAGGGATTTAGCTGCTCGTACTGCTGAGGTGATTTTTACTGCTAATCAAACCCTGGCTGATGCTCAGGAATTTTATGCCGATTTAAAAGGTCGATTGGCAAAATATGGACGCTCTCCAGATGATTTAAAAATCATGCCCGGAGCTTTTCCGGTGATTGGACGTACAGAAGCGGAAGCTCAAGAAAAGTATGAATTTCTGCAATCATTAATTCATCCTGATGTTGCCTGGGGAATTTTAAATAAGTATTACAAAAATGTCGATTTGTCCCAATATTCCCTAGATGATTTAGCTCCTGAATTAAACAGCGAAACTAACAATAATAAGAGTCGTCTGAAACTGGTCAAAGATTTAGCGAATCGTGGTAATTTAACACTACGTCAATTGTATTTAGCATTGGCTACTGCAAGGGGGCATCGTACCATAATTGGAACCCCTGAAAGCATTGCTGACCAACTAGAGGAATGGTTTAACAACGGTGCAGCAGATGGTTTTAATATCATGCCACCAGTTTTACCGACAGCATTAGATGACTTTGTGAATCTGGTAATTCCAATCCTGCAAAAACGGGGACTTTTCCGTACTGAATATGAGGGTAGTACCCTGAGAGAAAATCTCGGTTTACGTCGTCCTCAAAATAATTTTGCAGCGAAACAAGTGGATGAAAGATTAGTTTTGGCATAATCAATAAATTTTATTTTCTCCAAATGGTTAAGGCATACCAAAACAAGGATAACTTTTGTCGATCGCCTCCTATTTCACATATTCTGATGCGATTGAGTATTCCCACAAATGTAACCAAAAAGCTAACAACTTTTGGATACAAAATGACCTAAAAGATTGAATCCTCAGCACAATCTGTAATTAAAGGAAATCAAAATGACTGAATATAGCCGCTTAAAAACTTCCCGCTCTGCTGCCATCAAAGCGAACCTCGATTATCCCATCATCGATACCGATGTTCATACCAACGATTTCACACCCGCGATTGAGGATTACATTGCCAACTATGGTGGTGCAAAGCTCGTAGATGCATTACGCAAAGCAGAATCCTCCCGTCTCAACTCGAAAACCGACGGGAAAGACTGGTATCAACAAACCCCAGAAGAACGTCAATATAACCGGACAATTCGCTCTCCTTGGTGGGCAAGAGTCACCCGCAATACCTTAGATTTGGCGACTTACACTTTGCCAGAATTATTCTATCAGCGTCAGGCAGAGCAAGGGTCAGACTATTCTGTTCTGTTTCCCAACAATGTGCTAGCACCAACAGGAGCAGGTAAAGAACATCGTCAAGCATTGCAACGAGCAGTGAATCACTACCATGCTGACTTGTATCGCAAATATAGCGATCGCCTAACGACCGTAGCTGGTATTCCGATGAATACCCCCGAAGAAGCGATTGAAGAATTAGAATTTGCAGTAAAAACTCTGGGGTTAAAAGTAGCAAATATTCCGGGTGGAGTGAAAAGACCAATTAAGGCGATCGCGGATAAATATCCAGCCGATAAATATCCAGAAATCGCTAAACACGCCTCTTACATGGACTTCTACGGAATCGATAGCGAATACGATTACGATCCATTCTGGGCAAAAGTCGTTGAATTAGGTGTACCAGTTACTACTCACTACGGTAGCCAAGGTTGGACTGGACGCTCTTCCATCAGTAACTACATGAACAACCATATCGGTCACTTTGCCGATGGTTCCCAAGCCTTTGCTAAAGCTCTGTTCTTTGGTGGTGTTACCAAACGTTTCCCACAGCTACGGGTCGGAATGCTGGAAGGTGGAGCCGATTGGGGCGCTCATGTCTACATCCATTTGGTAGATCGTTTCTCCAAACGTAGTCTCAAAGGATTGCAGAACTACAATCCCGATTTGACCAATTCCAATGAATTGTACGAATTATTCCAGCGTTTTGGTAGCGAGTTTATAGAAGCCTTTCCTCTCAGCAATGAGGAATTAACCAAGACTGTGCTTGGTTCTTCCTTCAATCGTTATAGCCGTCAACCAGCAGCTAACGAACTCGAAGACTTTGCCGCAGCAGGTATCGAAACCATTGAAGATATCCGCGATCGCTGGGTTAATAGTTTCTTCTTTGGTTCCGAATCCGATGACCGCACCATTGCCACAGCTTTCAACAATAAAGCTAATCCTTTAGGTGTCAAAATTAACGCCATCTATTCCTCAGACGTTGGTCACTGGGATGTGCCCGATTTAACTGACCCCTTAGCAGAAAGCTGGGATTTAGTAGTGGAAGGTGTGATTTCAGAAGCCGACTTTAAGTCCTACGTCTTCGCTAATCCCTACAAGTTTTACACCGAAGCTAACCCCGACTTCTTCAAGGGTACAGCTGTTGAATCCAAGGTAAGTAAAATCGAATCTGCACAAGCTGATAAAGGTTTAGTAACTGCTTAAGAAGCTTGCAAAATGTAGTTGTTGCAAACATTAGAGAATTGATTTTTGGCTTGACAAGTGTTCTCTAACAAGGTGATCGGAGGTGGAAAGGAGGCAGAAATTTTTCCCATCTCCATCATCTCTTTCTTATCTTTCTGGTTGCGATCGCGATGCTTGATCCCAAACGCGGGCAATTTATCTAAATTAATACGTCGGCAAGATGCCTGCACTAGCTTGAAAAAGCAGGGGAACTGGGGGACAAGGAGGACAAGGGAGACAAGGGAGACAAGGGGGATAAGGGGGATAAGGGGGACAAGGAGGACAAGGGGGATAAGGGGGACAAGGAGGACAAGGGGGATAAGGGAGAAATAATTAATGCCCAATGCCTATTTTCATCTGTCCTGGTGTACGCAGTACTCGAAGAGAAGGCTAGCGCCTACATGACGGCTACTTCAATAAAAACAATTTACAGGCAATATTTATGACCATCGAAAAACGTTCTCAAGATACTATCAAAGGCTCTTTACCTTATCTGTTCTCAGCAGTTTCTAATAATACCAACACACCTGCTCCTTTGGTATTGTTTCTACATGGAGCGCGAGACAGAGGAACCGATTTAAATGTATTACTAACATGGGGTTTCCCTCGTTTTGTCGATACTTCAGATTCCTTACCTTATTTCTTTGCTGCTCCCCAACTTCCTGAAGGACAAACCTGGGTAGAGCGGGAGTCAGATGTAATTGCTTTACTAGATGAATTGATAGTTTCCCATCCCATCGATCCATCCCGTGTAATTTTATCTGGGTTTAGCTTAGGTACTGCTGGAGCTTGGCATATTGCAGCTAATTATCCTGAGCGCTTTGCTGGTTTAGTAGCAGTATCCGGTCGTGTACCTCAGAGATTAGAAGAAACCCAACTAGCTGCACTTAAGGAAATTCCCATCCAAATCTTCCAAGGTGGTAAAGACGAAAAACTGTCTATTGATGATACGCAGCAGATTGTCGATACCTTGCGAGGAGTGGGAGCAAAAGTAGATTTTACTATCCTGTCAGAAGGTGATCATTTCATTGCTGATGAAGTTTACAGCGACCCCAAATTGCAAGAATGGTTGATTTCTCAGAGTCGTCAAGCTTCTGTAGCTGTGTAGTTTATTATCGCTTTCTCTAAGTAGGGAGAGGACAAGGAAGACAAGGAAGATGAGGGAGACAAGGGGGAAATATCCCTCCAATTAACCTTGACGTAGTACTAGATGAAAGTCAGTAATTATGACATTACCAACAACAAAACTCGGTAAAACTGGATTGACTGTTTCTCGTCTCTGCTTGGGAACTATGACTTTTGGATTGCAAGCAGATGAAGAAACTTCCCAACGAATTCTTGATACTGCTGCCGATGGTGGTATTAATTTTTTAGATACAGCTGATGTTTATCCCCTCGGTGGTGGAGTCGCAACAGCCGGACGTACAGAAGAAATTATTGGACGGTGGCTTAAGGGTAAACGCGATCGCTTTATCGTCGCAACTAAGTGTGTGGGCAAGGTGGGAACTGCTCCTTGGGATCAGGGTGCTTCACGCAAACATATTTTAGATGCGATCGACGCTTCCCTAAGACGACTGGGAACCGATTATGTTGATTTGTATCAATTACATTCCGATGATACCTCCACACCCCTTGATGAAACCTTAGAAGCTTTAGATACCATAGTTCGGGCTGGTAAAGTCCGCTATATCGGAGTTTCTAACTTCCTTGCTTACCGACTAGCACTGGCTCTGGGTCGGGCTGAAGTACGTAATTTAACTAAATTTATTTCCGTACAACCTCGTTATAATCTCCTGTTTAGGGAAATAGAGCGGGAATTATTGCCTTTAGCAGAGGAAGCAGGATTGGGTGTAATTCCTTACAATCCCTTGGCAGGCGGATTACTGACAGGTAAACATAATCTTGCTCAGGGACCAACCGAAGGTACTCGTTTTACCCTGGGTGCTGCTGCTGAACGCTATCAAGAACGTTATTGGCGCGATCGCGAGTTTCAAACAGTCGAAGAGTTACGCACAGTAGCAGATTTAGCTGGATTGTCACTGACTACTCTTTCTTTGGCTTGGGTATTAGCAAATCCAATTATCACTGCTCCAATAATTGGTGCAAGTCGTCCAGAGCAACTTGCTGATAGTTTGAAAGCAATAGAAGTAAAACTTGACGACAGCTGGAAACAAAAACTTGACAATATCACAGCTGAATACCGCAAAGGAGATGCCGTGCGTTAGCAATAAGTGGTAGTTGAAAATAAATGTTACATTTTTAAAATCCCAAACCATTGCAAATACTACACTCTGCTCATAATCATCATGTGTAATTAATTTTCAACACCTACTTAACTGCATTCATTTATGAAGTGGGAAAAAGGAGAATTCACAGTTGTCGATCGTCGGGAAGCTTTAGATGTTGAGCTGATTTACAACTTCTTAAGCAAGTCCTCATACTGGGCAAAGGGTATACCGAGAGAAGTTGTCGTTAAAGCTCTTGATCATTCTTTATGCTTTGGACTTTTTAAGGATCATCGGCAAATTGGCTTCGGTCGTGTGGTGACCGATCTCGCTACCTTTGCTTACCTCGCTGATGTTTTTATTGTTGAGGACTATCGAGGGAAAGGGTTGGGAAAATGGTTACTTGAATGCATTCTGAAGCACCCGGAGCTTCAAGGTTTACGACGTTGGATGTTAAGCACTGCGGATGCACAGGAGTTGTATCATCAATTTGGCTTTAAATCGTTGCTCAAGCCTGAAAGATTTATGGAAAAGCATAATCCCGATATCTATCAGCATGAAGTTTAACATTGTGCTTTTGGAAATAAGCGCAGTCATTAGCGATTAACTTGGCAGTGAGAAGAATTAGATATGACAGAAATCAGACGCGCAAGACTTCTGGATATCGAAAGCATTAGAGCTTTTTACAAGCAATGTGGATATGGAGGTGATCTGAGTGAGGAAGCTTTGACACTTATGGCTCAACTAGAGGGACAAATTATCGGGGCAGTCCGGTTATGTCCAAATATCGATTTTTTTACCCTTCGAGGAATGCAGGTATTAGCTCCGTTTCAGCGTCAGGGTATTGGTACACGACTACTTCAAGCCTGTATCGATCAACTTGCTGGACAAGTTTGTTACTGTATCCCGTGGCAGCATTTGAAATCGTTCTATCAACAATTAGGGTTTCGAGAAGTTTCACCAAACGAGGTTCCAAACCTATTGAGTGAGCGATTTAATAACTACATCTCTAGAAATATGAATGTCATTCTAATGCACCGGTTGCCAACCGCATAACAAGCCCTTCGTAATTTAATGATTTAATCAATGGTGAAATCAGTTCTTTTCGATTTAGATGAAACATTACTCGATCGCGATACCTCGATTAAGCAATTCATCACTGCACAGTACGATAGGTTGATTGCCCACTTAAATCACATTCCTAAAAGCAATTACATTACTCGCTTCATCGAGCTAGATTCCCATGGCTATATTTGGAAAGATAAGGTTTATCAACAGTTAGTTTCAGAATTTGGAATTATGGGGATTAGTTGGCAAGAATTACTTGAAGACTACGAAACCCAGTTTCAGTTTCATTGCGTTCCATTTGATTTCCTGAAGGAGACATTGAACTGGTTGAAACAGCAAGATTATTTGTTAGGGATCATCACTAACGGATTAGGGCATTTTCAAGCTCGTGCAATTGATGGATTGGGCATTCGAGACTACTTTGATGTCATCTTGATTTCGGAAGTTGAACAAGTCAGAAAACCCCAACTTGAAATTTTTCGGAGAGCCACAAATCGATTAGGTGTGGCAGCCCAGGACAGCATTTTTATTGGGGATCATCCTGAAGCAGACATAATCGGGGCAAAGAATGCTGGAATGATGGCGATTTGGAAACGCAGTCCACACTGGATAGAGGCAAAAGAAGCAGATGCAGTCATCGATGAACTGAATGAGATTCCTTCTATTCTTCAAAGTAAGCATAGTTGAAAACTATCAATTCGATCGCATTTGTTAATGCATAAGATTACACAGGTTGCATCGTATCTCCATTTTGGAGCGCATTATGATTAAAGCTATATTATTGGACCTTGACGATACTTTAATAGATCATGACTCCCCAATCAGAGATGTAACAAGTGCTTTATTCGATCGTATCCTGCCCAAACGAGAACGAGAGCACATAGCATTTACAGAATGGTGGTTCTTGTTAAACAGTGAAATAGTGGCAAATTGTGATGATGTTAGGGAGAATATGAAGTGATACGACGCGATCGCCGTTTTTCAAGTAACAAATCTCATTCATATCAATCGTTTCAACGTGCTGCCAATGCACCAAATTTGCCATCAACAGCTTTCCAATTTATTTGCTATTTCGTCAATTATTACCGTTGGTGGTATCTGGCGATCGCAATTTTGGAGGCAATCCACGCTACCTGTGGGATTATGTTGCCCTATGCGATTGGGGAAATTATTCGCAGTGTGACGCGATCGACGGGTGATAGCAAATATATTTTTGATGCTGTCCAACAACCCCTAATGTTATTCGTAGGATTAAGTTTAGGGGAAGTGGTGTTTGGGCGAACATCGGGATTACTGATGACCATACGTCATCCCATCCACCGTCAACATATAGTCCGTTGTTTGTATGCCTACTTACAACAGCATTCCCACCGCTACCTAAGTAGCAGTTTTGCTGGTGCTTTGGCGCATCGCATCGCGGAAACTTCATTGGGAGTCACCCAGACGATGCAAATGCTGATTGCGGAATTTATGCCCGTAATCATTGTACATGCAATATCCGTGATATTACTTTACCGCGCCTATCCTCCCCTGGCTGGATTCGTAGGTGGTTGGGCAGTTCTATTCATTTCCATTTCCTTCTGGTTGGCGACTCGCTGCCGTATTTATTCCCGTCGAGCCGCCGCCGAAAGAAGTGAAACCACGGGGATTATTGTTGATGCGGTGACGAATTTAACTAGTAGTCGCTTGTTTGCTAGGTTGGGTTTTGAACGCCACTATCTGAACGAGCGATTAAGAAAAGAACTTGTAGAGGTGAGAAAATCTAATTGGTATTCGGAACGCATCCGTTTATTTCAATTTATCTCATCGGCATTTCTGAAAATCGGTACTTTGTACTATTCGCTTTCCCTTTGGAGTCAGGGGAAAATTGCTGCTGCGGATTTTGTAGTAGCAACAAGTTTATCGCTGTTAATCATTAGCGAAGCTCGGAATTTAAGCAAACGCTTTATGGAATTCTTCGAGCATATCGGCAATGTTAGTAATGGGGTAGGGACAATTATTCAACCCCACGAAATCATCGACCAGGAAAATGCGATCGCTCACCCCATTACCCAAGGAAAAATTGAGTTTTCCAGGGTTAATTTTAGCTATTCCAATGAAAAACAGGTATTTCAAAACCTGTCAATTACCATCGAATCTGGTCAACGGGTGGGATTGGTGGGATTCTCTGGCTCTGGAAAATCGACTTTTGTCAATCTGATTTTGCGTTTGTTCGATCCCCAATCTGGGCAGATTCTCATCGATGGGGTTGATATTAAAGATATGACCCAAGAAGCTCTGCATTCGCAAATTAGCTTGATTCCCCAAGATCCATCTTTGTTTCATCGGACATTGTTAGAAAATCTACGTTATGGTCGGTTAGAAGCCAGCGACGAGGAAGTCGTGGAAGCCGCACGCAAAGCCTATGCTCATGATTTTATCGCTCAAATCAAAGAAGGTTACGAATCCTTGGTAGGGGAGCGGGGTGTCAAACTATCGGGAGGACAAAGACAAAGGATTGCGATCGCCCGAGTTATCCTCAAGGATGCACCAATTCTCATCTTAGATGAAGCAACTTCCAGCCTCGATTCAATTACTGAAAAAGCAATTCAAAATACCCTTGATTCAGCGATGCATGGAAAAACAGTGATTGTAGTTGCTCATCGTCTATCGACAATTTCCCACCTCGACCGGATTTTAGTATTTGACAAAGGTCGAATTATCGAAGATGGCAGCCATGAAGAACTTATCGCCAAACGCAGTGCTTACTACAAGTTATGGAAAATGCAGGCTGGGGGATTTTTACCCGTTGAGGCTGGTTTTAATGGTAAGGGATAGGGGAGGGAGATAAAGGGGACAAGGGAGACGAGGGAGACGAGGGAGACAAGGGGGACAAGGGAGACAAGGGGGACAAGGGAGACAAGGGGGACAAGGGAGACAAGGGGGACAAGGGGGACAAGGGGGACTTGCATTATACTCGTACACTTTGCGGGGGATGCGTTTACACAAGACTCTGACCCAATCGTGAGGTACAAAAGGGCGATTGAGGAAGAAATTAATAACAATTCAAAGGACAAATGATCATGTTTGTTAATCCTGAAAATGAACTGCAATTAACCACTGATGTATTGGTAATTGGTGGAGGTCCTGCGGCAGCATGGGCAGCTTGGTCGGCAGCTTTCCAAGGTGTGAAAGTAATTGTTGTTGATAAAGGTTTCCTTGGTACGAGTGGTGCAGCTGCTGCCAGTGGAAACGGAATTATGGCTCCTTCTCCAGAAAATTGGGAAAAAGTTGCATCAGAACGCTACCGTGTTGGTAAAAATCTGGCTAACTTACGTTGGATTGAGCGAGTGATTGAAAAAACTTGGTTAAGTTTACCCCTGGTCGAAGATTGGGGTTATCGTTTCCCCAAAGAAAACGGGGAATCGGTGCGCCAAAGTTATTATGGACCTGAATATATGCGAGTGCTTCGCAAAGAACTGTTACGGCTTGGTGTACAAATTCTTGACCAAAGTCCCGCTTTAGAACTTTTATTAGCTGAAGATGGCTCGGTGGCAGGTGCAAGAGGTATACAACGACAACATCACCGTGCTTATACTATTCGTGCGGCTGCGGTAGTTATGGCAAATGGCGGTTGTGCATTCTTAAGTAAAGCTTTGGGTTGCAATACCAATACCGGGGACGGAATGCTCATGGCTGTAGAAGCGGGGGGTGAACTTTCTAGTATGGAAGCTTCCAATCACTACGCTATCTCCACTGCCTTTAATGCCACCGTAACACGGGGTGTTCCCTTTGGTTGGGCTAGTTACAGCGATGAAGCAGGTAATGATTTAGGTGGCTACATCAATGGTCGTCGTGACCCAGCATTTCTTCCCAATGCTCTGCTTAAGGGTCAGGTTTACGCTCGTTTAGATCGAGCCACACCGGAAGTCAAAGCAGTAATTGAAAAATCCCATTTCATCGCTTTTCTACCTTATAAAAAAGCTGGAATTGACCCCTATAGTGAACGAGTACCCGTGACCTTAGTATTAGAAGGTACAGTTCGCGGTACGGGTGGTATCAGGATTATCAATGATAATTGCGCTACTAAAGTTCCTGGACTCTACGCAGCTGGGGATGCAGCATCGCGGGAATTTTTAGCGGGGTTAGCTTCCGGTGGTGGTGGTCCCAATGCCGCTTGGGCAATTTCCACAGGACAATGGGCTGGAGAAGGTGCGGCTATATTTGCCAAAAAATTAGGAAACCATGCTCACGAAAGAATTGCCCATCCCGTTGGTCAAGCCGGATTGAGGAGTCATTCCCCAAGTTCCGAAACATGCGATCGCGAAGCCATTGTTAAGGGTGTACAAGCCGAGGTATTCCCCTTGGAAAAAAATTATCTACGTTCCGAATCAAAACTGTTAGATTCCCTCGCTAAATTAGAAACTTTATGGCAACAGGTACAAAATAGCCCCAAACAAGATACCGTCCGCGATGTGGAATTTTCTCGACGAGCGGCTGCATTAACTGCTGTAGCCCGATGGGGATATTTTAGCGCCCTCCATCGCACAGAAACCCGCAGCGAACATATTCGCATAGACTACCCAGAAACCGATCCCAATCAACGCTATTACCAAGCCACAGGCGGTTTAGACAAACTTTGGGTGAGACAGGATTGGATTGTAGATCCAGTTGACACACCATCAAAATTAATTACTCAAACCACAGCTTCGGTATAAAAGTTTAGTAGGAACAGTATCATGATTGAACTTGTTAGTCATCAACTCTGTATTAATTGCAACGTTTGTGTTCAGGTTTGTCCAACCAATGTTTTTGACGCAGTTCCCAAGCAACCACCAGCGATCGCTCGCAAAGAAGACTGTCAAACTTGCTTTATGTGTGAAGCATATTGTCCTGTTGATGCGCTGTATGTTGCTCCCGAATCCCATACAGAGATTGCTGTGAATGAAGATGATTTAATTGCTAGTGGCATTATGGGTGAGTATCGTCGTACTTTGGGTTGGGGATATGGTAGAAAAAACAATAGTGAGTTAGATACTGCTCATAAACTCCGCCAACTACCGCGTCCTTATCAAAGTTAATTTTGCGTAGGTGTCGATGTGCAATTGGTGATTTTTGATATTGATGGTACTCTCACCCAATCCAATGATTTGGACAATGACGCATTTCTACAAACTTTATTTGATGTGTTCGGTTTTGTAGAAGTATCAAATGATTGGATTTCCTACAGCCATGTCACCGATGCGTGTATTTTGAAAGAGGTATGTCAAAATTTTCTCAATCGGATTCCCTCTTCCCATGAAGTGACGATATTTCAAACAAGGTTGCTGAAATTATTAACTGAGAGTGCAACTAACATCGGAGGTATTCAACCGATCTCAGGAGCATCTAACATTCTATCCAAACTACTCATATCCCCTAATCATCACATAGCTTATGCGAGTGGAGCTTGGAGAGTCTCAGCCCTTTTTAAACTTCAATCAGCAAATTTGCCAATTGAAAATATTCCTTATGCTTTTTCTGATGATGACGAATCCCGTGAGGGAATTATCAAAATCGCACTAAATAGAGCCGAAAAACAATATGGTCAAGTATTTTCCAACATTATTTATGTCGGTGATGGAATTTGGGATATTCGTTCTGCAAAGAAGTTGGGATATGGGTTTATTGGGATTGCATCTGGTGAGGAAGCTGAAAAATTACACATTGAAGGAGCAACTTATATTTTTCCAGGTTATGATGATGCCGAAATTTTCTTGAATGCTCTAGCTTCTACAGGATGAAAATTGAGCAGATGCTCATATTTCTGTATATATTCACAACGCATGAAGCCTTTTTGTGTAATTTTTGATTTGGATGGAACGTTAGTTGACAGTGAGAGACTTTGTAACCAAGCATTTATCGATTTACTACCGTTTCTGATAGACTCAGTTGACAATTTGATGTGTCGATATCGTGGCAAAAAGCTGGCTGTAATATTAGCGGATTTAGAATTAAGATATGGCGTAAAGCTGCCGATAGATTTTGAGGCAAGATATCGTCAACGAGTAGATGAATTATTTGAATTTTACTTGCAGCCAATCATAGGCGTTCCAGAGATGCTAAAAACTCTAGAATATCCTTTCTGTATTGCCTCAAGTGCCCCCATAGCAAAAATTCGCAAGGCTCTCAATGTAACCAATCTGTCGCATTACTTTGGCGATCGCTTGTTTAGTTCCTATGATATTAGTTCATGGAAACCCGAACCAGGTTTATTCCTATATGCAGCAAGTAAAATGGGGTTTTCACCCGAACATTGCGTTGTTATTGAGGATAGCGATGTGGGAATTGAGGCAGCACGTTTAGCTCGAATTTATGCTTTGAAATATTCTCATAAGGAGGAAGGAAAGGAAAAAAGTAATGTATTTTCTAATATGGAATTACTGTCAAAACAGCTTGACAAAATTTATGCGATTAAATGCGATCGCTCTACCTATGATTTGTAAAAATTTGCAAAACTAATCTGTTGATTACTCCTCTCTAGTGAAACTTTTTATACGCGAGACTACTCACTTGCTTGCTAGATTCACGTCTATTTTGTGAGATTCAGTAAAGTTCTTGACTTATTTTTGCTTAAGAGGTAGTTTAATCAATATCTTAGTTAAATACGGTATCTCTATCAACATACAGTATTTTAATCTTTCTAGACAAACTGAAGTTTTGTTTAGACAATTTAAGATGATGTTAATTTTTGAGTAAAAATTGCGAAAAATCTGTTGATTTATTTACATATATAAATTTTTAAAGGCTTGATTTAGTAAATATTTGAGCGATATTTATTCTGAATTTTAATTTCCTTTTGTTAGCATTAAATACCACTGTGTCCAGGAAAAGTTGTTTAGCACTGTTGTTGATTATAGGAATAGCAATCGCACTCATAATTCCTCCTGCTTTTGCAGCTAGTACAAATCCCTGTCCTTTAGAAATGGCAATGATTCCCGGTGGAAAATTTATGATGGGGTCAGATAATTCCACTTATATAGAAGAACTTTCGGCACAAGAGGTGACAGTTAGTTCTTTTTGTATAGATAAACATGAGGTGAGCAATTCGCAATTTGCAGAGTTTGTCAAAGCGACAGGATATGTAACAGTTGCAGAGCGTCCTTTATCAAAGGAGCAGTTTCCCGATTTACCAGATGAGCAAAGATTACCTGGTTCACTAGTTTTTCAAATCGCAAAACCAGGAGCAAAATACCTGAGTTGGTGGCATTGGCAAATAGGGGCGAATTGGCAACATCCATTTGGGTTAGAAAGTGCGCTTACCCATCAAGAAAATTATCCAGTTGTGCATATTGCCTACGAAGATGCCCTAGCCTATGCCCAATGGGCAGGAAAATCACTACCTACCGAAGCCCAGTGGGAATATGCTGCTCGTGGTGGATTAGACAACGCAACTTATGCCTGGGGCGACCAATATTCTGAGAAAAAAGCCAACACATGGCAAGGAATCTTTCCCTTTTTTAATACCAAAAGCGATGGTTACGTGGGTATTGCTCCTGTTGGTTCCTTTCCATCCAACGGTTATGGTCTTTATGACATGACAGGTAATGTCTGGGAATGGACGGCAGATTGGTTTCAACCGGGACACAACCATAAAAGCCATAGTGTTAATCCCACAGGACCAACAGCAAGCTTTGACCCCAATAAGCCTAGCGAAACAGTTCTCCATGTAATCAAAGGTGGCTCTTATTTGTGTGCGCCCAATTATTGCAGTCGCTTCCGTCCAGCAGCACGAGAATCTCAAGCCCCCGATACGGGAACTACTCATATCGGATTTCGCTTAGTGAAGAATTTGACTATAGATATAGATAAGGATGAAGAATGAAGTTTAAATCAATACACTGGAATTTATTTCCAGATACAGCCAAGGCGATCGCGTTATTTTTACTCGTAATTTTATTAACGATCGATAGCCCTGCTCTAGCAGCCACATCGCAGATTTTACCTGTTCCCGAACCAGAGTTCAAGGGGAAAATTGGTCTGACCTACAAAGAATCACAACCAGACTTTCCCCAACCCATCAGCGCCCCAGCTAAAGCTCCTAATGTCTTGCTGGCAATTTTAGATGATGTGGGTTTCGGACAAGCCAGTACCTTTGGTGGGGTGGTGGAGACTCCCAACCTCACTCGTCTCGCGGAAAGAGGGTTGCGCTACAACCAATTTCATACCACAGCCCTATGTTCGCCGACCAGGGCAGCTTTGTTAACTGGACGTAATCACCATTCGGTAAATACAGGAGTGGTGGAAGAATTAGCTACAGGTTATCCCGGCTACACAACAGTTTTACCTAAGAGTGCTGCCACGGTTGCGGAAATACTGCGACAAAATGGCTATAACACCGCAGCCTTTGGTAAATGGCATAACACCCCTGACTTTGAAACTAGTGCTGCCGGACCCTTCGACCGTTGGCCCACAGGGTTAGGTTTTGAGTATTTTTACGGCTTCCTTGGTGGTGATACTAATCAGTGGAGTCCAGCTTTGGTCGAAAATACCAAACGTGTAGACAAACCCAACAAACCCGATTATCACCTAACACCTGACCTCGTAGACCATGCGATCGTCTGGATTCGCAATCAAAAATCCATTGCTCCCGAAAAACCCTTTTTCGCCTATCTGGCTACCGGAGCAACCCACGCACCCCACCATGCTCCCAAGGAGTGGATCGATAAGTACAAAGGTAAATTTGACCAAGGCTGGGATAAATTGCGCGAGGACATCTTCAATCGCCAAAAACAACTGGGTGTAATTCCTGCCAATACCCAACTTACTCCCCGTCCCCCAGAACTACCTGCTTGGGATTCCCTCTCGGCAGACCAGCAAAAGCTCTATGCCCATATGGCTGAGGTATTCGCGGGATTTTTAGCCCATACAGATTACGAAGTCGGTAGGCTAATCGATGCTGTTGAGCAGCTTGGCGAACTTGATAATACCCTGGTAGTTTACGTAGTTGGAGATAATGGAGCTAGCGCCGAAGGGGGATTAACCGGAAGCGTCAACGAACTGCAAGTTTTCAATGGTGTACCCGAAAATCTCCAACAACTCCTAGCTGCCTACGATGATTTGGGTAGCCCCAAAACCTTCAACCATTTTCCCGCAGCTTGGGCATGGGCAGTTAACACACCCTTCCAATGGACAAAGCAAATCGCCTCCCACTTTGGTGGTACTCGTAACCCTCTGGTGATTTCCTGGGGTAAAAATATTCAAGACCAAGGTAGTATTCGTAGCCAATTCCATCATGTTATTGATATTGCACCCACTATTTTAGAAGTAGCGGGAATTACTGCTCCGAAGGAAGTTAATGGTGTCAAACAACAACCAATCGAAGGTACTAGCCTTGCATACACATTTAATGATCCGAATGTGTCTTCCCATCGGGAAACTCAATATTTTGAGATGCTCGGCAATCGAGCCATTTACCATGAAGGTTGGATTGCAGCAGCGCGTCATGGTCGCTTACCTTGGGAACGGACTGTCAAAGGCAGTTTTGAGACAGATGAGTGGGAACTGTACAATATTGCCGAAGATTTTAGCGAGGCAAATAATCTAGCGAAGCAAAACCCAGATAAGCTAGAAAAACTGCAAAAGTTATTTTTAAAAGAAGCCCGTAAGCACCAAGTACTACCATTAGACGATCGCATCGCTGAAAGATTTGATGTCAAAATTCGCCCCAGTCTCACCAAAGGACGCACAAGATTCACCTACTATCCTGGTACAGTTGGCATTCCAGAAGGTAGCGCTCCCAACCTCAAAAATCGCTCCTTCACAATTACCGCGAATGTAGAAGTTCCAGAAAATGGAGCCGAAGGTGTTCTCCTTACCCAAGGTGGGCGCTTTGCAGGTTGGAGCTTCTTTCTCAAGGATGGCAAACCTACCTACGTCTACAACTACGCCAATACAGCCCGTTACACCATCCAATCCCCGGAAAAATTGCCCTCCGGTAAATCCCAAATTCGATTCAACTTCGACTATGACGGTGGTGTCGGTACGGGTGGCACTGGTAAATTATTTATCGGCGATCGACAGGTAGCTGAAGGTCGAGTTGATAAAACCATTGCTTACCGTTTAGCCCTGGACGAAACTTTTGATGTGGGCAGAGATACGGGTACTCCAGTCGTGGATAGCTATCAAGTACCCTTTGCTTTCACTGGTAATTTACAACAAGTCAGCTTGGAACTCAAGTAATTAAGAATTGGGGGATAGGGGAGACAGGGGGGAAATTTCTTCTTTTTCTTGCTCTCTTTCTCCTTACACTTTTCCCTACCTGATAACCTGCCCCATATTTTTCTCAAAACATGAACGAACTATTAGCAATCATCGACAAAGTTACCCTCTTCACATTTATTATTTGCACGATGTTTAGTGCAGGCTTAAGTTTAACAATAGAAAAAATTTGGGAACCACTCCGCAGTCTGAGACTCGTAATCTTGTCTCTGTTGGCAAATTTTGTATTAGTCCCACTTTTTATTTATTTGTTGGTACAAATAGTACCTCTCAGCGAACCCCTCAAAAATGGTTTACTGATTATGGCACTGGCATCAGGTCCCCCTGCTTTGCCTAAACTTGCCCTGATTGTTAAGGGAAATATCGCCTTTTCTGTGGGATTAATGATGATGCTGATGCTCGGCACAATTTTTTATCTGCCGATAGTTTTACCGTTAGTGGTGGAGGGTGTAGAAATTAGCTCTTGGGACATCGGTAAACCCTTATTGTTGCTGATGCTTGGTCCCCTAGCGATCGCATTATCTATCAAAGCCAAATTTGCGGCGATCGCTGTTATTATTCAACCAATTTTTGTGAAATTATCAAGCGCTGGTTTGCTTTTAGGTTTAGTAGTCCGATTAATCGTTCATACGAACGACATTATTGGCTTGTTAAAAACAGGGGCAATTTTTGTTTGTGCAGTATTTATTATTTTTTCCTTTTGCGTTGGCTATCTTTTAGGTGGTCCCGGTATTGATACCCAGCGCGTACTCGCAGTGGGAACAGCCCAACGCAATTTTGCCGCCGCATTATTAGTCGGTACAAATAATTTTACAGACCCCAATGTGGTAAGTATTATTATGGTGACAAGTCTATTAATGATGGTGATAGTTATAATTTTTGGCTCAAAATTTATAGAAATAGACCAATCAGAAAAAGAAGAAAGCAAACAATTAGAAGCGATAGGATAAAGCAATATTTTCATTCACAAATCAGCATGAAAATCCCAATCTAAAATTATATAATAGGTGTGTAATAACTTCAGTATAATATATCAATTTTCCAAACAATATATTTAATTGTTAAATATATTGATTTTGATTTAAATACGATAACAAATAATATGATTTGCTATAAAAAGTCCTGCTATATTAAACATTGAATAATTCTTTAACGAAACGCATAATACTAATAAATAACAAATCAATTATAGCGGTTCCAAATCTGGTGAAGTACATTTTCCAAGCTAATAACCTTTTCCTACGAGACTTAAATATACCTCAGTAGCTTAGGAACGGCTATATGAATATATAATTGACTATTCTATCTGAAGATGTTGAAGTTTAAAAAATGGGCAAACATCAATTAGACTTGATAATTTTTGATTGTGATGGAGTATTGGTTGATAGCGAACCAATTATTAATCGCATTTTTGCAGAAACACTTACTGAAGCTGGCTTTCCTATCACCTATGCAGAAGTAACTCAAAAATTTATTGGCAAGTCCTTAAAAACCTGTTTAGAGATTATCGAGACATCTTACAACAAGCCATTGCCCAAAAACTTTATGGAACTTTGTAAAGAGCGAGAAATCGTTCCCTTGTATAAAGAACTAAAACCAGTTCCAGGAATTAGCGAAGTATTGAAGCAGATTACATTACCAAAATGTGTGGCATCAAATAGCAGCCACCGTCATATTCAAATGGTATTAAACTTAACAGGTCTTCTACATCAATTTGCTGGAAAAATATATAGCTGTTACGATGTTCCACGTCCTAAACCTTTTCCTGATGTGTATCTCTATGCTGCCGAACAAATGAATACTAAACCAGAAAATTGTGTTGTTATTGAAGATTCTCCGACGGGTGTAGAAGCAGCATATGCAGCAGGAATGACTGTTTTTGGTTATTCCCAACATAGTGATGGTGCAGCTTTAGCTGCTGCTGGAGCCAAGATTGTATTTAACGATATGCGGCAACTTTGTCAACTACTGTAACTAAACCCGATAGTTCAATTAAAATACGCAACTGGAAGTGCTAAATTACGACCATATTGGCAAAAACTACAACCTTTACCGTCAACCCGATCCCCGGATTGCCCGAGCTATCTTTGCGGCTTTGGATAATAGCCAAAAAATAGTTAACGTTGGGGCTGGAACTAGGCTGTTGACTTTGTTGGTTTTAAGGCACCATTGCTTCATACAATAATAGTGTCGTTAATACTTAGCACATTCAAAGCCCATGCAGGAGTTTAAAAGCCCAGTTAGTAGATTAGCACGTTTGTTTCAGAAAGGTCGAGATAACTGGAAAGAAAAAGCACTATTAAAACAAAAAAAGATTAGAGCCTTAGAAATCAAGGTTAGAGATCTATTAGATTCAAGAGAAGAATGGAAAAATCGCGCGTTGATGGCAGAGTCAAAACTAAAAGAGTTAAACATTGAAGGAGATTTAGACGAAAAAAAGAGGAAATTCAAGTCGAAGCAGAAATCATAGAAGCTATGGAATTAAATGTGAAGGGTCATCATTATGATGCCAAAATAATTCAGCAAGCACTCTTACTTTTAATTGAATGTGGTATCAGTTTTAGAGGAGTAGAAAAAGTATTTGAGTTGTTTAATAATTATGAAGAGCAGGCAACTCCAAGTTTCAGTTGTGTGAGAAAGTGGTTGGCTCGGATTGGAATATATGAATTGACAAAAGAGAAAGAATATCGTGATGATTGGATATTTATTGTCGATTTGACATTAGAATTAGGGAAACAAAAAGCGTTGGTAATTTTAGG
Organism: Calothrix sp. NIES-4101; assembly: GCA_004296455.1. Taxonomy (GTDB): domain Bacteria; phylum Cyanobacteriota; class Cyanobacteriia; order Cyanobacteriales; family Nostocaceae; genus Brunnivagina. The sequence goes on from AP018280.1 coordinate 250,694, forward strand.
CGTTTCACAGCAGCATATTGAAGAAAATGTGATGAAGCAGAAAAGAGGGTTGGCGCATGAAGACGTGAAAATTTTCGGATTAGAAATTATGGATTCTACGAAAGGAGAGATTATAGAATCAAAACTAGAAAAAATCAGTCAAAAAGTCGGCGTACCAGTACAAATAGTAGCGGACAATGGTAGCGACCTAGCTCGTGGAATCAAGCTATACCAGCAAAATCACCCAGATATTATCTATACCCATGATGTGACTCATGCAATGGCTTTACTTTTAAAATACCAGCTAGATTCGGATGAGAGATATCAGTCATTTATTCAAAAATGTAATATCAGCAGACAAAAATTACAACAAACAGATTTATCATTTTTATCTCCTCCAACACAACGTTCTCAATGTCGTTTTTTTAATGTAGAAAGGTTGACAAATTGGGGGATTAAATTACTAAATTCTTCTCCAGACACTTTAATTAAATTAATGCCAGATTCTGACCCTTCGCTGATTACTCAGAAAATAGTAGATAAATTGGGATGGTTAGTTGACTACGAATCAGACCTAATTCAATGGAACCAAATGGTGTCACTCACACGAGGTGTTGAAACTCAACTCAAACAATCAGGAATTAGTCATAAAACTCTCGATTTTTTTGAACAAAATAAAGTTATATTTGATGATAATTCTCTCCAGAAACTTCAACAAAGTATTTTGGGTTATTTGTCTGTTCAATGCCGAAAAATTAAAAACCAATCTACTTTTTTAGCTACTTCTGATGTGATTGAGTCATTGTTTGGAAAATATAAGCAATTTTCCGCGCGCTGTCCATTTAAAGAAATGGGTCAGATGCTGCTAACCATCTGTTTATCTACTATGAATCTGACGACAGCTTTGATTAAAAACGCACTTGAAACAATTAGTTTTTCAGACGTTGAAGCATGGCTATCTGAAGTTTTTGGTCAATCCACACTATCAAAACGAAAAACGTTGTTTTCAGGGGATTGTGACGACATTAAAAGTGCATGAACTTTTACCATGTCAAAAGGCACAGAGTCAACAGCCTAGGCTGGAACTGGCTCCTACGAACCAACTGACCGTGTTGTGGTTGCCGTAGAACCCTCGAACGAGATGATTAAACAACGCAAAGTTAACTCTGCGGAAGTGATTTGTGCGAAAGCAGAGAATTTACCCTTTGCCGATAATGCTTTCGATGTTGCATTAGCAATACTTTCGGTACATCATTGGTTTGATTGGGAAGATGGTCTGCGGGAAATGCGACGAGTTGCACGGGATAAGGTCGTTATTTTGACATGGAATCCCACTCACGAAGGTTTTTGGTTAGTACGGGATTATTTTCCCGATATATTGGATTGCGATCGCAGTATATTTCCCACCATTCCAGCCTTCGAGAGGGTGTTAGGAAAAATCGACGTGCAAAAAGTACCTATCCCCCATGATTGTCTTGATGGTTTTTTGGGAGCCTACTGGCGCAGACCTTCAGCTTACCTCGACCCCGAAGTGCGATCGGCAATTTCCACATTTGCCCGAATTGATAATGTTGCTTCCCGTCGCGATCGCCTGCGAAGTGATATTGAAAATGGACTTTGGGCTAGGAAAAATGCCGATATTTTAGATATCGAACAGTTAGATATTGGATATCGCCTTATCATCCACCAAATTGAAAACTAAGAGTAATATTTTTCATTTTGAAAATATGACATTTAAGACAACAATATGGGTATTAATCAGTTCGATCTTATCATCTTCGATTGCGATGGAGTATTAGTCGATAGCGAACCGATTATATATCGCATTTTTGCGGAAACATTAACCGAATTTGGGTTTATAATTACCTATGAAGAAGTCGTCCAGCAATTTGTTGGCAAATCACTAGCTGTTTGTCTGGAGATACTACAGAAGTCTTATGGAAAATCAATTCCTGATAATTTTGTCGAACGTTGTCGAGAAAAACAAGTAATTGCATTGCAGCAAGAATTACAGCCAATCGCTGGAATTACTGAAGTATTAAAACAATTAAGACTGCCAAAATGTGTTGCCTCAAATAGTACCCATCGCCATATTCATCTGGTTTTAAAGTTAACACAACTCCTACAAATATTTGGGGGAAATATATATAGCGCTCACGATGTTCCACGTCCCAAACCATTTCCCGATGTGTATCTTTATGCTGCCGAGCAAATGAAGACTAAACCAGAAAATTGCGTTGTTATCGAAGATTCTGTCACGGGTGTAGAAGCAGGATACGCAGCAGGAATGACTGTTTTTGGTTATTCGCAACATAGCAATGGTCAAGTTTTAGCTGCTGCTGGAGCAAAGATTGTTTTTAATGATATGCGGCAGTTATTTCAATTACTGTCTTAAAATAATGATTCAAGGAATTAGTCATATCACATTCATTGTCAAAGACTTAGAGAAGATGACGAAATTACTTGTATATATTTTTGATGCGGAGGAAATCTATTCTAGTGGTGAGCAAACTTTTTCCATCTCCAAAGAAAAATTCTTCCTAATTAATGACTTATGGATTGCTATCATGCAAGGGGATTCTTTAACAGAGAAAACTTATAATCATGTGGCTTTTCAAATAACTGAGGAAGACTATGAGCTATATGCTACAAGGGTTAAAAGTATGGATTTAGAAGTGAAAGAAGGTCGAAGTCGTGTCGAAGGAGAAGGACGTTCCTTATATTTTTACGATTACGACAATCATTTATTTGAGTTACATACAGGAACTCTAAATCAACGGTTACAAAGTTATCTGAGTAACAAAGCGATCGCTCACAAATAAAATGTCCTAATTGGAATTTTCCTGATGATACTAGAAGTAGCAATTTTAGAAATTAAGCCTGGTTTAGCGGAACAATTTGAAACTGCTTTCAAAACAGCTTCATCTATCATTGCTTCCATGTCTGGATATATTTCTCACGAACTTCAACGCTGTATTGAAACTCCAAATCGTTACATTTTGCTGGTGCGCTGGCAAACCTTAGAAGACCACACTGTTGGATTTAGACAATCCCCAGAGTATCAACAATGGCGATCGCTTCTTCATCACTTTTATGAACCCTTTCCAACAGTGGAACATTACCAAGTTGTTTAATTTACTAAATTAGAACCATGACTCAAACTCAATGGACTGCGGTTGACGAATATATCAACAGTTTACTTGTACCCTCTGATTCTGCATTAGATGCGACTATTCAATCGACCATCGATGCTGAAATACCTCAAATTAATGTCGCTCCCAATCAAGGCAAATTACTTCACATCCTCGCTCAAATTCGTGGTGCTACCAGAATCTTAGAATTGGGAACATTGGCTGGTTACAGTACAATTTGGCTAGCAAGGGCACTACCAACAAATGGTACATTAATTACCCTAGAAGCTAATCCAAAACATGCTGAAGTCGCTCGCGAAAATATCGAACGGGCTGGTTTATCCCATGTAGTCGAAATTCGTGTCGGGGCAGCATTAGATACATTGCCCCAACTAGCTGCGGAAGGTCAAGCACCCTTCGATTTAGTCTTTATTGATGCTGACAAGGTAAATATTCCCGATTATTTCACTTGGGCGCTCAAGCTTACTCGTAAAGGTAGTGTCATTATTGTCGATAATGTTGTCCGTAAGGGTGCAGTGATTGATGCTGATAGCACTGATGAAAATATTCAGGGTGTGCGTAAATTTAATACATTGTTAGCAGCAGAACCACGAGTTAAAGCCACCACGATTCAAACAGTTGGTAGCAAGGGTTATGACGGATTAGCGATCGCATTGGTTGTAGCGGATTAGGTATTGCTTAAAAGTAGAGATTGGTCGCTCATTATATCTAGGTTGACGCTGACCAATCTTAATCTTTTAATGGGTTGGAATTGGTAGATTGTGCTGTCGTAGAAAAGTTAATTCATCCCAGTAGCCACGTTGAAACACAATTTTTCCTTCGATGATATGGAAGAATCCGCAACCCCTAAGCCCAAGTGGGTCTTTCCATTCCAGGATAGCCCATTCACCATCTTCAAAAATATTTTCGACGATGCAAACCATCTTCGCATTCGCAAATTCAGAAACAAACATCTCAAAAATCGCATTTCTTCCTTCAACCGGAGGTTTGACGACTTGGTGATTAATCGCCGATTCGGCATAAAATGAGGCTAAAGCATGAGCATCAGCATTATTAAAGGCTTTTACCCATGCTTCAACAAGTTCTCTTGGTTTCATAGAGGTAATTTTTGCGTTATGTATGGCTATTTTGAATATGCGATCGCTCTAATACCAATTCGCCAAAATTGGGTAACACATAACAGGTATAGGTAGACTTGATAAATCACATCTCTTATAATCGAGCTGCTGTTGTCTTTTTTTGAATTGGTATAAGTTATATTTTCTCATGCTCTGCGGTTAGCTATATTTAATTTCTAAGTTTGGGAAATTATTTCATCTCTAAAAATTGACACCAATAGGTTAAACTCATCCGCTAGAAACTAATCGAAGTTTTCATAGTGGTGAACCCAACATTCGGAAACATATTTTTCCATACCTTGGGGAATTACCGCTCTATTCCAGTTCTTACCAGCAAAGGCAACAACATCAGCTTCACTATCCCACACAGATATCATCACGTACTCTTCTGGTTCCCAGCTAGTTGGCTTCCCGACAACTACTGATATGAGGCCAGGTTGTGCTTTTACGTAAGGAACTGATACAGACAGAAAATTTTTTTCAAACTCGTGATGAAGGCTCTTTGGGACGCTGACTCGGAAGATTCTTGTAATCATAATGCTTTCAATACAAAAAGGAGCGCAATGTCTTGCGCTCCCAATGTAACCAGCCAAATTCGCTAAATCAAGCGACGATTAATAATCGAAATCGCCACCACCAAAACCACCTGCACCGGGAACAGCAGGAGTTGCATCCTTCGATTCGGGTTTATCAACAACGATCGCCTCCGTGCTCAAAACCATACTTGCGATCGATGCAGCATTTTGTAATGCCGAGCGAGTCACTTTCGCAGGGTCAACAATTCCGGCTTCAAACAAGTCTACAAACTCACCTGTGGTTGCGTCGTAGCCAACGTTAAAGTCTTTCTCTTTCAGCCGTTCAGCTATGACTGCGCCGTTTTGACCTGCATTTTCTGCAATCCGCTTCAGGGGTGCGGATAAGGCACGAGATACAATCAGCGCTCCCGTCAGTTCTTCGTCTTTGAGGTGAGATTTTGCCCAGTTTTCTAGTTCGGGGGATAGATGAGCAAGGGTGGCACCACCACCAGGAACAATTCCTTCTGCTACAGCTGCTTTAGTGGCGTTAATTGCATCTTCCAAACGCAATTTGCGGTCTTTGAGTTCCGTTTCCGTGGCAGCTCCAACTTTGACAACCGCAACCCCACCTGACAACTTCGCTAATCGTTCTTGCAGTTTTTCTTTATCATAGGAAGACTCGGTTTCTTCGATTTGTCGCTTGATTTGATCTATTCTGCCCTTGACTGCATTTTCATTACCATCGGCAACAATGGTAGTGTCATCTTTGGTGATAGTGACGCGCCTTGCGTTGCCTAGTTGCTCTAACTTGGTTGCATCCAATCTCAAACCTGCATCTTCAGTGATCAACTGTCCGCCGGTAAGAATAGCAATATCTTCCAGAATAGCTTTGCGGCGATCGCCAAATCCGGGAGCTTTGACTGCGGCAACATTGAGTACACCCCGCAATCTATTAACTACCAAGGTTGCTAATGCTTCTTTCTCAATATCTTCTGCCAAAATTAGCAGAGGACGACCAGCACGAGCAACTTGTTCTAATACGGGTACTAAATCTTGGACTAGGGCAATTTTTTTGTCGGTAATCAACAGAAAAGGTTCTTCGAGTACTGCTTCTAAACGCTCGGCATCGGTGGCAAAGTAGGGAGAGATGTAACCTTTATCGAAGTTCAGTCCTTCTGTCACCTCTAATTCAGTTGTCACAGACTTCCCTTCTTCCAGGGAAATTACACCTTCACGACCAACTTTTTCCAAAGCTTCGGCAATCAAAGCTCCTACCGCTTCATCATTACCCGCAGAGATAGCTGCAACTTGAGCGATCGCTTTTGAGTCTTCTACGGGACGAGCATGTTCTTTGATTTTTTCTACCAAGAATGCGGTGGCTTTATCTATTCCCCGCTTGAGTTGGATGGCATTTGCCCCGGCTGCGACATTCCGCAATCCTTCTTTAACAATGGCATGAGCTAGAACTGTTGCGGTTGTAGTACCATCTCCCGCAGCATCATTAGTTTTGGAAGCTGCTTGGCGAATCAGAGACACACCTGTGTTTTCTACATGGTCTTCCAGTTCAATTTCTTTGGCAATAGTTACACCATCATTGACAATTTGTGGCGCACCAAATTTCTTCTCCAAAACAACATTCCGTCCTTTTGGACCCAAAGTGACTGCTACTGCTTCAGCCAGAATATCAATGCCCTTTTCCAAAGCACGACGAGCATTTTCGTTGTAAATAATTCGTTTAGCCATAGTTTGATTTTTGGTGTTGATGTTGGGTTTTAATTGGCAATGTAAATTGATGGAAATAGCAGCAATTTATCCCAAACTCTAAATTTGAGAATTCTAAGTTTGAGAATTTAGACAAACATCTCAAATCAGCAATTAAGCCACAATTGCCAAAATGTCTTTTTCTGAGAGTAAGACATACTCCTCAGTACCCAGCTTGATATCAGTACCTGCATATTTGGAGTAAAGAACGCGATCGCCCACTTTGATATCTGGTGTTTGTCGGGAACCATCATCGTTGCGTTTTCCAGGACCAACAGCAACAATTTCACCTACCTGGGGCTTCTCTTTTGCTACATCTGGTAACAGGATACCCCCTGCGGTTTTTTCTTCAGATGCACCCACCTTAATAAAAACGCGATCGCCTAAAGGGCTAAGAGTTGCTACACCTAAAGTTATAGCCGCCATGCAAAATTCTCCAACTAAACTTCAAATAAATAATTGTAGGATTTGTTCGGATTTGAACAACCTCGCAGACTTGATCAAGTATGTAGCTATACAGTTGCTACTACTCGAATGTCTCGCCCGGTATATTCAGGAACCCAACCTTCTGTACCAGTGAAATAGCGTACTGCTTTACAAGCATTATACGGTAAATCGATAGGAATATAGTATTTTTTTGAAAAAAATTTTTAATCACACTAATTCGATTCATTTGATTGCAGAGATTTACGAAGTGTGATAAATGCCAGAAGACTGACAACACTTAAGTAAATACGCTGTAGCCACAAATTACTCAAGCTGAGGCTGATGCTTCCACCAATGATTCCACCGATAAACATAGTCAAACCAAGAATTGCACCTAGGTTGTAATTAATAACACCCTGTGTCATGAAAATTAAAGTGGCAGACAGCGAGGAAAAGATGTTGATAAATTTAGTAGTAGCGATCGCTTGCACAAATGTCATGCGAAACAGCATTATATAAGCGGCTGTCAGCAAAGTAATGTAACCACCACTAAAAAAGCCGCCATAAATACCAAGTATGAAGGTAGCGATATAGGCGAAAATTTCTGCTATCCGTGAAGGAATCCTCTCTACTGGTTCTACTCCTGCATTTCGGTTGGCGATCGACACCACAGCAACTACAATCATGGAAACTGAGATAATTAGCGGCATTGATTTTGAAGGAATAACCAGAACAAGTAACGCCCCCAGAATAGATGCAACCAAAGTTACAACTATCAGCAGTGGTAAACGTCGATAGTCAATAACTCCTTTACCAATAAAGGGCAATGTACCCCCAACACTCATTAAAGTCAGTGCCAACATATTAGTAGCTAGGGCAGTACGCGGCTCAATCCCAAATTGAAGCATTATAGGTACGGTGATGAGCGAAGTACTGCCAGTAATGACGCTAATAACACTGGCGATTAAGAAAATCGCAATTAGTGCAACTAATTCAATGTCTGTCAAGATAAATATTCCTATATATTTTAGTCCGATTTGTCGGTCGATTTACCGGGGTTTGCAATAGAAATAAATTACCAGAAATTGAAGTGCATATAAATGTGTGTGTCATGGGCTATGTAGAACAGTGACTTCTGCTACGCTCGCACCAGTTTTACAGAACGTCCCCTTTAGTATTCGTAGCACTGTCGTCAACCTTTTTCCAGGAGTAATGCATTAGTGCGGCACTTGTTTTTTGCTATTATCTATACTTAGCTTAACTAATAATTAGAATTACTTATTTTTAGAGAAACGTATACTTTATTTACGAAGAGCTTGAATTTTACCCAGGAGCCATGCAATACTACTACCATAATCACCGATAAATTGGTCGATTATAAGTAGTATCGTTTTTTCTGTAATAATTGCAGCATCGGTACGTCATTCGGATTCTCCCAAGTTGTGCAAGCATGACTTTTGTGATTTATTATGTGCATTACTGTGGGCGCGATCGCTAAACAACCTGTTTAATTAAGGGGTAAAAGCTCGTGAGCGTAAATCAATCAGCTTCAGGGCAAGAATACACTATAGTTTCCGATATCTGTATAAATATAAATAGTTTGTGGCAAGAAATTCGTCATAAGTGTTGCCACTGTTAAGTAATTTGTAGATATACCTGCGGTTTAGCACCACGAAATATTTTAACGTTCCTTCATGCCAAATCAGCGCCAAGGAGCGCAGAGGTAAGAATGCTGCGGGGAAAGAATTTCCAAGACAGACGTATACAAAAGAGATTCAGGGAGAAAATATCATGACTATTGCACTGGAACGTCCCCAGAAAAAAACACGATCGGCAGAAATTCGCGCACAGTTGGGTTATCCCATCATTGATACAGATGTACATACCCAGGAATTCCCCCCAGCATTTTTAGATTATTTAGAGCAAGTTGCAGGAAGCGCGATCGCTGAAAAATTCCAAGAGCATTTACCTGGTTCATCTCGTTCTAAGTGGTTTCAGCAAAGTTGGGAAGAACGTAAAGCTTATCGAACTACCCGCCCTCCTTTTTGGACTCGTCCGACGAATGATGCTTTAAATTTAGCTACGATTAGCTTACCCAAGTTGCTGCATGAGCGCTTACAAGAAGCAGGTACAGATTTTGCTGTAGTGTACCCAAATTTAGCAACGATGGCACCCCATATTGGTCATCCCGATATGCGGCAAGCTGTATGTAGAGCTGCAAATACCTACCATGCAGATATTTTCCGTCCTTACTCTGACCGCTTAACGCCAATTGCTAGTATTCCGATGCATACTCCCGAAGAGGCGATCGCTGAATTGGAATATGCAGTAAATGTGCTGGGATTAAAGGCAATTCAAATTCCTGGACATGTGCGTCGCCCTATCCCAGCTTTTGAAAAGTATGGGGAAGAAGTCGCAAATGAGGCAATTTGGATTGATACCTTTGGCTTGGATAGCAAATATGACTACGATCCATTCTGGGCGAAGTGTGTAGAACTTAAAGTTGTTCCCACCACTCATTCCAGTGGTATGGGTTGGATTAATCGCCGCTCTATTTCTAACTACCAGTACAATCACATTGGTCACTTTGCCTCTGCGGGTGAAGCATTATGTAAATCTCTGTTTTTTGGTGGAGTAACTCACCGTTTCCCCACTTTAAAATTTGCCTTTTTAGAAGGTGGTTCAGCTTGGGGTGCGAGTTTATATGCTGATTTAATTTGGCATTGGGAAACCCGCAACAAAGACCATATGCTGGAAAATAACGACCCCGCTAAAATTAATCGTGAAGAACTGATTGAATATTATCTCCGCTACGGTGGTGAGTTGGTAGATGGTCGCTTAGACAAACTAGGTAGTGGTTTGGGTTTCCATGCTAACTTGTTATCTCCCATCGATCCGGGTAATTTAGATGAATTTGCGACTGCGGGAGTTAAGACTCCTGAAGATGTGCGATCGCGCTTTTTGAATCACTTCTATTTTGGTACAGAGTCAGATGATACTCGTGTAGCCCATGCCTTTAACCGGAAAGCAAATCCCTATGGAGATAGAGTTAAAGCTTTCTTGGGTTCTGATTCTGGTCATTGGGATGTACCCGATATTACTGCTGTAACTGCGAATTCCTACTCATTTGTTGAGCGGGGAATTATCAGCGAAGAAGATTTACAATATTTCCTCTCTATTCATCCATTGGAGTTGTATACCAGCCTGAATCAGGATTTCTTCAAGGGTACGGTTGTGGAGAAAGCAGCAGATGAGTTTTTAGGGACTGAGGGCTAGTAGTTCACCAACCCAAAAATGCTGGATGGAGAAGGGACAGGGGAGACAAGGGAGACAGGGAGGAAAGAGCTTTTTCTTGTCACTATCGACTTAGCAAAGTTGACTTGTCAGACTACTAGGACTTTCTGGAAGGGAATAGGGACAAGGGGGACAAGGAAGACAAATACCCCATTTCCTATTACTCATTTCCAAATATCAACACTTGAAAATAATTAGGGTGAAATATTATGACGATCGCATTAGAACGTCCAGTACAAAAAACAAAGTCGGCAAAAATTCGCGAACAGTTAGGTTATCCGGTAATTGATACTGATGTTCATACCCAGGAATTTGAACCAGCAGTTTTGGATTATTTAGAGCAAGTTGGGGGAACGGAAATTACAGAGCGCTTTAAGGAGCGTTTACCGGGTGCTTCTCGGTTTAAATGGTATGAGCAAACTTGGGAAGAACGTTTCGCTTATCGTACCAATCGCCCTAATTGGTGGGGTCGTCCAACCAAGAATACCCTAAATTTGGCGACCATTAGTTTACCGAAATTACTCCACGAACGCTTACAAGAAGCAGGTACGGATTTTGCTGTTGTTTATCCTAACTTGGCAACAATGGCTCCCAATATCGGTAACGAGGAAATGCGTCGGGCTGTATGTCGTGCCATCAATACATACCATGCAGATATTTTCCGTCCCTATAGCGATCGCCTGACTCCGATTGCGGCAATTCCCATGCATACCCCCGAAGAAGCGATCGCAGAGTTGGAATATGCGGTAAATGTGTTGGGATTGAAAGCAATTCAAATCCCCGGTTACGTCCGTCGTCCAATTCCTGCCTTTGAGAAGTACGGTCAGGAAGTAGCAAACGAAGTTGTTTGGATCGATAATTTTGGCTTAGATAGCGAGTATGATTACGATCCCTTCTGGGCTAAATGCGTCGAGTTAAAAGTTGTTCCCACCACCCATGCATCTAGTCAAGGTTGGACAACTCAACGCTCAGTTACCAATGCACAATACAATCACATCAATCACTTTGCCTTTGCTGCGGAAGCTCTGTGCAAATCGTTATTTTTTGGTGGTGTCACCCGTCGCTTTCCCACACTCAAATTTGCCTTTATGGAAGGTGGTTCGGCTTGGGGTGCGAGTTTGTATGCAGATATTATTTGGCATTGGGAAACCCGCAACAAACAACATTTGTTAACCCATAACAACCCTGCCATTGTTGATCGCGAAGAGTTATTAGAACTCTATACTCGTTATGGTGGAGAATTGGTAGAAGGTCGTTTAGATCAATTGGGCGATGGTTTGGGATTCCACAGCCAGCATTTTGCACCCCAAGACCCCGGCGAACTGGATGAATTTGCCCTAGCAGGAATTGAAAAACCTGAAGATGTGCGGTATCGCTTCCTTAATCACTTCTACTTTGGCACGGAGTCTGATGATACCCGTGTTTCCCAAGCTTTCAATCGTGCTGCATTGCCTTTTGGAGATAGAGTTAAGGCTTTCTTGGGTTCCGATGCTGGACATTGGGATGTGCCAGATATTACTGCTGTTACAGCTAACGCTTACAGTATGTTTGAGCGGGAAATCATTAGCGAAGAAGACCTACGCTATTTCCTCTCCACCCATCCATTGGAATTGTACACCAGCCTCAATCGGGACTTTTTCAAGGGTACGGCAGTTGAAAAAGATGCAGAGAATTATTTGGTGAGTGTTGGTAGATAAGTGATTTCAAGCATTCCGAATATTCGGGCTAAGTAGTTAGGCAAAATTAAAGATATTGCGATAAATATATTGCGATCGCTGCCTACATCCTAATGACGAGGGTTTAAGAGTTTCGGAATGTATCAATATTTTTGCACCACCACTTATCACCTCTGCTCAATCCAGTTTAACTATACCTCCAGGTAAGGTGGGAAATTCCCACCCTACTTTTCCTAACTAAAGTCAATCCAAAATCACATGGCTTATGGTGACAACAGTTTCTAGCTACGACTCAACCTTATTTCAAGGTGCTGCTTGGTACTATGCTCGCTACCGTAGTAAGTATCCCCAAGCTTTATTTGATTTATTAGCCAATACCTTTCAACTGGATGGGAAAGGACGATTACTTGACCTCGGTTGCGGTGCTGGATTAGTTGCCATTCCGTTTGCAAATCGTTTTGCGGAAGTAGTGGGGATCGATCCTGATGCAGATATGCTCAAAGAAGCCCAAGAGCAAACAGTATCCGAAGGAATTAATAATATTCGTTGGATTCACGATCGCGCTGAGTCGATTTCTGAGGATTTGGGTAAGTTTCAACTCGTGACGATGGGACGCTCGTTTCATTGGATGCAAAGAGAATTAGTCTTAGCAAAACTCGATTCATTGTTGGTTGATAATGGTGCAATAGTTATCCTGAAAACCAACGAAAATGTCTGGGAAAGCGAACATCCTTGGAAAAAAACTGTTATCGAAGTAGTCAAACGTTGGTTAGGGGAACGACGACGCACAGGACAGGCTGGGGAAGGAACCTGGAAACCCTTAGAAGAATCCCACGAACAAGTTTTGTTGCGATCGCCTTTTTCTCGTCTCGGTACTTACGAAGTCAAATTTACGCAATCTTGGACGATTGATTCTTACCTAGGCTATATCTATTCAACTGCATTTGGATTGCCCTCTTTCTTTGGTGACAATCGCGAAAAATTTGAACAAGACCTCAAAGCATCTTTGCTAGCTGTTGAACCCTCGGGAGAGTTTACCGAGGAATTACCAGTTACAGCTTTAGTTGCTTGGAGGGGAGCATGAAAATTTATCCAAAATATAACTTTTAGTGGTGCATTGCGGGCATACATACCCAGAAATGAACCAAAAATTTTCACCACGTCAAACCTATGATTGCTACATTTAAACCAAAAATTCTTCGCCGTCTGACATTATTTTTCCTTTCAGCCTTGTTCACTGTAGCAACTTCCTTGATGTTGGTTAGTTGTAACGAGCAAAGTCAAAACAACACATCGGCAATAAATCCATCTGAAATTAAAACTCAAGTACTCCGCATGGGGTATCAACAAGCAGGCGATTTAGTTAGAATTACCAAAGTTCTTGAAAAACGCTTGGAACCATTGGGAATTAAAGTGGAATGGGCACAATTTGCTCAAGGACCACAACTGATGGAAGCGATGAATGTAGGGAAAATTGATTTGGGTTCTGTCGGGGAAACACCCCCTATATTTGCTCAAGCTGCTGGTGCTAAAATTGTTTATGTCGCTGGTAGGAGACGCACGGAAGGTAGTGGGAAAGGTAGTGCGATCGCAGTTCCCCCAGATTCTCCAATTAAGAGTCTTAAGGATATTAAAGGACAACAAGTCGTTTTCCAAAAAGCCTCAGCATCTCACTTTTTTATCCTCAGAGCTTTGGAAGAAGTCGGCTTAAAACCTAATGATATTAAAGTTCTCAGCATCCCCAATGTAGAAGCTAGTAGCGCATTTTTAGAAGGGAAAATACCCGTTTGGGTGACAGGTGATCCCCATTTAGCAAGAGCAGAAAAGTTAGGAAAAGTACGAATTCTCAGAACTGCGGAAGGACTTGATTCACCCGGAGGTTACTATATCGGAGGAAAACAGTTTGCGATCGATAATCCAGGACTACTAAGAATAGTCATCGAAGAAATTGATAAGATTGACCGTTGGGCTGAAGCAAATCCCCAAGAAGCAATCAAGCTGATTGCACCATTCCAAAAGCTACCTCAAGATGTCATGGAGTTGGTTGTTAGTCGTCGAACTTACGGCTTAAGAGCAATTTCTCCAGAACTAATTCAGGAACAACAGCGAGTTGCTGATTATTTCTACAAAAATGGTGTAATTCCTAAAGCTGTCAATATCAAGGAAGCTACACTGACATCCGAACAATATGCAGCAATTACACCTCCTTCTATTAGTCAAAAATAGTCTAAATACGATCAATGAGTACGAGTAAAAAGCAGTTGAGACTGGGTGCATTTTTGATGAGTTCTGGTCATCATTTAGCAGCTTGGCGTTATCCAGATGCAAGAGCAGATGGGGGTTTGAGCTTCGAGCATTATAAGCATATTGCCCAGACGGCGGAAAGGGGCAAATTTGATATGATTTTCTTTGCTGACGGGGTTGCTGTCAGAGATAGGGGTCAAGGTAGAGAAGTACTAAGCCGTACAGGACATTTAGTTCACTTTGAACCTTTAACTTTGCTCTCTGCATTATCGGTTGTCACGGAAAATATTGGGTTAGCGGCAACTGTATCAACTACCTATAACGAACCCTTTCATCTAGCCCGTAAATTTGCATCGTTAGATTATTTAAGTAATGGTCGTTCTGGTTGGAATCTTGTCACTTCTGCTAGCACTGCGGAAGCTCAAAACTTCAACCGTGACAAGCATCTGGAACATGCACCCCGTTACGATCGCGCTCGTGAGTTTGTGGATGTTGTCACCAAACTTTGGGACAGTTGGGAAGATAATGCATTTCTGCGGGATAAGGAATCTGGTGTTTACTTTGAGCCAGATAAATTACATATTCCTAACCATAAAGGCGAACATTTTTCTGTCCGTGGTCCCCTCAATGTTGCCCGTCCACCCCAAGGCTATCCAGTTATCATCCAAGCTGGTTCCTCCGAAGATGGTAAAAATCTCGCAGCCCAAACCGCAGAGGTAATTTTCACGGCACAACAAACCCTGGAAGATGCCCAAGCTTTTTACTCGGATGTCAAGGGACGAGTGGCGAAATACGGACGTAACCCCAATCATCTGAAAATTATGCCGGGAGTATTCCCGGTAATTGGCAGAACTGAAGCCGAAGCCAAAGAAAAGTTCGATCGCATTCAAGAATTAATCCATCCCCAGGTAGGATTAAGCTTACTCACCGGAATGTTGGGCGAAGTTGATTTATCTAGCTACCCGTTAGATGGACCATTGCCAGATTTGCCCCATACCGAACTCCACCAAAGCCGCCAACAATTATTAATTGAAACTGCCCGCAGAGAGAATTTTACCATTCGCCAATTGTATTTATGGATTGCGGGAGCGCGAGGACATTGGACAATTTGGGGTACACCATCACAAATAGCTGACAAGTTAGAAGAATGGTTCGTTAATGGTGGAGCCGACGGTTTTAATATCATGCCACCTTATTTACCAGGTGGTTTAGAGGAATTTGTGGATTTAGTCATACCTGAATTGCAACGTCGGGGACTATTCCGCACTGAGTACGAAGGACGCACCCTACGAGAAAATCTCGGTTTACCCCGTCCAGAGAATCAGTTTACAAAAGCTATAACTCCCTCTGAAATTGCTGCATAAAGGCAGAAGTACAAAATTTTCCCTTGCAACTATTTACCAACATCAACGGAGATAAATATGGGTTCTCAATACTTTGATATCAAACCAATTGCCGGACGTATCGGTGCTAAAATCATTGGTCTTGACTTAAGTTCCCATCTCAGCGATGCAATTATCAGTGATATCCGCAAAGCCTTAGTCAAATACAAAGTCATTTTCTTTCGTGGTCAAGAAAAACTCGATGCTAGCGGACAAGTTGCCTTTGCTCGCAGATTTGGCGAAGTTACCACCGCTCACCCCACAGTACCTTCTTTGGCAGACAATCCCGAAATTTTAGACCTAAATTACGGTAAAACTGTCGCTCGTGCAAATAATTGGCATACTGATGTCACATTTGTAGATCGTCCTCCCCTTGGTTCTGTACTCCGGGCGCTTGTTATACCTCCAGCTGGTGGGGATACTATTTGGGCAAATTCGGTAACAGCGTACCAAGATTTACCTAAGACTTTACGGAATCTTGCGGATGAACTTTGGGCTGTACACAGTAATGCCTATGATTATGCCGCCGCAGTGGTAGACCTACCGGAGGAAGTCAGAGCTTATCGGGATGTGTTTACATCGACTGTGTATGAAACCTTACACCCAGTAGTGCGCGTCCATCCGGAGTCTGGAGAGCGGGGTTTGTTTATTGGTGGTTTTGTGCGGCGTATACGCGGTTTATCAACTACGGAATCTGACGATATTATTCGGTTATTGCAAGCTTATATTACTCGTCCAGAAAATACAGTCCGTTGGCGTTGGCAAGTTGGAGATGTGGCTTTTTGGGATAACCGGGCTACTCAACATTATGCGATTGCAGATTATGATGACCAACCCCGTCACGTTCAACGAGTCACGATTGTCGGTGATATTCCTGTGGGTATTGATGGTAAACAAAGTCAGGCAATCAAGGGAGATGCTTCTGCATACAACCGAGTGTTAGCAACTGCCTAATTTCCCAAAGAGAATATGTTTGCCCAATTAATAACCATAAGAATACGCAGAGACTAACTTAAGGAGTTTTATTCAATGCCATTAACACCTTCCACGATGTTAACTTTAGGAATTTTGGCTGCTGATTTTCAGCTTCCAGATGTAGTATCTGGTCAAACAATTTCCCTCAATGATTTTGCAGCTAAAAAAGGTTTATTAGTTATCTTTCTGAGCCGCCATTGCCCCTACGTGCAACATATTAAACATGAGTTAGCACAAATAGGCAGGGACTACAAAGATAAAAACTTAGGTATTATCGCCATTAGTTCTAATGATGCTAATACTCATCCCGATGATGCACCCGAATCACTGAAGGCTTTTGCACAAGAACTAGATTTATCGTTTCCCCTAGCTTATGACGAAAGCCAAGAAACTGCAAAAAGCTTTTTCGCTGCTTGTACTCCCGACTTTTTCTTATTCGATGCAGATAAGAAACTTGTATATCGTGGACAGCTAGATGATAGCAGACCCAAGAGCGAAATACCTGTAACCGGAAAAGATTTACGCAGTGCAATTGATGCTGTTTTAAGCGATCGCGATGTAGCTTCAGTCCAAAAGCCTAGCATTGGTTGCAATATCAAATGGAAACCTGGTAACGAACCTGTTTATTACAAAAGCTCAGTTGCTACAGTCAGTTGAGATTTGCCCCTAAATTCAAAAAGGAATCACAATTATGGCGAAAACTTGGTTTGAATGGCACGATTTATACAATACAGAACCCAAATTACAGCAACGACTACAAATAGTTCGAGAGTACATTTGGAATGCGATCGATGCATCCCCACCGGGAAAAATTCGTGTAGTTAGTCTCTGTGCAGGGGATGGACGGGATTTATTGGGAACCTTAGCCAGTCACCCCCGTAAAAATGATGTCTACGGACGCTTGGTTGAATTAAATCCCCAACTAGCCGATCGCGGAAAAGCATCTGTGGAATCTGCTGGTTTATCCAACCAATTAGAGTTTATTAACGGCGATGCCAGTAACTCTTCTAACTATATAGGTGTTGCCCCGGCAGACATTGTAATTGTCTGCGGTATCTTCGGTAATTTAGCGGATGAAGCTGAACTGAGACGATTAATTGGCAACCTTCCTCTCCTTGCAAAAAAAGGTTCTTTTGCCCTCTGGACTCGCGGACATTCTGATGGTGTTGCTTACTCAGATACCGTTCGCAGAGTTTTCCAAGAAAAAGAATTTGAAGAAGTAAACTTCCAATTAACTTTAACTGGAGATATGGGAGTAGGTGTTCATCGATACCTTGGTGAAGGATTGCCCCTAGCGGAAAATCAACAGCTATTTGAATTTTCTGGCGTTCCAGACAAGTACAGAAGTGTCAGCATTGCTGCTAATTAGCCTATAAATTCCAACTTTGGAGAGTTAATTATGAGTTAAGACCATATTGAAGTCAAACCTGTGGCTGGTCTTAATTAGTGCTGAGATAAATGGTGTGAATCTTTCCCAATCCTTAAGTGATAATGCTGTGCGAGAAGAAATTCGTCAAGCACTATTAAATAAAGTGGTCTTCTTTCGTGATCAAAATATTGATCATGCTGCCCAAATCGCTTTCACAAGTTGTTTTGGGTCACCTATGCCCATCCCCATGAAGATGAACCACCCGAAGGATTTTCGGAAATCTTGCCAATCGATCATATGACGCTATGAACGTCGCTGGCACACTATTGGTGACAAGTTAAGGCTATCAGATTTTTCGTGAAATGGTATAAGCTTCTGGCTCGATTTGGTGGGGTTTGACCTAATATTTGCTCAAATTCACAACCCAGAGCCGGAATAATTCAACGATAATGAACCATTTACCTTGATTTTCCCGGACAACATCGTGACGTACCAGGGTTTTCAATGCAGCTTCGATTGTTTCCCTGTTAAGTAGTTATAGCGCTTCTCAGTCTGATGAGGTACGATATTTAATCAGGTAGTGCATCTGGTAAAAATTCTAAATGAAACCATACTCAATTGACTTACGCCAGAAGATAGTTGATACCTATCTCGAAGATAAAATATCACAACGCGAGCTTGCAACTCGATTTAAAGTTGCTTTAAGCTTTGTTCAAAAAATACTCAAACAATATCGAGAAACAGGAAATATTGCTCCGAAAGTGAGGGAAGAACAAACTCCACCGAAATTAAACGAACAGCAATTAAAAATTCTTGAAGAAATTGTAGAAGCAAATAATGATGCTACGTTGGCAGAAATTCGTATTTCTTTAGAACAAAAAACAGGTGTTCTTATCGGTCGCTCAACAGTCGATAGAATGTTAAAGAAGATAGGCATCACGGTTAAAAAAAAACATTGCACGCTTCGGAAAAAGAAACTGAAAGAGTTCAGAAGTTAAGAGTAGAGTTTTGGTTAAGAATTCAAGCCATTTTGCCTGAAAACCTTATATTTATTGATGAAGCAGGTGTTAATTTGTCTTTAATAAGAAAAAATGCTCGTGCCCGTAAAGGAAAAAGGGCGTATAGTAAACGTCCCCATAAACGTAGCAAAAATGTTTCTTTAATTGGTGCAATAGGTATGAGAGGTCTCATTGCTCAATATAGTATTTTGGGTGCAACTGATGGATTAACATTTGAAGCTTTTATTTCTCAAAAATTAGTCCCAAAACTTTGGAAGGGTGCTTGTGTTGTTATGGATAATTGCTCTATTCATCTAGGTAAAGATATTGAGAAATTGATTGAAGATGCAGGAGCTATATTAATTTATTTACCACCATACTCTCCTGAGTTTTCACCAATTGAAAATTGCTGGTCAAAAATTAAAGAGACACTACGTTCTATTGGTGCCCGAACTTACCTAGATTTGGCACAAGCTATTGAAATAGCTTTTAATAAAGTCTCTTTAAATGAAATTCGTAATTGGTTTACTCATTGCTGTTACTGTACCTCACTAGCATAGGAAACGCTATAAACAAAATTAATTACACAATAGAGCTGTCTTTAAAATAAATTCCGTGAGAGAATAATCAGGACTAAGTAAGATTACGCATACTACCAATGACAAGTCCTTTAGAGAGAATAGAGTCACACCCACAGGAAGCAAAGCGATTGATTGGGATTAGATATGAGGATTTTATTTCATTAGTAATGTTAGCAGAACAAAGGCACATAGAGAAACAAGCAGAAATTGAAAAAAACAAGATTCGTTTAATTGCTCCTGGAGGAGGAAGGAGCGCAGAAATGACAGTAAAACAAGGAATATGTCTTTGTTTAGTATATTTGAGACAAAAGCCGACATTTGAAATACTAGGATTACTATTCAGCGTCTCAAGAAGCAAAGCAAATAAGACATTTAATTATTGGGTGGAAATTCTCCCTTGAAATTTTACCTGCTTCTCAAATGGAAGAAGTAGAAAATGATAGTGAAAAATACCAAGCACTCTGTGAAAAATTATGCGAGTATGAATTAATAGTAGACAGTGCAGAGCAAGCAATAGAGAGACCTGGTGATTATCAAGAGCAAAAAAAGTATTACTCAGGGAAGAAAAAAATGCACACAATTAAAAATCAGTTTATAGTGATGCCAGGAGGTAAAGATATTGTTGATATTTGCATAGGGCATTTTGGCAAGATAAGTGATATTAAATTATTTAGAAATCATCGAGATAAACTAGATAAAAGACAAAGATTTTTAGGAGATAAAGCTTACATTGGAGAAGAACTGATTACAACACCTCATAAGAAACCAAAAAAGGCAGAGCTTTGCGAAGCAAAAAAAGAGGAAAATAAACAGTTATCCTCCTTACGAATTGGTGTTGAGCATCTGATTTGTCGAGTTAAAACTTTTCACGTTGCTAGTGACAGATTTCGCCTAGCTAGACATCGTTACAACCACGTAATAATGGCAGTATGCGGTTTAGTTAGATTACATCTAAATTCTTCTTTGATCTTAAGTGATAATCTTTGAGCTTTATCCATCCACATTTACTTGAAAATAGAGCTATGTTTTTCCCAACTTTTAATATTTTTGTTTTTAAACCCCAGAAACCTCATTTTTACGTTTGACACTCAAAACAGTACAAGTGTACCTTTGTATCTAAGAAGCTTTTACTGCAAGCACTTTATCTTTCGTAGATAAGTCTAATGCAGCCAACAGTATGAGGAACGAACCTATGGCAACCAACGACCTGAGTTCGCAGCAGTTTTACCACGGCACAAAAGCCAGCCTGAAGCCAGGAGACACGATTGAATCCTGCAATTTTCCCACAACCTATGTCTACCTCACCCCCAATCTGGATGCAGCAATCTGGGAGGCAGAACTGGCGGTCGGCGAAGGACTTGGCAGAGTCTACATCGTGGAGCCGCTCGGTCAGATTGAAGATGCCCCTGAACTAACGGTTCGGAAGGCTCCGAAGCATTTGTCGATGTCATACCGCTCTCGAGAGCCGTTGCGGGTTACGGGTGAGGTAACAGAGTGGACTCTTTATCATGGCACACGGGCAGACCTGAAGCCAGGAGACTTGATCGAACCCGGCTATCACTCTAACTACGGTCAGAGGAAGAAGGCGACCTACGTTTATGTAGCTGCTACCTTGGATGCAGCCATCTGGGCGGCTGAATTAGCTCTCGGCGCAGGACGCGGCAGAATCTACACTGTGGAACCGCTCGGTTTAATCGAGGATGACCCCAATGTGACGGACAAGAAATTCCCTGGCAATCCAACGAAGTCATATCGTTCGCGGGAGCCACTGCGGGTCACGGGTGAGGTTAGGGATTGGCAGGGGCACTCCCCAGAAGCTCTCAAGACTATGAAGGATAACCTTGAGCGACTAAAGCAACTGGGTATTGAGGCGATCGAAGACTGAATATTGTTACCCCGAAAGTGGTCAGCGATGAAATAGAGAATGCCCTATAACGTTAGGCTGAATGCGAAACCTTCAACATCATGTAAAGCCAGGGTAAAACCATCCTACACATAATTACCCTCCAAATTATTAAGCCAACTTAAGATACACGCAAATTTCATTGCTTTGCGATCGCGTCCCTAACTCCTAGAGATTCTCCAACTCTCCTAACCCCTAAAACTCAGGCAAAACCAACTCCCGACTTTGCCCCGCATAATGGCGATAAATAATCTCCGGCGAATTCCCCACCATAGTCGCCACATCCTTAACATCCACCCCATTCTTCAAAGCCATCGTAATAAAAGTATGCCGAGTTTGGTAAAGTTTTCTATACTTCACACCATCTAAACTAGCCAAGACCGTCTTCCAAGCCCGTCGGCTGAGATTATGCACATCAATCCACTTCCCATCTGGCGAAGGAAAAACTTTCCCATCATCTGACACACCAACAGGTTTTATCGACCGCAATAACCCAGCCAAACGCTGATTAATCGGGAAAACCCGCTTCTTCTGCGTCTTCAATCCCGGTTTACAAGTCAACCCCGATGATGAAATCACCACAGCCTGCTCAAATCGAAGCACCGTAAAATCGATCGCAACATGCTTCCACTGCAAAGCTACAGCCTCCGATGGTCGGCAACCCGTGATAAATAAAAACTCAATCAAGGTTGCGTAATGCTTGTAATAGCGGTTTTCTTGGAATGCGGCAATAATGCGATCGCGCTCCTCTAAACAATACCTTCGCCAAAATAAAGAGGGCTTTCCGTAGTAGAGTTATTGTTTACCACAACCACAACTCAAGAACCACAGAAAGCCCATGCCAGATATATTAGCACTGTTGGAATGCTTGCAACGATATACGACCAGAACAACTTTGAGACGTTGGAGCAGAATTATATCAGCAATGCTAGCAATGAGTGGAAGAATAACAATGCTGGGCATATCACGGTGGTGTGGAAAGGGCGGAAGCTATAGAACAATACAGCGATTTTTTGCTCATTCATTACCTTGGGCAGGGTTATTTTGGGTATTTTTTAGAGAACATATATTTTGCCAAAAAGAAACATACCTATTAGCAGGAGATGAAGTAGTAGTAAGCAAAGCAGGAAAAAAAAGTTATGGGGTCGATAAATTTTATTCATCTTTGCATGACAAACCAATACAGGGATTATCATTTTTTGCATTATCCTTGGTCAGTATTGAACAAAGGAAAGCATTTCCTATCAGGATTGAACAAGTAATCAAACCAAAAGTTGAGAAGCAAGCAAAATTAACAGAAGAGACAAAAAAGCCTAAAGAAAAACCAAATCAAGAAGTCCCAAAAAAGAAGGGCGGGCGACCAAAGGGAAGTAAGAATAAAGATAAAACAGAAGTAGTTTTTACCTCAGAACTTCTACGTATTCGTATTCTAATTCAGGACTTGCTCAAAAAATTAAGTAAATTTTTACCGCTAACTTACTTGGTATTGGATGGTCATTTTGGAAATAATAATGCCGTGGTTATGACTCGGCAAATGGGCTTACAACTAATTTCTAAGATGCGCTACGACTCTGCCTTGTATATCCCCTATGAAAATCCAGACCCTAGTCGTAAATGCCGTCGTAAATACGGTGATAGAATTGACTATTCATTTATACCAGATAAATTTCTCAAAAAAACTGAGACTGTTGAGAATATTCGTACAGATTTTTATCAAACTCAACTTCTCCATAAAGAATTTTCTCAAACATTAAATGTTGTAATTATAGTGCGGACAAATATTGTAACATCACATAGAACTCATGCTGTTTTATTTTCAACTGAGTTGAGTTTAAGTTATGTGCATGTGATTGATTATTACAGTTTGAGATTTCAAATCGAATTTAATTTTCGCGATGCTAAACAATTTTTTGGACTCGAAGACTTTATGAATGTTGGGAAAAATGCAGTAACAAACGCTGCAAATTTGGCATTTTTCATGGTTAATATTTCGCAAGTTTTGCTTTCTCACTTCCGTAAATTTAACCCTGATTTTAGTATTACAGACCTTAAGGCAATCTTCCGAGGTTATAAATATGTTGAGGAAACTATAAAACTCCTTCCGGAAAAACCTGACCCAGTTTTACTCGCAAATATTTTTCACAGAGTTACCAATTTAGGACGTATCCACCCTGCCGATCCTTGTTCTAGCAGTTCATAATTTTGGCGAAGGTATTGAATACAGGTATGAGGGGATGGTGATGGTTCTTAGTAACTTCCCCATATTTACAGGCGACAGTGCGAACCGTATTAAGCGGCGGGCTGTTACAGTACCTTGCAATAACCCTGTAACCTTTATCAATCGTAGATTAGAGGCTGATTTTGAGTCACAATTAACCGCATTTACAAATTACGTCATCAGCATCCCAGATGAACGAGTTACCGAAGTTTTGAGCGGGATTGAAAAAGTTCCAGAATGTACCCTTGAGTTTTGGGAAAACAGGACACAAGTTGATTCGATCGCTGCTTGGTTGAACCAGCACGTTATATATGATGCCCTAGCAGAAACGCCTATTGGTTTTGATAAAAATGAAGGTGAAGACGGCAACCCAAATTCGACACTTTTTGGTTCCTATAACAAACACTGTCGTTCAGTAGGTGACGCTGCAAAATCTCACAAGCGGTTCTCGCCTGAGTTAATGGAACTTTGCAAAAGTATTTTGGGTTGGGCTGTAGAGAAGCAAGTAACTAAAACCGGGAAATACATTCGCGGCTTGAGGCTAAGGAAATTAGGGGTAGATGACGACATCCCAACTTACGACTACCAGCTAATGGAAAAAATTCTGAGCAATGTAGAGGTTGAACCGTCACCATCGCTACAACCTATACATTGCAAGCATCCTGAACCGTCACCTTATCCGTCACCCTATCCGTCACCTTTTGAAAATTCCAATAATCATGAGGCGGTTCGCAATATTGATATTGAGCCTGGATCGATGGTTAATGTCATTGAGGCAAGGTGTGGGGTGACACCCATTATTGATGGTGACGGTTCGGGTGACGGTTCGGGTGACGGTTCACAATCCTTGCCAGATAAGGGTTGTGACGATGGTGACGGATTAAAGCCTATATTACCTGTAATTTTTTCAGATCAGGCTAACTCGGAGTCAGTCCGCACAAATTTTGTTTCACCGATTGGGAGAGTAAAAGGTGAGGCAAGGATAAAAAGTGATGCAAATTGGGTTTTTATCTTTGAGCATGAAGATAAGGTGGTTCGCGAAGTAACCAAACAAATTGACCCCGATAACGCTGAAAAGGAATTGCGATCGCAGTTCAAAAAATGGGTTAAGACTTTGAGGTTCAAAGTTAACCACATTACTGCTGATGGTTATGTGTGGTCGGAAAATTGTCAGTGCGTAGAGATAAATCCGCATTTCGACCCTAAGCGATCGAGCTTTACCTTCAAACTTCCCAAGGGTCAAAAAGTGCAGGTGTTTGGCTTTAAGGACTTTGAGGTGATGTCATGAAATACCTTAATCCCATTCCTCCAATTTATTCGGCTCCAACGGGCTTTCCTTTGAATTGGAGAATGGAACAATCAGGACAACTTGAAGAGTAGTTTTTCACTTTCCCCCCTAAAACAAGAGTTTGCAGTGTAGGTAAAACTAGGGGTGTAGTTCATATGGTAATGTAAAAAATCATTGTGCAATGCAAACCAAAAGCTCATGAACCGACTGAGTAAAGAAGACTTAGCACAAATGAACCGGGACTACTTCCAATCTCTGGACAAGCAGAAATTGGTGGAAGTTGCGGGAAATCTTCATAAACTAGCAGTCGAGCAACTAGAAAAATTAGAGCAAAATTCGAGCAATAGTTCCTTACCCCCATCATCAGACCAATTCAAAAGTAAGGAAAAATCAGGGTTACACCAAGAAGAACAAACACCGCACTCAGAATCACAAACAGAACCAAAGCAAGAAGATAAGGTTGTTTCCGAATCCAGGGAAAAACCAAAAAGTAAGGGATTCGCTCTAAAAAAGCCGGGAAAACAACCAGGGGCTAAGGGGATATGGCGGACAGCACCCTTAGTGCCAAACCAAACCATATCCCATTACCCAAAAACTTGTGCATCGTGTAACAGTGGATTAGAAATAGACCAACAAGCAAAACCCCACATGGGCTATTACGTATTGGAACTGGAAAAATTAGAGTCTGGAATTGAGGTAAAGTGTACGCTTCATCATTACTATCAGGCGACTTGCACCTGTGGACACCAAACAAAAGAAAAGCCTTTAGTCGGGTATGTTTCGGTAGTTGAAGGAAGAAGCAGAGATTTAAGCTTGCAGGAGTATGGACTTGTCGGTCCGATGCTGGCAACGTTTATTGCTTCTGTTGCAATACGATACCGTATGTCCCGACCGAAAATAAGAGAGTTATTGAACGATTGGGTAGGTGTATCGCTGTCAGTCGGAACAATCGACAGATGTATTCGAGAGGTAGGAATAGCTTGTTCCCCAGTCGTTGAGGAATTAATTGAACAATTGCAATCGTCAGAAATAATCCACCTTGATGAAACACCCTGGTATGAGAAAGGGAAATATCGGTGGTTATGGGTAGCGATTACGAAAACAATTGCCGTTTACCACATCGGTAGTCGTCGTCAAGAAGAATTACTGCGGTTGATCAGTGATGCATTTGTGGGATGGTTAGTAACTGATGGGTATGGAGCCTACAGTCATTACCCAAAACGCCAACATTGTTTAGCTCATCTGATTCGTAAAGCGATCGCTTTGACCGAAGCAGTAGATAAAGAAGTGGCGGATTTAGGGCAGTGGCTTTTAGAGGAACTGAGGGAACTAATACATACACTTGCTATCGGCGACGGGGATACAGATGAAAAAGACTCACACCCCGCTCGCCTATACAGAGTCTGCCGATTGGCTACGCTTGCAGAGCATAGTAAGTTAAAGGCTCTAGCAAAAGAAATTTTAGCTGATTGGGACGCTGTGGTTGCGTGTTTTTATCATCCGCAATTACCAGCAACCAATAATGAGGCTGAACGGGCTTTACGACATGCCGTTATTGCTCGACGTATTAGCTATGGTACTCGCACTACTGAAGGCAGTTTAGCTTACTGCTCTGTTTTGAGTGTCATTGAAACTTGTCGTCTCAGAAAAGTTGATCCTTGGGGTTATATTGCAATGGTTCTTACTCAGGCTCGTAAAGGTATAAAACATCCCCCCATTCCTGTTGCTTCTTAATCCTTTTTTGATGCAGGAGAGTGAAAAACTACCTTGAAGAAGCTGTAAAAACTTACTGGCTTTTCAAAACCAATAATCAAGAAACAGCACCGACCGAACATCAAATATTTTTGATTAAGTGCTATCTAGAGCATTATATTAACGCTCCATGCTGGCAGGAAGATAGCAAAATTAATTTGCAAAAATTACGTTCAACTGTTTCATCAATTAATAGTATTGATGACATTCATGCTTGGCTTAAAAACGCAATGGAGATTGCATTAGACCCGCTATGAGTGGTAAATATCAATTCGCTATTCACCCAATTGATGGATATTTAATATCATCAATGCACTGTGAAATAGATCCAGAAAGTTATCAAGGCTTGGCGTTTTATCAATTTGTTCCAGTATTTAATTCTTGGACAATGCACTATAGCAAAAATATTTGCATACCAAAAGAGTTAATTGGGACTAATCCAACTGGTACTTATCATGATTGGTATTGCGGATGGTTCCCGGACAATCCTTCATCATGGTGTGCTGTTATTTTTGGATTGTTCAACAAACATGAATATAGTGATTTTCTAGAGCCACCAGAGATGGCAGATTTAGTAGAGCAAGCCTTAAAACATCTTTTCTAAAATGACCGATGATGACAAGTGGATAACTGTTGATAAACGCACTAAAAAATTAGCTATCCGCTTCAGAGTTTCAGGATATCTGAAGCAGTTTTATATTGCTTCCGGCTTAAAGGATACTAAGCGTAATCGTGAGATTGTCAGGCTAAAACGTGATGCAATATCTGTTGATATTGCATTAGATAGATTCGATGATTCTCTTGACAGTTATCAGTTCAAAAAGCGAAAGCCTAAACTAGAGACAAAGAATCAAACTGAAAATTTATCACTACTTGATATCTGGGATAAATTTTCTGAATATCAAGCAAACCAAGTAGAAAAGACAACAATATTAAACAGATACAATCGAATCAGAAATTACATTTGTAAGCTTCCATTCAATTCGCTAACGGAAGCACCAAAAATACGTGACTACCATCTAAAAAATACAACTAAGAGAATGGCGTGGTTGCTGATTAATTATTACGCCCAATGTTGTGATTGGGCTGTAAACAGCGAATTAATCAAATCGAATCCATTTACAAAATTAAAGTTTAAAGAACCTAAACAGCCACAAAAGGAATACAAAGCATTCACCATTGAACAACGAGATTTAATAATCAAAACTTTTGAGTTATCAAGATTTAAGCACTATGCATCATTAATTAAATTTTTATTCTGGACTGGATGCCGACCTGGTGAAGCATTCGCACTTACTTGGGGCGACATTTCAGAAGATTGCCGCAAGATAGAAATTAATAAATCATGCAATCTCTACAAAATTAAAAAAAGTACAAAGAACAACAAAAAACGGATATTCCCAGTAAGCGAAAATTCAAAATTACATAAATTGCTAATCAGCATCAAGCCTGATAACGCTGATAACAATCAACTTGTTTTCACAAAAACTGATGGGGGTGCGATTAGCTCGACCACTACTCAAAAAATCTGGCGTGGTCAATATGGGCAATACAAATATTTAGGGGTAGTTGCCGGGTTAGCCAGCAAGGGCAAAATCCCCTACCTAAACCTTTACGCCACACGCCATACTTTCGCCACGTGGGCAATTACTGAAGGTATCAGCCCAGATAAGGTAGCCATGTGGATTGGTGACAGGACAGAAACCGTTTTGAAGTACTACTCTCACCCGGAAGTAGTAGAAGCTGACTGTCCTGATTTTTGAGTTTTAATTTTGCTACTCAAATGCTACTCAAAAATAAAAATAAACCTTTCAAAAACGAGTATTTGGGGGGATAGTTGTCATGTGGTGCGGTTATCACCTCAGAAATCCGCCCAGAGTTTACTGTCTTCGCCTGTAAAGAAGCGGTAAATTATAGAAGGTAGCTCAGAGCCTTACTGACTTGTGGTTACTCATCAACAGCTGGCGTTAACAAGCAAGCGCAACACTCCTAATACGATTGGGAGATATAACCAAGAAATTTTTCAGGAATGCGTTATGCGTAAAAGACTACAACAGACTATCAAACACCCTTTTAAAGCCTTACTAAAATCGCTGTTCCTTCTATGTCTTGTCTTCGGCTTGGCATTTGGTCATGCTGATGGAGCGCTAGCAGCCCGCAGTGGAGGCAGAATTGGTGGTGGCTCCTTCCGGATGCCATCTTCTAGCCGTCCTTACAGTGCCCCACGAACCTATGCACCTGGTGGTGGATATGGTGGTGGATATTATCCTGGTGGTGGATTTGGTTTCCCATTCCTACTTCCCTTATGGGGATTTGGTGGATTTGGTAGCTTATTTGGTATTTTGATATTTTTTGCCGTTGCTAATTTCCTTCTTCAATCTTTTCGTCGTGCTGGTAGTGGTGACAGTTACGAAGAAGCTTACACTTCTAACCCCACTGTATCGGTAACTCGTTTACAAGTTGGAATGTTGGCAAGTGCACGCGGGTTACAACAAGAACTCGATCGCATTGCGGAAACTGCTGATACTGATAGCACAGCAGGACGTGCAGAAGTCTTGCAAGAAGCTAGCTTGGCACTACTTCGTCACCCCGAATATTGGGTATATGCAGGTGGCGGTACCCAGCAAGCACGACTCACTTCAGCCGAAAGCGAATTTAACCGCTTGTCCTTAGCCGAACGCAGTAAGTTTACTGAAGAAACACTGTCGAACGTCAACAATCAACTCAAAGGCAATATTGAGAATCAAGCTGCTTTACCTGGTGATGAAATCGATAATCCCACAACTCTAATTACCGAGGGGCCAGGGGAGTATATTATTGTTACGCTTTTAGCGGCAACTCTCGGTAAATACGATATTCCAGCAATTAACAGCGCTGATGATTTGCGTCAAGCACTGCGTCAAATTGGTAGTATTCCCAGCGATAAATTACTCGCGATCGAAGTTTTGTGGACTCCGCAAGTTGAAGGAGATACACTCACTTCTGATGATTTGCTAGCTGAATATGCTGATTTGAAATTGGTGTAATTAAGTTAATCTAATTAGTCCACTGCATTTGCTGAATGTTAATTCAAAAAAACCGACTCCACGAGGAAGTCGGTTTTTTGTACTGTTATAGATTCAATGTGTTGAATAATACATTATTAGAGTAGTGTTGAGGGAAAAATCAAGCCCTTCCACAGTACCTCTTCCCCTTTCACCTTCCCACCTGTAGTCTATATACAGATTTAGATTTAGTCTCGATACTATTGAGTCTACACAAAAATATTCTAAGTGCTTATTGAATGATTTATGAGAGCCAATTTTATGAGTGAAGATTTAACACAACAATGGTTAACGGAGATTCAAGCGCTAAAACAACAAGTCGCAGAAGCGATGACACAACGTGATGAGGCATGGGAGAGTGCAGAAAAATGGCGTAAACTCTACAACACGGAATCCGAACAACGTCGCAGTGATTCGCAATTATTACAACAGGAAGTTGCAACCCTAAAAGCCGAAATCAAGAAAATCAAAGGTATCGATGAAACGGTGCTTCCAGATGGAGATACTAACGCTGCGATTCAAACAGAAATTTCCCAAATCGATTCACTGCAAGAATTACAAACAAAACTCATCGCAGTCACCAAAGAACGCGATCGCTTGTTAATGGCTTTGAAAACAGAGCAAGAAAACCATTCTCAAACCCGTAAAAGCCTCACTACTGCCCTTGGTGATGCGATCGATAGTTTAACCAAGGAAAGGACTGCTAGGTAGGGAGGTGTGGGAGGTGTGGGGACATGAGAAATATTTCCTCTTAATCCTCTTTTCCCCGCGTCACCGCGTCACCGCGTCACCACATCCCCGCGTCCTCTTATCCCGTTCTAAAATCCCATTGCCGATGCTACCGCTTGAATATCCGGTGCAATCCCTTGTTTAAATTGGGCATTACTGTGTTTAATTGCGGTATCTGGGTCTTTTAATCCATTCCCAGTCAATACACAAACTACAGTTGCACCTGTGGGAATTTGGTCTTTGACTTTTAACATTCCCGCAACTGATGCGGCGCTGGCTGGTTCGCAAAAAATTCCTTCTTCAGATGCCAGTAGTCGATATGCTTCTAAAATTTCCGCATCGGTAACGGCGTTAAACTCACCCGCACTTGCTGATTTGGCGGCAATGGCTTTGTCCCAACTTGCGGGATTTCCGATACGAATAGCAGTGGCGATGGTTTCGGGATGTGTCACAGGATGTCCGGTGACTAGGGGTGCTGCTCCTGCTGCTTGGAATCCCATCATCCGAGGTAGGCGATCGCATTTTCCGGCTTGGTGATATTCGCAAAAGCCCATCCAGTAGGCTGTAATGTTGCCGGCATTACCTACAGGAATACATAGCCAATCGGGGGCATCACCCAAAACATCAACAATTTCAAAGGCTCCGGTCTTTTGCCCTTCTATCCTATACGGATTTACTGAGTTCACTAATGTGACTGGGTAATTCTCCGACATTTCCCGGACAATTTCCAATGCACGGTCAAAATTACCTTGAATTGCTAAAACCTCTGCACCGTAAAGCAATGCCTGGGCTAATTTTCCAATTGCTACGTAACCATCGGGAATCAACACAAAAGCTTTCATCCCACCACGTCTAGCGTAGGCGGCGGCGGCGGCTGAGGTATTTCCGGTACTGGCACAAATTACCGCTTCTGCACCCGCTTCCTTAGCCTTGGAAATTGCCATTGTCATTCCCCGGTCTTTGAAGCTACCAGTGGGGTTAAGACCATCGTATTTGACAAATACCTGTACCTGCTTGCCAATTATTTGGGCAATGTGGGGCACAGGAATTAGAGGTGTATTGCCTTCGTGCAGCGTCACTACAGGAGTGCGATCGCTGACAGGCAAGTACTGGCGGTACATTTCGATTAATCCAAGCCAAGGTTGGCGATGAGATTTAGCGGCAAAAGGGCTTAAGGTCACGGTATATAACGACTCTTTCAATACAGTCTTAATACAAGCTAAACAGTTGTTACTAAATACCTCTTTGTGGGAAAAAATAATATTCTTCCTGGGGAAGATTTTAGTCACCTTTTTTTATGGCAAGCTGAATAGCGAATAATTAAAGATTTTAAGGTAAAAACCTTAAGAAATTTAATACCATTTTTTGGAACCAAGTTGCTAATCTTGTTGTCTTTATATGGTACATAACATGCCATTGATTATGAATACTTATAGCAAATATACAATATTTTAATGATTCTTAAAATAACACTATAATAATATTTCTAATGGTGTGATTTGATTTGAGGAGCGAACGAACTATGTCTACTTCCGCAGTTACCGAACGTATTAGCCAAGAAATTCCGGCACGAAACGCTAGTAAATCCTGCTATCAAGCAGATCAAGAGGTAAAATTGTTGCACCTGCAAGCTGAGATTGATTGCCTTCTGCAAGAGTTGCAAAACTTGAAAATGCAACGTCAATCTTCGACTTCAGCAGTTTAAGACTCTCTAGCCTTTAGCCAACAAGAATTTTCGCTGATTGAAGATGCAAGTAAATTTCAGTGTTGGGGTTTCAGAGCTTGAATTTAAAACTGAGTAATAAAAACTGAGAATTTGACAAAATTTACAAGCTAGAAGCCTTTACTCAAAGCGCTGATTTTTTGGTGACCAAAGCTTTAAAGTGTAATTTTCACCGCTTATATTGATATTCTCAACCAGTAAACTGGGTGAATTTGTTTGCCATAAATTCGCGATCGCTATCAGTGTTTGTTCTGAAAAGTTGCTAAAATCTGTATAAATTATACTGCCATTTTCAGATAAAATTACCGTGTGGGGGCGTGATTGATTCTTTGAAGAATTATTTGCAGATTTTGCAGATTGTAGGGATGTAATCGCCTCCGCCGAGACAGTGAGTACTATTTCCGGTTTCCCATTACCAGTCAAGTCAATTTCTTGTATGGGATAATGCCCAATTTTTTGGAGAAGTTGGGGAATGCTGGGAATGTTGGCACTGCGTGATTGATTGCTAGCTTGTAGCGATCGCCAAATTGCGGGTAAGATTTTATTGCCTCGTTGGGGATTTTGTTGTTGTAATTGTGCCAAAGTAATTGGCGAAGGTTGTACCCATTCTAGGGCGGAGGCAGTTACAGCTAGAGCTTGAGAATTAGAATTATTAGAATTATTAGAATTAATGGGTTCAACTGCGGTAGCGAGTAATTGCAGTTTTCCATTTTTTAATCGCATAGCTTTGATGCTAGCTGAGGTGGCTTGCTGTTCCCCATTCGATGACAACACAGCAAGTTGCAGCAGTGAGTCTGTATCCAATCCTAACTGCGATCGTAAGAATTTTTCTGGTGCGGTTTTGGGTAAATTGAGATTGGTAAATGGTGAGAAAAGCCAGTTTTTGCCGTTATGAAATGCTGACACATTTACTAAATACCAATTTTGCACACCCCCAGACTCCTCTGCTTGGAAAGGAGAAGGAGAAGTAGTTAGCCATTCGCGAGGATTTATCTGCTTAATCTTTGCTGCTGAACCAATTATTCTACTAGTGTGATTTCCAAAAAATTCAGCTTGGGCAGAAACTTCTCCCTTTAGTTGCTTGAGTAAAGTGGAAATTTCAGTCAGATTAACCTGTTTACCTTTAAATTCTTCCTTGAGCCAAGAATAAGCTTGTGCTTCCCCCTGTTGTGATGCCAGAATTAAAGCCCCCCAAGCTTGAACTTCTCTAGAATTGGGCTTTAATTGCAATGCCGCATTCACCCGATTCCACAACTTACCCTTATCAGCCTTAAGTAAGGCACTGATTTCCTTCGCATTTTGAGGAGGAGAAGCTTTAAAAACTTGTAAAGCTTTGTCCCAGCGTCCATCAATCAAATTTACCAATACTTGTTGTCCCGGACTTGCCCAGGTTGTATTGGCTTGGGTTTTCGTCAGCTGCGAATGCAAACGAATCAAATCAATTTGTGCCTGTACCTTTGTGGGAATATTTTTCTTTTGTTTTTTTAGGGATTGTAGTGACTCAAATGCCGGAGTCCATAAGCCATTACTGGCAACTTCTAATGCTTGCTTATAAATATAATTACTGAAACTTTTGGGTTTGAGGTCAATTTCTTCCAGTTCGACAGGATTAAGAAAAGTTTTTACCGGCTTCACTTGATAAACTCGCAGTTGCGGTTCTAAGCCGACATTTTGATTAATTACTAATTCCTTAGCATTATTACCCGTCACCTGTTGCCATTGCGGAATTTGTCCCTGAGAACTCGTCCAAGACTGCATTTGTTGCAAATGGAAGCGCTGGGGGTTGTAGTAGAGAATATGTCCGTAGGCGAGGTTATAGGAACTCTCTTGACGTTGTCCACGCAGATAATACCAAATACCCGATGCTGATGTTGTACCTTCCAGTCGCTTGATTTCCGTCACAGGTAAAGAAATACTTGAACCTGGATTTGCATCAGTCGCATTCACAATTGGGGAAATAACAAACGATTCTTCTGGCCCTGCGATCGCAATTTGGGCGGCAATTTGGTAATATCTTTGGGAATCGGATGAAAATTCTCCATCACTTGCATGTTGGTAGACCCGTAATTCAATAATTTCTTGGCAATCCGACTGACAAAGTTGACGCTGTTTGTAAATTGGTAACAAAAACGAATCATTGATATCCCCAACCAAAGGCATCTGTTCCCCAGGAATATTTCCTTGTTTGGTGATAGCAGCTTGAATTTGTGGCAAAGTTAAAGGGCGATCGCTTTTACTCGCGTGAATTTGCGCCCATACTGGTAGTAATTTATTTAACCAACTAACTTGCTGGGGATTAAAAATAAATAGAAAACTAATCCAAGCAAAAGCCACAACCAAACTACCAATTCCCAGTAAAAACACCACAGCCAGCAAAGAAGTTAATCTACTTGACTTTTTGGACTTTTTACCATTCTTTTTTACTACCCGCTTCACAATACGTGCATTTGGATTTTGCGAAGATTGGCGATTAGTCTTTCGCGAAGGGCTAGCCATGTTAGTTATCACCGAACTCCGTACAGCATCTATTTATTTATACTCGCCAAATGCAGGGATTGGGAATTGAGCATTGCTGTCTCCTGACTATTCACAGCTTGGTATCTTGATGATTACTGGAAATTTACCAATTGCAGTTATCTATACCCAATTCCCCAATTTCCGTAAATTCCCCCATGTCAAATTTAAAACTTATTGAATAGACTCGTCCGTTGAGTATCAATGTGAGTAGAGTGTAAACAGGTGAATAAATGGATTCTCGGAGAGAATAAAATCTGTATCGTTACTTGGATGTTGATTACGGTAATTTGCGGATTACCTGAAAAAGCATTGTCAAGTAAGTTACCTCAGCTAGATGAAAGCAATATCCTCACAAAAGTACCAGGAATGGGGGTAGGGCAAATAGAAGTTAGCAATAACAATAAAGATAACGATAACGATAAACACAAAGAGAACGATAACAATAATATTGTTAGTGTTAAAGATTTATCCTTCACTTCTGAATCTCCTCCCTTCCTGGCATCAATTCCTGTTAATGATGAGATTGAGATTAATGGTGATGAGAATCCCATTGATAATCCAGGAAATGGTGGCGAATCTATGTCACAAGTTACATCTGTCTCACAACTCAAAGATGTACAACCGACAGATTGGGCATTTCAAGCATTACAATCCTTAGTCGAAAGATACGGATGTATTGCTGGTTATCCCGATGGAACATTTAAGGGAAATCGGGCTTTAACTCGATATGAGTTTGCTGCTGGGTTAAATGCTTGTTTAAACCGTGTTAATGAGTTGATTGGAACTGCAACAGAAAGTAATGCCAATCGTGAAGATTTGGCAAAATTGCAAAAATTACAGGAAGAATTTTCCGCAGAATTAGCAACTTTACGGGGTCGGGTTGATAATTTAGAGGCACGTACTGCTGAACTTGAAGCGAATCAATTTTCGACAACGACAAAAATGTTTGGTGTTGCGATTATTGGTATTCAAGGACGCACCAATAACCGTGCAGATATTG
This sequence comes from Calothrix sp. NIES-4101, assembly GCA_004296455.1. Classification (GTDB taxonomy): domain Bacteria; phylum Cyanobacteriota; class Cyanobacteriia; order Cyanobacteriales; family Nostocaceae; genus Brunnivagina. The sequence continues at coordinate 286,338 of AP018280.1, forward strand.
ATCCTCGCAATGGCATTAAAGATACCCAAGATAGAGGCACAAATACCAGTGTTGTTAACCTCAATCAAATTTTTCTAAATACTCAATTTGACCCTCAAAGTTATCTAATTACAGGTTTATTAGCAAGTAAGGGCGGAACTGCCCCAAGATTAGGTAATGATTTAATTTTAGGTTATGAATTTCCGACAGATAATGGTTTGATATTAAGTGACCTACGCTATCACCGACTTTTAAGCAAAAATTTTGCCATCATGGTTGGTAGCAAAAATGTCAACATGACGAATGCATTTCGGGGACCAAACAGGATTGAAAGTGCAGCAACGGGACCAATATCATTTTTTGCTCAACGTAACCCTATCTTAGATATTGGATTTACAGGTCAAGCAGGTATAGCTTTTGATTGGCAGTTTGCTAAACGTGCTAGTCTACAAGCTGTTTATGCTAGTTTAAATGCTGGAAATCCTAATAAACGTAACGGTTTATTTGATGGTAATACAACTACCGCAGTCCAACTATTGGTTACACCAACAGATGCAATTGATGTTAGTTTGTATTATTTAAATAATTATTCTAGTAATGGTTGTTTACTAACATTTGTTGGTGATGATTGTTTAACAGCTAATAATCCTTTAACTAATAAAACAGAACCACTAAAAACTAATGCATTTGGCGCGACACTGAACTGGCAACTGTCGCCTAAATTTACTGTAGGTGCTTGGGGTGGTTACACAAATTCTAATATTCCTGGTAGATCAGGTAAAGTGGAAACAACCAACTGGATGGTTTATTTTAACTTCCCTGATTTATTCCGCAAAGGTAATCTAGGAGGTCTTTATATTGGACAACCTCCAAAAATTACTAATAGTACCTTACCCTTAGGAAATAACGTTCCTGATATTATTAATGGTGGCTTAGGGCGATCTGGTGGTCAACCAGGAACAACTACTCAAATCGAAGCTTTTTACCGCTTTCAAGTAACAAATAATATTAGTATTACCCCTGGTATTATTCATATTATTGAACCAGGACATACGCCCGATAGTGATTCAGTGACTATGGGTGTTTTGCGAAGCACTTTTGCTTTTTAGAAGGGAGTCATATCCTCAGGTCTCGATATTGTAAAATAAACCCAATTTATGAGTTGGCAAAGACAAATAAGTTGGGTTTATTCTCAAATATCCTCAGCAAGTATTTGGAAACAGCTGGTGTTAGCCGACATCATCATGGGCAAAACGATTAAACAGAAAATCTAAAGCATAGTTACGTAACTTGTAATACTCTGGGTCTTCCATAATCCGCGCTCTATCTCTGGGTCTGTCAAAGGGAATTTCCATAACTTCGCCAATCTTTGCGTGTGGTCCATTGGTCATCATTACCAACTTGTCAGCTAAGAAGAGAGCTTCATCAATATCATGGGTAATCATTAATACTGTACAACGGTTATCACCCCAAATTTTCAGCAATTCTTCTTGCAATTCTTCCTTAGTGATAGCATCCAAAGCGCCGAAGGGTTCGTCCAAAATCAGCACTTTAGGACGAATTGACAAAGCGCGAGCAATAGAGACACGCTGACGCATACCACCCGACATTTGTGGAGGTTTCTTATCCATGGCATCACCCAGTCCCACCATAGCTAGGTTATCGCGAACGATCGCTCTTTTCTCTGCTTCAGGTTTATTGGGATATACGGCATTTACAGCCAAGTAAATATTTTCAAACGCGGTTCTCCAGGGTAGCAAAGCGTAGTTTTGAAATACTACCATGCGATCGGGGCCTGGTTTGGTGATGGGTTTTCCTTCGAGCAAGACTTGTCCACTGGTAGGATAATTAAAGCCAGACACCATATTTAACAAAGTCGATTTCCCGCAACCTGAGTGACCAATTACGCAAATAAATTCACCTTGGTAAACATTAAGATTTACCCCATCCAATACGGTAAATGGCCCTTTTTTAGTTGGATAAATCTTAGAAACATCTTTAATTTCTAAATATGGATTTTGACCTGTTTGGCTAGCTGTTGCCAGAGGTTTGCCTAATCTTTGTCTCGCAACGTCGGAATTTTTGAAAGTGCGGTTTTGCATAATTTCAATTAGAGGTTAATGGTTTAGGTATCGGTTGATTGCAGACTTACCAGAAATAGCCTTCTTGCTCCCTGTCTCTTTTACTAAGCAACTCTTCTCGGTGAATCGAGAACAACCTCAGCAACCGAGAAATCTCGTTTAATTTTCTGCTGGTTGAGATAGTCAAAAGGATTATCAGCATCAAAGGGGGTTCCATCAAATAATTTGATCGGTTGGCGAGTGTAACTAATATCCAACCCAAGTTCACGGGCTGCGGTACTAAATACCCGGACTCGACATACTCGTTCCACAACTTCCACCCAGTTACGCGGAAAAGGTACATCACCCCAGCGCGCCAACTGTGTCATAATCCAAATTTGTTCTGTACGACTAGGACGGTTGATGGCTGACTCAGCGTAGAATTGATGGTGGGCGTACTCAATCTGGCGTTCAAGATCGCAAGTGTTGTCGTAAGGGTCGCCTAATTGAATGTAATCGATACTAGTACTGACGTATTCAGGTCGAGCTAAAATCTGGCGAATTTCTTCGGCATTTTCTGGTAGTGAACAATAATAACAAGCTTCCAGCAAGGCTTTGGTGAGGGCAATGTGGGTATTGGGGTACATTTCCGCCCAATCTTCGCGTACACCCAGGACTTTACCGGGATGTCCCAACCAAACTTCCACATCAGTCGCAATGGTGAAACCTGCACCTTCGGCAGCTGCGCGAAGATTCCAAGGTTCGCCGACGCTGTAGCCATCAATACTCCCATTTTGTAAATCTACCACCATCTGGGCAGGAGGAATCGTTTGAATGTGAACATCTGTATCGGGGTCGATACCACCTGCTGCTAACCAATACCGCAATAATAAGTTATGCATTGAAGCTGGATGAACTACACCCATTGTGTGGCGTTTATCGCGGGTACGTAGTAAGAAGTCATGGAAGGTAGATAAATCCTGTACTCCTTGCTGTAAAAAGTTTTTGTTCAAGGTGATGGCATTACCATTACGAGTCATCGTCAATGCACTCACAACAGGTAGCGGTTGATTACGATGTCCTCCTAAAGTCATCCACATTGGCATTCCCGAAGGCATTTGCGCGGCATCCAGGTAGCCACCAGCAATCCCATCAACGATACCACGCCAACTAGTTTCACGGACAAGATGTACATCATCCAGGCCATGTTTAGCGAAGAAACCTTTTTCCTTGGCGATCGCTAGGGGAGCACAAGCTGTCAAGGGTACAAAACCGATTTCCAGGTTGACTTTTTCCAATCCGTGGCGGGATACTGCGGTTGTTTTGCGAGCACGCAGTTTTTTGATACGTTTTTGCTGGTTGAGGAAGTAAATCATTTCACTCCGCAAGCTGTAATAGCTGGGGTGTTCCACAACTTCCATACGTTTGCGAGGACGGGGAATATCAACTTCGAGGATGTCACCAATTTTTGATTCCGGGCCATTGGTGAGCATCACAATTCTATCGGAAAGTAATACGGCTTCATCAACATCGTGTGTCACCATTACCGCAGTTACTTCATTTTCTTCGCATATCTGCATTAACTGTTCTTGCAAATTACCACGAGTTAAGGCATCTAATGCCCCAAAAGGTTCATCGAGCAAGAGTAACTTAGGTTTGATTGCCAAAGCACGAGCGATCGCCACCCGTTGTTTTTGTCCCCCTGACAGCATTCCTGGCTGTTTATCGGCGTGGGGACGTAAACCCACCATATCGATATGTCTTTCGACAATTGCTCGACGTTCTCCCTCTGACAATCCATTCATTACAGAATTGACTGCCAGAGCAATATTTTCGCGTACAGTTCGCCAAGGTAGTAAAGAATAGTTTTGGAATACCACCATGCGATCGGGTCCTGGCCTGGTAATTCTTTGCCCTTCGAGGGTTACAAGTCCTTCTGTAGGCAAATCTAAACCCGCAATCATATTTAAGAGGGTTGATTTTCCGCAACCGGAGTGACCGATTAAGGAGACAAATTCACCTTTTTTGATTTGTAAATCAATTCCTTTTAAGGCAACGTATTTGCCACCACCAGTTAACTCGAAAACCTTTTCAATTTGGTCAACACCAACAAAGAAGCTCATAGTATTTATAAAGGAATAAGGGGGACAGAAAGGAAAAGAAGCGGGAGGAATCTAGTCGTTCGCCAACCTAGAATCGATGGGTTGAGATTGACTCGGAGATACTGAGACACGGAGACGCGGAGATTTTTTTTCCCTGCAAAGTTGACTTGCCAGGCTACTAGTGATTTACTTTTGCTCAGGAAGAATTTTGTTTTGTAACCAACCCATGAATTTGTCGAGTAGTAAGCCCACAACACCGATATAAACAAGAGCCAAAATGACTTCACTGACGTTATTATTCTGATAAGCATCCCAGATAAAGAAACCGATGCCAACAATACCCGACATAACAATTTCTGCCGCGATAATTGCCAACCAAGCCAAACCGATCGCAATTCTTAAACCAGTAAAAATGTAGGGTAATGCCGCAGGAATTAAGATATTGAGGAAATACTCTTTCTGGTTGAGTTGTAAAACCTTGGCAACGTTGTTGTAATCGCTGGGAATTTCTTTGACACCTACCGCCGTATTAATCAAAATCGGCCAAATTGCAGTGATGAAGATAACAAAAAGTGCAGCAGGTTCATTTTGACGTAGTGCTGCTAAGGAAATGGGAACCCAAGCCAAAGGTGGAACTGTTCTTAATAATTGGAAGAGGGGGTCTAAGGCTTTATTGATAGTTTTATTCACACCAATTAAAATCCCCAAACCGATACCAAAAATGGCGGCTAAAGTATAGCTAATTGCTACCCGTTGCAAACTGGCAAGAATCTGCCAAAATAAACCTTTATCAAGACCACCCTTATCATAAAAAGGGTATGCAATCAGAATCCAAGTATCTGATACTACCTGAATTGGCCCCGGTAAAGTTGCTCCAGGTATCCAAGCAAATAGTTGCCAAATAGTGAGAAATATTGCTAATGCGATCGCAGGGGGTATTAAGTTGGGAAATTGTTTTTGTATACGTGTAATCCAGGTACTATCATAGTTCGCTCTTGCTGGTCGTCTTTGGACTGTAGTCATCGATTTTTCTCCTTGAGGTTGTCTCTAATTCTGGAATATTTTTCTAGTAGTTAATAGCTGATTTGAACTAACTATTAACTAACAACTACTAACTAAATCGCTACTTTTTTAATTTTGAGACTCTTCAAATATTCTTCGGGTTTTTCTGGGTCAAATTTCACCCCATCAAAAAACTCTTCCACACCACGGGATGTTGCTGTGGGAATATCTGCCGCCGCAATTCCCATTTCTTGTGCAGCTTCTTTCCAAATATTTTCCTTATTGACTTGATCGATTAATGCTTTTGCTTTTGCTGCACCATTCTCAATGTAATCTTTGGGTAAGAATCCCCAGCGAACACTCTCGGTAATAAACCATAAATCATGGCTCTTATATGGGTAAGAAACACTACCTTTTGTATCTTTCCAGTAATAAGCTGCTAATGATTTATCATTAACTTTACGTTCACCCATGTCATAATTACCCTGAAATGGTTCTATCAGTATGTCTGCGGGAAGGTTGAAATAATTACGCCCTGCTAAAATTTCCGATGCTTCTTTGCGGTTATCAAAGTTATCCAACCACTGCTGTGCCTTAATTATTCCTTTGAGAAGTGCTTTTGTCGCTTTGGGATGTTTATCTACCCAGTCACCTCGCATAGCGAAGTATTCTTCAGGGTGATCTTTCCACATTTCTGCGGTCAATACAGCCAGGAAACCAATTTTATCTTTGACAATACGATAGGGCCAGGGGTCTCCGGTACTGAAGGCATCCATCGTTCCAGTTTTCATGTTAGCGACAGTCTGCGCGGCTGGTACTGTTAACAACTTCACATCAACATCTGGATTGATGCCGTTAGCAGCAAGCCAGTAACGAATCCAAAAATCCTGATTGACTGCGGGGAAGGTTTGTGCGGCTGTGAATGGAGTTGATGATGATTTAAGAGCAGTAATTGCAGACTTCGCTTGATCGAGTGTTAAACCGACACCTTTACCAGCCCATTTATTCGCGATCGCAATTCCATTACCGTTGGTAATCAATTGACACAACACATACATGGGAATTTTTTGATTGCCTTTGGTAATCAAACCTTCGGTAATCAAATGTGGCATTGGCATCTGCCATTGTCCACCATCAATACCACCACCAGCAGAACCAATTTCGACGTTGTCTCGCGCTGCACCCCAAGAAGCTTGCTTTGCTAGTTCAACATCAGTCATTCCATACTCAGCAAAAAAACCTTTTACTTTCGCAATAATTAATGGCGCAGATTCAACAATCGGAATATATCCTAATTTAACCTTTGTTGTTTCTGGTTTTTGTTCGGGGCTAATATTAACAACTGGTGCTGCTGTTGTGCCTGAATTTGAACCAGATGATGTACTACCACCTGGCTCAGGAGGGTTACCTAAACAACCTTTGAGAAAGATTGCACTTGCAGAAGCCCCTGCTGTAATGATGAATTTACGACGAGAAATTTGATTGAATAAGTCTGACATAGGTATCTCCTTTAGTTGCAATTTCTTTTTTGGGCATAGCAAAACTAAGCAATTGAAACTGGTCGTTTATTGCATAGTAAATGTGATATTTATTTTTTTAATTTTCAGATTTGTCCAACTTATATCTCGGCTAGATAGGTCGGAAAATAGTTACTTAAGATGTTTGATTTTCATCACGTTAATATTCTGTTTTCTTGATGAACACTGATTAACTGTGTTTAGATAAGCTTACATTATTTATTGCTAATTCACCCCATTTTCAAACAGCAACTATTAAACAAATATTAGATTAGTCCTATAAGTAAATGTTTATGTATGATGAGAAAAGTACGGTGATAGTATCAATGCATTGAATCGAATCAATAGTAATTATTTGATTCATCTTATTAATGTCCATGACTCAAGTAATTAGGCGTTTGCAAGCAAAACCAGTTAGGAAGGGCATTACATCATCTTTAGGTTTTAGATCCAAGGCAAATTACCTGCTGAATTACTTATAGATACTATTGATAAAGAACTTGCAATTTTAAGGAAAGTAAATTGTTAATTTTGTGAATGATTCGGTTCAGTATCTGAAGTAACTGCTATAGTCTGAGGAAGCATCAATCCTATCAATGATAATCAGCAGTTTTGTCTATGAAAAAATTTTCTCGCCAGCAAATTTTCTCGCCAGCATTATTAGTTCTCAAAGTAAGTATCATTCTTCTTATACTGCCTGTAAGTAAATCTTTTAGCTCCTCTGCGCCAAACTTGGATGGAGACTCGCAACCCAATCGTGTGAAATTCAGCGAATGTATGGCAGATGTTCAAGAGACGACTAGTGGTTGGGAAAAACAACAAATGAATTCAGCCGCAACAGCAATTTGTAATGCCAGAAAAGCACATGCAAAAGAAAAAGCCAGATTTATCGCTGCAATTAGCAAATTAGAAAAGCAATATGAAGGCTATACCAACCACGGATTTGATCAGCATGTCAAAGTGGCAACGCAGGATGCTTGGAATATCGTCAAAAATTGCATTGAGTTTAAAGAAGGATTTACTCACCCCCATAATGTAGCAATCTATCAAGTTCCCAATGATGTGCGTAAAAGTTGCTATGCAATGACTGCGGGTTTAGTGGAATCACAGTTAATAGTCAGTAAATAATCATCAAATATAGAAGTATTGAGCGAGATAGGGAGAACAAGAGAGGTAGGAATATCACATTTACTCTCCGCACGCACTCTCTTCGCCATAATTATGATATTTTATGGGTGCGATCGCACTTCTGGAAGGCAGATAGATTTGGCATAGTCTGTATAGTTATTTTGTCAACTAAGGCAGAATCGGGCGTTGCATGAGTGCGGGATAATTTGGGAATCTGCATAAACAACAATCACCGTGTCTCCCGTACTGTGACATTTGTTTAATTTTGGAATTACAAAACTTAAATCTTTAGGTTAAAGATATTTGGTGCAATTATTGTTAGTATAAAAGTAAGCCATAATCCGATTTATCTATTAGGGTGCGAATTTGCCAAACCCAACACAACTAATGAGGTTTCCAGTAATGTTCAAGAAAAGCTGTATTTTTGGTTTTTTAGCTACGGCTTTCATGCTGCCCGCAGCTGCCTTAGCGGACATGAATAATAATGTAGTGGTAGAGACAAACCCTGTTAATAATGCATCTACCTGTGTAACAACACCAGTGGTTGTCAAACCAAATTCTCGAAACGTAAAAGTTACTCAGCGTCGAATATCAAAGGGTAACGTCAACATGCGAACAGAAATCTATCAAAGTAGTAGTACATCTACATCAACTGCAAGAGTAACTGAGCCGATGTGTGTTTTACCACAAGGGGTGATGAATAACGTCTTGATTTTGCCATAGGAGTAGGAAAGGGGAAATTTGTCATCCCCTACAGAAAAATAAGTGAGTCAGTCACGTATTTTTAATGCCCAATTCCCAATTCTCCAGCCAAAACACATTTAAATTGCATTTAAAATAACCAAGATTCTTGGTGTGGGTATGTTTACCTGTCTCGGGATGTAAACATAAGTATGCAAACTAAATGTGGAAAAAATTATCTTTTCTTGACTTCATTTAGCAATTTGGCAATTTCCTTATGTTTCTCTAGATTTCCTTGTTTTGTATACAGCTGGCTGGCTTTCTGGAAATCCTTAATTGCCAGAGTTTGGTTTCCGGTGTCTAAATAAAATAGTCCTCGATTTTTATAAGCCAGTGCATAGTCTGATTTGAGACGGATTGCTTGGGTATAATCTGCTAAAGCTCCTTTATTATCTCCAATATCCAGTCGGACTACTCCCCGATTGAGATAAGCTGCATGTGAACCTTTATCTTGCCATTTATTAATTTGAATTGCTTTGCTGTAGTCGTTGAGTGCAGCTTTTTTATTACCTAGTTTGTGGTGTGCTAAAGCTCTGTTGTAAAAAACATCAGATTCGTCCGTTTTAACTTTTACTACTTGGTTAAAGTCTGCGATTGCACCTTGAGAATCTCCCATTTCATAGCGGAGTTTACCGCGATTGATATATGCGCTAGTAACTGCTCCTTGTCCCCAGTATTGGTTGATTTGAATTGCTTGGTTATAGTCATTCAGGGCGGCTTTTTTATTTCCTAAGTCTTCGTAGGTGATTGCCCTGTTGTAGTATGCTAGGGAATAGCGAGAGTTTATTTTGATGGCTTGACTGTAATCAGCGAGAGCGCCCTTTAAGTTGCCTTCATCAGCCTTTTTTGTCGCTTGGTTTAAAAGCTGAATCGCCTGATTTTGACTGGTTACTGCTTGGGGTGATTCTGGTGGTTTATTTTGCGCTGTGACGGTGGGAATATTTGTGAATAGGGTAATACTGCTAAAAATAGCCAAGGAGATTGCAGTTCTTTTCATAATGGTTTGTAAATGTTAGATGAATGCACAGTTTTTGTGCCTAACTTTAGTATTCCCAAAATAAAAGTTTATCTACTTTTCTATACTTTCTTCCTTGGGTAAAACACTCTGATTAACACCGGATTTCAATGCCCGAAATTCCTCGTTTTCTAGTTGCTGTAAGTTCAATTCCTTCAATCCTGCCGATGAACTATCCAGTTCTAACTTCATGCCATTTACAGACTTGCCATTAATCAACAGGTTATATTCTCCCTGTTGCAAACGTTCTAAATAATATACCCCTGCGCCATTTGTCACCGAAAATAATCGCTTCTTCCCATCACTTGTGACTGCTTCTACCCTGGCTCCATTGATGGGTTCCCCCTTGATATTGGTAATGACACCAGAAACAGCGTAGGCACGGGTTAATGGCAGTAATACGGGGGTGTAGGAACCTGCGGTGATATCCACTGCGTAGGCATCAGTTGCCGCTTGCCAATCGAGGGGAAAACCTGCGGGGTCTAAATCGAGGCGATAACTTCCTGGATTTAATCGTACCAGAATGCGATCGCGTTGCATGTCTGGTTGTAATATTTTCAATGGTCTATTGTTAATGATTAGCAGTGAGTTGGCATCTTCGGTATAAATTTCTTCGCCTGGGTCACGTTCACCGTTATTGTTGGCATCTAAGAAGGGCTGAATTAACATTCCTCCTTGGGTGCGATAATAGCTGGTACGTCTGTCTCCGGGGCGAATTCCACCTTGTAAGCCGAGGCTGGAAACTAGGTCAATGTTGAAGCTGGATGCATCGGAAATCACAGATACACCTTGGTATCGGGCACGTAATAATATACCTGGTAATACTGTGGTTGTGACTGAAGCTATTAATCCCGTGCCTTGGGAACCAATACCATAGCCGAGTTGAGTCTCCCATTTATAATTACCATCGATAGCCCGTTCTTGGGAACGATATTGCCAACCCATCGTTAGGAGATTGCTATTGAAGTTTTGGCTGCGGGTTTCGTAGTTGAGGAGTAATGAATGTCCCAAACCAGAGAAGCTTCTGGAGGATAAGCCGTAGGTAAGTTCCGAGAGGGTACCGACTTCGTTTCCGAGTTGCCGCAGTTCCAGTTTTCCCAGACGTTGGAGTAAATTCCAACGGAAGCGGTTTTCGGTGTCTATACCTAAACGAGCAAAGGTGTAGGCATTTCTACCACTGAAGCTAAATTGGAGTCCTCCACCTGTACCAAAGCGACTGTCACTGTTGGCGAATAGGGAAACTCCCCGGAGGATATTCCAATTAGCATATAGTCTACTGGAAAAGCGATCGCTAAAAAAGGAGAGGTTAAATTTTTGTGATGGCTCGAAGCGAATATCGGCAATGGTATTGAGGTTTTTGCCAACTAAGGTGGAGAGCGATACTTGTAGGGGAATATTGGCGGGACGATAGAATAATTCGGTTAATCCTTTGAAGGAATCGTCATAAACTCCTCCGACTCCCAGAGTTAAGTCTTGGGATACACCCCAACGTTGGGCAATACCTCCGCGAAAATCGGTAAAATTACCAAATAAACTGCGATTACTATTAAATTCTCTGCCAAAACCACCGGAAGCGACGAAAGCTGACGCTCCTGCGGGAATTTGTCCTGGGGTTGCCGTATAACTGGCATCGCGGATTTCTGGTTGGGCAGTGAGTCTGCCTTCGGGATACAGGAATATGCGGTAATTACTGTTGAGATATCTGTCTTCATTTTGGACGTTATCGAAGCGGTAAACTCCAGAGGAATCGACGAGAACTTCGGCAATGACGACATCTCCAAACCGCTCAACCAATCTCACTAAAGTTCCTGGTTCTGCTCTTCCCGATATAGTACGCCCAATTTGAGCCGATTGTAACCTTTGCCGGGGGTCGATGGAACCAGCACCAAGGAAGTATTCGGGAGGTGTAAATCCTTGTCTTTGGATATAGGTAAAACCCCAAAAATCACCGTTTGTAGCTTGGTTGCGCCAAAATGTCGGGTGAGAACCAACAAAATAATCTTGTTGATTGGTTTGTCGGAGAAACTGGGCTTCCGATATCTTCCAAGTCGAAGAATTTTGAAACTCTGGTTGTTGAGTACGCAGATACCAAGAACCACCAAAAGCTGAACCTACAGCTTGAAAATCACCTTGGGAATTAGTGGAATTATTTTCCCCACCAGTAAAATTTAGCCTTTGTTCCAGCGCCGCTAGACTCAAACCTGTCGATTGCAAACGTGGTAAACCCTCCAAAATAACTGGTGGTTCCTTACGTCTACCCCGTTGCCTACCTTGATTTAACCAGGGAACATCAAATGCGATCGCATATTCATTAATTTCAAATGTTGCCTCGACTCCAAATAGCTTTTTAATATCTTGAATTGAGAAAGCTAAACCAATTTGGGCATCATTCGCTAGCTTTCGTGGGTCGATACGGGTGACAATACCACTATTACGTAATTCTAATTGACCATCGGGTAAACTGGTGACGCTGAATCGTAAAGCTTCAATGACAGCATCATAAGGGACTAACCAGTTATCAAAATCAACAGCTTGGGAACCATCTTCCTTTCCCCGCACCAAGACACTGGGGTTAACAGTACGTTTCCCCACCAGCAAACCCACAGGAATGACTTCAGTATTTTTACTTGCGGCAATATTTACAGATTCCTTCTCCGCCGGAACTGGTGAAGAGGATTTTTCTGCAACCAGCCTCGCTTTTCCTGGGGGAGAAAGGCGAGAAATTAAAGCCTCTCTTTGCGAAGCGGAGCGATTTGGAGAAGGATTCTTAATTCTGTTAATTAAATTCTTGCGGCGATTTTTATTAATTTCCAATTGCAAAGCATGATTATTAGTACTATTGTTAGGAACAATTCGTGAGTTCTCTAAAGTAGTTGTGGAATCCGAATCAGACGGGAATTTACTCGTTGACTGGGCTACGACTCGGGGCATCACTGACATGACAGAGATGGGAACAAACATTAAAAATAGTAATAATAATCTACGCATTGGATATTCAATAAATAATAATTTGAACTTTAATAATTAGTTACCAAGTCTCATAGGATAGATTTCAAATACATTTGAATATAAGTTTTTGTCTATAACACGCGCAGGTGTAAAATGCTGAATGATTCTTTATATTTATGTATTTATAGGGAGATATTTTGTTAATAAGTGACATATCGACCAATCAATTATTAACAATACCTTGATGAAATGAGATCGGTGGAATTAACTAAAGGCAAATACTATATTTTTTCCGAGAAGAGATTATTTATAGGATTAGTAACATCCCAGAAAGAGGGTTTATCTCCAATGAAATATTTAATTTGAAAATAGAATATGACGATAAAATAATAAACCGGTTTTCTCCTTTAACATACAAAGTTGATTTTGAGAGAAAAACGGTTTTTTTAGATAACGTCAGATAAAAACTACTTATTTTCTATTTAGCGAACGAATAAGATTTGTAGATGGAACAGTGAAATTCACATTAAATGACTTTTTATTTTTATTCTCACCCCACATCATTTCTCCACTGAGTTGATATGTTCCAGGGTTTAGAACAAGTTCATCCTTTTTAGAAGGATTTAATGTGAAATAGCGATCGCTATCTGGCACAATACCTGTAGATGGGCTTTCGCCAGTTTTTATTACTGTTCCATCTTGCTTTAGAGTCCACTTAATTAATGAATATGTAGAAGCTTTTCCAGTATTACGCACTAATAGCTGTAGTCGCTTGTTATTCGCATTCCATCTAGCAGTTTCTGCTGTTAAATTTGGACGCACATCTCCTTTTCTCACAAAAAAAGCACTACCAATACGAGTAGTCACTTTTGTAGTGACTCCTTTAGTATCAGTCACCGTACTTTGCTTCAAAGGTTCAGTGAAAATCACAGCCCGATATTCCCCATCCGGAAGATTAGGAGCCAAGCGCGCACTCATTCGTACCCTTCTAGTTGTTCCTGGCGGTACAACTAATTCTCGTGGAGAAAATTGCAAATAAGGTCTTAAATCATTCGCAATAGATGGTATCGTTTGAAAACCTTTTTCTTTATCATACGTGAAAGATTCTGCATAAACACGGGCACGGAATGTTTCATCGGTAGTATTAGTAATATCAATTACACCCGTCGCTTGTCCACGGCGGCTTTGAGTTTCAATTATCATTGGTGATAATTTTACCTGAGCTTGAGCAATTCCTGCCCATAGGGAAATCGTACATAATAAACCAGCACGAAATAATAATTTAGAGTATATATTTGTAAATAAAAATCTCGTTATTGAGGGAGAAGCTAACATTATTTATCCTGTCGTTTTCCAGTAATTAAAATCTCTATAAAATGACTTTATTTTTGACATAAAGTTTCAGGGAATTAGTTGTAATAAGTCTTTTTAATTCTCCATAATATCTTATTGTCAAATACACAAATTTTAATTAATCGCTTTTCTGAGTAATTTCTCAGTTTTCACTCATATCTTTTATGTAAATACTGATTAGCGATTCTTTTTTAACAAGATTTTCCCATGAATGTTATCCGTATAATCTACAGTATTTACTCTAATTTCACTGAAATATTTGAGAAATCGTGAACGAAAAAAACCCCGACTTTTGAAAGTTGGGGTATTAAGAAAATGAAACTCAACATTTATTTAACTTGGGTAAGTTAGCTTCAATTTCATTAATTCCAAATTACTGAGGAGTAGCAGTTAGTAGTACAGTGTATTCATACGTACCAGCTTGGGGACTTGCAGCTGTATCTGCTGTCATTGATACGGTTGCATCTTCATCGATACCAGCGCCTGTGACTACAATACCAGTACCAGTGTCAGTAGTATTGCCAAAGGCTACTGTGCTTAATGTCGCAACATTGTTTGTTGTGGTTTCTGGACCGTTAACTTGGACAGGAGCAGCAACTGTAAGAAGTGCTGCGCCGTTACAGTTAATATTAATCGTGGCATCAGTAGCTGTTTCTAGTCCATCATCAGTAGTATTGACAGCTAAAATACCATCAGTAGGAGTTCCCCAGGTACAAGTATTACCAGAACTAAAACTAAACTCAACAGTTGCAGGTTCAGCTGGTCCTGGTGCTGCCTTCGCACTATTCGCAAAACCAAAGCTACTAACCAACAATACAGCAGAAACTAATAAAGAACGACGCAACATAGTTCAATCCTCAAATATGTAAATAAAACGAGTTGTCACTCAAAAAAGCAAAGAAGTCTGTCGATATCCTTCTGAAAATGACATCAAAGTAAAAATTGACTTTTCAAATCTCTGCCATTCAATTAGCAGGTTCAATACAGCCAAAAATTTAAAGCTTTTATCCCTTAGCAATCATGTTATTCGTTACCTGAAAAATATCTCAGATTTAATCAAACCAGCTTTTGTAGCAATCTTAAAATCATGAAACTAGCAAGAGAATGAGCAGATAATAAAGCAAAGAGATTCAGTTAAAATGCTAAAGGAATATACTGCTGACTAAATATGCTACTAAATTTGTAGTTAACAACTTTAGTGACTAACCTGACTCAGTTGCTTTACACTAGTGTTTTCTTTCGCTGTGCAACCAATTTAAGTCATCAAAACAAACAATAACTATCGTGATAATACCGAAATTTTAAAACTGAATTAAAGCTTGATGGTTAGATATTTATTCGGAAACTTTGACTATTTCCCGATGAGATTTTCTGAGTGTTATACTGATGGCGATTGATAGTTAAAGTGCTGTTGCAGTTCCCAATCCTTATAAACGGTGCGTTACTACAATCCTTACCCGCAGTATTTATAGATGAATCAATAAATTAAATCAATAAATCAAATCAATATATAAACATATAAATGAAAATTACGTCTTTTCTCAAATTCTCCTTACCTTTAGCGACTATATTCTTATCAAACTTCTTACCATTGGGAAACTCTGCCAAAGCAGATATTGCCATTTCCCCCATGATTATCGAAACCCAAGCCAAGCGGGGACAAGCAAAAGGTATTTTGACGGTTTCTAACCTGAATGAAAAAGCATTCCGCGCTCGTGTCTACACTTCTGCTTTTACCTACGACAAAGAACAAGGTTTCCAAACTCTCAAGTCTAGCCCCAATGATTTAGCTCCCTATCTGCAATTTTCCCCCAGAGAGCTACAAGTGGACGGTTCAACTCAGCGTAGTATTCGCTTCATTACGCGATTTCCCCCCAGCTTACCTGATGGTGAATATCGCACCATGATTTTTACAGAAAACCTGGAAGCCACAAAAGTCACCGAAACTGATAATACAAGGGGTGTCACAGTCAATACAGCTATTATTCCCCGAATTGGCGTGGCTGTATATGTGCGTAAAGGTAATGTTTCCCCCAATTTAGCCGTTAGCAGCGCTCGATTTAATCCTCAAGCTAGCAAATTACAACTATTAGTAACAAACAAAGGTAAAGCTAGTGCAATCACCAGTGGTGAATGGAAACTGAAGCGAGGCAATCAAACTGTGCAAACTGGCAATATTGGTGATACTACCATAATTGCAGAAGGCGATCGCTATCTTTCCCTAACTCCTCCCAAATCAAATCAATCTCAACTTTTACCAGGAGATTATGAGCTTTCCGGCGAGTTAACTTGGGGAGAAAAGAAAAATACTATTCCTTTCAAAGTGACTGTGAATATACTTAACAATTAAGATACCGTAGTAACGCACCATTGATAAGTATTTGGTGCATTTGGTGCGTTATGCTATCGCTAACACATCCTACTCAAAATTAAGGTTTCAAGTTCTTAAGGAATGATGGTTGTTAAAGTTGTGGTGTAGTTATAAGTTCCCGGTGGAAAATCTTGAGGTGCTTTAATCAAGGTTTGTAATTGTAAGTCAGTTTCTCCTGCGGATATTGTGACATTGTTACTATCTATATTATTTGTTTGATTATTTGTATCTGTGCCAACTTTAAGTAAACTGCTGTGGGTAGTCCCCTTCGGTTCGGGATGAGAACCGGAGACAAACTGAGGCGGCGACACGATAATATCAGTGCTGCGAGTGGAGTTAAAACGTAGATTGGTAATGTTATTACTGGGTTGTGAGGATTCCAGTGTTTTTAATGAACTACTGGGGAGTGATTCTGCTGTTTGATTTGTGGGGATACTAACTGATGTTCGCTCTGGAATTGTGCCGCTAAATTGGATTTCTACAGTGGCGCTCTCAGCAAGGGTTACTGTCGCTGTAGCAGCTAAACACGTCAGCACTAAACCAGAAGTGAGTCCTAAGCGGTAAAGCATCAGTAATCTCCCTTAAATTTCAGATGTTAACTGAAGATAGCTTCAGGGGAACTACGGATGCAACCGCAAATATGCTAGATGAAAACCTGTAAATAATCGCTGAAAGTTACTACTTTTAGTTAATTTTATTATCAGTATTTAGATTAAATATTAAACGTAAGTTGCTATAAGAATATGGATTTCAGAGTACAACTAATATTTTAGATAGGTATAATTTATTTTTTGTTAATAGAGAATATTTCAAAACTTTATTGTCTTATTTTCATCAGCAATATTCATGGAATCACTAAATTAAGCTTAGTACAAACACTGAGGTATTAATTATTACCAACAGCAATAATGTTTGATGCGTATACACTTTAATCTCAAATATTAATTGAAATAAATCTAGCAATTATGAAAACACTATTGAATAGATACCATGATACTCGTGAAGAAGTATTATCGAATGCATTGGTAAGTGACTTTAGCTCATCAAGAATAATTAATAAGAAAAATATAGTATTTAAGAAAAATATAGTATTTGTTGATACTAGAGTCCCCGATTATCAAAATCTGATACCAAATATTCAACCAGATACAGATGTTCTCATTCTTGACCCCACAAAGGATGGGATTACACAGATAACCGAGAGTTTGCTAGGTAAGCGATATGATTCGCTGCACATTGTTTCCCACGGTAGTGCTGGAAGTTTACAACTGGGGTCAAATTATTTAAATTTAGGTAATTTAAGTCGCTATAAGAGTCAGTTGCAACAGTGGAAAACAGCGCTGGTAGAAGAAGCTGACATTTTATTGTATGGTTGCAATGTCGCAGCAGGCGAGGCAGGTGTTGCTTTTGTGCGGCAGTTGAGTCAGTTGACAGGTGCGAATGTAGCTGCGTCGGATGATTTGACAGGGAATGCGGCGCTAGGTGGCGATTGGGATTTGGAGGTGAAGACGGGAGGTATTAAAGCTCCTTTAGCGTTTGATAGTCAATACTTACAAACATATGCTTATACTTTAAACATTCCCCCTGTGATTATTAATGAGTGGTCACAAGGTAATGGTAGTTCTAAAGAGTGGGTAGAATTACTAGTTACAGCTACAACTGATATGAGAGGCTGGCAACTAGAAGACACTCAAGGTTTGTATGTCACATTTAGTAATGATTCAACTTGGCAAAATGTCCCAGCAGGCACAATAATTGTTATCTACAATGCTGGAGATAAAGATACTACTGTTTTACCGTCTGACGATTTATCAATTGGTAGTGATCGCAGAATTATAGTACCGCATAATAACACGACACTCTTTAACTCAGGAGCAGCTTGGGGCGGATTTAGCAATACAACAACTTCAGATAATCCAATTTTGAAAAATGCTTCTGGCACGGTTATTCATGATTGGGATCGAAATGATAA
This sequence comes from Calothrix sp. NIES-4101, assembly GCA_004296455.1. Classification (GTDB taxonomy): domain Bacteria; phylum Cyanobacteriota; class Cyanobacteriia; order Cyanobacteriales; family Nostocaceae; genus Brunnivagina. The sequence continues at coordinate 304,527 of AP018280.1, forward strand.
TGCATTATTTATCACACCCACCGCAGTCACTATCGGTGGACAAACTATACAGCCAATTAGACCTGGTGGCAACCAAGCTGTTTCCTATACGGGAGACACTACAGCCTCATTGCCAACATCATCAAGCTACATCCGTACAAATGCAACTATCAACACTTCCAGTTCGGGAATTCCCAATGGTGTCACACCGGGTGATGCGAATGGTGGAGCAAATACAGCTTGGGTCGATCGCTTGCGTAACGATGCACCCGTCCTGAATACGCTAGGCACTCCAATTTTACCAACTATTAATCCAGCTAGTAACAACGGAGTTTTAGTTGCTGATCTGATTAAAGACCGAATCACCGATGCTGACTACAATACTCAAGGAATTGCAGTCACTGGGTTAACAGGTGATGGGACTTGGGAATATTCCCTTAACGGTGGCTCTAATTGGACAAGCTTTGGTTCAGTTTCCGATAGTTCCGCCACTGTGTTGTCATCTGTAACACCAATGTACCGAGGAACATTAGGTGGGACACCCAACACCCAAGGTTGGTTTCAGTTTGGGGTAACTGGTGGAACTCAAACTGTTGTAGGAAGCACAATTCAACTAGTTAGTACCCAAGCAGGTTACGCTGGTTACAGTAACTATGATGTGCTTCAACCAAATCCCTTAAACGGTAATTTCCCAGTTTTAGACCGCAATCAAGGTTTTACCCTCAGTTTTGACCTCAAAATTAATAGTGAGTCCCACAGCAGTGATGACAATCTTGATGGGAAAGAAGATCGTGCTGGCTTTTCTGTAATTATTGTCACCAGCGATAATACTAAAGCGATCGAACTTGGTTTTTGGGAAAATCGAATTTGGGCACAAGAGGGTGGAGCCGATGTGCAGCCTGTTCCGAATTCATCTAGAACCCTATTTACTCAAGCTGAAGGAGTTACTTACGACACAAAAAGTAATCTTACCCGATATGATTTGAGAGTTAAAGGTGATACCTACGAATTATTCGCTGCGGGTGGAAATACACCAATTCTCACGGGTTCCTTACGTGATTACAGGGCATTTAACCACACTGGAGCCGGCTTATCGTACGACCCTTACGAAAGGACAAATTTCGTATTTATGGGTGATGCAACCACTTCTGCACAAGCTGATGTGACTTTGGGACGGGTGGAACTTCAGCAAGAGGCAAGAGTTCGTTTTGTACCTAATAATCCTAATTCCAGCAGTACGGCGAACATTACATTTCGGGGTTGGGATGGTACAGATAACTCTGCAAGTGGAACTGCGGGGATAAATACTTCATCAAATGGTGGCATAACTCCTTTTAGTGCGGCTAGCAAAACAGCCACATTCGGTGTTCAACCCGTTAATAATGCTCCTAGCATCACTAACAAAACCATTACAGTTAATGAAGGTAACATTGTCACCATCACTAACGCCATGTTACAGGTGACGGATGTAGAAAACACCCCACCCCAATTAACCTATATCGTCAACAGCTTACCAGCACAAGGACAACTGCGTCTTAATGGAAATTTACTGGCTGGTGGTAACACTTTCACTCAAGATGATATCAACAACAGTCGTCTCACCTATACTCACAACGGTAGCGAAACCATAACTGATGGGTTTAGTTTCACTGTTAAAGACGATACTACTGTTAAGCGTGTTTCCGTCGATTCCTCAAATTTACAAGCTAGCGGTGGTAGTTCCTCTAATGCAAGATTTTCTGCCGATGGACGCTATGTTGTTTTCCAAAGCTTCGCTACAAACTTAGTTGCAGGCGATACTAATGGTTTGACTGACATTTTTGTTCACGATCGCACAACAGGTGAAACTAGCCGCGTTTCTGTAGACTCAACTGGTACTCAAGCGACTGGTACTTCCTCTAATGCCAGATTTTCTGCCGATGGGCGCTATGTGGTTTTTGAAAGCTCTGCTGCAAACTTAGTTGCAAATGATACTAATAATGCGACAGATATTTTTGTTCACGATCGCACAACAGGAGAGACTACCCGCGTTTCTCTAGATTCAAGTGGGACTCAAGCTAATGGTAGTTCCACTATCGGTAACATTTCTGCCGATGGACGCTATGTTGTTTTCCAAAGCAATGCTACGAACTTAGTTGCGGGTGATACTAATGCTACTACTGACATATTTGTTCGCGATCGCATAACAGGTGAAACTAGCCGCGTTTCTCTAGACTCAACTGGTACTCAAGTTACTGGTGGTAATTCCTCTAATGCCAATATTTCCGCAGATGGTCGGTATGTTGTTTTCCAAAGCGCTGCCACAAACTTGGTTGCTAACGATACTAATGGTTTGACTGACATCTTTGTGCGCGATCGCACAACCGGAGAAACTACCCGCGTTTCTCTAGATTCAAGTGGGACTCAAGCAAATGGTAGTTCCACTATCGGTAGCATTTCCGCCGATGGACGCTATGTTGTTTTCCAAAGCTTCGCTACAAACTTAGTTGCAGGTGATACTAATGGTACTACTGATATATTTGTTCGCGATCGCATAACCGGAACAACAACTCTCGTTCCTGTAAATTCTGCTGGTGTTCAAGGTAATGGTGCTTCCTCTAATGCCAGCATATCTGCTGATGGACGCTATATATCGTTTGAGAGTTCTGCTAACAATTTAGTTGCAGGTGATACTAATGCTGCAACAGATATCTTTACTTATGATCGCCAGACAGGAGTAATTACTCGCAACTCCGTAGATGCTACCGGAATCCAGAGTAATGCAAGTTCTACAAATTCAAGTATTTCTGCCGATGGACGTTATGTAGCTTTTTCTGGTAACGGTAGTAACTTAGTTACAGGTGATACTAATGGTTTGACTGACATTTTTGTTAGTAGCACTGGTGTTAGCGGAAACGCTGCGATTAATGTAAATCCAGTTAATGATGCCCCCAGCTTTATCAAGAAGGGTACTTTAGGTACTACATTTGCAAGTAATGCTGCTCAAGCTGGAAACATGTTTGATATTCGAGCAATTAAGCCACTGACGCTGACTAAGTTTGATATCAACATACAAGGCAACTCTAATGTTCGACTGTACTACAAAACAGGCTCTTATATTGGTTTTGATAGTAATTCTACTGCTTGGACATTGTGGGACACAGTCTTTGTCACAAGTGCAGGTAATAACCAGCCAACTGTATTTGACTTTAAAGACCTTGTAATTCCAGGCGGGCAAACTTTCGGCATTTACGTTGATTCGCAAAATGCTTCTGTAAACTACACTACTGGTAGTAATACTTACTCAAATACTGAACTGACATTACAGCTTGGCATAGGGAAAACCGTAAACTTTGGCAGTACATTTTCGCCTCGGACTTGGAATGGTGTAGTTTACTACGAAATTCTTCCAAATTCACCCGCAGTTATTCAAGAAGATACTACAAACCCCATCGGCGAAACTGTTTTTAATCTCGTAAATAACAATTTTAACGACCCAGATGCAGGTGCAAGCCTTAGTGGTGTTGCGATAGTCGGAAATACAGCCAACGCTACTACCGAAGGAAAATGGCAATATTCCACCGATAACACCAACTGGTTTGATGTTGGCACAGTTGGAGATGGAAGCAATGCCCTAGCTCTATCTGCCAGTACCAAAGTGCGCTTTGTCCCCGTTGCCAACTACAACGGCACACCATCAGATTTAACAGTGCGGGTATTGGATAACACCTACAATACTTTCACAACTGGCAGTAACCGCATCAACATTGATACAACTACAAATGGCGGCACCACAGCAATATCAGCCAATACAGGTGCAATTACAACCAGCGTCACCCCAGTGGCGGACATCACCAACGTTACTTCAACAGCCACAGATGCTAGCTACAAAGTCGGTGATATTGTTCCCATCACCATCACCTTTGATGAAATCGTCAATGTTACTGGTACACCTCAACTAACCCTGGAAACAGGAATAACAGATGCAGTTGTTAACTACAGCAATGGTAGCGGTACCAATACCCTAACTTTCAATTACACCGTTGCGGCGGGTAATAATACTCTTGACCTAGATTATATTTCCAACGCAGCCCTATCCCTCAATGGCGGTAGTATCAAAAATGCTGCCGGAACTGACGCTAATTTAACTTTAGCAACTCCTGGTACAGCAAATTCTTTAGGTGCAAACAAAGCTATTGTAATTGATGGCATTGCTCCAACTGCCAACAGCATCACCCCAAATCTATCAATAATAGCTGATGCCAATGTGGGAGCAGGTACTTTCACCCTAACGCTGAACTATAGCGAAGCGATGAAAACTACCGTCAATCCCACCATTACCTTCCCCACAGAAAATCCCAATAATACGATCGCCTTTGCTAGTGGTAGCTGGACAAATAATACAACTTATGTTGCTACCTATAACGTCGTGGATGTTAATGAGGCACTTGCGAATATCGACATCAGTGTCACGGGAGCGCAAGATGCAGTTGGTAATGTCCAAACTCAGTTCAATGCCAACGATGTATTTAGCATCAACACTATACCCATTGTCAGCATCACCGCACTAACTAATACAGCCAATGAAGGTGGTAGTAACGGTGTTTACCGAATTTCCCGCACTGGTACTGTCGGCAATTTAATAGTTAATCTCGCAGTCGATGCCAGCAGTACGGCATCAGCTAGTGACTACACCCTTTCCTCTGGTGGTTTATCGGTAGCAATTCCCGACGGACAGAGTTTTGTTGATGTTAATCTCACGGCAGTTGATGATATTCAAGCGGAAGCAGCAGAAACTCTCAGACTGAATTTGGCGAGTGGTAATTACACCGTGGATACAGCTAAGTCTAATGCCACAGTTACAATTAATGCCAATGATTTTGTTGTTACTAACACCAACGATAGCGGTGAAGGTTCGCTACGACAAGCTATTTTGAACGCCAATGCAAATCCTGGTGTGGATACAATTACATTTGCAGGTAGTGTATTTACTGATACAACACCGGATGTCATTACCCTCACTTCTGCGGAATTGCTTGTCACCAATCAATTAACAATTCGCGGTACTGGAGCAGATAAACTCACCATTCAGGGAAATAGCGATAGTGCAACTGGTTTTCGTGTCATTCGTACAAGTCTTGCCGATTTAACCCTGGAAAATATCACTATTAGTGGGGGTAACGCTAGAAATACTGTTGGAGAAAGCACCACTACAAATTCGCGTGGTGGTGGTATCTATAGTGGTAGCGCTCTCACCTTAACCAATAGTGTTGTTTCTGGTAACAGCGCTGACTTAGATGGTGGTGGTATCTTTAGTGCTGGTCGCGTCACCTTAAATAACAGCACTATTTTCGGTAATAATGCCAAATCTAATGGTGGTGGTATTTTTACCAATAGTATTGCCAACTTAACCAACAGCACTATTTCTGGTAACACCGCTAACTTGAATGGTGGAGGCATTAGAAGTGGTGGTGGAACAATTCGCAACAGCACGATCGCTTTCAACATTGCTGATAATGATAACAACAATACTGGTGATGCTGGTGGTATCTTTAGTTCCGGTGGAACTTTCACCATTAGCAATAGCATTATCGCCAGCAACACCGATAAAGGTGAACAGGCTCCAGATATTTTTGGTGCAACTTTCAACGGCAATAATTACAACTTGATTGGTAATATCACAGGTATTACCTCTGGGACATTGGGCACGGGTACGGATATTATCAACTCCAACCCCGGACTAGCAGCCCTTGCGAATAATGGTGGTACAACTCCTACCCATGCTTTACTCAATGGTAGTCCTGCCGTTAACGCCGGAAATCCAACCTTTACTGGTTTTACTACAGACCAACGGGGTACTGGCTTTAGCCGTATTCGTAATGGCAGAGTTGACATTGGGGCATTGGAAATGCAAACTCCAAGAGTAACTAATGTTACTTCTGCTACCCCGAATGCTGCTTATAAAGCAGGTAGTATCATTGCAATTAGTGTCACCTTCGATGAAATTGTCAATGTTACTGGTACTCCCCAATTAACTCTGGAAACAGGAACAACAGACGCAGTTGTTAGCTACACCAGTGGTAGCGGAACCAATACCCTAACCTTCAGTTACACCGTGGCGGCGGGAGATAATACTCTTGACCTAGATTATATTTCCAATACAGCCCTATCTCTAAATAGCGGAACTATCAAAAATGCCGCCGGGATAGACGCTAATTTGAATTTAGCCAATCCTGGTGCTGCGAATTCTTTAGGTGCAAACAAAGCAATTGTTATTGATGCTCTTGCCCCAATCATCAGCAGTGTCACTGTCCCCACAAACGGTAGCTACAGAGCCGGACAAAATCTTGATTTCACCGTTACCTTTTCGGAAGCAGTCATTATTAACAAGGGAACGGGTGCTGTAGTTCTGCCAATTAGTTTAGACACGGGTGGTACAGTCAATGCAACATTGTTAGGCACTGGAGCATCGAGCAATACTCACATCTTCCGCTATACAGTAGCTGCTGGCAATCTTGATATCGATGGGATTGCGGTGGCAAATGCCCTTTCCCTAAGTGGTAATGCGACTATTCGCGATGGTGTTGGTAATGATGCGATACTAGCCTTGAATAATATTGGTATCACTAATGCAGTTTTAGTAGATGCGATCGCTCCAAGTGTAACTCTTTCTTCCACAGCACCAGCAACTCTTGACGAGAATCCATTTAGTGTCACCGCAACCTTTAGCGAAGTAGTCACTGGTTTTACCGCCAGCGACATCTCTATCGTGGGTGGAACTTTAGTAGCCAACAGCCTGACAACTACGAATGGTGGCATAACCTACACCTTTAATGTCACCCCCACTGTTGATGGGACTTTAACCATTGATATTGCAGCAAACACAGCTGCCGATATTGCTGGAAACAATAACACCGCAGCAACACAATTAAGCCGTACTGTTAGCTTAGTTAACTACATCAATGGCACACCTGGAACAGACGCACTTTCACCAACAAACAGAAAAGATATAATTTCTGCTGGGGATAGTGACGACACAATTACTGCCCTGTTTAGCAATCTTCAGCAAAATGATGTAGTCGATGGACAAGGTGGTAACGATAACTTCATTCTCACCGGAGGAAGCACAACAGACTCCCTCATTTTCAATACCAACAACACCAATCAAATCTTTTCGGGAATTCCGGGTTTAACAATTAGAAACTTCGAGGAATTCGACTTTAGTGGTTTTGCCGGAACTGTCAACTTTACAGGGAATGCCAACCCAGAGAAAATCATCGGCACCGCAAATAACGACATCATTAACGGTGGTAATGGCGACGACATTATTAATGGTGGTGCTGGCAACGATAACCTTCGCGGTGGAAACGGCAACGATGTCATCGATGGTGGCGCTGGTGCTGACACGATGAACGGTGATGCTGGTGATGATATCTATTTTGTGGATGATGTAGCCGATATTGTGCAGGAATTTTATAACTACGGCATTGATACAATTAATGCTTCGGTAACTTATACCTTGGGTAGCAATATCGAGAATCTCAATTTAACAGGAAATAATGCGATCGATGGTACTGGTAACGAACTTGCAAATATTCTCATTGGTAACTCGGCTGCCAATACTCTCAGAGGTTTGGCAGGGAATGATACTCTAAATGGTGGTGCTGGCATTGATATCTTAATTGGTGGCACTGGTAACGACACTTACATCATCAATGACAATGACACAATTATTGAGAATGCCAATGAGGGTATAGATACAGTCTTAGCTTCCATCACTTGGACTCTGGGAGCCAACCTGGAAAACCTTACCCTAACTGGTACAGATAATATCAATGGTAATGGTAATGCTCTCAACAACATTTTCATTGGCAACAGTGGTACCAATATTTTCTCTGGCGCTGCTGGCAACGATACTTACTACATTGATGACAACAAGGATAGTATCGTAGAAAACTTAAATGAGGGTACAGATATTGTTTTTGCTTCCATCGATTGGACATTGGCAAGCAATATCGAGAACTTAACCTTAACTGGTACGGCAATTGAAGCTAGGGGCAATGAATTAAATAACGTTCTCATCGGTAATGCTAGCGATAATATTCTCTACGGTTTGAATGGTAACGACACCTTAAACGGTGGTGCGGGTAATGACACCTTAATTGGTGGCTTGGGTGATGATACGTATATCGTCGATAGCATCAATGATATTGTCATCGAACTAGCAAACGAGGGCATAGATACAATTGAATCTTCCTTAACTTGGACTTTGGGAGAAAATATTGAGAGATTAAGACTCACTGGCACAGGCAACATTAATGGTACAGGTAATGCTCTCAATAACTTGATTCAAGGCAATAGCGGCAATAATATTCTCGAAGGTGGAGAAGGTAATGATAATCTGATTGGTGGTGCTGGTGCCGACATTCTCATTGGTGGGCGTGGCAACGATATTTTGTCCCTTGGGAAAGATAGCGATATAGATACTGTTGTCTATAATTCTGGAGATGGTAGCGATACTGTTTACGATTTTTCTCGTGGTGCAAATGGTGATTTACTCCAATTTAATGGCATCGCAGCAGTTGATGTTGTCGTGAATGGTAGTAGCACCATGTTCCGCCTGGGGAATGGCACTAGCTTTACTGGAACTGGCAACATTCTAATGACTTTGGAAAATACAACTGGATTTAGCGCCAGCAATATTAGCCTGAACTTAGCTACTGGTAACACAACTAACTTCTTTTTTGGATAATTAATATCTGAATATCTAGTTTCATATCCTCAACTTTTTTACCACAAGAAGTTGGGGATATTGATTTTCAGATTAGACATTTCCGAAAACGATTTCTTTACAAGGTTTTTGGACAATACATCATTAATTTTCATCAGATGTCTAATTAGTCATCCGAAATGCGTCACATTCCTCATTAACACGGATAATCATACTTAAAAAAATCATCATACCAAGCATGAAATCGTAATTTCACTGAGGTTCAATCATAGCAATCATAAATACAATCATACACGTAGACAGTACAAATAGATTTTCATTATGAAAAGAATAATTTCCCTTGCTGCTTTGATTTTAGGAGCTAGTGTATCAGTTAACGGACTATTATCCACAGCAGCACATGCAGCACCTGTAGAATCAGATGTACAGATATCAGTTGAGGTACCACCAGTTGTATTTCTGCAAACTTATGACAGTATTACTTTTAATCTAGATGTTGCTGATTTAACAACTGCTACCGTTACAAACGGTGGTGTCTTGGATGACGCGACAGTGGGTACAGTAGCAGCAGGTTCAACTACTGTCACACCAGCTTTACCTCCAGTAGCAAGTACAGTCGTCAATGGTGGTAACAAGGTATATAGTAATGTGCTTTTGTATCGAACCTGGGGTCTTGGCGGTGCTGCTGGAAACATATCGCATGATGCTGTTGTAGATACTGCTACCCTAGCTTTAGGTACATCTTCTACTATAGGTCTCTCATTAACAAAAAGTGCTGGTACACCTCCATCGCCAACAGCCGCTCCTGGTATAAGTGGCACTACTCCAATAGAAGGCTCAGTAGATTTTACTTTCGACTTAAATGCAGTCAGAGCGTCAGGTTTACACACTGGTGGTGTAGTTACAGTTTCTGCTGAAGGTGTTTAGTAGTTAAAAGTAGTTAAAAGCCACAATTTGCTTATTTTTCAGAAAGCATAGAATTTTAAGAAATTAACCTCTGAGTGAGGGAATAATTTGTTTTTCAGGGTAGGCTTTTTACAAACTAAGTCTCCACTGGCAGACTTAGTTTGTACAAAAAATCCTATTTTCTGCATATCTGTATTATTGATAAGCTGAAGCACATTTAAATAGAATGATTGCAGGCACTGAATTTTTTTATTAGAGTCTAATTTCCTATTTAAAACTACATGCCGAAAAAAGTTAACTCATATTTAATTTCATCTCATTAGTAACAATGTAGTTACATTTATCCCCACTATATAAAGTTATTATTTTTTAAAGTGGCAGTAAGTAAATATTGCGTATATAAATAAATAGGTGTTACTTAATAATGGGATAAATTCGCTCTACGTTGAACGAATAATTAGTGGTTTAAATCGCTAATTTATCCCACATTTATACAACCACCAATAAATAACTATCTAAATCCAAATAATTAACTTTCCACAGAGATAAACAATCAGCTTGCGAATGAAATGAAACGTGAATATTTTATTAGTATAGTAGCGACCTTGATTTACCTATTTCAAATAGGAAATATACACAAAGTTAATGCAGCACCAGTTCAATGTGCAGATGTTGAAGATGGTTGCCTGAAAATAAATAAAGATGCATTAAAAGACCTAAAAATTAAAATTAATGATATTGTCGCGGATGGAAAAACAAAGCTAATAGTACCCGATGGTACTCCTTTACAGTCATCACCAATACCAGTAATTAACCAGATAATCACTTTCAGGGTTGAGAATTTATGGGAGTTGAAAATTCCCGAAAATAATCAAGCTGGTTTAACAGTCGATTATATATATGACAAACTCCAAAGCACCAATGTCGGAACATCAGAAATTCAACTAGTGGCAATTGATGGACAAACTATATCAACCAGAAGTAGCTCACAGGCAGGCTATATCATTGTCACAGGTGGAGGGACTCTTAAATTTGATGTATCGAATATAAAAGCGTCTGGAAATTATCTAGGTAACTTACAAATAAGAGTGACACCAGGTAATTCATTACCATAAGCGTCAAGATTTAATTCAATTAAATTTAATCCAATTAAGCTCATTATTTCTCAGTTCTGTAATTACAAATTAGTCAGTAAAAATTATGTTGGAGAATTTACAAAAAATCAGTGCTAGTGTTTTAGCCCTTAGTACTTTCATCACAGCTTTTCAATTACCTGCATCAGCAATATCAATTGGGGTTAGTCCACCTCGATTTGAACTAAAACTTGATGATAAAAGACCAACAACAGAAGTTTTTCGTGTTGTTAATATTGGCTCGAAACCAGCGACTTTTAGGATTTACATTCAAGATTGGACATTGGATGAACAAAATAAAGTTCAGCCTTTACCACCAAGTGAGCAGTCATTAGGTAAATGGATTGTCGTCAACCCCGGAAAATTTACAATTCCTCCTGGAAAATCTCAAACTGTGCGTTTTTCCATTCGTCCACGTATCAAACCCCAACTAGGGGAACATCGGACACTAATATATGTTGAAGAAGTGCCGGATGAAAATTCAGACAAAGCACCGACTCCGGTAAGAGTTGTGGGACGTTATGGAGTTGGTGTCTATGCTTATGTAGGCAATATCAAAAAAGTTGGAGTTATTAATGCGATCGCAGTAGATACTAAAAATGCACCAGTTAAGGCAACTTTTGATATTTCCAGTCAAGGTACTGCTCATGTGCGAATGAGCGGACAATATGCAATTTGGCAAGCTAATAAGTATCCTGGAGCAAGCAAAACCGAGCAAATATCGGATGCAGGAAAAGGAAAGCCAAAGCTTCCCGACGGTGTAGTTGCTATTGGCAGTTTACCTTCGAGTCCTGTACTACCAGATACCCGTCGTCAATTAGTGCTGAATATTAGTCAACAATTAGCTCCTGGTAATTATGTATTGGATTTAAATGGTGAATTGAGCGGTACACAAATTGATCGTGGAATCAATTTCACAGTTCCAGCAAGAATGAATAGTAATCCTCCCAGTCGTTCTTCTAGTAGCCTAAAAAATCAACTTCGCAGCAGATAGATTGATTTTTGAGTGATAGTAGAAGCTTTGCAGTTACGCATCAGAGCAAGATTTACCGTTTATTAATACATTTATCTGTATTCGAGTAATGTTTTATCAAGTTACCCAACCCCCAACAATCGCAACGACTGTTATTTCCGAAAATACCTCTGCCCCAGAATCATCTAATTTTGGGCGAGAATCTCCAGCGATGGAGGTGGATTCTACTTCTGTCATCCCAAGTATCAACCTTAATATTTCTCAGTCAACTATCTCACAATCAGATTTAGAACTAAAAGAAGTAGAACACAAATCAATTGTTGAGCGTATTCACACTGCAAAATCTGCTGCCAAGGATAGTAAAGACAATCTGATAGATAAGTTAAAGCGTTTACAAGTAGTTCAGAAAAATAATACCGATTTACTAGCTTTACAGGAAAAAACGACTAAAAAATCACCTGATTGGGAAGATGTGAGAGCTAAGTTACGGCAAAAGCTTGATCATAATTCCTTCAATAGCGAAACTCCAAAAATTAGTATTCCAAAAGTAGAAAAATTAAAAACAGAAGTTACAAAAATAGACTCAAAAACAGACTCTAAACTAGATAATATTTCAGTTATTGAGGGTATTGAAACTGCTAGTACTGGAACAAATAACTTACTACTTGGTGTAGTAATTAATAAACGTGACGTTGGCACTCTAGATGTTGCCAGAGAAGAAGATACTTTACTACTGCCACTATTAGAATTTGCTAAACTGGCTAAGTTCTCTGTAGAAAAAATTAACGGAATAACCGAATTAAATACACCTTTAGGAAAGATTAAACTAGCAGAAAATGAAATCAAAACAATTAATGAAACTGATTATATTAGCGATAAAGTCTTAAAAGAAAAATTACTTGCTAATATTGAATTAAATAACTTTGATTTTGCTTTAATTATTGATTTGCCTTGGGGCGAAGGTAGTCAAAGAAGACCAGAATTAGTCCAGCTAAAACCAGAATTTTTCCCTGCTCTAAGTGGGATTTCTAGTTACAGACAAGAATTATCTATTACTACAGGTAGTGGCGATAATAATTTTCGTAGTTCTTCACTTTTAGGTGGACGTTTAGGTGGTGGTTTATGGCGTGTTCGTCTAAATAATAACTTCATTAACTCTCCAGACATATCCGAATATTTTTATTACAAAAATAATGGTCAATTTAGCTATCAAGTTGGACGGCAACAAATTGGTCTACATCCATTACTAAATAACGTCAATTTAACTGGGGCGCAATTTGCTTTTACCAACTTACCCAAAGACCGTTTTAATGAAACCTATAGCGCTTCTGAACTGTTACCCAGACGATCGCGCCCAATCCAGACATTTCAAGGAACCGTAGCACCCGCTAGTTTCGTCCAGTTGCGGGTTGGAGGAATTGCGATCGCTCAACAGCAAGTTGGTTTAGATGGAAAATATGAGTTTCTCGATATCAATTTACCAACTGGGCAAAGTAATGAAATCGAATTATTCGTTTTTGATCGCAACAATCCGAATGTAGCAACAGAAATTCGTTCGTTAAGATTGAATTCTTCAGACCTATTATTACCATCTGGTGGACAAGTTCAGTTAGGCGGCTTGGGATTAACTGGTAATTTAGCGCAGAATACCTTATTTAATGACTTTAACTCCTCAGAGGCAGGAAAATTAACGGCATTTTATCAATTACGTCAAGGACTTTCAGAAAATTTGACTTTTGAAGGTGGTGTACAAACCCTTCCCGATACAGTTCAAACACAAGCTGGTTTAATTTGGCGATTGGCAAACCCATTGATTGTATCCGCAAGTGTTGGTAGCTCTCGCGGTGAATTGGGTTATACCACAGATTTGGATTTGCAGTTGAAACGCTTGCAAATTATTGGTAACTCCCAATTATTTCCCAATGGATATAGCAATCCTAGTAGTAGAGCTGCACGCGATCGCTATAATCATAGTCTGGAAGTCAAATATAAGTTTGCCAATGCTTTCAATCTGGGATTTATTGCTCGCAGTCGTCAAGATAGCAGTAGGTCAGCCGACTACATTTTACCAACTTTTTCCTTCCGACCCATGCGGGGTATGTTTTTGAGCGGTAGACCAGATTTTGAAGGTAATTATTTATTCAATGCTTTTTATCAAATCAACTCAGCTAGTAGATTAGCTTTTAATTCCTCTAATAATAGATATTTTTCTGATTTTAGCTATAATTTGAACCGCCAATACCAATTATCTTTTGGTAGCGAATTTGGTGGTGATTTTGGCACTCGTTATTCTGCAACTCTTAACCGTAATGCATTGAATCTCAGTGGTTTAAGTTGGCGTTTGGGACTCGCTTATAGCGATGGGGATGTTGCACCTATCGTTGGTGCAAGTATGCAAGTACTTCCTGGTTTACTGGCAAGAATTGATTATCAAGGTATTCCCAGTAGAAGTAGAAATGGTTTAGGAGGATTTGGAGACGATCGCTTATCAATCTCCCTAGTATCCGATTTATCTTTTGCTGGTGGGAAAATTACCCCAGTTAGCTCTAATTCCTTTGGTAAACAAAAAGGTGCGATCGCGGGAAGAATAGTAGTAGAAGGTGCAGAAAACGGATTTAATTTGGGCAATGCAATTGTTAGGGTTATAAATAACCGTGGTAAGAATTTAGGTGGTGCCAGAACTGATGCAAGTGGTAATTTCTTCGTCGGAAATTTACCTGAAGGAATATATACAGTCGAACTCGATCCTGAAAAACTCCCTATCGAACTCACCGTATCCAAAGGCTCTGTAGTTGCTGAAGTTGCCAGTTCTGCGGTGACTCGCTTAGATTTTACCGCCAGGGCTGAATACGGGATGGCAGGACGAGTCACTGATACTATTGGAACACCAGTGGCAAATCTACGCTTGGATTTAATCAATACCGAAGGTAAAAGAGTTTTAGCTGCTTGGACTGACGAATTTGGTCTTTATCGTCTTGATGGTGTTCCAATTGGGAAGTACACATTATTAATTCCTCCACAAGTCCCTGTCAATTCCAACGAAGAACTTCCTAAAATTCAAGTAGAGATTCGCAATCAATTCGTTTACGAACAAAATCTGCAATTACCAGTTGTGATATCTTACGACAAACCCTTTCCAGGTGACACATCTCCCAAGGGACAAAATTCAAAATAATTAGGTTCTATACAAATCCGAAATCCGACTGGATTTTTGTTGACATAAGCTGATGTGCAGCTAAATTGTATAAATGAAAAACATCAAGTTATTGTAGTATGGGCATCTTGCCCGTGTCTAATTATACAAACTAAATGCACCACATCTTAGAATTGCTCCAAGAGTGAGGGAAGAAAGCTATTCCCTCACTCTTGGGGCTTTAATTTTGCGTGGGTAAGCATAAACTCAAAATCTTTGTCGCTATAGAAAAACAGAAGGGAAAAAATTAAATAAAAATACTGGAGTTACTCGGTTTGAGGGACTTCAATACAAATTAAAGTCTACGAACAGGTAAATCAAAAACTAGGTACATACTAATGATTATTGTCCTTAAACCCCAAACACCTACATTAGAAATCGATCGCATTGTTAATGAACTCAGCCATTATCCTGTAAGTATTGAACGTTTACAGGGTAGATATAAGGTTGTGATTGGTTTGGTAGGAGAAACGAATGCGATTAATCTTGATAATATTCAACAAATTAGTTCTTGCATTGAACAGGTGATTCGTGTTAAACAACCTTTCAAACGTGCTTCTCTGGAATACCGCTACGGGGAACCTTCGGAAATTGCTGTTTCTACCCCCAATGGCATCGTGACTTTCGGGCAAAATCACCCGCTTGTTGTGGTTGCTGGTCCTTGTTCGGTGGAAAATGAAACCATGATTGTGGAGACTGCTCAAGTCGTGAAAGCTGCTGGTGCCCAGTTTCTTCGAGGTGGAGCATACAAACCCCGTACCTCTCCTTATGCTTTCCAAGGACATGGAGAAAGCGCCCTATCTCTATTGGCAAAAGCTCGTGAAGTTACAGGTTTAGGGATTATTACTGAGGTAATGGATACCAGTGATTTGGAGGTTGTGGCTGAGGTTGCGGATGTGGTGCAAATTGGCGCTCGCAATATGCAGAATTTTTCTTTATTAAAGAAAGCTGGTGCAACTGGTAAGCCAATTTTGCTGAAAAGAGGTATGTCTGCAACAATTGAGGAATGGTTGATGGCTGCTGAATATATTCTTGCGACTGGGAATCCAAATGTGATTTTATGTGAGCGCGGGATTCGTAATTTCGATCGCCAATATACGCGAAATACTCTTGATTTATCTGTGGTTCCTGTGTTGAGAACGTTGACACATCTACCAATTATGATTGATCCTAGCCATGCTACTGGTTATTCTCAGTATGTACCAACAATGGCAAAAGCTGCGATCGCAGTGGGAACTGATGCTTTAATGATTGAGGTACATCCTAACCCCAAAGCTGCTTTATGTGATGGTCCACAGTCGTTGACACCTCCTGATTTTAGGGAATTAATGCAGGAAATTCATCCTTTGGCTCAATATTTTGGTCGTGGTAAGACATTCTCGACTGCTATTAGTGGAAGTGTAAATGCTCAATCTTTTGCTGTTACTTTGTCAGCATAGTCGCGCCAGGAGAAACCCGATTTCTTATCAAAAGTGAAGATTATGCTCGATGATTTAATCCAAGAAACCGGGTTTCTTTGGTCTGAAGGTTACTTTAATATATAGCCTTTTAGAGAAAGTCTCGGAGAATATTGCTAGTTCTAGTAGTAATTATCAACTAATTATTTATTCATCAGGTTTTTGAGGTAACAAGAATGAGTTTTGATACACGCAGCTACTCTACTAAAGGTGGAATATTTGTATCGCGATCGCTAACTAATATTTCGATTGATACTGCCACCGATGAAGTTTTAGTGCGTTTGGATTCCCAACGTGGGGGTTTGTTAGCAAGTAGTTACGAATATCCAGGTCGCTACAAAAGATGGGCGATTGGTTTTGTCAATCCTCCTTTAGAGATAGCTACTCGTGATAATTCTTTTACGATTACAGCACACAATCAACGAGGTCAAATATTACTTGATTATTTGGCAGAATGTTTGGATGAAGACTCAAATTTTACTGATGTTAATATTGGTGTCAATAAAGTCGGTAATTCCTTAACTGGTTTTATCAAACCTAGTGCGAAGTTGTTTTCTGAAGAGGAACGCAGTAGACAGCCATCTGTTTTTAGCGTGGTTCGCCAAATCATATCTGTATTTGAGAGTCCAGAGGATGAACATTTAGGACTTTATGGTGCATTTGGTTACGACTTGGTGTTTCAGTTTGAGCAAATGTCGAAGTCTCTAGAAAGGGCATCCGATCAGCGAGATTTGGTATTATATTTACCTGATGAATTAGTTGTTGTTGATTATCACCTCCAACAGGCATTCCGCTTACAGTATGATTTTGTCACCAAAAATGGTAGCACTAGGGATTTACCTCGGACTGGTGAAATTATGGACTACCGAGGTAAGCGTTTAACTGCGAATCAAGCCTCAGACCATGCACCGGGAGAATACGAAGAACAGGTAAAAATTGCTCTCGACTATTTTCGTCGTGGGGATTTATTTGAAGTAGTTCCTGGTCAAAGTTTTTTCCAAACCTGCGAAACTCCCCCCACGCAACTTTTCCGCACCCTCCGCGAAATTAATCCTAGTCCCTATGGATTTATCTTTAATTTAGGGGGAGAGTATTTAATCGGTGCATCACCAGAAATGTTTGTCCGGGTTGATGGTAGAAGGGTGGAAACCTGCCCCATTAGTGGTACTATTCGTCGTGGGCAAACTGCGATCGATGATGCCGCGCAGATTCAGAAATTATTGAACTCGCGCAAAGATGAGTCGGAACTAACTATGTGTACCGATGTCGATCGCAATGATAAATCGCGTATCTGCGAACCGGGAACAGTGCGAGTTATTGGTCGCCGTCAAATCGAATTATACAGCCATCTCATCCATACTGTAGACCATGTAGAAGGCGTGATGCGCCCTGAATTTGACGCTTTAGATGCTTTCTTAACTCATCTTTGGGCTGTTACTGTTACAGGCGCACCCAAGCGATCGGCTATGCAGTTTTTGGAGCAATATGAACGTAGTCCCCGACGTTGGTATGGTGGCGCAGTGGGTTGTATAAATTTTAATGGTAACTTGAATACTGGTTTAATTCTCCGCACCATCCAGCTAAAAGATGCGATCGCAACTGTTCGAGTTGGCGCAACGGTTCTCTATGATTCTGACCCGGAAGCGGAAGCGCAAGAAACAATTACGAAAGCTGCAGCGCTAATGCAAACCCTGCACCAAGCCAATCGCAAAAATGCAGACTTGCCAAAAATATCGACCTCTGAACAGCAAGAAGCGACTCCAGCATCGGGTAAACGAGTTTTATTAATTGACTACGAAGACTCATTTGTCCACACTTTAGCCAACTATATTCGCCAAACTGGAGCAACAGTTACAACTTTAAGACATGGTTTTGCCGAATCAATTTTTGATAGCGAAAATCCAGACTTAGTAATTTTATCACCTGGCCCTGGAAGCCCTAGTGAGTTCGGAATTACAGAGACAATTCAAGCTTGTAAAAAACGCCAAATTCCCATGTTTGGAGTATGTTTAGGATTGCAGGCGATCGTGGAAGCTCACGGAGGCAAATTAGGAGTACTTGATTATCCTCAACATGGTAAAGTATCGCTGGTTTCTGTGGTTGATAAAAATTCTGTAGCTTTTAGAGATTTGCCCGAATCATTTGAAGTTGGTAGATATCATTCTTTATATGCATTACCTGAAAGTTTGCCCGCAGAATTAAGAGTGACTGCAATTTCTGAAGATGGCGTAATTATGGGTATTGAGCATAAATATTATCCCATCGCTGGTGTGCAATTTCATCCAGAATCAATTATGACTTTGAGTGAAGGGGTGGGATTAGCAATTGTCAAGAATGTAGTTAGTACTTTCACAACTAAAAAATCTACTTCTGTCTTGGTATAAATTTCCAGAAACCTCTAGAAACCTGGTTTATCCCCAATAAAAAAGCTGCAAATAACCAAAAACTAGTTGGAATTTCAGCTTTTTTAAATATTCAATTGCGGAATAGTTATTTGTAATTACGAGCAAAATTAAGATGTTGAATTACCAAAAAGAAAATCAAATCATCTCACAACCTGCAAAACCACGTCATATCCTCGAAGAAATTGTTTTGCACAAACAGCAAGAAGTCAATTCAATGTATGATAAATTATCATTTTCCGATTTAAAAAATCAAGTGAATTCTGCTCCTCAAGTCAGAGACTTTTTAGCTGCAATTCGCCAAAATCAGAAAAAACCTAGCATTATTGCTGAAGTCAAGAAAGCTTCACCTAGTAAAGGTGTGATTCGAGATGAATTTAATACTGTGGAAATTGCTTTAGCTTACGAAATAGGCGGCGCTAGTTGTATTTCTGTATTGACAGATCAAAAGTTTTTTCAAGGCAGTTTTCAGAATTTACAACTCATTAGAAGTCAGGTAAATATACCTTTACTTTGCAAAGAGTTTATTATTGACCCTTATCAAATCTATTTGGCGCGATCGCAAGGTGCTGATGCCATTCTTTTGATTGCGGCAATTTTGGAAGATAACACTATTCAAGATTTTCTCCACCTTGCCCGTAGTTTAGGTATGACTGTTTTAGTTGAGGTACATACTTTAAATGAATTGGATAGAGTGTTGGCAATTCCGGGGATTAAATTAGTCGGAATTAATAACCGGAATTTAGAAGATTTTAGTGTTGATTTAGCAACTACTGAAGACTTATTATTACAGCGTCGAGAAAGATTACATCAATTAGATATTACCGTTGTGAGTGAATCTGGTTTATATGCATCTAGTGATTTGGCTTTTGTTTTCCAAGCAGGTGCAGATGCTGTTTTAATCGGAGAATCTTTAGTCAAACAAGATGATATTGAGCAGGCAATTCGCCAAATTCAAAATTAGCTGGCATATTTTCTTTTTTCTATACGTGATACATAATTGTTAGCTGATTAAAAACACTAATTCTTAATTCATAAATATGACAATTACAACGACATCAATCTCCAAACATTTTGAATCATTACGTGCCGCAAATAAATGCGCTTTGATTCCTTTTATTACAGCAGGTGATCCAGATTTAGAAAATACTGCTGAGGCTTTACGAATTTTGGACGCAAGCGGTGCAGATTTTATCGAATTAGGTGTTCCCTATTCTGATCCTTTGGCTGATGGACCAATTATTCAAGCGGCTGCAACTCGTGCTTTAAAACAAGGAACTCGTTTAACTGATGTTTTAAATATGGCACAATCAGTAACTCGGAGTTTAAAGTCGCAAATTATTCTTTTTACTTATTACAATCCGATTCTGAATTTAGGGATTGAGAAATTTATTAAACAAGTTGTCGATGCCGGAATTAAAGGTTTGGTTGTACCCGATTTACCTCTGGAAGAAGCCAGCGATTTAATTAATTTTGCTGATATTTATGGGATTGAAGTAACTTTATTGGTGACTCCTAATAGTTCCCCAGAAAGAATCAAAGAAATTGCTCGTAAATCGCAAGGATTTATTTACTTAGTCAGCGTTACGGGTGTGACAGGAGTGAGGATGCAAGTACAAACACGAGTTAAAGATGTACTTAATAATATCCGTAGTGTCACAAATAAACCAATTGGCGTTGGTTTTGGCATTTCTACTCCAGAACAAGCTCGGCAAATGCGTGAGTGGGGTGCTGACGCTGTAATTGTTGGTAGCGCATTCGTGCAGCGTTTAGGAGAAAATACACCCTACAACGGTTTACGGGCTATTCGTGAATTTTGCTGCGATTTAAAAGCGGCAATCTAAGTGTTGGGCGGAGAGTGGTTAGTGGGGTCTTAAATTATACATGGCATGAGATTAGGCGAGTAATACGCAAACATTACACAAATATTACGAATGTATTACACAAATTACAAATTTAGGAGATGACATGTTGTTAAACGTACAAAATTCTGCAATTAATCGAGAGCCTGATATTAACGGTCGATTTGGTCAGTTTGGCGGTAAATTTGTTCCCGAAACACTCATGCCTGCTTTAAGTGAGTTAGAGGTTGCATTTCACAAATATTACAATGATGCGGATTTTCAAACCGAATTACAAAGCCTGTTACGGGATTATGTCGGACGTGCAACCCCACTTTATTTTGCAGAACGATTAACTAAACACTATGCTCGTCCTGATGGTACTGGAGCGCAGATTTACTTAAAACGTGAAGATTTAAATCATACTGGCGCTCATAAAATTAATAATGCTTTAGCTCAAGTGTTACTAGCTCAACGTATGGGTAAAAAGCGAATTATTGCCGAAACGGGGGCTGGTCAACATGGTGTGGCAACTGCTACAGTCTGCGCGCGTTTTGGTTTGGAATGCGTTATTTATATGGGCATTCACGATATGGAACGGCAAGCTTTAAATGTGTTCCGAATGCGCTTGATGGGGGCTGAAGTTCGTCCCGTGGAAGCGGGAACGGGTACACTCAAAGATGCGACTTCAGAAGCGATTCGTGATTGGGTAACAAACGTGGACACAACCCACTATATTTTGGGTTCAGTTGCTGGCCCCCATCCCTACCCGATGATGGTGCGAGAATTTCAAGCGGTGATTGGTAAGGAAACTTGCGCTCAAGCGATGGAAAAATGGGGTAGTTTACCGGATATTTTACTGGCTTGTGTAGGTGGCGGTTCTAATGCGATCGGGCTTTTTCACGAGTTTGTAGATGAAGCATCTGTGCGTTTAATTGGTATTGAGGCTGCTGGTGAAGGAATTGATACATATAAACATGCAGCAACTTTAACACTTGGTCGTGTTGGTGTTTTGCATGGGGCACGAAGCTATCTTTTGCAGGATGATGATGGTCAGATTATCGAAGCGCACTCAATTAGCGCTGGTTTGGATTATCCTGGTGTGGGACCAGAACATAGTTATTTAAAGGATATAAAACGTGCTGAATATTACAGCATTACCGATGAACAAGCTTTAGCTGCATTTCAACGGTTGTCCCAACTGGAAGGAATTATTCCCGCATTAGAAACATCCCATGCGATCGCATTTCTGGAAACTTTATGTCCACAGCTTGTTGGTAGTCCGCGAATTGTGATTAATTGTTCGGGACGTGGTGATAAGGATGTGCAAACGGTGGCGAAATATTTTTAATCGGTTACTTGCATACAATTAAAAATGCGATCGCTAAGTATATTTAACAGACTTACCCATAAAATTATCAGCTTGAGAATTCTGAGCCGCAGATACATCCTAACGGAGGCTGATAAGTAGGGATACATGTGTAAGTTCTAATTAATTTCGCTTTGTATTTACCTACAGCAATTAGGAGTTTACTGATGGATTACAACGATTTTCTCAAGCATGATTGGCATGTGGTGGCAAGTTCTCAAGATTTGTTACCGGGAAAAATTCTTAAGGTGCGGTTGTTAGGTCAAGATGTTGTATTATGGCGCAATATTAATAATGAAGCTGTGGCTTGGGAAGACCGTTGCCCCCATCGTGGTGCGAGTTTGGCACGGGGATGGGTTGAAAATGATGCTCTGGTTTGTCCCTATCACGGGTTAGCTTTTAACGGTGAAGGTAAATGTTCTCACATTCCTGCACATCCAGAAGCTGCACCACCTAAAAAGTCTAAAGCTTGCGTAACAACCTACAATCTTCAAGAGCGCTACGGAATGATATGGGTTTGCTTAGGGACACCAGAACAAGACATAGCACCCTTTCCAGAATGGGATACACCGAACTACCATAAGTATTTCTTCGGCCCAACCATGTACCAAAGTAGCGCTGGACGCGCTCTAGAAAACTTCATTGATTTCAACCACGTACCTTTTGTGCATGGAGATACCCTGGGCAACTCTGAGTATGCAAACACAAATGGCTCTGAATATACAGTACAGGTGAGTTCAGATGGCATCTACATCAGCAATGTTAAGACTTGGGAGAACGATCTGAGGATTAAAGGAAAAGTGATATGTCGTAATCTAGTATTTGAAGTTTTGCGTCCCTTAACTGCGTGTTTACGCAGAGTTGCAACCGATGAACCTCTAATTATCTTCTATACCATAACCCCCGTTGATGAGGAAGAATGCCTCGTGTGGAGGTGGACTTTTTTCAACCAGGAAATTCCAGAGAAGATGTTCAATGAGTTCACTAATAGTCTGATGAATCAAGATGTTGAAGCCGTTGAATCCCAACGACCCAAACGTTTACCTTTAGACTTGCAAGCAGAATATCATTTGCCGAGCGATCGCGCTACTGTAACTTATCGTAAATGGTTAAAAAAGTTGGGTGTCACTTTTGGTACTGTTTAGTTTAATTGTATGGGAAAGAGTCACAGTGGCAAGGTGTTTAATCTTTTTCCTGGACTCAACAGGATCGGAATTTGGTTTTAGATTTTATCTCTGCCTATCCCATACTTTCTCCCAGAATCAATAATTTTCTCAACATTCTCAATTCGTGCGATCGCAATTCGTAATTTTAATTTTTTAGTTCGTATCGTTTTTATTGAGATAATCAGACTAGGTATTAATTTGTCTGAACAATTTTTCCAAATTTTCCCAAATAGTCTTTTAAGTTCTGTGTCACTCCATATTTCAATTACTCAGTAATAGCAAATCAGTAGTTTCATTTATAACAACATACTTCAAGATGCAAACACAAAATTTTTCCGTGAATGCCTTGATAGCAAACAAATTTCAACACAACTTGTTGAATAATTGTTTTGTCAAAGGAACCAGTTTGTTATCTTTTTTACTCCTTGCTGCCTATCCTGTAAGTGCAGAAACAACTGATTTTTTAACTGATTTTTCTGCCAATAATTCCAGGGAAATTGCTCAGTCCGTAAATGCAGAATCAGTCAAGCGATCGAACTCAGAAGCACAGATATCTGGGATGAATCAGGTGACAAATGTCAACCAACTTAGCGATGTGCAAACAACTGATTGGGCATTTCAAGCATTACAATCCCTAGTAGAACGTTATGGGTGTATTGCTGGGTATCCAAATTCCACTTTCCGGGGTAATCGAGCCATGACTCGCTATGAGTTTGCGGCTGGACTCAATGCTTGTTTGGAACGTGTGAATGAATTAATCACGACTGCAACTAACGATTTAGCCAAAAAACAAGATTTAGAAACCTTACAGAAACTACAGGAGGAATTCAGCGCCGAATTAGCGACTTTGCGGGGTAGAGTTGATAAGCTGGAAGCCAAAACAGCCGAACTCGAAGCTAATCAGTTTTCCACCACGACGAAAATGCAAGGTCAGGTAATTATTTCTGCGAATGCGGGAGGTTTTAGTGGCGACAGAATTATTGATGCGACGGGTAGAGTCCGCACACAACAACCGAATCCAACATTGGTATATCGAGCGGGAATTGATTTAAATACTAGTTTTAGTGGCACTGATTTGTTAAAAGTGCGGATGGAAACGGGAAGTGGAGCAGTCGAAAATGGTCGTCCTATTGGTGGCAGAGATAATGCTGGTGGTGAGTTAGAACCATTTTTTGGTAGCGCTTTGGATTATTCGATTAATCCTCCCACCAATAATGATATAGAGATATCTAGGATTATTTACAGTTTTCGCCCGACTAAAGATTTACAGGTGACGCTGGCTCCTATTTTCCAAACCGCAGATATTATCGACTTCAATAGTTATGCAAGACTGAGTTTTCGCGATTTTAGCACTCAGGCATTTGTGAATAATTATATTCTCTTCCCAATTACAATTCCAAGCGGGGGAGCAGCGATTGAATGGAAACCTGGCGGAGGAGCCTTATCTGTACGGGCTGTCTATGCTGCCGCAGAAGTTGCAAATCCTGGAAATCAACAACTAGCTAGCGGAGTGTCCCCATTTATAGAGGTGTTATATCCCAACAATTTTAGACCTCCCATTCCCGGTGGCGTTGGCGCTCCTGAAATTTCTGGAGGTTTATTTGGGGACAACTATCAAGGTACAGTGGAATTAGAATATGCGCCTTCGCGAAATTTTGCCTTGAGGTTGCAATATGCAGGTGGTGAAATATTTAATAATCACTTTGATGCGATCGCCGGTAATATTGAACTGACATTAGCTGAAAAGTTTGGTATTTTTGGACGCTACGGTTACTCTAGCTATGATGGCACAGCGTTTGGTGATATTAATCCCAATTATTGGATGGCTGGAATTGCGATGCGTGACTTGTTTACACGCGGTGCATTAGCAGGATTTGCAGTTGGTCAACCATTAATTGCGACTGAAATTGGTGATGCAACTCAAACTAATTACGAGTTGTTTTATAATTATCCATTCAGTCGAAATATTCAAGTGACTCCGGCAATTCAAATCATTGAAAATGCTGGCAATAATGGTAGTAATGGTACTATTTATTCTGGTACTTTACGGACGGTATTTTCTTTTTAGATATGTGCAGAATTTAAAGGAAAATTTACGTCACACACAATTTTTTCAAAGATAAAACCACAGATGTGATTAATAGCAAATTCAGCTAATTAGTTATCAATAATTTCTCTTTGCGTCTCTCTATCCGCCTATCTGTGCGTCAGTTGTATCGTTATCATTCAGATACACCTGATAGAATTTCACCATTTAGCAATATCATGATTTTTATGCATATATATTGGAGCTTAAACAATGGTAGTAACTGATATTGAACAAAATTGGTCGGCAATATTACAACAATTACTCGATCGCGAATCACTCTCTATTTCCCAAGCTTCCCAATTAATGCATGGTTGGTTGGAAGAAAAGATTCCTCCTGTGGTATCCGGTGCAATTTTAGCAGCAATTCAAGCTAAGGGAGTATCTACAGAAGAGTTGCTGGGAATGGTTGAGGTATTACATGGACAATCAGTTAAACCAAATTTACGCGATCGCATTATTAATAATCAATCATTTGTAGATACTTGTGGGACTGGCGGAGATGGGGCATCAACATTTAATATTTCCACTGCTGTTGCGTTTACAGTTGCAGCTTGTGGGCTAAAAGTCGCTAAACATGGCAATCGTTCAGCATCGGGTAAAACTGGTTCTGCCGATGTTTTAGAAGCTTTGGGTGTGAATTTAAATGTTAGTCCAGAAGTGGCTCAATTAGCCTTAGAAGAGGTCGGAATCACATTTTTGTTTGCACCAGATTGGCATCCCGCATTAAAAGCGATCGCGCCTTTACGCAAAACTCTCAAAGTACGTACTGTTTTTAATTTACTTGGTCCTTTGCTCAATCCTCTATCACCTACTGGGCAGGTAATTGGTATTAATAATCCAGCTTTATTGGAAACTTTTGCTCAAGTTCTTAAACAAACGGGAACTCGCAGAGCAATTACATTATATGGACGAGAAAAGTTAGATGAAGCCGGATTGGGAGATAAAACAGATTTAGTTATACTCTCAAATCAACAAATACATAAACTGGAATTAGACCCAAAAGATGTAGGTATAAATCCAGCTTCAATTTCCATGTTAGCGGGTGGCGAAGTTCAAGAGAATGCCGAAATCCTCAAGGCTGTTTTGCAGGGGGAAGGAACAAAAGCGCAAGAAGATGTGGTGATTTTGAATGCAGCTTTAGCCTTATATGTAGGTGAATATGGTGACAGCAAGGCAGTTGATGGAGAAAGTTTAAATTCCAGCAACATATCGAAATCGGAGGGTGATTTTGTTAAGGATTTTGCTGATGCTGTAGTTATAGCCAGGGAAGTTATTCAAAGTGGAGAACCTTGGCATAAATTGCAGCAGTTAGCTGAATTCGGTAATAGAAAATAGAAAAAAAGTAGCAGGAAACAGGAGAATAGATGATATTATTCATTGTTCTCCACATCCCCTATCTCCCCGTCAGCTTTTATGTCATTACTAATTACTAATTACATACTTGCCAATACTTTGTTTAAACTCCTGTGCCCTTTCTTGACTAGGAATTTCTGATACTAATGTATCAATTAATTCCTGAGTAGTTAATTGTGGATGTTGCGCTAATGTATCTTCGAGGATAACTTTAGCCACAGGCCCGATAAAACTGGTTAATTCTTGATGACAATGTTTGAGAAATTCTGGATTTGTGATAGCAGGTGTATTCCCCAATGATTGTTGAGTAGTAGTTTGAATTGCTGGTTGTTTTAAAGGTGGTAATTGACTAACACTGAGTGATTGAATTTTGTTTTTAAATTCCTGTGCCCGTTTTTCATCGGGGATTGCATCGCTAATAGCAGCAATAAATTCCTCTACTGTTAAATTCGGAGATGTTTCCAAAGTTTGTTGCATTAAAACAGTGGCAAATGGCCCAATAACATTCATTAATTCCTGCTGACAGTATTCCAGAAATCCCGGATTTAGAGATACAGGAGTCTGTGAATATAATTGGTTTAATGACTCGCTATTTTGTGTGAATCCAGATGAATTTGTATTGGTTGTCTGGGGATTCGGTTGAGTTTTTTGCCTTTGAAAAATCTTCAGTGGTGATTTTTGAAAAAATTGGTTAATCGGTGACTGGGTAGATGGATTTTGAGCTTGATTTTGAGTTTGATTTTGATGATTAAGTTCTCGGAGAATCTCACTTGCTGACTGAAAGCGATCGCTTGGTTTTTCTGCCAGCATTTTGTCTAAGATACTAGCTAATTTTCTACTTACATTACTATAACGTTGCCATTGCCAGTTTAAGGATTCATCTATTAATAAATATGGCATTCTTCCAGTCAGAAGAACAATCACACAAACTGCGAGAGCATAAAGATCGCTGCTAGGATAGCACTGTCCTAAACGTAATTGTTCTGGTGGAGAATAACCAATTTTACCCACAACTGAACCTTGCAGTGAATAGTGATTATTATTTAAGCTATTTACTGGATTACCTGCTAATAATTGCGTAAATTTTTCTTTAACCACCCCAAAGTCAATTAATATGGGTTGGGGATTACTCTCGGCAAGCATAATATTATCCAAAGAAATATCACGATGAATTATCTTACGTTGATGGATATATTCGAGTATGGGTAATATTCCTTGCAACCAGATTCTTACTTCACTTTCCGAGAATGGTCTACCTTTTGTAGACAGGCGATCTTGTAAAATTTGGGAATAAGTCTTACCATCAATATATTCTTGGACAATGAATAGACGTTTTCCATCCGTAACCGAAGCTAAGAATTTAGGTATTTGC
This sequence comes from Calothrix sp. NIES-4101, assembly GCA_004296455.1. Classification (GTDB taxonomy): domain Bacteria; phylum Cyanobacteriota; class Cyanobacteriia; order Cyanobacteriales; family Nostocaceae; genus Brunnivagina. Next base: position 332,470 of record AP018280.1, read on the forward strand.
GGATGCTCAATTTGATATAAAACTTTCGCTTCTCGCTCAAATAATTCTTTAGATTTAAGAATAATATTTTCTTGATTTGTCGCTGGTACAAACTCTTTTAAAACACAGCTTTCATTAAAACGGTACTTGTCAAATGCCAGATAAGTACGTCCAAACCCTCCTTGTCCAAGGAGTTTTTTAATCAAATAACGGTTATTAATTAATGTTCCTGCTGGAATTTCTGTAATCATTGCTATCTATGATTTTTTAAATTAAAATTTTTATCTCTATTTATCTATATAATACTGTCGGAATTGTAATTTTATGCGAAACCTACATACAAACTCAATCCACCATACCTAGCTAATATCAATTTTAGATGAAGACATATGTAGAGAAAATAAAGTTCATAAATTAGAATAGCCATGAACCGCCCTTACTCAGATTGAAATCCCAAATAAGGAGAATTCATGCATTTTCTTGCGGACACGGTTGTACTATCACGAATTCAGTTTGCTCTCACCGCAATCTTTCACATGCTCTGGCCCGTTCTCACGACAGGCATGGCAATCTACTTGGTGATTGTCGAAGGGTTGTGGCTAAAGACACGCAACCCTGATTACTACCGCCATGCTCGCTTTTGGTCAAAGCTTTACGTCCTCAATTTTGGCATTGGGGTGGCATCTGGTTTACCGATGGAGTTTCAGTTTGGTACAAACTGGGCACCCTTCTCGGAAGCAGTCGGTGACTTCTTTGGTAGCATTCTCGGCTTTGAAGGGGCGATGGCATTCATGCTCGAAGCGGGATTCCTGGGCATTATGTTGTTTGGCTGGGAGCGGGTACATCCAGTAATTCACTACCTTGCCACTATCATGGTTGCCTTTGGTGCCAACCTCTCGACTTTCTGGATTTTGGTGGCTAATTCCTGGCTGCAAACCCCATCGGGAGGAGAGATGGTGAATGGCAAATTTATTGTCAGTGATTACTTTCAAGCAATCTCCAATCCCTTCATGGTGAAAAGCGTGTCACACATGTTTTTTGCCACCCTGGAAACATCTTTATTTGTGATTGGTGGCATTAGCGCCTGGTATATCCTCAAAAACCGCCATCAAGCGTTTTTTAGCCGATCGCTCAAAATTGTTTTAGCAGCTGCTGTTGCTGTCACCCCTTTACAAATCTACATCGGACATCTCAGCGCCGAGCAAGTGGCTCACTATCAACCAACTAAATTGGCGGCAATGGAAGCAAAGTGGGAAACCAGTCCTGCTGGACAGCCTGCCGATTGGAGCTTGCTGGCACTACCAGATGAAGCTGGAGAAAAAAATAACTGGGAAATTACCATTCCCAATGGATTAGGCTACATTCTCGAATTCAAGAAGAACTTGTCTGAACCCGTGCGGGGATTGAAAGAATGGGCACCAAGCGATCGCCCTCATATGGTAGGACTGATCTACTATTCATTCCGAATTATGAGCGGCATTGGCTTCTTTTTGGCAGGACTAATGCTGTGGAGTGTTCTGCAATGGTTGTTGGGCAACCTTTCCCCGGAAAAAATTGGTCAGCAAAAGTGGCTGCTGCGAACTTGGATATTTGCGGCTCCCTTGGGCTATATCGCAGTTGAATCCGGCTGGATTGTTCGTTGTGTCGGACGACAACCCTGGACTATGTACGGGCAAATTCGTACGGCTGATGCCGCCTCGCATATCCCCGCCGGAAATGTGCTGACTTCCCTCACCTTGTTTGCGGTGATTTACTCGATTCTATTCGTTTCGACCCTATACTTTGGTAGCCGGATTATTCATCACGGCCCCAATCTAGAGCTACCCGTACCAGGGCTAGATGACCAACCCGCGATCGAGACGGAACCAGCCACATTTATCCCCGATCAACGTCCAGCAGAAGCGCAACAGTAGGTGAATAATATGGACGCATTACTACATTTTCTACCTCAAGTTTGGTTTGTGATTCTGGCGTTGTTCCTGTTTCTCTACGTCATGCTGGATGGATTTGATTTGGGAGTGGGTATCCTCTCCCTCACCAGTTCTGATGAAGAACGCCGCAGTATTTTGATGACTAGTCTGGGTAATATTTGGGATGCTAACGAAACCTGGTTAGTGTTGATGGGGGGAGCCTTATTTGGAGCCTTTCCCCTCGCCTATGGCACTATCCTCAGTGCCCTGTATATTCCTATTTTCATGATGATTTTTGGGCTAATCTTTCGGGCAGTGGCATTTGAATTTCGCGAACATTCCAATCGCAAGTTTATTTGGAACTTTGCCTTCGGGGCTGGCAGTTTTATCGCCGCACTGGGACAAGGTTTTGCCCTGGGAAGTGTCATTGAAGGCATTGCCGTGGATAAGGCAGGTCATTTCATCGGCTCCACCTGGGATTGGCTGGATTGGCGATCGCTCCTAGTTGCCTTGACTTTGATTCAGGGGTATGTATTGATTGGTTCCACCTACCTGATTTTGAAAACAGAAGGGGAACTACAAAAAACCCATTTCCGTACTGCCAAACTTGCAGCTATAACCACCTTTATTGGGGCGATTTCCATCACCATCGCTACCCCAATTGTCTATGAAGCAGCCCGAACTCGCTTGTTTAGCGCACCTTTAGTTTATATCTTTGCCATGATTCCCCTGCTGGGTGTGTTGCTGGTGGGACTATTGTTGCGAAGTCTCAACCGGGAGGAAGAAAACACACCATTTATTTGGACAATCTTGATCTTCTTACTCACCTTTATTGGCTTAGGACTAATTGTCTTTCCCTACATCATCCCTAACCAAATCACCATCTATCAAGCCGCAGCTTCCCCCAGTGCTTTGGTTTTTATGCTCACCTTTATTGGGGTTTTGATTCCGATAATGTTGTTCTACAACATCTACAACTATGTGGTGTTTCGTGGCAAAGTTGTCACTGATGCTTATGGAGAGTAATTTTATTACATCCCACAAGGTTTAATTAAATACGGAGAATGATTAATATAGCCAAACAGACAAATGCTCATTTGACGATGGAATAGTTCTGTAGTGTAAGTGCTAACTGTGAAACCTTAGTAAGGAATGTGAAGACTTTAGATTTTTCTTGGTCTTCACACCTTTGTCCATATCCGCGATCGCTGCAATTTAAAGTAGATATTCTCTAACCTCAAATATGAAAATATGTGCAAGTTCTATAAACGTAGGGCGATCGCACGTTGTATCATGTTATTAAATTGATGTTTGGCAAACCTAAGTGGGGACTAAAACCCGGGGGGTTCCGCCAAAATCGCCAGAACCTAGACAATAAATATATCTCACCAACTTGAAACCTTACGATTCCCGGCAACGGGATTGAAACCAATATTTTTACGTATTACCCTAGCAACTTGGAATCATGAAGGAGAGGTAGGAGTGAATAAAGTAGCTAATAATACTATACTTTTCCCGTGTCTCTCCTTCTCCCCTCAAATTTGCTCTTTTACTTTCAATGCGTATTGTTTAAACCTTTCTAAATCTGCCTGCACAGTAGACTCAACTATCCTCCCCAAAAATAAATTATCCATAATTTTGCCCAGAAAACCAGGAATACCATAGGCAATAGTCATTTTCACAATACTGCTAGTTTTGCGATCATAAAATCTAATTGCACCGCGATTCGGCAACCCATCAATGGACTCCCACTCGATAATTTGATTGGGTATTTGTTTGAGAATACGCGATCGCCAACTAAATTCCAAGCCATTAGAACTGAGTTTCCACACAGATATTTCTGGGTTATCTTCGGGAACTTTCACCGAATCAATCCACTTCATCCAACGTGGCATTTGTTCTAAATCTGACCATAGACTCCAGACTAAATCCATTGGAGCCTCGACTTCGACTTGTACGGTATGTTCTAACCAGTCTGTCATTGTAATTTGAGGAAAAGAGGGTGTGTGAAGGAGACGCAGGAAGGGGATAAGTAGGAGACAGGGAAGATAGCTAACTAATAATTAATAATTTCCCCGTTCTGCATTTGTCTCTTATCCTCTCCGTATTTTCTACAGTCTCTACTTTTTGACAGTTTCTAATATTACTTGTGCGGCTTGCCGTCCCGAAAGTGTTGCTCCTTCCATACTATCGATATAATCTTGCTGCGTATAACTTCCCGCCAAGAAAAAGTTAGGAATTGGTGTCTTTTGCTTGGGACGGAAAACATCCATTCCCGGTGCTTCGCGGTAAAGCGACTGCGCTAATTTAACCACACCTGACCAAGTTACATTCAACTCCCGTGCCGAGGGGAATAATTCATGCACTTGTTTGAGAGAATGTTCGATTATCTCTTCGTTACTTTTTTTAATAAATGGGTCGCCAGGTGTTAACACCAATTGAATTAACGAACCTTCTCCCTGGCGATAATAATCGGCGGGACTTGTTAAGGCTAAATCGGCAAAACAGGAAAAGTCAACATCAGCAGAATACAACAAATTATCAATTCCGGCGGCATGGTTTAGTTGCTTACGCTGTTCGCCATCTTGTAATTCCGTTACCCAACCATCAAAGCGTAATTGTACCGTTGCCACTGGTACGGCATCAAGCTTGTAAATATTGTCAAATTCTGACCATTTGCGCCAATCTTGGGGTAGTAAACGCTGAATTCCTGGCACATCACAAGCGGCAACGTAGACATCAGCAGTAATCTTTTCTGTTGCCTCACCATTTGCCACTGATATTTCAGTCACCTGAGTTTGCCCATCAACCTCTGCATACTTGATTTCTCTCACCTGGCGACGAGTATATATCTTCGTCCCTCTCGCTTCCAAGTAATCAAGAATGGGTTTGTGCATGTATTCGTAAGGCGAACCCTTGAGCATTCGTAATTTTGAAGCTTCGGTACGTACCGCAAACAACTGAAAAATTGTCAACATACACCGTGCCGAAATATTTTCAGTGTCAAGAAAGCCCAATGCCAAAGCAATAGGGTCCCATAATCTCCGTAGACTGTTGTTATTACCACCATGACTGCGGAACCAATCGGCAAAGCTGATTTTATCCAAATCGCGGATTGTCCGCATTGCTCCTTCAAAGTCTACCAAACCCTGTACAACTGGACTTGTACCCAGGGCGATCGCATTCCGGAATTTATCGTAAGCTGAAAGCTGCGATGTGGTGAAAAAGGCTTTTAAACCGTTCAAGGGTGCACCCGTGAAAAAACGAAAATCGAGGGCACCCGTCTTCCCACCCTGATTAATGAAAGTATGAGTATGCTGCTTGGGCAAGAAATTCTCCAAAGCACCCACTTTTTCCATTAACCCAAATAGTTGGTAATAGCAACCAAAAAAGACGTGTAGACCCATCTCGATATGATTACCATCACCATCTACCCAACTGCCTACTTTCCCACCAACAAAGGGACGAGACTCAAAAATTTCGACTTCACAGCCAGCATCCGCTAAATCTACTGCGGTTGCCAGTCCAGCTAAACCCGCACCTACGATCGCAACTCGCATTCCTCTCTTATCCTTATCAGTTTCCTTTACAAATTGTAACTGGCTTGGTGTCGAAGAGGACGAGTTATTTAGATTCGGCGTTGGGTATTGGACATCATTACATAACGTCCTCACATTCCCTTCTCTACCTACTTTGCTTCTTCAGATACTGGTAAACCTCGAATCAACTCACGGATTACATCTGTAGCAGGTCTGCCCGTTTGCTGACAATATAGTTCGAGTCTTTCTGCCTCCTGTGTTGCTAAATTCACAGTTATACGTTTAACAGCCCATTTCTTATTCGTCATTTTGTTATGCTTCTTAACTTTATACTGATAGCCGTTCTTCTATTAGGGTCATGAACAGATGATAAGAATATCATTTTTATCACTTTGAGGATTAAATTAGAATTTTCATTAATACAATAATTTTTGATTTTTCAAAGTATTTCCCACTTTCTAATAAAGTATAAAATTCCCAATTCATAGTCTGTGATTGTGACAGGAAAAATATTGCACACTGATTATTACAGAAAGACTAACTGTTAACAGGATAAAAATAATCTTGCCCGCCAAATTTTATAAATGAATGTTTTGATTGCTACTTTTCAGCAAACAAAGATGTGATAAATCATCATCAAAATGATGAGAATCTTGACAAAAATCAAATTCTACAAAAACTTCGGGTGAGAACATGTGCCATAGTGCCTGATAATATGGCATGATTGTGTCGCTTTGTTTGGGTGTGAGATGCTCTTTAATTTCTTGACCTAACAAATTCAACATTTGACGAATTATTTCCCATTGCACGTTCAAAGTCGGATATAACATCACAGATAAAGGAAATAATTCTTGTTTAATTGCGGAAATATTTCCTTCTAAAGTTGCTAACCAAAGGTAAACTTGGAACATTTCCACATCTCTAATACTAGAAGTTTTAACCAATGGGTGGCTTAAAATACCTGAATAGCAACGGTAATTTGGGTAATAATCAATGATTTTTTCAGAAATCTTTTTCGCAATTTCAGTACTGACAGGTAATAGATTTTGTACTGCCACTAATGTATTGGAATTGTAATCATGGTTTGCAGCCGCTTCGTATAAACGTTGAAGTGGCATGTATAGGTGATCATCAAGGACTTTGAAGTAAACAATCAGGACTAATCGCTCTAATTCCGATAAGCTTTGAAGTAGTATTTTGCTGGTGTAGTGAAATTGCATACCCACAAAACCAAGGATTCTGGGGTCTTGTTGAGTGTATTTATTCCGCAATGCTCCAACATGGGAACCAATCACTCTCGCTAGCTGACTAGGTGCAACTTGTTCAGTGTAAATCTCTAAGGCTTTTTGGTATAGAGGTTCTCCTTGGCGTGCTAGCCTCATCACTGTTGATAGTTGGCGTAATGGAGCTTGCTGGGTATAAACATCCAAGATTTTTTCGTAAATCTTAAATGAGTCAGCAGTGATTTCCCAGGGGTTAATTAGTGTTGGATCAATTTGATGGCGCTTTATTTCTTTAGATAGCAATGTCTCGACTTGATGCCAAGATTGGTGGCTAACTGTTGGTAATAGTGCCATTAATCTTTGGGCTGTTTTTTTTCGCCCTTCTCGTGAAACTACTTCTTTGAGGCTGGTTGTATCTGCTCCATCTTTTTCCCATAGATTGTTATCAAGGTTTTGTAAATACTTTTTTGCCCATTGTAGTGCCAAAGGTTCAGTGTTTCCCTGGTTGGCAAAGCTGGAGTCTTGTTCATCTTTATCTCCAATTTTTTTCATGATCCCCTGGTTTTGATATTGTTATCTAAAATCTGCTTGGTAGATGAATAATTTAATTGTATCTGTTGTATCCAAATTGCATAGTATTCTTTAAGTAATCTTGATTTTTGTCTTTATTTCTAATCTCCAAATTCATAAACTGATTGTAAAGATAACGTGTAAGAAAATAAACATTCGATAATGTTACTTGACAATTAAAATCTGACTAGAATAATACCAATAAGCTTAAATTGGAATCATTATTGAATTTTTGCCCGATTGGGAATTTATGATTAGGTATTTTTAGTTTTAAACGCTAGGAAACGACAACATTCATATATCCTACAAATTATGATTAGTTGCTATTTTTTAAGCGAAGATATATCCATGTAAAAATTTTATATTTCCCCCAAGAAATATTTGCTTTTGATAAAGATGATTTTGCTGACTGAAATCAACTGGCATGATGCGATCGCATCCCAAATCAAGTATTGATCCCACTTTTATCTTGACATTTTCTCTTTCCTGAGAATGAAAAGTTACCTATACAACCTAATACTTAAGTACCCCTGGATATGTATATTCTTCCTGAACTATTGCAAAAATAACACTCCTCTTCGTAATATTTTTTCAATTAGTCACGTTTGTTACATTTAATTGCCGGAACTATGTATTACCAAAAAAACCAGGTATATCAAGCTCTTTAGAAGTATTTAGTAATTTGTGACAAGTATATTAACACTTATTTAATGTTTTTATTTCTAACTGTAACGGTACAAAAGTATTGTTTTATTAATGAGTGGATTACTGATTTATAAAATTTATTTGCAAAAAAATATCACAATACAAAGTTATTACTACAATAGTAGGGAAGGGATAAAAGCATCTCAAATACAGAACCGATGTATTTCAGACGACGAAGTAAAAAAAAGCAGCTCGTCAACGTTAAAACTACTTCTATCAAAAGCAATAAATGCATGGTAAGTTGTTAACCTCACAGTCTCACACCGCTCCACAGCACATGCATCTCCATGATCTACACCCCCAACACCTTGAAGAACTTACCGAGGGTAGCGGTATAGATACCTATCTTGCAAGTTTAAATTTCACTTCACTCCAAGACAGCAATGCATATGATTATTTGTTGATTTCCACACAAGTACCCCGCACAAATACTGGAATGGTGAGAAATAGCTGGTTACAGCGCTATTCCCACATTACATCCGGTGGTTGGTGGTGTTCTGGACTCGATCCGCAAAATCATTGGCAAGCGATGGAGTGGGGTTGTTTTAAACCGAACCTACCCCGACTGAACCAAAAAGGTAAATCCATTAAATACGAACATCCTCCAGGTACAGCAACGCGGATATTTTGTTTGCGTGTGACGTTGCAAATATGGCAAAAAGTTGCCCAACGTTACAATATCAGTATTTCTAAATTCAGGATTTCTGAAAATGAAGCACAAAATGGCGATATTTGCTCAAATGACATTACCTTAAACCAAGAAAGTTCAGGTTTTTGGCAATGGGTAATGGAAAATGATATCCCCATAATTATTTGTGAAGGAGTCAAAAAAGCTGCGGCGTTGTTATCCTTGGGATATGTGGCGATCGCAATACCGGGAATTACTAGTGGATATCGGGTGAAAAAAGATAACTTTGGCAAAGTTCTCAAGCGCCAACTCATCCCCGATTTAGCTACATTTACTATTAGCAAACGCACTTTCTATATTTGTTTTGATTTTGAAACTGAACCGCGCAAAATTGCTGCTGTCGATAATGCGATTTCTCAGTTAGGTGTATTATTCCAATCCCAAAATTGTCTGGTTAAGGTCATTAAGTTACCAGGAGATGAGAAGGGAATTGATGAATTTATTGTCAATCGAGATGTCAATGAATTTGATTATATTTATAGTCAGAGTTTAGATTTAGAAATTTATCTGGCTCAAATCAAACCCCATACCCAATTAACACTACCTGCGGCACTGACTGTCAACCGTCGTTATTTAGGGGAAATTCCATTTCCAACTTCGGGATTAGTTGGGGTAAAATCTGCTAAAGGTACAGGAAAAACAACTGCGCTACAAAAAATTGTTAGACAGGCAAAAGAGAATCATCAACCTGTTTTATTGATTACTCATCGCATTCAACTAGGCAAGTTTTTATGTGAAAAAATAGGTATTCAATGGAGAATAAATAAAGAAGAACAGGGGATGGGTAGAGACAATCAAGACAAAAATATGAATGCAGAGGAAATATTTGCTTCTCCAGTCTCCCTATTTTCCTCTCCTTCCCTGGGACTTTGCGTCGATTCGATTTGGAAACTCAATCCAGAAGATTGGTATGGGGGAATAATTATCTTAGATGAAGTAGAGCAGTCTTTATGGCATTTATTGCACAGCACTACCTGTAAAGATAAGCGAGTGAAACTGCTGAAAAGTTTCCAGCAGTTGATTGATACAGTACTCACCACAGGTGGTTTAATCATTGCTCAAGATGCAGATTTATCTGATGTTTCACTTGAATATTTACAACAATTATCAGGACTCAGAATTAGTCCTTGGGTTCTAGTTAATCAATGGCAACCCGAAAAAGGATGGGATACGACTTTCTACGATTCTCCCAATCCCACACCGCTCATTCAACAGCTTGAATTAGATATACTCGCTGGACGCAAATGTTATGTGACTACTGATAGTCGAGCGGGACGCTATAGTTGTGAAACTATTGAACGCTATTTAAAAGAACGTCTGGAAAAATTACATAAAATTTTCCCCAAATCTTTAGTAGTTAGCAGTAGAACAACAAATACTCCTGGACATAATGCAGTGGATTTTGTCGCCGAAATTAATCAAAAAGTTACTGATTATGATGTAGTTTTTGTGACTCCGAGTTTAGGAACAGGGGTTAGTATTGATGTTCAACATTTTGATCGTGTCTATGGCATTTTTCAGGGTGTTATTCCTGACTCGGAAGCCAGACAAGCATTAGCTAGAGTTCGGGATAGCGTGCCTCGTGTTGTTTGGTGTGCTAAACGCGGAATTGGTTTAATTGGTAGTGGTAGTACAAATTACAAGTTGTTATCAGATTGGTACCAAGAGAATCAAAGAGAAAATCTCGCATTATTAAGTCCATTACAAAAAATAGATGTTGATTTACCTTTAGTTTATGACCCGATTCATTTACGAACTTGGGCAAAAGTATCAGCTAGAGTAAATGCTTCCATTAGTATTTATCGTCAATCTATGAAAGAAGGTTTGATGGCAGATGGGCATCAAATTTGGCTGAGAAGTAATGACATTCAAAACAATATTATTCGCGATTTACGTCATGCTTTCTTAGCAACTGAGCCTAGCGATTTGGCAACCCGTCGTCGGTTAATGTTGGAGATTATTAAAGTTCAAAAAGATTGGATGCAAAGTAAGCAAAAAGCCAAGGAAATTAGTAACAGCATCCGCACAATTAAGAAACAAAATCAATATGTGATGGCAAATGCAGTGGCAAATGCGAAAGATATTGATTATGTTGAATACGAACATTTATCTACTAAACATGCATTAACTGAAAGGGAAAGACAGCAAGTTAATAAGTATCTTCTCTGGCAGAAATATGGTATCAAAGTAACTCCAGAATTAAAACTGCGAGATGATAAAAGTTATTACTCTCAATTGCTGATACATTATTATCTTACCCATGAAAGTGAGTATTTTCGATGTCGCGACAAACAGGAGTTGTATCAACAATTGATTTGTGGTGAAGGCAAAGTATTTTTACCTGACTTGAAAAGTTATACCCTGAAAGTTGAAGCATTACGTGCTTTAGGAATGCAAGAATTTTTGGATGCAGGACGAGAATTTGTTGAAGAAGAAGTTGATTTAAATCGACTTAAAAATATGACTTTGCAATGTAGCCAGCACATCAAGCGAGTCTTAGGAATTAATCTTGTTAATGAAATCGAAACAATTTCGGGAATCAAAATCCTCAATAGATTATTAAGCTTACTGGGATTGAAGTTAAAGCGAGTCAATCACATTTATCCGAATAAGACTTATAAAATTGACCAATCTTTGCTTGATGATGGTAGGCAGGAAATATTTGCTGTCTGGCATGAACGTGATAAGTTAATGTTAGAAAATGCCAAGTTGGAAGTTGCCAATTTAGTCAACATTGATTTCGCCAATACCAATATTGCCCTAAACAATACTCAAGACCATACTCACAATCATTCCATAGATAGTTGTCCCCAAAAATCTAATCATGCCTTAGTGGACAGTATAATTTTTCAGGATATTTCTGTCACTATTCCACTAACAGAAACTGTTCCATTCTGAACTAATCATCTGGATAAGCGGACATCTCATGCCTCAAAAAAATGACATTCTATATAAAATTTTGCAGACGTGTTTCCCACTACTAACACTTTTCAATTAACACGCTAATATAAACATGAATCTAAGTCCAAAATCTCAGATTATAAATTATCAATGGCGTGAGGTTAGAGATGAGAGTAGCTGTATTCAGTACCAAAGTTTACGATAGAAAATTCCTCGAAGTCGCGAACACTAGTTATAAATATGAGTTGGCATTCTTCGACCCTTATCTAAATAAAGATACTGCAATTCTTGCCAAAGGATTTCCCGCAGTTTGTATTTTTGTCAATGATCAAGCAGATGCAACAACCTTGGAAATTCTGGCTGCCCAGGGTACAGAATTACTCGCACTCCGTTGTGCAGGATTTAACAACGTTGATTTAAAAGCTGCGGCTGAATTAGGTATTAAAGTCGTTCGGGTACCCGCATACTCCCCTTACGCAGTCGCAGAACATACAATTGCGATGATTCTCTGCCTGAACCGGAAAATTCACCGTGCTTACAACCGCGTTAGAGAAGGAAACTTTTCCCTTGATGGACTGATGGGATTTGACTTGCGCGATCGCACAGTTGGTATTATTGGTACTGGTAAAATAGGAGCAATTGTCAGTCAGATACTCCAAGGATTTGGCTGTCATCTACTTGTTCACGATGTCTACCGCAATCCTCAAGTCGAAGCACTGGGGGCAAAATATGTCGAACTTCCAGAAATTTTCTCTAAGTCGGATATTATCTCATTGCATTGTCCCCTTATGTCGGATACTCATCATCTAATAAATAGCAATGCGATTGAGCAGATGAAAACTGGTGTCATGTTAATTAATACCAGTCGAGGTGCTTTAATTAACGCCAAAGATGTCACCAAAGGCTTAAAATCCGGTAAGATTGGCTCGTTGGGCTTGGATGTATACGAAAAAGAATCAGATTTATTCTTTGAAGACTTATCAGGAACCATCATCCAAGACGAGATATTCCTACGTTTAACAACCTTTCACAACGTCCTCATCACTGGGCATCAGGCATTTTTTACTGAAGAAGCTTTGCATAATATTGCGAGTACGACTATTACCAATATTACTGAAGTCCTCCAGGGCGTTGCTTGTGCGAACGAAATTACAGCCTAATCCAAAATCTCAATCAAAATCAGCATGAATTAGTGTTAAGAATGCACAATGATTGAGCTATATTACTTTACTGTATTATTTAATACAGTAACTATGTTTAGTATCCCTCTATTTAAACTTTTTCTTTTTCTCATCAGTATTCAATAGTACAAAACTATTGTTCACATATGTAACATTTAAGTGTTAGCATTCCCAAGTTACATTTTGGGGATTATGATTGGAAACAAATCAATTAGACTTGTTCTCACTTGACGAATTGCGGTTGACACATACAAATCGAACTCCTGTGTTATTGATGGATGAGAAAACACTGACAAAGTGGAAACAGAAAATTATTATCCATCAACAACAGGTAAGAACAAGCAAATCAAATCAACAAATTAGCTTATTTAGCTTACCAAAGACGCATGTAGAACCAGACATTATCGATCCCTTTACTCTACAACTATCTGCTCTATCTTTTTATCGATTACCTATAGATAGTCCAGGACAAGCTTGTTTATATTTTGTGATTGATGTGGCAACAAACTTGTTGTTATATATTGGTGAAACCTGTAAATCTAATCAACGTTGGAAAGGGGTACATGATTGTAAACGATATATTGAAAATTACCTCGATTTGCATTATCGATATGAGATAAAAACAGCAGTAAATATTGGTTTTTGGTGGGATGCACCAGTTCCAACAAAACCGCGACAAGAGTTAGAATTGTTATTAATTCAAAAATGGAAATCCCCGTTTAATAAGGAGAATTGGAAATATTGGGGACAACCATTTGGGAAAGAATAATAGAGTAGTTCTCAATCATTTATTGACTTTTGTGCTGACACGGAAACAAATATCCTCAACTTATTTGCAAAGGTTGGGGATATGAGTCATACTTTTCCAAGTTAAACTATTATATAGAATCTAAAATCTAGAATATGTCATGAATATTCTAATTACGGGTGGTACTGGTTTTCTAGGTAGGAGACTAGCAGAAAAACTAAAATCTTTTTCGCAGAATATTACAGTTATAGGTCGGAATCAAGAGATAGGAAAACAACTCGAAACTGAAGGGATTAGATTTTTAAATTTAGATTTAATTGATAGGGACGCAACAATTAGAAGTTGCGAAAAACAAGACTATATATTTCATTGTGCAGCTTTATCTACACCTTGGGGAAAATATCAAGACTTTTATAAAGCGAATGTAGTCGCGACTAAAAATATCATTCAAGCTTGTCGACAGCAAAAAGTAAAAAGATTAATTTACGTCTCTACACCTAGCGTTTATTTTGACTTTAGCAACCGTTTAAATATTTCTGAGCAAGACACATTAGCCAAAATTCCGGCGAACGCTTATGTGCAAACAAAACTACTTGCCGAAGCTGAAATTCAACAAGCTTATCAACAAGGATTACCAGTAATTTCCATTCGTCCTCGTGGGATTTTTGGTTGTGGAGATACGGCAATATTACCAAGATTAATTAGAGCCAATCACAAAACAGGAATACCCTTAATTAATGGTGGTAAATCCTTAATTGATATGACTTATGTTGATAATGTTGTCGATGCTTTAATTCTCTGTCAGCAAGCACAAAATAAATTATTAGGCCGCACTTTTAATATTACCAATGGAGAGCCAATGTATTTGATTGATTTGTTAACCCTACTGTCTCAAAAATTAGAAACTAATTTTAAATTTAAACAAATTTCTTACCCAGTCGCTCTAGGAATTGCATCTTTAATGGAGACGCTATCAAAACACATTTTATTTGGCAGAGAACCAATCTTGACACGCTATACAGTGGGAGTATTAGCTTGTAGCCAAACCTTAGATATTACAGCCGCAAAAATAGAATTAGGCTACCAACCTCAAGTTACTATCGAAGAAGGATTAAGTATTTTTAGTCAATGGTGGAAATCACAAAATGAAACCAGTAAACGTTAAATTTTTTCAAGCTGGTTATTGTACTCATCCAGAAGCGATCGCAATTCGTGATGGTAAATGGAAAATTAGTCAGTTCCCGGCGGTATTTGCTTTAATATTACACCCAGAGCATGGTGCAATTTTATATGACACTGGTTATTCAGAATTGTTTTATCAAGAAAGTAAAGATTTCCCCTATCGTTTATATGCTTTGACAACACCAGTATATTTTCAGGCAGAAGAAAGTGCTGCCAAACAATTACAAAAATTTGGGATTTCAGTAGCAGATGTGAATTACATCATTATCTCGCATTTTCACGCTGACCATGTCGGAGGTTTGCGTGATTTTCCGAATGCTCAATTTATTTGTTTCCAATCAGGATACACAGCAATCAAAAATCTTCGGGGAATCGCAGCGACAAAAGCTGGTTTTCTTCCTGGTTTACTACCAAATAACTTTGATAAACGTGTGATATTTGTCGAAGAAGACTCAACAGTAGCATTACCACCAGAATATGATACGTTTGATACAGGGTTTGATTTGTTTGGCGATCGTAGTTTAATCGCGGTTGAACTACCCGGTCATGTAACAGGTCAGCTAGGTTTATTTTTTACAGATACTGATAAACAGTCCTATTTTCTGATTGCGGATGCTTGCTGGCTGAGTCGCGCATACCAAGAATTTATCCAACCCCATCCTCTAGCTAATCTAATTTTTGCTAGCAAACGTGATTACATTGATACTTTGCATAGAGTTCATGAGTTGCATAAATTAAATCCAAGTCTCAACATTATACCCACTCATTGTTCTGATGCTTGGAGAAAATTGAGCAATTTACAATTAACATTTTGATATTTATCAACATCAACAATGAACGGTTTACCAAGAATTATCTGGTATTACTTAGTTACTAAATACGGGCGCAAGTTTAATAGCCGTACATCGCTCATTAATTGGCAAAATCAACAAGTAATGAGTTTTCTCAAGCAAGTATTACCAAAGTCAAGTTTTTACCGCAAATATTATCAAAGTCTCAACAAATATTTTGACCATAATTTAAATATTCATGAATGGCGAGATTTACCGATCATTGATAAATCAATAATGATGGAAAACTTCGATGATTTAAATACAGTCGGGATTAAAAAATCAGCCGCACTAGAAGTTGCGCTATCGGCAGAGAAATCACGTAATTTTGCTGCAACTCTTAATGGTTATACTATCGGGATGTCATCAGGCACAAGTGGAAATAGAGGATTGTTTGCAGTAAGTCAAAGCGAACAACAGGCTTGGGCTGGTGCTATCTTAGCAAAAGGATTACCACAACCAATTACTACTCCACAACGTATCGCTTTTTTCCTCAGGGCAAATAGTAATCTTTATGAAACAGTTAATAAACAACGTATTCAGTTTCAATACTTTGATTTATTTAAACCTGTAGAAAGTCATTTTGCCAAATTAAATGAATATGCACCAACTATATTAGTTGCCCCACCTTCAATGTTGCGCCTGTTAGCAGATGCTAAAAATAATAATATTTTAAATATTAATCCAATTAAAGTTATCTCAGTTGCGGAAGTATTAGATCCTTTGGATGAAGTTTATATCCGTAAATCATTCAATCAAATAGTTCATCAATTTTATCAATGTACTGAAGGTTTTCTTGGTTACACTTGTGAGTACGGGACTTTGCATTTAAATGAAGATATTCTCGTAATTCAAAAAGAATATGTGGATAGAGATGCAGGTAAATTTATGCCGATAATTACTGACTTTAACCGCAGAACTCAACCAATTATTCGCTATCGTTTAGATGATATCATTACAGAACGTAAAATGCCCTGTCGTTGTGGTTCAATTTTAATACCAATCGAAAGTATAGAAGGACGTAGAGATGATATTTTCTATTTACCCAGCAAAATAGAAGATAAATTAATACCTATATTTCCTGATTTTATTCGACGGGCAATTATTATCGCATCTGAAAATATTCAAGAATATCAAGTTGTCCAAAAAAGCCTAGATGTAATAGTTATCTCACTAAAAGTAGCAACAGAAGTATATGAACCAGTCAAGATATTAGTGACTCAGTCTCTTCACAATTTATTTAATCAATCGCATTGTCGAGTACCAGAAATTATTTATCAAGAATATGAAGTTAGCACTATTCATCACAGTAAATTGCGAAGAGTACGGCGTGAATTTTCGGTTTAATTGATTTTATAATTATTGGTTATATTCATACATTCAATGAAGACATAAAACGGCAGATAAGGGGTGTATTCCATGACGGAATTAACGTGCCATAATAATTCTAGAGTTTGTCTCTATGACAGCAGTAATATTGATAATTTAGCTTGTTCTAATTCAGAAATTTCCCAGATCATCCAAACATATTGGATACCGATGATGAAGACTGGCTCTGCAAGTTTCATCAAGAATGTTAATACTGATATGTACGTGATTACAGTTGACGATTTAGTATTACCAGTAACAGTTAATCATAAAAAAAATGGGGTAATAACTGGAACAGAAATTAGCAACTCGAAACTAGAAAACTCATATGTTTGTTCCCCTTATAATCACTATATAACCTATACCAAAGCAGAATTGGTAACTTTAAAAAATCCAATTTTAGAGAAAATATTGGCAATTATAATTGATTTATTAGGAAAGATAGCACATAGAGGTAGTATTGATCAAGTTGCGATCGCTCATAATTTAATGTTATCAACTAATCTATATCCAGAACTATCAAAAGTTCAAATACAAGCTATTACAGAATCTCTTAAAAACCAGTTTCCAGATAGAGCTATTATCTTCCGTTCAATTAATACTTTTATCAATAATGATTTATTAAATGATTTTAAATTTAATCAATATCGTCTAATTGGTAGTCGTCAAATTTATCTATTGAATCCTCATGAAAAATCAGCACTAAGAACAAAAATGAGATGGAGACTCAAACAAGATGAAGCATTAATCAAAAAAAATGGTTACGAAATTATTCAAAAAAGTCAATTAACATTTAACGATATACCTAGAATTGTTGAATTATATAATTTTTTATATTTAGATAAATATTCGATTCACAATCCGCAATTTACAGAAAATTTTATCGAACTAGTATTGAAAAACCCTATCTGGCAATTCCAAGCATTAAAAAAAGCAGGAAGAATAGATGGTGTAATTGGTTTTTATATAGTCAATGGCATGATGACAACTCCCATTCTGGGATATGACACCAGTTTACCCCAGCAACTAGGCTTATATCGAATGCTATCGGTATTACTAACCATAGAGGCAAGCAAAAAAGGCTTGATTCTGCATCAAAGTTCGGGCGCTGCTGAATTTAAACGCTTTCGTGGTTTTATTGGCAATATCGAATACAGTGCTGTATACCACCACCATTTACCATTGCAGCGAAAACTTATTTGGCTATTTTTAGAATTGCTGGTAAACCAAATCGCTGTACCCTTGATGAAAAAATATCGGCTATAATGCTCGCTGACACATACATCATAATTGTGATGCTGTATCTGGTGCTACGATTTCACCAGTTCCTATATTTAATATCATATCTTGGTCGGTGACTAATTCGGCTAACTCCTTAACTTGTAAATTCATTTCTTCGCAAGCAATACGTAACTCTTGGGCAAATTGATTTAAATCATCACCATAACCACACAAATAAGCAGCAGTTTGAATACCTTGATTTGCATTTGCTCTTGCACAATCAACTAATTCAGTACCTTTTAATGGAGTCGAAGCAGGCATAATTTTAATTTTGTATTTTCAGAACTTCCTTTCGCTATATTATTTCCAAATAAAAATGAACTCATCTTTCTTTTGGCTGAAGTAAAACGATGACATGGGTAGATTTCAGAAAAACTCACTTGTCAGAACTCAGAATGATGTCAGTTTTCCAGTTGATATTCTCACAACTGAATTTGAAATCAGGTGTTGCATAGTAGTAAATGCTCTAATTTGACAGACTTGAGTGAAGAGACGAATTTCAAATGCTTGGCTATAATATTTTGCTGTAGCAAGTGTCAATATAGTGAATTTATCTTTTGCATTGATTCACATTTATTAACTTTGTCTCAGCATTTCAGATTATCCTCATGAAAAAACAAAAAAATAAATATAGTCACCTGACAGCAATAGAAAGAGTTTTTTTGTCATCTCCTGCACAATTTTTATTGGATAAAAATCTATTTATCGGAAATATTCTTGACTTCGGTTGTGGCTTTGGAAACGATGTTAAATTATTGCAAAAAAAAGGATATGATATTACAGCTTATGATCCATATTATTTCCCTCAATATCCTCAGGCTAAGTTCGATACAATTATTTGTTTTTATGTTTTAAATGTTTTATTTCCTGAAGAACAAGCAAATGTTCTCATGGAAGTTTCGTATTTATTAAAGCCAGGAGGTAAAGCCTACTTTGCTGTAAGAAGAGATATTAAAAAAGAGGGTTTTAGAGAACATTATGTCCACAAAAAGCCGACATATCAATGTATTGTTAAGCTCCCATTTAAATCGATAAAATCTAATGAATATTGTGAAATTTACGAATACACTCATTACAATAATCAGCGACATTCATCTAATAATTGTATATTTTGTAATCCGTATAAGCATTTGATATTACTCAGCGAATCAGCAACTACCTATGCAATATTTGATGGTTATCCCTTAAGTAAAGGTCATGTCTTAGTCATTCCTAAACGTCATGTCAGTAATTATTTTGAATTACCTTTAAAAGAACAATCAGCTTGTTGGTTAATGGTGAATAAAATTCAAGAAATTTTAAATAAGGAGTTTGCCCCAGATGGTTTTAACATTGGGATGAATGTCAATAAACATGCAGGACAAAATGTTATGCACGCCAGTATTCATATTATCCCTCGCTATCAAGGTGATACTGTAGGGGTTAAAAGCGGGATGCGATGTGTAATTCCCAAAGGAAAATATTAGCTCTAATTTAATTAAAATGGAAGCATAAATTAAGAAGTAATTAATTTATTTTTAATTCAGCTTTAGAAAAATATAGCGATGTAAAAAAGAGTTAAAATCAAAAAGACGTACATAGAAATATACGTCTTTTTACCGTCAAAATCATATAATTAATAGTAATTTACAGCAACTAATTATTTAGTTATTGTTCCAATAATTAGAAAGCTTCAAGCAAAATACAAAAATGAAACTAGGGTGATGGTTTTTTCGGTTTATTGCCACCAGAAAAGCCTCTTTCTGTCTTGATTGGTTTTGGGCGAGAAGGTGGATTAGGTAGTTTCTGAGACATAAAAATCACCTCGTAGGTATATCTTAAAGTTTGTAGTTGGCAAAATTCGTTACAACCATTACTACAATTGGGGCTAGAGCGAATCCGGAAATGAGTCAAAATTATTGCAGTAGGAAAATTATTTTTTACCAGAGAATCCAAAAAGCCGAACAATCAAAATCAAGAAAATTTTAGACACTTGTTGGGTTCAGGCACACTACGGGTTCTGGCAGACAAGCAAAGTAAGTTATGTAAAAAGCAAAAAAAGAGACGCACTGCGTCTCTAGTAAGAGAGGAAACCCATAAAATTCAAATAAGTATTTAAAGGTATATTTAAATTTCAGATTTAAATTGAAAATTAATTGTCTTGTTAAATTTTTTATCAGTACAAAAGAACCAATAAAAATTATGCAATTGTATTTAACTTCGGTCTAACTAGTACTAGTTAAATAGTACTAGTTATTTATTTAAAGCCACGAATCAGATAAGGAACACACAGAAGTTGTGGATGTATCTACAAATCGAAATACACGATCGCTCACTAGCAGTCCGGAAAATTTGCAAAAAAAGATTTAGAGTGTGGGAAAGTAGGGGGAATACGCCCTGACAAAAACTCTCTCCTCCCTCAAAAATGTCGATTGCTTTCCGAAATACAAACGAAATTTGGGCTTTTGTCCTCACCGAAACTTTAAAACGCTTGGGATTAAATTGTGTAGTGATTTGTCCCGGTTCGCGTTCAACTCCTCTTGCTGTTGCATTTGCTCAACAAGCACCGACAATTGAAGTGATTTCGATTCTCGATGAGCGTTCTGCGGCTTTTTTTGCTTTGGGAAGAGCAAAAGTAACTGGGAAACCTGTGGCGGTGGTTTGTACGTCGGGAACTGCGGGGGCAAATTTTTATCCTGCTGTGATTGAGGCAAAAGAAAGTTGCATACCTTTATTATTATTAACCGCAGACAGACCCCAAGAATTACGTGAATGCCATTCTGGACAAACAATCGATCAAGTTAAACTTTATGGGAATTACCCTAACTGGCAAACAGAATTAGCTTTACCATCTGCGGAACTGGGGATGCTGGCATATTTGCGACAAACCCTAATTCATGCTTGGAGACGATCACTCGCACCTGTTGCTGGTGTCGTACACTTAAATATACCTTTGCGTGATCCACTTGCGCCGATTGCTGATGGGGTAGATTTGAGTCATGTAGAATCCCAATTGGCAACCGCAGATTTTTTCTCCCACATTATCCCTCCTGCCTCCCCAGGAATACAGACAAGTATTCAGATTGATGCTGAGCTTGATGGAGAAAGTTTATTTTCCTCTCTTTCTTGCCGACAGGGAATTCTGATTGCGGGTATCGCCCAACCGCAACAATCACAGGAATACTGTGCAGCGATTTCGCAACTAAGCAAATTTTTGAATTTTCCGGTGCTGGCGGAGGGACTTTCCCCAGTTCGTAATTATGCCGATTTTAATCCCTATCTTATTTCTACTTATGATTCGATTCTCCGCAACCCCCAATTAGCCACAGAATTAGCGCCGGAAGTCGTCATTTTAATTGGAGAAATGCCCACCAGTAAGGAATTGAGAACTTGGTTACAGAAACACCAACCACTGATGTGGGTAATAGATAAAAGCGATCGCAATCTTGATTCTCTTCACCTTAAAACTGAACATTTGCGGGTAAGTATTGGTGAATTAGCCCACAGATTCACCTATCAATTAACTGAAAATCCAAAATCACAATATCTCGAAGCTTGGTGTCAAGCGGAAACTATAACTAGCAAAAATCGCGATCGCATTTTAGAAGCAACTAATAATTTTTTTGAGGGTAAAGTGGCTTGGTTACTTTCGCAGACTCTACCAGCCAAAACACCGCTATTTATTGCTAATAGTATGCCTGTGCGGGATATGGAGTTTTTTTGGAAACCAAATCATGCGGGGATTCAACCCTTTTTTAATCGCGGTGCCAATGGTATTGATGGGACTTTATCAACCGCTTTTGGAGTTGCCCACCGCCATCAACCGAGTGTGATGTTAACGGGAGATTTAGCATTGTTGCATGATACAAATGGGTTTTTAATCAGAAATAAATTTGTCGGACATCTAACAATAATTTTGATCAATAATAATGGTGGTGGGATTTTTGAGATGCTACCAATTGCCCAATTTGAACCTCCATTTACCGAATTATTTGCCACACCCCAAGATATTGATTTTGCTCAGTTATTTACTACATATGGCGTTGAACATCATTTAATTACTTCTTGGCAAGATTTACAAGCCAAACTCAACCCATTACCATCTCAAGGAATTCGCGTTTTAGAATTACGAAGCGATCGCAAGGCTGATGCTAAATGGCGTAAGGAAAATTTGGCGAATATTGCACCATAATATCAGGCTTTTTAAATAGATGACGCGGAGATGGGGAGATAGGCAGGAGACGCAGAGCAAAATTAATGATAACTAATTCTGGACTGGATATGACACAAGGGTTTCAACTCCAATATTCCCATCCCCACGGGCAGCTATATCAAGGCGACTCCATCGACTGGCTGACATCACTAGAAACTGAAAGTGTAGACTTGATATTTGCCGATCCACCATACAACATTAAAAAAGCAGATTGGGACAACTTTGAAAATCAAGAAAAATATATCGAATGGTCGATTAAATGGATTAGCCAAGCTGCACGTACCCTCAAATCAACAGGTTCTCTCTACATTTGTGGCTTTTCGGAAATTTTAGCCGACTTAAAACATCCCGCATCAAAGTATTTCCACAGTTGTCGCTGGTTAATTTGGCACTATAAAAATAAAGCTAACTTCGGCAGCGATTGGGGGCGATCGCATGAAAGTATAATTCATTTTCGTAAATCCCAGACCCCAAAACTAAATATTGATGATGTGCGAATTCCCTATGGAGCGCATACATTAAAATATCCATCTCATCCCCAAGCCGCAACGAGTGCTTACTCTCAGGGAAAATGGCAAAAACGTCACAATTGGACACCAAATCCCAAGGGTGCAAAACCAAAAGACGTGTTTGAGGTGCCAACTACTTGTAATGGGATGGGCGAAACCACACCTCATCCGACCCAAAAACCCGAAGAATTATTGAGGAAATTTGTGTTGGCATCATCCAATCCAGGAGATTTAGTTATCGATCCATTTTCCGGTTCGGGCACAACTATAGTAGTTGCCGAACAATTAAATCGTCGTTGGATGGGATGCGACATGAGTATAGAATATAACACCTGGGCAATTCAACGCCTCGAAAATGTCCGTCGTCTCACCCCAGAAGAATGGATAATAGGCGATCGCAAAAATGCTGAAAGAAGAGAGTCTATAAGGTAGAATTCTCAAGCTGAGACTGCAAATTCCCCATGCAAATTAACTGGCAATCCCCTAAAACCTACGAAGACATTCTCTATCACAAGGCTGATGGTATGGCCAAAATCACCATCAACCGTCCCCACAAACGTAATGCTTTTCGTCCCAAAACGGTGTTTGAACTTTACGATGCTTTTCTTGACGCTCGTGAAGATACTACCATCGGTGTTGTTTTATTTACTGGTTATGGCCCCCATACTGATGGTAAATATGCCTTTTGTTCCGGTGGTGACCAAAGTGTGCGAGGTCATGCAGGTTATATTGATGATGCAGGTACACCCCGCTTAAATGTCTTAGATTTACAACGCCTGATTCGTTCCATGCCCAAAGTTGTCATTGCCTTGGTGGCGGGATACGCAATTGGCGGCGGACATGTACTCCATTTAATTTGTGACTTAACAATTGCGGCAGATAATGCCATTTTTGGGCAAACAGGACCAAAAGTCGGTAGTTTCGACGGTGGTTTTGGCGCTAGCTACCTTGCTCGCATTGTCGGACAGAAAAAAGCCCGAGAAATTTGGTTTCTTTGCCGCCAATATGATGCTAAACAAGCTTTAGAAATGGGTTTAGTAAATACTGTAGTACCCGTCGAGCTACTGGAAGCTGAGGGTATTCAATGGGCACAAGAAATTTTAGAAAAAAGTCCAATTGCTATTCGTTGTCTCAAAGCCGCATTTAATGCTGACTGCGATGGACAAGCAGGTTTACAAGAACTGGCGGGAAATGCAACTTTGCTTTATTACATGACAGAAGAAGGTGCTGAAGGAAAACAGGCATTTTTAGAAAAGCGTCAGCCCGATTTTCGTTCCTTCCCCTGGCTACCTTAGTTCTGCCAACACTAATTTCCCCAACATAATAAGAAATCGCGCCTTTCTACCCTAGGTGCGACTTCTAGAAAATCTGTCAAATTGTTAAATATTCTGCTAAATAAAATCAAAAGCTGAAACAACGAATGCCAAGTCACCAAACTCATGAGTTATCAAGGGTTCAGACCCTAAATTAGACTGTAATTACGAAAATATTTACTGAAATCGAACCATAATCAAAACATTAAACGGCTACAGTCTCGGCATTCGACATTTCAACATTATTTAAAGCTTCCTGTACTTGCACGCTGGCGCTTGTTCTGGGCAACTCCTTCATGACTACCTTGTGGTGATTAATTCCTGAAGCTACAACTAGCTTACGTTCCGGCAAACTCCAAACATCTTCCAAAGTTTCCCACGATGGAGCAAAAGGTGGGAGAGCTAAAGAGCAAGCTTTCCAATGTCCTAAAACTGGTGCCCCTAGTTGCTGACAATTGCCGCCACGACGACCTTCTGGATTGTAGTAGCGGCAATATTTACAGGCAGAAGTCACGAATTTGATGTTCTTCATGTTGAGCGCCATTTAGGCATAGTTTCCGTCATTTATTGTCATTTATTTTCTTACTAGATATAAATACGGATAACAGCCAATAAATCATTATTTGGTAAACGTTTTCGCGATCCCGAACAAAAAATGAGCTTTATATTCTTTTTAGATTTGTGTCATATTTTTCAATCTTTTGATTACAAAAACGATACATACAATTTTTTTTCTAGATTAAGGACAGGTAAAACAAATTGGGATCAAAGAAAAATAAACTGCTATAAATTTACCTTGATTTTATTCCTCATCCAAAAGATATAAATTTTGGGGATTGTTAATAATTTTTGGAGATGGGTGATTGGGGATTGTTTAGAAGTACTTAGTTCTGGCTAATCACTAATACCCATACTCAACTAAAATCTTTTCGCTACACATAACGCACAGACTTGCCATCGCTGAATTTCTCCCTGGGGAGTCGGACATTGACATTCAGGGCAAAGTGGTAATTTGTGCGATCGCCTTTTGACGGCACTTGCCCAGCGAACAAAGGCATCATTTGTATTTGTAACTTTAGTTGTAACTTTAGTTATGGGTTGTTCACCATATGCTATGGAGGTATCTTTGGAAATGCGATCGCTTAAATTAATTGCTTCGCCCAAATAACTTGGGTGTTGACTCGTGAGGGCTACTTCTTGCTTTTCCTTGCTGATTGGAGAAATGTGCCACTCAGCCGTCGAAAAGCGAATCTCACCAACAGGAGTCGCCAATCTTTGATTAACTTGAATGAGTAAGCGCTGACGTTCAAAAGTCAAATTTTGTGCCCAAGCAGCGCTAGAAGTCGCTACACGCAGCACAGAGCGTTGAATAGCGACAGGACGGGTATGAAGTGCGATCGTATCTCCAACGATTTCATGCCAACATCGCAGCAAGTTCTGTAAAGGCGGTTCCTGTAATACAGCCTTAGCTTTTAAAATAGTGACAATGTCATTTACCGATTTTAAAGACATTTTGTTTACCGAAGTGCGAAAATTGCAGCTTGGCGATACACAATATCTGTGGTAATTTTCGCTAGTATTATCACTACAATATATCCCAGTCTTATTCATCCAATACGACCCCATTGTGACACTATATGCTAGAGCAACAGTCGCTCCAGCAATGGTTTAGCATCAGCAGTAAATCTAAATCTGGTAATCATAGGTTGAAGGCAAACAGGCAATGAGTCAAAATCCCCTGATGCATTCGGGTAGTCAATTTTCGAGAACACCTAATTTAAAGCCAGCACTTGCAGCCGCACTGGCTAGTTTAGAAGTGCAACTTGATCGCGAATTAGCCAGATACCGGCGAATGCGTGGTACATCTAGAACATCGAACCAAGCCCAACCAGTCAATTCCCATGCGAGTCAAGCACAATATGCGACTTCTACAGTTACAAGTAGTAAGCATGAGATTGCAGAAGGCTCAGAATTGGAAAATGCTGCGGCTCCAACTCCTCAAATCTATTCTTCCCCGTCCCTAACGTATGTACCAGAAATCCCTACTCCTCCACCGCCTCCACCAATCCCCAAAGTGGCGGATAATGGTGTAAATACTGGTTTGCCGACGACATCAGATATCCCGTCGTCAAGCAGCAGTATTGTCCCTAGCCATATAGTCCCAGCAGACAAGCCAAAAACTGAGCCAAATAACAGCGAAATTGAAGTTCCACCTACCAGCCAGCCTGATGACTATCTCGAATCATCAGAAGCACTACTACGAAGCCTCACCGAAGAAACATCCCCAGAGGAAAAACGATCAAAAACAAATAACGATAGTCTTCTCTCTCCTTTAGGTATTGGTTCGATTCTGTTATTATTAGCGGCAAGTTTCATCTTGGCATATGCAATTCTGAATAGAAGCTTACCATTCGGATTGAATGGAGGACTAGGGAAAGGTAATAACACAACTAGCAGTCAAGAAAATACTGTTACGACTGAAAATAGTGGGCAAACCCCAGCAGAAGTCAGAGCTTTACCGAAATATCCAAATTTAGCAAGAGAAGAATTTCCTGAAGTTAATAATCCTAATGATGTTGTTGGTTTAAAACCAAAATCAAGCTCAATTCCAACAACACCAGAAAATCCTCCCGCTATTCAAAACCAAATACCCCAAAACCAAATACCCACCGAGCAAGCTCCACAACAACCAGCACCAGTCGCACCAGTAGTACCAACAACTGCCGTTTCTCCGTCACCAGCACAGGTAGAAGGAGTATCTATTGACGAAGCGAAGCCTTCTGCGGATGGTTTTTATCATATAGTGATTGAGAATAATGACCCGAATGCTTTGGCTAATGCCCGCAAAGTAGTTAAAGATGCATACTTATCAGATGATAAAAAGTTAGTACTCCTGGGTGCAATGAAAGATAAACAAGGAGCGCAAAGATTACTTGATGAAATGAAATCCAAGGGAATTAATGCGAGAATTCGTCAACCTTAAGGGAGAGTAAAAAGCATTGTTGAGTGCTGAGTTAAGAGTTTCTGCTTTTTGTCTTTTTTTCTCTCCTTTTTCTTCTTCCTTCTTCTCACTACTTCTAAACTGGAGATAATTACTAATTACGCAACACTAATTAACCCAGCACTAATTCTCATTACTTTTTCTGGAGGTGGATATGAGCTTTTTCGATCGCATTTCGCGGGTTGTACGCGCTAATGTTAACAGTTGGGTGTCAAATACAGAAGACCCAGAGAAGGTTCTGGAGCAAACTGTCATGGAGATGCAAGATAATCTCATCCAACTCCGACAAGCAGTTGCTAGCGCCATCGCCACTCAAAAACGTACCGAACGTCAAGCCGCAAACGCCCAATCCACCGCCGAGGAATGGTATCGACGCGCTCAACTAGCTCTCCAGCAAGGTAACGAACCCCTAGCCCGCGAAGCCCTGAGTAAACGTAAATCCTACCAAGATACTGCCAACACTTTAAATCACCAAATCGGGCAACAAAGTACTGTAGTCGCTACACTAAAAAAAGACATGCGATCGCTCGAATTGAAAATTGCTGAGGTGAAAAACAAAAAGGACATGTATATCGCTCGTGCCCGTTCAGCACAAGCATCTCTGCGACTTCAAGAACTTATGGGTGAACTTTCGGGAACCACCAGCACTGGGGTTTTTGAACGTGTTGAAGATAAAATTGTACAATTAGAATCACAAAATGAAGTACTTTCAATTACAAGTACAGACAATTTAGATAATCAATTTATAGCCTTAGCATCTGGTGAGAACATAGATGATGAGCTTTCTGCCATGAAAGCCGAATTAGCAAACAATCGGGGGCAAGAGTTGCCTAAGCTACCAAACAAAGAAAAAGGTATGGAGTAACCCACAATGGGCAAATGGGGATTCAGGAGCATATCTTAGGAATATATGGATATGGGGGTACGAACCAAGCCGGAAGGATTAAATTTAAATAGGTAGTTATTAAATAGTAAAAAAGCAAACTGCAAAACTAGCGCGTAAATCTCAAAGGAAAAAAATTATGGGTTTATTTGATCGGATTAAAAGAGTTGTCGGTGCCAACCTCAATGATATGGTGAGTAAGGCTGAAGACCCCGAAAAAATGCTCGAACAAGCTATCCTAGAAATGCAGGAAGATTTGGTTCAGCTGCGTCAAGGGGTTGCTCAGACGATCGCAGCACAAAAACGCACCGAAAAGCAATACACTGATGCCCAGAACGAAGTTAACAAATGGCAGCGTAACGCGCAACTAGCACTGCAAAAAGGTGACGAGAATCTGGCTCGTCAAGCATTAGAACGTAAAAAAACTTTTAACGAATCTTCTACCGCACTCAAAGCCAGTTTAGATCAACAAGTTGTCCAAGTCGAAGGTCTCAAACGCAACTTAATTCAGCTAGAGAGCAAAATTTCCGAGGCTAAAACCAAGAAAGAAATGCTCAAAGCTCGAATTACCGCAGCCAAGGCACAGGAACAACTCCAAGGTATGGTGCGCGGTATGAATACCAATAGCGCCATGTCAGCTTTTGAGCGGATGGAGGAAAAAGTATTGATGCAGGAGGCACGCGCTCAATCAATCGGAGAGCTAGCTAGTACCGATTTGGATAGTCAGTTCGCGAGGTTAGAAGCTAGTAGCGATGTTGATGATGAACTCGAAGCCCTCAAACTTTCTCTTGCTCCAGCAGCCCCGGTAAATCAGCCCCAATTGACTGGAGACACTACAGCGACAACGCCGACAACACCCCCAAATCCACCAGCCGCATCTGCGCCCAAAACGGAAGAAGTTGTTGATGCCGAATTGGAAGCACTTCGCAAGCAATTAGACCAAATGTAGGTAAAGAATTATTAAATTTAATTTTCAAAAATCCCGCAATATGCATTATGTTGTGGGATTTTGTCTATAACCCAAACAAAACATCTAATTCTTGCTTAAATTTCCGCCATCTCGTTTCCAGACGATTTAGTTTTTGTGGTTTTTCCGCGTTGGCATTTTGCTGCTGCTTTAATTCAAGTAACCTTTGTTTGAGAGAATCCGAGTTATTTGGGTTCTGAGTTGTTGCTGGCTGCTTCTCCAACGAAGTCACATCCTTAACAACAGGAGCAGCTTTGGGAACCTGTGCAGAAACGGAAATAGTAGCGATGAAATAGCCAGGTAGTAGTAAGAATCTCAACAAACAAAACTTTTTCAGCATTTTGAATCAATAAAAGTTGGATTTTCTTCTCAGCCCAGCGCCATCAAGATTTAAGATAACAGGCTGTGGGAAATGTCAAAATTATTAAAAAGTAACTATTCCCAAACTTATATTTTTCTTTATTGACTGAAAAAAGTCAAAAATTTGTCCTTGAGTGGTTTCGCAGTAACAGATTACGATACAGTATTGTGTGTATTGAGTTTGAAAAAGCCGCCTGAATGGAGACTGCAATGAGTACGGGTGTAATTACCATTACAGATACAGAATTTGAAACAGAAGTTTTAAAATCCGAGCAGCCCGTATTAGTTTACTTTTGGGCTTCTTGGTGTGGTCCTTGTAAGTTAATGGCTCCAGTGATTAACACAGCAGCAAGTAACTTTAGCGATCGCCTGAAAATTGTCAAAATGGAAGTTGATCCTAACCCCCTCACTGTTAAACAATATCAAGTCGAAGGAGTGCCTGCATTTCGCTTGGTTCGCGATGGTCAATTGTTAGCTGCAACTGAAGGTGCGATCGGTAAAGAGAAGCTATTGAGTTTTATTGAGGCTAATTTAAATTAGTTATTTGTAATTGGTGTATTGGTTAATCGGGGAAGGGACACAGAATCACGCCCAATACCCACTAGCCAATGCCCAATACCCATTACCTACTTCCAATTCCCAAAAAAAAATGCAGTTCGCACAACGCCTACAACCCCTGCAATCAAATGTTTTTGCCGATATGGATATTGCAAAAGCAGCAGCTTTGGCGGCAGGGCGAGATTTAATTGACTTATCGTTGGGTTCTTCCGATTTACCCACAGAAAATCATGTCATCGATGCGATCGCGCAATCTTTACATGACCCTAGTACCCACGGCTATTTACTATTTCACGGAACACAGGCATTTCGCCAAGCTGCGGCAACTTGGTATGAACAAAAATTTGGTATTTCCGTTAATCCCGAAACTGAAGTATTACCGCTAATTGGTTCTCAAGAGGGAACTGCACATTTACCACTGGCGATTCTCAATCCTGGCGATTATGCCTTACTCCTCGATCCTGGTTATCCTTCCCATGTTGGTGGTGTTTATCTAGCATCTGGGCAAATATACACAATGCCACTACTAGCAGAAAATCATTTTTTACCAGTATTTGCGGACATTCCCGATGAGATTGTCGCCAAGTCAAAAATGATGGTATTGAGTTATCCCCATAATCCCACAACTGCGATCGCTACCCTTGCCTTTTTTGAAGAAGCTGTCAGATTCTGCCAAAAACATAATATTGTTCTTGTCCATGACTTTCCCTATGTCGATTTAATTTTTGAGGGTAAAGGAGTTCCGTCAATTCTCCAAGCTGACAGGGAAAAAAGTATTTCCATTGAATTTTTCACTCTTTCTAAGTCTTATAATATGGGCGGTTTCCGGATTGGATACGCCATTGGGAATGCCGAATTAATTCGAGCCTTGCGACAAGTCAAAGCCGCAGTCGATTTTAACCAATATAAAGGAATTTTAAATGGTGCGATCGCAGCTTTAACTGGCAGCCAAACAGGTGTTGATGCAGGCGTTAATATTTTTCGCCAACGTCGTGATACTTTTATTGCTGCATTACATCATATTGGTTGGGAAGTTCCCACACCCCCAGCCACCATGTATGTTTGGGCAAAATTACCAGCGCCTTGGACTCATAACTCAGTCGATTTTTGCACCAAACTTGTTAAGGAAACTGGTGTTGCAGTTTCTCCTGGTTCCGGTTTTGGTAAATCTGGTGAAGGTTATGTTCGCTTTGCCCTTGTTCACAACCCATCAATTCTCGAAATCGCTGTTGAACGTATCGCCGAATTTTTGCACTAGCAGAAGTACGGAATCGACAAGTGTTAAATATTTCCAATCTGACCACTTCTCGACTTCCCGCTTCCAGTCCCTAACTCTATGAATGATGCTTTTGTAAATTCTTTATACCAACTTCACGAAAAGTTTATTGGTGTATTCTTAATTTCCAGTAATCCCAAGTTAAACTACAAGAATACTGATAAATTAGTGTTACACAGAATACAAGATTTTATAACTAGCTGATATTAGTCAAGGGATAGTTATGCATGTCAGTGATAATCAGTCAGATTAGCAAAATTAGCGCCAACATATTGACTTTCGCACTGGTTAGCACAATCAACGCTATCCCAGTAAGCGCGACATCACTTAAAAATATTCCACATGAAGAAGAATATCAACAATCAGTGGATTCATCGAAATTTTCAGTCAAAAACGAAGCTTTAAAATTGCCACCGCGTTTGCAGGGCATACTTGGCAAAAAATACAACAGCAAGAATCAAATTCAACGTCATTTTTTTGCAGAAGCAGAAAATACCATTAGCCAAGTCCAAAAAGCAAGTACAGTCACAGAGGAAAGAATCGATGGCAAAATAATTTATTTGTATCATCTTGAATCAACAAAACCCCATAAATCCTCTCCAGCCAAGCGAATTTACACTCAACCTTATCTAAGTCGCCTGAAATTGCCTCAAGCCCCACCCAAACGCAAAGTTTCCGAACCCAGAACTGCAATAGCTTTAATCATGGTATTTTGTGTTTTTGGAACTCAAAAAAGAATATTCAAATCTAAGTTAAAATCTGTAGGCAAATCATAAAAAGCGCTAGTTTAAAGTTGAGAAATTGAAATTTTGCTGAAGCTGATAATATGAGTTACTATTGTTTAGTATAAAAGATAACCATCCACCTACAATTCTCGAAACGCTGACATAGTCGTAATTATTTAGCTTGCTTATTACTCTCAGAGTACAACCCAAGCGAAGCGATTCTAGTAGTTATCGTTGAATTTTAGCCTAACAGAATAGGTAGAAATGACAGCGCAATTACTTCAAAGTCATAAATTATCTGATTCATCTCCACAAGCACGATT
Organism: Calothrix sp. NIES-4101; assembly: GCA_004296455.1. Lineage (GTDB taxonomy): Bacteria > Cyanobacteriota > Cyanobacteriia > Cyanobacteriales > Nostocaceae > Brunnivagina. Next base: position 364,682 of record AP018280.1, read on the forward strand.
ATTAATCATAGAAGACAATGATATTAATCGGATGTTTTTGAGTGATTACTTGTCGTATTTTCGATATGATGTCAAAAGCCTACCAGATGCCTCGGATGTTTTTACAACGTTAGATGATTTTCAGCCACATTTAATCCTACTAGATTTAAAATTACCTGAAACAGATGGTTATTTGGTTTTGAAACAAATTAAGCAGAAATCAATTTATTCTCAGATTCCAGTAATTATAGTTTCTGCATTTGCATTTAAAACTGATCAAGAAAGGGCAATTGAGCTAGGTGCTAGTCACTACTTTGTCAAACCTGTCAATCTTGAGCAACTAGTACAAACAATAGTAGAAGTATTGGCAACATCAACATAGTTGATGAGTTAAAATTAGACCTAAAATTCAGACTGAGATTGGGATTGCACACAAAAAAGATTGTGATTTTTTAATAAGAGAACTCCACAAAAAAGATGATCCTATGACGAGCCGGGTTTCGCAAAAATTTCAACAAACCATTTTTTGAGATGCGGAAAACGAAGGATTTGTTTTTCAACTTCTGCCATAGCCTCAGTTGTGAGTTTAACTTCTGTGGAGTAAACTTTTTTTATCAATGTCACAACCGGATATTGACGTTTAATTACCCTTTTTCTATCATCCCTTATTAGTGGATCAATTATTCTGTGGAGACCTCTAATGAATAGAACTCACACATAACAGAAATGAATCTTTTTGCCTACCTCCTAACACAAATTTAGCGGGACAGAAGATACCATCCCGCTAAATTAACAAATACTGAGCAAATGTTTACAAGCTATAACTGATAGCTACATAATCCTTATTTAGCAGCTTTAATTGCAGAATTTTGTTTACGACGTAAGAAAGCAACTCCAGCTACAGTTCCAAGACTGAGAACCATTCCGGGTTCGGGTACTGATACCCCTGTTCTCGCAATTAACTTAAAGTCAGGACCGTTAAAAGCTTGACCTTCAGAAATAACTCGAATCCCACTCAATGAGTTTACACCTAATTGTGCAAGACTGACTCCCCAATTACCTACCTTTTGAGCACTACCAATTTCTTTTGTGTCAATTGAAAAATCAGCACTGGTTTGGTTTTTGCGTAATAGCTTCAAACTATTACCAATTAGTTTTCCTGTGTTATCGAAGCCTTGAATTAATAAGTCACTGTTCATTCCTCTCTCCCAGAAGAATAAACTATCAGTTCCTTGCTTATTACCAAAAATAGCATTTGTGAAAATTAAATCCATTTCAAACATGCCGCTATCTTCAGTATCTACAATATTATTTAAATTGTTATTACCCAAAAATTTTGCTAATTCATTTCTATCTGGGTCTTCAGAAGCACTAATAGGAGCAGTTGCATTATCACCTCTATCCGTGCTTGCAGCACCACTATTTGCATCCTTTGTTCTAGGTGTGTTTTTCAATGATTTTACTTCTGAGACATAGGTAAAATCCTTAAATGTTGTGCCGTTTTGGGTAATAGACTGCAAAAGAATATCAGCTTTTGCATCTGTTTTTTGGTTTACATTTAGATGTAAAACTTGCGGCTTGAGCAGAGTTAGAAGCCACAACAACTGAACCAATTACTAAGCTGACGGAAGCGATGACTTGTGCGAGTTTCATTTGTATTTTATGATATTTATATGTAATGTTTGATTGGCTGATAGAAGACACTGACCTAAAAATAGGTTTTACAGGCTGAATACACTAAATTATGTTTTCAATGTCGATGAACATTTAGAGATTTCACAATTAAATTCATGATTAATTGCTTACTTAATCTTGAACTTAAATGTTAGGAAATTGCGAATCAAAGCATCGTTAAAGGTAAGTTACGTGTAACGAAGCTTTCCGTACCTGGATGAATCTATTGTGCAATACGTCAAATACATTCATCATGTGATTTATACTGTTTTTTCTCTCGGCAAAATTAATGTCTAAAACGTATCCTGTCATTATCAGCTTACTGATTGAATATACGTGTATTGAATAAAATTTAAGATTAATGAGCGATCACTCATGAAAAAACTACTCTCACTTAAGTAACGATTATGAAGTTTCGTGTTTGTTAGTAGTTTTTCATGGAAAAGTTTGATTGCTGCTTTAAATTAGCTTGGCAAAATTACACCGATGATAAAGTGATGGAAGGATAAGCCTAAAAAAATACTGACAAACTGAGAGTAGTAGTAGTGCAAAAATATTTATGTTATGAGTGGAGGAAGTCTCGCCAGGTAAATAGACATTGAAGTTCGTAACAAACACTGTAGTGCCGAGAATCAGCGATAAATCGCTGACTATGAACAAAACGTTATTCCAGTTGCGTAAATCCTAATCAAGATATAATGTGTCGCCTCAAAATTTCCTGCTAGGGATTTATTTAGACTGCCACACGCAACTTAAGTTGGATTTGTGGCGAGATTAAGTTTGTGAACTCCCATCCACATCAATACTCAAATTAAAAACGCTGTATCTAGGGATTGCGAAGCACGGTAAACTTTAATCTTTAGGTGTTTTCTTAAATCCGCACTCAACTCAGCAAAATGGCTACTATTAACGATAATTATCTCAAACTCAAAGCTGGCTACCTCTTCCCCGAAATTGCCAGACGAGTGAATGCATTTGCAGAAGCTAACCCAGATGCCAAAGTAATTCGCTTGGGTATTGGTGACGTAACTGAACCATTGCCAGAAGCTTGCCGAACTGCAATGATCAAAGCAGTCGAAGAGATGGGCACTAGAAACGGATTTAAAGGTTATGGTCCCGAACAAGGTTATGCTTGGTTACGGGAAGCGATCGCTAAAAATGATTTCCAAGCACGGGGTTGTGATATCGACGCATCGGAAATATTTATTTCGGATGGTTCTAAATGCGACAACGGTAATATCCTCGATATATTTGGTGATAACAATAAAATCGCCGTTACCGATCCAGTTTATCCCGTATATGTAGATACAAATGTTATGGCGGGACATACGGGTGATGCCAATGAAGCAGGGGAATATGAAGGTTTAGTATATCTACCTGTCACTGCCGAAAATAACTTTACCGCACAGATACCGACAGAAAAAGTCGATTTGATTTACCTGTGCTTTCCCAATAACCCCACAGGCGCAACCGCAACTAAGGAACATTTACAAGCTTGGGTAGACTACGCTAAGGCAAACGGCTCAATTATCTTCTTTGATGCAGCTTACGAAGCATTTATCTCCGACCCTAGTTTACCGCACTCGATATATGAAATTGAAGGTGCGAGAGATTGTGCGATCGAATTTCGTTCCTTCTCGAAGAATGCCGGTTTTACTGGAACTCGTTGTGCATTAACAGTAGTACCCAAAACCCTAACAGCCAAATCTGCTTATGGTACAGATGTGGAGTTGTGGAAACTCTGGAATCGTCGTCAGTCAACAAAATTTAATGGGGTTTCTTATATTATTCAGCGTGGTGCAGAAGCGGTTTATTCCCCTGAGGGAAAAACCCAAACCAAAGCTTTGGTGAGCTTCTACATGGAGAATGCCAAAATTATCCGCGAGAGATTAACGGCTGCGGGGATTCAAGTATATGGTGGAGTCAATGCACCTTATGTTTGGCTAAAAACACCTAATAATCTTTCCAGTTGGGATTTCTTTGATAAATTGCTAAATACCGCCAATGTAGTTGGCACGCCTGGTTCCGGTTTTGGTGCTGCGGGTGAAGGTTATTTCCGTATTTCTGCCTTCAACAGTCGGGAGAATGTCGAGGAGGCAATGCGACGAATTACCGAGAAATTTAAGGTGTAGTTTAATGGGTGGGTGCTCCCACCCTGTTTTAAAATTTGATTCAGGGGTTGGCAGAATTTTATTAAAGGCTTTCAGAACTGATTACCTAACATATATAAATCGGCAAAGTGATGATATTGTTAATACTTAATTTTATGATTAGCGTAGTTAGATTTGTTACAATATCACGAATTTAGTAACTTTATATCTTTTGGGTTTAAAATTTCAGCTACTATGTATTTATATTAAATATTTATGTTAACTATTTTTAAATAAGTTTTTAAATAGAAGAAAATCTATCTTGGGATAGATGTTTTCTTATAAGAAATCGTCAGATCATATGACATTATTTTCAATTGAGTTTAATTCGCCGTTGCTAAGACAGATTGTTAAATCTACAATACTGAATTGATCAACCTATCAGTTTCTTATTTCTGTTCTATATACTTACATCACAAAATTATTAATTTTAAAGATGTTGCTGTGAAAATATAGACAGAGATTTAGACCAAATGGCACGAAATTAAAACTAAATAAGCCATTAAAAATTGAGTAAAATACGGAGTGAATAATGATATCACTTTTTACACGTTGCCTCGCAGAATTTCTGGGGACATTTGTCCTAGTTCTTGGTGGATGTGGAAGTGCTGTTTTTGCGGCGGCTTTTCCAGATGCAAAAACCAATGCATTAGGAATTGGTTTCGTAGGCGTTTCTTTGGCATTTGGTCTCACAGTGTTGACTATGGCTTATGCAATTGGTCATATCTCTGGTTGTCATCTTAACCCAGCTGTATCATTTGGTTTGTGGGCAGGAAAACGTTTTCCTGGGTCTGAATTACTTCCATATATTGTTTCCCAAGTATTAGGAGCAATAATCGCCGCAGGTCTAATTTATGTAATTGCCGCTGGTAAAGAAGGATTTACACTTTCTGGTTCTAATCCACTAGCAACAAATGGTTTTGGAGTACACTCTCCTGGAGGTTATTCACTGGTTGCTTGCTTCATTGCAGAGGTTGTACTGACTTTCATTTTTTTAATTGTCATTTTAGGGTCAACAGATGGTCGTGCCCCCAAAGGCTTTGCGCCAATTGCTATTGGTTTGGCACTGACACTGATTCATTTGATTAGTATTCCAATCACCAACACATCCGTTAATCCTGCCCGTAGCACTGGTCCTGCAATCTTCGCTGGAGTAGAAATGTTTAGGCAAGTATGGATGTTTTGGGTGGCTCCCATTTTTGGTGCAATATTGGCAGGATTATTCTACTCACGAGTTTTAGGTGAATCAGGAGAACAAGTTGTGGGTGAGGCAGAGTTACAACTGAAATAGTTAGCTTGATATAGAAGCCTAACCAAAGACAGCAAATGTTGTTCGGGCTGCATATTTACTCTATAAATGCTCTCTTACATATCTGCTGTCTTATTCATAATTTCTGGCACAACACTGATATCTTTTTCTTAGAAGATGTTTAAGTATCAAATGCCGCCAATTGGGGATTAGCGGCATCGTAATTTTTTGGTACAGTTTGCAATTAAAAAAGCTAGAGTTACTACCTTTAACTCTTAACGACCAACTCCAACATATTGGAAGCCAGCTTTTTGCATTGTTTCAGGATTCAGGAAGTTACGACCATCGATAATTACAGGATGGCTCATAAATTTAGCCATTTTTGTGTAATCTAGGTTTTTGAACTGTTCCCACTCAGTGACTAATACCAAGGCATCGCAACCGTCAGCTAAACGTTCAGCATCAGTTTCCACCAGCACACCAGAAAGACCGTGGCGCATTCCAGTTTGAGAGATAATTGGGTCGTACGCTTTTACTTTTGCGCCTAAACGGTTAAGTTGTTCGATGAGATTCAGTGCAGGTGCATCGCGTAAATCGTCGGTATCAGGTTTAAAGGTTAAACCTAGTAAACCAACAGTTTTACCCTTGAGAATTTTTAATGCTTGCTGAAGTTTTTCAAGAGCAATTAAGCGCTGACGTTCGTTAACACTAACAGCAGCTTTGAGTAATTGCGCTTCGTAACCGTAATCATCTGCTGTATGTACCAACGCAGATACATCTTTGGGAAAACAGGAACCACCCCAGCCAATACCAGCATTGAGGAATTTACCACCAATGCGGGAGTCCAAGCCAATACCTTTAGCCACTTGAGTGACATCAGCACCAACACGATCGCAAATGTTAGCAACTTCATTAATAAAACTAATCTTGGTTGCTAAGAAAGCGTTCGCGGCATATTTAATCATTTCCGCCGAACTCAGATCAGTTGCCAGTACAGGTACGGCAGGTAAAGATTTATCTTCTGCAAATTGGCGCTCAACAATCGGTGCATATAATTCCTGCATTAATGCGATCGCTCTTTTGCTATTACCACCCAAAACAATGCGATCGGGATTGAAGGTGTCATATACAGCTGAACCTTCGCGCAAGAATTCAGGGTTACTGACAACATCAAATTCAGGAGATTCAGGTAAACGTTCTGCGGGGGCACTACCTGCTGTTACCAGTTGTTTCTGACGTTCAGCAATACCATCCAGTACAATCATCCGCACCCAGTCACCGGAACCGATGGGTACTGTCGATTTATTTACAATAACTTTATAACCACCATTGAGGTTGGCACCAATACTACGAGCAACAGCTTCAACATAGCGTGTATCGCTTTCACCTGTAGGTAGTGGTGGAGTTCCAACCGCAATAAACAAAATTTCGCCGTGGGCAACACCCGCAGCAATATCAGTAGAAAATTCAATTTTTCCCGATTGAATTGCCGACTGCATGATTTCTGATAGTCCCGGCTCGAAAATCGGCGACTGCCCAGATTTCATGATTTTGACTTTTTCTTCGTTGTTATCAATACAAATAACATCATGTCCAATATGTGCCAAGCAAGCACCCGTTACCAAGCCAACATAACCAGTTCCAATTACACAAACACGCATTCGTTCCAATCCTCGCTCTACAATAGGGGTAGTATCAAATCAGACAAATCATCAAGAGATTTGCCACTTGTTTCGCCAATATTATGGTTCCCAGTCACAGGTCTTTACTAACTGCGACTGCTAAGAATTACCGAATCAGTATTTTTATTCATGCGATCGCGGAAATCTTCGATGGTCAGTTTTAATCCTTCTTGTAAAGGAATAGTAGGTTCCCAATTTAACAATGTTTTTGCTTTGGTGATATCAGGACGGCGACGACGGGGATCATCAGAAGGTAGAGGTTCAAAATTAATCTCTGCGCTCGGATTCACCATATCTCTCACAGCTTCTGCCAGTTGCAAAATCGTATACTCACCAGGATTACCAATATTTACAGGACCAACGTAGTCGCTATTCATTAATCGAATAAATCCCTCGATTAAGTCGGAAGCGTAGCAAAAACTACGGGTTTGCGAACCATCTCCATATACAGTTAGGGGTTTACCCTGCAAAGCCTGAACAATAAAATTACTCACAACCCGACCATCATTTTCCAGCATTCGCGGACCGTAAGTATTGAAAATACGAACAACCCTGATATCAACTTTGTTCTGGCGATAATAATCAAACGTCAAAGTTTCAGCAATCCGCTTACCTTCGTCATAGCAAGCCCGTAAGCCAATTGGATTGACATTACCCCGATATTCTTCATGCTGGGGATGAATATCCGGGTCGCCATACACTTCGCTAGTAGATGCTAAAAAGAATCTTGCTTTGACACGCTTTGCCAAGCCCAACATGTTTAGGGTTCCCATGACATTTGTCTTCACCGTTTTTACAGGATTGTACTGATAATGTACGGGAGATGCTGGACAAGCTAAATGGTATATTTGGTCAACTTCTAAGCGAATTGGTTCTGTGATGTCGTGGCGGATGAGTTCAAAGTACGGATGACCTATCCATTGCAGGATATTGCGCTTGTTACCCGTATAAAAGTTATCCAAACAAATGACTTCGTGTCCAGCAGTCATCAATCTATCGATAAGATGGGAACCAAGAAACCCAGCTCCGCCCGTCACCAAAATTCTCATACTTTTCCTACGTTTAGAGATATTTGCAATCGCAGTTGCGCTTGTTACTAGAGTACCCAGCCTTCAATCAAAAATTCATCAAAAATATACTTTGTCAGAAACTTGTTGGAAATAGTAAACAAACACTTACTATTTTAGCTACACTCTCACTACTGAGTTTTGGTAAATGCCATTAGCAAAATAACAAATTATTGTTGCCCTAATATGAAGCTAGATTAAAGATTTACAAAATCTTTAAACTTTAGGATTGTTCTAACTGTATATATTCAAGTAGCGATATTTACGACAACAAGTAGCTACCAAATGTGAAAAATACTCAATAAGATTGTCTCATTAATTACAGAATTTCTCGTCATCTTGACAATCCCAAACTTGGGTATTGTTATTTTCAAAGCCTGTATTCACGACAAAATTTATAAACAGCAATACCCGTCGATCTTGACTTGGCGGATTATATAGTAATGAGGAGTTCTTGCCAAAGCGAATAGTTATAGGAAATTTATTGTATTTAAACAATTGCAGTAGTATTTGCAACTCCGGTTGGAAGGATTACGGGTTGTCCGCGTTGGGGTTCGCCCAGCATAACGATAGAGCAACTTAGTTGTCTGGCAAGTTGGGTTGTAACATCGCTGATTGCCAAGCCACCTGGTATGGTTCTGTTGCGAATGAAGGGTAATACAACTAGATCGTAAAGTCTTGCTGCTTGCAGAATTGCTTGAGCGACATTGTCGTGGGCGATGATTTGAATATCTGGTGGATTTAATGGTGCTAATTTTGAGACTAATAACTTTAGTTGAGAACGTTTGGCAGCAATTTTACTCGAACTGGTGCGTCGTTCGCAGACGTTTAACACTGTCACCTGTGCTTGATTCGCTTCTGCAAGAATTTGGGCAAAATGTAAAGGTTGCAACGTTGGTGACATTAAGTTTTCTATAGGCACTAAAATGCGCTGGATTTTTTTTGGGGATTCCACCAGTCTGGTGACAGCGACTGGACAGTGGGATGACCAAAGCACACTATCGATAACATTACCAAATAATCTGGCCCGCAATCCCGTGCGTTTTCCCCATCCCATGACAATTAAACTGGCTCGTTGCTCCCGTGCCGCTCGACATATTCCTGGGGCAAAAGCATCATCGATACGTAACAACGACTCAGAATTGACATTTAAGACTCGTGACAATGCATTAGCTTTGATTAACAGTCGCTCACTACGCTGTAGTGATGCTTCTAACTGTGGTGCGTCCATATGTGCCGCAGCAGTGGCGATCGCCAGTGGTACAATCTTACCGTTTCCTTGTTTTGCCAACAATGCTGCCATTTCAATTAAATATTGCTGGGTTTGAGGATTATAGATTGGTACAACAACTGTATATTGATTCTTGCCTGGACTCAGTGATGGATATAACACTGACTTGACGGAGGTGGGGATTTGAGTCAGCGATGAATTTAAACCCACTGCAACCCGACTAGTAATCAAAGGCCCCAAAGTCGAAGTCACCAGCATCAAGATAATAATACTTGTGAGTACAGTTTCCGAAAGTAAACCAGCTCGATATCCAACTAAGGTTGCCGCTAATGTGGCTCCCACTTGCGGTATTGAAAGTGACCACATTGTCATCACTTCCTGCCAGTTGTAGTGATAAATTAATTTTGCTAATAAAGCAGCAATGAATTTACTCAGTATCAACCCAGCAACAATAAACAAAGTTAATTGCAAGGCGCTGACATTGCGGGTAAGTGCAGTGAGATTAACTAACAGTCCTAAATTGACAAAGAAAATGGGGATAAATAAAACACTACCAACAAATACTACCTTTTCTTTAACTGGCCCTTCCCCTAAGGTGTCATTGACTGCCAATCCCGCCAAAAAAGCTCCAACAATTTTCTCTACGCCAATTAATTGTGCTCCCACAGCAGCTAGAAAAACTGCCAAAAGCACAAACAAAAATTGATTCCCTTCATCTTCTCCTGATCTTCTAAAAAATTCCTTCCCTGCCCAATCGAATCCAACCAATACAACTGTTGCGTATATTGTCAGACAACCTAAGAGAATCATTAAATTGGAAGGATTTAACTGGGCTGTGTGGACAGCGATACAAACTGCTAGCAGTAATAATGCACTGATATCAGTAAAAACTGTAGCGCCGATTGTTACGATTACAGCCTCATTATTCACTACCCCCAGACGATTAATAATTGGATATGCCAGCAGCGTATGGGAAGCAAATAAAGAGCCAATTAATATTGCCGCATTCCAATCAAACCCAAATATTCTCCCCACAAAAGTACCAACAATTAAAGGAACTCCAAATGTAAAACTCCCAAAACCCAAGGAACGATTCGTGGTATGGCGAAACTGATTAATATCTATTTCCAGTCCGGCAACGAACATCAGATAAACTAAACCAATCTCCGACAGCACTTTCATCATGGCCAAATCGGAATTTAGTAGATTCCATCCACGTGGTCCGAGTAGTACCCCTGCGATTAATAAACCCACCATTCCAGGTAGTCGTAATCTTTCAAATATTGTTGGTACGACTAATATGACTACCAGTAAGATCGCAAAGGGAACAATTGGCTCTTTGCTGAGAACGTTTGTTGTTGGTTCTAAAGCAAGTACTTGAGAGATAAGTTCCATAGGTAGGTTGGGGGGGAGATGAGGTCACGACTGGGCAAAAAGCTATAAGACGTGTAGAAGCACTGGGACTTTACGCCACTTTACTTGGGAAAAATCGTCATTCTGAACAAAAATTATGAAAATATAATACAAAAATACTAACAATTAATCTTGATGAGGTATCTATGTATTTTTTAGAAAAATTTACTACCTATGGGTGAATTTGACTCAGTATAAACCGCAGGCGGTCATAATCATCTTTTAAAAGTATACTCAAAGTTCTCCCGGCTTGGATAAGCCAATCACGGTCAGCTTGACGTAGTTGGTAGACTTCACGGATTGCTGCTGCTATCAAGGATTCAACGGGGGTGCTACTGAGAGAAAGTAAAGTACGTAAAAAATCTAGTTCCTCCGTAAACTTAACTATGTTTTTGGCTTCGCATCGATAAACCGCTTGGTGAATTTGTGGTGGACGTGGCGGTAGATATTGATACATTTTGTTGGGAAAAGAGGCATGATTGGCTGATGTCTGAAATCCAACAATAGCAGCCCGAAATTCAGTTTTGAGCATTGCAAAGATTTGGGGTTGTTCTTCGCGTAAGTCAGCAAGTGACATTCCCAAAGCCCTTGCCCGGTGCACAGAGTCAATAGGTGAAGTCGTAGCGTGGTAAACTACCGCATAAACTTGATTACCTGATTCCTCATCTTGTGATTGTATCCAGCTACCGAAAGGGGGCATTGAGGGAAAGCTCAAGTCATCGGGTTCGAGACATTGAGCTAAAAACTCGCTGGTTGCAGTCTCAATCACCTCTGCAATGTGATGAGGATGGCGATCGCGACTATCAAACTGTGGTAAAGGAAGGCGCATAACTATTAGTTAAGAGTTGTGAGTTATGAGTTGTGAGTCCAGAAATCATTGACTCCTAACTCCTAACTTGTTACTAAAATTTATTTAGCTTTTTTGCGTGTTGCCGCTTCAACAGTTTCTAATTCCGAGAGGCGGAAAGTAATTAATTTATCCCAATTGCCGCCTTCAAACAAGACTGCAACTTTGCCATCACTCACCCTTTGGACAAGTCCTTCAAAGCGGTAGTAGGTATCGGCGGGATTTTTGACACGAACTGTAGCTCCAGGTAAAATCATGGTTTGAACCTTTTAAGTTTCCTTTTCTCTAGCTTAATACTTGTTAGTAGTCTGTTGGAATAGAGGTAAAAGGTAATTCTTCCTCACCCACTAAGACCAATATTTCTTGCGATTGCGATAATTGGCAACAGATTCAACAATCCCTAAGGAAATGAAGTTAGTTAGCATCGCCGATCGGCCATAACTCATCCACGGTAGGGGAATACCTGCAACTGGTGCTAGTCCCACATTCATGCCAACGTTGACGATTACTTGGAATACAATCATTGACAAAACGCCAATTGCTAGGAGCGAACCAAAATTGTCTTTGGCATTTTGGGCAATATGTAATAGCCGTAAGCAGACTACAGCAAACACAAACAGCAATACCAAGCAACCAATAAAGCCAAATTCTTCACCAACTGAGGAAAAGATAAAATCCGTATGCTGTTCGGGAACGAAGTTTAATTGCGTCATTGGACCTTTATTTAAACCCCATCCAAACCATTCTCCAGCACCGATTGCAATTCTTGACTGATATTGGTGATATCCAGTTCCTAGTAAATCACTATCGGGATTCAGGAATGATGTTAGTCGGTTTTTTTGATATGGCTTTAAGTTATTCCAAAGGAAAATACTAATTTCACCGCCCAACATATTCAGTGCCCAAGCACCAATCGCACTCAAACCATATCGCCGCCAGGGTAAAGTTTGCCAGCCGACGATACCCATTGCCACTGCCCAAAGTAAACCTAAAGGACCAAAAACTAAATATTTGGAAAAGGTAATAGTAAAGGGCCATTGGATAGTAAATAAAATGGCGGCGATAATTGGTGAAATCAGCAGCACCAACCAACCAGGATTCGCATTTGCCCAATACAACATTCCCAACACAATCGCCCCAAATACCAGCGATGTTGCCAAATCTGGTTGTAAAAATACCAATGCCCAAGGAACTGCCGTAAAAGCCAATGCTCGAAACACCGCAGGTAAAGTCGAGGCTGTTGTTTTATGGAGTAAAGCTGCCAAGGTAATAATCATGAAGATTTTGGCAAACTCCGATGGCTGAACGTTAAACCCCAGGATACTAATCCATCGTTGTGCCCCTTTGGCTTTACTACCAATCAGCATGACGGCAATCAAACTAAAGTTAGTCAAACCGTAGGTAAACCAGTGTAATTTCAGTAAATTTTCGTAGCGAATCCGGGCTAGCACTAGGGCAATCACAGTACCAATTCCGGCAACCAACCAATGCCACCACCAGTCAATTAATCCTTGAGCTAACTCCGTACTCCGAATCATGATGCCGCCGAAGAAGCTAATCCCGACGACTAAGATAAATAAGAACCAATCAACCTGTTGCCAGGGTTTTAACCAGTAATTCCAACGTGAATTGGGGCGCGAAGCCTTTTTTAATAACATTGTGCGATTTTAGACTTGAGCTTTTTATATATGTTAAATTTAGCTATCAATTAAGTAGCCTTCAGCAAAATCTGTATTCCCAGGTATCACCTGAGAACCAGAATGAAAAATTGATTTTTATACTAACGCTGCAACTGATACTTTGCCAGCTAAGTTGAGAGCGATCGCACGTAATGCTTTGGCACTGGCGGAGTCCGGGTCGGCGACGACAATTGGTACACCATTATCACCACCAATCCGCGTAGATATTTCTAGGGGGATAGTTCCCAGTAATGGCACTCCTAACTCCTCGGCAGTCTTCGCACCGCCACCGGAACCAAAGATATCGTACTGTTTTTCGGGCATGTCAGGGGGAATAAAATAGCTCATATTTTCCACTATTCCCAAGACGGGCACGTTTAATTGTTGGAACATCCGCAATCCTTTACGTGAATCTAACAAGGAAACTGTTTGTGGTGTAGTTACAATCACTGCGCCTGCCATGGGTACTGCTTGTGTCAAAGTTAACTGAGCATCGCCTGTTCCTGGAGGCATGTCCACGATTAAATAATCCAGTTCTCCCCAGTCTACTTGGTATAAAAACTTGCGAATAATTCCATTGAGCATCGGACCACGCCAAATCACAGGTTGGTCTTTGTCAATCAAAAAAGCCATTGAGACTAATTTGACACCATGATTAAAGGCAGGTTCTAAAATCTCGCCATTGGGACTAGAGTGAACTACAAGTTGCGCGTCGGATAAACCGAGCATTGTCGGGTCGTTGGGACCATAAATATCGGCATCGAGCAAGCCAACTTTCGCACCTGTCTGCGCCAGAGCGACGGCAATGTTGACTGCTACTGTGCTTTTCCCGACTCCTCCTTTGCCGCTAGAAACTGCCAGAATATTTTTAACTCCTGGAACTCCGGTGCGATCAGGAACACTTTTTTGCTGTGGGGTTTCCGCAGTTACTTCAACAGCAACATTAGTTACTCCTGGTAGCGTTTTTACAGCTTTTTGGCAGTCCTCAACGATAAATTCGCGCAACGGACAAGCGGGAGTTGTTAGCACTAAGGTAAAACTAACATTACCACCGTCATTTATTTGGACGTTGCGAATCATGTTTAGTTCCACAAGACTTTTGCGGAGCTCGGGGTCTTGTACAGGTCGCAAAACTTCGAGAACCGACTGAGAATCTAAAATTTTATTCATAAGTATTTTCAATCTTACTGCCGCAAGATTTGTTTACGTTCCGCCAATTTTTCACTATTTGCATCTTAAACTGTTTGCGGCTTGGTTTGAGACTGAATTCCGGGCGATCGCACATTACCATATTTGATGGTTAGTCATTGAGTATGGGTTATTAGTAAAAAATATTCGTCACAATCAACACTCATTAATCACTAACCATTACCTGGCAACTACTAGCCAATCTTAAAAATCAAAACAACCATCTTTTAAGGATTTTCTTTTCCGAGATACAGCTTTCAAGGCTGTTTCTTCTACTGCGTCAACTAAAGCACGTGCCACACGATCTGCGTACGGGCGCGATAATAACCAAATAATTGGCGATAACCAACCTTTGAGAGTAACAGAGTAGGATAAACAGGTACCACATACTGTTGATTCGACTTTGTAAATAATACGCTCTTCTATACCGGGAATTGCTAATATACGGATACTGAGTAATTCTCTCGGATTTACCCGCTCCACAAATATCCGAATCGGGATTGGTGACAGGCGTGTTACTGCTTGATATATTAATCCTGGTTTTGGGACTAAACCATAGGGAACATTTGTACTTTTTAATAAGGGATGCCAAGAAACATCCGCTATGTCTACTACTTTTTGCCAAAGTTCATCTACTGAAGCGGAACTAATCTCGCGATAGGTTCGCACCAGAGAAACGCAAACACGACGGCTTTTGCGCTGGATGAATTTGGACAAACAATTATGCATTTTCGCAAACCCCCTCACTACACACTTGTGGCTACTATTTTTTGGCTACTTTTGAGTTGAATCAACAATACAGCGTTTTTATTTGGGTGAAGTATGCTTACTCTCACCATACATCTGTGATTTTTCTGTTGTCTGTACTTCCTACAATTGGAAATTTGCTGTATGACATTTATTGTTTTTGGAATCAATCTAACTTCTGGCAAGTTAGATTATGTATCCAAATTGCTCTAGAAACTATAGTATTTTGCTTGTAGAAACCGGAAAAATAGGTATCTTGATTGTAAATTAGGCTGTTTAAATCTTGACATCTTCCTCCTTTGGTTGGAAATGTTAATTATTTTGATGATACCGATGATTCTAGATATAGATTTTTGCTAACTAAGTCTACAGATTATCTCAAACGGATGGGTTTTGTATGGGTGAAAAGCTAAAAATATATGGGATTTCTGGAAAGATGTTTGTAAGTTAGTATTAGGGTCAATGCAACCTTCTGTAATCTAGCAATTTCAACTCTGAACTTACCCAGACATGTACTCATTTTTTGCTCCCATCACAATTGTTTCCCATTCCCATTGCAAATATTAATTAAGTAATTCTGACTTTTGTTTAATTTTGTATATTTTTACATCGAGCATCTTCATGGCTTTACTGATTGGGTAAATGCAGCTTCAGCATAGCTACAGATTGATCGATAAACCCAACAGGACGGCAGGTAGAAGTACTGATATCAAAGGATTAAGAGCAAATAGCTAAACCCCGGAATAGGGTTAAAATTCAGGCTGAAATTATTTATTTTCCAGAAAAATTAAAATATTTATCACTAAACCTTCATGGAAGCCAGTTTAAAAATAATAAATCGTATACGAGAGCGTACACAATTTAAGCGAAAATAGCTTTTACCGACTATTTTTTGTGTGTGTCAATGTTTGGGCTGTACACATTGAGGTCAAGGTGGGGTGGCTGATGACGATTTCGCGTCTGCTGCACCTGCGTCATGGATTAACAACCTTATTGGTGGAAACTGTAATTTAGGTTCTGGAATTTATGTTGATTAACTCGCAATCCCCCACTGTACAAGAAGAAACACCATCAAAATTTTTGCCACCAGCAAATGCGAAAGAGCGAGTCAGCGCTTTCATGCGTCAGTTACAAGACGAAATTACTCAGGGTTTGGAAGTTGTTGACGGTGTGGGTAAATTTCAAGAAGATAGCTGGGAACGTCCTGAAGGTGGTGGTGGGCGATCGCGTGTTTTACGTGATGGAGCAATCTTTGAGCAAGCTGGGGTGAATTTTTCGGAAGTTTGGGGCGACCATTTGCCTCCATCGATTCTGGTGCAACGCCCAGAAGCAACAGGTCATCGCTTTTATGCGACGGGAACATCAATGGTGTTACACCCACGCAACCCCTACATCCCGACAGTACATTTGAATTATCGCTATTTTGAAGCGGGTCCAGTCTGGTGGTTTGGTGGTGGTGCCGACTTAACTCCTTACTATGGTTTTGCAGAAGATGCAAGCCATTTTCATAAAACTTTTAAACAAGCCTGCGATAAACATCATTCAGAATATTACCCAGTATTTAAGCGTTGGTGTGACGAATACTTTTATTTAAAACACCGGGGAGAAACAAGGGGAATTGGGGGTTTGTTCTTTGATTATCAAAATGGTCAAGGAGAATTGTATCCAACTGCCCATAACAGTGTTTCGCCAACTTACAGTATTGATAGTGATGCTGCTACCTATAGTCAGCAACTCGGAGCGATCGAACCTCGCGGTTGGGAAGAGTTGTTTGCTTTTATTCAAGATTGTGGTCGGGCATTTTTGCCTGCATACGAGCCAATAGTTGAAAAACGACGCAATCTGGAGTATGGCGATCGCGAAAAAAACTTCCAACTTTATCGTCGTGGTCGTTATGTTGAGTTTAATCTGGTTTACGACCGAGGTACAATTTTTGGCTTACAAACCAATGGTCGGACTGAATCAATCCTAATGTCGTTACCTCCTTTGGTACGTTGGGAATATGGGTACCAACCCGAACCCAATACCCCCGAAGCCGAATTATACGAAACTTTCCTTAAACCCCAAGATTGGGCAAACTGGTCGCCAAGTCATACCTAAAATCCCTGGGCACAGACCAGAATTAATAGCTGTAGCTTGTTTTTGCAGGCTACAGCTTAAATATGTCTAAATCTTTTTGAGATTGAGTACAATTTATACGGATTGTTGGTAAATAAATTAGAAAAACTGGATGCTGTCAAAAATACAGGTTATAAAAAATACTAGTGAAGTATTTTTTTTGATGGCTAGTAGCTATCAAAAATCAATCAATTATATGCAAACTTCAGTCGCTTAAGAGGGTAAGGGGGGATTCTGTGATACATATTGACCAAAAAATTTATGCAATCCAAGACGGTAATGATGTAATTGTGCTGACACCATTAGGTCGTTTGGACATTACCACAGCTTGGCAATTTCGCTTAAAGTTACAAGAATGTATTTCTAAGCTGAGTCGTCATGTAGTTGTCAATCTTGGTCAAGTTAACTTTATTGATAGTTCGGGTTTAACTTCCTTGGTTGCGGGAATGCGGGACGCTGATAAAGTTAAAGGTAGTTTCCGAATCTGTAACGTTCATCCAGAAGCCAAGTTAGTTTTTGAGGTGACGATGATGGATACTGTATTTGAAATATTTGAGACAGAAGAGGAGGCTTTAGAAGGTGTACCCCGCAGTTTAGTCTAAGTACAACCTGTATGGTATTTCTACAAAATTGCCGATTTTGCAAATATTTCCATCAAACCTTAATTTTGTTGATTCCAGTCCACAATCTCATAACTTCAGATTTTGACAAAAAGTTTAACTAAAAGTTAAATTGCTTTCTCTTGGTGTAGCGATATGGCCCTAAAATCGCTCCCCAAGTAGCTTTTCCCGAATTTGGGTCTATTCCTTTATCATAAGTTTTTAATTCTTCTTGAGTCACTTCCAATCCTAATGAGACTTGGATTGTGTCCCCCTGGTAAGTGAAAGTGCAACAGGCTTGAGGTGGTGGCGTAGCCAAAAAATGGTAATGATTTGTTGCCAGTTCGCGAACAGAAACGTTTAAAATGCAACCTGGCAGCAGGTCTAATTGTTCTGGTGAGAGGTGTTTTAATAAACTTGGGTTACAACCTCCACCAGCTAATGAAAGTGGGTCTTTTGGCATATAGTATTGAATTTGTAATGGCGCTTCGGGATGATTACTTTCTCGCAATCGCATGATGCGTTGGCGGTAGGGTTGATCAAGTTTGACTATATTTGCTTGTTCGGCGAATATTGTCAGGCTATCTTCTGAAAATATAGGTATGGGAATTTGCCATAAACGTAAGTGGACATACCAAATAGGGTTATCCAGTGCTTGTTCTCGATTATCAAATTCACCTGCAAGGTAGTTTGCAAAGGATAATAACTGCGGCGAAAGATGCATATTGTGATGTATTATTAAGTTTAGTTGCTTATGGCTAGTAATCAAAATCTCGTTTTTTTGCCAAAGCAAAAAAATTTGCTGAAAATTGTTGTAGCTATAATTATCCTAAATTGTTAGGTAAGTTATCAAGTTTCATCACTAATTGAAACTTAGCAAGTGCAACTTCGCCAACTTGCCAGCACAATAGAAAATGAATACCAGTCGCCCTTAGAATTATTTTTGTGAATAACGTCCGTACTGTTTCCGATACAAAAAAAACTTTCTACGCCCTTCACACCCGTCCGGTTAACACTATTTATCGTCGGGTTACAGAAGAAATGATGGTAGAAATGCATCTACTATCTGTGAATGTTGATTTTAGCTACAACTCAATTTATGCTTTGGGCGTAGTGACTGCGTTCGATCGCTTTATGCAGGGTTATCAACCCGAAACCGATAAAGCGTCAATTTTTAACGCCCTTTGTCAGTCTATCGAAACAAATCCTGAACAGTATCAGCAAGATGCTCACAGATTGCAAGAAATTGCCAAAAGTCTTCCTGTCAAAGACTTAGTTGCCTGGCTGAGTCAAACCCAGCCTCTAGAGCGGGATGGACAATTGCAATCGGAATTACACACTATTGCCAACAATCCCAAATTTAAATACAGTCGCTTGTTTGCGATCGGTTTATTTTCACTAATTGAGGCAGCTGATCCAGAACTGGTAAAAGACGAAAAACAACGTACCGAAACCTTTAATGCGATCGCTCAAGGTTTGCATATCTCTGATGATAAACTCAACAAAGATTTGGAACTATACCGCTCAAACCTAGACAAAATGGCACAAGCAATGGTAGTTATGGCGGATATGGTAGCAGCCGATCGCAAAAAACGCGAACAACGCTCTCAACAGCAATCACAACAAATTAGTAGCTAGGGAAACAAGGAGAACAAGGAAGAAAAACAGTGATATTTCTACCCTTGTCTTCCCCTTTTTCTACTTATTTGTGAGTTTTCCACCACTCTCGCCATTTTTGACAATTCTGACTGCTGTGTTCCCCTGGGGAGAACCCCCATTCAGCTAGAAGCTAAACGTAGTCCGCAATGCACCAATCACAACATCATCGTTATTATTATTGTGGTCAGGTGCTGTTAACCAAATTACACCCGGCGTAATCGTAATATTGTCGGAGACTTTGTATTGGTAAAAAGCTTCGATGTGGTAGGAAGTATCTTGGTCTTTACCATATCCATCGATACTAGAGCCTGTAACTTTTGGCTCCATCCCTACAATTACACCAGCCAAGTTACCTTTTTTACCTAAGTCAGGAAAACCGAGAGTTACTGCCCAATTCCAAATATCAAGACTACCACGTTCTACTAATCCACCTTGAGTGGAAACGTTGCGGGAATTTGTGTATCCCACCCAACCGCCGAGAACAATATTATTACTGATACCCAAGGAAGCTTGTAAACCATAGGAATTACTGGAGAACGGTACATCTAAAGCGTCTCCTTCACCATTTCCATCAAAGTCGAATGTACTCAATCTAGAAATTGGATTTGCTCGGGAGCTACCTGCACCAAGTTCCTGCTTATAAGAATTTATGTAGGTCAAACCGACCGAAATGCGATCGCTTGGTTTAAAGGTTAATTGGGCTAAAGCTCCGTAAGCGCCATCGGTTAAACCAGATTTTGGAGCAGGATTGTTCGACTCACCAGCCAAATATGCCAAACTCAGAGACAATTTATCCCCAAAATTTTGGGTTATTCCTAAGCCTGCGCCATCCATTTGATAGTAAATTGGGTTGCGAGTACCAAAGGTTGACAAAGCTCCAAATGCACCATCGCCATCGAAAATATTGATAGTGCTAGTTACATCATCAGCAGCACCAGCATTGGCGATCGCAATTACTTCCGTACTTTTACCCAGAGGAAATTTGTACCATAAAGCATCAATGACTGCATCCATGCTGCCGTCATCACCAGCGAAAAACAAAGAACCTTCCGGTGTACCAAGTTCGGGATTGAGAATGTTGTTTGCTTGAATCCGCGTAAATAGGGTATCTTCTCCAGAAAAACTAGTGACAAATTCTACCCGTGCCCTAGCTCCCAAGGTGGTGTTATTATCATTTTTGGGGCTGACACCATTAACATTGTCACCGCTAAAGACATCGCTGATTACACCAACTACCTGACCTTGCAACTTAGTTGTAGTCGAAAATTGATTCGCTTCCAACTCTGCTGTTCTTACTTCTAAGGCATCAACACGTCCACGCAATGTTGCTAATTCTGCTGAAAACTCTTCTTGCAACCGGCGTAACTTGTCCAAATCTTCCTTAGTAACTAAATCACCCGTCGCAGTTGCAATTAATTCATTTACCCGTTCCAAACAGGCATTCAAACCAGCAGCAAACTCATACCGTGTCATCGCTCGATTCCCACGATAAGTGCCATTGGTGTATCCGGCAATACATCCGTAACGTTCGACTAAAGATTGTAGCGCTTGAAATGCCCAGTCTGTCGGTTGTACATCAGATAGTTGGGAGACTGAAGTCACCTGTGAGATTATAGTTGGCTGGGAAATATTGTTAGTTAGATTAACTGGAGTGTTCGCAGAATCTTTTGATGCTGATAACGCTTCTTGAGCGATCGCTACGTGACTGCCAAGAAGTATTAGTGTTGAATTAACTACAATAGTTGCAACAAAAAATGCTGGATTAGCAACTAAGATTTTTTGAAAATTTTGCATTATACCCCTCACATTCCTATTTTATCGCCAAAGATGCACTATCTATGGCAATCTTTATTAATAAATAATCTCATTAGATTATCAGATTTAAAAGCTGAATTAACTAGAATTTTCAATCAAGAATTTTCAATCAAGAATCTAGCAATAGGAATGATTGAGTCTTGATGCAGAAAATGCATCTATACGATGCAAATTACTGATTCCAGATCAATTTCAAAATGAGCTTTAGGTAATATAGTCTATAGATAATGAGAATAATTATTGTCATGGTATATATTTACATTACAATTAGCTTTGTTGTCAATAGTGAGCGTTCTCTGACGAAGAGGGGAAAAAGGAATGGAAATGAAAAAGACTGTTGCTGAAAATAACTTGGTTGTAAGTCGTTATCGCCCAAGAAGAAGTAATATTCAACCTCGCACTATCAATTTATTGGTACTGTTTCTTATGGGGTTGGTTGCGGGTTGTAACCAGTCAGCTAGTAACCAAGCTACAACTGCTGAGACTTCACCCCCAGCCCAAGAAGTTACTGCGACACCTTCAATAACAGCAAACTCAAACAAAAAAAAAGTTGTGACAACGTTCTTGCCGATGTACTGGTTTACTAAAGCAGTAGCAGGAGAGACAGCAAATGTGGAAATCTTAATCAGACCAGGTATAGAAGTTCATGAGTATCAAGCGACACCAGAGAATGTCAAGGCAATTACAGATGCAGATATACTGGTGAAAAATGGTCTAGGGCTAGAAGAATTTCTCGGAGATACAGTCAAAAATGCTCAGAACAAGAAATTACAAGAAGTAGACGCAAGTAAAGGGATTCAAGTTTTGAATAAAACCTCTCCCGTGGAAAAAGTAGTGAAAGAAAAAGGAGATGATCATGATCATGAACACGCAGAAGGAAATCCTCACGTTTGGATCGATCCAGTTTTAGCCAAGCAGCAAGTAAGTAATATTCGTGATGCTTTAATTACCGCAGACCCTGCAAATAAAGGGATATATACAGCAAATGCAGCAGCATATATTCAAGAACTGGACAATTTGCACAGCGAATTTGAACAAGTGTTTAAAAAAACACCTAACTGTACTTTTATTACCTTTCACGATGCATATCCATATCTAGCCAAGCGTTATAGTCTCCAACAAGTTGCAGTTGTGGAGATACCCGAAGACCAACTAGCGCCAGATGAAATTCAAAAAGTAATTAATACTGTCAAAAAATATAAAGTCAAAACTTTGCTGGGCGAACCAGGTACAGATAATAAATTGTTAAATAGTCTTTCTAAAGACTTAAATTTGACATTACAAGAAATTGACCCTTTAGAGTCAGGTGAACAAAATCCACAATATTATTTTCAAGCAATGAGAAAAAATTTGAAAACTTTGGAATCTGCCTGTAAATAAGCTAGTACTTAGGAGTTAGTGGTTAATAATTATAACCTATCAATAATTGATCATCATTAACGTGCCATCTATCAATAATTATTTTTGAGCAATGACAATTGATGCTGCTGTTCTGAAAGTCGAAGGTTTAACTGTGTTCCAAGGTAATTATTTGACACTTCGTGACGTTTCATTTGAATTACTATCAGGAACTAATACTGCAATAGTGGGCCCAAACGGTGCGGGGAAAAGTACATTAGTGCAAGCTATTTTAGATTTAATCCCTCATAGTAGCGGTACAGTTAATATTTTTGGTCGTCCGATTTCACGTTTAGGTAATTTGCGATTGCAAATAGGCTACATGCCACAAAATTTTATTTTTGACCGTAGTTTTCCAATTTCGGTTGGTGAATTAGTTGGTTTGGGATGGGTGAGGGAGTCGAAAAGCGACAACAGAAACAATAAAAATGGATTTTTGCGGAATTTATTTCAGCCGGATCGGGAAAAATTAGCAGCAGTGGAAAAGGCTTTACAACGAACCGATGCATTACATTTACGAAATCAAGCCATCGGCACCCTAAGCGGAGGACAATTCAAACGGGTATTACTTGCTTACTGTTTAGTCATGCCGCGAAAATTACTAGTATTAGATGAAGCTTTTGCTGGAGTAGACGCACAGGGTACAGCTGAATTTTACGACTTACTGAATGAATTAAAACAACAAGAAGGATGGACAGTTTTGCAGGTTTCCCATGATATTGATATGGTAAATCGACATTGCGATCGCGTTATTTGCCTGAACCAAACCATAGTATGTACTGGCAAACCAGAAATTGCGCTCTCACCTCAAAACCTTCTCGCTACCTACGGTCCTAATTTTAGTTACTACCATCACCGACATTGATGCAAAATGAGGGTTAATTGATGAAATTAACCCTCTGAGAATATCACTTAATCAATAAGCATCTTGTAACTCGTAGAAATCAGGGGAAACATAATCTTTACGTAATGGATATCCCACCCAATCTTCGGGCATCAAAATCCGTTTTAAGTTGGGATGTCCTTCGTAAACAATCCCATACATATCGTAAGATTCCCGTTCTTGCCAATCGGCAGTTTTCCAAATCCAGTAGACTGAAGCGACTCTGGGATTCTCACGAGGTAGAAATACTTTTATTCGTACTTCTTCAGGCCTGTCAGCGTTATCACTGACCTTAATTAAATGATACATGCTGACTAAGTCTTGTCCTGCTCCCATATCAATACCACATTGGCATTGTAGGTAATTAAATCCGTAGGCATACAAAGCCGTACAAATTGGTAGCAAGAAATCAGCTTCAACCTTGATAATCTCAACGTTGTTACGATCTAACTCCAACGACTCATGTTCAAAGCCATTTTCAGTCAGCCATTGGGACACTTTACCCACTTGTGCGATCGCTTGTTCTTCAGCCACGTTGGGTTGCCTCCTTCTGCTTCTGGGATGTAAGCAGCGCTGGTGGTACGGGCATACCCATGCCTTCAGTTAGTTCTTTGGGTGGGGTGTAGCGAGCGTCTGACTGCATATACTTACCAGTCAAAATTGGCTCAACTTGCTTCATGTTATGCATAGTGCTGTAATAGCGGTGAGTTTGTTTAATAACTCCGCGCTCCTGCATCGAATCATCAGATATTTTCTTCCGCAGCTTAATAATCGCGTCCATAATCGCTTCTGGACGGGGAGGGCAACCTGGTAAGTAAACATCTACTGGTATAAGTTTATCTACACCGCGCACTGCACTTGGTGAGTCAACGCTAAACATTCCACCAGTAATCGTACAAGCCCCCATGGCAATCACATACTTGGGTTCGGGCATTTGTTCGTAAAGACGTACCAACTGGGGTGCCATCTTCATCGTAATTGTCCCTGCCGTGATGATTAAATCGGCTTGACGGGGGCTAGAACGGGGAATTAGTCCAAAACGGTCAAAATCAAATCGCGAGCCAATCATGGCTGCAAATTCAATAAAGCAGCAAGCTGTACCAAATAGTAGGGGCCACAAACTCGAAAGTCTTGCCCAGTTATAAAGGTCATCAACGGTTGTTAAAATGACATTTTCCGACAGTTCTTGAGTAACTGTCGGACGCTGAATCGGGTTGAGAATACGCTCTGTTTGTTGCTGGGCGATGTCTTTCGCCGAATTAGCATCTAAGACCATTCCAAAGCTCCTTTACGCCATGCGTAAACTAGGGCAACTACAAGAATTGCGATAAATATTAGCGCTTCAATAAACGCCAACAAACCTAGACGGTGGAAAGCAACCGCCCAAGGATACAAAAATACAGTCTCGACATCAAAGACTACAAAGACAAGCGCAAACATGTAGTAACGAATGTTGAACTGAATCCAGGCTCCGCCAATCGGTTCCATTCCGGATTCATATGTGGTGCGCCGTTCTGGGTTGCGACTGCTGGGTCGCAGGAGTTTTGACGCACTCAGAGCTAGGGCTGGTACTAGGCTACAAATAATCAGGAAGCCTAGAAGGTATTCGTAACCGCTAAGGACAAACACAATATATATCTACCGCCAGAGTGAAATTGAGTGAATTAACTTTGTTACCTTAATTTACATACATTATATCGCCTTGGGATTTTTGAATCTTAGAAAACAGATGCAGAGGTAATTTGAATCGTTTTTGGTTGTGATAGAAAAACCTAACAGTTGTGTCATAATTTGTAACGTATATTTAATATTTCACCTCGCCTGTCAATTACCCATTGCATCTGTAACCATGAGCGAACAAGGTAACGAACCAGCAGTCGAAGCGACTGTTGAGACAAATGTTGAGACAGACGTTGATACGCCTGTTGAAACAACAGAGTTAGACCGCTACGAGTGTCGAGCCTGCGGTTACGTGTACGAACCGAATAAGGGAGATGATAAACGCGATATTGTTGCGGGTACACCTTTTGAGGAGTTAGCAATCAATTGGCGTTGTCCAGTTTGTGGTGCGAAGAAAGCCGCTTTTGCCAATATTGGGCCTGCTGGTCTGGCATCGGGTTTTAAAGAAAACCTCGGTTTTGGATTGGGCGTAAATAATTTGACTCCAACACAAAAGAATATTTTGATTTTCGGTGGTTTGGGAATAGGTTTTTTACTCTTTATCAGTTTGTATGGTTTGCAGTAAAGAAGTGAGAAACAGGGAAATGTAGAGAGACTAGAGATGTATGTGTCAGAGAAAAGGGTAAATATTACAGTCAATATAGCCCATATCTCACCTTCTTTAATTCTTTTACATAACCCAGTTTTGTGACCTATACCTCAATTTTTTAGATAAATTTACATCAATACCAAACAGAATACTGATGCTGGCAATTTCAAGATTTTGGCGAAAATTATTGGCTGTAGTGGTGGTTATTGTGGCTTGTGCTGGTTGCAGTAGCGTCCCCTCTACAGGATACAATCCTTGGGAATTAATTTCTGTGCCTACTGAGGCAAAACTACTTGACATTGCTTTTGTGGATGCCTCCTCCCATGGATTTTTGGTAGGTAGCGATTCTACTTTGCTGGAAACGAAAGATGGTGGAAATAGTTGGGATGCGATCGCACTCCAACTTGATGAGGAAACTTTCCGCTTTAACTCAGTGAGTTTCTCTGGTAAGGAAGGCTGGATTGTTGGCGAACCTTCGTTAATGTTACATACCACTGATGAAGGTAAGTCTTGGTCGCGCATTCCCCTCAGCGAAAAGTTACCAGGTAGCCCGATAAACATTGTTGCTTTAGGTGCCAATAAAGCCGAAATGGTCACCAATGTTGGTGCTATCTATGAAACTAACGATGGCGGTAAAAACTGGAAAGCTCAAGTTGCCGAAGCCGTTGGTTTTGTTCGCAATATCAAGCGATCGGCTGATGGTAAATATGTTGCGGTTTCCGCGAAAGGTAACTTTTACTCAACCTGGGAACCTGGACAAACTGCTTGGGTTCCTCACAACCGCAATAGTTCACGCCGAGTCGAAAATATGGGCTTTACCAACGAAGGACAAATGTGGATGCTTGCCCGTGGTGGTCAAGTTCAGTACAGTAATCCTGAAAATCCCGAAGAATGGCTGGAAGCACAATATCCCGAACTCTCTACCAGTTGGGGTTTGCTAGATTTGGCATATCGCACCCCCGATGAAGTTTGGGTAGGTGGTGGTAGCGGTAACTTGCTAAGGAGTGCTGATGGTGGAAAGACTTGGGAAAAAGACCGTGATGTTGAAGAAGTCCCTGCCAACCTTTCTAAAATCGTCTTTTTATCACCTGAAAAAGGTTTTATTATTGGCGATCGCGGTGGCTATTTACTCAAATATCAACCCAATGTTGTATCTGAAGGTAAGTCAGCTTAATCGGAAGCCAGTAAAGTTGTGATGCGGTGACGCGGAGATAGGGAGACAAAAAAGAATTGTAGAAAACTTTCATCTCCGCCTCTTCACCCAATCAATATCCGTTAAAAAAAGTTTTCTGAGAAACACGTTGCAAGTTGTAACTCTTTCTTAACTTTGTAGGATAATAAACTCATTAAGCCATTAAACTATCAACGTTTGGCTCTGAGCTAAGTGTATAATTCTCTCTTAATAAAAGAAAATAAACACTGACTGCGAAATGCCAAAAGCGTTGTCACGGTTTGCGTTCCCACGTTTTAATTATAGGTAGGAAAAAAAATGTCAGGTACCACTGGAGAACGTCCCTTTGGGGATATTATCACCAGCATTCGTTACTGGGTAATCCACAGCATCACCATTCCAGCATTGTTCATTGCTGGTTGGTTATTTGTACAGACTGGTTTGGCGTATGATGTTTTTGGTACACCCCGTCCAGATGAGTACTTCACTCAAACACGGCAAGAAGTGCCCATCGTCAATAACCGTTTTGAATCAAAAAATCAAGTCGAAAAATATATTGGTAAGTAGCCTGAGATTATGACTAGCGGCAATAACATAAACCAACCTGTTCAGTATCCTATTTTTACGGTTCGTTGGCTTGCGGTTCATACCCTCGCTGTACCCACCGTCTTCTTTTTGGGCGCGATCGCGGCTATGCAATTTATTCAACGCTAAAAATACAGCTAGGAGAAAATCATGGATAGATCGCCTAACCCAAATAACCAACCAGTTGAGCTAAACCGGACTTCATTATTTCTGGGTTTATTGCTCGTGTTCGTACTGGGAATTCTATTTTCTAGTTACTTCTTTAACTAAGTAGCTAGCTTGTAAATAAATTTGCTTTTTGTCCTTGTTATTTGTTATGGCTGACGGAAGGGGCTAGCACCTCGATGACAATCACTAATAACTAAATAACTAGTGACTAAATCATTGTTGTTAATTTTTGTGAAGGGAGGAAAAGCTGTGTCTGGAAGTGGGAGAATTCCCCTGTGGATTGTAGCGACAGTCGCAGGATTAGGCGTGATTACTGTTGTAGGTATTTTCTTTTATGGAGCTTACGCAGGAATAGGTTCTTCAATGTAATCTCATGAGAACCGATTGTGCAATGCTGATGGCTAATTGTATCTACAAATTGAGCTATTAGTATCTAGCATGAACTGATACACATAAGTTGTTGCTGGTTGTTAGTAATTTTAATAATTGTTTTAAAATCAGCATTGAAGAAACCGTCTATCTTTACAGATAGGCGGTTTTAATTATGATTAAACATCATTGTAAATTAGTAGTTGTCTCTAAGGATACAAACCCCTATCCGACAGAGCCTTCGCGACTCTACCAACACCCAAAGTATAAGCAGCCAAGCGCAGAGGAATTTCTCTTTTTCTTGATTGTTCAACCACTTCATGGTAAGCATGAACCATCAAATTTTCCATCTCTCTATTAACCCGTTCCTCATCCCAAAATAGATAGGATAAACCCTGTACCCATTCCAAATAACTCACAACCACACCCCCCGCATTCGCCAAAATATCGGGTAATACAATTACTCCTCGCGCTTGTAATGAGCGGTCTGCTTCCAAAGTTACAGGGCCATTAGCTGCTTCTGCAACTATCTTAGCTTGCACCTGATTCACATTTTCTTCCGTAATTTGATTTTCCAAGGCTGCGGGAACCAAGACATCACAAGGTAAAGTTAATAATTCTGCGTTACTAATTGCAGTTGCTTGGGGATAGCCAAGTAGACTCTGGTGGTTTGCCGTCATGTAAGCTTTGACTGCGGGAATGTCCAAACCGGTTTCTGAATATATGCCAATGGTACTATTTGATACCCCAATAACCTTAGCTCCGGCTTCGTAGAATAACTGCGCTGCGGCACCACCGACATTACCAAAACCTTGAATTGCCACTCGTGTACCCTGCAAAGATTTACCTAAATCTTTCAAAGCTTCCCTAACAACAATCATTGCACCACGCCCGGTTGCCATTTCCCTGCCCAAGGAACCACCTACGGATAGAGGTTTACCTGTGACAACTCCGGGGACTGCATGTCCAACATTCACTGAATATGTATCCATCATCCAAGCCATTTCGCGCGCGGATGTTCCCATATCAGGAGCAGGTATATCTACTGAGGGGCCAATGTCTTTAATTAACTCACTGATAAAACGCCGGGTAATGCGTTCCAGTTCGCCAACACTATAGTTTTTAGGAGCGATCGCAATTCCTCCTTTTGCCCCACCATAGGGTATTCCCAACAATGCACATTTCCAAGTCATTAACATTGCTAGGGCAGAAACTTCACGTAATGTGACAGCTGGATGGTAACGAATACCACCTTTATAGGGCCCCAAAATATCTGAATGCTGTACTCGATGTCCGGCAAAAACTCGAATTTCACCACTATCTAATTTGACAGGAATAGATACTGTAATTACTTTACGTGGATTGCTTAATATTTCTAATATACCTTGGTCTAGCTTTAATTCACGTGCTGCGGCTTCAAGATAGCTACAAGCTTGATCAAATGGGCAAATATGCGCCGGAGTCGGGGTTTCAAGGGGCAACAAGGAAGTCGAAATCATACGTTGCTCTCCTAATAAGAAGTGGATTTATATGTAGATTGAATAATAAAGAATCGGTTGTCTACAGTCAGAATTCAGTCTGGGAATTTTGTACGAGTGACGGGATGTATCAATGTTTGCATACCCCGCCTTGAGAATTGATTTATCCTAACTTATTACTTCGTTTCCTTTATACATTCGATTATCCAGCTTTTTTAGAGAAAATGAGATTTTTTTGTAAAATTCGTTACAGTTTTTTTGACTTTTAGTTTGATCTTAAAAGTCAAAAAATATAGAATCATGAAACCAGAGATACACATAGACGAACACAGGTATAACATTTACATAATATCTGTGTTCTTTTTGTGAATATTAAGGTGTTTGTACTGGTTTGACATTTTTCGCCTTATAAAAAGTCTCCAAACTTTGTGTATCACCAACAAAACGCCAGTGCCAAGGTTCGTAACTTACGCCTTGAGGATTATTTTTGGGGAAAGATAATTCAAAGCTGAATTTGGCAGCATTTTGTGATAGCCATTCGTAAGCCTTGGTTTTCTCAAAATTCTCGCTTAAATTTGTCGCTGGAACATTACCATCACCAATATCAACTGCATAACCTGTATGATGTTCACTATAACCAGGGGGTGCAGAGAGTGATGCGCGTTCAGCTGGAGTTTGGTTGCGTTGGGCTCCCACGGTAAAGAATAATTGCTTTTGTTCTTGAATTGAACGGAAAGCAGAAATTGGGACTAAATTCACTCCTGCGCTGCGTGCAGCTTGCTGCATTGCCTGGAATTGTTGTGCTGCTGTTTTCCGCATTCGCAAGCGTCCATTGAGGGAAATAGATGCGAGTTCCGTTTCTGGAGCTTCTGGATAGGGAAAATGTCCCAGCAAAGAATCATTGGTTTTTCCTGGATTATCTCCTGGAATCATTGATGAGGAAGATGTTGCCGCATTTGTGTTTGTAGAGATAGGTTGCTGATTGGTGTCTTTTTTTTGGGCGGTAATAAAAAAGAGAAATCCACTAGCGATTGCTAGGAATACAAATCCGACAACACCACCCACAATTAGTAGTGGTAATCTGAAGCGACTTTTTTGTGATACATCAGGAGTATCGCGTAACGCTGCTGGAATATCGTCACCAGAACTAGATGATGAATTTTGCGGTTTTCCAGAAAACCCACCGTTATTCAAAGGTTAACTCCTGCTTTTGTTCAATTGCCATAACCGATTGTAGTCTGGGAAATAAATAACGCAATAGATAGTTTTGAATTGGGGATTGGGCAATAGCTAATCAAGCCCATCAGTAATTTATGGTGTAGTATCAACTGGCACTTGTGGAAGTTTTTAATGCTCGCAGCCGAAATCCTCAAAATTGACAGGACTGGATATTACAGCGCCCAACTCGAACAAATTTTGGAGATTATTTAGCTGAACCATTTAGAGGATTGAGTGATTAGGTTTAAGTGATTAGAATGATAG
Source organism: Calothrix sp. NIES-4101 (assembly GCA_004296455.1). GTDB lineage: Bacteria > Cyanobacteriota > Cyanobacteriia > Cyanobacteriales > Nostocaceae > Brunnivagina. The sequence continues at coordinate 395,582 of AP018280.1, forward strand.
GCGCGCAAGTGGCTACAAATCTACTAATCCAGTAATTCAAAATTGAATGACTCATCTTTTAGAACTTTACGCCAAGTTAATCGGTTTAGGTTTAATTGGTTTTATTTTGGGGCGAAAACTTCCGGCGACGATTCCGGCGCGTTTAGGACAGTTTTTGTTTTGGGTGGGTGTACCGACGAGTATTGTGGCGTTTTTGCGGAAGACTGATTTATCAGAAAAAGTTTGGATTGCTCCAGTTTTTGCGTATGCTGCGATTTTACTTGGTGCAGTTGTGGCTGTACTTGTCATCTATTTTAGAAGCATCTGGGCAAACAAAGTGATGTCCCAATCAACCCAAGGTAGTTTAATCCTAGCAGCAATGGTGGGGAATACGGGGTATCTTGGTTATCCAATTGTGTTATCGCTGGTGGGGACTCAATATTTTGCTTGGGCACTATTTTATGATTTACTCGGCACTACTTTGGGTGCTTATGGATTTGGGGTGGCGCTAGCGGCAAAATTTGGCAACGGTAGTCCAGATAATATTACTAGCATTACTAATAGTAAACAAAATAGCGATCGCACAAGAGTCGTTAAAGCAATTCTCATCAATCCAGCTTTGTGGAGTTTTGGCTTGGGTTTGCTATTGCGTCAAGTCACATTACCAAATTTTGCTGTATCTTGTTTAGATTTTATCGCTTGGAGTGCGATCGCCACATCTTTAATTTTAATTGGGATGCGATTGAGTCAACTCAGTTCTTGGGGAAGTCTCAAATTAGCGAGCATCAGCTTAACAATTAAGATGATTTTTATTCCCTTGCTTTTCGGAATGTGTCTACATCATTTTGGATTGACAGGGAAAATTGCCCAAGTCATTGTTTTACAAATGGCAATGCCTCCCGCCTTTGCAACTTTAGTACTTGCAGAAACCTTTAATCTCGATCGCGAATTGGCTGTGACTGCCCTAGCGCTTGGCTCCATAATTTTACTGATAACTCTACCGTTCTGGTTGTGGTTTTTTCGATAGCTAAATTCAAAATAAGCTGCTATGATAGTTAGCTTGTGAGAGAAAGATTTTCACAGAAGTTAAGAGTCGTTTGTTAGGTAAATTTATTTACCAAATTCTTAGCGATCGCTTCTTGATTATTCTTCAGTTTTCACAACAAACCAATTCTCACGATTTTATGTTTTTTGTAGGTACATCAAAATGGAAGATTTGCGCGATCAAATGGGTGGCAGTTCCGTGGAACATTTGACAATTGGGGCTGCTGTTTTTGACTCAGTTGCAGAGTTCAATACCAGCGAGAATTACTCGAATACTGGACTGGCAATGAAAACAAAAGAGTCAGTATCGCTACAACAAGACAGTCAAGAGAGTTCTCCGGTTATTACCAGTAATATCCCCTTAGACTATATTCCTCAAGACCCTCAGGTTCCCGTCGGCACTCACTGCATGTTAGAGTTATACGGTTGCCCGGCAGACCTTCTCAACGATATTGAGTTTATCAAACAGACTTTAGCAGATGCAGCTGCGATCGCGCGATCGACTTTATTAGAAAGAATCGCCCATCAGTTCCATCCCCAGGGAGTCACAGCATTAGCACTTTTAGCAGAGTCGCATATTTCGATTCATACTTGGCCCGAAAATGGGTATATTGCGGCTGATGTGTTTACATGTGGTGAACATACAACACCTGTGGAAGCCTGTGAGTTTATTGCTCGTGCCTTTAAATCGAGTAAACATTTACTGATGAAGCTTCCCCGTGGTAAGTTTTCGCCTACTGTGCAACCACATATTGAGATTATTTAACGATTTTCCGTTCAATATAATCTAGATGTTGAGACGTTACATATCGTAGCGTCTCTAAATTCGTTTGCTGTTAAAGATTGGCTTGAGTTGAATTAGATTTAGTGCCGGATGATGAACTTTTTTTAAAATCTGCATAAACATCTATGTAATTCCCCTATGGATTCAATAAGGGTTTGAATTTCCCTGCATTGTCAATTTCCAAAGGGTGAAAAACTATGAGATTGTTTAACTATCCGATTCATTTGAATGCAAACACTAAGATTGTTACTGCTGCAAACCCAGAAGAACTATTAGAACATCCACTTCAGATGGAAGTTTCACCTGTAGTCCAGATGGCGGAAACTATTACATCTTTGTCTGTCTGCGATTATTTAGGTGGTTTAGGGATAATGTTAATTTTTATAGCATTTGTCCGAATTTTTTCTCCATCGATGCATTCAACCAAACAGTCGCAATCCAAATCGCCACAATCAAAATCACAAAGAGAATTAGATATTGAGTTTTTAGAACGTGTTTGGATAATGGATGATTCTAAGGTTGAAGATTAGATTTCCATTATTGATTGGTGGCAATATGATTTTCTATCTGCCACAGTCTATCTAATAACTGAGTTATTCTCTAATCTCTGCACTTAGTCTGTATTACTGGTGGAATAAAATAGTTACAAGCGGTAGCAATGCCAAGAGCAGGCGATGCCAAGGTAAAGCAGCGAATTCTGTTGTCGAAGTTTCCGGCTGGGCAAGTAAAGCTTCAATACGCTGTTCTAATTTGTTTCCGTGACTCGAAGAACCCAAAGCTGCACAAAGAATATCAGAAGATATGGGCTGATTGGAAACGACTAATAATAAGGACTCAGCTAATAATAAATTATCAACTCGCGAGGCTGCATAAGCGTCGGCACGAAGTTCGCGCAAAATTAATAATTCTTGCCATAATTCTTGGGTATTGGGCAACCAAGCAGTACATTCACGTATCCAACCCAACCAGAAAAACCAAAATGTATCACGATAGTGATAGTGTCCTTGTTCATGTGCCAGTACAGTTTCCAGATGTTCTGGTGAGAGACTTTGCAGTAAACCTTGGCTAATAACAAGTTCGGATTGCCAAAAACCAATTTGTCCGGCAAACATGGCTTGGGTGTTTAATAATCTTGCTGGCTGGATACCAATTTGAGTTTTGGGATACTGACGAAGAGATTGGATTGACTTCCAGCCTTGGTAAACGAGTTTGACTAACAGTAGAGAGAAAAATAGCAAACTGATAGATGCAAAAACATAGCCACACCAACCTGTATGCCAAATACCCATTTTTCCTTGCGTCCCCATACATAGTAGAGCGATCGCAGTGGTAAATATAAGTAGTGGAGGGAACAGAAATAAAAATAATGTTTGTTGCCATCTCGCATTCCAATTACCTTGGATTTTGGTAATGGAACCTCGCATCCCGACAGCAAATGCGATCGCAGCAAAAATGATTATTAGATGCATAATTATTTTTCCTCCCTAGCTTGGCGTGCGGCGGATATACGATTGGCAATGGCTTGAATTTGGGCGTTAGTAGCTTCGTCGAGGCTATCAGCGAAGGCGGCAATCACATCCGGATTACCTACCGCCAAAAATCGCTGTAACTGCTCATGTGCCTTAATGACTTCGGCTTGCTGCTTAGTTAATAAAGGTCGCCAAAAAAATGCTCGTCCACATTTATCGCAAGCTAACCAACCTTTCTCCGTCAAACGACGCAGCACTGTAGTCACAGAAGTATAAGCAAGTTCGCGGTTAGGATCAGACAAGATGCGATCGTGTACATCTTTAACTGTAGCCGAACCAAGTTCCCAGACAATATTTAAAATTTCCGCTTCCAAGGGACCAACAGATAGTTGTTTGGGACGGTATTCAGGTAAAGGTGACATAGGATTTATGGATTTAGTTATGGATGTGATGTGGAGATTTGGGATTTAAAACTGAATAATTTCGAGGATATCTGAATAAACTGTGCTTTTCTTGTAATTTAACAAAAATAGTTATGTAAAAGTTATACATAGGATTATAAATTGCAATAGTTAGCTGAATTTGCTCAAAATGAGCCTTAGGCCTAATTATTATAGGCTTCAGATGTTTCTGAGCCGACTCTCAGCCTAAATGTAATTTAGAAATAATAGTGGTTTAGTTGACAAGATAGGTAATAGTAATAGGATAAGTTGCACCTTCACACAATTCAGTTGTGGGTAAAACTGTAATTTTAGTGGGTGATATCACCTCCTAAAATGTAATTTCTACAATCTACAATTTAGGTGTATATAGAGCGTGAAGCTATTCGTTTATCACACTCCCGAAGAGACTCCCAGCCATGAAGTGCCCGAATGCGCGATCGCGGTTGATGTATTACGGGCGACAAGCACAATTGCAACGGTGTTAGCTGCTGGGGGTGAAGCAGTACAGGTTTTTAGTGACTTAGATCAGTTAATGCAAGTCAGTGAACAATGGCACCCAAACAAGCGGCTCCGTGCTGGAGAACGTGGTGGTGGTAAAGTTCCTGGATTTGAACTGGGTAATTCTCCTCTTGACTGTACTCCCGAAGTCGTAGAGGGAAAACGTTTATTTATCAGTACCACTAATGGAACCCGGACTTTGCAGCGTATCCAAGATGCTAAGACAGTACTCGCAGCTGCACTAATCAATCGGGCATCCGTGGTACGTTACTTAGTGGATAAACAACCCGAAACGGTGTGGATAGTTGGTTCTGGTTGGGAAGGTAGTTATTCCCTCGAAGATACAGTTTGTGCGGGAGCAATAGCCCACAGTCTTTGTCAAGAGATGAATGCACCTATGGAGAAAATTGCTGGTAATGATGAAGTTGTCAGCGCGATCGCATTGTATACTTCCTGGGAAAATAATTTGCTGGGACTTATGCACCATGCTAGTCATGGACAACGTTTGTTACGTTTAAATTGTCTCGAAGACCTAAAATATTGTTCGCAAACAGATGTTTTAGATGTCTTACCTATGCAGCAAGAACCGGGAGTCTTGAAAAGACACGCTGAATAAATTTGTCACTCAAAATCTTGACTATATATTTTTTAATTCTACATTTTCCCCTCGATAGCTTAGTCTGGAGAGGGTTTTATTTTATTTTCTCTGCTGTTTTTGAATTATAAACTTAAGAGGCCATATCAAAAGTAAAACTTTATACCAAAAAACCCAGTTTATTCTCCAACAAGTAGGATAATGCTCGATACTTAAATATCAGAAACCGGGTTTATCCATGAGCGAGTATGCTTACATATTCACTTAATAAATGAGTTGCTAAATTTAAATTTAAATATCAACATAGACTTTCACAGCCGCAACAGCAATTAACATATCATCGTTTTTATCATTAAGAACTGGGATTGCTCGACCTTGAACCACCATCCCTCCAGTTTCCAGAATCAATGTTTTTTGCCCGAATGGCAAGACTGCTAATACCTCCTCTATACGAACCTGTTCTGGGTTGGGAACTGCAACCTGTACTTCAATAATCATTTGATTTGGGTCATCTAAACCAGCGACTTCCCAAATACCCAGAAGAGCATTGTTCGCGATCGCATTTCGCACGGCTCTTGCAGCTGCTACGGTCGGTTTTTGCCCATGCTGATCAATACCCATTCCCATCTCGATGATAAAACACTTACGAGCCACAATGACCTCGATATCATTTAATTATTTATATTTAAGAGTAAAGGTAAAAGGTACCAAAGAAAAAATATTTTGAATTTTCTACTTTCTTGAACTAGAATCGTGCTGGTTGTTGTTAATATCGCTGTAAAAGTTGTCATCTTAATCAATCAAGCTCAATCACTGAGTTTTATTTTTAGTTAACATGAATATTAAATTCCTTTTCCAGCCAGCAAATCTCAAATTAATATTAAAGAAGCCTATATTAATTAGTGCCATATTTCTGGGAGGTGCTTTTTTAATTTTATATCTTTGCCTCTCAACCAGTTTACTAAGAGCTAGAGTCATTCATGTGGACGATTTAATTAAAAAATTTGCAGAGCAAGAAGCACAAAATCAGTTAGATACATTTAAAAATCGTCCTATTCAAAAAATCGCTATTCAAAGAGGTTTTAATTCCGATAAAGGACTGGATACTCACTGCTCTTCTTGGTCTACTGAAGCTGTTGGTAGTGGTTGGACACAAGATTCCCAAGACCATGATTTTTATGTTGATTATTATGTACCTCCAAGCACAAAAGCAATAATTTGTACTACGCCAGCATTGGCAGGTGCATTAACTGCTCACAGTGATAAACCTTTTTTGTACGAGGTGTATCCCACTCAATATGGTTTAATGATTCGGATTGTTATTGGCATATCTGAAATTAGAGAAGCATGTGAAAAATTAACTGGTAATGTCAATTGTGCTAATTCTCTTTTGAAGCAACAAGCGATCGTTCGATATGAACCTTTATAAATAAAAAATTAATGGTTTGTAGAGATTTGGGATTTATGGTACGATACAACCTATAAACAATAGCAATTTCTCGTAGTTACTGTACTATCTCTAAAGTTAGAAAATAGTATAGTCATAAATTAATGATAAATTAAATTTTTGCTGAATTTGCAATATATAAATAATTATCTCAAATTATCTCAAATATTTATTTTGATATTGATTGAGATTGAAACTTAACTATAAACCAAAGTTTGAACGATGCAAGTTTACTGTACTCGTCCACGGGGTAGGGAGCAACCTCCGCATATCAACCATGTTGAAGAAGACTATTTAAATAATGGGAAAATGCAGCAGAGATATTGCTCTACTTGCGGAATGCCCTTAATTATCAAAAATAGATATGTAGCATTAAGTGAAAAAGGTCAAGGTGGTTTTGGTAGAACCTTTGTTGCTTTAGATTTAGATTCACCCGGAGAAACATTAGCACAAAAACGGTACAGAATTCTCAAGCTTTTACATCCAAATACCCAACTATCTCCAGCATCCTTACAATTAGTCGAGCGTTTATTTAAAGAAGAAGCAGAAGTTTTAGAGGAATTACGACACAATCAAATTCCTCGCCTTTATGCTTTTTTTGAATTATCAGTAGCAGTTTATTCTGAATATCAGATACAAGATAATTCTCTTTCTACAAACAACGAGCAGAAGTTATTTTATTTAGTTCAAGAATATATTCAAGGTCAAGATTTAGAGAAAGAATTATTGCGTTTACGTAGTCAAGAAAACAGAAATTTTTCCGAAGCAGAAATTTTAGAAGTTTTATCCGAAATCTTAGGAATCTTAAAATTCATTCATGCAAATCCGAAAAAGCCACTAATTCATCGAGATATTAAACCATCTAATCTTGTACGCAGTGGGAGAGATAAACAGCTTTATCTAATTGATTTTGGTGCAGTTAAACAGGTTGTACAAGTTGTTGAAGAAGGTGCTGATTCTAGCGAAACTGTAATTATCTCTCCGGGCTTTTCTCCCCCAGAACAAGTACATGGAAAGACTGTTACATTTACTTCAGATTTATATTCTTTAGCTGCTAGTTGTGTATGTTTGCTAACTGGTGCAAATCCCCATACTTTTGACATTCCCTTTAATTTAGAAAAATGGAAAACATCTGCAAATATTAGCCCCAAATTGGTCAAAGTTCTGAATAAAATGTTAGAACCAGACCCCAAAAACCGCTATCAATCTGCTGATGAGGTACTTACCGCTTTACGTCGTGAAGGTATTCTTGAAGTTGAGAAATCAAAGGATAAAATAATTTGGTTCTGGGGATTGCTGGGAATTACGGGGTTAGGTACATTGTTAACTTTGATATGGCTACTACTAACTAGTAAAAATCCAACCCCACCTTTTCCCCCTCTTTCCGCAGAATATTTTACTCGTGGTGAAAAGTCTTTACTAACTCCAGATATTCCTCAACATTTTAAAAATAACCCCTACTGTCAGGATGCATTTGCAAAAAAAGATGCAGGTATGAAAGCCTTTGGCGCACAAAATTATCAAAGTGCCGAGAAAAATTTTGAGGAAGCAATTGAATTATTTAAAAAAGGGCTGCAAAGTAATCCGAAGACTTGTTATATAGACCCAGAAACAGTCATTTTTTGGAATAATGCGAAGGCAAATAATAACAACAAAGCTCCATTCACGATCGCTACTGTGATTCCAATCGATGGGAAGCAGGAGGAATTGAAAAAATTTAGCGAACAGTTATTACGGGGTGTTGCTCACCGACAAGGTAATTTTAATCAAGTAAATAATCCAACGACTAATAGCACACCAGGTTTAAATGGTCGATTGATGGAAGTTGTAATTGCACGAGATGATAACAGTCAGGAAATTAGCAAACGAGTTGCAAAACATATTATTAATAATCAAATTCCTGGTGATACTCGATTTAAGGGTCGAAATATTCTCGCAATAGTAGGTAATTTTACAAGTAAAGTAATTTTAGCTGGGGCAAAGGAATATCATGGCAAAGTAGTTGCTGTTTCTCCCAGCAGTACTGCGGTTCGGCGATTTGAGAAAACACCAGATTCAAATTATGAATATAAATTGAGTAAATATGTATTCCGAATTGCTCCGAATGATGCGATCGCAGCTAAGGATTTATCTAAATATATCAAAAATAAAATTAATCAGAATCCCACAAATAATTCTGGGAAAATCACCGTGTTTTTCAATTCTGAAGAAATATATAGTACGTCATTAAAAGTATCTTTAACCAAAGAATTTGACCCTAACAATTTAATGGGTTGCGATTTATTTCAAAAAAATATTCAAAGCTGTATTCCTCTGCTGCAAAATACCAGTTTTTTAATGCTTTCTTTAGGAATTGGTGATACAAATCTTGTATTTTCTGCTCTCCAAATCAGCAAAGTCCCATCTCTGGGAGGAGATGCTTTATATAACGATGATAAAATTACTACTGATGATAGTAACGCAAATCTCAACGAGAATCTGGCGAATAAAGCCAACAATCTTGTTTTAGCTATACCCTTTGATGTTGAATCTGCACCTGAGTCTTTTAAAGAAGAGTCTAAACAACTATGGGGAACGCAAAAAGTCGGTTGGAGAACTGCTGCAACTTACGATGCCCTCCAAGTCATTATCGATGGTTTACAACGACAAGGTAATAACCCCACCCGCCAAGGCTTATATGATGTCTTGAGTTCAAAATCAGCACCCTTTCAATCCTCTGGCGCGACTGGAGAAATTAAATTTGACTATCAGAGCGATCGCCTAGTAAAACCAGAAGATGACAATAGACTTGGTGTTTTAGTTCAAGTTAGAGATAGTAAATGTAAACCGGAAGACAAGGACGACGGTGTCAAATATCGCTTTTGTCGCATCGATCATGAAATACCATAAAATACATCGCCAAATACATCATCGGTAATGGGTTACACCCCTCATGTCGGAAGTCCAGTGGCAATATATAATATATTCTCAGGCAAAACTAATATATCAAGCTTGCGTAACTTATATCATAAGCTTTCTGGCAGTTAGCAAAATATTAGTGCTGGTAGATGCACAAAATCATGAAACAGCGAACTGCTCTTGAGAGTGGAATATGTGACTGAATGACCAGATTTAATTGGGATATCACCCCTCGTGTAATTAAATTTTGTAGTTTTATTCTGAGTTTTTAGAAGTTTTGACCTGCGTAAACAGAGCGAACTTCCCCATTACGACGAACAATTGCTTCACCGTTAGCCACATCTACTAACGTCCAGCCACTTGTACCAATATTTTCACCAATTTCTACCCGGCGAGTAACACCGTTTATTTTGAATAAAGCCGCAGATTTATCACCCAATTCTAATAACCCTTCTAAAGTATGAGCCGGGGTATTCATAGGTGCAACAGCTACTTGCTGCTGTTTAGGTGCAACCGCAGTTGCTGTTGGCATTTTGGGTGGGACAGCACGGAAAGGTGCAATAGTGATAGTAGGTGCTTTTGGTTGGCTGAGGGTAATTGGCTTGTTTTGTAGTGAGATTGGTTTGAGTGAGGGAATTGTAGGACGTACTGCTGCAAAGACATTTAACCGTTTATTTGCTTGATTAACGTTTTTGCCAACATAATTTAGTGCGGGTTTTCCTGTTGCGACTTTCGCTTGATTACCTGATAGCGGATTTCTACCAGGAATTGGCGGTAAAGTGCCCCGAACTCCAGGAATGGCTGGGGGTGCATAACGCATTGGTAAAGGTGCTTGATACACGGGAATGTAAATTCGCTCGACTACCGTCGTTGAGCGTCCTTGGGCTGGTGTGGCATTATTTGCAGCAAGTGGTGGCGGTAAAGTACCGGAAGCCGAAGTGCTTGCCATTGCCATTGCGACAGGTTGTTGGTTTACTGCTGCAACTGTATTCAATCCTGGATTCTGCGATTGGCGGTTAGTTTTAGCAGACTGTCTGTCAATTACATCTAGAGCGCCAAGGGTATAGTCAACTAGTTTTCCTAGTTCTGTATGAGTACCTGTTGTAGTTGTGACTTCTTCTGAAGTCAATAAAGACTGTTGGAAAGACTGGGAGGTAAGACGATTGAGCAAACCAGAATTTTGGATAAAAATTATAGATGCAGCTGCAATACCAACAGTTGCCCCCAGACTAAGTAGCTTACCTAACCAACGACGAGGTTGGCGACGCTGTTTAATAACAGTTTTGGGTATGGTTTTTTCAGTCACAACTGGACTGATATGTTGCTTCTTGACTTGATTAACCTTAACAGCCGTCTGTGTTGGTAAAATATCGGTTTCCCGTAAACCAACGTTTGGTATTTTTACCGATTGTAGGCGAACAAATTCCGGTTCAATTGTTTGTACTGGTATATTACCCCGACCATCCAGAATGCGATCGACATCGGCGAAAAGTTCGTCCATCAAGCCATCAGCATAAGCGTCTATTGACCAAGGTTCGCTGACGATAAGGTCGTCTGATGGTTCTGAAAGAAGAATTTGGGTGCTGGCTTTGGTAGACATAGCGACTATAATTATTGCTTTTAGCTTGGCTTGGATTCTTTTCCCCTACAGTCAATCAATATTAATAAACAATTAATAAACATTGATTATTTTGATACTGTGCTGGGACTGCGGATTAAGTATCCAAATTTTTGTTTATTGGAGATTAAAGTAATCTGTGAATCTGTATTAAATTAAACTGATTTTACCACTTTCACCAGGGTGAAAACCCTGAGACAAGATTGAGTCACCTGTGGAAATTGCGGAGAAAAGCAAGGATAAATTTGCTTCACTCAGAGCATAATCACCCTTAGATATATACACTACTACTATAATCGCACTTCATGAAGTTTGTTTTAAGCTAATGTGGAAAACTCGCTGTGTGACTGAGTTTTACGAATTTCTAAGTGAATTAGTAGGGCATTGACATCAGCTGGGTTGACTCCACCGATACGGGCTGCTTGACCAATGGTTAGTGGTTTAACTTTGCTTAATTTTTCTCGCGCCTCCTTTGATAGAGTATCAATCGCTGCATAATTTAGATCAGCAGGTAATTGACGGTTCGCTTGACGGGCAATCTGTTCAATTTGGCTTTGTTGACGTGCCAGATAACCTGAATATTTGATGTCAATTTCTGCTCCTTCTCTCTCTGCACGGTTGAGTGAGGGATTACCAAGTTCATATTTATCGAGGTCAACATAATGGAAACCGGGGCGACGCAGCAAGTCTGCAAGGGTAATAGAACCTTTGATTGCTTGTTGGGTAGCGGCAAATATTGCTTTACCTTGATTGTCGTTTTCCTTGATGCGGGTAGTGTGAAGTCGTTCTTTTTCGGCAGTAATATTTGCTTGTTTGCGGGTGTAGAGTTCCCAGCGACGATCGCCAATTAAACCTATTTCTCGCCCTAAAGGTGTTAAACGTTGGTCAGCATTGTCGGAACGTAAAATTAAGCGATATTCCGAACGACTTGTGAGCATTCGGTAGGGTTCGCGCAAATCTTTGGTACAGAGGTCATCTACCAAAGTCCCAATATAACTTTGCTCGCGGGGAAATATAATCATTTCCTCATCCCGCGCAAACCGAGCGGCATTAATTCCAGCAACAATTCCCTGGGCGGCGGCTTCTTCATAGCCAGTGGTGCCGTTTACTTGCCCCGCACAAAATAATCCGGCAATTTTCTTAGTCATTAAGGTAGGGAAACACTGCGTCGCGGGTAAATAATCGTATTCCACCGCATAAGCTGGGCGTAGCATCACACAACTTTCCAAACCAGGGAGCGATCGCAACAGTTGGAGTTGGAGATTTTCTGGTAAACCTGTGGAAAATCCCTGTATGTAAAGTTCGGGTATATCTCGACCTTCCGGTTCAATGAAGATTTGATGACTATCCTTATCCGCAAATCTGACAATTTTATCTTCAATACTCGGACAGTAGCGTGGGCCTTTTGCTTCTACCCAACCACCGTATACGGGTGACAAATGTAAATTTTCTCGAATTAGACGATGGGTTTCGGGGGTAGTTCTAGTCATGTGACAGGGGATTTGTTCCCTTTCTACCCAAACTTCTGGGTCAAAACTAAACCAACGTACCTCGTCATCACCGGGCTGAAGTTGCATTTTGCTGTAATCAACGGAGCGTTTATCAACCCGCGCCGGTGTCCCAGTTTTTAGCCTTCCGGTTTCAAAACCAAGTTTGTTAAGAGTTTCTGTCAAACCTTCAGCCGCAAACTCTCCTGCACGTCCAGCAGCCATCGATTTGTTACCAACCCAAATGCGACCGCCTAAAAAAGTACCTGTTGTTAAAATGACAGCTTTACAAGCAAAAGCTACGCCAAAGTAAGTTTGAACACCAACAATTTCGTCATTTTTTCCTAAAACTAAATCCGTCACCATGCTTTCGCGAACCATAAGGTTTTCCTGGTTCTCGATAATTCCCTTCATTATTGCCGCATATTCACGTTTATCAGTTTGGGCACGCAATGCCCACACTGCTGGTCCCCTGGAAGAATTGAGGATACGTTTTTGTAGGTAAGTACGGTCTGCCATCTTGCCAATTTCCCCACCCAAGGCATCAACTTCGTGTGTCAATTGGGACTTAGCAGGGCCACCCACAGCCGGGTTACAAGGTTGCCAAGCAATTTTATCTAAATTAAGGGTCAATAGGAGAGTGCGACAACCAAGACGTGCTGTAGCGAGTGCAGCTTCACAACCTGAGTGACCCGCACCAACGACGATAACATCAAAAGCGTCTTGGAATTCTACAGAATTGTGCATGGTCATACTATAAGGACAGCAGGCTTACGGATATGTAAATATTAACCGAATACAGTACATGATTGCATTTTGCATTCAGAATCTTTAATGATGACGAAGTTCGGTTGAAGTTTGAGCGATCGCTTTCAGGCTGCGAGAAAATCAAAAGGGCTAAAAAAATACTGAATCCAAATCTTTATGTCTTACCTCCCACACCCTGATTCATCATCCAGAGTAGTCAACTGTGCAATCATCACTGTGAGTGATACTCGCACCAGGGAAACCGATAAAAGTGGTCAATTAATCCGCAAATTATTAGAAAATGTCAATCATCAAGTCACTGCTTACAGAATTATTCCAGATGAACCCGCAGACATTACAACTGCAATCCAAAAATTAAAAACAGATGATAATGTTGAGGCAATTATTCTCAATGGTGGTACTGGAATCGCATCTAGAGATACAACCTATGATGCGATCGAGAAAATATTAGAAAAAACCTTGCCCGGTTTTGGTGAAATTTTCCGATTTTTAAGCTATCAAGAAATTGGTTCCCGTGCGATCGCATCGCGTGCAGTTGCGGGAGTTTATCAAGGCAAATTGATTTTTTCACTTCCAGGTTCGAGCAATGCTGTGGCTTTAGCAATGGAAAAGTTAATTTTACCTGAACTCGTTCATTTAGTAGGACAGATAACAGGGATTAAATGAAGCATTAATAGTTGTTGACATTACTAAACTGGTAGGTAATACTGATTTACGCCGCAATCAGGCAAATACAGCCCCAGAATGCATATCAGAAACTAATGATCAAGATTGTACGGGGATTATGGCAAGCTTTGGTATTCCTTTTAGCGGCAAAACAACCGTACAACAAACTTTTTTTTAGCGTCAAGTGAAGCAAATGATTTTTCAATGGCAACGCTGGTTGGCAATGTCAGTAATTTTTTTATTTACATTCAGTTTATCCATTGGTTTGAGTCAAGTTTTAGCAGCACCAAATCCCAGCAATACATATGTTTGGGATATTCCAGCTTGGATGCCAAAACCAATAGTACCAATTGATAACCCAATGACAGCAGAAAATGTAGAACTTGGTCGTCATTTATTTTACGAAAAACGCCTTTCGGTTAACAATGAATTTTCCTGTGCTTCCTGTCATATTCAAGCACTAGCATTTACCGATGGAAAAGCTGTTGCCGTTGGTGCTACAGGAGAACAGCACCCTCGAAGCTCCATGAGTCTGGCAAATATCGCATACAATTCTGTCCTGACTTGGGCACATCCAGGGATGAAAAAACTCGAAGTCCAAGCTTTAGTCCCGATGTTTGGAGAACGTCCAGTAGAGATGGGATTGAGGGGGAAGGAAAAAGATATCTTAAAAATGTTGCGAGAAGATAAAACTTATCAACAATTATTTGCTGCTGCTTTTGGGCGGGGTGATAATAATATCAATCTCAAGAATTTAACCAAAGCTTTAGCATCATTTCAACGGAGTTTAATTTCGGTTAATTCGCCTTACGATGAATATCGCTATGGGAATGATAAAAATGCAATTTCTGCGGCAGCAAAACGAGGAGAAAGATTATTTAATAGTGAGCGTTTAGAATGCTTTCACTGTCACGGAGGCTTGAATTTTAGTGATTCCATTAAACACGAGCGATTGGCATTTGAAGAAATCGCTTTTCACAATACAGGACTTTATAATATTGACGGTAAAGGTGCATACCCAAGTAATAATACAGGCATACATGAAATTACTCGCAAATCGGCAGATATGGGCAAGTTTAAAGCTCCTACCTTGCGAAATATTGCTTTAACTGCACCCTATATGCATGATGGTAGTATTGCAACTCTAGAAGAAGTTATTGACCATTATGCGGCAGGTGGCAGAACTATTACTAGCGGTAAATTTGCCGGAGTAGGAAGCAAAAACCCCCTCAAGAGCAATTTCGTTTCGGGATTTAAATTGAATTCTCAGGAAAAGCAGGATTTGATTGAGTTTCTAAAAAGTTTGACGGATGAAGAATTTGTTAAGAATCCAGCCTTTAGTGACCCAAATATTGGTGTACATTAATCTGGATTAGAGAACAATATTTATTGAAAGTGGAAACCAAGTCCACCTCAACCGCTCTAAATTTGTTCTAAACGTTGACGCAACTTGCTACTCAAAGCATCAATTAGGGTGACAACTACAAGTAAGACTAACATCATGGTTGTGGCTTTAGTATATTCAAAACCATCGATGTAACTTTTAAGTTGAAAACCAATACCTCCAGCACCAACTACACCCAGAACAGAAGCAGCACGAATATTATATTCAAACATCCACAGGGTGTAGCCTAAAGCTAGGGGTAGTACTTGGGGCAAAATACCATATTGGGCGATTTGTAATTTCGATGCACCGATGACTTGCAAGGATTCCAGGGAACGGGAATCTACGGCTTCTATTGCCTGTTGGTAAAATTTTGCTAAGTAACCAATAGTATAAATACTGAGTGCTAAAGTTCCCGCAGGCGTTCCTAAGCCAGTCGCAGCGACAAAAATTAGTCCAAGTATGATGGAGGGGACGGAACGGACAGCGTTTTGCAGGAAGTTTGCTATCCATCGTAACCATATAGGAGCAGTGTTGCGGGCACTAGCGATCGCAATAGGAATGGAAAGAATTGCTCCAATGGTGGTTCCCCATAAGGACATTTGGATAGTTTCAATTAATGCTTTGACTGCAATATCCAAAACTTCCCAATTTGGGGGAAAAAAGTCAGCGAGGAACCTGGTAACATACTGCAAGCTATCCTGCATCACCTGGGTATCTATTTTGATGCCTTGGAGTGACCAGGTATAAACTGCAACAACAACTACAAATATGAGTAAATATTTAACCAACTGATACAGATTTGCAAGATTTTTCATTTTACACTTGGACAAATTGTGAGGGAAGGTTATCCCCATTACCATCGTAAATTACGCAACCAGCTTCTAAAACGATCACTCTTTGGGCATATTTAGCTGCGATCGCTAAGTCATGTAAAACTGTGACTATGGTAATTTCCTGTTGATAATTCAATTCGGATAAAATCTGCATTACTTGATCTGAGGCGAGAACATCCAAACCAGTGATTGGTTCATCCGCAAGTAGTATTTGGGGTGATTGGATTAATACACGGGCAATTGCTACCCGTTGTTGTTGCCCACCACTGAGTTGACTGACTTTTTCATGGATTTTATCTTTTAACCCTAATTGTATTAAGAGTTCCTCTGCTAAATAGCGATCGCGTTTGGGAAAACCCCAGAAAGTTTGCCAAGTATTCCTGATTCCCAGTCTTCCACACAGTACATTCTCTATAGCTGAGAGTTGACGAATTAACCCCCCCCCCTGAAATAACATTGCCACATCCCGACGGGTTTGACATAAGGTGCGAGGGGTGAGAACTGTACCATGAATGCAGATATTACCCTGATGAATGGGAACTAAACCAACAAGCGATCGCAGTAAACTAGATTTACCTGCACCATTGAGTCCTAACAATGCCACAAACTCACCTCGCTTGATTTGCAAACTTATTCCATTGAGAATAGGACGCTGTAAAGTCGAGGCATAGGCTGTTGTAACATTTTGACACTCAATAGCAATATCATTCATCTTTACTAGTTGCTAATTATTTTAGATAATTGCTCGGTCATGGGTGATTATGACCTGACTCATATCCCATCACCCATGTCTGGGGATTGCCAACTATGGCTCCATTCCTACCACTTTCAAAGCATTACGGACGGCTGCTAAGTGGGTATTATGATCAATCTTTACCAATTCCGTAGAGTTATAAAGACCACGTAACAATTGATTGTTTTGGGGTTGATTCAACTTCAGCATTGCGTTAATAATTTTCCCCCGTAAAGGTGCGGGCACATCATCATCAATCGCCACTCCGTGCGCCGGTACATTCGGAATTTTATACAATACCCGCAATTGATTTCTCTCTTGGGCGGTAATGTAGGGAGGGAACAACGCATATTCTGATACTGCGGCTACCTCCGCTTGTCCACGGAGAACAGCTTGTAAAGCTTTGCTGTAGTTACCACCGTAACTCACCTGCCCAAAGAAACCATCCAAACGGTCTTTATTGGGGACAAAACCTGCTTGCACCAGTTTACTTACAGGGAAAATAAACCCGGAACCAGAGGTGGGAGAGGTGAAAGCCATTTTCTTCCCCTTCAATTGTCCCAAGATTGTCTTGGGGTCAGTACCGGTTTTTAATGGGCTATTTTTGGGTACAACGAATACTGAATTGTAAGTGTATTTACCAGAATAGTTAGCACGTACCTCGGCTAGGTATAACTTCGCCTGCGCCAAACTTTCTGCTTTCAGTGCTGGACGACTACTTAAAAATGCCACATCTGCACGATTTGCCCGCAATGCTTCGACTGCTGCGGTGTCATCAGCGACTTGTGCTCTGACTGGCATTCCTAGTTCTTTACTCAGAAAAGCTGCTACTGCATTCGCTTTATTTTGTAAATCTGTGCTGTCAGAACGGCTAGGAAATACTACTGTTAAAGTCTTTTGGTTTTGAGCAAGTAAGGTTTGCTCTTTTACATTCGCCAATGGATTAGCGATCGCTTTCATTGCTCCCAATGGGCTATTAGCCATTACCGACACTGCTAAACAGGCAGCACCAAACCCTAGCAAACCTTGTTTGCCAACTCTCATCTCTCACTCCTCATTAGGAAATATTCGCAAGACTCTTGCTAAATAATATCAGTAATTTCCAGGAGTTTTTTATCCGGATCAATAATTTTTATTGTCGCTTTCGATAACCTTTGCTAATGAGAGGCATTGAGTAAACAAGGTATTGCTACAGTTAAACGAAACTACTCATCCCCAGATTTACTTTTATCCTCTTTCCAGCGTCCTGATTTTTTTGCCGCTTCGGTGAGAACAAATTCAATCTGAGCATTGACACTTCTTAAATCATCTGCCGACCATTTTTCCAATACCTCATAAAGCCGCAAATCTAAACGCAATAAAAACCGTTTTTTCTGGCTCATTTCTTCACTAACTATAAATTGTGCCAGTGTTGATTACAGGTTGAGCGGTTTGCTCGGATGTCAGTACAACTAAGAGATTGTTAATCATCGAGGCTTTGCGCTCATCATCCAAGTCTAATGTTTGTTCGTTACTGAGACGGTTCAGGGCTTCATTCACAATACCTACCGCACCATCAACAATTTGTCGTCTTGCTTCGATTAATGCTTTTGCTTGCTGTCGTCGTAACATCATTTGAGCAATTTCGGGTGCGTATGCTAAGTGTGACAGTCGCGCTTCCAGCACTTCTATACCTGTGACTTGCAAACGTGCTTGCAGTTCTCTTTGCAGTGCTTGAGCTATTTCATCGGGTATCCCTCGTAAAGACGGGGTTTCTAAGTCTGTGGATGTATAGGATGTATCGTATGGATAGCGAATTGCTAAAGCTCTAATGGCGGTTTCGCTTTGAATCGCAATAAATTCTTCATAGTCATCGACTGCAAACTCAGATTTAGCAGAATCTACAACTTGCCAAACTACAACTGCGGCAATTTCAATTGGACTTCCTTCGGCATCATTAACTTTAATAATTTTACTGTTAAAGTTACGTACCCGGAGTGATATTTGTCGCTTGCTGGCAAAGGGATTTGTCCACCAAAAACCAGCCTCACGAACCGTACCCATATATTTACCAAAAAAAACCAGTACTATGGCTTGATTTGGTTCGACACTAAAAAATCCGGAGATTGAGGGAATCACAACAATTAGTAATGTTCCCAATAACCAGGCGATCGCTTGTGCAGTTTCTTCTTCACCCATAAAGTCTGTAACTTTCAAACTCCGTGCAAGTACTGTTTGTAAACTATACAGACTGTGAAAAATATACCAGCCTCCCAGAAGCGCGATCGCACCCACTACCAGCAGCATCACAAATCCGTTGATTTTAAATGCCGAAAATTCCTTGATTTTTGTTTCCATAGTTTTTATAAACCTACCTTGAAATCAAAATGATATCACTATGATATTAAAAATTTCAAGAATAAGGCTAATGGGGAGATTGTTGATTAACTCTTATACCGTTTCTTTATAAAGATGCGCTAAATTATCAGCCAAAGTAAGTGGGCTTTCTTCCATAAAACCGCTCTTCTAGGGTTGTCGGATTAAATGCAACCTCATACAGAATGGGTATTACCTGTATTCAACTAAACTTGCAGCTATTACACTTCCCTGTGCAGATTTGAGGAATATAAGTTTCTCTGTATTCGGGATTTGGATTTGTCCAAGATATTTGATATTTTTGATTGGGTGTGTAGAGTGAACCCGTCGCAGATATCACAGGCTGATAAGTCAGCAAAGTAAAAATTTTGACTTACTATATATCCAAGTTTGCGACTTTGATATCAAGTGCATCAAATGACATTTTCGGAATGCCGAACTTAGGTTAATACTAGAATAGTGAATTCAGCGATCGGTTATATAAAATTGGCGCGAGGTTTAAAAGTTTCAAGTTGTCGCAATTTTTCGTATAATTCTCGCTCTTGCTGACTAATATTTTTCGGAGTTACTATTTGAATTTCCACAAGTTGATCACCGCGTTTACCAGCTTCATCGGGGTAGCCTTTATTCGCTAAACGGAAACGCTGACCAGAACGAACTCCTGGAGGAATAGTCATTTTCACGGGTCCATCGAGGGTTGGAGCTTCAATTTGTCCACCTAAAACCGCTTCGCTGGGGGTAACGGGGATTTGGCAGGCAATATTCAAACCTTCAAGTTTGAATTGGGGATGAATCTCGACGGTGATTTTCAAGTATAAATCACCACCATTTATACCTTGATCCCGTAGGCGAATTGTTTGTCCTGTCACCATTCCTGGGGGCATATTTACTTCTAGAGAACGCCCATCTTCAAGACGAATGCGTTCTAATCCACCGAGATAAGCTTTTTCTAGGGGAATGGTTAATCTGGCTTCGATGTCACGACGTTGGGGGCGGCTATTTGGGCTGTAGGATACTTTGGTTCTGGTGTTACGAAATGGGTCGCTATTGGCGGGATTTGGTGGATTATTTGGGTTATTTCGACCTTTTTCGGTTCCCACTCCGATGACTTCATTGATAAATTGGTCAAAACTGCTATATTGGGCAGGGTCTACAGATGCGTTGCCATTGCGACCATTTTTCGCAGTATTTCCCCATGTTGGACCTTTGGGGGCTTTGCCTGTAAATCCTTTTTGCTTCCAATATCGACTGTATTCGTCGTATTTGGTACGACTGGCTTCATCGAGGAGAATTTCTTTGGCTTCGTTGATATCTTTAAATTTTTCTGCTGCTTGCTCGTTTCCTTGGTTTCTGTCTGGATGATATTGCAGCGCTAATTTTCGATAAGCTTTTCTAATTTCTTCGTTAGAAGCATCTTTTGATACTCCTAAAATTTCGTAATAATCTCGAAAATTCTGCAAATTCAGTGGCATAGTCTGTGGTTAAATTTATAGTTTAATAGTTGAGATTCTGCGATCAGGACTGAGATAAATAGAAAGTATAAGATTTCCAAAATATATTGAAAATGTCTAATAATTTATCAATAATTACTAATTACTAGTGATTAGAACTGCATTCCGTATTAAGTTTGTAGTTATTGGCAGAAAAATTATAGTATGGAGCAAATTGAGTTTATCTACTGGCTGCTTTGTCGAAATTACAGAAGTAGCATAATTTAGAATTAGCAGATTATAGGTATGAGGTAAAGGCGAGAAACCCCGCCTTATCTTAATCTTTACAACTTTATCTTGACAACTTTTACAACCAATCGTCGTCATCGTCGTCCCAATTGTCTCGATAGCTAGGACGGGGTTTGGATGAGCTACTACCATAGTTGCTGCGATCGCTTCTGTCACTTCTGTCATAATCACGACGGTTATCTCTACCATAGTCGCTATTTGAGCTTCTACCATAATCGCGTCCGGCATCTCTACCGTAATCCCGACTGCTATCTCTACCAGTATCTCTACCAGTATCCCTGCTGTAATCCCGAGTGCTGTCTCTACTAGTATCTCTACCAGTATCCCTGCCGTAATCCCGATTGCTGTCTCTACCAGCATCCCTGCCAGTATCCCTACCGTAATCACGACTATCATAGTCACGACTACCATAATCACGACTATCATAATCACGACTATCATAGTCACGACTTGAATCTCTGCCGTAATCTTTGTAATCGTCCTTGTCGTCTTTATCGCCACCTGTGAAGATATCGCGAATTGTGCCAAACAAATCGTCGTCTTCGTCATCAGCATAATACTGACGAACTTCGCGGTTTAGTTCATATAAAGCATCTTGGAGGTCAGCGTAGGTCTGATCAATCCCTCGATCATCATTGGCTTGTAAGGCTTCGCGTAACTCTCGACAAATATTATCAATGCGCTGGCGACGACTACGGGCAAATTGCATCCCGAAATCTAAAGCGATTTCGCGTAACTGGCGTTCGGCTTGGAGGATTAAGGCTTCAGCACGGGTGCGTTTTTCTACCTTCTCTTTACGCTGTCGATCTTGTTCGGCAAATTTTTCGGCTTCTTTGATGGCGAGATTAATTTCCGATTCGCTTAATGTGGAAGCACCTTGGATAGTAATACTTTGTTCGCGTCCGGTGGTGCGGTCTAGTGCGGTCACCTGTAAAATACCGTTAGCATCGATATCAAATGATACTTGGATTTGGGGAATCCCTCGTGGAGCCGGGGGAATCCCGTAGAGCTTGAAGCGTCCGAGAGACTTGTTATCAGATGCCATTTCCCGCTCACCTTGAACTACGTGAATTTCCACAGTATTTTGGTTATTTTCCGATGTGGAAAAGATATCAGAACGGCGCACAGGAATAGTTGTATTCCGGGGAATGAGCTTTTTAGCAACACCACCAATGGTTTCTAAGCCAATTGATAGGGGTGTTACGTCGAGTAATAACACATCTTTGAGTTCGCCACCGATAATGCCAGCTTGAACTGCGGCACCAACAGCGACAACCTCATCAGGATTAACATTTTCGTTGGGTTCGATGCCAATTAAAGCGCTGACAAGTTGTTTAACCATTGGCATTCGTGTTGAACCGCCAACTAAAACAACTTCTTCAATGTCTTCGGGGGTGTAACCAGCATCCCGTAGGGCTTGTTTGACTGGTTTACGGATTCTTCCCAGTAAATCGTCGCATAATTCTTCAAATTGCGATCGCGTCAATCGAGTTTCAATATGTTTAGGACCATCTTCCGTGGCGGTGATAAAGGGTAAATTAATATCGGTGACGCTGACTGCGGAAAGTTCAATTTTGGCTTTTTCCGCCGCTTCCATCAGGCGTTGTAGTGCTTGTCTGTCTCGGCGTAAATCTACCCCTTCGGTGGCTAAAAATTGTTCTGCTAACCAGTCAACAATCTTTTTATCGAAATCATTTCCCCCCAGTTGAGTATCCCCACTAGTGGCTTTCACTTCAAAGACACCATCGCCAATTTCCAACACCGATACGTCAAAAGTACCGCCACCCAAATCAAATACCAGAATCAGTTCGCTGCGTCCTCGATCTAAACCATAAGCCAAGGATGCTGCGGTTGGTTCATTGAGAATTCGCAACACATCCAAACCGGCAATTCTCCCAGCATCTCGCGTTGCTTGCCGTTGAGAATCATTGAAATAGGCGGGAACTGTAATTACTGCCCCCGTAACTTTATCTCCCAAATAACGGCTAGCATCGTCAGCCAATTTCTTCAAAATCATCGCCGAAACTTCTTCGGGAGAAAAGTCTTTACTCAAACGGGGACAAGCGATTTTGATATTACCAACTTCATCTTTACGAATAGTATAGGGAACCCGCTTCGATTCTGGGCTTAATTCCCCATATTTGCGCCCGATAAAGCGCTTGACAGCGAAAAAAGTATTTTGCGGATTCAGGACAGTTTGCCGTCGCGCCATTTGTCCGACAACTCGTTCACCATCTTTACTAAAGCCAACTACGGAGGGAGTTGTTCGCATTCCTTCTGCATTGGCAATCACCACCGGCTTGCCACCCTCCATGACGGCAACTACTGAGTTGGTTGTACCCAAGTCAATGCCGACTACCTTGCCCATGCGTCACTGTTCTCCTAATTTCTTATATATAAACTTAAAACTTATTTGTTTAGAAGCAATGCTTGATTTATTCTATCTTGCAGTTGAAAAAATGAAGGTAGCAAGGACAGAAGACATCAAAGTCAAGTTGGCAAAAAGGCAAAAAATTGCGATTGATTTAGATTATTTTAAATAATCTCTTTTATTTATCACCCTTTTCTCTTTTCTCTTTATCCTCTTTCCCCCTTATCCCCAGTTAGTTTGTGAACCTAAAGACACAACTGCAAACACACCTAAATGAAATTGTGCGCGATCGCGACCCCTATATTGCATCTGCGGGACATTTTTTTGTCCAACAATACATTCACTCTTCATTTTCCCAATGGGGAAGTGTGGAAATCCACACTTTCCGAGTCGGTGGTAAAAGCTACCAAAATCTGATCTTGAATTTACCTTGTCAAGCGGAATCTGAAAAGGATAAATTACCGCCAATTCTGATTGCAGCACATTACGATACTGTTCCTGGTTCCCCTGGTGCTGATGATAACGCGACTGGTGTGGCAGTGTTACTAGAATTTGCCCGAATTTTTGCTACTTGTCCGGCAAAATACCCGTTGCGTCTTGTCGCATTTGATATGGAGGAGTATGGATTGCTGGGAAGCACAGATTATGCTGCAAAACTGAAGGCAGAACAGCAACCTTTGCGGTTAATGATTTCCTTGGAAATGTTGGGGTACTGCGTCAAGAGTCCGCGATCGCAACTTTATCCGCCTCCATTAGATAAAATATATCCAGATCGGGGAGATTTTATTGGCTTAATTGGGAATTGGCGAACTTTACGTGACTTAATTTGTATCAGTCGCAGTATCCGTAAAGTTGGTGTTCCGACTCAATGGCTCCCTGTTCCCAATCGGGGCTTAATTGTCCAGGATACCAGACGCAGTGACCATGCACCATTTTGGGATGCAGGCTATCCCGCCATCATGGTGACAGATACAGCCAATATGCGGAATCCTCATTATCACAAACCCAGCGATACAATTGATACTTTGGATTTGGATTTTTTGACGGGTGTTTGTGAGGGCTTGGAGAAGGGGATTAGGAAATTATGATTTCACTCATTCATCACAAATAAATAAAAAAGTCAAGTTCCTGTCAACCCAGTTTCTCCTTAATTATGAACGCATCTCCACAAAGGTTTCATCATCTACCTCGTCTTCGTATAAATCTTGAGGCAACATTTCCCCTTCAATGCTTTCAATCAATCCCATTTCCGGCATATTGCTAAACCAGATATCCGTATTGGCGGTGGAATTATGGACATTGGAAAGTTCAAGCCGCGATTGTTGGGATAATAAATGTTTGAGGGCTTGGTATTCTTCTAATGCAAACATTCCCCCATTCAGATAAACTCTTTCTTTATCGCTGGGAGAAAGTATGGCGTTGTGTAAGCAAGCATTGGTAAAAATGGCTGGTTGTAGTTTGGCTCCTGTGAGGTTGGCAGCCGTCAGGTTTGCGCCATAAAAGTTGGTTTCTGTGAGGTTTGCGCCTGTGAGGTTTGCGCCTATGAGGTTGGCATTTGCGAGGTTTGCGCCTGCGAGGTTGGCATTTGCGAGGTTTGCACCTGCGAGGTTGGCATTGCCTAAATTGATTGCTTCTAAGTTTGCTCCAGATAGGTTGACTTGGGTTAAGTTTGTCCCAGATAAATTCACGTGGTTTAATGATTTGGCACGTAGTCGCCTTTGGAAAGCTTGTGGAGCTAGAACACTTACCCGATTGATTAGTTGTGTGAGTATCTCTGGATGAAATTCTTCCCAGTTGGATGGGTTATGGCAGGGAAAAAATGAACGCTTGGCTTCGCGATGGCAAGCACAAAGCAAGAAAAATAGGTTGAGTGCAACTGCGGCATTGACTTGTTCGACGTTGAGGTGATTATGTAAACTTCGCAAATACTCCCAAGCTTGATGTGCCATTCCCTCATCTAGCCAACGCCCCTGACAATGGGGATACCAGACAAGCAATAAGCGATCGCATAGGGTGGCAAAGGAAAATTCTGTCGCTGGTAGGTGGTATAATCCGGCAATTACTAGTTCTTCGATTTCTGGTGTTAGTATTCCATAACCAAGTAAATTATAGATAACTTCGGCAATGCGATCGCTCGAATCTAAGACAAACTCATTTTCACCATAAGTATTACGCTGACGTTGAGTCAGTTGTTTGAGTTGGCTGACAATTGCCTCTGCACAGAGAAAGTCACCAATTTTGGTATGGGAAAATTCAATTTTTGTTTCTTGGCAATTGGGAAGTAATGGTGTTGTTTGAGATGATTTTCCGGAAATGGGGAAAGAATGAAAATAAAAGTCTGGTAAGTCTTTGTATTCGCCGGCAATTTCTGCATCTGCAATCTGCCTGTAATGACATTGAGAGTGGAGAATTTTGAGGGCGATTTCTTGGATTTTTAATCGTAAATCTTGGCGATTGTGGCTTTGGAAGAGATGGGCTATTGCGTCTTGGGTACGATGAATATGTGCCGTACCTTCGCGAATTAGCATCGGTTTAATCCCATCAACGCCGGGGTATCCTAACAGCCATCGGTTGAGACGTTGATAGATTTCCCACAACAATACAGCGCTTTCGGTTTGTTGCTGTTGCGCGGCTAATTCGATTAATTCATTGTCAAATAAGCCATCGCGATAGAGAATCCCCAATAGATACAGATATAAGGGTTGACGTACCAGCAAAGAAAATTCTGGGAATTTGGAATTGTTAGCAAATAAGCCAGCTTGTTTTAAAAATGTAAAGAAATTTTGCGCTAATGGGATTGATTGCAGTGTCGCCCAATTTTGAAACCACAGGCGTAGTTCCTCTTGCCTAAAAGGCTGAATCACAATTCTGCGTAACTGCTCTGTATCAATAATATTAGTATTACAATCAAGAATTTCTTGTAAATATTGCGATCGGCTGGTAATAATAATTTTATGCTGTGGTGCTCCACTATACATGCTACGCGATCGCAATTGAAAGTGAAGTAACTGCTGGATGAATTTTGTTGTGGACATTCTCCCATTCCCTAAGGGCAATTCATCCAAGCCATCAAGCATCAATACACATTTTACATTCTTTAACCCTAACCATTCCCCCAATTGAGTGGATACATCCTCAGGAAGCGCAGAAGCAAGAGTTTCCAGTAAGTTTTCACCATGTTTAATATCCCGCAATCGAATAAATACAGGCATCCAACTGGGATACAATTCCTGCGCGATTTTTGCTGCCAATATTTTACAGAAACTCGTTTTCCCATAACCAGGTTCCGATTCAACTACGGTAATACTTTCTAAATCTTCGAGTTCATCCTGTACCCATGTGATTAAATCGACTGATTCAGAAGTTTTTGCCTCTGTATAGGGATTTGTAGAGACAGAATTATGCAAATGACTAGCTGCAATTGGTAATCCCTTCGGCAAAATATAAATATCTTTAAGAGAAAAATATTCTAAGAATAGTGGTTCTGAAAGAATTTTAATGAAACTAGCCCGATATTGTTCTCGGCACAAATCAATTTTGTCAGATGCATACAAAGATAATGATTTATTATCCCCAGGTACACCTATATCTGTAAAAAAAGAATTTCCCAAGCGGACAAATTTTTGCAGTTGTGCCAAAGCCGCAGCATTTTCAGCAATTACCGTTAGTAAATGTCCAGGTAGGCTATTTGCTAGCCTTTGTACCATCAACTTTGCTTCACTTTCCTCTGCACCGTTTGCCATGAACCAAGCCACAGTCGCATGATTCATTTGCTGCACGAGTAATGACTCTGTAACTAATGTTAAAGCTTGTTCGGCTTGAGTATCACTTAACTTCCCAGGATTTAATGTTTTCAATAATCCTTGCAATTGGGAATCATGTGAGAGAAAAGGAGTTGCATCAATTTCCCGATGCCAAAAAAAACCTCGATTTAACCAAGGCTTTTGTAAACGTACTTCCTGCTCTAAAATTTGTTGTAAGGCATTGAGATAAGCAATCTGAAATCCCAACCAAACACCCTCATTACGTTTTAAAGGCTTTTTTTGGCTCAGAGTAAAAAGTAAACTTTGTGTTAATTGGATGATTCCAGGGATTTCTTCCCAAGCCGCACTTACAGGTAATTCTAGGATTTCTCCTAGAGTCGAGATATCAAAAATGTTTAAACCTTTAACATCTATTTCATTAATAATACGTAGAGAAATGCCACCGACTGTATCGGCTCTAAGTATTTCTCTGCAATAATCTTTTGTAAATTTAACTGCCAACCAATGGCGAATACTTAAGTGCATTATTTTACTCAGTAAGTAGCCTCCTAATGTAATTATGGACTATTTCACCTCGAACCGGAAACTGGTAAAAATGGGGAATTATGGAAATTGACAAGAGATGAAAGTGAGAGACTTGGTACTCAGCACTTTTAGTTCACCGGTTTCAACTCAGCACTTAGCATTCCCAAACTATGAGCGATCGCACAATTAGAATATTATTAATAGACCAGGACTCAATCTTTAGATTGGGTTTGCGGGTAGTGTTGGAGGCTGAAGCTAATTTCGAGGTAGTTGGGGAAGCTCAAACTGATGTGGAAGCATTGGAAATCGTCACCCGACTCACATTGGAAAATCAGAATCAACTCGATTTAGTCATCTTGGATATTGATAATGGCTATTCAAACAGGACTCAGCCAGATAGTTTACAAACAACCTTACAAGCAAACTTACAACTTTGTCAGCAATTAAAAGCCCAATATCCCCAATTACCAATATTGATTCTTAGTGCTACGCAAAACCAGCAATTGATTGCTACAGCACAACAACTAGGAGCAAATGGTTATTATTCTAAGGGAATTCCTGTTAGCGAGCTAGTCACAGCCATCAATGCCGTCACATCGGGTTATCCCCTGACTTTCCCGCCTCCCCTTTTACCCTCTGCCCCTTCTCCCTCTTTTCCCCTTTCCCGTTACCTTCAACAGATCAAATTGTCAGGGAATCGTTACATTCAAGAAAATTTAGTACAGGTGACAGGGAAATTACAAATTCCGGGATTACCAGTTTTAGATAAGGCTATTTTGGCAGGCAAGCAACGCGAATTAATCGCTGCCCGTTGGCTATTAAATAAGATTTTGGTTGTCAACATCCCAACTTCGCAGACTGAAACAAGGGCTGATATTCCTAATATTCCGCCTATTCCTAATGTCATTGAGCCAGGAAACCAGGAGAATATCTTTACTAGCATTAATGGACAAGTTGATACATCAGCAACCCCTAATTTACCATCCCAGTTGAGTCCCAGAAGACTGCAATCTGATTTATTTTCAGCTTGCGTATCTCAACTTCAGTTACCACTACAGAATGTGACGGATGTCAATTTAGAAATTGATATTTTTCGGGTTGAAAAAAAACGCGAACTACTTTATCTCATATTGCAAAAGCTAGCAGAGGTATTGGATGATTTGCGAAGCTCGAAGATTGAAGTCAATCAATTATATGAGATGAATAATTTGATTTTGCGTGATTTGTGGCAAACTGTAATAATCGATTTTTTTGGTAAGTTTTCGCGAGTGAAAATTGGGGACAAAGATGTTGAAACGGCTAATTTACTACTAGCCGATGCAGAGATTATTCAACGCGAAATTTTAGATTATATTCCCTTGTTTCCAGAATTATTATCATATTTAATTTTTCAGACAGAATTTTATATTGATAATAATGTATATTTAGCTGGTAGTCTAGAAGCGAAATCTCATGCTTTAAGAATTTTAGAAAATCTTCTCATTCAAGTTGCTAATAGTGTGATTCAGCCGCTACTGAATAAAATAGCCGATATTGAAGAAATTAAACAAAAGTTTTACGATCGCCAATACATTTCTACTAGAGAAATCGAAAAGTTTAGAAATAACTTGTCATGGAAATATCGCCTGCGAAATTATGTTACTGAGCCACAAGCAATTTTTGAAAGTCGTTATGAATTATTTGTATTTGCTCCCAGGGGAATAGCGAAAATTTCAATTTATGCACCTCGACGTGTCGAATTATCACAACTCAAAGGTATTCCTCTTGTAATCACATTATTACTTGAGTTTAGAGATGCAGTTACACCACGTTTACGTTCAATTTTATCGTTATTAGGTAGTGGAGTAGTTTTTATTTTAACCCAAGTTATTGGTCGTGGATTAGGTTTAATCGGGCGTGGTATCCTTCAAGGAATTGGTAGCATTTCATTTCTGGAGGGGAAAAGTAAGAAATAATTGCTATGTGAATGCATAGATATAACCCCAAATTCCCAACTTAGGCTCTGGAAATAAGTTCCAATGAACTAGAAAAAATTTGGGGTTTTTTATAAAACCGTTGAGTAAATTTTCAACTTTTAAGTAGATTGGCTAGTACGACGACGCGATACTAATATTGAACCTCCAACCAAACTTAAAGCAACTATACTAGCGCAAACATTTAGAGAATCGATATTATGCAACTGTCACAGAGTGATTGCAGAAAATAGTGTATTTATGACTCAACAGAAAACAAAGTTACAGCGCTTTTCAAGTAAATGAAGTATAAGGATAGTGGTGAACAGTCTGTAACTGTTACAATGCCCGTACCTCATCAAACTAACCATTGCAGATAGACAAAAAGCTTGTTTTATGGGCTTTATTCCTTCTGCCTCCTGACTTGAAAGAGTCATTCGTTATTCTCCGCGTCTCCGCGTCTCCGTGTCTCCCTGTCTGCCTTTCATGCTTGGCGATGAAATTTTTTCATCGGGACTGCCTTCTGACTTCTGCCTTCACGTACTAGTATTCTCGTTTCTGAATTTTTAGAACTGACAATCAAATATCCCAATTGCGGCGAATTTGGAAGAAATCATCTAACAATTCCTGCTTAATCAAATTATTATTTAATCTTTGTAACTGCCATTCCCGTGCGATCGCTTCTAATATACTAGAAAAACTGGGATAACTAAAACATAAGCTGGCTAGCTGATTAATTTTCAGATTTCGATTCATCGCCAAAGCAATAATATTAATTATCTCTCTAGCTTCGGCTCCAATAATGGACGCACCTAAAATTACCCCATTTCTTAAGACAATTACCTTACAAATACCTGTAGTTTCATCTCTAATTTGGGCTGTAACTAGAGATTTAAAATATTGTCGTAAAACTAAAACTGAATTTGTCGGATATAAATTTTCTGCTTGAGATTGAATTAAACCAACCTGAGCAAACATTGGCTGAGTTGATATTCCCCAAGCAATATTTTTATAATCTACTGTAGCGGTGGAGAAAAATAAAGCATTTTTTAACGCAATATCCGCTTCATAATGTGCGACATTTGCCAGTGTATATCCACCAATCACATCACCACAAGCATAAATATGCGAATTAGTAGTTTGCAGTCTCTCATTCACCTGCAAGCGATTTTGATACCACTTTATGCCTACAGATGCTAAGTTCAAAGACTCTATATTTGGTATTTGATGACTTGCCACGACTATTTCATCAGTTTCAATTGCTTTATCGCCAGCTTGTAACCATTTTTTCCCTGCAATTTGTAAAACCTGTGTCACAGAAGTTTTGGTGAAGATACGTACACCTTCAGCTTCTAATTGTGCTTGCAGTAATTGGGTGATTTCAGTATCAATATGGGAAATAATATCAGAGCGATCGCAAATTAATGTAACATGATAACCAAGTCGATTTAAAGTTTGCGCCAATTGAATACTTTGAGGAATTCCACCAAGAATTACCCAATCTTGAGAGAGTTTATTCGTATTCACAGAGGGAGCATTAAAAACTTGCCAAATATTTGCCAAAGTCAAAAAGCCAGTTTTCTGCAATCCCTCAATATTATCTACTTTTGGGAGTGAACCAGTTGCCAGTAAATATCTGCGTCCAACTAACAGGCGATTATTTATACTAAAACTTAACTTTGGTTCCGCTTGAAAATGCCCCGCACCAACGACAATATCAATACCTTGTGCTGCTAGATATTTTAACGAATAATGCGATCGCGCTTGTAATTCTATCCCTAGTGTTCGCAGCATTAAAGTATCCCAATCCACACTAACTATGGGAGTAACAGTTGCTGCTTCAGTTGGAGATAATTTTGATTCTTCGCTTTCGGGGACACTACTCTGAGAAAATAAAATACCAAAATCCGATGCATTTTCCAGTTGCAATTTGCGTTTAGCAACCTCCGATAAAGCATCAAGATAAACTAACCCGGAACTTAAATTTTGACTTAAATTATTCTCTGGTTCAATTAAAGCCACCTTAGCACGTAATTGCGAAGCTTTTAGCGCCGCATATCTACCTGCTAAAGTTCCACCAATAATGACAATATCGTAGTCAATCACAGTTTAGAAAAGAGGATGAAAAAGGGATAAATAGAAGCAGCCAGAGGCATAAGATAAGCAAGAGAAAAGACTAATTCACAGTTATTATTAAAGCTAAAAAATTTAAGTTTACGCGATTCATAAATGCTAGATAAAGCAATCATGAGTATATAACTTTCATTTGTTGCCTAATTTTAGAAACTTGCTATAGGTTGTATCAACTTGAAGTTAAAAATTCAAAATCTCAAATTTCCCCACATCCTACTCTTGATTCCCCACTACACCCTGTAAAGCCGTTAACAAAAGTTTATTTTCCGATGTTGTGCGAACAGCAACTCGAAAAAAGCGATCGCCTAATTCGGGAAAACTATGACAGTCCCGAATTAATATTTTATATTTTTTCAGCAGTTGTTCCTGCAAATGTTCACACGAATATTCGGACTCAACCAGCAAAAAATTAGCAGTACTATTCCAAGGTGTCAAACCAGGAATTTTCACCAAACCGTCAAAAAGTTGTTGTCGCGCTTGTGGTAGCCAACTCCAAGTTTGCTGCTGAAACTCTTGATCTTGAATTGCAGCAACTCCGGCAGCAGTAGCAAAACAATTCACACTCCAAGGATCACGCCAGCTTTGCCAACGCTGCAAACGCTGGGGACTGCCAACAGCATAACCCAAACGCAATCCCGGTAAACTATAAAACTTAGTTAATGACCTTAAAATGACTAAATTCGGATAATCCTGCACAGCCCCTAAAAGACTTTGTTCTTCCTCAGGTGGCAAAAAGTCCATAAAAGCCTCATCAACCACCACCAAAGCGAATTTATCCACCAATGGTATAATTTCTTCTCTGCGGAACAGCCTTCCCGTTGGATTGTGAGGATTATTGAGAAGCAGTCCTGAGGTATGAGTGCTAATTGCTGAGAGTTGAAAGTTCAATAAACCCAGCGAATCAGCACTGAACAGGGAAAACTCCAGCACATTCGCTTCATACGCAGCTAGTGCCCGATAGTAATCGCCAAAAGCTGGAGTTATCAACACAGTCGCACCTAAATTTGCACTTAACCCTGCTAAATCTCTACCAGCAAGGGTTAGTAATTCTGCCGAGCCATTACCAGGCATAATCCATTCTGAAGGTAGTTGATGAAAGTGACTGAGGGTATTTCTCAAATCACTATAATTGGGGTCTGGATAATGCTGAATATTATTCAATTGAGACTCAATAGCAGCGAGAACACTGCCAGGAGGCCCCAAAGGGCTAATACTCGCAGAAAAATCCAGAATCGCACTAGGAGAACACCCAGCCAGCGCTGCTGCCCAGACTAGATTGCCTCCATGTGCTTGCTTCCCCATCCAACAACAATTCCTAAAAACTGAACAACTTAAGCTTTTGGGGGTGCTACCCGCTCTCTAAACAGTTTTCCAGCTGAGAAAGCAGGAACTTTAGTGGCAGGAATTTCCATTTTCTCATTGGTTTTGGGGTTACGCCCTTCGCGGGCTTTTCTTTCCCGCGATTCAAACGAGCCAAAACCAACTAGTGTCACCTTATCGCCAGAAGAAACAGCTTCGATGATGGTTTCCAATGCCGCAGTTAGAACTGCATCAGCTTGCTTTTTAGTCACGCTAGCTTTTTCTGCTACTGCATCAACTAATTCGCCTTTATTCATGTCAAGCTCCTTGGGGTTTACTTTCGGATTGCGACAGACACACCTGTTGTGCGTCCTTATTACGAGTCACTGAAATCTCTGTTCGGAGATTTACAAAGTCTACCTTTGGGAGTACTTTTGCTTAAAATCGCTGCAACTCCTGTTGGCTCGACTTTTCAATGAATCATTCTAAGGGTTATACGACAGAAGTGAACAGATGAAACCATTAATTTATATAGATTTCAGGTTTTTCGTCAAAAAAAACAACTCTGTTTCTCTAAAAACCTTCTCCAAGGTAGGAAAAAATACTTAGTAAAAACCCTTATTCTTTAGAGAACAGAGGGTAAATTGTAGTATTTTTTGGCAAAAAAGTAGCAAAAATAGCTTTGATGTAGCCAAAAAAGTTTTTTTCGATAAGTTTTTATTAGAGTAAATTGCTAAAAAATGCTTAATTAATTTAAATTACTAATTACCCCGAAAAATCATCATAATTTATATGAAGTTGAGATTTTTCATCAAGATCGAGAAATTTTTGTGAGAAAATTTGCTGCATATTTTTACATATCGCAATCAAAATATCTACTGACAAGAAAGAACTCATTTCAGGTGCCTCTAAATACCTGTGAGGAAACCGATGCGGAGAATGTGAAATTACCAGTGTTATTTACTGGGATGAGATGAGGATTCAAAATGTAGAAAAATGACGAGTATTCGTAAGCACCCAAATTGATCCCTGGGTCAATTCTGCTGCTAATATCGAGATTCTGTTAGCTTTTCAAGGGTCTGTTCGTTAATCCAATCCTGTAAAATTGGATTGACAATCTCAGGCGCTTCAT
Organism: Calothrix sp. NIES-4101; assembly: GCA_004296455.1. Taxonomy (GTDB): domain Bacteria; phylum Cyanobacteriota; class Cyanobacteriia; order Cyanobacteriales; family Nostocaceae; genus Brunnivagina. The sequence goes on from AP018280.1 coordinate 429,501, forward strand.
CCTGGGGACAATGACCTACCCCTTGTAGTGGTATAAATTTTACTACTTGCGGATAATTAGCAAACTCTTGACCAAGCTCTATTGGCTCCCAAGGGTCTGCTGTACCCCAGAGAATTATTGTGGAGCAAGGTAGCTTTGGTAACAAATCCTCCGGTAGTGGGCCACTGGAATAAGCTGTAAATGCTAAAAATACCGCAACTGCACCGGGATCACTAGTTGGTGCCATTAAAATATCAACTAATTCGTCAGTGACAGCCTCTGCATTCGAGTAGGCTTGCAATAAAATTTTGCGTACTGTCTTGGGTTTGGCAATTTGGTTAAAAAAGAAATTTCCTACCGATGGAATTGCCAATACCTTTTGTAAAAATGGCGTACCCAGACGACGATACCAAGGTAAAACTTTGCGTTTGCGATCGTGTAACAGTCGTAGTGAACAATTAAGTAAAGCGATTCCACGGGCAATCTCTGGATTATCTACAGCCGCCTGCATTGCCACAATACAGCCAATTGAATTTCCCACCAAGAAAACAGATTCCCCGACGACTTCGCGACAAAAATCAGCTATTTGCTGTCCCCAAGTTTCAAAGGTATAAGCCATTTCCTCATTTGGTTTCGGCTTGGCGGAACCACCAAATCCAATTAAATCGATCGCAAATACACGACAATTTTCTGCAAGTGCGGGAATATTTTTTCGCCAATGCCACCAAGACGCGCCAAAACCGTGTATAAATACAACCGCAGGTCCAGTGTCACCTTGAGTTTGATAGCAAATGGGAAAACCTCGCCAAATCCAAGTTTGGGATGGGGCAAGTGTTGAAGTTGAAGTTGATATAGTCATTTGAATTTGAGGTTTGAGATTATTAGATTTTGAATTTTATTATTGAGCATGTGGCAGAAACCATGTATTTCCAAGGTTCTATCATGTCTGGCTAATCACTGACGATTAAACGTTCTCCGCGTCCCGCGTCTCTAAGTCTCTCTATCAGTCGTCATTCCTCAATTAATCAACTAATTTTTCCCTAGTCATCGTCACTATCTTGATATAGGTTCTGCAATTCCTGTAACTGGGTTCTGCGAGACTTTTGACGGTATTTTTTTGTTTCGAGTTTGGGTTCATACCCACTCTTTCCCTTACCTTTTGTTTTTAACTTCAGGGTAGATTCAGGATCAGCTTGTTGATGAAGTTGAGTTTGTCGGAAAATAGCTTCTTCTAAAAATACTAGATAATGTTCGTAACGTTCCCAATCTCCGCTAACCACACAGTCGGGTTCATCTCGGTGTAGACAATTACTAAACCGACAATTGCCACTAACTAATTTTTCCCTCGCTTCCGGGAAATAGTAGGCTAAATCTTCAGGATTACAATCTAAATCGGGCTGATTAAAGCCAGGGGTATCCGCAAGTAAGCCACCACTAGGTAACTCAAATAACTCCACATGACGGGTAGTATGACGACCTTTTGCCAACTTACCCGACACTTCATTAACACGTAGATTTACCCCTGGAATCAATGTATTAATTAAACTTGATTTCCCAACTCCAGAAGCGCCTGCAAATACTGTAATTTTGTCTTTTAACCTACAGTAGATAAAGTCAATATTTATACTGTTGTATGTACTAATAAAAAGTGGCTGATAACCCCAACCAGACAAACGCTGCTTAATTGCTGCTTGTTCTTCAGCAGAAATTAAATCGCACTTATTTAGACATAAGACGACATCCAAACCTGTTGATTCAGCCTTAACTAAAAAGCGACTGAGTTGGTAAGGTTCCAAAGGTGGATCAGCAACAGCGAACACCAAGAGAATTTGATTGACATTGGCGATCGCGGGACGGTCTAATTGACTGTCACGGGGGATAACTTCCGCAATTGCACCTCGTCCACCACTCCAATCGGGTTCTTCAATGATGACGCGATCGCCCACCATCACCTGCTGACCGATTTTTTTCAAGCGACTTCTGCGGGTACAAAGGAGGATGGAGGGAGAAGGAGGGGAAAACCCCAAATTCTCTATGTCCAAATCCAGCTGAACTTGATAAAAATTTGCCTGTACGGCAAGCACCGTACCTAATAACCGTCCGCCAACTTCCAAATCCTCAACTTTCATTAGACATTGACCGGACGGCGTACCAACAAGGAAAAGTAGTCGGAACAATCGGTAATTTGTTCGACTTTGTAACCAGCCATCGTTAAACTGTCGGGGACTTGCTCAATTGGTTCACCTGGATCGAGCCAGACTTCTAGCAAACTGCCAGTTGCCATCTTCTCCAGGTATAATTTTGTGCGGACAAAATTAATTGGGCAGGGAGTGCCACGCAAGTCCAATTGAGCATCCGGAGATGAAAGGGGAGATACACTCATCGTTGGTGGAAAAAATTTCCCAAGAATCCTTCAATACCGCCTTTACCTGTGCGTTCTCCTCTAATTTTAGCGAGTTCTTCGAGCAATTTTTTCTCCTCGGCAGTTAATTTTGCGGGGTTGGGAATATCTATTAACACTGTCACCAAATGGTCTCCTCGACTGACAGGATTACCCAATTTTGGTACGCCATGATTTTCGAGGCGGAATTCGCTATAGGGCTGAGTTCCCGGCACAATTGTCAATTCTTCTGGTCCATCGACTGTATTCACCTGCAATCGACAACCTAAAATTGCTTGGAGGTAGCTAATAGTAATGGTAGAACGAATATTCAGGTCTTCCCGTTGGAATTCTTTATCTTCATTAACGGTTAGCTGTACGTACAAATCCCCTGCTGGACCACTGCGTTGTCCGGCATCACCTTCACCGGGGATGCGTAGGCGTAACCCATCATACACACCTGCCGGGATTGTAATTTTTAGTTGCTTCGCGACTTGATTTGTGCCTTTACCGCCACAAGCATCACACTTATCTTCAATCACCATCCCGGAACCATTACAGGTTGGGCAAGTTGATACTTGGGTGAAACTACCAAAAGGCGTTCTGGTGACGCGGCGAACTTGTCCGCTCCCACTACATGTCGAACATGTACGAGGACGGGTACCTGGTTTGGCTCCAGAACCACTACAAACTTCACAAGTTTCTAAATGGGCGATGCGAATCTGTTTTTCGCCGCCGAATACAGCTTCGCGAAAGTCTAATTTTAAATCTAATTGGAGGTCATCACCTCGCACTGGCCCACTACGACGACGTTGTTGAGTTTGTCCCCCCATACCACCGCCAGCAAAACCACTGAAAATACTTTCAAAAATATCGGCGAAACCACCCATATCGCCCATATCTTGGAAGCCAACACCAGCCCCTGCATTCACACCATCGGGGCCAAAGCGATCATAACGAGCGCGGACTTCTGGCTCAGAAAGTACTTCATAGGCACGATTAATTTCTTTAAAGCGCTCCTCCGCACCCGGTTCTTTGTTCACATCCGGGTGATACTTCCGAGCTAAACGACGGTAAGCACTTTTGATTTCATCTTTGTCGGCATCACGAGAGACACCGAGAATTTCATAATAATCACGAGACATAGAGTACAAGGTGAGGGTTAGAGGGTAGAAGAGCTAGGGTTAGCTAGGCAGAAGGCAAGAGTTAAGTTTTATTAATGATCTGATTAATAGTAAATTCTACCTTTTACCTTTTACAGCGATCGCGAAAAAACAAATATTATAGATAAAGTTATACAGCTAAAGAACGTTGGAGTCTGCCTAATGCGAACCAATTAGTTCGATGACACTCACCTTTCGGACAAAAATTAGCCTCGATTGGTAGTAATTTAGCAGTTGGCAAAGCGATCGCAGTGGACTGTAATAATTTAACATTGCACAATTTTAATTTCTGAACAGCAAAAGCCACCACTCCAGTTTTTTCTTGATTCAAATTAGTTGAGTTAGTTTATCGACTTGAATATACGAGCGCCAAATGGCACTCTCTTTTACAATTGTGCTATCTAGTCGGCTAAATCTCAGCCAGAGGAGGAGAAGGGCTAGCCGCACTTATGAGGTGTGGAAAACCGAAATAGGGACAGGAGAAGTATTTTTACTGAGATTTTTCAATGCATTGGGATTGATTGAGATTGATTGAGCAAATATATTTGGCGATCGCTATTTAAACATAGCATTGCCGAGACTCGAAAGCCTCGGCGATGTCATCTATCACACAAAATCTAATGCCAAATTAATCGATCGCTTCGTAATCCGCCTGTAAACTACCTTCTTCTTCAAAATCAAAGTTAAATTCGGGTGTAATCATTCCATTTATTCCCCCACTCACTTCCGAGTTCATGGAATCATCGTTAATTTCGACAATTTCACCGGGCTGGGTGTTGGCACGATTGTAAACTTCTGCGCCTAATGCAAATAGGGTCTGCTGGAAGTCATCTAAATGTTGCTTAAACTCATCCACCGAGATTTTGGCATTGCCCATTGCTGCTTGTAGATATGAGACTTTTTCCTCGACTTTTTCTTTGATCGAGTCGCTAACCAAGTTACCGTTATTTTTGAGAGTTGATTCATAACTATGCAACAAATTATCGGCTTGGTTCTTCAAAGTTACCAATTCGATCCGCTTTTTATCCTCTTCGGCAAATGCTTCAGCTTCAAGGCGCATTTTTTCAATTTCGCTAGCATTCAAGCCACCTGTATTCGTAATCCGAATACTTTGCTCTCTGCCAGTTCCTTTATCTTGTGCCCCGACTTGGAGAATGCCGTTAACATCCATTTCAAACGAAACTTCAATTTGGGGAACTCCACGGGGCGCTGGGGGAATCCCTGTTAGTAAAAACTTACCTAAGCTCTTATTGTCACGAGCCATTGCCCGTTCCCCTTGGAGTACATGAATCTCCACCGATGTTTGTCCATCAATCGCAGTGGAGAACACCTGGGATTTGCTCGTGGGTATTGTCGTGTTCCGCTCGATGATTTTAGTGAAAACCTCGCCCAAGGTTTCAATTCCTAAAGAAAGTGGGGTGACATCAAGTAGCAGCAAATTATCAACTTCACCACCTAATACCCCAGCTTGAATTGCCGCACCCAAGGCAACAGCTTCATCGGGGTTGATCGAGCGATCAGGAGCCTTGCCCTTAAAAAACTTCATGAGAGCATTTTGAACGGCGGGAATGCGCGTAGAGCCACCGACTAAGATGATTTTATCGATATCTTCAGGCTTCAGGTCGGCATCCTTGAGCGCTTGTACCATTGGTTCAATAGTAGCAGCTACTAAATTACTTGCTAACTCCTCAAATTTGGCACGGTTGAGTTCCGTTTCTAAGTGCTTGGGGCCAGTGGTATCAGCTGTAATGAAGGGCAAATTAATCGAAGTGTTACCCATGCTCGAAAGTTCGATTTTTGCCTTTTCCGCAGCTTCCCGCAGGCGTTGTAGCGCCATCTTATCCTGAGCTAGATCAATATTTTCTTGTTGTTTAAAATCTTCAATCATCCACTCAACAATGACATTATCAAAGTCATCACCACCTAGCTGATTGTTACCACAAGTCGCCTTGACTTCAAATACTCCATCCCCTAATTGCAAAATGGATACGTCAAATGTACCGCCACCAAGGTCAAAAACAAGAATTAACTGCTCTTGATCCTGCTTTTCCAAGCCAAAAGCTAAAGCCGCCGCAGTTGGTTCATTAATAATCCGCAGCACTTCCAGACCGGCGATCGTCCCAGCATCTTTGGTAGCTTGACGTTGAGCATCGGTAAAATAAGCAGGTACGGTAATTACTGCTTGGGTCACAGTTTCACCCAAAAAATTCTCAGCATCCTGCTTGAGTTTTTGCAGAACCATCGCTGAGATTTCTTGAGGGGTGTAATTCCGTCCGCGAATTTGCACATCAACAGTATCATCACGACCTTTAATACATTGATATGGAACCCGCGATCGCTCAGTTTCCGTATCTTCCCAACGGCGACCAATAAATCTTTTGATACTGTAAATTGTATTTTCTGCATTTGTCACAGCTTGACGCTTTGCCAACTGCCCAACCAAGCGTTCGCCGCCTTTGCCAAAACCAACAATACTTGGAGTAGTTCTGCCACCCTCGGAATTGGCAATCACGATTGGTTGTCCACCTTCCAAGACTGCGACACAACTGTTGGTAGTGCCTAAGTCAATCCCAATAACTTTTCCCATAAATAATTCAGTATTTTTACACTTGTTTATTGCGGAGTATTTATGATTTGGGTATTGGCGAGCTAGCACTTAGACAACTTTCCTGTCTTCAGCGAACCAAAAGGTGCAAGATTGAAAGCCAAGACTGAAGCACTTTTGAAAACAAGAAGTCAGCGCAAAAGAAGTAATTTACATTACCAGCATCAATCTCAGAAAATATTTAGAATTTGAGCGATAACAATTTACCACAGGCAAAACTGCCTGTGGCTGTCAACTAATTACTGACAAAAAGTTTAGACGCTCACAGAAGGTTTTCCCCGTTGAGAAAGCCGTTTAACTATCTGCTGGACTCGACTGACTATCGGAATAATCAGGCGTATCTTCCTTTGGAGCTGCCACCTTAACCATTGCATGGCGTAGCACGCGATCGCCCAAAAAATATCCGCGTACTAACTCTTCTAACACTGTTCCTTCTGGATGTTCATCCGTAGGTTCGCGCATAACTGCTTCATGAAGATTGGGATCGAAGGGTTGACCCTCTGGACGCATCGGCGAAACACCCAAGCGTTTCAAGCAGTCTACTAATTGCTTATAAACGCTTTGGTAACTTTTATGAATTGCCAGTTCCCCATCATCTTGGGGTTTAATTTGGGCACGCGCCCGCTCAAAATTATCGACAACTGGTAATAATTCTGTAATCGTATTCCGCTTTACTTGTGTATCCAGGTCTTCTTTTTCTTTAGCCGTGCGTTTGCGGTAGTTATCAAAATCCGCTACCAGGCGCATGTACTGATTATTAGATTGTTCTACCTGAGTTTTGAGTGATTCGATTTGCTGCGTCGTTTGAGATGCAACTTCGGAATCCTTACTTCCTATCTCAGCAGCATTATTTTCGGAGTCCGATACATTATTTGTATCCGACGTTACATTTGCTGATACAGCTGGCTCAGTTGCTTCGCTGCCAGACACATTTACATTAATTTCTGGGGAGTCGCTATTCATTGCTTGCGTTACCTCTGTTAAGTCTCCTGATTGCTGAGTAATAGTTTCTAGCAGTTTATTTTCGTTTACTATTGTCTACTTAATCGGTGATAATTTATTTGGCTTATCACCGTCATCTATTGTGACAAATGGCGAGCAAATTAGCGTATCGCTCCAAGGTCGGCTTTCCGTAGAGTAGCGTAGTGCGGGTTCCCGTAAAAGCAATTATTTGAGGATGGAACGCCGAAAAAGATTGGTCACACCCTGTGGAAAACTCGAACTCTGTATCTTCAATCCCAATTTGGAATTTTTTTTCTGAGCCGAAATGAAAGTTATTGCTAGTGGTTTGGGAATACTTAAACCAGAGGTTTCGGCTACTCTTAATTGGATATATGACTTATTCGTCGTCACAACAAAGGCGCAGTACCGCTCTAACCACTAGGTCGGAGTTTTCGCCTTTCGGCAACAAACTGGTGCAATCTGGCTTTGTCGATAGCGAACAAATGCGGCAGGCTTTGATGGAAAGCCGCAAAACTGGCAGACCGTTAATCGACATTATTGAATCTGTGTCTGGAAGGCAATTATCACCAGAATTGCTCAGACTATATAAAAAACAACAACTTTTTGAACTAAAAATACTTTACGGGGTTGAATCACTCGATCCGGAAGTTAACGAAGTTGGGAACTCAATGGTGGGTAACTTGATTGAAACCCTCATCCCGGTTGATATTTGCCGTCGTCATCGCTTAGTACCGCTTTTGCGTAATGATGACCAAAACCCACCTTCTTTGCTGGTGGCGATGGTTGCTCCCGATAATTTGGAAGCTTCTGATGACCTCAATCGCATTCTGCGTCCGCAAGGATTAGCACTGCAACGGATGGTAATCACCCAAGAAGACTATCAGCAAATAATTAATCAATATCTAGATGAACTGTCAGTTAAGCAGAAAAATTTAGAGCAAGCCAAACTAACTGATATCAACCAGGATTTAGAGAATCTTGACGATCTCGATTTAGCTGATGCGCCAGACGAGGCAGAAGCCGATTTAGGCTCAGCGATGAAAGGTGCAGAAGATGCTCCCATCATCAATTTGGTGAACCGAATTCTTGCAAAAGCACTGCAAGAAAAGGTCTCGGATATTCACATCGAACCTCAAGAAGAAAACTTACGGATTCGTTTTCGTAAGGATGGGGTGTTGCGTGAAGCATTCGACGCTTTACCGAAGAAGATTATTCCTGCGGTTACGGCTCGATTTAAAATTGTTGCCAACTTAGACATTGCCGAACGCCGATTACCACAAGATGGACGGATTCGCCGGGTGTTTGATGGGCGTAAAGTTGACTTCCGGGTGAATACATTACCTAGCCGTTATGGTGAAAAAGTGTGTTTGCGGATTCTGGACAATTCCTCTACGCAGTTAGGTTTAGATAAATTAATTACCGACCCGGAAACTTTGCAAATTGTCCAAGATATGGTGAGCCGTCCCTTTGGCTTGATTTTGGTGACGGGGCCGACGGGTTCGGGTAAAACCACATCACTATATTCGGCATTGGCAGAAAAAAACGACCCGGGAATCAATATCAGTACCGTAGAAGACCCGATCGAATATAGTTTGCCGGGAATTACCCAGGTGCAGGTGATTCGTGAGAAAGGTTTAGATTTTGCCACTGCATTGCGGGCATTTTTGCGTCAAGACCCTGATGTATTGCTGGTAGGGGAAACACGAGACAAGGAAACAGCGAAAACTGCTATTGAAGCAGCCTTAACTGGACACTTAGTATTGACAACTTTACATACTAATGATGCCCCAGGCGCGATCGCTCGATTGGGTGAAATGGGTATTGAGCCTTTCATGGTATCGAGTTCGCTACTGGGTGTATTGGCACAGCGTCTGGTGCGTCGTGTCTGTCCTGACTGTCGTGTTCCCTATACGCCAACATCAGAAGAACTGGCACGCTATGGGATGACAGCTTCGCAAGATTTGGGATTAACCCTCTACAAAGCTAATTCCCTAAGCAACGAACAAATTTCCCAAGCCAAGGCAAACAATACACTTTGTCCCACTTGTAATGGTGTTGGTTACAAAGGACGTTGCGGTGTCTATGAAGTGATGCGTATTACCGAAAATCTCCAAACCTTGATTAACGGAGAGGCACCCACCGAACGTATTAAAGAAGTGGCGATCGAAGAAGGGATGAAAACCTTACTGGCATATAGTCTCGACTTAGTACGTCAAGGTAGTACAACCCTTGAAGAAGTTGAACGGGTAACTTTCACTGACACAGGCTTAGAAGCTGAACTTAAAGCCAAGCGTAAGAGTGGCTTAACTTGTCGGACATGCAGTGCTGAACTTCAACCAGAATGGCTTGATTGTCCTTACTGTATGACACCGCGTTTTTCAGATTAGTTACTAGTTAATAGTTAATAGTCAAAATAGTTGATTAAAAATAATTATTATCTACTATCTATTTTCCTGGCTAATTAACTAATTAACTAATAAATATTCACAAATCATCAATAATCAAAAAAAGGAAATCAACTATGGATTACATGATTGAAGACTTGATGGAAGACATGATTGGGCAAGGTGGTTCCGATTTACATTTATCCGCAGGTCTACCTCCTTATTTTCGTGTTAGTGGAAAGCTCACTCCTCAAGAAAAATATGGTGTTTTAACAGTTGATAGCTGCCAGCGACTAATTTTTAGTATGCTCAACAATACTCAACGCAAAACATTAGAACAAACTTGGGAGTTGGATTGTTCTTACGGTGTCAAAGGATTGGCACGTTTTCGTGTTAACGTCTACAAAGATCGTGGTGCTTATGCTGCTTGTTTGCGTGCTTTAAGTTCAAAAATTCCTAATTTTGAAAAGTTAGGTTTACCCGATGTTGTCAAAGAAATGTCGGAAAAACCAAGAGGATTAATCTTGGTGACTGGACCTACAGGTTCAGGAAAAACAACAACCTTAGCGGCAATGATTGATTTAATTAACCGCACCCGTGCTGAACATATTCTCACAGTAGAAGATCCGATTGAATTTGTGTATGAACCGATCAAAAGCTTGGTTCACCAACGTCAATTAGGTGAAGATACTAAGAGTTTTGCCAATGCGCTCAAAGCAGCTTTACGGGAAGACCCAGATATTATTTTGGTCGGAGAAATGCGCGATTTGGAAACGATTTCTTTGGCAATTTCTGCGGCGGAAACAGGTCACTTAGTATTTGGAACTCTGCACACAAGCTCAGCAGCACAAACAGTTGACCGGATTATCGATGTGTTCCCCCACGAAAAACAAACTCAAGTTAGAGTCCAATTATCTAACTCATTAGTGGCTGTATTTAGCCAAACTTTAGTACCTAAGAAAAATACCAAGCCTGGTGAATATGGTCGAGTAATGGCACAGGAAATAATGATTATTACTCCTGCTATTTCTAACTTGATTCGTGAGGGAAAAACATCACAAATTTATTCAGCTATTCAAACTGGTGGTAAGTTAGGTATGCAAACCTTAGAGACGGTTTTAGCTAATTTATATAAAGCTGGCACTATCTCATTTGAAGCCGCAATGTCTAAGACTTCTAAACCTGATGAAGTACAACGCTTAATTGGTGGTGCTCCTCCACAAACTGGTGCGAAAACAGCAGCGAGAGCACATTAAATTATCGAGACGTGCTGTGGCACGTCTCTACTGGAGTTATGAACTAATAATTAATAATAATTAATGTCACAAATTAATTATTAGTTTTCGATTCATAACTTTTATTTCTGTTAAATAATTACTAATTTTTGCCTTTTCAATATCTAAAAATCCAAATCTAAAAATTCAAATCTAGAATCACAATCTAATATTATGCCAAGTTTTGTTGCCCGTGTTCGGGATACGCAAGGGAAATCTCGAACTGAGAAAATCGTTGCAGAATCTATTAAAGAAGCTCGTGTAAATCTGCGACAGCAAGGTTTTGTAGTTCAGGAACTCAAACAAGCACAAGCTTTTGATTTAAAATCATCCCTTGACTTTAGTACACGCTTTGCTACGGTTTCTGTGAAAGATAAAGCTGTTTTTTCACGCCAATTCGCAGCGTTAGTAAATGCAGGTGTCGCTATTGTCAGAAGTTTGGGTGTATTGTCGGAACAATGTAATAATCCAAAGCTGAAAAAAGCCTTGATGGATATTAGTTCAGATGTTCAAAACGGATTAAATCTTTCTGATGCAATGCGTAAACATCCTCAGTGTTTTGATGGTTTGTATGTAAGTATGGTGCAAGCTGGGGAAGTTGGTGGTGTATTAGATGAAGTACTGAATCGCCTAGCCAAATTATTAGAAGATGTTGCCCGTTTACAAAATCAAATCAAATCAGCACTTTCATATCCGGTAGTGGTTGGTTTGCTAGCTGTGGTAATTTTTATCGCGATGACGGTTTTTCTGATTCCAATTTTTGCTGCTATCTTTAAAGATTTGGGTACTCAATTACCACCCTTAACCCAATTTATGCTAGAAATTAGTAAATTTTTGGTTGGTTTTTGGTGGACTTTACCAATTATGTTTTTTGCTTCTAGTTTTGCTTATAAAACTTACTACAGTACTCCTGTTGGCAGGTTAAATATTGATAGTTTGTCATTAAAGACACCTCTGTTTGGTGATTTGATTCAAAAATCAGCAGTTGCTAAATTTAGTCGTACTTTTGGTTCACTGACTCGTTCTGGCGTTCCGATTTTAACCTCTTTGGAAATTGTACGTGATACCGCAGGAAATCAAGTTATTGCTAATGCAATTGATTCATCAAAATTAGAAGTTCAACAAGGTGGCATGATTAGTATGGCACTACAGAAAGAAAAAGTGTTCCCAGCAATGGCGATTCAGATGATTAGTATTGGAGAAGAAACTGGGGAAATTGATGCAATGTTAATGAAAGTAGCTGATTTCTATGAAGATGAGGTAGAACAAACTGTAAAGTCGTTAACTAGTATTTTGGAACCTGTGATGATTGTAGTTATTGGGGGTATGGTGGCGACAATTCTTTTGTCGATGTATCTACCAATGTTTGCGGTATTTGAAAAGTTAGGTTAGGAAATGTTAAATCTAGGAGTTAGAAGTTAGGAGTTGATAATGTTTTCTAAAAACTTCTATCTTTTAACTCTAATATATTTAGAAATTATGAATTAAGTAAGTCAGTGGAAATAAACATAATTATGTAACAGATTATAAAATCAGCAAAACCTTTGCGATTGCTACACTACGGGAAGGCTTTGCCTACATTACACTTCATTTCATACTCCGAAACGGAGAAGCAAGCTACGCAATCATATAACGTGAATTATGGAAGCTGTTCTACTTGTATCTACAATAACTAATTATTAATTATATAACTATGCCAGTACAAAAATCTGATTATGAATCTTGTTTAGTAGATTATTGTCATCATGAAGGCATAATTACTCTTTTTAAACTACATCGTCCCTATTTGGAGATGATTCCTAGTCTTCGCCGTCCAGATGAAAGTATCATCATTATTCCTTTACCTATTATCCGTCTTCGTAAAACAAATTTACCTACGGAAGCGAATTATTTACCTTGCGATGTGGCGGTTTTAATGTGTGATCCAGAGTGGAAAATTAAAACTGGCGCAGAAATTTTTATTTTTATTCATCGCCCGCATGAGGATTTTTCAGATTTATTAAAACGCTGGCGAGAAACGCAGATGTTACTCGATAAAGATTATGAGTGGTTGATGCCTTCGCGCCATAGTCATATTTTGAGTGAGGGAACTAATACTAAATATCCCTTATTTGTAGTTTTTCCAGAAACATCAGAACGCATCAAGCGTGGACTATTAGGTACTGAATTACCTTTTGTAATTCAGATACCTGAAATAGTTCCTGATGAAGAGGGCTTAGGTACTAGGGAAGAGAGATTAGAGAGATAAATTAAGTGAATATTAATTAATCTTAAATACAGAAGCAACTGTAGATGCGATCGCATCTCGCGCGTCTTTGAATGTTTGTGCGATCGGACGCTGTGTTTGTAGGAAAACTCGTGCACAATTGCGTCCTGGCATTCCAGAGATTGAGCCGCCTGGATGTGTTCCTGCACCTGTCAGAAATAAGTTATCAATTGGCGTTTTATAGTTAGCGATTTCGGGTAAGGGACGGAAGAAAACCATTTGGTCTAAGGTCATATCAATATGATAGTAATTACCTTTATATGCACCCAGTCTTTCCCCTAATTCAGCAGGACTTTCAACGCGACGAGCAATGATTGAATGTTGCAAATTTGGTGAATATTGTGCTAACTTGTCAACAACTTTATCGGCAACTTTATTTTTCAACTCATCCGTCCAACCAGTTCCTCTTAAACCAGTTCCTTCTGCGCCTGCTATTTGATATGGGGCAAAAAATTCAATCCAAACTGTGTGTTTACCAGGAGGTGCTAAAGATGGATCACGGAAACTGGGCATTACTACATACATCGAGGGATCACTATCGGGAATTTCTCCCATCGTACACAAACTATGAGCTTTTTCGACATGTATCATTGAGTCAGCAATTAATATTGACCCGACTAAATATTCATCTTTATGCTCATGATTGACAAAGTGCAACGGCTCATCTATTGCTAAATCTATCTTGAGAATTGTTTCGTTATTATTAACAATTCTTCTTTCTAATCTTTCGCGTAAGTTTTCATCGGCAGCATCAACATCACTACTATCCATTAATTGTAAAAATAACCGCTTGGCATCAATATTAGAAATCACGCCACACTTGGCACGATATTCATTAATTCCAGCTTGAACACCAACAGCTTTACCATCATCAATTAAGACTTTCTCGACATGCTGATCTGTTAATATTACTCCACCTAAACTAGTCACTAAATTCACTAAAGCTTGCACTAAGGCACCTGTACCGCCACGGGGACGCGCCATTCCAGGGTTATGACGCATTGCCATCATCATTACGCCAATAGCGAGGTTTTTTTGCGAAGGTGGCGCGCCTAATTCTGCAGCCAGTCGTGCTAAAGGTGCTTTTAAAAACTCTTCATCAAACCATTCATTGAGAATATCTTCAGCACTGGTGAGCATTGTGCGGACAAAGTCTAAAGTTTTATTTGGTGAACCTACGACTGAAAATAAATCTTTGATTTTGGCAATATCATAATTACCAAATATATCAATTACTGATTTTGGAGGTGCATTAAACATAGGAATCATGGCACTAATTGCACGCTGCCAATAATCTGTAAATTCGGCATATTTTTTGGCATCTCGTTCGTTATAACGTGCGATACCCGCGCAGGTTTTTTCAACTGATTTATGTCCTAAAAAATATTTGCCGTCAGGATGTGGACAAAATACAACTGGGTCACACTCTAAATATTCTAAACCGTATTTTTCCAGTTCTAATTCTTGAACAACTGGACCCAAATGAATAAATTCATGGTCTATCGCACATAAGTTAAATTTGAATCCTGGCGCTTCTGGAATACATTCTTCTGTGGTGGCTGCACCTCCAGGAACAGAGCGTTTTTCTAGCAAAAGAACGCTATAACCAGCTTTGAGCAAATATGCAGCACACACTAAACCGTTGTGTCCAGCACCAATAATTACCACATCATACTCTTGCATAATTGATATTTTAGTAATACATAATCTGTCCTGATGTTAGAAATTACTTCATCTTTCTACATCATTCGGGAGTTAGAAAAGCTTACCTAGAAAGGTATATCTCTTATGATATTCCTTTTAGGAACCAAAATCTGTATAGGAGATATTTTAATAGTCTCATGCAAGAGAATGCTGGGAAATTAATGCATCTGGTAAAGTGTAATTAATAGAGAGACACAAAGGAATTTTGAGCGATCGCAGATAAATGAGGCTATAATCTTTAACGATTTTTTGATTTTATTCGAGATTGTAAAAGTAGTTTATCTATGACAACCATAAGTATATGAATCGGATAAAACTTGGTAAATGGAAACTAGTTCAGTCTGAAATGGTTTTAAACCATCATTGGTGTCAAGTGAGACGTGATGAGATTGAGTTACCTAATGGTAAGATTATCGATGATTTCTTTGTACATATTAAACCTGATGTGGCTTTAGTTTTACCAATTACTGTCAATCAGGAAATTATATTTGTGAGACAATATCGACATGCTGTAGATGATTTTTTCATTGAACTTCCAGCAGGTGGTTTTGAGGTAGAAAAAGAAAGTGCGGAATCGGCAGCTTTTAGGGAGTTGGAAGAGGAAACTGGTTACACAGCCAAGGAAATTAAAAAGATAGCAACGCTCTATGATCGACCTAGTAAGGATACTAATAGAACCCATTTATTTTTAGCAGAAAATGTGGTGAAGGTGAGTGAACAAATCCTAGATATAACGGAAGAGATTGAGGTTGTATTGATTCCTGTTGATGAGGTTTTAGAGAAGATTGAGAATGGAGATATTTGTGTTGCTGGTACTGTGGCAGCTTTATTATTAGGTCTCAATTATTTGAGGATAGTAAAGTAGAGCAGATGAATATAATTTTTTTATGTATATATTCTATATTTATTCTGCTTTTAATAAGTCTTGCTAAAAGTTATTCATGTCAATTCAATTAAACCTTTGACGTAACCATTGTAAACGCATTTGCATACGTTCTAAACTTTGGCTATCTTGAGATGCCATAATAAAATTCCACAGCACTGTTTGAAACATTCGTGTTTCTACTAATAAATTTAGCAGATTTTGATCAATATCTTTACCATAACCTTGAAGTGCAGCCGATGCTTTTTCTATTTCTGTAGGAATTATATGCGATCGCGCAATCAAACAAGCCAAGTCCCACTCAAGCCAGCCAATAAATGTATCTTCCCAATCTGTCCACAATACACCTTGAGTTGTATTTAATACGTTAGAAAAATTTGCATCACCATGTACAGGTTGCATTTTCAATAGATTGTTTGCTACTTGAGTCTCTAATTTGTTAGTTAATGTTTCGCATACTTTTTGTAGTAATTCAGCATCAGCAGGATTAAATGCATTTTTCGCAATAAGTTGAGGTAATATATGTTGTGATTCTTTGATTGGTTCTAAAATTGGTAATTCACCTGGAAAATCTAGAAGTGCTGCGTGACATTCTTGCAATTTCTGACCAACAATTACTGGGTTAACTGGTTCTTTTAATATTTCTACAAATTCCCAAAAGCTTAAAAATAAACCTTGATGTTTATAAATTTGCGGCGAAATTAGAGAACTTGGAGGAACGATTGGTGCGCCAGATTTTGCTAAATGCTGAGTAATTTTTAGTTCGCGTTTTAGCCAAGTATTTCCCTGACGAACTGTGCCCGTTGTTGTCGCAACTCTTGCCACTACTGGACTTGGATGCAGATGTATAACCACATTTGCTTGATGGCTGAGAACAATAGCTTGGTGGCAGGAAATCCCATGTATTTGAGCAACTTTACATGCTGCTTTTATTGCTTGTTGTAGTAAGGAATTATAGGAATTATTTTCTGTCGGAAACATGATAATTATGATTTCTTACGCCAAATTGCAGCAATGAGTGAACCAGTTAAATTGTGACAAATGCTAAATATAGCACCTGGTATTGCTGCTGCTGGTTCAAAATGTGCGATCGCAAGTGCTACAGCTAAACCAGAATTTTGCATTCCCACTTCAATGGACATTGTACGGCAAATAGCTGTTGATTTACCGGTAACAAAGGCACCCATATAACCCAAGATTAACCCCAAGCAATTATGTACAATTACCGCGATAATTACTATTGGTGTGATAAATAGCTTGTCGTAATTTAAGCCGACAATTGTACCAATAATCCAAGCGTTCGCGGACATAGAAATTAGTGGGAGTATTCCCTCCATGACAAAATTATTCGGAGTCCAAAAGCGTCGAATTAATATTCCCAAAAATATAGGTAATAATACAATTTGGATTGTGGTCATAATTAAAGATAATGGTTTTATATCAATCCAAGTTGAGGCGAGAAACCAAATCCAAAGAGGTGTAATAATTGGGCTGAGTAATGTAGAAACAGTAGTTAAAGCCACAGATAAAGCTACATCACCACGAGCTAAGAAAGTAACTACATTAGAAGCTGTTCCTCCAGGGCTAGCACCATTGGTGAGAAGTTAAAGAAGAGTGCCAAAAGTCAATATGTAATTAACAAAATATAAGAAACAGCTAAAAGGCTTATAAATGATAGATTTGAGCTTGGTATCCGACTTACTCCAAACCAATGAGTAGCAAAAAAAGCAACCGAGACCATGCCAAGAAGAAACATCATCCACTGATTGAAAGTGAAGCGATGGCATCCCACCTAGAAGCTCTACTAAGTCCAGCAATTTTTAACCAACAAGCTTTATATCGACAGTTGGGAATGAGGAACCGTATTCTCAATTTGCCGTTAATGCTTGCAGCAGTTTTAACTCTTTTATGGCGTAATGTTTCAGGAGTTCAAGAATTAACTCGTTTGTTACACAACGAGGGGTTTTTATGGGTAGAAGCGACTAAAGTGACCAAACAATTGGCAATTCGTAATTCGTAATTCGCAATTAATTAATTGGAAATTAATTGCTTAATTGCTTAATTAAGGTGCAAGCCCCTAAATTCATTTATGGTCTATAAATTATGACATAACGGAGTTCAAGCCCCCGGATTTATCCGTGGGGTCTTAACTGCGAATTACGAACCGCGAATTGCGAATTGTACTGACTCAGAAAGCTCTTTCCAACAGATTTTTAACATTCCCAGCTATTTTTTTTGAAAAAGTATTTAAAGAATTACTACCTCAGCTACAGCAACAGTGGAATTATCGGCAAAAACGTCCTCTACCCGATGGTGTAAATTTTGCCCTTTCTCGTTTCAAAAAGATATGGATTGTAGATGGTTCAACATTGGAAGCTTTGTTTCGGAAATTAAAAAGTCTTGAAGATGTTCCACCAGGAACATTAGCTGGGAAGATAGTAACTATTATTGATTTAGTTACTCATCTTCCAGTAGAGATTTGGTTGACGAAATCGGCTTCTAGGTCAGATATAAAATTTGAGCCAGATATATTAAATTTAGTTTCAGAAAATACCTTGCTATTGTTAGATAGAGGGTTCTATCATTTCCATTTTTGGCAACAATTGATTGAGCAACAAGTTGACTTTATTACTCGAATAAAAAAAGGTGCATTTTTTCAAGTAAAAGAAGTATTCAGTAATAGCTACGCTTTGCGTGATAGGTTGATTGTTCTGGGTTGTGGCAAAAAAAGTATACCAATTTTAACTTTACGTTTAGTCGAAATTCGCTCAGAAAAACAATGGCATTCTTATTTAACTTCAGTACTTGACACCATTTCACGAAAAATATGATACAGATGTAAATTCTGAAAGCTTTGCTGCATCTAAGTTTTTTAATTGCGAATTGCGAATTGCGAATTGTGAATTGGTATGACCCTACTATCTTACCACCATATATTGTGGCAGATTTGTACCAACGACGTTGGCGTATTGAGCAAGCTTTTTGTACAGTCAAACGTTTACTTGATTTGAGTTATTTGTGGACGGGTTCAATTAATGGTATTCAATTGCAGATTTGGGCAACTTGGTTATTTTATGCTGATGAAAGTTGATTTGGGTGATGCTGTTGCCGATGAACTTAACTTACCCTTTGAACAGATTTCTTTAGAAATGATTTATCGAGGTTTATATCATTTTAATGTTGCTTATAATAAAGGTAAAGCCAATCACCCTGTTCAATATTTTTCTGACCCGAAAAATCAGCATCTAGGTATTGTTAAGCGTAAACGAAAACCCAATACAAAATTAATTATTGCCCCTTTCCCTGACCGACAAAGAGGACAAGAGAACTTTTTCTTCCAAAACCCCTTGACATCTTGCTCTTCTGCTTAAGTTCTCACCAATGGGCTAGCACCAACAAGAATCACCCCCAATGCCAACATGGGTGGTAATTTTAAAACTGTTGCAGCTAACCACCCCACAAGCGGCATGATTGTAAATTGTAGTAATACTCCCAAAAATAAGGTAGAGCCAGCACTTCGCAAACTTTGTAATTGCTCAATAGTGATTGTTAAACCCATTCCTAACATGACTACTCCCAGTGCTGTGGAAATGTTTGCGCTACCACTAGCCGCAATTTTTGGGAACAAATAACCCCAAGTAGCACCAATTAATATCCAAACAACAAATAAATCCTGGCTTAATTTGATGAGACGATTAACTCGGTGAGACATTACTGTTAAATTTAATTTCAGATTTAGGATTGTTGCCAGCTATTTTCGATAATGCGATCGCAAATTTACGGATGCTCACATCTTGCACCTGGAAATATGAATGTCAAAACCATGACTACGTGCAAGGGGAGTTAGCCGTTGAATATCAAGTAAAAGAAGATACACAATTATATGTGGAAAAATAGATTCAAGGGCAGATTGTGCAGCCTGACCCCAATCAGGTGGCGATGCGCCCTGAAAATGGAGATAAGTCCAATGGGCAATGAGGTAAGCAGTCAGTGAAAGGATAAGCCAGCGATACATACCCAGCAGAGTCCCTTGCCCAAAACGGTGTAAGCCAAAACGATGCTTTGCAGTTTTAAACCACCCCTCAATCTGCCACCGACGCTTGCCCCACCACTTAAGAGTAGAAGCTTTAATTGGACGAGTAGACAAAACAAAGCGTTTTTCTAGTTTGCCATTATCGCGTTTTAAGTAATACCAAGAAACGGTAACGGGGAAATTTAAACCAAATAAATAAACCTGTTGACCCTGTTGATGTAAACGTCTTAAAAATCTGCCATCAGCCAACTTACGACTACTAGATACACCTGTAACAGCATGATATTTAAGCCGACGTACACCCTCAAGGAATTCTACACTGCCAAAGGCTGTGTCAGCTAAAATAATTGTTTGAAAATGTTGAGTTAAAGAAAGAGGTAAACGTTTAACCAGTTTGAGCCCAAGCATTGCAGGGGAAGGAGTTCCCTTACCTCGCCAAACACGAAAACTCCAAGGAATGCGCCATTGTCCTATTACCAAATAAACTACGACTAGATGGAGACCACGCTTACCATTATAGACTTTGATTAAATCACTAAATTCTGGGAATTTGCCACGTTTTTCTAAAGTCGTCAGGTCAATAATTACTTGTAAAAATGGTCTGCGCCCTTTGCCTGATGACGATAATGAATTGATAACTTTTTGTAATACTGAAGAGCGAATTATCCGAATCATTTCCCTTGTTGACCAAGGATTGATATTTAAAAATCGACTGATTGCGCTTGGGGATTTTGTCTGACTATGTTCAGGTAATGGGCTGACGGGGCGACAAAAATCGCTAGGAGGCAGATAAAATAAGCCTCATAGCTCTCAATCCTCGTTGATAATACTTTCGCTTATTGATATTAAATTTCATTAATTCGGTTACTAATTCTATACAAGGTTCCATAAAATTGACCCAATTATTGCCGTATAAGCCGATATAAAAACTGCTATGTCGCCTTTGGGTTCGCCCATATTCTTTAACACGACCAACATATTTCTGTATTCCTTTACGTTTTATTTCTTGTCCTTGAATTGTGGCAGAAGTGTAAGCAATCGCAATCAATGTAATTAGAACAATTAACCGTTCACCAGATACATTAGTCCCCTCTAGATTATAACCACCACTCTTAAAGTCTCGAAACATTTCCTCAATATCAAATCTTTTTTTATAGTAAGCGATCGCCGACTCTAAACTATCTAAATTTGTTAAAATAAACCATCCTTCTTCGGGTGCCACTCCCAAGATTTTCCGCTTCCATTTACATGCAAGATTAAAGCTTGTAAAACCTTGAGATTTTGTAACTTTTACTCCTTTCAAAAAGAAAGAGACACCTGGAGATAATCCTAGCTCATTTAATTCTAACCAAATATCTGTTTGCATCTCAACTAAATGATTCTTTTTAATACGAAGACAGAAGTAAATGCTTCTTTCTCTAAGCCAGTTTGCCAGTTTTATCGAACAAAATTCTCGGTCTCCTAATACGCAAATTTTATGATTTTTGAAAACTGGTAAAACTTTAGAAATAATTGCTGTTTGTTCATTAATATTACTACTACCTAATTTGGGTAATAATTCAAAATATACTGGAAACGCTCTTTTATCCCAAACAACACTAACCATAAACAAATTTACACAAGCCCAATTTGTACGGTCAATTACTACATGAACTATTTTTTCGGAGGTGAATTCTGTCTCTAACCATGTGGTAACAATCGGGAACCAAATTTTTTCAATTGAGAGGTTTGGTAATGATAGAAACCTCTGTATTCTCTTTCTCCGGCTTTCAAATGTAATTGGAATTGGTAGAACTGTAGCTAAGGTTTCCAAACTAACTTTTTTAATTGATTGCAGCAGGGCAATCAAAATTTTAAGAAAGATGTAATCCGCAAGGCTGAGTTGACTTTTTAAATGTTTTTGGTACAATTCAGGCAACATTATCATTAGATAGGTCTTCTTGACATAACTAGACCTATCTTTTCTTACCACGAATCGCTACACTCTTTACCAAATAAGCTTTCTAGACTGTTTTGTCGCCCCGTCAGGGTAATGGGTGTCCTTGTGCCTCTAAGAATAACGCCAACATCGCTTCTAGGTTATCTTTTTGGTACTGCGTCGGCATCAGTTCTTTGAGGGTGTACACTAAATCTTGGGCGTGAGCAAGCATTTTCTTAGTGCTTTGTTTAATCAGATATTTCACGCCTTTTCTCTCATGTTTTCGGTTGCCAATGCAAATCTGACAATTTCATGGCGGTCATCCCCTTTGAAACGTACAGCATCTTAGCATCTGTTATTTTGGCATCCGAACCCGTAGTATTAGTTAGCTTGTAGTATTATTAATTACCTTTTTTTTGCTTTCGACAAGCCTTTGCTTCCTGTAAGATTTTGCATCATTATATTCGCTTTTACGTGTTTACACAGCTAGGTGCAAGATATGAGTATAAAGGCTTCTGCTGCTTCCGGAACAGTCATATGTTTTCCCTGCTCCTCTATTGCTTCTAAAATCAAAGAAGCAACAAAATCTTGCAAATTGTTGAATAGCTAATCAAATCAAGCGATCGCACTTCCAGCATACTATCTATAGCATTCTCAAAATTGCCTTACCCCTGTAACCTAGTATTTAGCAGCCTCAAGGCGAGGATAAAAAAAGGCAGGTTATACATAATGGCATATCAATGGTTTAAAGCATTTCATATCATTGGCGTTGTCGTCTGGTTCGCCGGATTATTCTATTTAGTACGTCTATTTATCTATCACATCGAAGCCGAACAGGAACCCGAACCCGCAAAAAGTATCCTCAAAAAGCAATACACCATCATGGAAAAGCGGTTGTATGGCATCATCACCACACCAGGTATGCTAGTAACAGTTGCTTGTGCGATCGGATTATTGGTGACACAGCCAGAATGGCTACATCAAACATGGATGCACTTCAAACTTGGCTTTGTTGCTTTATTGCTAGGTTATCACCACTATTGCAAACGCTTAATGCGACAACTGGAACAAGGAACTTGTCAGTGGACAAGTCAGCAAATGCGGGCAATGAACGAAGCACCTACAGTGTTACTTGTAATTATTGTCATGTTGGTGATTTTCAAAAATAACCTTCCAGTAGACATGACAACCTGGGTAATTTTTGGTTTAGTTTTGCTGATGGCAGTCACCATACAACTTTACGCGCGTAAACGTCGCCTTGACAAAGAGAAAGAACTTGCTGAACTTGCAAATACTCAACAATTGCCAGAACAAGCATAATCTTCCAGTGGAAATTGAGAGTGGGTTACGCGATCGCGTAACCCACTTCAAGTAAATTTGTAATGGTGTTATTTTCAGACTTTATTTTGAGACTAAAGATAAAATGATGCCAATAATTGCGCCCAACAGCAGCACAATCCCCGACAGAGAGCTAATAGCAAAACCGAGCGCTCGCTTTTCCGCAGCTTGATAATATCCCCAAGCATAGGCAATACGTCCCAAAACCCAAACTGCACCAATACCCGCACCCCACAAGGGGTTCACGTAGAAAGAAAATAGCCATAGTGCAGGTAAGAAGAAAACCATCTGTTCTAAGGTATTTTGTTGAACCCGCAACACTCGCTCAAAGTTGGGTTCTCCTGACATTTGTGGGACTGGTACTTTGTATTTAGCTCTGGCTCTGCCAACATTAATTGTGAGTACAAAATAAACTAGGAGTGTAGAAGCAGTTACAAGACTAGTCCAGGGTGACATATATAATAAATATTTTGATGAAACTAGCTTAATTTTAAACTTTATTTTGTAATTTTTTGGCAAGGGTAAAAATGCAAAAACAGTCATTGTTTACCAATCGACAGGCAATACTGGCAACTATGCATAAAAAAGAGCAAGTTATTGCACCGATTTTTAAAGAAGAATTAGGAATGGAAGTAATAATTCCAGCAGATTTTAATACAGATATTTTTGGAACTTTTAGCCGGGAGATTCAACGAGTCGGAACACAAATTGAAGCAGCAAGATGCAAAGCCGAAAAAGCCTTAGAAATAACAGGGGGAAAAATTGCGATCGCTAGCGAAGGAAGTTTTATTCCCCATCCCCATCTGCCGTATATTTCTAGTAATCAAGAAATAGTTATATTGATTGATAAAGAACAGGATTTAGAAATAATTGGTGAAGAGTTTTCTATTGAAACCAATCATAATCATCAAGTCGTACAAAATTTAGAAGAGGCGTTTATTTTTGCGAAAAAGGTAGGATTTCCCGAACATGGTTTAATTATCATGTTTAATGAAAATCCCCAAGATACCCATGAAGTATTTAAAGGTATCAATACTGAAGAAAAGCTGATCGAAGCCGTAGATTTTACCCTCAAAAACTCGCCGACAGGCAAAGCTCATATTGAAACAGATATGAGAGCCATGTATAACCCGACGAGGATGAAGAATATCGAAAAAGCGACTCGCAATTTAATTACTAAAATCAAAAGTTCTTGCCCAAGGTGTGCTACACCTGGTTTTCAAATTATGGGACGAATACCAGGTTTACCTTGTGCAATGTGCAACTCACCAACTTTATTAACGAAAGCGGTTATTTATCAATGTCAACGATGTGGATTTAAGCAGGAAAAATCATTTCCAGATGGGATAGAATTTGCCGATCCAGGTCAATGTATGTATTGTAATCCTTAAATTAAATACAATGATTAGTCAATAATAGAATTTCAACCTAAAGATGCATATAATGAGTAACTTACCAAAACAAATGGTTTAAAAAATTCCGTAAAGGTTTATTTCCAACTGGTTCAGAATAATCTGTTGGTAATAAATTTTGTATTGCTAATTGTAACTCGTCTATTACTGTTTGAATTTGCTCTGCCTTGAGTCGATTACACTGTGGAAAAACCAAAGGTTCTCCAATTCTCACGATTAATTCCTTACGGAAAAAGAGGTCTTTTGTACCAATTAGGGCAATAGGTAAAATTGGAACACCAGAGCGTAATGCATAAATTGCAGCACCACGTTTTAGTGGTAACACTTGCCCTTCAACATTACCTAATTTACCTTCCGGAAAGATTAAAACACTGTCACCACGATTAAATATTCCCTGAACAATCCGATCTAATCTCCGCATTGATTCGATAGAATTTCCCTTAGGCACATACTTTTCGATATCCGCAGCAAGTTCTGTCAAATCTTCACGTCCAGCTTTTGCTGCTGCCATGACTGCTATTTCCTCTTTCCACATTCTTTCCAGAGGTATCACTCCTTTAGCAAAATGCAACAGGATTCGCTTCCATTTATTGTTATATAGGGTGCGAGCATCACCCAAAATATGAAAATATGGTTTGGCAGGTAATTCCGATAGCAGTAAAAATGGATCAATATGGTTGAGGTGATTTGCCGCTATCAGCACCGGAGTATTCGGAATGCGATCGCTATTTTCAACTTTAACTCGAAATAAAGTATTTATAATTATCCGCATTACCATACGTCGAATGGTACCGCTAATTTTACGTTCCTTCCCACCTTCCGCCAATGCTTGCTGCGATGATAGCACCTGTTCTATTATTTGATTGGAAATGCGATCGCCGGCAAAATCTACACCTTCGCGGGCACGTTGGATTGCTTCTGCTGTTAATTCGCATTGGTTATTAACTTGGTTATTAATAAGTAATGCTGGCTTAACTGTCTGGTTATAATGCAAAGTAGAGTTCATTGTCAGTTCTCTAGCTGGAAATAATAATTGCGAATTAGTAATACAATTTCAATACCAGTTTGGAAATAATTGGTATTTATTGAGGTATATAACTAAGCTAGCGGAAATTAAGTAACCAAGAGATATCACTTAGACAGTTGTTGCTAATGTCCTTCCGAGAATCCGCCATAGCTCTAGAAATATCCAGAAATCCGCAGAAATATAAATAATTTGCCCCAAGTTTGGTAGACAGACGCTTAATTGGCATACATATAGTTATTTGAAAATGCACTCGAGATTTTCTGGACTACTGGTGCATTATCTGGAGAAAGCATTTGATTTTGATTGCGAATTACACTTAAAATTCCTTCCAAGCAAAATCCCGCATCAATTGTCGCGATTTATCAGTGTATGCAACTCTATTTTCCAGCCTAGCTTTCAAAACCGTTTCCAAAGACTTAATGATTTGAGATATTTGTGGAACCGCACGCTTGTGAGGATGATTCTGAAAATATAAACACTCTTTAGTTGCCGATAACTCACCTTTGCGGGGAGGTGCGTAGAAACTTAGAGCTTCTCTGGCGAGACAAGCACCAACTATTTCCACATAGTTGGTATAGGTGACACAAAATACTAAAAT
Organism: Calothrix sp. NIES-4101; assembly: GCA_004296455.1. GTDB lineage: Bacteria > Cyanobacteriota > Cyanobacteriia > Cyanobacteriales > Nostocaceae > Brunnivagina. Next base: position 455,428 of record AP018280.1, read on the forward strand.
TTCATCATCTTCTGGTTCATATACCACCGGGTCTGTTTTTTGGAAAGCCCATGATTTTTCCGAGCGATCGCAATGTACACTTTTGACATGGATTCTGGCATTTACCGTTTTGATATCCGCATCAAAACTTTTCTGATGCCTCTGATAAATTGAAAAATCAACCCCTTCAGTAATCTTTACCCCTACTCTCTGGATTTCTCTCTCAACAGCTACTTCTGCTAACTTTGCCCAATACGCTTGATTGACAATAACTGTAATGTCTCTTTGATTCCTGTTCTGAGCATAAATATCGCCAACAGTATCTGCGTAAATCTCAGCAAACTCTCTACAATCTTGTTTATCTTCCTCAGTCAGCCTTACTTTTGCAGCCATTTTAGAAAAATTCTCAGCAACAGCGTACTAATTAACATCAGTACTCCTAGAGAGAATTCCGCAAATTACTTCATTTACAGGACTTTAAGTTGAACTAGAATACACTTTCCGATCAGGAGTATCCATTTTCGGCAGAATATAATTATGTTTCTTCCAAAACGTGGATGCTCCCCCTCCTATCTGCATCTATCTGCATTTTTTATCTTGTTTCCATTTTAAAGACCCAATTAAAGCGTTGCTAGTAACCTCTCAGCGACGGCTTCTTGCAACACGCCTTGCATTTTGCCTGTAAACTCACTTGGTACAACTAAATAATCACATTGATTTAAATCTGAATGAATGCCAATACTGTCAATTGGCTTACAATTAATGAAATTACCTTCACGTGTTTTGCTCACTCTGAAAAACGAATAGCTTGCCAGATTAAATATTCTTTCTAACTCTTCCTGCCTTTCTTTTCTTGCTTTATTTTCATTTGAATAAACTGGTAGTACTTCTAATATAAAAATAGGTCGATCATGATGAATAACTACCTGTAAACTCTTAATAACTTCTAGCTCTGCACCTTCAACATCTATTTTAACAATACCAATTTTATCAATATCTAGTATATTAGCGATGTTTTCAAAACAAAACACAGGAACAAATGTTTGATGGCGAATAATTTGATTTGGTCGAAAGTTTTTGATTATAGAAGCAGCAGCATCAACTTCACTATCATTAATAGATTCTAAAGATAAGATGCTATCTTCAGTAAACAAACCGACTGGAAGTAAAGTGCAATTTTCAAATTGATTATTTTTAATCAGATGCTTAACGTAAAAAACACAAACTGAATTTGGCTCAAAACCTATATATTTTCTTGTTGGTTCGATCGATTTCACTTTAATCAAAGTTTGTCCAAGATTAACACCAATATCAAGAAAAACTCCTTCTTTTTCTGGCAATATTTTTTCTAATAATTCTATCATCCATGTTTCTGAAAGTTGGCAGCTTAATTCTAAAATAACAGGAATATTAATTTTTTTACCTTTAATATTGATTTTTCTCCGGAAAATTAGATTCTTAAGTATTCCTGTCTTTCTCATTAACTTTTCCAAAAGATTATTCAACATCAGCTTACTTCCATAATTTTCTGACCTACTCAATAGCAACCATATCCGGCGATTAGGAAGAATTCTTCAGTATAAATACCTTATTTTCAGTAGATATTAACTGGAATTAAGTTGAGAACATGAATGGATAAATTAACTGATGCTTAGAGGTTATTTGAAAAGTTATTGACTTTGATTTTAGGCACTTATTGATTCTAGCTCCTCTTACAAAAGGGCATTTAGACTGTATTGGGTATATAAATTATTTTGCCAACGACAAGAGAATGTTTTAAACATCCTCTTAGAGCAGCAAACAAAAATGAATGCATAAAAAATCGCACCTGCTAAGATGCAAGCGCGACAATATTCATATTTTAGAATCTAAAACTTAGAATCCAAAACCCATCTTGGAAAGTTTGGTGGCACGGAAACCGACACCGCCAAACTTTCCAGAAAATCCACCATCTAAAAATCCTAAATATCTGTCTCGCTTAACTCACGAGTTAAATGGTCAAAAGGCTCATCAATAAAGCTAGTATTCGCAATTCCAGCAGCAGCAGCCTGTTCCTTGACGATATCCTTCATAATCTGGATACCGCGAACCGTAGGGCCAATAGGCACGCTTAACGAATTATAAGTTTCGCGTAAACCCTGCAATACTCGCTCGTTGAGAACGTCCATGTTACCAGCTACAAGTGCATAGGTGGCATAGCGCAAATAATAATCCATATCGCGCAAACAAGCCGCATAACGACGGGTAGTATAAGCATTCCCACCCGGACGAATCAATTCGGGCAGTTCGTCAAACAAAGCCGAGCCAGCTTGCTTGACAATTGCTGCGGCATTAGCATTAACTGCTGCTGCCGCTTGTATCCGTGCGGTTCCGCTTTCAAAATATGATTTCAGATCATCTATGGCAATCCGGTCAAAATAACGTCCAGCAACGTCATAATTCTTAATTAAGCTTGTAACAGCGTCCCGCATTCCTTTTTTCTCCCAATCAATCCTTTTGTATGCTTTGATATTAATTTTGCTGCCAATTATGCAATAAATGCATAAGCAACTTTTGACGTTACTTTCTTACCACTAAAATATCTTTAACTATATTTCGGGTGGCAGAGAAACATTCTTCTAATAAAGGATTCTAAGCCAAAGTTGTCCCTGTGAAATCTACTTTGTAGTTTTGTATAGTTATAACTGGGTAAAGGTTAATATAACCTTTAAAACTTTAGTTCTGTATCAAAAGGCACGTTTTTATCGACTGCCTATTCATAGGATATTCCAGGTGTCTCAGATTTGGTTAGACCAACAGGGTCAGCAATGCATTGAGTAACAATGCGTTGAAGAGTATAACTAAAATGGCAATTTCCCTGGATTGGAAATTGAGGATTGAAATAACCGGGAGATAAGGAGTAACCATGACAACCCCACAAGAAGTCTTGAAAATGATTCAAGACAAAAAAATTCAGATGATCGATCTGAAATTCATTGATATGTTGGGAACTTGGCAGCATTTGACCTTGTACCAAGACCAAATCGATGAAAGCAGCTTTACCGAAGGCGTACCTTTCGATGGTTCCAGTATCCGGGGTTGGAAAGGGATCGAAGCTTCAGACATGACAATGGTTCTCGATCCAAATACTGCTTGGATTGACCCCTTCATGGCAGAGCCTACACTGAGTATCATTTGTAGTATTGCCGAGCCTCGTACTGGTGAAGCTTACGATCGCTGTCCTCGTTCGATCGCTCAACGGGCGATCAATTACGTAATTGCTAGCGGTGTTGGCGATACAGTATTCTTTGGTCCAGAAGCAGAATTTTTTATCTTTGATGATGTTCGTTTCGACCAAAATGCAAGTTCTGGCTACTACTACGTCGATTCTGTAGAAGGTAAGTGGAACTCTGGTAGGACTGAAGCTGGTGGTAACTTAGGTTACAAACCTCGTTTCAAAGAAGGCTATTTCCCCGTTGCACCTACCGATACTTTTCAAGATATGCGGACGGAAATGCTGCTGACGATGAAAGAGTTGGGTGTACCCATCGAGAAACACCACCACGAGGTAGCAACTGGGGGGCAATGCGAACTCGGCTTCAAATTCGGTAAATTAATTCAAGCTGCTGACTGGTTGATGACTTACAAGTATGTCATCAAGAACGTTGCCAAGAAATACGGTAGAACCGTAACCTTCATGCCCAAGCCAGTGTTTGGCGATAATGGTTCGGGTATGCACTGTCACCAATCAATTTGGAAAGATGGTAAACCCCTGTTCGCTGGGGATAAATATGCTGGCTTGAGCGATATGGCGCTGCATTATATCGGCGGTATTCTCAAACATGCACCTGCACTGTTGGCAATTACCAACCCAACCACTAATTCTTACAAGCGCTTAGTTCCTGGTTACGAAGCACCCGTAAACTTGGCTTACTCCCAAGGTAATCGTTCGGCTTCGATTCGGATTCCTTTGTCTGGAAGCAATCCCAAAGCAAAACGCTTGGAATTCCGTTGTCCAGATGCAACTTCTAACCCATACTTGGCTTTTGCAGCAATGCTTTGTGCTGGTTTAGATGGGATTAAGAATAAAATCGATCCCGGCGCACCTTTGGATAAGAACATTTACGAACTTTCCCCAGAAGAACTGGCAAAAGTTCCTTCGACTCCTGGTTCTTTAGATGCCGCATTGGAAGCTTTGGAACAAGATCACGCTTTCTTGACTGCTGGTGGAGTATTTAGCGAAGACTTTATTCAAAACTGGATTGCTTACAAGCTAGATAACGAAGTCAACCCCATGCGTCTGCGTCCTCACCCCCACGAATTTACTCTCTACTACGATTGTTAATTTGTTTTTTGGGTAATCGTTTAATAGTTCATGGTTAATTTTTAGTTACTAAATCATTGACGCATAACTGTAATCAACGAGATAAATCATAATTTAAGCCACCCATCAACAGTATGGGTGGCTTTTTTTGTCTCAATCACTAGCAAGTATTAACCAATCATCGAATCATGAATAACCAAATTTAACTCATTGATGCGTTGCTGCGATCGCAAATCATCCGCTTGCTAGGGTCAATCTTGCCCTGAACTGGGTTCCAATACTCAGAGACATCTCCAGGAAGACCAATCTCTTGTCCTGCACGTTCTAGCATTGATTGCTGGCGATTTTTAACGCTGTGATAGTGGCTTTGCATCAATGCACGAGCTTTTTCTTGTGTAGACATAACTGAGTCCTCTCTTAATCTTTTAATCTAGATTTTTTCTTCTCTATGAATACTATCTCATGTATTTCTGTAGCAGGTGTTACATAATGATACTTTTTTATAAAACTTTACAATTCCCCATTGCCCTAATTCAACTCCGGCTCATCAATAGCATAAATATCCATTAATTTTTCTGCTCATCTCCACGTCTGCCCATCCCTCAATCATTTTTACCGTCACTATGCAAGTGATTTAGCCAGACTCCTGATAATCTCTAAAAATGCTGATAATGCTGGTGTCAAATTTTCAGCTTTCCAAGCAATACTTAATCCCACTATTGGAGCTTCAGGAGTCAAGACACGATAAACAACCCCTGTGCGTTGAAAGTTTTTCACATGGGATGGTAGTAGAGAAATACCAATTCCCGCAGCCACAAATCCCAACATTACTTGCATTTCTCTAGCTGCACAGACAAAATTTGGACGTAAACCGGCTCTTTGGTAAACATCAAAAATCTGTTCATACAAGCCACAACCTCGATCGCGAGAAGCTACAATTAACGGTTCATTAGCGAGTGTAGTGATCGCAATTTCCGACTGTGCTGCTAAAGGGTGGTTTTCTGGTAAAGCCAAAATTAGAGGTTCCTGAAGCAAGATTTCCACCTCTAAATTTGTATCGGTGATGGGTGGTGTCACAAAACCAACGTCAAGATCATTTTTGCCAAGGGCGATGACTTGTTCACTCGTAGTCATGTGCTGCATAACTATCTCCACGTCAGGAAAGCGATCGCGAAATGCTTTTATAGAAACTGGTATAATGTCATACATTGACGACCCTTGAAACCCAACTGTTAACTGACCAATTTCCCCACAACTCGCTCTTTTTGCTACTCTCATTCCTTGGTCGAAGCGTATCATAATTTGCTCGACTTCTGCGAGGAAAATTTGACCAGGTAAAGTTAATTTGATTTGACGTTGGTTACGTTCAAATAATAAGATGTCTAGCTCTTTTTCTAGATTTTGAATCTGACGACTAAGGGATGGCTGGGTAATATTTAATCTTTCTGCCGCACGACCAAAATTTAACTCTTCCGCTACAGCTAAAAAATATCTTAAGTGACGTAATTCTATATTTTCAATCATGCTTTTCAACTATCGATTCCTTGCTCAGAAGGCATTAGACTTAAATACCAGCTTTACCATAGATTATTAGAGAAGAATCAAAAATATACCCATGAAACTTGAAAATGCTGTGGCTCTCGTTACCGGAGCAAATGGTGGTATTGGCGGTTATTGGATTGAAGGATTGCAAAACAGTGGTGTCGATAAAATTTACGCTTGTGCCCGTAATATCCAAAAACTAGAGAGTTTAGTGGCGATAAACCCCAAAAAAATTATAGCGATCGAGCTTGATATTACTGATGAAGCTTCCATTACCCAAGCCGCAGCAGAATGTACTGATGTGAATCTATTAATTAACAATGCGGGTATTTTGTTCAATCAAGGTTTAATTGCCGCCAAAGACTTATCAGCAGCTAGAACAGAAATAGAGATTAACTATCTAGGAACATTAGCAATGTGTCGTGCTTTTGCCCCAATTCTCAAAATTAATGGTGGTGGGGCAATTGTGAATATGTTGACTATTTTGGCAAAAGTCAACCTGCCCGCAAACGGTTCCTACTGTGCAGCGAAAGCCGCTACACTTTCCATGACGCAAGGGGTGAGAGCGGAGTTAGCCAACCAAGGAACCCTAGTTGTCGGTGTGATGCCAGGTACAGTCGATACGGGAATGAGTAAAGATTATCCTCCGCCAAAGGTTGCTCCTGCAGAAGTGGTTAGGGAAGGACTACAGGCAGTTGTGGATGGAGTAGAGGACGTTTATCCCGGCGAACAAGCACAGCAGTTAGCTGCACAGTTACTAAGTGACCCGAAAGCAGTTGAAAAAGCTTTAGCACAAATGTTACCAGTGAGTTAATCCAAACGAATGCATCAATCCTCCAACCCTCAGTCAATTTTGACCAAAATTACCCTTTTGCTGATTAGTACTCTCACGGTGATGTCTGGTGCAACAATTGCTCCTTCTTTACCGGCGATGCGGGAATATTTTGCGAACATTCCAAATGCTGATTATTTAGTTAGATTAGCATTAACATTACCAGCATTGTTCATAGCTTTGGGTGCGCCACTGGTTGGTATTATTATTGACAGATTTGGGCGTAAACCGTTATTACTTGTAACCTTAATTCTTTACGGATTGGCGGGAAGCTCTGGTTTAGTTCTGAATAGCTTGGATTTAATTTTAGTCGGGCGGGCTTTGCTGGGTATTAGCGTTGCGGGTATTATGACTACCGCCACGACATTAATTGCAGATTACTATATCGGTGCAGCAAGGGCGGATTTTTTGGGATTGCAAGCAGCTTTTATGGGGTTGGGGGGTGTATTTTTCCTCTCATTAGGAGGGTTTATTGCTGATCAAAATTGGCGTTATCCCTTCGGAATTTACTTGATTTCGCTGCTACTTGTGCCATGTGCCTTGATTTTTCTCACAGAACCAAAGCGTAACCAACCTGTAACAGCAGAACCGGGAATGGTTTTAGATACTCCGCAACACTTACCATTAAATTTAGTATTTATTACTTACGGTATTGGTATTGTCACACAGATTGTATTTTACTTAATTCCTGTCCAACTACCGTTTTATCTCAAACAATTATTTGGTGCAGGTGCATCTGAAAGTGGAATTGCGATCGCACTTGCAACTCTATTATCAGCGATCGCTTCGCTGTTGTATCGACAAATCAAAGCTAAACTCAGCTTTGCGGCAATTTATGGGATTGCTTTCTTGAATATGGGTATTGGTTATTACTTCATCAGTTTGGGAACAGCATATCCAGTTGTATTACTAGGATTAGCTGTTGCTGGTTCCGGTTTAGGTTTGTTGATGCCAAATATGAATTTTTGCTTGACTTCTGTAACTCCGGACGCGATGCGCGGAAAAATTTTAAGCGGGGTGACAACATCACTTTTTTTAGGACAGTTTCTTTCTCCTTTATTGAGTCAACCCCTAAGTACAAAAGTTGGTTTAGCTACCACCTACGTATCCGCAGGTGGGTTTATGTTATTTTTGGCATCAGTCGCATTAATTAGCCTGTGGAAATGGCGTTAGTGCGAGAATTTTTGATGCGATCGTCATTTTGTCTTCATATTCAGTTAGTATCGATTTGCCACTCTACTCTCAAGATTTCCAGTTTGGAATTTTTGACACTCAATCTCTTGCAGTCATCCAAAAATTCTTTTACCTGTTCTTGAGTCAAGCTTAAACCACCATCTTGGAGATTATGAATATAATTAATCACATCAGAAGTTGTTAGATATGAACTTATCTCCTCAAGTAAGATAGCATTATTAACTTCTCGACACACTAACTCAATATCAGATGATGTAAATCTGGTACTCTTCTCTGCTAAAATTTCAAAATTTACCGATTTATTTACATTAATTGCCGATAAATAGTGTTGAAATAAATCGGCTCTTTCCTCTTGATTAGGAGGGAAAATTGGAATTTTCCAATCTAACCTACCAGAACGTTTTAATGCGCTATCAATGCCACTTAAATAATTAGTAGCGGCAATAACTATAACATCACTATCTTGAATATTATTTAATTCTATCAATAATTGATTGATTGTTGCTTTCTGGTCAGTATGAGCATTATCTTCATTACGATTAAAACCAATACTATCTAATTCATCTATGAATAAAACAGAAGGTGCTTTTTTCTTGGCTTGAGCAAAAATATCTCGAATATTTTTCTGACTTTGACCTATCCAGACACTCACAATATCGGCAGGTGAGAACTTAAAGAAATATCGTCCGGATTCATTAGCAAATGCATTTGCCAGCAATGTTTTACCACATCCGGGCAATCCATAAAACAAAATACCACCGACTGCACTTTTATGACCTTTAGATTGTAATTGGAGCAGTTTAGTTAATTTTTCTTTTTCTTCACTTAGCCCTTTTACTTGGCTAAAATCAAGTTTTATTTGTTTGGCAATTGGACAAAGATGTCTTGTGACATCTTTTCTAACCTGATATTCAAAAGTAGGATAACTAATTGTTTCAAATGAAACAGGTGCTAATTGGTGATTTTCATAATCCGGAGTCATAACTATAACTTGGAAGCTATCACCATAGTATTCTCGCAATTTATATTCTAAAATTTCCTTAGTCTTTTTCAACTGATAGTAATTGCGAGCAATTTCAAATCCCGGTACTACTAACCAAAGACTTTCTAACTTATTTGGCCAGACTTGAGATTTTCGCAAAATTCTCTTAATCATGTCGAAGAAAAGATTATTATCTGCTGCATCTTGGTATTTTAGGGTTTCTATTTCGACTACAATCTTATTTTTGATATATACTTCTATTGTTTCATTTGTATAGTCTTCATATTCTTGTTCTTCATCATCTGTATTCTCTTCTTCTTGGGAATTTAACTCTACATCACAAGCTATATGAGATAATTCATATCCGAGACTTTCTAAAGTTTTTATCGCAAAATATTTGAGGTAAATGTGTTCACGACTTTCCTGATCCCACTTCAGATGATAAAGATGTTCGGGCTTAATCTTTAATAACAATTGTGATTCCGCCTGAATCTGCGCTTTTTGCAGTTGTAAAAAGTAATTGAGCAGAGATATTTCATCTTCATCAGTCTTATAATTAGGTAGTTCTAATAATAGGCGGAAGTGAGCCAATATCTCCTCTTTGGTCTCAATATCTTTTTCGTAAGCATACTTACATCTCAGAGTAAAAGTAAAAGGAATTTTACTTGCTATTTTATCTACTAAATGCCCTAAATAATCTTCTTTTTGTTGAGCTTGTATATCTAATAATGGTGGGCAATGAAATAAAATAAATGATTGTGTAGAGTTATATTTATTTACGGCTAAAGATATCTGTTCAAATTGTTCATCGAATTTTTCAGAATCTAGTAACTCTAAACCAGTATTGCCTAATAGAATACTGGTCATAGTCGATGTGTAAAAATGAAATATATTAGCATCTTGAATAGGGTTCTCTTTGGCATTCTCTTTATCATTATCTGAATCGATAATATTGGTTGAAAATTGCTTTACAGAAAAACTGGGAGTTAGACAACTACCATCATATTGAAATTTTCTAATCAACTCATAATTTAATATTTTCACAACAATGTCAGAGAAAAAATCCACAGATTGAGGAATTAGAAAAATTCCGATAGGTTGATTTGCATCTAAACAAGACTGGAAACGTTCATATTCTTGATCGGAACCAAAATCAAATAAATAGTAAAAGAAATCATGCTTGACTGTAATTGCTTCCCCCATATTTTGAGAAATTCCTTCAGATGTGAATAATTCTTCAGAAACTTCCACACCCTTGATGGAAATATTTATTTTGGTATCTAGGGGAATATATAAATCAAAAACTGGCTCGGTACATAGACCTAAATTATCAAGAGTCGTATTAAACTCATCTATAAACGCCTGACTTCGGCGTTGATAGCCAAACTGTTCCATAATGGTTTTAACTCGCAAGCTTTTTTGAGCTTTACCAGTTCTTTGGAGTTCATTTTTAATAGACTTTAAGTAGACTGTATATGACATTTTGTATACTCACAGAAACTATATCTATAGTTCCCTACATGAGATATAAAGCTAACTTAACATCAGATTTTTTTTTAAAAGAGGGGCATACTTTTAACCTTTATGCACTCAGTGACTGGATTGGTTACGCAAAGCGTTGAAATCATGATCGCTTTGGGAAGGAATAAACCGATGATTTTAGTGGAAGAATTGGTTGAGCCACCACCTACCATCCGCAGGAGGATTTATGCTGCTTTTAGCAATTACCTTGTGGAAATGGCGTTAATGACGTAATTCCACTGAAGAATGCAAGTAATAAGTATTTTATGCTTGAGAAATAAAATTATTAATCTCACGTAACTATGATCCAGCAATCGAATTTGCTGTTAGCACTTATAGGGATTTTTTGCATATTTAATTACCCAGAAATGCAATCTACCCAAGCCCAGGTACCAGCAAAAGCCAAGCTGACTTACAAAGATAAATTTGATCGATATACCATTTTTATAGATAAAAACTGTGTGCGTCCAGAAAAGCGTAGATTTGAGGGTCTGGAATATCAACTGTGCCGGATGGAAGATATTCACACCAGAGTTAGCATGGAAGGAGCAGAGGGGGAAAATGGGCCAACAGCTTACTTCTATGGTGGCAAGCTATTTGCGTTTCGAGATACTGGTAATGGGCAAGCATGGATATTTCAAAACGGAAAATTGATTGCGGAGGTGGAAGTGGGTGCTGTTGCCCCAGAATACAATAAAATCACAACTCAATTTAGTCCTAAAATCCGTAAGGAATATACTGATCTGTCGATACAGTCTACCCAAAATATGCTGAAGGTTTTCGGTTCTAATTCTAATCTGTAAAACTTGATTTTATCAAGATTCACTAATTACGATTAACAAACATTATTGAAACTACGAGAATATAGGCTTCAAAGATTTTACATGTTGAAAAATTTTCTAAAATTATCATAACCTCGTGTCGGTTTACGATAAAAATTATAGATTTATTGTATCGCTGTAAATTCCAACTTACAAATTAATTGAATTCTACTGCTATTTTTGCTTAATCCCAAATAGTTCTAAACTCTGCCGAGACTCTGTTAAAAAACGCTTTTCAATGGCGCGATATTGAGATGATGATACATTCTTAATAGTATTATCTAGATGCCAGGCTACAACTAATTTTTGATTGCGAAAACCATATCTGTGAAAATCTTCAGCACTAACGTGAATTAATTGTCCATTTTTGTATGTTAATACAGCAACATCCAGAGTTCCATTTTCATTGCCATCAGATGCTTCAACACTTTGGATATATAAAGATATTGGCTTACCCTTAACTTGGCAAAGATTATATATAAAACTACCTTTTTTCCTTTTTTGGAGAGGGCAGTTTTTTGGCTCCACATCACCTTGAAAGTGTTTCTCAGTTACGAAGGATTTATTAGTGGCGAAAGATGGCAAACTCGTAAACAGTACTAAAGATGAAATTGTCAACAACCTAAGTAAATTAGTCATCTTTTAATATCTAAGTTGTGTCTTAATTACAGAGACATTATAGCTAAAAATACCACTAATTTTATTCAGCGATATTACTGATTAATTAATCTCTCCACTCCCATACATTCCCGGTTTTGCTTCTGTTTTTTGGGTAATTGGGCAAATTGATCTTGATAGATATTAACTACCATTGTGCTATTGTTGCCGTCAACAAGCGATCGCTTGTTTAACACAGTCGCTACGAATCGATACGATTTTACGACACATCCAAATTCTACAATTCCGCTCAGGGAAAAAATAGTTTTCATGCGATCGCAGCAACCAAACTATGCATGGCAGGTTAGAGCCATTATTTTGGGCGATCGTAAATACTGGTATTGAATTAATTGGCCTAATCACTGTCATACTAAAACTTTGATTTCCACGACTTGAGAAAAATCACACCAATGCGTTAATTTCATTAGCGTAAAACGATCACACCTAACATTCACCTAATGACGAATCAGCAACCCCCAACAATCCCCACCTGTACTTGGAAACGCCCAATTGGTTTAGGCTGGGAAAAACCCTACACCGTCCGCTACCCCAGTAATATTGATGATGGACCCTGGCACGGTATGCCTTTGGGTGGTTTTGGTGCAGGTTGTATTGGGCGATCGCATCGTGGGGATTTTAATTTCTGGCATATTGATGGTGGGGAACATGTGTTTCAAAATATCCCCGGCTGTCAATTTAGTGTTTTTGAGTCAACAAATAGCCAAAATAGTACCAATTCTTCGCAAGCTTACGCATTATCCACCGCAGCACCCGCAGATGGAACTCTGGCAGCTTGGAAATGGTATCCAGCCAGCGAAGATGTAGGAGACAAGGGAGATAAGGGAAATAACTCTCAATCCAAAATCGGTTCGACGGGAACTTACCATGCTTTATATCCTCGCAGTTGGTTTGTCTATGAAAATGTGTGGCAAACTCAACTAACTTGTGAGCAGTTTTCTCCAATTTGGGCGAATAATTACCAAGAAAGTAGTTATCCGGTGGCTGTATTTGTCTGGAAAGCCCACAACCCAACAAATGCACCTATTACCCTCAGCATTCTGCTTACCTGGCAAAATATGGTGGGCTGGTTTACTAATGCTTCCAAATCCCCAGAGGTAAAAATTCGCGATGATGGTAGTCCCGTTTACGAATATCAACCGCGTCTACATGAAAGTAAAGATAATTATAACTATATAGTTGAAAATGCTGAGAAAATTGCTAGTTTGATGGCGCAGTCTGGAATTGTCACACCCCAGGAAGAAGGACAGGGTGAATGGTGTATTGCCACGCGCAAACATCCCAAGGTTGAGGTATTCCATCATACACGCTGGAATCCGGCAGGGACAGGCAATGAGATTTGGGATAGTTTTGCCCTTGATGGTTCCCTAGCCAATATTTTAGATCCAACTCCAGCCAATCCAGAGGAACAGGTAGGTACAGCTTTAGCTGTACGTTTTACTTTACAACCTGGGGAAAGACTGGAAATTCCCTTTGTCCTCGCTTGGAATTTTCCGATCACCGAATTTGCTGAGGGGGTTAAATATTACCGTCGCTACACTGATTTTTGGGGACGGGGAGAAAACAGTGCCTTTGCTTTAGCTTCTACGGCGCTAGATGAGTATCAGCAGTGGCAACAACAAATCACAGCTTGGCAACAACCAATTCTCAATCGTCAGGATTTGCCAGACTGGTTCAAGATGGCTTTATTTAATGAATTGTATGACCTCACGGCGGGAGGCACTTTGTGGAGCGCTGCGACAGAAAAAGACCCCTACGGACAGTTTGCAGTCCTGGAATGCTTGGATTATCGTTGGTATGAAAGTTTAGATGTGCGTTTGTACGGTTCCTTTGGGCTGTTGATGCTGTTCCCAGAACTGGAAAAGGCTGTAATCCGGGCTTTTGCCAGGGCAATTCCCGCCAGTGACGATCGCCTGCGTGTGATTGGTTATTATTACACAATTGGGGCGGAGAGCCACCTGGCTGTTCGCAAAACTGCGGGAGCAACTCCCCACGATTTAGGTGCCCCCAATGAGCATGTTTGGGAAAAAACAAATTATACTGCCTACCAAGATTGCAATCTTTGGAAAGACTTAGGTAGCGATTTTGTCTTACAGGTATACCGTGATTTTATTTTGACTGGTGAAAACGATTATGATTTTTTGGCGGAATGTTGGGATGCGATCGTCCAAACCCTCGATTATTTGAAAGGCTTCGACAAAGATAACGATGGTATACCTGAGAACTCAGGGGCACCCGATCAAACCTTTGATGATTGGCGTTTACAGGGAGTGAGTGCTTACTGTGGCGGCTTGTGGCTGGCAGCTTTACAAGCAGCGATCGCGATCGGTTCTATTTTGAAAGTATCCCAGACAACTCTGGATACTAGTGTTATTGATAACCAACTAAATCGCTTTCAAACTTGGTTGTCGCAGTCACTCCCTGTTTATCAAGATAAACTCTGGAATGGCAAATATTACAAACTCGACAGCGAAAGCGGTTCTGATGTTGTCATGACAGACCAATTATGTGGTCAATTTTACACCCGATTATTGGGTCTTGCTGATATTGTCCCCCCAGAATGTGCTAATTCTGCTGTGCAAACTGTTTATGAGGCATGTTTTCTCAAATTCAACGATGGTAAGTTTGGCGCTGCCAATGGGTTACGTGCCGATGGTTCCCCGGAAAACCCGAAAGCAACGCACCCATTAGAAGTTTGGACAGGTATAAATTTTGGTTTCGCCGCATTTTTACTACAGATGGGGATGGAAGCAGAAGCCTGGAGACTAACTGAGACTGTTGTCAAGCAAGTTTACGAGAATGGTTTGCAATTCCGCACTCCTGAAGCCATCACAGCCGTCGGTACTTTCCGTGCAAGTACATACTTGCGGGCAATGGCGATTTGGGGAATTTATTTAGTCATCACTGCCAAGTAATAATGGGAAAATGTAGTAGGCGAAGTTCCTGGAATCAACTCTGGGGACAAGCTTACGCCGACACAGACTGTAGTGGGCAGGGAATCACGAATGACAAATTACCCCTCCACTGTCATTATTCCCTGACAAAGTAACAACTAGTCTCCGGATTGATGACGACTTTAATAGATAAAGTTGCAAGATATCAAAATAATTTGTGTATTGCATTCCGAAGTTTTGGCGAAGGTATAATTCCTAGCCAAGTTTCTCTTATGCAATTTCACAATGTTGAACTGGGTTGTTGACAACTCCTAAGCATTTATCAACAGCTTATTAGCAACACTAACTTTACCTAAAAAACAAGCCATAATGATTTTTGCCAGACTTCATATTGATGATTATCTAAATCTTGTTGGTAATTTTTATTCTAGGGAAGAATATTAGTGGTATAGTGATATTTTTTGACATTGGGGTATGTAATTAATATCTAAAAACCTTGTTAAATAAGATTTATCATTCCAGGAAAATGTGTTTTAATATACCTTGGATTGGTATTTAGAAGATAGATAATACTGGAAAGATAAGTAAAATTTTGATAAAGGGCGAAAATATTTTTTACAAGCCAATTTAAAATTTTCCCAAAATAGATTACAAATTAATTAAGTGCATCTGATGAGCTAAGAATTTGGGTTTGGCTAACACAATGTTTCAATTAAAACTTTCACGATACGAAGAGTTGCTAGGGAAATCCAGGAATGTGATCCGATGACTGTAAGCTAATACTGAATATTTTTTACTCTTCGACTCCAACGAAAATACCCAGATATCAGAAACTGAACCATGAACTTCTCTCCGTTGTTACAAGTTCAGGGAGAGCATCAATTTAGTGAGATTGAGCTTTCTCTTACTCCACTTGCGGCTATTCATCAATTGTTGAAAGCTGCCGCAGGAGATACGAACCTCGCATCGGATTTGAGTCAGGTGGGGAAGACGCGCAAGTTTGAATTAGGTGATGATTTAACTCAAAATCACGACAGCAATAATACTAACGGCAATGATGTCACAGATAATGACACTAATATCCTGAGTGTAGTTTGTCAGGGTCGAGTCAGGCTGTTGGGGTACAATATGCGCTTAGGGCGTGAGGTATCAACACAGTTACTTTCCCCAGGTGAAAGTTTTGGTGGGGATAAGTTATTTGATTCTAGTGCTGTTTCTTATCGAGCGATCGCAGCCTCTAAAGGTAGTATGATCGAAGTTGGATTATCTGATTTGCAGAGTTGGTTACAGCAAATACCAAATCTCCAATCCGATTTCGAGCAAATAGTTGAATTCCGGCAAGGGTTGATATTTTTCAAGACAATGACTGAGTTGCATTTATACAGCAGCCAGAAGTTACAAAATATATTGCCACATTTGCTCAAAATAGAAATTAAAGCAGGTGAATCGTTACAGAAATTTGCTCTTGGGAATCAAGGCAGGTTTTGGTTAAAGCATGGTAGTGTCTGCACGAGCAGCACCGAAGCTACAGTTCCCCAAATTGGTGAAAGCTGGGGATATCCTCTGGCAATACCGCCTGCATGGAGTGTGGAAACAGATTTAGTTGTCTATTATTTACCTGCTGAACACTGTCAACTCGTCCCTTCTTTCCCCAAGCGGATTGAAAGAGATGTCCCAAGGACTACAGCCTCAGACAAGAAAAGGGATAGGGGTTTTGACCCCTGCATGGTTGCACCCTCAGGGGGTGAAGGATGCAGAGATGCTGAGACTCAAGAGCCTAAATCCAGAGAGACTGAAGTACCTAGAGGTGATGACACAGAGACATCTGTTCCCAGTGGAGACGCAGAAAGATTACAACTTCCTACCGCCCGTCGCTATCATTTCATTCGTCAGCAGAGTTCTTCAGACTGTGGTGCCACTTGTTTAGCAATGGTGTGTCTGTATTGGGGTAAAAGAATTAGCTTAAATACATTAAGAAATTTAGCTCGGACTAATCGCACAGGGGCAACATTACCAGCATTGGTGGATGCGGCAATAGCTTTGGGTTATGAAGCTGCGGGAGTACGGGCTTCTTTGAGTATATTAGAGTCACAAACTCATCCTTGGATTGCCCATTGGCAAGGAATTCATTATGTTGTAGTTTGGCAAATTAGGAACGATCGCATCATTATTTCTGATCCCGCAATTGGTAAGCGCATTTTACATCGGGATGAGTTCATAGCCAATTGGACTGGATATGCCTTAAGACTGACACCAACCGCAAGGTTACAACAAATCAAGAATGAAAAGATTTCCCTACAGACTGTGTGGCAGACATTCTGGCATTACCGGCGTTTGCTTGCACAGATAACCTTGGCTTCGGTGATACTGCAAATATTTTGGTTGATAATGCCTCTCATTGCTTGGATAGTTATCGATCAAGTAATCACAGCCCAGAATTATCTAAAACTGAATCTCTTTGCCTTTGGATTTTTGCTGTTTGGAGTTTGGCGCTTGTTGGTGCGGGCTGTGCGCCAATATCTACTGGATTACCTCTCAAATCATCTTGACATGAACTTGCTAGGTAGTTTTATTCGTCACACCCTAGAACTGCCCTTACAGTTTTTTACCTCGCGCCAAGTCGGAGATATCATCACTCGCGTTGAAGAAAACCGCAAAATTCAATCATTTTTGACTCGCCGTGCCGTTATCGTTTCTTTGGATGCACTCATGGCTATTGCTTGTTTTGGAGCGATCGCTTGTTATAACCTGCAATTAGCTTTACTTACCATTGGCTTAACAATACCTGTTGCTCTCTTTTCCTTAACTACGAATCCAGCTAGAGAGGGTATTTCCCGCGAAATTGCCCAGCAAACAGCAGCACAAAATACAGCCATAGTGGAAATGATCACAGGTATCACCACAGTCAAAGCTGCGGCGGCGGAACGATGGGTGCGATGGCATTGGGAAGAGCTCTTTGCGAATGCAATCAAAGCTAAATTCCAGGGACAACGACTAGCAAATAACCTCCAGCTAGTTAGTAACACCATCAATCATCTTGGTACTACTGTCTTATTGTGGTGTGCAGCCATGTTGGTAATGCAAGAGCAACTTTCAGTTGGGCAGTTTGTCGCCTTTAATATGCTTGCTAGTAGTATTTCTAATCCAGTGTTGGCGTTATTGGAGTTGCGAAGCGAATACCAAGAAGCGATAGTTTCCATGGAACGACTGAATGATGTCTTGGAAACCCCACCCGAAAGTAACCTCCAGCAACAGCTAGAGGTATTGCCGAAGATTCGGGGTGAAGTCCAGTTTGAAAATGTGACTTTCGGCTATGGCTCCGACAAACGAGACACACTGCAAAATATTTCTTTCCGTGTTCAAGCTGGACAAACAATTGGCATTGTCGGTGCAAGTGGTGCCGGAAAAACAACACTGGTGAATTTACTTGCTGGTTTATATCAGCCCACTTCCGGAAAGATTTGCATCGATGGCTGCGATATTGCTGAGGTTTCACCCCAGTCTCTACGGGCACAACTAGGAATAGTACCTCAGGAAAGCTTTTTGTTTTCCGGAACAATTTGGGAAAATATTACCCTATTCAATTCTGAATTTTCCCTAGAAAATGCGATCGCATCTGCAAAACTCGCAGCCGCAGATAACTTCATTCAGTCACTACCACTAGGTTACAGCACTCCCATTGGTGCTAGAGGAAGAATGCTGTCAGGGGGACAAAAACAGCAAATTGCGATCGCTCGTGCCTTAATTCGCCATCCCCCAATTCTCATCTTTGATGAAGCCACCAGTTCCCTGGATGTGGATACCGAAAACCAAATTCAACAAAATCTTTCGCGGCTGACTCCAACTACTTTCATCGTTACCCATCGAGCTAACCTGCTTCAAGATTGCGATCGGATTTTCCTTCTTGACCGGGGTATCATACTTGCACAAGACACTCACGCAGCATTAATTGCCAAGAACAAGCTATATTCACATTTAATTCAGCAACATCCCCCAGTCTAGTAGTTATGAATATCATCCAATTCACCCATGCTTATTCGGCATTCAATGCTACTAGCAATACTAAAATAAATTCATATTTTTTTTATGTTTTCTTGCTGTTAATCATCTCTAAAAATGATACTAATTTTTTTATTTTATGATTTGACAATATTTTTGTCTCTGACTATTTAGATACCTTTCTAAATATTTTTTTGCTCTCTAAAACCGTATCAAAAACAACTTTTTCTTGGCAGCCGCTAATGAGATTTAATCCAAAAAATATAATAATTTTACCTGAATTTTGCATTGAACACAAAAACATAAAAGTCTTACATAGCAAGCATTAAAACTATACGAAGCTAAAATTAATTCACAAAATTTAAAAAATGTTTTCGATATTTATATATCTATAAAATTATCAAAATACTACCAAAAATTATTTCTTTATCAATGATTTATAAAGTAATTAAGTGCTACAATTTTCTGGGGGTAGTCTACTAAAACAAAATACTGAAAGCTAATGTCAATGAGGGGTAAAACCCCCTGACAATAATTACAGGGTGACAAAAATAAAAGTTGCACATTACTTAAGTGAATAATAAATTAGTTGAGTAAATTTGACTCATGTAAATGCCAATTTGGCAGATGACAATAGAAGCAAAAAAACGTAGAATTACGAATGTTCGTATCTAAGATGAGAAATGAGTATTTGATTAGCTAAGTAAAAATCAATGAATAAACACTTAGCTTTTGAATAAATATTCGTATTAATCTCTACAGCATCTATTTTGAAGAGTAATTTTATTAACGAATAGAGGAGGAAGTTGACGAGGGGAAACTGCATCTACCGATAAGTAGGAAATGAACGCAAGGTAAGGGACAAAATGCTTATAGCAAGTACAACCAAGTCAAGTGAAGGTTGCAAGAATTACTAAATTCTGATTCCATCGTCAAAAGCTTGGATGAAAATAGTTAGGTTTCCTAACAAGGGTCAGTTCATGAAAAGAATCATCAGGTCAAATGCAGTTGAAACCTCCAGCCAAAAACTCACAGGAGTTGCATTCATGTCGCTTCCAGTCACTTATATTAGCGTAGAAGACTCAGGAATAAACCTGAAGGATTTGAGTAACTATTCTGATTTAGTGCCTGGAGCTATGAACATTCAAGGTGGTAATATAGTTACACCAGTAGTTATGCCATCCAGGCCAGTAAATAACTCAGTTGCAACTGTTAATACCAACAACTTGTCGGCATCATTGCAAGCAATGCTTAATCAAGCCCCCTCCTCTGTTGCTTACTTGTTACTGTTGAGTAGTATTCTTTTTCTAGTCATGGTTATCACTTGGGTGTGGAATGGAAGTATAGAAGAAGTTAATCAAATTAGGGCAAAGCTTGTACCCATCGACTCAAAAAAAGTACAGCAAACAGAAGTTATGCCACAAACGCTCGAGATTACAGAGGCACAACTCAAACACAGTTATTCCCATCCACACTATTCCCAATTAACCCAGACAATTGACTTTCAAAACCAGCATTTGACTGAGATTCACAACAAATTAGATCGAATTAAAGCATTGATGCTGCAAACCAATCTAGCCGATGCAATCAACACCCCCCAATCGCTCACACAGGTCAAATCAGCATTTACATTTACAGCATTAGAAACCGATAAAACATGGCAAAATTTCCTGCCAAAAGTCACCCAAAATCGCTTGATTCACTTACAACTGCAACAAAAAATCCGGCAAGAAATCCAGCAAGAAATACATCAATTAGCCAAAGACATCACACAACTACAAATTCAGCTAACCCAAACTCGCACCACAATTAGCACAATTCACAACCAGATTAAACATAACTTGACTAATACCCAATGTCCAATCTCTAATACCCAATGTCCAATTCCGAATCACCAATAGCATTTTCTCAATTCATTACTTCACCAAAACTTGATAGAACCATGAACAAAGAAAATTCCGGCATTAGTAGCAAATTTGATAAAGCGATAAATCCTGAACAAATAGATCGGGTAGTTGAGGCAATTTTAGCCGGTAAATATTCTTGGGCTTGTGTATTAATGCTACGCTTTGCAGGCTATAATCCTCTGCATTATATTCCCTATCGTACTTATAACCGCCTACTCAAAGAAAATTCTTCTGGTGACAAGTCCCAACAGCAGGGTAATGATAACTCTCGTATGAATAAACCTACCCATGAAAAGCGTTCTGATGCGAATTTATCTCCTAGTTGTTTGAGCAAAATTAAAGATTTAGCTTATTTAGAGGTAGTTGGGAAACAAAAAAGAGAGATTCACGGTGGCAATCTTGATGAATGGCTATCAACACAAATTAGTGAAACTCAGCAGATAAAATCGGATTTACAGTCAGAATCTGATCAATATATTGGCGTGAAATTGTGTGACTTCAATTAGGATAATTTACGAGCATTTATTGTATATCTCCGGCTTCTCTAGTCAGTCGGAGATATGGCAAAACTTAAATACTCAAATATTTATCAGAACAGAGTTTGAAAAAACTGACTGTTATATTTTACTTAGCAATATTAATTTATTTTTTCTTTGCAAATTAAATGCCAAATTGGCAAACGATTAGTATTTATTTTTTATACATTGTATGTAAGGAAAGCAAGTGAGTGTCAAATTTATAAATAATGAGGAGTTAATATATTGAAATAATAACAGTTATCATTTAATCTCTGATTTAATTGGTATGTAAATATAGGACAATAAAGAGGAAAATCTAGTTACATTGCTCCCAAGCCAAAAACAAAATATCATCGCGAATGGTGGTTATTTTTATTCAAAAAGTAAAAATAAAAGCGATACTGAAACTATTTTGTATTTGTGAAATAACTATTATTGATTTTCCCTTTAAACCTATAAATAAACATCATAATTTTCTCCTAGAAAAATTGACGATGATAAATTTTTTCTAGGATTGGAAATTTTCAAATCAGACTGGAAGCTACAAACTCTCATGGCTTCCAGTTTTTTATGTCAATTTTTAAGTAACCAAGACTACTCAAAAACCGAATGTATAATTTACTGTAGTAACAAGTAATCTTTGCTCTTCTCTTTGAGACAAGCAGCATGGGTGCAGTAAATATAATCAAATTGTTACAATGAACGGTGATTCTAAAATTGTTATTGAATCTGAAGAGGTTATTAGCTTCCTAAAGCAAGAAATGAGACTCAAGGAAGTATACAATTCGATTTTATGGCAACGAGCGATCGCACGTGTCGCCCAAGAGCAAGAAATAACTATTAGTACCGATGAAATTCAAGCAGAAGCAGATAGACAGCGTCGAGAATTACGCTTGGAGAAAGCATCTGATACAGTAGTATGGCTCAACGAACAAAGAGCGACTCCCGAAGAATGGGAAATTGGGATTCGCAATCGCTTGCTGGCGCAAAAGGTTGCCGAGAGGATGTTTGGCAAGGAAGTAGAGAAATTTTTTATCCAAAATCGTTTGGAATTTGAACAAATTGTTTTATACCAAATGGTTCTAGCAAACGATAAACTCGCTCAGGAACTTTACTTTCAAATCGAAGAAGGCGAAGTGAGCTTTTATGCTGCTGCACATACTTATGATATTGACGAGAAGCGGAGGCAGAAATGTGGTTATGAAGGTGCAATCTACCGTTGGGCACTGGAAGCAGATATTGCATCCATAGTGTTTAATACATCTCCCAAACAATTAATTGGACCACTGAGAACTGAGCAAGGATATCATTTATTTTGGGTTGAGGAACTAATTTCAGCAGAGTTAACTCCGCAACGGTATCAAGAAATTCTCAATCATATGTTTAAACAATGGCTAAATGCCGAAGTTGAAACCATCCTTAATCATTCATCATGAATGAAAAACCTCACCCATATACAATCCCATACTCATTTGTCAATAGATATCTTTCCGCAAAATGTTAAGAATTATTAATAAAATAACCTCAGCGTTACGGTTCATTGCAAAAACAGAACATCAGGAAGTCAGTGTGATAAGTTTTGATGATGTTAATCAACTGCTAAAGATTAATTAATTAAGGAGAATACAGTGGCGACGGAATCAAATTTCCATAAGGGTAAAGACGCTGTACGTGAGGATTTTAGCGACTATGTTGCCCATCTACAGTTTCATATGACACTACAAGCCCGCAATCTGGTTCCATCCTTCAAACCTACGAACCCAACAATTGCCGATAGTCGGGAACAATTGTTACAAGAAACGCAAGCAACTTTTGAAAAGCAGATTTCTCGGCAGATGCTATGAGATATATATAAAATTTTACGAAATTTAAAATACAATGGGGGCAGACCCAATCTGGTCAACATAAAAGTTGTTCATGTTTGGTCTGCTTTTTGATTATTTTTGAGTTATTAAAATTACCTTTTTGCTTCTGTTTGTGGGCGTATTGTCTCCTTTCTCAATTTTTTAGGGAAAAACATCGCCCTAACAGCCATTAAATGAAGATTATGATTGCAACACTGTCCACTATTCTCTGTCACCTAAATAGCTGAATGGCGGCTCGAATGAAAATGAATTCACTAATATCTCAAAATCTGAGCGTGGTTATTCGACCAGCACAATATCGCGATTTAGACGGTATTGAGCGATTGACATACGAATCATTCGCAGCCCTCACTCCCCAGGGAGAGAGTGATGGGATGAAGCAGATGCAATGGTTGCGACGCTGGTATGGGTTGCTGAAATTTTTGAGTTGGTTCCCCAACCCCTTGAAGTATCGTTTCTTTGCCTACGTAGCCGAACAGGGACGGGTATTGCGAGGAATGGTGCAAGTTTCGCCTTTCAACCGGACTCGCAGTACTTGGCGTGTAGATCAAGTATTGCTAGAACTCGGTTGCGACAGGTTAGGAATTGGTTCACAGTTACTACGTCATTGCTTTGAGTCAATTTTAGAAGCACGCACTTGGATACTTGAAGTTAATATTAACGATACTGATGCCCTGGCTTTGTATCGTCGTAATGGATTCCAACGTCTTGCGGAAATTACTTATTGGGAGATCATGCCGGAATTATTGGCAGATTTGGCACAATCAGAGCCAGATTTACCAAATTTGTTGCCAGTGAGTAATGCTGATGCTCAATTGTTGTATCAATTAGATACGGCATCGATGCCCCCTTTGGTGAGACAAGTATTTGATCGTCAAACCTGCGACTTTAAAACAGGTTTATTTGAGGGTTTAACAGATGCAGTCAAACAGTGGCTGAATAAAACCGAGGTAGTAAGCGGTTATGTTTTTGAGCCACAGCGCAAAGCTGCCATTGGTTACTTTCAGATTAAACTCGATCGCCAAGGGAAAGAGCCTCATGTCGCAACATTGACGATTCATCCGGCTTATACGTGGTTGTATCCCGAATTACTATCACAGCTAGCCCGGATTGCCCAAGATTTTCCCCAGCAAAGTTTACGTTTGGCTTCTGCTGATTATTTACCAGAAGGGGAAGAATATTTAGAGCAAATAGGGGCAAGTCGGATCGAGCATACCTTGATTATGTCGCGCTCGGTGTGGCATAAAGTACGCGAGTCTAAGTTTGTTTCCTTAGAAGGGATTCAACTGCCAGAAGTTTTGCAAGGGTTACAACCCGCACGCAAACCTATACCTGGAGGCATGTCTTGGGGACAACAAGGAAAGCGATCGCTCCCCGATAGAAGATTGCATAATAATGTTAAAAATAATACCTCTAAAGATTCTGTTGCATTTTTCCGTAATCACGGTAGCGTAGAAGCATCAGGTCAAGTTGAATCTGATGTCGATCAGGAGCAACCACGTGGATGATATTAGGGACAAACAGAGGCAGGAAGAAGATGTGGAGTATTCACTTACCCCATCCTCTCCCCATGTCAACTCGTTTTATTCCCAATCACCATCTAAATACATTTCCGCATTAGGTTTGGATGTTGGACGTAAGCGGATTGGTGTTGCCGGATGCGATCGTACGGGATTAATTGCAACTGGTATAACGACAATTGAACGCGCTCGCTTTGAGGAGGATATCGAGCAATTACGTCAATTGATCAACGAACGGGAGGTAAGTGTCTTAGTTGTGGGTTTACCGTACAACATGGATGGTTCGTTGGGTTTTCAAGCCAAGCATGTACAAAAATTTGCCAACCGCATCGCGAAAATTCTCAAATTACCAATTGAATACGTTGATGAGCGGTTAACCTCATTTCAAGCAGAACAAATGTTAATTAGCGAGAATCGTTCGCCATCACGTAATAAAGGATTGATCGATCGCAAAGCAGCAGCATTGATTTTACAGCAATGGCTTGATGCCAGAAGGGTTAATCGGTAAATGGTTAATGCTGAATGTAAAAGAGGCAGGCAGCGAAAGGGGAAGGTAATTATTAATACTAGTACTTCCTTGATCATCGCCAATGCTCAGCAAACAATAACTAATCATCAATAACCAATAACCAATAACCACCAACCGACTTGGCATGATATTCTGAAGTTTAATAGCCAGCTAGACTTCGATTTAATTGACATTGCCTGTTAATAAAACAGTTAAGCAGTTTTTGCAGTTGCTGGTAGTTAATATACTCGTATATGTCGGCTATGTATTCCTCACAATTTCCCGAAGACAATGATAAAGCTCAAGCTGGTTCCATCACTTTAACAGATGACCAAGGGCGATCGCTTGAATGTTATGTAGAGCATTCACTCTCGGTGGAAGGGCAAGAGTACGTTCTACTTCTTCCTGTAGATTCTCCAGTGGAAATCTTTGCTTGGCAAGGTGACGATGAGGAAGAAGAAGCTATTTTGGTAGAAGATGACACCACCATCGAAGAAATTTTCCCCACCGCGCAAGCTGTACTCTCAGAACAAAATTTGGCGCTCAAAAATACTGCATACGCTCTGACGGTGGGAGGAGAACTACCACCTGTAGAAGAATCCGAACTCTTCACTTTAGAAATTGAAGACGAAGACGCAGATTTAGAACCCGAACAATTGCAACTGCTTGCAACTTTCTATCACGAGGAGCAAGAATATGCAATTTACACGCCTTTAGACCCTCTACTATTCTTTGCACGGTTTACCAAATCAGGTCAACCAGAACTACTTTCTCCAGAGGAGTTTCGCAAAGTCCAACCACTTCTAGAAGAACAATTGTTTAACGAGGTGGAATAGATTTTGAGTTAATGGTTAATGGTGGAGGGAAGCAGGAATGGGGAAATAGGGGAAAAGAAGAAGTTTCCCAGGTTCCCGTTTTCCATTTCTTCTACAATGCCTATTAACCAATAACTACTATCAATTAGGTCATGAAAACAGAAAAAAGGTGGCAGCAGTTATTTTAGTTAGCTTGCTGCCTTTATTTTTGGCAATTTTCAGTGCTTCCGACTGGTATGGTGAAATTGGGCATTGGTATTTTCTGCATTGTCCTGATATTATCTTTCCCTAGCAACCTGTAGTGAAAAGTCGTTGCTCAAAAATAACTAGTATCTATGCCAATTTTCAACACCTGATACTTTATATCCAATTCGCCATTCCCCATTATTTATGAACTGGAACGAACTTTTACAACCCGACTTGATTTTAGAAGCTTCGATATTAAATCTGACTCCCGATATTGTCCAGCAATACGAACTTAAAGGATTGGTGCTGGATGTTGATGAAACTTTAGTGCCTTTTAATGCAGTTGATGCTTCATCCGAACTACAAGACTGGGTAAAGCAGATGCGCGAAGTTGTTTCCCTATGGCTGGTTAGCAATAATATCAGTGAAGTCAGAATTGGCAATATTGCTCGTTCTTTGGATTTACCCTACTACCTTGGTGCCGCCAAACCATCACGTCGTAAAATCCGCGCAGCTGTGGAACAAATGAATTTACCAGCAAATGAAGTTGGCATGGTTGGTGACAGATTATTCACTGATGTCCTCGCTGGCAATCGCTTAGATATGTTTACAATTCTTGTAGAACCCATTGTACACGCTGACGTAGCAATGCGATCGCACCCCATTCGTAATTTTGAAGTCTGGATTTCCGAGATTTTAGGAGCTACAATTAACCCAAAGAAACAACGCTTTACAAAAATCCACAAAGATTAGTAAACCTTGAAAAGATTAAATCTAAAGAAATAATTAAAAAATATTTGTTAGATAAAAAAATCAGAGATTATAAGATCAATAAGATGGGGTAAGCAAATTAAATACCCTAGTAATAGCAATCACTTATAAATCCTGTAAAGCGTCAGACCTTACCATATTAAAGGTTTTGGCGCTTTATTAATTTGGCGATGCTGAATATTGAGTAGTTGGAAATAAGTGAAAGATGCTAAGTAAGTGGAGAACAAAAATTCACAATTGAAAGTGTTGTTGTCAAACTGCTTCTAGAAGTAGTCTGACTATAATACTCAGCACTTAGTAATTACTACTTCGCCAATGCAGACTATCGTCGTTAAAATCGGAACTTCCAGCCTTACCCAACCAGAAACCGGACTACTAGCATTATCTGCGATCGCAGCATTAGCGGAAACCCTATCCCATCTACGCAGACTGGGAAATCGGATTATTTTAGTTTCATCGGGAGCTGTGGGAGTTGGCTGTGCCAGGTTGGGGTTAACAGAACGTCCAAAAAATATAGCCCTCAAACAAGCAGTTGCAGCAGTCGGGCAAGGGCGGTTAATGCGGGTTTACGACGATTTATTTACAACCCTACAACAACCCATCGCCCAAGTATTGCTTACCCGTAGCGACTTGGTACAGCGCAGCCACTATTTAAATGTTTACAATACCTTTCGGGAATTATTGGAACTTGGAGTCATCCCGATTGTCAACGAAAACGATACCGTTGCCGTCGAGGAACTCAAATTTGGCGATAACGACACACTTTCAGCATTAGTTGCCAGTTTAGTCGAGGCTAATTGGTTATTTCTCATGACCGATGTAGACCGATTGTACTCCGCAGACCCACGTTCTGTTCCCGATGCCAAACCCATCACCCTAGTCAGTAGCATCAAGGAACTCGCAGAAATGCAAGTAAAAACGGGTTCCCAGGGTTCGCAATGGGGAACTGGGGGGATGATGACAAAAATATCTGCTGCTCGCATTGCTGTTGCTGCGGGGGTTCGCACTGTCATTACCGAGGGTAAATATCCCCGCAATATCGAAAAAATCATCAACGGGGAACCTTTAGGTACTCACTTTGCGCCTCAACCCGAACCAACATCTGCACGCAAACGTTGGATAGCCTATGGTTTGGTTCCTGTAGGTAAATTGTACTTGGATCATGGAGCTGCGATCGCAATTTCTGATGGTGGCAAATCTTTATTAGCTGCGGGAATTATATTAGTTGAAGGCGAATTTGATACCCAAGCAGCAGTAAGTATTTTTGATCGTCAAGGAAATGAAATTGCGCGGGGTTTAGTAAATTATAGTAGTGAAGAATTACAAAAGATTCGCGGACGACATTCACGGGAGATTTGCGAGATTTTAGGTTATGCAGGTGTGGAAACAGTTGTACATCGTGATAATTTAGTTTTGGTTTAGAAATGATTTATGGGCACAAGTTAAGTTAATTTTTTGTTACATGGCAATGACTTTTTACACTTACTTAATATCTAGATTAAAATTAGATAAAATCTCGTAAAAAACATCAAAATCATGAAAAAAAATCTGTTTTTACCCAGTGGCGTTTTAATTGCTCTTGTATCACTTACAGGTTGTGCAGAAACAAGTTCAATTAATTCTAGTACTAATAATGCGGCTAGTATATCTCCAAGTGTAACTTCGACTGCTGATGTGGCAGCACCAGTTACAGTAACTCCCGTATCTCAAACATCACCAACACAATTAGCCGACAAACAAACAGTTAAAAAACTAGCTCCTGGTACATACTGCTATTCAGCTAAAACAAACACACTTGATGCACAAGCAACAGTAAAGATTAGCTCTACTAACAAAATTAATGGGACTGTGCAAGCAACGATTCAAAACCCTGCTGAGAGTTATTACACTTCTTATAATCAAACTGTGATGGGAGATTTAGTTGGAGATAAAGCTAAACTTAAAATTGTTACCAAGATTGAAAACGACACTCAAAATAGACAAGAAACTTGGACAATTACTGAGTCTAATTTGAATAATGGTAGAGAATCTTTCACTAAAGTTAATTGTACCGATATTCTCTCTATCTCTTATGAAGATAAGGCAACGGCAGTCACCAAAAAACCTGTACGGGTAAAGTTTAATCCCGGTGCTAACTCAACTACAATCAAAAATTCTGTCATCAGAGGTGAGCGTGACACTTATTTAGTCGGTGCCAAGTCGGGACAGCAAATGACTATAAAAATTACTTCTTTGGAAAATAATGCTGTATTTGATTTCATTGCGCCCGACGGTAAAATAATCAAAACGGAATTAACTAATTGGAGTGGAAAACTGCCAAAAAATGGAGATTATCGGGTTATTGTTGGTGGAACTCGTGGTAATGCGTCCTATGAATTAACTCTGCAAATTAAATAATCACTAAATAATCAATACTAATCTTCTCAAATACGATATTAAATTAGAGGAATTTTTGAATTTTATTGATTGAGTTGTTCGCAGTTTCAAACCACGTATTAATTGTCTGATTACAACCATTTATCCTCACATTTGAAATTAAGTTTAGCTAATTCAGCGACCATTAATTTATCTCCATGTTTCTTTGTTGCCCCATGTCCACATCAATTTGCTCGTAGTTATTTAGGTGAACCTGATTATTACTTCTTGACTAACTCAAATTCATGTGTCATCAGCGATAGCACTATCTTTTCTGATACAACTTCTATCAACCAACGCCCGCTAATTTCATCATTTGCCAACACCTCCTCACCACAAACAACACCTAACTTTCCAGCTGCGTATTCTGGACTAATAATGAGGACCTCATCTCCTATTTGTGGTGTATTTAACTTGTTCAATACCTTCCCCTCAACCAAATATTTGCAATGGAATAATTAGATACACATAAAATTAATTATCTCATAACCTTACCTTAACCAAAACAGTACAACACCTCCGTAGAAGTTGCTGTTGCGATCGCAGTTGCAATTAAAGCATGTCTTTATGGAAATGATTATTTTTATCTTAGATTAACTTTTCTGCCAAATTTTGATTGTTTTGTCTAAACTGGCACTTACCAGCATTTCCCCGGAAACAGTGAAAGTCACTGCGGTGACAGCACGAGAATGCCCAGTAAAGGTAGCCAGTGACTCACCCGTATCAACATCCCACAGTTTAATCGTTTTATCCACACTACCACTAGCAATAATCTTGCCATCAGGACTAATATTGACGGCTAAAACTCCGTCACGATGTCCTTTGAGAGTTTTAATTAGGTTTCCAGTTTCCCAATCCCAAATTTTGATCGTTTTGTCCATGCTGCCGCTCACGACAAATTTACCATCTGGGCTAAAACGCAGAGAAGTCACAACATGGGAATGGGCTGTAAAGGAGTACAGCATTTCAGTCTTAATCCTCGTAGTTGTATCGTCACAAGCAACTCGCCAAACTTTGATTTTGCGGTAGCTCCCAGCGACGAGGACTTGACCATCTTGGCTTAATTCTAATGTGTGAGGTACAGTATCATCCAGCGAAAGAGTGAGGACAACTTTGCGAGCAGTTAAATCCCAAAAAAGGATTTTGCGATCATCTCCACCTGTAATGATCATTCTGCGATCGGGAGTAGCAGCGACACACCGCACCATCCCATTATGTTTGTGCAAAATATCGATTAAATCGCTAGCACCGACATGCCAAAGTTTAATAGTAGAATCTGCGCCACCACTAACGATGATTTGACCATCTGGAGTAAATGCTAGTGAGTTAACTTCATCCACCAATCCAGACTTACTCCACGGGTATTCTGAGAGCGTACTAACTAACTGACCTCTGGTTAAATCCCACAACTTTGTTTCGCCTCTGCTGGCGCTAGCGAGTATCTGTGAGGTTGTAATCGTGCTATTCGCGGGACTAAACGCTAGACAATTTATACCTCTGCTATGACCGCGCAAAGTTTGCCAACATTCCCAGTCACCAATTAAGGATTTTAGTGGATGTTCTGGTGCTAGAGTCTTAATTGTCTCTGGCATCATTATTTCTTCAATTTTGATGACTTCATATGTGGCTTCATCGGGTTTATGGGTAAATCGCTCGAAATACCAATTTAAACCACCTGAATAGAGTAATTGACTGGGAATAACTGATTGCTTGGGTTCGCTTAACTCAGTCATGTTAGTGGGTAAAAAGCCTGCTATTACTACTTGTTTTTCATATCCACGTTTACCTGTAAATGGATAAAACAAGCATAGAAAAATAATAATTTGATGATTGGCGAGGTCATCTTGAGTTACAGTCCAGCTAATTTTATCTTTTTTAATACTATTAAAACTTTCCCCGTCAGATACATTCACTTGAATATTTACTTGCTGATTACTCGTTAGAGAGTAAGAAAATTTACTTTCACTACTTAAATTACCCTCCTCATCAAGCAGCATATTTTGCAATACATCTTGTGGCAGTTTTTTTACTAACCTACCAAAGCGATCGCGAATGACTAGCTCGACAATTTGTTCACGCACAAGGTAATCTTCAGCTTGTTGTTGAAAATAGATCGGGAAGGGTATAGTCCAGTCAGGAGGTTCTGGGTATTCTGGGGGTTCAGGAGGTGGTGTTTTTGCTAAAAATTCGGCTTTTGCGCGAGCATTTTCCAGTAATTTGGTAAGCGTCTCCCCCCAAAACGTGATTATTTCACTGTGACAGCCTTTCACAGTACTTTCCAATAAAGAAACATCATAAGTTTTAGGTTTTTTCGCCCGTTGGAGAAAATCATTTTGTTGTGATTTGAGCAATTTAATCCAATCCATGTGCTTACTCTCACGCGCACTCTTGCCTACTTAGGTTAAAGTATACGAAGCAACTTTTATATTTTATAAACTGTAGTAAATCTATCATTCAGTAAGAATATTTTATTTAGTAACATAACTTACAAAAAAAATAAAAATAATTGTTATAGTATTATTCATCTTTAAAACTGGCAATTTCATCGGGAAATTTATTCTAGCGGAAGAAAACAAGAAGATAATGTTTTTGGCAGGCATTCTGATCAGTTTTATAGAGATTGTTTTGTAGTTGTAATTGTGCGATTCTGATACAAGAAATATATCCCCAACTTTTCCGGAAAGTTGAGGATGTGGAGTAGTTGATTAAACCAGCAACAGGGTGCAGGAATTCTAAATAATTATCTTGTCAATAATAATGAACCACACCGTTAGTCGTTTCCATATCTGCATTAATCACTCAACATCTCTCTAAAACTCTAGGCTAGTATAATCAAAATCAACTCATCGACCCAAAAAATACTGCAACTGAATTTGAATATTTGTACTGGAACCAGCAACTAAGACCGCCGAATCACCAAATTTAGGTGGACCAGTGCGAATCGCGGGGTTATTAGAAAATCCAAAGCCCTCAGTAGGAATACCTAATACATTTTTGTTGAGAACTCCATCATTATTGGTATCGTGAATTACAGCAACGGCATAGTTACCTGCTTTGAGATTGGGAATACTGATTCTTTCTGGTCTTGCTGTTAGTTTGACGCATCGCGCCTGCACTGCGCTTTTCCCGTTATCAGGAAATCCTTTATTGCTGGCAAAAAGGCTGAAGCAAACTTGCCCTTTTTGGTTTTTTAGCCCATCAACTTCAATATTTAGGTTCCCCTGAAAACTAGCAAGTGTCCGTGGTGAAAAAGTAATGATTCCGATAATACTACTAAGGAAATAGATCGCTTGTATACTTCGTTTCACAGTGATATCTCCTGTTACTAAAATTAACTTCACAAATCGTTATTTTATGATAGTGATGGTCAAAATTACCAGAGAAAATCACACATTCCAGAAAATTTCGGAATTGGTAATTTCATCCATTCCATAACTTTTAGTCTTAACGAGGAAAAATTTAGCGATCGCACTAGCAAAATGGATAAAATTTGCCAAAATCAGCATCAATAAAACTGTTAACCAAAGATAATGACAAAATTGAGTGGATAGTAAGGAAAATAACGATTACAGTGGACTCGACAGCCAAGCGACTCGCTAAGTTCCCCACCTCCAAGGAACCCAGCTTTCTCCTGACAAAAATTAGCTTAATACTCAGTTTATAAATGCTTTCAGATGATAAATCTGCACCAAAACCACTTAACATTAATTTAAACAACTGCTTTCTATCTTCCCAGGTTCATGGCTTACTACATTGCTCCCAGCTTTCTCGATAAACTAGCTGTCCACATTACCAAAAATTTTTTGAATTTACCCGGTGTGCGTGTTCCCCTAATTTTAGGAGTTCACGGGCGCAAAGGAGAAGGAAAATCATTTCAATGCGAGTTAGTGTTTGAGCGAATGGGGATAGAAGTCACCCTCATTTCCGGTGGTGAGTTAGAAAGTCCCGACGCAGGCGATCCAGCCAGATTAATTCGTTTACGGTATCGGGAAACTGCGGAATTAATCAAGGTGCGCGGGAAAATGTGCGTGCTGATGATTAATGATTTGGATGCGGGTGCAGGACGCTTTGATGAGGGCACACAGTACACCGTCAATACCCAGTTGGTAAATGCGACATTGATGAATATAGCGGACAATCCCACCGACGTGCAGTTACCTGGGAGTTATGATTCAACACCATTGCATCGCGTACCCATTATCGTCACAGGTAATGATTTTTCGACGTTATACGCACCATTAATTCGTGACGGACGGATGGAAAAATTTTACTGGCAACCCGATCGCGATGATAAAGTTGGGATTGTGGAAGGGATTTTTGCTGAAGATAATTTGTCGCGTCGGGACATCGAACAGTTTGTGGATACTTTCCCCAATCAGTCGATCGACTTTTACAGTGCATTGCGATCGCGTATTTATGATGAACAAATCCGCCATTTTATTCACCAAGTCGGTTTTGAGCGTGTTTCCCAATTGGTAGTTAACAGTGTAGATGGGCCACCACAATTTCAAAAACCATCATTCAAGCTGCCTTATCTAATTGAGATGGGTAACTTTATGGTGGGAGAACAGCAGCGAGTTGAAAATTCTCAATTAGTCGAAGAATATAATCGCAGTTTATATGTGCGGAAATCAAAGCCTACGCCCACAACAGTAGAGACTACAAATTATCCCCATCAGAGTGAAAATGGTTCGCCAACAGTAGATTCAAAAAATGCATATTACAAATCTTACTCATCCAGTTCTCATTTAAACTTAGAAACTCAAGAACAAGTCCGACAAATACTATCACAGGGTTACAAAATCGGTATAGAACATGTCGATGAAAGACGTTTCCGTACAGGTGCTTGGCAAAGTTGCGCGGTTGGGGAAATCAATGGTGAATCTGATGCCATTTCGACTTTAGAATCTTGTTTGAATGATTATTCTGGGGAATACGTGCGTTTGGTCGGTATTGACTCAAAAGCAAAAAAACGGGTGGTGGAAACAATTATTCAGCGTCCTAATGGGAAAGCAAATAATTAGCTAAAAGAGCAAAATAGAGGCGTTACAAATAACGTCTCTAGTAAATGAAAATTTCAGAAATTGTATGATTTTTGTATAATTGTTTAAGGACGATTTAGGAATTTAGATGAAATTATTCCATTACTCAACAACGCCAATATTCCCTTTTTCCTAACAGTTGGCATTCATCTACTGCTCTCGATTGCCACCCGTAATATTGAAATCTTTAGAGCAAATACCTAAAGCTGCAAGCCCACCAGATGTAATATATCTGGATACCTGAACTAAAGGAGCTTGTTCTCCACCAAAAGTACTGGGAGAGAAGGCAACAAAGCCAGTAAATGAAAGAGTAATACCAATCGCGGTGGTTTTCCAGTTCTTCACGAATGCTTTGGATGCAACTGCTGATTCTTCGTGAGATTGAGATATTGAAGAAGATTTTGTTGAGTCTGACATGAGTTAAATTCCTTTGAGCGCGAGTTTTTATATTGAATAGTAAGTAAATGCTGAAGTAGATGCTAAATATATATATAGGTATAGGTATGTATAGATATCGCCTAAAACTTTTATGCGGTCAAGTTTGACTTACTTTTGTTCATTTCCACCTGTAATGTTGAAATCTTTAGAACAAAGCCCTAAAGCAGCAAGACCACCAGAAGCAATATATTTACATACTTGAACTATGGCTGCTTGTTCTCCACCAAAAGTACTGGGAGAGAATGCCACAAAGCCAGTAAAGGAGAGAGTAAGACCAATAGCAGTGGTTTTCCAGTTCTTCAAGAATGTTTTCGATTCCATTTTTGCTGGAGTCGAAACTTGAATAGATTCTCCTTGGGATTGAGAGATTGAAGAAGGGATGAGTGAGTCTGACATAAGTAAATTTTCCTTGATTTCGAGAATTTAGATGTGATGAAGATGACGTAAGATTTCCGATATCGATAACATTAATTCGCTGTTCTTATACATTAATCAAGTCATTGATATTTGATTCCAGAAAATTGCATGAATAGATTTAGCGATTAAAAGTTGTGGTAGTCATAATTTCTCCAGATTCTGTTTAAACTATTGTTTGTGTGAAATCTAAACTATTAAATCAGTTTGATTTACATTCATTCCTGAATTAAATGCCAACAAAATTAACTTATTCAGTCATGAGATATCAAAACCTTGATGAATAGGCTGTTCTAACTCAAAATTACGTGCATCTGTACTAACAAAAATCCCAAAATAGGCGATCGCTAACGAGAAAATCGCAATTCTGTTTTCAGATTCCAGCGCTTACCATCATGCAGAAGTAAGGCGATATTTTCTACCGTAAAATCAAAATACAATTCTCTATTTTCGTATTTTTGCCAAGCCAATTTAAAATTCTGCTTCGTTAAATCTCGAAAAGCAACAGTCAGATGTGGCGCAAATTCTCTATTCTGAGATTTTTGGTCGAGAATACCGCAAACTATTTGCATATAACTCATTAAATCTGCCTGTAACTGGATTAATTCTGGTGTTTTGACTACATCAATAAAAATTACATGTGCTGCAAATGCAGAAAAATTCTTGAGCTTGATGGAAAAACATTTTTGAATATTGGCAAAATCTTGAAGTTTCAATTCCAACGTCGAAATATCATGTAAATCCCACGTAAATGGAGGTTGTAGCGTAATGTGTGGGGGTGATTTCTGTGCCGCACTACTAGCATAATTGTCGGCAAAATCCTGTTTCACTTGATTGGTAAAGTCTTGAATATGCTGCGGTGGTATAATGGCGATGAAAAAGCGTTTTAGTTCCATTGTTTTGAGTCATTGATCCTAACTTCATTACCTTACAGGATGATTATACTGAGGAGATAAAATCAAAATATCCCCAAATCATCAGATCACGACAATAAAATGCCAATTTTCGTCAAAATTGAAGAGGGTATCGTCGATAAACCCAAATTTGATCAGCACGTACCTGCCCATAAAGTTTACGTACAAGGATTAATTGCACGCGGACACAAAGCACGAACCGGCTACTGGGCTGTTCGGGGAGGAGGAATGATGATTTTTGAGGCTGCTTCAATGGCTGAAGCCCAAGCAATTATTGCCGAAGACCCCTTAGTTAAAAACGGTTGTGTTAATTATCAACTGTATGAGTGGCGAATTGTTATGGAGTAATCTGCACAACCTCAATTTTCATGCTATGATTAGTGATAAGTGGCTGGAACTGT
This sequence comes from Calothrix sp. NIES-4101, assembly GCA_004296455.1. Taxonomy (GTDB): domain Bacteria; phylum Cyanobacteriota; class Cyanobacteriia; order Cyanobacteriales; family Nostocaceae; genus Brunnivagina. Next base: position 491,884 of record AP018280.1, read on the forward strand.
GCGGCTACAACGCCTAAACTTTGTCAGGACCGGAAGGTAGCAGCAATACAGGATGCTTGTAGTAGGCTTAGTCTCCGGTCACCCCAAGAATTTCCCTACATTTATAAACGTAAGCGAGCAGGTAAGTAATGCCTGGTTTTGGAGATTTAGTACAAAAAGCGTTTTACCTTGGTGTTGGTTTAGCATCCTACGCTGGAGAAAAGGCAGGTAGCAAACTATCAGAAATGCGATCGCAAGTCCAAAAACTTGCGGATGAGATGGTGGCACGCGGCGAAATGAGTACCGAAGAAGCTCGCCGTCTCGTTGAAGAAATGATGAAGCAGGCACAGCAGCAACAGGTTTCCGAAGCTGAAAGTAATAGCGAGAATCAAGCCTCTACATCCTCAGAGCCTCGTCGGATTGAAATTTTAGATGATGAACAATCATCCTCACCAGAAGTTCCTAATGACGAAGTAGATAAATTGCGCGACAAAGTTAAACAAATGCAGGAAGAATTACGTCGCTTGCAGCATGATTAACTACTTAGTGTATTCCTGCTTATAATTGATAAATTAAACAATTAACTAGAAATTTATATACATTGAGAAACTTTAGGCTATTGTGAGAATAGTATAGTTAAATTAGATAAATTAGAGTGTATGCCAATCCGGCACATAGCTTCCTACTATATTTGGTTTAATCATTATTGTAGAAAACCGATCTTCTTAAACGTTAGCACTGTTCCCAATAGGTTTTTTCCTTTTTGCGAATATGTATAGATAGCGTTTCTCGTGATTATTTTCCCGCGAATAGCCAGCGAGGATTTGAAAGATATGGAAAATTGGCAAAAGGATTTTTGGGAAATGATGCAAACATTCGCTGATGAAGCTGAGCGTTTCTTTGCAGAAATGACAGAAATGGTAGACACTCTTTTTGATTTTACAGAAGACTTAGGTGAGCAAGTGCAGAATGCAATTTCTGCCGAAGTTGACCAGTATTTACAGGACACAGAATCATTATTACATGAGGTGTATTGGGAATTAGATGACCTTCCTGTAGATGGTTTAGACTCAGCTTTCCCCTATTCAGTAGAAGCGACGAGTGAAAAAAATCCTGCTTGTATTGGTTGTAAGCATTACCACGGCAATGCTTATGGTGGGAATTTGTTAGTTTGCGGTATGCATCCTAGTGGTTACGAAGACATCATTTGTCCCGATTGGGAAGCCGAAGAAAGTTAGATTTTCAATGCATGATTTCGTCTTTCATTGTTCTAATTAGTTTAGGATATATGGGAGGAAGTTTTGACGAAATAGTTAGAGTATATATTGCCACTTATGAGTAGTTCTTCATCTGAAATTACAACACCAGCCATTCAAGAAATACCTGTTCCAGAGATGAAGTATGGGGAACGGGAAATCCAAGAAGGAAAACTAATTACATTCCCGAACCCACGTATTGGGAGACGGTATAATATAGATATTACTCTACCTGAATTTACGTGTAAATGCCCATTCTCTGGATATCCTGACTTCGCGACAATTTATATTAGCTACATTCCTAATGAAAAAGTTGTCGAGCTAAAAGCCTTGAAACTATATATTAATAGTTATCGCGATCGCTACATTTCCCATGAAGAATCAGCAAACCAAATTCTCGATGATTTTGTTGCTGCTTGTGACCCGTTAGAAGCAACTGTAAAAACGGACTTTACTCCACGGGGTAACGTGCATACAGTTGTGGAAGTTAAACATATAAAGTAATTAGTCATTCCTGATGTGAGTCAATAGCTATTAGCCAAGAGTTGATCATTAGTGGCTAATAGTAATTTTCTCGTTTTTAAAAATCTGTTTCTAACCAGATAAAAATCAAAATCAAACATTAGGTGACAGCGATTTATCGTTAATAGCACCGTTGCTTGTTGCAGATACATCCAGCAAATTTAAAACCTCCAAAACTTCTTTTTCAAAAGCAACTTGGGCACGATTAGTTTTACCACCAACGTACAAACGACCTTCTTTCTGTAACGCCCAAATCTGCGAATGCGAAAAATAACTCATCGCCACACCTGTCATCAAAATCGCAAAACCACTATAAACAATGGGGATACCTGGATCAGCTTTAATTTGCAACCCGGTACTACCAATGATATCTATTAACTTTAATGTCACACCATTGACTTGAGTAGACATACCTGTGCGTACCGTATCGGCAAGTTTTCCCTTAGCATCGTAAATCAATGCCATACCTTGTAAATCCTTTGCCAATAATGCAGCACCCTCACTTAAATCGGTTTTTGTGGGAATCCAGGCTCCCCAAATTCTACCTTTCCCATTAGTTTCCAGAGGTGCCATTGGTAATTGGAAAACAGGGCTATTATTAATCTGAACTTTAACGCCAGAAATACCCCAGTCGGTTTGATAAAAGGTAACTCCTTGATGACGCAAAGGTTGATTGACGAAAATGGTTTTTTGTTTTACTTCTTTACCCTGAGCATCTAAAACTGACATTGCCGAATAAAACTGGTCAATACCACCAGAAGCTGTATAATCAATCCAAAAACGATTGACATGCACAGACCAATTTTTGGGGATTTGGGAATTAGCAAAAGGGCCTGCGTCAATAATATTTTTGACCTGAAAAGTTTCGCCACTCGGAACCATTTCTTGGGCAATAAAGCCAGTCATTGCGCCAAAAATAGACCCCAACAAAGTGACAACAATCCCAATGTGAACAATAATTGGTCCAATCCTGCCAACTATTCCTTTTCGAGCATAAAGGATATTGCTTTTATCTTCTTCTTGAAAAACCTGGTATTTCCGCTTTTTTAAAATTTCTGGTAAATTATTCAACAGCAATTCATTATCAAATTCTGCACTCAATGCCAGCTTTTGAAATTGTCGAGGTTGGTCATAAAATTTCCAGCGACGGGCAGCTTTTAGGGCTGGTAATTGCCGGGTAAAAGTACATGCTGTTAAGCTGGTGCCAAATAATACTAATAATGCTAAAAACCACCAAGTTCGGTAAACGTGGTCTAAGCCAGTAAAGAGAATAAACTTCCAAGTCAGAAAACCAAATAAAGCTGGATGTTCGGGATAATTGCCTTGGTAAAAGGCTGCTGATTGACCTTGTTCGATAACAGTACCAGTAATACTAAAGACTGCGATCGCTAATAACATGACAATTGCTAGTCTTAAGTCAGTCAATATAGGTAATAAATCTTGACGTAGAGAACTATTTAAAATAGATAGCCAGTTTGATTTTTTTTCCGGTGTGTTATCAGCAGTCATTTGATTACGTTTTTTTGATTTTAAATTTTTGATTTTAAATTTTGGAGTTAATCCAAGAATTTATTTTACATATTTTGACATATTTATTGATAGATTTTTCGCGATCATCCTCCCCCTAAATATCTTTGATATCTGTGATGATTGGTTGAGAAAAGATATATAGGGATTGATTTAATCACAAACAACCCTGTTTATCTACCCTGATTGTTTGGAAACTACATAGTTTAATTGGTGGGAATTCGAGAAAGCAAAGAAAACACACCGAATCCTATTAGCAAAACCCCACTCACAGAATTAATCCATCCCGACCAACGACGTAATTCTAGTATCTTTTTAATTGAGGCTGTAAAAGTACCTGCCAAAATTAATGGCACGACATAGCCTAAAGTGTAGGCCAACAGTAGCACCCCACCCATAAATAAATTTTGTTGCTTGGCAACCCATCCCAAAATACTAGCCAGAACGGGTGTACTACAAGGAGAAGCGACTAACCCGAAACTCAAACCAATACAATAGGCACGTACACCTTGAGGTAATTCTTCCGAAATCCAATCCGTACTGCCAAAAGATGGGAATTGTATTGGTAAAGCTTCCAGCAAATTTAATCCCATGATAATTGCCAGAATACTAACAATAATTGGTAAACCGATTCCGACTTGACCGTAGACTTTACCAAAAGCGGCGGCAATTATACCCAGAATCGCCATTGTACTTGCTAAACCCAAGGAGAACCAAGTGGATTGTGCTGCGGCTTGGAGTCGGCTTTTGGCTTCGTATCCACCAATGTAGCCGATGGTGATTGGCAACATGGATAACATACAGGGTGTCAGACTGGTAAATAAACCAGCTAAAAATATCACACCAACACTGATTAAACTAAGATGTGTCAGTTGGCTGACGACAATTTTATCGGCAAAATTTTCAAGTTGATAAAGTTGAGTTTGCAGAGTTTCCAGCATGGTGTTTTTAGGGATAAAAATGCTTGCCCTGCATGAATTCTAGCGTAATTACTTTACCTTCGCTGATGATTGGGAGACAAAAAGAATCAATATCTGCAAACAGCAGTCGTCTGGGAATACATTATTCAGTCAGGAATTCCCAATTCCCTAACCCAAAGTCTGTATTTCCTCTGCCACCCGTTTCAGTCGTTGTAGTTGAGCTTGCATATCTTGTTTTGTCCATTTTTCTGCGAATGTCTTGAAACCCCAGCTAACTAAGGGGTTAGATGGTACAAACTCAAAACGATTGATTAAGCAAGTGCCTTGTTGTTGAGGTTGACATTCCCAACGATCGCGTCCTTGAAAAAATCCCTCAAATTCCCATACTACCAAGCCCGGTTCTCGTTCCACAACGGTACTATTTAATGTCGGTTTGACTAAAGGTATTGCAATTACAAACCGACTTTTTCCGCCGATATTGGTGTTCCAATCACCGACGGGATAACAATGTAAGGCTGGATTGAGCCAACGATGCATCAATGATAGATCGGTAATACAGCGTTCGACTGTGCTAGCAGAGGCATTAATTTGAACTGATTGCTCGAAAAATTGTGTGGTAGCCATTGCAATTTCAATTTGAGCTTACCTATGATTTAGTGTACTGGGAAAGCTGCGATTCCGGGAATTTTAAGTCCGACTTTCTATACATTGGCTTTTTTTTGGCTGCGAAGTTGTCCACAAGCTGCGTCAGCATCCAAACCACGTGAATAACGAACACTAACAGCTATATTTTGCTGTTTTAGAATGGCGACAAAACCGTTAATGCGATCGCTACTGGGACGTTGATAATCAACTTCACTGATGGGGTTATAGGGAATTAAATTTACATGGGTCTGGAATCCCCGTAAATGCTTTGCTAGCTGCATTGCATGTTCTGGTAAGTCATTCACACCTGCGAGCAAAACATATTCAAATGTGACACGTCTTCCTGTAATTTCCACATACTCGCGACATTCCGTAAATAAATCTCGAAGGGGGTAAGCACGAGCGCTGGGAATTAACTGTTCGCGAAGTCCTTGGTTTGGTGCATGGAGACTCACAGCCAGGGTGACTTGGAGATTTTCGCGGGCAAGTAGACGAATGCGATCGCGAATGCCAACTGTTGATAAAGTAATGTTACGCTGTCCAATACCGACATCTTGATTGAGACAACGAATTGCGTCCAGTACACTCTCGGTATTGAGCAATGGTTCGCCCATACCCATAAATACAATATTGCTTACCCGACGCTGGAAGTCCTCTTGAACCGTCAATACTTGATCGACTATTTCATGTCGTCCTAGGTTTCGTTGAAAACCGCCTTTGCCTGTTGCACAAAAATCGCAAGCCATGGGACAACCAACTTGCGTTGAGACGCACACCGTCAAGCGATTATCGCTGGGAATGCCAACGGTTTCCACAATTTGCCCGTCAGCCAGTTGTAACAAGTATTTGATTGTGCCGTCTGAAGCTACTGAACGATAATGTTCTGTGGAACGCCCAATTGCAATTTCCGCGAGTTCGCTCCTCCACTGTTTCGAGAAAACCGAAATATCTGTCAAGTAACGAACACCTTTGTGATAAATCCAATCGTGTAATTGTTTTCCTCGATAGCTAGGTTGTCCTTGTTGTTGCACCCAAGTTGTTAATTCATTTAGAGATGCACCCAATAATGGTGGAATAGATTGAGGCTTGGCGCAAATGTCAAACTGAGATAATACAGAAGTCATGGTAGTTTTTAGGAACGAGTGAGAAGTTAGGAGTTGAAAGTACAGGGATTATACTATCCTAAAATTTTTTGTCCAGACTGGAACGTGATTTATTAATTGAAAAAATTAACACTAAGACCTAGTTTTGCGATCAAATCGAAAATTTTTATGATCACCCATGAAAATTACGAATAGGAATTTTAATAGTAAATTTTGTACCTTGTCCTGGCTGAGAATGACAAATAATTTCTCCACAATGTTTCTCCACCACAATTTGATAGCTAATAGATAAACCTAATCCTGTACCTTTGCCGACAGGTTTTGTGGTGAAAAATGGGTTAAACAATTTAGACATTACGGCTTCTGTCATCCCAACTCCATTATCAGCAATTGTGATCGCAATTCCTTTTTGATCTATTGCCTGAGTAGAAATTGAAATTTGAGGGTTTTGCGATTTAAATGCTTCTCCCACACCTAATTCTAAAGCATCAATCGCATTACTCAAAATATTCATAAATACTTGATTCATTTGACCTGGATAGCATTCTATTTGGGGGAATTCACCATAATTCTTAACAATATTAATTTCCGAATAGTTATTATTATTTTCTTTCAACCTGTGTTGGAGAATCATTAATGTACTATCAATTCCTGAATGAATATCAACTGTTTTAAATTCTGCTTCATCTAAACGTGAAAAGTTGCGTAAAGAGATAACTATATTTCTAATTCGTTCGGTACCTAATTTCATGGACTTGAGTATTGCCTTTAAATCTGAAGTCATGAAATCAAGTTCAATTTGTTTGATTATCTGTTGAATTTCTACTGACGGATTTGGATATTTTTGTTGATATAATTTGACTAGTTTTAATAAAGACTCTGTATATTCTTCTGTATAACTAACATTCGCTTGAATAAAATTAACTGGATTATTAATTTCATGAGCTATTCCTGCTATCATCTGACTCAAACTCGACATTTTTTCATTTTGAATTAGCTGTATTTGAGTATTTTGCAACTTATCTAAAACTTGATGAAGATTAGCGATCGCATCTTCAAGCCTATCGGATTGAGTAATCGTAGATTTTTCGGAAACATCCAATAACTGATTTAATGTCGCAATTTGAGAATTTAAATATTGGCTAGATTTATTTTGATTTTTATCGGCTATTTCTGCATTTATTTTCGATTGGATATCTTCTTTAAAAATATATCCATCATCAAAGGGAAGAATTGCCATTTTGATGCTTAATGCCAAAGGACGGAATAAATCAAGTACCGATGGAGGAATGAAAACTTTCAAAAACATGAGGATGCTAAATATATTCCCTGAAGGTAATAATCCCCCAAATCCTAATACTGATTTGACATTAAATGGAGCTACAAAAGCAGTTTGTGAAGGAATATAAGGACTACCCGATGCATTAGGAACATAAAAAACGTTATACATTTTCTGTTCCAAATCAGCCAAAAAAGTAGGGTCTGGTTGTACCACTGTACCTGTATCTATACCTAATTGCTGGATAAGTTGAGAAATCATCGGAATACGTGCGATCGCATCTGCATCTACTAGAGGAATTGCTTTATGTCCAACAGATTGATATCGTGAGTTCCATTCTGGTAATTCTCCCGCAGTTGCAAGTAGTGTCAGACATTTAAGATTATCAGATACAATGCGATCTTTTAATATTTGACTTGCATATTCTTGTAAATCTGGTGTTAGTTCTCGATAAGAATGGGTTTTAAAAAAACGAATTAATACACAAGCTTTTTCATGAGATGAACTATCAATAAAATTTTGATTAAGATACTGAATAATATTATTACTGACTTCTTCCATAGTTAGAGCATCATCGCCCAAGCGGCGCAGCGCTAATCCACATTCTGACATATCTCTTAAAGTCATCTTTTGAATGTCATACATCTGCTAATTGCCTATTTTTTAAATCTCGATTGTATATTTAATTTGTATACTAAGTATATTATATAACTCATGGCTAAATGCAACGCAAATAGCACAATTACTTTAAAATCAAGTAATTAATCAAGTTTCATCAGTGATTACACGCACAAAAATAAATACTTTATAATTATTTAATATGCTCGTCTTCAAGTTTTCACAGTTAAATAGTTTTAGTAATAGTAGTTCGCCAAGCTAAAATTGGCGGTTTGAGATTGACTCGAAAACACGGAGATTTTTATTTCTGGAAAGTTGTTTTGCTGGACTATTAGTACCACTCGGCATCAATACGCTTAATGTTACAAGAGTGCTCAACCACAGAGTTATTCAAAACTCCAATGGTGGGTTAACTTGCATCATCTTGTACTGTAAAAACTAGTAGCAATAACTAAGCAATATAAAATAGTCAAAATATCTAATTTGCAGGTTGTTGATTATAGCAATCAAGAGTCAGAAGTAAGCTTTTTCAATCTCTGATCAATATTTGAAGTATTAAAGGCTATCCTAATTACCGTGATAGCTGCTACATTCTAACTTCTAGATTTTGCTGAGATGAAAATCCTCATCGTATTCTGCTAATTCCCAATTTTCAGCTACTTGAACTTGTTGTAAGAATATATCTTTGACACCTCGAAAATTAGCGCCAGCTAAATTTGCACCGCGAAGGTTTGCACCCGATAATCTCGCATTTATCAAACTAGCGCCAGCCAAATTTGCACCACTCAGATTTGTCCATCGTAAATCCGCCTTATTTAAGTCAGCCTCGCTGAAATTTACCCGTAATAAATGAGCATGAATCAAATGAGCTTGCGTTAAATTGGCTTTATGTAAATTTGCTTGATAAAGATAAGCAGCAATCAATTCTGCTTCATGTAAATTTGCTCCCCTCAAATCGCAACCAATCAAATTAGCCGAGATTAAATTAGCAAAAGAAAGATTCGCTCGGTGAAGTTTTGCCCCTCCCAAATCAGCTTTTCTTAAATTAGCCGCACTGAGATTAGTACCAATTAAATTTGCCTGATGCATCAAAGCATCTTCAAGATTTGCATTACTCAAATCACAACCAATTAAATTAGCACTACTCAAATCAGCTTGCTTTAAGTTCGCAGTTCTCAAATTAGCCAAACTAAAATCTGGCTCAACCTGGGAATTTTTTCGCCTCCACTCAACCCATGCGATCGCACCAGCTTGTAAAATAGCTAGATGCTCGTAATTAGCCATTGTCTTTTTTTACTCCTGACGACCACTTAAAGGATTTGTCCTACCAGCGACATTTTCAATTGCAGCCCTCGCACCAGCAGCACCTGCTAGAATATCGCGTTCTTGTCCTCCTAAGTACAACCTGCCAAAACTACCCACAGCTTGTACTTCCAAAATATTAATGGCAGCAGCTTTCTCAGCTTCATTTGCCGCTAGTGCCGCATAAGCAGCAGGTTCAACTTCTAACACGTACAGTGTTTCCCCTGCTAAGAGTAATTGCCCCCGACGAGTGCGATTGATTAATTGTGTTTGGTAAGCGTCTATATTGCGGATAATTTGGCTAGAAACCACACGCGGTTTAAGACATTCCTCTTTTTTGACACCCAAAAAAGCCAAAATCGCTTGCCCAGCAGCCCGCGTTTCTCCTTGAGAAGCAGAATGCACTTCCAGCAATCCATACAAACGTTCGACAACCTGTACCCCAGGACGTACAGAAGCCGATTTCAGTGCTACATCAGTAATACGATTAATTTCAATACCCGGAGAAATTTCGATCCACAGCGAAGTATCCCCCGGCAATGGTAAGAAACCTTGGGCTACTGTTCCGATATAAGCTGCATGTTGAGGCTGTAAGCTGTCCAGAAAAACGAAACTGCGTAATTCAACTCCCAAGATTTATTCTCCGGTCAATACATGTAAACTTAACCTACCATAAGCCTTGACCAAAGGGGAAATACCGCATTTCACGATCAAATTATTACTAAATGGCAATATCTCAATCCTATAGCTGGATAAATTCCGCCAGTAATAAATTCCGCCAGTAATATTGATCACCAAAAGGAGCCAATCGCTAAAAAAAATTATGCTTTTATGGATAATGCTGTCTTCGTTGGTAGTTGATTTTTACTATGAAACTTAATATGAGCCTTAATTGTCGCCCTTACTATCAAACAACATTAGGTGCTGCTTATTTGGGAAATAGTCTGGAATTAATGGCAGGTATTCCCGACGAAAGTATCGATTTGATTTGTACGTCTCCACCATTTGCACTGGTTCGTAAAAAAGAATATGGAAACGTCGATGCTGACGAATATGTTGAGTGGTTTCAAGATTATGCGATACAGTTTTATCGTGTTCTGAAACCGACAGGCTCACTAGTTATTGATATTGGTGGCAGTTGGATTAAAGGAATGCCAGTTCGTTCTCTTTACCATTTTGAATTAGTTGTTGCTCTATGCAAAGCAAAAGAAAAAGGCGGACTGGGATTTTATCTGGCACAAGAATTGTATTGGTATAATCCAGCGAAGCTTCCTACCCCGGCTGAATGGGTAACAGTTCGCAGGGAAAGAGTTAAAGATTCGGTAAATACAGTTTGGTGGTTGTCAAAAGAACCGCATCCCAAAGCTAACAACAGAAGAGTTTTAAAGCCTTATAGTCAGGCGATGAAAAATCTTCTCAAAAATGGTTACAAACCCAAAGTCAGACCATCAGGTCATGATATTTCTGATAAATTTGGTAAGGATAGAGGAGGGGCTATTCCCCCAAATATTATTGATGGACGTTGCAATGTAGACAAAGAAGAAATAGGGCAACCAGCTTTTATGCAAGAAATTTTATTTGAAGATTTAGTCCAGCCCGTAAATGTGATTTCTGCCTCAAATACTTCTGCCAACGATTATTACCAAAGGCGTTGCAAAGAAGAAGGTTTGAAGGCACACCCAGCAAGATTTCCTCAAGCCTTACCAGAGTTTGTTATCAATCTTTGTACAGAACCTGGGGATATTGTTTTAGAACCTTTTGCTGGTTCTAATATGACAGGTAGGGTTGCAGAAACATTACAAAGACGCTGGTTAGCTTTTGAGATTGATGAAGATTACATTAGAAGTTCAAAATTCAGATTTGAACAAAATGCGACTTTAATTGTTGAAACAATCACTGATAGATAAACAATAGCATTACAAAATCCTATACAAAATCAATGTTTCTGAACTTCAATACAAAATAAACATCTCCGCAAAAAATCATTTGTGGCGAAATAGAAAATTAAAGTTTATTACTCACAATCATTATCACAAGCAGCAATAGAAACCCAAGTGCTAGAACCATCTTGCCAATGTTCTTTTTTCCATATTGGCGCTTGATGTTTAAGTGTGTCTATCGCATATTGACAAGCGGCAAATGCTTCTGAACGATGTGGACAGCCAACAGCTACTAAAACACTGATTTCACCGATTTCTAAGCGTCCAATTCGGTGATAAATAACTACACGGTTAACATCCGACCATTTTTGCCGAATATCGGCAGCTATTTGGTAAAAAACTTGCAAAGCCATTGGTTCATAAGCTTGATATTCTAAACAAATTACCCCTTTTCCTCCTGTTTGGTTGCGAACTGTACCACTCATAATGATAATTGCACCATTACTCGGATCATCAGCTTTTGCATAAATATCTGTCAATGATAATGGTGCAAAATGAATTGCAAAACAATCTTTGCTGTGAGGTTTTACTACGGAAGCTAAGGTAGACATAACACCTGAATTAATGTTTGTTAACTATAAGTTTGTGGGAATAATATTGACAGTTAAAGCAATTTTTCGCCATTTAGTAAATACTATTGAATATTAATCTTTCACTCTTTCTCTTTTATCCAAATTGCTAAACCTCCGCCTCTACCTCTAGCAGCAATAAAATCATCGGTGACTAAAAAGAAGGTAAAGAATGGTAATTTTGAGATTGATGCATCATAAAAATTACTTGTTTGAGTTTTACTACCGGGAAGATTCCCATCATATATATTCAGATTAAATAAGCTAATTGTTAGATGGTGAAAATCAAAACATAAAATATTTTTATTCTCTAAATATCTACATAAACCTGATAATCTGAGTAACAAGAAACCCACCTGAATCTGATTGGTAATTTCTCCTTGGTTACTAGAAGCATCTTTAGCATTAAAACAAATAGATGCTGGAGTAAATTTTGGCAGATAAAAACCTTTCCCCAAAATAATACCACTACGTTTCTGAGCTTTGCGAGTGCCTGTAGCAAAACACAACTGCCATTTTCCTGTAAGTGATGTAAATGAATATGTTAATCGTTGCTTTTTAGCTTTTTTCTCTGCTTCAATTAAGCAATCAATAACTTTATTTGCGTCTTGTTTTGATTGAGAATTATCTCGATATGCATTCGCTAATTCTGTGAGTTCAAGCATATAATTATGAGGATATAATATTTGTATTCAAATTCATTTTTGTTTTTTGAGTTTAATGATTATGCTTCAGTTTCAACCGCCTGGATTTGCTCAGAAAGTAGTACAAACATCACTAGGAAAGATGGTTTATTATACCCAAAGCAATATACCTTGGTTAACATCTAAATCAGACATGTATAATTTACCACCATTACTTTTTCTCCATAATTTTGGTGGTGGTGCATCAGCATATGAATGGTCAAAAGTTTATCCTGCATTTGCAACAACACATCGTATTTTAGCACCCGACTTAATTGGTTGGGGAGATTCGGCACATCCAATGCGAGATTATCAAATAAATGATTACTTAACAGTAATTAGTGAATTTATCCATCAAACTTGTATTTATCCTGTGACTGTAGTTGCATCTTCCTTAACCGCAGCATTTACGATTCGTTTGGCGATTAATCAACCGCATTTATTCAAACAACTATTTTTAGTATCTCCTTCAGGTTTTAATGATTTTGGTGAGGGTGCAGGTAGAAGATTACCTCTGCAAGTGATTAACACACCACTTTTAGATCAGATTATTTATACACTTGGTGCAGAAAATGAATTAGCTGTCAGTAGTTTTTTGCAACGTTTTTTGTTTGCAAAACCCGAACGGGTTACACGAGAAATGGTGCAGGCTTATCTAAATTCTGCACAACAACCGAATGCCAAGTTTTCAGCTTTAGCTTTCTTACGGGGTAACCTTTATTTTGATTTGAGTTTATATATTCAGCAATTAACAATTCCAACAATTATATATTGGGGAGAAAAGGCTCAATTTACTGATATTAAATTAGGCAAAAGATTAGCAAAACTAAATTCTAATGCTATTCAATATTTTACCAACATACCTGATACAGGAATTTTGCCACATCTGGAGTTACCCTCTGTAATCATAGGCTTCTTAATACAGGATTTAGATTGTACAAAACCTACGACTAATTTTAATTGATGATAATTGCCGTAAATGTCATTTTTAATTCTGGTGTTATTTTTGTGAATTGCTAAGATAAAAATTCTTAGGATTTCACAGCAAAAATTTTTGATAGACTTCTATTTTGTGATTTAGGCGTGATGCCAGGAAATTACTTGCACCTTTCAATGTCTCATAAATCAAAATTCCTTCATCACGATATTTGTTAATTTTTTCCTTTGTCCAATAATGAGGTGGTGCCTGCAAATTACTAATTCGATCTGCTAATTTGACCATCCATATTTCCTTTGGCTGTTCCTGAATACGTCGCAAAGTATCTTCAATTTGCAGAGATTTTTCCAGAGAATTATCTTTAGTTAAAGCAAGTACACCTTGAGCAACAACTTCTCCAAACTCATCGCTGATTTGTGCAAAACTTGTATTTGTATCTTCAATTGTGTCATGTAAAATAGCTGCTTGAACGGCTAAATCACCATCGCAATTTTGTTCTGTACTTAATGCCGCAATCACTTCCATCGCCACAAAACTTAAGTGCATAATATAAGGTGTTTCGGAACCTGGTATAGTTTGTCCTTGATGTGCGATCGCAGCAAATTTATATGCTTTTATATATTTCTCTTGTGACCAATTTAAATTCATTTTTATTTTCCTATAATTATTCTAGTAAAGCAATATAAAATTCAGAATATAAATATAACAAATATTGAAATATATGAATCTTGATAAATCCAGATTTTCCTTGTTTCTGCAAAACTATAAATAATTTTTTACTGATTTTGATTATTCAAATATTCTGGAAATTATAATATTTATCGCCACTATGATATTTGATAAAATAGATTCACATTTATTATTTTTAGCAATGTCTTCTGCCTATCTTTTACTATCTCACGGAAGTCGCGATCCACGTCAAAATATCGCTATGCAAGAGCTGGCACAAAAATTCTCTGATTCCCTAAATTTTAGCCAGCGATCGCAGTTAGAAAATAGAATAAATAAAAATCAGATTGGTACCGTATATCTAGAATTGCAACCGCAACCTTTACACCAGCAAGTTTGTCAATTTACCAAACAAATTATATCATCCCCGCTACAACCCCTACAACTCAAGATTCTCCCCTTGTTTCTGCTTCCCGGAACCCACGTTATGGAAGATATTCCCACAGAAATTGCATTAGCAAAGCAAGAATTAGCAAAACAAATGCTAGGAAAAAATATCATTATCGAATTACTACCTTATTTGGGAAGTCATGTAAATTTAGGTAAATTAATAGCAGCCCAACTCATGACAATGCCCGCAGAAAAATATATCTTAATCGCCCATGGTAGCCGTCGTCCGGGTTTTCAAGAACCTATAGAAAAACTCATTGCCAATTTACAAGCATTAAACTTAGATGTCACTCCAGCATACTGGGCTGTTTCCCCAAATTTAGAATCGCAAGTTAGGGAATTAGTCGTTAATGGAAATCAACGAATTACCATTGCACCATATTTTCTCTTCCCAGGTGGCATTACCGATGCGATCGCAACTACTGTAAAAAAGCTACAATTACAATTTCCTGGGGTACGTTTAAATTTGACCGAGCCTTTAGGAATGTCTGCAAAATTTGCTGATTTAATTTGGGAATTACTATAAGTAAGTTGGGAATTAAGACGAAAATGAGCCGCACTGAGGATGAACAGCAACAGTTTATTGGCAAAGTGTATCTTGTTGGTGCGGGACCAGGTGATCCTGGTTTAATTACAATTAAGGCGAAAGGATTGCTTGAATGTGCAGATGTTGTCATTTACGACGCTTTGGTGAGCGAACCAATCTTGGCAATGATTAATCCCCTCGCTGAAAAAATAAATGCCGGGAAACGTAAAGGACAGCATTCTTTATTACAGGAAGAAACTACAGAATTACTGATACAAAAAGCACAAAAACATGCTGTGATTGTCAGATTAAAAGGCGGTGACCCCTTTATTTTTGGGCGTGGGGGCGAAGAAATGGAGGAACTTATGCAAGTTGGTGTTGCAGTAGAGGTTGTACCAGGAATTACATCTGGAATTGCTGCACCTGCCTATGCTGGGATTCCCCTCACCCATCGTTTATATAGCTCCTCCGTAACTTTCGTTACCGGACATGAAGCCGCAGGCAAATACCGTCCCGCAGTCAATTGGCAAGCAGTTGCTCAAGGTTCAGAAACAATTGTGATTTACATGGGAATTCACAATTTGGCTTATATAGTCGATGAATTAACCCAGGCAGGCTTGAGTCCAGAAACTCCCATAGCCCTGGTAAGATGGGGTACAAGACCCGAACAAGAAGAATTGATTGGAGAATTGGCGACAATAGTCGAAAAAGTGGAAGCAGTCGGATTTCGTGCCCCTGCGATCGTTATTATTGGGTCAGTAGTGAAAATGCATGGAATTTTATCGGGATTACAATGTCATTAACAAATGTTGATTAGTTGATTTACATTGTAGAGTTATCGCTAAAGGGGAGCCATTAATAATTTTCAGGCGCTCCAAAATGATTTAGCTGGTGTCCCGATTCCTCTTTAAATTTAGACTCAGGTGTTTAACTAGTACGTGAAGGCAGAAGGCAGAAGGCAGAAGGCAGAAGGAATAAAGCTTATTTTACAAGCTTTTGTCATTTTAGAATGGTTGGTTCATTTCCGCCGTACTTTACTAGCCATAATTACTTAGCCATATTTACATTCCTAAGAACCTGGCAAAAACATTTGGTAATGGCAACACAATTAAAACCAATACAGCCATTGTCACAATACCCAAAATATCGCGTTTATTATCAAGTTCTGTAATGTCATTTAATGCAGGTTCATTCACTAAGGGAATAAACAACAAAATTATTGCCCACAAGAAAAAACCAGGTTGTACTAAGCAGAGTAATAACAATAATAAACGTGCTATTTGACCAATAACAATTGCATTCCTCTGACCAAACATTGCATGAATAATTCGACCACCATCTAGTTGTCCCACAGGCATCAAATTTAATGCCGTTACCACCAATCCTAGTAAGCCAGCAAAAGCAACAGGATGTAAATCGATCGCAGATTTTATAGTTAACTGACTACCCAAAACTAGCTTTGCTATTAAGGCGAGTAAAATCGAATATTTGGGATTGAGAACTGTAATTGACTGGGAATTTAATAATCCGGATTGTTCAGGCAGAGGAACTACTGTTGATTGCGTCAGTCCCCAAAATAGTAAAGGTAAAGTCGCAACAAATCCGGCAATAGGCCCGGCAATACTAATATCGAATAATGCTTTACGATTGGGCAAGGGACTTCGCATTTGAATAAAAGCACCAAACGTTCCCAGAAAGAAAGGCATAGGAATAAAATACGGTAGCGTCACGCGAATTTTATTGCGTTTGGCTGTGAAATAATGACCAAGTTCATGCAATCCCAAAATAGTCATAAATGCCAATGCATAGGGCAATCCTTGCCAGAAAAGCGCTGGTTTTGCTTGTAATTGCTCTGGTTGAATACCTGCAACTTCTAAAGCCCCGATGAGAGTTGTTGTCAGTAGTGTTGCCAATAGTAGCAAGAGCGCTAATCCTGGTCTTGTTAATTTTTCAGAATTGCGATACTGATATTTAGCCAGTTCTGTATTGGGAACCAGAACAAAGAAAGGTTTGCCATTCAAGCCTTCTTGGAACATAACCAAAAAGCGATCGCCAAATTGCGTCTCTACATTCTCTTTGATTGTTTCGTAAGCTGCGCTTGCCTCAGCACGTAACTGTCCCCGGCAAATAATAGCTTGTGGTCGATAGTCAATATTTTGCAGGTAGTATACTGACCAAGGGAAACAGTTCCGTAGTTGAGTTTCTTCCGATGCTTCAATCGGACGTACTGGCACTGGTTCCGCGACTGGATGAGTAACTGATGGGGATTCTGGTGTCGTTAGTTCAGCCTGCTTTCCAGTTAACTCTGGTCTTCGCCCCTTCTGAAATAATATCCAGTATAAAATTGGACAAATAATCAAGGGGCCAATCATCAAAGCCTGTGGGGGGCGTACATTTTGACCATTGATAGCTGTCCATGCTGTCCACAACAAGGCTGGAGTCATCAACACAAGCCACAATAACCAAACTGGGGTTTTCGTGATTTGAGCGACACTGCGCTGCACCATCAAGTAAGTAATAATTCCTAGTAACAGGAGAAACCAAACTTCCATGTTATCTGCGTGTATTTTGAAACAAACGTTTTATCTGATCGCGGATTTTAGATTTTAGATGGCAAAATGCTTAAGTAAAATTAAGTTTTTGCGGAAATCAATTGATGACTACTAAGGCTCTGATTTGACAAAATTGTTATGATACCTAAATTTTGGATAGTGGATATAAACTTTGAGGTCTACTCAGGCTTATTTTTCCCTTTTTCCTGCCAAAATTGGCTATGTATTAAATTCTCAAGTTTAAATTTTAAGCTTAAATTTTAAGCTTTGTTCTCAGGTTTTAATACTTGATTTTTAAAACTTAAGATATTTACCATGCCAATATTGGACTATTGTACAGAAGCAAGTAAAGTGAAGCAAAAAAGGAAAAAATTTAGTCTGTAAATTTCTATTTTTACGCCTTTTTCCTCTTCTCTTTCACTAAAAATTAAGTTATTTCTCCCCTTCTTTCTTGCTAATTCACAACTCCTCAATATCTATTTTTCCCATGTGCCCTCTAAATCAACCGCCAAATCCTACAAATAAGCAGCCACGGATTGTACTCGATTGCATTTTTGCCTTTCCACCAAATCGGGACACATTGGGAGGAACTGCTTATTTCATTGTCGGGAATGAAGGCAATATCCTGATCGATTGTCCAGCTTGGGACAATATAAACCAGGATTTTATCAGATTGCACGGCGGTGTTCGTTGGTTATTTATCACCCATCGTGGTGCTATTGGCAAAACCCCAGAACTTCAACAAGCTTTCAATTGTGAAGTTGTCATTCAGGAACAGGAAGCTTATTTATTACCTGGACTAACTGTAACTACTTTTAGTCACGAATTAAAATTAAATGCGATCGCCCAGCTGATCTGGACACCAGGGCATTCTCCTGGCTCTTCTTGCCTCTACTATAACGATTTTGGCGGCGTATTGTTCACCGGAAGACATATACTCCCCAATCTCCAAGGTGAAGCTATGCCCATTAGAACTGCCAAAACCTTTCATTGGCTTCGTCAACTCAAAAGCCTAAATTTAATCCTCGAAAAATTTTCACCCACAACACTTTCATACATCTGTCCTGGAGCCAATACAGGTTTTCTCCGAGGACAGCGCTTGATTGAAAGTGCTTATTTTCATCTAAAGAATTTCAGTACTGAGTGGGAAGGATGAAGTTATCAAAAGTTATCAATTAGTGATTGGGATTTTTCAGTTGCTTCAGACACTACCAACAACAACAGCTTGTTTCTCTAACAAGTCGAGTGCTGCTTGATACTGGACATCTGCTTCTGTCGCAACTTGGTCACGAGTGATTTGTTTAGATGGTATTGTTCGATCTGGCTTAATACCAAGCTTATTGATATCACGGTGATGTGGTGTTTCATATTTAGCTATAGTTACAGCCAAGCCGGAACCGTCTGAAAGTTCAAAGAGTGACTGAATTAAGCCTTTTCCAAATGTTGTCTCACCAACTAAATTCGCCCGACCATTGTCTTGTAAAGCACCTGCGAGGATTTCGCTGGCACTAGCTGTACCCTTATTAACCAAAATTACTAATGGGTCGTTGGTAAGAGCGGAACCAAGAGCTTCAAAACTACCTTGGATGCCTTGACGATTAACAGTATAAACAATAGTACCAGAATCAAGCCAGAGACGGGCGATTTCAATACCCGCTTGCAATAAACCACCGGGATTATTCCGCAAATCCAAAATGTAGGCATTTGCACCTTTTTTTTCGAGGCTAGCGATCGCTCGTGCCAGTTCCATAGGCGCATTAGCGTTAAATTGAGTCAGACGCAAATAACCAATCGATTTTCCTTGAGTAGAAGGACGCAGTTCGGCGATAACAGGATTAAGTTCGATGCGATCGCGTTTCAACTGCACTTGTAGAGGAGTTGTTTCCCCATCCCGTTCAACTACAAGTGTGACAATACTACCAATCGGGCCACGCATTTTCGCTGCGGCTTCATCCAGAGTCAATTTCTCAGTTAATGTACCCTCAATTTGCAGAATGCGATCACGTGGCTGGATTCCAGCCTTATCTGCCGGAGAACCCGCGATGGGAGCAACAACTTCTAATTTCCCATTTTCCCCATTCAAGGCAATTTGCAAGCCAACTCCTGTTAATTCCCCAGAAGTATTCACCTGGAGACTACGGTACTGTTCTGGGTCTAAAAAACGAGTAAAAGGGTCATCCAAGGTTTTGAGCATGTTTTGAATTGCTGTATATGCTGCTTGCTGGTCACTAATCGGTTTTTGTAAAATCTGTTGTCGCACAGTCGCCCAGTTCTGATGATTAAATGTTTCATCCAGATAGGCACGATTGACAATTCGCCAAACTTCTGAAACTAATTTTTGCTCATCTGTCAACGCGATCGCACTTTGGCAAAAACCAGCAAACCCGACCCAAAAAGCCAATATCAGTGCTAATACAACCGGAAAAAATTTTTTCTGCATGCAGCTTTGAACCCAATTTCACTTTCAACCCAAATTCACAAGTGACAACGCAGTTAACCTGCTGTTGAATGAAATCTATCTCTTGATTATGTTACTTTTTTTATAGAAGTGATGCATTTTCTCATCTTACGGGCAACCAACGGATACTTTGTACATCCCTTCTCATAAACGCTAGAATCTACTTTGTGTCTATCATCCCTCAAGATTGGGTGCAAAGAAAACGCAATACATACCATTTTTGCAGAGTGTTAAGATTCTTAAAAACTCTTAGCATTAATACTGCTTCATCGCTAACAAGCGAACCTCTATAAGTTAAAATCCCAAAATCAAGCCCGAAATAGCGGTCATTGGGATATCTATCAACCGCAATCGATTTTTAGGAAAAGCGACATTGTATGGCTAACGTTTACGACTGGTTCGAGGAGCGCTTGGAGATTCAAGCTCTGGCTGATGATGTCACCAGCAAATATGTACCTCCTCACGTCAACATTTTTTATTGTCTGGGTGGAATTACTCTGACATGCTTCCTCATTCAGTTTGCAACTGGATTTGCGATGACCTTCTACTACAAGCCAACTGTTACAGAAGCTTATTCTTCTGTGCAATACATTATGAACGAAGTTAACTTCGGTTGGCTAATTCGTTCTATCCACCGTTGGTCTGCCAGCATGATGGTGTTGATGATGATTTTGCACGTTTTCCGCGTGTACCTCACTGGTGGTTTCAAAAAGCCTCGCGAATTAACTTGGGTTAGTGGCGTTGTTCTCGCTGTAATCACTGTGTCTTTTGGTGTAACTGGCTACTCCCTACCTTGGGACCAAGTTGGCTACTGGGCTGTGAAAATCGTAAGTGGTGTACCTGAAGCTATTCCTGTAGTCGGTGTCTTAATGGCTGACCTACTCCGTGGTGGTTCCAGTGTTGGACAAGCAACTCTCACCCGTTACTATAGTGCCCACACATTTGTACTACCTTGGTTAATTGCGGTATTCATGCTGCTCCACTTCTTGATGATTCGCAAGCAAGGTATTTCGGGTCCGTTGTAATGTTTTTGTTTTCGCTGAAATTATGGCGAAATTCCCACAAAGCTGACAAATATTTCAGTTACAAGAGAATTAGTTTGCTTTAAACTTAAATAACATGTCCCTTGATTATCCTCGTGAAGATTAAGTGGCAGGTCATAAAAAAGCAAATTAATACTTGTAATTTCAGCTACAATCTGTACAAATTGCAGCTTTTCATAGAGTAATAGTAGCCATCGGCAAAATGGCTCTAACAACAAATGCTTTAACTTCACCTCAGTCGGAGAGCATATTTAAAAATGGGAACACAAAAGAAACCCGATCTAACCGATCCTAGTTTAAGAGAGAAGCTAGCCAAAGGCATGGGTCACAACTACTATGGTGAACCAGCGTGGCCTAATGACCTACTCTATATTTTCCCAGTGGTAATTATGGGTTCCTTTGCTTGTATTGTCGCCCTGGCTGTATTAGACCCCGCTATGAATGGCGAACCTGCAAATCCTTTTGCAACACCACTGGAAATTTTACCTGAGTGGTATTTATACCCCGTATTCCAAATTTTGCGGACAGTCCCTAACAAGTTGTTGGGTGTATTTTTGATGGCTTCGGTTCCCCTGGGACTCATCCTGGTTCCTTTCATCGAAAACGTCAATAAGTTCCAAAACCCCTTCCGTCGTCCAGTCGCAACCGCAGTATTTATGTTTGGGACTTTGGTGACATTATGGTTGGGTATTGGTGCTACTTTCCCAATCGATAAATCTTTGACCTTGGGACTTTTCTAATCGGACTGTTTTTATTAAAGTCTCCATAGATTGATTTGATGCCTGTGAGTTTCAAGAGTCAGTGCTATTTTGTATTGTTCTTGAACATTCAACAGGCATCAATTTTAATTTTTTCGGTCTGTAGATTTTAAATTTTGGGGTTAAAATTCATTATTAAGTGCTTTTTCGGTAGCGTTAAATGAAAATACATGTGGTAACTTGGTTTAAAATCCAACTGCATCAGACTTGCTAAAAAGTTATAAAAATATATTTTCTCCTGCTGATTCATTCAGTCTACTCGCACCTGTGATTGCTTCACTTCTCCCTATTATTTTTAAGTTCCAGGTCAATGCTTAGCATAATGCAGCAAGACCATCTAACGGTTAAGAGCGAGCTAACGCTTTTAAACCAAGTGCAACAATGGTTTGAGCAATTTTGTCTAAAATACTTGTCGCAATTAGGCTGGTCAGAGAGCCAACTTTATCAGCTCAACTTAGCGTTGGCAGAAGGTTTTACCAACGCAGTTCGTCATGCTCATCACGCCTTACCACCAGAAACAACTATTGATATTGACTTATTATTGTGGAACGATCGCCTCGAAATCAGAATTTGGGATCGTGGTAAACCATTTAATCCAGATGCGATCGCTGAACCAGAACCTGGTACTCTTCAAGTCGGGGGATATGGTTGGTTTTTGTTACGTCGTTTAGCTGACCGTGTGGTTTACGAGCGCTCTATTGATGGCAGAAATTGTCTGTTGATTGTGAAGTATGGTTTACAAGGTCATTAAATCTTATTTTTCTTCCCCACCAGCCTAATTTCTGATTGACTTTGTATAAAATATTTCCTCTTTTAAGTAATAATCGCATTCCCGCTACCATTTTTTTTTGCTAATGTGTAAGTATATTAAGTATTAATTTTGTAGCATAAGTTATTAGTAATTATAGTTTTGTTAATCATAAACAAGCTTGCATTTGGTCGTGTTTATCCGCTTGATGGACGGTAATGTAGAAAGAATATGCTTAAAAAAAGTCCGAACCGGGGGAAAAATTATTTAGTATCAAAAAGAACTAGACGAGCCAATGATGTTTTTGTGTTTCTGGAAATTTTTTCACGCGAGGGTGGAATCCAGTCCTATGTCAAAGATGTTTTTCAATCGTATTTAGCTTTGCCGACCAATTGTGATGCAGAAGTATTTATTTTACGGGATGCACATAGCTGTAAAAATCCATTTGAGTCCAATGAACGCTTAAGATTTAACTATTTTAAAACTAGCTCTCCTCAAGTTGGAAGAATGCGAATGGCAACGGCTCTATTCGCATATTTGGTGCAGAATCGTCCTCAACATGTTTATTGTGGACATGTTAATCTTGCCCCCTTGGTGGGGGTATTTTGCCAAAATTTGGGCATTCCCTACACAGTCATGACCCATGGCAAGGAAGTATGGGAACCATTGCCAAGTATGACCAAAAATAGTCTACAAAAGGCTGATCGTATTTGGGCAGTTAGTCGGTATACTCGTGATATTGCCAGCACAGTTAATCAACTCAACCCGCAAAAAATTAATATTTTGCCCTGTGCAGTGAATGGTAATTATTTCACCCCTGGTGCAAAATCAGCAGCATTACTAGAGCGTTATGGGTTGAATCAATCCCAACAAGTTTTGATGACGGTAGCACGGTTATGGCCGGGTGATATTTATAAAGGAGTAGATATTACCATTCAAGCTTTACCCCAAATAGCCCAAGCTTTTCCCGATGTGAGATATTTAGTTATTGGTAGGGGTGATGATTTAGCTCGGTTGCAGCAATTAGCAGAAAATTCTGGTGTGAGCGATCGCGTCGTGTTTGCCGGATTTGTACCCACTGAAGAACTCGTAGAGCATTACCGTCTCGCAGATGCTTACATTATGCCCTCACAAGAGGGATTTGGGATTGTCTACTTAGAAGCAATGGCTTGTGGTGTGCCTGTTTTAGCAGGTGATAATGATGGTTCTGCTGATCCGCTTCAAAATAGTCGTCTCGGTTGGAGAGTTCCCCACCGCGATATCGAAGCAGTTGCCAAAGCATGTATCGAAATACTCACAGGCAATGACCAACGCTGTAATGGGCAATGGCTAAGGGAAGAAGTCATTTCGCATTTTGGTTTTGCAGCTTTCCAAACTAGATTGCAAGAGCAATTTTTAGCTCGTCCAGAAGTGTGGAGAGGCAGAAAGTAAGAGTTTAAAGTCAGAGATTTGCAAATAAATCATTTTTGGGATTTTATACTTCAATTCAGGTGTGCTAAAAAATTTACTACCAAAATCGCTATCCTAAAAAGGAGAGCAAGACATAGTAAGCAGATATTGATAAAATGAGCCTTAAATCTTTTCAGTTCCAGTTAGCAAATCTTCGCCCTTGGTTGACTCTATTCGTCGTCGTTTGGTTACTAGGGTCACTTGGTTTGGGCTGGTTAGTCAATTCGCTATTGATTTTGGTCGGATTAATTTTTTTAGTGCCCATTATTGGCTTTTTCGGTTTCCGTTGGTGGTTGCAACAAAACTTAGTGACAGATAAATGTCCAGCGTGCGGGTTTGAACTGCCAGGCTTCAAGAATAGGGAGCTTCAATGTCCGAATTGTGGTGAGGTATTATTGGTGCAAGATGGTCATTTTCATCGTGTAGCACCGGAAGGAACTATCGATGTCAAGGCTGTCGAAATACCGACGAATGTTTTGGAAGAGTAGACCAAGGGAAACGCGGATCAGAAAATGAGGAGATAGCAGGGCTATAAGTAATAAGCTAGCTGTTCAAATTTTTCTTTCCGCATCTTCTCCTTTACCAGTCCTTCAGCAATTACTTCTTTTGTTGCGAAATAGATAAGGTATAGTTATGCTGTCCCTGAGATAGTTCGCCGATGAATAGGTTGTAAATCCCTGCCTTCCAAAAACCCGTCATTTCTGGCTTACCACCGGAGTAATTATCGGCTAGTACACAATATTTACCCCCAGGCCCATCTATCTGTAAAGTTGGTTGCCCAGAGCCTCCAGTATTCTCTACTGTTACTCGTAAATATGGTAAGGATTCGGTGACTTCAATCACTTGGCTTGGGGTGGATGGAATATTGCCACAATTACTTTTATTGCTGCCCCCAGACTTTCCGGTTAAGGTAATTGGGTCTGGCTGAAAATTTGGGCTAATTTTGACTTGTTGGGCGTTGGCTAAATGAGCAGAAGAGACAAGAATACCCATCGCCAAGCCAGTGGGAACAAGCAGAGATTTTAAAACAATGTGAATTTTCATATTTACTTTCCACGAGATACCGCAATTCCCAACTATTTTCAGCGATATTGAGATAATTATCTTGGTTTTTAAGACGAAAACAATTATATTTTAGTTCCGTAATCTTTCTAGAGGACTTGTAAATACACTTACTTTTTTGGCGAATATAGTATATTTGGGAACCCAGTAGTCAGTGTCTAAAACTAGTAATGACTTTCGGTTTCAATTGGCAAAACTAGAAATAGGGGCTACCGTCAGATTAATGGCGTAAGGGACTTGCAAATCGCCTCATTTTCGGCTGGTTTAATCATCATTTTGCGATCGCAGGTGTTATATTTGGCTTTGCAATGCCGCCAGGAATTTACAAATTAATTGCTGCTGCTATGAGTGTGTTTTTATTTGCAGGATTGGCATGGGTAGGATATAAATTTTTTGTACCCCTTCGCTAGCTTTATTTGTCATGGTTTACTACTCACTAAAAAAGGC
This sequence comes from Calothrix sp. NIES-4101, assembly GCA_004296455.1. Taxonomy (GTDB): domain Bacteria; phylum Cyanobacteriota; class Cyanobacteriia; order Cyanobacteriales; family Nostocaceae; genus Brunnivagina. Next base: position 517,326 of record AP018280.1, read on the forward strand.
AGATAACACATGGCAAACTTAAGTATCTCGTTGTAAACTAAATGGTTTATTTTTAATTGCCTTTTCCGGCAGAGACATCAGTATTTCAATATTTAAATTTAAAGATTAAGGACGAGAGATAATGACAACCCCAATTGCGAGGAGAAGTACAAATCCATCCAAGCGATCGCAACAGCAGCCAAATGGGAAGGCGAATTCTATGTCTTTAGTAACTCGACGTTTGGCAGCATGGACTACAGAGATTGCCCTAATTGCGGTGAGCGGCTTGGTTCCCTATGGCATTGGTGTTTTTGCCAATAACCACGGTGAGTTGAGTCGAGTTCCCCTTAACCCCGTATTGGGACTTGTTGAACGTGAAGTTGCCCGTCCCCTGGCATTGCCAATAGCTTATGGTACTCGTAATGTTTCTTGGTTAACTAATTTTTTCTGGACGGTGGGAGCCATTGCTCCTTTGACGCTTTCATGTTGGCAATTATATTTACTTGCCAAAACTGGTAGTACAATCCCCAAGCGTTGGTTTGCTGTGCGGGTTGTTTCCGAAACTGGAACAGCACCGGGTATTCTGGCGGTTTTGGTGCGGGAAGGTGTAGGGCGTTGGGGTCTGCCCATGTCAGTTGTCTATATTTTGTGGCGCTACAGTCCGATCTTCCCGAATTTATTCCTGTTCGCGGGTTTGGCAGCAATCACACTATTAGGTGAGAGTTTGGGTTTTCCGCGTTGGCGATCGCAGCGCGCTTTACATGATCGTGTGGCTGGGACTTATACTATTGATGCGACACAACCATTCACACCACCCCAAAATCGGCGCACTCAACCATGGAACGAAGCTGATGAAGAAGCAGCGATCGCTTCCGTAGTCATGTCTCCGGAAAATATCCGTAAGTCTAATTTATGGCGGTGGATACGCCAAAATCCGAGCATTGCTCTGTTTGCGATGGCGCTAGTGAGTATGGTTGCAGTTTTAAGTACTTTGGTGGCGACTCAGGTATATGTCCAGTCGCAGGAAAATTCTCGCGTTAAGGAAGAAGGAAACCGCAAACAATTTAGCGAACTTGAACAACGCTTGAAAAATAACTCCAATGCCACAGTTGAAGAACGCCAACGGATAATTATGGCGATTGGAACTTTAAATTATTCCCAATCCACCCAATTTTTGGTCGATTTACTCGCCGAAGAGACTAATCCAATACTTTTGAATACAATTCAGCAAGCTTTAGTAAATGTTGGTGCAGATGCAATTCCCGATCTCAAACGCAAAAATCAACTACTCACCAATGAAATTAATTCTCAGAGTGGAGATGCTAGCCAACGCCAAGTGCGACAACAGCAATTACAGGTGAACCAACAGGCAATTAATAAAATTTTGGCAGTTTACAGCAATCAATTAAAAAATATTGATTTGAATCGGGTGCAATTATCGCAAACTAATGCCAATGCGACAGCTTACTTTAATTTGCTTCTTGATAAAGCAGATTTATGGGGTGTGAATTTCAAAGGTGCAAACCTTGATCAAGCCAGCTTCAAAGCTAGTCGTTTTCGCGGGCCTGGTGAAGATGGACGTTGGGATACCTATGATGATTGGGTTGCCGACTTAAGCCAAGCCCAAATGAAGCAAGCTAACTTCAGTGATGCCAACCTCAGCCGAGTTTTACTGAATAAAAGTAACTTGAGCCGCGCTACCCTCAATAAAGCCAATCTCACAGGGGCGCGTTTAATTGGGACAAACCTCAGTAGCGCTCAATTAGTGGGGGCAGATTTACGCGGTGCCGTTTTAGAAAATGCCAGCTTAACTGGTGCTGACATTAGTGAAGCCAAACTTACTGATGCTGAATTATACGGTGCTAAATTTGGACGAGCGATCGCCATTGGTACACAACTTTCCTATGCAAATCTGACTAAAACTGACTGGCAAGCTGCCGATTTATCGGGTGCTTACTTAAACCATGCTAACCTCACCAGTGCGAATCTCAACGCTGTTCGGTTGTCGCGGGCAATTTTACGTTCTGCCAACCTCGAAAATAGCAACTTACGCAATGCTGATTTAAGCCTTACGGACTTACAAGGTGCAAACGTTGCCGGGGCTGACTTCCAAGGCGCGATTCTTTCTCCAGGGGGACAAGACCCCTCGGAGGAATTTGTCCAAAAACCTCAACTTGGCGCACAATCTGCGGTAGTTAAAGGTGTGGATTTTACCTTTGCTAAGGGTTTAGACCCGAAACAATTAGCTTACATTTGCACTCAAGGTGGCATTCATCCCCGATGTCCGTAGTATAAATGAGGATAGGCGGTGGGGGAAAATCCGTAATTGTCATACCCATTGCCCAATCCAAAATCCACAATTATTGTGAGGAGTCAGGACGTGAACTATCTCAATCAACATCTAAAATCTTTAACATCCCTCGTCATCGCAGCTGCAATTTTAAGTGTGGCGCAATTCTCCAAACCTGCCCAAGCACAGGTTGCTTATGGTAGCTATGTTGGTGTTGGTCCATCTATAGGTTTGTCTGATGGCGTTCAAGTTGGGGGTGTGTTAGCAGTTCGTTACAAGTTGTTAGAATCACCCGTTTCTTTTCGCGCTCAAGCTTTGGTAGGTAAAAGTACAGCCGTAGTCCCAACTGTTTCCTACGATATCCCTCTCAACTGGCAAACCGATGCTTACATTGGTGCGGGATTGGTACTGGCTGGGGGTGATGATCCTTCACCAGTGGGGAATAAAATTGCTTTTGCTCTCCAACCTGGTGTTGATTACAGTGTACCTGGTAGCAACACTGTCATTTTTGGGAACGCAATTATTGCCTTTGATGCTTTTCGCGATGGTGGTGGCACGGCGCTGTCATTACAAGGTGGGGTAGGCTTACGGTTTTAGCAGTTGTAGGGTAGTAATTTTTGTGTTTAACCTTACTCAATTTGCACACAGGTTATTTGAAGTTTGATTAATTTTGATTTTCACGAAAAAACGGTGCTGGTTACGGGCGCTTCGCGAGGAATTGGCAAAGCGATCGCATCTGCTTTTGCCTCTGCAAATGCCCGTGTAGCCATCCATTATCATCAGCAACGTCAGCTTGCAGAAATTTTCCGGGATTCTTTAGCCAGTAACAGACATATTGTCGTGGGTGCAGACCTGACTAATGCTGTGGCGATCACCGAGATGGTTAATCATATCATTGCTGAGTTTGGAAAGATTGATATTTTGGTGAATAATGCTGGTATTTACGTAGAACATCCCCTCAGCAGTACGAGTTATATAGATTGGCAAGCTATTTGGCAGCGCAGTTTAAATACAAATCTCTTGGGGGCAGTAAACCTAGCTTATTGTGTCGCTCAATACATGATTCAGCAACAAAGTGGACGGATTATTAATATTACTTCCCGGGGTGCTTTTCGCGGGGAACCCACAGCCACAGCCTATGGAGCCAGTAAAGCTGCCCTCAATTCTTTTAGTCAGTCCCTGGCACAGCACTTAGCACCACACAATATTTGTGTGACAGCAGTTGCTCCTGGTTACGTAGAAACCGATATGACAAGTGAACTGTTGGCGAGTGCGGCAGGAAATACAATTCGCCAGCAAAGTCCCTTAAATCGAGTCGCAAAACCGGAGGAAATCGCCCAAACTGTCTTATTTTTAGCTTCCCCCGGTTCGGAATTTCTCACAGGTTCTATTGTTGATGTCAATGGAGCCAGTTATTTAAGGTCTTAGCTCGGCGCTCACAACTCCAATTTTGATACTGAATTACTTCATTGGTGGTGCTTCCGGGGCAATTGGTGTATCTGGCTGTCTTTGCTGACGTTGTAAATATTTACTCAGTAAATACGCCATATCTCCCCGTGTCATTGGTTGCAACGGTTTAATATTTCCGCGAGCATCTGGAGTAATAAATCCCTCCGCAATGACTGTCGCTAAGGCTTTTCTAGCCCATATGGGAATTGATGCTCTATCGGTGTATGGTGCTAAAATTTCATTGATTGTTTCATCTGGAAATTGGAAAACACCATAAGCTTGAGCAAAAATTGCGATCGCTTCTGCTTTTGTCACTTGCTGATTGGGAAAAAAGAGATTATCGCGATAACCCCGCATAATTGATGTTTTGAGAACTATTTGAATATCATTAAAAGCCCAGTGGGAAGTTGGAACATCTGCAACAGCAATATTTTCTTTGGGTAAACCTTGGCGCTGATCGAGTTTAAAAACTTTTACCATAATTACCGCTAATTCTGCCCGACTAATCATTCTTTCTGGGTAGAATTTGCCATCAGCAAAATTTCGCATCCAATTCGCTGCAATTACCTGGGCGATCGGATCAGAACTTTGCACAGCTACGTTATCAGCAGCATACACCATGACTGGTAAGGTTTGTAATAAGGTAATCAAAGAAAAAGTAGTGAAACAATTACGCATGATTTAAATTAATGACTAACAGAGATTTTATACAGCACCTTCTCGGCATAGTTACACAGAATAAGTTCAAAACCAGGATTTACTCCAAACATCAAATAGTGGGAGAAAATCGACCTCCCTCAAATCAAAACACCGTATAACATTCAGCTATCAGTATTCAGCTTTTTCCAACTCCTATCTGATGCAGTATCTGAGTATTTCAGGTTGCCCTAATTAGCTTGGTAACTACTGTATATTCAAAACTACCTACATTACTTCAGACCAACTCGGAATGACTTCGTTCCTGACAATACTTCCAGATGACACATTGGGAATTATTCCCCCATTGCCTATTAACGGTAGGATATGGATTATAAACAATGGATAATCGGGAGTTTTCAAGATGAGCGCAGCAGCAGACCCAGTAAAGATAATGAAGGAAGAAGTGGGTAAAGCCGCAGCCGCTTTGGTGAAGTCGAATAGTATTGTTGGCTTGGGTACGGGTTCAACGACAGCCTACGCAATTCAATATATTGGAGAACGTCTAAAATCTGGCGAACTGGAAAATATTGTTGGGGTTCCGACTTCCTTTCAAGCAGAAGTTTTGGCAAAGCAGTATGGTATTCCTCTAACTACACTCGATGCGATCGACCATATTGATATTGCCATTGATGGAGCAGACGAAGTTGACCCCCAGAAAAATTTAATTAAGGGTGGTGGTGCAGCCCATACCCGTGAAAAGGTTGTAGATTATCTCGCTAACCAGTTTATTGTTGTTGTCGATGGTGGTAAATTAGTCAATAAACTGGGTTCATCTTTTGCCGTTCCTGTCGAAGTTATCCCCATGGCAATGACACCTGTTATGAATGCCATTCTCAAACTCGGTGGAAAACCTGAACTCCGTATGGGAGTCAAAAAAGCAGGCCCAGTAATTACTGACCAGGGTAATATGGTGATTGATGTCAGATTTAATGATATTCCTGACCCAGTTAACCTAGAGAAAACACTGAATAATATTCCTGGTGTTTTGGAAAATGGAATTTTTGTTAATTGTGCGGATATCGTTTTAATTGGTGAAGTCATAGATGGGAAACCATCTGTGAGACAAATATAAATTTGGCTCATAGGGCATTGGGCATGGAAATAGTAAATGCGAGTATTCCTTTTCCCTTGTCCAATGCCCAATAGCTATTAATATGTTTAATATGTTTAATATGTCTTTTCATCAATATCTATATGCCATAAGCGTTCCAGTTTTTCAATCCGGCGACGACGAGCCAGTATCCGATATTGTTTATAACCAATAATACTCAGAAGTAAAACTATAGGAATACCAACTATAAAATAGCCTGCAATACTATGAGCCGAAACTTCAGGTATCTCTCTGGAGTTAACTTCTATGGATTGTTTTCCTGGTTGTTCTGCTGAATTTCCTCGCATTGAAACCTCTATTTACTAATTAATGCTACAAACAAATACTTCAGGAGTTATCTCATCATTTCCTGATGACTAAAGATAAGTTTTTCTTGTTTCCCATAATATGTTTTTGCCAGAATCTGAATCACTGAAATAACGTATCTAAACCATTGCCGTACTTGGTTAATTCTTTTCTTTGCCTGTAGAATACATAAACGGCAAGCTAGACACAAAAATAGTTCAGAAAAGAGTTATTAATTATGCAAACAGAAAAAATTAATCAGTAATTTCCTCTGCACAAAATAACTTTTTCTTGCTTTTTATCGATCTGGACTGCACACCCTCAATCAGAATGTTACAAATTCCCTGATGATATTTAAGTGAAATCAATTGAGGTGAAAGTGATTCAGAATTATAGATGCAAATCTATGGATGCATAATTTTGGAGTCAATACAAACAAACCATAACTAGTGAGAGTATTTAATCTCCAGTAATCAATAATAACGTTATATTGAGCCAGAAGCGAAAAAAAAAGACATAATGCTTTACAGAAGATTTGGACGCACAGAACTACAAATGCCTATATTTTCCTGTGGGGGAATGCGGTATCAGTTCAAATGGCAAGATGTTCCGCCAGCAGAGGTTCCTAGTGATAACCAAGCCAACCTTGAAGCGACTATTCGACATGCTGTGGCGGTTGGAATCAATCATATTGAAACTGCACGTGGTTACGGTAGTTCAGAGATGCAGTTAGGTCAAGTATTACCGACTCTACCACGGGAAAAATTAATTGTGCAAACCAAGGTGACTCCCAAAGCCAACCCAAAGGATTTTAAATATGAATTTGAGAAGTCTTTGGGGTATCTGAATCTGGATTACGTGGATTTGCTGTCAATTCACGGTATTAATCATCGGGAAACATTTGAGCAGACAATGTCTGCTTGTGGCTGTTGGGATGTAGCGCGGAAACTACAAGCACAAGGAAAAGTACGATTTATTGGTTTTTCTACTCATGCTGCTTGTGACACAATCATCAATACAATTGAGACGAATCAGTTTGATTATGTAAATTTACATTGGTACTACATTAATCAAAATAATTGGCGAGCAATTGAAGCGGCAACTCGCCATGATATGGGAGTATTTATTATTAGTCCTTCAGATAAAGGTGGTAAGTTATATAGTCCACCACCAAAGTTGGTAGAATTATGTAAACCATTGAGTCCAATGGTATTTAATGACTTATTTTGTTTGAGTCATTCGCAAGTGCATACATTAAGCATAGGTGCAGCAAAAGCAAGTGATTTTGACGAACATTTACAAGTGTTAAATTTACTAAATAATGCTGATGAAATTTTGCCGCCAATTTTAACTAGGTTAGAACAAGAATTGATTAATTTATGTGGTGAAGACTGGGCAAAAACTTGGCATGTAAATTTACCAACTTATGAACAAACTCCTGGTAATATCAATATTCCTGTGATTTTGTGGTTGAGAAATCTAGCTCTAACCTATGATATGTTAGACTACGCCAAAATGCGCTATAACTTGTTAGGAAATGGTAGTCATTGGTTTCCTGGAAATAAAAGCGATCGCATTCAGGAAATTGATTTACGTCAATGCTTAAGTCAAAGTCCTCATGCTGATAAAATTCCTCAGATTTTAGCTGAAGCTCATCAATTGTTAGCTGGGGAAACTGTACAAAGATTATCGAACAGTTAGAAAAATGGGTATTATTTAATACTTGCTGATGGCAAAAAAAAAGAATTAGGCTGAATTTTGCTTAAACTTGGTAACTTTGAGTCTAAATCTTAGAAAATAAAAGTGAAAGTATGAAAGCATAATCAAATTTACATAGATAGCTATATCCTTATGAATTTAAATCGTCGCCATTTTTTAGGTTTACTGGGTGCTAGTACGGGTGCATTGCTGCTAAATAGTTGTACTTCATCGGAGAATATACTACCAAGTGCCGGGAAAACCTTAACTGTGGCTCCCAACCCAGAAGATAATCTCACAGTCAGTCCCACAGCCAGTCCCACAGAAATTAGTGCAGCAACACAAGGAGCAATTCAGTTACCAGCTTTACCTTACGCATACGAAGCCTTGGAGCCACATATTGATGCAGCAACAATGCGATTTCACCACGACAAGCACCACGCCACTTACGTCAAGAACCTGAATGCCGCTTTAGAAAAACACCCCAAACTTAAAAATATTAGTGTCGAACAAATGGTGCGAAATCTCAGCAGCGTACCTGAAGATATCCGTAACGTAGTCCGTAATAACGGCGGTGGACACATTAATCATGCGATGTTTTGGCGGATTATGAAACCAAATGGTGGCGGCGAACCGACAGGTGCAATTGCCCCGGCTATCCAAGAAAATTTCGGTAGTTTCGCCAACTTTAAGAAGCGCTTCAATGAAGAAGGCAGCAAGCGTTTTGGTAGTGGTTGGGTATGGCTAGTTCGAGAACAAAATGGCAAACTCGCAGTAGTTAGCACTGCCAACCAGGATAGTCCCCTGGCTGCTGGCAAATACCCGATTATGGGTAATGATGTTTGGGAACATGCCTATTATCTCAAGTATCAAAATCGCCGTGCCGATTATTTAGATGCTTGGTGGAATGTCCTCAACTGGGATGAAATTAATCAACGTTTCGCAGATGCAGTGAAATTCAAATATTAATTTGGCATTATTTAATCTGGTCTTAAATCGTTGTCTATTTCCACAATCCCCCTGGAACCATCGATTCGCACTCGCTGGCCATCTTGTAAGACCCAGGTTGCATTTCTAACATCCATAATTGCAGGAATTCCGTACTCGCGAGCCAGAATTGCACCGTGGGAAAGCCTGCCACCAGCGTCAGAAATGATTCCTTTAGCCCGAATTAATAAAGCTGCCCAACCAGAGTCGGTATAAGGTACAACTAAAATCGTATCAGACTCGATTTCCGGGATATCCTGTAGATTTCGCAACACTTTTACCCTTCCTGTCGCTTGTCCAGGGCTGGCGGGAATACCTTGCAAAATTTGGTCGGGGGCAAGTGCAGGCATCAAAGCCGGGATAACTGGGGGAGTGTTGCCGTAAACTAGTAGGGGAATGGGGTTCATTTCTCGATCGCGATCAAGTTGCGATCGTCTTCTCAAAATCAGTACTTGCAAACGACTCACCATCTCTGGATTTGCGGCTGTAATCAGTTGACGAATTTCCTCGAATTCTAAAAAGAAAATGTCGCCTCTTTGTTGTAATAGTCCATCGTCTAACCACTGTTTTTCTAAAGCGACAAAACACCAGCGCAACTCCGCCAACAAGCGCGAATAAACCTCTGTCACCTGTCCCTTGATATCCATGCGGCTCTGCACGAACATATTCATTTGGGGACGGCGTTTTTTGTTGCTTTTTTCGGGCTGGCTGCCCAACATCAGTTGCACAAACAGACTTTTGACAATTTCGGGTTCTTCCTTCCAAGTCGGCACCGCAATATCGGTTCCCACTTCACTCAAATAACCGTAGCGCTGTAATAATTGTTGAAATTCTGCCAGAATTTTTTGCCCTTCTGTGGAAACAGCTAAATCCTCAAAGACATTATCCGGATCAAAACCGGAAGCTATTCCTGTGCTGGATTCTTCAGTGGTTGTATTGATGTATAGTATTTGCTTTGCTTCTGTTGCTAATTTTTGTAATGCTGTGATTGCTGCAACTTCAGGAGTTTGGCTATTGTTAATATCCAAATCTTTAACTTTAAATATTGACTGACGCAAAGCCGCACTTAAGGGAGCTAAGATGCTGTAATAGGTAGCCTTTTGCAATAATTCTAAAATATAGTCGATGCGTGTTAATAATTGTGCGGCCTCTAAATCATCTACAGGTTCTTGTGATAGTTGCGACAATGCTACCATGAACTTACGGCGATTATCACGTTGAAAATCCTGTTTTAAAGATAGTTCGCGCCCTAGCAGCTTTAGTAATCCTGGTAAATTCCGTAATGTTGTATCTAGGTGCGGCGGACTCATTTTCGCGCCACGAGTTAAAAATTCCAGACTTTCTGGCGGTAAACCCATGCGGCGGAAAATTTGCCCTAATAAGGTGGCGTTGAAATAAGCATGGGAAAAATGTAATGTCGCTGTTTCATTAAAATCTAAACCCAAAGAACGTTCACCCAAAACAACAGCAAAAATTCCTCCCCATACCCCACATGTTAAAGGACGATTAATTGACCAAGTTAAGGGACGAATTAAGCCGGGGATGACTTCAGCCGCGATTTTTCTTGTCCAAATTGGTAGTAAGGTCGTTATCGGACGGGCTTGTAATACCCACAGCGTTTGCCCGTCGTAACTCCATTCAATATCCTGGGGTACACCATGATATCTTTCTTCGAGATGGCGAACTAAATAGGCAACTTGCTTGAGAATTACTTGAGGAACCTTACCTTGCCCTTCCAGGTGGATAAAGGAAACATTATCACTTTCGACCACAAAAGCCCGATATTGTTCGGGTGTCACTCTGCCTGATACAATTTGTGTCGGGCTTCCTGGTAGTGCTTCAATAATAATTGCATCCACTTCTTGGGTGATGGGGTCACGACTAAAAGCTACACCTGAATAGACACTACGGATTTGTTGCTGAACCAGAACCGCCATTGCCGCTTCTTTGAGATTTTTATCTCGGCGGTATTGTGCTGCTGGGGCATTATTGTAGGAAGCTTGAGTCCGATTAATCGCACTTAGTAATCCTTGTTTGGTCGTAACATTCAAAATACTTTCGTATAGTCCCGCCGCCGAAGCAGTATCTGTATCCTCGCCTACCGCCGAAGAACGTACCACCAGGGGAGATAATTCTGAAGGTTGCAGAATATCAATTAAATTTTGTGGGTCTTCGTAGGGAAGCAATATCCAACCTTTGGGAACTTGATAACCCCAACGCTTAATTTCTGCTAACTTGGCGGCTTTATTCCCCACAAAAGCCGCATCAAGTTCATCATCTAAAGTCAGAACTGACACACCATCACCGCGCAAAAAATTCATTGCCGTTTGGGAGTCTAAACTTGCCCCAGTTACAGATAAATCTAGATCATCCGGAATTTGATTATATATCCAAGCTAATAACCCAGCCAAGGCGATCGCAGCTAGCAATCGAAATCCATCTTCGGAATGTAACACCTTGACAATAATTGGGAAGACGATCAAAACGCCATATTTAGCGGCTTGTCGGGAGCGAATAATTGTAAAACTAATAGCTGCTAATAATAAAACAAAGATGGCTGCTAAGGGATCATGTACCGCAAATCCCCACACAACATTTGTTGTTCCCGCACCTCTACCAACAAAATATCTACCTAAGACTAAAGTAATTAGTGCCAGCAATTCCCAAGCAGAACCGTCATCAAAAACAGCTCGTGCCAGTAAAACCGCCGCAATGCCTTTAAAGGCTTCTGATAATACCGCCAGCGTTCCCACCAGCGTTCCCCCGTGGTAAAAGGCTGCCGAAACACCAACATTACCAGTGCCGAGTTGTGCCAATTGCTTTTTTGATAACGCCTGCGTAATCCAAGCAATTAGCGGCAACGCACCCAAGAGCGGGCAGATTACAAATATAACTAAAAAACCCCTGAGTTCAAACATCCTTAAATTTGGATTTTAGATATACCTTCAATGTAAATTCAAAATCCAAGACTAAAATAATTTTTTGATTTTATTGGTGCATGATAAACATACACACTTGGTTGCCTATTCTAACGCCTTTGTGACAGTTTTTTCGGCAATGAGTAAAAATCAATAGTATTAGAGACGTTAAATTTAACGTCTCTAAGGAATTTATCTATGAGATAAAGATAATTCTGTCTGGTTTTGGAACTATGACAATTAGTAAAACTAATAGCTTAACTAACAGCCTAACTAACAGCGTAGGCAGATTGTACAGCCCAGATAATTAGAGCCGCAATCGAGCCTAACAGCAACACTGTCGAAATAGTAACAAGTTTTGGAGAATCGGCACCATCAAATTTCATGATGCCTCGGTTTAAGTCGGACATACGTTTGTAAGCCTCCTCTTAATAGGTTTGATTAAAGTTTTTATTCCGTTCGTTCCGATTGTAGTCTTTCTGGAGGCGAAGTATACGGTAAGTTAATTAAGAATATAATTGAGATTTATAACGAATTGCATCATTACATTTACGAGCATCAATTATTGAGGAAAGAAGAGAGAGATACGGAGAGGGTAATTCTCTAAGTCTGCTTTTACGGATATCCTCTTCAATTACCCTCAGGTCATTTTTGACAAATTAGTATAAGATGTGACTTTTGACTCGGACTAATTTTCCGAATGATTTCAGTAATTGTGGGGGTTTGTTTGTGAAAATGGGGCTAGTAATTACTTTCGCTGTGGTAGTGGGAGCAATAATAGTAGTTGAATTGCTTTTGCGATCGCTATATGGATTTGGTAACCCATTAATTTATATTGGTGATGAGGAGATTGGTTATTTGCTGGCACCTAACCAAAATACCCGTCGTAATGGCAAACACATCGAAATTAATCAATATTCAATGCGTAGTCCCCAAATCCAACAGGAACTACCATCCTCAACATTACGGGTATTACTGTTGGGCGATTCTATTGCCAATGGCGGTTGGTGGACTGACCAAAAAGAAACTATTTCTAGTTTAATGACCCAGTCTTTCGCAAATACCTCAATCAATAATTCCCCTAATAAAACAGTATATTCACTTAATTTTAAAAATATAGAAGTATTAAATGCCTCGGCAAATTCCTGGGGGCCAAGAAATGAATTAGCATACTTGCAGAGATTTGGTACATTTTCAGCCCAAGCATTAGTGTTATTAATTAACACTGATGATTTATTTGCCACCAAACCAACATCATTACCAGTAGGAAGAGATAAAAACTATGCTGTTCAAAAACCATTCTTAAATCTAGGCTTAATTGAAGTCTATCAGCGTTACATTGAGAAACAAAAACCGATTCCTGAACTCGAAAAAATCCAAAAAGAAACTGGAGATAGAGTCGGAATTAATTTAGAGGCGATTAGCAATATTCAAGGATATGCAAATCAACACAATGCCAAATTTCTACTTGTAATGACACCCCTAAAACGCGAACTTGGCAACAAGTCCCGTGACTACGAGATTACAGCAAGACAAAGGTTAATGGAATTTACGAAAGCCCAGGGGATAACATATATAGATTTTCTACCTTTATTTGATGCAGTTGAAAACCCTCAAGATTTATACCATGATCATATTCACCTGAATTTACAGGGAAATAAATTTGTTAATACCATCATCACAGAAAACTTATTAAAATTGTTACAGGAAAAATTAGCAGATACAAACACACCAGCAACATCTTTGTAAATGTTATTCACAATTAGTATGGTATTGAAGCAGAAAAAAACACTTACGACTTTGATGCATATAATATTCGCAAGCATCATTTTAATTTGTATTCACCAAGGAGGATATGCAGAAAAAGGTAATCTAATTGAGCCATCGCAAACTCCTTTAGATTTAGAACAGTTGAAAAATCCCAAAGGTGTAATTACGGCAGATACAATAGATGTAGCCAATTTAACTATTCCTAGCTTATGGTGGGCAAAGAAAAATTCCGAAGAGAAATTGCTTGATAATTGGATAGCTTATCCTAGAATCCCCGGAGAACCGGCTCGTGTAGATTTAATTGTGAATCAGCAACTTTGGACTTTGCTTAATTATCTCGAACGCTACGACTTTATCAATCGTGTGGGTAGCGATACCAGAAATTATGGTTATAATTTGCGAGTTTTTAATTATCAACAGGAACTTTTAGGTACTTATACTTGTAATTTTGCGATTGAACGACCAGCTTGTGATATTAATATGAATGCTCAAAATCAATTGAGCATACCCAGAACAGAAGGTTAAAACTACAAAAGTAAGCTTGCAGAATCATTTGCTCAATGTTTTCTAAAACTTAATTGTGATAGATATATTCTCACTTCTAATTTATGTTAGCTGACTAAATAGGGAATTATACTCTGTTTCTATTTCTATTGGTAAAGGAAGTAAAAATTCACTTTTATTAAAAATATCCTGATTTGCTAATAAAATATTTCGTAATGGGTCTTGAATATCCTCTGGAGTAATATTAGTTGGAATTGGTGAATTAGTTTTAGTTAAAATAACGATTCTCTTAGCAATATTTGGTTGCCAAAAAAAACTTATCCATTGTTTTAATAGTTCTTCTTGACTTTGACGACCTGTTGGTTTTACCCAAACATCTGCCCACATAGCTGTACCAGATTTGGGAACAATCACACCTAAATATGGGTATCGGGACAAGTTTGGTAATATATCCTGTGACCAACCTTGAGCAATTAAGGTATCACCGAGAATTAAAGGTTCAATATATTTTTTTGAACCGTAAAATTTGACTTGTTGATGTAACTTTTGGAGTTCTTCTGCCAACTGGGGGACTAAACTTAAATTGGTTGTATTATAAGACTTTCCTAGCTTCTTTAAAACTAAGCCAATAACCTCACGTGGATGATCGAGCAAAGAAATGCGATCACGAAATTCTGTCCTCCACAAATCAGCCCAATCTGTTGGTGCTTTCCAACCATTTTTCTCAAATTTATCACGACGGTAAATAATAACTGTATTTCCCCAACGATAAGGAGCAGCCCACACCTTTCCTTGTTTATCTAAAAAGCCGCGATCGTTGCGTGTTACTAGTTCTTGCCACTGTTGAGGTAAATTTGACCATTGTTGTATTTTTGCAATATCTAATGGTTGAATTAATTTTGCCTCAATTGCCGGTTTTAACCAAAAATCTCCTAACGTCAGTAAGTCAGCAGAAACCTGATTATCTGGTTTTCCAATCTGCAAGCGACGACTAATTCCTTCTATCCAATTATTGTCATCAGATTTATGCTTATTTTGCCAATATTCTAATTTTTTGAATATATCTTGTAACTGTTCAACAAGTCTAATATCAACTTGCATATTTTTCAAATTTATATCTTTCTGCAAGTTTCTGCGAAATTGTCCAATGACCTGATTGGGAAGCGAATTTTTTAATAAATCAACTGTTAATCCTGGTTTCTTTTGCCCTCCACATCCAACCAATAGTTGTGAAAGCGCGAATGTACTTGTAGTAATTAGAAAAGAACGTCTATCCATTAATTTTAAGTGAAGATTTTATTTTTGAGATGAGAGTATTGGGACTTGAACCTGGGACATAGGGAAATATCAAAGGTAGAGAACAGATAAAAATAAGAACTGATTTTGTTTGCCCATTTCCTTCCATATTTTCCTTGTTCCCTCGCTCCTTACTTTGCCTGAACTCGCGCCTGCTTAACCATGGCAATTAGAGTCTGGTGGGCATCTTCAGAGTCTTGAAGTACATGGTCAAAATTGATCCGCACTGGTACATCTTCATCACTTACCCGGGCAATCAAATCCATTCCTTGTGCATCAATGGTAAGCATCTGCGCTGCACTTGCTTCCGTTAAACCACCAAATACTTGGGCATAAAGAGTCACAGCATGACTGTGGTCTTCATTCATATGTCCACAAATACGCGCACTTACTTCCTGAGAAAAATTATCGCTCATGAGCATTATTCAAGTTGGTTTAGCAATGTTCCCATCAAATCCTACCTTAACGCGCGATCGCTACCTGCGTTTGCAATTGTGGGTAAGTCGTCAAACATCTTGACACCAAGTTGCAGACTACAATAAAGACATGTATATTACTTTTTCTTGCTGAAAGTAAGTATTTGTACTTGTAAAAAATATCAAGTACGATTTTTGATCATTAATTTTACATTTATAACTAGATGAATGCATTCAACCGTCGCCGAATAATTATTGGGGATATTCACGGTTACTATAGAGGATTGATGTCGTTGTTGGATGCGATCGCACCCACGTCAACGGATGAGATTTATTTTCTTGGAGACCTAATCGACCGTGGACCACAAAGTGCCCAGGTGGTAGAGTTTGTTATTCATAATCAGTATAAATGTTTGCTTGGTAATCACGAACAAATACTGTTAAATGTGCTTGCCGAAATAGATGACCCCAGCCCCATGGTACAAACATGGCTATCTAGTGGTGGACAAGCAACAATCGCAAGTTACAAGCAAGCGATTATTCCCTATGAACATGTGGAATGGTTTGCAAATTTACCCACATATTTGGATTTGGGGGATATTTGGCTAGTTCATGCTGGTATTGACCCGAAAATCCCTCTAGCAAAACAAACATCCGAACAATTTTGCTGGGTGCGTGATGAGTTTCACAGCATTCAAGAACCTTTTTTTCCCGACAAAGTTATCATTACTGGTCACACAATTACATTTACCATGCCTGGGGTGAAGCCAGGACAATTAGCCCAAGGTCGGGGATGGTTGGATATTGATACGGGAGCCTATCATCCTCGTAGTGGTTGGTTAACTGGCTTAGATATTAATAACTCTATGGTCTACCAAGTGAACGTATTCAAAAATATCACCCGTATTTTACCCTTGGCAGAAGCGATCGCCATTGTTAATCCTGATGAGATTAATCAAGCACATCAAAGTAAAGGAATAGGCGCTAGTAGGTAAGGAAAAAAGGGAATGCGGAGACTGAAACACAAAAGAAAGTAGTTTCTCTAGATTTCTCCGCATCTTGGTCACCGTAGGGCGCTAAGATTTGACCGATATACTGTTTTGTCCAATCCGGCTTTCCCATTGGATGGCTGCTGATTGATGGCACGTTTGAGGGCAGTAATGCGATCGCCTGTAGCTGGGTGAGTACTCAAGAATGTGGGTACTGATCGTTTAGACTGGAGAAGTTTTTGCATAAAAGAAACCATTCCCGATTGTGCGTAACCCGCACGGCTCAGAGCTTTTAAACCTCGGCGATCGGCATCAAATTCATCTTCACGACTGCGAGGACGGTTAAGTGCTAGTTCCACACCTATGCCCACAGCTTGGTTGCGGTCTAAACCAGCTGCGGAGGCTACACCACTAGCGACAGCACGTTGACGCATCTGTTTAAGCAGGTGTTTGCCACCAATATGGCCAATTTCATGCGCCATGACACTAGCGAGTTCAGCTTCGTTTTCTGCGGTTTTTAATAACCCAGTATGAACGTAAACAAAACCCCCTAAAGTGGCAAAGGCGTTAACACTATCATCATCAACTACTTGGAAAGTATATTTGAGGTTGGGGCGATCGCTATATTGAACCAAACGCTGACCAATTTCTTCAACATAACGATTAATTTCGGAATTGCGACTCAGTTTTACTTCGCCACCAACAATCTGGCTATTCATCTGCCGGCCTAATTCGATTTCCTGACGCTCTGATACATTAGAAAGTTGAAGCACCTGTGCGCCACGAATCAATATGGGAAACCAGTCAATCGCAGGTGACGGAAGCGCTGTACCCAGGCAAAGAGATAGGGCAACTACTATAGAGGTTAATGGGTATAACCAACGTCGCCGTTTCAGCAAGTCATTCACAGAAAAGTACTTCCAAATCATAATCCTCATAATCGTCCGGTCATGGGAGGGTTTTGCTAGAACGTAAAAGTATTCGACGAATTTCCGCAGATGTTTGTTGCATTCTAGACACAAACACCAACAACTGCTATGTAAGAACTCATGAACTACAACTGACAAACCAACAAATATTCAAATCTGATTTTATTTATCTTGAATATTTATCTTGACTCAATGCTAACTTTACGGTCTTAGATCACAACGAATTGTACATTTTTTTAACGTCAGTACTCAAAAGCACCAGTTATGATAAACTGTCGCTGGACTTCACCCTTTTGTCAAAAAATATATGGTATGTGGGCGAGTGAAAGAATTTTATATTTCTTCGTCTTGCCCGTGATGTCACTTACCTACAAACTAAGCTGTGTTGATTGAGTCATTACGTCAGCGACAGCATTTCCGTCGAATCTGACTCATGACCTTTTGCTTTTTCCCTTGTAACTTTTAACCTTGCTATCAGGAAATATTTTATGGCTATTTTAGATTCCAAAGGTCGCTTGTTTGGTAAATTTAATCTTCTTGATGTTGGCGCTATTTGTGTAATTTTATTAGTTGCAATTGGTATTTTTCTACTGCCTGGTACGGGTTCCATTGCCCAAGTGAATCAGAAAACCGTACCTATCGAAGTTGATTTGGTGGTGAGAGGCTTAAATGTACTCGATACTCAACAGTTATACGCCAATGGTTTTAATAAAGGTGGTAAAACCAAAGTTATTATCCGCAACCAACCCTATGGCGAAATTAATATTAAATCAATTCGAGAATTACCTCGTACAATTCCTGTCCCCCAACCTGATGGTTCAGTGAAAGAATTAAAAGACCCCAGAAAAGATAACTTCAGTACTGATATGCTTTTAACCTTAGAAGGTAAAGCCCAGCTCACTGATAATGGCCCCGTTCTTGGCAATAGTAAAGTTAAAATTGGGATGCCTTTTGAACTAGAAGGATTTAACTACAACTTCAATGCATCAGTTATTGATTTGAGAATCCAAAAGGCACAGTAGCAATATTTCCCTAACTCGCCCTTAAGTCCCCCTGGAAAAGAATATTCAGGGGGATTTTGCTAGTGAGATTAATCTACAACCATTGTTAAACCCGTGTCCGCAGAACGCTTTGCCGCTTCAGCAACTTTCAAGGTGTATAAACTGGCTTCCGGCTGAACATATAACGGCATACCATTTAACAGATGTTCTAAAACCATATTGGTATCTTTCGCAAATAATCCACTACGACTAGCAACATCTAAAGGCATTTTTTCCCCTGCCCGCACTAAAATTCCTTTTTCTTCATTAAAAATTAAACCGCCTTTTTCACCATGAATTTCAAACTTCCGTTCAGGTTGCCACAAGGTTTCACCTTTGCCATAAATAATTTGTCCTAATAAGCCGCTAGCAAATGAAAGTTGAGCGATGCAAAAACAACTTTGATAGTAATTATCCTCAACTTGCCAAAAACGGTGATGACAATTTACTGTTAAAACTTCACCAAACAAATCTGTGAGCCGATGTAATCGCGACAAGGCACCAATCAAGGGAAAACCAAAAAAATTATGGTTATAACTCCATTTACGGGGTGCAGGTAATTGAGGTTTGATAGTGTTGTAACGGACGTAAAACACCTGCCCCACTTCAGGCAGATATTGTTTAATTGCTTGGTGAACTCCACCCAAAAGTTCAATATGTTCGACGTGGAGGAGTTGATTGTGTTGTTTTGCCAAAGCAATTAACTCTCCCGCTTCCTGAGTGTCCAAGGCTAGGGGATACTCCACCACAACATGTTTACCAGAGGTGATTGCAGCACGTACAATCTTGCTATGTTCGCTGTTTATTGTCGATATGAACACTAAGTCTATATCATTGCGATCGCAAATTTTTTGCCAAGAATTCATTGCTTCGGCTTTGTAGTCCTTTGCGAAAGTTTGAACTCTTTCTAAATCATGACCTGCAACTACAACTAAACGAACTCTCGGATCACGTAGTAGCGATTCTGCTCGCAGTTTCGCCGCATACCCAGTGCCAATTAAACCTACATTTATAACTGCTTTTGTCACAGAGACTGAAGAATTATACATTGTCGCCACTAGCTTACTCTCTTGGTTTCCTGAAAATTGTTTCCTTTAGAGATTGAGACAAGTTATTTTTAATACTTCTAAAACAAATAAATGACAAGCATCATGCTTATTGATCTCTAACTGCCAATTTAAATACTGATGCCATTTAATAATATCTGTATGCAAGGTGGATTATGACAGAATCAAAAACTTTGCCACCAATATTTCAACTTTTTAACAATACATAAGATAACTAAATGAGTTGACTAGACTATTGATAATACATAACTAAAACTTATCGGTATTAAGTAACTAAATTTCATTACTAATCGTGTTCATTTTCTGGTTACATCGTTTCTTTTTTCTCGTAGTATCAGAATTGAAGCAAATAAAAAACTGACTCATCCGGCCAGATGAGTCATAGCTACATGCTTTAAGAGAACTTATACGGTCCGTTTTCAAACAGAGAGGATTACAAAATGGCAAGTTACAAAGTCACACTCGTCACCGAAGAAGGAACTCACGTTATTGATTGTCCAGACGATACTTATATTCTAGACGCTGCTGAAGAAGCTGGTTTTGACCTGCCTTATTCTTGCCGTGCTGGTGCTTGTTCCACCTGTGCTGGTAAAATCGCTGGTGGTACTGTTGATCAGTCTGATCAATCGTTCTTGGATGATGAGCAAATTGAAGCTGGATATGTACTTACCTGCGTAGCTTACCCAACTTCTGATTGCACTATCGAAACCAACAAGGAAGAAGAACTCTACTAAATTTTTCTAGCACCTCACACAATATTTTTGACATAATTTAACAAGCAGCACAAATCGGGATCAAGTTTCCTTTTTTGTGACTGCTTATTTTAATTAATACATCAATTTTCTCGCGTTGCTATTTTTTAATCTTGTCATTAAGTATTTGCAGTTGGGTGCTGGGATAATAGAACTGGAGAATTTTCGCACTCGACCAACCTAGTTTAGCTAAATTCTGCGCCCCGATTTGGCTTAAGCCAACGCCATGTCCCATACCCCCGCCAACAAAAGCATATCCCCAAAGTAGCGGTTGACCTTTATTAATTGGTTGGAGGTAGAATAAAGTGCTGATTGGGGCTGCAAAGGCGCTGCGAACTTCGTCTTTGTTGAGTTGGAATGAGCCGATATCTGTTGTGACTTCGAGTTTGAGAATCCGCCCGCTCATGCTACGTTCAACTACCTTCATATCCCGAACTTGTTTAAATTTGGCATAGGGACTTTTTTTGACTTTCAGGAATTTTTGTAAGTCTTTAGCTATATCTTCAAGACTACTTTCTCTGCGCCAACGAAATAATTGCCACTCTGATTCGTTAAATCCCTGTTTTCGGTTGATAAAGGCTTGGAAATTTTTTTCGTCAGCCAGTGGCTGGGCTGATAAATTCCAAATGTTGTTGGCGGAGTCGATAACAGGACGTAGGTAGGGGCGTTCATCACCATTCCAAACATCAGAAAATGAAGCCGTTACCCCTCCCGTGCTCGCTGCATATAGTGCGTCAACTAATTTATTATCATAAGTTAACACCATTCCTCGTGTGGCTGCGATCGCTTTATCGGTGCTTGGCGCAACTCCTTTCAAGCCAAAATAAACTTGGCAGTGGGTATCGGCACATAGTTGATAGTTATCAACCGCAAATCTATGCAAATTACGCAAAACGTAAGTTCGGGCAATAATCGCTTGTGCCTCTAATGCTGATTTTGGTGCATTTGTACCAATCTCGTAGGGGACTACTCCCCTTAAATATGTTTCTAACTCTACTTGATTTACTAATGTGTATGTGCCATAGGCATTTGGCTGTATAAACAATTCACCAGGGAAAAGACGTGCCTTGTCTGGATTGAGAGTATTTTTTTTAGTTTCTTTAGTGCTGTTATTTGCTGGGTTATTGTTATTTCCTTGCAAATCAAGCTTTTTACCTTCCTTAACCCGAACTAGGTTTTTGTCACTAGTAATTTTAATTGATTTAGAAGTATAAGTTTTATCTCCCACCTTCCATGTAACTATTGGTACCTGCTTCAAAACCTGGGTTTCAATAAAAGGTGTTGTTCTTCCCGTTGCTTGCAGGCTTTGCAATAATAATCTCCGCAGCAGAGGAGTGCTATACATATCACGTTTTGCCCAAACTTGCCAGCGATCAGGTTGAGCAATTTCGACTTCTATACCCTTTTCACGCCACTTATTCGCATTATCCTCCGCAGCTTCAAACGTACGAAACACACCTAAAACTAAGCGTTCCTCAGCAGATGCTTTAGCTAAAGGCTGCATGGCAATTTCCAAGCGGACTGGCTTATCTGTAGTTACAGACCTCTCTCCAGCACTAGTCTGGAAATTTAAACGTAAGCGATCGCCTTTTGTCGGCTCCAATTGCAATATTTCTTTTGTGTCATCCCCAAACCTCTGTACAATCCCGATTTTTAATTCCACATCCTCAGTTTTGCTTGCTGTACTCGATGCACCAGTTAAACCCAGAACGCAAAACATTGTTAATGTTGTGTAATACACACGCCCCAAAATCATATTCATTACTACCTGCCCTCCATTCCCTTTTAGTAACCGAAATAAAGCAAACACACCCACATACTTATTGTAGTTTTTATGTAATATAAAAAATATTAATAACTATAGCCTGAACATCCCTCAAAAGCTTATCTAAAACAATTGCAAAATAAAGTCATAACGACTATGATTTAGGTTAAGAAGTGAAAGATAAAGTTAATTAGTGAACAACAATATATGGTAAGAGTACAAGAAATACCATTAGACCAAATTCGGCGACCCTTGCCCCGCACAAACGACCAAGAAAAAGTGAAAGCCTTAATGGCTTCAATAGCAGAAATCGGTCAGCAAGAACCAATAGATGTACTAGAAGTAGAAGGACAGTATTATGGCTTCTCAGGTTGCCATCGCTACGAAGCATGTCAGCGTTTAGGTCAAGAAACTATTTTAGCCAAAATTCGGAAAGCACCCAAGAGTGTACTCAAAATGCACATGGCATAGAGAAAATGGGTAATTTGTAAAGTGATGGAATGACACAGGATTCACTCAGTATATAGGTATAACCTGGGGCAAACTGAACGGCAAGCCCGTTTACTTATTACTCATTCTCCCTTGACTAATGAGTAAGAACTAGTGACTAATTACTAATAGGAATCAGGAGAAATTTATATGGCAACTCAAGCTGCTTCTGTAAATATCGGTATTGATGACGCGAAAAGAGCAAAAATTGCTGAAGGATTATCACGTCTTTTGGCAGATACTTACACACTCTATCTCAAAACCCACAATTTCCACTGGAATGTCACAGGGCCGATGTTTCAAACATTACATTTGATGTTTGAGACACAATATACTGAGTTGGCGCTAGCAGTAGACTTAATTGCAGAAAGAATTCGTGCGCTTGGCTATCCTGCACCTGGAACATATAGCGAATACGCCAAACTCAGTTCTATTGCAGAAACTCCAGGGGTTCCCAAAGCCAAAGAAATGATTAGTTTGCTTGTCGAAGGGCAAGAAGCGGTAGTAAGAACAGCACGTTCTATTTTTCCCTTGCTAGAAGAAGTTCATGACGAACCCACAGCAGATTTACTCACGCAGCGTATGCAAGTCCATGAAAAAACTGCTTGGATGCTACGGAGCCTTTTGGAAGAATAGGATTGAGGCGAGGGGAGAGAGTGACGAAAAGATATAGAAAATTTGACGTTACTGAATCAGGGGATGATTGAGACTGATGGGAAGACATGATGATTATTTATGTAAATTCCCAAATCATCTTGTAATTAGGCAATGCTGAAAATCTTCTCTTTTTTGCCAATCTTCCCTTCCCTTAGTCTTCTACATTGCCCAATACCCAATTTTATGATCGACTTTACCCCAGAACTCCAAAGTTTAATCCAACAAGTTGGTATTCCCAGTTTGGCAGCACTTAGTCGAGTGAGTGGTGTTTCGGAAAGACAAATTTTGCGGTTACGGCGGGGTGAAGTCGAAAAAATACGGGTAGAAGTTTTACTTCAGCTTTCGCAAGTATTACAAGTCAGCTTAGACAAGCTAGTGACAACATTCTCACAACAGAGCCTCCTCCTTCCCGCTCCACTTTCCAATCAAGAAGAATTATGTCAACGAATTGTCGATTTAGAACAAGAATACTTGTTGTTGCAGCAACAACTTGAACAACAAAGCGAAAAATTACAGCAACAATTCCAGCAGGAAAGCTTACAACTGTTGGAATCTTTTTTGGTGCAATTTCCCACAGCAGCACAAAAAGCAAGGGAGAACCCACAACTACCAGCAGCCAATATGCTGCCTTTGATACAAAAACCATTGGAAAAGTTATTACAAGCTTGGGGTGTGGAAGTCATGGGCAACGTCGGAGAAGAATTATGTTACGAACCTCAATTTCACCAATTAGTTAAAGGAAATGCACAACCGGGAGATAAGGTGACAGTGCAAAATGTTGGTTATCGCCAGGGTGATAAGTTGTTGTATCGAGTTAGAGTTTGTTCCCGAATTTCCGCATAAAAGTCAAGAATCGCGAGCATAATTTTATCCGGAAAATTTTAATTAATCTTTAGTAATGTTCTGAAATTTCTTTCTGGCAGATACTGGGAGTTCGAGACTCAGTAATATTACTGTTTATTATTAATATTTATAAATAATGATAATAACAATTGGTAAAAATATTTGGAGATGGCAAGTTGGCAACAATTTTTGAAATGAACTATGATGAACGAGTAATAGAAAAATCAAGATATCATTTTTACAAGTAATTTCACGAGACATGTTGACAGAACAAGTAAAAATTTTTCAACCAAGCGGAAGTCTAGATGCCACTAAGTCACAAGCCTTCCGACAGGAAGTGACTGCGTTTGTGGATAATGGTACGAAAATAGTTTTAATAGACTTAAAAAATGTGACTTTTATGGATAGTTCCGGTTTGGGTGCATTAGTACTTGCATTTAAAACATTAAGAGCTGCCAATAGCAAATTGGTGCTTTGCTCAATTAATGAGCAGATTCGCATCCTGTTTGAGCTAACGGGTATGGATAAAGTATTCGAGATATTTAGCGATCGCCATGAATTTGAAAAATCATTAATGACCAAGATCAGTTAATTGATGAATTAACTAAAATCTATTCTCATAATTGATAAATCATCATCAAAAGCATCTTTGACATTCAATGTGGCGAGATAGTTGACTATGTCATTGAGATAATAATCAAAATTATGGTGTGAGCTAACAAGCTTGCGAATAAATGCTTCTAATCCCCAAAGTTTGCCATCACTGAGGGTAATTTCATAAGCTCCATCACTAAAAAGATAGAGACTACTTTCTTGTTCAATAGTACAAAAACCATCAATATACTTAGCATCCGGAAACATACCAATTGGCATCCCAGAGGTTCTTAATAATTTTACCTCAGCACTAGTGGTAGATTTACCGGATATTAATATGGCTGGTGGATGTCCAGCACTAGAATATATGAGTTGGCGTTTGATTCGGTTATACACGCCGTACCAAATAGTAAAATATTTATCATTTTGGTAATTCATTTGAAAAGTTTCATTTAAAGCTTTGAGGACTTCACTCGGCTGATAATAATTCAAGTTTTGTAAAGCACGCGATCGCAATAAATTTAGTACGGAAATTGATGGTAAAGTCGCTTTCAAGCCATGTCCAGCAGCGTCAAGCAGGTATAATGCTAAATAATCGGGATCGAGCCAATAATAATCAAAGCAGTCACCACCAAGTTGTCGCGAAGGAATAAATTTATAGTTAATGTTGAGAGGTTTTGTTGTTGGTGGTGGCAATAGTGAACAAACGTATTCAGCAGCTTCCGTCAGTTCATCTTCGAGCTTTTGCTTTTGTGTTTGTAAATCTTGACTCAGTTGGTGCAACCGCAAGCCCGCTCTAACTCTCGCTTGAAGTTCATTCTGTTCAATCGGTTTGGTAATAAAGTCATCGGCTCCCGCATCCAACCCTTTGACGCGATCGGCGACAGAATCCAGGGATGTAAGTAAAATAAAAAATGTCGTGGACAAGTTAGGTTCTGCCTTGATGAGCTGACAAACATCAATACCACTCAACCCCGGCATCATCCAATCACAAATAATCAGTGCTGGCTGGATAGCGCAAGCTTGAGTGATTCCATCTTTACCATTAGTGGCAGCGACTACCTCATAACCTTGCCTTACCAACATGCGCTTTAACAATATTAGTACCGCAGGGTCATCATCAATTACCAAAATTTGATACATAAAAGGTAGTCGGTTTATAATTTCAGTTTATTATTTATTCTCAGCTGCAAATTTCGCTGCCTCTAGAATCATGCCTAATTTTATTTGAGAAATCCAAAATCTGATACCCAAAATTCAAATATTCAGAAATCGCAATCAGAAATTATTAATATATTAAGAATACATGAAGCGGGTAAAACAGTTGAATCATGGAGGTGATAAGGGATTCAACCATAATAGGATGGTACGTTTAACTTGGTTCAGATCACGATACATTTCTTGTCTTACCCATTGTCCGATCGCATCGAGTGGATTAAAATCTTGTCCTATCTGCCATTTTACATCTTGACCAAGGGGTGTAATATGGTTTCCGGCTAGTACTTGCAGCGTGTTCATTTCCGGAAATTTTTCACTGAGGATATTACTCAAACCTAGGGATTGATCGATATTGTCATTGCTAAATTTAATTAAGAGGTTGCGACGCACATTATAATACTCGCGAATTAAGTCATTGGTTTGAGCTGGTGAAGGGGTAAACTCAAGCGCAAAAGCTGGATTTGCAGATGCATTTGTCGGCGAGTTGGGAAATATTCGATTTGCCAGGGGATTATTTGCCAAAATACTCGCAAATTGATTCTTTGCAAACATAGCATTAAATTGTTCCATAAGGGGAACAGCTTCCCTGGCGGCAAAATTATTAAATGACATAAAAATATTGCCCGCACGTTCGACATCGAAATGACTGCTAATGAGTAAATGTAATTTGCAACCCATACTGTGTCCGATTCCGTAGATAGGAATATAGCCATTACCAAGAATTCCTCGTTCTTCCAAGCGTACTAAAGCTCGTTCAAAGTTGAGTAGAACTTGTTTGGCGATCGCATCATGGTCAAATGTATTAATAAATGGTGTAGCGATGATTATATAGCCTTTTTCTGCGATCGCTTCCAATAGTAGGCGATATGTTATTTGCGGTGCAGTCGCTACAAATGCACCACCCAAGAAGTGAATAATACCACTGGGTTTATGATGGGGAATTAACACCCAATTACCAGATATCTCTTTCCATTCCATACTGATGAGCCAAAATTACCACTTCTTTATCTTAGAGCTTGCTGAAGCGAGTCGGGATGTCGGAGAGGGGGTGCAAAGACGGGTGAATGGGAAATATATTTTCATCTCCACATCTTTTGTACAATTTCCATATCCTCAATTTCCTAACTTTGGCTTTGCAGGCGCTTCATTTCCAATTGCACATCTAAAGCGATTTGTAATGCTTCATTCAACAATCTCCCATGTTCGCTTGCTTGTTCACTAACTTGCATGGCACTTAATGTTGGTAGATTATTGGCAAAAAGTTCTGTATTGCTAATAATGAAATTCTTATTCTCTCGCAAAATTTTCTCTGTTTTTAAGGCTCTAATTAAATCTGCTCTGGTCAATTTTAACGCTTCTAAAATTCGCTTTCTTTCCTTAATACTAACATCTATATTCCCTGCGGCTTCAATTTGGTCATTGATATTTATGGCTTTAATTACATTATTATATCTTTCGACATCACTCAGTAAAATCCTCAGTGAAGGAGTAATATTTTCTCTAACTATTTTACTTCTATATTTCCAAATATAATAAAAAGTTAATTGACATAAACCGCCGCCAGATAGTAAAAATATTAGAAATAATACCCAAGCGGGAATAACATTTAATCCTGGCAAAAATAAACTAATAAAAACAGTAAAAATAAAATAACTAAAAAATAATGGAGCTATAGCGATAAAATATGCAGTAGCAGCTTCTGGACCTTTGACTTTTTCTAAAAATTTCTTGGCAATTTTCTTCAGTGTGCCAACAACAAGTATAAGCTCTTCATGTACTGGTAGATCTGTCAGTTGTTGCAATTCTTTTTGACTAATGTCTAACCCTTGCAAATCATTCCTCACAGCTGTTGATTCCCCACTTCCAAAAGAAATAGTCGTATATTACTATATGACAATCAAGTTTTCAACTTAGAGTTAGTCAGATAGCTGTTAATTTTTATCAAGACGTTTCCATAAGTTTCAATACAATGAAAACATAGTCCGGATAGTGTTAAATGCTGTTAAAAACTATACATTGGCTATTCTAGCTAAAATAATTCTTAGTAGCCAGAGATAGAGATGAGATTTTCGCCAATGTCAACTGGCTCAAGAATTGATTGATATGGGCTGAATTATAGTTGTGGACTGAACTTAATCGGGAATACTATTTATTCACAAAGTCAAGATTACGATTATTTCAACTAAAAATTATTTACTCAAGTATTATAAATTATCAAGACACCATGAAGCGATGCCTGGTTTCGGGCTAATTAATTCAGTATATTTTGCTTTTTTTGAGTGGGAGAAACCAGGTTTATGTTGAGAATGTCTTGAAAATATTTGCGTTGATTCAATCACAAGCCTAGTTTCTGAAGAATTTGCCCTTTAGTTTAAATTAACCGACTCTTCGTTTGAAATGTAAACCGTCGATTCCTTCTTTAATCCAACTAATACAGTCAAATTCAGATTTAAAAATTTTAGGTGCTGCAATATTATTCAAGCTTTCTGGGGGATAATGGTCATAATAATATTTACCGGCTTCCTGAGAAATAATAATTAAATTATTCCGATAAGTATAACGACATTTGAAAGCATCACCCTTACCAATACAATCTAAATTTTTATCGATATATTCTTTGGCAAGATTAACAATACTCTCAACACTATCACCATAGCATTCACTAGGATTTTCAGCTTTATGCAATCTATCCTTACTACCATTTTCTGCTAAAAGTTTGTAAGAATAAACTTTGTGTTGGCGATAGCCAATTCCTGGAGGAGTATCGCTAATTTTCTGAAAGGCGAAAGGAATAATGAGATAACCCCGATATGAGACAGAATGTTCGTAAAGTAGACGACTCATCTTGCGCTCCTTTAATGCACCATGAATTTAACTTACCATAACCAAGTAGCGATATGGATAAGGGGTGACAGGTATATGAAAGGAAACACTTACAATGTTTTACTTTGCTAATTGCTAATTCAATTGAATATATCAATATATATATCTACCGTAGGGTGATGTTGATTGAGATGCGATCGCAATTAAACTCTCGGTATGTGTAGTGATTTATTAGCTGTGAAAATAAATCAAGACATTATATTTATTAGCTCATCAATCAGATAATCATTATGGTAGATATTTACATCATTGACTTATTTGTTATAGGTCTTATTTTAATGATGGTAACATTATTTTCTGGTTGGATTTCACGATTACCATTATCTTTTGCTCTTATTTACTTAGTGGCTGGTATCATCTTAGGACCATATGGTTTTGGGATAATTCAATTACGTGTTGGGCAAACATTTAATGCTGAATTATTGGAAAGAATTAGTGAGTTAGTTGTAATTATTTCGGTTTTTAGTTGTGGTTTAAAGATTAGCCGACCTCTGAATCTTAAAAAGTGGAATATTACTATCAGATTAATTGCTTTATTAATGCCAATTTGTATTTTTTCTTTAGCTCTAATAGGCAAGTTTTTATTAGGAATGGATTGGGGTACAGCAATTTTATTAGGTGCAATTCTTGCACCAACAGACCCTGTACTAGCATCAGAAGTACAATTAACAGACATCAAAGATAAAGATGAATTAAGATTTGGATTAACCTCGGAAGGTGGCTTAAATGATGCTTTGGCATTTCCCTTTGTTTATTTTGGTCTTTATGCAATCAAAGATAATAACTGGAATAATTGGTTAAAACAATGGATTCTCGTAGATTTGGTTTGGGCGATTGTTGCTGGCATTCTCATGGGAATAATTGTCGCCAAAATTGTTGTTTGGCTTGATTCCCGTCTACAAAATATACGTCCTGCGGATATAGTTATGGAAGATTTTGTGGCACTCAGTACAATTTTATTAACTTATTCGTTAACAGAGATGGTGAATGGATATGGTTTTCTGGCTGTATTTGTAGCAGGAATTGTGGTACAAGATAGTTGCCGAAATCCTGAGAAATCATTAGCGCAATTGGAATTTATTGAGCGTCTGGAAAAACTTTTAGAAATAGGAACAATACTATTATTAGGTTCAATTTTATTAATTAAACCAATAATGAACTATGCATTTGCATTACTAACAGTAATTGTACTGTTATTTTTAGTAATTAGACCTTTGGGAACCTGGATTAGTACAATGGGGAAAACGTTTTCCAACTCTCCCCATAGAAAAACAAATATGCAAACACGTTTACTAATAGGTTGGTTTGGTATTCGTGGTGTTGGTTCTTTATATTATCTTGCTTATGCTTTTGGGAATGGTTTGAAAGGTGAAGCAGGTGAACAAATAGCCTGGATAACTTACGGTACTATTGTTGTTTCAGTCATCATACATGGTATTAGTACAACTCCTTTAATGAATTTTTATGAGCGTAGTCTTACAGTTAATAATTTTAAAGGTAAAAATTAGAATGCCACGGTTGATGAATTTAAAGATAAAGACCATTAATTGGAAAAAAAATTAATGCTTAAATTCATTAATATTGAATTTTTAAATTTATAAGAGATGTATTAATTTCAAGAAAAAAGTAATTTGTCAAAAATTGTTATTTTAGCAGCCAGCTGTTGTAACTTGATCTAAATCCAATCAGAGTTAATTTTCAGCCCTCGGCTGTCCATTGCTTGTTCAAATAAATCAGTCGGAAAAGCTGCTTCAACAGGATATACACCAGGTTTACTAAATTTATCTTCAAGTAATAATTGGGCAATAGTACCTGTACCAATACCAGCAGCGATCGCTGTATTATTATGTACTAAATTAGAACGATAAGTAGCTGCTTTTCCATCTTTATATCCGTAGACTTTGGAACATATAGCTACACCAATTCCACTAAAATTGTCAGTAATATTAGTCATTTTGTGGCTAACATTTGATAAAAATTCCACACCAAATTTACTTTTTATCCATGACTGAGGAAAGATATGTGCTGCAATCCAAGTCAAATGATTATAAAAATCAGGAACAGAACCGAATTTAGTGATAACATTTTTGATTTCGGGAAAAGCTGTCGGTAATGTAAATGTTTCTGGCATATCAAACCAATAAACTCCAGAATTCCCATAAGGCGCAGGAAAATTAATAATTTCCCGTTGCGTGTAAGGTTTTACGACTTGCCATTTGCCATCAATCCAGGCATCAAAAGGATTTTGCAAGCCCAAAAAAGTAGTTCGCATGACTGTAATCCCAGCACCGCCAGAGCCTGCTACCAAATAACTGAGATGAATCGTCTCTGCCTGATCAAATTGTTCAATGTCATGGCGTACCATACTATTAGAAATACCTGGGAAAATACCTGTATTGACAATTGCTGTAACCCCAGCATTCATCGCCTGATAATGATATTCTAAAGCTTTGATTGTAAATGAACGATGGTCACTCACATCAAGATAATTTACACCATGTTCAATACAATATTCGAGAACTTTTGCATCTCGATAATGAAAAGGACCAGCACAATGTATGACAAGATGGAAGTATGCTAATGCATTCCGCAATTTATTCTCCTCCATTAAGTCCAATACCATAAACCTGACGCGCTGATTATCTGTTACCGTTCCTGCTGTACGCCCAGTGATAGTGACTTCAGCCTGGGTATGGGCGAGAATATCCTGAACAACACTGTTACCAATTCGTCCCCTACCACCAAGAATTAGAACTTGCTTATTCATAGTTCTCACATCTAGTACGTCACATATATTTCATCAAGCTTTGTCGAGTTTTTCATCAGTAGCAAGGATGACGTTATATATATCTCAAGGAGAAAGTGCATAAGTCGAGAGTATCCGGCGCTATAGATATTACAGCCAGCACAAATTAGTCAGCTTTAGTTCCTGAGGAGAATATCACACCATGTATACCATTATCTCTTTGACAACAGCACTTCAATTTCTAACAGCGACATTTGTATGTTCGACTATATGTTTAATCCTAGTTTGTAAAATTTGTTTAGAAGTTGCAGAAATGATTGAAGCCAGCGAGCAATAACATAATCACAGCTTCCGCAAATAAATAATTACTTTTTGCATAAATGATTGATCCTATTTTAGGCGATCGCGCAATTATCTCACAATTTTAAAATCAACCATAAATTAATCATTGAATTTATCATTGAATTTATCATCTAGCTTGCTGCGATGATAGCTTCTTCTCCACTGTTCAAGTTTTTCTATTGATATTGCTTTTGTAACTACATTGACGTTATTTCCTCGCCACTCGACTTCTGAGTCGGTTGTAAATACTCCGCAGTCTAATTGTGCAACTGGAATATCCCAGTATTCGCTAAATCTAGCCTTTAAAGTAATTACTTGTTCAAAAACTTTGTTTCTGTGCTTATTGCGACGCTTCCGTTCAGTTGCTCCTGTGGCTTCCGTATCAATAAATTTAGTTTCAATCAGAAATAAATTACCACCCGCAGTCAAGTAGACAAAATCACATTTACCCAAATCCGTATAATCTGCGATCGGTGATTTTTCAAATAGTAGTAACTCAGTACAAAAAGGAAACAAATCTTGGATATTTAAAAATAAATAAGCCTGCAAAAGTAGTTCCTTATCATAAGGAAACCCCACAACCCCTTCAAAAAAACGCTTGATATCTTCTCTGGCTTGGGGCTGAATCCTTTTGCAGTAAGCCACAAATTTATTTAGTTCATCTGCGCTCATGCAGTTTTTGTTCATTCCCTTTTTCGCCATATGTAAACTCATCATGGCATAAAAAGATACTATGGTTACTCGCAAGTTATCATCCGCACAAGTAACTAAATAAACTAGTGCCTGAGGAAATATATACGTTTATTTACTGATGACAATTTTACGGACAAAGAAAAGAATGAAGTGGTTTCCAATTTGGGTTTAATTTGCTAGAGGCTGAATACGTGCAGGGAAATTGGCGCTTTGGAGTGCATTGATGGCATTAATGGAGTCTTGTACCCAAAATTGTCTGCCAAAACGGACTAGTTGGCGGGAACCTCCAGCTTGAACAACTCCAATCACAGGAATTTTGGCTTTGTCTTTTTCCCCCGATTGTGATACCAAGATATTGCGTAAGCGATCGCGTTCTTCCAGGGTGGTGGCTTGTTCTGGAGTCAGTTCCACCATCACCATTTGTACTTGTTCGACAGGTTCTGCGTCGTCTACAATAATTTGCTTTTGCTCGTCGCGGCTTTTGATTTTCGCCCAAATAATTAACCTGGCATCAACCTGTAGCGCAGTACTGATGCGTTCATATATTTTGGGAAAGACGACGGCTTCGGCTTGGGAAGTCAGGTCTTCGATTTGTAAGATTGCCATTGCGTCACCTTTTTGGGTAACTCGTTTCATGACGTTGTTGAGAATGACAACCATACAAACCGATGCATCTTCTTTTTGTTCGCTGAGTTGCGAGAGGTTTATGGGTGCGAGGATACGTGCTGATTGACGAATAGATTTGAGGGGATGATCGGAGACATAGAAACCTAGCAGTTCTTTTTCTTTGCTGAGTTTTTCTTGGGGAAGAAAGTCAGGGGTGGGTTTAGCTTTGGGGGCAGAGTCAAAGCTGTTATTGTTGGTATTACTGCTGTTACTACTACCAAAACCGCCTCCCAGTAAGTCGAATAGGTTTCCTTGTCCAGTGGCGCGGTCTTTGGCACGGGATTGCGCCCAGTTGTACACTAATTCCAGGTCATGGATTAATTGTTGGCGGTTACTTCCGAGTTTGTCAAAGGCTCCGCAGTAAATTAGGGATTCTACAGTCTTATTCGTAACTGTGCGTAAATCAATGCGATCGCAAAAGTCCCCTAAGGATTTAAATTCGCCTGTGTTTCTGGCTTCCAATATTGCGGCGATCGCATTTTGCCCTAATCCTCGTACTGCTGATAATCCAAAGACGATTTTGCCATTTCGAGGAGTAAAGTCAACTTCGGAAAGATTTACATCTGGGGGATCGATGGGAATGCCCATACTCTGGCAGGTGGCAATATATTTCTGCACCTTATCAGTATCGCCACTATTAGCAGTCAGCAGTGCCGCCATATACTCTAAAGGGTAATTGGCTTTTAAGTACGCAGTTTGATATGTTACATAACCGTAGGCTGTGGAGTGGGATTTATTAAAACAGTTAGAAGCTACTAATCCTTGCCTGATGACAAAATTATGGTCTTGCTCGACACCGATATCGTAGACGTTTTGCACGCCTAAGGATTTTCTAGTAACTATTTTAACCATAATCCCAACCCCGGAAAGCTGAATAAAACGAAATGAACTAATAAGTAAATTAATAAATCCAGTTGTTTAGTAAATACTAATCAAATACTAATCTAGAACAAGTAATCTGTACTCCCAATATTTGCCAGAGCGAAACTTAACGGCACAAAAAGGGCAAAGCTGTACTAAAATCAATCATTTGAAGACTGCTGAGTGCTATACATACTAGCTTGCGGCAACGCGATAAAGGAATTATTATGCCATCCATCCGCGATTTACATGAACAATTAGTCAAAAAAGAACGTTCTGCTGTGGAAATTACGCAAGCAGCCTTAGATCGGATTGCAGCAGTAGATGGGAAAGTCCAAAGTTTCTTATGTGTTACGGCAGATAAAGCATTAGAACAGGCGCGGGCAGTGGATGCAAAAATTGCTGCGGGTGAAAATATTGGGATATTGGCAGGCATACCTATTGGTATTAAAGACAATATGTGTACTCAGGGTATCCCCACTACTTGTGCTTCGCGAATTTTAGAAAATTTTATCCCCCCATACGAATCCACGGTGACGCAAAAGTTATTTGCTGCGGGTGCAGTCATGGTGGGTAAAACCAATCTCGACGAGTTTGCCATGGGTGGTTCTACCGAAACCTCCGCTTACAAACAAACTGCGAATCCTTGGGATTTATCACGAGTTCCTGGTGGCTCATCGGGTGGCTCTGCTGCTGCTGTGGCTGCGGGTGAGTGCGTGGTGTCGTTAGGCTCTGATACGGGTGGTTCGATTCGTCAACCGGCATCATTTTGTGGTGTGGTGGGGATTAAACCTACATATGGCTTGGTGTCACGCTATGGGTTAGTAGCTTTTGCTTCCTCGTTAGATCAAATTGGGCCTTTTTCCCGTAGTGTTGAAGATGCAGCAATTTTATTGAATGGTATTGCTGGATATGATGCTAAGGACTCAACAAGTCTCAAAGTCGAAATTCCTGATTACACTACGAATTTGCAACCCGATTTAAAATCTTATGGCAAATCTCATGGTAAAAAAATTCGCATTGGAATTATTAAAGAAACCTTTGGTGAAGGTTTAGATTCCCAAGTCGAACAAGCCGTGAATAAAGCCATAGAGCAACTCAAAGATTTGGGTGCAGAAATTGTCGAAATCTCTTGTCCACGTTTTCGCTATGGTTTACCAAGTTATTACATTATTGCCCCTTCGGAGGCTTCAGCAAATCTGGCGCGGTATGATGGTGTAAAGTATGGTGTTCGTGCTGAAGATGCTGATAATTTGCTATCGATGTACAATCGTACCCGTGCAAATGGTTTTGGTGCGGAAGTGAAACGCCGAATTATGATTGGAACCTATGCATTGTCTGCGGGTTACTACGATGCTTATTATCTGAAAGCACAAAAAGTTCGCACCTTAATTAAACAAGATTTTGAGAATGCATTTGCCCAAGTTGATGTTTTAGTGTCTCCTGTTGCACCAACAACAGCATTTAAAGCAGGTGCAAAAACAACTGATCCCTTGAGCATGTATTTAATCGATTTGATGACAATTCCTGTAAATTTAGCTGGTTTGCCAGGTATTAGCGTACCTTGCGGTTTTGATGATGCGGGAATGCCAATTGGCTTGCAGTTAATTGGTAATGTATTACAGGAAGAAAAGTTATTTCAAGTTGCCTATGCATATGAACAATCAACTGATTGGCATTTGCGGGAACCGAAGATTGGATAGATGCAGGTAGTTATTGAGGTGAAGGTGTTGCTGTTGGTGATAATGCTGATTCAGAAGTATATTTAATCAACTTCAAGCTTCCCTCACTACCCATGACAACAGCTGGTTGTTTATTATTTGAGACTAAAACAGCACCGGCATTACCCGAATATACACTTACTTCTTTATCTCCTACCCAGGTTTTCTTATCTCCCTTTTTTAAAGTGCCTTCAAATGCTGTTTTGCCATCAACTTTTACCCTTAGCCAAGATTCACCTTGAAGTTCTATATCTACTTCCACACCGGATGCAGATGCAACTGTCGGAGAAATAGAAGCTGTTGGTGTTGGGATTACAGGTGTGGCTGTTGGCAATAAACTTGCTGAGGCTTGGGGAGTTGGTGTTTCCGAAACTGTTAATGGTGTTGCTTTTTGAGTACCTGCTGGTTGCTCTGTAATAGTTGCTGTTAATTTGTCTTTTTTGCTGATAACCTCAGAATTCTGTTTCGGACTGAGGATATAAAATAATCCGAGCGAAGCCCCTACAAGTAGTAAAACATAAGGTACTGCTAAGGGTATATATAAATTTGATTTCTTTTTTATATTTATACTTTCCTTGTCAACTACTACTGGTAAGAATAAATCACCAAAATTTGCTGTGAGGATAGTGCCATCTATCTCAATAGCATCGCAGTAGCGACGAATAAATCCCTGAACAAAAACTGCTTCCGGCAAGTCATCTCCTCGTCCTTCTTCCATTGCTTCAATAAATGCTGAACGAATACGTGTACGCATCGCTACTTGTTCAATGGAAATATTTTTTTCTGCACGCGCTTGTCGTAAGTAAGCTCCGATTTCTCGAAATTGCCCCTCTTGAGCCTCATTGGACAGCTTCACATTCTTCTCCTATTCTCCACTTGTGTCTACTATTCAATAGAGAAATCTCGGTTATTTTGTGTATATAATTAAACTAATTAATCAAATTCATTTTAAAGATAAACATTTGATTAAACATTCATCACTTTAGAGTACCAAATATTTGGTTCACCAAGGAACAATTGTTGTTTTTTTGATTGTATATAGAAATACTTGAAGAATGGAAAGAAAGCTGGAAAATTTCATACACTTGCTCCCCCAGTTAATTCTAGGAGTATGTTTTGTCATTTTATTGACATACGCGATTTTTTGTATTGTATTATACTTTATACAACATAAATATATTTTCTTCCCTTCTCGTGTCATTGAAAAAACACCATCAGTTTATAATGTGCCATTTGAAGATGTCTGGTTGTCAGTTAAGACTAAAAAAAATAGGAATGAGCGGATTCATGGTTGGTGGATGGATAATCCGAATTCCGATGGAAAGGTTTTACTTTACCTACATGGAAATGCTTTGAATATTAGTGCTAATATTTTTGCTGCGACTGGATATTACAAGGCTGGATTTTCGGTATTTTTGATTGATTATCGTGGTTTTGGTCAAAGTGAAGGTCGCTTTCCCAATGAATCACGAGTATATGAAGATGCAACGATCGCTTGGAATTACTTAGTGAGACAGCGAAAAGTCCATCCTAGTCAAATATATATCTACGGGCATTCCTTGGGTGGTGCGATCGCAATTGATTTGGCGGTAAAACGTCCGGAAGCGGCTGGGTTGATTGTGGAAAGTACTTTTACCTCTGTTCGCAATGTGATTGCAGCACGGAAACTTTTTCCGATATTTCCCGTCAACTTAATCCTGAAAGAGCGATTTGATTCAATTCAAAAGGTGCCACAACTCAAAGTACCCATTTTGATCATTCATGGCACTGAAGACGCAACAGTCCCTGCGTTTATGGGTCAAACACTCTATACAGTTGCTCCTCAACCCAAAGAATTAATTTTAGTTGCAGGTGCAGATCATAATAATGTCGGAGAAATAGCTCCGTCGCAATATATCAAAGCTGTACAGTCTTTTTTACAAGTTGTACAAAAGCAAGCTCAAGCGACTCTGCATTAAATTGCGATCGCAATTTGTTTTCCAAATTCAATTCCCTGAACAGATACCTCAGAACTCAAAATACAGCTATAAAGATATCCCCATAAATTTAGGAGCGGGGATGTAAATTAAGATGCCTACTTGAGAAGGTAAAGGTTTGATATGGGAAAACTATCAGATAATTTTGCGTGACTATATTCCCGTGTGATGTGTATCTGCAAACACATGTTTTTGTCCTATTTACGAATGAATTAACATATCAGTACAATCATAATTTTTATACTGGTTACTGAGTTCTGAATCATGATTTTTGTCTGCATTGATGCTTATTAATTCAAACATCAAATTACCATAGACTTACAGTACTATTTGGTGCTGTTTTACCCAGGGGTATTGACTGGAAAAAGATGTAGGGTTTTATCTTTTTATTTTGCAATGTTCTCACAACTATTTTTAACATCTTTCATCTGGGAAAATTGATACTTAATTAGTCCGGAAACATTCACCTTCAGTAGAATAATTTACACAGGAAAAGCTTTTCTTGTTGATAACAACAAGGGTTTTGGCATTGCATAAATAATATCAATTTACAATAAACACTATGACAGCCCTATACTCATTAACTACTCCTGGGAATACAACTATTGAGATTAGCCAAGATGAACTGCGAGCAATTCTAGGCGACATAGAAGCAGAATTACATCGCAGTAAAGTATATCGTCGCGCCTTGGCTACAATTCAAAAAGTATTTGGCGAATCATCTGAACAAGGTAAACAGCTAATCAAAGCAGTAGGAAGGGAAGCAATTGGTTTAGCATTTCATAAATTTGTACAGCAACAACAGCAAAAAATAGCAGAGAATCAGGAAGTCGTGGCGCACAATAGCGCAAGTATTCATGAAGTCGAGATTAATCCTCCATCTGCGGATTTAGCCGAATGCTTGACTAGCGCTAAGTTTCATCCGAAAGCTAAAGGTGAAGAAATAGAAACACCACTAGCTAGCAACATTGGTACAAATTCCGAAAATACCGCCAAAAACGTTTCCCCACTTGCTTGGTGGAAAAATCAAAAGCCTTCCAAAGCCGAACTGGCAAAACAAGCTGCTATCAAACAACGTCAGGAAAGTCTGCGGGAAATTGGTAAACAGTTACGTCAAGCTAGAGAACTGCAAGGATTGTCTTTAACTCAATTAAATATCTATACCCACGTACCAGTTCACCAAATGGAGGCAATTGAAAATGGTAACTGGGATGGATTACCAGAAGAAGTATATGTGCGCGGTTTTATCCGTGTCATGGGTAATGCGCTGGGACTTAACGGTACAGCAATAGTCGCTTCCTTACCTGCACCCGAACCCGTCCAAACTATTGCCCCCATTTGGTATAAAAACGAAAAAAGTTCTGGTAGTGTCGGATTTGAAATCCGTCCAATGCATTTGTATGTTGGTTACACAGCTTTAGTTGCAGGTGCAGTTGGTGGATTATCGTTAATGTCGCAGCAAACCGAAGCCAAAAGACTGCTCTCCGATACGGAAAAAACAACTTCATCTGTGACTCAGACTGTCAAAGAAAACGAAACAAATGCTAAACCCGGCTTGCAATCTAACAGTAAAGGTATTGCCGTGGGTGCTGACATTGCACCACCCGAAGCATTATAAGCGATCGCAATTCCCTTGGCAGCACTAAGTCTAAAGTTAACTAACTATGAAGGTGATGTTGGCTATGCCATTATCACCTTCTGTAATTGCCCAACAATCCCTATTAGGGATTTAAATTTGCAGCAATTTCCATTTGCCCGATATTCTGCGTAACCGACACAAGGTAATATTTATAGTATATAAATTTCGGCTCACTGGGAAAACACTGAACCGTATTTACAGGAGTTCTAAAGTTAATTAGGAGAGTCTGAAAGACTGTAAATATGGAGTCAAAGTTGGTAAAAGCTAACTAGCGTCTGTTTCATCTGAGATGGTAAAAGTAGCCTCAAAACTGAAAATCATGACTTTTTTCCTAGTCTACTTGTTGTGAAATAGACCGTAGGGGATATTTAATAAGTTATGTTAAATGCCATGATGGAGGGGACTTTTGACTTCTAAAACATGAAGTTGGAAGGGCAATGAACTATTTTAACCTTAAATATTTATTTTTACCCATGTCTCGATTGTTACTGGCTGCTGTTTTGACTGCTGGATTTGTAATCGGGGGTTGTGCTTCTGCACCAGAAGAAATTGCGGAAGCGCAATCCCAACGTCGCAATAATAATCAACCAAAAGCTGGTAGTGCAACACCCGTTGATGTGGCAATCGCTCGTATCCAAGCGTTGAAACAGCAACCAGAATACACAGGAACTACTGTACCATTTCGGGTTGTTTCCTTGCGATCGCAAGTCCAAGGACAATTATTAGGGTTAAATGCAGATATCGGAACTAATGTCAACCAAGGACAAACCATCGGTCAAGTGGACGAAGCATTACTGGTGACTTCATTGAATCAGGCGGAAGCCGAACTTGCATCTTTGAAATCGGAAGTTGTCAGGGCTAATACCCAAATAGGTAATGCCCGCGCCGAAGTGGAAAGGCTACGACTGGAACTGGTACAAGCCCAAGCTGATGCCCAACGACAGCAATCCCTATTTAAACAAGGAGCGATCGCTCAACAAGCAGCAGAACAATCGCGTACAAAAGCGCAAACCGCAGCCCAATCACTACGGGCAGCCCAAGCACAAGTCGGTAATGGACAGCAAGCGGTTATCACCGCTCAAGGTAGAGTTGTAGCCCAACAAGCTTTAGTCAACGAAGCCAAAAAGCGCCGCAACTATGCTAAGTTAATCGCCCCTATTACTGGTGTAATTACCGAGAAAGTGAGCGAGCCAGGTAATTTTTTACAGCCAGGAGGCGAAGTTCTAAAAATTGGTGACTTTAGCCGGATGAAGGTTGTTGTCCAAGTCTCAGAACTGGAATTGGATAAAATTCGAGTCGGACAATCAGCAACAGTCCGCTTAGATGCTTTTTCCAATCAAACTTATACAGGTAGAGTTGCGCGAATTTCCCCAGCAGCTGATGCAACAGCGCGCTTAGTCCCTGTAGAAGTCGAAATTCCCAACACCAATAGCAAAATTGGTAGCGGACTTTTAGCACGGGTAAATTTTGCTAGCTTGGAGAGTCCAAAAGTTACCATATCCCAAAGTGCGATTAATGTGGGACGGGTAACAGGAGAAAACAAAGCCAAGCAGCAAGATAATTCACGTTCACCTTCTCAATCTTCAAATCAGCCCCGTCAAGCTCAAATATTTGTGGTGAACGAGGGAGAAAAACCAACAGTTGCAGCCAGAGAAGTCATGCTGGGAGAAAGCGCAGATGGAAAGGTAGAAGTTTTATCAGGATTGCAACCAGGAGAAAGATTTGTCACTCGCAGTGGTAAACCTTTAAAAGCAGGTGAAAGTGTCCGACTTTCAATCCTTTCTGAAAAGACTCAGTAAAGGATAATTACTAATTTATCATTCATAAATTTATAACTATTTACTCAACCAATGCAGCAAGTAAGCCAGGACAATAACAAAAATCAAAGTAACGGCTTCAGCATTAGCGCTATTTCTATCCGCCAACATATTGGTACGCTGATGCTAACTCTAGCAGTAGTAGTTATGGGTGTATTTTTTATCCAGCAATTACCTGTAGATTTACTGCCATCGATAACTTATCCCCGCATAGGTGTGCGAGTGAGTGCGCCAGGAATATCGCCGGAGGTGGGTGTTGATGAAATTACTAGACCTCTGGAAGAAGCTTTTTCGGCAACCGAGGGAGTTGTCCAAGTATATTCGCAAACTCGTGAAGGACAAGTCAATATCGACCTATATTTCCAACCTGGAGGCAATATTGACCAAGCTTTGAATGATGCCACAGCTGCATTTAACCGTTCCCGTGGTGCTTTACCAGATACAATCGAGGAACCAAGGTTATTTAAAGTAGACCCTTCACAGCTACCAGCTTACGAGTTAGCATTAACATCACCACAACTTCAAGGTGTAGAACTACGTGTTTTTGCGGAAGAGGAGTTAGGGCGGGAACTGAGTGTAGTTCCTGGTGTGGCTGCGGTTGATGTATCGGGAGGAGTTCAAGAAGAAGTCAGAGTTAATATTGATTTAAATAGATTGCAAGCCCAAGGTGTGGGATTAACAGATGTCCTGGATGAACTGCGAAATCGTAACCAAGATATTTCGGGTGGGAGAATTTTAGGAGAAAATTCCGAACCTCTAACACGGACAGTCGGACGCTTTAAAACTGCTGAGGAAATTAAAAATTTATCTTTTGAAGTCTCTTCTTCCCAGTCTACCGCCAGTGAAAATTCCAGTACCCCCCGTAGAGTCTATTTACGAGACTTTGCCCAAGTAATTGATGGCACTGAAAATCAACGGGTATTTGTCACGCTCAACCAAAAACCGGCGGTAAAACTGAGTATTCGTAAGCAACCTGATGCGAACACCGTTGACGTTGTGGATGGTGTGAAAAAGCGGATTGCCGAACTAAGACAAAGTGGTTTAATCCCTGAAGGGATGGTACTTACACCAACTTTGGATGAATCTAAGTTTATTCGTAATTCTATTGCTAACGTCGTTAGTTCTGGGTTAATCGGAACTGGGTTAGCTGCGATCGCAGTACTATTATTTTTAGGTTCATTGCGACAAACTCTGATAATTGTGCTTGCTATTCCCTTAGCGACAATGGCTGCAATTATTTTGATGGGGTTATTTGGTTTGTCGCTGAATATATTTAGCTTGGGTGGTTTGGCTTTGGGTGTGGGTATTGTTGTCGATAACTCGATTGTGATGCTGGAGAATATCGCAGAGGGTGTGGGAATGACTCCGGGTAAGGATAGTAAAGCAAATCTGAGTCAACAGCAATTACTCCAAACAGCACAAACAAGCAGTCAAGAAGTTGAATCTGCGTTAATTGCCTCCACGAGTACTAACTTGGTGGCTGTTTTACCATTTTTGCTGATTGGTGGCTTTATTTCCTTATTATTTAACGAATTAATTCTGACTATTAGTTTTGCGGTTGCAGCTTCAATTTTGATTGCCGTGACTGTTGTACCGATGATGACATCGCGAATGCTAGCTTGGCCATTTTCCAGCCGAATTGGGAAGATATGGTTACTAAAAGAGTTTAATCGACGATTTGATGCTGCCACTAGGGGATATCATAATTTTCTGGTGAACGTGCTGCGGTTTCGTTTTTTAGTCATTGCTTTCATTATTATGATTTTGGGTGGAGGTAGTTTGTGGATGGCACCGCAAATTCCTCAAGAAATTTTACCCCGAATTAATACTGGACAAGCAAATATGATCGCGCAATTTCCTCCGGGTACACCAGTGGAAGATAATCGCCAAGTCATGGATGCGGTAGATAAAATTCTGTTGGCGCAACCCGAAACTGAGTATGTATTCTCCACTTCGGGAGGGGCTTTATTTGGTAGCAGTACCACCGCCAATCCTTTGCGGAGTTCTAGCACGATTACACTCAAACCTGGGGCAGATGTCGAAGCTTATGCAGAAAAAGTCACCCGCGAATTTGACACCCTCAACTTAGCAGGAACTCGTTTGCGTATTTCTCCTGGACAAGTGCGGGGTTTGATTCTGAACAATTCTCCCACCAGGGGCGCAGATGTGGATGTGATTTTACAAGGTAATAATTCCCAAGCACTACAACAAGCAGGGAGAGAATTACTCGCAGCACTCGAAGAAGGTGTCACCTCAGCCAGATTTCGCCCCGACGCAGATGCACGACAACCAGAAATTCAAATTCTTCCCGATTGGGAAAGAGTTGCCAATGTGGGGTTAACAGCCCAAGAAATCGGCAATACAATCCAAACAGCGATTGAAGGTAGTACCCCCACACAACTACAACGTGAAAATCGTTTGGTAGATGTAAGAGTGCAGTTAGATCAAAAATCAGTA
This sequence comes from Calothrix sp. NIES-4101, assembly GCA_004296455.1. Taxonomy (GTDB): domain Bacteria; phylum Cyanobacteriota; class Cyanobacteriia; order Cyanobacteriales; family Nostocaceae; genus Brunnivagina. The sequence goes on from AP018280.1 coordinate 560,872, forward strand.
CAAACCGCTTCACAGTTACAAAGAATACCCCTATTTACCTCAAACAATCGTCAAATCCGATTGAGTGATGTCGCTAATATTGTTGAAGGGGAAGCACCAGGGGAAATTCAACGCATTAACCAACGTCAAGTTTTTATTATTGCCGGTAATTTAAATGAGGGTGCGAGTTTGAGTGACGCAATTAACCAAGTCAATAGTGTGGTTAACTCTTTGAATTTACCTGAAGGTATATCTATTTTACCGAGCGCCGCAGTGGAATCAAATCGGCAACTGCAAAGTTCCATCTGGGTATTGGGCGGATTGGCTGCGTTTCTCGTTTTTGTTGTCATGGCAGTGCAATATAACTCACTCGTTGACCCCTTGGTAATTATGTTTACAATTCCTTTAGCGTTAACTGGAGGAATTTTTGGACTTTACATTACCAAAACTGCTATCGGGGCAACAGTAGTCGTCGGTGCGGTTTTACTAGTTGGGATTGTAGTTAACAATGCCATTATTATGATCGAGCTTGCGAATCAACTTCGAGAACGCAAAAAAATTGATCGTCGTACTGCGATTCTAGAAGCTGCGCCCCAAAGGTTACGTCCGATTTTAATGACTACTATTACCACCGTTTTGGGTATGTTCCCTCTGGCTTTGGGAATTGGTGAAGGTTCGGAATTTCTTCAGCCTTTAGGTGTAGTCGTATTCTCCGGCTTATCCCTGGCGACGTTGCTAACGCTGTTTATTATTCCCTGCTTCTATACTACGCTGCACGATTTCCTTGATTTTGGTTGGGCAAAGTCGTTTTTATATCGGTTGGGGAAATTGAGGAAACTTTTTCCTTAAAGTTAGTGATTAATTCACGGTAAAGTGCCAAGGTTTCTTGATGAGCACGGGCAACACTTAACCATTCCAGGTTTTCACCAGCTCGGAGTTTCCATTCCTGAAGTGTATGGGGATCACTTAATAATTCTGACATAGCGGATGCGATCGCTTGACTATTTTTTGGTGGGACTAAAATCCCAGCTTTGCCACCATCTAAAGTTTGAGCAATCCCATCCACATTGGAAGCAATAATTGCACAGCCTGCTTCCCGTGCTTCTGCGATCGCTAGTCCAAATGACTCGTGATATGATGCCATCACAAATATATCGCAAGATAGTAAATACCTCTGCGGTTGTTTCTGGAATCCCTCAAAATGAATCCTGTCGGCGCCGGCACTCGCTTTTGCCTGCGCTTCAAAATACTCTCGATCTGGACCATCACCTACTATATATAAATGAGCTTGCGGAAATTCACCACTAATTTGCTCAAAAGCTGCTAAGAGTTCCCCAATTCCTTTACGTTTATATATACCAGATACTGTAGCGATCGCAGGATGCTGCAAAGTTTCTGGGATACAATCACTTGGTACAAAACGTGGAGTACCTAAGATACCGTTAGATATAACTCGTAATTTGTGCTTGGAAATACCGCGTTTTTCCATGCTGACTGCAACTGCTTGACTGACAGCAATGACTCTATCCGCTAAACCCATCAGGATGGCGCTACGCTGAAATTCATTATGTACAGTCGATACAAGTTCATAGTCATAGCCAAACCGCAACAGGCTTGCCAATACTACCCCCGTCATCATGTGAGCATGAACAATATTTGGCTGAAATTCCTCGATAATTTCTCGGTAAGCAATCGTTGCTTTCAGCATATTTGCTGGAGTCCGCCCCTGATTTAGGCGATAACATTTCACTCCGAAACTTTTCAATAATTTTTCGTATTCCCCACCACCGGAGATAACCGCTACTTTATGACCTGATTTTGCTTGCAGACAGGCTAAATCTATAGCAACATTAACTATACCATTACCGATTTCGCGGACATGATTTAATATATGCACTATTCGCATAAACACCTACTTAGTTATATTTAGTAATTATGAGAACGCCAAATATCCTCAATCGTTCTCCTTCTCATAAGAATATTCACTATCAATGCCTATATTTACTAGTACCTGCAAAAATCTTGATGTGAAATTAATATACTTCTACTTCACAATCAATAATTCTGCGGACTCTAAAAAATCTTTGAATTTTCAATTTGTGATGCTCTCAATTGAGAAATATAGCTGAAATCTCTACCTATTATGCTTTTTTTTCAAATTTAGCTTTGTATTTAACAGTTAATTTTTGATGAAGATAGATAGACTTTTATCTATGATACTTGTCGATTATGTCTATTATTTTGTACTCTTGGTTTATTCTGTACTTCGTGATTTATTTACAATACTCAGTATTTATAGATACCATAAACTTCATTAATAGTGATTTGCATAAGTTTAAGTGCTGACAAGAAAGAGCTAATCAATTAGCACAACTTTACGCAGATGTAAATTCCGACAATGCGATCGCCGCACCAAATTAGCAATAATTAATAATTTCCAAGCTTGCAGAGACAAAATGGATGTATTGATAATTTTCCGAACATGACTAATATTTCTTGTTCTAATTGCTACTAAAGTCCAATGCAAACGCAAGTAATTTCGCGTATCTTTCAAAGTGGGAATATTGCCATGATGTTTGGCATTAACTAAGGCATAAATCTTTTCCTTCATCAAGATATTGGTATCCAAGCGTTGAAAGAAAGAAAACTTCTGATTGCAAGCCCCAGTCCAAATCGTGCGGTAAGCTAGACACTGATTGAGAAAAATCGCATCCCCAAACTGAGCAATCCGAATCCAAGAATCAATATCATCGCAATTAGTATTTAAATTTGAGTCCCAACCCCCAGTTTGTAAAAAAGCATCGCGACTACAAGCAACTTGAACTGGCGTACCAAAGGGGAGAAATTCCATCAACATCCCATAATGAATATCGGCTTGCGGTACATAAAACGCGACACCAGGACCAAGTTCGTCAGTGCGACTCAATTCTTCCTCATTTTCATTTACCTGAGCAGCCACACAAGAAGCAATTACAGCCTGAGGACGTAGAGCGATCGCTTTTGCCATCTCCTCCAAACAGTTTGCCGCTAAATAATCATCATCATCCAAAAACTTAATCCAATCACCACTACTTCTTTCCACCCCGGCATTCACCATTGCCGCATGTCCCATATTTGTGACGCTGCGATGGTAGACGAGCCGCGAATCTCCACCTTGCCATAATTGCTGCTGTAAACCCTCCACATAGCTTTGCGTGTCATCTAACGAGCAATCATCTGCAATCACCACCTCACAAGGAATAGTTTGCTCCAAAGCAGAAGCAATTGCCCTTTTGAGAAACTCCAAGCGATTATATGTTGTAATGACAACGGTGAACTTCATACACCTCACACCTAGGCAACAGTTGTTTGTTATACAATTCAACTTCAATGTTTCTTTACCGGAAACTCATCAATCTAAAATAACTGGACTAAAAACTATTTGTCGATTTATTATTGATGATCGTGAGTTTTTCTCTAAAACTAATGAACGCTCAAGAAATCATCCGCTCAATCGAAGCGGAACAAATCAAGTCTAACTTGCCTGATATCTACGTCGGCGATACCGTTAAAGTCGGCGTAAAAATCAAAGAAGGCGAGAAATTCCGGATCCAACCCTATGAAGGTGTTGTCATTGCCAAACGCAATGGGGGCATCAACGAGACAATTACTGTCCGTCGTGTCTTCCAAGGCATTGGTGTCGAACGGGTGTTTTTAATTCATTCACCACGCATCGACAATATTAAAGTCATCCGTCGCGGAAAAGTTCGCCGTGCCAAACTTTTCTATCTACGCGATCGTGTAGGTAAAGCAACCCGGATTAAACAACGGTTTGACCGCCCCTTGTAGATTATCTACAATATGGGAGATGACAAGAATGGAACAGAGCAAAGCTACGAAGCAAGTTCCCTCGACAAAAATTTATTAACAAAAATGCCAAATTGCGTTATAATCTTAAAAGTTCAGCGCAATAACTGAATTCGAGAACTAAATTCGAGATAAATCGAGCGCTCTTAGTTCAGTTGGTAGAACGCAGGTCTCCAAAACCTGATGTCGGGGGTTCAAGTCCTCCAGGGCGCGCTCTGTTACTACAATACCTAGTTAGTGCAAAATTAGCCCGAAACATCTACATAGACTGCAAAGAGGGCAAGTGTGTGGAATTTCGGGTAGAATTTTAAATAGAATTTTTAGGTAAAACTTTCATGATTGCAGCTTTTACTCGATATAGAAGTGAAGGCTGCAAATACTAATTTGCACTGCTAAGCCCTAAAATGGGAAAGTCAAAACTAAAATTAAAACATTAGAGTATAGAGTATTGTTATCTAGTTGAAACGGGGGATGAATAACCGTGAGCAAAAAGAACGAAGCAGAAATGCCAGAAAGCTCAGGTGGGTTTAGTGTCGGTAACTTTATCGATGGAACTAAAGAGGAATTTGAGAAAGTAGTTTGGCCTAGTCGCAAACAATTGGTAAGCGAATCCGCAGCCGTATTGTTAATGGTCACACTCTCCGCATCGTTAATATTTTTAGTGGATAAATTCTTTACGTGGGCAGCAAAACAGGTATTCTGATGACTTCTGCAACAGATGAAGAACGTAACCCAGCGCAACATTCTGAAGAGACAGAGCAACTAGCGAATTTGAAAGAAGCTCGTTGGTATGCAGTACAAGTTGCCTCAGGGTGTGAAAAGCGTGTAAAAACGACCTTAGAGCAGCGCATTCAAACCTTTGATGTAGCTGATAAGATACTTGAAGTAGAGATACCTCAAACCAAAGCACTAAAAATTCGTAAGGATGGTAGTCGCCACGAAACCGATGAAAAAGTTTTTCCCGGTTACGTATTGGTGAGGATGCTAATGGATGATGACGTGTGGCAGGTAGTACGCAACACCGCTCATGTAATCAATTTTGTCGGAGCCGAGCAAAAACGCGGAGCCGGAAGAGGAAGAGGACATGTCAAGCCATTACCCCTTAGTCATTCTGAGGTAGAGCGTATCTTCAAGCAGACTACTGAGCAAGAGGCAGTAGTCAAAATTGACATGGTGGCTGGTGATAAAATTATTGTACTTTCCGGTCCATTTAAGGATTTTGAAGGAGAAGTGATTGAAGTTAGTCCAGAACGGAGTAAACTAAAAGCCTTACTTTCAATTTTCGGACGGGATACACCAGTCGAATTGGAATTCAACCAGGTTGAAAAACAGAGCTAAGTAAAACAAAATGGCGAAGAAAGTTGTAGCGGTCATTAAGTTGGCTTTGAACGCAGGTAAAGCCAACCCAGCACCGCCAGTTGGCCCTGCACTGGGTCAACACGGTGTTAACATCATGATGTTCTGCAAGGAATATAATGCGAAAACAGCCGATCAGGCTGGGATGGTTATTCCTGTAGAAATTTCGGTATTTGAAGACCGGAGTTTTACATTTATTCTCAAGACTCCCCCTGCTTCGATACTAATCAAGAAAGCGGCTAAGATTGAAACTGGTTCCAACGAACCCAACAAGAAAAAAGTTGGTTCAATTACCAAAAACCAGTTAAAAGAAATTGCCCAAACCAAACTTCCCGACTTAAATGCTAACGATATCGACGCAGCAATGAAGATTATCGAAGGCACTGCAAGAAATATGGGTGTGGCGGTTGTAGATTAGTTGATAGTTAGTGGTAACTAGTTAGGGTTTAATAGTTAATCAGGACACTCATTAACTACCAATAAATAACAATTACCAAGTAGCAATTGACACAAAAAACAATTATATCGGGGGAGAGTATTGTTCTCGTTAACTACCCCAGGAGAGAAAATGACAAAGAAAGTATCGCGTCGAATGCAGGCTTTGCTTGCCAAAGTAGAAGATAAAGATTATGCACCTTTAGACGCTCTTGCGCTTTTGAAAGAAACTGCAACAGCAAAATTTGCTGAAGCTGCGGAAGCACATATCCGTCTAGGGATTGACCCAAAATATACTGACCAACAATTACGGACAACGGTAGCATTACCCAAAGGCACAGGAAACATTGTGCGTGTCGCAGTAATTGCCCGAGGTGAGAAAGTAACCGAAGCATCTAATAATGGTGCTGATATCGTTGGTTCAGAAGAACTGATTGATGAAATTGCCAAAGGTCGAATGGACTTTGATAAGCTGATTGCCACACCGGATGTAATGCCACAGGTAGCGAAGCTTGGTAAAATGTTAGGTCCCCGTGGTTTGATGCCTTCCCCCAAAGGTGGTACAGTAACCTTTGACTTGGCAAGTGCGATCGCAGAATTCAAAGCAGGTAAACTAGAATTTCGGGCAGACAGAACTGGTATTGTCCATGTTATGTTTGGTAAGGCAGAATTTTCGCCTGAAGATTTACTGGTAAACTTGAAGGCATTGCAAGAAACTATCGATCGCAACCGTCCTTCAGGTGCGAAAGGTCGCTACTGGCGAACTGTATACGTTTCTGCCACAATGGGACCTTCAATTCGTGTTGATGTCAACGCCCTTCGCGACTTGAAAATGGCTTAAGCCAATTAAATTTTAGATTTTGGATTGGATTTTAGGTTCATCCAAAATCCAAAACTCAAAACTCAAAACCAAAAACTGAATAAGTAGCCAGAGACAGCAGGTGTTATCAACTTAATATCCTGCCGAGGTTTACACCAAACGAATTGCCTCTTTCCCAATTCAGGAAAGTATGAGAGCTAATTTGTGCGGAGTAGTTACGATTAAAAATCGACCTCGAATTAAAACCCTGGCTTGAATTGCCGGGGTTTGTTGTTTTTTGGTTCTGTTTGGCAAGAGACTGAGTTTTGGAAAAATCTAAAATCCAACATCTAAAATCCAAAATATCTTAAGGAGGTGAAAAAACATGGGCAGAACACTTGCGAATAAAAAAGAGATTGTTACTGAACTCAAAGATACTTTGAGTGAGTCAACCTTAGCACTAGTAATTGACTATCAAGGGTTGACAGTTGCCGAGATTAGCGACTTGAGACGTAAATTGCGCCCTAGTGGAGCAGTTTGCAAAGTAACAAAAAATACCTTTATGGGTATCGCCATTCAAGAACAAGAAAAATGGCAGCCCTTATCGGAACTCCTCCAGGGTTCCAATGCCTTCCTGCTGGTAAAAGAAGACTTTTCATCAGCAATTAAAGCATATCAAGATTTCCAAAAAGCCACCAAAGACAAAACTAAGCTTCGCGGTGGTGTTATGGATGGCAAACTGCTGAAAGAAGCAGATGTCAAAGTTTTGGGAGACTTGCCATCCAAGGAACAACTCATGGCACAAATTGCTGGTGCTATTAACGGCGTAGCAACCAAGCTTGCTGTGGGTATCAACGAAGTACCCAGTTCTCTGGGACGTGCTTTGCAGGCTGTCGCTGACAAAGATAAAGAAGGCGCTGCTGAATAAAAGGTGAGTGGTTAATGGTTAATAGTTAATCAGTAATGGGTAATCGGTAATTAGAGGTTGGTTTACTGTCAATCAACTAGTTGCTACTAGCCATTAGTCATTAACCAATAACGATAAACAGTTCACGACAATATATCAATTTACAGGAGTTTGAAAAATGTCTGCTGCAACCGATCAAATTTTAGAACAACTCAAAGGCTTAACTCTCCTCGAAGCATCTGAACTCGTTAAGCAAATCGAAGAAGCATTTGGTGTTAGTGCTGCTGCACCTGCTGGTGGCATGATGATGATGGCTGCACCTGGTGCGGCACCTGCTGAAGCTGCCGAAGAAAAAACTGAATTTGATGCGATTCTTGAATCTGTTCCTGCTGATAAGAAGATTGCAGTCCTCAAGATTGTACGTGAATTGACTGGTTTAGGTTTGAAAGAAGCAAAAGACTTGGTAGAAGCTGCACCCAAGGCGTTGTTTGAAGGTGTTGCCAAAGAAAAAGCTGAAGATGCGAAAAAACGTGTCGAAGAAGCTGGCGGAAAAGTTGCTATCAAGTAGTTTTTCCTTTATCCCCTTATTGCCTACAGGTTTTTAACCTGGGCTATGAATCAAAAGCCTACATTTAGTAGGCTTTTTCTATTTAGGCTGAGTGATAAATAGACTATTGCTGATTGTGCAGACACCAAGCCTCTGAGATTTGCCTTACATACCGCAGTTGCTATCTCATACCAAGTTGCGTTATGTCGTAGTACTTGGAGTCAATGAGATTGCTTCCTACGTCGCAATGACCGGGTATTATATCTGAGTGCAACTTAGTATCATTCGATGAAAACCTTCAGGGACACTTCCATGTCTCTTGTCTGGAATCAGGAGGGTTGTTCCACAGGAGTTAACTGTAATCTCTATGCCGCTCGACTGAGAGAGGATTTGTAAAGCAAGTATTAAGTGCAATCCTGTGCGAAAAATCGGGTTACTTTGTTTTTAAGGTTTAGTTGATAAATAGCCTCTGAGAATCGGTAAGTTTTTATTGGCTGAACTAACATCATATTAAATAAAAATTTGATACTTAAAAATTGTATTAAAACAAGCATTTTTGTATTTAGATTATCTACTAAGTATTCTTCCATATTCTATTGTTCAAAAGCTTATTGGCATATAGTGCATCTTTTTTGATTTCAGGCTTAAAGTAGCAATTTGCACTTGAATAAAGAGTATTTATCTGTATATATCTCGATTTCGATGCAGCCAATTCTTTAAAATATCTAATGTTTTATTAAAGATTTTATGAGAAAAATAATTTTTTTATACCAAGGTAGTAAATAAATATTGACAAAGGATTGACAAGGATTTATGTTAATCGCAATATATTGTTCTATCTGAGGTTACAACAGACGCAGTTTTATTCGATAAAGTTCAATTAATATTGCAGAAGATAGTGTAAATTTGGCTTTTTAGTCAATTAATTACACAACAGTTTCGACTTTTGGAAATAAATAAAATTATGATACAATTGACATCCTTAAGATTAGCTTCACATTAATAGCAGCATCCGAACCTTAAAAAACAGGTGAATTTAGCATGGACTGCCCGAAAATCCTAGTTGTTGAGGATGAACAAGTCCTCGCTGTTGATATTAGGAATAGTTTACAAAAGTTAGGGTATACGGTTCCGGAAATTACTGACTCAGGTGAAGGCGCAATTAAAAAAGTTGCAGAAACGCATCCGAATTTAGTGTTAATGGATATTTGCTTGACAGGTGCAGTTGATGCCGTACAAGCTGGGGATTTTATCCGGAAGAACTTTCATGTACCCGTACTATATTTAACAGAGTACGCAGCACAAAGTAATTCACATCAAAATCTTTTGCGTGATCCATTTAGTTACATTATTAAACCATTTGCAGAAAAGGATTTACATATTGCTGTGGAGATGGCTTTATATAAACATCATATTGAAAAAAAATTCCACTTAGAGCACCAGCATTTGCTAACAGTTATTAACAGCATAGGTAGTGCAGTAATTGTCACTGATACTAGTGGTTGTATGCAGATGATCAATCCAGTGGCAGAAGCACTAACTGGGTGGAAACAATCAGAACTAATTGGTAAAGATATTACACATGCATTATGTTTAATTGATAAAGATACAGGTGAAGAGATTGATTTTATTGTTAAAGAAGTGGTTACAAAAGGTCAGATTGTGACTTTACCAAATAATTGCACTTTGATTGCCAAAGATGGTAGGGAAATTCCAATTGGTGACAATGCATCTCCAATTCGCGATCGCAATGGTAATATTACTGGTGTTGTCTTGACTTTTCAAGATATCACCGAGCGCAAGCAAATGGAGGCAAGGTTATTACGCAATGCGTTTTATGATGCCTTAACATCGCTGCCAAATCGAGTTTTATTTTTAGATAGACTGAGGCAAGCGTTTGAACGTGCTAAGCGTCGGAATAATTTTCATTTTGCAGTTTTATTTTTAGATTTAGACGGTTTTAAGGGGATAAATGATCGTTTCGGTCACGGAATGGGGGATGATTTACTAGTAGCGATCGCGCAAAGGTTGCATTCCTGTTTGCGAAGTGGTGATACGGTAGCCAGATTTGGTGGTGATGAGTTTGCGGTATTATTGGAGGATATTAAGGATGCGAGCGAAGCCAGTGCGATCGCCAGACGCATTCAAAATACATTAAAGCAACCACTGCATTTAAATGGGCAAGAATTGATTACTACTGCAAGCATTGGTATCACTCTAAGTGCTAATCATCACGACGAACCTGGACAAATGCTACGAGATGCTGATATTGCCATGTACCGTGCCAAGCAACAAGGTAAGGCAAATTTTAATGTATTTAGCTGATGTTTACTGGGGTATAGGGGTAAGGAAATGAAGAGTTACCCCTATCTTTAGCCCTGTTCCTATTTTTTCTCCCGAGTTGGTGCTAATACCATCAACATATCTATCTGCTCTGTCTCTGGGGTTAGAGATATGGTAGCTGAGAGACTGTAAATTGAACCAACTGTCTGTTTAAAGATGTTGAAGAATTCGTTTTTTTGATATTCCTGGGGAATCAAACCATAAATCCAGGATAGGGAAGAACCCATATTCATGTAAAAATAACCTTGATTCGGGTAGGGAAGTGAATCTGTTGCAGTCGTAAAATTATAAGTATCAGATAGCTGTACATAGGGTTTGGGGACTAAATCTGTGATTGCACCAAATCCAGTGGTGAGAAGTAATGTATCTTGCTCAATCCAACTATAGGCAAATGGGCTAAAAGAACCTGTTCTATCATTCCAACTGGTAATATTTTTACCTTTAATATCACTATTTTTAATAGTTGCTTCACCATTACTGGAGGATTTAACTAGTTGCTCTAATTTATTTAAAGTGTTTTCTGCAACACTACGATTACTGGTTTTGACAATTAAACCAACACCGAAATTAGCATTGGGACTAAATAATTTAAACAACCCTCCCTTGGTTGGGAAAGTGAAAAATCCATATTCCCCATCCATCCAGCCAATAAAGTCTTTATCAAAATCCAAACCAGTGGTAGTGCGGACAAAATTACGAAAATCAGCTAACCCTTTTTTGACTTCGGGTATTGTTTCAAACCCACGGGATAGTGCTTGCCAATATAAGTTAATGTTACTACCTGTGATTGCTGAATATGTGGCAGCAGGCATTCGAGACATCATCAGTTGTTCTCTTCTGCTGACTGCCTTCTTAGCTGATTTTAGCTGCTTTTCACTGGGAGCACCCATTTTCGGCGGATTGGCTTCTGTATAGGAACTACCAAATAATAGTGTACGTAGCACTGTAGAATGTACGCCTGTTCCTAGAGTGGATGTTTTCTGTTTACTTGTTGGTTTTGCCATGTAAGCTTGAGCCTGAAAACGCATTCCTTCTGGCTGTAAGCGCAGGTAACTGTTAATGCTTTTGTATGCTTTTAATTGTTCGAGGTTAATATTGTCAAAACCCAATAATGGCAAAGTGCTACTTAACTCAGCAGGCAAATCTTGAGCTAAATCTTTAATTAAATCTTGAAGTAAAAGCATGTAAGCAACTGGGTTTTGGTACATGGAATATAATACTTCTGGCGCTTGATGTTGCTGAATTAATGTTTGTAATTCTGGTTTGGCACTAATATTAGCAATTTTCCCATTCTTGGTGTCAATTAATTTTTCCAAGGGTTTGCTATCAAATCCTAAGACGACATAACCTGGAAAAGTTGCGATCGCTAAATTATTTTGTCGTCTACTTTTAAGTTTATTTAATGATTCTGGTAATGATATTACTGGCTGTTTAGTAGCTTTTTTTGGTAGGGGTTGTGCTGATGTACTTGTTTTAATTTCAAATATTGTCGCACCTTGATATTCGCGGATTTTTACCTTGTCTTTATCTTTTTTGACTTCATTCAAAAATGACTCTACTCGCATGTCGTTGGTAATGGGAAATACCATCACGGCAGTCGATTCCATCGTTGCCGGATTATTACCAACTTTAGGCATGAAAGCAAATACGATTTCTTCTCCTAGCCAAGATTGTATGTCTCTTGCATAGTTGAAACTTACATTTGGGGGCATGAATTTTAATATTGTTTGCTTTGCCATATGGAACAAATGAAAGCGAGTCAAATTATCCCATTTTTCCGGTTTAATACTGATGAAACTAACTACAGGTGTATCCACAGGTAAAAAACTGGCAATATCTTTTGCAGAGTTTTGAGTAGTTGAATTATTTGGCTTCTCATTTAATTGTTTGACTATATTATTTTGATTTTTCGCCGCAAGTGCCAGTTTTTTATCTAAAAAAATAATTGCGTCACTTAACGGTTGACTCTGATGATTTTTTGGTGATGAAAGTTGAATTGAATTCCTAGGAGATTGACTAGTTAGCCTTAATTTTGTTATCTTTAATTCCTCGGCTTTTGCCCCTGACATACATAGCAATAAACCGAGAGCAGTTGTTATACTTCCCTTAATCATTATTTTCATACTGTATACCTTTGGATAATGTATTTTGTGACTGTATTTTCTTCCTAACACAAAAAGATACAAACTATACCTAGTATATTTGCGTATATTGATTTTAATTATATAGAATTTTAAACATCCATAAATTTAATTAAATGTTTATGAATATATTCATATATCTAACCTTTTGGAGAATTTAGGGATATTTTTATTCAGCATTTTGTAAAAATTTTTGGAGAGAAAATTGTATTTTTGGTTGTTTCATGTAAACTTGTGCTGCCTCCAATAAATTGTGAATATTATCGGGACTAATATCATCAATATCGTCACTTAAACGCTTACCAGTTAAATCGCGATCAAGTTTAAATTGTAGTCGTAAAATACGCTCATGAGCTATTTGCTTGGTGATGTATTCATAAATTTCCGAAGAGCCATCAAATAATACGCCAATTAAGGGTTGTGCCCATTGAATTAAACCCCAATGTTGAGCATATTCGTAAGGAATTACTCGTGTGCGCTCACCTGTACCAATTGAAAGAATGCGGATATCCTCCACCTTATATCCTAATTTTAAGGCTTCAGCGATCGCACAACTTGATGGGTTGTTGGCTGCAACTCCACCATCAATAGCTGAAAATGCAGATTTAATGGAGTAAACAGATGTTCTATCGGGAATTTGCTCCCAATCTGGGGAAACAATTGCTTGTCGAAATGAGCCGATGTACTTGGTGATTGTCCGAGTTTGCCCACTACCCATACCATCAATAATTCTAATTTGGGTGTTGTTATAAACGTCATTCACTGAAGCAGCATCGTCATCCAAAATAATTGTATTTTTTAATCCATCTTGGGCATTTCCACTCACTCTTTTCTCTAGTCGATGTGCAGGAAAATAAGTTGGTGCAGAAGCCGAGCAAACGCATATTTCCCACAGGGGAATGTTGCCATATCCCTTGTCTTGTCGCCAATTTTTAAAAAAGATGGGTTCACGCTCGATGGTGTCAAAAGAAATTACTAGTAATAAGGGTGAGACAATATCAAAAAGGGTAGTATCACCAAAAGCCGATTGCATAACTTGGATTAAACCTGTATCGGAAAATTTGGGAGCCGAAATACCATGTTTGAAAAGTAAAGGCAGACGTTTGAGGGTGAGTCTTTTTTTGTAGGGGAAGATAATTGAACTTTTTTGCTGATAGAGTTCGACAATTTCTTCACTTTTACAACCTCGTGCGATCGCTGCTGCTAAAATAGAGCCAGTGGAGGTTCCGGCAATCAAGTGAAAATACTCATTCAGAGGTTGTTGAATTTCCTTTTCAATTGCAGCCAGCATTTTTGCTGCTACTATTCCCCTTATTCCTCCTCCATCTAAACTTAAGATTCTAAATACCATAATTTCGAGATTTTTTATTTCCCTAAAAATATACCCGCAAAATCAGAAATTGCGGGTACCTCATGTATCTACCAAAAATAATTTATTCTGATATCATGTGCGGCTAACCACTTCTAACTAACACATTTCAAAACCCTTATAGAGCAAGGCTTTTAGCTAAACAATCAAAAGGTGTTTGTTTCATTTGTTGCTAGCGGCGAAAAAACTCACCTAGTCGGAGGCTTACAATTAAAATTTCTCCGCGTCCCCCCGTCTCTAAGTCTCCGTGTCAGTTTTAATAATAAGTATTCAACTGGACATGATATGACTCCTGAATCTGGAGATTATTAAAACTTATATCCTCTAGCCACCCAATAATACCAATCATTTAGTGCTTCCTGAGTATCGCTGTCAGCGTCAAGCACTTTTAAATCATTTAACTTGGCAATTTCGACATCATCATCGCTACCGCCAGTTTCTACTACCTCCACAAGCATGTCACGCAAACATTCTTCCTCGGTAGCCATACCCAAAACCTCAACATCCTTTTCCGGTGCAGTTCCTTTGCGTCCTTTTTTTGCCCATTTGGCATTAAAGGGAAAGTTAAGACTGTCATCTAGATAATAATACCAGCCCATTGCGCGGTCTTCCTTATCCTCAGCATCAATAAGAATCTCACTTTTAATCCGTTCTTCGCGATTTGCATCTAATTCGACATTCGACATAATAACGCCCCCCACGGTATCAGACTTAATAAAGGTAAATCTTACCGATTTCAGTCTATCAACTCAACCATTCCTGAGAATTTTATTGAGAATATTATTTATAGTGACAATTTCATGCTGGACTCTTCTAGAGTCCGATACAATTCAGTTAAGAATATAAATCTGCCGTAAACAAAACAAATCGACTTTTTTGGAGGAGACTTGGGAACGCAACCGTCCAAAGTTTGACGGGAAGAACATCTCCCCGTTAACTTTTCCCAATCGGGAGTTTGGGGGAGAATCCCCCAAGTCTTTGTTCTCAACAAATCGATTGACTGACAGCCTTAACTGAACGTATTGTTCTATAGTCAAGATGCTTGATATATTTATAGATCATCATAGATTATCTATAAATTCTGCCGTAATCGCAAATTTGTAGTGCTTGCTTCATTTCTGATCTGTGTCCACAGAGATTTTTACTACAATTGAAGTCACCAAAGTCTCTGCTGATACTTGCAAACAAAAATAAGATTCCGCCAAAAACAGGCTTTTTTTAGATAATTTATTGATGAAAATGCGATCGCTATTATTTCACTAGAAACATCTTTCAGAAATTTTCCCGTTCAATTATACCATTAATTGCGCCTAGCTACTTACCCAAGGTGACAAAAGAAGCAAATCTTCTATGCATAACGTCAAAATGCAGTGGCGGCGAGTAATCTCAATCTCCAACTCAGTACCAGTGTCTTTTGTCTGTCCTCTGCCATGACATGTTAGGCTGCTGGCAAGTGCAGAAAGTATATCGCCTACTTCGGTTAACAGTTCGTTAAGTCCGTAAAACTTCCTCATGCTGTTGCTACTCGAGAAAGCGTGTAATAGTATTTGCAACCTCTTGCTGCTCGATTTGCCAGTTGCTAAACCAGCCAAGGGTAGAATAAGCGGGCAACTTTTCACCAGATTTTAGAACCAGATGAACTGGATGAATTGGTGTTCCTTCTCCATCTGCCTGACTTAACTCAAGTTGGCTAATTTCTGCAAGCGGTTTTTCAAGAGTTGTCTTTGTCAACAACTGTTTTTCAAGTTTCAACATTCCTGTCTTTTTATCTAAAGTCAAGGTAATGATCGTTAACCATGAATAGAAGAAGAACAGGGTGAATCCCATAAAAGGAATTACAATCCACTGATACCTTTGCTCAGGGTTTGAGGGAATCTCATAGCCAAATAAAAGCATATAAAATTCCATTACAAAAAATAGGCTGACGAACAGCCATATTTTTACAGGTTTACTGTAGATTACTAATTTGGTTGAAGTTTGCTCCCGAATTTCCATCCTTTCCTCATGGCTGAATGCCTTGTATTGCCTTTAAGGTTTCGATAAATTGAGTCAGAATTACCTAATGAACAGTGTTTTGACTGACCTGCCAGATTATATATTCTGCCTTTTTATAGCATACTGCTCGCACCTTCAAGTCAAGCTAATAAATCAACAACAAGTAGCCCAGGTATTGAATCAAATAGTCGAATCATCCAAAGCTAAAGCGATCGCAGACTAATATAATTACATCAAAACTGGACAATAGTAGACAGATTACTCGGTGTAAATCTGTCTACTATCTTTCCTCACATCTTGCACCTGGAAATATGAATGTCAAAACCATGACTACGTGCAAGGGGAGTTAGCCGTTGAATATCAAGTAAAAGAAGATACACAATTATATGTGGAAAAATAGATTCAAGGGCAGATTGTGCAGCCTGACCCCAATCAGGTGGCGATGCGCCCTGAAAATGGAGATAAGTCCAATGGGCAATGAGGTAAGCAGTCAGTGAAAGGATAAGCCAGCGATACATACCCAGCAGAGTCCCTTGCCCAAAACGGTGTAAGCCAAAACGATGCTTTGCAGTTTTAAACCACCCCTCAATCTGCCACCGACGCTTGCCCCACCACTTAAGAGTAGAAGCTTTAATTGGACGAGTAGACAAAACAAAGCGTTTTTCTAGTTTGCCATTATCGCGTTTTAAGTAATACCAAGAAACGGTAACGGGGAAATTTAAACCAAATAAATAAACCTGTTGACCCTGTTGATGTAAACGTCTTAAAAATCTGCCATCAGCCAACTTACGACTACTAGATACACCTGTAACAGCATGATATTTAAGCCGACGTACACCCTCAAGGAATTCTACACTGCCAAAGGCTGTGTCAGCTAAAATAATTGTTTGAAAATGTTGAGTTAAAGAAAGAGGTAAACGTTTAACCAGTTTGAGCCCAAGCATTGCAGGGGAAGGAGTTCCCTTACCTCGCCAAACACGAAAACTCCAAGGAATGCGCCATTGTCCTATTACCAAATAAACTACGACTAGATGGAGACCACGCTTACCATTATAGACTTTGATTAAATCACTAAATTCTGGGAATTTGCCACGTTTTTCTAAAGTCGTCAGGTCAATAATTACTTGTAAAAATGGTCTGCGCCCTTTGCCTGATGACGATAATGAATTGATAACTTTTTGTAATACTGAAGAGCGAATTATCCGAATCATTTCCCTTGTTGACCAAGGATTGATATTTAAAAATCGACTGATTGCGCTTGGGGATTTTGTCTGACTATGTTCAGGTAATGGGTGTCCTTGTGCCTCTAAGAATAACGCCAACATCGCTTCTAGGTTATCTTTTTGGTACTGCGTCGGCATCAGTTCTTTGAGGGTGTACACTAAATCTTGGGCGTGAGCAAGCATTTTCTTAGTGCTTTGTTTAATCAGATATTTCACGCCTTTTCTCTCATGTTTTCGGTTGCCAATGCAAATCTGACAATTTCATGGCGGTCATCCCCTTTGAAACGTACAGCATCTTAGCATCTGTTATTTTGGCATCCGAACCCGTAGTATTAGTTAGCTTGTAGTATTATTAATTACCTTTTTTTTGCTTTCGACAAGCCTTTGCTTCCTGTAAGATTTTGCATCATTATATTCGCTTTTACGTGTTTACACAGCTAGGTGCAAGATATGAGTTTCTTTAAAAACTTATGATTCTGTGAGCGATCGCCACTGTTCCTTGACTTTTTCCAAATCAGTGTTTACAGCACAGCTATCGAAATTTACCCATAAGTTGTTTGTGCAGTATTGGATATTTAGAAGCACTGTAAAATCAACATCACCTTCAATACCTTCGCCAGATTTATGAGTGATAACGTAGCATCAAGGCTTCTGGAAGTAAGCTTTTTTCGTATAAGTGAAACAGGCTTTATAAATTCCAGATAACTTAAAAAGTACTTCCCATATTCCCGGACGGCATTTTTATGTTGTAAAGCTTGATGTATAAGGACTCTGGAGCCTTAGTTTAATAGATAAAGCCGATATTTGTTTTAGCTGAAAACCTTGACGGCAAAAACGTTTTTGCCATTCATATTTTTGGCGAAGGTATTGCACCTTATAACTGGGTTAATAACTTTGCGTAAGCAAGCAGCAGTAGGAGTACCTTCGTCGGTCATTGTCTTAAAAATCAGAATTCGCAAGTCGCATTTAGGCAACTTCCTTGTAATCTAAATTTTTGGAAAAATCCGATACAGATTTTTGTGGAAGTGAGTGTGGTAATAATTGCACGCGCCAGAGTTCTCGGTCGTCGGTCAAATCACTCGCAGATGTCCTACCATGCAACATGTAATGATTTTCGATTAAAAGTAGGTCGCCTTGCTGCCAATCGTGGCAAATTAAGCAGCTATCATCATAGGCGGATGCTTGTAATTCAGCAACTAGTTGTTGAAAATCTTCTTGAGGTAGACTTTTTGAGTCCAGTTCAAAAGTTTGGAGATTGGAATTAGAGGCTTCTTGATAGCGAAGAATATCTTCACCTGTAATTGGATGTTGCATGATTAATGGATAGCTGCGTTGTTTACCTCCGTAGTAAGTAAATTTGGTGAAGTAATCAATTACTACTTGTTTCCAAGCCTCAACTTTTGCAGAGCCTGCATTTTCAAGCACTTTTCGACCATCAACCACTGTGGTCTGTCCTTCTCCACTTGCTGGAGCTATATGACAATAAAGAATAAAAAACTGAGGTGTAAAATCTTCATAGCAACCGCTAGCTTCTAAGTAAGAGGGTGGCATACTTAAGTCCCAATGTAAGGGAACCGCTTCACGAGAAGCTATGTAACCATCAGGTGTTTTTTTCGGACGAATAGTATGTACAGGTCCGAAGTCCCAGGTTACAGGTTTTCCCAACTCTGATGAGAACTCGACAAGATGCTCTTTACTTTCAATATTGAAACCTCGTAAAACTACAAAACCATACTCTAAACAGAGATTTTGTAATGTCTCTGAATTGAGGCAAGAGCAGCTAGGCTTTGTCTGATTATCATTACCTTGGTAAGTAATGCGAATTCCAGTTCTTGGCGGTTTAATAATTTCCAATTCACATTTACCCCAAATATCTTCGCTTGACTGTAGGAAATACCAAGGTTGTTGGTGGCACTTAACTAGAGTAGTGTTGGGTAATTTTTCAGCTTCTTCTTTCTTCATCAGGATTTCTTGATTGTTTGAAGTTTTGACAACAACATTATGCCAAGGGGTGATACAACGATAATCGTTGGGTAACACATGAACAGCAAATTTTGGACCTGCATTATTGTGACAGTGAACAGAAAGCCGAATATGGTGCGGAAATTTTTCCGAGAGTAATTTTGTTAATGCATCATTCCGTTGAATCATGATTTTTGCAAACTCACCACTTTGCTTGAGACGAGTTTTTTTCGCTTGAGGAAAATTGCTATCAGTCCAAGGATTATCCTGAAACAGAAAATTTTTCAGTCCTTGGTAAGTTTGACGTATTTGTTCATCATTTTGAATTTGTAACTCTACTTGCTGCTTAGTAACAGAACAATATTGGCTCATGAGTTCTTCTCGAAGAGCATCATATCCATTTGATGATGAGAAAAAGCTATCTAAAGACTCCCAGTAAATATGACTAACTTTGGTAATGTTTTTGAGAGTAGTATTGTATTTTTCTTGGGTTTCTTCGTCAACTCCAATCAAATCAGAGAAGGTTGTTCCATCACTAAAAATAACGAGCTTACATCCTGGTGGATAAAATTTATGTACTTGTTTGCAGAAATTATCTAAATTTGTTAAGGCAATCTCTTCTCCTCTATCGGGTAAATAGCCAAATACTTTGGAGTTAGTATTGGGCGACTTGCAGGGAAATCCAGGTAATATCATTTCTATTGGTTGATCTGAGCGAATAAAATACATTAATTGCTCCGTCAGAAAAGTTTTTCCCTTTGTTTCAAAAGAGTCATTTTTACCTTTAGCAAGCAATGTGCGGAAAAGTTTAATAAATTGAGAGATAACCAATTTATAGTTTTTTGTCTCAATCTGTACTTTACTCGTAATTAATTTCATAATTGATTTTACTCTTATATATTAGTTTGATGAGCCAACTATCCATCTAGTGTTTAGCCTCTATGAACTCAAACGGTTAAGAGTTTTTTTTTATGCATCCTTAAACCCACATCCTGTAACCCATCTGTCACAATCTGCAATTACTTAAAAAAACATAAAACAAGAATAAAATAATACTTTTTATTGAATAAGTACATCACAAAGCAATTTTATATTCCAGCAATAGAAAAGTACGTTCAACACTAGAAAAGCCAGGATTACTATATATTGGTGACTGTACAATGACTGACGGGGCGACAATAGTTTATTGTTGAAAATCCCAACGCTAATAATTTTCAAGTTGGCGAAAGGGTTTCTAGTTAGCTGCTACGCAGCTAACCTGCACCCACAAAATAAACAAACCAAGTCAAGAAAAAGCCAACAAAGCCTTATTTGTCGTTGAGACGATTCCAAAAAAATCTCGGTTTGGCTCCATCGCTGGAAGCATCAGGAGATAAAAAAGGGCTAAAAACTTCCGACGGTTAACGCTATGTGTCGAAAAGCATTGCGGCAATGGGTATTTTCAATTTTAGAGCCAAGATTCCGTAGATTACATAACCCGACAGCAAAAATTTTGTGGGAATATTTAGATGCTGAGAAGTCTAACGGGAAGCCGATCCGATTAGTGCGATCGCGTGTTGCTGCTAAAGCGGTAAAGATGCTATTCCGTAAGCTAGTAGATGCAACCCAAGCGCAAAATCAATTAGAGTGAAATGAAAGTGAATCAAAAAACTCAAGGTGAGTGCTTGTGTTGCGTTTTGCAGCAGGTTCACGCTTATTAGCAAAACAAAGGATTGACTTTAGCTATGGCAGAAGAAAATAATCAAAATCAAGCGGGGTATAACGTTCCCGGTACTGACTCACCCGAAACAACAGATATGGCAACTGCAAACGCACCCGAACCTACGGCTGTAAACGCAGAAAATAATCCCAATGCAGCCCAACCAGCAGCAAAGAAAGCAGTCGCAAAGCCAGCAGCAGAAGGTAAACCCACAGCAGCAAAGAAAGAAAAGGCTCCTACTGTGGAGGATAAGCCGTTTCTGGACTTTATGCAGCAAGATTACGTGCCCGCCTTACAAAAAGCCATCGCATCCGAAGGGGTGCGAGATTTAACACTCTCATTTGCAAAGCAGCAAATTCCCATCAGAGGTGTGCAGCTTGGTGAGTGTTGGCAAGTAATTGGTAGTTGGCAAAACGGTTATCGACAATTTAACTTATATTTTCCTGAAGAGAATATTCAGGGGAAAAAGGCGTTTTCTTGCAATGAAGGTAAAGTTCCCAGCACACTGGAATCATTTTTAATTGACGAGCGCAAAGTAACCCTGGACATGTTGGTATCAAGATTAGTCTATCGCTTGAATGGTCAAAAATGGTTGGGAAGAAATTAGATTTTGGTTAATGGTTAATGTGTAGTTAATATATACTGCGACTTGACTCTAATTCCTGAACCAAGATGTAGTGAGTTTTTCATAATCGCTAATTATTAACAACTAACAGCCACAAATTAGCTATTCATTATTAACTACTAACAATTAACAACTAACCAATTTCATGAAAATGATAAGTAACGGCTCCAGTAATGGGGTCGTTATTGATATGCACATATCCTGATTTCAGCATCTCTTTTAATGTACTCTCAACTTCTAAAAAGCTTGCCCCGGTCGCTTTGACACCTTGGGTAACTGTGAGTCTACCCGCATGTTTTTCGGCGGCATCAATTAACCTTACCATTAAGTTTTCTTTTGGTGAATTATATAATTTTTCGGCAACAACAGATTGATTCTCAGGTACTCCCAATGGCGATAATCCAGCTTTTAAACGTAATTGCATTTCCCGTTCTGTAACCATTTCTGGAATTAAAAATAAATCAATAAATTGTCCAATTCCAAATAAGCCGCCAGTCAATAACCACAAAACACCAGTTCCAACTTTCCCATTATATATACGGTGTAATCCACCTAAACCAATAAAGAAGCACCCAGATAAGATGTAAGATATCATCAAGCGGTCTTGATGTTCTTTGACTCTAACTTCCTGCTGTTGAATATTCATTTGTTTTGTCTCCAAAATAATATTAAATAAATGTTAATTTTTCGATCATCATCGCAATTTCTAACTGGTGCAATAATTACAAAATATACAATTCTATTTTAGTCGCTACATAATTAAGTATGTGAGGTATTTAGCCAATTGACTTCCCCCAACCTCATCACCCAACTGGATGATTTTTCCGGCAACGAAAAGATTTGTTGCAACTCTTAACGTTTTTCCCCTCCTTTTTTTGTGCCGTGCCTTGGTAGACTGAGATTTATACTTAAACAATTATTGTCGTTGCTTGCGCCGATGAGAACATGTCTCATGTCTCAGTAGTGCATTCCAACGTAGAAAACTCAGAAGAAAAGCAAGAGCAATTTAGACATGGTAGATTCCCTAAAAAAACCAGGTTTTGAAGAAATGCGTGCGGGGACAAAAGTCCCAGCGAAGGAAACTTTGCTGACACCCCGGTTTTACACCACGGACTTCGATGAAATGGCAAAGATGGATTTATCTATCAATGAAGATGAGGTAAAAGCCATTGTCGAAGAGTTTCGCGCTGACTATAATCGCCATCACTTCGTTCGGGATGAGCAATTTGAGCAATCCTGGGATCATATTGATGGGGAAACTCGTCAGTTGTTCGTTGAATTTCTAGAACGTTCCTGCACTGCTGAATTTTCGGGCTTTTTGCTGTATAAAGAACTTGGTCGTCGTCTCAAAGATAAAAGCCCTTTATTGGCTGAAGGTTTTAACTTGATGTCGCGGGATGAAGCACGTCATGCAGGCTTTTTGAATAAGGCGCTTTCGGATTTTAATTTATCGCTCGATTTGGGCTTCTTGACAAAGAGTCGTAGCTATACATTCTTTAAACCGAAATTTATTTTTTACGCGACTTATCTTTCTGAGAAGATCGGTTACTGGCGCTACATTACTATTTTCCGTCATTTGGAAGCAAATCCCAGCGATCGCATTTATCCAATTTTCCGTTGGTTTGAAAACTGGTGTCAGGATGAAAACCGCCACGGTGACTTTTTTGATGCAGTCATGCGCGCACAACCCGAAACCCTCAACGACTGGAAAGCACGTTTATGGTGTCGCTTCTTTCTGCTGTCGGTATTCGCAACCATGTATCTGAATGATATTCAACGTACCAAGTTCTATGAGTCCTTGGGGTTGAATACACGGGAGTTTGAATACGAAGTAATTAAAAAGACGAATGAAACTGCGGGTCGCGTCTTCCCGGTAAAATTGAATGTAGACCATCCTGAGTTCTATCAACGCTTAGAGGTTTGTGTCCAAAATAACGATAAATTAACGGAAATTGTCAATTCTAATACGCCCAAGCCAGTGCAATTCTTCCAAAAATTGCCTTACTACCTTTCTAATGCTTGGCAAATTACAAAGCTGTATTTCCTAAAACCAATTGATGCAGCACCAACTCATGGTATGGCTCGCTAAATTATCAGTGATTGGTTAAATAATTAAGTGGTTTCGTTTCTGCGGAACCACTTTTTTGTCGGTATGTCTTTAAATATAAACTTTAGCTATAAATCAATACGTTTTCGAGCAACTCATATCAACTGCGCCTCAAGAATTGCCATCAAACAGACGCAGGATGGAAAGAAAGGGAAATAGGGAGACAAATTAATGATCACAAATTTGCCGGACTGAGGATGAAGCGTATTGATGTATAAATTATGTATGTAGACAATTTATGGGTAAAAGTCATATCTCTAAAAAAGCTTCCACAGACTGGATTATCAATATTATTGGCGTTAAGTAGTAGCTTTTATCTAACGCTCAATCCAGCTTGGTGTCAAACCCCATCTACGACAGCACAAGATTTAGATTTGAGTCCAGAAGTAATTAAGAATAGTCCAGTTTTACAAAGATGGCAGAGGCAAATACCGAATGTTTTAGATGAGATTAGAAATGATCCCAGTTTTCCCACCCGCTTGAGGTTTGGTTATTCGCATATTTCGACAAATGGGCAAGGGAGTGGTGTCCATTTAGGTGTCGAAGATATTTTGATTGGTAATAGTCGCTTGACAGTCAGTGGTGATTATCACACAGCTTTTAGTGGTAATCGTAATTCCTATGGTGTTAATTTTAATTACTATTTGCGTCCTTTGGGCAGTTATGTGAATGTTGCACCTGTGATTGGCTATCGATATTTGGAAGTGGAGCAATATTCGACTAGTGGGGTAAATTTGGGCGCAAAGTTGCTGTTGGTATTGTCTCGTGGTGGTGGTGCAGATATTTCCCTAACTCAAAGTTGGGTTGCACCCGGTACTTCATCAGAGGCAGGATTAACTAGTCTATCAGTGGGATATGCAGTGACTCAGAAATTGCGAATTGCCACAAATATCGAGAGACAGAATACAAAAGCTAGTCAAGACAGTCGTTTAGGTTTGTTTCTAGAATGGATAGTGGGAAATTAGATTTCATTCAAATCATTGACTTCTTTGGCATAATTTCTTATTTAATACCCTTTGGAATTGCTACATTTGTATTTGGGGTAATCTAGATTAATCCTGCCACTCATCACATCTACCACTTTAGGTTTCCACAAAACCATCATGATTGGACTTTTCAAAAAAATTCGCTTTTTGAATATCAAGCAGGATGTCAAAGACAGTCATGGTGAAATTGCTGTTGCCGACAGACAGCCGACAGATTTGTCAGTGCAAGATGTCCAACATCAAAAACCTCAGGGTAAGCTGTCGTTGTTGCTGATTACGAGTGTGGGTGTGACAGCCTTAATTGCGGGAATACGTTATTTGCAGTGGTTACAACCTCTGGAATTAGCTGCATACGACTATTTAATTCGTTCTCGTACTGCCACTACTCCTGACAATCGCTTGTTACTAGTGACAGTTACGGAAAATGATATTCAACGTGAGGGATATCCGTTACCGGATGCGACAGTAAATAAATTGTTGGTAAAGTTGGAGTCATACCAACCTCGTGTGATTGGTTTCAATATTTATCGTCCCCAGCAAAAAAATCTTGGAGATGGGGTAAAAAATCGTAGCAATATTATTGGTGTTTGTGGATTTAGTAGTTTGAACGCTCCGGAAATTCCACCACCACCAAATTTTATCAGCGAAAATATTGGTTTTAATGACTTAGCACCAGATAGCGATCGCATTATTCGTCGTAGTCTATTATATGGGGCTGCCCACGACCAAAAATGCACGACACAGTATTCGTTGGCACTGTTGTTGTCTTTGATATATCTGCAAAAAGAAAATATTCCCATGAATTTTCTCCCCAATGAGAATATTGTTTTTGGCAAAACAGTCATACCACCTGTAAATAAAAATTCTGGTAGTTACGTCAATGCAGATGCCGATGGTTATCAAATTATGCTTGATTACCGTCATCCCAATTCCTTGGCTCAAGCAGTATCCGTTACAGATATTTTAAATAACAAAGTTAATCCCAATTTAATTAAAGATAAATTAGTCATTATTGGCAGTACAGCCACAAGTATGGATAGGGGAGTTTCTACTCCCTATAGTGCCCTTGCTAACCAACCCTTTGGTACTGCTCCCATATTTATCCACGCCCAGACAGTCAGTCAAATACTGAGTACAGTTCTCGATGGCAAACGCCAAATTTGGTACTGGCAGGATTGGCAAGAAATTGGTTGGATATGGCTTTGGGCACTTTTAGGTGGAGTTTTCGCTTGGCGAATTCGTAATCCCCTATTTTTATTGGTAGTTGGTAGCACCAGTTTGGGCGGATTGTTAGGAATCTGTTATTTAATCTTTCTCCAAGCTGGTTGGATACCTTTAGTACCTCCAGCCATGGCTTTATTAATGACTGGTGTCGGTGTGATGGCATATTCAACCTACCGCACACAAATAGAAACTAGGATAATTATCCTCCAAGTTGAGAAACAACAGGAAGCGATCGCACAATTAAGTGCTTTATTAAAAGAAAATACCCGTATTGGGGATAATACTTCTCTACCCACCAGTGCTGTAATTGATACACCTCAACGTCAAACAGGTGATTTTCTCCTCAGTGGTAGATATGAAATTAGTCGTGTTTTAGGTTCCGGGGGTTTTGGTTGTACTTATTTGGCAAAAGATAGACAACGCCCCGGTAATCCCACTTGTGTTGTGAAGCAATTAATGCCTGCGCGTCGCGATGCTCGATTTATGCAAGTTGCCCGCAGGTTATTTGATGCGGAAGCTGAGATTTTACAGATTTTGGGTAAACATCCTCAAATTCCCGATTTACTGGCATTTTTTACGGAAAATCAAGAGTTTTATTTGGTGCAGGAATACGTTAAAGGCAAAACTTTGCATCAAGAATTATCATCTGCAAACGCTGCCAAAGATGAACAGTATTTAATTGAAATGCTCAAAAGTATTTTGCAGGTACTGAAATTTGTCCACGAACATCGAGTTATTCACCGCGATATCAAACCGGAAAATATTATTCGCAATTCTCAAGATCATAAATTGGTATTGATTGATTTTGGTGCAGTCAAAACCATGCAACCACCCAATACTGAAAAAACAGAACTAGCCACAGTTGCCATTGGCACACGCGGTTATGCAGCACCCGAACAACTTGTGGGACATCCACGGTTATCTAGTGATGTTTATGCTTTGGGGATGATTGCAATTCAAGCATTAACAGGAATAGCGCCCCATGCCCTGGCAATCAACCAAGATACAGGAAATATGGAATGGCGCAATTTCGCAAAAGTGAGTGATGCCCTGGCAGCAATCATTGATAAGATGATCTGCTATCATTTTAGCGATCGCTATCAATCTGCGGCGGAAGTATTAGAGGATTTAAAACGGATTGATTTATCGATTTAATTTAAATCACTGACTTTTACAGATATATATTTTCAAATTTCCAAATAAACAAAATCAACCAATACAAGTGTTATGACAGTAAATGACTATATTGGTATTGTCATTTCTTATACATACGCCACAGGACTTCTAATTATAGGAGAAACACTCAGAAGAGTCTTTGCAATTAAACCAGATTTAACGCGCAAATTCATCCATGTTGGTGCGGGAATGTGGATTTTTGGAGTTTTAGCACTATTTAAATCCTGGGAAATAGGAATTATTCCTTTTGCTTCCTTTATCTTCCTCAATTACCTGTTTTATCGTTACCGACTTGTGAGCGCAATGGATACCTCCAGTAGCTCCCCAGGAACCATTTATTTTGCCATTTCAGTCACGCTTTTATTTGCAGTATTTTGGCGACCACTGTCAGTAGACCAAGTGCCAATCGCGACTGCCGGAGTCATGGCGATGACTTGGGGAGATGCATTAGCTGCATTAATTGGTAAAAATTACGGAAAGCACAAGTATCAATTTGCCGATAGTACAAGAACTTGGGAAGGTTCGTTGGTGATGTTTGTCACCAGCGCTATTGTCATTTTTCTGGTATTAACTCTGCTACCAACTTCAATTTTGAGTCCTAATTCTTTAACGTGGGAGATAGGGACGGCAATTATTACTGCTGTTGTAGCTGCTGGTGCAGCAACCCTTGTAGAAGCAGTTTCACCACATGGAACAGATAATTTAACAGTGCCCTTAGTTACAGCAGGGGTTGTGGGCATGGTATATTATTTAACTTGAAATTAATTTGAATCTTGACTGTAGGCGATCGCGCAAATTTTAGCCCAAATTTGATTTCCTAGAATTGCTGATCATTTGCTCACTATCCCCGACCATTGAACTTTTTTCTCCCTTTCTCGACGATAGGAAAAGAAATATTCAGGAGTCTGGAAAGTACAATAAGGTGCGATCGCAATTTGTTCTGGGGCAATTCCCATATTTTCCATCTGTATGACATTTACCCTTCGCACGTCCAACCGGGCTTTTCCGACTTCGCGATCGGGTAAAATCGGCGAATTTGGCAGTTCCACTAAACTGGCAACAATTTTATGGGGATGAGTTTCCGAAGAAATACTGTCACCAACTTCAGCCGCAGTTTCAATTGACACTTGATACACCTCACCAGCAATAGCTGGTCCCAATGCTACCCTGATATCCTTCATCTGGCTACCTTGGGCAAGCAAACGCGAAATTGCGACTGGGACAATTTTTTTTGCTGTGCCTCGCCAACCTGCATGTACTGCCGCTACCGCACCAGTTTTCACATCAGCAATCAATGCCGGCGTACAATCGGCACTCGCTACCCAAACAGCTTGCTGTGACATATTGCTAGCAATCCCATCACCATGTACCAGCGCAGTATCACCATCCCCGTCAACGTCATCACCACCAGTTGCCAACTTATAAGTAATTTCCTCTGGTGTCAAAACAATATTGCCATGCACCTGTTTTAAACGATAACCAGATGCTTGCGGTTCCAATACCTTCGTTAATTCCTGCGGTGGCTGACCCACAAACTGCTGTGTAAAAAAACCATGGGGAAAAGATTCTAGCAAACTACAGGTTAGATAAGGCAAACCTTGCCAAGTACGCCAGTGCCAAGTGTGCATCGTCAACTTACCAAAATATACAATTGGATTTTGCAAGTTTAGTCTAGCTTGAAATTAAGCTGCTGGTTGAGGTTCTTTAACCTACCCCTGTTAAGGTGTACCAATAATGTACTAGCCAGAAGTCCCATTCTTACGTTCTACCTCTAATCGCAGAACCTAAATTTTTAACGCAAGCATTATTTTTTGCCTTCAATTTTTAATGGATGCGGTGCTGAAACCCCTATAAATCGTCAGTACAAATGTTCACCTTAACAGGGGTAGTTCTTTAACCTTTGCTTCCAGTTCAACAGGGTCTATTATTTGCAGTTCTCCCTGCTGAATACTCCAACAATGGTCGGCTATAGCCAGTAAATCTCCAGCATCATGTGTTACGACCAAGAGCGTCCAATGCTGTTTTAATTTGGCTAATAAGTTGACTAATTGCTGGCGCATTGACCAATCCAAGCCAGCTGTAGGTTCATCCAATAATAAGATATGAGGTTGGCGAATCAATTGTACAGCTAAAGCTAAACGCCGTTGCTGACCTCCACTTAATGCATGTGGTGGTGTTGATAGTGATAAATGCTCCAATCCGACTTCGCTGAGTGCTTCTTTTACCCTTTCACTACCTATTTCGGGATGTCCCAAACGCAATTCTTCTAAAATCGTCCCACCACAAAAATGTCTTTCGGGGAACTGAAATACCAATCCGGCTAGTTGCTGCACCTGTTCCGCAATCAATTCCTGTTCGCGCCAAAAAATTGATCCGGATGTTGGTTCTGCGAGTCCCGATAAAATTTCCAGCAATGTACTTTTACCAGAACCACTTGGCCCGATAATTAAACCCAGTTTTTGAGATTCCAAATCGAGATTAATGGAGTTGAGAATTGGATTAGGGCAAGCGGTTGGATGATAAGTGAGATTTCTGAGATAGAGCATTTGTTCAGATTACCAAAAAAGTCAGCAACTTATTGATTAACTACACGACGGGTAAATGTATAGTTCCGAAAGATTCAAGAAATACGTTTGGTTATTGAGTATGGAACATGGGAAAGCCAGAAATAATACCCGAACAAACCCAGTGTCTCTTCACGGAAAATCTCAAATTAGCCCGAAAAATCAAGAAACTGTGTTTCTTTGATTACACAAAGACCTAAGATTAACCAATCAGACTTAAATTTATTATTCCCTAATCTCCATTGTGACAAACTTATGATTGGACAATGGGCTGATGTTTCTATAAGTTGCATATTCCGACAGGCAGGGATATTCATGTCACATCATATCCGGTTGAAAACTTACCATTAAGCATGACACGGAGACTCAGAGACACAGGGATGCGGAGAAATTTCAATTACCAGAGATTCGCCGAACATGATATTACAAGAGGCTGAGAATTATGACTCAGCAATTTCCAGGTGATTAAGTTTATTGTTCAAAACTCTGGGAACTCGCAAAAATTACTACAGTCATCGAAACTCAGAACAAAGCTGAATTTATTTGGGATTATGGGTGGCTTGAGAGTGATATTCCCCAAGGGAGTAGCAAATGCCCCAGCATTTACTACCAATCTATAGATGTATCGCAATCATTATTCAGTCTAAAATCATCATCTAAAATTTAGTTAGTACCATTGCAATTATAAGTAATATCTAAAACCAGTACAACAGTAATAGTTCTGAGGCAAGTCATGACCCATAAGTTCCCCGATTCAAAATTATTTTTGCCAATAAAGTTAAAAAAATTTCCTGCCACAGTATTTACGGCAGCAATTTTATTGGTGACAGCACTCAACCCTGTATTTGCAGCCGATCCCTTCCGTACAAAAGACCAGCGTAATATTGGGAACAATACAGAAGCCGTATTTAATGCTGTTTTCCTCAAGGGCGATTACCAAACAGCTAACAGTCTCTTAGAACAAGCATTAACTACAGAAGCTAATGAACCGCTACTATATGCGATGAGAGCTTCTTTAGCTTACACCAACAAAGATATTGCAGGTCTCGAAAGCTACAGTCAACAAACCCTAAAAGCTGCTGAAAAGTTAATGGAGACTGATAAGTTACGTGGGAATTTATACGCAGCAGTTGGTGAATTTCTGGGTGGTGCAGTTATTCTCAGTCGTCAGGGAACAGTCAACGGTGCGCCACAAGCATTAAGCAAGCTGCGGAAAGTTTATGAATATCTCGACAAAGCGGAGGCAGTATCACCACAAGACCCAGAACTGAACTTAATTAAGGGTTACATGGATTTAATGTTAGCAGTAAATTTACCATTTGCAGACCCAGCGCAAGCGATTCAGCGTTTGGAGAAAAATGCTGCACCCACCTATTTAGTTGATAGAGGCATAGCGATCGCATATCGCGATATGAAACAATATCCTAAGGCTCTTGACTATGCCGAAAAAGCCTTAAAAGCTACCTCCGAGAATCCAGAAATTTATTATCTCAAAGCCCAGATTTTGCGTGAAAAAGCCAAAAAAGACAAAAATCCGCAATTAATGCGCGATGCCGTGAACCACTTCGACAAAGCCTTAACGAAAAAAAATCAACTTCCAGCAGGTTTAGTTAAGCAAATCGAACGCGAACGCGGTAATGCCGATAAAAGTATCAATAATCTAGGAAAATAAGGCATGGGAGGACACAGAGAACTACCTATACATACATAAAGTAAAAAAAAGTAGTCAACAAATCTCCGTGTCCCCCATCTCCCCACCTCTCCCATAATTTCCCTCTCTCTTCTAAAATTGTTTCTGAATCCAAAAACATTTTGGATTAATTCCTGTCCTCCTTTTCCCTTTTCCCCTATGCTGATACAGTTTCGCGAAATTAACCCATTTGACGTTTGGATTTGGCTAAAATTCAGCACAATTCCTTCTCAACGTGAGAAAGAGTACGTTGAAGAAGTATTTCACTCTTGGTTTTATCTTGGAAAATTAGGTGGTTTTAACGCGGAAAATCTGCAAGTACAAGATACGGGACTGGAAATTAGTTATATGAGTTACGATCAAGATGGTTATGATAATAGCCTCAAGGCGCTCATGCACAATATGGGAGAATTTGAGTATGAGGGACAATGGGCACGATGCTGGTTTGACTTAGGTACAAGTGATGCGATCGCAATTGATATTTTGGTGAATGCTCTGACGCAACTAAGTCAAGAATATGTGGTTATCGAAGAACTCTACATCGGCGGCGAAAATGCAGATTGGACAGTTGAAGAAAGTGAGAGTCGTCCTTCTTTTATCTACGACAATTAAAATGTCTAATCAGCATTAATCATTAACTATTAACTAACTATTAATATGCACAAAGAAGGTGAAATTCGTGTTATTGCCTTAGGATTAATTCGTGATGGCAATAAAATATTTCTTTCTGAAGGTTATGACTCGGTAAAAAAAGATAAATTTTATCGCGCGATGGGTGGAGGAGTTGACTTTGGCGAAACTAGTCTTGAGGCTTTAAAACGCGAATTTCAGGAAGAAATTCAGGCAGAATTGCAAAACATTCGCTATGTTGCTTGTCTTGAGAATATTTTTACTTTTAACGGTAAGCAAGGTCACGAAATTATTCAATTATATGAATGCGATTTTGTTGAACCTAAATATTATCAACTGCAAAGACAAGAATTTACAGAAGGCGAAAGAAAAAAAGTTGCCGTTTGGGTTGATATTAATGATTGTAAATCTGGCAAATGTAGACTAGTTCCTGAAAACTTTTTAGATTACTTGTAGCATCAGCAAGTTTTGCCTATCTTCGCCACTGTTGCAATATATAGGGATAAAACCAATCTTTATCAACTGTATCCATTGCCCAGATTTGTCGTCCTCCCGACACTACTTTTGTGCGTCCCTGACTTTTTCCTGTGGCAATAATTTCTGTTTCCCAGGAGCGCAATTGAAATGCTGGAGGATGACCTAAATACGAAGTTGCTAACACATCCCAAGCATAATAATCCTGAGGAATCACTAAAGCGTAGCATTGCCCCGCCAGATCAGATATATCATATTGCCTTTGTTTGCCCAGTTTTTGCACAAATTCAGGGTTGACGGGCACATTATTTGTAATATCCAACGAACACATAATAATTTCGAGAGAACTTTGCCAAACTCGCGCCACCGCCAGGGCATCCCAATAAGCATTCCACTCTGCACTTCCATCTTGTCCAGGTTCCCAATTTTTTTCAACATTACCAGGGACATTCAATGCACCACCCATCCAGATTAAACGCTGAATTTTGGATTCTATTTCGGGTGCTTTGTCAAGTGCATAGGCAAGATTTGTTAATGGCCCCGTAATTAATAATGTCACGGGTGTTGATGCTTCTTGGAGAACCCGAATCATGAAATCTTGCCCCGATTCCCTCAGTAAAGGGGTGCTGTAGTTATCTCGTTGGTTGAGAATGGGAAAATTATCAATGACAAAAGAATCACGACGATAGAGATTGGGAAATGCATTAATGCCACGTATGGTACTCTCAGCAACGGGAATATGAGATTTGCCCATTAAATCTAAAATTTTGCGGGTAGCACTAACAGCAGGTTGGATATAACAATCCGCAGGCGTGACAATTACACCAAGGGGTTCGATATGTTCCATCGTCATCAGCAGCATGGTAGCCAGAAAGTCATCAACTGCCCCATCATGATCGAGTAACACTTGTTGTTTCATAGAGGAAAGATAGAGGAAAGGGTGAATACAAAAGGAAAATATAGGGAAATTAATATCTCAGCACACAAAACTCATTAATCATGGCTTCTAATTCCTCTTTCTTTGAGGAAGATATCAAAAGTATATTTATCAGGTAAGGATGGTTGTGCCCCTGGTTTTGTTGCTGCGATCGCACCAGCTGCGGCTCCCCAAGTGACACAATCATGTAAACTTAAGTCAGAGGCGATCGCTGCGGCTAACCCGCCACTAAATGCATCGCCGGCCGCAGTTGTATCAATGGCTTGTACGGGAAAGGCAGGAATAAAAAAGCATTCTTTGTCGCTAGCACAATATACCCCTTTCGCCCCAAGTTTAATAATGGCGCATTTAACTCCCCGTGCTAACAAAATTTCTGCGGCTTTGGCTGCGGATTCCTTATCTTCAACAGGAAAACCTACTAACTGTCTGGCTTCAACTTCATTCGGAGTCATGATATCTACTAGGGAATAAAGTTCTTCAGGAACATCTAATTGTACGGGGGCTGGATCGAGAATTACTTTCACCCCAGCCTGATGTGCAGCCCTGGCAGCAGCAACTACAGTTGCCATGGGGACTTCAAATTGCAAAAGTAAAGCTTTGGCTCTTGGTAATAAATTTGACAGCCGCTCCACATCTTCCTTATCTACGAGTCCGTTAGCTCCAGGTATAACAATAATTTGATTTTCGCCGGTGTCATCGACAATAATCACCGCAACACCGGAACTCGCAGTTGCTTCAATAGAAACATTCTCGGTTCGCACTCCCGAATTTTGCAAACTCGTAATCAGTTCGGCTCCAAAACTATGTGCGCCAACACGTCCAATCATATATGTGGTTATGCCCAAACGGGCTACAGCCACGGCTTGGTTGGCTCCTTTTCCACCCGGTGCTTTAAAAAAGTCGCGTCCCATAAGTGTTTCACCGGCAACGGGCAGTCGTGGTGCTGTTGCAACTAAGTCAATATTAATACTGCCGAAGACTATAACTGTCATATGCCTATTTTTTATTTGCAGATTTTTTCTCAGGTCACTCGGTGAATATACTACATAGGTTTTGTCTATGCTTCAAATGAGTCTATACCCTACCCCTGTTAAGGTGTACCAATAATGTACTAGCTAGAATTCCTATTCTTACGTTACACACCCCGTCACTTGATCCTAAAATTGATCGCCAACATTATTTTTTTTGCTATCAGATTTTAATTATCACAAGCTGAAACCCTTGTTATTATGTTGCAAAAAACTTTACCTTAACAGGGGTAGTGCAAAAGGGGTACAAATGGGGACTCGCTTTATTACCAATTTTTGCTGGGAGTAATGCAGGACGCGCCGAATGTATGATCTGGCATTGCAGAATTAATTGGGGAACTTGTTAGCTAATCGGCGATCGCGTATACTTCTGTCGATTGCTTTCATCTTCTAATCAATCACGTCTTGGAAATATAAAATCTTGTAAGTAATTTCCCCATGAATCTATTGGAAACTTGGCAAACAAATTATTTCCTGTTGACAGCACTAGACAACTTAGTTGATTTACTCCAACTTCCATTTATGCAGCGTGCTGTAGTAGGAGCAATTTTGATGGGGATACTCGGAGGGTTGTTAGGCAGTTTTGTCACCCTGCGTCATTTATCCTTTTTCAGCCATGCAGTAGGACACGCAGCCTTAGTTGGCATAGCATTAGGCGTACTTTTACAAATCAATCCCACCTGGATGTTACTGCCCTTTACCCTAGTATTTGGCTTAGTAGTTATGTATTTTGTAGACAAAACAGATTTAGCAAGCGATAGCATTCTCAGCATTGCATTATCAGGAGCCTTAGCAATAGGTTTAATCTTGAGCAGTTTAATTCAAGGCTATCGCGGCAATCTCATGAGTGTCCTATTCGGAGATATCCTTGCAATCGATACTACAGACTTGACACTAACCCTAATTTTACTACTAGGGAGCGGTATCTTCTTATTATCGACCCTGCGATCGCAGATTCTGCTCACCCTAAATCCTGCCGTTGCTAAAGTTCAAGGCATTCCTGTGCAATTATATCGCTACAGTTTCATAGTTTTGCTTTCACTTGCAGTTGCGATCGCAATTAAAGCAGTTGGCATATTACTCGTAAATGCCTTCCTTGTTATCCCTGCATCAACTGCCAAAGTCATGACACATTACTTTAGTCATTTCTTAGTCATGTCAATTATAATTGGCTCAACCACAAGCATCGCAGGCATTATAGCCTCAGTATTGTTTAAACTAGCCTCCGGCCCAAGTATTGTCATTGTTCAATTTGTTACCTTTCTGGTTGTGTTTAGTTGGATCAAATTAACAATTAAACCTCTATAAAAAATATTTTCCAAAATATATTGCATAATCTGAAAATATTTGCTGTACTTATTTTTATTTAAAAGGCCAACAGTATTCAGAAAGCAAAAACTAAAAATTAATGCTTTTGGCTTTGTACTGAGTATTTTAGTTCCATCAATGTACAGGGGATGCAAAAAGCGTTGTTCTTTGTTAGACTTGTACACCCATTAGTCTCGTATTTCTGTTTAAAATTTAAATAGGATTCCTATATTAAAATGGCTGATATCGCACTAAAAAGTTAAAGCCATTATTTTGTAGTGAACTACCGCCATCGCTTATTCCAATCAATGGTACACCGTAGTCGGCACGCAATATCAAACCATTAAAAGGTTGCCACTTTAACCCTAATCCTAAGCTAGCAAGGGTTTGCGGGTCAGGATTGCGATCGCGATTGTTCCAAACTGTACCGATATCAAAAAATGGCAATAACTGTAAGGTTTCGACATTTGATGTGAGGGGAATACGAACTTCCACACCTCCGACTACCCCACTGTCAGCAACAAGTTGATTTTGACTATAACCTCGCACTGTATCAACTCCCCCAATACTAATCTTTTCCAGCGAAAGTAGGGAATCAGGCGTAAGTTGAGTATTAATTTTAGTAAGGATCGTGGATTAAATAAAGTGTAATTCTGGTTTAGCGGTGTAATTCCATTGGGGCAAAAATTCATCAAAAACAATCTTCATGTTTGATTTGAAATCTTCAGCCACTTTTCGACCCGTTTGATAGGTTTTATCGAGAATCGTTGTAAAAACTTTGAGTCCTGTGCGAGTGGTTGCCTTTGCCATTAAGTCTTTTACAGTCTGGATACTCTCAAAAATCATCCCCTGACAAACGCGAGAGATATGAGGAAACAAACGATGCTCAATCGGATTATACTTGGAGGTGTAGGGCGGATAATGAGCGATACGAATTTCGATGCCCAGTTCATTAACTAATGCCTGTAAGTCCTGTTTGAAGATGTAATAGCGAGAGCTATTGCTACCGCCACCATCACATAACAGCAAAATTGAATTTGCCAAAGAATAACGCGTCTTACCATAGGTGTTCCACCAGTAGCGAATTGAGTCACAGGCTAATTCACTGGTATCGTGGCTGATGCCAATCTGGATATAACCCACATTGTCTGTTATATCGTACAGCCCATGGGGAATGGCAACTCCAGTCGCAAGCGTTGGCCAATCATGGTCAAACACCTCTATCGTTTCTTGAGTGTATAGTTGTCCCTCCCGGTATAACTGCCCAATTAATTCTTTTTTTTGGTGTCCATACTCATGACCGGATTACCTGCCGTTTGATAAGAGTGCTTAAGTTGGTCAATCGTCTCAAATTGCTCGTTGCGATATTGATTCTCTCCTGTTGCCAGGGTCTTTACTGCTTTACGTTTACGAAAGTTATATTTCTCCAACAACTGGTCTACCACTGTCACACTCACTTCGATTCCTTCATTTCCCAGCAATCCTGCAATCTCATGACGCTTGAGATTGGTCCACTTGACACTTTCATCCATCGGCGAACCTGCTGTGTGCCTCTCCAACACTCGCAAAAACGCCTCGTCTAATCCAACAATTGTCTCGAAGGCTGATTTCCGTCCACCTCCGGGTTGGCGAATCCTCTCCTGCCCAAGCGCCGTTTCGTCCTCAAGTTCTCGCAAGCCTAATTGTAAGGTTTCGTGATGGCATCCCAGCAAGCGACGGATGTATGCCTGTCCCCCGTACCCTAATTTTACTGCTTCAATTGCTGCATATCGGCGGCAATCCTTCTCCGACAACGATTCATAATATCGTTGCATTTGAACTTCAATTTCACCAGGGTAAGGGTGCATCATTTACCAGTTCTCAATTTACCCTTCTAGTGTACTGATATTATTGGCAGTATTACACCTTATTTAATCCACGATCCTTACTACTGTCATCACACCCTACCCATGTTAAGTAAGGTGAAGTTTTTACGTGTAGGAATATAAATATTATTGAAGTATGTGTTGATTCTAATT
Source organism: Calothrix sp. NIES-4101 (assembly GCA_004296455.1). Lineage (GTDB taxonomy): Bacteria > Cyanobacteriota > Cyanobacteriia > Cyanobacteriales > Nostocaceae > Brunnivagina. Next base: position 598,240 of record AP018280.1, read on the forward strand.
GCAGATCGTTTGTTTATCTATGCACAAAAGTGCAAATCTCATAGAAGGCTTTTATACATTTTTTTATAAATTTTCACAGAGAGTAAAATCGCACTTTCCAAGTAACCGCAGTAAATCTGTCTAAAAGCGATCGCATCTTTTTTGCCCTACCTCACTAAATCGCGTTGCTCTCTACCCGAAACTACTTGTCGGGCTTTGTGGTGGTTGGTGGTACACCTTCACACAGAGAGTGCCGCTTTCACTAACAAATTAATTCTGTCTGACTACTTAAATCTATTACTTTTGAATAGATGGCATCTCCAACTTTTGGACGATCCCAAGCATTTTTGAATTGTGCGACCTTACATAGATAGTAAGCATAAAGACTCAATATTAAGGAGTACAAGGGAAAAACAATGCCCGATCAAACATTTAGAACAAACATTCCAGAAATTGACCCAACGGAAATTGAAGATTCTCGAACTGCGATCGCTGATGAACATCGCTCGTTCTTGGAAAAGGTTATGGTCAAAGCCGGATTTGCAGATTTGTATGATGCAAGAGACTTTACTGAAGTGGTGTTTCGCGTGATGCGCGACTTAATGACGACCGAAGCCAGTGATCGCGTTGAAGCCGAACTACATACAGAAGCTCTACCTACTGATGAGAAAGCACTCCAGTTTGAAGTAGCCGATCTTTGGAAAGATACTAATCCGATCGTAGGATTTTTGAGCCGGGTTCGTCCACCTTGGCAAGGCCCTGGCATCTTCAAGATAAATTCCGATCGCTTTTTGTTCCGAGTTGCAAATGAAGGCGGTAAGCCAGCAACAGTTGACCGAGAACAGGCAGTGAAAGCGGTATTTTCTGCCACTAAAGACGAACTTTCTCAAGAACGGATTGAGGAAATTGCTAGTTGGCTACCCGATCATGTGCGTGAACTCTGGGAGCAAGCTTAATTCAAAACCAGAAAATATGTTAAGCTCAGGTTGCATCTAATTCTACAGAGCCTGACGCAGAAGCTAGGCTATTAACCGCTTGGGATGAGTGGAGCAAAAAGTCTGATAAATATCAACCGGGAGATTGTGAGGGAAAATGGCACACGTTTAGAGAATATGGCGGATTAAGTATTGCCACTTTGATACACGAAGCTCGGAAAAACGGCTGGGAATATCCTCGAAAGAGTGAGAAATCAAGGTTAAATAACGTTGCAAATCAAATAACTGAAGGGGAGTTTTACCCAGTCTACAACACTGTCGAGCAAACAATACTCGAACATACCTTTAGTCAAAACTGGATAACCTTTAAATCAGCTTTTCACCGCTATCACCCTGAGCCTGGATACTGGCAGTTTGTCGAGTCTGAAGAAATCTGCAAATTAATAGCTACTGACCTCAAGCGATGTTGCAAATTAGATGCACGTTCAGGGGAATATAAATTTAATTTTTTCAAGAATAATAACCTGAAAAGCGCTTTTGGTATTTGCAATGCTGCTCTTGCGCTATCAATCAACATTCAGAACCAACATTTGATAGCTTTTCAAAACGGAACCTACAACATTGAAACAAAGACATTAGAACCCCACAGTAGAGAAAATTATCTAACTTGGGGTGTGGATGCTGATTATGTAGAGCAAGAAAGCTGCCCAGAAGTGTTTAAAAACTTCATAACAAAGGTTTTTGGGTTAGAGTTCCTAGATTTAATTCGTGCATTGATAAGCATGTATGTTGACCCATCAGCACCTTACGGGTATTTCATACACCTTATAGGCGATTCTGGGAGCGGTAAGGGCACGTTTTTGCGGTTCTTGGGTTCGTTGTTAAATACCAAGAACGTCAGGAGCATTGCTCACTTTTCGGAGTTACAAAGCCCAGAAGCAAGGCATCAACACCTAACTGGGGTGAAATTGTGTATTTGTCCTGATTCTAAGGCTTTTCAAGGCAATATGACCGCGTTCTACGAGCTAGTCGATAACGGGACATACAGTGGACGGGCTTTATATTCCAGCGATGGCTATGAGAAGCGCTGGAATGTTCGGTTTGCTCTAGCATCCACTAATTATTTGGCAATTGAAAACGCAGGCGATGGATGGCAAAGACGATGCATTCCAATTCCTACCAAGTCAAGGGAGGGGGAAGTTGATTTAAATTTAGGGGAGAAATTAGAGAATTGTAAAGCTGGCGTAATTGCCTGGGCGTTAGGGATGCCAGCGCAAGAGCGAAACCAGTTAATCAAAAATAGTAGCTCTGTTGCTGGCGTAGCAGATTTAAAATCGCAACAATCCGTATTCGCAGACACGGTTAAAGGTTTCATTGATTCTTGCCTACATCCGAACGCAGAAGCGAAATCTTTAAGCGGTCAGGAATTATTCGATGTGTATAAACAGTATTGTTTATACGCAGGGCATAAGCCAAAAGCTTTGACCAATTTCCTTAAAGACCTCGGATCGGTTCTAAGCACCCACAAGGTGGGAGGACATGTAAAGAAGGAGGAAGGAAAAAGTAAGCGAGTCCCAGTTTCCTGGGAACGAATAGGTATAAATGACGGGCTTTTTGAATCCGGTAATGGGTTGTTTCATCCTGAGAAGCTTGTGGAAGGCGGGCTAGAGGCTTTTGAAAGTTCCCACAATGGTGGGTTACGTCTAGGCTGTTGACTCTGTGCCTTTTGACATGGTAAAAGTTCATGCACTTTTAATGTCGTCACAATCCCCTGAAAACAACGTTTTTCGTTTTGATAGTGTGGATTGACCAAAAACTTCAGATAGCCATGCTTCAACGTCTGAAAAACTAATTGTTTCAAGTGCGTTTTTAATCAAAGCTGTCGTCAGATTCATAGTAGATAAACAGATGGTTAGCAGCATCTGACCCATTTCTTTAAATGGACAGCGCGCGGAAAATTGCTTATATTTTCCAAACAATGACTCAATCACATCAGAAGTAGCTAAAAAAGTAGATTGGTTTTTAATTTTTCGGCATTGAACAGACAAATAACCCAAAATACTTTGTTGAAGTTTCTGGAGAGAATTATCATCAAATATAACTTTATTTTGTTCAAAAAAATCGAGAGTTTTATGACTAATTCCTGATTGTTTGAGTTGAGTTTCAACACCTCGTGTGAGTGACACCATTTGGTTCCATTGAATTAGGTCTGATTCGTAGTCAACTAACCATCCCAATTTATCTACTATTTTCTGAGTAATCAGCGAAGGGTCAGAATCTGGCATTAATTTAATTAAAGTGTCTGGAGAAGAATTTAGTAATTTAATCCCCCAATTTGTCAACCTTTCTACATTAAAAAAACGACATTGAGAACGTTGTGTTGGAGGAGATAAAAATGATAAATCTGTTTGTTGTAATTTTTGTCTGCTGATATTACATTTTTGAATAAATGACTGATATCTCTCATCCGAATCTAGCTGGTATTTTAAAAGTAAAGCCATTGCATGAGTCACATCATGGGTATAGATAATATCTGGGTGATTTTGCTGGTATAGCTTGATTCCACGAGCTAGGTCGCTACCATTGTCCGCTACTATTTGTACTGGTACGCCGACTTTTTGACTGATTTTTTCTAGTTTTGATTCTATAATCTCTCCTTTCGTAGAATCCATAATTTCTAATCCGAAAATTTTCACGTCTTCATGCGCCAACCCTCTTTTCTGCTTCATCACATTTTCTTCAATATGCTGCTGTGAAACGCCTAAAATTACCAACGCTTTTTGTTTCCCTAATTCTAATGTCAAATCGACAATAAATATCCAATCATCACGATATTCTTTCTCTTTTGTCAATTCATATATTCCAATCCGAGCCAACCACTTTCTCACACAACTGAAACTTGGAGTTGCCTGCTCTTCATAATTATTAAACAACTCAAATACTTTTTCTACTCCTCTAAAACTGATACCACATTCAATTAAAAGTAAGAGTGCTTGCTGAATTATTTTGGCATCATAATGATGACCCTTCACATTTAATTCCATAGCTTCTATGATTTCTGCTTCGACTTGAATTTCCTCTTTTTTTCGTCTAAATCTCCTTCAATGTTTAACTCTTTTAGTTTTGACTCTGCCATCAACGCGCGATTTTTCCATTCTTCTCTTGAATCTAATAGATCTCTAACCTTGATTTCTAAGGCTCTAATCTTTTTTTGTTTTAATAGTGCTTTTTCTTTCCAGTTATCTCGACCTTTCTGAAACAAACGTGCTAATCTACTAACTGGGCTTTTAAACTCCTGCATGGGCTTTGAATGTGCTAAGTATTAACGACACTATTATTGTATGAAGCAATGGTGCCTTAAAACCAACAAAGTCAACAGCCTAGGTTATGCCTGCCTGATAGTCGGATTGATGCATCACGAGAAGCTCTACAAAGACTCACCGGACAGCGTGTGTTCACTCGAAACAATTTACTAATTCACGTAGATGTTAAAAGTGTTCGCGCCATTGACGAAACTGTTGGAAGTTTTCGTAAAGCCAAGTCAGAGGGACTATTCGGTTATTCGGGCGCTTTGAACGGCATTGTCTCGCTTGGTGGCAAAGACGGTATTGCAAGACTTTACACATCAGAAGGACAAATAAACCGCAGTGCTGACGTAAAAATTAGTGGTACTCTGGCGCTAATTACCCACATTAACAAGGCTTTAGGGGTTGAAATGGGTCGAACAGTGCTGCCACACATCATCATGGATGCAGTTGAACGTGGTGATTACATAATTCCAGGGGCTGGATTTAATTTCTCAAAAATATTCTTTGATTGTCGTGAAAAATGGTGGTCGGAAATTCGTTCCGCAGTCGGTAAACAGTGGCAACCTTTTGCAGATGAAATCGGAGAAATTTTAGTCGTTGGTGGCTCCGCTCATATTGTTGCCAAGCTTCTACCTAATGACCGCTACAAAGTACCAACACAACCACAATTTTTTGATTTACTTGGATTGATTTAAGGAGTTATACAGTGACATCCGCCAACAAGAAAAAAGACTCAGAACGCCTATCAGTAATGGTTCCTAGAGATTGCAAAGACGATATCGAGTATATAATTGCTCAAACCGGGATTAAATCAAATGGTGAATTATTCCGGTTGCTTTTAGCTCGCTACAAGCATGATTTTTGTAATTCTTACAATCAATTTTTTACACCATCAAATATTCCGGTAAATAACCAAGTAACAACATCGGAACAATCACACACTGTTACTTCAAGTGAACCAAAACCTCTGACAAGTGCAATGAGTTTTTAAATTTTCATCAAATGTAATTTGAGGTTACAAATGGACGAGCAAGTTTTTACTTTTTCAGATATCGCTAATCTTCTTGAAATAACGGAAGATGACGCAATTACAGGAATGTATGATTGCGATGCCTTTTTTCAAGCGAAATTCGGATTACCTACTGCGGAATACTCACCCGATTCTGTGCTGACTGCCGATAAAAGCGAGTTATTAACTGTTTGGCTAACTGGAAAAAGTCCTCTTGAATTGTGGGTATTGAAGCAAAATGAGTGATTTAGACCTAATTCAGCACTTATCGGTAATTAATCAGCATTTACAAGTGTTGCAATCAGCTAGACCAACAGACAAAAAGCTTTTTGAGGTGCAGCAACTATTACGGAATCACGTCCAAAACTTACTGATTACAGGTGAAAAATGCAGCAGTTAGACCCTGTTTACGATGCCAGTCAGTTATCAAAGCTCAAAATTTACCAGTATAAAGGGGTGTTGTACCGATATCTCTGCAAATGTCCATACGCTCGAAATACTTACCCACAGTGGATATTTGAACCATTAGCCGGACAACGTAGCAAGGTAAATATCAAGTTAAACAGCAACAAAATTCGTTCTGGTTCTATTGCTGAATGTACTGGGATGCTTGCTACGGCTAAATCACAGGTTACTCAATCAGGAATTCAACAAACTTTATTTTAATGCGATCGCACAAACCGACCAAAGTTAAACGCGACCGCACTGGGTGCATTCTCCGCCACGGAAAACTACACTACACAAGGATTATAAATCATGTCTAAGCCCATAGGATATTGGGGTTGTAATTACGACCATCAACTAATTCGAGATATTGCAGAAACATACGGCGACCACTTGCAGCATATGCGCCTCACGGATAAGTACTGGCTGCAATGCCATATCAGTGAAGCTATCCGGCTGGAAATTTGGGAAGTTGAGGAAACACAAGCAGCAGAGGAAGCGGGAAACAGTCTGCATGAAATGGATCAAGCCCAACTGCAAGCGCTATCACTCGCATTAATCAATAAATCGCATGGAAAGCCTATTACTTACTGGGGATGTGACCACTTGAACCCAATCATTAATGGACTAATTCAAGTTTACGGGCAATACCTTGAAGCAATGAGCAATGAGGATTGTTACTGGCTGTTGATGAAAATAGGACATTATTTGTGGCTCAATCATTCGGATAATGCACCAACTGAAGAAGCACAAGAAGTTTACACACGCATCACTGAATTAGAGCTACCTTTTCCGCAATGGGATGCATTACTAACTGCGATTGTTAACTCTTAAATATGACAAGCAGAACTGATAAATATATCGCTCCGTTCTGTGTTGCTGGTGTGGGGTTGCTTTGTTTAGCTTCTCCACTTTTTCTTAATCTAGGTACTCAAATGCCTGACTACCTAGCATCTCAGCAATTAGCCAGCCAACAGGAACAGCAACGCAAAGAATTAATCGAGCGAAAAAAGACCAGCGATCGCGTGAAACAAACTGGTCTACCAATTGTTGGTAACACGCATACATTGACCGATTACCTTGACTCCCCCGACAAACTGCCAAATATCCCTAAAACAGTTCTGAATCGGTACGCCACTACTCAGGCTTGGGTATTTGATGCCAGTGACCAGTGCATAGGACGAATCATCAAAGGTAATTTCATTTCAAAGCACAATTCACCATCAACATGTAAGGCGCTTCCAAATAATGGCACTAGGTAATAAACCACATTCAGGTATCCCACAGTCTATCCCCACTGGCGCAGGTTCAATTCCACAAAAATCAAGCCCAGATTTCATGCAAACTGCGGTTAGTTGGCTTTTTAAAGTAATCACGTTTCCCCTCTGGATTGTGACAGCAATATTTCATCAAATGCTCACACCGGGTGCATCTGGTGCTACTTTCTTGGGTAAAGTAATCTTCATTTTCTTGGTTGTACTGAGCGCGGATAGTTACTGGCAAGTGTTATTTCAAAATCTTAGTTTGTTTCCTTGGTATGAAACGCAATGGACGGGTTTGGGATGGTTGCCAGAACTTAGATTATTTCCAATCGGCTTAAGTTTAGGGTTATTTGGTAATCCAATCTTTTACATCTGCATCACGATTAGTTTTGTTATTCAGATGTTTCAATCGGCTTTTGTAACGGGCGAAAAGTTCATTACAGGCAACCCAAAACTGCTAGGACTAATCGCAGTGGCACTGTACAGCTTCGATATCATCATGACTTTTACTAGCCGTAACCCTTGGCGCTACGAAAGTCCTGGACAAGTTCTACAGTGCATATTATTTAACTTGTTCACGATTTCGTGTGCCGAGTTGGGGCGATGGGGTGAAAAGGTACTAGCAGGTAAGAAATAAAAAATAGCGGTCACGGTTAAAAGCCCAAGTGAGGTGCAATTCCTCGCGACCGCATGGTCGTTATCTTTAATCATTGTATGGAAAATAATAAACCAGTTCGGTTAGAAACTCCACAAACAGCTTATTTAATCAGCCAGTTCCCAGAGGTCGAATACTTGGAAGCCGGACACATTGCCGAATGGTTATCAACTCGAAAAGACCAATTACTAATACTGGCTAAGGAAGAGCGAATCGGATCGAGTTTAGCTAAAACAATTAGTATTGCCACTGCTGCAATTGGAGCGGTTTGTTATGCTACCAGTCCATTAGCGCCATTAGGGGCTGTTTTAGGGGTAGCTGGTTATGTTTGGGCACAGATTACTGATTCCAGCAATACACACACTTTTAACCCTATTCCTTTTATTCGTGGTGGTGCATTAGATGTAATTGGTAGCTTAGGTCATTCGGAAGCCAGAAAAGAGTTTATAGCTGGATACGATGAATTTGACCAACTCAAAGATTATCTAGCACCTGTAGAGCGCCACGAATACCAAATGTTGCGCGGTCATATGGCGTTAGTAACTGAGTATTTAAGCCAGATTGACTCAGGGAAACGATTCTACGCATACAGATGGATTTGTGACCAATTTATTTTGATGCGTGGTTCATTTCCTTCTATTCAGCAAACAATGCAACACACCAGTTCAATGCAATTTGCTAGCCCGTTGGTCGATTGCGATCGCATTAAATCTATCCAGCAAGCATCAAATAAACCTGAATCTAGGCCATTAATTCAAGATGCACCCACAGCAAGGATTCAGGATGCACCACTGCCAATTATTCAAAATTGCCCAACACAACCAAACGAACCAATGAAAACTGAATTAGTTAGTTTCAACAAAAACATACCAAACTTGGTTGAATCCATCACTAAAAAACTCACAAACACTCTAATAGTAGGGGTTCCTGGCGTTGGTAAAGGTATCTTTGTATCGAATGCACTGGAATCATTGAAAGGTCAAAACATCACAATTTTCTACCTAGACCCAAAGGATGACCAAAAAGAAAATGGTTATTTTGACGGACGAGTGAATAAACTTTACCGTTTAAATGTTGCAATCGCGGAACCAGAGGAAACTTACCAATGGGTGAAGGATTGCCTGAAAGAATACGATGCTTTCGACGCTGGTAGTGGAATCAAGTTACTTGTTTTTGATGAACTAGCAGCAGTCAATACAATGTTGAGCAACGTTAAAGGAGCGGTTAATTGGCTCAAATCTAAAATGGTTAGTTATGCATCAAGCGGAAGTAGTCGAGGGATTATTATCTGGGGTATCAGTCAAAATGCACATGTTTCTGGTATTGGCTTTGACGGTGGAGCTAGGTCGATATTTACGCCAATTATTTTAATCAGTGGCGACAACATTACCGCATCAGAACAAATCTTAAACGCTCAAATTATCCCAAGTGATAAAAGGCTTAATTCCTCCCAGATAACCGCTTTATGCAATAAATCTGAGGTAAATCGGGCTATATTTCATGGTGCTTTAAATAGTTGGTTCCCACTGCCAGAATTTGATAATTATTCAGGATTTAACAGAGATAAGCGTGAGTTTATCAATGGTGTCAATCCTGTAGTTAGCAGCTTAGAAAGGATGCTTGAACTAAGCAAACAACCTACACAAATCCAAGAAACTAAACAGGCAATAATCAACTCACAATTACTGGACTGTATTATCGATAAAATTGCATCATCAAATGATGTGGTTAGCTTTGAAGCAATTAGAAGTCACATCAAGCGGACGTTACCCGATATGGCGAAAAAGGAAATGATAGAAAATGCTATTTTTAATCTAATTCAATCCGACATTATCCAGGGTAATATCGAGCAAGGGTACACTTCTATCTAATATTAAATATCATTAACCTGTGACCCGACCTGGAAAAATATCTTGACCAGAAGGCTGAAAAGCTTTGACCTACGTGGTCAGGTCAAGGTCAGGTCAGGTCACAGGTCATTCTCTGGTCAGAGGAATAAGTAAATTTAGATGCTATAAATCCACTTTCATTGTTAGGCAATATGCAGATAACATAAACGCTATTAATATCAGTAGATAATACTTTACTTTACGTTACTTTGACACAGTATAAATACAACATCGATAGGTCTAAAATAAACTGAAAGCTACATATTGAAAAATAATAATTAACTTTGATTCATGTCTATAAAATTATGCACCTATCTTAGATAAAGCAACGAACATAGATTTGATTTCATCTTCATATTCAGTGATGATTTCCCAATCAGTATCCTTGTTTTCTCTTTCCATCATTCCAGGATACTCATCTTTATCTATGAAATATATAGCCGTTTCTTTTTCTTTTTTATAATCAATTACAGTTACCATTGTTATTTTTGTCTTATTATCTATGACCATGATGATGACAAAATCATAATCGTAGTGAGACAAAACAACATTCTGAGCATTGAAAGACTTCTTGTAACAAATTTTGTTACCCTCGAACGTACCAATCCATGTCTCTTTTATCAAACAACTATGGTAGTGACTACGATTTGTCAAATTTTGAGCGATTGTTGATGGCAACGATACTAATAGCGTAGAAGCGACTGAGGATACAGCAATCACTGTTGTTACTAGATATTTAAAAATAATAGTTCGCATTAACACTTAGGTTGAGATATACGCAGTAGTTACATATACTGAGCATAGATTAAGTATCCGAATAATCTATGAGTAAATCATTTTACCCACTAGCCATTCTCTAACAAATACGATATGCCCCAGAAAACCTTAGTTCGATATCCTCGAAGGTTGAAATATTTCCGAATCTTTTCCAATAATTCGAGATTTATGCCTAATGGAATATTTATTAATTTTTCCCAAAAAATAATCAAAGTAAGAAACGAGTAAGAAATGATGTTTCTTACTTTTTACATGATGCTTGTGTGGTAAAGACTTCAGAAGCCAATGCTTCGCATATATTCTGCACTGTATCTGTTTTTAATCGCTGTAACGCTTGCTATACAAGGATTATAGCGTTTTCAAGAGAAAGGGAGTAAAAAACATTAATTTTTAGTTCTTAAGTACTATCGAGACTAGCTATAGTAAAAAGTTAATGGATAATCGTAATTATCTTGAATGTTATCTAGGATAAAAATGACACAATAAATTTAAAATAATTACGATATTGAAATTGTGTATAAAAAGCGTTAATGTGCAAAGAAGCTGTGAGATACAACTATCTCACGGCTAGCAACCAATTAAAAACAGCTAGCAAGTAATCAAAACTCTATAAAATAATATTTTCCAAAAGATATTGCATAATCTGAAAATCTTTGCTAAATTTATTAATCGTTGACTAAAACAAACAAATCAGCCGGGATAGCTCAGTTGGTAGAGCAGAGGACTGAAAATCCTCGTGTCACGAGTTCAAGTCTCGTTCCTGGCATAACACCCAAAACCCCTGCAAAGCACACCTTTCAGGGGTTTTTAATTTCCACTAAAACCCCATTTCAGCCATTTTAAGGGTGTAAATTTTGTGTAAGAATATGCCGACGTTGGACATTTTTGGACAAGTTTGGACATTTTATTGGGGTAAATTTGGGGTAAAGAAAAAGGCAGATGGCAAAAGGCAGAGAGCAGTGCGTTACCGGGGTTCCTCCGGTTGTAGCAACTGCGGAGAGGCAGAAGGGAAAAGAATCTCCGTTTGTTTTGCAAGTTAAGTGCTTTATTCAAAATTAGAAAGAAGCACTCAACTGAATAATGGGATGCTTGTTTAATCTTCCTTCTGCCCTCTGCCCTCTGCCTCCTGCCTTCTTAGAAGGAGTATTAGTGTGGCTTCCAATGCCTCTCAACGCAAAGCCTCTAAGGGCACTGTCCAAATCAAAATCTCGAATGATCGCTTGCAATTGGTTTTTAGTTTTGGGGGTAAACGTCATTATCTTTCAACCGGGTATACCGATAGCAAAGCCAATCGCAAGTTGGCTGAGATGAAAGCTCGGCAAATTGAGTTGGATATTCTCTGTAACAATTTTGATGTAACCTTGGAAAGGTACAAGCCCCAATCTCAGCAGGTTGAATTTACAACAACTAGCGAGAATAAGACTCATGCATCTTTGGCGGATTTGTGGGATAGTTATACCGAGTACAAACGGTCGAGTTTGTCTCCTAGCACTTTGGCAAAGGATTACCACAAAATTTATCGCTGCATTAATGTCCATCTGCCTGTAAGGACTTTGGATAAAGCGATCGCAATTCGGGATTGGTTGGTTGCGAATAAAAGCCCCCTGTCTGCGAAGAAGATTTTGACTCAGTTTTCGGCTTGTTGCGATTGGGCTGTTAGGTCTGGGTTGATTGGGGAAAACCCATTTGAGGGGATGGCAAGTGACATTAAGGTGCCGAAGGGCGATCGCGAGGAGACGGATATTAATCCTTTTTCTCTAGAGGAGCGCGATCGCATTATTGCCGCATTCCAAGAAAACCGCTATTACAAGCATTACGCAACCTTGATTGAGTTTTTATTTATCACGGGTTGCCGACCATCGGAGGCTGTAGCTTTGCAGTGGAAGCATGTTGCGATCGATTTTACGGTGCTTCGATTTGAGCAAGCTGTGGTGATTTCGTCGTCAGGGTTGACTTGTAAACCGGGATTGAAGACGCAGAAGAAGCGGGTTTTCCCGATTAATCAGCGTTTGGCTGGGTTATTGCGGTCGATAAAACCTGTTGGTGTGTCAGATGATGGGAAAGTTTTTCCTTCGCCAGATGGGAAGTGGATTGATGTGCATAATCTCAGCCGACGGGCTTGGAAGACGGTCTTGGCTAGTTTAGATGGTGTGAAGTATAGAAAACTTTACCAAACTCGGCATACTTTTATTACGATGGCTTTGAAGAATGGGGTGGATGTTAAGGATGTGGCGACTATGGTGGGGAATTCACCAGAGATTATTTATCGCCATTATGCGGGGCAAAGTCGAGAGTTGGTTTTGCCGGAGTTTTAGGAGTTGGGGTGGGTGATAGTTTGCAGGAGTTCGGGGTGCGATCGTAAAGCGAATGGAATTTGTGTGTATTTTAAGTTGGCTTAATAGTTGGGAGGGTGATATCTGTAGGATGGTTTTACCCTGGATTTTTGCGATGTTGAAGGGTTTTTCTGCCTAACGGTGAAGTTGTGCGGCGGCAAACACCCATAGAACGCTCATCGCCAAACTCTGTTCCGCCGCTCCAACGCAGTGTTAGCTGGTAGTAGACGGATGATGAGCAATGTATAAGACGACCGCTCTGCAAAGTGCCCTCAACACACGATCGCCCATCCATTTCTGGAAGAGCGATCTCGATCTGGGCAGCGACAGAATTCAGGCTCAGACTAGGCTGTTGACTCTGTGCCTTATTTGGGATTTTGTTCATACAAAAAACGTGACTATTCACGAAGGCTGTAAAGCTTATTTAACCGGGCTTTTGATGGACAATTTAACGTCACGTACAAAATTACTAGAAACCGCTCAAATTTTAACAAAGTACACAGCCTAGGCTCAGACCGAGCCAAACAAACTGCTATTGTTTAGTAGGTTAGCACTGACGTTATTGACAGTAGCCAGGGTTTCTGTACCAGTATTGATCAAGGTATTGCTACCAATGTTCACAAACGAGAGGCGACCGAAGGTTAAGCCACCGGATAAGGCAAACCGATCTTCTGTCACGTTAAAATCGGTGATGGTGTCGCCCCCAGCAGTTTGGTTGAGGACAAATTGATCGCTTCCCGCGCCTCCAGTCAAGATGTCAGGGCCATTGCCACCATCAAGGAGATCATTGCCGTTGCCACCGAGCAGCGTGTCAGTACCATTGCCTCCAAAGAGACTGTCGTTACCATTGCCTCCAAAGAGACTGTCGTTACCATCTCCCCCATCCAGCGTATCATTGCCGTTGTTGCCAGAGAGCCAATCATTACCACCCAAGCCCTGGATGCGATCGCTGCCATTGCCCGCAGAGATAATGTCGTCACCGTTGTTACCTTCAATGTCCTGGTTGCGGTTGCCGGTGGAGATGACGCTACCCACTTCAACGGTAACGGTGGCTGTGTTAGAAACCAGACTACCAGCATCGGTCAGGGTGTAGTTAAAGGAGGCAGTCCCGGAAAAGCCAGCCGTGGGGGTGAAGGACACCAATCGGGCATCCTGGTCGATACTGGAAACGGTGCCATTGGTTGTCCCGGTGACGTTGAGAATGGCATTCGCTAAACCGTTGGCATCTGGGTCACTCAAATTGTCTCCCAGTTTTACCGTGACGCTGGTGATTGGAGCACCTGTATTCTGACTGGTGGAAACGGTTTCGCCCGTAACGGTGGGCGCTTCGTTGACATCAGTGACAGTAATCGCAACTGCCTGGGAAGTCGATAAGGTACCATCGCTGGCAGTTACCTGAAGGTCATAGACGTTATCGCCATTGCTATCGGTAGGTGCTTCAAAATTGGGTGTGGCTTTGAAGATAACTGCTCCGGTATTGGTGTTGATATCGAATAAGGCTCCATCGGTGCCAGCAAGGCTATAGACCAGGGTTGTTTTTTCGGGATCAGTGGCACTGGCAGTGTAGACGGTGCCTGTGTTGTTCTCGGCGAAGGAAGCAGTTGCTCCACTGGTAAAGATCGGGACTTCGTTAACATCATTTACAGTAATCGTCAGTGCCTCTTCATAAGACAAACCGCCTGCATCGGTGGTTTTGACGCGGATGCTGTAGCTCGATTGTGCCTCAAAGTTGGGAGAGGCGTTGATTTTGAGTTGGTTGCCATCGATGGTGAATGAGGTATTATCAGTGCTGCCATCGCCGGAGACTAACTCATAGGTGAAGTTACCGCCTTCAGCATCCGTAGTAGAGAAGGTGCCGACGCTTGTATTTGCCTCCACCCTCTCATTCACCGTGGTGCTGCTGAGGGCTAGGTCTGTTGGTGCAGTGTTCTCGACTAAATCGTTGACCTGAAGCGTGAAGGTTTTGCTGAGATCGGGGGTGGTGCCAACGGTAGGGTCATCGACATTAACGGCGACGCTGTAGCTAGTTTTGCCGCTCTCGTAGTCGAGGACGGTTCCGGCTTTCAAATACAGGGTGGTGCCATCCAGTTCAAACACCCCAGCATCAGTGCCCGTCAAGCTCAGATTGTTGGTGCCCTGCCCATCATCGGTGATGGTGATGTCGGCGACTTTGATCCGATTAGCAGTGTTGGTGTTTTCGTCGAGGGCAGTGGTGGGGGGGGTAAAATTGACGGCAGTGGGAGCTGTATTGGGGGGCGAAAGCACGAGGTCAAATTCATAGGCGTTGGCACCAAAGGTTGGACCAAATGCTCTCAAATCAAACACGTAGACTCCTGCTGTCAGGGGTCCTCCAAACCCATTGTCAAAAAAACCATTAATGGTAAAAAGATTGTCGCCAGTCTTCAAGCCAGACCCTGATGCGTTGAGAGAACCGACAGAAGTTCCCTGACTGTTGTCTAGAAACAGGGTAAATCCGCTACTAAAACCTGTTATATCTAACTTTGCAACGTTAATTGCGGAGACTATGAATCCGTCAGGAACGACAAATGAGAACACATCCAGGTTGTCTTGTGGGGATTCGGGTAATGCCGCTGTGATGAGATTGCTTCCCAAGCTCAGGGGGCCAAGTGCAGTGGGATTTCTCGCATCATTTGAAAAATCACCATTGACAGATTCATTCCACAAAACAGTCATTGTTTTTCTCCTAAGTTGATTGATTGAGGGGGGATTAACGTTCGCTACAAGCACTACACATTTCAAGCTGCACCAAATCACGGAGCCACATCCAGATGGAATGGCTGACTCACAAACGGCAATCAGATTAGCACCAGACACCTGTTACAGTTGCTAGCGGGGTTGTGACTAACTGCCTCACGATTTGCTGCTGCTCGCTGCATTTCGCGCCGCCGCCACACATTCTCATGTAGAGAAATCGTGCGATCCGGGTTGACACACCCAGGCATAAGCTGCATCCAGCGTCCTATCCGACAAAATGAGCCGATCGAGCAACGGTAATCTCGTGTAAGAGTAATCTGGTTTACAACGTCGAGTAAAGACGAGGGAATTTACGAAATTCCCCTGGCTGAGTTTCTAAAGGTGAGAAAGATCACCTATCAATTCGTTCGCAATTTTTCAAGGTCATTGCACTGCAAGATTAGAGTAAACCCTGAGCCTGACGTTATTGAAATCAAGTAAGGATCGTGGATTAAATAAAGTGTAATTCTGGTTTAGCGGTGTAATTCCATTGGGGCAAAAATTCATCAAAAACAATCTTCATGTTTGATTTGAAATCTTCAGCCACTTTTCGACCCGTTTGATAGGTTTTATCGAGAATCGTTGTAAAAACTTTGAGTCCTGTGCGAGTGGTTGCCTTTGCCATTAAGTCTTTTACAGTCTGGATACTCTCAAAAATCATCCCCTGACAAACGCGAGAGATATGAGGAAACAAACGATGCTCAATCGGATTATACTTGGAGGTGTAGGGCGGATAATGAGCGATACGAATTTCGATGCCCAGTTCATTAACTAATGCCTGTAAGTCCTGTTTGAAGATGTAATAGCGAGAGCTATTGCTACCGCCACCATCACATAACAGCAAAATTGAATTTGCCAAAGAATAACGCGTCTTACCATAGGTGTTCCACCAGTAGCGAATTGAGTCACAGGCTAATTCACTGGTATCGTGGCTGATGCCAATCTGGATATAACCCACATTGTCTGTTATATCGTACAGCCCATGGGGAATGGCAACTCCAGTCGCAAGCGTTGGCCAATCATGGTCAAACACCTCTATCGTTTCTTGAGTGTATAGTTGTCCCTCCCGGTATAACTGCCCAATTAATTCTTTTTTTTGGTGTCCATACTCATGACCGGATTACCTGCCGTTTGATAAGAGTGCTTAAGTTGGTCAATCGTCTCAAATTGCTCGTTGCGATATTGATTCTCTCCTGTTGCCAGGGTCTTTACTGCTTTACGTTTACGAAAGTTATATTTCTCCAACAACTGGTCTACCACTGTCACACTCACTTCGATTCCTTCATTTCCCAGCAATCCTGCAATCTCATGACGCTTGAGATTGGTCCACTTGACACTTTCATCCATCGGCGAACCTGCTGTGTGCCTCTCCAACACTCGCAAAAACGCCTCGTCTAATCCAACAATTGTCTCGAAGGCTGATTTCCGTCCACCTCCGGGTTGGCGAATCCTCTCCTGCCCAAGCGCCGTTTCGTCCTCAAGTTCTCGCAAGCCTAATTGTAAGGTTTCGTGATGGCATCCCAGCAAGCGACGGATGTATGCCTGTCCCCCGTACCCTAATTTTACTGCTTCAATTGCTGCATATCGGCGGCAATCCTTCTCCGACAACGATTCATAATATCGTTGCATTTGAACTTCAATTTCACCAGGGTAAGGGTGCATCATTTACCAGTTCTCAATTTACCCTTCTAGTGTACTGATATTATTGGCAGTATTACACCTTATTTAATCCACGATCCTAATATTCATAGAGCAGAATTAATATTAATAAAGATTGATCGTCTAACGCAAAGCGATTCAGAGTTTTCTCCCATTGAATTAAGGTTTCCCAGTAAATATACGGCAATTTGTCTTTTTTTTTCAATCACTCAAGATAAATCTTTATCGTAAAAACCACGATGATTTATACCCACGTTCTCAACCGTGGAGGAAAAGCCGTTCGCAGTCCTTTGGATGGATAAACTAGCTGGGGAAAATGAAGTTGACTCATTACCCAACTAGCGATCGCCTCTTCCCTATAAATGCGATCGCACCTCTATATCCCCAAAAGTGACAGTCAAAGTAAACCAATAATTATATTTATTCACCCTGGACACTTATCCCACAACTGCGATCGCACAAACATATTCCCAGGGGTGACAACCCAAATAAACCAATAACTATATTTATTCAGCCTGGACACTATCCCACAACTGCGATAAGCGAAGCTTGTGCCTTCGGCTAACGCACCTCAATATCCCCAAAAGTGACAGTCAAAACAAACCAATTACTATATTTATTACCCTTGGACACCCACTCCCCAAATTTTTAACCATACTGGCTAGTCATTGAGGGAATCAGAAAAAATATTACATGTAGCTAAAATAAATTATCAGTATTGCTTTCTTTCAATATCTACATGAATAGTAAATTTAACTGGATTGCTTTTTGCCTATGTTTATCAACTATTTTATCCTGCACTATCTTGATAGCCAGCAAACCTAGCAACAGCGAAATCCCCAAAGTTAATCAGAGGAAAACTTCTATGGAGGAACAGAAAATAGTCAGGAATCGTGGAGATTTGGCTAGTTTGAATGGCAAGAAAGTCAAACTTGTAGGATATTACACGTCACAATCTAGTAAACCCACAGTTACAGGAAATCCAGATTTTCAAGGTGTTTATATCAAATCTCAAATTGTGCTGGAGGATGGTACAGTCGTACATATTTTCCCATCCTGGAACAAACAATCATTGCGATCGCCCTCGGAAGTGCAAAAGTATAAGGGTAAAATTGTCCAAGGGATAGGAGTGGTTGAATTTGAAGTTGCGTCTAAAATTAATTCCCAAACAAGGGAGTCCTTCATTAATTTGGAAGAATTCAAAGATAATTAAAACAAAGGTAAATAGCGATGTGGAAATCCCCACTTGGGGATGACAGCAGCCACTCTCTACCCTCTCGGAACCCTCACAGGAAATGGGAGTCTCGCACTACTTAGGCGATTTCTAGAATAAATAAAGGTAATGACACAATACCTGATTACCCAACTCCAAGAACAATTAGCCCAAGCGGGTGATAGTAAAACTAAGGAATGGTGGGAAGCTTATCTCAAACATTCCCTACCTTTTCGCGGACTGAAATTACCCCAAGTTAGAGCAATATTGCATTCCTGGGCAAAAACAGCCAATTTTTCCAGCCAACCAGTAACTCAACAATTTAATATTGCTATTGCTTTAATTCAAGAATCTTGGGGAGAGGATAAATTAGCGGGGATTCTCTTGCTACAAGAATTTTTGATCAAACACCGCTTGATTAATTGGGAATCGGATTTACCAAAATTCGCCATCTTATTCGATAAAGCTGATATCAAAGAGTGGAATACCTGCGATTGGTTTTGTGTCAAAGTTCTCAATCCCCTCATAAAACAACAGGGAAAACCCTGTGCAGAGGCAATAATGCAATGGTGTGAAGCCGAAAATTTATGGCGTAAACGAGCATCAGTTGTTAGTTTCGTCAATATTGCCAAACATGGGGAAAGTAATTTTCCCGGTTTTAGCCAAATGTTGCTCCATACCTGTGGAGCAGTAGTTCAATCTTCAGAAAGGTTCGCGCAAACTGGTACGGGATGGGTTTTACGAGAATTGAGTTTGAGCAATAGGGATTTAGTCATTGACTTCATCAAAACTAATAGCATTTATTTTTCCAGCGAGGGGTTACGCTATGGGATAGAAAAATTTCCACCCGATTTACAACAGCAACTCAAACAATATCGACAGGAAAAATTAAAATCTAAAAATAAGCCGAAATCAAACATCCCATGTCTTCCCTAGCACAAATCGAAGCATTTCTTCCTGTTTCCTTTACTATTACCACCTCTGGACAGCCAACCCCAGAACAGTTTGCAGATATCGCATCAGCAGGATATAGCCTAGTTATTAACCTCGCTACCCGCGCATCAACTGACTGGAATCCCGAAGAAAATAGCATTGTTGAAAATCTGGGAATGGAATATATTGGAATTCCCATCGACTGGGATAATCCTACCCTTAGCGATTTTGATGAACTTGCTGCAAAACTCAATGAAAATCCAGAGCAAAAAGTCTGGGTACATTGTGCCAAAAATATGCGTGTCTCGGCAATGATGTACCTCTACCATCGACTTCACAAAGGTTACACAGAAGTTTCAGCCCGTCGCTATCTAGAACAGATTTGGCAACCAAATCAAATTTGGCAGAATTTTATCGATGCTGTGATGGAATTGCATGGGGAGTGATAGCTTGGAAGTCTGTAGTTGTAAAGAACCAATCTTAGTCATATCTAACTATTAACCAGTATGGACACCAGCAACAAAACCCAAGTTATAGCTAACGAGAAAAAACTCCTAGAAGCAATGAAAAGCAATAATTTCGAGCTTTTAGATCAGCTACTCCATGACGATTTACTCTTCAACGGACCCGATGGTAAAACAGTAACCAAAGCGATTGATATGGCAAATTACCGTTCGGGAAATATTAACCTACATACAGTGGAATCAAGCGATTTAATCCTAAACGCGATTAATGACAATATTGTTGTTGCTGTCACAGTCGAAATTCAAGGAAACTATTTAGGGCAGGAAATCAATGGCAAATTCCGTTATCTGCGGGTTTGGCAGCGATTTGAAAATAATTGGCAAGTGATTGCAGGAAGCGTGGTTTCACTCCAGTGATAACTCAAACACCATACTTGCACCCATACTCAACCCAGGCTCTCAAAAATATTTGGGGAATTACCAGTTGCTTGTGTCCAATTTCAGGATATGTAATTACTATATTTATTCAGTTTGGACACCCACCCCAGAACTTTTTAACCATTTGCTAAAAATCTCATCCCGTCCATCTTTGGGTTCGACAAATTCATACACCCGTTCCCGTTTCCCCCTACTCCCCAGTCGTCCCACATAGGACAAACTCAACCCCAATTTATCTAACAGGGTGTGAACAATTGCCATCGGAGTCATCCCCTCGGATACGGAAATCCCCAGGTAATTTTTAATGATGTACCGATTCTCAACTGCTACCCGCTTAAGTTTCTGCGAGGCTGCATCGGAACCACGAAACATCACCCCAGGAGTCAGGAAATAACGAATATTCATATCCTCCAACATTAACACCGCAGCCAATAGGAGCGATCGATTAAAATCCGGCTTCCAAATTGCGTTTTCACCCGCTTCTATTTGCATCTTTGCTGTAGCAGCATCCCTTGCAGGAAGCAGTTCTCGTCCCAAAGTCATGAAATAATGCAGCCGCAATTGAGGATACCAATTATCGTCATCCCTCCAAACCAGTATAGTTGTCACTTCAACCCCATAACGTTGTTGCAGCAATGCTTTTCGTTCCTGATACCTCTCAATCTTCGTCTTATTTTTCTTGTCCTGCAACTTTTTTAGCCCAGACTCCGAGATATCCTCTGCATCTGCCACAGCTTTGTATTCATCCAGCTTTAATTCACGGGATATCAGCTTGACCTCTTCAAAAATCCCTTGACTTTCAACTTCGGGAATCTTCTGTGCATCGATAATTTCATAGCCATCTTCTGCCAAACCCTTGAAAACAAAATCCTGATAGTGGTGCATTTGAGCATTAACTACACAAGCTCGTTTTGCCCAATTTTGCAGGGATTCGGGTTGAAACTTCTCATCAATGCAACTGTAATCTGCGTTATCAGCTTCGGAAAGTAAAGCAATATTTGCTCTGGTGGCTGCGTGTTGACTCGCCAGAAGTGAACCCATTGATGTGGAGGCATTTCCCACAGTTCCAACTCCGTTACTTCTCACCCAAACGTGGCGATCGACATTTTCCCGTAATCTTGCCAACATTTGCCGAACAGAATTGGCTGACTGTACTCCCTGGAATATTCCCCACACTGCTTGGAAATGACCTTGAATATCAATCGATACTCCGGTTTCCAGACTTGGGGAAGCGATTACTAAGTCATACTCAGTGAGGATTTGGTTAAGATTGGCAATGCAACCGTAAGCAGGGTGATTAGGGTCAGAAACAGACTCACTATCGATTCGCAAAATCTTCAAATCTGGGAATTTGCGACGAAATCTTTCTTCTAATGCTTGAGTTCCCCACTTTGATTTTGCCTTCTGAGCAGAACAAAGTAGCAGATGGGAAGATGCAGTATAAGATTCGTCTTGTTCATTACTCTTAGACTCGTCCCCTGGAGTTGGAGTTTGTTTACTTGTAGCAATCGCTTTATCCAGCGCTACGACTAAATCCTTGGGATTGGAACCTTTGTAGATGTGGCACTTACCAGCTTGCGGTTGGTAATCGTTGACAATGATGAATGGTTTTACCTGAATCTCTCCAGCCAAAGATAGTACGTAATCAACATCACAATCCGACACATCAGCACTAGCAAGATAAATCTTTCCTTCCGGACTACCCAATACATTTTGAATCAGTAGCTTGAGGTTTTTCAGTACGGCAACGCGACGTTTTGCGACTTCAGTTCCCGAATTGAGGAGATGCCAAAATACCTGGTCACACTCGTCGATGATTACTGTGTCATTGTGCCAATCATTGGGGTTGAATCGAGCTTGACTTTGATGATGTAGAGAATCGATACAGACTCCATAACCGAGCAAATCACCAGTTCCAGAATCACGAACTTCCGTGACGTAATTCACCCCAAACCGTTTACATAACGCCTCTCCCAGTTGAATTCGATGGGTAATAATTAATACTCTGCGATTGCGCTCGTGGGCTTTGGCAACTTCACCAACTAGCCATTGAGTTTTACCCGTCCCTTTTGCAGATTTGAGGACAATTAGTTTTTCACTGTCTGACATTTGAATCTGCTCCAAGTATTTTTGAGTGAGTTTTATTGCAATTTGATAAGTCAACAAGGTATGCAGTCGAATCTGCCATAAATCCAGTGTTTCAGCGTAGTAGTAAAGCTCGTAAAAAGCATCCTCTCCTTCTGTTTCAGAGTTTTCTGGGGTGATACTTAGAGCAATTTTGCGCTGGGATACAACAAAATCATCAACTCCCTTCTCCGGACCAGGTAGATCAATAACCCGAACATCTCATCCCTCAACAGCAAGCAATTTCCCCATTCTCTTAATCGCAGTTCTTACCCGTTGAACAGTTTCCGGCTTCTTGTCGTGGTCGAAGCAAATAGTTACCCTTCTATATGGTGTTGCAAAATGCTTCAAATCAGGTACGAGAAAGGGTTTACCGATGATATTTCCATCCTCATCCTTGGGAGTTCGATAACCTGCATTGACTCCGGGAATAGCGATCGCAGCATACCCAGCAGTTAACAAACAAGCTGCTTTTTTCGCACCTTCAACAATGACAATCGGTACATTTTTCCGCCAAACCCAGTACCAAAATCCCCAAGGGTGCTTCCAATCTTCGCTTTTAACTTCAATTCCGCTATAACGAGAAACCAACGCCCAAGCTGCGTTGGAAACTTGTAAAAAGAATGCCCGCGTTGCTTCTTTATACGGATGTTCGTATTTTATGTACTTATTGATTTTACTAGGGTCACGTCTGGGTTTATCGGGTTTAAAGCAGCCCCACATCATGGGATTATATTCATCGAGTGGGTCAATTCCACTACACCACCAACCCCCATGTTCAATGTGGCGATATTTCTTCAAATCGCGATCGCGCAAACGTCCATCATTTCGACGTGAGATTTTAGGACTGTAAATCAGATATTCATAGGGAGTTGTACCTTCGAGGGATTTAACATTGAGGGTAATAATTTCCCTATCAACCCCACTTGCTATCCATTCTTCCCAGTGATGGTCTTGAAAATTGGTGTAACAAAAATCGATTGCATTCATAATAACCTCCAAATTTTAACTGATAAAAGTAGAAAGATGAGTAAGCTATGACGCATGAAAAAGGGACGGCGAATTATAGAATTGCCGCAACAAATTAGAAAAATGCAAATACTGGTTCGCAATTTAATTAAGAATTACAACTTGCGAATTTTCAGGACGAAATTTTTGATTACTTGCCAAACTTGCATGAAATAAATCAATGGCTCGATGGTGTGTGATCGGGTCTTGACGATTGTGCAACCAATCTTGAATAAGCTCCAAATTATAGCGAATACAACGGTTGTTGAGCTTTACCCAATGGCTTCCCTCGATCCAAGTCCCATCTAAACGATACTTTTTCAAAGTGGAAAAACTCATATTGAGTTTTTCTGATGCTTGTTGTTTTGTGACTAAGTGAAACATATACAATTCGCAATTCGTAATTCGCAATTCGCAATTAATGCATATGGAGATATTTATACATAATTATCTCCGCTTAAACAACTAGCATAAATTGAAATATCCAAAAAATCTCAGCTACAGCATTGACTCAAAACCCTTATCTCACAATGCTTTCAGAGGTAAATATCTATGAGGTCTACATCAATAGTGATAGATGCTTTTACATCAATGGTTATAAAAGTATTTACATCATGAGTCAAGAAATTCGTAGAAGCAAGGAAATTAAAATAACGTTGTAAGAATTTAGTACTCAGAACTCAAAAGCCAGAATTTTAGGAGGATAAAGCCGAGTGATAAGTACATGTAACTAAGATTACTTATACGGGAACTATGAACAATTTAATTACTAACCCTGATGATTTAGAGTATATTTCCGATATCGCAAATCAGGTTTTGGAAAATCGACAGAAATTAACTGATATCAAAGATTTACAAGCTGCATTGAAAGAAGTTAGTTTAGAACACGGTAGAGAAATACAAATAAACCTTGTTTTCACAGAAAATCTATTAACTGGCTTTAATTTTTCGTTTGTACATGACCCGGAAAAAACTACTCCCACTATTCCTTTTAAACCACAGGAAATTAATATCGACTCGAATCACAGTGATATTATTCCTTACTCACAAGCAACTACAAAGATTGAGATAGCAACCACAAACCGACAAGGAAACCTTACTATTCCGTCATCATCGCCAAGTGGAATAATCATAAATCCCGGCTTGCAAGTTGAAGACCAACGCATTATCAATCCAAATGATTCAGAGACTAATCAAATAATTGAAACGCCTACTCCTAGATTAAAGAAAAGAAATCCTGGCTTAATCAACGCAGTTAGTCAGTTAGCAAATCAACATGAAATAAATGGGTTAATGCTAACTGGATTGGGGTTAAAAACAGGAATTTCTGTCACCGATACTCTGCAAACTGAAGAGAAACCGGATATACAAAATACTGGATTAGCAATAATTAAACGCTTTCAACAAGTTCTACCGGAAGAATTTATGACTTTGAAAGCGGGTGATTATCCTCAATCTTTTAAATGGAAAGACCCAGAATCCAATAAACAATACCATTTTTACTTTGAAGCTGCTCCAAGGAATGAAATTGGAGAGACAATTACAACTGCGTCTTTGAAAGGATTTGAAATTATCTCAGGCTCTGACATAAAACCTGTATTTATTGCAAATTTAATTGACGCTAAATACAACCGTTGGAGTATTGAACAGTGCGATTTCAACCAAAGGCAAATTCAATCTTTAAATCTTGCTTGTAAATCCACAGTTCCACATCAGCCAAAAACAACTGTAAACAATATTACTGAGTCTTATCTGGAGATATAAATAATTGATTATGTCTACAAAATACCCATATCAATATCCTAACAATAACCCAAATACATTCATTATCATGAAGATAATTAGGTGGAATCAGGCTGATAGCATTGCCGGCTTATCTATTGGAATTGGATTGATTTATTTAGCTATTCGCGAGCCATTGCTAGTCGTAATCATCCTGTCTTTATCGTTATTTTTCTACTGTTTAAGTAGGTTAATTATCCTTATACCTTACTTGAATAATTTAGTTAAAAATAAGATTCACTTTTGGCAAATAACAGGGTTAATTATCGCCATCACAGCAACCTTGACAATCTTTGAAATGCCAGCCCAGGCAATATTTTTGAGTGGATTAGAACAATATCTCACCAACATCGCTGAACAGAGTTCAACAGGAGGGACAAGTTCTATTGACCCGCAAGCGATCGCGCTAGTTTTCAATGCGATTCGTGGGGTGTTTCTGTTACTCGTTGGAGTTGCCGCATTATTTGCCTATAACCAAGCACAGCAAGGTAATGATTGGAGACCAATAGCCACTCAAGCTGGTCTAGCAATTGGAATAATTTTAACCATCGATGTTATCACATTCCTGTTCATCGGAAACGGAACTACAACAGGAGGGTGAGCAATCTTGCAAGAGAGAGAAGTAATCAAGGTAAACAGAATATTAGGAAAACAAGCAGGGTTTGGTCCCGTTCCAGCCAATCAAATTATGCCGTGGCTGGCAATTATCACAATTTCCTATTTTATCTTTGACGGTTTACTAGGTTGGGGGATTCCTAAAGTCGCAGTTATTAGTTTTTGGTTGATTATTAGTTGGTGGTTTGTGACGGGAAAAGACCCAGATAAATACGTCAATCGTTTTCGTAAGCCTAAAGGTAAAAATTGGATAATTGGCGGGGCGATTTATGTGTCTCCTTTAATTTCTAGAAAAGTTAGAAATAAATTCAAAAATGAGAGGAGATAATGAAAACTCAAATACAAACAATTAACGCGAGCAAATTGAATCAAAAATTACAATATATCCCCTTTGAAAACGAACTTGACCTTTGCTGTATGGTTAGGATTGAAAGGGATAATCGCTGTATCGGAGGGTTTTTATTAAATAAAGGTGATATTTCCGAAGAAAATCAATTTCAAGTAGTTTTTGCATTTCAAATTAAGGGAATACACGACCAACTTTACCCAGAAGAAGTTACCGCAATATCCACTGGTATTTCCGAAGCTATGAAATTCATCCTTCCAGGAGAGAAATGTACTTTCCTTTTGGGAAGATATTCCGATAATTCAATTAGACAGCAACAACTTGATCGACTTGCCCAAAATTCCTCTTTACCACTCCCAACTATTTTAATTCGTAATGAACAAGCTCGAATTCAAGAATTAACTCGAAAAGGAACAAGGTCAACTTGGCAACAAATTGTGTTCTGTACCTGGACTGCGGATGCATTTGGAGAAAATAGAAGCGACCTTTTATCTAAATTAATTTATCAAGTAGCAAAATCAGGGCGTTTTTTATTAGATAACTTTACAGGACGCATTTCCCAACGACAGGAGCAACTCCTTAGTCAAGTTTTGATGAAAGCTTATACAGAAGGTTTTCTACAATGGGAAATGCTATTTAACACAAAAGCTGGATTGGAGATACAATCCCTCAATGATATTGAATTATGGTCGTGGTTGTGGAGTCGATTTAATCAATATAGCCCTCCACAGATTCCTCAACTTCTGGTATTAAAGGAAGATAATAATAGTGGATTGCAACTAATAGAAATTCAAAATTCATTCAAACATTCAACAACAATTTTAATCGCGGGAGGACGGGGAAAAAGTTCTTGTCCCGAACACCGTCAATGCACAAACCGCATTTACATCAAAGATAAAGTCTGCGGTGTATTAACGATGGCTGATACCGTACCTGCTTGGATAAGTGCAAAAGAGCAAATTGCATGGATGTGGAAAGTCATGAGCGAAAATCACGTCCGTGATACGGAAGCTTGGGTAGAAATTTCCTCCGCAAATCGCTACCTCACCGAAGATAATTTACACCGTCAAGCAAAACAAACCAAAGTCGCAAGGGAAAGAGCTTTTCTTAAGGGAAGTGGTAGAGACGTAGGAGCGGAAATTAAACAGGAGGAAAGTTTTGACGCGCAGAAGAAATTATACAAAGGTGCTGTTCCTCTCAACTGCGCGGTGGTGTTTCTGGTTTATCGGGAAAATGCCGAAAGTCTGGATTTAGCCTGTGACTTGCTTTGTAACAGCTTTGGTACAGCCAAAGTTGTGCGGGAAAAACACATCGCATCACAAATCTGGCTAGAAACTTTACCCATCACTTGGAGACGTATTTTACACTCCAGTTCGATTCTGAGTGAACGTCGATTGGTGTTGGAAAGTGAAACTGTTGCAGGAGTTTTACCGCTAACCCTTCCCAAGGAGTTGGATAGTCAGGGTGTGGAATTTTTGACTAACCGAGGAGGAAAACCTGCTTGCATAGACTTATTTACCCATACCCAACATGCCTTGATTACAGGAAAAACCGGTTCTGGGAAATCAGTATTGCTGTGGCGATTTATGCTCGATGCACTGTCACAGGGAATACCTGTAGTCGGGATGGATATTCCCGCAGCTGATGGGGAAAGTTCTTTTAAAACAGCGATCGCACTTCTCGGAGATGCGGGTGCATATTTCGATTTGTCTCGTGCTTCCAATAATTTGATGGAACCTCCAGACTTGAGAAGTTTCGACCCAGAGGAGAGAGCATCCCGAATGAAGTCCTGGCGTTCATTTATACGTAATGCTTTGGGAGTCATCGTCATGGGACGATTGGATGCACCCCATTTAGCACAGAGGGTTGACGCAATTTTGCTGCGATCGCTCGAAATCTTTCTCAGCGACCCCGATATCATTGAACGCTACAACCTCTCATTTTCTAAGGGTTGGAAATCTCCCGAATGGCAGGATACGCCTACTTTAAAAGATTTTAGCCGTTTCTGTTCGACCGCTCGACTCAATATTTCTAAACCCGAAGCAATTGACCATCAAGCGATAAATCAAATAACCAGTCAGATTGCAGCGTTGTTAGTAAGTCCATTAGGGAATGCGATCGCAAAACCCAGCAGCTTCTCTCCCGAACCGATGGTCAAGTTTTATGCACTGACTGGGCTAAGTAATGACCAAGATTCCTACACGATGGCTGTTGCAGCGAAAGCAGCTTGTTTGCGCGTGGCTCTTTCCTACCCCAAAAGTCTATTTATCGGTGATGAGTTGTCCGTGTTGTTCCGCAAGGATGGATTTAGCGCGATGGTGGGTGAGCTTTGTGCTACCGCACGTAAGGACGGTTTGAGTATAGTTTTATCCAGCCAAGACCCGGATACGATTTGCCAGTCTTCGGCAGCTGCAATGATTATGCAAAATATCAGTTACCGCATCACTGGTTGCATTACATCAAATGCAGTTGCATCGTTTCAAAATTATTTGTCTTACCCAGTTGAAATTATCACTCAAAATGCTTCCGAATCCTTCTTTCCCCGACGTTCGGATTTGTATTCATGTTGGCTAATCGAGAAAGGGGGACGATTTTGGCAAACTCGATTTTATCCTGGAGAAATGTCTCTAGCAGCAGTTGCAACAAATCAGGAGGAACGGATTACACGTCGAGAAATTTTATCTCAATATCCCAATACTTTGAAAGGTAAATTAAAAGGATTGGCTAATTTTACTAAAGTTTACGTTGAAGCGATTAGGTCAAATAAGGAATTAATAAATACACACATAGGAGCCAGTTATGTCTTGGAAGAAAAACAGAGTGAAGAAATTACGAACGGTCAGATATAAAGGAAAAATAAAAAGTATTTCCATTATTGGAATTGCAGTTATAAGCATCAGTTTTACTGCGATCGCTCCTCCAATATTTGCAGCGACTTCAGATACCAAAGAAACTCGTGATATTTCTCAAACCGCTACCGACACATTCAACAAAAACTCATCGGGGGAAATTCAAGCATTTATAAATGATGTCCGCTCGTTTGTTCGTGGTGACTTTTTCGGTAATATTTCCCAAATGATAAAAAACGCGATCGGCTCGGTTGAAGTTCCTGATTTAGGTCAAGTTGTCAGCGACATAATGAAAGGCTCTTTACCCCAAGATGGAGCTACAGCAAACAAATTGGAGAATAAAATTCCTAATTCCTACGCAATTCGTCAGGATTTAGCAAACCAAAGCGAACGAGTTGGAGCAATTGAATTTGCTCAAATAAAAACACTTTCAAAAAATGCTCAACAAGAATCTAAATTAACGCTGGATAAAAGTGCTAATTCTGAACTTGAATCTAACCAAATGTCGGAGGATTCGCAAAATTCTGATACTTCCCAGCAAATTTTACAAAATATTTCTCGACAATTAAAAAGTAATTCAACTATTGCCGATTTGCAATTACAGGAAGCATCCCAAGCCAGACAGGATAGGGCTTTGGGGTTAACTTTAACAGCGCAAGTCGCACAGGAATTGAATGCGGTAAATACAAGAGAAAGACAAAGTGCGATCGCAACTGGTAATAGCGCAATATCTCAAAGTTCGTTATTCGTAATGCCAGGTGATTCCGTATTTAACGAAAATTTTCCTAATTCAAATAATTAACTATGATTCTCCCTCGCTTCATCGCCCAAGTTACACAACCAGATAATTATTCCGATTCCAGCGTTGGAATTGGATTAGTGAGAAGTAGCATTGAACTCAGCAAGCAAACTGTTGAGTCTTGGAATAAAGTTTGGGGAGATGTAGTTAATCCATCGGGTGCATTATGGGCTGGATTATGTAATTTAGGGACAATTTTGGCTGCATTAAGCATCATTTTTCTCGCCATCAAAATGGCTGCTGATTATCAAGAGAAACGATTTTTATGGTCGGAATTGGCAGCTTCTTTTATTTACCCATTAGTAATCGCCCTGTTCTTAGGCAGTAACGGTTATTTACTTTCACAAACCGTACTTGTTATCCGAAATATTGGTCATAAAGAAGTGGTTAGTGTTCTTAATATTCAACTTGCCGATACCACGTTTAAAAGTGCGATCGCAAATGTGACTCTCACTCAAAATGTTAAAACTCAGGTATCTACCATCTACGCTGAGTGTCAGGGAAAAACAGGTAAACCACTTACGGACTGTCTCCAAGAGAAACGACCGATTGTAGAACAAGTTTTAGCTGAAGCTGAAAAACAAAATAATGCCCCGTTAGAACAAGCGCGTAAAGCGGTTGCAGAAGTAACTGATTTTGTCCAAAATCCCAGTGCTGTTTTCAATGCTTCTATTTCCTTGATACTAATTACTTTTTTATATGCTTTGCAATGGGCTTTTGTGAATATTTTGGAAGCCGCATTAATTATGACTGCTAGTTTTGCACCAATTGCTTTGGGATTGAGTTTATTACCTCTGGGTTCCAAACCAATATGGGCTTGGGCTAGTGGCTTTATTTCCTTATTTGGAGTGCAATTAGGCTACAACATTGTGGTGGGTTTAGCCTAGGCTGTTGACTTTGTTGGTTTTAAGGCACCATTGCTTCATACAATAATAGTGTCGTTAATACTTAGCACATTCAAAGCCCATGCAGGAGTTTAAAAGCCCAGTTAGTAGATTAGCACGTTTGTTTCAGAAAGGTCGAGATAACTGGAAAGAAAAAGCACTATTAAAACAAAAAAAGATTAGAGCCTTAGAAATCAAGGTTAGAGATCTATTAGATTCAAGAGAAGAATGGAAAAATCGCGCGTTGATGGCAGAGTCAAAACTAAAAGAGTTAAACATTGAAGGAGATTTAGACGAAAAAAAGAGGAAATTCAAGTCGAAGCAGAAATCATAGAAGCTATGGAATTAAATGTGAAGGGTCATCATTATGATGCCAAAATAATTCAGCAAGCACTCTTACTTTTAATTGAATGTGGTATCAGTTTTAGAGGAGTAGAAAAAGTATTTGAGTTGTTTAATAATTATGAAGAGCAGGCAACTCCAAGTTTCAGTTGTGTGAGAAAGTGGTTGGCTCGGATTGGAATATATGAATTGACAAAAGAGAAAGAATATCGTGATGATTGGATATTTATTGTCGATTTGACATTAGAATTAGGGAAACAAAAAGCGTTGGTAATTTTAGGCGTTTCACAGCAGCATATTGAAGAAAATGTGATGAAGCAGAAAAGAGGGTTGGCGCATGAAGACGTGAAAATTTTCGGATTAGAAATTATGGATTCTACGAAAGGAGAGATTATAGAATCAAAACTAGAAAAAATCAGTCAAAAAGTCGGCGTACCAGTACAAATAGTAGCGGACAATGGTAGCGACCTAGCTCGTGGAATCAAGCTATACCAGCAAAATCACCCAGATATTATCTATACCCATGATGTGACTCATGCAATGGCTTTACTTTTAAAATACCAGCTAGATTCGGATGAGAGATATCAGTCATTTATTCAAAAATGTAATATCAGCAGACAAAAATTACAACAAACAGATTTATCATTTTTATCTCCTCCAACACAACGTTCTCAATGTCGTTTTTTTAATGTAGAAAGGTTGACAAATTGGGGGATTAAATTACTAAATTCTTCTCCAGACACTTTAATTAAATTAATGCCAGATTCTGACCCTTCGCTGATTACTCAGAAAATAGTAGATAAATTGGGATGGTTAGTTGACTACGAATCAGACCTAATTCAATGGAACCAAATGGTGTCACTCACACGAGGTGTTGAAACTCAACTCAAACAATCAGGAATTAGTCATAAAACTCTCGATTTTTTTGAACAAAATAAAGTTATATTTGATGATAATTCTCTCCAGAAACTTCAACAAAGTATTTTGGGTTATTTGTCTGTTCAATGCCGAAAAATTAAAAACCAATCTACTTTTTTAGCTACTTCTGATGTGATTGAGTCATTGTTTGGAAAATATAAGCAATTTTCCGCGCGCTGTCCATTTAAAGAAATGGGTCAGATGCTGCTAACCATCTGTTTATCTACTATGAATCTGACGACAGCTTTGATTAAAAACGCACTTGAAACAATTAGTTTTTCAGACGTTGAAGCATGGCTATCTGAAGTTTTTGGTCAATCCACACTATCAAAACGAAAAACGTTGTTTTCAGGGGATTGTGACGACATTAAAAGTGCATGAACTTTTACCATGTCAAAAGGCACAGAGTCAACAGCCTAGGCTTTATCCCCCAGTTTTCGCCGAATCTCCAACACCCGTTGATAAGTCTGCAATGCTTTCGGATACTCCCCACGACGAAACAACTGCACCCCATCCTGAAACAACTTATCTGCTTCCGCTTTCCCATCAGAACTAGCCGCAGTTTGGGCCAAAGTATGCTTGACTACCATATCATTCGCCGCTAACCCAACACCACAAGTCAGTGAAAACACTAAACTAACTAGGGCGAAACTCTTTAAACTCTTAGACATTGGTTATTCCTCTTGATATGGCTACAGAAGATTGTTTGTTCAATCTCTTATATTTCTGAGGACAAACCACGTTATGCCAAAATTTACGCAAAACTTTAAAATCAACCTCAGCATAATTACCATACCCTGAGGTGACATATCGTATAAATACTGGTTCTCATTCGTAAATTAAAGTTTTGGTGAAGAAACCCCAAAATCTAGGTTTTGCAGCAATAAAAGCCTATTAGCCATTAGCTCACTTTATCAAGTTATTTTTGTACAGTTACAACCAAACTAGGTTTTTGCTATTCTATATATGTAAACCACTTTTGTGATTTGATGGTTGACACTTATGGCAGGAAGGAAGAAACTCGATCGCACCAATCTCCATGCACGAGTAGCCCAAGGGACAGGAGAGAAGTTAAAGGAAATCGCCCAAAATTTAGGCTATGTCTACGATGAGGAAGGTTCCACCGGACAATTGTTGGATGCGATCGCCAACGGAGAAATTATCTTAATCCTCAGCAATAAATCATCTGTAATCTCGAAAAATAGTTAAATTTATTCACCAAAAGTGGTGTAAAAGTAATTTAAAATAAATTTGGGGAAAATTGTGTCCCCATTTACCGAATTAAGGAGGTGACTTATTGAATCGAAACGGTAACGGTCATCGAGGTTTTTGGAATCCAGTTAAAATCTTTATCCGCACTCTTCTGAGACTTTGGGAGAAGGAAGATAATCAAGGGATTAGAGGGAAATCAGATATATTCAAGATATTGGGTTTCAATGGAGACTATCAATGCACCAAATTAACTTACAAGAAGCAGAAACTCGATTAGCACAACTAATTGAAGAAGTTGCATCTGGAGAGGAAGTCATCATCACACGCAGTGACGGTTCAGCTTTTAAGATTGTACCAATTACTACTAACGTACCACGCCCGAAATTTGGTAGTGCTAAGGGATTAGTAAAAGTTGCCGATGATTTTGACGCACCATTACCAGAATTTGAGGACTATGCACCATGAGATTGCTGCTTGATACCCACGCATTTCTGTGGTTTATCGAAGGGAATCTCAACTTGAGCGATAGCGCAAGACAATTGATTGAGGATGAAAATAATCAGCGTTTCTTGAGTATTGCCAGTCTGTGGGAAATATCTATTAAAGTTAGTATTGGGAAATTAGAGCTTGGAATCTCGTTTACAGAGTTTTTCCAACAACAAGTTTACGGAAATGCGATCGCATTACTTGAAATCCAAGCTGAACACCTGGATATATTAGCCAATTTACCTTTTTACCACAAAGACCCATTCGACCGCTTGATTATTGCCCAAAGTATAGTCGAAAATATTCCATTAGTTACAAAAGACGGTGCATTTACAAATTACCCTATAGTGCTG
This sequence comes from Calothrix sp. NIES-4101, assembly GCA_004296455.1. GTDB lineage: Bacteria > Cyanobacteriota > Cyanobacteriia > Cyanobacteriales > Nostocaceae > Brunnivagina. The sequence continues at coordinate 632,010 of AP018280.1, forward strand.
CTGTGGTGAAAAATTTAGATATTATTATTATGAGAGCGATCGCATTTGTACTTCTGCTTTGACTGTTGACATTTTTCATCTCCTGGTAGTTAACCTACTTAATATTGTAGTTAATCTGTTGAGGCTAATTATTAGCTTACCTCCCCAAATCAAAAGCAAACGGAGGTAAAGTCATCTCAACCCCATCCATCAAACTCACACTTATCAGAAACTTCTCATCCCAATTACCCACTACACGAGTAAAGATATAAGCATCTTCACTTTCTGCATTTAATCCTAACTCGTCTAAAATACCCGTTTGGTCGCTCACCCTCAGCTTAATATTAGCAGGTAAACTCGCTAAAGCCGGAGCGCCTAAAATTAACAATAAACTCCACTCCCGTTGCTCAGATTCTCCTAGCAAATGCCAAGTTACCGCATACATCCGCAAAGGAATCCCAGCTAATAATATATCTTGATACGCACCCCTCGCTTGGATTGGAATTTCCAAACTCCTCTGTCGCAATTGGGTAACAATTACCTCAAATTCTTCCTCTGGACTACGCATTGGACGCATTCCTGAAGCTGGTACAAAACTTGGTAACAGCACCCAAGAAAGTCCCTGGGCTAACTCATCTAACTCATTCCCTAACCAGCGCCCAGCATTAACTGCTGGTTGGGTAATTAATTTGATTAAATCCTGTAAAAAGGTATTTGCAGGAGGATTATTTTCTTGCTGCAAAGTTTCTTTCTGCAAACTATAAATCCAATTCAGTAATTCTGGGTGGGTAAATACAGCAGTTGCTTGTTCCCAGGTTAAAATATCAGACAATTCCCGTTCCGACAATCGCAATTCAGGTAATAATTCAAGTAATCGATTTTGTACCCTTGCTAAAATCTCTGCACGGTTTGTAGGAATCGCAGGTAAGGAGATTGCTGATACTTCCAAACAACGTAAATATAACAACAAACGGTCTGGATTCTTATCAAAAGATGATATTGGTAGTTGATAATTTCCATCTGATTGTAGAGAAGTTAAATTTTGCCTCTCTAGCAATTCTTGATAGGATAAAAAAGCGTAAACATTTGCACTTTGTTCTTCTTCTAACACCTCTACTAAAACATAAAAATGGGGAATAAACTCAGGTAAATCAATTATGACTCTTGGTATTCTGACCATTTCATCACTGAGACTACCAGTAGCAATCAAACAAACCCTAAATTCCCCAACTTGTAAATTAGCAACAGCATTAATAAAATTTGCTAAAGCAGGCTGTAAAATCGTACATTTATCTAGATTAATATTTAAAGATTCAGCCCTTTCATCTAGCCATTTTTCAAAAGCAGATAAAGCCAAACAGTTCAAATAAACTTGCCATTGCTTCAAGCGATTGGGAATGCGATCGCTCATTTCTGCGGCTCGGTCAATATCATCATCTGATAAAATAATTGCTGATGTTGGTGAATCGTCAAAATCAAGGTAAGACATAAGTAAAATATTACTTGTAAAGTTATTCATAATTAATTATTCGCCTGTTTTCTAATATCCAAGTATTCACATAAACGTTCTGCAAAAATATCAGTTGTTAAATAATTCTTCGCCGTTCGAGATTGGGATTCAGCATTTGCAATAATTTTGCTAATTTCTGATGAAAGGAAAATAGTTAGCTGTTCATCTAGTTTATTCAATGTTTCCACATCAGCATACTTTTTTGCTTGCTCCTTTACCGAATCTTTCAAAATTATCAACATTTCCTGCTGCACATCTGTTCTTAATTCCTTTAATTTCAATAACTTTGTTACCGTATATTGCGCTCTCATCCCTAATTGCTCAGCAATTTCATTCATTGCTAACTTCTGACATTGGGATAACTCCAAAGCAGTTAAAAATATTCTGGCTTTATCACCTTTTTTTTGCAATTTTCTCACCCTTGCTTCTGTGACTTGAGCTAAAGCTGATTGCAAACTCAACTGAAAGTGATGGCGATAAAACTCTAGAAATTCAGATTGTTCATCACTGATTTCGCTATTTCCACTAGCAGGAGCAGGTACATTATCTAATAATGAATTAGACTTATCGGTAAAACTTACATCTAGAGAATCCATCGGTAGATAACCACCCCTGGCATAAATTCGATATTCACGTAGTTGATTTGCTAGTTTCTTCAACTTGATTCTTACAGTTTCATTATCAAATAATCTCCCTGTTTGATTTTTGATATATATAGCTATATCTTCTAATTGTTGATAAGTCGGCTCCAGACATTTACTCCTAATCTTATTTCTAATATTTTGTAATCTTTGAACGCGGTAAATAGTATGATAGCCCTGTAAAAGATATTCTGCTGACTGAATTTCCAATTCTCCGAGAGTATGAAAATCCTTGAGAATACGCTGTAATTGTTGAGGTTGAGTATCATTAAGAATTGCCCAATCGCTAATTAGATAAACACCACGCTCCAAAAGAAATTGGTTTAATTCTGGATGCTGTTTTACCCTGATACTTGCCCAAGTAGTCAAACTACCTTGAGTTGTATCAAAACTCTGGAGAATTTGTCGAGAGAAACATTGATGTTTACTTCCTGGTGATAACCTCCCATCATCATCCAAGACAAAACATAACAACTCACTGCAATGAAAATTGTATTTTTCTCCAAATTTCCTTGTTAATTGCAGACATCCCTGCTCTAAAATCCCCGAGAGAAAGCAAAGTAAACAACGCTCCGCAAGCAAACTGCTTTCACCAGAACTATTTCGATACAAATCCATCAATTGACGCTGAATATCTCCATCCGGTGCATCATCTGTTAATTCACCAAACAATTGCGTGAAAAATGACCTAGCAGCAGGGATTTCCAGAATTTTCCGGTTCCCTCCCCCATCAATCCTCACCAATTGCCAATACCTGGAAGTATCACCCATAAGTATTTTTATTTAAATATTATTGTTGATTGTCACATAGTCAATGCTCCCATACGCAATAAGTTCTACTTTGATACATTTCATACTGAGTACCTGATTTAACAACTATTTTTCATCCTTATCTTTTTATAATTCTGAGGAAATTGACCTTATGCAATTTTTGAAAATGGCATATCCTCCCCAAGTTGAGAAATACACCTAACCAACAAAATTATTATCAGTGCAATTATGAAACGTCTTCTCTCAAGTTTGGTTTTAGCTGGTTGTTTCCTGACTTCTACTAGTCTTCCCCTCATCCCTCATCAATACCGGGAACTCGCACAAGCACAAACAGCAGACGAACTATTTTATACATTTTATGGTCAAAAAATCCCTCTGAATCTCAAACGCGATCGCGTTGCTGTTAGCTTTAAACCAACAACTAATAGCCGCTCCTCTCGCTCTACTCAACCTCTATACTTGCAGTTACAGCAGGATTTAAGACGTGGTGGTGGTAATTCTCGCAGTGTTAGCAGTGGGAATAGTAACTTTGATATTGATGTCAAACCTTTGGGGGATAACATTGCTCTTGTAAATTTACCTACTGGTTCTCGTAGTTCCCTAGATTCCATTCAACAAAGGATTCAAAAGCAGTCATACGTCAAAGAAACCCTACCAATTTTAACCCGCAAATCGGGGGAATCATCTAAGGAGAAAGAATCAGAGCAAGTGATTGTCCTACCCAACGAGATTGCGATCGCTTTTGACCGGGATATGTCTGAAAGTCAAAGGCAAATGGTATTATTACGCCATAATTTGGAAGTTGTTCGCCCATTGAGATTTAGTAAAAATCGCTACTTAGTGCGTTCCAAAGCTGTATCCGGGACAGAGATTTTAAGCCTTGCGAATCAATTAACGCAGGTGACAGGTGTACAATCTGCTACACCCAATTTCATCCAAGCCACATCCTACCAACAATCACAACTATTGGGGAATTTAGCTAATTTACCAGCAACCCCGAATGCTACTCAACGTTTGGAACAGCAATTAGCACAGTTGCCTCAACCAAAAGATAGTCCTATATCTGCAAAATTACTACCATTACAGTGGCACTTAAATAGCACACCCAAACGCGGTCAACTTTTAGCCCGTACCGATGTTCGCGCTACGGAAGCATGGAAACACAGCAATGGTGGACGGGGAACTGTGGTAGCGGTGATTGATAGCTTGATTCAATGGGATCACCCAGATTTGGTGAAGAATATCTACAAGTCAGGAAATCATCCCGATAAGTTGCCTGGTGAAGAATACGGTTGGGACTTTTCTAGTACTGGGGAAGGAGATGCAGACACACGCTTGAGTTCACGGGAATTATCACTCCTGCAAGCAGAATTTCAAGATACTTTTAAATTACCTACTGAGCAATTATTAAAGAAATATCAACAGTTTGCCGATATATTCAAAAAACGTCATCCCAAAGCTTCCCCTGGTGAAATTGCAAACTACATTCGCAATCAAGTTCGCAATCAAATTAGTGGCGAGTTCCATGGTACTTGGTCTGCGGGGGTGATTGCTGCCAATTCTCCCGATAAAGCTGGTGTTCTGGGGGTTGCACCCAATACTCAAATTTTACCAGTGCGGGTATTTGCCTTGGGTGGTGCGATTAATTCTGCTTCTTTAGGGGAGGCAATTGGTTATGCTGCGAGTCGAAATGTTGATGTTATCAATATGAGTTTGGGTGGTTTGCTTCCCGATGAGGGGTTAACCGAGCAAATTTTCGATGTGCTGGATAGTAACCCGAATTTAGTAATTATCGCTTCTGCGGGGAATGAAAATTTAGATGGTGTTGCCTTCCCTGCGGGAATTCCTGGGGTTGTATCGGTTGGTGCCACAAATATGACTGGTAATCGCACCTTTTACAGTAGTTATGGTGGGGGATTAGATGTGGTTGCACCTGGGGGAGAAATTCAAAATGGTATGAGTGGGGGGATTTTAACTACGGGTGGCACTTGGCTAGATGGTTTTTGGCAAGGTATCTCTGTACCCGATAATTCTTGGGGTGTGGCTTTAGACCCTGTTGGTAAGTATGTTCAAGTCCAGGGTACTTCCTTCTCGGCTCCCATTGTATCGGGAGTGATGGCATTAATGAAGGGGGAAGATACCAAACGGCGCTTGAGTCGGGATGAGATGGTGTCGATTTTGAAGAAGACTGCTACCTACGATGGCTTAAATCTTTCTTCTTCTGATATAAATCGCTATCGCTTACAGAAGGAAGTGGGTTTTGGAACTGTTGGAGATGCTCCAGTTTCTCGACCTTCAGGGATTTTTGCCAAGGCAAAACCCGTCTCAGCAGAGGAATATTTCTTTGGACGGGGTTTGGTAAATGCTGATGCTGCTGTGGAGAGTGTCAGGCAAAAGTAGGGATAGGTGGTAATGTTCCAGGATTCTTGGGTAAAGAACTGGAACTATTGCCAAGTAAGAGTTTGCGCTTGCATCTGTAAAATTTTGGGAGGCGATCGCATTGGCGTAGCCTCTCCTCTTGGGACTTAGCGCTGACTTATCGCTTGCAGAGCGATCGCTGCCATTTGTAACCAATCAAGCATTTGTTTTTTGGCAACAATCTTTCTACTTCTCATTTTTATCATCAACATCATCTGGTTTATCAAAAAGCCCTGGTGGTGCATTCTCCTCAACCCAGCGTTCGATTAATTCGTGTGCTACATCGCTCATGTTTATGCCTTTCCAGGTACATACAGTATTGAAACGACGCTTTAATTTTTCTTCCATCGAGAGGGTAAGTCTCTCTGTCCTGGTTTTTCTAGTCATAATTAATATTACAAATATTCATACGATTAGATGAGTGTGTGACTGTGTGATAGAATTTAGGTATAAATGCAAAAATTCTCTCAGCATTGCATTAAAGCATCGCAAAGAGAGGGCTTGCAACGAATGTTTTTAGTGACCAAAGCCCCCCGCAAAGACTCGCAATCAAGACGGAGGGGAAGGTTAGTCCACATAAACAGGGACATCTTTATTATGAACGCAACTGCTCCTTTTTCACTAGCGTATAGCTTCGATTACGATCGCTTTGCCAAGCCCGACCTGCAAACCAAGGCAAAATCCACCCTTGGCAGTTTCTTTGGTTTCGTTCGTCAAACCTTCGATGGGTTGCTGGAAATTGGGCGATCGCTCCAAGATTTCTACTTCGACTGCCTTGCATTTTGCCCCAATGGAAAGAAAGTATTTTCTGAATGGCTTGCTTCACCTGATTTTGGTGCATCACGCTATATCGCCTCCTCTGCGATGGAGATTTATGCTTGGTTTGAGAAATTACCAGCGCGATCGCAGCGTTTAATCCGCCAAAACGTTCAGAACTGGAGCGTTTCTGCACTTCGACAGTTAACCAAAGTCAGCCATAATTTGGTCAAAGAATTAGTGCGATCGGGTAAAAAGACTGCTACCCAAATCAAAGAGGAGGGGGAGAGAGGAAACAATTCACAGTTCGCGGTTCGCGATTCGCAATTAAATAACCGCGAATTACGAATTGGTAATTGCGAATTGTCTTCTCCCCCGCTCCTCTCTGCTCCGGAATTAGCCCCAGGAATGCGGATTGTCGTCAAAGAAGATAATACGGGTTGGAATGGACATAGCGGGATAATTATGTCCAAACGAGAGGGGGAATTTTGGGTATTGCTTGACCACACAGTCTCCCAAGGGATGGAAGTCAAACACTTGCTCAAACCCCACCAAATCGAGCCGGAAGCCCAACAGCCAGCAAGAAAGGCAAATTCCCAGGAATTGTTTACCGCAGCTGATGTGGAACAGAAAATTGTAGATGCGATCGCTCAAAATAACCGCGAAAAAGCCGAATCTGAGCAAGGGCGGTTTATCGAAATTAGAGATGCAGCACTGCAAGCGGCAAAACGGGAAATCCAAGCAGCGCAAGAACATGCTCGTGCGATCGCACAGAAGAACCAAGATTTACTCACACAACTTGCAGCGAAAGAGGATGAAGTGCGTTGGCGAAGCCTCTCGGAACGAGAATCGCTCCAAGCATTGCAAACCAGAAATCAACAACTCGAACAACGAGTCGCGGAATTAGAAAAAGCCCTCGAATATTCTAATTCACGAACAGATAATTGGGGAAATACGCTCAACAAGCAAGCTACAAGGGTTGTCAACAAAGAAATTGAGAAAGCGATCGAGCCTTTGACGCGGGAAGTCGATCGCCTAAACAACGTATTGTCCCAAAAAGAGCAGGAACTGGTTCGGTTGCAAATGACTAACAATCGAGAATCAGATGCTGTTGTGGCTGAGTTTGGGGAGATTGGAGAAAGATTTGGTTGGAGTGGATGGAGTCATCGCGGGTATCGTGCTGCGAGTGGAATGTTTTGTACTGGAGTGAATGCGATCGCTCAATTTATTACCGATTTGAAAGCTTCTTATCCCAGTCATCAACAACAAGAAATAGCATTTTAGATTTATGTCGAATATTGCTATCTACAAGGCGATAGTGGTCGTTTGGGATGACCGATAGAAATTCCACACAGAAATAAAATGCAATGCCAAGAAAAGCAAATTAACGCGAAGAAAATCCCCCGGTGGTTCGTAAAATTTATCTCGCGACAAACAGTCAATAATCCAAATACTCAAAAAATATTTTTGGCACTTTTACAGCCAATGACACCACAGGAATGGTGCCTTAGTTGGATGCCAATAATTCATCCTGGAGTCGAATTACCGCAAGAGGGGGAGCGAAATCCTACAGGATATAGAAAGCTTGTCTCACCACTTTGTCAGCGTTAACAGGCTACCACGAGCGTACTGTGGAAGAATGGTTCTATGGAAAACCTTACCATTATTCTGTGGAAATTCTGCTGCGTTGTTTCCATTTGATTTTTACGTTGCAGCAATATTTAAACTAATAAACCTATAGAACCCATTTGGTATCTTTACATTCTCCGGTATAATCCAAAATGGTGATTACCAAATACACATTCAGTAATGCGAACGCTGACCACAGCATAAATAAATTGCAACGCAGCAGTCAGCAATTATACATACTTACACCATAGCTGTAGCCATTTGGCGACAAGACTCGGCGCAGCGACGACAAGATGCAGCACAGCGTTTACAATGGTCGCTATCGTGTTTTTCACATTCGCTAGCACAGCGATCGCAAGCTTCCGCACAAATTTCACACATTTGAGCATGGAAAGCAGAATTGCGCGACATGAAACGGGCGCAGAGAGCGCAAGTATCAGCACAGTCTCGGCATAGCTTAATACATTGAGCCATCATCTGTACCATGTTGCTATTTAAGCAGGAATCGGCACAGTTTTCACAATCACGTAAGCAATTAAAGCAAGCTTCTATGCAAGTTTCAAGCAAGGATTGGTGAGATTGAGTTGTCGTCATAATTATACCTCCGATTTCAGGTTATCAATTTCACAAAAGGCAGTGTTCATACCTTTTCGCCTTTAAGTTAAAAAATTACTAATATGCTTGCCTCTGTCTCGTGATATAAAGAATATTTATTACTAATTGACTATAACTATTTCATCCTAATTTCATTTAAGTATGTATAAGTAGTTTTGTAATTAAAAACTTTAGTACAAATTTCTAATCTTTTATAACTGATGCGTGCCATAAACAAGATTAGATTTCATCCTGATTTCATTTTTGTCTGTCAAACTATATAGTGGCAACAGTATATTCTAAATAATTAGTTATTTTGCAAATGTTTAATTTAACAAATAGATTTTTGTCATTAGCCTTAGTAGCGATCGCCTCTTTGAGCAGTAGTGTGTTAACAGCCTGTTCTACAAATAATTCTCAAAACCAAGCATCAAACCCTAATACCACCGCTACTGATACGAGTGACAAGCAACCGATGAATCACGACGGTGGCATGATGAATCATAGTGCTGGCACGATGAACCACAACATGACAATGGATTTAGGTTCAGCCGACGCTAATTATGATTTGCGCTTTATTGATGCGATGATTCCGCACCATCAAGGGGCTGTTGATATGGCAAAACAAGCACTTGAGAAATCAACACGTTCTGAAATCAAAAAGCTGGCTTCGGAAATCATCAAAGCTCAAGACCAAGAAATTGCCCAGTTAAGGCAATGGCGGAAAGCGTGGTATCCCTCTGCAAGTAGTACCCCAGTAGCTTATGATGCGAAAACAGATAAAACAGTCCCAATGCCTCACGAGCAGATGCAAGGCATGATGATGAATATTGACTTAGGATATGCCGATACTGAGTTTGACTTGCGGTTTATAAGTGCGATGATTCCGCACCATGAAAGTGCGATCGCAATGGCTCAAGATGCATTGAGTAAGTCTCAGCGTCCTGAAATCAAGAAATTGGCTCAGAGTATTATTGATTCACAGCAAGCAGAGATCAACCAAATGAAGCAGTGGCGAAAAACTTGGTACAACAAGTAACAATACCTTCGCCAAAATAAAGAGGGCTTTCCGTAGTAGAGTTATTGTTTACCACAACCACAACTCAAGAAACACAGAAAGCCCATGCCAGATATATTAGCACTGTTGGAATGCTTGCAACGATATACGACCAGAACAACTTTGAGACGTTGGAGCAGAATTATATCAGCAATGCTAGCAATGAGTGGAAGAATAACAATGCTGGGCATATCACGGTGGTGTGGAAAGGGCGGAAGCTATAGAACAATACAGCGATTTTTTGCTCATTCATTACCTTGGGCAGGGTTATTTTGGGTATTTTTTAGAGAACATATATTTTGCCAAAAAGAAACATACCTATTAGCAGGAGATGAAGTAGTAGTAAGCAAAGCAGGAAAAAAAAGTTATGGGGTCGATAAATTTTATTCATCTTTGCATGACAAACCAATACAGGGATTATCATTTTTTGCATTATCCTTGGTCAGTATTGAACAAAGGAAAGCATTTCCTATCAGGATTGAACAAGTAATCAAACCAAAAGTTGAGAAGCAAGCAAAATTAACAGAAGAGACAAAAAAGCCTAAAGAAAAACCAAATCAAGAAGTCCCAAAAAAGAAGGGCGGGCGACCAAAGGGAAGTAAGAATAAAGATAAAACAGAAGTAGTTTTTACCTCAGAGCTTCTACGTATTCGTATTCTAATTCAGGACTTGCTCAAAAAATTAAGTAAATTTTTACCGCTAACTTACTTGGTATTGGATGGTCATTTTGGAAATAATAATGCCGTGGTTATGACTCGGCAAATGGGCTTACAACTAATTTCTAAGATGCGCTACGACTCTGCCTTGTATATCCCCTATGAAAATCCAGACCCTAGTCGTAAATGCCGTCGTAAATACGGTGATAGAATTGACTATTCATTTATACCAGATAAATTTCTCAAAAAAACTGAGACTGTTGAGAATATTCGTACAGATTTTTATCAAACTCAACTTCTCCATAAAGAATTTTCTCAAACATTAAATGTTGTAATTATAGTGCGGACAAATATTGTAACATCACATAGAACTCATGCTGTTTTATTTTCAACTGAGTTGAGTTTAAGTTATGTGCATGTGATTGATTATTACAGTTTGAGATTTCAAATCGAATTTAATTTTCGCGATGCTAAACAATTTTTTGGACTCGAAGACTTTATGAATGTTGGGAAAAATGCAGTAACAAACGCTGCAAATTTGGCATTTTTCATGGTTAATATTTCGCAAGTTTTGCTTTCTCACTTCCGTAAATTTAACCCTGATTTTAGTATTACAGACCTTAAGGCAATCTTCCGAGGTTATAAATATGTTGAGGAAACTATAAAACTCCTTCCGGAAAAACCTGACCCAGTTTTACTCGCAAATATTTTTCACAGAGTTACCAATTTAGGACGTATCCACCCTGCCGATCCTTGTTCTAGCAGTTCATAATTTTGGCGAAGGTATTGACAAGTAAATCCAGTCGTTTATAGGGGAGACTACATCAGTTGCTAATCTGTGACCAACTGCACAAAGCGTGTATAAAAGTTGGCAGATTTGATGACACTTACTTCAACGTGGGAAACTCTTGAAACCCAGCGTTTCCCCAACGTAGTGCCTTCCTCTGCAAGCAAGTGGTTTTAAGTCCTACCGACATTGCTGCTTTAGTCGTTGCATCAGGGATGTAATCTTACAAGTTGCCCATCACCAATTGTCAAAAGCAATATGGCTGTATAAGTTATTTGTTAATTTTGCAAAGTCCCCTTGTTAGGGTAGGTGAGAGTTGCCTGGCAGATTTTGAGGCAATTTCTCTAAGCATGAAATCCTCAAAACTAGATTTCATCCTAATTTCATCTCTATATGAAACACTAGTGTCAGAGTGCATTTTTCAAACCTAAAAGCACTTTTAACAGCTTGCAATTCCTGATGCTTCGTACTCAAAAACCTAACAAGCGCAATGTCTAACTCAGAGCGTTCCCAAATACCTACAAAGATTTGTTGTGTTTCTAGCACATTCCTCAGCCTGCTGCTATTAGCAAGTCCTACACTTGTTATGGCTCATGCCGGACATGGAAACGAATTTCACCAAGAAAGTGACACCACTCAAACTACTAATTCGATTCAAGTTGATGCTGACACAGCTCAACGACTAGGAATTAAAGTCGAGTCAGTCCAACGTCAGCAGTTAGCCATCGGCATTAAAACCACTGGGAAAATCGAAACTCTTCCTAGCCAAAAAGTGGAAGTAACTACCCCCATATCAGGGGCGAGAGTGGTGGAATTATTGGTAGAACCTGGTGCATCAGTAAAGAAAGGTCAGCCTGTTGCTGTTGTAACTAGTCCAGACCTAGTAACATTGCGCGTAGAATCTCAGGAAAAATTAGCACAGGGTCAAGCTGATTTACAACAGGCCCAAGCAGACTTAAGACTAGCTCAGCAGAATTACCAAAAATACCAACAAATAGCTACCTCAGAAGTTGCCCAGGCACAAAGTCAAGTTGAATTTGCTCAAGAAAAGTACAGCAAAGACAAGCAGTTAGCTGATGATGGTGCTTTACCTCGCCGCAACGCTTTAGAGTCTCAAACGCAGTTAGCACAAGCAAAAGCCGAACTTACTAAAGCCAATAGCCAAAGAGAGGTGATTGAGGCAGAAAATCAACTCAAACGCGCTCAAGCAGCAGTTGAGTTAGCAAAATCAAATATTAGTCGTAGCAATAATATTTATCAAACCCGACTGGCTCAAGTGGGAACGATTGCTAATGCTAAAGGATTAGTCACAATCACTGCTCCTATCTCCGGCAAAGTGGCAGATCGAGAAGTTACCCTTGGTCAAACCTTTGAAGATGCTGGTGGCAAATTGATGACCATTGTCAACGACACTCAGGTATTTGCTACAGCTAATATTTATGAAAAAGATTTAAGTAAGCTAAGAACTGGTCAAAGAATTAATTTACGAGTTGCTAGTCTACCTGAAAGTACATTTTCAGGACGAATTTCCCGGATTGGGACATCGGTAGAAGGAGAAACACGAGTTGTACCAGTACAAGCCCAGGTGAATAACTCTCTTCGTCAACTCAAACCCGGAATGTTTGCTCAACTGGAGGTTTTGACAAACCAAACGTCCTCTGCTGTTTTAGCTATCCCTACCTCAGCAGTGGTTGAGGCAAATGCTAAAAAATTCGTCTATTTGCAAAATGGTAATGCTTTTCAACCCACTGAAGTAACTTTAGGGCAAACTTCTGGAGATATGGTTGAGGTCAAAAGTGGTTTGTTTGAGGGAGATATGATTGTGACTCAACGCGCACCACAACTTTATGCCCAATCATTGCGGGGTGGTAGCAAATCTGCAACCAAAGACAAAAATGAAACGCATACCAACACAGAAGTAACCCAAGCAAAAACAAACTTACCTATACCTTTGTGGCTATTGGGAACAGGAGGAGTAACACTTTTTGGTGTTGCTGCTTTTACAGCAGGTAGTTTTTGGTCAAGTCGTCGTATACGTCAGCGTTTTGTATCAGTTGGTCATCCCGAATATGATGGCTTTACTTATGAAACTGAAACTCATATTGATAACCATAAAAAACCAACCACATCAAATTCTGCTGCTGTCTTTGATCAACCAGACAATAACATTTAGTAATTTCAAATTTCCAATCTAAAATGCTCAATAACATCGTCAGGTGGGTGATTGACCGACGTTGGCTCGTTGTTTTAGCTACAGCGATCGCTGCATTGTGGACATTCTACGTCATTCCCCAAATGCCATTGGATGTGCTACCACCCTTTGCACCGCCCCAAGTAGAAATTCAAACCGAAGCACCGGGACTCGCGCCGGAAGAAGTTGAATCTTTAGTAACTTTACCCATCGAGAGTGCAATTAATGGTACACCAGGAGTAACCGCAGTCCGTTCATCTTCGGCAGCAGGAATTTCTGCTGTGAGGGTAATTTTTAATTGGGGGACAGAAATTTATCAAGCACGTCAGCTAGTTACTGAACGACTGCAACAAGCTGCCAGCAAACTTCCCCCAGGAGTGGAAACGCCGCAAATTTCTCCTACTACTTCGCCTGTTGGTTTAGTGGTTCAATACGCTTTTACAGTCGAATCAGAAAATAATAATTCTCAAGCCAAAATAGACTTGATGGGAGCTAGACGAATTGTTGATTGGCAAGTCACAAATCGCCTTTTAGCTGTTCCAGGTGTGAGCCAAGTAGTAGTTTTTGGTGGTGATGCTCGTCAATATCAAGTTTTAGTAGATCCAGCAAAATTAGCAGCCTTTAATATTTCTTTAGAGCAAGTTACTAATGCCACAAAATCTGCCAATGGTAATGCACCGGGCGGTTATTTAATCACACCAGATAAAGAAACATTAATTCGGGGTATCGGACGCATTGAATCAATTGCTGATTTGCAAAAATCAACTATTACTGCACGTAACGGAGTACCTGTTAGACTACAAGATGTAGCAGAAGTAAAAATTGGTGGCGCAATTAAACGGGGAGATGGTAGTTTTAATGGCAAACCTGCGATTATTTTAATGGTTAATAAACAGCCGCTTGCAGATACTCCTACTGTTTCCCGTGCAATAGAAGTGGCGATGAAAGAAATTCAAGCTGGTTTACCCCCAGAGATTAAAGTCACAACGACATTTCGCCAAGATAGTTATATTGATTCCTCAGTTCAAAATGTTAGTTCATCATTAATTCAAGGTAGCATTATTGCGGCAATAATTCTTATTCCCTTTTTGATGAATTGGCGGACTCTTGCCGTATGTTTACTAGATTTTTTCTTAACTTTACTGTTTGGATTGCTAGCTCTTTCTTGGCTAGGTATAGGTCTGAATACAATGACATTAGGAGGTTTAGCAGTAGCGATTGGTACGGCAATCGATGATGCTATTGTTTATGGAGAAAATACTTATAGAAAATTGCGAGAAAATAAAATTTCTGACAATCCATTACCGCCATTAGAAATTATTTTTGAAGGTTCAGCAGAAGTACGAGAATCATTGATTGGTGCAACTGTTATTGGCATTATTGTTTTTTCACCAATTTTTACTCTGCCGGGTGTAGAAGGAAGAATTTTTACACCAATGGGAATTTCTTATTTAGTCATAGTTGTTATTTCTAGTTTAGAATCACTGTTAGTCTCCCCTGCTTTATGTGCGATTTTATTACCTAATGTCAAAGTGACAAAAAGAGAACCTTGGTTGGCGAGATTATGTAAGACAATTTATAGTTACTGTCTCAACTTTTCTTTTCGGAATTCTTTACCAATCATTGGTGTTGCATTAGCTTTAACAGTAACAGCGATCGCTGTTATTCCTTCATTCGGTAGAGCTTTTTTACCAGAGTTCCAAGAGCAAACGATGGTAAATACTTTAACTTTATATCCTGGTGTGTCTTTAGAAGCGACAACAAAAGCAGGTTACGTAGTGGAAGATGCGCTCAAAAATGATAACCGCTTCAAATTTATTCAAACACGAGCCGGACGTGCTGAGGGAGATGCAGATGCGGCGGGTGTAAATATTGCACACGTTGATATCGAACTCAGTGATGAGGGAATGAAAGACCGCGAAAAAACTTTAGAAAAGCTGCGTCAAGAGTTTGATAAAATACCGGGAGCAGCACCGAATGTAGGCGGATTTATCTCGCACAGAATGGATGAAGTTTTGTCTGGGGTAAGAAGTGCGATCGCAGTTAAAATTTTTGGTTCAGACTTAACACAACTACGTCAGATTGGGGAACAAGTAGAAGCCCAGATGAAAACAATTGATGGTGTTGTAGATTTATTGCTAGAACCACAAATTCCCATACCGCAAATTCAAATTAAATTTGATAGAGATGCTGCTAGCCGTTACGGTTTATCAGTCGGAGAAATTTCTAGCATTATTGAAACCGCACTCAACGGACAAGTTGTTTCTCAAGTTTTAGAAAATCAGCAATCATTTGACCTTGTAGTGTGGTTAAAGCCGGAAGCACGACAAGATTTGTCCACAATTCGGGATTTATTAATTGATACCCCCAATGGACAGAAAATTCCTTTAGGAAATGTTGCAATAATTGACAACGGTACTGGCCCGAATACAATCAATCGTGAAAATGTTTCCCGTTTAATTGTAGTTTCAGCTAACGCTAAAGGTAGGGATTTACGCTCGATTGTCAATGAGATTGAAGCCAAAGTCAAAAGCAATGTTCAAGTGCCTGCGGGTTATTTTATCCAATACGCAGGTCAATTTGAAGCAGAAGAACGTGCTACCCAAAATATTCTGGTGTTCAGTGCGATCGCATTTGTGGCAATTACAGTTCTCATGTATATTTCAGTGAAATCTGTACCTTCTACTATCATGATTATGATTAATTTACCAATTGGTTTGCTAGGAGGTGTAATCGCAGTAGCGTTAACTGGAGGCGTGATTTCTGTTGCGTCTTTGGTTGGATTTGTTTCCTTGTTTGGCGTAGCAACTCGTAATGGTTTGTTATTAGTGGATAACTACAATAGTAAATTTGCCGAAGGAATGCCGTTAAAAGAAATTATTGTTAAAGGTTCAATGGAACGACTTAATGCTATTTTAATGACGGCTTTAACTTCTGCATTAGGTCTGGCACCAATGGTCTTACAAGGTGGGCCAGGACAAGAACTTTTACAACCACTTTCTATTGTTGTTTTTGGTGGATTGTTTACATCGACAGCGATAACTTTGGTTGTTTTACCTGCCTTGTATGCCAAGTTTGGTAAACATTTATTTCCGAAGAAAATGGAGGAGGGTAAAGAAAAAGACGAAAAATTTTTTATGCACATGTAGCTACTGATAACTTTTACACATATCTACAGAGAGGAATAAACCAATGAAATCACTTAAATCTGGCTTAATTATTATTGGAAGTGTGGGACTACTATTTTTAGGAGCTTGCAGTAATGATAATCAAGCAGCTAATACAGAAAATAGTCCAGATGCTTCCAAGGCGACTACTCAAGCACCATCTGTTTCTGCCTCACCAGCAACTAAAACAGATAGCGAACATGGTGCATCTCATGGAGGCCAAGTTGTAGAGACAGGAAGCTATCATTTAGAATTTGTGCCTGATAAGGAAGCAAATGGAACTCACATGGATTTATATTTGCAAACAGGTGATAACCACGCAGCAGTACCTAATGCAAAAGTAACGGCCCAAGTTCAGCTACCTGATGGTCAACAAAAGACGATTCCTTTTGCTTATGATGCTAAAGACAAACACTATACTGGTCTACTGAATGAAAAAGCATCTGGTCAGTATCAAGTGAAAATTACGGCAGATATTAAAGGTGAACAAGCAACCGGGCGTTTCAACTTTAATCGCTAACTAGTGTTTATCATGCTTTGATTTCGACGCTGATTATTCTAGTTTTCGGGGCAATCTCACTTTTCAACCGTACATTTTTACACACAAATACTATTTTCATCAAAATGAAAAGTTTTTTGACTGCACTGGCTATCACTTCAACTCTTACATTGACTCAAGGTTGTGCTTCACAAGTTAAATCTGGGGAAATTTTAGACACTAATCCCACCAGCATAAGTAATGCGAATCCCCATGCTGGTCACAATATGGAGGATTCTAAAAAACCAAAAGAAAAAGATAATCCTCATGACGGACATAATATGGGGGATTCCCATGATGAGCATTCTGGTCATTCCCAGTTAGAACCTGCGAACGCTACTGTAAAGCTTACCCTTCCCAGCAAAATAACTCCCAACGCTCCTGTTCCTATGGCGATTGAAATAAAAGACAAAAATGGTAAAGCCATTGCTAATTTTGACAAATTTCAAGAAGAACTAATGCACTTAATTGTCGTTAGTGATGATTCTAAGTACAGGACAAAAGTTGTAGGGATTGCAAAAAGCCGGGTTCGTTGGACGCAGATGGATTTAGTACCAAATGGCGCAAATAATCAAGACCGAGGCGAAATAGACTTTTAGCGCGGCGACCGTGTTTTTTTATCTCAATGGGATGCCATTGATGCAACCATAATCCAGTTCGCATTGCCCAACATAAAGCTAAAGTCAATAATCCAAACAACTTACTCAAACGTTGAGGGTCGGTGAAATGGGTGGATTCGAGGCAGAAACCACGAGTTTTGAAGATGCCAAACAGGGTTTCAATCCCCCAACGCAGGGCATAATCTTTGACTAAATCTTGAGTTTTTATGGGCGCAATCACAACGAGTAACTCGCCATCGTCGAGTCGCAGCGCTTCTACAGCCACTGGGTAGCCCCAAACCTGACAGATGCCCGTGAGCCGTTGGGACTGTCCGACTTGCAGATGGGCAAAAATGACCCGCGCGGGCATCAGCTTGCCATCGTGCTCAATCTTGTCACTACTGCGAATCCGTAAGCGAAAAGCTAAGGATGGTTCAAGCAAGAGATAGCGCACCCAGGCTTGCCCAACAAATTCCCGATCCGCACACAAATAGCTCACAACTGCTGTGGGAAAGCGTTTGTGAAAAGTTTCCATCAACCGTATGCGCTCGTCACTGTTAGAATTCCCTCGCTTGTCCAATAACCACCACAGTACCGGAAAGGCTACTCCTTCATGCACAATCCCCTCTTGTTAGAATGTTGTACCAGTGGTTGCCAAATTTCCAAGTTGTCCTATCCAGGCTCAACACCCAGCCTGGTGGTATCTGCATCCAACTCACAATTAGGCTTGCAAGTTGGCTGTAATCCAGTTCAAATTCCCGAAAAAACCTCTGTAATCGCTTGTAACTCGATTGGGATAACGCCCTCCCACCAAAGCCTAAACACAGGTCGCTTAGGTTCACTGTTTTTACTTTCAGCAATGCTAACAAAAACAATGCCAGAAACGAAATTCTGGCTCCATGCCAAGGCAATTGGGCTTGGAGGACTCGCTTTAATTCGCTATATTGGCTCATAGGGTTTCTGATGATTGTGGTTATTCTGATGAAACCCTACCCTGTTCCTCTTTTCAAGCTTTTTGTCCCGTACTTAGGTGATGATTTACAATCTTTCCAACATATTCATCCTGCATATAAAGGAAATGGACGCTTTGAAGTTCAAGTTTATTTTCCCTATTCTTCTAATTACACTCTTTTCAGTGATTACAAAGTAGCAGGAAAAGCAGAACAAGTGTCAGTACTCAAAGCACCAGTTCCAGGTCAATCGCCAGCTAAACCAAAAATTGATTTAGCTACTACTAAAACTTTTGATAATACTCAAGTTAATCTCAAATTATCTAAATCTGAAATTCAAGCTGGACAAGAGGTGCATTTAATTTTCAATTTACAGGATGCTGCAACTAAAAAACCACCTACAGATTTAAAACCTTATTTAGGAGAAAGGGGACATTTAGTTATTCTTAAGCAATCATCAACGTTAACACAAGCAGACTATATCCATGCTCACGCTATGAAAAATACTCCAAATCATGAGGTTCATTTTATCACCCGGTTTCCAAAACCAGGAAAATATAAAATGTGGGGACAATTTAATCGAAACGGGAAAATTATTACTGCTGATTTTTGGGTAACTGTTATTTAAATACATTGATACATCCTAATTTCATCTTGATTCCATCTATACTTTGTATAATCTAAATTAGAAACATGCTCCTCATGTTTCCACCCTACCAAGCTTTTTAGTTGTGCCACTTTCAACCATGACTAAAAAGCTTGATTTCTTATTAATTAAAAGATTTGTATATTTTAAAAGTAATTTTATTAAATAGATTATTTTCCTGAGAAATTAAGTTACTTGCTACAAAAATTAATTATATTTTTTCACTAAATTAAAACTTAATTATTCAATTTCAAAACTAAATCCAGTAATTTACTTCTTTTAGATCCTGAAACAAAGCTCTCAGTTTTAATGAGAGGAGTCAATACTCAAGTGTATGAATCAGGCTATGGTGCAACTTGGCAGTACCAAGTTTATGCTAAAAAAGTTGGATTCACGCAAGAAATTCCACTTGGTCTAGCTCATATTCAGACTTATCCTTGATCCAAACAATACAGATTAACCGCTTACTCTTCTGTTAGACTGGAGGTTTAAATCTAGTTTAAAACTAGCAAATTGATATCAAGCATCAAATAAGAGCAGAAAAAAGCTCAACAGTTTGGAGTAAATGTAGTAAAGAGATCGCATCAATGGATGACTTGTTTGAACTGAGAAACCGAATTTAACGCAATTGCTAGCTGTTAGCATAGGTCAACTCCTAAATTAGAGATAGCCAGAAACAAGAATTCACCACCTATTTAGGCGGTGAATTCATATAGGTACTATGTACATCCAAAGTTAGAAGGCAGGAAGTTTTGCCCTTCTTGTTTTATTAAGAAAACATGAGCTAAATTAAACCACATTAATCCAAAAATCAGCAGTAATGATTTTACCGTTGCGATTGAATTGTCCCCAAAGTTTATACTTTCCTGCTTGCGGAAAGCTAGTCATAAAATGAACCTGTCCAGTTGGAGTATTGTTCAGGGCGTGAGCATGAATGTAATCTGCTGCTGTTAATGAGCTTGATTGTCGCAGGATAACTAAATGTCCTTTTTCTCCCAAGTAAGGCTGCAAGTCTGTAAGCGGTTGATTGTTAGTAGCATCTTGTAATTTAAACATTAAAGTTACTTCTTGACCTGCTTTTACAGTGGGTTCAGAAAGAGCGAGATTGACTTGAGTATCATTGAAAGTTTTACTACGCTTAATGTCAATTTCTGGAGCAGCAATAGTGATTCCTGGAACTTGTGTTTTTAATACTGAAATTTGTTCTGACTGACCAGTAGGTTTGTAGTCACTAAAGAATGTGTAACCACCTGCTTTTGGAAAACTAGCTTCTACTTGAAACTGACCATTATCTTTATATGTGGGATGAAGATGGCTGAAAAACTGAAGATCGTCACTGACAATAATCAAGTGCATGAGTTGTTCTTGGAAAGTGTCAAATTTTGTAATCTTCTTCCCCTCTAAATCTTGAACATCAATCAATATCGGAATACTTTTATTCGGGGTAATGTTACTAGGAACTTTGAGTTTTGCCTGAGTCAATGCTTTCTTCTCACCGTGAACCGTACTACTTGTTGAATGTCCTCCATGATGGCTCTCACTTATTGAACGCTCTTCATGTTGATGTGTGGTATTAGATATTGGTTTTCCTTCAGACTTAGGTAATAATGAGCAACTTTGAGCTAGTACCAAAGTAGTAGTGATAGCGATCGCATTTAGAAATCTCTTCATTGATTTTCTCCTTTTTGTAACGGATTAAGTTATTCAAAAGACTCAAATTGAGTAGTAAGGCTATACGAGAAGCAAGAGTTTTGTTGATTAGAAATATATAATTTCCTAATCCTGTCTTGGACTATGCCTTGAAGATGATCAGTATTAGAACCAAAATCTTTAGTTGCCAAGGTGTTAAGATTACACTGACAATTAGGCAAGCAATTGTAAATAAACCTGTTAATTCTGCTAGTTCATCAGTAGAATTTTTAAACAGATAACTAACTCCTACAAGCAATCATTAGTGGAATCAGAAAAAGTAAGCCCATAGAAATTACGTCTTTTACTAAAAGCAAAAGGGCTTTTCTGAATTGAGTTTTGTCTACTATCAGTAATTAGCATTTCGATAATTATTGAGACTAGATAAAAATCAAAAACTAAATAGATAGCCAACATCAGCTATTGATTAGTTATTTAATCTGTGTCTCAGATGTTTGAATTGCTATACTTACAAGTTTTGTGGTTGGTTTAGCTGGAAATGTGATTATAGAATCGATAAATTTAATTGCTGTGGTAACAGTATTCACACAAACAGAACAAACTAGCTCAAGAATAGTGAATTGTATGCTCATAATGTTGAATCCTCATCGAACATGACTAATTTTTGAATATCAGCGAGTGATTTATGAATCATCTACTCAACATAAAGTGAGTTTAAATTGTCTAGGTGAGTGGAGAGTCAAGAGGAAAGATCAAGAAATTCTTAGTTTTTTGATTTGAATTAATAAAAAATACATTCATTTTCTAGTGAACGTATTGTTAAAATATATTTTTTAGATTAACCCTAATTTTTAATTAATAATGGGGCAAATTGTTGGATGATATGTTTCGGATTGAATTTCCCAGCCAGAAAGCATCCCTGACAAATCTTGTCTCAAAATAAGTAATTGCTGAATTTGATCATCAATAGCTTGTACCTTATCCTCAAGCTTGATTTTTATATGTTCACACGGTAATTCTCCCTCATCATGAACATTCAAAAATTCTTTGATTTCGGCTAAAGTTAAACCCAGACTTTGGGCGCGTTTAATAAAGTGCAGGCGAGCTAAAACATCAGTGTTAAATAATCTAAAACCACCCTCAGTTCTGCCTGATGATTTGAGTAGACCAAGCTCCTCATAGTAGCGAATGGTTTTAATCGGTACTCCACTTTCTTTAGCAACTACACCAATCTGTTTTGACTTTTCTTGAACTAGCATAATTACTTCTCTTAAATTTAATCGTCTACTTTATCCTAGATTCTCCAGTCAGATGGAGAGTCAAGTATCAATTCGATTAAAAATAATGGGGTAAAGTGAAAACCCCCTAAGCTCAAGCCAGGGGATGTACGCCAAGTTAAGAATTCTCGCTGATTTTCAGGGGAGTACGTCAACTCTTGATTGTTTTGCTAACTTACCTGCTTGATTCCTTAACTTTGGTACACCTACAAACAGTGAGCGAATTTGGGTAATCACGATATACAGGATAGGTACTACAAACAAACTCAAGAAAGTTGCAACGAACATTCCACCAAAGACAGCAGTACCAAGAGATTGGCGACTAGCTGAACCTGCACCTGTAGCCACAGCAAGCGGCCAAATTCCCAGTAGAGTGGAAATAGCAGTCATGAGAATTGGTCGTAAGCGTTCTCCAGAAGCTTTCACGGCGGCTTTGGTAATTGAAAAACCCTGTTCGCGTAATTGGTTAGCAAATTCGACAATTAAAATCGCATTTTTACTAGCTAACCCAATTAACATCACTAAACCGACCTGACAGTAAACATCGTTATACAAGCCACGCCATGATTGAGCTAACAATGCTCCTAAAACCGCTAAGGGAACTGATAATAAAATAATTAAAGGGTCAACGAAGTTATTGTATTGAGCAGCTAGAACTAAGAAAACAAAGAAAATTCCTAGACCAAAAATAATTGGTGCTTGACCGCCAGACTCTAATTCTTCTAAAGAAATACCCGACCATTCGTAGCCCATATTTTTTGGTAAGACAGTAGCAGCTAAATTTTTCATCGCTTCTATTGCTTGTCCAGAGCTAAAACCAGGAGCGGCTGCACCATTAATTTCAATTGACCGATACAGATTATAGTGATTAATTGTTTGCGGCCCGGTGGTTGGTGTAACCTTCACCAAACTACTGAGGGAAATCATCTCACCCCGTCCGGAACGCACATATAGTTGTCCAATATCTTCTGGGTTAGAGCGAAACTGTTGATCTGCTTGGACATAGACTCGGTACGTGCGACCAAACGCATTAAAGTCGTTGACATAGCGGGAACCGATGAAAGTTTGTAATGTGGTAAAGATATCTCTGACAGGGACTTGTAAGGCTTCGGCTTTTTCTCGATCTACTTCGATAAGTAACTGGGGTGCGTTAGCGGTGTAGGTACTGAAGACTCCTTGCAGTCCTGGTGTTTGATTTGCTTTACCGATTAAATCGTGGCTGATTTTGACTAAATTATTGATATCACTATTATTGCGATCACCTCTATCTTGTAGTTGAAAAACAAAACCACCTACACTTCCTAAACTTTGAATAGTCGGAGGATTTACCGCAAACACGGCTGCATCTTTAATTGCTGACAGTCCACCTCTAGCCCGATTTACAATTGCTGATGCAGTTTGTTCGGCGGTTTTTCTTACATCCCAAGATTTTAGCGGTGCAAATATCAAGCCTCGGTTGGGAGTGTTACCACTAAAACCAACACCACCCATTGCAAAAGTACCTTGAATCTCTGGAATTTTCAGCAGTTCTTTTTCTGCTTGCTTCGCAACTTCACGGGTGTAGTTGAGTGAAGTGCCATCTGGCCCCTGCATTAAGTTAATAAAATAGCCTTGGTCTTCTTCTGGTAAAAATGCTGTGGGGACGCGCAGGTAAAGCCAGCCTGTCCAAACCAAAGATGCAATAAATAGAACCAAAACAATGATTTTGAAGTTGATCAGCAATCTGAGAACTTGTTGATATCCTTTTTGTATCCAGTTAAGCAACCAATTAATCGCCCCGAAAATCCAGCCTGGTAAACCGCGCGGTTTTTGGGTTTTCCGCAACAACATAGCCGCCAAAGCAGGAGTGAGGGTAATCGCGTTAAAAGTTGAAAGTACAATTGAGAATGCGATCGTTAGCGCAAATTGTTTATATAGTTGTCCTGTTGTTCCGGGGAAGAATCCCACAGGAACAAATACAGCCAAAAGTACGAGAGATGTAGCAATCACCGCCCCAAATAGTTCGTGCATTGATTGGGATGCAGCTTTATGGGGGCTTAAACCTTTTTCTTGAATCAACCGAGTGACATCTTCAACAACAACGATCGCATCATCTACAACCATGCCACTTGCTAAGGTTAAACCAAACAAAGTCAAGCTGTTAAGTGAAAAATCGAAAACCTTAACAAAGGCAAACGTCCCAATTAAAGAAACCGGAATTGTAATTGCAGGAATGATGGTAGTGCGCCAGTCTTGCAAGAAAATAAAAATTACTATGACAACCAGCACAATTGCTTCTAATAAAGTCTTGACAACTTCCCGCCGAGATGCTTCAACAAACAGTGAGGAATCATAAGGAAATTCATATTTCAAACCAGGTGGAAAGTCCTCTGCAATTCGCGCCATTTCCGCTTTTACCGCTTTGGCAATATTTAAAGCATTGCTTCCAGGAACTTGCAGAATTTGATAGCCGACAGCAACGTGACCACTATAGCGAGCAAAGGAACTGTAATTTTCTGCTCCAAGTTCAGCACGACCAACATCTTTAAGCTTAACTAGTGTGCCATCTGTACCCGCTTTGATGACCATGTTTTCAAATTCGTCAGCTTCTTTGAGTCGTCCTTGAGTTTGCAACTCAATTTGATACATTTGCCCATTTGGTGCGGGTGGCTGTCCAATACTCCCAATACCTAACTGTAAGTTTTGTTGGTGAAGTGCGTTAATTACGTCTTCAGTCGTGAGTTTGCGATTAGCAAGTTGAGTCGGGTCAAGCCACAACCGCATCGCATAGCGGCGATCGCCAAAAGTCGCAATGTTCCCGACACCTTTAATGCGTCTGAGGCGGTCTAAAACGTAAAGGTCGGCGTAGTTACTAATAAAAGTATCATCGTACTTATCGCCTTCACTATACATAGCCATCGCTAAGACGATACCACTGGATTGTTTTGTGACAGAAACACCTGTTTGTCGGACAACTTCTGGCAGTTTTGGTTCCGCAAGCAAGACGCGATTTTGCACATCAGCAGCCGCAGTATCAATGTCATAGCCTTGGTCAAAAGTAACGATGATGTTGCTATTACCGTCACTGCTGCTGGTTGAGGTGATATATTTCAAACCTTCAACACCATTAATTTGGCGTTCTAGAACTGTTGTGACTGTATCTTCTACAACTTGGGCGCTAGCACCAATATAATTAGCGGTGACATTGATTTGTACGGGGCTGATATCTGGGTACTGCTCTACTGGTAGTAGCGGAATGCTGATTATGCCTACCATGAGCATGACGAGAGCGCAGGCGATCGCAAATACAGGTCGCTTAATAAAAAAATTCGCAAACATAAACTTATTTCTTTGTAGGTAAAAATCTGGTTGTACAGGAATTGTTGGTTAGATTAACTACAGTTTTTTGTCTCACGCAGAGACGCAGAGGCGCAGAGAAGAGGCAAGAGTGTAATCGAAACTAAAACCAGTTTAAGTAACTACTGTTCAGGGAGAATGGGAGTACCATCTCTTAAGTTGAGTAAGCCGGAAACAACAATTTTCTCGCCTGGGGTTAAACCTTTCAGCACTTGATACTGATTACCCTGAATACTACCTAGCTCTACGGGTTTGAGGCGTGCTACTAACTGCGATCGCTTGGGTGATGATTCAGCGACATAAATAAAGGTTTCTGCACCCAAACGGATGACAGTTGAAGTAGGAATTAATACGCCTGGGCGTTTGTCCCAAATCACTTTCGCTCTAACAAATTGGTCGGCTCGCAACTGTCTGCGGGAATTATCAAACAATGATTTGACTAAGACTGACTGAGTATCATTGGCTGTATTGGGAGCTATGAAAAATATGCGACTGTTTCCGAGATTTTTACCTCGTTCGTCAATTAACTGCAATGTCATTCCGGGACGCAATCGGGTTGCTTGCTGAACTGGTACGGAAATATTGACTTCTAGAGTTTGATTTTCGGTAATAGTTGCCAATTGAGTAGAGGTATCGACAAAATCACCAATTTTGATGGGTATATCGCCTACTTTGCCAGCAAAAGGAGCGGTAATTTTGTAGTATTTTAACTGGACTTGTTGTTGCTTAGTAGCTGCTTGAGCTTGTTGTACAGCTTTTTCGGCTTGCGAGATAGCAGCTTTTTGGGCTTGAATTTGGGCATCAATTGCATTCAAACTGGCTTTAGCTGTAGCTAGTTTGTTAGCGTATTGATCCTGAGTCTGACGAGATATCGCACCTTCAGCAGCTAGATAAGAGTACCTTTGATAGTCCAACTGATTTAACCTGACATCAGCTTGCTTAGATAAACGTTCAGCCTCTATGGATTTGAGAGTCGCTTTGGCATTTTCGAGTTGCGATCGCGCCGCCATTGCAGCTGCATCCACACCACTAACTGCTGCTTTTTGTTCTTCCGCATCTATTTGCAGAATGGGTGTACCTGCTTTTACTTCATCCCCTGCTTGTACAAAAATCTGACTGATTTGTCCTTGAATTCTCGGACGGAGAGCGACTGAACGACGTGATTGGAGGTTAGCAATAAAATTGGAACTTTGTTCAATTGTGCTTGCTTTTAGGGAGGATAATTTTACTTGTACGCCAGGAGGTGCAGCAGCTGTAGCTACTGGGGGTTTTGCACTGGGAGTAGAGACACGCCAAACTGCAATACCTCCACTTGCTAATAGTAGAGTGAGCAATAGCCAAAGCCAAGGTCGCCGCGATCGCGGTGATGGTGATTCAGCCTCTAAATCATCGTCATCTAGAATGGGAGTCTGATTTTCCAAATCATCATCTAAATCTAGAATAGGAGTTTGGTTTTCCAACGGGTTCATGTTTGAGCAATTTCCTGTAATTTCAATTGAGTCGAAATAATTCCTAATTAATAGATTTTTATCAACAGTTAGCAAAAGCTAACTGTTGATATTTTTTTGAAAAACCCTAGATTGATGGATAACCAACAGAGGCGATCGCTTCTTTAATAGCTGTCTCTGATGCTTGAGTTTCTACACTGACAGTTTTAGTTTTTGTGTCAGCTTTTACAGTGGCATCAGCATCAATTTTTAGAATTGCAGTATTGATAGTATTTACACAAGCTGAACAAGCTAATTTAGGGACAGTAAGTTGTATTGTCATCTCTGAAAACTCCTGATTTTTCCTACTAAATGGTTGTTTGAGTAGTGTTTTAATTGTTTTACTCAACTTGGAATTAGCTTAAATTCTCCATCTGCCTGGAGAGTCAAGAGGAAAATCAAAAAAGAATAAAAAATCAACCACAAATAAATCAAACAAAAAGTTCTGGGCGGATGCTGACTCCACTCAGAACTTTTCAAGATAGATACATAATGAGACTTGAGGATAAGCACTACATTTCTGTTTGGCGATCGCCAGCATCTTCTCTGAAATATCTACCCCAACAATTCGTTGTGATAAATACTCAGCTAGAAGTAAACGTTCAAACTCACCAGTACCACAGGCAACATCAAGTATAGTATCTGTTTGTGATATCTCTGCCCAGGCTTTCAGAAAAGATAGTGTATTAGTTATATAACTTTTCCAACGTAGATCGTAAACAGAAGCTAACTGGTCATACTGGTTACGAACTATAGTTTCACTCATATTGTTTTTTGTAAAATTTATTCATGTTCAATAATCGGACAAATTGTTGAATGGTCATTATCAGGCTTTATTTCCCAACCAGAAAGCAACCCTGATAATTCTTGTCTCAAAATCAGTAATTGCTGAATTTGTTCATCAATAGCTTTTACCTTATCTTCTAGTTTAATTTTGATATGCTCACAAGGTAATTCTCCACTATCATGAACATTTAAAAAATCCTTAATCTCTGATAAGCTTAACCCTAAACTTTGAGCGCGTTTAATAAAGTGTAGTCGTTCCAAAACATCAGAGTTAAATAATCTAAATCCGCCTTCTGTTCTTCCGGATGATTTGAGTAGACCAAGTTCTTCATAGTAGCGAATAGTTTTAATTGGTACTCCGCTGTCTTTGGCAACTACACCAATCTGTTTTGCTTCTGCTTGAGCTAACATACTTAGCAAATCTTTAGTGAAATATGATTACCGATCATATACTAAACTCTCCAGTTAGCTGGAGAGTCAAGCATGAGCAGTATCATTCCGTCATTTTTATGAGAAATGAATTTGAGTGGACACCTTTTCTTCACTAGCGTCTGCGGCTTGGACGGAAATTGCACCTCGAAACATCTTCATGCCGCAGGTGAAAGCATATTCACCTGGTTTTTCTGGAGTGAACTCAATTGAGGTTAATTGATTGAGTGGTAAATCAGCAGCAATACCAAAATCAGGAATTAGCACTTTCGCAAGGCAATTACTGGGATTTTCGCGCAGAAAGTTGAGCTTTACTCTTTGCCCCGCTTGGACAACAACATGATTTGGTGCATATCCCTTATCTACATTGATGGTGGTTTTCTGAATTCTTTGCTCTACAGTTGTTTCATGCTCATCGATTGAACTGAAGGATTTGGGTTGTGGTTCTTTCATCGTTTTTTCTTCCTTTATGACTGTTGATTGAATGTCTGAAGCTTCGGCTTGAATTTCACCACGAAACATATTCATGCCACAGGTAAAGAGATAAGTTCCGGCTTGTTTGGGTGTAAATTCCACAGTGGTTACTTGATTAAGCGGTAAATCTGCGGCAATGTGAAAGTCTGGAATCACGACTTTTTCTAAGCAACTGCTGGGATCTTTGCGTTCAAATTTCAGTCTTACTGGTTTCCCTACTTGCACTACAATTCGACTGGGATCGTATCCCCCATCAACAATGACACTTACTTCCTGAACGCTTCCACCTGTTGCAACTGCTTTTTGAGACTTAGGTTTACTGAGTAAAAACCACCAAAGTTGTAAGCCGATTAGTCCTAATCCGCCGAGAGTGACGGCTATTTTGTTCCCTAGTGGCTGATCGATACGTTGAAATTGATTGGTTTGGACTGTTGCCGATGAGTGCGTTTGGTGGGATTTTTGTGCGACTGCTTCACTAGATGCAATTGAGAATACAATTCCTAAACTGGCTATACTACCGATGAGTGCTGTTTTGTTTACCATTGAAAAATCTCCGAAGTGCATGTGGGTAAGTTGTTAGCTACACTAAAATTCCTGAAATCACTCCCAGCAGAAATCCAAATCCTGCTAAAGTTCCGAAAAATATGGTTTGATTGAACATTGTTATTTCCTCTATGCAAGTGTTTTAGGTTGGAAGTTGCGTAAACGCAGTGCATTAGTGACTACAGAAACTGAACTAAAGGCCATTGCTGCACCGGCGATAATAGGATTCAGTAACCAGCCGAAGAAGGGGAAGAGAATCCCGGCGGCGATGGGAATACCAGCAACGTTGTAGATGAAGGCGAAGAATAAGTTTTGGCGAATGTTGCGAATTGTGGCGCGGCTGAGTTGAATTGCTGTAACTATGCCTTGTAAATCGCCAGAAATTAAGGTGATGTCACTAGCGGCGATCGCTACATCTGTACCTGTACCAATTGCAATTCCCACATCGGCTTGAGCTAAAGCTGGTGCATCATTGATACCATCGCCAACCATCGCCACAATTTTACCTTCTGCTTGTATTGCTTGCACTGTCGCCGCTTTTTGGTCAGGACGGACTTCTGCTAAGACTCTTTTGATACCAACTTCATGGGCAATACTTTCTGCTGTGCGGCGGTTATCACCTGTGAGCATGACAACTTCTAAACCGAGTCTTTGCAACGCTCTCACAGCCTGGGTGGAGGTGGGTTTAATGGCATCAGCAATCCCCATCAATCCTTTGATTTCACCGTCAACTGCTAACCACACGGCTGTTTTACCCAGGTATTCTAAGCGTTCTTTATCTTGTTGCAAGGCTTGAGTGTTAATGCTCAACTCTTCCATCCAACGTTGTGTACCAATTTGCACAAGACGGTTAGAAACGATACCTTGGACACCACTACCTGCTACAGCTTCAAAATCTTTGACATCTGCTAATGATACTTCCTGAGTTTGGGCATATCGAACAACTGCTTCTGCCAAGGGATGTTCTGAATTGCGTTCTAAGGATGCGGCTAGTTGTATCAGCTTCAGTTCGTTGCCGTTACGTGTACCGTCAACTGTGAGAAAATCTGTAACTGTGGGTTTACCTTGAGTAATTGTACCTGTTTTGTCCAAGACAATTGTTTGAATCTGGTGTGCTATTTCTAAGCTTTCAGCTCCTTTAATTAAAATACCGTTTTCTGCACCTTTACCAGTACCGACCATCACAGAGGTTGGTGTAGCTAAACCCAAGGCACAAGGACAAGCGATAATTAACACTCCAACGGTGGTAATCAACGCCAGGGTGACATTGCCCATGATGTTGTACCAAATTATAAAAGTGAGGATAGCGATCGCAATTACCGCAGGGACAAACCAGCCTGTAACTTGGTCTGCTAGTCTTTGAATTGGGGCTTTTGAGCCTTGAGCCTGCTGCACTAATTGCACAATCTGCGCCAATACAGTATCTTTGCCTACTCTTGTCGCTCGAAATTTGAAACTACCAGTTTTGTTGATAGTTGCGCCGATGACTTCATCTCCTGGTTGCTTTTTCACAGGTACACTTTCACCAGTCACCATCGCTTCATCAACTGTGGATGTCCCGTCAACTACTTCGCCATCAACAGGAATTTTCTCCCCAGGGCGCACCAGCACCACATCACCAATTTCTACTTGCTCAATGGGTACATCTATTTCTCGTCCGTTACGAATCAACCGTGCAGTTTTCGCCTGTAAACCAATAAGTTTGCGGATAGCTTCTGAGGTTTGCCCTTTGGCGCGGTTTTCAAATAGTCGCCCTAGTAAAATCAAGGTAATGACGACAGCACAAGTTTCATAATACACATCTGGCATCAATCCCTGAGCAATAAAAAAGCCGGGAAACAAAGTAGCAAATAGGGAATAAAAATATGCTGCACTTGTACCTAAAGCAATTAAGGTATCCATTGTCGCGGCATGACGCTTAAAAGCTTTCCAGGTATTAACGTAAAAGGAGTAACCACACCAAAACTGTACAGGAGTTGTGAGGACTAATTGCACCCAAGGATTATGCAACCATGTGGGAATAAAAGGTAGGTTTAACCTAGGCTGTTGACTTTGTTGGTTTTAAGGCACCATTGCTTCATACAATAATAGTGTCGTTAATACTTAGCACATTCAAAGCCCATGCAGGAGTTTAAAAGCCCAGTTAGTAGATTAGCACGTTTGTTTCAGAAAGGTCGAGATAACTGGAAAGAAAAAGCACTATTAAAACAAAAAAAGATTAGAGCCTTAGAAATCAAGGTTAGAGATCTATTAGATTCAAGAGAAGAATGGAAAAATCGCGCGTTGATGGCAGAGTCAAAACTAAAAGAGTTAAACATTGAAGGAGATTTAGACGAAAAAAAGAGGAAATTCAAGTCGAAGCAGAAATCATAGAAGCTATGGAATTAAATGTGAAGGGTCATCATTATGATGCCAAAATAATTCAGCAAGCACTCTTACTTTTAATTGAATGTGGTATCAGTTTTAGAGGAGTAGAAAAAGTATTTGAGTTGTTTAATAATTATGAAGAGCAGGCAACTCCAAGTTTCAGTTGTGTGAGAAAGTGGTTGGCTCGGATTGGAATATATGAATTGACAAAAGAGAAAGAATATCGTGATGATTGGATATTTATTGTCGATTTGACATTAGAATTAGGGAAACAAAAAGCGTTGGTAATTTTAGGCGTTTCACAGCAGCATATTGAAGAAAATGTGATGAAGCAGAAAAGAGGGTTGGCGCATGAAGACGTGAAAATTTTCGGATTAGAAATTATGGATTCTACGAAAGGAGAGATTATAGAATCAAAACTAGAAAAAATCAGTCAAAAAGTCGGCGTACCAGTACAAATAGTAGCGGACAATGGTAGCGACCTAGCTCGTGGAATCAAGCTATACCAGCAAAATCACCCAGATATTATCTATACCCATGATGTGACTCATGCAATGGCTTTACTTTTAAAATACCAGCTAGATTCGGATGAGAGATATCAGTCATTTATTCAAAAATGTAATATCAGCAGACAAAAATTACAACAAACAGATTTATCATTTTTATCTCCTCCAACACAACGTTCTCAATGTCGTTTTTTTAATGTAGAAAGGTTGACAAATTGGGGGATTAAATTACTAAATTCTTCTCCAGACACTTTAATTAAATTAATGCCAGATTCTGACCCTTCGCTGATTACTCAGAAAATAGTAGATAAATTGGGATGGTTAGTTGACTACGAATCAGACCTAATTCAATGGAACCAAATGGTGTCACTCACACGAGGTGTTGAAACTCAACTCAAACAATCAGGAATTAGTCATAAAACTCTCGATTTTTTTGAACAAAATAAAGTTATATTTGATGATAATTCTCTCCAGAAACTTCAACAAAGTATTTTGGGTTATTTGTCTGTTCAATGCCGAAAAATTAAAAACCAATCTACTTTTTTAGCTACTTCTGATGTGATTGAGTCATTGTTTGGAAAATATAAGCAATTTTCCGCGCGCTGTCCATTTAAAGAAATGGGTCAGATGCTGCTAACCATCTGTTTATCTACTATGAATCTGACGACAGCTTTGATTAAAAACGCACTTGAAACAATTAGTTTTTCAGACGTTGAAGCATGGCTATCTGAAGTTTTTGGTCAATCCACACTATCAAAACGAAAAACGTTGTTTTCAGGGGATTGTGACGACATTAAAAGTGCATGAACTTTTACCATGTCAAAAGGCACAGAGTCAACAGCCTAGGTTTAACCCTGTCATCATTGGTAGTGAGCCAATCACCAGCACTATGCTAATGATGCCCCCTACTGTTACTTTTTGTTGTAAATCACGGGATTCTTTCAGGCGATATCTTTTCTCTTCATCATCTTCTCCCGCCATCAAATTTTGTTCTTGGAGGGGATAGGCAGAATAGCCTGCTGCATCTACTGCCTCTTGTATAGCTTGTAAATCTGTTTTTCTGGGGTCATAATCAACTCTTGCCTGTTCTGCCCCAAAATTCACACTACATTCATTTACACCAGGAACAGAACTAATCGCATCTTCAATACTTCTAGCGCAGGAAGCGCAACTCATACCGCGTAGTTTAAGTATGGCATTCTCCATTTCAAAGCTCCAATTATCAAGTCGTGTTCAAGACTGATTTCATCTTGAATGCTCCAGTGAACTGGAGTGTCAAGGGGGTAGAAGAAAAAAATTGGAACTACGCAAAAAGTCCTTTCTCAACTAGCTTTGCAGCTATTTCCCATACATTAACTGAACTGGGGAAAAATTTCTGTTCAAGTCTCTTGACTCTCCAGTGAACTAGATATTTGAAGATAAACTCCAGCAAACAATAACCACCTTGATCTAAAGTTCGGAAAGCTTTTGGAATGCGCTATTGGCAAAATTTGCCTATGGTTATACCATTTCAGAGGTTCTGGCATAGTTCAGCGTCGGACTTGTAATTCACTGGACTAACAGCTATGAGCATCATCCATTTACCCTCAACAAAAACCACTGTTTCAAAATCTCCCACTGTTTCAACCTTAATTCGTCCCTCTTCACCTTCTCTGTTAATTGCTTTCTTTAATGGAGCCGTACTGCCTATTCAAGCAGCAATTAATGCTCAGTTAGCTCGGTCAATAGGTTCTTTCCTTCTAGCTGGAGATATTTCCTACTTCGTAGGCATTATAGTTCTCCTAAGTCTTCTATTAACTGGCAAATTCGGACGACCAAGTTGGTCTGCGTTACCCAAAGCACCTTGGTGGGCTTTTTGTGGCGGATTGGTGGGTGCTTGGTACATAACCTCAAGTGCATACTTGACAACTAACTTGGGAACTACACTCACAATTGCGTTGATTGTCAGTGGTCAATCTTTCATGGGGATGCTGGTAGATCATTTTGGATGGCTCTCAGTGCAGCCTCGTCGTCTCACGCCTAACCGACGCATTGCTGGAGCATTATTACTCTTAGCCGTTTTCTTTCTCACTTTGAAATAAGAGTTTTTAGTTTGGAGTATTAGTATGGAAATTTTGCTAGCGATCGCTGGTGCTGGTTCTGCTGGCGGACTGCTTGCTTATGGTAGTGCTGCTAATGTTCGATTAATGCAAGTAATTCGTTCTGCGATCGGTGCTGCTACTGTTAATTTCACTATTGGATTTACAGCTTTAGCACTACTGATGCTGCTGGGAGTCATCGGCCCGCTATCCCTCAACCAATTGTCTCAAGCTCCTTGGTGGGCTTTCTTTGGCGGTGCTTTGGGAGCAACTTACGTAACGCTCAATACTCTACCCCTGTTAAGGTGTACCAATAATGTACTAGCCAGAAGTCCCATTCTTACGTTCTACCTCTAATCGCAGAACCTAAATTTTTAACGCAAGCATTATTTTTTGCCTTCAATTTTTAATGGATGCGGTGCTGAAACCCCTATAAATCGTCAGTACAAATGTTCACCTTAACAGGGGTACGCTCAATACTCTCAGCATTCCTAAATTAGGTTTGACAAACACAACAATGGCTGTAGCATTTGGACAGATGCTGATGTCACTGATCATTGACCAGTTTGGTTTATTTGGGGTTATGAGTCATATCGTCAGTGCGCCCAGATTATTAGGAACTGGGCTTTTATTAGCCGCAGTTATACTTACACAATTAGATGCTAAACACAACAGATAACTGACCAATGATATATCTGATATCTGCAATAATTCAATCCATCATAGTTGAGATTTTCTTTGTTCATGGATACTGAAGGATTTTATCGTCGTCCCTTACCTCCTCCTAGTATTTCTTTTGCTTCCCCTGATGGACGACAAATCTTTCAAGAAGCGATCGCATTAGGGGGTATGGAGGGTTATTTTCCCCTTGCCGAACAATTTCATACCCAATCAGAGCCAGCTTTTTGCGGGTTAGGTACTTTAGTCATGGTTCTCAACGCCTTATCAATTGATCCTGGGCGAATTTGGAAAGGTGTATGGAGATGGTACGGTGAAGAATTTCTCGAATGTTGCCAACCACTGAGTACAGTTAAAAATCAAGGTATTACTTTTGACGAATTTGTCTGTTTAGCACGTTGTAATGGAGCTAAAGTACAACCCTATCGTTACGACCAAAGCAACCTACAAGAGTTCCGAGAAGCTGTTAAGCAAGCCACCTTTCTACCTCAAGGTTTACATTTAGTTGTTTGCTATTCACGACAAGTTGTAGGACAAACTGGGGATGGACACTTTTCACCAGTGGGAGGATACCATCCGGAACGTGACCTTGTGTTGCTTTTAGATGTAGCTCGTTTTAAATACCCACCTCACTGGGTTCCCTTAAATGTTTTATGGAATGCTCTACAACCCATTGATACTGCAACTGGTAAGTGTCGTGGCTATATCCTTATTTCTAATAAGAATATTTCCAGTCAAAACTTCTTTCATGTAGGAGTTGATATACATCAATGGGCGATAGTTGTGCCTTATTTTAAGGATATTGCACCAACTTTACTGGCTCAAGAACAGCCAGATTCATTATTTGCGTTACTAGATACGATATTAATAAATTTGCCACTAGAGTTAACTTCTGTTCTCTGCATTACTGGAGATAATCTATCAAATGAATTTTTTGAGATATGGTGCTGTTTATTGGAAGAAATTAAATCGCATCCTTTATGGACAGTTGCTCAAGACGTACTGTTGACTAGAAATTTCCCTGAAACTTCTGTTACAGGAAAGTGGCAACTCCAAGAGAAAAACTTAGCTTATTTGCTAACAATGTTTCTTTTATCTTGTCCAGAGGAAATTTATCAACCGCTAAATGAGCATTTGCGTTCTCAGATATATCAACTCCGAGAAATTGATAGGCTGCCGCCACTGATGCGTCAGGAAGTAGTTAGCTTAAAAGAACAAATGTTAGCGTTACAGAATTTATTTCAAACATGATCAAATTAAATGTACAACAGTTTGTATATTTGTGTAATATGTGTAGAGAGCTTATACGTAAAGTCTCTACATTTCTTCCTGTTTAAGTTTTTTCTCTTTTAGATGAGTGTATCTTCATACAAAATCGGTATTACCTCTGCCTTTATGTTTCTATTTGTTATAAACTAGATTTTTTTGATAATAAAGTCTACATCACTTGAAATACTCTGTGATGAGTTAGATTTAGCATAGTGATGTTGTGCAAGCCAAGCACGAACTTCCTCTTCAGATAACGCATGGAAACGATTTCCGATTAGTGAATCATCAATAATCCACCAGATATTTTCCATGCGATCGCTTGTCTGCCAAATAAAAGCAGTTGAACTATCCATCAAAGCTAGAGCGATCGCTCTAGCCGCATGATTCAAAAGTTGGCTGGCTTCTTGAAATCGAGGTCTAAATCCATCAGAAATATCTGAAGGTGTCCATTCTTGTTTTTGGTAAGTTTGAAAATCATCAAAAAATTTACTGGGTATTATTCTCATAACTAACTTTTCGCAACTCAATAATTTAATCTTTAATGCTCCATTTAACTGGAGAGTCAAGAGATCACGAGAAAAACTTTTATGAAGCAAAACAGAGTTATAAATTTAGATAAAGAAAGTTAATTTGTAATTAATATCAAAGAAATTCATACAAATTATTAAGATTGTATTCATAAACTTGAATCTCCACCTAACAGGAGAGTTGACAATACTAGTAAAGTAATTGTTGGTGGAGATTATGACAAAACGTCAAATTGAAATATTTACAGCCAATTGTCCTCTTTGTGACGAAACAGTCCGTACAGTGCAAGAATTAGCTTGCTCAAATTGTGAAGTATTAGTCTATGACTTGCATTCAAGTCAAGAAAAGCAAACTTATCTAGCGAAAGCTGAACATTATGGAGTTCAGTCAGTGCCAGCGATCGCTATCAACGGAGTGTTAGTGCTGACAGGTAAACCAACTCGTGACCAATTGCTAGCAGTGGGTGTGGGTCAACCACTGAATTAAGCATGGATGTTAAACGAAGTCCCAACAGCACGATCGCCTTTAGCAATCTCCTTCGGGCGATCGCATCTATCACGACACTAGTAAGGATGCGATCGCCTTGATTATGTAAAGAAACGTGTACAAGAAGAATATTTCATCCTCTTTTCATCTCTAGATGTAAATCTTAAAGTATAGGTTTTTGTTGAAGATAAAACGATCTAGCTATTTTATTGGAAAACAAATTAACTTGATTTTTGCAAGAAAGGTGAAGCCAAAAAAACTTGCATAATACTTGATGTCTGAGCAATTTTATTGAGTTTAATTTAAAATTTTTCGTCTCACAAGTTCCTCACAATCTCTCGATAATTTCATAAATATAAGTTGTCTTTAACTCCTAAAATGAGGTGGGGTTATGAAAACAAAAACATTGTTTTATGGCTTGGCAGGTCTATTAACCAGTAGTATGCTCGCTGGATTAGTAATTTTAAATAACGCACAAGCTCAGGTTTCAAACTCAGAACATAATACTCATCATCCATCTACAGAAACTACTCCTCCTCCACAAAGAGGGATGATGAATAATATGGATCAACATTTCATTGAAATGATGATTCCTCATCACACTCAAGCAATGGAAATGGCTGATATCGCATTAAGTCGCGCTCAACGCCCAGAAATTAAAAAGCTAGCAGCAGCTATTAAAAACGACCAAAACCGTGAAATTCAGCAAATGAAAGCTTGGTATAAGGCGTGGTATGGGAAAGAAGTACCTGCAACAGCCATGAATCGTCAAGAAATGATGGCAATGCACCAAGGCATGAGTCAACAAATGAACCCAGACATGATGAAAATGCCGATGAACTGCAACATGATGGGTATGAAGGTAGATTTGGAAGCCTTGAAAAATGCACCAGATTTTGACAAAGAATTTATCCGTCAGATGCTTCCTCATCATCGTATGGCTGTAATGATGTCGCAGATGGCGACTAAAAAAGCTACCAAACCAGAAATTCGTAATTTAGCTCAGTCCATCATTAAAACTCAAACGGCTGAAATTAACCAGATGGAGCAATGGTATCAGGCTTGGTATAAGTCAAAGCCTGAAGCAAGTTGAATTCCAGGCAGCAGTAGGAAAGAGAATTTGGCTTGTTTCTTTGATTCCTAGCAGGTGGTTTACCGCAAGTGCATCTGTTCTCAAGGAGGTCAATTATGTGGAATTTTTTTAGACGCAAGCGCCAACAAGATAGTGACAACATTGCTGTAGACCCGATATGTGGCATGGCTGTAGAAAAGGCTACAGCATTGAAGTCCGAGCGAGACGGAGAGACTTACTATTTTTGCAGCCAGACTTGCCTGCATACCTTTGAATCACAACCAGTAAGATGAAGGAGTTCATGGAAAGATGGCAAGAACTCACGAGCATCACGGACATAGACACGCAAGCCTTGTACCCGAACCAGGCGGGATGGCGAAAGACCCTATCTGTGGGATGACAGTACCTAAAGCCACATCCTTGAGGACAGAAAGAGGTGGACGCGCTTACTATTTTTGTAGCCAAACTTGCTTAAACACATTTTTAGATCCTGAGCGGGAACTCAAATCTATGCGTACTCGCGTCGCTGTTGCGATGACGGGGGTACTATTTTTAGCAATTCTGCGAGCGGCTGCATTTCTGGGACTGGCAGCAGGCATAAGTCTCTTAAGCTGGGTGCCGATTTCGGCTCTACCCTGGTTCACCTGGGGAATGTGGCTTTTCATCTTGGCAACACCTGTACAGTTTATTGGCGGCTGGTCATTTTACGTCGGAGCGTGGAATGCCATCAAAAGCCGCAATGTAAACATGGATTTCCTAATTGCTTTAGGAACTAGTGTTGCCTATTTCTATAGTGTGGCCGTAATTTTCTTTCCTAATTTTCTACCTGTTCAAGTTGAGCAGCGCGACGTTTATTTTGAAGTTTCTGCCGTCGTCATTGCCTTTGTTTTATTAGGCAAGTATATGGAAGAAATTATCAAAAAGAACTCATCAGCAGCAGTACGCAAACTTCTAGATTTAAAACCTGCCACCGCCAGAGTTATCCGCGATGGCATGGAGATGGAAATTCCGGCAGAGCAAGTAATGGTAGGCGAAACCGTGATTGTCCGTCCGGGGGAAAAAGTACCAACGGATGGAGTTGTGCTGGATGGATCTTCATCTGTGGATGAGTCAATGCTAACAGGGGAGTCACTACCAGTAGAGAAGCAAGCCGGAGCGGCGGTGATTGGTGGTACTTTGAACCGAACAGGAGCTTTCAGTTTCCAAGCGACTCGTGTCGGCTCTGAAACTGCTCTGGCTCAAATCATCAAAATTGTGGAGGAAGCCCAGACAAGTACAGCTCAAGTCCAACGGTTGGCGGATAAAGTGACGGGTTATTTTGTGCCTGCGGTTGTGGGAATTGCCGTGCTTGCTTTTCTTGGGTGGTTACTTGTCGGGAACTTTCCCCAAGCTTTACTCGCATTTATTGCTGTGTTAATTATTTCTTGCCCCTGTGCTTTGGGTATTGCTACTCCCGCCGCGTTGATGGTTGGTGTGGGTAAGGGCGCAGAAGCCGGGATTTTGATTCGGGGTGGTGAAATTTTAGAACGAGCTGAAAAGCTTTCCACTGTTATTTTTGACAAAACTGGAACCTTGACTCGTGGTGAGCCTAGTGTGACGGATAT
Source organism: Calothrix sp. NIES-4101 (assembly GCA_004296455.1). Classification (GTDB taxonomy): domain Bacteria; phylum Cyanobacteriota; class Cyanobacteriia; order Cyanobacteriales; family Nostocaceae; genus Brunnivagina. Next base: position 671,469 of record AP018280.1, read on the forward strand.
TGTAGCCTTGGCAGAACGCCCAAAAGATGAAATTCTCCGGTTGGCTGCGGCTGTAGAAGCGGGTTCAGAACATCCTTTGGGTGAAGCAATTGTGCGCGCCGCCAAACACCAAATGCTAGATATTCCGAAAGTGAATAATTTTGAGGCAATTCCCGGACATGGGATTCGGGGAGAAATCAATCGCGATCGCATTTTACTTGGTAATCGCCGCTTGTTTAGAGAGCAAGGCTATCAGATAAATCCGGCAACAGAAGAGATACTAACTCGCCTAGAATCTGATGGTAAAACAGCCATGCTGGTTGGTTGTAATGGTTTGCTGATGGGGATTGTAGCAGTAGCCGACACCATCAAACCTGAAGCCAAAGAAGCGATCGCTGCTTTGCGACGAGAAAAAGTCAAAGTCGTCATGCTCACTGGAGATAACCAGCGTACTGCCGAAGCGATCGCCCGTCAACTAGGAATCGATAAGGTAATTGCTGAGGTATTACCCGGCGATAAAGCCCAAGTCGTCAAAGATATTCAACGACGCGGCGAAGTTGTGGCAATGGTGGGAGACGGTGTTAATGATGCACCCGCCTTAGCAACTGCTGACATTGGGATTGCGATTGGTTCTGGTGCAGATGTGGCTAAGGAAACAGGCGGGATCATTTTGGTGAAAAACGATGTGCGGGATGTTGTTACCTCGATTCGCCTATCTCGTGCCACGATGCTCAAAATTAAACAAAACTTATTCTGGGCATTTATTTACAACTCCATTGGCATTCCTATCGCTGCCTTCGGTTTACTCAACCCAATGATTGCCGCAGCTGCGATGGCTTTGAGTTCCTTGTCAGTAATTGTTAATTCATCGCTGTTGAAAGGATTTAAGTTATCCAGCACATAGTCCTAGAAAAGGAGGTTTTTTATGATTCATCAACATAAACATTATTCCCTCCAGCTTGATAACCTATCTGCAAACCAGGCACTATTTGTTGTCTTCATTGTTAGTGCTTTTTTACTGGTAGCAGTTTCTCGCTCACCTATAGTTTCTATCTTTCTTTACACCCTGCCACTGGTCTTTATTTTGATGTCTCTTCCTATCTCAATTAAATTTTTTAGGAAAAAGCCAGTAGCAAATAATCTACCTCTAATGTTGCCGCCAGCTAAAAAGCTGATTTCGCTGTAAAGCTAGACAAGTAAGAAATTTTAATTACTACAACTTAAGAAAACATGGCTCATCCACACAATCATCAATCTAGCACAAGAATATCAGTTGTAAAAATCGCATGGTTTGTCTTTCTCGCTATCATCGCCTTCTTTCTCATAACAGAACATTGGGCGCATATACTTGGTCTTCCGCCGCTATTCTTAGTTCTGGGAATTTGTATACTTATGCACTTATTCATGATGCATGGACATGGCGGGCATGGGGGAGGCGGTGGAGATAATAACCAATCTCAATAAAGGCAATTGGCACAAAAGAACTAATACTTCACCACAAGAAAGGAAAATGAATTATGAAAGATATCCCTGCTTATGGTCTTTGGTCTTTAGTAATTATCAATTCACTGATATTCATCATTTTTGCCTTCAGCTTCACAAAGCCAAAAAGTCCTCGTGATTGGCGTTTATTTGGTGCTTTCTCAGCCTTTATTGTCGCTTTATTTACAGAAATGTATGGGTTTCCATTGACCCTTTACTTACTATCAGGTTGGTTGCAAACTCGCTATCCCAAACTGGATATTTTCTCCCATGATACTGGACATCTCTGGTGGACATTACTAGGTTGGAAAGGCAACCCCCACTTAAACCCAATTCACATTTTAAGTAACGTGTTAGTTTTTGGTGGACTCATCTATCTTAGCTCTGCTTGGGAAGTCCTTTACAAAGCCCAGCGCAGCCACACATTAGCGATCTCTGGACCTTATGCAACGATTCGTCATCCCCAATATGTTGCTTTTATCCTCATCATGTTCGGATTCCTGCTTCAGTGGCCGACAATTTTAACGCTGTTGATGTTCCCAATTTTGGTGTGGATGTATACCAAGTTGGCACACCAGGAAGAACGTGAGGTACGAGCAGAATTTGGCGAAGAGTACGATCGCTATGCCAGCAATACACCAGCTTTTTTCCCTCGTCTGGAAGATACCACCAAGAGAAGTAATACCTAAAATATTGGGAGAACTAAGTAAGTGAAAAGACAGGAAAGAATTAAAATCCTGTTTAATCGTCAAAACGCCTTTGCGTTGGCAATTTTGCTCCTATGTTTAGCCGTCTGTTCTTTGCTACTGAATCCCCAGGTGAATTTATTAACACCAGAAGGATTTAGACAAGAGGTTAAAAATTTAGGGTTACTTGGCCCATTTGTCTATATTGGTATCTTGGCTTTATCTGTAGTTATTAGTCCTATTCCCAGTGCGCCACTCGCAGTTATAGCTGGCACTATTTGGGGGACATTCATGGCAGGAGTCTACAGCATAATAGGAGGTTTTCTGGGTGGTTTAATTGCTTATTTTTTGGGACGAACTTTGGGGCGATCGGCAATAAAAGCTTTAACTGGTAAAATCATTTATTTCTCGAAAAACAAAGGAGAGACATATCTAAGCTGGTTAATTTTTATTACTCGGATGCTGCCAATACTTTCTTTTGATTTGATTAGCTACGCTGCGGGAATCGCTGGTATTTCTCTCCCTAAATATGCCCTTGCTACTTTTTTAGGCATGATTCCTTCAACATTTTTACTGACCTATATGGGAGGATCATTAAGCTTAGGAACACCTTTAGGAATTACTATCTCTATTATTTTTCTCATTGTAATTATAGTGTTGCCTTGGTTGATTCGACGCTATAACTGGCTAGGAATGAGAGATATTGTGCGTGTGGAATAAATATATATATTTTTGATTTCTTAAAAACTTAAATTTTTTCGATTGCAATTATTCAAGCTTTCCACTCAGTTAATCAGAGGTGAATTATGGTATCGCAAAGTCATCATCGAGAAAATCAACATAATGTCAGGCACCCTATTAACAAGCTAAACACGCGATCTCTTTCCCTGGCTACAGCTATCATTACAGGCTTAGTTTATATACTCTGCATTCTGTTTGTAGCAATAGCACCAAAAGCAGCAATGGCTTTTTTTAGTAGACATCTCCAGAAACAATTTCCCTTTTAGACAAGGGTTTCAGCGATTAGAAATTTCAGCATTGTTCCTTGTTGACATCATTCTCAATAAAATTAATATTTTTACCAGGGTACTGAGAACAGCAATTTTTGAAACCCTTGTCTTGTATAATTTTTATTTCTGGAGATGTCTAGTTATGTCCTGCACATAGACTTGAGCAATATTACTAGAGTTACAGCACTTTTCAAGTATATGAGGTACAGTTTGTTTTGTGAAAGCTCTGCTCTGCATTGCTTCCATAAAACTATTTGGGCTTTAATTAAGCGCAAAGCGCTGTATTACTTGGGGAAGCTTTATTGTTGGCCTTCTATTTTGGACTGTAGGCACAGCTTTATATGTTGCCCTGATAGCTCGGCTCTACAACAGTCTCACAACCAGATAAGAAGTTCAATGTTCAATACAATACCTTTGCCAATTTAAGAGAGTTCAAAATCAAAGAGTGGGCATCACATAGTTTCGGCTTGTGCGATCGCCCCATTTGTCAAAATACTCAACCCACCCAGGATAACAATCAGGCTTGCGTCCAAAATATATAGTTTGAGTCGATGGAGGCTATTATGCCTCGCACCTCTCAGTTAGATCCGGACGTGCCCGTTTCCGTGCATCCGGCTCCCGATATTCTTGAGGCTTTTCGTCTTGATAATTGGGAAAGTGTACATTTATGAGTATTACTTTTTACTAAGCATGTCTCCGCGTCTCACATCCTTTTTATCAGTCTGTTGTCCTCTTGCTCATGTGTAAATAATCGTGACAGGATTCATGGATAGCTTGAAGGTTCTTGTCCTTCCAGTTATTATGCTTCCCGTCTATGTGATGTAAATGTACTCGCTCCTCATCAGTAAATTTAAATCCACAATGACCACATGAATGGTGTTGTCTTTTTAGAACTTTAGAGGTTATCCCGTCCTAAGTACGGGACAAAAAGCTTGAAAAGAGGAACAGGGTAGGGTTTCATCAGAATAACCACAATCATCAGAAACCCTATGAGCCAATATAGCGAATTAAAGCGAGTCCTCCAAGCCCAATTGCCTTGGCATGGAGCCAGAATTTCGTTTCTGGCATTGTTTTTGTTAGCATTGCTGAAAGTAAAAACAGTGAACCTAAGCGACCTGTGTTTAGGCTTTGGTGGGAGGGCGTTATCTAGGCTGTTGACTTTGTTGAAAATTAGGCGATTTTTGGTACTTTTGTTCGTAGCATTCAATCCCTCGTTAAAACCCAAGCAAAATAAAGGTTTCAGCCATTGTGACTATCCACGTTTTTTGCATGAACGAAATCCCAAAAAGGACACAGAGTCAACAGCCTAGGCGTTATCCCAATCGAGTTACAAGCGATTACAGAGGTTTTTTCGGGAATTTGAACTGGATTACAGCCAACTTGCAAGCCTAATTGTGAGTTGGATGCAGATACCACCAGGCTGGGTGTTGAGCCTGGATAGGACAACTTGGAAATTTGGCAACCACTGGTACAACATTCTAACAAGAGGGGATTGTGCATGAAGGAGTAGCCTTTCCGGTACTGTGGTGGTTATTGGACAAGCGAGGGAATTCTAACAGTGACGAGCGCATACGGTTGATGGAAACTTTTCACAAACGCTTTCCCACAGCAGTTGTGAGCTATTTGTGTGCGGATCGGGAATTTGTTGGGCAAGCCTGGGTGCGCTATCTCTTGCTTGAACCATCCTTAGCTTTTCGCTTACGGATTCGCAGTAGTGACAAGATTGAGCACGATGGCAAGCTGATGCCCGCGCGGGTCATTTTTGCCCATCTGCAAGTCGGACAGTCCCAACGGCTCACGGGCATCTGTCAGGTTTGGGGCTACCCAGTGGCTGTAGAAGCGCTGCGACTCGACGATGGCGAGTTACTCGTTGTGATTGCGCCCATAAAAACTCAAGATTTAGTCAAAGATTATGCCCTGCGTTGGGGGATTGAAACCCTGTTTGGCATCTTCAAAACTCGTGGTTTCTGCCTCGAATCCACCCATTTCACCGACCCTCAACGTTTGAGTAAGTTGTTTGGATTATTGACTTTAGCTTTATGTTGGGCAATGCGAACTGGATTATGGTTGCATCAATGGCATCCCATTGAGATAAAAAAACACGGTCGCCGCGCTAAAAGTCTATTTCGCCTCGGTCTTGATTATTTGCGCCATTTGGTACTAAATCCATCTGCGTCCAACGAACCCGGCTTTTTGCAATCCCTACAACTTTTGTCCTGTACTTAGCGACAGAATTAATGTTAAAAAATTAACTCTGCTATGACCTTTATCTGGAAAGATAACGTGGAATTATGCAGATGTGGTGATTAAATTTTTACCTAATTAACATAAACGTGAAATTCTAAATAACCAGCCATAGCGATTCAGCGATCGCGTTTCCCTTAGCTAGTTGAAAATCAACTTGTATCTTAAAGTACCAAAAAATACAAGTACTGTAGATAAATACCACTAAAATAATCTCAAATATCCAAAGCCGCGATCGCGAGCGTGCTTGAAATTGAGAAACACCGCCGTAGGCATCGCAGCACGTAAAAAGAATAAACAACTGTAACAATTGCCTTTTTGGTAGCGTTTTGGAGGACAAAGTAGCAATATGTTCTGTATTGCTCTACCTTTCATTCTCCCACGCATTTTCACAACGACGCGCTAGTATAAGTGTAATTACGGGCTATATACAGAATTTATATATCAAAACCCTGTGTGACCAATGCCTCTCAACGAAATTATTAGTGCGATCGCTGGTTTTGCGAATCCTATTCTCAAGGACAAAATCCAACGCAATGAAACTGTCATCAAGCTATTGCAGCAGTTTAAGCTCGATCCCGAACATCCACCTGGTGATTTTAGCGGGGTTTATGCCTACGCTTTGGTGGAATATGGTGTTGGTAAACCCAGACAATTGTTGGAAATTTTTCGTCACGAAGAGGTAAAACAGGCTTTTCGCAGGGCTTTCGACCACAACAACCCGGCAATTTTGCTTTCCGAAGTTGATACCTTCCTCGATGCTTACGCTTTGGGGGATGAAGTCCGGGATTTAGGGTTGGATGTAAAACGGGAATTAGCCGAATTTGCGACGGTTTTTATCGAGGTAGCCAAACGCAGTCGCACTCCTGGGGATGTGTTAATGAGCCATCAACTTGGTTCGTTGCACAAACGCATTGTTAGCATTCAGGAGCAACTGAGCAGATTGCCAAATTTAGAAGGAATTCGCACCGAAATTGCTCGGTTAGCAGGAGAAAATTATCCAGCATTGCCGGAGGTTTCTACTACCGAGAATAATTGTAAGGCTATTGCGATCGCCCAACAAATGCGCGGTTGGTTTGAAACCTTGGGCTATCGGTTTGAAAAGTATGAAGTATGGCAAGATAGCTATTTTGAGTGGATTATCAATATACCAGTACGGCGAAATCGCTACGATCGCATTCTGGTGCGGGGAATTGCTGGAGAAGCAGGATTGGCTGATGTCATGGCTTTGGGACAATCGGTGGAGACGCAACGCACCGATGAAGGTTGGTTGATAACATCACGTCGCATTTCCAGAGCAGCACGGAATGAGGTGGAAAAGGAAGAAAATCGCCACTTGGGTTGCTATACGTTCGATGAACTTTTGGCTCAAGATGCTGACTTTAGTGGCTATCTCGATTGGTTGGAAGCGGAGATAAAACGCCGCAATATTGATACCAAGTATGTGCCTCTTGCCTGTAACAAAGAAGAAATCGACCCCGTTAGCAAACGCCAAATCGCTGTCAGTCATTATGATGAGCAGGACGGCTGGATTGATGGGTATATCGATCGCTGGCTCGATGACCCGGCAAAGGAGCATATTTCGATACTTGGTGAATTTGGTACGGGGAAAACTTGGTTTGCCTTGCATTACGCTTGGGTGACATTGCAGAGATACCGTGATGCCCAAAAACGGGGCACAGAATTGCCGCGTTTACCTTTGGTGATTCCTCTGCGGGATTATGCCAAAGCGGTAAGTGTGGAATCACTATTTTCCGAGTTTTTCTTTCGCCAATATAAAATTCCCCTACCTCACTACGACGCTTTTATCCAACTCAACCGCATGGGTAAATTGCTGTTAATTTTCGATGGTTTCGATGAAATGGCGGCAAAAGTTGATAAACAGGAGATGATAAACAACTTCTGGGAATTGGCGAAGGTTGTAGTTCCTGGAGCCAAGGTAATTTTAACTTGTCGTACCGAACATTTCCCGGAAGCCCAGGAAGGACGAGCTTTACTCAACGCAGAGTTGCAAGCATCTACCAAGGATTTGACGGGGGAAACACCACAATTTGAAGTATTGGAATTGGAGAAATTTAACGACGAGCAAATTCAGCAAGTGTTATCCTTCCAAGCTGCACCAGCAACGGTGGAAATGGTGATGGGGAACCCGCAATTATTAGATTTAGCCCGTCGCCCGGTGATGACGGAGTTGATTTTGGAAGCGTTACCAGATATCGAAGCGGGGAAACCTGTGGATATGTCGCGGGTCTATTTGTATGCGGTGCGGCATAAAATGGAGCGGGATATAAAGAGCGATCGCACATTTACTTCTTTGGCAGATAAGTTGTATTTTCTGTGCGAATTGTCCTGGGAAATGCTTTCCACCGACCAAATGAGTTTGAATTACAAGTTTTTTCCCGATCGCATTCGGCAGTTATTTGGCATTGAGGAAAAAGACCTCGATCACTGGCATTATGACATGATGGGGCAAACGATGCTGATTCGTAATGCTGATGGGGATTATACTCCGGCACATAGGTCATTGTTAGAGTTTTTTGTAGCGTATAAATTTGCGGCTGAGTTGGGTGTGTTGGCTGAGGATTTTACTGAGTTGGCACGGGGGGAAGTTGTTGGTGATGTTGGAGAGGACTATACTTGGTCGTCCTATTTTCGGCGTAATGGGCAAAGGTTGCCGTTGCGAGGATTTGTGAGCGAATCGTTGGAGAATTTAAGAGAAACATTTGGGCGATCGTTTTTGACAAAAGCACTGATGGATTTGCTTTTGCCGATGATTGATATTGAGAAAAAAGAGACCATTATCAGGGTAATTGAGGGAACAAGGGGGAAAAGTGAGGATGAGGTTGGTTATGTTGGGGGAAATGCAGCGACTTTGGCTGTAAAGGTTGATAAAGCTTTATTAGAGGGTAGAAATTTTAGTGCTGCGATGATTAAAGGCGCAGATTTTAGTAATGTCAGTTTGCGAGATATTAATTTATCTGAGGCAAATTTGACTGACTCTAATTTTACTAAACTCTTGGGCGCTGTCTTTTCGGTTGCATTTAGCCCGGATGGTAAATTGCTAGTAACAGGTGACAGTAGTAACAAGGTTTACTTGTGGAATGTAGCTAGTGGAAAAGAAATTTTGACTTGCACAGGGCATACAGAAACAGCAAACTATGTGGCTTTTAGCCCTTTAGGTGAGACATTTGCTTCTGGTGGAGGGGATGCGACAGTAAGATTGTGGCATGTTAAAAGTCGTAAGTGTCTAAAAATTTTGCAGGGACATACAAGTTGGATACTTTCAATTGCTTTTAGTCCCTCTGGAAGTATACTTGCTACTGCTGGGAACGATAACACAATCAGATTGTGGGATGTCAATAGTGGTGAATGTTTAAAGGTTTTACAGGGACATAATGGTAGAGTTTATTCAATTGTCTTCAGTCTATCTGGCGAGATGCTTGCTTCTGGAAGTGAGGATAGAACGGTAAAGTTGTGGGATATCCATACTGGGCAATGCTCAAATACCTTACAAGGGCACACAAGCTGGGTACGTTCGGTAGCTTTCAGTCAATCTGGTCAAATACTTGCTTCTGGAGGTATGGAGCAAACAATAAAGTTGTGGAATATTAATACAGGAGAATGCTTAAATACTTTACAAGGACACACTAGCGAATTACGCTCAATTGCTTTTAGTCCTACAGGTCAAATAATTGCAAGTGGAAGTGCAGATCGAACAATTAGATTATGGGAAGCAGATACAGGAAAATGCTTGAATATTTTGGCAGGACACCAACATTGGATTAATTGTATTAATTTTAGTCATGACGGCAAATTACTTGCTAGTGCAAGTGATGACAAAACAGTAAAGCTGTGGGATATCAATAATGGTGAATGTTTAAAAACCTTACAAGGCGAAAATGACTGGGTTCGGTCTGTTGCTCTTAGCCCTTGCAACCACATTATTGCAACTGGTAATAATGAGAAGATAATAAAATTATGGAATATTGATACTGGAAAATGTTTGAAAGTTTTAAAAGGACACAGTGGTTCTATAACTTCAGTTGCTTTTAGCTCAAAAGGTACAATTATTGCGAGTACAAGCGATGCAGAATCAATAGTCAGGCTATGGAATATTGAGACTGAACAATGTATCCAGAGATTGCAAGGACATAAAGATTACGTACTTTCAACTGCTTTTAACCCAGATGGTGAAATTCTTGCTAGCGGTAGCGGTGACACAACAGTAAAATTGTGGAATATTCGTACTGGACAATGCCTCAACACTTTGTATGGTCATGAAAGTATGTTATTGTTTATCGCATTCGCTCCCAATGGAACTTTACTTGCTAGTGGTAGCTCTGATCATACAATAAGACTTTGGAATATTGAAACAGGACAATGTTTTCAAATTTTACAAGGACATCGTAATTGGATACTTTCACTTGCGTTTGATTCTACAGGTAAAATTCTTGCTAGCAGTAGCCGCGACCGCACAATAAGACTTTGGAATATTGAAACAGGAGAATGTTTTCAAATATTGCACGGACATGAAGATTGGGTTCGTTCAGTTAGCTTTAGCCCTTGTGGTAAGATTCTTGCTAGCGCTGGTGACGATTCTATTATTAGACTTTGGGATGTCCAGAGTTACGAATGCTTCAAAATATTGCAAGGGCATACAGATTGGGTAGAATCAGTAACTTTTGGAAAAGATGGTAAAAATATTGTAAGTGGTAGCTGGGATGGAACAGCTAAACTTTGGAACATCGAAACAGGCGGGTGTGTCAAAACATTGAGAAGTGATCGCCCCTACGAAAATATGAACATCACAGGTGTAAAAGGCTTAACCGATGCTGAAATTTCTACCCTCAAAGCATTAGGAGCAGTGGAAGATGGGGAAATGTAAAGTAAACAGGAATTCTGATTAGTATATATAGGCGCGATCGCGCTTAGTCGAATTATGCGATGTATTATGTGCGATCGCGTAAAGTAAAATTATGCGATTGCGTAGCATCTCGAAAAATCGCCCCTACGAAAACATGAATATCACAGGTGTCAAAGGCTTAACAGACGCTGAAATTTCTACCCTCAAAGCATTAGGTGCGGTGGAAGATGGGAAAATGTAAAGTAAACAGGAATTATGATTAGTGTATTAGGTGCGATCTCCTTGATTTGTTGATGATGAAAGATATGGCTCCTGTCGAATAGCTTGTCTCTAGACATCCCGTGTTTAGTTTGTCTTTGGAGTGCGATAAGCCGGAGCGGGGCTTTTGCGCTGAGTCCTAGCCCTTTCAAGGCGGCTGAGTCGCAAGCGCACGGCGCGTTTACGCAATAGCGAAGCTAACGCGATACGCGAAGCTTTGGTTAGTAAATCGAGTTCATAAGACAAACCCGCATTGTTTAATTTTTTCTACCAGATAAATTGCGATTGCATCAATAATTTTATATTTCTTAATTAGCAGGATTTTTAACGATTCAAATGTAAAATAATAAACCTGTGTATATTTGCTTCGCGATAATATCTTAGTTTTCCTACCAAACCTAAATATGACATTAATCAAAAAATCCGAACAGCTACTTCTCCTGAAAATTAAAAAGGTAGAAGACGAAGAACAAAATATTAAACCAGAAAACGAAGATTTTTCAGAAGCGATTCCGGAGCCAAAACCCACAATCATCGAACACCAATTATCAAACTATATTCCAGCCAGAGAAAACCCTTTAGTCCAGTCCGTGGGTAACTCAGGATGGCAAGTCTCGGATATCTGGAGGGATATTCGAGTCGATAATTTCTCTAATTAATAAACTCCACTTTATGATTTCAAATATTGCTGCAATGTAAAAATCAAATGGAAGCATCGCAGCAGAATTTCCACAGAATAATGGTAAGGTTTCCCATAGAACCAACCTTCCACAGTACGCTCGTGGTAGCCTGTTAACGCTGACAAAGTGGTGAGACAAGCTTTCATATATCCCGTAGGATTTCGCTCCCCATTTTGTGGCAATTCGACTCCAGGATGAATTATTGGCATCCAAATAAGGCACCATTCCTGTGGTGTCATTGGCTGTAAAAGCGCCAAAAATATTTTTTGGGTATTTGGATTATTGGCTGCTTGTCGCAGGATAAATTTTGCGAACCAACGGGGGATTTTCTTCGTGTTAATTTGCTTTTCTTGGCATTGCATTTTATTTCTGTCTTGAATTTCTATTTGTCATCCCAAAGCGATTCTCCAAGGAGACGCTTCGCGAACGCCCAAGGTTACATTTTCAATCAATAGCAATATTCGATATAAATCTAAATTTGATGCAAATCTAAAACGCTATTTCCTGTTGTTGATAACTGGGATAAGAAGCTTTCAAATCGGTAATAAATTGAGCGATCGCATTAACCCCAGTACAAAGCATTCCACTCGCAGCACGATACCCTCGACGACTCCATCCACTCCAACCAAATCTTTCTCCAATCTCCCCAAACTCAGCCACAACAGCATCGGATTCTCGATTGTTACTAATTTGCAGTCGAACCATCTCTTGCTCTTTTTGAGACAGTACACCATTTAAGCGATCGACTTCCCGCGTCAAAGGCTCGATCGCTTTCTCAATTTCTTTGTTGACAACTCTTGCAGCCTGTTTGTTGAGCGTATTTCCCCAATTATCCGTCCGCGAATTGGAATATTCGAGAGCTTTTTCTAATTCCGCGACTCGTTGTTGGAGTTGTTGATTTTTGGTTGCCAAGTTTTTGAGCGATTCTCGTTCCGAGAGGCTTCGCCAACGCACCTCTTCTTCTTTTGCTGCAAGTTGGGTGAGTAAATCTTGGTTTTTCTGTGCGATCGCACGAGCATGTTCTTGCGCTGCTTGGATTTCCCGTTTTGCCGCTTGCAGTGCTGCATCTCTAATTTCGATAAACCGCCCTTGCTCAGATTCGGCTTTTTCGCGGTTATTTTGAGCGATCGCATCTGCAATTTTCTGCTCAACTTCGACTGCGGTAAACAATTCCTGGGAATTTGCCTTTCTTGCTGGTTGTTGAGCTTCTGGCTCGATTTGGTGTGGTTTGAGCAAGTGTTTAACCTCCATTCCCTGGGAAACAGTGTGGTCAAGCAATACCCAAAATTCGTTCTCTCGTTTGGACATGATTATTCCACTGTGCCCAGTCCAACCCGTATTATCTTCTTTGACGACAATCCGCATTCCTGGGGCTAATTCCGCAGTTGGCAAAGCTGGAGTTTGACTTACTTCTGTGCTTGGTGCTTGTTTATTCCCTTTCTCCCTCGCTCCCTCACTCCCGCTCTCCTGCTTAACCTGTGCTGCTGTCTTCTTACCCGATCGCACTAATTCTTTGACCAAATCATGGCTGACTTTGGTTAACTGTCGAAGTGCAGAAACGCTCCAGTTCTGAACGTTTTGGCGGATTAGTTTTTGCGATCGCGCTGGCAATTTCTCAAACCATGCGTAAATCTCCATCGCAGAGGAGGCGATATAGCGTGATGCACCAAAATCAGGCGAGGCAAGCCATTCAGAAAATACTTTCTTCCCATTGGGGCAAAATGCAAGGCAGTCGAAGTAAAAATCTTGGAGCGATCGCCCTATTTCAAGTAACCCATCGAAGGTTTGACGAACGAAACCGAAAAAACTGCCGAGGGTTGATTTAGCCTTGGTTTGTAAGTCTGGTTTGGCAAAGCGATCGTAGTCAAATGAATAGGTGACTGGAAGTTCGACACAAGGCATAATAAGGATACCTCCTGTTTACAGTGAGAACCATACCCTCCGGTCAGATTGCGAGTCAGGGCGGAGGGTTTTGGTTTTGGGGAATTTTCATCTTGGAGTGCGATACTGCCGATGTTGCATTTTTTTGCAGAAATTTAGGCGATCGCTTTTGTCTAACACAAGAACATTATACAAGTACAGTTTGTATTTTTAACTCAAAACTTAAATAAAAATAATTTATAGCCACAAAAAACATAGTCTTACCTGTAAATACATATATTTAGAAGTGAATAGTAAAGTTAGAATGTAGAGTTATGTGATTGAAACTTTGATTCGTTGGAAGTTAAACGAGGTCATGGCTAGACACCGGGTTAAAGGCAAAGACCTAGCAGAATATTTAGGTGTCAGTGCTAATGCCATATCAGGATTGCGAAAAGCCGAGACAATGCCTGAAATTGGCGGTCAAAGGTGGGAGCATATTTGCTTGGGAATAAACCAACTATCCAAAATTGGTGAGGTTATTAGCCCACTTGATTTAATTGAATATATTCCTGATGAAGTAATCCCTAATACTAACGAATTTAGTAAAAGTATTCGAGCGTGACAAATATCAATAATCCAAAATAATTGATTTTGATTAATTTTTTTTAATACTGTGATTTTTACTTTAACTTTGCCGCATTTTTACTTTGACTTTGCCGTAATTTAATATTGCAATATTTATCATCAATAACACCTAAAATAAGCAGAAATAGTGGATTTAACCTACTTCATCTGTAGCGTTCTATGTATTGAAAATAAATTTTCTGTTTGGTTGATGCAATGTTAGCGATATTAGCATTTTATATCATAACTTTACCGCTAACTTTTGTTACCATCAGGTTGCCGTTTCGGCAAAGTCAAATTACAAATCACACTGTGTAATTTTTACTAGTATTTTCGATTTTACGGCTAACGCCTGTAGGTGTGTGAAGTTCGTAAAATCAGGATTTTTCCAACATGGAAAAACCATACCAAATCAAAGCTGCACTCGACCAATTTACTGGTTCGACAATTATCTACAAACACTGGCTTGGCTTGAAATATACCGAGGGCATCAAATACTTAGCAGATGAAACAAACTGCTATTGGCTAATCGATGCAATCTTCTCTCATCAAACCGAACAACTTCTCTCCAATCAAAACCTGCGAGAATTCCAAATTTGGCATTTACGAGTAAATAATAAATCCGGCATCTTGATTTGTGAGTGGGATACGAATCAAGAAGTATTACGCCAAAATATCGAATACACAGATTTTGCACTAAAGCACATCAAGCTTTATTTGGTAGAAACAGTTCTCATGCTCCCAAGCGAATACTAATCCACATCAAATTGATAATTATTGGGAGAAAATTATGGTGCAAGCAATTAGCAAAGAGCAAATATTCGTCACTAATCTCGAACAATTTATGACTAAGACTGACAGATTTATCAAAAAATATTACTCAGGTGTTAGCGAAGAAAATCATGTTCGAGAAATAATCCAGGATTTGCAAAATATGATGTTGGATACAGATTTACGACAACTAGAAATCGATTATCAAGATTATCGAGAGCAAGCAGATTTATTAGGCGATTGTGATGATAATGCCTGGTTTTGAAAAGGCTAACGCCAAGAGAAAAATGAAGAATTAAGTGAGATTATCATTATGGCTACACGTAAACAACAAACAACTAATATCCAAACCATAGATAACTCGATTTTGGGGGAATATGCTATTAGTGATTATTCCGAACGTGTGTATTCCAAAGTTTACTATTCCATTCGTTCTCTGTGTGGATTAGTTGCCAAACGAACTCTGAAAGAAACTTTTAGCTGGGACGGGTTCAAAGAACGGTTTTCTAACGATTTCGGGAAAGTGGAAGAAAAGCGATTTTCTCTCGACCAATTGCTGGAATATGCTAATCGTAAATTTGGTAAAACCTTGGAAGATTTACTTACCGAACATGATATATCCTGGCAACGCAGACGCGAATATATGGAGCGGAACCAGGTTGATATTCAAACAGAAGTAGTTGCAGAAAGTACCAACTACTAACTCCAAATCAAATCCAATCAAACCTATAAATCCTCTGGCATTATCGATGCTGGAGGATTTTGATTAAAGGCACATTTCCGCTTCAAATAGTGTGCTTTTTATCCGAACCCAAATTTTGACAAAATTATTCATCTACTAGGAATATGCTACGAAATGGTTATGTCGTCTGGGAAGGTGCATCCTTAATTGATGGCTCTCCCATCGTTTTGATATTAACTGGTTTTGTGAACCCCACATCTAACCGCAAAACTGGGAGGCAACTTCAATCATGGATTCTCTCACAAAATTATGTTCTGCGACAACAATTATTATGTGTCCGTAATGACAAGCAATAGTTGACCATTAATAGCTTTGAGAAATACTTTTAAATAGATAAATCATGTTGTTAAAAAATATTTTAACAACCAAAAGATGACCAAAAGATTAATTGATATTCCATAAGTTGTCCTCTCGATGGAATAGAAAGAAATATTTGTTTAAATAACTTTTATGAAGTTCTTTCACAAAGTTATTGCATTTTTTATAGCATTATGTAGGTAGTGTGGAAGACAAAATATTAAGCATCGTGTGTTCAACAAGAACAACTCAAGGCGAAAAACAATTGGCTAAAGTATTGTAGATAGACATTTCTAACAAGCACAGCCATTTCAAATAGTGGTTAATTCTCGTTCTTCAAGCTTTAGAATATTAATTGCAAGAATAATCAGCCATAAAAATAGGAGGAATCAATTAATGATGACTTCTGTTGGATTTGACATTTGGTGTACGAGACTAAAGTTAAATGAGCAAGCAAAAAAGCAAATAGAGCAGATTCGCTCGTCAGAACCATCACGTCGAGTTGGTGGAGGCATAAATAATGTTTGTGGTCGTTACCCCAGTCAAAAAATGGGAGTAACTATTCAATTTGAATCACACCGTAACGAATTAGCACATATCTACCAGCTAGAATACGATGAAAACGTACTTGAATATTATGACCAGCCACCGCCAATTTTCTTAGATTACCTCAGTAAAAATGGGCGAAGAAATTACCATAGACATACACCAGATACTTTTGTAATTAGAAAAGATTCTGCCGGTTGGGAAGAATACAAAACAGAGAAAGAATTAATCAAAAAAGCTCAAGAAAGTCCTAACCGTTGGCAAAAAACACAGGATGGTAAATGGCTATGCCCACCAGGCTCAGAAGTAGCTTCTCAATTAGGGCTTTACTATATTGTTCGTTCGTCATCTGAAATAAACTCGATATTTCTACGCAATTTTATTTGGTTATCTGATTATTTTTATAACAGAAAACAGTTATCAGTTGTAGATGAAGTAATTCAAAATGTTCGTACTCTTATCAGCCAAAAACCAGAAATTACATTAGCACAAATAATTAAGCAGGAAATTGCTAGTATTGATGATTTAAATATTTTGATTGCAACGAATCAAGTGTATGTTGACTTGCAAAGTGCTTTTTTGGGTCAACCAGAACAGGTAAGAGTATATCTGGACCCAGAAGAAGCTTTGATTTACAAAAATTTGGCTTCAAGCCAAATAATAGCGACTGGAGGAGATACTTCAATTAAAGTAGCTATTGGAACATATATTGATTGGGATGGTATCAAATGGGAAATAGTTAACCCCGGAAATAAATCAATTGGATTACTGGGAGATAATGGAAATTTTATTGAACTACCCAACAATATTTTTGAAAATTTAGTGAAATCACGGAAAATACATGGAGTTGCAAATACAGAAAAATTAATGACCAAAACAGACATCGAGGAAATACTCAAAAAAGCAAGTAAAGAAGACCTCAAAACAGCTAATAAACGTTTTCAAGAAATCGAGCAATTCCTCAGCGGTATTACTTCTAAGTCAACCACTCGTACACAAAGACGTTGGATAAAAAATTATCAAACTGCACAAAGAATTTACGGTAGAGGTCTGCTTGGGCTAATTCCCAAACATCACAATAAAGGATGGCGTAGGAAAAGTCTCGAACAAGAAGTATTTGAACTGATGTTATCAGACATTGAAGAAAATTATGAAAACATCAAACAACCTTCAATTCGCCATGCATACGAATCTTTCAAAGAAAAATGCATTGCGAATGGATTTAAAGCTCCATCAAAAGAAACATATCGGCTAACAGTGAGAAAACGACCCCAACATCAGCTTCAAAGCAAACGTATGGGTAGCCGAGCAGCTTATAAAGAAGAACCATTTTACTGGTATATGCATCTCGAAGGAACACCAACTCACGGAGACCGTCCATTTGAAATTTGCCACATCGACCATACAGAAGTAGATGTGGAATTACTGAGTTCAATTATGTTGAAATATGGTGTGTGCGAGTCATCTTTATCTGAATCTGAACAACTCGAACAAATCAATATGGGAAGAGCTTGGGCAACATTAATGATTGATGCTTACTCCCGACGAATACTTGCAGTCTACATGACTTTTGACCCACCTTCTTATCGTTCTAATATGATGGTTTTGAGAATCTGCGTTGCCAGATATGGAAAACTGCCTCAAATTATCGTGGTGGACTGTGGAACAGATTTTGACAGTACTGATTTTGAAACCCTTTTAGCTTATTTTGGGATTACCAAAAAGCAAAGACCCCCAGCTAAACCTCGCTATGGTTCAGTAATTGAGTCTTTTTTTGGAGTAGCGGACAAAGAATTTTGGCATAATCTGATGGGGAATACCCAAATTATGAAAAATGTTCGCCAAGTCACAAGCTCAGTAAATCCCAAGAATAATGCAATTTGGACATTACCGAAGTTGTACGCATACTTCTGTGAGTATTGTTATGAAGTATATGATAATTGTCCGCACCCAGGATTGAGAATGAGTCCACGGGAAGCTTTTAATATTGGAAACGCAAATGCAGGTAATCGAGAACAGACTTTGGTTAATTCTGAAGAATTTAAATTAGTGGCACTACCATCTGTGACTACCCTTGCTGGTAAAAGAAAAGTAACACAGGATGGTGTAAAAGTTAACTATATATACTACTGGCATTCGTCATTCAGCTTGATTCGCGGAAAAAAAGTAGATGTTAAGTACGATCCATTCGACATCACAGTAGCCTATGCTTACGTACAAGGTGAGTGGGTGCAATGTCAATCTCGCTACATCTGGGAGTTGTCTGGACACTCAGTACGAGAATTGATGATAGCTGCTTCCGAACTTAGAAAGCTTAACAAACTTCAAAATTATCAGTTTGGTGATGTCACGGCTAAAAAACTGGCTGGATTCTTCAAACGTATTGAAATGGAAGAGAGTTTGCTCACCCCAGCTTGGCTTCAAGCTAAAAAAGCTGTACAACAGCAGCATCTAAAAGATGCAGAACTAAAACAAGTAATTGCATTTGTCTCAGAAAATCCGATTCATCCAGAACAACAACCGACATTGCTCGCAACAGAAACCAAAGTACAACTTTCTGAAGTTGTTGTGTCTGAAGTCATAAACGAAACTTTTGAACCTTTGGAGGAATGGTAATGACTAATGAATATGGATTCCCACCATCTCTTCTTGAGGCACCACTGGAGCAAAGATTGCTTTATTTTAAAAATCCCAATGTTGCAATTATGCACCAAAAATTAAAAATAGCCTTTAACAAGGTTTTTCGTACTATTCATGAACCAGCAGGAGCCTCAATCATTCTAGTAATTGGTCCATCAGGTGTTGGAAAATCAACCTTGCTATCTCTGCTCGAAAAGAAGATATTGCTTGAGAGCATACAACAAATGTCCGCTGACCCTGGCTGGGTTCCAATTGTTCGTGTTGAAGCACTTGCACCAGGAAAAGGAACTTTTCGCTGGAAAAATTTTTACAAAACCATATTATTAGCGGTTGATGAACCAGGTATTGAGCAAAAAATTGATTACGAATCAGATGGTATTAGTCGAAATCATCAGGGAAGATTGATGATAGGTTTGAAAGCAACGGAGGATTCTTTACGTTTTTCTATGGAAAAAGCGTTGATTCATCGTCACCCTTATACCTTAGCAGTTGATGAATTTCAGCACATCGGTAAGATGGCAGGTGCAGAACTTCTACAAGCACATATGGACTGTGTAAAGTCGGCAGTCAATCTAACTAAGGTTCCTTGGACTGGATTTGGTACTTATCAGTTACTGAATTTTTTGGAGTTAAGTCCACAACTTTCACGACGCACTAAAATTATCCATTTTCCACGCTATAGTCTGGATTGTGATAAAGATATTAATGAATTTTTAAGAGTGTTGGAACATCTTCAATTGAAAATGCCACTTGTGCAAACTCCACCTTTGCGACAGAAATACTGGGAATTTTGTTACGAACGCAGTATTGGAAATATTGGCACTCTTATTGGTTGGCTAACAGACGCTTATGACCTATGTATTTCTGAAAATGCAACGACTCTAACATTTGAACATCTTCAAGAAACAGCTAAATCGGCTCGTGAATGTGAGCAAATGGCATCCGAAGCAATCCAAGGGGAAGAAAAACTGATAGATAATAAATATATAAATAAGAATCTACGTGCCATTCTTGGATTTGATAATAGTCAGACTAAAATGCATAAGCATGATGGGTTAAATAGTGACGATAATCAACAAGTTAATAATTACAAGTCCAGACAAAAAAGAAAACCATTTCAACGTAATCCCAAACGCGATAAAGTTGGAATTCGCGAATCAGAAAAATCATAAATAAATTATTTTGTCACGAGAATATCTCAATTATCGAAACAATCGGGTCTAAAACCTCGCCTTTTAAGGCGAACAGTTTTGTCACGGAGTTAAAACCCTGTGACAAAACGTAATTGCGAATTGCGAATTACGAATTGCGAATTGGTTTATATCTCTTCAAAAAAGTTTCAAGCATTTAAATAAACATGAGGAAAAATATATGATATTGAAATTTAAACCATTAGAAATATACGATTTAGGCTTACCTGATATTCCCAAACGTAGTCACTTATATCACCTAAAGCCTATCGGGATTTCAACGCCTGATGTCGAAAGCTTAACTGGTTACATTGCTCGTTTAGCTCAAACACATTGTATGTCTACTGGACAGTTAATATGTCGGGAAGTGATGCCAATGTTAAAGCCAGAATATGCGTCTGATATCACGGATATATATAAAAACTTTCTTAGTGAAAAAGAAAGTAGAGCATATAATGGTACAGGTTTGATGGCAAGTAATGTTGTTAATGCCTGTCAGACTTTAACCGGGTGCAATCAATTACAATTTTTAACACTATTGGCATTTAGAGAAGTTTTGTATCCAAAGGATTTGTTCCGACCTTTTAAAGCCTGGTGCCCAATTTGTTATCAACAGTGGCAGATGACAGGGCAAGTATTATTTGAGCCTTTAATTTGGTCATTGAATCAAGTTACTATTTGTCAGCACCATCTCCAATCATTGCAAACTAATTGTCCTCATTGTCAGAAACGGATGTACTTTATAGAATTCCATTCTCGACCTGGATACTGTTCTAAGTGCGGAGGATGGCTTGGAACTCCTTTGATATCAGAAACTCAAGGATTGCCTGAAAAAGAAATAGAATCGCAACTTTGGATAATCAGAAATGTTGGAAAGTTAATAGCAACAGTTCCTAATTTGTCTTTTACCCCTAAAAGAGAAATAATTGCCAAATCAATAAATGATTATATTAATCAATTAACTCCAGCCAATCAAACTGCTTTTGCTCAAATTTGTGGGATATCTCATGGAGGACTATTTAAGTGGATTACGGGTAACTCAATTCCTACATTAACTAAAGCGTTGCAAATTTGTGCCTGTTTAAATATAGAACTAATAGATTTCTTGAATGGACAGATTTGCGAATTATCTAATGATATAATAGTTAGTCTATTAACATCTCATCAACAATCAAAAATTAGGCAATATGAAGAAAAGCCTAAAAGAAAACCTCTGGGTTTGCGTAAAATTAAGCAAGAACTGTTAAAGGCTTTGAAAGAGTATCCTCCAAAATCTGTAACAGACATTCGGAAACGTTTGGGACTAAAAGCCAATTCAACTTTCTATTACTACTTTCCTGAAATTAGTCGTCAAATTTCTGCAAACTATGCTTTATACCGTAAAAATGATAAACATCAGCAAATAGAAAATGCACTTTTTTCTCAAAATTATCAGGATGAGTATCCTCCCTCTAGTTTGACAGAAGTTTCTAAAAGGATAGGAATAGGCATCCGAGCATTATACGAACATTTTCCCGAAAAGTGCTATGAAATTGCTGAAAAGTATGCTAAGTACAAACTTGAATCTGCGCTTCAAAAGCGAGAAGAAATCCGGCAACAGGTTCGTTTTGCTGCTTTACAACTCCATAATCAGAGTATTAAACCTACCTCCGCAAAAATTAATCAATTTTTAAATAATCCAGGATATATGTTCAAGAAAACTGCTCAAATAACATTGTCTGAAATATTGCACGAGTTGGGTTATAAATAAAATATTTTCTGGATTATTTACAAAACCGGGGTTTTGATATTTAGACCCAAGGTCAATATACAATGAAGATTTAGACAAGCATTAGTTGACCATAAGTAAATACAAGCATTAAATGTACATTTTGGACAACTTATGATTGTTGTCGCATGTTCCAACATACGCTGCAAAATATGGTTTGGATAATTCGATTTGTGGTGATTGCCCGTTAAAGTTAAGCAAAACTGGTAGTTGCTATGTCAATCTCCTCACACCAAATAATATTTATCGTTCCTATATAGCTGGTAATTATCCAAAGTTTAGCGAGAAAGAATTAGCACTTTTAGAACACTATCGCTATCCAATTAGATTGGGTTCCTACGGCGACCCAACTGCAATACCATTGGAAATTTGGGAATCGATTATTTTGGCATCGGGTAAGCATACGGGATACACACATCGACATAAAAGTTGCGATTCCCGATGGCAAGAATACCTTATGGCTTCTGTACATAGTATCCCGGAAGCAAAGCAAGCGCAAAAGCAAGGATGGAGAACTTTCCGAATCATCGCTCCCGATGCAGTATTAAGCGATAACGAAATACTTTGCCGACACACGGAAGATGATCGAAATAGTTGCAGTACATGTCTTTTATGTGATGGGAAATCATCTAAACCAAATATTGCTGATAAAGCTCATGGGCTGAATTGGAAAGTGTCGAATTTTCTCAAATATCTCGAATCAACATCAAATTCAATTTAGCCAGATAAGGCAGGAATGAAAGTGTGTTAGATCGTTTCTACCTTTTTCGATTATTAGCCTCACGATAGCGAAAAGTTTGTGGGGACGGTTTCCGTCCACAAAACTTTTCAAGACAAGAGTTTAAAAAAGCGATCGGGAGTAAAAATTATGGCGGAAGTTTTGAGTACACCCCAATTTCAAGTATTAACTCACCAATATACTGGAGAGAAAACCGGAAGAATTTATTTTCCAGCTTTGTTTTTGGCAGAGTTTCACGTGAATCTTGCCACCGGGGAGTATCCCCGTGGCAAAGTTCACACAAGTGTTACTAAATGGTTGCAACAAAAGGAGATTATTTTCGGCGAGGCGGATGTAAAACAGTACGGGGATGGCTCATTTAGATTATATTTTCGGGTGAGTAATTGTTTGGAAGAGGAATATTTTCGGTTAGTAAATACCCTCATGGAGAAAGCTATGAATTGAAGTTTTGGAAATGAAGAGAAATGTCGATGTTGTTAAAATATCATTATTATTTTATTTAGTTGAGCGATACTCCCTCCGGGAGTGGCTTGTCGCCAACGCATACGAAGTTTGTTACGCTTATAGTACGATAGTTCTAGTTATAATTGATTCAAACTTCCCCTATTGCCAATCATCTCGGTATAATATTTGCGCCCCACAACCAAGCGAAAATGTCCAGTTCGTACAAAGTAAAACAGGAACCAAATAACGCCACTCCCAAGCAGGAATCAATCACGGGGGTGGTAGAACGTTTGACTTTCCATTCCGAGGAATCTGGTTACACGATCGCACGGTTACAGCGCCCAAGAGTATCAGAATTGACTACAATTGCTGGTAACTTTGCAGGCATTCAACCTGGACAAACGCTACAACTAAATGGCTTTTGGCGTGAACATCCCCAATATGGCTTACAGTTTCAAGTCACCAACTATAAAGAAACCAAACCCGCCACCATTACGGGTATCGAAAAGTATTTAGGTAGTGGTCTAATTAAAGGAGTTGGTCCGGTTACAGCCAAGCGCATTGTCGCCCACTTCGGCTTGGAAACTTTGGATATCATTGAAAACCAGATCGATCGCCTCCACGAAGTTAGCGGTATTGCCAAAAAGCGAATCGCGATGATAAAAACAGCCTGGAACGAGCAGAAAGCCATCAAGGAAGTGATGATATTTTTGCAGACTCATGGCGTATCAACGACTTACGCAGTCAAGATTTATAAAAATTACGGCGATCGCTCGATTGGAATCGTCACCAACAACCCGTATCAACTGGCTACCGACATCTATGGGATTGGCTTTATCACAGCCGACCAAATTGCGAGAAATCTAGGTGTACCAGCAGATTCGGAATTTCGCTATCGTTCGGGACTTACCCATGTATTAAATGAAGCATCGGAAGATGGACATTGTTATTTACCCCAACCCGAATTAATAGAAAAAGCATCTCAATGTCTCAAAACCAACGAGCATCAGCCGACAGAGGAAGCAATAACTGAAATTATTAAAACCATGTCCTACCAGGACGAATTAATTCGCGAATCTGCCCCTGACAAAACCTTACTTTGTTACAATCCAGCATTTTTTAACACTGAGAATAACTTGGCATTACTCATAGGTCAGTGTTTGAAAAACCAGGTAAATCCAGATATAGAGCGTGTTCGCACCTGGTTAACCAGATTTACCGAAAGTCGCAAAGTCGAACTTTCTCCCCAACAACAGGAAGCAGTGGAGATGGCTGCCTACTCGAAAGTCTCGATTTTAACGGGTGGACCCGGAACAGGGAAAACCTTTAGTGTGCGGGCGATCGTGCAACTTTGGAAAGCAATGGGGAAAGTGATCGCCCTCGCAGCACCAACAGGAAGGGCAGCACAACGGTTAACCGAGATGACGGGATTGGAAGCTAAAACCGTGCATCGCTTGCTGGAGTTTGACCCCAAGAATATGGGGTTTAAGCGGGATATGAAAAATCCGTTGCCCCAGAAAGCGATTATTGTTGATGAGGCGAGTATGTTGGATTTATTCCTGGCATATAGTTTAATTAAAGCTGTCCCCGAAGACGGGCAAATCCTGTTTGTGGGAGATATCGACCAACTACCATCGGTTGGACCGGGTAAAATATTGGCAGATTTGATAAATTCGGGGAAAGTACCAGTTGTCAGGTTAACGCAGATATTCCGCCAAGCTCAAACGAGCGCGATTATTCGCAATGCTCACCAAATCAACCAGGGTCAATATCCAAATATGGAGCCGATTTCCGACGCTCCCAAATCCGATTGTTTATGGCACGGTGGGGGACAGCAACCGGAACATGGAGTGCAAGCAATTAGCGAGTTGATTGCAGATTTCGTTCCCAAGTTGGGTTTTAATCCGGTGTTCGACGTGCAAGTTTTGGCTCCAATGACCAGGGGATTAGTGGGGACGCGCAATTTAAACAACGTGTTGCAGCAGTTGATTAATCCTCCAAGTTCGGAAAAGGTTGAAGTAACGAGAGGTGGAGTGATTTTTCGGGTGGGCGATCGCGTCATCCAACTCACCAACGACTACAATCGTGAGGTATTTAACGGGGATGTGGGATTTATTACCAACATCGACACCGAAGAGCAGGAAGTAATCGTCCAGTATCAAGATAGAGATGTGACCTACGATTATGCAGATTTGAACGAGTTAGCTTTGGCTTGGAGCGTTACTATCCACAAATCCCAAGGTTCAGAATATCCAGTGGTGATTATGCCGATTTATACCCAGCATTTTATGCTTCTGTCGCGGAATTTAATTTATACCGGGCTAACTCGTGCGAAGAGATTGGCGATAATTGTTGGTTCCAAAAAGGCGATCGGTATGGCTGTGAGGTCTGTTAACCAGAAGGAGCGGTATACCCAATTGCGCGAAAGATTGGCTCAAATTTCTGCGATCGCTTGAATTTCTACAAAGTTCTCACACTGACAACATGGGGAGGTGTAGAATCGGGAGGGTAAATAACATCAACCTGTACTTGACGATTGCTATTGGCAGGCATTTTTAACTTGACCAACGGTTCTAAAATTTGCCCTGTGCGATGCCACAAATGTACATAGCGCATTATTTGCTTGCCCCTATCATCCACATACTTGACCCGCACCGTACCTCGGAAAAAGGGAAAATCTAATGATGGTTTGCGAAAACGGATTCCACCTCGGGATAACTTATCTTCCTTCAGGGGTGTTTCCAAGGTGACGCTCACGGTTTGAGTTTGTTTGGAGCTATTTTGCAAAGGTAAAGTCAATTTATACTCGATCCCATAATTGCCGTGAGCTTCGTATGCTGTATCAGGATAGCGGACTAACATTTTGGCTGTCTGGTTTTGCTCGGTTCCCAACCTACCACCGCGTAGAGTTACTAATCCATAAGAAATAGCCCTCCCCGGTTGGGGAATCTTTAATTGGGGTTTAGTGCCTCCGAGATTATCTGCCAGTACCGCTTGCCATTGGGAACCTTGGGAAACACCCGCGACACGACCATAAATTAACTGACCACCCACAGCATCGGGAGGTGTGGGTATTTTATCGCGAGGTCCGGCGAAATTACCGTTGTTGAGCAATGCTTGCCATTCACCCAAATTTGGTTGGCGCTCGCGATTGTCTGGATTTTTCTTGGCAAACATTGCCAAACTCGCAATGTATATTTTCCCGCTACTTTCCAATCGGAAAAAACTCGAGCGACCGTTTACGGGTTTTTCCAAATCGCGCACGGGAATAGGATGATTCAGCAACATACGGGTTTGTCCGGGGGCAATTACCAATTTTGCGGGGAAATCGGGTTGACGCACACCTCGCAAAACATCCGCAACTGCTCTGGCTCCGGGACCAGAAAAGGCTTTACCATCATTATTCTCAATATAGGGCGGCAATGTCACAAATGGTGCCTCCGTCATCAAATAGCTTGCTCCTTGGAGCAGATTCACCGTCACGGATTTTCTCCCTGGGTTGTGCAACATCACCCCGATATATAGGGTTTGCAAGTCCTTGGGAGTGTGGGTGTAGTGATGGGCAAATAGATCGAAACGTCCTTGAAATGGATAATTTAAGTGGGGTAAGGAGAATTTTTTGCCAGTCGGAGGAAATGTAGAGAGCAAAATTCCCTCATTTTTAATCCATTCAGGACTGTTGCTATTGAAAACAGGAATTGTATTTAGTGTACCGGGTAAAGCCCGTATTTCTCCCGCTTGGATAATTTCCTGCGCTGTTGGTTTTGGTGTTGGGTTCGCTGGTGCCTGGGCTGTGGTGCGTAATATTTGGTTAACTTCCAATCCCAACAGGGTTAAGCTGATTGGTAAAAATAGTGTTACTTGTGGTTTGAGCGATACTCCTGCGGAGTCGCTGCGCGAACGCATAAATCAAATTAAATTTGCTGGGAACAAAGCAGTTACTTTGTATACAATAATACTTTTGATGAAGATGCGGTTGCGCGAATTGCTCCCAACGCAACTAAATCACCCTTCCTTTGGAAATTAATCGAACCTACAGCAAAAATAAACCGTATTCTTCCCCAGTTGCCTGAAACCCAATGGCTCGATATGCAGATTGGGCTGGAATATTATTGGGACTGGTAAATAACGCTGCTCGCTTCACACCTTGCAAACGAGCATACACCAACGCTCCGGCAACCACAGATTTTGCGTAACCATTACCCCGTAATTCCGGAGGTGTCCAAACTCCCCCAATCTGCACAATATCGGGTAATCGAGCATTAAAGGTGCAATAAGCAACGGGGGTTTGTTCGCGAACCAAGCAAAAATGCGACTTATCTGCTTGCCGTTTCTCCAAAGTTTGATGGGATTTGGCTCGTAATTCTGGAGTATCAAGTTGTCCCAGAGCCTCCACCTGATACGCAACAATCCACTCAGTCAGTAATTCTAATTCGTTGGGTATCGGAAAACGACATTCTATATGCCCAGTTACTAGACCAATCGGTACTGTTAGATTAGACAATTCCAAAGAAAACATGATTTCTCGTTCGGCAATCCGAAACTGTTGTCTCTCCAATCCCAAGATTTTACTTGCATCCTCAACCTGTTTTGCAGGACCGGTAATTCCAAAAATACCTCGTTTTTCCAACTCCAAGCAACTCGTCACAACACTTTCCAAATGTGCGGGTGCTTGGAGAATTATCATGCCATTCCAATAATGAGCAGCAACGGCAACTATTTGCCCATCTGCGATCGCCGCAGCATATTTCCCTTGAAATGGTTGACCATTATTCTTCAACCCAACCGCACGTAAGTTCGATCGCAAAAACATCGAGCTTGCCGCATGTTTGATAAGAAAAGCTTCCAGAATCGCTTCGTCACCGGGTTGCAAAACCTGAATTTTAGTCATTGAGGTATGGTTTTATTTGAAACTATTCCGACTTTGTAACTTTGCCTCAAAGTTTGATTATAAAACGAATTAAAGCATTATCTCTAAATGAGTTTCTGCAAATTTAAGGAAATGTACAGTCAAAAATATAATCATCTGTTAGGGTAGGAAAAGAATATATTTATCCTGACGGGGCGACAAAACAGTCTAGAAAGCTTATTTGGTAAAGAGTGTAGCGATTCGTGGTAAGAAAAGATAGGTCTAGTTATGTCAAGAAGACCTATCTAATGATAATGTTGCCTGAATTGTACCAAAAACATTTAAAAAGTCAACTCAGCCTTGCGGATTACATCTTTCTTAAAATTTTGATTGCCCTGCTGCAATCAATTAAAAAAGTTAGTTTGGAAACCTTAGCTACAGTTCTACCAATTCCAATTACATTTGAAAGCCGGAGAAAGAGAATACAGAGGTTTCTATCATTACCAAACCTCTCAATTGAAAAAATTTGGTTCCCGATTGTTACCACATGGTTAGAGACAGAATTCACCTCCGAAAAAATAGTTCATGTAGTAATTGACCGTACAAATTGGGCTTGTGTAAATTTGTTTATGGTTAGTGTTGTTTGGGATAAAAGAGCGTTTCCAGTATATTTTGAATTATTACCCAAATTAGGTAGTAGTAATATTAATGAACAAACAGCAATTATTTCTAAAGTTTTACCAGTTTTCAAAAATCATAAAATTTGCGTATTAGGAGACCGAGAATTTTGTTCGATAAAACTGGCAAACTGGCTTAGAGAAAGAAGCATTTACTTCTGTCTTCGTATTAAAAAGAATCATTTAGTTGAGATGCAAACAGATATTTGGTTAGAATTAAATGAGCTAGGATTATCTCCAGGTGTCTCTTTCTTTTTGAAAGGAGTAAAAGTTACAAAATCTCAAGGTTTTACAAGCTTTAATCTTGCATGTAAATGGAAGCGGAAAATCTTGGGAGTGGCACCCGAAGAAGGATGGTTTATTTTAACAAATTTAGATAGTTTAGAGTCGGCGATCGCTTACTATAAAAAAAGATTTGATATTGAGGAAATGTTTCGAGACTTTAAGAGTGGTGGTTATAATCTAGAGGGGACTAATGTATCTGGTGAACGGTTAATTGTTCTAATTACATTGATTGCGATTGCTTACACTTCTGCCACAATTCAAGGACAAGAAATAAAACGTAAAGGAATACAGAAATATGTTGGTCGTGTTAAAGAATATGGGCGAACCCAAAGGCGACATAGCAGTTTTTATATCGGCTTATACGGCAATAATTGGGTCAATTTTATGGAACCTTGTATAGAATTAGTAACCGAATTAATGAAATTTAATATCAATAAGCGAAAGTATTATCAACGAGGATTGAGAGCTATGAGGCTTATTTTATCTGCCTCCTAGCGATTTTTGTCGCCCCGTCAGATATTTATCTGAGATTTTAGCTACTAACAAAATCGAAAACTATCCGAAAGAAAGTAATTAGTTACCTTGCAAATTGATTCAAATTTCTTCCAAAAGATTTTCCGAATCAATAATAATTACGGATTTTCTCACAAGTCCAATATTCACAAATTAGCTCGACTTATAAACCAGTCAAAATAATACTTTTTGCGGTCATTCGCAAAAACTCAATCGCCATACTATCGTTTGGACAACATCGTCCAAAGGTTGCAATATCAATTATTTCAAGCAAAAAGTAACGAAATAATGTAGTAAATTGAGCAATGAGTAAACTTCTACATGATGGAAGGCACTTGCTCTACTCAACAGAAGTAGCAGCAAAAATAGGTCGAAATGAAGCTATTTGTTTGCAGCAAATATATTACTGGATGAATGTAAATGGTGGAAAAATCGTTGATGGAATTAAATGGTTTTGGAAAACGTACCAACAATGGTCGGAAGAATTGCAATTATCTATAAGTACGGTTCGCAGAGTCATCAAAAAGCTCAAACAACTGGGGTTAATCGCTGTCGATCGACTTTCTGCAAAAACTTATTACCAAGCAAATTGGTACACGCTCCAAATTGAGACAGTGCAAGCACTTTTCCAAAATGAACAGATCGATGCGATCGCATTGAACAATTCGACCTGTTCAAAATTGACAGATGATATCAAAGAGTACCCTTCAAAAGAAAACTCTCCTCAACAACACTTTGCTGATGTGGAAGAAAAAAAAGAAGTTGATGATGAGCTACCCCAGATTAATCACTACGTTCAAGGACTAGAATCAGTTAACTCGATCAGCATTGAAGATAATCATGAGGACAATTTTTCCGGTGGCGAAATCGAAGAAAACGAAATCGATACGACTTTGGATAAACTAGATAAAACAGAAATTAGGGAAGTATGCACTGAGTTGAAAAGATTGCGTATCAACCCCGACCCTTGTTTGGGGGTGATTAAGAAATATTGGGAGAATGTAGAGAGTGCGATCGCTCGTGTCAAAGAAGCAGTAAACGAGGGATGGTGCAATAATCCCACAGGATTGTTTATCAATAGCTGTAAAAGTGGCGAAAAGCCCAAAAATACGGTGGATGCAGACGTAAAAACCTGGTTTGAATGGGCTAGAAAAGAGCGTATTGTGCTGGCTATGTCGGGAGGATTTGTTTATACACCAGACGGTAAAGCTGTAAAAATTAGCGAAATCATGCAGGAGCATCCAATTCCCAATTAATAGCGAAGTTAGAATCGCAGTCGATCGAAGTTGCTCGGGTATTGAGGAGATTGGAAATATAAAACTCGAACTTCTCTTGGCTTAGTGTTTTTTTAGGTGTGCGATCGCTCGGTGTTTCAATATTGACTTTGAGGCGTGCGATCGCTCGTTAATCGGTATTAGCTTGTAGGAATGCGATCGCTAATTGATTAAAAACAAACAAAAGCAAAACTCCTACACTGCAAAAATTTGACGGGTGATGTTGTGCAAAAAGTTGATACTAAAAGAATTTCCGGTATTTTGCTCAATGGCTAGATTAACGTTCCGCTTCACCCTCTGCTAGTAACTTGTCGGACTCAACCAGCCAATCCTATACGGTCGGTGTGTAAGCGGATTGTTATGCAGCGTATACTCTACGACATTGAGCTTACCCTGAAACTACACCTAACTGCTGCATCATTGCAAAGGTATCGCCCTGCCCCCAATGCTCTACAATTTTCCCGTCTACAACCCGATCAATGTGAACGACTGAAAACTTGACCTGTTTGCTTGTGGGTGGAATGCCCATTAACTCTCCTTGGTGCGTTCCCGTGAAGATACCACGAGTGACGACTTTATCAGCCTCAGCAATGACTTCTTCCAGAAGATGGCGACCATCTGGAAATGCAGAAAACATCATCGTTCCATACTGCATGAACTCATCATAGCCATTGAGAATGTCCGTTCCCATGCCACGCCCCACAATATTAGTAGACATCAATTCTCGTCCTCGCTCAACATCTTTTGAGTCAAAGACTTCATAGAATTTGAGAACAATTGCTTTGTTTTGCTCTAGCGACATAGTGTTCCTGTGCAACGGAAGTGTATTTCCAGTAACTTTACTGTGCAGAGCAATAACACGCATTGACTTGGGTTAAGTTGCCCTCTTTTCCTGCACCCTCCGTTTCAATCGGCTTAGAGATTCTGGTTCAATTCCTAAATGCGATGCGATGTAGTGCTGTGGAATCCGTTGCAAAAGTTTGGGGTCGCTTTTCAGAAAATTGAGATAACGCTGCTCAGGGGAATCCCGATAAAGAGAAAGTAGGCGATCGCGCAACTGGAAAGCCAAATCTTCCACCACAAGCCTTAGCAATTTCTGACCATCTGGCATGGTTTCCAGAATTTCGATGACCTGCAAATTTAAGATGAGTACCTCTGAGTCTTCGATCGCCTGACAGGAAAAATAAGCAGGGGTTTGCCGTCGAAAACTTTCATAATCTCCTAGAGTAGAATGCTCAGGATGAAAAAATAAGGTCAGTTCTTTGCCGTCTTTAAGAAAAAAGCTCCTCAAGCAACCGCTTACTGTCAACCCAACGAAATGACAGATATCACCTTCTCGAAATAGAAAGTCTCCTTTCAGCACCCGCTTCAACTCAAGCAGAGGTTCAATCAGTGCCGCGTCAACTCGGCTTTGTGGAAAAAGCTGCTGGATGAATGAGTGTAGTAGTTGATACATTTAAAGTTTGACCTGAGTTTTCGTCGCTAGTCTGCTTCTTATTTTCCCACGACTATCTCAGAGTTTACTTGGTACTGATTGTCTCATCGATAACTTTCAAACTGCTGCACTCACTCATAATTTAAGCCGCATAACTACTTATTGTACGGAAAAATTCCGTATAACCTTTTTTTATCCCGATATATCAACCACTACAAGTAGCTTCTTTCGTAATTATACGGAAAACTTCTTTTTTAAACCCCTGTTTCGGATGTTATACCGAATTTTGATCTATAATTACCCTTCACGGGAGTAACCAATGAAAAATCCTGATCGAACAGTCGTAAAAATGAAAGCGATCGCCCAGTATGAATATGGTTCTCCCGATGTGTTGAAAATGGAGGAGGTAGATCGACCAGTTGTATCTGATAACACCGTACTAGTTAAAGTTCATGGTGCTGCCGTCCATGCTGGAGATTGGCATTTGATGCGGGGTCAACCGTTTTTTATTCGCTTTATTTATGGAGGGTTACGCAAGCCTCAAACTAAAATCCTGGGTTGCGACGTTGCGGGGGAAGTGGTAGCTGTGGGGAAGAATGTGACCCAGTTTCAGCCGGGAGATTTGGTGTTTGGTGATGTCTCGGAATCGGGTTTTGGTGCCTTTGCCGAATATGTCTGCGCTCCCGAAACAGCGATCGCGCTCAAGCCAAATAATTTGAGTTTTGAAGAGGCTGCAACAGTTCCCGTTTCTGCGGTGACAGCACTCCAAGGACTGCGAGATGTGGGACAAATTCAGCCAGGACAAAAGGTATTGATAAATGGGGCTTCCGGTGGGGTGGGGTCGTTTGCAGTTCAGATTGCCAAGGCTTTTGGGGCTGAGGTGACAGGTGTATGCAGTGCGAACAAAGTCAAAATGGTGAAGTCGCTTGGAGCGGATCGCGTTTGCACTCGTGCGGAGATGAAATCCCAATTAAAACAGCACTATTACAATTT
This sequence comes from Calothrix sp. NIES-4101, assembly GCA_004296455.1. Taxonomy (GTDB): domain Bacteria; phylum Cyanobacteriota; class Cyanobacteriia; order Cyanobacteriales; family Nostocaceae; genus Brunnivagina. The sequence continues at coordinate 704,322 of AP018280.1, forward strand.
GATACTCGATAATGCTGCCTACAATTCACCGTTCGATTATTTCCCGTTCTTGAAAACTCCAGGTACTCTGGTTGTAGTCGGTGGTTCGATGACGCGATTATTTCAAGCCATGTTTCTCGATTTGGTTACTTCTAAAATCGGTGATCGCAAAATCAAGTTTCTGGCTTGCAAACCCAACCAACAAGATTTAATTGTCTTAAAAGACGCGATCGAGGCTGGTAAAATTCGTCCTTATGTTGATCGGGTTTATCCTTTGAGCGAAGTTCCTGCGGCTATTCACTATTTGGAACAGCGACAAGTGCGAGGAAAAGTTGCAATTACGGTTTCGTGATGTCAAGCTTTCGGGCAAAGTTCTTCCCTACCATAGGCGTTACCTCTGTCGCAAATTACCTCGGATCGCGATCGTACATAGATAGGCTCTTCATTTCCATGAGACCCAATCCTCATTCGATCGGTCTCGGCATTATACGTTAGTTTAAAAATCTCAGTTGCACCAGTACTGGTTCTGAAGCTATAGATATTCCAACAAAATAAACCCATGCGATCGCATTCATACAATGCTAAATCTCCATAGTTGTCATCGAAACTAGGGGCAGAATAGGCTATGTGATAAACCTTTCCCCAAGGTGGAATGGTTAAGCTATCTCCGGGAACGATACTAAATAATGTAGGGAGTAAAGCAAACATTACTAGTAAGGGAATCAAAAGTACATTTCTCATTAATCGCCGAGGGAAGGGTCGGCGCTCCCACCATGTCCAAATCCAATAAATAATAACAAAAGCAACTATTCCTAGAAAGACGGGAAAACCCACCAGGAAAAACATTAACAGCGTAGGCATCACTAGCAATTGATTGACCATTACTGCTAGCCAATAGATACCCGGTAAAGAACCACCCAGGAACAAACTAGACAGCCAATTTAACCCAGCTAATACCCATACAAACAACCAGATGAATTGCATACTTATAATTCGCGATCTAGCCATAAAATCTAAAGGAATAGCACAATATCATAGCGAGTAAATATATATACTTCTGGTGACAAACAGGGATATGCAAAATTATTTCATCTATCAGTAACCTCTAAATTACCGATCAATTTGTAAATTGCAATTAGCCTTTTGTGCTACAGGTAAATTACGTCGATCAAACCTTTCTGCTTCGGGAATATAAATAGCAATCCCTTTCCCCAGACTCTCGACAAATTCAATCATTCTAATAGTTTCGGTAGTTTTTACCCCCAGAACAATATCCGACGGTTGTGACATTAATTTCATTCCTTTGTCGGGTGACTTTGCACCAATCAACTCAACCTCGATATCCTTTCGTTCTCCTGCAAGTTTTTGTAGCGTTTCTCCAGTTTCCTGTGTGGGATTTGGAGAAATATCAACAAACTGTATTTTATCGAAACCATTTTCCACAGCGCGAGCGATCGCACGTTCGAGCATATTCCACAAAACTTGCTGTGTTCTTTCCCGGTATCTTGGTTCAACTTCGCCGTTAATAATCAACACAGTTGCAACATTAGATGTCTCAGATTCGGAAAATTTAACGCTATCTGGGTCGATAATAATATCAGCGTAGCTGGGAGGAGCTTTATTGACCGTCCCCGTAAGTGTTATTCCTTGAATTGTTCTCCCCTTCACAGCAAGTTGTTGGGTGAGAAAATCGACGGATTGCTTATTCAAAATCCCCAAAGTCTGATTTCCAATTTTCGCAAAAACAACAGGTGCTTTTCGTGGGTTTGTTTTTTGCAAGTCTAAAGTAATACTCACCTGTTCACCCTGCCAATTGCAATTAGCGAAAGCGTATCGGTTAATTTGGTCAATTTGTATTTTGTTTTCGGGATTTTTCAAACTCATAACAATAACACTGGTACTGGGGGGAGAAGTAATACTTGCAACTGCTTCATATCCAGCGAGTAATTGGGGCGATCGCGCATCAACAATTCCCAATTTTTTCCCTTCCACTATCACCCAACGAGCGGTTTTCTCTGGTTCGCGAGGGTTAGCAGCATCCTCAAACCTAATCGCAACTTTTTCCCCAGCGAAACTTCTACCAGCACACTGGTTGAATTGGGTTCCAATTACCCGCATCTCGGTAAATTGCAGGTTTTGGAGTTGGGCGATCGCTTCTTCACAGAAAACTGCAAACGTAACTCCTGCTCGTTTCACACCCGAATAATTTTTACTCTCCCCAGTATGGCTAACATCATGAATTGCAGCTGCAACTTGCGCTTTCTCCTCGATGGGTATTTCCTCGCGGATTGATTCAACAAATTCCCTGGTTTGCTGTTTCAAAGCATCAATCATCCCATCGCTAATTCCAAAATGAAACTCGACTTTCCCCTGCTGCATCGACATTCCCGGTTTAATATTATGTTCCTTAACAGAGTCGCTGCTAACTGTACCAATTGGAATATTTTTAACTTTTGTACCATCCTTAAATTGGGCAACTGCGAATAGGGTGTGGGGTATTTGTGGTATTGGCTGTCTTGCTTCTATGCGGATATTTAGGTGTCGCGATCGCCAAAAATCAAGATTTATCGCCGCAGGAAATTTTATTAAATTCGTGATTTTTAATTTATTTCCACTAATTGGAGAGGTAATAGTTAAATATGGTCCCGGTTCAGATTTTTGTTGTTCCTCTAGTTGAATGCGTTCTCGAATCTTGGAATTATACTGGTCTTTGATTTGTTGGGCAATTTGTCTTTGCTCCGAGCTAAATTCAATGCCCTGATAAAGCTTTCTAAATTGTTCGATTGGTCTAGCTGTAATTTGATTCTGCTCAAATATTTCGTTCGTTTGCCGAATCATCAAATCAATTGGGCTGTAACCATTCGTTTTCATCCCTTTATGGGTAAATGCTTGATTATTTTTCTTATCGATTAACCATTCAACCTGCTTATAATCAGTTATCGCCTGACAAAAATTGATAATTTCAGCATTGGGACGCAACGCACTTTTAGGTCCATCTGCGGCAATTTGCAACTCATTACCTAATAAGCCTACACAGTCCTTGAATAATTTTTTTACAAGATGTAGATTTTGATGAATTTGAAAATTGTCTAAATTTTGATTTCTAATCTCTGCAATTGGATATATCTGTTGTAATAAGCTTCCAGGAATTTTTAATTGACCCTGGTGGTGTTGATTAATTAAATAATTAAAATGTTTGGATATTTTTAGTAAGTAATTGAATCTTTCCGATTGGGGGATGGAACATACTTCGCATTGCAAGGCGATATTTTTCTGAATTTCCGAAGCAATAATCCCGATTTTAGTTTCCATTGCCGAAACTGCAATTTCCGCAAATGAGCCCTGATATGCCACTTTATCCTTCTTGATAATGTCGGGATAGCGATTTTCTGGTAAATTCCGCTCTTTGACTTCCTCCGCGAGGTGGGGAAAATCTCGACTTGGTGCAAAAGCCAATAAATCACCATCAAAGTCGCACTGCATATTATCCATAGCGGTTTGGGGATGAATATAAACACAGCCATCTAACATTTCTGGTAGATGCTTATTTTTCAAAGTAATTACCCCATTGGAATTAATCAATGGGGAACGAGTGACAATTATTTCTTCTCGTTCTCCCAAAAAAGGTATGCATATTTCATCATGCTGCAAATCTAAACTAGGTTGTGCTAACCCAGAAGTAAATTTAATCGAACGTCCCGTGGCAATTTCAACCCATTGTTTTCTCGTAAACTCCTGGAGTTCAGCAATAACTTTTGGATGTTCTAGTAACTGACAATAATTAGCCAAATCCGCTTTTACTAGCGAGTACAGGAATAAATCTTTCTGAGATGCTGCTAAATTATCACTTTCTTGAGTTTCTTCAATTTCTCCACCAGAATCTAAATTATCGAAAACAACCAATTTATCAATATCTACTTGTAAATTTGGCTCAATTCCCTGATTTTTTGCTAGTACAGCTTTGCGTCGTTCGTAGGTTTCAATATAGTGCTGGGCTAATTTTCTAATATCTTTTTGGTTGCTAACTAATTGTTCAGCTTGCTGTTTAATAGTGGGTAATATTTCCTTGTTTACAGATGAAGGGTAATTTACCAAAATCTGGGTTCCCAAACGATGTTCCCGATACAAAGCCAATGCTTTAATACCTAATCCAATTGAGAGCGAATATTCCCCAGGTTTTATTGCATCTTCTCCCTTCCTACCTTTGAACGAAGACGTTGCTAAAACTAAATCGTAACCAAATCGGGATCGTAAAGTTCCATCTCGGAGATTACCACCCATACGAAAACTTGATTCTCCCAACTTCTCCAAGTTAGCGGGAGCAAGTGTACCCTTGGCAATCCGCATAACCTTACTTTCAACCTGGGGTTTAATACCAAGTCGGAACTGAAATGCACGCTCATCTATATTATTGGAAAGTGCGAAATTGCGATCAATTAATCCCTTGCAATCACCAACTAATTTTCTCGCATCCGCATTGGCAATGATACCTCCATTCTCCCCCGTCACATCATCAATAACCAAAATTCTGACATTGTTTAATTCGTGAAAACTACGACAAGGTGTAAAAGGTAAGGGATAAGCTGCACCATCAGAGCGATTGGGGTAAAGCTTTTCGCGAATAGTCGAATCGCTAGCAAAAAACATCCTTTTCCCTGCACTAAATTGTAGAGTTTTCCCGTTGTATTCCTGTAAATCTTCGGGAATGGTTGCTTCTGGATAGGCAGTGCCAATACTAAACTCCACACCAGGAAAGAGATATTCAGCCAAGGTATTTTCGAGTTTTTCTTCTATTCCCGTTTCCTGTTTGGTTTTGGTATCGAAGTGATTGAGTCGTAATACCATGATAAATAGGCAGGAGTAAGAATTTTGATTTAGTTGGTTGAATATATATGGGCTATTCTGACTTCTGGATTCTGAATACTTTCTTGATTAGTAAAAAAGAACTACAATAAAGTTTGTTATCAAATGCCAAGGTGGAATTATGTCATCTGAATCCATAACAAAACCTCAGCCAACAACAAGCCGATACCAAGTAGTTTCATCGATGACTGTGGATGAACTTCTCAGCGAAGGTTATGCTAATTATGATGATTTTTATGACCCTTCAGAAGAAAAATGGAAAATAGAACTTGCCAAAATTGAACAAATGATTCGGGATAATCCTGTTGACTACTCGGAAGGTATTCCTTTTTGATTTAGGCAATTAGCAGATTTTATCCTTCATCGATTTTTACCATCTTCTTCTGGTAATTTGGTTAATTCATCAATAGGAATTAAGTAGCTAAGTAAATCTAATTTGACCATATTGCCTTCGATTCTTTGGATTTGGAATGGTTGCCAGCACTGATATTGAGGTGGGCATTTTTTCCAAATAACCATATCATCGATGTTGAGTGCAATTTCCTTAATTTCATCTCCATCTATGTTCAGATATTGCTTTATTTTTTCCTGCTCCGATGATGGCAATGTATTCTGATTTTCTAAGTTAATTAAACCATTTTTTGTTGGCAAGTCAGATATGGCAGTGATATCGGAGATTAATGTTTGGGGATGATTAGCTTCTTCTGTGATAGCATCGGTTTTTGCTAAATTTTCAGTTTGCGAGCCATTTAGTGTCTGATTGCAATCGGCATATATTGTGGGCATCGCATTATGATGATTTCCCAAAATATCCAATCTTTCCGAAGTGGAATGATCTGTGATTAAAGTATTTGACTCACACATATTTTGAGCATTATCCCCATCGGTATTATCTCGCTCAGAACTTTTATTTACATCTTCTTTACTCACCTGATTTCCAACAACAACCAATCTCCCTTGTTTAACATCATTCCATAATGCGATAGCTTCTCGAATTAGGGTTTGGGGAAAAGTGCCATTTGCATCCATTTCTTGTTGGATAATGCCACCAGTTTGCATATCCTCTTCCATGATGTCGGGAATTCGACAGACAGGTTCACCGTCCTTACCTGTTTTCCAAATCGTTGGCTTATCTGGTTTTGGTTGCGTGGGGGTGCGGTGGGCTGAAATTAATTCACGCACTTTCTCTTGAGTAATATGACTGCAATTTTTCAAGCTTTCGATAACTTGACTATATTTTTTAGCGTGTTTCGCCAACTCAAAAATCGTATGGGGTTCGACTTCTTTCAAATCATTGGCTGCAAAGTTGGAAAACGCAGTAGCAACCTTCAAATAGATTTTACTCTCCCGTAAACTCCAGCCAATGGTACTCAGTAAATTCTTATATTCTTGGTGTGAAAGTTCTTGCTTTTGGGATGCGATCGCAAATGCTTGCTCTAAAATCGAAGCAGTTGCATCAACCAAATTATCGAGCTTTGTGTAAGTTGTTGGATAGATTGTAGTGGCAACCATATACAATTTACCTTTCGTATTTTATTTTCGTTTATCCGGTGGAGTTACCCAAACAAGACAAAATCCTGATTTTGCTTTGCGATTGTATTGGGATAAAACCACACCTAGTCTTTGAACATCTTTAATACATTCCCTGTTATCCAAATACCCGCGATTCCAATTCATTAAGTCTCTGGCAAATTTCCCTTCGCTAGATACAGCCCATTTCATTGCCTCTAGTTCATTCCATGTCAAGGTCTTAGCTTGAACTTTGGTATATCCCCCAGACAATATCCCATTCAACCAAGGAGGAATCGATACACCTGATATGAAACCGATCGCAAAGATGAAAAAGAAGACAACAGTTGCAGGAAAAACCGAATTAATAATGTTCCGACCTTCACGTAATAAAGATTCGTGAATTAGTTCTTGGGCTGCGCGATTAATAGCAACCTTTTGACGTGCGATCGCAACTTGTTCAACTTGCTCTAAATTGTGTGCTAAATCTTTGTTCCAGGTTTGAAACAGCAATTGTAAAGTCTGCGGTGCATCCGACAACATGACTTCCAATTGTCCAGTCGCGACTAAAACAAGGAATAATGGGTCATCCTGGGATAATCCAGTTTTTGAAACAAAATCCCAAATCCGTCGTTTAAAATCTTCGCTCTTTCCCCTCAATGCTTCAGCCAACAAATCATCGGGGGTTTGAGGTGTACTCATTCAATTAAACCCGTTGTTGCGAAAGCAGTGTATAGCGCTTCTCAGTCTGATGAGGTACGATATTTAATCAGGTAGTGCATCTGGTAAAAATTCTAAATGAAACCATACTCAATTGACTTACGCCAGAAGATAGTTGATACCTATCTCGAAGATAAAATATCACAACGCGAGCTTGCAACTCGATTTAAAGTTGCTTTAAGCTTTGTTCAAAAAATACTCAAACAATATCGAGAAACAGGAAATATTGCTCCGAAAGTGAGGGAAGAGCAAACTCCACCGAAATTAAACGAACAGCAATTAAAAATTCTTGAAGAAATTGTAGAAGCAAATAATGATGCTACGTTGGCAGAAATTCGTATTTCTTTAGAACAAAAAACAGGTGTTCTTATCGGTCGCTCAACAGTCGATAGAATGTTAAAGAAGATAGGCATCACGGTAAAAAAAAACATTGCACGCTTCGGAAAAAGAAACTGAAAGAGTTCAGAAGTTAAGAGTAGAGTTTTGGTTAAGAATTCAAGCCATTCTGCCTGAAAACCTTATATTTATTGATGAAGCAGGTGTTAATTTGTCTTTAATAAGAAAAAATGCTCGTGCCCTTAAAGGAAAAAGAGCGTATAGTAAACGTCCCCATAAACGTAGCAAAAATGTTTCTTTAATTGGTGCAATAGGTATGAGAGGTCTCATTGCTCAATATAGTATTTTGGGTGCAACTGATGGATTAACATTTGAAGCTTTTATTTCTCAAAAATTAGTCCCAAAACTTTGGAAGGGTGCTTGTGTTGTTATGGATAATTGCTCTATTCATCTAGGTAAAGATATTGAGAAATTGATTGAAGATGCAGGAGCTATATTAATTTATTTACCACCATACTCTCCTGAGTTTTCACCAATTGAAAATTGCTGGTCAAAAATTAAAGAGACACTACGTTCTATTGGTGCCCGAACTTACCCAGATTTGGCACAAGCTATTGAAATAGCTTTTAATAAAGTCTCTTTAAATGAAATTCGTAATTGGTTTACTCATTGCTGTTACTGTACCTCACTAGCATAGGAAACGCTATAAGCAAACTTGAGAAAATTCTTAACTCTTTGCTTTGATACAATCTTTAATTCGGGGCGCAAAATTGCATCTGTGAAGGTGACAGATAAACGGTCGATTGTATTGCGTTCCCAAAAAGGGAATTTAGGGAAATCAACCACATAGAAGTTATATTTTTGAACCGCATCCAAAAATTCTGGCATTGTCTCGACATATTCCCAGTCATCGCATAAACCGTAATTTTTAACAAATACATGGGTAATATCATCGCCAAAATCATCTAAGGATTTGAGGAAAAAATTTACAGAATCAACTCCCCCTGTCGAAACAAACCATTTTGTAAAATTGATGGAATACTCTTCTCCTAAACTAACTAAATCATTGCGTTGAATCCAGTTAGTCACATTTCCATATACTTGGGCTGGTAAATTAACTAATACAGACTTGGTAAAGGCAAATTCAAATATTTTATCTGCCTCATAAGCTTGCTTTTCATCATCACTAAAGAACGCCATTTCTACGTTTGGGTAAATTTTATCAATATCCCGATTGCTAATATCTGCATCGACAATAACCATGTCATGGGCATTTGCTTGACAATATTCTATAAAGGCTCGGCAAATAAAAGATTTACCACATCCCCCTTTTTCCCCGTCGATAATATGAATTGTCGTTGGTCGTTTATACTTATTGTTTTTGAACCCAAGAAAGCTATTTTCCGACGTTTTGGGTAAAGACTCATATTTTTCATCTATTGTGTTTACAGTTACTAATTTTTCCTCAACTAATATATTTCCATCAATTTCTTGTTGCCAATCTTCGATTTCGGTTCTCGTTGGGAATTCTTCTAATTCGATAGTTGATTTTTCTTGTGGTTCAATAGACATGTTTTGAGCCTCCTCTAAATTTCCCTGACTTAAAGATTTAGTTATGTTTTTCTTCTTTCTCATTAGATTTATCTCTCAAATCGATTTATTCTTCCAATCAAAAATCACAAAAAATTGCTTAAACCACCATCATCGTAAACAGAATTATTCGAGCAAACGCTATGTGTTGTATATATCCCGTAAGATTCTTCTAATCCTGCTAATTCGCTAATTTCTTGAGCTTGTCTCTTGAGTGATTGGATACAATTTCTCGCAAGGGGTTGAATCTTTTTCTTATCTCTAGAATTAGCAATAATGGCATGAGGCAACCAAAAAGAACGAATTGCAACAAGTATGATGTCGCTTTTTGCTCGAATTGGATTTGATTGGATATATCTCATCAGCCGAATATCAGTTTCTTTACATGGCTGATAACGCCAGCGAAAATCAATTTGTTCGTCCATGATTTAGTTTTTCCCAAAAGTACAAAAACACGCTGTAGACATCAGCCAATCGACTTCCTAAGCCAAAACTATCAATCTGTTGGGGAATGTCTGCACCAACTCCCCATAAGCAAGGTATTCCAGGGTAATGTGAATTTAATTCCCTTCTCATATAATCCGCAGTTCCACCGCAAAATAAGATTTCTGTAATTCCATTGCGGGAGATTACCTGGTCTAACCAACTTGTGAGTACAGCAGTATATTCACTCCTAGCAAACTTTACAGCCTGTTGAATTTGCATTAATTCCTGTTGTTTATTTGCCTTATTAATGCTTCTAATCAACTTTAAAAATGGAGTGCAAGCGATATCACTCCCAGCCGCAACTATCGCAGGAGCAAGTTGGGAAGCAGTTTGTCCGGAAGTTCTAGCTACAACTTTGTCTAACAATCGAATCATTCCCAAATCTGAAGTCTTTCCATCTGCGCTAATGATTCCCTTCTCTGCAATTAACACCGATGCATTTCTGTAACCCACCATGACAAATGCGATTATTTTTGTGTTGATGGTTTTCCCTTGTTGCTTTTGGTAAGCCAAATAAATCCCCGCACCTTCAGGTAAGCAATTAAATTCGGATAATTCCACACCCATTCTCCCCGTGGATGTGGTGAAGTCTGCGAGTGCAGTTTTGAGTTGTTGATGAAAACTCTCCTTGTTCTCAAATTCCCCCGGTGGTAACAAGCAGACTAAGGCAACTCGAAATTTTGTACCCAATTTCAGTTTTTGCGATGTCACCCAAATTGCAGCCAATGTTTTCGCTACTGCTCGCTCGTATTTGAGTTCCTTCAATCCCTCGTTGCCATAATACTTAGTTTTTGCCAAATAACCGACAGCAAAGGTTTGACCCTGGTAATTTATCCATGCAGTATTTTCTGGGTCTGTTGCTCCCAGAATTCCACCAATGCTCGAATCGGGAGAAATCTTCACCACCTCTGGTTCCATCAATAATGGCTTGAGAATCATCATATCGAGAGTAGAATAAATTCCTTTAGTCGCACTTCCCCCAAAGTCCAAAGCCAAAATTAATTCCGGAGAATATTTATTTCTTCGTTGAGCTATTTTACCCATAACATTTGAGTGATAAAGATAGAGGAAATCTCAGGGAATTGAAGCTAAATCCAGGAAACAACAAGTTGATTATGTATATAACTTATCGAAGTTGTAGAGATTTTAAGTTGGAATTTCCTTGTTAATCCTTTTAATTATTTTGATGATGCAAATCCTTCTAACGTGCATGGTGCTTGAAGTAGAAGGTTTAGCGATCGCTGACGATAAATTTATCGGCAGCAGATTTTTACAAAAATCAAGAATCTACGTTCAAATTACGAATCTCAGTGATTTATTTAGTGACATTTAGTTGGTGAAACGCATTACACCTTTCTCTTGTAATTAAATCGAACAATCCAGATATGAGCGATAGATGAGTGAATATTCGGGATAGTTCTTTATTCTCGAATAATTGTTCTTTAAAGATGATTTTTTTGATAAGTTGAATTGATAAGTACAACATTTTTCTAGCCCCTTTTTGTTCGAGTCATTTCACAGGTAAAACACTTACTAACTTATTAACAAATAAGCAGGGTTAATTTCAATAGCCAACATGAGCTTGCACATCTGCCTAACGACAGAGCAAATTAGATGTTACAAATCATGCTCTTGACTTATTGGGTGTTATTGAGACTGTGTAGTATAAATCCTTTCAAATAAAGTATTTGACCTAGTGTACAAAATTATTTTTACGTATTAATTCTAATATTTCAAAAAGCTATGTGTTTATTGTGTCTTTTGCTTATGTAGCTGTTTAAGTCTTTACACATAAGATGCTGATTTATAAAATACTATTTTTTCTTTCAGTGTAAAGATAGATTTATTGGGTATTTTTAGGTATTTTTGGAAATTGACTTTTTTTGACCATACCAATATGTAATAGTAACTAGCAAATTAATTGTATTTTTCAATGATAAATTGCTAAAAAATTTCTTTTTCACCCATTATTAACTAGATTTAGTAACAGAATTTAAGGAGGTAATCCCATAAATAAATTTAGGAGGCAGTGCGTTGGACGGAGAGAAGTTGCGTGCGAGGATTCCCGGCATAAAGCAACCGACGTGGGCTTTAAATCCTGTGGCAGAGGAAAGTTTGTGGGGACGGTTTCCGTCCACAAAACTTTTCAAGACAGAGGGCAAAAATGTATTTTATTCCTTCTGCCTCCTGCCTTATACCCCAAAATCACGGTATTAGTCAAAAAAATCATGCCTTTTGCAGTTTGTCGAATCCAAAAAATCAAATCCTGGGGAGCATTGAGTCGTAGTCAATCTCACACACTCCGACTAGTTGATACACCGAATGCCAACCCGGAAATCAAAAATTTAGAAATAATTGGCAATATTACCAACCTTAATTTAGAAACTTTAGTGCGGGAAAAAATTGGCTCGCAGAAAATTCGCTCCGATGCAGTATTAGCAGTAGAAATGTTGTTGAGTGCGAGTCCAGAATATTTCCGTCCCGATGCACCACACAAAGGTGGAATTTACGAACAACAGCGTTTGAATAATTTTGTCGATGCGGTAGTTAAATGGTTAAAAAAGTCTTGGGGCGATCGCATTGTTCAAGCAGAGCTACATCTAGATGAAATGACACCCCATATCCATGCATATCTCGTACCGTTGGATGAGCAGGGCAAGCTCAATTGTAAAGCTCTGTTTGGGACAAGAGTGAAAATGTATGAGTTGCAGGATAGTTTTGCTGCTGCGGTTGCACATCTAGGAATTGTCCGTGGTGTGAAGGGAAGTGTGGCAACCCACGAGAAAGTGAGGAAATATTATTCTGCCGTTAATCAAAGCTCTCACTTTCTCGACTGGGAAAATATGATTCCCCAATCAGAACCACAAGAAACCGGTGAGAATTATAGACAAAGACTGATTGAGCTATTGAATCCCCAGTTGGAGATAATAAATTGTCAACTTTCGGAGCGCGATCGCATTCTCCAGGAAAAAGCTGAATGGAAAGAAACTGCTGCCAAAAGCGAAGAGTTACGACAGAAACTCGAAAACGAATTGAGGATACTAAAACTCGACCAGCAAAATTTACCATTAGAAGCGATCGCTTATGAACTTGGAATTAGCCCTAACGATCAATTTTGTGGCGATGCGATTGATTTGGTAATACAGACAAATAATTGTAATTTCAATGATGCGGTGATTTGGTTGCGCGATCGCTTTGGTGAAATCCAGGCTCTGCAAGCAGTTCGCAATCATGCAATTACCCAAACAGCAAATATGATTCGGCAGAAATTACCACAACCATTTGTTCCACCTTCCAGTTGTCCTTCCCGTTGGCAAGAATTAGAAAATTATTTGAGTCAACAATATTTAATTCCATCTCAACTTTCCCAAACCTTGCGACAAAGAGGTTTGATATATGCAGACGATGGGGGACATGGAGTATTTATCGCTCGAAATTTAGATGGAGAAACAACAGGGGCTTATTTATTAGTCGGGGAAAATAACAAGCGGTTTCAGATGTACCCAGGAAGCAGACGTTCGAGTGGTTGGTTTCATTTGAGCGTTGGAAGCGTTAATAAGTCACGACAAATTGCGATTTTAGTTTCTTGCCCCATCGATGCACTAAAAGCAATTTCCAAAAACGCACCCCACCAACAGCGAACAATTTATCTCGTTTGGGATGACAACCGCGCACCATTACCTTTGGAACTGCTCAAAAAAATTCCCAAAGTCGTCGTTGCAATTCCATCCGAACAAAGTTTTATCAAAGTCAAACAACTTCTACCCCACGCAACCAAACAATTTGTAATACCCTCACTCAATGCAGAGCAATTGTCTGGAAGATGATAGCTTCAATGTGGCTTTTTCATATATGAGGCATACTTACTTGCTTGATAATTGCTGTTTTGTATTTAGAAATTTGGGAATTTAACAAAATTCAGTATGCAAGGTTAATAAATTGACCACCCACTGATTCCTATTTTCAGATTCAAAGCCTCTTAAAATTGCTGAAATGTAGTGACTATAGGAAAATCAAGACTATTAAGTTGGTTTTTACCTAGCCTTTCACGCTTAAATCTAGACGTTTTTAGACAGCAACTAACAGTATATTTGCTGGAATATAACCAATAAAATTCAAAGACTAGGCAAATTTCTTCAGTATATACTTTTAAGTAATAGAACAATTAATGTAAATAAAGTTTCTCGTACTTACTTCAGTTAATTTTACTTTATAGGAATAAATTAATCTTGCCTCATAGTGATTGTTAAGTAAATTGATTTTTAAGTTAGGATGAACTAGCTTAAAGCAATTTTAATATTTGTATAAAGTTTGTCTGCGGATTCGTTATCATTGCAGCGATTTTTGGGTGTCATCTATCACCTCATTTTTCTAGTGTCTATTCCCTATTGTTGACCTAAGTTTTAAGTTGGTGCTTTATGAAGCAATCAAAAAACATAAAAACCGACCCAAAACCCGTTAGATATCCCAAAGTTACCTATTCCCATTGGCATTTTTCCGGCAAGATTTGGAGGACTTACCAATTAACAGATGGACAAAAATTGATGAGCGATCGCCAAATGGCATTGTTAGTTGGTCGGTCGAAGAAAGCTGTGCAAAAATTTATTGAATCGCGTCGGCTAGAAACCCATATTGTTCGAGTTGGAAATGGCAGATTAATGCGAGTTTATCCTCTCTCAGTCGCAGCAATCTACCTATCTACTCTTTTGAGACAAGGTCATTTGCAGAAGCATCACTTCAAAATGTCTTGTGATGATTGGTATTGCTTAATCCGAGAGTTATCCGATAGTGAATCCGAATCAAATTCTATTCTTAACTGTTACTTTTTTACTGGTAATTATCTGGTCGAATCTGGCGAATCACTTCAGGTTAGATTTGATGCAAATATCAAATTGCAGGTTTTAGTTTTGCACTCTGGAGAATATCGTATTGATTATCGCGAAGGACTCAGGTGTATAAACCGAAGTGCAGATTGGTTTATTCATGACTCACCCAAGAAGGCAAAATCTTTGGCGAATTTAAGACTTTCCAGAGATATAGTTGAGTGTCGAGTCAGAGTCAAACGAGAGTTTCAAAGTATGTATGCTCTGTCTCTGCAAGATTGGTTGTCAATATGGGGATATTTTGCTAAAAGGGGTAATCGAAAAGCGATCGCGCTTCTCAATGCTTGTGCGAGGGAAGGGATTGAGGCACTGATTGCTAGGGCTATTTCTGAAAACAAGTAGCAAATGTGAATAAATATCACCATCTTTTAGCCAAGGAAGCGATCAAGACTTTTGTATCCCAATCGACTTTTCGCGATCGCAAAGCACTGCCGTCTGCGGAAGATCGCCTAACAAACTCGAGGTCTTTGATTCCGAAGGAGCCAAATATCTTGCGTAGGTAAGCTTCGTGGAAATCAAAGCGCACCAAATTTATCCGAAGTGAGTATTTATTACCGGGCGATCGCGCTAGCTTCCCCATCCTGCATAAGCGCCCAACCTTAAGCCGCTTGACAATAACTGCATCAAGTTCTATCATTCAACCATATGGTTGAATCAAATATTGCCCTCGATCAAATTTTTGGTGCCCTCGCCGATGTGACACGACGAGACATTCTTAAACGGGTATCGAAAGCAGAGCATACTATCACCGAACTCGCGGAACCCTATGCAATGTCCTTGGCTGCGATCGCGAAGCACATTAGTATTTTGGAGAAAGCTGGACTCATTACCAAGCGTCGAATGGGCAAGAAGAAAATTATCCAGATTCAGCCAAAAACCATCAAAGTAGTCACCGCATATCTCAGCGAGTATGAAAAATTATTGAGTGCTCGCTTCAGTGCATTGGAGAAACTACTAGAAGAGCAGTAACAACTGAGGAAAATAAGGATATGGCACATCTGAAGGTAACTGTCCCAGAAAATTCACAAAATATCTTGGGTATCGTCACAATCAATGCTCCCTTAAAAAGGGTGTTCGAGGCGTATGTAAAAGAGGAACTCTTCACAAAATGGTGGGGTCGTGGGAATCCGATGAAAGTGTATCACTTCGATTGTAAAGACGGTGGGGGTTGGCACGTTGCCGAGCAATCAGAAGATGGGAACGAGTATGAGTTTACTGGCTGTTTTCATGAAGTCGCTAAGGATGAACGGATTGTGCAAACGTTTGAATTCTTGGGGATGCCGGAACGTGGGCATGTCATGTTGGAAAAAGCTGAGTTTGTAGCTATTGACGAACATACGACTGAGATTCGCACACATAGTACAGCAATGAGTCAAGATGACCGTGATGGTATGGTGGCAAGCGGCATGGAAGATGGTTGGCGACAGGGCGTTGAAGCTCTCGGCAAGCTTTTAGAACCGGATAATTAATTACAATTTTTTTCCCCAAAGGATCGATCTTGATTGGAGGTTGGCAATTCAAGAGAGTCAACTTAGCAGATATTTGAGCGTTAGCGAAGCTTACCGTCAGCGATCGCGTCGATAATTTCTTGTGGGGGTTTTTCTGCGATCGCGTAGCGGCTCCTTTGGAGCATCGCTGCTAGTAAATTGATGGCTTTCGCTTCTGAGAGGCTTCTTAGGAGACATCGCTCTTCTCAAAGCTTGTGCCAAGGAGGGTATTGATGTGCTGATAAAAAGGGCTATTACTGAGAGTTCGCTTTATTGTTAATAAGCGCTCGCGTAGCGGCTCTAAGCAAGCATCTTATCATTATGACGAAATTTGGATTCTCTCTTTGATATCTATACTGTTGCAGCTAAAGTTGTTTCTTCTACATCAGATTCATCGCGAATTTGAAAATAAGAATATAGGTTTGCAACCGTCATATCAGAAGCTTGCCGTAAATTACTTGGTACTAATGCTTTATAACCAAAAATACTAGCTTGTCGGCTGATATAGTCTTCATATTGAATACGTAGTGTTGGCTGAAACATAAACCTTAGTTGGTCACATAATGAATAAAAGTGCGATTTATCAGCTAAATTTTCATATAAAGCCTCTT
Organism: Calothrix sp. NIES-4101; assembly: GCA_004296455.1. GTDB lineage: Bacteria > Cyanobacteriota > Cyanobacteriia > Cyanobacteriales > Nostocaceae > Brunnivagina. The sequence continues at coordinate 720,786 of AP018280.1, forward strand.
CTGGTGTGAATACAGCATTTTCATATTTGTCAGCATCAAAGTTAGGATCGTGGATTAAATAAAGTGTAATTCTGGTTTAGCGGTGTAATTCCATTGGGGCAAAAATTCATCAAAAACAATCTTCATGTTTGATTTGAAATCTTCAGCCACTTTTCGACCCGTTTGATAGGTTTTATCGAGAATCGTTGTAAAAACTTTGAGTCCTGTGCGAGTGGTTGCCTTTGCCATTAAGTCTTTTACAGTCTGGATACTCTCAAAAATCATCCCCTGACAAACGCGAGAGATATGAGGAAACAAACGATGCTCAATCGGATTATACTTGGAGGTGTAGGGCGGATAATGAGCGATACGAATTTCGATGCCCAGTTCATTAACTAATGCCTGTAAGTCCTGTTTGAAGATGTAATAGCGAGAGCTATTGCTACCGCCACCATCACATAACAGCAAAATTGAATTTGCCAAAGAATAACGCGTCTTACCATAGGTGTTCCACCAGTAGCGAATTGAGTCACAGGCTAATTCACTGGTATCGTGGCTGATGCCAATCTGGATATAACCCACATTGTCTGTTATATCGTACAGCCCATGGGGAATGGCAACTCCAGTCGCAAGCGTTGGCCAATCATGGTCAAACACCTCTATCGTTTCTTGAGTGTATAGTTGTCCCTCCCGGTATAACTGCCCAATTAATTCTTTTTTTTGGTGTCCATACTCATGACCGGATTACCTGCCGTTTGATAAGAGTGCTTAAGTTGGTCAATCGTCTCAAATTGCTCGTTGCGATATTGATTCTCTCCTGTTGCCAGGGTCTTTACTGCTTTACGTTTACGAAAGTTATATTTCTCCAACAACTGGTCTACCACTGTCACACTCACTTCGATTCCTTCATTTCCCAGCAATCCTGCAATCTCATGACGCTTGAGATTGGTCCACTTGACACTTTCATCCATCGGCGAACCTGCTGTGTGCCTCTCCAACACTCGCAAAAACGCCTCGTCTAATCCAACAATTGTCTCGAAGGCTGATTTCCGTCCACCTCCGGGTTGGCGAATCCTCTCCTGCCCAAGCGCCGTTTCGTCCTCAAGTTCTCGCAAGCCTAATTGTAAGGTTTCGTGATGGCATCCCAGCAAGCGACGGATGTATGCCTGTCCCCCGTACCCTAATTTTACTGCTTCAATTGCTGCATATCGGCGGCAATCCTTCTCCGACAACGATTCATAATATCGTTGCATTTGAACTTCAATTTCACCAGGGTAAGGGTGCATCATTTACCAGTTCTCAATTTACCCTTCTAGTGTACTGATATTATTGGCAGTATTACACCTTATTTAATCCACGATCCTTAGTATCAATTTCGTTCGTATCGAAATCTGCACTTGCCAAAAGTTTTAATTCAGATGCGGGAAGCGATCGCATCCAATCGATTTGGTTTTGCCAAGTATTGATTACTGCTAAATCGTGCTTGCGAATACGACTCATTTCTGGGAAGAGAAAATTTAGTTCGTTATGAGATTCACAACTATTAATTACCATAGATGCATTCTCGCAAATGTGGTTATGTAAATGGGAAAGGCGATCACTAACAGCAGAAACTTCGCCTTGCACTTGATAAGTCGCAACTATAGCTTGTTCAATCCCCCAAGCACATTCAAGTCTACGAATTTGACCAGCCGCAGAAGTTTCTTCTAATAGATGAGGATTTGTATAATCAGCTAAAGCCTCAAAGAACATTCCCCTTACTGCATCAATTTCCGCGTTTCTGCGACTGGTTTCTTGCAATTGCATAGCCGAACGGAAACGCTGTAGTGCTTGTGTAAATAATCCGTATGCATGTATTAGAACAGTTCGATGTTGCTCAAATTTATTATCTTGGGCAACTTGCTCAATAATTTGCCTGATTTCTACACCTTGTTCTTTGAGAGCTTGTCTTAAATCAATAAAACCATTTTTCACTTCCAATCTCATTTGTTCAACTTCTTTGCGGAGTTTTAACGTTTGGTGTAAGTTAATTGCCCCAAGTGCAACGCTTGCAACTGTTCCGACACCTATTAAAGCAGTAGTTGATTGCAGTACACCAACACTATTTTGCAGTGATTGTAATCCAGCTTGGACAAAACCTATTTGCCGATAAGTTTCTTGAAACCCCATGTGAGTTTGAATTAAGCCTGCTCCTTTCATCAGAAATTGAGTAGGGGCAAACAAAGGTAATAGGGGATTTCCATCAACTGCTGCACCAACCGCATGAGCCACAAACTTACCAGTTGCAGCATCGCGCACCATTCCAATAGGAATTCCGTTGTTAAAAACTTGTAAGTATTTACCAGCTTCCATACCAGCTTGAATCGCAGGAGTAAATGCAAACAACATATTTTTTAGTTTGATAAAGAATAATTTCTTCGAGCCTAGCTTGTACCGTTAAGTCTAGGTAACCGTATTTACTCGGCACATGGATAAATTTTGGCTAAAGAATGGGCATACTAAGCACAGAAAACATTAATAATTGATAATCATTATGGCTACATCATTGGTTGGGTTAGAAGTTGTTGATTTACTATCACGGATCACTGGTAAAAAACTCAGTCAACGAGATTTAACCCCACCAGTGATATTTCTGGCTAGCTTGGTAACGGTACTACTAGGAGTAATATTTGTTGATGGTACAGTTGCAGAGTCAGAAAAGCAAAGGCTATTGGCAACTCTATATCGTTTCAGTACCCCAGAAAGTGATGTCCGTCGTTTAACTCATTTAATGATTAAAGGAGTAAAAGACAACCAAGTTTACAGAGCCGGTGAAGAATTGCTAAGTTTGACTGCTTCCCTTACTGAATCTCAACGATTATTATTGATGAGCTTTGGTTACGAAATGTCGGCAGCTGATGGGGAAATGGATTCCTGTGAGAAAAAGTATTTAGAAATTATTGCAAAACGTTTAGGGGTAAACCCACGACATTTAGCAGTTTTGGAAGCAACATTTGCTCGCACAAGCCAATTTGAATCAATAGCTTTAGAAGAAGTACGGTTTTTATTAGACCCTGTTCAATTTCATGAACTCGATTCAATATTTGTGAAGGCTGCGAAGGATATATCATTAGCTTTACCAGTAAAAGATAAAACGAACACTGAGCAAAAAACTATTACTATATCTTATGAAATACTAAAAAACTTTCAAGAATCAAGCAAAAAGATAGATATACTTTGTTCTCAAATTTACCAAGTCATTCAAGAATGTCAGGAGCGTGGATTTTTACCAAATAATTTAATATTAGATATCGCAGATGTATCTAAACAACTTAAATCTCAAAATTTTAGAATTGCAGTTGTAGGTGAATTTAGTAAGGGTAAATCAACTTTATTAAATGCATTACTAGGTGAAGAAATTCAACCTGCACGCGAAATTCCTTGCAGTGGTACGGTAACAGTTCTGAAATATGGTAGGGAGAAGCGGGTAATTTGTCGCTATCGGGATGGTAGAAAAGAAGAAATTCCCTTTAGCGAATATCAACAAAAAGCGAGTATATCAGAGGATGCTGCTATTGGTTGTTTAAGCGATGAACTAGCACAATCTGAAATTGAGGAAATTATTTTTGAACATCCAGATTTAGAGTTATGCAGTAGTGGGGTAGAAATAATTGATTCTCCTGGATTGAACGAACATCCAGAACGTACGGCAATTACGCAAAAGTTACTAGAAAATACTGATGCTATTATTTTTCTGACCGATGTTACACGCTCTCTAACACAGGTAGAAAGAGATTTATTGCAGGAATTGAAAGTAAAAATGAATGGCGGAAAAGAAACAGAAGTTGCTGATAATATTTTTGTTGTTGGTAACTTCATGGATTTAGTTCGTACTGAAAAAGGGCGGGAGCAAGTAAAACAACGAATAGAAAAATTTGTTTTAGGTGATAAACCGATAGTTGCAACTAAAAATCGAGTTCATTTTATATCCGCACAAGCAACACTGGACGCTCTTAAAAGCTGTAGCAAGGATGAATATTTAAATACTTTTCAAGATTTTACTCATTCGCTTGAAGAATTTTTAACAATGGAACGTGGTGATTTAAAAGTTAAACGTGCAATAGATGAAATAAATTCTCTTTTACAGCAATGTTTTAATGGATTAAATAGAGCGGAAGATACTTTGGAAGGCAAACTTAAACTTTCTGAATTAGAAAAGCAAAGTATTATAGACCAAATCGGAGAAGCAAGTGGACGTGACGTTAAAGTTCAACTAATTGTCGCTAATTTAAAAAGTGAAGTATTTAACCAAGCTGTCGAATCTTGGAAAGAATGGTATGAAGGCTTAGTAGAGCGTATGATGGCGAAAAGTGAGCGTTGGTACTCTGAGCATAGTCCTGTGTGGAGCCAAGATAAATTAATTCGTGATTACACTAATAGTTTTATCCATGATTTATCCGTTGAAATTGATGAATGGGGTAATAAACAACTCAAAGGGGAAATCCTACAGCAGAGTATAGATATTTTAAATACAACTATAGAATACGAGCTTGATGCAATACAAACTCAGTTTCAAAATATAGATATTCAAGCTAATGCTTCTTTTAGTGATCGACTCAAGCTATCACTTCATGGTATCAGTGATGATTTTATGGGATTTGGAGGTGTCGGTGGAGGTGTTGGGATTGGTGGTGCATTAGCAGCAGGATTAATAATATTTACAGGTGTTGGGTTTATCGCTGTAATTATTGCCAGCGTTGCAGCCGCAATTGCAAGTTCTTTTGGTTTAGGGATGTTTGATATTGATGGATTACATGACCAAATTAAAATTAAAGTTCTGGAAACGGGATTTGAAAAACTTAGTGATGATGAGTCTATTGATAAAATAGTCGAGAAAATAGAAGAAATTATTGATACGATTTTTGATAGTAAAGCGGAATCGGTAAGTCGTATCATTTCTGAGGCTATTTCACTTTATGAAAATCTTCTTGAACAACAAGATAGGGTGCATGAAATTACTTTAGAAGAACTTGAAGCTAGTAAAAACTGGATAGTATCCAAGCGTCAAGAACTGGAGCAAGTTCGAGAAGGAATAAGAGCGGTAATTACACCTGATTAGTCAATTTATCTCTCTCCTAACATCTTGCACCAAAAGACTATTGAGAAAATTAGGGCTTGAAAACCTTGATTTATAGTAAGCAGTTAGGTTTATTTCTGAGCTTATTGAGAAGGTACAAGATATGTGTTACCCCAAAAGGAAGTAGTCACAGGCGCAAATTCCGACGTATCAACACTTGAAGCAGGGTGACAAATATATTTAGCACGATTTTCAATAGCCAATATCCTATCTGCATCCCGTATATACAAAGGAACCATCATTTCCCGTTGCTCCAGCAATTCCTGCAATCCAATTTCCATTTCTCTACCTTGATAAAACAAAGCACGCGCTGCTTTCTCAACAATCTGTGCTAATTCCGCACCAGTACAATTAACTGTTTGATTGAGAATTATCCTCCATCCCTTTGTTGTCAGCACATCCCCATTTTTATAACGCTCATCAAATCGAGCCAAATGCAGCATCAAAATTTGCTTGCGCTCGTGAGCTTGGGGAAATCCCACATAAAATATCTCATCGAATCTCCCTACCCTCGTTAATTCCGGTGGTAACGCATCAAGTCGATTTAATGTTGCAACGACGAATACCATACTCGTCTTATCCTGCAACCAAGTTAATAATGCCCCTAAAATCTGCCGGGAACTAATATCTTCTCCCGACTCGTTGGATGCAGCAAAAAGTTTATCCAACTCGTCAAAGTAAAGTACTACAGGAGCGCAAGCTTCCACCCGTTCGAGTAATTGCTTGAGATAAATTGCGCCACCTGCAACGACTGATGCGGTGTCAACACTAATAAGTGGGAAATTTAATATTTGTGCGATCGCACTCGCAGCCAAAGTTTTTCCCGTTCCCGGTGGTCCGACTAATAAACAACCCTTGGGAAGGGGAATATTTGCATCCCGTGCTTGGGGTAAAAAGTCATATTTGACGTTTTCGATATACTTTCTGAGCAAATCCAAACCACCAAAATCGGGAGTATTTGACTTAGCAATAAAGTTGAGATTGAAAGAACGAAAACGGTTGATTTTATATTGAAGTAAACTTGTAGCTAGGATATCGATTGTTGGAATATTACAAGAATTCAATGCTAGCGTTAAACCCAAGCGAATTTCTTCTTGAGTTAAACCGCTTCCAGCATTAACTAAGATAGAGTTATCAGAATCGTAAAACTCTGAATATGCATGTAAAACGTCATCAACAATATCAGAAATATCGCCATGATTTGGCAATGTCATGGTGAGAGAAGGAATTAAACGATTTAAACTGTCGGGTACCTGTGTATTATCACTTGAAATAATAATCAGGTGTTTCTTAGTGGTGTTGCTCCTTAATTCAAAATAAATATTAGTGAGATGAGACGCGATTTTGTAAGTATCTATGTTATTTACAGATAGTAAATTTTCAAATAAGAAAACTCCAGGTTCTTGGGAATCGAGTAGATATTCTAAACTCGTAAATAAGGTTTGGGATTGAGTATTTAGATTAACGTAATCTATTTGACGACTCGACCCAAATCGAATTAACTTCAAGCATCCCCACCCCGCAGTCCATAAATATACTGGAATGTCTTTGCGAGCAGTATATTCAACATAGATTTTTCCTAGCAAATTCATTCGTTCTTGGATTTGAGTATTTATATAGATAATTGGCACACCATAATCCATTAACAAGTTTAAATCTGATAGTATTTTCATAGATTTAATTACCTTTCTTGATGATTGTTCGATTTGAGAGAATTTACGGCTACTTTCTTTGTGCTTGTTTGTAATTTAGGTAGGATTTGGTCGAAGTAAATTAAATCGCGATCGCTCATAATGCTTTTGATATTTCCTCCTGTTTTTTCTAGTAAATTACCTCTTCCATCTTTGGCTTCAATCTGTACATCACCATTAGGATTTGCTTGCCATTTATAGGAAAAAGCACCATCGATAGTGACTTCTCTTTGTTGTGCGATCGCATATTCAGTAAGTGCATTACTAACCCTCTCAACACGAGCAAAATATTCAGCCTCTTGTCTTCCTACTGGAGCAAAAGAATTAGGAACTGTGTGATTTTTATGTAGCGAAGTTTGTAATGCTGTAAAATCTTTGATATGATTTCTTTCTAGATTACTTCTCTCAACTTTTAACCCTAAAGGAGTCGCTTGAAACTGCATTATTTGCTTGTTTGTTGCCGACTCTTTAATTTCGTAGAGCGAACCACTACGAGAAATTTGGTAATTATCGGTTTGGTAATGGGTTTCACCCGGTTGTGTTTGCTGGTGGAATAAGTTCTTAATAGATGCTGCAAATTGATACTGTGTTGAATTATTCTGATATTCGTCGATTCCTACTTTTGCAGCAGAAGTAAAGCTAGTTATAACAATCGAAGCTTTGTTTTTTAATTCTTGCCACCACGATGTATTTTGGGGTTGCTGTAATCTTTGTTGAATTAATTCTTGATATAAATTTTGTTCTTGCTGTAATGCCTTTATTTCGGATCGTAGTTGATTTATTTCAGCATTTAACAAGGTTTTTAAAGGGTTATCTTCTAAGGTCTCTAATGATTCAACAACTCTTTTTGTACCTGGAATTTTAGCTTTTGTACTGTCAGTTAAATTATTTTCTGTCAGTGAGAGTTCTGGATAAATAACTTCTTCTAATTTTTGATGACGATCAGTACTTTTAAATTCATCTACATTTTCTCGACCGATATCCCTATCCTTTTGTAATAATCGATTGACAATTACTTTTCCATTTTCATCTGACTGTAAAACTACTTTTCCATCCAATTCAACTCGCTTATTAATTGCATCCTCAACAATTTTTCCAACCGGTGTAGAGCGTAATTTTTGTAATTGACTAATCAGTTGAGGATTTAGTAATTGACCAGATAAACCAGATATTTTATCGCGAAATTGATTGTTGTCTCGTCCGTACACCAATTCATTTCCATCAAATATTTTCAACCCTTCTTTTGTATTATCTTGCTTTGCATCCAATAATGCTTGCAGCAACATTTCAATTACTTGTTCATAACGTTGCTGCATCGAATTAGCATCGCTAGTATTAACCACAAATATATCTGGCATTATAATAGCTCCCCAAATACTGTAGCTAAAATTTGTAGACGATTAATTACCAACTCCGAGCCAACATAAAATAAAGCTAATTCCCCATCTAGCAACCAAGCAATAAAATCACTTTCTTGTTCGGGCTCGCGTGTCGATTCGTATGAAAAACAGCTATTTACTCTCCCAGCTAGTAATCCATATTGGTCGAATACTTCAACAACCTGGGGAGAATAGTCTATTGTGAAAAGTTCTTGATTAATAGCTCGATCAATTCTTTCTACCCATTCTGGATACTGCGACAATAATAATGATGTTTTGGAACTTAAATTCAATTTAATAGTTTGCATAACTAGTTTCTAAAATACACTTCTCAAGTCTTCTGGTGATAATATATTGTCCTTATCATCTGGCATTGGGAATAAATGTTCGGCTAATTCTCTCCTTTCTAAAAACTGTTGTGAGCGCTCCTTATCGCTAATTTGAATTCCATTACTTTCAATCAATTTTTCTCGAATAAAATCCCACTTACTTTCCGACCAATTCATCTCTTCGATATCGGATTTCGGGACTTTCATCGCTTGCAGTAAAGGAACATAAGCTTCCGTCCCACGGGTGTAAGCTGGATTGATAACCACCGCTCTCCCCGTTCCCATTTTGGCGAATTGTGCAGGTTCTAATAAATGTCGCTTCTGATGGTGTTCGTTACTACTGCGGGAATCTCCACCTTTCCCTGTACTTCGCGATTTGGAATTGAATTTAATCTCCATCTCTCCCAAGTAGTCGCTGAAAAGCTTTGCTGATTCTGTATCTTGAGGGTTAAAGATAAATTTAGTCGCAGTCCCACCCAAGATTGCTCGTGCGACTTCTTTTCCGTACACTTTCTCTAATTGAGCGATGTTTTGATACCCCAAAATTCCAACGAATCCATCTTCCCGTCCTTCATTCAACCAATTGACGAGTGCTGGTAAATAGAACGTCGGTAATTCGTCCAGCGCAACAATCAGAGGGTCTTTTCGGGGTACAGTACGGGTGATATTTCGTGTCACAATCGCGTGTAAAATCGCTGCAAGCAAGGGACTAACTATATCGCGGTTATTCCTGTCTAACCCAAAAATTATCAATTGTTTCCCATCCAAATCAAGTGGTAGCGTCGTTTTCCCGCAAAATGCACCAACAAAATCCCGCTTGAGAAAACGTTGAAACATGCGTTGTGCGGTTCCAATAATCGATGCGGCTGTTTTCTCGGAATCCTTGACGCTGATTAGCTGTGATAATGGTCGCGATGTCCATACTTTGAGCTTTTCTTTGGATGCTAATTCAAGTCGCGCTGGTAAATTTGGTAATCTCATATCTTGCACCTAGCTGTGTAAACACGTAAAAGCGAATATAATGATGCAAAATCTTACAGGAAGCAAAGGCTTGTCGAAAGCAAAAAAAAGGTAATTAATAATACTACAAGCTAACTAATACTACGGGTTCGGATGCCAAAATAACAGATGCTAAGATGCTGTACGTTTCAAAGGGGATGACCGCCATGAAATTGTCAGATTTGCATTGGCAACCGAAAACATGAGAGAAAAGGCGTGAAATATCTGATTAAACAAAGCACTAAGAAAATGCTTGCTCACGCCCAAGATTTAGTGTACACCCTCAAAGAACTGATGCCGACGCAGTACCAAAAAGATAACCTAGAAGCGATGTTGGCGTTATTCTTAGAGGCACAAGGACACCCATTACCTGAACATAGTCAGACAAAATCCCCAAGCGCAATCAGTCGATTTTTAAATATCAATCCTTGGTCAACAAGGGAAATGATTCGGATAATTCGCTCTTCAGTATTACAAAAAGTTATCAATTCATTATCGTCATCAGGCAAAGGGCGCAGACCATTTTTACAAGTAATTATTGACCTGACGACTTTAGAAAAACGTGGCAAATTCCCAGAATTTAGTGATTTAATCAAAGTCTATAATGGTAAGCGTGGTCTCCATCTAGTCGTAGTTTATTTGGTAATAGGACAATGGCGCATTCCTTGGAGTTTTCGTGTTTGGCGAGGTAAGGGAACTCCTTCCCCTGCAATGCTTGGGCTCAAACTGGTTAAACGTTTACCTCTTTCTTTAACTCAACATTTTCAAACAATTATTTTAGCTGACACAGCCTTTGGCAGTGTAGAATTCCTTGAGGGTGTACGTCGGCTTAAATATCATGCTGTTACAGGTGTATCTAGTAGTCGTAAGTTGGCTGATGGCAGATTTTTAAGACGTTTACATCAACAGGGTCAACAGGTTTATTTATTTGGTTTAAATTTCCCCGTTACCGTTTCTTGGTATTACTTAAAACGCGATAATGGCAAACTAGAAAAACGCTTTGTTTTGTCTACTCGTCCAATTAAAGCTTCTACTCTTAAGTGGTGGGGCAAGCGTCGGTGGCAGATTGAGGGGTGGTTTAAAACTGCAAAGCATCGTTTTGGCTTACACCGTTTTGGGCAAGGGACTCTGCTGGGTATGTATCGCTGGCTTATCCTTTCACTGACTGCTTACCTCATTGCCCATTGGACTTATCTCCATTTTCAGGGCGCATCGCCACCTGATTGGGGTCAGGCTGCACAATCTGCCCTTGAATCTATTTTTCCACATATAATTGTGTATCTTCTTTTACTTGATATTCAACGGCTAACTCCCCTTGCACGTAGTCATGGTTTTGACATTCATATTTCCAGGTGCAAGATGTGAGTAATGATAAAATCGCCTGTGCCATCATCAAATCACAGTATTTATCCTCCCCAGTTAGAGTTGCGATCGCCTTTGTTACGAGCAAAATTCCCTCAACTAGCGAATCCCCTGCTTCCTCGAAAAACTTATCACTGCTACTATTTCCACCTCGATCAAAATTGCGCGAGATGACTTGAGTGATTTGTCCAGCAGCGATCGCATCCTCTTCGTCTCGAAGCAAATCCAGAGGATTACAGGTTTCACTTTCAGGAAATCCCGGTGCAAATATTTTGACCGTATATCCCCGTTTAATTGCATAAGCGACAGCACGTTTGGTTTGTGCTGGGAATTTAAAATCATAGAGCAACATGGGAAATCCCTGGTCAAAACTGCTACGAATTAACGGGTCAATTACTGAGAATGTTTTACCCGAACCAGCTGCACCAATTACTGCAATTCCCCTTTGTGCATCGGGAACGTATAGAGTTGGATTTGCAGAAAAGAAGGAAGTTAATTGCGAACTGCGAATTGCGAATTGCGAATTGTATTGATACCATTGATTTTCGATATTGCTTTGTACATCATGAGGGGTTCCAATATAAAGTGCAACAGAGTTACGGGTTGGTTTTGCCATTTGCGTTTTAGCCTTACGTGTTGCTTTTGATTTTTCCTTACTTCCACCCCAATAGCTAGTAGCAACTTTGCTTTTATTGTTGGTTTGAGAGAATAATTTTAAGAGAGCGATTACACATAAACAAGCGAGTAACATCAAACCAGATTGGGATTTCATCAAATTAGGTAGTCTCTCGATTTGTAAGCTGGAATTCGCTGGCTGATTTTGAGAGTAATTCGACATAAATTAATCCTTGCTTTCCAAGCTTTTGCCGACTTCTGTTAGAGATTGATCCAAACGTATATACTTACCTTTTTGATAACAATATTTAGTTAGAGAAACAATATTTTCTTGCTCTGTTGATTGGGTAATTATCAAGCAGGGAAATTCATCATTATCAATATTAGTTGCTTGAATTAGATTTTCATTCCGTGGTAAATAGGGATTAGCAATAAATTCTAGGAGTATATTTCCCGATTCGTTATAAACAGAGTACAAGCATCCAGCATTTCCGCAAAGTTTAGGAGAGCGATAATCGAAAATATATAGATTACCACCACCACGAGAGGGAATTTTTAAGATTTTAATCAATGAAGCATCAAGATGATGAATAGATTTTTGAGATAAAACTGTTTTTAATAAAGGCTGTGGTGCAAAATTATCTGTATCTTGCCAACCTTTTGACTTGCTATTTGGAGATAGATATACAATCAAAAATGAAGTAGTAAATGCACTTGCTACAACAAATAAGGTTAAAATATTAACTCGATGATTACCAAGTTGAATGCTTGAAGTTTTACCAATATTTCTCAGCATGGTAAATATAAATTTAAAATTACAAACAATTCATGGATTGTAAATTTTGCTTGTATTTAGTTTTGGTTTTTTCTCCATACTCTTTAACCGTTTTGGCATCATTAGGATTAATAGCTTGGGAATCGATCGTAATATTTGTTCCTGCAAACTGTATTTGAGCCGCACGTTCAATTAATCTTTCTCCAGTAAATGCTTTCCCGGTAATCGGGTCAATTTGTTGCGATGCCGTAGATAATAAATTATTAGTTTGGGAATCGATTAAAGTTTGTTGCTCGGAGGGAGAGAAATATTGTGTCATTTCCTCACCAGTAATTTGTTCTCCAGAATCTAACTTTGATAAAAATTCCTGACCACCAGCTTTACTTACAATAATTTTTCGGACATCGGGATTCGACGACATAAATTGCATTGCACCAATAGCACGTCCGCAATTACCATTCGAGTCACATACATAATTGCCAACAAAATTATAATTATTTTGCGTGTTTGATAAAGCCGAACTCAGAGCATCAATATTTGTACCGGACACATGTATTTTGTTACAATTCTCTTTTGATGCTGGGATTAAATTAGCGACAGCATCATTACCATTATTGCTAGTAATCGGAGAATTATTGAATCGAAAACCACTGCTTTTTAGCCCTGTAGGACTAGAAATAGAATTTTTATCGGTATCAATCCTGCCTAAAAATATCGGCTCTTTCTCCCTGTATGTCATAAACAGAACCGGACCGATAAAATAGGGGGTGCATCCTAAATCGACGAAATTATTCCGCATACAAACCCGGAAAAATAACGATTGGGAAATCATTCCATCAACTTCAGATACATCCCAAACCGCGACTTTGAAAGCATCTCCAAACAGATTTCTTCCCGTCGGTTCTTTCCCAGCATTAACCGAACCTAAAATCCCCCTTCCACCCTTTACTAACTGGTACTTTCCGCTAATCCATGCTTTTCCGTGTACCGCAGGGGAACCCAGGGTAAACGCATCTAAATAGCCAAAATATTGGCAAAATAAGCTTTTCCAATGAGAAAAAAATATGAATATGGTATCGAATATTTTTAATCAGAAAAAATGATTTAACATCCAATATTAATTGAAAAAGATGCAAGTATTTATCATTAAAATTACATCAATAAATATCATAAATATGAATATACTTACGAATTTAATGTATTATTTAAATAATTATTTTGAAGGCGAGATAAAATTATTTGTTGAATAAGCTAACTAAATATTCATTATCCCAACCAGCTTTTTTTCGCTTATTATTGACTCCAATCTTTGATGATTTCTCTTGGGTTATAAGACTGTGGGCAATATGCCTTAAAACGGCAAAATTAGCTGGAGCATTATCTTTACGTATTCGAGAATCATCTTCGTGAAACTGAACATCCAATACCCAATGTAAACAATTCTCTATCTGCCAATGGCTACGTATTGCATTACTAAAAAACTCTGCATTTCGGTCTATACTCATAATATAATAACGACTTTCTAACTTAGTTTTACCATTTGCAATTCTCAAAGTATCAACCTTTCCAATACTGTATAGATTTGCCCATGCATCTTTGAGGTCAAGAAGATGTCCGACATTATTTAACACGCTGTAATACCTAGTAACTATTCGTCCGTGACTCTCATCAACCAAACGATGCTCTGTATGCTGATATTGTTGAAATTTAGAAATAATTGCATCTTTAAATAAAGCTTCTACTTGATTATACAAGTTTTTTTGATTCTTCTTAAGTGCAATAATATAATCTGCTTCTTGCTTGACAATTTGTTTAACAATTGATTTTTGACAACCCATTGCATCGATAGAAACAATACAGCCTTTGAGAGATAATAGTTTAATCAATTCTGGAATCGCTGTAATTTCATTTGATTTATCATCAACTTTTAATTGACCTAAAACTAATTGCACATTTGTCGCCCATGCACTAATCATATGTATGGCAGCTTTATCTTGACTTTTATCATATGAATGGCGCAGGGTTTTACCATCAATTGCAACAACTTCTCCCGAAGTTAATTTACTAATTGACTGAATCCAATTAATAAAACTTGATTGAAATTCCTCTGGATTGATACGAGCAAAAACACGAGCAAATGTATCGTGTGAGGGGATACCATTCGGTAACTTTAAAAATTTTTTTAACCACTGTTGCTTGGCTTTCCCATATTCTTCTATTTCACCCCATGTATCTGCTCCACAAACTACAGCACAGATTGCAATTGTAAAGATATCCAGTAAGCTATGTCGTTTTGTGCGTTCTACTCTTGGATCTTTTACCGAATCAAAGTGGTCTGCGATCGTCAATTTTGGTTTCAGTTTCATCTCAATATTTTCATTTCTTCAGATTCTATAGAACTGAAAATACCATTGCACTGACACTATTTTTCTGCTATTGACGCTCTTTCAAGATTTCTGAAAAAGGCAACTTTGTCGAACAATAGTAAATATACTGCAATAATTACTGATTTAGTGTCATAAATAAAACTTCTATCTCTAATAACAAGACATTCTAGAAAATTCATAAATGTAATACTTAATTACTAAAATGATTTGCTTTTATGAGTCAAGTAAGCTCTATTTATTTTAAATTCACTAATAAAGCTTTTTGTCAATACTTGTGATGTTTTTTTAGATGCGTTTCCCCTGCAGGGGAACCCGATAATTCGGTATGAGCGCAGTCTTTTTCACAGGGTACTGCAAAACCTTCCTTGTTGCTTCCAGAAATCGTTTTATCTCGTTTTTGTTCGTCAGTCGCGAAAGCAACATCAACTATCCCAACTTCTGTACCAACTGGGTTGATGGGATTGGGAAATTGAGAAAATGGGACTTTATTGAGTCTGGGGATTTCCGAAATATATACACCTTGCCATTTATCAAAACTTGCCACAGGAGTAGCTATTAAATTAGGGATTGAGTCGAGATTATAGGACTTTAAATTCAGCGCATCAAAGCTTAATTTACCTACATGTGGTGATTGCTTGAGAAAATTTTCAATGGTTTGATTTGCGTCGAAAGATGTCGATAAATTCTGAGATAGTAAATCTAAAATTGGTTTAACTTGAGAGATAGGGAAATCCTTTAGCTCTGGGATAGCCTTGACCAAACTATCTAAGGTTTGAAGTTTAATCACACCAAAACTATCCAATTTATTTGTTTCTAAATCTAGATTAGTAATTTGAGAAATATCAGTCAACGAAAAGGTTTGTAATTTGAAAGAATCTTGAAAATCACCCAACATAGTAAATGAATCTGGTTTCTGTCCGGTATTCCAACTACGAGAAGGGTTATATCCAAGTTTATCGACAACATTTTGAGGTGCTTGAAATGAGCCAGGTTCGCTAATTGCAGGCATATTCGAGAAAGTAATTCGATCCCAATCGGGTAAACGAGCATTTTGCCACACGACGGTGGGTATTGGAGGTTGTTTTGCTGGAGGATTCGACATACTGTGTTGTTGTGGAAAGAGGATAATTCCACCTGCGACTAATAATGACAGTCCCAATCCGGTCAAAGTTATTGTGTTATGTTCCATGATTTTATCTTTAGAAATTATTTGGCATGGTTGATATAGCGTTGCGGAATATTATCCTTACTACCTAATTCGACTAACCGATTAATTAATTGCATAGAAATTCCGCTATCACGAGCGGCGATATTAACTGATTTTCCAGAACTAACATTGATTAAAAACTGTTCAATCCGTCCCCATAATCGGGAATTATTAGAAATCATACCTTGCTGTTTACTAATATTTAATCCTCTAATTATTTGTTGTAATTGATTATTATTAGTATTTGAATAAATTGTCGATCCAGGTATTAGATTGGAGTTGGGTAAAATTTCTAATGTGTGATAGTTCGGCTTATTTTTCCCCGCTACAACTTGGAATAAATAAACTTGCCTCTGGAATTTTCCTGTTGTCACAACCGTTAGCAAGCTTGTATTTGTATTCGGTAATTGAGGCAGTTTTAATTTATTAATCTTTCGTAGATGTATGACTGTCGCTCCCGACTGTTCGCAGTGCGGAGACAAAGCACTCAAACAACCATCAACATCGAGGGATGTGATCGCTGGATTATCTAACCAAACTTTTTCAACAATTTCGCCAGTTTTAATAAAAGAAATATTCACCCCATATCCCGGTGATAATTCAACTCGTGGTATCTTGTCAGAGCTATTTCCAGTTGCAATATCCTGGGAAATTTGCTTTACACCTTGTCTAATTTCAGCAGCATTTACCACTGATAAATCGATAAGTGGTAAAGATATTAAACAAATAATAGCTATATGATTAAATAACCTGCCACCCATTACAACCTCACCTAAAACTGAAATGTCTGATTTACAAATACCTGAACCTCAGTACCAGCTTTGACATACCAAACATCTTCCCTTCGTTGAATTTCTTGCAATGTTTGTTGATTGCGCTGGAGGATTTGTTGAGTTAAAGGTTCAAAACCTCCTTCCAAAACTGCTCCCAAAATATTCGAGCGATTTCTTCTAATTGATGAGAAGGAACTCGTACTACCAAAACCACTATTCGTTGAGATTTGTTCCTCCTTGGGTTGATTGAGAACCTTACCAACTTTTGCCAAAGAACCAACTGTAAATGTTTCCGCATCTCGCGCAGCAATTTCTCCACCTTTATTACCCCAAGAGGATGCAATTAAAGGTTGACCTGATTTACCCCGAATTGCGATCGCACCTTTGGGTAACGCATATTCATTCCCATCAATTAAAACTCTTGTTGCTTCTAATTCGATAAATCCAGATTTCTGGATATCCTTAACTTGAACTATTAGCTGGGAGTTTTTCGGGAGAACAATAGTGTTATCCTCAGTTTTTAAAGGTTGGGAAACTTGAATAATAAATTGATCTGTTTGTTGTTGGTTAATCGATTGTTTGGTATTATTACTGCGATTATTTGCCCAAACTATTGGGGTAATCAGTTTACCACTGGCTAATGTGCCTATCGTTAATTGTGGTGTGCTTTGATTTTTGATAATTAATGCTTCTTCATCGTGGAGTGGTTCCAAATTATAATCATCGACAGTGGGAACGATTTGATTTTGATTTGATGTTGCTGAGACTAAAGTAGCACGAGGGATATTGGGTATTTGTTGTTCGTTAAAGTCGGAATTAGAAGCATTTGCTAGTTGAGGATTCGTTTTAGTGATAGCTGCTATTTCCGCACTACCATAGCTTCCCAAACTGCTAATTTCTCTCCATTGCTCGATTGAACTTATATCATCTTGTTTGGGTAAAGATTTGGGAATAAACGCAGAATTTACTTTATTTGCGACAGGTTGAATACGTGGTTGATAATTAGCGCGATGAGATTGATAATTAATTCGTTGAGGTTGATAACTAACCCTCTGAGGGATTGAACGTGGAATATATGCAACTTGCTGCCTGGGGATTTCTCTTGATGCAATTTTGGGAGCAGTTCTATTATTTGGAGTAGGAGTATTACGTTTACTAACTGCGGTTTTAGAAGTTTGGGAACGCTCCACTGATTTGATTTTTTCAGCTTGGGTAGAAAGTGCTAATTCAGCTTTTAATTTTCCTGTTTCCACTTCCTGAGAATTATCAGCTATTTCGATTTTCGGTTTACTTGTTTCTCGATTCGTGATTGTCGGTGCAACTTTAGGTTTACCGGACATAATACTATTTAAAACAGTCGCCGCAGAACCAAACACTACGAGCATTACCAACCCGACTGCACCAAATTTGGCAAAGGGATTTCCATGAAAAGTTGGTTGGGTTTTACCAAGTTGAGGGTCATCAAATAATTCAGCGATCGCAACTTGATTGTTGTTTTGTTTATTTACCTCATCTGCTAATAATTCTTTTGATTCAATAGAGTCACTTTGATTATCTGTTATATTCTCATCATTCAAACCTAACAACTTTGCAAAACTTGCTTCATTCCAATTATTATTTACTTGATTATTCTCAACTTCCGGTTCTGTCATTATAAATTCTCCTGCGGTAAATCACGGATAGCGTAAATTTCCAAACCACTTGCACGAACCTGATAAATTAATGCTGTTAAACCACTAATATTTGCTGGAGATTCGGGTGCTTCGACTGCGTGAACAAATATCTCTTTATTGAAGGGAATTACCTCACCCAAATTATTCCCCTTATCGAAAACAGTCAGGTTTGAAATCATCTTGACTTTCCATTTTCCCTCTTCAATTTTTATCGGTGATTGAATTGAAAGTGGAACCAAAACAACCTGAGTCGAACCTTTAAAAACCCCCGGTGGTGTCATCGAAGCCAACATTTTTAAAAACTCTTTGCGAAAATCCTCCGACAATGCGTAAGAAGCTTGCCACGCTCCAGATGTAACTCTATTTCCTCTCAATCCCCGCTCCCCAATATTGATTCCCTTATCGGGTTTAGGTTTTGTGTTTTCTTCGATGCTGCTAGGTGGCAAATTTCCCGACCAATTCATCATCAAAGTCATGGTATCGGAGACGAAACGAGAAATAACTGCGTCCGTGCGATCGCGATTTCCCAATGGTGCAACTTTTATTGCAGAACCCGTTTCCAATTGCACCAAAGTTGGAACTGGTTTTTTATTGAGTTGGGAGTAAGAACCATAGATTAATATCAAAATAAAAAATGTAATTAGGTGTAACCCAAAAGTACCAACAGCAAATAATGCTAGAGCTTCACCAGTAGAAACATTTTTAGAAGCACGATTTAAAAACCTCAGTCGTTTATTATTAGTAGGTTGAGAATTAAGATTGTTCATGAATATAATTTGCTATTAGCTGTTAGCCGTTAGCCATTAGCTTGGAAAAATAATCTGCTTTTACTCTAGATTCTTTTGATTACTAACTAAGCCATTTGACTTGTTAGCTAATAGCTAAAAGCTAATCGCTAATAGCTTCTTCTATTGACTATTCTCTGAACAAATGTAGCAACACCAAAAGTCGCAATACTCGAAAAACTATTAAAAACAGCCATCCCCCCACCCGCAGCTAAAACAACTGATAAAACTGGCGCGAGAATACCGATTGCAAATGCAAAAATCATCGGGTCATTGTTATCCGCATTCAATACCATCGTCGCTATCAAACCGGAAATAATATTGAAACAAAGCTTTATCATTCCCACGGAAAAGAAACCTGTCAACCACGCAAAAATAGCTTTTGAACCAACAGGAAGCAGCGAACCACCCACTGCTAATGGACCAAGTAAAGCTGTCAATAACATGCAAACCTCAATAACCCATTGAAATGCGATCGCAAACCCAAACAGCCATCCTCTAACAGCCAATTGAAAGATATTGGTATTGAAAAAATCACTAATACTTTTCAACCATTCGGGACGATTATCTGAGTCTAAATTCGCTTCGATTTCCTTGGCTTGTGCTGCTGCATTCTCCAGACATTGAGTTTGTTGTGTAGGGTCAGCGATCGCGTTACATTGATTCACCAAAGATTGAATAGCATCACCCTTCCCAGTTTTCAACATTACTTGCTGGTAAGCTTCCTGGAGTTGTATAGATGCAGAAGTTGAAGCAAGGAGAGTTTGATTGGTTTGGTTGATAATTCCCCGCAAACTTTGAGTAGCTAATGCTAAAGGTTGACCGTTATTAGCAAGTAAAACGATGACAACAATAGTCCAAATTATCTCGGTAAAACCCTTAGAACTTTCACCATCAATCATTTCCTTCGTCCATTGAACGATGAAAATAAGCAAAGTTCCAACCGCAAAAAACACTCCTAAATTTGCGATCGCAGCATATAATCCTCCTTGTAATACATCATTCCATAATTTATCAACCGATTGAGCTATGGCTTGACTTGCAGCAACTCCATCCTCTGTAATTGTAGAAGCTGCTTGACCGGGGTTTGGTACATTCGTCTGGGAAACAATTAATCCGTATTTCAAAAAATGATAGAACATACGGGTAGATATTCAATTAAAATAATCTTGCTTGGGATGCGACTCTCAAGTTATTAAATCCCTGCCCTACTACTTCTTTCTGTTTAGATTGATTTTGTCCGTCTACAGAACGAGAAATATTGGTTAAATTCAAATTTGCTAAATCCTGAGATTGCTTGGATTTCAATCCATCGGTTCGCATTGCTCCCAAGATTCCCGCTATTTGAGTATTTTGCTGGGCAATACGCTTTATCACATTTTGGGTAACAACTTCTTCCTGTGCTGCTTCTCCAGAATTTCCAACTTGTTTAATCGAATTTTGAGTTTTTTCAACTTGCTGTTTCGTAATTATTTGACCTTCTTTACTTAAGGTACTGTTAGAATCGGCACGGGTAATTTGCCGATCGATTTCATTAGTGGCTTTATCAACAGGATTAACAGCAGTATTTGTAGAGGCAACAATTTCCTCAACCTTCTCCCTCGTTTCTGCCGCATCTGGTAGACCCAAACTCCCAACAGATTCATTTACTGCTGCGTTCAAATCTCTCTGCAATGATGATGACAAATCCTCTATTTTTTGAGAAATAGTCGAGGACACATATTTATTTATAGAGCCTAACTGCTCCTGCCATTGGTCGAATGCTTTTGCAAGGGGATTGGGTATTTCTAATGCCGAAGCGGTAGGAATGCTGACTATTGATATTATGCCGATACCAATTCCAAAAATTATCAATCTCTTTATTTTCTTCATATCTTTATCATTCACTTTCTATTAATTGCTTAGAAAATTCAGTAATCGCCACAAATTTATCTGAATATTTAGATAAAACTGCTGTTCTCCTTTCTTGCTCGTGAGGATTATTAGCCACAACTGCTAATAAATTGAAGGCTGGATAATAACGACAAAAGGTAAAAATTCCGTTATCATCCAGCAACCATTGTGAATAAAAACCCTCCTTTTTTGGAAAGAAACTTTCGGTGGCATTGCGAGAAATAATCTCTTGGGGGTATTTCAAAATGCTCGTAAAACTATCCACCGCAGTCGGTTGGATTCGTCCAATTAACCGAGTAGTTAGATTTTGAAAAATCTTGGAACCCGATGGAGATTTGGCGATCGTATCCGGGTCTTGGGCTGATAAAATTACCCTGATACCAGCTTTTGCTCCATTTGCACACAACCGACCAACCAAAGCAGCTACAGCATCAAATTCAAACAAAATTGGACTTTCATCGATAAAAAAGATACTCGCAGGAGCAGCCAATGCCCGACGTAATGCTGCACTATAAGCACTCAAACTCAAAATTGCCGCATCTTCATCGTTCGACAAATTACGTAGCGCAAAGATGAGTAACCTTGCGTCGCTGCGAAAAGTAGATGGTTGTGCAAGAGCTTGACCAACCCGACTCGACAGCCAAAATCTTAACCGCAGACGTATGGTTTCCAAAGCTGCTTTTGTATCCCCAGTCAGAGAATCTAACCGCAATCTTTCGTGGGAGCAAAAACCCAGAAAGTCATGTAATGTCGGCATTGTCTGCCATTCAACTGAACCAAAGCCATTCATGTATGCAGCAGCATAGCGATCGCGAATCAATTCATCCCCAAAAAACGCTTTCAAAGCCAAAGCAATAAGTGACCTTACCGCATCTTGTGATTCACTCCGACGATTCCCGGAAACCATTGCTAATATTGCATTTGCGAGAAAATCTTTGTAATCTTCAAATCTTTCTTGCTGCAAAGAAGATGGTAGCGATCGCAAATTTGGCAACTCAAACAAATTACTAGATTCTTTGCCGATGTCAAAATACGCACCATCATCTCCCATGAATTGGGTGTAGTCGGTAAAAGTGCTGGTTCCATCGGGTTTCGGGTAATCCATCGCGACGACGGGCATTCCGTGGGCTAATGCTTGAGTGAGAATACCAGATGCCAGAACACTTTTACCAGCGCGAGTTGTGGCAAATAACCCTAAATTCTTGTGTTGGCTATATAAATCCAGAAGAACAGGTGTTCCTCCTTCTTCAGCAATTAACTCGAAACCTTGGTTATCCCCGCCTTTAGTTCTTACCAAGGGCATTAATCCTGGAACTTCACCACTCAAGTAGACCAACCTGCGGTTAAAAGGAGCGGTCATTAGGCGTTCCCAAACGATGGGTAAAGTTTGTAACCAAATGCGCCAGGGATATTCGGTTTCTCTGATAACCCAAGCTGGACGGAGAAAGCAGGATTGTAGGTAACGACAAGCTTCGTCTAATTGTTCGCGGGTTTTGCGATATACCAAAAATACCGTCGCTACGTGGATGGGAACAGCACCTTCATAGAGTTCTTCTTGGGCAGCAACAGATTTTTTGATATTGAGCAGGGATTTCACGTCCACCGAGTTTTTATCTTGAGCAAGTGCGGCTGATGTATTTGCTTGCTTAGTCAAGCGCTGCATGTTGGTTTTTACTATGGTTTCATTTGCTCGCATCAACTGACAGTAAATCTCGGTGTCATAAATCCGCTCTCTCGATAAAACCTCCCACAAATAACGCATCTGCCGTTCCTTACCTACCCAACCACCGGGTTTATCGGCAAAAGTCAAAGCAGCGATGTATTTTTCTTGGAGATGCACCCAACGCCTATCTGCGATGGGGATGGATGACTCGGACTCCATGAGCAAAGATGCGGGGGAAACATCTGAATAAATTTCCTCACGTAGTCCATTGTCATCGAGGGTGAGAAGTTGGGGAATCGGACGGGGTGGTGTGTTGTTAAAACGCTGCCATAGATACTCCCAAAGCGTTTCGGCAGTTAGGGGGTGGATATCTAGCCCCATTTTGTTTGATAAAAGTTGTTCCCATAGTTGAAATCCGTCTGTGAAGGATGAATGGATTAATCGCTTGATCGCGATAAATTGAAGTTCGTTGATTTCTCCAGTAAACGATTTCCACGAACGTTCTAATTTCGATAGAACTTTCTCGATCGCGTCACTGGTTCCCGTACTCGAAGTTTCAACGGTATATGTGCAATAGAGACGCAAAGTTTTCGGTTTGCGAACTCCTTGATTTGTCAATTGTTGCGTTCTACATCGTTCCCCCATCAATAAATATTGCAGTTCTTTGTTGGGAGCAATATCGCTCAAATCTTTGAGTTGCTGTTGTCTCAAACTATCATTGGTAAACGAACTTAGGTGTATGGTTAAACGTTCGCCATCGGGTAAATCCCTCAAACCGGATTCGATCGCATCAAATACGGGGTCGATTTGTTCGTTGCGTAATGTGGAATGAATGCCCCCACATTCAAACCCAAATTGAATTAGGAAATTGTCCACACCTTTGCGTAAAAGATAAGCACCGACCGAACGTCCTTGGAGATTGATTTGCAACATTACAAAAGGTGCAAATGCATCTTCAAGAGGTGTTAAGGAAAGTTTACTTCCTCCATTTTCTACCACCCGTTTACCAATTTTTTGATTTGACACTCACACAAAAACCTACATTTTTTTGACTTTGCTTCCTGTTTTTGAATCTACAACTGGCTGATACAAACACCGAACTCTTGTCCAGCGAGGAGTCGCAACAAATTTTGATAAAATCCTCCATGCTCCGTTAGCAGTAATAATCCACCAAGTTGCCATTCCCCAAGCTGCAATACTACCAGTCCAAACCCAATTAAGTCGAAATAACCCGTGAGCTAAATAGTAAGACAATCCACAAATTACTGCCCAAGGAATTAATTGGTCAGCAGGGAATGGTCCAATATTCGGTTGCTTCCCAAGAGCCACATTAACTTTGCGATATTTTGATTTATCCTCCATAAATTGAGTGATAATAGCAAATTACGAGTTACCAATTACGAATTACGAATTACGAATTACGAATTGCGAATTGCGTAGCTTGCTTCCCGCGTAGGCGCAAGCCTTCTCGTAAGAGTTAGCGGGTATTGCGAATTGTATTACCCTCCACCTCCAATAATCAAATTTGCTAAGATATCACCCATTGTCACTGCAATTAAAATAATCATCGGTGTACGAGCCAAATTTTGCCAGTCTTCATCTTGTCTGGCAGCTTGAATCACCCTAACTAGCGATATTCCCAGGTAAAGTATGAATAATCCTCGTAATACATTAAATGACAAAGTAATCGCTTCTTCTGCACCTGTAAATTGCCCCGTCATCCAAGTTTCTGCACTTTGAAAAAATTGTGCATGTACCGGACTTTCTAGGGCTTCTAATAGTAGAAATGCACTCCAAAGAATTAAAACAGACAAGGTGATTTTGTAGCTGTGAGAAAATTTTGCGATGATTTTGAAAAAACCTTCCAACTCGCGCCGAAAGAAAATTGCGCTCATTCCCAATGTGGAAATAGTCAACGTCGTAATTCCAATCAAACTTGGATTGATGACTACATCTATAACTGTTACAGAAATTGCAGTCAACATTAAGCTATTAGTTCGAGCATGATTTCTTTGGTGCGAGTCTGTATTTGGAATTGGTTTCAAGTGCATAGAAATCACAACAAAATTTTCTATACCTACTAATACTGTCCTATTACTAAAGTTTGCATCAACCAATTGTGGGATTATTTTTCAAGCCTTTTCGTCGGTAAAATATCATTTTGTAATTGTTTTATATCTTACTTGTCGAAACCAAATAAATACTTAACTCAATAGTAATAATGTAACTTATAGCACCAATAGTCTTCAATCTTACATATCAATTTTGATTAATTAAGTCTTTAATTTTACTTTTTATATTTCCGCATATACTGAGAGTATATGTCGAAATTTTAGCTAATTTGTTAATTAGAACGTCCAAATTAAAGACGCAACAATGCGATCGCCAGATGCTATCAAACCATGTCAAAAGCGCTTGTACATAATCAATACAACAATTAATACAAAAGCTTCCGTACATTTATTTGTATTCACTAACTGAAAAATATCTCAGTATACGGTTATAACTGACATTAATAATGACATCAAATGTCAATAATTTGAATAGCTGGATTTTCCTATAAAAGCCTGCTTGAAAAAGATATAAACTAGAATTTTTCCTCAGTGTTTAATTGTGAAAATAATATAAATAAGATACAAACAAGTATTGATTATTAACTTTCTTTCCAAAGTAAAATTGTTAAATTAGTTGCCAAAATGTATTCTCATACATAGATGGTTTTTCGTAATCTTTTATGCTTTAAAGCTCGACCACGCTAAGTCAAAATTGTAGATTGAGCTTTATTTTTCATGAGATTCGAGTTTTTATAATACAAATCTTTGTGCATCTTCACTATTTTCAAAATCAAAATTTCAATGCATGTCTGTAGATTCGATCGCGACACAAGCCCATATTTAGTAAATACTTGAAAACTAGAGGAGTGGTAGGTGTGCAAAGTCCTCCCAAACAAATCGCATCATTACCGCAATATCCATTGGTAAATAAACAAATTGCAGCAGAAAGAACCGGTTTATCTGCGGAAACCCTCAAAAGATATCGATTAGGAGGATTACTACAGAAGGATATTCATTGGATCGCCATTAATTCTAGGGTTATTCGGTATAACATTGTTCTAGTTCTTGATTGGATACAGAATAAAGATACTAACCCCCAAGGTCATATCAACGCAATTGAACGCTATTTAGAATCCCTTCCCTCTGGATGGCAAAAGCCTCGGATTAGAAGGTTATCGAATCAAACCAAAACATGAAGATTTAACGATGGTATGGTATCTGCTAAACATTACAAACCAAGAATAATCGTTGGCGAACGCTATCGAAAAAGCTTACTTTTACATAATTAGTATCCCATTACAGATAAACCGATAGTTCGATTAAATTCAAGTCCGGGTCGTTAATGTACAATGATGCGATCGCACCCATCGCTCCAGTTCTCTCAATCGGTCCAGAGATGATTTCCACACCGCAAAAACGTAGGTATTGCTCGATATCACTCAAGGGTTCTTGCACAATTAAACACAAGTCCGCAGAGCCAGGAGTCGGTTTATTTGCTTTTGGCTCGAATTCTTCGCCAATTTGGTGGAGATTGATTTTTTGCTGTCCGAATGCAAGTGCTTTTCGTCTTTCTCCAAAAATAACTACCTGCATTCCCAGTACCCGATTGTAAAAATCGCAGGTGGATTCGATGTCTCTGACAGTCAACACCAGATGGTCTAATCGATCAATATTTATCATTGTGGCAAATTAATTAACTGGTTTCCAGGCGATAGGCAATAACAGTAAAAATCAAATGAAATTATGCAGGAATATGTTATTGATCGCTGCAACGCGAAATTATTCTTGACTCCGAAAATATCAAGCCCGATAGTCATGAAACGATCGCATACTATCCCCAATCACCCCACCCATCATTTTCATCAACCCATTCCGTAACCGCACAGCCACAGGATGTTGCAGTTTTCCCATTTTGCTTGATCGCAACGAAGCTTCAACAATCGCTTTTGTCCGAGGAAATCGCAAGGATTCATATTTCTGAAATGCCGCAACCACATCGGATTGTTCTCGCAAACACTTTGCTAACACATACCCATCTTCCAAGGCTGTGCAAGCTCCCTGTCCCATTGTCGGTAACATCGGATGGGCTGCATCTCCCAACAAAGTGATATTTCTCTGGCTCCAAGGTTGAATTGGAATGCGATCGTATAAATCAGTGGTCAAAATATTGGTTTCATCGGTAGCAGAAATAAACTCCGGAATCGCATCAAACCAGTCTCGGTACATATTTTCCAATTCTCGCTTACGTCCAATTGCCGCATCCGGTTGGGCTTCCGGTGCTGTAGCTGCGGCATACCAATACATTTTTCCCTTACCCAACATCATGAAACCAAATCCCTTACCCCGTCCGAGAAATTCGTGAATGTAGCCGGGACGGTACGCACTGGGAATATAATCGCACAAACCCCGCCAAGTTTTGAAATTACGATAAATAGGTGGTTCATTCCCTAAAAGCAGCGAACGCACTCTGGAACGCAATCCATCTGCACCAATCAGAGCATCTCCCGTCACAGTCAAACCAGATATAAAATGGACACTTACAGAATTTTCATGCCGCTCCCATTTCTCAAATATTTCACCGAGAAAGAATTTTTCGCTGGGTACATTTCGCCACAAAAGTTGGTGTAATTCAGCCCGGTGGATACCAATGACTGGTAACTCCAAGCGATCAAGGGAGATATTCACCAATTCCCTACCATATTGTGATAAAAACTGATAATTCGTCGTTAAACAACCGACCCGAATGGCATCTTCGAGCAGATTTAGCTGCTGCAAAATATAGGTTGCATTTGCCCACAGAGCAATACCCGCACCAACTTCCCGCAAGGTTGGGGTTTTTTCATAAACCATAGGCTCAAAACCAGCTTGGTGTAATGCGAGTGCGGTTGCTGCACCACCAATTCCACCACCGATGATGATTATTTTGGGCGTTCGCATCTTGAGATTCTTTCCTGGATTTTTATTGATGGTTTTTAACTTACAGACTTGTCAGTTGGTTAAGTTGTATCAAAACAAATTTAATTACCATTTGTCAACTGACTATTCGGTCGGTAAAATCAAAATCAGCTATATTACATAACGGTGATTTAACTCGGAAAATATAGGTTAAAAGCATAGTGCCACGTCAAACAAAAACAGATAAAACATCGACTCAAAAACCAATTCGAGATGCCCAGGCAACCCAAGCGGTGATATTAAAAGCCGCAGAAGAGGAATTTGCCTTGCATGGGTTTACCGCAACCAGAACCGAAGCGATCGCCGCCAAAACGGGTGTGGCAAAGTCGATGATTTATTATTATTTCCAGGATAAAAAAGGTTTGTATCGGGCTGTTTTAGAGCGATCGCACACGGAGTTATTGCAGATATGCCAACAATTGGATATAGATAATCTGACTCCTGATGTGGCATTGGAGCATTTTCTTGTGGCTTTGCTAGATTGCGTATCTCGCAATCCCAAATTACCGACAATTATGTTTCACGAAGCCTTACAAAACCAAGGAAAGTATTACAAACAAAGTAGTTCCGAAAGCATTGACACCACACTGGTAAAAATTATCGAACGGGGAGTGACAACGGGCATATTTCGCCAACTCGACCCATTTCAATCGGCAATAAATATTATGGGAGTCTGTTTGTTTTACTTTATTGGTGCGGGTAATATTAAACAACATCCCCAAGGGAAAAAACTTTTGAGTAAAGCTATGTTAGAGCAACACAAACAGGATGCGATCACACTGGTTTTAGCTGGTGTAAGAAGATGAGCAATCAATTGAGGTTTGGTTTTGGATCTGACTGCCTGACAGAACTCTGAAAAACCTGGCAAAACCAAGGATTTTAGTAAAAAAGGTCGAGAGACATGAGATGGTAAAGTTACCAGACTTCTACCAAAAAACACCATGTCAAACTCAACCCAACTTTATAGTCAGGTATTACGATACCTACGTCAATACAGTAGCTAAGTAGGTGGGTTGAATTAAATATAAAATGACCTAGCACTACAGAATCCTTATTTCACGGGCTTTTAAGAGGATTAATCATTTTACAAATAATTACGCCTTCCTACTTACCGTGATTTGCGTCATTTAAAAACCCTTGCTTGGATGATTAATGGACTGATATGTAGTGGACAATTAAGTTTGAGCGCATGGGAACCATATGTAGATAGTGATGCCAAACAAGCACAAAGTTATGAACGACGATGGCGTAGATTTCTGGAAAATATAAGGGTTCACGTCGAATTAAAAGTGTCGCACTCAATTGTTTGTGTCAAAAATGAACCGGGAGTGATGTTCTAGAGGTTTAACTTTCAGTAAGGAGTGTTTATAATCACCTATACGTCCTTGCTGTTGGAGGCGTACAGGAACTTGCTTATCAATAAAGACTTGTGCCTGCCCTAGTTGACCTAGTAATCGTGCCCTTTGATAGTGAACCCCAGTTTGTAAGGCATCTTCCAATTTTGTTGCGATGGTTTCTGGTATTTCAGGAGACCTTTCTAAGAACAGGCAATAATAAGGTGGGTAAGCGATAACAGGTGCAAGGCAGCAAAATCCCCATGCCGTAACTCCCAAATTCGTCAAAAGACTTGCCACAAAAGTTTCTGTTAACTTTTCTCCAACTAAATCACTGACTCGATCGCCCCGACCTAAAAATTCCAGACATGGAGTATTCTTATACCAGTGAGAAACCCGAACCTGATCGCCTATTCGGTAACGAGATAAACCACCGAGTTGGGAGATCACGAGTTCATAGGTTACCCCTGCCTCCAGTTCTGTCAATTCTCGCACCTGACCTTGCGGTTCCAAAAACTCCAAAACTACCTGGTTTAAAACCGGAACAAATCCACCAGATGGGAGTATGGGAATAGTCATTGGAGCTTCAGTTGCCAGTAATCCCTTACCTTGAATTAAAACACCTGGAAAAGAATGCTGGAGAAAATTCGCGTGATCTGCGGCGTACATTTTATCCCAGCAGGAAATGAGTTTCAATTCTGCCCAGAGTTGCGTCCAGGAAATCTTGGGTTCTGAAAGTAACTGCCATCTTTGCTGGCTGATGCGATCGCGTAAAGCCAATTGGAGTTGTTGTTGATGAGTTTGGATAAATTCCAGTTGCACGGTTAAAAAACTGGGACTCCAGAGGGAGAGAATTTCCAGGTCGTCCGCATTCAGTAATGCCAGAGACAAAGCCCATCGGAATGCTTCTGGCGTAGGAAAACAACCATTCACCCGTACCAGAAACATATCAACAAGCCAGCGCAAATACCCGTTCAGATAAGAAGAATCATCAATGCCAGCTTCTCCAGTACCGATTTGTGGGGAAATACAGAGATAAGTCTTACCCGTTCGTAAGGGTGGACCGTGGCGAATTAAATCGTAGACCCAAACACAAAACATGGCACTAAAACTGCCAAGCAAAGAAGTGGTATAGGGAATCCACTTGGCAGTCCCTGTGCTTCCTGATGTGCGTTCCCAAAAATGGATTTTTTCAGGAGTGAGGATGGAGGCGTGGGGCTGTTGACGCTGCTGCTGAATCCAAGGTTCTAGATTTTCATACTCTACAATTGGGATACGGTTCCACTCCATCTGAGCATCAATTCCCAGTGTTGCACCATAAGCAGTTTTGGATAATCGTTTGAGTACCTGCCTTTTAACCCGTTCCTGAGACTGCTTAGGATAATGCAGAGCTTGCTCAAACTGCATCGTTGCTGGCAACAGTAGATGAGACAATCCCTGAATCAGAGTTCTGGACATACCTCAACCTTCTGTTCTGGATAAAGGACACTACTAAATGGAACATAAGCGCCATCTGCGACATTGGCTCCTGGTCCGACTGCCGTACCCGCACCAAAAAAGACATTGTTACCAATTCGCACTTTTTTGACGTATAGCATGAGGTTATTCCGTTTGGGTTTAATGACATGGGATGAGGTCGCACAAAGATGACCAAAAATCACGCGATCGCCTATTTCCAACAGTCCCCTATCGATTATGTTTACACTGGGAGTCCAGTAAACTTGGCTGCCCACCTTAGCCCCCCAAAGTCTTAACCAGAAGGAAAATAATCCAGGAACTAGTCGCAAAATGGTTTCCAGAACTGGAAAAGAATTATAAATTGCCTGAATTTGATGAGTTCCCCACCAAGGACTATATTCTTCAGTTAATAAATAGCTAATTCCTTCCTTGACTGGGTAAAAACGCTGATGCAGGCGATAAACTACTAAGGGAAAAGCATATAAGCTAAAGAGCAGTGCAAAAATGCTCAGAAGGCTAGGTGCAATTAAAATCCAAACCACACAGCTAAGGGCGATCGCCATCACTAGGGTGGGAAAAAAAGAGAGTAATCGGCTGAGTAGTGTCATTGTAGTTTTGACCTCATTTTTACTAAATTAACTGGAAAAACGGGTACAATAACTCCTGCCTCAAACTTAATACTAGGGGAATTGCCAAAGACTTAGATGCTGGTTCTAATTCCACGAAGGGATGGTGTAATCAACCCCAAAGTTTCAAGTTTGCTCCAAAGTTATAGCTAAGCCCAAAAAGTTACTTCAACTGTTTTTTCCGGTAGCAAACGGGGGTCTTCTCCCTTAGCCAAGGTGTCCCGGATTGATTCCACAAACACATGAATTGTATCCGCAGGGGTATGGCTGAAACGCCTTCCATACTTGGCAATTACCTCTTGTTGAATTTTCAAAATCTGCACATCTTGTCCAATAATTCGCTTGGCTGTCCACCAGACGAAGGGAGTAGCTAGCCACGACCAGATACCATAATCAAACGTGACATCGGTATAGACTAAGGTGGAGGAATCTGTTTCCGGCACTGATTGACTGGTAATAAATAGGTGGCGATTGATACCAAACTTGTACTCTACAGAGGTAATGTTGGGCATATAAAAGCGATCACTGTGATAAAACTTAACACTCCTGGGATTAAGAAATCGCTGCCACCAGCCTAGATTCGTGGTTTCGTTACGATATTCAGCCACCACCGTTCCCTGCTTGCGGGTTACAGTCATTTCTAACTTTTGTCCGTAGGAGTTGCGAAAAATGCCAGGGTGAACCGAAGTTGTATGGGGAATATCAATAAAGTTCTCAGCACAATTGGTTACATCATTTTGAAAGCGGTGAATCACCCGCACCGTATGCCAATTCTGTGCTTGATAAAAAGGCATGGGGAAGGGCGGAAATTGTGTATCTGGTTGCTCTGCAAGACACACGTAAATATAGCCATCCTGCTCACAGGTGTAATAGTATTTGGCTCTTAAACGATCGCAATGTTGGAATTGGCCACCCTCTGAAGGTACACTCACCACTTGCCCACACTCGTTGTAGACCCAACCGTGGTATGGACAGGTTAAACCTCCCTGGTGAACTTTGCCATAGGAAAGGCGGCTATTTCTGTGAATACATCGGTCTTGCAACGCCACGGGCTGACCATCTCTGCCCCTAAAAATCGCCAGCCATTCGCCTAACACCTGACGACTCAGCACTTGTCTAGCTTTTAAATGCTCGCTTTGGGCTACTACATACCAAAAATTATCAAACTGCATAGGTTTGGATCGTAATACCTCCCATAAAATTAATCTGAAAAACCAATCGTGCTTAAGAATCTTGTGTCATACAAGCTGGATAAGGCTGAAAAGAGCCTTGCTCTTCAAGCTTATCGAGTACAGAATTGGGAATATTTCCATTCATTAGCGATCGCAATAGTTGCAGTCGAGTAGAACTGTAAATTTCAGTTTGGAGTTCTTGCAGAATTTGAATTCTGTCTGCTTGCGACAAGATACCTTTCACCCGATCAATGGCGCTGACGAGGTATTGAGGTCCTATCTGCACCATCTGCAAAAATTGGGTTAGTACTCCATGGATTACTTGTAAGCTTTTTGGAGAAGGTTCAAATTGCCGCAATTGAATCACCCCTGCCGCGTGATGCCGCGATTCTGCTTGCAGAAATCCCTGCAAAACCTGCCTTAAACTAGGATTTAAGCAAGCTTTAGCTAAAGAGCGATAGTGGCTTAAGCCCCAACCTTCTAAAACCACTTGTACCACTGCCATCAACGCCGCTTTGTCTGAGATTTCAATTACCTCCGACAAAAAACGCGAAAATATCCCCCCACTCAATATCGGCTCAGTGCCCACAAATAGAAGAACTTGAGCCAAATGTGTTGCTTCATCCGCCGCAAACAGACTATATAACATACGTTCTTCGCAAGTTTCTGCAAGTAAAAACATTTTGTTCATATAGTCCATCCCCGCCTGCTCGACACAGTACATTTCTTCTAGGAGATATCGATTGGCAATCTGGAGAATTTGCCTCTGCTCTTCAGGAGTAGCTTCCTGAAAGTGCTGCACCTGATTCAAGCCAAAAAACCCAGCGTCCCAGAAGAAACAATCACTGGCATCAATGTTTGGAAGCATCCTTAGATTGCTCTTTAAAGAGGATAACAAGATGCGCTGAACGGAGACATTAGCATCAGAATGCGATCGCTCAAAACCTATGCTTTCCGTGTTCATACTTGTTCTATCTCCTTTTTCGGGTTAAGAAGCATTGTGCAATAGTAAAAACTCTGGTGTTTACGCAGATGTTTGGGTATGATTGACTTCACACTAATACTGACTCACTACTTGAGACCATCTGAGATAATTTATGCAATGGATAATCAGATTTCCACATCCGCAATCCCGCTCGCGTCAAATTAGCTGGTGTTAATTCAGTAAGGCACACCAGTTCATCTCCGTTGATATGACCTGGGTTTTTCTGAACAAAAAAGGCGATGTCAGGGTCTTGCAGTTTCTCAAGAGTAATGCTGCGTAGATTAGAGGATAAAATCTGCGGATGTGCAAGCCGCACAATTCCCTCGGTTGCATTATAAAATGCCCCAAATTGCTGAGTGGCTAGATGTTGTATAAACGCTGCCACTTCTGGAGGAGTTTGTTGATCGTAACGGGGATAAAACTCCTGGAAAAACGTTGTCAAAAACCGATAGCTGCGATATCCCGAAGAAATTAACAGCCAAAATAATCTTTCTTTGCGATCGCGATGAATTTCTTGGATGGCAGTAATCCAAGCTTTGGCTAGGGCTGGACTAGACCAAATTGATGGATCGGTAATGGTATCCCCAGAATAGACAATTCTCACTGGTTCGTTTTTCAAGACTGCATCATAAAAGCGTAGGGTGGAAAACCCCTTTAAAATCCCCTCTTCTTTCAGCAACACAGTCCATTGCTTACTACTCAAATCTTCTTCAAATGGTTGTCGATTGACTTCTTCAAAGTAAGTATTAAATAAGCAGAACATTTCTTGCCGTTCCTCTTGCGGAAGCGAAGCGATCGGCAGTAATAATGCTTCAATCATTGGCTTTTTATATAAAACGATGATATAGACGGTATCTAAATGTAAGCATGATTAAAATATTCCATCTACCTGATAAATACGGATAAGCAAATAGAGTCTAAGGCAAGGCTTAAGTAAAAAAACTGATGCTTATAAATTATTTATAAGGTTTTATTAAAAACATGAAAAAATCATTTTTTTTGCCTGCAACTGGTTATTTAACCATAATTGGCATAATCATAATTAGTACTATTATTATTTACAAAATAAACGCTAAAAATTTTATACAAGAAAGTCAACAAATTCGAGAATCTTCATCTCCCCAAAGAGCCAGAATTATGGCTCTTGGACGATTGGAGCCAAAAGGACAAATGTTATCCATTGCTGGTCCAATAGGAGAAAGAATTGTTCGACTGGAAGTTGAAGAAGGTGACTGGGTAAAACCTGGACAAATCTTAGCTTATCTAGAAACATATCGATTCCATTCGGCTCAGAGGGATTTGGCGGCAAGTCGGATTGCAGAAATTAAAGAGCAGATCGAAACCGATAAGCTGGCAGCAAAGGTACAAATTCAACAATCCAAGGCTCAAATTCAACAAATAGATCAACCCCAGATGCTACAAAGTCAGTCTCAAAAAGCATCATTACGTAGCTTCCAGGCAGAACTAGCCAGTGCAAACCGTACTCGCGATCGCTATAGACAACTGTATGCCGAAGGTGCCATCTCTCGTCAAACCCTGGAAGATAAAGAATTAGCAGTACGTCAAGCCCTAGAAAGGGTCAATCAATCTCAACAAACCCTCAATCAACTAGTGCGATCGCGGAACACTAACCTGCAAAAAGCCAAAGTCGATTTAACCTACACGCAAGCAAATTTGGCTCGGATTGACACTCACAGTGGATTAGCCTCAGCAATTCAGCAGTTGAAGTCAGCCGAAGCACAGCTAGAGCAAAGCATTATTCGCTCCCCTAAAGCGGGCAAGATTCTGAAAATCTTCACTCATCCAGGAGAAGCCATCTCACAACAAGGAGTCTTGAGACTGGGTGACACCCGTACTATGTATGCTGTCGCCGAAGTTTACGAAACGGATGTGAAATTCGTGAACTTAGGACAAAGAGCAAGCATTACTAGTCCAGCCTTTGCAAAGCCACTTACAGGGAAGGTGACTGAGATTGGGCAGATGGTCTTCAAAAATAATCTCTTGGGTGACGACCCTACTGCTCGCTCAGATGTGCGGGTTGTGGAAGTCAAAATTTGCCTAGATCAAAGCCAATTAGTTGCTTCCCTTAGTCAATTGCAAGTTGATGTCCAAATTGATTTGAGTTCTACTGGAGCCTTATATGTTCCCTAGACGTAGGTGGCGTGGTCCTGCCTTTGCTTGGCGCAACTTAGTGCAAACACCAGGGTATATGGGGCTGGCGATCGCTGCAATTAGTTTAGCAGTTATGTTATTGTTCATGCAATTGGCTATATTGGGTGCCCTGATTAACGGAGCTACTTTGCTGTATGACCAACTCAACTTTGATATTGTTTTAATTTCACAAAAATCATTGGAAGTCAGTTTTACACAACCCTTCTCTCGACAAAGGTTATATCAAGTAAATGGAATTGAAGGTGTTACTTCCACTCATCCCGTCTACCTTTCATTTGGAGATTGGCAAAACGCGGAAACAAAATTACCCCAATCACTACTCGTTTTAGCATTTAATTTGGAAGAAAAAGTATTTAAAGATAAAGAAATTGTTCAACAGATAGGAATTCTGCAACAGCAAGATACTGTATTGATGAATCGTCTATCAGCATCCGGATTTGGTCCTAAAACAGTTGGAACAATCACAGAACTAATAAACCGCAAAATCAAAATTGGGGGGTTGTTCGCGATGAATAATAGCTTCCGATTTGATGGAACTGTAATCGTGAGTGCTCAAAATTTTCTTCGGCTTTATCCGCAGCGTTCGTTGGAAGATATTAGTTTGGGTTTAGTGACGGTTGAGCCGAATGCAGATATTAGAACTGTGATTCATCGAATTCGTCACATTGTTCCCGAAACTATTCAAGTTTTGAGTCGCCGTGAAGCTGAAATTAAAGACCAATATTATTGGCTAAAGTCAACCTCTACCGGAATCATTGTTGGCTTCGGTGTATTCACAGCTATTTTGATTGGTGCTGTAATTGTTTACCAAATTTTGAATGCTGATGTCATGGAACGCTTACCTGAATATGCTACTTTAAAAGCGATTGGCTACAGCAACCAACGATTAGCAATAATTGTCTTACAACAGGCAACTATTTTGGCAGTTTTGGGATTTGTTTTAGGTCTAATCTTTGCTTTAGGTTTATATGAAGTGATGCATTCAAACACATATTTGCCTATCAAGATGCCAGCAAGTCGAATATTACTAGTTTTTATATTAACTCTGCTCATGTGTAATATCTCTGCATTAATATCCTTGCAACCAGTCATAAAACTCGACCCATCCGACATTTTTTAAAATAATAACCTTATCAAATATGCAGATTTTTCTGTTTAAAGTTTCATTATCCTGGAAAAATTTATTTCACAATCGGCAAAGATTTGTAGCAGCCATCATTGCAGTTGCCTTTGCGGTTCTGTTGATATTTACCCAATTGGGATTTCGTAATGGAATCATAGACAGTAATGTTGCATTTCTTCAAAGACTAAATGCTGATTTAATTCTTGTAAATTCTCGCCGTAAGATTACTACTCTAGAAAGAACCTTTAAAAAAGCTAGGCTTTATCAAGCTAGGCAATTGCCAGAAGTGATAGAAGCTTATTCATTATACTTGACATTAGCCACCTGGAAAAATCAGCAGACAAACCAGGAAAAAGTGATTAGAGTTTTTGCATTTAACCCTGCTCATCCTGTTTTTCTCATTCCTGGCATTCAAGAAACTGCCAGCGATCTACAACATCCTCATACGCTTTTAGCTGATATAAAATCTCAGAAAGGCTATGGAAGAATGCAGAAAGGTGATTCTGGGGAACTTTCTAGTAGCAGAGTTAAAGTTGTTGGTACTTTTGCCCTCGGCACAGACTTTGTCGCTGATGGCAATTTGATCTTGAGTGACCAGAATTTTCTCAGGATATTTTCAGAACATCCCTCTGGCTTTTCAGGACAACTTCGTTCTTCTCTAGAAGATGTAGATATCGGTTTGTTAAAACTAACTCAAGGAACAAATCTCAAGGAGTTAGTCAGGCAATTGAATCAATTTCTACCTTCAGATGTTAAAGTTTTTAGCAAACAGGATTATGTTGCCAGGGAAGCTGCATTTTATAGTCAAGTGAGCCTTGGATTTATTTATACTTTGGGTGCCATTATTGGTTTTGTTATTGGCACCGTATTGGTCTATAACATTATTTCCAAAGATATTAAACAGAATATGGCACAGTATGGAACTTTGAGAGCGATCGGATATTCTAGTACCTATCTTCTAATTATTATCTTATTAGAATCACTCATTATTGCAATTCTTGGTTTTTTTCCTGGGTTATGCTTAA
Source organism: Calothrix sp. NIES-4101 (assembly GCA_004296455.1). GTDB lineage: Bacteria > Cyanobacteriota > Cyanobacteriia > Cyanobacteriales > Nostocaceae > Brunnivagina. Next base: position 758,316 of record AP018280.1, read on the forward strand.
GTTTATTCGTGTATGAATTAATTAGTAAAATAACTAGACTACTAATATTAATGAGATTAGATATTATGTTCCAAGTTTTTATATTAACAATCAGCATGTGTATATTAGCTAGTTTCATTGCTGCCAAAAAACTTAAAAGAATCGATCCAGCCGATATATATTCTCAAAGTAAATAAATCAGATAATGTTTTAAACAAATAGTTTTTATGGAATTTAAATTATGAATTTGCAACCAAGAATTATTGCTAGGACTATTAATCATTACTATGGTACAGAAAATTTACGCAAGCAAATATTATTTGGAATTTCCTTGGAAATTCAACCAGGAGAAATTGTAATTATGACTGGACCATCTGGTTCTGGAAAAACGCTGACGGGGCGACAAAACAGTCTAGAAAGCTTATTTGGTAAAGAGTGTAGCGATTCGTGGTAAGAAAAGATAGGTCTAGTTATGTCAAGAAGACCTATCTAATGATAATGTTGCCTGAATTGTACCAAAAACATTTAAAAAGTCAACTCAGCCTTGCGGATTACATCTTTCTTAAAATTTTGATTGCCCTGCTGCAATCAATTAAAAAAGTTAGTTTGGAAACCTTAGCTACAGTTCTACCAATTCCAATTACATTTGAAAGCCGGAGAAAGAGAATACAGAGGTTTCTATCATTACCAAACCTCTCAATTGAAAAAATTTGGTTCCCGATTGTTACCACATGGTTAGAGACAGAATTCACCTCCGAAAAAATAGTTCATGTAGTAATTGACCGTACAAATTGGGCTTGTGTAAATTTGTTTATGGTTAGTGTTGTTTGGGATAAAAGAGCGTTTCCAGTATATTTTGAATTATTACCCAAATTAGGTAGTAGTAATATTAATGAACAAACAGCAATTATTTCTAAAGTTTTACCAGTTTTCAAAAATCATAAAATTTGCGTATTAGGAGACCGAGAATTTTGTTCGATAAAACTGGCAAACTGGCTTAGAGAAAGAAGCATTTACTTCTGTCTTCGTATTAAAAAGAATCATTTAGTTGAGATGCAAACAGATATTTGGTTAGAATTAAATGAGCTAGGATTATCTCCAGGTGTCTCTTTCTTTTTGAAAGGAGTAAAAGTTACAAAATCTCAAGGTTTTACAAGCTTTAATCTTGCATGTAAATGGAAGCGGAAAATCTTGGGAGTGGCACCCGAAGAAGGATGGTTTATTTTAACAAATTTAGATAGTTTAGAGTCGGCGATCGCTTACTATAAAAAAAGATTTGATATTGAGGAAATGTTTCGAGACTTTAAGAGTGGTGGTTATAATCTAGAGGGGACTAATGTATCTGGTGAACGGTTAATTGTTCTAATTACATTGATTGCGATTGCTTACACTTCTGCCACAATTCAAGGACAAGAAATAAAACGTAAAGGAATACAGAAATATGTTGGTCGTGTTAAAGAATATGGGCGAACCCAAAGGCGACATAGCAGTTTTTATATCGGCTTATACGGCAATAATTGGGTCAATTTTATGGAACCTTGTATAGAATTAGTAACCGAATTAATGAAATTTAATATCAATAAGCGAAAGTATTATCAACGAGGATTGAGAGCTATGAGGCTTATTTTATCTGCCTCCTAGCGATTTTTGTCGCCCCGTCAGGGAAAAACGACTCTTCTCACACTGATTGGTGGATTACGTTCAGTCCAAGAAGGTAGTCTAGAAGTTTTCGGTCAAGAACTACAGGGTGCAAGCAATGCTTTTTTAGAGCAAGTACGTCAGCAGATGGGTTTTATTTTTCAAAGTCATAACCTATTAAGTTCTTTGACGGCACTTGAAAATGTGCAAATGGCTCTAGTTTTACAAGATATTTCTTCTATGAAAGTTGCTCGCAAAATAGCTAGAGAAATTTTAGAGGCAGTGGGGTTAGGTGAACATATTCATGCTTATCCTGCTCAATTATCTGGAGGACAAAAGCAGAGAGTTGCGATCGCTCGTGCCTTGGTAAATCAACCAAAGATTATTTTAGCAGATGAACCAACATCGGCGTTAGATAAAGTCAGTGGTCGAAATATTATAGAGTTGATTCAGGAGCTAGCTAGAAAGCAAAACTGTACCATCTTACTCGTTACACATGATAATCGAATTCTAGATATTGCTGACCGTATTCTTAATTTAGAAGATGGATATTTATCATCTTCCTCCTATTAATATTACCAATGTATATTTCGTTGGAGATGATTTTTCGTGGGCTTTACCATTTTAATCATGCTTACAACAAGGGTCGAGCAACCGATCCAGTTTTATTTTTTGCGGCTCCAGAGAATAAAAACCTTGATGTTGTCAAGACAATACGAAAAAAAACTCAAACCCTTGATTTATCGCCTTTCCCTTTACCCTTGACAATTCCTGCTTTTCCTTAACTTGTTACTAATCCTCCTATTGGTATCCAGGTACTGTGGAGGGGTTGGTTAAAATTAAACGACCTCTGTGAAGGCTGGCAGCTTGCAAGAGAGACTTAACGGGAAAAGTCAGTATTTAGAATCCCTTCCCTCTGGATGGCAAAAGCCTCGGATTAGAAGGTTATCGAATCAAACCAAACCATGAAGAGTTAACGATGGTATGGTATCTGCTAAACATTACAGACCAAAATAATCGTTGGCAATCGCGATCGCGCATCGGGAAAACTTACTTTTTAACAATTAGCATCCCATTACAGATAAACCGATAGTTCGATTAAATTCAAGTCCGGGTCGTTGATGTACAATGATGCGATCGCACCCATCGCTCCAGTTCTCTCAATCGGTCCAGAGATGATTTCCACACCGCAAAAACGTAGGTGTTGCTCGATATCACTCAAGGGTTCCTGCACAATTAAACACAAGTCAGCAGAGCCAGGAGTCGGTTTATTTGCTTTTGGCTCGAATTCTTCGCCAATTTGGTGGAGATTGATTTTTTGCTGTCCGAATGCAAGCGCTTTTCGTCTTTCTCCAAAAATAACTACCTGCATTCCCAGTACCCGATTGTAAAAATTGCAGGTGGATTCGATGTCTCTGACAGTCAACACCAGATGGTCTAATCGATCAATATTTATCATTGTGGCAAATTAATTAACTGGTTTCCAGGCGATAGGCAATAACAGTAAAAATCAAATGAAATTATACAGAAATTATGTTAGCGATCGCTGCAACGCGAAATTATTCTTGACTCCGAAAATATCAAGCCCGATAGTCATGAAACGATGCAAAACTATTAGCAATCATCCCAACCATCATTTTCATCAACCCATTCCGTAATCCTGCAACCCAAGGATTTCGCAACTCTCCCATTTTGGACGATCGCAACGAAGCTTCAACAATCGCTTTTGTCCAAGGAAATCGCAAGGATTCATATTTCTGAAATGCCGCAACCACAACAGTTAAACCGTCGTGCTGTTTTGTTAATGGGTAACAATTCACTTCCCGAAAATCTTCCGGCAGATATAGTAGCGATCAACTACGCGCCGTATTCTCAGATTTTTCCGCGTGCTTGTGCGATCGTCCATCAGGGCGGAATTGGAACGACGGCTCAAGCTTTACTAGCTGGTTGTCCAACACTAATTGTGCCATACAGTCACGATCAGCCAGATAATGCAGCACGGGTTGAGCGTTTGGGGACATCGCGGACAATTTCTCGATCGCAATATACAACCTCGCCAGTCGTTAAAGAATTGCAAAAGTTGCTAGATAAACCCCAATATACTAATAAAGCATCTGAAATCAGAAGTATCATCCAAGCTGAAAATGGTGTGACTATAGCGTGTGATGCGATAGAACAACAGCTTAAAGCAGTCTAAATTTTTCCGTGTACACTATCATAATTCACCGTTTGAAATTATCTCCCGATGTGGAAATAATCGCAACTCGCTACCTTCGAGAAAACGAAATGCACATCAACCACTAGTTTGGTTGTCAAAAAGTGGCTCGTTTTTTAATTGCAATTCGCCGCAGTCTTATATTGCTAAAATTTACTTCTCATCTTCCTCAAATTAACGATCATCCTGGTCTTGTGATTTGTGTCAACCAGAAAATTCAAAGCATTTTTAGTTTTGAATTTAGTAGAGAAATAATTAGTATTTTTGCAGTGGTGAATCCAGAAAAATTAAAAAAGATTTAGCTTGAATATTTATTACCAAGGCAGTGCGATCGCACCTCCAAATTTTCGCATTTCGGCAAAGAATTTACCCTGGGCACCACCCTCTGGTAAGGTTGCTAAATAGACAGCTGTTTCGGCTCCTTCATCAGCTGTATAAGGTGCATTTGAGCCACCCATATCAGTTTGCATCCAACCGGGTGAATAAGCATTTACTAAAATATTTGTTCCAGCCAGTTCCTTAGCCAGAATTGCCGTCAGTCCATTCAGTCCTATTTTAGAAAGCCGATAGGAAGGAGCCAGGGGATAGTAATCACTCCCCATTGATGTCAAAGAAGCCATTTCCGTAGAAACATTGACGATTCTTCCATAATTGTTAGCTTTCATCAATGGCAATAAAGCTTGGGTAATTCGAGCAACCGCAACAACATTGGTAGTGAAAGTTGCCAGCATTGTTTCCATCTGAACTGTAAACAGACTCGATTCTTCTGGTTCCATGGTGGGATTGACTCCTGCATTGTTGACTAAAATATCAACTCGTCCATAGCTTTGCTCTAACCAGGTGGCGAATTCCTGCACACTAGCATCATTCGTCACGTCGAGGGGATGATAGTTGACTTGCATATTCTCATTCGCAAGTTTTTGTTGAGCAGCAAAACCATCTTGCTGATTACGACTTGTCAACACCACCTGAATATCTTGTTTCTGTGCCAATTGGCGGGCGATCGCATAGCCTAAGCCTTTGCTGCTACCGGTAATTACTGCAACTTTTTGCACCATATTCATCAAAAATACAGATTGAGTTCGCTATTTCGTCACACTATCAACCTTTAAACTAGTAAGCAAGTCAATATTGTAGATACATACTATTAATGAAATCGATAAATTTGGCGACAATCGATCTCAATCTACTGGTTGCCTTTGAAGCCCTGCTGGAGCACCGTAGTGTAACTAAAGCTGCTCAACAACTTCAGATTGGACAACCTGCTATGAGTGCATCCCTGAATCGCTTGCGAATCTTGTTTGCAGACGAATTGTTTGTACGCTTGGGGAGACAAATGCAGCCAACGAGTAAAGCTCAAGCGATCGCTCCCGGAATTTTGGCTGCGTTAGCACAAATTCGCCAAACTGTGACCTTTAACCAGTCATTTGAGCCTAATTCCAGCAACCACCGATTTACCATTGGTAGCTCTGACTATACAAGTTTTGTTTTAGTCCCACCTTTGTTGGAGTTTTGCCATCAAACAGCTCCATCACTAAATTTGCAAATGATTGAATTCAAGAAGGATTGTGTGGGAGAGTTACTTGAACAAGGTGTGATTGATGTGGCATTGGGGGTTTTTCCAGAACCACCTCGCAAAACCCAATGGGAACCAATTTTTGCAGAAAGATTTGTCGGAATTGCTCGTCAAGGACATCCAGATTTGCAACAGGGAACCATGAGCTTAGAAAAATTTACTCAACTTTCCCATGCCCTGACAACTCTGCGTCAAGATACCACAGGTGAAATTGACAAAGTATTGAGTCAACAAAATTTACAGCGTCGCATTGCCTTAACAACTCCCCATATGCTAATTTTACCCTTCGCGATCGCCAAGAGTGATCTAGTAGTAGCAATACCTCAGCGTATTGCCCTTTGTTTATCACAAGTCTGCAATTTAACAATTTTTGAACTTCCAGTCAAAACAGAACCGTGGATGGTTTCTATACTCTGGAGTGTTATCAGGGAGCAAGATGAAGCAAATCGTTGGTTACGCCAAACAATCAAAACTATTTGCCAACATATTCCTCCTCACTAGGCTATATTTAGCTATTTACTGAGTTATATTTGCGACTTTATCTGGCGTTGGTAAATAGTGAGATGAACACAGGCTTAAACTCTAGATGTTTCGTTAAAATTCATCCGCTCACTTACCAACGCCGAAAATCCACCTCTGCGATTTGTGCTGGGTAAATACGCTTATACCAAGTTTCGCAAAAAGATAAATATGCTAACGCAAGAATTGGAGGCTTGGGAGGCGATTGGTATAAACACTGATTTTGAAACGACTTAACTCAATCTAATTTTTATGTAAATTGAGTCATCTTGGGAAGGGTTTATTAATCAGCGACAACAGGACTACGGTAATATCTTCAAATGAAACTAACACCGTTGACTACACTTTTGATAATTAAAAACGTGTTGCTGTTACCCAAAACCTATTTAGTAAAGCAAGATGTGATTTTACCCATTGAATACCAGTTTTTCACTATAGAGTTACTGGGAGCTAAAAATCAATCTTAGGACTTCGTTCAGTTTCATTGTCACCTGTTATATTACCAATACCTTCGCCAAAATTATGAACTGCTAGAACAAGGATCGGCAGGGTGGATACGTCCTAAATTGGTAACTCTGTGAAAAATATTTGCGAGTAAAACTGGGTCAGGTTTTTCCGGAAGGAGTTTTATAGTTTCCTCAACATATTTATAACCTCGGAAGATTGCCTTAAGGTCTGTAATACTAAAATCAGGGTTAAATTTACGGAAGTGAGAAAGCAAAACTTGCGAAATATTAACCATGAAAAATGCCAAATTTGCAGCGTTTGTTACTGCATTTTTCCCAACATTCATAAAGTCTTCGAGTCCAAAAAATTGTTTAGCATCGCGAAAATTAAATTCGATTTGAAATCTCAAACTGTAATAATCAATCACATGCACATAACTTAAACTCAACTCAGTTGAAAATAAAACAGCATGAGTTCTATGTGATGTTACAATATTTGTCCGCACTATAATTACAACATTTAATGTTTGAGAAAATTCTTTATGGAGAAGTTGAGTTTGATAAAAATCTGTACGAATATTCTCAACAGTCTCAGTTTTTTTGAGAAATTTATCTGGTATAAATGAATAGTCAATTCTATCACCGTATTTACGACGGCATTTACGACTAGGGTCTGGATTTTCATAGGGGATATACAAGGCAGAGTCGTAGCGCATCTTAGAAATTAGTTGTAAGCCCATTTGCCGAGTCATAACCACGGCATTATTATTTCCAAAATGACCATCCAATACCAAGTAAGTTAGCGGTAAAAATTTACTTAATTTTTTGAGCAAGTCCTGAATTAGAATACGAATACGTAGAAGCTCTGAGGTAAAAACTACTTCTGTTTTATCTTTATTCTTACTTCCCTTTGGTCGCCCGCCCTTCTTTTTTGGGACTTCTTGATTTGGTTTTTCTTTAGGCTTTTTTGTCTCTTCTGTTAATTTTGCTTGCTTCTCAACTTTTGGTTTGATTACTTGTTCAATCCTGATAGGAAATGCTTTCCTTTGTTCAATACTGACCAAGGATAATGCAAAAAATGATAATCCCTGTATTGGTTTGTCATGCAAAGATGAATAAAATTTATCGACCCCATAACTTTTTTTTCCTGCTTTGCTTACTACTACTTCATCTCCTGCTAATAGGTATGTTTCTTTTTGGCAAAATATATGTTCTCTAAAAAATACCCAAAATAACCCTGCCCAAGGTAATGAATGAGCAAAAAATCGCTGTATTGTTCTATAGCTTCCGCCCTTTCCACACCACCGTGATATGCCCAGCATTGTTATTCTTCCACTCATTGCTAGCATTGCTGATATAATTCTGCTCCAACGCCTCAAAGTTGTTCTGGTCGTATATCGTTGCAAGCATTCCAACAGTGCTAATATATCTGGCATGGGCTTTCTGTGTTTCTTGAGTTGTGGTTGTGGTAAACAATAACTCTACTACGGAAAGCCCTCTTTATTTTGGCGAAGGTATTGATTACATAAAGAATTTTCTACCAAGAGCCTGTATCGTCTAAAAAACGCGAAAATTCTGGATTCGACCAACATAGGGGAAGACTACCTTCCACTCGATATCCCTGTTGTAAATGAAACCGCAGCAACCTTTCGGCACCTGCATAATTACTAATTTCATCCCCCGACCAAATTACCTCAGCCGTACCACTCAGGTACAATAAATTACCTCGCTCGAAATCCACAAACAATAATCCTGCATGGGGATTTAATTCTAAATTGCCAAAGGTATTAAAATGGCAATTTCCAGCAAAATCGGGAATAGTCAGGGTAAAATCATCATCTATCCGCACAAATCCCGGTTTACCCCCGCGATGGGAAACATCTACACCCTTGGCTGCACCTGCTGATTCATCTTGATAGGCTGTGGCAATGAAGAATGTATCTGATGCAGTAATTAAATCCCGTTCGGCTACCGTAAATTTGCTTAAACCATGAATCGGTTTAGGTGTTTTTTCATCATACTCATCTAATCTGAACATTCGTGCTTGAATATACTGGGGACAGTTACCAAAACTTTGCCCTACCCGTACTTGAAAACCATCGTCAGAAATAGCCGTGACGGTTCCGTTCATGCGGTTGCGACGACGGGTATGCAATTCAATTCCCAGGAACCCAATATCAATCCCATCAGCGAGGTTAGTTGCTAAAGGGTCGCCATACAAGGGTTTTGCCATCACTTCTAGAGTATGTTCATCGGGTGAGGAGAGAAAACCGGGTTCCCCTACCAAAATCGAAGCCCAAATATAACCAGATACATCAATACTACCAACAATTACATAGGGAAGTTGGGCAAAAAAATGACGGTGCTGGTCGGGTAAATATTCCCGAATTATCCGCCTTCCTTGCTTATCCATGCGTTCTTGTGCCCCTAATCGGGCTTGAATTGCCAGTTCGCCAGCATGAAATGGTGATTCGGAACGTGACCAACCTGGGTTTGCCATTATTTTCTCTCCTGTTATTCTCTAAAGTCCAGCCATTGGTATGTAATTGGGGAGTTGTTTAACCCTGTTAATCCACTCCAACACATTTGGATAGGGTGTGAGGTCAATTTTCCCATCACCAGCTAACGCGACGTAGGGGAAAACAGCTATATCTGCAATCGTCGGATGTTCAAATTCTAACCAGGTGCGGGTACTTAAATGTTGGTTTAACTGGGTGAGGATATGCTCTGATTTTTGGTATGCTCGTTCGATATTGATACTGGTTGCACCGAATAAGTGATAAAGTCGGGTGTTTTCCGGTCCCTGACGTATTTCTCCGGCTGTAGTTGATAGCCAGCGTACCACTTGCGCTAAGGACAATGTATCTAAAGGTAGCCAAGTATCGCCACCATACTGACGTGCCAAATATACCAAAATTGCTTGAGCATCGGCGAGTTTAATATCTTTATCGACTAACAAGGGTACTTGTCCAAAAGGATTGAGGGCTAAATATTCCGGCAATTTATGTTCACCTTTTATCAAATCGACTTTCACCCATTCGTATTCCAAGTTCAATAGTTCTAGCAACAGACGAACTTTGTAGCTGTTACCGGACATTTCGTGACCGTAGAGTGTAATCATGCTTTTTTTCCTTTAGAGTAAAAATTTGAGTTATTGAGGTGCGATACTTTTGAAGCGATCGCAATTCAGAAATTAACGCTGTCAGATTTGCAGCAGTTGTATGCAAACTTAGCCAATATTCAATGTTGGTACTTGACTTAACAACATATCCAACTCTCCCCGTTTCTCCAACTTATACAGGTCAATTGTCGTCATGATAATGTCTCCCTTTTCGTTACCTACTAGTTGGATGTTAATGATTCAAAAAAATATACCTATTTGTAAAAAGAATGTGATAGATATGCACCAACCCAGATACAGAGGTTGATTCTTAATCCAAAATCATATCAGCATTTGATTAGCTGCATTAATTGCTCAATCGTCTGATGGAACCCAGCAGAACCACCCTGAACACGAGCAACTAGCATTCCTCCCTCCAGTAATCCGAAAATCAAGCTCGCCATTGCCTCTACGTCTCCGTTAAACTGGAAACTACCATCTTCAAGACCAGCATTGAGCATAACTGCTAATCTTTGTGTATTGGCTTGGTAAAAACTGCGAACCTCTTCAACTAAAGGGTGATTCAGGGTTGCTAATTCTGCCCCTAACATGGCATACAAACAGGCTTTATCTTGATTGCCACTACTCAGGGTGCTTTCAAATAGCCCGCAATATCGCCGTAATTTCACCTCTGACGTATCGCTAGAAGCGACGATACCATCCACTATCCGCAAAAAGCGATCGCTATACCGGTCTAGCAAAGCCACCAACAAATCATCCTTTTTGGGAAAATGGGTGTGGATACTGGCTTTACGAATACCTACAGCCTCACTAATATCTTTGTAGCTCATTCCATTTACGCCGAGACGTTGAATTAGGTCTTGAGCCACATCGAGGATTTGGGTTTTGGTATCTGTTTGCTTCATGAATTTATCCTACTAGTAGGTAGGATGTTTGTCAACTATTATTTTGGGCTTTTGCGATTTTTCTTGTTGAACCTTGAGTGTGGCTTCCCTCCCATCCTGTAAGAATAATTTCAATGGGTGAAGTTTAGCGATCGCAACTTCAAATTAAACTCAATTCGGCGTAGGCTAAAAGTAAAACTCTTGGGTGCCATGTCAGCTTTACCAATCTCGGAAGCCATCATTCGCCATAAATCGAACGCTTCATCCTACAGTCGTGGTGAAGATTATTACCGACGGGGAGCAGTATATGACGTGAAAAAGCGCGGTAATTCACTCCAAGCATCAGTAGAAGGTAGCGAGATTAAGCCCTATCGAGTCAGTGTAAACTTTGATGCCGGGGGAGTTACTCTAGCCTGTTGCAGTTGTCTCTACAATTACGACGGTTGGTGCAAGCACATTGTCGCCACATTATTAACATGTACCCGTGCATCCAATGCAATCACAGAACGTCTCACCCTCGAACAATTATTAGATAACCTCGACCATTTACAAACTCAACGTTTAGTTCAAGAATTATTGAGAAAAAACCCAGAATTAATCGATGATATCGATACCTTTGTTAGTTTGCTCAACTCCCCACCCAGCAACAAAAAATCTCCTCCTAGCAAACGTCGCAGTCAAATCGATGTGACACCGATTCGCTCCCAAGTACGGCGGATTTTGCGCGATGGGTTGAGAGAATTAGAATATGGCAGCGAAGAAGACCCATTTACCGAAGAATTGACCGCAATTATCGAACAAGCCCAGGAATTTGCCCTGCAAAGTGATGGAACTAGCGCTATTGCCATCCTCGAAGCCATCACATCAACCTACGCAGAAGAATGGGACGAATTAGCAGAATATGGTGGTGATTGTTATTCAATTGCCGAACCTCTCAATATTGCCTGGACAGAAGCAATTTTGTGCGAAGATATACCCGAAGCCCAGGCGACCGATTTGCAAGTTATGTTGGAATCCTGGCAAGATGAGATTGCCGCAGATTTCTGTATGAGTCTAGAAGCATTAAAGCAGGGTTGGAATTACGAACCATTACAACAAATCATGGCAGGTAATAATTCCGTAACGCTTTGGCAAGAAGATACACGTCCGGATTTTGCCGATGATTTAATATCGATACGCTTGGATTTCCTGGAACGTCAAAATCGCTATCCAGAGTATTTGAACTTAGCCTTTGCCGAAGGAATGACGCAGCAATATTTAACCAAACTAGCAGCTTTAGGAAGAATTGACGAAGCTATGTCTGCGGCAAAAACCCAGATGGATAACGCCGAAACTGCCTTTGCTCTAGCTATGGTATTGCGGGATGATGGATACTTGTCGGAAGCACTGGGGATTGCAAGATCGGGATTGCATTTAGATGGAAATTGCACCTACGAATTCGCCACCTGGACGAGTGATTTTGCTGGAGGGATGGGAGATACATCCACTGCATTAAACGCCAGTATGGTTGCCTTTGAAGCCAAACCATCGTTTCGAGATTATCAGAAAGTAGAGAACTTAGCGGCAGATGCCTGGTCGCAAATCAAACCAGATTTACTAGAGATTCTACGGGAATCAAGACACTGGTACGTAACAGAGGCGAAAGTTGATATTTTTCTCCATGAAGAGTTCATTGATGAAGCTATAGCAACAGTGAGCAGCAATAGTTATTATGCCTCGGAATTACTGGAGCGAGTGATGGATGCAGCCATACCCCACCGTCCCGATTGGGTAATTACTAAAGCACGGCAACTGGCAGAAGATATTATGAATCGGGGAAAAGCCGATCGCTATGATAATGCGGTTCGGTGGTTGAAAAAAGTTAAAGCTGCTTACGTGCAATTGGGTAAACAATCCGAATGGTCTGCCTATCGTGCAGAATTAGAAAACATCCACGGACGCAAACGTAAATTAATGGAATTATTCAAAGGGCTAAATAAAGTATAGAGCGATCGCGGCGAAAACGGGTGTGGCAAAGTCGATGATTTATTGATTATTTATTACTATTTTCAGGATAAAGAAGGTTTGTATCAAGCTGTTTTAGAGCGATCGCGCTCATTTTAGCTGGTGTTCGATGTTGAATATCGCTTTTCCAAATTCCTGGGATTGATTCAAACCAGCTTTCATTACCAAATCGAGCGAGCGCGACTGAACAAAGCAGCCAACAAACTTTTTACTAACTATTCACAATTAGGGCATTTATTTGCTCATCATCAATATTTATACCGCGACGCTTTAAGTAAGGGCGTAAATTAATTTGTATAAACAAATCCTTCAATTCAGAGGCAATTTCTTCAGGAGGATTTCCAGATAAAGCAGTTGCAATCAAACGTTCCGCAATTTTCAACTCTCCACAATCGATCGCCAGAGTTGCTGCACTGCGATGCAAAATCGAGCGAGTGGGTTCAGCATCTAATTGATTGACAATTAATTCTGCTGCGGCTAGCTCATTCTCAAATGCTTGTCGGGTAAGCAGGGACGCTTGTTCTAAGTCACCCCGAAGCTTGGCTACCATCGCAGCTTCCGCCAAATCCATTGCAGTAGTGTGTTTTTCTTGAATTTGACTCATTTTCTTGCTTTGCTTATCGTATTTATTTTGGCTGGTGTAAGAAGATGAGCGATCGGTATTTCATGCAGGAAAACACTTACCAAATGCTTGAAGTAATTTAGGGGAACCTTTAATACGAATCTTACCTTGCAATAAAGCCCAAATCAAGTTTTGCTCCTTGGCAAGAAAACGTAACCAAGTTTGACTATCCGCAGTCACAGAAAGATTTGCTTTACCAACGTGCCCATCTTGAACCTGTAATCTTTTATTTTGAATCCTCACCGTTGCACGACGAGACTCAGAACCACTGAACGTGAAGTGGTATACAGCATTCAACCCCTCTGACTGATGACGTTGAAAGAGTAATGGCAATCCAAACAGAAAACCTGGAATCGATAGAGGACGAATACCACTGCTGACTCGTTTCATTGTTTTGTGGGGAAAGCGTTTGGCTACATAGGTTTCTGCATCCGAGCCAGGTATGACATAAATTGTTTCGAGTTTATCTTGTAACGGTTTAACCACTTCTTGCACAAACGCTTTGCGATCGCTCAAAAATGGGGCAATTACATCTTCTCCAGCCGGACATGCAGCCATACAATAGGCGGCTTTATAGTTTGCTTTGAAGGACAAACTCTGCCACATCGAAGCTGATTCAGAATCACTGACTTTATGACGGTAATCGCGGGCATTTTTACTATCAGCAATTGTCTCTGCCCAAACAGTAAATCCACTCATAAATTCACGGTAATTATGGGTGTAACAGGCTGAAAAATTGAAGTTCCCATCGTTACCAATCGCACCGACTGGACAAGCTGTGACGCATAATTTGCACTCCAAACAAGGATTGTAGTCGATGGGATGAGTATATTCAGTCACCTCTGCATCCAAGAGAATAGTTCCCAGCGAGATGAAATTACCAAACTTGGGATGTATTACCAAACGATGAATTCCCATATGTCCCAATCCAGCAGCAACTGCCACTGGTTTATGGGAAACAACCCACACTTTACCGGGAAATCGATCCATTTCCATTGGAAAACTAGCCCCGGGAACCATTGCTCTGACACCCGTTTGTTCCAAAGCTTTGGTAATTTTGCGGGCAACCTCATTTACATGGTCATAATTAGCGTGAAATTCTACATTTGCTGCCGAACGGACTGGAGTGCGAATATTTTCCCGATTCATGCGACAGACAAAGCTAATCAAGGTTTTGGTTGCTGGAAATGCCTTCAAAATATCTGGAAGTTGGTCAGAAATTGCATCTCTACCAATCTCTACAAATCCTACGTCATCAGCACCCATTTCTAAGCAGAGCGATCGCAAAGAATCAGCATTCAATTTAACTCTACTTGTTGGCACATTACTAACAGACTGTTCACGCCACCATTTTACAGTTGGATGATTATCAAACTTAGCCATTATATCCCCTTTAATTAACAATACCTTCGCCAAAATAAAGAGGGCTTTCCGTAGTAGAGTTATTGTTTACCACAACCACAACTCAAGAAACACAGAAAGCCCATGCCAGATATATTAGCACTGTTGGAATGCTTGCAACGATATACGACCAGAACAACTTTGAGGCGTTGGAGCAGAATTATATCAGCAATGCTAGCAATGAGTGGAAGAATAACAATGCTGGGCATATCACGGTGGTGTGGAAAGGGCGGAAGCTATAGAACAATACAGCGATTTTTTGCTCATTCATTACCTTGGGCAGGGTTATTTTGGGTATTTTTTAGAGAACATATATTTTGCCAAAAAGAAACATACCTATTAGCAGGAGATGAAGTAGTAGTAAGCAAAGCAGGAAAAAAAAGTTATGGGGTCGATAAATTTTATTCATCTTTGCATGACAAACCAATACAGGGATTATCATTTTTTGCATTATCCTTGGTCAGTATTGAACAAAGGAAAGCATTTCCTATCAGGATTGAACAAGTAATCAAACCAAAAGTTGAGAAGCAAGCAAAATTAACAGAAGAGACAAAAAAGCCTAAAGAAAAACCAAATCAAGAAGTCCCAAAAAAGAAGGGCGGGCGACCAAAGGGAAGTAAGAATAAAGATAAAACAGAAGTAGTTTTTACCTCAGAGCTTCTACGTATTCGTATTCTAATTCAGGACTTGCTCAAAAAATTAAGTAAATTTTTACCGCTAACTTACTTGGTATTGGATGGTCATTTTGGAAATAATAATGCCGTGGTTATGACTCGGCAAATGGGCTTACAACTAATTTCTAAGATGCGCTACGACTCTGCCTTGTATATCCCCTATGAAAATCCAGACCCTAGTCGTAAATGCCGTCGTAAATACGGTGATAGAATTGACTATTCATTTATACCAGATAAATTTCTCAAAAAAACTGAGACTGTTGAGAATATTCGTACAGATTTTTATCAAACTCAACTTCTCCATAAAGAATTTTCTCAAACATTAAATGTTGTAATTATAGTGCGGACAAATATTGTAACATCACATAGAACTCATGCTGTTTTATTTTCAACTGAGTTGAGTTTAAGTTATGTGCATGTGATTGATTATTACAGTTTGAGATTTCAAATCGAATTTAATTTTCGCGATGCTAAACAATTTTTTGGACTCGAAGACTTTATGAATGTTGGGAAAAATGCAGTAACAAACGCTGCAAATTTGGCATTTTTCATGGTTAATATTTCGCAAGTTTTGCTTTCTCACTTCCGTAAATTTAACCCTGATTTTAGTATTACAGACCTTAAGGCAATCTTCCGAGGTTATAAATATGTTGAGGAAACTATAAAACTCCTTCCGGAAAAACCTGACCCAGTTTTACTCGCAAATATTTTTCACAGAGTTACCAATTTAGGACGTATCCACCCTGCCGATCCTTGTTCTAGCAGTTCATAATTTTGGCGAAGGTATTGTAATTAATATATGTATATACATGTTTTAGGCAAATTTTAAAATTAACCTACGGCTTTCACCTCAGACAGAAGCGCTAATAAGCTTTTCCACGAATCCTCTCCAAAGTGTTGCATCACTTCAGCTTGAGCTTGTTCCCACAAAGGTATAGCCTCTGTCAAAACCGCTTTCCCTTCCGAGGTCAGGGATACCAACTTAACTCGTCGATCCTCACCAGGTGCGATCGCTACTAAACCTCGCTTTTCCAGTAAATTTAGATTTCTAGTCAGGGTGGTTTGGTCGGTAAATAACTCTTGAGCTAAACGAGTAATTGGTGTGGATTCAAGCAAGTAAATTGAGACTAAGGATCGTGGATTAAATAAAGTGTAATTCTGGTTTAGCGGTGTAATTCCATTGGGGCAAAAATTCATCAAAAACAATCTTCATGTTTGATTTGAAATCTTCAGCCACTTTTCGACCCGTTTGATAGGTTTTATCGAGAATCGTTGTAAAAACTTTGAGTCCTGTGCGAGTGGTTGCCTTTGCCATTAAGTCTTTTACAGTCTGGATACTCTCAAAAATCATCCCCTGACAAACGCGAGAGATATGAGGAAACAAACGATGCTCAATCGGATTATACTTGGAGGTGTAGGGCGGATAATGAGCGATACGAATTTCGATGCCCAGTTCATTAACTAATGCCTGTAAGTCCTGTTTGAAGATGTAATAGCGAGAGCTATTGCTACCGCCACCATCACATAACAGCAAAATTGAATTTGCCAAAGAATAACGCGTCTTACCATAGGTGTTCCACCAGTAGCGAATTGAGTCACAGGCTAATTCACTGGTATCGTGGCTGATGCCAATCTGGATATAACCCACATTGTCTGTTATATCGTACAGCCCATGGGGAATGGCAACTCCAGTCGCAAGCGTTGGCCAATCATGGTCAAACACCTCTATCGTTTCTTGAGTGTATAGTTGTCCCTCCCGGTATAACTGCCCAATTAATTCTTTTTTTTGGTGTCCATACTCATGACCGGATTACCTGCCGTTTGATAAGAGTGCTTAAGTTGGTCAATCGTCTCAAATTGCTCGTTGCGATATTGATTCTCTCCTGTTGCCAGGGTCTTTACTGCTTTACGTTTACGAAAGTTATATTTCTCCAACAACTGGTCTACCACTGTCACACTCACTTCGATTCCTTCATTTCCCAGCAATCCTGCAATCTCATGACGCTTGAGATTGGTCCACTTGACACTTTCATCCATCGGCGAACCTGCTGTGTGCCTCTCCAACACTCGCAAAAACGCCTCGTCTAATCCAACAATTGTCTCGAAGGCTGATTTCCGTCCACCTCCGGGTTGGCGAATCCTCTCCTGCCCAAGCGCCGTTTCGTCCTCAAGTTCTCGCAAGCCTAATTGTAAGGTTTCGTGATGGCATCCCAGCAAGCGACGGATGTATGCCTGTCCCCCGTACCCTAATTTTACTGCTTCAATTGCTGCATATCGGCGGCAATCCTTCTCCGACAACGATTCATAATATCGTTGCATTTGAACTTCAATTTCACCAGGGTAAGGGTGCATCATTTACCAGTTCTCAATTTACCCTTCTAGTGTACTGATATTATTGGCAGTATTACACCTTATTTAATCCACGATCCTTACTATATTTATTACCCTTGGACACCCACTCACCAACTTTTTAACCATGAGGTGGACTGATTACCCGGCGTTGCAACGCATCTTCCCTATAAACGCGATTGCACTTCATACTTCCAGGGGTGACAACCAAAATAATTACTATATCTATTCACCCTGGACACCCATCCTACAACTGTTTAACGATGCGGGGAAAACTAAGTGGACTTATCACCCAAGTCGCGATCGCACTTTCTGATTTGGCGTTCGCGTAGCGGCTCTTTTGGAGCATCGCACCCTCATATCTCCAGGGGTGACAACTAAACCCAAACAATTACTATATATTATGTCCCCTGGACACTCCCAGAACTTTTTAACCATTTGGTAAAAATTTCATCCCGTCCATCTTTGGGTTCGACAAATTCATACACCCGTTCCCGTTTCCCCCTACTTCCCAATCGTCCCACATAGGACAAACTCAACCCCAATTTATCTAACAGGGTGTGAACAATTGCCATCGGAGTCATCCCTTCGGACACTGAAACCCCCAAGTAATTTTTGATAACGTACCGATTCTCAACTGCCACCCGCTTAAGTTTCTGCGTCGCAGCATCGGAACCGCGAAACATCACCCCAGGTGTTAGAAAATAGCGAATATTCAAATCCTCCAACATCAACACCTTAGCCAATAGGAGCGATCGATTAAAATCCGGCTTCCAAATCGCATTTTCACCAGCTTCAATTTGCATCTTTGCTGTAGCAGCATCCCTTGCAGGAAGCAGCTCTCGTCCCAAAGTCATGAAATAATGCAGCCGCAATTGAGGATACCAATTATCGTCATCCCTCCAAACCAGTATAGTGGTCACTTCAACCCCATAACGTTTTTGCAGCAATGCTTTTCGCTCCTGATACCTCTCAATCTTCGTCTTATTTTTCTTGTCCTGCAACTTTTTTAGCCCAGACTCCGAGATATCCTCTGCATCTGCCACAGCTTTGTATTCATCCAGCTTTAATTCACGGGATATCAGCTTGACCTCTTCAAAAATCCCTTGACTTTCAACTTCGGGAATCTTCTGTGCATCGATAATTTCATAGCCATCTTCTGCCAAACCCTTGAAAACAAAATCCTGATAGTGGTGCATTTGAGCATTAACTACACAAGCTCGTTTTGCCCAATTTTGCAGGGATTCGGGTTGAAACTTCTCATCAATGCAACTGTAATCTGCGTTATCAGCTTCGGAAAGTAAAGCAATATTTGCTCTGGTGGCTGCGTGTTGACTCGCCAGAAGTGAACCCATTGATGTGGAGGCATTTCCCACAGTTCCAACTCCGTTACTTCTCACCCAAACGTGGCGATCGACATTTTCCCGTAATCTTGCCAACATTTGCCGAACAGAATTGGCTGACTGTACTCCCTGGAATATTCCCCACACTGCTTGGAAATGACCTTGAATATCAATCGATACTCCGGTTTCCAGACTTGGGGAAGCGATTACTAAGTCATACTCAGTGAGGATTTGGTTAAGATTGGCAATGCAACCGTAAGCAGGGTGATTAGGGTCAGAAACAGACTCACTATCGATTCGCAAAATCTTCAAATCTGGGAATTTGCGACGAAATCTTTCTTCTAATGCTTGAGTTCCCCACTTTGATTTTGCCTTCTGAGCAGAACAAAGTAGCAGATGGGAAGATGCAGTATAAGATTCGTCTTGTTCATTACTCTTAGACTCGTCCCCTGGAGTTGGAGTTTGTTTACTTGTAGCAATCGCTTTATCCAGCGCTACGACTAAATCCTTGGGATTGGAACCTTTGTAGATGTGGCACTTACCAGCTTGCGGTTGGTAATCGTTGACAATGATGAATGGTTTTACCTGAATCTCTCCAGCCAAAGATAGTACGTAATCAACATCACAATCCGACACATCAGCACTAGCAAGATAAATCTTTCCTTCCGGACTACCCAATACATTTTGAATCAGTAGCTTGAGGTTTTTCAGTACGGCAACGCGACGTTTTGCGACTTCAGTTCCCGAATTGAGGAGATGCCAAAATACCTGGTCACACTCGTCGATGATTACTGTGTCATTGTGCCAATCATTGGGGTTGAATCGAGCTTGACTTTGATGATGTAGAGAATCGATACAGACTCCATAACCGAGCAAATCACCAGTTCCAGAATCACGAACTTCCGTGACGTAATTCACCCCAAACCGTTTACATAACGCCTCTCCCAGTTGAATTCGATGGGTAATAATTAATACTCTGCGATTGCGCTCGTGGGCTTTGGCAACTTCACCAACTAGCCATTGAGTTTTACCCGTCCCTTTTGCAGATTTGAGGACAATTAGTTTTTCACTGTCTGACATTTGAATCTGCTCCAAGTATTTTTGAGTGAGTTTTATTGCAATTTGATAAGTCAACAAGGTATGCAGTCGAATCTGCCATAAATCCAGTGTTTCAGCGTAGTAGTAAAGCTCGTAAAAAGCATCCTCTCCTTCTGTTTCAGAGTTTTCTGGGGTGATACTTAGAGCAATTTTGCGCTGGGATACAACAAAATCATCAACTCCCTTCTCCGGACCAGGTAGATCAATAACCCGAACATCTCATCCCTCAACAGCAAGCAATTTCCCCATTCTCTTAATCGCAGTTCTTACCCGTTGAACAGTTTCCGGCTTCTTGTCGTGGTCGAAGCAAATAGTTACCCTTCTATATGGTGTTGCAAAATGCTTCAAATCAGGTACGAGAAAGGGTTTACCGATGATATTTCCATCCTCATCCTTGGGAGTTCGATAACCTGCATTGACTCCGGGAATAGCGATCGCTGCATACCCAGCAGTCAACAAACAAGCTGCTTTCTTCGCACCTTCGACAATTACAATCGGCACATTTTTTCGCCAAACCCAATACCAAAATCCCCAAGGGTGCTTCCAATCTTCACTTTTCACTTCAATTCCGCTATAACGAGAAACCAATGTCCAAGCAGCGTTGGAAACTTGTAAAAAGAATGCCCGTGTGGGTTCTTTATACGGATGCTCATACTTGATATATTTGCTTTCCTTACTAGGGTCACGTCTGGGTTTATCAGGTTTAAAGCAGCCCCACATCATCAGATTATATTCATCGAGTGGGTCAATTCCACTACACCACCAACCCCCGTGTTCAATGTGGCAATATTTCTTCAAATCGCGATCGCGCAAACGTCCATCATTTCGACGTGAGATTTTAGGACTGTAAATCAGATATTCGTAAGGAGTTGTACCTTCAAGGGATTTGACATTGAGGGTAATAATTTCCCTATCAACCCCACTTGCTAGCCACTCCTCCCAGTGATGGTCTTGAAAATTTGTGTCACAAAAATCGATTGCATTCATAATAACCTCCAAATTTTAACTGATAAAAGTAGAAAGATGAGTAAGCTATGGACGCATGAAAATGGAACGGCAAATGATACCAATGCCGCAACAAATTAAAAAAATATGCAAATACTTATTCGCTAATTATTTGATAATTACAACTTGCAAATTTTGAGAATTAGGTTTTTGATTACTTGCCAAACTTGCATGATATAAATCAATTGCCCGATGGTGCGTAATCGGGTCTTGGCGATTGTGCAACCAATCTTGAATCAGCTCCAAATTATAGCGAATACAACGGTTGTTGAGCTTTACCCAATGGGTTCCTTCAATCCAAGTTCCATCTAAACGATACTTTTTCAAAGTGGAAAAACTCATATTGAGTTTTTCTGATGCTTGTTGTTTTGTGACTAAGTGAAACATTACCTTAACCGCGAAGAATAAAATTGGGAAATGTTTTTAGTAAGAAGTCAGCAGTCAGAATAATTTCTATTTTTGAGTTGTGATTAATGAGTAAGGAATGTGATTGACTAGAAAAAATTTAAGTGAATTTACTCCTAGAGATATTTATACATAATTATCTCCGCTTAAACAACTAGCATAAATTGAAATATCCAAAAAATATCAGCTACAGCATTGACTCAAAACCCTTATCTCACAATGCTTTCAGAGGGAAATGTCTATGAGGTCTACATCAATAGTGATAGATGCTTTTACATCAATGGTTGTAAAACTATTTACATCATGAGTTAAGAAATTCGTAGAAGCAAGGAAATTAAAATAACGTTGTAAGAATTCAGTACTCAGAACTCAAAAGCCAGAATTTTAGGAGGATAAAGCCGAGTGATAAGTACATGTAACTAAGATTACTTATACGGAAACTATGAACAATTTAATTACTAACCCTGATGATTTAGAGTATATTTCCGATATCGCGAATCAGGTTTTGGAAAATCGACAGAAATTAACTGATATCAAAGATTTACAAGCTGCATTGAAAGAAGTTAGTTTAGAACACGGTCGAGAAATACAAATAAACCTTGTTTTCACAGAAAATCTATTAACTGGGTTTAATTTTTCGTTTGTAGATGACCCGGAAAAAACTACTCCCACTATTCCTTTTAAAGCACAGGAAATTAATATCGACTCGAATCACGGTGATATTATTCCTTACTCACAAGCGACTACAAAGATTGAGATAGCAGCCACAAACCGACAAGGAAAGCTTACTATTCCGTCATCATCGCCAAGTGAAATAATCCTAAATCCTGGCTTACAAGTCGAAGACCAACACATTATCAATCCAAATGATTCAAAGATTAATCAAATAATTGAAACGCCTACTTCTAGATTAAAGAAAAGAAATCCTGGCTTAATCAACGCAGTTAGTCAGTTAGCAAATCAACATGAAATAAATGGGTTAATGCTAACTGGATTGGGGTTAAAAACAGGAATTTCTGTCACTGATACCCTGCAAGCTGAAGATAAACCAGATATTCAAAATGCTGGATTAGCAATAATTAAACGCTTTCAACAAGTTCTACCAGAAGAATTTATGACTTTGAAAGCGGGTGATTCTCCCCAATCTTTTAAATGGAAAGACCCAGAATCCAATAAACAATACCATTTTTACTTTGAAGCTGCTCAAACAGATGGATTTGGAGATACGATTTCATCTGCCTCGTTGAAAGGATTTGAAATTACCTCTGCTGCTGACTCAATACAACCAGTATTTATTGCAAATTTAATTGACGCTAAATACAACTGTTGGAGTATTGAACAGTGCGATTTCAACCAAAGACAAATTCAATCTTTAAATCTTGTTTGTAAATCCACAGTTCCACATCAGCCAAAAACAACTGTAAACAATATTACTGAGTCTTATCTGGAGATATAAATAATTGATTATGTCTACAAAATACCCATATCAATATCCTAACAATAACCCAAATACATTCATTATCATGAAGATAATTAGGTGGAATCAGGCTGATAGCATTGCAGGCTTATCTATTGGAGTTGGATTGATTTATTTAGCTATTCACGAACCATTGCTAGTCGTAATCATCCTGTCTTTATCGCTATTTTTCTACTGCTTAAATAGATTAATTATCCTTATACCTTACTTGAATAATTTAGTTAAAAACAAGATTCATTTTTGGCAAATATCAGGGTTAATTATCGCCATCACAGCAACCTTGACAATCTTTGAAATGCCAGCCCAGGCAATATTTTTGAGTGGATTAGAACAATATCTTACAAACATCGCCGAACAAAGTTCAACAGGGGGAACAAGTTCTATTGACCCGCAAGCGATCGCGCTAGTTTTTAATGCGATTCGTGGGGTGTTTCTACTATTAGTAGGAGTTGCAGCATTATTTGCTTATAACCAAGCACAGCAAGGTAATGATTGGAGACCAATAGCTACTCAAGCTGGTCTAGCAATTGGAATAATTTTAACCATCGATGTTATCACATTCCTGTTCATCGGAAACGGAACTACAACAGGAGGGTGAGCAATCTTGCAAGAGAGAGAAGTAATCAAGGTAAACAGAATATTAGGAAAACAAGCAGGGTTTGGTCCCGTTCCAGCCAATCAAATTATGCCGTGGCTGGCAATTATCACAATTTCCTATTTTATCTTTGACGGTTTACTAGGTTGGGGGATTCCTAAAGTCGCAGTTATTAGTTTTTGGTTGATTATTAGTTGGTGGTTTGTGACGGGAAAAGACCCAGATAAATACGTCAATCGTTTTCGTCAACCGAAAGGTAGAAATTGGATGAGTGGTGGAGCAATTTATATATCCCCTTTATATTCTCGCAGTATTCGCAGAAAATTAAGACATCAAAGAAGATTATGAAAGCGCAAATACCGATTATAGATTACCAAGATTCAGATAATAAAAAATCACAGTATATTCCCTTTGAAAACGAACTTGACCTTTGCTGTATGATTCGGATTGAAAGGGATAATCGCTGTATCGGAGGGTTTTTATTAAATCAAGGTGATATTGCCGATGAAAATCAATTTCAAGTGGTTTTTGCATTTCAAATTAAGGGAATTCATGACCAACTTTACTCGGAAGAAATTACTGCAATATCAACTGGAATTTCCGAAGCGATGAAATCTATCCTTCCCGGAGAGAAATGTACTTTCCTTTTGGGAAGATATTCCGATGATTCAATTAGACAGGAACAACTTGATCAACTTGCCCAAAATTCCTCTTTACCACTCCCAACTATTTTAATTCGTAACGAACAAGCTCGAATCCAGGAATTAACGCAAAAAGGAACAAGGTCAACTTGGCAACAAATTATGTTCTGTACTTGGACTGCGGATGCATTAGGAGAAAATAGAATCGACCTTTTATCTAAATTAATTTACCAAGTAGCAAAATCGGGGCGTTTTTTATTAGATAACTTTACCGGACGAATTTCCCAGCGACAGGAACAACTCCTTAGTCAAGTTTTGATGAAAGCTTATACAGAGAGTTTTCTACAATGGGAAATGCTGTTTAACACAAAAGCTGGATTGGAAATACAACCCCTCAATGAGATTGAATTATGGTCGTGGTTGTGGAGTCGATTTAATAAATATAGCCCTCCACAGATTCCTCAACTTCTGGTATTAAAGGAAGATAATAATAGTGGATTGCAACTAATAGAAATTCAAAATTCATTCAAACATTCAACAACAATTTTAATCGCGGGAGAAAGAGGAAAAAGTAGCTGTCCCGAACACCGTCAATGCACCAATCGCACCTACATCAAAGATAAAGTCTGCGGTGTTCTCACAATGGCTGATACCGTACCCGCTTGGATAAATACGAAAGAACAAATTGCATGGATGTGGAAAGTATTGAGCGAAAATCATGTCCGCGATACCTGACGGGGCGACAAAACAGTCTAGAAAGCTTATTTGGTAAAGAGTGTAGCGATTCGTGGTAAGAAAAGATAGGTCTAGTTATGTCAAGAAGACCTATCTAATGATAATGTTGCCTGAATTGTACCAAAAACATTTAAAAAGTCAACTCAGCCTTGCGGATTACATCTTTCTTAAAATTTTGATTGCCCTGCTGCAATCAATTAAAAAAGTTAGTTTGGAAACCTTAGCTACAGTTCTACCAATTCCAATTACATTTGAAAGCCGGAGAAAGAGAATACAGAGGTTTCTATCATTACCAAACCTCTCAATTGAAAAAATTTGGTTCCCGATTGTTACCACATGGTTAGAGACAGAATTCACCTCCGAAAAAATAGTTCATGTAGTAATTGACCGTACAAATTGGGCTTGTGTAAATTTGTTTATGGTTAGTGTTGTTTGGGATAAAAGAGCGTTTCCAGTATATTTTGAATTATTACCCAAATTAGGTAGTAGTAATATTAATGAACAAACAGCAATTATTTCTAAAGTTTTACCAGTTTTCAAAAATCATAAAATTTGCGTATTAGGAGACCGAGAATTTTGTTCGATAAAACTGGCAAACTGGCTTAGAGAAAGAAGCATTTACTTCTGTCTTCGTATTAAAAAGAATCATTTAGTTGAGATGCAAACAGATATTTGGTTAGAATTAAATGAGCTAGGATTATCTCCAGGTGTCTCTTTCTTTTTGAAAGGAGTAAAAGTTACAAAATCTCAAGGTTTTACAAGCTTTAATCTTGCATGTAAATGGAAGCGGAAAATCTTGGGAGTGGCACCCGAAGAAGGATGGTTTATTTTAACAAATTTAGATAGTTTAGAGTCGGCGATCGCTTACTATAAAAAAAGATTTGATATTGAGGAAATGTTTCGAGACTTTAAGAGTGGTGGTTATAATCTAGAGGGGACTAATGTATCTGGTGAACGGTTAATTGTTCTAATTACATTGATTGCGATTGCTTACACTTCTGCCACAATTCAAGGACAAGAAATAAAACGTAAAGGAATACAGAAATATGTTGGTCGTGTTAAAGAATATGGGCGAACCCAAAGGCGACATAGCAGTTTTTATATCGGCTTATACGGCAATAATTGGGTCAATTTTATGGAACCTTGTATAGAATTAGTAACCGAATTAATGAAATTTAATATCAATAAGCGAAAGTATTATCAACGAGGATTGAGAGCTATGAGGCTTATTTTATCTGCCTCCTAGCGATTTTTGTCGCCCCGTCAGGTCACAAGCACAGCATTAGAATCGCTTAGGCTACCTGCAAAAGTTTTGGGAATAAAAAGCATTGTTCCAACGATTGCGATAACTGCTGCTAATTTTAAGCTTTTCATTTTGTCTACTCCTTGATATTTATTGATGTTGGGTTGAATTAGATGAATGAAATATTGACTGAGAACAATCAATACACCCGATGCATTTATATTTTGCTCGCTCACAGGGATATGTATTTCTAGAGAACATGAGGATATGCCAAAATTTGTTTCTTTCTACTTTTGGTTATTCTCCTTTGTCTCTTCGTTAGTAAGTATTTCTGAGCTTTGAGAGGATATGCCAAAATTTAATTTTTTTCTGAATAAGTATTGGTAAACTAGCTCATGATTTAGCTCACAACTCTTATGAAATAAGGCTTTAAGCTATTTGATATTTTCCTAAAAAATTTCGATACTATTTTTCTTTTCTCAGAGTTTTTGTCTCTCCCGAAAACCTGGGTTAAAAACACACATAAAAATACCCAGATAATTTATCTGAGCATCTTCTAAAAATATAATTACTGGTTTTTAAATACTCTCTACTTATTGCGGCGGCTTCTCACACTCTGTTTTCATCTGTTGTAGAATGGATTGGCGTACTTTAAGTAACTCAGCAGAAGGCTTTTCTACGGAGTAAGCTTGCTGTAACGCATCAGCCCATAATTCCTGCTGTATAAAATAGTCAGCCTTAGCAAGTGCGATCGCTTCCCCATTAGCTCCCTTATATTGATTCTCTAGAGATTTTAATTCATTGGTAATGCGATCGCGCTGTTGTGTTTCCATAACTTTAAATGGAATATTCGCAGTCACCTGCATTTCTCCAGTTGCAGAATCTTTATTCGACACCACCCAAACATATTTTAAACCTGGTTGTAATGACTCTCCTGTATAGTTTATAAATTGCTGTCCTGGTATGATTTTCTGAGTCCAAAGCTTTGTTTTTCTATCCTGATTTAAGCCTACTTCGAGAGGGTTCCCTTCCCAGAGAAATAAAGGACGGTTATTCCAAACAACTCTGGTTTTATCCATAGGAGCATCTGGGGATATCATACAAACAGAACGTGGTGCAAATGAACTATTAGGAATAGGGCGACCAACAGCTTTACGTGGTTTAACAGGGGGTTTTGGTTTCGATAAAGGTAAGAAAATATTAACCCAAGAAAGAAGAGGGTTCGTTTTTTTTGTTTCCGCTTTTGAATTCAGGTTAGGTAATAAAGGCAAACAAGTAATATTTATCGTCAAAAGTAATAGGCAAGGCTTGAAATAATTGAAATTATTCATTAACTTTTTTCCTTAAAAATGCTGGCATTATGTATAAGAAAATTGTCAGTGATGGTAAAAACCAAGGTAAAATCACCGCGATTGACGAAAGATAAATTTGCAAACTGACCACACCATAAACTGCTGTAAATGCACCAGAAGCTAATAAAATTTGTAACTGGATACGGGGATTTTTTTGTATTACAAAATATAAACTTTTACCAAGCACAGCCGCAATTAAAATCATCCATAAATCTGGGATAGGTATAACTATTCTATTTTTCAATAAATGATGTACTTTATATGCATGAATTTCACCGCCAGTTAATACTTCATTGCTATTTTCAGGGTTTTCTAAGCGCCGCCATAATTCTATTGCAGGAGGTAAATTAAAGTTATCTTCGCCATCTTTCGACATTCCTGCTTCACCATAGCCCCCAGGTGCAATGATAACTATTTGATTTTCGAGGTTAGATATAGCTGGATTTTTGTTGTTATTTTCTAATAATTGCCAAGCGGGAATAGTGCGATATACCTGATTTGGAGGTACAGAAAAATCAACTATTGGATGTAACCACATTTGACTAAAATAATAGCTAAATTCTGTGATTGGCTGTAAATGAATTCGCGGTGATGTCAAGCTAGTTATATGCTTAAGATTATTTTCCTTAAGAAACTGTTCAATCTGCTGACTGAAGCTTGTTTTACTATTTAATTGAGGTTGGGGTGGTTGTAGTGGTTGCGTATCTGCAACTGTAATCACTCCCTGTTGTTTTTTATTTGTTGTGATAGCTGTTTGTGATTCTAGCTTCTGTAACTGATGGGATATTGCTAATAAATTAGAAAAGTATAATGGGGATTTATATTTATCTGCTGGGGATAAAAGTTGCATATAACCGGGTATAACTTCTATTTCTCCGCGCAAAGTCCAATTAGGGCTAGCAATTTCAGGTAAAACTTTCAGCCTTTCTCCAGTGCCAGCATTAGTTTCTGCCAAAACAAACCAGGTTGACTGAGATGAATTCACTCCACTTTGAAGAGATTTTGCTAATACTTTATCATTTTCTCCCTGGTATCTATCCAATAAATAATCAATGCCGATTACCCTAGCACCTTTTGCTCGCAGTTTATCAATTATTCTGGCAAAATATTTTCTATCCATCTGTCTTGCATCGGACAGTTTTGAGTCTTTAGTTGCATCTCTAAGGGATTTTTCATCAATTTGTACTAATAGAACTGGGGGAGTTCCTTTTGCTTGAATTTGTCCTGTTAATTGACGGTAAATAACCTGTGTTTTTAAACGCTGTGCTAATAAATAATCCTGCATCTTATTTGGTAACTGCGAGCTAAAAAAAAGAAATAAAGTTGAAATAGCAATAATTTCTATTTTGGATGGGATTTTTTTTTGTAAATCTCCTATCAAACCCCACCTCAAACAAAATAAGTTTGCCTCTGGATGGAGAAATAAAGAAGGAATAAGATATGCACTCGGATAAGTCAAATTATCTTCTAATTTCAGATGCTGACAAGCTGATGTTAAGGCTTCTTGCACATCTTTATATTGAGCCAATATTTGGAGAAAATGTAGCAGAAAGTCGGAAGCAACTTTATTATGAACTGGTTCACGCATAATAGCTACTTGACTTAATCCTAAATCAATCAGTGTGTTCGCAATACTCAAACCATTACAGGAATTGAATAAAGCAAATTGTAAACCTTTTTCTAGAGCTTTATTTAATAAAGGTATGATTTCACTAATTGATAAAGTTGTATTGGGAGCAATTGAAATCTCTCCACCTGTTAATCTTGTTTCATTGCTATGACCAGCGAATAATAAAATATCCCAACCCTGTTCTGATGCAATAGCTTCCTTGAGTTCGGCTTTAAGTTCGTCAATATTTTTTCCTGGCTGCCATCCAATAAATTTAATTTCAACAATACGTTTCAGTTTTTGGATTGCTTTCTTTTCTGCGTCAAAATTTAAGCCCGTATCATCGCCTAAAATTACTAAAACTCTATTTATCCCGCGACGAGTATGATTTTGTTTAGCTACTGATTTATGAATATTGACAGGACTACGAACAATATTAATTTTGCCAACCGAAAAAGCTAATTCTGTACAAATTTCCCAACTTTCCCAAGGTAAGCGTGCTAATTCTAGGGCATCACAAGTCAGGAAAAGGTTAATATTTGTTGATTGAGAATTTGCTGATAATAGCGATATTTGAGTTATTACTGACCTAATTTCATATAGTTCACTACTACGTAGCCAATTATGAAATTCAGATAGAAATTTTGCCTCTGCTTGCACTAATTTGGCGTGCCAATCAGGATTTGGTGTTTGAAGAGTGCCGGAATTTGCTACCCTTCCTCGTAAAGATGTTTTGTAAAAACTTAGATAGGTGCGTTGCCATTCTTGATAGAGAAATGTCAAGTTTTCGGGATAGGGAATTTTGGTACTGAGACGTTGAGCGGTTCCCCAAGTTAATTCAAATAAACAAACCTGTTCGATGCGTTGCACTTTGAGATGAAAGTTATTCATAATTTGTAGTTAATTATTTAATATTTAGCAGAGATGCAAGTAATTGCACCTCTATTAATTTTTAAAGTCCATTACCAATTAAAATAAATGGTGCCCAGTAGTATGGGTGTGAATAGCCGCTTTGAGCCTGTTCATTTCTTGAGGATATACCGGGTGGTATATTCACTTTAATACTACGTTGTTCGGAGTTTCTGCTTGTGGAGTTATTGCCTTTTAGTAAGCCTAATTGTGCTTGACGTAATGCTTCAGATTTAGTCGTGCCAGTAGCAAGCTTTTGGTAAAACAGTTGCATTAGTTGAGACGTACTAGGATCATCAACTTTCCACAGAGATGCGATCGCAGCTTTAGCACCCGTTTGTTGCATCGCATAACCAAAACCTAAAATCTCTTTACCATCCCCAAAACCACCCAAACCAGTTTCACAAGCACTCAGGACGACTAAATCAACATTTGTGAGATTCCAAGATTTGACATCTCGCAAAGTAAAATATTGTTTATTATCTTGATCATCTAATTGTCTATCACCTAAAACTTTATCACCCAAAATAATTACAGAATTGTCTGGATTTTCCTTGACAAATGCGGCATGAGTTGCCAGATGTACTACTGAGTAATCATTCATCATTAATCGGATATTAGTATTGAATTGTTTGTCTAAAAGTTTAGTACTCCCAGAAAAAGTTGCTGTAATTTCATCTACTTCTTTCCCTGCATATTTCAATCCTCTAAAAGTTGCTATTTTTGTCCCCAAAGGTACAGTTATATTACGATTAACATCTGTAAATGCAGCAGCTAAAATGTCTTGTTTCTTTTGAGGTTTTGCATTTAAATCCATCAAACTCAAAGCTGTAATATTATTGATGTTATAACGCTCAATTAGCCATTGTTTACTATCATGTAAAGCAGCTAGAGGAATATAACGTAATCTTTCATCGGGAGCAAAAATAATTGTTTTAGTTTTTGCTTCTGCTAAATCAGCTTCCAGTGGTTGAATTAGCCATTGATAGAGTTTATTCGCATTCACTTTGGCATTGGTACCAGGACTTTGCAAATCACGACGAAAATCTTCAATTGTTTTATTGAGTTCATCTTGCGAAACTGCTACTGTACGACGAACTGGAGGAGCATAAGGGGTAAGTAATACTAGTTCCAAACGATCTTTTAGAACCAAGGGATAAATAATTACAGCATCT
Source organism: Calothrix sp. NIES-4101 (assembly GCA_004296455.1). Classification (GTDB taxonomy): domain Bacteria; phylum Cyanobacteriota; class Cyanobacteriia; order Cyanobacteriales; family Nostocaceae; genus Brunnivagina. The sequence goes on from AP018280.1 coordinate 789,331, forward strand.
TGTTGTAGCTCTTTTAAATTATCTTGTAAACTTCTTGCTTGTGCATCTGGGTCTAAATTCTTTCCTCCCGTAAGTTGACGTAATTCTTCAATTCGTTTTGCAACTTCTGGACTTTTAACAAATTCTCCGTATTCTTTTATGAGATTTTCTTGCATTTTTCGCAATTCAATAATACGCTGTTGCTGCTTATTATCACGCCTCTCTCGTGGGATACTTTCTAGCTTCGTTAATTCCTTACCCAAGGCGATTTGTTTATCATTTAAAGTACTATTAATTGCTCTTGGTTTGCCGAAATACTCTTGAGCTTCTATATATTTCAGTATTTCTATGATTGGTGTTGCTTCTGCTGTACGTCCTTGCTGTAATAATAAATCTGCATACTGACGATATACTTGGGCTGGTGTGAATCCATCAAAATCGACAATTGTTTGGAAGAAAGATTTTTGTAAATCTGGTGTAATTTCTTGAATCTTACTTCTTACTACTTCGATTCGCTGGACTGCTTCTTGATAGTTTTTAATTGCTTCATTAGGTTGATTTAATTCAGCATAAGTACGACCTAAGCCAGCATAAATACCAGAATCAGCACCTACAGATTTTGCTTGGATTTTGATTGCTAATGCTTGGTTATATGTTTGAATAGCTTCTTGTTTTTGACCAAACTTACGCTGTAAACCTCCTATAAATGAAAGTACATCCTTTTCATGGCTAGGATTTTTCGACTTTCTTGCAAGTTCTAAGCTAGCTTGGGATGCTTCCATTGCTTTTGGCTCATTATTTAACTCACCATAACCAAGACTAAGTACATAATTACCTATTATTTCTATTGGAATCATTTTGATTTTTGGTAAAATAGCTAAACCTCGATTTGCATATTCAATTATTTTTTCTGGTTGGTCTTTACCAAAGTAACTATAAGCAAGAAGGAATAAGCTTACGCTTTCAAACTGAGGATTTTTTATCTTTTGGGCTAGGGTAAGTGATTGTTGGAAATATTCAGTGCTTTTTTGTTCATCTCCTAAAGTTTTGTAGAATGATCCAATTTCAGTAAGAGTTATCCACTCAGAACCAAAGTTACTATTTTGTTTAGCAATTGACAACGCATTCTGAAATAATTCCAGAGCTTTCTTATAATTGCCTTGATTAGTATAAACCTGCCTTTGAAGATTTAAAACATCTATTTTCAGGGTTGAATTTTTCGTTTTCTCTGCAATTAATAATATTTGCTGTGCAGAGTCTAAAGCTTGTTGATAATCTCCCTTTCCAGTATAAATAGAACTGATTTGTTTTAATGTCTGTGCTTCCAAATCCGAATTATTAATGCTCCTCGCAATTTTCAAAGCTTGCTGGGTAATTTCGATTGCTTTTTGAAATTCTTGGATATTCTCGTATACATCGCCTAAACTAATCAATGCGTCAGCTTCTAATTTAGGCTTTTTCAGGCTTTGTGCCAAATTTAAACGTTTTTGAGCAAATTCCAGAGCCTTATCATATTCTCCAAGATTACTGTAAATTAAACTCAAAAGTCCTAAAGCATCTGGCTTGCTTCCCAAAGCATACTCTTGATTATTTTTAGGTACTTTTTGAATATCAATTTCTGCTGATTTTGTTAAAGCTTGTTGTGATAATTGAATACCTTGTTCATAATCTCCCAAAACATTATATGTAGAAGCAAGCCCTAATAAAGCTTTTACTTCCAAGAAAGGGTCTTTAAGTATACGAGCAATTTCTAACTCTCGCTGACCTATTTCAATTGCCTTGGCGCTATATCCCTGAGCAATGTAAACTCCACCTAGAAAAGATAAAGCATATTTCTCGGCTTTTAAATTTCCAGACTGTTTTGCAATTGTTAAACCTTGCTGAATAAATTCTTCTGCTTTTGCTAATTCTTTCATATTCAGGTAAAAACTGCCTATGGAAGAATAAGCTTCACTTTGTATCTTCATCACTTCTTTTACTGCTGCTGAATCTTTGATTTCTCTGGCAATATCTAAAGCTTCTGGTACTAATTTCAGCGCTTGATTTGCTTTGCTTATAGCACGAGAATAATCTTTTTTTCCTCCAGCCTCGATAGCACTTATCCCGTATAATTGCATAATTTGCAATAAAATATCCAATTGCACAGGACGGTTATTAAGTGGTTGTCGTTCAAGGGCTAATGCTTGTTGATAAAATTCAATAGCCTGCTCAAGTTGTTGTCTATTGAAATACACCCCTGCAATTTGGTTAATAATTTTAGCTTCTAGGAATTTATCCTTGACTTCTCTAGCGATAGGTAATGATAGTTCTAAAGGTGCGATCGCCTGTTCAAATTTACCTTGCAAACTATAAAGTGTTCCTATGAGGAAAAGAATTTTAGCTTCCTCTGATTTATTTTTCAATTCCCGCACTAAGGGTAAAGCCTTTTGATAAGCTTCTAAAGCGCGCTCATAGTTGTTTACTTTGTTGTAACTATTTCCTAAAGATACTAAAATCTCAGATTCAAGAGATTTATCTTTTACTTCACGAGCTACAGGTAATGCTTTTTGATAATGTTCAATTGCCTTATCATATTTCTCTTGCTTAAAGTAAGTATCCCCTAAACGACTCAGAATACTAGCTTCAAAATCACGTATTCCTGCTTCTTGAATGAGCGGTAATGATTGTTGTAAAAATTTCAATGCATTGTCATATTCTTTTTTATTAAAATAAACATATCCTATTTGCTGTAAACATCTACCTTCCCAAGCGCGGTTTCCCACTTCATGATTCACAGCTAAAGCTTTGTTCAACCAATCCAAACCGTTAGTATTATCATCTATATTGTTATAAGCTCCTGCTATCCTAAATAGAGTCAGTCCCTCTTGGAATTTATCGCCCAATTCTCGATGCATCGCCAGTGCTTGTTGCAAAAACTTTAACCCTTTATCTTGTTGTTTTAAGAAAACATAGGTAAACCCCATTCGACTGAGAGTAACAGCTTCTCCTGCTTTATCTTTAACCTCACGACGAATTTCTAAAGCTTGTTGTAAAGTTTTTAAAGCTTCCTCTTCTTTAAATAAAGCAAGGTAAACCCCACCCAAAGTATCTAGAGTTTCTCCCTCTCCAGCGCGGTCTTTAATTTCTCGACGAATTATTAAAGCTTGTTGCAAAATGTCTAATGCTTTTTCGTGTTGAAGCAACCCATTATAAACCTGCCCTATATTATTCAGCGCTTGACCAATACCCGCTTTATCGCCTAGTTTTCGCCGAATCTCCAATACCCGTTGATAAGTCTGCAATGCTTTCGGATATTCCCCACGACGAAACTGCTGCACCCCATCCTGAAACAACTTATCAGCTTCCGCTTTCCCATCCGAACTAGCCGCAGTTTGTGCCAATGTATGCTTGACTACCACGTCACTCGCTGCCAAACCAACACCACAAGTCAGTGAAAACACTAAACTAGCTAAAGCAAAACTCTTCAATCGGTTAGACATTGGTTACTCCTCTTTTATCGCTATAAGCTGCTTGTTCAATCTCTTGTATTTCTGAGGGCAAACCAGGTTATGCCAAAATTTACGCAAAACTTAAAAATAAACCTCAGCATAGTTACGATACCTTGAGGTGACATACCGTACAAACACTGATGGCTATGGGCAATGTAAAGATATTGTGAAGAAATGTCAAAAAAGTTTCTCGTATTCCCTGCATTACAACATGAATGCCTTTTGCTATTCTATACATGTAAACCACTTTTGTGATTTCATGGTTGACACTTATGGCAGGAAGAAAGAAACTTGATCGCACAAATCTCCATGCACGAGTAGCCCAAGGGACAGGAGACAAGTTAAAGGAAATCGCCCAAAGTCTAGGCTATATCTACGATGATGAAGGCTCCACGGGACAATTATTGGATGCGATCGCTAACGGAGAAATTATCTTAATCCTCAGCAATAAATCATCTGTAATCTCTAAAAATAGTTAAATTTATTCACCAAAAGTGGTGTAAAAGTAATTTAAAATAAATTTGGGGACAATTGTGTCCCTATTTACCGAATTAAGGAGGTGACTTATTGAATCAAAACGGTAACGGTCATCGAGGTTTTTGGAATCCAGTTAAAATCTTTATCCGCACTCTTCTAAGACTTTGGGAGAAGGAAGATAATGAAGGGATTAGAGGGAAATCAGATATATTCAAGATATTGGGTTTCAATGGAGACTATCAATGCACCAAATTAATTTACAAGAAGCAGAAACTCGATTAGCACAACTAATTGAAGAAGTTGCATCTGGGGAGGAAGTCATCATCACACGCAGTGACGGTTCAGCTTTTAAGATTGTACCAATTACTACTAACGTACCACGCCCGAAATTTGGTAGTGCCAAAGGATTAGTAAAAATTGCCGATGATTTTGACGAACCATTACCAGACTTTGAGGACTATGCACCATGAGATTGTTGCTTGATACCCGCGCATTTCTGTGGTTTATCGATAGGGAATCTCAATTTGAGCATACTTCCACTCCCAACTAACCAAGACTCTCAAACCAAGCTTCTAAATCCGCAACATCAGAGAAATCTAACAGCGCTTCACCCAAATTTTCTAATTCAGGGGTTGATAAATTCTCAATTCTACCCTTAAAATCTGGACTAATTTCCCCAAAACGACGGTTAATTTGTCGCATTAGCAATTTTAACTCTCCCTGCTTTTCCCCTTGTTCGAGTCCTTGTCGCATCCAACTAGTCACAATTTGCATAACTTCCTCCTGCTCTCTTGCTTCAATGTTAGCAAGTTGTTCCTGAAACACGACTTCTTCTTGGGAGTTCAATTCGAGATAGGTATCAATAAAACCAGAAATTAACTGTACTTGTGCAGGGTTGAGTTGAAGAGTTGTCAACAATTGTAATGATGTCAGTTTGACTTGGGGACGTTCGCTTGTACTCATCCGCATTTTTGCCATTAAAGCGCTAGCTACAGGATTTCGCTGATTCACAAAATCTTGCCAATGCAGTTGATTTAGTTGAATAACATCATAATTAAACTCTAATATTACTTTCTTTGCTAACTGAATACGGTAGGAATTTGGTTCCGGTGTTTTGGGGCTATCGTGGGAATAAATAACAATCGGGTAAATGGGAAGCGCGTATTTTTCGTGCAAACGAGCAAAATAGGTAAACATCCGTTGATTAAATCCAGCTTGGGAATAGGACTGATGTTCGGTATGAATAATAAATAAAGCATCCTGACTTTTAAATGATACTTGTACGAGAACATCAAGAATTTTCCTTTCCCCTTCAGTCACATCGGTAATTACTTCCAAAGGTAAAAACCTTACTGAGTCACGCTCCCACTCAGCACTAATATTAGGGAAAAATAGCTCGATAAACTCCGGGAAAAAGTTAGATAGGAGTTCTTTAAACAGGCGATCATGATCTATCATCTCAGCATCTTAGCGAATTTACCCAGCCAATGTATAGATGTTTTCACCTCCCCAAATCAAAAGCAAACGGAGGTAGAGTCATCTCAACCCCATCCATCAAACTCACACTTATCAGAAACTTCTCATCCCAATTACCCACTACACGAGTAAATATATAAGCATCTTCACTTTCTGCATTTAATCCTAACTCATCTAAAATACCCGTTTGGTCACTCACCCTCAGCTTAATATTAGCAGGTAAACTTGCTAAAGCCGGAGCGCCTAAAATTAACAATAAACTCCACTCCCGTTGCTCAGATTCTCCTAGCAAATGCCAAGTTACCGCATACATCCGCAAAGGAATCCCAGCTAATAATATATCTTGATACGCACCCCTCGCTTGGATTGGAATTTCCAAACTCCTCTGTCGCAATTGGGTAACAATTACCTCAAATTCTTCCTCTGGACTACGCATTGGACGCATTCCTGAAGCTGGTACAAAACTTGGTAACAGCACCCAAGAAAGTCCCTGGGCTAACTCATCTAACTCATTCCCTAACCAGCGCCCAGCATTAACTGCTGGTTGGGTAATTAATTTGATTAAATCCTGTAAAAAGGTATTTGCAGGAGGATTATTTTCTTGCTGCAAAGTTTCTTTCTGCAAACTATAAATCCAATTCAGTAATTCTGGGTGGGTAAATACAGCAGTTGCTTGTTCCCAGGTTAAAATATCAGACAATTCCCGTTCCGACAATCGCAATTCAGGTAATAATTCAAGTAATCGATTTTGTACCCTTGCTAAAATCTCTGCACGGTTTGTAGGAATCGCAGGTAAGGAGATTGCTGATACTTCCAAACAACGTAAATATAACAACAAACGGTCTGGATTCTTATCAAAAGATGATATTGGTAGTTGATAATTTCCATCTGATTGTAGAGAAGTTAAATTTTGCCTCTCTAGCAATTCTTGATAGGATAAAAAAGCGTAAACATTTGCACTTTGTTCTTCTTCTAACACCTCTACTAAAACATAAAAATGGGGAATAAACTCAGGTAAATCAATTATGACTCTTGGTATTCTGACCATTTCATCACTGAGACTACCAGTAGCAATCAAACAAACCCTAAATTCCCCAACTTGTAAATTAGCAACAGCATTAATAAAATTTGCTAAAGCAGGCTGTAAAATCGTACATTTATCTAGATTAATATTTAAAGATTCAGCCCTTTCATCTAGCCATTTTTCAAAAGCAGATAAAGCCAAACAGTTCAAATAAACTTGCCATTGCTTCAAGCGATTGGGAATGCGATCGCTCATTTCTGCGGCTCGGTCAATATCATCATCTGATAAAATAATTGCTGATGTTGGTGAATCGTCAAAATCAAGGTAAGACATAAGTAAAATATTACTTGTAAAGTTATTCATAATTAATTATTCGCCTGTTTTCTAATATCCAAGTATTCACATAAACGTTCTGCAAAAATATCAGTTGTTAAATAATTCTTCGCCGTTCGAGATTGGGATTCAGCATTTGCAATAATTTTGCTAATTTCTGATGAAAGGAAAATAGTTAGCTGTTCATCTAGTTTATTCAATGTTTCCACATCAGCATACTTTTTTGCTTGCTCCTTTACCGAATCTTTCAAAATTATCAACATTTCCTGCTGCACATCTGTTCTTAATTCCTTTAATTTCAATAACTTTGTTACCGTATATTGCGCTCTCATCCCTAATTGCTCAGCAATTTCATTCATTGCTAACTTCTGACATTGGGATAACTCCAAAGCAGTTAAAAATATTCTGGCTTTATCACCTTTTTTTTGCAATTTTCTCACCCTTGCTTCTGTGACTTGAGCTAAAGCTGATTGCAAACTCAACTGAAAGTGATGGCGATAAAACTCTAGAAATTCAGATTGTTCATCACTGATTTCGCTATTTCCACTAGCAGGAGCAGGTACATTATCTAATAATGAATTAGACTTATCGGTAAAACTTACATCTAGAGAATCCATCGGTAGATAACCACCCCTGGCATAAATTCGATATTCACGTAGTTGATTTGCTAGTTTCTTCAACTTGATTCTTACAGTTTCATTATCAAATAATCTCCCTGTTTGATTTTTGATATATATAGCTATATCTTCTAATTGTTGATAAGTCGGCTCCAGACATTTACTCCTAATCTTATTTCTAATATTTTGTAATCTTTGAACGCGGTAAATAGTATGATAGCCCTGTAAAAGATATTCTGCTGACTGAATTTCCAATTCTCCGAGAGTATGAAAATCCTTGAGAATACGCTGTAATTGTTGAGGTTGAGTATCATTAAGAATTGCCCAATCGCTAATTAGATAAACACCACGCTCCAAAAGAAATTGGTTTAATTCTGGATGCTGTTTTACCCTGATACTTGCCCAAGTAGTCAAACTACCTTGAGTTGTATCAAAACTCTGGAGAATTTGTCGAGAGAAACATTGATGTTTACTTCCTGGTGATAACCTCCCATCATCATCCAAGACAAAACATAACAACTCACTGCAATGAAAATTGTATTTTTCTCCAAATTTCCTTGTTAATTGCAGACATCCCTGCTCTAAAATCCCCGAGAGAAAGCAAAGTAAACAACGCTCCGCAAGCAAACTGCTTTCACCAGAACTATTTCGATACAAATCCATCAATTGACGCTGAATATCTCCATCCGGTGCATCATCTGTTAATTCACCAAACAATTGCGTGAAAAATGACCTAGCAGCAGGGATTTCCAGAATTTTCCGGTTCCCTCCCCCATCAATCCTCACCAATTGCCAATACCTGGAAGTATCACCCATAAGTATTTTTATTTAAATATTATTGTTGATTGTCACATAGTCAATGCTCCCATACGCAATAAGTTCTACTTTGATACATTTCATACTGAGTACCTGATTTAACAACTATTTTTCATCCTTATCTTTTTATAATTCTGAGGAAATTGACCTTATGCAATTTTTGAAAATGGCATATCCTCCCCAAGTTGAGAAATACACCTAACCAACAAAATTATTATCAGTGCAATTATGAAACGTCTTCTCTCAAGTTTGGTTTTAGCTGGTTGTTTCCTGACTTCTACTAGTCTTCCCCTCATCCCTCATCAATACCGGGAACTCGCACAAGCACAAACAGCAGACGAACTATTTTATACATTTTATGGTCAAAAAATCCCTCTGAATCTCAAACGCGATCGCGTTGCTGTTAGCTTTAAACCAACAACTAATAGCCGCTCCTCTCGCTCTACTCAACCTCTATACTTGCAGTTACAGCAGGATTTAAGACGTGGTGGTGGTAATTCTCGCAGTGTTAGCAGTGGGAATAGTAACTTTGATATTGATGTCAAACCTTTGGGGGATAACATTGCTCTTGTAAATTTACCTACTGGTTCTCGTAGTTCCCTAGATTCCATTCAACAAAGGATTCAAAAGCAGTCATACGTCAAAGAAACCCTACCAATTTTAACCCGCAAATCGGGGGAATCATCTAAGGAGAAAGAATCAGAGCAAGTGATTGTCCTACCCAACGAGATTGCGATCGCTTTTGACCGGGATATGTCTGAAAGTCAAAGGCAAATGGTATTATTACGCCATAATTTGGAAGTTGTTCGCCCATTGAGATTTAGTAAAAATCGCTACTTAGTGCGTTCCAAAGCTGTATCCGGGACAGAGATTTTAAGCCTTGCGAATCAATTAACGCAGGTGACAGGTGTACAATCTGCTACACCCAATTTCATCCAAGCCACATCCTACCAACAATCACAACTATTGGGGAATTTAGCTAATTTACCAGCAACCCCGAATGCTACTCAACGTTTGGAACAGCAATTAGCACAGTTGCCTCAACCAAAAGATAGTCCTATATCTGCAAAATTACTACCATTACAGTGGCACTTAAATAGCACACCCAAACGCGGTCAACTTTTAGCCCGTACCGATGTTCGCGCTACGGAAGCATGGAAACACAGCAATGGTGGACGGGGAACTGTGGTAGCGGTGATTGATAGCTTGATTCAATGGGATCACCCAGATTTGGTGAAGAATATCTACAAGTCAGGAAATCATCCCGATAAGTTGCCTGGTGAAGAATACGGTTGGGACTTTTCTAGTACTGGGGAAGGAGATGCAGACACACGCTTGAGTTCACGGGAATTATCACTCCTGCAAGCAGAATTTCAAGATACTTTTAAATTACCTACTGAGCAATTATTAAAGAAATATCAACAGTTTGCCGATATATTCAAAAAACGTCATCCCAAAGCTTCCCCTGGTGAAATTGCAAACTACATTCGCAATCAAGTTCGCAATCAAATTAGTGGCGAGTTCCATGGTACTTGGTCTGCGGGGGTGATTGCTGCCAATTCTCCCGATAAAGCTGGTGTTCTGGGGGTTGCACCCAATACTCAAATTTTACCAGTGCGGGTATTTGCCTTGGGTGGTGCGATTAATTCTGCTTCTTTAGGGGAGGCAATTGGTTATGCTGCGAGTCGAAATGTTGATGTTATCAATATGAGTTTGGGTGGTTTGCTTCCCGATGAGGGGTTAACCGAGCAAATTTTCGATGTGCTGGATAGTAACCCGAATTTAGTAATTATCGCTTCTGCGGGGAATGAAAACTTAGATGGTGTTGCCTTCCCTGCTGGAATTCCCGGAGTTGTGTCGGTTGGTGCCTAGGCTGTGTACTTTGTTAAAATTTGAGCGGTTTCTAGTAATTTTGTACGTGACGTTAAATTGTCCATCAAAAGCCCGGTTAAATAAGCTTTACAGCCTTCGTGAATAGTCACGTTTTTTGTATGAACAAAATCCCAAATAAGGCACAGAGTCAACAGCCTAGTTGGTGCCACAAATATGACTGGTAATCGTACCTTTTACAGTAGTTATGGTGGGGGATTAGATGTGGTTGCACCTGGGGGAGAAATTCAAAATGGTATGAGTGGGGGGATTTTAACTACGGGTGGCACTTGGCTAGATGGTTTTTGGCAAGGTATTACCGTACCTGATAATTCTTGGGGTTTGGCTTTAGACCCTGTGGGTAAGTATGTTCAGGTTCAAGGTACTTCCTTCTCGGCTCCCATTGTATCGGGAGTGATGGCATTAATGAAGGGGGAAGACCCCAAACGGCGCTTGAGTCGGGAGGAGATGGTGTCGATTTTGAAGAAGACTGCTACCTACGATGGTTTAAATCTTTCTTCTTCTGATATGAATCGCTATCGATTGCAGAAGGAAGTGGGCTTTGGAACTGTTGGAGATGCTCCAGTTTCTCGACCTTCGGGGATTTTTGCGAAGGCAAAGCCAGTGTCAGCACAGGAGTATTTTTTTGGGAAGGGTTTGGTAAATGCTGATGCTGCTGTGGAAAGCGTCAGACAGAGATAGGGAGTACCTGCGGCGATCGCTGTTATTTTTCGTACTTCTATATATACTTGCTAAAAAGGGATTTCTTGCGAGAAACCCCTTTTTACATACTGTATGCTTCCTATTTTCATTGTTTTTGAGTTGGCTAAGGTTCTTTCTCGATCCACTGGCTAACTTCTTGATTAACCAGCTTATTGATGGGGGGTTCTTGCCGTTTTCCTACATACCACTCAATAAACTGAATTAAGGCATCCTTCATATTTGTCCCGTTCATAGCAGTCATTCCCTTGAACTGCGTTCTTAGCTCATCCGGCAATTCCAGGCGATAGGCTACTAAATCATCTTCGTTCCCTGACACAAATAAATATTTTTCCCCAAAAAGTTCATCACCATCATTATCACATTTGAAATTTAAATTATCTAGATTACCTTAATGTGTTTTGTATTTAATGTATGGTAAGTGATATAATTGAAAGGTAGGCTACAAATAATCTTTCCTACAGCTGTCAGGTGCAGTAATGGAAAAGATTGTCGAAATATTCTCTTTGAAAAGCCAAAGCCCCCCGCTTCGACTACCAATCTAAACCGGAGGGCTTGGTTCCCAAAATATAAAAGGGACATCTCTTATTATGAATACAACTACGCCTTTTGCAATAGCGTATAGCTTCGATTACGATCGCTTTGCCAAACCCGACTTGCAAACCAAGGCTAAATCAACCCTCGGAAGTTTCGTTGGTTTCGTTCGTCAAACCTTCGACGGGTTGCTGGAAATAGGGCGATCGCTCCAAGATTTTTACTTTGACTGTCTCGCATTTTGCCCCAATGGAAAGAAAGTATTTTCCGAATGGCTTGCCAGTCCTGATTTTGGGGCATCACGCTATATCGCCTCCTCTGCGATGGAGATTTATACTTGGTTTGAGAAATTACCAGCGCGATCGCAGCGTTTAATCCGCCAAAACGTACAGAACTGGAGTGTTTCCGCACTGCGACAGTTAACCAAAGTCAGCCATGATTTGGTCAAAGAATTAGTGCTTGAGGGCAAAAAGACTGCTGCACAGGTTAAGCAGGAGAGGGGGAGTGAGGGAGCGAGGGAGAAAGGGAATAAACAAGCACCAAGCAAAGAAGTAAGTCAAACTCCAGCTTTGCCAACTGTGGAATTAGCCCCAGGAATGCGGATTGTCGTCAAAGAAGATAATGCAGGATGGAACGGGCACAGTGGAATAATCATGTCCAAACGAGAGGGGGAATTTTGGGTATTGCTTGACCACACAGTCTCCCAAGGGATGGAAGTCAAACACTTGCTCAAACCCCACCAAATCGAGCCGGAAGCCCAACAGCCAGTAAGAAAGGCAAATTCCCAGGAATTGTTTACCGCAGTCGAAGTTGAGCAGAAAATTGCAGATGCGATCGCTCAGAATAACCGCGAAAAAGCTGAGTTAGAACAGGGAAGATTTGTAGAGATTCAAGATGCAGCACTACAAGCGGCAAAACGAGAAATTCAAGCAGCGCAAGAACATGCTCGTGCGATCGCACAGAAAAACCAAGACTTACTCGCACAATTAGCAGCCAAAAATGAGGAGGCGCGTTGGCGAAGCCTCTCGGAACGAGAATCGCTCCAAGCATTGCAAACCAGAAATCAACAACTCGAACAACGAGTTACGGAGTTAGAAAAAGCTCTCGAATATTCCAATTCACGAACAGATAATTGGGAAAATACCTTGAACAATCAAGCAGCAAGGGTTGTCAACAAAGAACTTGAGAAAGCGATCAAGCCTTTGATGCGGGAGGTCGATCGCTTAAATAACGTGTTGTCCCAAAAAGAGCAGGAATTGGTACGGTTGCAAATGAGTAACAATCAAGAATCAGATGCTGTTGTGGCTGAGTTTGGGGAGATTGGAGAAAAGTTTGGCTGGAGCGGATGGAGTTCTTGCGGATATCGTGCTGCGAGTGGAATGCTTTGTACCGGGATTAGTGCGATCGCTCAATTTATTACCGATTTGAAAGCTTCTTATCCCAGTCATCAACAACAAGAAATAGCATTTTAGATTTGTATCAAATCAAATTAGATTTATGTCGAATATTACTATCTACAAGGCGATAGTAGTCGTTTGGGATGACCGATAGAAATTCCACACAGAAATAAAAATGCAATGTCAAGAAAAGCTAATTAAGGCAAAGAAAGTCCCCCGTTGGTTTGCAAAATTTATCTTGCGACAAACAGCCAGTAATCCGAATACTCAAAAAATATTGTTGGCAATTCTCGAACCAATGACACCACAGGAATGGTGCTTGATTTGGATGCCAATAATTCATCCTGGAGTCGAATTACCGCAAGAAGGAGAGCGAAATCCTTGTGGGTATATGAAAGCTTGTTTGGCAACTTTATCAGCATTAACAGGCTACCACGAGCGTACTGTGGAAGGTTGGTTCTATGGAAAACCCTACCATTATTCTGTGGAAATTCTGCTGCGATGCTTCCATTTGATTTTTACTTTGCAACAATATTTGGAATAATAAAGTGGAGTTTATTAATTAGAGAAATTATCGACTCGAATATCCCTCCATATATCCGAGACTTGCCATCCTGAGTTACCCACGGACTGGACTAAAGGGTTGTCTCTGGCTGGAATATAGTTTGATAATTGGTGTTCGATGATTGTGGGTTTTGGTTCCGGAATCGCTTCTGAAAAATCTTCGTTTTCTGGTTTTATATTTTGCTCTTCGTCTTCTACCTTTTTAATTTTTAGGAGAAGTAGCTGTTCGGATTTTTTGATTAATGTCATATTTAGGTTTGGTAGGAAAACTAAAGTATTATCGCCAAGCAAATACACACAGATTTATCATTGTACATTTGAATAGTTGAAAATCGCGCGAATTAAGAAATATAAAATTATAGGTTTGATTAGAATTTATCTGGTGTTAGCAAATGAAACAATGCTTGGGGACTACCCCATTGAAATAGGGTTAAGTCAGGTGTAACACCAGTTCCTGCCCCTTTCTAATTCACATTAGGCGTGACCTTTGATATGGTTACGTCGTTACATTATTTAGCAGATTCTAGAATACCAAAGTATCAATTTTGCGTTATTCACTTAAGTAAGTTTTGCATAAGTTTATACTTTTTATTATTCTGGTATCAAAAATACAGAGATAATAAATACAGAGATAATTATTGATAGCTATGCAATTAATGTTGTTCAAAAATAGTACTGTATTCGCATAGTATCATTAACTGCAATTCTCATATAGACTATGCCCAAGTAGGACTGGGGAAAGGCAAGGATGCCAAGTGAATACTAAATAGACTTGTTGTTAAATAACATTTTCTTAACCTTGGGATTGGAAAAATGCCGAACTTATATGCTTTGCTTGTGGGTATCGATAATTACCCCGACCCGAATCATTGCCTCCAAGGCTGTGTGAACGATATTACAGCAATAGAAGAATATCTTAACGAACGATTTGATAAAAAAGAATACCAACTGTATTTACAAACCCTCAAGGATAACCAAGCAACTCGTAAGGCTGTTATTGATGGTTTTCGCAACACTCTTCGTCAAGCTGCACAAGATGATGTAGTTCTGTTTTACTACAGTGGGCATGGTTCTCAAGAGCAAGCACCAAAGGAATTTTGGTGTCTAGAACCAGACCATCTGGATGAAACTTTAGTATGCTACGACAGTCGTACCGAGAACGGCTGGGATTTAGCAGATAAAGAATTGGCGAAACTAATTGCGGAAGTAGCAGAAAACAAACCGCATATAACAATTATTCTCGATTGTTGCCATTCGGGTTCCGGCACCAAAGACCCCATGCAAGAAACTAAGGAACGTCGCATCCCCGCAGATAAGCGAAAACGTCCCCTAGATAGCTTTATTTTTAAGCTGGAAGATTTGGATCGACTTTCAGATACCAGTCGCGATCCCGAAAAACACCCCACTGGCTGGAAGATACCCACAGGTCGTCATGTGCTTCTAGCAGCTTGTCGAGACTACGAAACAGCAAAGGAATACCCTGGCAAACTTCGGGGTTATTTCTCTTATTACTTGATGGATACACTTTCCAAGACGAAGGGAAAGCTGACTTATCGGGATTTATTTGCCCGCACCAATGCCATTGTTCGTAGTCAAAGTATAGATCAGTCTCCGCAATTGGAAGTGAACCATTCGGAAGATGGTGATAAATTCTTCCTCGATGGTGCGATCGCCGAAGTTGAACCCTATTTTATTGTTAAGCACGATCAAAACTCTGGCTGGACGATTGAAGGTGGTGCTGTTCACGGAGTTCAACCACCCAAAAATAGCGAAACTACTTTACTGGCACTGTTTCCCTTTGATGCCACTATCGACGATCTGCGCGACCCCTCAAAAGCTGTGGGGACAGCCAAAGTGACTCAGGTATTGCCAACTAAAAGCAAGATAAATATCGAAGTGCTGCAAAACCTGACTAGCGATCGCACTTTTAAAGCAGTTGTCATCAGTTTACCGCTACCGCCTTTAGGAGTGTACTTTGAGGGAGACGAAGAAGGAGTAAATCTGGCGCGCGAACAGCTACAAATAGCTGGACTTAATGGTAAACCCTCAGCTTATGTCCGCGAGTCACGAGAAATTAACAATGCCGAGTTTCGCCTATTGTGTCGCAATAACCAGTATATAATAGCTAGACCAACAGATGACCGCCCCCTAGTAGCTCAAATTGATGGTTATAGCCAAGACAACGCCGACACAGCAATTAAACGCTTAGAACATATTGCTCGCTGGACACAAATTGCACAACTCTCGAATACTGCGGCGACTCAAATTAAACCTGGTGATGTAAAGATGGAACTCATCTTTGCTGATGAAGATTTATCCCAATCAAAGCAAATGCGTTTGCCATATAAATATAAGAATGAGGAATGGCAGCCACCGGAATTTAAACTTAAACTTACCAATACAACTAAGAAGCCACTTTACTGTGCTTTGGTAAACCTTTCAGACAGTTTTGCTATTAAAGCCCCGTTTTTTGAAGCAGGTAGCATTAGGCTAAGACCAGAAGAAGAAGCTTCTGCTCTAATAGATGGAGAGGAATGGATAGAACTCCAAGTTCCAGACGATTATTGGGAGCAGGGAATTACCGAGTACAAAGACATTCTTAAATTGATTGTGACCAAGGATGAATTGAATGTCAGATTGCTAGAACAGCAAGCACTTGATGCTCCTCGATCTAAATCAATAGATCGAGATCGAGATATAGAATTCCAAAACCAAAGTAGTCTTGAGCGTTTAATGGCTCGCACGCAAAATCGCGATCGCGAAATGGGAACCGCTAAGAGGTTTGATGATTGGTACGCTGAGGAAATCACAATCACTACAGTCCGACCTTTAGATTCTAGCCCAGTTTCTCAGGAACAAGAACAACAATTAGGAGTAGGGGTGACATTACAACCCCATCCCAGCTTAATAGCAAATGTTCGCCTCACAACCACCCCACAAGTCAGCAGAGATTTGGGGAATAAAATTGTGCCTCCTATCCTGCGGGAAGACCCAGAATTTATTCAACCCTTCCAATTTACTACCAGTCGCGGTACAGACCCAGGATTAAGTGTACTGGAACTGAGCGACGTTGCAGACTATGAAGTTGTCACCCCAGAAGCACCTCTGAAGTTATTAGTTGATGCATCCCTCGCAGATAATGAATACGTGCTTCCTATAGGTTATGATGGCGAATTCTTTTTACCCTTGGGTTGCGGTAAACCAGCTGAAGATAACAAAATAGAAATTGAGTTAGAGCGATTACCAGCCCCCGTTCGTGAGGGAGAACGTAGCCTGCAAGGTTCTATTCGCATTTTCTTTCAAAAAGTAATTAGCCGAGGTTTAGGAAGAGAATTTAAGTACCCCATCTTAGCAGCACCTGAAGTAGGAAAGGACAAAAAAGTAACCTATAATCGCGATGAAAATGATGTAAGAGAAAAGGTTAAGGACGAAAACGTAAAACGAATTGCCCTCTACATCCACGGGATTATCGGCGATACTGAAAGTTTAGTGTCTACAATTAAACAGCCCGTATTGCAACCAGATGGGCAAGAGGGTTCCATCAGCGAACTTTACGATCTGGTTCTTACCTTTGATTATGAAAATCTGAATACTACTATTGAGCAGAATGCCCAACATTTAAAACGACAACTAAGAGATGTGGGTTTATCAGAAAACCACGGTAAAGAACTACATATTATTGCTCATTCAATGGGTGGTTTGGTATCGCGCTGGTTTATCGAACGAGAAGGTGGTAACAAAGTTGTCCAACACTTGATTATGTTGGGTACGCCAAATGCAGGTTCTCCTTGGTCAGTGGTGGAAGATTGGGTAAAATTGACCCTGGGTATTGTACTCAATGGTCTTTCTACGATTGCTCCTCCTGCAAAATTAGTAGGTACGTTGATGGGTACATTAGAAAAAAATATTGGGGTATCCCTAGACCAAATGAACCCAACTTCCGATTTTCTCAACTCTCTTGCAGCCAGTGACGATCCTGGCATTCCCTACTCAATTATTGCTGGCAATACCTCTATTATTCCCGCAGCATTGGAGCAACAAGCTGAAAGACAATCTATATTAGAACGGCTACAACAACGTTTATTTAAGAAGGTTGTAGAATTTCCCTTCTTTGGCGAGCCAAATGATATAGCTGTGAAAGTGGATAGTATCAAGTATATTCCCCAAGAGCGATCGCATCCTCCCAACATTCAAGAAGTACCTTGCGATCACCTGAGTTATTTCCTGAATGAACCTACTGACGTTGGGTTAAAAGCTTTACTTGCTGCGATCGCCACATAACATTGCTGTGTTTGATTTGATCGCAGGGCGATCGCCTCAGAAAAATGTATTGTGTCTTGGGAATAAGTATATATATGTAAAAAAATAGGTATATATATGTAAAAAAAGCTTTATTTTACGTAGGTCAAAAGACAATAAAAGTAGTTAAAGAGGATAGAGATATCGGCTCATGAATTAAGAACAGCTCTAAGCTTATTTTCGGAATTTGATTCAAATTGTATGACAAAAGCTTAAGGTTAATTATTTGAGATATACATTGACACTGATCTTATGCAGACGCTGGAAGTACTAGCCAAAATGACAACACATTGGAGAGTTAACAATGTGGGAAATTAGACAATGGTTTGAAAATTCACTGATTGAAACTGTTTTACCGTCTTATCTGCGGGGAAATGGTGAGAAATATTATGCTCACCTGAGACAAGAGGGGTTGGGAGAAGAATCAGAAGCTTATTTAAAATTTTTACTTGAGATACTGCGAGTAACAGCAAAAAACCCAGGCGACGCAAAGGTTGTTTACCCGTTACTGCAAGCAAACACAGACAAACTAAATTCAACTTTAGGGGAAGTATTACGCATTTGGGCAACAGATACTATTTTAGAAATCAAGCCAAATGAGGCTCTATTGGTCGCTAGAGCCATTGGAAATTTTAGCGTTTTCATTTCCCAGCTTGCCTTAGACAATAAAGCTAGCAATACAGAAATTGCGATTACAGGGTATGAAATTGCACTCAATATATTAACCAGTAATGCATTGTCCAAAAACTGGGTGGTGAATGTAACCCGTAACATATTTTCAAAACACTGGGCAATGATGCAATATAACTTGGGTAACGCTTACTATAACAGAATAATGGGCGATCAGGCAGAGAACCTAGAAAAAGAAATCTCTGCTTATAATCATGCGTTAGAAGTTTTTAATCCTACTGTATATCCTGAGTATTGGGCAATTACGCAACATAATTTGGGGTGTGCTTACAGTGATAGAATTTTAGGAGAGCACACAGAGAACTTAGAAAAAGCAATTGCTGCTCATACTGCGGCATTGACAGTTTACACCCGCACCAAATTTCCTGAAGACTGGGCAATGACCCAATTTAGTTTAGGAAACTCTTACACCGACAGACTATCAGGAGAGCGCGCAGAGAACTTAGAAAAAGCAATTGCTGCTTATAATGCAGCATTGGAAGTACGAACCCGTACCAAATTCCCCGAAAGCTGGGCGAATACAAAGCATAATCTGGGTAAAACTTATATTGAAAGAATACTGGGAAATAAGTCAAATAATTTAGAACTAGCAATTGCTGCCTTTAATGCAGCATTGGAAGTTTACACTCCCAGTGCAAACCCTCAATATTGGGCAATGACGCAAGATAGTTTAGGGAATGCTTATAGTGACGACAGACTATTAGGGGAGCGCGCAGAGAACTTAGAAAAAGCAATTGCTGCTTATAATGCGGCATTGGAAGTACGAACCCGTACCAAATTTCCTGAAGATTGGGCACGGACACAACTTAATCTGGGAAATGCTTACAGCAAAAGAATAATGGGAGATCGCGCAGAGAATTTAGAAAAAGCAATCGTTGCTCATAATAATGCTTTATCTGTTTTCACTCGTACGGACTTTACCCACAATTGGGCAAATATACAAAGTAGTCTAGGAAGTGCTTATAATGAGAGAATTAAAGGCAATCCAGAGAAGAACTTAGAACAGGCAATTGCCGCCTACAATAATGCTTTGTCTGTTTATAAGCGTACCGATTTTCCCCAAGAATGGGCAATGGTACAAACTAATTTGGTGAATGCTTTTTTGAAGACAAATGATGAGGAACGAGCAGAGAATTTAGAGAATGCAATCAAAGCTTGCAAGGCGGCTATTGAAATTTATACGCGTATCGATTTTCCCGAAAGATTGGCAGCAGCACAAATTAACTTGGGAAATATTTACTTATACAGAATCAAGAGCGAGTCTGCCAATAATTTAGAAATAGCAATAACTTATTATAATGCTGCATTAGAAGTAATAAATTATAATAATTTTCCCGAACAATGGGCAAAGATACAAAATAATTTGGGGAATGCTTACTTAGGTTTATTCAGAATAGCAGGAAATAGGGAGGTAAATTTTGAACGTGCTATTGCTGCATATAGTAAAGCACTAACTGTCAGAACCAGCGACGCATTGCCAGAAGATCATGCAAAAACTTTAAGTAACATCGGCATTACTTACCAAGATGCAAAAATACTTACAGAAGCGTATAAAGCTTTTCAGTCCGCTATTGAAACAGTAGAAATTTTACGAGATGAAATTATTTCTGGCAATGATACCAAACGCAAACAAGCGGAACAATGGAACGATCTTCATCGCCGCATGGTAGAAGTATGCCTAGAATTAGGTAATCATACAGAAGCAATTGAATATGTTGAACGTAGCAAAACCCGCAACTTAATTGAACTGATTCTCGAACGTGACTCTAAAATCATCTTCCCCCCAGAAGTTGTCACTCAACTAGAAAGATACAGGGACGAAATAGCTACAGGTCAATACCAAATCCAAAATGGCAAAGCTGAAAATCCAAAAGTCATAGCAAAACATCTTCAGGAGTTGCGACAGCAACGGAATAAATTGCAAAACCAATATTTACCTGTTGGTTATGGTTTTAAATTTGATTCCTTCCAAGCCACTTTGGATGAACATACAGCCATTATCGAGTGGTATCTTCTCAACGATAAAATTCTGGCGTTTATTGTTAAACCAAAAGGAGAGGAGGCTCTCCTAGCTTTATGGATAAAATGGTATCGAGAGATACAAAAGATTAAACTTGTAGAAGCAGCAAAGCTTAATCTTTGGTTCATAAGCCTTACTTATTATCTCATATCCAGAGAGGTCATTGTTTGGCAATCCCAACCAGAAGACTTAGAGGCTTTGGTAAATTGGGTAGGGGAATATCTGCAAGATTACTATAAGACAGGAAAAAATCAATGGCGGGATAAGCTAGATGAACGCCTGAAGCAGTTATCAGAAATCCTGTACCTTGAGTCAATCTTAGACTTAATACCCGAAGAACAATACAACAGATTAATCCTCATTCCCCATCGCTTCTTACATCTGTTACCTATTCATGCCTTACCTGTAGGGGGATCATACCTACTTGACCGATTCTCCCAGGGGGTAGGTTATGCACCTAGTTGCCAACTGTTACAAGAAGTGCAGCAGCGCAAACGTCCTGATTTTCAATCCCTGTTTGCCGTTCAAAACCCTACAGGAGACCTTCAATTCACCAACCAGGAAGTAAACAGCATTTTGTCTATCTTCCCCTCCCACCAAGTATTATCCAACAGCAAAGCCACCAAAGCAGCCCTAGATGAAGCTACACCACACCTACAAAAGGCGAATTACCTTCACTTCTCCTGTCACGGTTCTTTTAACCCCGACTCACCTTTTCTGCTACTAGCAGATGCTATAGTTTCTTCTATCCCTGCGAATGCTGACCCCCAACAATATTTGGAATCCTCTAAGGGCTTCATAGACTTAAGCAAATGTCTCACCTTGGGTAATCTTTTTGAGCGAGGTTTTGACCTCAATAAATGCCGTCTTGTAGTTCTTTCCGCTTGTGAAACAGGCTTAATAGATTTTAATAATAACAGCGATGAATATATCGGCTTACCCAGTGGTTTTCTCTATGCAGGTAGTTCCAGTGTGGTAACCCGGATTTCTCACAAGTGAGAAAAAATGCTTGCATTAGCCAAATTTAAGATGATTTAATTAATACATCATCAAAATACCTCCAGAACGTGGGCAACTCCAAGTAAGGACCGAACCAATCAAAGATATATACAATACATTAAAAGTAGCTAATACTGAAACAACTGAGTTCTAGAAATAAAAATTGATATGCCAATTCAGGGGTTTAAATCAAGTAAAATAACCCTAAAAACCAGCTATTAAAAATCAAAATCAGTATGAATTAAATTAGGTCATTATCAGCCAGGGCAAGGTAATTGAGATAAACTCTTATAAACCATTGCGAAAATCTCTTGATAAGGACAGGCACTACTAATTGCGATTAAAATCCGTCTTTTACTAATGGTAATGACAGCTCCTAACTTCAATAATTTTGTGCGTATAGTCTCAACAGTTGCATTTTTGAATTCCGTCTTTGCTAAACATTGTTCTCGTAGAGCATTCATCAAAATATAAGCAATAGACGCCAACCACAAACGTAATTGATTTCCTTCAAAAGTATGGGTACTTGTTCTATCACTATGTAACCCTAGCTTTTGTTCTTTTAAACAATTTTCCATATTCCCGCGCGGGCAGTACTTTTGAGTATAAAGTCGCCCTGGCGGGATTTTATTAACAGGGAGCGAAGTGACTACAAAGCGAGTATCGACTTCTTTATAGCTATATTCAACTTTGGCGACAACACGACGATGACGGCTCCAACTATCTAGAGTTTGGTAGTCAAGAGAGCAATACCAAACTGAGTTATCAACAAATACTGCTGCGTCCTTCTTTAAATCTGGTGATGGAGGAAATAAGGTTTCAAAAAACTCGACTATATGTTGAATTTTTCCTGAGTATTCTTGGGATGCACGATACTGAATTGACTTAGTTGCTTGGAGTAGCCTATTATTTGGAGCCAGTCCCAATACATAATCAATTTCAGTTTGAGATTCACACCAACTCATTATATCTTCTCTCGAATAAGCACTATCTCCACGAATAATAATTTTCACATCTTTCCATCGTGAGCGGATTATTTTTATTACTCTTTGTAATTCTCCTAATCCTCCTTCCGCCGGGTCAACATTAGACGCACGAAGTTTTGCCGCTAGTATTTGTTTACCGCAGAAAATATAAAGTGGGGCATAACAATATCCTCTGTAATAAGGATTAAAAAATGTTTCTTCTTGATTACCATGAACTAAATCATCGGTAACGTCTAAATCCAAAATTATCTGTCGTGGTGGCTTTCGATAAGATTCTAAAAATAGCTCAACTAAGAGTGTTTCTATGGCTGATGCATCATGTTCAATACGGTGATATCGACTATCTGCTCTTGAAGAGACATCTTCTGGACAATGTTCGAGGCGATTTAACGTACTTTTTCCGGCCAGAGTAATTGGTTCTTGTTCTAAATTAATTGCTTTTCCTACTGCCAGTGCGAATATCGCATCATGGCGTAGAGTTTCGTGGTCATTTATGTCTTCATAGCCCATGATTAGACCATATATTCTTTGTGCAATGAGGCTATTAACCGGATGCAGAATTTTATTTGGGTCTCGGTAGTCTTTGAAACATGCTGCCAGCCGTGATGTTATCTCTCTTTTTTTGTCCAGTTCCGCAATTAATGTTAATCCTGCATCCGATGTTACAGCCTCACCCTTGAAATTAACTATAACTGGACATGACTTTACTTGTTCAAATCTGAACTGTTCCGGGATACAATTGTTTTTATTTGGGGTCATACTTCAAACTGCTAGGATACTTGTGCAATATAGATTTTGGCAGTTTTTGACCCCTATTTTCTCATTCTTTGTGAGAAATCCGGGGTAAGTAGTCTGTGGACAGTAGACGATATGTCTACAGCATATTTGATGATTAAATTCGTACAAAATCTCAAAGCTGCTAAAGATGTTTCGGTTGCAGTGGCACTTAACCAAGCCCAACATTGGCTACGGAATATTTCTTGGGAAGATTTAGAAACGTGGGCAAATAATTTGCAATTAGATAGTAGCAATAATGGTCAAATTGAACGTTCGATGCGTCAGATGCGTGAAATTGTAGCAAAGAACGCTCGAAATAAAAATAATTTTGATGAAAAACCATTTCAGTCTCCTTATCATTGGGCTGGATTTACTGTTATTGGTAAGTAAAATGGATTCTACTTTACATTTGAATAGAGAAGAGGAAATAATGTCCAAACATAATTTTAACTGTAATTTCGCTATTATTATTGGTATCAATAATTATAAAAATAAAAATATTAAAAATTTAGAGACAGCAGAATCAGATGCTCAAAAACTTGCTGATATTATTAAAACGCAACATCAGTCTCTTAAAGAGAAATATCAGAAAGAAAATGAGTATAAGGTTCGGTTGCTGTTAAATGAAGAGGCAAATATCAAACAGCTTAAAAAACTAATTGAATACTTTAAAAAAGGACGAATACCTCTTGACAACGAAAAAGTTACGGTAACTAAAGACGATCGCCTCTTCTTCTATTTTGCAGGACATGGGATTGCTTTAGATGCTTTGGAAAATCAAGAAGGACCAGTGGGTTATCTCATTCCTCAAAGTGCTACACCAGGGGATAGCAGTACCTACTTGCCCATGCAGGAATTGCATGATGCTTTGAACGCACTTCCCTGTCGGCATATGTTAGCAATTCTCGATTGCTGCTTTGCGGGAGCCTTCCGTTGGGCAAGTCTGCAACGAGAAATTGTGCCTAAAGTTAAAGTATACAAGGAACGCTACGACAGATTTATCAGCGATCGCGCTTGGCAAGTAATTACTTCTGCTGCTGATGACCAAAAAGCCTTAGATTCTTTGGGTTCACGGGGGATAGTCACAGAAGGGAATGAAGTTCATTCTCCCTTTGCCAAAGCTTTGTTTGATGCTTTATGTGGGCAAGCGGATGAAAGTGCTGACCTCAATAAAGATGGTATCATTACGGCAACTGAGCTTTACTTATATCTGCGGGATAAGGTTGAAATCCTAACAGAAAAACACTACAAGCGACAAACCCCTAGTTTGTGTCCACTGAGAAAACACGACAAAGGGGAATTTATCTTTCTGTTGCCTAATTTTGACCGAGATAAGTTAGACAAGGCACCAGAACTTAACCCAGAAAATAATCCCTATAGAGGATTGCAGCCTTACGACGAAGAACACAGTCACTTATTCTTTGGTAGAGAGAACCTGATTAAAAAGCTTTACCAGAAAGTAGTCGATCGGAATAACGTACCAATCAAGTTTTGGCTACTTCTTCTAGAAATAGATTGTTTAGCTGGTATTTTATTTCTACGCAACTCTCTTACCGTGGTGTTGGGAGTTTCAGGAACTGGAAAATCTAGTTTAATGAAAGCTGGTTTGTTACCTCGTCTGCGTAATTCCCAAAAGCAGAAATTTGAAATTTTAGAACCTATGCGACCAGGGGAAAGCCCTTTGAAGTCTTTGGCGCAGATATGTTTGCCAATTACCAATACAATTACAGCAGAGGAACTGGCAACAGACGAAGAAGCTTTAGCAAATATAATTGAATCTTGGAGTAGAAATAATCCTAAGACTAAAGTTTTATTGACAGTTGACCAGTTTGAAGAATTGATAACTTTATGCAAAAGTGATGCAGAACGGGGGCAATTCCAGAAACTAATAAAAAATGCGATCGCTAAATATCCGGACAAAATTCATGTAGTTATCACCCTGCGACTCGATTTTGAGGCTCAATTTCAAAACTCTGTACTTCTAGACTTCTGGAATGATGATACTCGGTTTGTTGTCCCACCGATGACCCAGGATGAATTACGGGAAGTTATTGAAAAACCAGCATTAGAAAAAGTCTTGTATTTCGACCCTCCCGGCTTGGTAGACGAACTAATTAACGAAGTCGTACAAATGCCTGGTGCTTTACCTTTGCTTTCTTTCACCCTCAGTGAATTGTATCTGAAGTATTCAGGCGATCGCAGGAGGGATAACCGCGCCTTAACAAAGAAAGATTACGAAGAGTTGGGAAGAGTTGTTGGTTCTATAACCAAACGTGCTAACCAGGAATATGAGAAATTAGTTGGAGAAGACCCCGCTTATAAAGATACGGTGCGACGGGTAATGTTGCGGATGATTTCATTACAAGGTGGGGAATTAGCACGACGACAAGTGCCTAAGTCTGAACTGGAGTATCCTGATAAAGAAGAAAACAATCGTGTGCAAACAGTCATCAAACGCTTTTCTGATGCTCGCTTAATCGTTGAAGGCTCTGATTCTCAAAGCGATCCTTATGTAGAGCCAGCCCACGATACTTTAGTGCAAGGATGGAAAAAATTACAGGATTGGAAAAATAATGATAGGGAGAATCTGTTACTGCAACAGTTGCTGACACCATCTGCTCAGGAATGGAAAAATAATAAACAGGCGATGGGGTTTCTGTGGGATGATAACCCCCGGATTCTACTCTTGCAGCAGGTCTTAAAATCTAATGACATCTGGCTTAATAAACTAGAGATAGAATTTGTCCAATACAGTTTAAAAGAGCGAGATCGTATCGATATTGATAATTTGAAAGCAAGAGCTAAAGAAGAATTGCAAAGTAATAAACAGTTAGAGGCATTATCAACGGCTGTGGAGGCAGTAAAAAAGTTACAACAATTCCTATCTATGCCTGAAATTAAGATTCATATAAACAAGAATCAGATTGAAAAAGAACTTCGGCAAATTATCTACAGTGTGGGAGAGCTTAATCGCTTAGAAGGGCATAAACACTGGCTTTGGTGTGTTAATTTTAGCCCCAATGGGAAGTATCTTGCCACAGCTTGTGCAGATGGAACACTTAAACTTTGGAGTTGTGAAGGGAAAGAATTATTAGATATTAACGCCCATGAAGGGGAAGTTATTTATGTCTGTTTCAGCCCAGACAGTCAGATAATTGCCACTGCTGGCTATGACGGAACCGTCAAATTCTGGGATATCAAAGGTGAGGAATTAGAACCAAAAACTATTCGTCATAACGAGGCTGTTTGGTGCGTTAGTTTTAGTCCAGACGGTGAGAGGATAGTGACTGCTAGTGATGATACAAACATCAAACTATGGGATAGAAAAGGTAAAGAAGACAAACAATTCCGTTGCGATAATAAGGATAAACATCAACGTGAAGTGAAAGGGGTTACTTTCAGTCCTGATGGTCAATTGATCGCTACCGCCAGTTTTGATAAAACTGTAAAAATCTGGAATTTACAAGGTAAAGTAATTAGAGCTTTTAAAGATGATAAAAATGGCTTTAATAACGTTAGTTTTAGCCCAGATGGTCAGTTTATTGTAGCGGCTTGCGATGATAGAACTGTAAGACTTTGGAGTCTTGAAGATAATCTTCTGATTTTTTGGTGTAAATGGTATTATTGGCTACAAAATACTCAAGCTACAGAAGCTGAAAAGTTTGATTTATGGTTTATAAGCCTTGCTTATTATCTCACATACGGGAGAGCCAAAGTCAATAAAATTCTTCGAGGTCATACAGATTGGGTCAAGTGTGTAAGTTTTAGTCCAAACGGTCAGTTAATCGCATCAGGTAGTTCTGATAATACCATCAAACTTTGGAATAGAGAGGGCGAAGAACTTAAAACTCTTAAAGGGCATCAAAATGAAATTTGGAGTGTTAATTTTAGTCCAGATGGTCAAACTCTTGCCAGTGCCAGTTGGGATAAAACTGTTAAAATCTGGAGTAGTAAAGTTGACCAATGTAGAGTCATTGAAGGGCATGAGCAAGCAGTTACAAGTGTCTCTTTTAGTTCAAATAGTGAAATGTTTGCTACTGGTTCATGGGATAAAAAAGTCAATTTTTGGTCTTTTAATGGTGAAAAACTGAGTTTAATCCTAGATTGTCACGAGCCTGTTAGAAGTATCAGTTTCAGTCCAAATGGTCAGTTAATTGCCACTGGCTGCTCTAATGGATCTGTAAAAATCTGGAATAGCCAAGGAGAGCTTTTAAATCCAAACCTTTTGGAAGAACACACAACTGAGGTTATAAGTGTAAGTTTTAGTCCAGATGGTCAAACTCTTGCTTCCGCAAGTGAGGACACTACTGTTAAACTTTGGGATATTAATAGTCTGAATCAGAATAAACCCATAACCCTTAAAGGACATATTGAACATCTCACAAGTGTAAATTTTAATCCAGATGGTCAAACTCTTGCTAGTGCTTGTTGGGGTGGATTTGTAAAACTTTGGTCTCTTCAAGCAGGAAAGAATCAAATACCTAAAATTATAGCGAAACATGATGATGCTGTTATGAGCATTAGCTTTAGCCCTGATGGTAAAACTATTGCAACTGCCAGTAGAGATAGAACTGCTAAACTTTGGAACCTTAATGGAAAAGAACTTAAAATTTTTAAAGGTCATATGGGACACCTGACTTATGTAAGTTTTAGTCCAGATGGTCAAATCATTGCCACTACTAGTAGAGATGGAACTGTTAAACTTTGGAGTCTTGATGGAAAAGAACTTAAATCCCTTGAGGGGCATCATTGTCCTGTTTCTAGTGTTAGCTTTAGTCCAAATCAATTTGATTCTAAAATTTTGATTGTTTCAACTGATGAAAATGGAAAATTGATCCTTTGGAATTTAGATAACAATGAGCTAGTAGAATTGAAAACTTTGAATTTAGATAAGTTGCTACAAAAAGGTTGTAAACATCTGGATAATTATCTTAAAATCCATCCTACAAATAAATCGGGGTAAAAACTATCACTCAATCTCGTACTATTGCAACTATCCCAAAGGACTTTGTCTATGTCTAAGTACGAATTTCACCGCAATCTCGCAGTAATTATTGGTATTAATAACTACTCAAACGGTGTTCCAGAGCTAGAAACACCTATAGATGATGCAGAAGAACTCGCCAAAATTCTCCAAGAGAATTATCAATATGAGGTGCAGATATTACTAAACGAAAAAGCTAAACTACAGGAATTAAATTCTCTGCTGGATGGCTTCAAGCAGAAAACATTGCACCTACCAGATAAAACTGTACAGATAGAAAAAAACGACCGTTTAATATTCTACTTTGCCGGACATGGAATAGTCCCCACAGATGGGCTGGAAAACACGGATAATCTGGGAGGCTATCTTGTCCCCCAGGATGCCAGAGGAGATATTCTGCTGCAAAAGCAAATAGAAATTAACAAAATTCTCCTGCCCATGCAAGACTTGCATGATGCACTGACACAACTGCCTTGCCGTCATCTGCTAGTTATATTAGATTGCTGTTTTGCTGGGGCATTTCGTTCAAGTTTGTATCGAGAAATTGTCCCGGCGCGAAAAGTATACAAACAACGGTACGATCGCTTTATTAGAGATAGAGCATGGCAAGCGATCGCCTCTGCGGCTCATGACCAAAAGGCGATCGATTATCTCGGTTGTTTCGGACAACGAGGAATTATAGGAGAAAACAAACACTCCCCCTTTGCTGAAGCTTTGTTTGAGGGATTGCGGGGTGCTGCGGATACTACTCTACGAGAAGGTGATGGTATTATCACCGCAACTGAACTTTATTGTTATGTGCGCGATAAAGTTGAAGAACTCACCGACGAGTATGACAAACGCCAAACTCCTGGCTTGTTTCCCCTGAAAAAGCATGACAAAGGCGAGTATATTTTCTTACTGCCAAAATTTGACCATAATAAGTTAGAAGATGCACCAGCACTCAACGAAGAAAACAACCCTTATCGGGGTTTAAAAAGCTATGAAGAAGAACATTCTCAGTTGTTTTTTGGCAGAGATGAACTAGTAAAACAACTATTATGACCGTGTTTGTCAACCTAAAAACCCACTAAGGATCGTGGATTAAATAAGGTGTAATACTGCCAATAATATCAGTACACTAGAAGGGTAAATTGAGAACTGGTAAATGATGCACCCTTACCCTGGTGAAATTGAAGTTCAAATGCAACGATATTATGAATCGTTGTCGGAGAAGGATTGCCGCCGATATGCAGCAATTGAAGCAGTAAAATTAGGGTACGGGGGACAGGCATACATCCGTCGCTTGCTGGGATGCCATCACGAAACCTTACAATTAGGCTTGCGAGAACTTGAGGACGAAACGGCGCTTGGGCAGGAGAGGATTCGCCAACCCGGAGGTGGACGGAAATCAGCCTTCGAGACAATTGTTGGATTAGACGAGGCGTTTTTGCGAGTGTTGGAGAGGCACACAGCAGGTTCGCCGATGGATGAAAGTGTCAAGTGGACCAATCTCAAGCGTCATGAGATTGCAGGATTGCTGGGAAATGAAGGAATCGAAGTGAGTGTGACAGTGGTAGACCAGTTGTTGGAGAAATATAACTTTCGTAAACGTAAAGCAGTAAAGACCCTGGCAACAGGAGAGAATCAATATCGCAACGAGCAATTTGAGACGATTGACCAACTTAAGCACTCTTATCAAACGGCAGGTAATCCGGTCATGAGTATGGACACCAAAAAAAAGAATTAATTGGGCAGTTATACCGGGAGGGACAACTATACACTCAAGAAACGATAGAGGTGTTTGACCATGATTGGCCAACGCTTGCGACTGGAGTTGCCATTCCCCATGGGCTGTACGATATAACAGACAATGTGGGTTATATCCAGATTGGCATCAGCCACGATACCAGTGAATTAGCCTGTGACTCAATTCGCTACTGGTGGAACACCTATGGTAAGACGCGTTATTCTTTGGCAAATTCAATTTTGCTGTTATGTGATGGTGGCGGTAGCAATAGCTCTCGCTATTACATCTTCAAACAGGACTTACAGGCATTAGTTAATGAACTGGGCATCGAAATTCGTATCGCTCATTATCCGCCCTACACCTCCAAGTATAATCCGATTGAGCATCGTTTGTTTCCTCATATCTCTCGCGTTTGTCAGGGGATGATTTTTGAGAGTATCCAGACTGTAAAAGACTTAATGGCAAAGGCAACCACTCGCACAGGACTCAAAGTTTTTACAACGATTCTCGATAAAACCTATCAAACGGGTCGAAAAGTGGCTGAAGATTTCAAATCAAACATGAAGATTGTTTTTGATGAATTTTTGCCCCAATGGAATTACACCGCTAAACCAGAATTACACTTTATTTAATCCACGATCCTAACTGTAGTTTTAGGAGTTTCCGGTTCTGGCAAGTCTAGTTTAGTCAAGGCGGGGTTAATTCCTCACTTACGGGCTAACCATCCCGAAGAGTGGTACATTATACCTACATTTCGTCCTGGTGAGTCTCCTTTCTCCTCACTGGCTGAGGTAATTGTTGTAAATACTGAAATTAATAGAAGCAAAATAGACGCAATTAAGTCTCTAAGCGAAACGCTGAAACAAGCACCAAGGCAATTTCTTGATGTAATAGCCAATTGGAGACAAATCCCTGCGAATGCAAAGCTTTTATTGGTAATTGACCAATTTGAAGAGCTAATTACAACCTGCAAGCAACAAGAGCGAGAGCAGTTCTTAAATTTCCTGGCAGAAGTATTAGAGGCAAATGCTCAAAAGTTGCACATAATCATCACCCTGCGCTCCGACTTTGAACCGCGTTTTTTAGATTCTGCACTCAAACCCTATTGGAGTGGCGATCGCTTTCCAGTACGCGCTATGAGGTCTGATGAATTACGGCAGGCGATTGAAAGACCAGCTAACGAAAAAATGCTGGATTTTGACCCGCCAAATCTAGTTGACCTGCTCATTGACGAAGTAGGGCAAATGCCAGGCTCGCTATCACTATTATCTTTTACTTTAAGTGAACTTTATACTAAATGTATTGAGCGGGAAAGTAGAACTTTAACTGAGGCAGATTATCAAGAGTTAGGCGGAGTTGCAGGTTCGTTAACACATCGAGCAACGCAACTATACAACAAACTGGACAAAGCCCAGCAACTCACGATGCAAAGGGTGATGCTGCGGATGGTAACAATTGAAGGCGGGGAGTCAGCACGGCGACGGGTGCCTTTATCTGAGTTGATATATATAAATGATGCAGAAAATACGCGAGTAGAGGAAATTCGTCAACGGCTGGACAAAGCACGTTTGATTGTTGGTGGACAGGAAACTGGGGGTGAACCCTATGTAGAACCAGCCCATGATGCCTTGGTACGTGGGTGGAATAAGTTGCAGGAATGGAAAAATGAGGAGCAGGAAAATTTGTTACTGCAACAGCGTTTGACACCTGCGGCTAATGATTGGGACAGAAATAACCGACCTATTGGCTTATTGTTACCTGATGGCGATCGCCTCAACCAGCTAGAAAAGATACTGAAATCAACGAATAACTGGTTGAATCAGCGAGAGACGGAATTTATTAAGAGCAGTATTAAACTAGCTAAGGAACGATACCAAGTAAACCTATCTCGTCAGTTGGCAGTTCAATCTGAATTAACACGCAATCAACAAGCAAATTTACTACAACGCAGTGTCTTACTTGCTGTAGAAGCCATGAAGCGATTGGATGATTTAGGAATTCGCTCTCTAGAGACAGATCAAGCTTTAAGACATGGACTGGTACTACTACCACGTCCATTATTGTGCATAAACCATGAGGGAATTGTTAACGCGATCGCCTTCAGCCCAGATAGTAATTCCCTGGCTACGACAAGCCAGAACGACTACGCTGTAAGGGTGTGGAAGATGGTCAGTGGTCGAGAAGTCATGCGCCTGAATCACGAGTATGAACTGGATAAAGTCATCTTCAGTCCGGATGGAAAGTATATTGCTACAGCTGGCTTAAGTACCATTGCCCAAATCTGGGAAGCAGCTACAGGTAAAAAAATCGCCCAGATGACACATGAGAAATATGTAGAAGCTATTGCCTTTAGCCCGAATGGAAAGTATCTCGCTACAACTAGCAGAAGTCCCCTTGTACAGATATGGAAATTAACTACTGGTAAAGAAGTGGTATACATGCTACATAATGAGGGTTGGGTATATTCAGTGACTTTCAGTCCGGATGGTAAGTACTTAGCTACAGCAAGTTCGGATCAAACGGCACGATTATGGGAAGTATCTACAGGCAAAGAACTTAAGTGTATGCCTCACAATAAGAGTGTTAAGAAAATCACTTTCAGTCCAGATGGAAAATACTTAGCTACACTTATGTCTGGGGACAGCAGGTTCGTTTACTTGTGGGAAGTTGCAACTTTAGATGTTGTCCGCCTCGATCACACATTTGATGTAGAGTCTATAGCCTACCCCTGTTAAGGTGTACTAAAAAATGAACCAGTAAAAGGCTGAAACCATTGTGGTACAAGAAAATATACCAATATTAATCAAAGAACAGCAAAAAATAACCAACAATTCATAGAAGGTCAAACATGAGATTATAGGTTGAGAAGGTAACGATAATTGATGGGTGCTGTGTCATGCTGAGTTCAATTTTCGAGCGTTTTATTGAAGTATCTCCGGTAACGGTAATGCTGAGAGCAACATTAGAAAGAATTTTCAGCGCCGAAAAATTAGATGAATTATTTGAAGCAACGCGAGAAAAGCAATATACACAGGAATTATTGTTTTCGACAGTAGTGGGAATAATGAGTTTAGTCGTATGTAACATCCGGCCATCAATTAGCGCAGCGTACAAGGCATTTTCTAAGCAAATAGGAGTTTCCCGTGTTGCTTTCTACAGTAAAATTAACGGTATCGAACCCTCAGTTTCTCAAGCTTTAGTACGTTATAGCAGTAAAGAATTGGCACCGATTATATCGGAGTTAGGAGGAGAACAGCCAGCAATTTTACCTGGTTATCGAATCAAGATAATTGATGGAAATAACCTGGCAGCAACAGAGCATAGGCTTTCGGTTTTACGCTCAGTGAATGGTGGACCATTACCAGGAAAATCTCTAGTTGTGCTTGACCCAATATTAATGCTGGCAATCGATCAATTCCCATGTGAGGATGCTTATACCCAGGAAAGAGCATTATTTAGCCAAGTATTAGAAACTGTGGAAAAGAATGATGTTTGGGTGGGAGATAGAAATTTTTGTACCTGTATGTTTCTAGTTGAAATTGCAAAGAGAAAAGCTTACTTTGTGATTCGCCAACATGCATCGATGCCTTATAAAGAATTAGGAGAATTAAAGGAAATATGTGATAGTGCAACAGGCAAAGTTTTCGAGCAGGATGTGATGATTGAATATGAAGGAGAATCGATAAAATCTCGTCGTGTTGTTGTTCGTTTAAATGAGCCAACTCGCGATGGAGATACTGAAGTGGCAGTTTTTTGCAACCTCAGAAAAGAAAATGCTTCTCCCATTGTAATCTCAAATATTTACCTTAAACGTTGGAGTGTTGAGGGTTTATTTCAAGTCGTTAGCGATACTCTAGAATGCGAAATTAAGACTTTAGGTTATCCCAGAGCCGCTTTATTCAGCTTTTGCATGGCACTAGTTGCCTACAATATTTTATCTGTGATTAAATCAGCATTGCGTAGCGTCCATGGGCAAGGAAAAATTGATGCAGGTGTTTCTAATTACTATTTAGTTGAGGAAATTCAAAGTACCTACACGGGTATGATGATTGCGATTCCCGACGTTGAATGGAAATTTTTAAACCATCTGAGTTTACCTGCTTTTGCCGAGTTATTAAAACAATGGGCTGCGACAGTTGACCTCAAACGCTTTGCTTCCAGTCCTAAAGCCGAAAAAAAGCCCCAACCAAAAAGAGAAAGAGAACCTAACCGTCCTCACGTCTCCACTGCTCGACTTCTGGCTGAGAAACAACGCGACTGCAAGCAGTCTAGAGTAGAACAACAAACTTCTAACCTGGTTGAAACTCCCATCCTGCAACCTTTACAGACCTAAATGTACCATTTTGAGGAGTACACCTTAACAGGGGTAGTCTATAGCCTACCCCTGTTAAGGTGTACCAATAATGTACTAGCCAGAAGTCCCATTCTTACGTTCTACCTCTAATCGCAGAACCTAAATTTTTAACGCAAGCATTATTTTTTGCCTTCAATTTTTAATGGATGCGGTGCTGAAACCCCTATAAATCGTCAGTACAAATGTTCACCTTAACAGGGGTAGTCTATAGCCTTCAGTCCAGACAGTAAATATTTTTCCACAGGAGATGCAAACGGAGGAGTATGGATGTGGGAAACAGACACAGGAAGAAGGCTATCTTACATCGAGCATGAGAAATATAAAGTAACTAATGTTACATTCAGTTCCGATGGAAAGTATCTTACTACAGCTAGCGTCGATGGTTGTTCCAGAATTTGGGATGTGGCTACCAGCGAAGAAGCGATCCGTATTAGTGACAACAGTAGCGGAAGACTTTTGACATTTAGTCGGGATGGAAAGTATCTTGCTACAGCTGGTTGGGAAAATACTGTACAAGTGTGGGAAATAGTCAGTGGTAGGGATGTTATATGTGTTATTCATCCGGGATACGGTGTACAAGGTGTTGCCCTCAGCCCTGACGGGAAATATCTGGCAACAGCTAGTGAGGATAACAGTGCCAGACTGTGGGAGTTAAGCACTGGCTTGGAAGTTGTACGCATGGTTCACCCAGGATATGGCATCAATACCGTTACTTTTAGCTCTAATGGTAGATATATTGCTACAGCTAGTTGGGATAAAACGGCACGAATATGGGAAACAGTCAGCGGTAAAGAAGTTATTTGCATAAATCATAAAGACCGTGTGCATGATGTTGTCTTTAGTCCTGATGGACGATACTTAGCTACAGCAAGTACGGAGAGCATCGCAATAGTTTGGGAAGTGACAACTGGTCAAGAAGTGACGCGCATGAGCATCAAGCGTGGTGGGAGTGCTATTGCCTTTAACCCAGATGGAAAATATCTAGCTACGGGAAGTGGGGGCGATGACATGACAGTACAAGTTTGGGAATGGGAAACTGGTCAAAAACTAGGATGCATGAACCATCCACGCGGTGTAACTGCTATTGCTTTCAACCCAGATGGGAAATACTTAGCCACAGCTGGTTGGGACAATACTGCTCGGGTATGGGAATTGGCAACTCGTCAGGAAGTGGCACGCATAAGCCATGAGCGTGGCGTAAATAATGCCGTGAACGATGTTGCTTTTAGTCCAGACGGAAAGTATTTAGTTACAGGTGGTTGGGATAAAACTGCTCGGGTGTGGGAATGGGCAACTCATCAGGAAGTAGCTCGCGTAAGCCATGAGAGTGGCGTACAATCTGTTGCCTTTAGTTTGGATGGAAAATACGTAGCTACAGGAAGCTATGACAGCACTGCTCGGGTGTGGCTCTGGCAGCCAAAAGACCTCATTGATGAGACCTGTCATCGGCTGACCCGTAATCTTACACAGGAAGAGTGGCAACAGTATCTACTTGGTGAACCTTACTGCAAAACTTGCCCAAATCTACCATAGACTCTGCGATCGCCCATCGTGACAAGTTAAAAAGTAGCCTGACGGCGAAGGACACTAAAACTACACCAATACAAGAGAGCGATCGCACTACGGAAAAAGTTGCTCACTGGCTCGATTAACTCCATGTATAAAATGAGGGAAGGTAATTGTTGTTGCGAGTTGCCCTGTTAAAATTGTCACTTTAATGACTAGCACCTATTACTGTGGGATTAATTCAGAATTTTGGACTTAAGCGAGGTGCGATCGCTTCTAGTGTCGCTCATGATTCCCATAATATCGTCACTGTGGGTACAACCGACGGGGAAATATGCGCTGCGGTAAATGAAGTAATTAAGGTAAAGGGGGGTATTGCTGTAGTCGAAAATACTAATATTCAAGTATTGAGTTTACCTATAGCTGGATTGATGAGTGATGCAGACGGCTACATAGTTGCAAAAAATTATGCTCAAATGGATGCTTTGGTAAAATGTTTGGGTTCGCAACTTTCGGCACCATTTATGACCCTTGCGTTTATGACGCTACTGGTGATTCCCGATTTAAAATTAGGCGATCGCGGTTTGTTTAGTAGTAAATATTTTCAGTTTGTTTCTCTGTGGACTGATGGAGATGGAATAGTAATTATATCTATACCTCAAGCCAACCGTACCCGATTCCAGGATTACTCATCACTGTGTTTGTAACAATCGCGTAAATTATTTTCAAAGCGATTACTTCTGTTTTGGCAAGCTGAAGCATCAAACTTAGCTACTGGTAATAAATATTTCAAAAATCATCACAACTTCCTCGCAATTTGCACTGAATATAAACTGCAAAATTATGTGAATACAAAGTCGGAGTATAGAAAAGCCAATATGACTTATTTACTGACACAAATATGAAAAAGAACTTTTTAAGTAATATTACTCACTGTCCTCACAAGTTTCTCAAATTTATTCCCTAACTTAAATAATGGAAGCGGATTTAGCTAGCAATGCTTGAAGTTGACAACAGCCTATACTAACTCCTGTAGATCAATATTAAGCATAAAAATAGCTAAATTCATTTCTGAAAATTTAGGGAGAATATTATGATATTGGAAAAATCAAGTCCAGCAGTATCAAAAAACATAGTTGATACTAGCTATGGTCACTTTCCCATTCAATGCATTACTACAGTTGCGATTGACCTAATTGAATTACCCCTCAAGCAACCACGCCGTTACTTTAACCCTCAAAAGCTTGAGCAATTAATAAAATCGATCAAAGAACATGGCATTTTAGAGCCTGTATTAGTTCGTCCACTTCATTATGGAAAATATCAACTTGTTGCTGGAGAAAGAAGGATAAGAGCGGCTCGCGCAATAGGGTTAGTGGAAATACCTGTTGTAACGTTGGAAGTAGATGATAAACAAGCTTTACAAATTGCACTCATAGAAAATTTACAACGGGAAGAATTAAATCCAGTTGAAGAAACTGAAGCCGTACTAGAACTGCTATCTCTATCTTTGGGAATAGATGCGGATGAAGTTATCTCTCTTCTCTATCGCTCCTTCAACGCTAAACAAAGAGGTCAAAGCTTGAATCAAAACGTTTTGATTCAAATTGAGAAGATTGAATCCCTGTTCTCACAATTAGGAAAGTTCAATATTAGTAGTTTTCGTGCTAGTCGTCTTCCTTTACTTAAGCTTCCCGATGATATTCTATCGGTTTTACGCCGTGGTGAGATTGAATACACTCACATCTTGCACCTGGAAATATGAATGTCAAAACCATGACTACGTGCAAGGGGAGTTAGCCGTTGAATATCAAGTAAAAGAAGATACACAATTATATGTGGAAAAATAGATTCAAGGGCAGATTGTGCAGCCTGACCCCAATCAGGTGGCGATGCGCCCTGAAAATGGAGATAAGTCCAATGGGCAATGAGGTAAGCAGTCAGTGAAAGGATAAGCCAGCGATACATACCCAGCAGAGTCCCTTGCCCAAAACGGTGTAAGCCAAAACGATGCTTTGCAGTTTTAAACCACCCCTCAATCTGCCACCGACGCTTGCCCCACCACTTAAGAGTAGAAGCTTTAATTGGACGAGTAGACAAAACAAAGCGTTTTTCTAGTTTGCCATTATCGCGTTTTAAGTAATACCAAGAAACGGTAACGGGGAAATTTAAACCAAATAAATAAACCTGTTGACCCTGTTGATGTAAACGTCTTAAAAATCTGCCATCAGCCAACTTACGACTACTAGATACACCTGTAACAGCATGATATTTAAGCCGACGTACACCCTCAAGGAATTCTACACTGCCAAAGGCTGTGTCAGCTAAAATAATTGTTTGAAAATGTTGAGTTAAAGAAAGAGGTAAACGTTTAACCAGTTTGAGCCCAAGCATTGCAGGGGAAGGAGTTCCCTTACCTCGCCAAACACGAAAACTCCAAGGAATGCGCCATTGTCCTATTACCAAATAAACTACGACTAGATGGAGACCACGCTTACCATTATAGACTTTGATTAAATCACTAAATTCTGGGAATTTGCCACGTTTTTCTAAAGTCGTCAGGTCAATAATTACTTGTAAAAATGGTCTGCGCCCTTTGCCTGATGACGATAATGAATTGATAACTTTTTGTAATACTGAAGAGCGAATTATCCGAATCATTTCCCTTGTTGACCAAGGATTGATATTTAAAAATCGACTGATTGCGCTTGGGGATTTTGTCTGACTATGTTCAGGTAATGGGTGTCCTTGTGCCTCTAAGAATAACGCCAACATCGCTTCTAGGTTATCTTTTTGGTACTGCGTCGGCATCAGTTCTTTGAGGGTGTACACTAAATCTTGGGCGTGAGCAAGCATTTTCTTAGTGCTTTGTTTAATCAGATATTTCACGCCTTTTCTCTCATGTTTTCGGTTGCCAATGCAAATCTGACAATTTCATGGCGGTCATCCCCTTTGAAACGTACAGCATCTTAGCATCTGTTATTTTGGCATCCGAACCCGTAGTATTAGTTAGCTTGTAGTATTATTAATTACCTTTTTTTTGCTTTCGACAAGCCTTTGCTTCCTGTAAGATTTTGCATCATTATATTCGCTTTTACGTGTTTACACAGCTAGGTGCAAGATATGAGGCATGGTGCTTATTTTGATTTAAAGCTGTTGCATGGCAGCCATGACTTTTTCATCAAGCTTCAAAATACCCTTGAATCTTTACCTCAAGAATTGTTTGTTGATGCTATCCGTGAAATTATCATCGGTAACATCTATGAGGATATTGGTAAGTTACGTAATAGCCGTTTAACAGGCAATATGGGTTATTTACCTATTTTAGCTTGTAGTATCGCCGAACAAGGAGCATTAGCAATTGGATTAGCCCACAAAAAATGCTACTCAACTGGAGCGTTGATGTTAAAGGAATCGCTCGAATTTGAGAATCTACCACAAGGGTATTTAGAGTTATGCAAAATAGTGATGGAGGATCAATTAAATGATTTTGATACCATTGCAAAGACCATAGAAATATTCTGGGTGGGTTTAGTTGAATGGGCTTTGGAAAATGACTTTAATCTTGAGAAAAGATGTATTGCTCCAATGTAAAACAGAAACACTATACAAGCATTAGGGGTGAAGAATTATGAAGCTATATCGTTTTGATTCGAGTCAGGAATTTTGCGATCGCATTCAAGGCTATCTTTTGCAACAAGAGGCTCGTCATTGCTTACTTTTTGGTATTGTCGATACTTTGATTCGTCGTCCAGAACGTTATCCTCAACCTCCCTATCTTGCAAGTGTAGAAGAAAAAGAAGAAACTGTTGCTGTCGCGTTAATGACACCCCCTTACAGCTTGGTACTGTCTTGCCAAGATTTACAATCCCTAGATGTACTGATTCAAGATTTATATATTCAAAAAATACCATTACCAGGAGTTAACGCACCAACCACAGAAGCCAAGACTTTTGCACAAGCATGGCAAAAACTTACTGGTCAAAGCTATAAATTAAAAAGACAAATGCGAATTCACCAACTGCAATGTGTGCAAAATGTAGCGAGAACAAAGGGATATTTACGTAGTGCAACGGTAGCAGAACGAGATTTTTTAATTGAGTGGAATCGTGCTTGTGAAATGGAAATATTTGGAGAGGAAATAACCAATGCAGAGCATTTAGTTGATTATCACCTTAAGTACAATACCGCTTATATTTGGGAAGATGAAATACCTGTATCTTTGGTTTGCTATGCAGGCTCAACACCAAATGGAAAAAGATTTGGTCCAGTTTACACACCACCAGCATATCGGCAAAAAGGTTATGCAACAACTGCTGTAGCCGAACTCAGTCAGAAAAGCTTGGATATGGGTTATCAATTTTGCTGTTTGTATACAGATTTGAAAAATCCTGTTTCCAACCATGTTTACCGCAAAATTGGCTACGAGCCAGTTATAGATTGTTGTGAATACATTTTTATATAATGATGTGACCTGTATTCATATGTTCAGAAGTAATTAAGATAATATTTATAGTCAAAATACCATAGAAAAATATAGAATGATTAAGATTATAGAGGCTGAGTTAGGTCAAGCCTACTTATGTCAAAAAATTCTACAGCTTCTACCTGAATGGTTTGGAATCGAAGCAGCAGTTACTCACTATATTAATGAAATTGATAAATTACCGACATTTCTAGCTTGGAAGGAAAAACAAGTAGTAGGTTTTTTATCGATAAAACAACATACCGAATTTGCAGATGAGATTTATGTTATGGCTGTTCATCCTCAATTTCATCGTCAAGGGATTGGATATCAACTCGTAGAAGTAGCAGAAAAAAATTTACGAAAACAGGTAATTGAGTATCTTCAAGTTAAAACTTTAGGTGCATCTCGTCCAAATTTTCATTATGCTCAAACCAGAGCATTCTATCAATCAATTGGCTTTAAGCCCCTTGAAGAATTTTTAGAACTTTGGCAAGGAAATCCCTGTGTGCAGATGGTGAAGTCGTTATGAACATAGAAGAGGTAGAAGCATTTGTTAATCCAGATTATGTAAATAAAGATATTATGCATAATCTGACTCACATCCACCGAATTATTAAATTAGCTACGGCTATTGGTAATAGCTACGAACACAACCATCTTATTTAACAACTACTACCCGACATAATTCTAAACCTTCTCCACTATAACCAGAAAATACCGATTTAACATCAAAACCCCATGAGGTTAAATCTACATCAATCCAATCTTTTGTTAAATCATCATGACGACTTCGATATTGGGAAATAATTAATTTGCCATTTTGTACAACAAATTCTTCTAATAATCTCTCAACCAAAACTCGACGATAATTACGCGGTACATAATCTAGTTCGGTACGCACATAATCAAACTTTTGGGGAGGACACCAGTCCCAGATGTTACCTAAATAAAAATTATTGGCATAATCTACAAGGCGTTTTTGAGCTAAAGTAATTAGCTTGCTAGAAAAGTCTAAACCATAGGGAATAATATCTACACCTTTAAGTTTTGCCCAAACTAATAAACACTCTAATAAATAACCATTTGCACAACCGATATCAAGATATGTTCCGGAATGATTAACTGGTGATAAATTTGGTAAACGTAGCCGCATCCAGTCTTCAAATGTCCCACTTTTACCTGACTGTTGCCAAGGTGTTGATGCATTTATATAGGCAGTTTCTAATAGCTGTTTTGTTTCCGTAAACCAAGGAAGTAATTCTTCAGATGAAACAAAATTGAACAAGAAACCACATTGACATTGATTAGCTGATTCCGGAATATTATGAAGACAGCGAGGACAACGCATAATTTTAGGTGAGACTTAAATAATGGATATATGGGAGTAGTCGGCATTTTATCTATACCTGGATAATTAAATTTTAGGTCTTTTAAACTGCATCCAATACGGTCAAACTTCCAGACTATCAACACATCTCCCTCCGTCATAGTTTCCAGTAATTAGTTGAGTCCTTTCCTGTCAAATTTTAATCCACTTACTTGGTCAGTAAAATATTGTCTTTTTCTACTCCTTCCTTGAGCAAAACGTCATGTTCTTGAGTTTAGACTCTGGCATATCCGTAGAGCATAATCGTTTTACTTTTGATAAATAATAGTCGTGTTGATCTGCTAGTTCTTGAATTTCCAATAAATTCTTCCACGATATTTTAAATCTGATAATTTCATCTTTACCTTCACTAGGGTATATTTCGTTGTGTAACCAGCTTAAAGGAGTTTTATCGTTTGCTGTAACTAGATAAAAGTGCCTGTGATGGGTAATAATATTACTTTTTCTATAATCTTGCTCACCAAGTTTTTCAATAATCTTAATATTCGCTAGTCCTGTTTCTTCTTGAACTTCTCTTAAAATGGCAGAATTTAAATCCTCAGCATTTTCAACAGTACCACCGGGAATTTGCAATCCACACTCTGGATAGTCAACATGTTCCATAATTAAGAGGTTTTGGTTTTTATGACATAAGCCAGAACTTTTATTTTAGTTTCATTCATATTCTCAAAATACTATTTTTTAATTGATATTAATATAACTTGATTTCTATATTGAGATATGAGAAATTAACTGTCAAGTAATCATCACAAAAAACGACAGTCGATTCAACTAGATTTTCACCTTCTCACAAAGGGAGGTTTGTGAGAAGAATAAAAAAACAGATAACAGTCTATAGATTTATTATGTCACTTATAGAAATTTGCAAACAACCCAAAAGAAGAAATTACTTTAAGAATTAATTCTCAGTACAGGACAAAAACTTGCAAAAGGTTACAGGAAAAGGGTTTCATAAAAAATGAGAAATAAAAATAGCATGAAACCCTTATGAATCAGGTTAATCTACTACGGGAAAAATTACGACCACACTTGGGATGGCATGGAGCAAGATTAAGCTTTCTAGCAGCGTTTCTAATCGCGCTGTTACGGGTTAGAACAGTAAATTTGAGCGATTTGGCAGCAGCATTTACAGGAAAAGCACTCCAGGATTCGCATTACAAGCGGTTACAAAGATTTTTTAGAAATTTCGAGATAGATTATTCTGCGATCGCTCACACAGTTGTCAATTTGATGAATATTCCTCAACCGTGGATACTCTCGATTGACCGTACCGAGTGGAAGTTTGGTAAAACTACATTTAATATCCTAATGTTGGGTATAGTGCATCAAGGGATTGCATTTCCAGTTGTATGGTGTCTGCTGGATAAGCGAGGTAATTCCAATACCTG
Source organism: Calothrix sp. NIES-4101 (assembly GCA_004296455.1). Lineage (GTDB taxonomy): Bacteria > Cyanobacteriota > Cyanobacteriia > Cyanobacteriales > Nostocaceae > Brunnivagina. The sequence goes on from AP018280.1 coordinate 832,212, forward strand.
TGAGAGGATGCAGCTATTCCAACGATTTTTAGAATATTTTCCCGAACAGAAAATCGATCATTTGAGCGCAGATAGGGAATTTGTCGGTCAAGATTGGTTTTGTTATCTGCTTGCAAACCCCAGTACTCCTTTCCGTATCCGGATTAAAGAAAGTTATAAGCTTTACAACGGAAAGCACTACTTGAAGGTCAAAACTGTATTTCAAGACTTGCAACCAGGACAAACTAAAGTTTTACGTCGTCAGAGACGATTATGGGGACTCTGGCTATACGTTGCAGCTTTACGTCTTGAGGATGGTTCTTTACTTGTTGTCGCCACTCAAACTTCTCCAAATAAAGCGATCGCTGACTATGCTCATCGTTGGGGCATTGAGACGTTATTCGGTATTTTTAAGACAAGAGGTTTTTGTCTCGAATCTACCCATCTTCAAGATTCCGAGCGTTTGAGTAAATTGATTGCTATTTTAACTTTAACCCTATGTTGGGCTGTTTTAGTTGGGGAATGGTTACATCAACATCAGCCTATAAAGATTAAAAAGCATGGTCGTCGTAGTAAAAGCATTTACCGTTATGGCTTGGATTTTATCCGCTCTATTGTTCTCAATCTTGACTCGAAAATGGGTAATTTTATTTACGTCTTACAATTTTTGTCCTGTACTTAGGAATTAATTACATAATCTAGGTTTTAGCTATACTGATAAATAATATAAATAGTAAATCAATGTATTAAATTTTATGAATTTTGCAGACCTACAAATAGGTGATTATTTCCGCCTTCCTGGTGTTAGTCCTGGATGCGTGTATAGAAAGGCAAACAGTTCTCAGTGTAGTCAGAACACATTGTTACAATCTATTCGATCTGAAACCAAGATTATACAGTTAACAAAAGCAGAAATTGCTAAATATTTTTCGAGCAAGCAAGAGTACTTTCAAAGACTAAAATATGGGAATTTGACTGACTAAATTCTTTAGTAACTATATTTTTTTGTATTTATGAATGATTCGATATTTAGCAAAATCATTCGCGGTGACGCTCCAGGAAGTTTTATCTACCGAGATGAAACTGTTTCTGTCTTTTTGGATGTAGAAGGGCTAAATCCTGGACACTGCTTGGTTGTACCAAATCAACCAGCGACTTGCCTTGCGGAACTAAATCCGGAAACAGGGAAGCACATATTCTTGATTGCTCATCGAATCGCTAACTTATACCGCACAGGTGCAGTAGCATGTGTTAAATGTGAGGGGGTTAATCTTTGGCTTTCTGATGGCGAAGTAGCGGGACAGGAGGTTTTCCACGTGCATTTACATGTTGTACCTCGCTTTGCTGGTGACTCGTTGACTATTACCTATGATGCCGAATTGTGGGATGAAAGCCGACGCTCTCAACTAGATGAAATTGCTTTTAACATCAGACAGCACCTATAGAACTTCTATCTTATCTAGTGTTTGATTTTTCCGAAATAGCACTTATTTAGGTTGTAGATTATCTAACTCACTTGTAGATGTGAAACTCTGGAGGAGTCGCTGCGCGATCGCGATGTTTACTCATGATTATCAAACACATGAACCAACCGATTTAAACTTCTCCCATCAAAAACTACGGGGACGTTCTTTTCGTGGTAAAAATCTGGCTGGTGCGAATTTCAGCCATGCAGATATCAAAGGTGCGGACTTTAGGGAGGCAAATTTAGTTAATACCAATTTTAGTTACGCTCAAGCAGGAGTACAAACTCATTGGGCGATTTTCAGTGTTGTTTGCTCGCTACTCTTGGCAATTGTCAGTGTTTTTTCTGCATGGATTGCTGCTGTCATCTTTACTGAAACAATATTTCAGTCTTCGGAACCATTATACGATGGTGTACCTAACGTCGAAAATGGTATTCCTGGTTTTATCGTTGCTATTGTCTTAGGGGTTTTTTGTCTGAGCAGCATTCGTCAGGGTTTAGTTATGGCTTTGCTTGCAATGGCTGGAGTCGGGGGGGCAATTGTTGTTATTTTAGGGGCTGTATTAGGATTAAATTTAGGTGCATCTGGATTAAAAATGGTGGGTGCAGGAGCTTGGAGAGCAGCAGCAGCAGGAATTTGGGCGATAATTGCTACTGTTAGCGGCGCGATCGCTGTTTTTGCTGCGACTTTTGAAGCTAGACCCAAATTGATGAGTGTATTAAAAATTGCTTGTGGTGTGGTTGCAATTTCCTTAGCCATCACGGTGTTTAAAATCGCCAATTCTCATCCAACTGCTTTGATAATGCCAGCTTTACCAACATCTGTAGGAGTTGCGATCGCGCTGTTATCTATGGGTATTTATATTGGTTGGCGATGTTTGTTGGAAGATAAAAAATTTACTATAATTCAGGAAATTACCAGAATTTTATTTACTCTTGGTGGTACTAATTTTGGTGATGCAAACTTGGAAAGTGCAGATTTTTCCCAAGCAAATCTTAAAAGTGCAGATTTACGTTACGCAAATATTACAGGTACCAATTTTCATCTTGCTAAAAATCTCGATTTAACAAGAGTTGACGGGACTATTTTGAGTAATTCCCCGGTAAGGGATTTAGTCGTTAGTCATCGCGGTGTGGGTAAATCCTATCGAGGTTGTAATCTTGAGGGCGCAAATTTAGCATATGCTGATTTGAGTGATGCTGATTTGACTCAAGCAAATATTAGTAAAGCTATATTGATAGGGACAATTTTAGAAAGAGCAAATCTCACCCAAATTCAAGCATTAGCAACTAATTTTCAACAAGCATATCTGACCGCAGCTTGTTTGGAAAATTGGCATATTGATGCAAAAACCCAACTGGAAAATATTACTTGTGAATACATTTATTTACGTAACCAGCAGCAAGAAAAACATCCTCCAAGTGGAATATTTCGAGAAGGAGAATTTAGCAAGCTTTTCCAAGTTGTAGTCGATACAATTGATTTAATTTTCCGCAACGGTGTTGATTGGGAAGCCTTAGTTATTGCAATGAAAGAAGTTGCAGCCAAAAATTACACAGAAAAACTAACAATTAATAGTATTGACAATAAGGGTGATGGATTGATTGTCGTCAAAGTGAATGTTTCCGAAAATGCAGATAAGGGGAAAATTCACCAAGATTTACAACAAAAATATCAACAGCAACTCAAAATTCTTGAAACTAGATATCAAGCCGAATTAGAAGGGAAACAAGCTCAAATCGAAATCTACCGCCAACATTCGGCAGAAATGGCAGAGATTAACAAATTATTAGCTCAACAAGGTTTAAATTATCATCACCTTCCCAGTCGCATCAATAAATTAATTATTCTGACTATGGGAGAAGGTAACTTTGATGATGGTTTTCCCGTCACGGCTTTAGTATGTAGCGATGAACATCCTCTACCAATGACATTTATAGCAAAATTACCACCCGCGCCAAATATTCTGCAACTATATCAACAATGGCGACAAATTTATCGTTCTCAAAATTGGTTTGGACGGATTACTTTTGATACAGAAGATACGATTACAAATTTTTCTCACCAAGAACTAAATTATTATGGCAATCAATTAGAAATAAATCTTGATAATTGGCTCAATTCCATTCAATTTCAACCAATCGTCAAAGAATTACATTCACATCTCACTCCACGAGAACAAGTACCAGTTATTATTCAAACTAAAGATATTCATTTACAAAGGCTTCCTTGGCATCTATGGGATTTTTTTCGGCACTATCGTCAAGCGGAAATTGCTTTATCAGCAATTGGAGAAAGAGCAGGGAAATCACAATTTACTCGTCATCAAACCAGGATTTTAACAATTCTTGGTAATAGTACAGGAATCGATGTGGAAGCAGACCGTCAAGTTTTAGAAAAATTACCAGAATGCGAAACAGTTTTTCTCGTCGAACCAACCATTCAAGAATTACATCAACAACTTTGGGACGAACAAGGTTGGGATATTTTTTGTTTCTCCGGACATAGTTCATCCCAAATTGACGGTAGCGCAGGCAAAATGTTAATTAATCAAACTAAATTACTGGGAATTAAAGAGCTAAAACATGCTTTAACGAAAGCAATCGAACGCGGTTTACAACTTGCCATTTTTAACTCCTGTGATGGTTTAGGATTGGCAAAAGAATTAGCAGATTTGCACATTCCCCAAATGATAATTATGCGAGAACCTGTACCAGATAAAGTGGCACAGGAATTTTTAAAAAACTTTCTCACCACTTTTTCTAGGGGAGAGTCATTGTATACCGCAGTTCGACAAGCACGGGAGAGATTAGAAGCTTGGGAAGATGAATTTCCCTATGCAACTTGGCTACCCGTTTTGTTTCAAAATAGTGCTGAAGTGGGAATGAGTTGGGGAAAATAAAATAATTTTATCTTCGATCAACATTCATGTTGTCCCCACTTTTGATTAACCTCCCAACCGCATCCACAAGTTTTGGATTACGCTGTCTAACCTCGGTCTCAGAAACAATAGAAGAGACACCAAATTGGTTATTCACCATGAGTTGCTCTTTGCGGCTAGGGCTCTCGCTTGCCGGTGGTTTCCAAGAAATACATACATCTTCTTCCGGTAGGCAGGCAACACGAGTTTCGGATGGTAGAGTACAACCATAAATACCTTCACCCTCAATAAATGTACCTCCTTGTTCGTTGCAATTTTTTTTGACTGTATCTTTTGAGGCTATAGGATGTTTTGTTTCTGCGAAGGTTGTTGATGGCAGTAGCAACGCAGATACTAAAGATAGCCCTAAAAACAATTTCTTGAACATACTTTTATTCTTCCTCGCGTTACAGTTTGAATATTAGGTTTACACCTAAAAGGTTTAGCTTGTTTTTCAAGCTTTCTATTGTTTAATCAATATAGAACACGAAGTTTTATACAAAATTGCCAAAAATATATTTTGACAATTTTAACTGATTAAATAATTAAATATAAAAAATCATGAGTAAAGTCATATCACACTCTACTCACTGTATGGAAAAAATTTACTTTCTGATTATTTTCTGAAATAGAATTTATCTATTTAAAAAACTCTACTTTCAAGTGATACACCATTAAACTCAACAACTGAATTACTCGGTTGATTCCGCTTAATTACCACCTCAACCCAGTAAATATTGGCATTCATATCTATCAGGCAAACATTACTAGTATCATCTTGCCACTCACCTTTCTTGCTAGAACTTACTTTACAGACCTCTCCATTATATGTACCGTTTGACTTTGCAAAAGACCGAAGAGTAGCTTCAACTTTAAAAGCATCTTCCAAACCGTCAGGGTCTTGGTAAAATAATCGGAGAACAGTTCCATCCCCACCAGAAACATTGGAATTAATACTGCTAACCGGACAAGAAAATGCGAGAGGTTGCGTACCATTACCCTTGTATTTGACACGACCTGCTCCCGTTACAGTCCAATATTGCTGGTTTTGAATGGTTTGGTCAGTGGGAACACAACCACCACCGTTTGATTGCCAATAAACAGTCCCAACTTTTTGAGCTAAAACTGTTGACGGCATTAATAGCAAAGCCAGAAATGTAAAAAACGTCCATCTTAATTTCATATAGCAATCTCCTCATCATGGATTTATTACTTCGCGCGCAGTGCGATATTAACGATTAAGAATTGGGCTGCTTGCTCCCAACTTCCATCAATTGCTCTACCTAAAGACCGACCAACTTCTTCAACTTTGTTGGGAGGGACAGTAAAGCTACCTCCAGTTACATAAGCCGATAAAGCAGATACTATAGGTGCAGCAAGAGGTGCCCAACCTCCTCGTTTAATATCGACTTGAATATCTTTAACAGTGTTACCCTCTTTAGTAATGCGGTAATATACTTGGTCATCGGGTCTCAATGACAAATGGTGGGAAATTTGACCAATAATTATAATTTCATTGCCTGTTCTGGTGATTTCAACAGGTTTAACGTTAAATTGATGGTCAAAAATCTTGAGTTTTTTCCTTTCTGGTCCACATAAAGCTGCTTTCATTGCAGCTGCAAAAGAATCAGAACCAGTTGTACTAGTTACTTGACAAGGTTTTCCTTGTGGTGCCGCAGGTGGTCTATTTTGTTCAATTGTTTCTAGCTGAGGTAGAGCTAGTGCAGCATTGCTGAAAAAGAAAGAACTGAAAGTTAAGGCAACTGCAAAACGTTTTAACATTGGAAAGTTCCCCTTTGTTTTAATTATTTTTTTTGAATTTCACTCCAGGTTAAGCAAGTCTCAACCTTTCTAGTTCTCAATCAATCCGAACCTCAAAGTTTTATACAAAATCTCCAAAAAATAAGTTTTGTAAATTCTGTATCGCGAAATGTATAAAAGCCCAAAAAAATAAATGATTAATAACTAGAGATCGATAATAAAGATAAATTATGGATGAGAAACTACAACAACTTGTCATTCAAGTCCAAAAATCTCCACCTCTAGGTCATGAACGTCGAAAAGCAATAGTCACGCTTAGTGATTATCTGTTACGTTCATCTAATTTATTTCGTCATCAACGTCATCAATCGCTTTGCGGTGTATATCTGGATATCTATCAAGCGCTACAGTTGGAACTAAATCAAGAAATTGTTCAAAGTCTGGATGGTTCTAAATTCACGCGCTTAAACATAACAGAATGGATAAAAGAAGTGCGATCGCATACTTTTATCAAGGTATTAAATGAAGGCTGTTTGCAACAATTAGCTTTAGTAGTAGGTAAATATCAGCCCCAAACAAGTGAATGGCAGTTAGGGTTTCAAGTATTAATTAATGCGATTATGTTATCTGATAAGTTATTGCATAAAGCTCATATCTATGATGATATCTATGAAGATGCCAAAAATGAACTGTGGATTTGGTTATATCGACATATCAATACTTATAATCCTTGTAAAGGCAGATTTATCGCTTGGTTAAATTTCCGTTTTGATATGATATTACGTAACTATCAAACGGTAAAATCTGACCCTTTAGTTCAAAAAGTTAATGCAAAAATTATTAGAACTAAATATCAATTAACTAATTTTATGCAATCGATTAATAAAGCAGAAATTATGTTCTGGTTGCAATTAAACACAAAAAGATTATTAGCAGATATCGTTGCAGCTAAAATACTTTTCATCTTTACATTAATATTTTCTATTTCTCAGCTAGTCCGTCAAAAATCTTTAAATATTAATTCATTTTTATTTGAAATCGCTCAACAATATTTACCAACGCTACCAAAATTAACTGAAGCAGGTGAAGAATTAGAAAATATTCCTCAACCAGAATCAGAACCGATACTTTCTGAACAACTGCGAGAATATTTACAAACTAGCCCAAATCAACTGCTACAAAAACATATGAGAGGGCATCCAGAAGCAACATTTCAAGTAATTGCACTAAACCGTTTAGATGGCAAAAGCTGGAAAGAAATATCCGAAACTTTCAAAATAGGTATTCCTGCTCTCAGTAATTTCTTCCAACGTAATTTAGAAAAGATTGCACCAGAAATCAAAAAGTATATCCAAGCATAAAGCCAAATTTACAAAGGAGGAAATTATGAATGACAGACATCAATCGCAATTTACTTTTAGTGTATATCTAACACCCCAAGCACATCAACTTGCATCCAAGTTTTGTGAACAGTATATTGATCTAGAAATAGCCGAAAGAATATATTTTAATACACTTGCTATTTATGCTGTTAATCATTACTTAAGATGTCTGGATTTTGAAACTGAATGGCAAGCGAGTGATAACTATAATTTGATCATAAAAAATTTTTTAGATACAGCGGATTTGGTTGTTAAAAACTATGGGAAATTAGAATGTCGATATATTTTACCTCATGCTGATTTTGTTTACATTCCCCGCGAAACATGGATATCAAGAATTGGCTATGTGGTTGTACAATTTGATGAATTATTACAAACTGCGACCTTAATCGGATTTACAAAAAGTGTCACCACAGAAGAATTACCATTGAGTAAATTAACTACATTACTGGAATTTCCTCAATATTTGCAGCAATGTAATCCAGTAATTGACTTAAATCAATGGTTAGAAGGATTTTTACAAGCAGGTTGGCAAACTCTAGACTCATTATTAAATGATGAATTGGCAGAAAATCTAAATCTGAGTTTTAAAGATGCAGTTCCAGCACAACAACAAGAGACAATCAAAGCAGTTAAACAAATTATGTTTGACCGTGAATCTGTAATATTATTAATGATATTGCTACCAGAATTAAATCGACAACTCAATATCAGAGTTAGGGTTTATCCAGACTCTAAACAAAGTTGTTTACCAAAAAATTTAAAATTAGCTATCTTGAACGATGCGGGAGAAACTTTACGGGTGGTGACATCTCGCTCGATCGATAACTTTATTCAACTTCCCCGATTCGAGTGCAATCCTCAAGATAGTTTTGTACTGCAAGTCTGTCTCGATGATATTAGTTGCACAGAACGTTTTTATTTTAGTTCTGCTGATTGGACAAATGGCGTTAATCGCGAATTATCTTAATGGGAATTCAATCCGAAATTTTGCTTCTGAATGATGTAAAACTTGTATATTGCCGAAAACAAAATTTGAACCGTGCTAGAAACGAATGTAAAGTATTTTCTTATACTAAAATTTTTTTAAGATTTTAGTTAGTCTGTTCCCGATTTCGATTCCCGTTGACAAAATTTTGTACATAGATAACTTGAGAGAAAAATGAGTAAACAATCTGGTTATTACCGCTTTCCAACGATTTGTGATTCTCGTGTAGTTTTTGTCTGTGAAGATGATCTGTGGACTGTACCTATGACTGGGGGGGTAGCTGTACGCTTGACTTCCAACTTGGGAGAAGTTTCCTAGGCTGTTGACTCTGTGCCTTTTGACATGGTAAAAGTTCATGCACTTTTAATGTCGTCACAATCCCCTGAAAACAACGTTTTTCGTTTTGATAGTGTGGATTGACCAAAAACTTCAGATAGCCATGCTTCAACGTCTGAAAAACTAATTGTTTCAAGTGCGTTTTTAATCAAAGCTGTCGTCAGATTCATAGTAGATAAACAGATGGTTAGCAGCATCTGACCCATTTCTTTAAATGGACAGCGCGCGGAAAATTGCTTATATTTTCCAAACAATGACTCAATCACATCAGAAGTAGCTAAAAAAGTAGATTGGTTTTTAATTTTTCGGCATTGAACAGACAAATAACCCAAAATACTTTGTTGAAGTTTCTGGAGAGAATTATCATCAAATATAACTTTATTTTGTTCAAAAAAATCGAGAGTTTTATGACTAATTCCTGATTGTTTGAGTTGAGTTTCAACACCTCGTGTGAGTGACACCATTTGGTTCCATTGAATTAGGTCTGATTCGTAGTCAACTAACCATCCCAATTTATCTACTATTTTCTGAGTAATCAGCGAAGGGTCAGAATCTGGCATTAATTTAATTAAAGTGTCTGGAGAAGAATTTAGTAATTTAATCCCCCAATTTGTCAACCTTTCTACATTAAAAAAACGACATTGAGAACGTTGTGTTGGAGGAGATAAAAATGATAAATCTGTTTGTTGTAATTTTTGTCTGCTGATATTACATTTTTGAATAAATGACTGATATCTCTCATCCGAATCTAGCTGGTATTTTAAAAGTAAAGCCATTGCATGAGTCACATCATGGGTATAGATAATATCTGGGTGATTTTGCTGGTATAGCTTGATTCCACGAGCTAGGTCGCTACCATTGTCCGCTACTATTTGTACTGGTACGCCGACTTTTTGACTGATTTTTTCTAGTTTTGATTCTATAATCTCTCCTTTCGTAGAATCCATAATTTCTAATCCGAAAATTTTCACGTCTTCATGCGCCAACCCTCTTTTCTGCTTCATCACATTTTCTTCAATATGCTGCTGTGAAACGCCTAAAATTACCAACGCTTTTTGTTTCCCTAATTCTAATGTCAAATCGACAATAAATATCCAATCATCACGATATTCTTTCTCTTTTGTCAATTCATATATTCCAATCCGAGCCAACCACTTTCTCACACAACTGAAACTTGGAGTTGCCTGCTCTTCATAATTATTAAACAACTCAAATACTTTTTCTACTCCTCTAAAACTGATACCACATTCAATTAAAAGTAAGAGTGCTTGCTGAATTATTTTGGCATCATAATGATGACCCTTCACATTTAATTCCATAGCTTCTATGATTTCTGCTTCGACTTGAATTTCCTCTTTTTTTCGTCTAAATCTCCTTCAATGTTTAACTCTTTTAGTTTTGACTCTGCCATCAACGCGCGATTTTTCCATTCTTCTCTTGAATCTAATAGATCTCTAACCTTGATTTCTAAGGCTCTAATCTTTTTTTGTTTTAATAGTGCTTTTTCTTTCCAGTTATCTCGACCTTTCTGAAACAAACGTGCTAATCTACTAACTGGGCTTTTAAACTCCTGCATGGGCTTTGAATGTGCTAAGTATTAACGACACTATTATTGTATGAAGCAATGGTGCCTTAAAACCAACAAAGTCAACAGCCTAGAAGTTTCCCACCCGTTTTTATCTCCTGATGGTTCTTTGTTAGCTTTTATCGGTCGGGAGGAGGGACATCCAGAAGTTTATGTCACCTCAAGTGAAGGTGGTGTTGCTAAACGACTGACGTTTTTGGGAGCAAATACGATTGTTGTTGGTTGGAGTCCTGATAGTGGTTCTATTTTGTTTGCGAGTAATACCACTCAACCTTTTCGTCGTATTTATAATCTATATCAAATTAGTCCCGAAGGTGGTTTACCAGAGCGTTTACCTTGGGGATTAGCGAATCATCTTTCCTATGGTCGTAATGGTGGTGTAGTTATTGGTAGAAACACAAGTGATATTGCTCGTTGGAAGCGTTACCGAGGTGGTACTACAGGGGTAATTTGGATTGACCCCGATGGGATGGGTAATTTTCATAAGTTGCTGGATTTACCGGGAAATTTAACTGCACCGATGTGGGTGGGGGAGCGAATTTATTTTATTTCTGACCACGAGCAAATAGGTAATTTATATTCTTGTCTTCCGAATGGGGGAGATGTACAAAAACATACCCATCATCAGGATTATTATGTCCGTAATGCGACTACTGATGGGAAACGAATTGTCTACCATGCAGGTGCAGAACTTTTTTGTTTTGACCCTTTGAATCAAAATCCAGTAACTCAAAAAATTCCAGTACAGTTTTACAGTCCTCAAGTTCAACGTCAGCGCAAGTTTGTGGATTGTGCGAATTATCTAGAGAGTTATCATCTCCACCCCGATGGACATTCAACCCTGGTGACTGCGAGGGGGAAAAGCTTTTGGTTTGGTAACTGGGAAGGAGCTGTAACGCAAATTGGTCAAAGAGACGGGGTACGCTATCGCTGTACCTGTTGGTTAGGTAATGGTCAGGGATTTGTGACTATTTCGGATGCTGGTGGAGAAGAAGCGCTAGAAATCCACAGTTGCGACCCCCATCAACCACCGCAACGACTCACAGGTCTTGATTTAGGACGGACTATAGCGATGGAAGTTTCACCAACCGCAGACATGGTAGCTTTGTCTAATCATCGTTACGAATTGATAGTGGTAGATTTAACTAGTAAGCAGAGCCGTATCTTAGACCGTAGTATTCATCATCGCATCGGTGGTTTCTCCTGGTCTCCCGATGGAAAATGGCTAGCTTATGGTTTTACGGAAAATGCCAAAGTTTCAACGATTAAGCTTTGTTCACTAGTTGATGGTAGCACCTATCGCTTAACTGAACCGAATTTTTGGGATTATGCTCCTTCGTTTGACCCAGATGGTAAATTTATTTATTTTCTTTCCTATCGGGAATTCAATCCAGTTTATGATAGTTTATACTTCGATTTAAGTTTTCCCCAAGGGATGCGTCCCTGCTTAATTTCTCTACAAAAAGACACGCGATCGCCGTTTATTGCTGTACCCAAACCCTTAAATGATAAACCTCCCCAAGAGAAAGCGAATAATCTGCAAGAGAATACCAATTCAAAACCAGAAGATAATCAAACTTCCGACTTGAAGATTGACTTCGATAATATTAGTCGTCGAGTTGTTGGTTTCCCTGTTCCAGAAGGACGTTACGGACAAGTCATTGGTTTGAAAGGTAAAGTTCTATTGACTTCTTTCTCAATCAAAGGAAGTCTCGAAAACGGGGATGGTTGGTCGGATGAAAACCGCAACCAAGCGACTTTGTACCTGCTAGATTTTGAGCAGCAGAAGCAGGATATAGTTGCAGAGGAAGTCAATAACTTCAAAGTTTGTCAAGACAAGGAAACAATTATTTATCGTTGCCAAAATCGTCTACGGGTATGTAGAGCTGCTCCTAAATCCAATGGGAAATTAGAAGACGAACCAGTTAGAAAAACAGGTTGGCTAGACTTAAATCGCGTCAAAATCTCCGTGATTCCCAACCAAGAATGGCAGCAAATGTTCCGGGAAGTATGGCGATTGCAAAAAGAACATTTTTGGGTAGAAAATATGTCAGGGATTGACTGGGAGCAAGTTTATCAATCCTATCGTCTCCTACTCGATAAAGTCACCAGTCGTTCAGAATTTTCCGATTTAATTTGGGAATTGCAAGGTGAATTGGGAACTTCCCACGCTTACGAAATGGGTGGAGATTATCGTCGTTCCCCCGGTTATCATTTAGGTTTATTAGGTGCAGATTTCCGCTATGACCCTGTAGATGATGCTTACCGAGTTGAACATATCGTCCAAGGTGATTCCTGGAATGAAAGAGCTAATTCTCCTTTAAATACCTTGGGAACAAATATCCAGGAGGGAGACTTGTTATTGTGGGTAGGGGGACAAAGATTAGGAAAACAAGTTTCTCCCCAAGAATTACTCGTCCACAAAGCAGATTTAGAAGTCACCCTGACTTTTGCTTGTCAGGATGAAGAAACATATCAAACTATTACAGTGAAAACATTGAGGGATGACAGTAAACTTCGTTACCGCGAATGGGTGGAACGGAATCGGCAAATAGTCCGCGAAAAAACAGGTGCGCGGGTCGGTTATCTGCATATCCCCGACATGGGAGCCAATGGTTATGCCGAGTTTCATCGTTATTTTGGCGTAGAAGTCCAGCAAGAAGCTTTAATTATCGATGTTCGTTACAACGGTGGTGGGAATGTATCACAATTATTACTAGAAAAATTAGCACGGCAAAGGATTGGTTATTGTGTTTCTCGCTGGGGTCAACCACAACCCTATCCAATAGATTCCTTAATTGGACCGATGGTGGGAATTACTAACGAACTAGCTGGTTCGGATGGTGATATTTTTAGCCATTGTTTTAAATTAATGAAACTGGGTAAATTAATCGGTAAGCGGACTTGGGGAGGAGTGATTGGCATTTCTTCGCCCTGTCATCCCTTAGTTGATGGTAGCATCGTCACCCAGCCAGAATATTCATGTTGGTTTCAAGACGTTGGTTGGCAGGTTGAAAACTATGGAACTGACCCAGATATCGAAGTGGAAATAACACCTCAAGATTGGGGAGAAGGTAAAGACCCTCAATTAGAGCGGGCGATAGAACTGATTTTACAACAATTACAAGAAAACCCTGTACAGTTGCCAGAATTTAGCGATCGCGTAGCGACTCCTGTATGGAAACAAATATCAGGATAAGTCAGTTTATCACACGGGTACTCATAATCTGGATTTGTTAAATTTATTTGGGTGAGACTCTTTTTGTGAGACGATTTTTATCGAGCAATAAAACTCAAGATGATTACTAGGCAAGAATTACAGGCTGTAAGCACTAATTACCATTATTCGTGACAACTACCCGCAAATCGCAAATCTCTATCAAACTAATTCTCTAAACCAGAACCGGAATTTTGCCACAAGCAGGTTTATTAATGGTCACACCCAAACAAATATCATCCCCAGTTACCAAATCAGGGTATTTCCTAACTAACAACTCAAAATTAAGCATCAGCTTACAGTTACACTATATCAACTCATGCAGCTAGATTTGAGATAATTGTGTCCTGTTATTTTCTTCGCAATTGATGATTAAAGACCTATGGCATAATATCATCAAGTTTGAGTTGTAAATTGGGAAATAAATAAGAGTTAACCATATCTCCCAAACGGTATTGTTGTTGCTGATAAATACCGTTAACTAATTGACATACTGTAAAGGTCGGTTGCTTTGGACTTCCGATAAATTGCAAACCACCCAAACCGCGAAAGTCGATAATCCAATATTCTGGGATTTCCAGAAAAGCGTATTCTTCAACCTTTCTGGCATAATCATCTTGCCAATTTGTACTGACCACTTCAGCAACAAGCTTAATAGTTTTGCCATTACAGATAATAGGTTCCTTTTGCCAAAGTGGCTCTTGGTTTAGCTTTATTTTATCTAAAACAATTACATCTGGACGTAATGCTGTCGCTTCTGCTGCGGGTGGCTTAATTAAGCAAGTCTTGGGAATCAACCAGTTAAAATCAGCACGAATAATCTCAGTATAAATTCTACCTGTAATACTTCCTGAAACCTCTTCGTGAGGACCAGTTGGTTCCATGTCCCGTAATTCTCCGTCAATAAGTTCGTAACGAGGATTATCCCCATAATTAGCGATAAATTCTTCAAAAGTCAGAAGTTTCGGTGGGGTATAATAGGTCATACTTCAGCGAATAGCAAGAGATGGTTTTATTCTAGCGAAGTCTAACGGATTCTAATTGGATTATTTGCACCACTACTACTTACCAACCAAACTCACTCTTGAGCCGTTATGCAATATTCTGGAGGAGTCGCTACGCGATGGCGGCAACCAATCCTACGGAGTATCGCAATTATCCCATCGCCAGACAAATTAGTTCAAAGTATGGTCAATTGGGTGCTTGGGATGCTGTAATTCTGCCTTAATAAGGCAGGTGTGGTCTATGGTTTCGTGAGAATAGCCATTTGCCAACATCCAGTCTTCAAAAGGGTTTCCGTTTGCCGAAATGTGTCGCCACATTTGATCAAATTGCGATTCGCTAATACCGCAAGCCATGAAAAAATCAACCTGGTTCCAGGGAATGATACCATCCGCCATCAGTTGTATTAAAGACCTTTGGTTTTCTTGCACCAATTGTTTTAAAAAATTACGAACTTCCCTTTGACGTTCGGAAGCTAAACGGTAGCTATCCATCTGCCGATCAATTTGAAGTTGGACACGATTGATACCCCCACCAGTCAACCAACTCCTCATATCATCGATTGCACTGGAAGTCATCTTCCATCGACCCTTTTCAGTAAAGCGATCGCACCTTATCGCACCGTTAAAACTTCGACGCAGAACATCACGCCAATCATCACGGTCTAAATACTCTATCAGTGCCATAGCTCAGGATATCTAGGAAAAACAGTGCTTTGACCTTTCTCAATTATAAGTTGCAGTTTCTACATCCCAAATCAAGATTGACTCGCAAAGGGTGTATTCCTTCTCCAACGGATTTTGCCCACGTCTATGTTGATGGCGATGGCGGCAGCCACTCCCTTCAGGAGTATCGCATCCCTCAACAAAAGTCAAAATCCTTACATAATAAGCTTTTAACCACATTATCATTTCGGATAATGTGGACAACTCAACATCAACATTATCCCAGTCTATGGTTTGCCGAGCATAGGATATCACCTACGCAATAAAAGGGTTTTCGGTAGCGAATGAGCATAGGCGTACTATTGAGCACAATCAGGCTTCTTTACTTAAGAACGATGATGGAACTTTAACAATTTGGGATGATTATACCAACCGTAGATTCCAATTTTCATGGTCAGGTTTTCTTCTGGATGATTCGGATCGACTTATTGAGATAGGTAGACATGCTCAATTACTTGCTTACATTCAATATTTTTCACAAAGAAATGTAATCAAGGTTGACTATTCAACCAAAATCGATGAACTTGCTCAACAATTAAAGGATATTGCCACTGTCGAGACAAGCAATACTAGTATCAATATTCAGGTCAATTATTGTCCTAAACTCAATATAAATATCGAACGACGATACCGTTTTCGTTTTGATGGTGTTCCTCTATATCCTTACGAATCAATTGTGCCACAAACACTCAAGTATAATTACAATCTTGTCACGTTTGCGGAATGGTTGATAGCAGATAAGTTGAGAATTAATCGATAGATTGAGATGGCATTGAATAAGTACCAAAACACTTAGTTTATCTTTCTTTCCTTCGGTAATTTTTGATTGTGGCGTTTGTTGGTGCATTTAGTACGGGGAGAAATCTCCCCACTACTGGGTGTTATCAATCAACCCACCCAACAATTATCTGGAGGAAATGTAATGTTTGAATTTTGGTTTGATTGTACAGCTTTGGAAATATCTACAACCACTAAAATACTCAACGATATCTTATTTCCGGTTGTGTTGTTTGTGCTTATCTTTTGGTTAATGTGTGATATTTTCTTGACCGATAATATGGTGGATGACAATCTATCATCGATGAGTGAAAGCTTGAGCGATGATACGATCGCGACTCAGGAAGATAATTACTCGCTGAAAGTAACCAATAACGAGAACCAACATAAAACTGAAATTGTTTGATATCGAACGAGAACGAAAAAAACTCAAAGCTTTGGGTGTCCGTAAACTGCGAGATTTTTGTAAGAATTGCAAAATTACGGGTTATGCGACTCCCTGCAAACAACGAGGAATTGATGGGTTAGTAGAGTTTTTACTGCAACGACAAATCTATGCTCGCAATATCGAGCAACAAGTCAAACATCTAGAAATATCGGCTTAAGGCAAATGAAAAGCTCCAGCACTTTGATGGGGATGATGAGTAGACACTAGGAAGCGATCGCAAGCAAACTAGTCCCGCAATCTAGATAATAAGTATAAATTAATTTATCTTGTACACTGACGATTGCCTGCTATTCGTCTCGTGATTTTTACAACCAGTAATTTTTGATAAAGTTTTTTATGATTTGTGAAGTTTATGTAGAAATTACGGTGTGTAGTAGTTATTGTTATATTATTGGCTGTCGGCAAGAATACATAACCCAATCAATATAGAACAATTTGCATTTGGACAATGAGTTTTGAATCATTTCCTGCAATCAAGAGCTTGCGTTTCTAAAAATTGAATTCTGGCAAATGAGAATCACCACCTATTTATACAGGTGTTGTTGCGTGTATTAATTGAATTTGGTGGTTCGTAGTAGAAATTAAGGAAGGACAGCTAAAGTATTACTTTCATCTGCTATTTGGCAATAATTGCAGAGGAGAATTTAATTATGCCAATTACACCAACGTATCCGGGTGTTTACATAGAAGAGATTCCCAGTGGTGTACGCACCATTACAGGTGTAGCTACATCGATTACAGCTTTTATCGGTCGTGCTGCACGGGGACCAGTTGATGAACCGATAACTATTAATAGCTACAGTGACTTTGAACGCATTTTTGGTGGTTTGTGGGTAGATAGTAGCTTAGGCTACGCTGTACGGGATTTTTACCGGAATGGAGGCTCTCAGGCAATTATTATTCGGTTGTATCGCAGCGAACAAGGCAAAAATGCCAAGTCGAAATTGAGGGTAGCAGGGTTAACACTGGAAGCAGCCTACCAGGGTGAGTGGGGAATAAATCTCCGGGCTACGGTGGATGTAAATGTCTCTGGAACTGTGGCTGCACAAATGGGATTGCAGAAAACTGATTTATTTAATTTGACGGTACGGGATATAAGTCCTGGTGGTGTACAAGAACGTTTTTTAAACTTAACAATTGTTCCTGGTAAGCCCCGCAGTTTCAACAAGGTACTGGAAGCTGAATCAAAATTAATACGTTGGGATGGGGCAGTACTTAATAGTTTACCAACTGCGATTGTCGCCGCTCACACCGCCCAACAACAGCTAATTGATGCGAAAAATGCCAATCCCCAAGTACCCGCAGATATTGCAGCTGCGGAAACGGCTGTAAAAAATGCTAGTAAAGATTTAGACGATGATGTCAGCAAAGCAGAGAAACAATTAGAAGCAGCAAAGAAAGTAGTTCCTCCTGTTCCAGCAGATATTCAAGCAGCTACCCAAGCGGTGGAGAGCTCCAAAAATGCGGCGCAGGCTTCTAACGGTCAGTTATTAACAAAGAATGATAATTTCACCCCCAATAATGCAGAAAGTCAGAAAAAAGGACTTTATGCCCTGGAGAAAGTTGACCTATTTAACTTGTTATGCATTCCACCTTATTTAGATAGTGGTGATGTAGACCCAAGTTTAATTAGCGACGCAGAAGTTTACTGTCAAAAGCGTCGGGCGTTTTTGATTATCGATCCACCCAGTGCTTGGAATGATAAAGATAAAGCTAAAGAAGGGATTGATAATTTAGGTACTCGCAGCAACCATGCAGCAGTATTTTTCCCCCGTTTGAAGCAGCCCAATTCTTTACGGGATAATCAATTAGAAGATTTTGTCCCCTGTGGTGTTGTTGCTGGTATTTTTGCTCGTACCGATGGTCAAAGAGGTGTGTGGAAAGCACCTGCGGGTATTGATGCAACTTTGGTGGGAGTACCGCAGTTAAGCGTACCGTTGACGAATGAGGAAAACGGTGAGCTAAATCCCTTGGGTCTTAATTGTTTGCGGACTTTTCCTGGTGTGGGTAGGGTTTTATGGGGTTCAAGAACTTTGCAAGGAGACGATCGCCTAGCTTCAGAATGGAAATATATTCCTGTGCGTCGTTTGGCTTTATATATTGAAGAAAGTCTGTATCGGGGTACTCAGTGGGTGGTATTTGAACCGAATGATGAACCATTGTGGGCGCAAATTCGTTTGAATATTGGCGCTTTTATGAATAATTTATTCCGTCAAGGTGCTTTTCAGGGTAGTACACCCCAAGATGCTTATTTTGTCAAATGCAACAGTGAAACCACTACCCAAAATGATATTAATTTGGGGATAGTTAATATTGTTGTCGGTTTTGCTCCTTTAAAACCTGCGGAATTTGTGATTATCAAAATTCAACAAATTGCCGGTCAAATTGCTACTTAGTGCAATCAATCAAAATTCAAAATTCAAAAGGATAAATTAGCAGGATTTTTGGATTTTGCAGAGCAGTTATAGATTGTGCAAATGAATCTGTTGCAAACATTTTCTCAAATAAGTTGAGATGAGAGGTTGAAGAAATATGGAATTTACTGTGAATCCCCAGCGATTTGACCCCTATAAAAATTTTAAATTTCGGGTGAAATGGGATGGTAAATATGTGGCGGGAATTAGTAAGGTCGGCGCTCTCAAACGGACAACGGAGGTGGTGAAACATCGGGAGGGTGGAGACCCTAGCACATCCCGTAAATCGCCGGGAAGGACTGAATATGAAGCAATTATGTTAGAAAGGGGTGTAACTCACGACTTAGAGTTTGAGAATTGGGCTAGTAGGGTATGGAATTTTAAAAATGCTCAAGCGGGTGCGGAACAGCGTACTAAAGAAGTATCTTTAGATAATTTTCGCAAGGACATTATTATTGATGTCTTTAACGAGGCAGGTCAAAAGGCTATTTCTTACAAAATTTATCGCTGTTGGGTGTCTGAATATCAGTCTTTACCAGATTTAGATGCAAATGCAAATGCAGTTGCTATTCAACATATCAAATTAGAAAATGAAGGTTGGGAAAGAGATGAAGAGGTTAAGGAACCGAAAGAGGAAAGTTTTTAATCTTTGATGGGTTTTTGATGGGTTTGTAGTTGCGCTGTTTTCACTCTGAATTTTGATTTGATTTCGAGTATAAATGCGTGACTGCAAATCAATACTGGTGAGTTGCAATTATGCGTGTATTATCTGCTGGGGAATTATTAACTGTTTGGGAACAAGGATTAATGCTGGAACCTGTAAGACAAGCTTTAGTTTTGTTAACATCTGCGTGTCCTGAAATTCCTCCTCCCCAATTAGCACAGTTGAGTATCGGACAGAGGGATGCTTTATTGCTGACTTTGCGCGAGTGGACTTTTGGTTCTCAGCTCCAGAGTTTAGCAACTTGCGGAAAGTGTGGAGAACATCTGGAACTTAACTTTAGTGTGGCTGATATCCGTACTGCAATACCGACTCAATCCCCTGAAAGTTTTTCTGTACAAGTTGAGGGTTGGGAAATAGAGTTTCGTGTACCTAATAGTTTAGATTTAATGGCGATCGCCTCTCTCCCTCCTTCTGATACCCGAAGCACAATTCTGCAACGCTGTTTGTTAAAGGTATGGGAACGGGGGGAAATTCAAGCTGTGGAGAAATTACCGACTCCCATTGCTAATGCTGTGGTGACTCAAATGGCAAAATTTGACCCTCAAGCAGATATACAACTTAATCTCTGTTGTCCTACTTGCGGTCATCAATGGCGATCTACCTTTGATATTGTCTCTTTTTTTTGGAGGGAAATTCATGCTTGGGCGATTCGTACTCTCCGAGAGGTACATCTTTTAGCTTCTAACTATGGGTGGGGGGAAGCGGAAATTTTGAAGATGAGTCCCTATCGACGACAGTTGTATTTACAGATGGTAGGACGATGAGTGATTTTATCAGCAACATAGTAGCTAGAAGTAATAACCAGTTGGAGACGGTAGGACCCCGATTACCGTCGCTGTTTGAACCTGGTGTGGAAACCAGAAATTTAAGTATTGCAGGGGATTTAGAACAGGATATGGGTATTAATCACCCATTAGTAGAAAATCTCCCATCACCCCGTAGAAAAAATCAGGTTGCTGAGATTGGTCAATCAGAATCAGAATCTCTCTCGACTACTTCCCAGGAAAGCAATCAAATGGGAAGAGAACCGCAACAACAAATAGACGGTGAGAAGACAGGGTATATTTTTCACCGTGGAGGGGATGAATCTGCAAATAGTGTAAATTCCGAATTTTCATCTCGATCGCAAGTTCCTGCTCCTATAAATCCCATTGGGGAAACTCAAACTAATTTTGTGACGAATAATTATTTCCAGTTAGGAGAATTACAGACTCAAAAATTACCAGAACTAAGGGTAATTCAGCAGTTGATCACAAAAGAGACTGTCACCAAAGAAGTTTTTCCTTCCACCGAAAGAACAGCAACCACCCCAGAAGTTCAACAAATAAATCCTCCACAACCAGCAACCAAATTAGAACAAATTATATTAGCGATCACTCCCCAGGAAACTCCAACTAATCCAGAAAAATCCCCCATTCCCCTAGATTTGTCACCAATTCCGACCCAAACCTTAATTCCACCACCTCAAATTACACCTCAGGTTTCCGTGGTTAAGAAGTTACAACCAGTACCGGAAAAAACAGAAACAACACCCACAATTAACGTAACTATCGGTCGCATCGAAATCAGAGCAACAACTACAACCCCAGCATCACCATCGACCAAACCTAGAGAAAAACCCGCAGTCATGAGTTTAGAAGAATACCTGCGTCAGCGTGGAGGTGGAAAATGAGTAATTCATTGGCGATCGCAGCTGTAACGACGACTTTACGTTATCTATTGCAACGAAGGTTTGATAGTAATGGTTCTGGGAGTGTGACTGTGACCACCAAACCTTTAGATAAAGCTCGTGATAATAATGGGAATGCGGGGAATCAAGTAAATTTATTTCTCTACCAAACTAGGGAAAATGCAGCTTTGAGAAATATGGATATTCCCACCCAGGTAAAACTAGGGGAAACGGGATTACCTCCTCTAGCTTTAAATTTATATTACATGTTGACAGCTTACGCTCAAAATGACGACTTTCCCGAACCAACCAGTCATAATTTGTTGGGGGAAGCGATGAGCGTATTTCACGACTATCCAATTCTCAATCCTGAAGATATTAAAAATGCTTTACCAGCAGCAGATGTTGCTAAATATGATTTATATAACCAAATCGAACGGGTGAAAATTACACCCCAAAGCTTGAGTTTAGATGAACTCTCGAAAATGTGGGCTACTTTTCAAACTCAATACCGAATTTCCACAGCTTACGAGGTATCGGTAGTATTAATCGAAAGTACCCGTCCCTTAAAAACACCTTTACCTGTATTATCGCGGGGTTCCGGTGATACGGGAGTCACCACCCAAGCAGATGTTACTCCTCCCTACCCCACCTTATTAACTATCAACTTTGCAGCTATAGAACAAGCGAGGGAAAATTTACCCGCGAACCAGAAAAAATTACTCCAAAAACCCGCAGCTAATTTAGGAGACGAATTAACCTTAACTGGTTACAACTTGGAGGGTAATAACGTTGAAATAGTATTTAACCATCCTCAATTACCCACACCCAATATTATTACCATCCCCGCAACAGAGAGAACAGCAACAGAAATTCAACTCACAATTCCCACCACTCCACCAACACAATGGTGTCCGGGATTTTATACCGTCACAGCAATTATTGGTGAACGCACCGCTAACGGACTACCTCTACCCATCGCACCCACAATTGTAAATATAGCCTTTGACAGTCGAGATAACAGCGACCCCAACAAACCTAATAATGCAATTATCCAAGTCAGTTGTAATCCCCCAGTATTCCCAGGACAAAGGGTTGCTTTGGTATTAAGTACCCAGGAAGAGTTGTTAGAAAAAATAGGCGATCGCGAATTAGTATCCAGACCTCACCCTACCCAAACCGATACCCTGGAATTTGAATTAGGGGATATTCCCCCAGGTACATATCAAGTACGTCCCCGATTGCGGGTAGATGGGGTAGATAGTTTGGTTGTTAACTATAACGTTACACCTCTGGTTTTACCGCTTAGTTTTATCCCGGAAGTTGCTTTGGTGATTGGTTAGTCGGTGATTTCTTCCCACAAAAGCGCAGAGAGCATAGATTTATGAATAATCTAGAAAAATGGCAGCAAAATAATGAAGAATATTTAGTGAAAGCCTTGTCATGGTTGCGATTGTGTCTGAAAAGACAGGTGCAAAAACTGGAACAGGGAAAAGAAACAGCGCAAATCAAGGAAACATCACCAACAAAACACCGTTTTCTGGGACGCGATCGCCTTCCCGCTTTACCTCCTGCTGGTGAGGAAATTACTGAAAAAGAGGTAGCAGATGCATCCCAAGAAGTATCTTGTACAGAAGCATTGCAACCACCCCCAGCAATGGTAATACTCAGTCAGCGTCTGGGTCTTTCACCTTTCGAGCAAAAAGTTATGTTGCTCTGTGCTGCTGTTGAATTAGATACTAGCATTCCTCGGCTCTGCGCCCTTGCTCAAGATAACCCCCAGCAAACCTATCCGACCTTTGCCCTGGCTTTTACCCTGTTTACAGATGCAGCTTGGGATATACTCTCACCAGAACGTCCCCTGCGTTATTGGCGACTGCTGGAAATTAACCAACCCGCAGCCCAACCCCTAACCACTAGCCCCCTACGGTTAGATGAACGCATTCTTAATTACATCAAAGGCTTAAACTACTTAGATGACCGTTTAGTTTCCTTGGTTACACCGTTAGACACAGGAAGTATTCAGTATCAATTACCACTCTCACAACAGGAAAAAGTAGAGGCGATCGCTACCTACCTACGACCCTATCAAACTCCCCTAGTAATTCAACTCCTGGGTTCCGATTCTCCTAGCAAGCAACTGATAGCCCAACAAACAGCCCAAAACACGGGTTTGTTTATTTACCGCCTACCACTCGAATTATTACCCAGCCAAGCCGCCGAATTAGAAACCTTTACCCGTCTTTGGGAAAGGGAAAGTTTACTGTTACCAATTATTCTTTACCTCGATGCTCAAGAAATCAGCAGTTCCCCAGCAGAAGCCCAAAATGCGCCCCTATACCGCTTCCTCACCCGTATCAATAGCCTGTTATTTCTCAGCAGTCGGGAAATTCGTTCTAATTTAGGTCGTCCAACCATTCCCATCGATATCGAAAAACCCACCCCCGACGAACAAAAGCAACTTTGGGAAACAGCATTAGGTAATATGGACGGGGAAATACCAGCCCAACTAGCCAGCCAATTTAACCTCAACCTACCCACTATTCACCAAATCACCCACACTGCACTCAATCAAACTTCCAACCACAACTTACACCAGCAACTTTGGTCAACCTGTCTAGCCCATACCCGTCCCCAATTAGATATTCTCGCCCAACGTCTCAACCCCAAAGCCACCTGGGAAAATATCGTTTTACCCCCAGAAGAAACCAGCTTGTTACAGCAAATCGCCGACCAAGTAAAACAGCGTAGTAAAGTTTACCAAGAATGGGGATTTGAAAACCGGATGAATCGCGGTTTAGGAATCAGCGCCTTATTTGCAGGAGAAAGCGGCACGGGTAAAACAATGGCGGCTGAGGTAATTGCCAATGAGCTAAGTTTGAATCTATACAGGATTGATTTATCAGCAGTAGTAAGTAAATACATCGGAGAAACCGAGAAAAACCTGCGACGGCTATTTGATGCAGCAGAAGATGGGGGAGCAATATTGTTTTTTGACGAAGCCGATGCTTTGTTTGGCAAACGCAGCGAAGTTAAAGACTCCCACGATCGCTACGCCAATATCGAAATTAACTATTTATTACAAAGAATGGAAGCCTTTCGCGGACTAGCGATACTAGCTACCAATATGCGAAACGCCCTAGACCACGCTTTTGTAAGACGTTTGCGGTTTATCGTTACCTTCCAATTTCCCAATCCCCCCGAACGGCAAAAAATTTGGCAAAAGGCATTTCCGGAAGAAGTTCCAACGGTAAATTTAGACTTTGCACGCTTGGCAAGATTGAATTTAACAGGAGGTAGTATTCATAATATTGCTTTAAATGCCTCATTTTTAGCCGCACAACAAGGGACAGGCGTAACAATGCCCTTAGTGTTGCAAGCAGCGCGGACAGAATTTCGGAAATTAGATCGACCGATAAACGAAGTAGATTTTCGCTGGCAAGAACCAGTAGGGGTAAAGGTATGAATATTAACGTTAATATTGAAAGATTGATTTTAGATGGAGTGTCCGTTCCCCATGCCCAGCGACCTTTGTTACAAGCTGCGGTTGAGGCAGAATTGGAGAGACTTTTGGCGGTTGGGGGATTAACTCCTAACTTGGTTGCAGGTGGTGCTGTGCCTCGTGTTGATGCTGGTAGTATGGAAATTGGGAATACTGGTAATTACACGCAAATGGGTCAGCAGATAGCCCATGCTGTATATCGGGGGATGGGGTCATGAGCAAGACGGTAGCCCAGCAAACACCAACGACATCACCGCTATCTCAGGGTGGGATTTTGCAGAGGAAGTGTGAGACTTGTGGGCAACATACAGTTGCGGGTGAGGAGTGTGAGGGGTGTAGTAAAAAACGGCAGTTATTACAACGTCGTGCTACAAACCAGGCTGAATCTTCAGAAGTGCCGCCAATTGTGCATGAAGTGTTAAGTTCTCCAGGTCAGCCTTTAGACAAAGCTACTCGTGATTTCATGGAGCCGCGTTTTGGGCATGATTTTAGCCAAGTGCGAGTACATACTGATAGAGCGGCAGCGGAGTCAGCAAGGTCTGTGAATGCTTTGGCTTATACAGTTGGGCGGAATGTGGTTTTTGGGACAGGGCAGTATGCTCCAAAGACGAAAACAGGTGAAGGATTGTTGGCGCACGAGTTGACCCATGTAGTGCAGCAGGCTAGCAATGTTGATTTTATGCACTTCAACACTCCACTAAGCATCACCAATCCTCACAAAAATGTTGAACGAGAAGCCGAAGCTGCTTCCAGAGCTATTATTCAAGGAGATTCCTTTACTTCAGCTATTTCTAGAGCAAGTTTACAGGTTGCAAGAGAAAATGGAACCTCTGCACAGCAAACTGAAGAACAACCTGCACAAGCAGCCGAATTGGAAAGACCTCTCACTCCGACAACCTGCACTTCTGCAATTGCTATTGATGCTCCTAATAATCAGACCCTTAAAAGAAGGCTTGAAACTTATCAGGTATTACAACCCCGTGGTCAATCAACGGAGTTTGCTAACATCTTATACCGTCACGTTACAGCAGATACTGCTATCGGCAATGAATACCTACAATTCCTTCACGAC
Source organism: Calothrix sp. NIES-4101 (assembly GCA_004296455.1). Classification (GTDB taxonomy): domain Bacteria; phylum Cyanobacteriota; class Cyanobacteriia; order Cyanobacteriales; family Nostocaceae; genus Brunnivagina. Next base: position 858,179 of record AP018280.1, read on the forward strand.
AATGCTTATCCAATGGAGACTTTCTGTCTTACTTACAGAGGAAATGGGTGGAATGCCACCTTCAGAGAAATTCTCCGCCTTTATGGCGTGGGAACACCAAGCACTAGAGCCATGCGCCTGGTTCGCGCTGGTGTCGAGAATTATGCACGTCAACATCTGTACATTTATGAACCCCTTCCATCAGGCTTCCAAGGTCCCCCCCTTCCCTTGACACCACAAACACTAAGGAGAAAAACTAGGGGTACTGTCCTTGCTGTTTACCCGCCTGAAAGCATACTCCTAATGAAAGCAACGGATGATTACTTGGCAAGTCTTACTCTTACAGCTACAAGTGTAACAGCAATAACACCTAGCCCAGTCGCTAGTGGGGCAACAACAGCAGAAGATATTTTCGCTTGGGGAACAGCTACCGCAGAAGGCACTGTTAGAGATCCTAACAGCTTTGATTCTCTAATTGTCCAGTGGGTCAACCAGTACAACAATCTCTTCGCACCCCTAGATACAGACGGGAATCCCAATCCTCTCGACCCAGATTTGGTGAAAGCCATGATATTTGTAGAATCCCGTTTTTCCGACACTGCTGCCAGTTCGCGCTCTAGTGCTCGCGGACTTACCCAAGTTCTTAGTCGCGAACGTCAGTTGGCTGGAGAAATAACTGCTGGTATATCCGGTATCACAGATACTAACTTCAGCAGTGATGCTGGGCTTCAGATTGCGACTGGAATTCGCATTCTTTTTGAGAAGTACAGACGTTCGAGAAATTGGAGAACAGCAATCCGAGATTATAACGGTAGTCCCAGTAAAGAAGCATACGCGAGTCATGTAATGCGGGTTTATGAATCTCACCGGCGGCGCTAATCAACACAAACGTTGTTGCATAAACAAAGTTCGTAACAGCATTTAAATTGAGACATGATTAAGTCAATGAATATGCGATCGCCCACCCAAACCAAACCATCATCCTTTACCCCTGTCCCCACGGGAATACTACAACGTCAATGCGCTAACTGCGGTCAACATACCTTGATGGGTAAGGGATGTAGTGAATGTAGCAAGAAACAGCAATTATTACAGCGTCGCACAGCAAACCAGGCTGAATCCTCAGAAGTACCGCCAATTGTGCATGAGGTGTTAAATTCTCCTGGTCAGCCTTTAAACAACGATACTCGTGGTTTCGTGGAATCCCGTTTTGGGCATGATTTTAGTCAAGTACGGTGCATACTGATTCCCATGCAGCCCAATCTGCCAGTGCCATCAACGCACAGGCTTATACTGTCGGAGAACATATCGTATTTAATACCGGACAGTACTCGCCGACTACATCCCTCGGACGCTACCTGCTGACCCATGAATTAACCCATGTTTTACAGCAAGGAATGGGTACACAACAAGCTTCTGACCTTACCCTCGCTCCTACCAACAGCCAAGCAGAGAGAGAAGCAGAAACATTTGCAGGCAAAATAGCTAACAATACTTTATCTAACGAAACACCCATAACTACACCACAAAATTTAGGCAATATCTATCGCCAAACTACAGGTAGTTCAACAGCAGTGACATCGCCGCCAACAATGACACGGCAGGTATTTGAAACGACTATGCAGCAAAGATTTGGTGTACAAAGTATTCGTAACGGTACTTTTGCAGAACAAGCAGCATCTTTAACACGTCACAATTTACCTCCTGCCGATGATGTACTGCGTCCTCTGTGGCAACCCTGGAATCCAGGTTCTTCTACAACTCTCTATCAAAATATCGTCGATGCCTTTGATACTTTCCAACGCGAATTTGGAGCTATACCTCCTGTGAGCGAAATTGTATTTTTTAATACTTACTACGAAAGAGATACTCAAACGGGAGCGCTAACTCCTAATTCAGATATAGGTGCTGATTTTGGTGGTACAACAATGCGAGTGTACCGTTCTGCAACGACAAACAACTTAGGACTGCCAATGGGTCGCAGTACGACAACACCACCACCTAACCCTCCTGTTGCTGTCTTGGGTGGACGAGGAACAACACCAGGCGCACCGATTCCACTACCATCACGCCAAGAAAGCGAAATCCGTACTATTACACATGAATTGGGTCATGGGGTAGCACAGGCAGCACATAGAGCTAATCCTAATATTTTTAACGAGTATCGCCTTGCTGTGGGTTGGACTTTAAGTAATCCTCCTCAACTGTTTGATATTGGGGTAGCAGCAGTGCAAACTGCTTTGCAAAATAATACGACACCCCCCGCTCAATACCAAATCACGAGAGACAACTGGAATAATCCGCAGTGGATTGAGCAGCCAATTACGGGTTACATGGTCACACACCCGGCGGAAGATTTTGCGGATGCCATCATGACCTACATCAACAATCGCCCTTTGTTGCAAAATAGGTCGCCCCATCGATTCCAATTTATTGATACTGGTCGATCGCAGTGGCTTCCTTTCATGCAGCAACAAGCTCCGACTCAACCAACGCCAACAGTACCTCAACCAACAACATCGACACCACCACGTCGCCGAGCTTTTCGTCCCAGAACTGACTTTAATGATCGCCTAATTCGAGATATAGAAGGTCTCTAATATCAAGCTATTGCTTATCAACTATTACACTTTGATACAAAATTTTACTTATTTGACAATTTTAAAAAACAGATATGAAGCGATGATAAGAAGAAGAACAACAATAGATGATTTATTTTATACAGTCTTAGCGAAAATCCCTTAAACCAATGAACAGGCGATCGCCCACCCAAACCCAAACTAAATCACTATCCTTTACCCCTGTCCTTACGGGAATACTGCAACGTAAATGCGCTTCCTGCGGTAAACATACTTTGGTGGGTGGGGGATGTAACGAATGTAGCAAAAAACAGCAGTTATTACAGCGTCGCACTGCAAACCGGGCCGAATCTCCAGAAGTACCGCCAATTGTTCATGAAGTATTAAACTCAACCGGTCAGCCTTTAGATCAAGATACTCGTGGTTTCATGGAATCTCGATTTGGCAACGACTTTAGTCAGGTGCGTGTTCATACAGGTACAAAGGCAGCAGATTCTGCAAAGGCAGTCAATGCAACAGCTTATACAGTAGGAAGCAGTGTAGTTTTTGACACTGGTAGCTATGCACCCGCAACATTAGCAGGGCGACGATTGTTAGCACACGAACTTACCCATGTAATGCAGCAACGGCAAGCGACTGGATTGACGGCAGGGCGTTTGCAACTAATATCTGGTGGTAACGATGCTAGGGAGATGGAAGCAGAACAAATCAGTTCAAATATTCTGAGCGATCGCCCTCTACCTCATGTTACCTCTACAGTTAATTCGACTCTTCAACGCCAGCAAAGCGGGCAACCCGGCACGAGTCAGTATAGCGAGCATGTAGACCTGGTTGTAACTTCAAGTACTACGCCGAATGTTTGGAGCGGTTCTGTGCGCCGTGAAGAAAGGACAAGTAGTGGTACGTTATTTCAAACTGGTCGCGCTCCTGTCCGCTATGATGAGAACAATTGTAGTGTGACTGTACCAATGAAAGTGGCTTTTCGTCATGCCACCCTAGCAGATGTACAGACTTGTCCTCCCCAACTCGATCAACCTGCCCCTACTAGCTTACCTACTCCTGTAGACGCTACCACCTTTCGCCGCATTGCCGATGAATATGTGCGAAATTTGAATGAAGACCTGAACGGATGGTATTCTGCGCGTTTTGATGGTTGTGACACGAACCGTTGTCACGGACGCGATATGCCGATTCAAGTCCAGGTATCAGAAGTCAGTGCTGGTGGATCGGCTGATTACGAAGTTGCAATTGCCAACCTTTCCGGTCGTTCATGTGTAGACGACAGTAATTTTACAGGCATGACAGGGCAACCGGGAATGGTTCTGTTGTATGCACAAGGACTTGACCGCAGAACGATGGGACATGAAGGGGGACACATGGTACTGGGACACGGTGACGAATATCGGGAAGAGGAGCAACCAGGACCAGGACGACCCGATGACCGCGTGCGTGAGGGAGACTGGTCGCGCATGGCATCACACCACCGTTTCGGGCGCTTCGCGCTTATGCATGAACGACACTTTGCTTTTGTACCTGCATTTCTCAACCGGGTGCGTCCTGGTTGTAATGCTCGCTTGGTAGAGGTACAACGTCCGCCTCAAGTCGATTTAACGTTTGAATTTGGGGCTGGTTACGCCAGTTTCGCGGCAGCATCTGGATCTGGACGTACCCACGGTTTGTATCTAGGGGGTGGGCTTAGTTTAGGCGTACCACTCAGCCGACAGAGGGAATGGGAGCTGATTATTGGGGTACACGGGCGTTTGATTGGTGAGTTAGAATCACCAAACCGACAAGCATTTTTATTAGGTGTTCGCCTTGGACTTGAACACACCTTCAGACCATCATTAGGTGGATTTACTCTCGGTGGCTTTGGCGAAGCGGGAGTATCCTGGTTATCTCCAGGAGGTTATGCAGAAGGCGGTGGATACTTGGGATACACCTCATCTCCTAGCACTCAACCTGGTGGTAGTCGTTTTTCCTTACGACTTGAAGGAGCAGCAGGCGCTACCTCGCCCTTTGTAGGTAGAATTGGCGAACCAGGTATGTCGCTTCCCACCGATCCTGAACAACTCCGGTACTTCCGCCTTGGTTTAAGTGCTGCCCTGCGGTTTTAATAGGAAGGTGATCGCCCATCATTCATAATCTTTACTTTAATTTTTTCTCCCCATCGAACAGCATTAAGATGAAGTCTTTTTGGCTTAATCATTACAATAAGTTAACCCAATTGTACTTCTGTAAAGATTGTTAAATAAAACCGAAAGAAATAAGTATTTCCTCGGTCAAGTAATGATAATAAAAAGGCAACAACAGATGATTGGTTTTATACACTTTTAGCTAAATTCCTGAAGCTGTTCTGGTCAAGTTTTCCGACAGTCAAACAAGAAAAACTATCACCAGATAAAGCCCCTAGCCATGACTACCTTCCCAGGTTCACCCAGGCTAATTAAAGGCGGCATTGTCTTAATTGACCCTGGTACTTCGGTAGTGCAACGCATTATCGTCATGCAATACAATCCTGATACCCTGACTCGCACTTTACAGTTGCAGGGGGTAGGGGGTGAAGGTGGCGATCGCCAGGAAGCACTACGCCTTAAAGGACCACCAATTGAGACAATTAAGCTAGATGCAGAAATTGATGCAACTGACCAGCTAGAATTTCCCAACCGAAATTCCACCACGGCTGAACTAGGTATTTTCCCCCAACTAGCAGCCCTAGAAACAATTATTTACCCCAGTAGCGGTCAGTTACAAAACAACAATTCCCAAGCTAAATCAGGCACATTGGAAATTGCGCCAATGGAAACTTCCCTGAGCTTGTTTGTTTGGAGCAAGAACCGCATTTTACCCGTGCGCTTGACGGAGTTCAGCATTACAGAGGAAGCTTTTGATACTTTCCTCAACCCAATTCGCGCCAAGGTGAGTTTGGGGATGCGGGTATTAACTGTGAATGACCTGGGATTTGACCATAAAGGTGGCAATTTGTTTATGGTTTACCAGCGCCAAAAAGAGCAACTGGTGTGGCAAAGCCAATCCGGAACATTTAGTGTGCTGGGGATTGGAGGTATTCCATGATTGACCCCATGCAGGGAATGTCGGGAGTTGTTCAGCCCGGTTCCTTAAAAGCTAGTCTTTTCCCGATTACTAGCCGTTATTACGGTGTGGATATAGCTACCTTGAAAACTCCAACGGGAAGGCAAATTACCTATCTGCGCCGCCGTTTTCTACCGTCCCCAGAACGGTTTGCTTTAATTCAAGAGCATACAGTCACGGAGGGCGATCGCCTGGATAATATCACAGATGATTACCTGGGCGACCCCGAACAATTTTGGCGGGTAGCAGATGCGAATAATGCCATGAACCCTAGTGAATTGACTGAAACTATTGGACGCAAATTACGCATAACTCTACCGGAAGGCATACCAGGGATACCTAATGCTTAAAGGAATTAATCTCACGCTTCTGATTGGACCAGCAGTTCCCGTACCCGCACCGAAGACGGTGATGGATGCACTAACTAGCGTGCAGGTTAATAGTTCTACTGACCGCAGCGGGTTTCAATTGACCTTCGGGATAAGTAAAGTTTCACCTTTGCTAAAAATAATGTTACCTGCGGGGTATTTTGACCCGATAGTAACTCGCGTAATTATCATAGTCACGGTCGCTGGAATACCAAATGTATTGATGGATGGGATTGTCACCCGTCAAGAAATTTCACCCAGCAGCGAACCAGGACAGTCTACGCTAACAATTACTGGGGAAGACTTGAGCGTGTTGATGGACGTTATTCAGGTGCAGCGTTCTTTCCCGGCGATGCCTGATATTGCCCAAATCAATACCATACTCGCACCCTATGCGACATTTGGGGTTGTACCCTTGGTCATTCCTCCATTTATTCCCTTTGTCCGCTCTCCTACAAGCGGTTATTACAATCAAAACTCCACCGACCTGGAATATATCCGATGGTTAAGCAGTAGTTGCGGGTATGTTTTCTACGTCGAACCAGGACCAGCACCAGGAAGCAGTATTGCCTATTTTGGACCCGATATTCGCATTCCTAACCCCCAACCGGCTTTAAACATCAACATGGACGCTCACACTAATGTGGAATCCTTGAGTTTTAGTTTAGATGGGTTAGCAAAACAGATTATGGTGGTGAATGTGTTGGAACCTGCGACCCGACGTATTCCCATTCCCGTACCTGTTCCTAATGTCAGTATTTTTCGTCCCCCTTTAGGTGCACGTCCTACCGCACCGGCAAAACTAGAATACGCTGATAACGTCGCAACTGAACCACCAGATAATGCTGCAAGGTTAATTTTGGGTAGGTTATTGCGAGCAACGGATGCAATTAGCGGGAATGGTTCATTAGATGTATTGCGGTATGGAAGGGTTTTGCGATCGCGTCAGTTAGTTGGAGTTAGGGGTGCAGGTTTGGCGTATGACGGGATGTATTACGTTAATAGCGTTACCCACAATCTGAAACGTGGCGAATACAAGCAAAACTTTAGCTTGTCCCGCGATGGCTTGATTTCCCAAACACCCAGAGTAGTTCCATGAATGCAACAGTACATACAAAAAAATACTACGGTAAATACGCAGGAACAGTTCTGCAAAATGTTGACCCAGAACAACGGGGACGACTACAGTTGACGATACCCGACGCGATAGGCTTTATTCCTTCAACATGGGCAGAACCGTGCCTTCCTCTTGCGGGGACTATTGGATTGGCAATGGGGACATATTTTATACCACCAATTGGTGCAGGCGTGTGGGTGGAATTTGAACACGGTGATTTGAATCGTCCGATATGGGTTGGGTGTCGGTATGGGTCTACAGCAGATGTACCAGCGATCGCCTTAGCAGCACCACCAGCAACTCCACCCATTGTTCTGCAATCGATGACGCAAAATAAGGCTATTTTCAGTAGTGTACCGGGTGATGGGATTACCCTGGAAACAGGTTTAGGTCCGGCTGGTCCTTCGATTAAAATTACACCAGTGGGAATTATCATTTCCGATGGTAAGGGGGCGATGATTACCCTATCAGCAGGAATTGTGACGATTAATCAAGGGGCGTTGGTGATTAAGTAGTAATGGAGTATTTCTATGCCTGGTCTTCTCGTTCATATCGGTGCAATTACGAATTGTTCCCACCCTCCTGGAACAGTGACCGCGAATCCTAGCACTCCACCGCGTGTATTTGTAAATCTCAGTCAAGCTGTATTGACTATTAATGATGTACACAGCGTTGCTGGGTGTCCTTTGCAAGTTCCAGCACTTACACCTAGTGGTACTAAACCTCAACCCTGCGTTACGATTCGCGTCCAAGCTGCAACAAAAGTTTTTATTAATGGCGCACCAGTAGCAATTTTTACACCTGCTACTCTTGGCTACAGTGTCGAACAAATTCCCCAGGGACCGCCCAATGCTAGTTTGATTCAAAAGCGTGTAATTGCGACTTAATTTTGAAGTTTGCAGTCAGAACTTTAGTCTTCACTTACTGATAATCAGGACTAGAGCTTTGACTACGAACAAAAATGTGGAGCTGCTATGAATATTGATTTTCCTTTCCACTTCGACAATCTCGGTCGAACTGCAACTACAGATGATAATGACCATATCCGGGACATGATTGAACAGCTATTGTTTACCAATCCTGGGGAAAGGGTAAACCGTCCTGATTTTGGCAGTGGGTTGTTACAATTGGTGTTTGCTCCCAACAGTCCGGAGTTAGCTGCAACTTTACAATTTACCATGCAGGCGGCATTGCAGCAGTGGTTGGGGGATTTAATTGATGTGCAAGCTTTGGAAGTGATCAGTGAAGATTCTCGCTTGCAGGTATTTTTGCAATATGCAATTAAACGCACTGGGGAACAGCGTACAGAAATCTTTGCCAGGAGCGGTGTATGATGAATCAGCCGATGTTAAGCTGTGAAAACGAACAACGCCGTCATGAAGTCCGTAAGCGACACCTGAACGGATTGGATTATTTGGAGGTCAGTGACGACCAGCTTTGTTTATGCGTGCATTTTATTGGTTCTTTACCAGAAAATATTACTAAGGAAAATCTGCGGATTGAAGGTGGTCAGCGTATCCAGGATATCCGGGTGGTTGATGTGGAGTTGGAAATTCAGGAAGATCCAACTTTAGATAGTTGTTTGCGGGTAAGGGTTGATAAGTTTGGTGATTTTTCTACCTACATTCTCCGCTTAGTTGGATTGGAAGGGATTGACCCCCGTTATTCTTACCTAAATTTCAGTTTTAAGGTTAATTGTCCCAGCGATTTAGATTGTCAATTAGCACATACTTGTCCTGGGGAAGAACGGATTGAACCGGAGATTAATTATTTAGCTAAGGATTACGCCAGTTTCCACCAACTAATTTTAGACCGTTTGGCGTTAACTATGCCTGATTGGCAGGAACGTCACGTTCCCGATTTGGGAATTACTTTGGTGGAAATTCTAGCTTATGTAGGGGACTATCTTAGTTACTATCAAGATGCTGTTGCTTCCGAAGCATATTTAGATATTGCTCGTCAGCGTATCTCCGTGCGTCGTCATGTCCGATTGGTTGATTACCCGATGCATGAGGGTTGCAATGCAAGGACTTGGGTATGGTTAGAAACGAATATTGATACTGAGATTAATCTCGAAGACATATATTTTATTACTCCCTATCAAGATTTACCTCTCTCAAATCCAATTCTGAGAAAAGAAGATTTGAGAAATATTGAAAGCAACAAGTACGAAGTATTTGAGCCAATTTTGACCGATTCCCAAGCAGAAATTAAACTATACGAACAACATAACGAAATTCATTTTTACACCTGGGGCGATCACCAATGTTGTTTACCCAAGGGTGCAACCAGTGCAACTCTTCTGGATGAATGGGTTCCCCTTGCTGCGACTCCAAAACAAACTCCCGATAAATGCGATGATGATTCTCCCCCACCTCCTCCCCAATTGGAACGCAAGTTAAAGCTGAAAGTGGGTGATATTTTGATTTTTGAAGAAATCAAGGGAGCAAAAACCGGAAATCCAGGTGATGCAGATATTACCCACCGTCATGCTGTCCGGATTACAAATATTCAACCTGGGATAGATAAAGTTTACAGGGTCAAGCTAAATAATTTTGAGGGAGATATGCCCACTCCCATTATCGAAATAACTTGGGCGATCGCAGATGCATTACCCTTCCCCTTGTGTATTTCTGCCCTTGGATTAGCACCAGAATGCCAATTAATAGAAAATATCAGCGTTGTTCGCGGTAATGTCGTCCTAGTAGACCACGGACGCACCATTACAGGAGAAGATTTGGGAACAGTGGCAACAAAAGCAGAGATAATGGTCTGTGAAGGGGAGGGTCAACCGACAGATATAACCCTAGAAGCTGCACCTTTTTATCCCCGTCTCAAATATGCACCGCTTACTTTTAGTCAACCAATTTCCACCGACAAGGATATATCTGCTTCTCTGCTCCTCAACCAGAATCCCAGAAAATCTGTACCGCAAATTACGAAATTACTCAGTAATTTACCCAGTCGAACCAAATCCTGGAATTGGATTCCCCGACCAGATTTATTGGGAAGTAACAGTCAAGATAGATATTTTGTCGTGGAAATGAATAACGAAGGTTATGCTCACCTGCGGTTTGGCAATGGGGAACTGGGACAAATACCTGAAGCTGGGAGTAGCTTTTTTGCCACCTATCGCATCGGTAACGGGATAGTTGGGAACATAGGTGCAGATGCGATCGCTCATGTTGTTTTTCGTCAAAATCCACCCAGTGGTTTGAGCTTAATTCCCCATAATCCTTTACCAGCAAAAGGAGGTACGCAAGCAGAACTGTTATCAGAAGTTAAATTATTTGCTCCCAGCAGTTTTCGTAAAGAATTGCAAAGGGCGATCATAGCTCAAGATTATGCAGATATAGTCATGCGTGATTTTGGAGACAGAGTACAGAGGAGTGCAGCAACTTTGCGTTGGACGGGAAGTTGGGATGAGATATTGGTAGTAGTTGACCCTTGGGGAAAAGAAACCAATAGCGCAGAATTATTAGCAGCGATTTCCCAACATTTATATATCTACCGTCGTATCGGTCACGATGTGGTGGTAAAACAAGCTATCTACGTTCCTTTAGATATTGAAATGACTGTATGTGTCCAACCGGAATTTTTGCGAGGACATGTAAAAGCAGCATTATTAGATGTATTTAGCAACAGGATTTTAGCAAACGGTCAGCGTGGTTTTTTCCATCCAGATAATCTGACTTTTGGGACTGGAATTGCATTGAGTAAATTAGTTGCGATCGCGCAAACAGTGACGGGTGTAGATAATGTAGTAGTCACAAAATTACAACGCTTATACGAAGGAGATAACGGAGAGTTAGATAGTGGTATTTTATCTCTCAATTCTCTGGAAATTGCTCGATTAGATAATGACCTCAACTTCCCGGAAAATGGTAAGTTTAAAATTAATTTGCGAGGTGGAAGATGAAGAAAAATTAGTTATGATTCAATGCTTAATTACAATCTTAACAATAAGTGGAATACTTTCTCTTACCCTCTGCGTGAGATTTAACACAAACCATTTATCAAATCGAAAGTATAACTGTAACTTCAAATCTAAAATTCTCGGAGGAATAGGACATGAACAATGAAAATTGTGGATGTTGCGAAGGAGTTGAATCAATCACTCCTATTTCCACCGCGAATCGTCCTGGTTTAAATAATTTAGCCTATCGAGTTGGGACTCACAGCACCTTTCTCGAAATCATGAAAGCAAGTATTTCCAGCAGTAAATATCCTGCTCTTGCTAATTTAAAAACTCGAAATAGTAACGATGCGTCAATTGCTTTTCTAGATGCTTGGGCTACGGTAGCAGATGTTTTGACGTTTTATCAAGAAAGAATTGCCAACGAAGGCTATTTACGCACAGCAACAGAAAGACGCTCTGTATTAGAATTAGCTCGGTTAGTTGGTTATAGTTTGCGTCCTGGTGTCGCTGCAACTGTTTATCCTGCTTTCACGATGGAAATAGGATATAACAAAGATACGCAAATACCCGCAGGTACAAAAATTCAAAGTTTACCTGCTGCGGGGGAAATGCCACAATTTTTTGAAACGGCAGAAACTATCGAAGGTCGTACTGAATGGAATAATTTACAAGTGAGATTAACTAGACCTCATGATATTAATGTAAATAATTCCGAAATTATAGATAAAGTTTATTTTCAGGGAATTACAACTAATTTGAAATTAAACGACCCACTGTTATTTATATTTGGTGATGGAGAAGGAAAACAATATTTTCGTCAGGTCAAATCAGTAGAACCACAACCTATAGAAAATCGAACTGTAGTAGAGTTACAAATACTGCCACAAACTTTAACATCTGAGGATAGCAATAATCTAACTCCTGAAAGTTTAGCAGCAGAAATTGATTCCTCTTCAATTACTTCTCAACCTAAGCACAGATGTGCTTTTGATAAACTAGGTACTGCTCAAGAAGGGATAATAAACAATTTACTTCAACCTGCTTCTATTCCCCCTGCGAACGCTTCTCGGTTAGGTTTATCTTTAGCAGATACTTATAAATGCGAATCGGATATTGCACCACAATTATTAAAAACTCTCAAACCCCGACTCCAGGATACCTTATATACTGCTTGGCAAAATACCCCTGTTACAGATAAACCTGCTTTACAAAGTACCGAAGCATTGCGAGTCAAAGCTGCATCCTTTGGAGCAAATGCACCTCTAAAACCAGTGTATGACGAACAGGGAAGAATTCAGGGCTATGAAGAGTGGGCGATCGCTGATACTATCACCACTAGCTTACGATTATCTACTACATATATAGGAGCAATAGAAGCAACTCAAATTTCTCAAACTCCTTTTCAAGCTTTAATCACAGTCCAAGAAAGTAATACCACAAACAGTAGATTAATTAATATACCTCGACAAGATACTTCAACAACAAGTATATCCGGATTACCTGCTAGCTATAGTGTTAGTGTTGATGACGAAACATTTACTATAGTTGTGAATTTTTTGTTATCTCCTCACAGAAGATTTGAATTTACCAATTCGGGAAACTCTATAGAAATAATAATTCGTGAAGGTGACACGACTTTAATCCAAGAACAGGTGATTTCAGGGCAAATAATTCGCTCTACCATCAATGGACACAACTTGGTTATCGATTTGCGGGAACAAGGAGTATTGCTCCTATCTGATACTGCTCCCACAGCGCTGTCAACAGAAGCAAGAAGAATTTTGACGCTAGATGCCCAGTATGACCAGATATTACCAAAAAGTTGGGTCGCTATTCACCGTCCCGATACAGAAAAACCAGATATTTACTCAGTCGAAAAAGTCAGGACAATAACAGCAGCTAAATATGGAATATCCGCAAAAGCAACCCAACTCACTTTAGATAGACCTTGGTTAGAAGCAGGTGATCGCTCTTTAAGTTTACTCCGTCAAACCACTGTCTATGCCCAAAGTGAAGAATTAGAACTTGCAGAAGAGGTACTCGACCCCAAGGAAGAACCCGTTAAAGGAAGCGAAATTGAACTCGGTCAACTCTATGCAGATTTGCAACCAGGACGTTGGTTAATCGTATCTGGAGAACGTGCTGATCTAGGAGAAACTATAGGTGTGAAAGCCAGCGAACTAGTTATGCTGTTGGGAGTACAGCAACGCGCTGTGACTAAATTTAAAACAGCTTATCAAGAAAGAGCAGGAGATAAAACCCACACTTTTCTGCAACTAAAAAATTCCCTCAGCTACCAATATAAACGGGATACTGTTACCATTTACGGCAATGTCGTCAAAGCCACCCACGGTGAAACTCGTACAGAAGCATTAGGTAGTGGGGATGGTAGCAAAGCCTTCCAACAATTTCCTTTACGTCAATCACCTCTAACCTATGTTGCATCTGCCACACCTGTAGGTGCGAAAAGTACCTTAGAGGTGCGTATCAATGATATTCTCTGGCAAGAAACTGATAGCCTTGCAGTTCTAAAACCAACGGAACGCAAGTATATTACCAAAACTGATGACGACAGTAAAACTACGGTTATTTTTGGTAACGGAGAAAACGGGGCAAGATTACCTACTGGGATGGAAAATGTCAGAGCAACTTACCGTAATAGTATAGGTAAATTTGGTAACGTCAAGGCAGAGCAAATTAGTCTGTTAGCATCGCGGCCTCTGGGGCTAAAAAGCGTTATTAATCCCCTACCTGCGACTGGTGGTGCTGACCGAGAAAGTCGCGACCAAGCCCGTAAAAATGCTCCCTTGGCGGTGATGGCTTTAGACCGCTTGGTATCCGTACAGGATTATGCAGACTTTGCTCGTACCTTTGCAGGTATCGCTAAAGCTAATGCAATGTTACTATCTGATGGTCGTCGTCAGCTAGTTCACCTCACCATCGCAGGTGTGGATGACATTCCTATTGATAAACAATCCGATTTATATCGCAATTTATATCAAGCATTACGTCAATTTGGCGACCCTTCTCAACCGGTGAAGGTGGAACTGAGGGAATTGATGGTAATGATTTTGAGTGCAAAAGTGAAAATTTTACCGGAATATCAATGGGAGGTAGTAGAACCACAGGTAAGACAAACATTACTAGATACTTTCAGTTTTGAACAGCAAGAATTGGGGCAAGATATTACTCTGAGCGAAGTTATTAGCACCATACAAAAAGTTGACGGTGTTGACTTTGTAGATTTAGATATCTTAGATACTGTATCGGAAACAGAAGCAGCGGACCCAAATATTTTGACGGAGAAATTTGCAGCATTAGGTCAAGGAAAAGTTTATTCCAGAGAAAAAAATAGCTTAACAACTCAAACCCAACCACGAAAGAGAATTACCGTCAATTTTGCAAGAGTACAACAACAGGAAATTAAGCCTGCTCAAATCGCAATCTTAACGCCTTACCAACCTCTAACTTTAATTCTAAACCCTTTCTAATTTCAAAAATACTTTGTGTACCTGCGCCTTCTCCTTCCCAAACATTTGTTTAAAAAAATAACTGAAAATGAACGACTCTACAGACTACTTATACAATCTCCTACCTGTAATTTACCGCCAAAGAGATGCAGAAAAAGGCTATCCTTTGCGAGATTTACTGCGGATAATCAACGAACAAGTCAATGTAGTTCAAACGGATATTTCTCAACTTTATGCCAACTGGTTTATTGAAACCTGCGATGATTGGGTTGTTCCTTACATTGGTGATTTAATTGCTTACCAACCAGTTTACGAAGCTGGAGAACCAGGAGATATAAACACATCTCAAGGAAGACAGCGCAATAAAATATTAATCCCGCGACGGGAAGTTGCTAATACTATTCGCTATCGACGACGCAAAGGAACTCTCGCACTATTAGAATTACTCGCAAATGATGTTGCTGGCTGGTCTGCGCGAGCAGTAGAATTTTACAAGCTTTTGGGTTGGACGCAACACCTAAATCACCTACGACTTTCTCAAGGTCGAAGAGTCGATTTGCGTCAAGGTGACATTCTAGATAAATTGGATAGCCCCTTTGATGAAATCGCCCATACAGTAGATGTACGCCGTGTGCGATCACCCTACGAACAGGGACGCTACAATATTTCCCATGTGGGGGTTTTTATCTGGCGCTTAAAAACCTACTCGGTCACCAAAACCCCTGCTTGCTGTTTAGAAGAAGTTAGTCCCAATTGCTATACCTTCAGCATTCTAGGTCACGACATCCCCCTTTACAATCTTCCCCAACCCGAGACAGAACCAACTCATATTGCAGAGGAAATAAATTTACCAGTTCCTATTAGTCGTCGTGCTTTAAAAATAGATAAGCAAAGATATTCGGAAACAGGAAAAAGTCTTTATTATGGTGAAAATAAAAGCCTTCATATATGGTTAGGAAGCCCACCAGGAACACCCTTTAATTTGCGCCCAATTCCCTATGATAAAATTATCCCCGCAGACCTGAGCGAATGGCAATATCAGCCCTCCACAGATACAGTAGCAGTTGACCCGGTTTTAGGTCGAATAGTCTTCCCTTCTCGTCAGTTACCCAAAGGGGGTGTTTGGGTTTCTTATCAATATGCTTTTAGTGCAGATATTGGGGGAGGTGAATACCACAGAAGATTACAGCAACCAGCAATACATACAATTTATCGGGTCGGGAAGCAGGAAGAATTTAGCTCAATTAACCAGGCTTTTAATCAATGGCAGTCTGATTGTACAGCATATCCTCACGAACAAAAATATCGCCAAGCAGTAATTGAAATTAGCGATAGTGGAGTTTACACCGAACGTTTTGATTGGTATCTCCAACCTAACCAAAATTTACAACTTCGTGCTGCAAACCGCAAGCGTCCGGTAATCCGTTTGCTAGACTATCAAGCTGAAACCACAGACTCTTTACACATTACCTTACAAGCAGGAAATCGTCTTAGTTTAGATGGTTTATTGATCGTCGGGAGGGGGGTACAAATTCAACGAGGAATGGCTGATTTTCTCCCATCCGCTGACACTCCTACAAATACAGATAATTCTCCAGATAATTTATCTATTCCCGTCCAAGTTACCATCCGTCATTCTACCCTTGTTCCCGGCTGGTCATTACAGTGTGATTGCGAACCCAAACGTCCAGCAGAAGCTAGTTTAGAACTATATAATTTGCAAGGAAACTTAAAGATTAGCCATAGCATCCTCGGTTCTATTAAAGTATATCAAGATGAGGTGCAAACTGATCCCATTTCTGTGCATATAAGTGATAGTATCATTGACGCAACCCATACCCAACAAGAAGCAATCGACGCACCAGGAAATGCTGTAGCCCATGCGAAATTAACAATTCAACGCTGTACAGTATTAGGTAAAATTCTTACCCATAGCATTCAACTTGCAGAAAATTCTATTTTTGATGGTTGTATTACCGTCGCGCGTCGTCAAGAAGGATGTATGCGTTTTTGTTCTGTTACCCCAGATTCTCGCACACCCCGACGCTACAACTGCCAACCAGATTTGGTCAAACAAGCAGCAAGTGCAGATTTACAAGATGTAGAAGCTTTTCGCGTTCGTCCCATATTTAACAGTACCCGCTACGGAAATCCTACCTACTGCCAACTCTCTCACAGTTGTGCTGAGGAAATTAAGCGCGGTGCTGATGACGAATCGGAAATGGGAGTTTTCCATGACCTTTATCAACCCCAAAGAGAAGCAAATTTACGCGCACGTTTAGATGAATATGCTCCATCAGGAATGGAAACAGGAATTATTTATATCAGTTAAATAATTCAAAATGAACCTCGTACAGAATTGAAGAAAATTAGGAGAAATATTATGTCAGGTGAATTTAGGGGTGATTTTACCCGTGATACTTTTGACCCTAGGAAAAATTTTTTACGGGTATTGATGCAGCAAGGACGGGTTCAAGTTGATGCTGACTGGAACGAACAGGTTGCAATTCTTGTACACTATATCCAAACCTTAGCAGAAGATATAATTGGTCCTCACGGAGGTCCTATCTGGCGTTCTGGATTTAAAATTACTTTTAATTCACAGGATGATGTTAAGAATGATTCTATTTTAGATTTCCAAATTGGTACAGGAAATTACTACGTCAATGGTATTCTTTGTCAAAATTACAAAATTGATAACAATGGCTACGAACTTCCTGACATCAAATACTACCAGCAACCCTATTACCCACTGAATAAAGAACAAGATAAATTACCAGATTTACCATTTTTAGTTTTTCTTGATGTCTGGGAACGCCACATTACTTATATTCAAGATGAAGAAATTCGAGAAATTGCTTTGGGTGGTGCTGATACTGCAACCCGTTCTCAAGTTATTTGGCAGGTCAAAGTTAAAGAATTAGAAGAAGGCATTAATAATTGTAATGATGTTAATTGGAACGATTTATTAGCAACGTGGCGACCAAAAAATCGCGGATTTTTAGCTGCAAAAGCCAAAGAAAATAGCGAACAGACAGAAGCTTGTATTATTAAACCAGATGCCCGCTATCGAGGTACAGAAAATCAACTTTATCGTGTAGAAATTCATGCAGACAGTACCACGGCTGAACCAACCTTTAAATGGTCGCGGGAAAATGGTTCGGTGATTTTTCCGATAGATACAGATAGCGGTTTCAACATTACAGATACAAAAATTGTCTTAAAATTACAACATTGGTGGCGCGATCGCCGCTTTGGTTTAGCTGAAGGTGATTGGGTAGAAATTGTCGATGACTATGTTTCTTTGCGTCAATTAGCAAGACCTTTGTGGAAAGTAGGTAAAATTGAAGCAGAGGATTTTTTAGTGACCTTGATAAGAGAAGAATCATCGCGATGTGTAACTCAAACTATCGGTGAAGAGGAATATCCTCTCCTACGACGCTGGGAACAAAAATCTAGAAGTGGATTAAGTTTAATTGATGGTACTATACCAATTTCCGTGGCAGAAAATGACTGGTTTACTCTAGAAAATAGTATACAAATTAAATTTAAACAATCAGAATCAGAAGCAAATTACCACACAGGTGACTATTGGTTAATTCCAGCACGCACTGCTACAGGTGATGTGGAATGGGCTAAATCTACTGATGATAAAGCTCTGTTTATACCACCTCATGGTGTCGAACATTACTATGCGCCTCTAGCGGTGATTGCAAGTAATAAAGGAACTCCTGGAGATTGTCGCCACCAATTTTATTCTCTTGCACGTAGCTATTATTACAGTAGTGATCAGAGAGCTATTGGCGAAGAGCTAATATGGCTTAACTCGGAGGTACAATAGAAAATAGGAGGATTGCTGTGAAAGCTGTTTGGTCTTTATGGACAAAACCTTTAAGAGAAAATAAGCGTTCTATATGGCTAAGTGAAAAACACCACTTACTGGCATGGATTTTATCAGTAGAAACTGCAAAAAAACATTATCCCGAAACAGTACTGTTTACTGATAGTTATGGTGCGCGAGTGCTAATTGATGAATTAGGTTTGGAATTTACACAAGTATCTACAGAATTAGATGCTTTAGAAAATTGTGACTCTAGATGTTGGGCATTAGGTAAAGTCTATACCTATAGTATCCAAACTCAACCTTTCATTCATATAGATAGTGATGTATTTCTCTGGAAACCCTTACCCCCAGAAATGAATTTTGCACCTCTTTTAGCACAAAATCCTGAATTCTTTACTGTTGGTAATTCTTGGTATGCTCCAGAAAGCATGGAGAGTGCTATTAGTAGAATAAATGGTTGGTTGCCTGAAGAGTGGATTTGGCAACGTAATTTTAGTTTTTTACAAACAGCATATAATTGCGGTATATTTGGCGGTCATGCAGTTGATTTTATCCGCTATTATGCAAATCTAGCTATTCGATTTATCGAAAATTCATCAAATCAACTTGCATGGTTGATACTCCATCCAGATACAGAAAGAAATATTTTATTTGAACAATATCTTCTTGGTTGCTGCATCAAGTATCACCAACAACAAACCAAATCTCCCTACAAAGATATTTATATAGAATGCTTATTTTCCAGCCTAGATGATGCTTTTATTCCTGAAAAAGCTGCACGAGTTGGTTTTACTCACTTAATCGCAGACGCTAAACAGAATCGGAAAATTGCTGAACATTTGGAGAATCGAGTTAAAAGAGATTACCCAAAGTACTATTATCAATGTGAGTTCAGACAAAAAAAATTAAATTGCATTTAAATAGCAATTTTTCGTTACTGTTCATAAGCTTTACGAATATCATAGGCCAAACTAAGGTTAAAGTCGCCGCAGTCAAGAGTACTCTGACAATTAAATATAGTAAGCAATAATATTGACATTCGGAGCGTCAATTAAAACAAAAACTGTGGCAACCTTCTTTTTCAAGTCTTGCGATGCTTGTCTGCGTATATAGTTATCCAAACTATCATTACGCAAGAGAATAGCGAACGGTTATGCTTGCTACCATCAAGCAACTCAATCGTTAGCCTCATTATTTTGAATTACCGATTCTCCTTCTAGTTCGATTTATGCTTTTAAATTTTGCTCATCCTCCCCATCAAGGTCTGCGAGTCCAGTAATTACGACAGGTGGACGATCTGAAAATTTAACAACAAGTTCGAGTTCCCCTCCCATCGCATTTAAATAGCCCCGCAGTGTCGAAAGTAATAGGTCAGTACGCTTTTCCAACTTCGAGACACTATCCTGACGAACTCCCAACAGTTCTGCCATTCTTTCCTGGGTAAGCTCCCTTGCTTTTCGGATATCTTGAAGCGTCATATATTGGGCAATTAACTCAGCTGCTCGCGCTTCAATTTTTTCAACGCGATCGCGTGGCAGTTTTTGCATAATTTCATTCACCTTCTTTGCCATCAGCTTTTTCTCCTTCCTCCTGCAATCTACTCAAATGCTCGCCAAATCGTTTGTCTGCCTTGGCTATAAGCTGTTTGTAAAATCGCTTTTGACTCATCCCGGACTTATCACCAGCCACCAACAAAATCCCTTTGCGCTTTGGGTCAAAAGCAAAAGCCACCCGCCACACCCCACCAGTTGTTTTAAACCGAAGTTCCTTCATATTGTCATAAACAGAACCGTTAAGCGTATCTGCGTGAGGTCTCTTTAGATGCGGTCCCTGAAATTCTAGCAATTTAGTATAAGCCAATAATTCATCCTGAGCTTCTTGAGGAAGCTCGTAGAACTCAGGCTCAAATTCTTCGTGAAATAAAACTTCCCACGCCATACTCGAAATATTATGACTTCAAATCCATAGGGATTCAAGTCCATATTACCATGAGAAATTATATTTTTACAGCCTTCAACACTATGATGCGAGGAGTAAAGGAGGACTAATTTTGGGTGAAATTTGGTTTGGGGGTAAATTGGGGGTAAGGGATTTTGTAAAGCGTGAAAGTACTGATGTGCATGTATCGAAGTCGGACTGAAAATCCTCGTGTCACGAGTTCAAGTCTCGTTCCTGGCATAATCCCCAAAACCCCTGCAAAGCACACCTTTCAGGGGTTTTTAATTTCCACTAAAACCCCATTTCAGCCATTTTAAGGGTGTAAATTTTGTGTAAGAATATGCCGACGTTGGACATTTTTGGACAAGTTTGGACATTTTATTGGGGTAAATTTGGGGTAAAGAAAAAGGCGGAGGGCAGAAGGCAGAGAGCAGTGCGTTGCCGGGGTTTCCCCGGTTGTAGCAACTGCGGAGAGGCAGAAGGGAAAAGAATTTCTGTTTGATTTGCAAGTTGAGTGCTTTATTCAAAATCAGGATGAAACACTGGACTTAGTAGTGGAATAGTTATTTAACCTCCCTTCTGCCCTCTGCTTTCTACCTCCTGCCTTCTCAGAAGGAGTATTAGTGTGGGTTCCACAGCCTCTCAACGCAAAGCCTCGAAGGGCACTGTCCAAATCAAAACCTCGAACGATCGCCTGCAACTGGTTTTTAGTTTTGGGGGTAAACGCCATTATCTTTCAACCGGGTATACCGATAGCAAAGCCAATCGCAAGTTGGCGGAAATGAAGGCTCGGCAAATCGAGTTGGATATTCTCTGCAACAATTTTGATGTGACGTTGGAAAAGTACAAACCTCAATCTCAGCAGGTTGAATTTACAACAACTAGCGAGAATAAAACCCATGCGTCCTTAGCGGATTTATGGGATAGCTATACCGAGTACAAGCGATCGAGTTTATCTCCCAGCACTTTGGCGAAGGATTACCATAAAATTTATCGCTGCATCAATGTGAATTTACCAGTAAGGAGTTTGGATAAAGCGATCGCAATTCGGGATTGGTTGGTTGCGAATAAAAGCCCCCTGTCAGCGAAGAAGATTTTGACTCAGTTTTCGGCTTGTTGCGATTGGGCTGTTAGGTCTGGGTTGATTGGGGAAAACCCATTTGAGGGGATGGCAAGTGACATTAAGGTGCCGAAGGGCGATCGCGAGGAGACGGATATTAATCCTTTTTCTCTAGAGGAGCGCGATCGCATTATTGCCGCATTCCAAGAAAACCGCTATTACAAGCATTACGCAACCTTGATTGAGTTTTTATTTATCACGGGTTGCCGACCATCGGAGGCTGTAGCTTTGCAGTGGAAGCATGTTGCGATCGATTTTACGGTGCTTCGATTTGAGCAAGCTGTGGTGATTTCGTCGTCAGGGTTGACTTGTAAACCGGGATTGAAGACGCAGAAGAAGCGGGTTTTCCCGATTAATCAGCGTTTGGCTGGGTTATTGCGGTCGATAAAACCTGTTGGTGTGTCAGATGATGGGAAAGTTTTTCCTTCGCCAGATGGGAAGTGGATTGATGTGCATAATCTCAGCCGACGGGCTTGGAAGACGGTCTTGGCTAGTTTAGATGGTGTGAAGTATAGAAAACTTTACCAAACTCGGCATACTTTTATTACGATGGCTTTGAAGAATGGGGTGGATGTTAAGGATGTGGCGACTATGGTGGGGAATTCACCAGAGATTATTTATCGCCATTATGCGGGGCAAAGTCGAGAGTTGGTTTTGCCGGAGTTTTAGGAGTTGGGGTGGGTGATAGTTTGCAGGAGTTCGGGGTGCGATCGCATTATTTACGATATCTAGCTCCTCTGGAGCGGGATCAATTTTTTCAATATCTCCCAATCTCCCAATATCTTTAAAGCCCAGGACGCATGATACGTTCTGCGAGCGTTGGCATTAGCCTCTGAAGGAAAAACAGTAATTTGGTTTTACCAATGCGTATCTCAGGGCAATCGCGGCTAAAATCCCGCCAAAATTCTTCAACTAATGCTTCTGGTGTAATCTTTCCCCGTCCTCTTCCTTGAGTCATTGCCGTATCTACAATCGGCGGAATAATCTCAAAGACTCGTACAGACGTTGCTTCTAACTGCCAGCGTAAGGTTTTACTAAAGCTGTGTAGTGCAGCCTTACTGGCGCAATAGATGGGGGCACTTTGCTTGGGGACAATTCCTAACCCAGATGAAACGTTGATAATCGCTGCTGTAGAATGACTCAAAAGCTGTGGTAGAAAAAGTTTGGTTAGAGATAGCGGACTGAGTAAGTTAATGTCGAGTTCGTCGGTAATTTGCTCAACTGCGATCACTGGATCGGCGAAATCATAGTTATACTGAACACCTGCATTATTGATCAGAATGTTCACATCAGGGTAATTATAGACAAGTTTCTCGAGGGCTAGGCGATCGCGCATATCCGCAAGTTCGACTGTTATAGCTGGCAGTTGATGTCTCACAGCTTGCGCTTTTTCAGCATTGGTACCTGTTACAATCACGGTATTTCTTTCTCGCAGAAACCGTTGCGCTAAAGCCAGACCGATGCCAGATGTCCCACCTGTAATCAAAACTGTGTTATGGTTTGTCTTCACAAATTACTCCAGTCATTTAAAGATTGAAGTTATCCTAAACAGTTATTCCCAGGATTTCATTAACATAGGTTAACTGTCATTATCCTGAAGCGACTCCTGTGGAGTATCGCAGTTGGGCA
This sequence comes from Calothrix sp. NIES-4101, assembly GCA_004296455.1. Lineage (GTDB taxonomy): Bacteria > Cyanobacteriota > Cyanobacteriia > Cyanobacteriales > Nostocaceae > Brunnivagina. The sequence goes on from AP018280.1 coordinate 881,232, forward strand.
CGAATGCGGCTTAAGGTGACAGGGGTAATGCCAAGATAGGATGCAATATGATGTTGCTTTATGCGTGTTTCTAAGCCAGGATATTCTGCTTGAAAATTTAAATAGCGCGTTGTCGCATCATCTAAAAGCAAGGAACTTTCCCGCCTTTCTTTCTTAATGAACAAAAATTCTGCAATTTTGCAATTCAGGCTTTGCCAACAGGGATGCATTGTTGACAGTTCTCGAAAGGCAGCATAATCAGCAATCATTAATTTTGTATCTTCCAATGCCTGAATAAATAGTCGTGAGGGTTGCTGCAATAACAAAGCACTATAAGCTGCTACAAAACTATTTTCAGTACAGAATGATTTCGAGTATTCATTGCCATCCGAATCAACATAGTATAGGCGCAGAATACCCGACATCACAATCCCGATAGTTTTGGGCATCTCACCTGCCCGCACAAAAAACTCACCCCGTTTCAAGAATGAAGTTTGAAAAAGTTTTACAGCTTTGATAGCTTCGTCGTCTGGTAAATCGATCAGCGATCGCAGGATGAGGGTTACTTGGGTGAAGTCTTGAGTCAACATATCCAGAGGGCTATGTATCGATTAGTCATACTGTTCAATATGATAGCCCCAGGGGGACAAAAGAAATATCTAACTCTAACAAACTATATTTAAGTAACTGATTCCATCTAGAGATGTCAGCAGTACAAATACACTTTCGATTTGCCTAACACACCACTACTTCAAACCAGCTTACCTAGTAGAGTTTGAGCGATACTCCTTTGGAGCGATCTAAGCGCAGAGCGCAAGCTACACCAACGACGATCGCATTATTTACAAAAACCTTTAACCTGGTAGTGATTCTAAAGGTTTGAAAGCGATCGCATGAGCATCAGCATCCCCAATACCTAATGTCTTCAAAATCAGTTTGGTAATATGCTCAGGATAATCAGGCTGTGTATGCCCTTCCAGAATACTACGCATAGCCATTAGTCCTGTACCCAAAATCAAATCAATCGCCGCTTTTTCATTCTCAACTTGAAAGCGGTTTAAGCGGATACCACCCTGCAAATCCGTCATTACACCCCTTTCGATTGTTTCACTCAACGGGGCAGCCACCAATCCAATTCGGACAATCACCCATCCCCAAGTCGCATCGCGTATCGATTGATGCAGAAATTGACGAATTGCGATCGCCATGCGTTCGGCTGGGTCATCAATGGTAACAGACTGTGCCCAAATCTTTTGATTCATCTCATCGCTCAATGATGCCGCAACAGCCTTGAGTACATCCTCTCGCGTTTGAAAATAATTATAGAAAGTACCCCTAGCAACTGCTGCTTCCGCAATAATTTCGTCAATAGTAACTGCATCCATCTCTTTGCGTGCAAATACCCGATAGGCAGCCTCAATCAGTTTTGTGCGTGTCCGCTCCCGCTTTTCTAAACCAATTGATGCTCTACGTGATGGTTCCATATTTCAAAGATTGAAGATAGCTATGGGCTGAATTATAACTTTAAATTGACACTCATATCAAATTGACGCTAACATCAAACTGACATAAATGTCATTTAAATATGAAAATAACAGCCAAAAGGAGCCTCACCTATGCGTATCGCAATAATTGCTATGGGGAGTCAGGGGGATGTTCAACCTTATATTGCTTTGGGAAAGGGTTTGCAGCAAGCTGGTTATCGGGTGCGACTTGTGACCCATGAAAACTTTGCAGAACTGGTCAATTCCCACGGGTTAGAATTCTGCCCTGTCCGGGGTGATATCCAATCCATTGCGGAAACAAAGGAAATGCGGGAACTGTTGGAGAAAGGAAATTTCCTGGCGATTACTTCGTACACAGCAAAACAAGCCCAACGGGCAGCAATTGATTGGGCTAATGACGGTATAGTTGCCTGTGAGGGAATGGATTTGTTGATTGTGGGAGTTGGGGGACTGTACTTGGGACTTGCCCTAGCAGAGAAGTTGGGATTGCCATTGCTACAAGCCTATGTTTTTCCCTTTACACCCACAAAAGCCTTTCCGAGTGTGCTTTTTCCCCAATCCCTATCCCAGCTTGGAGGTTGGTTTAATCATTTGTCCCACCATTTGACCAGACAAATAATGTGGCAGGGATTTCGGGCAGGCGATCGCTTGGTACGACAGCAAGTGCTGGGTTTAAAAGCTGCCTCATTTTGGGGAGCATACAACAGTGAAATTCTACAGCAATACCCAATTCTCTATGGTTTCAGCCCGTCGGTAATCCCTAAACCATCAGATTGGTCTAGTACTCATGTAACTGGCTATTGGTTTTTGGATTCAGCACCAGATTGGCAACCACCCTCAGCTTTGATGGAGTTTCTGGAAAATGGCTCACCTCCTATTTATATTGGGTTTGGGAGTATGAGTAATAAAAACCCGGAAGAGACTACCGCACTTGTTCTGGAAGCACTGGAGCAAACTCAACAACGTGCCATTCTGCTCTCTGGTTGGGGCGGCTTGGGTACACAAAATTTACCCAATACAATTTTTCCGATAGATTCAATACCTCACTCCTGGCTATTCCCTCGTGTTGCAGCTGTTGTGCATCATGGTGGTGCGGGGACCACATCAGCTGGTCTTCGGGCTGGAATTCCGACAATTATTATTCCTTACTTTGGAGACCAAGGTTTTTGGGGAGAGCGTGTGGCTCAATTAGGGGTTGGAGTCAAACCAATTCCACGCAAACAACTGACAGCACAAAAACTTGCAGAAGCGATTCAACAGGTTTTGACGGATGCAGATATGCGTCAACGTGCAGCGAATCTAGGAGCAAGAATTTACCCCTGTTAAGGTGTACTCCTCAAAATGGTACATTTAGGTCTGTAAAGGTTGCAGGATGGGAGTTTCAACCAGGTTAGAAGTTTGTTGTTCTACTCTAGACTGCTTGCAGTCGCGTTGTTTCTCAGCCAGAAGTCGAGCAGTGGAGACGTGAGGACGGTTAGGTTCTCTTTCTCTTTTTGGTTGGGGCTTTTTTTCGGCTTTAGGACTGGAAGCAAAGCGTTTGAGGTCAACTGTCGCAGCCCATTGTTTTAATAACTCGGCAAAAGCAGGTAAACTCAGATGGTTTAAAAATTTCCATTCAACGTCGGGAATCGCAATCATCATACCCGTGTAGGTACTTTGAATTTCCTCAACTAAATAGTAATTAGAAACACCTGCATCAATTTTTCCTTGCCCATGGACGCTACGCAATGCTGATTTAATCACAGATAAAATATTGTAGGCAACTAGTGCCATGCAAAAGCTGAATAAAGCGGCTCTGGGATAACCTAAAGTCTTAATTTCGCATTCTAGAGTATCGCTAACGACTTGAAATAAACCCTCAACACTCCAACGTTTAAGGTAAATATTTGAGATTACAATGGGAGAAGCATTTTCTTTTCTGAGGTTGCAAAAAACTGCCACTTCAGTATCTCCATCGCGAGTTGGCTCATTTAAACGAACAACAACACGACGAGATTTTATCGATTCTCCTTCATATTCAATCATCACATCCTGCTCGAAAACTTTGCCTGTTGCACTATCACATATTTCCTTTAATTCTCCTAATTCTTTATAAGGCATCGATGCATGTTGGCGAATCACAAAGTAAGCTTTTCTCTTTGCAATTTCAACTAGAAACATACAGGTACAAAAATTTCTATCTCCCACCCAAACATCATTCTTTTCCACAGTTTCTAATACTTGGCTAAATAATGCTCTTTCCTGGGTATAAGCATCCTCACATGGGAATTGATCGATTGCCAGCATTAATATTGGGTCAAGCACAACTAGAGATTTTCCTGGTAATGGTCCACCATTCACTGAGCGTAAAACCGAAAGCCTATGCTCTGTTGCTGCCAGGTTATTTCCATCAATTATCTTGATTCGATAACCAGGTAAAATTGCTGGCTGTTCTCCTCCTAACTCCGATATAATCGGTGCCAATTCTTTACTGCTATAACGTACTAAAGCTTGAGAAACTGAGGGTTCGATACCGTTAATTTTACTGTAGAAAGCAACACGGGAAACTCCTATTTGCTTAGAAAATGCCTTGTACGCTGCGCTAATTGATGGGCGGATGTTACATACGACTAAACTCATTATTCCCACTACTGTCGAAAACAATAATTCCTGTGTATATTGCTTTTCTCGCGTTGCTTCAAATAATTCATCTAATTTTTCGGCGCTGAAAATTCTTTCTAATGTTGCTCTCAGCATTACCGTTACCGGAGATACTTCAATAAAACGCTCGAAAATTGAACTCAGCATGACACAGCACCCATCAATTATCGTTACCTTCTCAACCTATAATCTCATGTTTGACCTTCTATGAATTGCTGGTTATTTTTTGCTGTTCTTTGATTAATATTGGTATATTTTCTTGTACCACAATGGTTTCAGCCTTTTACTGGTTCATTTTTTAGTACACCTTAACAGGGGTAGAGCAAGAATTCAAGCTGAAGAGGGAATTGCAGGTGCAGTTGCTGTGGTTGAAGAAATCAGAAAAAATGTTACATGTAGCTAAAATAAGTTATCCGTATTGTTTCCTTTCAATATTTACATGAAGAGTAAATTTAACTGGATTGCTTTGTGGCTATGTTTTTTACCAACTATTTTATCCTGCACTATCTTGATAACCAGCAAACCCAGCAACAGCGAAATCCCTAAAGTTAATCATAGGAAGACTTCTATGGAGGAACTGAAAATAGTTAGGAATCGTGAAGATTTGACTAGTTTGAATGGCAAGAAAGTCAAACTTGTAGGATATTACACATCACAATCTAGTAAACCCACAGTTACAGGAAACCCAGATTTTCAAGGTGTTTATATCAAATCTCAAATTGTGCTGGAGGATGGTACAGTCGTACATATTTTCCCATCCTGGAACAAACAATCATTGCGATCGCCCTCGGAAGTGCAAAAGTATAAGGGTAAAATTGTCCAAGGGATAGGAGTGGTTGAATTTGAAGTTGCGTCTAGAATTAATTCCCAAACACGGGAGTCTTTCATTAATTTGGAAGAATTTAAAGATAATTAAAACAAAGGTAATAGCGATGCGGAAACTGCCACTTTGCGATCGCACTATTATCGGCAGGAAAAATTAAAATCTAAAAATAAGCCGAAATCAAACATCCCATGTCTTCCCTAGCACAAATCGAAGCATTTCTCCCTGTTTCCTTTACTATTACCACCTCTGGACAGCCAACCCCAGAACAGTTTGCAGATATCGCATCAGCAGGATATAGCCTAGTTATTAACCTCGCTACCCGCGCATCAACTGACTGGAATCCCGAAGAAAATAGCATTGTTGAAAATCTGGGAATGGAATATATCGGGATTCCCATCGACTGGGATAATCCTACCCTTAGCGATTTTGATGAACTTGCTGCAAAACTCAATGAGAATCCAGAGCGAAAAATCTGGGTACATTGTGCCAAAAATATGCGTGTCTCGGCAATGATGTACCTCTACCATCGACTTCACAAAGGTTACACAGAAGTTTCAGCCCGTCGCTATCTAGAACAGATTTGGCAACCAAATCAAATTTGGCAGAATTTTATCGATGCTGTGATGGAATTGCATGGGGAGTGATAGCTTGGAAGTCTGTAGTTGTAAAGAACCAATCTTAGTCATATCTAACTATTAACCAGTATGGACACCAGCAACAAAACCCAAGTTATAGCTAACGAGAAAAAACTCCTAGAAGCAATGAAAAGCAATAATTTCGAGCTTTTAGATCAGCTACTCCATGACGATTTACTCTTCAACGGACCCGATGGTAAAACAGTAACCAAAGCGATTGATATGGCAAATTACCGTTCGGGAAATATTAACCTACATACAGTGGAATCAAGCGATTTAATCCTAAACGCGATTAATGACAATATTGTTGTTGCTGTCACAGTCGAAATTCAAGGAAACTATTTAGGGCAGGAAATCAATGGCAAATTCCGTTATCTGCGGGTTTGGCAGCGATTTGAAAATAATTGGCAAGTGATTGCAGGAAGCGTGGTTTCACTCCAGTGATAACTCAAACACCATACTTGCACCCATACTCAACCCAGGCTCTCAAAAATATTTGGGGAATTACCAGTTGCTTGTGTCCAATTTCAGGATATGTAATTACTATATTTATTCAGTTTGGACACCCACCCCAGAACTTTTTAACCATTTGCTAAAAATCTCATCCCGTCCATCTTTGGGTTCGACAAATTCATACACCCGTTCCCGTTTCCCCCTACTCCCCAGTCGTCCCACATAGGACAAACTCAACCCCAATTTATCTAACAGGGTGTGAACAATTGCCATCGGAGTCATCCCCTCGGATACGGAAATCCCCAGGTAATTTTTAATGATGTACCGATTCTCAACTGCTACCCGCTTAAGTTTCTGCGAGGCTGCATCGGAACCACGAAACATCACCCCAGGAGTCAGGAAATAACGAATATTCATATCCTCCAACATTAACACCGCAGCCAATAGGAGCGATCGATTAAAATCCGGCTTCCAAATTGCGTTTTCACCCGCTTCTATTTGCATCTTTGCTGTAGCAGCATCCCTTGCAGGAAGCAGTTCTCGTCCCAAAGTCATGAAATAATGCAGCCGCAATTGAGGATACCAATTATCGTCATCCCTCCAAACCAGTATAGTTGTCACTTCAACCCCATAACGTTGTTGCAGCAATGCTTTTCGTTCCTGATACCTCTCAATCTTCGTCTTATTTTTCTTGTCCTGCAACTTTTTTAGTTGAGACTCCGAGATATCCTCCGCATCTGCCACAGCGTTGTATTCATCCAGCTTTAATTCACGGGATATCAGCTTGACTTCTTCAAAAATCCCTTGACTTTCAACTTCGGGAATCTTCTGTGCATCGATAATTTTATAGCCATCTTCTGCCAAACCCTTGAAAACAAAATCCTGATAGTGGTGCATTTGAGCATTGACTACACAAGCTCGTTTTGCCCAATTTTGCAGGGATTCAGGTTGAAACTTCTCATCGATGCAACTGTAATCTGCGTTATCGGCTTCGGAAAGTAAAGCAATATTTGCTCTGGTGGCTGCGTGTTGACTAGCTAGCAGCGAACCCATTGATGTGGAAGCGTTTCCCACAGTTCCAACTCCGCGACTTCTCACCCAAATATGGCGATCGACATTTTCCCGTAATCTTGCCAACATCTGCCGTACCGAGTTCGCAGACTGGACTCCTTGAAATATTCCCCACACTGCTTGGAAATGACCTTGAATATCAATCGATACTCCGGTTTCCAGACTTGGGAAAGCGATTACCAAGTCATATTTGAGAAGGATTTGATTCAGGTTCGCAATGCAACCATAGGCTGGATGGGATGGATCGGAAACAGACTCAATAGACATCTCCAATAAATACCAAACCCCTGCTATCAAAAGCTTTCAGTCTGTAAATGCAACTATGATTTTTTCGCAATTAGATACGATAAAATAGGGATTTGATATATTTGATGATAGTAATAGGGCAAAAATATGTAAAATTCTGCACGAATTTTAGCCAGATGCCGAAAGATTTATTACATTTGGTAATATCAGCGCTTTAATTCTCAATCTTACTAATCCACAAACAGTCAGAATTACTTGCTCATATTTTTGAGGTTTAAGTCTAAATCTTTCTTGGACAACTCGGAATATCTTTACCGAACGGATTCGGTGTTCTACCAATACCCTTTTAGATAAAAATTTCTTATTTTGTTGTTTTTGTTCAACTGTTAACTTCCCATTTTTGGGTTTTTTAATTGGAGTGTCAATTAAATCTTCTCCTTGATAAGCTAAGTCACCTTTAAATCTTTGCTTTGGATGGAAATTATCCCTATTTTCTCGAAACAAATTTATGTCATGTTTCGGTCCAGGCTCACCAGCCACGACATCAACAATATCACGAGAATTTGGCAGGATAGCCATTTGAGTTTTAAATGTATGTTTACATGCCTTTCCAGAGTAATATTTTTCCTGCTCTTTATTGTGTCCAGGTCTTTCCCTGACTTGCTCATAGCTATCTATAATTAATTCGTAGTCGGTTAAAATTTCTTGAACTGTTTCGTAGTCAGTATCATTTTTTTTTACTTGTTCAAGCAAACTAGAAGGTAATAAATCTCTTAACAATGGCAACCAATAGTGAAAAGTCGAATTTGCTGTTGATTCGCTGACTCCAAATTGAATACCAATCACTTGAAACGTCATCAGATGCCGGAGATAAACTAAAGTCAATATCACTTGATTCTTTAGTCGATAATATTGGCTGTCTTCCACCACCTTTTTTAATTAGTCTCACTTTTTTATTTTCTAGTAAAACTTGTTTCTCGTTATGCAAGATTTCTGCATTTTTAATCAGATTTTCTAGTTCAGTATAATTTAAACCAATTAATCGTTTTGTCTCTTGAGGATGCTCTTCGATGTAATTCAGTATATCGCTCATTTTTTTGTGCTAAAAAGACCCTATTATATTCTTTTACCACAAAATATTTATATTTAGGAGATGTCTATTAATCATCCAAGCAAGAGTTTTTAAATGACGCAAATCACGGTAGGTACTGTATTGACGTAAGTATCCTAATACCTGACTATAAAGTTGGGTTGAGTTTGACATGATGTTTTTTGGTAGAAGTCTGGTAACTTTACCATCTCATGTCTCTCGACCTTTTTTACTAAAATCCTTGGTTTTGCTAGGTTTTTCAGAGTTCTGTCAGGCAGTCAGCCAACTACAGCACTTTTGAGGTACGTGAGGTACACAAATTTCAGGTTAGCGTTTAAGCCTTTGAATTTTGATTGAGTGCTGTACCTCATAAACATCGAATCTGCTGTATATTTAGTAAATCGTGCCAATCATCACCTAGCCATGCAGTAATTTTAGTTAGATGGGGCTGAAGTTTTCCTATTGTAGATGCAAATCCTTCGGCTTTTTGGCATATTTCAAGGCTCTATTTAATGCATCACCCACCTCATCTTTATCTGGCTGTGGCTTATTTAGCTCCTCCTGGGCATCCGCAAAGGCGTTGTCAATTTTGCGGCGGTCTGAGGTTTCTAACTTCGCTATAATCTCACGTAAGGCGTTGATTTCTGCATCTATGTTGACGCTTACAGGTGCGGGTAAACTGACTAGTTGAAAATTGATGTTTGTAGTGCTATTGTTTCCCGTGATAATTGCGCCACCTGTGACATTATTACCGACAGAAACTGAACGGTTTTGTCCGATCTTGCGATCGCCTATTATAATTACACTATCTTTGAGACGACCATGCTGGCTTTCGATCAAGCTAGCTTCTAGGGACGCTCGAACATCTTAAGGACTTACATCCATGACTCAAACACTACACAAAACAGTAACATTTGCAGAGTTTGTCAAATGGATGCCAGAAAATCAACGTTACGAATTACATGATGGGATAATTGTAGAAGTGGCTCAACCGATTGGTAAACATGAAAATGTTTTTGCATTTTTATCTAGAAAGATAAACGTACAAATAGATAGTTTAAATCTACCCTATATTATCCCCTCTAAAGTATTAGAGAACTCCATAAAAAAGATGATCCTATGACGAGCCGGGTTTCGCAAAAATTTCAACAAACCATTTTTTGAGATGCGGAAGACGAAGGATTTGTTTTTCAACTTCTGCCATAGCCTCAGTTGTGAGTTTAACTCCTGTGGAGTAAACTTTTTTGATCAATGTCACAACCGGATTTTGACGTTTAATTACCCTTTTTCTATCATCCCTTATTAGTGGATCAATTATTCTGTGGAGACCTCTAAGTGTTAAGTTATTGCCTCATTATCTGTAAGTGGGGTGTTTCGACGACGAACATGGTCAGGGTTTCTCGGTTTTTGGCTGGCATTATTTTGAACCAAAAAATGCACTATTATTTAGTTGCTCAGCTTTTTGAGTTCCTCTATAGTGTTCTTGACAAAACCTAAAAAACCTTAACTTGTCACGAATCGTATTGTGCAATTATTTGTAGTAATTGCTACATTGACCTCAATAGTCAAAGTCAAAAATTTATCTCTTTCATTCATAATTACTTGTATGAAAAAAATTAGTAGAAATTTAAAGGCATTAATCCGGCAAAATTTAAAAGATATAAATTCAATTTGGCGTGGTTATACAGTTGATTATTCCAATTTTCAAAACTTGGATAATTGTTCCGATTATACATATCAATGGAGCGAAATTAGTACTGAGATTAAAAAACGTTCTGGATTAGCAGATATCAATGCAAATCGCCTCTGGAATATGGAATTAGCAGCAAAAAAAATTCATGGTTTAATTTTGTCACCAGGACAAATATTTGATTTTTGGTATTGTATTCCCCGTCCAACAATTGCCAATGGTTATAAGGAAGGTCCAACGTTAATTGGTAATCAACTAATGAATGATGTCGGTGGTGGATTATGTCAAATTTCGACTACTATTTTCCAAGCAATGTTATGGGCTAATTTACAAATTTTAGAACGTTCCAACCATTCCATTGATGCTCACGGAGAAGGGCGTTTTTTTACACTTGGACAAGATGCAACAGTGGCTTATGGTTATAAAAATCTAATTGCTCGCAACCATAGCCAAACTTCCCTACAGCTACGTTTAGAGGTACTTGCAGAAAAATCTCGTGTTATTGCCAGTGTTTGGGGAACCACACCAAAACCTTTAAGTGTAAATATTTCTTCCACTGTTTTAGAAAAGCTGCCACCATCAGGCAATAATGGAAAACCAGGTTGGCGAGTTGAAACTGTGCGCTCAGTTGGTACAGAAACATCACCCGCTAGCGAATGGCAAGTTAATTACCGTGCAATTGATATTTACCATCCCCATGCCTGAGTATATTTCTGAGTGCATCACAGTTCCAGCCCAATCTCTGCATGATTTTCTCGAACGGGTATTGTCACCTTACCATCTGTTACCTGAAGTTGCGATCGCACTCACAACCCATTTAGTAGAAGCAAATCTTTGGGGTATGGATTCCCACGGTTTGCAACAGATTTTTGGTTATGTTAAAAGTCTCGAAAATGGGCGAATTAATCCTCAACCGCAGATACAGATAAATTGCGATCGCGCTGCAATGGTTCGGATTGATGGTGATGCGGCTCCCGGTCAATATACAGGAAAGTTAGCAATGGAAACAGCTATTACCCAAGCTCAGAAGTTAGGTATGGCAGTAGTTGGAGTCAATAACAGCAATCATTTTGGCATGGCTGGTTACTATACTAAGATGGCAGCAGAAGCGGGAATGGTTGGTTTTGCGACTAGCGATACAAATGCTGTCGATTTAGCTCCCTATGGGGGAAGAGTTGCCAAAATTGGCAATAATCCTATTTCTGTAGGAGTTCCCACGGGTACATCTCATCCTGTGGTGTTGGATATGGCAGCAGGAGCGGTAAGTGGTGGTAAGATAAAACACTTTAAATATCAGGGATTGGCAATACCAGAAGGTTGGGGAATTACAGCATTAGGACAACCAACACAAAACCCCAAAGAAGTAGCGGTAAATTTGCCTGCGTCATACAAAGGTGCTGGTTTAGCATTTATTGCTGATTTATTATGTGGTCCGATGTTGGGTACTGCTGCATCAATGTTCAAACAAAAAGCAATCCACGATGCTGCCAATGGAACGGGACATTTTTTCTGGGTATTGGATATTGCAGCTTGGACAGATCGAGAAGAATTTAGCCAACAAGTGCAAAGAGCGATCGCAGCTTTAAAGGAAACTCCCCGTTTGGATGAAAACCAGCCTATTTATTATCCTGGAGAATTGGAAGCTATTACCCGCGAACAACGTTTGGTGTCAGGAATTCCTGTACCTCGAAGTTTAGTTGATGAGTTGAAAGATGTTTTTGGTGAAGAATTGAATTAATGCGATCGCTATTTATTTCCTTTTTTTTTGGGAAATGAACCATACGGAAATCCTGTTTCTCCACCGAGTTCGATCCCAAATTATCAGAGCGTATTTATAAATAAATTGGCAGCGTAAAAGCATCTGGCAAAACATTGATTCAGTATTGCGATCGCGTTATCGCTCCAACAACTGAAATCCTTTATTATCTGCTAACTTTTGATCCAATGTTACAGTTTTGCTGCAACCAGATTGTGGTGCGATCGCACCAATCAAATAATTGGAAAAATCATTTCCTCTGCAAACGTCTTACCAATAAATCCACTTCTGGTAATCCCAACCGACTAGCGAATAGTGCAAAAAATCCTAACCCCAAACAAACAGCAACACTCACTTCCACCAGTTGCCATGCAAAACCTTTTCCAAACCCTTCCCCAACCCTAACAAATCCCCAAGCTGCAAACCCTCCAACTCCGGAAGCTCCAACTAATCCCAAAATAGATAAACCCCATTCCCCCAAAGCCAAACCATTGAGACGACGATGCAGACACCACAACATCATCAGCATGGCAGTTAAATTCACCCCCATCGAGGCTAAAACTAACCCTGGTGCGCCAAATTGATTCACAAAAAAGTAATCTAAAATAACATTTAATAGGATATTAGCAATAGAGATTTTTAATGGTGTTTTTCCGTCTTCCAAGGCATAAAATACCCGTACTAATACACCTACAGCCACACTCGTAAAAGCTCCCAAACCATAAGCCATTAATATCGATGCCACTAGTTGAGATGCTTCTCCATCAAATGCCTGACGTTGGTAAACTATCCTCACAATTGGCAAAGCTAAAGCCGTGAGTAATGCCCCTAAAGGTAACATTGTTAAAGCTGTAAGAATTAGACTTTGGCGAATTTTTTGTTTCAAATCTGACGATTTTTCTGGGATTGCTAACTGGGAAAAAATGCTCATGTAGGGAATTAATATCGCGCTAGTAATAATTCCTTTGGGAGTTTGAGCGAGTAATCCAGCATAATTTAAGCCAGCAGCAGCATGGGGAATATAGGAAGCAAAAAATAAATCTACATATAGATTAATTTGAGTCATCCCAGTGGTAATAGTTGCCGGAAGTGCGATCGCGATGGCTTCTTTAACACCAGGTAGATTCCAGTTAAAGCCTAGTCGTAAACCTCCCATTCCAGCACGGTACTGAACTATTAACTGTACTAACCACTGCCATCCTGCACCTGCTAGGGTTCCTCCTGCTAATATCCCTGCTCCCAGTTGCCAATATTCAGGAGAGTTAATCTTATCCCCCAATTGCAACACCAACCAACCCAAACCGAATATTACAGCCAGGCTGGAAAAAATGGGACTCAAAGAAGGAAGCCAGTAATGTTGGGCAATGTTGAGAGTGCCAAAACCAATCCCGATTAACCCCGAGAATAGGGCAATGGGAGCCATAATTTGTAATTGTAAAATGGTGATTTCCCTGACTTGTGCTTGTAAACCAGGGGCAATTACATTGATCGCAAATCCAGCACCTAATATTAGCGCGATCGTAACTACCAGTAGCACAGCACCAACAATAGTAGTAATAGTTTCCACTAAAGGAGCTACCTTACTTGCGTCACGTTTTGCTAAAACACTGACTAAAGCGCTATGTAATGGACCATTAATCCCACCGAGAATTACCAATAAAAATCCAGGGATAATATATGCATAGTTATAGGCATCGGCAACAACGCCTACTCCAAATACCGCAGCGACAATGGTGGCTCTTAACAAACCAAAAGTTTTGCTAATCATAGTTGCGATCGCCACTATACCTGCAATACTAAAGAGCGAACGGTTCATTTTTTTGCCACCTTTCCCATGAGACATTCAAAATCATCTCAATTAATTGCTGATAGGATAATCCTTCTGCATAGGCGATTTGGGCTAAAGAACGTTTGGGGTGTAAAGTGGCATCAGCATTTATATCTAATAGATAAGGCTGTCCATCTGTAGATATGCGAAAATCAAAGGTGGCATAATCTAATGGTTTTAAAAGCTGCATTAATTGCCAAACTATTTGTTTAATTTTTGCTAAATCGGCAGAAGCTAAATCAATACCAACTTTTCGATATTTGCCTTGACGTTTAGCTGGTAAATCTAAAATTTCCGTTTGCAATGATTTACCTTGAGCATTAACTGTTTCCACTCCTCCCAACAGTAAAGCTGAGGTATTGCCAACAACACCTATAGTTATTTCCCTACCAACAATAAACTCTTCACAAAGTATTGGTGTTGCGAATAATTTTCTCATTCTATCAACAGTTTTTTGAAGTTTTGTCAACCCCTCCTCAAGTTGAAAAATTTGTAAGCCTAAAGAATAACCTTCACAACTAGGTTTTAAAATTGCAGATGACCAAGGAGGTAAAAAATTGACCTCTTCTGCCGATTCATAGCGATACCAAGCAGGAGTAAGAATTTCACTCCACTGTAATAATGGTTTGAGAAAATCTTTATTGAGAGTTAGACTTTTTACAGTTGCATCACCCCCAGTATAGGGAATACCTAATTGTTCTAAAATTGCTGGTGCGAGGGCAGTACGATTGCGGGAAACAACTCCCACAGAAAGATTCCATACAAAATCAGGTAATTGCTGTGAATCACTATTGAGTTTTAGTAAAGAATCTAAAGTACCAATCTTATCAACTTGATGACCTAAAGCGGTTAAACTTTTTGTCACAGCTTCCACTTCTTCTAATTCTCGCCAATGATAATGAGTGGCTTCGCTAGCATTTGGTAGCGACATAATATCAACTTGGCTTTCAAATAATAGCCCAATCCTCATGGTTTCTTTTTGATTGTGATGAACAGGCAGTTAATTGAGTAATTACAAATTCAATTAGACTAAATGAATTTTTATGGATTAAGGACACAATTTCTCTCTTGACTTCCGGCTTTGCTGAAAATGAACAACTATGATTAATTAACCTAAAAAATTGGTTTCAAATAAATTAGTTATCAATCCAGCAAGTATTTTTATGCAGATTAACTAACATTAACTCCGGCTTTTCTATACCTTTTCTAACTTGTTGCCATTTCGTAATTAGCTGCATAGACTCTCCAGGTATTACACCAAGCAATTCTAATTTTCCATCAGCATGAGTCAGAATATAGCGAAATCTTTTTACAGAACCATTGCATCTTTTTCTTACAGTTTCGACTAATTCAAGCCCCTCAACGATGGGGAATTGAAAGTGAGTTGCGTGCTTAACAGGGCGGGGATGAAATAAATATTGAGGAATTACACCATAGCGATGTAAACGTTTAAAAAGTTCCGTTAATGTGTCTACAGTATTATTAACACCTTTCATCAAAGCAATTTGAGAAGTTAGCAAACAACCTGCTTTTTGTAATGATTCTAAAGCCGCAATGGAGGCTGGTGTTAGTTCCCGTGGATGGTCGTAATGACACTGAATTACTATTTGAAATCTAGATTGATATTCCTGCAATACCTCTAATAAATTTGGATCACTAGTGAATCGACTAGGTAAAAATGCTGGCAACTTACTACTAATACGAATTTGCCAAATGTGAGGTATTGCTGCTAAAGCATTAAAAATATTTTTCAGGCGATTAGTATGACAAATCATTGGATCGCCACCCGAAAGTAAAACATTGTCAATTTCTGGATGCATAGAAATATATGCGATCGCATCTTGTAAATCTTCTATAGTTTCTTTGACTAAAACGTCACGACTCATTAATCGACGACGAAAACAATAACGGCAATGTCCAGCGCAAGCCTGAGTCACAATCAATACAGCAGTTTGCTCGTATTTATGCTGTAAGCCTTGAATTATAGTTGAAAATTCTTCTCCACTAGTATCAAAACTGCCAGAATCATCAACCTCCCATTCCGAAGGAAGCAATAGTTGACGCAAAGGATCATCAGGATTTTCCCAATCAACCAAATCGGCATAACCAACAGGAACCATCATCGGGAACTGCTGCTTTGCTTTGGATATGCGATCACGCTCAAGGGCAGATACTGGTAACCACTCCTCTGCGTGCTGCGAAATCTTAATACTTTCTATTAATTCTTCTTTCCAATTCATTGCTTTGAAAATCAAATTTATTACGAACAAATATATGCAGTTTATCAGATAAGGTGTTGCATAAATGCGGGATGAGTTAGCATCTGAAACTAGAAATAATTCTTCAAAATCAGGGAAATCATCCCATAATTCAGCAATGCCATTGCAGGTATGGGAAGTCATATATTTACGCAAAAAATGCCACAGGTTCTCGTAGAAGTATATGTCTGAGTTAAGATGTATTTAGTTAAGATTTTTATCTTTTTTTGGGAAAAAATTATCAATGCTCAAAGAGAATTTTTGCCCAAAAATTAAAATAGTTTTTATGTACTTAATAAATGCCATGTTCTGAAGAATATGGATTGAGGGATGGGACAAGCAGTTGAAGTTACAAGTAGCAATTAACCACAAATAGAAGTGACATCAGCAATCGAAATTGATTTACAACACAAAAAGTTAAGTTAGAAGAATTACAAAAGCATCAACTAAAAATGAAGCAGTGCGTTTAGTCTTCTGATGTGAGGGTGAAACTAGGCTGTGTACTTTGTTAAAATTTGAGCGGTTTTTAGTAATTTTGTACGTGACGTTAAATTGTCCATCAAAAGCCCAGTTAAATAAGCTTTACAGCCTTCGTGAATAGTCACGTTTTTTGTATGAACAAAATCCCAAAAAAGTCACAGAGTCAACAGCCTAGGGTGAAACCCCTATGAGGATATGGCGCGCATAATTCATCATCTGATTAGCATCGTTGCTATTGTGTCACACCCTAAGCCTAATACCATGGGAATGACTGCACGACCAGATAAGCCTACGGATTTGAATAAGCGATCGAGCATTAATGACAGACGTGGGAGATAGCCGCTATCTTCTAGTAAGGAGAACATCAAGAAGTAGGTAGCGACTACAGGTAAGACGATCGCTGTAGCATAGCGAATCCCCAAGGTGATGATGCCATAGTCATTAGCTATCAAGTCCTGAATTGCTTTCCAGGGAATGATTTGCGCGGTGATTTGGTTGACAAATGGATTAATTTGTGATTCAAAAAAAGTTTCGATGTGATCGACTAGTTCCCCTGCACCAAATTCACCCACGAATTTGTAGACTCCGTAGTACAGGATGAATAAAAGGATGGGGAAGCCTGTAATCGGGTTGACTGTTGAATTTGTGGATTTTGTCCGTGAGTGACGATCGCGCTTCTCTAGTTTCATGCAAAACTGCTCTTTCTATGGCATGAGACTGACTTTGACGAGTATTGGCGATCGCTAATCCGATTGGTTGTCTGAGTTGATTCTGCGTGACAGTAATCAATACTTCCAGATGACGACACTGTTCCTGATCCTGTTGCAAAGTTTGCCATAGTCCTGGGTCTTTCTGTAACAGTAATAAAGCTAAACTACGGGGTGAGAGTGAGTAATGCCCAAATAAATAGCGATTGTCTAAACTTTGCCACCAGGATTCTAATTGTGCGATCGCCGCCTCAATCGGTTCTGGATAGATAACTTGGCTAGTCATGGCCTTTGATTGTTAATTGTTGACTATTGATCTTTGACTGTCTCCGTTTACCTTTCAAGCTGGGATCATGGCAACCGGAACTGGTAGGAATGGGGCAATCCGATGTTTCAATTCATCTATACCTTGGTTCAAAGCCGCCGCCATGCAGACTACTGGAATTCCCAACTCCATCTCCAAGCTGTCTTGTCGCAAATCTAGTCCCCAACGATGGGCTTCATCCATCATGTTGACGGCAAGTAAAACCGGTAGTCCAGCTTCGATCAGTTGAAAGATGAGAGGCAGCATTCTTCCTAAGTTCTTGCCATCTACCACATGAATCACGGCTGATACAGGCTCAATCAACAATAAATCTCTGGCAACCTTTTCTTCTTCACTGATGGGCAGCAGTGAATACATTCCTGGTGTATCAATCACTGTTATGGTTTGTTCCCCTATCTGTGCCAGTCCCCGACTCACTTCTACAGTCGTACCAGGGTAATTAGAAACAGTGACATAAATTCCTGTTAGGGCATTAAACAGTACACTTTTACCCACATTAGGCATTCCTACCAGGGCAATTGGGGGACTTGAGGAAACATCTGCATTTCCAGACTCTTGTCTTTTGCGAAATAATCCTAATCTGCGTGATTTTTTCCCGCAAGATTGTCCCTGTGATTGACATTTGTGGCATTCCATAGGGATGAATTGTTGAGGTTTACTGCTAATTATTCTCAAGTTAACATGTGCAGAAAATATTTTATTTCAATTTAATAGGAATTTTATTATTACTAAAATTATGTAAATATGTAAATAAATATATGTATTAGTTAAGGCTTTTAAGTTAAGATTCTTATCTTTTTGTCCTGAAAAATTTATCAATGAACAAATAGAGTTTTTGCCAAAAAATCAAAATAGTTGTTATTGTATAAAAATCAGACAAATCCAGATTTTAAGAGGGATTAGAGCGAAATTTCTGGTAATGTTCACAAACCCTTGTTCCTGTAGAGGAGACGTTACACTACTAATATAAATCTCCCCAGACTGAAGGTTAGGAACAATCCACAATTGATTTTTTTCTGGTGCTATGTCCGCCAAAAATGAGGTGACAATTATGGTTTTGGCAATCAAATCACCAGAGAAAATGCAGCTTTAAGTCAGAGAGAAGAATACATCTATTACTTATCATGTTGTCCATGCAATTCCTGGGCGGATCAGATTTCGTATCCCATTGTTAGCAGAAGATGTAAATTATGGCTGGCGTTTAGAAACACTTTTAAAATCTGATAGTCGAATTACAAATGTTCGCATCAATCGCCAAGCTGCATCGATTGTGATTAACTATCAACTAACTGAAGAGAGTAATCGTATTTTTTTCCAGGATATAGTGCGATCGCTCCAAGTTGCCACTATTGCCCAACATCCCATCAGCAGCCCAGAAGCTATTGAAGAAGAAAATGCAGGTTTCAAATTACCAGCCTTAGCAGTTTTGCTAGGGTTACTGGGTTTGAGACTTCCCATCCCCCAGAGTTTAATTGCTGCCGTTGTCGCCCTCGCAGCCTTACCTGTAGCTAAACGCGCCTACAATAGCATTACCACAAACCGTAAATTAAATATCGATTGCCTAGATTTTATGGCAATTTCCCTCACCGCAGCCCAAGGAAACTTACTGACTCCGGCTTTGGTAATGACGCTGCATGAAATTGGTGATATGATTCGCGATCGCACAGCGCGAGTGTCCCAACAAAATGCTTCTAGCTTACTCGACTCCCTTGGACGTTATGCTTGGGTATTACAACCAGATGGACAAAAACAACAAATAGACGCGACATCTGTGCAATTAGGTGATACAGTCATCGTCTATCCAGGTGAGCAAATTCCCGTAGATGGTGCAGTGTTGCGGGGTAAAGCTTTAATTGACCAGCAAAAACTCACAGGTGAGTCTATGCCTGTGTTGCGGGAAATCGGCGAAACTGTATATGCTTCTACTTTGGTACGGGAAGGAGAAATTTATATTCATACCGAGAAAGTCGGTAATGCTACCCGTGCTGGGGCAAGTATCGAGTTAGTCCAACAGGCACCAGTTCACGATAGCCGCATGGGAAATTACGCCGCCGCCATTGCCGACAAAGCCGTGATTCCTTCTTTATTATTTGCTGGTTTAGTATTAGTTACTACTCGTAATCCAGCCAGAGCCGCCTCAATTCTCACCCTAGATTTTGTCACTGGGATTCGTGTTTCCTTACCCACAACATTTTTAGCCGCCTTAACCCATGCTACCAGACATGGGGTACTGATTCGGAGTGGTCGCACCTTAGAAAAATTAGCACAGGTAGATACTTTAGTTTTTGATAAAACCGGTACTTTAACCCAAGGTAACATTCAGGTAGTGGCAGTAGAAGCAGTCGCAGAGCGGATATCTGCGAACAGATTGTTAGAATTAGCCACAGCCGCAGAACAAAGATTAACTCATCCAGTCGCCGAGGCGGTGATAGGCTATGCCGCAGCACAGGGTGTAGAAATTTTACCTCGTGGGGAATGGAGTTATGAAATCGGTTTAGGCGTGATTGCCCAAATTGATGGACAACAGGTATTAGTAGGAAGCGATCGCTTATTATCTAAATTTGATATTCCCCTGACTTGTCTGTATGCCGAACATCACTGTCAGCCAGAAGACTGTACAAACACTTTAAATTGTCGCATCTCTGCCCATGATTCCTTATTGTATGTGGCAGTTAACGGCGAATTTGCCGGGGTGATTGCTTATACCGACCCCCTACGCCCTGAAAGTTCCGCCATCCTGGAACAATTACAAACAGAATACGGTATGGAAATTCATCTGTTAACCGGCGATAGCCAACAAAAAGCTGTCATGGTAGCCGAAAAACTCGGTATCCCTTTGAGTAACGTTCACGCCGAAGCCTTTCCCGAAAGCAAAGCCGCAATTATCCAGCAATTAAAAGCTGAAGGTAGAACAGTAGGATACACCGGAGATGGTTTGAATGATTCCGCCGCCTTAGCTTACGCAGATGCAGCGATATCCTTTGGCGATGGTTCTGAGATAGCCAGAGAAACCGCCGATGTTGTGCTCATGAATAATAATTTAACTAGTTTTGTCGATGCAATTGCGATCGCTCGTCAAACCAAAGCTGTGATTGGGCAAAATATGAGTTTAGCTGTAGTTCCCAATTTAGCCGCCCTAGGACTAGCCACCACCGTCGGAATGCACCCCCTAGTAGCCACTGTAATACACAATGGTTCGGCGATCGCTGCTGGAATCAATGGTTTACGTCCACTCATGCACCGTGACTAATACGAATTTCTCGGAAAAATTGGATGAACCTGGCGACAACATAGTCTAACTAGTACGTGAAGGCAGGAGGCAGGAGGCAGAAGGCAGGAGGCTGGAGGAATAAAGCCCATAAAACAAGCTTTTTGTCTATTTGTAATGGTTGGTTAGATAATTACTTGCTTAGTTACGGCTATCAGCTTTTTGATTATTTCTCGGCTACCGATAGGCTCAGTTGATTCTTCATACAATTCATCATCAGCCAAATCCTCGTCAATTTGTGCTAATTGGCGGCGCTTGATAAATTAACCCACCTAGAGTCAACATTCAAGAATTGACAAATCCTAAATGTTAATAACCGCTAAGTGGGTAATTACAAGAATCAAACTGACAATAGTTAAATAATAGTATTTTGTCGCGATCGCCAACCAGATAACGATGAACAACTAATAGCTTATCAGCCACCAGCAACCGCAGGGACAATGCTGACTTCGTCTCCGTCTTTCAGGGGTGTTGATGTCCCATCTAAGAAGCGAATATCTTCACTGTTAACATAGAAATTTAAAAAACGTCTTGGTTGTCCACTTTCATCACAAAGACGTTCTTTAATTCCGGGACAAGCTTGTTCTAGAGAGTTTAAAAGTTCGGAGATACTAGTACCCGAACATTCAAGAGTCGCTTGATTATTGGTAAATTTTTGGAGAGCGGTAGGAACTAAAACTTTTACTGCCATACTTTTAGAGAGTTTATATTTGAGATTTTGAATTTTAGACTGAATCTAAACTCCAAAATTAACTGAGTACTTGCGACGATTCGGAATTTTAGATTTTGCAGATTCTCAGGTATATGGATTTAATTACTTACCATTTACAAATTAGAACTGTTGTAGGGTATTTGCGATCGCGTAACATGTCATTACATATACATTACATATATTATGAGTGGCGTTGCTAGCATACCCCTAAAGTTAAAACTTGATTTTTATTGAATCCACGTCCCTGAATCTAAGTCAAAATTCAAAATTTTTAGTTATTTGAGATTTTCGACTTTGAGATTTCAAACTTTGAGATTATAAACTCAATCCAAAATCTAGAATCCAAAACCCCAAATTATACAAGCACCTGTTGCCATTCGAGACGGTCTAAAGTACGAGAACGTTCAAGTGCTTGTTCAAAGCTATCAAGTTTCGCTTCAATAGTGAAGGGTTCACCAATATAACCTTGAACTGCTTCTTGAGTTTTCAAACCATTACCCGTGATGTAAACAACGGTTTTTTCATCAGGATCAATTTTACCAGCTTCAACCAGTTTCTTTAAAACAGCAACGGTTGTACCACCTGCGGTTTCCGTAAAGATACCTTCAGTTTCAGCTAGCAACTTGATGCCGGCGATGATTTCTGCATCGGTTACAGATTCAATATTACCGTTAGTTTTGTTGGCAATTTCAACTGCATAAACACCATCGGCGGGATTGCCAATCGCAATTGATTTGGCAATTGTATTCGGTTTTACGGGTTTGATAAAGTCACGCTTTTCTCTAAAGGCTTCAGCGATGGGAGAACAGCCTTCAGCCTGTGCTCCACTAAATCTAACTGGCTTCCCTTCTACTAAACCAGCTTCAACAAACTCATTAAATCCTTTGTAAATTTTAGTAAATAAAGAGCCGGAAGCTAAAGGTGCAACAATATGGTCAGGCAATTCCCATCCTAATTGCTCGGCAACTTCATAACCAAGTGTTTTCGAGCCTTCTGAGTAATAGGGACGTAAATTAATGTTGACAAATCCCCAGCCATGTGTATTGGCGACTTCCGAACATAAACGGTTAACTTGGTCGTAGTTACCTTGAACTGCCATTAAGGTGGGGCTGTAAATTAAACTACCTAAAACTTTGCCTGCTTCCAAATCAGCAGGGATAAATACACAGCAATCTAAACCAGCATAAGCTGCGATCGCGGCTGTTGAGTTGGCTAAATTTCCAGTGCTGGCGCAGGATACTGTGGTAAAGCCTAATTCCCGTGCGCGGCTTAGTGCTACCGATACCACCCGATCCTTGAAGCTGAGGGTGGGCATGTTGACGGCATCATTTTTAATATAAAGATTTTTTAAACCCAGGCGACGAGCCAAGCGTTGAGATTTAACCAACGGACTCATCCCTGTACCAACATCAATATAGTTATCTGTAGCTACAGGCAAAAACTGACGATAGCGCCAAATTGAATTTGGCCCCGCTTGGATACTCTCGCGGGTAACGCTCAGGCGACTGAAATCATATTTGACTTCCAAAGGACCAAAACACAACTCACATACATGCTTTGCTTCTAATTCGTACTCGGCTCCACATTCTTTACACTTTAAAGCGGTAAAGGTTGCGTTTGCTGTTTGGGTTTGTTTGGCGATCGCCTGGGTCATTGTTTTTGCCTTCCCTGTACTTCCGTCGAATGTGAAATGATGCTACCACGGGTAAAAATACTCGTCAAACATACCCGACTATTTTTGTCGGGATTGTTCAATTAACCAATAAACCCTTGCATAGTCAGGGATAGAGGTTTGCCATGAGATTAATTTGCTCTTGGTTAAAGAAAAATCATCCAACTTTCACCAAAAAAATCTCCAAATTTTTCTCCAAATTTTTCAGTTGCAACAGCTTTTTCAGTAGTCTTTGTAAATTTGGCACAATTACAAAACCAGTGTCGTCTAAGATACATCATGATTTAATTTCTAAGTCAAGGTGGATTTTGGATAATTAACAACATCGCCAGCAGATTTGTTGTTGCTCATCTCCAGCTTAGGAATTGTCAGATACGGGTTCTACCGGAGGTGCATACTGAGAATGAACAGTTAAGCTAAACAAACTATTTGACAGGTGGGGACTGTAAATACATCCGCCCTTTTAACAGAAAGAATCAGTGGTGCAAGCTCTCGGCAAATACAAACATCAAATTGAGTTAGCAGCAAAGTGAGGGTATGGGAATATGAAGCACCAAAGAAATTTGAGGGCAAAGGAGAAAGGGAAAGAACAGCTTCTGTTATGCCGTTGTATTTTGGGAATCGCCAAAAATAAATCCCAGTTAACAATACTAGTAATACACCTTTTAATTTCTTTCTCCTTACCAATAGGAGCAGCCACAGCACAAACGCCAAATCCTGTAAAAATAACAGTCAATAGTAACCAAGATGAAATCACACCAAATGAACAGCTAACATTACGAGAAGCGATCGCACTTACTAACAATACCCTAACGCTAGATCAACTTACCCCTAGCGAAAAAGCACAAATTCAGCCAGCAAGCGGCAATTCGCGCATAGAATTTAACCTCGTGGCGGGGCAAACTACCATCCAACTCACCGATGTATTACCAGCAATAACATCCCCCGGAATTGTCATTGATGGGACAACTCAACCCGGATACGACACCGCACAACCCGCCAATGCTCAAGCATATGTTCCGGCATTACCAACTCGCCCAGTTATTGCCATTACACCTGCCGGGGGCAAAGAAGTATTTCGGGGATTATCTGTAGTTGCAGATAACATTACCATTCGCGGATTAAGTCTATATGGCTTCACCTCAAAACATCAAACTACCGCCAGTCTCCCCCCGGCAGATATTTTCATTGCCTCCAGTGATAGCAAAAACTACACCAATCCACCTAAAAATGTAGTGATTGAAAATAACTGGTTAGGTATCACCCCTGATGAAAAAATGCCAGAAACCACTTCCGCCTTTGGGGTATCAGTATTTAACTCAATTGGTACAGTCATTAAAAATAATCGCATCTCCTACCACGACGGCAGTGGAATAATCACGGGATTTCGTGCCGAAGGAATGCAGGTACTCGAAAACATTATTATTGCTAACGGTTTAGCAGGAATGCCCGATGCCATGAGATTAGAAGGGAAAATTGGGCGATCGCAAATTCGTGCTAACTTACTATGTGCAAATGATGGTAGTGGTATATTTCTCTTTAAACCTGAAGGTTCGATCGAAATTAAAGATAACGATATCAGATATAACGGACGACGTTTGCGACGTGCAGCAGTGTACCTGATGGGTAGTGAGCATAAAGTCACAGATAATCAAATCAGTCATCAAGCTGGTTCCGGTGTCACCGTCACCGCATTTCCCCCCAGTGGTTCATTTAATCAAGGCACATCAATTCGTAACCTGATTGAAAATAACCGCTTTGCCAAATTAGAAGGATTGAGCATCGACTTAAATACACGTGGACATGTTGGCGTTCAAGACTTCCAAACAGGTGATGGCAAAAATCCTCCCAGAACCTCCGCAAATCGTCGCTTAGATACGGGAAATGGGGCAATTAATTCGCCTGAATTTCTCACCCAGGAATTTTTAAATATTAATGGTAAAACTCGCATTGATGGCACTGCGGAACCAGGTTCACAAATACAAATTTATCAAGTCAAAGAAAGTGCTTTACATCAAGTCATCGCTGCTACCAAAGCAGATGAGAAAGGTAAATTTGCGGCGACATTAGAAGAACTACAACCAGGGGAAATGATTAGCGCGATCGCAACTCATCCTCAATATGGTACCTCTGAACCGGCATACTCGGCTGTGGTGATGTCAACAAATCCGGAAACAATGACTCAAGTTCGCCAAAAATTAGAGTTGGAGAAAAACCGAGATGTACTCACACAGCCATCTGGCGAAATTCCCAACTGTACAACACCCAAACCACCAGCACCAACTCCGGAACCAGAGCCACCAGTGCCGCCAACACCAGAACCCATCCGTTTACGGGTTCCCAATAATATCCACTACGCCCTAGATAAGGATTTTATCAGTGCTGCCAGTGGCAAAGTCTTAGATAAAATTGTGGCGGTATTACAGCAATATCCAACAATTGTCATTGAACTACAGGGACATACAGATGCTCGTGCTAGTGATGCCTATAACAAAGATTTAGCATTCCGACGTGCGAGAAACGCCAGAAATTATCTGATTAAAAAAGGTATTGCACCGGAGAGAATGACAATTCGTTCCTTTGGAGAGAGAAAATTAAAAACACCTGGAAGAAGTAGAGTTGAACATGCTTACAACCGTCGTGTCGAAATCATGTTCTTTGATATTCGTGGTATTGAGATTATTTTAGACAGTCAAGATGAAGATTTGCAAATAGAAAAGTAAGTATTTATGGTGGAGACGTAGTAGTGCTATGTCTCTCAACATCAACCATCTCTGAACAGTAATAATTAACTAAGAGAACTCCACAAAAAAAATGATCCTATGACGAGCCGGGTTTCGCAAAAATTTCAACAAACCATTTTTTGAGATGCGGAAGACGAAGGATTTGTTTTTCAACTTCTGCCATAGCCTCAGTTGTGAGTTTAACTCCTGTGGAGTAAACTTTTTTGATCAATGTCACAACCGGATTTTGGCCTTTAAAAGTAAGTGTTCTTGCAAAATACAGGACTGATTCAACGGTGTCGAGTAAACTACCATTCCAATGCTGTTCTAGCCAACCAAAACTACGTTCTACAGGATTATACTTACTATGGTAGGGGGGATAGTAAGCTAGCTGTAAATTCAGGTTTGATGATGAAGAAAAGTCTAATATTCGTTTCATAAACTGAGTACGACGAGAATGATTTTCTCGTCCGTTGTCTTGATTAATAACCAGTTTATTAATGTGATTAAATCGATGTTTTACTCTTTGCCACCAGTTTTCAATCAAATCAACAATACAATCAGCAGTCAATTTTGAAGTTACAAAAAATAGGAATAATTCGTTGTACTGAGGTAAAAAAATTCCGTAAGGGGTAACAGTTATAGCCTCTGCAAAATCATGGTCCAATGAAATAGTTGGTATACGAGTTTTCCCCCCTCGGTCAAACTCACCAACTTTTACTGCCACCTTTGCATCAATTGATATACGTAAAGTATTGGGTTCATTATCTGCTTTAGTATTAATTTTTTCTAATTCTTGGAAAATTGCTTCTGTTTCTGGAATTTTCCTTATTGGCTTGGCTTTTATCACTCTTTTTAATGTGTAGCCTAACTCGTTTAACCGCCTTCTGATTGTTTCGTTTGATGGTAATTCCCCATCCCTATAACCTTTTTGTTCAATTAGTTGCCGACGTACTTCCGATGAAGTCATACGAGTATACAAACGAGTACTTTTAAAACTCGGGTCAGTTTGGCTTTGTGGGTCTACTAATGATTTCATATCCTCTAGTAGATGAGGCAATTTTTCCTCAATTCGTTTGCGACCACTATTGGCAAATGCATCAATGATTGGTTCACCACTCTCCAACTCTTTCATCCCTTTACGAATAGTGCGTCTATTCCACCCCAACTCTCTTTCTGCCAAAGTTTGTCCACCAATCCCAAAACCTTTGACAACTTCTGCCATAAATTGCCGCCGGTCGCTTGCCTTAAGCTTTTGCGCTGTTTTAATGTACAGAGATTTGAGGCTCTTGCTTAGCTCAATCATGGATTTTGGAGACTTCATGCAGACTGTACACGTTTAATTACCCTTTTTCTATCATCCCTTATTAGTGGATCAATTATTCTGTGGAGACCTCTAACTAAAATTCAAAAACCAGAATCAAAATTGAAAAAAATCCGTCAAATGAATTATCGACTCCCTAATGATATCCCAGAGAGGATAATTTATGCGATCGCTTTTAATGCGTCCGATTAATTTATTGCTGTTTGCCAGCCTTGGTTTCTCTTTACTAGGCAATTCTGTTGCTCAAGCTCAATATAGAGGTGACAATGATGTAGTTGTGCCTACCACATCTAATGGTGGCTCCACTGATTCCACAATATCCTCTGGCAACAGATATCCATCCGGAGGTTCTACCGCAGATAGCAATGCACGCTTTTTTTGCCAGCAACAAAATGGTCAATATACCGTAATGTACCAACCCCAAAGCCAGCTTGGCAAAGGGTTTGCTTGGGCGAATCCCCGTAGCATGGGAGGTGGTTGGGATATGGCGCGTCGTTGTAATACGATCGCTCAACGTTTAGAATCTTATCGCCGCGATGGTCTGTTAGAATTACAGACTGGAATTGAGAACGGACAAAATATCGTTTGCGTTACCACCGAAGCTAACCCAGCTTGCCGTATTGTCTTCACTGTTCCCCCAGAAAAAGACCCCTACTTTGTCCGTAACAGTGTGTTCCAAAACTTAGCAGCCGCCGATAATGGCGAACAAACCTATGGTGTCAACACATATACCAGCCGTACTAGAGGTGGTGATGCAGTTGAACAAATATACAATACTGTCACAGGTAGAAATAATCGCTCCTCTGCAAAATCACCCATTAGCCTCAAACCCTTTTTAGATAAAGCTGAT
Source organism: Calothrix sp. NIES-4101 (assembly GCA_004296455.1). Taxonomy (GTDB): domain Bacteria; phylum Cyanobacteriota; class Cyanobacteriia; order Cyanobacteriales; family Nostocaceae; genus Brunnivagina. The sequence continues at coordinate 909,270 of AP018280.1, forward strand.
AGAGGTACTGGCACCCAACTCAAAAATGGAGTCAGTATTAACCGTCAGCCAGCAAAAAATCAAGCTGGTGTTCGTCTCAACCCCGGTAAATTCCGTTAATCTCAACAGCAATCGCCAAAACAGTATGGGGTAGTTTGACGCACATAAACCTATTAAAAGTGCGTCTTTTTGTAATTTTTAAAGTGTTTAAAAATAACTTCTGAATATATCTATTCAGATAATGACTGGAAGTGGACATTTTCCAAGATTTTGTATGCGGAAATACAGAATAATCATAAAAACAAAATAAAGAAATTACGGTTTTGAATAATTATAGATATACTGTAATTAATAGTAATACGATATACAGAAACTAATTAGATTAGATAAATATTAGCATTTTTGAGTACAAGCTTTTGTAAAGAAATATTTATCAAAAAAAGGCTGCAAGGCTTTACAAATTAAGGATTTAAGTTGAGTGCAAAAATACTTAATCCCTCCCCCCAAAATATCCAGTACCTCTATCTAAAAAAATCTCACCCCTCTACCCCAAACAAAGTTAGAGATATTTGTTCAATCTAACTTTCAGGGGTTGAGTACATTATTAATCAGTTCAATAAGTTCAATCAACATCAATGATTGCATCTGCTTAGAGGCTGTCTGATATAAGCATAAAACTAGCACATCGCTTATATTATCCAGGCAAGACCGATGCAGCAGTCTTCTTTGCACAACAGAAATCTAAATCTCGGCAAAAAATCGGATAGCGCCAAAAAAACGTTTCTACAAAATTTGCTTTCTGGTCTGAATTTTTGGTCAAATATTGAGTCAATCTTTGAGCCAGTTAAAAGTGATTTTCGTATCATTTTTGAGCGCGATCCAGCTGCACGTAGTTGGCTGGAAGTAATGCTTTGCTATCCAGGTTTGCACGCACTTTGTTTTCATCGTGTCGCCCACTGGTTATATATCCGCCAAGTTGCTTTGATTCCCCGTCTGATTTCCCATATGGGACGCTTTTTGACAGGGATTGAGATTCATCCAGGCGCACAAATTGGCAAAGGTGTATTTATCGATCATGGGATGGGAGTTGTGATTGGTGAAACGGCGATAGTTGGCGACTACACGCTGATTTACCAAGGCGTAACTCTCGGTGGAACAGGAAAAGAAACAGGTAAACGTCATCCCACGATAGGTAAAAATGTTGTCGTTGGCGCTGGTGCCAAGGTTTTAGGAAATATTCAAGTAGGCGATCGCGTGCGGATTGGCGCTCATAGTGTAGTCTTACGCGATGTCCTTCCAGATAATACTGTTGTTGGCATTCCCGGTCGTAATATCCCCCATAATCCCCAATGCAGCCTTCTACCACTAGAACACGCTAAGTTACCAGATGTTGACGGGGAAATAATTCGTTCTTTGCTGTTGCGGATTGAAAATTTAGAAAAGCAAGTCCAAACTTTTACCTATTCTAGAAACCAAAACAGCGAAATCACCAAAAGTATGAATCAACAAATTGTCAACAAGGAGCGTTGAGAATGTTACCACCTACCAATTCAGAGTTAGTAGGCGCTCAGGTAATCAATATTCCTTTAGCAGAACGTTGGAGAATTTTTCACCGTCTACAAGAGTTGATGATTCCTTGTTGCTGTCCTAGGGATGGTTCCCTACATGTACAGATAAGCAACATACAGACGGCTATTTTGGTTCGGAGTATTCTCATGCAATTTTTTGCTAGTCGTAAAGAATTAATTGATTGGCTGGAACAATGTTGGCAGCTTTAAGCAGTGAGAAATTAGGAATTGGGTGTGAGTAATAACCTATAGTCAGGGGGTGTTCACACTCAGCGCTCAACGCCAATAAACTCGATGAGAAGACTTCCCCATACAGCACTCAGTATTTAGTTGTTTGACAACAACTTAGAGGAGCTTAATTAAATATGATTATTTATGGCAATGATACCAGATTAATCAATTTTTTACAGAGTGAGATTGAACTATCAACTGCTGCTATTTCTGTAGTATTAAAGCATCCAGAATTACAAAATGCTCCTTTCCCAATGCTACTTTGGCAATATGGTTTAGTAGATATAGAACAGTTAGGTAGGATTTTTGACTGGCTCGAAGGGCAAGTATAAAAACTATGATTAAATGTTAATTTCTCAGTGAAATAATTGGTGCTATCTTGATATTTTTTTAATTAAAATTAGGAGGAAATACTATGATTGCTTTAACAGCAGGCTTAAGTCTATTAGTTGTTTCTAGTGCTATCAACTCTTACATTAGCTACATTTTATTCCGCAATCATTCGGCACCTAACGCTAAAAATGATTCATGAATTATTTATTTTATGGTTGGATGGTATACAGATAATTTATGGTTGCTAGGCAAAAGTGATATAAGGAAATAATGTTTAAGGGCAATGACATTATCGGGAATCAGGGTTTAGGAGTTAGCATCAGTAGTAACTTTACTTTTATCAATGAATGAAAAGTCATTTTATTTACTTACTAACTAAGCATATATTATCGGTAAAAAAATCTCAATTCTGTAACTTGCTTCTCCCTGAGAAGATGATGAATTCTGGATTCTTAATTCTTAATTTTTAATTCTGGATGATGAATTCTGAGTTTTTATTCATAGCAGCAACAAGTAGCAAATTTAGCAACTAATCAAGGCAATCTAAAAGGAGATAGAGAAAATTCCTCAGGGGTATTTTTGAAATGAACCAAATCCAAATTAATGACACCACTCTGCGTGATGGCGAACAAGCGGCTGGCGTTGCGTTTAATCTGCAAGAAAAAGTTGCGATCGCAAAATTTCTGGATGCAATAGGTATTTGTGAACTCGAAGTCGGAATTCCAGCGATGGGTGAGGAAGAGACAAGAGCAATTTCTGCTATTTCTGACTCTGGTTTATCGGCTAAACTACTAGGCTGGAACCGTGCTGTAATTTCCGATATCGAAGCGTCTATTGCTTGCGGAATGAAGCGGGTGCATATTTCCATACCAGTTTCGGGGATTCAAATTGCAGCTAAATTTCATGGACAATGGCGTGTCACTCTGCAACAACTGAGGGATAGTATCAGCTTTGCAGTCGATAAGGGACTCTGGGTTGCTGTCGGTGGTGAAGACTCCTCTAGAGCGGATGAATGCTTCCTCCAAGATGTGGCGTTATACGCGCAAGAATGGGGTGCTTGCAGATTTCGCTTCTGCGATACGGTGGGAATATTAGACCCTTTCACCACTTATACAAGAGTGAAACGACTTGTTGCTGGATTACAAATACCTGTGGAAATGCACACCCACAACGACTTTGGTTTAGCAACTGCAAATGCGCTTGCTGGTTTGAAGGCTGGGGCAACATCAGTGAATACCACCGTGAACGGATTGGGAGAACGTGCTGGAAATGCAGCCCTAGAAGAAGTCGTCATGTCGCTCAAACACCTGCATGGCATTGATTTGGAGATTGATACAACCCGACTATTGGAACTTTCTCGACTAGTTGCAGTTGCTTCTGGTTGTAACGTCCCGCCTTGGAAAGCAATCGTGGGTGAAAATACTTTTGCTCATGAGTCTGGTATTCACGCTCACGGCGTATTGCAAAACCCAAATACCTACGAACCTTTTGCACCGGAAGAAGTAGGTTGGGAGAGGCGTTTGGTAGTTGGTAAGCATTCTGGAAGACATTTACTCATCAGCTTGCTACAACAATACGGAATTGTATTAAACCGTGAAGAAAGTCAGTCAGTGCTAGATGCAGTCAGACAAGAATCCATCCAGAAAAAGCGCAATCTAACTACCCAAGAACTATTAAATTTGGTACTTGAACAAAGGTATTCCCATGCAACAATCAGATGAAATCGAACTCTTTTCGCCACCAGAATTTGAGATTGGTGATAAAGTTCGCACTCGCAAGCTACTGAAAAATGATGGAACTTTCCCAGGACAAGAAATTGGGACAGTTCTAGCCAAAAAAGGAGAAATTGGCTACGTTGTTAGCATCGGTACATTTCTCCAAAGTTCTTATATTTATGCAGTTCATTTTTTACAAACAGGGTTCATTGTTGGCTGCAAAAAGAAAGAATTGGAACTAATAGAAAAAAATCCAGATAAAGAGGAAGACAGATGAAGGTAATGTTACGCAAGACTGCGAGTGGTCAGTTAACTGTATATGTTCCCAAAAAAGACCTTGAGGAAGAAGTTGTTAAGGAAACTGATTCACCCACAGGTAAAATTTTTACTTTAGCTAATGGTTGGGAACTAGAGTTCTCCAATTTAGCCGAGCCTTTGAAATTACCTCAAACCTGTGAAGCAAGAAGACTTGCTTAAATATAATTAATAGGAAATGGTTAATGATTAATAGTTAGTAGTTAGGAATTAGTGATTAATGGTTAATAAATAATCGTTATTTGCAAAACAAACACTAATGATTAATAACTCTACCATGACTCCATTATTTGTGCATTACTATAACAGAATCAAGTTCGGCTTTGCTAAGAACTGACGCTGCAACTAATATCCCCGAATGATATCAGGATTCGGGGATATAAATAACACTTTTTGACAATTAAATAAAACAGGATTCCCATCATGTACAGTCATATCAGATTTATCTAAATATTTCCGAATATTTTCGATATAATTGGCGCACACCGAAAAATTTATCTTACAATTTTTCGTTTGAGTCACAATATGACTAATACTAATAATTTATTAACCAAGAAGCTGGTTAATTTAACTAAATAAAACATCTGAATAGAGCGTAATATCCTCTGCTTGATTAGTTTGGATTGTCAGCATACCTTCACTAATAATTAATAATTAAATAACCAGTAAATTTTATGGGTGACAAATATCTAAAACTCTCAGAATTTGATATTGAGGGAGAGTTTCTTGGCTTTTCTGGGAATCGTCCCAAGAAATTTAAGTATCTAAAGTTCGCATTAGCTAAGTGTAATGCAGTGGCGACACTTACCACCGGAAATCTCAAAATCAAACTTCCTAAAGAATTGCGAACTGTACTTGGCTTAACTTTGGTTCCAGGTAATCATATTCGGATAATTGGTCATAGTAAATTACACTCTCAAAATGGAAATATCAAGCTCAAAGCTTATGATGTGATACCTTTGGAAGCTTGCCATATACATAAACCACATCTGCAACAAGCAATACTTGCGGTTTCAGAAACTCCCTCCAAACAAGAATGTTCTCCTAAAGCCAAAATTTTAGTTTGTCAGGGTTCCGGCTGTCGCAAACGAGGAGCAAAACAGTTATTGTCAAACATCGAAAAATCACTCTGCAATGGTAAAGCCTCGAAAGAGGTGATGCGCGAGTTACGTAATCAAGTGAAAATTCAAAGCACTGGTTGCCTGAAAAAATGCTCTAAAGCCCCTAACTGCATTGTCCAACTAGGGAAAAAGAAATATAGCCAAGTCAAACCAAATGCGATCGCATCTCTTCTTGAGGAGCATTTAAGTTAAACTGAAGCGGAAAGGTAAAAAGTTTTCTCTTTTTTCATGCTTATGCTTATTTTATAGTAAAATTGTACTAGTAAACGGTGAAGTCGTCTACAAGTCAAAACACATTTTTCTTTTTAGTGCTTCTGGGTTAACTCAGAAGCATTATTTTTAGTTCAGTTTTAATTTGTTTCACCGCAGGATTACTTAATGATTCATATTCATCAATAAGAGCTAGCATGGTGTAATAGCGAATGTTATCTATTGAATTAATACACTTGCTTGTAATATTTTAGCCAAAAAGATACTTATTCATATGGTTGTTTTAAGTTTTAAAAGTCGCCTTCATAAAAGTTTTCGTTATATTTTGGGACGATTTTTATTAGTGCTTATACTGTTACTAGTAAGTATGTTTTGTTCTCCTATCCTCCCAGTAATGGTTGCTGAAGCAAACCCTGTGATGGAAGCAGTTGAGGTTGATTTATTGGTTCAGGGGATGGGAGTTCGTAACCCACAGGTTTTACTGGAGGATGGGTTAAAAGTTGGTAATAGTACAAAGGTGACACTTCGCAATCAACCTGAAGGGATGATGAATATCCAATCAGTGAAACAATTACCAATTACAATCGCAGTTCCCCAACCAGATGGTTCGGTAAAGGAGTTGCCTGATCCCAAAAATAATTATAAGGTAGATTTGCTGATTACTTTAGCTGGTAAAGCTCAAATTCAAGAAAAGGGCTTATTTTTTGGCAAAAGTCAATTAAGGGTTGGTACTACCACGGAAATTGAGGGTTTTAATTATTTGTCAAGGGGTAGCATAATTGATGTCAGAATGGTGAAATCAAAGTAATACTTTATCTGGGCTTCTTCCCCGTTATTACAAGTTTCGCTTAAACTTTAACGCTGCAAGTACTTATTCATGCTGCGTAACAATTTTCTGTGAGAACGTAGAATATACCAATATATAAGTAAAAATACATTATTAATATATTGTCATAGATTGATTTAAATTTCTTAATATTTTATAGTACAGGTACATTAAAAAATTTGTAATTATTTACTATTACTAATCTGACACATAGAATTATATTAATTAAACTAAATTAGACCAAAAAGCTATCAATATAAATTAAATGTCTGATTCCGCTATATTTATCTTTTCGCGATTGGGAATCCTGCTAATTCCTATAGTTTCATTACTGTAGGGAGGTACAGATTATGGATGTAGATGTAGAACAACTCGATTATAGCGAGTTGTTGGAACGACTTCGCATTGCCGAAGAAAAACTAGAGCAATTACAAAGCGATCGCAAATCAGCACAAGAAGCTGCGTATCAAGGTGACACACAAACAAGATTATTGTTTGAAAGTTGTCCTTATCCTTTATGGGTATATGACTTAAAAACAATGATTTTTTTGGAGGTAAATGCCGCAGCAATCACACATTATGGTTACTCACGGGATGAATTTTTACAAATGAGAATTTCCAAACTTCATCCTCCTGAAGATGCCGCAATGTTAAGTAGTGTATTGGCTCAATATGAAATTGAACAACATACTAATTCTGGTTATTGGAGACATCATAAAAAAGATGGTAGTGTTATCGATGTCGAAATTACTTCAAATGCGATCACTTTTAATGAACGCGCCGCTCGTATTGTCTTAGTGAATGATATTACCGAACGTAAACGCTATGAAGCAGCATTAAAAGGTAGTGAAAACCAATTAAGAATGGCGCTTACGGCTGCGGGAATGGGTACTTGGAATTTAGATTTGCGATCGCATTTATTTAGTTGTTCAGCGAGTATGGAATCCCTGTTTGGGATGGGAAATGATAGTTTTGATGGACGTTGGGATAGTTTTATTAATTTATTGCACCCTGAAGATCGGGAACGGGTGATAAATTCAATTTCTCATGCAGTTGAATATCAAGATAATTCCTATCTCGACTTAGAATTTCGCTTTGTTGTAGCCAGTGACACTATTCGTTGGATAGCAACAAAAGGACAAGTAATTTATAATTTAACAGGTCAGGCAATACGCATCACTGGTATTGATTTAGATATTACCCAGCGTAAGCAAAATGAAGAAGAATTAAAAGCTCAAAATTTGCGATCGCAACTTTTAGCAGAAATTTCTCTGAAAATTCGTCAATCATTACAAACTGAAGAGATTCTCCATACCACCGTTACCGAAATCCAAAAATTACTCCAAGCAGATAGAGTATTAGTTTTTCGATTGTGGAGTGATGGTACTGGTATTGTGGTGCAAGAATCAGTAGTTCCAGGAGTGATGTCAATTTTAGGAGCAAAAATTAATGATCGTTGTTTTACTGATGAGCTTCAAGAGCCTTATAAACACGGTAAAATCAGTACAATACCCAATGTATTAGAAGCAAACATTAACACTCGGCATCGGCAATTATTAGAAGGATTTAATGTTAAATCAAATCTAGTTGTACCAATTTTACAGCGTGAAAATCTCTGGGGTTTACTGATTGCCCATCAATGTCACCGCACGAGAATTTGGAACAGCATGGAAACCGAATTATTACAACAATTAGCCACCCAAATTGGTATTGCCTTATCTCAAGCTCATTTGCTGGAACAAGAAACTAAACAAAGGGAAATACTCGCTAATTCTAATGCCGAACTCGAACAATTCGCCTACGTTGCATCCCATGATTTACAAGAACCATTAAGGATGGTGACAAGTTACTTACAATTACTTGAACGTCGATATAAAGATAAACTTGATAGCAAAGCCGAAGAATTTATTGATTATGCAGTCGATGGCGCGAGACGAATGCAAATTTTAATCAACGATTTATTGAGCTTTTCTCGCGTTAGCACCAAAGGCAAGCCCTTTACATTAGTTGATAGTAACCAAATATTAAAACAAGCAATTTCTAACCTCAAAATAGCAATCGAAGAAAGTGGAGCAATTATTAAATGCGAGCAAGCATTACCCCAGATTTATGGTGATGCAACCCAACTAAGTCAATTATTTCAAAACTTGATTGGTAATGCGATTAAATTTCGCAGAGAAATAGTGCCAATTGTGGAGATAGGATTTTGGAAAGATGACGAGCAAGAACAACAAGGAGAGTCAACAAAAACCTCTCCCCTTCCCTCCCTCTCCCCTTACCTCTTCTGGGTGCGCGATAATGGAATTGGAATTGAACCACAATATTGCGATCGCATTTTTGTGATTTTTCAAAGGCTACACGGAAAAGCAAAATATCCTGGTACTGGTATTGGACTGGCAATTTGTAAAAAAATTGTAGAGCGTCATGGAGGACGTATCTGGCTAGAGTCTAAACCAAATCAGGGGACAACTTTCTTTTTTACAATTCCAGATAGAACGGAAACTCTACAGTGAATACTACATTTATTCCTATGCCAATAGAGGTTTTGTTAGTTGAAGATAACCCAGGTGATGTCCAGTTGACGCAAATCGCTCTTGAAGACAGCAAAATCTCGGTTAATTTAAGCATTGTTGAAGATGGTGTCGAAGCACTAGCATTTTTACGCAAACAAAACCAATATGCTAGTGTTTCCCATCCCGATATAATTCTACTTGATTTAAACTTACCCAAAAAAGATGGGCGGGAAGTGTTAGCAGAAATTAAAGCTGATGAAGCACTAAGACGTATACCTGTCGTCGTTTTGACTACATCTCAAAATGAAGAAGATGTTTTACGTGCATACAACCTAGCTGCCAATTGCTATATCACAAAACCTGTTGACTTCGACCAATTCGTCAAAATAGTACAATCTATAGAACGTTTTTGGTTCACCATCGTCAAACTACCACCGGAATAAAGGGATGCGGGGGTGACAGTTTTAAGTTTTACTCTTGCTTGTATCTCCCCATCTCCCTCATCTCCCTCATCTCCCACACTCCCCCATCTCCCCCATCTCCCTCATCTCCCACACTCCCCCATTCCCCCATCTTTCCTCTCTCCCACACCCCATTTCCACAAAACTCAAATGACACGTCAAGCCCTCAAAGTGTTACTTATTGAAGATAATCCCGGAGATGTTTGTTTACTACGGGAGTTTTTAGCGGATGTTAGTTCTTTCCAGTTTCAATTAACACCAGCCGAATCTTTGCGGGATGCACTTAATTGTATCGAAAATAACAACTTTGATGTGATTCTTTTAGACCTCTCTTTGCCCGATAGTCAAGGATTGGAAAGTTTTTTTCAAATTCGCGATCGCGTTCCTTCCATACCAGTTATTGTACTTACAGGTCTTGATGATGAAACGCTAGCACTGACAGCAATGCAACAGGGAGCACAGGACTATTTAGTTAAGGGAGAGGTGAGTGGGGACTTACTAGTAAGATGTATGCGTTATGCGATCGAACGTCAGCGTTCCGAAGAAGCTCTCCGCCATAGTGAAGAACGGTTTCGAGTTGCTTTGAAAAATTCCCCCATTGTTGTTTTCACGCAGGATAAAGAACTACGTTATACCTGGATTTATAATGCTGTTGTTGAGTTTAATAATGCTGATGTATTGGGAAAAAAGGATTCGGACATAGTCTCAGATGCAGATGCCCAACGATTAAAGGAAATTAAGCAACGGGTTTTAACAACTGGTGTGGGCACAAGAGAAGAAATATCTATTACCAGTAATTCCCATGAAGTTAAATTTTACGACTTGACTGTAGAGCCATTGCGGAATGAGTCAAACGAAGTAGTCGGGATTACATGTGCGAGTATTGATATTAGCGAACGTAAATTAGCCGAAGAGAAAATTCGCCAGCAAGCAGCTTTACTTGATATTGCTAACGATGCAATTTTGGTTCGTGATTTAGAAAATCGCATTTTATTTTGGAATAAAGGTGCGGAAAATATCTATGGTTGGGAAGCAAGCGAAGTTTACCAGCGAAATGCTAGTGACATTTTACATAAAGAAACTCCCCCCGAAGTCGAAACCGCAATGCTAACGGTAATCACTCAAGGTAAATGGCAGGGCGAATTAAATAAAGTGACTAAAAATGGTAATACTATATTAGTTGAAAGTCGCTGGACATTAGTTTGCGATCGTGATGGCAAACCCCAATCAATTCTCACTGTTGACACTGACATCACCGAAAAGAAACAACTCGAATATCAATTTTTTAGAACCCAACGTCTCGAAAGCATCGGTACTCTTGCCAGTGGAATTGCCCACGACTTAAATAATATTCTCACCCCAATTTTGATTACCGCACAAATGCTGCCCTTAAGATTTCCCGAAGTTGACGAACGGGATATGCAGATGTTTGAAATTCTCGAAGAAAGCGCCAAACGCGGTGCTGAACTAGTCAAACAGGTATTATCGTTTGCGCGAGGAGTCGAAGGTAAACGTATTAGCTTGCAAATCCGACATTTGATTCGAGATATTGCCAAAATCCTCAAAGAAACCTTTCCTAAATCCATTAATATCTGCGTTGATGTCCCTAAAGATTTATGGATGGTATCGGGCGATACGACACAATTACACCAAGTACTGATGAATCTCTGCGTTAATGCCCGTGATGCCATGCCAGAAGGTGGAACTTTAAGCATCACTGGCGAAAATGTATTGATAGACGAAAACTATGTCCGCATGAATTTAGAAGCTAAAATAGGAGCCTACACTGTAATTACGATAAGTGATACAGGTATCGGCATTCCGCCAGAAATCAAAGAACGTATTTTCGAGCCATTTTTTACTACAAAAGAACTTGGTAAAGGCACTGGCTTAGGGCTTTCAACTGTTCTCGGTATTATTAAAAGTCACGGTGGGTTTATTAATGTTTATAGTGAAGTCGGTTCTGGAACTACTTTTAAAATACACTTACCTGCAACAGAAACAACGGAAATAGAATTAGAACTGGATTGCAAACCATTGGCGGGAAATAAAGAACTAGTTTTAATAGTAGAAGATGAGGCTTATATTCAAGAAATTACTAAAGCATCCCTCGAAAGTCATAATTATAAAACCTTAATCGCCAGTGACGGTATTGCCGCAATCGCTCTCTATGCCCAGCATATGAGTGAAATTAGCGTCGTGATTATGGACATGATGCTCCCGTTAATGGATGGGATAACAGCCATCCGTACCCTGAAAAAAATCAATCCACATGTGAATATTATTGCCACAAGCGGATTAATGTCAAACAGTAAATTAAATGATATACATAACGTCGGGATTAAACACTTTTTACACAAACCCTACACTATAAAAGAATTATTATTGAAATTACAACAAACTTTAAATGCTGAATCCGAATAAGTATTTGGACACAATTAATTACACAATCTCATTGCGTAGCTTGCTTCCCCGAAGGGCGAATGTATATAAATGGAAATGGGTTTAGGGCGATTGAAAGAATTACCAATGTGAATCATAATACAGTTATCCGTTGGGTCAAGGAAGTTGGTCAACGTCTACCAGATAACAATAATAATGAGAGTATACCACTGGTTGCTCAATTAGATGAATTACAAACATTTATTGGTAAAAAAAATAAGATATGGATATGGACAGCTTTAAAGAAAGACTATTCGTCCATACTAGAATATGTAATAGGTTCGAGAAGTGCAGAAACATTTGAGAAATTATGGAAAAAAATAAGCGATTGGAATTGCTATTTTTGGATAACAGATGGATATAAAGTATATCAAAAATTTATACCAGATGGAGACCAGATTATTAGTAAAATAGGCATGACAAGAGTAGAGGGATAAAATAGTCGGTTAAGACATTATTTAGCAAGACTACGCCGCAAGACGTTTTGCTACTCTAAATCGTTAGAGATGTTATCTCTATCACTCAAGCTATTGATTTACTACCTGAAATATCAAGATATCTCCTCGATAGTTTAAATGTTAAATATGATTATTCGCTCTTTTCGCGATCGCCTGAATTCATTTGAAATAAAATCTAGGAAAAAACGCATAAGTAGTAGTTGAAAATTAATTACACATTTCATGATAGTCTTTTAGGAGAAATACTGAGAAAGTCATCAGAATAATAAAATGCGCTTTATCAAAGGGCTACATATAGATACACTCAATCTATTAGAAAGGATTTATAAACAAAGTAAATATTATCATGTGAGACGAAGAGCACAGTGTATTCAGTTAAGTTATGAGGGACATAAAATGAATGATTTAGCTAAATTATTCAGTGTAACTCGTAGAACAATTATGGATTGGTTTAATGATTGGGAGGATTTTAGTTTAGTTGGGTTATATGATCAAAAAGGAAGAGGAAGAAAATCAAAATTAAATGATGAGCAAAAGCTACAGGTAAAAAAGTGGGAAGAGAGAAAATCCGAGGAATTTATATGTCGTTATCAAAAATGTTAGGGAAAAATGGGGAATTCATATTTGTAAGGATACAGTAAAAAGAATTCTAGAATTCTTTAATATGAGTTGGCATCGCATAAAAAGAAGAGTTGGAGGAGAGGCAGAAGCGTTGGAATATGAGGATAAAAAAGCAGAGCTAGAGAATTTGAAGCAACAAGATGATAACGGCGAGATAAACTTAGTTTATGTCGATGAATCCGGGTTCTCCTTAAGTTCTTATGTTCCATATGCGTGGCAAGAGAAAGGAGAGCAAATTACTGTTAAATCGGAAAAAAGCCCACGTTTAAATGTTTTAGGTTTTTTGAATAGAAAAAATGATTTAGAAACTTATTTATTTGGATGTAATATCAATAGTGACATTGTTATCGTTTGTATTGATAATTTCTGTGATAAACAAACAGAGCCAACTGTATTAGTTATAGATAATGCATCGATTCATACGAGTAATAAAATTCTCAATAAGCAAAAAGAATGGTCATCAAAAAACTTAACTATTTTCTTTTTGCCTAAGTATTCTCCAGAATTAAATATTATTGAGATTTTATGGCGTTTTATTAAATATTGTTGGCTAGAAATAGATGCATATTTTTCTTGGGAAAACTTAGTTAGTTCGGTTGAATATATACTAGTGAATTTTGGAGAAGAATATGTAATTAATTTTCAATAACCACTTATCATCTCGCAATGATGCAACGCCCGTATTTTATGTGATCGCATTACCTCCTTGAACCCATATCTGCGTGCACATCTTCTATTTCAACAGTTTGATTGCCGTGTGAAAACAGTTTAAAATTACCAACTAGGATATAGGATAGGTTTACATAAGTAATCGCGCAGAATTATTTACACACCAGTATCTAGTCTGGACAAGGGTTTCATGCCTTACTATTGTGCAATTAATTTTGTTTAACTACTTATAGTTCCAGACAATTCCTGAAAAATTGTTGAAATAAATTAATTTGATCGAGCTTTCAAAAAATGGATATCAATCAATTTGTTGCCCGTTCCCTGGGACAATGGCGATCACAACGCAGTGCCCACCATCTCATCTTCGCCCATTTTGAGGCAGTCAAATCAGTAATCGATATTGTTGCCCTCGCTCCAGATGATGCCTCAGTATTGGCTCTTTGTAAAGATTATGATATTGATCCTCAACAAATTACTTCTCCATTTCGGATGAGTTGGGAGGGTGAATCTGATTGGGACGACGATCGCAATGAAGAACTCAAGGGTACCACGGTGTTAGTACCGGTTCCTGACCTTTCATTTGCTAATCGGGGTAAATTATTGCGCGATCGCGGTTATGCGGAAACAATGGCAGCAGTCGGTGAATACTATTTCACTGAAGATGGTATTTTTGTGTTGGAGACTCAGTATGATCGGGCAGCAGCAGAGGAAAAAATCTGGTTTGTCAATCCCAATTTACGGTTCCGTGTCTCGACGATTAAAACTAGTGATGGGAATGGGGTTGTCACCGCTTCCTTTTCATCAGAAATTCGCGCTTTGAAATCTCAAAATTAATCTTTTAGTCATTCTCCATACAAAAATATACAACCTATGCAATTTGCTCCTCCTATGACCATGAAGGATTTTTTTGCGTTGAGTCAGGGGACTTGGTTTATCCAGCGTCATGTCAACCACTTTGACTTAGTAGCAGATGAATCTGGAGAATCTAACCTGATCATCCAAATTGTTGAACCAACCGACCCCAGAGTCAAATTAGCTTGCGAAGAACAAAAAATCGATCCCGCAAAAGCAATGGGAGGAGCTAGTTTTATTTGGCAAGATAACCTCGACGAACGACAACCAAACCCTGATTATGCAGCAGTATTGATTGATGTTCCTGATCATCGAGAAGCACTTACGGGAAGATTAATTCGCGATCGCGGCTATGTGGAAAAAATTCCCGTGATTAGTCGCTACTGGTTTGGTAGAGATGGTATTTTGACAATCGATACTGAATACGACAACAATCAAGGACAGGAGCGCTGTTGGTTTGTCAATGAAAATTTCCGCGTCAGAATTGGTACGGTGCGGACGATGAACGGTATTAATCTGGTTTCCCACTGTTGCGAACGTCGTTGCGTATCCCAGGATGATCTAGAGAAAATGATTCGTCGTAATCTCGAACGGGAAGCCTTGGAGGGGTCAAAGGGAAAGGAGAAAGAGTGAAGGAAAATAGTACCAAGTTAAGTGGGTTTTCTTCTACTCCTGGGTGGGAATCAGAAAACAGACAATACATCAAAAACCTTGCTAAGAAACCTGACTTGAATGTTACAGTTTATTAATTAGTTTCTCAGAAATGGGACTGAAGTTAGCGGAATCTCCTATCCTCGTTAAATCTCAGGATATGAGTTAATTCGCTATGTATCAGCCATTTCTAGAGCATTTAGAAAAATCGCTAATTGACAAATTCGATTTACAAAGGCGAGAAATTCCTGTTGGTTTAGAGACGAATGTGAGCGATCGCGGACGAAATCCTGCGACTATCCGCAGTTGGTGTTACCAATGTCCTCAGTTACGAAAGATTCGCTACACTTACATCGATGCGGGTGAAAGTGCCCAGATTTTTAATAGCGTCATTTATCCCAACCATAATTTCGATTTACCCCTTTTAGGAATTGACTTTTTGTCATTTGGTAGAGTCAAAAATCTAATCGTGTTAGATTTCCAACCCCTATTCCAAGACGAGTCTTACCAGCAAAAATATATTTATCCGTTGCGGACTCTGCACGAGCGGTATCCAGAGTTGACCCAGGGTTTGGAAATGAAATTTTATGATGCTAATCAATATTTTTCCAAATATTTATTATTTGCCAAAACTGACCAGGAAACTGTGAGTACAAAGGTTTTTGCCGCCTTCAAAGATTACCTCGATCTATACTGGCAACTCCTTGCTCACGCTACACCTCTGACAAATTCTGAACAGATTCAGCGCATTGTCAAAGCCCAAAAAGATTACGACCAGTACAGCGCGGATCGCGACCCAGCTTCTGGTCTATTTAGTAGTTATTTCGGTCATGCTTGGTCGGAAAGATTTCTCTACGAATTTTTGTTTGAAGATGCTGTACCTTTAGCTGTTGCTGGTAACAGATAAAAGCTCATAATCAAAAGTAAATAAAAAAGGTTGAAGGTAATATTCTCTGATGACACTCTACCAACCCTTTCTCGATAGTGCGATCGCTTGCCTAAATTCCCGCTTGGATATTCAGCCCTACCCTATTCCCGAAGGATTTGAACACAAAAGTGCGATCGTTGGTAAGGGTAAAAATCAAGAAGAAATTATTACCACCAGTTACGCGTTTCAATCTCCTAAACTCCAGCAAATTCGCGCAGCCCATGTCCAGGGAGGAAAATCACTCCAGGTACTCAATTTTGTGATTTTCCCCCACCTGAATTACGACCTTCCCTTCTTCGGGGCAGATTTAGTCACCCTTCCCGGTGGGCACTTGATTGCTCTGGATATGCAACCATTATTTGCAGGCGATCGTGAGTATCAAACCAAATATACCGAGCCAATTCTGCCGATTTTTCATAAATACCAACAGCATCTGCCTTGGGGGGGAGATTTTCCCGAAGAAGCACGACAATTTTTCTCTCCGGCTTTTCTTTGGACTCGCTCCCAGGATCAGGCATTGGTGGAAACGCAAGTATTCGCAGCATTTATAGATTACTTAGAAGCCTATATTGATTTCGTGATTGCTGCCGATGTGATTACCAATCCCCAAATGCTTGCCAACATCGAGCAACGACAACTGCAATACTTACATTATCGAGCCGAGAAAGACCCAGCCCGGGGGATGTTCCAAAGGTTCTACGGCAAAGAGTGGACGGAAGAGTACATCCACGGTTTTCTCTTCGATTTGGAGCGGAAATTGGCAAAAATATCGGGGAAGGGTTAAAGGAAATTCCCCTTTCCCCCTTAACCTATCTTCAAACTATCTCTTGTCGTTTTGCGGGTATAGGAATTCCAAACATCGAGTTCTGCACTGGAGCGACTCAAGAGTTTGGCTCGGTTTGATTCACTCAATCCTTGTACCAAGCTAAAATCTGCCCCAGCAATGCTTTGTAGGTGTTCTATTTCCACTCCACTTAAATTCGCCGCTCGTAAATCCGCACCTTGGAGATTAACTCCGTTTAAGCGAGCATTGCGTAAATAGGCACCTGTTAGGAATGATAAAACCATATTGGCTCCACTTAACCTGGCGTTTTCCAAGTTGGCTCCAGCCAAATCAGTTCCGTTTAAATAAGCTCCTAGTAGATTGATGCCTGGCAATTCTGCATCTCGTAAATCAGCAGTGCAAAGGTAAGCTCCAGTTAAATTTGCTTCCGGACCGATCGCACCGGAAGTTTTGTAGGAAAACCCTTCAGGCCAAAGTGTATCGCTGTCATAGTAGGCAACTTGTAGTCTGACATCGGTTAAATTTGTCCCGCGAAAATCGGTTTTTTGCAGCATTGCTCGATTTAGAGAAGCACCTCGCAAATCTGCACCCCGCAAGTCTGCACCTCGCAAATCTGCACCCCGCAAATCCGCATTTTGTAGATTGACTGCACTCAATATTGCTCTCCTCAAATCAGCACCTCGCAAGCTAACTTGATTCAAGTTTACCCCTCGGAAATCGACTTCTTGAAAATCATATTGATACAGCAACTCATGGTTAACTAATCCAGCTTTCAGCGCAGACAATATGTCTGGCGGAGGTGTTGAAAGTATAGATGAATTCATGCGATCGCTATTAATTTCTTATTCAAAGTATTAATTTTATTTTACTTCCTTTTAGTTACTTCTTTTGATACATGTACTTAACAAATATTAATGATAAATTAGCATTCAGATGCTATTACAGTTTTAAGGTGGTGGATTAAATGATTAAGTGCAAAGATTTTGCGCCTCAAATTACTGAACGGGGACTCTTCAGCTAACCTGCCGAGTATGAATTATTTTCTGAAGTTGTTAGTGTTGTAAATTAGTGGATCGAAAGTAGAACGATACAGGTGATCAATGTGGAAACCGTTGTTTTACCAGACAGTATAGAAGGCGCAAGTGATAGTGTTTACGGAGTAATATTTAGTAATAGATTATACTCAATTGTAATTAGTCAGGGCGTTACAATCAATTGCTTTCAATGTGTGCGTGTCTGGTACAGAGAATAAGCTTTATCGGAGAAAGAATGAAACGATTTACCTTGTTTACTTTCTTGTATCTCGCGCTAGGAGTTTGTCTCAGGGGAAACGCATCTAAAAAAAACATCACAAGTATTGACAAAAAGCTTTATTAGTGAATTTAAAATAAATAGAGCTTACTTGACTCATAAAAGCAAATCATTTTAGTAATTAAGTATTACATTTATGAATTTTCTAGAATGTCTTGTTATTAGAGATAGAAGTTTTATTTATGACACTAAATCAGTAATTATTGCAGTATATTTACTATTGTTCGACAAAGTTGCCTTTTTCAGAAATCTTGAAAGAGCGTCAATAGCAGAAAAATAGTGTCAGTGCAATGGTATTTTCAGTTCTATAGAATCTGAAGAAATGAAAATATTGAGATGAAACTGAAACCAAAATTGACGATCGCAGACCACTTTGATTCGGTAAAAGATCCAAGAGTAGAACGCACAAAACGACATAGCTTACTGGATATCTTTACAATTGCAATCTGTGCTGTAGTTTGTGGAGCAGATACATGGGGTGAAATAGAAGAATATGGGAAAGCCAAGCAACAGTGGTTAAAAAAATTTTTAAAGTTACCGAATGGTATCCCCTCACACGATACATTTGCTCGTGTTTTTGCTCGTATCAATCCAGAGGAATTTCAATCAAGTTTTATTAATTGGATTCAGTCAATTAGTAAATTAACTTCGGGAGAAGTTGTTGCAATTGATGGTAAAACCCTGCGCCATTCATATGATAAAAGTCAAGATAAAGCTGCCATACATATGATTAGTGCATGGGCGACAAATGTGCAATTAGTTTTAGGTCAATTAAAAGTTGATGATAAATCAAATGAAATTACAGCGATTCCAGAATTGATTAAACTATTATCTCTCAAAGGCTGTATTGTTTCTATCGATGCAATGGGTTGTCAAAAATCAATTGTTAAACAAATTGTCAAGCAAGAAGCAGATTATATTATTGCACTTAAGAAGAATCAAAAAAACTTGTATAATCAAGTAGAAGCTTTATTTAAAGATGCAATTATTTCTAAATTTCAACAATATCAGCATACAGAGCATCGTTTGGTTGATGAGAGTCACGGACGAATAGTTACTAGGTATTACAGCGTGTTAAATAATGTCGGACATCTTCTTGACCTCAAAGATGCATGGGCAAATCTATACAGTATTGGAAAGGTTGATACTTTGAGAATTGCAAATGGTAAAACTAAGTTAGAAAGTCGTTATTATATTATGAGTATAGACCGAAATGCAGAGTTTTTTAGGTTCTTCGGTCTATTTTATGGAGCATTAACATTAAAATGCCAATTTAATAGGCTACGTAATCTAAAATTACTAAAGTTACGAAAGCCATATCCAAGTCTTTTAATCAATTTAAGCTTGTTGTTAATGCCTTCCACTACTCCACTGGTAGTTCTACCGTCAAAATAACCAACTATTTCACCAAACCATCGAACAATTGTACCTAGACTTTTTGGAAAGTATGATTCGGATTCACACATCCAATCTAATAATTTTGTTATGCTATCTCCCCAAGATGTAGTTGTTTGAAATATATCACGGAACTTCTCTTTAAGCTCGTGCATTTTTCCAAGCTTTGGTGATACTTTTAACACTGATTCTAATTTATCTTTTTGCTTTTCATTTAAGTCATCTTGGTTTTTAAGCAAGCTATATTTACTTTTACTTAAAGCTTCTAATTTATGAGCTTTTTCTGATTTGTCTTCTAAAGACATTGCCGCTTTCTTCTCTGCTTTACGCATACTATCTAATTCTTCATTCAC
Organism: Calothrix sp. NIES-4101; assembly: GCA_004296455.1. GTDB lineage: Bacteria > Cyanobacteriota > Cyanobacteriia > Cyanobacteriales > Nostocaceae > Brunnivagina. Next base: position 929,006 of record AP018280.1, read on the forward strand.
CTGTTTCATCACATGAAATCTGTCTGCTGTGATATTGGCATTTGGCATTAGTTCTTCTACTAAGTTTTTATAGGCTTTCCAGAGATCAATACTTACTTCTTCTATTCTTTCTAATACCTCAACTCCCCAACCGATAAGCACTTCGCGGATATCCTCTATTCTCCTCGAACACACTATCTCAATTGGTTTACGAGTATCTAAATCTACTATTACTGCCAAGTAATTACCTTGCCCTTTTACTAATGCTATTTCATCTATTCCTATTCTTCTCACCTGACTTAGGTTGATATTTAATATCTGTGATACCTGCTTTTTTAGCATTGACTCTACTTCGTCATCACTCAATCCATTTCTCTTGGCAACACTATGAACGTTACTATTCAATACTTGCTCAACTATATCGAGTGCTAGTCGTTTCGTATAACATGTACTTTTGTCTATAAAATCTAGCTGCTCGCTAAACACTTTTTTACACTTGTGGCATTTAAATTGGCGGCGATTCATTCTTAACAGTACTGGTTTTTTATTCCAAGGTAAATCATGAATCATTCGCCAATGACTTTGGTGTATACTATAAGTCGGCTTTCCACAGTGCGGGCAAGTCGAGTATTTTACATCTTTTTCTATTGTAATAATAATTTCTCCCCCTTCTATTTCCTGAAAATCTAATACTTTCATGTCGGGAAGATTTAGTATTTGTTCTACAGGAAATTTCATAGCCACCCCTAAAATTTTACTTTTCTAGTATAAAATATCTTGATTGGCTTATTACAACATAGTTTATATTTATTAAAGCCTTATTTAGCAGTAATTACAGCTTTAGCTTTTATATTTTTACTATCTTACAATCAGGATTTAATTTGTTTACTCCATAAAACTTCCTGAAGAACCCAAATTATTTTAGTGATTCACAGTTGCATTTATTAACTTTATCTAATATACCTCTCTCAATAAGTTTAGTTATATTTATTACAGCAGAATATAACATATTGCAGGTAATCGATCACAGGCGATCGCAAATTACAAGAAAATGAAACCCTTGTGTTTCCAAGAGTTATAGGTCAAAAGATGAAGGTAATATATTAATTGAAATAGGGGAATAACTTCGTAGGTTTTCAGCAACATTTTTAACAGCAACTTCTATCCGCAGGAATTTGGGGAAGTAAAGTAGGAGTTGGTTGATTGTGACGCTTAGAACTAACAGCTTGAGTCATAAATTCCAAGACATTTCGACGTTGGGACTTTAGGGTAGTAACAACGGTCAACATTCTGGCAACGAAATTGCTGCCAGCCTTTGTTTGAGAGCCAAAACTGGTACGTCGCCAGATCACGGCAGGACGTATTGCTCTTTCGGCAGCATTATTTGTCGGTTCCACACCCTCAACTTCGACAAACAGCCACAAAGCTTGCTCAACTTTTAAGAGTTGACGACAGGTACGAACAGTTTTTGCCAGTGGAGTTTTTTCCTGTGCCCCAATCTCATAATTTGCAGCTTCTTGTAAAGAAGACTTGATTAAATCGCGAATCTCTGTAACTAAAAGTTGAAACTCGCAACGGCTCAAAGTTCCATCTCGAACCCGATGCCACAGTTCAAATAATTTTTCTTGTTGTTTAACCAGAGCATTGCCAATATTTGATGAAACTCCAGAACGCTCAGATATTTTGATAAATTCCCGTTTTAAATGTGCCCAACATAACTGCCGTTGCTCCAAGTCAACCCAGTTATACGATGCATATCGGTCGGAGTTTAAAATTCCACCGAAGTTCTCTCCCAGTAGATTTTTGGCTGTGTCCGTACAACGGGAAAGTGTGACTTGAAAAAACGTAACTAGGGGTGTAACTGCAACCCAGAGCCAAGCTTTTCTGTTTTTGTCATTACATCCATCAACATTTCCTTAGAAGACAGCTTGTTTCATCTACTCCAACTACAGGAGAATTTTGCACGTATGTTTTTGCTTCTGATACTGCTCCTGCAATTGCATCGCTTGCTTCTTTCTTCAGTTTATTGACTGTACCTAAGCACATCGTGACTCCAAAGATATCTTGCATTGCGCTTTGTACCATTCGAGTACTATGGCGGTATAACCCACTTAATACTGCTACAAGTGCCACTACCCTTACACCATAACCACGAATTGGCACATCTGCTGGTAAGGTTGCACGAGTCAAGGTTCCACAATGCTGACATTCGAGTTGATGTAGTCGATGTTCTACGATTATGGGATTTATCGGTGGAATTTCAACTACTTGATGCCTTCTGGGATTGCTATCAACTCCTATTAACTTTTCTCCACAACCAGAGCAAGTTTCTGGCTGATGTTCTAAAACGCTATCGCATTCGGATACATCATACAGGTTACGACTATGCCCTTTATGTCCTAGCTGTCCACCTCGCTTTTTATCACTCTTCTTTTTTGATAGAAGTTTTTCGCTATTGAGTGGGTCGCTTGACGGTGGAGATGATGAGTTTTTTGATGTTCGATTGATTTTTTCTAATAGTTCTTGATTTTTGGCAACTTCTGACGCTAACTCTTGTTCGGATTGCTTGATGCGCTGCCCCATTTTCTCCACCAGTTCTTTGATGCTGGCTGGAGTTTTTTCCCAATCTGAGCTTGGGATTTCAATCCCGTAAACGAGGCACATTACATCCATGCATCTTAATTTACCATCTATTGGTACTTAATTTACTTGGTAACACTTTAAATCCTGTGAACGACTACTATTGCAGTAATTTTCTATTGCTATAAAATTACACTTCAGAAATGTTGGAATTAGTTAATGGCTGAAGAAATAGTGCCAACTATTAGCGATTTTCCTGTAGGAGAGGCAACGATGGCGGATAAGCTGCCTAGCAGCTAAGTTCAAAAATTATAACTTTTGTGGTGCGGGCATCTTGCCCGCTTTAGATATACAAATTAGGCGCTTAACAGCTTATATATCAGGGTGGAGTAGTTTATATAGTTTAATGATTTATGAAGTTAAATGAGAGAAATTTAATGCTTTCTTCAGAAAACATGGATAATTTAACAACCCTAGCTCGATGGATGGCAGGGGAATTTAGTAATTACAAGCAATCTCAAGAAAACCCTCGTGATTATGCCTACATACACATATTTTTTCGTCCCTTACCCTTTGAATTTTTCTCCGCTATTGGTTTCTATTCCGAACAGGTTTACGACTATGATTTGTGGAGTCCTTACCGCCAAGGAGTCCATTGTCTAGTTGATCGTGGCGATGATATTTATATTGAAAATTATAGCCTCAAAGATGCGATCATTTATGCCGGAGCCGCACGGGAATTGTCAATACTCCAAACGATTACCCCGGCTAGCGTGGAGCGACGTTATCATTGCTCCATGATTTTCAAACGCGATGGCGATCGCTTTTTGGGCAATGTGGAACCGGGAAATCAGTGTTTAATCCACCGTCATGGTTGTCAAACTTACTTGGTAAGCGAAGTGGAGTTAACTGAAAATACTTGGAAAAGCATCGATCGAGGGATGGATGTTAATAGCCATCAGCAAGTTTGGGGTTCGGAACATGGCTGCTTACAATTTGAAAAGGCTCAAAATTTTGCCGACGAATTATTTCTGGATTGAGCTTGAAATTGCTACCCTTGAGCGAGGAAATGTTAAGGATTATTACTTTGTTTTTAATAAATGAGACTGGAGTCACCATGATTTTTTATGGTCAATAGTGACCGGTCAGACAAAAAGACCTATCGTCCTTTACAAAGGAGAACTAAATGCTTGACGCTTTTTCCAGAGCCGTAGTTTCGGCAGATGCTAGCACTAGCTGTATTACTAACATAGATGCGTTGAAAGCTTTCATCGCTTCTGGGAACAGACGGCTCGATGCAGTTAACGCGATCGCCAGCAATGCTAGCTGCATGGTTTCTGATGCCGTTGCTGGAATGATTTGCGAAAACCAAGGCTTGATTCAAGCGGGTGGTAACTGCTATCCCAACCGTCGTATGGCAGCTTGTCTGCGTGATGCAGAAATCATCTTACGCTACGTTACTTACGCTCTATTAGCTGGTGATGCATCTGTCCTCGACGATCGCTGCTTGAACGGATTGAAAGAAACCTACGCAGCTCTGGGTGTACCCACCACATCTACAGTCCGTGCCGTTCAGATCATGAAAGCACAAGCATCTGCTCACATTGCAGATAACCCTAGTGAAGCTCGTGCTGGAGCTAGACTTCGTAAGATGGGAACCCCCGTTGTCGAAGATCGTTGCGCTAGTCTAGTGGCTGAAGCTGGTAGCTACTTTGATCGCGTTATTTCTGCTCTGAGCTAATTTTGGTTGGGTTATTGTACCAAACTAGTTTTGGACTAGGGTGGAGGTCAGGGAGTAGTCTGTGATGGGAGTAGATTGTCGAAAATATAATGGCCTAGCTTACATTTCCTTGTTGCACGACAAAATAAACCAAAACCATAAACATCAAAACTCAATCGTCGAAAAAAGCAAAGTTAATCTGGAGATAAAAAATAATGAAATCAGTTGTTACTACAGTTATTGCTGCTGCTGATGCAGCAGGTCGTTACCCCAGTCTCTCTGATCTTGAATCTGTTCAAGGTAGTATTCAACGTGCAACTGCCCGTTTGGAAGCAGCCGACAAGCTAGCCAAAAATATCGATACTGTTGCCAAAGAAGCTTATGATGCTTGTATAAAAAAATATCCTTACCTGAATAACTCTGGTGAAGCGAACTCCACCTCTGAATTTAAAGCTAAGTGTGCTCGCGACATCAAGCACTATATGCGTTTAATTCAATACTGCTTAGTTGTTGGTGGTACTGGACCTCTCGACGAGTGGGGAATTGCTGGAGCGCGTGAAGTCTACCGTGCCTTGAGTTTGCCAACTGCTCCTTATGTTGAAGCTCTTTCGTTTGCTCGCAACCGTGGTTGTGCTCCTCGCGATATGTCTCCTCAAGCTTTGCTTGAATATAATGCCCTCCTCGACTATGCAATCAATTCCCTGTCTTAATTCAGAGATGAATTGATTCAGTTGTTAGCCAATTAACTTAGAGACTTAATTGTCTATTGCTTTGCCTAACCGTAGGTTAAGTTATTGGCAATTGAGTCTCTTAATTTTGGTTTTGCTGCCAATAAAATCTTTAAAATTAATTTTAAGTTGATTCAATTTCATTAATAATTAGAATTATGGATAAACGTTTTTTTCAAATTTTTAATTTGACAGAAGCAGAAGCGATCGCTCTTTTAGATACCCCTCAAAACCAAATCAGCGCAGATGATTCTCGCTACATTGCAGCTTCCCACCTCATTAACTTTCCAACAGAGGACTCGATTGATGCCTTGATTAGAGCAGTACAAAATACAGAGGCTTCTCTGGATAACCGGATTGTGCGGCGAAAATCCGTCGAGACATTGGGTAGATTGAAAGCAAGCAAAGCTTTGCCAGTTATTTGCACCTGCCTCACAGATGAGGATTGTTACACCGTGGAAAATGCCGTCTGGGCAATTGGTGAAATTGGTACCAAAAATCCGGATATTTTGGAAAGTATTGCTCAGTTGTTAGAAAAGCCAAACCAAATTTATCGAGTCATAATCCATACTTTGGCAAAACTAGATTACCAAGATGCGATTGAGCGTATAAATGGGTTTGTGGAATCAGAGGATAAACCAACAGCTAGTGCTGCGATCGCTGCTGTTTGTCGATTGACGGGAAATTATACGGAAATGGAAAAGGTGGTGTCTTTATTGCAACACCATAATTGCACCACCCGTCGTGCTTGCATTCAAGACCTAATTGATGCCCATTACTACCCGGCTATCCCTGAGATTGCTAGATGTCCAGTTTCTATCGTTTTTCGACTGCGAGCAATTAGGATGCTAGCGGACATTGGGGTTGAACGGGGAGAAGTAACTTTTGAGACAATTAGGCCAGTTTTGTCACAAACACTATGCGATCGCCCAGATGATCTAGATTTAGTTCACGAGTACGATCTACCCCCCAGCCTCGATTTTTTGATTCGGGAATTGTACGAAACTGATTTCGGTCGCTGCTATCTGGCGAGTAAAACCCTGATGGAGAATTACCCAGAACAAGCACCTGCGGCTTTGCTGCAAACCTACGCAGAAGAAGCATATACAGATTATGGCGCTCACTATCACGTCATCAAATTACTGGGTTGGCTGCGATACACCCCTGCCTATGACCTATTAATAGAGGCATTACACAATCGAGAACCCCAGTTCCAGAAATCTCGTGCGGCTGCCGCGCTGGCGTTAGGTGAGCTAGGGGATCGACGAGCAATTCCAGATTTGCGGATATGTTTGGCAACTCCAATTTGGGATTTGAAGTATGCTGCCTTAATAGCGTTAGAAAAACTCGGTGATACTAGCGATCGCGATATCCTTACTCAAGACTCGGATTGGTTAATTCGTGCTGCTGCAAGTGCGATCAAATTGGGAAATTCAGTCACGCAAATCGCCTGTTAATACCTAGAAAAATAATAGAATGATTATGGACTCTTTTTTGGAACAATTAAAACATCCCAATCCCCACCTCAGAGAACGGGCAATGTGGGAAATCGCAGATACTCGCGATGCCAACACTATCCCTCGATTAATGGATGTGCTGGGGGAAGAAGATGTTGTCTATCGACGGTCTGCTGTGAAAGCATTGGGGATTATTGGCATGGATGCTGTTTCTCTCTTGGTAGAATCATTACTCAATAGCGATAATGTCACCATTCGTGGTAGTGCCGCAAAGGCATTAGCACAAATAGCCGTTCAACATCCCGACGTTCCTTTTGCCAGCGAAGGTTTACAGGGTTTAAAGCAAGCCATGAACGATCCAAATCCGGTAGTTCATATTGCCTCTGTGATGGCACTGGGGGAAATTGGTTCTCCTGCCTTTGATATTTTGGTTGAAGCCCTAAAAACGACGGATAATGTAGCTCTACAAGTCACGATTGTAAATGCACTGGCATCCTTGGGAGATGGGCAAGGAGCCGAAATTTTGGCAAATCTGGGGAATGATCTGTCTGTAGACTCCTATGTGCGGGAATCGGCAGTTAGTGCATTATCCAGACTGGATTTAGTTAGTCAATTTAACAAGAGAGAAGAAGAGTAAAGAAGGCAGTAAGGATAGCCTGTCTTGTGCTAGGGTTGTCCCTCTTCCTTCTTTCCCACATTCCTCACCCTTCGGGTACTCTTCGAGAAGGGCTTCGCCCAACGCCAGTGCCTACGACGGGACGGAAACCGACACCGCCGACTGGCTTACTCCCAATCATCCGGCTCGTAGTGTTTCTCCAGTTGGGAAATTGCCAATTTGATAATGGTTTGTACGGCTAATTCTGTTTCTTGACTCAGGGCAAATTGCAGGGAAGCGATCGCAGTTGGTTCACCTATTTTCATCAATGCTAAAGCCGCAGCTTTCCGACTTTCGACATGATCGTGGGACAATAATTCCACCAAATTGGGAATAGCCGCTCGATAAGCCAAATTTCCCAATGCGGATGCGGCTTCACACCTGACATTTTCGGAATCATCGCCTAAGGCATTAATTATGAATGTGAATGCTCTTTCCTCTGGTTGCTCTTGGGCAACTTTGGCAATTGCTCCAATGACAGCGCAGCGAACTTCTGGCGACTCGGAAGTGATTTCCTGGTACAGTTGCTCCTTCGCTTCCACACCAATAAACGCCAATGCCCATGCTGCATGACCTTTGGTACTTTCTGGATTCTCCGGTGATGCTAAAATTTCCAGCAACACTGGTACTGCGGCTTCTCCCATTCTGGCAAGCGCTCCCACGGATGAACCTTTAACAACCGTATCTTCATCATTGAGTAAAGCCTGGATTAAAGCTGGAATAGAACTATGATCTGCAATCAGAGTTAAAGTTTTGGCAGCAGATCGTCGCACAATCACGTTTTCGTGCTGGGCTAATGCTTCTATTAAAACCGGGGTGGCTGGTTTTCCTATTTCTCCCAAGGTTTGGGCACAACGCAACCTCACCATTCCTCGTGAATCTCCCAAACACTCGACCATTTGCTCTAACAGTTGTTCATCGTTGGCAGAAAATGTCTGTTGCGTAATCTGTTCCCCAACGCGATCGAGTAGTAAATCAACTTCTTTTTGAGCTAGCAAAACTGAAGTACCTCCGGGTTATCTATGTCTGCTAAGAATTTAAAGTTCCTTGTTGGTCTCGCAGCGTAGCGATTGTGGCATCGATTTTGGCAAGTTCTGGCTCTAGTTGTGCCATTACGGCTGACTTCATCAATTTAGCTTTTTTTGCTGTTTCCAAGGTCTCATTCAGCAGTCTTTCCCGATACTTTTCAAACTCTTCAATCAACTTCGCGATTTCTTGAACATTTGTTTCTTGCATTTCTGTTTCTTGTGTTTCTGGGGAAATAGCAAATTCTGAATTATTCATAAAAATCTCCTTATTATGTTTTGTGAATGAATGTGAACCAGATGCCAGTGGTACTGATTGTTTAGGCAGTTGTTGTTAAATTACTTTTGATTTTGTTCTTAAAGAAAATATCAATTAGAAAACGTGAATATTTTAATTCAATTTAATTGACACTTTCTAGCCATATTCCTTATTCAGTCGATAGCCCATGCTGTGGACGGTTTCGATAAAGTTTTCGGGTGCCCCAACTGCTTTGAGCTTCTGACGCAAGCTTCTAATATGCACTTTGACCGTATCCTCTTCTGGTGGAGTTTCAATTGGCCAAATGTGCCCGATGATAGCGCGACGACTGAGAACACGCCGACCATTGCGTAGCAGTAACTCTAAAAGACTATATTCTTTTGGAGTTAAATGCATTGGGTTACTGGCATAGATAACTTCGTAGGTGCTAGGGTCTAAATCTAAATTGCCCCATTTCAAAATTGGTGGCAAGGAAGAATGTCCTCGGCGTAACAAAGCTCGAATCCGGGCAAATAACTCTCCCAGATCGACGGGCTTGACAATATAATCGTCTGCTCCAGCGTCTAACCCAGTAATTTTATCGGCAATTGTATCACGGGCGGTGAGTATCAAGATAGGTATTTGATAGCCATGCGATCGCAATCTTTGACAGAGGTTAAATCCATCAACTTCCGGAAGCATTACATCCAGTAGCAGCAAGTCATACTCAAAAGCCTTGGTGTAATCCAAAGCCGATTCTCCATCGATGGCAATGTCAACTGTATAAAGCTGATCGGTAAGGGCTTCTGCTAAAGTCTCAGCCAAGCGAATATCATCTTCTATTAAAAGAATCCTCATAAAATTTACTTGAGATATGTGAAAAAAATCGCAACGATCAGGGGTTAAAAGCATGAATCGAGAGGCGATCTAGTCTGCCATATCCATACTTCCATTTTTGTGGTCTTTATTTAATATCTCTTTAAATATATGTCTTAATTATATTTAGTTTTACGAAGAAATATTTAGCTATGTAAAGTTTTTCTCCAAACCAAAATCTTTCCGATTTTTTTACCATTCTCTCACCGTTTTTATTACGGTAAATCTAGTAAGTATTTAATAACTTAAGTATTCAGGAGAATTCTCAATGGCGATTGGGCGTACATCCGAGCTTGGCGTAAGTTTGTTTGAAAATACCCCACTCTTGGAATTGGTATTGAGCAACTCAAAAAAAGAGTTAGAAAGCATAATTTGTGCTGTGTGTCGTTAAAAATGATTCATCTGTGAATTAGGAATCAAGTAAAAATTAATTGAGTTTAAGTATCTTGATTGACGCTAAATATCCTCAACTTTTCAACTGGATTTTTACAGAATTTCTTACTGCTTAGAAACGCTAATTAAATTTTCCATTTAATCAATTATTATAGCAAGTTATATCTGAGGAGAAATTCAATGAGTGTCATTTTAGATGCGCCGGTAGAGCTTCGAGCCAATAGTAGCTCAGAGGAAATTAATACTGTAATTCGTGATGTTTACAAACAAGTGCTGAGTAATCCTCACATTATGGAAAGCGAGCGATTGGTGACACAAGAATCGCAATTGTGTAATGGTGAAATCAGTGTCAGAGATTTTGTTCGCCTGAATATTTTGTCTCTGGTGCAAAAATGACTACACAAATTCAACGCATCCACCGGTCTGGTGGAATCATTGTCAGTATCAAAGAAGTCGTCTGAAGATAAGAAGTTTTGCTATTCCTCTTCATTGAAACTGCCCTATCTCCCGAGTTTAATCTCCTAATTCTGCTGATTTTAATAGAGCGAGTATTAAAAACTCGCTCTGTTTCTCGAGCTTTTCTGAAGATGAGGAAATGAAGTATGTTGCCCCCATCGGCTCGTAAAAAAATGCAAACTTGGATTAGAAGCCGCCATTTAATTTGTGATGGTCAGTTTCTAATTTTTGAAAGCTTAGAATATCCAGCTATTGAAAGATTTGAACAATGTATTACTAGTTTGGGAGGGAGTTTAATTTCTGTGGAACTATGCAAGCGAGTTTGGATGGGGAATCACCGACAAGTAATACTCTACCAAGCAAAAGCAAGTTTATATACACCTAACCATGATATCAAACAATATTGGTTCAAGTACGGTGGTTGCTATACAAGATTTGACGAACGTCCCTGACAGATTTAAATTTTTGAGCTTTTTCGCGAAGTCATAAGAAGAACAAGTGTCCATCTGCTAATATTTTTGGATCGGGCAATTTGGTAACTGGATTATGTTGGGCAATATTGCTGTTACCGTCATCAAATTGGGTATTAATCCAGATAGAGATGATTTTATGAGTCAGCTTGGTATTTATTTATCGTTGGGGACTGTTGTTTTTCTAACTATTTGCTACCTATTTAAATGGCAAGTCGCTCAACGCTATCAAGCGGAAGTTGTTCTCAGCCAACAAACCAAACGGGAGCGGGTGGTTAATCAAATAGCCCAACATATCCGTCAATCTTTGAACCTAGAAAAAGTTTTGGTAACGACGGTATCAGAAGTTAGAGAATTTCTTGATTGCGATCGCGTACTAATTTATCGTATTTGGGAGGATGGTACTGGCAGTGCGATTACAGAAAAAGTTTTAGAGCGGTATCCAAGTATTTTGGGAGAAACATTTTCCGAGGAAGTTTTTCCGGGAGAGTACCATCAAGCTTACATTTGGGGAAAAGTCCGTGCCATTACCAATATTGATCAAGCCGATGTCGAATCTTGTCTGGCAGAATTTGTCAAACAGTTTCAGGTTAAGGCAAAACTTGTAGTCCCGATTATCCAAGAAATTAGAAACCAGGAGGAAGGGAGCAGGGAAATATCTAATTCATCTTCCGAAGCTACCCCATCTCCTTATCTATGGGGATTGTTAATTGCCCATCAATGCAGTCAACCCCGACAGTGGCAAGCTTTAGAAATTGATTTAGTCAAGCAGCTGGCAACCCAAGTAGCGATCGCTATTCAGCAATCTGAGCTTTATGAGCAACTACAACAACTTAATGCCCAACTCGAATACCGAGTTCAGCAACGTACCGAAGAACTCGCTTTAACTAACGATTCCTTGAGAGCGGAAATTGTCGAACGTCAACGCACCGAAGCTGCTTTACGACACACAAATCAAACTTTGCAATCTTTGATTGCTGCCTCTCCCCGTGCTATTTTTACTCTCAACCTTCAAAATCGAATCGAGATTTGGAACCCCGCAGCAGAACGCATGTTTGGCTGGACAGCAACAGAGATTTTAGAACATCTAAATCCTGCAATCTTCCTGGGAAGTATGGAGGGATACGAAAAAATCGAGCAGAGTGTTTTACAAGGAATAACTCCTCCCAGCTTGGAGGTGCGATGGCAAAAAAAGGATGGTTCTCCCATCGATATTGTTTTCTCTTCTGCACCTCTAACAGATCGGGATGGTAAGATTAATGGGCTGGTAGCGGTTGTTGCTGATATTACCGAGCAAAAGCGTCAAGCCGAACAAGTACGCTTGCTCCAATCTGTTGTTGTTAATACCAATGATGCAATTATAATTACTGAGGCAAATCCCATCGATGAGCCAGAAGCCTGTATTCTCTACGTGAACCAGGCATTTACCCGACTCACTGGTTACACCCTCGAAGAAGTTTTAGGTAAAACACCCCGCATTCTTCAAGGTGCGAAAACTTGCCCCACGGAGTTAGAAAAAGTCCGCTCTGCCCTATCTCGACGGGAATCTATTATTGTCGAAGTTATTAACTACCGCAAAGATGGTTCCGAATTTTGGTCGGAATTTAGCGTAGTTCCGGTAGCTGATAAAAATGGTCGATATACCCATTGGATTTCGGTACAGCGAGATATTACGGAACGCAAACATACAGAAGAAGCATTGCGTCGCAGCGAAGAACGTTTTCGCTCCCTGATCGAAAATGCCCTAGATATTATTACTATTTTGGGTGCTGATGGCATTATCTATTATGGAAGTCCTTCGGTTGAAAAAGTTTTGGGTTACAATACCACGGAATTAATCGGTAGAAACTTTTTTGAATACATTCACCCTGAAGATTTAGCCAACTGCCGTAATATTACTAATGTGATTCAAATCCCAGAATTGACACGTCCAATTGAATTTCGATGCCGACATAAGGATGGTTCTTGGTGCAGTTTGGAAGCGATCGGTCAAAAATTTGTTGACGACGCAGCTGAATCTAGAATTGTGATCAATTCTCGCGATATAACCGAACGAAAACGTTTAGATGAAGTGCGATTAGCATTAGAAAAAGAAAAAGAATTGAGTGTCCTGAAAATCCGTTTTTTCTCAATGGCATCCCATGAATTTCGTACACCACTTAGTACCGTTTTAGCAGCAGCCCAACTATTAGAAAATTCTCCTCTGGAAAATGCTGAAAAAAGGTTGAGAAATCTGCGTCGGATTCAAGAATCAGTTAAAAATATGGTGCAGCTTTTAGATGATATATTAACTATTAATCGCGCCGAAACAGGAAAATTAGAATTCAATCCCAAACCTCTTGACCTGGAACAATTTTGCCGACAATTTGTCGAAGAAATGCAGTTGAGTGCAGGAAATCAACACACACTCACATTTGTCTGCCAGGGAGAATCGATCGATGCTTATTTAGATGAAAAGCTATTACGATCTATCCTCGCAAATTTTCTCTCTAATGCCATCAAATATTCTCCTAAAGGTGGTCAAATACATTGCTCTTTAAAATTCGAGCGAGATTATGCCAGTCTCCAAATTCGCGATCGCGGTATTGGTATTTCTCCGGAAGACCAAAAGCAACTTTTTGAACCTTTTTATCGTGGCAAAAATGTCCGCCATATTTCTGGAACTGGATTGGGATTAGTTGTTGTCAAAAAATGCGTAGATTTACATGGAGGCAAAATTGAAATTACCAGTAATCTCGGTCAAGGAACAACTGCAACTATCACCCTCCCGTTGACATAAGTACTTAGGCAAAAATATTTATACTCTAGCGAGTCAATTTAATTTAACTCAAACCCTTGTGATTACGTTATTATGCGCTCCACTCGCAATGACAAATATAAGAATCCGATAAGAATCATGTTTGCTTGTTGTTGGCGTAGCCTGTGCTTTGCACTTACAAAATCTCGTATTTTAGGGTGTGTTAGAACAGAGTTCGTAACGTACCAAATCCCTGCGAATGCTACGTTACGCTGTCGCTAACGTACCCTACATATATTTTCAATCATCAAATCGGACTCCTGTATCTCATGAAGATGATTTATCCTGCCAGCCAGTACACTTTGCTATAAATAAAATCACTTTGTACTTAAATCTGATTTTTAGCGAATGTTTTATTCGTGATTTTGTCTTATCAGCGCTGGCTTTTTTGATTAACGGTAAAACGGAGATTGTCCGCAATTTTTTGACCGGAACTCTCAGTTTGCAGAGTCATGAGCCGCAAATGGACTCTTTTAAACCGGGGTCAGGACTGATGCCAGCTAGTTTTAAAGTCGTTGTACAGAATGGGAAAGAGTATTTAACTGCTGATTTTGGGGAACATGCGATCGCTAGAGTTCCACCTGTTGATTCTTGCTTTTGGTGGATTATTTTACTTCGAGCTTATGTAAAAGCCACAGGAGATTTTACCTTTGCCCAACAACCCGAATTTCAACAGGGAATCAAACTAATTTTAGAAATGTGTCTTGCTCATCGGTTTGCAATGTATCCAACCATGTTGGTTCCCGATGGCGCTTTTATGATTGATCGCCGTATGGGTGTCTATGAACATCCTTTAGAAATCCAGGTGCTCTTTTATGCTGCCTTAAGAGCCGCAAAGGAATTACTTTTGCCCAATAATCATAATGCTTTCTGTATTCAAAATCTCAATCAACGTTTAGTACCTCTTACCTATCATCTGCGTGAATATTACTGGATTAATTTAAATAGATTAAACGAAATTTATCGCTATAAAGGTGAGGAATTTGGTAAAGAAGTAGCTAATAGGTTTAACATTTATGCTGATTCTATTCCAGCTTGGTTAACAGAGTGGTTACCAGAAACTGGTGGTTATCTCGCAGGTAATCTTGGCCCTGGACGGATGGATTTTCGTTTTTTTGCTTTGGGTAATTTAATGTCTATTATTACCTCTTTAGCTAGTGAAAAAGAAGCTCAAAGTATTATGAATTTAATTGAGCAACGCTGGCAGGATTTAATTGGATATATGCCAATGAAAATCTGTTTTCCTGCCCTTGAAGGCGTCTCGTGGCAAATTGTTACAGGTTGTGACCCCAAAAATATTGCTTGGTCTTATCATAATGGTGGTAATTGGCCAGTTTTACTTTGGTTGCTAACAGCAGCAGCCCAAAAAACAAATCGCCCAGAGATTGCCCATAAAGCTATTGAAATTGCCGAAAATCGTTTATTTGAGGATGAATGGCCAGAATACTACGATGGTAAGAATGGTCGATTAATTGGTAAGGAAGCCAGGAAAAAACAAATCTGGACAATCGCTGGTTTATTAGTAGCAAAAGAACTAATGAAAAATCCTCACCATTTAAAATTAATTAGTTTTGAGATGGAGTAAATTACATCAAAAGATAGGCATCAAAAAATTCATAGAGGGAAAATGGAATGAGAGGATTAAAAGGGAAAAACGTCCTAATTACAGGTGCTAGTTCGGGTATTGGGCAAGCGATCGCCATTCGTCTGGCTGAAGAAGGTTGCAACATTGCTATTAATTACCACAAAAGTTCCGAAGATGCGGAAAATACTGAAGATATAGCAATGCAAACAGCCTGTGGCAATATTGAAAATTGTGGTGTGCAGTCTCTAGTGATACAGGGTGATGTCTCCAAGGAAGAAGACATTGTGCAAATGGTCAACACTGTAGTTGATACATTCGGTTGTTTGGATATTCTGGTTAATAATGCCGGAATTCAAACCGAATGCCCATCCCACGAAGTCAAAACCGAAGACCTTGACCGAGTAATTGGAGTAAATTTACGAGGTGCTTACTTATGTGCCCGTGAAACAATTAAACAGTTGCTCTCTCAAAATCGGCCAGGAATCATTATTAATATATCCAGCGTTCATGAAATTATTCCCCGACCGATGTATATTAGCTATTCCATCAGCAAAGGCGGGATGGAAAATATGACCAAAACTCTGGCACTAGAATACGCGAACCAAGGTATTCGCGTGAATGCGATCGCACCCGGAGCTACTATTACCCCCATCAACGAAGCTTGGGTGAACAACCCACAACAAAAAGCAGTTGTCGAAAGTCACATCCCCATGGGTCGTGCGGGGACGGCCGAAGAAATGGCAGCAGCAGTAGCTTTTTTAGCATCTGATGAAGCCGCATATATAACTGGACAAACCCTGTTTATTGACGGTGGACTAACGCTATACGCTGACTTCCGGGAAGCCTGGTCTGCATGAGAGCCACGCATTAAAAACCATTAATCATTACAAATAATTGATATGCACACAACATCTCAACCTGATCCAGTTCGTTTAGAAATATTTAAAAATCTTTATCAATTTATTGCTGAACAAATGGGAATTGTCCTCCAAAATACGGCAGCTTCCGTAAATATTAAAGAAAGACTAGATTTCTCCTGTGCGATTTTTGATGATTCCGGTTTATTAGTTGCAAATGCTCCACATATTCCCGTACATTTAGGCTCGATGAGTGAAAGTGTTCGGAGTTTAATTAATGATAAAGGTGACAGTATTAAACCAGGAAATGTCTATTTATCAAACAACCCTTATAACGGCGGCACTCACCTTCCTGATGTCACTGCCATTACCCCTGTTTTTTTAGATAATCAATTAGTATCTCCAAAAGCTCCAATTTTTTACGTTGCTTCTCGCGGACATCAAGCTGATATTGGCGGCATTACCCCTGGCTCTATGCCTCCCAACAGCACTAATATTGAAGAGGAAGGAATACTTTTTGATAATTTTCTGTTAGTTGCCGCAGGAAATATTCTCGAAATATCGGTTAAGCAACATCTCTCAAATCATCCCTATCCCGTACGTAATCCCAACCAGAATATTGCTGATTTCAAAGCCCAAATTGCTGCCAATGAAAGAGGTGTTCAAGAACTGCGGAGAATGGTGACTCAATATGGATTGCAAACAGTGCAAAACTACATGAAATTTGTCCAGAATAATGCTGAAGAAGCAGTGAGGAAAGCAATTGATGTTTTAAAGGATGGCTCTTTTATTTATGAGATGGATAACGGTGCAAGTATTCATGTCAATGTAAAAATTAACCGTGAAGAACGTAGTGCAATTATTGATTTTACAGGGACTTCTCAGCAATTAAACAGTAATTTTAATGCCCCGAAAGCAGTCACCCAAGCTGCTGTTTTATATGTATTTCGGACTTTAGTAGATGATAATATTCCCCTGAATGCGGGATGTTTAAAACCTTTAGAAATTATTCTTCCCCCTGATTGTATGCTGAATCCAACCTTTCCAGCAGCAGTAGTTGCAGGTAATGTGGAAACCTCTCAAACCATAGTTGATGCTTTATATGGTGCGTTGGGTGTGATGGCTGCATCTCAGGGAACCATGAATAATTTCACCTTTGGCAATGATAAATATCAATATTATGAGACTATTTGTGGTGGTTCTGGTGCTGGAGTTGACTTTGATGGTACGGATGCGGTGCAAACTCACATGACAAATTCCCGCTTAACCGACCCTGAAGTTTTAGAAACTCGTTATCCTGTAATGGTGGAAAGCTTTAGTTTGCGCCCTGATAGTGGGGGAAAAGGGAAATTTTGTGGCGGTAATGGAGTGATTCGCCAGATTAAGTTTTTAGAACCGATGACAGCTAATATCTTATCAGGAAATCGCGCGATCGCACCTTTTGGGTTAAATTCTGGAAAGCCGGGAAAAG
The DNA here is from genome assembly GCA_004296455.1 of Calothrix sp. NIES-4101. Classification (GTDB taxonomy): domain Bacteria; phylum Cyanobacteriota; class Cyanobacteriia; order Cyanobacteriales; family Nostocaceae; genus Brunnivagina. The sequence continues at coordinate 946,293 of AP018280.1, forward strand.
TGGGGCGTAACTATATTCAGCGTCGTCATGGTAGTGAAGAGAGTCTAGGCAGTACGGCAACGGCGAAAATGCAATCTGGAGATGTTTTTATTATTGAAACTCCTGGGGGTGGAGGGTTTGGAAGGGCTGACTCATATTAAGTTGACTTAAGTGCTTGTGATAAAACTGACGCGGAGATGAGAGATGGGATATGGGGAGACAATGCAATTGAGGCAAAAAAGAAGGGGAAGAAAAATCTTCTCCCCCTTGCTTGTTATTTTTATTGTGCTTATTTTGCTTTTTAGTTTGATTGAGATTGTCTGCTTTGCTTTCTTCTTGAAGTCGTTTGCGTAACATTTGTCGTTGCTTCTTCAATTGTCGCTGTCTTGCAGAGCCACCTCTACCTTTGTCATTTCTCCCTTCTCTGCGAGGAGATTCCCAGCTTTTGAGTCTCATGATTAGTATTGGGTTTATTGAGTCACTTACTTATTGTAGTTTAGCGTAATACAATAGTCAAGTAGTCGCTCAATTATTTAAGTTTTTGCTCTCCCATCTGCGGTTTTATCTCTTTTCTGTTCCTCGCCGAACTACAAATTAAACTATCAACTTCTGAGACACAAACAACATGAGGAGCAATTACAAGTAAAAAGGCTTGATGTCTTGGTTTTTAAGCCTACATAACATAAGTTCATTTACTTGCAGAGTCCTGTGATTTCAAAGGATAAATAGCTAGAATTATTACATCTCTACCCGTAGGTAAAGTCGAGCTTCTAACTTGTTTATTTTTGGTTAACTTAGTAAGTGGGCGAGGAGAGAATCGAACTCTCATACCTTTCGGTGGCAGATTTTGAGTCTGCTGCGTCTACCAATTTCGCCACCCGCCCTTGGGTGCAACCTCACTATCATAACCTACCTTTGGATATTTTTGCAAGAGTTTTTGATATTCTGTGCTGGCAGCCCAATGATCGATTTCCCGTGCCCGGAGTACAGGAACTGGGTGAGTTAGTTGTGCGGTGCGTGCGGCTTTGACGGTTTCGCCAAGTTCGGTTTTGCTGATATCGTCGTAAGCACGGGCTTGAGCAATGAAAGCATCGAGGTTAAGTTTTGGGGCAAGAGTAGGGGAGCCACCAGCGAGTTTCATTAATACAGACATAACAGCTTTGGGGTTTTGGGTAGCGAGTAATGCGGCGCGATCGCATGTAAACTCGGCACACCGTACCCATTCTAAAAGCTGTGCTTGAATTGATTGGGCAAGAACAGTACCAATTGTTGGTACAGCAGCAGCCGCGAGGATTAAGAGATTAACAGGGGTTAGATAAACACTATGGTCACATTTGAGATGTCCGAGTTCGTGGGCAATTACAGCCTGAATTTCTTCGGGTGTGAGCATCTCAATGAGGGAAGTATGCACGACAATAAAAGGCTGTTTCCCCCGCATGGCAAAAGTGTAAGCATTCGGTGCTGGATGTTGGCGCAGGTAAAGCTGTGGAGGTTCTATATCCAAAATTTTGCAGGCTTCGAGTAACAAATTGTGCAATTCTGGTAACTGGTTTTCTCCTACCAATATGCTCGATGCAATATTTTCCACATAAAAAACTTGTTCGGCAACAGGCCCCAGGAGGTTTCGCACCACCATATCCAGACCTGGTATCTGTTTTAAAGCCTGTGTTGCTTCGAGATCGAGGGGATGGCGAAACGAGTCGGCTTTGAGACCAATTAGTTGAGTCTTAAAAAAGGACATGGGGAAGGGGTTTGCAACTTACGTTTTGATCTAACTAAGTATTTAGTATAGCTAATACTAATTTTAAAAAGAGTGTTCTGATTTCATTAGCACTTACGTGTCTATTTCCAGACTGTATCAAACAAATGTAGAGACGTTATAGGTAACATCTCTACTCAAAATCAACTATTTTGACTTAATTTGCTGAGTTTAATGGGCTGCACTAGCGATCGCAGCATCAGCATCAACTTCACGAATTCGTTCAACTTTAGCCCCAAGCTGCTGTAACTTCAGATCGAGGCGATCGTAACCGCGATCTAAAAACTGCAATCCTTTGATTGTTGTTTCGCCACTCGCCGCTAATCCTGCCACAACTAACGCCGCAGCTGCTCGCAAGTCGGTTCCCAATACTGGTGCGCCAGATAACAACGGTACTCCTCGGACAAAAGCAATATTGCCTTTGACACGAATATCAGCCCCCAAGCGATTCAATTCTGAAGCATGGCGCAAGCGGTTTTCAAATACGGTTTCGCTAATTAAACTATCACCGTCAGCAATGGCTAATAGCGACATGAATTGGGCTTGCATATCGGTTGGGAAACCTGGGTGCGGTAATGTTTCAATGTCCGCAGCCTTGAGAACCTCTGCTGGCATTACCCGTAAGCAATTGGGTGCCTCCTCAATGATGTTCACTCCCATTTCTTGCAGTTTGGCAATTGCCGGGAGTAAATGATCGGGAATTACAGGAGATAGTAATAACTCCGAATGGGTGATTGCGGCTGCGGTTAAAAATGTGCCAGCCTCAATGCGATCGGGAATTACTTGATAATCGGTTGAGTGTAGCTGACTCACACCTTTGATGTGAATGGTACTCGTTCCTGCACCCGTGATTTTGGCTCCCATCGAATTACAGAAATTTGCCAAATCAACAACTTCTGGTTCACGAGCTGCATTCTCAATTACTGTTTCACCATCTGCTAGCGTTGCCGCCATCATCAGGGTTTCAGTTGCACCGACACTGGGGGAATCCAAATAGATTTTTGCGCCTTTGAGCCTACGGTTACTACCGGGAACGTAGGCATTACAGATACCATGCTCAATTTGAACTTCTGCCCCCATTGCTTGCAAGCCTCGGACATGTAAATCTACAGGTCTTGCACCAATAGCACAACCACCAGGAAGAGGCATTTGTGCTACTCCTAATCGTGCTAGTATCGCCCCGATCGCAAAAAAACTTGCCCGTAACTGCGTCACAAGTTCGTAGGGAGCTTTCGAGGTGCTAAAGTCTTTGGCGTTGATATCCAAAGTCTCACCATTACGTTCGATGCGTACACCCAAAGCTGATAAAACTTGAGCCATACGTTCCACATCGGCGAGCATGGGCACGTTGTGGATACGACAATCTTCAGAACAAAGTAAAGCACCAGCCATAAGGACTAATGCTGAATTTTTTGCCCCACTTATCTTGACATGACCTCGCAGAGAATGACCGCCCCATATCCGCAAGACTGAGGAGTCTGCTTCAGGTGCATTCTTTACATCTGGTAAGCCGCTCACAGGATTAATAAGCCTACCCTCCAAAAAACAATTAAAAATTTATGCGTTGGAAGTTGGTTTTGATTTTTACAGTAAAGACTGAATTTGTCTACATTTTGAACTACACAATCTCGGAGAATAGGTAGTGGGAAGTTACAGTAAGGGTAAAAACATAAAGATACATCACTTTTGTCACAAAAATATAGCCAATAGATTATTTCCTTGACAAATACAAATTATTTAGCAACAATAAAAAACTGTTGATTGTAATCGATTGATTGTAATTGACAATTTTCAAAAACGCTAGCGGAACTGGCGGAATTGGCAGACGCGCATGATTCAGGTTCATGTGCCGCAAGGCTTCCGGGTTCAAGTCCCGGGTTCCGCATTCATAATTCAGTTAAGAGCAAAGGGTCAAGAGAGAGAAATATCTCAGCTAACTCCTAGCTCCTAATTTTCAACTCCTAACTTTCAATGCTGACTAGTTTACAAAATTCTTTAGTTAAGCAAGTTCGCAAGCTGCATTCAGCCAAAGAACGTCACAAGCAGGATTTATTTTTATTGGAGGGTACACATCTACTGGAAGAAGCTTGTGCAGTGGATTATCCTTTGGAGGTGCTATTTTGTACCCAAGAATGGCAAACAAAGCATTTGCAATTATGGCAGCAGCTAACTCAGAAATGCGATCGCCTGGAAATTGTCAGTACAGAAGTTTTACATGCCCTAGCCACGACAGTACAGCCTGATGGTGTGGTGGCAACCGCAAGGCGAGGAATACACTCGTCAGAGGGCAATAATCCCGGAACCCAATCAGTGCAATTTTCCGGTTTAGTATTAGCATTGGAAACAATTCAAGACCCCGGTAATTTAGGAACAATGATTCGGACGGCGGCGGCGGCGGGAGCATCGGGGTTAGTTGTGAGTGAGGACTGTGTTGATTTAGACAATCCTAAAGTTTTGCGAGCCAGTGCAGGGCAATGGTTTCGCTTACCGATGGCAACAAGCGAAGATTTAAAAGCGACAATACTTCAGGCGAAAAATGCTGGTATGCAAATTGCGGCAACTGTACCAAAAGCCACCCTGACTTATTGGGATGTGGATTGGGGTAAACCAAGTTTGCTATTGTTGGGAAACGAAGGCGCAGGATTATCCGCAGAATTAGCAGCAATGGCAGATGTATCTGTCAGTATACCTCTAGCCCCAGGAGTTGAGTCATTGAATGTGGCGATCGCATCGGCGCTGATATTGTATGAGGCACGCAGGCAAAGAAGAAATTAATAGAAAATGGGGAACAAAATGATTTTGGATTACTTGATTGCAGGATAATTAGAGAATTTGCCAAAATATTCCTTGCCTATCTCGCTCTTCCCCCTTGTGTAGAAAAAACATTCCCAACCTCATGCCGAATACTAAAAAATAATGGTCAAATCTTCCTCAAATATTGCCGATTCCCCTCGCCGGGCGATACCAACTCCTGATTTTTATCATACTTTTTCCGAAGTAGAAATTTTAGAAATTATTGATGCCTTAAAAATCAGACAAGAAATACCTCTCAAGTTTTCCTATAAGGGTAGAGGAGCGAAAATTTGGGATGATTTTTATCGCAAATATATTATTCCCACTTGGTATCGAACTTCAAATGTCGAAATCGAGCTTTTAAAAGATAATTTTCCATATTTAAATGATGCTTGTCAGGTAGGTAATAAGGTTAATATTATTGATGTCGGAGCCGGAAATTCCTTTCCAGTGAAAAGCTTTATTCATCGGCTAGATAAATTAAAGAAAGTTAATCAATATATTGCTTTAGATATTAGTGGGGGATTACTTGAGGTATCTCAGAAAAACTTTAACAAGTGGTTTCCACATATTAATTATCTCAACGGCGTAATTGATATTGAAAATAGTTGTATCCCCGCAAATTTACTAGACAACCAACCTGGTGCTCAAGCTGAAAATAATTCGATAACGAACATCATTTTACATTTAGGTGTTACTATCGGCAATCATCATCATCGCGCCAGAGTTTTCAGCAATTTTAAAAATAGTATGCAGGCAAATGATGTTTTAGTTTTGACGAATGAAATCGGGTCTAACTCTCAATGGAATGGTCAAGCAAGAGGTGGTTGTGATTATCATGCTGAGAATATATATCGGTGGATTAAAGAGGTAATTGGTATTCCATCTTCAGATTGCCAACTGGTAAGAAAGTATGATTCTGGGAGAGATAGCGTAGTTGCAAACATCCAGTTCCTTTATGACTACACTATCGATTTTTCAATTCAAGGAATAGATAAAAGTATTAATTTTGCCGCAGGTGATCATATTACTATTTGGAGACATCATAAGTTTGAAATACCCAAATTGCGCCAGGAATTAGAACGAGCTGGATTACAACTTGTGCGCTACAGTACAAATAAATATTCTTCGCATATTATGGCAATTTGTACATTAATTGCCCAGTAATTAAGAATAATAGAGAGTTGAGAATATATAACTTGGAATCAATAAACACCTACTAATTGATTTTCCTTGATGTGATTTTGCATTTTCGGGAAAAAATAATTATTTTATCATCGAATATTTTTAACAAGTAATGTATTAATTGTTATCCTAGATGTTATAGCTCAAAAGATTTTCGAGTATGGAACTCTGAGATTATGAATAATCGTGGGGATAAACTTTACAAAAATTTGCTTTTGTCATTGAATCCTACACAAACGAGACGTGGCTGGCTTCCTTATGTAATTTTACTCGGAACATTGTTGTTAACCAGTTTATTTTCATATTATGCCGCGATCGCATCTCAGACAAAAGACAGGTTGCGATTTAAGAATGAAGTTGAACAGACTCACAGCAATATTCAAAATCGCCTACATACTTATGTAACATTATTGCATAGTACAAGCGGTTTATTTGCAACTAATTATCAAATCACCAGGCAGGATTTTCAGTCTTATGTGAAGCATTTAGAATTACGGAAAAACTATCCTGGTGTTCAAGGAATCGGTTTTTCGATTCGAGTCATGCCTGAAGATGTCCAGTCATTAGTCAACAAGATGCAAAAACAAGGATTTCCTAATTTTGCATTACGTCCAAATACACCTCGAAGCGAATACCACACGATTATTTATCTAGAGCCTTTAGACAAACGCAATCAAGTTGCGATCGGCTACGATATGTTTAGCGAAGCAACTCGTCGTGCGGCAATGAAACGCGCACGAGATACGGGTTTACCTGCGGCTTCTGGGCGAGTCTACTTAGTCCAAGAAATTGAACAGCATAAACAAGCTGGCTTTTTGATTTATTTGCCTATATATCGTCGAGATCGTCAGATAAAAACTGTAACAGAAAAAAGAGATGCATTGTTAGGGTTTGTTTACAGCCCATTTCGAGCAGATGATTTATTCGCAGGAATTTTACAGGATCAGCAAAACCCTTTAATTAATGTTGATGTCTATGATAATACAACAATAAGTCCAGAACATTTATTACATAGTTCTTCGGCAAATAATTATTGGAATAATTATTGGAATAATTCCTCAGCAACAGCAAAATTTAAAACTACTAAAAATTTAAATATAGCCGGGCAAAATTGGACAATAGTCTTTTCTTCTCGGCGTGAATTAGAAACAGACTTAAGCAGTCACTACTTACCCTATATGCAGTTAGCAGGGGTGACATTGAGTTTGATTTTATTCATAATGGTGCGATCGCAGGTTAATGCATTCAATGCTACACAAAAGAGTAATCGACAGCTGGGTTTTTTGTATGAAATATCGAGTAATTTACTCGTGCAAGCAAGACCCAAGGAATTTATTAGTAGCATATTTAACCAACTTTCTGAGCAATTACAACTTGAAATTTATTTTAATTATTTATTAGACAACACCAGAGACAGTAATCATCAGCGCTTGCGACTTCATGCATATGCTGGTATTAGTGAAGACTCAGCAAAAAAAATTGAATGGCTCGAAGTTGGAGAAGCATTATGTGGAACAGTCGCCCAACAAAAAAAACAAATCATCGTCGAAGAAGTTCAAGAATCAACAGATAATAAAGCTGACTTAATTAGAAATTTGGGAGTTACAGCATACGCTTGTTACCCATTATTATCAGGGCAACAATTAATCGGCACATTAACATTTTGTACCTGTTCGCGAACCTATTTCCAATCAGACGAATTGGCATTATTACAAATAGTATCAGATTTAGTCGCTACCGCACTTGAACGCGATCGCCTCATTCGCCAATTACAAGAACACACCGAGGAATTACAACAGGCTAATCGGATTAAAGATGAATTTCTCGCCACTCTTTCCCATGAACTACGGACACCCCTAAATGCAATTCTGGGCTGGATACAGCTTTTACAAACCCGCAAATTGGATGAAACCAAAATAGCCCGTGCCTTAGAAACTATCGATCGCAATTCTAGATTACTGGGGCAACTAGTTGAAGACATTTTAGATGTATCCAGAATTATTAGTGGCAAATTTCGCCTCCAGGTTGAAGAAGTAAATGTCAAATCTGTAGTTATATCTGCGCTCGATACAATTCAACCCGCAGTTGATGCTAAACAAATTCACATTACCACCCAACTACACCCAGACGCATTAATTTGGGGTGATGCAAATCGCTTGCAACAAGTTATCTGGAATTTAATCTCCAACGCCATTAAATTTACCCCAAAAGATGGACAAGTCAAAATCAGTCTCGAAAAAATTTCTTCCCAGATTCAAATCCAAATTACTGATACAGGACAAGGTATAAAACCAGAGTTTCTGCCCTATGTATTTGACCGTTTTCGTCAGGCAGATGGCTCGAGTACCCGTTCTTTTGGGGGATTAGGTTTAGGCTTGGCAATAGTGCGGCACATTGTTGAATTGCATGGTGGAACTGTTAGCGCTACTAGCCCCGGAGAAGGTAAAGGAGCCACATTTACTGTTGAATTACCAGTTTTAGCTATCCGCCAAAAAAATCCCAACTCTGCACCAAAAAGCATAATTCCCCATCAAGTCTCAGCTAAATCTCAACGCATTTTAGATGGCTTAAAAATTATCCTTGTCGAAGATGAAAGCGATGCACGAGAATTAATCGCCACTGTACTTGAAGAAGCTGGTGCAGAGGTGATACTGGCAGCAAATGTTGCTCAAGCCCTGTATACACTTCAGCAAAGTAAACCAGATATTCTCATCAGTGATATTGGAATGCCCCAAGAAGATGGGTATATGCTAATTCGTAAAGTTAGAGCACTATCATCAGAACAGGGAGGAAAAACACCCGCCCTCGCATTAACAGCATTTGCAGCCGAAGAAGATAAAAATCAAGCCATTAATGCAGGATTTCAAGGACATCTTGCCAAACCAATTGAGCCAACAGAGTTAGTCACACGCATCGCAAATTTAGTTAAGTCGATGAATTAAGTTATAAATTAAGCTGAATCTGGCATTAATCAACGCGAGTGTATTTGATTTTATTACCTAAAAATCTATATAATTGCACATCTAGAATTTGCATTGATATCATGTTAATAGAAAGCTATATCAAATCTGTTTAAAGAGTTATCGTTTATGTTGATGCGAAGCCTGTGAGAAGCGGGAACGCAAAGAGAAATTAATGATAACTAAATTATCCAGACTTGATCTCAGTATAATCGCCTTAAGCATTATTCTTTCCTTTCGGATTAACAGATTCAAAGCTTATTGTCGTAATGATACCAGCAGAAAATGCGCGTCTCCCTATTTGCGAACTCGAAGCAACGCCAGAATGGTTAACAATTGAAGCGATTTATTATGTTGTTGAATGTATCAACGACTGCGAAAATATGCTAATGCTGGCTCAACTAAGACAAATTTTCCCACGCGCAGTTTTAACAGAAGCATCTCGATATGTTAAAGGACAACAACGCCAAAATTTACGACTGTGGCTAACCCAACTCAATAATCAATAAATCTATATGAAGTGTAAATATTTGAAACATTCATCATTTCTTACTTATTGAAATTAAGTCTTGAGACTCTGCACAATATTCATCTATATACTTGGGTTGTTGAATGTACACCTCTCGCTAAATGTTCCAGTATTTGTAGCTCTACATCTATTGCCGTACATTAATTATCAAGTTTTACTTTTTCATCCTCTATTAATTATACTCGGAGAGTGACAACTGAGGTATAACCCTGACAGCATCACTAAGCCAAGGGAAATTAAGCAATTTATCCAGTTAATTCGCTGAATTGATGATTTTTGCTTAACATTAGTCCAATTTCTACCTGATACGTAATCTCTAGTGTGAAAGCAGAGAATTATTCAAATAAAATTCTAATTTAATTGACGTAATTAATTTGTAGAATTAGTGTATTCCCACTATCTACAGAGCATAAACTGTGCGAATTTCCGCGATATATTAAATATTGAATCTCACCTATTTAGTTAAGAGTATTGCAAATTTTACATAAATTTAGGGTTCAATATATTCTCAGTCCAAAATATTTGAGCATAGAGATTATTGTTCGACTCATCCAAAATCGCAGTCAACTTTTTCGACACAATTTTTATGACTAAAAAAACAATTCGGATTTTACTAGTAGAAGATAGTTTCACAGATGCATCTATTATACTCAGAATATTTGCGCGCTCCAATTCAGAAGAATGGCAAATAACACATGTAGACAGATTAAGTGAAGCGATGGCAATTTGTAGTCGAGAATCAAATTTTACAGATGAGGATGTTTCTAGCCCAAAAAAACGAACCTTTGATATTATCTTACTAGATTTGTATTTACCAGATTCCACTGGAATCGATACCCTCAGAACATTTCGCTATGTAGAACCTAATATACCAGTAGTAGTATTAACTGGTTTGGATGATGAAGATTCCGGACTACAGGCAATGGCAGAAGGGGCACAAGATTATCTTGTCAAAGATGCAGTGACAATTCAAAGATTACTACGTTCTATTCGTTATGCATTTGAACGTGGACAAATATTGGTACAGTTAAAAGAAAGTGAAGAACGCACTCGCGCTGCCCTTCGCAAAGAGCAAGAATTAAACGAACTTAAATCAAGCTTTGTGGCAATGGTGTCCCATGAATTTCGCACACCTATGAGTACTATTGTGACTTCACTTGATTTACTACGCTACCATGAAGAAAATATAACTGAAGATAAAAAAATTCAATATTTTCAACGCATCGACAAAGCCATTAACCAGATGCTCAAAATGTTAGATGAGATATTATTTCTCAGTCGTAATGAAATTGGCAAAGGAGAATTTCACCCTAATCTTGTAAATTTAGAACGTTTTTGTCAAGAAATCCGCGAATTAATTCAATTTAGTATTGGCAAAGAGCATATTATTAGCCTGAATATAATTGGTGACTGTTCTCAGGTGAATATAGATGAGGAATTAGTCAATTGTATGATCACAAATTTACTATCTAATGCTGTTAAATATTCTCCCACGCAAAGTACTGTCAACTTTGATGTAAGTTGTCAGCAACATCTGGCTATTTTCCAAATTATAGACAGGGGTATAGGTATTCCCGAACAAGACAAAATACATCTATTTGAATCCTTTTATCGTGCTACCAATTCGCGTAAAATTCAAGGCACAGGTCTAGGATTAGCAATTGTCAAACGATGTGTAGAAATACACCGAGGAGAAATTAAAGTTGATAGTAAAGAAGGCATCGGTACAACTGTAACCGTGAAGCTACCACTTACATAATAGTAGTGAGAAATTAATTTCCTGGAACTTTTTCTATTCCTCTGCTTCTGCATGGATAAAAATCCCAACTTGATAAATTCTCTAAATCTAATCGCCAATAACTATTAAACTAAAAAACAGTGAATTCAGAGTGGTTGCAATGACAACTCCAATTAACGCCCGTGAGTTATTTCAAACCGCTTACGCAAGTCGCTATACGTGGGATGAAAATTTTCCTGGCTACACTGCTAATGTAGAATTGAAACAAGATCAGGCAATTTATACAGGCAATGCTCGGATTAACCACGACTTGGTTGTAGAGGTTACGGGTATTGCAGATAAACAGGTGCAAGAAGGAATTATCACCCAGTTAACTGATTTAACTATTACTTGCCAGCGCCTTAATTTTGAACAAGCATATGGTACGCACGAGTTTATATTTGGAGAAGAGGACAACACAGGTGCAATAGAAGTATTCGTCAAGGGAAACTCGATTGATTTACAATATAAAATCCGTGGCCAAGAAATTTGCCAAATCAGTCGAACTATTGGTAATACATCTGCCGTGTTTGTATATCATACAAATTTTAACACCGGAGAAGGTTATATTCGCGATCGCTACGAAGCCATTTTTCGCAATGCCCAAACCCAGGAAATTAGCGAAAGCATCAACTTTCAGGATACTTACACTAAAGTTGGTAATTATTACCTGTTGATGCACCAAGTTGTCCAAGAAAGTCCGATGGCTGGCACTACAGAATTTACATACTCCAATATTCAACTTCTGGAATCAGCAAAATTATAGTCGGGGCTGAGGAATAAAGAAAAGGATGAGTGACAAATTCAAAATATCTGATACTTGTTCCCTTGGAAGCATCCCAAATGTGTAAATTGTTTTTTTGTAGTGCGGGATTCTAGCCCACTTCCTGAAGATTAGAGAGCTTTACGGCTCCCACTACAAATTATATTTTTGCAAAATTGGGATGCTCCCAGTTGCCTTTAGCCTTTCTTCCTTCCCCCTTCCCTAAATTCGGTCTAGGATGGTTCTAGCAATGCTTGAAAAATTTTTTGGCTAATTAGACCATCATTAAATTACAAATTACAAGGTGACAAATTATGGAACTAACTCTAGACAATGTTGAAAAAGTGCTAGATGAAATGCGCCCTTACCTAATGTCGGACGGTGGTAATGTGGAAGTTGTGGAACTTGATGGTCCCATTGTTAAGTTACGTTTACAGGGTGCTTGTGGTAGTTGCCCTAGTTCTACAATGACTCTACGTATGGGTTTGGAACGCCGTCTCAAAGAAATGATTCCCGAAATTGCTGAAGTTGAACAAGTAATTTAGGAAAATGGGGAAAGCGAAAAGGGTAATGGAGAAAGGGTAATTTGTATCGCTTCCCTTCTGCGCTATAACAATGCAAACCGCTTGCAGAGTAGTATTATCTCACTCTGGCGTAGTCTTTCCCATAGGGTAAAGTACACTATGTGACACTTACCCTTTTCTCCCTTACCCCTCTGCCCCTTACTCTCTCTCCCTCACTCCCCCATGCCTCATCCCTTATATATCGCTTTTATTTGGCATCAGCATCAACCTCTGTATAAGTCTCCTGGTAATAGTGGCGCATTCTCTGGTGAGAAAAGATACCGCTTACCTTGGGTCAGATTGCATGGTACTAAAGACTATTTGGATTTGGTACTGATTTTAGAAAAGTACCCTAAGTTACATCAAACGGTGAATTTGGTGCCTTCCCTGATATTGCAATTGGAAGATTATATTGCTGGGAATGCATTTGATCCCTATTTAGAAGCAAGTTTGACACCGACAGAAAAACTCGATCGCAATTTGCGTGAGTTTATTATTCAGCATTTTTTTGATGCCAATCACCATACCTTAATTGATCCCCATCCTCGCTACGCCGAACTCTACAACCAGCGTCAGGAAGAGGGAAATAGTTGGTGTTTAGAAAATTGGCAACCCCAAGATTACAGCGATTTATTGGCTTGGCACAATTTAGCTTGGATTGATCCTTTGTTTTGGGATGATCCGGAAATTGCGGCTTGGTTACAACAGGATCGAGGTTTTAGCTTAAGCGATCGCCAACGTATATACTCGAAACAACGGGAAATTCTCCGTCGCATTATCCCCCAACACCGGAAAATGCAAGCAGCAGGACAATTGGAGGTGACAACTACACCCTACACTCACCCGATTATGCCTTTGCTGGCGGATACTAATTCTGGAAGGGTAGCTGTGGCAAATATGACATTGCCGGAAACCCGGTTTCAATGGGCAGAGGATATTCCTCGGCATTTACGGAAAGCTTGGGATTTATATACAGATAGGTTTGGGCGAGAACCACGAGGATTGTGGCCTTCAGAACAGTCGGTTAGTCCCTCGGTATTGCCGTATATTATTAAACAGGGTTTTCAGTGGATTTGCTCAGACGAAGCCGTTTTGGGTTGGACTTTGCAGCACTTTTTCCACCGCGATGGTGCGGGTAATGTCATCGAGCCGGAATTGCTTTACCGTCCCTATCGGCTCAATACACCCACTGGAGACTTAGCAATTGTTTTCCGCGACCACCGTTTATCCGATTTAATTGGTTTTACTTATGGTTCCATGCCCCCCAAGCAAGCAGCATCCGACTTGGTGGGACATTTAGAAACCATCCACAAAATGCAACGCGATCGCGACCCAGAAAAGCCTTGGTTGGTGACAATTGCTCTAGATGGTGAAAATTGTTGGGAATTTTACCAGCAAGATGGTAAACCTTTCCTCGAAGCCCTGTATCAAAGTCTGAGTAATGAACCACACCTGCAACTAGTGACAGTGAGCGAATTTCTGGACAAATTCCCCGCCACAGCGACAATTCCCGGAGAAAAATTGCATAGTGGCTCTTGGGTGGATGGCAGCTTTACCACCTGGATTGGTGACCCCGTGAAAAATCGTGCCTGGGACTACCTTAAAGCCGCACGGGAAGTCATGGCCAAACATCCTGAAGCCACCGAAGAGGTTAATCCTGCCGCTTGGGAAGCATTGTATGCTGCTGAAGGCTCCGATTGGTTTTGGTGGTTTGGTGAAGGACATTCCTCGAACCAAGATGCCATTTTTGACCAACTATTTCGCGAACATCTCTGCGGTATTTACCAAGCATTAAATGAGCCAGTACCCGCATATCTGCGCCAACCTCTAGAAAGTCACGCAATCAGGGGAGATTGTCGTCCGCAAAGCTTTATTCATCCCGTAATTAATGGCAAAGCTGATGAACAGGACTGGGACAAAGCCGGACGCATTGAAATTGGTGGTGCCAGGGGAACCATGCACAACAGCAGTGTGATCCAGCGTTTGTGGTATGGTGTAGACCATTTTAATTTTTACTTGCGACTGGATTTGAAGACAGGAGTACAACCGGGGAAAGAGTTACCACCGGAATTAAATTTGCTGTGGTTTTATCCTCACCAAACCATGCACAACAGCCCCATGCCCATCGCGGAAGTACCTGATATTGCCCCTCTCAATTATTTGTATCATCACCATTTGCAAATTAATTTACTCTCGCAATCGGTACAGTTTCAAGAAGCTGGGGAACATTATCAATGGCACTATCGCACCAGCCGCGCTCAAGTCGGGTTAGATAACTGTTTAGAATTAGCCGTACCCTGGGCAGATTTACAAATACCACCCGATTATTCATTGGAATTGATTGTAGTTCTTTCTGATGAAGGATGCTATCAGAATTTTTTACCAGAGAATAATTTAATTGCGATCGCAGTTCCTTAACTTCTGGAAAAATTTAATAGTGGGTAGGGGATACAGAGAAGTAAGATAATTTCCGCTCTATTTCTCTGACTTTTCTGTATAATTTACATGCTTTGAAGAGCAAATCCCGGATACTTGGATAAAAGGTTAGGTTTTTGCAAAGATACAGTAATGCTACTAGCGGCAAGCTGTATTTGTGGATAAATTAAAGACATTACACATTAGCTATTAATTTCAGTTATTAGTCTAATATCTTAAATTTGAACCTATCTAATTGCTAATGAATCACTTCTCCCAGAAAGTGTCTAATTTTCACGACGATATCTTACAAGAAACCCAGCTTGGGCAGTTGTGCGGTTCCAAGCTCCTGTTTCGCGATCGCTATGAAATCCTCCGTATTTTAGGTAGAGGTGGGTTTGGTGTCACCTTCTTAGCCAAGAACATGAGTTTACCAGGGAATCCGCTATGCGTGATTAAACAACTTTGTCCCAAGGTGACAAAACCTAAAAGTTGGCAACGTGCTTGTGTACGCTTTGAAAAGGAAGCTAAAACACTGGGAAAATTGGGCACTCATTCCCAAATACCGATGTTATTGGATTATTTTGAAACTAATGGTGAATTTTACTTAGTTCAAGAATATGTACGTGGTTTAACTATTGCCCGAGAAATCCGCAAAAATGGTACTAAAAATGAAGCTCAAGTAAAGCAATTTTTACGAGAATTATTACCAGTTCTCCAATATATCCACAAAAATGGCGTAATTCATCGTGATATTAAGCCACATAATTTACTGCGGTGTGACGATGATGGCAGGTTGGTGTTAATCGATTTTGGAGCGGTGAAGGAGGAACTCGTCAAAAACAGCGATGGAGAATCAAAAAGTGCTACAACCAATTTTGTCGGCACAATGGGTTTTGCACCCCCAGAGCAATTTTCCTTGCGTCCAGTTTATGCTAGTGATATTTATGCTGTTGGTGTAACAAGTCTATTTTTGCTGACTGGAAAAGCACCTTTGGAATTTGATTATGATGCGGATACGGGAGAAATATCTTGGCAAAGAGAAGTACAAATTAGTGAACATTTTGCCCAAGTATTAACCAAAATGGTGAAAATTCCTTTGGAGGAAAGGTATAAAACAACTGAAGATGTTATGTGGGATTTGGGCATGGAATCTTATTTGCCAACTCTCTCCAACTGCATGACTTCCCAGCGACTCAGCGCTACTGGTAACAGTAATAGCGAAGAAATTCCCGAAGGTTATGTTTCACCTGTAACTCGAACTGCGATCGCAATTCGCGAATGGCGAAAAAAGCTCAAGCAAATACAAATTAAAAACCCCAAACCGAAAAGTTAGTTAATAGTTCATGTTGAATATTTTCCTGTTTTTATCTGGTAAATATAATATCCCCGGTTTCTTCTAGAAGTCGGGGATATCTATTTGTATGATTTGATTCATGATTTTTGTTGGTTTAATTACAGAATATTTAGCAATTATAAATAAACTATAAATAAACCACAAATTTTGCTAATTCATAACTCAGGAATCCTAGTTTATTCGGAAATTACAAAGAAGATATAAAGAATTACGCTGTTTTTTAAAATAGTCTTTGTATAATAACAAAACAGCCTGATTTTATGTTTTCTCTCCAAAATGTTGATAAGTTATTGATAAAAATGTCCTGATTTTTATTTAGCAATCCCCAATTATTGATAAATAAACGCTGCTCAACATCTCCTAGAAGTTGGGTATATTAGGGATAGTGATAAACTGAATTATTTTGATATTAGTGATATTTAAAATTTCATGATAATGCCTATGCAGTTGGACTTTTCAAATGACAATCTGCTGCTTAAATCCTGATTGCGAAAATCCAGTTAATCCCGATGGTAATAGATTTTGCCAATCTTGTCGTACTCCATTAGTGCCATTGTTACGAAACCGTTTTCGTGTCATGCGCGTACTTTCCGATGAGGGTGGATTTGGCAAAACATATTTAGCAGAAGACATTGATAAACTTGAAGAGACTTGTGTTATCAAGCAATTAGCTCCCAAAGCTGAAGGAAGTTGGGCACTTAAAAAAGCGATCGAACTATTTCACAAAGAAGCACGGCGATTGCAAGAATTAGGCGAACATACCCAAATTCCCACGCTAATAGCTTACTTTGAAGAAGATAGCTATCTGTATTTAGTTCAGCAATATATTGATGGACAAAATTTACTACGGGAGTTGAATGCACGTCGTCAAGGTAAAAAAAATAAAAGCTTTCAATTACCATTTGGAAATTCCACGGCTTTGAGGGCAGATACCCAAGGTTCACTGTATACAGAAGCAGAAATTCGTCAGATTTTACTGGATTTATTACCCGTACTCAAGTTTATTCATACTCGTGGAGTCATTCATCGTGACATCAAACCACAAAACATTATCCGTCGTCAAAATAGCAAGCAATTAGCTTTAATTGATTTTGGCTCATCAAAGCAGTTAACAGCAAAATTCCAGGCGAAAATGGGGACTTCGATTGGTTCACATGGTTATTCACCAATCGAACAAATTCGTGATGGTGCTGCATATCCAGCGAGCGATTTATTTAGTTTAGGCGCTACTGTATTCCATTTGCTCACTGGTATTTCCCCATTTAAGTTGTGGACAGAACATGGTTATGCTTGGGTAAGCTACTGGCAAAATTATGTGACAGTACCCCTGAGCGAAGGATTTGTGTTGGTTTTAAATAAGTTATTGAAAAAAGATATTCACCAACGCTATCAATCGGCTGATGAAGTGCTGCAAGATTTGAGCCCAGGATTGCATTCATCACCAATTAGTTCTCATTCCTCTTACTTTTCTCGCAACAAACTCCAAGTGGCAGTTGTCGCGATGGCTGGAGTCCTATTATTAGTATTGGGAGAGTTTTGGTATAAGCAATTTCATCTTGATGCTGTGAGTCCCTCCAACCTCAGTCAACCCGATCGCCTCACCGCTGATACAATTGGTCGGAAGACAATGATGCCTGATTTTAGCTTGGCAGTTACTATTCGAGGTTATTTAAGTAGTGTTTTATCAATAGCCATTACTCCTGATGGCAAGACAATTGCTAGTACAAATGACCGCGCCATTCAACTATGGAGTTTAGAAACAGGACAGGCGGTGGCGACATTATCAGGACATAATCAACAAGTAAATGCGATCGCCATTAGTGCTGATGGTAAAATCCTGGCGAGTGGGAGTGAAGATAGCACCATTAAGCTCTGGAACCTGGTGAATGGGCAGGAAATAGGTACTTTGGTGGGGCATCAAGCTGCAATTCATACAGTTGCCATTAGTGCTGATGGCAAATATCTGGCGAGTGGTAGCGATGATAAAAGTATCAAAATTTGGAATATCGCCACCCGTGAACAAATCTACAGTTTAACTGGACATGAAGCGACTGTCAGAAGCGTGGCATTTAGCCCCGATGGTAAATATTTGGCGAGCGGTAGTTTTGATGCAACCATTAAATTATGGAATTTGGAAACTGGACGCGAACTGGGCATTTTTAAAGGACATCGGGAAAAAGTGACAGCAGTTACCTTTAGTCCTGACGGTAGATATCTTGCTAGTGGCAGTAGTGACAGAATAATTAAAATTTGGCATCTGGAAAATGGCAAATTTCTCCGTAATTTGGAAGGACATACAGGAGAAGTAAGTGCGATAGCTTTTAGTCCTGATGGCATGACTTTAGCCAGTAGTAGCAGTGACAAAACCATCAAACTCTGGAATTATATCACTGCCAAAAATATTCGCACCCTGGCGAAACACCAGGATGGAGTTACATCTTTTGTATTTAGCAAAGATGGTAAAGTTATTGCTAGTGGTGGAAGCGATCGCACTTTGAGAATTTGGCGGTTATTATACTAAAGACTGTATATTAACTTGACATTCCCAAGACTTTAACCAAAAATCCCCACTTATCTGTCGATTCTTCAATCACTTTTGTTGTGGGTTTACCCGCACCATGTCCGGCTTTGGTTTCAATCCGAATCAACACAGGCGCATTGCCGCGATGGGCAGCTTGTAGTGCCGCCGCAAACTTAAAACTATGGGCAGGAACAACGCGATCGTCATGATCTGCGGTAGTAATTAATGTAGCAGGATAAGCTGTACCTGGCTTTAAATTATGCAGTGGTGAGTAGCGATATAAAGTCTGGAAATCCTCAAGCTTCTCTGGTGAACCATATTCCGAAATCCAAGCCCAGCCAATCGTAAATTTATGGAATCGCAACATATCCATCACACCAACAGAGGGTAATGCGGCAGCAAATAAATCAGGGCGTTGAGTCATACAAGCACCAACCAAAAGTCCACCATTACTACCTCCTCCAATTGCTAACTTAGCTGGTTTAGTATATTTATTGGCAATTAACCATTCTGCGGCGGCAATAAAATCATCAAATACATTTTGCTTATTTTTCTTCATGCCAGCTTGATGCCATTCTTCGCCATATTCGCCACCACCGCGCAAATTTGGCATCACATAAATACCACCCATTTCCATCCACACCAAAGCACTAACTGAAAAATTTGGTGTGAGTGAAACATTAAAACCACCATATCCATATAAATAAGTGGGATTATTGCCATCTAATTTAATTCCCTTTTTATGCACAATAAACATTGGTATTTTCGTACCATCTTTGCTGTCATAAAAAACTTGTTTAATTTCGTAATCTGCGGGATTAAATTTAATTGTTGGTTGTCGAAAAATACTACTTTCTCCCGTCACCATGTTGTAACGATATATGGTTCCCGGAGTGGTGAAGTTAGTAAAGCTATAAAATGTTTCCGTGTCGTTGCGTTTCCCAGCAAAGCCTCCTACGGAACCAATTCCCGGTAATTTTGCCTCACGTACTAATTTTCCTTTGAGGTCAAAAATTTGAATTTGACTGCGGGCATCTTTGAGATAATCAGCAACAAATTGATTATTGACAATTCCTACACTTTCCAGTGTTTCGGTTGCTTGAGGAATAACTTCCTGCCAATTTGGACGAGTCGGATTTTTGGTATTAATAGCAATTACTCGTCCGCGTGGTGCATCTAAATCAGTACGAAAATAGAATGTACTACCATCATTATCAATAAAGCTAAAGTCAGATTCAAACTGATTAATTAATTCGACAACTTTTGTATTGGGTTTGGTCAAATCTTTGTAGAAAATTAAATTGCGAGAATCAGTTCCCTGCCACACAGAAATAATCAAAAATTTACCATCTTCCGTTACATTACCACCAAAACCCCATTCTTTATGTTCTGGGCGATCGTAAATTAAAATATCCTCAGATTGGGGAGTGCCAAGTCGATGATAAAAAAGCTTTTGAAAATAATTGATATCCTCTAATTTGCTTTTTTGATTTGGTTCGTCATAACGACTATAGAAAAAGCCTTGACTGTCATTTGTCCAGGATGCGCCAGAAAATTTAATCCATTTCAACGTCTCTTCTAAATCTTTCCCAGTTTCAATTTCACGAATTTTCCATTCTTGCCAATCGGAACCCGACACTGATAAACCATATGCTAAATATTTACCATCATCACTTACCGATAAACCAGATAATGCAACAGTTCCATCTTCAGAAAGCGTATTCGGATCAAGTAAAACTTTGGGTTCATCATCAAGATTGTCGAGAGTATAGAGAACACTTTGGTTCTGTAAGCCGTTGTTTTTGAAATAAAAATAGCGCTTACCTTCTTTAAAGGGAATGCTGTACTTTTCGTAATCCCAAAGTTTAGTCAAACGTTGCTTAATTTGATCTCGAACGGGAATTTGATTTAGATAACCAAAAGTCACTTGATTTTGTGCTTTTATCCAAGCCTGGGTTTCCGGAGAGTCAGGGTTCTCTAACCAACGATAGGGATCACTAATTTTTATCCCATGATATTCATCAACTTGACTGTCTTTACGGCTAATTGGATAAGTTAAGGATGTTTCCGCAGTCATATTTTTACCTGGTACTTTCTTTTTAGATTCTTGATTCTGATTCCTGACTACTATATTCTCCACAGTTTCATGAAAAAATAGTTTTGTATCATCTTTGACTACTGCGATCGCTGGTGTCAGTATAAATCTTAACAAGAGTGTTGTTGTCATAAAAATTACAACAAACTGATGTAATCCAGGAGTAAATTTTTGAATGTATTTTGAAATATACTTTTGAATATATTGAATATATTTATTCATTTGTGTCAAACGAGGATGAATATTTGGATCGGAAGTTCAAAATTATAACAGTTATTAATTTGTGATTACTCAGACGTGATTTAAATGACTTTATGTTTCTGAATGGCAAAAAAAATTAGATTTGGAATTGTCAATCCCAAATCTCTAATTTCCAATCCTCAATTTCCAATCCGATTAACCATTACTAACTAGCTTTTCACCTTTAAGCATTCGTGCTGCCGCCTCCAGTAATGCTTCTTCAAGATAGGGTTTAGTGAAATAACCACTAGCACCTAAATTAATTGCCATTTGTTTGTGCTTATCAGCACCTCGCGAAGTCAGCATTGCGATCGGTAAATGATTGAGACTGGGTTCTTTTTGAATCCGTGAAAGTAGCTCTAGTCCATCGCAACGGGGCATTTCGATGTCACAGAAGACGATATCGCAAGGCAAACCAGAACGCAATTTATCCCAAGCTTCCTGTCCATCACGGGCTTGTTCCACCCGGTAGCCAGCTTTATTAAACGATAGTGAGAGCAATTCCCGCACTGTAATTGAGTCATCAACAATTAATACAGTTGGGTCAATTTTCGCACCCATATTATCCGTACTACCATTGTTGGGAGCGTCGAAAATAGTCACAGCACTTTGTTTCGATGTCCGTCCTTGGAAAATATCAATAATCTCCAAAACATCGGCAATGGGCATAATGCGACCATCCCCAAGTACGGTAGCACCTGCTACACCTATGGGCTTAGGTGCTGGCCCTTCAAATTGCTTAATTACTATTTCCTGCTCGCTTAATACTTGGTCTACTTGCAGGGCAATTAGTGTATTCCCGGAGCGGATGACAACAACTGATACCATGTCATCATCGCGATTCCCTCCGTAAACACTACCTCGACTGAGTTGACGGTTTAGAGTTAATAGGTCTTTGAGTGGTTTGAAAGGTAGCTGGGTATCGCGCCAATAAATGAATGATTCACCGGCAGAATTTTTCTGGATATTTCTGACTGGTACATCGAGAGTGTCTTCGACACCATCCATGGGAAAAGCGACTCGTGCTTTATCGGAGACACAACTGAGGGCTTTACAAATACTTAGGGTTAGGGGTAAACGAATTGTGAAATTTGTACCTTTGTTCAGAGTCGAATCAGTATTAATTGTGCCTCGAATTTCGCTAATACTAGTACGTACTACATCCATTCCCACACCACGACCAGCCAAATCATCAGCTTGATCTCTGGTACTAAAATTAGGTTGGAATAATAGTTCGTATACTTCAATACGTGGCATTGTTTTTGCCTGTGCGGGGGTAATTAAGCCAACCCTAATTGCTTTTTGCTTAACTTGTTCGGGATCAATTCCCGCGCCATCGTCACTGACAGAAATAACAGTTTGGTTCCCTTGATGGAAAGCGCGAACAGTGATGGTACCTACCGGAGATTTGCCTTTACTTTGTCTTTCTTCCGGAGTTTCGATGCCATGAGCGATCGCATTATTCAACATATGTACAAGCGGATCGGTCAAATGCTCTAAAATCATCTTATCGATGAGAGTATCTTGACCTTCGATAACTAATTCCACCTGTTTACCGCATTTAATCGCATTATCGCGTACCCCACGTTTGACGCGATCGGTAACTTGGGAGAAGGGAACCATTCTCGCTCTCGTCAACCCTTCTTGTAGTTGAGTCGTCACTTGGCGAAACTGTCGCGCTACCCGTTCGGTTTCTTCAGTCACAAAATCAATATCGCTGGCTGACTCCCGTACTCGGACAATTAACTCAATCATTTCTTGAGATAAGGTGTGGAAGGGTGTAAACCTGTCCATCTCTAGTTCTGAGAAACCGCGATCGGTGTCTTTATGGCTAACGACATTAGCAGTATTACTAAAGCTACCTTTACGAGTTGCTAACAATGATGCTTCTAAAAGCGATCGCTCATATAATTCCTGCATCCTGGCTCCCACATCTGATAAATGGTGAACCTGAATCAGCAAATTATCGAGTGACTGACGTAAGCGTTCTTGATCCTGTTCTAAGGTGTTGCGGTTAACCACTAACTCCCCAACCAGGTTACTCATGTCATCAAGGTGCTTAACTGGGACTTTCATTAATTGCTCAAATCTCGCAGTGCGCCTTGCTGTCACACGTTGAGTTTTTGCTGCATTTGCTCCTGTAGTTGGTGCTGATATACTTTGATCGGCATCGGCTAGTAGCTTTTCTAAGTCGCCAAACTCATCCAGATGATCGGTTTTAGCAGTTGTTGCACCCATAACTGTTGCTGCGCCTGCTGTAAAACCAGAAGTCACATTCGGTGTAGTATCGTTACCAAGCAGTGCATCCAGGGCTGCAAAATCCTCATCCTCTAGGGAATCAGCATTGGATTTAGGTGTAGTATCGTTACCAAGCAGTGCATCCAGGGCTGCAAAATCCTCATCCTCACTTGCTTCTTTTTCCAGGTTATTAATTTCTTCGCTAGCGAAACTAGAATTTTCTACTGCAATTAATGGTACATCTTTTGATGGGATAGTCTCTGGGATAGAAGTTTCTGATTTTTCAGAAATATGTGTTTCCATGGAAGCTTCTAAACTTTCCTCGAAGCTTTCCTGCAAATGTTCCACATTATCTGTAATCTCGGATTGGGTATTCAGACTTGGTAAAACACTTTCGTTTGTATGTATATCAGTTTCTGCTATAAAAGGAAGTAAATTTTTACTTTCTGGAATATTACTTTTATCAAAATTATTCTTATTATTTTCGTCTGGATGTTCTTCGCCTAATTGGGGAACTGTGCTTTCGCCAAATAAATTATCAATGAAATCAATTTCTGCATTAGTTAGTGCTGTAGGTTCATTTTCTAAAATATTATGATTACTTTTCTCTTCATCGAATAAATTATCACCTAAATTTTGATGACTATCGTTTTCATTATTAAAATCTGCATCATCTGATTTATGGAATATAACTATTTTAGTTTCTACACTAGCTATGTCGATTTCTAGAGATGCACTCTCATTATCTATATTCTCGGTTGTAGTTGATATATTTTGCGTAAATTCTGGTGTGAACTCAAGTGATTCTGGTTGTTGTGCATAATTAGGCGATTCATTTGTATCAATTTCTGCGGCAGATAATGGTATGATTTGAGACGGTGTTAATTCCTCAAATAAATCGCCTGCCTCATCATCAAAGAAATCAAACGATTCTTCTGTTTCCGGGAAAGAAATATCTAAATCATCCAGTTCGAAATCACCACTTTCGTTCATAGAAATAGCAGCATCTTGACTTGTCTCAAAAATCTCATGATACAAAGTTACTTCAAATAAACTTTCCTCTAATGCTTTACCAATATCTGCATTAGATTCAGGTTCTAATGATTGCTGTTCTTGTACTAATTCTGTTTGTGCCCAGAAGTCAACTATATCATCTTGCTGCTGAGAAAGTTCCCCATGGGCAAACTCAATAACTTCGGGTTCAAGACTATCAAACAGCATATCTAATGTATCTGCTGCTGGATTTGTAGATAAACTGTCATTACTTTCTGAATTTGCTAAGAAGTCATCAAATTCTAATTGTTTTTCTACACTATTAAAAGTCGCTATGTCTACATCTTCCTGTTCTACAGGATGAACAATTTCGTTTAGTTCTAATTTACTTTCTGCTGGCAATTGGTCAAATTCTGGGTCAAATTCATCATTAGATTGTGGAGAACTTACCAGATTGCTATCTCCACTACTAGCTAAGTCTTGAACCCGATATTCAGATGCTTTACTATTATTAATATTTATATTATCAGGGCTATCTGGAAAATTTTTATCAGAAAATTCTAAGTTATCATTAAAACCAGAAGAAAATAAATTATCTTCCGTTTCCATTAAGTTTATATTAGTAGTCTCTAAATCATCTAAAAACTCAAATTCTTCGGGAATTGGCGCAATAATTGTATAGTCTTGCATCTCACGATAAGCATTGCTTAATTCCTCCGGAATATCGTGACTTAATTCTCCACTTGCGGCTGATTCTGAAGGTTTTTCTAATGTTGGTTCATCCTCATCCAAAAAATTTCCAAATAGCTGCATTATGGTTAATTCTTCACTACCATTAGCAGCATGTTCGTGAATGCTAGTGCTATCTTCAAATATTAGTAAATCTTCAACTTCTCCAGCAGCCTCAGTATCAGTTTCACTTTCCTCTGAATTTGCTTCATTGGTAACTACTATATCTACATTTTCTTCCCCGTTCCAATTCCCATCAAGTTCGGGTGCATCATCTTTAAATAGTTCATCAAGTTCAGTAAGCTCAGCAATACCAACTTCGGGGCCATGAGAATCGAGAATAATATTAGTTATTGCGGCTTCTCCTAACTCATCATCTACACTTTCGACATCAATATCTTCAATATCGATAGACAGGAAGTTAATATTTTCATTCTTATCTTGGGTAATATCTTTAGTAGTAAATAACGTCTCTTGCGAATCCCCATCTATTTGCGTAGACAACTCTAAGAGTGAATTGATATTGTCATTGCTATCTGCTGTTACCAATTCAGAGTTTAAATCGACAATATTTGTAGTCTCAGAGTCCATTTGTTCTGATAGTTCAAATAAAGACTCAACAACATCTTCATCTTTTGTTGATAACAAATCTTCCTCTGCTGTATTTTGATGATTGAAATCATCAGACATTTCAAACAGCGAATCAATATTATGATCACTATCTTCAATATCCAAGCCAGCATGGGTCATAAAATCATAAATATCATCAGCAATTGTATTAGCTTCTGTATCCTCAGATGTCTGAGAACCAGTAGTGAGTTCCTCAAGAAAATCACTACTCAGTTCTAATAATTCAATTTCTGGTACACCCAGCAACACTTCAAGTTGTTGACTAATTTTGATTTCGGCATCTCTACCTGTTAAAGCAAGCTCTTGCGCTTGTTTAATATCTGTAATTACAACTTTCGCTAGCGTCAAATAACTATTATCTTGGTTAACGATCGCACTACCACAAGCTCGGCACAAATGACACCAATTAGTTAAATTTAAATCATCACCTATTATTGCTAAATACTGACAGCAAGCCTCCAATCCTTTGCGATTTTCAGGTGTGGGTTCTTGTTTAAATAATTGCAACATGTTTCTCAATTTTTGCAGCACTTGGTTTTGAAACTGCTGCCAGCTATCTCCACTCGCAAGAGGTGTGATAGTTGACTGAATTGGTGTAGGAGTCGGTGTTAATGTAGGTGTAGGTGTCGTGAATAATTCGGGTTTTTCAATGTTGATAGTACCGCCTTGTTCCCCAACTAATAACTCTAAATGTTCATGTAGCCAACCAAATACAGGTTCGGCTTCTGACATGATAGTATTAGCAGTTTCTTCTGATAAGCTAAAGGGACCACTGAGATGCTCTAATAGTGATTTTAAAGTATCAGAAACACCAAGAAATAAAGACTCCAATTTTTGATCAACTTGAATCGGATTTTCTTTTAAAACCTTAAAACAATCTTCTAATCGGTGTGCAGTTCTTTGAATACTGCTTAAGCCGAGCATGGCTGAACCACCTTTAATTGAATGTGCTGCCCGGAAAACTTCATTAATCATTTCTGGATCATTTAAAGTCCCTTGCAGGTTTAACAAACCTTGTTCAATAGTATTTAGGTGGTCTCTGGCTTCTTCGATGAAATAACCTAAAATACGCTGTTGTTGTTCCGGTAACATAATTTTTAAAGTTAATAGTTATGAGTTAATAATTATTAGTAAAGGAGTTAATAGTTCTTCGTTAGAGTTGTAAATTTTCAGTTAGGAATTATTCATTTGTAGGTTTTTAATTCAGCACCGTGAGTTATGAGTGATAATATCCTAATCTTTTAATTCCTAAATTCTCACATTGACTCTGAACTATTAACCACTAACTATTAACTCCTAACTGACTATTTATCTTGATTCGGCAGTTTCAACACGGAAACGTTCCACAGATGCAATCAAGTCTCGAGATACACCTACCAAGTGTTGTAATGCACCAGAAACTCGTTGTGCTTCTTGTGAGGTTTCTTGCGCTGTTAATTCTACCGATTGCATTACCTGCGCCACAGCACGGGAGGTTTCCGTTTGATCTACAGTGTCAGCAGTAATTGATCGCACGAGAATATCAATGCGGTTGGCAACATGGATAATGTTATCAAGCGATCGTTTTGCCTCTTCAGCCAGTCTCGTACCTGTAATTACTTGCTGTGTCCCTTCTTCCATCGCCGTCATTACCGAACTGGTTTCGCCTTGAATTTGCATCACGATTTGTTCGATTTCTTTCAGCGATTTTGCCGATTTATCTGCCAACTGACGAACCTCATCCGCAACGATGGCAAAACCACGTCCTGCTTCACCCGCACGTGCCGCCTCAATCGATGCGTTTAGTGCCAGCAAGTTGGTACGCGAAGCAATCTGCGAAATCAAAGCCACAATTTTGGAAATTTCTTGCGATGATTCTGCTAATCGCTTGACTTTTCGAGTAGTTTCTGCTACTGTTTCGCGAATTTCTAAAATACCCGCCACAGTATTTTCCACCGCTTCGCCACCTTTGAGAGCGATTTCACTGGCATCTCGCGCGACTGTTTCTGCTTCGCGTGCTGCTTCTGCCACTCGCTGAATCGAATCTGTCATTACCTGTACCGAATTTAAGGTAACAGCTAATTCTTCTGCTTGACGCAATGCATCAGTTGATAACGCCCGTGCAAATGTTTCCGAATTTGTTGCTCCTTTGGTGACTTCTCGGGCGGCGACTTTCACCTGTTGGACGATATCGCGCAAATTTTGAATTGTTAAGTTAAAAGCATCTGCAACCGCACCTAAAACATCTGCCGTCACCTCTGCTTGCACTGTTAAGTCACCTCGCGCGGCACCTTCCACGTCGTCAAGCAAGCGAATTACCTGCCGTTGCAAGTTTTCTTTTGCTTCTTCCTGCTCGTGGGCTTTTCGTGTTGCCTCACTGGTGGTGGTAAAAATTACGCGAGTCATTTCGTTAAAGCCAGCTGCTAATTGTCCGAATTCATCTTCGGAATACACAGTAGCTTGTACTTCCAGGTTTCCTTGGCGCACCGCATCAAATTGGTTTTGTAAATCTTTGGTGGTGCGACGAATTTGCTTGTATGTCAGGTTACCCATAAATCGAGTAGTTGCACACCCCGCCAACCCCGCAGCTAACGCCATTACCAACCCTGTATTGCGAATGGGAGCGCGTTCTTCCGGTTTGGAGAAAAAATTAGCTGAGACAAAGCTCACAGATGCTACGGCAAGGGCAGAAATTACGCCCACAGTACCCGCAATAAACCATTGTTTTGTCTCTAAGGGAGCATTTTCTAAAGGTGCTAGCAAACCCTGCTCGACACTGACTTGGGGTTCAATGTGGCTGACATCAGATTGGGTGAAAATTGGTACTGATTCTTGGGTGGAGGTGATGCTAAATAATTCATCTTCGCGTTCCCCTCCAGGGTTAGATTTGCCTAGATTTCGCTTACTACTGGTATTGCCAAAGTTAAGTGATTCTCCTAAAGAATCGCCAAAGTTACTACTTGTTTCTTTGCTTTTTGATTTCGCAAAAGATTTATCTGCTGATGATTTCACGGCATCAAACGAATTTGAATGCAGCTGTTGCGAAGCCCCAAAAGTTGATTCTCCAGTTAAATCAAATCCAGGAATATTTCCAAAATCATCAAAATCATCAAAATCGTCTAAAAATTCAACATTTTTCTCCTGAGGAGTTTTGCCGCTAGTAATATTACCAGTAACATTACTAATGTCTCCAGTCGCTGAAGGTTTGTTGTCTGCTAGACTATCTGAGCCAAAGGCTGACTCAAAGGCTTCAAAATCAAAACTGTCATCGGCATCAAAACTATCTCGTGACGCGGTGTTTCCAGAGTCAGAGGTTTTTCCTTCTTGATTTAAATCAATGCTAAAGGTTGAAAACTCTGCGGGGCGTGTGTGCGTCTCTGTAGTTGATTGAGCAATATTTTCGCTGTCATCCTCAAGCTTGTTGGCAACAAAGTTATCTTGGCTGTGAACTTGGGAAGTATCTTTATCAGTTCCCGCTCCTACTTCTTGATCTCTTTTTTTACTGATATATTGCGTCTCATCATTAATACTATCTATATTAAATTTAAAATTGCCTGCGGTATCAGCTTCGTTTGTTTCTCCAAAAAGTGAGGTAGGAGTTTCAAAAGTTGTACTTAAAGGTAAATCTAATTCCTCGAAGGGTGAATTATTCATATCTTCGGAAATTAAATTATTACTATCAATTGTGTTGCTAGTAAAACTATTAGTAGGAATTTCATCTTGCCAAAATTCAGGCAATTCTAAGCCAGTCGGTTTTTCTTCTTCATCTGCATGACTTGTAGCTTGGTTGGGCTGAGATTTCCCCTTAGCAACAGATGCAAAAGGATTTTCATCTAAATTTCCTGAAATCTCCTCAGAGAGAGTTTCCAGCACCGCACTATCAGTGGGGATGTCAAAAGGATTATTTGTAGAGTAATCTTCAAATACATTCCCGCTTCCATAGCTGTCACCAAGAGCATTTAAGTCAAAACTACTATTATTTAAATCTCCAAATGGCGATTCGTTATCTCCATGATGACTTTCAAATTCCCCTGGTTCGACTAAATCAGAGAAATTGATTTGCTCATTTTCTTCGATATCAGATACATCAATATCATCAAACTGTGCCTGGTATTGATGAATACTTTCTAAACCATTTTTGGCAAAACCAACAATTTCGACATCATTGCTTAATTCAAGTACTTTCTGATACTCATCTTTGGCAATATCGTATTTTTGTAACACATAGTAAACATGTCCCCGCAATAGATGGGTATTGGGGTCTTGTGGTAGAGAAATCACCACTTGGTCGATTAAAGTGGCTGCTTCTTCGTAACTTTGCTGTGCATAGGCTGTCAGAGCCTGCTGATAAATCTGCGCGTAATCTTCTATACTTGCTGCCATTTCACTGTCTCCGAATTTCATCCTGCCCACCGCGCACTCCGCAGTATTGCGGTCTGATCCAGCAGTCGCAGACACTGAGTGCTTTCTGCGTTTAACATCCATTCACCCCGTAGAAACGGAGCCATTGTATCGGGAAGATTAGTTGGTGCCACTAAATTTTTGACATCCAGCCAATCCATACCGCCGATTTCATCTACCGCTAAACCCACAATTGTTTCTTGTTCTTCAATTGCAATTACGGGTATTTCGGCTCTGTCGGTGTTTAATGCCGTTGCATCTCCAAGAAACTGCCCCAAATCTGCCACCCAAATAACTCGACCTCGTAAATTTAGAGTACCCAAAAGTAGAGGCGAAGCATTAGGAATGGGGGTAATTCTGTCAGGGCTGAGTTCGATGACTTCGCGAATCCCTGTTGCCAGTAGTGCAAACTCCTGATGCGAGGGAATAAAAAATCGCAAATGCAATTCACCTTCAGGACTTTCGACCTGAAATTCAGGACGAAATTGATCATCTCCACTGCCCACCAAAAAGTCCGGTTTACTAACCATGCTTTCTTTATCCTTATCCTCGCAGCAGTTGTTTGACTGTTCCTACCAGTTCAGTTGGCTGAAACGGTTTGGCAATGTAAGCATCTGCTCCCTGTTTCATTCCCCAGTAGCGATCAAATTCTTCTCCTTTGGAGGAACACATAACCACAGGGACATTTTGGGTCTTCGGGTCGGATTTTAAGCGACGGCAAACCTCATAACCATTCATTCGGGGCATGACAATATCCAAGACTACTAAATCGGGGGGTTCGCTGAGGATTGCTTCTAAAGCCTCAACCCCGTCACTAGCGTGGGTAACTGTCATCCCGCTCGCTTTCAGGAGGTCTGTAATCATCTCCCTCTGTGCGATACTATCTTCCACAATCAGAACTGTATTCATATAAGCCTATCTACCTCCTGACGTAGATGTCCCTCAATATGGAACATTCCCTGAATCCCCGCAATCAATTAATGTATAAATTAATTCTATTCCTTGACAAATTTTATAAGCGATCGCTTTTTATTGGCTTCGGCAAATTCTTTGATATTATTTTGTACCCCTTCTAGGGTAGTATCGACAACTCTAGTATCATTTTTATCTTTGTAATTGCAATTATCCCCAAGGTATTTTTTAATTAGCATTATTAACTCATGTTCGTGAAAGGGTTTAGCTAAATAGTCTGTTGCTCCAACCATCTGGGCTTTTGTACGATTGATAAAATCATCTTGACTAGCCAGCAAAATAATTGGTAAAAATCGAAAAATTTTTGATTGTCGCAACATTGCACACATTTCGTAACCATCCAATTCTGGCATGGTAATGTCGCAGAGGATTAAATCTGGCTTGAGTGCCAAGGTGCGACTTAGTGCTTCTAAGGGATTTGTCAAGGCGATCGCCTCAAAGCCTTGGGAATGTAAAATTGACTCGACCGATTTACAAACACTAATAGCATTATCAATACAAACAATTTTAATTTTGGGCTTTTCCTCTAAATTTACCCCCTGACTATCATGAGTATGTATTATTTTTGGCGTATTCGTATATACTAGCTTCACCCAGCCTTGTTGTACGTAAGGAAATATTGCCTTAGCAACAGTTAATATATCTCGGTTGAGATAGCGTGCTAGTTGACGTAGGGAAGTTTTTCCATCAGCCCATTGCTTGAGCTTATCGATAGTGGTTGTTTGCAGGGAGGCGCGTAACTGGATCACATCGGAGAGCATTGGCAACTGATCGGGTGATTGAATATATGGATACAGCTGTTTCCAACCTTGCACTTGTCTAGCAATTTTTGCCGCAATTGGTGCCGTTTGCCAAGTTGTTAACAGGGGTGCAAGTGGAGGAGTTACTTTAAAAATAAAATTTCCTTGCCGGAGATTTAATAAATCAAAAATAGTTTCATCAATTAAGCCTTGGATAATAATCCGAGCTTGGGTAGGATTGATGATGTTTTGTTCGAGTAGTGCCCATAAATAACTGTATTCAGGAATCGACTGCGACAAATTGGCAGTTAATAAGGTTTCATCAAGGCGCACTTTTACCCGATAATGGCGCAAATAATCATCCAACCGCGATAAACTGAGTCCGTGATCGGTTGCATAAATGATGTGACCATTCAGAAAAAAAACAAACCAACTACTTTGCTGGGAGTGGTCTAAAGAAGCTGGTTTGAACAAAATTTGGTTACTATTCGTATCCAATTGATTGTGGTATGAAGTTTGCGAACTACTGGCTCCACACTTAGTTATTAAGCTGTGCCGATCGCTATTCTTCATACCACGCTTGATTAAGCAATTACCATCGGTTTCGACCAATAGCACTCCTGTTTGCTGCCCCAATTCAATCAATTGCAGGATACTGCGAAGATCGATTTCATGTAAATTTCCCTGCATTTAGTTCCAAGGCACTCCTCATCATCCGGTTTGCACTTGATGCTATTGTGCCCATTTATATCTCGATATTTACAAATTGATGAAAATTAAGGGATTGAACAATTAATAGACGCGAACATGGGAACATCAAAAAGCTTTTTTCTATCTCTCTTTATTTCTTTGTTTCCATGCCCCCACATCCTTCTGTCTAGGTCTTTTTATGCTTGCTAATGCCAGTGATAACACGGTAGCCATCCCTGTAGCACTAAGGACACAATGTAATGACGTGGCAGACTAGTTGAATAAATTTCTGGTTAATTCTTATTTTAATAATGTCGCGTATATAAATAGTTATACCTATCTTATCTGTCATTAACTACGTCAGATCAGGTAAGCAACGTAGTTATTTAATGTATAGCTCTTAACAATATCCATAAGTGCATCAAAAGGAATAGAGGTGTGCTGTATTTAGCAGAAGTACAAAAACAAAAAGGCGGTTTACTCAGTGGAGGTAAAGCTGAACTGAAGCTTTTAGCTTGTCAGCGAAACGACCAAAGCTGGAGTTCTATACCGGATGAAGTAATTACCGCAGAGGAAGCTAGTAAGTTAAATGACGGCGCGTTGGTTATGGTGGAATTAAGTCCCCAACGCCAAGTGCAACGCATTCAAGAAGCTGGACGACCTTTAGTTAATATTTTGCAGAATTATTCTCGCCAAGTAGAAAAATTTAAGGCAAAAGAAGAAGAAATCGACCAGTGGAAGGAGTCGCTGACATTCCAAGCTCAGGAACTTAGCCGTCGTGAACTGGACATGGAAGATCGGTTGGCACAACTCCAACAGTTAGAGGATGAATGTCAAAATATCGACGCGGAAAAACAAGCAGTTGAAGCTTCCCGTGCGGAATTTGAACGCTTGAAAGAAGATATTGAACGCAATCGTCAAGAACTTGAAGGTGCTTGGGAGCATCTGCGAGGTGAGCAGCGTCGTTTGGAGGAATACCAGGCGGAATGTCAGCAGGGAAGTTTTGTTGATGCAGAACGTGCTGCGGGATTACGTGAGTTAATTGATCGGTTGGCAAATGCTTTACCGAATGTAGACGGGGTGCTAGAACATTTGGGTTTTGCTTTTGAGATGGCGGATATACAGCAGCAGTTGTTAAATCCTCATTGGCAGAAATTTGAGCAGCGCAAAACTGAGGTTGAGCAACAGCAAACAGAAATTGAGACTTTGTTGGCAGAATTGGCTGAGGTTCAAAATGAATTGCAGCTCAGTGAAACCGCTTTGAATCATCAAACATCTGAGTTGCAAGATAGTATTGCCAAGCTCAATAGCAAACAACAGCATCTTGGTATTTTAAAAGGATACCTACGCTATCAAGAAGATATGTATCAGCAAGTATATAGCTTGGCTGCCATGTCTGGAAGTGTAGCTCTAAATACATCGTTTGATATTGAAGCTTTACAATCCATGTCGTTGGAAGAGTTAGAGCAAACGGTACAGGATTTACAAGAAAAGCTAAATATTGATTCGAGCTTTGTCAACGATCAAGAACAAGAACTTAAGTATAAGCAAGAAACTATAGAAGACCTCAAACAAAAAGTTAGCCAAGCAGCAGAGAGCGATCGCGCTGCCTATGAAGAAGAACTTGAAGATGAAAAAGACCTTTATCAGATGTTAAATGAAACACTGGTAGGACAACGGCGTAATTTAATACAACGTCAAGACCAATTACGGACACATCAAACAGTTCTACTGCAAAGACAAGGCAAAGCACCAAGTTGTGATAGCGAAAATCATGTTGATTTAAAGCCGATTTTGGCACAAATAGAATCGCAACGTCTTACCCAATCTGAGGCGGTACAAAATCTGGAAAGCGAAATTGCCCAAATTCAAGCAAGTATAGATTTAGCTCAGGGGACGATTGATAACCAAGCTCAAGAAATGGAGGAGCAACGCCAAGAGTTGAAAGTTAAACAAGAAAACTTACAACTGTTGCAAACTGCTTTAGCAGAAACAAAAGCGATATTAGAGTTCTATGAAGAGGAATTACAACCGATTCAGGATAGTGTCGATAGTTTGCGCCATAAATTACAAGCCGTAACCTCTTCTGTGACACAAGTTCAAGAATCTGGAGATTCCCAACTTCAGGCAGTTAATGAGATGCGACAAGCAATAATGAGTCTCATGACCCAAGCTGAGTTGGTGTAATCTTTAAGATAAGATCGCCATCACAAATGAGCATGGATTTGTTTAGCGCCAGCAAATCCATTCACCGTCAACAAATGCAATTACACCTCCAGGAAACGGATCGGTTTGGGTTTTTTGTGGTGCTGCTATCAAAGCTGTCAATTTTTCAATATGCTCAAAATTAGGTGCATAGGGAAGCATTTCTAGTAAAACCTGACGCATTACTCGTCTTTGCAGTGCGAGTGGTGCGTTTTTCAATACCTGGCGATTAAGTCGGAAGAATTGATGACTATTAGTTGATAGTTGATTTTGCTTCTCGTCACTTTCTCCTCCCCTCATTGCTGCTTGCCGTAATTCCTGAGCTGCTTGTTCTAAATATTCAACTTCGGCTTGTAGTAGCTCGGCTGTTTGTGCCAAATTTGATTCAACTTGGGGATTGAAATTCTCGCGCAAATAGGGAATTAACTCCTGACGAATGCGGTTGCGAGCGTATTTGAAATTGTGATTAGTTGAATCTTCCCAAATTGGTAATTGAAAATCTTGGCAAAATTTTGCAGTTTCCGCACGATTAATTTCTAAAAGCGGACGTACTAACTGAATATTTTTGCTTAAATTGCGTTTCCATGTTAAAGCTTGTAAACCATCCGCACCAGTCCCACGCATCAAATTATAAAGCAGAGTTTCAGCGCGATCGCTTGCTGTATGTCCGGTAATAATACAGGAATAATTGTGCATCAGTGCAACTGATTCCAATACCCGATAGCGCCAATTTCTTGCAGTTGCTTCACTATCGATAGGTTCATCAGCAGTTTCTAAATAGAACGGGATTGACCAATTTTGTGCTAATTGTTCTACGTGTTCTGCATTGGCTGTGGAATCATCACGCCAAAGATGATTACAATGGGCAATACCTAAATTCCACTCCCACTTTGCTTGTAAATCTAACAGTAATTTAATTAAACATAAAGAATCTTGTCCGCCAGAAACAGCCACTAATATATGCTGCTGGCGCTTCAATAATTTCCGTGCGCGGATAGTCCGATGTATTACCGCATGAAGAGGAGTCCATCCCATTTTAGATTTGGGCAAGGGTGCCAGGAGTCAAAATCGAGAATATTCTTTAATTATACTTTGTATTTATTTGTACTATTTGACTATAATCATGTCTATTATCCCAAATTGAATTTGTTTATAAACATTTTTACTTCTAACTACTGAATTTTATATTTTTAATCTTCTTTTCTGTAATGATTAATTATTACCTTCGTTAAAATCTTCCAGGGGAGACTCATCTTTATCTGGGCAAAATTCTAGTGTTAAGCGCACTTTCCCCTTTCTCCAGCTATTGGCGCGGAAACGTAGAACTTCACACTCAATACCTGTATCAAATAAAGATGATTCTGGACTTTCTAAACCAACTAGTTCTTTAATTGCTTGTAATAATTGAATGACTTTAAATGTAGTTGCAACCTCAAAACTCTCAAGTGTTTCCGAATTGACAGACACAACTTCATGATGATGCAGTCTTTGAAATTCATTTTCCATAAATTTTCTCTATAACTACATCTATTTTTGATAACAACTCAAGATTTAGTTAAAAATAACAGAAAATTTTAATAATAAATTTATATACCATGTATTATGTATTTCCCTCATGTGTTGATGGAAATACGATTCAGATAAATTGTATAGATTTACATATGTTTAAAAATATATAGCCGATTTATTTTATTAATTGTGATTGATGCTGTCGCGAATACACCCTACTACATAAAATTTTATTTATTCGTTGAATTGTTGACGTAAATCATCTAATGGAGATAGTTTGTAATTCTGATCTGAATCACTAATCGGAGATACTTCTTCATTATTATCTTCATTTTCTACAATATCTAAAGAAAATGTAAAATTTAATTGAAGTTTACCTTTTTTCCAACCAATATCATTTGACATGAGGACTTCACAATCTATGCCATCTCCCATTAATAACTCTTTTTCGTCAAGAGAAATATTATGATTGAGTGATTCTTTAATTTTCCTCAATATGTGGATATATTTAAATGTTGAATGTTGAAAAATGCTTTTTTTAAGACTTGTGCATTGATTGATACGACATCATTATCTTTAAGTAAAATAAATTTATTCTCCATAAGATTTTCCAAATAAATAAGTTATTTTTCAAAAACCAATGTCTCAGGACATGACAATATTGTGCCTCTATATAATATATTTCCCACCAACCATAAAAAATCTCCAAAATGATCACAAAAAATTCCCCCTCTCCATAGTTTGCCAAGAAGGGGAAGGAAAAAGAAAGAGGTTTCTAAAAGAACCAACCATAGGAATGTAAACCTTTACCCAAAAGATTTACACCCAAATAACAAATCCAGACTACAACAAAACCACTTGCAGCTAAAATTGCTGGACGACGACCTTGCCAACCCTTGGTAATGCGAGAGTGGAGATATGCTGTAAATACTAACCAAGTAATTAATGCCCAAGTTTCTTTCGGGTCCCAACTCCAATAGGAGCCCCAAGCTTCATTTGCCCAAACTGCGCCAGCAATAATACCAATCGTTAATAAGGGAAAACCCAAACCAATTATTCGGTAGCTGATATTGTCTAACGTTTCGGCGAGGCTCAGGCGTTGTGGTGATAAAGTCGCAGGTGATGTTGCATCTGATGCTGCCACTGCTTGAGTGCCCGCAGTTACTAAATCGAGAACGGCTGTTTTCCCATTTCCGTTACTATTCCCATTGCTGTTAACTTCAAATCTGGCGTAACCGTTATTTTCTGCATTGTCTTCTAACGACGGTTCGGTGACAAGTTGACCTGCTTTATGGAGTTTGTAACCGTTGCTGCGAAAACCACCATTACCAAACGAACTGCCTTGCAGTTGAATATCTTTACCTTTTGTAACAATCAAAAATGCGATCGCCAGTAATGAACCTACCATCAAAGCCGAATAACTCAACATCATCACACTGACGTGCATCATTAACCAGTTTGATTTGAGTGCGGGAACCAATGGTTCCGAGTTTTGCATTTCTGATGGTAGTGTCAATGCCGCGAATGCTGTAATACCCATGGCAACAGGGGCAGTGGCAACACCTACCAAGCGACTACCACTACTATTTTCCGCAATTAAATGGATGGTAGTAATACCCCAAGTCAAGAAAAACAAAGATTCGTACAAATTACTTAGGGGAAAATAACCTGCTTCAATCCATCTAGCACCCAATAAAAAGGCGATACATAGATTTGCGATCGCCATTCCCGCAGTCCCTAATCCAGGTAAAACAGGGAGATTTGGAAATGCAGCCCCACACCAATAAACAAGCATGGTGATAAATAAGACTGCAAATGCAGCATTGTCCAGCCAGTTCTGGAGGATAACCAGATCGACAAAACTCATAAAAATTTCTCCCCAGTTAATTCTTAAATACTATTTATTTTGTCATGCTTCGATCCTACCTGATGAGAAGAAGGGAAAAGCGAAACGGTGAATATGGCATGGTACAGTTTCCAAAAGGATAACCCTGACAGTAAATACTTACATATATGTATTTATATACACTTCTAAATTTACTTACTTAATTTTGGATACCAGTATATTTAACAACTGAGTATTTTCTGAAGACAGCCTCAAGAGCAGATGTTACCGTGGTGTAGTTTCGAGTCAACAGATAAAAATTTACTACTATCGAAAAATCTATTGTCCCAATTGTAAAGAACAGAGCAAGTTACGGGAACAATATTCCAGTAACTTGAAATGTGACAATAACTTGTACTGCCCAACAACAGAAAAATTATGAATAACAGTTTTGCAGCAACGACAGCTTCCCGCACTCTCAAGATTGTCGGAATTATCCTGATTTTGTCCTTCGCGATCGATTTTTTGCTTTTGCTATTTCCCTTCCAACCTACAGATAAAGAATGGCAGATTAACTTGGCAACCGCATTAGTTGACCGAGGAATTGTTCCACTGGTGGGTTTAGGAATGCTATTTGCGGGATATTGGGCAGATAGCTTTAATAGCGATGGATTTGGTGGTTTTGACTTAAGAATGCCTGCTCTCGTCATATCCAGCCTTTTGGGTTTAATGTTTTTGCTAATTTTCCCCTTACATTTGAATAATATTCGTCAAGCGAGCAACCAAACAGTCGAGCAAATCAACAAACGCGCTGAACAAGCAGAGACACAGCTCAACAGCCAATTATCACAAGTACAAGCTCAACTTGGTAATGAGCAAGTCAAAGCTGAACTCGAAAAGCAAAAAAATCAAGTTAAAACTCAATTTACTGAATTACTCAAAGATGAGCAAAAATACAAACAAGCTCTAGAAAATCCCAACTTGCCTGCACAACAGAAAGAATTGCTCAAGAAATTCAAAGCAAATCCCCAAGAACTTGATAAGTTTATTGCTCAACAAAGTGACCCCACTCAATTGGCAGAGCAACAAAAGCGCCAAATTCGTGAACAAAAAGAAGAAGCTGAAAAACAAGCCAAAGACCGTGCTTGGAAGTCTGGGTTACGGATTGGAATCAGCAGCTTGTTGTTATCGATTGGTTACATTATCATCGGCTGGACTGGCTTAAGAAGTATGGGTTTTGGACAAGGTAGCACACGTAAAGTTGCTGCACGCTAATACTTCGCTGATTGGGACATACCCAAAAATTAATGTTCCTAATCTCATCCATTTTGCCTTTTCAGGGGCGCAGGATATTGCGCCCCTAGGTTTCTTCCTCAATGAAAATTTCGAGAAATTTTCTCAAAATTATAAAAATATTTATTATTATTGTTGCTTTACCTAAACTTTACCGCGCATAAAGTAGTATTTGATACTATAAGTTAAATATTATTTGAGTATAAAATGATATCAATTTACATATTGACTTATAACGAAGAACTAGATATTGCTGCTTGTATTGAATCTGCAAGTTTATCTGATGACATTATTGTTGTGGATTCCTGTAGCAGCGATCGCACTGTGGAAATTGCCAGTCGTTATCCAGTTCGCGTTGTCAAACATGCATTTGAAAGCCACGGTCGCCAGCGTACTTGGATGCTGGAAAATATAGCCCCTAAATATGAATGGGTTTATATACTGGAAGCTGATGAGCGTATGACTCCAGAATTGTTGGCTGAGTGTATCACCGCCAGTCAACAATCTGACTTTATTGGTTACTATGTTGCCGAACGAGTCATGTTTATGAATAAGTGGATTCGCCGAAGCACACAGTATCCACGCTATCAAATGCGATTATTTCGACATGGTAAAGTTTGGTTTAGTGATTACGGACATACGGAACGGGAAGTTTGCGATGGCGCAACCAGCTTTTTAAAGGAGACTTACCCGCATTATACTTCTGGTAAAGGTTTAAGCCGTTGGATTGACAAGCATAATCGTTACTCTACAGACGAAGCCAAGGAGACTGTTTATCAACTGGAAAATGGCAGCGTCAAATGGCAAGATTTAATCTTTGGAAAGTCAGAAGTAGAACGCCGTCGTGCTTTGAAAGATTTATCATTGCGTTTGCCAGCCAGACCAATAGTGCGATTTATTTACATGTATTTTCTTTTGGGTGGTTGTTTGGATGGACGCGCAGGCTTTGCTTGGTGCACCTTACAAGCTTTTTACGAGTATTTAATTTTACTCAAAGTTTGGGAAATCCAACATATGTCTCAAACCAGTGTGGATGTGAAAATCTTGGAAGGAGTAGGGAATCGGGAATAGTGGCGAAGCTAAAATTGACGGGGATGGGGAGATTTTTATGCCGGCGAAGTTGCTTTGTGGATTCCTAGGCAAAGGCAAAAGAAAAACAGACTCAATACCCTAATGCCCACCCAAATATTTTTAATATAAATTAATACTGAGAGGATAATTCTGAGAATTGTGTTGCTGTGATTTCCCACAATGATAATTTCTCAAAATTGATTCTAGTTTGACAAAATCTTGTTTTGGTAAGCTTCAGCAGGTTTTGATCTGGTGCGGTAGTATTAGTATTATCATTAAAAGACTTGCAACAATCTTTTACAAGTCTGACACAATTCAGTTAATTAAAAGCAGAGAGTTTTTTGCTGTCTCTATGCTAATTTATTGCCATTTGTTTTGAGGTGTATTTACTGGGCTTAACATAGCTTAACATTTAGCTGATTGGCGGAATGTTTAGCGGATTCTATTTTTGGGGCAGCCAGAGCTTTTATTTCCACAAAAATCTTTTCATTGCCCAACCAACTCAACTATACAGAGTCTAGAGAGTAATAGGGTAGGACATACCTTGCCAATCATCCTCAAAGGTACAAATGAAAAGCAAGACAGGTAATTAACTGGTGAGTGATTAAAGTAATTGTGATGTAATTACTGCAATTGCCCATAATCACATACTCAAGTTGCCATTTTAAATGCTGGGGCTGAAATTTCTGTTTGATGACGAGGCTCAATCCTGTAATACCATTTCACGAAAAATCTGATACAGATGTAAATACTGAAAGCTTTGCTGCATCTCAGTTTTTTAATTGCGTAGCTTGCTTCTCGCGACAGCCAGTATTGCGAATTGCGAATTGGTATAAGGGGTGTCGTTATCAGCAGAGTCTGAAAATATGAGGATGTTATAGTTGACAAATTTGCTTATATGGGTAATAAGAAAAATTCTAATAGCTCAATTGAGGAGAGTCAGGGTTTGGTAATCGATCGCTTGAAGCAGGACTTAAAAAATGACCTGATTGCTGGATTATTAGTTGTGATTCCACTCGCAACAACAATTTGGCTGACGATTACTATTGCTAATTGGGTAATTAATTTTCTCACCCAAGTCCCTAAACAGCTTAATCCTTTTGATGGATTACATCCTATTTTGGTAAACATACTTAACCTCTTAGTTGGTTTAGCTGTACCATTAGTAAGTATTCTGGCAATTGGCTTAATGGCTCGGAATATCGCGGGGCGGTGGTTACTAGATTTTGGCGAGAAATTTTTACAAGCGATTCCTCTAGCGGGACAGGTGTATAAAACCCTGAAACAGTTATTGGAAACGATTTTGAAAGATTCCAATGGTAAATTTCGCCGAGTTATTTTAGTCGAGTATCCTCGACGCGGAATTTGGGCGATCGCATTTGTTACTGGTGTGATTAGCAACGATATTCAATCACAAATGTCGCGTCCGATGCTGAGTGTATTTATCCCCACAACTCCTAACCCAACCACCGGATGGTATGCAGTTATTCCTGAAGATGAAGTTGTTAACCTGTCAATATCAATAGAAGATGCCTTCAAAATTGTAGTTTCTGGCGGAATTGTTGCCCCAAATTCGCAATTACCACAGCTTGTCATGGCTAAAGAACGTAAAGTTGAAATGCCCCTAGCCGAAATTCAGCGTCCCGAAACCAAGCGAAAAACAATCCCCATGGAAGAAACTTAGAATAATTTCCGCAAAATCACGACCAATCGAATTATTATTAATTGTCTAACTCTACTATGTTTCCGCCTACACAGTCTCCTCCTAAACAAACTTACTTACCCCTATGCAAGAACGTAAACCCCGTCAAATTGCCCGTGAATTGGCATTGCTGAGTCTGAGCCAATTGCCTACAAATCCCAAAAAACTGACCGAAGAACAATTACCGAAACTAGTACTCGCAGCAGTTCGTACCCTTCGTTCCGAAGTTCAAGATACCCTGGACAATGCAGCTGGCGAATTGCAGCGTAGTAATGATCGCCTGTTAACTAGCGAAACTCGTGCCAGTGACTTAGGTACGGCTCGCAACATGCTCAAAGAAGCTGTAACCTACACCCAAGCCGCAATCAATAAATTAGGAGCGGCAATTGAATTTCCCGAATTAATTCAACTTGCTAACCAAGATAAAGAAGTTGCCCGCTATGCGATCGAAATCGTCCGTACCGTAAATGAGAATCAAACCCTCATTGATGCAGAAATTTCTCAAGCCTTGATTGATTGGCAAGTAAACCGTCTCGCCCAAATCGATCGCGATATTCTACGCATCGCTGTCACCGAAATGCGATTTATGGGATTAGATGCCCGAATGGCAATCAACGAAGCCGTAGAACTTGCCAAACGCTACAGTGAAACTGATGGACACCGTTTTATCAATGGG
Organism: Calothrix sp. NIES-4101; assembly: GCA_004296455.1. Taxonomy (GTDB): domain Bacteria; phylum Cyanobacteriota; class Cyanobacteriia; order Cyanobacteriales; family Nostocaceae; genus Brunnivagina. Next base: position 988,882 of record AP018280.1, read on the forward strand.
GTTTTAAGGCGAGTTACCGAACAAAAACAACCCGTGAAATCTAGTTAATTCGTTGGTAATCTGGAAATAAAGAATTCAGAATTTAGAATTCAGAATTTAGAATTTAGACTTTAGAATCAACATTTGCTGTATTCTGGCTTCTGAGAACTGTATTCTGACTTCTGACGACTGTATTTTTTCTTGATAATCAACAACTAATACTGCTAGCTGCAATGGTTTTTAATTGGTTTCGCCGTCAATATAACGAATCTTCCGAACAGCCTTCGACTGGGACAGAACCAGAAACTTCTTCACCCCAAGAATCCCCAATTCAAGAATCCGAAGTTAAATCAACCGAAGTGGAAACGCCATCTGAATCGACAACCAATGTTTCGGCATCGGATACTGTTGATATGTTGGCATTTGCTAAAGCTGCATATAAAAATATTCAGCAAAAACAGCAAATAGACAGTGTTGAAGACAAGCCATTATTAGAAGAGAAAATTTCTGAAGAAGTTGCTGCCATCACGGAAACAGTCGAAACGCGATCGCTGGAGGCGCAAGATGAGAATATTCAAGATGAGAACATTAATGAACCAGCAGCAGCAGTTACAATCGCAACGGAAACCGAGACTCCGGCAAGCGAAACCATCACCAGCATAAGTCAAGTTGCTGAAAATATTCCGGAAACAAATATTTCAGAGACAAATACTTCAGAGACAAATACTTCAGCCACTTCATCTTTCTTAGAACGGGCAGCAGCTGAACGCGAAACCAAACAAGAACGTTTCATTGCGAGTGCGATCGAATTTCCCGAACTGGAAATGCAACCCGGTGTTGCCTACAACGCAGCAACAACACCGACAACCCCAGAAACCACATCAGAAAATAATATTGAAACCACCACCGAAATCTCCGACTTGAATTTCGATGAAGGGTTTATGTGGTCTGCGGAAGTGCTGGCAGCCCAAGGTCGTCGTCCTGAAGATGTTTCGATTGAGGAAATTAACTGGCTGAAAAAATTACGCCAGGGTTTAGATAAAACTCGTCGTAATCTCCTCAACCAACTCAAATCTATTGTTGGACAGGGACCACTGAACCAAGCGGCAGTAATGGAAATTGAAGCATTACTACTGCAAGCTGACGTAGGCGTTGAAGCCACAGATTTTATTATTGATTCCTTACAACAGAAACTGCGAGAAGAAGTATTACCTCCCGACGCTGCGATCGCATATCTGAAGCAAATCCTGCGGGATATGCTGGATACACCCATCCAAAAATCGCAAAAATCAGTTTTTGCCCCGGAAAAAGAAACTTTGAATATTTGGTTGATGACGGGTGTCAACGGTGCAGGAAAAACAACTACCATCGGCAAACTTGCCCACTTATCCCAAAAATCGGGCTATAAAACCCTGATTGGTGCTGCTGACACTTTTCGCGCCGCCGCAGTCGAACAAGTGAAAGTATGGGGAACCCGCAGTGGTGTAGAAGTTGTATCTAATCCTGGCAAAAATACTGACCCCGCAGCCGTAGTTTTTGATGCAATTAATGCTGCGACATCGCGTAATATTGAACTTTTATTAGTAGATACGGCAGGGCGCTTGCAAAATAAGAAAAATTTGATGGAAGAACTCAGCAAAATCCGTCGAATTATTGATAAAAAAGCACCAAATGCCAAAGTAGAATCACTATTAGTTCTCGATGCCACCTTAGGACAAAATGGCTTGCGACAAGCCGAAGTTTTTTCCCAAGCAGCCCAGTTAAGCGGAGTAGTCCTCACCAAACTTGATGGAACTGCCAAAGGCGGTGTTGCCCTTGCAGTTGTCAAACAACTCGGTTTACCAATTCGCTTTATCGGCGCTGGTGAGGGGATTGAAGACTTACGTCCTTTTTCCAGCTATGAGTTTGTTGAAGCATTATTAAGTGGCTAGCAAAAGGATGTGCTAATCAGGATGTAGTAGTCTGTCAGGGTTGAAATGAGGGACTGTAGTGTGAGCAAGACGCTCACGCGGGCAAGATGCTCCGGAGTTTTCGGTCAAGAATATCTCCCCGGAAACTCCTCTTTGCACTACCACAAATGTCTCAAAACAAAATTGACAGACTAGTAGTTAAGATGTGGTATCCAGAAAACGAGCTAGGTGAGAGGCTAACGCGGAACTGGAAAATCTGGAGATTGAGAATACCGAGAATTCTGAATCATTTAGTTATTAGCCAAAGTGAATCTGATCATAATCCAGTCGAAAAAGGTAAAACCAGAGGGAATCAACCTTTTTCCTGCTGCATCCTGAGTTCGGAATTGTAGCTTCTAACACTAGTTTGCAACAATCCATCAGCAAAATAAATTAATTACTTTTGAGCCTGATTATTATTTCACAACTAATTAATTGAATATTTAAAAGTTTCTGGTATTATTTTCCTGAAATCTCTGATACGCACAACCAGCTTGAACCTTAACCAATCTGATTAGCGATCGCGCTCAATCTAGCTTTATCTGCTAGAATCTCACATTAAATAGCCAAACACACACATATCCGCAAAGATTTATCCGGCAAATATCAATAGTTCTGGCAAAATCACTTGATATCTATAAAAAAATAGTCCCCATCAACTCCTAACCTCTAATAACGAAAACATCTTCGAGCAAAAGCTAGTTATCAAACCCTAATAAATATGGCACTAAATCAGCAGCTTGATTTTAAATTTATTTCCCCTCTCAGGTATATGATATGTGAAATAGAAATTGTGCGGTATAAATTATGAAAAACTGAAGATACCCTAGTTGCATATTCGGAAATACTATATATTCAGAGATTATGGTTGGGTAAAAATAACTAAATTTGCTGCGGTTCATTATTAAGAAATTAAATCCGAAAATGAAAGACTTATAAAATTTTTACACTACGTCTTTATACCCTTGCTAAAATTACAAACTTTATCCCAATATGGTTTAGCAATAATAGGCAAAATCACATCCCAATTAAGCTAAATTAACGTAATACTTACAATCCCGCAATATTTAATAAATTAAAACAACGCCTGTGCCTCAACCACCTTCCCAACCTACTGATAGTAATAACAGTGCCACTACGGATGTCACCCCCGTCGTCGCGCTCAAAGAACTTGTGGCAAGGCTACATCGTGAACAAAATAAAATTCAAGATTTACTCAGTTCGTTGGGATTTGCACTGAGAAGTTTTAACAATTTGAATCAGTTTCTCGAATTAATACCGTTAATGGCAACAAGAGTGACTGACGCTGACGGCAGTGCTTTATTTCTCTACAAACCTAATGGGCAAGTACGATTAGAACAATTACACTGGCAAGATAGTCGTCAACGCAAAGATATTCGTAAAGCACTGGAAACAGCCAGTAGTCAAATCGCATTGCTATCCAATACTGTCCCATTAACGACAACTACAGGGATGCTAGACGACCAAATGCATCGCTGCTTAGGCCCAGATGTACAGATTTTTGGTACGGCAATATTAGTAAAGCATAATGAACGTGGATGGCTGTACGTTTTGAGTCGCGACCCAGATTATACTTGGACAGAAACCAGGCAGAAGTTAGTCCGTTTGGTTGCAGATCAAACCGCAGTCGCCATTGAAAACGACGAATTAGCAGTTGAACTGCGGAAAAAAGAACGTCTTGATCAAGAATTAGAAATTGGCGCAGAAATTCAAAGGCGACTTTTACCACGTCAATGTCCGATAATTCCTGGTGTTGCTCTAGCTGCACGTTGTAAACCAGCGAACCGAGTTGGTGGTGATTATTATGATTTTATTCCTACCAATCACGACCAAATTCAACCCAGTGGTAAAAATCCTATCGCCACAGAAGAAATAGGTCGTTGGGGCTTGGTTGTGGGGGATGTGATGGGTAAAGGTGTCCCTGCTGGCTTAATTATGACAATGATGCGGGGAATGTTGCGGGGCGAGGTTTTACATGGTCATCCACCACGACGAATTTTACAGAATTTGAATCGCGTTATGTATGCAGATTTGGAAAATTCCAATCGTTTTGTGACGTTATTCTATTCTGAATTTGACCCCGATACAAAAATTTTGTCCTATAGCAATGCTGCACATAATCCTCCTTTATGGTGGCACGCTGCGACAAAAACAGTTACCCGTTTAGATACTTTAGGAATGCTGATTGGTTTAGATGCCAATAGTCAATATGAAGATGGGCAAGCCCTGTTAGAATCAGGAGATGTTGTAATTTATTATACTGATGGTATGACGGATGCGGCATCTGCAAGTGGCGATCGCTTTGATGAAGAGAATCTAATTGAGTCACTAAATATTGCTTGTCGCATTTATCGTGACCCTCAAGAAATACTTGATTATATGTTTAATAAGGTACAGGATTTCATCGGTGGTGAGAAGCAAAACACTGATGATATGACATTAGTTGTGTTGCAAGTCAAGTAATAATTAGTGAGTCTGGCAAGTAAGCACTTAGATAGAATTAATAACTTCGGATGAGGTGTGGATTTAAGTGACCATTTCTTTACCAGCCTAAGAGCCAATTGGGTTCAGCATAGCCGCCACAATGCGAATACCTGCGGTATTATCTGCGATCGCACATCACTTTCCTTTCACAAAATCACTCTTGATGAGAGAATATTAAAGATATGTTACGTAGCTCTCTAATTACTCCCAGCCCAAGGAATAAAAAGAATGTGGAAAAGACTTGGATTAATTTTTTTATTAGTTTTTAGCTTGAATTTTAGCTATTCTAATATGGCGGTGGCAGCTGGACTCAAAAGTTTTGCAGATACAGATGACGGCTACGAGTTTACATACCCGACTGGTTGGGTACAAGTTAAAGTTGCTAATGGTCCCGATGTAGTATTCCACGATATTATTGAACCATCAGAAAACGTATCCGTGGTGATTAGCCCAGTTCCAGGAGGAAAAACCCTATCTGAGCTAGGGACACCTGGAGAAGTCGGTTATAAATTAGGAAAAAATGCTCTGGCACCTGAAGGTTCGGGGCGCGAAGCTGAATTAGTCGATGCTGCCGAAAGGGAATTTAATGGCAAAAAATATTACAAATTTGAATATTTAATTAAGCTTCCCAATAATAAGCAACGTCACAATTTAGCCAGTGTTTCTGTTAGTCGTGGTAAATTATTTACTTTCAATGCTTCTGTCACAGAGAAACGTTGGTCAAAAGTCAAACGCATGATTGAAGAGTCGATTGACTCATTTCAAGTTTATTAAAAATGCTTAGTTCTGAGTTCCAAGTTTTTTCTTAGTTTCGCCTTTTTCCTCTTCTCAACATGGGTATTCCAGAATTTGTCCTAGCATCCGCTTCCCCTGCACGTAAGCGATTATTACAATCTATTGGTATCGAACCAACTATTTGCGTCAGTAATTTTGATGAATCTCAAGTTAAGTCTCGTGACCCAGTATTATTAGTACAAGTGCTAGCGCAGCGCAAGGCTGAGAGAGTTACGCCGAAGTTTAATTCTGCTTTGGTAATGGGCTGTGATTCAGTATTGGCTGTGAATGGTGAAATTCATGGCAAACCAGCAAATGTAGAGGAAGCAATTTTACGCTGGCAAGAAATGCGCGGAAATATTGGCGATTTGCTCACAGGTCATGTGTTAATTGACACTACCCAAACAAGGATGTTAGTTAGATGCCAAATCACCAAAGTTCACTTTGCGAATGTTAGCGACGAGGAAATTCAGGCTTATGCAGCCACAGGAGAACCGCTAAATTGTGCGGGTGCTTTTGCTTTGGAAGGTAAGGGAAGCGTGTTTGTCGAGAAAATCGACGGTTGTCATAGTAATGTGATTGGCTTGAGTTTACCTTTGCTGCGGCATATGCTGGCTGATTTAGGGTACGGAGTGACTGATTTTTGGAATTCAGGTAATGGTTAATGGTTGGGACTCAATAACCAATACCCAATACCTGTTAACTATTTACCACCATAGAAAAAGGCGATTTCTTTTTCTTTGAGAGTGGCAAAGCCTGCATTAGCAAGCATTTGATCAAGTTCAGCTTGGGGAATATGTTTTGCTCCGATTCGCACAATCCGCGATCGCATGGTATTGGAGACACCGCTACGTTGACGATTGGCTTCCAGTGCCATCACATTGCTATATAAATCCAGTTTGGCTTGAGGAATGGGAGTCCCATCAAAATCAATACCGCGTGCGATCGCTTCATCAATTGCGTCAGCACCCTTGGTTGTAGCTTGGTTTGTTTCAGCAGACATGGTTTTTTTGTATCATCTTCAACCTTGAATTTTACCAATGTTGTGCCAATAATTGAGACATATCATGTTTGGCGAATCACTTGTGCCCTAAAAATTCTCTGTGCCTGTTGATATCGTCATGATTTAGGGAATTCCTTCTTTCCCCTTCCCCTCACCCACAAACCTGTTGGCATCTGGATAAATTCCAGAATAAGATATCAATGACATCCTCAAGGTGTATTGATAAGGTGGTGCCATGTCCAATCCAGATGCTCCAGATATAGAAAATCGTTCTCTGGAGCAAGCTCTAACCAATAAAATTATTGATGACTATTTTGATAGCTCAGAAAGTTGGTTGCGGGCAATTCTACGGATGTGTTTCTTCTCATTAGGACACTTAGATGAGCTACCAGTATTTGTAGTAGAATGCCCAAATCAGGCTGTTGCCAAGCGTTTAAGTCGTAAGACTTATCCTTTTCGTGGTATTTTATATTACCTGACCGATAATTTTAGTGCTGGTAGTCGATCGCTGTTTTGCTATCGCGATGTCAAACAGGGAGTTTGGTACTGTTACGACACTAGCACTAATTCTTGGACTGCGGTGAAGAATTTGGAAGCACCGACTGCATCGGCAGATGGGTAAAATAATTCTCGTAGATTTTGAGGGTTTTGTGAGCAACTAAGTCCCAATTGTATTGATTTGCTAGTTGCAGATTATTTTCGCCCATTGCTGACAGTTGCTTGTGATTGGCTACTGCTGCTTGCATGGATTTTAATAAACCCTCTTCATCGTTCGAGTCGTAGAGGAAAGAGACAGAATTATCCAATATATCTGCAAAAAAGCCTACGCATGGCGCAATACAGGCTTTCCCAAACGACATGGCTAAAAGTGCAACTCCTGATGTTGTAAAGACTTTGTAGGGCATAATAACGCAGTCGCTGGCATTGAAATAAATTTGTACTCGCTCATCAGCAATTTCTGCGGGGAAAAATAAAATATTGGGAGATTTACGAATACGATGATTAATTAATTCTTCTAGATTCTCTTCACATGGTTTCCCAGCAATTAACAAAGTGATATTATCGTGATTTTGATTTAGCTGTTGGAAACAATCGATTGTTTCCAAAATTCCTTTGTAGCGATAAATATATCCAAAAATTAGAAATACAATATTTTCTGCTGATATACCTAGTTCCTGTCGGCAATCCAAGCGCTCAATTTCGTTTTGATAATAGTTGATGTAGTTCCCATGGGGGACGACATGGACTTTGGATTTATGGGTGAGAAAAAACTTAGCTTCAACTTCTTTTTTGGTGCGATCGCAATGAGTAATAATTCCATCTAAACAATAACCTAAAATTATTCCCTGCAATCTACTAAAGTTATTTTTTGTATCAACTTTGTTTGACCATTCGTGTACTGTCCAAATTAGTTTAATTCCCTGAATTTTCAGGATTAATGATTGATATATAAATAAAGCTATTTTGAGAATACTACTAATTTTATTATTCGCATTTTTAGGTATAACAAAGGGATGTAAAGTCTGAAAATGTAAAATGTCAAACTTATTTTTTTTGAGATTCGGCAATACCTTTTTCAAAAATAAAGGTGACTCTGATGACTTCCAAACACAATCTTCTATCTCTATTCCCAAATTATTCAAATGCTTTTTTAATAATGTTTTATAAGGATTGTCTTCCCAATCCCATACAAAAACGACTTGTAAAGAATTCTCGATTCTACTCTTCAACATCTCAGATAACCCCAGCACCAGATTGAGCCAATAGAGTTAACTTAATTAATCACTTAATAAATTGCTGACTTAATGATATTTGTGACGGGTGACTAAGCCACCTACAAAAGCACCTAAAATCGTCCCTGTCCACAAACCTGCGATACTACCTTGCCACATTGCACCAGGAATCACCGTAATATTGCATAATTCTTTAACCCCCAAAATTTGATTTTGACAATGTTGGCTGCGAAAATGCATTGTAATTTGCCAGCCTGCAAATCCGGCAAAAATACCTGATGTGATGGCAATAAAAGAACAAATTACAGTGCGTTTTTTTGTCATAGACGGTAATGAGTAATAGTAAATTAGTCAGGTTAATTGGGAATCAGCCTCCAGCAATATGTTACAAGGTATTACCTTGTAACAATCAAAATCTCACCATTAACAATTAACCTGTGTTTCTCATCCCCGCAGCAATCCCATTAATAGTTAATAATGCACCTCTAAGTAATTCCCCTTTGCTGTAACGCGAGTGAATCACTCCAGATGTACTCAGCTTTTTAGATTCTCGCAAGCGCTTGAGTAGGGAAACTTGGATAAACCCTAATGGTACAATTGTCCCATTCCGTAACTGCACAGAACGTTGCAGAATCGGGTCTCCATCAAGCAAATGAGCATGTTCTGTGATTTTTAGGACTAAGTCGCGGGTGAGATAATATTCTTGAGCAATTTGGTCAAAAACTCTTTGGCATCGTTCCCTGTCTTCAGGGTGGGATAATTCCTGAACGTAGTGCTGGGCTATTTGTAAATCTACTTTTGCCAAGGTCATTTCTGCCTTAGAAATTACCATCTTGAAGAATGGCCATTTGATGTAGAAATATTGCAGCAATTTGAGATGTTCTTCTGGTTCTTCATCTAAAAATTCCCGCAAAGCAGCACCCATACCATACCAAGATGGTAGCAAAAAGCGGGTTTGCGTCCAGCTAAACACCCAAGGAATAGCCCGCAAACTGCTTAAGTCTTTTTTGCCAGAAGGACGACGTGCAGGACGAGAACTGATTTGTAACTGGCTGATTTCCTCAATGGGGGTGACTTGGTGGAAGAAATCAATAAAGTCAGGTTGTTCGTAGATTAAAGCACGATAATGTTGACGCGATCGCGCAGATAATTCTTCCATTATCTGGTTCCAGGGTTCGATGTCGTCAAAGCCTGTCCGCAATAAACTAGCTTGAATTACTGCGGTGGTAATTGTTTCTAGGTGATATAAGGCTAAGTCACGCAATGAATATTTTGACGCTAGGACTTCACCTTGTTCGGTAATTTTTATGCGCCCATTTATACTATGCCCTGGCTGCGCCAAAATAGCTTCGTATGCTGGCCCTCCACCTCTTCCTACGGAGCCACCACGACCATGAAATATGCGTAAATTAATACTATATCCTTCCGCAATTTCCTGTAAATGCTTTTGTGCCTTGTGAATCTCCCAATTACTGCTTAAAAATCCTGAATCTTTGTTGCTGTCAGAATATCCCAACATCACTTCTTGCAAGTTAGGAGTCAGGGGAGATGAGGGAGGGAGGGAGGGGGAAAGGGAAGCAGAAACAACTTGTTTCCTTTCTTCTGGTTTCGTTGCCTCCTTTTCAATAGCAGCAAAACCACCAGCTAATAAGGCACGATACAATGGCAACTCAAATAGCTGACGCATTACCTGGAGAGATTTCTGCAAATCTTCGACAGTTTCAAACAGGGGTACTACTTGAATAGTACCAATGGCTGTACCTGGGTCAAAAAGTCCAGCTGATTTGGCAAGTAGTAATACTTCCAACACGTCGCTGACTTCGCGGCACATACTGATAATGTAGGTTTGGCAAATATTGTAGCCAAATTCCTGCTGTAGAGAACGAACGACACGAAACGTCTTGATAATATCGTTGGTTTTCTCGGAGAACGGTAATTCTGCGGGGATGAGGGGACGACGAGTTTTCAGTTCACTGGTGAGCCAGGCAACTCGTTCAGCTTCCGATAAGTCGTTGTAGGATTGTTTGTGGATGCCCAAATATTCCAGAATCTCAGTAATTGCGTCGGAGTGACGGGAGGATTCTTGGCGAATATCGAGTTTGGTTAAGTTAAACCCAAAAATTTCAACTTGACAAATTAAATTTTCTAGTTGTTGGGACTTTAATCCTGTTTCGGTAATGTTGCGTTGAATTAAGCGCAACTCGGCTAAAAATTCTTCTCCTGAATGGTAAAGAGGCTTGGATTCGTCTTTGAGTATTTCCCCTTTTTGGAGTGCTGAATTGCGTTCCCTGGTATTTTCTAAGCGTTTGAGAATGTACGACAATTTGAGTCGGTATGGTTCTTGTCGATAACGCAGTGCCAGTTCGTCGTAAATTTCGCTGAGTTGGGATTGTTCTAATTCTAGGGATTCGAGTAAGTCAGGAAGCACATCACTCCACTGCATTGATACACTCAGTAATTCCCGGAGTTCTTTGACCGATTTGATGTATTTTTCGAGAACAATATTGCGTTGGTAGCAAGCAGTTTCCCAAGTAATTGCAGGTGTGACAGATGGATTTCCATCTCTATCCCCACCCACCCAAGAACCAAAGGTACAAAAGTTTTTACTTGGTGGTTCTAACCAAGGAAATGTTGCTTGCAAAGACTGTTTTAAACGGCGGTATAAATGGGGAATACCATCGAATAAAACTTCTTGGAAATAGTGTAATGCGTAGTCAACTTCATCCAACACCGAAGGTTTGAATTGGTGTAACTCGTCAGTTCGCCACCACAAACAAATTTCTTCGACTAACTGCGATCGCAATTCCTCGGCTTCCCAATTATTTGCCCCAAAAGCACCACCTAAACGCTTTTCTAAAACGTCAAATTCCTGCAATAATTCCACAATTCGTCGTTGTTTACCGCGAATTGTATGCCGGACAATTTCTGTAGGGTGCGCGGTGAACACCAACTGCACATCTAATTGTGCTATTAATCGTTGAATCAGTTGTGGCGGAACGTTGAGCTTAAATAACTGCGGAAATAAAGATGCAAAAGTACCTTTTTGCTTGTCATTATCTTCAGAATGTCGCCAACTTTTTGTTAACATCTGAGCTCCCAAACCACTATTGACAGGAAAAGCTTCCTCTGGATGGGAATGGGTGTGCAAATGGGGAATAGTCGGTAAAACTTCCTCTGCTGTGGCTGCTGGTTCAGCTTCGTAGCGGGTTAGCTGCTGTTTCTGTTCGTAATCCTGCTCAATAATATTAATCAACTGAAAATAGAGTGCAAATGCCCTAGTGGCGCGAATTGCATCATTAATACTCAGTTGTTCGATTAACTTAAACACAGAGGAAGCTTGGTCATTCGTCGCTTGTCCTTCTGGCGAACACAAATCGCGCAATTTACGCAATAAATCCACCATATCTTGACCGCACTCTTGCCGCAGCACGGTTTCCCATAACTCCTCCATGATTTGGAGGCGATGGCGTAGAAATAAATCGGAAGCTGGGTAGGCATTCGCATCCCGAATAGAAGAGTATAAAAGGGAACTCATATCCTCTGTCGTAGTAGAACCGATAAAAGGTTATTATTCTTGATTCTGAAATTTATGGATAGGGAAAGTACCACAAAATTTGGAAATAGACCTGTATCTTTTTAACTGTCATTGGTTTGACGATTGTCAGGGAAGTCCAAAATTGGTAAACGTTCGCCCCGAAACACCTCTTCACTAGCTTTGCCAATGGCATTTAGGGTTGCAGTTGCATTTTTCTGTGCTAAAACCAGCATGAGAACTGAAACTGTACCGATTTGCAGGAGGAAAGATTGAGGGATGGCTAACAAACCTAGATGTAAATTACTGAGTTCAGAATCACGATGAGAAGAATTCGAGTTGTTGGCAGGCATTGCTTTTTTCAGTTGTTGTAGGATTAAGTGAAACAAAAAGAAAATAATCCAGATTGAATTTCCGTGAGTTTAATCCTCGTCAAATCAATGCTTCTAAAAACTATTTTCACGGACTTGGTTGTGCTGCGAGGATCACAAAATGTTAAAAAACATTCATAGTGCGATAATTCTATGGTTCTAGTTTACAAGCGATCGCTCAATAGTAGTTACTGGTTAGTAGTTACTTGTTCATGATTACTTGTTAATACTGATTGAGTCATTAAGAAGTAACATTATCCCCCTCTGTCCCTCTTTTCCCCTTTTTCCCAATTACCCTTCCCATGAAATCATTACTACCAGACCGCCAAAAAACAATAGTGCAATGGGTAAGCCAAGCAACTGGTATCAACACTTTGGGCGTGAAAGTTCGGTTGCGGGGAAATGACTTACATATTTTGTGCGAATCTATTGAGTGTCCTCCACGCTGGCAAACTTTGTCTGATTTGTTGACGGCTTTACAGCAAACAGACCTAGAAGCTCTCAAGAGTAGCGATAGTAACGAACAACCTTCAATATATCAAGTATTCGTCTATGGCAGAAAAAAAGCTGCCAAGCGTCCAGAATGGTGTCATCGAGTTTATTTGAACCAACTTGATCGCCATTTAGAACAAATTAATCAAGCCTTACTCCGGGAAAAGTCTAAGCAACCCGGGGGAGCAATGATTGTCTCTAATGAAAGCTTGGCGCGACAAGGTGATCCAGATGCGATCGCTAGATATCTCAGCGAAACCCTCAGCGCTTACAATATCAGTGTTCAAGTCAAAATTAAGAAACCAAAACAGTCAGGTGGAAATCTGGGATTAACTGACCCTAAAGCTCCCCAATCCTCCACTGCCAGCAATCGCTTGTGGGTACTTTGTCAATCCAGCTACAGCCCTGAACCTAGCCTCATCGCTGAACCTGTAGCCCAAAAACTCCGCCATCTCAAACTTGCTGGTTATCAAGACGCTATCATTGTCGCTCAAGTCCAGGGAGAAAGGAAAACTGACTGGACGCTACGGATCGATTTAACTCCGCCAGAAATCATGCTCAAAGAATGGGCAAGGTGGGGCGATGTGGAAGCTTTAGGACAATACCTGAATGAAAAGTTGTCCGGTAAAAACATTAAAGTCTCAACATCGCTACAAGAAACAACGCTGCACTTATTTTGCTCTTCAATTAACTCTCCCCATGCCATATCTCCGGCACCGCACCGAACCCGATGCATGGAAACAATTGGCACAATCCTCGAAGATATTGCCCCACAAGCTATCACCGCCGCGACTCTCTACGGACAAACGAGCAAAGATGCAGACCCTGCTTGGATTGACTGGCTTTCATTACCTGCACAACAACACCCAGCCTTAGCAATTTCTACCTTAGAATTAGCTAGTTCTGCGGATGAACCAGCGATTATTTTTTTACTAGAAAGATTACTCAACCCTGATTTAAATTGGCGCTTAAAAACAGGTGGTATTCGTGTTCTCCTGCTCCGTAAAGGTGACTTGCTTCATGTTATGTGTGATGCACCTGTTTGCCCCAAGCGCAAACAAGTTGCCAGCAAAGTCATCAAATTGCTGCGCCAAATTAAAATTCCCGGAGTTATCGGCGTGCGAATTTATGGTCGCCGTGCAGGTAATAAAGAAGCTGTTTGGCACTATGGGGTGGACTTCCAAACTAGGGAACGTGTTGTCCCAGAACCAACTCCCGAATTTGCCGCAATTTCTGCCTATGTCCACGAACTTTTACCATCAGACTCAAATGAGTCGGGATTGCGCCCCGACTTAACCACAAAAGAAGTTCAAACTTTTGTCAAAAAAGTTGCTCATGATTGGGGTGCTAGTGCCAGAAAGTTTCTCTTAGCAACTCAATTGTTTACAGATATTGGTCAGTCGTCAGAGCAAAATGCATCTGTACAAGGACATTTGGTGGCCTTAATTTGGGGTAGCTTAGGTTTATTGCTGACGGTGCAAACAGATTGGGTACTTAATTATTTGGTTTCTCGTCCCAATCCGCAAACTGCTGCGATCGCCAGTAATACTACTCCCACATCCCCCACAAATGATATATCGAACACAATTAAGCTGAAAAATAATACAGACAATTCGCAACCAGATAAAAGTGCCTTTAACGATTCGGGATTTACGCAGTCACCGGCTACTAATTCTCCAAGGCAAAATCAAGCAACGGCAATTCTTTTAGCTGCACGTACCCAAACACCCACATTTAACGCCCGCCAACTCGACGAGCAACTAGCAATCTACAAACAGCGCTTACAGAAAAATGGCACAACTCCAGATATTTTAATTATCGGTTCATCACGTGCCCTACGCGGAATTGATCCCGTTGCCCTCTCCAAAAAATTAGCCAAGCAAGGCTATCCAGACTTAGATATTTTTAATTTTGGGATCAATGGAGCTACTGCCCAAGTCGTTGATTTTATTTTGCGTAAAGTCCTTGAACCCCAAGAAGTTCCGAAAATGATTGTCTGGGCAGATGGTGTTCGGGCGTTTAATAGTGGACGTGAGGACATAACCTACCGGGCAATTACAGCATCACCTGGTTACCAAGAAGCGATTGAAAAGTTTATTGCTCAGGGTAAGAACCCGAATCGGGAAGCAAAACAGCTATCAAAATTAGCTGCAAACTCTAAAACAAACCACCAGCAAGAGAATAGCTATCAAGTAGTAGATAAGTGGTTTAATCAAGGATTAGCGGGCTTTTCCAGCACTTACCAAAATCGCGATCGCTTGAAGACAAATTTAAATGAACGAATAAAATCGTTACCAATTTTTAGTAGCGAAACGGCAACTCAGACAAAAATAAACCCCAATGATGCTGAACAGGATACATCCTCCCAGTCTGTAGACTTTGATGGCTTTTTGGCGCTATCAATTCGCTTTAATCCTACAGCCTATTATCAAAAACACTCGAAAGTTAGTGGCAGCTATGACAATGACTATAAATCATTCTTACTGGGAGGAGAACAAGATGCCGCATTGCAAAACATTCTTCAATTTACCCAATCAGAAAAAATATCTTTGGTATTTGTGAATATGCCCCTCACAGCCGAATATTTAGACCCAATTCGTAGTCAACACGAGCAAGAATTTCAGCAATACATGTCGAGAATAGCTAGCGATCGCTCTCATTTTGTTTTCCGGGATTTGAGTTTACTTTATCCTCAAAAAAACGATTATTTTTCAGACCCCAGCCACCTCAACCGCTATGGTGCATACGAAGTATCTAACCATATTGCTAAAGACCCGATGATTCCCTGGAGTAATAAAAAATAATTTGTTATTCATGATTCTTATATTTACAGCACTTTTGAGGTACGTGAGGTACACAAATTTCAGGTTAGCGTTTAAGCCTTTGAATTTTGATTGAGTGCTGTACCTCATAAACATCGAATCTGCTGTATCATCCACAATGCCCATCAATCATTAAAATTTCCATGAATTTAATATCTATTACATACGGATTATTTTTAATTAGCCTTCTGGGTATTTACTGGTCTGTTGGGCAAGAAGAATTGCGCTTATGGGTACTTTTAATTGCTAGCATCATTTTTTATATTTCCTATCAACCCGCATATATACTGCTACTCTTAGTTTTAGTTTTTATCAACTATCGCCTTGGTATAGAGCTTGGAGATAATACTTCTCCCGGACAGCATTCTCAAGATTGGCAAATATCTAATGAAGAATGGCAATATGCCCAAGCTGACTGGAATCGTCGCCGCCTAATACTAGTTTCCACAGGCATATTTATCAATGTTTTTATCCTATTTGGATTTAAATATCTGGTTCCTTTTCTGAAATTTGCCATACCACAAACTACCGCAAATAGTATTGGCTTAGATTCATTTAAACTAGTTGCACCTTTAGGAATTTCCTACTTTGTTTTTGAATGTATTGCCTATTTAGTTGATATTTATCGTGGCGCTCCGGCAACGGGTAACTTTGTCAAATTTGCTGCTTATAAATTATTTTTTGCGAAAATTACTTCTGGTCCCATCACTCGCTTTCATCAAGTTACCCAACAGTTTAAAAATAATCAAGTTCCTACCGTTGATAGCATTACTGAAGCACTGTGGTTAATTGCTCGAGGAGCAGTGAAAAAAGGCTTATTTGCTGACAATATTGGGATTTTTGTTGATATTTGCTTCGGTAATCTTCAACGCGCTGGTAGTAGCGATATTTGGTTAGCAACCTTCGCCTATGGTTTACAGCTTTATCTAGATTTTAGCGGCTATGTCGATATTGCTCGCGGTAGTGCTTTACTATTCGGTTTAAAATTACCAGAAAACTTTGATTTCCCCTACTTTGCCACTAGTATCGCCGATTTTTGGCGACGTTGGCATATGACGTTGGGTGATTGGTTGCGAAATTATCTATATTTCCCCCTTGGTGGTTCCCGTGCTGGTTTGGAGCGTACCTGCGTGAACCTGATGATTGTTATGGTTGTCTGCGGGATTTGGCACGGTGCAACTTTGGGCTTTATCATTTGGGGAATGCTGCACGGACTCGCTTTAATTATCCATCGATTAACTGATACATTAAGCGATCGCATTGAATTTCTCGAACATTTCTGGCAATCTCCCTTTGGTATTATCATTGCATGGCTTCTCACCCAAGTTATGGTTTTCACTTCTTGGATTTGGTTCCGCTTACCCAATCTCAAAGATTCGTGGCTAGCCACACAACATCTCTGGGGACATCCAGCTGATTCCCAATTTGCCCAGCTTGTGTATATAGAGGCATTCAAGATGAGTCAATCACAAATTGCCATATTGCTGGGGACGTTGGCAACCTGTATGTCAATCACCTACTTCTTTAGCCGCAGATTGAAACTACAATTCACTTGGCACATCAAACTTCTTTTTGTACCCTTATGTCTCTATGCTGTTTGGCTATTGGCTCCTGAAGGTAGTCTTCCTTTCATCTATTTTGATTATTAATTTATTCCTCGTAACCTGTAGGGGAGACAAAATATAGCGATTCCAGTCCTGCAAGCAGGCTTTCCTAGGTAAGGAACTGTGTGACTGCTTTAAACAAAGGTTTGTAGTGTCACCTACTAAGCAGCGATTGGATGGCAGTTACAAAGCCAGGGCTAGCGCAGATTTCAGACACAATTATCATCGATGTACATTTATGTGCAATACTGCTTGCTCACTGTAAATTTTTTAGCGATTTATTTTATACCAAATCAAAAAATGTTTGCGACAGATAGTGCATTTAAAATGAAATCATAACCAGTTAGAGAAGCAACAACTTCAGAGGTAAGCTGGCTCAGAAGTTCTGCAACTTTTTCTCTCAAGCAGTCCAAATTGTCAAACAATTCCCACTTCAAGTCCTTTTTTAAATGCTCCCAAACCCTCTCTATTGGATTTAGTTCTGGGCAATAAGGTGGTTGAAATATTAAAATTATATTCTCTGGTACTTTTAATTTTTTCGCTTTGTGAAATAATCCATTGTCAACTTGAATTATATTAAGACTATCTGGATTACTTGCTGCAAATTCCTAAAAGGAATTGTTGGTAGCAATCGCTATCAACATGAGAAAATTCCCAAAAAAAGCTTTCCCCTGTCAATGGTTCTATTATTCCATATAGCCAGAATGCTTTAAATTTCCATTGCCAATCACCTGTTGGCTTTACTCCCTTTAGGGTTATTCTTCTACCTTCTATTGTTTTGAGTCCAAATCGACTTTCATCTTCTGCAAAATAACGAATCTTTTTATATTTTATTCCTACTACTTCTGCATACTGCGAGATTAGCTGCAAGTCGTCACAGAGGTTTTTTTAAAAGCCTCTAATTTTTCTTGGTTTTGCTTACTATTTCGCGGACGCACAACTTTTAGTTTCGTATTCATCTCATACCTGACTAAATGATGTACCGTTGCATATTCCGCTTCTACTCCTAAGACATTTCCTAGCCATTGTTGGACTTCTTTGTAGCTTGTAAATCCAACTTCTGGGTCTTCTAGTTGCTTTTTTATACTTTCTACTGCCCAGTTCGGTATTACCCTATTTCTACCCGGACTTTTTCCAATTGGTATTACTTGACAAATATTGATGAAGTTTTGTATCTTGGGTTTAAGTGTAGTAAATAAATGTTTTGATAAACAATAGGGAAATTAACCTAAGTTTACAAAAGTTAAAGTCTCACCGATTTTATAACGATAAATCAAGAGAAAGAAAAACAACTATTTATTAATAAGTGTTAAGATAGAGAGATATTATTACCTACACGCTTCGGGTAATAAAGTTTCGTAAGCAGAATCAAGTTAATAGATTAGAAATACTAATATTAAGTATCTACTCTTATTAGTGCGATCGCTGTAGAGTTGTAGGTACGGGTAAATAACACTTACCTAAAAAATTCACAAATTTTTGCACTCATAAGAACATGACAACAACCTTACAGCGTCGCTCCGGTGCGAACGGTTGGGAGCGTTTCTGCGAGTGGATTACCAGCACTGAAAACCGCATCTATGTCGGTTGGTTCGGTGTTTTGATGATTCCTACTCTGCTTGCAGCAACTACCTGCTTCATTATCGCTTTCATCGCAGCACCTCCTGTAGATATCGATGGTATCCGTGAACCTGTTGCAGGTTCATTGATCTACGGCAACAACATCATCTCCGGTGCGGTTGTTCCTTCCTCAAACGCCATTGGTCTTCACTTTTACCCCATCTGGGAAGCAGCTTCCTTAGATGAGTGGTTGTATAACGGCGGTCCTTACCAATTGGTAGTTTTCCACTTCCTCATTGGTTGTGCTTGCTACATGGGTCGTCAGTGGGAATTATCCTACCGCTTGGGAATGCGTCCTTGGATTTGCGTAGCTTACTCTGCACCTTTGGCATCGGCTACCGCAGTATTCTTGATCTACCCCATTGGTCAAGGTTCTTTCTCTGATGGTATGCCCTTGGGTATCTCCGGAACCTTCAACTTCATGATTGTGTTCCAAGCAGAACATAACATCTTGATGCACCCCTTCCACATGTTAGGTGTGGCTGGTGTATTTGGTGGTAGCTTGTTCTCCGCAATGCACGGTTCATTGGTAACCTCTTCCTTAGTTCGTGAGACATCAGAAACCGAAAGCTTGAACTACGGTTACAAATTCGGTCAAGAAGAAGAAACCTACAACATCGTTGCTGCTCACGGTTACTTCGGTCGCTTGATCTTCCAATACGCTTCTTTCAATAACAGTCGCTCTTTGCACTTCTTCTTAGGTGCTTGGCCAGTTGTTGGTATCTGGTTCACTGCACTAGGTATCTCAACAATGGCATTCAACTTAAATGGTTTCAACTTCAACCAGTCGGTAATCGACTCACAAGGTCGCGTTATCAATACCTGGGCTGACGTAATCAACCGCGCTAACTTGGGTATGGAAGTAATGCACGAGCGTAATGCTCACAACTTCCCTCTTGACTTGGCTGCTGGAACAGAAACCCCTGTTGCAATTGCTGCACCTGCAATCAATGGTTAATCAGTCGGTTGAGTAAAGTTGTAGAGATGTGCTGTAACACATCTCCACTGTAAAACTAAAGCAATCAATAGCGTCTTCTTCGGAAGGCGCTTTTTACTTCGTACCGTATTGTAAAGTTTTTTTAAGTATTTTTCAAGATGTTCCCAGAAGTTGCTTGCTAGATTTGCTGCTTTTACCGAAAACTTAATATTTAAACTTAATATTTAACTGCGTATCTAATCCTATAGACTGAATTATAAATATCTTAGTAAAGCTACTGAACTGTTTAATAAATTCTAGTTATAGAACTGGGAACTACTATGAAACTCGGTGTATTTGTGCAAATCCTGAGTCTAATTGGATTTTCATTCGGCGCGATCGCTGGTATGAGTCAACCAGGTAACGCCCAAATGGGCAAGTTTTACTGTGGAATGAGTCGAGGAGTCCCGGCGACACTAGTACGCACACCGCGAGGCAATAAACCGATGATTCGCTGGGTTGATTCAGCCTTTCCTCCTCCTTGGACTCCAGAACAGCGTTGCGAAGAGATATCGATGCGATTTCAACGATTTTTCGATAATGGCACGCTGAATTTTTTGCGGGCTGGTCGGCTGAATGGTCAATCTGTGCTGTGTGTCGCTTCTTACAAGGGTGGACCTTGTTTACCAAATGGGGTTTTAGTCACCCTCAAGGCAAATAAGAATCCGAGAGAAATTATGCAACAGTTGCTTGATAATCGCGCAGGTAGTAGCGGTGATGGCACAATTCAACTCAGTGGAGGTCGCAATCATCCAGCAGTTACTAATGATCAAGAAGCAGCCTATCTTGATGTTAAACAATTAATTGGGGAGTCCTGTCCGCAAGGTAAACCAATTTGGGAATGTCAATAAAAAAAGAATTCAGGACAATCTGTACTGAAGAAAAGTCCTAAGTAAGCTCAAACCACAACTAAAACTCTAACTGACACAATTGAAATGGATTGGCGTAAGATACTGCTGGTTGCCATTATCAGTAGCTTATCAATTTCTTCGGCAATACCAGCATCGCATCAGACCGTAGTAGTTGAGCGATCGCTCAATAAGCTTTCCCAGCAACAGGTGCAGAAACTTGCTGCTGCAATTACTGTGAAAATTCTATCGGGCGGTTTTCTCGGTTCGGGGATTCTTGTTCACCAAGATGGGCATGTATATACAGTCTTAACAAATGCACATGTGTTGCGTTCTAGTAAGCCACCATATCGGATTCAAACACCAGATGGTCAGGTATATGCGGCAAGTTTTCCCGTGGAGAAGTTGCATGTCAACTCTCTACCTGAAGATGCAGATTTGGCATTACTTGAATTTCGCAGTTCCAAGCGGAAATATCAAGTTGCTTTCTTGGGTTCGAGTTCTAACTTGAATATTGGTAATGAGGTGTTTGCTGCGGGATTTCCAGTAGATACACAAGGATTTGTAGATCGAGGTTTTAGCCTGAAAGTTGGTGAAATTAGTTTAGTGTTGGATAAAGCTTTGGAGGGAGGTTATCGCATTGGTTATACCAATGATATTCAAAAAGGGATGAGTGGTGGCCCATTACTGAATCGCGCTGGTGAAGTTGTGGCAATTAATGGGATGCACGCGGAACCACTTTGGGGAAATCCCTATGTATATCAAGATGGAACTGAACCCGATCGCGATTTGCGTTTAGAAATGGAACGTTATAGCTGGGGTATTCCGATGGAGATTTATGTTCATCAAAGAAAGGGAAAAGGGTAATGATGAATTTATTGGCAACAAGCTAGAAAATCCTTGACTGCCAATATCCAAATTTTGTGAATTAAATTTATAGAAATATGCGAGATGTGGGAAAGAAAGTTATTTTCAAGTTTTTGATATTTTTGAGAAAAACATCCCAAATTTTAGGATTGAAAATTTGTCAATTGAGAATTTGTCAATTTATAAAAGTATGAAATTTATTCGTAACCTGCCTGCATGGCTGATTAGTGCTGCTGTTATCGCTATACAACCGCAAATTGCTTTCGGATTAACACCCCAAGAAGTTAATTCTATAGCCAAAGAATTCACAGTATTGATTGGTGGTGATGGTGTTGGTTCGGGAGTAATTTACGATAAAAAAGGTAATACTTACTACGTTGTGACAAATCAGCATGTAGTTGCTAGTGATGGTCGATATGAAATCCAAACACCAAATGGAGACAAATACCCTGTTTATCGCAGTCGGGAAATCCCTGGTTTAGATTTGGCAATATTAGAATTTAATAGTAATAAAAATTACCGTGTTGCCCCAATAGGAAATTCCGACCAAATCCGAGAAGGAATGCCAATTTTTGTAGTTGGTTGGGCTGATGCAATACCAGGTATTACTAAAGAGCGTAGTTACCAATTTACTGATGGAACTGTTCGCAGTCTACTATCACAAGGGAATAGCGGGTATACATTAGTTTACAATAATGAAGCAATACCCGGTATGAGTGGTGGCCCAGTCGTCAACGATCAAGGACAGGTAATTGGGATTAATGGTAAGGCAAAAACCGAAGAAGAAAAAGACGGTTCAGTAAAATTAGGTTTGCGATTGGGAATTCCCATCAATAGATTTTTAACATTAAGAAATAGTAATACCGCTAATAGAAACAACACACCAACAGTTGCCAGAAAAGCGAGTCCGGAAGAATTTATTAGTTTAGGCGGTGCCAAAGCCGATAAACAAGATCATCAGGGAGCGATCGCAGCATATAATCAAGCCCTGCAACTTGCTCCCAACAACCCAGATGCTTACCAACGTCGGGGGAATTCCTATGTCCAATTGCAAAATTGGCAGGCTGCATTAGCAGACTTTAATCAAGTCCTACGACTAAATCCCAAAAATGCTTTTGCTTATGCTTATCGCAGCTATATACAGTTGTATTTAGGTGATTTTCAGGCGGCGTTCAACGATAGCGACAAATCAATTCAGATTGACCCAAATTCTCCCACAACTACCGCAATTAGTTATGGGACGAGAGGAGTGGCAAATTTAGCCTTGGGAAATAAACAAAAGGCTCTAGCTGATATTGAGCAAGCCAGCAAACTTTCACCCGAACTCGGCAAAGCTTTCAAAGGATTTGAAGAAATCAGTAAAATTCCTTACAACGAACCAGAGTTTTTACGGGCAATAGTCCGTGGTGGATTGGGGGATAAAAAAGGTGCGATCGCCGACCTCGAAAAAGCAGCAGCAATCTACCAACGTCAAGGACGTACTCAAGATGTCCAAAATGTCAAAATCCTGATTCAAGGCATCAAAGACGGCACTATCGGCCCTGAGACCTCTGCCCCATCTCCAAATAATCGACCTGTCAATAATCCAGTTGCAACCACTAGCCCCAGACAACAACCCAACTCTAAACCTGCGCCAATTACGTCAACATCTGCAAATGCCCGTAGCTTTTTTAACCAAGCATTTGCCCTATATAACCAGGGAGATAAAAAAGCCGCATTAGAAAAGTTAAACCAAGCAACTCGTCTCAATCCCAGATTTTCCCAGGCTTGGTATAGTCGGGGCTTTGTACTGGCAGAATTAGGAAATTATGATCAAGCACTAATATCTTACAATCGAGCCATTGAAATTAATCGTGAATGGACAGTAGCAAGCATTAATGATGCTTATTTTATGCGCGCCATACTCCAATCAGAACGGGGAAACTATCGTGCCGCCAAAGCCGATTTTGATGCGGTAATTAGTCTCAAACCTAGTCAAAATTTAGCAGCAATTTATGCCATGCGAGGTTTAAACTCCCAACGGCAAGGTAATAACAAAGATGCTCTAGCCGATTTTAATCAAGCCGCCAGACTCGAACCCAATAATGCGATCGCATTTCTGGCTAGGGGTTGGAGTTATCACCTGCAAGGCGACTATCAAGGAGCAATTGCGGCATATGAAAAAGCTACCACCCAAAACCCCCAACTATTACCAGCAGTTAACAATCTCGGATTAATTAAATACGAACTGCAAGACAGGGAAGGCGCAATTCGCCAATTTCAAAATGCGATCGCGATCGACAGTAAATCGGCAGAACCACAAATGGCAATGGCAGTATTACTATACACTCAAGGAGACAGACAAAAGAGTTTAACAATGGCAGAAAATGCTTTGCGATTGGATCAAAGATTTGCCAATGTTGATTTTTTGAAGAAGAACCTGTGGGGAGAAAAGATGATCGCCGACACACAAAAATTACTGCAAAATCCGAAATTACAAACCTTTAAATCCCCCTAATTAGCTAAAATTTTTATAACTGATGCTTCTACCTATAAACATATCTTTTCATGAGTAGCGATAGTCAACTCGATCTTTTCGATTTAAACGAACCAAATCTCCAGCCAAAATTAAACGAACTTATTCCCACAGATGCTAAAATTCCTATTCCCCCAGGGACTTATCCCAGTATGGTGGAGTTGGCACAGCACTGTAATCAGTGTCATCGCTGTGGATTGGGAGCAACCCGCACCCACGCCGTAATTGGGCGTGGCAACCCGAAAGCCACGATTATGATTGTTGGCGAAGCACCAGGACAACATGAAGACGAAACTGGTTTACCTTTTGTTGGTCGTTCGGGTCAACTCCTAGAGAAAATTTTAGCATCGGTGCGACTTGATACAGAGCAGGATGTATATATCGGTAATATTGCGAAGTGCCGACCACCAGAAAATCGGACACCTACCGCCAAAGAAATGACGGCTTGCAAACCATATATATTTGAGCAGATTCGCCTTGTTGACCCAAAAATTATTTTGTTAACAGGTGCCACTGCTGTCAAGGGCTTAATTGGCGATCGCGGTTCGATGACAAGTATTCGCGGTAAATGGATTGAATGGGAAGGAAGATTATGTATGCCGATATTCCATCCTTCCTATCTGCTGCGAAATCCGACACGCGATCGCGGTGGCCCCAAATGGTTGATGTGGCAAGATATACAAGCTGTACGTGCCAAATATGATGAGATTTGTCACTCCAATTGAGTCAAAAATAATTTAATTATCAAAGATTAGAGATGTAATAGAAACGTAAAATGCGTTAAAAATAACAATTCAACTTCTCTAAAAGCAAGAAAGGCAAGCCAATTCACTTGCCTTAATTATTTATGAACTAAAAATGTTCGACAACTACATACTTCATCAAAACATCAAGTTTTGGGCAATCAATGAAAATCAATTTGCCTACAAAGGACGATAGGTACGATAGTTGATATTCGGGAATATATTATCCATTAACTCCACTTTTTCTAACCAACCACTATCGACTTTACCAATTTTGATATCTTCATACAGTTTATTAAAACGCATCAAATGCGATCGCGTCCTCCGCACTGCATAGGGAACCATCGTCCCTGTCCGCATAATAAATGCCCAGTCGGAAGATTGTGCCAAAAGTAACTCGCGGGCTGCTTGATTTAATGCTCGCAATTCTAACTCATCAGCCGCTTCCCTTGTTGATATCTCAATCATTCTTTCTGCGGCTTTGTGCAAATGTGGGTAAATCCACGCATTCGTATCATTTAACCAATACTCGTGAAAACCCTTGTAACCCCAACTTGATTGCGATGGACGACAAACTTGCTGATTTGGTTCTGCCCGTAAATAATCAGCCAAATGAGTCATTTGATAGGTTTTTTGGTCATACCACGACTTGCGGAACAAATAATCAATGAACCACGGGCCTTCATACCACCAATGCCCAAATAACTCGGCATCATAAGGTGAAACCACAATTGGCGATCGCCCCATAATTCCATGTAAATGCGACACTTGCTGTTCGCGATTATACATAAAATTAGCAGCGTGTTCTGCGGCTTTTTCCCTTGCCCAATAAGGGTCATAAAGCGCTTTGTCCGACAATCCTAAACCACGTCCTGTGATTTTATGATACTTAATCCCCGTATTCTTACGCTGCCCATTTGGCATAATGTAGGGCTTAATGTATTCATACTCAGCTTCCCAACCCAAATCTTTATAAAATTCCCGGTATTCAGCCGCGCCTGGATAACCAACCTCCGACGACCAGACCTGCTGCGAAGACTCATGATCCCGTCCAAATGCTGCTACACCCGTTTCCGTAAAAATAGGGGCATAAGTGCCAAAACGAGGGCGAGGACGAGCATAAAGAATGCCATGTCCGTCAATCAGGAAGTAGCGCAAACCTACATCCGCCAGCATCCGCTCCAGACCTTCATAATAAGCACATTCTGGCAACCAGATACCTCGTGGAGCTCGTCCAAAGGTTTCTCCGTAATGGTCATAAGCGACTTGAAGTTGTGACCATACAGCTTGCGGGTACATTTTCATCAATGGTAAATAACCGTGGGTAGCACCGCAAGTAATAATTTCCAGGTTATTAGAATCTTGAAATTCTTTAAAAGCCGTTACTAAATCCCCTTGATGGTGTTCCCAAATCTCCCTTGTCGAATTAAACTCACTCGCATAATGTTCGCCCAGATATTTTAAATGACCGTTGTGAGCATTTCGCTCAATTTCCTGCTCAATCAGTTCTTCCAACTGAGCCAAATGGGCATCATAACGTTCTTGGAGTAAAGGGTCACGCAACATCGACACCAACGGAGGTGTCATGCTCATTGTGATTTTAAAGTCAATACCATCTCTCTTTAATCCTTCAAATACTCGCAATAGCGGGATATAAGTTTCTGTAATAGCTTCATAAAGCCATTCTTCCTCCAACACATAGTCACTTTCTGGGTGACGAACGAAGGGCAGATGTGCGTGGAGAACAAGCGCAACGTAGCCTATAGCCATAAATGATTCCGGGTGTGGTACGTGATAATTGACTTTGGGCAGCCAGAGCATGATCGAGAAAGTTTGCGTGCAAGATTCCCTTTACCAAGGCAAAGCTAGGAAAGTTTTCTTTTCAAAGTCTTCTCTTGTAAATGCAACGGTTGCTGGTTTGGCGTAAGTTAACAATATTTTAAGATGTTCTTTGAATAGTTAGAGTTTTTCTTGAATTTTTTATCAGTGGCGATCGCTAATTTCCGTGAAAGTCCTATCTACACTTGCTAGCTAGCTGCTAATTTCACTGTCTCCTGTGTCTTTCATTGATCACCAATAATCAATTCCCAATCACTAAATTCCCGAATCTCAGTAGTTTCACAATTTACGCCTAGAGCAATGGGTTAATAAAATGATTGGATATCAAGCATTTACTAAAAAGTGGTTCGATACAGTCGAGTTAGCGCTGAATTTGACCAGATTTTTGTTCCTAGTTCCTTCAAACCAGGGGAAGATGAAAACGCTAGAAACAATTGATACTCCTATAGGAAGCTACGCGCCAGATTTTGAGTTGCCAGGGATTGACGGGCAGGTACATCATCTTAGTCGCTATCTAGAAAAATTCCGGGCAATCGGTGTTGTTTCGATGTGTAACTATTGTCCTTACGTGGGACAGTATATCGAACGACTTAAGCTGATTCAGGAGGAATTTGGTTCCCAAGAGTTTACATTAATTGGGATGAATGGTAACGATACCAATCGAGATTTAATGGCAAGCTTTGAGAGCATGAAAGCTTTTGCTGTGGAACGTGGGTTAAACTTCCCTTACCTATGGGATTCAACTCAAGATGTCACTCGCAGTTTTGGTGCTAGTAAAACACCAACAGCATTTTTGATTGATCAAGATGGAGTGGTGCGGTATCGAGGGCAAATTGACGATAATCCGCAAAATCCCACAGATGTAAAGATTCAATATTTACGAAATGCGATCGCATCTCTATTCAATCATCAAGAAATTGAAATTACGGAAACTGAAGTAATTGGAACGCCTCTAGTATGGCGTACCTAAAGGAAATTGAGGCATGGAAAGAAAAAGACAGGAAATTTTTACCCAGTCTCCGCGTCCTGCTTAAGACTTAATTATTAAAACTTAGTCTGCTTACCTAGAGACATATTGGCACTGTACTGCTATCTTAAATTGGAGGAAATTGCAACTTTTTCTTTGAGATAAAACGAAACTTCATGGGTACACATTACCGACGGGTTTTACTTAAACTGAGCGGTGAAGCCTTAATGGGCAACATGGGCTATGGAATTGACCCCGAAGTGGTCAAGGAGATAGGACAAGAGGTAGCAGAGGTAGTCGCTACAGGTGTTCAAATTGCGATCGTCGTAGGGGGCGGAAATATTTTTCGAGGTGTAAAAGCCGCTTCGGCTGGCATGGACAGAGCAACAGCTGACTACATCGGCATGATTGCCACGGTAATGAATGCCATGACTCTCCAAGATTCCCTCGAACGCATGGGCATACAAACGCGGGTACAAACAGCGATAGCCATGCAAGAATTAGCAGAACCATATATACGTCGTCGTGCCATCCGTCATCTCGAAAAGGGACGGGTGGTTATTTTTGGTGCAGGTTCGGGAAATCCATTTTTCACTACCGATACAACTGCCGCTTTACGTGCCGCCGAAATCGAAGCGGAGGTAATTTTTAAAGCTACCAAAGTAGACGGTATTTATGACGCAGATCCAATGAAAGTTCCTGATGCCAAGCGCTACAATACTTTAACTTACAACTATGTCTTGCAAAAAGATTTGCGGGTAATGGACAGTACCGCGATAGCCTTATGTAAGGAAAATAATATTCCGATTCTCGTCTTTGATCTGTCTACACAGGGTAACATCTGTCGTGCAGTTATGGGAGAATCGATCGGCACGCTTGTGGGAGGTTCATGTGAAGTTACCTGATCATGTTAAGAGTACGATGCAAAAGACCGTTGAAGCCACACAAAGGGACTTCAATACAATTCGCACTGGTCGTGCTAATGCGAGCATACTCGATAAGGTAATGGTGGAATACTACGGTACACCTACACCTTTGAAATCACTGGCAAACATTAGTACTCCAGATGCAACAACAATATTGATTCAAACTTACGAGAAAAGCACTTTAAACCTGATTGAAAAGGCAATTTCTTTGTCAGATGTGGGCATGACACCCAGTAACGATGGTTCGGTGATTCGGCTGAATATTCAACCATTAACCAGCGAGCGTCGTAAAGAATTTGTCAAGCTTGCCGAGAAATACGCCGAGAATAATCGCGTCGCCATTCGTAATATCCGCCGCGATGCGATCGACTCGATTCGGAAACAGGAAAAGGCTGGGGAAATCTCTGAGGATGAATCTCGTGATTTACAAGATCAACTGCAAAAACTAACCGACCAACATATTGCCAAAATTAACGATTTGCTCAAAGAGAAGGAAAAAGACATTACTACTGTCTAAAAAAGCTAATGCTTAATGCTTAGGGATGAAGAGTTAATTGAGGAATTCTATTTGATTTGTAAAATTATCGTAGGGTGGGCAAAGTACGTGATTATTTGTGTACTAGATTTACAGTGTTTTGCTGTGTCTTGCCCCGCCTACATTTAATTTGCCTAACTCAGTTAACTCAGATTTCTTCATAGCTTGATGAAAAGTTTATCAAACAGCATATAAGCTTGTTCAAAAATTTATACTATCGTTTTTTGAAACATCAGCTATTTTCTATTCCGAATTCTGACTCTTTGTTTATTAAGTATTTTTATTAATGCATTTTTTCATGTACTCTGGCAATTACAAGTCTTGCCTACTATAGCGATCGCATTCGTCTATTCACAATACTCAAGTTTGAGAATTCAGCCAAATTGGCAAGTCAAAAAATACAAATTTGATTTTAAATTTAAGATATTTACGGATTGGCGTAGGTTATAAAGAATAAGTATTTTGGACATGTAAAAATTAAAGCTGTGAAATTTAACACAGCAAATCTTACAGCAACAAAATAAACCACTTGTCATCAAATTGGACAATCTGTCTGTAAAGTACAGAAAGAATCTGCAAAATAAATTTTCAGTTAGAAGCGAGAATTCAGCCTTATGTACGACTGCATTATCGTTGGCGCGGGACCAGCTGGCGGCACAGCTGCATATCACTTAGCTAAACAGGGACGCTCGGTATTAATTTTAGAAAAAGAATCCTTACCTCGGTACAAACCCTGTGGTGGTGGTGTATCGCCTGCGATCGCGCAGTGGTTTGATTTCGATTTTAGTCCAGTCATTTCGGTCAAAGCTAATACAATTCGCTGTACCTGGAATATGGGTGACCCCGTTGAAGTCCAACTTGAAACCCCAGAACCAGTTTGGATGGTTCGACGCGATGTTTTTGACCATTTTTTAGTTCAGCAAGCGCAAAAGCAAGGGGCTGAACTCAAAGATAATACTGAAGTTTTGGGTATTGAATTCAAGAGTGACCATTGGCAAGTTAATACAAGTAATGGATCCATCACTGGTCGTTATCTGATTGCTGCTGACGGTGCGAAAGGACCAATGGCAAAATGGCTGGGGTTCAAAGAACGCAAACGTCGTCTTGCAGGGGCGTTGGAAGCTGAAGCGACTACTCAGGTAACAAACAGTAACATCATTGACTTTGAATTCGGCTTAGTCAAAAATGGTTACGTTTGGAATTTCCCCAAAGCTGATGGTTACTCCATCGGAGTCGGTACTTTTATTGGCGGCGAACCCCAAGACTTCAAAAAGATTTTAGATGAATATGGTAAGAGTTTTAATATCAATCTCAGTACTTGCAAACAATATGGTCATGCACTGTGTCTGTGGAATGGTGAACAAACTCTCCACACTCAAAATGCTGTTTTAGCTGGCGAAGCTGCCTGTGTTGTTGACCCGATGACGGCAGAAGGTATCCGACCTTCTATCTATAGTGGCTTAAAAGCTTCTGAAGCGATCGGCAAAGCTCTAAGCGGTGATGTTAATGCCCTTGATAATTACACTAATGTCATGAATGAAGAATGGGGTAGTGATATGGCTTGGGCTGCAAAAATTGCAGGCTTATTCTACCGTTTCCCCAAAGTCGGTTACAAAGTTGGCATTAAACGTCCTTCAGGTCCCCAACTCATGGGAAAAATTCTCTGCGGAGAGTTGCGTTATGGTGATGTCGCTGGTCGTGCTATT
The DNA here is from genome assembly GCA_004296455.1 of Calothrix sp. NIES-4101. Classification (GTDB taxonomy): domain Bacteria; phylum Cyanobacteriota; class Cyanobacteriia; order Cyanobacteriales; family Nostocaceae; genus Brunnivagina. The sequence continues at coordinate 1,019,188 of AP018280.1, forward strand.
AAGCGTTTAACACCTTTTGGATGATAATTAGAAGTTAAGAGGTCGAATAGGTCAATAGTTTAGTAATTAACTACCCTCAAGAACACCCGTGTGCTAGTAAGCAACACGGGTGTTTATGATTGGATGGGATTTTTTTGCTGTTTGAGTTTATGAGAATTAGACTCAATTAAATATAAAACCACAAAAGAGTATATTGCCTTCTCTAACTTGCTTAGTAATAATTTTGTCTTTAAATCATCCTATTCTATTTATATCCTATAGGGAGTTTTGCATCACCCATCAAAAAATCCAATTTTTTATAAACCAAATTTTATCAATCAAAATTATACATAAATAATCTCAAGCAGATTTCTTCACAAATACCTATACAAAGTTTTTATTTTTTCAGAGGATTTTACATCCACAGCAGCTAGTAATAGTTCTAGCTGCTGAATAAATTTTGAAAAATTTATGTTTTGCCATTCAAGAGAAAATTAGTCACAATCGCAACTAAAACAAAAGCGATCGCAATTCAAATTGAACTCTTGAGATTACTGGCTTGTTGGCATAGCCAATTTACCTCGAAGCATAATGCAATATCGAGAGTAAAGTATTAAATTTTCAACTCCGATTATTTTTTGCTTTATTTAGCAATGTCGAGTACAGAGTCAATATTATTGATTTTTTACTGTGACTCGACTGCCAAAACTATTCAAGCCCCCTAATCAATACAAAAATTTACTCTTCATCATCCAAATCTTCGTCATCATCAGAATCCGAGTCGATATCTAAATTACTCTTTTTATCACTATCGACTTGAATTAAGTGAATATGCTTGTATCCCAGCTTAATTTCAAATTCATCACCTGGTTCCAAACCCATTGCTTTGGTATATGTTGCACCAATAACAATTTGACCGTTTTGATGAACACTAACGCGATACGTAGGTTCACGACCACGACCATCTTTTGGAGCTTCAGGACTTAAGGGAATTCCCCTCGCTGATAGCAAAGCATCGTAAAAATCTGTCAGATTTACTCTTACTTGACCACCTTTAGTTGTAGTGTAATAACCACACTGTTTTGCTCTTTCTCGCCGAGGTAAACTCGAAAGTTCTTTTACCTTAGCCAGCAAGGCTTTTCCGGTTAATGGCGCGGTTGCAGTTTCACTCATTCGATTTTAGTTTTCCTTACTGTCTCCAGACGTTTGAATTATTTAATCATGTGCTGCAATATCAGCTTTTGTCATTTGCAGCAAACTACTGTTTGATGTGCGGTAAAGGGTAAATCCTGCTTGCCAACTACCAAACTTCTGTTCCTGGTTGCCCATAGCAGAAAAAAGGCTAACATTTTCAGCAGGTATTAATTTTGGTAATTTCACGGTTCTTTTACCAACACTTGCCATCGAAAAATAAATACTTTTTTCTTTGGCATGAATGTAGGGATTTTACTTGCAGCCTCTTCCTACAAATCAAGCAAACAATAACAGTGAGGATGTTCCTGACTGCTTCTCGTCGCCCTCATTCTACGACAATAGAATCATTTGGAGAACAGGCAAAAATGAAGAATTTTCACTTTCTGCACTGATCTAAATTGCGATAAAGCAGTCGCGATTTTCCCTGCTCATTCTCGCAAGTTTGAGGCACTCTAGTATTTATTGTGCGTATTGCAGGTATACACCTTTTTATCCTGCATGTAAAGACGAAATTCTTACGTCTTTACATTACGAAGAAACAAAGCGGTAATAGCCGCACTTGGGGCGATTGATACTGAATTTGTTACCTCGTAATCTTATATCAAATACTAGCATGAACTAATAATAGCAAAATAGTTGTTTAATTTTGAATTAAATTTGTTATACATTTTATATCCTAAATTTCTACCTTTAGGGTGAATATTAGCGTACTGCTTTTAGAAAAATTTATTTACCTTTGACTCTTATGTTTTCCCTTTAGGAGTTAGATGACCAAGTTAGTAGATTAGGTCTTCGAGATGTTAGCCATCATATTTAACAATTCTATATATCCAAAAATATCCAAAAATTATATTTTCATGACTAGTTGTGGTTTTTGCAGTGGAGTAAGCAGTAGGATGTTAATTAAGTTCAAGAGAAAACTGAGCGATTTTCAAAGTCGCTTCGGGATCAGATGTGCTCAAGCGGAAACTGCTCCAGTGCATCGATTAAGTTAATTTTTATGGTTATGCTTAACTTAAAATTAGTCATGCTTTCATGCCCCAGCAATTAACTGCTGGGTGGTAGAGAAAACAATAGCAGTCGTGAAAAAGAGCTTCTTGTCTGGCTTTATAGTACAGAAGAACAAATTTAAGGCTGCTTTATCAGAAGTTGATTTGGTTTATTGGAAATATTAGGTTAAAAATTGAGTTTGTGGTCATGGAAGTTATATTTAAGGTGATTCGACAACGACCAAATTCATCGCCAGAAGTACAAAACTACCTTTTGGATGTTGAAGCGGGAAATACAATCCTTGATTGCTTAAATCGAATTAAATGGGAACAAGATGGAACTCTCGCATTTCGCAAAAATTGCCGCAACACAATTTGTGGTAGCTGTGCGATGCGAATCAATGGACGCTCAGCTTTAGCTTGTAAAGAAAATGTTGGTAGTGAAATAGCTTTTAAGCCGCAACTTGGAAGTGCAAACAGGGCTGAAGAAATTCCAGAAATCATAATTGCACCACTGGGAAATATGCCTGTAATTAAAGACCTAGTGGTTGATATGAGCAGCTTTTGGGACAATTTAGAAGCTGTCTCACCCTATGTTAGTACCGCAGGTAGACAAATTCCCGAACGCGAATTTTTGCAAACACCAGAAGAGCGATCGCAACTTGATCAAACTGGTAATTGTATTATGTGTGGTGCTTGTTATTCAGAATGCAATGCTCGCGAAGTCAATGCAAATTTTGTCGGGCCTCATGCTTTGGCAAAAGCTTATCGTATGGTAGCAGACTCACGAGATAACAATACCGAAAATCGAATTGAAGAATATAGCGAGGGAACTAAAGGTGTTTGGGGTTGTACTCGCTGTTATTACTGCAACTCAGTTTGCCCAATGGATGTTGCTCCAATGGATAGAATTACTGAAATCAAGCAGGAAATATTAAGTCGTAAAGAGAAGAGTGATAGTCGTTCTATTCGACACCGCAAAGTTCTCATCGATTTAGTCAAAGAAGGTGGCTGGATTGACGAACGAAAGTTTGGCTTGCAAGTTGTCGGCAATTACTTTAAAGATATACGAGGATTATTAGGGATTGTGCCTTTGGGGCTAAGAATGCTAACACATGGAAAATTCCCCCTGAAATTTGAACCTTCGCAAGGGACTCCAGAAGTAAGAAGTTTGATTGAAGCGGTCCAGAAAGAAGAAGGGAAATAAGGGATGTGGGGAGGCAAAAATACTACCATATAATATTTCCCTCTCCCGCTTCTGATTATCTGGGGTCTTGAGGAATATTTAAAGGTTGTCCCGATGCGCGATCGTAAACTAGAATATCCCACTGTCCATTGACTGTCGTTTCAAAAGCAATTCTGCTACCATCGGCGCTAATTGTTGGGTTACGGACTTCCGCTTGTAGGTTTGCGGTTAAATTACGTGACTGTCGAGTTTCTCGATCATAAAGAAAAATAGCCGATCGCCCCTGACGACTGGCAACAAACACAATATAACGACTGCTATCAGAAACACTGGGGTGAGAAACAATCGTATCCAAGGAATTTAAACCTGGTAAATCAACTAAATAGCGAGTCACCGTATCAAACATATACACATCTTGGCTACCCCGGCGATCGCTTGTAAAAATAATATATCTTCCTGATGTTTGCGGATTTAATTCGGAAGCGAAACTATTCAAGCTCCGACCCCCTGGATCAAAAGGATAGGTAACTATTCGTGGGTAGCCTCCACACCCTGTTAGAAAAGTCAAACTTACGAATATAGGTATAAAAATAGGTTTTTTAAACATAGAAAATTGGACATTTGTCAATAGGTATTATCGAAAACACCGAGAGTAGATGAAACCCCTTTCTTCTTGGTCTCCACATCCCCCCATTCCCCAAATTAATCTTAAGGCGCATTCACAGTCGCACCATTGGCAACATCTAACTCAATATTTGGCCCTCGATCCAGCACTTCTATGTCCCATTGACCACGAGCGCTAGTCTCAAAAACTACATATCTTCCATCTGGACTAATACTAGGGTTTCGTACCCACCCGCGATATATAGGGGTTAATATTTGTGATTGTTGGGCAGCGCGATCGTAAAGTGCGACAACAGGTCTACCTTGGTCACTAGTGATGTAAGCAATATAGCGACCTGTATAGCTGAGACTGGGACTTTCAACAATAGTATTAGGTCGGCTTAAACCCTGGATACGAACAAATTGCTGTTGCTGCAAATCGTAGACTAATAACTGATGGGCACCGTTACGATTGGAAACAAAAGCCAAAAAACGACCGTTTCCGCTCAAGGCTGGCTGCTCTTCTGTGAAGCGGCTGTTAAGCGATGTCGGGCCTATAGGTATATTTTCGGAACTGCAAGAAGCAAGCAAAATCAAGCTAAAAAGAAGACTCCAATGTGTTTTTATTTGGAGCCGAAATCTAGGTGTGAGTTTTTTCACCTTAAATATTGTCCATCACCTTTCATGCCTCTGCTAACTCAATATAAATTAGCCAATAGACATATCATCATCAAAATTAGTATTCGGCCGTTCCGGCTTGTCTTCCGGCTTTTCTAGAGGTTTGTAATCAACATAGTCAGTATAATCAGCCGTTGGTATCTGCTCATCATCTTCGCGATCGCGGCGTGGAGTTGTGTCTCCAGAAGGTCTACGCCGTCTGGGTTTTGGTTGTACCATTTCATCATCGCGAAATTCTGGACGTGAGGAACCGTTACTACCTCGACGGGTAGAAGGTTTACGTTCGTCTCGGCTAGGATTTTCCCAATCATCACTTTGTTTGGCAGCAGGGGTAGAATTCCAATCGTCGTCATCAAAACGTTCCGGACTACGACTTGTAGAGCGGGATGGGTTACGACGGCGAGGTCTGTCATTTACAGGCTCGTCATTTCTTTCGTTACTAACACGACGAGAAGAACGCTTGGGAGTATCATCCTCATAGTAATCTTCGTTATAACCACGGGAACCGCGACGTTCTTCCCGACTACCGGAAATTCGAGGACGTTCTTCATAATCCTCTTCTTCCTCTTCATAGTAAGGTAGTGGTTTGGCACCAATTACATCTCTTTCTGCACGACTATTGCGACGAGGTCTGCTGTAATTGTAATCATCACTGACATCACGTTCGCGATCGACAATCGGTGTATTACGTCTAGCTTGTTCTGTGGCAATGCTCCGCAAACGAATACTTTCGTAAGCAAAAAACACAATTGAACCCACAAGCATCAATTGAAGAAACTGCAAAATTGGGTCTAAGCGCCAACCTTGAAATATTAAAATAAAACCGCATAATAAACCCACTGCGGCAAAAAAGATATCATGGTCGCGAGCTAAATCGGGTTTAACATTGCGAACAAAATACAGAGCTGCCCCAGCCACAGCCAGGAAAATCCCTAGAAAAGTGGCTGGAGTCGCCCCCACATTGACCTGAGCCAGAATACTGGCTGAGTTCAGCCCAAGAAGTACCATTGTTTTTTTCCTAATATCAAATCTATGTTAGCTACTCAGAATAAAAATCTGCTATGTAAATAAGACACATTAACATTAAATATTAAAGCTTTAAAATTAAAGCTTCAAAGCACCGATAAAATGCTTTGAAGCCCCTTACTCAAAGCTAAAACCTACACCTGTCAATTTCTGAACAAATTTTCCTTAATTTTTGAAGATGTTACTCAAAACTGAAGACAATTACACAGAGCTTGACAGACGAAAGACTCAAGAGGTGAGAGCAACTCTCGAAATCTTAGTCGCGCTGGATTTTATCTTTTTGGCTGACAAAAATCAATCCTATGGTCGCAGGAATAACTACGATCGCAGTACCCCAAAGTAGACTCCAAAGAAAATTTGATAAAGAAGGTGTCATAGTTTTCAACCTTTTTTTACACACTTATCCACAATTCTAATAGTCTATACCTTCCTTGAGAACCAGGGAATAGGGAAAAGCGAAAGAGAGCAAAGGCACAAAGGAGAAAGAGGCTCCTTTTTATCTGCCACTCTCCTCGTCCTCTACAATGCCCATATTTCGCTAAAATTATAGAAGGCTTAATAAAGCTTAAGATTTAATTTGCCTAATTCTCATATTCAATTGCTATCTTGAAAGCTTGTGAAATTCACCAAATATGACATCTGTTGATATTGCCACTTGGATTCTTGCCCCATTGCTAGGGCTAATGATTTTTCTGTTTATTTTCCGCATCGTTTTAACTTGGTATCCCCAAGTCGATTTGAAGCGTTTTCCTTTTATTTTGGTTGCATTACCCACTGAAATATTTTTAATTCCCACACGCAAAATTATTCCTCCTATCGGTGGAGTCGATATTTCTCCGATTATTTGGGTCGGAATTGTCAGCCTCATCCGCGAAATTCTTCTCGGTCAACAAGGTTTGTTAACAATGATGGCACGGGCTTAATTAGTGAATAGGGAGATGTGGAGACAGGAAACAGAGGAATATTCAACACTTCCCCCCTTTGTGTCTCTTCCTCTCCCCATGTTCTTGGTTACTTTTTGCCTTCGTTCATTTCCTGGACAAAGTTGGTGTATACCTTACCTGCTAAAAATTGGGGCGTTTCCATAATTTTTTGGTGAAACCCAATAGTTGTCGGTAATCCAGTAATCGCGCATTCCCGTAATGCCCTTTTCATTCGGGTAATTGCTGTCTGACGGTCTGGCCCCCAGGCGATTAATTTTCCAATGAGTGAATCGTAATAGGGTGGAATTTGATAGTCGGTGTAAACATGTGAGTCAATTCTGACACCAGGGCCGCCAGGTGGTAAGTAACCACTAATACGACCCGGTGCTGGTCGAAAGTCATGTTCAGGGTCTTCAGCATTAATTCGACATTCGATCGCATGTCCTCGGAGAACTATATCTTCTTGTCTAAATTTTAATTTTTCTCCTTGGGCAATACGGATTTGCTCAACCACTAAGTCAACACCTGTAATCATTTCTGTAACTGGATGTTCAACTTGAATCCGGGTATTCATTTCCATAAAGTAAAATTGCCCGGATTGGTCTAGGAGAAATTCAATCGTACCAGCGCCGGAATAGTTAATAAATTGAGCAGCCTTGACAGCAGCTTGTCCCATTTTTTCACGCAATACCGGGTCAAGTGCCGGACTAGGTGCTTCTTCTAATAGTTTTTGGTTGCGGCGTTGAATCGAGCAGTCGCGTTCTCCCAGGTGCACCACATTACCGTAATTGTCCGCCAAAATTTGAAATTCAATGTGGCGTGGACGCTCAATAAATTTTTCAATGTACACCCCCGAATTCCCAAATGCGGCTCCCGCTTCGCCCTGTGCAGCTTGGAAAGACTTAATAAACTCGCTTTCAGCACGTACCAGGCGCATTCCCCGTCCACCGCCTCCGGCGGTAGCTTTAATCATCACGGGGTAACCCATTTTATTGGCGATCGCCAATCCCTCAACATCAGATTCAACTAAACCATCGCTTCCTGGAACTGTGGGCACACCTGCCCTTTGCATGGTTTCTTTCGCTGTAGATTTATCCCCCATCAGCCTAATTGCTTCTGGTGATGGGCCAATAAAAGCTATTTGATGATCGGCACAAATTTCCGCAAACCGGGCATTCTCCGACAAAAAACCGTAGCCAGGATGAATCGCTGTCGCACCTCTGGTTAATGCTGCTGCAATAATATTAGGAATATTTAAATAACTTTTAGCACTAGCTGGTTCGCCAATACAAACCGCCTCATCTGCCAACTGAACATGCAGTGCATTCCGGTCAACCGTGGAATGAACAGCAACAGTCGCAATTCCCATCTCCTCACAAGCCCGGAGAACGCGAAGCGCAATTTCCCCTCGATTCGCAATTAATATTTTGTCAACCTTCATCTTTTAGCTTCAACAGTTTATTGAATAAATTAATATTTTCCCAGCCCAAGTATGGTCTCTACTAGCAAAGAACCATAGATTTTCGCTATATCTCTTAAATATTGCCCTGTGTCATCCCATATTTCTGTCTGCTGAATATCCGCATTTAAATTCTTTTCCGCAAATTCATAAATTTCCCACCTCATGTAGTAATTAATAGATTACTATGCTATATTCTATTTTTAGAGAAATCCTGCGGATGTGGCGGAATTGGTATACGCGCACGCTTGAGGTGCGTGTGGGCTTGCCCTTGCGAGTTCGAGTCTCGCCATCCGCATTTTAAATAATAATCTCTTCGATGATTATTTATATTGACAAATGTGACTAGGGGTGCTAAGTATAGCGCCTCTGTATTTTTATTGGGCAAAGTTGATCGAACTCACGTTAAATCAAGTAGATGATTTCAGATTGAAAGCCAAGCTATCAAGTGTTTTTACTTCTGACCCTGACTCTTAGATTCTTTTTTATGCTTTTATATAAATAGGTGAACTTTTGTAAAGAGCCTTGACTGCAACTTTTACTCAAAACAACAATTTGATTCTGCCGACTGGTTGGCATCGTCTTTCTCCAATTTGGCAAGGTGGCGAAAGTACCGTTCGACAGGGATTGCCACACGCACAGTTAGCACCAGCTTGGCAGCTACTACTATTAGGTGATGGTTCGCCGACAAGACATTTGCAATTATTAACGGGCGAGCCGATAGAAGTTGATGTTATCGATATGTCCCTGATTGGTATGGATTTGGATGGTGCGCCAGATTTAATCGAAAAAGTACCAGGGCCGAGATTGCGACGACAAGTTTGGCTGCGTACGGCTTCGGGACAGCGTTTAGCTTATGCGACTTCATGGTGGGAAGCTTCCCATGTGGATGAGTATTTACAAAACCGTTCCTTACCAATTTGGGCAAGTCTAGCGCGTTTGCGAACCGAACTTTATCGTGATGTCCAAGGAATTTATCAGGGCTCTTCGGAGGCGTTAGCAGCAGGTTTTCAGGAAAATGGACCATTTTGGGGTCGTCATTATTTGTTTTGGCATCATGGACAGCCTTTAACTTTGATTTACGAGGTTTTTTCTCCTTATTTGACTAAGTATTTAGGAAAATTTTAAGTTTAGGCTGGGAGTTTGGCTCAAGTTACAGAAGTTTATAGGACTTACCTAACTAAGTACGATTTTAGGTCATTATGTAGATTGCTTCCCGCAGGGTAGTAATCGCTAAAAAACTCTGAGATTGCTTTTCTACAAGACTTTCCGGACTCAAAGAGAAGCTAATACATGTCTACGCAATGACAAATAGTGTTTGCGTAAGCCCTGGCTTAAATAAGCTACGGGAAAAAATTAATTGTTGATCGCTAAGAGAATGATAAATTCTGTACCTTCTCCAAACACAGAGTTAACAGTAATCTTTCCACCGTGGGTGTTTTCAATAATTTGCTTGGCGATCGCTAATCCTAATCCCGTACCTTTACCTACATCTTTAGTTGTAAATAAATGGTCAAATATTCGGTGTTTGACTTCTTCTTTCATTCCCTTACCGTTATCAGCAATAATAATTTTCACCTGGTTATCTTCCACAGAGGTTTTAACGAGGATTTTGTTGGGATTTGCTGTGATTTCCTCAAACTTACGCCCTGTATTTGACTCATCTAAAGCATCAATGGCATTTGCCAGAAGATTCATAAATACTTGGTTTAACTGACCAGGAAAACACTCGACATTAGGTAATTTTCCATACTCAGTGATAACTTCAATTGCTGGACGTTGTTCGTTGGCTTTGAGGCGATGTTTGAGAATTAAGATAGTGCTGTCGATACCATCATGGATATTAAATCCTACTTTGTAATCTTGATCTGCGCGGGAAAAAGTCCGGAGACTGGTGCTGATATTTTTCAACCTGTCACATGCCATTACCATTGCATCCAGCATCTTAGGCAAGTCTGCCAATGTATAGTCTAAATCTATTTCTTCAGCATGATCGATAATTTCTGCTCCGGGATTTGGCAAAGTTCTTTGGTATAAGCGTAAATGTTCGCTAATCTCAGCCACAGTAGGTTTCGTTTGTTTGAGGCTAGCGGCAATAAAACCTAAAGGATTATTCATTTCGTGAGCTACCCCTGCAACTAAATTACCCAACGCCGACATTTTCTCGCTTTGGACAATTTGTAATTGAGCTTGTTGGAGATTTTGTAATGCTTGTTGAGCTTGTTGATAAAGTCGAGCGTTTTCGAGGGATATGGCTGCTTGGGCAGAAATGAGATTAATTACTTGTAAGCGTTCTTCTGTAAAAACTCTAGATATGAGTTGATTTTCGAGATATAAAATCCCTACCAAATGTCCTTGATTAATAATAGGGGTACATAATACACTCTGCGGTTTAAATTCGAGCATATATTTCCCAATTACTCCAGGAATATCTGTTTGGCAATTGTCTATGATGATTGTTTTGCGAGTATTTTTAACATAATTGATAATTTTTTCCGGAATTTCTTGACAAGTCTCAATTGTTTGTGAAACGAGTATAGTTTGAATTGCCACTTGAGAATTTATCTCACGATTTACCGAAGTAATTGCTCGTACTTGCCAGGTGTTGTCTTGGGGGAGAATTAAGACTGATTTTTTTGCACCAGAATTTTCTAAGATAATTTGGCTCAGATTAATAATTAGTTCTTCTAATTCGATGCTGCTAGAAATAGTTTGGGCTGCTTTGATGACAGAGGAAAAATCAAGGAAATCGGAAATGCTGGTACTACCTGTAGTGGTGTGAGTTGATGCCGAAGTAGAACTAGAACTATGGATAGTCGCAACAGTTTCTAGAGAATTCAAGTTGAGTCGTCGCTGTTGGAGAATAGGTTTGAGTAGCTGGGGATACTGTTTTTCTAAATGATCTGTTTTGGTTTTGGCTCCCCATTTGGCATAGCAGTAATATGCTTCTTGTATATATCCTTGGGCAGCTTTTTCTTTGCCCCATTCGAGGTAAAATTTACCGGTGAGTTCATTTGCTAAGGCTTCTTCTTGAAGATAGCCGTTTTCCTTGGCTCCACTAATAGCGAGTTCGTAGTGTTCTATTGCTTGAGTTTTTTGTCCTAAAACTCGATATTTCTCTGCTTCTACCAGATGGAATTTATGTAAATGATTCATTGGGGCATGGTTTGCCCAAACTTCGATATTTTTCTGATTATTTTGGATTTTCTCAAGCCAAATTTTTTGTTCAGCAGGTTGAATTTGAGGATAAAGTGCCAAACGAACTAAGGAGTCGTAGAAATAGAATAAAGGAACAACAACTAGTCCAGTGACACCTCCTAAGGATTGTTCGGCAATGTCTGCATTACTTAATGCTAATTCATAGTGATCGAACAAGTAACAAAGTAGGAGTTTATTGATAAATAAATGATTAATGGTATACAAATCATTTGCTTTTTGATGAATGGGGAGCATTTTTTCTTCATCATAGGCTGTACCAATCAAACTATACAGATGCTCAGATTTTCCTTGTAAATTAAAAACCGTCTGCTGATAAATAGAATTCCAATTGAAAGCGACTTGTTGCTTGATTTGTCTTAAGGATTCAATATAAAGTGCAAAATCTTTTTCGAGATTTTCTAGTTCTTTACCTAACCAAAATGAGTGGACTGGGTAAATATAAGCACAATAACCAGCATACTCCAAATCACCTGTTTCTAATCCTGCGGCATAACCTTCAATCGCAGGTGATAAAGTGTCTCGAATATGCTGTTGCCAATGGGCGACATGGGCATTGACAACGGTAAATATTTTGGCTTTGAGTTCTGGGCAATGAAAATGTGATAACAGCTTCAAGGCTAATTTGCCAAATTCAGAGCCAGCATCAATATCAGCGAAGGCTCCACAAAGAAGCAATCCATAAAGGCTGTAGCCGTAGGCTGAGACAGATGTGTTCCCATATTTGACTGATAATTTGACCATTTCAAAGGTAATTAAGGGAACCATGACTGGATCGATTTGAAAGGCAGCAGGAAGAACTCTCATTAGGATTTTCATTGCTGCGATATGTTCAGGTTTTACCATGATTGGCAAATGAACTAAATCAGGAATAGATTTGCCTTTAAAATGTGCAATAACTTGCTCCAAGCCATGCTGAATATCAGAGGCTGTTGGTTGTTCAGGAAAATTAATACTTAATTGTTGAAGAATTGAGCGGGCAATTTGAATTGCTTCTAGTTGTTTACTTTGGACAATGCAAGAAGTAATTTGCATTTCGTAAACGGGTACTTTATCTAATGATGTTTTTGCATGTTGGCAGATGATTTCTGTTAACTGTTGCATCTGCTCAAAGTTACCATTTAGGTAAGCTGCTTCAGCAGCCAAATTATGTATTCCTAAGGTTAAGCTATATTGGTTTTTCCAACTATCTTCTGCTAGAAGTTCTAAACCAACTAGAGAATATTCAGCAGCCGCAGTGTAAGCGGTTGATGCTTTGGCTTTTTTCCCAGCTATGAGATTTAATTGAGCTAATTGACTTTGCTCTCTGATGTCGTCAATTAATACCCTACCCAGATTTAATTGATTGATAATATCAAAAATGTTTTCTGATTGTTCTGGCTCAAGAATACTATGTAAAATTGATCGCCCAATTTGCAAATGTGTTTTCTGTTTTTGAGTATTGGGGATTAATGAATAAGCGGCTTGTTGCACGCGATCGTGCAAAAATTTATAATTGACAACTTGCGATATTTCTTCTTGATTAACTTGATTAACTGCCTGTTCTTGTCCAATATAAAACTTATAAACTTCACTTTGTGGTAATATAAATCCTTCCTGCAAAGCCTTCCATAAAGCAGCAGCAGTATCCATTTCTGACTGTTGGGAAACTATTGCTAAGGTACTCAAATTAAACTGATTACCAATACATGCTGCCAATTTCAAAATATTTTGTGTTGTTTCTGGTAACTTCTGCAACTGTAATGCCATAAATTCAACAACATCATCAGTTAGCGCGGCAGCTTGTACTCTGACAATATCACACTGCCAATAACCTGCATCTAAATCAAAAGTAATTAAATTATCTTCATGTAAAACTTTCAGAAATTGCGTGACAAAAAATGGGTTTCCTTGGGTTTTCTGATAAACTAGCTGTGTTAATGGTTGTGCGATATCTTCACGACAATTAAGAGTTTCTGCTACTAGCTGATTTAAGCTATTTTTACTTAACGGCTGCAAATTTATAGTATTAATTACTGCGCCTGATTTTCTCACATCATCCAAAGTTATCATCAAGGGATGCGCCGTAGATACTTCATTATCCCGATAAGCACCAATTAATAATAAATATCCACTATTGGACTCACTCATTAATACTTGTATGAGCTTCAATGACGCAGAATCCACCCATTGTAAATCATCTAAAAACATCACTAAAGGATGTTCTTGACTTTTCAATGCTTGAATAAACTTTTGAAATAATAAGTTAAACCGATTTTGTGCTTCATTCCCCGATAATTCCCGTGCTGGCGGTTGCTTGCCAATAATCATTTCTAGTTCGGGAATGACATCAATAATTACCTGTCCATTTTCTCCTAATGCTGTGAGTATTTTCTCATGCCATTGTTTGATTCTTTCATCACTTTCTGTGAGCAACTGTCCCATTAAATCGCGGAAGGCTTGGACAAATGCAGAAAAGGGAATATTACGGTTAAATTGGTCATATTTCCCCTTAATAAAATACCCGCGTTGTTTAACAATAGGTTTATGGACTTCCGAGACGACTGCTGTTTTACCAATACCAGAAAATCCGGCAACCAGCATCATTTCTGTTTTTCCCTCTGAAGTCGTCTCTGTTAGAGAACTCGAGGAAATCCCAGCAACTCTATCAAATGCTGCTAATAATTCTACAACTTCATTTTCGCGACCATATAATTTTTCGGGAATGATAAAACGATCGCAAATATCCCGTTTGCCAATCTCAAAATATGTAATTTTTCCAGTATCTTTTAATTCATATAAACAATTTTCTAAATCATGCTTTAATCCCAAAGCACTCTGATATCTATCCTCGGCGTTTTTCGCCATGAGTTTATTGATAATTTCACTGATAACTTCTGGTATATCTTTTTTAATATCCGCTACAGAAGCAGGTATTTGAGCAATGTGACAATGCACTAACTCCATGGCATCAACGCTAGAAAATGGTAACTCTCCCGTGAGTAGTTGAAAAAAAGTGACACCAAGAGAATAAAAATCACTACGATAGTCTACCCTCGATTCATTCTGCCAGTTTGTTCCGGGGAAATATAAGCGAGGGTTCCTTCTAAAACATTGGCACTTTTAATTTCTTGGGTTTCTCTAGGGAGCAAAGAAGCGATACTAAAGTCAATTAATCTGACTTGCTTACTTTCTGGATGAATCAGAATGTTAGCGGGTTTGATGTCTTTATGGATGACACGGTTTTGGTAGAGATGGTGCAGAATATCAGTTAACTGAATCGCGATCGCTAAAAATTCGCTGAGGGTGAGTGAATGGGCTGTAAAATATTCCTTTAAGGAAATTTCCCCCATATCTTCCATCACCAAGATATAGCCATTCCCATAAGCTTCTAATGACAAGGGTTGAAGGATGCCAGGGATGTTGAGATTTTTGGTAATGGTGTATTGATTACGGAATTGCAATAATTCATTGAAGCTAGGATAGTCAGAGGTCAGAAATTTGAGGACAACTGCTAGAGAATCTTTTTCTCTGATTCCTCGATATACCAAAGTTCTGGAGCCAACATACAACTGTTCGCTAATTTTATAACCGGGGATAATCGGGGTTTGATTTGCAGTGTTCATTTATACTGACCTCAGACGGCGAATGTAATTTTCCTTCATGAAGTTAGTATTCCCGTGAACTAGATGTTTGTTAACAAGTAGTCGGAAATTGAATGTTCTTTTATTTATGATTGAGATTCAATCTGGTTAATGATTTGTCATTGGAAACACCTACATGACTTTGGGAATAGGGAAGTTCAAGCCGAACTCGATCAAAATTTAGTCCAGTTACGCGATCACAAATTTTCTACCATTACCCAGCACAGAGTTACAACTCAATGTGACCCATAGGTATTTGTATTACAAACTCAGTCCCTTGATTCGGTGTTGAAAAATATTTCAACTTGCCACCATGTTTTTCTGTAATAATTTGATAACTAATAGACATACCCATTCCTGTCCCTTTGCCAACTGATTTAGTAGTAAAAAATGGGTTAAAAATTTGTTGTTTAACTTCATCGCTCATGCCAATACCATTGTCTGCGATCGCAATTTCGATCCAGTTAGTATCTATAACAGAAGTACGAATTTTTATTTTTTGCGAATTCTCTAATATTCCCTGCAAATTCTGTTGAGCATTTTTTTCTTCAATTGCGTCAATTGCATTTGTCAAAATACCCATAAATACTTGATTTAATTGTCCGGCGTAACATGAAATTTTAGGCAATTTGCCATAATCTTTGATAATTTCAATTGCTGGGCGCTCTGCTTTCTCTGTGAGGCGATGTTGTAATATCATCAGTGTACTATCAATCCCTGCATGGATATCAACCTGTTTAAATTCAGCTTCGTCCATACGCGAAAAATTTCTCAGGGATACAACAATTTCACGAATACGCTCAGTTCCCACTTGCATTGATTTGAGAGTTTGAGGTAAGTCTTCCTGAATAAAATCTAAATCAATTTCATTTAGTAATTCTGGAATCTCTGCCTGGCTGGGATGGGACTGTTGATAGAGATTAACCAAATTGAATAAATCCTCTGTATATTGTTTCACATGAGTAATATTCCCGTGAATAAAATTGACAGGGTTATTAATTTCGTGGGCGATTCCCGCAACTAATTGTCCCAAACTTGACATTTTTTCTGATTGAATTAGTTGGGTTTGAGTACGTTGTAGTTCTTGCAATGTTAATTCTAGTTGGGTGGCTTTTTGGGTAAGCTGTTGGGTGCGTTCTGCAACTCTTGCCTCTAGTTTGTGGTAAAGTTGGGCATTTTCTAGAGAAATAGCAGCTTGAGTGCAGATTAATTTGAGAACTTCCAAGAGATCGCCAGTAAATGCACCTACAGTTAAGTTATTTTCCAAGTAAAGAATCCCGATGAGTTTCCCTTGCTGGCTAATCGGAGTACATAACACAGATTTGGGTTTGTGACTAATAATATAGCGATCGCCAGCAAATTCTACTGCATCACTTAAACAATCAAAAACAGCTACCTCTTGCGATCGCGCTACCGCATAAATCAGACTTTGGGGAATCTCCTGATACTCATCTAGGGGAATATCTAAGGTTTTCGTCTCATCTACATTTCCTTGAGCAACTATTAACCATTGTTCCTGTTGGCGGAGAATTAAACAGCCAGTTTGCGCTCCTCCAGTGGCGATCGCAATCTGCATTAAAGTAGCCAGGAGTTTATCTAACTCAATTTCTTGGGAAATCGCTTGTGCAGCTTTCATGACTGCGGGAAAATCTAAGTATAAATTCTTGCTACTACTGATATTTGTGAAGCTTCTCATTAAGGTTGAGGCAATGGTTGTCTCATGGTTGATGGCAAGTGTGGGAGGTTGGAGAATCGCCCCTAGTAGTTGGGGATAGTTTTGTTCTAAATGGGTGATTTTGGCATTTGCACCCCATTTGGCATAGCAGTAGTAAGCTTCTTGCATATAGCCTGCGGCGACTTTCTCTTTACCCCAATTTAGGTAAAATTTAGCTGCTAACTCATTAGCAAGAGCCTCTTCTTGGATATAGTCGTTTTCCTTGGCTCCAGAAATTGCGCGATCGTAGAGTGCGATCGCCTCTATCTTTACTCCTGTTAATTGTAAAATTTCCGCTTGAATTAATTCATATTTATGCAAAAAATTGCTTGGACAGGCTTCTGACCATTTTTGCAGTTGAGCCTGATTTTTATAGACTTTTTCTAAGCAAGTTGATTGTTCTTCGGTGGATAATGATTCTCGACAGATTGCGATCAAGTTTAGAGAGGTGGAAAAATTATGTTCGGCAACAGAGTAATGTCCGACAATGAATGTCAGATATTGTTCAGCCTCCTGAGATGACTCTAAGCCTAATTGAAAATCGCCATAGAGATAGTGAACTTTAGATTTAATAATTAAATATGTTCCAAGCCAACTTGAGCTACCGTTAACTTTAGTTGTTTTTAGATAAATTTCTTCATCTAAAACAGCATTAGCAAAATGATGCCGATCATTTGTTTTGCCAGATAAATTTAGGCTGATAATTTCACAAGCAGTAATGCCATCAATAGCCCATTGATTCTGAGTTTTATGGGCAAATTGCAAAAGAGGTGAAATTTTATCTAACAAGGATTCTAAATTGGTACTGACAAAAAATAGATGCAAAGCTTTAAATATCAAGCTATAGCCAGCAAATTGGATATCGCCGCATTCTAGCCCAACTTGGTATCCTTCATTCAGGGTTGTATCACTTTCCTTGAGATGCTTAACCCAATGATTTAAGAAACCGCCAACGATCACACAGACTTGGCATTTCTGAGATGGGTTATTGAGTTGTTCGCTAAGATTCAGCGCTAGGTTGCCGAATTCTAAACCATTGTAGTAGTCCTCAAACATTGCACCCCTCAATAACCCATAAGTCGAAAAGCCCTTAGGAGATTCCGGGGCATTACCATACTGGAGTGATAAGTTAACAGAACGTGCAACAATAACTGAATAGAGTGGTAGATCGACAAAGTACGCTGGGGGATCAATATTTTTTAGAACTTCAATGGCAACTTTTTTCTCGATCACCTGAATGCGATCGCCATCTATCAGTGAGGAAATTTCCCGGTTTCCTAATTTTTCCTGCACTTGTTCAAACTCAACATTTAGTGCAGCTTGTAAATCTGATTCAGGTAGTACTTCCCCCAATAATGAAAGCGCTTTTCTACCGATTTCAATCGCTTTATGATAATCGGCGCTGAATGTGTATCGGATAATTAGTAAGTTATATAATCTTGCCCGATCGACTGGAACGGTGACTTTTTTTAATGCCTGCTCGACCAAGATGTCAGACTGTTCAAAATTGCCATTGAGAAATTCAACTTCGGCAAGCTGTTGATATAAATCAAAGGTGAGAGAATAGCGATCTTCCCAGGAGGTTGACGAAAGGAGTTCAATTCCGGCTTGAAAATATTGAGTAGATGCGGTGTAAGCAGTAGCTTGTTTAGCCTTTCGTCCTGCGAGCAGATTAAGTTTCGCAACTTGTTCTTGCTCAGTAGAATCGGAAATTAAGGTGATGCCAATATTGATTTGATTGAGAATTTCAAAAATATTTTCTTGTTGTTGATTGTTTATTGTACTGTCTCTAAGAAGCCGTCCAATTTTGAGGTGGGTGATTTGTTTGCAATCTTCGGCGATCAGAGAGTAAGCTGCTTGCTGGACGCGATCGTGTAAAAATTTATATTGAGCGATTTGAACTTCTGTCCGAATGTTGTGCCCTCCATCACCTACATAAAACTTGTAGATTTCACTTTGAGAAAGAATTAACCCTTCTTGTTGAACTGTCCATAAAGCTGTAGCAGTCTCAATGGTAGATTTTTCTGCCGCGATCGCCAATGTATTTAAATCAAACTGGTTGCCAATACAAGCTGCTATTTTCAGAATATTTTGGGTTGCTTCTGGTAACTTTTGCAACTGAGTTGCCATAAACTCCACCACATCATCTGTCAGTGCTGCTTCCCGCACCCGCGCAATATCACATTGCCAATATCTAGCTTGGGTATCAAAGGTAATTAATTTATCTTGATATAATGCCTTGAGAAACTGGGTGGCAAAAAAGGGATTTCCTTGAGTTTTTTGATATACCAATTCTGTTAAGGGTTGCACCAAGGAAATAGTACTGTTGAGGGTATCAGCGACCAAGTGATTGAGACTATTTTGGCTTAAGGGCTTGAGTGTGATAGTACTTACTTTTATCCTAGTTTTGTTTACTGCATCCAAAGTCAGCATGAATGGATGTGCAGCAAAAACCTCATTATCTCGATAAGCACCAATCATTAGTAAATATCCTGTTTCCGATTCTACCATCAGCAGTTGAATCAGATTCAGTGAAGCAGAATCTGCCCACTGTAAATCATCTAAAAACATCACTAAAGGATGTTGCGATTGAGTAAAAATTTGAATAAACTTTTGAAATAATAAATTAAACCGATTCTGGGCAGCAGTACCTGATAATTCTGGTGCAGATGGTTGTACTCCAATGATACGTTCTAATTCCGGAATCACATCAATGATGACTTGCCCATTTTCCCCTACAGCCTGTAAAATTTTATCTTTCCAACTTGACAATTGAGCATCACTTTCACTCAATAATTGTCCCATCAAATGGCGGAATGCCTGTACAAATGCGGAAAAAGGAATATTGCGATTAAACTGGTCAAATTTACCTTTGATAAAGTAGCCCCGTTGCTGGACAATTGGCTTATGAACTTCGTTGACGATCGCAGTTTTCCCAATGCCAGAAAACCCAGCAACGAGCATTAGTTCCCTCTCGCCTTGGGAAACTCGCGTAAATGCAGCTAATAATTGCTCAATTTCAGTTTCTCGACCATATAATTTTTCGGGAATGATAAAACGATCGCAAATATCCCGTTTGCCAATTTCAAAATATGTAATTTTTCCAGTATCTTTTAATTCATATAAACAATTTTCTAAATCATGCTTTAATCCCAAAGCACTCTGATATCTATCCTCGGCGTTTTTCGCCATGAGTTTATTGATAATTTCACTGATAACTTCTGGTATATCTTTTTTAATATCCGCTACAGAAGCAGGTATTTGAGCAATGTGACAATGCACTAACTCCATGGCATCAACGCTAGAAAATGGTAACTCTCCCGTGAGTAGTTGAAAAAAAGTGACACCAAGAGAATAAAAATCACTACGATAGTCTACTCCTCGATTCATTCTGCCAGTTTGTTCCGGGGAAATATAAGCGAGGGTTCCTTCTAAAACATTGGCACTTTTAATTTCTTGGGTTTCTCTAGGGAGCAAAGAAGCAATACTAAAGTCAATTAATCTGACTTGCTTACTTTCTGGATGAATCAGAATGTTAGCGGGTTTGATGTCTTTATGGATGACACGGTTTTGGTAGAGATGGTGCAGAATATCAGTTAACTGAATCGCGATCGCTAAAAATTCGCTGAGGGTGAGTGAATGGGCTGTAAAATATTCCTTTAAGGAAATTTCCCCCATATCTTCCATCACCAAGATATAGCCATTCCCATAAGCTTCTAATGACAAGGGCTGAAGGATGCCAGGGATGTTGAGATTTTTGGTAATGGTGTATTGATTACGGAATTGCAATAATTCATTGAAGCTAGGATAGTCAGAGGTCAGAAATTTGAGGACAACTGCTAGAGAATCTTTTTCTCTGATTCCTCGATATACCAAAGTTCTGGAGCCAGCATACAACTGTTCGCTAATTTTATAACCGGGGATAATCGGGGTTTGATTTGCAGTGTTCATTTATACTGACCTCAGACGGCGAATGTAATTTCCCTTCATGAAGTTAGTATTCCCGTGAACTAGATGTTTGTTAACAAGTAGTCGGAAATTGAATGTCCTTTTATTTATGATTGAGATTCAATCTGGCTAAGGATTTATCATTAATTTTGCCTACCTCCCGTCTCCGCATCAGTTTGATCATGATTATTTGATTGTGACGATTTCAGGAAATCGAGTATAAATTATTTGCTCATCTCGTCACGGTTGCTCCCAAGTCGAATACATACTTGAAGGTGCTATTATTTACCGACTATCATAGATTATGTCAGGGTTATAACGTAATCGAGGAAGGACAATTCCATGGAAAAAAGAAAGAATCAAAGATTAGCTATCTCAAATTTCATCCCACGTTTGCCAGGTATAACAGCCTTAATTGCTGCTGTTGTTGCTCTGTTTGTGCTGCTGGGAGGGACATTTGAATCAGCTTTGGCATCACAACCTAATGCTGAATCAGAAATTGAACAATTAACGGTTTGCTATGCCTTGGGAACTGATGCGATTGGTAAAGGAGATGTCCAAGCAGGAAAGAATATCTATCGGGATTGTTTTACTGAAGATGCAACCATAACAGCTATTTTCCCTGATGGAGGGCAGGCAACATACACCGGGACAAATGCCTGGGGAGATTTTGTGGCTTCGGTATTCCGAGGGAATGGTTATGTGGCTACGCAACATCTGATTGGCACAATCAATATTGCAGTTCAGGGTAATAATGCAAAAATGACTTCTTATCTACACGCGACACACAAACGTTCGGAGACTAGCATTGATGTCGCTAATGGTACTTATGAAGATGAAGTCGTCAAACAAAACGGGCGTTGGAAAATTCGCCGTCGTACACTAAAACTAATCACCTTCCTAAACTTGTCTTCTCCGCCGAGTACTGTTCGCTTAAGCATTCCTTCTCGTTAGTCAACAGCAATACCTTATATTCGTAAATCAAAACCCTGTCCTCATATTTAATTGAGGGCGGGGTGATACCAATTGGCAATCCGCAATAGAATAACCAAGAGTGAAAGAAACTTTTTAGTTAGCTTTAGCTACTAAACACATTGATGCGAACGCTAATTGAATGAGGTATTGTTGTCGATGCCACTATCTGTTGTGTCTATCCCCACGAAAAAAAAGAAACCGTCCCTTGTCTTGACGCTTTCGGTTGCTGGTGCTTTAGTTATTGGTGGTGTAGCTGCATATTGGTTAATCACTCAAGGTAAACCATTATCTAGAGATTTACCCCCGGCAGCAAATGTAATTCCTCAAGATGCTCTCTTTACAGTTTCTCTGACAACTGATACCAAGCAATGGAAACGTCTACATGAGTTTGGGAATAAGGAAGTTCAAGCCGAACTCGATCAAAATTTAGTCCAGTTACGCGATCGCTTTTTAACTAATAACGGTTACGATTTCCAAAAAGATATTGCTCCTTGGGTGGGAGAAGAAATTACTCTCGCAGTGCTTGCACCTGAAGTCACCAAACCACCAGCTAAACCTGTTGCTACCGATGGGCAAGTAGCCAATAGCCAGCAGATGATGATGGTGTTACCCATTAAAAATCCCCAAAATGCGAAAAATATCCTTACTCAATTGAAAGCACCCCAAGGTGGAAATTGGAGCGATCGCAATTATCATAATCTTGTGATTAAAGAAAGTGAAGCTAAGACTGGGGAAAAGTTTTCTGCAACTGTGATTGATAATAAGTTTGTTGTCATTACCGATAACGCCAAAGCTACAGAAAAAGCGATTGATGCTTATACAACAAAAACATCCCTCTCCACAGTCCCAGGTTTAGCTGCAAATTTTCCCAAAGTTGCAAATTATCAACCTTTTGCTCAGTTTTACATCAATGTACCCACAAGCGCGAAAATTGCCAGCGCTGCACCAAATCGACAGCTACCTGCTCAAGTTTTAACGCAACTACAAAATAATCAAGGATTAGCAGGGACAGTTTTTTTAGAAAATCAAGGTATTCGTCTCAAGGGCGTTTCCTGGCTGAATCCCAGCAGTCAGAGAACCCTGGCAGTTGAAAATAAAGCTGGTGAAATGCAAAAACGTATTCCGCCTGAAACTCTGATGATGCTCTCAGGGAGCAACTTACAACGTGCTTGGGCTGATTATGTTTCCACATCTCAAGGTAATCCATTGTCTCCAATTGCACCAGAACAATTGCGTGCAAATTTTAAATCATTGACTAACATGGATTTGGAACGGGATTTACTGAGTTGGATGGGTAATGAATATTCTCTATCGGTGGTTCCGGTAGTTTCAAAAGTAGGTGCAGATGAGAATTTTCGGGCAGCCTTAATGTTGATGGTGAAAGTCAGCAATAAAAACAGGGCAGAAGCTGCAATTAAACAATTAGATGAGGTAATGCAGAGCCAATATCAGTTTCGGCTTGAGGAACAAAAGATTGCTGGTAAAACAGTTACTAACTGGATTGGTACCTTTGGCACCCTCACAGCAAGTCATGGTTGGTTAGATGATAGAGTGGCATTTTTGACAATCGGCGCTCCCATAACTGAAAAAATTTTGACTCAATCGGGTAATTCCTTAGCAAATGCGAGGGAATTTCAAAAAACCTTACCATCCCTAAATCCTGCAAATGGGCAATTTTATTTAGATGTCGATCGCACTCAGAAAAATTTTCCCCTACCACTATTATTCCCAAAGCAACAAGCATTATTAGCAGCCACACGTTCTATTGGTATTACTAGTGCAATCAGTGACAATCGTAGCACCCGCTATGATATTTTTGTCTCGCTGAAACAGTCAGAGAAATAGGAGAGCGTTGTCAATATCATGTCCAGTTAAATACTTATCATTAAGACTGATACAGAGACTTAGAGATGGGGATGTGGAGAAATCTTAACGTAAGTAATGAGACGGGCATGATATGAAATCTAAGATATATTTAATCTATTATGGGCATATTCTTTGAAGCAATCAGAGTAAAATAAAAATTACTACCTTTTCCTAATTCTGATTCAGCCCAAATATTACCACCATGACGTTCGACAATTTTTTTACAAATTGCTAAACCAATACCAGTTCCGGGAAATTCTCTAGTGGTATGTAAGCGCCGAAAGATTTCAAAAATACGGTTGAAGTATTGGGATTTTATGCCGATACCATTGTCTTGGATAGAAAATAGCCAATATTTTGATCCTTGATTAATTTGATGTGATTTTGAACGATAGGATTGGGGGATTATTTGCTGATTATTATTATTAATATTATTTAGAGATGAAATATCTGCTTCTAATTCAACAGCACGAATAAATATTTGCGGGTTTTCGGAGCCACGAAATTTGATGGCGTTACTAATTAGGTTTTGAAATAACTGTAATAACTGAGTTTGATCAGCAGTAATAGTTGGTAATAGATCGTAACTAATTGTGGCATGATTTTCTGTGATCGCAATGCGTAAGTTATCGCTAACTTGGGTGATAATTGTATTACAATCAACACAAGTTGGATGTAATTCTCGATTCCCAACACGCGAATAATCAAGTAAAGCTTTGATTAATTGCCGCATCCGCTCTGCACCATCAACTATATAGTTCATATACTCACTAGCAGTTGCATCTAGATAAGAACTATATTCTTCATGTAAGAACTGGGTATAAGCAGTTATTGCTCGTAGAGGTTCCTGCAAATCGTGCGAGGCTATATCCGCAAAATGTTCAAGTTCCCGATTAGAATGTTCTAATTCTTCATTCAATCTTTGCAATTCTTTTGTTCTTTCTGCAACTTTAATTTCTAAAGTTTCTTTTGCTTGGATTAGTTCTGCTTCAACTTGTTTTTTGTTAGTAATATCAGTCAGGGAGCCAACAGCACGAATAGGAATTTCTTGCTCGTCCCAAAGTGCTTTTCCTCGTACTAATAGCCATTTGTAAGTGCCATCTCGACAACGCATTCGGTACTCACAACTATAGTGAGAGGTTTGACGATTTACATGGGCATCGAAGGCTGACATTAATTTGAATCTGTCTTCAGGATAAACTAGATGAACCCATTCATCAAAATCATAAATTTCATGCTCTGCATATCCTAAAATTTCTAAACAACGTGGAGAAATAAAATACTGATTTGTTTGTAAATCATGATCCCAAATTCCATCATTACTACCATTAATTGCTAACTGCCAACGTTCCTCTTGTTTTTGTAAGGCAATTTCTGCGAGTTTATGGGCGGTAATATCTTGAAAAAAAATCGATAAACCATCTGGGGAAGGATAAATGCGATTTTCATACCAGCGTTGCCAAGGAGGATAATATTCTTGTATATGCACTAATTCCTGTTTTATCATTGCTTGGTGATAAGCTTGATAAAATTTATATCTAATTCCTTCGGGAAACACTTCCCAGATGTTTTTACCAATTAGAGATTCAGGAAGATGATTAAATAGTTCTCCAGCTTTTTGATTAACATAGGTATAATTCCAGTTTTGATCTAGCGCCACAAAAGCATCGGTAGTACTTTCCAAGAAACTAATAATCTTGGCGTGAGCAGCTTTTTTCTCCAGAGCTAATGTTTCATAAGATAATTTTTTATTAATGAAAATTTCATTTTGCAGCAACTTATAAATTAATCCCAGGATTAGTATCGCTAAAATAGTCCCTAAACTCACAAATAATATAACTTGGTAAACACTGTTTTCTGTTGTTGCTGTTCGCTTGATTAGCGACATTTTTTCAGTGTTTTTCAGATCGCGAATTTGCTGAACTTCATCTGTGATCCGGATTTGATATACTCGATTCGGAGTGTTTTGTTTAATTAGGCGTAACGACTCATCAATTAAAGTAAATTCGCGATCGACTAAATTTTCAATCTCTGATAACCGATGTTGTTGGGATAAATTATCTCTGGTTAATTTGCTTAATCTTTGAAAAGATTGACGTATTTCTAATCTTTCTTTTTGGATAAGCTGAAGATAGCTATCTTTGTTGGTTACTATTAAACCCCGTCTGCCATTCTCAACTAAACTCAGTGCATGATCGAGATGTTCTAAATTTAGCAGTACTTCATAGGTATGAAGCACCGATTGTTTATCTTCTTGTAATTGTTTCAGGCTCCAAAAAGATGCCAAGCTCATTCCTGATAGCAGGACTAATGCAAGTGAAAAGCCACTAGCAACAAATTTTTCTGATAATCTCTTCATGGTGGATTTTCAGGAACTTAGCTAAAATGGTGACAGATGGTAATCAGATTGTAACCATATTCACATAAGTATCTTGAGAATTAGAATACATAACTTTTCGCTTCTCTGTAGCTGTTATGCAACATTCGTAACATAGACTAATAAGATTATTGAATTTAATAACTAACCCAAATGGCTGAATTAATTTTAATCGTTGATGATGATACTGTGACGAGAAGACAGTTGCGAGAATTACTTCAGCAAGCAGGATATTCCGTCACAGAAGCAAGTGATGGTGAAGAAGCATTAGATGTTTATCAACAATTAAAGCCAGATATGGTGTTGTTAGATGCTTTGATGGTACGCATGGATGGTTTTACTTGCTGCCAGATGTTACGTAATCTTGAAAACAATCAAGCTATTTATAGTAGTTCTAATACTCAATCTAATACTCAATCTAGTATTCAATCTAATATTCCGATTTTAATGCTTACAGTTCTATCCGATCAAAATTCAGTGGATAGAGCTTTTGCGGCTGGTGCTACCGACTATATTACTAAACCAATCCACTGGCAGGTATTACGCCAGCGTGTACGCCATTTGCTTGAAAGTAAACGCACGATGGAGGAATTGCATTATCAAACTGAACAGGCAAAACGACGCGAAGCCCAATTAATCATTGCATTACAGTCAGCACAAATGGGCATTTGGGACTGGGATATTGTCAACGATCGCGTGATCTGGTCAGATAATAAAGAGGCACTATTTGGTTTAGAAAAAGGCTCTTTTGCAGGGACTTACGAGTCTTTTTTACGTTCTGTCTACCCACAGGATCGCGATTTAGTCATCAGTGCGATTCAACGTGCCATGGAAGAGGCTAGAGAGTACGACATCGAATTTCGGACATTATTGCCTGATGAGAGTATTCGCTGGATTGCGAGCAAGGGTGTCGTGTTTTACGATGATGCAGGTGTCCCTGTTGCCATGTCTGGAGTGGATACAGATATTACCAAGCGTAAAGAGGCTGAATCTGCCTTGGAAGCATATGCCAATCGCCAAGCATTGGTAGCAGAATTGAGTCAATTAGCCCTAGCTGGAATTGATTTGACAACATTAATGCAGCAAGCAGTAAATGCGATCGCATCATGTTTAGCAGTTGATTTCTGCAATGTTTTAGAATTGCAAGAAGGCGAAAATAATCTTTTATTGCGGGTTGGGGTAGGTTGGCAACCAGAATTACTCGGCAAAGCCCAAATAAATTCTCAATTTACCCAGACATTACTAGCTAACGAAAGTTTTCTTGTTGACGATTTTACGACGGAAACCCGTTTTATCCCCCCAAATTTACTTGCTTCCCATAATATAGTTAGCTGTGCCAGTGTTTTAATTCATGGAAAAGAACGCCCATTTGGGGTTTTAGGGGCATATGGGACGACACCCCGTGATTTTAGTCGCGATGAAATCTATTTTTTGCAAGCTATTGCCAATGTCCTGGCAGCTGCCATAGAACGTAGATTCACAGAAGAGAGACTACGTCAAAGTGAAGAAAGGTTTCAAATTGTTGCTCAAGCAACAAATGATGTCATTTGGGACTGGGATTTAGAAACTAATTGCTGGTGGTGGAATGAAAATGTCCAGACTTTGTTTGGTTATTCCCCGTCAGATATTGACCCTTATGTAACTTGGTGGCGCGATCGCATTCACCCCAAAGATAAGCGCCGCATTATATCAGATATTCAAAGTGCTATTGATCATAAACAACAAGTATGGTCAAATGAATATCGCTTTCGTTGTGCCGATGATTCCTATGCTTATATTTTTGACCGTGCCTACGTGGTTCGCAATAGTGCCGGTAAACCAATACGTGTGATTGGGGCAATGATGGATATGTCCGAACGCAAGCGGGTACAAGAACAATTACAGCGTCAAAACTTGCGATCGCAATTATTCGCAGACTTTACCCTCAAGATTCGCCAATCATTACAAATTGAAGAAATTTTGCGTACTAGCGTCAACGAAGTCCAAAAATTACTCAACTCCGACCGGGTAATCATGTTACGATTCCGTAACACTACTACGGTGACAGTAGTGCAAGAAGCAGTAAAAACAGGCTTTCCCGAAGTTTTAGGTAGAGAAATTGTTGATCCTTGTTTTGGAGAAGAATACCTCGATAAATACCGTCAAGGACACATTAGTGCGATTGCAAACATTGCCGAATCCAATATTCAACCTTGCTATCGGTCATTTTTGCAACAATTAGCCGTCCAAGCCAATCTCGTTGTGCCAATTTTACTGCAAAATCATCTTTGGGGATTTTTAATTGCCCATCAATGCAGTCATCCTCGTGTCTGGACAACTTGGGAAATCGAGCTACTGCGGCAATTAGCAGATCAAATCGGCATAGCTCTTGCTCAAGCCAAATTACTCGAACAAGAAACCCTACAACGCCAAGAACTCGCCCGTTCCAATGAAGAGTTACAACAATTTGCCTTCATTGCTTCCCACGATTTACAGGAACCGTTGCGAAAAATCAAAGCATTTGGTGACAGGCTCAAAGTTACCTGTGAAGGTATTCTTCCCGAACGAGCCAACGACTATCTCGAACGGATACTGAATGCTAGCCAGCGAATGCAAGCATTGATTGACGACTTATTAACGCTATCGCGGGTGACAACTAGGGCACAACCATTTGTAGAGATTAATTTGTGGCAAATTACCCAAGAAGTTTTATCTGATTTAGAAGTGCGTATCCAGCAAAGTCATGGCAAAATCGAACTTAGTCATTTACCAATAATTAAGGGAGACCCGTTACAAATAAGACAACTATTACAAAATTTAATCGGTAATGCCCTCAAGTTTCATCTGCCTGACAAAGTACCCATTGTGAGTATTTACAGCGAAATGACTACGGGTGAAAATGGCGAAGAAATATGTCACCTCACAGTTGAAGATAACGGGATTGGATTCGATGAAAAATATTGCGATCGCATTTTCCAAGTGTTCCAACGTTTACACGGGCGCAGCGAATACGAAGGTACAGGTATTGGTTTAGCTATTTGCCGTAAAATTGTCGAGCGCCACCAAGGAAATATTACTGTCCAAAGTCAACCCGGACAAGGTACAAAATTTATTGTCGCTTTACCGAGCCATACTTAAAATTGTGTAAAATATTACTTGTGTTTTCTTCAGTATATGTCCAGTCAACAACCGTAGAAAACCCATTGTCATACTTTATTTTTAACACCTGACTTGTTTGTTCATGTAGATACAGGTAAGCTATGGAACGTAGAAGGTATGGTTGATTCAGGCTCAAATGATATTAATTGTAATTGGCTGCATAAACCTTCGTAAATTCCTGTAAATATAATAAATAAGTATTCATTCTAAGAAGCACTACTTCGATGAACAACTATTTACATTTGGCGAGTTATTGGAGGTTTCTATTTTTTGTGCTTGGGAATGTTTCTTTTACTTGCAATAAATGGTAATAGAAATATATTAATATTGACTTTTTCATTGCGATTTAATGCTGAATTAATACTTTTGTCCCCCCAGCAGGAGAAAATATATAGTGAAGGGTCGGCAAACAACCGTCAGAATTTTATTAGCAGATGATGACGAGGATGATTGCATGTTAGCGCGCGAGGCATTGGCGGAAAGTCAATTGTCAAGTGAGCTTTGTGTGGTTAAAGACGGTGAGGAATTATTAGATTACTTATACCATCGCGGTGAATATGCCAATCCAGACAATTATCCCCGCCCCAGCTTGATTTTGCTAGACTTGAATATGCCTAAAAAAGACGGTTGTGAGGCGCTCAAGGAGATAAAAAATGACCCGAAACTTAGACAAATACCAGTCATTGTCCTGACAACATCAAAAGCGGAAGAAGACATCTCTCGGACATATCATTTAGGTGCAAATTCGTTCATCATTAAACCAATGAATTTTCTCTCATTAGTCAAAGTGATGCAAACCATCGCTAAGTATTGGCTGGAAATCGTAGAATTACCACTTTAATTTGGGGAGGCAATCATGAAAAATAGCCCAATCCAAGTTCTTCTGATCGATGATGATGAGGATGACTATATCTTAATTCAAGATTGGTGTAGCGAATTTCAGGTTGTTAGTTGTCAATTGGAATGGGTAAATACTTATGAAGTCGGCATTAATTCCATAGCCCAAAATCAACATGATATTTATCTAATTGATTATCGTTTGGGTGAAAGTAATGGTTTGGAATTGTTAAGTAGAGCGATCGCAAATGGCTGTTGTGCCCCGATAATTTTACTTACAGGTAGAGGCGATCGGCAAATTGATATTCAAGCAATGGAAGCAGGTGCAGCCGATTATTTGGAAAAAAGTCAATTAAATTCGGCATTATTAGAGCGATCGATTCGCTACGCTTTAGAACGCAAACGTGCCGAACGTAAAATTCGTCAACAAGCAGCATTAATTGATGTCGCTACTGATGCTATCTTTGTCTGCGATTTGAATAATCAACTACTTTTTTGGAACAAAGCATCGGAAAAATTATATGGATGGAGGGAAGAAGAAGCCGTTGGTAAACATACCTCCCAGTTATGGGAAGAAAAAAATTTGTTACAAGTCCAATTGGCATTTAATCTCCTCCTCACAAATGGTTCTTGGGAAGGTGAGTTAAGACAAACAACAATTTCCGGTAACGAAATCATTGTCGAAAGTCGCTGGACATTGGTAACAGAATTCGACGATAAATCCCAAGTAATTCTTGTCGTTAATACTGACATCA
This sequence comes from Calothrix sp. NIES-4101, assembly GCA_004296455.1. Lineage (GTDB taxonomy): Bacteria > Cyanobacteriota > Cyanobacteriia > Cyanobacteriales > Nostocaceae > Brunnivagina. The sequence continues at coordinate 1,049,674 of AP018280.1, forward strand.
CGCAAAAAAAACAATTAGAATCGCAATTCTTCCGCGCCCAACGCTTAGAAAGTATCGGCACCTTGGCAAGCGGCATTGCCCATGATTTAAATAATGTCCTTGCACCCATCTTAATGACAGCACAACTATTAGAATCACGCTCCGAAGACGATCGCAGTAAAAAACTGTTACCAATATTAATATCTAACGCCAAACGCGGAGCCAACCTAGTCAAACAAGTTTTATCATTTACACGAGGTATTGAAGGTGACAGAACACCACTGCAACTCAAACACCTCATCCATGAAATTCAACAAATCATCAAAGAAACTTTTCCCAAAACAATTCAAACCACAATCCACATTTCCCCAGAATTATGGACAGTCTCCGGCAACTCTACCCAACTCCACCAAGTGTTAATGAATCTCTGCGTTAACGCCCGCGATGCCATGCCAGACGGAGGAAAATTGACTATAGAGGCGGAAAATCTATCTATAGACGAAAATTATACGAAAATGAATATAGAGGCTCGAATTGGCAACTATATATTAATAACTGTGAGCGATACAGGTATTGGCATTAGTCCAAATATCATAGATCGTATTTTTGAACCATTTTTTACAACTAAAGAACTGGGAAAAGGTACTGGGCTTGGGCTATCGACTGTTTTAGGAATCATCAAAAGCCACGGTGGGTTTATTAACGTTTACAGTGAAATTGATACAGGTAGTCAATTTCAAGTCTATTTACCAGCTTTACAAACCCCGGAAACAATTGAAGATGGGGATATCGATGTTAATCTCGGCAACGGCGAATTAATTCTAGTCGTTGATGATGAAGACTCAATTCGCGATGTTACGAAAGCCTCACTGGAAAGCTTTAACTACCAAGCGATTACTGCTAGCGATGGTATCGAAGCCATAGCCCTATATGCAGAACGTTGCCACGAAATATCTGTTGTTGTCACCGATATGGTAATGCCAACAATGGATGGACTCACAACTATCCGCACCCTCCAAAAAATTAATCCCGGCGTGAAAATCATTGCTGTTAGTGGACTTGCTTCCAGTGAAAAAATACATGCTGTGAGCGAAATCGGAGTCCAAGCCTTTTTATTTAAACCCTACACCGCCAAGCAATTATTACAAGCCATTAGCACAATTAAGAATTAAGAATTAAGGCTTTATACAGTAGTAATATACTCTCAGTAACATCTCCGCGTCGCCGCGTCTGCCAATCTCACCGTCGTTCTAATCCTAGGATGATGCGTTAAGGCGACTATTAACGCACCTTAAGTTTACAAATAATCGATTTTAATTAGAAGAATTATCTTCTTTCTTTTCATCTCCAACATTAACTTTGGGAACCCAACCTGGAGTTTCTGAAGCTTCCCAACCTGCGGGGCGCTTTGAATTATACCAACCAATCGAACCCAGAATTACAGCTGCTAAAAATCCTCCCACACCCACAACTACTAAAGCTATTTGGAGATAAGAGTCATAGGAAGCTTTGTCTATAACTGCAAGTAATAAATTCATAGGATACCTGTAAATCTTGGTGACATTATATTAAAAAATATTAATATTTAATGGGCAAAAAGGGAAATGGAAAAATAATTGCCTAACTGATTACCTAACTTAGCCGGATATCAGTTCAACCGCATCACGCCCATCAAAACTTTGTAAATAAACCTTGACAATTTCCTCCTTTGCTGTAGGTAACTGCTTACCAACAAAATCCGGGTGAATTGGCACTTCCCGATGACCGCGATCGACCAAAACCGCTAAACGGATCACTTCTGGTCTACCATACTCATGTACAGCATTCAAAGCAGCACGAATTGTGCGACCTTTAAAAATCACATCATCAACAAGAACAACAGTTTTTCCTGTTAAATCAAAAGGAATATCGGTTTTGGCTGGAGTTCGCAGACTAATTTGGTCTAAGTCATCCCGGTAAAAGGTAATATCTAATGCGCCCACCGATACAGAAATGCCTTCTAATACTTCTATTTGCCGCGCCAACAGTTCCGCAAGTGGCACACCTCTAGTATAAATACCGAGAAGTGTCAACTGCGATAAATCACGAGTTCTTTCGATAATTTGCGAAGCAAGACGAGTCACTGTACGGCGGATTTCTTCAGATGAGAGAATCTCAACCACTTTCGTAGACAGATTCATATACTGATACCCCTGAGTTATTAATTACACTATATATAATTTGCGGAAATTGGTTAATAGTTTAATGATGAGTAATTTTTCCTTTCCCTCTTTTATCATTACCTAATCGCAGTAGTTAGGAATAGGGAGGTAGCAACCCCTAACCACAATAAAAAGCAGTATCGAGTTAATTTTAAGGCTTGATTAATTGTTTCGGGTTGGATGGGATAGATATTGTCACCCAATAGTGGTTTATGTTTGATAACCCCTTGATAAGAATTTGTGCCTCCCACCTGCACTTGCAGAATCGCAGCATAGATACATTCACTCCAACCAGAGTTGGGGCTGGGGTCTTGGGTTGCATCGCGATCGCAAATTTGCCATACTTGCATAGGTTTACCAGAAATCAACGCTAAGGTAAGAACTGTTAGCCGACAGGGAACCCAAGTCAAAATGTCTTCTGTTTTGGCACTGAACCAACCAAGATGAGTATATGGTGCTTCTTTATAGCCCACCATTGAATCAAGGGTGCTGCTGGCTTTGTATGCTAATGCCAGTGGTACGCAACCCACACCGGGAATTAATCCACCCAGAATTGCATAAAATAGAGGAGCCATAACTCCATCGATGGCATTTTCTGTAACTGTTTCTAAAACTGCCCTTAATATCTCTGTTTTCGAGAGATTTTCCGTATCTCTGCCCACAAATTTCCTCAGACTTTGGCGCGATCGCTCAATATCTGCCATGATTAATGGTTGTAATACTGTTGCGGCGGCATTTCTTAAACTTTTGGCTGCGAAACAACTGGCAAGTAAGATTGATTCGGTGATAATTCCTAGTAATGGGTGGAGCGATCGGGTAAATTGAATCATCAAGGTGCTAATCGTAGCAGTTCCTATGATTAAAAAAATTCCCAGCAAAACTCCTGCTAATCGCTGTGTCAAAGAATGTTGACAAAATCGTAAACACAATTTACTGAAGCCAGCAATTATCCACCCCATCACTTGAACCGGATGAAGCCAGTTAATTGGATCAGCAATTAAGTAATCTAAAATTGCAGCAACGATTAAAACAAGGGTAGATGTCATTTGGCTAAAATTCTGAATCGAGAATACAGCACTCAGAATCTAGAATACAGTACTGAGAATACAGTAATCATTCATCTCTCTCCCACTCTCCCCATCTCCCAGTCCCCCACTCACCCACTCCCCCACTCTCGCACTCTCGCACTCCCCCACTCTCCCCATCTCCGCGTCACTTAATTTTTGCTTCCCGCAAACACCTAATTGCTTCCAACATTCCCCGCGCTTTATTCAAAGTCTCTTCATACTCCTTCTCTGGTTCCGAGTCAGCAACTAACCCTGCACCTGCTTGCACACTAACTTTACCATCCCGCATTACCATTGTCCGAATTGCGATCGCGCTATTTAATTGTCCTTCAAAGTCGTAATATCCATACACTCCCGAATACACGCCGCGACGGGATGGCTCTAATTCGTTGATGATTTGCATGGCACGGATTTTGGGCGCGCCGCTAACGGTTCCGGCGGGAAAACAGGCTTTCATTAAGTCCCAGGCTGTCTTTCCTGATGCGAGTTTGCCAATGACGTTACTGACAATATGCATAACATGGGAATATCGCTCGACAACCATCAATTCATCCACTCGTACGCTACCGCTTTCGCAAACTCTCCCTAAGTCGTTCCTGCCTAAGTCTACTAACATTACATGTTCGGCTATTTCTTTGGGGTCTTGCAATAAATCCTGGGCTAATGTATGGTCTTCCTGGGCTGTTTTCCCTCGACGACGGGTGCCCGCAATGGGGCGAACTGTGGCAATTACCTCCGACTCGGAATTGCGATCGGCTTTTACCATCACTTCGGGGCTGGAACCAATGATTTGCCAATCCTGGAAGTGAAAATATGACATGTAGGGCGAAGGATTGATTTGACGTAAAGAACGGTAAAGTGCAAATGGGTCACCTTGATATTCGGTGGTAAGACGTTGGGAAATGACAACTTGGAAAATATCACCGGCTTTAATGTATTCCTTTGCCTTTTCGACACTACGACAAAATTCTTCCCGCGTAAAATTACTTTGATACTCCCCTATTTCCTCTCTCTCCCCCTCTTCTTTTCTCTGCTTCCCTGGGGGAGTCCATTCCAAAATTGTTTTTTCGGGTGGCAGGGGTGAGGGTAATTTACTGACGATTTCGGCAACCCTCGCTGTTGCCTGCTCATAGGCAGCTTTAATGTCACCATCGCGTAAATCAGCATATGCGATCGCCCAAATTTTCCGCTTTACTTGGTCGAATATCAACAGGTTATCTACCTGCATCCATAATCCATCAGGAATATTACGGTCGTCTTGGCTATGAATGGATACCTTTGGTTCAATCCATTTAATCAGTTCGTAGCCCCAAAATCCAAATAATCCACCGATTCCTGGGGGTAATTCTGGTAACTTGACTGGTTGAAAAGGTGCTAAACACTCTGACAAAGCCGTAAAAGGATCGCCCGTAAATACCACTTGCGAACCATCTCGATGCATCTGCGTGGTTGTCTCTCCCCTCGCTTCCAGTACCCATAAAGGATTACAACCAACCAAACTGTAGCGCCCGATTTTTTCGCCTCCTTCCACCGACTCCAGCAAAAAACTATAGGGCTGTCCTGCACATACTTTATACCAAGTCGAAACAGGCGTATCTAAATCTGCCACCCATTCCTGATAAACGGGGACAAAATTACCTTGCTTTGCTAATTCGGAAAATTGCGAGAAATCAGGAAAAATCATAACTGTATTCATTGAGTGATGAGTGCTGAGTCCTGAGTGTTTGTTCTCAGTACCCAGCACCCAGCACTTTAAACTAAATTAAACCTCGTGAGTAGCTTTACCACTAAATTTAATTTGGGAAGGGTTTGGGTTATCACCAATTTTGCGATCGACATAACGTGTCTTTTCGCGTCCTTGGTTGACTTTTTCGGGGAATACGCCGTCTGCTGGGTGAATCTTCGAGGTTTCGCCGTTGGGAAGAATCCGGTAGATTTTATAATTTGTGATTTTAAACTTCCGGAGTTGTCCACCCAGAGCAATACCATACTCTTTACGAGCGAGGTACAGCAGGTTGTCACCTTCGCGCATAGTTGCTGCGCCGCCAGTTGGCATTTCAAAGACTTGTGCTTTGGGGCTAGTCCAGGTAATTGCGTATTTTTCTTCAACTTCAGCTTTTGTGAGCAAGCCGCCAGTGCCACCTGCAAACAAAGGCATTTGTCCAGAAAGAGTTTCTGCCATAGGGATTTAACTCAACGTTTTTACGGCATCCTAACACTCCCATTGGGGCAATATTGCGATTATTTCACAGTCTGTAACAGTTTGTTGTTTGTGGTTAATAGTTATAGAGCAATTCGTAATACTCTGCGCTTAGCTAAAGCTAAGCAATTTCTGGCGGCAAGTCTTGCATCTCAGTAAAAGTACCAAGAAAAATGCAGGTAAGGTAATTAATTACTTTTCCCTCCTGACTTTTTACTCCTAATTCCCAGTTCCTCATTCCGATTGCTGGCAACTGGAATTGTAAAGTGAAATTGACTGCCCTGATTTTTCCCTTTCGATTCCGCCCAGATTTCACCACCCCAACCATTGACGATTTGGCGGCAAATTGCCAGACCTAAGCCTGTACCGCCTGCTGTTCGGCGCAATGCTCCTTCTTCTTGGTAAAAACGGTCAAAGACAATTTCCAGGCGGTTGGGTTCGATCCCTCTACCTGTATCGGCGACGGTAACTTCGACCATGCGATCGCGGTTACGTTTGCCTTTAATCGTGATTTTGCCGCCTGTTGGTGTAAATTTACAGGAGTTGTCAATTAATTTTGCTAATACTTCCACTAGCCAGTCTCCATCTGCTCGTACCAATGGTAAATTTTTGGCAATTTCGGTTTTAATTTCCGGTAATTCCTCCATTGTAAAGCGACTACGTGCCCGACTCAGGGATAAATCTATACATTCCTGTAATGTTAAGGATTCTGGATGCCATTCGACTCGACCGCTTTCGAGGTTGGAAAGTGTTAAGAAATCTTGCACAAGCTTTCGCATTCTCTCGGAATCTGATAAAGCGGTGTTGAGCATGACTTGACGCAGTTCCAAGGGCATATCTGGTTCAGTGGCAAGGCTTTCCAGGCAAACTTGGATTGTGGAAAGTGGGGTGCGAAGTTCGTGCCCAGTAATGGCGATAAGGTTGCTGCGGGTTCTATCCAGTGCTTCTAACTGCCCATTCAGGTCTTCCAAATTGGCAAATGATTCGGCTTGGATTAGTGCCGCTCCAATTTGGGTGGCGATCGCTTTTACCAAGTCGATTTCGCCGGCGTGCCACAGGTGCGGTGCATTACCGCAGTAATGTAATTCGATAATGCCCAATAAACGTCCTTGATAAAATACAGGTTCGAGTAACCACGAACGAATTCCCAGTTTTTCGACTTGTTTCCACAATCCTGGGGAGTTAATGACCCGACTATCGTTCATTGTGTCAACAACACATACCCCTTCGCTGTCCTGGACAACTTCTGCAAACAGAGAATTTTTGTCTAAATTCCAGTTTTGTCCCAGTAATGACACCCCCGAACCCAAATATTCATGTTCGACGGTTGCTTGAGTATCGCCGGCTTGGGCACGGTAAATTAAACAACGACAAGCCCCCAAGTGTTGTCCCAGTTCCTGTGCGGCTACTTGCAGGACTTCTTGAGGGTTTAAAGAACGTCTAATTGCCGTAGTAATGGAGTTGACTAAACGTTCTTTTCGTGCTTGGGCAGCAATGGAACGATAAGCTTTGTGTAGTTTGTATTGACTGGCTTGGAGGTAAGTGACTAAGCGTTGCACAAAGGGGTCTGTGTCAATGTCGCAGGCATATTCGTTGCTTTGGGGTCGTTTAGTATTGCCAAAATTAGCATTTAGATCAGAAGCCGGATTCGCACCTAGATGAAAACGCGATCGCGCTTGGGCGATTTTGGCTGCTAATTCTGGTCGGTAAACCAAAATTCGCTCTAGCAATAAATTTGCGACTTGCAGGCTGACACCCCGTTCCGATGTCCAGATACCTTCAAACCTTCGGGATGTGTCGGTATCTAAGGTAGGACTGAGTTCACGTATTTGCTGTTTTTTTGCTAGCGATAGGGGAACCTCCCGACAAACCAAACAAGTAGCGTAGTTTTGGGCAATGACAACGAGATGCCACTCGTGACTTAAGGCATCTTCCGGTTCAAAGGCGACCTTTTCGTAATAATCAGAACTGTTGGCAAAATCCGTTTCTGGAGCGGATAGTACGTAAATGTGATTACTTCGCTGTGCCAGTCTTTGATAGCGATGTGCTTCCTGACGGTAAAAACGCTCGCGTTGGAAACTGGCAATAACTAATGGTTCCTCAAGCGTAGCTGCCAAAACTTGGTCTTCCATCGCATGAGAAAGCGCCGTCAGCGAAGCTTTGAAGTATAACTGAGGTCGCAGGTAGGGTAGGGTCTGTAGCAAATCGCTCAGTACCGAAGTCGAAATGCTCATGTATATCGTTTAGAGCGGCGATCGCAGAAAAAAACCATCTCTCAGCTGCATTGTACAAATTACAACGGACTTTCAGCCCATACAAATGTTTGCGATATGTAAAGATTACCAAATCACAGACTTTTACCATCACCCTGAGTAGGCAAGGTAAATAATTGGCTTAGTATCCATATCTAATTATTTATTTAGCAGATTTAGATTACTGTTTTCTATCAAAACCATCATAAATTAATTTATTGATATCTTTCTATATCTACCCAGTCAATTCTGTATTTTTGCTTTGAGAACTCAAAATTGTGCCGCGATCGCACAAAATATTAGTACAAAGAAATATATAATTTAAACGAATAAATATTCTCTAGCATGATTGTTAGAGCTTATTCATAGGCACTGTTGCTTGATATGCCACGTCAATTTAGCTTTGTTGAACTATACACAAAAAAATAGTGTATGGTTGATAACTTACAACTAGAGACTACTACCCCTCGCTCTAGTAGTTTCCCAATGGGCAAAAATTTACAATTACCCAGAATTCCACTCGGTGTTAGAATTTACAAAACTTTGTTTACAAAACTTTAAACTTGGTTTGTTTGCGAAGAATAAATTCAACACTATAGATTTATACTTATGTCGAAAGCATCTGTATGAGTTTATTTCTTTTGCATGAGTGGCTGAAAAATTGTTTAATGCTGCGTCATTTTTTCCTGTTGGCGCAAATTGAACAAAGTAAATCGACAAAGAAAATCTAGACTCGTTACACCTGGAAATTTGCTGATGACACCGGATACAATCCTCACACCGGAAAAAATACTGCTAGACGGCAAAGCCTTTGTTCCGGCGGAAGATATACCAATTCCCGAATGGCCTTGCGTAGTCAGTCACAGACCGCAGCCAACATTAACTATTAAAGATGACGATTTATTTTTAGTTACAGATACTTTAGGTAATATTTCTGGGTGTTCCCTGAATGATGGCAACCCCAGTATGGGTTTATTTTGCGCTGATACCAGATTTTTGAGTCGATTAGAACTGCAAATTGATGGGCATTCTCCGGTATTGTTAAGCAGTACGGCTGATAAAGGTTTCTCATTATCGGTTTTATGTACCAATCCCCGGATTGAAGACCATCTCCAACCCGATACAATTGGGATGCGTCGGGAACTGGTATTGAATGGGGCTTTATTTGAAGAAATTGAAGTCTGTAATTACAGTACCAGTAATATTAACTTTGAACTTAGCCTCAGCTTTGATGGCGATTTTGCTGATTTATTTGAAGTTCGTGGGCACTATCGCGAGAAGCGGGGTAGATTATTACGTTTAGTAGAGCCGACATCGGAGGAAATTGTCCTTTCCCATAGTGAAAGTAATGGATTAGTTCCAGACGAGCAAAACTCAGAAAAGCGCGAACAATTTTTAACCCTTGCCTATCAGGGTTTAGATGGGATGGTGATGGAATCGCGAATCAAATTCCAGCATCGTCAACCAGATTATTTTAAAGGTTATACCGCACTGTGGCGGTTTGAATTAGCCCCCCATGAAAAGCAAAAATTGGGTTATCGGATTAATCCAATTACGAATAATAAATCAAGCTCTACAGTTAGCGCTCCTGCAACCTTGGGACAAGCTAAGGCTGCTGAGGTAATGGAGGAGCAAAACTGGGTACAGCAAATAACCCGGATTCACGCAGATAAAAGCATTTTCAACCGAGCCATTGAGCGCGCAGAACAGGATATGTATTTATTGCGCCAATCATTTGGCAAGCATAAGACTGTATCTGCTGGGGTTCCTTGGTTCTCGACATTGTTTGGACGGGATTCAATTATTACTGCTTCCCAAACTTTGATGTTAAATCCCGAAATTGCCAAAGAGACACTCACCCTCCTAGCAAAATACCAAGGGAAAATTGACGACGAGTGGCGTGAAGAAGAACCAGGAAAAATCCTGCACGAGTTACGCAGTGGTGAACTTTCACGCTGTCAGGAAATTCCCCACACCCCCTACTACGGAACCGTTGATGCGACTCCATTATGGTTGATGCTGTATGCGGAATATTACGCTTGGACACATGACGGTGAAACCCTAGAGAATCTCTGGAATCATGCTTTAGCGGCGATGGAGTGGATCGATCGCAATATGAAGGATACTGGTTATCTCAGCTATTACCGGAAATCAAAGCGGGGTTTAGCTAACCAGGGTTGGAAAGACTCTGGTGATTGTATTGTCAATCGTAAAGGTGAATTGGCAAATGGGACGATCGCACTTTGTGAGGTTCAGGCTTACGTCTATTCGGCAAAAATGCGCCTAGCTGAAATTGCGCGGATGAAAAAGCGTTTAGATTTAGCTGACAGATGGATGGAGGAAGCGAGAAACCTGAAATTGCGCTTTAATCGCGATTTTTGGATGGAAGATCAGGATTTTTGTGCTTTGGCTTTGGATGGGGAAGGTAAACAGGTTGATAGTATTACTTCTAACCCTGGTCACTGTTTACAACTCGGTATTTTTACACCCGAAAAAGCCTATAGTGTTGCGGAAAGATTGCGTGCTCCCGATATGTTTAATGGTTGGGGGATTCGTACCTTGAGTAGCTTATCTCCGGCATACAATCCCATGGGATACCATATTGGCTCAGTATGGCCCCATGATAACTCAATGATTGCGATGGGATTGCGATCGCTCGGTTTAATCGACCACGCAATGGAAGTTTTCCAAGGTTTGTTTGATATGACTAATGTGCAACCCTATCAACGTCCGCCGGAATTATTTTGCGGTTACGAGCGTGATGGAGATAATGCCCCTGTTCAATATCCCGTAGCTTGTACTCCCCAAGCTTGGGCAACTGGTAGCATTTTCCAACTATTACAAATGATGGTTAATTTAGTCCCAGATGCACCCAATAACTGCTTAAGAATTATTGACCCCGCATTACCAGAGTCAATTAACCGCCTATCTTTACATAATTTGCGCGTTGGTCCAACGATTCTCGATTTGGAATTTGAGCGTTCTGGAAATACTACTGCTTGTCGTGTCGCGAAAAAACGCGGCAATCTCCGCGTTGTCATTGAGGCTTAAATTAGGACGAAAATAAATTTAAGTGAGGAGAAATAAACCCGGAGTTATGTAGTGATGGAGACTGGAACAAAGATGATGAGTTTTAAATTCTCATTCCTAACTCCTTGCTCCTAACTACTAACTCCCAATTCTTCACTTCTAACTCCTTAGCTTTAATTCCTACTTCTCTTCCTGAACATCACTTTTTTGTCCTGGAGATGCTTCAAATAGCGCATCCAACTGCTGACGAGCATCTTCAACATTAATTGATCGCATTACTAACAAAGGTTCTTTAATTAACTTACCAGAATCATCTAATAATTCGGGATGAGGGACAAATGGCTTTCTCGAACCAGAATAACTGTTACCAGCCATCGAAGACTTAGTCGAGTATGTCCGCTCCCGATCAAAACTAAACATCACTAAATTGCGAATTAAATTTGCAACAGCGATAACGGCAAGAATTGTAAAAGCCAGAATGTAAAGAAGGTGTAACATAGGGTTTTCCTCAAGGAGCAGCGTGTTTTTAAATTGTTTCTCAAGAGATACTAAAGCGGTCAACAAAGCTGTAACAATTTCAATGGAATAACGTATAAAAAAACTTGTCTGCGGACTTCCGCTAGTTATGTATATTTTGCCTACATTCTGACTACTTTAATCAAGAGGTATTACCAGTAGCCTAATATACATTCAACCTCTTTATCTTTTCTAGATCATAGGCTTTCTATAATACTTAGAACAAACATAGCTGCAATTTTGCTGATTGATAACTGGTTAAAATCTATACAAGAGGAATCTTCATATTTTCATCTCATAAATCTTAAGTTTCGCGTTCTTGTCGAGAACGCATCGCCACATTCCAGCATTCTGTAACTAAATGATGCCAAGGCATAAGAGCCTGCATTTCAATACCGGCTTGTCCATTGGTTGCGGTAAGTAGCATTTTCGCTGTTTTTACCTCTTCTTGCGCTTGCTTGACTCGCAAAAGCAAATTTGACTGCTCTTGCTGACTCATAAACCCCACACGCTCGCTTTCTAAAAAGTCATGCGATCGCGCAAACCAATATTGAAAATCCTCTAATAAGGGTTGTAACACTGTCTTGAGTAACTCGGGTTCTGGCAAATTAGAGTTCTGCATAAATGAGAAGCATACTTCCTAATACATTACTAATGTTAACTTTTTTTACTATTCTTAATAATTTAGCAGCTTATCCAACAATTTCATAGAGCTTTTTGTAGCACTAGCTACAGATTTATTATATGAACTTCGCGGAGGTTTGTACAGATTCAAAAGTCATAGATAGAGGCGCTTTGGATATTATGAATCGAAGTCAGTGGAAATATTATTTCAGCTTTTAATAAGTATTTGTACTTATTAAACTCAAATTACAAGCAATTGCTGAATAACCTCACTTTTCTTATTTTTGCGATCGCTTTCTCATTTTTCCTCGCTTACGCCTTAATCAATGAGACGGGAGTATTAAAACTATCATTACAGTAAATTAAAATCAAATTGATTTTGTAATTCAATTTATAAATAATCAGATTGTGTCAGTCAATGCATCATTAGAGATAGATTTGTGCTTCTTCTATTGAACTCAAATGAGAATGCCAAAAAAATAAATATATTCTTAAGAATTGAAAGCAACTAAGGAAAGAATGTAGAACCAAGAATCAATGAAAAAAAGAGCACTTATAAAAGTGAGTATTCATACTAAGTCGCCTTCTGTCATAGTATTTTTTAGGATGATGAGATTGCGTCCCTGTACTAAACAAGTAACAAAATCAACAACATCTTTGTGTTTCCATTAGTCAATTCCTGCTTAGAAACCACCTAAATAAAATTAGTCGCCATTAAACTATCTTTAAATTTACATCAACTCCAAATTGCCCCTCGCTTTCCCCAAATTGTATAGTCGTTGATAGTTCATATTATGTGTAGTTGAATACTTATTATTAAGACTGACACTGAGAATTAGATATGCGGGGAAATTTGAATTGTAAGTGCTTAGCCGAACATAATATCAATTTCCATACTGATAACAACCTTTAATAACTCTGCGGTGCTAATTACTTCAACGCAGACATCGAATCTAAATTGATGTTGTAATCTGAATTTAGTGTTTTTTCCGCGAGTTTCAGGCGAGCTAGTTACCAGTGCAACCACCAAATATCTACGGTTTGGTTAATTAAACCTGCCTGTAATTGAAACCTGTAAGTAGGTCGGCGGGAAAATTTATAAGTATGTAACGAAAAGTTAAGCAGAGTTATTGGAGTTAAATTTAACACGTTGTGTACGGTAATTTCCTTTTTCTCCTCTAGCTTGAACACCATCAATCACGGCATAGGCAAGTTCTAACTCGTCGTCAAACATTTTTCCTGCTAGTTCATCTTTTTTCAGGTGTTGCCATTCCAATTCAATCGGATTCATTTCCGAGCAATATTTCGGCAAAAAGAAGAGGTACAAACCCATTTGTTCCCACTTTGGCCATAACTGCTGCACCTGAAGACATCGATGTATTGGACCATTGTCCTGCACTATTACCCTGATGCGTCCTGTTTTTTGGGCATCAGCTGCTTCTTGCTCCATCATTTGGATATAAGCTTTTGTGTTAACACCGCCAATGACCAGTCCGTAGATAAAGCTGATTAAAGGTTGAAAAAATCCGATAATGCTTAATCTTCGACCACGACGCTGGGTTTGCTCCAGACGTTTTTGTTCACCTCGCGGGTAATAGGTGTAACCAGGTTCACTCCATGCACAAAACCCTGATTCGTCTAAGTATTTTAGGTCTATCTCTCCGGCAGCAGCAGCTAGTTCTAGCATATCTAAGTCTGCTTGCTTTTTCTCCCTGATTACAGGGTCTTGTTTCCTTTTATGACTTTTTCTGGCTCTTTTCCAAATGACCCCCTTTTTTTGAGTACCCGTCTTAATCTATCGGGACTCAGTTTAATTTGGCGATCGCTTTCTAATTTTTGAGCTAATTGAAGACTGTTATACGTTCGTGGTTCTTTTTTCAGGCATTCTTCTAAAAAAACTATGTCTTCCTCCTTGCACTTTGGTTTTCCCCCTCGACCTGGTAATTCCCAAAGTCCTTCTGTACCCAGATTTTGCCATTTATGCAAAACTTCTCTTACTGTTTGTGGAGTCCAGTTAAAATGGGCAGCTATTTTTTCAACATACCAGCCATGTGCATTTAACCTGATTACCTCTGCTCGGTCTTTGACTTTCTGTGGTACATCTTCTGTTCTCAGGTTTAATAAGGTTTTATATTAGACATCTCCAAAATATAAATATTTTGTGGTAAAAGAATATAATAGGGTCTTTTTAGCACAAAAAAATGAGCGATATACTGAATTACATCGAAGAGCATCCTCAAGAGACAAAACGATTAATTTGTTTAAATTATACTGAACTAGAAAATCTGATTAAAAATGCAGAAATCTTGCATAACGAGAAACAAGTTTTACTAGAAAATAAAAAAGTGAGACTAATTGAAAAAGGTGGTGGAAGACAGCCAATATTATCGACTAAAGAACAAGTGATATTGACTTTAGTTTATCTCCGGCATCTGATGACGTTTCAAGTGATTGGTATTCAATTTGGAGTCAGCGAATCAACAGCAAATTCGACTTTTCACTATTGGTTGCCATTGTTAAGAGATTTATTACCTTCTAGTTTACTTGAACAAGTAAAAAAAAATGATACTGACTACGAAACAGTTCAAGAAATTTTAACCGACTACGAATTAATTATAGATAGCTATGAGCAAGTCAGGGAAAGACCTGGACACAATAAAGAGCAGGAAAAATATTACTCTGGAAAGGCATGTAAACATACATTTAAAACTCAAATGGCTATCCTGCCAAATTCTCGTGATATTGTTGATGTCGTGGCTGGTGAGCCTGGACCGAAACATGACATAACTTTGTTTCGAGAAAATAGGGATAATTTCCATCCAAAGCAAAGATTTAAAGGTGACTTAGCTTATCAAGGAGAAGATTTAATTGACACTCCAATTAAAAAAACCAAAAAATGGGAAGTTAACAGTTGAACAAAAACAACAAAATAAGAAATTTTCATCTAAAAGGGTATTGGTAGAACACCGAATCCGTTCGGTAAAGATATTCCGAGTTGTCCAAGAAAGATTTAGACTTAAACCTCAAAAATATGAGCAAGTAATTCTGACTGTTTGTGGATTAGTTAAGATTGAGAATTAAAGCGCTGATATTACCAAATGTAATAAATCTTTCGGCATCTGGCTAAAATTCGTGCAGAATTTTACATATTTTTGCCCTATTACTATCATCAAATATATCAAATCCCTATTTTATCGTATCTAAATTGCGAAAAAATCATAGTTGCATTTACAGACTGAAAGCTTTTGATAGCAGGGGTTTGGTATTTATTGGAGATGTCTATTGCTCACGCGTCAGAAATACCCTTAAACGAGCGCCCATATTTTAATAACCTCGGTAGATGCATTTTCCGTATTTATTTATCTTTACATAGTTTGGTTTTTTCCCGCCGACTTACTTACTTGAAAATATTGTAGAGTCAAGAAAAACCTCAGTAATAAGTAATAGCCCTACGCAACTACCCTATGACTACCGCACCCCTCAGTTGGCAAGAACTAGAAACCCTCACAGACTATCAAATAGATACCGTTAATGGTCTCACCAACGCTAGAGCCAGGTTGCGCCTATTTGGAAAATCCGAATCTGATGTACGGGTAACACTGTACCGCGATAACCATGCCTGGTGTCCCTACTGTCAAAAAGTTTGGTTATGGTTAGAGGAAAAACAAATACCCTACCGCATCGAAAAAGTGACAATGTTCTGCTATGGGGAGAAAGAAAGTTGGTACAAACGTAAAGTACCATCGGGAATGCTCCCCGCGATCGAGCTAGATGGACGAATTATTAAGGAGAGCGACGACATTTTGATCGCTTTAGAAAAAGTATTTGGTTCATTGAATCAAGGGATGGAAGATCGCAGGGTACTGCCTCTGCGTCAATTAGAACGACTTTTATTTAGAGCCTGGTGTATTTGGCTATGCACAAGAGCGGCTTCTCCTCAACAAGAACAACGCAACCGAGAACAATTTATGGGAGTGGTTGCTAAAGTCGAGGAAGCTCTAGGTAGTACCCCAGGACCTTACTTTCTAGATAGTTTTGGAACTGTTGATGTTATCTTTACGCCCTATGTCGAACGCATGAATGCGAGCCTTTACTACTACAAGGGCTACTCACTGCGGGAGGAAAACCCCCGTTTGAGGGCATGGTTTGATGCTATGGAAAGCCGAACTACCTACTGCGGTACCCAGAGCGACTTTCACACCCACGCACATGATTTACCACCCCAGATGGGCGGTTGTTGGGAAAACGGCGAAACCCAGATGCTTCTCAATAAAGCGCGGGTGGATAATGGGCCTTGGTTTGGGCTACCAGATGTTACTTATCTAGAACCCGGAAACTCCCGTATGGAAGCTCTGCAAAGAGTTATCGATCACCGTGTTAATATTATCCGAGTCAATCCCTTAGATGATCAATTATTTGATCAAGCCCTACGTTGTGCTTTAACACACATGATGACCGGAGAAGAATGTCTACCTCCATCGGGTTCTGATGTGGCTCTCCGATATTTGCGCGATCGCATTAATGTACCTAGAGATATGTCGATTTATGCTGCTAAACGATTGCGGGAATCCCTGGAGAAAACCGCAGCCCTTGTCGGCGATGGACAGCCAGCCCCAATTCCCACTCAGCATCGAAGAGATCAAGACCCGTCGAACTTTGTCAGAAAGTAGAATTTAGCACTACCCAAAAGAATTAGAGACTTAGAGACGCAGGGACGCGGAGAAATTTTAATTATTAGAGATTAGCCGAACATGAGATAACAGGAATTTTGCATCAGCTTTTCAATAAGATTGAGTCCTCTTGATAGAGGACTTTTGCAATTAAATAACAAATCACCAAGTTGGGTCACTAAATAAATGAATAATTAATTCATCACGTCCCGGTGGAATTGCGGAAATACAAGCACGGACAACATCGCCATGCTCATATTCAACCGTACAAGCATGACATGAACCCATCAAACAACCTGTAGGAATACATACCCCGGCTCTATCTGCAACATCAAGCAGGGGTTCTCCAATTTCGGCATCAACAGTAATATCATCAGGTAAAAAGCGGATGTGGACGCTCATTTGTTTTTGGATTAGTTCTTAATTATTGACAACTATTGATCTATATGATCTATCAGTTTTGTTTTCAGGATTTGAAAAATACTACAAAAATGTAGATAAATCTAAGTGACGCTCGACTTCTGTAGCCAGCGAGTCTAGAAGATTTTCTCGTTGTTCGCGATAATTAGCAACACCAGTAGGTAAGGATTTTAAACCACGTTGTTGGCGTAGGCGATTTAACCAAGCACGTCTCCAGGGGCCATTATCAAAAATTCCGTGTAAATATGTACCCCAAACCGACTGACAGCCATCAACTAAACCTAAATTGGGGTCATCGAATAGGGCTTGGAAACCTTGAGGATCGTTTGGGGGAATTTCAATGCGCGATCGCCCTTGGTGAATCTCAAATCCAGTTACGGGTAAACCAACTTGGGGGAAGTTGGAACTGACTTGACGCTGACGGGCAACTTTTTGTCCAGTAATTACGGTTTTGATGGGTAATAATCCTAACCCTTGGAATCGACCTGCTTGTCCTTCAACTCCTTCTGGATCGGCAATCATCTGCCCTAAAATTTGATAGCCGCCACAAATTCCCAGCACTGTACCACCAGAAGCCGCATAATGTTGAATTGCTTCTGCCATACCGCTTTTTTGCATAATTAACAGATCGGGAATCGTTGTTTTTGTGCCGGGAATAATTACCGCATCGGGATGTCCTAAATCTTGCTTGGGACTCATGAATCTAACATTAACACTGGGTTCAGATTCTAGTGGGTCAAAATCGGTAAAGTTGGAAATCCGAGGTAATCTAATTACGGCAATATTTAACTCGCTACCTTGTTTATGAGACTTTCGCTCCAATAAATCTAAGGAATCTTCCGCAGGGAATACTTGTTCCATGTAAGGAATGACCCCAATTACAGGAATTCCTGTCCGTTCTTCTAACCATTTAATCCCCGAATCAAGTAGCGATCGCTGTCCCCGGAATTTGTTGATGACAATCCCTTTAATTAAAGCGCGTTCGTCGGGTTCGAGTAATTCCAATGTCCCAATCACATGGGCAAATGCACCACCTCGATCAATATCAACGACTAATATTGTTGATGCATTTAAATGTTTAGCGACTCGCATATTCGTTAAGTCGCGGTGTTTGAGGTTGATTTCCGCCGGACTGCCCGCACCTTCACAAATCAATAAATCAAATTCTGTTTGTAAATGCTGCAACGATTCTTCAATTGCTCGCCAACCCAAATCAAAATATTGTTCGTAATAATCCGATGCCGTAACTTTACCAACTGGCTTACCCTTAATAATTACCTGGGAAGTCATATCACCTTGAGGCTTAAGCAAAATTGGGTTCATTTCCACCCAAGGTACAACTCCCGCAGCCCAAGCTTGCACTGCTTGAGCATAGCCCATTTCGCCACCGCTAGCTGTCACATAAGCATTTAAAGCCATATTTTGACCTTTAAAGGGAGCCACTCGCCAGCCTCTACGTGACAAAATTCGACAAATAGCTGCTGTTATCAGTGATTTCCCTGCGTGGGATGTAGTTCCCACTACCATAATTGCTTTCATAATTGTTCGATTTTGAGGTTGAGTCAGTGTCTTAGGGATAAAGGGGATGTACCAATTTTGATGTTAGTGGTTAATGGTTAGTGCTTAAGTGTTCAGAGTTAGGTGTTAATAGTTAGTAGTTCATGAAAATACAACAATTAACCAACGACGAAAAACCATTCACCAATAACCAACACCACATTAAAGTTTTCATGAATGGTATTGACGTTTCCGTACTTATTGTTCCCTTTTATCCTTTATTGATAACTCATTACTACCTAATTATTCTAGAAGGGTAATCTCAACCAGCGAGTAATTGTTTCGTAAATGCGATCGCTCCATGAAGGATTTCGCCAAGGTTTGGTTTGATATTCTTCCACGAGTTTACGTCCCAGGGGAGTGAGGCGAAAGCTATCTGTAATTCCCTGCCCATCGACTTCGCGACGTAATACACCAACTTGAATTAACCAAACCAACTCATTATCTGCAACTAATTCTGAGAGAGAACGTTTTGTATAGCCTTTCTCAAAGCCTTTACTACCAGTAATTTCACCAATCGCCACGCGATCGCAACCCATCGCCGCAAATAAAGCATATCTGAACGGCGAGCAAATTAGCGACCGTTCTGCACGTGTCAGGGTTTGGGTGGAATATACAAAGGGTGTGGGATTAGAAAAATTTGCAGCAGACATAAATTTATTGATTTTATTGTGGTTTATTGTGTTTATTTGTGAAATTGGGCATTAGATTATAGATGCGGAGATGGACAGATGAGATAACACCATAATCAATTATCTACATATCTATTACTCTACTCCTTGTCTCCGCATCCCCGCGTCTCCACATCTCCGCGTCCCCTTTTTCCCTGATCTTGTCTGTTCTATTGTAAATTATTGTAAAATTTCAAGTGCATTAACATTCGCCACACAGGGAGAGTTAATTATGGCTTTAGCAGTTGGTTCTGATGCACCTGCATTTACCGTCAAGGATACTAACGGGAATACCGTTTCCTTATCTGATTTTCAAGGGAAAACTGTAGTTTTGTACTTTTATCCTAAAGATGACACCCCAGGTTGCACCAAGCAAGCTTGTAGCTTCCGTGATGCTCAATCTAATTATCAAAACAAAGATGTGGTTGTTTTGGGAGTGAGCGCGGATGATGAAGCTTCTCACCAAGCTTTTACCCAAAAGTACAATTTGAATTTTCCACTTTTAGCAGACACAAATCACAGTCTAATTAAAGCCTACGATGTCGATGGCGGTGGTTATGCCAAGCGCGTTACCTATGTTATCGATGGCAACGGTAAGATTATTCACGTTGACGGTACTGTCAATACTAGTACTCATGCGAGTGATGTTTTGACTGCGCTAGGTTTGTAATTCAAATTTTGTTGGAATTAAATTTTGTGGAAATTAAATTCTAATTTGGTTTTGAATCGCTTTTGAATTACATTGCACGGAGAAGGTGAAGTATTTTCCAATTTTCCGTGCAATGTAATTGTTTCCACTGACACTGAAACTTATGCCATTGCTGCCATCAATTGTTCAGCCATTTCAAAATTAGCTGTCACATTTTGTACATCATCTAAAGCTTCGAGAGTATCGATTAGTTTGAGGAGCGATCGCGCTTGCTCTGAGTCTGCGACTTCGATATAATTCCCAGGTATCCAGCGCAATTCAACATCGGTAACTTTAAAGCCTTGTACCTTTAAAGTTTGGCTGAGAATTTCTAAATTTCCAATATCTGTAAACACATCTGCGGTTTCTGTATCAGTCATTTCATAGGATTCCGCACCGCCTTCTAAGGAAGCTTCTAATAATTTTTCTTCATCTTCCACATTTTCGACAACGCAAGCACCTTTTTGGGAAAACATCCAACTCACACAACCCGTTTCACCCAAATTCCCACCATTTTTGCTAAAAGCCAAGCGCAAATCAGCAGCAGTACGGTTACGGTTATCAGTTAGCGCTTCGACTAAAATTGCCACACCACCGGGGCCATAGCCTTCATAGCAAATTTCCTCTAGTGTATTATTATCTCCTCCTAAATTACCTGCACCTTTAGCGATCGCACGTTCAATATTATCATTGGGAATACCCGCAGCTTTGGCTTTTTCAATCGCTGTTCGCAGTTGAAAATTTCCGTTTGGGTCTGGAATGCCACTACGTGCTGCCATAATAATCGCACGGGACATTTGCGTGAAGGTTTTACCCTTTTTCGCGTCTACAACTGCTTTTTGGCGTTTAATATTCGCCCATTTACTATGTCCTGCCATAACCTTAAATTAATATGTCTATATCAAAAATAAAATAACAAACTATTTAGCAGGTAGGAGTCAGGCAGAATTCAGTCAGGAGATTTTGGCAATTAAAAACTATATTATTTCCGAGCAATCTCAATCCCAGATTCTAATACCCGCCTCTTCTAGCTATAAAATATACTGTGGAACCCCGTCTTGTAATCACTAAACCTGTGCG
The DNA here is from genome assembly GCA_004296455.1 of Calothrix sp. NIES-4101. Classification (GTDB taxonomy): domain Bacteria; phylum Cyanobacteriota; class Cyanobacteriia; order Cyanobacteriales; family Nostocaceae; genus Brunnivagina. The sequence goes on from AP018280.1 coordinate 1,070,629, forward strand.
CCAACACCATACATCTAGCAACTTTTTCAATCATCTCGACTGGCAATTTCGGTTCTTAATTTTACTAATAACCAGCTTGCTAATATTCTCAGGTTGCCAGATATTCATACCCGGTAACAATAACACAGCAGTAACTCATATCACCCTGTGGCAAGGTGTAAATCCACCACCAAATCGCGATGTGTTGCAAAAGCTAGTTGATAAATTCAATCAAACTCATCCTGATATCCAAGTTGAATCACTATACATTGGACAGCAAGATCAACAAATGCCAAAGATTTTAGCGGCTGTAGTTGGTAATGCACCACCAGATTTACTCTGGTATAATCCCACAATTGGTGGTCAATTGGTTGAACTTGATGCTTTAATTCCCCTGGAGGAAATGCTGAATCAATCCCCTATCAAGGGAGAAATTGACCCGACTTTATTCGAGTCGATGGAATATAAAGGGAAAATTTGGTCGGTTCCATTTGCCACAAATAATGTTGGAGTTTTCTACCGTCCGAGTTTATTTAAAGCTGCGGGAATTACCGAATTACCTAAGACTTGGGATGAATTACGACAAGTTGCCAAAAAGCTCACTCGTGATACTAATGGTGATGGCAAAATTGACCAACATGGTATGTTTTTACCTTTAGGAAAAGGGGAATTTACGGTATTTGTGTGGTTACCATTTATGTGGAGTGGTGGTGGTGAATTAGTTGCTGGGGAAAAGCAAACACCATCTGCTGTGGAATTAGCAAATAATCAAGGGGCTATTGCCGGGTTACAATTATGGCGTGATTTAATTGCTGATGGTTCGGTAATTTTATCGGGTCCGGAACGGGGTTATGAAACTGATGCATTGTTGGCGGGTAAAGTGGCAATGCAATTGACTGGTCCTTGGACATTGGGACAGTTTCAAGCAACTGGTGTTGATTTTGATGTATTCCCAATTCCTGCTGATAAGCGTCCTGCTACTAGTATTGGGGGTGAAAATTTGTTTTTATTTAAAACAACACCGGAACGGGAAAAAGCTGCATTTAAGTTTGCTGAATATGCATTAAGTGAAGAATTTCAGACAGAATTAGCTTTGGGAACTGGATATTTACCAATTAATATGAAAGCTAGACAAAATCCCAAATATTTGGAATACGCAAAGCAACAACCAGCAGTCAAGGTATTTTTAGAACAAGCTAAATTTGGTCGTAGCCGTCCTATTTTTCCTGGTTATAATCGAGTTTCTGAAAATTTAGGTCGAGCGATCGAATCAGTTTTGCTGGGTAAGGCTTCCCCCACTGAAGCATTGAAGGAATCCCAGCAACGTTTGGATTTAATTTTTAAGTAATCTTTCAATTGACTTGTTTTTGAATGAATTGTTGAATTAATAATTATGAATTATCAATTATGAATCAATTCATTTTTTGGTAATTTTTGAAAATTAACTTTCAATCCCTCTTTAGGATGAGGACTTGGAAACGTCACCAAATCTAAATTTTGCTGAGGGATTAATTCCCATTGATAATTTCTGACTAAAAGCGCAGCAAAAATTTTAATTTCGAGTTTTGCAAATTCTTTGCCAATACATTCGCGGAGTCCGCCTCCAAACGGGACAAAACTAAATGCTTTAGGTTTATCTTCGAGCTTGGTTAAATTAAAACGTTCTGGATCAAATCTTTCTGGTTGTGGATATATATCGATGTCTTTATGCGTATAACCAACTTGGTAAAGTATCGACCATCCTTGAGGCATTTTATAACCATTAAATTCACATGTTTCGAGAACTTGACGAAATCCTCCACCCACAGGAGGAATCAGACGTAAAGTTTCTTTTAATACCTGCTCTAAATATGTCATTTGCTTGAGATTTTCCAGAGTTATAGGCATATCTAAACCTAATTCTTCCTGCTCTTGACGAATAGCCGCTCGAACTTGTGGGTGTTGTGCTACTAATAAGCAAAAACATAAGATAGCAGAAGTTAAAGTTTCATGTCCGGCAAATATCAAGGTCAAAATTTGGTCTTTGAGTTCTTCTATACTCAAACGATTTCCTTCTTCATCTTCTGCTTGTATAAGTAAACTTAAAGCATCTGATTGATAATTATTTGATTTAATACGTTCTTGAATAATTTTTTCAATTTCCTGCAATAAAATTTTGCGACTTTCCCAAGCTTTGCCAAAAGTTGTCCAAGGTAATTTGATACCTAGAGAAAACAAACCATCAACCCAAGCCTTATATGAATTACCTATTTGGGTTTGTGAGGCAGAATCTATACCGACTAGTAACTTGCAAGCTATATCCAAAGTATAGTTTTTGATTTCGGGATACCAAGTAAAATTACCAAGTTTTTCCCAACGTTCAAAGTATTTATAGGTATTTGCTTCAATTGTGGAAATGTAACTGGATAGTGCTCTAGGTTGAAAAGCTTGCGCGAGAATTTTTCGTCGCTTTTGGTGTTCTGTTCCTATTTGAACTGCGAGCGAACCTTCTCCTAAAAGCTTTCTTGTACTTTTAGGCCAGTTATTAGTAAAGTACTTATTTTCATTTGTAAATATATACTTATTAGCATCTGCTCCAATTGCAACAATAGTTGGTTGTCCAAATATATGAGTTTTGAAGACAGAACCATATTTTTCTTGTCGCTTTTTGGTAAAATTTGGGTCACGTAAAAAATCAATACTTTCACCAATTAAAGGTAAGCCAAAATCACCTGGTGGCAATGGCAGCGAATTAATAGTATTTTTGTTTGTCATTGTTTGATTTGATTTTAGTTATTGTGGCTCTTCGGCAAGTTTTATGGAGCTTGAGGTTTTTTTGCAGTAAAACCCTTACAAAACAATGATTACAAGCAACTATGATACTTTTTGAGGCTAAATTCCTATGTAATAAGGCTTTCAAGGATTTTTAGCTAAGTTTTCCATAAAAAGAACTGAAGAGCCGTTATTGTTTCTATAGCTCAAAATATCACGCCTACATTCAACATATCAACTAGCAGAATCATTGCTTTTACTGATTGTTAGAAACGCATAAAGGTATTTTATATATTTTAGATACTTAATGCAGTTATATTGACGGTTATAAAAGCGTGAAAATCATAATTGATAGTGGAAAGTAAGATTTTAATAATTACAGATTGTGACATCTGAGAGTCGAGAATGTTAGTTATAGTGTAATCTTCAAGTATGGAACTTAATGACTTTATTAATTTGTCGTAGCTCATATCATTAATAACTTGAATCCAAAATTTAAAGCCCAATGCAGATTACCCAATCTCTCCACACAGCAATTAACGTTACTAACCTAGAAAAAGCCGAACATTTCTATGGTGAAATATTAGGATTATCAAAAATTGAGCGATCGCTAAAATATCCAGGTGCTTGGTATCAAATTGGTAACTACCAAATTCATTTAATTCTCGTAGAACAAATAGCCAGTGAACCCAAACACGAAAAATGGGGACGCAACCCCCACATAGCTTTTTCAGTTTCCGACTTAGATGCCGCTAAACAGCAGCTACTAAATTATAACTTCCCGATTCAACCAAGTGCCTCCGGTCGTCCAGCAATTTTTACACAAGATTGGGATGGAAATGTAATTGAGTTGAATGCTCAGAATTAGAGGTGCTAATTTAAATTATTTTTTTGATTTCTTTTCCCCTTTGCCTAAATCATGTCTGTTTTTGCCTATACTTACACTGACCTGCTTTTGGAAACTACGCCCGAATCAGATATTTGGGGAGAGTGGGAGGTGGAACGGGTTTATGAAGATTTGAGAACGCGATTCTCTAAAGGGGAAAATACACGATCGCAACTACAAAAACTACTGGCTGACTGTTGCACTAGCACCCCCCAATATCTACTTGTTCGCAGATTGGAGGAATTAGGAGATAGTTTAGAGGAAGTGCGATCGCGAATGTTAGAGTTACAGAGCTTAGGAATTACCTTGGTTGCGATCGAACAAGGTTATAATTCTTCTGAAAATACACTTAATAGTCGTCTTGAGTTAATAAATTTAATCCAAAATCTTCAGTATCAACAACGTAGTCGTCGTATCCGTCAAGCTCATGCTAGAAAGCGTTTGGAGATAGCACCCCCTCCAGGGAAAGTCCCTTACGGTTATAAGCGAGGTCAATCAAAATACATAGTTGACAGGACAACTGCACCTGTTGTCAAGGATTTTTTTGAAAATTTCTTGCTTTATGGTTCTTTACGTGGTGCAGTACAATATTTGGCAAAAAAATATCACAAAAAAATATCAGTGACTACGGGGAAACGCTGGCTGACAAACCCAGTATATCGAGGTGATACGGCTTACAAAAATGGCGAAATCATTTCTAATACCCATGCTCCCATCATCACTAAGGAAGAAGCTGCTCAAGTTGATCGGTTATTGCGTCGTAATAGTCGTTTACCTTCGCGAAGTGCCAGCGCACCACGTTCTTTGGCTGGCTTAGTTATTTGTAAACAGTGCCAGTCACCCATGACAATTACCCGTGTCACAACTCGAAAAAAAGATAAGGAATATTTATATTTACGTCCAATTAGTTGTCCTCAAAAACCTAAATGTGGGGCAATTTCCTATTCTGAAGTTCTGGAAAAAACCATTGCTGTAGTCTGTCGTGACTTGCCACAAGCTGTTGCAGGTATAAATTCACCTGAAACTGAGATTGTGAAACATAATTTGAGCGATGAAATTTCGCGACATCAACAGATATTGGCACAAATCCCTGAATTAGTGGATACAGGAATATTAGATGTAGAAACGGCTAAATTAAGGGCTTATAAGCTGCGGACTGAAATATCAGCATTGCAAGCAAAATTTGCTACTCTTCCACCAGTTAATTTAAGTTCAGTTGCACAAGCTATTTCCATTCCTCAGTTTTGGTTTGATTTATCAGAATCAGAACGGCGTTTTTATTTGCGTGAATTTATCCGTCAAATTGAAATTTTGCGGCAAGATACTAATTGGAAAGTAGGTATAGTGTTAATTTTTTAGGTTTGATTTTGGGATTATGGATTATAGAAATATCTTCCTATGTTCCAGATATTAAACGTATTACATTCAGTTTCACATCAAATTTGCTCAACTTAGCACTCAAACTTAAACACTCAAACCTAAACATTATTATTTTTATTTGATGGTTCTGGTACTTTTCCAGAATTGCGAACATTGACAATTTTACCTAATAAATCAAACCAAAATGAAGCACCCATAGAAATTGCAATCCCGCTTAAAATCCAACCAGGAATTAATGTGATAATTCGCCAGTAAGGAAACTGTCTACGCTGTTTTGTACTCCAAGATATTTGTTTTTCTAAATTAGAATCTGTCCAACCAATTGGTAAAGCAACTTCTGTTAATGCTTCATCAGTTTGACTACGTAAAGTATTGATATCAACATAATTTAATTGGTTACGATTTTGTGAAACTATTTGCCCTGCATTTTGAACAATCGTTTCCCGTAATGCCGAATCTTTTGAGAGTCTACTAATCATATGAAATGTATCCGCATTACTTGCAGCTGCAATTGCAAAGCCAAGAAGTAAGGCAACTCCTTTGGCATTACGCTTGTAAACACCAGATGCACGCTCCATCGAATTATCAAAATTAGTAGCGATCACATTATGTAATGTATTGATTCCTTCTGTAGTCTGTTGCAAATTCAATTCAGCCCGTTGTGCCAAATTTGTAATATTATTTGCTAATGATGGTGGTAGCCTATCAATGATTTTTTCTAGATTTTCATACATCTCGTTATCTTTATCTAAAAGAGATGTTGTCAGTTCCTGATAAATATCAGTTCCCCGTTGAACTGCTTGGGCAATTTCTCTCACATTTGGCTTTAAACCTGCTAGAGATATTGTCCGTTGAGTATCTGCAAAAGAGTTATTTTTATAAAACTGTAATTGCTGTAATGCTTTGTTGGCAGATTCTTCATTGGGAATCTGAGATTGAAATAGGGCAATGTAGCGATCGTAACTTGCCGTCATGCGATCGATGCCACCATCTATATCTAATCTACCTTGTTGAAAATCCCAGATAATTTGTTCAAAGTCTGCTTGTAGTTCTGCAAAGGCTTGATATATAAAGTTGAAAAAATCTGCAAATTCTTCATTATCTCCAAGTTGTTCTTGCAATTTTAAAACTATGCTTTCTATCTCTGACAATCGTTGATTTTTAAAAGTGTCAAGACGTGTTTCCGATAGTTTTTGAGCAATTGTCGGTAATTGCAAAGTTTCCATAAATGTAGTTGCAAAAGTGCTTGCAGGGATATATGATGGGCCACTATGTCTACTATCTCCAAATACTGATTCTTGTTTTTGATTTGATTCAGGATTTTGTTTCAAAGAGCGGTATACACTAGCAACTGACCATGTCACTTGCCGGGGAATATTAGCAAAAAAACCTTTGGCTTGTTGGTTAAGACTTTTGATTAGGGGGTTGCTGTAGATTTGATTTGCAAGCTCAACGACATTTGTCTCCTCTGAATTTTGCGAACCTCCAGCAATAAATAGTTCTATTGATTTTCTCAGATGTTCGGCACGCCATTGAAATACTGTTGTGATTAATTCTTGGATTTCTGACGCTAATAAACTCAAGATTAAATAAATGAAAATTAGTCCGAGGGATACATCTAAAATCACTGGTAAATTCATATTCATCTACTCCGGTAATTGGAAATTAGCTCTTGGTTATTTTTACAAGCAGAATCAAAAATAATTTTTAATATCACAGTTTCGTAATAGTGATAAATAACCATAGGTAAAATAGCATAAAATATCAATTTTTAATTAAGATAAATTAATTCTCAATTAGCACTATTGCTCAGATGCTCAGATGACACAGAAAAATTAAAAATGAGATGTTTAAGTAATTGATTATGACTAGAATTATTTTCAAAACCCATAGATATTAAACTACTTTGACTTCTCACGAATTAAGTCCGAAATAATTTAGAAGAAAATTTATAATTTTGTCAAAAACAATTCTGACTAATTTATCAAAGTTGGGGTAACTTAAAGTTTGGGGATGGCAACATGGGAGACTTGCAAACGTCTCTTGAGTAAAAGAACCAGCAAGCACAATCAAGTATCCTACATAACTATGCAAGAAGGAAGTTTTATTTGGGGTCGTCTGGAAAGACGATATCAGGCAGTTGCAAAACGGCTTGACTGGATATGGGCGATCGCGCTGTTGGTGGCAGCAGTAATAATTTTTACCATAAATTTGGGAGAATTGCCGCTACGAGATTGGGATGAAGGCACTGTAGCACAAGTTGCTCGCGAAATTTGGCGTGCTCCTGCTGGTTCTTTACATTGGTTATTCCCGACTTTAGGGGGAGAACCTTATCACAATAAGCCACCTTTAATGCATCTTTTAATTGCTTGGGCTTATTCCTTGGCTGGGGTGAATGAGTGGACGACACGTTTGCCAGGAGCAATTTTAACAGCAATGTCCGTACCTTTGCTGTATTATGTCGGGCGCGAAATATTTCACCAACGTATTGTTTCCGTATATAGTGCGTTGGTTTATTTAACAATGCTACCTGTAGTACGCCATGGACGTTTAGCAATGTTAGATGGCGCATCAGTATTTTTCTTCATGGTAATGATACTGTGCGCTTTACGTTCCCGTCGGAATCTACGCTACTGCCTGGGTGTAGGGATTGGGTTTGCTTTGATTTGCCTAACTAAAGGAATGTTGGGGTTATTATTAGGAGCGATCGCCTTTACATTTCTTTACTGGGATACTCCCCGATTGCTGCTCAATCAGTATATGTGGATAGGTTTGATTATCGGTTGCTTACCTGTTGGTTTTTGGTATTTCGCCCAATGGGAACACTATGGTCATACTTTCACTAATATTGGCATGATAGACCAATCCTTGAGCCGAATTTGGCAACCTGTAGAAGGAAATAAGCAGCCACCTTGGTATTATTTAGTCGAAATCCTCAAATACACTCATCCTTGGCTATTATTCCTACCTGCGAGTTTGCGTTTCACTTGGGATAATCGTAATCTTAGCTGGGCAAAGCTTGTACTAGTGTGGAGTTGGGTTTATCTTGTCGCCATTTCGATCATGAGTACCAAATTACCTTGGTATGTTTTCCCGATTTATCCCAGTTTGGCGTTAGCAATTGGTGCTCAATTTGCCGAAATCGAAAATTTACCCATGCTATCTTCCTTCCCACGTTTTTGGACTATTGGTTTAGGTGTCCTGGCAGTGGTTGCCACTGGAGGTAGTATTTTTTACAGTTTCGTCAAACCACCCCAACATGATTTACAGCTAATTTTTGCCGCAGTCGCTGGCACGATGGCACTCGCCGGAATTTTGGCAGAACGAGGAGATGGACAATTTTTAAAAGTTTTACTTTGGGGTAGTTATATTTCCTTACTATTATTTATGAAATCCCATTATTGGGTATGGGAACTCAATGAACAATACCCAGTTAAGCCTGTTGCTGAGATGATTCAAAAAGCCAACCCCAGCAGTCAAAAGATTTATACCTTAAATAGCGCTCATCGTCCATCACTTGATTTTTACAGCGATCGCACTATTATTGCTACCCTCAATACCAACGAAATCGAACAATATTGGCAAAATAACAGCAAACCCTACTTACTACTCAAAGAAGCTGACTTGGGAAAACTAAAAATTAGCGCCGCCAAAATCATTGACCGCGCCGCAGGTTTTATTCTAGTAATAAAAGATACTGTAAGGCTTTAAATCTTGTCTATTCTGAGGGGTTAGCGACTAGGCTGTTGACTTTGTTGAAAATTAGGCGATTTTTGGTACTTTTGTTCGTAGCATTCAATCCCTCGTTAAAACCCAAGCAAAATAAAGGTTTCAGCCATTGTGACTATCCACGTTTTTTGCATGAACGAAATCCCAAAAAGGACACAGAGTCAACAGCCTAGTTAGCGACTAGCTAGAAAATATAGCCATAAATATAGCTATAAATATTTAGAATTGTCCTGGCTTCTAACTCTCAAATCTTGACTTCTTTATTCTGCTCTCTGGATTCTGACTCCTGGATTCTTACTATTGAGTCTTTCTGCTTTTTCAAGCTTTTGCAAGTCAGATTTCTCTAGATTCGTAGCTTGTTGAGTGATAGCCATTATCCCAACAACAACCGTACTTCCTACAAAGAAAGCGAGCATCGGACGTTTCAGCAAAACAAAATCACGCAGAATCCTTGCCAATGGGCGACTTTGACGACGTAATGCTGCGGACACGAGCATTTGTCTCAAAACAAAAGGATCACGAACGTAATTGCCGCTTTGTGAAACAACCAAGCGTTCTTGACAATACGGACAACTAAATAGTCCCACGCAAGTTTTAATCGGTTTTGCCGTGGTATTCTTTTGGCAAATAGGGCAAGTTACATAATGATTATCAAAGGTGTGTGTATTCATCTACCTTGTCCGTTTAGTCCACTTTCTCGCTCTGTAATCTTTAATCTCTAGTTTCTGTGAATTTCCGAACAAAATCCACGCAAATTAACTAATAGCGTTTTAACTTAGATTTCAATCTATACATAAAGGATAATTACACTTCAGTATGTTTTTAATCACTGCAACACGAGTATAGCTATATTCAGGAGAAATGACCCGTCATCGCTATATGTTTTTACACCCTAGGGCTTGGCAAACAAATGTTTGACAAATAAAGCATTCGCATGGCGATCGCACTTGAACTAGCAGCCTTCTAGCTTCCTGCTTTATTAATCATTTAAACACTTCCATCGAGCAAATTTCGTAATCTCGCAACTTTTTACCAAACCTTTGCAATATTGTTTTGATGTCACTTGTCTGGTTGCGAGACAATGACTGAAAATGAAAATAAATGCCTAAAATTTAAACTTTTTATTAGATTTAATCCTAGCTATCAATGACTACTCTGCCCCCTGTGGAACTGAGGAAGGCGGACGAACAATCCGTTTTAGTTACACCTTCCCATCGCCTTAATCATCTTCTCAATCGCTTCCAACCATCTCTAGAAACTCTCATACTCCTATTTGCAGTCCTCATTGGTGGCGGGACTGGTATGGGAATAGTGACTTTCCACTATTCAATCCAATTGATTCACCACCTCATGCTCGAAAGTCTCATGGGTAAAATCGGTGCTTGGGGGGCATGGACACTAGCTTGTGTGCCGATTTTAGGTGGACTAATCGTTGCCTTGATGCGTTGGCGCACCCAAGATTTTGGACCGAGTTTATCTTCCCTGATTGCTGCTTCCCAAGTTGGGCGATTGCAACAACAGCTACGTCCCGTTAGCAAAATGTTGGCTGCGGCTGTTTCTCTAGGGAGCGGTGCTTCTTTGGGGCCAGAAGGCCCTAGTGTGGAAATTGGTGCCAACTTTGGTATTTTGTTGTCCCAAGTACTCCAAGTGTCCCAGGAACGCCAAAGATTGCTGTTAGCTGCGGGGGCTGCTGCTGGTTTAGCAGGTGGTTTTAATGCTCCTATTGCTGGAGTCTTTTTTGCCCTGGAGGTGGTATTGGGGGCAACCTCCTTTGCCACATCTGCTGTAAGTGTTGTTCTCTTAGCTGCGGTTTTGGCGGCATTAGTTGCCCAGATTGGCTTAGGCTCACAACCTGCTTTTGCTTTACCCGTTTATGAAGTCCGTAGTCCTTTAGAGTTACCTTTATATCTGGGCTTGGGTGTCGGGGCTAGTTTTGTTTCGCTCACCTACACCCAGGCTGTGCAATTTGCTAAGAATTGTTTTGCTGGTAAGATACCCTATTTGCAATGGTTTGCCCAGATTCCTAAGCCAATTCACCCTATTATTGGTGGTGCTTTTGTTGGGGTTACAGCTCTCCAATTTCCGCAAATTTTAGGTATTGGTTACGAAACAGTGCAGGCAATGCTGCAAGATGTGGAAGTGCCACTTCAGCTATTAGTTATACTGCTGCTGTTGAAATTAGTGATGACGGCAATTAGTGCTGGAAGTGGTTTTGTTGGTGGTTTATTTGCACCAGCAATGTTTTTGGGTGCTTCTTTGGGTGCTGCCTATGCCAAAATTCTGGCTTTGTTAGCACCAGATATTGCCATGTACATGGCTGCACCTCCTGCCTATGCAATGGTGGGAATGGCTGCGGTTTTGGCTGCTAGTGTGCGTGCGCCTTTGACTTCGATTTTATTGTTATTTGAATTGACACGCGATTATCGGATTGTTTTACCTTTAATGGCTGCTGTCGGTTTGAGCTTTTGGCTGATGGAACGAATGAAGCCTAATAAAAACTCCAATGTCAATTTACAACAAATAGGTCTTTCAGAATTAAGAGACGAGCAAACCGAAATTTTACAAAAAATTGTGGTAGAGAACGCCATACTCCGTATTCCCAAAAAGCTGCCAGCAACAATGAATGTGTTGGAAGCAGCTTTGGAAATGTGGCGCGATCGCGTTCGTTGTGCTTTAGTTATTGATGATAATGAACATTTAGTTGGTATTATTTCCCTAGGAGATATCAATCGCGCCCTTTCTAATTGGCAAAAATACCCAAATTCCCCTACGGAACTGACACTAAATTTATCCAATCAAACCTTAATAGATATATCAACCACTGATATCCTCTATGCCTATAGCGATGAACCTTTATCTGAGGCTTTAGATCGTATGGCATTAAGAGGTGTGCAACAATTACCAGTGGTGGCACGCGAACAACGCGAGCAGATTTTAGGTTTATTAGAAAGCGAACAAATTGCCTTAACTTGCAATTTGGCAGTAACTTATAAGGCACTTCGTAATTGCTTACCAGCACCTTAACAAGTAGATATTTTGCCAAAGCTGAATAGTTTTAGTTATCCACAGCCCAAATTTTTTGGTCAAAATTTTGCAGACGAATAGGTAATGAGTAACTTATGAGTTGCCGTAACTCATAAAATATCACTCATTAGAAGTGAATCTAACCTAAAATGAATCAGAATCCCATCATCAATACTATTTTCTGCACCTATTCCTTTTGAGTACAGGATTTTTCTTCTTTCCTGAGAAGTAGGCATCGAAACTTGCGATACATGAGCGAACAATTGACAATTCGCAATACCCGACAGGAAACAACTACATAATGCCTAATTCCCAGTTGCTAACCCCTAAATTCTAAATTAGGTCGTGAAAGTTAGTGTTTATGGAGTTCAATCCTCTGAATGTATTTGTGGGTATTAACTGCGAATTGCAAACTGAAAATTGTGTAGGCGTAAGCTTTGCCAAAGGTGATTATGCGGACTGTCTGCTATTGCCAAATAATTAATGACCGATGACTAAAACCATATCTAGCTTAGGCTGTGGCTTCTACTACTTCGCTTTCTTCGCGATCGTCCATATCTACCTGCCTGAGACGAATATGCTTCTTACCTAATGTAATCACAAACTCATCTCCAGCTTGAAGACCCATTTGTTTTGTGTAAGCCGAACCTATTAGCAAATTACCGTTAGACTGTACGCTAATTCGATAGCTAGCACTACGTCCACCGCGTCCATTGGCACTGGGGGAACTATCTAACTGAATACCTTCTGCATCAATTAAGGCATTCAGGAATTTCATCATGTTGACACGTTCTATACCATTTTTGGTAACGGTATAGTAGCCACACTGTTTGGCTTTTTCTTCCTTGCTCAGATTTTCGAGTTCTTTGACTTTCTTGAGCAAATCTTCGCCGACTAGGGGTTCAATTTTTTTTTGTTTAGCCATCAACTTAGAGCAAAAATGATTGGTTGAAAAGGTGGAATCGATTTTATTTTAGCTGACAATTTGCTTGTGAGAGCAAAACAATTTTTAGTTTTTATATCAGCCTAGCCAAGTATATTACATAAGTAGATGAAATAGTTACATTTTTGGCGATATTATTACAAGAATTTTATTTCGAGAATGTTGCCAATGGAGATAAGTAGGTTTATCTGAACTAACAGCAGCACATCAAGTTTTGTAAGGAATAAAACTCAAAGCTGAGCTAGTTACCAATGTCTGTTTCTATCCTGTCAAACTATCGAAACCGAAGGTTTATAAATGGATTGAGGTAGTTTGGATTGAAGCGGTTAGCGGTGAGTATCTAATTACAGTAGCAGCAATATTTGTTCTCTTTGACTCTATTCAAAGAGTTCTGTCTAGCTGTAAATCGCTAAAAGGGGGAGAGGTAATTTACATCCTTGGGGGTGACATTTGTGGTTTACATCACGTCTGTTCACCGATATATCTACTCCATATATCTTCCATATATCTATATATATAGATAATATATAGATGTTGGAGAATGCGATCGCACTGCTTTTGCCTGCTTACACTAGAGGTTGTTTAATAAATTTCCAGCATGGCGAAAAGGTTATCTACTTATTGACTTGATATCGTCGTCACAAATAATGATGAGTCACCAATTATTCTCGTTACAGTTTGATTATTCATCGAGATTTATCGCTAACTCCTCTATAGATAGGGTTTTATCCCAGAAATGTCACAAGCGATCGCAAATAACAGTAAATAACTAATAAGTGATAGTTGGTGTTCCCATAATGAAACTCACAACTCGTGGACACTATAGTGTCAAGGCATTGCTAGATTTGAGCTTACAACCAATCGGTTCTCCTGTATCTGTGAAAGTAATTGCCGAACGACAAGATATTCCCGCGCCATACTTAGAAAAGTTATTAATAGAAATGCGTCGTGCTGGATTAGTAAAATCGACTCGTGGTAGCGTTGGAGGTTATAAACTGGCAAAATCCCCTACACAAATATCGGTGGGAGAAATTTTAGAAGCTGTGGGAGAAGATATTACCCACATACCTCAACATTCTTCTACTCCAACACATGCTGAAGATTGGGTGACAATCACTTTGTGGCGAAGACTGAATCAAAAACTCAAGGAGGCTCTATATAGTATTACTCTGGCTGATCTTTATTATGATGCCCGTAGTTGGCAAGCTTCGCTAGGGGAAGAGGCTAGTTTTATTGTTTGAGTTTTGATTTTTCTGTTGAGTTTGTCGGGATAGGATGTTTTACCGGGGTAGAATTTGGATTTAGCTAATGTTTTGTCTGGCTGATAGGATGTCCGTTTGAATACTTATGATTAAGACTGACACGTAGGCTCAGAGAGAAAGGGATATGGAGAAATTTTAATTCTCAGTGATTAGCCGAATCTGATATGAAATATTCGCAGGATGACAGAAAAGCAAAAAGTCCAAACTACGTCGAAATAATCAGGTAGAATAAACCAAAACTGCAAAGAAAAATGGTATTCCTACATGAATAAATCGAGTATTTGGACTTAGTAATTACGTGTGTAAACCATGAGATTGTTTGAATTGTAAGAAATTGTAACGCTTTTTTGCTTCGGAATTTCTACTGAATATAAATTCTTGTATTTATTTAATTTACTTATTTTTGCTGATTCAGACAGGTAAATTGTTAATTTTGTTACAAAGGAGAGAAGTATATATAGAGAAATAAAAATGACAGGAGGATGCGGAGATGTAGAGACAGGGAGATTGATTGGAGAAATGATAATTCTATATATGTGTGACGTTATGAAAAGGCAGGAGACAGAGGGCAGAAGGCAGGAGGGAAGAGAGTTTTGGGCAAATTCACTTTTCGTTACATACTTCTGTTTTTTGCACCGTTCTACTTACCTAAAAACCTTCTGCTCAAATAGAAACAGAAGGCTTTGTGTTAGTTAATTCTTAAATTGGGCAACTCAGCTAGTGCCACTAAGCACCTACAGCTTCCTTCGCAGCATAAAGCACCTCAGCACTAATTTCCTGAATTCTTCTTTCCCGCGCAAACTTTTCAGTATTTCGTTTCACTTTTCCGCGTACAAAACCAGGAATTTTATTTAACTCAGCTAAACCATCTTTTGTCCAACTCAAATCAGATTCAGCCGAAATACCTTTAGTAATAACTTCTTTTGTATCGTGCCCACCAAAAATTTCTAACAAATGATCTTCCATTCCCAAGGTGAAAGAATTATAAATCAAATCAGTAATTTGATTTGTACCTTCATACCCCATAAATGGTTTATAGCCAATTGGGAAATTCTGAATGTGAATTGGAGCCGCAATGACTCCACAGGGAATATCTAACCGCTTGCCAACATGACGTTCCATCTGTGTGCCAAAAATAGCCGATGGTTCAACCCGAGCGATCGCATCTCCTATTTGTCCGTGATCTTCGGTTATAATCACTTCATCGCAGTATTCGCTAACCTCAGTTTGGAACCATTCAGCATCATACTTGCAATAAGTACCAGCCCAAACGACGTGAATACCCATTTCCCTTGCTAAAATCTTCGTCATCGCTGCCGCATGGGTGCTATCACCAAATACAACCGCTTTTTTGCCAGTTAAATTTTGGCAGTCAATGGAACGAGAAAACCATGCAGCTTGGGATACATACAGGGTTTGATTATTAATAAAGTCTTCGTAATTAACATCAGCACCTTGGGCATTAACTATCTGCTGAATTTTACGGATACATCTAGCAGTTTCAACAACTCCCATTGGCGTAATATCTACGTAAGGTGTCCCGAATTGTTCTTCGAGATACTTAGCAGTCATTAAACCAAGTTCGCGGTAGGGACATAAGTTAAACCAGGCACGAGGTAAATTTTTCAACTCCTGAACCGAAGCGCCTTCAGGAATGACAGCATTAACTTCAATGCCCAAATCTCCCATTAACCGCTTTAATTCAGTACAGTCATGTTGGTTATGGAAACCCAGGGTGGAAATCCCAATGATGTTTACCGATGGTTTTTCTGTCTTTCCTTGAGGAAGTTCGCCTTTTTTGCGCGCTTTCTCAATATAGAATTGCACAACTTGCTGGAGAGTGCGATCGCCTGCTTGCAACTCATTGACGCGATAATGGTTAACATCTGCGAGCATGACATCGCATTTGGCATCAATTTGCGCTCTTTCCACGAAGTTCGCTAAATCTTCCTGGAGAATGCTCGATGTGCAAGTGGGGGTGAGAATAATTAAATCGGGGTGTTCCTCTGTATCCTTGCGGGTAATGTTGTCCACTACCTTTTCCTGCGAACCTCTCGCCAACACATTGCGATCGACAATACTAGCAGTTACAGGAGTAAAATTGCGATCGCGTTCCAACATCGAGCGCATCACATTAAAGTAATCATCCCCTAATGGTGCGTGCATAATCGCATGAACATTTTTAAAAGAGCTCGCAATTCGCAGTGTACCAATATGCGCGGGGCCAGCATACATCCAATAAGCTAATTTCATAAGAATGATTCTCCAGTGGAAATGTAGCGAAATAATTTCTTGATTAGTTACTGGTCATTGAGTATTGGTTAAACAAAAGTCAAACAAATAAATAACAAATGACAAATAACGGCACTTTATTAACGCTTCTGATTCTCGCAAAACTTGTTGCCACAGAGAAGTAGTAATTAATAGTAATTTACACCTAGTAATTGTTGCAAGGCTTGTCGATAAAGGGATTCAAGCTTTTATTTAAATAATAAGAATTTCCTAAACTTATATAAAAGTTAATATTTAAACTATCTATTTTAAACTTATATAAAATAAACAAAAATTAATATCTTGATACAATAATTTTCGAGCAGCTATATCTGTCATGGACAATTAGATACCAACAGATTTAATTTATTGACGTTGTTGAATGATGGTTGTGTTTTTAGGAGCGATCGCTATTACATCATTTTATGAAAACTGACTTTCCTAAGAGGCAAAAATTTCCACAGGATAAAGTGATAGTCACACTTCACCCTCAACTTCAAATTTGATTTAATTTAGGACATTTTTTGGAAACTGCTTCCTAATCTCCAGGATGCGGGCAAGATGCCCGCACTACAAAAAACAATTTACACATTTGGGATGTTCCCACACAAGAAGCCGCAGATTTATTTGTCTGGATATACTACAAATGGCTTAGAACAATCCTGTTATATCCTGTTCGACAATCACTTACAATTAAAATTTCTCCGCGTCCCCGCATCCCTAAGTCGCCGTATCAGTCTTAATAAGACGTATTCAAACAGACATTATATTACTGACTATTATTGCCCTCAGAGGCGGGTACTGTAGCAGGTACAACTTCTCGACTGCGTCGTAAAGCATCACGTAAGCGACTGCCATTATTGGGAGATGGACTCGATTGGTTTAAATTTCTTCTGCGTCTGCGAGTCGGAGTTGCTTGTGTACCAGATGTTCTCACATCCGCAGTTACTTCCCGTTTTCTTCTGGGTGCTTCCCCACCAGAATTATTTCCTGTGGTGCGACTACGTCGTAAGCGATCGCTAAAGGAATTTTCCTGTGAACGTCTGACTCTACTTGTATTGTTTAATCTACTTCTTGACTCTGCATAATTTGAAGATGCTGTTTCTGAAGATGCTTCAACATTTCTCCGTCTTCTCGATGTTGTCGTCACATCTGTTTTGTTAATTGTCGCTTCCAAACGTCGTTGGCGACGGGGAGTTGCCTCTGAAGAATTATCATTAGATGAGGATGCTGCTACTTGTCGCTGTCTCTGTTGCTCCTCTCGCTGCTTTTGTCTTTCCCTAACTTGACGATTGCGACGCGAACCTTCTATTGAGTACTCAGTAGCAATTTTTACTCCTTGTCTTCCGGAATCTGAAGGTTTTAACTTCCACTCCCGTGCCTGACGAATATGTTCTGCATCTAAGTCGCGATCGCCACTAGAATTAACTACCCGTACATTAGTTACGTTACCGTCTTTGTCAGTATCAACTGCTACCTCAACCCTACCTTCAGAACCTCGTCTCCTGGCACTTTCGGAATATTTGACCTTACAATTACGGCAAGCTGCACGACCATCTAATGAACCGTTCGGATTCCCACTAGGTTCTGGTTTTTCGTTTGTGCTTGGTAAATTGGGCTGTGTTGGTGCTGTTGCGATTTCACGTTTGCGACGTTCTGAAGTTCCTGTGCTGTTTCCGGTTCCAGTACCCGTACCATTTCCATTCCCAATTCCGGTTCCAGTAACACTTCCAGTGCCCGTACCATTACCAAAAGCGAGTGAAGAATTTCCACCACCTGCTGTTTGGTTGGAATTAGTAGAACCATTTCCTGAATTTCCTGTGTTTGCTTCGCTGTTTCGACTACCGCGAATCCGACCTAATACATCTCTTAAATTTTCACTACTTTCTTGGGTACTAGTAGATGATTGTGTTGGTGCAGTGTTTGTTGTGACTGGTGCTGTATTTTCTTTGGGAGTATTGTTGGTTGATTTTTGGGGTTCGACTTTTGGTTGTGGTTCCTTAGAAACCACTGGGTCTTCTTTGAGTGGCTGGGGCTTAAAATTATCTACCAACTTTTGTACTGGGGTAACTATGGGCTTTTCTACTGATTTTTCGATTGGTTTTTCTATAGGAGCAACGCGAACCGGAACTGGTGGAGGTACTGAAATTGCAGTATTGGGTGATACTTCGCGAGTGACAGCACCTTCCCCAGCATTTCCTCCTGATGATGTGAGAACTTTTCCGGTGTTATTACCAAGTGCAAGCTTTTCTTCTTTCAGTTCTTCTATTGCTGGTGTTTCTTTGACTTCCGGCTCTACCAAAGTCAATTCGATCGCTTCCTCTTCCAATTCTGGGTTTCTAACTAAAAGATTACCGATTCCAGAAGCAAGTACTGCTAAATGTAGCACTAATGAGGCGATCGTACTGAAAGCCAAGAATGATTTGAGGGCTTTGACTTCTTTCTCTCGCTGTTCGATCGCAATATTGGAAAAGCTCATAAGTTAATTGCTACTTTTTATGGTTAGCTTTAACCACGATAAAATAACTAGACGAAAAAGTAAAGCAATAAACTTTATCGGCATATAACTACATCACCTAGATAAAAACCGGCAAAAGCCTTGTAATCACGTAAATTATTAAGTTATTTCAAATTTATAATTAATAATTTTATTCATTAAATTCTGACAAATACTTGACTTCAACTTGAGATTGTTTTACTGTTTATTGCAAAATACTATCATTTGTTTAGCAATAACTGTTGATTTCGGAATCTTTAACAGCCTTAGGGGTAATACATGGGAATAAGTGAGTTGTTTCGTGCAGGTGGCGTGGTAATGTTGCCACTGCTGGCTTTTAGTGTTGCGGCGATCGCTTTAATTATAGAGCGCCTGCGTTTCTGGTATCGGATTAATAGCCGTCAAAGTCGGGTGGTAAGGGAGGTACTAAATCTTTATCGCTTGGAAAATGTTGTTGGTGCTTTAGATAAACTGCAAAAGAATGCAGATTTACCGATCGCCAGAGTTTTTCTTGCCGCATTGGAATTGGAAGAACCGACTCCAGAGGAGTTTCGTTTGGCGTTAGAAAGTGAAGCCCAAGCCGAAATTCCCATCCTCAAGAGATTTAGTAATCTTTTTGATACTATCATTTCACTTTCTCCTTTATTGGGTTTGTTGGGGACAGTGTTGGGTTTGATAACCTCATTTGCATCTTTGAATTTGGGGGATATAGGAGGCACGAAAACACCAGGTGTTGTCAGTGGTATTAGTGAAGCTTTAGTATCTACGGCTTCAGGGTTGATTGTAGCTATCTTTGTACTTTTATTCGCGAATACGTTTCGAGGATTTTATCAACGTCAAATAGCTTTTCTCCAAGAATATGGTGGACAGCTAGAATTACTATACCGTCGTCGGTATGAACGAGGAGGAGAGAAGTCTTATGCGGCTACAAGATGAACCAGATATTCCGGCGCAGATAAATATTGTGCCCATGATTGACGTGATATTTGCGATTTTGACGTTTTTTATCATGTCAACATTATTTTTAACTCGACAGGAAGGTTTACCTGTTAATTTACCAAAGGCTGCAACATCCCAGCAAGCTCAAATTCCCACGAAAATAACTGTAACAGTGGAAGCGTCGGGACAGGTGAGTTTGAATAAAAAGCCGACGACAGTTGCAGCTTTAACGGAACAAATACGCACCTTGATGGGGACGAATCCAGAATCAATTGTAGTTATTAATGCTGATACAAAGGTCGAACATGGCAATATTGTGGCGGTAATGGATCAGGTGCGTCAAGTTAAAGGAGCAAAATTAGCGATCGCAACTAAAAAATAATTAGTATTCAAATTGGATATGGAGCAAGTTGTCTCTATTCTCTATCGGTTATGAATTAATCGAAAAAGCTGATGATGATATGATATTTATCTGGGCAGGTGAGAATAATTTCCAAGGAGATGAAACAGCACTTTAAAAATTAGAGCAACTCAAAACAAATTCACCGTAGCCAAATTTAAAAGCTGTTAAAAAAAACAGACTTTTTTAGTGTCTGATTACTGGATTGGTAGTGGTATTTTTGCAGCAAATGCCATTGTCGATGATCTATTTAAGGATAGATTTAAGTATCTCATCAATACTCCCTAAGACAATGAGTGAAACAACGCTATTTATTTGCAAGTCTTGTCATCGTTCATCAGCAGAAGTACCAACAAATGAACCCTGTGATGGAGCTATCTTACTGGAAAAAATTAGTAATCTTTGTGAAAATCATGAATCCTTAATGGAACTAAAAATAAAATCTGTGGGCTGTTTATGGGCTTGCAGTCGTGGTTGTGTTGTCGCGGTTTCCAGTCTGAAAAAACCAACTTGGCTGTTTGTTGATATTAAAGCAGATGAGACAATAGATGAAAACACCACAGCATTACTGGAATTTACACAATTATATATCAACAGTCGCAAAGGTAATGTTCCTTGGGAAAAAGTGCCTGAAGTTTTGCAGTCGGCAATTTTTGCCCAGATTCCATCTGTATTAAATCATGAGAATCTAGATTAATTATCATGAGAAAACAATGCAAAATATTCAGTGAAAAAGTGAGTCAATTGAGTACTGAAACTACTGTAAAAATTATTGACTTTCTGTGATTATATCTGTTTGTAATTACTAGCAAATTTGACTCTAGAAACAGACTGCAAATTCTGACCCTATTACTCATCACCGATTAGAAAATGCTAAAAACGACCTCGCAGCTACCCAGAGAGTCTAAACAAATAAAATTATCAATAGTGGGTTTAGGCATTTGTGCATTTGTACTCATTATTTGCTTAATTTTCAGTGTTACTCTGGGTGCAGCGAAAATCCCTATAGACACGATTTTGCAGTCATTTTTGTCCTTTGACACATCAAGAGAACATTTAATCATCCGTACAGTGAGATTACCGCGATCGCTAATGGCGATGTTAGTCGGTGCATCCATATCGGTTGCAGGTGCATTGATGCAAGGTGTGACCAGGAATCCTCTCGCTGACCCTGGTATTTTGGGTGTGAGTTCGGGTGCAGCTTTTTCTGTGGTGATGGCGATTTTTCTATTTGGTGCATCCTCACCCAGTATTTATATCTGGTATGCCTTTTTGGGTGCAGGAGTCACGGTTTTTAGTGTTTACTTTCTCGCCTCTCTAGGGCGTGGTGGAGCTACACCCCTAAATCTGACTATTGCCGGAGCAGCAATTAGCAGTTTGCTGGCTTCATTAACTTCGGGAGTATTAATTGTCAGTCAACGCACCTTAGAAGAAATTCGCTTTTGGTTAGCTGGTTCTCTTGCTGGTACTGACACAAGTATTATTCTTCAAATTTTGCCTTATATTTTCATGGGGATGATTTTGGCTTTATTTATCTCCCGACAAGTGACTATTTTGAGTTTAGGAGAAGATATTGCCCAGGGTTTAGGACAACAAACTATAGCTGTGAAAATTGCGGCGATAATATGCGTTTTATTGTTAGATGGTAGTGCAGTTGCGGTAGCAGGTGCGATCGGATTTATTGGTTTAGTGATTCCTCATATTGCCAGATTTTTAGTAGGGAGCGATTACCGTTGGATTATTCCCTATAGTGCTTTATTAGGAGCAATATTACTGTTACTGGCAGATATTTGCGCTCGATTAGTGATTCAACCCCAAGAGGTTCCTGTGGGTATTATGACAGCTTTAATTGGTGCGCCTTTCTTCGTTTATTTAGCTAAAACTAAGCTCAAAAAATGAAAACCTAAACTATTGTTTAGCCAAGAGTACGAGCAAACATCGATGAGTATCAAATCAAAAATAAACTGTTTTTCATAAATTAACCAAAGCCATAATCTCTATTCATTATGCATCTATTAATTAATATCATTTCTATTTTTTCTAATACAAAAAAGCTGAACATATTTAGGATTTTTCTCAGAAATCAGCATAGAATCCTACCATTTACACTCAGTGTCTTATTTGCATTAATTTTAGGATGTCAAATACTAGCTTCTCCTGGAAAAAAGACTGAGATATTGTGGGACACCTACGGCATCCCACATATTTATGCCAAGGATACCGCCAGTGCTTTCCATGCCTTTGGACGGGCACAAATGCAAAGCCATGGCAACTTACTTTTACGTCTTTACGGACAAGCCAGAGGACGTGCTGCTGAATATTGGGGAGAGAAATATACAGATTCAGATCGTTGGGTATTGACAATGGGAGTGCCCGAACGCTCTCGATCTTGGTATCAGACACAGAATGCATCTTTTCGTAGTTATTTGGATGCTTTTGCAGAAGGTGTTAATACTTACGTTAAAGAAAATCCGAACGCAATTGATGATGAGGTAGAAGTTGTTTTACCAGTCACAGGAGAAGATATACTCGCTCATCTGCAAAGAGTACTCAATTTTACATTTGTAGTCAGTTCAGAACAAGTTGCGGGTGTGACTGTACCAGAGTCCAAAGCTGGTTCCAATGGGTGGGCGATAGCACCCTCTCGTTCAGCATCGGGTAATGCGATGCTGCTAGCAAATCCACACCTTCCCTGGTCAGATTTATACTTGTGGTATGAAGCACAAATTACTGCACCTGGAATTGATGCTTATGGAGCATCACTTGTTGGTATCCCAGTTTTAACAATTGCTTTCAACGATAATTTAGGCTGGACTCATACCGTCAACACTCATGATGGGTGGGATACTTATCAACTAGAATTAGCTGAGGATGGCTATCGTTTTGATGGTAAAGTTCGTTCTTTGGAGACAAAAAATCTTGTTTTCAAGGTAAAACAAAAAGACGGGACATTACGTGAGCAAACATTGGTAGTTAAGAGTTCTGTTCACGGACCCATTGTGTCAGAGAAAGCAAATCAAGCCACGGCACTACGTGTTGTCGGTCTTGACAAACCAGGGGTGTTAGAACAATGGTGGGATATGGCGCGATCGCAAAATCTGGCACAGTTTGAAAAAGCACTCCAACGTTTGCAATTACCAATGTTTACGGTGATGTATGCTGACCGAGAAGGGCATATTATGCACCTATTTAATGGGCAGGTTCCGGTACGTGAACAAGGTGATTTTAAATATTGGCAAGGAATTATTCCTGGGAACACGTCAAAAACCTTATGGACAAAAATTCATCCCTACCAAGATTTACCGCGTGTGATTGATCCACCAAGTGGTTGGTTACAAAATACTAATGACCCACCTTGGACAACAACCTTTCCAACAGCTATTCAAGCAGATAAATATCCAGCTTATATGGCTCCCCGTTTCATGGATTTTCGAGCGCAGAGTTCCGCAAGAATGCTAGATGAAGATACAAAAATCACTCTGGATGAGATGATTAAATATAAGCATTCAACAAGGATGGAATTTGCCGAGCGGATTTTAGATGATTTAATCCCAGCAGCGCGAAAATATGGTGGTGAATTGGGACAAAGAGCAGCAACTATCTTAGAAAAGTGGGATCGACAAGCGAATGCAGATAGTCGGGGAGCAGTATTATTTTCTGCTTGGGCACAAGAGCTAGACTTCGATCAAACCTTCAGTAAACCTTGGAGTGAAGATTCACCCCGAACTACACCCGATGGATTGGCTAATCCTCAAGTTGCAGTGACATTACTAGAAAGCGCAGCAACAAAAGTAGAAAAGGCTTATGGAAGATTAAATGTCCCTTGGGGAGAAGTTTTTCGATTGAAATATGGGAAGGTTGATTTACCTGGTAATGGTGGTGATGGAGACTTAGGGATTTTCCGTGTCGTCAATTTTGCTCCCTCAGAAACTGGTCAATTTCAACCCGTCGCAGGAGATTCTTACGTTGCTGCAATTGAATTTTCCCAACCTGTCAAGGCAATGGCGCTGATCAGTTATGGTAATTCCTCTCAACCAGGCTCCCGACATGTTGGTGAACAATTACAAATGTTTGCTAAGAAACGGTTGCGTCCGGTTTGGCGTAAGCGAGAAGAAATTACAGCCCATTTAGAGGAACGTCAGGTATTTTAGCTAATATCCCCAGATTCTTTTGCTAAAGGTTTGGGGATTGAATTTGTTTTCAAGCTCTTTTTGGGATTAGTTGATGATTTATATCATGTTCGGCTAATCACTTACAGTTAAAATTTCTCCGCGTCCCCGCATCTCTAAGTCTCTATGTCAGTCTTAATAAGAAGTATTTAACCGGACATGATATTTGGGTCATCTGGTATCTACAGCATACTCTCTCAAGTATTTGGCTAACTTCTCAAGTAAAAGACATTGGGCTGAATGTATAAAAAAGTGGTCTCCGGGAAAGATTTCCAATTGGAAAGAACTTTGTGTTTGCGATCGCCACTCTTTTAGTTCTTGAAGACTTACCTCTCCGTCTTCTAAGCCACCAAAAGCAGTAATTGGACATTCAAGTGCTGATTGTTGAGTATAAGCATAAGTCTCCAATACTGCAAAATCTGCTCGGAGAATAGGGATAAGTAGTTCCATTAATTCCGTATTTTCCAAAACTGAAACAGGTGTACCATTAAGACGGCGTAGTTCTTGTTTAAACTCAGTTTCGGGGAGTGCATGAAGCGGTGGTTTTAGTGAGGGAATTTGAGGAGCACGACTAGCTGACACAAATAGGTGAGATGGTTTTTTTGCATACTCTTGACGAAGATGGCGAGCAATTTCAAAACTGAGCAATCCACCCATACTATGACCAAAAAAAGCAAATGGTTTATCTAAATAAGGTTGAATTTGTATTGATAACTCTTTGACAATTGCTTCTAATCTATTTAATGGAGGCAGTTTAATTTTACTTCCTCTAGCTGGAAGTTCTATAAGACAAATTTCTACATTACCTGGAAGCTTGTTTAACCAACTGCGAAAAATAATTGAGCTTCCTCCAGCATAAGGTAAGCAAAATAAACGTAAATTTGCATCAGGATTAGGTTTGGGGACAGTAACCCAATTATGAATACTTTGTATATTTAGCATTATAAAACCCAATATATGTGTAATCTGGATACCACAATATTTAGAGATATTTCAAGAACTATCTTTACAAAATTAAAGCCGTATTAATTAAATAACCTGAGTTCGGGTTTAAGAGTTTTGTTTCAATTTAAATGGAGAAGTCTTGCAATTCATCGATTGCAAAAGTTTTTGTATTTATTATTTGGAGGGGGCTTGGGAGAATCCCAACCGAAGTTTGGGGGAAGAATATCTCCCCCAAACTTCTCCTAATTCTTGGTTTTAACTGCCAAAACAGAAAAAATATCAGTTAAATTCAAGGGATTGTTCTGAAATTTGAACAAAGTAACATCACAACCACTATCTCAGCTTATCCCGAACTCAGGTTAAATACTAATTTTTACTATTATCTTACCTGACAAAATCTGGATTTTTATGACTTGATAACAATCGTCTCACCAAAAGAGTCGCACCCATTCTATTTATTGTTGATTCATATTGACTGAATCCACTTACTTGTGACAAAGAAAATAAGCTGTACCGACTTCTTGAGTATCAGCAAAATCACGACCTGCACTGTAAACACTAATGTCTGCAAATCCTGTTTCTTGCAAAGCTGATACAACTTCATGACTGTAGTAACCTTTAACCAACCAAGTATCATTTAAACGCTGCCAATTTTCTCCCATTAATTGAAATACAGTCATAAAAATTTTGCCTATTCTTGTGTCGGGATCATAAACACGTTTTAAAGCCCAAGCATATTCTTCTTTAACATCACCTCCCATAGAATTATTCCAAGTGTCGTTGTATCTTTCATGAAGACGTAAATCAAACATAAACCAGCCATTAGGTAGCAAAGCTGCATAGACATTTTGAAAAACTGACTTTAATTCATCAATTAATAACACATGATTTAAACCGTACTGAGTAGAAACAACAGCATCAAAAGTAAGAGGCAATTTAAAGAAACGAGCATCCTCTACAATAAATTTACTATCAGGCGAATTTAACTCAGCATATTTCAACATTTCTCCTGAACCATCTATCCCAGTTAACTGATATCCTCTTTGTTGCAATTTTTGTACAAGTTGCCCAGAACCACAACATAAATCAAGAATTTTTCCTCCTGTTGCTATATTATTAAGAAGCAATTTTTCGACAATTGGCATTAATGAATGGATCGATTCTATACCCCAAGATTCGTTATTTATCCGAGCAAAAATATCATAAGCAGAATAACGAGTTGCTGAAGTCATTCTATTTTCCTCCTATTTGAGTAGACACAAAGTAATTAAAATGATCAAGGGCTAGATAGAAATATTGGTTAAGGCAAAAAATAACCTGCCCTTAATTCTTCTACACTATCTTGTACAGCCCAAAGAATCTGCTCAATGTCCGCTTGTGTATGAGCAGTAGATAAAAAACCACCGTTACCTCGAAGCATAATGCCTCGAAAAAGTAGGTGATAATACAACAAATCAAAAACTATTGCAGCTTCCGTATTTTTTTCAGACTCATCATTCGTTACGCTAGCAGTGCCGAAAATTGAACCAAAAGAAGCCATTTGAATTGGTATTTTTTCTTGGTCAAAGTAATTATTGAGCTTGTTAACAAAATCTGAAGTAAGAATATTTAGTTTGTCTTGTAAACCAGCACCTTGTGTTTTTAAATAATCAAGTACCACTTTTGCAGCAGCCAATGCTAGTGGATGTTTACAGAAAGTGCCAGCAAAAAATGTTGTTTTCTCTTGGGGATATGATGCATCTCCATAATGCCAAATACCACCATCAATGGCATTCATATACTTAGCCTTACCAGCAATTACACCAATAGGCATACCACCACCAAGAATTTTACCGTAAGTGGCAATATCAGCCTGAATGCCAAACCAAGCCTGTGCCCCTCCTGGATGAATACGAAAACCAGTCACCATTTCATCAAAGATTAATGGTATGTCTAAAACTTGAGTTAATTTCCTTAATTTTTGAAGAAATTCTTGGGGTTGGATACTAATATTTCTAGTTTGAACTGGCTCAACTAAAACAGCAGCTAATTCTTGAGCATGAGTTTTAATTAATTCTAAAGATTGGTCATTATTATAGTCTAAAACTAAAATATCTTGGACAAAATTGATCGGTGTTCCTGGAGAGATAGGTATTGAGTCGGGATTATTAAGCAACTTTTTTTTAGCTAATGTACCGTCAAAATGTCCATGGTAAGACCCAGTAAATAAAGCAATTTTACTGCGTCCTGTTGCTGCTCTTGCTAAACGAATTGCTGTCATTACAGCTTCCGTACCAGTATTGCTAAAAGTGACTCTTTCCATACCGGTAAATTCGCAAATTAATTGAGCAACTTCACCAGCAAGTTCGGCTTGTGGTCCAATTTGTACACCTTTTTCTAGTTGTGTAAATAAAGCTTCTTTAATAAATAGTGGATTATGACCAAACAAATTTACGCCAAATCCCATTGTTAAGTCTATATATTCGTTTCCATCTGCATCCACAATTTTTGTACCTGAGGAAGTTTTAGCAACTATGGGATAAAAAAGTTCTTTTAAAGTTGGATTGAAATCAACAAGTGTTTTATTATCAGCCAGAAATTGACGATAATCTTGAGCCAGCTTTTTTGATGTTTGTGTACGTTGATTGTAGCGTTCAATAAAATTAATTAAATGCTGCTGTCTTTGTAAATTTATTGGATTAGTCGTTTCTGTCTGTAGATTGGTCATTGTTATTTTTACAGATGAATATCTGAGCAAGATGATTTATGTTAAAACTGTTTACTTAATTGTGGCTGGCTGAGAAAACCTGTACTAATTAGATACTTAAAATAGGTTTGTAACAACTCATAATTAACTGGTGGACACGTAAGACCAGATTCAGCTAGTCCGGCTAGAGTATTGTGATAGTGAAAGTTGTCTTTAACACTATTTTGATTACTTGATTTTTCATAAGTTTCTGAAAACATTCCTATTAGTGGATATAAAGCATTATTGTTTTCTGCTTCAGAACTTTGCAGTAATTTATCTCGCCAATGTTCGTAGGGAATTTGTTGTATGGGATAACCCAATGTACAAATTAAGTTAGCCATCTCACACCAAGAAATTGATTGAGGATTGGTTATATCAAAGATTTGACCTAAAGAAGATTTTTGTTGAGATAAATAAACAATGGCTTTACTGGCATAATCTACAGGAGTTAAATTTACCATGAAATTTTGCTTGGGTGCACTTCCTAATTGAATACAACCACGAATCAATCTAAAAGTATGGTCTTCAGGATTACAAGCACCTGTTTTACTATCACCACAAATTCGTCCTGGTCTATAAATAGAAATGGGAACTCCCCGTTCTCCAGCAATTTTAATTAACTTTTCAGCTACCCATTTACTTTGGGTATAACCATTATCACTCTTTTCTATTTTGTCAGGGTTATCTTCTATTTGAGCTACTCCAATTGTAGAAATAAAATGTACTGGCTTAATTTTCATTTGTGTCGCTAAATGTAAAATTTCCTGTGTTCCTAGTACATTTGCTGCTTTGAGAACTGAGTAAGGATAAGTAAAATTCACCCATGCTCCATTGTGGTAGATAACATCAATTTGTCTAGCTAGCGACAGAAATTTATCTTCACTAAGTCCCAAAAATTGTTTAGCCAAATCTCCGTTCACAGTCATAATTCTCTGTCTGAAGCTTTCATCCCACAATAAATAAGATTTTAAACTATTTATCAGTCTTGCTTGTGTTGAAATATTATCCTGACTACGAACTAAACAATAAATTGTTGCGGTTGTTTGTTGTAATAGTTCGTAAAGTAAAAAAGAACCTATAAAACCAGTTGCTCCTGTTAATAATATACTTTGAGGATGACTCTGATATTCGCCAGATACATTGACTTGAATACTTGGAGATAAGACAGCTTCCTCTAATAGATTTACATTCGCAGTGTCAGTAAAAATACCAACATTTTTTCTCTCAATAATTTGAGATAAATCAGCAATAGTCGGGGCATCAAATAAATCACGTAAATTTATTTCTATATGAAATGCTTTTCTTACCTTGGCTAGTAGTTGTGTAATTAGCAGAGAATGTCCACCTAAATCAAAAAAATTATCATGAATACCTACTTGTTCTAATCTTAGAAGTTGCAGCCAAATTTCAGATAAAGTCTTCTCTATTGGAGTGCGTGCTTCTATATAAATTTGATTCACTTCAGAACGATTTTTTGCTAGTGCTATTAATGCTTGGATATTTACCTTTCCATTTGATGTGAGAGGTAGTGCTTGGAGTAGCACAAAAGCTGATGGTAACATGTAATCAGGTAGTTTTTGAAAACAGAAACTACGTAAATCATTGATGATTTCTGACTGCTGCCTTGGGCTACGATGTGATTCAGACTTTAAAACTATATATGCTACTAAACGCTGATTATCTTCAACTATAACTACAGCCGTTTGTACCTGATAATTTTCTTTAAGTGTGGCTTCTATTTCTCCTAATTCAATCCGAAAACCACGAATTTTTATTTGATTGTCAGCCCGCCCTACAAACTCTAGATTTCCATCTGGTAAATAACGAACTAAGTCACCTGTTTTATATATTCTATGGCTGAATTTGCCTCTTGCTAATTGGAAATTTACAAAGGGGTTTTGAATAAACTTTTCTTGTGTTAGTTCAGGGTGATGGAGATAACCTCTAGCTAAACAATCACCTCCAATATAAAGTTCTCCAACCACACCCCTGGGTACAAGTTGCAATTTTTCATCTAACACAAATACCTGAGTATTTGGAAGAGGTTTTCCTAACGGGACTGTTTTTGCATCAGAATGAGAAATTTCTATTGGATAAGTGAGCACACCAACTGTAGCTTCCGTGGGACCATAGTGGTTAAAAATTTGGCACTTTGGAGCTTGTTGTCTGATATTTTTAATCAAATCCCATGTGCTAGCTTCACCACCTAAAATTAGACATTGACGAGGTAATATTGAACGGGTGGGAGAAGCTGTTAAAAGTGCAGTTAGGTGAGAGGGGACAATCTTCAAACAGTCTATAGGATATTGTTGAAAATAATCTGCGATCGCCTGTGCATCAGAGGCTCTTTCTTGAGACAATATATGTAAACATCCTCCCGTACATAAGGATGCAAACACAACTGTATTACCTAAATCTGCGGCGAAAGTTGAAACAGTGGCAAAACTAGCTGCTGTTGGTAAATTGAGTCTGTCTAAAATACCATATAGGTAATTAAGCAGCTGTTGATGTTCTATAGCTACAGCTTTGGGTTTACCAGTAGATCCAGAAGTGAAAATTGCATAAACTAAATTTTCTGGTTGTACGGAAGTTTGTGGGTTTTCACAACTTTCTAGTGCTATAGTTTCCCAGTCGGTATCTAAACAGATAATTTGTGCCTCCGTTGGAAGAAGTTTTTCCGCCAATGACTGCTGTGTTAATACGATTGTTGCTTGGGCATCTTGTACACGAAAAGCTAAATTTTCTGCTGGTAATTTTGGATCTAATGGTAAATAAGCAGCGCTAGCTTTGAGAACGCCCAAAATCCCAACGATAATATCAACAGTTCTTTCAAGATATAAACCTACTAAAACATCAGCACTAATCCCTAGGTTTTTGAGGTAATGAGCAACTTGATTTGCTCGTGCGTTCAGTTGGGTATAAGTCAGCTTTTGATTTTCACAGACTACAGCAGTATATTCAGGTGTCTTTTTAACTTGCTGCTCAAATAGTTGATGAATACATTGAAAAGCTGGATACTTTTTATAAGTATTGTTAAAAGTAACTAATAACTGATTTTTTTCTTGATTATTGATAATTTCCAATTCTGCTATATTAGCATTAAAATTATCAATAACGCTTGTGACTATATTTAAAAAACATTCAAATATCTGTTGAATATTATCATGAGAAAATAAACACTGGTTATATTGCAGTTCCAGAATTATTTCTGATATTGTTTGCCGACAATTAAGTTTTAATTTAAAAGGAGCAAAGCAAGAAAAATGGTGGAATAAAGAAAATGTCACATCACCAGATGAACAATCTTTTGGTAACTCTTGAAATTCAAACCCAATAGGTAACTCTTGGCAATTAGCTACACCTTCTGTATTGTCTTGCCAAATAAAATATTCTTGCCATTTATTAATCTGGTGGATATTATCGCTAATTTGGGTTAAAACTTCTGAAAATTTAAAATCTTTCTGAAATACACACTGTACAGGTAAGCATTTAGAAGCTAATCCCATGAGTCCCTGTAATTCTTCATATTTTCTATCATTAAATATATTGCTGATAATTATATTATCCTGATTGGTTAACCGCCATATTAGTGTTTGCCAGCAAGTAAGTAAAAAGTTACTAATTGTGGTGTTTTGCTGCGTAACAATAGTAGAAATTTTATCAACTAAATCCGAAGATATCTTCTGATTAAAAATCGCAGATACAAATTGAATTTCTCTGGATAAATTACTTTCCCAAGGTAAAATTAATGGTGGTTGATTTATAAAATTATGCTGTTGCCAATATTCTTGTCCAGCTTCTGCATCTTCATCTTCTAATAATTGATTTTGCCATTCAGAAAATTGAATATATTGTATTGGAGCATCTAATAGTTTCTGGTTTTTAAAGCAGAAATTATAAGTCTCACTAATTTCTGAAAATAAATTATTCAATGTCCAAGCATCTGCACATAAAGATGATAACGTTAACACTAGAAGATATTTATTATCAGATAAATTAACTAAACTCAAACTTAAAAGTGAATTATTATCATCTTTGTTAAGTAATCTTCTATCTGCAAACAAATAATTTTCTATTTTTTTTGACTGTTCATCACTATCATATTTACTGAAATCGATATTCCTCCAGATAGGAAAATTACTACTTTGAATAACTTGCACGGGAATTTTTATACCAGGTAAACTGTGGAAATTTGTACGAAAAATTTCGTGACGAGCAAAAACTTTTTGTACAGCTTGTTGTAATAATTGAATATTAAGATTACCTGTAATTAAAAATGCAGATTGAGCCGCATAATCGATATCATTTTTTTGCTGCAACCAAAGATATCTTTGTTGTGGAGATAAGCGAAAACCTTCAATATTTGATGTTGTCATATATTCATTCCTTTCTTTTCTCTAAACTTCCAAACTTTATTGCTGATTCTAAGATAACTTCATAGCCTTAGGCTGAATTTGCATCAACTTTTTGAGCTTACCTTGCTCATGTTTAACTTCGGTAACTAACTGTTGTTTCTTTTGTGTTTCTGTCAGCAAATCTAAAGTGTTAATGCGGGCATCCACTTGAGATGTAATACTTGCAAGCAGTGTTTGAAAACTATCAAACAAACTAGAAATCTCTTTTGCGTCAAATAAATCTGTTTTGTAATACCAACTACCCTTAATTCCTGATTCTGTTTCTGACATAAATAAAGCTAAATCAAACTTAACTGTTTTAGCTTCTACCTCTATCGGTGACAACATGAGTCCTGGTAGTTGCAAATTATGTGTTGGAACATTATCCATAATAAACAACATTTGAAATAAAGGTGTATGAGACAAATGGCGTTCTGGTTGTAGTTCTTCAACTAGCTTGTCAAAAGGCAAATCTTGATGGGCATAAGCCTCTAAAGTTACTTTTCTGACTCTTTGTAAGAGTTCTCTAAAAGTGGGATAGCCAGATATATCAGTCCGTAATACTAGTAAGTTAACAAAAAAGCCAATTAAATCTTCAGTTTCACCTCGATTACGGTTAGCAACATCTGTACCAATTACAATGTCATCTTGTCCTGTGTAGCGATATAGTAAGGTTTTTAAAGCAGCTACCATTGTCATAAACAAAGTAGCGTTTTCATGACAACTAAGTGTCTTCAATGCTTGTGTTAATTCTGTAGATAAACTGAAGATTTGCACACCAACTTGATTGGTTGGAGTAGCTACTTGGTTTTGGATATAAGGTAATTTAAGGACTGGTAAAGCAGCACCTAATTTCTGTTTCCAGTAGGCAAGGTGATTTTCTAATACTTGTCCTTGCAACCATTGTCGCTGCCAAACTGTAAAGTCTGCATATTGAATTGGCAGTTCTGGTAAAGTAACAGATTTCCCGTCTGCCAAAGCGGGATATAAGGCTATGATTTCTCGAATAATCACACTCATAGACCAAGCATCAGATATGATGTGATGCATTGTAAATATGACCACATATTCTGTTGAACTTAGTTTGATAAGAACTACCCGTAATAAAGGTAATTGTTTCAAATCAAAAGGTTGTTTATTTTCTTGATTAATGATCTGCTGTACTTGAATTTCTTGTTCTAATTTTGAAACTGCTTGCAAATCAATTATAGGTACAGATAATTGCAGATTGGCGCTAATTACCTGCATTGGTAAACCTTCCACAGCCATGAAGGTAGTACGTAAAGCTTCGTGACGTTTGATAATTTCTTTGAAGCTGGCTTCTAGTGCTGTGATATTGAGAGCACCAAGGACACGGATAGCCTCGGTAATATTATATGTGGCGTTATTGGGTTGTAATTGTTCTAGAAACCATAACCTTTGTTGGGCAAAAGATAAAGGCAGATGATTTTCTCTATTAACAGGAAGAATAGGAGGTGCTAAAAGACTATCCTGTGATTGTTTTATCGCTTCAATAGCAGTTGCTAAACCTGCTACTGTGGGAAATTCAAAGACTTTCTGGAGGGGCAACTCTATTTGAAAAACTTGGCGTAGTCGAGAAATTAATTGTGTCGCTAATAAAGAATGTCCTCCTAGTTCAAAGAAATTGTCATTCACGCCTACTTGTTTTATACCAAGCACTTGAGTCCAGGTGTTAGCGATAATTTCCTCAACTGGAGTACGGGGGGAAACATAATTCTGCTCTAAATTTCTTTTTGACCAATCTGGTGTAGGTAATGCCCGACGGTCTATCTTCCCATTGGGGGTCAAAGGTAATGTTTCTAGTAAAACAAAAGCCGAGGGTATCATATAATCCGGCAGCTTTTGTTGCAAAAATTTTCGTAGTTTTGTTGCTAATTCATTGATGATTAATTCATATTGTTTAGAAACAACATAAGCAACTAAACGTTTTTCACCTAAATCATCTTCTTTAATAGCGATAACACTTTCTTGAATTTCTGGATGTTTAGCTAGTAGAATTTTAATTTCACCAATCTCTATCCTAAAACCACGAATTTTTACCTGATAATCCATGCGTCCAAGATATTCTATATCACCATTAGGAAGATAACGGGCTAAGTCACCTGTCTTATACAGTTTAGTACCAGGTAGGTTACTATATGGATGAGCAATAAACCTTTCATGGGTTAAATTAGGACGGTTTAGATATCCTCTAGCAACACCAGCACCACCAATATATATTTCCCCAGGAATGCCTACAGGTAGAGGTAGTAAATTCTTATCTAATATGTAAATTTCTGTATTAGCAAATGGTCTACCTATAGGGACTAACTGCTCTTTTGATAAGTCTATTTTTTGTGATTCAAAATATGAACTATCGATAGTTGCTTCAGTTACACCGAAAGAGTTAATTAATCTTGTTTGAGAATTGCATAATTGGCGAAGTTTTTCATATTCTCTGACATACCAAGTATCAGAACCACAAACTAGCAAGCTCATAAATTCAAGGTGCTGTTGACTCTCATCGAGGTACTGCATTAAGTTTCGCAACACTACTGGCACAAATTCAGCACAGTCTACTTTTTCTCGCAGCATGAGATGATAAAGTTTTGCGGGTTCTAGTAAGAAATCACGAGGACATAATACGAGTTTGCAACCTGAACAAAGAGCGCGAACTAAGTCTCCAGAAAAAACATCAAAGGAAAAACTTGCCATTTGTAAATGACAGATGGTGGCGGTTCGCAGTTTATAAGCTTCATCCCAAGCAAAATAAGCGTTTACTAAATTTCGATGCTCAATCATTACACCTTTAGATTGACCTGTGGAACCAGAAGTGTAGATGAGATAAGCTAAATTATCTGGTTTAATGTTGTTGTTGGGATTAGTGTTGACTTGTTGGCAAATTTCCTGCGAGTTAGTATCTATACAGATGAGATGTGCTGAATACTGTGGTTGTTGATTTAGTAATTTTTCTTGAGTTAGCAGAAATTTAATTTGAGAATCTGCCAACATATAAGCTAATCTTTCTGAGGGATAATTAGGGTCTAGCGGTACATAAGCGCCACCTGCTTTTAGAATACCAATAATCCCTACAATCATTTCTAAAGAACGTTCAACACAAATTCCTACTAATACCTCTTTTTCTACTCCTAGCGTTTGCAGATAGTGTGCAACTTGATTAGCTCTTTGATTCAGTTCTTGATAAGTTAAATATTCATTTTCAAATACTACTGCGATCGCATCAGGTGTCTTTTCGACCTGTGCCTCAAATAATTGATGAATACATTGGTCTCGAGGGTAATCAGTTTGAGTATTATTCCACTCTATTAATAGTTGATGTTGCTCATATGCTGTTAATAATGGTAATTCTGACAGGTGTTTTTCAGGGTTAGCAACAATACCCTCCAACAATATCTGAAAATGCCCCAACATTCGGGCGATTCTGTCAGCATTAAATATACCTCTGTTATATTCTAAATCTCCGTTTAATCCTGCCTCTGTTTCTGAAAGAGACAGTGTTAAATCAAAATTAGCAGTGTTTTTTTCGGCTGTTAAAGGTTCTATGGTTAATTCTGGCAAATGCAAAATCTCTGTTGAGGCATTTTGCAGAATAAACATCACTTGAAACAAGGGACTGTGGCTCAAATTCCGCTCTGGTTGTAGTTCTTCTACCAATTTTTCAAAGGGCAAGTCTTGATGGGCATAAGCGCCTAATGTGACTTCACGCACCTGCTGCAACAGTTCTCGAAAAGTGGGGTTATTACCCAGGTTTGTCCGCAGTACTAAAGTATTGACAAAAAAGCCAATCAGCCCTTCTATTTCTGTGCGATCGCGGTTAGCAATCGGAGTACCTACGATAATATCTTCTTGCTGGGTATAGCGGTACAGCAGCACTTTAAATGCTGCCAGCAGAGTCATATATAAGGTAACACCTTCCTGGTTTGACAGGTTTTTGAGTTTATCAGTTAGGGATTTGGATAATTGCAATGACTTTGTTGCACCGTTGTTAGATTGAATTGCAGGTCGAGGGTTGTCAGTAGGCAATTCTAAAATAGGTAAATCACCATCTAGCTGGTGTTTCCAGTA
This sequence comes from Calothrix sp. NIES-4101, assembly GCA_004296455.1. Classification (GTDB taxonomy): domain Bacteria; phylum Cyanobacteriota; class Cyanobacteriia; order Cyanobacteriales; family Nostocaceae; genus Brunnivagina. The sequence continues at coordinate 1,107,012 of AP018280.1, forward strand.
ATTGAGTTGAGTTTCCAGTACCTCACCTTGCAACCATTTTCTTTGCCAAATTGCAAAGTCTGCATACTGAATTGGCAGTTTGGGAAGCGGGGAAGGCTGATCTTCAGAAAAAGCTTTGTACAGTGCTGTGAGTTCTTTAATTAATATTCCTGTTGACCAACCATCAGAAACTATATGGTGCATAGTCAACAACACCACATGATCTGTTGGCGATAATTGCAGTAAACTGACTCTGATTAAGGAACCTTGTACTAAATCAAAGGGTTTTTGTGCTTCTAAATTAGCTAGATTGAAAACTTCTCGCTGTTTTTTCTCTTCGGAAATCCTCTGCAAATCTATAATTGAAAAAGTAAAGTCCTCACCTTGTCCAATTACTTGTATTGGTTCCCCATTACTAACAGTAAATGTTGTTCTTAATATTTCATGTCTTCTGATAATTTCCTGGAGGCTTTGAGACAGTGCAGCTATGTTTAATTTACCTGTAAGTTTGACGGCTGCGGGTATGTTGTAAGCACTGCTATTTGGTTCTAGTTGACTAAAAAACCAAAGTCGCTGCTGGGCAAAAGATAAAGGTATATTTTTCTGACGTGAGGTAGGTTGAATAGATTCTAAAGAGGATTGTAAAGCCTGATTTGCTTGGCTGATAAAAGCCAAAATTTCTGCTTTACGCGCGGCTAAGTCTGCTTTGATATCTGGAGTGAGAGCGCTTTTTGGAGCACTACAACGCAGGCGCTCATTCTCAACCCATAGTTTAATATCTTGATTGCAAAGGTAAGACAAAAATTCTTCAATTGTTTTCATAGTTCTATTTCCTCTCTGTCTTCTACCATTTGCTCATTTACAGTCTGTAATTGTTGCACTGTGAGAATTCCCTCCAGTTGCTCAGCCAGATTTTTGACTGTTGGGTTTTCAAATAAGCTGCGTAAAGGTAAATCAATTTTAAAGGCTTCACGTAATCGAGAAATCACTTGCGTAGCTAAAAGTGAATGTCCTCCCAAATCAAAGAAATTGTCATAGATTCCTATTTTTTCTTGCCCTAAAATATCAGCCCAAATATCAACTATTATCTGTTCTGTCGGTGTGCGCGGTGGGACAAAGTTAGCTAACAATTCAGTCATTGTATCTGGTGCAGGTAAAGCTTTACGGTCTACTTTAGCATTAGGAGTTAAAGGCAGTTTATTTAATATCACAAACGCCGTTGGTAACATATAATTCGGCAGTTTATCTTGTAAAAAACTACGCAATTCCAGATGATCAATTTCTGACTGGTATTTGTTAACTATATAAGCTACCAAACGTTGATCACCAGGTTGTTCTTCCCGGACTGTAACTACAGAATTTTCTACATCAGGATGCTGATTTAAGACTGATTCAATTTCCCCTAATTCAATGCGGAAACCACGAATTTTAACTTGATGATCAATACGTCCTAAAAATTCTATATTTCCATCTGGAAGATAGCGTACTAAGTCCCCAGTTTTATATAATCGAGTAGTAGCATTTGGACTGAAAGTATTATGTATAAACTTTTGGGCTGTGAGTTCCGGTTGATGTAAATAACCACGCGCTAAACCAGCACCACCAATATGTAATTCCCCAGCTACACCAATAGGCACTAATTGATTATAGGAGTCAAGAATATAAAATTGGGTGTTGTCAATTGGATGAGCGATCGCAACGCTATTTTTTACCAGAGAGGCTGCTGACCAAATAGTGGTTTCTGTCGGTCCATATAAGTTCCAAACTTCTTTACCCCGTTCCTGTAATTGTTGAGCTAGAGTGTAGTCAATAGCTTCACCACCACAAAGAATTTTCAATTCTTTATTACCTCTCCAACCGGCAGATAACAACATTCGCCAAGTTGCTGGGGTAGCTTGTATGACTGTAGCACCACAGGAATTTAACCGCTTTGATAATTTAATTCCATCGGATGCTTCTTGACGACTAACAATAACTGTTCGAGCACCCACAGTTAAAGGTAAATATATTTCTAAACCAGCAATATCAAAGGATAATGTAGTCACTGAAAGTAATATATCCTGTGCAGTTAATCCTGGTTTTTGACGCATTGCCATTAAGAAGTTGACAACAGCAGCATGAGAAATTTGTACACCTTTAGGTTTGCCAGTTGATCCAGAAGTATAAATTACATAAGCTAAGTTTTCGGGAGTAATTTTGCTGATAGGATTGCCAGCATTTTGTTGTGAAATTTTATCACCTTCCACATCTAAATAAACTACCTGACCATGATAGGTTGGTAAATTTTCTAATAATGATTTTTGTGTGAGTAAAACTGATAATTGGGAATCTGCCAACATATAACCTAACCGTTTTTTAGGATAGGCTGGATCTAGAGGAATATAAGCACCACCCGCTTTGAGAATCGCTAAAAGTCCAACTACCATTTCTAAGGACCTTTCAACACATATCCCCACCAATACCTCTGGTTTTACTCCCAGTTTTTGCAGGTAATGAGCGAGTTGATTTGCTTTGGTGTTCAGTTCCCGATATGTTAATTGCTGATTTTCAAACACCACAGCAACAGCATCAGGGGTTTTCTCAACTTGAGCTTCAAATAGTTGATGTAAAGACAATTCTGGTTGTCGATTAATTTCACCCTTGCCCCACTCTAACAACTGTTGTTCTTCAGTAGTGGTTAATAAAGGTAACGCCCCAATTTGCTGCTGAGGATTAGCAATAATTCCTGTTAGTAAAACTTCAAAATTTGCCGCTAACCGTGAAATGGTTATTTCATCAAATAAATCTGTATTGTATTCAAAGTTAGCAATTAATCCCTGCTCTCCATCTTCAATAGCTAAAGTCAGTTCAAATTTCGCTGTTGTACTGTTATTTTCTAAAGGTTCTACCCTTAATTCAGGTAACTCTAATTCCCTCATTGGTGCATTTTGCAGAATAAACATTACCTGGAACAAAGGATTATGGCTTAAACTACGTTCTGGTTGAATTTCTTCTACCAACTTCTCAAAGGGCAAATCTTGATGAGCATACGCCCCTAATGCTACTTCTCGCAATTGTTTGAGCAAATCACGAAAAGTAGGATTACCAGACAGGTTACTTCTTAATACCAAAGTATTAACAAAGAAACCAATTAAGTTTTCTATTTCTGCTCTGTTCCTGTTAGCGATAGGCGACCCAACTAAAATATCTGTCTGATTTGTGTAGCGATATAGTAAAGTTTTAAACGCTGTCAATAGTGTCATAAATAAAGTGACACCTTCTTGTTTTGACAGAGTTTTTAATTCATCACTTAAGCTGGTTGACAGGACAAATGATAGGGTTTTTCCAGCGTAAGTCTGAACTGTGGGACGAGGACGGTCAGTGGGTAATTGCAATATTGGCAATTCACCAGATAATTTTTGCTGCCAATAAGCAAGTTGATTATTTAATGCTTCTTTCTCTAACCATTGTCGTTGCCAAAGTGCAAAGTCTGCATATTGTATGGGTAATTGTGGCAAAGCAAAAGGTTTACCAGCACAGAAAGCTGTATACAGTGCGGCTACTTCCCGAATCAATATATCCGTTGACCAACCATCAGAAACAATATGATGCAGTGTCAATAAAATTACATAATCTTCCGTATCTAGTTGCAGCAGTTTTGTGCGTAATAATGGTGCTTGAGTTAGGTCAAATCCAGTTTGTGCTTCTTCTCTGGCGAGACGGTATAGTTCTGCTTCTCGCTGTTCTTGGGGAATATGTTGTAAATCTACAACTGGTAATTTTAAGTTTATTGAGGGAGAAATAACTTGGATTGGTTGCCCATCATATATTGCAAAACTGGTTCGCAAAATTTCATGTCGTTTAATAATTTCGTTGAGGCTAGCTGAAAGTGCATCTATGTTCAGTTTTCCCTGTAAACGAACTGTTCTCGGCAGATTATATGATGGGCTACCTGGTTCAAACTGGTCAAAAAACCACAATCGCTGTTGAGCAAAAGATAGGGGAAGATTTTTCTCTCTAGAAGCGGGGGTAATGGTTGCAATTTCCTGTTGTTCACCCCGCATTGCTATTTCAATCTGCGCTGCTAGTGCTGCTAAATTTGCAGATTCAAACAGTTGTGGTAAGGGTATTTCTACACCAAAAGTGGTACGAATGCGAGAAATTACCTGAGTAGCTAGTAGGGAGTGTCCACCCAATTCAAAGAAATTATCGTTAATACTTACCTGTGATACTCCCAACAATTGCCCCCAAATACCTGCTAATACTTCTTCTACAGGTGTACGGGGAGGAATAAAGGTGGTTTCTCTACTGACTACTTCTTCTGGCGCAGGTAGGGCGTTACGGTCTAATTTACCGTTAGCGGTGAGAGGTAAAGCTTTGAGGATGACAAAGGATGCAGGTATCATGTATTCCGGCAACTTTGCTGTTAAGAAGTGACGGAAGTCATGATCTGATACTGATTGAGATTTAGGGACTATGTAAGCGACAAGACGCTTTTCTGTTGATGTCTCTTCCCTAGCGATAACTAAACTTTCCCTAACTGCTGGGTGTTCACCCAAGGCTGTGGAGATTTCGCTTAGTTCAATGCGATAGCCTCTAATTTTCACCTGATCATCAAAACGACCAAGAAATTCTAGATTAGCATCAGACAGATAGCGAACGCGATCGCCTGTTTTGTACAATCGCTCCTCACCATCACTGAAGGGATTAGTAATAAACCTTTGTGCTGTTAACTCAGGGCTGTTTAAATATCCCCGTGCTAAGGATTCACCACAAATATACAGTTCTCCTGCTACCCCTAAAGGAACTGGTTGCAGATTTGCATCTAATACATAAACCTGAGTGTTAGCAATAGGCTTACCAATGGGAACTGTTGCAATGTCCTGAATTTTGCCTCCAACTGAGTAAGTCAGTACACCAACGGTTGTTTCTGTTGGTCCATAGTGATTGAGAATTCGACAATGAGGCGCATTCTTTTCTATTTTCTCAATCAAATCCCAATCAGCAGCTTCACCACCAAGAATGAGTAACTGATGGGGTAAAATTTCCCAGCACTCGGAACTTAAAAAAGCTGCTAAATGAGAGGGAACTATTTTCAAGCAGTCTATAGGATGACGACGGAAATAATCAGCTAATGCAACCGGATCAGATGCGCGTTGCCAAGATACAATATGCAGACATCCACCACTAGATAAGCAAGGGAAAATGACAGTATTACCTAAATCTGCGGCGAAGGTAGAAACACTGGCGTAACTTGCATGAGCCGGAAGTTGCAGTTTTGGCAAAATCCCGTATAGGTAATTAAGCAATTGTTGATGCTCAACCGCAACGCCTTTAGGTTTACCTGTAGAACCGGAAGTATAGATTATATAAACTAGGTTTTCTGGCTGAGTATTATTTATTAGGTTTTGTGTACTTTCTTGAGAAATTATTTCCCAATCATTATCTAAATCTACTTCTGTAATCTCTAAAAACTTTTCCCTGTTCCCTGTTCCCTGTTCCCTGATTACCACCGATGCTTGAGCATCTTGTAAGCGGAACTGTAACGCCTCTTGGGGAAGGTTGGAATCAAGTGGCAGGTAAGCACCACCAGCTTTGAGAACAGCTAATAACGATATGATAAATTTTGGCGATCGCTCTACACAAATTCCTACTACTGCTTCTGGTTTAACTCCCAAATTTTGTAAGTAGTGAGCTAATTGATTAGCTTTAAAGTTTAATTCTTGATATGTTAATTGTTTATTTTCAAATACCACAGCAATTTGATCGGGTGTTTTTTCTACCTGAGCTTCAAATAGCTGATGAATACATTTATTGCGTTGATAGTCAACCTTTGTTTGGTTGAACTCAACTAAAAGTTGCTGATGGTCACTAGTACTAAGTATTCCTAATTGACTAATAGGTATCTCTGAATCATTGATAACATTTATTAATAATGTTTGAAATTGTTTTGCTAGTCGTTGAATAGTTTCTTGAGAAAAGCAGTGACTGCTATAGTAAAATTCTGCTATTAAATCATTATTGTGTTGTAGACAAGTTAGTTTTAATTTAAATTCTTCAATAACACTAAATATATTTTTTAAAGTGAATTTTACTTCTGAATTATCAAAATTAGTTTCAGAAATATTTTCAAATTCAAAGCCAAGAGGGAAAGCGATAAAGTTATCCTGATTTACAGCTTCAGGCACAAAATAATCTTGCCATTCAGCAGCATTTTCTAATGTTTGACTTACTGCTGCTAATATATCTATAAAATTTAAGTTAGGTGTAAGTTTAGTTTTAATTGGTAACCAGGTTGCTAACAAACCAAGTACATCATGCAGTTCTTCATACTCCCGGCGATCGCTTGCTGTACCAATGACAATTTCTGACTCTCCTGTGAGCCGCCAAATTAATATCTGCCAACAGGCTAGTAAGATAACATCAGCTGTTTTTTCATACTTTTGAGCAAAATAATAAATTTTATCAGATAATTCTTGGCTAATCGCTAACTTATAGTTATCGGTTATAAATTGCTCACTTTTTCCTTGGCGTTCGTTAGGTAATTTTAATGCTGGTAAATTGCTAATTTTTTGTTGCTGCCAATATTCTCTCGCTTCTTCTGCATCTTCATCTTCCAGTAATTGATTTTGCCATTCAGAAAACTGAGCATATTGCACATATTCTGCACTAAATGACTTACCTTGGCTGCATTGAGTGTAAGCTTGACTAATTTGATTGACTAAATTTTTGATGGTTCTAGTATCAGCAGATAATGCAGGCAGAGAAATAATTAAAATATGCTGATTATCTAACAGCTTGATTAAATATAAACGCAGTGGAGAGGCTTGAGATAGATTTTGATATTCTTGTCTTGCTTGCGAGAATAATTCTTGAATTTTACTAGGAATATCTTCTTGTAAGGAATTGCTGAAATCTAGATATTCCCAGTTGAATGAACCTCTATCTACAACTACCATAACTGGAATTTTTACTCCAGGTGGGCGATAAAAACTTGTTCTGAGAATGTCATGACTATTGACAATTTGCTCAGTAGCTTTTTGTAGCATCTCTGGTTGGAGATTACCTTCAATCAAAATACTAGCTTGTGTGCAGAAAGCAGAACTATTTTGTTGTAAATTCCACAGTCTTTTTTGTTGAGGTGCGAGCCGGAAGCCGCTAATAGGTTCAGTTTGCATGATAAGTGAATATTTTTAAAATTAAAGAGTGCGGTGCGGAGTCAACAAAGAGGATTAGTTTGAGGGGTTATTAATATCTTTATTGTTAACCATTTCTGCCATTGCCACAACTATTTTACGCTGTCCAACAAAGGGGTTTCTTCCGTGAGCAGCCAACAGATTATCTAGCATGATAATGTCACCTTTTTGCCAGGGGAAGCAAGTTTGCGATCGCTGATATACTGTATTGATTTCGTCAATTTCTGTTTCTGTAATTGTTGTACCATCACCAAAGTAAACATTGCGAGGTAATTTTGATTCACCAAATATAGATAGCAGTGATTCTCTCACATCTGTATCTAAGTAAGAGATATGGTGTAATTGAACTTGGTTGAAAAATACAGGTTCGCCAGTTTTGGGATGTATGGCTAAAGCTGGGCGAATTTGTCGAGTCACTAAACCATTCTCAGCATACCATTCAAATTCCATACCAGCTTGCAAACAGTAATTTTCTACCTCTTTTTTTTCTGTAGTTTGGAAAAAGTTTTGCCAACTTACATCTAATCCTTCAGCAAAATTCCTCACGTACATTAACTGTTTACTGGCTAATTTTTCTCGCAATTGAGGACTGAGTAATTGATAAGCTTGGCGACAATCTACAATTGGGGTTTCTCCACCACATATCGCAGGTTGAACACAGTAAAACCAAATCTTTAAAGGGAAGCAATGTAAATGGGAGCTTTCATTATGAAAAAGTATAGCTTTATCTGCTGGATAAGGTGTAGAACCATAAACTTTGCCACCTTCACCTGTACGGGGTAAGTCGCCATATTCAGCAAATAAATTGGGACAAATTGTTTGAGCAAAGTTTTCAAATTCGGAAACAGATTTGATCTGAAAATCTCTAAATAAAATCGCTCCATGTTTCAATAATTCTGTTTCCAAATATTCTCCATTATTCTCAGCCCAAGATATTAAATCAACATCTATACTATCAGGTTGAATTACGAGCGGAAATTTTTGCCCTGCTTGCAAATAATCTGCTTTAATTAATTGCTCTACTGACAAACTGACTGCTTTCGGGGCAATGCTCATAAATTTTTGTTTTTTAGCTGTTTTACGCTCCTGTTGTTGCATAGTTTGTTGTACCTTTTCTTCTTCTGTGAGCATTTCTAATGTATTAATGCGCCTCTGCGGTTGAGTAAGGATGTTGTTGATTAATGTTTGCCAATGTTTGGTTAAAGTAGTGATAGTATCTGAAGTAAATAAATCAGCATTATATTGCCATTTAGCTTCTATCCCTTGCTCAGATTCTGTTAAGAATAGAGCTAAATCAAATCTGGCAGTTTTGCTTTCTACTTCTAGTAATTTTAAAGAGACTCCTGGTAGTTCTAAGGTAGAGTTTGGTGTATTTTGGAGAACAAATAATACCTGGAATAATGGTACTGTATTACTCACCTGACGTTCAGGCTGTAATTCTCTCACTAATTCGTCAAAGGGTAAATCTTGATGAGCGTAAGCTGCTAAGGTCTGAGTGCGAACACGTTGCAATAATTCTAGAAATGTCGGATTTTCACTTAAATCTGTGCGTAAGACTAATAAGTTAACAAAAAATCCTATTAATTGCTCAATTTCTGTTTGATTACGGTTGGCAACATCAGTACCCACAATAATATCATCCTGATGGCTGTAGCGTTGCAGTAAGATTTTAAAACTTGCCAGCAGTGTCATAAATAAGGTTACACCTGCTTGCTGAGAAAGCGATCGCATTTCTTGGACAACTGATACAGGAATGACAAAACTATAGCTAGCACCCCGATTAGTTCTCACTTCAGCACGGGGACGGGTTGTAGGTAGTTGCAGTGTGGGTAAGTTGGCTAATTGCTGCTTCCAGTATGTCAGTAAAGATTCTCGTCTTTCGCCTTGCAAGTGTTGACGTTGCCAAACTGCAAAGTCTACATACTGAATCGATAATGGTGGTAAAAAATTGGGTTTTCTCGCAACAAAATTATTATAAAGTGCTGCTATCTCTTTAATTAATATACCCTGTGACCAAGCATCAAAAACAATATGGTGGATAGCAAATAATAAGATGTATTCTTGTTCCCCTAGTTGTAACAGTTTGCATCTCAGTAAAGGTGCTTGGGTCAAATTAAATGCAAGTTGAAATTCCTGAATACTCAGACGCTCAATTTCTATTTCTTGTTGAGATTTCGGCAATTTCTGCAAGCTCATCACAGGTATTTTTAACTGTGCATCCGGAACAATTACCTGTAAAGGTTGCCCATCTAATACAGTAAATATCGTGCGTAAAACTTCATGACGACGGATAATTTCATTGATACTTTTCTCTAATGCCTCTACATTCAACTCACCCATAAAGTGAACTGCTGCGGGCATATTATAAATATCACTACCTGGATTTATCTGTTCGAGTAACCATAATCTTGTTTGAGCGAAGGATAGAGGTAAATTGCGATCGCGAGGGGCTAGTGTAATTGCAGAGGCACCCTGATAATTTGCTACTTGAATATTTTGAGCTAATTCTGCGATCGTGGGAAATTCAAATAAACAGCGCAATGATATATCCACTTCAAAGGTTTTGCGAATACGGGAAATGACTTGAGTTGCTAATAAAGAATGTCCGCCTAGTTCAAAGAAGTTGTCGTGAATACCAATTTGAGAAACACCTAAAACTTGAGTCCAAATACCAGTTAGCACTTCTTCTACTGGATTGCGGGGAACAGCAAAAGTACTAGTTACCTGAAAGGTAATTGTATCTGGCTTCGGTAAAGCTTTACGATCTACTTTACCGCTAGGTGCTAGGGGTAGACTTTCCAGCATCACAAAAGCCGAAGGAATCATGTGCTCAGGTAATTTTTCCTTTAAAAAACTCCGCAGTTCACTAATACTAGGAACTAATTGCCACCTAGCAACTACATAAGCAACTAACTGTACATTATCCAATGCTTCTTGATGAGCTACAACCACATTCTCATGTACACTTGGGTGTTGACTTAAAAATGCCTCAATCTCTCCCAGTTCAACCCGGAAACCACGAATTTTTACCTGATGGTCAATACGCCCAAGAAATTCTATATTTCCATCAGGAAGCCACCTGCCTAAATCCCCAGTTTTATAAATTAAATCTTTACGATTTCCTGGCAAATTTTTCCTCGTCTCTGTAAACGGATTCGGAACAAAACTAAATTTAGTTTTTTCTTCGTTTTTCCAGTAACCCGCACCTACACCAATTCCTGATACGCAAATCTCCCCAGGAGCACCGATGGGCAATAATTTCATTTGCTCGTCTAAAATATAGAGATTTAAATTTGCTAGTGGTTTACCAATTGGAACTGTTCGTTGATTTTCCGGAAACGGTTTATCAACAATAAATTGGGTGATATCATCAGCTGCTTCAGTGGGACCATAAGCGTTAGCAATTTTGATATCAGGGTATATTTCTAGCCACTCATTTAAGTATTTAGTCGATACAGATTCACCCGATAACATCATCCACTGTAAATCTGGTAGTCTTCTTTCATTGTTTGGTAATTGGGAAATATATTCCAGCAACCCCCTAAATAAAGCCGGTACTAATTCAACAACTGTAATTTTTTCTGATTTGATTACCTGAAATAGTTTCTCAGGAATCGCAACAGTTTCAATATCAACTATTACTGTCTTTCCACCAATTAAAAGCGGTGCCAAAAATTGCCAAACAGAAATATCTGTTGAAGAAGGTGCACTTTGCAGAAAACAAAATTCATCAGTTAATTTCAACTCATCAAACTGGGCATAAATATGATTAATTGCACCATCATGTCTAACTATTGTCCCCTTTGGCAATCCTGTTGAGCCAGAAGTATAAATCATGTAAGCTATGTCAATTGCCTGATTGATTACTTCTAGATTCTGTTGAGGGAGGTTTATAAAATCAAATTTACTGTAGATTATTAATTCCTGATGATGGTTAAGTTGTATATTCTTGGGAACAACATCATCCAATAAGATAATAGATTTTAACTGGGAATAGTTATTTACAAAATCTGTCAAAACATTTAATAATGGAACATCTGTGAAGATAAACCTCACTTCGCTATTAGATAACATATATTCAATTCTATTTAACGGATAGCTACTATCAATTGGGACGTAAGCTCCGCCAGCCTTCAATATAGCAAGAATAGCTACCAGGAAATTTAAATCGCGATTTTTAAATATACCAACGAATTCACCTTTATTAAGTCCTTGTTGACACAAGAATTTAGCCAATTGATTGGATTTATCATTGAGTTCTTGATAAGTTAATGTAGCTTGGTCGTGAACTACAGCTATGTTGTTTGGATTTTTAGATACTTGCTCGACAAATAATTCGTTGATTGTTTGTGTAATTGGATATTCTTGAACATTGTTATTATACTGTTTCAGTATTGTCTGTATATCAAAATCATCCAAAATTCTAATATCTGATATTTTGATATCAATGTTACTAACAATATTTTTAATTGTATTGATGTAATAATGACTGATTAGTCGAATATTCTCATCCGTAAAAATTGTATCACTATACTCTATGGAAGCAGAAATAGCATCATTTTTTAGCAGGAAAGAAACTGTAATATCATTATTTATATTTACTATTTCTGTTGGATTGTGAATATTTTCTAGTAATATAGCTACATCAAAAAGTGAACAGCGATTCTTAGCTTGGGGCAATTTTAATAATTCAATTAATTCATCAAAACAATAGTTTGGATGGCTGTAAGCTTGAATTACAGAATCTTTGACTTGAATGAGGAAATTTTTAAATGCCATCTCCTGACATAACTGTGTACGTAAGGGAATCAACTTATTCTCACTCAAATCATCTATATTTACACCATCTATATTTTTATAAACTGGTATGCCGACAATAAGGTCATTAGTTCTAGTGTACTTTTGTAATAGTATTTTGAATGCCGATAACAACATTAAATAAACTAAAAAATTAGACCCATTAGTTAAATTTATAATCTCCTGAGATAAATAATTAGGTATCTCAAAACGATAAACTTTATTTTTACCATTATAGTGAGTAGGTCTAACATAATCTTGTGTGAAGTTAGTTTCTGGTAACTCTCCAGAGAGTTTATCTAACCAGTAATTTTTTTGGGAAAATAATTCCTGATACTCTAATGCTGTAGTCATATTCTTACTGATTCAAGTAGATAGTGAGAGCAGAATGTAAAGATTAATACTTAAGCTTATTTCTCAAGGTAAATAGCTATATTTGACAACAAACAAAACTTACAAAGATTCTTGAGAAGCTGTTTCTAAAATTGCACAACCTGCTTTTAATGTAGGCATATCAATTGTTAGAGGAGGTAATAGTTTAATTACAGTATTATTTCTTCCTGCACTTTCAACTATTAATCCTTTTTCAAAACAATTAATTGTGATTTTCTTTACCAAAGCGCTACCACCAAAATTAGCCAAATCTATACCCCAAATCATCCCTATTCCCCGTATCGCTATGTTTTCACTTATTGGTGATATTTTTTGAAATAGAAAATTTTTCAAGAACAGTTCTTTGATTTTTACATCCTGTTCAAGATTACTATTTTCTCTATATTCTAAAGCCGCACTGGCTCCTACAAATGCTAATTGATTGCCTCTAAATGTGCCATTATGCTCACCCGGCTCCCAAATATCCAATTCTGGCTTAATTAATAATATAGACATGGGGAAACCATATCCACTAATTGACTTAGAGAGTATAACTATATCAGGAACAATCCCTGCTCTTTCAAAAGAAAAGAACGAACCTGTTCTACCGCAACCAACTTGAATATCATCACAGACTAATAAAATATCATTTTCGTTACATAACTTCCTAAGTCTTCGCATCCATTCAATTGGAGCAACAACAACTCCTCCCTCAGCTTGTACTGTTTCAAAAATAATTGCCGAGGGTTTTTCGATTCCAGAACTAACGTCATTTAAAACTGACTCAATATATTTTATCGTGTCGAAACTCTCCATAAATCCATAGGGATAAGGCATGAATGTAACATTATTTAATGTTCCAATTGCCCCTGCTCTAATTCCAGTATTAGCAGTAACTGATAAGCTACCCAAAGTCATTCCATGATAGGCTCCCATAAAAGAGAATATACCTGGTCTGTGTTTAACTTTTCTAGCTAACTTTAAAGCTGCTTCAACGGCATTTGTTCCAGTTGGCCCGCAGAACTGAATGCGATAATCTAGATGTTTTGGACTGAGTACAACCTCATGAAACTTAGCTAAAAATTTCTCTTTCGCAGAAGTATACATATCTAAACCATGTGCAATTCCATCAGCATCTAAATAGGACATAACTTTTTGTTTTATATAGTCATGATTATGTCCATAATTTAAAGCACCCGCTCCTGCGAAAAAATCTATGTATTCCCGACCTGATTCATCATAAACAATGGAACCCTTAGCCCGATGAAATATGGCAGGAAAACTACGACAATAGCTTCTGACGTTTGATTCACACTTTTCAAATATATTCATACAACTATTATTTATTTACTACTGTGATTTACTTACAAAGTCACTTAGTCCAACCATTGTGTTCTAAGTCGTGATCATGAACTGACGTATACCAGAATGGATGAAAATGGTAATTTTTCATGAAATTAAACTGCAACGCATGGATATACAAATTTAGCTAACTAAATTTTCAGCAGTTCTATACCTAATAATTGCTCCTCTAAAATGGAAGTTATTAGCTGCTGTTTTTTTGTCGAAAATAATAAATCTTTTATCAGCACGTTAGGATTAGCTATCAACTGATATAAAAACATTTCAATCTGTTTGAGAATGCCAATGATAGTACTAATCTCAAATCTTCTCGAATCATATGAAAAGGCAACTAATAACTCTTCATCTGGATATATAACTAAATTGAGAGGGTAGTTATTTTTGTAATATGTTTTAGTATATTTAATTTTTAAATTAATCCCACGCTCTTTGACAAATTTTTTGACTGAGAAGTCTTCCATGACTACAATACTTTCAAATAAAGTTAATTTTCTGGGAACTTCACTCCAGCCATGAATTTCTGTCAATGGAGTATATTCATAGCGACGTGTCTGAACTAGTTTAGTCTGTAAAAGCTGTAGCCATGACAACAAAGGCTGTTCAGCATCTATTTTGATATAGATGGGTAAAGTATTTAGAAATATTCCAGCGATTGAATCTGCTCCATGTAAATCTACTGGTCTTCCATTCGCAGTACAGCCATATAATACGTCATTACATCTGCTATAGCGACTGAGAAGAATTGCCCAGATACCGTTAAATATAGTAGCTAGGGTGAGACGATATTGTATCGCTAGGGATTGTAAAGCCTGTGTATTTGTTAATGATAGTTTAATTTTTTCTTCGTCGTATCTTTGTTCATGGGTGGGTGATTGGTTAATTTTTTCTATGTATTTCAGAGAAGTAGGAGTTTGACGACCTTGTAATGCTTGTCGCCAAAAAAATTCGGTTTTGGATATGTCCTGCTGTTTCAACCAATTAATGTAATCTTTATAAGGACGAGTGGATGCTAAAGATATTTCTTGATTGTGAGATAGTGCTTCATAAATTTGCACAAACTCTTTAATTACGAGTGAATCAGTCCAACCATCTATGATGATGAAGTGATAAGTCCAGATCAACTGGTAGCAGTCATCAGCTAGACGAATTAAAGATAGACGCATTAGACATGGTTGGGAAAAGTCAAAACCTTGCTGGCGATCGCTATCAATAAAAGCTTGCAGTTGATTTTCTTGCTCACCTTGTTGCAAATTACGCCAATCATAATGATTTATCGGTGCTTTTACTTCTGTGTAAACGACTTGCAGTGGATTGTCAATTTCTTCCCAATAAAATCCAGTACGTAAAATAGTGTGTCTATCCACTAAAATTTGCCAAGACTTTTCAAACGCATCGATGTTAATAGGGCTATACACATTATAAACTATCTGAAATAGATAAAGCTGTGATTCATTTCCTTGGATACTATGAAATAAAATGCCCTTTTGTACAGGTGTAAGTTCGTATATATCTTCAATATTTTCTACTTTCATTTGCTTTTTTCTCACTTGTTTGTTGAATTTTTGCTAAAAGCTGATTCAAATTTTCTTGGCTCAAGTTTGCTCCTGGGAAATCAGAAGTAGTATAGACAACTTTTTCCAGAGATTGACAATGATAAATTAGCGATCGTAATTCCTCTATGAAATTTCCAGCCAAGTTTTTAATTGTTTCCTGTCGATAAATCGCTTGGTTATATAGCCAGTAAATTTCTAATTTATTCTCGATAACAATCCCATTAATTTCTAGTAAATAATTTGATAATTGACTTGTACTATGATTTATTTTTTCAGAAGTTGTAACGGAACTAAATAAAGATTCTGGGGAAATTCTTTGGTCATATTGACCTAAATAATTAAAAATGACTTCACTTTTGAGAATATCTGGTTTTTTTGAGTATAAATCATTGTATATATCATCGCTAATTGCAGTTTTAGGGATGCTACGCAAATACTCTTTGATGGTGATTAATGAATTTTCTTGATTGGTAGATGCTGTGATATCCAAAACGACTGGAAAATAAGTTGAAAGTGAGTTAAATGTTTTTTCTCGACTATTATCTCTAATATCCAAACGCAATTTCCGCTCACCTGTCCATTCGGCAAAAGCTTCCACTATAGCTGTGAGTAAAACATCATTAATCTGAGTATTATATGCTTTGTGTATCTCATCTAGAAGCGCTTTTGTCTCTTGTTCATCTAGGCAAACAGATACTATATCTATAGTAGCTGTAGTAGTAGTTGTTGTGCGATCGCTATTTGCAAAGTCAATCGGTAAGCTGCTAAATGGTTTTTGGATTTCTTGGAGCCAATATTCTTGTTCCTGAAGCATTTCTGATGATTGAACATCCTGTATAGATGGGTTTGCTTGAGGAATCCATAAATTTACTGCTAATTCTGCAATTGTCTGGTGTTCAAAAAAATCTTGAGGTGTTAACTTCAAGCCGCATTGGTTGGCTTTGGCAGCAATTTGAATTGCATTGATGGAATTTCCTCCCAACTCAAAAAAGTTGTCATGAATACCTATAGAGCCAATACCTAAAATTTCTTGCCAGATGTTAGTGATTGTTTCTTCTGCCTTATTTCTAGGTGCTGTATATTCTATACCTAGGTTTGGTCTTTGGTGTTTTAAGGATAAACTTTCGTTATTTGATGATTCCCTGGTTCGCAAAGATTCCAGTTCTATCCATTCCTTCACTCTTGTTTGCAAGTCTCCACTGGAGACAACCACTTGAGTACATCCACACATCGATAGTATACGAGCAAATGCATCTATACTTGCGGCTTTTGATGCCATACCATATCGATACAAAGATTGATGGGATATGTCCATAATCTCCGGATTTTGAAGTTCATCTTCAGTTACCCAATTATCCCAGTTAAAACTACTCCAAGGAAAAGAACTAGTTTTGTTGTAATTCTGTACAAAAGCATCCATAAAAATGTTTGCCGCAGAATAGGAGACAAACCCTAACCCCCCCAACATGGATGCTAAAGAAGATGTTAATTGACAAAAATCTAATTTTTGTCCTTGTAGGACTTTTGCCAAGACAAATAACCCATAAACCTTAGAGTTAAATTGCGATCGCACTTGGATTTTACTGCTTTCGACAATCGTACAACCGACTTTTTCTCCCGCAGCATGGATGACACCATTAATTGTTCCAAATTTTTGAGTGGCGATCGCAATTGCATCATGCATTTGTTGTTCGTTGGCAATATCTGCACTGACAACCAGAACCTCTGCACCTAAAGCCAAAAGACTCTGTACTTTGCGAATCTTGCGGCTAATACTGTCCTCCTGATCATGAGTTGCTAGCCACTCCTGCCATTGGTTTGTTTCTGGAAGTCCCTTTCGTCCTAGCAAAATTAATTTTGCCTGTACTGTCTGAGCTAAATATTCTGCCAAGACTAAACCAACATCACCGAGTCCACCGAGGATTAGATAAACTCCTCCTGTTCTTAACTTGTTACTACTAAGGCTATTTTGCTCTAAGTGGATTGACTCATATGTTTGAATCCAGCGATGATGACCACGATAGGCAATTACATTTTCAGTTGGCTGGGTGGTAAACTCTCTCAGTAGAGAATCTATCAATTTGTTTGATACCTGAGTCTGGGATACTTCAAACTCCACATCAAAACAACAACAGGTAATGTTGGGGTATTCCTGGGGAATGACCTTGCATGGTGCTAAGATAGTTGCTTTTTCCGGGCATAATTTCTCACTGCCTGTGACATCATTGATATTGCTGGTGACAACCATCAGCTTGATTGAATCAGTTAGATTCTGCTGTGCCAAGGCTTGTGTGAGAAATAGGAGACTGTAAAAACCAAGATTTTGACAATCTTCAAAAAATTTATTTTGTAATTGCAACTCTTGTAACTGCTTTTCTTCATCTAGCCCCTGCTTAGGCAAAGTATCGTTGGGAGTAACACTATAAAAATGAGCGATCGCCTGTGGATTCCAGTTATTTTCACGTAATGCTTGTAGCAAGGCAACATAGTCATCCCTTTGTTGGGGATTAATTGTATATGTGCGGTCACTCAACTGAGCAAAATTATCGGCGATTTCTACGACAATTACATCCTCTCCCTTTTGTTTGAGTCTTTCGGCAATTTCTACTCCGACTCCATAGGTATCAACGAACACCAACCAAGGTGACTTTTGTGCCACAAAGTTTTCCTTTTGGAAGAACTGAATTGGTGGGGATTGTTGCCAGCGAGGAATATAGAACCAATCTGCTATATCTTTTTGTTTAGTGACAGAAGTTTGAGAATCATTTTGTTCTGGCTTTTTCGGCTCAATCAAGTATCTTTGTCGCTCAAACGGATAGGTAGGTAAGGGAAGACGATGGCGCTGTTCGTGAACATAAAAACCTGACCAATCAATCTGAATTCCCAACATCCATAACCGACCTAAGGTATTGAGTAAAAATGCTAAATCTGACTGCTGTTCTTGGGGATGGGGAAGCGATGTCAGCACCGTCAATTTCTGTTCTCGTTGCTGTTTCGCAAAAGTGCTCAATGTGCGTCCGGGACCCACTTCTAGTAAGACAGAGCCTTGTGTTTTGAGTAACTCAGTAATCCCTTGATGAAAATGTACAGTTTGTCTGAGGTGTGTTGCCCAATAGTGAGGGTTTGTCGCTTCAGATGTACTAATCCAAGTCCCACTCACGTTAGAAATAAATGGTATTTCTGGGGGATTGAGTTTGACTTTTTGCAACAATTGGGTAAAAGTCTCAAGGATGGGTACCATCATTTGAGAATGAAAGGCATGAGAGGTATGCAGCCTTCGGTAAGTTACTCCTAGTTGGTGCAAATGTTGTTGTAATTCTTCTATGGCTTCAGTCGTTCCCGATACTGTGCAGTAGGAAACTGTATTGACAGCAGCTAAAGATATATTTTCTCTGAGTAAGGGTTCTATTTCCGGCTGGGAAAGTTGAACTGAGAGCATAGCACCTTCAGGCAATTGCTGCATCAATTTCCCTCGATTTGCTACCAAAACCAGAGCATCTGTAAGTGAAAAAACTCCAGCCAAAGTAGCAGCCACATATTCCCCAATACTGTGTCCAATCATGGCTTGAGGAGAAACACCCCACGATATCCACAACTGAGCCAGAGCATACTCAATCACGAACAATGCAGGTTGAGCGAAACAAGTTTGTTTGAGTTTTTCGGCTGCGGCTTCCTTTTCTAACTCCGTTGGATAAATGAGCGATCGCAAATCTAATCCCAAATGGGGTGTTAATATCAAGCTGCAATGCTCTAGATGTTGACGGAATATCGGTTCTGTTTCGTAGATTTTTTTACCCATATCTATATACTGGGAACCCTGTCCGGGAAACATAAAGGCAATGCTTCGATTGTCGCTTGGTTCTTGCAACTGCGTCAGAACTCGGTTTGAGAGTGGTTCGCTGAGTCCGTTAATGGCATCTTCGACATCACAGCAAACAAGCATTCGGCGGTAATTAAATTCTCTGCGTCCTAATTGTAATGTATAAGCCACATCTGCCAAGTTTTCGTGGGGATGTCGGTGGAGATGCTCGAGAAGATTTTCTGTGGCAGTTTTTAACGCAGATGTGGTTTTTGCAGACAAAAGCAATAATTGCCAAGCACGGGAAGGGCTAGAATTTGCCAGTAGGGGAGCTTCTTCTAAAACCGCATGGGCGTTGGTTCCTCCCATTCCTAAAGAACTCACACCTGCACGACGGGGAGTAGAGTTTGCTTCCCACTCTCTCAGTTTTGTATTCACAAAAAAGGGACTATTAGCAAAATCAATTTGGGGATTAGGCTGTTCAAAATTTAAGCTGGGTGGAATTAACTGATGTTTGAGTGCCAGAGATGTCTTGATTAATCCGGCAATTCCCGCCGCCGCATCTAAATGACCAATATTAGTTTTGACTGAACCAATAGCACAGAAACCCTTTTTTGCAGTCCTCGCGCGGAAAACCTTTGTGAGTGCGGCAATTTCAATGGGATCGCCTAGAGATGTACCAGTACCATGAGCTTCAATATAGTTGATAGTTTCTGGTTCTATATCCGCTAAGGCGATCGCTTCGGCAATTGCTTCTGCTTGTCCATCCACACTAGGTGCTGTAAAGCCAACCTTTAGCGAACCATCATTATTAATTGCCGTACCCTTGATGACTGCATAGATGTTATCCCTATCTGCGATCGCATCACTTAATCGCTTCAGAACCACAACCCCCACGCCATTACCAATAGTTGTTCCCTGCGCCTTGGCATCAAAAGCACGACAATGACCATCAGGAGATAGGGTTCCTCCCTGCTGGTGCAAAAAACCAGTTTTCTGTGGAACTCGAATCGAAACCCCCCCTGCCAAAGCGATATCACATTGGTAACTTTGTAAACTTTGATAAGCGAGGATGGTGGCAACCAATGATGTGGAACAAGCTGTTTGAACTGTAATGCTTGGGCCTTTGAGATTTAATTTATAAGAAACACGAGTGGAGAGAAAATCTTTATCATTTCCAATTAACTTTTGATATGATTCTGCTGACCCCAACCCATCCTTGTTCAAATCAAAAGATAAATAGTTATTTAAGCTGGCACCAGCATAGACACCAATACGACTTTCGCATTTAGTTGAGTCATAACCAGCATTTTCTAAAGCTTGCCAAGCACATTCTAGAAACAGGCGATGTTGAGGGTCTGTAAGTTCAGCTTCTTTGGGATTAATGTCAAAGAATGCAGCATCAAATAAATCAATATCTTCTAAAATACCACTTCTTTTAACATAGTTAGTATTATTTATCAAGGCTGGAGTGACCCCCGCAGCCAGTAATTCTTCATTTTCTAGAGGAGATAATGACTCTACACTATTACATAAATTTTTCCAAAAATCTTCTATATTCCTAGCTCCAGGAAAACGACCTGCCATCCCAATAATAGCAATGCCTTCAATTAATTCATCTGTGTGTTCATTCTCATTTTTTGTATTCATTATATGGAACCTTTATTGTTTTATTTACCAACCATATATATTCAATTTTAAATTGACTGGAAAAATTACCCGCGTCAGTTTTATTACGATTACTCAGGCAAGTCTGATATAACTTCTAGCTCGTACTTTTTTCAATTCTTCGCTTTCTCAATAATTCTTTTTGTCTTTCTACACGCTTGTATACTTTTTCAAAAACATATCTATCTCCATGTATTTGAGTTAGATATTCTGCTAAAGAGTAAACAGTCGGATTTTGAAACATTGTGACAACTGATATATCTCGCTGCAACATTTGACATAGTTTATGGTTAACTTGCAGCATTAATAGTGAATATCCGCCAAGGTCAAAGAAATTATCATGAATACCCACTTGATCTACATGCAATACTTCTTGCCAAAGCTTTGCTATCTGCTGTTCCATTTCTGATTGGGGTACTTGATAAGTAGTTGTTAATGTGGGACGCAAGTTGTCAGGAGTCGGTAAAGCACGACGGTCTATTTTGCCGTTAGGTGTCAAAGGTAAAGTATCTAAAATGATAAAAGCAGAAGGAATCATATATTCGGGCAATTTTTCTTTGAGAAATTCCCGTAGTTCATTAACAGAAGGCGTAACATGCTCATGAGTAACTAGGTATGCAGTTATCCGACGGTCATTAGGTATGTCTTCCCTAGCTATTACTACCGTTTCTCGTACCTGTGGATGTTTCTCTAATAAGCTTTCAATTTCTCCGAGTTCAATACGGAAACCGCGAATTTTCACTTGATGGTCAATTCTGCCTAAAAATTCAATCTTGCCATCCTTCTGCCAACGTACTAAATCTCCAGTTTTATAGAGGCGCTGTCCGGGTTCAAAGGGATTAGGAATAAACTTTTCTCCTGTTAACTCAGGTCTATTCCAATAACCTTGCGCTAGCCCAACGCCGCCAATATGCAATTCACCTGGAACCCCTATCGGAACTAATTCCCGATGTGCATCTAAGATATAGAATTGGGTGTTGGCGATGGGGCGACCAATCAAACTAATGCCTTGCTCTTGTTCTTGGGAGTTTACCTTTCCGACTGCTGACCAAATAGTCGTTTCTGTAGGGCCATATAAGTTCCAAACTTCTTGACCTCGTTCGAGTAATTGATAGGCAAGTGAGGAATCTAGGGCTTCGCCACCACAAAGAATTTTCATGGTTTTTTTGCTCTGCCAGCCAGCAGTTACCAAAATCCTCCAAGTTGCAGGGGTGGCTTGCATGATTGTGACACCCTGGGTAACTAACTGTTTTAATAATTGGGTGCTATCGGTAATAACTTCTCGATTGACTAATACTAAGCGAGCGCCAACAATCAATGGTAGGTATAATTCTAGCGCTGCAATGTCAAAAGATAAGGTGGTAACAGATAGGAGAATATCTTCCTGGGTTAGTCCGGGAATTTGACGCATGGAGCTTAAGAAGTTAACCACAGCCTTGTGGGGAATTTGTACTCCTTTGGGTGTTCCCGTAGAGCCAGATGTATAAATTACATAGGCTAAATTTTCGGGATTCCCATTGCTGGCTATATTTTCTGGGTTGTAATCAGCAAAGGTTGTAGTGTTGGTGTCAATACATACGACTTGTGCCGAATGTGGTGGCAAGTTATTAACTAAATGAGCATGTGCTAACAAAAGCGACACCTGAGAATCTGCCAAGGTAAAAGCCAAGCGTTCTTGAGGATAGGCTGGGTCTAGCGGCAGATAAGCGCCTCCTGATTTCATAATAGCTAGTAATGCCACTACCATTTCTAGAGAACGCTCCACACAGATACCAACAATAACATGTGGCTTCACACCTAGTTTCTGTAAGTAATGTGCTAGCTGGTTTGCTCGACTGTTTAACTCTTGATAGGTTAATTTTTGCCCATCAAAGACGACTGCGATCGCATTTGGTGTTTTTTCTACCTGTTCTTCAAATAACTGATGGATGCACTTATCTTGGGGATAATCTGTTTTGGTATTATTCCAGTCAAATAATAACTGCTGAACTTCAGATGGCGTTAATAGTTGTAATTGTGAAATACATTGTTCAGGGCTACTAACTATACTTTCCAATAAAATCTGGAAATGTCCCAGCATCCTAGTAATTGTATCTGCATTAAACAAATCACTGTTGTACTCACAAGTTGCAACTAACCCTGGTTCGGAATCCTCCATCAATAATGTCAAATCAAACTTAGATCTACCGTTATAGCCCTCCTGATAATTAACTGATACATCAGATAAGCTTAAATTTGGTTGGGGAAGATTTTGAAGAACAAACATCACTTGGAATAGGGGGTTGTAACTCAAGTCTCTGCTGGGCTGTAGTTCTTCTACTAATTTTTCAAAGGGTAAATCTTGGTGGATATAGGCTTCCAAAGCTGTTGACTTCACCCGCGCTAACAAATCTTGAAAACTGAGGTCGCCAGAAAGGTTTGTACGTAATACTAAAACATTGATAAAAAATCCTATTAACGATTCAATTTCTGCTCTGTTTCGATTAGCAATTGGTGAGCCGACTAGTATATCAGTCTGACCTGTGTACCGATACAGTAAGATTTTAAAGGCTGTCAGCAAGGTCATAAATAGAGTTACTCCCTGTTGACGGCTCAAATTCTTCAGTTGTTTTGTCAGGGTTTGAGACAGAACTAATTTTGCTTGAGCACCTGAAAATGTTTGCACTGGTGGACGCGGACGGTCTGCTGGTAAATTGAGTACAGGTAGCTCACCCTGCAATTTGTGTTTCCAATAGGTTAATAATGATTGGAGACGTTGGGAATCAAGCCATTTCCGTTGCCAATTAACAAAATCTCTGTACTGGATTGGTAATTCGACAAGCGGTGATGGTTTGCCAGCAGAAAAGGCTGAATATATTGTATTTAGTTCTTTGATGAGGATACCAATAGACCAACCATCTGTAATTATATGATGCAGAGTGACAATTAAATAATAATTTTTCTCATTTATTTGCAAAATTTTTGCACGCAGCAGCGATCGCTCTGATAAGTCGAAGGGTTGCTGTGCAAACTCGCAGGCTAACTGTTGTACTATGCGATCGCCTTCTGGTAGTACCTGCAAATCTTCAACCACCAAAGTTACAGGTGCAGCTTGATTGATGATTTGAACGGGTTGCCCATCAACCAATGTAAAGCTTGTGCGTAATACTTCGTGTCGTCTAATAATTTCGTTAAGACTGCCTTGTAAGGCTGCTAAGTTAACACAACCTTGGAGGTTAATAACTATGGGAATATTATATGTAGGAGCATCAGGATTTAGCTGATTGATAAACCACAATCCCTGTTGGGCAAAAGATAGAGGATAGGTAAATGTATGAGATGTATTTCTCTGTTGTTGTGTAAGGGATGGAGAGAGTAATCCATCTGTCGTTATTTGCATAAGTATCTTGGTGACGAGCGATCGCGTACTCATCCCCTCAAAGAAGTCTGCAACAGATACCTCGACTTCTAAGTCAACCTCAACCCGATTTTTCAACTCAAATACTTTTAAAGAATCAAGCCCGAGAGTCGTTAAAGGTTCTTCTGGATTGACCTCATCTGGTGCGATCGCTAAAATTCTCGCTTCCTGTTCAATTAGATATGCTTCTAAAAGCATTTGACATTCCCTAGGAGAAAGTGCCAAAAGTTGAGCACGCTGTAATTGAGTGGACTCTTTGATAGTATTACTAGTCCTGAGAATATTGCTGGTAACTACATTCAGTTCACCATTCTCAAACTGAGCGCGAGTTGCTCGTCGTTGAATCTTACCACTGGAAGTTTTGGGAATACTACCTGGTTTAATTAAAATTACTGCATAAACAAACACCTCATGCTCTTCAGTAACCGCTTGGCGAATTGTATTAGCGACTTCTTCCAAATTCGGTTTAGCACGAAACTCCAATTCTTGTACAATTACCAGCTTCTCTTCATTGCTAACTGTAACTGTAAATGCTGCACTAGCACCGGAACGCAAGCATGGATGACTACGTTCAGCAGTTAATTCTATATCCTGGGGATAAAGATTGCGACCTCTAATAATAATTAAATCTTTAGCTCTACCTATAATAAAAAGCTCTCCATCTTGGCAGAAACCTAAATCCCCCGTCCGCAGGAATGGCCCTTTCCCCGTATCTGATTGATAAGCGCAAAAGGTTTCTTTTGTTTCTTGTTCGCGATTCCAATAACCTTGACCAACGCTCAATCCAGATACCCAAATTTCTCCAATTTCGCTAGCTTGGCAACTCTTAAGTGTTTCTGGATTGGTAATAACTACTTGCTGTTGTGGTATGACTTGACCGCAGCTCACAAAATAGCATTGATCCCCGTCACTAATCGATGATTCCACAACTTGATTTGATGCTAATGCTGATTTCTGAACCGCTTTCACTATCGGGAATGTACTCTTATTTACGCCGGAAACCATCAGTGTTGTTTCCGCCATTCCATAACAGGGATAGAAAGCCTCTCTACGGAAGCCGCACTCTGCAAATGCCTCTGCAAAACGCTCTAAGGTCTCATAGCGAATGGGTTCAGCACCATTAAATGCGACACTCCAACTACTTAAATCAAGAGTTGCTTTTTGTTCAGAAGTGATTTTTTGCACACATAAATCATAGGCAAAATTCGGTGCTCCGCTTGTTGTTCCCTGATAGCGGGAAATCGTCTGCAACCAACGATAGGGACGCTTGAGAAATGACGCAGGAGGCATGATAATGCAAGGAAAACCACCATACAAAGGTTGTAAGATACCACCGATTAAACCCATATCATGGTACATCGGTAGCCAGGTTACGAATTTACTTTCTGGGGAATGCTCCATAAATTGACAAGTTGCCTGAGCATTGTGCAATAAATTCCCATGACTAATCATCACACCCTTAGGTGTTCCCGTCGAACCAGAGGTATATTGCAGAAAAGCTAAGGTATCTCTATCAATATTGGGTTCTTGCCAACTATCTTCTATTCCCTGTACCAGATTGTCAGTTGTCAGCCACTGTAATGATCCCAAGTCAGTCTTCTCTGTCATTAAAGACTGTACTGTAGATAGCATTTCCGTCGTTGTCAGTGCGATCGCAGCTTGTGCATCTTCAGAAATCGCCTTTATTCTTGGTGTATTACGCTGATTTCTCGGAGGATATGCGGTGACAGCTACAACTCCCGCATATAAACAACCGAAAAATGCGATCAAGAAATCTAGTCCTGCGGGATAAAGTAGTAAAGCCCGTTCTCCTTTTAAACCCAATGCTTGTAACCGAGCTGCAATTCGACGCGCCAACCGATCCAATTCTTCATAAGTTAGTGTTGCTTGTTCTGTTTCTCCATCTAACAAAAAGCTGAAAGCATCTCGATTTGGCTGGGTATTGCTTCTGAAATTTAGGAGTTCCACAACTGTGGAACAGTTGTGTAGGCGAAGCCCATCGAAAACATCACTTTGTTCAAAGCGGGAATATTGATTCATTTTTTGACACAGCTATATGCACTCTAATGCACCACTTAATTTCTTCTCTCCTCTGAAAATCAGGCGAGATCAAAATAAGCAGCAAAGAATAATCAGTAAAATCTGCATTACTTGCACTAAATCTAAGACTGAATATCTATAAAAAACTTAAGACCTCACAGTAATTAAGTAGCTGGATGGAATTAAAGCAAACCAGATGCTCATCTAGTAGTGACTTTGAGCATTTCGACTACGCTCAATGCTCAAAACAAATAATTCCGCCTTCCTAATTACAGCTTTTTATTCATTCTTAGTATTGAAGGTTTGTAGTTGTGCTACGCCTAACGATAGGCTACACCAACAATTAGGCGTTGCAGAATCATGGGATGATTGCGCCGTATTGGGAAAGATTTATTAATGTTTTCAACCCCTAATTCGTTCCGCATTGATGCAACACCAATATAGCCTCAAACTCAGTAGCCAACCCAAACAAGTTAACGAAGTTCCAGAAAGATATTCACCTTGGTTTGCTGCCAGCACCAAGGCTTAAGCTTTTGCCTCAGTCAACAACTAACATCAATTAAAATATAAGTAGTGAAAATTCTTTCTAAGAACTTGCTTGAACTTATTGCAATTAAATTTCATTTACTTCCTATAAACTTAACGAGAATTAGTAGCTTTAGCAATACGCTAAACATAGCAATATACTATCACTAGATTAAAAAACAATCATTTTTGCCTATTTTTTGTAAATTTTATGTCTTTAGGTAGATGATTTTTCCTATGCTTAGCTTGAATTTTTCTGGCGATTACATATTTAACCTGAGTTCTGGATAAGCTGAAACCCTGATTATGCCGTTCCTTGATTTTGCCATCTACCAAAATTAAACAAATCTTCCAAACACGAACAGAGCTTACATACACTGGTTCCTGCATTCCCTGTATAAGGGCTTTGTTTATCCCTGAATCCTTTAGAGAGCCTACTGAGACTTTATTGGCAACTTGTAGAAAAATCTAAATATTTATCTCAAACAGGAGTCTTGTGTAAGTACCGCTCCTATTCTCTAATTCATAGAATCGAAAGCTAATTGAAATCTATTCTCTACTATGTTGTGTTCTGTATTGCTTCATATTATGATTAGAGCACATGCCAATAAATGAAATTAATTTTCATTTGTGGTATTTCTCTTGGGTTTAGGCAAGTGAGATTACGGTGTGGGGAAATAAATGAAAATAGATAAATTGTTTCAAAGTCTTCTGCTGACAAGTGCAGTTGTTTTTTTGACGGGTAATTCCGCCAAAGGTGAGGAAGTGGCGGGAGATGGGATAATCCAATCTTCCACACAAAGAAAAGAAGGAAAATTTATATATGATAAATTTGCAATTACAGATGTCCAGAGCAAATCTTCGGAATCAGTCCCTAATTCCCAACATCTGCGAGAATTGCAGTCTCACACAGCAAATTATTTGAGTCCAGTAAAGTCAGATAGACCCAGAAATATTCCCCAACTCAACGAAATAGAACTTCCTGCGACTAGTGCTCAAATGTTGGTACAGACACCAACTAATCCCCCTACTCCTCAAGGGAATGCCGTAATCATTACTGGGGTGAAAGCGAATCCCACCGACAAGGGTGTGGAAGTCATTTTAGAAACGGCTCAAGGGGATCAACTTCAAGTTTCCAATCGTAGTACTGATAATAATTTTATTGCAGATATCATTGGTGGGCAGTTGCGATCGCCTAATGGTGATTCTTTTACCTTTAAGTCGGTGAAGCCTCTGGCAGGAATTACGGAGATAACAGTTACGAATCTTGACGCGAATACTGTGCGGGTGACGGTAGTCGGCGAAAAAGCTTTACCTGCGGTCGAGTTATTTGATGATAATGCGGGGCTAATTTTTACTGTTGCATCTACAACAACTGCAACACAACCACCGACACAACCAGAAAAACCGACGAGTGAAACCCCACCACCGCAACCAACCGCAGATAGTGATGAGCCGATTGAGTTGGTAGTAACAGCAACACGTACAGAGGAAGACGTACAAAATGTACCACGTTCTGTGACGGTAATTACCCGCGAAGAACTTGACCAGCAAACTAAAGTTAATCGCGATTTGCAAACAATTCTTAGTAATACGGTTCCTGGTTTAGGTGCAAGTTCTGAATCACAACAAAGTTTTGCTCAGACTTTGCGGGGAAGACCACCTTTGGTATTAATTGATGGAGTACCAGTTAGCTCTAATATAGATAATGATACATCGGTTGCTAATTTACGCCGGATCGATCCAGCGGCAATTGAACAGATAGAAGTGGTACGGGGGCCAAGTGCCGTTTATGGTGATGGGGGAACGGGTGGAGTGATTAATATTATTACTCGCAGACCCGATCAAGACCGGGTAGTTTCCCAAGCTGAAATTGGGGTACGTTCCGTTGGCAACTTTAAATCTGGTAGTTTTGGTAACTTTATTAACTACGGTATTTCTGGGAAGCAAGGAGGAGTGGATTTTA
This sequence comes from Calothrix sp. NIES-4101, assembly GCA_004296455.1. Classification (GTDB taxonomy): domain Bacteria; phylum Cyanobacteriota; class Cyanobacteriia; order Cyanobacteriales; family Nostocaceae; genus Brunnivagina. The sequence continues at coordinate 1,135,645 of AP018280.1, forward strand.
TTGCTTCTTTCACCCGCGATAGTTTTGGCACACCGTTTGATGCAGAAGGCGATCGCATTCCACTATTTGGTGAATCGGAAGCAAATAGTGCTTCGGTTAATTTTTTAGGAAAATTGGGTTTTCAATTGGGTTCGCAACAAAGACTGCAAATAACAGCCAATTACTTTAATGATGCTCAAAGTCAAGATGGAGATTTAGACCTGAGTGTCGGAGAAACTCCAGGAATTCAAAAAGCACGCTTCCTAGATAAACCCATTGATTTCCTTGATTCTACAAATCCTTTTAACCGAGGAACTGTAGTTCAACTCAACTACACCCATGACAATATCCTTAACAGCAAACTGCAAGCACAGGGTTATTATCGTCAAACCAAAACAGCAGCATCTCTTTTTGACAACCGCATATTTACTCCAGATAGTCCTTTAGATATTGGTCGTTCAGTAGTGACATCAGAGCGATTTGGAGGACGTTTACAATTAGATACAGCTTTATCTACTAACCTCAATTTGCTCTGGGGTGCAGATTACTCGAATGAAGATAGCGAAGGGAATTACGACATATTCGATGTTGATGATTTTGACAATAGTGGTGGAACAAGAGCCCGAAAAATTGGTTCGTCAATTCGGATTGCTCCTTTTACTATCAAAAACTTGGGTTTATTTTCCCAATTAAAATGGGATGCAAGCGAAAATTTATCCCTGAGTGGTGGGGTGCGGTACGAAAATTTTAATGTGTCAGTTATTGATAATTGGGTAGATGGAGAAACTGGATTATCTTATCGAGGTGGGGAGAAAACTTTAGATGATGTGGTATTTAATGCAGGTGTAGTCTATAAAGCAACTCCAGAGATTAGCTTGTTTGCAAATTTTGCTCAAGGATTTTCCCTTCCCAATATTTCCCGTGTGTTGCAACGTCCCCAGGAAGGTTTTAATTTTGCTGAAGATGTGGAATTATCAGCACCACAAAAAGTTGATAGCTACGAATTAGGAATTCGTGGACAGTGGAAAAATTTTCAAGCATCACTAGCTGGATTTTATAGCTATTCCAGTTTAGGAACCACGGTACAATTTGAGGACTTTGGTAGTGATTTTAGAATTTTACGTTCTCCCCAGCGCAATTATGGTATTGAATTAGCAGTAGATTGGCAACCAAGCAAGAAATGGAAATTGGGAAGTACATTAACTTGGAGTGAAGGAGAACGGGAAGACTCGGCAACAGGCGAATTTGTCGCTATTACTGGTTATGAAATTTCACCTTTAAAACTAACAGCATACTTAGAAAATGAAACCTTACCGGGATGGAATAATCGCCTGCAAGCATTATATATTGGCAGTAGAAAGCGTGCTTTTGAGGCAGAAATCGATCCGATTGGTATAGATAGTTATTTTGTCATGGACTTAATCAGCAGTATCAAACTGGGTGATGGTAACTTAAGTTTAGGAGTTCGTAATTTGCTTAATAACCAATACTTAAATGTTACCAATCAAATTAATGCTGGTTACGACGATTCTTATGCTTTGGCTTCGAGGGGGCGAACTTTCACTTTAAATTATCGTTGGAGTTGGTAGTTGAAATGGCGGTGAGCACCGCCATTTGTGTGAAAGAATTTATCTTTTACCTTTGACCTTTTACCAATCACAGATTAGAGATTCTTAAATACCCATAATGAAGCCTATAAAAATATTCTTAATAGCATTAGTATTTATCATAATTACAGGTTGTAATAGTTATTTTATCCAGAAAAATAAAACTTTAAACTCTAATTCAGTTATATCTGATTGTCGAGTCATCAAGCATGATTTAGGAGAAACTTGTATTCCGTTAAATCCTCAACGCATCATTGCCTTAGATGACATTATCATGGAAACATTATTAGCCCTGGACTTAAAACCAATCGCAGCAACCGAAGCAAATTTAGCGGGTAGCAAAATACCAAAATTAGGAGAAAAAGCTAAAGGGATAGAATCATTAGGGAAAGTAGGTCAGGCAAATTTAGAAAAAATAGTGCGATTGAATCCAGATTTGATTCTGGGTTTTTCTTTCAGTACAGAAGAATATCAGCTTTTTTCACAAATAGCTCCCACCGTTACCCTGAATTATGTTCAAGCTGCTTGGAAAGAGGCTTTACTAAGTGTGGCTGAACTCACAGGAAAAGTTGAAAAAGCGCAAAAAATAATCGGTCAATATCAGCAAAGAGTGCAAGTAATACGCACAGTTATAAATGATAGTCCGCTTTTAAAAACTGTTTCTATTAGCCGTTTTTATGCTGGTGGTATTACAGCAGAATTTCGGAATCAATTTTCCTTTCCCATTACTATCCTGACAGAAATTGGTCTATCTATACCAGAAATACAACATCGAATCATGGCAACTCCTGATTATCCCTACGTATTAGTGAGCTTGGAAACTTTAGACTTACTAGATGCAGATGTTTTATTTGCAGCACTAGACCCTGAATCTGAAGAAACTTTTCAAAGATATCAAAATAATCCTCTCTGGCAAAATCTAAATGTGGTCAAAAATAATCAAGTATATAAAGTTAATTCTAATTACTGGATATTTGGTAATATCTTATCGGCTAACGCCATTTTAGATGATATTGAAAAATATATATTAGTCACAAATAGATAAATTGATGAAGCTAAATATAAATCTAACTTAATGAATCATAAAAATAATTCTAGACATATACATAAATTTATCATTATCTGGCTAGGTCAATTTATTTCTACAATTGGTAGCAGCATGACTAGCTTTGCCATTGAAATCTGGGCATGGGAAATTACAGAAAAAGCAACTAGTTTAACTTTAATTGGATTTTTTAGCTTAATTCCTAGTATTATCATTTCCCCGATTAGTGGTATTATTGTCGATAGATTTAATCGCAAATTATTAATGATGCTTGGCGATTCAATCGCAGTAATAACAACAATTGTTTTGCTGTTTCTATATCAACATGAACAACTCCAAATTTGGCATCTTTATGTGATTTCTGCTATCAATGGTACATTCAATCAATTGCAGTATCTAGCTTATTCTGCATCAGTTGTATTGATGGTTCCTAAACAACATTATACCCGTGTTAGTAGCATGGATTTTATCTCCGGATATGGCTCTAATATTCTTGCGCCACCTTTAGCTGGATACCTTTACAAAATCATTGGCTTAAGTGGAATCGCTGGAATTGATATTGTGACTTTTCTATTTGCCATTACTAGTATTTTTTTAGTTAAAATTCCTCAAATATTAAACCAAGATGAAGAGTATTTAAATGGAGAAAATATCTGGAAAAAATTAGGATTCGGTTTGCACTATATTTTTGCACGTAAAAGCTTACTAGCATTGTTAATCGCTAATTTATTGTTTTGGCTTCCCCATGATATTGGCGATTCCCTATACTCCCCGATGATTTTATCTCGTACTAATAATGATACTTTTGTATTGGGAAGTTTAGCTGCGGCGGCTGGTTTTGGTGGTGTCATTGGAGCAATAATTGTGAGTATTTGGGGTGGGTTTCGGCGAAAAATTAAGGGTGTTTTGTTGGGCATGATTGGTGCTGGTTTAAGTAAAATTATTTTTGGTTTAGGTAGAACACCTTTGACTTGGATTCCTGCACAATTTTGCTCATCTTGTAATTTTCCGTTGAATGGTAGTTCTAATGATGCGATTTGGTTAGCAAAGGTTGAACCTAATGTACAGGGTAGGGTTTTCGCTGCGCGATCGCTACTTTTGCAATTCGTATCTGCATTCGGTTTACTGATTGCAGGCCCTTTGGCAGATAATATATTCGCACCTGCATTATTTGCAGGTAGTAGGTTAGCAGCAATATTTGGTAATAGTGCAGGTGGGGGAATTGCGTTGTTGTATGTGATCTGTGCGGTTTGTATGTTTTTGGTTGGTGTGATTGGATTTTATATTCCCCTACTGTGGGATATGGAGCGGATTCTACCTGACTATGATGCAGAATGTGCAGAATCTATCCATAGTAAATAGCCAGTGAATAGCCATACTATTTCTCAATAAAAGCTGGTGCGATCGGGGACAATAAATGTCAGAACATGAAACGAATGCTATATTTTTCGCCCTCTTATCGGCATTTTTTGCAGCCTTGACAACTATATTTGCCAAGATTGGAGTCGAAGCGATTAACTCCAACTTAGCAACCGCAATCCGCACAGTAGTAATTCTAGTTATGCTCTGGAGTTGGGTTTTCGCAAAAGGACAACTAGATGCACTATTGACAATTAATCCAAAAACTCTGCTATTTCTCGTCTTCTCTGGGTTGTCAACGGGTTTATCTTGGTTATTTTACTTTCGTGCTTTACAACTGGGAAAAGCTTCTTTAGTTGCACCTTTGGATAAATCAAGTTTGCTCTTGGTGCTGATTTTTTCAGTGCTGTTTCTCAAGGAACCATTAACACTGAAAGTTATATTAGGAACTATCTTGATTGTAACTGGTACACTTGTTTTGATTCGTTAAATTAATTGCGCCATACCGTACTAGCAATGATTGCAGCTTGAGTGCGATCGCGTAAATTAAGTCGATCCAAAATTCGGGTAATATTATTTTTGACAGTTTTTTCAGTTATATACAAAGCTTCGGAAATTTCGCGGTTACTAGCTCCCTTGGCAATTAATTGTAGAATATCGAGTTCTCGAGGTGTAAGTTCATCCCAACCGGAAGGGGGAGAACTTGTGGAGATGGGAATTTGTTCCATAACTTTTCCCAATCCCGGTCCAAGTTGGGTATATCCTTTATGTACCATACGAATCGCTTGGGCTAGTTCTTCGCAAGGTGTATCTTTGAGTAAATATCCAGCAGCACCATAACGTAAAGCTTGAGCTACATATTCCTCGTCTGCAAAGGTGGTGAGTATTAAAATTTTGATTGTATTACTGGTGGTATTAAATTGCTGACAAATTTGATGAGTAGCTGCGACACCATCCATAATTGGCATTCGGATATCCATGAGAACAACATCGGGATGCAATGATTCAACTTTGGCGATCGCATCTTGTCCGTTTTCAGCTTCTCCGACTATTTCTAAATCTTTTTCTAGTTTGAGTAATGCTTTGAGTCCGCGACGAATTAGGCTTTCGTCATCAACGAGTAATAATCTAATCATTATTAATTTGAGATTTTGAGCAATTTAATATAGTGGATAGTCTTAATTGTTGGCGAAATTCACAATAATTTTACAACCATGATTTGGTGCAGTTTCAATTGTGAGATTGCCACCAACCGCCAGAGCGCGATCGCTCATACTCTGTAAGCCGAATCCGCTAGTATTACGGTGAGTTTGAAAACCTTTGCCGTTGTCTTCAATAATTAAAATCATATTAGTTGTTGTTTGAATGCAAATTTTGACATTTGTCGCGTCTGCATGTTTACAAATATTCGTTAGTGCCTCTTGAATAATTCGATAAATTACAACTTTAACTTCATTTCTCATTAGTTGTGGTAAATCAATGTCTAGAATTGTCACAATACCACTCGAACGTTGAAATTCTTCAGCCAAATTGGTAATAGCTACCGATAGAGATAAACCCATAAGTGGATCGACTCGTAAAGTGGCGATCGATTGACGTACTTCCTTGAGGGCTTTTGAACCCAATTGCTTGGCTTCTGTCAGAAATTCTGTTGCTTCTTCTAGGTCGGTTTGCCATAATTTTAATGCAGCTTCTAAATGTAAATTTAGAACTGTGAGAGAATGTCCAACAGAATCATGAATATCACGAGCGATGCGGTTTCGTTCTTGTAATGTGGCTAGCTCTTCAATTGTCAAAGCATATTCCCGTAATTGTGCATTAGCTGTTGCTAATTCTTCGCTTTTTATACTCAATTGCTGTCGGCTTTGAAATTCTTGAATAATTGCATTGATAGCCATATGTATAAAGATTGTACCGATTACCAAAGTCAGCATAGAAGCTAATAGTATTAATCCCAATTGTTGGTTCATCGCTAAGGGCTGAACTAGATTAATTTGTTTTGCTCGCTGGACTTGAGTAACTAAAGATAGAACTACAGCAAAACTACTAACTATTGAACTTTCTATGCCTGTAAATATCAAACAATTACGAGCGATTAAAACTATATAAAGTAGGGGTACAATTAAAATGCCTCCTTGAATTGAAGCGATCGCAATTAAAATAAATTCACATCCAGTATAAATAATCTTGTTGATTTTATTCTGAGAAGGTAATTTTAAACCAATAATTCCAAATAGCACTAAACAAAATAAATTTAGTAAGGGCATTCTTGGTAGACGGGATACCCAAACAGATGAAAATGCAAGTATTTCACTACAAGCGACAATACCTAACAAAATCCATTCTAGATAAAGCAGAAACCGCAAAGGATATTTACGATTTTGAGTTATAAGCATCATATCGAAAAGTCAATTAATATTTTTATAAATCGATTCAAAATATCAGAATAACTTGCTTATCTTCCAGAAGCCAGAGAAATCAGTCACTCACAGATTAGGGACTAAAGTCCCTAAATAATTGAGGACTTCAGCCTCATGTGTGGGAAAGGTTATACCGAATATGCTGTAAACATCGAAATCGAAACCTACATCCCAGACTTGGTAAAAATTCCAAATGAAAAGTAAGCTGATATCCATATTAACGGGAGCAATGGTACTGACACTACCTCTAGCAACAACTACAGTTGCCCTTGCCCAAACAACCACATCTCTAACCCAGATGTTTCCTGCCTTATTAGGAGTTTCCCTCACACCAGAGCAACAAACTCAATTATAGCCGTTCCTAAGCTACTGAGGTATATTTAAGTCTCGTAGGAAAAGGTTATTAGCTTGGAAAATGTACTTCACCAGATTTGGAACCGCTATATAACAATTAAGTCAAACAACACGAGCCGAGGTAGAAAAACTTCTTAATAACGAACAGCAAGCCCAATTCCAAAGATTGCTGGCAGAAGGTAAAGCATTTCGGGTTTCTCTATTATCAATAAATCTTTCTAACCAACAGCAACAACAAATACGTAAAATTTTGCAATCGAAGAAAGCGCAAGTTATCCAAACATTAACCTCAGAGCAAAAACGACAAGTAATGCGGAATTTTACTTCACTTTCACACCAAGGCAATTAAAGTCAATTAACCCACTCAAAAAAGGAACCCTAATTCAATTCCAAAATCAATAAAGGTATAAACTCATGAAATCTCTACTCATTTTTTCTTTCATAGGCTTAACTTTAACGGTATTTACACCTTCAGTTTTTCTGATATAAACCCCAATTCATCCCTAGCTATTGTGTTAATTTGAGGCATAAAACTCAAATATAAATGTAGATATAATGATAAATATATGTACCATCAAAATCCAGATTTGCTTTTGAAGATTTTTCCGATATTTTTAATCTTTATTTTTCTAGAAGCAGTTTTAATTATAGGTTGGAAGAAACAAAAATATCCTTGGCGAGAAAGTTTTGTATCATTTTTAATTGCTATTGGGCATCATCTTTCTCAAATTATTCCGACAACGGGTTTGTTAGTACTTGCTTGGAACCATCGTCTTTTTACTATTTCTTTAGATTTTTGGTGGAGTCCAATTCTACTTTTTCTATTGATAGAATTTACTTATTATTGGTTCCATAGAGCATCCCATCGTATCCGTTGGTTTTGGGCTAGTCATCTTGTTCATCATTCACCAAACTCTTTTAATCTCTCTGCGGCGTATCGTTTGGGATGGACTGGGGGAATATCAGGTAGTGCAATATTTTTTATGCCTTTAGCTTGGTTGGGTTTTCCTCCTACTTCGATCGCGATCGCTCTGTTCTTGAACTTACTTTACCAGTTCTGGATTCATACCGAATTAATTCCCAAATTGGGTTTTTTGGAATGGTTTTTAAATACCCCTTCCCACCATCGCGTTCATCATGCTTCTAATCGCGAATATATTGATCGTAATTATGGAGGTGTTTTAATTGTTTTTGATCGCTTGTTTGGTACTTTCGCCGAGGAAAATCCTACAAACAAGACAATTTATGGGTTAACTCATCCAATTAAGTCCAGCAATCCATTTAAAATAGCCCTGGGAGAATGGGTACATATTTTCCAAGATATGATTTCGGCAAATTCTTGGCAGGAACGATTTGGTTATGGGTTCGCTCCTCCCGATTGGAAGCAAAAAAATCGTAGATAAAGAAAAATAGGGTTATTGGGGTCTAAGCAAACGTGAAATATTCTCAATTGACCCCAACCCATAAATTTTAGCTTTGATATTATTTCCTTCCATTTCTGCCCATGGGAACGCACATTGGTGTCCCAGACACTGGATCGAGAATAATGCGACATTCTAAACCAAAAACTTCCTTGACCATTTCTTCTGTCATTACCAAATCTGGTTTTCCTGCTGCAAACACCTGACCATCTTTAAGAGCAATTAAATTATCGGCATAGCGACAAGCCTGATTTAAATCATGCAATACCATCACTAAGGTTCGTCCTTGATTTTGATTTAATTCCCACAGTAAATCTAACACCTCAATCTGATGGGCTAAATCTAAAAAAGTCGTTGGTTCATCTAATAGTAAAATATTCGTGTCTTGTGCCAAAGCCATGGCAATCCAAGCTCGCTGTCGCTGCCCTCCGGAAAGGGTATCTAATTCTCTTTCCGCCAACTCTTTCATGCGGGTAGTTTCTAAAGCAATTTCTACCAATCTTTCATCTTCTTTTGTCCACTGCTGGAACCAGTTTTGATACGGAGAACGACCAAAAGCAACTAAATCTCTTACTGTCAGACCTTCTGGAGAAAATGGCCCTTGGGTAAGAATTCCTAATTTTTTTGCAATATCTTTTGTTGAGATTTTCAAGATATTAGTTTGATCAAGATAAACACCACCATGACTAGGTTTGAGTAATCTCGCTAGTCCTCGCAGGAGAGTAGATTTACCACATCCATTCGCACCAACTAAAGCTGTAATTTGTCCCTGAGGTATAGTTAAATCCAGGTTTTTAACGATTGTGAGACTATCGTATCCTAAAGTTAAATTTTGGGTTTCAATTTGAGAATATTGTGGAGTTTGTACTGGCATATTTTCGCTCTTTTAAGTGTTTTTAATCTGAATTCGTAAAAATCTATGAGTTTATAATTGTTGAATATTTGGAGAGAAAGAGCACATGAGCATATTTCTAGCTATCAATCTCAACTCTAGACGGGTTTATTTTTTACGGGTTTGCACTAGTAAATACAGAAAATAGGGCGCACCAATTACCGCCGTCACAATTCCACAGGGTATCTCTATGGGTGCAAATATAATTCTCCCTAATAAATCCGAAATTGCCACCATCATCGCTCCCAAAATCCCGGCAACAGGAATCAAACCTTGATAATTTCCTCCTACTAATTGCCTAGCTATATGGGGTGCAATTAATCCCACAAAACCAATCGTTCCCGCAGTTGCGACAGCAGCGCCCGATAAAGCGGCACTAATTACTAATAATAATCCGCGTTCCCATTCTATCCGGCTACCTAAACCTTGAGCGATTTCATCTCCTAGATTTAAAGTATTTAATTCACTAGCTTTTATTAATGCTAAGGGAACAAATATAATGAGCCAAGGTAGAAAAGCAAAAAGCTGTTCCCAATTACGTCCATAAACACTTCCAGCTAACCAAACTAATGCTTGATTCACTTCATAAATTTGTCCAAATGTGACCATAAAGCTTGTACAAGCGCCTGCGACAGCAGAAATCCCCACACCAATTAAAATTAATCTCACTGGGTGAGTTCCCCTATCCCAGGCAAAAATATAAATTAATAAAGAAGCAATCAAAGCACCTATAAAGGCTGATATTGGCAAAATACCGGCGGGAAGATTAGGGAGGAAGATAATTAAACTTACAGCTGCCAAACTTGCACCTGCATTAATACCAATAATTCCAGGATCAGCAAGGGGATTTCTAGTTAAACCTTGCAGAATTGCACCGGAAATGGCGAGGGCAATACCTACTAAACAAGCTGTTAATGTCCTCGGTAATCTGAGGGTATTAATCACAAAATGATAATCTGGATTTTCCAGATTAATCCCCAATAAGGTTTGTAAAACTACAAACGGTGGAGTTGGATATTCGCCTACGGAGGTACTAATTATAAATGCTACAAGTGTAATAATTAGAAGCAGAAGTAAAACTGACGGGATGCGTCGGTGCCAACGAAATGATATCGGCAAAAATTTCGAGCGGAAAATAATAGTATTATTCTTCACTTTGTACCTGATTTTTCCTAAATCAACACAAAACGGCGTGTCAGAAGATAGTTTGTTGAGAAGAATTGACATTATAGTGTAATTCGTTCAGTTGCGATCGCTCATCTCTTAGCTACCTAATATACTCATCGTACATCCCCAACTACTTGTATAACTACTTACTTATTGAAAATTCCTATCATTATACTCTATTGATAAAAGATTTCAACAAACATTTTTTCAAAATATTATCAGTAACTATCTCTGATGTCTTGCGAACATGGCTTTGATGAGCTTTTGCTATTTTTTGTGACTATTTACTTGAGCAGCGCTATTTCTTTTTATAATTTGGCTATACCTTAGTATGAGGGTTGGGGTTTGCAGGTTTTAAGTTTATCGTTGGTTGAACCGATTAAATATGGGTTGATTGCAGATTTACAATTAGTTGGGATTAATTCATAGTTACTGACGATAGCTGTTCAGAATTAAGTTTGTGGTTTATTTTCATAAGTTTTGTAATTTTCAGGTGTTTATAAACCCGGTTTACATTTTCAGGAGATAATTTTAAATGTGGTGTAAAATTCGGCAACTTTTCTCGTATTTATTCTTGATGGGCGCGTTATTGATATTCCTTTTACTAGACTTAGGTACTTTTAACACTCTCCCTGCTGCGGCTACAATCCAAACTATAGAAGAAGCACCAAATCAAATACTTTATCAAGCGAGACATAAAGTGCAAGATGATAAAGGTAATACTTGGCAAGTGGTGTTATTCAAACGAGTAACAACTGATAATTTGTCTAGTATTAATTTGCGGTTAGTAGGCTTTCCTGGTACGACTAATTTTGCCCACCCACAGCCTTTAAAAATTACGACAAGAACTGGTAGCATTTTCAATGCTCAAGATACATTTGCAGAGCAAGCACCAGCCGATAATGTTGGTCAGTATGATGTTCAAGATATCTTGAATAAGTTACCAGCATCAGCATCTATAAGTATTACCGTAGCAATGAAAAATAATCAATTAGTGGTGTTAAAAATTCCTCCAGAAGTAATTTTAGAATGGCAAATAGTTGCTAATGATTCATCTCCAATCTAGTTGAGGAGAAATGTGATTTTTCAGGATGCAGTCTTGCTGTATTCCAACTGCAAATTTTGCCAAGTTTCTCAAAATCATCACAAAATTGGCTGTAAATTTCAGATTCAATTGGCATGAGATAATTTTGGTTCAATAATTTGAGGATAATTATTAAAGTTACGCCGTACCCAATCCATTCCCACTTCATTATTTAACTTGATTTTCTGGGGATTATTGGCATAAATCTTGCTTAAAATATGAGAATCTTGTTCAATGACAACTTTAGCTAAGTCCAGAAATTTGTATTTCAGTAAGTTAAATATTGGATGTTTTGCTAATCCAAATAGCAGGCAGTAAGTACGTGATTTTTTTGGTGACTCTGGAATAAATAAATGAATTTGCTTAAATACACCTGCACCTGTTTCACCGTGAAGAATAACAAGTGATGGAAAATAGTTTTCTAAATGAGCATTCAGGACTTTGGGGAATAGAAATAAACCGGGATTATTGATTTTATCCTTGAAATCGCTTAAAGCTACAGGCATACTAAAATAAGCATGGGAATGATGCCCGTTATCTATGAATTGATGAAAATTGACTGCTTGAATTTTAAATAGCGATCGATGTGTACCATTTTGATGGTTATAATCATGCATATTCAAAAGTAACGACATCAAATCACATTCAATACTTGTATCTGCTGTGCAGCCAATAAATTCATATCCAGCAGCAATTTCATTCAAAATATTTGGTATAGGCTGTTTTGGCTCTTTACTTCCATAACTCCATATAAAATCATCTTGAATAATTAAATCAAGTTTCTCTAGTTGTGGTAAAGTTCTCTTTTGAGAACCAGGTAAAATGGTACAACCTTCGCTGTCAAATTCTAGTGCATGAAATGGACAAACAACAACACTAGATTTATCTGTTTTCTCCTCGCACCAACCTTCGGAAAGCATTGCACCCATGTGAGGGCAGGCATTTTTTAAAGCGTTAATATTACCTTTTATATCTTTCCACAATACATAATCTTGACTGTAAAGCGATACTTTAAAAGGTTTATTAACTGTTAACATTGATGTATGTGCTAATAACCAAGGGGCACCTTCTAACATCGACATTTCATTTCCTCCTGATTTTCAAAAAAATATCAAGCCAATTATGAAATTGAGACGGAAACTGAGTGATTTCCTATTTAGAAAATCCCAGCATAATTTTCAGATGTGTTGTGCAAGATTTAAAATTAGAACTGAGGATAAGTAAGGCTTTGTAATTGCTTACTACCCTAGGGGAATGGCAACGGGGAATGTTCGCAATAGCGAAATTTACTGTTTGCGGGTAAGTCGTGGAAATAGGATTAATAATTCGTCTCTATATTTAAAATATGAGTTAATCCTCATGTTTGTCAAGAATTTATATGTAATATAAAAAATACTTATTAAATATCAAAATCTAAAATCCCATGAACCCAGCATCCGAAAACCCAAAAATGCGCCGCCAACCTAAGCAAAAACGAAGTCAAGAAAGAGTCGATCGCATTTTGGAGGCAGCTGTGAAAGTATTTGATGAGGTGGGATTTGAAGGTGCGACAATGAATGCGATCGCACATTGTGCGGATACAGCGATTGGTTCTGTATATCAGTTTTTTCCCGATAAATTGGCGATTTTTCAAGCTTTAGAACTGCGTCATCTGGAACGAGTTGGTGCTGCTTGGGCAAAAATCAGCAATCTCAACATTATTGAACTACCATTCGAGGAATTTATCAAAACAATGGTAGCAATTTACAAAGAAGTATTTGACGAACCCACATCGAGGTTACTTTTTATTCAATATTTCACTTCCAAGACGATGTTTCAACGCATCGACGATAGTTTGACGCAACAGGGAATAGATTTCCAAGCAAATTTACTCAAAGCCAGAAACCCGGCACTCACTCAACAACAATGTAATTTGATTGCGGAGGTTTGTGTACAAGCGGCAAATGCTCTGATTGTAGTCGCTTTACGTAGTTCAAAACCCCATCGAGAAGAAATATTTGAGCAAATCGAACAATTATTGATTGCTTACCTACGTCCTTATGATGGAGAGAAAAGTAATGATAAAGTAATGATAAGTTGTCCGCAATGTGATTCTCGAAACTTATCGAAAAATGGATTTAGGCATGAGAAACAACGATATATCTGCAAGGATTGTGGGAGGCAGTTTTTGTCAAGGGTGAAATGATATCATGTCTAGTTGAATACTTGTTATTAAGACTGATGCGGAGACGCGGAGAAATTTTAATTGCAAGTGATTAGCCGAACATGATATTAGAGACGCGATGACGTGGAGATGGAGAGATACGGAGATTTATTTTATGTGTTGCCAGATTGTTGCATAAGCACAATAGCATAGCATTTCCAGATTTATTATTAAGTTGGAAGCAGAGAAAAATTCATAAGAACAGATTATCAAGACTTGATATCATCTCCATCTTGTAACCATTGCAAAATATCATCTCGACTTGTCAGCAAACCTTTATAAATAAGGGAGTTTCGAGTCATGGAGTTAATCGCCGAAATAAGTTTGTGTCGCCTTGCTGTATCTTGTTTGATTTTGGCGACATCTTGAAAATAGGTGCGAATTGTAAAAATAGCTGCATTAAATTCAGGTAAACCCCAAATTACTTGACGTTCAATTCTCAGATACAACTGGGGGTTATGAAGATCAAATTTTCGACTTTGAGATTCGGGAATTGGTAGATTTGGAGATATTTCTGGATGGTGGTTAAGCTGAGTATCGGTACTTAATCCCCAAGCAAATCGTACCATTGGTTCACGGGTAATCATGGTGTTGACAATCGCATTTCCCCGTTGGTTAATTTTTTCCATTCCGGCGACGGATTCATGAATTTTTGCAAAGTCTTTACCTATTTTATCTGCTGCTGACCAATGATTGGGGAAACACAAATGAATTGCACTTACCCAGTTAAAATCATTAGTGGTGCGACAAATAACTGTAATATCTTCTTGTACTTGTGCGGCTAATGCATCGAGTGTGGAAATGTAAGCTGGGGAAATTGATTGTGCAGACATCTCGACTTGTTGAAGTTGGTAATTGGCATCGAAATATAGCTTTTCTTGAGTCAATTTGCAATTCAAGGCAAAATTAATATTGGCTAAATTCTCCAGTTGATTTTCAACTTGAAAGTATTCGGGGTGTTCGAGAGTGAGACGAGAGATAATTAGACGAGCAACAGCCTGAGCAAGATGATGGAAATAGTTATGAGTTTGATAATATTTGCTTAATTTTTCGGCTCGCGATCGCATCTTTACGCTACGATAATCAGGAAATTGATCATCGAATTGAAATACTTGTCTATCAGCGATACCATTCCCAAAGTCAGAACCAAAACGAACCATTCCCGGTTTGACTTCATATATTCCATTTTCTAAAGGAAAGTATTTAGTCATGCATTAATATTTATGGGTGACAGAGAAAAAGGGGAAATGATAGATAATAATTTGTGATACTCTTGGGAAAATTTCTGTTGTGATGAAACACCTCATGGGAACAGCTAAAGCTACATAATACGGAGTTAGTAATTTAGTAAATTCTAGGGTAAACAAGCTAGGGTAATCAACACTTATAACTGAAAATATTATGCTTGATTTAACAAAATTAACAAGGCAAATTCAAGGATTAAGTCAACATTTAACACAAGAAGCGATCGCCAGTCAAAAGCGGTT
The DNA here is from genome assembly GCA_004296455.1 of Calothrix sp. NIES-4101. Classification (GTDB taxonomy): domain Bacteria; phylum Cyanobacteriota; class Cyanobacteriia; order Cyanobacteriales; family Nostocaceae; genus Brunnivagina. The sequence goes on from AP018280.1 coordinate 1,150,663, forward strand.
AGAATTAGCCGAGAAACATCTCAAAGATGCATTTATCCGCCAAGAGGAAATAGTAGAGAAACAAGATAAATGGCGCGATCGGATTCTCTTTGCTAATGCTACACCAATTGAACCTCTAAATACTCGTATTGATATTCCGGTACCTCCAAAAGTACATACTGTTATCGCTACAGATGGTTCGCAAATTGCACCTAACCACCACGAAATTGCCTATTGTTATCTGATTAATATTGGTAGAATTGTATTACATTATGGACAAAATAAACACCCTCTTCTTGATAGCTTGCCAGAGGTATTTTACCGTCCTGAAGACTTGTATGCATCACGAAAATGGGGTATCCGCACCGAAGAATGGATGAGTTTCCTGCGTACCGCCAGTGAAGCAACTGTTCTGGCGGAATTATCCTGTCAAGTAGTTCGGGAGCAGGGGGAAAATGTAGAAAATGTAGAAAATAAAGACAAGAATATTCCGCAAATCCCCACTTTAGCAATGGTGGATGGTTCATTAATTTACTGGTTCCTGGAACAACTTCCCCTGGAAGCCAGAGAAACAATCTTACCTCCGATTCTGGAAGCTTGGGGACAAATGAAAGCCGCAAAAGTACCTTTGATGGGATATTTAAGTGCTTCCCGGAATGTGGAAGCGACAAATTTTTTACGTCTGGCAGCATGTACGCATCCTGTTCCTGATTGTGTTAGTTTTTGCCCCAATCAACTCGAAAAAGTATCTTGTAAAGTATTTGACCCACTCCGTGATAGCGCTCTCTGGGCGACTCAACTTCAGCCTGGACAGCGTGGCCCTCTCTGGCAGAGTAATGCCAAGATTCTTGATTTGTACCAAGACCAGCAAATCTACTTTTGTTATCTACATGTAGGTACGGAAATTGCCCGAATTGAAATACCAAAATGGGTGACAGAAGATACAACATTGTTTAATCAGGCTTTGGGATTGACTTTGGCACAGGTACAAAAAGGTTACGGCTATCCTGTGGCAATTGCGGAAGCTCATAATCAAGCGGTGGTGAGGGGTGGCGATAAAACTCGTTTTTTCTCGCTTTTGGAAAGGCAAATGATTAAGGCTGGTTTGAAAAATGTGGGAACTTCCTATAAAGAAGCGCGGAAGCGGGGAAGTATTGCTTGATTGGGTAATGGGCGTAGTTTCAGAGTTACCTGAATAATAGAAAACCTGAGTTCGGGATAAGCTGAGATAATGGTTGTGATGTTACTTTGTTCCAATTTCAGCACAATTCCTTGAATCAACTGAATATTTATTTACAACTAAAACCAAGACTTGGGGGATTCTCCCCCAAACCCCCAATTGGGTGAAGTTTGTGGGGAAGGTTTCCTTCCACAAAACTTCGGACGGTTGCGTCCCCCAAGCCCCCTCCAAATAAGAAAGACAAAAGTTTTTGCAATCGACTAATTGCAAGGCTTCTTAATTCAAATGGAAACAAAACTCTTAACCCGAACTCAGGTTAGAAAATAAAACCGATATCGAAGTGGGGAGATAGGGAGTGCGAAGCAAAATTAATGATAATTGATAAGCCGGACTTGATATTAATAGTGATTGTCAGAAATACTCAAAAGTAAGATGCCGAAATTTCCCCCAAAAAACTATATCGAAGCTGTTAACTTTCCCCAGGAAATTACTTTAAATCCAATTGGTGTGGTGCATTCACCTTACAAAGAAAGACATGGAACACCACGACAATCGCAACTGCAATCGATACCTAAAGATTATCAACCAGTAGTAGCTCAGATCGAACTGTTCCCCCATATCATACCTGCGATCGCTCTCAAGGATATGGAAAGTTTTGAACGTATCTGGATAATTTCTTGGTTACACCTGAATAAGCACTGGAACCCTACTGTGATTCTCCCACGGGGACCGCGTGTGCGTCGAGGAACTTTAGCAACTCGTGCCCCCCATCGTCCTAATCCTATCGGACTTAGTGCGCCGAAGTTAATTAAAGTTGAGGGTTTGGTTTTGCATGTGGAGGGAATTGATTTACTCGATCAAACTCCAATTTTAGATATTAAACCTTATGTGAGCTATTGTGATGCTTTTCCTGATGCGCGGTGTGGTTATGTGAGTGAGATGGAAAAGGCTAGGGAACATGAGGTTGATGTGTTTGGTAAGGGGACGTTGCGAGAATAAAACGGGGCGAGAGTTTTAGAGAAATGATTTAGGATTGCTATATATGTGTTTTTTAGGTTTTTGGGATTTACGAGTTACAAGTACAAGAAATGTATGCAAGAAAATATAGAAACAGCAAACAATATTGATTTGGCTTTAGAATTATTGCATGTGCAATCGAATACTTCGTTTGATGTCCCTGCAAATCAACCAGTAATTCGGATTGGTAAGCCAAATGAATTGATCATCCCAGATATCAACGTTTCTGTGTTCGCTGGAACTGATATTGTTTCTCGCCAACATGCAGAAATCCAAGCTGATGGTAATAGTTATTACTTAATTGATTTGGGTAGTGTGAATGGTACTTTTCTCAATGATGTCTTATTAGAACCCAAACAACGCTATTTGTTATCATTAGGCGATCGCATTTCTTTGGGTAAAGATAATCAGGTGACTTTGATTTTTCAACATAAACAAAATTCACCGCCAAAGCAAATCATGAAAACCAGTCAAACTGTGCTGCAACCGCAAGTTGCCCCAAAAGCTCCAGTCAGAGCAGTTGATAAAACAAGTAAAATTGTCGGTTTGGCTTTGATGGTTGCTTCGACAATTCTTGTGGCGGCAAATACACATGTTGGCATATTTGTGCGTATTCCTGGTGTCTTGCTCTGTGTCACCGGTGCTGTCTTCTTATTTCAACGTCGTTTTCATCGTAATTGGGGCTGGGTTTTAATTGCCTTGGGGGCTGCATTAATCTTATTTACGGGGAATGTATTTGCTTCTATCAATTTATTCGCCATTCTCGTATCGGCAGCTTTGTTTGTTGCTGGTTATCAACTCATGACAACTGGGAAAGCCTTTAATTATAGTTTGCAAGATTTGCGATCGCTTCCGAAATTGTTCAAGAAATAAGGGAAAATAGAGAAGAAATGGAAAGTTAGTACCTGGAACTCAGCACTATGAACTGAGCTTGCAATTATGAGCCAGCCTGAAACTTACAACCAAATTCATATACCTGGCTCAATTCAACCTCACGGTGTCTTGTTGGCATTAAGCGAGTCGCTGGTGATTTTACAGGTGAGTGATAATGTCGAACATTTTTTGGGCAAAAAACCTCAAGTAATCCTCAACCAACATTTAGATATTTTATTTGACGCAGAGCAAATCACTGCAATTCCAGAAATCGCCACTACGCCAAATATTTCTACCTCACTCAAACTCAAGCTGACTCAATTGACGGCAGAATCACCAGTAGAATATTTCGATACCATAATTCATCGTAGCGGAACTAGCATCATTCTCGAACTCGAACCGATTCACTCCAATCAGGAAATGAGTTTTTTAAGTTTTCATAGCTTGGTGAATGATGTCATCGTGCAAATCCAACAAACGGCAGACATCGCCACATTTTTTGATCTTGTTGTTAAACAAGTCAAAAAAATTACTAGTTTTGACAGGGTAATGGTCTATAAATTCGATTTAGATGGCTCTGGTTCAGTAATCGGCGAAGCTAAAGATGATAATTTATCACCATACTTAGGACTACATTACCCAGCCACTGATATCCCCGAAACCTCTAAAAATCTCTACACCAGCTGTTTACTCCGCTTTATTCCCAACTTTAAAGTGGAGTTTAGTCATCTTATTCCTAGCGAAAATCCCCAAACCCATCAACCTCTGAATTTAAGTAATTCGATACTGCGAAGCTTTGATTCTTGCTGCCTTGAGTTTCATGAGAATATGGGTGTCGCCTCACTTCTAGTTATCTCCCTCATTCACGAACAAAAACTATGGGGATTAATTTCCTGCCACAACCGCACCCCGACACATCTTCCTTACGAACTCAGAACTGCTTGTAAATTCTTGGGAGAAATTGTATCCCTAGAATTGGGAAATAAACTGGCTCAAGCTGAACTTGGTTACAAAAATAAACTCAAGTCTCTCCAATCACAATTTATTGCTTCTATCTCCAATAGTGACAACTTTATGGATGCATTGATTCATCCTGCACCTCGGTTGCTGGATGTTGTCAGTGCTTCCGGTTGTGCGGTTTGTCTGGGTGATGACATTACTTTAGTTGGCAATACGCCCACAGTACCAGAGATTCACAAATTAATTGAATGGGCTGGTACTCATATTGGTGAAGATTTATGGGCTACTAATTCTTTGCCGAAATTATTCCCTGATTACGCAGCTCAAAAGGACACCGCTAGCGGTTTGTTGCTGTTGCCAATTTCTCGCGTATTGCGTTACTACATTCTCTGGTTTCGCCCCGAAGTTTTACAAACAGTGAATTGGGCTGGCAATCCTGGGGATTCAATCCAAAGAAGGGATGATGGGAGTTTGACACTTTCACCGCGTCATTCCTTCGAGTTATGGCAAGAAATCGTTCGCTTGACTGCTATACCTTGGCAACAGTGTGAGTTGGATAGCGCCTCCGATTTACGTAACGCCATTGTTGGGATTGTGATTCACAAAGCTGACGAACTTGCTAAAATCAATCTCGAACTTGAACGTAGTAACCACGAACTTGATTCCTTTGCCTATGCGGCTTCCCACGACTTGAAGGAACCATTGCGGGGTATTCATAACTATTCGACAATTTTAATAGAAGACTATGCCCATCTTCTCGACGCTGAAGGAGTTGGCTGCTTGAATACCTTAGTCAGCTTAACTCAGCGTATGGATGCGCTGATTGATGTTTTGCTGCGATTATCTCAGTTAGGACAAGCAGAATTGCGATCGCAACCAACTGATTTAAATATAGTAGTCGATGCAGTATGTGAAATGTTCCGTGCTAGCCGCAAACTTGAATCCTTCGATATTCTGATTCCTCGCAGCTTACCAACGATTTTATGTGACACGGTTCTGATTAATGAGGTATTTAGTAACTTAATTGGTAACGCTCTCAAGTATAATGATCACACTAAAAAATGGGTAGAAGTCGGTTTTTTTGCCTCTCCTGAGGAAATTCCAGAAAATCTTCATAATTCTCCAAATCATCGCCAATATGGGAAATTCCCAGTCTTCTACATCCGCGATAACGGTATCGGGATTAAATCTCGCCACCAAGAAATTATCTTTCGCCTCTTCAAACGCTTGCACTCACAAGAAAAATATGGTGGAGGCACAGGTGCGGGACTGGCAATCGCTAAAAAAATTATTGAACGACATGGCGGTACAATTTGGGTAGATTCAACCGATGGCAAAGGTTCAACCTTTTTATTTACACTTAAATATTAGTTAACGAAAAAGACTAAATTCACTTTTTTAAATCAATTCTAAAAATTCAGTTCAAATCTCACTATGATAAAACAAGTTTGCGAACCAGTGCTTGTTGTTGAAGATAGCAACGAGGATTTTAAAATACTGCAACGTTTAATGCAACGGATGTCAGTTCAAAACCCAGTTTATCGCTGTTGCAATGGAGATGAAGCTTTAGAATATCTCAAACATGAGGGAATTTATAATAATCCTCAAACAGCACCAAGACCATCAGTGATACTCCTTGATTTAAATTTACCAGGTTTAGACGGACGTGATGTCCTGGAACAACTCAAACAAGATAGTAATTTTCGCGAAATTCCCGTAGTCGTGTTTACAACGTCTTCAAACCCTAAAGATATTCAATTGTGCTACCAAAAAGGTGCAAATGGCTATTTAATCAAACCAATGAATTCTGAAGAACTCCAGAATATTGTTCGTGCTTTTGTTGACTACTGGTTGGAGACAAACGTATCACCGAATGGGCAGTAGGATAAACGGGAACATGGTAAAGAAATATTAATATTATCTTTCCCTGTTTCCCTTGTTTGGCTTCTTGCCAATTTCCCATACCCTATTTTCCGTTATAATTTGGGTAAAGATTTTTAATAATTTATTTAGATTGTTTTGGTAATTTGTTTAGATTTGAATTTAGAACTATGCAATATGTAAACACCTAAATAGGTGAGATTCATATCTCCCGACTTGCCATGTTGAATTCTCGCACGCTGCTTATCGTTGATGATTGCGCGGAAGATAGAAAAATCTATCGTCGATACTTGTTGAAGGATACTCACTTTTCTTACGAGATAGTGGATGCAGATTCGGCGGAAACTGGACTATCTTTGTGGCAACAGATGCAATTTGATGCGATATTGCTTGATTTTTGCTTGCCGGATATGAGTGGTTTTGAGTTTCTAGAAAGGTTAGAAAATCAAAAGATAAATAATTACTTTGATACTCATAGTTCTGTGATTATGCTGACGGGACAAGGGAATGAAAAAGTCGCCGTGCAAGCTATGAAAAAAGGCATTCAAGATTATTTAGTCAAGCAGAATTTGAAACCAGATGTATTACAGTTAGCAGTGCGTAATGCCATTAAACAATCTTGTTTGCAAACCCAATTGAGTAAAAAAAATAGACAACAGCGATTAATTGCCACAACTGCATTGCGAATTCGCGAATCCTTAGATTTAGAACAGATTTTACATACAGCAGTGGCAGAAGTTCAGCAATTACTTAAATGCGATCGCGTAGTATTATATCAGTTTGCTTTGGGTACGGCAGGTGAGAAAATAGTTCAATCATTAGCAAATAATCGTCATCCTATCGAATGCACGTCAATCTTCAATAGTTACGAAATTGCAGTCGTGGGAGCAAGTAACCATTGGCAATGTCAGGGAGAAATTTGCAATATCTATGCAGCTAGTGTACATCAACCCGATCATCCCCATGAAGTATTTGAGCAATTATTTAATCGGGAAGCAAACCTGATTGTACCAATTAATCTCAGTCAAGAGTTAAATCATGAAGCGAGAATTTGGGGTTTATTAGTAGCCCACCAATGCCAGCAAGGAAGTCAAACAGCTAAGGTATGGCAACCCGACGAAGTTGAAATGCTCAATGAAGTGGCGGTACAGCTAGCAATTGCGATTCAACAAGCAGAATTACTTGCCCAAACCCAAGCATCATTAAACAAAGAAAAGCAACTGAATGGATTTAAATCCCAATTTATTGCTACAGTCTCCCACGAGTACCGTACACCTCTAGCTTCTATTTTGGCTGCTGCCTCAACTCTCAAACAGCATGGCGATAAATTAGATGATTGTAAACAGCAAAGATTTCTAGAAATGATTGAAGACAAAGCTAGACATTTGTCAAAACTCATTGATGAGGTGTTACAAGTCAATCAAATTGAACTGGAAAAAACCAAATTCAAGCCCATTCCCCTCGACTTGCTACATTTTTTTTCCGAATTGATGGAACAACAACGCTTAACAGTTGGAGAAAAACACGAACTCACCTTTAAAATCAATGGTAACTGTCAAGGTTTTTGGGGAGACAGGGGATTACTACGGCAAATTTTCATCAATCTCATCTCCAATGCCATCAAATATTCCCCTGATGGTGGTGATGTTGAGTTTCACCTGATTGGCAAAGACACTGAAATTATCTTTTCCATTCAAGATAATGGTATTGGTATCCCCAGCCAAGAACAAAAAAATCTCTTTCAATCCTTTAGCCGTGCCAGCAATGTTGACACAATTCCCGGTACTGGTTTAGGATTAGCGATCGCAAAGTCTTGTGTTGACTTACATGGTGGTAATATCACCCTCGACAGCCGCATTGGACAAGGGACAAAAGTAATTGTTACTTTACCCAAAAGACAGAATTAGGGATAGGGAGAAGAAAAAAGTCATCAGAAATTCTTTTTTTCTGGAAATTCTCTATTTTTAATTTCCACTCTCCCTGCTTATCCTCCCTCTATTTTTGAATTTCTGCGCGAATTTCGTCCAAATCAGTGTAGCAGTCAGCCACATCAATCAAACTCTCGCTAGTCATCGAACTCAAACTGACAACTTCTACTTGTACACCTTGATAGGCAACAGCATTGACAGCATAGGCTAAATCACCATCACCACTAAGCAAAATTAAGGTATCACAGTATCTAGCCAAAGTTAGCATATCTACGGTAATTTCCACATCCATATTTGCTTTCTTTGAGCCATCAGGAAGATAGACTAAATCTTTAGTAAAAACGCGATAGCCATTACGACGCATCCACAATAAAAACCCCTGTTGCTTCTCATTGCTGTTATCAACAGGAGTATAAAAGTATGCTCTTAAAAGTTGTCTGCCCTTAGTTAGAGAGCGTAACAACTTGGTGTAATCAATCTCCAAATTTAGATGCATTGCTGCATAAAAAAGATTGGCTCCATCAATAAAAATCGCCACTCTTTCTTCTGTTTCCGAGTTGGCGATTTTTCGAGAATGACGCTTCTCTCTTCTTCCTACAGCGGGGAAACTATCTTGAGAGGCTAGTTCCAATAGCTTAGGCGTAATCTGATGCTCCATAGGAACTGCTGTGCGTCTTTTCGCAATAAATGGCTCACTATTAATAATATCTGCATTTGTTTTTTCTTCAATACCCCGGTTTGGGGATTCCTCAATTACTTGTTCAGAACTGAGTTTGGGACGATGTTTATTATGTCGAGGCTGTGGAAGTAATTGCATTTACAAATATGCTCCTGAGCGCATCATAATCTTTTTCTTTAAAACTTGCTGAAAATATACCATCTTGAATAATTTTTAGTATCCAACACTAAACCTAACAAATTTCAGTGAGATTGTCGGAGTTACTTGAGCTATTTCAGCCTAAAAAACCAACAATCGTCCTAACTTCATGTTTTTACCCATGAATAAAATTTAATATTTTCTTTATTTTTTACTATTTATTCCACTTTCTGCCCGTCAATCCCGAAAAAATATACAAATTTTAATTATTTTAGAAATTCAAAATAATTCCCCATGTACCAGTTGCCAACAAGGTTGTCGATGAAAATTTCAACCACAGTATCAGGCTTTGAGGAAAATATCAAGTTGAAAGCTTGATATTAACAAACTTATTGGGATAATGCACCATCATCAAAATGGTAAGGAGCTAATTTTTATATTTTCTTAATATTCTGCGTTAGGATATTGTAACTGCGATCGACTTAGGCAATCAGCAATCAAATAATAGATATTGAGACTCAACACTGTACTCAGAAGTAGTACAGTGTTGACACCGACTGATATTCTAGTGGTATACAGAATTTTTCGGCTATGTGACGCGAGGAGAATATATCCACAACTAGATTTGGATTTTTGGTATTACGCACCAGATACGATTGTAGTATATTGATTCTTGTTTTGACTTAACTTATGGATGCAGAACGGTGGGCGATGGAATTCAGTTGCAGATTTAGCAACAATATTCACAATCAAACACCAAAGCTTGCTGTTTTCAGCAATTCATAAATATCCATAATCTATTGAATTAAATAAAATAGCCAAAATCCAGCTATAGCCGAAGATAGGGATATGGGATATGACAAAATTTCAATTGCAGCAACGCCGGTTTTGGAAAATTGCTGGAATGAAGCCGAACCGTAACTGTAATTGTTAGGCGACTCCTCATAATTAAGTATTGGGGATTACCTGAGGGCTATTTCCCCAAACATTGTAACAATCCAAATTTAGATCCCCTGCTTTTGATAAACCGCTTCAAGGATATTGCTGCATAGATAGCTCAAAGCCTCAAAGGTAATAATCCCGCAAAATTTCAGGATTGATGCCATGTGAGAAAATTCTGACTGCTGTCTGTTTGGATGATATGCTCTTGTTCTTGTCAATCAAGGCAAAATTGAGAAATCACAACCAGTAAAAATCCCTTTAAGTAATACAGGAATAATACTAGTATTGTATCCGTCTCAACTGTTCAATGTGTGACTAAGCAATCTATAATTAATGTATTAATTCGATTGTTCTGGTAAAGACTACTTATGTTGCTGACTACAATCATTTTAGGATTACACAGATAATCAATAATACTTTTCAGACATCAACGCTGCTGAAAACAGAATATTTGATGAAATCGCGGCGACCACTACCACGGTGGGGAATTGGCTGTTGTGGTTTCTTCGTTTTATTACCTGACTTGCTTGTAGAAGCCATTTTCTGCTGAGTTGCAATAGGTGATTGCAACAGATTCTGGTTATTAACGGTTAAGGAACCGAAGAAGACAGTTGTGATTAAAAATGAGATAGCAACACGCATAGAAGATGTTAGTTTTAGAACTCTCCATCCACTAATACTTAGTTTCTTTTACTGCTCCCGGACATTTTCGGAAAAGTATTTTTTTTTACTCAATATAAAAACCTCATATATTTACTTGTTCTACTATTAACCAGTTGCCTGCGGAATTATAGCGACCCCAAAGCTTCAGGGATTCGCCATCATTTATTTTTTGCAACTGGGAATCAATGTGCGATCGCAAAGTTACTAACTGCCAAGTCTGTCCTTGATATTTGGCAGGGGTTACAACCGTAAATCTGTAATCTTGCTGATTTAAAGATTGGAAATTACCAACAAACGCAGTTATGTTGCGTGTTATTACGTAATTTTTGAGTTCGTATAAATACTGAGCATCATCAGACTGAGGACAATAGCCACTAGGTGGATAGTCAGAAGGATTGTCCAAGTAATATTTTTGCCAATGTAACCAATCGGGATGACTTAACTCCAAGTTCAAAATAGGGGCGATCGCAGTGGGTGTATGTGAAGTTTCCAATAAGGTATGTTGAAGCTTTTCTACAGATAAACACTGAGGAGATTGATTTTCCAGGATACATAATGCTGCTGCTGTACCTACAGCTTGCCCAATACTAAGCACCACAGGTTGAAGCCGAGTCGCACCATTAGCAATGTGAGATACTGAGATATTTTTTTCACAAACAAAAAAACCCTGGATATCTGCGGGAACAACACAGCGATAGGGAATAGTAAAAGGAGTACCCGTCCAACGTCCACCCCAGCGAATTGATTTAGGTTGTAAGCTAAACTTGATATCAGGATAATGATGGTCGTTAGCATAATTGCCAATTGCGATCGCATCTGGGTGCAAAGCGGCAACGTTACCCCCAGGTATAGGGAGAATATCCTGTTCACATACTGTGCTTAAGCCAACTAAGCGACGACTTTCGCGGAAGTAGGGATGCAGCGCAAAAGCCCTGTTTTGATTTTGCAGGGGATTTTGGCTGAGGAAAACATCCTCAGCCAAACCGTAGCGACGACCAAGTTGTGATTGAATAAAGTAAGCAAAGTTTTGACTATGCCAAAAACACTCCTGCAAAAATTCTTGACGTTTTGCTGCCGATTCTACTAATCTACCAACACCTTCACCCCAATCATTACCTTTGAGGGGCCAGTTAATCATCAAACGATTTCCCGGTAAACGTCCGTAATTCAGGAATTTCTCACCACCGTAACCATCCCACGCGCCGACAAATCGCGATTCATCATAGTTTGGTGCTGGCAAAATTTCTGGTGCTACCTCTTCTCCAAAATCCTGCATGACTACCACCCAAGTGGGAGCTTGGACAGGATATTTCTGTGTGAGAGAATTAAAGGTAGTTGGTGCGCTCGCTTCTCCAAACTCAGACTGTAATTCCCAACCCCACCGATGGGGTATGTCTCCTAAAGCCAATAAATCCCCTAATTCAGTTCCATCAATGGTGATTTTGGCTTTGACGGTGAAATCTGCAAACCTAACACCTGTGATGCAGTCATCTTGACGCAACACTTCTAAGGGTACATATCCGGAAATCCAATGCAGATTTGATAACTTTCGCACCCAATCCGCAAATATTTCGGCACCGATACGCGGTTCATAACTAAAAAAACTTACCCAACTATTATCTAAACCACCAAGTTGACGCTGTTCCAATTCCCGGAGATAAGTACCCCAAATTCCTGTTTGTAATGCTTCGAGTTCATTACCATCTGGTACAGGAACACCTGCACTAGTTAGCATTCCTCCCAACCAGGAAAATTCGCTAACCAATATAGTATTTACACCCATTCTTGCAGATGCAACAGCAGCTGCGGTTCCTCCTGTTCCTCCACCGACAACGAGGACATCTGTAGTGTATGTTTGATGATTCATAATTTCCTTGCATTGGTTTCGCCATATTCTCTCAGGGAGGCTATTCTTAGGCAAGAGACTGGAGGAAGTGTATTTCTATGAATTGGGGCAAAACCAAGTAGAGTATCAGGATTTGATTTGCTGTAAAGTGCTGTAACCATTAAGGAATATAAATTAAATAATTAAATAAAGTGCAAAATTAGGGTGTTGTTAGCGCAGCTATAGAAAGCAAAAATATCTAAAACCCGAAAGATATGCCTGTGCCTGGGAATACTAGAACTATAAGTTCTCTTGAACAGGGGAAAATAGATGAAAGTTGTCGCAATTAGCAGCACTAAACTGGCGCTGAGACAGAAACCAGTTGATTCTTGGGTATGGGGAAGTTTAACTATTATTGGGGTGATAATTTTTTTGATTAATGGTTTATTTTATGAACCTGTTACTGTCAATCTGAATTGTCAGCGTTTTTCTGCCAACAAAATAAATTGTGAATTTCATCATTTATATTTAATTCGAGGAGTGGAAAAGCAGAATTTTTATGATCCTCAACAGGCAAATATGATTGTCAAAAGTCGTGGTAAAGGTGGTACGACATATCAAGTAGCAGTTAGTACCTCTTTTGGAGAGGTTTTCCCGTTTTCACCTGGTAGTTTTGATCAAAATCAGCTAATTACAAATCAAATTAACGATTTTATTAACTCCCAACAACCACATCTTCTTACTCGTAATCATTACTGGGGTAAATTTTCCGAATCTTTTTTACTGGGTATTTTAGTGAGCCTTTTCGGAATATATTTGATGGCTTCACCTGTCGAAACATGTACTTTTTATAAAAGTCTGAATCAGGTAATAATTACTCGCAATGGTTTACTTTGTAATCTAGTTAATGAATATTCATTGGATGACATTTTTGAAATTTATACAGAACGACAAATGGGTAGATATAAAATGCTTTATCGCCCAGTTATCGCCTTTAAATCAAAAAAATTATGTGTACCATTAAAACATGTAATTATTTATCGCCAATTTACAAATGAACGTGATGCTATCAATGTTGTGAATAGTGTCAAGCATTTTTTGAATTTAAGTTAAATAATAATATAATATACATTTGCATTAGCCTGTGAGAAGCGATTTACATTAAAAAAATAAATATTTACCTCTCATTTAAAAAATTTTCTATTACACTTTCAAATTCACCTAATGCTCGACTAACACCAATAATTTGGGCACGCTGCATGTATTCAGGAATTAATTTAACCTCATTATGCCGTTTACTAAAGTGCGATCGCCCTTTTTTCAATCCCAGGGAAAGATAGCCGAGAAACACCACAAAATGCTACATCTATAAACGTCGATCGCGGTAGAATCAACGTGAAAGCACAGGTATTTCGTGGTGTCAACAATTTATCCTATGAGGAAATTCCCGTACCATCCTTAGAACCGGATGAGGTGCTGGTACAGGTAAAAGTTGTCGGTTTATGTCAATCTGATATCAAAAAAATTCTTTATCCCCTTTATGAACCACCCCGCATTTTTGGGCATGAGACTGCGGGTGTCATCGCTGGAGTAGGTGCGAATGTGAAAAAATGGCAAATTGGGCAGCGTGTTGCGGTAATGCACCATATTCCCTGTATGCGCTGTGACTATTGCTTAAATGAAAATTATTCAATGTGCGATACCTATAAAAATATTGTCACCACTGCTGGTTTTGCACCTAGTGGTGGAGGTTTTGCTGAATATGTAAAGGTTCCCGGACATATTGTTAATCATGGGGGTTTAATTCCCATCCCCGATGATATTAGTTTTGAGGAAGCTAGTTTTGTGGAGCCAACTAATTGCTGTCTCAAAGCTGTGAAAAAGGCAAATATTCAACCTGGGCAAACTGTTTTAATTACAGGAGCAGGTCCAATTGGGTTAATGTTTGTAATGTTGGTGAAATATTTCGGTGCCAAAGCCATAACTACCGATTTAATTCCCTCTCGGATTGAGAAAGCTTTACAGGTTGGTGCCGAAGCCGCTTTTGATGCGCGAGATACTGATTTACAAAGCAAAATTCACGCACTAACGAATGGAATGGGTGTGGATGTGACATTACTGGCGGTTCCCAGCGATAAAGCTTTTTTTCAAGCTTTGGATTGTACCCGTAAAGGTGGGAAGATTTTATTTTTTGCAGAATTTCCCGATGAGATGGAAATTCCGGTTAATCCAAATATTTTGTATCGTCGAGAAATCGATTTGATGGGAAGCTATAGCTCATCCTTTAAAATCCAAAGTTTAGCGGCGGATATTGTATTTAATAGACGCATTAATGTGAAAGAATTGATTAGCGATCGCATTTCCTTAGAAAATTTATCGAAAGCTGTGGAACAAGCAGTTAAACCAACACCGGAAACCTACAAAATTTTGATTTACCCTGAGTTTGATTAGTGATTCTAACTCTAGTGGTTTCAATTCGGTTCGATTAAAGGGGAAAGGGGAAAAACGTAAAAATTAAGACTTACAGCAGATACAGCATATTCAATGTTTATGAGGTACAGCACTCAATCAAAATTCAAAGGCTTAAACGCTAACCTGAAATTTGTGTACCTCACGTACCTCAAAAGTGCTGTACTTTTCTACCATTTTTGCTGTTCCGAACCGTATTGCTAATAGTTTGCCAAGCGAAAATTGACGTTTGGTAGACTATTAGCTTTGACAGCATTGATGCCAATACAGTTCAGCAATTATGAACGAATACTAAATGGTACGTTACGCAGTGCTAACAGCATCCTACTTTTGCTCCCCATCTCCCCGTCAGGTTAATCTAACTTCCCACTAATTTATCACGCAATTTTTTAATTTTATCCCGAAATTTTGCCGCTTCTTCAAATTCCAAATTTTTTGCTGCTGCCTTCATTTGTGTTTCCAACTTACTTACCAAATCGGGAATATCTTCTAACGTTATTTCCTCAAGATGTTCCTCCACAACTTGTAAATCCTGTGAATTTAAACGCCGAGAAACTTCCAAGAAAGATAAAATTGCATTACTTGATTTTTTCTTCGCGATCGGTTGTGGCACAATATTGTGCATCTTATTGTGAGCCATCTGAATACCGCGTCTTCTTTCAGTTTCATCAATCGCTTTTACCATACTATCGGTCAGATTATCTGCATACATAATCGCCTTCCCGCGAATGTGACGAGCCGCACGACCAATTGTTTGAATTAATGACCTTTCTGCACGCAAAAATCCTTCTTTATCGGCATCTAAAATTGCCACCAAAGATACTTCTGGTAAGTCTAAACCTTCCCGTAATAAATTGACACCAACCAACACATCAAAATTACCATCCCGTAAATCTTGGATAATTTCAATCCGTTGGATCGAGTTAATTTCTGAATGCAAATACTTGACCCGAATACCATTATCTTGCAAGTATTCAGTTAAATCCTCCGCCATCCGCTTAGTTAAAGTTGTAATTAATACCCGCTCTTGTAGGTCAACACGGTCTTTAATTTCCCCCAACAAATCATCAATTTGCCCTTCCGTAGGACGAACACTAATTTCTGGGTCTAGCACTCCCGTTGGACGAATGATTTGTTCAGCAATGTTTGCTTCCGAAATTTCAATTTCCCAAGTGCCCGGAGTTGCCGAAACAAAAATACATTGATTTACCTTATTCCAAAATTCCTCCGCCTTCAGAGGTCTGTTATCAGCAGCACTCGGTAATCTAAAGCCATGTTCAATCAGCACTTTTTTCCTAGCTTGATCTCCGTTATACATACCACGAATCTGCGGTACAGTCACATGGGACTCATCGATTACCAACAACCAATCCTGGGGAAAATAATCAATCAGACATTCTGGTGGTTCGCCTGCTTGTCTGCCAGCCAGGTGACGCGAATAGTTTTCCACACCATTACAATATCCAACTTCCCGTAACATTTCTAAGTCGTAACGAGTACGTTGATCGATGCGTTGTGCTTCCAAGAGTTTACTTTGTTCTTCAAGTTCTACTCTGCGCTGTTTTAACTCCTCAGCAATATCTTCACAAGCGACTTCCAAACGTTCTTCCGGTGTGACAAAGTGACGTGCCGGATAAAGATTCACAGCTTGCAAGCTTTGGATAATTTCACCCGTCACAGGGTCAACATAACGAATCGCGTCGATCTCATCTCCAAAAAATTCCACCCGAATAATTCTATCTTCGTATGCGGGACCAATTTCTAAAACATCACCACGCACCCGAAATTTACCCCGACCCATTTCAATATCATTACGGCTATATTGAATTGATACAAGTTCTTTCAGTATTTCCCTCTGGTCTACTAACCTGCCAACTTGAAAAGGAATCGCGGCTTTCAGATACTCAGCAGGCATACCCAAACCATAGATACAGCTAATCGAGGCAACAACAATCACATCGCGCCGTTCAAATAAAGAACGGGTAGCGGAATGTCGCAACATATCGATTTCGTCGTTGATGGCAGCAGTTTTTTCGATGTAGGTGTCACTAACGGGAATATAAGCTTCTGGTTGATAGTAATCGTAATAACTAACAAAATATTCAACCGCATTATTTGGAAAAAATTCCCGCAACTCATTACAAAGCTGTGCCGCCAGGGTTTTGTTGTGTGCCAGCACTAAAGTTGGTTTGCCGACATTCTCAATTACACTAGCAATTGAGAAGGTTTTCCCTGTTCCCGTCGCCCCCAGTAAGGTTTGATAAGTATTTCCAGCATTCACCCATTTTACCAATTGGGCGATCGCACTTGGTTGGTCGCCTGTTGGTTCAAAAGGTGCTTGAAGACTAAATTTTGTCATACAAACGTACTATAAATACCCTAACTTATAGTAACGGATAACTGTAATCATCGGTCAGAATACATAGAGTCAGCATCATGATTTTTAAATCCCTACTCTTGAGAATTTATCTGGAAATTTCTTTACTAAAGTTTACCAATATTCACTATTCAGTTTTACTTATATGAATATTTAGAAGATATATATACCTATGCCAGCATTTTTGAAGTTAAACTCAAATAGTGTATAGGATAAAATTTCTATCTCCTAAGTATTGTAAAATTCAATTAACAAACGAGGTATAGGTCATGAGCATGAGCAGCACTGGTAAACCAACCAGTCCTCGGCAAAAGCGCGCCACGCTCAAGGGGGAAACCATAATGGAAGTTGAAAACAACCAAGCTCAAACCACCAGTACAGATAAAGTAGCAGTTAAAGCTGAGGCTAAAGAAGCTAAAGCCGAAACCAAGGATACAAAAGTAGCAAACAAAGTCGAGCCAACTACTAAAATGTCAGCGTCAGCAGAATCATCCAACGGAAACGAAGTCTCTAGCAAACTCCAAGTTCGCGAAGACAAAACTCTGGCTATCTCTGGGGTGCGTCCCATTGGAGCTAGTGACTTAGAAGTCGCCGGAACCATTTCTGTTTCGGGTATTCGTCCAATTGGTATTAGTCATTTGCATGTTGTCGAAACCATGAATATTATGGGTATTCGTCCAATTGGAGCCAATGAAATTGATGTTATTGACACTATTAATGTATCGGGTATTCGTCCCATCTCTTCCAGTTCCTTGGTAGTTTCGGAAACCTACTCAGTCATGGGTAATCGTCCTGTCGCTTCAAATGAAACTGATGATACTCCAGTGCTGATGGGCTTTCTTGATTAGAAATAAATTAGAATTCAACAATCATCACTTTAAAGTATATTTATAACCTTGAACCCGATCGCAATTAAGTGTGATCGGGTTTTTATTGACAAATAATTTAGATGAAGCTGATATTATGTGTGCTGAAAATATCAGTATTGTGTTGATAATGAATTTGCTGATTATTCAGTCTGCGATCGCAGTTGGTCTGATTTTAATTCCCTTATTTTATTTTCTCCTCCTTTCAGCAGAGATAATTATTAGCCTCATGACGGAAGTGTCATCTTGAATATTCAAGCTACTTTATAGAAGTAATCGAAAGAATACTCAAAGTCAGTTGATAACTTTGAATAGCTTTTATCAAATAAATTAAGAGGTCAAAATGAGTTTAGAAGATAGAGCAAAAGCTACTGCTAAAAATGTAGAAGGTAAGGCTCAAGAAGCTTTAGGAAATGTGACTGGCGACCCTAAAGATAAAGCTGAAGGAAAAGCTAAACAGGCAGAAAGTGAAGTCCGTCACGGTGTAGAAGATGTCAAAGATAATGTCAAGAAAGAACTGAAATAGTAGATATAGAAATACTAATCAGTCAGAACACTGGGTAGATTAAAAAATTGTAGAGGTGCTAATTGAGCGCCTCTACAAATCAACAAATTATCCCAAAGCTTTGTAATGTCTGTTTAATTGAACAATATTTATTAGATGTCGCCATATCTTCAATAAATTCAGGGGGTAAAAAAATGAATCTGCTACAGCAGAGTAGAAAGATAATAACAACTGTTATTTTAGTACTCATTTTAACTTTGACTACTGCCTGTGGAAACAGTAGTAATGTCGCACAACTAGACCGGAATCCAAATCAGTCGGTATTGAGTCAGGGCTCAACATATACCGCTCTAGAACGGGGAAATACCCAATCTGGACAAAGTTTTGGTGATTGGGTAGTACAAACATCTAAAGGCTTAATTAAAGATGCTTACGTTCGTGATAACAATAAATTAGGGATTGTAATTTCCCCACAAGTTCGTCCGAATGAAGTCCGCACTTTAACTAAATCTTTAGTGCAAGGGTTCCATAAAAATTTCCCAAATCAAGATTTGACAGTACTTGTATATGCGCCTGATAAAAAACTAATTTTAACAGCGCAATATGATACCCAAAGTAATCAAATTCAATACACTTAGTTGGTTGATTATTAATTATTAATAGGTGATAGGTAATTAATAACTAACAACCAATCACAGACAAAGAAAACCGGAGTCTCAATATGAGTAATAGTGACAAATATAGACGCGAAATCATGAATGATTTGGCACAGGGAGATGTCGAATCACTAGATGATGTGCAAAATGACCCTTCACGAGAATATCAAAATTTTGACGATTTCGCTCAACGCACAACTACAGACGAGCGTCGGCACTTATTTAGTCGCTCTTTCAATAGCGATCGCATTCCTGCAAATGAAATGGAACCGGAGTTGCAAAAGGCAATTTCCCAAATCAAACCTAATGAACGTGATGATGTCGCTCGTGCTTTCTTTAAACACCTCAAAGAAAGAGGATTGGATGATAGAAATTTAGAGCGGCAATTAGGTCTTTCGACTCATACACCTGGGAAAATGACTGCTGATGATGTTAGTAAATTAGCATCATTTGCTTATCACAATCATCCCGATATTTTCCGCGAAGTTTTAGCCGAACAACCAGGAATTTTGAAGTTTCTGAGTAATCCGATTGTTGGTGCAATTATTGGACTTGCGGCTGCTAAATGGTTCGGGGATAGAAAGCATTAGTTCCTAAACTATAAATATCCAACCAGTTTCTCCCCATATACCAGCTTTACCTAAATAATTAGGATAAAACTGATGCGGATATGGGGAGATAAAAAGATTTACATGTTGCCAGATTGTGGAGAAACTGTATAACCTTCAGAAAAGCAAGTTTCTCCAACGCTACATTAATCGGCACCACCCAAATATTTTTCGACGCAACGAACAAACATTTCCACGCCCATACCCAAAGCTGTTTCATCAAAGTCAAAGCGAGGGTGATGATGAGGATAGGCTAAATCTTTGCTGGGATTGGCAGAACCTAAAAAGAAGTAACAACCAGGGACTTCTTGCAGGAAAAACGACATATCCTCCGCACCCATTGTTTGACATTCAGGAACTACACCCAAAGGTGTCTCCACAACTTCCTCAGCTATCGAGCGAACAAGTTCAGCCATCCCGACATCGTTAATCACTGCGGGATACAAAGACCAGTACTTTAAGTCATATTTTGCACCTGCGCTTTGACAAACTCCACTAATGACTTGTTGAATTTTTTCTTGGAAAAAGCCTGTCAATTCGGGATTAAAATACCTGACTGTAGCGCTCATTCTCGCAGTATCAGGAATAACATTCCGCTTGGTTCCAGCATGAAGTTCGCCAACGGTGACAACTGCTGAATCTATGGGGTTGACATTGCGGGAAACAATCGTTTGCAATGCATTTACTACTTGAGCAGCGACAACTACCGAATCAACTGTTTGGTGAGGCATAGCACCATGTCCACCTTTACCGAAAATAGTACAATCAAAGCATTCAACTGCCGCCATTAATGCCCCAGGACGAACACCGATCGCACCCAATGGTAAATTATTCCATAGGTGCAGTCCAATAATTGCATCAACATCCGGATTTTTGAGAACTCCGGCTGCAATCATGGGTTTCGCACCACCAGGGCTTTCTTCAGCAGGTTGGAAAATGACTTTAACAGTACCAGAAAAATTGTGGCGATGTTGCTGAAGATAGTAAGCTGTACCTAATGCGATCGCAGTATGCCCGTCATGTCCACAAGCGTGCATCAACCCATCATGTTGCGATTTATAGGGGACTTCATTGAGTTCTTGAATGGGCAATGCGTCCATGTCAGCGCGAATTGCCAGGACTTTTTGGCTACCAGTTTTTTTACCTTTGATAATTGCGACTATTCCAGTTTGGGCGATACCTGTTTGATGTTCGATACCCCATTCTTGAAGTTTTTCAGCAATAAAGGCTGATGTTAGCTTTTCTTGAAAGCCTAATTCCGGTTTTTGGTGGAGTCTGCGTCGCCATTCGACTAGTTGGGGTTGAAGATTACGAATCGTGAGGCGAATGCGGGATAAATCAATTGTGTTCAGGCTGGGGAAAGTAGATACCATCTTTAAAAATGTTGGGTGGCGAGATGAGGCTTATATATCTCCAAATGTAACATTACCCATCAATTCCTAACTTTTGGAAACAGCCAAGAATCTCAACCTCATAATCCATAATCCAATACGGTACTGCTCCGCAATAGACGCGCTAGTGGGTTCTCATAGAGTAATACATTTAAGGTCGTTAAAAATCACTCCTGGACAAGAATAAATTGGCTGCCATCTAGTCATCGCTAATCCTTTAACACATTGTGCGTTGGCGTAGCCCATCGTAGACATCGCTTATACAAAACCCATAGCTAGCAGTGAACATGGCTGATATAATTTCAGACTATGTTTGATAACGTTTGTCGCTTTTTAGCGGAGTCTTTTTCTGCCGATTTTGCCACCTGGCTAATTGGTGAACCTGTTGAACTTACAGAACTTAGCCCATCCGAATTATCCCTCGAACCAATTCGAGCGGATGCCCTAATTTTGTTGCAGTCGGATGATTTGGTTTTGCATATAGAATTTCAAACTGAACCAAAAGCTGTAATTCCTTTTCGTATGACTGATTATCGGTTGAGGGTGTATCGCAGATTTCCTCGTAAACGGATGCTTCAGTATGTGATTTATTTGCAACCAAGCACATCCGAGTTAGTTCAACAAACAGCTTTTGTCTTGGAAAATACCCGTCATGAATTTAGGGTAATTCGGCTTTGGCAGCAGCCAAGTGATGTATTTTTCAGTACTCCTGGTTTGTTACCTTTTGCAACCCTAAGCCAAACTGATGATAAAGCCAGGACATTACAACAAGTTGCTGAGGTTATCGAGGAAATAAATGATACTCGCATCCAAAGCAATATTGTAGCGTCAACAGCAGTGTTAGCTGGGTTAGTATTAGATAAGGGACTAATTAAAAGATGATTGCGGAGTGATGCTATGCGCGAGTCTGTAATTTATCAGGATATCCAACAGGAAGCAGCCATTTCGATGCTTACACGACTGCTTCGTCGTAAAGTTGGAACTGTTCCACCTGCTTTACTGGTGCAAATTCAATCTTTACCTTTGAATCAAATGGAAGACTTGGGAGAGGCTTTACTTGATTTTAATGGTTTGGCTGATTTAGAAGCTTGGCTAGCACAAAATCAAGGTTAAATAATCGCTCAACTACCGGAAGATAAATTGCCAAAGGAATATTTCCCGCAGTACCTATATTAATGCCAATATTGCGAACGACTTACGTCGCGCAAGCTTCGCATAATTTCCCACACCATTATTTACTTGGTTGCTAATTCCGCGAATTTTCTCCTCTTTGCACATTAAGGGAAATATTTGTAAATATCTTTTCTTTGTAATGCTCTAACAAAAATAATTATATCATCTGAGATTGTTAAGCCAATTCTATAATTACCAATTCTGATGCGATAATAATCACCATCAGAAGATTTAAGCTTTTTAATATTATTGATATCTCCAAGGCTTTCAGCTTTTTCAATTTCTTCAATAACGACTTGATATTCTTTGAAGTACACTTTCATCTCGAATTTTGCTCAAGTCTTTTTCAAAGCTTTTCCTAAACTCGACATTCATCCTTTATTTTCCAAAATCTTAAAAATCGCCTCTCTACTTACTGTTTCTGTATTCTCACCTTCCTTAATGGCTTTTTCTAAAGCAATATCCTCAATAATTTCTGCTAATAAATCGGAAAATACATCTTTTTGTTCTTGGATAACTTCGGTTAGTGCAATTTTAAATATTTGCTTAATTTTATCTTCATTAAGGTTAATTTCTGTCATATTATTCACTTCAAATTTAGATTGATACTAGCATAGCGATACCTACGGTGGTAAACTACGCACTTTAAGTTCTCTGGAATGCTCAACTACCGGATGATAAATTGCCAAAGGTAATATTTCCCGCAGTACCGATATTAATCCCAATATTGCGATCGCCTACATTTCCCACACCATTATTTACTTGGTTGCTAATCCCGCGAATTGTTTCCTCTGCTTGCTGTTTATCCCATCCTACGGTTGCTAAACCCTTACCACCACATAATAAAGCGACGGGGAAATCTTCGGTTTCAAAGCTGAAAAATGGGGTTTGTTCGGCTTTACATAAATCTCGTGCGGTTGCGGGAACGGTTTTGCTGAGATGGTTCATTAAATGGGAAACCTTGACAACTTTATCCCCCGGTTGGTTTGCTGCACCTTGTAATGCTTCCAGGAGATGGTAAGTATAAACGCTCATTTTGCCGTCGGGACGTATCCACGATACTTGGTTTCCCGTGGAGGAGGTGAAAACGACTTTTCCTTTACCTTGTTGAATAATATTTTTTGGTAAGGCTATTTGGGTAAAACCTTTGGGTAATGGGGGACGGCTTTTTGTATCTCCTTCCTTTGATGATGCCATTCCTTGTGCGTGACAGCTATCGATAATTACGAGTAATTGCTTTGCGGGAATTTGTTGTAATGCTGCGTTGAAGGTGGTTGCAGGTAAAGCTGTATCGGCAATATCTGCTCTGTCGGTTTCGTGGGGGATGAGGTAGTAATCTCCCGATGCATCTAAGCAACCATGACCGGAATAATAGATAAATATAGTCGCTTCCGGGTCGCTTTCAGCTTGTTGTTTAAGCCAGTTTAAACCTTCTAATATATTTGCGCTGGTTGCAGTTTCGTTGGAGAGTAAGCGCAGGTGTTGGTTGTTGTCAATATAGCCGCATAGTTTTTCGTCAGTGAGGAGGGTTTTTACTGCTTGGATGTCTTTGACTGTGGTGGGTAGGGATAGTTTTGGTTCTTCGCATTCTCCGACACCGATGAGGAGGGCATAGTTATGGGAGAGGATATTGGACATAGTGCGATCGAGTTTGGGTTTGTAGTATTTTAGGTGTTGTTGGATTTTTTCGAGTGCGTCTAGGGCGTTTAATGAATTTTTCCCATTATCTTTTTGGAGAAAATTTTGATTATTTATAATTTTAACTAAATTAATCATTGCTGTCTCAGATTTTATTTCTATCAAGACATCTGCGGCACGACAATATACATCTGAATTTTCATGTTCGAGAAGTTTAATTAATCCCGGAATAGTCGCCTCAGATTTGATTTCTAACAAGGCAAATGTAGTTCTCTTACGTACAGATAAATCTTCATCTTCAAGAAGTTGAATTAATCTGAGAATAGCTACATCAGATTTAATTTTTCCCAAGGAAGATGCAGCAATATAGCGTATAGATGAATCTTCATCTTCAAGAAGTTGAATTAATCCGGGAGTAGCTACCTCAGATTTAATTTCTCCCAAGGCAGATGCAGCAATATAGCGTATAGATGAATCTTCATCTTCAAGAAGTTGAATTAATCCGGGAGTAGCTGCCTCAGATTTAATTTCTCCCAAGGCAGATGCGGCAATATAACGTACAGATGAATCTTCATCTTCAAGAAGCTTAATTAATCCGGGGATAGCTGCCTCAGATTTAATTTCTCCCAAGGCAGATGCGGCACGATAACGTACAGATGAATCTTCATCTTCGAGAAATTTAATTAATCTGGGAATAGCTACCTCAGATTTGATATCTTCCAATGCAGATGTGTCTCTAGAGGCTGACGGGGCGACAAAACAGTCTAGAAAGCTTATTTGGTAAAGAGTGTAGCGATTCGTGGTAAGAAAAGATAGGTCTAGTTATGTCAAGAAGACCTATCTAATGATAATGTTGCCTGAATTGTACCAAAAACATTTAAAAAGTCAACTCAGCCTTGCGGATTACATCTTTCTTAAAATTTTGATTGCCCTGCTGCAATCAATTAAAAAAGTTAGTTTGGAAACCTTAGCTACAGTTCTACCAATTCCAATTACATTTGAAAGCCGGAGAAAGAGAATACAGAGGTTTCTATCATTACCAAACCTCTCAATTGAAAAAATTTGGTTCCCGATTGTTACCACATGGTTAGAGACAGAATTCACCTCCGAAAAAATAGTTCATGTAGTAATTGACCGTACAAATTGGGCTTGTGTAAATTTGTTTATGGTTAGTGTTGTTTGGGATAAAAGAGCGTTTCCAGTATATTTTGAATTATTACCCAAATTAGGTAGTAGTAATATTAATGAACAAACAGCAATTATTTCTAAAGTTTTACCAGTTTTCAAAAATCATAAAATTTGCGTATTAGGAGACCGAGAATTTTGTTCGATAAAACTGGCAAACTGGCTTAGAGAAAGAAGCATTTACTTCTGTCTTCGTATTAAAAAGAATCATTTAGTTGAGATGCAAACAGATATTTGGTTAGAATTAAATGAGCTAGGATTATCTCCAGGTGTCTCTTTCTTTTTGAAAGGAGTAAAAGTTACAAAATCTCAAGGTTTTACAAGCTTTAATCTTGCATGTAAATGGAAGCGGAAAATCTTGGGAGTGGCACCCGAAGAAGGATGGTTTATTTTAACAAATTTAGATAGTTTAGAGTCGGCGATCGCTTACTATAAAAAAAGATTTGATATTGAGGAAATGTTTCGAGACTTTAAGAGTGGTGGTTATAATCTAGAGGGGACTAATGTATCTGGTGAACGGTTAATTGTTCTAATTACATTGATTGCGATTGCTTACACTTCTGCCACAATTCAAGGACAAGAAATAAAACGTAAAGGAATACAGAAATATGTTGGTCGTGTTAAAGAATATGGGCGAACCCAAAGGCGACATAGCAGTTTTTATATCGGCTTATACGGCAATAATTGGGTCAATTTTATGGAACCTTGTATAGAATTAGTAACCGAATTAATGAAATTTAATATCAATAAGCGAAAGTATTATCAACGAGGATTGAGAGCTATGAGGCTTATTTTATCTGCCTCCTAGCGATTTTTGTCGCCCCGTCAGCTCTAGAGGGTACATCTGAATTTTCATCTTTAAGTTTAATAAATCCGTGAATAGCTTCCTCTGATTTGATTTTTCTTAAGGCATATGCGGCACTATCACGTACATATGACTCTTCATCTTCGAGAAGTTTAGTTAATCCGTGAATAGCTGCCTCTAATTTGATTTCTCCCAAGGTATATGCGGCACTAAAACGTACATATGACTCTTTATCTTCGAGAAGTTTAATTAATCCGGGTATTGCTGCCTCTAATTTGATTTCTTTTAAAGCATATACGGCACAATAACGTATAGATGACTCTTCATCTTCGAGAAGTGTAATTAATCCGGGTATTGCTGCTTCAGATTTGATTTTTCCCAAGGAATATGCGGCTCTATTACGTACATTTGACTCTTCATCTTCGAGAAGTGTAATTAATCCGGGTATTGCGGCTTCTGATTTTGTTTGACCAAGCAACTTAATTTTTAATAAAAGAGGAATGCTTAAACTTTCAACTAAATCAACAGTCTTCTCCTGCCACTCAAATCTAACTTCTCCTACTAACCTCGCTCCCAATTGCCAATCCACCTGCAAAGCTAACCCGACAACCCGCAAAGCTAAACTCTCATTATCCACCAAACCCAGCATCAATGCTGTGGGTTCTGTCCATTTCAAATAATTCAAATAATCCCATTGCAATTCCTCATCACTCAGCTTCCCTACTTCCTGCAAAAACCTTTCTGCGGCGTAATATTCTTGAATTAATTGATGGCGAAATTCGATTTTGTTTTCTGCCCCAATTTGGATTAAATGATGTTTGAGCAAATCATCTAACCATTTAATCGCACAATCTGCGGCACAATTTACTTTTCCTTCCAGGTATGCGGTGAATATTTCTTCTGCTTGCTGTCGGGGTATGGCGATTAAAAATTCTGTTTTGCCGTCTAGTTGGTGAGATTCTTCACTACACTTCGTTCCGTTCAGAATGACAGAATTGCTAGTATTTTTAAGCCCCTCTCCACTCTGAAGAGGGGTTTGGGGTGAGGTTCCCCCCATCATTACCCAGGCTAAATGCTGCAATAACCTTTTCCACCAGCGTTTTGATTCGTCGGTAACGGGAATATCCTGCTTGATTTTATTGTCGTAAAGCTCTGTAAATCGCCGAAATACCGAACCCAAATTTGGCGGGATTTGATTCCCATTGCTGGTAAATACCGAACACAACATCATCAACAACAATGGAGTTTCCCCAAACTCCCGCAACCTTCCTCCCAACTGTTGCAACATCTGTTCCCCAGTTTCACCCAGATACCCGCGCACAAATTCCCCCATCTGGGTTTCCGTTAGGGGTTGCATTTCTAGCTTTTTCTCAATTCCCAAATCTCCACCTACCCCCAAATCCCGCGTTGTGAATATCATCGGGGTGGTTTGCTGGTAATCTTGGCGAAATTTTTGTAAATTGCGCTGTGCTTCCTGGGATGGTAATTCGTTGACACCATCAATAAGTAGGAAAAAATTACCCTGTCGCAATAGTTCTTTTACGGTTTCATTATCTATGGGTAAACTGGGGTCATGACGGTGAAGAAAGGCTGTAATTAAGTCGAGGATGGAAGTTTCGTAATATCGCAATTCCACCAATACAGGAATTTGGGTTTTCCCAGCAGTCGGTGAGATTGCTTCGTTCTGCTTCGCTACTCTCGCAATGACAGATTTGTCTCCTCCATCTACAAACCCTTTCGCTTCCTCTAAAAGCGATCGCACCAAAGCTGTGGATTTCCCTGAACCTGGACGACCAATTAAAAGCACATGTTCTCGCGCATATTTCCGCAATCCTTCGAGAACGTTTAATATTTCCCGTTCTTCTTTTGTCTGGGGTAATAGTTCCCGTTCTTCTTCTGCCTGGGGTAATAGTTCCCTTTCAGGTTTAATTGCCTCTGGTTTAATCGTCAGTGCTTGCAAATCGAATAACAGCGATTTTGCCACTTGTTGATTGTGGTTTTTACCGACAACATCAGTGATGGTATAGCTATCCCACCATTGCGCGTATTTCTTGCAGATTGATTCCAGGTAAGCATTCCAGTCAATCACTTACACTCCGGCAAGTTAGAAGAAGTATTTAAAATAATATAACGTTGTCACTAAATACTTTGCAGAAATGTTTTGCAGACTACTGGAAAACTGGATTAGAGACTATTAATTAATCTATTTCTGGGATTGAAAAATTGTAAAAGCTGCTCTAAATCCAAATTCGATGCTACTTGTGCCAATTTATCCAAATCCTGCGGATTCTCAAGATAGGGTAAACAACCAAAAACAGGCATATTTGTGAGCGATCGCACCATTCCTACTGGTGTCAAATCTTCGATTTCTTCTTCAGTACGCGGCTGGGTGCAATTCAAAACAATACCTAACAAATTCACACGGGTAAGTTTGGCTAAAGCCACATTGGCAACAGCTTGGGAAATTGACCCCAATTTAACAGGTACCACTAATACTGTTGGTAAACGCCATTCTGCGGCTAAATCTGCCACTGTTAATTCATCAGTTACGGGGGAACCCAAGCCACCTAAAGATTCAACTAAGACGAAGTCCCGTTGTGCCTGCAATTTCGTCAACGCTTGCCAAACTATCCCCAAATCAACATCACGATTCTCTTTTGCTGCGGCAATCGGAGGTGCTAGGGGTGCTTGAAAGTAGAGTGGCGTAATTTCCTCTGAAGACTGTGATAATGAAAATAATTTTTCATAAATTTCGCGATCGCCTATTCCTGATTGAATTGGTTTCATGACTCCCAAGCTCTGGGAAGAGCGATATTTTTGCCAATAAGCCGCTAAAGCTGTTGTCAAGACGGTTTTACCAGCTTCGGTGTCAGTTCCTGTAATAAGTAAGGAGTTCAAGGGTTTTTATATATTTGCTTAACTATTTTTAATAATATAATAGCTCTCTCTATTATTGGTTTTGATTGTCAGAGAGCATTTATAAAAGGTGAATTTATAAAGTGAATATTTAAGCCTTGTTGTGCGGAGAGAAACCCGGTTTCTCAGCAAACAAATATGATGTTCGATAATGATTCGATAATTAATACCTAAGAAACTGAGCTTCTTAGGTATTAGCGAAAATCATCACCTACAAAAAACCACGTTTTCCCAACCTCGCAACAGCAGTAGCAACAGGTAATCTCGGCAATTGCAAAACCACAGCAGTTTCACTAATATCCAAATGTCCAATTTGCTCCACAGTTGCTAATACTAGTCCGTCAAATTCCAAGTTGAAAAACTCATCCTTTAACACCGCAGTAATCTTACTAATTACCTCACTCGCATTACTTGCAGTGGCACATTCTCCACCAGTTGCTTGTGCCAACACCGTAAAAGCTTCTTTTGTTAACAAGTCTCCCACCATGCACAAAGTATGAATTGTGACTCTGTAGGTTTCCGCTAAAGCAGTTACAGCTTGTACATTTAACCCACTCGGACAACCATTAGCCCAAGTATCACCACTACTATGAATTTTCAGGTTTGGCTTCACATCCTTAAGCCACTTGGCAAAGCCGTGAGGAGGTGCATCGCCTACCAACAAGATAAAACGACAGCTATGTTTACGCCATCGCATTTGTTTACAGGCATCATGAATACCATCGTAAACGGCTTCTGGTGCATCGCCACCACCATCGGCACGGAGTTTATTAATCACGCTTTGCATTGCCTGCATATCAGTAGTTAATGGGTAAACGCGAGTAATAAAAGTTTGGTCTTGAGGTGGATGATCTCGATATTCTACTAATCCAATTTGTAAATCGATACTTTTATCAGCAGATAATAAACTGATTGTATTTAGGAGTTGACGCTGTGCAGCTTGGATAAAAGTTCCCATGCTACCAGTAGTATCGACAACAAAACATAAATCAACATGGTTTAATCCAGTTATCATAGTTTTCTGGTTATTATTTGTAAGACGCATTGAGCGTAGTCGAAATGCTCAAAAAAGCTACAGAACAAGGGTTGAGCATAGCCGAAAGCCATCATCTGGTTTGCTTTAATTCCACCCAGATACTTATCTAAGAGGAAATCAAGAAATATTTGAGCTTAAAAAATATACTTAAACTGGAAGATAAAATTGATAAATTTATACAAGGATTTAAATTTAATGAAAAGCTAAATTTGTGATTGAGTATTTTGTTTTCAATTCTGACTATTGAAGTACTTCCGGGAATACGTTCCCACGCAAAGCATGGGAACGAGAAATATAACCCAATCAAGAAACATCACCTAAGACAAAGCGCACAAAGCGTTTGACTTGAATATTTTCACCTAATTTCGCGATCGCTTGCTGAATTAGTTGTTCAATAGTAATAGTGCGATCACGCATATAAACCTGATTTAACAAAGCCATTTCCTTGAGTTGTTTGTCTACACGTCCTTGGACTATTTTGGCTTTGACGTTTTCTGGTTTGTTTTCCAAGTCATTGTATCCCATGACAATACGGGTTTCTCTTTCAATCACCTCAGCAGGAATATCTGCAACTTTCACATATTCCACATGAGGAGAAGCGGCAATTTGCATGGCGATGCTGCGTACCAGGTTTTGAAACTCGTCGGTGCGAGCCACAAAATCAGTTTCACAGTTAACTTCTACCATGACACCAACTTTGCCACCCGTGTGGATGTAGCTACCAATTACCCCTTCTGCGGTGCTTCTTTCTCCCTTATTACCAACCAAAGCTATACCTTTTTGCCGCAACCATGCTTCCGCTTTGTCAACATCTCCATTGCTAGCCAGCAATGCTTCTTTACAGTCCATCATCCCCACATTGGTTTTTTGGCGCAAGGTTTGTACTTGTTTTGCAGATATGTTTGTCATATCAATTTCCTGCTGATTACTTGTCTTTGAAATGGATATGGAAAGGAGAAGGTGTAGAAATATACGCTCAAATCGAGTTGGAGATAGGGGAACAGAGGGACGCGGGATTATTTGATCCATTTGATCCCTGCGTCACCACATTCCCCAATCCTTATACCATTTCACGAAAAATCTGATACAGATGTAAATCCTGAAAGCTTTGCTGCGTCTCAGTTTTTTAATTGCGTAGCTTGCTTCTCGCGACAGCGAGTATTGCGAATTGCGAATTGTGAATTGGTATTACATCTCCTACTTATCCTTACGTACTGGAAGCGGAGTTTCCAAAACTTCCATGAGTAATTCCAAGCGAGATGGACGAGAAAGCAAGGGTACAAGGTTGGGTAAGGAGTAGTAGTCGCCTGCAAATGTGAAGGTTTCTACGGGTGCTTGTACTTCCTTCAATTTGCGCTCTACATAGTCGCACCACTGCCCAACGCGAACAATAATGACATTAGGTTCTACATTCATGTCGCGTTTGTAGGCTGCATAAGCATCGTGGAAGTAAGGATTGGTGTTATCACCTTCGTCAGTGACGATAATGATTTGTTCTACCACTTGCCGACGTTTACGCATTACATCCAATGCTGCACCAATACTGGTTCCACCGTTGGGAAAGATATGCTGGAAGGCTTTTTCCCAGTCAGTCATTTCCGTTCCTTGGGCTTTCACTGGGTAAGCGATAGTGTCAAAGGCGTAAACAAACAAATCAGCTTCCGTAATCCCGGAAATCAAAGCAGCAATTTGCTTACCAACTTCAATCGCCACATTCATACTTCCTGACTTGTCCACCAATAAAGCCGTGGACTTTTTGATGCTACCGCGCTTTTTGATTTGGGTGTTGGCGATTTTTTCCAACTGGGCAGCAGTTTCCGCATCTACTTGGGTGACATTGGCAGCGACATTTGCCTTAAATGCCGAAACGCGATCGCTTTTTGCTGCTTCCCGCAATTTCTCATCAATCAAAGCTTTGACTTCTGGGTGTTCCATTGCACCCCGTTCTTTGAGAGATTTGAGGTTGTTGATAACTTCCTGCGAAGACATGGAGTTAATCAAGGCGACCAAAACTACTGGTGTTAATTGTCTGACAGCACCTACGGCAATTGTGTAGGGTATATTGTATTCAACAATTAAAGTAGCTTGTTCTGCGGGAGTGGCAGCTTTTGCTAATTGCTTGAGGATGTATGCAAGACTACCTTCAGGAGGCTTATCTTTGAATAACACCGCATCTGCACGCATACTTGGCTTAATGTGCAAAGTTGCATAGAGGTGCTTCATTGCCTTACGTCCCCGTAAAGCTGCGCGATCGAAAAATTCAGCTTTTGCTTCGCGAGTTTGCAGATATTGACGTACTGCGGTACGTGCAGAACGAGGCACTTTACCCCGTTGCTGCTTCATAAAGTCTACGATGCGGGCGACTTGGTAAGGTGGAAATTCCTGCAACATCACGAAACCCGCGTCTCGGTGTTCGGTTAAAGTGCTGGTGAGCAAATGTCCTAAAAATACTTCTTTATGGTCACGGACATCGCCATTTTGGTTGTACCATACAGCTAAATGCCCGTAGAAAAGTGGGTCAAGTTCGACCATAATTTTGTGGAATTCGGCAACTTTTGCTAAGTCACGGTGCGGAGTTGTCAGCAAGCTATTGAGTAATTCCAAACGTAAATCGCGTTCTGCTGTATTCATTTTTAAAAGGCTCATTTTTACTACCTCCATCGATGAAGAGTTTGGGGAAGTAGTTATCGCACGCTACGATTTTTGGAAATCACCACGCAAGTCGAGAAAGCTGTTTATTTTACCGTGATAGGGTAGTATGTAAGCTTTTTCAGTTGGGGCGCGGCAATAACTACATTATATTCTGTTTAAATCTGGTTCAATCCACTTGATGCGAGCATCCCAAGACATCAGTAAATCTTGGCTGTAGTATTTCAGAGGTAAGTTTTTGTCGCAGTTATCAATTAGCTGATTAGCTAGTTCTACTAACGAGCTTTGCGCCTCTACATTTAATAGATACTTGTGGATTATTTGCATCCAAAATAGAGTGAGAGTTTCGTGATAGCCACTATCTTGGGTATTTTGAATACCGTTGACAGCGTTATATTTTTGAATGCGATCGCGAATTTTATTTACAGCTTCATTTTGTTCATCATGCATGAGATACCAAAGTGCGATCGTTAGATGTGCGGCGTGATTCCATTCACTTCGTGGCAGGCTGTAATTATGAAACGCAGTTACTAAGTTTTCAATCTTGCTGACTGAATAGTAAGTTTTAATTTCTGTATTCATCATTATTTATTTTTGACACCTCGCGTAAGTTAAAAAAGCTATATTTTTGGTTACTTTAGTAGGAATCGCACCTACAATCTCTTAAGTGGAAGTTAAGCGAGCTACTATTGCTCTATAAAGTATGTAAGCTTTTTATGTGAGGACGCGAGATGAAATTTTGAAGTCAAATTTGGAAAGTTGATTATTCTTGATTTAATTTTTGATTTAATTTTTGCATAATCAACTTAATTTGTTTTTTGTTACATTGACGTTTTTTGATACCTTCTTCGCTGTACTCTGAACCAGTCACTAAATACCAAATATCATTAATCTTACAATAGCGTTGATTGTCAATAAATACTTCATCATCACCCTCTTTGTAAGTAGAATGGTAGACCTGTTTAGCTACACAAAGAAAACCAGTTTCGGGATGAACGTATAGCTCATGTCTCCAATAACCAAGCTGTCTATGATTGCGAGAATAAGGGACATTATCAATCATGACAACATCACGCTCAACTATTGTAAATAAATGAAATAGTAAATGTTGTCCTGCTAATGTCTTCGTTTCAATCTTCCGGCAAAGCTCGCTGTAGACACTGTCCCAAGGTCGATTTACTTGCGATCGCAACCAACGACGTAAGGGTGATAAATTATCTGAAAAGCTTTTAGTTCGCCATCTATTTTTGATAATGTAAGGACTAAATAAGCCCTCATCTTCTCTCAATTCTTGGGTTAACTTGTAGAGAGTCTTTTTATATCCCGTAACTTTCTTTTGACTAATTCGCCAACCAACACGTGGACGTTCAATGACTATTTTGCCTAAACGATGCTCGCTCATAAGGAAAAACAATGCCTAAATTTAGTCTGACTTGATAATTACTTGAAAATTGCAAATTCATTGATTCTGCCAAATTCCCTCGATGCAAATAATGGCTATTCAAGTAAGTATATGTCTGCATTGTTTTTCCTCCTTTAAATGTGTTTTTTAATTTTGAAATTTTTACTTTATATAAAGCTAACGCGCAAGTTAAAAAAGCTGTTTGTTCATACGTGGGATTCGCACCCACATATACCTGAACCTAAATCAAGCGCCTTACTGTTTGGCTAGTATGTAGGCTTTTTAGATTAGGGCGCGTTAGCAATATTTTTTTTAATTAATCAACTTGAAAACTAAATTTTTAAAAACCTCGCATAAGTTGAAAAAGTCCTGACAAACTACCGCTCTTACTTAGTTTTACATCATCTGATATATCCAAGCAGTGAGCATCGCTAATTCAGTAATAAATATTTCGACATCAAGCACTTCCGATGTCCAATTATCATCTGAATATCACTACCTTAGGGTCGTTATAATTACGAAATGTATGTAAACTTTCCCGATGAGGATGCGAGATAATTTTATTGATCCCACACAAGTTAATAAAGCTATTTTTACAATTCGTCTGCTCTACTATTGAGCTACATCTCCAAAATAAATTGTCAATGATTAATTATCAGTCAAAACAAATAACGGAGATGATGGGATTTGCACCCATAACCAAACGATTAATTATATGTATGTAGGCTTTATAAGTCAGGACGCAGGATTGATAATTTGGAACTTCACGCAAGTTAAGAAAGCTGTTTGCGTATACATAGGAATCGAACCTATTACTCTTCGATTACAAGTCGAATGCTCTACCAAATGAGCTAGTATGTAAGCTTTCTAAATTAGGGCGCAAAGTGATATTTTTAGTAATATTTTTAAATTCTCGCACAAGTTAATAAAGCTGTTGTTTACATTTTGCCTATACCATTTCGGCTACATCGCCTGAGAATGGCGATGGTAGGATTTGAACCTACATGGTTTTTCAACCAATTGTGTGTAAGCTCTATCTGTTAGGGTGCGAAAAAAATTAAATTTTGATTACTTGAAATTTGAAATTGGAAGCTGAATATAAAATCCAAAATCCAAAATCCAGAATACAGAATCCAATTAACCATAAACTGCCTCTGGTCTAATAATTAAATCTCCGCTTGGTCTGCGGTCAATTACATAGGTTTCAAAGCGGTTTAGATTAACATCGAAATGTTGCGCTAATCTTTGTTTGATGGCGCTATCATTCATACTTGCATTCAGGTTTATTTGCCCTTCTTGTATGTCGTATGAACGACCTTCAAAACGAATGTGAACCATTATTTTGCCTCCTTATATAAATGTTTTCTTGGAGGTTGATTTATTTGCTTATATATTTATACTACATCTGTAATACAGGACTGTCAAGAGGGCTGAATATTTTTTTTGGAAGTGGCTGATTTTGTTATATAGTTCCCCTTTGAAAGTATGTAGCATGATATTGTGAGGCACGATTCACTTGTCATCGACTAGTAATTTATACTTAATTAAGCTCAAAGTCCAACTCTTAATGTCAGGAAAATCTCATCACTCAAAAAACATGAACAGGACTTACGTATTAACTACAATTTTATGTCATTACTAGGAATCATACTTGAATCTTGCTACGTATACTGATAAATAAATCTTTGTATAGAAAGTTTTTCGGCAATTTATTTGTTCAGAGATTAAATATAAATAAGTCCTAATATATACACACTTAATATCAGACAGCGATTTGGTCTTGGCTAATACTTAATTATTATTAAAACTCTTATTCTATAAGGTTTTTGAGGCTCGATTAATATCTATCACTAGCAGAGTGCCAAAATTTTTAGAAAAGTGTTATATTATGGTGATTCTTGTTAACAGCAATATGAATTTTTAATATAAATATACCTAAATATACTTTTTTAAGTATTCTTTTCTATAATTGAGTAAGACATATAATTCATTGCTCTATTTAGGTAGTTCTATTTTAAATTTTGCGAATCTAGAGAAAGCAAATAGATGTAGTTGATGATAAATAAGAGCCATTTGATAGGGAGCGCTTGATTCCACTCCTGATTTATCTCGTTGGGATGTTACGAGCATTTTTTAATGAAAATTTCGGTATTTTGGAGACAACATGGAACTTATCGATACACAAATAAGTGAAGAACATGTGCAGGATTCGCGATCGCCATTAATATTAGCGGTAGAAGATAATGAGGATAATCTGCTACTGATGCAGTATGCACTGGAGTCTCTTAACTGTAAATTTATTTGTCAAAAAGATAGTTATGGCACTTTTTTAATAGCTAAAGAGCGTCAACCAAATTTAATTTTGCTGGATGTTTTATTGCCAGGACAAAGTGGTCTTGATGTGGTGAAGTTGTTGAAAGACGAACCATTGACTCGAAATATACCAGTAATTGCTGTAACAGCTTTGGCAGGTGCGGAAGAACGAGAAGAGATTCTGTTAGCTGGTTTTGATGATTATATTTGTAAGCCCTTCATGATTGAGGAGTTTGAATCCAAAATTTACGAGTACCTGTACAAAAAATCTCATTCTCCCGCCAGTAGATAGCTATCAATTCCATAGCTATCTAAAATAATTAAATAATTTTATAGTATTAATAACTATCCAATAGTATTTTCTTGTTTCTCATTTACGAACTCGCGTTTTCGGATTTTTGTATTTGCAGATGGAGTACGAATACTAGGAGCATGACTAAGTACAGCAATAATTCCAGTCCTTCCTGTTTCAATCGTTGCATCACTAAGTAATTCTACAACTTCGACACTGAGAATATCCTCAATCATCTCCTGAAGTTGCGGTTTAATTGCTTCGTCTAAGTCACTTCTCACCTGCTCTGCAAGTTCTTGCTTGCCTGCTTGTGCTAATAACTGTTCTGGAGGAGTGATAGAATTCTCAATAACTATGACTAAATTGCGATCGTTCAACTGACAAGTAATTTTACTAGGTTGATGTCCTAGTTGTTCCCGATAAAAAGCTTGGATGTTTTGTGATAGTGTACGCTCAATTTGACCACGTGTAGGTGTAGATATTGTCATATTTTTAATTGTATAAATGGGTTTCTTCCAGGAATTAATAACCTGTAAAAACATTGATAACTTAGTTTACTAACGTGAATAATATGGATAGTACAGCAATTACTAAATTACTATTAATAATCTAATTATATGCATCTAGCATAAATTGGACTTAACTTAAACTTAGAATTGCCAGTATTCCAAGACTAAACTTCCAACTCTCGCCAGGTGAAGCATTTCGCACCTATTAAAATTTGGGAATTTGATTTTTGTTTTCGTACTTATTTTAGGAATTTAACATACATATAATATTCATGTTCGTAATTAACAAGCACCTTCCTCATGTAGTATTTATCGATATCATCATTACCCCAAAAGAGTGAAGATTTCATGTCAACTAGGAAGAGAAAGTAGAAAATATGGACTATATTCTGTACTTTATTTACTTTTGTTACATGTTTTTGAATATTATTCCTATTAAAAAAGAAGGGCTCTTCGGCAAGTTTTATGGAGCTTGAGGTTTTTTTGCAGTAAAACCCTTACAAAACAATGATTACAAGCAACTATGATACTTTTTGAGGCTAAATTCCTATGTAATAAGGCTTTCAAGGATTTTTAGCTAAGTTTTCCATAAAAAGAACTGAAGAGCCAAAAGAAGGTGCATCTCTGAATCTCTGACTATTTGAGAATATATTTATTTGCGAATGAATAGTCTGCCATCTCTCTATCTGATGATAAGTTATTTAGAGATAAAACTTGACAGGGTATCTCAACTCGAAATGTAGATTCCTGATAAATCCAAAGAAGTAATCTGTGAACAGTACTATTCTACAAATAAGAAGGAGTAGTGCTGTCTTCTACCAAAAGTAATATCATTTTATCCACATCGTCACTTTCAGTAATATTTGAAAAAACCATATTTCTAAAGCTATATTTTTAGAGAAAAACTAAAATACTCTTACAAGTGCCTTATTTCCATTGATGGATGCGCTATGAGCAACTCTTCATCTATCCTAAGTATTGAAAAACAACATCTAAAAATCAATTAATGTTAGATATAACCCAATACGGTTCAGTTAAGGTGATCAGTCAATCGATTTGTTGAGAACCAAGATTTGGGGGATTCTTCCCCAAACCCCCAAGCCCCCTCCAAAAAAGTTGATCTGTTTTATTCGCAGTAATTGATTTTATTCTTAACTGAACTGTATTGAGATATAACCCTGTTCTGAATAGTACAAGGGAGAAGTAGTTTGTAACCTATGATTAAGCTTAGTTGCATAATATAAAGATAATGAAAGTGAAACGTAAACGTCAATCACATATTAAATCTAATATCTGGGTAAGTGAGATTAATGATATTATTAGGGGCATTTGTGGTGGCTTTTTATTCGGCATTCCCCTACTTTATACGATGGAAGTGTGGTGGATTGGTTCTGTGGTAGAACCAAAAATGAATATAATTGCGATCGTACTTACTTTTGTCGTTGTTTATCTTCTCAACCGTACCGAAGGATTTCGTAAATATCGCAAAGATAATCGACCTTATGAGGCAATTATAAATACAATTGAGGCGATGGCAATCGGTATAATTTGCTCTGTATTCATGCTAATTTTATTACGTGAAATAACTCCTGATAACTTTGTGAAAGAATCTGTAGGTAAAATAATTTTTGAAAGTGTACCATTTACATTTGGTGTCGCACTAGCTAACCAGTTTTTAGGTGAAAGCAATGGTAATTCTGATGGCAGAAATAATCAGCAAAATCAAAAACAAAGTAATAAAAAAAGTAATCATACATTAATTCCTAAGTCCACTTCACCAGCTAAATCAGAGCAATTATATGCAACCTTGAGTGATATTGGAGCAACCCTAATTGGAGCTACTGTTATTGCTTTTAATATAGCTCCTACAGACGAAATTTCAATGCTCGCAGCCGCATTCTCACCAATCTGGCTATTACTAATTATTCTAGTGTCATTATTGATTAGTTATAGTATAGTTTTTCAAGCAGGTTTTTCCAACCAACAAAAGCGCCAGCAGCAAGAAGGTCTTTTTCAAAGACCTTCAAGCGAAACTATAATGGCATATTTAGTATCGCTAATTGCATCCGCATTTATGCTCTGGTTTTTTCAGAAACTCACATTCAATGACCCTTGGACAATGTGGTTAGACCATACTTTATTATTAGGATTACCTGCAAGTATTGGCGGTGCGGCAGGAAGATTAACTATATAAAACTAATAATAAATAAAAAATAGAAAAATAAAACATTATTATGGCAATATCTCAAGACACAGAAAATAACGAGCAAAAACAGGAAACAACAAGAACGCTAGCAGAGTGGGTTAGTTTTAGTATCGCATCACTTATTTTAGCAGTGATTATTAGCTTAGTAATTTATACAGCTATTAATGATAAACAACAACCTCCATTTATTTCCATAACTCAAAAGCAAATAAATCGCAAAAGTAACGGACATTATTACGTCCCATTTGAAATAGTAAATAAAGGTGATATAACTGCTGAATCAGTACAAATATTAGCAGAATTAAAAATTAATAATAAAGTTGAAGAGATAGGCGAACAGCAAATAGATTTTCTTTCCAGTGGAGAAAAGGAAGAAGGTACATTTATATTTGCAAATGACCCATACCAAGGTGAATTAAAAATACGAGTAGCCAGTTATAAATAACCTTAGTATTGTCAATTATGACTTTTTATAACTTGGATGATTATGCGATCGCAGAGTAACAAATAACTAAAAAACAAGACGTTTGCCTGATAATGGCTTATATTTAGGTAAACTGTAGATATATTTGCGGCAAATGTTGAGAAGGTTTATAAAATGGCTGAAAAGCTTTTTTCGTAGTTTGTTTAGTATGCAGAATGGTAAAAATTACCGTTCTGAAGACAATATTAAGCCAAGGGCAAAACTTACAGATACAGAGTATGAATCATTCTTTATCCAGTTACTAAATGGTGTGAATGACGGCTGGAGTCAAGTAAAGGTGAGAGGTTTTTTAGACAACAATAATATCATTCAGGCAGATTTATTAGTCTGGTTACGGGGTTTTAGTGACAAGCTACTAGCTGCGGATGTAGAAAATGATGAATTAGCTTTACGGATGTTAAAGTTAGGCAAAGCCAATATGGGAGAGTTAGGAGAACTTGCGAGTAGCATTGGAATCCGCTTACAAAAGCGTGGACAAGAGATTGTTTCCAATAATACTCATAGTTCTCTGAATCTAGAATCCGAAGATGCAGAAAGTTGGTTTCAGAAGGGTTTGGATAAAAATAGAGTTGGTGATTTAGAAACTGCTGTTATTTGTTGGCAAAAAGCAGTAAACATTAAGCCAGACTACCATAATGCTTGGTATCAATTAGCTTATGCACTCAGCGATTTGGGAAAACAAGAAGAAGCAATTTTAGCTTATGAACAGGCTCTTGCAATTCAACCAGGAGACTATCAAGCTTGGTATAATAAGGGGAATACACTAATTGATTTACTCAAGTTTGATGAAGCTGTCATCTGCTTTCAAAAAACTGTGGAAATTCAGCCAGATTTCTATCATGCTTGGAATAACTTAGGCTCTACTTTAGGCTGTTTGGAAAAATTAGAAGAAGCTTTTACTGCTTATAATCAGGCAATTGAACTACAACCAAATGATTACCAAGCCTGGAAAAATCGAGGTTTAGCACTAGAAAAACTAGGGAGATTAGAAGAAGCTTTTGCATCCTATGATCAAGCAATTCAAATAAAGCCGGATTATCTAGATGCATCAAAATATAAAGAGTTAGCACTGCGTAATTTAGAAAAGCAGAAACAAGCTGCTATGTCCAGTAATAAACTCACAGTCATAAAACGTGAATAAATTGTAAAAATATATTCAAGCAAATATCAGGTTGCTTCTACTAATTTTCCTTATTTATATACTAAAACTAATTAAAATAATTACGATCGCAAGTTCTCCACCTTAGTGGTGCAGAAAAGTCCTGGAATCCTTATAAATAAAGGATTTTCGACGAGACGGATATTTTAGCGTTTCTCAAAAAATGGAACGAGGATAATAGCTTTCAGGCGCTATTTTGACCATCTACGCAGTCCGTCATGAGACTCAGAAAAGTTTTCTGCACCACCAAGGTTCTCCACAGTCGTTTTTTCTCAATTTCCGAACTCCTTAGCTAGGATTTGAATTTTTGAGATGGGGACAAAAGCTAACAAAAGCTTACGGGAAATGGATTTTCAACTTGTAATATGTCTGTATGCATTCAAAGTTTGTTGTTGGATTTAAGAGGTGTGATTGATGTGTGAGTTTAAATATCAAAAGGTTCGATTCATGGCGATCGCACTTTGTATTGCTTGTATTACGGCATGTAGTAATACAAGTCAAACAGCAAAATTATCCAATCAAACATCACAAAATCAAGCTTTAGCAACAAATACTCCCCCCAACAATCCATCGCCAATTTCAAAGCCGCAGAGCTTAACTTTTGCTCCTCCCACAAAATTTCAGGGAAAAACAGTTTACCAAGTAAAAATTCCCAATAATGAAAAAGTCATCGCCTTAACTTTGGATGATGGACCATGGAAAGAAACTACACCACAAATGTTGGATATTCTCAAACAAAATGGTGTCAAAGCAACCTTTTTTTGGGTGGGAACGGCAATTCAAGAAAATCCCGAAATTGCCAAACAAGTAGTTGCAGAAGGACATGCGATCGCCAATCACACTTTCCATCATTGGTATAAACAGATGGATGCAGCTACAGCTAAAAGTGAAATTGAACGCACCGCAGATTTGATTTACAAAACCACAGGCGTAAAAACAAATTTGTTCCGTCCACCGGGTGGTTATTTGAATAATGGTCTAGCTAGTTATGCCAAAAGCCAAAACTATACAGTAGTGATGTGGTCACAAACATCAGCAGACACCGATCCAAAAGCAAAATATCAAGTGTTTGTTAAAAATGTATTGCGGGATGCTAAACCTGGTGGCATCGTATTGATGCATGACGGTGGAGGGGACAGACGCAGAACAGTACAAGCTTTACCTTTAATAATTCAAGGATTAAAAGAAAAAGGTTATCGGTTTGTGACAGTACCGGAGATATTGGAAATGGGGAAATAGTAGTGAGTGGTAATTTGATTGCAAAGAATTTATATTCGCCATACTTAGTGATTAATTTAACATTATTTGTTTCTTATTTTTAGAACCGAAAACTACCATCCCTCCGGCAAGGAATAAAGCTGCTAAGGTCGTTGGTTCAGGTACAGCTTGTGGTGTTGTACCGACCTTAATTTGATAAGCTAAAGCTGAATTATTAGGACGTGTTCCAGTCCAAGACATAATGGAAGTACCAGTTAGGGTAAAACTTTGGGGAAGCTTACCGATTTGTAGGTAATCTATATCTGAATTCCCTACACCGTTAGAGACTAAATTCCCTAAACTTTGTCCATTTAAAAATAGGTTTGTTAATTCCATTTTGCTATTATTAGCAGCCCTTGTCCGCAGGAAAATATCAGTAACTGGACTACTAAAAATTGTGCTACTAATTACTTGATTTCCTACTGTATATTTAACTAGTGAACCCGTATATTCTAAGATAAAATCTACAGCTTCACCATTACCCCAAACTCGCTGTTTTTGATCTACTGGTAACAGGTTATTTTTAGGGTTGAGTAAATCAATTTCTTGGGTTCCATTTGTGGCGTTATTACCAATTCTACTTTGAGCAACGAATACTTCTGTAAATTTCCCAGTAGTTATTAAATTGTTGAAATCAATATCTGTTAAATTTGCCTGAGGAGTTGTTGTGACTAGGGCGTTGACTTGGGAAGGTAATAAGCTTAATCCAATTGTTGTTGTGGCTAATACTAATAAAGTTTTGGTTAATTTTTTCATCTGAATTATCCCTGGTTAAAAAAGATTTATTTTGGACTTAAATCCCGAAATTTTTCTTTTCGATAAGTCAAACAATAACAGCCATTTTTTTTAATTGCCAAGGGATAATTTAGATTTTTGCTGAAAGTTAAAATTGAGGTTGGGAATATTAAGATAAGGAATAAGGATGATTTTGTAAACTAGATTATTGTGTAAAAATACGGTGCTTCTTGATGAATTTTCGCGATCGCGTAGCTACTCCTATGGAGTATTGCGTATCATCTCCTCTTCAAAGCGTACTTTCTACTAAAACCACTTATTCCCTAAAAGCAGTTAGATTTACTTAGATAGCGAAAACTGAAATCGATGTTGTTTTGAAATAGTGCGTTAGGAATAAATCCATAACGCACCCAACTTATCTACTTACTTCCTGACAAACTTGCGCTTCCTGCCAAAGTTTATGCAGAAAAAACTCAGTCCGATCGCTCATTCTTGTGACGAATACCCCATTTGCATCTTCACAAGCACTAGAAATCCAAGAACCATGCAAAGTCACTTCGATATACTCAGAATCGCAAAGACAAACAGTAATTATTTCGCGATCGCCGCATATTGCCAACCTTTTTAGCATCTCGATTCCTGGTAAATCTACAGGCAGCAAAAACGAGGCAGTGCTGGGTTCGACGCAGAGACTTTGACCAACGCGCAGTGCCAGAATCACACGTGCTTGTACCCAGTCTTCGAGGGACTGAGCTAAATATTCCAGGTAAAAGTCAGTGTCCGTATACGTTAATTTCAGCATTCTTCATGCGCTCCTGTTACTCCAGGCTTGTTGCTTGCTTATCCATCCAAAACTGTTCTGCAAAAGCAATTGTTGGATGCATTGGTGCTTTGGGTTTAGTACGGGGGTGCATTCCTGCTTCGTGAGGCATCTTATCTCCTTTTTTGGAGTTACACCTTTCACACGCTGTAACTACGTTATCCCATTTATGTTGACCACCCCGCGACCGAGGAATTACGTGGTCTAAAGTCAGGTGTTTGCTGCTACCGCAGTATTGGCAAGCATGGCGATCGCG
Source organism: Calothrix sp. NIES-4101 (assembly GCA_004296455.1). Taxonomy (GTDB): domain Bacteria; phylum Cyanobacteriota; class Cyanobacteriia; order Cyanobacteriales; family Nostocaceae; genus Brunnivagina. The sequence goes on from AP018280.1 coordinate 1,194,435, forward strand.
TCGTAATACTTCCCGACGATTAACTGGGGGAATTTTCCAGGTACGTTCTGAGGACGCAATTTTTAAGCGAATATGTTTTGGTACTTGCAGCACAATGCTAGGAGAACGAATCTGCCAACCACTTGAGTCTGTAAAATCTAGAGGCTCGGCTTTTTCGGTTACTAACAACACAATTGCTCGCTTAATATTGACGCGACATACGGGTAAATAGTTTTGTGAAAAAACTACTACGGATTGCTCTAACACTTGCCTAAAAGGGTTCGTCACAGCTTTACTCCTCTTTTAAAAACCCTACTAAAAACCCCCACTTCTCCTGTTTTGGGTGAAGCGGGGGTTAAAAGTTGACTTTACGGTCTTTTTATCCCTATATCGGTACAGCACTCTTATTCCTGTACCATCCGCTTCTAATACTTGGTTTTGACGCTAGATTCAGCACGCTAATTCGGTTATGTGAAATCTGGGTATATCCATAATCTCGATTACCGTCGTTTTGCTCGTGAACAATTTGTTCTTGCCCAATTTGTACTTGAGCGTGACGAGCATCAGCCATTAAATTACCCATAAATAAATACTCCACTCCCACAACGCCGGATTCCCAATTAATTCGGGAACTGCGGGCGGATGTAGAAGTGGAGTTTGGGTAAACGGTTATCACAGAAAATTTCACCTATTGATCATTCCTTTAAACATACTACACTTGTATTACTATCCTGTCCATACTTATTAAGGAGAAAATCATGCATACAATCGCTCGCACCTCAACTACCGATATGGAAGTTACCAGCATTCGTTTAGAGCGAGAACTCAAAGACAAACTCAAAGAACTATCGGGAAGTCAGGGATATCAAGCTTTGATTCGGGATATCCTCTGGAATTTCGTACAGCAAAAATCTGGCGAGTGGAAACCTCGATTTTCCCGTGCTGATATCAGAGCCAGTATCGCCGCCACTGCACAACAAGAAGAACGTTGCGTACTCACGGGACAAATTATTCCAGCGCAGCAACCAATGTTATTGGGATTAACAAGAAATGGCGATATGGTTCCTTTAAGTGTCGAGAGTTTAGTCGATTAGATAGACAACCAAGCGTAGTCTTGCTTGGCTTTTTTCAGAGAGTCGGGGGGGACTACGCTGAAATCACGTATGACAAATGTATACAAAAAATCAGAGTTTTTGTATTAATTCGTATTAATATTATTGAACTAAATAACTTTTTTGAGCAGATTTAACTTAATGTATATAACCCCATGTATATAACCCTGTACTTACGTGAACTTGTCAAGTGATTTATTAGGGGTGTAATATCCCTTGACAATTTGTATGTATGGGAATATCAAGTAAATGCCATGTAACGAAAAGGAGTCATACAGCATCGTCAACGTCCCTGTTTTTAAGTTGGTACTTAACATACATGTTATTTCTTAACCCTGTGGTAAACACGGTTTTATCCCTATCGCATAACTCAAGCCTTACAACTAGTACAATTCATCAAGTCACGCTGAAATAAAGTGTTGATTATGAGAATTAGACGTAAGTGGTAACGCGGATAACTTTAATGATTTTTTTTATGAACTCTAGCAAAATTACGGTTTGTATGTAGTTACAGACGGGATATTCTAGGTCAGGGTAAGTAAATTAATACAAAGCTTAACTACACAGTTTCTCCATTTGCCGTACTCTACTGTAGCAATATATCTCTTGGTATACTGACATATTTGTTTAATATACAGAGAATTTTTGTCATCTTGGAGGAAAGGGGCTATAACAGGTGAGAGAAAGTTTTGATACAAGCTTAAAGGATCATTGGGGTGTGGCTATGAATTTAGGGGTGGACGGTATGCTAAGAGGGTGGGTACAACTAAAATGGGGAAAATATTTAATAGCGTGTCAGGAATGAAGCAGCGTTTCTCATCGCCGCTACAAAATTTAGATGAAGTAGACCGAGTACGTAAATACCCGCATGGAAAGCTGATGCAGCACCAGGAGGAACCAGCCCACCAGCTGGCACACAAAATCAACAACATTGTTGCCAATACATCGCCTCAAGCGGGGATGTTGCAAGAAATTGCCCAATTGTTAGGAGCCGCATTTGAGATTGACTGCTGCTGTCTAGTATCCGTAACAGAAGATGCTACCTCCGAACCGATTACTGCTAATTGGTGTAAGCCAGAGTATTTGGACTTATCACATCCGGATGGAATTTTCTCGATGGAGCCAGTAGATTTGCCTGTAGTGCAGTGTGCTTCCGAGACTTTAACAATTGAATTTCCACAATTAATTGAACATAGCCTCATCATAGGATGTCAACCATTACACATCCCAATTAAGTCGGTTTTAGGGATTTCGACAAGATTTGCTGGTAAAAATAATGGTGTTGTCTGCTTAATCAAATCACAGCCCTATGATTGGAGTGAAGAAGAGAAGCAATTACTCAAATCTCTAGAAACTTCATGCGCGATCGCATTTTCTCAAGTAGGACAAACACAAATGATTGCTTCACAACAGCAATTTGTCCAAACTTGTTCCCAACACCAAAGTTTAATTAAGCAATTATCAATTTTGAGCCGCAGCAACTTGGAGTTAAATCAAATGCTCCAGTTGGTTCTGACTTCGACTGCTGAAGCGCTACAAGTCGATCGCGGTTTATTAATATTATTAAAATATACAGACCCCTTATTTAGAATTAGACCTAAAAAACAAGTTCCGAAGGCCAAGGCGACTGTAATTTGTGAATGGGCAAAAACTCCAGATGCTTACCGTAGCAACATCCCCGATGCTTTAGAACAACAGTCTTTTTTGATTGCCGATTGTGGACTGTGTCAGCGTATTTTTATGGATTCTGGCAAGCCAATTGTTGTCAGCGATATGATAAATACTAGTGATGTCGCTAGCGCTACACCAATATTTGCCTTAGAAAAACTACCAGCAATGCTGTTAATGCCTTTGGAGAACCAAGGCAGAATTTTAGGGTTTTTAGTTCTTCAACAAAGTGAAGCTCGTACCTGGCAGGCAGCAGAAACTAATATAGTGGAAATGGTTTGCGCCCAAGTGAGCAATTCTGTGATTCAGTCACAAACACTGCGACAGGTGCAAATGCTAGTTGATGAACGTACAGCACAACTCCAACGTAGTTTGGAAGTACAAGCAAAGTTATACGAAAAAACGCGACAGTATGTAGAACAACTACGCGAACTCAATGAACTCAAAGATGAATTTTTGAGTAATATGAGTGATCGACTCCGCTACCCACTTACCAATATGCGGATGGCAATACGTAACTTGCGTCAACCCAGTATTCAACCCGACCGCCAAGCTCGATATTTTGATATTCTCGAACAAGAGTGTTCTAAAGAAATTAATTTAATTAACGACCTCTTAACACTGCAAAAACTAGAGACGCATCAAGAGCGTCCGCAATTAGAGAGTGTTGACTTAAATACTCGCATCAAAGATTTAGCAAGTACCTTTGAAAGTAAACTCTTAGAAAAAGGTATAAATACAGTTCTCGAATTACCGCCAGAATCCCTGAAAATCGAAACAGAAATCGAAAGCTTTGACCGGATTTTACAAGAATTACTTGCCAACGCGGCTAAATATTCCCAAGCGGATACGACAGTTTACTTGCGTGCTAGCCACCAAGTTGTTGAACAAACTGATCGAGTTATGATTGAAGTAATCAACATCGGGCGCGGTATTTCTGAAGAAGAAGTAACTTATATCTTTGACAAATTCCGTCGCGGAAAAGGACGATGGACTCCCGGTACTGGCTTGGGACTAGCACTTGTGAAGTCCCTAGTGCAGCACTTAAATGGGGATATTACACTTGCCAGTAATCAAATCGAAGATTCTGATTTCAGCAAGATTTGTTTTACCCTGAATCTGCCCCAATTCTCTGACGAAATTAAATCATAATCTTACCGTGACTGAACAATCTAACCCAGCCGCAGAATTTCCTATTTCTGCTCATCATGATACCAACACAGATTCTGATTTTGCATCCGATGCACCAGAACTGCAAGCTGTAGAAGTCGAAATCGCCAAAGTAGCAGAGCGTCAGCGCCGAATTACTGCAAGAATTAAGATATCGCGATCGCCTGAAATTGTTTGGAAAGTGCTAACTGACTACGAAGCTTTGGCTGATTTTATTCCTAATCTCGCCAAGAGCAGTCTTTTAGAACATCCAAAAGGTGGCATTCGTCTTGAACAAATTGGCTCGCAGCGTTTACTCAACTTTAATTTTTGTGCCCGCGTTGTTTTGGACTTGGAAGAAAATTTTCCTCAAGAAATTACTTTTCAGATGGTTGAAGGTGATTTGAAGGAGTTTTCTGGCAGTTGGCAATTACAGCCATGTTCTGTAGATAATCAGTCAGGAACTCATCTTTGCTACAGCATTTTTGTACATCCTAAACGCATAATGCCTATAGGAGTCATTGAACGCCGCTTAAGTACTGATTTGCGGGTAAATATGTTCGCGATTCAACAGCGAGTGGAAACACTGCATTAGCAATAAAATCAAGAATCACAATTGAGGGTTAATAATCTCTGGTAATCTCTATTGGTGCGTAGTCAGGATGATCAAAGCAACTCACAGTTACGCACAAAACTTAATTAGTTTGTAATGTATAACTGTGGGTGTAAAGTGAAGATAAATAAACCTACTAAGTACCCCCAGGGGAATTCGAATCCCCGTTACCTCCGTGAAAGGGAGGTGTCCTAGGCCTCTAGACGATGGGGGCGCGTTGGACTCAACAATATATAAATTAATGTTTTTTACAATAGATGTCAATAGCTTTGGCGAGAAAAATTTTTTGAGAAAGGGAAAGGAGAAAGAAGTAAGAAAATTATGAATGAGCAATACTTCATGTCTTTGCTAAACCAGTAAATATCGTAAGATACTTAAGCTATGTATGAAATCAAATATGAGTTTATTCAGGAACGGGCAAAGGTGTGTTGTTGCACCAAGTAAGTTTAGAATTGACTATTCTCTACAGAAGATTTTGGTAACGATCACTCAAAATCCATAACATGGAAGCATCCTTTGACATCACCCTGCAAATGGTGATCACTGTTATTGCCGGAATTAGCGCCCAGGTGTTAGCTGCTTATCTCAGGCTACCCAGTATCGTATTTTTACTTTTATTTGGTATTTTGCTAGGTTCAGATGGCTTGGGCTTATTGCACCCGCATTTGTTGGGGACGGGTTTAGAAGCGATTGTGGCACTGGCAACAGCAATAATTCTATTTGAAGGTGGACTCAACCTTGATGTCCGCGAATTGGGTAAAGTTTCGGTAACACTACAATTACTGGTGACTTTGGGAACGCTAATCACGCTATTGGGTGGCTGTTTGGCTGCACATTGGTTGGGTGAATTTCCTTGGGCGATCGCATTTTTGTATGCTTCTATTATTGTCGTCACTGGCCCAACTGTAATTAGCCCCCTACTCAAGCAAATCAATGTTGATAGGCAAGTGGGAACACTTCTGGAAGGTGAAGGTGTTCTCATTGATCCCGTAGGGGCGATTTTAGCTTTTGTGGTGCTCGATACCATTTTAAATGGTGGCTCCGACCCGAAAATGGCAGTGATTGGTTTATTTGTCCGTTTGAGTATTGGTGCGGCTATTGGTGCGCTGGGAGGCTACATCATGAGCCTAATTTTCAAGCACGCCAATTTTCTTTCTTTTGAGTTAAAAAATTTAGTTGTATTGGCTGTACTGTGGGGATTATTTGTTTTAGCACAGACTATTCGTACGGAATCTGGGATTATGACAACTGTTGCCGCCGGTGCAGTGTTTGCCAACTCATCAGTACCAGAAGAACGCTTGCTCAGACGCTTTAAAGGACAACTTACAATCCTCAGCGTTTCCGTACTATTTATTTTACTTGCTGCTGACCTCTCCATGAAAAGCGTGTTTGCTTTGGGATGGGGCAGTTTATTTACTGTGTTGGTGCTCATGTTTGTCGTGCGTCCAATCAACATTCTTTGTTGTACTTGGAACAGTGATTTAAACTGGCGGCAAAAACTGTTTTTAAGTTGGGTTGCGCCACGAGGAATCGTTTGTGCTTCTGTTGCTTCCTTATTCGCAATTTCCCTCACACAGCATGGGATTAATGGTGGTGATGCCATCAAAGCTTTAGTTTTTCTCACCATTATTATGACTGTTGTCTGTCAGGGGTTGACGGCAGGTTGGATAGCCAATCTTCTGCAAATTACTTCTAAGCAGGCGACGGGAATAGTTATTGTTGGTTGTAATCCTTTAAGTTTGCTAATTGCGCGCTTGTTCCAGCAACGGGGCGAAAATGTGGTGATGATAGATACAGACCCCAAATCCTGTCAAGCAGCTGAAGCTGATAATTTGCGTGTAATTATCAGTAGTGCTTTAGATACAGGTGTATTAGAAGATGCTGGCTTGGGTTCAATGGGCACATTCTTAGCAATGACCAATAATGGTGAAGTAAATTTTGTTTTAGCAGAACGTGCAGCAGAAGAATTTAACCCACCTCGGGTATTGGCTGTCTTTCCTCGTGCCTCGCAGGCAAATAATAATAGCAATAAAGTTAGTCAAGCTTTTATTTCCGAATTTAGTATTAAAACTTGGAATGAATACTTAGATGATGGGAGAGTAACTTTAGGAAAAACGACTTTAAATAGCGTTAACTTTGAAAATCAACAAGTCTATTTAGAGGCATTGATTGATAGTGGGGAAATAGTGCCAATTTTGATTGAGCGCGACAAAAGCTTGCAAATAATCCCAGCAACACAGGAATGGGAAATAGGCGATCGCATTATCTATCTTTTACACGACCCGCGACCCAATTTGTTAAAAAGATTATCCGATACCAAAAAATATACTCGATTGGCGATCGAAAATATATTGGAGGTGGAAGAATCCACGATTCCTCAATTAGCTCAACTTTCAACCAATATAAGGGGAGAGTCGGAAGTCAAAACTTGATGCCTGAGTGTGGAAATTTTGGGTTTGCGAGTCCCGACATCTCTCCCTTTTCTGTTTTAATTTTGATTCACAGGTGATCGCAATTCATTTACTATTATCTCCTGCTCCGTTTGTTTTTCTTGCCAAAGTACGCTAACTAAATGCACTATGGCGAGAACTAGAGCAATCACAGAAATCACATAACTGTGAATAGTATATAAATGTTGGACAGTAACACTATCAATCCCACCTCCACCAGTCAGAATATCCCGAAGTTGATGCCCAATTAAGGGAATAGAACCAATGGTGCCAAGTTCAAGATTAAATCGCCAATATCCCTCTTGACTCCAATCAAGAATCATCGCTGTCCAACCAAGCCCAATCGCACTCAGGGTAAATAGAATTCCACTTACCCAAGCAATTAACCAACTCCGGCGAAATTGTCTGTTGAGGAACATCAACACAATTTGAATTAATCCAACTGCAACTACGCCATTCCCTGCGATGTGATGAGCTTCCAAGAACAGCCATCCGTAGGAAACTTCTGTACTAATTTTTACTAGTGATTCATATGCTTTACCTGCTGCTGGCTCATAGTAAAAGGAAATTAGCACTCCCGTGGTCGCGCCAATCAGCACTAAAGTAATAATTGCTACTGACAATAAAGTCGTAATTCGCCGCAAAGTAATATCGAATTGGGTCGTTTGCATCGCTAACCCATCCTTGCTTTTTGCTAAGTGTATACTTTTATTACGATTTTAACTAAGAAATGTAAACAATGGCTAGCTCTCAAGTGAGAAATTGCTGGTTGGGTGTTAGGTTGACCACGTATTCCTACTAATTTATGAGTTGGATAAGTTACTTGAGATTTCAGAAATTTTCCGAACAAAACCAAATACAACGACTGCGTGATGAGTGTAGAACTCCGGCAATAGTAAAATTTTCTGAACTGTAGAGGTGTACTGCATCTACGAGTGTGGTACTATCTCATGCCATATGTTCGGTAACTGCTGTTTTTTCCCAAAGATAGTTTTTCTAGCAATGCAAATGTAACGAATGCTGCTGTAATCTGCTTCTAGATAGTTATCATGAACGAAATTGACATTCCTGCTCGTCTAATTTTCTTTGCTGATATGAGTTGAGGCTATAAATTTTGAATTGTAGATTGCTTGCAAAGATGGTAATTTTATTTACAAGACTCTATACTTTTTTAAGTATACGTAAGTAAGTACATTTAGCAGCCTCATAATTCTAGCAAGTGGACGGGAACAATTAACTGATTAATTCTATCTAAGTGTTAAATATGTAATATTAAAAACACATACAAGCGTTGATACTGTGAGTGTATTGGAGTGAACAAGTTGATTGAGAACTTATTCAAATCCAACCACTGCAAAAGCTGTAATCTTTACTAGCAATAGAATTCCAGATAGAGTTGTCGCGAATATTGATACTAAATCAGTCTGTTGCTAACTGTTAGAGATGTCTTATTTAAAATAATGAGAGAGGATGACTTCGGGCAAATGTTGTAGTATTAATAAAAGTTAGTTTGGTATACTAACAAATCTGGTAAGTGTCAGGAGAAGGCATTCTACTTGTACGTAGCTGTATCCTGTTTGGACTTTCCAGCTATAAAGCTTGTTATTGATGAAGGGACGCATTACTTGCTTGATTAACTTATATAAAGATAGATAGATAGATCAAGATAGATAGATAGATCAAGAATAGATAAAATAGCTAGCCTATATTAACCGAATTGAGTGAACGGAAATAGCCATGTCTTACGCCTCCTTTCTGAAAAATATACCAGAAGTATTAAGTCAACCGACTGGAATTGCGGCATTAGCTTCCCTGGGTATCCACGGTGCGATCGCCTTTATTTTACCGTTGATGCCTGTGCAGTCATCAAAATCGGCCAAAGAGGCAAGTACGACTCCTAAGCCTGTTGGACTGACTCAGTTAACTCCCGCAGAGCAAAGCCGTCTTCCCCAACAAGCACCCTTACTTCAACCTGGTATTCAAGCGCAATTACCCCCATTACCTGGTCAGATTTCATCCCTCCCAAGCCAGCAACAAGTACCCTTCAATCTACCAAGCACGCAATCAGGATTGCCACCTGCACCACCAATTGGTTCGACTGCTTTATCTTTGCCGTCTGTGGGACGAACACCTAATTTCAGTATTTCTTCCCTACCGAGAAGTAATTCGCTCAGCTTAAATCGTCGTGATTTGTTCATAAATCCGAATTTTGCCTCAAATCCAACTTCATCGGTAAATATTTCTCGCCTCCCTCGCAGCAGTCGGATTAATAATCTCAATAGTAATATTGCATTTGGTTCGCCTCGACAGATAACACCAAGTAATCTGCCAGAACCACCAATAACGTCCAATGCGAATTTCCCAGTTGCACCACCACCACTACCTTCGGAAGCAACCACAAGTACAGACAATAACGTCGCTGCACTACCTTCTCAATCGGAAAACCCGACAACTGTCACACCTGATCAATTTATTGCGCCTGTTGATAATACTCCACAACCAACGGGCGGTAACTATACCGTTGCTGCACAACCTGTTACACGATTCCCAGTGCAATCTGGCGGTATTAACGAGATTGCTACGACTTCGTCCAGTGCAGATACAACTGCCCAACCCAACAATCCTATTCGGGAAAATACACCAGTCAATGTATTAACTGCAACGGGTGCAGTGAAAAAAACAAGCATATTAGATGCTTTTTCTGAAGCCAAAAAACAGTATCCAGAATTAGAATTTTCCGGCGCACCAATTCGCTTAACAATGCCTCAAGCAAAGCTCGAACGTAATGTTGAGGTAGCGGTGAGAATGGATCGAGAAAATAAAATTGATTCAGTTCAACTTCTAGATGATGGGATTTCTATTCCTTCAGCGAGTAAATTAGCCATCAAAGAACGTTTGTTGCAATATATCAACGAAAATCCAGTGGCGGTAAATGGCAAAGCAAAATTATTTACCTTCCGCATTTCACCGGATGGAACAGCTAGCAACGATAAACCTACTGAGAATAAGCCTGCCAATAGTCAGTTATCAACAGAAAGCGATCGCAAATTACCGACACAACCTGCATCTGTTGCACCGCAAGATGCTCTAACCAAACCTGAGAATAGTTTGCAGTTAAATAATAACAAGCCTGTCATTTTACCACAGGTTAATACTCCCCGTCCTAATTCCACTTTTCCAGCAGGCAATCAACCGCCAAACGAAGTATCACCAGTAAGGGAAAATCGTACAACTCCACCAAAGTTGCCAAACTTTAAACCGAAAGCAACACCAAGTCCACTGGACAAAGTTGAACCTGCACCACCGTTACCAATCAAGCCAGCCGACGAACAACCAAAAGTGCGGAATCAATCAGTACCCACACCTCAAATATCTGCACAACCCTTGATTGAGAAATTACGTGGCAGCAAAAATCAGTCATCTTCTGCGGAAGGAAATACCCAACAGACACGTGTGATTCAGAAGTTACGCCAGTTTCAGCAAGAGGAGAACACCCAGCCTTAATTCAGGGTGGTGACTGATGAACTCAGGAGACAAGAAAGAAAGAATAGATAGTGCCTTTCTTTCTTGCTCATTACCATCCTTGTTCAGCTTTTTGGAAAACGAAACCAGCCACTTCCAAAATTTCTTGTTCGCTTAATTTGTTTTTGAAAGCAGGCATGGCATTTTTGCCATTTGTCACCTGGGAAACAATTGCTTGGATTGAGTCTGTGTCGTAATTCTCTAAGTATTGAGATAGGGCTTGTTTTTGCAACGTCTTTTGAGATATGAGAATATTTCCTCCTCCAAGGTGGCAGGAAGCACAATTATTTGTAAAAATTTTGCCTCCGTTGGATATATCAACTGCTAATGCAGTGTGAACAAATGCAAATCCCAACTGAGCGATCGCACATAAACTTATGAGAATAATCTTGATGAGATTTAGTAGATACGCTGGATACAATAGTTATTCTCCTTACCAAAAAACTGCAACAACTTAAAAATAAACTTTACTCTCACTATTCTATGGTTGCAGCCAGTCTTTATGGTAGGTATTTATATATCTACTGGGGTTAAGGCTAAATAAGGTTTTTATCCTCTAGATTTTCTGTCGTATGCAGTTGTAGATACTTTTGTCTGAAAAATGACAATAGGTCATTTATTTTCAAGATTAAGTTTAATAATAGAGAAATAATAAATTGCTTCACAGTGGTGAGTTTATCCCCAGTTTAGGTAAATAATTCCATTACTCTTAACAATGAATAAACTCACCACTGCATTCTGGATTTTGGCTTGTCACTTTCTGAACATTAATCCCCACATTAATAATGTGGAAAAGCTGAATTCGTTCGTGAGTGACAAAGCAATAATTAGCCTTCAACAACAATTTTGCCAACCATACCAGCTCCACGATGAGGTTCGCAGTAGAAAGTATATTCACCAGCAGGAGCATCTGCGGGGAAAGTAGTTTCTTGAGCTTGCCCTGGGTTCATCATCAACTGTTTGTGCGATAATGCTTTTGCAAAATCTGCGCTTTTAGCAGCATTTTTCACGCCATCAAAGACAACGTTGTGGGGTGGGACTTTATTGTTTACCCATTTGATGGTGTCACCCGGTTTAATAGAGACTTTCGCCGGCTCAAATGCGAGCATACCCTTATCGTTACCTAGTTTGATGGTGTAGGTTTCCGCCGCAGCGCTAGGTACGAAAACAAAGAAACTGCTAACGACTACAAAAACTGCCAATGCAGCTAAACTCAAGCGTTGCAGACTCGCCGCTATAGATTTCATGATTTCTCCTAACCAGTCAATTAATTTTCTCTTCTTTATTTTAAATACAATTTAAACCAAATATGACAATCCGTCATAGATAAATATGACAATTTGTCATATATAACAAAAATTTGGATTGAGGAGCCAGGAGAAGTAGATTTTTCTTTGCAAATAATTATCTTTCTATTCTTGCTTTAAGCGGAAATTTCCTTAGTCGCGGTATCTTCCTCTAAGACAGGTAAATCAAACCAAAAGGTTGTGCCGACACCGACTTCGCTGACTAAATGGACGATGCTGTGGTGCTTGTCAATAATATTGCGGACAATTGACAATCCCAAACCTGTACCTTCTAAGGTGTGAACACGGTTTTCGACGCGGAAAAAGCGGTCAAAAATTGCTTCTTGATCTTCGGGAGCAATACCAATTCCCGTATCCGATATTTCTATCCGTACCTGTGATACTGGTTTCGGTGAATTAGACTTAACTTTGATTGGATAGGCACGAAATGCGACTTTGCCCCCAGCTTTAGTGAACTTGAGGGCGTTACCGAGTAAATTACCAAATACTTGTAGCAATAAATCATAATTGCCGATAACTAAAGGCAAACTAGATTCCACCTCTTGGAAGAGTTCGACACCCTTATCCTTGGCGTTGAGTTGGTAAGTACGAAGTGTTTGTTCGATCGCTTGAGTTAAATCGATCCCATCTAAGTTGTAGCTACGACCAGACTCCAATCGTGATAAATCTAATACATCATTAACTAGTCTTGTTAAACGGTCAGTTTCGTTATTTACTGTAGCTAAAAAGTCTTGACGTTGTTCTGCTCCTAAATCTTCTCCGTAATCATGCAGGGTTTCAATGTAAGTTTTAATATTAAAAAGAGGGGTGCGTAATTCGTGGGAAATATTACTAATGAACTGGCTCTTAGCTTCATTGAGTTCCACCTCACGAGTAATATCCTGAACGGTAATCGCAATACCTCGAATACTTTCCCGTTGGAGGTTGAGAACCGTAGTCAGGAGAATGCGGATGGTACGCTTCGTGGGTTGCGCTAAGGGAATACGAAACTCAGCGCTTTCGCGATCGCCCATTGCCATTTCGTAGAGGGGACGGGTGATTTCCATTTGGACTGCGATTGGTAGTTTGTGGAGTACGTTAGTACCGACAACTTCTTCCCCTTCCCAACCAAAAATTCTCCTTGCCGTTGGGTTAACAAGAATTACCTGCATGTTATTGTCGATGAGAACAGCACCATCGGCAATTGTTGATACTAGGGTTTCCAGTTTGGCTTTTTCGGCAGTTAATTCCTCAATGTTTTGTTCCTCATAGCTTTCTAAACGTTCTGCCATATCATTGAAGCTGAAAATTAGTTCCCCCAACTCTCCACCAAGGGGTAAATCGATACGTTGTTTAAAATTTCCCGCCGCAATTTGTTTCACACCAACTAAAAGCTCTTTAATGGGCTTGGTAATTGTCAAAGCATTCACTACCCCAGCCAAAATTACCATTACCCAAATCGTGATAAACACGGCAATGGTGACATCGCGAGTAAAGTTAGTGGAAATAACAGCCGTTTGGTTGGGATTAATCCCAATTGCCAAAACACCCAGATATTTACCATCAGCTTTGAGGGGGACAAATACATCTGTAACTTCGCCATCGGGGGATTGATGCTGCCGCACCATTGGCTTTTCGACATCAGCAGCATAGTCATCGGGTAACTGGATGCGTCGTTGAATCGTGAGGGAATTTTCCACCTCCGGTTCCCAAAAAGGAATACCAAAAAAGATTTTTCCCGTCTCGTCAGCGTAGAGCATGTAACGGACGCTAGAAGTGCTACTGTAGAACCTTTGAGAAAATTGAGCCACCTCTGTGAGATTTTGATCAGCAATTAGAGGAGAAACATTAGCAGCCAGCAACAGCCCCAAATCTCGACCAAAACGGGTGTCGTTGAGCCTGGCATCCTGTTGAATAGTATTAACAGCCCAGAACGTCAACCCACTCATGACGAGAGAGACAACCAGAGTCGCAGCCGCCAAAAGCTTAGTCTGGAGAGTAAACTGCGACCACCAAGTGGCGATCGCTTCTCGAATAGAAGTCAAAACAGCAAACATATTAAATATATTTCTTTAATTTAGTTGTTAATAGTTTTTGCAACCCTAACAACTAAAAAAGTAACAGTTTATTTGCTAAATAGGTAATGGGGAAGGGAAGAAGAGGGAAAAGAGCATTCCTTAATGACTCCTAACTCATGACTCTATGCCCAATATCTCGTCGATAATACATGCCTGCAAACTCTATCTTGGCAATCCCAGCATAAGCGCGATCAAGTGCTTGTTTAAAATCTGCACCAATGGCTGTGACATTCAACACCCGTCCTCCATCACTCACAACTTGGGAATCCAGTAGCTTGGTTCCGGCATGAAATACTGTTGCTCCAGCAATTTCTGCCTCTTGTAGCCCAGTAATTACCTTACCCTTGGCATAATCCCCTGGATAGCCGCCAGAAGCAGCGACAACCGTCGCCGATGCCCCATCTTTCCAAGTGATGGGTGGCATATCTCCTAAACGTTGCTGCACACAAGCTAGCAGTAAATCCTCCAAAGGCGTATCCAACATTGGTAAAATCACTTGGGTTTCCGGGTCTCCAAAACGACAGTTAAATTCCAAAACCTTAAATTCACCATCTGGTGCAACCATCAACCCTGCATATAATACCCCTCGATAATCAATTCCTTTTCCCTGCAAAGCTGCGATCGTCGGCTCTAATACCTCCGTTTGTACCCTTGCCATCATTGCCGGTGTTGCCACTGGAGCAGGTGCATATGCACCCATCCCCCCAGTATTTTCCCCCGTATCACCTTCACCAATGCGCTTGTGGTCTTGTGCGGGTAATAAAGGGCGAATTGTCAAACCATCAGTTAGTGCCAAAACCGATACTTCCTGTCCCACCAAGCATTCTTCTATGACAACAAAATTACCAGCACTACCAAACTGTCCACCAAATATCGCATCTAAAGCAGCTTCCGCCTCAGCGATCGCTTGGGCAACGATAACACCCTTCCCAGCTGCTAAACCATCAGCCTTGACAACAATTGGTGCACCTTGAGATTTGATGTAGGATTTTGCGGCGACAATATCCGTAAATACCGCCGCTTTGGCTGTGGGAACCCCCGCTTCCTGCATTAGCGCTTTTGCCCAGGCTTTACTGGCTTCGATTTGTGCCCCCATTTTGTTAGGACCGAATACCATCAATCCTTGAGCTTGGAGGTAGTCAGAAATACCTTTTGCTAAGGGGACTTCTGGTCCAACTACAACTAAGGAAATACCTTCTGCATGGGCTAATTTAGCCATTCCCTGAAAATCATCGACTGTAACATCAACATTTTGGCAGCCTGCGAGAGTAGCTGTTCCCCCATTCCCGGGAGCACAAAAAACCCTTTCAATTTTCTGAGATTGCAACAATTTCCATGCCAGAGCATGTTCGCGCCCACCATTGCCAACAACTAAAACTTTCACTGTTTTCGAGTTCTCTGTTTGAAGTTTCCCTATTGAAGTGTCCCAATTTAGAGTGCGATCGCGCAAGCCCTTTGAGGTTTTCTCTGAGTAAATAATCGTCCAATTACTGAGGAGCTTTAGGAAACAATCATAGTAAAGTAATAGAAGTTTTATCAGTGTAAAGATTATTCTTGATCTTTATAAATGCAATCAAAATTTAGAAAAATATAGGAATATGGCTAAAATTATTGTTACAGGTGCAGCAGGTTTCATCGGTTCGCACATAGCGGAAACACTATTAAAACAAGGCGAAGAAGTTATTGGGATTGATGAAATCAACGATTACTATGACCAAAATTTAAAACGCAAAAATATTACTCATTTGCTTAATTATGCAAATTTTCAATTGATTGAAAAGGACATTCAAGTTCTCGATTGGCGTAATTTGCTACAAGATACTGAGGTTGTTTATCATCAAGCTGCACAAGCAGGTGTTCGTGCTTCTTGGGGTAAAGGTTTTCGTTCCTATACAGAACGCAATATTAACGCTACGCAAATTTTACTGGAAGCCGCAAAAGATGCCAAAAATCTCCAAAGATTGGTGTTTGCATCAACCTCTAGTATTTACGGTGATGCAGAAATCCTGCCGACTCACGAAGGTATTTGTCCGGCACCAGTTTCACCCTACGGTATCACTAAGTTAGCTGCTGAAAGACTGTGTGGACTATATCAAAAAAACTTTGGTGTACCATTTGTAGCATTACGATATTTCACAGTATATGGTCCTCGCCAGCGTCCAGATATGGCATTTCACAAATTTTTCAAAGCTGTATTAGAAGACGAAGCTATTCCCGTCTATGGAGATGGAGAACAAACAAGAGATTTTACATTTGTTAGTGATGTAGTCACGGCAAATTTAGCAGCAGCGACATTACCAGAAGCCGTCGGACAAATTTTTAATATTGGTGGGGGTAGTCGGGCTGTATTGTCTGAAGTATTGAGGATGATGGAGGAAATTGTCGGTAAGCCCATTAAGCGTAACCACATCGAGAAAGCAATGGGAGATGCTAGACATACGGGTGCAGATATCTCGAAGGCACAGACAATATTGGGTTGGCAACCACAAGTATCGCTGCGGGAGGGTTTAACTCAAGAATGGCATTGGGTTAAGGGATTATATTAAATTTGGTTGAATTACCATTTTGGATTGGGGAAGTTTAGATTTAGTGCTGCTCGTCATGCATCCTTAGGAATGTGGATTAAATAAAGTACCAAATTATGGTGCTGTTAACACAGCGTAACGCACCATTCCCAAGCAAATCGAAAGCTGTAGGTTATTAAATTCTCATTCCTTAGTAAGGATTTGTTTCTTTACGGTATTCAGTCGGAGTGTAGATAATTTTGCACTTAATTTTTTCACCAATCACACTAAATTTTCATCCCCTAATACCTCGAAGATAAGATATCTTGTTGGGAAACAATTTATGAGCAACTAAATTCTGTACATATGTGTCGCCTGTCAAGCAGTATTTTTTAACCTATGGTATCCATTACATCTAACCACTGCAATTTCTTATTAAAATCAATCCCAAAACCCCGTATCGTTATATTTGTATTATTTTCATCATTATTGTTAGCTCCTGTTCTGAAAATAGAGCCGAGCCGGGCTGATTCTGCCACTCATCTACATATTCAACAATTACACCAAGGAACTCCAGAACAGCGCCAACAAGCAGTAAAATCCCTGGTAAATATTGGTAAACCAGCAGTCTCATCATTAATTAAAGCTTTAGAGCATCAAAAACCAGAGGTTCGCGCTCATGCAGCTAATGCCTTGTCACAAATGGGTGATAATGCTGCACCTGCTTTACCTGCACTCTCAAAGGCATTGCAAGATGAGGATAAGAATGTTCGTACCGAAGCTGCGAGGGCTTTTAATAGCATTGGTAGACGGGCAATGGTTCCCTATCTAGTTGCTAACTTACGTAATGAAAATCCTTCAGTACGTTATAGTGCAGTACATGCCCTCACTAGACTGGGTAAATACGCACAATCTGCTGTACCTACATTGGTACATACTCTACAAAATGATCAAGAAACTTGGGTCAGGTTAACTGCGGCTTCTGCCTTGGGTGGTATTGGAGTAAATGCTGTAGAATCTTTACCAGCTTTAGTCAGGGGTTTGGAAGATCAAGATATATCAGTACGTCACAGTGCAGCTTATGCTCTAGGAGCGATCGCATTAAGTTTCCAGGAGCAGGGTACTCAAGTATCTTCTGCTGATTTAGATAAGATAATACCCCATTTCGAGACAGCTTTGACAGTGATGCAAAAGCCAAATTGGAAATTTCGAGAACAAGCCGTTACTTCAATTAGTGTACCCTTGACAGCTTTAAAAAAAGTCAAAGGGGAAAGGTTAAAGAAGAATTCTTTGTTTCGCTTTTTCCCTTTCTCCCTAGTTTTCAGTAATTAGGCAATCACTAATTAGCTAAAAGCTTCCGAAAGATATTCTGCTGCTGCCGCAACAACTGCGATCGCATTTTCATAGTCTAGTCTAGTTGGTCCCAAAACCCCTACACTACCCACAGCTACTGAACCGCGCCGGTAAGTCGAAGAAATCAGTGAGCAGGTACGTATTGGTTCTAATGGGTTCTCCGCACCAATCCGAACTGTCACCTTTTGCTTACCTGCTTCCTCGGCTTCTGGTTCCTCAAAAATCAATCGCCAAAGCTGTTCCTGTTCTTCCTCTAATAAATGAATAATGGTTTGTACCTGCTGTAATTGCGAAAACTCTGGTTGACGCAACACCTCAGATACACCCCGCACCATAATTTGCGCGTTGGCTGGTGTGAAATTACGACGGTTAATTTCCGCTAGCGAAGTCTTCAAAAATTCCCCATAATATTGAAATTCACGATCTAATTCCGTCCAATCCAGATTCGCTAATTCCAACAAACTTTTACCCCGCAGATGACTGTTTAAGAAGTTGGAGACAATCTGCAATTCCCTGTCAATTACCTCTACATCTGGTTGATTCCCACCATCACGCGCAGGAACATCCAGCAACATTGAATGTGTCTCATACCCATCCGTTACCACAATCAACATTACCTTCCCAGCCTCGATTTGCACCATTTGTAAATGACGCAGCATCGCCCCACTATTTTGCGGCATTGTGATCAGAGTCACACAACCGCTTAAAGTGGACAAAATTTGCGCCGCACCATGCAACAGTGCTTCTAAACTCCAATCTTCCAACTTCAAACGCTTTTGCAGCGCTTGCTCAACTTGCAAAGATAACACCTCACTCGGCGTTATTAACTGGTCTACATAGATACGATAGCCCGAATCGGAAGGAATTCGACCTGCTGAAGTATGCGGTTGATACAGCAATCCCACCTTTTCTAACATCCCCATCACATTACGGATTGTGGCAGAACTGACACCAAGGTTGTATTCCTCAAGCAAGGTTTTGGAACCAACTGGCTCTGCTGTGGCAATGTAATGTCGCACCGTTGCCCAAAGTATATGCTGTTGTCGATTAGTTAGCTGGACTTGCATAGGTTGTGTTTACTAAAGGCAATTCTTAAATAAAAGTTTGATAAAGACATTGAAGAAGAGATGTAATCAGAAACTGAGAAAAAGAAAATTAAATTAATATTTAGTTAAGAAAGATAGCAAATTAAGTTGTTCAGAATAGAAAAAGCAAAATAAAGTTACATCTCTAGGGAAAATAATCGTATGATTACGCAAAGTTAATCAATCTGAGGTATTTTTTGAAGTTAGCCCCTGCCGTCGCTGTTCGGAATTACCTGAATCAAATTGTCATCCGGCGAATACTCATAAACTTTACTTATATAAATATATTTTCACATATATCACCAAAAGGCTGTAGTTTTGATTACTAAAATACTTGTCAACTTGTTGTTGTAGCCTGCGTAGAAATGCGGGGTTATTTTCAGAGGGATGCAGGGGACAAGACTATGATGATGTTTCCCTGTATCCCCCTCTTAACAAACTCTTGTAGTCTTGACTAATGGTTAATACTGGGGAATCGAGGAGTCAACAATAATTGAATAGGCATCTATCCCACCAGAAATATTTTTAACATTTGTAAAGCCTTGGTTAACTAGCCACTGACACATTTGTTGCGATCGCACGCCATGATGGCAAATAACTAGGGTCTCTTTTTCAGAATCTAAACGAGAATGAATTTCATCTCCCCAAACCGCAAACTCGCTCAAAGGTAAATTTGTAAAGCCAGTGATGCTGGCAATATCTATCTCTTGAGGTTCGCGGACATCGACTAATTGCAGATGAGAATCACCAGAAGCTAAACGTTCTTGCAATTCTTC
Source organism: Calothrix sp. NIES-4101 (assembly GCA_004296455.1). GTDB lineage: Bacteria > Cyanobacteriota > Cyanobacteriia > Cyanobacteriales > Nostocaceae > Brunnivagina. The sequence continues at coordinate 1,214,010 of AP018280.1, forward strand.
GACGCTGATTTGGGTAATAGTTAGATTCGGGGGTCTACCAGTCATGAACTTTTGGTTAACAATATCTTTATCTTTACTAATCCTATTCTCCCATCTTGACAAAAAATTCATCAAATTGCTTTGCGGTGAGTAAAAATAGAACATTTGTCATCAGTCTTTCTTTTTCCCCTTTCCCCTTTCCCCCTTTACCTTTACCCTTAAATATCAGTGAGTGTGGAATAAAAATATGAGGAGAAGTCTATTCTTTCGTTTTCTGGCAGCTAGCTTGGTTGTGCTGCTTTTAAATTCCTTTATCTTCAGCGAAACTTCGGTTGCTGCTGCTTTTGCTTCTAACAAAAGTATTGGTGGTGGAGAGCAACCCAATGCAGCTATTTTTGTATCAAAACAAGCTCCAGTAATGGTATCAATACTTCATCCTGAACGTTTCCAGGGACTGGAGAAGCAAGTTGACTTATCCAAGTTGAAAGAAAGTTTTTTGGGTAATTCTGGTATCGATTATCGCCAAGATATACAACCTTGGCTCGGTAGCGAAATTACACTTGCTGTCACTAGTTTAGATTTTGATCGTGATGCCGACAATGGTAAACAACCTGGTTATTTGATGGCACTGGCAACCAAAGCACCAGAGAAAAGTCGCGAATTTCTACAATTATTATTTTCTAAGCGTGTATTAGCAGGTGCAGATTTAAATGTTGAAGAATATGCTGGTATAAAAATTATCGCTGATTATTCGCAGCCTGAAAAAGGAATGCTGACTGGCGCGGTAGTTGGTGATAAATTTGTGTTATTTGCTAATGATCCGAAGGTGTTACGGGAAGCTATCAATAATGTCCAAGCACCCGATTTAAATTTAACCAGTTCCCCCCAGTATCAGGAAGCCGCCCAGCAAATTTCTCAGGGTGCGTTAGGCGTGACTTATTTAAATCTGCCTACGGTTGCTGAATGGCAAGGGTTAAAGTTACCCGTACAAACTTTCGATACCCAGCTTGTTTCCCTATCTCTAGCGGCAAAAGGTTTACTCGCCGAAACCGTTGCCTTTACTCCTGAGGCAATTCCCACATCCTCGCTAAAACTCTCAAAACCAGTAGGTGCGCTGCAATATATTCCACCCACTTTTGGAATGACTTTTTCCAGTAGTGATTTGAGCAATATCAGTAGTAGTAATCTCGCTCGCTATTGGCAGCAACTTGCTGGCGCTTTATCAGGAAAAAGCGAAGTTAGCATTACTAATTTTGTACTACCTTTAGCAGAAGCACAAAATCGTTGGGGTGTAAACTTATCGGCAGATATATTTAAGTGGGTGACAGGCGAATATGCAGTTGCATTGATGTCAAACCCACAACAAGGAAATCCTGATTGGGTTTTTGTGGTGGAAAAAACACCTACATCACCCGATGGAATTTCTCGCTTGGATGAAATTGCTGCAAAAAACGGCTTAAGTGTTAGTTTGTTCACTTTGGACAAGCAACCCATCACCGCTTGGACACAATTAGCTGCTACTACCACAAAAACTGACGCTAAAGCCAAACCATCTTTCAGCATCGCAGCCAAAGCTTACGGGGTGCATACTACTCTTGGTAATTACGAAATTTTTACTTCATCTTTAGAGACAATGCATGAAGTTATCGCCAGTAAAGATCATAATTTCACAGAAAACCGGAATTTTCAAAAAAGTATTGCTGTATTTCCCAAAACCAATCAGGGCTACATCCATATTGATTGGGCAAATAGCCAAGATATTCTCCAAAAACAGCTACCCATTCTCCAACTGCTGAAGGTTGTCGCCAAACCATTATTTGATAATTTGCGATCGCTTACCATCAGTAACTACGATAACAGCGAGCGATCGCTTAAAGGTGGTGTGTTTTTCCAACTTGATAATTTTTGACATTTCCCATCAACTTCAATCAAAAGTTCCCCGCCTCTTTGCGCCTCTCAGTCTCCATGTCAGTCTTAATCATTAAGTATTCAGTCGGGCGTGATATGACACATTCACATCTGACACAGCCCCTAAGTTCTTAAGGGGTAAATCAACTTATAATTGTGTATATAAAAATACTTAATATTATCAGGGATGGCTGTTATGAATAAACGTCGCTCCCCAACGCTGACAATCTTGCCAATGATAAAAGCCCAATTAAAAACTCAAATAGGAAATAGCTGCTTAAAAAGTGGATGGCTTTTGAGTATAATCACGATATTTTTCGGAGCACCTGTACTTGCAGATACAGCCCACTTTGGTACGATTCGTTTATCACCTGGATTTAACCCAGCTTCAACATCAATTTCTGGTTATACAGGCGGTTCTTACTCACTATCAGCCATAACAAATCGAGACATTAACAACAAAGCTTGTTTGGGTTTTGCTGACCCCACTCCTGACCACATTATCATTTTAGAACAAGATTTTTCTCAACTGAGGTTACTGGTAAATAGCGGTGGTACTGACACTACTATCTTAATTCAGGCTCCAGATAATACGGTATACTGTGGTGATGATACTGATATGAATAAAAACGCGAGTATCAACCTTAAAAATCCGAAAGCTGGAAACTATAAAGTTTGGGTAGGTACCTTTAATGCCAATGTTAAACAAAATTACACCCTGAATCTTCAGCAGTAGTTAATTTGTAACGCGAGATGTGGTGACAAAAAGCACTCTTGTATTCTCCGCCTCTTTTCCACTCACCCTCTGTATGCTGAGATCAATGCCAATTACTAATTTCCAATCGGATTAGGGGATGATGACAGGAAAAACGCTAAGATAGATTGGAGCTATTTCGGCAAATCGAGGATGTTGTGAACGTGTTATCTACACTCCTAGTTGACTTCCGCATTATATTTGAACGTGACCCGGCAGCGCGTAACTGGTTGGAAGTGTTATTTTGCTATCCCGGTTTGCAAGCACTGCTCTTTCACAGAATTGCACATCAACTTTACCAGGTTGGTATCCCTTTTATTCCCCGTTTCATTTCCCATATTGCGCGGTTTCTGACTGGGATTGAAATCCACCCAGGTGCGACAATTGGACATGGAGTGTTTATCGATCATGGGATGGGTGTAGTTATTGGTGAAACTGCGATCGTTGGTGATTATGCTCTCATTTACCAGGGTGTCACTCTTGGTGGTACTGGAAAAGAAAGTGGTAAACGTCACCCCACTTTAGGCAAAAATGTTGTTGTCGGCACAGGGGCAAAAGTTCTCGGCAATATTGAAATAGGTAATGATGTCCGTATTGGTGCGGGTTCGGTTGTGTTACGAGATGTTCCTTCCGATTGTACAGTAGTTGGTATACCTGGACGTATCGTTTTTCGCTCTGGTGTACGTGTAAATCCACTAGAACATGCGAGTTTGCCGGATGCTGAAGCGCAAGCAATTCGGGCATTAGTTGACAGAATTGAACAACTAGAAGAACAAATAAACCAGTTGCAAAATTTACAAAAGCAATCAAGTGTTTATAATAGTATACCAGCGTTTGTTCGTGCTGGTGATAGTCAAAGCCTAGAGCAAGCGATACGTAGTGACATACACGAAATACATAATTATTGCCGGATTCAAGATAAGGCAATAGATGAATTTTTAGACGGTTCGGGAATTTAATTGGTATTTTGGGAAATCTGAAGAGGCGATCGCACTACTTCCAATCAATAATTTAATTAATAGAAATTTAATGAACAGAAAATGCGATCGCAAGCCGAGTATCGGTTGTGTGGAATCCTATAGCTGCTGCTAATCCGAAAAATAAACAGAGACGTTACATGTAACGTCTCTAAATCTATAAACCTATCAATACCTCAGCTAGCCGGAGGATTTTGGGGATTATCCTCTATGGGTTCTTCAGCAGTAGGTGCTAATGCCGCATCGGGGGCTAATTCCTCGACAGGAATATTTGATTTATGTTCTGAATCTAGCTGTGCATTTTCTACTAACTCCGCAGATGGGGGATTAGGTGGAATGGCTTCGGGTGTAGTAATTTCTACTACTTGTATTTCAGTATTGGTGGCAACCACATTACCCGTTGCATCAGTAAATTCCTCTTTAGTCAAAGCTTCAATAATTTGTGTTGGGGAAGCAGTCGCAGAAGTTGTATCTTGAGGCTTGTTTTTATTAATGACTTGTTGCGCCTTATTTTTTGCGCCAGAAAATAAACTAGTGAGACGCTGGGGTAAGGATATCTTACTAACTTGTTGCTCAAATATTGCTTTGACTTCCTCAGTGCTGGGTACAGGAGTTTGCAAAGCGTTAGGTGTCACGTGGCGACGCAATGTAAATGTTTGCCAGCCAAACCAATATAGCAATGCCACGCTAGCAATATGACCCAACAATAGACCTCCACTAATACGGTGGGCAAATATCCATATTACTAATGCATAAAATAAACCAACGCCGCTCCAGATAAAATCATTTTTGCGGTGAACTTCCGGGAAAAAGAAAGCCACCATATAAATTGCGGTACTGCCGATTAAAACAGCTAAAGCCAGAACATATGCAAGCATTTTTGTTACTCCTCCAAATTAAGAGTGCTGAGTAGAAGTTGTGAGAACTTTTGAGTTATTGTATTAATGAACCAAAGTACTGAGTTGCAGTTCAAGGTAAGATTTTAAAGATAGGCTCCACTTATCACTTGATGACTTTTGAATCTACTCAGCACAGCCTGCGGTAGAGACTTTAAGCGGCTTATTGTAGAGTAGCAAATTACAGCACACCCTTTGGGAAGGTCTTTGGTGTACACCACTCAGCAATACCTCTATTCCAATTTCGCGCTTTTTGCAAGCTATTATGTTTACTCAGATACAAATTTAAATTTTTTATCTGTGTAAATTATGGATTTTTACTCTTTGCCACAACTCTTAATGTCTTCTTTAGGGAAGAAGCGAAATTCTCGGACTACCCTAAAAAATGAAAGAATCTGCAAGAGTTAGCCAATAGAATTATGACATTGCAAAGTTTTGGTGTGATTGGTTTGGCTGTTATGGGCGAGAATATCGCGCTCAATGTTGAACGTAACGGCTTCCCAATCGCGGTTTACAACAGATCGCGAGAAAAAACTGATGCCTTCATGGCGAACCGTGCAGGAGGTCGTAACGTTGTCGCGGCATTTGACCTCAAGGATTTTGTCGCTTCTCTGGAACGCCCTCGCCGTATCTTGGTGATGGTGCAAGCTGGTAAACCAGTTGACGCGGTCATTGAAAGCCTCAAACCATTGTTGGATGAAGGCGATATTATTATCGACGGTGGTAACTCTTGGTTTGAAGATACAGACAGACGTACCAAGGAGCTAGAACCAACTGGTTTGCGCTATATCGGTATGGGAGTCAGTGGCGGTGAAGAAGGTGCTTTAAACGGTCCTTCGTTGATGCCTGGTGGTACCGAAAGCTCCTATCAGTTCCTATCGCCAATTTTCAACAAGGTAGCTGCTCAGGTTGATGATGGGCCTTGTGTCACCTATATTGGTCCTGGTGGTTCTGGTCACTATGTGAAAATGGTTCACAACGGGATTGAGTATGGTGATATGCAGCTAATTGCTGAGGCATATGACTTGCTCAAAAATGTAGCTGGACTAAACCATACACAACTTCATGAAGTTTTCACCCAGTGGAACACCACTGACGAACTCAATTCATTTTTGATTGAGATTACTGCCAATATCTTCCCCTACATTGACCCTGATACTAAGAAGCCTCTAGTTGAGTTGATTGTAGACGCTGCTGGGCAAAAAGGAACCGGACGCTGGACAGTACAAACCGCTTTAGAATTGGGTGTTGCCGTACCGACAATTATTGCGGCTGTAAATTCCCGGATTCTCTCTTCCATCCGCGATGAACGTATTGCTGCCTCGAAGCAGTTAACAGGTCCTTCTGGTAAGTTTAGTGGCGACACTAAGGCTTTTATCAATAAAGTCCGTGATGCACTATATTGCTCGAAGATTTGTTCCTATGCACAAGGCATGGCATTATTAGGTACTGCTTCCAGCACCTATAATTGGAATTTAAAATTGGGCGAACTAGCACGAATTTGGAAAGGTGGTTGTATTATTCGGGCTGGTTTCTTAAATAAGATTAAGCACGCATATGATGAAAATGCGACTTTGGCAAACTTATTGTTAGCACCAGAATTTAAACAAACCATTCTTGATAGACAAGCTGCTTGGCGCGAAGTGATTGTAACTGCTGCACAGTTGGGTATTCCTGTACCTGCATTTAGCGCATCTTTAGATTACTTCGATAGCTACAGACGCGATCGCTTGCCCCAAAACCTCACTCAAGCACAACGCGACTACTTCGGTGCACATACTTACAAACGCATCGATAAAGAAGGTACATTCCACACTGAATGGGTTCCTATTACTGAAGCGAAGAAATAAGCGATTTGCTATTGGTTATTGATTTAATTGTTAGTGATTAATTGTTTTTAACTTTTGATTTTTAACTTTTGATTTTTAACTTTTGATTTTTAACTTTAAATCAATAGCTATAATTCGTCGATTGTTTCACTTTTGAATTCGATCATTCATATCCCTGACTTCTATCATATATAGAGGTTGGGGATATTTTTTTTTTTATTAAGTGTAATAACTTGAATTATATTTTTTCTACTGATTATTCCCTAAGAATTTTGAACGCATTTCTTCTAATTCTTCGTCAATTTTACTTTTGCTGGGAATTGCGTTATTCGTTGTTTGTGATGTTGAAGATGTGGGATTAGGATTATTTACTGGCTTGCCAGCACCAAGAAACATCGTTTTTATCTCGTTTAATTCTGTATCAATCTGACTTTGACTCTTTTGCTGATTATTACTTGCTGGGGTTTTAATTGGTTGATTATGATTAGTTACGGGCGCTACTGGTAATTTGACAGGAGTCGTTAGAGGTTTATTTGTTGGTTGCCATTGTTCTAAATCTTGCAAGATTTCATCTACAAGCTGATAGCGACGTGCCGGAATTGTTTGCAGCATACTATCAATAATCGCAGCTAATTCATTGCTCAGAGGCGTTGTTAAAAACTGTCTCCAAATCCAAGTATCGTTATGGATATCGTGCAAATCAAAAGGAGATTTGCCCGTGAGTAAGTTGATGCAAGTTACACCCAAACTATAAATATCACTAGCAAATAATGCTTTCCCGCGAATTTGTTCAGGTGCGACATATTCAGGACTGCCAATACTTGTGCCAGTTTTATTCACATCCGCGTTTGTAGCGACTTTCGAGGCACCAAAATCTACTAATACCAAATTACCAGGATTATGTTCGCTAATCGCCGTAGAACGTCCTGGAAGCGAGCGACGACGGATAATATTTTCTGGTTTAATATCACGATGAATTACATTACGTGCATGGCAAAATTGCAGTACGGGTAATAAATCATAGAGCAAATGACGAATTTGCGTTTCGCTAAAAGTGCCACTATGAGCTAATTCCTGGGCGAGATTGTACCCATCGATAAATTCTTGAACTAGGTATTGTCTGTCTTCCTGGGTAAAATAAGCCAGCAAATCGGGGATTTGGGGATGTTCTCCCAACTCATCAAGACGCATTGCTTCTTGGTTAAACAATTCTACAGCTTTTTGCACGGTGCTAGTTCCCTGTGCTTGCGGGTAAAATTGCTTAATTACACAGTGGGGTTTAGAAGGTTTATCTTCATCTACCGCTAAAAAAGTTCTACCAAAACCACCTTGTCCGATGGGTTTCATTGCGCGATACCTGTCCTTAAGTAGTAACTTAGCACCACAGGTTAAGCAAAATCTTCCATCGTTGGTGTTTTCAGGTTTCGGACAACGGGGATTTAGGCAGTAGCTCATTTCCAAAATTGCGATCGCACTTTTTTCTATTGTGCCTCAATCATGAGGTTTGCGATCGCTTCATCTGAGACGCAATCTATTATGATTGCGATCGTTGAGTGATGTTAAATTGCTCAAAAACTGTTTAACTATCTGACAAAAGATGGAATTAGTGTTTGTTGAAGTTTAAAATCAGTCTTTTCTGAGGATATCCGCTCAAGAATAACTTTATTGTAGCGATGCAACATTTATCAACTAACTTAATTAATGTTTTAACTCGGATGTTATCTTGGAAATCTCTCGTTTAAGTAATTGGTTTTTGACCTGGATTGACTGCATGAATATACTCACTGCCAGATGCAGGAAAACCTCTTTTATAACAAGCTTCTTCTGGTTTACCCCATCCCAATTGTAAAACCATTTCTAAAAAATCTGATTTTTCATATACTAATAAACCTGCCCATTCGCTGCGTTGAGCAATGCGGAAACAATATTCTCTCTCAATTTTTTGATGTAGTTTCCCGTGGTGAATACTCAAATATAAATCCATCCCTACAGTGACTTCATCCCAAAATAATAAAATCTTATCTTTGGCAGCTTTTAATATTTCTAAATCACTGTCTAAAGCCAATAATTGCGCGTCAACTTCAGGATATGAAAAACTTTTATTTTTCACAATTACTTCGTGCCAGATAATCCCTGATACATTGTTTTCGCGTTGATATTGATGAATGGCTGCTTTAAAATCCTGATATGCAGTAAACTTTTGCAGACCATCGGAACGAATAAATTGGTCTAGTATAGGGCTTCCTGAAACAGTTACATCTAACTTCAGACGTTCACCTTTCAGACAAGCTTGACGTTCGCTTGCCAAGATTTGGATTAGTTCTTGAGTAGTGTAAACATTTGTCATCAGAACCATCCCTATAAATCAAGAGTTTTAATAGTTAGGGGTGCTTGAGTCAAGAAATAAAAGTTATAAATTCGCAATTAGGAATTTAATAATTTTCACTTTTCTTTTAATACTTTTATCTTGACTTTTGTCATTATGTTTTGTTTTGACGATGAATGCAGTATTGAATCACACCATTTTTTAGGGCAGAATAAGAACAAGTATACCTGCCCATAAATGTTATCTACTTGTTATTGACGTAACTCACTACTAAACTCATTGAAAGAACGTCGCTTCAATTCCACTGATTCTGTACGAGGTAACAAATCAAATATTTCTCGAAAGCGATCGTCGATTTCTTCAAAAGGAACTTGACCTTTTTTATTTAAAACAACTTTACCATCTGGATTAAACACTACCACTTGGGGAACTCCACCAGAATAGTAATAACCTGGTTCTGTGGGTTCATATTTTGCTTTTACAGGAATAGTATCGACATCAACTGGGATAATTTCGGCGACACGTCCATAAAATGCTTGTACCTCAGAACCGACGATCGCATATTTTTTGCAGTCGCTACTATCATCAACATAGAAGATCATAAATATTGGTTTATGTTCAGAAAGTGCGGTTGCCAAAGTTTCTTTGGGCGGAACTAAAGAACCATTACCCGCATAAACGACGAAAATATTACCATCGTATCTGTCATCATCAGCACCAGCAAATGCTGGTTGCATCATGAGAAAACAGAAAGAAAGTCCTATTAACAAGCATTTACAGCAAAAACGTCGCCAGTCTGAGAGTATATTTTGCGATATGTTTGGGAATAAATTTCGCGATCGCCAATTAATGGAATTCATCAAAAAAACCTTTCAACCTTGATATTTATGGTCAATTTGTACTGAAAACAGCAGACTGGAATGGATAATGATTTACGCCTGCACCATTTTTAAGATAACAGGGAGTGGGGATTTGGAACTGTGTAGACGTGATCTATCACCTCTCTACGGGTATTACTTTTCCACTACCTTTGGGTTGGGAATGCTGGCTTTTTTGCCGAAGATTCGCTAAACTCTCGCTAGTTAAATTTGTGATTTTATTTTGACTGCTAAATAATTGCCTAAAAATTAGGGTACGGATGTGGGAAATAATATTGGTTTGATTGATAGGTTAAAACTTGGTCTAGCTGTGTCGATCGCAAAAAGCGTGACTTTTGCAGTGCGAAGTCTGAAACTTGGTGCAGCCAGTGTACTCCCAGGGGCAATTGCACGTAAGATAGAACCCCGTTTGCTAGAACTACTCAGTCGCCAGGTAAAAAATGGGGTGATCCTGATTGCAGGAACAAATGGTAAAACGACAACTTCGCTATTGTTATGCGAAATTTTGGAACGCAAGGGTTTTCGTGTCGCCCATAATTCTACTGGTGCTAACCTGGAAAATGGGTTGGTGACTGCTTTGATGGAAAGCAGCGGTGTTTTTGGTGGGTTAAGTGTAGATTATGCGATTCTGGAAGTTGATGAAAATATCGTCCCCAAAGTTCTCGCACCTATCCAACCCAAAGCTATTCTCGCTTTAAATCTCTTCCGGGATCAATTAGATAGGTATGGGGAAGTAGATAGCATCAGTAAACGCTGGACAACAGCAATTTCCACCAACTCACCGAATACCACTGTCATTCCTAATGCTGACGACCCAACGTTATCCTACCTTGGCCAGCAATTATCACAAAAAGTTGTCTTTTTCGGTTTAAATGAGCCAGAAAAATATTTAGCGGAAATTCCCCACGCAGTAGACTCAATTTATTGCCCAAATTGCGGTAATCCTCTCAATTATGAAGGGGTTTATTTATCTCATTTGGGTGAATTTAATTGTCCTAAATGCGGTTTTAAACGTAGCCAACCTGATTTAAATAGTAGTGAATGGTCTCAGGTTTTAGTAGGTTTATATAATAAGTATAATACCCTTGCAGCAGCCACTACCGCCAAGGTCTTAGGAATAGATGAAGTCACGATTCGTGAAACTATTCCCACATTCCAACCAGCATTTGGTAGGGCGGAAGAGTTGCAAATTCAAGGTAAAAAAATCCGAATTTTACTCTCTAAAAATCCTGTGGGTACTAATGAGACAATTCGCGTTGTCACTGAAAGTAACGACAAAACCACGTTATTAGTATTAAATGACAGGATACAGGATGGTGAGGATGTTTCTTGGATTTGGGATGTAGATACTGAACCCTTAGTTCAGCGTGGGGGAACTTTAATTGTCAGTGGCGATCGCGTTTATGATATGGCTTTACGTTTGCGTTATAGCGAAACTTCCCTTGATAGTAAAGTTAATTTGATTGTTGAAGAAAATTTAAAAGTTGCGATCGATAAAGCCTTAGAAAAAACTCCTGCAAATGAAATCTTGCACATTCTCCCAACCTATACGGCAATGCTAGATGTGCGGGAAGTTTTAACTGGGAAGAAAATCCGCTAGTGGGCTGATTAGTAGATTTGTAGAGACATAGCTATGCTACATCTCTACTCAAAATTTACTGTAACTTCACAGCCGCACATTGTAAGGGTAATACTTCCTCCAAAGTTAATTCATGGTCGGAAGTTAGATGACTATTACAACAAATTGTGCTGAAAAAGACAGGTTGTCCCACAACTTCCGAAAAATGTTTTTCTAACAATAGCCTGGAAGTAATATCGCCCAACAAATCAGCTAAATCTTTGGTTAGTTGGTCTTTATCATCTCGGTGAACCATCCTATACCTAAATGGCTTTTCCCCAACAATTTCTCTAATCGCCGAATCAAAATTATCAGGTTTCGCATCAATATAAGCAAACGAAACTTCCTCAAGAAACTTCCACGCAACAGGAAAAATCTCGCGAATATTTTCGAGATAATTTCCACCCTGATAAACCAAAGTCGCAGTTTTACAGTCCATTTTTACCTGTTTTGATGACTGGACAATACACAAAAATACCACTCTAAATCTAAATATCTAGAGTGTATCGGCAAACTTTATTCAAAATAATTTAGGTATTGAGTTTGCACCCATAAAATATTTGTGCAATAATTCTTAGCCATCATATAACTATAAATGACCTGACTAAGGTAACATTTAGATTGTTTTTAGATTAAGCACATCGCAGTCCTAAAAAACACTTTTTATGTAAATACTTAGTTACAAAATCATAATTTCCTAATCTAAAATCCTAAATCTTAAATCCGAGAGGGGTATATGAACTCGCAACAATACACATTAACGATTGGCTGGCTGTACCCAAAACTGATGAGTACCTACGGTGACAGAGGGAATGTCATCACAATTGAGAGGCGTAGCCAATGGCGTGGTTTCGATGTGAAAATTTTACCCCTTGACCAAGCAGCAACAGCCGAAGATATAAAATCAGTAGATATTATTGTTGGTGGTGGCGCACAAGACAGACAGCAGGAACTTGTCATGCGCGACTTAAAAGGTGCAAAAGCGGAGGCAATGCGTGAAAAACTTGACAATGGTACACCTGGTGTTTTTACCTGTGGTTCCCCTCAGTTACTAGGACATTACTACGAACCTGGTGCTGGAAAACGCATCGAAGGTTTAGGAATTTTGGATTTAGTTTCCATACATCCTGGTGAAACTACTAAGCGTTGCATTGGAAATTTAGTTATAGAAGTTACCGCAAAAAAATTGGCACGTGACTTAGAAGAAATGATGGGAATGAAAGCCTATTTAGTTGGGTTTGAAAATCACGGCGGCAGAACCAAACTCGGAAAAACTGAAGCTTTAGGAAAAGTTATCTATGGCTTGGGTAATAATGGCGAAGATGGAAGCGAAGGTGCCTTTCATCAGAATGCGATCGCAACCTATTCCCACGGTCCATTATTACCTAAAAATCCCTTTGTTGCAGATTGGTTAATTCAAACAGCATTGCGGTTGAAATATCAACAACCCATTCAATTATCCCCCTTGAATGATGAATTAGCGCAGTATGCCAGAGAAGCAATGTTGAAGAAGTTGAAAGTTGAATTACCAACAGAAAACCAGCAATTGCAAACTGTTGTCTCATAAATCTTGAAGGTTCTTGAAGTTATCTTAATCTCCGCTTCCAGATTAATGATTGAGGCTGATGTGGATTAAGCACATTCCAAAAGTAGGATCCTGTTAGCGGAGCATAACGCACGATTCCCAATCAAACCGAAAGTTCTAGGTTATTAAATTCTTATGCCTAAGTAATTAGTTGGAATTGATATCAGGAAAGCCAAAATCTCACATCCAAAAATCTAACTACGCCACTTCTACTTCTCCCCCAACAACAACATCGCGAATCCGCAAACTAGGTCCCCCACAACCTACAGGTAAACCATTTTGTCCACCTTTGCCACATCCCCCCGACTCATCCCAATAAAAATCATTACCAATACCTTCAATATCAGCCAAAGTCTGAAACACATTTCCCGATAACGTTACATCCTTCACAGGTTCGCATATCTTGCCATTGCGAATCATCCATGCTTCCCCAGCGCTGAAGGTAAACATTTCCCCATTCGTCATTCCCCCCAACCAATTCCGGGCATATACTCCCTCTTTAATTTCGCTAAACAAATCCTCAACGCTCGTGTTTCCACGTTCAATCCAGGTATTTGTCATTCTCACAATCGGAGCATAGTGATAATTTAAACACCTAGCATTTCCTGTGGGCGCTTCCTCTAACTTGCCCGCAGTTTCCCGTGAATGTAGCCTTCCCACCAAAACACCATCTTTAATTAATTGCGTGGTTGTCGCTGGTGTCCCTTCATCATCGTAAAAATAACTACCACGGTGGCCTGGGGGTGCTGCACCATCAAAAATTTGCAACTCATCACAACCAAAACGTCTTCCCAAAGTCATGACTTCGAGAATATCAGGGTTCTCGTATGCCATATCTGCTTCTGAGAGGTGCCCAAATGCCTCGTGGACGAACAAACCTGTCAAAATCGGGTCAATCACAACAGTATAGGTATTACCCTTGACGGATGGCAAAGACAAAGCGGAAATAGCGCGGGTGGCAGCACCTTTCACTTGCTCTTCCAACCCCATTAAATCTTCAAACGCTTTGCGTGAACCTGTGGTTTCCCTGCCGGTTTGCACAGTTTCGCCATTTCTTGCAGTTGCCGCAAAACGCATTTCCATATCTACCCAGGATTGTTCGATTAAAGTACCTTCACTGGTGGCGATAATCACTTTTTGGGCACTATCGGCATAGCGTACAGAAGTTGTGGTAATACGTCCATCGACACTTTTCAGCAGTTCTCTGTAAAAATCGCATAATTGCTTCTTTTGTACCAGAGGAATTTTTCGGGGATCAGTTCCCGTTAAGGGTAATTTACAGATGGCTTGGACGGGGTGAATTGGTGCGAGTATGGTTTCCTCCTCCCCTACCATCCGAGCTGCGGCGATCGCTTCTTCAATTCGGTCTGTAATGGTCGCCAGTTGGTTGAAACTACTGAGTCCCCAGCCACCTTTGTAACAGGCGCGAATTTGTCCCCCAATAGAAATCCCTTCACTGAGGGTTTCTACTTTGTCTCCACGTAGTAATATATCGGTTCCTTCTGCTTCTTCGAGGCGAATCATTAAATAATCGACGCGGGAAGCATAGCGGGAAATGAGTTCAGAAAGTAGGTTTTGTGCGTCAGCTAATTTAGTCGCCATTATTGCTGGGTATCTGGGGACTATATATTTTTAACGCAAAAGGGGACGGGGATACAGAAAAAAGTACATCTTGTGAACAGTCGAGTTTGTCACCATGTTTCCCATAACTAAAAACTCATGTTATACATTGCTGTTTGAGGAAATTGCGATCGTTTCTGCGATCAGGTATCCGCAAAGTAGATTAACGTTCTACAATTATTTTTTCCCCTCAGCTTAATTCTGGGTGAGTGAGTGATGTGGTCAAAAATTAAAGATCAGCCCTCTGTAATTGCCAAAGAGAAACAGGGATTTTCTCCTGACAGTGCAGTTTTATTGATTGCAGGAGTCTTTTTTACTTTATGTCTTATCTTGACGCTACACCGTTATTTCAGCTTTTACGCCTCCTTTGACCAAGGTATATTTAACCAAGTTTTCTGGAATAATTTACACGGTCGTTTTTTTCAAAGTTCTTTATCTTCTAGTCTCTCCACAAATGTTGTTCACGCTGGCGAAATTCCCACCGTTTTCTATCATCGATTAGGGCAACATTTTACACCCGCATTGTTACTGTGGTTGCCAATTTATGCTTTATTTCCCTCACCAGCAACGCTGACAGTGTTACAAGTGACACTGATTACGGCGGCGGGATTAGTTTTGTATTTACTGGCAAGACATTATCTAGAACATCCATTAGCTGTGATGATCACCGCCAGCTTTTACGCGGCTAATGCGGTGATTGGCCCTACCCTTAGTAACTTCCACGATATCAGCCAAATACCATTATTTGTGTTTACGTTGCTGCTGGCAATGGAAAAACGTACTTGGTGGCTGTTTTGGTTAATGGCAATATTTATTTTGGCAGTCCGGGAAGATGCAGGTATTGGGTTGTTTGGTGTGGGGTTTTACATGATTGCTAGCCAACGCTTTCCCCGTGCCGGATTTGCCACTTGTATCCTCAGTTTTGGCTACATGCTAGCGCTGACAAACTTAATTATGCCTATCTTTTCAGATGATATTTCCAAGCGGTTTATGCTAGAGCGCTTCGGACAATATGCAGATGGGAATGAAGCTTCAACTTTGGAAATTATTTGGGGCATGGTTAGTAATCCTTGGCGGTTGCTAGTCGAATTAGTTACACCGTTTGACCGTACAATCCGCTACCTAATTGGTCAATGGCTGCCTCTCGCTTTTATCCCGGCACTTGCGCCAGCATCTTGGGCGATCGCAGGTTTTCCTTTGCTGAAGTTATTCTTAGGTCAGGGTGAATCTGTACTGGCAATTACGATTCGCTACGCTTTAACCGTTGTGCCTGGTTTATTTTACGGTGCGATATTATGGTGGTCGCAACATCCCCAGTCTTTGAAGCCGAGATTTCGTCGCTTTTGGATCGGTTGTATTTGTGTATCTTTGCTGTTTAGCTTCACATCTAACCCCAACCGAACATTTTACTTCCTCATTCCCGACTCGGTAAAACCGTGGGTGTATATATCACTGCCGCAACAATGGCAACATGTCGCTCAAATTCGTCCTTTACTGGCGCAAATTCCCCCAGATGCTAGCGTTGCCACAACTACATATATAGTGCCCCATCTTTCTAGTCGGCGGGAAATTTTACGTTTACCGCAGTTGGAATTAAAGAATGATGCCAGACAAATCATCAAAGTCGATTATGCATTAGCAGATATCTGGCAGTTACAACAATATCAAGCTGCCTTTAAAGCAGATAGAAATTACTTACGTGATTTAGTCAAACAAGTGAATCAGTTAACTAGCAACGGCGAATATGGAATAATTGACTTTGCAGATGGTACGATTCTCCTGAAAAAAACCGCTAATTCTAATCCTCAAGCGATCGCTGCTTGGAATCGTTACCAACAGCAGCTACAGCCGATTTTAGGCACAGGATAAAGGAGGAAATGACAAAGAGTAATACTCAATGTCCTGTACCCTTTTACTAGTTTGGCAAATATTCAGAAAATGTCACAAATCTTGATTAATCCTGATTTTCAAGATTGCCAAACTTGTATTTTCCGAGCAATTTCTATGGTAGGACTTGTGATGGGTTGGGGTAAAAGTCAATGAAAATATTAGTGTTGAGTTGGGAATTTCCCCCACGTATTATCGGGGGAATTGCGCGTCATGTTAGCGAATTGTACCCGGAGCTAGTCAAGTTGGGACATGAAATCCATTTGATTACTCCGGAGTTTGGGAATGCCGCGATGTACGAAATAGTTGAGGGGATTCAAGTACATCGGGTTCCTGTCAAACCAGGAAATGACTTTTTCCACTGGGTTGTGAATCTGAATCAGAGTATGGGGCAACACGGTGGTAAAGTGATGGCAGAGGAGGGTGATTTCGATCTCATTCATGCCCATGATTGGCTAGTTGGAGATGCTGCGATCGCCCTCAAACATACCTTTAAAATACCTCTGATTGCGACTATCCACGCCACCGAATATGGTAGACATAATGGGATTCACAACGATATACAACATTACATTAACGGCAAAGAAGAACTTTTAGCTTTTAATGCATGGCGGATAATTGTTTGTACTAATTATATGCGTCACGAAGTCGAGCGGGCATTACACAGTCCTTGGGACAAAATTGACGTAATTTATAATGGTATCCGCGCCGAAAAGAAACTTCACCATCAAAATTTTCATGCTCAAGATTTTCGCCGTTTTTTTGCCGAAGATAGTGAGAAAATCGTTTATTATGTTGGTCGTATGACCTATGAAAAAGGCGTTTCTGTACTCTTAAATGCAGCAGCAAAAGTGCTTTGGGAGATGGGTGGAAATGTCAAATTTGTGATTATTGGTGGCGGTCATACCGAACAGTTGAAAAAACAAGCTTGGGATGTAGGTATTTGGCATAAATGTTATTTCACCGGGTTTATTTCTGATGATTACTTAGATAAATTTCAAACAATAGCTGACTGTGCTGTTTTTCCTAGTCTCTACGAACCCTTTGGTATAGTTGCATTAGAGAGTTTTGCTTCTCGTGTTCCCGTAGTTGTATCTGATACGGGTGGATTTCCAGAAGTTGTCCAACATGGTAAAACTGGAATTGTGACTTACACAAATAATTCAGATTCCCTGGCTTGGGGTATTTTAGAAGTATTAAAACACCCAGAATACAGCCAATGGTTAATTAATAATGCTTATCTGGATTTAGAGCGCCGTTTTAATTGGAGCAAAATTGCCAAACAAACCGAAGAAACTTACATTAGGGTAATAGAAGAAAGACATCAAGTTGATTGGTAATTACCTGGATTGGAAATTATAGTAGATATGTTTATTTTCTTTACAGGTAGATTACACAAAATATATGGCGAAAATTGCGATACTCTCTAGGATTAGTTCTATCAATCCCAATCAAAAACACCTAGCCAAAATCTTCACTACAAGCTGCGGATTTGTCGCAATTACCTTCATAACTGCTAATTTTGTTTTATCTCCTGCCACAGCAAAAGCTCAACGTTACATCAAAGGTAATCCCGCAAATGTTAATCCTCCCCTAGCAGGTGCTGTTTACAATCTTGGAGGTGGAGGAACAGATGTAGATAGCGCCATTCAATGGATGATTAATAGTGTCCGGGGATGCGAAAAATGTACTAGTAAAGTTGATGTTGTTATCATTCGTGCTGCTGGTGGTGATGCTTACAATCAACCCATTTATGCAATGGATGGAGTTGATTCAGTAGAAACTCTGGTAATTACTAGTAAAACGGAAGCAAATGCACCCGATATTGTGGAAACAGTCAAAAACGCGGAAGTGATTTTTTTTGCTGGTGGTGACCAATGTAAGTACGTGAGTAACTTCCATAATACCAAGCTGGAAAAGGCTATCGAATCAGTTTCTAATCGTGGTGGAGCCGTGGGTGGAACCAGTGCAGGGGCAATGATTCAAAGTAACTTTGTTTACAATGCTTGCGCTAGTAGTGTTGAATCTCCGAATGCACTCAATGACCCCTACGGTAGTATTGACTTTAGCTACAACTTTTTAGATTGGACTAACCTCAAATATACTGTTATTGATACCCAC
The DNA here is from genome assembly GCA_004296455.1 of Calothrix sp. NIES-4101. Lineage (GTDB taxonomy): Bacteria > Cyanobacteriota > Cyanobacteriia > Cyanobacteriales > Nostocaceae > Brunnivagina. Next base: position 1,232,388 of record AP018280.1, read on the forward strand.
TTTGATAAACGCGATCGCATGGGTAGATTAATGGCATTTACCGCCAGACAAGTTAAAGATGGGAAAGCCAAAACTGCGATGGGGATTGGGGTAAGTGAAGCAACATCTGTAGTTGTCGATCGCGATGGGACAGCCAAGGTTATGGGTGAAGGTGCCGCTTATTTTGTTTTAGCTGAGCATTTACCCAAAGTTTGTGAAAAGGGTAAAACTTTAAGTTATGCAGATTTTAAAATTTGGAAAGTGAATAGCGGTGGCACATTTAGCCTACGGAATTATCCTAAACAAGGATATTATTTACGCAGTGTAGATAGGGGAAAGATTGATGCTAATCCTTATTAATTTGCACTTGAATTAGCATAATCTTCGCAAACTCTGTATAGTCGAAATTACCTGATTTGCGACTATATCAATTTCTGCTTCCGTATTAAATCGTCCAATTCCAAACCGTATTGACGCATGGGCTAACTTTTCGGAATGTCCCAAAGCCATCAGCACATGAGAAGGTGCAATATTAGTCGAAGAACAAGCAGAACCGGAAGAAATAGCCATTACCGACTGTAAACCCAGTAGTAAAGCAGCACCATTCACATCTTCCACACTAATATTCAAATTCCCTGCGAGTCTTTGGGTTGGGTGTCCATTGAGACGAATACCTTCAACTGATGACAGCAATTGCCACAATTTATCTCTGAGTTTCATTATGCGATCGCTTTCTTGCTTTTGTGCTAACAAAGCAATTTCTACGGCTTTCGCAAATCCAACTATTTGTGGTGTACACAAAGTTCCTGAGCGCATCCCCCGTTCATGTCCCCCTCCATGTTGTTGTGCTGCTAATTTGACTCTGGGGTTGCGTCTGCGAACATACAAGGCACCAATTCCTTTTGGAGCATAGATTTTGTGCCCAGTTAACGACATTAAGTCAATTTGCATTGTTTGCACGTCGAGGGGAATTTTTCCAATAGCTTGTGCAGCATCAGTATGGAAAATTATTTCTTTTTCATGGCAGATTCTCCCAATTTCACTTAATGGCTGTAATACACCAATTTCATTATTTGCTGCCATGACAGATACTAAAACTGTATCAGAACGGAGTGATTTTTCCAATAAGTTGAAATCAATTAATCCATCCTTTTTAACTGGTAAAATTGTTATTTCAAAACCTAAAGTTTCCAAATATTTACACGGGTCAATGACAGCATTATGTTCTGTAGCCAGAGTAATAATATGTTGACCTTTTTCAAAATAAGCTTCCGCAATACCCTTAATGGCTAAGTTATTGGCTTCCGTCGCCCCACTAGTAAAGATAATTTCTTCAGGTGCAGCATTAATTGCATTGGCGAGGATTTCTCGTGCCTTTTTGACAGCAGCTTCTGCCTCCCAACCATATTGATGATTAATACTTGATGGATTACCAAAATACTCAGTAAAGTAGGGAAGCATTGCATCAACAACCCGTTGATCTACGGGTGTAGTAGCATGGTTGTCTAGGTAGATAGGACGATGCATTTTAAATTTAATTTAAGAATAGTTGGAGAGTAGATTTATTTATACTAAACATTCAACTGTCGATAACTTTAATTTTGCTACCTTTAGAGATTTTCTTTTTGAGAGTTTTTCTAAAAAACTCGCTCCCCATTTCGTATTTTCCGCTAAAATACATATCCTGTAGATTGCGGATAAGGAAGAACTAGGGTGACTCTGACACTTGGGGTAAACATCGACCACATTGCTACTATCCGGCAAGCACGACGCACGGTAGAACCCGATCCAGTAGCAGCCGCAGTATTGGCAGAATTGGCTGGTGCTGACGGGATTACAGCACATTTGCGGGAAGATAGACGACATATCCAAGACAGGGATGTACGCTTACTGCGGCAAACAGTACGTACCCACCTTAATCTGGAAATGGCAGCCACCGACGAAATGGTAGCGATCGCACTTGATATTAAACCTGATTATGTAACATTAGTCCCCGAAAAACGTGAGGAAGTTACTACCGAGGGCGGCTTAGATATTGTTGGGCAAATTGATAGAATTGAAGAGGTTGTCCATAAACTCCAATCGGCTGGAATTCCAGTTAGTCTATTTATTGATGCTGAACCACCACAAATTGAAGCTTCTGTCAAGGTGCAAGCAAAATTTATTGAATTGCACACAGGTAAGTATGCAGAAGCCCAAGACGAAGGCAAACGCCAGCAAGAACTAGACTTTTTAGCCAGGGGATGCGAGCAAGCGATTCAAGCAGGGTTACGAGTTAATGCCGGACATGGACTAACTTATTGGAATGTCCACCCCATTGCTTGTTTGCCAGGAATGGAGGAACTGAACATTGGTCATACCATCATCAGTCGAGCGGCTTTAGTGGGAATGGAAAGAGCCGTGCGCGAGATGAAAATGGCAATGCGCGGTGAATTTTAATATTAGGGTTGGCAAATAAAAATGGCAAATTGATTTAGAGGGGTTTTACTGCGAAATCTCAAGAACCGACACAATAGCAAGAGCTTCTATGAGCACAGAAAGTAATAATCTCCCGCTTTGGGTACAGCACCGGGATACAGTTATCGAATATAGCAAAACGGCTAATATTGATTGGCGTACAGGTGCCCCACCCGATTATTCCCGTTCTAATGAGAATTTAGCCAAAGAAAGTGTATGTAATCACCTTGAAGGTTCTTTAGAAGCTATAGTTCAAAACCTAGTCAGAACCTTTGAAATGGAGGTATCTTTCAAGACAAATCCCCAACAGTGGTTATCAATAGTCCAAGATAAATTTCGCGTCAGTACCAATGGCGATCGCGAATTTGATGCGACGGAATTGGGGGCAAAGGGTACCTATAATGTGTTTATGGCGAATTCGGAGCATTACAAATCTTCCGAAGAAAGCTTTGAATCATCCCACAAAACATTCCATACCTGCTTCCCTCAAGGTTTCCCTTGGGAGTTACTGGAAGTTTATTCAGGGCCGCCAAATGTCACTTTCAAATGGAGACATTGGGGACATTTCCAAGGACAATACAAAGATTTTGCCCCAACAGGGGAAACAGTGGAAATTGTTGGCATGAGTGTAGCCCGAGTCACCGATGATTTAAAGATTATCTCAATGGAACACTATTTCGATAATTCCTTGTTTTTGACAAGGTTAACTGCTGGCGGTAAAGTAACTGATGATACTACTAAGCCTAGTGGTTGTCCATTTAATCCATTAGGTTCGCTTTTTAAAAGATTCAAAAAGACTTGATAAGTAGGGGTACAGTGGATGTCACTGTACCCTTAAATTATTCAATAGAGGATTCATATAGAGCTATAGGGAACGACAATGACAACATACTATTACGTTTTAGCAAGTCAGCGATTTTTACTCGAAGAAGAACCATTTGCAGAGGTTCTCAAAGAACGAACTCGCTACTACCACGAACAAGAAAGAGAAATTGATTTTTGGTTGGTTAAGCAACCTGCATTCCTAGAAGCACCCCAAATGCTAACAGTTAAAGGTAAATGCCCTCAGCCATGTGTGGCAGTTATTTCCACCAATCAACAGTTTATTACCTGGTTAAAACTACGTTTGGAATATGTGATCACAGGTCAGTTTGAAGCACCTAGTGAGTCAATCCCAGAACCTTTAGCATCCTTGGTGACAGCTTAATCAGAAAAGAAGAATGCGGGGAATGCGGGAACGAACAGGGAGCGTTTCCGCGTCTCCCACTCCCTCCTCGATTCGCTCCTCAATTTTGGGAACAAAATCTATTTCCGGGAATCTTGTAAGAGAAGCAATTTATGTATTCAACTGTTGTGGAGAGACTTCAGACTGTATCTAGTGCAATTGTGATCGCGATCGCATCTCTGTTGGGTGGTATGAATTCGGCTATGGCTCAACAGAATATTCCCACCTGCCGACCTCCCAACGCTGGCGAATATCTTTTGTTGGTTATTAGTCCCAGCACCGATAATCAAAATCAATTACGTCGGGTTTTACCTCCCGAAACCAACACCAATGTCTGTAGATACCTCAACGATACCGTCACACGCATTGGTGGTTTCACAAAGTTAGATGATGCCAATCGCTGGGCGAGATTTGTCCGTGATTCTGCGGGTCTATCTGCAATTATTACTACTAAACCACAAGATACATCTGCCGCTCAACCAGCTAACTATAAACCCCAAGCACTTGGTCAAGGCTATGCAGTATTAGTCGATTACTTCAATAATCCCGATGTAGCCAAACAGGTGCAGCAAGTTGTTGGTGGTGACATTGGCTTTGTTTCCTATGCACAACGTCCCTATTTACTCGCTGTATTTACAACTAATTCTCGAGAAGCCCAAACCACATTACAATCTTTAAGCGAACGTGGCTTTTTTGCTCAGTTAGTTGATGCCCGTCGGGTAATGTTGTTGCGTCAAGTTGTGAAGTTGCAGTAAACCTATTCTAGAGGCGCGATTAGACATCGCGTCTCCAGCATATTTAATTATTTTTTCATATGCTCCAAGGAATAAATATTCTCGATCTACTAGCTGCTGCGGAAGTTGTTGTGTCTAAAATTTGCTTATCAGAATTTAAGTAATTTGAATTTAAGTAATTTGATTTGATTGATTTGCTAACACCAAATTCCCCTAAAATTCGTTTGTTAGCTCAAAACACATATCTGAAATAATGACCAATCAAAGCAAGATTCCAGTAATTGTTAACGGTGCTGCGGGCAAAATGGGGCGTGAAGTGGTGAAATCGATCGCGCAAGCAGGCGACATGATATTAATGGGCGCTTTAGATACCAGTCCCGAACACCAAGGTAAAGACGCAGGGGAATTAGCAGGTTTAAGTGAATCGTTAGAAGTTCCAATTACTAACCAACTGGAACCAATGTTGGGTTATGTTGCCGGGGAGCGGCAAATGCAACCAGGGGTAATGGTAGACTTTACCCATCCTAGTGGTGTTTATGATAATGTACGCAGTGCGATCGCCTACGGTATTCGTCCAGTCGTTGGCACAACTGGTTTGAGTCCCGAACAATTACAAGATTTGGGAGACTTTGCTGAAAAAGCGAGTACTGGTTGTTTAATTATTCCGAACTTTTCGATTGGTATGGTGTTATTGCAACAAGCAGCAGTAACAGCATCAAAGTATTTCGACCATGTGGAAATAATTGAATTGCATCACAATCAAAAAGCTGATGCACCAAGCGGTACTGCTATTCAAACTGCCCAACTCTTGGCAGAGATGGGTAAAACTTTTAACTTACCTCAAGTACGAGAAGAAGAAAAAATCAAAGGCGCAAGAGGTAGCGAAACTGGAGAAGGTATTAGAATACATAGTATCCGCTTACCTGGACTAATAGCCCACCAGGAAGTTATATTTGGTGCAACTGGACAAATATATACATTACGTCACGATACATCGGATCGTGCTTGTTACATGCCAGGAGTTTTACTCGCAATTCGCAAAATTCAACAGTTAAAATCTTTAGTATATGGATTAGAAAAAATATTATAGGCTGTCGGGAAGAGGGAATGATTGGAATCTTTGTTCCCTTTCCCAGTCTCATTCCCTTTTCCCATTCTTCGAGTTTAATAAAAAATGCTTGTTCCACTCACCCGCGAAAAGTTTGAACAACTCATCCCCCTGATTGCTACAGGACCTCAGTACAAATATTATTGGGGGAAATTTCCCAACTTTTTACAGAGGTTGCTCATTTCAGTAGTTGCTGCGGCGATCGTTTTATTATTTGTAGTTTTATTTAGATTAGACTTCGGTCTTGTGATCTTCATACTTGGGATCGTTGGAGCATTCTATTGGCTATGGAGTCCAGCTTTTCAAGCCAGCCAACGAAACTTAAAATGTCGCCGCTACAAATATAGCGGTTTTTTCCGAGGCCGCATACTAGATTTTTGGATTACCGAAGTATTAATCAGTAAGCAGGAAACAGTTAATAACAAAGGTGATTTGGTAATTGTTGAAAACCGTGAAAAGCGAATTAATTTGGAAATAGAGGACGAAACCGGTTTTATTGCTGAATTTCAAGCTCCGTTACAGGTTGCTTATAAAGCTATTTCCTGTGGTCAATGGGCGGAATTAGTGGTCATGTCTAACCGTGCAGACCTTAGTACTATTGAAGAAATCAGTGATGTGTACATTCCCAGTCGTGACCTTTGGGTCAGCGATTATCCGTTCTTACGGCGTGATTTTTTTGCCGCAGTTAGCGGTCGTTTGCGTGATGATGAAGATTATATACCTCAACGTCACCGTCGTTCATCTGGAAGTAATAGACCCAGAAGAAAAAATGATTACTAGATCACTTATAACTCAATTATCCGTCTTGCCCATACGCCTGCCAGGCTAAATCAATCAAGCCATCCACAACCGCAGATGCGACTACAGCATTACCCTTACGTCCTTCAATCATAATATTGGGTATTAGCGAATCTCGTAGCTTTTCTTTGGCTGTATCTATACCTATAAACCCTGCCGGAGTCGCGATGATGAGAGACGGTTTAATTTCCTCACCTTCAATTAACTCCACCAGCATAGAAAGTGCAGTTTGTGATTGTCCCACAACAAAAATGCCTTCTGGGTAGCGTTTTGCCAGTGTTTTAATACCCCAAGCCACGCGTGTTTTTCGATCTTGTGGAGTTGTTACAACATCAAAACTACAAAATATTGGATTCGCAAAGGTATTTTGGATATCGTGTGTAATACCCACTTGTACCATTGGCATATCAACAATGATAGTAGTACGTGCAGACAAGGCTGCCGCAGCTGCTTGCAGAGCACGTTCAGAGAAACGAAGCAAAGATTGATATTCAAAGTCTGCCGTAGCATAAATGACCCGTCGTACTATTTCGTACTCTGCGGGTGAAAAAACATGATCACCAATTTCTTGGTCGATTATTGCCAAACTTTGAGCGTCAGTTATGTGCCATTCCATTACATTTACATTTATGCCGTCAGTCAACAGCATTCAGCTTATACTATTTTGGATTTTAGTGAACTACCTACACTACCAACCTCGATAAACAAATCACTCTCTGAAGCAGAGCACAATCGCAACTATATAGAAAAAATAACTTAACTCCAGTTTGTCTACTACATTTTCAATACAAAAGTGAGAAAACACACTCCTGAACAGGTTTTGGTTCTTAATCAAAAAATAGATTTCTAAACGAGTTCGAGTTTTTGAAGCAGAATGAAACGCTACGAGCTTCAAATCACCATGTCCTTTTTGTAAATACTCTCGTTAACCTATACTAAATAACCCTCCATCGACACTTAAGATTGAAATAGCTAAATGAATTGAGTTCCATTGCTAAGTACTGGAATTATGGAGCAGGCACTTTGTCACCCAGATATTTTTTTGCACGAAATTCCTCTTCCAGAAAGAATTTCGGACATATTCAAAAAGAATAGGGGGATGGGGGGTTGACAAAGGGGGAGGGAGTAGTTACTATAAGAAAGTTGCAAACGAAAAGAGCGCGAGAGAGCGCGGTTCGAGAGCAGTAGAACCAAGAAAATAATATAGTTTGAAAGCCAGTATACAACACTTGGTAAGTGTAAGTAAAGAAATGAAGAAGACTGAAGTAAAAAATCAGTCGAGAAGAGCTAAACAAACAAATTTTAGTTTTGATTTGTAAAAGAACAAAACGGAGAGTTTGATCCTGGCTCAGGATGAACGCTGGCGGTATGCTTAACACATGCAAGTCGAACGGTCTCTTCGGAGATAGTGGCGGACGGGTGAGTAACGCGTGAGAATCTGTCATTTGGTTTGGGACAACATTGGGAAACCGATGCTAATACCGGATGTGCCGAGAGGTGAAAGAGAAATTGCCAGATGGTGAGCTCGCGTCAGATTAGCTAGTTGGTGGGGTAAAGGCCTACCAAGGCGACGATCTGTAGCTGGTCTGAGAGGACGATCAGCCACACTGGAACTGAGACACGGTCCAGACTCCTACGGGAGGCAGCAGTGGGGAATTTTCCGCAATGGGCGAAAGCCTGACGGAGCAATACCGCGTGAGGGAGGAAGGCTCTTGGGTCGTAAACCTCTTTTCTCTAGGAAGATAATGACGGTACTAGAGGAATAAGCATCGGCTAACTCCGTGCCAGCAGCCGCGGTAATACGGAGGATGCAAGCGTTATCCGGAATGATTGGGCGTAAAGCGTCCGCAGGTGGTTATGTAAGTCTGCGGTTAAAGAGTGGGGCTTAACTCCATAAGGGCCGTGGAAACTACAAGACTAGAGTAGGTTAGGGGCAGAGGGAATTCCCAGTGTAGCGGTGAAATGCGTAGAGATTGGGAAGAACACCGGTGGCGAAAGCGCTCTGCTAGGACAATACTGACACTGAGGGACGAAAGCTAGGGGAGCGAATGGGATTAGATACCCCAGTAGTCCTAGCCGTAAACGATGGATACTAGGCGTTGAGAGTATCGACCCTCTCAGTGCCGTAGCTAACGCGTTAAGTATCCCGCCTGGGGAGTACGCACGCAAGTGTGAAACTCAAAGGAATTGACGGGGGCCCGCACAAGCGGTGGAGTATGTGGTTTAATTCGATGCAACGCGAAGAACCTTACCAGGGCTTGACATGTCCAGGAGTCCGGCGAAAGTTGGATGTGCCTTAGGGAACTGGAACACAGGTGGTGCATGGCTGTCGTCAGCTCGTGTCGTGAGATGTTGGGTTAAGTCCCGCAACGAGCGCAACCCTCGTACTTAGTTGCCAGCATTAAGTTGGGCACTCTAGGGAGACTGCCGGTGACAAACCGGAGGAAGGTGGGGATGACGTCAAGTCAGCATGCCCCTTACGTCCTGGGCTACACACGTACTACAATGCTACGAACAAAGGGCAGCTACACAGCGATGTGATGCAAATCTCAGAAATCGTGGCTCAGTTCAGATTGCAGGCTGCAACTCGCCTGCATGAAGTAGGAATCGCTAGTAATTGCAGGTCAGCATACTGCAGTGAATTCGTTCCCGGGCCTTGTACACACCGCCCGTCACACCATGGAAGCTGGTCACGCCCGAAGTAGTTACCCTAACCATGAATTTGGGGGGGGACTCCTAAGGTAGGGCTGGTGACTGGGGTGAAGTCGTAACAAGGTAGCCGTACCGGAAGGTGTGGCTGGATCACCTCCTTTATAGGGAGACCTAAACCCTTAGGGACAGAAACGAGAGGAAGTAGAAGTACTTGTTTGAGGAATAAGAAACTAAGAGGTCATTCCCAAGGTCGGTACAATTACCAAGTAAGGCTTTCAAACTATATATTCAGGTTCGAGAAATGGGCTATTAGCTCAGGTGGTTAGAGCGCACCCCTGATAAGGGTGAGGTCCCTGGTTCGAGTCCAGGATGGCCCACCTAAATATTTTCAGTTCATAGTTCGTGGTTAATGATATAGCGAATTATAGATTTGGGAAATAGAAAGAATTGATTAATGGGGGTTTAGCTCAGTTGGTAGAGCGCCTGCTTTGCAAGCAGGATGTCAGCGGTTCGAGTCCGCTAACCTCCACCTTTTTAGAGAGGATGAGTTCAGCACCTGCTAAGTAAAGTGGTAGACTGCTGGGTGAAACCAGTAAATGAACCTTGAAAACTGCATAGTGACAGAAAAGTAGCAATTGAAAGTTCAAAAGAGCAAGAGATTGTGAAAGGCAGTTCGTAGTGTAGCAGCTACGGATAAAAACACCAATATTAGAGAGAAGAGAAGAGAAGAAAAGAATATTGAGTGGTCAAGCGACTAAAGGCTGACGGTGGATACCTAGCCATGCAGCGGCGAAGAAGGACGTGGTTACCGACGATAAGCTCCGGGGAGTTGGAAACAGACTAAGAGCCGGAGATTTCCGAATGGGGCAACCCTATGTACTACCTGTTGAATATATAGACAGGAGAGAGCGAACCCAGCGAATTGAAACATCTTAGTAGCTGGAGGAAAAGAAATCAAAAGAGATTCCCCAAGTAGTGGTGAGCGAAAGGGGAAGAGCCTAAACCAATGTACATGTATGTTGGGGTAGTGGGACAGCGAGAAGGAATCGAGCGATTAGACGAAGCATTGAAAAGATGCACCAGAGAAAGTGAAAGTCTTGTAGTCGAAAATTCAACGATACTAGCTGAATCCCGAGTAGCATGGAGCACGTGAAATTCCATGTGAATCAGCCAGGACCACCTGGTAAGGCTAAATACGTCTGCATGAGCGATAGAGAACAAGTACCGCGAGGGAAAGGTGAAAAGAACCCCATTGAGGGGAGTGAAAGAGAACATGAAACCGTCAGCTGACAAGCAGTGGGAGGCTGATAGAACGGCTGACCGCGTGCCTGTTGAAGAATGAGCCGGCGACTTATAAGTGACTGGTAGGTTAAGGGGGAAACCCGAAGCCAAAGCGAAAGCGAGTCTGAATAGGGCGATATTATCAGCGTTTATAGACCCGAACCCTGGCGATCTAACCATGTCCAGGATGAAGCTTGGGTAACACCAAGTGGAGGTCCGCACCGACCAATGTTGAAAAATTGGCGGATGAGGTGTGGTTAGGGGTGAAATGCCAATCGAGCCAGGAGCTAGCTGGTTCTCCCCGAAATGTGTTGAGGCGCAGCGGTAATGATTAAAGCCGGGGGGTAAAGCACTGTTTCGGTGCGGGCTGGGAGACCGGTACCAAATCGAGACAAACTAAGAATACCCGGTGAACACATTGCTAGTGAGACGGTGGGGGATAAGCTTCATCGTCAAGAGGGAAACAGCCCAGACCACCAGCTAAGGTCCCCAAATCAACGTTAAGTGGGAAAGGAGGTGGGAGTGCAGAGACAACCAGGAGGTTTGCCTAGAAGCAGCCATCCTTGAAAGAGTGCGTAATAGCTCACTGGTCAAGCGCTCCTGCGCCGAAAATGAACGGGACTAAACGTTGTACCGAAGCTGTGGGATTTTTGAAAAAGAATCGGTAGGGGAGCGTTCTATTTGAAGAGAAGCACTAGCGGCGAGCAGGTGTGGATTGAATAGAAGTGAGAATGTCGGCTTGAGTAGCGCAAATATTGGTGAGAATCCAATACCCCGAAACCCCAAGGGTTCCAGAGGCAGGTTCGTCCACTCTGGGTAAGTCGGGACCTAAGGCGAGGTCGAAAGGCGTAGTCGATGGAGAACGGGTTAACAATCCCGTACTAATTTAGGATAGTGCAGAGGGACGGAGAAGGTGAATGTCAGCCGGATGTTGGTTACCGGTTCAACTAATCGAGTTGATGAGAGACGGAGAAAACGTCTTGAGATGAGATAGGAGTGGGACCCTCTAAGGAGGGGAAGTGACATAATCTAGCTTCCAAGAAAAGCTCTAACCACGTTAATTCTAAATTACCCGTACTCGAAACCGACACAGGTGGGGAGGTTGAGAAAACTAAGGGGCGCGAGATAACTCTCTCTAAGGAACTCGGCAAAATGGCCCCGTAACTTCGGAAGAAGGGGTGCCCAAGGTGAAACTTGGGTCGCAGTGAAGAGATCCAGGCGACTGTTTACCAAAAACACAGGTCTCCGCGAAGTCGATAGACGCAGTATGGGGGCTGACGCCTGCCCAGTGCCGGAAGGTTAAGGAAGTTGGTCAGGATGGTTAGCCATTTGAAGCTGACGACTGAAGCCCCGGTGAACGGCGGCCGTAACTATAACGGTCCTAAGGTAGCGAAATTCCTTGTCGGGTAAGTTCCGACCCGCACGAAAGGCGTAACGATCTGGATGGTGTCTCGGAGAGAGACTCGGCGAAATAGGATTGTCTGTGAAGATACGGACTGCCTGCACCTGGACAGAAAGACCCTATGAAGCTTTACTGTATCCTGGAATTGTGTTCGGGCTTGGCTTGCGCAGGATAGGTGGGAAACGTAGAAGTATCCCTTGTGGGGGGTATGGAGTTAACAGTGAGATACCACTCTGGCGAAGCTAGAATTCTAACCTACTGCCGTAATCCGGTGGAGGAACAGTTTCAGGTGGGCAGTTTGACTGGGGCGGTCGCCTCCCAAAAGGTAACGGAGGCGCGCAATGGTTCCCTCAGCACGGTTGGAAATCGTGCGTCGAGTGTAAAAGCATGAAGGGAGCTTGACTGCGAGACCAACAAGTCGAGCAGGGTGGAAACACGGCTTTAGTGATCCGACGGCGCAGAGTGGAATGGCCGTCGCTCAACGGATAAAAGTTACTCTAGGGATAACAGGCTGATCTCCCCCAAGAGTCCACATCGACGGGGAGGTTTGGCACCTCGATGTCGGCTCATCGCAACCTGGGGCGGAAGTACGTCCCAAGGGTTGGGCTGTTCGCCCATTAAAGCGGTACGTGAGCTGGGTTCAGAACGTCGTGAGACAGTTCGGTCCATATCCGGTGCAGGCGTTAGAACATTGAGAGGAGCCTTCCTTAGTACGAGAGGACCGGGAAGGACGAACCGCTGGTGTACCTGTTATCGTGCCAACGGTAAACGCAGGGTAGCCATGTTTGGAGTGGATAACCGCTGAAAGCATCTAAGTGGGAAGCCCACCTCAAGATGAGTGTTCTCATTCCTTTAAGGAAGTAAGGTCACACATAGAACATGTGTTAATAGGCTTTAGGTGGAAGTGTGGTAACATATGAAGCCGAGAAGTACTAACAGACCGAGGGCTTGACCTCTAATCTTTTCTTGAATCTAATCTCTTCAATTGAGTTTTTGTTCTGTCACTGTGCAGTCTTCAGGGTTTGATGCCCTACAAGTTTTCCTGGTGCTTATGGCGCGGTGGAACCACTCTGATACCATCCCGAACTCAGTTGTGAAACGCTGTTGCGGCTACGATAGTCTGGGGGTTGCCCCATGCAACAATTGCTCAGTGCCAGGGCTATTCATACATCATCAAAGGCTTCTCTAAACACTATTAGAGAAGCCTTTGCTTTTTATCCCATATATTTTCATCTTTGCTTTTTATCCCATATATTTTCATTATGTGCATTCGCCAAAAACTAAAGTTGTTTTGGCGAATTTTTTCTTACTTCAAACTTTATGGTGTTGTGTTTCAGCTTGAGCTTGGTGTTTAAATTAACCAAATTTACCGCTAATGTATTCCTTGGTTGCTTCTTGTTGAGGATCTTGGAAAATCTTTTCAGTCAGATCGCATTCTACTAAGTAACCTGTACGTCCGCCTTTTTCAGAAGTTTGAACGTTGAAAAAAGCTGTTCTATCGGCAACTCGTGATGCTTGTTGCATATTATGGGTGACGATAATAATTGTGTATTGCTCTTTTAATTGGTGGATGAGTTCTTCTACACGCAATGTAGAAATGGGGTCAAGTGCAGAACAAGGTTCATCCATTAAGATGACATCGGGTTGAACTGCGATCGCACGAGCAATACATAATCTTTGTTGTTGTCCTCCGGAAAGCGACAAACCGCTTTGCTTGAGTTTATCTTTGACTTCGTCCCACAATGCAGCTTTTTTGAGACTATCTTCTACAAGTTGATTCATATCACCTTTATAACCATTGATTTTGGCTCCAAAGGCAATGTTGTCGTAGATCGATTTAGGAAATGGGTTGGGACGCTGGAAAACCATGCCTATCCTTCGTCTCACCTCTACTGGGTCAACTTCTGGTGCGTAGAGGTTTTGACCATGGTAAACCACCTTACCTTCGGCTCGAAAACTGTCAATTAAATCGTTGAGGCGATTGTAGCAACGTAACAATGTACTTTTACCACAACCAGAGGGGCCAATAAACGCTGTAGCCTGATTTTTGGGAATATCCAACCAGATATTACTGACTGCCAAAAATTTACCGTAGTAGACATTTAATCCTTCTGTTCTGAGAACAGTTTGGGTATCATTAGCAGTGCGAATGTTTGTAGCCATAAAATAGTGAATTTGACTTGGGTGTTGCGAAATTTTGCTTTGTACCAAATCGAAGTTAGTAGTGTTTCGGATTTCTAAAAGAATTTTTTAGTGAGGATTTTTAATACAACATCTCAAATCCAAAATCCAAAGTGAATTGTATTACTCAATAAGTTTTGCGATTTGTTGCCAAACGCGCAATGATACTGGTGACTAAAACCATTAACACCAAAATTAAAGATGCAGCCCAGGCAAGGGATTGCCAATTTTTAAAGGGTGAAATAGCAAAGTTAAACACTAAAACTGCTAGCGAAGCTGTCGGTACAAAGGGACTACTAGTCCAATATTGCGAGAATAAGGCTGTAAATAATAAAGGTGCGGTTTCACCAGATGCACGAGCGATCGCCAAGGTTGTACCAGTAACAATTGCTGGTAGTGCTGTTGGTAGTACAACAGAAGCAACAGTTTGAAATTTAGTACAACCGATTCCAACTGCTGCTTGACGTAAATCTTGAGACACTAGTTGCAGAGACTCGTCTGTGGTGCGGATAATAATGGGAAGCATCAGAATTGATAGTGCAAAACCACCTGCGACGGCGGAATACCCACCAGTAGTTGCAACTACAATCCCGTAAGAGAATACACCTGCAATAATCGAGGGTACGCCGCTAAGAACGTTAGTTGCAAATCGAATCCACCGTGATAATTTACCGGAACTAAATTCAGTTAAATAAATTGCAGCTAATACGCCAATGGGAACACTAATTAATGCTCCAATCCCCACCATTAATAATGTTCCCACAATTGCATTACCAAAACCACCACCCTGTACTAATGGGGGTGGTGGTAATTCAGTAAACAAGGTTGGTCTTAAGCTACTAAAACCTTGAATTAGTACGTAAGAAAGTACAGCTATTAATGGCAATAATGATAGTATCCCACATAGGAAAGCAATACCAATCATTGCCGTACTTAGCAATGTTCGAGGTGATTGCGATCGCGTTAAGCTACCATAAGTGTAACCGTTGTTCGACTGCTTGGAAATACTGGAAGCCATATTTTTAAAAAAACAGAAAAGACACCAGATGAAAAGTCCAGAAATTAAGTCGTTAAAAAATACTAAATTCGCTTGACTCGTGTGACGATTAAGTCTGCCAAGATATTGACAACGAGAGTTAAAACAAATAAAACTAATGCTGCGTACATTAAAGCTCCAACTTGTAAACCACTGGCTTCGGCAAATTGGTTTGCCAACAGTGAGGAGATTGTATTAGCTGGTGCAAAAAGTGAAGCACTTATATTATTCGAGTTTCCGATTAGCATGGTCACAGCCATTGTCTCGCCCATTGCGCGACCTAGTGCTAACATGACTGCACTGACAATACCTGAAAATGCAGCTGGAACCAAAACTTGCCAAATAGTCTCCCATCGGGTGCAACCCAATCCGACTGCTGCTTGTCGTAAGCTAGGAGGTACGGATATTAAGGCATCACGTGAAATGGCTGTGATTACTGGCAAAGTCATAATTGCCAAAATTATCCCCGCAGGCATCATTCCTGGTCCTGTTGGGGTTGTGGAGAAAAGTGGGATAAAGCCAAGTGTGCCGTTGAGCCATTTACCTATGTTTGTGAGTATGGGAATTAAAACAAATATACCCCAAACTCCATAGACAACACTAGGTATTGCGGCAAGTAACTCTACCAAAAAGACCAAGACTGTTTCCACAGGTTTTGGTAGTAATCTTTCACTTAGTAAAACTGCTGTACCTACACCAATTGGGATAGAGATTAAAAGACCGAGAAATGCACTGACTAAAGTACCATAAATTTGCGGTAGCACTCCGTACTCGTTGTTTACAGGATTCCAAGTGCTTTGCCCTAAAAAGCCTAGACCAAACTCTTGGATGGCGGGTAGTGCTTGAACTGCGACCTGAAACGTTATCCATAGTAAAACGGCTGCGATCGTTAGGGCACAAATCCGTGTCAGCCAAATAAAAGCAATGTCGAGGTTTTTTTCCAGTGGCGATCGCGTTTGGCTTTTGGAGCGTTCGTTCTCAGCGAGTGTATTCATGAATAACTCTATCTATCAACAGTAAATGTGTGTAGGAGCAAACAAAAACATTATTTGGTTATTTAATTGATTGGTTATTTATTAGCCAATCTTGAGATATCTATTACTAACTAGATATCTACTAACCATGCACTAATTATTACTTACTAGCATTAGCACCACCCGCACTATCACCTACGGCGAGTTTGTAGTCGGGGCTGATTTGGTCGGCGGCGGCGGCAACTTTTTGAATGACATTTGCGGGAAGAGGTACATAACCAAGTTCCGGAGCTTGCTTCTGACCTTCGGTCAAAGCATATTCAATCATTGCTTCCATTGCTTTGGCTTTGACTGCATCAGGATACTTCTTGTAAGCTAAAATCCAGGTGTATGAGACAATTGGATAAGAATCATCACCATCTGGATCGGCAATAAAGGCACGCAAGTTTTCTGGTAGTTGAACCGCTGCTAAAGTTTTTGATGCCGATTGCTCGTTACTTGCAACAAATTTACCCGCCTTGTTTTCAAGGGTTGCGAACTTAATATTGTTTTGCTTGGCATAACCATACTCAATGTAACCTATTGACCCCTGTGTTTGGGTAATTTGAGCTGTTACACCTTCATTTCCTTTAGCACCGACACCAACAGGCCAGTTGACAGTTTTACCTTCACCAACTTTAGTTTTCCATTCCGGGCTAATGGCGCTCATGTGCTTGGTAAATACACCCGTGGTTCCGCTACCATCTGAACGATAGACAAAGGTGATCGGTTGTTTAGGAAGTTTTGCTCCAGGATTTAGTTTTGCGATCGCTGGGTCATCCCAGGATTTAATTTTGCCTAGTAAAATATCTGTGTATACTGCTCGTGACAGTTTTAGTTCTGGGACATCCGGCAAATTGTAAGCTAGCACTATACTACCAGCGCTCACAGGTAACAACAGCACACCCTTATCGGCTGGTATTTTAGCAATCTCATCATCTTTCATTGCTACGTCACTAGCACCAAAATCGACAGTTCCTTTGGTAAACTGCTCCACACCTGCACCACTACCAACTGATTGGTAGTTAACCTGGAGGTTAGGATATTTTTTGTTCAAAGATTGGAACCATGTTGCATAAAGAGGTGCGGGGAAAGACGCACCAGCCCCAGTCAGCGAGACATTACCGCCAAGGTCTAGTTTTCCGGAAGTCGAAGCAGTTGCTTCCTTTGCTGCACCTGGGCTAGTTTCCCCACCAGGAGTATTGTTAGAAGCTTCTTGTCCTCCACCACAAGCCACTAAGCTCAAAGTCAATGCTAATGCAGGGAATGCTCGCAAGGTTCGAGGAATGTTACTCACACAGTTACGCAAGTGCATATGAAGGTATTCAGGGAAGTGTCAAGATATAGCCATCACAATATATCCCACTAGGGTAAAGAGAAGGTTAAAGGAGACATTGAAAATATGTATATCTTGGGGTAATAATAGAAAATCTTTATATTTCACTTGGCTACTGGATTCGGAAATTATGAACACTGAGAGGCGATCGCCAGTAGAAACGGGAGCATCCCAAATGTGTAAATTGTTTTTTTTGTAGTGCGCGCTTCTAACCCACTTCCTAGAAATTAGGGAGCAAGATGCTCCCGTAGAAACAATCTAAATCTTAAACACTAGAGAAATAGTGCCTAATTGACTAATTGCAGATTTATTTTGATAGTCGGAAACTTTCTGTTGGTTCATCAACCTTAGTTACTTGGAACCATATCATCCAATATTTGGATGCATAGTGATTTAAATTACTTGTATCATCAGTTGTAATAAGTATTTACCCTGCTGTCGAGTTCCGATTCTATCAGAGGTGACAATACATAAAAATGATGATTGTTTTTGTGTCTTGGTAGCCTCATTTATGTTTTTAGGTATTCAAATCACTGAGAACCAAATCTTGCGGCAAAAAATAACGATGAAATAATGATTTGTATCAATTTTAATGTTAAATTTTGTCGAAGTATAATTGGTCAAAGCATGAATAATAAGATTTTAATCTTATTGTTCACTTGGACATGAGAAACTTCTAAGCAAATACCTGATACATGCTAGCCGCATCCAATCAACTTTTATGGTCTATGATTGGCTTACTGCTGACTATGGGCGGAACCTTCCTCGACGCATCTGTCACCACCCTACCCTGGAGTTGGAGTAAGTACGGAATTCAGACTTTTTCATTAGGTGTCAGTTACCAAATTGGCGGTGTATTTTTAGTCGGATGTTTGGGAGGCAAAAACGCAGGTGCGCTGTCGCAGATTGCCTATTTAGTCATGGGCTTAACCCTGCTGCCTGTATTTTCAGATGGTGGTGGTATTGGTTATGTCAAGTTATTGCAATTTGGTTATTTGCTTGGCTTTATCCCGGGGGCTTGGATTTGCGGACTTTTGGCATTTAAAGCCAGACCAAAACTCGAAACACTGGCATTTAGTTGTCTTAGCGGTTTATTCACCGTTCACCTGTGTGGAATTATCTATTTAGCTCTTGGTTATTTTTTGCAGTGGAAAGGTACAGAAACACAGTCTTTGATTCAAGCAATCTTAAAATATTCCTGGTATACACTACCTGGACAGTTTATTGTCGTTTGTGCAGTTACTGTCGTGGCGTTTATATTGAGGCATTTAATGTTTTATTAGATTCAGAGGTGCAAAGTCAGGGAGAAAGATGTACGAACAAACACAGTGAGACATTCTTGCCCCCTGTCTCCATTTCTCCCCATCTCTGAGTCATCCATTCCATTTTCCTAGATTCATGCAAATAAAAAACCGCCAATTTTGGATTGCAGCTTTAATTGCTTTTTTCTTAGACCAAATTACAAAATATTGGGTTTTGCAATCTTTCCAACTCAGACAAACAAGACCATTAATCGAAGGAGTATTCCACTTTACCTATGTTCGTAACTATGGAGCAGCCTTTAATATTCTAGACGGTCAAGTAGACTCGCTCAAGTGGTTATCATTATTTGTTAGTTTAGGTTTGGTGGGTTTAGCTGTATTCGCTCCGGAGTTAGAATTTTGGGAACGACTGGGTTACGGCTTTATTCTCGGTGGAGCAATGGGTAATGGGATTGATAGATTTGTGTTGGGTTATGTTGTCGATTTTTTAGATTTTCGGCTGATTAATTTTCCAGTATTTAATTTTGCAGATGTATTTATTAATATTGGTATTGCTTGCTTACTAATTGGTAGTTTTCAAAAAAATCCCACTACTAATCGGCGATCGCGTTAAGTGTAGCAAAAAGGCTTGATACTTTAGTTTAATAGCCTGCTTCATTAGCTTATTTAGTGTACCCCTGTTAAGGTGTACCAATAATGTACTAGCCAGAAGTCCCATTCTTACGTTCTACCTCTAATCGCAGAACCTAAATTTTTAACGCAAGCATTATTTTTTGCCTTCAATTTTTAATGGATGCGGTGCTGAAACCCCTATAAATCGTCAGTACAAATGTTCACCTTAACAGGGGTAGCTTATTTAGTGGCAAAGGCAAAAATAAGCCTGGATTCCTTGAGAACCCAGGTTATCACTACTTATGTTATTTAGGTAACTTTGATCAACTTAATCTCAAAGTATTTGATTAGTTATTCACACCTGTTGAAGGTTTGGTTTCCACACCAGAACCAGGAGTTTGTTCGGGAGAAATAGTACTAGGTACATTCATTGTGTCTGGGGCAGCAGGTATTGTCTGTTTTAATGGTTCTGTGCTGCTGGGAGTATCAGAAGTTGGTGTTTTCAATGGTTCTGTGGTGCTACTAGAACCAGCATCATTATTACTACCTGGTGTTTCAGGAAGAGTTGGTAAAGGAGCAGCTTCTTGATTTGTTGTACCACCAGTAGGTGCTACAGGTTTTTCGTTGGTGGAACCAGCAGGTGGAGTTTGTGTTCCGCTATCAGTAGGAGTGCTGGAGTCGCCGGGAGTTGATGTTCCAGAAGGAGTAGTGCTATCTACTCCACTACCAGGAACTGGTGCAGGTGTTGTAGTCGAACCTCCATCTGTTGTTCCTGAACCCTCAGATGGGGTTACTGGAGTACTGCTATCCGGGGTAGGAGTTGTGCTGTCAGGAACTTTTTCAGTTGTGCCTTCAGATGGCTTAGTGGATGGAGTAGAAGTATCTGTACTACCACCCTGGCAGCGACTATTAAGAGGGAAATTTTTGCATAAAATTTCCATTACATCTGGGGCAAGCGGTTTATCCGGAGAAGGAGCACTACTGGTTTGTGCTTGCAATTCAGGGAACTTGGTTGACTGGGCATTGGCAACATTACAACTTAATGCCAAACTCAGTGCTGTACTAGCTAGGGCTAAAAATTTTCCCTTCATATTACTTAACCTCAACACCTTAACAGAATACTCCGCCCATTAAATCAAACAATAACATTTAGAAAATCTTCCCAAATACAGATGTATTTTTTGCAAAAATAGGCTTTCTGATTCTAAGAATTCGATCTTGAGGTAGTAGAGTTTAGTAAAATTTACATCACTTTTCCCATAATCAGTAGTTTTCCCCCATACAAAATTAAAATTAATTTCTTGGTTTACTCAACTGCATAAGTTAGGCACTGTGGTGAATAGGGAGAATTTTATCGACGGCATGTAGTTTCTCTGGGGGGTATGTTTGCGATCGCGAAAAATGTAAAATAATTGACTGTTCAACATTAGTTAATATGTATGATGACTTTTAGTCTGCGATTGAATTGGAAACTATTTAATATTGCTAACGTCCATCTGAGATGGTTGGTTATTGGTAAAAACCGTTCCCATGTGCTGAATTCATGCCAGATTTAAGATATGAACTTAAGAAGAGTACTTGATATAGTACTTAATCAAAACATTGCAGCGGATAAAATAAAAATTTTGTGTCCGCGACAGGCGTAGAGCGCCTTTCCTGTGGGAAAGACGTTGCCACAGGGTAGATAAAAACAGCGATCGCGTTGTTTGAGAGCGGTGTCCGGGAACCTTGTTGGGGAAATAGTTCACCCAAGCATATACAACATGTTTTAGTGGGGAACGAGGTCGCTACAATAGTGGAATCGCAACATCGCGTACTCTCAACAGAAGCAAGCTACCCGTAGGGACTCCCAAGAGTTTCGTCACTCGCCCAATTCTTCAGTAAAAACCGTGGTGTGAATAGCCAATGAGTTCCCCCCAACCACCCCAAAAACCGCAAACTTTGCTTGGTCAATTGACGCA
Organism: Calothrix sp. NIES-4101; assembly: GCA_004296455.1. GTDB lineage: Bacteria > Cyanobacteriota > Cyanobacteriia > Cyanobacteriales > Nostocaceae > Brunnivagina. The sequence goes on from AP018280.1 coordinate 1,253,425, forward strand.
AGCAGTTCAGACAATTCAAGCGCGGGTCGATTTTTCCAAGCTAGCGTTGAAGCCAAATGCCAGAGTCCCAGAACTTTGGGTTCAAGATGCGGGGGCGCAAAGTGCGGAAGTATATCCGTTGTTGGGCGATCGCTATATTCTCGGTCGCAGTTCCAAATCCTCCGATATTGTTGTCCGCAATCCGGTTGTCAGCCAAATTCATTTGTCCCTATCGCGGGATTCTAGCCAGCGACATCCTGTTTTTAGCATCAAAGATGAAAATTCCACGAATGGCATTTACCGAGGTAAGCGCCGGGTTACTTCCCTAGAGTTACGTCATGGCGATATTCTCACCTTGGGGCCCCCAGAACTGGCAGCATCGGTTCGCTTGCAGTATGTAGACCCACCACCTTGGTATGTAAATGCAGCTACCTGGGCTGGCTATGGAGTTGGTGCGATCGCAGGGCTAATTGCTGTCACTATTAGCGTTGAATGGCTGAAGTTTTCGGTAAGACCACTACCTGGAGCAACACGAGCTCCTGTACTTGTCTACGCCCGTGATGGTGTCACACCTCTAAGTGAGCCGCGAACCACCGCCCACATTGATATGAAACGGTTAGAAGACTTTGGTCCCTACCTGGCAAATGCAGTTGTGGCATCGGAAGATAGCCGTTATTATTGGCATCCCGGCGTTGACCCATTAGGGGTAGCTAGAGCCGTGTTGATTAATACCCGTAGTGGAGATGTACAACAGGGAGCCAGTACAGTCACACAGCAGGTCGCCCGCAGTTTGTTCCGCAATTATGTGGGGGCGCAGGATTCATTAGGAAGAAAATTCCGTGAAGCAGTGGTGGCGCTGAAATTAGAAACTTTTTATAGCAAAAATGATATTTTGCTCACCTATCTCAACCGAGTTTTTCTTGGGCAAGATGCTTATGGGTTTGAGGATGCGGGTAAATTTTATTTCGATAAATCAGCGAAGGAATTAACCTTAGCAGAAGCAGCAACATTAGTGGCAATTTTGCCTGCGCCGAATGGGTTTGATTATTGTGGTACTAGCCAGAATAAATTTCAAACAATTGAATACCGCAATCGGGTGCTGCGACGAATGCTAGAAATGGGCAAAATCAAAACTGATGACTATAACCAAGCGAGGCGATCGCCTGTAGATATTAGCCCCAAAGTTTGTGAAAAACAATCAAAAATCATCGCCCCCTATTTTTACAGTTACGTCTTTCAAGAACTAGAATCGTTGTTGGGAAGCGATTTAGCCAGAGAAGGCAATTTTTTGATTGAGACACAACTTGACCCCTCGATGCAAACCCAAGCGGAAGCGGCATTGCGAAATTCAATCGCTCAAAATGGGAGAAACTTAAACTATTCGCAGGGTGCAGTGCTGACTCTGGATTCGAGTACAGGTGGCGTTTTAGCGATGGTGGGTGGCACAGACTTTCGCACCAGCCAATTCAACCGTGCTGTCCAAGCAAAACGTCAACCAGGTTCTACCTTCAAGGTATTCGCCTATACTGCGGCACTCGAAAAGGGGATTTCGCCGGAAAAGTCTTATTCCTGCGACCCCCTACGCTGGCAAGGGTTTCTCTATAAACCCTGTCGTGCGGGTGCTGGCACGAGTTTCAGCCTGGCAACAGGGCTAGCTTTGTCAGAAAACCCCATTGCTTTGCGGGTGGCGCAGGAAGTTGGTTTAGATAAGGTGGTTGCAGAAGCCAAAAAATTAGGTGTGCGATCGCCCCTTGATCCTGTACCGGGATTGGTATTGGGTCAAAGTGTTGTCAATATCATGGAGATGACAGGGGCTTTTGGTGCGATTGGAAATGAAGGTGTATGGAATCGACCCCACGCCATTAGCCGAATTTTAGATACCAGTATTTGTCGCGATCGCAATGACCTCAAAACCTGTAGGGTAATCTATTCATTTGATCAAGATCGGGAAGCCAACAAGCGTGTCCTCCGCAAAGATATCGCCCAAACAATGACTCGTTTACTGCGCGGTGTAGTTACCAGTGGTACGGGAAGAGGAGCGGCGATCGGTTTTGGTGAAGCAGGGAAAACAGGAACAACTGATAAAAATGTTGACCTCTGGTTTATTGGCTATGTCCCCAGTCGGCGGATGGTGACAGGTGTATGGCTAGGAAATGACGACAATAAGCCGACATCTGGTAGCAGTGCTCAAGCCGCACAATTATGGGGGAGTTATATGGGGAGGGTTGTCAAGTAATATTAACTTCGCCTCCAGAATTGCGATCAAACAGATGCGGAGATGGGGAGATAGGGGAACAGGGAGAAAATTAAGTATAAAGGGGATGGGGTATTTAATAATTACATAGCTTGTTTCTGCTTCAAGGGTTGTATTATGAATTCTCCCCAACCGTTCATTTTGCTCAAGTTTCAGCCAGAATTAACTATTTATATCCCTGCCAAGGTTGAATTTCTAACTTGCCACTGGGCTTGAAGATCACTTGATAATGAGCTAAGGCCTCTTTTTGATTGGGCGCAGCCACATTAGAACCGTAGATATCGTTAAACATTTTTGGTAGGGGTGTTTCTCGATAGAAATCGAAAGCTCCGCGATTTAGAGGTTCGTAATCGGCAATTTTACCTTCTTTGTTGACTGCGACTCGATATTTTAAATCACTGGAAAATGTCGGTGTACCACTCCAATTAGCGCGAACTTGATCATATAACTTTTGATTTAAATCTTTAAGTTGGGTCGGGTCTTGAATTTTTTCTCCGATGACCTGTGGAGTTTGAGCATAACCCCGCCAGGGACTAACTTCGAGTGCCCCACTCTTTCTAAATACGACCCGAAATTGAGCGATCGCCTCGTTGGTAATTGGAGGTCTAGTGGCCGGATTGTACAGCAGATTTGGTAGAGGCAGTTTACTAATTTCACCGTTTGAGGATTGATTAACTGCCTTATAGCCAAGAATTGCACCATCAGTAGCGACTCCAACTCGGTAAACCGCATCATCTTCTAAAGTATTACGATTTGACCAAGCTGGATTGATTTGATTATATACCTGGCGATTTAGTGCCCTTAGTTGGGATGGGTCGGTAATTTCGGGAACAGTTTTAATCAGTGCTTCGATGTCACTGGGGGTTGGAGATGCTACTGCTGTGGTTGTTGGTGTTGGGGCTGGTGTTGGTGTCGCTGTGTTATTAGCTACATCTATAGGGGTAGCAGCTACCGGATTTGCCGAAGCGGATGATGTCGGGTTGCTTGTGGCTGGATTTGTTTCTTGTTGAGACTGTAGCTCTGGTGTTTTGGGTTGTGGAGCGGGTATTAAGCTAAATACAAAGGCTGCGGCAGCTAAACTTGATAATCCCAGACTCGCTGGAACTGCTTGTTTGATTAAAGCTTGATTTGCGCCAGCGTCGTTTCGGGAAACTGATTGCAGGGCGAGAGTTACTTCTGGTAATGTTTGGCTGTCGGCGAAAAATTGGTCTACAGCTTCAACTAAATCAAATAGTTGGACTGTATTTAATTCAAATTCGACGGGTATTGTCGCCCCAGATGCACTATATTCCGCAGATTGAGCCGGGACTTCGGAACTGACAATCAGTTTGTGGCGATTGCTATCAATTTTGTATAGCTGGACGATTTCCGAGTCTTGATGTTTTAAGAGTGGATTGGGTATATTGCTCAAAAATTCTTGGGCATAGGCATTAACTGTACGTACCAAGCTTTCAAAAAATTCTCGTCCACCCGATAAGGGTTGTTGTAAACCAGATAAATAACATTCGGCATTGACTAATATTGATAACTCAGGGCGCATTTCTTGATAATGTGCTGTCCTGCTAGCATCACTTAAACCTTCTAAAAGTAAGGTGCAATTTGGTAAACTATATTTTCTTTGAATATTCATGTAAACCTCTAAAATCAAGCCTGCCAGATACTTTACGGGGATATTAATTGACTTCGCCATCAAACAAGCTAATCCAGAACCTCTGCATCCCGGAAGTGCCAGTACAGAATAATAATTGTCCCAATAAATGAATTGCTAATTCGTCTAATTTATCCTCCGATGTGATGGCGATTACACCTGAACGGCGAGGATTCATGCGGCTTTTAAAATGGGCACGGAACCTTTCGAGATAATTTGAGAGCCTCAGATTTTGTTCCAAAGGAATCTGTTTATCACTCATCTGTTGGTAGATGATGAGTAATTGACGGATAGTAACTGTTAAGCGTCGAGCAATGTAGCAAGCAATAACCACTAAGGCTTTAGCTTCCATAATACTCAAGGGGCGACGCATATGCGCTCTCCGAATTGGATTACTGCTACGCATTCGCCAGAGATTGACTCTATCTTTAATAATGCTTTTCAGGTCTAATTCTTGGGAAAATGCCAAAATAGCTTCCGAACCACCTAATTCTAGTGCTTCGATCGCCAATAGTAGTAGGTCTATTTGTATACGAGTACGACGCGGACAATCTTCTCCCTCAATTACCGGATTAGGCAAAGTATCCAAAATCATTGGTAGCGATCGCGGTGTTGAACTATCGTTATATGAGGTTAAACTGGCAGAAACATTCATTATAAGTACCGTTAAAAAGGCTGCAACAGATAGAAATTAGGAGTTAGAGGATTAGGATTACTCTGTCAAAATTGCAATGAAAGATAATTTTATGATGGGGAAATTCAGAAACGCCGGGAGACGCAAAAAAATTACCCTCCAACATTAAATTTACAGACTACTAGAGACTAAAGATTCCGAGAAAAAGTTTTTTTTCACAGTTGATTTTGCCGAAATTTCATAGCGATTGCCTAATATATACATTTAGTTACTCATTTGCCTCAATCATTTCCGTATACGGAAATCAAGATTTTGCAGAGATTTTTGATTTTTTAGACACTAACTTGCAGACAATTATTTTGCCTGCTCGCTAATTGCGTAGTTACATCCTTAGCTTGGTGTAGATTGTTCTAATCGTCAATCCACAAAATTGCTGAAACACTGCTTTACAAGCGTATTTATACTGAAATCAGTGTTATTCAAGCTTAATTAGTTAACAAGTAATCTCACGTCCTATTTGTCTACACAGAAAGGAACTATGACATTATAGTGTACGATTCTGGGGTATTTGAGTGCAAAAGGTAATCAGAAAACAGGGGATAGAGAAATATTGATTATTTTTACCTCTCTATCTGTCCCACTGTCTCCTCTCTGACTTCCTCACTCTTCCTCTTTTACGCCACCATTCTCATCTTCTACACTATTATTCATCTATGGATTTAAAATCTCTAATACGTGATATTCCTGATTTTCCCAAACCTGGAATTATGTTTCGGGATATTACAACATTACTACGCGATCGCGATGGCTTGCGCTACACAATTAATTTGCTACAACAAAAATGTATTGAGGCGAATTTGACGGTTGATTATGTAGTTGGTATGGAATCACGAGGCTTTATTTTCGGCACTCCTCTAGCTTATCAATTGGAGGCTGGTTTTATTCCTGTTCGCAAACCAGGGAAATTACCTGCTGCGGTTCACTCAGTCGAATACCAGTTGGAATATGGTACTGATTGTTTAGAAATCCATCAGGATGCTTTAACGCCAGGTAGTCGCGTGTTAATCGTCGATGATTTAATTGCTACAGGTGGAACCGCAGGTGCGACTGCAAAATTGTTACAAAAAATTGGCTGCGAACTGGTAGGATTTGGGTTTATCATCGAGCTACGAGATTTAGAGGGGCGCAGACATTTACCTGATGTGCCGATTATCTCGTTAGTTGAGTATTAATTTTGTTAATGGTTACTAGATAAGTAGGTAGGTTGAATCAAAGATAAAACCCGAAGAGAGTGTAGTTAGCTCCTGGCGGGAGGGCAACACACTCTCTTTATTGGTGTTTGATTGTGACTATGTACTTGGTGGTTGGTGGTAAATACATTGCCAAACAACTACACCAGTAGCAACCATTAATCAATAACCGACAAGCAACTAACCAACAAGCAAGCAATAAGCAAAATATTAAAAATGACAGCAACTAGAGTTTCTTTTGTATCAGGGCGAGATTGGCTGATTCGATTTGTGACTAGTGAGACGTTTATTTATGTAATTAAGCGTATATTGCAAGCCTTATTAACTTTATTTTTAGCTTCGGCGTTATCATTTATCATTATTCAATTAGCCCCTGGCGATTATCTCGACACATTAAAACAAAATCCGAAAATTTCGCCTGAACGAATTGAGGAATTGAAGCGTCAATTCGGTTTAGATAAATCTTGGTTTGAGCAGTTTTTCCTGTGGTTACAGCGAATTTTGACAAAAGGAGACTTTGGACAGAGTTTTGTCTATCAACGTTCAGTCTCGTCGCTGTTATCAGAACGAGTACCCGCCACCCTAGTGTTGGCGATTTCTTCCTTAATTGTGACATGGGCGATCGCAATTCCTCTCGGTATTATCGCTGCCGTCAAACAAAATCGTGCCACTGACAGAATTCTCCAGGTTATTAGCTACGCGGGACAAGGTTTTCCGAGTTTTGTCACGGCATTACTGCTCCTAATTTTCGCCCAAGTCACTGCTCCCTTGTTCCCCGTCGGTGGGATGACAGGTATTAACCACGATGAACTGAATTGGTTTGGTAAAATTCTGGATGTGCTTTGGCATATGCTTTTACCAACTATTGCCCTCAGTATTACTAGTTTTGCTGGCTTACAGAGAATTACGCGCGGTGAATTACTAGATGTATTGCGCCAAGACTATATCCAAACAGCCCGCGCCAAGGGTTTACCAGAAAACCGCGTTATTTACGTTCATGCGCTTCGCAATGCCATCAACCCATTAATCACTCTGTTAGGGTTTGAATTGGCAAGTCTGCTGAATGGTGCCTTTATTGCCGAATTTTTCTTTAATTGGCCCGGTTTAGGTAGATTAACTTTACAAGCACTCAACAATCAAGATTTGTATTTATTAATGGCAAGCTTGGTCATGGGTGCGGTATTACTAATATTTGGTAACTTAGTTGCTGATTTAATGCTCAAAGCTGCCGACCCCAGAATTAAACTTGAAGATTTGAATTAGTTCAGAGTGGGAAGTGGCGAGTGCTAAGTTACACATTACTTGTCCGCTTCCCTGATATTTGTGTTGACAGAATATGACAGAAATCTATTATTTAATTCGTTCTAAAACTGATGGGAAATATTTAGCCGCACGTCCCGATGATCATGAAAAAAGCTATTTATTATTATTTAATGAAGATTTTGACGCGATGAGTTATTTGAATACTCATGCAGGTGATTTAGCAAATAAGCTGGGTGTGGAATCAATTTCTGGTAGTCAAATATCCGGTTTAATGAAGCGTTGGGGTTTTGTTGGCATTGGTATTGTTTCTGACCCGTTATTACCTAAGATTGAGTTTTTACAACGTAGTTAAGCAAGGAGTTATGAGATTATAAAGATGACAACTTAATAGCTTGATAGCATCAACAAAGTAGGTACTCATCACCAGAGAAAGCAACATGGCAAAGCGAAAGAAAAGCAATCTCCAGTGGATTAAAGAGACACTTGAACTTCAACCAGATCATCATTGGCAAGGTTCTGAAGGCTATAAGATTTTTGTTGCTGGTAGGGGGGCTGTGCGCTTCAATGTCCCCCAAAAATGGATTTGTGAACCACAGGACAAATCATTTAAGTTTCTCGACAAAAAACCACCCAACGATGATTGTGCGCTGGAGGTATCCTACAATCATTTGCCTCCTAATGACTGGAGTTTGTTTCCCCTGAAAACGACTTTGAAGAAAATTATGGCAGATGACAGTCGCAACATTATTGAAAGGGGAGAAGTGATTACCGTCAAGCGGCAAACTGCGCGAATTATGTGGATGGAGATTAAGTTTATTGATACTCAAGCAGAACCACGGGAAGCTTTTTCGCGGACTTGCATTGCTTTGGGTTCAAATATTCAATGCTTGATTACATTTGATTATTGGGCAGATCAAGCAGAACAACTAATACCTGTTTGGGATGAGGTGATGCGATCGCTCACACTCGGATTATATATCCGCGACCCCAGAACTGGTTTAGCTTTTCCTGATTAATTAATACTTTGGGGAAATTAGAATATTCGTTGCCTAGAAATTGCGATCGCTATCTGGAAATTTTAGTATGCCATTATTTGGGTACTACGGCTAAATCAACTACACATTCAGGAAATTGCCGTTTTAAGGCAGGAAACACCGGACAAGGATTTTGTTCTTGCAAATTCTCCGGCTTACTCCAAGTAAAAGGTGCTTTTTTGGCAGCAGACATCCACAACATCCTTTTTGCCCTTGTCATAGCAACATAGAGCAATCTGTATTCTTCCGCTATTTTTAAATACTTTGCCTGTTCCCAAGCTTCTGTAATACTAGGAATATTTTCTTTACCGTGGTGAAGTGCTGCCCGAATTTGAGCGCGAGCAACTTCTGATAAAGTGAAATTTCCTAAAAATTGACTTTGTGGTGGTACCCAAAACTTACCGGGAATTAAGTTTTCATGTAAAAAAGGTATAAAAACGTAGTCCCAATCTAAGCCCTTGGCTTTGTGCATCGTAATGATAGTCAACTGTCCAGCACGGGTATAACGAGCTTCGACATCTTCAGTTTCTACCGCTTCAAAACGTTCAGAGGTGACAATTTCGCTAAGTACACCTAGCATCGAACCCATGGAACTATTCCCGGCAATTTGTAAATTTACCCGTTCCGAAAGTTTATCGGCTGTAGCAAGTTCGGCTTGGTCATAATTTAAAGCTAAAGCCAGAAAAGAAATAAGTTGATACAAGGGCAATTCCAACTTTGCCTTGAGTAAACTTCGGCATAAGCGCGCCGCCCTGAGTACAGGCTCAGTTTGAGGTGCAGCTAGGGCTGTGGGGTAAAGAAAATCCTCCGGTTGAGCCGCAAGGGCATTCAAATCTTGAGTTGGGATTAATTGACGTTGCACCATCACCTCCAAACTCGCTTTCAGGTAGTCAGGAGAATGGGGGCGATCGCAGAATTGTAGTAATGCTAAAATTTCCGCAGGTACGTGGGAATGGCGATCGCGTTCTCCGGCATCGTACAAAATAATTTGATTTTCTTTACAAACATCAGCAAGGGCTGCCGCCAACCATCTACCTTGGCGATTTTCGCGCACAAGTATGGCAGCACGGGTATTGCTGGGGTTAGGGGCAAATAGTTCCACTACACGCCGTCGCAGTAATTCGACGCTATGGTGAATATCACGAGGAGTATATAATTCCAGTCCCAGTCCGATGTGGGAAGGATTGGCATCCGGTTGCGGATCATTCGGATCAACAGTATGAATCATTTGCTGACGAAATGGTGTTGGGAAGGAAGAACTGGAAACTGAAGAATTCTTCCCCTCTCCTCGTCCCCTTGCCGTGTTTTCTTTTACCTTTTCCCCTGCATACAAACTATTCACCCAATTCAACATAAAATTCGCCGCTTGAATCACAATTGGGGTACTGCGTCCCGCACGATCCATTGTGGCAAGTCTTCCAATTCCCTGACATTCTTCGCAAAATTCCCGAAAATAGATCGGGTCTGCCGGGGTAAAGGTGGAATTTATGGCTTGATTGGGGTCACCAACCCGAATTAGATTAACGGATGGGGGCGTATATCTGCCTGTGGTTGTGTTTTCTACCTGTGTTTCCACCTCCGCATCCGTCGCTAAAATCTCCAAAAGCTGTGTTTGTAATGGGCTGGAATCTTGGGCTTCGTCTTCAAAAACGGCTAATACCTGATTTTGCTCAATCCGTCTTGCATAGGGGTCATTCAATACCCGCAATGCCGCTAATATCATGTCGTCATAGTCGATAAAATCGCGCGATCGCATTAATTCCTGATATTGTTCGTATAGTCCGGCGGCGATATTGAGAATTTTGTATTCGTCGTGGATATGTTTGCTATATTCCCGTAAATCTTCGGGCGATAAGCCGGAACTTTTGGCTTCATGAATGACGGTTGTGGCTAAATCTGGTAATACTTCCGTTCGTAATACCGATTGCCTCCGTAATCTCTCTGTTTCTTCTCCATCAAATTGAACACCTTCCAGTAAACGCATATAACGTCCAGGATGGTAAGCAATCCATTGCTCAACAGCATTCCGCAACAGACGATGACTTTGATTTGCAGTGATTAAAGTCACTTCATCTAATTGCAACCCCGATAATTCTGGATGACGACTCGCGATATTTAACGCCAATCCATGTAGTGTTTGGACGACAAATCCAGTTTGAGGTAACGATAAATCATCCCGTAAATATTTGCGAATTTTGGCTTTAATATTTGCCGCCGCCGAACGGGTAAAGGTGACAACAACTAATTGACGGCGAGTATTGCGAAGGGTGTTAGCATTATGTTCGTATTGACGTGCGATCGCAATTGCCGCCGCCGCCGCCATCCCTGTGGATTTACCTGCACCAGGAACCGCCGAAACTGCTAATTTTCCACTTTCCCAATCTGCCATTTGTTGCTGTCCCAATCGCAAACTGTTACGGATATTTACAATTGCTTGACTTCTGAGCAAAGACGCTTTTATTTTGACATCTCCATCAATTTGGAAATAATTTTGCGGCACTGTATTGGTAAGATTAGCGTCGGACATAGAAGATTCTGGTTAATGGTTATTAGTGATTTCGTGATTGCTGAATTTAAAATTTGCTATTCAATAATTTTTCCCTTTCCTCTTGTTCTCCTGCATGTCCAATAAACATTTCCATTATTTAATTTTAAGTGGAGTCATAATATTTGGTGCAATCCTGCGGTTTGGAAATTTGGATTTGAAGCCGTTGTGGATGGATGAGATAATTACCAGCATTTTTAGTTTAGGTAAAAGTTATCAGGATTTACCACTTGACCGCATATTACCTTTAACAAAAATAACAGATATTTTCACTTATCAGCCGGGAATTAGTTGTAGTCAGATTGCCGAAAATATTGCCGCTCAGTCAACCCACCCGCCATTATTTTTTTGTGGGATGTATGTGTGGGTGGGGTGGTTGCAATCTTGGGGGATAAACTGGGTGTTCGCAGTGCGATCGCTTCCTGTATTATTTGGGATTATTGGGATTTTTGTGATTTATTGGCTCAACCGAATTGCTTTTTCACCCAAAGTTGGATTAGCTGCGGCTGCCTGTATGGCTGTTTCTCCTTTTGCGGTATATCTTTCCCAGGAGGCACGTCACTATACTTTACCAATGCTGCTGATTAGTTTGGCACTAATCGGATTAATTCAAATTCAAAAAGATATTGTTCAAGCTGATAAAATCCAAGTTTGGGTATGGGGTTACTGGGTAATTATTAATAGCATTGCTCTTTATATTCATTATTTTTGTATTCTTGCTTTGATTGCCCAAGTTGGTACAATAATTTTATTTTTAGTTTGGCAAAGGCGGAATATTCGACTTTTTCCACAAGTTTGCTTGGCTCTATTTTTATCAATATTATTAATTACTATCAGTTTTCTACCTTGGTTGGCAATTTTACTCAATCATTCCCAGAGTTCTGATACCGATTGGTTACATGCTCCTCAACATATTGCCCCTTTATATCAAACAGTTATCAATTGGGTGTTGATGGTTATTTCCTTACCTGTAGAAAAGCAACCAATAATTAATGCTGCCTTTTCTGCATTTTTGATGATTTTTGCCGGAATTTGGATTGGGAGAAAATTTATCCAAGGGGTTAAAAGACTTTTAATAGCAGAAAAGACTAAATTTCCAGCATTTATTTTGTGTAGCTTTACTCTTTTGGTAATTCTCCAATTTTTGGCTATTATTTATTTTCTCAAAAAAGACATTACTGTTGTACCTCGTTATAACTTTATCTATTACCCTAGCTTTTGTGCCTTACTGGCTGCAAGTTTAATAAGTCAAGATAATACAAAAGTTGCTAGAAAAAAACAGAACAATTACTTCTGGAATTCCAAATTAAATTTATCTGAAAACATAATTACTATCTCTAGAGTTTTCAAAGCTAAATTCCGCCCTTTGCAACTGATTAAACATCCTCTTTCCGTAGTTCTGTTATTGGGGATAATTAGCTGTTTATTCTTACTATTCAATTTAGTTTTTCAAAAACCCTTCCAACCGGAAATAGTAGCAAAAAATCTGAATCAAGAACCATCTATATCCACGACAATTGTAGTTGGATATAGCAACTATCAAGATATCGCACTAGGATTAAGTTTTACGTTGGCTTTGCAGCAACTGCAAGCAAAAAATAATGCTATATCTAACATCGCCTTGCAATCGACAGAATTTGCATTTTACAGTAAAAAAAATAATTTTGAAGAAGTCTTAAAAGATATTACCAATAATATCTCAATCAAGCGATCGCCAACACAATTACAATCACCTTCAGTAGAAACACAAGACCTAGAAATACCACGCTTAAATTTGTGGCTGATTGCTTCCGGTTTACGCCAGCGCGATTTCCCCGCAAAAATTATGCTTGCATCTGCAAATACCTGTAAACAAGATATTCAGCAATATTATCGCATTGGGATTCCCTATCAGCTTTATCGCTGCGATGGAAATTAGTAACAAGTAGCGAACATCTATTTAGTAATCGATAGTACATAGTTTTTAAGTATTATTACTAATTAAAATCATGAATAAATCTTCTGAATATGTAGACATTCGCCAAAATAGAGAAGGTTCTTTCTCAGAAGCCAATGTATATATTCATTGCTGAGATAACTTCTTTGAATTAGTCTGGAAAAGTAATTGAGAAGTAATTGAGTATAATTACTCAATTTTATTGTTTAGTGCTTAAATCATCGATTTGGTACGGGATTATGTCACAATGACACTGTTAATTGGCTAACAAATAAGCTCTGTTTATGGCACGTCAACGGACTCTTATTTCCTTGATTTTGGTATTTTTGGCAACATTCTTGATGAGTTGTGGAGGCCCGGTAATATCAACACCACCTCCAACTTATACCCAAGCACAAGTGCAAAAGATTAATGAATACAAGACTGATATCGTTACAGTACGTGAACGTGCTGCCGAACTTGGACAGTTAATCGGTAAAAAAGAATGGATTAAGGTTGGTAATTTTATACATGGACCAATGGCAGAAGCTCGTTTGGACATGACCTATATTGTTCCCAATCTCTTACCCAACGACCAACCAGCTGCTCGCAAAATTGCCCGGGATTTATTTGACCATTTGGTTAAAATTGACCAAGCCGCGACTTCTGGTAATCAGGTAGTTGCCGCAAGTAATTTTGCTGCCGCTTATTCTGATTTTGATAAATTCCTGCAATTGTTACCTGAAAGCAGTAGTTCTGCTGAAGAAGGGTAATTAATTGAGGCATGGGGCATCAGGCATGGGGCATTGCGAGTTAATATTATCTCTATGTTTCATGCCCAGTACCCATTTCCCCTAAAATTATGCATGTAGTTGTGATTGGATGCGGTATTGTTGGAGCTGCGATCGCATACGAACTGAGTCAAATCAAAGGGTTACAGGTGACTGTAATTGACCAAAAGCCCCCAGCACAAGCTTCGACAGGGGCAGCTTTAGGGGTATTAATGGGCATTATCAGTCACAAGCTCAAAGGTAAAGCTTGGCGGATACGACAGACAAGTATCGCCACTTATGAAGAATGGATTCCCAAGTTAGAAGCAGTATCGGGACGGAAAATACCCTTCAACCGTCAAGGAATCCTGAGTTTATGTTTGGCAGAGGATGATTTAACTGGTTGGGAAAATTTGGCAGCCACTCGTCTTGCTCAAGGTTGGCAGTTGGAAGTGTGGGACAAAAGTCAACTTCAACAAGCTTGTCCACAAATAAATATTGAAAAATTCGTCGGTGCGGTATACTCCCCTCAAGACCGTCAATTAGACCCGATAACGCTAACATTGGCTTTGGTGGATGCCGCAATTGTCAATGGTGTTAGTTTTAAATTTGGGGTAGAAGTCTTAGGAATCAATTTAATTCCCAGTTTCTCCGGAGATTCTGAGGGAGAAAAGATAGAAATTGAAACTAGTAATGCCAAAATTACCGCAGATAAGACTATTATTGCGGCTGGACTAGGTTCTACTCCCCTCACAGAACAATTACAGCAAAAAGTCGATATTCGTCCTGTCCTCGGACAAGCGATACATTTTCATGTCGGACATGCTTTAGGCAACCCAGAATTTCAACCAGCACTAACAGGTAATGACGTACATATCGTTCCTTGTGGTGCGGGGATTGTACCCACTACCGATTATTGGGTAGGTGCAACCGTAGAATTTCCCAACAAAGTCGGAAATCCCTTACCCCCAGATGCAGAATTATTAGAAACAGTAAAACAGCAAGCAATATCCTACTGTCCCGAACTCGCCCAGGGGACAATTACCCGCACTTGGTTGGGTTTGCGTCCCCGTCCCGAAAATCGTCCCGCCCCCATCATTGAGAAATTACCAGGATTTAGTAATATTCTGCTTGCCACCGGACATTACCGCAATGGCGTTTTACTTGCCCCTGCAACTGCGATCGCAATTCGTGAGATGATTGTTTCTAATTAACAATTAATCAATAACAAATTGCAGTGGCAGTTCTCGAAAAAAATATCAAAATTGACTCTTTAGATTGGTTTTATCGCGAATCTGAACCTATCGGGCGCAGTGATTTATTACCAGTAGTTTTGCTGCATGGGTTAGTATCACAAAGCTATAGTTGGCGAAATATTTTACCCGCTTTATCGCAACAAGGAAACCGAGCGATCGCACCTGACTGGATTGGTTATGGCTTTTCGTCTAAACCTGAAAAATACGAGTTTGCCTACAAACCTGATACATTTATTAATGCTTTAGAAGATTTTATTCAAGCATTAGAAATTGAAAAGTTTTCCTTAGTTGTGCAAGGTTATCTCGGTTCAGTTGGCTTACAATATGCTTTGCGTCATCCTGAACAAATAGCAAATATTTCCATCTTAAATACACCAATTTCTACGACCGCAAAAGTACCCTGGAAAATTAAACAAATGGGTCTACCTTTAGCGGGAGAAATGATGACCCAAGACCCGCTATTGGTTGATAGAACTTTAGAAGGGGGTTCCCGTTATCGAATTGAAGATAAAGATTTGGATATTTATCGCAAACCATTTCTAAAATCTTCATCTTCAGGACGTGCTTTACTCGCCACAATTCGCAATTTGCAACTTGAACAAGCCATGAATGAAATTGAAACTGGTTTCCCAGCATGGCAAAAACCTGTATTAATTCAATGGGGAACAATTGACCCTTGGTTACCTGTAGAAATGGCGGAAAAATTTGCCAAAGAAATACCAAACGGGGAAATAGTGCGATTAAATAATGTTGGGCATTATCCACAAGAACATTATCACGAGACAATCCTGCAAGATTTATTACCATTTATGCGGATTTCCAATAATTCTTGATCAACTTTTGTCAAGGCTGATTTTTTGCTTGTCAAGATACTAGATTTTTTCACTATCTGTAGTGGACTGACATGACTAAAATATTGCAATAGATATTTGATGAAGTTGATATAAATCAAAGCTTTCTCGTTTTTTCTAATGCACAAATTTAGCTGTGTCAGTCCAGTAACACACCGAAACCCTGCGAATGGCGCGTTACGCTGTCGCTAATGCACCCGACCTATATTTTCAATAATCAAATCGGACTTCTATAGTAGTATCTCTCATTGCTACCAAAGGGTGGCAATCTCATCATCCTAAAACTACCGAGACAGAAGGCAACTTGGTATGACTGCTGCTTTGCTCTTGAAAATACTAGATTTTTTTCAGTTACCTGTGCTATGATAGATAAGGCTTGGACGTATAGCTCAGTTGGTTAGAGTACGTCGTTGACATCGACGGGGTCACTGGTTCGAATCCAGTTACGTCCACTTTATTCTCTACTGCCCTTCAGTTGGTTAAGTAGTTGTGTAATCACCTTAATATCCCTAGCTGTGGGTGATTCGTTTAGATATCGTTGTAAATCTGTTTCAGCTTGATTAAAGCGCCCTAATTGATACGATAATAAACCGCGATCGCGAATTTCGATAATTGCATCGGGAGTCAGCAGTAAAATTCGCTCAACCGCAGCCAAGGCTTTCTCCAACTCCTGCTGGTTCAAATAAATATACTTCAGATTTGACAGC
Source organism: Calothrix sp. NIES-4101 (assembly GCA_004296455.1). GTDB lineage: Bacteria > Cyanobacteriota > Cyanobacteriia > Cyanobacteriales > Nostocaceae > Brunnivagina. The sequence continues at coordinate 1,269,531 of AP018280.1, forward strand.
ATCCGTACTAAAACCTGAGTTTTACTGACTGTAGGTAAATACTGAGGCTGCAATGCTACTGGTTGTTGATATATTTGGCTCAATCTTTCCTCACAATCTTGAGCAAACATGACTTCACCAGCATGAAAAGCATCAACAAAAATCTCCATTTCCGCCACATCTGGACGAATCAGAAAATGTCCCGGCATTCCAATACCCAACATGGGAAAATCAATCCGACGGGCAATTTCCAAATACACCATCGCCAAAGTAATCGGAATCCCCGTGCGGCGATCGATCACATCATTCAAAAAACTATTGCGTGGGTCATAATAATCATCAGTATTCCCAGTAAAGCCCAAATCTTCGTAGAGGTACTGGTTAATAATGCGGATTACTTTCATCGGATAGCGATCGCTTGGTAAGCGTTCTTGTAATTCACATGCCATCGTATCCAATGCGTTTAAATACTCTTCAGGATCGAGATGAGGATATTCTTCTTGTGCAATGAATAGAGCTGCCTTTGCTAAGTCAATATACTTATCAGGCTGTTGAATCTCTTGAAAAAAATATTGCCGCGCTGATAAGTAATTCATAGCCAGATACAAAATATGGGTTTGACAAACAAGCTTCGAGGACAGATGAACTGTTTTGTTCTTTCGGCTATAACCATCTTAAACTAACCTAAGTAATCGAAGTTGCCCAACTCAGTTAAATCAAATCCACTTAATAAAACTATAAGTATAGAACAATCACGCTTTCATATAACTTCTATTCTTTAACCCTCGGCAATTGTGGCTTTCGTACCTTTTACAGCTTTTGATTTGTGTTCAATATTTCTGTGTATTAATATTAAAACTGTAATTGAAGAAATAGTTTTAGGAAATTGGGCGAGCCGCATGTGTATCACATATTAAAGTGAAATGGCATGGCACTGCTCTCATTGTTATTAACTGCAAGTTATTAACAGCGAGGGCATTTTTTTATGTGGGGTACTTAGTCATAAGCATCTATTGTGACGATTATCATTGGTAAATTTGCAAAATTGCCATGCTCACCCAATATTTGATTTATTCAGACTACTAAGCTCAAAAATATCTAAAAGTTCTAGCTATTATGAGGCGATTTATAAACTAGATTAGCAGACCAAAACAAAGCTATTTCTGGGATTGAAGCCATAATCCTACTTGTTTGCTGAAAAATCTAGTTTTTCTCCACGAGATAAGTAAAATTACCAATCACCAATAAAAATTCTGAATCGAAATAGATCAAAAGCATTAGTCCGATTTCCTAAGCCCGATTTTTAAAAATACACATATTTGACAATGAATACAATGTTTAGGTTTTGGAGGGAAATGCCAACCCTAGAAATTCCCTTAGGGACAACCTTTGTTAAGTAAAAACCACATTAAAACAGAATTAATAAACACATTCTTTACTTGGTTTATTTGTACTAAAAAGCCCGTTTAGTTGCTTATTCCCGAAAGGGACATATATAATATCGCAGCTTTCAACAAAAGCTGTTCTTCTTAAGAATCAATTTATCCCCAAGAGTGATGCCGTTCAGTGCTACTCTGGAAGATGAATATAGCTTGAACTCAAGCCTAAATAAGACCCTATCTGAAAAATAGCTTCAATCAATAGGACCCCAGCATGGTCACCACTGCAAACAAAACGAACATCGGTTACATTACCCAAGTCATTGGTCCAGTTGTAGACGTAAAATTCCCCGACGGCAAAATGCCTCGAATCTACAACGCTTTGAAAATTACAGGCAAGAATGAAGCGGGACAAGATGTCTCCGTAACTTGCGAAGTGCAGCAGTTGCTGGGCGACAATCAGGTACGAGCTGTTGCCATGAGCTCGACCGATGGCTTAGTACGCGGAATGGAAGCTTTAGACCAAGGTGCGCCAATTAGCGTACCTGTTGGCAAGGCAACCCTAGGACGAATTTTCAACGTTCTTGGTGAACCTGTAGACAACAGAGGTCCAGTAAACAATACCGAAACTCTCCCCATTCACCGTCCAGCGCCCAAATTCACCGAATTGGAAACCAAACCCTCGGTGTTTGAAACTGGGATTAAAGTGGTTGACCTTTTAACTCCCTACCGCCGTGGTGGAAAAATCGGTCTGTTCGGTGGTGCTGGTGTAGGCAAGACCGTAATCATGATGGAGTTGATTAACAACATTGCGACTCAACATGGTGGTGTGTCAGTATTCGCAGGTGTGGGCGAACGTACCCGCGAAGGAAATGACCTCTACAATGAGATGATGGAATCTGGTGTAATCAACAAAGACAACCTCAACGAGTCGAAGATTGCGCTAGTTTACGGTCAGATGAACGAACCACCCGGTGCGCGGATGCGTGTTGGCTTGTCTGGTTTGACAATGGCTGAATATTTCCGCGACGTTAACAAGCAAGACGTATTGCTGTTCGTCGATAACATTTTCCGTTTCGTCCAAGCTGGTTCGGAAGTATCCGCACTTTTAGGTCGTATGCCTTCTGCGGTAGGATATCAGCCAACTTTGGGTACTGACGTAGGTGCTTTGCAAGAACGGATTACTTCAACCAACGAAGGTTCGATTACTTCGATCCAAGCTGTATATGTACCTGCGGATGACTTGACTGACCCCGCACCTGCTACCACATTTGCTCACTTGGATGGTACAACTGTATTGTCTCGTGGTTTGGCATCTAAAGGTATTTATCCGGCGGTAGACCCATTGGGTTCGACCTCGACAATGTTGCAACCCGATATTGTTGGTAAGGACCACTACGATACTGCTCGTGCTGTACAAGCGACACTGCAACGGTATAAAGAGTTACAAGACATTATTGCAATTCTCGGTTTGGATGAATTGTCTGAAGATGACCGTTTGGTTGTGGCGCGCGCACGTAAAGTTGAGCGATTCTTGTCGCAGCCTTTCTTTGTGGCGGAAGTATTTACAGGTTCTCCTGGTAAGTATGTGAAGCTTGAAGATACCATTAAAGGCTTCAAGATGATTTTGTCGGGTGAGTTGGATGATTTACCTGAGCAAGCATTCTACTTGGTTGGCGATATCAACGAAGCGATCGCTAAAGCTGAAAAAATGAAAGGCTAATTAGTTAATAGTTGATAGTTAATAGTTAGTGGTTAATAGTTAATAGTTAGGTGGTTGGTGGTTAATGGTTAGTTGAGAGAAGTAGCCAATAACTAAATAGCTAATACCGAATAGATAACAATTAACCATTAACGATTAGCGATTAACCAATAACCGTTAACAACAGACAAGATATGACATTAACTGTTCGCGTACTTTCCCCAGATAAAACAGTCTGGGATGCAGCTGCTGAGGAAGTGATTCTTCCTAGCACTACTGGACAACTTGGTATCCTGAGTGGACACGCGCCATTACTTTCGGCATTGGATACTGGTGTAATGCGCGTACGTCCTAGCAAAAATCAACCTTGGATTGCGATCGCTCTACAGGGTGGTTTTGCTGAAGTTGAAGAAAATGAAGTGACGATTCTCGTCAATTCTGCTGAACGTGGTGATACGATTAACCTCGAAGAAGCACGCGCTGCATACAACGAAGCGGAAACTCGTTTAGGACAAGTTTCTGCTGACGATAAACAAGCTCAATTCCAAGCAACTCAAGCATATAAACGCGCTCGCGCTCGTTTTCAAGCTGCTGGTGGCATGGTTTAGGTTTAGATAATCGGGGAAACATTTTTGCTTCCCCTTCTGCATCCCCTAATTTTTTTGGCTAAAACCAAGAGTTGGGGGATTCTCCCCCAAACCCCCGATTAGGGGGACGCAACCTAGGCTGTTGACTTTGTTGAAAATTAGGCGATTTTTGGTACTTTTGTTCGTAGCATTCAATCCCTCGTTAAAACCCAAGCAAAATAAAGGTTTCAGCCATTGTGACTATCCACGTTTTTTGCATGAACGAAATCCCAAAAAGGACACAGAGTCAACAGCCTAGACGCAACCGTCCCCCAAACCCCCTCCAAATAAGAAATACAAAAATTTTTGAGTTCGAGGAATTGGAAGGCTTTGTAATTTAAATTGAAACAAAACTCTTAACCCGAACCCAGGTTACTTCTTCGCTTTTTCTTTGGCTTTTGCAGCCTTTGCAGCTTTCTTAGCAGCTTTTTCCGCTTCAATGTCTGCTATTTTTGCCGCTTCTTTTTCCTCTTCTAATTTACTGAGATAGTAGTGATAATCGCCTAAATAAACACGAAAATCACCGTCACGAATTTCGACTATTTTATTGGCTATTTGGGAGATAAAATAACGGTCGTGGGAGACGACAATGACGCTACCATCATAGTTTTGTAGCGCCTCTTCCAGCATTTCTTTCGCGGGAATATCTAAATGGTTTGTCGGCTCATCTAAGATTAATAAATTCGCTGGACGTAGGAGCATTTTCGCCAGAGCTAAACGTGCTTTTTCGCCACCGCTCAATGCCGAAACATTTTTGAAAACTGTATCACCACTAAATAAGAACTTACCTAAAAGTGTGCGAACTTGTTCATTATTCCAGTCGGGAACTTCATCATGAATAGTTTCCATCACACTTTTATTCAAATCTAAGGCTTCGGCTTGATTCTGCTCAAAATAGCCAGGAATCACATTATGTTCTCCCAGTTTGGCGATACCTTCTGATGGTTGTTCCATGCCGGTAATCAAGCGTAGCAGTGTCGATTTACCCGCACCATTGGGAGCCACAAAGGCAATGCGATCGCCACGTTCAACTAATAGATTCGCACCTAAAAATAGAATTTTGTCGTCATATACATGGGTCAAATTCTTGATTTCCACAACCTCACGTCCACTACGAGGCGCTGGGGGAAATTGAAACCGTAAAGTTTTGACAGAACCTGTTGGTGCTTCAACACGTTCAATTTTATCAAGTTGTTTTTCGCGGCTTTTTGCTTGGGTGCTGCGGGTTGCACTAGCGCGAAATTTCTCCACAAAAGCTTGCTGCTTTTCAAGTTCCTTTTGCTGACGTTCAAAAGCATTTAATTGTGCAGCTTGATTTTCAGCTTTTTGTTGTAGGTAAGCAGAATAATTACCCAGGTAAGTGCTAGAAACACCACGTTCAGTTTCGACAATCTGTGTACACAGGCGATCGAGAAATTCCCGGTCATGGGAAACTATTACCATCGGTGTCATCAGCTTTTTCAAATATTCTTCCAACCACTCAATTGTCTCTAAATCAAGGTGGTTGGTAGGCTCGTCTAACAGCAACAAATCGGGTTCCTGTAACAAAATTTTACCTAAACCCATTCGCATTTGCCAGCCACCGCTAAATGCACTGACTAGACGTTCGCCATCTTCAATTTGAAAACCCATTTCGGGTAAAATCTTGCCAATGCGCGCATCTAAACCATATCCATCTAGCGCTTCAAACTGGCGTTGTAATTTATCTAATTTATGGATTAATTTATCGAGTTCCTCTGGCGATGCCTTTTCCATATCGCGCTGAACTTGTCCTAAGGCTAGTTGGACGGAGTTTGCTTCCTTAAATACCGTCCAAAATTCCTCGCTCACTGTGCGGCTAGGATCGACTTCAAACTCTTGGTTAAGATAAGCGATGTGTAAGCTTGTCGGACGAATAATTTCACCGGAAGTCGGTTCGATTTCGCCAGCAATTATCTTTAGCTGGGTAGACTTTCCCGCACCATTAACACCGACTAAGCCGATGCGATCGCCCGCTTTCACTTCCCAATTTACATCCTTGAGGACTTCACCAGTCGGGTAAATTTTGCTGATATGTTCGAGTCGCAGCATTCAATATCTCCAAGGTAATGATTTAGTTAAGTAGGGCGATTTCTCGCATCGTGTCCAATCTTAACAAAAATTAATGCCAAAGTTAGTAGAATAATTGACCTAAAAGCAAAAAATTTTCCAAGATTTTTCTCAAGGCTGTTGTTTAGGTAAGAATACAATCCCGCAGGTTATTGTTTTTATTCATATCCATCGCGGACTTGGAGTAATTCGTCTTTAGGCAGACCTAATATGCGGGAAATTGGCGCGATTAAACTATCGTCAATATGTTCACCGGCATAGATGTTATTCAACTCTACAGGTGACAATTTAAAAGTATCACAAAACTTAGTAAACTCCCGATCGCCTAAATCTAGCTCTTGTTGTCGCTCTTGGAGTAAGGCAGCCACTGCTAGGGTTCCGTATTTGGGGCGATCGCACATTTTCAAGTATTCATTAATCAGTGTTTTAACTTGATGAATATCGCCACCAGATTGACGAATTAAATCGGTACAAGCGGTTGTTAATGCTTTTTTTAATAATTCATCTTCGTTCAGATGTTTAGTGATAGATTCAGAAAATTCTCTTTTGAAAAATCCCGCGATCGCACCTTGATAATAAACAGGCATATAAGCCTCATGCCTTCCCACTTGCCAATCAGCAGATTCGTGACGTAAAGACATATATAGTTACACCTCTAATTCATGCTTATAACTGAAGCAAAACTCAAAAATCAGTAGTCAGAATATATAATTAATTTAGTTTCCTGATAATTGAGTGCCTCTGATAATTCCTCCATTCCTTTATTACATTCACATCCAGAAACGACAAGGGTAAAATTTCTCAAATCATTAAACAATCAATTTTCTATTGCTGGGATGCGTGAGAAAACAAGTATTTCCTTCCCATCATAATTATTTAAATTGCTGCATAAACCTTCTATCTAAGCAATCTTTCCACAACCATAATAAACGGCTTGGTGGCAAAGTAAAATTACCACGATTTGCGATTGCTTTCCCATCTCCAGTACCAATTAAGCTTAAGTATTTTGCTTGGGGAATATAAGGTTTTAGAGCTTTACCTAATACATAGCGTCGCAAATTAGCAAATAATGGTTTTCCTTGACGAACTGCAAATACACCAGCTTTGGAACGGGGATAATTAACCATTGTCGCAATATCCCCTGTGGCAAATATATGGGGATGTGATAAAGATTGTAATTGTTCATTCACTAAGATAAAGCCATTTTTGTCTGTCTTTACACCAGTTGTTTTTAACCATTGTGGTGCTGATGCTTGTGTTACCCAAAAAATGCGATCGCCTTCCCAAGTTAAGCCTGATTCACAATTTAAATGGAGTTTCTCTAATTTTTCAATCTTACAAACAGTTTCTTTTAAATTTAATTTAATCCCCTGTTGCAATAAAACTTTTGTTAACAAGTGGCGCATAAACAAATGATAACTTGGCATTAATTCTTGATCACGATGAAATAAATGTATTTCAATTTCTTGATTTTCATGCAAATTGAGATTATTTAATTTTGCCCGCATTGCTAAAGCTAATTCAACACCACCAGCACCTCCTCCGACAATAGCAATACGAATTGGTGGAGAATAATGGATAATTTCACGACAAAATTTATCCCATTCCCTCAGTAATATCGATACAGGTTTCGCTGGTATTGCATATTCTTTGGCACCAGGAACTGTAATTGTTGCAGGTGTGCTACCAATATCAATTGATAAAATATCAAACTCTATCTCTGGAAGGTGAGTAGAAATGACTTTATTATTCTCCAAATCTAGATTAATTACTTCATCAATATATAATTTAGCCCCAGCAAAATTAGTTAGTTTTTCTAAGTTGATATGGCATTCATCATGAGTATAAAATCCAGCAATATGTCCCGGCAACATTCCTGAATAGGGAGTATCTCTATTTTCTGTAATTAAGCTAAAATTAACGTTTGGTAATGGTTTGTCCGCGAGCGATCGTAGTAAAATAGCATGACTATGACCACCACCAAGTAAAACTATATTTTTCTGTTTAGTTGTTGTTTTTGATGCATTTGATGTCATGATAAATGTGAATACTCAATTATTGATAGAACAATATTTAGCCTCATAATATTTTCGGCTGATAACTTGTATATCTTTACCTTTTCGGCAAAGTTTGATAAATTGATATCCGGATAATTTTGACAATCTTTAATTTTTTTTAATATAATTTTATCCTCATATAAATTTTTTACGCTTACGGAAGCAATCTTGATGTCATAAATGATAATTGTTAGTCTCTATCCCACACCTAAGTATGCATCTACTAGATTTTGGTAAAGTTTTTACAAACTGTGATTCGCGAGTGGGTTGGCTGAAAAAAAGATAGATAAAACTGAAGTAAGAAAATCTGAGTATGATGCAGAGACAGACTTTTAAAAATTCAATTAAATTCCTGGCTGCAAAGGAATTAAAAACTCGTTTACTGGCGATTTACGAGTTAGAGGAGATTCTGAGAACTTACCCAGGGTATTATTGGCAAGGAATGCAACTTCTTGCTAATTTTGTTCGCAGTCAAGCAAATATTCAGAGTCAGACGAGTTTTGGAAGTTCGGAATTATTAAATAATAGTCTAAGTCATCCTGCGAATACTAGCGCGAATACTAGTGCAAATATTAGTATAGATGTTCAAGCCGCACTCACAGTAATTGCCAGAAGAGATACAACACAGGATGTAGACAACGAAATTCTTGATTTGAGTGAAGTTGATATTAGGGGAGTAAATTTAGATCATGGAAATTTGCAGCGAGTCAGTTTATACCGAAGCAACTTAGCTGGTGCTAGTTTAATTCGAGCTAATTTATGCGGTGCTGTATTGAGTGCAGCCAATTTTACAGGCGCTAATTTGAGCCAAGCAAACTTGTCACAAGCAATTTTAGGTGCTGCAAATTTAGTCGATACAAATCTGGAAGAGGCAAATTTATATCAAGCGAATTTATATCTGGCAAATTTACGTGGTGCCAATTTATATGGTACAAAATTAGACGGTACCAATCTCAGGGATGTAAATCTTTACAATACTATTCTCGGAGAAGTAATCTTAAACAAGTAGTGTTAGTAATTTCAATACTGAAGTATTATTAATTCACTCATAAAAAAATTATAGTTCAGTGTTCGGAAGACAAAATGCTTTTCTGATGCTGAATGCTGTATTTTTGAATATCCTCATCAGGTGTTGCTACGGTTTTTTGGTATTAATTCGGTATCCATATCGAAGTATTACAATGCTTTGTCTCGTAAGATTGAACAATAGCATTGTTAGTAAAGCAAATTGGCAGATATTGAAATTTTGAAATAAATGCTATACGCTTTTTCCCAATTGTCTACGTAGGAATGCTGTGTTTTGAGGAATACTTCTATTATGTCTGCGAATAAGACAGACGCTTTCAAAAGTAAGCTAGTTGCCATCGCTGCAATTTTTACTGTCTCACCAGGGTTGTTTTTCCTGCTTTTTACTAGAAATCGGCAGTTATCGGAATTACAAAAGATCGAAGTTGCCAACCAAGCCTTGACAACTAGTGCAACCTTTTTTTTAGGGTTTGCCGTCATGCTGAATGCGTACTATGCTAGCAAACGAGCAGAAGCAATACGTAGAAATGCGATCGCGATCGAAAAAAGTAATGAAATTAACACGAAGAATACGCAAATAGCTCAAGAGCGTTTGGCTACAGAGCGATTTATGAATGCAATTACCCAGCTAGGGCACGAAAATGTGGCGACGCGCACGGGTGCTATTTACGTATTAGAAGGAGTTGCCCGCGAATCTTCCCAGCAAAACTGGACTGTGATGCAAATATTAACAGCATTTGTCCGTGAAAACGCTGTAGTCCGTCATCTGCAATTAGAGACTGAAAATAAACAAACAAGAGTGCGTACGGATGTCCAGACAGCCCTTACCGTCATTGGTAGGCGGAACTCCCCTGAAGATGGGACAGGTAGTAAACTCGACCTCCGCAATACTGACATGCGTTGCGCTGACTTACGGGGTGCTAACTTACAGCATTTGGATTTGCGTGGTTCTAACTTGAGTGAGGCTGATTTACGCGGTGCCGACTTAACTGAATCTGACCTTGATAATTGCCAGCTTCTTGGTTCCATTTTATACGATGTAAGTCTACATAAAGCCAGTTTGCGAAATGCAAATCTTAACTTAGCAAATCTCAATCGTGCGTGGATTTGCGGTGCCAACTTACAATCTGCGAATTTGTCAGGGGCAAATTTACGTGGTGCGAATTTATCAGGTGCGAATCTTTACAAAGCAGATTTGCGATCGGCTAATTTAAAATTGGCTAATTTATCGAAGGCAAAATTATTTTTGGCGAATTTACAAGGAGCAAAGCTTGGTAAAGCCAACCTGAATCATACAGGTTTGATGGGTGCGAATTTGTATGGTGCAAATCTCAATGGAGCTAATTTACTGCAAGCAAATTTGAATGCAGCTAAATTACATCACAGCGAAGCATATTTTGCTAATTTTACAGCAGCCAGCCTCCGAGAAGCAGATTTATGTGGTGCAAATTTGATGGGTTGTAATTTCCAAAAAGCGATTCTGTGTGAAACAAATTTATCTGGTGCCAATTTAATGGGGGCAAATTTATTTGGTGTTGATATTTGTGATGCGATATGGGATGGCGCAATTTTGACTGGTGCTAAAAATTTCGAGTACCAACAGATGAAAGTGGCGATGGGTGATTAGTAATTGGTTATTTATTCAGGGTATCTACCAAACTTGAAGCTGTTAAATGATATTTAAATAATGTCCAGCCATTCAGAAAAAAAGCAAAGTAGCTGGATAGAGCCTGGGATATTAGGGCGAGGATTTTCCTTCATCAGAGAAAATACAGCATATGCAGCAATACTAAGGTACTGGAAAATTTGCCATTGCTGAATCAGAGGATGATTGAGGTTGACTTGGAGACAAGGAGAAGCGGCAGGCGACACGGGATTATTTATATGCATATTCCCAAATCATCCAGCAATTATGCAACGCCGAAAATTTATAGTAGTTGCCTGATTTATCTGTTGCAGATTTAACCTGTATAATAATCGCGGACAAGATGCCACTGTTGTCATAGTCGTGGGTGAGATACACCCAAAAATTATAAATTTTGGCACTGTTGAGCGTCGCTTGCATATCTAATGAATTTACTCTAATTATTTATAGACTTCGTGATAGACTTCGTGCAACTATCTGTAGAATATCTGAAATGAAATTAATTCTCCCGAAAATGAAAAAAAATATTAATCAAAAAATCCTATTATTTGCATCTTTGACAGCTATAGTAACAGCGTGCGGTGGTGCTAATACTAGTACTACTTCAGTTAGCAATACGACAAATAATAATTCAGTATCAGCAGCAATTCCCATTGGTATTGCCTTTTCTCAAACAGGAAATGCAGCATTACTTGGTCAAGATGGGATTCATGGAGTTAAAATTGCTGAAAAATATTTTAATGATAAAGGTGGTGTCAATGGTACACCAATTAAACTTGTGATTCAAGATGCTGGTGGAGAAGAACAAACAGCAATCAATGCTTTTCAAACACTAATAAATAAAGATAAGGTAGTTGGTATAATTGGTCCTACTTTATCACAACAAGCATTTAGTGCCGATCCGATCGCTGAACGTGCAAAAATACCTGTAATTGCCGCATCAAATACTGCTAAAGGAATTCCCGAAATTGGTGATTATATTGCCAGAGTTTCAGCACCAATTGTTACTGTTGCTCCAAATGCTGTCAAAGCCGCTCTTAAGCAAAATCCTAATATTAAAAAAGTCGCTGTTTTCTACGCTCAAAATGATACTTTTAATAAAACAGAGACTGAGATTTTCCAAAAAACAGCTAAAGATTTAGGATTAGAAATAGTCACTGTTCAAAAATTTCAAACCACAGATACTGACTTTCAGAGCCAAGCCACAAATGCAATTAATTTAAAACCGGATTTAGCGATTATATCGGGTTTAGCAGCAGATGGTGGCAACTTAGTGAGACAATTACGGGAACTTGGTTATAAAGGTTTAATTGTTGGTGGAAATGGCTTGAATACTTCTAATGTCTACAAAGTTTGTAAAGCCCTATGTGACGGTGTAATCATTGCACAAGCATATAGTCCCGAACATCCGAACGAAATTAATAAAACATTTCGTCAAACTTATCTCAGTACATATAAAATAGAGCCACCTCAATTTAGTGGGCAAGCTTTTACAGCAGTCCAGGTATATGTTGAAGCATTGAAAGCGTTAGATAAAAAGACAAAAATTAGTGTTTTATCTCTACCACAATTACGCACTGAATTAAATAAAGAAATATTAGCTGGTAAATATGATACTCCGGTGGGAGAAATCTCATTTACCCCCACAGGTGAAGTGGTGCAAAAAGATTTTTATGTTGCCCAAATCAAAATGGATAAAGATGGCAATAATGGGAAATTTGCATTTATTAAGTAATCTTAGTTAATAGTTAATTCTTTGATAGATATTGGGCATGGGGAATTGGACATTAATCAATCTTGCTTTCTCCTATTTCTCCCAATATCCTTTTCCTTTCTCATTTTAAAATAATGACTATAACGCTATTTTTCCAACAACTTCTCAACGGTTTATCCATTGGTAGTACATATGCAATTTTTGCTTTAGGATATACTCTAGTTTACTCAATTCTGGGAATTATTAATTTATCACATGGTGCAGTTTTTACTTTAGGAGCATATTTTACTTATGCGCTAATGGGAGGTGTATTTGGTTTTAGTGGAGTGTTAGCAAATGCCGCTTTACCTTTTGGTTTACCGTTCATTTTGGCATTAATTTTGGGTAGCATTTTTGCTGGATTAGTGGGAGTAATAATCGAAAGGTTCGCATTTTTACCATTGCGACGTAAAGGGTCAGACCCCTTGTTAACTGTTGTTTCTAGTTTAGGAATTGCCCAAATTATTGTTAATCTTATTCAATATTTAGTAGGAGCAGAAAATTATACTTTTCCAGCAAATACTTACGGAAACTTGCCACCTGCAATTAACTTTGGGACTCCTGAAAATCCGATTCCTATTCGTACAGTACAAATAGTGATTTTTGTTATTTCAGTAATAGTAGTGGCAATTTTAACTTATTTTATTAACCGGACTAAATATGGTAAAGCAATGCAAGCGATCGCAGAAGACCCGATTACTGCTAGTCTATTAGGGATAAATAGCGATTTCTTTATTGTTTTTACCTTTTTTATCAGCAGTTTCTTAGCCGGTATGGCAGGAACATTACTCGCTTCTAGTGTTAGTATTGCTGGTCCTTATTTTGGTATTGCTTTTGGATTACGAGGCTTGGCAGTAATAGTTTTAGGTGGTTTAGGTAGCATTCCCGGTGCAGTTGTGGGAGGCTTTTTAATTGGGATAGTGGAAGCGTTTGTTCCAGAGCAATATTCAGGATATAAAGATGCTGTTGCTTTTGGAATTTTATTTATTATGCTCTTAGTCAGACCTCAAGGGTTACTGGGTAGAAAATTTATTCAAAAAGTTTAAATGGAATCATTCAAGGGTTAGTTAATATTAATAATTGTAGTAAATTATGAGTGATTTTTTCAATACTTACGGTTCTTTAATTGTCTTAATGGTACTGTATTCCCTATTAGGATTATCTTTATATTTACCCTTGATGGCAGGACAATTATCTTTGGCAAGTCCAGGTTTTTATGCTTTGGGTGGATATATTGCTGCAATTCTTTCCACAACTATATTTCGTCAATCAGATGGAACTTTCCCCATCCATTTACTCTTAATTGAAATGCTAATTTCCGGCGTGTTGTCTGGATTATTGGGGTTATTAGTCGGTTTTCCAGTATTAAGATTACGAGGCATCTATTTAGCGATCGCCACAATTGCTTTTGTTGAAGTTTTACGAGTTATTGCCTTAAATTTAGAGATTACAGGAGGTGCAATTGGTATTCCTGGCATACCTCAACCGTTCGCATCACCAATTGAATATTTATGGATTGCTTTACCTTTATTAATTATCACAATGATATTGATTTATCGTCTGGAACGGGTGCGAGTAGGGAAAGCATTAATTGCCATTCGTGAAGATGAATTAGCTGCCAGTTCAATGGGAATTAATTCAACTCACTACAAAGTGATTGCATTTACATTAGGAGCTATTTTAGCTGGGATGGTGGGGACGATTAGCGCTCATTTTCTGAATACCTGGAATACCAGACAAGGTACTTTTGATGCCAGCATTATTTTTCTAACTTTTGTTCTAATTGGTGGTTCTCGTACCTTTCTAGGTTCAGTTGTTGGTGGTATGGTATTTACGGCGTTACCAGAAGTTTTGAGAGGACTGGCTGATACTGGTGGTTTACCGACTTGGTTAGCGCAGTTCCTACGGGATGGTAGATTAATGATTTTTGGTTTTTTAATCGTATTTGGTACTATATTTTTTCCCCAAGGACTTGTGACACCTAAGATTTTCCAAAAATTTAAGAAAATTAGCAAGACAATGAGAAATAATAATTAGAAGAAAGCTGATAACAGATAATTTCGATAATTAATCAATTATCAAGATATTACTAATTAACTTTTTACAATATTGTTTAAAAGTGATTTTATCTAATCTTACATCCAATTAATTAATTGAGCATGTCAACAAATAACCTAACTGTATTAGCAGCTAAAGCCTTGACTCGTCGATTTGGTGGTCTAGTTGCAGTTAATAATATCTCATTTTCTGTGAATAAAGATGAAATTTTTGGTTTAATTGGCCCGAATGGTGCGGGTAAAACCACACTTTTTAATTTAATTACAGGTTTAATTCCTCCTTCTGAGGGAAATTTAATTTATCAAGGTCAAGAAATAGCTGGCAAAAAACCGGATGAAATTGCATCATTAGGGATTGCAAGAACATTTCAAAATATCCGCTTATTTGGTGAACTTTCGGCGTTAGAAAATGTAGTTATTGGCAGGCATTTACATACAAAAAGTAATCTATTTACAGGTGTATTGGGAATACCTCCCGCACCACAGGAAGAAAAATATAGCCAAGAAAAAGCACTAGAATTATTAGAATTAGTTGGTTTGCAAAATCGTATCGAAGAACAAGCAAAAAACTTCCCCTATGGAGAACAAAGACGCTTAGAAATAGCTCGTGCTTTAGCATTAGAACCGCAAATTTTGTTACTTGACGAGCCAGCAGCCGGAATGAATCCCAGTGAAAAACAGCAATTGAGCGATTTTATCAAGCAAATTCGTAATCAATTTAGTCTGACTATCATCTTAATTGAACACCATGTTCCCCTAGTGATGGGATTATGCGATCGCATTGCTGTCTTAAACTTTGGACAACTCATTGCTTTAGATAAACCGGCAATTGTCCGAGAAAATCCAGCCGTGATTGAAGCATATTTGGGAAATGAATAAAAATCATCAGTTAATTATATGAATAATGAAATTACTATATTAGAAACTAAAGACCTCTGTGTTAACTACGGCGGTATTCAAGCACTAGAAAATATCAATTTATATATTAATATTGGCGAAGTAGTGACACTCGTTGGTGCCAACGGTGCCGGGAAAACAACTACCCTTCGCGCTATCTCCAAAATTGTGAATATTCGCAGTGGTGATATTATCTACAATGGGCGTACGATTGTTCGCCGTCCTTCCCATGAAATAGTCGAATTAGGGATAGCTCATTGTCCCGAAGGCAGGCGAGTTTTAGCTAAACAAACTGTATATGATAACTTGCTTTTAGGCGCATTTATTCGTCACAATCAAGCCGAAATTAAAGCCGATATTCAAACACAATTTCAACTATTTCCCCGACTTGCCGAACGTCGTCATCAACTCGCCGGAACCCTAAGCGGAGGGGAACAACAAATGTTAGCGATCGCTCGTGCATTAATGAGTAGACCCAAGCTGCTATTATTAGACGAACCCAGTTTAGGTTTAGCACCGGCGATCGTACGAGAAATTTTTACAATTATCGAAAATTTACGCGCCACAGGTATGACTATTTTATTAGTCGAACAAAATGCTAATTTAGCACTGCAAATTGCTGATAGAGGTTATGTTTTAGAAGCTGGTAGGATTACCTTACAAGGCAACGCTTCCGAGCTAATTGTTGATGAACGAGTCAAAAAAGCTTACTTAGGATAATTCCAATTTTGACTAGTGCAGATCGGCGGAAATAAACCAACCATTGCAAATAGACAAAAAGCTTGTTTTATGGGCTTTATTCCTTCTGCCTCTCCGCAGTTGCTACAACGGGGGGAACCCCCGCAACGCGCTGCTCTCTGCCTTCTTACTTCTGCCTTCAAGTACTAGATTTCTAGCTCTTTTTCTGCTGGATAAAAATACTGGATGGGTCAAACCAATTCACAATTACCAATTCGCAATTACCAATGATTTGCTCAATTTCGCATGAAATAAGACTCAACCTTGCTAAAGTCTAAATTGGCTAGATCGCTATCCTCAATAAAAAAGTAAAAATAATCATCAACATTATCTGGGTGGTTAAGTTCCAAGAGCAATTCTCCTTTTGCATCTCCTACCGTTTCGCTGACATAGGAGTGAAATTCTACTTCTCCACCGAGTTTGTTGATGCGCCGATTGATTGTTTCCTGCTCATCTTCCTGATTCAACCAAACATCAAATTCCCCAGAGAGTGTTTTCAGTTCTTCGGGAATATCGAAAGTCTTAGCATAGCCATCACGAGTAACGCAAAATAAATCTTGTTGTGCAGAAAAGGTTAATGAGTAAATTCCCTCGTACCATTCCCGCTCGTACGCAAACTCTGCTAAAAAGCTGAAGTCAGTAATTAAGTTATTTCTGTCCTGAATAATTTCCGGAAAGTAGAGAATACGATGTTGTTCAGGACTCAGTTGAGCCATCGGCGCATCTAAGCCAGAGTAAAACTGCAAAATCCCCTTTCGGGGTAAGCTCAACCCGTCAATGATTGGCAAATTAGCACAGTTGAAACATCATCATCTCACCTGTTTTGCGATCGCTGGGATAGTCTGTTCCTTGTGGCAGGTAAGGGTAGCCTCCTATTTTGCTCTGCCAGGGTTCTGACGGCTCTGCTTCCCAAGGTGCATCCAACCATTGAAGTTCTTCTCCAACATGAATTTTGATATAGGGCTGCAAGTTAGATTCTAGAAAAGCTTGTAGTGGCTCAAACTGAGATGGGAAATCACGGAGAAGAAATGGAGTATCCATTTTTGGAGAACATTTTTTACTTCCGTAATTATATATTCTGTATTCTCAGGTACAACATTTTATGCGTTTACCCTGGAAACTTCTCCTATTCTTTAAACCCGTAATCTACCGAAACATGCGATTATATTAAATCTTTACTAGGAGCAACATCTTAGTAAAGCTACGCTAACGCACTCCTCCATAATCTCCGAATGTCTCAAATTATCTGGATAGTTAGACACGCCAACCGTCTTGACTTCGTAAATCCTGACTGGTTTCTCACTGCCGAACGTCGTTACGATCCGCCACTCTCGGAAGATGGTTTCATCCAAGCCAAGCAGCTAGCAAATCGTCTTCAAGGAGAAAATATTCATCATATTTTTGCATCACCTTTCCTGAGGACGGTACAAACAGCCAATGCAGTTGCCGAAATCCTGGATTTACCAATTAAATTAGAAACAGGACTGAGCGAGTGGCTCAACCCAGAATGGATGGATGAAGAACCCAAGCGGCATCCTATCAGCGAACTCGCCCAAATTTATCCCCGCATAGATACCAGCTACACTCCCTTAATTGCGGCTAAATATCCAGAAACCCACGCACAAGTCAGAGCGCGTTCCGGGCAAACCGCTCGATGTTTGGTTACAGAATATTCGCCAGAAAATATACTGCTAGTAGGACACGGTGCATCGGTAAATGGCGCTGTAATTGGAATAGCAGGGGCAGATACCTACCAAGCCGAAAAAGTCCGATTGTGTAGCATCTTTAAACTAGTTCGCAAACATCCGGAATGGTGGATTGAAATTAAGGGTGATACATCACACTTGACAGAAATAGAAGAAATGGTTCGATTTAATTAGTTCTGTAATCAGTTAATTGCCAGTCAGATTGAACTAATAAGCAAGGATTCATAACTAACAGAAGCATCACAAATTCTGTAAAAATGTAATATGACGTGAGTATCTTAGGGGAGGCGAGCGATTGACACAAATACAATATGACCTCTCTCCACATCTCTCGATCGCCAGGTAAAAAGCTGAAAAGCCTAATTTTACGTTTCAATCATCTAAGTTGATAGTCCCTTCCTGAACAGAAAAAGAGTTGGGGTTATACCATTTCACTAAAATCGTGAAACATATCCAAATTCTGAAACCCTTGTAAAATCAGGATTTCTTAATTGCGTAGCTTGCTTCTCGCGACAGCGAGTATTGCGAATTGCGAATTGCGAATTGTGAATTGGTATTAGGCTCCATCAACCTCACGTTAATATATCGTGTCTCTAAAAATCTCACATCCAAAAGCATGATGAACTTATTACTAGCAGGGGATATTGGCGGTACAAAAACTATTTTGCGTTTAGTTGATGCATCCGAGAAACAACAATTACGAACGCTGTACGAATATACTTATCGCAGTGGTGATTATACTGACTTGGTGCCGATGGTACGTGAATTTTTGGCATTAGCCAAAGCCGGCACACCGCAAAAAGCATGTTTTGGGATTGCTGGCCCTGTAGTTGATAATACAGCCAAATTGACAAATTTAGCCTGGTACTTAGATAGCGATCGCCTCCAAGACGAATTAGGCATTGCCCAAATTTCCCTCATTAATGATTTTGCCGCCGTTGGTTACGGCATTTTAGGTTTAGAGACTCAAGATGTCTTTACCTTACAACCTGGTAAACCCCTAACTCATGCCCCCATTGCCATCATTGGTGCTGGAACTGGACTCGGACAAGGATTTTTAATCAAACAGGGACAAGACTATTATGTATACCCATCGGAAGGTGGACATGCTGATTTTGCCCCCCGCAGTGAACTAGAATTTTTGCTGCTCAAATACTTGCTCGACAAACATGACATCCAAAGGGTTTCCGTCGAACGGGTTGTCTCCGGACTAGGAATTTTATCTATATATCAATTTTTGCGAGATAGGAAAATTACCAGCGAATCCCCAGAAATTGCCCAAGCCATGCGAACCTGGGAACAAGAAGCCGGACAGGAAAAAACTATCGATCCAGGTGCCATAATTGGGACTGCGGCACTGGCAGGAAGCGATCGCCTTTCAGAACAAACCATGCAACTCTTTGTCGAAGCTTATGGTGCCGAAGCTGGAAACCTAGCTTTGAAACTACTCCCCTACGGAGGATTATATCTTGCTGGTGGTATTGCTCCCAAAATTCTCCCCCTCATCCAAAAACATGATTTTCTGCTGCACTTTAGCCAGAAAGGAAGAATGCGAAGCATCCTCGAAAACATCCCCGTTCATATTATTCTCAACCAACAAGTCGGTTTAATTGGTGCTGCTATTTGTGCGGCTAGGTTATAATCTGTACTTTGATCATCCATAGGTTCAACCAAGAGTTGTGGCTACATCAAGTTGCTTTTTCCCCAATTACTAGAGAAAATGCGATCGTCTAAAATTCTGGAGTGAATAAATATGGCATTTGAATATCCCGAAGAATTGAAATATCTCGATACCCACGAATACGTGCGTTTAGAAGGTGATATTGCTACCATTGGTATTACCGCATTTGCTGTAGATCAACTAGGGGATATCGTATTTCTAGAACTTCCAGAAGTCGGTGACGGAATTGCTAAAGGTGATAGTTTCGGGACAATCGAATCAGTAAAAGCCGTTGAAGAATTGAATGCACCCATTACCGGAATCATCATTGAACGAAACGACATATTAATTGACGCACCCGAACAAGTGGCTGATGATCCATACGGAGAGGGCTGGTTATTAAAAGTCCGTATTGATGATCCTAGTGAAATCGACGATGCCATGACAGCCGATGAGTATAGCCTTCAAGTAGAAGGAAGTTAAATCCAAGGTTGGGTGAAAAGGTTGGGTGAAGGCAGGCGATCGCTATTGGCAGCTATACAATGGGTCTATAAATGGGCGATCGCCACCGCAACCCCACACATCAGCAAATATTTTCGATAAATGTTTTCGATAAATTTATCTAATATTCGAGTAAAAATTATGAAGTTACAAATCTACTTGTTGCAAAATATTAAATAGTCACGTCTGGAGACGAGTTTGTGGTAATCTACGCACCTCTGCCCAAGTCAAGCCAACGGCAAAATCAAGGTGAAAATACTCAAAAAATAGGTAATTTTCAACAAAGACATATTGGACTCTCAAACAGTCAGTTGCAAAAAATGCTAGAAGTTATGGGTATTTCTAGCCTTGATGAACTGATTAATCAAACAGTCCCCGCAACCATTCGTCTATCCCGTTCTCTCGACCTCCCCGAAGCCCAAAGCGAGTATGCAGCACTCGCAAAACTTAAAGAAATTGCTAGTCAAAATCAGGTTTACCGTTCCTTTATTGGTATGGGGTACTACAATTGCATTACTCCTCCAGTAATTTTACGTAATATTCTCGAAAATCCCGGCTGGTATACCGCTTATACGCCCTATCAACCGGAAATAGCTCAAGGACGACTGGAAGCTTTACTCAATTTTCAAACAATGGTTATCGACCTCACTGGCTTGGAAATCGCCAATGCCTCCTTACTTGATGAGGGAACCGCAGCAGCTGAAGCAATGAGTATGAGTTACGGGATTTGCAAACATCAAGCAAATGCCTACTTCGTGTCCCAAGATTGCCATCCCCAAACAATCGACGTGTTACAGACACGTGCCAGACCTTTGGGAATCGAAATCGTTATTGGTGACCATCGCACTTTTGATTTTTCCCCAGATAGTTCCCCGGGAATATTTGGCGCTATCCTCCAATACCCAGCTAGTGATGGCACAATCTACGACTATCAAGAATTTATTCAGCAAGCACACGCAACTGGCGCATTAGTCACCGTCGCTGCTGACTTGTTGAGTCTGTGCTTATTAACACCTCCGGGTGAATTTGGTGCTGATATCGTTGTTGGTAGTACCCAGCGTTTTGGCATTCCTCTCGGTTACGGAGGTCCCCACGCGGCATATTTAGCAACAAAAGAAGAATACAAGCGACAAGTACCGGGGCGAATTGTTGGCGTATCCAAGGATGTCAACGGGAAACCAGCCTTACGTTTAGCACTACAAACCCGCGAACAACATATCCGTCGTGACAAAGCCACCAGTAATATTTGTACTGCCCAGGTTTTACTTGCTGTCATTGCGGGGATGTATGCTGTGTATCATGGTGCGGCAGGCTTACAGCAAATTGCTAAGGATATTCATCAGAAAACAGTTCTCCTGGCAGAAGGCTTAAAAGGCTTAGGTTATGGCATTGCCTCGGAAAATTTCTTCGATACCATCAAGGTGGAATTGGGAAACAATAGTTTAGAAACAATTCTCTCAGCCTGCGAAAGCAAAAAAATCAACCTGCGAATTTTTGATCACAGTGCTGTGGGCATTTCCCTGGACGAAACCACCACGGAAAATGATGTCATTGAGTTACTGGAAATCTTTGCCCAAGGAAAACAACTTCCTCCCTTACCCAATCTTCCCCGCCCCGACTCCCTCCTTTCCCCGCGTACTTCCCCCTACCTCACCCACCCTGTTTTCAACCGCTATCACTCCGAAACCGAATTACTGCGTTACATCCACAAGCTGGAAACCAAGGATTTATCCCTGACCACATCCATGATTCCCTTGGGTTCCTGTACGATGAAACTGAATGCGACATCGGAGATGATTCCCGTCACCTGGGCAGAATTTGGGAATATTCATCCTTTCGCTCCCCGATCGCAAACACGTGGGTATCAAACTTTATTTGCCCAATTGGAGACCTGGTTAGCAGAAATTACCGGATTTGCCGGCATTTCCCTCCAACCCAATGCCGGTTCCCAAGGGGAATATGCGGGGCTTTTAGTTATCCGTCAGTATCATGAAAATCGTGGAGAAGGACACCGGAATATTTGCTTAATTCCCGAATCAGCACATGGAACCAACCCAGCCAGTGCAGTGATGTGCGGAATGAAAGTGGTTCCCGTAGCTTGCGATCGCAATGGGAATGTGGATATTAGTGACTTACAGGCAAAGGTAGAGAAACACAGCCAAAATCTTGCTGCCTTGATGGTGACATATCCTTCCACACATGGGGTATTTGAAGAAGGTATCCAAGAAATTTGCGGCATGATTCACGCCCATGGTGGACAAGTTTACATGGATGGGGCAAACATGAATGCTCAAGTGGGATTATGTCGCCCTGGTGATATTGGTGCTGACGTTTGTCACTTGAATTTGCATAAAACCTTTTGTATTCCCCACGGTGGTGGTGGCCCGGGGATGGGACCCATTGGTGTCGCTGCACACTTGGTTCCCTTCCTTCCCGGGCATACTGTCATGGAAATTGGTGGGGAAAAAGCTATTGGCGCAGTCTCCGCCGCACCTTGGGGTAGTGCTAGTATCCTCGTAATTTCTTGGATGTACATTGTCATGATGGGTGCATCTGGTTTAACGGAGGCGACAAAAGTGGCAATTCTCAATGCTAATTACATTGCCAAGCGGTTAGAAGGTTACTATCCCGTACTTTTCCAAGGTAGTAACGGCTATGTCGCCCACGAATGTATTTTAGATTTGCGGGCTTTGAAAAAATCCGCCAATATCGAAATTGATGATGTCGCCAAACGCTTGATGGACTATGGTTTCCACGCCCCGACTGTATCTTGGCCTGTCGCTGGTACAATCATGGTGGAACCTACGGAAAGTGAATCGAAAGAAGAATTAGACCGATTCTGCGATGCCCTAATAGCCATCCGTCAAGAAATTGCCGAAATTGAATCGGGGAAAATGGATATTCAAGATAACCTCTTGAAAAATGCACCCCACACCGCCGCCAGTTTGATTACTGGGGAATGGAAACATCCATATACCAGGGAACAAGCAGCCTATCCCGCAGATTGGACAAGAGATAATAAATTCTGGGTTAGTGTCGGCAGGATTGATGCAGCCTTTGGAGACAGAAACTTTGTGTGTTCTTGTTTACCAATGGATGCTTATTCTGAGTAGATATTAGCAGTTAGGGACGCGATCGCTCGCGTCTCCACCTTTCCAGAGATATCGCCATCATTTATTTCCCGTTTAAGATATGCTGGAATGAATGGGAAAATTGCCAAAAGTTAGAGTGAAGATGAAACTGGCAGAAAGAGTTAGTCAGGTAACGCCTTCAATTACATTAGCGATCGCCGCGAAAGCTAAGGCTATGAAGGCTGAGGGAATTGATGTTTGTAGCTTTAGTGCTGGCGAACCGGATTTTGATACTCCAGCGCACATTAAAGCCGCAGCAATCAAAGCTTTAGAAGATGGTAAGACTAAGTATGGTCCAGCATCTGGAGAACCAGCTTTACGGGATGCGATCGCCCGGAAGTTACAGCGCGAAAATGGTCTGAATTATAAAGCCGAAAATGTCATCGTCACCAATGGTGGTAAGCATTCGCTATATAACTTGATACTTGCGTTGATTGAAGCTGGTGATGAGGTAATTATTCCTGCACCTTACTGGTTAAGCTATCCGGAGATGGTGACACTGGCGGGTGGCAAGTCGGTAATTGTGCATACTGACGCATCCACAGGATATAAAATTACTCCGGAACAGTTACGCCAAGCAATCACTCCCAAAACCAAGTTATTTATTCTGAATTCGCCATCGAATCCAACGGGGATGGTGTATACTCCCGACGAAATTAAAGCATTAGCTGAAATCATTGTCGAAAAAGATATTTTGGTAGTTTCTGATGAAATTTACGAAAAAATTCTTTACGATGGGGCAAAACATGTCAGCATTGGTTCCTTGGGTGAGGAAATCTTTAAACGCACTGTCATTAGTAATGGTTTTGCCAAAGGCTACTCAATGACGGGATGGCGTATTGGTTATTTAGCTGGGCCTGGGGAATTAATCAAAGCCACAATTACCATTCAAAGCCATAGTACATCCAATGTTTGTACATTTGCCCAATATGGTGCGATCGCGGCTTTAGAAGGTTCTCAGGATTGTGTCGAAGAAATGCGTCTTGCTTTTGCCAAACGTCGCGAAGTTATGTATGCACGTCTCAATGCTATCCCTGGTTTGAGTTGTCCTAAACCCGAAGGTGCTTTTTATCTCCTCCCCGATATTCGCCAAACTGGGTTAAAGTCTTTAGATTTCTGTAATGCCTTACTGGAGGCACATCAAGTCGCAGTTATCCCCGGTATTGCTTTTGGTGCCGATGATACCATTCGTCTTTCCTATGCTACGGATATGGCAACGATTGAAAAGGGTATGGATAGGTTGGAGAAGTTTGTCAAATCCAAGCTTTAATTAGGTTTTGCTGAGTGCTGTAGACACGAGCAAGCAACACACTTGGCAAAACTGGAAGCAAGGTAATTTATAAAAGCCCCATCTCCTCTAATCCTTGACGCAATCTCATCGCTTCGCTGGGATTGTTTTTTTCATGCAGAGAAATAGCTTTATTAAAAGCAGCTAAACTGGCTTTTTGATTGCCTATTTTTAACCAAGTCACACCTAAATTCTGGTAAGCATCTGCATAATTACGATTTAACGCTATTGCCCGTTGATATGCTGCGATCGCATCCGTAAATAATCCCATGGCTTTCAGCGTCATTCCCAAATTATAATACCCAGTTGCAAAGTTAGGGTCGATGCGAATAGTCATTTCATAAGCACTTTTGGCACTGCGTAAATCCCCCAAACTTTTGAGCAAATTACCCAAATTATTATAAGCACCCAATTTTAAAATTGGCGTGACAATTAACTTAATTGCAGCTTGATAATGAGAAATAGATTTTCTGATATCTTGGTGACGATTGTAGGCAATTCCTAAATGGTAATGTAACTCATACATCAAATCCATATTTGCTTGTTTAGAAGCAATTCCACGCTGTAATAATTCTATGCCTTCCCCAACTTTTCCCAATTCCACATATAAAGCACCCAATTTATTACAAACATAAGGGTCATTCGGATTTGTGGCAATAAAACTTTCCATTGCCGCTTGAGCTTGAGCAAATTTATTTTGTTTATTGATAATTTCTTGTTGATATCCTTGATGTAAAATTGCCACTGTCTCTAAATGACCAATTTGCCAATCCGGTTCTTGGCGTAAAATCTCACTAATACTATCATCAACGATCGCATGGTATGGGCGTGTAAATTTAATTGCTGGATGCTTACGAAATAAGCGCGAAACCATCGAATAAGGTGATTGGTTAGCTCCCACTTCATAACGGAGCAAATTAATTAAAATATATTCTGGCATTTCCATTACTTGCCGAATATGTGATTTAATTCTTGGCGTTAGCGTCTCATCTGCATCCAATACCAAAACCCAATCACCCGTCACATATTTTAAAGCTTCATTTCTCGCAGCACTAAAGTCATTATTCCATGGATATTGATATACATTGGCACCTAATTTTTGGGCAATTGCCATTGTCTTATCAGTAGAACCTGTATCTAGGACTACTATTTCATCAACTATGCTTTTAGCGCTATTTAGACATTTAGCTAATGTTGCTTCTTCATTTTTAACAATGGCGCAGAGACTAAGTTTCATAAATAATACTTGTAAAATTTTCAATATCTGTAGATTTTAGCAAATGTTGTTACTAAACCTTGTCTATTTCCAACTTGCAAATGATGCAATAATTTTTGCTACTACTAAAATTGCGAGCTTGACGACTCCTAATGACTAGAAAAACTATGCCTGTTGAGCTATGCTTACCCCTCGCAGATTGTGTAATTTTTAACAAATCAGTAATTGCGTTAAACTAGAGGGACTAGGATAAATCGTAAAATCTCGAAATTTCTCTGTAAGTAAATCCAATTGATGACATTTTCTCTACTTTTACTCAACTACTATGTCGCAAAAGGATGATGAATTATTCCAACTTCAGGAAATAGGAAAATTAAAACCTGTGCATTTTGCTGATTTGATTCGCACTGCACAATTAGTTTTTAATCCTGCAAGCTGTATGTCAGGAATTAACATACAAGTAGATTGGCAATATTTTGGTATTTCTGACGATATTCTCGAAAATTTACGGGTTTTAGGTGCAGAATATCGCTACGCATTGCCGCAAGTGCCACCGGAAATTGTTTGGAGTAAATTAACTCCTCAAACTCGTATTTGGTTTATTGCCAATAGAGATGAATTATGGAAATTCGAGGAATACTTCCCGGCATTAGATGAAGATTGAAGATTTGGGATTTGGGATTCTCTAAAAATGGCGTTGCTAATTAATGGGATGATTTAGTTTGATTCTGAACTAAATACTAATAGTTTCAGTCTTTAGTTTATCCCGTATTTATGCAACGCCTCTAAGATGATTTAGGATTGCTATCGTATTTTAGGCTAAACAAACTCACACCAAACCTCTGTAATTAGCCATCATGAGCTTATGTAGATGAGGACGGATGAAAATAGAAGGTGAGTATATCGATTGTGACAGCCATCAGACTTTTATTTTGAAGCTAGAGGCGCTAAAAACCACAACTAGATTCAGACATTTAAATCGCTCAAAAGCTTGTTTTTAAAGTGTTTTTGGCACTGTAGATAAGTTTATATACGAATATTCCGAATTTACTGTTTTTTAAAATAAGACAAAGCTACTTGACATACTTAATCTCCTTTTTTTAACAGAGGGTCAAAATTTTCTTAGCATAATTTATAACTTAAATAATATAAAAACTTAAGTGATTGTACTATTGTGATATCCTAGGTGCGGAATGTGGATTAAATGTATATAACAATATGCTTGGGTTCCGCAAAAAGATGAGATACTTCTGAAAAAGTAATTTTACACAACGATGGATAAGATAAAACTCTTCGGTATACCCGCAGAAAAAGGTAGATGGTTTCTCATTCCCCTTGGGATGATAGTCTTGCTTTGCTTGGGAACGGTTTATTCTTGGAGTATTTTTAGAAAACCTCTGGAGGCAGTATTTAAGAAAGAAGGAATTAATATCACTGCAACGGAAAGCTTATTACCATTTACCGTGCTGCTAGTGGTTTTTGCCGTGGTTATGCCAATCACGGGTTTTTTTATTAATCGCTTTGGTGCGCGTTTAATCACTGCGGTTGGTGGCGTGGTAATGGCGACTGGCTATATACTCTCAAGCTTTGCCAGTAACATCACTATGCTAGCTTTCACCTACGGCATTATTGCAGGTATCGGAGTAGGTATGGCTTACGGGATGCCTTTGGCAGTAGTTGCTAGATGGTTTCCTGATAAAAAAGGTATTGCTGTTGGTTTAACTGTAGTTGGTTTTGGTTTATCACCATTAATTACTGCACCTTTAGCAAAGTCACTGATTGATACCTACCAAGTTCGCCAGACTTTTATTATATTTGGTGTTGCCTTTGCATTAATTATTCTGCTAACTTCAGTAGCTTTCAGGCTTCCCCCAAGTGATTGGAAACCCTCAAACTGGAATCCTTCGACTTTAAACAAGTCTCGTCACACAACCAGTAATCGAGAATCGATGTTACAAAGTCAGACATTCTATGGTTTGTGGTTATGTTATGCGATTGGTTCTTTTGCTGGGTTAGCAGCAATTGGAATTGCCAGTCCCCTCGCACAAGAAATTATCAAACTTGATGCAGCAACAGCAGCAAGCAGCGTTTCCTTATTTGCCATCTTTAATGGTGCGGGAAGACCATTTTTTGGCTGGTTAACTGACCGATTGACACCGAAATTGGGGGCAATTGTCGCATTTGTATTGGTGATTATTGCCTCTATTATGATGTTAAATGCTCGTCAAGGTGATGTGGCAACTTATTTAGTGGCGTTTTCCTTGTTCTACTTCTCGCTAGGTGGATGGCTGGCGATCGCACCTACTTCTACCCTGACTTTTTTCAATCCCCAAGACTACGCTAAAAATTACGGTATTGTCTTTACTGCTTATGGAGTTGGTGCATTGGGTGGAACCTCCATAGCAGGTCAAGTTCGAGATATATTCGGTAGCTACACAAATTTTTTCTATCCCACCGCAGGTTTGGCAATGTTGGGAATCATCCTGACTGTATTTCTATTGAAACCAAGTTCTGTAATTTCGCAAGAAGTGCAAACAGATAAGCTTACTTAAAAGGTTTTCTTTAGTTCTGTTCTAACGCTGAAAAAGCAAAAAGCGCTTGGACGTGTGACCGTGTTTCCACTCCAAGCGCTTTCTGTCTTCAACTTACTCCTCACACACTCCTAAAGCATAACTTGGGTTTTCCAATATGGCAAGTAGTTAGAAAAGTAATTTTGTAAACTTTGATTTTTTTGACTGGAAAGAGTAGGTAAATGGTGAGTTTGGGGGAAGAAAATCTTCCTCCCAACTTCCCCAAGTCTTGGTTCTCAACAAATCGATTGACTGCCAATTTTAACTGAAGCTGAAATCACTCCAACTAAACATTCGCTTGTTGACGCTGATACAAAGACCAATACAAACCTTTTTCCCGTAACAAACTATCGTGCGTACCCCTTTCTGCAAGCACTCCACGTTCCATTACCAAAATTTGGTTAGCACGTTTGAGGGGTGCGAAACGGTGGGCGATAATAAATACCGTGCGTCCTTGGGAAATAGTTTGCAAGTTTTGTAATACCTGTTGTTCGGTTTCTGCATCCAATGCACTGGTAGCTTCATCCAAAATCAGAATTGGAGCATTGGAAAGGAATAACCGCGCTAAGGCGATACGCTGTCTTTGTCCCCCCGATAAAGCCGTACCTCTTTCACCAACGTTGGTTTCATAACCGTGGGGTAACTGGCTGATAAAATCGTGGGCAACTGCCATGCGTGCGGCTTGGACTACTTCCTCAGCACTAATATCAGGGTTCCCAAGGGTAATATTCTCCAAAATAGAAGCGTTGAACAAAAAGTCTTCTTGGAGAACTACACCAATTTGCTGGCGCAAGGATGCTAAATCAGCACTTTTGATATCGAAACCATCAATTAAAATGCGTCCTGATTCAATGGTATAAAGTCGTTGCAACAGTTTTGATAGGGTGCTTTTACCTGAACCGCTACGCCCAACTATACCCACAAATTGTCCAGGTTCGACATCAAAGGAAATACCCCGTAACACTGGTTCTGTGTCTGGCTTGTAGCGGAAAAATACCTGTTCAAACGAGACTTGTCCCTTTAATGATGGTAAAACCAAGCCTGTACCGGGTTCAGCTTCTGGGGCAACGTTGAGAATGTCGCCAATTCTGTCTACTGATAGTAAAACTTGTTGCAAATTTTGCCAAAGCTGCACTAGGCGTAGTAATGGGCCAGTAACGCGACCAGAAAGCATTTGAAAGGCTACAAGTTGTCCGACGGTGAGCTTTTGCTCGATAACTAATTTGGCTCCAAACCAAAGAATCAGCAGACTAGACAGGTTGGTGAGAAAGTCGCCAATATTACTACTGATATTTTGCGTAGTCGAGGCTTTGAAACCAGTACGGATGAAACGGGCAAATAAGCCTTCCCATCTATCTCTAGCAACCGGTTCAGCAGCATGTGCTTTGACGGAGTGAATCGCGGTGACAGTTTCGACCAAAAATGATTGGCTGTCGGCACTGCGGTTAAAGGTTTCGTTTAACCAATTACGTAAAATTGGCGTTGCCACTAATGTCAGGGTGGCGAATAGCGGTAATACAGCTAAACCAGCAAAGGTGAGGGGAATGCTGTAATAGAACATCAACGCCAAGTACACGACAGCAAAGATACTATCTAAAATAACTGTTAGAGCTGTACCTGTGAGGAATTGGCGAATTTGTTCGAGTTCCTGTACCCGCGCCACTGTATCCCCAACTCGACGGGATTCAAAATAAGCTAGGGGTAAGCGCATCAAGTGGCGAAATAGCTGTGCTGACAAGCTTAAATCGAGACGACGAGCTGTGTGAGTAAAGATAAACAACCGCAATATACCCAGAAAAGCTTCAAAAAACGCCACTGAAAGTAAAGCGATCGCCATTACATCCAATGTCGGCAAACTTTCCTGTACCATTACCTTATCGATGACGACTTGGGTAATGAGCGGTGTTGTTAATCCCAATAGTTGCAAGGTAAATGATGCAATTAATACCTCAATTAGTAAACCTCGGTATCTCCACACAGCCGGTAAAAACCAACTGAGGTTAAACTTTTCTTGCTTATTAATGACTTCAGCTTGCCAGAGGCTACCATCCCAAAATTCCTCCGCCATCTGTCGGGGTATAGTTTCACACTTACCCTCACTATTAAGTGGATTGGCTATAATAAGGCGATCGCCTTTAATGCCATAGGCTACCACCCAACTGCCTTCGTTCCCTGGAGTAGCACCCCAGCGCATCACCGCCGGAAAAGTTAATTGGCGTAAATCTGCCCAATTTATCTGCAATTTTCGCAGTACAAATCCCAATTTTTCAGCAGCTTCGACCATATTTTTTGGTCGTTGTCCGCGTAATTGACGCTGTACCCATTCAAGTTGGACAGGGTTCTGTAAATACTGTCCCAGCATTGTTAAACATGCAGCCCCAGTATTCCAACCAGCAACAAAGGGATAACCAGAGGATGCTTGAGGGGCGACAGTTGCGAGAAATTCCTTTTGAAATTGGGGTTTTTGTGAAGATAAGGAAGAGGAGGGAGAAAAATTGGATTGCTGAAATACATCACTATCGAGTTCATCTTCCTGTTCCTCCCTCTCTTCTATCTGTAGAGAATCCGCAGGCGTTGGTGAAACTCTATCAGCCGTATTTTCTGGCGGCGCACCTTCCCAAAATGCTTGAACTTGAGGAGTAGAAACTTGCGTCCAAACTGCGACATCCCAGCGAACTACTATAACTTCTTTACTAGCAGCAATAGCCTTACAGTCAATCGCAGACAATAACAACTCACCAAACCAATCTCCCGGTTCCAAGGTAGCCATTGGTTTGCTAGTTTCTTCCTCCCGCAAGCGAACCTTACCCGTGACAATAAAATATTGCGAGCCTTGGATATCCTTCGACCAAATTTTTTCCCCAAGTCCGTAACGAGACACTTCGGCGTGATTTTGGAGCAAATCTTGACTTTCAGTTGTCAGCCAAGAAAATGGTGCTTCATCCCAAGGTAAAGATGCTAGCACCCGCCTTGGGAATTCATCATCGACGGTAGTTAAATCACTTGCAGCTTGACTGTAAGTTTTTGAATTTTCTCTGCTAGCCATTTCTCAAACAACTCGTTCTGTAATGCTTGCTTTAGTTGAGTATCATCTAATGACGCACTGAGTATTTGTTCTACACGAAACAACCCAAAGCGTCCTTCCAATTCAAACGGTCCAATTAATGTATTTGGACTAGCTACATCTACTGCCGCTCTTAGTATATCTGGTAACGTACCCCGGCTCACTGGTCCCATCATGCCATTAACTACCCGATCATCAGCTAAGGAATATTCGCGGGCAATTTGCTCAAAACTTGCACCCTCTTCGATTTGTGCGTGTAATTCCTCCGCTAGTTCTCTTTTATCGACGATAATGCGAGATAAAACCACGCGATCGAGAAAAATTTTCCGTTCGATGAAATATTCTTGAAGCTTGGGCGTGGCAATTACAGCTTTAAGCTTTTCTATCTTAAAGCCAAATCCGACGGAAGCGTGAAAAGAATCATAACTAGTGCCGCTATTTTTCAACCAGTCATTAAAACGCTGCGGGTCTGTCAGTTGATTTTTTAAGCGAAAATCAATAATAGCTTGTTCTGTCAATGCTGGACTAATTGCCACATCTTCACGGCTGGCAATCTCGGTTTCGATGACATGCTGGCGGACAATATCACCAATAAACTGTCCTAGCTTTCCCGACGTTTGCAGGTATTTCACTGCTTGGGCGACGGAAATCTCTTTGTCATCAATGTTTAGAAATGATAGGGATTCCATGAATGATTTTATGTATAAGTAAACACGCTTAAAAGTGAAAATAATTGGAAATGTCAACTTTCAGAGCGTTCCAGCCAAAATGCTATAGCAATCCTAAGCGTTGCTACAGCAAATCAGCAACCAAATCATAAATTTTTATCACTCCCTATTTGCCAATTTTTGAATGGTCTTGATTGTTGCAGCTGACGGGATAAAGTTATGCTGACAGAATTGTAGATGCGTTGCGGGAGGTAATTAGCTTGACAAATTTAGCCAGAAGAAAGCTAATAATATTGCCGCGATCGCTCCAATCAATGTATTCAAAACATTGACTAGTTCATTTGTGAGCCAATCATACTTAGATTGTAAGGTTGCCCCAATGACGCTCTCTATATTAGTAGCGATAAATGCCGCTAAGATGCACCAAGCGATATCTAAACCACTAATTAAACCAACTCCAAAACCCACTACTGCCAGTGCTGCTGAGGCAACTAATCCAGCCAAGGTTCCTTCCAAACTTACGGCACCTTCGGTTCCGCGTGGTACAGGTTGCAACGTCGTAATCAAAAAAGTACGCTGTCCGTAAGCTTTGCCAATTTCACTAGCGCAAGTATCCGATAGTTTCGTGCTGAAACTGGCAACGTAACCGATTAGAAACAGGGAAGGCAGCGAGGACAAGGAAGAAGAAAGGGGAAAAATATTTGAGGAGAATATTCCCGCACCTACAGCACATAATGCTCCAATCAATGCCGAACCCCAGACGTTTTCTGGTCCCCTCGCACCCGATCGCTTTTCGGCAATACCTTCTGCTTCTTTTTGTGCCATCCCAATTTTGGTGACAAATGAACCCACCAAAAAGTAGAACATGACAACTAAATATCCTTGCCACCCCAATGTTCCCCAAATCAACACTCCCAAAAACCAAGCATGTAGATACCCGGCTGGAGTCAGGAGTTTTTTGGGCGCAACCCAAGCGACACCAAGCAAGATTGTATTCAGTGCGATCGCGATCGTTATTTTCTGCGAAAAGGAAGCAACTATCCAAGGTTTGAAATCATCGATTAATGACAGCATTTCAATAAATTTTCCCCAAAAAAGTCAGATTTCCAGCAGTCTATCGTTTCTTGAAGCAGAACTCGGTTGTCAGAATTCAAAATAATCCCCATCAATTCAAGAGTAGAGATTTCTCCTTGAAAGTTGATATTTTTGACTACTGATTCCTCTGTTCTTTCCTGGTCAGTGTAATCAACAATTTGCCGGAATACAAGGGTATAAGCGTATTTTGGCGAGTTATTAGTTGTCCTCCGTAACAACTTCATGATAGATTGATAAGTCTTTACTAAATAATTATTTACTGGTTATCATCTACACCAAAATTATTCAATTTTGAGACTGTTACATCTGAGTTCTTCATTGTAAAATAAATACATTGAAACTTGATGTATTGTGTTTACGTGAGTAAAAATACGATACCCTCGTGCAGACAGTTTTCGTCATCAGTTTTACGTGAAGTTTACGTAAATACTTTATGAGATTTTGGTAAATTTAGGCACTTTTACGTGATTTTTGCTGCAAATCTAGCAAATATCGATTTTGATATTATATGTACCACCTGTAAAAACTTAATTAAATATGCCAGCTAACGTTCCTGGTAATCCGCTCAGTACAGCAGTTGATATTAATATTTCCACAGGCTTCCAAGTATATACTGATACAGTGGACTCTTTCGATTCAGGAAAATTGTATAGATTCGGGTTGCAAGGGCGTAGCAGTTTTAACTTATCACTGAAAGAACTAGGAAGTAATTTAAATGTTGATTTAATTGCGGATAAAAACACCAACGGAGTTTTTGATGCGGGTGAAGTAATAAAGACTTCACAATCAACTCGTAGGGGAGAGCGCATCAGTGCAAGTATTGATGAGGGTATTTATTATATCTATGTTTACGGGGTTTCTGAACAAAGTGGTGTTTTAGGCACTTACAACCTGACTTTATCGGTAATTTCGGACGCAGAAGATAGTAGTAATCAACCTGTATCTACTTCGCCCTCGGATTTATCCAATATTTCATTGACTCCATTGCCAGAGGGTAGTAGCGCTTCCAGACCTTGGAGTTTAAGACAAATACGAGCTGCTATCCCAGCAGATAATTCCGCAAGCAACTTGCCTATTCCCCAAGTTTCTCCGGGTAAAATTTGGCAACAAGGAACTTTAGGTGCAGATACATTAGTTTACGATCGCAGTAATCAAACAACATTTGTTTCGGGAAATGGCAATATAAATTTTGGTACGGGTAGGCGAGATGTACTAGATTTAAAAACAATTGCTGGTATTACCTCAAACCAAGCTACCTTTAGTTGGGCCAATGCGACAGGTGGCGGTGTAGTTGAAAATCCCGGCAATGGTAATCGATTGTTGGATGCGATTACATTCAACAACGGCAATCGAATTTTATTTGAAGGTATCGAACAAATCGTTTTTGCTGACATCACCTACGATTTAACAATTGCTAACCCCAATATTGGACTGGGAAGCGCAGCAACAGTCACAACCAACGACGAGAAGTTTGCCCAACAGTGGGATTTACACATGACAGGTGTACATAATGCCTGGAGATTTACAACAGGTTCTGCTGGGGTACTCATAGGTATTGAAGATAGTGGGTTAGGAAGGGACAGTAATGGAGTTACTCACCCTGATTTGCGATCGACTATTTTCTCTGGCAACAACTATATAGATGAGTCAGCAGGTTATTCCCACGGAACTCTAGTCCAAAGTACCATTGCCGCAGCCAGCAATAATGGCTTTGGCATGGCGGGTATTAACTGGAATTCAGATGTGATGCATATTGATGTCTTGGGTAACAACATTAATGGTACATATCAATTAGACCCAGGTGATAAAACCTTGGTAGAAGCAACACAAGAACTGATTAACCAAGCCAATAGCAAAGGTCAAAAATTAATTGTCAACCTCAGCTTGGTAGGTGGTAGTAGCGATATCTTCCAACAACTAATTGCGAACAACCAAGATAGAGTCTTATTTGTAATCGCTGCTGGTAATGAAGATGTAGGTGAAGTATCCAGCCCTGCTTCCTTCGCCCAAAATTACGGCAATGTAGTTTCAGTAGGCGCATCCTGGGGAAATAGAGATTGGTACGGCAACGCTAAAAATCTCGGAGAAAGAGCTTCTTACTCGAATCCAAAATGGTGGGGTTCCAACTATACCAACGATACAGCTATCAATGCAGGTTTGCGACCATTAACATTAATGGCACCAACTGAATTTACTGCTGCTAACGCCGATAGAAATAGCGCCGGTTCATTTAATTTTGGCTACAACGATAAATTCAACGGTACTTCTGCATCTACTGCGATCGCATCTGGTGTTGCTTCCTTAGTCTGGAGTGCAAACACCAATCTCAATGCATCGCAAATCAGGTCTATATTATCAGAAACCGCGTATGACTTAGGCACACCAGGATATGACAAATACTACGGTAATGGTTTTGTTAATGCCGATGCCGCAGTTCGTCGCGCTTTAGCCCTCGCTCGTAATTATTCCTAACTTGTAACTGATTAATTGAGGTGCATCTAAATATATCATGTTCGCCTAAATGATTAGGATAAAATTGACGCGGGGATGGGGAGATAGGGGAGCGCGGAGACAATTAATAATAATTAATTAACCGCACATGATATTTTTTGCAAAGCGTTTATTTATGCGCTTGGCTTGTGTTTTGCTAACTTCAAAGCTGACAAAAATAGAATCAGACCCAAAATAATATATAGCCAGTTATTTGCTACATATCTTAAAAGGTTGCTACCAATAAATGCTCCCAATATTGAACCACATGCCATTGATAGAATAAACTTTGGCTCCGATTTTACTTCTTTAAGTCGTTGCTGACTTTGATATTTAAATAGACCCATTAGAATTGTGGGAATGCTAATCGCAAGGCTCAAACTTCCTGCTAATTTGATGTCAATTGCAAACACGAGAATAATAGTAGGAATAATCAATTCACCACCTGCGACACCAAGCATACTGCTGAAGATTCCAATTACAATTCCTGCGGTAAAACCGATGCCGATTCTGAGTAAGTCTGGAAGTTGCCAACTTTGAAGACTGAAAATAAGATTATGCCCAATTAGTACAAAGCTTAGTAAAAATAGAAAAACGACAACAACTCGATTTAATGTTTTTTCGTTGATATGAGTTGCGTAGTTAACGCCAATATAAGACCCAATGAGAGAACCTGCCAGAATATTAATAATTACTGTCAGATTTGCAAAAACATTTTCAATTCCAATAACACCACTCCGAAAAATGAATGAAAATGTGACAGTGAAGAGGCTCACAACGAGATTAATAATAATTGCCTGTAGAGTTCGGTAATTAAAAATGCTAACTAAAATTGGTAAGCGAAATTCTGCACCCCCCAAGCCGATTAGTCCACCGATAATTCCGACTAAAGCACCCCAAGCAAATGCCCAAATATTCCGCATTTAAATCTCCGCACCTACAACAGCAGCATTATGAATAATTTTAGGATATTACCAACAACTAAACTCGGTCAATAACTTTGCCAAGCATGTGGGGAAATGGCGAAAACCGACGTGGATTTTGATGGCATTCGTAACAACTATAGTTACATTTAGCATCTCTTGTTTTTGCTACAATTGCATGAAATGGCCTTATTTTCCCCAAATAGCCCGTGTGGAATTTTCTGCAACCAATCGCCAAATTTTATACTGACAACAAAGAGTTTATTGATAATCTGATTTCTGGTGGTTTACCTGCAATGATACCTGTGGTTGCAGGTTTTATTTGGTGGTTGAAATCGCGGAATCGTCAGCGCAAAATCCCTCCCAATACTTTTGCGTTTGAAGTGATTGCGCCTCAAGGTGTAGATTTAGCTTCAGATGTCAAAAAGCGGATACTTGGGGGACATGATAAAGATGCTTTGGCCGATCGCAATATTCATTATCAACAAAGGGTAGAAAATCGCAATATCCGGAAAGAATTACGGGAAGAACTGGAAGCACATCGCTGGGTTTTGGTTTTGGGACGAACCGGAATTGGGAAAACACGAGAAGCATTAGAAGTTGCCGAGTATTATAACGGGCAGGGTTGGACAGTTTTATTTTTAAAGACTAATGAATGGTTGGATATTCCTGCGAAAATGCCCGCAGAAGTAGGAACAGATAGGAAATTACTGTTTGTAATTGATGACTTGAACCGGAAAATGCACCGCAGTCGAGTGGAAATATCTCCCGAAGCGGAAAAAAGTCCCGTTGAAAAATTTACTGTTCCCTTGCAGGAGAGATTATTGGATGCTCTCACCCGATATGAGGTATTTTGCGGGAAAGTGGAAGTCCGGGTGATTGCCACCGCCAGAAACGAAAGAGAAGCGGATTTTTTGGGTGAAATTAGTCCTTGGGAACAGTTGCAATGGGAGAAATACCCGAAACTGTGGCAGAAATTTCACGTTTACGAATTACCACAACCCAATGATGATGCGGTGATTAGGGTATTGGTAGAAACCGTCAAAGAAGCAGGAATCTCTGCAAATTCAAGCAACTATTCAGAAATAGCTCGTCGTAATGACTCCACTTTTCGGAATGCGATCGAAAATTTGCGACGATTGAAAGCTGATAATTTACCTTTGAATACCAATAATTATCGAGATACCCTGCGGGATACTTGGGAAGGGAATTACAAAAAAGCCGTGAAAAGATATCCGCAAGCTGTTCATATTTACGATGCAGTGGATTTATTACGGCAGTTTAATATTAGTTTGTATGATTTTACCGTTGCAGCTACAGCCAGGATGTTAGCAGGGGGAAATTTTTGGCAGCAGTTGCAAAATCGCTGGCAAATCCGGCAAGCAATGAGGTTTTTGATTGCGTCTGAAGGTATTTTGGAACCTCGTGATGGACAAATTGAAGCGAAGGGATATGAGGTTGAGAAAGAAAGATATATTCAACGTTTATTACCCTTAATTTTAAAATTAGCAAATCAGCATCCAGAGAAAGTAACTGAGTCACTGTTTTATTTTGGGAATGCACTGACTGATTTGGGACGGTATGAAGATGCTGTTGCATCCTACAATGAAGTACTCAAATTTAGCCCTTATTCCCACGAAGCTTGGTACAACCAGGGAATTACGCTGGGTAAGTTGGGACGGTTTGAAGACGCTGTTGCATCCTACGATAAAGCAGTGAAAATTCAACCTGATTATTACCAACCTTGGAACAACCGAGGCACTACGCTGGCTAAATTAGGACGATTAGAAGAAGCGATTACATCCTATAATGAAGCATTAAAATTTAAAGCTGATTACCAAGCTTTTTACAATCGGGGGAATGCACTAGCTAATTTGGGACGCTATGAAGAAGCTATTGCAGCTTACGATGAAGCAGTGAAAATTCAACCTGATTACCAGGAAGCTTTTTACAATCGGGGTTATGCACTGGCTAATTTGGGACGCTATGAAGAAGCTATTGCAGCTTACGATAAAGCATTAAAATTTAAAGCTGATTACCAAGCTTTTTACAATCGGGGTTATGCACTGGCTAATTTGGGACGCTATGAAGAAGCTATTGCAGCTTACGATAAAGCAGTGAAAATTCAACCTGATGACGATGGAGCTTGGAACAACCGAGGCACTACGCTAGCTAAATTAGGACGTTACGAAGAAGCTGTTACATCTTTTCATGAAGCACTCCAATTTAAACCTGATGACCACCAAACTTGGTACAACCGGGGGAATGCACTAGCTAATTTGGGACGATATGAAGAAGCGATCACATCCTACGACCAAGCTCTACAATTTAAACCTGATGAGCACGCAGCTTGGAATAACCGGGGGAATGCCCTGGTTGATTTAGGACGATATGGAGAAGCGATCGCATCCTACGATCAAGCTCTCAAATTTAAACCAGATTCCCACGAAGCTTGGAATAATCGCGGATATGCTCTCTGGAAATTAGGAAAATTAGAAGATGCAATCAAATCCTACGATAAAGCGATAGAAATTAATCCTGAATATGCAAATGCTTTTTACAATCGTGCTTGTGCTTACTGCATTTTAGATAATATCAATTTAGCCCTACAAGATTTACAAACAGCAATCAATTTAGACGCAGAATACCGGGAAATGGCGAAAACTGATACGGATTTTGATAGCATTCGCAACAACGCTGAATTTGAGATTTTGATCAATCAGCAATAAAAATACGTATATTCCACATGGCTGTCTGGATATATAAAGCAGCAATATAGAAATTCAAATACTGAATTAAAAGATGAATACCCCCTGGGGCATAAGTTCACAGGAAAGTATTCTGCATATTTGTTTACCTTACTGAGGTAGATAGGGTTATTTTTATATCCCTAAAATTTGCCATGCCTTGCTTCCCACAGGGTGCTTGATGACACAGGGATTATAATAGTAGTGAATAATTTTAAACAAAGTATTGATATCAATTCCAGCTTAAATATTTCCCGCAGTCAACAAGTATTAACTGGCTCCATCGGTTGGGAAAATACAAACGATTACTACAGCTTTAACCTTAGTAA
Source organism: Calothrix sp. NIES-4101 (assembly GCA_004296455.1). Lineage (GTDB taxonomy): Bacteria > Cyanobacteriota > Cyanobacteriia > Cyanobacteriales > Nostocaceae > Brunnivagina. Next base: position 1,308,866 of record AP018280.1, read on the forward strand.
CCGTAGTAGTTTTGATGTTGCTGTCGATGGTTTGTCTGCCAACTTAAATGTCCAAATATTAGACAGCAATGGTTCTATTGTTGCTGGTTCCTACAATCGCCGTAAATTTGATGAATCTATCAATGTGGTGTTAGAAGCCGGTGAATACTATATTGAGGTTTATAGACGTGGTCGTGCAGTCAGTAATTACAACCTGAGGTTCAGCAGCCAAGCAATAACTGAAACAATACCTTCAACTTCAGTAGATTGGTTTGATCAAGTCGTTCAAATTCAAGATGCAGGAATTCGTCAAACAGCAAAATCATCTTTTAGTGACGGAATAATTGATCGCAATGAAATGATTGCCATTTTGCGCGACTCTAAAGACGACGGAACTATTGACGGGATTGAATTTGCCGATTTGCAAACATTAATAAATCATGCCGCTACACTTTCCATTCCCGAACCAGTGCGAGTATTAGCCAACAAAATCATTAACGGAGATGCAGCTAATCAAAAATACCAAGGGAATTCACTCGGTAACTTGAGTGCAGGTAGTAGTGATACCCAAATGGAAAACCTCATCAATAAATGGTTTCTGGGAAGCGATCGACCATCAACTACCTATACATATCAGCAAGCCAGTGGTTCACTATTTCAGAATGGAATTAGCTATCAAGACATCACTCAAGGACAGATTAACGACTGTTTCTTTCTTGCTGGACTAGCAGCAACAGCAATTAACTCAGTCCAAACAATTGAAAACATGTTTATAGACAATGGTGATAATACTTTCACCATCAAGTTTTGGCGAAACCAAATTGCTGATTACATCACAGTAGATAGATATTTACCAACAGATTCATCAGGAAATTTTGTCTACGCTAGTAAAGGTAGAAATTACAACAACTCCACAAATGAACTTTGGGTTGCCCTTATAGAAAAAGCTTACGCACAACTCAATGAATCTGGTTGGATTTACCAAGACAATACTAACTCTTACTCCGGTATCGCTCAAGGAGGATATGTTGGCGATGCATTACAACATATCACTGGTAACAAAGTTTGGATGAGTGTTCCTTTAGATTTCCAAACTATTATTAATACCTTGAATTTAAATGAATCTATTGGCTTTGGTTCAAAATTACAACCAGTATCAGCAAATGTTGTAGCAGGTCATGCTTACGTATTAGTAAATTATAATTACTCAACACAAAAATTTACTCTGTTTAATCCTTGGGGTATTGATAGTTCATCAAAACCGGGAATTTTAGAACTAAGTTGGAGCGAAATTGAATCTAATTTTAGTTATTGGGATGCCACAAAACAGTATACATAAATACTTCAATATAAATACCATAAAGATAAATAAAGGCAATAACTTTTAAAGAGAGCTTTGTATCTCCGATAACATTTGCTAAATCAAGAATGTTTTTGAGGTAATATTCTGTGATCAAGTTAATAACTAGATAACTGAAAAATAATCAAGTATAAAACGAAAATAAAAGCAAAATACTATTTATAACTATTTTTTGGTAAAAGTAGCTGCAAATTCAATGTTTACTTTATAGTTACTATTTACAAGTGAGGCAAAGTTTTTAAAATTTTGAAGATTTTAAAACTATGTTGATTTAACAAGTAAATATTTTATGCCGCCACAAAAAGCAATTTTTGAGGACAAATACCCATGCCCATTAACTATAAGAGTAATAATTTTGTTTCTAAACAAGAACTAAATATTACTTCCACCTCTGCAATTACCAATTTTGACTCCAATAGTAGTGAAATTTATAACACTAATAGCATTGGATATCATAATTCCAGTAGCTATAACTATAACTCCGACAAGCAAAGCCCAACGCGAATAAGCGATCGCGAAATCACTAGCACATCCTATAACTCCAGTACAGGTTACGGTTTAGTTGATGCTGCGGCAGCAGTCGCAAAAAGTGTAGGTCAAAATACCTTTGCAGATGTTCCCAATTTGGGTGGTAATAATTGGGGCGACGATATGGTGAAAGCTCCAGAAGTATGGGCAAAAGGATACACCGGACAAGGTGTTGTAGTTGCAGTGCTTGATACTGGAGTCGATCGCAACCATGAAGATTTAAAAAATAATATTTGGAAAAACACCAAAGAAATAGAAGGCAACGGTGTAGACGATGACGGAAACGGTTATGTCGATGACGTTTACGGTTGGAACTTCGACGGCAATAATAACAACACACTAGATGTAGACGGACATGGTACTCACGTTTCGGGAACAATAGCTGCTGAAAAGAATGACAAAGGTGCTACCGGAGTTGCTTACAATGCCAAAATCATGCCTGTCAAAGTTCTAGATGACACTGGTTCCGGTTCATACGACTCAATCGCCAAAGGAATCCGCTACGCCGTCGATAACGGAGCAAAAGTGATTAATATGAGCTTGGGTGGTGGTAGTAGCAACCCAGTCATGCAAGAAGCACTTCAATACGCCAGCAGCAGAGGCACAATTGTGGTGATGGCGGCAGGTAATAGTGGTGGCTCATCACCGATATACCCAGCACGCTATGCCAAAGATACAGGTATTGCGGTTGGTGCAGTTGATAAAGATGGTAAGCAAGCAAGCTTTTCTAATCGTGCAGGTAATGAGCAACTAACCTATGTCACTGCTCCTGGAGTCAGCATCTACTCTACAGTTCCCAATAACGGATATGAGAATTACAGTGGAACATCAATGGCAACTCCTCATGTTGCCGGAGTTGTAGCCCTAATGCTGAGTGCGAATCCAAATCTAAGTGATTCCCAAGTCAGACAAATCCTAGCCGACACATCAGGAAAATCTGAGCAAGATAGTAATCCCTCACTTCCTAGCTTTAATTTCGGTGATATTTTCAGTGGTTTTAACCCTTTCTCAAGCGGTATAGAATTTAGCTTGAATAACCGCTCTTATGACTACACAACTGGATTTGGAATACCCAATAACATATTTGGGAATAACAGCAATATTGGTTTAGACTGGAATGCGATCGCAAATAATAGCTACAAAAGTGTACCCATTCCTAGCATTAGTACCATAACCAGTTCGGAGATGTCCGAATATTGGAGTCTGAAGCAAACCACATCAGACATGTCAAGCATGACAACTACCAATCCATCTAATCCATCCGATCCAGAAAATATCTTCAACCGCTATGCAGAAGTAATCATGGCTCCATTTAAAGATTACTTAGATATAATTCCCACAACATAAGCAGATAAGCGGTATATTTTTGACTTTACATTAATTTTGTACTGGCTGGAGTAATTTATTCCAGTCAGTTTTATTATGTTTTTTCTGTGCCAATAAAATTCTTTATATTCCTTATTTCATAAGGACATACAAGCTCAAGTATACAAAATATACTATTTCACTTAACTAACCGTAGCTTCCATACAAAATCAGTTTCTTCACAAAGTTTGCTTGTTTTTTATTCTTTCTTCAAAAATAAATTAAGCAACTGTACGGTAGGTTTTTAGCAGTATTAAGCATCAGTATTGAATAGACCTAATAACAATTATCATTCAATAGTTCCCATTTATTGGGTTTTTTCAATATTTTTACCAATTTTGAATACTAAAAAATAAGAAAAATATCATGACTCTAGATAATGCTGGCAATACGCTGGGTGCTGCGAGAAAACTGAATCTGACAACTTTGATTTTAAAGATTAATTGTTTGCGATCGCCTTTTGTAATTATGCAAAGTGCGATCGCTTTCCCATTGTCATATTCGGTGAAATGCGATCGCTGATTTGGAAAAGTGGTTAATTTCCGATGTGCGATCGCTTTGATTGATCTGTATTTATTTACAATTACCTTACGGAGAAAGCCTCACTAAATCTCCGGGTAACTGGCTCTGTAATAAAGGTCAAAATCGACTTTTTACGAGTGACAATTTCACCATTTGCACTCATACCTGGCGTAAATTGTACTTCCTTACCGCGTACCATTAATGAGTGCTTGCTGAGTTTTATTTGGGTTGGAAAAACTAAACCCAAATCTTTATCGGCAACAGCATTGGGACTAACTTTAACGACTTCGCCTTCAATAGTGCCAAATTCTTGAAATGGGAAGGTAGCCATTTTCACTTTAGCCCTTTGTCCCTGACGAATAAAACCGATATCACGGTTGAGAACTTTAACTTCCAGTAGCAATTCTTCACCATCTGGTACTATTGATAACAACTCTTCACCCGATTGCACTGGCCCTTTTGTTGCTTTAATTTTGTAAACAGTACCCGAAACAGGTGATTTGATGGTTTCATACTCAGTTTGCTTCTGAGCTTGTTCGAGTTTACCTGATACATCGGCAAGTTCTTCGCGCCGTTTGTTCATTTGCGTTAAGACTTCGCTTTGGCGTTCAGATGCGAGACGTTGTGCTTGGTTTTTAGCACCAATGTATGCTGCTTGTGCCTGTTTTATTTCTTGGACTTGGGCAGCCATATCTTTTTGTAGTGATGCAACTTTATCTTGTGCCTCAGTAATTTTAGTTTGATTGTTGGTGATTTCGTCGTTAGCACGAGTAGTTTCAGCGTTGGCGCGGTTGAGTTGGTCTTGCGCTTGCAGGTAGTCGAGTCGGGGAACTGCGCCATTACCAATCAGGGTACGCATACTTTTTTCACGTTCTTGAGCGATCGCAACATTGTTGTTCACCTTTTGGCGCAGATTTCGAGCGTTGGCAAGGTTGGTTTGAGCGTTGACTAAATTACTTTTGGCATTAGTATAATTTTCTTGCAAGCGTAAAAGACGTACTTTTGCCTGATCGATGCTAGCTGCAAGGCGATTTGCTTCTGCTTCTGCTGCGGCTTGTTTGGCTTCAAAATCCCGCAGTCGTGCCGCTAGTAGTTCATCTTGGATAGGGGTTCCGGCATTTTTGTTACCTGCACGTTCAGCGTCGAGACGATTTAAATCTTGCTGGATTAGTTTTTGAGACTGTGCCAGACGAGTAACATCTAATTTCTGATATTCTGGGTCACGTTCAATTAATACTTGGTCTTTGGCGACTCTTTGACCTTCTTTGACGCGCACAGCCATAATTGAACCATTACCGATGGATGTTACCGGACGCACTTGGGTTGAGGCGACTAGTTCTCCTGGTGCAGTGGCAACTTCATCAACTTCGGAAAAATATGCCCATGCGATCGTACCAATTACTATAGCGCTAATTGTCCCTGCCAGAACCCTCGTGTATAGGGGCGGCAATTCTTGGACTGCTTTACCTAATTCAAAAGATAACTGTTCTTCCGGACGAGCGAAGATTTGTTTGGTTTGTCGTGCTTGTGCACCATTTGCAGCTAAGGGAGAACGCATAGAATTTTAGATTTGAGGATTTAATATTTGAGATTTTGGTAAGGAGAGGAAGTCGGAGGTGGGAAAAGAATTGCAAATATCTTTCTTTGCGTCTCCATATCCCCCTGTCCCTGTCACACAGACAAATGTCGCCTTAAAAAGCTTTCTAGAGGTTCCAAGGGAAAATTAAATATTGCTTCTAATTTAGCAATCTCTTCTTTTGTACAGAAAAATTCATTGGCTAGCAATGTCCGAAATGTTCCTAAAGCTTTTTCTGCCTGGGGGTTAATCAACCCTAATGCACCGCGCAACCCGTCTACTAAAAATAATGGCGGATTAATGATAACAGGTTCTCGATTAAAAATACGACCAAAAATATGGGGTATATCCTCGCGCGTTAAAATCTCGCTTCCCCCAACAGATAATACTTGATTGCAGGCGGCAAGAAGGGTTACTGAATCAACAGCCATTTTTGCCAAATCATCGGTACTGACTATCGAAGTTCGATTTGTGCGATCGCCAATTAACAAATATAATCCTGTTTGGCGAAAAGTTTCTGCTAAGGGTAGCAAATTCGATGCTAGTCCAGCCGGACGTAATATAGTGTAGTTTACGCCACTAGTTTGTAAATATCTTTCAACTTCGCGTTTCGCTTTAAATACGGGTGCATCTTCGTAGCCCCGCTCTGCGCCGAGTACGGAAATAAAAACGAAATGCTCGACTCCATTGGCTTTAGCTTGGTCGATCAGTTCAATATTCGCACGATAATCTAGTGCAAGTGCATCGCCTCTAGAACCGTGGGTACTGATAATGTATTTCACCTGACGACAAGCTTTTTCGATGTCGCGCGGTTCTCGTAATTCACCAATAAAAAGCTCTGCTCCTCGGTGTTCTAACTCGTCATAGCGCGATGAAAGGCGGACAAATGCCCGTACCCGCGCATTGTTTTCCCGTAAGAGTCTTACCACTCGACGACCAATTCCACCTGTTGCTCCTGTTACTAAAAACATAAGATTTTTAGGTTTAGGTTTAGATTTAGGTTTTAGTTAATTTTAATCAAGGAATCAAATCTGGGGAGTGGGAAATAGTTGGATAGTTCAAGAATCAAATATCCACCAACTCTTACCTTCTGTGCCTCCATCTCCTTATCTGCCTATCTGGGTTAAATTTATCCTCTGATTTAGCAATGTCAAAAAAATAAAAGTAACAATCTAATTTATATAATTTAAATTATATAGTCTAATTTATATAATCTAATCTATAAATATTACCTTTCCTGTTCCTAATTTTATTATGAATCAGACAATATTCCACATTGCTTTCCCCATTACCGACATCTCTCAAGCCAAAGCATATTACGTTGATGGTTTAGGCTGTATTCCCGGACGTGAAAGCCCTCATGCTCTAATTCTTAACCTCTACGGACATCAATTAGTAGCCCATACAACCAAAGAATCGCTAACACGCCAACGTGGAATTTATCCAAGACATTTCGGATTAATATTTACTTCAGAGCAAGACTGGAAAGATTTGTTGACAAGGGCTTTGTCTCAGCAATTAAGCTTTCGCGAAGAAGCAAAAGAACGTTTTGTTAATACTCCTTTGGAACACCGCACTTTCTTTTTAGAAGACCCATTTTACAATTTGATGGAATTTAAATATTACCGTCATATTGAAGCTATTTTTGGCAATCCAGAATATACCCAAATAGGTGACAGATAAATGAGGAGTCAGAAGTCATAATTTTGGTAGTGAGAATAATTAATCTCTCAGTTTCTCAGTTTCTCAGCCTTTACTTTTGAATTTACCTTTCCCTTAATTTATGAATATTATTGACATTCTCCAAGCAGATTATCAAAGATTTCCTGAAAATCAAACTTATTCTATCTACGCGACAAAGGTTTATTTTCAGGATCCATTAAATAAATTTACTGGGGTTGAACGTTATAAAAAAATGATTAATTTTATTCAAACTTGGTTAGTTAATTGCAAAATGGACTTGCATGATATCAAACAAGATGGAAATAAGATTAAAACCGAGTGGACTTTGAGTTGGAATAGTCCCTTACCTTGGAAACCTAAAGTTTCAATTTCTGGATACAGTGAATTAACTCTAGATGCAAATAATTTAATTTGTTCACACGTTGATTACTGGTACACTCCACTTTTTGATGTTGTCAAGCAGAATTTTAAACTTGGTAATCGTTAATCGTTAAGAGTCAATCGAAATATACTCGTAACCCTTCATGTCCACACTATAATTCCCAAAAACAGTTAATAATGTAAATAAATGTAAATCAGGATCGAGCAGGACAGAATTATCCATGCGTGTAATTTTAATGACAGGAAAGGGCGGCGTAGGTAAAACATCTGTTGCTGCTGCTACTGGACTTCGTTGTGCAGAACTCGGCTATCGGACGTTGGTTTTGAGTACAGATCCCGCGCATTCGCTTGCGGATAGCTTTGATATGGAATTGGGGCACGAAGCGCGGCAAATTCGTCCAAATTTGTGGGGTGCGGAACTTGATGCCCTCATGGAACTTGAAGGAAATTGGGGAAGTGTGAAACGCTACATTACTCAAGTTTTGCAAGCACGAGGTTTAGAGGGAGTACAAGCTGAAGAATTAGCAATTTTACCCGGCATGGATGAGATTTTTGGTTTGGTAAGGATGAAACGTCATTATGACGAAGGAGAGTATGAGGTATTGATTATTGATTCAGCCCCAACTGGTACAGCTTTACGATTGTTGAGTTTACCGGAGGTTGGTGGCTGGTATATGCGCCGTTTTTATAAACCATTCCAAAATATTTCGGTTGCACTGCGTCCTTTTGTGGAACCAATATTTAAACCTATTGCCGGTTTTTCTTTACCCGATAAAGAGGTGATGGATGCACCTTATGAATTTTATGAACAAATTGAGGCATTGGAAAAGGTATTAACAGATAACACTCAAACTTCTGTGCGTTTGGTTGCAAATCCAGAAAAAATGGTGATTAAAGAATCGCTTCGTGCCCATGCATATTTGAGTTTATACAATGTTGCCACAGATATGGTGGTTGCCAATCGGATTATTCCTGATGAAGTACAAGACCCATTTTTCCAACGTTGGAAAGAAAATCAGAAGGAGTATCGTCAGGAAATCCATGATAATTTTCATCCTTTACCGATTAAGGAAGTACCACTTTTTTCTGAAGAAATGTGTGGAATAGCAGCACTCGAAAGACTCAAAAATATACTTTATCAAGATGAAGACCCAACTCAGGTTTACTATAAAGAAAATACAATCCGTATTGTTCAAGAACAAAATCAATATAGTTTAGAATTGTATTTACCTGGGATTCCAAAAAATCAAGTGCAGTTGAGCAAAAGTGGTGATGAATTAAATATTCGGATTGGCAATCATCGTCGTAATTTAGTTTTGCCACAAGCTTTAGCTGCGCTGCAACCTGCGGGTGCAAAAATGGAAAATGATTATCTAAAAATTCGTTTTGCGGATGCAGCTCGTAGCTAGTCTATTACGTATAAATAAAATACACTGCGTTACATCCCCGAATTCTCAAAGAATTTGGGGATTTTGCTAGAGATTTTCGATACATAATTTATTATAAACAAAATAGTAATGGGAAAATGTGAGAGATAATGATTTTTACATTCCCGTCACTTGCTCTCATGAAAAATCTTTACCCATCACAGTCATTATTGAAATTAAGATAAAAATATTTGTTTTTGTATCACCGTACTTACACTGAAGACAAATACAACATATTAACAAGAAAATGCGAATTATGTTCCTTGTTAATTGTATCCGCCAGCAAAAATAAATAATGAAATGAATTTAATAAATAAGCAAAATTTGAATGCAAGTATCAAAGGTAGAAATTTATTACATCGTATTAGCGATCGCATTCGACGGTTATTAGAATTGGAAGATATTCTCAAAACGACATCATCCGAATTGCGATCGTTTACTGGTGCAGACCGGGCAATGATTTATAAGTTTCATGCAGATGGTAGCGGTCAAGTTGTTGCAGAATCACTAGAAGAGGGTAAGCTACCGTCATTAATGGGTCTGAATTTCCCCGCAGATGATATTCCCAGTTATGCCCGTGATTTATTTGTTAAGTCTAGAGTTTGTTCTATTGTCAATGTGGAAACTCGCCAAATTGCTCAAAGTTGTTTCCATGAAATTCGTAATGGTGAGACAGAAAATATAACAGAAGGTTTTTTTTTCCGTCCTGTTGACCCTTGCCATGCTGAATACTTAACAGCAATGGAGGTTAAATTTTCCTTGGCAATGCCCCTCATGTATCACGATAATTTGTGGGGATTGTTAGTATTACACAACTCCGAAGCCATAGAGATTTCCGAGGATGAAATCGAATCAATTCAGATGGTAGTTGATTTGCTTTCAATTGCGATCGCCCAAAATACTATACTTGTGCAAGCACGGGAAAAGGCAGAACGGGAAGCTATTCTTAATAAGATTGGAAATTTATTACGTTTATTACCTGACTTAGAATTAGAGGCGGCTTTAGAAGAAATTGTCAAGGCATTTGGCGGTTGTGGGGGTAGACTTTGTCTCAAGAGTGAAGCGAGCGAAATACCCGAAAATTTTGCCGAATGTTTGAAGAGAAATAGTGAAAACCTGACAGTATATACTTTTGGGAAGCAACCCATCATTCCTGATACAGAAAAATATCGCTTGATGGAACAGTATACTGTTTGGGAAAAACATTATCAAGATAGTGCAGATATTGAACCTAAAGTTTGGGCAATTACCGATATTTTTAAAACTCCCGAATTACAAAATTTACAATTCATATTTCAAGCAACATCAATTCGTAGTATTTTATTTATCCCACTTGCCTATCGTCAGCAAGTATTAGGATATGTCAGTATTTTTCGTGATACTCAAGATATAGAAAAGCTATGGGCTGGGCAATTTGATATTGATACAAGGCAGCTATACCCTCGCCGTTCTTTTCAAGTCTGGAAAGAGCAGAAACAAGCCCATATTCGGAAGTGGACTATTGCAGAAATTGAATTAGCTCAAGAATTAGCTCGTCAACTAACAACAGCAATTCACGAACATACTTTATATCGACAAGTACAAGCTGTAAATGCCCACCTAGAAACCCAAGTGAGACAGCGTACTGAATCACTAGAACAAGCCACCCAACAACAAAAAATTCTGTTTGATGTTGTCACCAAAATGCGGAAGTCGCTTGACATCAAAACAATTTTTGCGACAATGTCAGCAGAAGTCCGTCGTGCCCTCAAAGCTGACCGCGTTGGGGTATATTATTTTGATCCAACATCAGAATATAATGAAGGTGAATTTGTTGCTGAAGATGTGGCATCAGGAATACCTTCAGTATTAGCAATTAAAGTTCACGATCATTGTTTTGGAGAAATTTATGCGACTAAATACCGCTATGGTAGGGTAAATACAATTTCTAACATTTATGAAGCTGGGTTAGAAAAATGTTTTGTTGATGTTCTCGAACAATTTGCCATCAAAGCCACATTAGTAGCCCCAATTATCAAAGGTGATAATTTATGGGGTTTACTCTGCATTCATCAATGTAATCAACCTCGTGATTGGCAAACTCCGGATATTCAGTTTGCAACTCAAATAGCAACGCAACTATCAATTGCACTTGAACAAGCTGATTTACTCGCACAAACTCAGTATCAAGCCGAAACAATAGCCAAAGCTTTACAAGAGTTGAAACAAACACAAACTCAGTTAATTCAAAATGAGAAAATGTCCAGTTTAGGTCAATTAGTAGCTGGTATTGCTCATGAAATTAATAATCCGGTGAATTTTATCTATGGCAATATTAACCATATCAGCCAATATTCAGAAGACCTACTGAGCATCTTAGATTTATATCAGCAAAAGCTTCCTCATCCAGTTCCAGAAATTGCAGAATTTGCCCAGGAAGTTGATTTAGATTTTATTGTTGAAGATTTACCAAAAATGTTATCTTCGGTTAAAGTCGGAACAGAACGCATCCGTCAAATAGTTTTATCTTTACGTAATTTTTCGCGACTCGATCAAGCAGAAATTAAACCTGTAAACATTCATGATGGGATTGATAGTACACTGGTAATTCTCCAACATCGATTGAAAGCAAAACCAGAAAGTCCAGCAATTCAGATAATTAGAGATTATGACTTTTTACCTGAAGTTGAATGTTATGCAGGACAGTTAAATCAGGTATTTATGAACGTTTTGATTAATGCGATCGATGCGATTGAAGAAAGGAGAGAAAAAGATTCTGAATCTTATATTAGTCAAATTACAATTCAAACCAGCTTGAGTCAATTACCCAGTAACAAACCGAGCGTTGCAATTTGTATTTGTGATAATGGGCTTGGCATACCCCAAAATATTATCAATAATATTTTTGACCCATTTTTTACTACTAAAGCAGTTGGCAAAGGAACAGGCTTAGGTTTATCAATTAGCTATCAAATTATTGTTGATAGGCATAAGGGCATGTTTAAATGCCGTTCGGAGATAGGTAAAGGCACAGAATTTTTAATTGAGATACCAGTTAATATTATTGGTTAAGTATGTACTTACAATCAAAACCAATAAAGAAAGTATAGTGCACTCCCATAAGGAGCGCACTTGTATTTAATTAAAGCTATCTACGTCTAAGTTGCTAATATTCACTGCCCGAAATTTCCAGCAACTATTACCTAATCATTTAACTTCTTAATTGCACAGGCATTGCTAAATATGTCATCTTCACTCCACTCAAAGGTGTAAAGATTACTGGAGTTAAATTAGAGTTTAGCTGCATGAGAATTTCCGATGCTGGTAATGCCTTTAATCCTTCCATTAAATATTTGACATTAAAAGCAATATCAATATCATCTCCCGATATTTGTGCTGGCATTGATTCGACGGCACTACCAATATCTTGTGCCTCCACTGATAAAGTGATTTCCTGCGCCCCACTATCAATGCTAACTTTAACAATATTATTTTTTTGGTCTGCTAAAACAGCAATTCGCTCCATAGTACTTAAAAATTGCTTTCTATCTAACGTTAACTCCCTTTGAAATTGCTGAGGTATTAACTGACGATAAGCGGGATATTGCCCGTCAAGGGTACGACTGGTTAAACGCTGATTTTTCCACTCGAATACTACTTGTCCTTGATCGAAGTATAATGCGATCCCTTCCTCTGCCTCGGCGCTATGTGCTAACATCCGTTCGAGTTCCCGTAATGCTCTTGCTGGTACTGTCACTTCTAATTGTTCTTCAGCACTGGCTTCGGGATTATGATTATCTGTTTCTACAACCGCTAAACGATGCCCATCGGTAGCTGCAAACTCTAAAGTATCTGACAACACTTTTAAATGCACACCCGTCAGTACCTGTTTCGTTTCATCACCACTAGTGGCAAATAATGTACCCCGTAATCCTTCAATCAGTGCTGCGGCTGTCAAATTCACAGGCTGGTTATCTTCAATTACGGGCAACTCCGGAAACTCTTCACCCCCCATCGCCCGCAACTTATACTGTCCGCTAGCTGGTGTTAAAGTAACAACTATGCCTTCTCCAGTTTCATTTGCTGCTGCTGATTCATCTTCGAGGGTAAGCTCCCCTTCTGGCAAACGTGAGGTAATATCGTTGAGCAATTTGGCTGGCAGGGCAATAATTCCACTTTGCAAAACCTCGGCATTGAAGCTAGTGCGAATACCTAAACTCAAATCAAAAGCTGTTAAACTCACCTGGTTAGTATCAGCATCAGCCACTAGCAACACATTCGCCAGCACTGGGTGAGTCGGGCGCGAAGGCACTGCACGACTGGTAAAAGAAAGATTGGTGTTCAGTTCGCCTTGAGTACAAACTAATTTCATAATGATTCATGTGGGGATGGGGCATTGGGCATTGTACATTGAGAATTATGTTTAAATATACAATTTTTATTTCTCTGCCCTTTGCCTGCGACTCGGTAATTATAAGTTTATACGCTGACTACTGAGTCCTCATTCCTGAGTTTTGCCAGGGATTGCATAAAGTTTTGTCAATTTAATTAACGAAATATTAACTTAATTCCTAGCTGTGGAAAACCTGTGGAAAAACTAGGTTTATTTTCCACAGAGTAAATATGCTTGTTCGATGTTTTTTACTGTTATTTTCCACTTTTCCACAAATTTGCCAGGAGTTTTCCACAATAGTTTCTAGTTTTCCACAGGTAATGTTTATGTTAAGAACAGGTTAGTAATTAAACATTTATGAGTGAGGAGTTTTTTGCTAAGTTGTTGATTTAAGAAAAATTCTGTTTACGTGTGTTAATTTGAATGCGATCGCATAATTGTCTGAGGGTTTGTGCTAGTTCTTTGTCTGTTTCCCGCAGTTGAGTAATTTTCTCGCAACTGTAGAGAACAGTGGTATGGTCTTTGCCTCCAAATTCTTCGCCAATTCTGGGTAAACTCAAATCGGTATATTGCCGTATTAAATACATGGCAATTTGTCTTGCCCAACTAATTTCTCTACGCCGGGAAGCGCTCTTCATCTCTTCGTTCGAGACTTTGAAAGCATCAGCAACAATTGTCATAATTGCTTCTGGAGTTGCTGCAATTTTTTCAACTTGAGGTTCTAAAACTGGTGTAATATTTTCTACAGTCATTGGCAAACCCCAGATGGAAATATAAGCCAAAGCTCGAATTAATGCACCTTCTAGTTCGCGAATATTAGAAGTATAGTTTGATGCAATGTATTCAATTACATCCCTTGGCAAACGAATATTTTCATATTCCGCTTTCTTCTGTAAAATTGCCATCCTTGTCTCTAAATCAGGTGTTTGGATATCAGCAATTAATCCCATGGAAAAACGTGAACACAATCTTTCTTGAAGTTGGGGGATTTGCTTCGGTGGGCGATCGGAGGCAATCACAACCTGTTTACCAGCTTCATGTAAAGTATTAAAGGTATGAAAAAACTCTTCCTGAAACCCCTCTTTACCTTCAATAAATTGAATATCATCAACTAAAAGTACATCAGCAGTCCGGTAATGCTCGCGGAAACTTTGCATCCCTTGACTGATTGCCGTGATGAAATCATTGATAAATTTCTCGGTGGAAACGTAGAAAATTTTGGAGTCGGGAGCAATATCTAAACGGTAATTACCAATAGCTTGCATTAAATGGGTTTTTCCCAAACCCACACCACCACATAAAAACAAAGGATTAAATTCACGTCCTGGGGATTCGGCAACGGCGAGGGCTGCTGCATGTGCCATACGGCTATTGACACCGACAACAAAACGAGAAAATACGTATTTTGGGTTGAGTTGACTCGTGATTGGGTCGGTTTTGGGGGTAGTTTTTGAGCTATTGTTTGCATTACCTTCACCGAAAGGAATTTGAGCAGTTAATTCCCAAGGCGCTTGGTTGTCTTCCAGATTAGATTTTTCATCACCGCCCGCAACAGTGATGTAAATTTCAATAGGATAACCTGCAATATCACGGACAACATTAGCGATCGTCTTAATGTAATACTTTTGTAACCAGTTCCGGGCAAATGGATTAGGTGTACGGATTACCAGACAATCACGTTCTAAGCGTTCGGCACTTGCAGTTTTAATCCAAGTCTCAAAGGTGGGACGTGATAATTCTAGCTGCAAGCGTTCTAGCGCTTGGCTCCACAGTTTGTCTATGGGGGTTTCCATTTCTACCACCTTTGCTGCTATCCGTCAAAATAGAAAGTAAAAAAGGAGTCAGGAGTCAGAATTATGAATAAATTCATAAATAAAATGATTGTTTAATCAAGCAAACTATGACTCTAGGTTGTCATTTTTTATAGGAGTCTCCCGAAGTCTATTAGCAGAAGATTAGCTCTACTAACAGTTCCTTCCCAGTAGGCAATATCCTACCACTAGTAATTCCCACGGAGAAGCAAATACAAGTTTGGTAATTAATTGAGAGGTTATATGAAATCTGAGAACTACAAAATTACACTGAAATATATTTATACAAATCCTTGGTGGAAACAAATTAGTAGCCAACTGAGGCTAATTCTGCTTGGTGGTGCTGCGATCGCTTCCTTAACTGGCTGTCAACAGATAGCAAACAGCCTGAATGCCAACAAATCCAGTCCTCCAGCGATAGATCAACCCCCAGCAAAAACAGCTGCAAATACCCAAATAGTGCCTCCGGCAATTATTACCACATCAGGAGGTGATCCGAATTTTGTGGTTGGCGTTGTCCAAAAAGTGGGTCCAGCGGTGGTACGGATTGACTCAGCCCGAACTGTTTCCCAAGCACCAGATGAATTTAATGATCCATTATTCCGCAGATTTTTTGGCGATCGCTTACCGGAACCTCGTCAACGTGTGGAACGTGGTAGTGGTTCGGGATTTATCATTAATTCCAATGGTCAAATTTTAACCAACTCCCATGTTGTTGATGGTGCGGATTCTGTAACTGTCACCCTCAAAGACGGACGCACAATTAATGGGAAGGTTATGGGCGAAGACCAAGTAACGGATGTTGCTGTGATTCAAATTGATACCAATAATCTCCCGACTGTGTCATTGGGAAATTCTGATGTACTACAGCCAGGAGAAGCCGTCATCGCTATTGGTAATCCCTTGGGGTTAAACAATACTGTTACATCGGGGATACTGAGTGCTACAGGGCGCTCTAGTAGCGATATTGGTGCAACAGACAAGCGTGTTGATTATATCCAAACCGATGCGGCTATTAACCCTGGGAATTCGGGTGGCCCTTTACTTAATGCCCGTGGGGAAGTTATTGGCATGAATACGGCAATTATCAAAGGTGCCCAAGGCTTAGGGTTTGCAATCCCGATCAACACAGCACAGCGTATCGCTCAAGAACTAATCACCAAAGGTCGGGTTGAACATCCCTATTTAGGCATCCAAATGGTAACCCTAACTCCGGAAATTCGAGAAAGGGTGCAAACCAGGTTGGGCATTAATTTAGCCACTGACAAAGGTATTTTATTAATTGATGTTGTCTCCCGTTCCCCGGCGGCTACAGCTGGACTCAAGGCAGGCGACATTATCCAGAGCATTAGCAATCAACCTGTGAATAAAATTGAAGATGTGCAAAAAATTGTCGAAAGTAGTAAGATAGGAACCCCATTACAATTACAAGTGCAGCGCAACAATCAGATAGTACAAATTGCCGTTACTCCAGCCGCTTTTCCTGCAAAGCAAGCGAGTAATTAATCAGAGCTACAAAAAGCCATAAACTAGTAGTTTGCCCAGCAAAAAATGACGGGTTTTGATTGACTCGGAGAATTTTATTCGTACAAAGTTGCTTTGGTAGACTACTAGGATTTTGACCACACTAAGAGAAGCTAATTACAAGGGTAAGAAGTCAACTATTTACTCGTTCCCAGGCCAATGCTTTAAATCTTCCTCCTGAAGCCTCAAAGAACATTTATTAAAGTCAGTATTTAAGCATATTCACGCAGGGAGAAACTGGGTTTCTCCTCAAAATATTAAGATGATGCTCGATAATTAACCCAAAAAACTGGATTTTTTTGGTCTAAAATTTTACTTTACTTTTAGACATAACCTTTCAAGCTTGGGAATTCATTATTATCAATCATTGATGGTAGAACCCTGCCAATTATAATTTTCTAAAGTTTTGTCAAGTATAAAAACTATCTTTATTTAGCAAGCGTTAATATAATATTTATTCGATTTGTTTGAGTGCTGTAGTGTCAAGATTCCTTGGAATCGGCAGCATTTGTATATAAATTTATAACTTCAGATATATATCAATTATTCATCATCACTTGTAATATGGGTAGTCGCTTATCAATTATTAAACTAGGTCATCCAATTTTAGGTCAATCGTCATCTTTGATTGAGAATATTCAAGATGGGCAAACTCAAAGTCTGATTGATAATCTAATTGTGACAGTCGCAACTGCTAATGGTGTAGGGATTGCAGCTCCACAGGTTGCAATCTCACAACGTCTATTTATTGTGGCTTCTCGACCAAATCCTCGATATCCTCATGCCCCAGAAATGGAGCCAACTGCGATGATAAATCCTAAAATCGTGGAGAATTCGACAGAAATGGTCAAAGATTGGGAAGGATGTTTAAGTGTTCCAGGGATTAGGGGGCTAGTACCCCGATACCAATGGATAAATGTGGAATATACGGATAGAAATGGTGAATTAAAAGATAAGAGGCTGGTTGATTTTGTCGCTCGAATTTTTCAACATGAATGTGATCATCTTGATGGGATCATCTTCTTAGATAGAGTTGAAAATAGTCAAGATTTAATATCTGAGGAAGAGTATCAGAGACTACAAAATCCTAAAACTTAATCAAACATAATGCTAAAGAGTAATGACAACTACCCTTTATTAAGGTAGAGTTAAATTAGAGTTAACCTTTTGCAGCTTAAAGGGGTTATCGGGTAACTAAGCAAATGACAAAAACCATTAGTAGTCGCGAGAAGTTGATTCAACAAACAGAGGTGTTTGATGAATCATTTTTAGTCAGGGAGCCAAGCGATGAAAATCATCAAAATGTTGAGCAAGAAGAAGCACAGAAACAAGTGCAAACTTTAGGATTAGATTTACAAGAACTAGAAATTCAAGAAGCAATATTGCAAATAGTTCATGTAACAACAGGGCGGGTAAGAATCCGCGCTATTAATGAAAGTGGTAAGGAATTTCTAACTCAGAAATTAGTAGATTTAATTTGCGATCGCTTGCAACAGCAAGAGGGAATCCAGCAAACAACTTGGAATGAACAAACACAAAATTTAGTCATTACTTTCGATCATCAAGGCTTATCTATATCCCAAGTATTGGCAATCCTGGCAGAATTTGGCGTGAAAGAGCAAAAAATGTCTGAGAAGCAACAATCAGACCCATTTGCAGCGTGGAAATCCGTCGAATTTTGGCAAGAACAAGGTTTAGATTTGATTCCCTTATTTACGGGACTAGCAATTACATCTAGGCTCGGGATTGGTGGTTTAGCATCGATACCAATCTATATGTTAACCGCAGATGTAACGCGGCGAATTATCGCCCAAATCCAAAAAGCTTCCTTTGCCAAGGCTGAACAACCGCAAGCAAGCAAACAACCAAGTTCGGGAAGTGAAAAAGCCAAAAATTCCCTAACATATCAACAGGTGCAAAGGAAGCAAAAAACAGAAAATAACAATAGTTCCTCTGAAAATTTGGTGTCAAAAGTGGAAAAAGTATCTACTATTGAACGCGAAATTAATCGTAAAATTGAGCGTGAAGATAAAACCAATGCAGTATCTCAGGTTAGTGAATTGAAATCACAACCGGCAAAAATTAATTACAGCATTGTGCATTCGATTCCGGGGCGAATTCGCTTTCATATACCTCGTCTCAGCAAAGATAAAGCTTATGCAAGGCGACTGGAAAGGTTATTGAAAACAGAAGCCCACGTTAATAATGTGCGAGTTAATTGTGATGCAGCATCAGTAGCGATCGCATTTCAACCTCCTTCACTGAATACATCACATTGGATTAGTTTATTGGAATTAGCGGATGAAGTGATTCCAGAAACATCGACAATTAATAAGACACAATTAAATACACACTTGAATACAACAGTAAACAGAGCAATTGAGTCGTCAGGTCAATTATTACAAGTAGACACAAATAATCAAGAATTAACAACAGTAAACGGTATTATTGCCGATTTAAAACCACCTTTCATTAATCTGTTGGTTGATGTTGTTGCTAAATTCCCAATTGCATAGACAATGACTGAACTTTCCTAAGCTCAATGCTTTCAGGAATCTCACCGAGAAATATCGAGAAATGGCAAATTTATACAGTTTTAAAGTGAACTTACAAAGTTTATCAAGGCTTCTGCTTTGAAATTGAGGCATGATACCAATTTTTGCAATCAATTGGTAATTAGGTGATTTTAGTAAATATTTCCTGTCATTGCTAACAAGGACTTCTTTGAAGGTTAAGAGCATGACTTAGCCTATATATATTTACTTGTAAACATCTAATAACCAAATAGTTGTATATAACTAAATAGATTTTACCCCTGATGGGGGAAGTTCCTGGAAAAAGCATTTCCTCGTGACAATTACCGTCCAATTAAATATAGATAATGATAGATTTATGAATATATCTATCCAACTATCTGACTAGGACGGATAAGCAGAATCGAATCTTGTTTTTGCCATGCAGTGTTAATAGTTAATATTTAGTGAGTGGCTAATAGTGAATAGTTAATCTATAAAATTAACTAACAACCAATCACCAAAACCTCATCACAATTAACTAATAACTCCAAACCAGTTTATTCACTTTTTATGAGAGTACAACAATGGTTCAAGTCAAGGTGGATTTTCGACCCTCCTCCCCTAATACTGCCCCAGTCAATATAGTTGAGAATGTATCTGGAAAAATTGCCTTAGTTGATCACAATCGCGGAATTAAAACATTTAACAAAAACCATCAACTCAAGGTTTATTACAGCGTAGTTCACGAAACAGCAGGTAGATTGCGGTTGCGGGTTCCCCACCTGCGGAATGATGCCGACTATGTCCAGCATTTGCAAGCACTTCTAGAAGCAGATAAATACATTACCAAAGTGCGTCTCAAACCAGCAGCAGCATCCGTAGCTGTCACCTACGATATTAGTCAAATACCGCAGTCAGAGATACGTCCGCATATTGCTCATCTTTTGCAAGCTGCGACTGATATCGCAATCATTTCCAATGTGGTTCAGACTACGCCACAGACAGATGAAAAAGAAGATGAGAATTCTTTCCCAAGTTGGAAATTTTCCGCAGCATCAGCAGCATTAGCCCTATTGGGGGGGCCACTTGGTTTCTCAATTTCACCGATACTAATCGCAACAACTATTGCTTTAGCGACATTACCAGTTGCCCAACGTGCTTGGGTAGCGATTCGCGACGAACGCAAATTAAATATCGACTTTCTCGATTTTATGGCGATCGCTATTACCACAGTTCAAGGGCAATTTCTCACCCCAGCATTAATGTTAGGGTTAATTGAAATTGGTGAAAATATTCGCGATCGCACAGCCCGTTCTTCGGCACAGCAAACCCTTGATTTACTCAGTTCCCTGGGTAAATTCGCTTGGGTAGAACGGAATGGTGAAAAAATTCAAGTTGCGATCGATGAGGTAAATAAAGGTGATACCGTTATCGTTTACCCCGGTGAACAAGTCCCCGTAGATGGCACAATTATTCGTGGCAAAGCCCTGTTTGACGAGCAGAAGCTCACAGGTGAATCAATGCCCGTCATGAAGTCTCAAGGTCAATCTGTCTACGCTTCTACCCTAGTTCGGGAAGGACAAATTTACATTCTGGCGGAAAGACTGGGCAATGATACCTGCGTTGGTAAAAGTATTCAACTCATGCAGGAAGCACCTGTCCACGACACCC
Organism: Calothrix sp. NIES-4101; assembly: GCA_004296455.1. Taxonomy (GTDB): domain Bacteria; phylum Cyanobacteriota; class Cyanobacteriia; order Cyanobacteriales; family Nostocaceae; genus Brunnivagina. The sequence continues at coordinate 1,329,581 of AP018280.1, forward strand.
GCATGGAAAACTATGCGGCGAAAATTGCTCAAAAGGCAGTTGTGCCAACTTTGCTACTTGGAGGAACCGTATTTGCCCTCACACGCAACGCTGCCCGTGCCGCCAGTATCCTCACCCTCGACTTCGCTACTGGAATCCGTGTATCCGTTCCGACTACAGTATTAGCCGCACTTTCCTATGCAGCCCGTCGTGGGGTGCTCATTCGCAGTGGACGAGCATTAGAGCAACTCGCCAATGTCGATACAATTGTATTTGATAAAACCGGAACCTTAACCAAAGGTGAAATAGCTGTCACCGCCGTGCGAAGCTTTAATCCCGAAGTTTCCGAATTACAAGTCTTAGCCATAGCCGCCACAGCAGAACAACGACTAACACACCCCGTTGCCGAAGCCGTAGTTCGTCATGCCGAATCACAGCAAGTTGAAGTTTTAACTCGCGAAAAATGGAATTATCAACTCGGTTTAGGTGTTGAAGCAATCATAGACGGCAAAAAAGTTTATGTTGGTAGCCAACGTTTTCTGCATCAGCAAGAAATTGATATGACAAGCATCAATGACTTGGCAGAAACTCCAGCATCAGCAATATATGTTGCCAGCGACGGACAACTGCAAGGTATAATCGAGTATAATGATGTCCTGCGATCTGAAAGTAAGGAAGTCATTACAGCGCTGATAGAAGTCGAAGGTGTAGAAGTTCATATGCTTACCGGAGACAACAAACGCACGGCAAAGGCTGTCGCCACTGAATTAGGAATTTCTCCGACATATACCCACGCCGAAGCTTTCCCCGAACAGAAAGCAGAAGTAGTTCGACAACTACACGAAACCGGTAAAACAGTCGCATTTGTTGGCGACGGGATTAACGACTCACCCGCATTAGCCTATGCGGATGTATCTGTGTCCTTTGCTAATGGTTCCGACATTGCCCGCGAAACCGCAGACTTAGTGTTGATGCAAAACGACTTACACAGTTTGTTAGAAGCAATTGAAATCGCTCGTAAAGCCAAACAATTGATTCAGCAAAACACTAGTATCATTGCTATCCCCAACCTTGCCGCTTTAGTAGTCGCCACTTTGTTTGGACTCAATCCTCTGGCAGCCACCGTCGTTAACAATGGTTCGACAGTAGTTGCAGGTATTAACGGCTTACGTCCAATTTTAAAAGGAGGCGCAAAGGTGAAGAAGGCGTAAAAGCAACAGGTAAAGATTGAAAATTGGGAAAGAATTGAAAAGTAATTGATACGTATTTTATCTTCTTTTCCCTTTCTCTACCATCAACCAGATTCAGTCGTTATCCTAAGAGGATTACCCTTAAGAGTTTGTCCTAGTTTATCAATCCAATGGAGGAAAATTTTCATGGCAAAAATCACTGATTTCATTGAAGAAGCAGGCGCACCTGGGATTATTGCAGGTATTGGTGCAGTATTGTTAGCGCCCGTGATTATCCCCGTAGTTGCTGGTGTAGGTAAACCCGTCGCCAAAACTTTAATTAAAGGTGGAATTACCCTGTACGAAAAAAGCAAAGGTGCGATCGCAGAATTCGGCGAAAGCTGGGAAGATATAGTAGCAGAAGCTAGAGCCGAAATTGCTGAAGCAAAGCAATTACCAGCCTTTGAAGCCACTAGTCACTCAGAAAATACCATTGATAATGGTCAAGGATAGGTTTCCAAACCTAGGGAAATAAGGGTTAATAGTAAATTATAAATTTAATTATAATTTCTATAATTTTTATTTCCCGAACTTTGATGATTAAATTGCATTGTCACGTCAATATCCTAATCCTATTTGCTGATTGAAAAAGGGTGATTACCCTCATGTAATGTAGTTTTCTCCATCTCTTTCTTTCAATGTGTAAATATATTTCATGCTTAAGTAAGTAGCTGGATGGAATTAAAGCAAACCAGATGAAGGGTTTCGGCTACGCTTAACCATCGTTTTGTAGTTGTTTTGAGCATTGAGCGTAGTCGAAATGAGTCTTACAAATAATTCCGCCTTCCTACTTATGTCTAATCATAATCAGTGGCGGAAATAATTTTCCACTTTCTGGGTGAATTTGGGAATATGAATACAGAAATTATTAATAACTATACATATATCAATAAAAACATCTCAAATTTAACTAACAAAGAATAAAATTTTCGGAGGGCAATATCATGTTAAAGAATGGTTTTGTGAATCAAACAAAAGTACCAAAAATGAAACAGTCAAAACATACAAAACCTAAAATTCATGCTCACATTGCCACAAAAATTGTCAGTGATACACCCGGAAGGCTGCGCTTGCGAGTAGCAAATCAGCACAGAAAACCAGAAAAAATCCAGCCCCTTATTCAGGCATTGCAAGAGCATTCTAATATCAACCAAGTACGAACGAATATTTCTCAAGGTAGTATAACTATTAACCATGAAGGTGAAGATAGTTGGAACAATGTCATGGCAACACTCAAAGATTTAGGCGTAATTTTTGGTGATATTATTGATGTTCATACTGACGCTGCGATCGGTGTATCAAATACAGTAATTGACTTAAATCAGCGTGTCAAGCAAGCCACATCCGGACAGTTGGATATACGGGTTTTGTTCCCATTTGGATTGGGCTGTCTAGCAATTCGTCAACTAATTATTAAAGGTTTGCAATTCGATGTTATTCCTTGGTATGTATTAGCTTGGTATGCATTTGATAGCTTTATTAAGCTTCACGGTACAAACCGATTAGAAACAAAAAGTTAGTGTTTTCTAGCTAGAAAATTGATTTGAAGATTGTTGTGCGTTCGAGTTTCTCTAGACATAGCAATGCATATTAATGAGAAAATTCCACTCTCAAAACTGTCATCACGCCAACCCATCACGCAAACATATAAGTGATTGTGGAGAAAATGAGACTTTGAGGAAATGATATCATGTCTGTCTAATCGCTAAAAATTAAAATTTCTCCGCGTCCCCGCGTCTCTAAGTCTTTGTGTCAATCTTAATGATAAGTATTTAATCCGACATGATATGAGCTTTCTATTTAATGATTAACCTTCATATCCCTGAAAATACCGCACCCTAATTCGGTAAAATTGATGGTTAGAGAGAGGATAATATTTCAAGTATGGTAGTAGCTCATTCCCATTTAAATATAACTGCTTTAGAAGCAGAATACAGCCAAAAATCACCACGAGAAATTTTGCAGTTTGCCTTGGAAAACTTCGACAACATGGCGATTTCCTTTAGTGGGGCTGAGGATGTTGTCCTAGTTGATATTGCATCAAAAATAACTAAGAACTTCCGTGTTTTTACTCTGGATACTGGACGTTTACATCCAGAAACGTATCAGTTTTTGGATGAAGTCAGAAAGCATTACGGTATCAAAATCGAAGTTATGTTTCCCGATGCTGCGGAAGTGCAAGCATTGGTAGAAGAAAAAGGAATGTTTAGCTTCTACCAAGATGGACATAAAGAATGCTGTGGGGTACGTAAAGTCAAACCTCTGCGTCGTAAACTCAATACTCTGGATGCATGGATAACTGGGCAGCGTAAAGATCAAAGTCCTGGTACTCGTGCTGGGATTCCAGTGATTGAAGTGGATAGTGCATTCTCAACTCCAGAACATGAATTGATTAAGTTTAATCCCTTGGCTAATTGGTCTTCAGCACAGGTGTGGGAATATATTCGGGGTTTGGACGTACCATATAATAAGCTGCACGATCGCGGTTTTGTGAGTATTGGTTGTGAACCTTGCACCAAAGCTGTTTTACCTAATCAGCACGAACGGGAAGGACGTTGGTGGTGGGAAGAAGCAACTCAAAAGGAATGTGGCTTACATGCTGGCAACTTACAGAAGTAATTAGTATTTCAAAGTTGTGGAGAGGTGCAATGTCGTCTCTCCACAATCGTTGGTAACAAGTTATATCATGTCCCCTTGAATACTCATTATTAAGACTGACACGGAGAAATTTTAATTGTAAGTGATTAGCCGAACATGATATTAAAGTCATCAATGTTTTTTGATGAACTTAATATTTTCTATATTTTCCAAGGCTTCAATTTTTATACATAGCAAAAAACACCTGGACGTGTGACCGTGTTTCCACTCCAGGTGTTTTTTGTTCTCAATTAGTCTTCTTAGCTTACTCCTCACACGAATTAAATCTACCACGCATTTGCCCAATCAGCAGTTAGCAAACGTGACACTTCATAAACTGCACATTTTCTAGAGGGGAAAACAAAAAGCGCTTGGACGTGTGACCGTGTTTCCACTCCAAGCGCTCTTTGTATTTTCAACTTACTCCTCACACACAAATATAAGATATCGCAGGTTGGGAAAAAGAGCAAGTATTTTGAGTAAAAATTTTGAAAATGAATATAGACTGAGATTTTGAGCGTAGGATTAATGCATAAAATGGCGAATCCCAGTGAGGACCATGATTATGCCCAGTTCATTTGCTGCTTGGATGGAATCTGCGTCACGCAAACTGCCTCCTGGTTGAACTATGGCTTTAATTCCCGCCGTCGCAGCCGTTCGTACCGAGTCATCGAAGGGGAAAAATCCGTCACTAGCGAGGTATCCGCCTTGAGCTTTGTCTGCGGCTTGTTCCAGGGCTATTTTGACTGAACCAACACGATTCATTTGTCCAGCACCAACACCAATTGTAGTGCGATCGCTTGTGACAACTATGGCGTTAGATTTGACATGTTTGCAGACTTTCCAGGCGAAGAGTAATTCTTCGATTTCGCTATCAGAGGGTTTTTTCTCGGTGACAAATTGCCATTTGCTGATATCGGCAATAATATCATCGGCAGCTTGGACGAGGAAGCCACCAGCGATGGCTTTGATGTTCTCCTTGGCTCCGCTAATTAAATCTGGTAATATTAGCACTCGTAAATTTGGCTTGGCTGCGAGAATTTCTTGTGCCTCCGCATCACATCCTGGTGCAACTACGCATTCTAAAAATGTCTTTTTTAACTCAGTTGCCGTCGCTGTATCAATGGGATGATTCAAAGCAACAATACCACCAAAAGCCGAAACTGCATCGGCGTTAAAGGCTTTAGTGTAAGCTTCATGGAGGGTATTTCCCAAAGCTGTACCACAAGGGTTAGTGTGTTTGATAATTGTCGCAGCTGGTTTGTCGGTAAATTCGGCGATGATTTGTCGTGCGGCTTCTAGATCGACAAGATTATTGTAACTGAGTTCTTTGCCTTGGAGTTTTTCTGCTACTGCCCATCCTGTAGAAGTATTTCCCGTTTGATACCATACAGCAGCTTGGTGGGGGTTTTCTCCGTAGCGTAAAGTTTGCAGTTGTTGACCTGATAATGTGAATTTATCTGGTAATTCTTCTCTCTCTGCGTTAGCTGGGGTAAGGTGACTCAAGTAAGTAGAAATTGCTTGGTCATAATTAGCTGTGTGGGAAAATCCTTTGAGAGCGCATTTTTGGCGAAATTCTAAAGAGGGGTTGCCATTTTGTCGTAACTCTTGCAGATATTCATTGTATTGATTTGGCTCACACAATACAGTTAAATGTGCAAAATTTTTCGATGCTGCTCTCAGCATAGCAGGGCCACCGATATCAATTTGCTCGACTGCTTCTGCTAATGTTACACCCGGTTTGGCGATCGTTTCCTCAAATGGGTACAAATTCACTACAACCAAATCAATCGGACGAATTTGATTATCTTCTAAATCTGTAATATGTTCAGGAATATCACGACGAGCTAAAATACCGCCATGAATGCGTGGATGTAATGTCTTCACCCGTCCCCCTAAAATTTCTGGGGAACCCGTATAATCTGAAACTTTAGTGACTGTTAATCCCGCATCTTTTAAAGCCTTGGCGGTTCCTCCACTGCTGATTAAATCAAAGCCAAATTCTTCTACTAAACTCTTTGCTAGGTCGATTATACCTGTTTTGTTAGATACACTCAGCAGTGCTAAACGTGCCATAATTCCCAAATTCCCTGTGGACGGATTAATGTGCGAGCAGAAGAATATTTTACAGAGTTATGGGTAATAGTTAGTAGGTAAATTTATCTTGAAATTTTCCACAGGGTATTTATGTCCATGCAGCATGGAATCAGTCACAACGTTTCAATATGATGCTGATAAATTTACTGACAAGGGAAGGTGGGAGGAATTTGGATCAAGTATTTTGTGAAATGTGATCAGAAGTCAGAAATCATTAAAATATCTAGGATGAGAGGCTATGCATAAAGTAAATATGAAGACTAAGGCAACTCGGTTTTCATCAAACAAGTAGATGATACTCGATCATGAAATATCAGAAACTGGGTTTATCCCTGCATGAGTATGCTTAATATTCACTTTATAAATGGTTTATTCTCAGCCATAATTACTGACTTCTAATTTCGGAATTATGACCATTAACCTTCAGAAGAGAATGCTGATAGTTGACTATTAACTGAAGATAAATATTCTTGATTTGTTAAAGTATCGGCAGGTAATAAGTTGGCTTTAATTCCCGCTTCCACTAAATTATGAGCATGAATACCCATTTGATGATACTCAGAAATAAAAACACTATAACTGGGAATACCTTGGTTTTTGAAGTAGCCTTGGTAGGCTAAAGAAACAAGATGGAAAGGAGTTAGTTTACGAGCAGTATTGTTTGCTAATGTTTGGCTAACATAAGACATTTTTTCATGTCTTGACTGTGCTTGAGCAGAATTGGCGGTAGCCGCAAATATTAGCATTACAGATAAACCAACAGAAATTAGGCGTTTCATATTCTTTCAATCTCAATTATTTAACTTGATTCTGAGTATGAAGATTGAAGCTGAATCTACCCTGATGGAAATCTGAGATAATGCTAAGAATTTAGTTAGATTTGAGGTGCTGCTACTCAGGATTTTAGATGGCGCTAATTTTGACGTTTATTTATTAACAGGCAACACTTGGCTGATGTGACTGGCAAATTTTATGTATTTTGTTACTAAAGCTGTTGATCAAGGATGCCAATAACTTATGATTACTACTGCCAAATAACTGGCAAAACACAACATTCCTCACTAATTAGCGATCGCTGGTAAACTAATGACTTTAGAATTTACTACCATACCTGCAAAAAATACGCAATCCCCAAAAGGTTTAATTATTATGCTGCATGGATGGGGTGCAAATGCGGAAGATTTAGCTGGACTAGTACCTTATTTAGACTTACCAAATTTTCAATTTATCTTCCCAAATGCACCGTTTCCTTACCCCTATTCTCCCATTGGTAGAGCATGGTATGACCTGCGGGTGGAAAATATGTATGAAGGTTTAACTGAATGTCGGGAAAAATTAATTGACTGGATACAGTCTTTAGAAAAGAATACGCACATTCCCTTATCGCAGACAATTTTAAGTGGTTTTTCCCAGGGAGGGGCAATGACTTTAGATGTCGGTTTACAGTTACCTGTAGCGGGTTTGGTGTCAATCAGTGGGTATTTACACGATCATATTTCTCTACCTAAAAATAGCAATAATTTACCAGCAACATTAATTATGCATGGGAAAAGCGATCGCGTAGTTCCACCGCAAGCTGCTGTAAAGGCACGAGAAACTCTGGAATCATTTTCTGTAGCAGTGGAATATCAAGAATTTGATGCCGAACATGAAATCAATTTGGAAATGTTAGGAGTATTACGGAACTTCATTTTAAGCAGATTTCCGCTATAGTAGTTACAAAATTTTTACAAATTAATCGTAGAAATCCGGATAATTTTCACGAAAATCGCGTTCATGAATGAGTAATATATATTGGGAGGCTGCGTTAAGCGTAACTAACCAAAGCTGAATGCCAATGCTGCTAAAGGGAGGGGCTAGCATTATGACTACTTTAAGCATTTCTAAAACCGAAATCGCTGCTATGACTGCAAAAGATGTGGAAGATTTGGCTACACGTCTGGAACAAGACAACTACAGCAATGCTTTTGAAGGTTTAAACGATTGGCATTTATTACGTGCTGTAGCATTTCAGCGTCCTGAGTTGGTTGAGTCATATATTCATCTTTTAGATTTGGAACCCTACGACGAAGCTTAAATATTAGGGAGTCGGAAATAGGGGTAAGGGGAAGCAAATACATGAAGACACATAGAGGGGAAAGGCAGAACATCGAAATATATATTTGTCTTTTCCCCTTATCTTAGATAATTTGTTTCCATCTCCCCATATTTCCTTATCTCCCTGATTTATGACTTCAAAATCAAATCGAGTTCTCATCGGTATAACTGGTGGTATTGCTGCTTATAAAATTTGTGAGGTTGTTTCTACCCTGTTTAAGCAAGGTATTGAGGTGCGTGTTATTCTCACAAAATCGGCATGTGAATTTATTACACCGTTAACTTTAGCCACACTTTCGCGCCATCAAGCTTATACCGACGAGGATTTTTGGCAATCTACTAACGCCCGTCCTCTACATATTGAGTTAGGGGAATGGGCTAATATTTTTTTAATTGCCCCTTTAACTGCCAATACCTTAGGAAAATTAGTGTATGGGATGGCAGATAACTTACTGACTAATACTGTACTCGCTAGCAAATGTCCCATATTAGTTGCCCCAGCGATGAATACTGATATGTGGGAACAGGTTGCAGTTCAGCGCAATTGGCAAATGTTGTTAGCCGATACTAGATATCACGGTATGGGTACAGCATCAGGTTTATTAGCCTGCGATCGCATTGGTCAGGGTAGAATGGCAGAACCTCCCGAAATTGTCTCCTATGTACAATCTTTGCTGTATACAGGAGGAAAACGCGATTTGGCTGGAAAGCGGATTTTAATTAGTGCTGGCGGAACTCGTGAATTTCTCGATCCTGTGAGGTTTATTGGTAATCCTTCCACGGGTAAAATGGGATTAGCTTTAGCACAAGCCGCTTTACATCGTGGTGCAAATGTCACTCTTGTGCATGGTGTGGCAGACTGGCAAGCACCTTTGGAACTGAAAGCAATAGCTGTGGGTTCTGCGGAGGAGATGCGACAAGCGCTGCTGGGGGAATTAGCTCAGGCTGACATTATAATTATGTCGGCAGCAGTGGCTGATGTGAAACCACGGGATTTTAGTATTGAGAAATTGGCGAAGAAAGCATTACCAGACAGTTTACCGCTTGCACCTGTAACCGATATTGTTGCCGAATTAGCAAATTGTAAACAGCCACATCAAAAATTGATTGGATTTGCTGCCCAGACAGGAGATATTATCACACCAGCCCAAGATAAATTGCAGCGTAAAAATTTGGATGCAATTGTCGCCAATCCAATAGATCAAGAAAATAGTGGATTTGGGAGCGATCGCAATCAAGCGATATATTTAGATCGACAGGGTAATCAGTTAGAAATTCCCTCTTGTTCTAAATTGGAAATGGCACATTATATATTTGATTTTTTAAAAATTTAAAAAGATTTTTTTTTCATCTCTCAATTAATCAGGAAAAATATCAGTTTGCATAAAGTTTGCATAAAAATTAAAAACTCAATAGTTAGAATAGTTTCTTCTTGATTTTGTCTAAGACTCTTCGCATATTCAACTTTGCTAAATGCATATTATTCAAATCTTGAATATTCCCAGGATGTTTTTGTTTATGGTCGAAAAATTCGTTTAATTCATTTAAGATTACTTCTAGTTTTTTGGTAATATTTACAATTCGATGTTGAGCAAAAAAATCTTCAGATAAGTTCATTGGTTGAAAAGATTTTTCTGAAGCATCGGCTATTTTTAAAATACGTTGCATATCATATTCTAGAGAATATCCAGCAATTTTATGACAATTAAATCCGGGGTCTAAATAATCTGAAAGTCCGTGATTCAAGCTTGAAAACACATGACATCCGCAAGCTAAAGCTTCCATTGGCTGCAACCCAAACCCCTCCGTGACACCTTGGATTGCCCAATATTCAGCCGAATCATATAAATAAACTTTAGCGCGATTAAATAAACTTGGTAAATCATCAATAAATTTATCAATTACAAATACATTACATTTTTGTTGCAGTCCTGGAATTAATTTTTGGAGTAAATATGTTGAAGATTTTCTGGTGTGAACTAAAACATCAATATCGCGATCGCTATTTAAATTATGGAATTGATCACTAATTTCATTAGGCAGGTAATAAATTAAAGAATGTGGTGATAATTGCCCCCAATATCCCATTGTATTCCGGCTGACTGTCATAATTGGAATGCTGGCAGGTAGCTTAAACCCATAACCCGCACTGTGGGCATGATAAATAGTATTATAGGATTTCAGCTTCGGGGCTAATTTTCCCACATCAAAACCCCAACTCATCACAAAAATAACATTATTCAACTGAGACTGAGGTTGTTTTAAAACATCATCTAGAAATAACTTCCCTGGTTCACGTTGGCGATAGGTGACAACTTCCGCCTGACAAATTTGTTGAGCAATATTTAAAGTTTTTAACTCAGCAAACAAACCACCACAAGCAAATTTAGCATCAGTACCAGGCAGCAAAAAATAAAGCGATCGCATATAAAATCTTAATTTTGATAAAGTTGGGATTTTGGCACTTGATTATACAACCTAGTTAACAAAATTAGGGCAATGGTGACAAAAAAATTCCATGATCAGCTTGAAATTTAAGCATAAAATTTAAGAATATTTTCGGCAAGCATAAACTAGACTTCGTAACCACAACCATCCTGCCAAGCTACCAACAAAATAAGCAATAAAATCTGACCATACAAAAGTATTTCCCAAAATAAGTCTACCAATCAAAGTCGATCGCACAGCCTGTAAAAATGGAGGTTGCCAAAGTTGCAAAAATTCGATCCCACAAGTAGCCAAAAAAACTCCAATCGCTATTTTCTGAGGAGAGGCTTGACGATACAAGAATGCAACCAACAAAATCCAAAAAATTTCATAAGCAACACTCCCCAAAAAATCCTGTAGCCAAGGTAAACCTAGTCCCTGGGAAAACCGTATGACATAACCAAAAGGCACAATTACAATAATGCTGATAAATAATGCCAGACGATATCTCATGAAAATTCGTAATTCTTAATTTCCTATTCTCTCCACCTAACCTTAACAAAATGCGCTTCCCGTCCCCAGACATCGCGAGTCATGGTAATACTGTCGATTACCAAATTAAAAGGTATGGATGTGGTTACATAACGCTGTGCCAAAGCTCCAATATCTGGAGCGAGTTCGGCGGCTGTGGTGACAGCTAAACCTAAGCCAAACAACTGTTCAAATAGTCCACGTGGCAAAACTACATGCATTCCCACTGCTAATCCTGCGGTTAATAACATTGAGACTGACATATTAGTTCCACAACGCGGATGCACAGCTAAATCCCATTCCCCACTTGTGAGACGTTGGAGGGCGACTGTAACTGCACGTCTTAAATTACTAATATTCACTTCGCCGTATAAATAAAAACCTTGCTCGGTGGATAAACCCCCTAGGTGTTCATTATCGACTTGAAAATTATTAGCAACTCCTCTGGGAAGGCGAGAATTTTGGGCTTCACTGAGAATCCAGACTGTCGCATGTTCCAAAGCATGAACCTGCCGCAGTGCTAAAATTTCTTTCAACCCAGGTACAAAAGATAATTGCTTGAGTAGTTCTGTATCTTGAGTTGGTTGTGGGGCGACAAAATCAAAATTAAAGTTAAAATCTAGGGGATTAGAACTACCGTTATTCAAAGCAGAAGTATTCATAGTTACACCGCTCGCTCAATCAAACAGAGCAATATGGATTTTTTTAATGTAGCGCTTGTACGTCAAAATTAATGCTAATTTTTATTGATTGTTATTGAATTTTTCTTCATTCATAATCACTTTGTTACCTAATTTCAGCAAATTACTATTCAGCATAGTCGCGCAGGGGGAAACCTGATTTCTGAGATTTTAAGTTTTACTTTATACATAAACTCTGATAATTGCGATCGCCTCATCATTCTCTTAATGGTACTAAAGCTTGGGTAGTGGGGTTATTTGCAGTTGATAAATTGGGCTAATTTCTCAAAAAAGCCTCTAATTCAGGTACATCAACCCATTGAGACGTTACATTTGATTGGTGCGCCAAATCCATTAGTAATTGCGAATAAACCCCCTCCCTTAAAGAAGGAACTATTGCTTTTCCTTGATCAATACTTTTTACCCAATTATCGATTACACGAATAAATGCTGAAATCCTGCCATCTGCGTGATTTTTGGGAAAGATGAAACTATTGGGAATTTCAATTTCTGCTAATGCTTCTCCTATTTGATTTCCCCAGACTCGAAAACCATGAATATAATCTTTTTGTTCTTCACTGCCTAATACCAAAGTTCCTTTATCTCCGTACACTTCTAACCAATGGGGACGGGACGCGTGAACTACAGCACTAATACAAACTTGGCATGGTGTACCATCAGCCAATTCCAACATTAACATGCAAGTATCGTCAGTATCGACTAATTTAAATTCCCCTGTACTGGGGTCAATTCTTTGAGGAATTGCAGTGCTAAAATGGGCGCTTAATCTGCGTACTGAACCAAATAACCAATAAATATAATCAAATGCATGGGAACCTAAGGAACCTAATGCACCACCGCCTGCTTCTTTGCGAGAATACCAATTCCAAGAACGTGACGCATCTGCACGGGAGGCACCTAACCAATCAATTCTAATTAGTCGCTTATTGCCAACATATCCTGATGTTAATAATTCTGCAAATAATTGCCATCCAGGAACACAACGAAATTCAAAATCGACGGTGGCAATGACATTTTGTTGCTGTGCCAGTTGATAAAGTTCTTTGGCTTCACTAACGTTTAATGTTACTGGTTTTTCTAATAATAAATGTTTGCCGGCTTGAAGTACTGCTTTTGCCATTTCATAGTGCAAAAATGGCGGTGTGGAAATACTTACAGCCTGAACTTCGGGTAAATTAATAATTTCTATAAAATCATCACTAGCTAACGGGATGTTGTTAGCACTAGCAATCTGTTTCGCTTTTTCAATATCACGGTGGTAAATAGCTACTACTTCTGTACGATGATGTTCCTGAAATCCAGGAATGTGGACTTTTTGACCAAATCCTGTACCAATAACCGCAACACCAATTTTACCCTGATTCATATCTTATTTAAATTACCCAAATACAGAACAACTAACTAAAATCTGAGAATTTCGCGATCGCAATTTTCTGGCAATGGCTCAATTTCCCAAACAATTCCCTCGCCCGCCTCTAAGGCAACTTCAATCGCTATAACTTCTGTCGCCGTATCCGCTGTCATTTCATTGTCTGGAAATGCTTGTAAATCTTCTGTCAGCAGTCGCAACTTAAAGCCACCGGGAATTACTCCCCCAACTGCTGTATTTCGCAATTCAAAACGCCAGATGGTGGATTCTTCGTCTCCTTCTGCTTCTGCTTCAATTTGAGGAATCACCCGCAATTCATAATTTTGTCCGGCGATCGTTAATTGCCGGGAAAGTATATTTTGTGCTGCCGTTTCTTCAACACTACGTGCGGCTGCCCCCAATTGCAGGTTGATAGCATCCCAACCCAATTCCCGTGCAGCTTGCGATATACCAGTTTGTAGCCATTGGAAAACAGAAAACTGTTCTGACTGCCCTACTCTTTGTTGGTATAATTTTTTTCTCCAACCACCGTGTTCAATTAATGCTCCCCAAGTTGCAAAGGGAACTTCTAAACGCGGTGCCAGCATTTCGCGATCGCCTAAACGGATAATCAAGTTTTCAGCTTGGGTGATATTCAAAGCTGGTAACGCTGCCACCTGACTGCGGGTAACTTCATTGGTACATATTTGACAAGCAGTCAAAAATATGCATATATCATCAATGACATCACTAGCATCAAGTGCATAAGTACGGGTATTCGCATCGTAAATTCCTTGATGCTTAAGTTGTGCGTGGGTACAGTAACTCCAAACGCGCACATAGCCATCTTCAGCTTCAATTTCTACGCCGAGATAATAATCACCGAGCCAACTTGGTATATCTACCCATTCTTGGGGAACTCTTAATTCACCAAGATCGATACTTTCCTGTGGAACTAAGATAATACGAGTTGCGTCAACACAAATGACGGTCCCATTTACCAGTTCCCAAAAACTGGGTAAAGCAGTGGTATTAAACCATACCTTTGCCTGTGGTGCGACATCTTCCTGTAACCAAGGTAAGACAGCGCTCAGGCAAAGTTCATTTAAATATGCTTGATAGCGTGAAGTAGGATTAGAATGTACCTGGCTTTTTTCCCACGCTTGATTATAGGCATTGTGCGGTATTTCTAAAATTAAATCTTTGGGCGTAACGAAGCTAAATAGGTTAGTAGTCATTGTTTTGGGTAATGGGTATTGGGTAATTTGCGACTATACTGGGCGCGGTTAAAAATGGATTTTTCGGCTATTAGCTGGAGTGGGTTTAGCTTTGGGCTAATAGCTAACTGCCCAGAGTATACTAGCTTCTTACTCAGCCCTCAGCCTTTATAATAAGATTGCAACCATTCTTCCATGACTGTATTTGTACTCTTAAGTAGGTCTGATGTCATCGAAATATGCAGTTTTGCTTTGCTCCATTTTGCTAAGGTTTTGAGAAGAGTATCTCGTACTTTAGCAATGCGGCGGGAAATTGTATATTGTTGAATTTGTAATTCTTTGGCTATCTGTTGCTGGGTAAATCCTTGGGTATAGTATAGTTTGAGGATTGCTTGAGCTTCTGGTTCCAGTTTACTGACTGCATCAATGAGAATTTGATTCATCTCGCCAAGTTGCGAGGTGCGTGTTTGCTGTTCTTCGGCGGCAATTATCTCACTTAAGAGAGAGTCTTGTTCATTACTAGGAATATTGTCAACAAACTCATAAGTATCTTCGCTTCCCGTAGGGGCGTTGATAGAGGTAATGTTGGGATATAAATAGTTACGTGCAGCTTTTGCACAAGCTTGCATCCAGGTTTCGATGGTTTGGGGAGTTGTTCGGGAAATGGTTTGAGAATTGTAAGCCTGAGCAATCGCTTCCCAAGTTTTGTCATCTGGGCGAGCCAATTGACGACTAGTACCAGCTTGGCTAGGAACATAAATTAATTTAAAACAATTCCAAGCTGTGACGTAGGATGTAATCGTCTCCTTCGATAAACCAGCGTTTTCTAAAGCCTCTAACAAACGTTTTTGGCTAATTTTCCGCAAAATTCCCCAAGTAGAACAAATATCAACTTCGTGACGTTGACGTAAGGTTTCGCGGATAGCAGTACCAAAAATCGTACTCGCATAATTTTTGAGGACAAAACCTTGAGTGGGATTAAAACCTTTGAGAATGCGATCGCACTGAGTTATGGCAATCTGGAAGAAGTCAGGTAATGTATGCTGGGTATTAGCAAACATTTGTACCATTTTTTGCGAACTCCAATAACAAGCTTCCTGCAAATAAGCAATTAAATGTTGTTTGGAAATAGTTGCAGTGGCTGGCTGATGCCAAGACTTGTGCCAATATATTGCCCAAATCTCCTCCGAAGTTTCATCGGGAGATTTGCTGAGATTATTTTGCATACTTCGACGCAAACGTCCATCTGTAGCCCAGCAGTGAAAACGTTCGGTATCGAATTGAATGAAGGTTGAAAAAATTTCAATCACACTTTTCCGAGGTTGCATAAATAATCGCTAGGCTAATTTTTAAATTTTTAAACTAATTCACCATTGAAAATAGGTAAAGCATATTTGTTAATATACACTTCCCAAAACTTTACTACAAACGCTCACCCATTAGTTTCGGGAGATAAGCATTTGCTGGAATTGCAGTCAACATGAATGCTTGATGTCCGCCATAATGTACTAAGAACTGTGAACAGACTCATAGCATTAAACATCGGGCAATTTATGGACTTGGAACCAGAAAACATTGAATTTGCCGAATCCGCAACTCGTAAACCATTAGAAATATTACGAGATGCAGAAATTTCTTTGCGTCGTCCCACTGTCGCTGCACTTGTACCGGTTTTACCCTCACAGATGAGCCAGCGTTTGCAAAAGGTTTCGTCTGTAGCAGATAATACATTGAATGAGCTTGCAGAAATCGATATTGAGGAGATTTCCGACTGGGAACTGCGGAATGCAAGAATCTGGATTGGTCTAAGTTTTGTGGGATTTGGGGCATTGATGGTAATTATGCTACTGCTGTACTTAAGTACATTACACCCAGAACTCACTGCGATCGAGCAGGTGCGACAATATTGGTATCAGTATGTTTGGTTTGTTTGTCTTGGTGTCGCCGGAATGTTTCTTTTAGGGCGTGAAGCTATGCGAGTAAAGTCAGTGATTCCCTCACGGGAACCACTGCTCTCCAAAACCGTGCTTGAACCGTTAAATTCACACGGCTCCTCAGTGAATTGGTACTTGTCAGGTATACCTCATTACCAACATATCCTCTTCCCAAAACCAATTTAGTTCGGAGGGTGGTTTAGGCTTGGTACTATTACAACCAGATTGAGTGCCGGGACTACTATCCTCAGCAGTCTTTGTATCGTGGCAATGCCTGTGTAGAAGTTGCCAATTTTTATATTCATCCTTACCACCTTGCGATTTTGGGATGATATGGTCAATTTCCATCACATCGTTTTCACGGAAGAACAAACCACAGTGGGCACATTTCCCTTTTTGCCATTTCAAGAGTGAAGCCACCCTTTTGGGCATTTCCGGGTTGTTACCCATTCTTGTACTCCAATAAATCAAATTCCCATCGTATGGGGAAGCAACGCCAATAACCTTTATATGCCGCGCTATTTTAATGCGGGTATGGTCAAGTAACCGGACTTGGTTTTCTCCTGCTTCCTTGGTTGCGAATACCCAGTTATCACCGTCTATTGAGTGCCAATATTTCTTTGACACCCAAAAGCATGATTTTTTGGGGTGACGGAATTTTGCCCAAGAGACTAGTTTTAGGTAAACCAGGTTATCTAAAAATGCATAGATTTCCTTGCTGATGACGGTAGCAAAGTAATTAGCCCAACCCCGAATAATCGGGTTTAATTGTTTAATGAGCGCCGCTTGAGGTGCTGCTTTATGAGCATCAATTACACGAGCTAAATGGTCATAATGTGCCTTAACTTTTTCTTGACTTGGGGTGATGATGGTTTTAAAGCCTAGTTTTTCCCCTTTGGTATTTTTACCTGTATGGTGTTTTCCTTTGGAGAATTGACGTATATTAAAACCAAGAAAATCAAATCCTGGTTTTTGCCCTTCATATGTTGATAGGGTATGTATCAATCTTGTTTTACTGGGCTTTAATTCCAAGCCATAGTCCTTTAACCATTCCTCCATGATTTCACGGCATTTTTGGACGACGGTTATATCTTCATGAAGAATCACCAGGTCGTCGGCGTACCTAATCAACATCGCTCCTGGTTGATAACCAGAATATTTACCTTTTTTGAGGATTGTACCTTTTGGAAAGGCTTGTTTGATTCGGTTTTCCATGCCGTGGAGGGCAATATTTGCCAAAAGTGGCGAATTAGTGCCGCCTTGGGGCGTTCCCTCCGATGTTGGAAACAACTGCTTACCGTCTATTACCCCCGCTTTCAACCAAGCTCGTATTTGACGGCGAATGGTAGGGGATGTCGAAAGTTTTTTAAGCAGTGCCGAGTGGTCGATGCGGTCAAAACAACTTGCTATATCAGCATCAAGCACAAATTTTGGTTTATACCTGATGCAATTGAATATTGCCTCGATTGCATCATGACATGACCTTCCGGCTCTGAACCCATATGAGTTAGGTTCAAATCGCGCTTCCCATTCCGGCTCTAAGGCTTGTAGGGTGAGCGCTTGCAAGGCTCGGTCTTTCATTGTAGGTATACCTAAAGGTCTTTTCTCATCCTTTCCAGGCTTGGGAATCCATACACGCCTAGTCGGGTTAACCTTAGCACCCAGTTTTAGTTTATCGATTAGGGCTAGACGTTGTTTTGGGGTCAGCGACTTAACACCATCCACACCAGCCGTCTTTTTCCCTTTATTATCCTGGGTAACTCTACGAACCGCTAATGCTCTTGCTGACCAAGAATTCATCAAGGTTTTTTGGAGTCTGCGATATGCTTTTACATCGCCACGTTGAGAGGCTCGATAAATTCTCTTTTGCAGCTTATACACTCTACGCTCCAGCTTTCGCCAGTTGATAGAGCGCCATTCCCCCGTAGTCTTAAAACTCGTATTAGACATATTTACTGCTACTGGAAACTTCATCTTCCAAATCACCGTGATTCTGTCTGCCTATCCTCACCATTACAGTGAGGCGTTTGCTTTTGAATCAATCTTGCCTACTCGTAGTATTAGTTAGCACCTACTCAATTATTAGAGATTGAGAACATACGAGAGGTTACTTCGTTTCTAATAGTCATTGTTTGAGTTTTTAGAGCGGTACTATCCACCGGGTTTAGAGGAAGTGCTTGTTGGACACCCAGGACCTTGCCAACTCCCCATTATCCTTGCCCTTTTGGGACTCCCAGCGTTTCAGCCTGATTACGCTGGTTATTCCTGACGATGGTTCAAACATACCTTCGTGTTCCTACTCATGAACTCCTGCTTGATGTATACCAGATTAGGCTTCCAGTATTTAACACCTTTCACCCCCGCTTCAAGGATTGATGGCTAGTCGCTACCTTGGGGGACACAGTTCGAGACTGCGCTCTGTGTGCTTTCACTCCCGCACCTGGAGGATGGGACTTGGTTTCAAACCTCACCCATATGACTATCAAATTGTTAAAGTTACTAAGTAACTTTGCGGGTAATCCTCCACCCTTTTCAAGGTTAGTTTCTACCCAACGAATCGCACCCCTGTACGAAAACCAAAGCGCAGAAAAAGACGGACAAATATCTTGTTTAACGATGATGATTCTTGGTAATATCGTTTCTCCAAAATCTGGCAACACATAAAATAAATCTCCGTGTCCCTCCATCTCCGCATCCCCGCGTCGTCATCTGGTATTAGCTACCACTTTTAACAGGGTGCATTCCCAAACTAAACGGGGTTGTGCGTAACAAAGTAGATATTTACGGCTTTTCTCTAATTCTTCGATAATATTCGCTTTGTATTGCTGTTGCCAGTACAACTGTTGTAGATAATCAACTAGCCATAACTGTCCTTCCGTATCTAATTCTTTATCGATTCGTCTGGCTAATTCCAAAGCTTGACGCTGGTTTGCAGGGGTTTTTTGTAATGCTTGTAATAGCTCAGTTGGAATTGCTTGCATTTGTTCGTAAGATGCGATCGCTTCTCCTGGGCTTCCGGCTGCTAAATTAATAATAGTAGGATTTTGTAATATTTCTCCGTGTCCTGTTACATTTAATACTTCTGCCATCCCGACAACATCGAGGCGAGAAAAAGGTATTTTTTGACAGCGTGATACTAATGTTGGCAATATCGCATCAACTGAAGGTGCAATTAAAATTAACGTTGCTCTTCCTGGTTCTTCTAGGGTTTTGAGCAGTGCATTTGCTGCTCCTTCTGCCATGGTTTCGGCTTGTTCAATGACTACCACACTTCTTGGTGCTAACATTGCTGGACGGCTCAAGAATTCTGTAATCTCACGAATTTGCTCAAGACGAATTACAGGCGGTGATTTACGTTTAATCCCTTTGGCTGCGGCTTCCTGGGGGGTATAGCGCTCTCCTTGATGTTGGTAGGTAGGTTGTACCCAAAGTAAATCGGGATGATTACCTTGGCGTAAGCGGTTTTGTGCTGTGGGGTCTTGACTAAATAATACTTCGATAAAGCAACGTGCTGCCAATCCACGCCCAATTCCATTAGCACCTGCGAATAAGTATGCTGGTGCAATTTTATTCTTAACTACTGCTTGCATCAGTAATTCTACTGCTTGTGCTTGTCCGATTAATGGTGTGAAGAAGGACATTACTAATTAATTATGACTTTGCTCAACTTGTCCTGAATTTGTTGTTGTATGCTTTCTTTACTCAAATTAGCATCTATCCTGATAATGAATTCGGGGTAGGTTTTTGCAAGTTCGCCATATCCTTGTTGGACTCGTTTGTGAAAGTCGATTTTTTCTTCTTCGATTCTGTCGGCTATTTCTCCACTACTGCGTTTGCGCTGGAGTCCAACTTCAGCATCTAAATCAAACCAAAATACTAAATCACTAACTAAACCTGCTGTAGCGATTTGGTTGAGTTGGTTAATTAAATCCATATCTAAACTACGCCCATAACCTTGATAAGCTATGGTTGAATAGATAAAGCGATCGCACAGTACAAACTTGCCGGATGCGAGATTAGGTTTGAGTTCCTGTTCCACATGTTGGGCGCGATCGGCTGCATATAATAATAGTTCAGTACGACTGGCAATGTGATTTTTTCCAGTTTCCAGTAATAGCCGTCGCAAGTCCACACCTAATTCAGTTCCCCCAGGTTCTCGCGTCACCACAACTTCAATACCCAGACTTTGCAACCATTGGCTTGTCAGTTGTATTTGAGTAGTTTTTCCGCATCCTTCCACCCCTTCAAAAATAATTAATTTACCTTGCATGACTAAATTCCCAACAGCACAGTCACTTTCCATCATTCCATGTGCTGCTGCAATGCTGGCGATTAATCTCGTTATGATTACGGCAATTACCAAGAGAAAAGTAGAAAACATGGATGATGATTAGAGACATAGCAATGTTACATCTCTACAAAGGAATTAGGTTTTAGTATTACCTAATTCCTAATTCCCAGTACCTAATTCCACCTCTACGCATTCTGTGTGACTAATTGCGTCTGCTGTTCTTGCTGTTGTATAACATACAAACGATTCAGCGCATTTACGTATGCTTGTGCGGAGGCAACAATGATATCTGTATTGGCTGCATGACCTGAATAAACACGCCCTTCATGACTTAAACGAATTGTCACTTCACCGATGGCATCAATACCTGCTGTTACCGATTGTACAGAGAATTCAATTAACTGGTTAGGAACATTAGTAACGCGGTTAATGGCTTTGTAAATGGCATCAACGGGTCCAGTCCCAATGGCAGCATCCGTTAATTCCTGCCCATCAGGGGTACGAATTGTTACCGTGGCAGTGGGGCGTGAGCGATCGCCACAGGATATTTGCACTAATTCTAACTTGAATAGGTCTGGGGTTTGTTGAATTTCATCATTGACTAATGCTTCTAAATCCCAATCGGTGATTTCTTTCTTTTTGTCGGCGACTTCCTTAAAACGGACAAATGCTTTATTCAAATCCACTTCTGAGAGTTCGTAGCCTAATTCCTTTAAACGGGTACGGAAAGCATTACGCCCCGAATGTTTGCCCAAAACGATTTGATTATCGTTTAAACCAATTAGTTGAGCATCCATGATTTCATAGGTGAGTTTATTTTTTAACACACCATCCTGGTGAATTCCCGATTCGTGGGCAAAGGCATTTGCCCCAACTATGGCTTTGTTTGGTTGGACTAACATTCCCGTTAAATTGGAAACTAAACGAGATGTTTTATAAATTTGCCGCGTGTCAATATTTGTTAGCGATTCTTCCGCATCAATAGGTCTGCCAAAGAAGGGGTTAAAATACTGTCGGCGCACATGTAACGCCATGACTAATTCTTCTAATGCAGCATTCCCTGCCCGCTCACCAATACCATTAATTGTACATTCCAACTGGCGCGCACCATTCTTAACTGCCTCTAGGAAATTAGCTACAGCTAAACCTAAATCATTATGCCCATGCACAGAAATAATGGCTTGATCAATGTTAGGAACATTTTCCTTAATTCCCTTAATGATTGCACCAAATTCGCTGGGAGTTGTATAGCCAACAGTATCCGGAATATTAACAGTTGTTGCTCCAGCAGCAATCGCTTTTTCTAATACCTCATACAAAAATTCTGGGTCGGAACGTCCCGCATCTTCCGGCGAAAATTCGACATCATTCGTGAAGCTTTTGGCATATGCTACCATCTCTTCAGCGATCGCCAAAACTTCGGCTCTGGTTTTTTTCAATTTGTATTTGAGGTGAATATCAGAAGTGGCGATGAAAGTATGAATCCTTCCTTTGGCTGCATCCTTAATTGCTTCAGCTGCAGCTTTGATATCCTCGTGTTTTGCTCGTGCCAAACTACAAATTATTGGTCCATTTTCTGTGCCCACTGTTTGAGCAATTTTGCTAACTGCGGCAAAATCTCCTGGACTGGCGAAGGCAAAACCCGCCTCAATTACATCCACTCCCAAACGTGCCAGTTGTTTTGCGATCGCTAATTTCTCATCAATGTTTAAAGTTGCTCCTGGACATTGTTCGCCATCACGTAATGTGGTATCGAAAATGATTATTCTGTCTGTGTTATTATTCATTGCCATTCGCTTAATAAAATTTAACTTTTTAGCTACAAATATCTTCAACTTTAATTTTTTTAGTTTTAGTATTGTTAATAATTGCTAAGATTATGGAAAAATTACGAGCCTTCAGCTTTTTCTATAACATCACGAATATCGTTTAAATCTATATACCTATCAGTGGCATTACGTAGTTCCCTCGCTATCATCCCTTCTGTTGATACTACCGTTATATGAGTATTTTTTGACCTTAATAACTCTATAGCTCTTTCAAAATCACCATCACCACTAAATAAAACTACTCGGTCATATTGGTCTACTGTATTAAACATATCGACAACAATTTCTATATCTAAATTTGCTTTTTGTGAATAGCGACCGGAAGTATCATCATAATATTCTTTGAGAATTTTTGTGCGGACGGTGTAGCCAAGACTAATTAGGGCATCTCGAAAACCGCGTTGGTCTTGAGGGTCTTTTAAGCCAGTGTACCAGAATGCGTTGATTAAGGTAGTATCCGACTGTTCGTATTTGAAATATTCTAAGACTCTTCGGGGATCAAAAAACCAACCATTTTTTTGTTGAGCGTAAAACATATTGTTTCCGTCTACAAATATAGACAGACGATTCATAGTCGTACCCATAGAAATTAACACCAAAATATATAGATAAGAATGTAGATGGAACAATAGATTATAGCAATTATAAAATGACTTATTTGCTAATATCTGTAAAATCTGTTAGGGGTGTATTTTTGGTCAAATTTGTCAAACTTATTCTTATTAAAGATGTTTGAACAAATGTCCTCAAATAAAAATATGCTTTAAACATTTAAACTGTGTAATAGAGAGCTTCATCTTTTGTCGTTGACATGGTACAGTAATTTGCTGCGATTATTTTGACAAGTGTTTACTCTGTGTAAGCTTAAGCCAGCTCTTAGAGTCAAGACACTCTATAATCTATTGTTTCAACTAAATTGATCAATAAATTAGACTTTAGATAACAGCATCAATAACTGTATATCAATCCATATCAATCCAGTTTACTCCCAAACAGGCGTTAAATAGGCAAGCACAGATTCTCGGCTTGCTACTATCTATCAGCTTTACTGTCAAATCAAGGACAAGCTACATCGTTAGCAGATTCGCTTCTTTTTAGCCTGCATATGTTGCAAGTATGTCATCAAAGAATAGTTGTATACTCTGACAACTTAAAAATTCAGCTTTGGCATCAAACGATGGTTGCAAGTAGCAAAAACTCTTTGGATAAGTTACATTATCCGTATCTACACTAATGATTTTTTGGAAGTCAGAGTTTATGTAGCAAAAACGACGACTGAGTGCAGATGCTAGGGTACAAGAAATTAACTGTCCGCTCTAGCACTGTGGCAGAAACGTGTTTTGCTATGCAAATCTTTGATCTAATCTTGTCTCTGTTTCCCGAAATCAAACAGTGTTTGGGATGGTTCGGTTTGGGGTAGAGACAATGTCAAACAAATCATTAGCCCTAGAATTTAGTCATAATGCATCTGTCCGCGAAGTAATAACTGTTTAGGAGGTTATTTGCATCAAAGATTTGGGCTGAAAATTTTACACCAAAGAATCTGCAAGTATATGCATGGTAAAACCGTGGTTAAACCATAAATATCCTGTGGGAGATTTGAATAAACGATACGGGTATATATAAGAAAAGCATAGGATGTTCATTTAAGTATTATTTCCAGTTTTTAACCTATAACTACTGTGTAAATAAATAAGAAAATCTACGTAAATCAATCAGATATTACGACATGGAAGAAGATAATACATCTACCTTAACTAAAAAATATGTATCCGCAACAGATCATCAGTCAAGTCGGACAACAAAATCAACTTCAACAAGCGTAGGTAACCAATCCAAAAGGATAATCCGCTTTGGACATTGGTTAAGCGGATTGTGTGCTGTGGGTGCAGCGATTTTAACTGGCACAGAATCGCCATTGCCGCAAATGATGGAAAATCAGGCACAATCGGCATTTTATCAATTTCGTGGTGCTATTGCGCCACCAGAAAATATTGTGATTTTGGCGATTGATGACGAATCGATATCAAAACCGCAAGTTTATTACAAAAATGATCCGCAGAAATATGCTTTTTTTGAGCCTTTGCAAACTTTTCCCTTCAAACGCAAAGCATATGCCCAAGTAATAGAGAAATTGTATCAAGCTGGAGCCAGTGCGATCGCCTTGGATATTGTCTTTGATTTGCCCAGCAGTTATGGGGTAGAGGATGATCAAGAGTTTTTAGCAGTTCTACAGCGTTACGGTAGTCGAGTGAGTCTTGCAGCCTCATACGAGGAGTTTTTTGAGGGGAATCAGGTATTTACCAAGCAATTGCGACAACCTCAAGAAATGTTTCGCGCTAGTTCAGCCCTAGTTGGTTCTGTTAACTTTCCCGTAGAAGTGGATGGGAAAATTCATCGCTTGGCTTCTGAATATCTCAAGTCATCAGCTGAGTCAGAAGCATTGACCGATTCATTAGTTGACATTTTACCAGACTTTGATACTGCTACCCTACGCGCGGCAAATATAAATTTTTTCAAACCAAAAGGCGATCGCATTTATTTTCGTGGTGGTGCTAGTACATTCGAGAAAATTTCATTTTGGCAAGTTCTCGACCCCGATTTTTGGAGTAATAATTTAAATTCTGGCAAAGTTTTCCGCAATAAAATTGTTCTTGTTGGTGCGACTGCAAAGTTAACTCAGGATTTTCACCCTGTAGCTGTTAACTGGTTATTTCCCCAACGGATGTCAGGGGTAGAAATTCATGCAAATGCTATTGCAACTTTAATGGAAGGAAATGCAGTTGCGATCGCGATTCCTAATTTATTATCACGCAGTCTTTTTGTCTTAGCATTAGTTGGTGGCAGTGCATATGTAGTCGCTAAAAACAAATATAACCGCATTAAAATTATTTCGAGTATTATTTGTGCGATAACTTGGAGCGGAATTAGTTACATAATATTTATTTCTAACCAATTATTTTTTCCAACAGCAATTCCAGTAATTGCCATGTTTGCAATTGGTATATCTCATTTAGGGTGTGAAATTGCAGTCCAACAACTAAGAAAGAAACAGTTAGTAGACATTATCAAAAAAAATCCCTCATCACGGATTGCTCAAGAAATTATCAGTCAGCAAGAAGATATTAGAGAATTGCTTTTACAACGCGAACTAGAAATTTCTGGAAAAGTTCTCGATGGACGTTATCGAATCGTCAAAGTCTTAGGTTCAGGAGGCTTTAGCGAAACCTATATTGCCGAAGATACAAGGCTGCCAGGGAATCCTCTCTGTGTTGTCAAACAACTACAACCAGTAAACAACAAACCCGAACAACTGGAAGTTGCTCGACGTTTATTTAGTTCCGAAGCCCAAACCTTACAAAAATTAGGTAGCCACCCTCAAATACCACAACTGTTAGCTTACTTTGAAGAAGACGAAGAATTTTATTTAGTCCAAGAATATATTCCTGGCAATGCCCTCAGTCAAGAAATTCCCTCTAGAAAACGTAATGAGTCGGCATTTGTCATTAATCTGTTGCAGGATATATTAAAAACCCTAGCTTTCGTACATCAAAATGGCGTAATTCATCGCGATATTAAACCAAGTAACATCATGCGACGTAAGAGCGATCGTAAACTTGTACTCATTGATTTTGGTGCTGTCAAACAAGTCTCTACAGACTTATTAGAAAACCCAGAACAAACAGCATTAACTATTGGGATTGGTACTAAAGGTTATGCACCCACAGAACAATCACTAGGGAAACCACAGTACAGTAGCGATATTTATGCAGTGGGGATGATTGCGATCAAAGCATTAACAGGTATTCCACCACATGAACTTGAACGTGATTACAATGGCGAATTAATGTGGATAGATAGAGCAGATGTGAGTCCACATTTTGCCCAAATACTCAATAAAATGGTATGTGATAACTTTCAGAAACGATATCAATCAGCATCTGAAGTTCTGGAAGCCCTAAACCAATTAGGAATTGCTGAAAGTATTGAATCTCCATCATCAGAAAATTCATCAATCAATACCCTATCTCTAGATGATTCCGACAACCCGACTACTCCTTGGGATGGTCTTTCTTAAATTTATTGGCTTGTAATTCAGTGCTTTAGTACTGAACTACAAGCCAATCAATGGAATTTTAGGTACTCGGTAAATTGTTCAGATCAGGATATTCAGGTTTCTCAGGAGGCTTCTCAGGTATTACAGGAGGCTTCTCAGGTACTACAGGAGGTTTCTCAGGTATTACAGGAGGTTTCTCAGGTACTACAGGAGGTTTCTCAGGTACTACAGGAGGTGGTCCTGGGTTCGCTGGTGTTGGAGGCTTCTCAGGAGGCTTCTCAGGAGGCTTCTCAGGAGGTCTCTCAGGAGGCTTCTCAGGAGGTTTCTCAGGAGGTTTCTCAGGAGGTTTCTCAGGAGGCTTCTCAGGAGGTCTCTCAGGAGGCTTCTCAGGAGGTTTCTCAGGAGGTTTCTCAGGAGGCTTCTCAGGAGGTCTCTCAGGAGGCTTCTCAGGAGGTTTCTCAGGAGGTGGTCCCGGATTTGCTGGTGCTGGATTTATGACAGGAGGTGGTCCTGGATTTGCTGGTGCTGGATTTATGACGGGAGGTGGTCCTGGATTTGCTGGTGCTGGATTTATGACAGGAGGTGGTCCTGGATTCGGTGGTGTCGAAGGCTTCTCTGAAGGTATTACGGGAGGCAACCCTGAATTTGCTGGTGCTGGATTTATTACAGGTGGTTTACCTGTATCTACAGGTGTTGTTACAGGTGGAGATGATGGGGTAACTTCGGGTGATGGTTTTACTGGACGATTTCTCGAATTACGAACTCTATCCGATTGAACTTCCGATGCTCCGAATACAGTTTCCGCTGCACTATCTTGAACAACAAAATCAGTTGAATCTTTAGAAGCAGTTAGCTTTATAAACGATGGATTTTGGATTGTATCGGGACCAGCGATACGCGCCTGCTTCGCTAAAGCCTCTGATGTTTCTGCACGAACACTGTTAAGTGCTGCATCCTGGATAGTAGTTACATTGGGTTGATTTAAATCAAGCCCCCGTACTAAATCGCTAGTCTCGTAAAAAGTTCGCAAGTCAAAATCGAACAACCCATGAAATTTGCCATTAATGACAACTATCATTTGTCCAGCTTGCAACACTTTGCCTGTGGAACTATCTTTATCAAAAACTTCGATTCCACTATTAGTCAGCGCCCCAACAACTGTTGTATCTGTTTCCTTGTTATAACGGACAAATAGCGCTGAACCGCGAATAGCAGCAGCAGCACTTGGTGTTCTAATATTAGTTTTACCTTGCCCCGGCGGTATCAATAATAAAACTGTGCCATTTCTCAGGGTAAAATTTCTAGTCTGGGGTAAAAACCGAAATACTGCTTGCTCACCTACTCTTGCCATAGAGCCATCATTGAAGCGTAACTCCGCCAGAGAATTTCGTCCTGTGGACAAACCATCTTTTGGTTTAATTGCATCAGAGCGTTGGGCTCTACGTCTTGGCTGGTTGTAAGGTTGCAACTGTACCAAATTACGCAAATCCTGTATTACTGCCCTAGTTAATGGAGTTTGGGCTTGTGTCTTACTTGACATGGGTATTAGCAGTAACCCTGACAAGCTAATTGCCACAAAGGGAGATAGTTTACGCACCATTGTTTGCAGTTCAGAAAGTTTACTCATACTCAACTAGGTCAGTAGTATTTTAAACATAAAATGGTCAGTGTTCTATTTGTCGTTATCGCAAAATTAAATACGTAAATTTGCTTAACTTTCATCAAAGAAATAAAAATATTAAGTAACTTACTACATCGTATAAGCTAGCTATTGAAACCAATTTTCTAAATCATTGGTAAAAAATAAATTTGTCATATTCTCCTCTTTTAACCGATACTTAAGTACCTAACTTAAATAAAAACTGAGGATTTTTTACTGAGAATTTTTTTGACTCAAACTACAGAACAACACAAGTCCGAATAGTTGAAACTTGGGAATCAACTTGTAAGTCAATCTCTACAAAAGTGTTACTAGAAAGATGCAATTCTACAAGAACTGGAAACTTCTATTATTTTGGAGCTTGCTGACTTGCAGTAGTGCAAGCTGGTGGTTATTTGAAGCAGATGCAGTAAATGCTACAAGCTCAACGAGATGGGAACATCAAAAACACATGCTATTAAAGATACCACCTTTTAGTGATAATTGGGTAGATAATCGACCCTTATATGAGACTGAGGATGAGTTAGAAGAGTTCCCAAGTTCACAATATTTAAATTTTCAAACACAAACGATAGCTAAGATAGCTCAATCACTGCCAGAGGGGACTGCACCTCAAAAACCAAATGAACCTCCACAAGTTGAAGCACAACCAAACGAACCAAATTTAAAACCAGAAATTGAGCAACGTCTAGAAACACCGAAAGTTGATTACAGTAAAAGATTAGAACAACTATTACAAAAACTAGCAGAGATACAACAACAGTTACCTGAATCGACAACGAATGAAGAATTAGGAACAATAATTGCCAAGCCACAACCTGTAGAAAATACTGAATTAGGGACAATCCTTGCCAAACCCAATAACACTAATCCAACGCCAATTGAACAGCCACCTATCCCAGAAACTCCATCTATACCTACTAAAAAACCACCCATAACAACACCAGCAACAAAGCCTATAGGTTTTTTGCTGGGACGTGTGAGTTTTTTCCAGACAAACAATCTATTTTCATCGGATATTGATCCTATTCAAGATGGTTTAATTTATTCTGGCTTAACCCTAGCTAGTGCTCCTGTCAAATTAGGAGCAAAGACATACTTGAGTGGTTCGATTGATGGCAATATTATTCGTTACATCGATCAATCGGAATTTAACTACAATCAACTTCGCTTGAATGTAGATTTATATCATCAACTTTCCAAGCAAATGTATGGTGAAATTGGCTGGAGTAACCAGCAGTTATTTTATGCTAGAGAGAGTCAACGTTATGGATTTGCATCGGGCGATCGCTTCCTGAATGAGAACTCGTTTCACTTATCATTAGGGCGTAGAGATAACCTCACATCCAAATTGATGTTAGATAGCTATTATGAATTTCGCGTCAGTTTGGCAGAAACACCCGAAAAACGCGATCGCCTGATTAATTCGTTGTGGTTGGGGTTAAATTATTCCTTCCAACAGCCACTACAAGTCGGTCTCAACTACCAATTTAATTTATCTAATTTTACTGAACGCGATCGCGAAGATATTTACCATCGCTTATTTAGTAGCCTCAGCTATCGATTGTCTGATACCAGTAGCGTCAGCGCTCAAGCAGGGGTCTCAATTGGTAATTCGACAGATCGTAACATTGACTTTAGTGGTTGGTTTTTCAGCGTAAATTACAATTGGGAATTGGGTAGATTTTAAGAGTTGGAAATAAATGTGGATTAGGAAATTGATGATGTTGGTAGAGGTTAAGTATTTTCGTCAGATGTAATGATTTGAAAATTATCCTCAATTCTCTCAATTCAGACATCTCAACTCCTATCTCCCACCTCTTTAATAACTAATCCAATCACTCCAACTACCAGGATATAACTTGGTATTGGAAATACCAGCTAATTCCAAAGAGAGTAAATTCACACATGCGGTGACACCAGAACCACAGTAAACTACAATTTCTTCGCTATCTTGAATTTCTTGCCAACGTTGCTGTTGTTGTTTTTGAGGATATAAATAGCCATTAGCATTAGTCACATCTTGCCAAGGATAATTGACAGCACCAGGAATATGCCCAGCAATTTTGTCGATTGGCTCTCTAATTCCAAGATAGCGATCGTTTTCGCGTGAGTCAACTAAAACTACGCCTGGTGTATCTTTGGAAGTTTTGACAGTTGAAAAATCAACCATCATTTGCGGCTGTAATTTAGGCGTAAAATTAGCAGTTTTTTGTGGGGGAATAGCATCAGTCACAGGATAACCCAACGATAACCAGCCAGTGAATCCTCCATCGAGTACAGCAACTTGTTCATGCCCTAAGTAACGCAGTAGCCACCATAACCTTGATGCAAAAGCCAAGCGGGAATCATCATAGGCTACAACTAGAGTTGCTTGAGAGTTATTTGTTTGAGAATTGACACCAATATTTGCGAGTTTTTTTGATAATTGGTCAATATCTGGTAAGGGATGTCTGCCCCCATGCTCTGTAATGGGACTAGAAAGGTCTAAATTGAGATCGAGGTAATAAGCACCGCTTATATGACTAGTTTGATACTGTTGCTTTCCCAGTTGTGAATCAGCTAGCGAAAAACGACAATCTATAATCACAACTTGGGGGTTATCAATATGCTTTAATAGCCATTGAGCCGAAACAACACAAGAGTCATTTGTCATTAGTTATTGTTTAGCTGTT
Organism: Calothrix sp. NIES-4101; assembly: GCA_004296455.1. Lineage (GTDB taxonomy): Bacteria > Cyanobacteriota > Cyanobacteriia > Cyanobacteriales > Nostocaceae > Brunnivagina. The sequence continues at coordinate 1,360,290 of AP018280.1, forward strand.
AGTCATTAATTTAGTAATTATTAATTATATTGGTGAGAATTACAAAAATTATGTAAATTAATTTTAATAAAAACACGTAAGTAAGTCGGCGTTAAAAAATCAAGCTATGTGACGAAATGTAAAATCAGCGAATAGCTTATAAATTGGTCATTCTACAGTTTTTAAAAAACTAAACATACATGGTTTTTATCGTGCCGACTTACTTAATTATACCCAATACCTACATTCGCTTGACAAAATCTCAAATATTAACCTGACTCAATATTGATCCATTTCACTTTTTTAACTATTCAAGCTAATGTCAAATCAAGAAATATTTATTCCCCAGCCCACTGCTGACGGTTCATTTACTTTTTTCTCGGAAGAGTTTGATGAATTATTTCACAGCCATTATGGGGCTTACCAAGAAAGTATACATAAATTCGTTGTCCCGACACAAATAGAAGTTCAAGCTCAAAAATCAGTTATCAGAATTTTAGATATTTGCTACGGTCTGGGTTATAACACTGCGGCGGCGCTCCAAACGATTTGGTCTATTAATCCTGATTGCTATATCGAAATTATTGCTTTAGAACTGAATTCAGCAGTCCCTAAAGCTGCAATCAGTAATCAATTATTTAATCATTGGAACTCCGCAAAGATAGATATTTTAGATATTTTAATTAGAATTTCTGAACATCATTACCTAGAGGCAAAAAATATTAAAGCCAATTTATTATTAGGTGATGCTCGTAACACTATTCAACAAGTAATTACATCTGGATTTCAAGCTGATGCCATTTTCCTCGATCCCTTCTCGCCTCCACAATGTCCGCAACTTTGGACAATCGAATTTATGCAACTTGTCTCTCAGTGCTTATCTTTGACTGGTAGACTGGCAACTTATTCTTGTGCTGCATCAGTACGTACAGCATTGCTCACATCAGGTTTAGAAATTGGTTCGACTCCCCCTGTTGGTAGAAAAGCACCAGGTACGATCGCCATATATCCACAAGCTGAGGGGGCAATTCTTCCCCGACTGTCAACATCTGAACTAGAACATTTACAAACTCGTGCTGCAATTCCCTATCGCGACTCCCAACTATGCGATTCGGCAGCAGTAATATTAGAGAGGCGCAAACAAGAGCAGCAATACTCAAATTTGGAACCAACTTCACATTGGCGAAAACGCTGGGATAGAGCACATAAATATAATTCACTATCAAAAGAATAAGATGACAACGGTCTTGATTAAATTGTATTGGTAAATGGATGACGCGGGTTATAAGTGATTTACCGGATTCAATCTCATTCAATGTGGTAATTATCACTAATTTTCAGCATCAATAATCTATAGACATTCGTGAATCTACTAAACTTTGATAAATTTTATTGATAATTGATGAAAAATGTGTAAATTATTTTATAAATTGTTTGGCTAACATAGTGACAAAATCAGATTTTGTTCCATCACGAGCCTGTTTGAGATAAATTGAACAATGAGAGTATTTTGGAACTAATAGTCATGTGGAGAAATCTCCGTAAAACACCTGATTTAAGATTTGCAATAATTGCTCATACTATATTTATCATTAAAGAGTTTTGGAAACCATTTTCTCAAAACTCCCAAAAACATGGAAAAACTGGAGAAAATACATTACAAAGAGTTAAGTAAATGTTATCGTTTGCAAGACTTATCAAAAGTAATGAAAACAGGAATCCAGTTGAGTAATAAAATTGTTTTTGAAAAGTCGAACTGTAAATTTATTTAAAAATTGGAGCGCCTTCGTGGTTTGGAAATCCAATTATACAGGCTCTACCGAAAAATCAATGGGCGGGTCAAACTCCTTAAATACACCAAAGGATATTGGTTCAAATGGTGCTATCAGCTTACAGGCACAAGGTTATCCTCTAAGCTTATCAAAGCAAGACCTATTGCCAGAAGATAATGGAGCAATAACTTCCTGGGTAAACCTTTGTACTGATTCTAGTTATGATTCCTTCGGCTCAAGGACAGAGTATAGCAAAGGTTCGCAAGTCAATGGTTTTGATTTAGATAAGCCAAAAGTTTTAGTGGTTGATGACCATGCTGCAAGCAGGATGACGGCTGTGGCGCTGTTGGCGATTGAGGGTTATGAAGTGATTGAAGCAGACAGTGGTGCTGCTGCGATCGCTCTGGTAGCTCAAAAACAACCAGATTTGATTTTGCTGGATGTGATGATGCCCGAAATGGACGGGTTTGAAGTTTGCCAGAATATTAAACAAGATGAACAAACACGGTTAATCCCGGTAATTTTTATCACAGCATTAAACGATAGGCGATCGCGTATTCGCGGTATTGAGGTCGGGGCTGATGATTTTTTGAGTAAACCTTTTGATCGTTTAGAATTGGCGGCGCGAGTAAAGTCTTTGGTGATGCAAAAGCGCTTGAACGAAGACTTAGATCACGCCGAACAAGTGCTATTTTCGATCGCACGGGCAATTGAAAGTCGTGATCCCAATACAGGTAACCATTGCGAACGCTTGATACAATTAGGCAAAGAATTTGGCGAGTATCTCAACCTGGGACGCAATCAAATTCGTGACTTAATGTGGGGGGGATACCTTCACGATATCGGCAAAGTGGGAATACCTGATGCGATATTGCTCAAAAGGGGACAATTAACGCCCGAGGAATGGGAAATGATGCGTCAGCATGTTTTGATTGGCGAAAAAATTTGTCAACCTCTTCGCACGACTAGAGGTGTGATTCCCATCATTCGTCATCATCACGAACGGTGGGATGGTTCGGGTTATCCTGATGGGCTCAAAGGTGATGAAATTCCTTATATTGCTCAAGTATTCCAAATTATTGATATTTATGATGCTTTGAGCAGTGAACGTCCCTATAAACCCGCTTATACACCTGAAGAAGCACTACAAATTATGACGGAGGAAACCGCTAAAGGCTGGCGTAATCCTCAATTAATGCAGCAATTTACCGAGTTTATTCTCAAACGCAATGATTCCAATCTGTCCAGATAATTATGACTAAAGGATTGGGCAGAAAATTGAGAAGAGGGAGCTACGGCGGCACGGAGAAGACTTTTCTTTCTGTGTCCCGCATACCTTTTGTGTTGTCATTAACTAGAGGCACTTTGGCAGTTTCCTGAGATATTGCCTATGAGTAATGCTTTGTTAGCTGTTATCATTTGCCTGAACTTATTTACTTAGTTCATCGCACACACACAGCTAATCCTAATTATGGTAGTCGTAGCAATTCTGGCGGCAGGAAAAGGAACAAGGATGAAATCCACTCTACCTAAAGTTTTACATTCTTTAGGTGGGCGATCGCTTGTTGAGAGGGTTTTAAATAGTGTTGAACCGATGCAACCTTCACGACGGATGATAATAGTTGGATACCAGGGTGAAGAAGTTAAAGCTGCAATGCAGTCAATACCCAATTTAGAATTTGTCGAACAAACTAGACAGTTGGGAACAGGTCATGCTATCCAGCAATTATTGCCACATTTAGAAGGTTACAATGGTGATTTGCTGGTGTTAAATGGAGATGTACCTCTATTACGTCAACAAACCCTAGAAAATCTCCTCAAGACCCATCAAGATCACAAAAATGCTGCAACTATCCTCACAGCACATTTGCATGATCCCAAGGGTTATGGGCGCGTTTTTTGTAATGGTGATAATATTGTTCAGCAAATCGTCGAAGATAAAGACTGTACTGCTGCCCAAAAGCAAAATCGTCGTATCAATGCCGGAATTTACTGCTTTCGCTGGCAAGATTTAGCCAAGGTATTGCCGCATTTAGAGGCAAATAATGCCCAGAAAGAATATTACCTTACCGATGCAGTGACACAGGTTGCTCCTGTCATGGCGGTAGATGTTGAAGATTACCAAGAAATTTTGGGTATTAACGATCGCTTGCAATTAGCTGGCGCTTATGAGATTTTACAAGGACGAATTAAAGAAAGTTGGATGGCTGCTGGTGTAACTATTATTGATCCCAATAGCGTCACAATTGATGAAACAGTTGAATTGCAACCAGATGTAATTATCGAACCACAAACGCATCTGCGAGGTGATACAGTTATCAAAACGGGGTGTCGAATTGGACCTGGAAGTTTAATTGAAAATAGCGAAATTGGTGAGAACACCACCATCCAATTTTCAGTAATTACCGATAGTATTATTAAATCATCAGTAACAATTGGGCCTTATGCTCACTTGCGCGGACATGCTCAGGTAAGCGAAGGATGTCGTATTGGTAATTTTGTGGAGTTAAAAAATACGACATTAGGTAATAATACCAAAGTCGCTCATCTATCCTATCTCGGTGATACCATAACCGGAACCAAAGTAAATATTGGCGCAGGAACAATTACCGCCAATTATGATGGTTTTAAAAAGCATCCAACAAAAATAGGCGATCGCACAGGTACAGGTTCTAATAGCGTCCTTGTCGCGCCCATTAACCTTGGTAATGATGTTTATGTTGCCGCAGGCTCTACAGTCGCTCAAGATATCCCTGATGATTGTTTAGTAATAGCCCGCGAACGCCCGGTGATGAAGCCCGGTTGGGTAACGAAGAAACGAGAAAGTCAGAGAAAGTAAGAAGAATGCGGGGATGCGGGGACAAGGAAGAAAGAGGTTTTTTATTAATCTCCCCATCTCCCCATCTCCCACTCTCCCTCTCCTTGTCATCCCATTTCCCCGTTCCCAACTTGTGTTCCTTCGGGAATTTCCAAGGTATCGCCCATCCTTTCACCGTTATGGTAAGCTGCGAGGATGACTTCACTGGTTTTGCCCCAAGCAATATGACCTCTAGCATCAAGTGCGATCGCGCCTAAGTCTCTTTTATTTGTCTGAGCTTCCGCAAATGATCGCTGCATTGCCTCCTGCAACGACATTCCATCAGTGACACGTACCACTATTTTGGCTGCCAAGCATTCATCAATAATATCTTCACCAATACCTGTACAGCTAACACCCGCATACTGTGTTGCATAATTTCCCGCCGGCATAGCCGAATCACTGACACGACCAATCCGTTCAAAACCTTTTCCACCTGTAGATGTGCCAGCAACTAAGTTACCATGTGTATCCAAAGCAACTACACCAATTGTGCCTCTGCGGGCTGTGGTACTTTCCGTAAGTTGGCTTTCAAACGATTCATGTTCAGCGAAATCAGATTCAGCGACAACACCAGCCATAGTGCGTTGAAAATTATCTTGGCGCTCCTGCATCCATTCCTGCAATCGCAAATCAGTTAAACCATTGTAGCTGGGGATTTGTAACTCCCGCGCCAATTCTGCTGCACCATAATCGGAAAGAACGCGATCAGGTGAAGATTGTAAATATTGGGCTAATTCAATGGGGTTTTTAACCCGCGAAATATTAATCACACCACTAAAACGTTGAGATGTACCATCCATCAAAGAAGCACTCATCCGGATTTGCCCGTCGGATTGTAGTACCGAACCCGTACCAGCATTAAAACGGGGATTGTCTTCTAACAATTGACAACCGAGTACAACCGCCTCCTTAGCGCTGCCACCCGATGTCAGCAAAGCATAAACTTCCTCAATGACTTTATAGAGCGATCGCCTAACTACTTCAACTCCACCTTTACCTTTAAGTGAACTACCTGCTCCACCATGAATAATTAATTTAGGTTGCACCTTATAACTCCGTTTTTATACTTAATTGTTGGGAATTGGTAATTGAATGACGCGGAAACGGTAAGCACTTAATTGTATGGGTTTCACCCCTTGTGTCAAGTAGTCTGGAGATACGGGGAAAGGGAGAGGGAAAAATAGTGTTTAAATATTTCTCAGTGTCTCCGCATTTTCCTGTCCCTTCACCTGCCACTCGTCATTCACTAATCATCTGTTGTAACCTGCGATCGTCGGCGACGGCATCGTTCGGAGCAATATTTTACCTCGTCCCAGCACTTTTGCCATTTTTTTCGCCAGGTAAAAGGTAGTCCACATACAGGACAAATTTTGCTAGGCAAATCAGATTTTGAACGAGTGCGTCCCATATAACTCAATATTTATAATTAACAATAGTGTAAACGCGGAAGCATTTATTTAAATTTTGTCAATATATCTGGGGCTAGATACGGAAAATTACTGATTCATGTAGTAGTTGGGTAATAAGACTTCAAAAGCTTTAACAAGCACCCAACTCGATGAGAAAATCGGATTTTGTCAAAATTATAACAATCTTATTAATGGTATGTGGCGGAATTGGGCTAGTTGGAGGAGGCTTTGTTCTGAGTCAAGCATTGGACAAAAGCCAAGAAACCAAAATAGTTAAAGATAGTAATAAGTATGGTGATATTCGCTACAAACTTTGGTCAGAACGTAAACAAATAAGTCATTTTCCGGAAGCCATACCAGCCGACGCCACGAATGTTCGTCTCGTTTATTTTCCCCCATCCACACAAGGCGGGAGTGCTTTCCAGGTAAAATTCAAACAACCGCAAAAGACTATCGCTAGCGCGATCGCCAAATATAGGACTACGGCGAAGTACAAATACAAGGGTGGTGATACTAACGACCACAGTAATCAAGCAAATGGTGTACCCACAACATTCTTTTATACTAGCGAAGATACTGAAAATGCATCCTTTCCCCCAGATTACGATGTATTTGTATTAGGCGCAGAAGACAAAGGGCAACAAGAATTTAAGTGGAATCACGGTTATAGTTATGGGGTTGCAATTAGTCGTTTAGATTCGACAATTGTTTATTGGGCAGAAGCTTGGTAATTTAATTTCGATTTTGGATTAAATCATATCTGTCTAAATTACTGACGATTAAAATTTATCCACGTTTCTAAGTCTCTGTGTCCGTCTGAATGATAAATATTTAACCGCACATAATATTTCTCTACGAGCCGTCGCTTGTGCGTCTATGGATTTTAAGTGATGCTCACTCCCATGTAGAGTATGGGAGTGAAATATCAGATGTTCTACCTTCTAATTTATCTGACGAACTTAAACAAATTTTTGTGTAAACTCACACATTAAGTCTACACGACCTTTACGTAACATTGCGGGGTCGAGACGCTCAGTAGTATTACAAGTCATGAGGATAACTAGACGCTGTTGGATGTGAATACCACCTTCATCAATGACACTCTGATAAAGGGTTCCATCCAATAAACTCAATATGTGCTCCGTCTTATTGTTATACTGTGCGACTTCAGAGGCACGGTTTTGAGCTAGGTTGTCAGCCTCATTAATAATGATACAGATACGTTCTAAATATGTAGGCGGCACAAAATTTGCGATCGCATCATGGTCGAGAATAAAAATGACGTACCCTAAAGGCATTAAAATCTCTTTAGCAACAGCTTGTGTCCATACTGTTTTTCCAGTTCCCGGTTCTCCATGCACCAATACAGCTAGCTGATTTTGGTTGAGAACAGTTTGCTGTACTGCATCGGTAAAATCTTGGATGCTGTTGGGAAAACTGCGAATGGGAAATTGACTGTGAACCTTACCAACGCGACTTTGATATCCACTTAGCATTACCGCCAAATCGTAAGTGGATTTGTTAATTAATGGCGCAAGATTTTTTGCCATTAAAGTATAATGTCGCCTACCCCGATCATAAGGGTCAATTTGCAACCAAACGTCATATTTTGACCAATAGGCAAACACTGTATTGAGAACATCAAGACGTTCCCAATTAATAAACTTTTCGACAGGGAAATAAAAATCCCGCTCTGAATAATATTGCGTAATTATATCAGGACGACTGAGTATTTCCAGGCTTCGCAAAACAGTAATTTCTTGCAAACGATTGAGTACATAGTCAATGGGAATACTGTTGCGACTGACAAACTGTACAATTGGTGTTTCCGTACTCAAAATATCTTTGTAGCGATGGTCAGGTGTGAGCGGTTCCGGAGTAATATAATTCCAATATTTCTCCAATTCCCCACGAGTATAATCTGAAGCCACATTTAAGATATTTGCCCACCAAGCATATTGTTTTCGTCCCAAAGCATCCGCATAATAGCTCGCAAGGTTAACACTTTTTTGCGTCAACTCATGGGTATCATTTTGAAACAGTTGCCAGAAATATCCTATATCAAAATCCCGTCGAAAAGGTCGCCAACCACTAGAAAGTAAGTTATGACGATTTCTATTTTCGGCAGAACCGTCATTGCCTCTAAAATAATCAAAATCCATATTTCAGACTTATATATCAGACTTAATATCGTGTTTTAATTCGGACTAGTATTAAGCATCGGGTGAGGATACTCGCAAAGACACTACTGGTTTCAGTAAGCGTACTATAAACTACTTATATCTAACTCGCCAGAGTATAAAAGCGTCTTTCACCTGCAATCCCTACCTTCCCTAGTTTTACTCATTTTTTTAAATTAAGCTTTATTGAGTAAACATTAAGTTAGATTAATATTCACTGCAAAAACCGAATCAACAAGGAATGCGATCGCATTTATTAATTTAAAAACTAACCGTATATTTACTTAAAATTCTTCGATTTGCAATCAAACAACACATTGAACAATATATTTTTTAATTTTTACCTACTTTTGTATTACATTGTAGTATGTAAGCTTGATGATGTCAACTTTGCGGGAAAATCCAGTCTTATTTTATCTATCCTTTACTGATTATCCATTGTCCTTGTTTATGATTGATGTAAGCACAAACACCCCCTTAATCAAAGATAGCTTTTGAGGAGATAGAAAGGTGAATGATTTAGGCAAAAAACGATTAGATACAACTTTAGCGATCGCCACTTATGCTATTGGTAGTGCCACAGCTGCCGCCGCACCAACTCCTGGAGGAGAAATCCCCAAACAAATTTTGTTAACCGCTTCCGATATCTTAATGTATACAAAAATTTGGCGTATTTATTTTGAAGAAGACTTATCGAATAAAAGCGTTGTCGAGATGCTGACAGAATTAGGTTTAGTCAGTGCAGTTGGTGCCGGAAGTGCTTATGTGATTAGCAAAGCCAGCACAGCTATTTTAAAAGAAATTGCGAATTGGACAGGCCCTATCGGTTGGGGAATTGTAGCTGCGATCGCAGGTTCATTATCGGGTTTATTTGGTGCAGCTTGGGCATTGTATTGCGATAATTTATACAATCAAAAACATTCTCAACCGATTGAAAGTTAGAGAGAAGATACTATTTAGATATTCAGGACTTACGCAAGTCCAACGTATTTCCGTCATTGGGACGTAAGGAATCAATCTCAAAGTCTTATTTACTTGTTACGATTGCGTAAGTCCTAATATTTTTGAGTTACACCACATAATTAGAAAATACGTGTTTTTCTTGATATCGAAGGTAGTGTTGTTGCAATCCTATGGAAAGTAACAATCAATTTCTTTGCTATGTAAAACCCTTTGAAAAGTTGCATAGTTAAAATAACTTCAGTTACCTTGACCATCGTTTAATCGCAATATTTGCTAAATATTTGCCACGTTTCTTTATTTCTTCCTCATTCCACATTTCCAATTTATGGAAATATTTATTCAGACTAACATTACTCTTATTGGTAAAATATTTGACTTTTTCATCAAATGGCTTATTTGATAATTCTGCATTATAAGCAGTAAGAGTTAGATTACCTAATGTATGAAGCCATTTTGTCTTTATACTCATATGGCTTGTTCCTAACATATTTTTCCAAGGTTGTGTTAGGGTTTGCGGCATAACATGCTCAATAGTCAGTTCCTTAGTAATAACCTGTTCTTTACTCAAGGTTTTTTCAATATTTTCTAGTAAAAATTTTACCCTATCATTAGCTGTTGAACTTTTACTATTATAAAGCTGTTCTTCAATCAAGGCTTGACAAAATAAAATATCATCAGGAAAAACTTTATTCCCAGTATAACTGATGAGAACACTGCGTAAACCAGAGACTAAATTATCTGGTTTAGATTCAATGATTTGTTTGTATAAATTATCGAAAATTTGGCTTAATGCTCTAGTCGAAATTTTACATAACCATCGACGAACAAAATAAGATTCTAGAATATCTATAATTTCTTTAAAATCATCCAAAGATATTTTATTTGTTTCGTAGTCGTGATAAATATTTAACAGAAAAATATGGCAGGTCGTAAAGTCTAGCCGCTTCAATCTTTCATGCCGTTGCTTTAGACTATATTCTGGTTCATTCTCTGGAAAGTTAAGACGTAGATAATAGTATGCAAATTGAATTAATTTTTTCAATTCTTCGTAAAATTTTTTGTTATCATTTTTAAAAACATCAAAGCGTTTTTTAATTGTTTGGTAAACAGATTTTTCACTGATTGATTCACCATCTTTTCGTAAGTAAAACCAAAATGCGTTAGTTAATTCTTTGGCGTAGAGCTTTTCCATTTTCTGCTTAAAACTGTTTTGCAGAGGTAGCCAATCATTGTTGTAAACATCTTCCCTTTTTTCTTTAGGTAAATTCATAAATAGATAATTGCGAACTAAATCTGCTTGACTTAAATCTTCTCCTTTATTATTTAAGCTTTCAAATATTAGGTATGGATTATCACTACTATCAGTTGTAATATTGACTAAAACTAAACATTCTAAAACTATATTTTTTAATTTTAAATAATCTAGCTCTATCTCCTCTTCTGGGTCTGGTTTCTTCAGTTTGCTATCAAAGAATTTGTAGGCATCATATATTTGCCCTCCTTTTTTAATATCCTTAATAGATTTATTATTGATCAGACTTTTATATACATCACAATCATCTTGGGTTGGTAATATTTTATAAAATTCATCTCCCTTCTGGTATTTATTTATTAGATAAAATTCATTAATCTGTTCTGAGATTTGCTTATCTACTTTTTTAAGAAAAGTACGTAATGAAGCTAATAAAATACTTAAAGTAGTTAAACGTTGTTGTCCATCAACTACAACAAAGGGTGTAATCCCATCTGCTGTTCCTAACTCTGCTTGAGTGACTATAGGACCTAAAAAATAAGAGCCTTTAACCTCATCGTTATAAATTTTCATTAAATCTCCCCATAAAGTTTCCCAATGTTCCTTTTGCCAAGAATATGGACGTTGAAATAGGGGGATTTGAAACTGTTTTCCACCTTCAAGTAAGTTACGTAACGTAGTTTCAGATGCTTTCATGCTGTATAATTAGTTTATGTGCTAATATATACTTATCATATTTATTAGATTAAAGATAAACAAATTCTATTTTTGTTGAAAAATTAAGTATAAAAATTCTTACTCACCGAAGCGGAGATTGTCTAATGAAATATTTAAGAAAATAAAATCTTGCCTCCTTCCCTCTGAGGGAAGAAGGGTAGAGTCTTAGGTCATTATTACTTCATACTCACCTCCAAAATCTTGGCTTCTTCCTCCTTACTAATTACCCTACCTTCATCTTCAAAACCTGATATTTGATTAAAGTTCAAATAACGATACAAATTATCAGCAAATGGCTGTATTTTCTCCCCAACAATATCTAAATATTCCTGCACAGTGGGAATCCTTCCGAGCAACGCACATACTGCTGCTAACTCTGCCGAACCTAGGTAAACTTGAGCATCTTTACCCATACGGTTATTGAAGTTTCTCGTAGAGGTTGAAAACACCGTTGTCCCATCTGCAACTCTGGCTTGATTTCCCATACATAAGCTACATCCTGGCATTTCTGTCCGCGCATTTGCCGCTACAAAAATGTCGTAAACCCCTTCTTTTTTCAATTGGGTTTCATCCATACGAGTCGGTGGTGCAATCCACAATCTGGCATTGACTTTTCCCGCACCTTCTAATACTTTTGCTGTCGCCCGATAATGTCCAATATTTGTCATGCAGGAACCAACAAATACTTCTTGTACAGGATCATTGGCAACTTCCGAGAGTAATTTGATATTATCAGGGTCGTTAGGTGCAGCAACAATTGGTTCTTTAATTTCGTTCAAATCAATCTCAATTACTTCCGCGTATTCTGCATCAGCATCAGCCTCCATTAATACTGGGTTTGCCAGCCATTCCTCCATTTTGGCAACGCGACGCATAATGGTTCGGGCATCACCGTAACCTCGTGCCACCATATTTTTCAGCAGTGAAACATTGGAACGAATATATTCAGCCACAGTATCAATACTGAGTTTAATAGTACAACCAGCACACGATCGCTCAGCGGATGCATCGGTAAGTTCAAATGCTTGTTCGACTTTTAAATCTGGTAAACCCTCAATTTCCAAAATTTTGCCAGCAAAGATGTTTTTCTTATTCTTTTTCTCGACTGTTAATAAACCTTTTTGAATGGCGACGTAGGGAATTGCGTTGACGATATCTCGGAGGGTGACACCTGGTTGTAATTCACCTTTGAAGCGCACCAATACTGATTCCGGCATATCTAAGGGCATTACCCCCAAAGCGGCGGCAAATGCAACTAAACCAGAACCTGCCGGGAAGGATATACCTAAGGGGAAGCGGGTGTGGGAGTCGCCACCTGTGCCGACGGTGTCAGGTAGGAGCATCCGGTTTAACCATGAGTGGATGATACCATCGCCGGGACGCAATGCCACGCCACCCCGTTGGGCAATAAAGTCGGGAAGTTCGGCATGGGTTTTGATATCAACGGGTTTGGGGTATGCTGCGGTGTGACAGAAACTCTGCATGACTAAGTCTGCGGAGAAACCTAAACAAGCAAGTTCTTTGAGTTCGTCACGGGTCATAGGTCCTGTGGTATCTTGGGAACCAACGGTAGTCATAATCGGTTCGCAGGATGTACCGGGGCGTACTCCAGGTAAACCGCAGGCTTTCCCGACCATTTTTTGCGCGAGTGTGTAGCCTTTTCCAGTGTCTTGTGGTTGTTGGGGGCGGGTGAAAATATAGCTGGGTGATAAACCTAATGCTGCACGGGTTTTATCGGTGAGGGTACGTCCAATTAAGAGGGGTATGCGTCCACCTGCGCGAACTTCATCTAGGATAGTGTCGGGCTTGAGTTGGAAAGTAGAGATGATTTCGCCGGCTTCGTTAGTAATTTCACCTTTGTAAGGGTAAATAGTAATTACCATCCCTGTTTCCATCTTGGAGACATCGCATTCGATGGGTAATGCGCCTGCGTCTTCGGCGGTATTGAAGAAAATGGGGGCGATGGTACCACCCAGTATGTAGCCACCTGCCCGTTTGTTGGGGACACAGGGAATATCGTTACCCATATGCCAGAGGACTGAATTAATCGCCGATTTGCGGGAGGAACCAGTACCAACGACATCACCAACGTAAGCAACTGGATATCCTTTCTCTTTCAACTTCGCGATCGTTTCTAAGCTTCCCGGTTGCCGACTTTCCAACATTGCCAGTGCGTGCATGGGAATATCGGGACGGGTGGTAGCGTGTTGGGCGGGAGATAAATCGTCGGTGTTGGTTTCTCCAGGGACTTTAAAAACTGTGACATTAATAAACGCTGGTAACTGGGGACGAGAGGTAAACCATTCTGCTTCTGCCCAGGAGTCAACTACACGCTTGGCAAAGGGGTTAGTTTGGGATAATTCCACCACATCGTGAAAGGCATCATACACTAACAAAATTTTGCTTAAAGCGGCGGCGGCATAGGCTGCGATTGGTTCTTTTCCTTGTCCACCCATGACTAAAGGTGTTGCTGATGATGTGGAAACCGATACGGTGGGAACTTGGAGTAAATCAATTAATGATTGGACATTGTAACCACCCATCATTGTCCCTAACAATTCCACAGCTTCAATTGGGGAAACCAGGGGACTACTAATTTCTTCTTTGGCAATACCTGTTAGGAAAGCAGCTTTGACATATGCGGCGGCATCAACACCAGGAGGAATTCTGTCTCGTAATAATTCCAGTAATACCTGTTCCTCACCTACTGGTGGATTTTTCAGTAATTCGCACAATTCTGATGTTTGCTTTGCATCTAGCGGCAATGGGGGTATTCCTAATGCGGCTCTCTCTTCAAGGTGTTTGCGGTATGATTCCAACATTCTGCGCTCCAAAATTCAATCCAAAAATTACTAGTGCTGGCAATTACTTTTGCATTTGTCAAGATATTCAATCTCACAGAGATTTAATCGATAAAATATAAATGCACTGTGTTTTTAGTTTAGGTGTTTGTTAGCCAAAGACTTATCACGATCGCAATATTGCCAATTTTTAATTGCGATCGAGGCGCTTTACCATAACTCCTAATTCCAGTTTAATATTTTGGTGGAATACCGTTTTTAAGTTAGAATATTGCTTCTGTTGGTAACAGCGTACTATTTTTTGATATGACTCAAACCTATACTGTTGAGATTAATCATCAAGGTCATAGCCTGACAATCCAAGTTCCCGAAAATGAGACTATTTTATCAGTAGCAGAAAAAGCAGGTTGGGAATTACCAGCTTCCTGTCACGCTGGTGTTTGTACTACCTGTGCAGCAAAAATTACTAATGGTGGTACAGTAGACCAAAGCGAAGGAATGGGCATCAGTCCCGATTTACAGAAAGATGGTTATGCTTTGCTTTGTGTTTCTTATCCGCGTTCAGATTTGAAAATAGTAACTGACCAAGAAGAAATCGTATATCAAAAGCAGTTTGGAAAGTAATTATTTGTTTTTTTTCGCGGAGGTGTTCGCGGAGTTTTGAAAGTTTCAATATCAGTCAATCAACGAGGAATATAATTATGACTACACATTTTATTTTGGCTGAAATCGATTTAGAAGAAACTCCCACGGAGTTACAAAAGGCGATTGAAACAGAGTTGAAAAAGCAGGGTGAACCTTTACGTTGGGCTGTAACTGCTGTAGATGTTGAGAAACAAAAAGCTACAGTTGAAGCAGTCATTACAAAGTAATTGTAGTAATTTCATAGATTAATTGTAGGTTGGGTGCAGACACGTGAATAATTGAATTTATATTGAATTGAACAATATAAAAATTATTACCTGTGCTGCCCCAACATGATTTTGAAAAATTTTGCAAAACTGAACTTATTGTCTAAATATTTTAAGTTCAGGCTAATTGTTTATAGACAATTACAATAGAAAACTCCAGATGAAAGCAATACATAGCCTATAATTGTGAATAAAAAAATTCGCTATTACTGATTCAAAAATTTATTAATCTCTAACTATTTATATGCGTCCATACACTGCCATATTAATCATACCAACAGGCATAGGCGCAGCGATCGGAGGCTATGCAGGGGATGCATTACCTGTTGCCAAAGCAATATCGCAGGTTGTTGACAGGCTGATTACACATCCCAATGTGATGAATGGAGCTATGTTGTACTGGAATATACCCAATAGCTTCTATGTGGAAGGGTATGGACTGGATAAATTTGCGGCGGGCGAATGGGGTTTACATCCCGTTCATCAAAATAAAATTGGTGTGATTTTAGACCAAGGGATTGAGCCAGAATTACAGTTGCGACAGTTGCAGGCAGTAGATGCAGTTAGGGCAACACTGGGGCTAATGGTACAAGACTATGTAATTACTGATTCCCCATTAAATGTAGAATTACGTATAGCTGCATCAGGTACAAGTTGGGGAACGATTGGAAATCCAGATAGTTTACTCAGGGCAGCAGATATATTAATCAATCAAGCTGGGGCAAATGCCATCGCAGTAATTGCCAGATTTCCCGATGAGGTAGATGAAGAGACTGATAGAAATTATCGCATGGGATGTGGAGTAGATGCGATCGCTGGAGCAGAAGCGGTAATTAGTCATTTGATAGTACGGGAATTCCAGATACCCTGCGCCCATGGGCCTGCTTTCTTGCCACCACCATTGGATTCTCAGTTGTCTCCCCGTTCCGCAGCCGAAGAAATCGGCTATACTTTTATACCAAGTGTTCTTGTTGGCTTACACCGTGCCCCACAATTTATTGTTTCAGGTGGCTACCCCACATTGAATGATATTTGGGCTAATCAAGTTGATGCGGTGATTGTGCCTGCAAGTGCATGTGGTAGTAGCGCCGTATTGAGCTTGAGTCAGCAACAATGTTTGATTGTGGCGATAGAAGAGAATCATACGCAAGTACAAGTTCCACCCCAGCCACTAGGAGTAAAATCATTACAGGTTAATTCTTATCTTGAAGCAATCGGTGTAATAGCAGCACATAAAGCAGGTATTAACCCATCTGCAATGCGTTCTTTAAATACATCTCTAAATTTATTAAGTTATTAAGTTATTAGTTATTAGTGATTGAATCAACATAAAAGAAAACACAATCATTCTGAACTATTAAGCATTATCAATTAAATCTTATCAATTAATTGTTAACCCCTAACACTATAATTCCCGTGGCGCAACAGCAAAACCAAGAACCAGAAATTCCCTATTTAACTCGTACCCAAGTGCTTGTGGCAATGGGAGTAACAGCCATTATTTTGTGGGTAGTTGCTAAAATATGCCTGCAATTTGCCAATGTCCCACTGATGAATTGGCATTGGGATGAAAAGCAATTTTTGTTCGGCATTATTTTAGGTTTGTTGATTACGGCTGTAAGCAGTGTTGTATATCGGTACAATGCTGCTTATCGTCGCAGTGCAGATTACTACTTAGAAATTGTTTTAAAACCTTTAGCTTTACCTGATTTGATTTGGTTGGGATTACTACCGGGATTGAGTGAAGAGTTGTTATTTCGTGGTGTTTTGTTACCTGCTTTGGGTAGTAATATTTTTGCACTAATTATATCTAGTATTTTCTTTGGTATTTTACACCTTAGTGGCTCCCAACAATGGCCTTATGTTATTTGGGCGACTATTGTGGGATTATTACTTGGTGCTAGTGCGCTCCTGAGTGGTAATTTATTAGTGCCTATTGTGGCTCATATTTTGACTAATTTGATTTCCAGTTATTTGTGGAAAATGAAACAGTTTTAGCTGCTTGTTGATAACCACGGAAATAACAATTTTAATATTGGCAAATTACCTTGGATATTGGATATTAGATATTATTTTAATCGTATAAATTAAAGATTGCGATCGCTAACCGAAACGAATAACAAAAATATCTGCTTAAATTACCTTTTTCTTTGCTAACATCAATGAAATTGCCGCAGGTAAAATTTTATGTTCTTCTACTTGGATTCTGGCATGAAGGCTATCTAAAGTGTCATTAGGTAAAATTGGTACAGCCGCCTGCATTAAAATTTCACCACTATCAACTTCTAGGGAAACTAAATGTACTGTACAACCTGTAATTTTTACGCCACTTAAAAATGCTTGTTCGATGGCATGGGAGCCTTTAAAACTGGGTAGTAAACTCGGATGAATATTCACAATTTTATTCGGAAATTCATTAATCAAAACTTGTGTAACTATTCGCATCCATCCTGCCATGACAACTATTTCTATCTCATTCTGCTTTAACACGTCAACAATAGCGACATCTAAATCCTCACGTTTATCGTAGTCACGATGATTTAATAAGACTGTCGGGATATTTCTCTTTTCTGCACGTTTTGCAGCGTATGCATCAGGATTGTTGTAGATTAAAACCCGAACTTCTGCATTCAGTTGTCCGCGTTGTATCGCTTGAGCAACTGCTTCAAAATTACTGCCATTTCCAGAAGCCAATATTCCTATTTTTGCTGGATTTTCTCGAGTGACAAAACTATTATCGATAGGAGGACAAATCAAGCTTGGAGGTGAATTAGGAATAGTCGTTTTCATTGCGAAGTAAATACAGGAAAATGTTCAAGGCTAAAAGGAGATGAAATTAGAGATGTTGAGCCAAAAAATTATTATTTGAGTTGGTAATTTGAATTTGTATGTAACTCAGAGGTTTATTTCTTCTCCGTGGGGTCAAAAAATTTAATGTTTTTGGGAGGAATTATCGATGACGATATTCTTTCAAAACTAGGTGTGGTGCTAGAGAAATTAGTAGGTCTAGATTTACCTGGACTGGCATTAATAATTTCTAACCGCATTTTACCATCAACAGTGATTTCAAAAATGGTTTCTACCTTTTGACTTGTGTCTTTGGGTATAATATCTAACTGCATAGGTTTTGTTTCTGAATTGACTTTGTAAGTTAACTCATATGCCAGATTATCAGAATTAGACCACATAAATACTTTTTTGTCGGTAGTGAAAATAAAATTCATGATTTCAGAATTTGAGGCATTTTTGGTTTGCCAATGTCCGATTAGTTGCTGCTGAATTTGCTGAGATGATTGTGTGAATGCTGTAGTTCGAGATGCTTGTAGAGTTGGATTTGTTTTGGCAATGACTTCTTGGCTTACAGTTGTGATTATTATTACCAAGACCACCAAGAGTATTCTTGGAGAAGTGTAGTGAGAAAATCGTGATCGCTGTAACTGAAAATTGTTATGATTCATTGCATATCCAAATATCAAACAGCTTGATTATGATTCAATGTTTACGAAAATTTACTAATAGGTCAATAAATGGACACAAATCATAACATGATTTCTTCCCGTAATCATCAAGGCGACATTTTAGATAATGATACGTTAGCAGCCTGGATTTTTCTGACTCCAGCATTAATTTTATTAGGATTATTTATACTTTTTCCGATAATTTACCTGTTTATTCTCAGCTTCACGGCTGGAAGCTTTACATCAGTAGGGACTTATTGGGTTGGGTTAAAAAATTACACCAGATTAATTCTCAATCCTGATTTTTGGCAGGTAATTAGTAATACTTTATATTTTGCGATCGCAACTGTAATTCCGAGCTTGATTATTCCTTTGGGTTTAGCAGCATTATTAAATCGCAGTATTCCCATTCGCGGTATTTTAAGAACAACTTATTTTCTCCCTTCAATTGTTTCATTAGTTGCCGCAGGTTTAGGTTTTCGCTGGATATTTCAAACTGATGGCCCGGTGAATATGTTATTAACAAATATGTGGGGGATGGAACCAGCAATACCTTGGTTGGGAGATACTTTTTGGGCAATGCCAGTATTAATTATTTTAAGTATTTGGAAACAAATAGGTTTTAATATGGTGGTATTTTTAGCGGGTTTACAAACAATTCCACCCAGTCGTTATGAGGCTGCTGAACTTGATGGTGCTAATGGTTGGCAGCAATTTTGGCATATTACTCTACCTGGCTTACGTCCAACTTTAGTATTTGTAATTGTCACAACAATTATTTTTACATTACGAAGTTTTGAACAGGTTTATGTTATGACTGGTGGTGGCCCTTTAAATTCTACCAATTTACTTGTTTTTTATATTTATCAAGAGGCATTTGCCCAATTCGATTTTGGTTATGCCGCCGCCGCCGCAACAATACTCTTAGCAGTGACTTTAATTCTTGTATATTTGCAATTACGAACCTGGAGCGAGGAAACTTAGTTATTCCTCTCTCCATCTCCTCATCTATATTTTAAAATTCGCGTTTTGAAAAAATCAATATTGCTAATGTTAGTAACATCACACTGTAAAGTAATCCATAACCAGCATTAGTAATTAATGCAGTTGTGTTTGGTAATGCTTGCATTCCATAAACAGCTTGATTTTTTAAATCCAATCGCGATAAGTCGGGTAAAACAAGATATAAGACTTTAGTAATACCTTCGACAGTGGGGTTATTACTGAGATTACCTAACTTGAGTAAATCTTGAGAAATATTACCCATTAAATAAATACCGAAGGTTAAAGCTGTTGCTAGCAACGAACTAGTAAACACACCCAAAGTAATGGCGACAGCTGCGATTAAACATAATTGTAGTAGTAAAAATAAAGACGCGATCGCGATACTCTCAAGAGAGTAGGATACTTTGGCAATTTTCATCAATCCCAAAAAAATACCCGTCATTACCGCCACCAATACGGCTAAAACTGATGATAAGCCGATGAACTTACCACTGATAAATTCAGCACGACTAACGGGTTTGGAGATTAACATCAAAATCGTCCGTTTTTCAATTTCCTTATTGACTAAACCCGTCCCCACAAATATCGCCACAATCGTACCCAAGGCACTCATTGCCGCCAACCCAAAATCGGGTAGCATCTTTGCTTCTGTTGATGCTGCCAAGTCTGGCAACAAACGCATGGCGACGGCAAGTATTAGCCCATAAATACCAATAATATACAAGATGCGATCGCGCACCACTTCTTTAAATACATTACTTGCTAGTACAAAAGGTCTATTTAAGTTCATAGTTATAGCTAATGGATAGTAATTAAGGGGAATTGGGAAGAAAATATCACAAATATAACAACTACATTTCCCTTGTCTATACTTTCTTTGTTCCCAATTTACCCTGACAACTACTGCTTTGCTGGAGGAGAACCGGCAAAAAACTTCGGTGTTGGTTCGCACTGAATTTCCGCAACGAGAATTTTTTCACCTGGTTTTTGGATATTTACAGTCGCAGAATTGGCGGCAACTGAAACCGGATCAACTTGACAGGATTTACGTAAAAAGTAGCGTTTATAACTAGAACTTGGACCATTCCAAATAGTTAATAAATCTAATTGATATCCACCACCTTTCTTATTATTTACCCTCGCATCAACATTCCATAATTGCCATTCTTCAATAATTTGCGGCTGAAATTTATCAACTTTTTTACCACTTTGTTTGCTCAAATTTTGGATAACATCTCTGCCCAAATTATTTACTCTCTGGGGCGCTTCAATTAACCAGCGTTCGACTTCAGACCAAACTCTAGCAGTCAGTTGTTCCTCTACTCTTGGCTGCAAACGATTCAAAATTAAAGCACCGTTTTCTGGAAGTTTTGCTTGCGGTTCAGTTCTAATCACAAAAGTGCTACGACTAATATCATCTGCTTGGATACTAGGATATTGTCTCACCCATTTATCAACAGTGAAATATAGTTGTATCCAGCAACTTAAGATGAAACTACAAGCAACTAAAACAATAATCCTCTGGCGAATTTCTGCTTTCGGAAGTTGACGCTTGACATCAATACCACTTCCTTCAAAAAATTCGGGAATAGCTGTAATGATTGCAGCTATAGTCGGCCATAAAACAATAGTTCTAGTAGTGAGTACATCTTGTTCATGTCCGAAGGCAAAAACACTAACTAAAAAACCAGTGATTACAGAGCCTACTGGCATATTAGTGCCAGGAATAAGTAAAGGTTGATCGGTTGTATACCAAGATGTCCCAGCAATTAAAAATACCCATCCAAAAAATGCAATTATACTTTTGATTGGTGGCTCTGACAGTGATGACATAGCCCAAGAAAATATACTAAGATAAATTAATGTTTGCCATGAGTAAGCACGCGGCGGAATTAGTATATTGCGGATGCGCTCATAGACAAATTCAAGAATCCCAAATAGACCAAATAAGTCTCTTACTATTTGCATATTTCCAGTGATTAGTTATTGGTTAGTTGTGAAGAGTTAGTTGACTTTTAATACTTACAATCGCTAACTCCAGAGCAAAATGAGTTAATAGCTATTAATTATTGTCGATTCTCAATTAGCTCTAATTGTCCGCAGTATCATAATCAAACTAATCAGGGTATAACTTAAGGAATTAGCAATTAGCATGGTAGTTAACAAGTTGGTATTTTGCAACTTAAATCTGTTTGTACCACGTCGCGATGTTCTACGATTGGTTGACGATTCTTCAACTTGAGGTTGAGGAGCTTTGCTGAGATCGCGTAGAGAAAGTAACACTAGCTTTAAAAGGAAAAATTTAATTAAAAACGTCGCAAAGAAAATAATAAAAGCTGTGATGACAACTAAGCCACGCAAACTAGGATTGAATTGATCAAAAAAGACAAAACTGATTAACTCAGACTTTAATCCTATGGGCAAAATTGGCTCAATTAGAAAAAATATCACCCATCCCAATGTCCCAGAAAAAAGATTGATGCCTATGGAATAAAATATACTAGTACGTTTGTCAAATTTGAGCCTAATCGTCATTACATAGGCTTCGACTGGGATTGTGAGTGTAAAAAATAGAAAATTGAACAAAACTGCTCCCAGTGGAAATACTGGGGCTAAATCAAAAAAGGGAAAACCAGGTAAATCAAACATACGACTGTTGGGTGTGTAACTTGAGAAAGTATAGCTATACTGTCGTGGTTGTTGGGGGAAATTATCTCATTCTTCCAGCATTTTGAAGCTGTTTAATACATAAGTTTCCCGATGTATAGTCTTAATTCGAGTCAAGTTAATCCTCGAAGCCTTGATTAGCAAGCAATTGCAAGCTGAAATTCTAAAGATATCATTGATTATGTATCATTTTTTGCACAATCTCTGCTGGTATAAAATCTTGTAACAGTCGCTCAAGATATTCTGTTCCTGATGGTACAAAACCTTAGCTAAGATGTAAGACTGCCACATTAGAGCTTTTGGGAAGATGACAAGGAACGGCATCGGTATTCGCACAGCGCAAGTGCGCCAACAAAGAATTACAGGGCAAATCCATGTTTATGATGGCGCGGGAAAAGGCAAGTCTCAAGCAGCATTGGGTGTAGTTTTGCGCTCAATTGGTTTAGGGATCAACACGCAAAATAATTCTAATCGCGTTTTGTTACTACGGTTTCTCAAGGGGCCAGAGCGGGACTATGATGAAGATGGCGCGATCGCAGCTTTACAAAGTGGCTTTCCCCATCTCATCGATCAAGTTCGTACCGGAAGGGATGAATTTTTTGATGTCAACGGTATCACTAATTTTGATCGTGAAGAAGCTGCACGCGGTTGGGATGTCGCTAAAGGTGCCATTGCTTCCAATTTATACTCAGTTGTGGTTCTGGATGAAATTAACCCCATTCTCGATTTAGGTTTGCTCGATACTGATGAAGTAGTTAAGACTCTTAAATCTAAATCCCCCGAATTAGAAGTAATTGCGACAGGACGTGCAGCCCCGCAAAAGCTCCTTGATATTGCCGATTTACATTCGGAAATGAAGCCTCACCATCATGAAGGTGCTCAACTCCAAGATATAAAAGGTATTGAAATTTACACTGGTGCAGGTAAGGGTAAATCTACAAGTGCTTTAGGAAAAGCATTGCAGGCAATTGGTCGCGGTATAAATCATCCCGGTTCTACTCGTGTACTGATAATGCAATGGCTCAAAGGTGGAAGTGGATATACCGAAGATGCTGCGATCGCAGCATTACAGCAATCCTATCCTGAAGTTGTCGATCATCAGCGCTGTGGGCGTGATGCAATTGTGTGGCGCAACTCCCGCCAAGAACTTGATTACGTCGAAGCGGAACGCGGTTGGGAAATTGCCAAAACTGCGATCGCCTCA
The DNA here is from genome assembly GCA_004296455.1 of Calothrix sp. NIES-4101. GTDB lineage: Bacteria > Cyanobacteriota > Cyanobacteriia > Cyanobacteriales > Nostocaceae > Brunnivagina. The sequence goes on from AP018280.1 coordinate 1,383,468, forward strand.
GGATTATATAAAACTATCATCCTCGACGAACTCAACCCCACAGTTGATTTAGAACTATTACCTGTAGAACCAATTGTTCAAGTGTTGCTACGCAAACCCCGTGACACGGAAGTTATCATCACAGGTCGTTGTCAAAACCAACCCGCATACTTTGATTTAGCAACCATACATTCCGAAGTCTATTGTCATAAACACTACGCGAACCAAGGCGTTGAACTCAAACGCGGCGTGGATTACTAAAGGGGATGGGGTAGAACTTGCGTGTGGGGGAATGAGGAATATGGAATCTTCTCCACCTCTGCGGGTTTCTCCCTTTCCTCCAATCCTGATATCCTGAATGGAAGCACCTGAATAAAAGTACCTTGAAACTGAGGAAGGAAACAAATGCCTGTCGATGAAAGTACGTTAGATTTAGTTACAGGAGTTATTGCGATCGTAATTCTTGTTGGCGGTATGTTAATGATGTTTACGACTATTTTTACTACCAAGAGTAAATAATCAAACGATGCTGGATAAAGGGATGAATTTGTCTTCCTCAGAGGTACGGGAAATAAGATTTGAAGAACCCCTATTTTTAAATTTTATATTCAAATTCAATAGCATAAAATTTGAAATTAGCAGAAACATAAAAGTGATGAACAAACATCCCAAAATTTAGTAATTCTCAATATCACAAGACATATAAATTCTGTTACTAGTTCGGTAAACCCTATCCTGATAGTCACCAAATAACATCTAAAGTTAAGCTATCTAAAGCAAATACTTCATAACTAGTGGAGTACGGTAAACTTCTGTACTAAGTTTCGATTTACAATCGTTACAATAAAAGCAAGAAAGCAACATCAAGAATATCAACACTAAAATAAATTACTGAGGAGCAGGATGCAAAGTTCATTTGACCCCGATAAACGTAAATTGCTATCTGCCCTATGTCATGGGGCAATTTTCTTTAGTACTACATTATTTTCAATTGGTGTCCCAATTGTAATTAGTATTATTTCTGATGACCCAGTTGTTAAAAGTAATGCGAAAGAGTCGATTAATTTTCACTTTAATGTTTGGTTTTGGGCGACTGTAATTGGCGTTCCCTTGGGTATTATATCTTTTATTACTTTTGGTCTTGGTGGAATTTTATTCTTCCCTGTTGTTGCACTAGGATTTGCGATTCATTGGGGTCTGACGATTGTGGCATTGTTACATTGTTTGAGTCAACCTGATGAGCCTTTCCGCTATCCTTTCATTTTTAGAATTATCTAAAGTTTTGTAAGTAGTTTTGAGAATTTTTTAATTAATTTGTGCAAGTCTCAGATTCCTGACTACTTGAGATGAGTCAGGAATTTTTTTAATTGTAATGAAGTAGCAAAGCTTTCAAATCTTCAATTAAAACAGCCAATAAATTTGCGGCATCTACTTGTAATGCTACCCATGCATTGGGATTTATTTTTGCATTGTGTCGCTGATCGAATATTGTTTTACCTTTAGTAAATTTACCTTGGGTTTCTACTTCTACTTTTGCACGTTGTAAAAGTAAAGTTTTGGGATAGCAAAGATAAGCAATTGTTGCCGCATCATGAACTAAAAATCCTTTTTTACCCTCAGTTTGACGGTAAATTAAGGAAGTTTCGACAAGAAAATTATTGAGTTCTAGGATAAATTTAGCAAGTTGATGATGAGCATTAACTTGATATATTTCCTGTGCCATCTCTGGAGAAAATATTAATTGACTAGTAATATCTAACGGTAATATGACAATATCATTCCGACTGTGAAAAACAATCTGTGCAGCATCAACATCAAAACCAATATTAAACTCAGCCTGAGATGTGACATTTCCTGGAACTTGGAAAGCACCTCCCATAACTACAATTTCTTTAGCTTGTTTGAGGATGCCAGGAGATTTGGTTTCGGCTGCTGCGAGATTAGTTAAAGGAGCGATCGCAACTAAAGTTATTTCCCCTGGATAAGCTTTTAATTTGTCAATTATTACGTCATCAGATGTAGGCGCAGTCGCATATTCATGTTTCCCTGGTGGCAAAGTTGCTGCTAAACCACCCATACCATCAACACCGTGAATATAAGCGGCATCTTCACTATTTGCTGTTGTAGATGTTACTCCTTTGCCAATTTCAATGTGTGCAAATTCTGTTAGTCCTAATACTTGACTCGCACATGTAAAAGTAGTATTTGCATTCACATTACCCTCTGCCGTGGTGATGGCAACTAACTCAATTAAACCTTGTTTTACCAAGCTTATAATCCAGAGTAGTGCAAAAATATCATCGCCACCTGGATCAGTATCTAAAATAATTTTCAAGGGATTAGACATGGGAAATAATTGGAGATTTGTTCAGATAAATTGTAATCGAATTGTCTGGGAAAATAAATTTTAGGACAGCAATAAATAGATGAGATGAATTTGTGTATATTACAAATGATAATATCTTCAGACTCCTTGGATTTATTCCAATACGGTTCAGTTAAGAATATAAATTAGCTACCAAAACCTGAGTTCGGGTTAAGAGTTTTGTTTCAATTTGAATTAAGAAGGCTTATAATTCGTCGCTCCCAAAAATTTTTGTCTTTCTTATTTGGAGGGGGCTTGGGGGACGCAACCGTCCCCCAATCGGGGGTTTGGGGGAGAACCTAGGCTGTTGACTTTGTTGGTTTTAAGGCACCATTGCTTCATACAATAATAGTGTCGTTAATACTTAGCACATTCAAAGCCCATGCAGGAGTTTAAAAGCCCAGTTAGTAGATTAGCACGTTTGTTTCAGAAAGGTCGAGATAACTGGAAAGAAAAAGCACTATTAAAACAAAAAAAGATTAGAGCCTTAGAAATCAAGGTTAGAGATCTATTAGATTCAAGAGAAGAATGGAAAAATCGCGCGTTGATGGCAGAGTCAAAACTAAAAGAGTTAAACATTGAAGGAGATTTAGACGAAAAAAAGAGGAAATTCAAGTCGAAGCAGAAATCATAGAAGCTATGGAATTAAATGTGAAGGGTCATCATTATGATGCCAAAATAATTCAGCAAGCACTCTTACTTTTAATTGAATGTGGTATCAGTTTTAGAGGAGTAGAAAAAGTATTTGAGTTGTTTAATAATTATGAAGAGCAGGCAACTCCAAGTTTCAGTTGTGTGAGAAAGTGGTTGGCTCGGATTGGAATATATGAATTGACAAAAGAGAAAGAATATCGTGATGATTGGATATTTATTGTCGATTTGACATTAGAATTAGGGAAACAAAAAGCGTTGGTAATTTTAGGCGTTTCACAGCAGCATATTGAAGAAAATGTGATGAAGCAGAAAAGAGGGTTGGCGCATGAAGACGTGAAAATTTTCGGATTAGAAATTATGGATTCTACGAAAGGAGAGATTATAGAATCAAAACTAGAAAAAATCAGTCAAAAAGTCGGCGTACCAGTACAAATAGTAGCGGACAATGGTAGCGACCTAGCTCGTGGAATCAAGCTATACCAGCAAAATCACCCAGATATTATCTATACCCATGATGTGACTCATGCAATGGCTTTACTTTTAAAATACCAGCTAGATTCGGATGAGAGATATCAGTCATTTATTCAAAAATGTAATATCAGCAGACAAAAATTACAACAAACAGATTTATCATTTTTATCTCCTCCAACACAACGTTCTCAATGTCGTTTTTTTAATGTAGAAAGGTTGACAAATTGGGGGATTAAATTACTAAATTCTTCTCCAGACACTTTAATTAAATTAATGCCAGATTCTGACCCTTCGCTGATTACTCAGAAAATAGTAGATAAATTGGGATGGTTAGTTGACTACGAATCAGACCTAATTCAATGGAACCAAATGGTGTCACTCACACGAGGTGTTGAAACTCAACTCAAACAATCAGGAATTAGTCATAAAACTCTCGATTTTTTTGAACAAAATAAAGTTATATTTGATGATAATTCTCTCCAGAAACTTCAACAAAGTATTTTGGGTTATTTGTCTGTTCAATGCCGAAAAATTAAAAACCAATCTACTTTTTTAGCTACTTCTGATGTGATTGAGTCATTGTTTGGAAAATATAAGCAATTTTCCGCGCGCTGTCCATTTAAAGAAATGGGTCAGATGCTGCTAACCATCTGTTTATCTACTATGAATCTGACGACAGCTTTGATTAAAAACGCACTTGAAACAATTAGTTTTTCAGACGTTGAAGCATGGCTATCTGAAGTTTTTGGTCAATCCACACTATCAAAACGAAAAACGTTGTTTTCAGGGGATTGTGACGACATTAAAAGTGCATGAACTTTTACCATGTCAAAAGGCACAGAGTCAACAGCCTAGGAGAACCCCCCAAGTCTTGGTTCTCAACAAATCGATCACTGACAACCTTAACTGAACCGTATTGGGATTTATTCAGTTTTTTGTCTGAGCGATCGCACAATTGGAGGAGTTGGGGGAAGCGTTACTAGACTTTACGACTGTTAGCGATTTGGAAGCTTGGCTTCAGGGTCGGTAATATAATTTCCATACTTGCCCCAAAAATAGGGTTTTTATAGAAAATATCCCCGACTTTTCAAAAATCAGGGATATCTAAAAAATCATGCTTCTTCTCTGAGTTAAAAACCCAGCTTTATTAAGTGGTAATCAACTCCGCAGGTAAGCGCTGGAAGGACAATCTTTCATTTTGCACATCAACGAAAATTGTATCCCCGTCGCTGAATTCACCGCGCAATATCGCTTTGGCGATTTGCGTTTCTAATTCCCGTTGAATTGCTCGCTTCAATGGACGTGCCCCAAACACTGGATCATATCCCACTTCTGCCAAAAAGTCAAGGGCTGCATCGGCAAGTTTGAGGGACATTTTCCTGTCTGCCAATCTTCCTTTCAATCTTTCAACCTGCAATTTGATGATGTTGCGTAGTTCTTTCTTCTGCAAGGCATGGAAGATGATTTGCTCGTCTACGCGGTTGATAAATTCGGGACGGAAGCTATTTCGCATGGCTTCCATAACCCGGTGCCGCATTTCGTCGTAACGGTTATCATCTCCGGCTAAATCGAGGATGTATTGGGAGCCGATGTTACTAGTCATGATAATTACGGAATTTTTGAAGTCCACCGTGTGACCTTGAGCATCAGTAACGCGACCATCATCGAGGATTTGCAGGAAGATATTAAACACATCGGGATGTGCTTTTTCGATTTCGTCGAAGAGAATGACTGCGTAGGGACGACGACGTATTGCTTCGGTTAGCTGTCCCCCTTCATCGTAGCCGACGTATCCAGGAGGAGCGCCAATTAAGCGGGAAACGGCATGTTTTTCCATGTATTCGGACATGTCGATCCGCACCAAAGCTTCTTCCGTGTCGAACATATACGCTGCTAATGCTTTTGCTAACTCGGTTTTACCAACACCCGTGGGACCCAGGAAAATAAAGCTAGCAATGGGACGATTGGGATCGGAAAGTCCTGCACGAGAACGTTGGATAGCATCGGCGACTGCGGTGACTGCTTCATCCTGTCCAACAACGCGGTGGTGTAATTCGTCTTCGAGGTGTAATAGTTTTTCCTTCTCGGATTCCACCAATTTGCTGATGGGAATTCCCGTCCATTTGGAGATAACTTCAGCAATATCCGCTTCGGTGACTTCCTCACGTAGTAAAGATTTACCACTACCTTGTGCTTGGGCAAGTTGGGATTCGGTTTCTTCCAAACGTCGATGTAAATCGGTGAGCTTACCATATTTTAATTCGGCAGCGCGGTTGAGGTCATAATTTCGCTCGGCTTGCTGAATTTCCAAATTGACGCGATCGATTTCTTCTTTTACCGACTGGATTTTGGTAATGATATCTTTCTCAGATTGCCATTGTGCTGCAAGAGTGTGCTGTTCCTCTTTTAAGTCGGCAAGTTCTTTTTCCAACCGTTCCAAACGTTCGCGGGATGCAGCATCACTTTCTTTTTGTAAGGATAGTTTTTCCATCTCCAACTGAAGAATTTTGCGATCGATTTCGTCGAGTTCTTCCGGTTTCGAGGTAATTTCCATCTTCAAGCGTGCGGCAGCTTCGTCTACCAAGTCGATCGCTTTGTCTGGTAAAAAGCGATCGCTAATATAACGACTTGATAATGTGGCGGCGGCAACTAAAGAATTATCAGCTATTTTCACCCCGTGGTGTAATTCATAACGTTCTTTGAGTCCACGCAGAATAGAAATAGTGTCTTCAACGCTGGGTTGGTCTACGTATACTTGTTGAAAACGTCTTTCTAAGGCTGCATCTTTTTCAATATATTTACGGTACTCATCCAGGGTTGTCGCCCCAATACAGCGCAATTCACCCCGCGCCAGCATCGGCTTGAGCAAATTACCCGCATCCATTGCTCCTTGGGTTGCACCCGCACCAACGACAGTATGAATTTCATCAATAAAGAGAACAATATTGCCGTTGGATTCGGTAACTTCCTTTAACACTGCCTTGAGACGTTCTTCAAATTCGCCTCTAAATTTTGCCCCCGCAATCAATGCACCCATATCCAAGGCGATTAATTGACGATCCTTGAGGGATTGGGGCACATCACCCGCAACAATTCGCTGTGCTAAACCTTCAGCGATCGCAGTTTTACCAACACCAGGCTCACCAATGAGTACGGGGTTATTTTTAGTACGCCGTGAGAGGATTTGAATTGTGCGCCGAATCTCATCATCCCGGCCAATTACTGGGTCTAGTTTACCTTCACGGGCAGCTTCTGTGAGATCGCGCCCATATTTTTCCAGGGATTGATATTTACCTTCTGGACTTTGGTCGGTCACTTTCTGGCTCCCCCGTACTTGTTTAATTGTATTTTTGAGTTTGGATTCGTCTACACCAAATTCCTTAAAGATACCTTTGCCAAACCGATCATCTTTGGCATAAGCAAGTAATAAATGCTCAATTGAAATAAATTCATCCTGAAATTCTTTGCGGTAGCCTTCGGCGCGATCTAATAATGTATCGAGGCTGCGTCCTAAGTAGACTGAAGTGCTGCTTCCCGATACTTTTGGCTGTCTCTGGATAAATTGGTCGGTTTTATCGCGGAGCTTTTGCACACTCACACTGAGTTTAGTAAAAATACTGTTTGCCAAACCATCCTGTTCTAGCAGCGCCTTCATGAGGTGTTCGCTTTCAATTTGCTGCTGGTTATATTGTTTGACAATATCGGGTGTGTGCGCGATCGCTTCCCAAGCTTTTTCTGTAAATTGGTTCGGGTTAGTAGGTTGCATAGGCTTTACCAGGATACGAGGCAGCAGGCTTAATTGCCTGTGAGGAGATAAGTAATATTTATTCTTTATATATTTATTGTAAAGAGAGGTGGGCAATTAACTGGTTCGGTGTTCCCCTCTATTTCGAGTAGTATTACCAAGACAGAATTTCAGAATAATGTGAGGTGCGTCTGAAATAATTACGAGCAAGTTGACGCAAAGAAAAATTAAATTTAACGTCACTTAAACAGATTTAAGGAGAACTGGGAGTTATGTAGTGGACATAAAGAGAATACTGGTTATATAATTCCGGTGCTGCGGCAAGAAATACGTATTTTTGCGGTCTTAACTTCAGTTCAGGGTGACAATATTCATGGGACAAAGCCGGAAAATAATCAAGTTAATTGCGGGTATTTTGGCTACATGTGCCGGAATCCAAATTTTGGGAATTTCCCCAGCAAAGGCAGCAGATAGATTGGTGGTGAGATTTGGTGCTTTTTCCGAATCAATTACATTAGCAGAACTACAAGCGATCGCGGAAACAGGGGAATTTCCTAAAGGTTACGAAATTTACACGAAACGGCTCTCGCCTCAGCAGCGTAGTCAAGTAATTTCCGCGCTGCAAACAAATATGCCTGTGGGTGTTGTCACCGTGAATAGGCTGTTGAATACTCGCATCGGTACAACCATTCTCAGCGACTTAACCAAGGTTGTGAGGCGGAAAGATAATGCTGGTTTACAAGCATTACGTGCTGGTTTAGTTTTGGGTTCCTCTACACCCCAAGGATTATCAGTTTTGTCGTTTATTGCTGCCTATCCCAGCAACCAGTTAGAAATTGATTTACAACAAGCTTTTCAAGTAGCTGGTAATTTTAACTTAGCATTTTGGCAGACACAGCGCTTTATGGAAGCGATTGCGCCTCGCCTCAGTAGTCGTAAAGCCGAGTTACAATTACTTTTTGACCCTTCACAGTCAGGAAAAGCACAGGTTGAAGTAATCAAGTTGACATTGAATGACAAAAAACGTCAGCGATTATTACCTGTTGATTTATATTGGTCGAGTGATGTCAATGCCGACAAGCCTGTAATCATATTTACTCATGGCTTGGGTTCTGTGCGTAGCGAAATCAAATATTTAGCTGAACATTTAGCATCACATGGGTATGCAGTCGTTGCTTTCGAGCATCCCGGTAGCAATGCAGCATATTTGGATGGGGCGCTTGCTGGTAAAAATCGAATTATGAAGCCGCAAGAATTTCTCGAACGTCCTCAGGATATTAGTTTTATTTTGGACGAACTAGCAGCTAAAAATCGCCATCCCAATTTTTCCCTGGCGGGTAAATTAGCAACTCACAATGCATTAGTTCTTGGTTATTCATTTGGGGGAAGTACAGCCCTAGTTCTTGGTGGCGCAGAATATCAACTTGCACAACTCAAACAACGCTGTCAAGAAAATATTGCCGTTTTCAGTTTGGGTGAAGGAATCCAATGCATTGCCCAAGAATTGCCCGAAAATAACTATCAATGGCGCGATGCCAGAGTCAAACGAATTATTGCCCTTAACCCCACAACATCACTACTATTTGGCGAGACAGGCTTAAGTAAAGTCGAAATTCCGACGTTGATGTTGGCGGCATCTGCCGATAAGACAACACCCGCACTGACAGAACAAATAGTTGGCTTTGAAAAAATGCGATCGCTCAAATGGCTTGTAGGTATAATTGGAGCCACTCACCTCAGTGTTAAAGACCCCAGTGCAACAATCGATCAACGCGGTAAAATCAACACTCCCGTTAGTGGTGGGGAAATTGTCGGGGAAGAAGCAGCAGATGTTCGCAAGTATATTAAAGCGGTGGTATTGGCATTTGCGGCTCAATTGACACCGGATGCCAAAAATTATGAAGTGTTTCTCACTCCTGATTACGCTAAATTTTCCTCGACTGAAGCATTCCCTATCCTTTTAGTTACAGAAATTCCTACCGATGCCATGGATATAGTGAAGGAGTTTGTGGGAAAGAAGTGATTCAGGTTTGCATAAGTTAATGACGGTAAAACTGATGGGGAGATGGGAAGACGTGGGGAGAAATTAATCATAGCTGATTAGCCGGACTTGAGAATATTTGAATTTAATTTTTCTTTTTTCATTTTAATTTTTCATACTTAAAATTTTGATAGCCACATCTTCTGTCACTGGCATCACTGACAAACGATTTCCTTTTCTCAGCAAAATTAGTTCATCTGAGTTAAACTTTTCTCTCAATATTGATAACGAGATAAAATTAGGAAAACTCTCAACAAACTCAACTACAACTGTCTGCCATCGTGGAGAATCTGGGGTTGATTTGGGGTCGTAATATTCACTCTTGGGGTCAAATTGAGTCGGATCAATAATATCTGTTTCGGCGACACGCATTAAGCCAACAATACCAGGAGGATTGGTATTTGAATGATAGAAAAAAACTAAATCTCCTGGCTGCATTTGTCGCATAAAGTTACGCGCTTGGTAGTTGCGTATACCATCCCAAACGGTTTTACCTTGTTTTTCAAGGTTGGTAATACTGTAAACATCGGGTTCTGACTTCATCAGCCAATAATTGCTTAAACAGACCATGTTGTAATTGGTTACTAGATGGGAATACTAAGATTATCTAAGTAGCTGGGTGGAATTAAAGCAAACCAGATGCTCATCCAGTAGTGGCATTGAGCATTTCGACTACGCTCAATGCGTCTTACAAATAATTCCGCTTTCCTACTTAAAAAAGCTAAAAAATACTTTGACAAAATATTTACAAAAAATCAATGACAAACATCAATATTAGCGATACGACTGCTCATCCTCTCGCCAAATATTCCAATCATCTCGAATTTAACGGCTATCAAATCCAAGAGGATGAGGAATTACTAATATGTCGTCATTCACGTAAAGCAAATTTAATTCTTAGACATGTGGCTGATAGAGGTGTCTTAATCAGTACATTATATTCCTGCGAACCAGATGTTACAAGAATCAATTTGTTGGAATATGTGAACCAACTCAATTCTGAATTGATATTTATCAAAGCCTATATTAGTGAAGATGAGGAGGAGACAAACTTAATTATGGAAACATTTTTTGAAGGCGAATATAATCGCACGAATTTTTCAATTCTCCTGGATAATATTGACTATGATATGGATATTTTTGAGCAAAACGAATTCACCAGGAAATATTTGCAGTAAATGCGATCGCAAATTCTAATCAACTATCGCCAACTAATACTATAAACCATCAGGAAAAAGGCTGATATCATGGTAATGATTTCATCGCCTTTTTTCTTTAAATAACCATAGCTACCTCTACAGAATTTGGAACTAAGGCTAATGCTTGCGCTACGACTTTTGCATCGGCTCCCGGACGACAAGAATATTCAGTAATATGCTGTTTCCAAGCACGAGTTCCGGGTTGTCCCGCAAATAATTGCAGCATGTGACGGGTAATTTTATTCAATTTCAACCCCTTTTCAACCCATTTATCAATATAAGGAAACATTGCTTCAGCTGCTTGATGACGTGTGAGTGGTGCTATATTTTCACCGTAAAATTGTGAGTCGGCAACAGCAAAAAGATAGGGATTATCGTAAGCAGCCCGCCCTACCATCACAGCATCCACAAATTGTAATTGTTCGCTGATTTGTTCGACAGTTTTTAATCCACCATTAATTTCAATAAATAAGTGTGGAAAATCAACTTTCAAACGATGTACATCAGTGTAACGCAAAGGTGGAATATCACGATTTTCTTTCGGACTTAATCCTTTTAACCAAGCTTTACGAGCATGAACGTTAAATATTTTGCATCCAGCTTCAGAAACTATACTGACAAAATTGAACATATCTTCGTAGCTATCATGCTCATCAATGCCAATCCTATGTTTTACGCTCACAGGAATATTTGCAGCTGCAATCATTGCCGCCACACAATCAGCTACTTTTTGCGGTTGTGCCATTAAACACGCACCAAAATTACCATCCTGAACGCGATCGCTCGGACAACCTACATTCAAATTAATCTCGTCGTAGCCCATTTCTGCGGCAATTCTGGCGCATTCTGCGAGTTCTTGGGGCTTGTCTCCTCCCACTTGCAGAACAAGCGGTTTTTCTTCGGGTGAGAACCCTAAAAGACGCTCTCTGTCTCCATGCATTATTGCCGCAGTCGTTATCATTTCGGTATAAAGTAAAGTTCTGCGGGTAATTTGCCGCATAAAATATCGATAATGACGGTCTGTTCTATCCATCATTGGGGCGATACTTAAAGGATAGTAATTTGCTCTAGTTGAAATTGGCGATTTTGTTGATTTTAATATAGTTATTTGGTTCATATTTATAATCAGATTTAACTGTGAATAAAGATGAAAATTTACCAAGGCAATTTACTTCCATCCCATGAGAAAAAATGTCCGGTATCACTTGGTTTAAGTTTTTCAATGACTGTTAGTAATTGATTGACTGTACGTGCGACTGTAAATAATTTTTCTGGTGCGACATTTTTTTGAAATGGACGCGAAAGATTTGTATCAGTTGTGCCGGGATGTAATGTGACTACAATTGTTTTGGGACAGGTTCTCGCATATTCAATCGAGACATTTCGCATCAACATATTTAATGCAGCTTTGGACGCACGATAACCATACCAGCCACCAAGTTGATTATCACCAATACTACCCACTTTTGCTGAAATACTGGCAAATACACTATTTTCTTTATGCTTGAAAAGTGGTTGTAAATGCTTTGCTAAAAGTACGCTGGCAATACTATTAATTTGAAAGTAATGAGTTAAGTTGTCGAGATTAATTTGACGCAGACTTTTTTCTGGTTGCAGGTTCTCGTCATGCAATAATCCGGCACAATTGATCGCAAAATGTAACTTGTCGGTGTCTGCACGTATTTTCCCGACGCATTCAGCAATTTCTTTTTCATCAATGATGTCAACTAAAATACAAGTTAATTTATTGGGATAAGCATCTACAAGCGCTAATAAACCAGACGCAGATTCCGGAGTGCGGTAAGTTGCATAAACCTTGTTAATTCTACTATCTGACAAGAGTTTTTCCACAAAGCCTAAACCAATACCTCGACTAGCACCAATCACCAAGGTATTGATAGGATGACTTTGACTTGCATTTGCGTCCAAAAATGACATTCTTCTGTTTCCTCTGTCTATACTCAAAAATTCTAATGTATTATTTCCTATAAGAATTTAGGAGTTAGCCATGCTCAAAAATTTCATCACCAAGGATGTAAACAATTTCTTCCTCTTTTAGCTTTTACCTTATATCACCGGAAAACCATTATGCAGCATCAAGAAGGAAATATAGTTACTAGTGGTGGTATGTGTTTATACTACCAGTCTTGGCATCCAAATGGTGCAGCACGAGGAATTTTAGCCATAGTACATGGTTTGGGTGGACATAGTGGTTTATACGGTAATATTGTTAATCAATTAATACTCAAAGATTTTGCAATTTACACCGTTGATTTACGTGGACATGGAAAGTCAACCGGTCAACGGGGTTATATTAATTCTTGGGATGAATATCGTGATGATGTCAGTAATTTTCTCAAATTTATTGCTAGTCAAAATCCCGAGATTCCGATTTTTTTACTTGGTCATAGTTTAGGTGGTTTAATAGTTTTAGATTATGTATTGCATTCTGCTGGTGACATAGAAAAGCAAGCTAAAATTAAAGGTCTAATTAATTTAACCCCGGCATTGGGTGAACCTGGTGTTCCATTAATCAAGCTGTTATTGGGGAAATTTTTATCAAGAATTTATCCCCGTTTTTCCCTCGATACAGGAATAGATTTAAGTTTAGCATCTCGTGATCCAGAAGTAGTCAAGATTTATGCTCAAGACCCATTAAGACATACGATGGGGACTGCGCGTTTATCTACAGAATTTTTTCGCACTCTGGCTTGGGTAAAAGAACATGCTAGTGAGTTAGATATACCATTTTTGATGGTCATTGCTGGGGGAGATAAGGTAACTTTTCCAGAAGATAGTCGCGCGTTTTTTCAACAGCTAAGTTTGTCAGATAAAGAATTACAAGAATATCCAGAAAGTTATCATTGCATCCAAGATGATTTAAATTATAAAGAGGTATTAGGTAATTTAGAAGATTGGTTAGAAAGACATATCTAAAATATACATATCCAAATACACATATCCCACATATACACCGCATGAATACACAAGACATAATAGCAATTGAAGCTGCTAATGCCAGCGTTGCCATATGCGATCGCACTCACTGGGGACGGATTAAAATATCTGGTGATGATCGACTACGTTTTCTCCACAATCAAAGTACTAATGATTTTCAAAGCCTGAAACCGGGACAGGGTTGTGATACTGTTTTTGTCACTTCCACTGCTAGAACTATTGACTTAGCAACAGCCTACGTCCGAGACGATGCAGTAATTCTCGTGGTTTCCCCTAATCGTCGCGAATATCTGATGCAATGGCTGGATAAATACATTTTTTTCGCTGACAAAGTAGAATTAGCAGATATTACAAAATATACTTGTACATTTAGTCTCATTGGCCCTAAAAGCCACGAAATTATCGAGAAATTAACCGCAGACGAATTAATTGCCCAACCTAAATATAGTCATAAAGTATACTCTATCTCTGGTGAAAAAGGGGTTGCAGAAGGAGTTCGCATCGCTGTTGGGAGTGGTTTGGCATCTCCTGGTTACACCTTAATTTTTCCAGTCACCGATAGAGAAATAGTCTGGAATAAATTGTTGGAAATGGGTGCAGTGGAAATGAGCCAAACAGCTTGGGAAAGTCTACGGATAACTCAAGGTCGTCCCATCCCCGAACAGGAATTAACTGATGATTATAATCCCCTGGAAGTTGGTTTATGGCAAACTGTTTCCTTTAATAAAGGTTGTTACATCGGACAAGAAACAATCGCAAGATTAAACACATATAAAGGTGTGAAAACATATCTTTGGGGAATTAAATTAAATTCCTTAGTTGAACCTGGAAGTATGATTAATTCCGGTGAAGAAAAAGTCGGTGTTTTGACTAGTATTACGGAAACTCCTGATGGATATTTTGGACTAGGTTATATTCGTAGCAAGGCTGGTGGTGTTGGTTTAAAAGTAACAGTTGGTGATAGTGAAGGGGAAGTTGTGGAAATACCATTTATTTCCCATGATTACCCAGAACTTTAATTGGGTAATAATGTTAATGGCTAGACATTAATTATTTGGTACCAAACAATCTATCTCCAGCGTCACCTAAGCCTGGTATTATGTAGCCCAATTCGTCAAGTTTGTCATCGATCGCAGCTGTGTATACGGGAATGTCGGGATGTACAGAACAGAAATGCTCTAACCCTTCTGGTGCTGCCAATAAACAAACAAATTTAATCGATTGGGGGTTAGTAGATTTGAGTCGTTCCACAGCTGCGATCGCCGAATTTCCAGTTGCAAGCATGGGGTCTACTAGTAGAATATCGCGTTTGTCGATATCATGGGGAACTTTAAAATAGTATTCTACAGGAATTAAGGTTTTCGGATCGCGATATAAGCCGATGTGTCCGACTCTTGCGGAAGGAATTAACTCTAACATTCCATCTAAAATACCTTGTCCCGCGCGTTGAATGGCAACTATAACTAATTTTTTATCAGGTGCCAGTATGGGGGCTTGCATAGCGGCAATAGGTGTCTGAATTAGTTCTGTTTTTAATGGTAAATCTCGTGTAACTTCGTATGCTAAAAGTAAGCTAATTTCTTTGAGTAAGGTGCGAAATTTTGCAGTGCTGGTTTCATTTTTTCGCATCAATGTTAATTTATGTTGGATTAATGGATGCTCAATTACTGTTACTTGATTTGTCATATTAATTAAATATTTGAATATTAGGTATTAGGATGAGTACATGTTTATAATCAAACTAAAATACTGTACCATCACTTTCTATTTGTAGGGGAGAAACGCCACCATTTCGTAATTCTGCGGCGATTTTTCTGCCTGCTGTCCAGGTGCCTCCTTGGAGAATTTTAACTAATGGGAGTTCTGTGTCACTCATTTTTAGCTTTTGGCGAATATTTTTGGCAATTTCATCTAAGAGAATAACTGTGAGGGCGCGCCATTCGACAATCATTTCAGATGCAATGGAGTGAGTTTGACTAAAAATATCGGGATGTTTGGGACGAATCAATCCTAAATCTAGGCATAAACCTCCGTTACGGTATTCAGGTAGTCCAGTCAATTCGTCTAAATTTGTAATTTCTAATCCTAATTCTTCTAGAGGTTCAAGAAGGGAATAGGTGAGCCATTGGGATAATTTGTGAAATGGAACAAAGCCATCTTTTTCTACTTCTTGAATGTGGGAATGAGACCAAACATCTCCCAGGTTAACATTCGCTATTTTCAACCTACCTGACCAAATTTCACTAAAATTAGATAATACTGCCTCTAAAACTGTTGCTGTGGCAATTTGATTATTACTAGCTTGGTTAATTAAATATTTAACTAGATTACCTGGACGAAGGTTATTTTTACCTGATTTATCAAAATCACCAAATAATTGTGGGGATGCGGCGACTACTTCACCTAATTTTTGTAGTAATTTTAATCTGCCATCGATACCAATGAGGGGATTTTCGGGTGTGACTTGGAAGCCGTTACTCAATTCTGTTTGAGTGAGACTTTGTAATTTTTCAGCATCGACACGTAAAGGTTGATTTTTGTCGCTGGAAAATGCGCCTGCACAAAACATCCGAAAACTAGCAACAGCCAAACCTTCAGAACGTTTAAAACCTAAATTCGTATTTTGTTCGTGGTAGTGCCAATTATTCCCAGCACCAGCATCCAGCAACACACTGATGATTGCTAAATCGTATTTAGCTATGGCTTTTGCTTCTGCTGACAATCCTGCTAGTTGTTGATTTAGTTGTGCCAGACGGGGTATGCCCCCAACTTCAAAATGTCGCCAACGACTGTGAAAAGGAATCTGCAAATCTGGGTAATCCGAACGTATCACCTCAATCACATAGTCGGCAACATGTTCTATTTGTGTCAAATCACAATCGAAATAACGTGATTTCCCAGCGATCGCATACTCGAACAATAACCGACATCGCGCCCGAATTGCTAGAGGCGATCGTAAATAAGCAACTAATTTCACTGCTGCTTCATCTGCTGGGTTTACTGTAATTCCCATTTCCATTGCCAACCACTCCCGTATCGATGACACCCACAAAAGTCAGAAACTAGAGGTTAGGAGCTATATCAAGTCCGGATAATTCAGTTATTATTTATAGTCTCCGCGACTCCCTTTCCCAGAGTCTTCGCGTCAACCTCAACCATGAAATGTGGAAGCGGACATGATAATATCCCCCTTTCCCCTAATCCACTAATTCTCTGCCCTTAATTTCCGACAATCCCGTATCATCCAAAACATCACCTTCTGTGTAATAACCTGCGGCTTTCTTGGCTTCTATTTCCACCCTTGCATCTTGAGGAATCAAATCTTCAGGAATCGCAATCCTTTCTCCTATTTCGATTCCCGATTCCGTAATTGCATTGAACTTCATATTACTCATTGATACCATGCGATCAATTCGAGTCACACCTAACCAATGTAAGACATCGGGCATGAGTTCTTGGAAGCGCATATCCTGTACCCCAGCAACGCACTCAGTCCGAGCAAAATATGCATTGGCGGTATCTCCACCTTCCTGACGCTTGCGAGCATTGTAAACCAAGAACTTGGTGACTTCTCCCAAGGCACGCCCCTCTTTACGGCAGTAAATAATAATACCAACGCCACCTTCCTGAGCCGTTTGCACGCAGACTTCGATTCCATGAACTAAATAGGGGCGACAAGTACAAATATCGGAACCAAAGACATCAGAACCGTTACATTCGTCGTGGACACGCACCGCAACAGGTTTACTAGGGTCTGTAATTGCGGAGACATCACCAATAATATATACACTTACACCACCAATAGGAGGTAAGAACACCTCTAAATCGGAACGAGTAACTAATTCTGGGAACATCCCCCCAGTTTGCTCGAACAGGGCACGGCGTAAGTCACCCTCGGAGATATTAAAGCGTTTGGCGACCCCTGGTAAATACCATACGGGTTCGATCGCAGCTTTGGTGACAACCAAATCACCACCTGGTTTCATGATTTTCCCATCGATTTGCAAGCGTCCTTTGGCTGCGGCTTCTTGCAGTTCGGGCATATTAATATGTGCTTGGGTGACGGCGATCGTGGGACGAATATCGTAACCCTGCTCATAGTATGATGGGAAAACTTCGCCAATAATCGCCCCAAAAGGGTCAAGAGAAACAATTTTTTCGGCATCAAACCAACTGGGGTGAGGGCCAATACGGGCAACAGGTGATGTGTTGGTCAAATCGGCTCGATGGTCAGATTGTAGTGCCCCACTTGCTACCGCCAGCGCTCGATAAATAGCATAGCTACCAGAATGAGTACCGATGACATTGCGGTGCGTTTGCTGGGTTAGTGTAGCAACAATAGGGCCCCTTTCCATTGGGTCAGCTGCCCCCCATTTGATTGGAATAGGTTTAGGCCCAAAACTACTGGGATGCGAAGTAAGAACAATATGCCTGGAAACGTTTTTTTGTTTGGGCATTGTCATGAGCTTAGTTATTTTTTGATTGTTTATTTAAGTTAATCGGGATTTATCAACTATCAATAGTTTATTCGTGTTTTTGTAAAGACAGTAGGATGCCAGACCAATCATTGATAATAAATTAGAGAACTATTCAAGATGATTATTTATGACTCTATCGATCAATGCGATCGCAAGATCGTATTATAGAACACAGAAAAACCACGTACTAGACTTTGCAATTCTGAGGAGAAAATTTAAGAGTAAGTAAACAAGGGTTTTATTACGGATTTTTGTGCGAAATTTAATTATAAGTGTACTATAGCGATTGTCAAATTCATGGATTCTTTATTTATCAATTCGTTACTTGAAGATTTGAAAAATCCCGATGAATCTGTTCGCGACCAGGCGACTCGAAAGCTATGGCGAATTTGGTTCCAGCAAAAAGGAGTTAAAGGTTTGGAAATGATTGATCGCAGCCAAAAGCTGCTAGATGCGGGAAAAATTGCGGAAGCCGAAGCCGCACTGACTAAATTGCTACGTGAACAGCCTGATTTTGCTGAAGCTTGGAATCGTCGAGCATTTCTTTATTACACGACTGGTGACTATCAAAAATCGTTAATTGACTGTCAAAAAGTAGTGGCTTTAAACCCCGTACATTTTGGCGCACTTCATGGTATGGGTTTATGTTATGCTGCCACTGGTGAGTATGAAAAAGCAATCAAATCATTCCGTCGAGCATTAGACATTCAACCTTTTTCTCTGGTAAATCAAAAATTGATTTTAGAATGTACGATGCGCTTGAGTTAGAGCTAAAATTCAGAATCTCCACGGGTAGAAATCAAAAGTATGTAACAAACATCTAACAAGTATGTAACAGCAATTACATACTATCAAGCACCGAGATTTTCTTCAGTATGGTTCGGTGTTTTTAGCAAATAGTATGATTACAGCTTGCGGGCAGCAAAATTAATCTTTAGAGCCAGTATCGGGGCAAAATTTAGATAAAACATCTTTGTAACGAATTGGCTCGCGCCAGCCCAACATGGGAAAATTTATCAAGCTGTAGCCCCAGGCATCTACCCAAACATCTACCAAGACTATATTATTTACCGAAAGTAGATAGATTGAATGCAGTTTATTTGCCTATGTAGTCCTTTTACAGATAATACCAATTGTTGCGATCGCTCCCCTTTTAAAAATAAGTCGTATGAAAGCGCCATTAAAAATGACAATTCAATGATTAAATGATTATTTTCTTCATAACTCTGCCAAAATATTAGGTATTATCGGCAGCACAGCAGAGGCAACATTAATGGTGAATACACCAAGAAAATTTGACATCGAGGCTTTAGTAGCCTCGCTCGCAGACATCGAAATTATTACTGATATATCTCAAGTTAGCAAATTATCCCAAGACTACCACACCTTCAGCCCTATTCTCACCGCCAAATTAGCAGGTAAAGTAGGAGATATTGTCATTCGTCCAGCCAATCAAAACGAAGTATTGAAAGTAGCAGCAGCCTGCGCTAAATATAAAATCCCCATCACTTCCCGGGGTTCAGGTACAGGTAATTATGGACAATGTGTGCCTCTGTATGGTGGCATAATTCTAGACACTAGTAAAATGCATAATATCTGCTGGGTGAAACCAGGAGTTGCCAGGGTTGAAGCCGGAGTGAAACTTGCTGCGATCGACAAAAAAGCCCATGAAATTGGCTGGGAAATGCGAATGGCTCCTTCGACTTACCGT
Organism: Calothrix sp. NIES-4101; assembly: GCA_004296455.1. GTDB lineage: Bacteria > Cyanobacteriota > Cyanobacteriia > Cyanobacteriales > Nostocaceae > Brunnivagina. Next base: position 1,403,069 of record AP018280.1, read on the forward strand.
ACAGCATCAATAGGTGGATTTATAGCTGGAGGTAGCGGGGGAATCGGTTCGATTAATTATGGGTTAATGGGAGAAAGGGGAAACCTCATAGCGTTGCAAATTGTCACCCTCGAAGATGAACCCCGCATCATCGAATTACGGGGAGACGAAGTCCAAAAAGCTAACCATGCATGGGGTATTAATGGCATTATTACAGAAATAGAAATTCCCCTTGCACCTGCATATCCTTGGGCTGAACTCATTGTCACTTTTGATAAGTTTATGCAAGCGGCGAAATTTGGGCAAGCATTAGCTTTATCTGATGGCATAATTAAAAAAGAAATTGGTGTTTTTGCTAAGCCAATTCCCCAATACTTTACTGCTTTACGTCCATACATTCCTGAAGATAAACACGCAGCATTATTAATTATTGCAGAACCGAGTTTAGAATTTTTGCCGAACTTAATCCAGGAATATCAAGGACAAATTACATATCAGAAATCAGCCCAGGAAGCTTTAAAAGGTAGCCATTTAGCTGAATATACTTGGAATCATACAACTTTACATGCGAGAACTGTAGACTCTTCTATCACCTATCTACAAAGTATATTTCCTACTGATAATCTGCAAACAATTGAGCATATGTACCATCATTTTGGTGATGAAGTAATGATACATTTGGAGTTTATTCGTGCTGGTGGTAAAGTTGCTAATCCGGCATTACAGTTAGTCAGATATACTTCTGAAGAGCGTCTAAATGAAATTATGCGCTATCACGAAGAGAAGGGAGTATTTATTGCTAATCCCCATAGTTACTTCATTGAGGACGGTTGGAAGCGAGCGATCGCTCCTGAGCATTTAAAATTTAAAGAAATGGTAGACCCTTATGGTTTAATGAATCCAGGGAAAAGTAAGTTTTTATCTGTAGCTTTTGCTGAAGGTTAAATTAAATTTAATCTAATTACAAAATAATAAAAATCAAAACTTTCCAATCTATATTTTGTGAATATTTTTGTAAATATTTTTGAATATTTTGGTATCTTAATCAAATGTTGTGTTTGTGTAGAATATATTTACTAATATTATGTTTTCAATTATGTCAAGCTTTTATTTAACAAAAAATGGCAAAATATCATCCGATTGAACAGTGCTAATAAATAATAACAAATCATTCAATTTTATTTGCTCAAAAAAATAATCAGCTATTATTTATTAGCTATTTATGAAACTATTTAATCATTAACAACGCTCATCAAATCGTGTATAGAAACCACCGTATTTAATCCAGTATTGTTTTAGCGTGTGATGAGGGGTATGTAAACTCGCTTTTGCTTGATACAAAATTACTTTACGGTTTGCCCCCATCCAAATTTTATTGATCGGTTCAACTGATATTAAAGTACCTCCTAGAGACTTGACACATTCAGAGAATCGCTCAATTGTTGTATATTCAACTGTTTCCAGAATAAAGAAATGACCAGAACAAATTAAATGCCGGGTACGAATCCAACAGCGCATCTTTTTTTCAGCCTGTGGAGGTAGCATTTTAATTTCACTAGATGTAACTCCATGAGGAGTAACTTCATGAGGTGTTATTTCATCAGATTTGATTGCATCAGATTTGATTTCATTGAATTTGATGTCATCAGATTTGATTTCATCAGATTTGATTTCATCGAGTTTGATGTCATCAGATTTGATTTCATGAAATTTAATTTCATGGGATACAATTTCATCAAATGTAATTTCATGAGATATAATTTCATTTGATTTAACTTGGATTAGCATAGTGTTTCACCCACATTACTTACAGATATTTCGTCCGCAAAGCTTTGTTTCTTTTCAAAAAATAAAGGTTCAGCAGTCGAACACCAAACCTGCTCGTGAGTTTTGATATCCATGCCTTTATCAAGGCTACTCCAAGTATATTCACCTAATTTTACTTCACTGACTACATCTGTCGGACAACCATTATGGGGAATTAGACATTTATTTCCCGGTTCTAAACCTCCCTGAAACATTTCATGTTGTTGTGGATTGCTTCTAAATGTGATCGAACAACAATAGGGTTGCTGTATGTCGTCAACTTGTTCGGGATAAAAACCAATTTCTGAAAAAAAATCAAATGGTAATGGACGAAAAGAGATATGGATGTGAGCATATTGTGTGGGATTTACAAATGCTTGCTTTTGATTACTACAATCTCCAGCTATCCATCGTGTGAGAGTAATTAAATCACTGGTGTTGGTCTTTGCACCACGATTATTGAACGATATAGTCATGTTATCCCTTTAGAGGAGAAAGCAAAAATATGTTCTTCCTATAATGTTTTAGCCTAAATAGAGGTAGAAGTCAGGGGTGAGAATTAATCAAAAGCTTCTTAATATTCAATAAATACGAATAACTGTAAAAAGTTATTTGCTTGTAGGGAATCTATCGATTTTGAGCTTATTACTCAAAAAGAACGAAGTAAATGCACCTATTGATAGTAAATTTTTGATAGTAAATTTGGGATTCTCAATTATTCAAAAGCGGATTTATGATGCTAAGCAAGCTAAGGCAAGATTCCCACTATGTTGTTGCGATCGCTATCTTCCAAATGAAAGTTCAAATAATTTGGTGATGTTCATTACAAAACTGTTTTGAAAGAGTAGATTAAAATTTTACAATCCTGTATTTTTGGATTTATATTTGCTCAGACTAAATCTCTTAATCAGATTCTAAGTATTTTGTTTTCCCAATCTATGATTTTACTTGTTTGACTCGGAGCTTAATATTTCGCTCGAACTCATGCCCATATTTAACTTAGTCTCAGAACCTGAAAATAAAAGTTATAACGGAACTGTTCGAGCAAACCAAATCAAATCGAGTAATACAATTAACTGCGACTTTTTTTGGCACGTTTACTTGTTTTTGGTAGTTTCTCACTCAATTTTTTTGCCAAACTTTGAGAACTCTTATTTTGTGATTCTAGTTTTTTAGCTTCTGATTTTTTAGATTCTGCCTTTTTAGCTTCTTGTTTCTCTACTTCGGGTGCTGTCTGTACTGTCGCAACTTCCTGCGTTGTTGGGACTTCAGAACTGGATTCTGTGTGGGAAAATTCAACTTCTAAAGGTTGTGAATCTATAGGGCTTTCTACCTTTGGATTTATTTCTGTAACTTCAAATGAAGGCATGACAACATTGACTATTTTTCCCCCTGTCCTGGCAATACGTTGCATAGCTTGAGACAACCGATTTAAAGGAACTTTAAGCGTGTAGCTGCTATTTCGTGCCTGTTTGTGTGAAGCACCTGTTACTTCCACCAACACTGTACGACTGTTGTAGTCACTTGCTATACCGTGCATCTAAATTGCCTCCCAAGGAATAATTACTGTCATTAATATTACGTACTCTGACTGAGCGATCGCAGAAAAATTTGACAAAGCACAGTTTTTATCCGCTCCATTAGAATCTTGGCTAATTTCTTGATTCTAATTTCATGAAGATTTGATTTGTACGTAATATGATTCTATTTGCGCGTAACAGTATAAGCTGCTTATTTGACTAGTAATTGAATTGTGAAGCAAATGTTAACAATCTTGTTAACAATCAAATTAATACTCAATTTTTGTCAGCACTTAACTCAACGCGAAAAATTAATTAATCTCAGCAATGCTGATAATTTTTCCTCCTATACGCTGAATATATTGGATTTGTTGCGCTCTTTGCTGCTAAGTACATGGTTAAAATTAAAACCAATCAAGAAGGGCGCACTACATTACTCTCAGGGTTTTATATTTAATTAAACCTAGCTGGCTAACTAACATTGTACTCAATATGTCCCAAGCGATCGCGTATTTTTCTGCCACAGAAATTTGTTATTTTAATGACGATGCGCTGGCTACTTTTGTCAATTTGAAAATCAACTGATTAAAAGCGGTATTTAATCTCGTTACTTAGTTAAGTCTGAGTAATTCGTAGTTAATAAATATTTAGATATTGGGTATTAATTACTAGTTTATTTGCTTCACAAGTATTACCAATTACACAGTCGCTACTTGATGTTTTCAATCTCCGTAATATTGAATTACGGGTTAAACATCATTGCATAATGCTTAATTTGGATTGTAGTCAGCTATTACCCAGTAATTTCTCTAAACCACCCACATCAAGGTTTGTATCTCTTTTCGGAGCAATCTGGTAATCAGATCAACCGTAGTTTTTCATCAATATTTCCTCAAATAAAGCAACTCCTAATTTTGATAATGAACTCAAAGTCATTGAAGAATGTCTCCCAATTAACAAAAATATTACCTGAGAAAGTTTCTGAAAAAATGTTAAGATATATTACGAAAAACAACAAAGAGTTAATGATCCGTAATACCAGCGAAAGCTAGAAAAACCCACAAGTTCGGTAATTATGATTTTTTGTTGCTTGTTTACACATCTCCATATGATTAATTCTCGTATGCTTCTGGAGGGATGTTTATTACAAATTATAAATATCAATTTATGTTAGGGGAAGTTGTGAAGCGCTCAAAGAGACTTGGAGATAGGAAGAGATGGGGAGATGCGGAGAAAAATTAATGATAAGTGCAATTTGTAGGGTTGGTTAGGACGACAGTCCGTAACCCACCATTGTTTATTGGGTAATTTATTTTTTGGTGTTCCCTAACTAATTAGCCAGACTTGATACGACATGGAGAATTTTGAAGCATGAGTTTTGCTTCCCAAAGATGATATTGAAGACAGGGGGACAAAGAAAGATTTTCCCTGTCCCCATTGCTTGCCTGTTATACTATTTCTCTAAAATCTGGCAACATATAAATTTCCCTGCCTCCGCGTCTCTACGTCTCCCTATCTTCATCTGTGGCTTTTTCTAATCGTTAATACATGCCAATTGGTGGAAGTAAGCCCAATTTTGGCAGCAAGTATAATGAGGCAATTAGTACAACTACAGAAGCGAGAATCCACAAAACCACATCTCGGTCAGAACTACGTAAAAAGCTCTGTAAAGTCAAAGGTGGTTTGCTGCCCAGGCTTGATTTTGGTAATTTATCACGGTAATCTTCACCATAGCGAGCAACTCTGGCAAAAGGTAAGCTTCCTTGAGTTTGCTTAGGTAAAATCCGTCGCCGTTGATAGGGGACTATATCTAAATTGAAGTTATCCAAATATTCTTGAGTGTTGAGTAATTCATCAATCAAGCCTTTTAGACCTTTGGTTGCTAAAACAATCGACCAAGCCAGGGTTTCACGATCGCTATAAACTGGACGACCTAAAAGGCGCTGAATGCAGATTTCGACAAAGCGATAATTATTGTTACTGTCGTAATTTAGTCGTCGAAATGAATCAGATGTTGCTAATCCGCGAATAAAATCCCTGACAGTAATTTGACCAGCTTTTAGTTGTGATTCTAAATAAGGCTGGCGATTACTCGCTAACATTTGCTGTTCGTGGAAAACTTGATAATAAGCTGCCCAAATCAATTCATCAATGTCGCCTGAGTTGGGTATATTTTCCGTTGTGTAGATTCTCGGTTGTTCTTCCCCTGGAACTTCAAATCCTTTAACACGCTGATTTTGAGAGGAGGGTGAATAGGTTAATAGAGGAAGTGCCATCGTAAAATTCTATTTTTTAAAAACATCGATATCACTCTATCAAATTCAATCTTGGCATAAGTATTATGATGAGCCGAATATCATTTTTTTTGCTTATCTTGATGATTAGACCTATACTAATTTGTTAAAATTTTATTACGAATAATATTCTTTTGTATGATTAATTAATTTACGGCTATTAATAAATAGCTTGAAAGTGGGGAATAAACAGCAATCAAGCTATTATTTATGTTGAAAATGAGAATTTGCCTTAATCAAACTTTAGGTTTTTGTTTGTTAAGATTTATGATTTATGAAGATTTATGCGGATTTTTGTTCGACTCCGAAACCTACTAACACAACTTCTTCGAGGGATTTTCCTTCGGGAGGACGGCGGTAGGTAAGAATTTTACGGATGCGAAACTTGGGGTTAATCATCGTAATTGAGTCAAACGCAACTACACGGGTGTAGTTAGTAGTCATCAACAGTTCAGATTTACTGATGTCGAACTGGAAATCTGCAATGATGGGGCGATCTTCCTCATAAGCCCGATCGCGCAGATATTTTCCTTGTAAAATACCTGAGTCTGCCGATTCCGTGACAAATAGCATATTCAACTGTTGAGAAACTTTCTCGTCTTTTTCCGACACCGTTTGAAATTCCAAATGGTATCCCGGTAAAATATCGATGTCGTTGGGGATATCAAAATTGTTATCTTGGAGAACTTTGAGTTTGAGGTCTTTTGTAATTTCTTCAACCGTAAACTCTGTGTGCGATCGCTCTACTTCCTGCTGCGTGAGATAATGGTAAGTGCGTTCGGTAGCCCAAGTCCCGACACAGTTATCAAAAAATTGCTGAAATTCTGAGATAGACATAGTTAGATGCGATTGATGATTTAGTTAATTATTTATTGGTGAATTGGGTGTTGATTACTATTTTTCAATCCCTGTAGGGATTAATCTACTAATTGCTGGTAAATTCTGCCATTTTGGTGATTAAATGGTCAAAATAAGGTGCGATCGCTTCTTGTTCGCTTGGCTCACATCGTTTCAAGCTGGCTGTTTTAATTCCTTTCAATCCAACTATCATGGCATCTAAAGGTACTTGTAATTCTGTATATAACAATTTCATGTAATGTAATCCTTCAGAACTGGTGTATTGCGAATGTTGTCCCGCAATTCCATAAGTAATACAGCGTAAAAAGTGCCAAAAATCACGCCAACAAGCTGCGGCTCGTTCACTGGGATAAAGTCCTCCTCCGGGACTAGTAATGTCGGGGAAGTTGATTAATACTTGTTCGCGAGCTTCATCAACAATTTCTGTCACGCGATCGCGCAATTTTATGACTACGGGTATGTACTGAGAGTTGTTCGGAGCGAGTGCTTGAATTTGCTCTAATTCTGCATCTGTCAGATATTTACCTGCATCATCTGCCGCTTGGAAAATTTCTATTGCTGTGGATGGATGCGAAGTTTCCCATTTAGCAAAACTGACTATTCGAGATTTAGTAATTAGTTCTTTGACTTTTTCAGTTAATGGCATGGCTTGTTGATGAAAAAATTGGGAATTGAAATATAATCTCAATTTTTCATTGTGACAAATGCGATGACAAATGCGATCGCTCTGGCTCGGAAACTGTAAAATAAAGCAATAATCAATATCTGCCGTGTGTTGTATGGAACTCGACTAAACCGAGTTGATTTGAGTTTTTGTGTAGTTTTAGGTATCTCTGGAAACCGGGTTTCTCTCAAAATCAACATGACTATTTCCGAGGCAACAGCAATAGAAACCGGGTTTCTCCCATTACCAAATACTTTATGTAGCGGAGAATATTTGGTTATTTCAGATTTTCGCGTTGGGGGAAAAATTGGGTTTTTGGGATTGCTATACTAATTGCGGTTTTTGCGTCAGGGAAAAACCCGATTTCTTGAGTATTTGCGATGCGTTCAAAATCTGGATGTGGTTCAAATAAATTAATTGAGCCGGACAAGTCTTCGGTTTTTCAACCTACCAAGCTATCCGACTCGGTTTGATATTCGGATAGAGTCACCTCTATCACCGGGAAAGGTCTGGACTCCCTTGTGCACGCCCGATAAATTCCCATTTACCAACTCTGACTTTTGGGAGTGCTCACGCAAGAACCACAACCACACGAAAACCAACATCATCGACTCGAAGCGCGCGCGTATAATAGTAGCGAAAAGCACAACGACAGAACCACGGATTGCTGCCCCAAGAGCCACCACGCAGCAACTTATTATCATTATTATCAATCCATGCACTACCATCATTAGGTGCGCCATTATAATTTCCATGCCAGGAATCTTGACACCATTCCCAAACATTCCCGTGCATATCATATAAACCAAAGGCATTGGGTGGAAAACTGCCTACAGGGGTTGTGTTATGGCGGTATTTACCCTCTGGTGCAGAAGCATAAGTATATTTGCCATTGTAATTCGCTAAATCTGTCGTTATCGTTTCACCAAAATAGAAAGGTGTGGTAGTTCCAGCACGACAAGCATATTCCCATTCTGCCTCGCTGGTTAATCTGTAGGTACGTCCTGTTTTCTGGCTTAACTTTCGACAAAATTCTACAGCATCATCCCAAGATACATTTTCTACAGGTCGTTTCTCACCTTTAAAATTGGAAGGATTCTTTTGATTGCTGATAATTTTCTGAAGAATATTACCACCCATAACAGCTTGATATTGCGCTTGGGTAACTGGATATTTCCCCATGAAGAAACTGGGAATTGTAACTTGATGCTGCGGACGCTCTCTGACTAATCTTCCTGCTTCCGTTTCTGGAGAACCCATTTTAAAGCTTCCCCCTGGTATCTGTACCATTTCCAAGATGACACCATTCCCCAAGTCTTCAAGCAAGTATTTCGCGTCACGGTTGCGACGATCGCTAATTTTACCCGTTGCATCCACCTTGACAACTTCAAATTTCCAGGTTTTCAACGCATTTTCGGATTTATCGGACTGGTTAATTTCTCCGCTTTTATTTGTTGTCCTGCTTTCTGATTTAACTTCTGGCTTAATTGGGGTTGTTGAAGATGTTGAAGAGGTGGTACTTGAACGTTTGATGGCAATACGTTGAATCGCTTGAATCGCTTTTGTATCCGTTCCGCTAGAAGCAACTAAAACCCGAATCCATAGTTGTTCTGCTAAATCGATATTTTGCTCAACCTCTGCCTCAAAAGCATCATTTTTCAAGGTGGCAATATCCCCTAAAGTCGCATACTTGGGTACAAGAATTAAATGGGATTTTGTAACGGGTTCGGCAATAATATAGGGTGTTTGTCTTGCCTTATTATGCTGACGCGCAATTTCCGGTACACGAAAACTTAAATATTGATTCAACCGTTCCACCGTCGCACATTTTCCCTGAATCCCTAAACCTTCCAACAAAACGCTAGTAAAAGCACCCTGCTGTAATGCATCGATTTCGTAGGAATATTCATTGGGGCTGCAAGAAAAAATACTAATTACACCCGTTTGTCTAGCTTCTTCGGCTGTTTGCCTGCCCAAACCTTCACCTTTATTTCCCCCTCCTTGATTGCGGCAGGCATCTAAAATTAAAACAACATTATCTGCACCACATCTTCGCAAACGTTCGCTAACAAAATTAATCGGAATCGCCGTATCTGCCACATCTCCAGGATTCCCATCGCTAGGCATGAGATAATCCCTGTCAGCATAACGCATCCCATGTCCACTAAAGAAAAACCAAAAGTTATCCCCCGCTTCCATGAAGGGTTTGTCAAAGCGAGTTAGCAAAAAGTGGCGCAAATTTGCCCGATTTGGACGTGTGGACTTTCCTGCTACATCTGGTGAGTCATCGGCAAAAAAATAAACTTGCTCAAAACTGGCTTCATTGCGGAGAAAATCATGCATTAACTTCGCATCCCGCTTGGCATAGTTCAAGGGTTGTAGATAGTCATATTGATTTACGCCAATGGTAATTGCCCAGTTTTTCGCCATCTGTTGATTTTTAGATTTAGGATTTTTGCTTTAACTGTCAGATTTCCTTCTAAATGTCAGCTTGATTCCGCCTTTAACCCCAGCTTTCGCACCACTACCAAGTAACTTTACTTGCCCTTCGCCATTAATTTCCACTGATAATTCAATTTCATCAAGCTGTATTCCGGATTTTTTGCCTGGTTTCGCTTGTGTTTCCTGTTCCGCACGGGTAAAAACTTTATCAACAACCGACAAAAAACGGCTCATTTCCTGTTCTAACTTTTCAGCATCGACTGGCACTGTAGTTTCTACACCTCTTGTATCGGGCGCTGTTTCTTCTCCCCAGCCTCCACTTCTATTGTTTCCGCCTTTTATGCCGTCAGGAAGCGATATTTGAGGGATATCATCAGTCACAATCCAAATACTATTCGCGTCTTCCATAAGAGTAGATACTGAAAATATGATTTTTATTATTACATTTTACCTATGTAATATTCCCCTATAAATAATAATCAATACTTGAAAAGTGAGTGCTTGTGAAGATAATTTTAGAGCGATCGCCTGCAAGTTTCGCCAGATTAGATTACCTTAATTTTAAGTAAAGCAATGCTTGATCCTGTTTGGTAAGAGACAGCTACAGATGTTGAAACAAGTAAAACCACGCCCTAAAGCCACTTGGACGAACAAAATCTCGGAAGTTCCGCAAGCTGCTTGGGATGCTTTAGCAATGCCATTAAAAACACCATTTTTAGAATGGGAGTGGTTGCATAATTTAGAGATTTCTGGTAGTGCAACTGCACGTAATGGTTGGTTGCCGAATCATTTGACAATTTGGCGAGACAAAACTCTGATTGCGGCGGCGGCAATGTATCTAAAGGGACATAGCCAAGGGGAGTTTGTGTTTGACCATCAATGGGCTGATTTAGCCCAACGCATGGGGATTGAGTATTATCCGAAATTGTTGGGAATGACACCTTTTACCCCTGCTGAGGGGTATCGATTTTTAATTGCACCTAATGAGGATGAAGATGAAATTACGGCAATTATGGTGCATGAAATCGATAGTTTTTGCAAAAATCACCAAATTCCTACTTGTAATTTTTTATATGTTGATCCAGAGTGGCAACCTGTGATTGCAAAGCATGGTTTTACTGGTTGGTTGCACCACAGTTATATTTGGCAAAACCTGGGATTTAATAATTTTGACGATTATTTAGGGTTATTTAATGCTAATCAACGTCGCAACATTAAACGCGAACGCAAAGCTGTGGAAAAAGTAGGTTTGCGTTTACAAGCTTTAACAGGGGATGAGATTCAGCACTCATTATTACCCTTAATGTATGACTTTTATGCTGACACCTGCGATAAATTTGGTTGGTGGGGTAGCAAGTATTTAACAAAGCGATTTTTTGAATTGTTGCATAGTAATTATCGCGATCGCCTCCTTCTGATGGCTGCATATAGTGAACAAGATAATCACCAACCCATAGGTATGTCTTTTTGTCTATATAAAGGCGATCGATTGTATGGGCGATATTGGGGTAGTTTTCAAGACATTGATTGTCTACATTTTGATGCTTGTTATTATTCACCAATTGAATGGGCAATAAACAACGGCATTCAATTATTTGATCCCGGTGCTGGAGGTCGTCACAAAAAGCGTCGAGGTTTCCCGGCAATGCCAAACTATAGTTTGCATCGCTTTTACAATCAGCGTTTACAGCAGATTTTGCTTCCCTACATCAGCGAAGTTAATCTTCACGAACAGCGCGAAATCGAGGCTATTAATGCGGAGTTGCCGTTTAAGCAGTAGAGGAAAAGTTCAAGGAAAGATGGCAATGCGGGAATGGAGGATTAAAAAGACTGAAAATTGTCACCTCATTTCCCCATTTTCCTAGTCAAAATTTGGCACATTGAGCACTTATCAGTCATCCTTAAAAAAGGAATAAATATTAAATTTATTTCCCCATAAATCATTTTTTCCCAAGGAGACTTGAATGGGATTCACTGTCGAAAATCTCACAGCTATTGATGACCAACTTTCACAACGTCATATTGACCTTGACCCCGCAGGCTACTTTATTATTTATCTGGATCGGGAAGCAAAGTTAATTTGTGCCAAACATTTCACAAATATAATTGACGATCGCGGTTTAGCAGTCGATCCGGAAACCGGACAAGTTATCCCCGCACGTGCAAAAGTCGAACGCACCCACACAACAGTTTTTACTGCCAGAACTGGGAAAGAATTGTGTGTCAAAATTTTTGAAGAAACAAAACCCTGTCCTGTAACAATGTTCGACCATGCAGCATATCTAGGTAGAGAATTTATCCGCGCCGAAATCGCTTTGGTGACAGGGAAGGAGTATGTCCAGGATTAAATGGGGATGGGGGAAAAGGAAGAAGGGAAAAATTTCTCGCTGACTAGTAAATATATCCTCAAAATTCCGACTTCCACATCCCCCAAATCAACTATCAGAAGAAGAAGGCTGATTAACTTGGTACAAGTAATATGTTGCCATTGGAATCACAGTGGCAGCGATTAATAAACCAATAACCCAAGCTGTAGCATTACCTCGTTGTTTTTCCGTATCTTCAGCCTTGGTAAAAGTACTTCCCTCTACCTTTTCGATAATTTGTGGTGGCCCTGGGTCGGGTTGACCTGAAAGAACAGCGACAAGGCGATCGCTTGCATCCAGAAAGGCTTGATTATACTTATCACCATCACGCAAGGGCGCTAAAAATGTCTCGAAGGCAACACTCTGAGCAATATCATCTGACATCACTGATTTCACCTTGTCTCCAGTGAGAATGGCAATGCCATTACTAACAGTATCAATCATGAGGATAGTTTGGTTCGCCCGGGCTTCGCTGCTAGGAAACCATTTTTCCAGCAGTTTTTGCGTAAAGCTTTCAGGAGTTTCGCCATAGTCGAGACGGTGAACCGTCACAAATCTGACTTCATTCCCAGTTTTTTGGGCGAGTTCCCCTAAAATACTGCTAATTTTCCCTTTGGTAGTGCGGCTAATAATCTCACCTTCATCAACAACCCAGGAATCTGGTGTCAAATTCGGCATTTCATAAACACCTGTTGCCAAAGCAGGTGTCGCCAATAGCGTAGCCGTCGTAAATGTAATAATGAGCGACAGAATAATTGCAGCAATGCGCGATCGCATAGTTGTATAAATGAGCTTTCGCCAGCTTGGAATTTTGCTGAGGAGCTGTTTCATCTGAATTAACCAAAACACAGACTCCCCAAAAATACTACAGAATCAAGCTCAAAGTCTCGCTTTTTTGTCAAGTTTCCGGCATCATCTGAGGTAAATAAGCTCAACCACGTCTAAATTACATAACCTAAAAACTTACAATTCTTGTAGTGTGGGCATCTTGCCCGCGTCTTATGTGCAAATTAAATGTGGAACAGCTTACCCAACTCACTACCAAGAACACTAGGATTTAAGCACAGTTCGCGAAATATAAAACTAAGTCTGCTGTGGTTCAAAATAAATCATATTATTAACATGACTTGACGACATAGTAATTCCAGCACAAAAACTACTATGAAAATTAAAACCCCACTTTCAACAAAAGGGTCACAAATCGTTGACGCTAATGGCAATACCATCTTGCTACGAGGAGTTAACTGGTTTGGCATGGAAACAGAAGTCCATGTACCCCATGGATTATGGAGGCGAGACTATAAAGATATGCTTGCCCAAATTAAACAATTTGGTTACAACTTGATTCGCTTGCCTTATTCAGTCAATGCATTACGTTCTCCTAATATTAATGCTGTGGATTTTAGCATTGGTAGTAATCGCGATTTCCAAGGGAAAACCCCTTTGCAGGTGATGGATATAATTATTCAGGAAGCCGCAAAGAATGAATTATTAATCATGCTAGATAGCCATCGTCTTAATGATGTGACTACTCCCGAATTGTGGTATGGAGATGGATTTACAGAAGCTGATTGGATTGATACCTGGAAATTATTAGCCGAACGCTATAAAAATCAAACTAATGTGATTGCCGCAGATTTAAAAAATGAACCCCACGGCAGTGCAACTTGGGGACAGGGAGATATCACAACGGATTGGCGATCGGCAGCAGAACGTTGTGGTAATGAAATTTTGGCTATCAATCCTAACTGGTTAATTGTAGTTGAAGGTGTCGAAAAAAATGTGCCCAATCAACAATTACTAGGTCATTGGTGGGGAGGTAATTTAGAGGGAGTAAAGGATTTTCCAGTACGTTTAAATGTTGCGAATAAAGTTGTTTATTCTCCCCATGAATATGGTGAAGGAGTTTTTGCTCAAGCTTGGTTTAATGCCCCAGATTTTCCCCAAAACCTTTATGAACGTTGGCATAAAGGATTTTTATATATTGCTAACAATGAAATTGCACCGATTTTGATTGGTGAGTTTGGTGGTCGAAAAATAGATACTAATTCCAAAGAGGGAATTTGGCAACGTCAATTTATCAATTTTATTCAGCAGAACAATTTATCTTTTTCTTACTGGAGTTGGAATCCCAATAGTAGTGATACTGGTGGTATTTTGTTAGATGATTGGGTAAATATCGATATTGGCAAACAAGAACTTTTAGGTACTTTGTTAACTGGACAAATTACTCCAGTACCAAATCCAAAACCTACACCTCAAGCACAACTTGCAGTAGAAATCTTAGTCCAAGCTGACTGGAATAATGGTTTTTGTATTAATTTCCGCCTTACCAATCAGGGAACTGTCCCGACTCAAGATTGGCGACTAAATTTCACTTTGAACCAAGCAAAAATATCACAAACTTGGAATGGAAGTTATTCACTCCAAGGTGCAATATATGAAGTCATTCCTGCAAATTGGGCAAAGGTAATTCAACCAGGTAAAACAGTGGAAATCGGTTACTGTGCTGATAAGTTGGGAGATAATTATAAACCTTCAGATGTCAAAGCCGTATTAGTTTAATTAGTTAAATCAATTAAATTAATTTAATTAATTTAAAAATATTGAGTTATATCGTTTCTCCAAAATCTGGCAACACATAAAATAAATATCCGTGTCTCTCTATATCCGCGTCTCGCGTCACCATCTATTACTTTCTTTTGGAGAATGGGTATTATGAGTGAGTAAATAGTTAAGAGACATCAGTAAATTGAGGAAATTAATGACTAACGACTCCTAACTATATCTAGAAATGAATTAATAATTATTCATTCTGCTAAACAATTATTCAGTTGTGAGTGAATTTGGTTAATATCCAGATTTCTACCAATAAAAACTGCTTGATTTTTAGGGTTAGTGCGCCATTCATCAGCATATAAGTGATAACGCTGCCCACTCATTTGAAAAATATGGCGTAATTGACTATCACTGAACCACAAAATTCCCTTAGCCCGAAATACATCAGATTTTGGCATTTCTTCAGTGAGAAAACTCTCAAATTTATGAACATCAAATGGTGTATCACTTTGAAAAGAAATCGAAACAAATCCATCATTTTCTAAATGATTTGAGTGATGTTCATGATGATGTTCATCGTGGTGATGATGTTCATGATGATGATGCTCATGATGCTCATGCTTATGAGTCTCTTTGATATCATGAGTAGCATACTCATTAATTGGAGTTAATGCCACACCTAAAATTAATGGTAATGCCACTTCTCCATGTTTAGTGTGCAGAATTTTTGCACAATCTTTCACATCATGGATAATTTTCTCTACTTCTTCTAGTTTTTCTGGAGTCACAATATCCGTTTTATTTAGAAGAATAATATCTCCATAGGTAATTTGTTTTAAAGCAGCTTCACTATGGAAATGTTCTTCAGTAAATGCCTCAGCATCTACTACTGTCAGAATAGAATCGAGGTTGGTTAAATCCCTTAATTCTGTACCTAAAAAAGTTAAGACAATTGGTAATGGATCAGCTACGCCGGTAGTTTCTATGACTAGATAATCAATACGTTCTTCTTTTTCTAAAACTCGATAAACTGCATCAACTAAGTTATCGTTGATAGTACAACAAATACAGCCATTGGTAAGTTCTACCATATCTTGTTCTACAGAAACTAGCAATTGGCTGTCTATGTTAATATCACCAAATTCATTTACAAGTACAGCAACTTTTAAATCTTGCTTATTTTTGAGAATTTGATTTAGTAGTGTAGTTTTGCCACTACCTAAAAATCCGGTAATAATAGTCACAGGCATTCCTTTTTTCGGAATCTCCAGACTTGGATTTGAAGTTGCTGTTGTTAGTTGATTCATAATCAATTCAAAATTCCCTCAATTTCAAAATTTTAGTCATCATTAGTGATTACTAGGAGTTAGTTTTGAAAAGTCCGACTAACTACTTCCTATCTCACCTATCCTCTTACTTACCTAAAGCAACATCAGTGCTACTTCTTTGGCAAAGTAAGTCAAAATTAAATCTGCGCCTGCACGTTTCATGCTGGTTAATGTTTCCAAAATTACCTGTTTTTCATCAATCCAACCCATCTGGGCGGCAGCTTTAATCATGGCGTATTCGCCACTAACGTTGTAGGCTGCAACTGGTAAATTTGTAGCTTCTTTTACCTGACAGATAATGTCTAAATAAGCTAGGGCAGGCTTTACCATGACAATATCTGCACCTTCAACAATATCTAGTTCCACTTCTTTTAAAGCTTCTTTGGCGTTAGCTACATCCATTTGATAAGTCTTTTTGTCGCCAAATGTCGGCGCTGAATCTAAGGCATCCCGAAATGGTCCATAGTAAGCAGAGGCGTACTTGGCAGAGTATGCCAGAATGCCTACATTAATATAACCTTCGGCATCTAAAGCTTGGCGAATTGCGCCGACTCTACCGTCCATCATGTCGGAAGGTGCAACAAAATCGGCTCCAGATTCCGCTTGAGACAGTGCCATTTTCACTAACACTTCTACTGTCGGATCGTTTAAGATATTCCCTTTTTCATCAACTAAACCATCGTGACCGTGAGTTGTAAAAGGGTCAAGGGCAACATCGGTAATTACAACAATATCTGGAACTGTTTGTTTAATGGCTTTGACAGCTTGCTGCACCAACCCTTCTGGGTTGTAGCTTTCTGTACCTGTGTCGTCTTTTTTATGGTTGGAGATAACAGGGAAAAGAGCGATCGCATTAATTCCTAGTTCAGATACTTCTGCTATTTCTTTGAGCAATAAATCTACAGAATATCGATAACAACCTGGCATGGAGGTGATTTCGACTTTTTGTCCTTCACCTTCGATGATAAACATCGGATAAATCAGGTCATTCACTGTCAGAGTGTTTTCCCGCACCATGCGTCGCAGGCTGGCAGTCCGACGTAGGCGACGGGGACGCTGAAGCAAGTTTAAGGACTTATCGGTGGTCGAATTTACAGGCAACATTGGGTTTCTATGGAATAATAATCATTATTGTACACTTGCTATGGAGATAAGGGAAGTGTCGCTCCGTATCAGCTGACACGCCCTGTTTCAACTCTCAAAAGCAACTTTTCCTGAAAATAAATATATTCAAAAAGCATCAAATCATACTTAGTTTTAAGAAGAACATCCAATAGTGTAGGGAATGATTTGGAGCTAATCAAAAGAACTTTTGATAAAGTTATAGTTTTTTGTATTAAACTTCGCTTTTATTGAAAAATATTAATGCTAATTCTAGTAAAACAATATTTTTTGATGTTGATTGTGATTCAAATTTATGGCTGGTTCTCGAAATGATTGGTTTCCAAGTTCTATATGGCGATTTAAATTAGATAATTCTCAACAAATCAATCAACAACTATTAACATTTATATCTGAAGACAAAACACAAGATAGTACCAACATACAATCTGCAAATCTGCTACTTTGGGATAATATAGACAATTTGCAGCGACAATTAAGTTTTAGTAAATTTAGTATTATCGTACAAAAAAATGTTATTGAAGTGGCAAGTTTTCTCAATTGGGACTTGAATAAATTTAAAATAGAAATTACCCATTGTTGGGCGAATATTCATCAAAAACATGCCTACACTTCGGTACAAAGTTACTATAATTCACTCTTAAGTGGTATATATTTTTTAAAAGCTCCTGTAAATTCTGGAGGTATATATTTTAATGATCCCAGACCGGCGCTAAATGCGATCGCTCCTCCATTAAACGACTTGAATATGTGGACTTTACCAAAAATTACTTATAAACCTTATGAAGGTGTGATGTTATTGTTTCCTAGTTGGTTATCACATGGTATGGAAAGAAATTTAAGTGATGAAGATAGAACCTATATTAGTTTTGAACTTGGGCTATTTCCCATCATTGAATAAATACTCCCACTACTGACGATTAAACATCTTGAGGGTTGAGTTTTGCCATTTCCCAAGTGGTATAAGTACCGATTGGACTCCAAAGTAAGTAGGGAATTAGTAGTAAACTAGCCCAAATGGAGACAAAAATAACAGAAAGAGTCAGTAATAAAGCGATGATAAACCCAGTACCGCCAATAATCGTACCCACCTTTAAACTACGAAGTCGAAACATCACTGGGGTATAAGCAATTGTGACAATTTCCAAGAGTAGATATATTCCCATCAAGAACCAAGTCGTTGTGTTTCCGGGGTTACGTTCCCATACAATGTATGCAGACCAAGCTCCACAAACAAAAACGGTAGTCCAAATTACAGGAATTAAGCCCTCAAAAGTCAGCCAACGCGGACGTTGCAAACGTTTAAACCATTTTGTGTCATCTGGAGTAATAAAATTTGCACAAAATGCAAATATCAGTGTGACACCAGCAATTACCATCCAAGACTTAATCATCTTTAACCTCTAATATCATGTTTGTCTAATCATTTACGATTAAAATTTCTTCGTGTTTTTAAGTCTCTGTGTCAGCTTTAATGATAAATAAGTGTAAGGATTCAGGTCGCGGAGCAAGGAATGAGGGAAGGAAAAATAATTTGATTGTGTGTATGAGCTAGTATTGCATTCGCAAAAAAGCCAATTACAGAACGTCCCTGACTCCTACAAGTTTGCACAACAGTTAATAGATTTGCAGTATCTCCAAATCTTTCAAGCGAACGCGAACCACCACTAATTTTTCGTTTAGTGACAGCTAATCTCAAGTTACGTTCTGCGAGGTTATTATCGGGAGGAACTTCAGGATGGTCGAGACAATACCACCATTGGTCGTATTTATCTCGCAATTTAGTTAACAAATTCAACGCTGTTGCACCAGCTTGTGGTATCCATTCCTTGAAAGCTTTATTAATAGTGGATTTGAAGTCAAAAGCCCATTGTTTGTAGGCTTCAAGGGAGCCAGTAATTTGAAACTGCTGATAATTCTTGAACACATCATCGATTAATTCGATAAAACATAAAGCAATCTCATGATTATGTAATACCGGAGATTTGCTCAAATTCTTGAAATGCCGACGCATGTGCGCTAAACATTTTTGTTGTGCATTCGCAGCGTAGCCATTGTAAACACTAAAATCATCGCTGCTCAAAACCCCTGCATACTCGCTTCCTAATATCGATTCAAGTTCATCTCTTGAACGTGTATCTGCGGCTTTAAACAAGCAAAAACCTCTATTGGCAAACACCCATAGCCATTCTTTTACCCCTTTTACTGTCCAGGGTGTTTCGTCTACATGGATATTTGGCTGCTCACTTTTTACCCAATCTGACAATTCCTTTACTGGTTTTTCTATTGCTTGTGCAACTCTTTGATTGGTTGCTACTAACGTTCCTTCTCCAATATCTATCTGCCCTAATTCTTCTATTAACTCGCGAATTTTCTCATACGGCATGTGGGCATAATTTCCTAACCAACCGATTAATGCTTGTAAGCGCAAACCCAAATCTTGCCCCGGTACTATTGAGTCGCTCCAATCTGCGGCACTTACTGTTCCACAGTGACTGCATTGTTGATGAATTCGTTGGTATTCAACTATTTCTATTGGATTTGCTACAAATTGTGCCACAACTTGCTTTTCGATTTTATCTGCAAGTTCAAGAAAGTGAATTCCTCCACAGTACGGGCATTTTTCTGGACGTAGCATTTCGATTCTATCTACTCGTCCAAAACCTTTACGGGTTTTTCCTTCATGTCCTGGTTGCCCTCCTGGCTTTCTTTTTTCTCCTTCTTCTGAATCCTGTTGTTCTGATTTCTTTTTTTCTGATTTTTTGATTATGTCCTGTGATGGTGGCTTTGATGAGCTTTTACTGTCTTTATTTACTATTTCTTTGAGCCTTTCTAATTCTATTCTCAATGCCTGGATGATTTTTACCAATTCCTCTTTCGGCAATTGGTATAATTCTTCATCCCTTTGAATCGCTGGCATTTTCTGACTCATGCTGTCGATATTCTCGTACTACACCTACCCATGTCAACTACCCCACACCTGAATCCTTACAAATAAGTATTTAACCGGACATGATATGAGACTATGAATTTGCCACGATTAGATTCTTAAGTATTGGAGTTGAGTAAGAAACAACAAAACAACGTCACAGAAACTGTCGATTCGCTCATTGATTTTAACTGAATCAGGATTAATTAATTCTTACAGAGCTTGTAATCGATACTATTTAATCGATCTCATTTTTATAATTTGTGGTATCCCTGTGTCTTAAATAATCCTTTTCTACAGACATTTTAGTGACTTCTTAAATTGTCTGTGAACTACCAGAAGGCTGAATGTGAGATAAAAATTTCAGAGACGCAGCATTGCTACGTCTCTACTAAAACTGATTACTTGCTAATTACTTACCAATCAAATTATCAGCTAGGCACTAAAATACTTCGCTACAGGGTGATAAGTAATTATTGCCGTCGTACTTTGCTCAGGATAAATCTGCTCGCTTTCATCCATGTACATCTTCATTCTCTGGGCATCCAATAACTCTAGTTGCTTGTACTGATCTTGAATATTCGGACAAGCAGGATAGCCAAAACTATACCGCGAACCGCGATACCTTTGCGCTAACATATCCCGAATATTGTCGGGTTCCTCAGCCCCAAAACCTAGTTCACGGCGAATTCTTGCGTGTGTCCACTCGGCTAAAGCTTCTGCTGTTTGCACTGCTAAACCGTGAAAATACAAGTAATCTGTGTATGCATTCTCTTTGTATAGCTGCTGGGCAAATTCGGTGGCAATTTCTCCTACAGTTACAGCCTGCATGGGGAAAACATCAATTTTTCCCATTTCCTTGGGTGCAAAAAAATCGGCAATGCACAATCTTTTGCCGGAACGTTGTCGGGGAAATTCGTATGCAGCAACCTGTTGGCGATGATTTTCGGGATTGTAAATGTGCAATGTATTTCCCTGAGAATTACATGGGAAATAACCGTAAATCACTTGGGGATGCAGTAAGTTTTCGGCAACTATTCGCGCTTTCCAATTATCGAGAATTGGGTGTACCTTCTGTTTTAAGAAAGCTTGATATTCTTCCTTGGTTTGTTCCTTTGGCTTTCTAAATTGCCACTGTCCAGCGATTAATGCTTGTAAGTCTAAATGCCAGAATATTTCTTCCCAAGGAATATTACCAGGTTGTAGTAATTTTGTTCCCCAAAATGGTGATGTTGGACGTTCAATATTTACATCTACAGCTTCGGAACGTCGAGTGTCTATTTCTCTCGGCTCATTGGCTTGTTTTTCTTTTTTCGCTGCTAGCTTTGCGGCATCTACATCTCTAAAAACAACATCATTTTCAGATGTAAATTCACCAGAAAATCCATTAAAGTCATCCCAACTCGTTGATGCTTTTGCTGGCATTAATTTGTCCATAAAGTGCAAGTCTGAGAATGCATCTTTGCCATACACAACTTTTCCTTTATAGACATTTTGGCAATCCTCATACACAAATTTAGGTGTCAGAGCCGCACCACCTAAAATTACAGGAACAGTAATACCTTTTTCGTTGAATGTTTCCAGATTTTCCTTCATAAAGGCGGTGGATTTTACCAACAATCCACTCATGGCAATACAATCAGCCCGATGTTTCTCGTATGCTGCAATGATGTTCTCTACAGATTGTTTAATCCCCAAGTTAATCACCTTGTAACCATTATTGGTCAAAATGATATCAACCAGGTTTTTACCAATGTCGTGAACATCCCCTTTGACAGTGGCGATAATAAACGTCCCCTTGGCAGTACTTTCACCAGTCTCCGATTTTTCCATGTGGGGTTCGAGGAAGGCAACCGCAGCTTTCATTGTTTCCGCAGATTGCAAGACGAAGGGTAACTGCATCTGTCCAGAACCAAATAATTCGCCGACAACTTTCATCCCATCCAACAGATAAATATTCACAATATCTAAGGCTGGATATTTTGTTAATGCCTCCTTCAGGGCATCTTCTAAGCCAATACGTTCTCCATCGATAATATGCTGCTTCAACCGTTCCTCAATGGGGAGATTATTATCAACACCCTTGTCACGTTTTGTCGTCACTCCCTCAAACATCGTTGTTAATTCACCCAAAGGATCATAAACGCAGACATTACCATCGAATTTGCGGCGATCGTAAATTAAATCACGACAAATCTGTTGATGCTTCTCCTCAATCTTGGCGAGAGGTAAAATCTTGGCAGCACTAACGATCGCTCCATCCATTCCCACTTGCATGGCTTCATGGAGAAACATCGAGTTGAGTACAATCCGGGCTGCTGGGTTCAGACCAAAGGAAATATTTGATACACCCAACATAAAGTGACATCCCGGTAAGTCCTCCTTAATCCGACGAATCGCTTCAATTGTAGCTTTGCCATTTTCCCGGTCTTCTTCAATCCCAGTGGAAACTGGTAGAGCTAAAGTATCAAAAAATAATTCATGTGCCGGAATACCGTATTCCACAGCCGCACGATAAGCCCGTTGGGCAATTTCAAATTTTTTATCGGCTGTCCGTGCCATTCCTTCTTCGTCGATAGTACCAATTACTATCCCCGCGCCATATTTTTTGGCTAATTCCAATACTTTGAAAAAGCGTTCTTCACCATCTTCGTAATTGGTGGAATTGAGTATGCATTTACCTCCGGCAACTTTTAAGCCCGCTTCCATTTTTTCCCATTCAGTGGAATCGAGCATCAAAGGCAAAGTTACATTATTGACAATGCGCGAAACTAATTCCCGCATATCCCGCACACCATCGCGCCCGACATAATCCACGTTCACATCCAGGATATGTGCGCCTTCTTTTACTTGTGCTCGTGCTAAGGAGACTAAACCGTCCCAATCTTCAGCATTGAGCATTTCCCGGCATTTTTTGGAACCGCTTGCATTTAATCTCTCACCAACAATTAAGAAGGAATTTTCTTGTGTATAGCTTTGTGTGCCATAAATCGAAGCTGCGGCTGGTTCTAGTTGCGGTTGACGAATTTTTGGCTTCAGTTCTTGAGCAATTTCTGCCATTGCTTGAATGTGTGCTGGACGTGTCCCACAGCAACCCCCGATCGCTTGGACACCCAAATCTTCAACAAAATGCATCAACGCCATCCGCAATTCCATTGGCGTAAGTCTGTAGTGCGCTTGCCCACCAACGTTTTCTGGTAAACCCGCATTGGGTATACAGGAAACTACGAAGGGTGAATGTTCTGATAAATACTTGATGTGTGGTTTCATCAAGTCGGGACCAGTAGCACAGTTTAAGCCGAGAATGTCGATTTTGTAAGGTTCAAGAATGGTAACTACGGCACTAATTTCCGTACCTACAAGCATGGTTCCCATGGTTTCCATTGTTACAGAAACCATAATCGGTCTTCTGGCATTTTTCTTTTTGAAAACTGCTTCCACACCATTTAGTGCAGCTTTAATTTGCAGGACATCCTGGCAAGTCTCAATCATAAATAAATCGACACCGCCATCCCACAAAGCTTCTGCTTGGTTAGCAAAGTTTCGTTCCAGGGTATCATAGTCAATATGCCCAAGGGTAGGTAATTTTGTTCCTGGACCCATTGAACCCCCGACATAACGAGGTTTTTCGGGTGTGGAAAATTCCGCAGCACATTGTTTTGCTAATTCTGCGGCGGTTTTGTTCAGGTAGTAAGCTTGATCTTGGAGATTGTATTCAGCCAGTACAAACTCGGTGCCGCCAAAGGTGTCGGTTTCAATTACATCCGCACCCGCAGCCAGGAAATCGCGGTGAACTTTCGCGACTGCTTCCGGTTTGGAGTGAACGAGATATTCATTACAACCTTCGTATTCTGCACCACCAAAGTCTTCCGCAGTCAGGTTTTGGGATTGCAGGTTAGTTCCCATCGCACCATCGAATACTATAACAGGGCGATCGCTACTGTGTAGCCGTTCTAGAAAAGATTGGGTCATATTAGAGAAATGGAATTACTAAAATTTTCCACTTAATTTCATATTGTCGCTAATTTTTACCCAATATGAATCATCTCATGTCAAAGAAGGTGAAGGGAGAAATATCAATTTTGGCTAACAAGACTATTAAATTGGAAAATCGGGGAAACTTTAGGATGCCATGTGTGGGAAGCACAAAGATATTGTTTAAAAGTATAGTAGTTGCCTAGTTATAAGCAATGGCTGGATATTAAAATTACACTTAGTAATATGGGTGGGTATAGTAAAAATGCGAGATAGCGTCTGGATAACTAGGTTGCTGGCAATTTCTCTGGTCATTTTGGCTGCGATCGTGCTTTTGTTAAGTAATAAGGAAGTGTCGAATTCTAATCTCACAGCCAATTCTCAGTCGCCTTCAGAACAGAAGGTATGGAGTCCGGCAAATGTACAATATCAATCAGCTATCAAACCAACAATTCCCACACCAAAACCCAATCAGCCCACACCCATACCCAATCAGTCTCCTAATAATCAGGTTGCTGCTGTCACACCAAAACCGCAACCCACACAAACAAATAATCAAAAAAATAATCAAAAAACTAATCAAAAAAACAATCAAGTTATCAAACCGCAACCTTTACCCAAAACACCATTTACAACCACCGCAACTTTTAGAAGCTATCAACCCAAATATACGGTAGCTTGGGCTGACCCAAGTAATTATGGCGATCGATTTGTTACTGATATTCATGGTATGCCCTTAATGAATCCACCGATTATTGTTCTCCATGAAACTACAAATTCAGCACAAAGCGCTGTCAACACTTTTAAAACCAATAATAGTGCAGATGAAAATAGACAAGTTAGTTACCACACATTAATCGCCCGTAATGGATTAGTTGTCTATTTAGTTCCCCCAGACAAGCGTGCTTTTGGTGCAGGTAATTCTGTCTTTGAGGGCGCTGGAGGAATTGAGACGGTGCAGACTAATCTGAATTTAAAACCATCCGTTAATAATTTTGCTTATCACGTCTCGTTAGAGACACCACCCGATGCTTGGGACAAAAATGTTAGCAGTCATAGTGGATACACGGATGAACAGTATTATGCCTTAGCTTGGTTGATTGCCCAAAGTGATGTCCCTGATGACAGAATTACTACCCATCGTGCTGTAGACCGTTCTGGACAACGAATTGACCCTGTAAGTTTTGATTTTGATAAGTTTTTTAATATACTTCACACATTTAGAGTCAAGAATGCTTAGGATTATGGATGAAGCCGCGAAAGTAGGATGTTGTTAGCGTCGCGTAACGCACCATTCCAAATTAAATCGAAAGTTGTAGGTTATTAATTTGTCATTCCTGAGGTTGTTTTACTGTAGCTTCTCTAATACATGAGCTAAATACTTATATTGCTCCAATGTATTGTAAATTTGTGCCGAAATTCGCATTAATAATTGCACTTCACTTAAATTTGTATTGCTCTCCCAAGAAATCACCTGTACTTCAATCCCAAATTCATCTAATAACTGATCATGTAACGATATATGGTTATATTTCAATGCTTTTGGTAGAGGTATAACAGCCATCGAAGCAATCATTTCCTCTGGACATGGTGGTAAAATCTCCAAAGCCGAGCAAATAATTTGCCTTCCTTGTACAACTAATTCATGGTTACGCTGCATCAACTCATTCCACCCACCAGGTAAAAGCGAACCCATAAACTGAATGGCTTCGGACACACACATATATGCTGTCGGATCATCGGTTCCCATCCAGTCAAATTCTAACTGAAAGCGGCTTTTGTGTGTGAGTGTGGAGTTAGCACCGTGACTAATTGTGAGAGGACGAATTTCTGCTTGCTTCTCTCGCTTTACATAGAGAAAAGCTGCACCTTTGGGGGCACACAACCATTTATGACAATTTCCTGTGTAGTAAGTCGCACCAATTTCGCGCAAATTTAAAGGTAGCATTCCTGGCGCATGGGCACCATCTACCAAGACATCGATATTTCGCTGTTGTAATTCCCCAATTAACTTCTGAATCGGAAATATTAAACCTGTCTGACTTGTGACATGATCAAATAGTACTAAGCGAGTTTTCGGAGTGCATTTCGCCAATATTGCATCAATAATTTGCTGTGGTGATGCAATCGGAAAGGGAATATTGGCAACCATGACTTTTGCCCCTGCACGACTGGCAACAAAATTTAGTGCATTGCGACAAGCATTATATTCATGGTTCGTGGTTAGTAACTCATCATCAGGCGCAAACTTCAAAGAACGTAATACGGCATTGACTCCGGTGGTGGCATTGGGAATAAATACTAAATCTTCATTATCTGCACCAACAAACTCCGCTAACTTACTTCTTGATGTGTCTAGTAAGGGTTCCCATTCTCTACCAAAAAAACGTAATGGCTCATTTTCTAATTGCGATCGCAATTTTGACTGTGCCTGTAAAATTTGCCTTGGACAAGCACCAAAGGAGCCATGATTGAGGAAACTGATATTTTTGTCCAGTAACCAAAACCTCTGGAAGTAGGAATTCTGAAACTGGAATTTGGCAACCTGATTTTCCATCCTTGTATCTTTCAAGTCCAGAGATGCACTTGGTAATTTGGTTGTAATTTTCGTTTGAATTTAAAACTCCCCAGGCGGGATTCGAACCTGCGACCAATCGGTTAACAGCCGACCGCTCTACCACTGAGCTACTGAGGAATGCAGCGCACATTTACTAATAATAGAGGTAAAAATAAAAAATGGCAAGTATTTGGGAATTTTTTTTTATTTTTTACTCAAAAGTTCTCCAGTAGCTGCTTTCAAGAGATTTTTACACAGCAGATTATCTCTCTTCTAATTAGCTAGAGAGCCACAAATGTACAATTGGGACTACAAACAGGTGCGCTGATTCGCTACAAACCCATTCGTAATTCAGCTAGACGCTGACGCGCCTTGTCATCAATAGCATTTGCTAAAAATCTTCCTTTTGATTGTTTGCGGGGATTATATCTTTGCTTTGTCCGGCAAACAGTAGCCTGAACGTCATAACACAACTGTTGTGCAGACATCCATTCGGCTCCATATCCCTGTATCATCAATTGCTGGGCGCGGTCTGATGTAGCGACAATTATCCGCGAAATTAGCGATTGAGCGACTTGATAGCGGAATGAGGCACAAGTTTTCTCTATATAAGTATCGGCAGTTTGTCCAAAATCGGTATAGTAGACCGACACAAGTTCTGTAATTACTTCTTTATTACCACAAGTATTTTGATAATGAGCATCAAATACTATATTGGTTTGATAACCTTGAAAAGCACTGTAACTAGTCATGGATTCGACTAATTCGCATCTTGCGGCTTCGAGTCCGTCAGTATCGCGGGTTTTTTTAAGGCAAGACCAGGCTCCAATTATATTGTAGCCGTCCACTAGTAGAACGGGTGGTGGGGAAGAGGACATGGGTACTTGATCGCAATTTTCTAGAGTTAACAAAATCATTCATAACTCTTATAGTAATTCAAGCATCTTATGTAACATGGTGTTACATGGGATAAAAGTAGCAAGTTATCAAGAAGCGATCGCACAACAAAGGTCAAGATTAGGAAAATATAAGGAAAATATCAATAAACCGTGAACTAAGCATTTTGATCGGGACACAGTTTCCTTGCCTCGTCTCCCGTTTTCCCATGTCCTCTTCTACTTAAGATGGATAATCTAGCTGCATTAAGCGTTGTTTCAAGCGTTGGGCATCTCCACTATCAACTAAAACGCCTTTTTCTAATAGAAAAGCCCCGTCGCAATAATTTAACTCATCCAAGCGATGCGTCACCCAAAGAGCTGTAATTCCACGACTTTTGACTAATTTACGGACACCTGCGACCAATTCGATTTGACTATCGGGGTCGAGTAATGCTGTTGGCTCATCCAATAATAGAACTTCACAACGCCGGGCAAGTGCGCCCGCGATCGCTACTCGCTGTTTTTGTCCACCACTCAAGGCATAAATTGGTCTTCGTAACAAAGATTGCAAATTTACTGCACTCAAAGCTTCATTAACCCTCTGGGCGATCGCTTTTACTGGTAACTTCTCATCTACCAATCCAAAGGCGATATCAGCGCCAACTGTAGGCATAACTAATTGGTGATCGGGGTTTTGAAACACGAACCCAACAGGTTGTAAGACTCGTATTTCACCCGATTGAGGGGCGAGTAACCCTGCCAACAGCCGCAATAAAGTTGATTTGCCACTACCGTTAGTACCTAAGAGCATCCAAAACTCACCCTTAGGCACTTGCAGCGAGCAAGATTTAATCACTTGATCTCCCGTAGACCAGTTAAAATTTAAATCTTTGACTTCGATGCCGCTTGTCACAATGTTTACTCACTTTGCATAGTCTGAAGTTTATTCAACTGTGGCAGTGAAAAAGCCCGGAGTTCTGCCCGCAGCCGCCGCACCATCCTTCTGACTCACCTGCACTCCAGAGATTTCACTTGCCCGGACGGCAATTTTTTTCTCAGTTTTACCTTCGCACTTCAGTTCGATAATATCAGGGGTTCCCGATCGCATCGCTGCCAGTACCAGTTGATATACTGCCTCTGCATCTTCAGATGTCTTACGCTGTACCGAAAGCGGGAAAGCGGTATTTTTTACAGTTAAATCGATATTGAACATTTAGCCTTAATCAAATCTCATTCTCCGCAATCATTCTAACGCTCGCTCAGTATCATCGTGAGAAATAACCTCAAAGAAAGGGTATTGGGTATGAAGTATGAGTTTAGATGTTGCCTTTGTAATTCATATCATTGCTTTCGCGACAAAAACCGTCAAATCCTCTCTCCAGTTACCCTTGACTCTCGATTCTGCAATTTTAAGTCTCTTTTTCTCCCGTTGTCTCCCCCTTTCTCCTTTCTAATTTTTTAATCTTGCCTTAATATTTCGCAATCTCTTCTCAGTTCAGCTTTTCCAGCTTCCTGGCTGGCATTCAACGTGAAATTAAATTAAAAACCCCTGGAAAAATTAGTAATTTACTCCTACTATGATTAGAGTGGGTAAAAAATTGTAAACTCAGTTGACAACCCAGTTAAGTATCTGCCTATAGACTTATTTATTTATTTTTCAGTCTGTAGATAGATAAAATCCCCGTAATTATAAAATCTTGGAGATTCATTTAACATGACCATCGCAGTAGGACGCGCCCCCCAGCGTGGGTGGTTTGACGTACTAGACGACTGGCTGAAGCGCGATCGCTTCGTATTTGTAGGCTGGTCAGGAATCCTTCTGTTCCCCTGTGCATTCTTAGCACTGGGTGGCTGGATGACCGGAACCACCTTCGTCAGTTCGTGGTACACCCACGGTCTCGCATCTTCCTATTTGGAAGGATGTAACTTCCTAACAGTGGCAGTATCGACTCCCGCCGACGCAATGGGACACTCGTTATTGTTATTGTGGGGACCCGAAGCTCAAGGAGACTTCACCCGTTGGTGTCAACTCGGCGGCTTATGGGCATTCGTCGCTTTACATGGCGCATTCGGATTGATTGGCTTCATGCTACGTCAATTTGAAGTCGCCCGTCTTGTTGGGATTCGTCCTTACAATGCGATCGCCTTTTCCGCACCGATTGCCGTCTTCGTCAGCGTATTCCTGATGTACCCCTTGGGACAATCCAGCTGGTTTTTTGCACCCAGCTTTGGAGTCGCCGCAATCTTCCGTTTCTTATTATTTTTGCAAGGTTTCCACAACTGGACACTCAACCCCTTCCACATGATGGGAGTAGCGGGTGTACTCGGTGGAGCATTACTTTGTGCCATCCACGGTGCAACAGTAGAAAATACACTGTTTGAAGATGGAGAAGCATCGAATACCTTCCGTGCTTTCAACCCAACTCAAGCAGAAGAAACCTACTCAATGGTGACAGCAAACCGTTTCTGGTCACAGATATTCGGGATTGCATTCTCCAACAAACGTTGGTTGCACTTCTTTATGTTGTTCGTACCCGTAACAGGGTTATGGATGAGTGCAGTTGGTATTGTTGGTTTGGCATTGAACCTACGGGCTTATGACTTCGTATCGCAGGAATTGCGTGCCGCAGAAGACCCAGAATTTGAAACATTCTATACCAAGAACATTTTGTTGAACGAGGGTATCCGCGCTTGGATGGCTCCTCAAGACCAACCTCACGAAAAATTTGTATTCCCTGAAGAAGTTCTACCACGTGGTAACGCTCTCTAGGGTTGATTAGCTTTCTCGCATGATTCTGTTTTCTTTACCCTGCCTTGCGGTGGGGTTTTTATTTAGGATATTTGTGCAATATCATTGACTTGGTTCTACGCAATCTAGAGTGAATTGCGATCGCTGGAGCTTTTTCATGCACCACTAGACATCCACCTGGAAGTATGTGCTATATTTATTCTTAGTGAAAAACATGCAGAAACATTAGTTTCTGTCCTTGAGATAAAGACCGTTTAGGCAACAAGGAGGTGATGCCCATGATAGAAAGTAGTATACGCATGGGTCATCAGGTTGCAGTTAGCCGGCTGTGTGCCGGGGCTGTTCTCTAGGAGTTACTCTTAGTCAACTTAACTGACTAAGTTAGCTTAAGTGGCTAGATAGCTTGGAGTTCCTTCCGGCAGTCTGGTTGCAATCTGAAGACCCGCTAGACCGCTTTTATTTAAGTCATCCGATTTAAATAAGAGCGGATAGTTATTTTTATAAGTTTTTAATTTCAATTTCAAATTTATTGCTGTATCGAAACTGCTCCACAGAAAAATATAACGCTACAAAGTTTGATTCTGAGGATTTTATACACCCAATAAAATCGCCAAAATATTTTGAGGTGTTGACATGGCACAACTGCTGAGTGAGTTAGAAATTCAAGAAAAAACGAAAAATCTCACTGGTTGGACAGTGGTAGGCAAAAAACTCCTGTGTCAGCGCAAATTCAAAAACTTTATCGAGGCGATCGCATTTGTAAATAAACTTGTAGAGCCAGCAGAATCAGCAGGACATCATCCCGATATAGAAATTTCTTATAATAAAGTGGATATTACTCTGACTACCCATGATGCCGGAGGCTTGACAGAGAATGACTTTAACTTAGCCGTAGTCATATCACATATTGATTGATTCATATTTATACATAATTAATATAGATATATAGATATATAGATACAAGGAATTAAATTTGTCGATTTTTGCGATCGGTGTTTGCCAAATATTAGACATCTCCAGAAATAAAACTTATACAAGACAAGGGTTTCAAAAATTGCTGTTCTCAGTAGCCTGGTAACAATATTAATTTTATTGATAATGATGTCAACAAGGAACAATGCTGAAATTTCTAATCGCTGAAATCCTTGTCTAAAAAGGAAATTGTTTCTGGAGATGTCTAATGGCTTCAATTTTCCGCCTGAACTCACATATCCAATTAAAAATATCTTAAATATGTAATTGCAGCCAAAACTGGTAACTTCGTTTAGGGTTATGTATTCAATTAAATCTACTACTTGGCTATCTGAATATAAAATACGCCCAATTGCTGAGGATTACACAAAATTCCTGGGTATTAAGTAGAACGAGCCTCAATCATGCCATCATATCAGTGAGAGCATTTTCAGTATTTTTAGGTGAACCTGATCCAAACTCTAACTTGCAGACATATAATATATGTTGTGGGTATATAAAGCTCATATCAAGCCTCCTACATATCACTGAAGGTATTTTCCTTGATACTTGGGCAGAGTTATGTACTCTTCAGAAGTCGTAGATAAATCTACTGACAGTACAAAATCCACATGAAAATATATTCTCCCAACATGTGACAGTTAGGCTGGTGAACGCTATTATCTTGTCATGGGACGAAATCAGTGGTTTATAATGTCAAGTTATAAAGCAATTTTATTCTCATAAGTTAATCGCATAAATTCTTAACCTGACTATAAAATTGTATTTAGCTTTGCTAAAACTAATAACTATAGCGGGCACTTTTAGCCCGATAATCAGGTCTAAGCAATTAAGTAGCATTAACTAAACATTTAGTTGCAGCAAACAAGATGTCTACAGAAGGTGTGAGGAGAACAGAAAAGATGTCAAAAAATATTTTGTGGAAATCATTGGTAGTTAGCCCAGCAGTCTTAGGCGCGGCGCTTTTGGTCTCGTCGTCGGCTTATGCTGCTCCCAGCACAACCACAACAGAAGTAGCTAAGGCAGAAACATCCACAACAACAGAATTTTCAGCTGCTACCCCTATCGAAGCAGTGCAAACACCCGATTTGTTGGCTCAAGCACAGCCTCAGCAGACTGAAGTCAACACTTTGGATCAAATCAACAAGTATAGCAACGAAGGTAAAGGCAATACCCAAGCTCAAGTAACATCGGTTTCTCAGTTTTCCGATGTTCAACCAACCGACTGGGCATTCCAAGCGTTGCAATCACTTGTAGAACGCTACGGTTGTATCGCTGGTTATCCCAACGGAACCTATCGTGGTAACCGCGCATTAACTCGTTACGAATTTGCCGCAGGTTTGAATGCTTGTTTGGATCGTGTTAACGAATTAATCGCAACCGCAACAGCTGACTTGGTAACTAAAGAAGATTTAGCAACCTTGCAGCGCTTGCAAGAAGAATTTAGTGCTGAACTCGCAACCCTTCGCGGTCGTGTTGATGCTTTAGAAGCACGCACAGCTGAATTGGAAGCGAACCAATTCTCCACCACAACCAAACTCGTTGGTGAAGCAATCTTTGCAGTTACGGATGCATTTGGTGATGATGCTGGTGACAGAAACAACACTGTTTTCCAAAATCGTGTTCGTCTAGACTTGCAAACCAGCTTCACTGGTAAGGATGTATTGCATACCCGTTTATCAGCAGGTAATGCTAACCGCTTAGACTTAGGAAACGGAACTAACGGCACTTTTGAAGGAACCCAAACCTTTAACATTGGTAACAACAATAACGATGTTGCCCTTGATTGGTTGGCTTACTACGTTCCCGTTGGTCCAGCTAACTTATATGTAGCTGCAACAGGTGGTATCCACAGCGACTACGCAGCAACCAACAACCCCTACTTTGAAGACTACGACGGTGGTAACGGCGCGTTGTCCACATTCGCATCAGAAAGCCCCATCTACCGCATTGGTGGTGGTGCTGGTGCAGCATTGAATATCCCCTTTGGTAAAGGTGGCGGTATCCTCAAGCCTAGCTCGATTACCGTTGGTTACTTGGCATCTGAAGCTAATAGACCAAGTGCAGCAGTAGGCGAGATCAGCCAAGGTACAGGTTTATTTGAAGGCAACTACGCAGCCCTTGGACAAGTTAACTTCAACTTGGGCGAACGTGTGGCTTTAGCCGCAACCTATGTTCACGGTTATCATGGTGCAGGTAGCACCTTGTTTGATGGTGGTGGAATAGCTGGAACGGATGCGACGACTGGCAGAAATCTTGGTGTTGTTGGTACTACCCAAGCCAACTTAATGAGCGCTACAAACGCATCTTCAAGTAACTCTTATGGTGCTGCCTTGGCATTTAGACCGAGCGATAAGCTCTCCATTAGCGGCTTCGTGTCTTATCACGACGTTACTGGTTTTGGTTCTAATGATGACTTTGAAGCATGGAGCTATGGTTTAGGTGTAGCACTACCTGACTTTGGTAAAAAAGGCAACGTACTTGGTATATTTGCCGGTGCAGAGCCTTATTCTTTAGCTCGTGGTGGTACTGGTAATCGTGATGTTCCTTACCACATCGAAGGATTCTACAAGTACCGCGTTAGCGACAACATCTCGATTACTCCTGGTGTAATTTGGTTGACAGCACCTGGTCAAAGCAGCAACAACGAAGATGCTTTCATCGGTACTCTCAGAACAACCTTCACTTTCTAAGATTTATCAGATTGATTTAATTCAGTTGATTTAAGTCATTAGTTATTTGTTTTTTAGCTTTTGGTAAACACAAGTAACAACCTAAAATAAAAATCCTCACTAAAAAGTGGGGATTTTTATTTTTAGCGACAGAAAGTAACAAACCCCAGTGGAGAACCGGAGTATACTGTAGGAAGGGAATCAAGGATTACGAGTAACGAATTCGGATTAGGTAAAGTCTCAAGATTTATTTTTGACATACCTTTTTTTATTCCGGCTCCAACTAATCACCCACTCCCTCATTGCCCATTAAAATAAGTTGCTGCCTGTGGAACTATCGTGCAAATCAGAATATGCAATTTTGGCATTATTGGAACTGGCTACCCATTACCAAAATGGAGAACCCCTACAGATTCGGCAAATTGCAGCGCAGCAAAATATTCCCGATCGCTATTTGGAACAATTGCTAGCAACTATGAGACGTGGAGGTTTAGTCAAAAGCCAACGAGGTTCTAAGGGAGGCTATCTGCTGGCGCGAGAACCTTGGAAAATAACAATTTTTGAAATTTTAGCTTGTGTAGAAGGTTTAGAGACTCGGACTTGTGAAGAGGAAGCCCAACCTACAACAGTAGATAGTGCGATTGTCGAAGAGATTTGGCAAGAAGTTCGTCAGGCTGCAAATTCAATTTTGCAGAAGTATAGTCTTGCTGATGTCTGTGAACAGCGAGATGCCCGCAAACAGTTGGATATTATGTATTACATTTAGTTATTGGTTAATGGTTAGTAGTTATTCTATTGTGATGAGTGGTTATTGAACTGCCAAACATAAGCAATAACTAAAACCAATAACCGGTAGCAATTACAAATTAACTATTAACTATTATGCAAATTGCTCGTAACATTACGGAAATTATTGGTCATACACCTTTAGTACAGTTAAATAGAATACCTCAATCTGAAGGGTGTGTCGCAACAATTGTAGTTAAAATGGAGAGTATGAACCCTTCTGCATCCGTAAAAGACCGGATAGGTTTAAGTATGATTAATGCTGCGGAAGTTGAGGGCTTAATTGTTCCAGGAAAAACTGTACTAGTCGAACCAACTTCGGGGAATACTGGTATTGCTTTAGCAATGGCAGCCGCAGCTAAAGGGTATCGATTAATACTGACAATGCCAGAGACAATGAGTTCCGAGCGTCGGGCAATGTTACGGGCATATGGTGCAGAACTCAAATTAACACCAGGAATTGAGGGAATGAGCGGTGCGATTCAACGAGCACAAGAAATAGTTGACACAACGCCTCATGCGTATATGTTACAGCAGTTTCGGAATCCAGCGAATGCGAAGATACACCGGGAAACTACTGCCGAGGAAATTTGGGAAGATACTGACGGAAAGGTTGATTTTCTGGTAGCAGGTGTCGGTACGGGTGGTACGATTACAGGGGTGGCAGAGGTAATTAAGGCTCGCAAACCTAGCTTTAAAGCGATCGCAGTTGAGCCTACTAATAGTCCAGTATTATCTGGAGGTAGACCAGGGCCACATAAAATACAAGGTATTGGTGCAGGTTTTATTCCTCAGGTTCTCAAGGTAAAATTAATTGATGAAGTCATTGCAGTTAGCGATGAAGAAGCTATTGCCTACAGTAGGCGTTTGGCACGTGAAGAAGGATTATTATCAGGTATATCTAGTGGTGCAGCTTTACGTGCTGCAATCATAGTTGCTCAGCGTCCTGAAAATGCTGGAAAATTAATTGTGATGATTCAACCCAGTTTTGGAGAAAGATATTTAAGTACACCTTTGTTTCAAGACTTAGAAACGAGAGCAAATACTAGTGTGGATTAATGGGAGAATACTAAATACTGAATAGTTTTGTGAATCAGTAAGCTATTAGAATACAAAATTTCATTAATAGGCGATTGCTTGCATGATCGCCTAATTTCTAGTTTTTGGGTAGTATATTTTCTGGATAGTAAACAATATCCAGCAGTTGTAAAAATCCCTCCTGTATTCTGAACCCCAACTTCTCCTTTACAAGCAATGACAGACACTAATCACTACGAGACATTACAAATTCATCAGAATGCAAGTCAAACGGAGATCAAGCAAGCCTACCGTCGTTTGGTGAAGTTATTTCATCCTGATAGCAATCCAGAAGGGAAAAACCCAGACAAAATTATTCTCATTAATGCGGCTTATGAGGTTTTAGGCGACGAAAAAAGCCGTCAAAGTTACGATAGAAGACTCGATCGCTATTCTCAAAATTTTTCTAGCAGTCGTCAACAGCGTACAGCAAAAACTGCACAGCAATATCAAGCTAAGCGCCAAACTGGGCGAGATATTGATGAACAGGTAGAAGAATGGCTAAATTTTATTTATAATCCCGTCAATAAGTTAATCGATGAAATCATTAATTCGTTGGAGGAGCAAATTGATGATTTGTCCGCAGACCCTTTTGATGATGAATTATTAGAAGTATTTCAAGAATATTTAGATACTTGTCGGGAAAAACTTAAACAAGCACAAATCAGTTTTCGTTCTCGACCGAATCCACCTAGTTTAGCAAGAACGGCAGCGCATATTTATTATTGCCTTGACAGAATTAGCGATGGTTTAGACGAGTTTAAATATTTTCCGCTTAATTATGATGAAGGTTATTTACATACAGGGCAGGAGATGTTTCGGATTGCCGAACAGTTATTATATGAAGCCCAGGATTCGGTGGAAATTTATAAATAAATACAAATTTAGATATAGATTTATTAGTGCGTTATATTTTACAACCATCAGTAATTGAAGCTAGACAAGAGTTTATTCAAGAAATTTCATGAGCTTCTCATCACTCAATTCAGTATTATTGAGAAATTTTTTGCCTAAGTTCTCTGCATAATTTCAAACATCATCGAATGTTCATCTTCTTTCTATTTGGAAGATTTCGCCATCTCTGGTAATACATATCTGGTGATAAAGGTAGTTTCCAGCATCTCATGATTTTTCCTATGGTCAACAGTAGAAAATATAATTAACAATCGGTTACAAAAGTAGTCTATGCTGGTAGTAGTGAAGCATTAAGAAATTTTACAGTTTGCTCCCAAGGTACTCATGCAATGCATTATTAACCGCCGCGCTCAGTTTTCGGCTAGTCATCGTTATTGGCTACCAGAATTAAGTGAGGCAGAGAATCTTGAGAAATTTGGTGCATGTGCCAAATTTCCAGGTCACGGACATAACTATGTCTTATTCGTTTCCATGATCGGGGAACTAGATGAATATGGCATGGTATTAAATTTATCTGATGTCAAGCATGTAATTAAAGGGAAAGTGACTAGTGATTTGGACTATTCATTTCTCAATGATACTTGGTCAGAATTTCAAGAAACACTACCAACTACAGAGAATATTGCGCGGGTAATTTGGCACAAACTAGCACCGCATTTACCCTTAGTGAAAGTGCAACTATTTGAACATCCAGAACTTTGGGCAGAATATATGGGGAATGGTATGGAAGCTTATTTATCAGTTAGCACTCATTTTAGTGCTGCTCACCGTTTGGCGCATCCACAATTGAGCGATGAGGAAAATGCCAAGATTTACGGAAAATGTGCAAGAACTCACGGACACGGGCACAACTATCATTTAGAAGTGACTGTAAAAGGGGAAATTGATGCGCGCACAGGGATGTTGGTGGATTTGGGTGCGTTGCATCAAATCATTGAAGATTATGTGGTGGAACCATTTGACCATATGTTTTTAAATAAGGATGTGCCCTTTTTTGCTGAAGTTGTACCGACAGCAGAAAATATCGCTTTATATATTAGCAATGTATTGCGATCGCCTATTAAAAATATTGGTGGTATCCTGCATAAGGTTAAATTAATTGAGAGTCCTAATAACTCCTGCGAAATTATTTGCAGTGACTCCGATACAAATTCGACAAATGTAGCCACACAAGCTGTGTTTGCAAGTGTCTAAAAGGAACAGATGAAGAGATGTTCCAGTGGAACGTCTCTCTAATATTTTTTGGGATATTTTTTGGCAACATTTCGTAAATAAATATAAATTGCGATCGCAATAATCCCAAAGATCAAATTTACAGCAGTACGGCTGAAAATTAACCAAAGTATTTGCAAATCAAAAATCTGTCTCGAAATTAGGGGACTGACAGCTTTAATTAATACAAACATTCCAAAAATTGCATTTCCTCCTAAAATGAGAGCAAAAAGTATTAAACCTCTTTGCCAGTAGCGATGTCGTGGAGTTACACCAGATATCAAAGGTGTGATCGGTTTATTTTGGACTAAGCAGAAAAATTGCTCAAATCGCCAAAACATCCATAACAAAAATGGAAATAAACCGTAGCTGAAGAACTGCAAATTTTTGTCATACTCTCCAGCAGTTGCCAAAATATTGACTACAAGATGACAAATTATTGAATTTAGCCAAGCGAATAAAAAGTGTTTTATCGATCCTGTAAAGTTTAAATTTACGAGTATTTTTTTAGAGAGAATGTATATCCAAGGTGCGGAAAAAAAGGCATGAAATGGCGTACCAATTATTCTGTCGAGAAGTGATTCAGGATCATAAAAAACGTAAACGACATTTTCTTGAGTACTAAATCCCAGACAAACTGAAACTCCGAGTAGAAAAATTGTCCGAAGACGGAAATGATATCTGCCTTGAAAATACCAAATAGGTGTAAAAAACGCGATTAATTTACATCCTTCTTCTATGGGAATAGTTACAAATGTTTGTCGCCCGCTAGCTGCAATCAGATTTCTCGTCAAACGTCGCCAGCCTGGTATTTGTAATGCAAAATTGTCAAATCCCCATTGCAAACCCAGGGCAAGTAAACCTGATATTATCCCTAAGACAAAAAAAGATATTACCCAAAAAGATAGTATCTTCAAAAACGATGCGTTATGATGCAACCGCCAGTAGTAAAACCCCAGTAGCAGCAATGCTGGGATTACTGCTGCTACTAATATTGGTAAATCTATTGACCAATCAAGGATAAAATCAGTCACTAACTTTCGCAATAATGGTACGATGCCGAGGACTATTGCGAGCTACTATAGGTGTCTGAAAACCTTCATTAATCAAAGCTTGCTCGATATCTAAACCAAAATATGCATCTAAATAAGGTTCCGTACTTTTAAGTAGCGTCAGTACATAGGGAGGCATTTTTTTAAAAGCTTCCGAATTAGGATTCATGTCCATAATCGCTAAATGACCACCAGGACGCAATAATCTTTTGGCTTCTGCGAAAATTTGTCGGCTGGGGGATTGGGGAAGTTCGTGACATACGAGAAAGATTGATACCAAATCAAACGATGCATCGGGTAAGTTGGTAGATTCTGCCTTCTCGTGAACCCAGTTAATTTTGGGTTGAAGATTATTTATCTGACGTTGTTGCGATCTGTATTGAGCAACTGCGAGAAAATAAGGTGATAAATCCAAACCCGTAATTTCTGCTTCGGGGTAGAGTTCCTGCAATGCAAATGTACTCATCCCAACACCGCATCCCATATCCAGAATTGTTTGCGGAGTCTGAGGAAGCTGGGCTTTGAGGATGTCGTGATAGCTTCGGCGTAGTTTCGCATCTCCCTGCCTACCTCCATCTTCCCAGAGACGAGCATGAACCGCATAGGCAGCAGATTCCAGTTCAAATGCAGCCAGCCAACTCATATTCCCACTGTCGTAAGCATGAAAAGAGGTGATGTAATAGTCTGGGTAGGTAAGTTGGGGATTTTTAATTTTTGCTAAATCCTCTTGCCAATCTCTTCCTTTGAGCTTTTCAACTTCCTGAGTCCAAGGTACACCAAGTTTCTCAGCACGTTTAATCATCATTTGTCTGGCTTGGTGTTTGGCAAATTTAGCCAGAGGTTTGATGGCAAGTACGCCATTTACCATGCGAGAAGCAAAATTAAAGGGTTTTTTGGGGACATTGTTTGCAGCAGCAGTCATAAACTAATTTGCGATCGACGGGCTTTCTTAACTTATGACATATTTACTGGGCTTGAGTCTAGGAGGAAGCTTGGGAACGGAGGAGACATGATTCGGAGGCATTTTGTTCCGTATCTGTGGCAATTACCCATAGCTCAGTATATCGGCTAGTAAAAGACTGGTAAGATGTCCATATGCTAAAGATAACAAGTGGTTTCTAACTTATATGTTATCTAATATTCAATGTCGAATGTCAGCTAAATCAAACTTTGAAAAAATAATAAAAACATAAAAATTTAGCAAAAATATGGCACGAGCAAGAAGAAATGGATTTTTAAGGGATTTTCAAGATTTTGCACTGAAGGGTAACGTTGTTGATTTAGCGATCGCAGTAATTATTGGTGCAGCTTTTGGTAAAATCATTACTTCTCTAGTAGAAAATGTAATCATGCCTTTGCTAGACCCATTGCTGAAAATTTTTGGTAATGACTGGCGGAATTTAGCGATTGGAGCAACAAAGTTTAAGGATGGAGTTCCTGAAGACGGAATTAGATTGGGACTGTTTTTAGGTTCTATAGTTGACTTTGTGATTATTGCTTTTGTGTTATTTTTAGCGATTCAAGCAATCCAAAGGTTTAAGCGTAAAGAAGAAGTTGAAGCCGCAGAAGCCGCAGTAGCTCCTGATGCTAATCTTTTATCACAGGAACATCTGACCGCTGCGATCGAGCGTTTGACGCAGACTATAGAAGCTCGTCAGTAAAAAAGTAACAGGAAGATACGGGGAGATATTGATTCCATCTGATTATTGTACCTGTCTCCCCATCTCCGTGTTTTCTATCAATACTTAGTTCTCAATTATCTATCTATGTTGTCTGCTTTTGACTATTTGTCTGCTTTTGGTTTCAGTGCTAAGAGCATTTCCATTTGACTTGTGGATTTATCAGGACTGCTGGCAGTTACACCCAAACCACGAATGGAATTGAGGATTGCTGATGCTTCTGCGGGAAGGGGTTGCGCTGGAGTCGCAAATTTGTTGACTATAGTCATGGTCTTGTCCATGTCCAGATAGAAATAGCCCCCATTTGGTTTTTGTAGCGAACCTGCGATCGCTTTAAAGGAATTGCTACTATCTAAAGTCTGGGACTTATTTGCAGCTATAGCATCGGCTACTGGCCCACCGATCGCCAAAAATAATGTATCCTGATCTAACCAACCATGTGATATTAATGCCCCTTGTTGGGGTACTTGCCATTCAGTAATATCTTTATCTCCAGCTTTACGCTTGGCAATATTCACGTTTTGTTTTTTGACTAATTCGTCAAGTTTACCAAGAGTTGCTTCAGCTGTTTTCCGATCGCTTGTGTCAAATACAAAGGCACCTCCAAAACCAACGCTGGCTGTTAAACCTTGGTTTGCTGGGATTGCAGCAAAGCCAAATTCCCCATCCATCCAACCGAGAACTTCTTTATCTAAGTCCAGATTGATGGTTTTTAACTGGGTGCGGGCTTGTTGTACTGCTTGATTTAATTCTGGATAATCTTTAGATTGTTCGTTCACCGCAGTCCACCAACGACTGATGCCTTTACCACTAATCAGGGCAATTGTGTCTGCGGGAAATTGATTAACTACTTTGGAATCACTAGGTTCGTATTGATACTTAACCAGTTGTGAGTCTAAACTCGCCACTGCCTTCATGCGTACACCCGCATCATCAATACCAACACCTGCAATCATTGATTTTACTTGCTTTAGTTGGGCTAGTGTTTGCGGTGGTAATTGTGTTGCTTGGGGATTGGATTTGAGCAGTTGCTCGACCATACCAGCATAATCAGGCACGTAAACTTGAGCGACAGTATTCTTTAAATCGATC
Organism: Calothrix sp. NIES-4101; assembly: GCA_004296455.1. GTDB lineage: Bacteria > Cyanobacteriota > Cyanobacteriia > Cyanobacteriales > Nostocaceae > Brunnivagina. The sequence continues at coordinate 1,444,552 of AP018280.1, forward strand.
CCCTTGCCTAAAATCTCACTGGCACCTTTCTTATTGGCAAATGAAGGTTCTCCTTTGAGAGTGTCGATCGCCTGTTCTACTGTGGCTTTGTTAGGAGAGAATACCAAATAGTTATTATTGTTTAAAACAGCACTGTAAGTAGGCGCGCCCTTACCTTTGGTTTCGGTAATTTTTTCACCTTTGTAATCAATTTCTTTATTTTGAAGTTCTTTGCTAGATTTGACTTTAGTTGCAAAATTAAGAGCTGCGACTTTATCTTTAATCCCAACTACCATTAAAACATTTGGTTCTGGGGTCTTTTGCGGGGTTGCTTGTGCAGGTTTTACGGGATTTGGGGGTAAAAGTGCCACCATGACACCACCAAGCCAGGGCTTCAAATCTTTATCGTAAGTGATTCCACCATTCGCTAATGCATCTTTATTAAAATCTGCTAAACCTTTGGATATAAGTTTTTGAGCTTCAGGAGTACCAAACTGTTCCAACTTCGCCCATGTTTGGGGGTCGGTGGTAATATATGTTGCCATGATTGCATCATCTGGGACAACTTTGGCACTAGCCAATGCACCTGAACTATCGCCTGAAGGCCCTTTGAGGAAGTACATGTAGGCTGCAACACCACCTATCAAGACTACTGCGGCACCGACAGCCGGAATTAAAAATTTTGACTTATTTCCAGGTATATTCTCAGGCATTTTATCTATCCTCGTTTTGTCAAATTGTCGTCTGTAAGAACAAAAGCGTCATTAGAGAGTTTTCGGATTTATCGACCAAACCCAGAAATTCACGGAAATTACTGATAAAATTAGTATTCTTACAAGCAAACATACTCAAAATAGCTCCAAAGTATTACTTCAACAATACTGGGAGCGAATCCGTAAATGTAATGTTGTTGTTTTTTGGTAATCAGGTTAATTCAGTCACCAGTTATCAGTCGCGATCGCTTAATGGCGCTCTTTCTCCAATTAAACGGAGACTCATACCCAAGTCCTACATTCACTGTTTACTGATTACTGCTGATTGATAACTCTTAAATCTACACAAACAAGATATCCTAAGTTATACAAAGACTTGGGAGTATTTTTGCTCACTGTATTAGGGTGTTTAGGGGTGAGATACTTTTGGCTCTCATTGGTAATCTCCCCGTGCTAATTAATTAACAACCGATAACTTCCGTAACAGTTGTTGCTGTTTCTCTTTACTAGATTTAGTTAAATTTTTCAGGATTATAAGGTCAGTTAACGTCGATGTCGCAGTTTTATTTGGATACGGACAACCATCGTCATAAATCCTTCGAGTTACCAGGTGCAAAACCACATTACAATCCCGATCGCCCCGGGCAGGTTGAGCATATATTTCTCGATATTAGTCTCGATATAGCCCAGCAAAGTTATCAAGGTACTTGTACTATTACACTCAAGCCGATTCGTAATGGCATCGATCGCTTGACTCTGGATGCAATTAATCTCACTATTCAAAGCGTAGCAGTTGATACGATCGCCCAGGTATTTGATTATGATGGCGAACAACTCCAAATCAAACTTGACTCACCGACACAAGTTGATCGTTCTATAGAAATTGCGATCGCCTATGCCAGGGAAAATCCCCAGCGTGGTATTTACTTTATTCAACCAGATAAGCATTATCCCGATAAACCAACGCAGGTTTGGACACAAGGTGAAGATGAGGATTCCCGGTTTTGGTTTCCCTGTTTTGATTACCCTGGACAATTATCAACTAGCGAAATCAAGGTTCGTGTTCCCAAACCATATGTTGCTATTTCTAATGGCGAATTAATCGCTACCCATAGCGATGGTGATGCTCAAATCTATCATTGGTTGCAAAAAGAAATCCATCCCACTTATTTAATGACCCTGGCTGTGGGGAATTTTGCCGAAATTCGTGATCAATGGAACGATAAAGCCGTTACTTACTACGTGGAAAAAGGGCGCGAGGACGAAGCCCAGCGCAGTATGGGGAAAACTCCCCGGATGATGGAATTTTTGAGCGAAAAATACGGCTATATTTATCCTTTCCCCAAATATGCACAGGTTTGTGTTGATGATTTTATCTTTGGGGGCATGGAAAACACTTCTACGACGGTGTTAACTGATAGATGTTTGCTTGATGAAAGGGCTGCACTCGATAACCGCAATACTGAAAGTTTAGTTGTTCACGAACTTGCACATCAGTGGTTTGGTGATTTAGTTGTCATTAAACATTGGTCCCATGCTTGGGTAAAAGAAGGAATGGCAACGTACTCAGAAACAATGTGGACGGAAAATGAGTATGGTGTAGACGAAGCTGCTTACTACAGATTACAAGACGCACGTAGTTATTTTGCGGAAGATGCCGAACGCTACCGTCGTCCAATGGTGACACATGTTTACCGCGAAGCCATTGAATTATACGATCGCCATATTTACGAAAAAGGTGCCTGTGTCTATCACATGATTCGGGCTGAATTGGGGGACGAGTTATTCTGGAAAGCCATCCAGACTTTTGTCCAGGATAATGCCCATAAAACTGTAGAAACAGTAGATTTATTAAGGGCGATCGAAAAAGCCACTGGGCGCAATTTAATGTCTTTGTTTGACCAGTATGTGTATCGAGGTGGACATCCTGATTATCAAGTTACCTATGCCTGGGATGGTGACTCGAAGCTGGCAAAGCTTACTGTGAAACAGACTCAGTCGGATTTATTTGACTTACGTATCCCCATTGGTTTTGGGTATAAAAATGCGGAAAATTCCGAGAGTACATGTAACATCTCTACATATACCGTTCGTATCCATGAAGCCGAACAAACTTTCTATTTTCCCCTAGAGGAAAAGCCGACTTTTATTAGCTTTGATGTTGGCAATCACTACCTCAAAACTGTCACCCTCGAGTACCCAGTACCAGAATTAAAGGCACAGTTAGAATTTGATCCGCATCCCACTTCCCGCATTTATGCTGCAACTGCCTTGGCGAAAAAAGGAGGATTAGAGGCACTCAAAGCACTGGCAGTCGCTTTGAAACGAGATAAGTTTTGGGGTGTGCGGGTAGAAGTTGCCAAGCAAATAGCCGAGATTAACTTAGAGCAGAGTTTTGCAGCTTTGATTCCCGGTTTGCAGGATGATAGCGCTTTTGTGCGCCGGGGAGTTGTGGAAGCGTTAGCAAAAATCAAAACCCACGAAAGCTACAAGGCTTTAAAAGAAGTCATTCAAAAAGGCGATCGCAGTTACTATGTAGAGGCAGCTGCTTATCGTAGTCTGGGTGCAGTCACAGCCGGAACAGTTGACGAAAAACCCAAAGAAGAGAAAGCAATTAAGCTATTAAAATCAGTCTTGGAAGAAAAAGCTGGTTGGAATGAAGTTATTCGTAGCGGCGCAATATCAGGATTAGCGGAGATGAAAACCTCTGCCACGGCGTTAGACTTAGTGCTGGAATATACTAAGTTTGGGATTCCCCAACCCTTACGTTTAACGGCAATACGGGCATTAGGGAAAATTTCTACAGGTCAAAATAATACTAACTTAGAACGAATATTGGAGAGATTGACAGAACTTGCCAAAGAAGGATTTTTCCTCACACAAGTGGCTGTGGTAGTTGCTTTAGGACAAATGGAAACTCCAAAAGCGATCGCAATTTTACAAAATCTTGCCAATCAAACCCCCGACGGGAGAGTGCGGCGATTTGCAGACGAAGAAATCGCTAACGTCCACAAGCATATTGGTGCAGATAACGCCCTACGGCAAATGCGTGACGAATTAGAACAACTCAAACAACAAAATAAAGAATTACGCAGTCGTTTAGAAAATTTGGAGGCGAAATCGGGGACTCAAGGCTAGGATTACTGGAAGACGCGGAGAAAATCGTCTATGTCTCTCTCTCTAATTTCCGCGTCTGAATTATCTTCCTTCCCTACTGCTGCCAAATATCCATAGTTTGCATGTCATTATCCAATTCGCCTATAAACATTGTTGGCTGCGAATTTTTTGGCATTGCAAACACCACAGTCCCGACGATGACAGCCGCAAATGTTGTTTGACAAATCAGCTTCATTTTGACTATGCCGCGACGAGTCGGCTTAAAACTGGGTTGACTAGATTGATTTGCAAGTTGGCGAACTCTTCCCGTGACTACAGCTTGGTGAAGACTCATCAACGCTTCAATATCTTCTGGCTCATAATCCAATTTCAGCAAATTATGTAATTGCTGAATCCCTGCATTACTAATGTAACCAACTGCGATCGCACTTCGGACAATTTGACGGATTGAAGCCATATTTTCATCCTCAGAGTCAAGGTACACACTGCCTGCTGACTAATAACTTTTGCTAAATTTTGCAAACATTACATGGCAAATATATAACTTGAGCAGTAAATGTGCTTCCTCCTGATGGCTCACCCAATTGGGTGATGCAATGACAGAAATTATTTGCTACTTGGCAGGTGGGGAGAGCATGAAGAATGTTCACATGCCGATATCATACCGCAAGATTCACATTGACTTTGACTTACCGTTATCATCAGTGTTGTCAATGCGATCACAGTTACCAGGGCAATGAGAACAAACTGAAATGTTTAGATACTAAAGCTGACAGATGATCATTAACTGGCTTAACTACCAATTTACCGGAAAATATTAAGAAACATTGCTATTTTGGGATTTTTAAATCTTTTATGTTGAGCAGCAACATTTTCACTTTCCACAAGGTTCACCATCAACCTTTACCAGCATGGAGAATATCTACAAGCCTTTATCCTTAGGCTTTGAGAGATTACATTACCTATTAGCTTCCCAGATTTTCAAGATTGGATCAAAACCTTTGTCAATCCTGCAAAAGTTGTACTTATATAAACTATAATTAAGAAAAAGATATATAAACTCCAGTGAGTAAAAACGACAAGAATAAGTCTGCTACTCCCGGAAATACATATATTGGAATTGTTTTTAGATAAAGGTTATCAGTATTCTGTTTTTGCAAGTGTAATTGTGATTTAAGAATACAGATAAAAACAAAAGTAAACATATTGGGTTCAGAGGTCAGTGTCGGCGTGGGTCAGTATCAACCTACTCAGCTAAATCGTTATAGTCCAGACGCGATCGCGCGTTATTATCGGTTTCGTCCCTGGCTCGTGTGGGGACGACTGATAAAGATTGTTTGGTTTTTTGCTGGATTTATCTTGGGTCTAAAATTGGACGAGTGGTTTAACCAAGTTGAAGAAAACAGGCAAAGGCGGGCAACGCAATTGCGGCAAATGTTAACTAACTTGGGGCCAACCTATATTAAAGTCGGTCAAGCACTTTCGACACGTCCCGACTTAATCCGTAAAGACTTTCTCGAAGAACTTATCAAACTGCAAGACCAGTTACCAGCCTTCGATAGTGCGATCGCCTATCACCTAATCGAGACTCAACTCGAATGTGCGATCGCGGAAGTGTTTAGTGAACTTTCACCAACACCTGTTGCTGCAGCTAGTTTAGGTCAAGTTTATCGCGGTCGTCTGATCACAGGGGAAGAAGTCGCAGTCAAGGTGCAACGCCCGAACCTACGCCCCACCCTTACCCTCGACCTCTACTTAATGCGATGGGCTGCACGTTGGTTATCACCTTGGCTACCTTTAAATCTGGGACATGACCTGACTTTAATTGTTGATGAGTTTGGCACTAAGCTGTTTGAGGAAATCGACTACCTTAACGAAGCCCGGAATGCCGAAAAATTTGCCAATAATTTCCGCAATGACTTGAAAGTGAAAGTTCCAGCTATTTACTGGCGCTACACAACTAACCGCGTTCTCACCTTAGAGTGGATCAATGGCTTTAAACTCACCGATACCAAGAGAATCCGTGAAGCCGGTTTAGACCCAGAGGAAATCATCGAAATTTGCGTAAGATCTGGGTTACAACAGCTACTCGAACATGGCTTTTTCCACGCCGACCCTCACCCAGGTAATTTGTTCGCCATGGCAGACGGGAGAGTGGCTTACATCGATTTTGGCATGATGGATCAACTCGACGAAAATACCAAGGAAACACTGGTAGACTCGATTGTACATCTTACCAATAAAGAATATTTTGCCCTGGCGGAAGATTTCGTCAAGTTGGGCTTCCTCACACCCAATATCGACATCCTGCCGATTATTCCTGCATTGGAACAGGTTTTGGGGGATGCTATTGATAAAAACGTTGGTGATTTCAACTTTAAAACCATCACCGATGAGTTTTCGGAACTCATGTACGATTATCCTTTCCGAGTTCCTGCCAAATTTGCCCTGATAATCCGTTCGTTGATTACTCAAGAAGGTATTGCTTTGAGCCTCAATAGGAATTTTAGAATTCTTGAGGTTGGTTATCCCTACATTGCTCGGCGCTTACTGAATGGCGAATCTCCGCAACTACGGCGACGTTTGCTGAATATTTTATTCAAAAATGATAAATTCCAATGGGAGCGATTGGAGAATTTAATCACCATAGCCCGTACTGACAAGAGTTTCGATGTTTTACCAACAGCAAGATTAGGATTCCAATATTTGCTTTCAGATGAGGGTAAATTTTTACGCCAGCAAATAGTATTAGCACTGACAGAAGATGACCATTTACATACAGAAGAAGTGCATAGTTTATGGAATTTGGTCAAAGAAGACTTACAACCCAACCGCTTATTTGGTGAGGCAATTGGCTTATTAACAGAGTTATCGCGTGAGAGTGTCGCCGCGATTTTACCGAAAACTTCGTTTTTCTCAATGTTTGTGAATAGTGAAGACAATAATAGAAATTAGCACTCCTTGAATTCAGTGTATTGTGAACGGGCATCTTGCCCGTTTTTTGCTTTTCTGTACTGTTACATGCGAAGATAGATGTTAAGCAAGATTAAGTAAGATTAAGAAGTTCATTGAATATTGATGCTTCAGATTTTTCATTTTTAATTAAACAAGCAGGAGTTTCGCGTGTATTATTTTCCCCTCCAACCACCTTATTTCATACTTGCATTTGGTTTATTTGTGGCGGTGACATCAGGCGCAGCACTTTTTGGAACTCTGCAAACTGTAGTTTATAAATGGCAGCTTGAAGGAGCAGAAAAATCCGGCACAAGTTTAACTAAAAAACCTTTATTATTTCCTTTTTTGGGAGTAACTATTGGTTTAGTTTCATTTCTAGTTTCGGGTTTAGAAATTTTTGGTTTTCCTCCATTGTTAGCATTTGCGATCGGTTTACCAATTTCTCTACTAACTTGCCTATTAATGTGGTTGCAATTAGGTAGTATGATGACTTTTGTGGAAACTAGAGGAATGAGTTCTTTGGATTTAGATTCAATGTAGCTTTTATGTAATTAAAGACGAGAAAAGATGCAAAATCGCAAAGATTTTATCAATGTTTAATTATTGCGATCGCGCTTTTCAAACAGTTTCTATCTTAGTTGCGATCATAAGATCGTAATTAAAATAGGAAAAGTTATGTAGTTTTTCACTCTCCTGCATCAAAAAAGGATTAAGAAGCAACAGGAATGGGGGGATGTTTTATACCTTTACGAGCCTAAGTAAGAACCATCGCAATATAACCCCAAGGATCAACTTTTCTGAGACGGCAAGTTTCAATGACACTCAAAACAGAGCAGTAAGCTAAACGCTCTTTCATCACTCTAGCTAGAGTATAATAAGGAACAAAATACTTGTTTCAGAGTAAATCTATGGTAATGCCTAGAAAACCAGCCACCACTGTCAGCTTCATTGATGACTACTGTGCTGCATATCAAGATATATTTCCAGAAGTGAGAAGTTTTGAAAGTTTTAAGTACCTTCACGTGGGAATGATGTCGGAAATTCAACGAAAATCTCTGCCATCGATAGCAAAAATAGTAGGATTAGACAACGAACAGCCTTTACATCATTTTTTAACGGAATCACCGTGGGATATTAAACAACTGGAAAATCGAAGATTGTCTCTAACATTATCAATGCTAAAAGGAGAGTCATTTGTATTAGTGATAGATGAAACCGGCGATAAGAAGAAAGGTGATAGTACGGATTATGTATCGAGACAATATATTGGAAATTTGGGGAAAGTAGACAACGGTTTAGTATCAGTTAATGCTTATGGAGTTTTGGGAACAATAGTATTTCCTTTAATTTTTAAAGTATTCAAACCCTTATCTACCCTTCAAGAAAATGACGTATATAAAACTAAACCACAATTAGCTGGAGAAATTATTGAAGAGTTACGAAATCTAGGGTTTAAATTTGATGTGGTTTTAGCAGATTGTTTATATGGAGAAAGTCAACCATTTCGGACAGTTTTAAATGGGTTTAAGTTAAAATACGTATTAGCAGTACGAAGTAATCATCAAGCTTGGTTAAATTCAGATAATGTAGAATACAGTGACTGGCATACATTTGACCGAATATTTTCTAATGGAAAAGAGCAAAGCTATTATATCCAAGAAATTATTTGTAAAAATAGTGAAGAGAATAGCCAAGATATTAGATATTGGAAGATTACTAAAGATATATTGAAAGAACGAAAAAACAGAACCTGGTATGTAATTAGTAATTTACCAGGTGAAATTAAACAGACAGTTGGAAATCTTTATGGATTTCGTAATTGGATTGAGTATGGGTTAAAACAAGCTAAAAATGAATTAGGATGGGCAGATTTTCGAGTAACTAATTATGAACAAATAGAAAGATGGTGGTCAGTAGTTTGTTGTGTTTATTTGATGGTTAGCTGGCACGCCGCCGCGCGAGAAGTAGATAGCCAAGCCGATACCGAAAATTCCCATAGCAACCCACATACTGAGTCAGAACCATCAATTTATAGTCAACATAGCTGGTGGAATTTTAATGGAGGATGGAAGTCTACTTTAAATAATTTGCGGCTCATTATTCAACCATATGGATTTTTCAATTTAATCAAGCCTTGGCTCACTGTTTTTAATATTCCAAGCCTACAATCTGGATTTTTAAAGCTAATAAATATTATGAATCAATTTAGCGGCTATGTAGCATTTCATTCTGAATAAGTTAATATACAGTTATTTTACTTTAGCCAGAGTGATGAAAGAGCGCTAGTTTCCCAGCTTTTTCAGTTCTTTTACACTGCCTCTTGACAAAAACTCAAAAACCTTAACTTGTCACGAATCGTGTAACCCTGATTTTTCCTTACTTTTGAATTGGTCTGATGATGGGGGTAAGGAACTATTGCTCGAATTTTGCTCTAATTTTTCTAGTTGCTCGACTGCTAGTTTATGAAGATTTCCCGCAACTTCCACCAATTTCTGCTTGTCCAGAGATTGGAAGTAGTCCCGGTTCATTTGTGCTAAGTCTTCTTTACTCAATCGGTTCATGAGCTTTTGGTTTGCATTGCACAATGATTTTTTACATTACCATATGAACTACACCTCTAGTTTTACCTACACTGCAAACTCTTGTTTTAGGGGGGAGAGTGAAAGACTACAAAGTTATTCAGCTAAACATTCTCTAAGAAAAAGCCTGTTGGCGAGATTTAAATTTTATCCACTTAATTTTGATAGACTTAGCGAATATCCTAGGAATAGTATACATCTGCCAGAAAATTAGATTCCACAAATATCCATACTGAGGATAACATTTCAGTAATAAAATATCAGCCATTAAATAGAGACGAGTTTCTTTTAAAGAAGAGTCTCTAACAATGTATCTAATTTGTTCCAACTTTGGCATTGCATGTCCAATAATGGCATCCTTTTGATAAAATTTTGCCTGCACAAATAAACCTAATAACCTATCTAGACTCCATGAAGGTAGCCAAATTAAAGCACCTGTGATTTTCATTGCTTGGGATAGTCCTTCAAGTGCTTGTTGAACTCGCTCAGTTCGCCAGATTTTATTATTAAAGTTTTCAAAATGAATACCATTTTGGTCTGTTCTTTGCTTCCAAGGGAAAATAATATGACGAATATCTAATTGTTTATCTAGAGGAACAATAGGAACTTCCAAAAGACCTTTGTAATTCCCTTGTTGAAAAGGATAAGGGTTTTCTGGAGTTTTTTTGCAAATTGCTAATTGTTCAAGATCAGGTATTTGCTCCCAATCTTTCTTGATACTTTGCTCATCTAAATAATTAATGTTTTGAATTTTAAGCCTTAAAACCCAACTTTCAGGAAATAACTTAAAATATTTGATTGTTAAATCTAAAATATCATGATGAGCATAGTCATCGCCATCTAAAGCGATTACATAATCACTCTCAGCGTTCAGTAATCCTGTAAATCTTTGGATAACCTCACCTTTATAAGGACTTACTAAAATTCGCACTCTGGGGTCATTAATTTTTTTAATTTTCGCTTCGGGAGGATAGACTAAAATGAATTGTACGTTGCCCTTAATTTTTAATAATTCTTGCAGCCAATAGTCAGAATAGTTTCCCCGGGTTGCGGTTACAATTGTCAAAAATTCTTTGTTACTCATTTCAGTATTATTCCTATTCAATGAATTGAAATTAATTCTCATTAATTATAAAACACGAAAAATTTTTAATACCAATATCCTAAATTTATTGAGACAATAATGACATGCCAATATTTTCTTAATTTGCCTTAATGTTTGTTATTTACTAACCTAAATAGACGTATCCTTTCACACTCCCCCCTGCTTCTCAAGCATAAATTAGCAGTTTCAAGCATTTGATAGGGGAGAGTGAATAATTACAAATAGAAATAGACGTATCTAAATGATCAGTAATATCCTTAATGCCTCAACCTATTTTTAAAATTATCTACTGTTTTTTGCCACAGATTTTTCTCAATTGGTGCGGGTAAATATACAGGAGGAACATCGGAATTAAGATTACGGTAATATTCCCAAATTTCCCAATAGGGACAACCCGGCTCGATGCGAATGCCTGCCCAATGTAAATACTGTAATTGCTGGTTTACAGTTGGGTCAATTAAATTGTAACCTTGAGTTTGAAAATGTGGTGTACCAGCCCAATTTCCGGGTGCTTTTTCTGGACGTTTGACAATATTAAAACGGCGAGAAATCCGCTTTAATAGCATATAGTTAATAATTGGTTGATCGGAGGTTTTTTCGGAGAAATCGAAATATTCAGGATGGGCGGCACATTCTGTAAATACTTCGTACAAATCCTGTTCTGAAACCAAATTTTTCTTAGAACCCCAAAATCCTCCATTAAAAATATCTTTGACTTCGCTCTCTGTAAATACGTTCTGCTCTAATACTTGGGAACTAAATACATTTTTAATTCCCCCTAAATGTTGGTAGTCGCAATTGATAAAATCAGTATTAGCTAAATAATTAAGATTGTCAGCAATTTTTTCAAAGACAACAATATCGGTGTCTATATACAAAAACTCATCAAATTCACCAAACCAACAAGCTTGTTTGCGGAATTGATTGGGGCGAGCAAAAAACTTCCCTCCGAAAGTTTCGTGTAAGCGATTTGATAAACGTTCGATAAAATCTAAATCTTCGTAGACTTCGACACCATAATAGCGATTAAGAATATCGGCAATATTGTGATAATTGTCATCGTAAGGAATCATCACAACAGGTGTTTTTTTATCATGTAATCGGATACTATTTAAAAGTGCGATCGCATGGTCTGTCACCTTGTCATTAGCGATGATATAAATTCCGCGTTTCATAAAATTACACTCCGGTTGGTATTCCTAATTTTTTTAACACTCTGCTGGTAAAACTTGGTAGTGCGTCATAAGCTTTTGGTTGTTTTTTAAATTGAGGATACTTTTCTGGTTCATGCAAATAGCGGTAGTGTAAGAATATATCTCGGTAAGGAAAGATAATATTTTCACCTTCACAAACTCGACTAAATAACTTTGACGACAAACCGATATAGTGTAGATAGGTAAGACGAACCTCTTTGTCGTAAAGCAGGTGATTTTTCTCCTGAAAATGGCTCGAAGTGACGCAGCAACCAGTTACCTCTTCCTGCGGTAAATGACGGGAAAAGTTCCAGGTAGATATTCCAGAACGCATAACCATGTAATTTAAAATAGTTTGATCAGGTGCATTAATGTATAAAACTTCTGCATCTTGAAGACGCAAGTGTGATAGTAGAAGATTGCGTTTTTCTTCATCAAAAATACCTTTTTTAGTTGCATACATTCCCGAACAAAAAATTTCACTATTTATGCGTGCTTGGGAAAATATATTGAGTAGTTGTTGGGATTTTATATTATAGACATGGCTGGGGTCAGTGTATTGAAAATCATAAACTACAAAGTCGCTTTTATATAATTGCTGAAAAATATAGTCGATTGAATTTAATACTAAAATATCGGCATCAAAATAAATAAACCGATCAAATGGACCATCAAAAGCACAAAATCTCCGATGTACTCCATGACGATGCATCCCTTTGATTTCCTTTTTTTGCCAAGTTTGGAATGCGTAGGGGTGTGCTTGCCAGACTTCCTCAACAAAATTATCCCACAATTGGATTACACTAGTATCTGCAAATATTTCCACATTGCTGCGGTTTTTAATTTCTTCTCTGATTCTATCTAATTGGTTGTCATATGGCAGAATACAAATAGGATAATCTTTGCCTATATTTGCATCAATACTATTGAGTAATGCAACTAATTGTTCGTAAACTACGTCATTACCAAGAATATAAATACCATCGGTCATAATTACCTCCTACAGTAATTAAATCAAGCAATACTAATAATAATTTTTCACGTAATTGGAAAGCCATTCCAGCAAATTTAACTTATGTAGAATTACTTGTCTCGCTTCTGCGATCGCATCTTTAGCTTGATACCAAGCATCGGGTGTTGCGGTCGCTTCTTGGATGTAGGCAACGCCTTTTTCATCTAAACTAGGTAGGCGTAAAAAGCTACCAGGTGGTAATAACTTATCGGCAGCAGAACCACCGTAGTAAATTGGTAAACACCATGCTAGCAAGGCATCCCAGAGTTTCTCACTCACATACCAATCATTATCGGCATAGTTTTCGATTGAGAGATTGTAATAATACGGAGCCATCCCATACCATTTATTACCTAGTTCTCCTGATGATTTTGACCAACTGGGTAAGTCACGTCCATACAAATCAAATTTGATTTCGTTGTCTTGCAAAGATTGTAAAAACCTCAATCTTTGACGATGATTTTCTGTGCGGTTAATTCCCGAAGTAATCCAACTGCAAGGTGCGACTTTTTCTGGGGGGGGTAATTTATCTAAATCTTGGAAAGTATTGGAATGGTACCAAATTGCAGGCATGTAGTCGGGGGTAGGAGCAAAGTCATCGGGACCCGCTATGTATCCGCAATATTGCTGTGCTTTTTGGTAATTGTACTTGTTGATTTCGACAACTTCATCTAGGGGTGGTTCTCGCAGCAGATAAATAATGCGTTCTTGAGGAACGTCACGCAATAAAGATGAAATATCTAATTCTGGTTGGGGTTTACGGAATTTTTGGAGCCAAGATTTAGGTTGCTGAGGTTGGGGAAAATCAAACTGATACATTAGGAGAAAATCAGGTTTTGGTGCTGTATTTTTGAGTTGAATATTCTTCCAAACCCCAAAAGGATAGGGACTTTGCTGCCACAGCCAGTCTGTCCTCTTCTCAAGAGCGCCATAGCTGCTAATCATACCAATTGTTGCGATTGCCATATTGCTAATTTGTAATTGTAAATTCGTGAAGAAAAATATATAAACCTAGTAAATCTATACTTAACAATGAAAGTAAAAGACTATTCTTGAAGTGACTAAATTGCTATTACCATATTTAGTATTTAAACTTTGGTATCAAAATAGGCATCAACAACTGTATTAAACTCGGACATAAAACGCTGAGTAGAAAATAAACTTTTCTGTTCGTCCAGTGAATGAATTATCTGCTTTTGCTTGTCTGTATTACTCAAAACATCAACAATGACCTTAACAGCTTCCTCCTCATTATTAAAGAATAATTCTGTGTTGTGTTTGCCAACAATTTCTACCTGTCCACCTTCACTACGGACAAAAGGAATCGCACCAGCTTTGACCATTTCTGCGATTGAAATTCCAAACGGTTCTTTCTTATAGTGAATTCCATAACGACATCTAGCTAAAAGCTCCGTATATTCTTTATATGGCAAATTTTCGTATAAATTAATCCAAGAGGAATTTTCTGACACCAACTTTTTAATTAAACGATTATATCGCCACCCATATACACCACCACCACCGCCAGTCATATATAACTTAATATTGAATCCTTGTTCTCGCACAGACTTCAATATTTTAATAATTCGATGAGGTTCTTTAGCTTCAACTAAACGTCCACTACAAATAAATGCGTTTTCTTTTAAATTCCAAGTAAAATTAGGAATATCAATCACAACTGGAGGATATACAATTTTTGGCTCAATATTGTATACTTCCTTTACAACCTTGGCAATATGCCATGAATTGACAACTGAAATATTTTGCGAGATTTGAGATTCAATAAAATTCGATATTTTGCGGTGGAAAGCTTTACCTTCCAAGACTTTAATCATATGTATATATTGAATTCCTGGTTGACCTAAATCCATTGCATTATACGTAGATATCCTCAGATCATACTTATGACTATTTGCTTTAAAAAGTCGAATTAAAAGATGTAAAAATATCATTTGAATACTTTTATTATTTGCAATCGCAAAATAACAAAGCTTTTTTAAAAAACCTGGAACCAGCGTTATGACCTTGATATATTTACCAGATAAGTTGGTTCCATACATGGAGTTGAGTTTTGTAAAATCTACATCTCCGATTGTAAACAAGGTTAAATCATACTTATTTTGTAATGCCTGTAAAATCCATAAAGATACAGTTTCGGCTCCACCACCAGTAAAATATGGATGGTATATTGCTATTGTTTTCATACTTAATTAATACATCTTTTAATTACTAGAATTTCCCGAGATTCATTCTTATCAATTAGGTCATATTATCGCCAAAAATATAAAACTATATGACTATATATGATTGATGATTTTTATAGAATAAATGCTAAGTTAGTGAGCTTATAAATTTAAAATTCCTATTTCAAATTTATTTTCTCTAGATACTCTATTTTATCAAGTAAGTAAATTGCTTGATGGTAACAATCCATTAATAATTCATTTCCAGTTTTGAAATCATCATCTGAATTATCAGTAGTTAAAAGCAAAATACTAAGCACATTAGTATTCATAGATCGTAATTCATGAAAAATAGGAGCTAATAATTCATAATTATTTCTATTATTTTCAGTTTCACTTTTTGTTGATTGCCAATTATTATATCGCTTGATATTTTCTTCAGCAATATCAATATTGGTGCTAATACGTAAAGCAGATTTATACGATTCTTCAAGTAATTCTTGACTTTCTATCTTATTGTCAATCATGCCGTCAGTCAATAATTTTAAACAGCCAATCATAGAATTTAATCGAGTCCTGATTTCATAAGAGACACGACTAAATACCAGATTACATTGATTTGTAATTTCTGACTTCTCGCCAAATTGCATAGCGTAGAGACGTGAGTAGTAACCACTCTTTTGTATAAGTTCTTCATGGGTTCCGACTTCTACTATTTTTCCTTGATCAAAGACGGCAATTTGATCGGCTTTTTGTACAGTGGAAAGTCGGTGAGCAATTACTAAAGTTGTGCGATCACGACTCAAATCATCAATAGCTTGTTGTACTAACTTTTCTGAAACTGTATCGAGAGCGCTGGTAGCTTCATCGAGAATCAAGATTGCTGGATTTTGAACTAATGCTCTGGCAATTGCTAATCTCTGCCTTTGTCCCCCCGATAACATTACACCGCGATCGCCAACCATCGTGTCAAATCCCTCTGGCAATTTGCAAATAAACTCATAAGCATTCGCCCGTTTACTTGCAGATACAATTTCTTCATCGCTAATATTGGGTTTACCATAAGCAATATTATTGCGAATTGAATCATTGAAAAGAAATGTATCTTGACTCACGATACCCATTGCTTTTCGCAATGACTGCAAATCGAATTCGCGTAAATCAATACCATCAATCGTAATACTACCTAAAATAGGGTCATAGAATCGTGGTAACAAGTCAGCAAGCGTTGATTTACCAGCACCAGAACTACCAACTAAAGCTAATGTCGTACCCTGTGGCAAATATAAATCGACTTCTTTTAATACCAACTTATCATTACCAGGATAAGCAAAAGATATCCGGTTGAAATGTATACCCTCATGTAGCTTGGTGTAAGCTAATTCACCATTGGACATAAAGGGCTTGTTATCCCGGCGCAAAAAGTCACTAGCGATATCAACGCTGGCTGCATTATTAGCAAAAGTACTACGGAGTGTATTTAACTGCGAAACCAATGGTAGTATACGTAATAGAACTAATAAATATGTGAGCAGAAGCGCCGAAAAAGAAGCTATTTTATCCGCAAATAATAATCGCCCAATAAATACAATTAATATTAGAGATATAATACCGGCAACTTCACTGATTGGTGAAATTATTTCAACATTAGCTTGTGATTTAAATTCTACTTTCTCACGTTCTTCAATAATAGTTTTAATCTTGTTGTAAGTTTGTTTTTCATTTGCAGTTGCTTTCACTAAACGAATTCCACTGAGAGTTTCCAGTAGATTATTAGTTAGTAGTCTTGACATTTCAGAAAGTCGTTTTCCAAATTCTTTTGAATGGGAAATAACATACTGATTTATTAAATTTACTAATGATAATAGAATTGTTGAGCATAGTGTAAGTTGCCAAGATATAGATAGTAATATACTTAAGAAAACAAAAATTGTAATTATTAGGATTATTAATTTAATAATGTTATTTATTGAAGTAGCTGCGCGTGGAATCTCAGTATTTAATAAATTCATTAAATCACCAATACGCATTTTATCGTAATAATTAATATCGATATTTAATAATATATTGATACCATCTTTTCTCATGCTAGAAGTCATAATACGAGCGATAGAGCTTGAAGATAAACTACTGGCATAGGTAGCAGCACTTTTAAAAAAGATCGTAATAATAATTGCTGCGCTCATAACTAGCACTCGATAACTTTCTGGCAAATTATCAAATGGCAAAATAATTACTTTTATTAGCGCTGGAGCATTTTTTAAATCGATATCTTGTCCAACAATTTTTAAAACAATCGGTACAATTAGAGTTGTACTTATACCATTAAATAAAGCTCCGGAAAATCCTAAAAGTATTGTTAAAATAATTCTGCCTGGGTAATGTTTGGCAAATTTTATTAGATGTGGAACATTAGACATAGATATTGTTAGGATAAAGGTGTAAGTTTAGAATGTGCTTTATTGTTATTTTTGTGCCCAAGGTGAAATATTTCTAAAACCTATAGTAAAAATTAACCTGATATACTCGAAATAACTTGAGATAATTTTGTGGACATAGCATCAACACTATAATGTTTGATGCATCGCTCCCGTGCCATTTTTCCTTTTTCAATTGCTTCTTCCATACAATGGAATATTGATTGAATTTGTTCAGCTATTTGTTCTGGACAACTAGGTTCAACCAAATAACCTGTTCCACCTAAAATTTCTGGGATATCTCCTACTTTCGTCGCTAAAATTGGCTTTGCCATTGCCATTCCATCGGTTAACTTAAGCGGAAACTGAGCTAATGAAGCAGGAGTATCTCGTTGGGGAACCACTACAATGTGGGCGGCGGAAACAATTTCTGGCATCATATTTGATGGATATTTTGGTAATTTAATAATCCAACGTCCCCATTTTTCCATTAGTTGAGCGTCATAGTCATCATAGGGGCTACCACCTACAATTACTAACCTTAAATCAGGCTGATTCAGTATGTCGAGCGCCATTAATATATCTTCTACACCTTTGTATGGTCTTGGCGCACCTGGAAACATTAAAATTCGATATTGAGAAATTCTGTGACGTTCTCTGCTGAGTTCAGGATTATAGTGAGCGGGATTAAATAACTCTGTATCTTTCCCATTCGGTACATAAGCACCACCAAATTTCTTTTGCAAAAATTGTGTATGGATAGTAATTGCATCAGCACGATTTACCATACCTTCCATCCAGTGTATATAAAATGGATGATCGGGATGTCTTAAAGCTCCATCAGACTTAATAGTATCTCTAAAGAATTGTTTTAACGATGGACGATATTTCCATTCTTCTCCACCATGCCAACTTAATTCCCAGTCATCAATATCTAAAATTATGGGTCGATGTGTCTTTAATCTTTGCAACATGGATAAACCAAAAGTTGTTACTTTTGGTCGCATTGCATAAATAATATCACCATCAATTTTTTTGAGGAGGTGAGAGGCTGAACTAATAAATTTTGGATATTTATAACCAGCAAAGTTACTAATAGATATCTCTGATTTTGGCATTACTGCTGGTTCATCACCGAAAACAAATCCGAGAATTTCTACTTGATAATCTAGCTTGCGGAGTGCTTGAGCTAGTAAAAATGAGCGGACAGCGCCTCCCCATCTTCCTGCTCCAGCGCTTGATAAGTCGCTAACAAGAATTGATATTTTCACTTTAGCTTTTTACGTTTATGTATATTTGTATTGCAATGAACTAGGTTTTTTTCATGATTTAATTTTTACTTGAATTCGGAATTAAGTTAATCAAGAAAAATCATTATATTTTCATAATTTATCAAAATAGTTAAACAGTTTCATTCGAGAAAACACTTAATATTTTTTTATTTCAGATTATACCGTTTTCTCAGGAAATAAATTAGAAAAATAAATAGTTAGTCGAGTCAATCTCATCTAGGAGAAAAATTAATGATAGAGTAGTGATTATTGTTAATGCTCGACTAACTTAATTACATTATCTGAATGATAATTAAACAAAGAATCAAAGCTATGATGTATGTTGACAAAAATTTAGTTTATCTAATGATTGAAAGATTGGTATTTTAGACTAAATGACTTTGGAATAAGATTTATCATACTGTGATGATAAAAATCCAGGTGAATTAGTTAATAAACATCATTTCTGGATTTAACGCCTTCAGCCTAAATTACAATAATTAAAATCTACCAATCAAGTAGCTTTAATTCCCCAGTTTGAAGACAGTCAAATAAGCGATTAATTTGGCGGCGATCGCCTTCAGTAACATCATCATCATCAGAAACAATAATTGTGAGTAACTTATGGTCTCGACGACTCATTTTCCCAGAAAATATAATTTTATCAACTAAGGCTTTGACAGCAATTTCCGGCTCACTATTTGACCTTTTGATTGTCGAAAGTTTACGCAGCATATTTCTCCTGATTAAGCTAAAAAATAGTAATATTTGCCCACCTAATTCTAAAAAGAGAGCATAAAAATAACATTTATTAAACTGAAATGTGGCGGACAAATATCACTTTGTTGTGATACCGTTGCTTTGCGGCATCTTTACAACATAAACCAACAAAATAAATTTAGCTTTATATTCCAGCTTCACCCAGAGGATTTTTACGGAGATATGAAATATTTTTTACTGCCTGATTTAGTAAATATATGTGTAAGTACGGTTGCTTTACCAATCACTGACAAAATCATCTCGTTAAGATATTAAATATGGAGGTAAAAAATGCAAGTAATTCGCCTGCCCGCACTTGCCGATAACTATATTTTTCTACTGTGGGACAATACAGATAATATTGCCGCAGTTGTCGATCCAGCAGTCGCCAAACCTGTTATAAACAAGCTTCACGAACTCAACGCTGAATTGGTAGCCATCTTCAATACACACCACCACAGCGACCATGTAGGGGGCAATCACGAGTTAATCCAAAAGTTTCCCAACCTCACAGTTTACGCAGGAGCCGAAGATAAAGGAAGAATTCCCGGACAAAAAGCTTTTTTACATGAAGACGATCGCGTTAAGTTTGGCTCAAGAACAGCCGAAGTTCTATTTATTCCCGGACATACTCGTGCCCACATTGGCTATTATTTTCCCCCTGTAATTCCAGAGGAAGCAGGCGAATTGTTTTGTGGCGATACACTTTTTGCTGGCGGTTGTGGACGATTATTTGAAGGTACACCCGCACAGATGCTGGATTCCCTCAGCAAAATCAGGGCCTTACCCGATAATACCCGTATCTGGTGTGCCCACGAATACACTCTCAAAAATTTACAATTTGCCCTGAGTGTCGATAGTCACAATGAACTTCTCAAAGACCGATATACGCAAGTACTGAATTCTCGAAATTTAGGAGAAGCTACAGTTCCCTCAGTATTGGGAATTGAAAAATCGACAAATCCATTTTTGCGCTGGGATGTTCTTGCATTACAACAAGCCACCAAAAGCAATGATAATGTGCAAACATTTGCTCGACTCAGGGGAATGAAAGACCAATTTTAGTGGTTGTTGAGATTAAAATTGCAAAGTAAAACCCTTGTGTTATGAGTCTTTTCAGCCTTTCTCTTGCCTCTTTCCCCTCTAACTCCATAGTATTGGGTTGCGATCGCACCCCGCATTTAGCTAGAATCTTTAGGCTTTGGGCTGCGTGTATAGCCTGTGAATAATACGGTTATCAAAGACTGCGACTCGTGTCAAACCCAAGCGGCTAAGATTTACAAGAAAGAACAAAGAAGAAAAAATGGCAAAGCGCGTACAGTTAGTATTAAACCAGGATGTTAGCAAGCTGGGTAAACTAGGCGATTTAGTTGAAGTTGCCCCAGGTTATGCACGTAACTATCTAGTTCCTAAGAAAATTGCATCTCCGGCAACTCCTGGTATCCTCAAGCAAGTAGAACGTCGTCGAGAACTCGAACGTCAACGTCAAGCTGAACTCAAGCAACAAGCGACAGAACAAAAAGCTGCATTGGAAAAAGTCACTGGCTACAATATTTCCGTGCAAGTGGGTGAAAATGAAGCAATTTTCGGTACTGTTACGACTCAAGACGTTGCGGATGTCATCAAGCAAAATGCCAGCATTGATGTCGATAAGCGCAGCATCACTATTGCTGATATCAGCAGATTGGGTACTTATGAAGCAGAAATTAAGCTGCATTCAGAAGTAACTGCTAAAATCAACGTCCAAGTTGTTGCTAAATAAAATACCGACTGTTTCCTGATTCTCACAGAATTGGAAAATATGCTGATGTTCCCCTTTCTTCTTGCAGGAAAGGGGAATAATTTTTGTTGATATTAATTAATAATTAAGCTAGCATTCCTCGATTTTAATTTTTAGTACATATATTCTATTATGTGATTATTGGCTCAATTTTCCAAACTTATATTACAGAGCCATATTTCTCAAGAAACAATAACGCATATATTACATTGATATCGATTATAAATTCTGGATTCTCACTGTTGTCTGTAATCTATTTATTAATCACTACATATGTCAGAAAATTTAAACTTCCAAGGTTCAAGTTCAGACCGTTTGCCACCACAAAATATTGAAGCAGAAGAAGCAATTTTAGGTGGGATATTACTCGATCCGGAAGCGGTTAGTCGTATCAGTGACAAACTAGTAGCGGATGCATTTTATATTAGTGCCCATAAAGATATTTATCAAGCAGCACTACGCCTACATGGACAAGGGAAACCCACAGATATACTTAGTGTGACTAGTTGGTTAAACGACCATGATTTACTCAATCGTATTGGTGGTAGAAACAAGCTAGTATCACTGGTGGAACGTACTGTCTCTGCTGTCAATATTGATGCTTTAGCACAGTTGGTAATGGATAAATATCAACGGCGGAAATTGATTAAAGCTGGGAATGAAATTGTGCAATTGGGGTTTGAAACTGAGACAGAATTACCACAGATTTTAGATCAAGCAGAGCAAAAGGTTTTTAATATTGCTCAGGAAAGAAATACTACGGGATTGGTGCATATTGGTGACTCTTTAATTAATAATTTTCAAGATATAGAAGAACGTAATCAAGGTATTGCGTTACCGGGTATTTCTTCTGGTTTTTATGATTTGGATGCAATTATAAATGGCGGTTTTCAGCGTTCTGATTTAATTATAGTTGCCGGAAGACCAGCAATGGGGAAAACAAGTTTTTCAATTAATATTGCTCATTATATTGCTGGCTCGATGCGAATGCCAGTAGCTATTTTTAGCTTAGAAATGTCCAAGGAACAATTAGCATTGCGGATGCTATCAAGTGAGGCAAAAATTGAAAGTACATACCTCAAAAGTGGACGAATTAGTCAGAACCAATGGGAAGATTTAACCCGGGCGATTAGTTCCTTGCAAGAGATGCCTATTTATATTGATGATACTCCGAATATTACTGTTACAGAAATGCGAAGTCAGGCACGACGTTTGCAAGCTGAAACAGGGATGGATTTGGGATTAATTTTGATCGATTATTTACAATTAATGGAAGGAAATAGTGATAATCGCGTTCAAGAGTTATCAAAAATTACTCGTAGTATTAAAAGTTTAGCGAGAGAATTACATGTACCTGTAATTGCCCTGTCACAGTTGAGTCGAGGTGTGGAAGCAAGAACTAATAAAAGACCGATGTTATCGGATTTAAGGGAATCAGGTTCGATTGAACAGGACGCGGATTTAGTGATGATGTTGTATCGTGATGAATATTATTCTCCAGATACTCCTGAACGAGGCATTGCTGAAGCGATTGTTGCAAAACATCGTCATGGTCCCACTGGTACAATTAAACTTTTATTTGATCCACAATTTACACAGTTTAAAAACTTGGCTCGCGGTAATTATTAAATTTGCTCTGAGTTAATAGGTAGTAGTTGGAGATTTGTGAGTATTGAATATCCACAATTAACTAATACCCACTAACACAAATTCCTAACTAATTTTCAACAATTCTACGTCAAAAATTAAGGTAGCATTCGGGGGAATGACACCACCAGCACCACGAGAACCGTAGCCTAGTTCTGCTGGGATAATTAAGCGGCGTTTTCCACCAACTTTCATAGTGCCGACACCTTCATCCCAACCTTTAATAACTTGCCCTACGCCTATTTTAAAATCAAAGGGACGATTACGACCAACTGAACTATCAAACTCAGTTCCATCTTCTAATGTGCCGATGTAATGAACGGTAACTTTTTGTCCAGTGGTAGGACTGTCACCAGTTCCTTCTTCAATATCAATGTATTTTAATCCAGAGGGAGTAGTGATAGCATTATCAGACATTTCTTTGCTCGCTATTAAAGTGCTGTTTTCAGTGATGACAGCTGCTGTTTGTGCTGTTTGGCTAATTGGAGTTGCGATCGCATTATTATTTTTATCGCCGCCAATTTGCGCCAGTACTAAAACTACCACGCAAACGAGCATTACACTCACGCTGACTAAAATTGCTTTCAAAATAAATCCTCCCTAATCATGATTTAGCAGTAATTTTATTTCCACAATTTATTCTCTAAATCGCGCACTTGACGTTCTAATCGGTCGATTCTACCACGTAACTCGTCTACTTCCGATTGTCTGGCTACGCCTAAATCTTGCATCATATTCCGCATTTGTCGTTGCATGTTGGTTTCCCAAGTTCCCTGTTCGGATTTCATTTGCTGCATCATGTCATCCATGACAATTTTGGCTTGTTCGGGGTCTAATTTGCCATCTTTGACTAATTTATCGCTAGCTTCCTTGATTTTCTCTGCCATCATCGAGGTTGTTCCAATACCGAGCATGAGCAACTGTTGCATCCAATTGTTATTATCCATAACCGCTTCCTGATGATTATTTTTATTCAAATCTTTAACTATAGCTAAGGCGATTGTAATTCACATTTTTTAAACCAGATGTGTTGATAACTGTACAGTTAATGTACGCATCTGCGAAGTCTGCCGACATAAGTTGGGACGGTTTTTGAGAAAATAATTAATCTATTCTGGAAAATTAACACAGGAAGGCGATCGCATGGTGGTTGAGTTACTTAAATTTAAGGTTCCTTTGGAACAACAAGCAGAGTACATTCAAAAGGATGCTCAAATTTGGACAGCTTCACTGGCAAGATATCCAGGTTTTTTAGGTAAGGAAGTGTGGATTGACCCAAATTTACCGGAGGAAGTGACTTTTGTCATCCATTGGGCTACGCGAGACGATTGGAAAGCGATTCCTGAGCAAGATTTAAATGCAATTTCCCAAAGGTTTGATGCTTCACTGGGTTTTACTTGCGAGATGATTGAGTCTTCTGAGTATCAAGTTCTGATGTCAGATTTGGCTAAATAATTACGACGAAACTGATGGGAGATTGGGAGATTGGGAGACGCGGGGAGATGTTGAGATGGGGGAGATAGGGGAGATGAGGGAGAGAAATTATCTATAAAATGCCACTTCGCACAAGTAGGGAAAACCGTCTATGCGAGTGGCAACGTTAAAATAATGCTTTCGGTGGGCAAGAAATCTGATTTTGATTATTTTTTTGCGGTGCTTGCAGTTGCGATCGCACCTAAATTTGATAAAGTAATTCGATTGATGGTGTCTACACGACCGACTGTTAAGTAACCTAAGTCTAGGGCTGATAGTTGTGTCACTTGTTCGGGAACTTTAAAATTGAAGACTAATTTTGTGGGAATACCAGGAGCGAGGTCTGTTAAGATTTTGTCTTGGGAGTCATATTGATTTAACTGCAAGCTTCCCGATGTATATACGTTCCCGGAATTATCCACAAGACGGGTTTGATATTGGACGTTACGAGCGCCAAAGCTAACCTTAATGTGGTTGTTGCTAAAATTCGTGGCAATAACTTCACAAACAACTCTCGCGTTACTTTTAGCACGCTGACAGCCACGGTAATCGAAGCTGATATTGTATTTGCGATCGACTTGTTTAATTGCTGATGCTCCTGATGATGTCTGTGCCGCAACTGGCGAGACAGCAAGGGTAGATACTGCGACTTGGACACATGTTCCTAAGAGTAATGCTGGCAGCGTTACATTCTTGATACTTTTCCACAGACTAGACATAATTGTTGCTTGTTGTTGTTTTAATCACTCATTCTACATCGTATAATTGCTGGTCGATATCTGTTGGTTAAAGACTGTTTAAAGTTTTAACTAAATTGCTTGGTGTAAAAATCTGCATACCGATGCTGTAAGGCTAATAATTCTTCATGGGTTCCCGATTCAACAATTTCTCCCTTCTCAAAAACCAGAATGCGATCGCATTTTCTCACTGTACTTAATCTATGGGCAATAACGAACACTGTTCTTCCTGCCATGACTCGCTCTAGTGCTTCTTGAACAAGTGCTTCTGACTCCGTATCCAGTGCCGAGGTTGCCTCATCTAATATCAAAATACGCGGGTTCAATAGCACAGCACGGGCAATCGCGATTCTTTGTCTTTGCCCCCCCGACAAGTTGACACCTCTTTCGCCAACTACGGTGTAATATCCATCGGGTAAGTGACTAATAAATTGATGGGCATTGGCAACCTTTGCAGCTGCTTCCACCGCCGACAAATCAAATTCTGATTGTCCAAAGGCAATATTTTGAGCAATGGTGCCTGAGAACATTGTGGTTTCTTGGGGTACTATCCCAATTTGTCGCCGCAAACTATTTAATGTCACATCGCGAATATTCACCCCATCAATGCAGATTTCTCCGGCAACGGTGTCGTAAAAACGGGGTAACAAATTCACAAAAGTAGTTTTTCCAGCACCCGAAGCCCCCACAAGTGCGATCGCTTCTCCCGGAAATGTGACTAAACTAATATTATTGATGACAGTTTCTCCCGATTTGTAGGCAAAGGAAACACCACGGTATTCCACCTTCCCACTCACTGTCGGTAAGATTTTTGCGTCTGGTTTCTCTAAGACTGCGGGTTGAATGGCAAGTAATTCAAAAACTCGATCAACTGATGCTTCTGCTTCTTTGAATAAATTATAATTGTTGGTGATGTGTCCGACTGGGTCAATTAATAAAGCAGCACCGGAAAGAAAGCTGAAAAACTTACCTGTGGTTAAATTACCTGTAGAAATCTGCCAAGCGGCAAAGAAGAGTAAAAATAGGAAGCTCAAAGCCTGCAAAAAACCAATAATCGGGATTTGAATTGCCTTCAGTCGCTCCGTTGAATACTTCGCCTTCATGGCAATTTCTGCTTCCTTGCCAAATCGAGCGATTTCGTAAGCTTCTGCCGCAAAAGCTTGCACAATCCGAATCCCGGCAAAAATCTCCGTCAAAATAGCTGATAAATCCGATACCTGATTTTGACTGCGTCGGGAATACTTTTGTAATCTTTCCCCAAACCAGCTAATCAATACCAACATTACAGGTATCACCACCAAAGCGGCAATCGTCAACTGCCAACTCAGATATACCATGTAAATAGGGATGGCAATTAGTTGTAAGGCACAGGGAATAAAATCGTGAAGAAACTTGTGGACAACCTCGCCAATTCGATCTACATCTTCTGTCACACGGTAAGATAAATCACCGGCTTTTGCTGTCTCAAAATAGCTGAGGTTGAGTTTTTGTAAGTGCGCGTAAACTTGCTTGCGGAGATTCAAAGCTACTCGAAGTGCAGCTTTTGCCATGTAGATATCTTGCACTGACTGGAAGAACCCCCGCACCAGAAACACCCCAGCCAGAAATGCTGCCAGTTGCGCGATCGCAATTACATTACCATTACCAAAGGGAACTGATAGCTTTTTCACCAACTCCATTAGCGTTAAGGTTGCCAGCACATAACCAATAATGCCAATAAAACCTTTGGTGATGTGGAGCCATTGGGGTTTGATATGGGGGAGAAGTAGCCAGTAATTTGAGCTTTGTTTGTTTGAGTCTTTCAAGCTGTCACACCACACGATAGATTTCCTAGTTAGACGCTACCAGGTTTTGCATGGTTTCTAAAGATAAAACCCAGTAGCAGCGCACGAGACTTGCTTTATTGGTTTTGATTGTAACTACATACTTTAAATTGCGATCGCATTCTGCCAATATTACTTTTTGTGATTATCTGACTGATTTTGGCAAAAAAGTATTTTAAGATACAGACAATGGGACGTTAATCAAGTCAGAAAATATCCAAATCTGTAAATCTATATTAAGTAAGGGTAAAAAGCTTTTATCAGCTTGAGATGTAGATTTGAGCATGGAGAAATTCTGACCTAACACGCCTCAACTAAAAAGTAGTACAACAGAGGCAAGCATTATGAAACTCACATATAGAGGCACAGATTACGAGTACAATCCCCTTGATGGTGATACAGTTCTTGGTAAAGATGGCGGAAAATATCGAGGCGCAATCTGGAGATTTCATTACGTCAAACATGAGAACATACCGCAGTTTGCAGCCGATTTGAAATATCGCGGTGTTGCTTATCACGTTGGCGAAACATTGCAGACAGACAAAGCAGTTGAAGTTGCATCAACTCAAGCTACTCCAGACACTACCATCAGATTGCATAGGACTCATTTAACCAATCTGCGCCGCAACTTAGAACATCGACTAGCGATCGCAAAAGCAAATGGTGATGAAAGTTTGGTAAGTTTATTACAGGAAGAAGCGAATCAATTAGTGTTGTGAATCTAAATCATGGATGAGGGATAAGAAGTCTGTGAGTTTGTAATTCACCATTATCTATTATCCATTTATCGATGTAGCCAAACCCCGCGCATACCTACAGCTTTCGCACCCTGGTAATCTTCATTTTTGCTATCACCAACGTGCCAAGCAGACTCTGCGGGACAATTATGTTTGGCTAATGCGATTCCAAAAATTTTGGGGTCGGGTTTTGCTGCACCAACTTGTGTGGAAATAGTAATCGAGTCGAAATAATCCCGTAGCTCTAAAGCTTGTAGTACCGAAAATAGTCGCGAATCAAAGTTAGATATTATCCCCAATTGAATACCCCTTTCGCGCCAATTGCTTAAAGCTGGAATCACATCAGCATAAACAAACCAAGGCTCTCCGGTTCCGAAGTGAATATATAACTCGCTAAAAAATGTGTCAAAGTCAGCAAATTGCTGGATAACACCCGCTTGCTCAAAAGTTTTATGAGCGATCGCATACCACCATTCAAATTCATGTTGAGGAATATCTTGCATATCTTCGACATCGGAAAATGTTGCTGGTGGTGCAACCTTAAACTGACTTGAAAAAGCTTGATTTAAAATTTCTGGGTTCGTATGTACGCCAAATTCTCTCGCTATTTGGCTGTAGATTTCGCCGACGCTACCTTTGACTCCAAATAGCGTCCCCACCGCATCTAAAAAAATAACTTTCGGTCGTTCCATTTGACTTTTCACGTTTAAAAATGCTAAGTCTCAACAATCTAATTAATCGCGTTCCTGACTTGCGACTCCAAAAAATTCTCAAAGTGGCAATACCGTTGATACTATCCGAAAAGGAAGCCAAATTTTTAGTGATTAATAATAATCTTGATTAAAAAAAATAACTATGTGATACCCAAGTATATTATAAAGCCTTTTTTCAAAAAATAAAAAGCACTTGTTACCAAGCGCTCTAATGCTTAATTTTGGTTTGATTATTGATAAAATTGTCAATAATCTGGCGAATTAGGGTTCTTGATTCTCAATAAAATCGCAATGCGAATTTAACAGAATCTTTTATTTAAATAACTACTGTGTGCTGCAAGACTTTATCTGAGACTAGGAAGCTATGTTGCTTGGGCAGGACAGAAATCGACACCAGTAAATGTTATCACTGAGTTGATTGGATATTGATATTTACTTTACACATAGCCTCTTTGTCTAAACTCAAATATTTACTGAGGCTTGTTGCTCTCACCACCTTGATTAACACTAGAATTATTAGTTTCAGAAGTTACTTCGTCTTGATTGTAATTACTTGAAGAATCCAAAGAATTATCATTTTCTTCTGTATTAGTTTTTACAGGATTTGCTTGTTTTGTCGCAGACGGGGAAGAAGCACTAGGATTAGGTGCAGGTGTCGGTGCTGTTGTTGGTTGAGGCTGAGGAGCTTTTTGTTGGGGAACAGGAACGGGAACAACCACAGGAACCTCTTTTGTTCTTTCTACAGGAACAGGAACTTGCTGAATTCTTTCAATGATTGTGGTTTTGTTTGTAGGAACGGATGTGGGTTGAGGAGATACAGTGGAATTTTGGCTATTAGGGGCTACCGTTGGAGTAGTAGTGTTGACATTATTATTGTCCCGATTTAGATACCAGAACAAACCACCGCCGAGGACTAACGCAGTCGTTAATAGTAAGCCGAATATAAATCCACCTGCAACGTTTTCATTGTCCCTGATGGCTAAATTCTCTTCTCGATCGCGCTCCACTGCACGTCCATTTGCGTAACCTTGGCGATAAGACGAACTACTATTGGTTTGTGGAGTTTGGTTTAAGGTGGTGTGCGTATTTCCATTTGCATCAGTGTAAGATTCTTGACGCACTTGTTTATTTTGGCGATCGCCTTCGTTTAAGTTTGCCATGAGTGTTTATTAATTTCCTCTAAAATATCTGGATTGATTTATGGATTGTGTTGAAGCCTGGAGATTGAGAATTGGCTATTGGCTGTAACGTTAAAAAGTAGTTAAAAATGAGACTTGAAGCAAAAATCCCCAATCTCTAGTTATTTTTACTTGAGCAATATCAAGCAGTATAGATGCTTAGAAGCCATGAAATTAAAGTCTTATTTACTACCTTTTGTTATTTGTTAAAAGTATATGTTTATCTTTAGCATCTTGAATTCCATCTGAAGTTGAGATTTGTGGCTCTGTTTCTCCCTCTACAGTTGGATACGACGCTGTGTTTGAGTTTGCTCAAAATCAAAGGTGACATTCTCAACGGAATGTCACCTCTTAGACAAGGAAATATAGGGTTATTTTCTCTACTTAAAGCTTTCTGTGTCTTCAAGAACCTGATATTATTGCCAGCGCAATACTTTCTCTTTAAAGATAACTCGATTACCTTGGGAGATTTTTAACACATCGCGATTAAGTGTGTAGCGAGTATTACCTTCAAGTGCCATATAATTTTTGTTTTGGGAGATACTATTATCTGAAGAAATTGATAAAGGAAGAGTTGTTTTTCCATTGCCAATTCTGGCAATTACAACGTAGCTTCCTGGTTTTTCATTACCACATATGTAGACAATAAAACTTTTGGTAACCGCTTCTTGGAATATATGTTGCCCTTGTGGACAATGACTTGCCAGAGATGTGCCATCCGCTGCGATCGCTCGATCAATTCTTGCTCTCAATACAGTTTTTCCACGTTTCTGTATTACCATTTCGTATGGTGAAATTACGTAATTAATTTCGCCATTTTGAGCTATATAAGTTTCACCGCTTTGCCTTGTTAAGGGTACGGTAATTTTACTGTTATCACCTTTGGTCACACGGACAAAATATCCTAATCTATTCTGATTATCTCCCAAGCAAATATAAGCTTTATACTTTTCTGTCTCAAAACTACGTTTGGGTAAAGAGCTTTGAGTCGGACAAATCTCTGCTGCTGATGTAGTTGCTACAGCTTTAGTTATGGGTGCGAAAAGTTGCCATGCAAAAATACCCGCCCATACCAATCTAACTGCTGGTTGGCAGCTGAATTTTATTTGTGAAAAATTCATTTGATTTATTTAAGTAATATTACGACTTGTCTTACAGAAAGCGATTTAATAATTAAGTGTTTGAACTGAGAAATTAATAGATTAAGTATGGTACGGATAACTGCGGGAAACAACTAGTATCAGCAAAATTTCATATTTCCTTTAAAAAAAGAATTTTCTAGATAATGTTTTAATTAATCTGAGTTTGATGAATCTAACTCCCAATCTTTCTCTTGTAGCGAAGGGGTTAGCAATTTAGTTGATGGCAAGGGTAAATTAGGCTTTTGAAGACTTTATATTGTCAGGAGGGCATGGCACAACGTTACCGTCGATGCCTGTAGCCGGATGTTAAGCGGGCTCATGATTTATACAAGCCTTCATTGATATATCAATTGCCAGGGTGATGAGGACAACTTTCAATGCTCATACCAAGTTGCCCTCTGTCGTAGTAGTTTTAGGATGAGGAGATTGCCTCGCAATTACAAATACTACTATTGAGTGGCAGCAACTTAGTAGTATCAAATACTGTTCAGATATCAAGTTTACAAAATCTGACCACCATAACTTATTGATACTGCTGTTGTAGAAGACTCAGGGCTTGTTGTTCAATCTGTCGAACTCGTTCTCGACTAATACCCATCACCTGACCAATCTGTGATAATGAGAGTTCTTGCCCGTCTACTAAGCCAAAATGCAAAGTTAATACTTGCTGTTGTTGAGTAGATAATTTTGACAGTAACAGTTGAATTTCTTGAGTGAGGAATTCTTTAGTGGCATAATTATTATCAGAATTTGTATCTTCGATTAAATCTGCCAATTTTGTATCTTGTTCGGAACTAACCCGAATATCTAGAGACATAGGTTGACGAGCTAACAGCAAATATTCTCGAATCTGATTAGGTTCTAAAGCAAGTGCATCAGCTATTTCCTTAGTGGTAGGGATACGACCTAATTGTTGTGATAGCTCTCGCTGAATCCGCTTAATTTTGTTAAGCTTTTCATGGATGTGAATTGGTAAACGAATTGCTCGTCCTTTTTGAGCGATCGCTCGTGTAATGCCCTGACGAATCCACCAGTAAGCATAGGTGGAAAATTTGTATCCTAAAGCCGGATCGAATTTTTCTACCCCTCTTTCTAAACCCAAAGTACCTTCTTGAATTAAATCTAAAAGCTCTAAATTACGTCTTAAATATTGCTTGGCGATTGACACCACAAGTCGAAGATTCGCTGCAATCATTTTCTGCTTGGCTACTTTCCCTCGCTCGAGTTGGTGCAAAA
Organism: Calothrix sp. NIES-4101; assembly: GCA_004296455.1. GTDB lineage: Bacteria > Cyanobacteriota > Cyanobacteriia > Cyanobacteriales > Nostocaceae > Brunnivagina. The sequence continues at coordinate 1,476,301 of AP018280.1, forward strand.
GTTCCTCTTCACTTAACTGCATTTGATTAGCCCATTCTGCCAGTGTCGGTATACGCTGTAATTGAACAGTCAGTTTTTCCTTGGCTGTAAGTATTGCCATCATTTGCTGGATTTGTTGAGCAAAAAGCAGTTCCTGCTCATGGTTTAACAAAGGTATGCGTCCAATTTCAAGAAGATAAGCACGCACATTATCAGTTGTAGGTCGAGATGCTGCACTTGTATAACTAATTGCCTTGTCTGGGGATGTTAAGTTCTTCATAGTATTTTGGATTTAGTGGCAAAGCCGCAGACATTGGCTTGACGAAACATAGAGTTTTCTGTAGACACACTAAATATCAAGGACTCTTGATTCGCCAAGCGAAAATTGACGAGTGGAAATTAACGCGGAGATTTTTTATGCCTGCAAATTTGGTGGACTATATAGTGCTAAAACACTTCTTTGCATTGGTTTGATTGTAATTATTTAGGTGAACCCAATATCACTGGTATACTTGCTTTCCCACTCTGTAAACTCGGATTATTTGCGCCTGTCCGAATTAATTGGTTGAGCTTCGTCACAGCACTAGCGTATTGAGGATCAGCTAAAGTTGCAATAGCATTGTTTTGTGCTAGAGATTTCTGTTGTGCTGGAGTTAACTCCACTGTAATATCAGGTGCAATTCCCACATCATTAATATCTCGACCACTGGGAGTGTAATATTTCGCGATCGTTAATTTCAGAGCCGAACCATCCTCTAAAGGTTGTACGGATTGAACTAAACCTTTGCCAAAACTACGAGTTCCTATTAACGTTGCTCGTTTGTTATCTTGCAGCGCTCCCGCTAAGATTTCACTAGCACTTGCAGAACCCTTATCCTGTAGGACTACTAAAGGTTTATCAGTCAATGGAGAACCTGTAACCTGATAACTTTCTTTTACCTGCTCTCGATTCACCAAAGAAACAATTGTCCCTTGTTTCAACCACATACTCGCAATTTGCAAACTGGCATCCAGCAACCCACCAGGATCAGATCGCAAATCTAATACATAACCTTGTACTTGTTGTTTTTCTAAGGCTTGAATTGCTCGACGCATCTCTGCGGGGGCGGTTTGTGTAAATTCTGGTAAACGAATATAGCCAATTTTACCTGTTGGGGTTGTTTCTGTTTTGTAAGTTACAGGCTTCAAAGCAATATTGGAGCGGGTGAGTTGGAAAGTTTGCGATCGCTCGCCCCGTTGTATTGTTAGTACTACCTTTGTACCGGGTGAACCCTGAATCCGCTTCACCGCATCATTAATATTCATTCCTTGGGTTGATTGACCATCGATTTTGATGATGACATCTTCTGGTAAGATACCCGCTTTAAAAGCTGGCGTGCCTTCAATCGGGGCAATCACCTTTAAAGCTTTGGTTTGCTCATTCTGTCCTAATTGCAAGCCCACACCACTGAGGGTACCAGAAATATTATTCCTGAGGGCTGTAAATTTCTGGGGGTCGAAAAATTCCGTGTAGCGATCGCCCAATTTCCCGACCATTTCTTGAATTGCTATATAAGCTTGTTGCTGGGAACTGTAGGAACGACTGAGATATTCCTGACGCACTGCTTTCCAGTCCTGATTGTTAAAGCTACCATCAACATAATTGCGATCGAGGATTTGCCACGCCTCGTCTACCAGTTGTTTCGGGCTGTTTTGAAGTTGACCGAGACTTTTTGAAGCATAAAAACTAGTTCCTGTCAATATAAAGGCAGTAATGGTAAGTTCTAGGGTAATCAGTAGTTTGCGCTTTAACATAGGTTTAGATAAATTTCCAAATGTGGTGAGGAAGATAAGAGACCATTGATTCAAGTGAGGATTCAGTATAATTCTGTAGTGGAAAGCTAGTTTCTCAGCACATAGGTAGGATGATGCTAAATGCCTAAATCCAAGAAACCGGATGTATTACCTCCGCCAATGACGATACTGGCAAGTAAAATAATTGACGACATTATTTGTTTCTTGAACATGTGCTGCTCTGTATCCTCAGACAATGAAAAGGAGTCGATGCACGAATAATTTCTACAAAAATTCACTATTTAGGGAATGTTGGAAAAATCGCAGCTGACTCACATCAGCTAATTCTAGAAGCTTGGATCAGTTTTTTGCATGAAGTAAAGTTCCTAACCTGACTAGTAAAAAAGTAATTAGGTGAGCATGACTTTTTTCCTAGTTCAGGGCTAGCTAATTAGTCAGAACATCTCTACCAAGATTCCCAACAAACAGATTCGCTCTACCAGGCTGGTTTGAAAATAATATGTTGCTTGAATTTAGAGAATTGCGATTAGAGGTCTCCACAGAATAATTGATCCACTAATAAGGGATGATAGAAAAAGGGTAATTAAACGTGTACAGTCTGCATGAAGTCTCCAAAATCCATGATTGAGCTAAGCAAGAGCCTCAAATCTCTGTACATTAAAACAGCGCAAAAGCTTAAGGCAAGCGACCGGCGGCAATTTATGGCAGAAGTTGTCAAAGGTTTTGGGATTGGTGGACAAACTTTGGCAGAAAGAGAGTTGGGGTGGAATAGACGCACTATTCGTAAAGGGATGAAAGAGTTGGAGAGTGGTGAACCAATCATTGATGCATTTGCCAATAGTGGTCGCAAACGAATTGAGGAAAAATTGCCTCATCTACTAGAGGATATGAAATCATTAGTAGACCCACAAAGCCAAACTGACCCGAGTTTTAAAAGTACTCGTTTGTATACTCGTATGACTTCATCGGAAGTACGTCGGCAACTAATTGAACAAAAAGGTTATAGGGATGGGGAATTACCATCAAACGAAACAATCAGAAGGCGGTTAAACGAGTTAGGCTACACATTAAAAAGAGTGATAAAAGCCAAGCCAATAAGGAAAATTCCAGAAACAGAAGCAATTTTCCAAGAATTAGAAAAAATTAATACTAAAGCAGATAATGAACCCAATACTTTACGTATATCAATTGATGCAAAGGTGGCAGTAAAAGTTGGTGAGTTTGACCGAGGGGGGAAAACTCGTATACCAACTATTTCATTGGACCATGATTTTGCAGAGGCTATAACTGTTACCCCTTACGGAATTTTTTTACCTCAGTACAACGAATTATTCCTATTTTTTGTAACTTCAAAATTGACTGCTGATTGTATTGTTGATTTGATTGAAAACTGGTGGCAAAGAGTAAAACATCGATTTAATCACATTAATAAACTGGTTATTAATCAAGACAACGGACGAGAAAATCATTCTCGTCGTACTCAGTTTATGAAACGAATATTAGACTTTTCTTCATCATCAAACCTGAATTTACAGCTAGCTTACTATCCCCCCTACCATAGTAAGTATAATCCTGTAGAACGTAGTTTTGGTTGGCTAGAACAGCATTGGAATGGTAGTTTACTCGACACCGTTGAATCAGTCCTGTATTTTGCAAGAACACTTACTTTTAAAGGCCAAAATCCGGTTGTGACATTGATCAAAAAAGTTTACTCCACAGGAGTTAAACTCACAACTGAGGCTATGGCAGAAGTTGAAAAACAAATCCTTCGTCTTCCGCATCTCAAAAAATGGTTTGTTGAAATTTTTGCGAAACCCGGCTCGTCATAGGATCATTTTTTTTGTGGAGTTCTCTTAACCAATGTTATTCTGAAAGCGAGAGAAAATTGCCTTCTCCATTGCTTTGAACATATGTTGCGAATCTAGGCTAGGTAAATTTAGATATGGCAGTGACAACAGCAGTCATTCTGGCGGCGGGGATGGGAACTCGTCTCAAAGAATTGGGAAAATTGGCTCCCAAGGGTTTTTTACAATTGGGAAACATCCCTATTGTCGAGGAGTCAATTATCAAACTGCTAGCTTGTAATATTCAACGCATTATTATTATTACTGGTCATTTGTCTGAGTTTTACCAAAAATTACAAAAACGCTATCCCCAGCAGATTTTCACAGTTCATAACCCTGAATATGCTCATTCGGGTAGTATGTATTCTCTTTACTGTGCCCATCATTGGCTGAATGATGATTTTATTCTGTTAGAATCTGATTTAATCTATGAAAAACGTGCCTTAGAAACAGTATTGAGTTTTCCCAAAGATAATGTCATTTTATTATCTGAACCAACGAATGCTGGTGATGAAGTTTATGTGCAAACCAATGGTGCAACCATAGTCGCCATGTCGAAAAACCCATCCCAATTATCTCAGGCTCCTAGTGGTGAGTTAGTCGGCATTTCGCTGATTTCTCAAGCTTTATTCCAGCAAATGCTGCAATATGCCAAAAATAGCTTTCAGAGCACCCTGAAAATAGATTATGAAACAGATGCTCTAGTTAGTGTGGCTCAACTCTACCCTGTTTATTATACAGTTGCCAGCAATTTACTTTGGACAGAAATTGATGATGAATATCATCTTTCCAGAGCGAAAAGTCAAATTTATCCCGCAATTTTACGCCAAGATAGATGAAATTGAGGGATTACAGGTGTTATACATATTTTCACTATCTGCTAAATTCAATATTTTTTATCTCCACAGCAGTCAGTAGTCAATTTTTTCAAGTTCTGATCGGAATCAGTATTTCGGTATTTAAGTATTAAAGTATTAAAGGTTGTCCTGATTACCCTATCCATCAAGAATTTATATAGCTAACTGTTATTTGTGCGGAGTTTTTGGGAATTATTTAAACATAGCAATTTATATGTTTTATCTACGTATTACTTACGTATTCTCAGTATTTATTCAGTACGGAGAGGTTTTTCTATGCCTGTAAGAAAGATAGTATCTACACGAGTAATTTTCAAGCGCGTCAGAGCGGTATTTATTGTGACAACTTTATCATTAATAGGCTTTAAAGCTTGCGATTCGGTTGATGAATCACAAGCAAGGTTAGTTCTGCGAAATCAATCAGAAAGTACAGTTAATTTTATGCAAGTCAAAGTCAATGATAGGACATTTGAAATGGAAAATATACTTCCTGGTCAAGAGCAAATGTGGAAATTTAAGCCGACTAATACAAATTTATTTGCAGTCAATGGTAAACTCGCTGCCGGGATTCCCATTCATGCCTCCTCTTTAGGAAGTCTGGCAAGTCCAAATAATAAAGAGCATCATTTGACTATTCAAGAGAATGGTCAAATTGCTTACAGCAGTCCTAAATAATGCCATATCTGGTTAAATACTTATTATTAGGACTGGCACAAAGACTTAGAGACACGGCGAGGCGGAGAAATTTTAATCGTCAGTGATTAGACAAACATAATACAAGTAAACAAAACCCAATTAAAAACTCCCAATCAATGGGAGTTAAGTTTATCAGTATCGTAGAGCAATACCATGAAAACATGGCGATCGCTAAGGGGGTAAGTCAGAAAAACAAAAAAGTAAATTAACTACTTTTAACGTTTGAAAGCAGTAATTGATTCCAATGAGTTTCGCAGCGCAGAATTGAACCAATTCCTGAAGTTGCGATCGCCTACTAATTGTTCATAAACTGCTTCGTAACCATCAACCATGTGAGCAACACTAAAGTTAGACTCGACATGTTCTCGACATTTTCGACGGTCTAATTGCACGGCTTTGGATACCATATCTGCCATTTCTTCGTAACTATTGCAGACATAGCCTGTCTTGCCATTAGCAATAACTTCGGGTACAGAGCCCATTGCTCTAGCAATGACGGGTGTACCAGTCGCCATTGACTCAGCCATCACCAAACCGAATGGTTCACACCAGGTAATGGGGAAGAGAGTTGCTGATGCATTACCCAAAAGCTCGGCTTTTTGCCCGTGGTTTAGTTCTCCCAAGAACTCGATTTGTTCCCCGTCAATATGAGGAGCAACTTCGCGCTCAAAGAATTCCTTATCAACCACGTCTACCTTACCTGCCATTTTCAAGCGCCAGCCTGTTTTTTTGGCAATCTGAATTGCATGTTGAGGGCCTTTTTCTGGAGAAAAACGTCCCAAAAATGCTAGGTAAGGAGGTTGTTGCGGTTTCTCATAGAACGGAAATAGTTCAACACTAATACCGTTATATACAGTCGCAACATAATTAATATTCAACAAACGTTGAGCATCGCTGATGCTGACGTATGCTTGCGAATGATGTTGTCTGTAAATCTTGCTATTATCGCGCGTAAAAGTGCCATGCAATGTATGCACTGTTGGAGTTGAAACCATGCTTGCCAATGGCAGCGACCATATTCCTACGTGGGAGTGAATAATATCAAATTCCGCAGCACGTTGGAAAACCTGAGTAGGGTGTTGAAGTTCGTAAACAGCGTGTTCCTTGATGTTTGGGTCTAGCCGCAAAGCACAAGGACTACCAGCTTCCAGATGAGCTAATGTTTGGGAATCACCGGAAGCAAATAGTGTGACTTCGTGACCTCTGCGAACTAATTCTTCGGTCAAACGACTCACAACTAACTCTGTACCACCGTAGGTAGTAGGTGGAACTTGTTCCCACAGGGGGGCGATTTGTGCGATTTTCATAATGTGTACGATTCAGCCGTCATTTAGCCCCTGTCACTGTCACTGACAACCAGATTAAAGTCGAAAAAATCTTCTTGAATCTGCGATTGACAATTACCTCCGCCATCGCTATTCGCGCAGCTTCGGCAGACTGAACCGAAAACTCATCTCCAATGAGTGTCGAGACATTTACTACCTTTGACGTTAATGGGACAAACAATAAACTTGCATCTATCTAAGGATAGATTATAGTGAATAAGTTTTATTTATTTTTATTTATTTTGTAGATTTTATGATGCTTTTTGTTGCCATGAAAAATAGTAAAAATCCTCTCTCCAAGTGGATTTTTACTATTTTGGTTGGTATATTTTGTAAGTTTTTGGATTTCACAAAATTAAACTTCTCTCAAAGTGATTCTCTTAAAGTATAACTATTAAATTAACAACCGTAATATTACTTTGATATATCCAAAAAACAATACACAGTTTAATAGCTCGAATTTGAGAGTGATAACATTTCACAAAAAAATGATGTAAATATTTTTCCTTGTCTCCCTTGCAAATGTATGATTCCGTGCTGCTGAATTTGTAATTCTATTGTGATAAATTCATAAAATTTGCTAGTTTTAAAACAATTCTGGCACCAACATTGCCATCCCATTCGGCATTTCCGACTTCACATAAATCAAAGCCAATTATTTTGCGATCGCTATTTACTAATTCTCTGAATAAACAAAAACTTTGTTCTAATTCTAAACCTCCAGGAACAGGTGTACCGGTATTGGGACAGAGTTTTGGATCTAAGCCATCGACATCAAAACTAATATGTACATATTCAGGTAAATGACTAATAATTTCACGGCATAAATCTAGCCAAGTTTTTCCTGCATACATTTCCTGTTTAATTTTTGTATCGTAATAAGCGATAATGCGATTCTGAGAATTATTAATTATATTAACTTCATCCTGACAAATATCACGTAAACCCACCTGAACTAATTTACTAATTTGGGGAATCTTCATTGCATTAAACATAATCGAAGCATGGGAAAATTCAAACCCTTCATAGGCATCACGTAAATCGGCATGAGCATCAATATGTAAAATGCCAAAACTTGACCCCAAATTAGCATATTTCTCGGCTTGGGCTTGGAAATAACCTAAAGGTGAACTATGATCACCACCAATGACTGCAACTTTTTTCCCGCTATTAAGTGCTTGTTGACATTGTTCAAATAACCAATGATTGACACTGGCACAAGCTTGATTAATTTCGTTTAATGTCGGTGTTAAATCTGGAGCCTGATTCAGTGATTGTCCCTGTTCCAAACGCTCAATCACTTTTGCTGCACAGGCGCGATAATATTTATTTTTTGCTAATATTTCTTGAGGAATTTCCTCCATAAAAATTCCTTGCTTCCATCCATCAGGATGATCAAAATCAAATAAATCCAACTGTGGAGAAGCATCTAAAATTTGCTGTGGAGCATTGGCAGTTCCTGCACCATAGGAAACAGTAACCTCCCAAGGTACAGGGATAATAATTAAGTTTGCAGACTCGCGATCGCATGGTAAGCCAAAAATATTACCATTGATTTGTCCGACACCACTAGGATTATAGTCTTGGATTGGTTGATGCATGATAATTATTAGTTTTATATACCGCAAAAATACTTAGATAGCAGCAATTTAGAGTATAAACTTCAAAAAAAGTATTTTTAATATTCTATAATTATTTATTGATAGCTGTTTTTTATATATGACACATTAGTGCAGGCTATTCTGAAAACTAAGTGATTCTTCAGAAATCATATCGCATTGAGCCAAAAGTCGGCTGTGTTAACTTTGCCATTACGATTAAATTGTAGCCACACTTTGTATGTTCCTGGGCTGGGGAAACTAGATAAAAAATTTATTTGTCCGTCCCTGGAATCTTTGAGTGGATGTGCGTGAATATAATCTGAGGTGGTTAAAGGAGATGAGCTTTTGACAATGACTAAATGCCCTTTTTCTCCTAAATATGGTTGTAAATCTTTAACTGGTCGATTTTGTTTTATTTCTTGTACATTAAAGCTGAGTTTGACTTCTTTTCCAGCTATTAATTTTTTTTCAGGTAGCGCCAGATTGATTTTTGTGTCTGCTAAAACTTTGGTATGGCTGAATTTTTCTAACGCTGTTGGTAAAGGAACTTCACCTGGTATTGTGATTTTTTGTACCGAGACTTGTTCTTTTTGTCCTGTTGGTTTGTAATCACTAAATAAGGTATAGCTGCCTGGAGCGGGAAAATCTGGACTAACTTCAAAGCGTCCATTTCCTTTGTGGCTGGGATGAACGTGTTGGAAAAAACGTAAGTCGTCGCTGACGACAATGAGATGCATTTGCTTTTCTTGGAAAGTGTCAAAATTGCTGACAGTCTTCCCACTTTGGTCTTGAATATTAATAGCTAGAGGAACAGCTTGAATTGATTTGATTTTTTTGGGAACAATTAATTTCGCCTGGGTTGATGATGCGGGTGCTTGTTTTTGTTGATGCTGTTGATGCTGGGAAGAATTATTTGAGTTGCTAGCTAAATCATGTTCTTGTGAATTTTTGGCTGTTGTTTGTTGCGAACCTGGAATTGTTTTGACTTGGGAAGAACAACCCTGAACAACAATAAACGTAGTTAATATTACAGTACCAATAATTGATATCTTCATCACAATGATAACAAGCTTAACAATAGCAAAAAATGACCCAATAATTTTTAGACATTTCAGGTGCGATCGCTCAAAAGACAAAATTTAACTTAATTTTATCAACTGAGAATTTCTCAATCTACTTCATCCCAACCAAAGTATCAAACAAACACTATTTATAAATTCTTGATCAAGCTCTCTAAGTATTCAGTATTCAGAAGTCAGAGTATTGGCAAATCATACCGTTGAAAGTACGTAACCATGACTAATTCTTAATTCCGACTTCTGGATTCTGAACCCTCAAAGTATTAAGCGACTACTTCATCTTGCTGGCAATCAAAAATCAACGTCAATTTTGCTTCTGGCGTTACCCGTAGTAATAATTGTAAATGTCCATCAGCATCAGAACGACTGCGGAATCTAGCAACTATCTCGCGTTTCATATCAGGAAGTAAACGCGCGATCGCCCAAGAATTGAGTCTTTTTTTGTAGGTTTTTTCGGACTGTGGCTCTAAATAGCTGTTATTTATTTCTTGTGCCATGATGGTGTTACACACATAATATTTTGGTCAATCGCGTTAGTAAGTCTCTGAGGAGAAATTTACTGACGTTTTTTTACGTAGATGACACTTGGATAGCACACCAAAATTTGAACGTCAATGTTTCGAGAAAACTATTACACCAAATTTCTTGAAAATGCTTGTACAACTGTGTCTAAAACTACAAATACTGAACTGAAACTTGAGTAAATCTGCTCAAATTTCAGTTTTGAAAAACTAGACTTTAGTACAGTCCAGCATCAAGGATAGGAAAAATTTACTTTGGGAACTAGCAGCGTCTATGACGATAAATACTGCCCTTAAGCCTTTGGCTGATCACAATTTTTGTTTCCGACCCTGTTTTGCGGTGACATGCACTAAGGATAAAAACCTAGTTTGGGCAATCCGAGTGTTTCATCCCAACCCATCATAATATTCATACACTGTATTGCTTGTCCTGCCTGACCTTTAATCAAGTTATCGATGGCAGACATTACAATAACTCGTCCCGTGCGTGGGTCAACTTCAATACCAATGTAGCAGAGATTGCTGCCACATGCCCATTTTGTTTGTGGGCAAATGCCAGGTTCGCATATTTTCACCCAAGGGGAATTACGGTAAAAAGCGCGATAGATAGTGATTAAATCGTCTCTGACTAAGCCAGGGTCACGGAGGTCTGCGTAAACAGTAGCAAGAATACCCCTTACCATCGGAATCAAGTGGGGAGTAAATTGGACTGTCACTTCATGTCCAGCCAGTTCACTACAGATTTGCTCAATTTCGGGAGTGTGGCGATGCCTAGAAACATTATATGCCCCCAGAGAATTATCAGCCTCTGCCAGAAGCATATTAATTTTGGCATCGCGTCCGCCCCCAGAAGTCCCAGATTTAGCATCAATAATTGCAGTCTGGGGCGATATTAAGCCTTGTTTGAGGAGAGGAGAAAGGGCGAGTAAACTAGCAGTAGGATAGCAGCCAGGACAACCAATTAGCTGCGACTCGCTAATGCGATCGCGATACAATTCTGGTAAACCGTAGACAGAAGTGGCAGCAGTCTCACCATCATCACGTTCCTTCCCGTACCAACTGGTATAAGTCGCCAAATTACTAAACCGATAATCAGCACTCAAATCGAGTACCTTACAGCCCTTTTCCAGTAATTTAGGCGCAAGTTGACAAGCTAAACCATTTGGAACCGAAAGAAACACTACCTCGCAACGATTGGCGATCGCCGAAACATCTACTGCTTCCACTGTCAAGTTAACAGTATGTGCCATATGTGGGTAAATATCAGCAAAGGTTTTACCAGCAGTGCTATCTCCTCCCACATAAACCACCTCAACGTCGGGGTGATCCATCAACAATCGAACTAGCTGAACTCCGCCATAACCTGACGCGCCAACTATCCCAACGGGTACGCGCCTAAAATTACCCATGTTTTCAAATCCTTATGCATTCTCTTGGAATCAACTGTTAGCTATCAACTATCAATCTACTAGCTAATATCAAACAGTTTTTTGTTATTTAACTGTAATTTCACTTCTTGTATTAAAACGCAAATTGGGTAATTGGGCATGATTAATTGGGAGATGCGGAGAGGGGAAGATGTCTAATGTCAAGAATCTCGGCGTACCTTTTCCCCTGTGCCCGAATTTCATACCGCGCAAGCAATCAAAAGAGCTACAATTTGAGGACAATTATTTGTCAAGCAAAAATTACCTTCGCTCGTTGAGAAAATTTGTGTCGCAGCCTCACACCTCACAGCAGTCGTCTCATGCCGGGGAACCTACCCACAACACTGCCTTTTCAACCTCAGAATTTAAATTTGACTCGATTGAAGCCGCTTTGGCAGATTTGAAAGCTGGTCGAGTTATCGTGGTAGTGGATGACGAAAACCGCGAAAATGAGGGCGATTTAATTTGTGCAGCCCAGTTCGCCACCCCAGACATGATTAATTTCATGGCAGTAGAAGCACGGGGTTTAATTTGTTTGGCGATGACTGGAGAACGTTTAGATGAACTCGACTTGCCTTTAATGGTAAGAAATATTACTGACCCCAACCAAACTGCTTTCACAGTAAGTATTGATGCGGGGCCGAATTTAGGTGTAAGTACGGGAATATCGGCAGAAGACCGTGCCCGAACTATCCAAGTAGCCCTCAATCCCCACACCAAACCAGAAGATTTACGTCGTCCCGGTCATATTTTCCCACTCCGCGCCAAAGATGGGGGTGTCCTTAAACGTGCTGGGCATACGGAAGCTGCTGTGGATTTATCACGTTTGGCTGGGTTATATCCGGCGGGGGTGATTTGCGAAATTCAAAATCCGAATGGTTCGATGGCGAGGCTGCCGGAATTGATTGAGTATGCCAAGCGCCACAACCTGAAAATTATTAGCATTGCTGATTTGATTAGCTATCGGTTGAAATTTGACCGTTTAGTTGTCCGGGAAACTGTCACCAAATTACCCTCTAGCTTCGGTCAATTTGACATTTACGGCTATCGTTACACCCTGAATAACACCGAACACGTGGCGATCGTTAAAGGCGACCCCAGCACGTTTAAGGATGAAGCTGTCATGGTGCGAGTACATTCCGAGTGTTTGACGGGTGATGCCTTGGGTTCATTGCGATGTGACTGTCGAATGCAACTCCAAGCGGCACTGAAAATGATTGAAACCGCAGGCAAAGGTATTGTTGTATACCTGCGGCAAGAAGGTCGTGGTATTGGTTTAATCAACAAACTCAAAGCTTATTCTTTGCAGGATATGGGTTTGGATACGGTTGAGGCAAACGAACGCTTGGGTTTTCCTGCCGACCTGCGGGATTATGGGATGGGGGCACAAATACTGACGGATTTAGGGGTACATCAAATACGTTTAATTACCAATAATCCACGTAAAATTGCTGGGTTAAAGGGATACGATTTAGAGATTGTCGATCGCGTACCGTTGTTGATTGAAGCCAATGACTACAATTCCTACTATTTGACGACAAAAGCGAAAAAGTTAGGTCACATGCTGCTACAAACTTATTTGCTCACCGTCGCCATCCATTGGCAAGACGATCCCCAATGTGTCACCGACAGATACGATCGCTTAGAAAAATTAAGATTTTTAGCGAAAAGTCAACATTTGCTATTGCAAGAAGAAGCGCGTCCAGTGGCGATCGCACTATTTGATAAGCCATCATTAACAGTACATCTCGGTTTTGACCAAGCTGGGATGGCAGATGAAGATTGGTATGAGCAAAATGGTCATCCCTACAGACAAGTTGTGAGTCAGCTTCTCGATCAACTGGCGAATTTACCTTATATTGAAAGACTAGAATTTTTAGTCTCTCCAGGAAGTGATCCTTTAAGTAATTTACAAGTGCAATTAGATCGGTTGAGTTTTGATTTAAATCAGCAGCAACCTTCATCGATTTGTGATCATTTGGCAACGCAGAAAATTTATAGTTTTACTAGGTAGAAGATAACAAGCTGGAATTTTTCATGTTCACGGTTACTCAACGTCAATCTCCAAATCCAGATATATCTGTGACTTTGACTTTAGCATTGACAGCAGAGGAAAGAACTCGTAGTCGCCATCGTTTTGAATCAGAAGATGGAAAGGTGGTCTTTTTACGTTTGCCGCGAGGTACGCTTTTACAAGATGGTGATATTTTGCAAGATGAAACAGGCGCTCATTTGATTCGGATTGTGGCAAAAGCGGAACCTGTTTTGACGGCGATCGCCAGTAATGAGTTAGATTTGTTACGTGCTGCATATCATTTGGGGAATCGTCACGTGCCTGTAGAAATTACTCCCCATTATCTGAGAATCTCTCCAGATAAAGTTTTGCAGACAATGCTGGAACAATTACATCTAGAAGTGGCAACAGAAATTTCTCCCTTTTACCCAGAAGCAGGTGCTTATGGACACCAACATCACCCTCACTCCTAGTCAGCTTTTATGGCTATTACAGTTAGTTAGCCCTGCCTTACCTGTGGGGGCATACAGTTATTCCGAGGGGTTAGAAACACTGGTGGAAAATGGCGTAATTTCATCTGCCGATTCCCTCCAAAATTGGCTTGTTGCCGAATTACGTTATGGGGCAATTCGTCTGGAAATGGCGGTCATCGTGAGGGCGTATGCAGCAGTACAAAACCGAGATTTTCAGGCTTTATCCGCTTGGAATTTGTGGTTATCGGCATTGCGGGAAACAGAAGAATTACGCCATTCTAGCTGGCAGATGGGACGTTCACTCATGCAATTGCTGAGTAAATTACAGCCAGAAATTCAGTTGATTAGCGATCGCGTCGAGAATAATTGTAATTATTCTGTAGCGGTGGCGATCGCTGTAGCGGTTACAGATATTAACCTTGAAGCTGCGCTGTTGGGGTATTTACAGAGTTGGGCTAGTAATTTAATCACTGCTGGGGTAAAACTAATTCCCCTAGGACAAACCGCAGGACAGCAACTAATATTGGCACTACAACCATTATTCACTAGTGCGGTTGCAGAAATAATGGATTTAGATGACGATGATTTGAGTTGCTGTAGTTGGGGATTATCTCTGGCAAGTATGCAACATGAGGTATTGTATACGAGGTTGTTTCGGAGTTAGGAACAAGTGCTGAGGTATCAGTTACGAATTAGGAATTATTTAACACCTATTGATAATTTAGAATTTAGACTTACAATTAAAAATTACCAATTATGACATTTAGAGTTGGGGTTGCCGGACCTGTGGGTTCGGGGAAAACTGCCTTGGTTGATGCCTTATGTAAGGCAATGCGAAATCATTATAATTTGGCAGTGGTAACAAATGATATTTATACTCAGGAAGATGCTGAATATTTAGTGCGATCGCAAGCTTTGGCAAAAGAGCGTATTCTCGGTGTCGAGACTGGTGGATGTCCCCATACTGCGATTCGCGAAGATGCGTCCATGAATTTGGCGGCAATTGAACAGTTAGAAGCAAGTTTTTCTAACTTAGATTTGGTTTTTCTAGAGAGTGGCGGTGATAATTTAGCTGCTACCTTTAGTCCTGAGTTAGTCGATTTAACTATTTATGTTATAGATGTTGCCGCAGGTGATAAAATTCCCCGCAAGGGAGGCCCTGGAATCACAAAATCAGATTTATTAGTCATCAATAAAATTGATTTAGCGCCCTATGTTGGTGCTGATTTAGGGATTATGGAACGCGATACCAAAAAAATGCGTCATCATAAGCCTTTTATTTTTACTAATTTGAAAACTCGTCATGGATTAACTGACGTAATTCAATTTGTTTCTATGCACTTGGATAATTCTTAATTAGACATGCGTATAGCAGAATTCAGAATTCAGTAGTCAGAAGTATTAGTTTTTTCTGCATAACTAAAAATAGTTGGTAATATACCCGCTATAATTCTTTGCTGCATAGATCAGAATTATATCTATACTCAATCTATATAATTTTAATCATTTTAACTAAAATAAATGCTACAAGGATTTTTGCAAATTGGCCTAACCCTCTTGATTATCGCCGTCATTACCCCAATTTTGGGCAAATATATGGCGCGGGTATTTATGGGGCACAAAACAATTCTCGACCCTATTCTCAACCCTTGCGAGCGGATTATCTACATTTTGGCTGGGGTTGCCCGCCGTGAGAATATGAAGGTGGGGCAGTATCTATCCTCAGTGTTCTTCAGTAACCTACTTATCGGCGGTTTTGTTTATTTCATCTTAATTAGTCAGTCTTTTCTACCTTTAAATCCCCATAAATTTGCTGCTTTACGTTGGGATATAGCACTACATACAACTATTTCATTTCTGACTAACACCGACCAACAGCATTATTCTGGAGAAACAGCATTAAGTTATTTTAGTCAAACTGCGGCATTAACATTTTTGATGTTTGTTTCGGCAGCGACTGGTTTGGCAGTGGGGATTGCCTTTATTCGTGGCTTGACAGGTAAACCTTTGGGAAATTTTTATATTGACTTAATGCGGGCAATCACAAGAATATTACTACCACTTTCAATTGTCGGTGCGATCGCACTCGTTTTTTTAGGTGTGCCCCAGACATTTGCACCAACTCTAGAAGTCAGAACCCTGGAAGGTGTAACCCAATATATTGCCAGGGGGCCAGTTGCATCCTTTGAGATGATTAAACTATTAGGGGAAAATGGTGGCGGTTTTTTTGGTGTTAACTCCGCTCATCCCTTTGAAAATCCCAATGCTTTCTCAAATTTGCTCGAAATTATCGCCATGGTTGCCATTCCATCGGCATTAATTTATACCTATGGGATATTTGCCGGGAATATTAAACAAGCTTGGCTGTTATTTTGGATGGTGTTTACCATTTTCGTGGTGTTAGTTATCTTTGTTGCAATTGGTGAATATCAAGGCAATCCCATCGTCAATAACATTGTTGATCAGGAAATGCTCAATCTTGAAGGGAAAGAGGTTCGCTTCGGTTGGGCAGAAACAGCCCTATGGGCAGTGATGACAACTGCAACTATGTGCGGTGCTGTGAATGGAATGCAGGATTCATTAATGCCTCCTGGTGGATTTGCAACATTATTAAATATGTTCTTGCAAATCGTTTGGGGAGGACAAGGAACAGGAACAGCATATTTATTTATTTTCTTGATTTTAACGATGTTTCTGACTGGGTTAATGGTGGGACGCACACCGGAATTTTTGGGACGTAAAATCGAAAAACGTCAAATTGTCCTTGCCAGCATTGTCTTATTAATTCACCCTATCGCCGTATTACTACCTAGTGCCATTACACTTGCCTTCCCGAAAACACTTGCTGGTATTAGTAACCCAGGATTCCACGGTCTCACTCAAATAGTATATGAATATGCCTCAGCCAGTGCTAATAATGGTTCGGGCTTTGAGGGCTTAAACGATAATACCCTTTGGTGGAACCTCAGCACTGCTTGTAGTATTTTGATTGGGCGTTATGTACCAATTATTGCCATCCTCTTGCTTGCCGACAGCATGGCCAAAAAACAACCAGTTCCCGAAACCCCCGGTACACTAAGAACCGATTCATCCCTATTTATTAGCGTAACCGCAGGTGTTATTCTCATACTCGGAGTTTTAACGTTTTTCCCAGTTTTAGCACTAGGGCCAATTGCGGAAGGCTTTCAACTTGCCGGGGGAATTAAATAAGGAAGTGGGGAACCCAAAGACGTGGAGATGGGAAAACAGGAAAATTTCTCCCTTATCCCCTTTACCCAATAGCCAATTCCCCATCATCATCCAATTCCCCAGACCTTATGATTGACTCAAATAACACACCTCCATCTCGCCGTCAGCGCCCTCGTTCCAGCGATCGCCGTCCCTCCCAGAAACAAGCCAAAGTTAGTTACAAAGGTCTTTATAGCCGTGCTATTGGGGATGCCTTTGTTAAACTCAACCCTAAACTTGCCGTCCGTAATCCTGTCATGTTTTTGGTTTGGATAGGCACAATAATTACCTTGGTGCTGACAATTAACCCCTATTTATTTGGCCCAGTATCTGGCTACAATCTGCAACTTTTCAACGGCTCGATTACTGCTATCCTATTTCTGACAGTGTTATTCGCCAACTTTGCGGAAGCGATCGCAGAAGGACGTGGGAAAGCCCAGGCAGATGCTCTGAGGTTAACGAAAGCAGAGACAATTGCTAAAAAACTTGCCCCCGATGGTTCCATTAGTGAAGTTCCTTCTACCACTCTTCGCCAAGGTGATATCGTCTATGTCAGCGCTGGCGATATTATTCCCGCCGATGGGGAAGTGACAATGGGAGTTGCTAGCGTTGATGAATCAGCGATAACTGGTGAATCAGCCCCAGTGTTAAAAGAATCTGGTTCTGATGTCTCAAGTTCCGTCACTGGGGGAACAAGAGTTATCTCCGATGAATTGATTATCCGGGTTATAGCCGATCCCGGTAAAGGCTTTATCGACAGAATGATTGCCTTAGTTGAAGGGGCAGAACGCAGTAAAACCCCAAATGAAATTGCCTTGACGGTTTTGCTAGCGGTTCTCTCACTGGTATTTATGTTTGTGATTGTGACATTGCCTGTATTTGCCAGCTATGTCAATAGCCCAATAAGTGTGCCTGTATTAATCGCCTTATTGGTAGCATTAATACCTACTACTATTGGTGGTTTGCTAAGTGCGATCGGGATTGCGGGGATGGATAGAGTTGCCCAATTTAACGTGATTGCCACCTCTGGACGTGCCGTAGAAGCTTGTGGGGACGTAAATACCCTAGTTTTAGATAAAACCGGGACAATTACTCTTGGCAACCGATTAGCAGAGGAATTTTTACCCATCAATGGCCATGATATCCAGGAAATCGCGCAAGTATCTATCTGGGCAAGTGTGTTTGATGATACTCCAGAAGGAAAATCAATTGTTCGTCTTGCCGAACGTTTGGGAGCATTTATAGATTTTGACACCAACTATGCCGAAGGTATCGAATTTTCTGCGAGAACGCGGATGAGTGGTACCAACTTACCCGATGGTAGACAAGTGCGTAAAGGTTCTGTGGAAGCAATCAAAGGATTTGTCCGTTCTCGAAGTGGACACAACTCTCCCGAACTTGATGCCGCATATGAAAGAGTATCTGAACAGGGAGGAACACCGCTTGCTGTTGCTTTGGATGGGGAAATTTATGGCGTAATTTATCTTAAAGATATCGTTAAACCGGGGATAAGAGACCGTTTTGAGCAACTACGACGGATGGGCGTAAAGACTGTGATGCTGACGGGAGATAACAGTATTACTGCTTCAGTTATTGCTCGTGAGGCTGGAGTCGATGAATTTATTGCTGAAGCCACACCCGAAGACAAAATTGACGTGATTCAGCAGGAACAAGCGCAAGGTAAATTGGTAGCCATGACAGGCGACGGTACCAATGACGCGCCCGCGCTTGCCCAAGCTAATGTCGGAGTGGCAATGAATACGGGAACACAAGCAGCAAAAGAAGCAGCGAATATGGTGGATTTAGATTCCGATCCTACTAAACTAATTGATATTGTTGGTATCGGTAAACAATTATTGATTACTCGCGGTGCATTAACGACTTTTTCCATCGCTAACGATATTGCCAAATACTTTGCCATTATTCCCGTATTATTTACATCTGCGAATTTACAAGGATTAAATATTATGCGGTTGACAAATACAAATTCAGCAGTATTATCGGCATTAATTTACAACGCTTTGATTATTCCCTTATTAATTCCCTTAGCATTAAAAGGAGTACGATTTAGACCTCTGACAGCGAATCAATTATTACAGCGTAATATTTTAGTTTATGGTTTAGGAGGTGTGATTGCCCCATTTATCGCCATTAAATTTATTGACTTAATCATAACTGCGATCGGTTGGGTTTAATTAATTTTTGCTTCTAGATTTATTTTGTTGATCAATTGAGGAAACTAACTGATGCTGAATAAGTTTACAAAATATCAAAGTAGGGCATTTATCTTCAAGATTGTGCAAAGCTTCCGTAGCAAAAAATTACCATTAATCATCTTTTTGGGAGTCAGCCTAAATATTATTTTTCTACCCATTGTCTATGCCGCAACAGATAAAATTGAACCTCGCCATACCTATGCGATCGCAGGTTTAAGTATTATCATATTGGGAATCATAGTTTATTTATTTGATGTCATATTTAGACCAGAAAGATATTAATATTTTATAGGATATTTTATGATTTAGTTTGTGCAAATTTATTGATTAATATATTGGGTACTAGGCAACAGAATATGCATAATTTCTCAACTTTAATTTAATAAATATATTATTGATAATAATTATTTTGACCATTACTATTTATCAAGATTAATTTTTAGTTTTACCCTTGTTCTACTTATCCCATGTTACGAAATATTCTGAAAGCTATCCGCATCAGCATAGTATTGTGGTTGCTCACAGCTATCATATACCCACTACTTATATTTGGTGTTGGACAATTACCATTTCTCAAAGAAAAAGCCAACGGTAGCATTGTCTCCAACTTACAAAATCAACCATATGGTTCAACACTAATTGGTCAAGTATTCACATCAGATAAATACTTTCATTCTCGCCCCAGTACAGTACGTTATAGTCAAGGAAAACAAGGAAAACCAACAGGAATATCAGGCGCGAGTAATCTTGCACCTACGAACCCAAAATTAATCAATCGTGTTATCGAAACTGCCAACCAATTGCGCGATGAAAATTTACAACCCACAGCAGATTTAATTTACACTTCTGCTTCCGGTTTAGACCCCCATATTTCGATTAAGTCAGCTAGAATTCAACTGGAAAGAGTTGCTCGTGCCCGTAACATCAAACAAGAAGAAATAATTCCACTCATCAATAGATTTACAGACAGTAGATTTTTAGGTATTTTTGGCGAACCAGGTGTCAATGTCTTGAAATTAAATTACACCTTAGATTTGAATGAATTTAACCGCAAGCAAAATCAGTAATTTCACAAATTCATAGATTCTCTTTTCTGAGTAATTAGATACCTGTGACTATAAAATCATCACTTTAACTAATCCCAAATCTGAATAATGGTGCGTGTAATTGGTTTAATGAGCGGTACATCCGTCGATGGTATTGATGCTGCATTAGTAGAAATTTCCGGCAAAGATTTAGATATTAAAATCGAATTAATTGCTGCCCAAACCTATCCATATCCACCCAAATTGCGGGAAAAGATTTTATTGGTATGTGCAGGTGAAGAAATATCGATGCAGGAATTTGCAGAATTAGATGATGCGATCGCATTTGCTTTTGCAGATGCTGCTCAATGTATCCAAATTGACAATCAAGCAAGTCAAAAAAGAGCTATCCTCATTGGTTCTCATGGGCAAACTGTGTATCATCGTCCACCTGCATCTCTGGATTATGGAGACATCAAGAATTCCACTTCCTCCCTTGGTTATAGCCTCCAACTCGGTCGTGGAGAATTAATTGCCCATCTCACTAAGACAACAACCATCAGTAATTTCCGTAATGCTGATATTGCCGCAGGCGGTCAAGGAGCACCACTAGTACCTCGTATAGATGCTGCACTATTGAGTCATCCTCAAGAAACACGATGTATCCAAAACATAGGCGGCATTAGTAATGTTGCTTACCTGCCAGCCCGACAAGGCGACTGGCTGGAAAAAATACGTGGTTGGGATACTGGGCCAGGTAACAGTTTACTCGACTTAGCAGTCTATCAATTAAGTAATGGAGCCAAAACATACGACGAAAATGGTGACTGGGCTGCTAGCGGCAATATTTGTCACACTTTAGTAGAAGAGTGGTTGCAGCACGAATATTTCCAGACACCACCGCCAAAATCAACCGGAAGGGAATTATTCGGAGTTGATTACCTAAAGCAATGCTTTGCAGATGCAGCAAAATACCAACTCAGTCCAGCTCACTTTTTAGCAACCCTTACGGAATTAACAGCAGCATCAATAGTAGAAAATTATCGTTTGTTTCTACCTCAACTACCACAAAGAGTTCTTTTATGTGGGGGTGGTAGTCGCAACCTCTATTTACAAAATAGATTGCGATCGCGATTAGGTGAAGTACCAGTAACAACCACCGATGAATTTGGTTTAAATGCCGATTTTAAAGAAGCGATCGCTTTTGCAGTCTTAGCATATTGGCGGCAAATGGGAAATCCTGGGAATTTGCCCTCGGCAACAGGTGCCAATCAGGAAGTGCTGTTAGGTGAGATTTATCAATATATTAGTGCTAATTAGCCATCAACCAAATCTAAATAGCTGTGGCTATACTGTACATATTCACCGCCAGACATGTTGCAAATTTATCTCTCACATTTCTCTTTGGTCTAGGCGGTTTGTGAGTGAGGTAAAAACTTAGAAGGTGGGCAGGTGGGACACTCTTTTTTACTCGAACCTGGACGTTGGACTTTACAGGGTAGCTGGTTGGAACGTAATGCAATGCCAATTAATGTCAAAGGTATGACATTGGTTGCTTGGCATCGTGACAACTGGTTTACGATGGCTACTAAACTCATATTTCCAGGAAGCGAGATGTCATCAGGTACGCGCGATCGCCCAGAAATTGCTTTACAGTACAAAGGTCGGCTTGATGATGGGGAACGCCATTACTCATTTTTGCTCCAGCACAATCAGTTAGGACAAATCGAAGGTGAAGGCTGGATTGGACCGGAAACTATTGTCCAACGTTATTGGGTAATTGGTACAAAGGATACTTCTCAAGCCGAAAATCGTCAGCGTCGTAGTGGCTTTGAAACTCTACAACGCCTTGATCGTGATACTTATCTTTTGACTAGTGGCATTCTTTCAGGTCATTTTCTCTCCAGCACTATGGAGGCAAAATTGGAACGTCAAGCAATGTAATTCATACTCAATCAAATAGTTTGAGATTTTTGGATGTGACATTACCACATGGGTAATTTTCTTATGATTAAATACGTAATTTTACGGTGTTTCATCTCTTTATCGAGCGATGCTGCTTCTGCTATTTAATCTGGGAATAATAAGTTTAGAAGTCATGTTTTCCATATATTACATTTTCGGATAGCTTCGTGGAAGTGGCTATTGCCATCGACATCCGCAAGTTAATCCAAAACCTAAAATTTAAATTTAAAATCTCGAAAAGATTGGAGTCAAAGTTTTTATGTCGGACCCCAACATTGGTCGCTTACTCGGCAAACGCTACCAGCTTCAGGAATTGATTGGTACTGGAGCAATGGGACGAGTTTATCGTGCAAAGGACATCTTGTTGGGAGGCGTACCTAGGCTGTTGACTTTGTTGGTTTTAAGGCACCATTGCTTCATACAATAATAGTGTCGTTAATACTTAGCACATTCAAAGCCCATGCAGGAGTTTAAAAGCCCAGTTAGTAGATTAGCACGTTTGTTTCAGAAAGGTCGAGATAACTGGAAAGAAAAAGCACTATTAAAACAAAAAAAGATTAGAGCCTTAGAAATCAAGGTTAGAGATCTATTAGATTCAAGAGAAGAATGGAAAAATCGCGCGTTGATGGCAGAGTCAAAACTAAAAGAGTTAAACATTGAAGGAGATTTAGACGAAAAAAAGAGGAAATTCAAGTCGAAGCAGAAATCATAGAAGCTATGGAATTAAATGTGAAGGGTCATCATTATGATGCCAAAATAATTCAGCAAGCACTCTTACTTTTAATTGAATGTGGTATCAGTTTTAGAGGAGTAGAAAAAGTATTTGAGTTGTTTAATAATTATGAAGAGCAGGCAACTCCAAGTTTCAGTTGTGTGAGAAAGTGGTTGGCTCGGATTGGAATATATGAATTGACAAAAGAGAAAGAATATCGTGATGATTGGATATTTATTGTCGATTTGACATTAGAATTAGGGAAACAAAAAGCGTTGGTAATTTTAGGCGTTTCACAGCAGCATATTGAAGAAAATGTGATGAAGCAGAAAAGAGGGTTGGCGCATGAAGACGTGAAAATTTTCGGATTAGAAATTATGGATTCTACGAAAGGAGAGATTATAGAATCAAAACTAGAAAAAATCAGTCAAAAAGTCGGCGTACCAGTACAAATAGTAGCGGACAATGGTAGCGACCTAGCTCGTGGAATCAAGCTATACCAGCAAAATCACCCAGATATTATCTATACCCATGATGTGACTCATGCAATGGCTTTACTTTTAAAATACCAGCTAGATTCGGATGAGAGATATCAGTCATTTATTCAAAAATGTAATATCAGCAGACAAAAATTACAACAAACAGATTTATCATTTTTATCTCCTCCAACACAACGTTCTCAATGTCGTTTTTTTAATGTAGAAAGGTTGACAAATTGGGGGATTAAATTACTAAATTCTTCTCCAGACACTTTAATTAAATTAATGCCAGATTCTGACCCTTCGCTGATTACTCAGAAAATAGTAGATAAATTGGGATGGTTAGTTGACTACGAATCAGACCTAATTCAATGGAACCAAATGGTGTCACTCACACGAGGTGTTGAAACTCAACTCAAACAATCAGGAATTAGTCATAAAACTCTCGATTTTTTTGAACAAAATAAAGTTATATTTGATGATAATTCTCTCCAGAAACTTCAACAAAGTATTTTGGGTTATTTGTCTGTTCAATGCCGAAAAATTAAAAACCAATCTACTTTTTTAGCTACTTCTGATGTGATTGAGTCATTGTTTGGAAAATATAAGCAATTTTCCGCGCGCTGTCCATTTAAAGAAATGGGTCAGATGCTGCTAACCATCTGTTTATCTACTATGAATCTGACGACAGCTTTGATTAAAAACGCACTTGAAACAATTAGTTTTTCAGACGTTGAAGCATGGCTATCTGAAGTTTTTGGTCAATCCACACTATCAAAACGAAAAACGTTGTTTTCAGGGGATTGTGACGACATTAAAAGTGCATGAACTTTTACCATGTCAAAAGGCACAGAGTCAACAGCCTAGGCGTACCCGTTGCGGTAAAGTTTCTCTCAATGTCCATCCAAAACCAAAAGATGCGTTTACAGGAACGCTTTGAACGTGAAGCTAAAACCTGTGCCTTACTGGGACAAAAAAGTATTCAGATTGTCCGAGTTATGGATTATGGCGTAGATGAGCATAATATTCCTTACTATGTGATGGAATATTTGGCTGGCAAAAGCTTAAGCCATGTAATTCGTAAGCAAAGTATGTCCTTACCAAGATTTTTGAGCATGGCAAGGCAAATTTGTTTAGGTTTACAGTGCGCTCATGATGGTATTCCTGTTGATGGGACAATTTATCCTATTATTCATCGGGATATTAAGCCCAGTAATATGTTAGTGATTATCGATCCAACTTTTGGTGAGTTAGTCAAGATTCTCGATTTTGGTATTGCCAAATTACTCCAGTCAAATACGCATCAAACCAACTACTATTTAGGCACTTTAGCCTATTCTTCACCCGAACAGATGGAAGGTAAAGAACTCGATAATCGTTCGGATATTTATAGTTTGGGTGTGATGATGTTTGAAATGCTGACAGGGAAGTTACCTTTGGTAGCTCCGAACCACTCATTTGGTGCTTGGTATAAAGTACACCATTTTCAAGAACCGCGATCGCTGGCTGAAATCGACTCGGATATGAAGATTCCCCAAATCGTTGAAGATTTGATTATGGGTTGTCTAGCCAAAAAAGCCAGTGAGCGTCCCCAAAGCATTAGCGAAATTTTACAGATAATTGCCTTGGCAGAGTCTAGTACTGATTCTTACCAAAAAATTACCAATACACCAATCGCGGAAAATTCATCCGAAGATAAACCCACCGTTTTAGCATTACAGCAAGAGAAAACTCCATCGAATCTTTCAATTACTTCAGCCGACGATATTATTAAACGAGCTTTATGGCCTAAGAGTAAACCAATTGCTGATATTGTCTTTCCCCAACCAATCCGTATTCGCGATGAGTTTTCTCCAGCTTTGTGGACGATGCTGCCGCAACTCGAAATTCAAAAACGCTCGGTTTGCACTCGCTATAACCAATTCCTATTTATTACTGCTCCCCATCCCATGCTGATGTGGATTACTGTAATTTACAACCGTCGATTTGGCGCTAAGTGGTTGCCCTACTACCTCGACCTCAAAACCAGCTTTGGCCAAGAAATAACCAGATTACTTGGACAGACTGGCTACTACCACTTGCTATTTTTCGCCCGCGAGCAACCAAGCCACCCATGTCATGTTCTCTCCTCGACCATTGCCTCTACTCAATGTCGTCGCTTACAGGAATGGGTAGAGATGAGTAATAACCTACCTTCCTCGGCTCAACCCCAAATCAGCAAAAACTATCTCAAGAACGAGTACGAAAAGATTAAGCCCCAAATTCTCGTAAAACTTGCTGCAATTAATACTGATTCTGCTTTTGACCTATCTGCATAAACATGTTCACATTTTTTGGTGCAATTTTGGGAACCGGATATTAAGTAATGTTAAAAATGTTAGCAATGCGGTTGTAAAAAAGCTCTATAAGAAATATATATATAAGTGGTATTAAATTAATAATGTTTTTGACCGCTTTTTAGTCAAGATAGTTTAATTAGATTGAATTTTACTGTGTTGCGATCGCTTTGATTGCTAACTATGTGAAATAAAATTACACAGTTAAATATCGCACTCGGCCTGACTGCATAGGTAAACTGATAAAATGCTTTCGTTTTGTCTGACTATTGTAGTTGACGCCCCGGCATCCCCAGCTTGTTTCCCAGTCGGAACTAAGCAAGAGAAGGAGGTCGCCGACCATGCGCGACACTGGGTGCAAATAACAGGTTTATGCCAAAGTAGTATCGGAGTCTAAGCCCCACTGGTGCTTGAGAAGTTCTTTGTAAGTAGCCTCTCTCACAATCATTTGCTCGTAAAGCTTGACTAAAAAGTCTTTGGCTTGGTCGTGACTCATTCCTTCCACTTGGCTAGCAAAAGAATGAATGCTGAATTGCTGTTCTAATGTCAATTCGATGGGGTTACTCATAGCACTTAGCTCCAAAAAAAGAGAAAGAGAAAATAGAAACCTAAACGAGAAAAACTAGAGAAGTATCAGGGGTATTTGCGAATTTCTATTGGAATTACCTTGATATCCGAAAACTACATAATACCTCTGTTATTAAGAAAGATAACAATAGTTTGACAAAATGCCCACCTCTTTAGGTATGCTTTTTGCCGTTTTTAACTCTGTGACTTGGCTCGTTTGGTATAGACCTCAAGTCTAGTAAGGTTAATTCCGGGCAATTGGGACTTTTTTGGTTGAAATATTTATTAAAAATAATTTAGTCTTTAAAGACCGACTTTACCTCCTGTGGGCGGTGAGAGATGTATTGTGCATTACTTGATGTCGTAATTGCGTGTTCTCTTCGTCTTATCACATAAATCAGAATCTGTCAATGTGACTCAAGCTTCAAATTAACCTCCAAACAGTATGTTGATTTGGAGGTTAATGTATTTGTATCAATTTGTATTAATTAAAAATGCTCGGAATGAACAAAATTAACTAGGTTAATAGGTTTTTCACTGTCAGCAAATAAGTTATAAGCAATAACCAATAACCAATAACCAAACTTAATTGTCGATCGCCACTAATACGACGGTGATATTATCGTGTCCACCATGTTCTTTGGCAGCTTCAATCAGTGCAATCGAGGCTTTGTCAAGCATTGAAGTATCTTGCATATAGGCGGCGATTTTCTCGTCTACCAACTCTTCCGTTAAGCCATCGCTGCATAATAATAAGCGATCGCCCTGTTGGATATCGAGGGGTTGAATGTCAATATGCTGTAAATCTTCACGTCCTAAACAGCGAGAAAGAACATGCCGGAAGGGATGAATTCGAGCTTCATCGGGTGAAATATCGCCAACTTTGAGGGCGCGTGCCACC
Organism: Calothrix sp. NIES-4101; assembly: GCA_004296455.1. Lineage (GTDB taxonomy): Bacteria > Cyanobacteriota > Cyanobacteriia > Cyanobacteriales > Nostocaceae > Brunnivagina. The sequence goes on from AP018280.1 coordinate 1,503,340, forward strand.
CAAGTATGATCTTCGGTAATTTGATCGAGTTGGGAGTTGCGCCATCGGTATAATCGGGAATCTCCAACATGGGCGCATAATGGAGAATTTTCGCGGAAAACCACTACCACAGCAGTAGTTCCCATATCTGAACGTTCAGGGTGGTTCTGCTGATCACGAATAATTGCTTCATTGGCTTGCAAAAGTGCTTCCTCAAGTAGCTTCTGTGAAGGTATGGCAGAATTCCAATTCGCCCCTAAATAAGATTGAATTTCTTGAGTAGCAATACGACTAGCTTCTTCGCCTCCCGCATGACCACCCATACCATCAGCAACAATAAAAAATCTTCCCTCTGGATCAGTATAAAAGGCATCCTGATTACTAAAACGAATCAAACCTGGGTCACTAGCACCGATAAAGTTTATTTTCATAAATGTCTATTTTCTACAAGTATTTTTTAATACATTCTGTCATAACGGTCGAGACGCAAAAGTGTTCTAATTAGTAGCCACGATACCAATGCAGCAACTATAGCTACAGGTATAGCCAACCATATATAATCTTTAACCAATAAAATCGAGGCAGAAAGGGTAAAAGTACCGATAATCACCGCATAAGTAGTGGTGAGTTGAATATTACTTTGCCTACGTAATAAACGCTCGGTTTCGATAGCACGCACACGCATCCTAATATCACCACGTTCGAGCTTGTCGAGAGTATCTTCGAGTCTGCGTGGTAGTCCTAGTGCGGTAGAACTAACTTGAACAGCTTGGCGACTGAGTTCGTTTAGCAAGCTATTGCCCTCAGAACTATTCATATTGCTCATAAGCTGCATTGCATAAGGTTTGGCAACTTCCATAAAGTTAAATTCGGGGTCTAACCCTTTACCGACACCTTCTAGCGTTGAAAAAGCACGCATGACAAAGGTGAAAGTAGCAGGAAATCTAAATGGCTGATTATAAGCGATTTCGTACAAGTCGTCACTAATGGCCGCAACCGACTGATTTTCAAATGGCTTATCCATAAAGTTATCGAGCATGTACTGAACGGAGCGACGTACAGGCCCCATATCCTCAGTCGGAGATATTGCACCTAAATTAATTAATGACTCAACTACGCGATCGCCATCTTTGGAAGCAATACCAAACAAGGTTTCCATTAAACCTTCACGGACATTCGACTTAATCCGCCCCATCATGCCAAAATCATAAAAAATTAATGCACCATTAGGACTCACGGCAATATTACCGGGGTGAGGATCAGCATGAAAAAAACCATTGTCTAACAGTTGAAGTAGGTAAGCTTGAGCACCTTGACGTGCTAGTACTTTTCGATCTAAACCAGCTGCTTCCAGGGCTTCATACTGGCTAATTTTAATACCTGGAAGATATTCTAAAGTCAGTACTCGTGAAGACGCATAACGCCAGTAAACACGAGGTACTTTTACCCAATCATAGCCACGGAAATTACGTCGGAAAGCGTCAGCATTGCGTCCTTCACTCAAATAATCAATTTCTTCCCAGAGAATCTTACAGCATTCTTCATAGATGCCAATCCAGTCACGTCCTTTGCCCCATTTTGGATGCCTTTGGAAATAATGAGCGATACCTTTGAGAATTTGTAAATCGATTTCAAATAGCTTTTTCAAGCCGGGACGCTGTACTTTAATGACAACAGCTTCTCCAGAATGCAACGCAGCTTTGTGAACTTGCCCTAAGCTAGCAGCAGCCAAGGGTACGGGTTCAAAACTTTGGAATAAATCGGGAATTTTTTTACCTAATTCCTTCTCAACCGTTGTCTCGACTTGTACGTAACTAAAAGCAGGAACTCTGTCTTGTAATTTTGACAATTCCTCAACATACTCAATCGGGAAAATATCAGCACGAGTCGAAAACAACTGACCAACCTTAATAAAAGTCGGTCCTAAGTCGAGTAGCGTGTTGCGAATCCAGATAGCAAGAGTTTTCCGACGTGCTGTTTGCTTGATGTCTGTGATTCCTCCTGGATAACTCCAGGATTTGTTATACAGCCAAAGCCGGTACATCAACGTCAACACAAACGACCAAATATCAATAAAACGCCGCTTACTAGAATAGTTATCACGGTTCCAACGGTATGCCTTATCTGAATAACCTTTTTCCATATGTTTTGCGTACCGTTGATTTTTTAATTGAGTCACCGGAAAAAAAAGTCACTTTAAATTAATTGTTATTTGTTATTGGTTAATGGCTGTTTGTCATACGACTCTAGCAAATTACCAATGCCCAATACCTAAATCTCTATTGTATTAACTTGCACTGGTGCGATAACGCTGCATTTCTGCCCGTAATGTGGCTATTTCCGCACGCAAATCATCAATTGTGGCTTGCGTATCCACCGATCCTGAACCGGTTCCCACATCAGACATGCCAACACCTGCACCTGCTGCTTCAGAGGCTTGGTTTGCACGTTCAATCACTTCATCTGTGAACTGACGCATCTGCTCGCGAGCCTCAGCATCAAATTTGCCGAGTTCACTCAATGCATCTGTAACAGCGTGCTCTAGACGCTCGCTCAAAACTTCTGCAACAGCTCTACCAACGAAAAATGCTTGTACGAAAGGGCTAGTCATAATTATTTACAATACTTGTCCGCTAGAAAATTATAACTTGCCCTTCTACTTTGGTGAGTCTATCAATCTATTTGTCTTTTGCGAAAATGATTGAGAAAAATCACATTGAAAAACTTTAATTCATAGCCGGTTATACACTTTACCTCACATCCTAATTCTTCTTACCTTCTTCGTCGCCTCTTTCATGGTAGCCTAGTATGATGCTGGAATGATTGGCGGTGTTTTGACGAATGGATTATCGCGAGGCTGGGGTTGATGTTGAAGCTGGTCGGGCTTTTGTAAACGATATTCGTAGTTTAGTTCATAGTACTTTTCGACCGGAAGTTCTGGGCGGCTTAGGTGGTTTTGGTGGTTGTTTTCAGTTACCAAGTGGTTACAAAGAACCTGTTTTAGTATCGGGAACTGATGGTGTTGGCACAAAACTAAAAATTGCTCATTCTCTTCAACGTCATGACACTGTGGGCATTGATCTAGTGGCAATGTGCGTTAACGATGTACTGACATCCGGTGCAGAACCATTGTTTTTTTTGGATTATGTGGCGACAGGAAAGCTAGAAAGAGAACAGTTAACCCAGGTAGTCGCGGGTATTGCCCTTGGGTGTAAGCAGGCTGGTTGCGCTTTATTGGGTGGTGAAACTGCGGAAATGCCAGGATTTTACCAAATGGGTGAATATGACTTGGCAGGTTTTTGCGTGGGGATTGTGGAGAAAAGTCAGATGCTTGATACTTCCCAGGTACAAATTGGAGATATTGCGATCGCACTTCCTAGTACAGGCGTTCACAGTAATGGTTACAGTTTGGTACGCAAAATTATTGATGATCATGGCTTCGCTTGGGAAGATACGCCACATCTCCTTGATGGTAAAACTCTCGCCCAAACTTTCCTCACCCCGACAAAAATCTACGTAAAACCCATACTCGCAGCCCAAAAATCTGGCTTGGATATTCACGGAATGGCACATATTACTGGTGGGGGTTTACCTGAAAACCTACCGCGATGTTTGGGTATAGGTCAAGCAATTCAAATTGAACCCCAAAACTTGCCAATTCCTTCCCTCTTCCAATGGTTGGCAGAAACTGGAGGAGTCAGCCCCGCAGCTATGTACAATACTTTTAATATGGGGATTGGATTTGTAATTTTAGTTCCACCCACACAAGTATCTCAGGCAATTAGTTTTTTAGAATCGCACAATATTATGGCATTTGCGATCGGTGAAGTCATTTCTGGTTCGGGGGAATTAATTGGATTACCAACTTAAAAATTGCTACATTTTATACAGCTTATAATTGAAGCATAACCCTCTGTGGAAATTTGATTTCTTTTTTTGCCCTAACTAAATATTAGATTCAAGAATTGATTAGGGATCAAAATATTTTCTCGTGAGTCTAAAAAGATTGAATATACAGTATATACACGAATGTAAGTCAGATTTACGTTACATCGGTCAGTGCAGTGGACGTAAGTCTCAGATTACAGGATTCGCTAATAAGTTATCAAAGCTTGACTTACTTACGGATTTAACGAACTAGCTAAAGTTATAATTTCTACTTTATTTGATATCTCCAATCGAAAATACTCATGACTGGTTTGCTTTTAATTTGCTAACGTAGTCTTAACATATCGAAAACTTTCGCTAAAGATGACCAAAAAATAACTGGCAACACTCATTAACGGTGCTGTCAGTAACTCTATTACATCAAGCGGCTATCAATTATTAAAAATTGAATCAAAGACAAGAGGCTATGACTGTAAATTTTGCTCACACTATTGCGACTAAAGAACTTTTACAAGAAGTATTTTTAGGTATAAACGCTCAAAGTTGTCCTATAGATTTCAACTTTCACATGCATACCGTTCACTCGGATGGGAGATTGCAGCCACATGCATTAATAGAACAAGCGATTACATTTGGTTTAAAAGGATTAGCAATTACTGATCATCACAGTATCAGTGGTTTTCAAGCAGCGCAAGCTTGGCTGGAGGATTTTCGCTGGAGGAACCCAGGTGTTAGTACGCCCCATCTCTGGAGTGGAGCAGAAATTAATGCGAGTTTGTTGGATGTTGAAGTTCACATTTTGGCATATGCCTTCAATATCGAACACTCAAGCATCAAACCCTACATCCAACGGCGAATTGTGACGGGGGCTGACTACGAAGCCACGAATGTAATAGCTGCAATCCACGCAGCCGGAGGAATTGCAGTCCTTGCACACCCAGCTAGATATCGAAAATCTCACTTTGATTTGATTCCGGCAGCAGCAGAGCTAGGTATAGACGGAGCTGAAGCTTTTTATGCTTACAACAATCCTAGTCCTTGGAAACCCAGTGTTAGGGAAACAGAACAAGTACAAATCCTTGCCAATGAATATGGTTTGTATGCTACTTGTGGTACTGATACCCATGGATTAACTATCTTGCAGCGCTTGTAATCATGGTGTTCAAATTTTATTTGATGCTCCTGGTTATCTTTACCAGGAGATTAGAATTTGCTCTTCTAAATCCTGAATTCTGGCTTATTTTTGCTAATTCTTGAAATCCTTATTTGCAATCATTGGAATCATAATTTCAGAGTAACCGGGTTGCATAATTACAAATTGATCAACACCTATATCTAAACGAGCAACTTCTCGCGCATCTCGAAGTATTATCGCTCTTTTACTGGGGTTCTCATTGTATATATAAACAGTCCTGATTTCATGCTTAAAACTTATATGACAAACTCCCCACCAAGGAAATTTAAATGCAATGAATTCTGAGAGTAACTGCAAGCAAGTCATTAGAAAAAAAGCCTTGTAATCGATTTTCAAGTGGTTGTTATTTCTGATATGGGAATCTAGTTTGATTTTTGATGGCGTTCATCCTTTATTCACCCTAAAATAAAGCGCCTTCCCCCTTTATAAATTGAGGGCGACGCTTTACTATGGTATTCAGGGTCTTTATATTTGCTGACCCCGTTTGAATGCGGATTTGTTAATCTTATCTATTAGATTCGCATCTAACTAGAGTTAATTCTGATTATTTAATGATTTCTTTATAATTCTCCTTGAGTCCTACTGATAGTGCCTCAGAGAATAATCTCTCTAGATACAGAATTTCTGATGAGCTTGATTTGTTTTGCCAATATCACATAGCAGTCTCAACGGTAATTCAAGGCTAGAAACTGCTAGCCTATTAAAAGGCTGTAAGCAATAGGTTAAATTACTGCTTGCTGTATTTGTCACATTTTGTTACAAACAGACATATAACTACAAAACACCAAACATACATGTTCGGCGGACTTACTGGTTTAACACAAACAAAAGGCGATGCAAAAGGCACTGACTGGGGAGAGCAGATGCTCAATACAGTTGCTAGCCAAACTATTCGCCATTTGTTCACAAAAAGCGAGTCAGTCGAAGTCGCTGTGCGCTGTTTTCCTTCAAGCAAGCTCTTGCAAGGTAGTATTGACAGTTTCAAGATGAGTGGAAGCGGTTTGTTGATTCGCAAAGATTTTGCAATTGAGGAAATGTCTTTTGAAACCGATGCGGTTTCGATAGATTTTAGTTCCGTGTTAAGTGGGAAATTGCAACTCAAGCAAGCAACACAAGCGATCGCCAAAGTTATTTTATCTGAAGAGGGTATTAATCGCTCATTTCGTGCGGAGTTAGTGCAAAAGCGGTTGATGAATCTGGAACTGCCGCAATTAGCTGAATTATCGGCAGGAAAACCAGTTTCGTTTACAGACATTCAGGTGGAACTGTTACCAGAAAACCGCCTGAAGATAGTGGCGAATGCTGATTTGAACGATGGTGAACCTGTGCCGATGAATATGACTGTTAGTATTGGGATTGAGAAGCGACGACGGGTTTCGTTTCAAAATCCAGAAGTCGAACTGGAAATGGTGCCAGAATCTCAAAGGGATATGTCGCGGACTTTGAGCATGGCATTAGTGGATATATTAGACAATATGGTGGATTTGGATCGTTTTGACTTAGATGGGGTCAAAATGCGACTAAATCGCTTGGAGACTGAAGGCAAAACTTTGGTTTTTAGCGGTTATGCGGAAATTGAGAGGATTCCCAGTACTGGTTGATTACATTGTGATGCGGCACCCTGAGTCCAGCTAAGACTATAGAGGCAAGAGTTTAGTAGAGACATGACGATTTTTTTCTCAGTCCTGAGAATGTCAAAGAATTATAACTTCATGGATGTTGTAACTAGTATTTCTTGATTCGACAACTGGCAACTAAGAGACTAGGAGCAAAGCAACTCACCCAGCCAGTTTTCAACTTGCGATCGCAATTTTAAACCTGTACCATCATGACTATTGGCTGACATGGGTAACAAGGCTAAAGCACGACGATAGTCGGCAACAGCGCAATTCCAATCACCCCAGACATGATATGTTCTACCACGTTCGGCAATTATATGTCCTTCGTATTGCTCAAATAAGAGAGCAATCTCAAAATTATCGAGGGCTTCCTCGTATTGTCCCAAGTCTCGCAATGTAATCCCGCGATTAATCCAGGCTCTGGTGTAGGTGGGATTTAAATCTAAGGCTTCATCGTAATCATTTACTGCTGCTTCTAATTCGCCACAGGCAGCATAGTAATTGGCACGGTTATTATAAGCACTTTCTAACTTGGGATTGAGTGCGATCGCTCTATTATAGTCCTTTAATGCCTTTTCCCAATCACCATATTGAAAATATATCAATCCCCGATTATTATAGTTAGCTGCATTCCCAGGGTGACGCTCGATTAGCTGACTCAAAAGTGCGATCGCTTCATGGTAATCACCTTGTCTAGCCAATTTTAATGCACAAGTACGCAAATAACTATCTCCCGCAGCGCAACTGTCGCTATTGTTAGCGTCTTGATATTGAGCATTAAATGTAGAAGTCGATTTTGCTAAAAACTTCTTTGAGTAGTGCTGCTCGTCGCCAGATGCTAAAAATGTGTGACTGTTCATATCTTCCTGCCTGCGGTTGGTTATTGTTGCTGTGTGATGATTGATTGGTTGGTATCAGTGTTGGGATTTACCTTGCCCCTGGTTGGCTCAAAACGTGTTTTCAAGTGTTTGGGCGGAAGCTTGGCAATGAGTTCGGACTGTGCAGAACGGTGACTTTACAATTCTTTGTCCTAATCAATTAATGCTCAAATCTATTAATAGATACTTCATCCCCAAGTCTCATTCCCGAAAAATGAACGTAAATTTGTCTGACTAATCCAGTAGTGAGGGTTCACAACTGATAGAATGCATTCCAGACTGAAAAACACGGATGGATACAGGGGCTAGAGACGAAAACTTAATCAAGGTGAAAAAATTAGGTTTTCAGTCCGTTAACGTTATTGTTCCCATTCCCGAGTTTGTAGTCCCAATTTCAAGCTAAATAGTTTCTTATTGTTTATAAAATTTTCATAAAGTTTACTTATGACAGTTTTAACGTCTTACCATAATGCTCCCGACTTAACGACAGAAGATTATGTTGTTTTGGGGTTAGCAACCTGCTTTGTCAAAGAAGATGGGGAAGTCACAAGTGTTGAAGTTATCGAACCTATCCCTTCTGCGGCGTTAGAAGCGTTGATGAAAGGGATACCAACTTCGTATAAAATGGCACTAGGAACTACATTAGGTAGTGTTTTGAATGGTGATAGTTGGCAAATACCGGCTGGATTTCCCGAAAATGCCCAGTTTAGCGACGAATTTGAACAGCGACTTTTCGCCGCCGCTCGTACTTACAAACGACGAGATATTGCCAAATTGTTAATCCCTCAAGGTTCAACCTACAACGATTTTCAATATTCTACAGAACGCAAGCGGATACTTAATCCGGCACGAGTCGTTACCAAAGACGACAATGTTAAGCAACATCCCAATACACATAAAATTCTTTAAAATAGCTGATTAGGAGAGTGGGAGAAACCTCTTTCTTCTTTTTCTCCATGTCTTTACATCTTCAAATTCCCTTACCCTTACCTTTAAACCCTATGCTCAAACTGTATGGTGGTGCATTTAGTCGGGCTACGATTGTGAAATGGTACCTTGAAGAACTTGCGATCGCCTATGAGTTTATCATGTTGGATATGCAAGCTAGTGAACATCGTCAAGATGCATTTTTGCAAATAAACCCGTTTGGGAAAGTTCCAGCAATTGTTGAGGATGATGGCTGGCATCTGTGGGAGTCGGGTGCAATTTTGATGTATCTGGCAGAAAAATATGCGAAAACTCCACTTTCACTTGCTAAACGCGCCGAACTAAACCAATGGATTATATTCGCTAATGCTACCCTAGGGCCGGGAATTTTTGTCGAAGCGAATCGAGAACGGGAAATGCCACGTCTACTAACAACATTAAATAGTATTCTCGAACAGCAATCTTATTTAGTAGATAATGAGTTTAGCATTGCTGACGTAGCTGTTGGTTCATTGCTCTGTTACATACCCTTAATGCTAAAACTGGATTTAAGCCCATACCCTGCTGTGTTGGATTATATGAAACGAATGACAGAACGTTCTGCTTTTCAAAAGACTCTTGGCAAGAGGTAATTGTAATTAAGTTAAGTCCGGCTGATAACTTGATAATTACAGGCTATTGATATTTCCTCGTCGGTATTATAGGCAAAATTGATTTAATTCTCATTAATTCTCTCCGTCATACTGATTTAGCCTGAATCGCCCCAAAATCTTTTGTAGGCTGTTAGGGTAGTTATTGAATTTTTAGATAAACTCCTAGCTTTACATATGCTAAATGATAAATCCTTGGCGCTAGTAAGTTCGCCAGTAGGGACGATACAACGCTATCGTCACAGTAAATCCTATACCCAATTTCAGACTACGGTAATTGCTTTAGCATTTACAACTCTCACTGCTGTTACCCTTCCTGCCTTCATTTTAGTGCAACCTACTTACGCCAGAGAGTCGATCATGGCAATACAGCGAAGTATCAAAAATGTGGCTAAAGCTTCTGCTAGTTCAGTAGATACCCTAACAGCAGAACTTGCTGACTTAGAAATTGAGCGAGGGATGCTCGATGCCAGGTTGACATCAGATGCACCCGCTATTAAAAAGATTGAGAGCAAAATCCATTCCTTACGGGACAAAATCACCAAAGTGGGTGAAAATCATGTTCATGTTAACCGCTTGGTAGCAGATGCAATCACAGCAAAAGTCGTCAAACTTGAAATTGATGTTGCTTTGCTAGGTGCAATGTATGTAACCGAACATCCAGAAGTACAAGTGGTAGAAGCACAAATCCGGAGTTTGCGACTGCGTCACAGCCAACTACAACCGCGTCATTCTCAAGTAGTATTAAATGAGGCTATTATGCGATCGCTACAAACAGAAATAGCAGAACTTCAAGTTGCCAAAAATCGTCTCAGCCAGCAATATACCTTGCAAAATCCGGTAATTCAATACACCGAAACTCAAATTCATAATTTACAAAAGCGACTGGCTATGCATCAAAATTAGGTTTATTTGAATCTGACTTCTGGTGATGTACATATTCAATCAAATTCGCTTAACTTCAGTAAATTAAGTATATTTTTGGTTGCGATGATTACAAGCAAAAGCCATAGTGCAGTAAAAACAGCAGTAATGCCCTATCTCTCGGTATGGCTTTTAACCTTGAAATTGGCAACAGTCGGGAAAGTCCCTAAGTAGGATCTGCAGAAAAACTCCACAAAGCAAATCTAGATGCCACACAGTCCAAAAAATGGTAGCTTTAGTTTCTAAATTCACCCCACAATTTTCCGCCGAAATGCAAGGATTTTTAGCTTCTGAATACTATAACCTTGCACCTACTTGGAATAAAAAAGATTGAAACCCTTGCTTTGATTAGGTTCTAGATTTATTCAGCAAGCCCTAAGTAGAAATCTGAAAATATGCGATCGCACTATTATGTGTATATTCGCTGATATGTTGGGATTGAGTGTAGAGTCGTTTCAGAATGTTCTTGAAGCTAAATGTCACACATTTGCCGTTTGTCCATACTGTCCCCTTTTTGACATATTTAGCTATCTGCCTTGAGAAATAAACTTCTTCCAAAAAATCGCCGATGTACTTGTGTAGATAAATTGAAGATAATTCTCAAGAAGTATATAAATCTTTTAACTAACTTTCCAATCTGCAAAAACTTATTTATTTTTTGTTGACTGTAGAAAAATAATTACACCTGATTTTAATTTGATTTATGCCCATTTTCTGGTAGAGGTATTAATAGTAATATCCCAGGTAAAAACCTAATTTGCGGAACTGAAATCCTTGAATTTGTGATTTTTTTCTGATTTTGTCAAATTGCGTTTTAATCTCTGATACCAGGTGTGAAAATGAAATACTCGGATTCTTCAGACAAGCCTCAACCAGGAGAAGCTAATAGTAGTAGTTCTCAAATAGTCATGGAAAAAGGAGGGGATATTTTAGTGAGGGCTAAAGAGCCTTCACAATTATTGACACCTCTGGTATATCTAAAATCCTATAAACCTTGGCTTTGGGGATGTTTGACTGTCGGGACTCTGGCTGTTATTGTCGCTGGTGTTAGTCGCTGGCTTTACCTCCAAGAATATGAAGAAACGCATCAAGCTTACATTACTACTGATATCTTGGCTGTTAATGCTCGTGTTCCCGGACAAGTCGCAAATGTGGCTGCCAAAGAAAATCAAAATGTCAAAAAAGGAACTGTGTTAGTCAAGCTCAACCCAAAAGAATACAAAGCAAAACTGGAACATGTAAAAGCTTCTTTGGGAATTGTTCGCGAACAAGCAAAGGCGGCGGCAAAAAATCTCAGTTCGGCAAAAGCAAAGATTGCGACTCAGAAAGAATCATTACAAGCATTAAAAATTACAGATGCTACTGTTGTTCAAGCAAGAAATAATCTAAATGTGACTCGAAGTCAATTACGGCATTTAGAACCTAATTTAATTAAAGCCGAATTAGAGCGCGATCGCTTACTTAAACTCCAAGCAAAGGGATTTATTTCACCAAGAAAATTGCACAATGTTACAGTCAAGTACAATACTTTGAAATTAGACAGAAATAGAATTGATACAAAAGTCAAGCGAACGCAAACAAAATTAATCCAAACCCAACTCGCTTTTCTTGATAATCAGGAAAAGATTGCCCGGGGAATTCTCACTAAAATTCAAACCAGCCTAAATTCTTTAGAAACAGATATTCAATTGACAAAAGAGAACATCCAGAATCATCAAAAACAAGCGAAAAAAAATTTCCCAAATTCAAATCTTCAAGATTCTCATCCAGTCAACACAAATAATCCCGAAAAATTTGATTTATCAGACTTTAATGCTAAGTTAGCCCAACAAAAAAAATTAATAGCAAAAAAAGAATCGCAAGAACAACGCATCGCCCAGTTATCCTTACAAAAAAAATTGGTTCCCTTACTAGCTGAAGCGGAAATTAATAAATATGCATACGACATCAGTAAACAGCGCTATAACTTAATCCAAAATTCTATCTCTGCGATTCAGCAGCAACTCAAAACTGTACAATATCAACTTTATTACACCAAAATTACTGCCCCCACTAATGGACAAGTGAATATTAAGCGGGTTCAAACCGGGCAGAAAGTTCAATCGGGGCAAACCTTAATGTCAGTAGTCCCTCAAAAGCCTTGGATTGCAGCGACTTTTGAACCAGAACAATTACAAAAAATTAAACCCGGACAAAAAGTAAAGATTCAAATTCCACAACTATCAAATCAAACATTTACAGGCAAAGTTCAAAGTATTAATCCATCAGCATCGACATCTAAATTAACCCCATCTCAACCACCTGTAAAAATCTCGCTAGAAACAAATATTTGGACAAATCATAAATCGCAGATTGCGCCAGGAACTCCTGCCATAGTGCGCGTCAAATTACGCTCGCAATGACATAGTTATAAATTTTCGCGCCGACTTACTTATCTATCCATCATAATGAGAATACTACCGATAACTCTCTTCCAGCCTGGAAATATAGCCCCATTAAAAATCTTAAGGCTACAATTCCTTAAAATAAATTAACAAAAATTTAATGTTGGTGGTTTTTGAGCCATTTCCAGGATTAATTCAGACTAAATCATTAACTTTTGCGATAAAAATACCTAAAATCTACCTAAAACAGCAAATTGCAACCTCTTTTAACCCTTACTCCAGCATTACAAAATCCTTTTGTTTACATAACTTAATTAAGTCATGATAAACTCACAAAGAGAGTATAAATAATTGGCAACATTGGTAAAAGAAAGGGAACAATACCCATAGAGTTATTTTGTGGCTTTCCTACGCTCTTAATTGAAGCTTCCAATCTTATGCAGCCAATTCGCACTTTTAATGTATCTCCCTCGCTTCCCCCTCGACTAGAACCCTTGCGCCAAATTGCCTATAATTTGCAATGGGATTGGAATGTTGAGGCAAAAGATTTATTTCGCCGTTTAGATCCCGATTTGTGGGAATCTAGTCGTCATAACCCAGTGCTGATGCTGGGTAATATTAGCCAAACTCGTTTGACGGAAGTTGTCGAAGATGATGGCTTCTTAGCGCAAATGGATCGAGCCGCGCAACAGTTAGAAGATTACCTCAAAGAACGTACCTGGCATAAAAAACAGCGTGCAGGTAAGCCAGAGGAATGTTACGCTTACTTCTCGGCTGAATTTGGCTTGGCAGACTGTCTGCCCATATATTCTGGTGGTTTGGGCGTTCTGGCAGGTGATCATCTTAAATCAGCCAGTGACTTAGGTTTGCCGTTAGTTGGTGTGGGTTTACTTTATCAACAGGGGTATTTTGCTCAATATCTCAATGTTGATGGTTGGCAGCAGGAACGCTACCCCATCAATGATTTTTACAATATGCCCTTGCACCTCGAACGTAACCCAGATGGTTCGGAATTGCGAATTGAGGTAGATTATCCCGGAAGAAAGGTATACGCCCGTGTATGGCGCGTCCAGGTGGGTTGTGTGCCATTGTATATGCTCGATACCAACATTGAACCCAACAATCCCTACGACCACGATATTACTGATCAATTGTATGGTGGCGATATCGATATGCGTATCCACCAAGAAATCATGTTGGGTATTGGTGGCGTGCGGATGTTGAAAGCTTTGGGTTACAACGTCACGGCGTACCATATGAATGAAGGTCACGCAGCGTTTTCTGCCTTAGAGCGTATCCGCATGTTAATTCAAGAGCAGGGCTTGAGTTATGCCACAGCAAAACAAGTAGTGCTTTCCTCAAATATCTTTACTACTCATACCCCCGTACCCGCCGGAATTGACTTATTTTCGCCTGACAAAATGCTGCATTACCTGGGGTATTACGCAGATGTGTTTGGTATGAATAAGGAGGAATTTTTAGGATTAGGTCGCGAAAATACTGGGGATTTGTCAGCACCCTTTAGTATGGCGGTGCTAGCTTTGAAAATGGCGACATTCTCCAATGGTGTGGCTCAACTCCATGGGGTTGTGTCGCGGCAAATGTTCAAGGGCTTGTGGCAAAATGTCCCTGTTACCGAAGTCCCCATTGGGGCAATTACCAATGGTGTTCATGCTCGGAGTTGTGTAGCTAAATCTACACAGGAATTATACGATCGCTATCTGGGGCCAAATTGGTCATCGGCTGCGCCTGATAGCCCTTTATGGGAACGGATGGACGCAATTCCCGATGAGGAATTATGGCGGAATCACGAACGCTGTCGGTTAGATATGATACTGTACGTGCGCGATCGCCTGGTCAAGCATTTGCGTGAGAGAGGGGCATCACCCTCAGAAATTGCCCAAGCACGGGAAGTTCTCGATCCCAATGTATTTACAATTGGTTTTGCCCGTCGTTTTGCTACCTACAAGCGGGCGACATTGTGGATGCGCGATATTGAACGTATCAGAAAGATTTTATTGGCGAATAAAGACCGTAAGGTACAATTTGTGATTGCTGGGAAGGCACATCCAAAAGATATTCCCGGTAAAGAATTAATTCGCGACATTAACCACTTTATTCGTGAAGAAGGTTTAGAAAAACAAATTGTTTTTGTCCCCAACTACGACATATATATTTCCCGTTTAATGGTTTCCGGGTGCGACATCTGGTTAAATACACCCCGTCGTCCTCGCGAAGCATCGGGAACTAGCGGTATGAAGGCAGCAATGAATGGCTTGCCCAATTTAAGTGTGCTTGATGGTTGGTGGGATGAAGCCGACTATGTGCGTACAGGTTGGGCGATTGGACATGGGGAAATGTATGATGATCCCACATATCAAGATGAAATTGAGGCGAATGCATTGTACGATTTACTAGAGAAGGAAGTCGTACCCTTATTTTACGATCGCGATGTCGATGGTTTACCAAGACATTGGGTAGCGAAAATGAAAGATGCAATTCGTTTAAATTGTCCTTTCTTCAACACGGCACGGATGGTGGGAGAATATGCACAACGAGCTTATTTCCACGCTAGTGACAGATACCATACCCTGACTGCTGACAACTATATCCCTGCCAAAGAACTGGCAGAGTGGAAAACCCAACTCTGCGATAAGTGGTACAACATCAAAATCAAAGATGTTCAGATTTCCTCTGGCAATGATATTTTAGTCAACCAGAATGTCACCGTCTCCGCCAAAATTGATTTAGCCAACTTGAGTGAAGATGACGTACAAGTTGAATTGTACCAAGGTGCGATCGATGCTAATGGTGAAATTGTTGATGGTGCAGCCGTGGTGATGGAATGCCAAGGTAGTGAGCATGGGCTAAATAATTACACTGCCGAAATTGTATACAATGCTTCTGGTTTGCAAGGATTATCTTTGCGGGTTTTACCAAAACACCCATACTTATCGAGTCCCTATGAACCGAGATTAATTGTTTGGGCTGAGTAAATTTACTTTTGATTGTTGGAGGCACTGAGTATTAATTACTCAGGACTTCAGCTTTCTCTCAGGTAAAAAGTACTGAGTTATTTTTAGGGTGAGTATTTTGCTCGCCCTATTTATGACAATGTAATATCTAAATCTAAATTTTAATTTGCCGTACTTTGCGCTTCTTGATAAATAATTTCTTGGAACTGGATTACATCTTTTTGCGGGTCGGAAATACTCACTTTAATTAATATTTCATCACCTAAATTCACGTCGCGTTTGAAGAACATTGGTAGCTGTAAACCCAAATCTTCAATTAATATCAGTGCTAAACCGCTATCTTCCCGTAACCACATCAATACAGTGGCTTCCCAAATTTCATCGTTATTGCGACGTAAATACTCCAGTGCCCAATAACGGTTAGTTTGTCGTTCCACCATGGTGACTTCTTGAGTGACACTTGTCACAGTCATCATTACCTCTTTCAACTGTTCGGCGGAGAAAGGTAAAACCTCACCACGCAAATGTGCTTTCAGTTGAAAATGGGTGAGTAAATCACTGTAACGGCGAATTGGTGATGTTGCTTGCGTATAGGTATCTAAACCCAAACCAGCATGGCGAACGGGTGTAATGCTCATCTCGCTCTTGGGCATACAGCGACGCATGGCACAGGCACGCACAAAGCCCGCAGGTAACAAAATTAATTCTTCTTCCGGAGGTAATTCGGGCTGCGGCTGTCCACGAAATGGGAGAGGGATGTTATTTTCTTTCCCATAACGGGCTGCAACTTCGCCAGCCACAATCATCATTTCCGCAACTAGTTGACGCGAACGCGAATCCTGTAATAAGTCAATACTAATTTCGTCACCTTTGACTTTAATCATCGCTTCTGGCATGTTGATACTAATCGCCCCTTGAGCGTAGCGCCAAGACTTACGTTTTTCTGCCCAATTGGCGATCGCAGCTATTTCGGGTTCTGCTTCCACCCCTAATTCCAACATTTCATCCACATCTTCGTATGTCAGACGGTATGTTGGCTTAATTAAACTGGCGTGGATGCTGTAATCTGTAACGGCTCCATTAGCATCTAAAATAATACCAAAGCTCAAAGAATAACAAACTTTTCCCTGAACTAAGCTCATTGGCCCAGTTGCTAGGATTTCAGGGAACATTGGTACCATGCCCGTCGGTAAATATACGGTACTACCGCGCTTTCTGGCATCTAAATCTAACTCATCTTCTGGCATCAGCCAACGTGTTGGGTCAGCTATGTGTACCCACAGGCGATCGCGTCCGTCAGGTAATTTTTCCCAACTCAAACCGTCGTCAATTTCGGTTGTACTCTCATCATCGATTGTGTACACCTTGAGGTGTATGAGATCGAGACGGTTTGTATCTAAATCGGGAGGATTGGACTCCAAACGCTGCTGCGCCACTTCTACCACCTTACTAGGAAATTGCACTGGAATTGAGGAACGACGTAAAAATAGGTTTTCATTAACACTCCATATTCCTAAATCTACTAAAAGTTGAAACGCGCCTTGGGGAGTAGCTGGACGCGATAACATGTTCATCGTTTCCAATACGGTTGTCGGAGGTGGATAGGCTCGCGACAGGGAGTCATAATTTACGCCTGGTTTGCCAATGTCGGCAAGTAAAGCGGCATACTTTTCTAGCGCTTCAATCCGGTGGCGATCGTGACGTTGCCACTCGACATTATTACCTTGAAGTGCTTGTTCAACTCGTTCTAAAAATTCTTGCTGTCCTCTGGCTTTGAGGGCTTCTACTTCTAATTGGTGTTTGCGATCGGCAACCTGGGTGGATGTGCGCGGTTCATAGGCTTCACCCTTCTGCTTGAAGTACATTTTATCATCCGAAAGCAAGCAGTGAGCCGCATAACACTGGGTCGGTAGGGTTTCTGAAAACAATAAATTCGCCATCTCTTTCGGCGTAACTGTTTCCCCATCTTCCACTAACAATTCCCAAGCCACTTCTAGACTTGACGGGTCTAAGTAAGTTTGAACTTCCTTTAAAAAACTTGGTATTTGCGATGATTGGTAGGTTTCTCCGCTAACGATATAGCTGATTTGTCGAGGTACCAAACTGTGGGATTGTCCTCGTTCATCAATTACAAATGTACGGGTTTTCCCATCTGGACGGTCTACTACCCCCAAACGGCGATCGCTTCCAACCCGAAATTCAACTAGCGTCCCCTTCTCCACAAGCCTTGCACTTTAATTATTGATAGTGAGATTCAGTTAGATAAAAATATGTAGTCAGGTGTATTTAGTTAAGAGTTAGGAATTTAAGTGAGGAGTTAGGAATTCATAGTTGTTAGCTTCATCTAAACTCTTAACCCAGCACTCATCACTCATAACTCATAACTATTGATTAGCCTTCCGCATTGATAAACGGTAACAAAGCCAAAATCCGGGCGCGCTTGATTGACACGGTCAAATCATGTTGCTGCTGGGATGTTAAGCCTGTAATCCGACGTGGTAAGATTTTACCCCGCTCGGTGACAAACTTACGGAGCAAATCCACATCTTTATAATCGATTGGGTCTCCTGGCTTAATCGGCGACAGACGGCGACGATAGTAACTCATTCTTACTTAATTTCCTTGTGAACGGTGTGCTTGTTACAGTGCGTGCAGAACTTACTCAGTTCTAGACGGTTGGTAGTATTGCGACGATTCTTAGTCGTTGTATAGCGCGATACACCAGGAGAACGTTTGTCGGGATTAGACCGACATTCTGTACATTCGAGTGTCACTACAATACGGACACCTTTACTCTTTGCCATAATCGTATCAACAGTAAAGCCTGAAGAGAATTAACACAAATCCCTATCTTCGCATATTTTGCCGCATAGTTTCAACTAATCGCTTGATCTTTAGATCGAGCGAATATCCTCGACGCGACGAAACTATCATAGTACCAGCAAAGCGGTCATGCAAGGCAAGTCTTGCTTGAGTGTCGGAAAAGGCTGCACCGCAGTCTATGACTAGAGGAATTACTAGTAGTATAGCAGTCGGGTTACGCATAATGTTGGCGATCGCGATGGATACCAGCAGTAAACATAAACCGATAATTGCTTCGCGTTTTGCTAAAGATAGCAAACTGGGAATTCTTCCCCGTCCAAATTCTAATTCTGGCAAATCTAATACTTTTAAATCAACTGCCCAGCGCCCCAAACTTTGACCTTTATTGTTGTAGGGCAAAATCACCCGTAATATTAGCCAAACGAGAATAAAAACAAATATTTGCAGAAATTGCACCCCATATTCGCCACTGCCAAACACAGAACTTATCAACCACGTCACCAAAAAATCAATGCCTAATCCCATTGCCCGTCGTCCGATTTCGGCTTTGGGGAAGTGTTTTTCGGGAACTTTGATGATAGTCATAGAGATTACGGGGAGTGGGAAGGGGGACAAGATTTAGTCCCATTTTAGTTCGGTTGCCAGCCTGGAGGTGGAAACAGATTTCACAACTTAACCCACTATGGATTTACAGTCACAATCTGATGTTTTTAGCTCTGCTTTGTCTTGAATTTGAGCATCTGCCAAAACTGTATATATTTCCCAAGGAACACCATCCGAGTCGTGTACCCATACCTTATCTTGAAGTGCATAGCAGCAAGTAACCTGATTCTCAGGTTTGATTTTTAAATCCAATTGTTCGAGTCTTTCGCTAGCAATGCTCACCTCCGCAGAGGTTTCAACTTCCACCCCCAAATGATTTAAACCACCTGCGGCTGGCGCATTTTCAATCAAAACTAACTTGAGTGGGGGTTGAGCGATCGCAAAGTTGGCATAACCAGGACGACGCTTTGCTGGTTCAACTCCAAATAGTTTAGTGTAAAACTCTACAGATTCATCAATATTGCTGACGTTTAAGGCGAGTTGGATACGTGACATACAATTAAATCTCCTTATATTGATATCAATCAATATTTACTTATATCAATATCTTGTCGAATATATTGATAACTGTCAATATATAAATATGAATTTATCTAAAGCGATTTCAGCCAAAAGTGGTTTTAAGTGTTGCTCGCCATTGTTATCAGGCATAATTCAGCCAGATGAAGCGGCGCAAATGGCGGCGGTGTTTCGAGTATTAGGGGAGCCAGCACGGTTGCGATTGCTAAGTATTATTGCCATGCAGCCAAATCAGGAAGTATGTGCCTGTGAACTTGTGGAACCCTTGGGTTTATCACAACCGACAGTCAGCCATCATTTGAAGGTTTTGCACGAATCTGGTTTGTTGGCAAAAGAACGACGGGGTACGTGGATTTACTATCAACTCATCCCGGAACAATTGGCAGCAATTCAAAAAGCTTTGATTTTTCCGGTAAAAAATTAAGGAATAAGTAAAGAATAAGTTTGTGAGTCTTGTCTGATGTTGCCAGTAAATGAAGCCGAAACAATTATTTTTAACTTGGTGCCACCCCTAAATAACCCCAGTAATAGGGAAATTGTAGATTTACTCTCAGCCAGGGGCAGAATTTTAGCAGTTCCCGTTACTAGTGAACTTGATTTCCCCCATTGGGATAATTCGGCGATGGATGGTTATGCGGTGCGTTACGAAGATGTCAAAAATAGCAGCAGAGAAAATCCGGCAGTTTTAGAAGTCATGGGTGAAATTCCCGCCGGATATCAACCAAAATTGAGTTTACAGCCCGGACAAGCAGCGCGAATTTTTACGGGTGCGGTGATGCCTGAAGGTGCCGATACGGTGGTAATGCAGGAGGTGACACAACGCCAAGAAAATCATGTTTTGATTCAGGCTGCACCTAAAGCTCAGCAATTTGTCAGAAAAAGGGGTGCTTATTACCAAGCTGGGAATAAATTATTACCAGATGGAATTATGATTAATGCCCCAGAAATCGCAATTTTAGCGGCTGCTCAATGCAATCAAGTTAGTGTTTTCCGCAAGGTAAAAGTAGTAATTTTTTCCACTGGGGATGAATTAGTGACTCCACATCAACCATTGCAGCCAGGACAAATAGTCGATTCTAATAATTACGCTTTAGCAGCTTTGGTGGAGCAATTGGGGGCTGAAGTGCTGATGTTGGGCATTGTACCCGATCAACCGGAAGCTTTGAGAAAGACGATCGCTACAGCGATTGAAAATGCCGATATTATCCTTTCATCTGGGGGGGTTTCCGTTGGAGATTATGACTATGTCGAGGAAATTTTAGCAGCTTTGGGGGGAGAAATTCACATTCGATCGATCGCGATGAAACCGGGTAAACCTTTAACTGTGGCAACATTTTCTCTTCGCGATTGCCGACACCCCATATATTTCGGTTTACCTGGCAATCCGGCGGCGGCATTAGTGACATTTTGGCGGTTTGTCCAGCCCACCATCAGAAAATTATCTGGGTTAACGAATGGATGGCAACCTGTTTGGATTCGGGCGAAGGTATCTCAGGAATTGCGTTCTGACGGTAAGCGTGAAAGTTATATTTGGGGAAAATTAAATCTTGTTGATGGGATTTATGAATTTTTCTTAGCTGCTGGGAATCAAGTCTCCGGGAATTTGATTAATTTGGCACACACCAATGCCCTCGCCGTTTTACCTGTGGGACAAAAAGTGGTGCTAGCTGGCGAAGAGGTGATGGTTTTACAGGTTTAATTAATTTAAATGTCTTATTAATCAAGTGTCTTAATTAATTGATTCGCTTGATTTTGTGCCCTTTGCATGGCTTGGAGGAGACTTTGTTCCCCCAACATGGCACTAATAAATTGGTTATCAAAGCTATTGACAATTGCAGCTGGGAATTTCCCCATTTGCCAAGGTGTGCCATAATTTACACCAGCCACGAGAGAAGACCTCAAGGGGTCTTGATCGTAACCTAAGTTTGCAGCTACAGATTTACGAGTCGGTAAAGCAAAACCCGTTCCCGTCCATTTCTGCATTCCTTCCTTACCTGTCAGGTAAGAAATTAATTCCCAGGCTTCAGGCTTATGTTTGCTTTGCTTGTTCATCACATAGGCAACTGTAAACACCATTGTTCCCGATTGATTGTTGACTTTGGGGATTTCCGCGATCGCAAAATCTAACTTGGGAAAGGTTTCTTTGAGAAAAGGTATTGCCCAATTCCCCTCAATCACCATTGCCGCTTTACCTTGCCCAAACATTTCACTACCTGAATTTGTCCCCACATCGGTTTTTTGGGCGGATGAGCGTTCTTTTTGATACTGGTCTAAAACTAATTGCAGCCCTTTGAGGGCGGATTGGTTGGCAAAAGTGGCACGGCTATTGGGGTCAACAACTCTACCCCCAAAAGCTTTGATTTTATACGCTTGTCTGGCTAATTCGGGTGTTTCGCCAAACCCATACTGGTCAATTCTCCCGTCTTTATTTGTATCCTTTGTTAACAATTTTGCATCACTACGCAGTTCCTCCCAAGTTGTAGGCGGATTTTCGATACCAGCATTGGCAAAGGCTTGTTTGTTATAAAACAGTGCCAAAGTTGAATAGTCTTTGGGTAAACCATAGATACGATTATTCTGTTTAAAAATATTAAGTAATGTTTCTTCAAAATCCGGTAAATCAAATTCGGGTTTTATATAGCCATCGAGCGGTTCTAAGACATTTTGACTCATTAAAAAAGGAGCCTCCAATGCGTCTAAATAGAAGACATCGGGAGCAGCCTCGCCAACCAACCGGGTTTTCATCACATCCATGTATTGGTCAGCAATAACTTCATATTTGACTTTAATATTGGGGTGTTGCACCTCAAAATCTTGGAGCACGCTTTTGAGCAGTCTTTGTTCCGAAGGAGAAGCACCCCAACCACTAAGTTTAATAGTGGTAACATCGGCTACTGGGGTTGTAGTTGGTAGTGGTAGGTGATTGCAGCCAACGACACTAAGTGCGATCGCAACTACTAAACCAAGAAAATTGAACACGGTTTTTCTCATCACAAAATTTGGATGAAAGACTATTTAAGTCAACTTATAGCGCTTTTATAACTGAATAAATATTCACAAGGTTTGAATTTTTATTGCGAAATGCAAGGTAAAATAACGAAAACTTAGTATTTTTACGGAAACGAGTACCCACTCTTGCTTCCCCAATGAACAAAAAAATCAAAAGTCAAGAGCCAAAAGTCAGAATTCACAACACAAAATACTCACTACCTGTTATACCCCTCAGGGTAGACACGCAAGCTACTTCTTCTAGGGTAAGAATTTCTCATGATTAATTCTGGACAACAGCATATGCATATAAATCCAAAATAAAAATCGAAAATATAAATCCAAAAATTCAATTTTGACTATTTGGACATACCAGATTCCCCGATTCTGATTCCCAAATCCTGACTCCTCTCAGCGAATTACCAAAACAATTTACCGAATCAACTCACAGATAGCTCATGGATTCTATTCGGCTTGAAACCTCTGCTCATCTGCTACCAGATATAACAACCATTCCTCTTTCCCCAGGAAAGCCGGAAAGTCAACCAATTCTGGTATCTGAATCTCCACTGAATCCACTTAAAATTCCCAAAACTGCAATTCGCACTTCTCTACAAGCTTCAACAATAGATGCAGTCTTTGCAGCAGTTTTCTCAATTACCACTGGCGGAATTTTACTGAGCAATTTTTTGGTTGAGTTGGGAGCAAGTCCAGTTGTATTTGGGATGCTCTCCTCAATTCCGATGCTGGTAAACTTGATTCAACCTTTAGGGGCATACTTTTCAGAAAAAACCACCAGCCGTTTTCGCTATTCAATGTGGATATATGGTACATCCCGTGTTCTCTGGCTATTATTAGCTGTTGGTATCTGGCTAGCTGGCTGGGGTGTAGTCGATTCACACCAACTGATAATTCTCACGTTAGTAATAGTTCTAACCACGCACTTACTGGGTGGATTAGGCGGTGCATCCTGGTTGAGTTGGTTGGCAGTGATTGTACCGCGACGCTTGCGAGGAAGATATTTTGGGATTCGTAGTAGTGTTGCGAGTTTAACTAACTTGATTTGCGTACCCTTGGCAGGAGTTGCAGTTTCTACTTGGTACGGTGGCACTCTACAAGGTTACGGTGTTGTCTTAGGCATAGGAATTTTGGCGGGATTTATTAGCCTGGGATGTCAGTATTTTAAAGTTGATATCAACCCCCAGCAACAGAATCGCTGTGGATTAGAGGGAATAGGGAATCAGCAAAAGGATGATGGTGAGACAGGGGAAGATAGAAATACAGATGGAAATATACTTCACCTCTCCTCTAATCCCCAATGTCCCATCCCCAATATTCCAATTTGGCAGAATCAAAACTTTTTAACTTTTCTTGGCTATTTTGGCTTATGGATGTTTGCTGTGAATTTGAGCGCGCCGTTTTTCAATTTTTACATGTTGGATACACTGGCACTTGATGTTAGTTGGGTGACATTTTATGGCAGCATTCAAGCCGGAGCAAATCTGTTGTTAATGGTACTTTGGGGTCGCTTAGCAGACAGAATTGGCAATCGTTCAATCTTAATTTGGGTGGGGATTTTAGTGGCGATTACACCGATTTTATGGCTAGGAGTAAATGGTAGTAATTTAGACATTTGGTTGTGGTTGCCGCTTCTACATATTTTGGCTGGAGGGACTTGGGCAGCAATTGACTTGTGTAACAATAATTTACAGTTAGGAATTGCACCATTACGAAACCAGGTAAATTATTTTGCGATCGCAGCTGCGGTTGCTGGTGCGAGTGGTGCTTTGGGGACAACTATCGGTGGTTTTTTAGCAGAAAACCCCATTTCTGGTGGTTTACCAGGAATTTTCACTATTTCCTGCTTGTGTCGATTAATAGCTCTGATTCCACTTATTTTTATCCAAGAGCCGCGCCGAAAATCCTTATTACAGTCAATTCGAGAATTTTCGGATGGGGTATGGCACATCGGGCATTGTAGAAGACGGGGAGAAGAGAAAATATAGGAAAATAATTGCAATAAAAACGACGCGGAGAAAAATTAATAAGAACTGATTAGCCGGGCTTGATTATGATTTGTTAGATCAAAATTATCTTCCTCTCTCCCCATCTCCGCGCCTCTTCCCTATTTCCCGTAATACACCCTGGCATTACTCAGTCCAGCATCCTTAATCGCAGCATTCCATTTTTCGGCTTGAGAACGTTCTGCGAATGGTCCAACTGCAATATGTGTACCACGGGGGCTATTTCTCCGCAGCAAAGAAACATTATTTAAAGATTGCCCCAGACTACTTTGAATTCTAGTTTCAATTGCGGGAAATTCCTCTGCTGGAGCCGGAATTGCCACGTAATAATAGTTGGAACGTTGTTGGTTTTGATTTGGATTTCCCCCAGGATTATTACCTCCTCCATTAGCAGGAGTCAGGGCTAATTCTTGTCCGCTAGTGAGGTTAAACAAGCGCAGGTTATTCAAATTAATTCCAGTAGCTAACAACTGCTGGATTCTCAATACTGCGTTTTGCTGACGACTAAAAATACCTGCTTGGATAACGGCACGTCCTCCAAAACTGCGGATATAGGCTGATGGTTCCACTCGCTTCACCACTGGTAATAGTTGCACGTTGTAACCACCACTATCAACAAACACCGAAAAACGTTCGGCTGATTGATTGTATTGATAAGTAGATGTTTGATTGTATTGCGTAGATTGGTTGACATTGGGTGCTTGATAGTCGTAAGTTCTACCATCTCCATTATTCACACGAGGAACAGTGTAGTAGGTATCTTGGTTAACTGGAGTTGGTGGCAATGCCTCGCCATTCATTTGAGCGCGCGCAGGATTTGTCAAAACTAAGGAAATTACAGTAACCAATAAGAACTTGTAATTACTCTGCAAACGGTTCCCTAAGATATTCGATATAAATTGACTCGGTAATACTCTTGACATAAGTCATGAAGAATGTAGTTGCTGGTTGTGTATTAATTGCTGTCTAATCTGTTGTCTATGACTAGCTACAGATGTTATTAATAAAATCCCGAAATGACCAGTACTATTCTGCTTTACTTTGTCAAGTTTGAGTATAAAAAGAATTATGATATGAGTCTTTAGCTAACTTAGGAAGGGGTTACGCATGACATTTACATGCTGGGAGCAGGCAAAATGCAGCAAAGTTTGCTCGATGGTGGGAATCCCCGCACTGTGTTATACCAATTCTTCACAAGAAAAGTGACAGATGGTGACGCGGGGATGTGGAGATGGAGAAGGGAATTTCTTTGATGTGTTGCCAGATTTTGGAGAAAGGATATTACTTTTAATTAACTCCTTGCAAATTAAAAAATGTCAGCAGATTCAGATGCCAAGTCAAAGAGAGTAGAGAGATTTTAGAATTCAGGATGATGTTTGACTTCAGTGATCTCTTGGGCGAGGTGTTTTTTGTATCGTTTGGAAATTTCTTGTTCGGGATCGATTCCTTCAAAGGTGGGCGGCAGCCATACTCGGATTATAAGTAATATGCCTAGTACTAGTAGGAATGCACAAGCGGCTAATACTTGCATAAATGTGATTTCGAGGACACCGTTGACGATCATTTCCCGCAAGACGGATACTATAGAAACTTCCACAGCAACTCCGATAGATACTCGTTGTTCTTGGAGGTAAATAATTAGCAAGCGGAATAGTTCTACTAGAATTAGTAATGACAGGATATCTGCCATGACGGTGTGAAAGTGGATTGGGGGAATTAGGGAAAGGAACATGGTTTTGATTTGCAGCACCATGAAACTAAACAACCCGATACATAAGGAAATGATGATTAGGTCTTGAATTAGTTCTAGTGCTTGGACGATGCGACCGAGGTTTAACCAGCTTTCCCGTTTAATCAGTCTAACTGGTATGTCTTTCAACAAATCTTGCATATTTATATAAATCTGAGCAGATTGGGAAGGAAATAATTTAAGTTAGGAGGTTAACTTGTGAGTTGACTCTCTCTAATGTTGTCAATGAACCATGAATATTTAATTCAATTATTGGTTCTGTTTGACGATTAATTTTTGCATGGTTGATTTAAACACTTCGATGTTTTCGAGACTAGCTTGGGTTAGCTTCCAGCCATGTCGTTGAATTCAACGTTGCGTTCAGTCTTTATCTGCGTGCTTTTATTGAGAGATACAGCTAAACTTGGTAATAGAGGAATGGCTGTGTCTAGGACAACATTGAGTGAGTGCAATCATAGACTGCTCCTCCAACAATTTTGATTTTGATTTGATTTTTATTACTTCTTTATCTTTGCCTGTAAACACTAGTTTTGTAAAATGTCAATTTTTAAAGTCAAACATTAGTTATTTTAAACATAGGTTTGCTAGGCTTCATGAAATCTAAAATCCAAAAGGAGTTTAACAAAACTATATTTGTTTCGAGACAGGCATTAATTTGCCAAGTTGAACAAGGTAATTTAAAAATTAATAGTTTAACGAGCGTGGAGGGACTCGAACCCCCGACCTACAGGACCGGAACCTGACGCTCTATCCACTGAGCTACACGCCCTTATTCATTGGCCTAATGATTATAACAGCTTTTGGCAAAAAAAGGGGGAATCTGGATGCGAGGGCAAACGGAGATCAGATATTGATTTGTTTTTTAGGAATGAGAATTGACAATTTGCTTGGGAATGGTGCGTTACGCTCCGCTAACAGCACCCTAATTTTGTACTTTAATTTAATCCAAATTCCTAAGAGCTTATAAAAGTCTCTTACAAAAAGCCAGATGGATCGATTGGTGTACCATTTCGACGGACTTCAAAATGTAAGTGAGGGCCAGTTGATAAGCCTGTGGAGCCGACTGCGGCGATTTGTTGTCCGCGTTGTACCGACTGCCCTTCCGACACATATAACCGACTACTATGTCCATAGAGGGTGGCAATATTTTTACCGTGGCTAATAATTACCGCATTGCCATAACCACCATACCAGCCTGCAAAGATAACTGTACCGGAGTCGGCGGCTCGGATGGGGCTACCATAAGCACCAGCAAAATCTATTCCTGTATGCAGACGACGATAACCGAGAACGGGATGTGTTCGCCAACCAAAGGGGCTGCTGATGGGTGCATCACTAGGAAATCCAAATATGCCAGTACCTTCCAAAAAGCGTTTACCGATCGCTTTTGCGGTGCTTTCTCTTGCATTAGCTTCAGCTATTTTTTGTTGAATGAGGTTGCCTATGGCTTCTGAGTCTTGCTGGAGTTGATTTTCGGCGGCAGCAAGGGCATTGCGATCGCTATTTAATCTTTGAATTAATTCTTGCTGGGATGCTGACTGGGTTTGATAGTCGGCTTGTTGGGCGAATAGTTGTTGCTGAATCAAGCTAATTTCATTTTTCACTTGTTCAACATTGGTTTTTTGTTGGGTAATTTTATTTGCTTCTTCTGTAAGTTTCGCGAGAATTTTCTGGTCTGCTTGATACACCATACGTAAGTGTTGTCTTCTCGTCATAAAGTCGCTAATGCTTTGACTTTGAAGCAATATAGCCCATCCATGATGGTTTGGCGATCGCTGTAAAAATCGCAACCTGGCATTTGTAGCATTCTGTCTATCTACAAATGTTTTTTCGGCATTGGCTAATTCAGTTTGCAGTTGCTGGAGACGTCCACTCGCTAGTTGCAGACGATTGCTACTATCTTGAATTTGGGAATTTGTGGTTTGCAGGTTTTGCTGGAGGTTGTTGAGTCTGTCTTGAGCAACGTTTTGGAGATTAGTTAGTCGCGTACGTTCTTTGACAACTTCTTGATGTTGTTGCTTGAGTTGCTGCTGTTGTTGTTTAAGGGTTTCGATGGGTGCAGATTTAATTTGTCCCGAAAGTGAATTTGCTGGTAGGGATGTGCAGAAAATACAAACAATGCAGCTAATAGTAAAAGCTAATCCTAAAAATAATTGCTGCTTTTTTAAATAAACGGTTCTCATGCTGTTAAACTCACCACAGCTAGGAAATGCAAACGACAAGCCTATTATTCCCAAAAAAAACCGTTCAATTACACCACTTCACTATTTTGGTAATTGTTTGTCAGATACTAACGCCAAAAACTGCCTATGTCAGCATTGATTGCATATATTACCCTTGTGAGGTCGAAATGAGTGGCGGTAGAGGAATACTGTTAATTGCATTAGTGATACCCGGTTTAATTGTCATGGGTTCATCACTTTATTCATTCGATATTGATTATAACGCTTTGGAAAGAACCGAAGATTACATTGCTCGGTTGTCACGTGACGGGGATGGTAGCACTCGACAATTAGATTTAGCCTATCATCGCAGTCTCGCACATCGTGTCAATGCCTTTACTGATGGGACTTGGGGATTTATCGGTGCTGCGATCGCGGCGATTGGGATTCATGGTATTGTCACAATGAAGGAAGACGATTTTGCCTTTAAACAAGACAAAAAGAGAAGTGGTAATTAGGTATATGCAAACAACGGAGTATTTTGCAGTTAATCCTTAAGGCTTCAATATACTCCGTTAGTTTTATCGGATGATCGAGAATAATATCAATTTCGCCGATATTATCCATGTAATTGGAAGGCTAAATCTAAATCGTCCAAAGAGTTGATATCCAGCCAGTGACCGCGAATATATAATACTTTGATGGTTTTACCTTGGCTAATGAGATGATTACATAAATCTGCTAAATTCATCTTGTTAAATTCTGGTTGGGCTTGGAGTTGACATAATGCAGCTTCTACCCATTGCCTACCTTGCCCTTGACAACGTAACATGCCAATCCAACGTCCATGAGATTTGTTGTAGTTTTGATTACTTTCTATTTGCTTGTTTTTACTGATTTGTAAGAGATTGACATCCTGTCCAAATAAAGAAAGTTCGTCAGCTTGGGAACAGTATGCATAGTCGGGAGAACCGCTAGTAGACTTATTTTTCATGGCAGAATCGACAACAGTAATAATTTCTCCGGCGGATTCGAGTAAGTCTCTTAATATGTAGCTTCTAAATAGTAAGTCGCCATATGTCACCAGCATGTCATCACTAAATTGATTTTTGGCTGCAACCAGGGAAGCGAGTTCTCCGGTGGTGGCGTATTCGGGATTGTGGATAATTTTAATCCCCGGAACATCAATGGTTTCCGCTTTGTACCCGGCAACAAGGGAAATATCGTTTATATTCAATTTTTTGAATTTATCTACTACGTGTCTGAGTAATGCTTTCCCGGCAATGGGTAACATCACTTTAGGCTTATCTCTGGTTAACCCGTGTAATTCTTCCCCTCGCGTGGCTGCCAATATAATTGCATTACTTTGATTTTTGCCGTTGCCAAAGTAGCGCTTTTCCGCTTCCAGAAGTTCCTCCGCACCTTGGAGCCGAAAAATTTCCTTGATGGGAGCAATTTTTTCTTCAATATTAACTAATGTTTCGCTGACTTGAACTTCGCGTGCGATCGCTTCCATACTAGCAACGGCTGCACGTATCATGTGATTAGCCCAAATTATTAAGCTTATCCCGGCTTGACGAAAGACTTCGGTGGGGGTGCTGTAATATTTTGTGGGGATAATTATCAAAGGTGTGCGACTTGCCCATTCTTTGGCAAAAGCAATGATTTCATCGGGGCGAGAAGACTTACTGTGAATGAGAATCGCATCGGCTCCGGCAACATGATATGCTTCTGCACGTCGTAGTGCTTCTGATAAATCCCAGCCAGCAATCAATGCTTCAATGCGAGCAACAATACAAAAATCTTCATCAAGTTGACTATCTTTGCCAGCTTTGATTTTGCCACAGAATTCTTCGATGTCTGCAAGGGGTTGTTTTTCCCCATTAATAAAACTGTTGGTTTTGGGGAATAATTTGTCTTCGATACAAACGCCAGCAATTTCTCGCTGTTCGAGTTTTCTAACTAAGCGGCGCATGTTATTAAAGTTTCCATATCCGGTATCCCCATCCAGCAAAATGGGAATTTGAGTCACATCGGACATAAATTCCAACATCTCTACAATTTGCGTCCAACTTGCTTCATTATTATCACGCACACCGTATTGGGCGGAAACCGCAAGTCCACTTGCCCAAATCCCTTTAAATCCAGCTTCTTCAACAATGCGGGCGCTAACTCCGTTGTGTGCTTCCATAATAAACTGGAGTTCTGGAGATTGGAGTAGTTTTTTTAGTTGTGTGGATTTCTTGGATTTTAATGTTTTTGTTGATTTATTTGGGGTTGAGGAAATTTTTTGCATTCTTTGCGTGTTTGTGATTAGTAAGAAGGTGAAAATTTAGTTGAGAAATTACCCAGGAATTAATAGATATAATCACAATTGACTATTATCGATGAATACGAGGTTTGAGAAATACTTGACGAAATCCAAAATATGCGATCGCATCTTTCATGTTGGAGATAAAGCGTTGAAAATTACCCATGTTGGTATTAGTGACATATTCTAATGTCAATACAATGCGTTCCTCATTGATTCCCAAAGGTGTAACGCGATGATATAGTTTGTCACCGTTGAATACAACCAATGTACCGGGATTTAGGGTTAAAGAATAGGTTTGAGTTTCGCGGTTTGGGTGACGGCGATAAAGTTGATATTCAAGTTTACAACTAGAGTTATCAACTAAACCTAAAAGAACGGTAAAACGCTTACCTTTGTAATAGGAAGTATCATAATGATATTGGATATGGTCACCCGGTTCGGTATAGTAGTAAAGAGCATATGAATGGGCATCATCTGCTGGGCAAGGAAGTAATTGCTCGCCTGTAATTTCTCGCAAAAAATTTAAAAAAAATGGTAAATTATAGAATTCCTTAAATAAGGGTGCGAGATTGTCGAGACTATATTTACTAACACTACCTCCTTTTTTATGATTGGGAATATAATTCCGATTAATTACAGAATTAAGTTGAGGTAAATTTGTAATAAAGTTATTTAAAATTGACTGGGGTAGAAAATTTTCTATCACTAAAAATTCGTCTTGGACTTGAAATTTTTCTTTCAGTGATGTTAGAGTAATTGAGGATAAGATATTTTTTAAATCTGCGTTCATTTGAATTATTTAATATCTAACATTTGAATTGTTGACTTTTTGATATTCCCAAAATACCCAAATAGCAAAAACTGGTGCACCAATTGTTGCTGCAATTAATAAAGGTATCAAACCATTTAATATTGTCACTATTGGAAATAAATATAAAATATCTTCAATATCAAATCCACAAAAATTTGGCTGACGACTTGCATCTTTTCCTAGTTTTTGTTCCATTTGATTTCGCCAATGAAAAATAAAAGCAACTGCAATCCCCGACACCAAGCCCATTAATATTGACCAATAACCTAATTGGGTATTCCTCAAACCAATGCCAATCCCTAAGAATATTAAAATATGAATAATAGCGTCACTAGCTAAGTCATATACATGACCTAATTTACTACTTTTTCCACTTATTCGAGCTAATTCACCATCCGTATGATCTAAAAAATTAGATAGTGCAAAAACACAAGCACCAATATTAGCTAATTTTGGCTCAATTCCTAATATAAATGCTGCTGCTAGTCCAGTAATTAATCTAACTGTAGTTAAATGATTTGGTGTTACCCAAGTATTTTTTAAAGGTTGAACTAGCCAGTTAGCTATTTTTGCATCCCAAGTTTTTACTGCCATTGTCAATTACATGATTACAATCAAAACGAATAGAGGAGAAGATATTACAAAAGTTTTGTATTTAATTAAGAGTATCTGATTATCTAAATACTGGATAAGTAAATAAAGTACATAGTATAAAACCTGGTAAATTCTACATCCCGTATTTTTAACTTTGCTGTCATAGCTAATCTCTTAAACATTGGAAATTAACTACGAACAGCATGACGAATCTTCTGTGAGTAAAAAGAGGCTGATTCTTTCCCTGTGCTACATTCCATCGCAAATTTAATGAGATGATGTCCAACTAAACCCACATGAATTAAGCCTTCAATATCACCCTTTTGAAAAGCTGGTTTTGCCATTTCCCAAAATGTCTGGCGGTAATTACTAAAGATACCAACCCTCAGTAAAATATTGCTCAAATATGTCAAGCCTTTGATAATATTAGCTCTGGAAACTCTAGCTGGACTATTAGGTACTTTAATACGATTAGGATAAGTATTTTCCATTTGATAGGCAAACCTGCGATATAAAAATTCCGGTTGGTAAGCAGTCGTAATACAACGCCGCCACATCTCTACCACTTGTTCATAGGGCATCAAAAACTCAACATTAGAATCTCGACTTTCATCAAACACTAATCGTTTTTCATTTTCCAACCTTCGCCATAAAGGGGTTCTTGGTAAAGCGTGAAGGAGATTAATTGTTAAAAGAGGAATCTGGGATAATTGGATAAATTGGAGAATGCGATCGCATGTTCCGCTATCATCAGTATCTAGTCCCATAATTATGCCAGAAACTACTTCCATTCCGTAACTATTGAGGGTTTTTACGGCATCAAGTATGGGCATACTTAAATTATGAGTTTTGGAAATAGCTTGGAGTGCATTGGTTTCCGGAGTTTCAATTCCACAAAATACTGTACAAAAATAAGCTTCGCGCATCATGTCCAATAGTTTCGGACTCTGCGCTAAATTTAAAGTTGCTTCGCAAGCAAACTGTACCGGATAACCGTGACGTTTTTGCCATTCGATTAGGTGGGGTAACAACTCCATCGCGGCACGACGATTGCCGACAAAGTTATCATCAACAAAATAGACTGCCCCAATGTTGCCATATTTAAGCATGGTATCTAATTCATTGATAACCTGTTCCGGGGTTTTCATGCGGGGATTGTTGCCATAAAGTTCGGGGATATCGCAGAACTCACAATGGTAAGGACAACCACTAGAAAATTGGATATTGGCAAGAAAATATTGGTCAAGATTAAGTAAATGATATGCTGGTGTGGGAAACTCAGTTAAGGGTAATCTTTCTATTGTTTCAAACCGAATTTGTTGGGATGGACGTTGATTATTTTTATCTAAATATTCAATTATTTTATCGGTAGCATCTCCCAATTCTCCAATACTCAAAATATCAAAATCTGGATAATATTCCGGACAACCAGACACTGAAGGGCCACCAATAATTGTAATTTTACCTTCACTGTGTGCCAGTTGGTTAATTTTATGCATATGGGGGCGCTGTATATGCATTCCGCTAACAATTACTGCATCCGCCCAACGGTAATCTTTTGATGTTGCTGGTTTAATATTTTCGTCTACAAATTTAATTTCCCACTCTTTAGGTAAATAAGCAGCCACAACTAAAATACCTTGTGGTGGCATAAAGGCTTTTACCCTTCCTGTGAGGGGATAAGCATGGTGAAATGTACCAAAAGAACGGCTATACTTGGGAAAAATGCAAAGAATACGGCGATGATTTACAGGTTGGTAACGAGTCTGCTGTTGTTCTGAAGTTTTTGGAGTTGATGAAATGTTGTTAAGTTTCAAGTCTGTTTCTAATCTAATTGGGTTATCTAAAGACGTTAGATTTGTAGTCATTCCCAATTCTCCCCCCAACAATAATTATTTAGGTAGACAGATTTGACAAAATTTTGAGTTTTTCTTGTGAAAATAAATTTGTATACATTGCGTATCAGTTTAGAATATTTATCTTTAGAGAAGACTAAATCGAAATCAAAAAGTTACATTCTGTAACGCAAACATGATTGCAATTAAAAATAAACAGCTAAAGGTGAGAAATATTCTGCTAAAAAACTATACAAAAAGTATGATTTTTTTTGAAATAGATTTCTAAATCTAAAATGGCTTATGTTTGATTCTGATTCATTATCAATTTAACGACTTCATGAATTTAATTCTCTTTTTACTGCGATCGCAATGGAAAATGGTAAGTATAGCTATTATTACCGGATTTTTGAGCGGCGCAAGTAGTGCTAGTCTTATTGCTTTAGTGAGCAGTGCCACAACTCGCAATTCAGGTGTACCAATAACGCTGCTGGCTTGGCTTTTCATGGGTTTGGCAATCATTTCGCTGGTGACTAGCATTATTTCCCAGGTAGTTTTGATTCGCCTCTCCCAGCAGGCTGTCTTGCAACTGCGGATGCGTCTGAGCCAGCAAATTCTCAGTTCGGAATTAAGCCATCTGGAAGCGATGGGAAATCCTCGTTTGTTGGCAAATTTGACGGAAGATGTCAAAACGATTGCAGTTGCAGTTTATGCAATACCTTTTTTGTGTATTGATGCGACGATGGTTTTGGGTTGTTTAATATATATTACTTGGCTTTCATGGTTAGTCATTCTGATCGTAATTGGAATTGCAATCGTCGCTATTAGTAGTTGCGAATGGATTACTAACCAAGGAAGAAAAAATCTGGCAATGGCGCGGGAAGATGAAGATATCTTATTTAAACATTTTCGCACGATTACAGAAGGTGTAAAAGAACTAAAGTTACATTATCAACGACGGCAGAGTTTCCTCACTCAACAATTACAAACAACCGCTAATAAATATAAACATCATTACACTCGTGGGTTAACATTTTTTGCCACTACAAATACTTGGGGCAGATTTATATTCTTCTTTGCGATTGGTTTTGTCTTATTTGCACTGCCAAATTTTATTAATATTAATCAACTCACATTGTACAGCTACATTTTGACTTTCACATATTTAATGATGCCGATGGATAACATCATCAGCAAAATTCCTCAACTTAGCCAAGCTGGTATCGCTTTGGCAAAAATAGAATCTCTAGGATTGTCCTTGGCAAGTCGTGCTGAAGTGAACACAGTTCCGCATCAGATAGAAGCATCTTGGCAAAGTTTAGAACTCAAAGGAGTCACCCATACCTATCATACAGGTGAAGAAGATAGTAGTTTTACTTTAGGTGCGATCGATTTAAATATTTACCCACAGGAATTAATATTTATTGTGGGTGGAAATGGGAGTGGTAAGTCTTCTCTAGCGAAATTAATTACTGGTTTATATGTTCCCGAAAGTGGCAATATTTATTTTGATGGTGAATTAATTAATGACGAAAATCGTGAGTGGTATCGTCAACATTTTTCGGTGATTTTTGCAGATTTTTATTTATTTGATGAATTATTAGGATTAGAAAAAAATTATTCCGAACAACAAGTGCAGGATTATTTAAAATTACTTCAAATCCAAGATAAAGTCACAATTAAAGATGGTGTAATTTCAACCACTTCCCTTTCCCAAGGACAGCGTAAACGTTTAGCTTTACTAACAGCATACTTAGAAGATAGAGCAATTTACCTATTTGATGAATGGGCTGCTGACCAAGACCCAAATTTTAAAGACATATTTTATAATGAATTATTACCAAAGTTGCGAGACAAAGGTAAAACTGTGCTAGTAATTACCCATGATGACCGCTATTTTCACATTGCTGATCGAATTATTAAACTAGATTACGGAAAAATAGAGTTGGAAGCAAAGGGACATTAGAGGCTATTTATTAGCTCAAGAGAAAAACTTCAAGATATCGAGACTAAAGAAAGCCAGTTTCCGGAATTCCAGCATCTAGAATAATCCTATTTGTTTATTGACAAATCGGTTTTCTCCCTCCAAAATTCAGCTTAATATTTACTGGAAAAATTGCCTCGGAGGCGAAATTGTCAAATCATCAAATTTACCCAGAGGCAAATGAGATAAATTCAGAATTTAACCAATCAGCTTTTCTCAAAAAGCTGATAAATCAAATAAATGAATCATTTATCAAAATATTTTCCGAAAAATAGTCATGTATTCTTGTAGCTATCCCTAGGCGATACTCATCAGGAGTCGCTATGCTATGGAATCTCCACATGGCTTGAGAAGGGAACCGCAATGTTGATATTCGAGGAACACTTTCAGGAAAACTTACCGGGAAGACATTTTTCTGAGCAAAATTCCCCGGAAAATAGCCGAAAATGGGTAACGCGGGATGATGTAGATTGTAGCCTTACCCTCAAAGATAATTGTTATTTATTTGACCATAAACGTTCCGGCGATACTTACTGGTTAACTTGGAACTCAGCAGATTTTTTTTACGATCGCCATGAGTTTCAAATCCATATAACCTTGGAAAAGTCAAGTGGTACAGATGGTTATGGCTATGGCTTTGTTTGGGGGGTATTAGATACCAGTAACTTTTTTGAGTTTATTATTTCTGGCAGTGGCTTGTATCGAATTACTCATTACAAAGACGGTATTTTAACGCATTTTGCGAATTGGAAAAAATGCGATCGCATTCAAATCGACAATCGTGTCAATATTTTGGGAATCCGTAAAGTCGGGGATTTTGTCGATTTTTATATTAATAGTACCTTGGTGGAGACTCTTTTAGCTGTACACGTGATGGATGTTTTGGGTAAAAGCTTTGGTTTTGTAATTCATGACAAAATACAAATTAAGATTCATAACTTAATTATTAGTAGTCCTGAGATTTCCAAAAAACCTGAAGAATCAAGAAAAGATGCTAAAGACACTAAACCAGAGACAAAAGCTAATTTTGTCGAGCATGAACCACCCACTGATGATACTTTGGAAAAGATAATTGCCGATTTAAATGCATTAATCGGACATGAACATACTAAAGAGCAACTTTTATCCCTAGCAAATTTTCTCAAAGTCCAAACAGAAAGGAAACAAAGAGGACTAAAAACTATACAAACCTCACTACATTTGATGTTATATGGACCACCAGGAACTGGTAAAACAACAATTGCTCGATTAGTAGGGAGATTGTATAAACAATTAGGGTTTTTAGAACGGGGACATGTTGTGGAAACAGACCGTGCCGGTATTATTGGTGGATACATCGGTCAAACTGCATTACGGGTAGAAAGTGCTGTCCAGCAAGCAATAGGTGGCGTATTATTTATTGATGAAGCTTACATGTTAGTTCCCGATGATACACCCAATGACTTCGGAAAAGAAGCCATACAAGTATTATTAAAACGCATGGAAGACCAACGCGATCGCATGGCTGTGGTTGTTGCTGGTTATGCTGATGAAATGGAGAAATTTATCGAATCAAATCCTGGCTTGAAGTCGCGCATCAACCGTTTTTTATATATTGACCATTATCAGCCAGATGAATTGCTGGCTATTTTTAAGAAATTCTGTATTGAGAACGGATATTCAATTGATTTATCTGCTTATATAGTCCTGCAAAAAGTATTTTTTTCAGCCTACGAGAAGCGTAATAAAACATTTGGGAATGGTCGATATGTTCGCACATTATTTGAGCGCAGTATTGAGCAACAAGCGAATCGAATCGTAACTCATCAACTCGAAAAATTAGATAATTCTCAACTTTCTTTAATTACTGGAGAAGATTTATATTTTCTCATGTAGAAGATAGATAAAATCCCATCATGTAAGTGAGTTTTTAATTAAATTTTAATTAAATAAATATTCAAGTAGCAACGGCAACAAATAAAAAACCATCAAAGTTTTTTCCTGACATATGCACTATAATGTGCAGTAGTCCTGAAAATGTAAGCAAGTACTTGCATGGAAAATTTAGTTTCTAGAACCGCGCAAACTCGTGCGCGCCTATTAGCAGCAGCAACCGAGGTGTTTGCCAATGCCGGGTTAGCTGGGGCGACAACCCGTGAAATTGCCCGTGTCGCTGGGGTAAATGAGATCACTTTGTTTCGCCATTTCCAGAACAAAGAGCAATTATTAGCTGCTGTCATCCAGCAAGTAATCGCGTTGCAGGTAGAAGCTTTAGGTAATCAGGACGAATGGACTCAGGATTTGTATATAGATCTGAGACATTATGCATGGCTTTACAATCAAATGTTAGAAGAGCATGAAGCCTTGATTCGCACATTCATTGGAGAAGCAAAGCGACATCCTGATGCAGCTCGGCAGATACTACATGATGCTTGTCAAGCATTAAACGAAAAACTGGTTGCATACTTACAGAAAGGGCAAGAGAAAGGTACAGTGCAGCCAATTCTAGATTTAACACCAGCAGTAGATATGTTTACAGGTATGTTGCTTTCCGGGATGCTACGTCGTACTGCGACACCAACAACATTAGGATATAGTACCGAATCCTACATCGAGACTTGTGTGAATTTATTTGTCAGTGCTATTAGTACTCTGCCAATCAATATAAATCTTCCCTCTTCCAGAGATTGATCGGAACATAGACTCTGGGATCAGCAGATGTCTGCAATCTACCAATAATAACGTTTCTGCGAATATCAAGTCTGAGTCATCACTTATTATCAAAATCCCTGCACGTCAGAACGTCAGCCCTAATGATAAGTCTTGAGTCGGAAATGATATCAAAGCATCGCCAAATTTGAAATATCAAGGTGAAAAAGTGAAGATGTCTGACTCTAAGTTTCCCGATTATTCTACTCCTGTTGAGGCGGAGAAGCCTGCTGTCACCGATTCCCCTTCCTCTGAACCAGAACAGCCACAACTCCAGCCAGAGCAAGCATATGTGCCAGGGAAAAAACGTCATTGGCTTTTGGTGATAGGAAGTATCTTGTTAATTATTGGTCTTGGTGCTCGTTGGTACTGGTGGCAGATGAAACCAGCGATTAATACGGCTTCCAGTTCTCGGGCAGGGGCTAATCAACCGAAGGGAGTTCCCGTTAAACTAACCACTGTAGAGACTAGAAATTTACAGGAAACATCCCAATTTGTTGGCTCTTTAGAGGCTCCACGTTCAGTGGTACTCAAGCCAGATATTGATGGACGAGTCACCGAGATTGTCGTGAAAGAAGGCGATCGCGTCCAAACTGGACAAGTGATTATTCGCCTGCAAAGTGACGATGCTCAATCCCAGGTACAGCAAGCAAAAGCTGCACTAGAACGTACCCAGACAAGACTGGCTGAACTGAAAGCAGGTACTCGTAAAGAAGAAATTGCCCAAGCTAGAGCCAAACTAAATCAAGCACAAATTCGCCTGAGTAATGCCCAAGCTGGAGCGCGTCCTGAAGAAATTGCCCAAGCTGAATCCCAAATTGAGGCCGCACAATCAGATTTAGAACTAGCTCAATCCAGAGCCAAACGATACGCACAATTAAGAAAAGAAGGTGCAGTTTCCCAAGACCAACTAGAAGGATATCTCAAAGAACAGCGTAGTGCTCAAGCCCGCTTGCAAGAAGCCCAGCGCCGACTAGAGCAAGTTAGAAAAAGCAGACGCTCTGATATTAATGAGTTAGCTGCCGTGGTTGAACAAGAAAAACAAAATTTACGGCAATTAGAGAATGGCCCTCGGCGAGAAGAAATTGCCCAAGCGCGATCGCAAGTAAGTGAGGCAGCAGCTCAAGTCCGGACTGCTCAAGTTCAACTGCAATATACTAATATCCTCGCTCCATTTACTGGTGTTGTTGGTGATATCCCGGTGAAACTGGGAGAATTTGTCAGTAAAGGCGACGATCTCACCACCATCACCAAAAACGACTCCTTAGAACTAAACCTATCCATCCCCATCGACCAAGGTCAAAAATTGCGCGTGGGATTACCAGTGCAATTATTGGATGCCCAAGGTCAACCCACAGCTTCAGGTAAAGTCACTTTTATTTCCCCCGATGCCAGTGTCAACTCGCAGACAGTTTTAGCTAAAACCACCTTTACAAATGTCGGTGGGCAATTGCTCAATCGCCAATTAGTTAAAGCTCAAGTGGTTTGGGATGAACGCCCAGGCATTTTAATTCCCGTCACAGCCGTTTCTCGCTTGGGTGGAGAGACTTTTGTGTTTGTAGCGCAAGCACCAGAGCAACCAAAACCAGGAATGCCTGCTTTAGTAGCTGTGCAAAAACCAGTCAAGTTAGGAGCCATTGAAGGCAATAATTATCAAGTTATCGAAGGACTGAAGGCTGGAGAAAAAATCGTTGTCTCTGGCATTCTTAACCTCAATAATGGTGTGCCAATTATTGCTGAGTCGGAAGAGGGGAGTAATCGGAAAAACTAAGTTTTGTGTCAATTACATAACCAGTAATTCCCCAGTTTCACTTACCGATTACCAAAAATATGTTTGTTGATTTTTTTATTAAGCGACCGATCTTTGCGACGGTCTGCGGCATCATGATTCTGATGGTGGGATTAATCAGTATTCCCACCTTGCCGATCGCCCGATTCCCTGATATTACCCCCACACAAATCAGCGTTACCGCCAACTATAGCGGAGCCAGTGCCGAGGTGGTTGAAAGTGGGGTGACTAATATCTTAGAAAGGCAAATCAACGGCGTTGAGGGACTTAAATATCTTACTTCCAGTAGCAGCAACGATGGTTCTACCAATATTACAGCCACCTTTGATTCGTCCCGAAATAAAGACATTGCCGCCGTTGATGTCCAAAATCGGGTTTCTGTTGCTCAACCCCAACTACCTGATGTTGTCCAACGCACAGGGGTGAGAGTTTCTAAGCAATCTAACAGCATTCTCTTAGCGATTGGTTTGTACGCAGAAAATAAAGAGTACGACAATACATTCTTAAGTAATTATGCTGACCTTTACTTAGCAGATGCATTAAAAAGAGTCAAAGGTGTCAGCGATGTACGCATCTTTGGTGAACGCCGCTATGCCATGCGCCTCTGGTTAGACCCCAACCGGCTAGCCAGTCGCGGATTGACCACAGATGATGTCACCAACGCACTCACCGAACAAAACTTACAAGTTGGTGCTGGTAGAATTGGTCAAGAACCGGCTCCTAAAGGACAAAAATACCAGCTAGATGTCCGTGCTTCCAGTCGGTTGACAAATACGGCAGAATTTGAGGAAATTGTCCTCAAATCTGAGGGTAATGGCACCTTAGTCAAACTCAAAGATGTTGGTAGAGCCGAACTAGGTGCAGAAAATTACAATACATTTCTACGATTTCGCGGTAACGATGCCGTAGGGTTGGGGATTTATCAAATTCCTGGTAGCAATGCCTTGGATGTAGCCAAGGGAGTAAAAGCTGCAATGGTGGAGTTGGCTCCGAGCTTTCCGCCAGGATTGAAGTATCAGGTAGCATTTGACACAACACTGTTTGTAGAAGAGTCCTTGGCAGAAGTATTCAAGACTCTCATGGAAGCGGTGGTGTTAGTTGTCATTGTGATTTTCGTCTTCTTGCAG
Source organism: Calothrix sp. NIES-4101 (assembly GCA_004296455.1). Classification (GTDB taxonomy): domain Bacteria; phylum Cyanobacteriota; class Cyanobacteriia; order Cyanobacteriales; family Nostocaceae; genus Brunnivagina. Next base: position 1,544,770 of record AP018280.1, read on the forward strand.
GACTGGCGGACGACATTAATTCCCGCAATTACAATTCCTCTTTCCCTAATTGGCACATTTATCTTCGTCAAAGCTTTTGACTTTTCCATAAATAGTTTGACTTTGTTTGGCTTGACTTTAGCCTCAGGGATGGTGGTAGATGATGCGATTGTTGTTGTAGAGCAAATCAGCCGCTTTATTCAGGATAAAGGTATGAGTCCGCGTCAGGCGGCAAGTGAATCAATGGCAGAACTGTTTGGTGCAGTAATTGCCACTTCCCTGGTGCTGATGGCGGTGTTTGTGCCAGTTGCATTCTTTCCGGGAACTACAGGCGCACTTTATCGGCAATTTGCGCTGACAATTGCTTTTGCGATCGCTATTTCTACTTTTTTAGCTCTCACCTTGACTCCTGCTTTATGTGGTCAACTGCTGCGGCAAGGGCAACATTCTCCCAGATGGATTAGTTGGTTATTTGACCTGATTAATCGATTTTTGGATTGGGTAACAACAAGTTATGCGCGATCGCTTAATTTCCTCACCCGCATCAAAGGTATTATTATTGGGCTATTCATTGTCTCCTTGGGAATGACAGCTTGGTTGTACATGAGTGTACCAACGGCCTTTTTACCTGACGAAGATGAAGGCTATTTTCTGACTATCATTCAAGGGCCGCAAGGAGTTTCGCTGCAATATACCAGCGAAGTCATGGACAAAGTAGAACAAGAAATTCTCCAAGTTCCGGAAGTTTTAGGAACTTTTGCTGTTGGCGGTTTTGGTTTTAGTGGTAGCACTGCCAATAGTGGCATTATCTTTACAACTTTAAAACCTTGGGATGAACGGCAAAAACCCAATCAGTCAGTCCAGGCGATTCTTGGTAATTTGCGTGGGAAATTGATGACAATTTCCGAAGCCAGAGTTTTTCCGGTAAATCCGCCACCGATTCAAGGTTTAGGCAACTTTGGCGGCTTTGTGTTTCAACTCCAAGACCGGAGAGGTAATAGTGGTTTAGAAAATTTAGTGCAAGCAATGGGTCAGTTACTTGGTCGCGCCAATCAAACCCCAGGATTGCAAGCTGTATTTAGTACTTTTGCGGCGGATACACCACAAGTTTTGGTAGAAGTAGACCGAAACAAAGCCAAAGCCTTGCAAGTTTCTATAGATGATGTCTTCAATACCCTACAAACTGCTTTGGGTTCAAGATATGTTAATGATTTCAACCTGCAACAGCGTAATTATCGCGTTTACGTCCAAGCAGATCAACAGTTTCGCTCTAACCCCAAAGATATTGGGCAACTATTTGTACGTTCTCAAAAAAATCAAATGATTCCTTTGAGTAACCTAGTCAAAATTACGCCAACGGTGGGAGCACAAACAATTAATCACTACAATTTATTTCGTTCAATTGAAATTAACGGTGCGGCGGCTCCCGGCTTTAGTTCCGGCGATGCCATTAAATCAATGGAGCAGGTTGCTAAAGCAGTTTTATCACCTGGTTATGGTTATGAATGGTCGGGAACGGCATTAGAAGAAATAGATTCTGGTGGTTTAGCCCCTCTGATTTTTGGTTTAGGTTTGGTCTTTGTGTTTTTGGTATTAGCTGCTCAGTATGAAAATTACATTGACCCAATCATTATTTTGCTTTCAGTTCCCTTAGCAATTTTTGGAGCACTTATAGCTCAATCTATACGGGGTTTTTCTAATGATGTTTACTGCCAAATTGGTTTGGTGATGTTGATTGGTTTAGCTAGTAAAAATGCCATTTTAATTGTCGAATTTGCTAACCAATTAAGGGAGCAAGGTCTGCCAATTACAAAAGCAGTAATTGAAGCTTCACAACAGAGGTTACGACCAATTTTGATGACTGCTTTTTCTACACTTTTGGGAATTTTCCCCTTAGCTACAGCCACAGGAGCCGGAGCCGGCAGCCGTCAATCTTTGGGAACAACAGTTTTTGGGGGGATGCTGATTGCTACTTTTCTGAGTTTGTTTGTTGTGCCGATTTTGTATATTGTGATTAAAACTGCTACCGATCGCTTTAGTAACCGAAATCGCCAGGAGCAATTACCCGTAAAGATTTCCGACGAGGAAGCTTAAGAGGAAAAAATAAGGTTTTCCCATATATCAAGTCCGTGTAAAAATTTATCGTCTTAGCTAACGCCAAGTAGAAATGATAAATAATCATGCGGACTTGATCACATTCCCTATTTTAAAGGAGGGACTAGGGGTAAATTGGGGTCTTGTTCTGTATTACTCATATTACCTGGGTCAATTTCACCAGTCGTTAAAAATCTATAGGTTTCCTGATATAAACTTTGCCAAAAACGATTAGTCATGCCCTGGCTTTTCACGTCTGGCTCTGCCAGAGGATGGGGAACTAAATCGCTAGCGGGGTACATATAAAAACGATGTCCCTTTTTATTTCCACCAATATCATTGAAAAACTTCTGATTTGTGGGGATGTTTGCAGCATCCTCATTTTCCGTCAGCACCATAAAAGTCGGCACCTGCTGCAATGCTTTCACATTTTTAGGTTCACGCACAAAAGCGCCATATTTTGCTGCTGCTGTCAGCGCTCCAATGGGAAAACTTTCACCGGGACTCCAGCTTTTTTCATGTATATCCAACGGGCCTGCTAAATTCACATATCGCTCCATCATCGGTTCGTGAAGCTTTAATAACGGTGCATAGCTGACAACCTTGGAGATACGTTGAGGTTTATCTGCCGCTAAACCAAGTGCGATCGCAGCTCCTACAGATAGGCCAATGGTATAAATTGGCCCTGGCATATCGTCGAGTTCCGCCAATCTTTGCTGGGCATGGGTGAGATATTCCATATGATTGGAATCAAAATAACGGTAAAAATCAGGGTCGTTATCTCTCTCGACTGCGGGGACAATATCTACTAAACGCGGTTCAATCAATAGTAATCGTGCTACTAAACTAGCTTGGAGTTGAAGTGAAGGACGCTGAAATTTATTAGGGTCTGTGGGGAAATTCGCAACATAGTTGGATAAAACACTGTCTTTTAGGACTTTCTCTCGCAGAGGCTTGTAAATTTCCGGTTTTAAGTCAACCTGACACCAAAACTTGCTAGGTGGTTGCAGAGCGTGTCCAGCTAAATTTGTTTGGTAATAATTGAAACCATTAGCAAACAAGTAATCAGAAAGTTTAGACATTTGCTTCGGCTTGCCGCTAAAGCCGTGAAATATCACCACTGTACCGTGTATAGCTTTTCCAGCTTCGTGAAAACCGTAGTAAGGAGTGGAACCAGAGCGGAAATTGGGGTTAGCTTCCACACTTTTAATATAAGCATCAATTTTTGCTTTAGTGCGGGAGATTTGTTCGCTAGTAGGAGTTGCAGAGAGTGCTAAATTTGTAGTCATAATTATTTTGGTAGACTTCTGTATTGCTCTGAAAATAGCGCCTTCAAGAACTAGGTAAAATCAAGAGTTGCAATATCTCGGATTCAAATAAATACATCATTAACTCTGTATGGAATTACAGAAACTATTTTGTATTTGCAATAAATCAATACAAAACAAAATAGAAGGTGATTGCGGGATATTTGAGAATTTGAATTCAAAATAATCGCTAGACCTCCGTGTTTACCTCAGGGTTCCACCTAGATATTTGAGATTATGTATTACGTTCAACTAATCAATCGTGATGAAAACGTTTTTCCACGTTGGCTTGTTCGTAGATATTCAGACGAAATTAATGATACAGCTTATCGCTGCACAATTATTGGTGTACCTACCCTAGACCACTCATATAACCATTTTGCATGATTGGGGGCAAGATTCACGCAACCTCTACTCACCGGAGTCCCAAACTTGCGGTGCCAATAAGCACCATGAACACCATAACCGCGATCGTAATACATCACATGGGGCACATTAGGAATATTGTAACCCTCACCCTGCATCCGTGTTTTCTTTAGCTTAGTTTGCACATTAAAAATACCAGTCAATGTCGGAGTTGATTTTTTGCCAGTAGATACTAGCACTGTATATACAGGCTTTCTACCTTCCCAAGCAATTAATTTTTGCCTGGAAATATCAACTTGAATCCAGCGTTGTTTTGATTGTTTCAACTTTTGAATTTGCTGTTTGATTAATTGTCCTTTGGGTTGCGCTGCCACTTGCTGGGGATTAGCCACTAGGGTACTGAAACTAAACATTACAGAGGCAAATAACAGAGATGGAAGATGCGAGTACTGAGAATTAGCCTTTTTATTCATAAAATACTTGAAACAAGTCGTTTTGGCAAAAAAATCACTAAGTCACTATTTTATACTAATCGTAAATTCTCTAGTATTTTTTGTTTAGATAGTTATTTTAGCTACATATAACTTCTCACCCAGCAAATAGGGCTGTAAACTTATGCTCTACATTAATTACATAGATAAAAATATAGAGGCTACTATGTCGCAAGTATCGCAGAGGAAAAAAGTTGTCGTAGTTGGTGGTGGCTGGGCTGGTTTGGGTGCAACCTATCATTTGGCGAAACAAGGTTATGATGTCACATTACTCGAAGCTGGAGCATATCCTGGAGGACTTGTAGCAGGTTGGAAAACTGCGGGAGGAAAATCTGTAGAGGCTGGTATTCACGGTTTTTGGTATCCCTACCGCAATATTTTTGCTCTGATTAATGAATTAGAAATCAATCCCTTTACTACTTGGACTCGTTCTTCCCAATATTCACCTTTTGGTTTAGAAGTTGAATCGCCAATTTTCCAAGATTTACCCCGACTTCCTACTCCTTTAGGCACTTTTCTCTATACTCAATTTCAACGTTTACCATTTATAGATAGATTGAGTGCGTTACCACTACTTTATTCTTTAGTTGATTTTGATAATTCTGATGAAGCTTGGCGACGCTATGATTTTGTCACCGCCAGGGAATTATTTAAACAGTTTGGTGTTTCCGCAAGGTTATATAAAGATGCATTTGAACCCATGTTATTAGTGGGATTATTTGCACCAGGTGAACAATGTTCTGCGGCGGCAACATTGGGGATGTTATATTATTTTATTTTGGCGCATCAACATGATTTTGATGTGGTTTGGTGTCGCGGAACTGTGGGTGAACAAATTTTTCGTCCTTGGGTAGAAAAGATTGCCAAAGCAGGTGGAAATATTTTAGCTAATCGTCGTGTGACTGATGTGATTGTTGAAGAAAATCGGGTGACGGGTGTAGTTTGTGATGATGAAGTATTTACTGCTGATGCTGTCATTTTTTCTGTGGGCATCACCGGGATGAAAAAGATTATTGCTAACAGTTCTAGTTTACAAAGTCGGGAAGAGTTTAGAAATGTCAATAATTTGGGTGCAATTGATGTTTTAGCAGTTCGCCTATGGTTGGATAGAAAAATACATATTCCTCGTCCTTCTAATGCCTGTTTTGGCTTTGATGATACGACTGGTTGGACTTTCTTTGATTTAAATGCTTTACATGACGAATATCGAGATGAACCGGGAACCGTTGTTGAGGTCGATTTTTATCACGCCAATCAATTTATCAATCTTGATAATGTAGAAATTATTGCAATTGTGCAGAAATATCTAAAAACCTGTATTTCCGAATTTGGTAATGCCAAAGTTATAGATAGTAGTATCATTAGATTGCCACAAGCAGTTACTCATTTTGCACCAGGTAGCTATCGCAATATGTTGCCGGCACAAACAAGTTTTCAGAACATATTCATGAGTGGTGATTGGATTATTAATAGGCACGGTTCTTGGTCACAAGAAAAAGCATTTGTCACAGGTTTAGAAGCTGCCAATTTAGTAATTACTAATTTAGGTGGAGGAGAATTGGCAAATATTTTACCTATTGAAGAAGACGAAAAGCATATCCAAACATTACGTGATATTAACCGTGGCTTCAAGTTAATTGGAAAATCGATCTTGCCTAGCTTTTGGCTGCCTTAAGTATTGTGATTAGATTAATATTTCTACACATAAGGAAAGTCAGTAGCCAATTCTTGATCGCGAAACAAATCTTTAATGACATCTTTGTAACTTTTCTGATCAATAACTGGGAAATATAACAAGATGGAAATGAAGAAGAGGAATTTTTTTCCTAGTACAGGTCGGCGGAAATAAACCAACCATTGCAAATAGACAAAAAGCTTGTTTTATGGGCTTTATTCCTTCTGCCTCCTGCCTTCACGTACTAGTCCTAATTTTTTATTTTCTATCTATATATAGCTATATCGTTGGAGATGACAAATGCAAGCAATGATAGTACGAATGAATTTACTGATGGCAACAGGTGCGATCGCAATTTTATTTGCGGGCTGTGGACCTAGTAAAGTGGCACAATGTAACGAAATAGTCAAAGTTGCCAATCAAGCGGCAACAGTAGGACAGGAATTTGCAGCCGTCTCTCAATCTAAAGACTCGGGGAAAGCCGCTCAATCTTTTACCGAAGCAGCTAATAAAATTGATAAACTCAGCAAAGATATGCAAGCTCTGGAAATCAAAGATGAAAAATTACAAGGTTTCCAAGGGCGTTTTGTGAAGATGTATCAGGATACTAACAAAGGTTTACGGGATGGGGCAGTTGCGCTTCAGAAAAAAAATCTCCCAGCAATAAATAAGGCTTTACAGGGAATTAAAGCAGGAGCCAGCCAGGAAAGTTCGTTGGTAAGTGAAGTTAATAGCTACTGCTCTGGGAAATAATATCCAGTTAGGTTAAGGGTTGTCGTTTAGATTAACGCGAAGACGTGAGAAGCGGGGACGCAAAGAAAGATTAATGATACTGATGATCCAAACTTGATATAATTCCAAAATTACCAAAAATTTAGGGGACGATCGCGCGATCATCCCCTTACACCACTGGTATTTGATATTCTGACTAACTAGCTGCACGAGTCTTTATTTGATTAACTCAGCAACGTTTGCATTTGCCAAAGTTGGCGCGGAAAATACTTGAGAGTACAAGCTCACAGGCTGTTTTCCTGCAAATACAGGAAGTGCTTCCCGGGCATGTTCAGCAAGTTCTACAGTCTTGACATCATAGGCTTGGGTAATTACTTTCGGATACAAACCGATACCGATGATGGGAATTAACAAACATGCGGTGATAAACAATTCGCGAGGTTTGATATCTTGAACAAATTCATCGAGATGTAATTCTTCGCTTTGTTTACCGTAGAATACTTGACGCAACATCGAGAGTAAGTAAATCGGAGTCAAGATAACACCAACTGCACTCAAGAAGACAACTACAATTTTGAAGCTAGAACTGTAAACATCGCTGGTGGAGATACCCAAGAAAATCATCAACTCACCCACGAAACCACTCATACCTGGTAGAGCTAAAGAAGCCATTGAACCAGCAGTAAAGAGGGCAAATGTGCGAGGCATTACTTTTGCCATACCACCCATTTTGTCCATCATTAAGGTGTGGGTACGTTCGTAAGTGACACCAGAGAGGAAGAACAAAGCTGCGGCAATTAAACCGTGGGAAACCATTTGCAGAACCGCACCGCTAATACCCAATTCGGTATAGGAAGCGATACCAATCAATACAAACCCCATGTGAGCGATGGAAGAATAAGCCAAACGACGTTTGAGGTTGGTTTGAGCAAAGGCGCAACATGCACCGTAAATAATGTTAACTACACCCAGAACTGCCAAGATAGGAGCAAAGTAAACGTGAGCATTGGGTAGCATTTCCATATTGAAGCGGATTAATGCATAACCACCCATTTTCAACAACACACCAGCCAAAATCATCGAACCAGGCGCAGGTGCTTCACCATGTGCATCAGGAAGCCAAGTATGGAAAGGGAAGATAGAGAGTTTTACGCCGTAAGCAATTAAAAAAGCAGTGTAAAGAGCTAATTCTAGAGCAAGGGGATATTCCTTCAGTCCAAGTTCTACCATATCGAAGGTGAAGGTATCGCCCGAAAAAGCCATTCCTAAACCAGCTATCAAAATAAATATAGAAGCTGCTGCTGTGTACAGGATGAATTTAGTTGCGGCGTAGCGACGTTTTGCACCACCCCAAATAGAAATTAATAGATATACAGGAACCAACTCAACTTCCCACATGAGGAAGAACAACAGCATATCTTGGGCTGTAAATACCCCAATTTGAGCGCTGTACATTAACAGCATCATTGCATAAAATAATCGCGGCTTGTTCGTAACCTTCCAAGCCGCGAATACTGCGAGTGTATTTATGAGTCCAGTTAACAATACTAGGGGCATTGAGATGCCATCAACCGCTAGTGACCAATTTAAGCCTAATTGAGGAACCCAAGCATATTTCTCGACAAGTTGGAAGCCAGAGTTTTGAAAATCGTAGTTGTGCCAGAAGGCGACAATCATTAGAGCAAAATCTGCGATCGCAACTCCCAAAGTGTACCACCGGATGGTTTTACCTTCTTTATCAGGGAGGAAGGGTATCGCCATTGCCGCAACTGCCGGTAAGGCAATCATGGCACTCAGCCAAGGAAAATCAAAAGTACTCATCACTGACAATCGTTTTTATTTCACATTTGTTTACATTGTATTAACCATTGTTTACTTTTGTAAACGTAAGAAATCCCTATAAAGTTGGATTTTGGTTAAATAAAGTAATAAATACTTATTGGCATTGAGGCAAATCCATTCTATTCACAAAGTTTTGCGAAGTCAATTGGAATATTTACTACATAATTTCTTTATATGTCTTTACAATCTGGATAACTAGGGGGTATAACCCCTCGGCATGTATACCGACATGCAAATATGCTGTCAGAAGGAGTATGGAAATATCCTTTCCGCGTCTTCTGACAATTACCAAAGCTCTAAACTACTTTTGACAAAGTCGGTAACAAATAACGCTAGCAAGTAGGTTTCTAGGATTGAAATGTCCTAAACAATGCGATTGACAATTGTCCAAACATCCCCATCAGAACGGATGTAAGGCACAGAAATTGTTTTAAAGCCAGTAATAAAGGGTTTGTAATAGACTTGCCAGTAAAGGGGACTGAGTTCATCCGCACAGTATTTGAGATTGCGGATTTCGGCTGCTAGTTCCGCCGCTAATATATTAATGCGCTCGGCATGGATTTGGGCTTGGTTGCGGGCTGCTTCCAGTTGTTCCTGCTGTAATGCCCGTTGGACTTTAGCTGGAAGACGTTTTAATTGAGCTTGCTTTTGCTTTAGCTGCATTTCCAAAGCAGCGATCGCATCATCAATCCCTTTGGCTTCAGCAGCGAGTTCGGGATTATTTCTGGCTTGTTGACGGTAAGCTGTAACAATATTTTGGGGTGAGTCATCACTCACATTGAATGTAACGGATTTGAGGGCGCTACGTTCTTCCCGCAAAGCTTCGATTTCGGCTTTGAGTGCGTTAATTTCTGCTGGGATTTGTTCCACGATTTATTCCCCACTCCCTTTAATTACCTTGGCACCATGAGTATCGATCGCCAGCGATCGCACTTCGGCTTTAACACCTAATTCTTGCCAAGCTGATGCCATTGCTACTACAACATCCACGGCATGTATTGTATCAGTTAATGCTAGCAAGGTTGGGCCTGCTCCACTAATTACCATCCCTAAAGCACCCGCAGAAATTGCGGCAGAGCAAACATTTTCATATCCTTGAATCAGTGATTTTCTGTAGGGTTGATGTAACTTATCTTGCAAAGCAGCTTGTAACCAATTTTGTTTACCTGTTTCCAAACCGCGTAATAACAAACCGAGGTGAGAAATATTGAAAATTGCATCAGCACGGCTAATTTCCTTTGGCAGTACCCGTCTGGCTTCGGCAGTGGATAGTTCAAAGTCAGGAATTGCCACCACTGGGACAATACTTTCATGCCACGGAATATCGCAAATTTCCCAACCAGCAACACCAGTAGCAGCTAAACGACAACCACCAATTAAAGCAGGGACAACATTATCAGGATGTCCTTCCATTTCTATCGCTAAATCCATTACCTCAACCTGACTCAAAGGTTCCCCAGCGAGAACATTTGCGCCAACTAACCCCCCCACAATAGCAGTTGCTGAACTTCCTAAACCTCTGGCTAGGGGTACAGCTAAACCAATTTCGATTTTTACAGGTGGGGGATTTTTTCCTAAGTGACTATACAGCTTGACAAAGGCTTCGTAAAGGAGATTATCTTGAATATTCGTATTTACTCGCTCCGCTTCTTTGCCAGTGACTATAATCTCTGTTTCCCCATCACTGAGGAGAGTAAATTTAAACTGATTATATAAAGTGAAAGCTGCGCCAATGCAATCAAACCCTGCTCCTAAATTGGCAGTTGTAGCGGGAACGGTGACAGTAATGGAAGAAGTAACAGACATCTGCACACAATAGCTAATCGATCGTTTAGCATCTCATGGATGGGGGACATTTGGCGATCGAATTTTTGGGAAAGGGGGAAATGTAGAGATAGCCGGAGTCACAAAAAAATCAACTTCAGCATTGTGATATTTTTGTATTACTTCTTCATAGAATTTACATAAATTTGAAAGCGAAAAAAGTTACACTGATACTTGTTATCAGTAGTGTAAATACTCGGTTGCATGATTGGAAGTACTAAAAAAGGCAGAATTTTAATTCTTACAGCTAATCCAACAAGCACGAATAAACTACGTCTAGATGAAGAGGTTCGTGAAATTACGGAAGGGTTAAGAAGGTCAAAAGAACGCGAACAATTTACCATTGAGTCAAGATGGGCAGTACGTGCAGATGATATCCGTCGGGCAATATTGGATTTCGAGCCGCAAATTGTACATTTTAGTGGGCATGGTGAAAGAGAAGGTGAGTTGGTTTTTGAAGATGCTGCTGGAAACGCTAAAGCTGTAACCCCAGAAGCTTTAGCTGGGCTGTTTGAATTGTTTACAAACGAAGTTAAGTGTGTAGTAATCAACGCTTGCTATTCCCATAAACAAGCAGATGCGATCACTCAACATATTGATTATGTAATTGGAATGAAACAGGCAATTGGGGATAAAGCTGCTATTAAATATGCTATTGGCTTTTATGATGCTCTTGGTGCAGGACGAACAATTGAGATAGCCCACAAATTTGGTGTTAATGCAATCCAGTTAGAGTAGTTTTTCACTCTCCTGCATCAAAAAAGGATTAAGAAGCAACAGGAATGGGGGGATGTTTTATACCTTTACGAGCCTGAGTAAGAACCATTGCAATATAACCCCAAGGATCAACTTTTCTGAGACGACAAGTTTCAATGACACTCAAAACAGAGCAGTAAGCTAAACTGCCTTCAGTAGTGCGAGTACCATAGCTAATACGTCGAGCAATAACGGCATGTCGTAAAGCCCGTTCAGCCTCATTATTGGTTGCTGGTAATTGCGGATGATAAAAACACGCAACCACAGCGTCCCAATCAGCTAAAATTTCTTTTGCTAGAGCCTTTAACTTACTATGCTCTGCAAGCGTAGCCAATCGGCAGACTCTGTATAGGCGAGCGGGGTGTGAGTCTTTTTCATCTGTATCCCCGTCGCCGATAGCAAGTGTATGTATTAGTTCCCTCAGTTCCTCTAAAAGCCACTGCCCTAAATCCGCCACTTCTTTATCTACTGCTTCGGTCAAAGCGATCGCTTTACGAATCAGATGAGCTAAACAATGTTGGCGTTTTGGGTAATGACTGTAGGCTCCATACCCATCAGTTACTAACCATCCCACAAATGCATCACTGATCAACCGCAGTAATTCTTCTTGACGACGACTACCGATGTGGTAAACGGCAATTGTTTTCGTAATCGCTACCCATAACCACCGATATTTCCCTTTCTCATACCAGGGTGTTTCATCAAGGTGGATTATTTCTGACGATTGCAATTGTTCAATTAATTCCTCAACGACTGGGGAACAAGCTATTCCTACCTCTCGAATACATCTGTCGATTGTTCCGACTGACAGCGATACACCTACCCAATCGTTCAATAACTCTCTTATTTTCGGTCGGGACATACGGTATCGTATTGCAACAGAAGCAATAAACGTTGCCAGCATCGGACCGACAAGTCCATACTCCTGCAAGCTTAAATCTCTGCTTCTTCCTTCAACTACCGAAACATACCCGACTAAAGGCTTTTCTTTTGTTTGGTGTCCACAGGTGCAAGTCGCCTGATAGTAATGATGAAGCGTACACTTTACCTCAATTCCAGACTCTAATTTTTCCAGTTCCAATACGTAATAGCCCATGTGGGGTTTTGCTTGTTGGTCTATTTCTAATCCACTGTTACACGATGCACAAGTTTTTGGGTAATGGGATATGGTTTGGTTTGGCACTAAGGGTGCTGTCCGCCATATCCCCTTAGCCCCTGGTTGTTTTCCCGGCTTTTTTAGAGCGAATCCCTTACTTTTTGGTTTTTCCCTGGATTCGGAAACAACCTTATCTTCTTGCTTTGGTTCTGTTTGTGATTCTGAGTGCGGTGTTTGTTCTTCTTGGTGTAACCCTGATTTTTCCTTACTTTTGAATTGGTCTGATGATGGGGGTAAGGAACTATTGCTCGAATTTTGCTCTAATTTTTCTAGTTGCTCGACTGCTAGTTTATGAAGATTTCCCGCAACTTCCACCAATTTCTGCTTGTCCAGAGATTGGAAGTAGTCCCGGTTCATTTGTGCTAAGTCTTCTTTACTCAGTCGGTTCATGAGCTTTTGGTTTGCATTGCACAATGATTTTTTACATTACCATATGAACTACACCCCTAGTTTTACCTACACTGCAAACTCTTGTTTTAGGGGGGAAAGTGAAAAACTACCAGTTAGAAGGTATCCCCGAAGAATCGACACCAACTATTCATACTAGAAGCAACACTGATAGTATGAATAACACCAAATTTGCTGTACACAATGAAATTAGCTTAAATGCGCTTGGAAATAAGTTTGTGAATACTTCAAATGGAAATGCAGTTGAAATATTTTACTCGTATGCTCGTGAAGATGAAAAAATGCGAAATGACTTAGAAAAGCATCTGAGTCTTTTACAACGCCAAGGAATTATTACAGGCTGGCATGACCGTAAAATATTGCCTGGGAAAGAATGGAGTAATGAAATTGATATACATTTCAACACAGCAAAAGTTATCTTATTATTAGTTAGTCCTGATTTTATTGCTTCAAATTATTGCTGGGATATTGAAGTAGAAAAAGCTATGCAGCGTCATGATGCTAAAGAAGCGCGTGTAATTCCAATAATTTTGAGACCAACTGATTGGAAAAGTGCTCCATTTGCCAGACTACAAGCTCTTCCAAAAGATGGTAAGGCTGTAACTAAATGGGGAAACCGCGATGAAGCATTCGCCAACGTAGCACAAGGTATACGGGCAGCAGTCCAGGATATGATCAGCCCATAAATAAGTTTAGACTGGAAATTTATAAAATACTAGAAACTTTAAAAACAAAAGTTTACGTAATACAAATAACATTACGTGAAGTTTTTATTAATACATTTATTACAATGTTATCGAAGTCCATGCCGTCTACCAAAGCGATTGAACTTTTATACTGTTGCTCAGATTCACAAAAAGACGAAGAACTACAGCAAAGACTTGAAAAGCATCTGAGCCTCATGAAGAGGCAAAAGGTAATTAATACTTGGCACAAGGGTATGACTGGCGCAGGAGAAGAATGGGAAAAGGAAATCACTACACGCCTAAATACTGCTGATATGATCTTGCTCCTGATTAGTTCGGACTTAATATACTCTGATTATCATTGGGAATTTTTAGTACAACGAGCAATGAAACTACATGAGAATCGACAAGCTCGTGTTATTGCGATATTACTATGTCCATATGATAACTGGAAGTCAGAGTTCGGTAATATTAAAATCTTGCCTCATGATAACAAACCTGTGAGTAAGTGGAAAAACTACGATCATGCTTTTGAAAGCATTGCTAGAGGTATTCGAGAAGAAGCAAAAGCACTAACCGATCCTTACTTTCCTCTGAAAAAATCTTTTAAAATAATTGGCGCTGGTGTTAAATCTTTGGCACAAAGTATTCTAGGTAATACAAGCTCTACAACATATGATTTATTGTCTTCTCGAAACGGTAAGCAAAAATTTCGCAGACAAGGTCAAGTCTCTCTAATACCTGTTATTGGAATTATTTTTGTACTTGCATTATTTTCTCAACTGAGAAACTTATCAACAATACATTTATCAGAAAGTAAATCCCGTACAAATCTCAAATCCAAACAAACAGATATATCTACTGGTTGGATACAATTAGGTGTAATTAATAAGGCTCTTCAGTTCTTTTTATGGAAAACTTAGCTAAAAATCCTTGAAAGCCTTATTACATAGGAATTTAGCCTCAAAAAGTATCATAGTTGCTTGTAATCATTGTTTTGTAAGGGTTTTACTGCAAAAAAACCTCAAGCTCCATAAAACTTGCCGAAGAGCCATTAATAAAGATTCTAAAATATCTGCTGGAACACAATTGCTTAAACCATCCAATAAGGACTTATATCCTAGTATTGACCCTCCAGTTGTTCCAAAACAAGGAGATATAGCAATTGTGAAGTACATAGTCAATTTAAGGGGTGATAAATTTTTATCAGGGAAATTTAAAAAACTGCAACCTGGAGAGAAATTAATTGTGCGGAAAGTCGAAATTTTCAAAAAATCCAGTCAAGCTTCACCTTATATTGTACTCCGAGCACAAGTTAGTAAATGCGATCGCACTTGTAGTCATAAATAGCCCATAAAAATCAAGCAATAATAGTAGCATTTCCAACAATAGGTGCTTATATCTCCCAAGTACAATCATTCATTTCTTCGCTTTAATACCAGTAAGTAAGGTGGCAACCCAACTGGAAATAATTGTCAATGGCAGAAAAATTGCTAGCGGTATAATCCACAATTCTTTACTTACTAAAGATAAAATTATGGCGATACTGCCGATGGTGGCAAGGCTAATTGTATAGATTGTCATGCCTAGGCGCATCCATCCTTCTTGACAGTTGAAAGTTGCTGCTGTGGGTATGAGTAATAAACCAAATACAATTGCACCAATTAATGGACTAATACTATTAGTAAATATCCACACACCTAAAGATAATAAAGCAATTCCAAAGCAAGCACCCCACCAGTTAGATTGTTGAATTTCTGCTTCCGAAAGTGCTAAACGTCCAAATTTATTTAGACGCAGTAACAAAGTAAAAAATGGATCGGCAATCCATGTGAAAATGACAAATAGGAGATAAACGATCGCAACAATAATGACTAAGGGTTTTAATCCGACTTGATGCAATCCTACTAACATTAAGCGCACGGCAAAATATAAGCCGATCGCAAATACCCATCTGGTAATATGATTTAGGCGTGACGACCATAAGAAGTAGCGCAGTAAGATGCGATAAATGGGGTTTTTTGCCTTAAGTGCTTCGACTACTCCTTGACGTGCCCATTCCATATTCGGGTTGAGTCGTAGTGCTTCGCGAAAGTATGTCAGAGCTTTGTCAGGAGATTTCCCATGAGATAGCAAAATCCAACCGCTACTGGCATAGGAGGAAGCGTCTTCGGGAGATAAAGAAATTGCATCCGCCACTGCTTGAATAGCTTCGTCTCCTTTTCCTAACTGCGATAGCGACAAAGCTCGATAATTCAAACATTCTACATGTTCGGAATTGATCGCTAATCCCTGAATTGCGGCATCAAGGGTATTTTGCCATTGTTTGCGATTGTAGTGACAGCGTGCCAATAAAGCAAAATAAGCAGCCTGGTAAGGGTTGAGACGAATCGCTGCATATACCGACTTTTCTGCTGCCTCCAACTGATTGCGATCGCATAAAATATAACCCAGGATGTAATGGGGAAATGGTAAATCTGGGGTTAGGGAAATTGCTGTTTCTGCTGCTTGAGTCGCTTCTTGGTAACGTTGTTGATAATTTAAACATAACCCTAACAGGGCATAGGTATAACCTTCATGGGGAGACTCAGCCAAAGCTTTACGGAGTTCCACCTCTGCCATCTCATAACGAGATTGTTCTAATAGTAATGTTGCACGCTCGATGTTCACTGGGAAAGGAGTTAGGGAATGCTGATAGGGAAATGCTCAGAACTGAGTGGGGAATCAAGAATTAACTACAAACTACATTTTTAAATACTTCAAGATATCGTCATATAAGCCACCTTCATTGGCATATAGGGCATAATTACGGGCTGTAGTAAACCATTCTTTGGTTGATGGCTTAATAGTTGCAGCAGCAGAAAGTAAATCTTTGGTTGAGAGGGGTTTGGGAATACCAATTTTCATCGCTTCTTGTAATTTGCGTTCCACTGCTAAATCAACCACTGCTTTTAAGTCGGCTCCGGAGAAATTCTCTGTCTTTTTGCTCACATGTTCGTAGTCAATTTCCTCAAGTGGCTTGCCTTGACACAATAAACGCAAAGTAGCTGTTCTGGCTTTCGCATCTGGTGGTGGTACAAATAAGATTCTGTCAAATCTGCCTGGACGGCGAAAGGCTGTATCTAGATGCCAGGGAGCATTGGTAGCTGCCAAAATCAATACACCTTCATTCGAGCTTTTGACACCATCCAGTTCTGATAAAAACTGATTGATTACCATTCGACTCGAACTTTGTCGCAAGTCGGTACGATTAGCGGCAAGGGCATCTACTTCATCGAAAAATAAGACGCAGGGTTGATTGTAGCGGGCTTGCTCAAAGATTTCATGTAAATTACGTTCGCTATTCCCCAGCCACATGTCGAGGACATCGTTTATACCAACGGAAATAAAGCTGGAATTGATTTCGCCAGCAGTGGCACGGGCAAGATATGTTTTACCACACCCTGGAGGGCCATAGAGTAAAATTCCACCCCCAATAGTTTTACCGTAAGCTTTGTAGAGTTCGGGTTGGTTGAGGGGATAGATAATTTTCAAACGAATTTCATCTTTGACTGCATCCATTCCCCCGACATCTTGGAAGGAAATTTCCGGGCGTTCCAGGATATCTTCATCTAAGAAGGCGATGTCATCTCTAAGAATCGCTCTGATTTTACCATTGACAACTTCGTTGCTGGTTTCCGTGTCTGTAATCCCCAGAAGTCCAGCAAAATCTGCATCTGCGATCGCCGGGTCAAGAGCGATCGCCTGACGATATTGGCTGACTGCTTGCTTAACTGCACCGGAATTTAATAATAATCGCGCATGTAATAGATATGCAAGTGGCGGACAATCGGAACGTTTCACAAAATCTTCAACAATCACTAAAGCTTGCGAATGCTTGCCCTGTTGATAAAATGCTTTTGCTAATCCTAGTTTTAATTCACTTTCTTCTGGCTTAAGCGCCAAAGCCTGACGGTATTCTTGCTCGGCTTCGTCAAATTGCCCCACACTCAAGAGCATTTCTGCCAAGTGTTGTCTGAGGGGAACATTATTTGGAGAAAATTTTAGTGCCTCGCGCAGTGCTCTTACCGTTTCCTGGCTGGTAGTCATATCATTTTCGACTTTGATTTTTTGGTTAAAAAAGAAATTCAAATGCAGTAGTGTCTATCATAAGCAATCAAAAATTGAGTTGATGAAAATGAAAGTAGCTCAAATACTTGCCCTGTGAAGTTTTGAGGCTATTCTCAAATGCCTATTTTTCCTGACTTACTATCAAAAATGACTATAGGTAGGGATTTGTGGATGACTACACAACAACCTGATGCCCTATTCCTCCTCACTCGCAAACTGAGCCGGTATTTCCAGGGGAATTTGACCTAATAAACCTTTACGGAAATCAGTGAGCAATTGACAGGCTGTACGTTCTACGTCGCCGTTGTAACGATATTCCGCTAATGCATGAAGA
Source organism: Calothrix sp. NIES-4101 (assembly GCA_004296455.1). Taxonomy (GTDB): domain Bacteria; phylum Cyanobacteriota; class Cyanobacteriia; order Cyanobacteriales; family Nostocaceae; genus Brunnivagina. The sequence continues at coordinate 1,562,530 of AP018280.1, forward strand.
TATGCTTCACCTGTGTAGTCGCTGGGATCAAAATTGTAACGGGTTTTCAAGAGATTTTTGGGTAATAAATTTGATGCCACTGCTTCGAGATAAGTAATAATATCTACGAATGCCGATGCAATTAATTGATTATCGTAGGAGGCATTGCCAATATCATCACAAATCGCTAATTTGACGGCAGCTTCTTGATCTTGCAATTTTAGAGGGATGACACCAGGTGCATCCAGTAATTCTAATTGATCGGAAATTCTCACCCAGCGCAAGGAACGAGTTACGCCGGGACGGGCTGCACTTTCGACTACACGTTTACCAAGCAAGCGATTAATTAAAGCCGATTTTCCCACGTTGGGAAATCCAATCACCACAGCACGGACAGGGCGTGGTAACATTCCTCGACTTTTGCGACGTTGATTTAATTCAATTCCTGCTGCCTGTGCAGCTTTAGCAACTGCGGCTACACCTTGTCCTTGCTGGGCGTTGGTGTAATAGGGCACTTCATTATTCTCTTGAAACCAGTTTGTCCAAGTTTGCCGGACTTGGGGGGAAATCATATCCAAGCGGTTCAGCACGAGTATGCGGGATTTATTCCCAATCCAGTCGAATAATTGCGGGTGGTGGGTGGAAATGGGAATACGTGCATCGCGAACTTCGAGAACGACATCAACAAGTTTGAGTTGTTCTTTGAGTTGCTTTTCAGCTTTGGCGATATGTCCGGGATACCACTGGATAATATTTAATTTATAGTTTTGAGTTAGTCCCATTTTTTAAGTACTGAGTGAATTAGTTGGAAGTTAAAAATTCTCCTTTGAATTTCTAGTTTCCTGATGTAGTATGATTCGATTACCGTCGGGGTCGTAACTATAGATTTCTTGTCCGTGGGATGCTGTAATAATTTTTCCTGGTGGCGGATATCCTAAGTTAGTTAGATGTGCGATCGCATCTTTTAAGTCTTTAACCTCTAAGCACAAACTCATTTTACTCTGGGTCAGTGCTGCAAATTCCGCTTCATGTGTCGCTTTGGGTTGAAAGATGCCTAATTTCACACCGGGAAGTTGATATTCTGCATATACATTAGGAATATACTTTCTCGGTTGCTGGTTGAGAAAAGCGGTGTAAAAATTCACTAGTATTTCTAAGTTAGTTGCTGCGAGAGTGACTAGAGAATCTGTTACTTGCATTTTAGGCATCTTTAAAAATTAAGCAAAGCTGGAAAAATCTAAATTTGGGGGAATATCTTGAATACGCCCGGAACCAACAGCACGGATGGCTTCACGTAATGAAACATCACCCGTATAAATTGCCCGTCCAACGATCGCAGCTGTGACTCCTTGAGGTTCCAGTGCTAGTAAACTGAGTAAGTCAGTGACAGAACTCACGCCACCAGAGGCAATTACGGGTATAGAAATTGTATTTGCAAGTTCGCGGAGTGCTTCTAAATTTGGTCCTGCGAGGGTTCCATCTCGGTGAATATCGGTGTAAATTATTGCCGATGCACCAAACTCTTGCATTTGCATGGCAAGTTGGGTAGCTTCGACTTCCGAGGTTTCCAACCAACCGCGTGTAGCAACTTTGCCGTTGCGGGCATCAATCCCCACGATAATTTGTGTGGGAAATTCTTGGCAGAGGCTTTGTACTAACTGGGGTTGTTCGACGGCAATGGTTCCTAAAATTGCCCAGCACACCCCAATATCAAATAATTGTTTCACACTATCGCGATCGCGTAATCCGCCACCGACTTCAACTGGGATTGATATCGTATTTGTAATTGCGGCGATCGCTTCTAGGTTAGCGGGTTTACCTGCTTTTGCACCATCTAAATCGACTAAATGTAGTCGAGTTGCGCCTTCGTCTTGCCACTGTTTGGCAACTTCAACTGGATTTTCGTTAAAGACTTGCGACTGTGCGTAGTCTCCTTGATATAGTCGCACGCAGCGACCGGCAAGTAAATCAATTGCTGGAATAACTTCCATTTTTGCGTTCCTTATAAAAGTATAATTCTCACTGCCGTGATCGTTTTGAGACAGTGAGTTGCAGTTGAATTTTGTTGGGAGAATGTCAAAAAGTCCTATACAGTGTATCGCGTTGTTGATACGGACGTTGACAAGATGTTGCGATCGCTTTTTGGAAATCCTCTACTTCCATACAGGTTCCACCAATTGCACCTGCCATTGTCGTAATGTGTTCTTCCATCAACGTGCCACCAATATCATTACAACCCCACTTTAAAGCTTCGGTGGCTCCTGCAAGTCCCAGTTTTACCCAACTTGGTTGGTGATTAATGATGTAATTTCCTAAATAAATTCGAGCTACTGCTGTCAGTAAAAGTGCGTCTTTTAACACTGGTTGGTCACGTCCAACACGACGACGCAAGGATTTTGGTGCTTCCTTACCCACAAAAGGTAACAAAATAAACTCTGTGATTCTGGTGGGATAATTATTGGCGATCGCTTTTTGTTGCAGAAGTCGCAATTTTTCTAAATGTTCGATTTGTTGTTCGGGTGTTTCAATATGCCCCGATAGCATGGTGCTGGTGGTGGGTAATCCGAGTTTGTGCGCTGTTTCAATAATTTCTAACCAGGTATTCGCGTCAATTTTCTCTGGACACAGAACCTTTCTCACATCATCATTTAAAACTTCAGCAGCAGTCCCCGGTATGGAACCAACACCAGCATTCCTGAGTGCGCTAATAACTTCGATGTAGGAAATATGATCTAGTCGAGCAATAAATTGGATTTCTTGAGGTGAAAAGGCGTGTAGGTGTAGGTGGGGAAACTCTTGTTTGATGGTTTCTACTAACTTAATGTAGTAATTTAAAGCCTTACCATCAATTTTGGCTTCCGGATTCAATCCACCCTGCATACAGATTTCTGTCGCCCCTCTTCTGACTGCGTCGGTGGTTTTTTCACGAATTTGCGCCCAATCTAACCAATATGCGCCGACTTCACCCTCATCTCGACGAAAAGCACAAAAGCTACAGTGTTGCTCGCAGATATTGGTAAAATTAATATTACGGTTAATCACATAAGTTACAGTATTACCCGCCTGTTTCTGACGTAATTTGTCAGCAGTGTTGTGAATTTCGCTAACAATATCTGAGTCAGTTTGTTTAAGTAATATTACTCCCTCTGCTGGAGATAAATCATACCCCTCACAGATGCGATCAAGAATAGCATCAACAGTTGCAGTAGCCACAGTTCTCCAACAGGATATAGGAATCAGAATTTAGGAGTCAGAATAATAGAAATCAAAATCCAAAAATCAGCATAAAATTAGTTGGCAGAAGTTCAGATTCCATTTCATGATACTAGAAGTTGCCATTCTTGATGTTAAACCTGGCATGGCTGGAGAATTTGCAGCTACCTTTAAAATAGCCTCAACCATCATTGCTTCGATGTCGGGATATATTTCTCACGAACTCCAACGTTGTGTAGAAACGGAGAACCGTTATATCCTGTTGGTGCGCTGGCAAAAATTAGAAGATCATACTATTGGGTTTCGCCAATCACTAGAATATCAACAATGGCGATCGCTCTTACATCATTTCTATGAACCTTTCCCAACGGTGGAACACTATACCCCTATTGATGAAATTACTTCTCCTGATTTCTGATGCCTGGTTTTATTCCTGCCCCAACTTGAATCAAATCACCATCTCAAATTAAGTTGCGAGAAACCATTATCATTCATCATATAGATAGAATACAGACAAAATTTCCCATAGATGCCTATGAGACAACTTGTAAAGTCAATATCAAGTAACTTCTCAGTCGGGCGCAGCATACAAACTTGTTGTTACATCAAGATTCTATATTGATTCTTCAATTTACAAATAAATTAACAAATTTAAAGTCTTTGACATTCAACCCAAATCAGACTTAGCATTTGATTTAACTTTAATACAAAAATCAACATCCTCCACCAAAAAAACACTTCCTAGCACTGTTCCCTCAACAATTTTTTGAATGAGTATCATCGAACCAAATTCACTCCTCTCAGTGCCAACTGGTCCTTTACGGATTTCAAAATTTCCTCCCTCATCTGCATACCGAGTCAGAAATAACGTTCTGTTCTCGCTCGTGATTCCCACCTACAAAGAGCGGGACAATGTCCAAAAGATTGTGGAAACACTGAGCAAGTTACTCGATGAATCAATCCCCTGGGACTATGAACTAATTATCGTTGATGATGATAGTCCCGATCGCACTTGGGAAGTTGCACAATCTCTGATTCCTGAATATCCTCAATTACGGGTAATGCGTCGTCAAGGTGAACGAGGACTGTCATCTGCTGTAGTTCGCGGTTGGCAAGCCGCAGAAGGAAAAATTTTAGGGGTGATTGATGGCGATTTACAGCATCCTCCGCAAGTGTTGTTACAATTGTTACGTGCTGTTGAAGAAGGTGCTGATTTAGCTGTTGCTAGCCGTCACGTTGATGGCGGAGGTGTTAGCAGTTGGAGTTTTGTCAGGAGATTTTTGTCCCGTGGTGCCCAAATTTTGGGTTTAATGTTTCTACCCCATGTTTTAGGTAGAGTTTCCGACCCGATGAGCGGTTATTTTTTATTGAAAAGAGACAGTATTGTTGAAGCTAATCTTAACCCTGTTGGGTACAAAATTCTTTTAGAAGTTTTGGGACGGGGTAATATTGATGAAATTGCCGAAGTTGGGTATGTGTTTAGTGAAAGGCTAGAGGGTGAAAGTAAGGTGACATGGAGGCATTATGTTGATTATCTACATCATTTGCTGCGCCTACGCTTAACAACTGGACATTTAGGACGCTTCCGCCAAAAATTGAATTTTCCCATCGTCAGATTTTTACGTTTTGGTGCGGTGGGTTTTAGCGGGTTGTTTGTGGACTTAGCAGTATTTCATATTCTGCGGCAAATCATTGGTTTGGGATTAACTCGCAGTACAATACTTTCGGCGGAAGTGGCGATAATTAACAATTTTTTATGGAACGATGTTTGGACGTTTCGGGATATTTCCCGTTGGCAAAAAGGTGGCAAGGCTCGTTTTCGCCGATTTTTGAAATTTAACGTTATTTGTCTAACTGGGGTAATTTTACAAGCCTTGATTGTGAACTTACTATTTAATGTTTTGGGAGTAAACCAGTATATCGCCAAATTAATTGCGATCGCATTTGTTGTTCTCTGGAACTTTTGGGTTAATCTCAAACTCAGTTGGCGTATAACAGATGTAAATAAATAAGGGAAAAGGAAAAATAATGCTTTCCCCTAATTGGCTTATGCAGCTAAAAATACCTAAAATTCGAGAATCAAAACATCAAGATTTTCTGTTATTACTGTTATGGTTTACTGTTGCTCTGATTTTACGTTTCCTCAATCTTGGCGCTAAACCACCTTGGACGGATGAATTTTCCACATTAGTTTTCAGTTTAGGTAATAGTTTTTTAGGTGTACCACTTGACCAAGCTATTAATATTGATGTCTTATTAGAACCTTTAAAACCACGTGTAAATACTAGTATACAAGACGTATTTAAGCATTTATTTACAGAAAGTAACCATCCACCAATTTATTTTATACTTACTCATTTCTGGTTACGATTATTTCCCACTGATGATGGATTAGTCTCTGTTTGGGGAGCGAGAGCTTTGGCTGCAATTTTAGGAGCCATAACAGTTCCTGCTACCTATGCCTTGAGTTGGCTGGTGATAAAATCCCGTTCAGTTAGTCATCTGGCTGCAATAATCATGGCAACCTCACCCTACGGCATTTTTTTGGCACAGGAAACTAGACATTACACATTAGCAATATTGTGGGTAATTGCCTCGTTGGCTTGTTTTTTGATTAGTACACAACATCTGAAAAATAATACTAAATTATCATTTAAAGTTGTTTTGCTTTGGGTAATTGTCAATGCTTTGGGAATTGCGACACATTACTTTTTTGTGCTAACTTTATGTGCCCAAGTTATTGTCTTAATTTATCTTTTTATTCGGGGATTGAGGAAAGAGGAAAATGTAGATCATCAAAATATCCTCACATCTTCCTGGTATCGTATTCTCGCAGCGATTACAGCTACAGCAGTCGCTGGCGCAGTTTGGATTCCGATATTTTTACAAAATAGTTATGGTGGCAAATTAACAGAATGGATACAAGGGGAACGTAGTGGTTTAGCTTGGCTGAGTCCAATTTTTCAAGCTTTAGCAGCTTGGATTACGATGATTTCTTTACTACCTGTCGAATCACCACAAATCCCAATCATCATTGCTTCAGGGCTAGTAATGTTGGCTTTTTTTATTTGGATGACACCAATATTATTACGCGGTTTAAATTTCCGACTAAAAGAGCCAGAAAATCATTTTTTTACACAAATTTTACTCAACTTTATTATTGCTTCTCTAGCAATATTTTTTATTCTCACCTATTTTTTCGGCATCGATTTAACCCGAGGAGCACGTTATAATTTTGTCTATTTTCCTTCAGTAATAGTTTTAATCGCTTCAAGTTTAGCTATTTGTTGGCACATAGGCAAAGTCAAAATTTGGCGATGGCAAATATCTGGTAAAAAAGCAGTATTAATAGTCTGCTTAATGTCCCTAACAAGTGCTATCACAGTTGTGAATAATTTAGGTTATCAAAAGTATTATCGACCAGATTTATTTGTCGAATTAATTCAAAAAACATCACAAGTACCAGTTTTGATTGCTACTACTCAAAAAACACATGTTCATATTGGTGAAATGATGGGTGTCGCTAGAGAATTTAAAATTAGAGAATCAAGAAAAAAGACAAGCAGAAAAGCAATTAATTATGTTCCGACTAGATTTGTTTTAGCCCACCAAGATAACAATCCTGAAACTTCCACAGTCGCTTTACGGAAAATATTAGAAAAACAATCAAATGCCTTTGATTTGTGGTTAGTCAACTTCTATGCAGATAAACCAGAAGAACTAGATACTTGCGTCCAGGAAAAACAAATCTTACCTGCAATTAATGGCTATGAATACAAACTATTTCATTGTCAATAAATTGCATTCAAATTCCCCAAACCCGGTTGAACAACTTAAACAACCTCAATCTCATCTAAGCTATTAATTACCACATCTGCACCCCGAACATGATCAAGTTTACCTACCCAAGTAATACCAATACATCCAGCAGCACCAGCATTCTTCCCCATCGTCATATCACCAACCGAATCCCCAATCATCAAAGTGACACCTGGTTCTATGCCCAGTCTTTCGCAAGCCTCTAAAAACAACTTGGGATTAGGTTTACTTACTTCCCCATCAACACCCATCTCTAATTCTATATAATCAGAAAGCTGGTGCGATCGCACAAAATTTTGCACATCACTAGTAGTCGCAGCCGAAAGAATACCCAACTTTAAACCTGCTGCGGATAAATTTTTCAATAACTGCAAACAACCAGTAAACAACGGTGAAGGAATATCTCTGACATACTTATCAGCTTCATCTAATGTTTGACGAGCAATTTGCCGTGATTCAAACCAACTTTTCCCCGTTTCTGCAATGTATGCTGCTGCTGCTACCTCAGTTTCCCAGCGACTAGCTACAGCCATCAACCCCGCAGGATCGATACTACCACCATTGACTCCAAACGCCATCAACAAAGGTTCCCCCACCCCTGGAACCTGTGCGTCTATCATCCTTGCTCCTCGCTGTGCCAAACTACGCAAATAGCTATCTGAGTCTTCTAATGTACCGTTTTTATCAAATAAAATTGCTTGGATATTATTAAAAGTCTTATTTCTACACTTGATAATAACCACATTTAACTCCCAAAAATTCAAGTTCAATTTTCATCGATTTGCATCCCGTAATTGGACAGGAATAATATCAGTTTCGCCTAAATTAATGATGATAAAACCAAAAGGCAGACGGAGAAACAGGAAGCAGAGAAAAACTCATCATAAGTAGATATAAATCCTCTATCAAGCATTCTCCGTATATATCTACGGTTTTTATCTATTTTCTTCTATCTGTTATGTATTGCTGGATTCACTAGGAAGGCGGAATTATTTGTTTTGAGAATTTCGACTGCGCTCAACCCGTCATTTCATTTGCTTTAATCTAACCCAAATACTTAAATATCGTTTCTCCAAAATCTGTCAACACATAAACTAAATCTCCGCGTCACCATCCGTTACTTTCTGTTGAAGAATTGCTGTAATTAGATATCCGAGAAAAACATCTTTCCCCAATAAAAAAAGGGGTTTCCCCCTTTTTTAAAGTTTTTTAATTATGTAATTATTCTTCTTCACTTGCAGATGGAATTTCTTCTTCAATTGCAGCTGGAATCTCTTCCTCAATTGCAGATGGAATTTCTTCTTCAATTACTACTACTGGTTCTTCAAGAGTCATGGATGGGATGGCAGCGCCTTGAGCTTTTGCAAGCAACTGTTCACGATATTTAGCTGCCATTTCTTCAGCTTTGTCGTAAACCAAATCCCGATTCTTAATCATATCACCGGGTTCAGGTTCAAGCTGCTTTGTGGAAAGCGAAATCCGTCCGCGTTCAGCATCCAAGTCAATAATCATTACCTTAACTTCATCATTGACATTGAAGACACTATGGGGAGTATCAATATGCTCGTGAGAAATTTCCGAGATGTGTAACAATCCACTCACACCACCGATATCGATAAACGCACCATAAGGCTTGATACCGCGTACCGTACCGATAACCACTTCGCCAACCTCGAGACGGTTCATCTTGCGTTCTACCAACGCACGACGATGAGAAAGAACCAAACGGTTACGTTCTTCGTCAACTTCAAGGAATTTTAAAGGTAGTTCTTCACCGACTAAATCTTCTTTAGGCTTGCGAGTACTAATATGAGAACCGGGGATAAATCCACGCAGTCCCTCAATGCGGACTAATGCACCACCACGGTTAGTCGCAAATACTCCTGAACGGACAGTTGCATCTTCTGCTTGCAACTGGCGTACCCGTTCCCAAGCTCGCATATATTCTATCCGACGAATTGAGAGGGTTAACTGCCCATCTTCGTTTTCATCGGTGAGAATAAAAAATTCTCTCGTTTCGTTTGATTGTAAAACTTCTTCCGGGGCATCGACCCGGTTAATTGACATTTCCTGTATGGGTATGTAAGCTGCCGTTTTTGCACCTATGTCAATCAGAGCGCCGCGTGGTTCGATACTAAATACCGTACCAGGTACAATATCTCCAGGGCTAAAATGGTAATCGTATTTATCTAATAACGCAGCAAAATCTTCGTGTGTAAATCCTATTTCAGCTGTAGCAGTTGATTTCTGATTGACCATGCTAATTGTTTCCTGGTGTTAGTCTCCGTATTTTTTTGCCTCCTAGCGATGTACATGCAAGCGCCTGCCTGACAGTCTACACCTACATCTTAGTTCATGCTAGCGCAGGGAAATTGATAAAAATTGCTATCGACTTCCAAATATCAGATTATATCAGATATTTAACTATTGGGGAATGGTTATTGGTTAATAGTTATTTCGTGAAAAGTCCAACTAAGTGTCCCTATTAACTAGTAACTAAATAACTCAAAGATTAAATAACCGCTAGTACCATCATCGGTATTAGCGGCAAAGATTGTATGTTTTGCTATGAGCAATTACAAACTTGGCAATATTGAATTAATCATCTTTTTTGGGGATGCGGGGGGGTTCGCGAAATGCGATCGCAAAAAAAATAGTCCCCAACGCCAATGTGAAAACCAAAATGTAAGCAATGCTTTCCATATCTAACTTTTCCTGCTTTTTTCAGTTTATAGGTAGCGATTAGTAGTTAATGGTTAATGGTTAGCAGCTAGTTATGTTCAGAGCTATGTAGTAAAAGTCACTATTCGCTATTTACCATTACTGGCTAACTATTATCCATTACCTATTAACCATTACCTACTAACAAGTCTTAGACAGCTTTTTTACTACGGGTTGTTTTGTCACCCACTTTCTGGAAGAGTCCCCATTCGACTTGTTCTTCCATATCTGCTTCTACACCAGCAAATACATCTCGGTAAATTGTCCGAGAGCCGTGCCAAATGTGACCAAAGAAGAACAGCAGTGCAAATACTGCATGTCCGAAGGTAAACCAACCACGGGGGCTGGTGCGGAATACACCGTCAGAATTCAAGGTTTCGCGATCGAATTCAAAAATCTCGCCACCTTGTGCTTTACGAGCATATTTCTTCACATCTGCGGGGTCATCGAAGGTCTTACCATTCAAGTTACCACCGTAGAAGCTAACTGTTACGCCAGCTTGTTCAAAGCTACTTCTAGATTCTGCACGACGGAAGGGAATATCCGCACGAACAACACCATTAGCATCAGTTAAAAGCACTGGGAAGGTTTCAAAGAAGTTCGGCAAACGACGAACTGTTAACTCTTTACCTTCTGCATCTTTGAATACTGCATGACCTTGCCAAGATTGAGCAATCCCGTCACCCTTAACCATAGGACCAACGCGGAATAAACCACCTTTTGCGGGGCTATTACCGACGTAATCGTAAAATGCCAGTTTTTCAGGAATTTGCGACCAAGCTTCAGAAAGGCTCGCACCTTCAGCGACGCTGGCTTGAACGCGACGGTTGATTTCTTGCTTGAAGTATCCTTGATCCCACTGATAGCGGGTAGGCCCGAATAATTCAATTGGAGTGGTGGCGTTACCGTACCACATAGTACCTGCAACGACAAAGGCAGCAAAGAAGACTGCGGCGATACTGCTCGAAAGTACGGTTTCGATATTACCCATCCGCAATGCTTTGTACAGCCTTTCAGGTGGTCTTACTGTCAAGTGGAATAAACCAGCAATAATACCAACTACGCCAGCCGCAATGTGGTGAGCAACAACACCACCAGGATTAAACGGATTAAATCCTGATGGTCCCCATTCCGGTGCAACTGGTGCTATGTGCCCTGTGACTCCATAGGGATCAGAAACCCACATTCCTGGTCCAAACAATCCCGTGAGGTGGAAAGCTCCAAAACCGAAGCAGAGTAAACCGGACAGGAATAGGTGAATACCAAACATTTTGGGCAAGTCTAGCGCTGGTTCACCTGTACGGGCATCTTGGAAAAGTTCCAAATCCCAATACACCCAGTGCCAAACTGCTGCTAAGAATAGCAAACCAGCAAGAATAATTTGAGCTGCGGCTACGCCTTCAAAAGACCAGAAACCAGGGTCGTAGCTGGGGTCGCCAACAACGTTCCAGCCACCCCAAGAACCTACTACACCCAGACGTGCCATAAAGGGCAATACGAACATGCCTTGCCGCCACATCGGGTTAAGTACAGGATCACTGGGGTCGTAGATTGCCAGTTCGTAAAGTGCCATTGAACCAGCCCAGCCAGAAACAAGGGCGGTGTGCATCAAGTGTACAGAAATCAATCGTCCTGGGTCATTCAGAACAACTGTATGTACTCGGTACCAGGGTAGTCCCATCGACTACGCTCCTCCTCGATGAGTTTGTTTACAGAGAAATTTTTTAGATTTTGTTATTACAAGAGCTTGCGCTCTTCCACACATATTGTCTTATAAATTTAGACCGCGTGGGCATTTAAGTAGTGCTTTAGTTTTTACGAGAAATTACATGATGTAAATGCCACGCAAAAACGAGAATGTTCTAGAAAAAGAACAATCTGCTACCAAATGCAAAAATGAGAATGTTTTAAAAAGTGTAACTATTCATGGAACTCTTTGCAAGCGGGGGAAAAAGGAAATCGGGTAAGTTTGGGGAAGTGAGGGAGTGGCTGGTGGAGGGAGAGTAAGTACTATTACAGCAGTAAAAATTAAAATGAAAGTCAAAATATAAAGAATTATTAAAAATAATGCTCAGCAAAATTTTTAATGTTCATCCTTCCTTATTTTTTCTGTCCCTTTTTTCCTTTTCCTCTTTTTATTGCACTACCACTTGCAGATTTTGCATTATGCATTGGGCTTGGGCATTTCCCAGTCGTTCCAAAACTTGTTCGGCGGTGATTAAGCGTTTGAGAATAACTTGCCCAATAGTTTGAGTGTTTGCAGCTTGTAGTGAATCAATTGGTTTGACTTCGATGGTAATAATTGCATCTTCTACCCGGTACAACCATAATGATTCTTCTTTTTCTATGAGACATAGACTCATTTTTTGAATATCAGGCTGTCTTCTCCATGCTGTCACCTGCCAAAGACCTTCAGATGCCCAGACTCTACCGATAGTCCATCCTTCAGATAAGAAAAAGTATTTCATAATGCGATCGCAGCTTTTAACTATAATTTGCTGTCTAACAATATCGCGAGGTTTAGAGATTAATCAGGTATATAAATTAGTTTTTACGAGTTTTTTTTGAATAAGAATTGAGAATACAAAAATTTAGTATCCCTACTTACAGGATTGTAGTAAAATGACTCACCATTGACTGGAAAAATTATCAAAGTTATTGATTTTATGTACTGGTTCCCCTTTTTGAGAAGCCCTTGGGGGCGAACTAAACAAATTATTAGTTTAGCTTGTATCTGTTTATTGTGTTTATTACTAGTTACTAGCTGTGGCAGCAGTCCATCGGCAAATAATTCTGGGGGTAGCGCTAATCCCCGAATTATTATTGGTACAACAAATAAACCTCGCACCCTTGACCCCGCAGATGCATATGAAACGGGTTCGCTAGGTTTGATATATAACATGAGCGATAGACTTTATACTTACAAAATTGGCAGTACAGAGGCTCAACCGCAACTAGCAACAGCATTACCCCAAGTGAGTGCTGATGGATTAACTTATACAATGCCTTTGCGCCAAGATGTGTTGTTCCATGACGGCGAAAAATTCAATGCCCAAGCAATGGCTTTTAGTTTAGAGAGATTTATTAAAAATGGTGGGAAACCTGCATTTTTACTCGGTGATATTGTTGAATCTGCCAAAGCCACATCTGAATACGAACTTACCATTAAATTAAAACAGCAATTTGCCGCTTTCCCTTCCTTATTAGCATTTGCTGGAGTCTGTGCAGTGTCGCCAAAGGCTTACAAAATTGGCGAAGGTGAATTTAATCCTAATAATTTTATTGGTACGGGTCCATATAAATTAGCAAAATTTGCTACCGATAAAATTCAGTTAGATATATTCGATAAATATTGGGGTGAAAAACCAACAAATCAAGGTGTGACGCTACAAATTCTCAGTAGTGGTGTGAACTTATATAATGCTTTTCGCAAAAAATCGATTGATGTTGCCGGCTTGTCGATGGATGCCGATCAAATTCGCTCTTTACAGGAGATAGGAAAAAAAGGTGATTGGCAAGCGATCGCTAATAACGGTAGTGTTGTCTCGTTTATGGCAGTTAACCGTAACCAAAAACCTTTGGATAATCCCTTAGTAAGGCAAGCATTGGCGGCGATGATGAATCGCAAATTGCTCCTAGATAGAGTTTTGTACGGGCAAGGACAGCCAGTTTACAGCATGGTTCCTACTACCTTTGATGTTTATAAACCAGTATTTCAAGAACAATATGGTAGTGATGGGGATGCTGAAAAAGCCAAACAATTGCTCAAACAAGCTGGTTTTTCTAAAGAAAAGCCCGCTCAAGTCGAACTTTGGTATCGTTCCAATGTTCCCACCACAGGTTTAACTGCAATCGTCATGAAAGCGATCGCTTCTAAGACAATGGATGGATTGCTCGATTTGCAAATTAATGGGATCGACTCCACCAGCGCCTATAAAAACATTCCTCAGGGGGCATATGCTACGGCTTTGATGGAATGGTATCCAGACTTTTTAGACGCAGATAATTACGTGCAGCCATTCTTACAATGCGAAAAAGGTTCCCCAGAAAAAGGTTGCGAAAAGGGCGGAAGTGTGTCTCAAGGCTCGTTTTACTTTAGCAAGAAGATGAACAAGTTGATTGAAGTCCAGCGTCAGGAACAAGATGCAGGTAAGCGTAAACAATATTTTGCCGAAATTCAAGACTTGATTGCCAAGGAAGTACCTTATATTCCCTTGTGGCAAGGAAAAGATTATGTGTTTGCTCAAAATAGCATTAGTGGTGTGCAACAAGATGCTACCCAACTATTAATTTACGGTGGAATTAAGAAAAGTTAATTAAGCATGGCAGATGGGGAGATGCAAATAAGATTTTCGACATTGCTGAATACGTTGAGGTTGAGTTGGAGACGAGGAGGCGTGGAAGGCGATTAGTTTTTAGGCAAATTCCCAAATCATTCCGCAATGATGCTACGCCAGATTTTCTCTACCTCTTTTTCCTGCGTCCCCATATTCCCTTATTCATAAATATTTTATGTCCCGTTCCAAAGCTCTGACATATTACGTAACTGTTCGCTTACTATTAGCACCATTGCAAATATTAACCATTGTCACAATGGTATTTGTCTTGCTGCGAGTTGCCGCAGGCGACCCTGTTGATGCAATATTAGGTGTACGTGCGCCAGAAAACGCCAAAGAAACCCTGAGAAAACAATTAGGTTTAGATTTACCTTTGTGGTTACAGTACCTCAATTATTTGGGAAGTTTATTTCTTAAATTTGACATGGGTAAATCAATCACCAGTCGCGGTAAAGCTGTGTGGGAGATTATTGGCGAATACTTCCCTGCAACTGCGGAGTTGGCAATATTCAGTATTATTGTGGCGTTGGTGGTGGGAATCACAGTTGGTACTCTTTCTGCTTCCCGTCCAGGTACTCCGTTAGATTTAGGTGGTCGTTTATTCGGTATTATTACTTATGCGCTGCCGATGTTTTGGGCGGGGATGCTACTACAATTAATTTTCTCTGTGGGATTAGATTTATTACCCTTGGGAACTCGTTTCCCTGCTACTTTAGAAGCACCAACAAAAATTACTGGTTTGTACACGCTGGATAGTTTGTTAGGTGGTAAAGTTGTTGAGCTTTTTACAGCAGTAAAATATTTAATTTTGCCTAGTTGTACTTTAGGAGTTTTATTGAGTGGTATTTTTGAGCGAATTGTCCGAGTAAATCTAAAACAAACTTTGCAATCCGACTATGTAGAAGCGGCAAGGGCGAGAGGGATTCCCGAAAATAAAATCCTGGTTTCTCATGCTTTGAAAAACGCTTTAATTCCGGTAATTACTGTTTTAGGATTAACTTTTGCTTCGTTGTTAGGTGGGGCAATTTTGACTGAGGTAACATTCTCTTGGCCTGGTTTAGCAAATCGCTTGTACGAAGCTATCAATGAACGCGATTATCCGACAGTACAAGGAATTATGGTATTTTTTGGGGGAATTGTTGTCATGGCAAGTATTTTAATTGATATTCTCAATGCCTACGTAGATCCACGTATTCGCTATTGAGGAACAAGTAAATATTATGTCAAGCAATCTCCATCAATCTCAATCAATTTAAATCAGCAAAAATTTTCTCTCTTTGAAGTTATGGATTGCATTCATGTAACTGGTATTCGCGCTTATGGCTATACTGGCTATTTGCCGGAAGAACAGGTTTTAGGACAGTGGTTTGAGGTTGACGTGAAGTTGTGGTTAGATGTGTCAACTGCTGGCAAAACGGATGCGATTGAGGATACTTTGGATTATCGTAGCGTTATTAGCTTGGTGAAGCACTTAATCACGACATCGAAGTTTGCTTTAATTGAAAAATTGATTTCGACGATCGCTGATTCGATTTTAGCTAAATGCGATCGCTTAACTCAAGTACAGGTAATTTTGACGAAACCTGCGGCTCCAATCCCCGATTTTGGTGGCAAAATTAGCCTTGAAGTCACCCGCTCTCGTGTGTAACGTTCAGTAATATTTAATCCCTCTCCGGTGCAGATACTATGGGCGAATTAGGAGGGGGTTTTATATTACTATCTCCACAAGAAAGTAACAGATGATGGTGGGGAGACGCGGCGACACAAAGATGACAGAAAGTGTATTGTATTTACAGTCTTAAGTTTTTTGATTAGCTGATTTGAACCTACCTGCAACAAAGCCACGCTTGTATAAATGTTTACTTTTACGGGATGTCACGCGATCGCGCCACATCCGAAAACTAGAAGCTTTCATCTCCCGGCGCATTAGGGCAATAACTTGTTTTTCTTGCAAGCCAAACTGCTCTGATATGGCTTCAAAGGGGGTTCTATCTTCCCATGCCATCTCAACTATACGGTCTATTGCTTCAGTTTCAAGTTCTGGTAAGTTCATCTGATTTCAATCAATGACAACTATATTAATTTTAGTAAAGAATGTTGACAATTGTCGCGTATTGGTAATTTTTAATTGCTAATTCTCAAAAATAGTATATTGAAAATCATGCATTTTCAGTAAGATATATTTGAGTGAAAAAGTCTTGTTTTTTCGCGTGAATATTTTTCATATGTTTTTTTACAGTATTGATGGTGATATAAAGTTGTTCAGCTATTTGTTTGTAGCTATAATTAATACGATAAAGATGCCAAATTTCTGCTTCTCTTGAAGTTAACTGATATTTTTTTATTTCAGTTATGACTGCATTTTTTACAGATTCATAGCGATTTTCAATGGTGACAAGTAAATATGGTTGATGAAATTGATTTAGTCGGAAATATCTCACTCTAATTCTAAAAATAGTTGTGCTATTGAGTTTAATTTCATCAGATATAATATTGCGATCGCATTCAAAACTAATATTTTCAATTAGGGATTTGCATATATCCCAAATTGCCTGGGGAATAGGGTAGCTATCCTTATTGTCCTCAATTTGATGACAAAAATCATAGGCTTTGGAATTGCCGAAAATTAGTTTACCAGTATTTGTTAAAATTAATATGCCGTCTTGTAATTCTTCAATTACCTTTCGCAAAAAAGCTACTTGACTAATATTTTTATCGTTTAGACTATTTGACTTTTTTTGTTTTTTTGGTTTGATGTCTTCCCGTGAAGATATTTTGGTGAAGGCTATCATAATTAATTATTTCCATTGATGAAATATTTTTGGTAAATTTTTGACAGGTATTTATAAATTTTAATTCGGATATTTTGACGAATAATTGGCTCAAAATATTTTGCATATTTTTCCCATGTTGCTTTTTAAACTTCCCAAAAATTTATTTTTTTGTAAAAATAAATAAACAGATATCTGAGATTTAAGAATTATCAAAATCAAAATTATCTCTGAGAGAATGGTCTTGATTTGACTAGTTGTTATATGTTTTCAATACAGTTTGGTAATTTTGGATTTCGGATAAATTCACAAAAAGGCACATACTTAAGTAAGTGAAGAGTATTATGTGTTGTCGAAATCCGGGTTTGGCTGGAGATTACATCAGATTCCCGCTTATGCTATTTCTCTAAAATCTGATATCTCCCCATTATTACCTCTCCACATCACCACATCCTAAATCTGTTGCTTCCTTTTTGAAGATTAGTATACTTCTGTGCTGAGGAAGTTGAGATTTTTTCCTATGTTTTGCCATCACTTTCCAATCCTCTAATGCTCTGCCTTCTAGATGATTGTTACTAAAACTTAAAAAAATGATGAGTTAATACTTTAAGCGAAGATTCTATCAATAACCCTATTTACTAGTAAAAGCCAAATATGGTAATTCATTCAATGCAAGTAATATATGGTTTTCATTTAACATTTTATACTTTTATGTAGTAAAGATTAGTTACTAACCTCTGCTATAAATTTTCGGGAGTGATATCTTAATAATTGAAGCTGAAACAAAAGCTTCCCTGGCAGATAACAACAGCTATGGTTGTAAAACATAAAGAGGTCAAAGCGCTGTTAAATATCAAATCTGTCTCGTTACATAACGACAACACCCAACTCGAAAATTGATATTTCCTCAAAATCGTTAAATAGGGGGCGCTGTCACTGAAATTCCTTTAACTTGAAGTCTAAATGATTTGAACTCAAGCTATTGGTTCAGTGCATCCCTGGCTAGAACAACTAAGGAGAGGAAAAGTTTCAACAGAGTAGATGCTTGGGTGTTGTTGTTTTATAGTTATTAGTTTGATTTTTCATGTTCTGATGCGCGCAACAAGGTGTAAGCTAATACGCAGTTCTTTGCATTCATTACGTTAAAGTAGCGCCTTATGTCCATTATTGCTCTCAGAGCCTGGTATCTTCAGGATTACGAGCCGATTCATGAACTGGAAAAACGTCCGGCAGATATCCGCTTGAGTAAAAAAAGCTTGTTGAAATCGGGTTTGCGAGCTGATTTTTTAGATGATGTTGATGAGATTAAAAAGTCAACTTGGTTTGGGCGCTATATCGAAGGTGAGAATATCGAGTTTTATGTTGAGGGTAGTGGTGGCTATTGCGTCGCCAATATTGACTTAATTAGTCATGAGATTTATTTTACCAAGCAGGCATTGTTGGCGCAGTTGGAACCAACAATCTTTTTTTGTCATCAAATTGAGTATCCGACTGCCAGTGAGGCATTGCGCGAAGCTTTGCAACGTAGCTTAGAGATTTTGAATAAGCGATCGCGTTTACCTCTAGCTCTTGTTGAATCATACCGCCCTAAAGATGCCCCTGCACGTCTCAACCGCACAATGATGCGAAAAATTCGTAGAAGTTTACTATTTATTGCGGATGTGACACCTATAGCTCGCATTGATGGCGAAGAAACGCCGCAGTTGATTCCCAGCCCCAATGTTTGTATTGATATTGGCTACGCTATCCAAAGCAAGCGTACTGAGCAAATTTTACTATCTCACATGCAGCGTCCAGAAATGCCAGGAAAGTTCCTCTTCGATTTACCCCCGAGCCAAACTTTACAATTTAAAGATATTAAAGAACTAAATAAAATTCTCACTAACACTCTCGAAACCCAGCTAGGGCGATTTAAGTTATTTTAACTAATTAGGGCATGGGGATAGCTGCAAGCCAAAACTGCAATCCCCATTTGCAGCTTCCCTTAATACAAATTAATCTCAATATTTGCACTTACTAACTGTTTTTTAGATTTTTGAAATCTATATTAAGGTAGATTTTTCCAAGAAAACTATGGATAAAAGTAAAGATTAGCAGACAGATAAATTATTTCGAGAACATGTCGCTTGAAAATACTGTTGTTGAACGATGCAGTGTTTAAAACTTTGATGGTAAAATTCAACAGCTTGTGTTGCAAAAGAACATGCGATTAATTACAAGCGATGGTTATAGCGGTTTGTTGGTGCGACGGTTATTATTGGCGACTGTGCTCGTACCTTTATTTTTGGAATGCTTGATTTTACAAGGTGTGTGGGCAGGTGTTTTTGACACAGTCCTGGCATTATCATTGTTTGCGATCGGATCAATATCATTATTTGTATGGTTAATTTGGTATGGTGCGTTAGGGATTGAACGTGTGATTCGCCAACGCGACAGATTCCAAGCAGCACTAAATGCCAATGAGGAAAGGCTGCGAAGCTTTGTAGAAGCGAATGTAGTCGGAATTTTGTTTGGTGATATTTATGGAAATATTAGCAATGCTAACGACGAATATTTACGCATCATCGGCTACAATCGTGAGGATTTGGAAGCAGGTAGAATACGCTGGCAGGATATTACCCCATCCGAGTATTGGGATTTAGAAAAAGAGCGGATTGCTGAGGCTCAAAAAGATGGAGCTTGCAAGCCCTATGAAAAAGAGTATATCCGCAAAGATGGGACTCGGATTCCCGTTTTGGTTGGTTATGCTTTAGCGGGGGAAAAACGCCAAGAATCAATAGCATTTATTTTAGACTTAAGCGAACGCAAACAAGTTGAGGCAGCACTCCAAGAGAGCGAAGCCACCCTCCGCAGCCAACAGCAGTGGTTAGAATATTTACTGAATTTAATGCCTTCGCCATTGTTATTAATCGAGCCAAAAACAGCAAAAGTTATATTTGCGAATCATGCCGCAGATGAACTAGCTGGTGGAGAATTTCCCAAAGGTAAACCGGCAGAGGAATATCATACCGTTTACCACTGTACCGATGCCGAAGGAAATCCAATTCCCGATGAACAAATGCCGGGGGTAAGGGTTGCTCGTGGTGAACGTCTTGAAAGCATTGAGATAGATTGGCATACTCCCGGTGGAATCCGTTCACTACTGATATTTGCAGATACATTGCCAGCAATGCATGGTCATGCTGCAACTTGCGTGTTAATGTTCCAAGATATTAGCAATCGCAAGTATGTAGAAAAAGCTCTATCTCTTGGTTATAGAAGGCTTCAGCTATTGTTTGGTACAGCTAGTGATTTACTCTCTAGCCAACAACCAATTGCTCTCTTAGACAGTGTTTTCCGAAGTCTATCCGAACAAATAGGTTTAGATTGTTACTTCAATTTCTTAGTAGATGAAACCCAACAAAAATTACATCTGGCTTCATATCAAGGAGTCAGCGAGGAATTTGCCAATCAAGTTACAACTTTGCAGTTCAATCAAGGGATATGTGGAAAAGCAGCAATAAATCGCCGCTTTCTTACCCTGGAAAATGTACAAAACTCAACTGCTCCCGAAACTGATTTGATTCGTAGCTTGGGAATTACCGCATTTGCAAGCTATCCATTAATTTCTGGGGGACAATTATTTGGCACCTTAGGCTTTGGTAGTTTAACCAAATTGCGCTTTACTCAAAACGAAATTGGGATGATGCAAGCAGTTTGCGATCAAATTGCGATCGCAATTGAACGTTCGCGCTTAGTTGGTTCATTACAGCAGCAAACCGAACAACTACGCGAAGCTAACCGCATGAAAGATGAATTTTTAGCTGTACTTTCCCATGAACTGCGATCGCCATTAAATGCAATATTTGGATGGGCACAATTATTGCGGACTCGTCCCCATTTGGAGGAGGCGAAAAAAATTCAGGCATTGGAAACCATCGAACGCAATGCCCGCACTCAAAAGCAACTAATTGAAGATTTGCTAGATATTTCCCGGATTGTACGTGGAAAATTGCGTCTCAACGTCACTTCATGTAACCTAGTTCCCATTGTTGAAGCTGCGATTGACACAGTACGCATCGCCGCCGCCGCCAAAGAAATCGAAATCCTCTTTTCCATCCGCGATACAGAATGGGAAGCCAGTCAAAAAATAGTTTCCCTAAATAAACAGACTCAAGGACAGGTTCCCCGCAACCAAGCATCGATTTTCTACCCCAAGGTATTTGTCACGGGTGATGCTGAACGCCTGCAACAAGTGATTTGGAATCTACTCACCAATGCCATCAAATTTACTAATCCTGGTGGAGAAGTCGAAATTAAATTAGCGATTGAAACTAATCCCGAAAGCGTTCTCATCCAAGTACGTGATAGCGGTATGGGGATTAAACCAGAATTTATCCCCTACGTTTTTGATCGGTTCCGTCAAGAAGACAGTTCCAGCACCCGTACCTATGGTGGTTTAGGCTTAGGTTTAGCAATTGTCCGACATCTTGTCGAACTTCACGGGGGAACTGTCAGCGCCGATAGTCCCGGTACTGGGAAAGGGGCAACATTCACCGTCAAACTACCCCTGTTGTATCGCCAAGAGGAAAATCCTCCATCTGCTCCCCTACATCCCCCATTGTCCCCATTACCTTCCCTGGCTGGGGTGCGCGTGCTAATTGTGGACGACGAAGCCGATACCCTTGATTTTCTTGTCACCGTCTTGGAACAGTCGCAAGCCCAGGTTCAAACAGCGACATCAGTGAGCGAAGCGATCGCTTGTATCAGCCAATCCCAACCCGATGTATTGGTAAGCGATATCGGTATGCCTAGTGAAGATGGATACTCGTTAATCCGGAAAATTCGCCAGATGAAACCAGAAGCAGGGGGAAACATCCCGGCAGCAGCATTAACGGCATATGCCCGTACCGAAGATAGAATGCGAGCAATTCAAGAAGGTTTTCAATTACACTTGCCTAAACCAGTAGAACCGGAAGAATTGATTGCGGTTGTTGCCAGTTTGGCTGGTCGAGGAATAGTTAATTAAATCTCTCCGCGTCAGTCATCATGGCAAATATTAAAGTGAACATGATGGCACCTGCATAAACCAGTGAAGTCCGACATATGAGTGAGTGAAGGGTTGAAAAACTCAAGTAATAAACGACACTATTAAACTCAGTAAAATTTAGGTGAATCAAGATGAAACTTCGCGCACTCACTGGTTCTTTTCTTGCTGCTGCTACTATCGTTTCCGTTTCCATGCCTGCACAAGCAAATCCATTTGCGAATACTGCTGCTGGTGTTTTTAAACCTGTAAATACACAACCCGCAGGCGATGCGAAATCTAGCGCACCTGCAAATAGTTCAGCACCCGTGGGAAATAGCGAAATTCAAGGATTAGGTGATCATCAATCTTGGGTTGACCAAAAAACCCTCGCAAATGACCCCCGCGCCTTGTGTACTGATGTTGGTTTGGGTAACAATACCCGTGCAAATTCCAGCGATATTGCCAGTTCAAGTTCAACTTCTACCCGTTCAAATTCATCAAAAAGCCATAATGATGCTGGTGGTGGCGGTGGTAGCTTCTTAGGTATTGTCAGTGTTAGTGGAAGCGGTGGTAGTCAAGGGAGCCAGCAGGCAAGTCAATCGAGCGACAAAAAGACCAACCACGCCGAAAAAATTAGCAGTAATTCTTCCACAGTAGTTCAGGGTAAAAATTGTGATGCATTTGTCAATTCTGCTGCGGCTAGAGATATGAACTACCAAGATAATTTAACTCGTCGTTATGAAATTAAAACAGGTCGTCGCGGACAGCAAGTAAATCAACTCATTGAAGATAAATAATTCCGACTCATAATTGTGATGACTCTTGCAGGATGGGCTTCTTGCCCGTCCTTTGCTGCGTTTAAATTCGATCATTATTCCCAGGCTGAAAATGAAAAATTTACCGAAAATAATTATATTTGGTATTGCTGTATCTTTATTTATTGTGCCTTTAGCTACTGCCCAATCTGTAAACAGGGAACGTTATCGAGAACCTGTATTTCCATATTTACTAGATCATCAACTCGATCGCCAACAGGTGGAAACTGTGATTCGGGTGCGATGTTTACCAATCAGGCGCAATCAAAAATACCCATCTGGGAATGCAGACAACAACCGTAGACTAATTCGCGATCGCCTTTTGCGTCCAAATCAAGCCAATGAAATCCTTATTGATGTGGAAGGTTTCTGTCGCGATGTCAAAATTCGTGTTAATGAGCCGACAAATGATTTAAATTATACTTTTGATGAAAATGGAGAATACGAGGATAATTGGTCTAATCGTCAAGGTTCAGGTTGGCAGTGGCTATTGAGACATCGGTAATGAAAGGTGATTTTTATGTGTTTGTGCCCCTCCCAGCGATTTTGGCGTAGTTAAAAGCAGGGTGGGGTTATTTGTATCCAGAAAAACCAAAACTTCATGAATTTATTTCCGAATCTGCGAACAAACACTGCATAAAAACATCTCAAGCGACATATGAAGGAGTGAAAGCAAACAAAACATTTCACTCACCAAGGATAAAAGCCATGAGCGCAATTAACGCAATTAACACAATCAACACAAAACTTATTGTCAGCTTAGTTGCTTCCATTTCCGTACTCAGTACAGTTGCATTGCCTAGCCACGCCCAAACCACACCGACAACTCAACCTGGGGCATCTTCTCAAGTTCAACCTCCATCTTCACCCACTCCAGTAACTGCATCAGAAATTACGATTCCTCAAGATACTGCCATCATCGTTTCTTTCCCCGCCGCCATTAACGTAGATGCTGGTCAAAAACAAGAATTTCCCGTCACAGTACCCCTTTCTAGCGCCATTAAAGATGGACAAGGGAATGTGATTGCCCCCGAAAATACACCAGTTACTATTGTTCTTAAACCAACAAAAGGTGGTGTCAAAATTATTGCTCAATCAATTGTGGTCAACGGTCGGATTGTGGCAATTAACGCTTCCAGCCAAATAATTCCCGGGACAACCATTACCCACAAACGCGCCAACGATAAAGCAGTGGAAAACGGTGCAATTTGGGGCAGAATTGGTGGTAGTGCCCTTGGTTTTGTCTCCGGTGGCGACCCAGAAAAATTTGACCGTGGGGCAATGGGTGGTAGCTTAATCGGATTAGTTTCCGGGTTGCGATCGCCTGAAAATACCCGCATTGTCCAAATTCCCCAAAACAGCGTTTATGTATTGTCCCTGGAAGCCCCTATTCGTATCTCTGGACGGTAAAGGAATGGGAAATTGTGAAGCCAACCAAAATGATTGTAGGGCGACAAAATCTTTCTTTTGCCCCCTACCCTACAAAGCAAATAAATTAATTATTAATAATTAATTTATTTATGAGTTTATTTTTTTACTCAGTGGTCAGCAATTAGTCATCACCACTCAAAATTAACTCTCCGCATTAGACGGAGGTCGCCCAAAGACTGGCGAGAGATAGGCAACAATAGCACCCATTGCGAAACCTGCAATATTACGAACCAAAGGCAGCCATTCCGAAGTGCGTGTCACAACAGGGCCAATCCCGAAGGCGAGGAATAAAATTCCCCACAAGGGAGAAAAAATCAAAGCCCACTGCCAAGCAAAAGCTTGTCCTTCTTTACGGGGTTGTGAGGCGAAACCGCAAATTACACCACCAATAGTCGAAGTAATTAGGGTGAGAATCCATTGTTCCCGTGGCAGTCCCGGTACAACGCTACAACCACCCCGGCGCAAACAACTCTCCACAGTCTTCAAAGTATCAAGAATTGCTTGGTCTTCGCCATTTTCGCGGACATAATACAAATTCCCAAATCGAGTTTGCAGTTCAATCCAGAATGTCCGAGATAGGAGATTGTATACTGCGTCACCAACGCTAAAGCTAAGAATGTTACCACCACGAGAATCGGCAACTAGCAAAATACTCTTGTCATCTAAGCCCCAAAAATTGATAACCGCCCGACCAGGAGTTTTATCATACTGGGTCAGAACTCGTAATTTCCAGCCAGTTTCCTCCTGAAAATTATTAAGTTCTTGAATTAAATTTTTTTCTTGAATGTCGGTGAGGGTTTTGGCTAAATCGACAACTGGGGTGGGATGGTCTGGTAATAAATCTGGGTTGTCGTAGGCGTAAGCTGGGGTTGGTTGTATTGCCCAAATTGAACTAGCTAAGAAAAATGCCGCCAAAAATGCCAAAATTCGCCGCCAAAAACAGTTTTGCATGGACTTTTATATATAAATCTAAACAGCGATCGCGAACAGCTCGTTTTAAAAGCTTAAAAGAAAAGTGATACTTTGTTACACTTTTTAACTTTAATCTAATCTTGGCGACGAAGGCAAAGGGTTTTTATCGATTTCTGGATTATTTTTCAGGGAAAGCTGGTGACATAGTGATACCAATTCTCCAAAAGTAAGTAATGGATGGTGATGCGGGGACGTGGAGATGGAGAGACAGGGAGATTTATTTGATGTGTTGTCAGATTTGAGAGAAACGTGATTAAACCAAACTTGAAAAATATCAATGGGGAATGCTGGTAAATCTTTCTTGTGAATGAGGAAAAGTTTAAAAATTGAAACATCAAAATTTTTGTTTCTAGAAGCTTTTTAAGCTTTTCCCCTGTTTTTCTGGCATCACCGATAATCTTGACTTTGGATTTGGCGCAATTTAGCGGCATCCCGCATACCGTATTCGCTACGACAGAAGCGGTTGAGCTGGGCTTCAAAAAAATCGCGGTTGGCTTGTAAATGTCTGGGGTTGGGGTCATCTAATGGATATAACAGTGCTGTCCGCAATGCTTGAATAACTGCGGAAGTGACGTTATACATAGATCGCTGGAAACTAACTCCCAATTGAATCAGCATGTCTTCTTCACCACGACAATGTTGCTGATAATAATCCACCAGATATTTTGGTAAAAAGTGCAACATGTCTTGCATTAACAATGTGGGTGGAATGCCCGCAGTGCCCACGGGGAATACGTCTGCATAAAGAATTCCGTAGTGGAAGTCTTTTTGCTCGTCGGGTACTTGACCCGCTTGAGCATTGTATGATTTTGTACCACGGAAGGGGGCTGTACGGTAAAAGACAGCTTCAACGTAGGGTAATGCGGCTTCGTATAACCAGGTAAAACCCTTAGATTTAGGAATGATTTCGTAGCATTCACCCTTAATATAGACGTGGTGGTAAATAGGACGACCTGCGATCGCAAAGATGCCATTAACCAAGAAGTTCATAGCATCGGGTACTCCTTTGAAGCCACCTTCGTCATAAATATCGGACATTTCAAAGAAGACGGGAGCCATGACTTCCCAGAATAAGCCGAGATTGGCGTAGTATGACATCTGCCGGCACTGTTCCAAAAACATATCGGGGAAGAGTTTGTAAAGTGCCAACATTGCGGGATTGCCTTGAAAGTAGGCTTTGATTGCTCTATCTGCGTTAGCTCGATATTCGTCAGAGTCTAGATAAGCATCAAATTTATTCACAGGTGCATACATTTGTCGATGCCAGAGCATTGCCCGCATACAAGCTTCGGCAAACTCCATGTTTACCCTGTCATGGAGTAGGTGATGGAGTAATTTGGGCATTTTGGTGGTTTCACCTTTTTCCATAAATGCCAAAAGTTCGGGGTGGGCTGTAGCGACACCGCGCCAAATTCTTAAGTCGGCATCATCACCTGCATAGTGGTTGTGACGCTGTAAATATTCATCGGAAATAAAGTATTTAAAAAAGGGAAATGGGTCTAAAAATACCTGTTCGGCAATATAAAGTAAATCACGCCAATAGAAATCCATCGGTACTGCGTAAGCTTTATAAATACCGATAATTTGCATTAAGTTTTCTGGTGTATCAGGTAGCATTGAGCCACCAGCTTCGAGTCGATGAATAATTTCCGCGAATTCATGTGTTGAAGGTGGTAGTTTAGTTGTTGATTTTTCTGGTGTTAGTACCATGGATACTTTCCTATTTGAGATTGTGAATTTTAGGTAATTATTTCAGTACTATTTGTGGAGAAACTGTTTTTGTGATTTGTGTCTCGATTTGGGGAATTGCTGCCACCATTGCTGAAGTTGTGGGTTCACTCCAACGTACTAACAAATTTGGTTTGACTCCGAGGAAAATAATTAATGCCGCTAAGATAAAAGCTGGCATTTTTTCTGACCAAAAAACTTGGGGATAGTAAGCTAAATTATTATCCAATTTGCCAAAACAGGTACGGTTGAGGAGGATAACGAAATACACCGCAGTTAAACCTGTGGCAATTACACACATTAAGGTGGGAATTGGGAATACTGAGAAACTGCCTTGGAAAACGATAAATTCAGCGATGAATCCAGTCATCCCCGGAATTCCCGCACTTGCCATTCCTCCTAATACTAAGAATGCACTGATAAGAGGTAAGCCACGAATCGGACTCATTAAACCGTTGAGTTTATCGAGTTCACGAGTACCCACCTTCGCTTCGACAACCCCAACTAGGTGGAAGAGAATCGCTAAGATAATGCCGTGACTAAACATTTGGGCGATCGCACCTACGAGTGCTAGAGGTGTACTAGCAGCACCAGCGAGGAGAATATAACCCATGTGTCCAATGGAACTATAAGCAACCATTCGCTTAATATCTTTTTGAGCGATCGCAGTTAGAGTTCCATAAATGGCACTACCTGCACCCCAAATTGCTAATGTTGGGGCGATTGTGCTCCAAGCATTGGGAAACATTGCCAGACCAAATCTAAGTAAACCGTAGGTTCCCAGTTTTGCTAATACCCCACCCAACAAAATTGCGATCGGTGCAGATGCTTCGACGTAGGCATCTGGCAACCATGTATGAAATGGTACTAAGGGAATTTTGATTCCAAAGCCCAAGACAATCCCGATTAGGAGAATTAATTGTAATGTTGCTGACAGGGATTGTGTGGAAATGTCGCTCATAGCAAAGGATTTGGAGCCTGTCAACCACACCATTCCCAAGAATGTAGCCAGAATTAATGCGCCGGAAACCGCAGTATAAATTAAAAATTTAATGCCAGCGTAAGCTCTTTTTTCGCCACCCCAAATTGAAATTAATAGATAAAAGGGAATTAATTCTAATTCGTAGAACAGGAAAAACAGCAGTAAATTTTCTGCCATGAATGCCCCGGCAACTCCACCACTCACAAGTAAAACTAAGGAGTAGAAAAAGCGAGGGCGTGGTGTATCTTTGCTACTGCTATAAATCGCAATCCAGGTTAAAAGACTATTTAAAACCAGCATCAAAATGGATAATCCATCCACACCTAGCTGATAATTTAATCCCAAGGTTTCGTTCCAAGGAATATTTTCTTGCAGTTGCATTCCTGGATTCGCCACATCAAATTTTAATAAGATGAAAAGATTCCAAAGTAGTGTTAATC
Source organism: Calothrix sp. NIES-4101 (assembly GCA_004296455.1). Classification (GTDB taxonomy): domain Bacteria; phylum Cyanobacteriota; class Cyanobacteriia; order Cyanobacteriales; family Nostocaceae; genus Brunnivagina. Next base: position 1,590,746 of record AP018280.1, read on the forward strand.
CAGAGATGAATAGGCCAACTAATCTCACATTAACAGCAGGTAGTTTTTGGGGGAGCAAAGCAATTAGTAGCGCTCCAATGATTGGTACCCAAATTAAAACACTTAGCATGATTTATTGGTAATTTATTGATTTTTGAGTGGTTAAATTGGATGTTTTTAATCAATGAAATGAAAGGGGGAAAAGATTATTTTCCCTTAGTTTGAGATATATTTAGGGTAAATATTCGGGTCAATTAGACTCACAAAATCACAATTACAGAGTTGGCAACATCGATACTGAAGCTGACATTAAATCTAAAAATTGGTCACCCCAGAATTGCCAAGTTACAAATGCGCCCAATACACTCACTCCCAACAACACTGTGAGTGCATAAAACTGAGTTTGTCCCGAATTGCTATATTTCAGACCTTCACCGCCACCGAGGGAAAGTAAACCAACCAAATTAACGATGCCATCAACTACAAAACGGTCAAGAATGTCGGTAAGTTTGGAAATTAAATCAACACCCAAAACAATACTTGCTTTGTAGATTTTCGGTGTATAAAAGTCGTAGGCAAGTAAATTTTGTAAAGGTTTAAAAGGCAAACGTACAGGTTTGGGGATAATATTCCCTAGATAAATCACACAACTTAAGCTGCAACCAAAAATGCTCGACCAAATCAACAGTAACGCCACATCTTTATTAATCATTGCCCAACTTGGTAACAGTGACAGACTTTGTAACACCAAAGGTAAATGCAACACAAAGCCGAATAGAATTACCATTGGTAATGTCATCTGCCAAGAAACTTCAGGCGATCGCTCGCTCATCTGTTTGGCTTTCCCACCCCAAATTAAGCCAAATTCACGAGTTAAACTAAATGCTGTCAAAGCATTAACTAGAACAATTACCCCCACCAATACAGGGTGAGTTGTCCAGAGTGCGTCTGCAAGCTCCAACATTGCCCAGAAACTACCCAAGGGAGGAAAACCAATCAATCCCAAAGTCCCAACTACATAAGCTAATCCAGAAATGGGACGACGAGACCACAAACCACCCAATTGGGTCACATTCTGAGTAATACTATTCCAAATTACCCCGCCAGTTGCCATAACTAGTAATGCCGCCCCTAAAGCATGACTGAGTACCAATAACAGCGCCGCCTCATCCTGTTGGGTTCCCACAGCAATAAACACCAAACCCATATAAGCACTTACCGAATAAGACAAACAGCGCTTCATATCAATTTGGGCGATCGCAATTAAAGAAGCACCCACAGATGTCACAGCACCAATGGCAATCATTGCCGAAGATACAAATGGCGATAAGCTAAATACAGGCTGCAATTTAATTAATATCCAGGCACCTGTAGCAACAACCACCGAGTTCCGTAAGATTGTACTGGGAACTGGGCCTTCCATCGCTTCATCTAACCACAGATGCAGTGGAAACTGGGCACATTTACCCATCGGCCCCGCAATCAACGCCAAGCAAACTAAAGTAATAATTTTGGGGTCAACTTGAGCAGTGGCAGCCCATGTGGCTAAATCTGTATAATTCCAAGTTCCTGCTAAGGGAAATAAACCCAATACACCCATTAACAAAAATAAATCTCCCACCCGTTTGGTTAAGAATGCGTCACGGGCACCCGTCACCACCAAGGGTTGACTAAACCACAGTCCCACCAACAAATAGGTTCCTAGGGTCAATATTTCCAGAATTACATAGCTAAAGAAGAGATTGTTGCATAGGGCTAAAGCACATAATCCCCCTTCAAACAATCCTAGAAGTGAGAAAAAACGACCCCAACCCCAGTCCATCTCCATGTAGCCAATCGCATAAATCTGCGCCAAAAAATTCAAACCGCAGATTACAACCAAGGCTGTGACACTAACTGAAGATATTTCTATGTCTATGGAGAGATTCAAACCAGCAGTCGAAAGCCAAGGAATAAAGATTTCCTTTGGTGGTTGATTCCAAGTTGCCGATAGGGCGATCGCGCTATGAATCAACGAAGAAAATGTCATAATTAGGTTGACGTAACCAGCTGGTCTTGGCCCTGTGCGACGTATAATCCCTGGTGACCAAGGTAGTGCTAAAAGCCCACCTAATAAGGCGTAGCATGGCACCAACCAAACGGTGTCAAGCAAGTACTGAACCATCAATTTACCTCTAGATTTGCAGCATTAACCAGGGGTTGTCATCAATAGTCCTTTCACCACTGACACCCCAATTTTGCAAGTTATGCAAATTTCATATTTACTTAATCTTGATAGTTATAGAGTAGCTTTATATTGCTCAAAATGGAATTGTTTGATTGAGAAAAATCAACGATAGGAACTCTAAATAATACTTATACCCACACCCATTATCATGTCTAATCATAAGTATATTATTTAGTCTATACTTGGTGTCGAAAGCTTGAATATGACCTTGATGCGAAGATGTGCAGGACTTTATATCCTTCAGATGCAAATGAAAGAGAGGAACGATAATTATAATTAACATATTTAAAAACCCGATTTCTTGGCTATAAATATAGCTGAAAAGCGGGTTTATCAGCATTTGAGTAATTTTAGTCAGATTGAGAGGAATGAATGTAGGAAACAAACACAGGCTGATTGACTTGGCTAATTGGCGCAGGTTTCATTTCACCACGAAAGTCGAGGAATTGGACAATAATTAGATATACAATTGCTAAAATAATCGAAATTGCACCAGTAACTACAGCTACTATCTTTGAGCGGTTCATCAATATATCCTAAATGTGATTGACTTGATTAAATATATCAATTATCAATTTTATATTATAAATATTGCTGCTAAGTAGAAATCGTTAAAATTTGTAAAAGATTAAACCAAGTAGTCAAATTGATGCATAAAAATATTCAAAAATGAGCGGCAATTCTTTTTAGTAATTAAAATTAGGCAAATAATTCGCTCTGTATGTCGAAAACCGATGATTGCTCTAATTAAATGATAAAATTCCCTTGTACTATTACCTTCAAAATCAGGAAATCTAGTTAAAGCAGCATCGACTAATTTTAAATAGAGAGAATAATCAATAAAAAGAGCAGTTCTGGCTAAATCGAAATAACAAGCTGCTATTGCCCGACGATAATTATGTGAAAGTCGTTTTAATTCTAATAATTTTGATTCTGTCTTTTCTAAAATTAAGCAATGAGAAGCTATCCAGCGTAGTTTAGAAGATGTGGAAACAGTAATATCACCATATCTTCGGTAAATAGAATAACAACCCGATTGATATTTAACTTTAGCTCCATTAATCACAACAGAAAGAAAGAAATCTCGATCTTGTGCAGCCGGCAAGTTTTCATCCCAGCCATCGCTATTTTCCACTGCTTGACGTTTGTAGAGTAGGGCGGCAACAGCTACCCACCATGTTGCTAAGAGTGATTCTAAAATATCTGTTTGTACACCGGAAATTTGAATATCAGCAAATTCAATAGTTTCATTTTCGCGATGAAATTGATAACGCCAATCTCCGTAGACAACATCTGCGCCTGTGGATTCTAAAAATTTGACTTGACGCTCTATTTTTTCTGGGAAAATGTAATCATCTGCATCTAAAAATTGAATGTATTCTCCTTGTGACATTTTTATCCCCAGATTACGAGCATAATTTCCTCCACTATGGGGAATACTGCACCATTTGATTTTATTGGTATACTTATCACTATAATTGTTAATAATTTCTAAGGAGTTATCTGTGGAAGCATCATCAATAATAATAATTTCAAGATGAGGGTATGTTTGTTGCAAGCAACTATCAATGCTTTCCGATAACCATCTGCTAGCATTGAAGCAGGGGATAATAATAGATACTAATTTAGGGATATACATTTAACTTTGATTTGTAAATATATAAATATTACTATCTTTAAACCATTATTATCATGATTTTCCTGATTCCTGATTAATCACTTTCCAGGTACGAGGTTGATAAAATAAAGATTGGCTGATTACTCTATCTGATTTGACGACAAATCGAAAAGATGGGACGATATCTAAAGACTGTACACCTTGTTTGATGTATATTTTGGCGTTATATAATCCCGGTAGCAAGCAACAGTAGGGCATTTGCATTTGAATTTCAACTTTCCCAGGAAGTAATTGTAGAGATTCATCATCGCTAGCTGAGGTAATATAGAGAATGCGATCGCCTTCTCCAGATAAGGCATTGATTAAGATGCCAATATTGGCGTTATCTAGCTTTTGATTGACTTTACAGGTGATTGACAAGCTTGCGGGTTGACTGCAAAATAAAGCTGGAATTATCTCGTTGCGATCGTTTTTAAAACACAAGGAAGTAATATCAACTCCCATGCTTGCAGATTCCGGTTTGGCAGGTAAGTAGATAATATGTGAAGATGTATCCGAATTAACCATGCATAAATCTTCTTCATACTTACGAATCACATCAACAGTATTGCCGTAAGTAATTAATTTACCTTTTGATAAATAAATTGAAGATTCGCAGACATTAAGAATCACATGTGGGTTATGAGCAACTAAGATAAAAGCTGTACCTTCTTCTCGTAGCTGTGCTAGTTGTTTATAGCACTTCATTCTAAATTTAATATCGCCGACAGCCAATACTTCATCTATTAGCAATACATCGGGTTTGATATGAACTGCACAAGCAAAACCTAAACGTGCAGCCATACCAGAACTGTAGGTTTGTACAGGTGCATCAATCGCGTCTTCGATTTCGGCAAAATCAATGACATTTTCTATTTTGTCATTTATTTCTCTGGTTGATAAACCGAGTATTGACATATTCGCATAAATATTCTCTCGCCCTGATAAAATTGGGTTGAAACCTGCACCTAATGCAATCAATGGAGCAATTCTACCGCGAACTTTTATCGAACCAGTATCGGGTTTAATTAAGCCACTAATTAGACGCAACAAAGTGCTTTTACCGGCTCCATTTTCCCCAATTAACCCAATTGCTTCACCTTGGTTTAATTGGAAACTAATATTATGTAATGCCCAAAATTCTTGATGGCGCAATATTTCGCTATGGCGTTTTGTGGCGATTAATTCTGTAGCAATATCTTGGATTCCATAAAACAAAGAACGTTTGAGGTTGCGACAAAACTTTTTAGAGATATTTTCAACTAAAATTAATTCACTGTTGCTAGTTGTTTGTCTAATGTTGTCTTGAGCAAGAATTTTGAACATAATGATTATTTATACTTGATTTTTATTGCCTTATGAACTGATACGTTCAATTACAAAAGGCATTGCCAGACGAAAAAACATCCATGTGATGATTAATCCAAAAAAAGTTAAAGCACTCACAATCCAAAATTCTGTCAGTTGTGATAGTTGTGTGCTGGTTGTAAGTTCTCTGGCTGTGACTAGTAAAGGTGTAACTGGATTTAGTTTGACTAAATTACTAAATAATCCACTTTCTGGAACTGGATAAACTACTGGAGTCATAAATAACCAAAGTCCTGTAATTAAAGTTAATCCTCTTGATATGTCTTGATATAAAAGTCCTAATGGTGCTAATAACATACCTAAAAATAATCCCAAAAAAATTAGATGTATAATTGCTATTGGTGCTAGTATGACTGTCCAGTTGACTGAGATTTGAAAACAAATAAATAATCCGATAATTAAAATTATTTTGATGCCAAAATTAAAAAAAATCTCTCCTAATTTTGCTAATATCAACGCTTCACGGGGGAAATTGACTTTAGCAAGTAATGATTTTGCTTGTGTTAAGGCTTGCAAAGGCGCATTTAGGGATTCGACAAAAGTTTGCCAAAGTACAGTGCTAAACATCACATAAGCAGGATAAGGTAAATCAGTTTTACCGATTTGAATCACACTAGCTTGGTTGGCTAAGGTAAACCCTAATGCCATAATTATTGGTGGTAGAAAAGCCCAGCTTACTCCTAATAAAGATTGCCGATATTGTGAATTGATATCTCGTACCATTAATCTCCAAGCAAGTTCACGGGAAGCTAATAAATCTTCCCACATTTGTTGAAATAATCTAATTGGATGCTTGAGACTACTTTCGGGTGTATATATTTTTTCGACAGGAGGTTTCATATGATTGCAACTCTGGGAGTTTATTTTCAAGGTGCTGCATAATAATTTCGACTATTTTTGAATAAATTCGGAAATATGATTATTTCTCGCATAGCGATTAGTTAAGTAACTATTGATTTTTTTATCGAGAATACGTAATACTTTACTGACTAATCGCACCCCGAATTTACCAAAGGGCATCTTACGAGTTATCGGGTTAATTATTGTGATATTCCGTCGCCATCCTAAACGCTGATAACGATTTTGAAAATATTCGTCTTCAGTTAAATTCCATTTATCACGCAAGTGTTGTAAACTCGATTTTTCCCAAGCATCACTCCAACGCAACATGTAATAAGGTATGTCTGTTATTGCTAAATTTTCTGTTGGTACATAGGTGACAATAGATTTTGGTTCCAGGTAAATTGAACCGCCAGCTTGATTCACAAGTATACAGAAGTCAACATGTTCTTTGGTATTGAGTAATTTTTCATCTAAATAGCCAATGTGATTAAAAATATCACTACGTACCATGACACAATGATATTCGGCAAGGTGAGTTTTTTGACGTTGAATTTTTGGAGATACTTCTGCTAGTTTTCTTCCTTGTTTATAGATTTTTTCAAATATTCTACGTCTAGTAATTTCACCTTGATTCGTATCTGATTTAATTTCTTCGACAATCCCCGATTCTCCACCGGCACAATGTATTTCTTCATGTAGAGGTGTGCCTTGGCAAATTAAAGGGCTAATTACTGTTGCTTGTGTTTCTTCTCCACATTCAATTAAAGCTTGTAACCATCCCGAGGTGACTACTACATCATTATCGATAAACACTATATACTGACTCTTATTTTGTTGGTAACTGGGATGATTATTAACTTGTTTTAAACCTAAGTTACGCGCATAATTAGGAGAAAGATAAGAATCTGTACGAATTAATTTAAATTGTTTTTCACTGGCTTGTGTTTCTAAATACTTTTGAATGTGTTTTGGCGAACCTCCGTCAATGTAGATTAATTCAAAAGGATATTTTGTATATTCGTAAATGCTTTCTAGAGATTGGCGGGTGTAGCTAAAGCGTTCGCGTGGAACTACAATGATTGTAACTTTTGGTCTTGTAGACATAGGAATAGGAATTGAATGGATTTTGTTGGTATGTAAAAATATTAATTTTCAATATGATGATTTCAGTCACAAACTTAAATCTAAACTTTCATTTTAAATAATCATGCTTGGAAATGAGATTTTTTTGATTGTATACTAGGCTCATAATTAATTATTTTTTATTTATTACTACTCAATTTTATTGACTAAATTACCCGATAATTTGTGATATATATTTACTAATTCATGATTGAGCTTATTCATATTATAATGTTTCTCAACATAGCTGCGTCCTGCTTTTCCCATAGACAAACAAATCTCAGGATTCTCAATTAAATATATAATTTTATCTGCGATCGCATCTACATCTCGTTCTGGAACTAGAAAGCCAGAAATACCATCCTCTACAAGTTCCGGTATGCCTCCATGTTGAGTGCCAATTACTGGTAAACCCATGGACATCGCCTCTTTTAATGTATTTACAGGCGCGTCTTGATTACCATCTTTGGCTGTGACGCTAGGGGCAATAAAAATATGAGCATTATCTAAAATTTCAATGATTTCTTGTTGATTTTTCCAACCTAAAAGCTGAATTTTATCACCTACTGCAAATTCCTGAATTATTTTTTTTAAATGCTCTTCTAAATAACCTTTGCCAATAATTTTATATTCAACATTCTGATAAATTTTTAATACCTTAATAACAGCAAGTAGACTATATTCTATACCTTTTTTTTCGACTAAACGACCTGTTGTTACAATCTGAATTGTTTGATTATTCAATTTATCAATGGAGTCAAAATAGCGTTTTCTAAATTGAAATTTTCCACAATCAATTCCCGAACCATGTACAATAATTTTGCTATTTTCGCAACCTATTTTAATTGCGCGATCGCGAAAAAAATTACAGTTAGTCAAAAACAAATCACCTTTGTTAAATAATTCTTTGTAAATATCATCTCCATATTCTTGAACATACCAACTAATATCATATCCGCGAAATGTTGTGATTAATTTCCCCTTGATTGCACCCAGTTCACGGAATCTCATTCCTTCAATCCCATACATGCCAAATTGACAGTGAATAATGTCATAGGATTGGTAATCTAAGAACGCTAAAATTGAGTAAAATAATCGTAGTGAGATTGCTGATTTACCATACTTAAAAAAATTTAGCGATCGCAATACTGCTGAGGGTGCTTTGTTGATATTTTTTACTATTAGCCACATCGCTTTTAACGCGCGCCAAAAATAACTTTCTGGCACTTGATGAAGATAGTAAGTGTGAGCGAATAAGTCGTATTTCATCACATCTGGATGTAATTTACCAGTATCATCTCGATAGCTGGCATAAATATCAACATCATGCCCACTTTCAATTAACCCAATCGCTTGATTGAGAATAAATGTTTCTGTTAAAGCCGGAAATTTTTCAACAATAAAGGCAATTTTCATATCATCCAATCAAGTTTTTATGAACGATATTCTTAAGCATTAACAGGCTATTGATAAACTAAACCTGAAAACTGAAAAAAAGCAGTTTTTGATATTTTATCATCTAGCATTATCCTACTTGTGAAATGAGAAACTGGGTTTCTCCCTAGCAGATGACGCTGAATAATCAATTCACATACGCTTTCTAATAGGGTAAGGGAGTAAATATTTATCAATAGATAAATTTATTCTCAGTATATACTTACGTTTTCTTTATATTACCTTAAGACAAACTAAAAATTTTGACAATTATTACCTATTTTCTATCAATTTATTTACTAATTCCTCTGAAATCTCCGTACATCCCCTACCAGTCTAAACTTAAGTATCATGCTAGAAATACTAGTGCAGACAGCTAGAAATCACTAACCAGTGCAAAATAGCCCAACTAATTTGTTGGTTTTGATAATTCTGCACTCTGTACTCTGCATTCTTGTACAAAGGTATTGGCTATGTCACTTACAGAAGATATTCTTTCGCAACTACCTGGAGAAATTTTGCCTGGTTTGCGTCGTGCGGATGAGCTTTTAGCTGCTTTGCGTGCAGATAATATTCCCATACCTGGGGTTGTGCAGGAAAACTCCGAGCCTCTGGGCAATGTGGAATGGGATGCGGTGATTTGCGGTGGTACTTTAGGTATATTGATTGCTGCTGCTCTTGCTTATCGGGGGATGCAGGTGGCTTTACTGGAGAGGGGAATTTTACGGGGAAGAGAACAGGAATGGAATATCTCCCGTCATGAGTTGCGAGTCTTTATTGAATTAGGATTGCTGAATCAAGCAGAATTAGAAAATGCGATCGCAACTGATTATAACCCCGCAAGGGTCGCTTTTCACGAAGGGACTGAAATTTGGGTTGAAGATGTACTGAATATTGGTGTAAATCCTGTTTACTTACTGGAAACTCTGAAGCAAAAATTCCTCGCTGCTGGAGGTAAGCTGTTTGAAAACACTCCATTTCAGTCAGCAGTGGTGCATCCAGATGGGGTAATCGTCAATAATCAATTCAAAACCAGACTTTTACTAGATGCGATGGGACACTTTTCACTCATCAGCCAACAAGCTAGAAATGGCAAGAAACCCGACGCGCTTTGTCTGGTTGTGGGTACTTGCGCTACTGGTTTTCCGGAAAACCGTACCGGAGACTTGTTGTTATCAAATACATCTTTGCAAAATCAATGTCAGTATTTTTGGGAAGCATTTCCTGCCCAAGATGGTAGAACTACATACATGTTTACCTACATGGATGCAAGTCCGCAACGTTTGAATTTAGAAGCACTTTTTGAGGATTATTTGCGCTTAATGCCAGATTATCAAGGTGTGAAATTAAATCAATTGGAGATTAAACGGGCGTTATTTGGTTTTTTCCCCTCTTACCGTCAAAGTCCATTACAAACACCTTGGCACCGCATTTTACCAGTGGGAGATAGTAGTGGCAGTCAGTCACCTTTAAGTTTTGGTGGCTTTGGTGCAATGGTGCGACATTTGCACAGACTAACTGTTGGGATTGATGAGGCGCTGCAAGCAGATGAGTTATCAGCAAAAGCTTTATCTTTACTGCAACCCTATCAACCAAATTTAACCGTGACTTGGTTATTTCAAAAAGCGATGAGTGTCAGTGGAAACCAACAAATTCATCCTCAACAAATCAATCAGTTACTCTCAGCAGTCTTCGTGGAAATGCAGAAACTGGGAGAACCAGTGCTCAAGCCATTTTTACAAGATGTGATTCAATTTTCAGGATTAAGTAAAACTCTCGTTAAAACAGGTTTATTACATCCTCTGGAAGTAATCAAGGTAGTACCACAGGTAGGTTTATTTGCCTTATTAGATTGGACAATTCATTACAGTAATTTAGGAATTTATTCTGCTTTATCTTCATTCAGCCCAGTTTTAGAACCTTGGATACAAAAGATGTCAACATCACAACAATATTTCTGGCATCGCTGGATTGATAGTTGGAAATATGGCTCAGGAGGTGATTATTCATAAAAACTTTCTTATATCTAAATACAAAATCCCTTGACTTCTATCAGAAGTCGAGGATATAAACAAATAAAGATAATAAAATTCAAAATTAAAAATAATCAATAAGATGATTGAAAAAGCCAATTCAGGGAACAAAAATTTTGCAATTTTAATTACTTTCTTGCGAGAACGTCAAGGATTTCTAGAAGAAGTTCGTCAAGGAGTCAAATTACCCAGCAAAATTATCTCTTTACTAGTTTGCAGTTCTCTCTTCCTAGCCATATATGGTGGAATTATTGGAGCTTATCATAGTTGGATGCAAGCTTTATCTTCAGCAGTGAAATTACCTGCACTCTATTTAATCACGTTGCTGATATGTTTACCAACATTGTACTTTGCTAATATTATCTTTGGTTCCAAACGTAATTTTCCCCAACATGTAGCTCTAGTGCTGACTGCGGTAGCGGTAACCAGTGTCTTGTTATTTAGTTTTGCCCCAATTACTTTGTTTTTCTTGATTACAACTAATAATTACCAATTCCTAATTTTATTAAATGTTGTCATTTTTTCTCTGACAGGAGTAATTGGAATTTCATCTTTATATCACGCTGCAAATATTGTTTTAGAGCAAGATGGTGAAGGTAGCAATATCCGCAAAAAAATTATTCGTTCTTGGCTATTCCTCTATGCATTTGTTGGTAGTCAGCTAGGGTGGACATTAAGACCATTTTTTGGTACACCTGATTCGATTTTTCAATTATTTAGAGAAAGAGAAGGGAATTTTTACTTAAGTGTGATTAAGTCAATTATGTTTTTGTTGGGTTTCCGTTCTTGACTTTTTTCACCTCACAAGTTGAGCGCAACAAAACACAGAGATAATTATTGTTGTTTGGCTGATTTTTTACAAATATTTTACCAATAAATTAAAAATTTACAAACATATGCTGCAAAAAAAGAAACAAGGAATTCAACATTTTCACGTTTTAATTAGTTTATTGAGAGACAGACAAGAATTTTTAGAAGAAATTAAACAAGGGATAAAACTACAAACTAAAGCAACTTCCTTATTTGTTTCCAGTTCCCTTTTCTTTGCAATTTACGGTGTAATTATTGGTTCATCACATAGTTTTGCACAAGCTATATCCAGCGCCGTCAAACTACCTATATTCTACTTACTTACCTTAATCATCTGTTTTCCTACCCTATTCTTCTTTAATGTTCTTTTTGGTTCACGTAGTAGCATACAGCAGCACTTTGTCGTTTTGATGACATCTATCTCCGTAATTAGTGTCTTACTATTTAGCTTTGCACCAGTAACACTTTTTTTCCTAATTACCGCTCCCCAAGCTTATCAATTTTTTAAATTACTCAATGTTCTCATTTTAGCGATCGCAGGTTCTTTTGGAGTTAAGTTTTTATATGATGGAATGCAGTTATTGTCGCAGCAAGATGATATTGGCAAAGCAACTCGCGTGGCTATTTTGCGTTCTTGGTTATTTCTTTACGCCTTTGTCGGAGTACAGTTAGGCTGGTTTTTAAGACCATTTTTTGGGGAGCCAAACAGCAAATTTGAGTTATTTCGGAAAGTACAAGGAAACTTTTACTTAGATATTGTCACTGCTATCTCCCAAATTGCAGGTAACAAATAGCGTCTCCTTTCTATTTTACCAGTTTGACATGACATTATGACCCCAGCATATGTAAAATAACCATCTGTTACCCTAAACTGGTTTTATTTGAGCGTCAATGAGTCGAGGAAAATTTGGGATTAGTTAAGTATGGATATTCTCCAACTATTTAGAGATGGTGGGGTTGTAATGTACCCCTTGCTGGGGTTCTCAATTTTAGCGATCGCATTAATTTTAGAACGTGTGGTATTCTGGATACAGATTAACGGTCGTCAAGATAGAGTTGTCAAAGAGGTAATCAGTCTGTATCGACATAATAATGTCGTCAGTACCCTTGAGAAATTGCGACAAAACTCAGACTTACCCGTCTCTCGCATCTTTTTAGCAGCACTCGAACTCGAAGACGCAACGCCAGACGAATTTCGACTTGCCTTGGAAAGTTCTGCACAAGCTGAAATACCTATACTTAAACGGTTTCAGACTATTTTTGATACTATTATCTCCCTTGCGCCTCTACTGGGACTTTTAGGTACTGTACTCGGACTAATTATTTCCTTCGCATCGCTGGAACTTGGTAATGTTGGTGGTACAAAAACTGCTGGAGTTACTTCTGGAATCAGCCAAGCCCTAGTTTCAACTGCCACCGGATTAGTTGTCGCAATTATTACTCTACTATTTGCCAATACTTTCCGAGGACTTCACCAAAGACAAATGGCATTTATTCAAGAATATGGCGGACAATTAGAACTGTTATATCGCCGTCGCTACGAGCGTGGAGAATAATCCTATGCGCCTTCCAGATGAACCGGATATTCCAGCACAAATTAATATAGTGCCAATGATTGATGTGATTTTTGCAATTTTGACATTTTTTATCATGTCAACATTATTCTTAACGCGCACAGGAGAATTACCTGTCAATTTACCCAAAGCGGAAACAGCACAACCGCAACTTTCCTCATCCTCAGCAATTACAGTCACAATCGAAAAAAATGGACAAGTCAGCTTGAATAGTGTTGCTGTATCTCTAGAGAAATTAATCACACAGGTAAATACTTTAACAGGCGACAGCAAAAATGAGTTTTTAGTCGAAATTAGTGCTGATGAAAACGTCAGTCATGGTAGAGTCGTTGCTGTCATGGATAAACTACGTCAGATACCCAGTGCGAGATTAGCGATTGTCACGAAGAATTAACTTTCTTACCAGATGTAAATTACAACTTTTTGCGAAAGAATACAAACCTTATCGCCAAGTTTAAATAATATTTATGTAGGTGCATAATCAAATTGGCAACCTAAAGATTTTTAGTTAGAATACTTGGGGCAAAGTCATGACTATTTGGGTAAACGAACAAATCGATTCATCTGGCATGATTCACGCATGTATCGCCACCCGCGATGAATCCCATGCTAAAGATTGTCACGAATCATTTCAGCGAAATTTAACTGACAAGCAAAAAGCATGGGGCTGGGAAGCAAGAATCAGAAAAGTGAATTCTTGGGATGAAGTCCCCGTTAATGCTTTGAAATTAAGTTAGTCAATGATTAATGGGTAATGGGTGATAGTTGTTTATCCTTCGTGATTCACGGATACCCAATACCCAGCTTAAAACATCATACTATGTTCTGCATCCCAACATTTGTTACTATGCCATGTCTTATCTTGATGTTCACAGTCTGATTTAGTTTCTATCCAAGGTAATGATGTTGGGTGGATTGTCGTAGTTGTACTGTAGTAAGTAATCAAAGAAACTATAAATTGCAAACAGATACAGCCAGTAATTGCTAGTTTTACTAAAATGATTGCATGAATGAATAGGTGAATTTTATGTTTGTTATGTTTGTATTGTTGCATTTTCAGAAGCTGAATTTATCCCTGAATTATTAGTGTTTATCTGCTTTAAGTGATTTTTATTTTTACAAATAAAAATAAAGAGACAGGACAATCTAGATGCTAATGCTGTGCAAAATTAAGCATTACATCTAAAAAATATTTAAAATTCCTATTGGCAAAACCTAATTTGAATTACAACAAAGGTGTATCAAAAAAAGTGTTTGTAATAGTCTAATTATTACTGAGTAATTTCCCCAATGTGCAGGGTTTTACTTAATGTAGATATAAATTTTCCACAAAATTCTGGTAAATATACAGTCATAAGTATTTCCTAATATTTGCTCAATACAGATTTATTGTTACAAAAAGAACAGATAAAATTTACGCACGTAGATTCTTGGTCTTTCTGAAGAAGATTTTTGAGAGAAATCACTTTTGATTTAGTATTAATAAGTTACAAGAGAATCAGTATTAATTGCTTCCTGAGAATATCTTAGGTAATGCCAATACCCTAAAAGAAGATTACAGATGACATTGCAGAGTAATAGGGTAACTGATTTGCTTTTATGAATACCTTTTTTAGAGAAGCCCCAAATCCATATTTACCCACGACACCATTCCAGAATTTCAGAGACATGGACGGTAGTTTCTCTCAAATATTAAGAAAATATTAAATTTTTATTAAATTACCAAAAAAAGTTTTCAAAATAGCCAAATAAGTCTTGTATTTATTAAAAAATAATGTTTTTTTGGAAAACTTAGGAGTTATCATTTTTAACGAGGATAGAAATTGCAAACTTACAAAAATAGTATTAAACAATAAAGTTAGGTGGACTATTTCCGGATTTCTACTTCAGATGAAAGCTGTCTCATCAATTGGGTTGGTGAGGAGGGACAAGCAGTTCAAATTTCCATTCATTCTCCGAGTAAATATATCTGTACCAACCGCGAACGGATATTACCAGACTGGAGAAATAGCACACCAATGTGGGTAGTGGTAGTGCTGATGCGATCGCGTTATGATTTGCTAGAAAGCAATAGGCTAATAGAGGCAGAAAAGCAGATTTTGCGTGAGCGATTTATGCGCTTTGGCTTAGATGTTGCCTTTAATTTGCGGGATATGGGATACATGGCTGATATTATTGATCCACGCACAGGTTATCCATTACTTTCACGTCCCGGTCAAGTTCCCCATAATGATACAGCAGTTATCGAAGCTCTACTAAATTATCCAATTATTAAAAATAAGTGTCGTGTTTTAGTACATCCGCAATGGGGAACATCAGTTTACCCAGGAATTCTACTTTCTGAAGCTCCCCCAATCGTGACTGAATGGATATTAAAAGATATTGCTAAGTCCCGGGGATGGCAAGAAGTGAAAAAGAAACAAGCTGTAAATTCCTAATTATTATCCTCTCAATACTTCGGGGAGTAAAGTATTGAGAGCATAGATTAAATTGCACGGGAAAGCTTTCTCTCTCGCGTGATTTTATGTGCATCAAAAATTACGGCAATATTGCGAACTAGCAATCTACCAATTTCGGTAATTGTAATCGATTGATTAGATAAATCTACCAAGCCATCATTTTCTAATCGCTGTAATTCCTGCATCTCCTGAGCAAAATACTTATTAAAATCTATCTGATATTTTTGCTCAATTTCCTGCTTATCTACCCGCGTACCCGACATAATACCCATAATGACATCGCGACGCAAAATGTCTTCCCAATTCAATTTATAACCTTTAGAGGTTGGTAATATTCCCGCATCAATTGCTTGATAGTAATCTTTTAACTGCTTATGATTTTGGGCATAAACTTCATGTAACATACTTACAGAAGTCGCTCCAAAACCAAATAATTCAGCTTGTCCATGAGTAGTATATCCCTGAAAATTGCGCTGTAAAGAACCTTCATTCTGGGCTGTCGCCAGTTCATCATCAGGTTTGGCAAAATGGTCCATACCAATAAATAAATATTTGTTTCTGGTTAATTCTTCAATTGCCATCTGAAGAATTTCTAGCTTTTCTTGTGGCGGTGTCAGGGCATCTGGATCAATATTTTTTTGTATGACTTTTACCCAAGGAATGTAAGCAAAATTAAAGACAGCAATTCTATCTGGGTCTAATTCAATTGTCTTTTTAATAGTGCTGCGGAAGCTTTGTAAATTTTGGTGAGGTAAGCCATAAATCAAGTCAACATTAATACTGTCAAATTCAGCTTCTCGCATCCATCCCATCACATTAAAAAGCATTTCATCCGGTTGAATACGGTTAATTGCTGCTTGTACTTTGGGGTCAAAATCTTGAAGTCCAAAACTAATCCGATTAAAACCAAGTTCCCGGAGGAAGAAGAGATAGTCTTTGTCAATGTAACGAGGGTTTACCTCAATCGAAACTTCTGCATGAGGATGAATTGTAAAATTATGAGTAATATTTTTCCAAATTTGTGCGACTTGTTCTTTACTTAAGTAATTGGGAGTTCCACCACCCCAATGTATTTGCACAACCGGACGTTCAGGAGAAATTAACTTGGCAGTTTGTTGAATTTCGCGTCCCAAATATTCAACATAGGGAATCGCAATATTCTTATTACCAGAAACAATGATATTACATCCGCAATAATAGCAAGCACTCTGGCAGAAAGGAATATGAAAGTATAAAGAAAGCGGAGTTTGACGTTCGTTTGAGAGCGCGATCGCATCTAGAAAGTCCTGCTGTTGAAAGCTTTCTCTTAACTCTGTTGCTGGTGGATAACTTGTATATCGCGGTGTCGGAGTATCGTATTTTTTGATTAATTCTAAATCGAATTTTACACCAGGTACTTGAAAAACCATCTATTTTGTTCCAATTTGAGCGGGAAATGGGGAAGGGTAATTTGTAAGATTTGCTACCCTAAAAAAAGCAAAATATATTATGCGAGAAGCTAAATTTACGCCATCAATCAGCTACGTAATTAATAACTTCTCACTCAAAACTCAAGACTCAACACGATTAATTTGCCGGTGCAACTTCCGTACTTCCAGGATTATGTGATCGCACCAAGGAATTGTATAGAACTTGCCCAATAGCTTGAATTAATGTGCCCTCTAAATCTTGTGCTGCTAGCAAATTTAAATGAAAGGCATGATTTGCTTCTGCAACAATTTTATCTGCTGTGACATCATCAATTGGTAATGCATTCAACGCTTGCCGATATTTATCTTTAAAGGCATTTTTATCAGGGATTTGTTCAAAGTTATAAAATGATGTTCCTTGATAACCTTCCAGCTTTAAGGCTGTTTGAGCAATCTTTTGAAACATCTGCCCCCCCGATAAATCTCCCATATAACGGGTGTAGGTATGCCCCAACAATAAAGACGGTTCTTTTGCAGAAATCTGCCGAATCCGATTGACGTAATTTTGAGTCGCCTGAGTCGGAGAAATTTGCTCTTGCCAATTTTTTCCGTAATAAAATTCCAAGTCTTTTTCCAAATTCGCTTTTCGGTTCAACTCTGGAAAATAAAGCGGTTTAATTACTGGATGCTCACGATGTTTTTCAATTGCAGCCTCGAGCTCACTATATACGTAATATAAATTACCTAAAAATGTGGCAAAACAATTACGATCAACCACTCCCTTCAAAAAACATTTTGTAAAGCCAGCATTTTCCGCAGATGTGTGTGCCTTTTGTGTGCCAGCACGAAGTTTAATCGCGAGATTGCTACTCATTTTAATTCCTTTATATTCAAACTCAAGATGAATTCAGCAGCCACAGACTCACAATGACTACCTATCTATCACTTGTCACAATTGCACACACGCAAAAAAAGAGTGGAGAGGAATGAGATAGCCTGCATCGCAACCCAAACGCTTACAGACTCCAACCATGCTTATTTCTAGCAAAAATCTAGATTTTTTTCTAGCTATATATCTACATAGACATACACAATTATTTACAATTGGTCAGTCACGGGGAGATGATAAAAGCGGCAAAGGCTTGATAATCAAGGATTTTTTGCTTATGGAGAACAGCAAAATCTGCCAATATTTTTCTAAAATAATTTTCAATTCTCCCGAATTAACAACGATTGGCAAGAAAAATCCAGCGTTAAATGGCAATGTAAGAATAGAGTGATGTAGAAGGATTTGCATGGTTCAGTCAAATTCGGCTTTAAATGCTGGTTTCCTTAAGCCAGGAGTGAAAACGCCAGTTCGCGAAACATTATTAACACCCCGCTTTTACACGACAGACTTTGATAAAGTCGCGCAAATGAACTTGTTGGATGACGAGAAGGAATTGCGGGCGGTGGTAGCTGAGTTAAAAGCTGACTATAATCGCCATCACTTTATCAGGGATGACGAGTTTAAGCAGAGTTGGGAATGCATTGACGGACAAACGCGGCTGGCATTTATCGACTTTTTGGAACGTTCCTGTACTTCGGAGTTTTCCGGGTTTTTGTTATTTAAGGAGCTGACACGCAAACTTAAAAATCGTAGCCCATTATTATCAGAAGCATTTGAATACTTAGCACGAGATGAAGCCCGTCATGCGGGATTTATCAACAAAGCAATGGCTGATTTTAACCTATCCCTAGATTTAGGTTATTTAACTAAAAACCGTACTTACACTTTTTTCCCACCAGAGTGGATTATTTATACCGTTTATTTGTCGGAAAAAATCGGCTATTGGCGGTATATCATTATGTTCCGACATCTCGAACAAAAACCAGGGTATCAATATTATCCCTTGTTCCGTTATTTCGAGAACTGGTGTCAAGACGAAAATCGACATGGAGATTTCTTTAAAGCCCTATTGCGATCGCAACCCCAGCTTTGGGACAATTGGAAAGCACGTTTATGGGCAAGATTTTTCTTACTGTCGGTATTTGCCACCCATACGCTAACGGTACTGGAACGAGGTAACTTTTATAAATCCTTGGGCATAGATGCCAGGAATTATAATATTCAAGTCATTGAAAAAACCAATGAAACCTCTGCACGAGCATTCCCCGTAATTCTCGATACCAAACATCCTAAGTTTTTCCCACTTTTAGAACGCTGCTCTAATATCAACTTTAGATTGAGGTTAATGGATATTAAATATAGCGACAAACCCAAAATTCAGAAATTTTTCTTGAAACTTCCTCTCATGCTGGCAGTTACATTTTACATGTTACGACTGTTCATCATTAAACCTATTGATGCAGAAGCAATACGAATGGAAGTACATTAATTTTGAATTGTAGTTTGCCTGACTTTGCAAATTAATCATTGTCTCTGCGTCAATCCTATATAAATTTTTATATTCCCGATTTCCCTTAGAGGATGCTAAGTGGAGGAAAGCGTTAGGTATCTGTAACCGCACTTGACGTTTTCTCGCCTCTAGCGAGGAAGTAATCCCCAAGGCTCTCTCAACCTCCAGTGTGAGAATTACCTTTCCCACCTGGAGGTTGGAGGTTGGGCAAAAACCCCAAACAAACTTTGAACTTTACTTATAACGCCACCACATCTCCTCATCTCCCTATCTCCGCATCAGTATTAATCATCTCCTTAGTCGCAAATTCTTAGGTTTTTTATTCCTCCGCCCTCTACAATGGTTTGAGGCAAGAGAAAATAAAAAAGAGTCAATTTTGCAACTATTTGAAGAAAAGTAAATGGATACTAAGGCATTTAAGCGTTCTTTACAACATTCCGAAAACTACCACCGTCGTGGTTTTGGTCATCAAGAGGAAGTTGCTACTCAATTAAAATCAGAATATCAAAGTCATTTAATCCAAGAAATTCGTAATAGTAATTATAATTTCCAACGTGATAATGTCACAATTCGATTAGCACAAGCTTTTGGTTTTTGCTGGGGTGTTGAGCGTGCCGTCGCTATGGCGTATGAAACTCGACAGCATTTTCCTACCGAACAAATTTGGATTACCAATGAAATAATTCACAACCCATCAGTAAACCAACGTTTACGAGAAATGCAAGTCAAATTTATTCCCGTGACAGACGGTAATAAAGACTTTTCAATTGTTGAAAGTGGTGATGTTGTCATCTTACCTGCCTTCGGTGCCAGCGTCCAAGAAATGCAAATTCTCAATGATAAAGGTTGTAAAATTGTCGATACAACCTGTCCTTGGGTTTCTAAAGTTTGGAATACCGTAGAAAAACACAAAAAGGGTGAATTTACCTCTATAATTCATGGTAAATATAACCACGAAGAAACAGTTGCAACTAGTTCGTTTGCTGGTAAATATTTAATAGTTTTAAATATGCACCAAGCCGAATATGTTGTTAATTACATCTTAAATGGTGGCGACAAACATGAATTTATGGCGAAATTTGCTAAAGCTTGTTCGTCAGGATTTGATCCGGATATCGATTTAGAAAGAGTTGGGATTGCTAACCAAACAACGATGTTAAAAGGCGAAACCGAGGAAATCGGTAAATTATTCGAGCGGACAATGATGAAAAAATATGGACCGCAAGAATTAAACCAGCATTTTCAAAGCTTTAATACTATTTGCGATGCGACTCAAGAACGCCAAGATGCTATGTTTGAGTTAGTCGAAGAAAAAGTTGATTTAATGATAGTTATTGGTGGCTTTAATTCATCGAATACAACTCATTTACAGGAGATTGCAGTTGAGAGGAAAATTCCTTCATACCATATTGATTGTGTAGAGCGAATTAAATCAAACAATATGATTGAGCATCGCGAACTCACTGGAGAATTAAAGATAACAGAAAATTGGTTACCTGAAGGTGAAATAGTAGTTGGTGTTACTTCTGGTGCTTCCACCCCCGATAAAGTAGTAGAAGAAATTATCGAGAAAATTTTTGAATTGAAGCAATCAGTAGCGATGGTTTAAATACTATATAAATAGATTAGATGTAGTGCTAATTTCTTTGGAAGTTAACACTACATTTATTCATCTGTATAACACTAATTAGCTAGGTTTAATTAAATCTAAAGCCTAACAACAGTAGACTATACTCCCTTTATTGGTTTTTCTTAAGTCTTCATGTTTACTTTATACTCTTCATGCTTGTCTGAAGGTTATGCCAGTTTGATAATTATCCCATTATGCAATTCATAGCGATTCCTTTCTGGCTTTTTCTCCAAAAATTATGGAATGATTAGAGAACTACACAAAAAAGATGATCCTATAGCAAACCTGGTTTAGTATTAAGTTTCAACGAACCATTTTTACCAGACGTGAAAAGTTGTCGATTTGTTTGCCAGCTTCTACCATATTTAGGCTGCACAAAGAAATTCCCCTTCTTCTATCATCTCTTATGGCAGGATCAATTATTCTGTGGGGTTCTCTTAGTAATTTTTGCCTTGGTAGTATTTGGGTCATCGGTTTTAAAAACAAGATTTTTTCAGGGATACATGAGAACAATATCGAGAAAATCTTGGCAAAATTCTCTACTTTGATGGTGACATTAAATCTGAATCAGGTAATTTCGGCTGGTAGTCAAATAACCATTTAAATTGCAAATCTCCCAACCATGTCGGTGTCAGACGATATATTGAGTCTCTTAGCCAACAACCAAAAGCGGAATCTGTTTGTGCTAACTGTCCCACTTGCCGGGATACAGTGAAAACTTTTGCGACTCTGGAACTACGGCTTTGTTCAAACTGACGCAAACTTGTTGGTATCTCTTCACCCTTGGCTTGACCAATTACTAAGTATTTAACTAATTCAAAAGCATCTTCGATCGCCATACAACCACCTTGACCGAGATTTGGCTGGACGGGATGAGATGCATCACCAATTAATGTTGTGTAACCTTTGCCCCATTCATTTCCCAAAGGTTCGCGATCATAAATATCATCACGATAGATTATGTTTTCATCCAAGCTGTCAATAATCGCTGGTATTGGTTGGGCATAGTCTAGGCTGTTGACTCTGTGCCTTTTGACATGGTAAAAGTTCATGCACTTTTAATGTCGTCACAATCCCCTGAAAACAACGTTTTTCGTTTTGATAGTGTGGATTGACCAAAAACTTCAGATAGCCATGCTTCAACGTCTGAAAAACTAATTGTTTCAAGTGCGTTTTTAATCAAAGCTGTCGTCAGATTCATAGTAGATAAACAGATGGTTAGCAGCATCTGACCCATTTCTTTAAATGGACAGCGCGCGGAAAATTGCTTATATTTTCCAAACAATGACTCAATCACATCAGAAGTAGCTAAAAAAGTAGATTGGTTTTTAATTTTTCGGCATTGAACAGACAAATAACCCAAAATACTTTGTTGAAGTTTCTGGAGAGAATTATCATCAAATATAACTTTATTTTGTTCAAAAAAATCGAGAGTTTTATGACTAATTCCTGATTGTTTGAGTTGAGTTTCAACACCTCGTGTGAGTGACACCATTTGGTTCCATTGAATTAGGTCTGATTCGTAGTCAACTAACCATCCCAATTTATCTACTATTTTCTGAGTAATCAGCGAAGGGTCAGAATCTGGCATTAATTTAATTAAAGTGTCTGGAGAAGAATTTAGTAATTTAATCCCCCAATTTGTCAACCTTTCTACATTAAAAAAACGACATTGAGAACGTTGTGTTGGAGGAGATAAAAATGATAAATCTGTTTGTTGTAATTTTTGTCTGCTGATATTACATTTTTGAATAAATGACTGATATCTCTCATCCGAATCTAGCTGGTATTTTAAAAGTAAAGCCATTGCATGAGTCACATCATGGGTATAGATAATATCTGGGTGATTTTGCTGGTATAGCTTGATTCCACGAGCTAGGTCGCTACCATTGTCCGCTACTATTTGTACTGGTACGCCGACTTTTTGACTGATTTTTTCTAGTTTTGATTCTATAATCTCTCCTTTCGTAGAATCCATAATTTCTAATCCGAAAATTTTCACGTCTTCATGCGCCAACCCTCTTTTCTGCTTCATCACATTTTCTTCAATATGCTGCTGTGAAACGCCTAAAATTACCAACGCTTTTTGTTTCCCTAATTCTAATGTCAAATCGACAATAAATATCCAATCATCACGATATTCTTTCTCTTTTGTCAATTCATATATTCCAATCCGAGCCAACCACTTTCTCACACAACTGAAACTTGGAGTTGCCTGCTCTTCATAATTATTAAACAACTCAAATACTTTTTCTACTCCTCTAAAACTGATACCACATTCAATTAAAAGTAAGAGTGCTTGCTGAATTATTTTGGCATCATAATGATGACCCTTCACATTTAATTCCATAGCTTCTATGATTTCTGCTTCGACTTGAATTTCCTCTTTTTTTCGTCTAAATCTCCTTCAATGTTTAACTCTTTTAGTTTTGACTCTGCCATCAACGCGCGATTTTTCCATTCTTCTCTTGAATCTAATAGATCTCTAACCTTGATTTCTAAGGCTCTAATCTTTTTTTGTTTTAATAGTGCTTTTTCTTTCCAGTTATCTCGACCTTTCTGAAACAAACGTGCTAATCTACTAACTGGGCTTTTAAACTCCTGCATGGGCTTTGAATGTGCTAAGTATTAACGACACTATTATTGTATGAAGCAATGGTGCCTTAAAACCAACAAAGTCAACAGCCTAGGCATAGTCAGCAAAGATTGCTTGTAATGTTTTTTTAGCGCCACCAGTAGCTGAATCATCACCACCAGGGGGATTATTTTTGAAAGCATAAAAAGAATATTGCCCACCACCAACATCAAAATATCCAAAGCGATCGCCACATCCCCATAATTCAGCCCAGCTATAACGCTCATCCAGGAGTATATTCTTTTTCTCAAACCATCCTCTCCAGCAAGTCATGCCACTATAAATTGCTGGTTTTTGCTGTTCCTCACCTGCCAAAAAAGCCCGCACTTTGGAGTACAACCCATCAGCGCCAATCAATACATTACCCCAAGCTTCCCTTCCATCAGCAAATGAGACATTTACACCTTCAGGAGTTTCCACAAATTTTGTCAAAGCAGCATTTGTTCTTACCGTTCCTGCGGGGAGAGAATCATAGAGGAGGCGCTGAAGTTTTGGACGTAGTAGGCATATACCTAAATCTTCAACATTGGCAAAATTGGGAGAATTGAGATAAAGAAGTTCTGCTTTTTTGCTAAAAAAACCACCTTTGAGAATTTTGGCTCCCTGGGCGTATAAATGCTCGCGGATTTTTCCTTGCCCAAGTAAGTCGTAAACTCGCATGGCATTTTGTTGAATAAAAATACCTCCAGCACCAGAAAGCATCGATTCCAAGTCTCGTTTTTCGTAAACTTCAACCTCCATACCTGCATCAAGACAAGCACAAGCACAAGTTAAACCAGCAATGCCACCTCCGATGATAATTGTTTTCATCGGTAAATCTTTTTTCCTTTGGGGATGATAATTCTGCACCATTATTTCCTTATTTCCTGATCAAAGTTGGTAGTTACATTTGCTCCACTGATGGGAACACTAAATCAGAGTGTTAATTCCCCAGAGTAATCTATGAATCTACAGTATCTCAAGCCAATCAAATGGTGGGTAGTCGGTGTTGTGTCAATGTTTCTCTTGACTGCCGGAGTGGGAGTCGCTGCATTTGTGTATTTAACGCGATCGCCAGAAGTTGCTAATTGCCAATCTGATTCGCTTTCGGAAGATGCAGCTAGTACAATTATTTACTGTGCAAATAAAATTGCTGACGAACAAAATGCAGATAAATTATCTCAAGCAATTCGATTAGTCAATTCGATTCCCAAAGATAATCCCTTGCGTCCCAATGCCGAACAGTTAATCCAGAAATGGTCACAAGCACTTTTAAATTTGAGCGAAAAGGCTTTTCACGAAGGTAATTTAGATAGAGCAATCAAGCTAGTAGAAGTAATCCCCAGACATTTATCTTTATATGAGTTTGCCAAAAAACAAACTCAAGAATGGCAAGCTATTTGGACAAAAGCAGAAGATATATATAAAACTGTAGCTGCCAAGATAGATGAAGAAAATGACTCAAAATCTTCGTATTTGATATTTGTCAAAGCTCAAGAATTAAAAAAATTAAATAATCAATATTGGGCATCTAAAAAATATCAAGAATTAATCTATAATATCCAAAGTGCGAAGGAGTCGAAGGAAGCTAAGGAAAAAGCTGATCAGGAGACAAAGCTGGCAAAATCTGAAACTGATAGCAATCCATGGATATTTGATGCTAATCAATTAGAAGAAGACGAAGCTCAATTAGAAAAAGCCCGTACTTTAGCTAATTCTAACAACATAGATGATATGCGATCGGCTTTAATTGAAGCGAGTATGGTTATCTCTGAGGGGCATCGTCAAAAAGCTGATAAATTAATTCAGACTATTGAACATAAGATTGCAACTTCGGAAGATAGTTCTTACTTAGATAGTGCCAAAAAATTAGCATCAAAAAATGATGTTATTTCTTTAGAAATGGCAATTAATGAAGCTAGTTTGATTGGTAAAGAACGACCATTGTATCAACAAGCAAACCAACAAATGGCTCTATGGAAACAAAAAAAATCTCTACTGGAAAGTCAGCCACAAAGATTGCTAGTTGTCAATAATTCTAATATTTCTCAAGTGTCTGATTCGGCTCCAATAAAAGTTAGCACATCCAAAAAAAATTCACAGATTAATAAAACTGACAGAATGAATAAAATACCTTCATTCACGCAGGTAAAAATTAATGATTTACCAACAGATTTTGTACAATTAGAAAAATTGGAAAACAGACAAATTCAGGAATCACAGCCTTAGTTACATGCCTAAATAAGTGATTTAGACTCAATTTTGAGGGTGTACCTACCTTAGATAGTGTTAAAGTATAAATAATAATTATCGCTTTAGCAAAGTATGCATATTTGACAGAATGAATCAGAATTAGGGTAGGATTTTATTGATTATTAATCTGCTAATTCCAATTAAAGTTGCAAACAATCATTAAGCACGTCAGCATTAAAATTATTGTTTCAGGTGTAATATAGTTTCTAACTAAGTTAGCAAAATTTATATTCTTATTAATTATTTAGATTATTGTTATATCTATGAATATTATTGTTTAGAATAAAGATTAATTAAAAGAAAATAATAAATATTAAATTACTTATTTTTTATATGTAATTATACTGAGCCAAAGAAGCGACAATCATTCTTAGAATGAAAATAAGTAAATTATTAATTCTTCTCAGGTGTATAAAATGTCGCTGATTCCTCCACAATGCCAAAATCTGAAATCACAAGTCGAGATAATATTAGAACTTTTAAATGAAGAAGCAGCATTACGTTCTCACGATGTTTCCGCAGTGCAAACTTCTTTAAATAAAGCGATCACACCCAAGTTTGAAATTGTGTTTGCAGGTGCATTTAGTGCCGGAAAATCAATGTTAATTAATGCACTTTTAGAACGTGAGTTACTTTACAGTGCAGAGGGACATGCAACTGGTACAGAATGTAAAATTGAATATGCAGAAGCAGATAAAGAAAGAGTAATTTTAACATTTTTAAGTGAAGCAGAAATACGCGAGCAAGCGATTTCATTATGTAATAAATTAGGTTTTACTACTGTTACTAATATCACCCTTAATAAAAGTGAAGTAATTGAACTATTACAGCAGGGATGTAGAACAATTATTCAGCAGGAAGGAGGCGAAAGTAAATCTGAACGTACTAAACAAGCAAAAGCTTTAATTTTATTGTTGGAAGGATATGTCACGAATCGACAAAGTATTCATACCCTTGATAATGCCACATACTCAATGGATGCTTTTAACTTTCGCAACCTCAAAGAAGCTGCTGGATATGCACGTAGAGGTAGTAATAGCGCCGTTTTAAAGCGCATTGAATATTACTGTCATCATCGTTTATTAGAAGATGGAAACACCATTATTGACACTCCAGGAATTGACGCGCCCGTTGTCAAAGATGCAGAATTGACTTATGCAAAAATTCAGCACCCCGATACTTCTGCGGTGGTATGTGTGTTAAAACCTGCCGCAACAGGTGAAATGACAAAAGAAGAAACTGAATTATTGGAAACAATGCGGGAAAATTCAGGAATACGCGATCGCGTTTTTTATATTTTTAATCGTATTGATGAAACTTGGTACAATACACAGCTACGCCAACGTTTAGATGATTTAATTAGTTCCCAATTTCGTGATAGTAAAAGAGTTTATAAAACCAGTGGTTTGTTAGGTTTTTATGGAAGTCAAATTAAACAAACAAATCGTAGCGATCGCTTTGGGTTAGATTCTGTTTTTGCAGAAAGTATTAAAAGTTTGCATGGACAGGAAGAAACACCGCAATTTGTCAATGAATTTAACCGCTATTGTGCTAATTCTGGTAAATTATCTCCGAATCAATTCCGAATTTCCGTAAATAGTTACGAAACTCCCAATGAGAATTATTTAAGGATATTAAGCGAGCAGGGAGCACCACTAATGAATCAATTAATTCGTGATAGTGGCGTAGAGGAATTTAAAACATCAATTACAAAATATTTGACTGAGGAAAAACGTCCTCAACTTTTTAAAAATCTTGCCAATGACTTAGAAAATATTTGTATTAAACTCAAAAATCACTATCAAGCAACACAACGAGAATTAGATAGTCAACCCCATGAAATTGAGGCAATGAAAGCGCATGAATTACAGCGTCTCAATTTACAACTACAAGAAGCAGGTAATGCCTTTCAACAGCATATTACAGAAGAAGTCAATAATATAGTTAATAGTGGTTGTCAGAGTTTTGAAGCTGATTTTCGCCAACTGCAATCAAAAATGATTCGTCGCTTGGATGAATTACTAGATACATTTTCAGTTGCCGAAGCTTATCGACAGGCAACACTAAGTCATCCTCGCAATGCAACCGCTCCACTATTAGCAATTTTAGTTGAAGCTTTTTATTATCTCGCTAATCAATTAGAAAATATTCTCTCTCAATCTACCTTAGAAGTAATTAAAAATTTATTTCAAGGTTTAACCGAACGAGTACAAACCTCAGAATATTACCGTCAATTATATCGATTACTCGGTAATGATGCAGGCATAAAAATCGAACTCGAAAAAATCGAAAAAGAAGTCATTTCTGCCTTAATTAATGCTGCACGGGTGGAATGCGATCGCTTTGTGCGTGAAAGTCCTAGATTTTATGATGAAGGCACTTTTTCAATCTACCAATTTCGTCAAACATTAACGCAAACTTCTCAAGGTTATGACAGCGAAAGTGTTGTTGACGCTGAACCTGCAATTCGTCAACTTTTAAAGTTAGATTTTGAACCGAAAGTATCAGAAACAATTCGCAGAAGTTTTCGCCAAACAATTAATCAAACCCTGAAAACACAATTATTACCAATGGCTGACAAACACGCTGAATTAATTTTACAGGAATATATCAACGCCCGTAATTATTTAGAGAAAACTTTGCAAACAGAAGCTGAGGATAAAATTCTCCAGAATCAGCGATTATTAGATGCGATCGCCCAAAAAGTTAATGTTTACAATCAAGCTGTATCCGCAATCAATTCTTGCTTGCAAGCTATGAGTTTACACCAGCATTTGTTACCAGAAATTAATGAGCGTCAGGTAAATATGGAACCTATAGATAGCTTGTCTGTAACTTATGAAGTAGCTGTAAATAATGCTTAAATTCTTATCTTCCCGGTTTTTGACAAAGCTCGGGAGATGAAAATCTGGGCTGATTCCGTAAGGAATTTATACTTCCTCAGACTCTCTCCTGGTGTTATAGAGATAGGAGAGAGGTCATATTTATTCAACTAATTGAAGTTTAGATAATAATTAAAAACCCGATTAATACCTAGTAAATATCTATTTGCAATCATAGAATGCCAAAGAAAAATACCTAACAACTGCCACAATGATGCTTAGGTAAATGATTGAAAGCAAATTCCGATACATCTAAAAAGATTTTATTTGTATTAACATGTACAGCTAAAATCTCTCCAGTTAACTCTAATAGAGAGATACAAGCCCACATGTTTTTCGCATCAATAAAAATTCCGACTGATGGTTAAGTCGCGAATCTGAGAAATACAGAAAATAGTTTGGGGTAGGCTCCTGAACGTTACAGATAGATTCCACAACATAGTGTCGCTGGTTTGAATTACCTAATGACGCTAGCACTATTTCCAATTGCTTCAAATTATGTCGATGGGAAACAACTTGTCTAGGAGATATTGTTTCCTACAGTGAAACAGAAACATGATGCAAGAAAGCTGTAGAGACGCAAATTATCAGTTTCTACAGAAGAATTATCTGGCATCTAGTTGATGTGTTATTGTATACCGCAATCATCTTTATTTTCGATCGCAAATATTCTGTAAACCCTTACAGGTAATGCACTTGATTATCTGCACAATTTTGTGATTTCGCCATCATGAAGCAGATTTATCGAGAACGATGGGAATGGGATGAACATGCGATCCTTCGACTCAAAATACCAACCAAATCCAACAATTACAGGAGAAAAACCCATCATGTCGCAAGACAATATTAGACAGATAGCATTTTACGGTAAAGGTGGTATTGGTAAATCCACAACCTCACAAAATACCCTAGCTGCAATGGCTGAAATGGGACAACGCATTCTGATTGTTGGATGCGACCCCAAGGCAGATAGTACCCGTTTAATGCTTCACTCCAAAGCACAAACCACCGTGTTACATTTGGCTGCGGAACGTGGTGCAGTTGAAGATATCGAACTTGAAGAAGTCATGCTCACCGGATTCCGTGGTGTTCGCTGCGTAGAATCTGGTGGTCCAGAACCTGGTGTTGGTTGCGCGGGACGTGGTATCATCACCGCGATCAACTTCTTGGAAGAAAATGGAGCTTACCAAGACCTCGACTTCGTATCATACGACGTATTAGGTGACGTTGTTTGTGGTGGTTTTGCTATGCCTATTCGTGAAGGTAAAGCACAAGAAATCTACATCGTTACATCAGGTGAAATGATGGCGATGTATGCTGCTAACAACATTGCTCGTGGTGTTCTTAAATATGCTCACTCAGGTGGTGTCCGCTTAGGTGGTTTGATTTGTAACAGCCGTAACACTGACCGGGAAATCGAATTGATCGAAACCCTAGCATCACGGTTGAATACAAAAATGATTCACTACGTACCTCGTGACAATATTGTTCAACACGCAGAATTGCGTCGGATGACAGTAAACGAGTATGCTCCCGAAAGCAATCAAAGTAATGAATACCGCACACTTGCGAAGAAAATCATTAATAACAAGGAATTAGATATTCCCACACCCATCGAGATGGAAGAGTTGGAAGAATTGTTGATTGAGTTCGGTATTCTTGAAAGCGAAGAGAATGCAGCAAAATTAATCGCTTCTCAAGACGCTGCAATGAAAAAGTAAGAATATTGGGAATCCCAAGTAATGTAGGAATGCTTGGGTAGTATTAATTTCTATCTGATAATTGGTTGATTTGGTAATAAGGGATTGGGGAATATACGAAAGTTCTTCCTCAGTTCCCTATTTTTGTATTTGTGTTTGGTTTGTTCAATAATACCTATTGAGCAGAAGTAGTCCGAAGCCGCATCAATGCAATCATCAAACTACCTCTGCACAATTTATTTGCACAATTTAATTGAGAAATGACTCAATTGTTCGATGATTAACTTAATAGCTACACACAGGAATATTCCCAACCTAAGAAATGATTTACTGAAGCTTCAATTTTGCTGACATCATAGGGTTTCCGAATATAATCATTTACCCCAGATATCACCAAATTATCAATATTTTGCTGTGTTTTCGCAGGGATACAACCGACAATAGGAATGTTTAATGTTTTAGTATTAGACCTGAGATTTTTGACTACTTTAGAAGTACTTAAATCACTCAGAGTTGTATCCAAAAAGATAATATTTGGCTGATGTAGTTGCGCTAAGATTAATGTTTTGAGTCCTTCTTTTGCACAAATACAGGCGACATTCAAAGATTTAAGACAAGAATTAATAAATTCTAGGTCATTTGGACTCTTATCTATGACCAAAATTTTGGGTTGTTGTGACATAAGTAAACCATAAAATCGAGACATCAGGAACACACAAAACAGACACCAAAAAATTAGTTAAAAGCTTCTTTCTCTTTTCAGAAAATATACAAATCTAATCCCAAGCCGCTAAATGCGAATGGAATTAAGAGAGAGAAAGAGAGGTAACTTTTACTTGCTAGGTTGCTAGTTAACGCTTGTTTATAGGGAAAATTTACAAGCTAGCTAATTACATAGAAAATATAATGCTAATAAATGGCTACTCGAGTCAAGTATCTCAACGAACTTATTTTGGTTTTGTTCAGAATTAAAGTAATCGATTACACGACATTTTAGCAAATAAAAACTATTTTATGGTGAGTATTAAATGTATTCAAACTATTCAAAATATCTATGATTTACATAAACTAAGTTGTAAATTGAAAATTTACTTTTCTAATAAACTTTCCAGCCATTAATGATAATTAAAATAGCGATCGCCTAAATTATTCTTAGGTGACAGTTGATAAATCATTGAGTCAACTAGCTTTAATTTTTAAGTACTGTACTAATAATAGGTTATACTCTGGTCTATCTTAACATATTCCATGCTATTTCATGACACATATAAAATGAATTGATTATTGACTTGAGGGATGTTACAGATGATGTTCGCTATGCAACAATTCATCTCAGAATCATGGCAAGCAAGTTTGTCTAAATATCATTCTAGTTGCTTACGTAAACAAAATAAACTAAATATACTTGATATACATAATTAGATTTAATGTATTTAGCTTAATTAGGTATTCATGATAAAACGCCTGCATTAACATAAATTGGACGAATCAAATATGACATCTCTCTACTCTCTTCCTATAAGAAGAGAGGCTTAATCAGCCTAATTTTCTGTTGCCGTCACTTAAGTTTCTAGCTCCTTCCCCTAATAGGTAATACCCTGTATCTAGGTGTCTCTCTATCTCCGTGTTCCCGCATTATCATCTGTTACTTTCTTTTGGAGAATTCCTATAAGGATCTGGGGCGAGGTTTTATCAAACTCACATTGTCTAAATAATATCATTACTAGCCTTAGAAGGTTTGTTATATTTTGAGGTTTATTTTTACTTGACAACTAGATTTCAGCCAAAATTGAGAGAAAGAGGAAAACATCAGGATAGTAATAAATAGCTGATTTTTTTGATAAATAATAATGAATATTCTTCTAATATTCAGCTTGCGAAGATTTACAATATTTTTATTCTAAAAATGTATAAAATATTATTTATATTGTATATATATTATGGTGCTAATGTGGTCACAAGACATGGAACAACCGACAATTGGACAGTTAGAAAGAGAAATTTCAAATCGTATTCGTTCCCTATATAATGCTCAGCTTGGGCAGCGTATCGGCAAAATCATCTGCCATTTTTTTGATAAACAATTGGCAATTACAATTGAGGATTCTATTACATTAGCTGAAAAAACTCTTGTAAATGCAGGAAAAGAAGATTTAGCAGAGCAGGTTCGATTTGACTTAGATCAAATTATTAAGCCTCGGATTAAAGATACAATTGAAGAGGTCATCAATAAACCAATTGTGGAACTAATTAGCCATACCAGTTTAACCTCTGGACGTACTGCCATAATTGTGGTATTAGAGCAACTTCCTGTTGTGCGTAATCCTCATGCGATTCCGAAAGCGAATTAAATTGTTTACCAGAATTTCTTGAAAGTGAAAAATCCAGGATAAGCACAAGATTTGCACAATTAAAACTACAGAGATGGAGAAAACGCAGAGAGGAATCAAAGCCAGCTATTTTGATTATTCCTTTGCTTCTGCAACTTGTCTTGCTGCTAAATATTCATACATTTTCCATCGTGTATTGACTTCATTTTGTGATTCATCTAGCAAGCGCTTGGCAAGTTCAGGTTTACTTTTGGTTAACATTTTGAAACGGTTTTCTTGATACATTGATGCTTCTACAGATTGCTGGGGTTGCTTCATGTCTATTTGCAACGGATTTTTACCTTGGTTAAGTAAATGGGGGTTGTAACGATACAGCAGCCATCGTCCTGAATCTACCAAATTTTTTTGATGGTTCATGGCTGTTGTCATATTGATACCGTGGGCAATGCAATGGCTGTAGGCGATAATTAATGATGGTCCATTGTAGGCTTCCGCCTCAATGAAAGCTTTCAGTGTATGTTCATCCTTAGCACCTATTGCTACACTAGCTACGTAGATATTGCCGTAGGTCATAGCAATTAGTCCCAAATCCTTTTTGGCTGCGGGTTTTCCACTAGCAGCAAACTTAGCGATCGCACCCTTGGGTGTGGCTTTAGACGACTGTCCGCCTGTATTAGAATATACTTCTGTGTCCATGACTAGGACATTGACATTTCTCCCACTAGCCAAAACATGGTCGAGTCCGCCAAAATCAATATCATAAGCCCAACCATCGCCACCGACTATCCATACAGATTTTTTCACTAGGTAATCGGCAAGTGATTGGAGATTTTGGATTTGGGATTTCTCCCTGTCTCCTTCGCTCCATTTCCTGGTATCTAGAGCATTTTGTAATTCCTGTTTCAATAGATAAACTCGTTCCCGTTGTTCCCAAATATCGGCTTCGGTGTTTTGTGGGGCATTGAGAATCGTATGAGCCAAATTATGAAACTCTTGCTGTTTTCCCAGTTCTTTTAACAATTCTCCAGCATATTCTGCATGTTTATCTACAGAAAGTCGGAAACCCAAACCAAATTCGGCATTATCTTCAAATAAATTATTCGACCAAGCGGGGCCTCTACCATCTATATTGGTTGTGTAGGGTGTTGTCGGTAGATTGCCACCGTAGATGGAAGAACAACCTGTAGCGTTGGCAATTAAAGAGCGATCGCCAAATAATTGTGTTAGTAACTTTAAATATGGGGTTTCTCCGCAACCTGCACATGCGCCGGAAAATTCAAACAATGGTTCTTGTAGTTGTTGCTGGTTAATCCGATTTAATTTTAACTTAGTGCGATCGGGAATTGGTAAGTTCAAAAAGAAGTCCCAATTTTCCTTTTCTTGTTCCCGCAAAGGTGGTTGTGGTTCCATATTTATGGCTTTGCGTTCCGGTTGAGCTTTATTTTTCGCCGGACAAATATCAACGCAGATACCGCACCCAGTACAGTCTTCTGGTGCTACTTGAATAGTAAATTTTTGTCCTGCAAAGTCTTTATCTTTGACATTTGTAGATTTAAAAGTTGCAGGGGCATTATTTAATTGGCTCTCGTCATAAACTTTACTGCGAATCACACCATGGGGACATAGCATGACGCATTTACTGCACTGTACACAAACATCGGTATCCCATACGGGTATTTCTTCAGCAACGTTGCGTTTTTCCCATTTCGCCGTTCCCGTGGGGAAAGTCCCATCCGCAGGTAGGGCACTGACAGGTAAATTATCGCCTTCCCACACCATCATTTTACCGAGGACATCGCGGACAAATTCGGGGGCAGGAGGGGAAGGTTGTTGGGTAGTAGGGAGTGATGAAATTACAGGTTTGATATCGACTTTATGGAGGTTTGCCAGGGTGTTATCAACTGCATCCAAATTTTTGCGAACAACATCTGCACCTTTTTTACCATAAGTTTTCGCGATCGCATCTTTTATTTTTTCAATGGCTTCATCTTGAGGTAATACACCTGCTAAGGCGAAGAAACACACCTGCATAATTGTATTGATGCGCCCTCCCATACCACTTTCACGGGCAACTTTATTGGCATCAATGATATAAAACTTCAGCTTTTTGTCGATGATTTGCTGCTGCACCTTCTCCGTGAGATGTTGCCAAACTGTATCTACACCATAAGGACTATTTACCAGAAAAGTAGCTCCATGTGCCGCATCTTTAAGAATATCCACCCGTTCTAGAAATACCCATTGATGACATCCAATAAAATTCGCCTTGTTAATCAGATAAGTGGAGCGAATCGGTTGTGAACCAAAACGTAAATGGGAAACCGTCATCGAACCCGACTTTTTCGAGTCATAGACAAAATAACCTTGAGCGTAATTATTAGTTCCTTCACCAATAATTTTGATGGAGTTCTTATTCGCACCGACAGTTCCATCCGCACCCAATCCATAAAACATCGCCCGCACCACCCTATCAGACTCAATCGAGAAATTCGAGTCATAGGGAAGTGAAGTATAACTCACATCATCATGAATACCCACAGTAAAGTGATTCTGCGGTACTTCACTCAGCAAATTTGCAAACACACTCAACACCATCGCCGGAGTAAACTCCTTCGATGACAACCCGTACCTACCACCAATGATTTTGGGGAAAGAGAAAGAGTTAGATATTTCTTCTCTTCTTCCCTTGTTTTTGAGCCATTCCTCATGAATTGCTGTCACCACATCCAAATACAACGGTTCCCCAGCACTACCTGGTTCCTTAGTTCTATCCAGAACCGCAATCGACTTCACTGTATCTGGTAAAACCTCAACAAACCTGCGGACATCAAAAGGACGATACAACCGCACCTTCACCACTCCAACCTTCTCACCCTGTGTATTCAAATAATCAACCGTCTCATGCACCGTCTCACATCCCGAACCCATGATGACAATTACTCTTTCCGCATCACTGGCACCATAATATTCATATATTTTGTAATATCTACTGGTACGCAAACCAAACTCATCCATCGCTTCCTGCACTATTCCCGGACAAGCATCATAATAAGGATTTGCACCTTCTCTGGATTGAAAATATACATCGGGATTCTGTGCCGTCCCCCGCAATACCGGACGGTCTGGAGTTAGTGCCCGTTGGCGATGGGCAATAATTAACTCTTCATCAATTAACGCTTTTAAATCATCATCCTGTAGCAATTCCACCTTTTGGACTTCGTGGGAAGTACGGAAACCATCACAGAAATGCATAAAAGGTACACGTGCTTTCAAAGTTGCAGCTTGAGCAATGAGAGCAAAGTCATGTGCTTCCTGAACAGAAGCAGAACATAAAAGAGCAAAACCACTGGCACGGGCAGCCATCACATCACTATGATCACCAAAAATAGATAACGCATGGGTGGCTAAAGCACGAGCCGCAACATGAATAACAGCACTAGTAAGTTCCCCAGCAATTTTGTAGAGGTTGGGAATCATTAATAACAACCCTTGCGAAGACGTAAAAGTTGTTGTTAAGGAACCCGTTTGTAAAGCTCCATGTGCTGCTGCTGCTGCCCCACCTTCACTTTGCATCTCAATCACACTGGGAACCGTACCCCAGAGGTTTTTACGCCCATCAGCAGACCAAGCATCCGCCCACTCTCCCATCGGCGAAGAAGGCGTGATAGGATAAATAGCGATCGCTTCATTAAGTTTGTAGGCAATTCGTGCGATCGCTTCGTTACCATCAATTGTTGCGTAGGTTTTCTTCATCTCTTTATAAATAACCTCTTCATCAAAAAGAGGAATAGCAAAGGTTAGGTTATTTTCTTGATTTATACCTATATTTTGTGTATTTTTCTGAGCAATATTCTGTTATTGGTTGACAATCAATCTGTTATGGAATTGTTCTCTATTTTGACAAAACTCATCAGTATTAATACTAAGTAATTGAGTGATGAAATATGCAAAATCAACTGGTTATACCATTTCACGAAAAATCTGATACAGATGTAAATCCTGAAAGCTTTGCTGCATCTAAGTTCTTTCATTGCGTAGCTTGCTTCACTCTTCGAGAAGGCTTGCGCCTACGCGACAGCGAGTATTGCGACTTGCGAATGGTGAATTGGTATTAGTCTCCGCCGATTTGTTTAGTCATTAGCAATTTTGGGGAAAAACTTGATCTTGCTACATATTTGCAAACATCACGGTAAAATGTATAAGGCTTGGCGCTTCCGGAATGATCATGGGCAACACATTTGGACATCTATTTCGCATTACGACATTTGGCGAGTCTCACGGTGGTGGCGTCGGAGTTGTCATTGATGGTTGTCCGCCACGACTAGAGATTACCAGCGAAGAAATTCAGTTTGAACTCGATCGCCGCCGACCCGGACAAAGTAAAATAACGACACCACGCAAAGAAGAGGATAAATGCGAAATTCTCTCTGGTGTCTTTGAAGGCAAAACATTGGGTACACCCATCTCAATTTTGGTGCGTAACAAAGATACGCGATCGCAAGATTATGATGAGATGTCGGTAAAATATCGCCCTTCCCATGCTGATGCTACCTATGATGCAAAATATGGCTTTCGGAATTGGCAAGGTGGTGGGAGGTCGTCGGCGCGTGAGACAATTGGTAGGGTAGCAGCAGGTGCGATCGCGAAAAAAATTCTCCGCCAAGTGGCTGGTGTGGAAATTATCGGTTACGTTCAGCGTATTCAGGGTTTAGAAGCTGTCATTGATTCCGGGAATGTCACATTAGCACAAGTCGAAAGCAATATAGTTCGCTGTCCCGATGACAAAATTGCCGAGAAAATGATTGCATTAATCGAGCAAACTGGTAGGCAAGGTAATTCTATCGGTGGTGTGGTGGAATGCGTGGCGCGTAACGTTCCCAAAGGTTTGGGTGAACCTGTGTTTGATAAATTAGAGGCAGATATTGCTAAGGCTGTCATGTCGTTGCCAGCAAGTAAGGGGTTTGAAATTGGTTCCGGTTTTGCTGGCACTTTGCTCACGGGTTTTGAACATAATGATGAATTTTATACTGATGAAAATGGAGAAATTCGTACTGTCACGAATCGCTCCGGTGGTGTTCAAGGTGGCATTTCTAACGGTGAAAATATCATTATTCGTGTAGCATTTAAACCGACAGCAACTATCCGTAAAGAGCAGAAAACCGTCACTAAAGAGGGGGAAGAGACAGTTTTAGCTGGTAAAGGAAGACACGACCCCTGTGTGTTACCCCGTGCTGTGCCGATGGTGGAAGCAATGCTAGCTTTGGTGTTATGTGACCATTTATTGAGAAATCATGGACAGTGTCAAGTGCTATAATTCGCAGTTCGCAATTAAGAAATGAAGATGCAATGAGTAAACAATTAGATAAAGCACTATCTCTGGAAGTCGCTCAAACAATCAAAAGTAAGTCAAAAAAACCGTTTGATAATGCTTATAAAGCTGCATTAGCAACAACAGGAGCAAGTTACGTTCAGGGATTTTTAGTTGCCGTCGGGAAACCATTCCGCCCACTAGAACATGCCTGGATTGAAGTCGATGACAAAATTATTGACCCAAATTTACCGCATATCAAAAAAAATACTGAGGATTTATTGTACTTTCCCGCACAATCAATACCTGTAAAAAAACTTAAGTCGATAATTGAAGAATCCCAAGAAGATTATCCCGAAGATGACCCGTTGCCAATTTACGGCAATGCCCCATATGAATATTATGGAGATGTGATGTTAGGTGATAAAGCTTACTTGCAAGCTTATCAAGCTGCGGAAGCAAAGTGCAAGGAACTGAATCAAAGGATTGTGGATAGTAATTGACTGTGGGAAAAATGTTAACGTGAAGCCAATTTACTCAACCATGCTTCCGCTTCATCATAAAACTGAAATTGACTTTCATGATGGCGAAATTCCGGTGTATGCACCATTCTTCTACCATTTACCCACTTTTCACCGTGGTATTTGTGCAATAACTCGTGATATAAAACAAATTCAACAACCAACTCAGGAATGGCAATTTCATCCAAAGCTAAACTGATGACAATTCTATCCCTGGCTGGTTCATAATGCCCGAACTTACGGTAAGTGTGAAATTGACTCCACATTAAACGAGGTTTCGTTAATTGAGCACCAAAATACTCGTAATTTATTTTGTCAAACAATCTATCTAAGTTGTAATGCTTTCCTTGGCTATCTTCGGTGGATGTTTCCGTAATTAAATCTAATTCCAATAAAATATCACTGTATTCATCGGAACTAGCATACTCACGAATAATTCTTGTGGCTTCTGAGCTTTTTCCTTGTAGCGAAATTTTCACTAATGCTTGAAAAACGTCTTCATTGGCATTAATAAAACCCTCACTCATAATCAAATTAATCTTATCCCCAATCCAACGACTGCGGTATAAACCAGAAAGATTGGTAATTTCAATTACATGCTTGACTGTATCATGACCATAATCGCGACAAAAAGATTGAGCGATTAACTGCAAACGCTGTGTAGTTTGTAAATGTAATTTTAAATTAGCTTCGACCATCAAAAACTTCATCCAAGCGTATATTTGTCGGGAAGAACTTGTCAAATTCGCTGGTGTGGCATTCTGGCTAGTGCAGATATTTTCAATGGCTGTCACAACCTCATTAAGTGTGTGAATTAATCTAGAAGTATTGATATATTCTAAATTTTGCTGTTTGAGATTTGCGGAAGCTGCTAGTTGTGAAATCTCCCACAATATTGCCCTCTGCTGAGTCTTAATATTTTTTATACCTATAGTCTGCACCTGAGTTCTTGTTAAATTACATGTAGATGCAGGTAAATTATGTAAGTCAATGTTTTTTAAAAAATAATATGCGTGACGCGATCGCACTGGTAATTGATGAGGTGTTACTTTCGCGTCAGCACACAATCTTTCCACAGTTTCTACTGAACTGAGAACAAATTTTTGGAATGATGGCACTTCAGCAGGTGCAACTCCAATCTTTAATTGTTCTTGTGCTTTCTGAGCAGCCTTGACTAACCCACGAATTTGAAGCATGGTTTATTATCTTTTGCTGCATGAATTGTACCAAAGTCAAGCCGGAAGGGGAAGCAGGAGCAGGTACAAGTGGAAAAGAGAATAATAATCTCAAATCTCAAATTTAAGATTTGGATTAACCAACAAAACTAAAAAACAATGCCGCAAATAATGCGATTGCCTGATGCTATAACCCTGAAATTTGTAATTAAATGGCTCTCTACTCTTCAGATTCAATTAACTTGAAACCCCAGGGCTTGAGAGCGGCTATAGCTATTTCCTTGGCGATCCCTTCATAAACTTCCCATTCATCTTTGTGGTCTTTAGGATGTCCATCACCAACATTACCAGCAACCTTGATTATAGGTAAACCAATGATGCGATCGCGCTCCAGGCGTTTGGGAATGGCTAATCTGACTTTGTGACCGACAAACTTCGATACACTGGAATTAGCTACAGATTCGCGAATTAAACAGATATCACCAGCATTCCCCCAAGTAGTGGGATAGATGTGGAGGAAGGAAATATAGGTTTCTGGTTTGATGGTTCTTTTTAGAACTTGCATTATTTGTAATCTTTACCAATTAATTAAGGCTAATGTTATCCATAATCTGCCATAACCAGCATAACTCAAATCGAAATCAGAGTATCCCGTTTTGGTGTCTGTAATCTGAGTGTCCCATAGGCTGGATGTGACGCAATAATAAATACTGGGATTTCTAGGCGTTGCCTAATTGGCGGATAATTTGGAAATTTTCAAAAAATAATCACCGCATCTCCCCAATACGGTTCGGATAAGCAAAAAATGAAAGAAAATTGTCGGGTGTAAGTCTTGTTTTTACGTTTTTTCCCTTGTCCCTTTTCCCTTTAACCGAACCGTATTGCGCGTCTCCCCATCTCCAACTCAGCCTCAATCATCCAATTGCTGCTTCTAAAATTCCACAGCAATTACACTGATAACTGTATTTGTGAACCACCTTGAGATTTATGGACTTCAATCCGCGCTTGAAAGGCTTCTTTGAGGTGGGGCATGTGGGTTACAGTCAGGATACAGGCAAAATCTGGCGCGATCGCATTTATGGCGGCAATCAGGCGATCGCATCCTTCTGCATCTTGGGTTCCAAAGCCTTCATCGACAATCAATAACTGTAGGGCTGCCCCGGCACGCTGCGCTAGTAATTTAGCTAATGCTAACCGAATCGCAAAGTTAATTCTAAATGCTTCTCCTCCTGAGTAGGTTTCGTAGGCACGAGTACCTCTGGCATCGGCAATCAATATATCTAAGGTGTCGATTAGTTTGGCGTTTTTCTTGGTGGATTTACCATTACGTCCATATTTCTGTGTAATAAATTGTACATGTAATTGATTGGCGCTTAAACGCGACAGCAACTGATTTGTCTCAGCTTCAAGTTGTGGCAAGACATTTTCAATCATCAGTGCTTGGATACCATTTTTACCAAATGCCTGCGCTAACTCCTGATATATCCGGTGTTGCTGGCGAGTTTCTTGGAGTTCTTGCTGTTGTTGCTGCTGTTGTTGCTGCAATCTATCCAAATACTGGGTTTGCTGTTCGAGTCGTCCTAAATGGGCTAAGTATTCATCGAGTTGCCGACGACGTAGGGCTAATTGTGCTTCTAATTCTTGAATTTGGGCGACGGGGTTGGCTGTTTGTTGCAATTGCTGTGTCAAGGTGGCGATTTGCTCCCCTAGCTTTTGGCGTTCCTGTACACGGGCTTGCAGAGACTCCTGTAAATCATGTGATCGCGCGGCTAATTGCGGATGTTGCTGCTGGGCATTGACTAATTGTTGATGGCGCAACTGCCAACCCTGTGATTTGCGTAGATGATTGCGGAGATTGTTGTGTTCGTCGGTACTGTAGCCAAGTTCGGCAATATATCTATCTATTTCGGCAATTTCATGAGCTACTGCCGATTCCACAGCTTCCCGGGCAATCCGACTTTCGATTTCTTGAATTTGGGCTGCGAGTTCCGGCTTGCGTTGTTGAAGTCTGGCTTGATTTTTGGCTGCATCTTTGATTTGTGCCTGTTTGATTTCTGCCCAACGCCAACGTTCGACTTCGTGACGCGCCAAAGCATGGTCTTTTTCGTTGTAATTTAAACTCTGTAAATATTCGTCGAGTTCCCTTAATTCGGCTTGTTTATCGGGTGCATAATCGCCTAAATGTAATGCCCGCTCTAATTTTGCTTTTTCGGCAGCAATATTGTGTAATTCCTGCTCGGCATCACTACTTGATTCCAATTGTGCGGCTAATTGTCCCCTTTGTTCGCGGAGAGTATCGTAGAGGGCTAATTTTTGGGAAATATCGCGGTATTCCTGGC
Organism: Calothrix sp. NIES-4101; assembly: GCA_004296455.1. Classification (GTDB taxonomy): domain Bacteria; phylum Cyanobacteriota; class Cyanobacteriia; order Cyanobacteriales; family Nostocaceae; genus Brunnivagina. The sequence continues at coordinate 1,632,812 of AP018280.1, forward strand.
GTAATATCTGAATTTCTCTGTCGGATACAGCCATCTGTTCGCGGAATACCCAAAGTTGTCCTTCAGTATCTTTATATTCAGCTTCAGTTTTATCAACAACGCGGTTCCAATCATGTTCCTCCAAAGGACGTTCACAGAGAGGACAGATGGCATCAGGAGTCCGCAACATTTGCAGTTTTTGTTCCAGTTCCCCTAAAAGGCGCTCATATTCACGTTGTTGGGCTTGCAAACGTTCAATAAAGTGTCGTCGTTCCTGTCCTTTTTCTTGAACTCGCTGCAAATAAACTCGTGTTTTTTCCAGTTCTTCAATCTGCGTTGCCACTGCTAACACCGCTTGTTGGATTTGCGGTTGGCGTTTGCAAGTTCGTTGTAGTTGGTTTTCGCTAGTTGTGAGTTGTTCGAGTCGTGCTGCTAAATTTGCCTGGACGCGATCGATTTGACTTTGTAATTGTTGACGTTGCTGTAATGCGGGGGAAACACGCATTTGTAAATCATCAAGATGTTGTAATCTTTGCCTGGCGGCAACTAATTGCCCTAAAGCTGCTTCTACTTCCTCTGCTTTACTTAGGGTTTGTTGAATATCCCGTTCTTGCTGTAATAATGCTTCTAACTGTGCTTGAGCTTGTTGTAGTTGTCGTTCTAAAGCATGAATTTGTTGGTTAAGTTGCTGTTGTTTTTGCTGTCGTTGCTGTTGGGCACGGTTAAATTCTTGAAATTTGGCAGCGTATGCTTCTTCCTGTACTTGTAAATTTTGATATTGCTGATATCCAGTTTGAATTACTTCTGTTTGGTTTAATAATTCCTCCAGATTTAGCAACTGACTATTCAAACTTAACCTTTCTTGTTCTAAGCGATCGCAATCCTGAGTCAAGTTGGTAAATTGTTGTCTGACAAAGCCAAGTTGTTCCTCCCAATTTTGCCTCTGGTGCTGGACAACCTGCAAACTTTGTAATTGAATATTTTCAAATTGTTGTGCCTGTTGCAGTTGATTAAGTTCGTTTTCTAAATCAGTTCGCTGTTGGGTAATAATTTCCCGTTGTTGTAGTTGCCCTTTAACTGCATCTAAAGAACGATCAATTTCCTCTCCCCTAACTTTAAATTGGCGCGACAATTCCTTCGCTCGTTCCTCCAATTCATCGTATTGGTTCAGCTTCAACAATTCCGCTAAAATTTCTTTCCGTTCAGCCGGACGTTTGAGCATGAACTCATCGGCACGTCCTTGACGCAAATACGCCGAATTAATAAAAGTATCGTAATCGAGTTTGACATGCTCTAAAATCAAATCCTGCGTTGCCCGAATACCCTTACCCGTCAAAGCTTTAAAACCAGTGGGCGTTTCGATTTGAAATTCCAACCCACCACTACCGCCTCGGTTGCGAGTCCGAATTACTTTATATACTTGTTGGTTAGCTTGAAAAACGAAATCAACCCGTACATCTTTCGAGCCAGTATGAATCACATCATCTTCACTTGCAGCCCGACTTTCACCCCAAATTGCCCAGGTGATAGCCTCTAGGAGCGAAGATTTTCCTGCGCCATTTGAGCCACAAATGCACGCCGTATGTAAACCACGAAAATCTAATGTTGAATCGCGGTAACTGAGGAAGTTTTTGAGAGTCAGTTGTACTGGAATCATTGAGGCTTTCGTGCCAAACCTTCTTTTTCAAATTGACTTTATTTTGATTGACTAGAACAAACATACACTTGTTGTTAGTGTAGCTATCTAAAAAGCTGCTTTCTAGTCCCTAATCGAGCATCTTTACAATTATTTACATTAAAGAACACAAAAATCTTCCTACTAGGCGATTTTTTTTGCGTTGTGGAAGAAAATTCAATTTCACTGATTCTATTTGATTATGGTTTTGCTTAAAGAATAGTTGAGAGATGAATTTCCGAGGCGGGCGAAGTTGCAGAGAGTTATACCAGGTTCGCCTAAATACTTAGGATAAAAGTGATGTGAAGATGTTTCTTTTGAGTTTTTATCTGAAAACTTGATCTGAAAAATGTCTGAATTATAAATTTTGTTTCTAAATTCTCGAACTTCTAGACAATAATCATCCACATACTAATTCCCAAAGCAATTATGCTTAGATTTTGTAACCACAAACTACGTAAAGATTGCCGAGTAATTTTCTGAGTTAATATCACAGCAAATAAAATAGCAAAAATTAAAGTAATTGCTTGTAAAAAACTAATTACCGCAGGATGCGCTACCCATAGAGGCAGATAACCTCCATTTAACCCAAAAGTTGCAAAAGTCACAGGTAAAATTCGTCCACCTTCACCTAATGCTAATCGCAAATAATGAGCTAAATTTCCTCCCAATACTAATGGTAAATAGCCATAAGCCAATTCCACGAATTTTTTCGGCTTCATAATTTTATCTCTAGTAATACCAATCGCAACTAATTCTGCATCAGTATGAATCTGTATACCCTGCCGTCTCAGACTATTATTTCTATCTTTGATTTGATTCTGCAACCAGCAAAACCCCAACATCAAAGCATAAGCGATAAAAGGTATACTTACCGGAATCAGTAAGGCAAGTAAAGATAGTTCTAAATGCTGCCAAAAATCAGTTAAATCAAAATTTAAACCAAAATTTAAACCTAACCAAATCTGTATTTCTGGTAGGCGATGGAGAAATACACCACCCAAAAGTAAAAATAATAAGGCAACTTCATAACTTTGGGGGACATGTGTTGTCCACAGTTCTATTCCCGGAGGACGTAAGTTAAATTCTACTGAACGATGTGGACAAGCTTTCAAACAAGTCATACACAAAACACAATCGCGGTTATCTTCCAACTGTGCGGGGTGAGAATACAAAGGACAACCATTTGTTTCCATTCCCTCACCTTTAGCGACTCCACCTTTATAACATTGATAAGTAGTACAAGTTGCCGAACAAATTCCTTGTTGTGCCCTTAATTCAGTCATAGATAACTTGGCGAATAACCCATTCATCCCACCAATAGGGCATAAATATCGACACCAAAATCTTCGTTCAAAAATTAGCGAAAATATAACGGCACCAGCCGTAATTAATAACAGCAAACATCCAGAAAGATAAGCAGTATTTTCTAAATTCCAGAGTTCTTCCCACAAAAAAATTAAACTAAACAAACCAAATAAAAACCAGCCACCCCATTTTTCCGCTTTTTCACGTGGCCATTTTTTTAATTGCCGAGGAAATAATTTTAAAGAAAGTTTCTGAGTAATTTCCCCATAAATCATAAACGGACAAAAGGCACACCAAATCCGTCCTAAAAAGGGAAAAAGGAATAGAAAACCAGCCCACCACCAATCCCAAAATATATTTAAAACAAAGTTTTTATCCCTGGTTTGGGGTCCAATAAATAAAACTGCAATAATAAAAGCAAATGCAACTGTAGTTACACCATAATTAATTCGATCTGGATACCAATTACTACGTAAAAATCTCCGTAATCCTGGATAAAGATTCAATAAATTAACGCGAAATCGTTTTTTCTTAGTTTCTGCTGCCCAAAAAATTTCTTCGCTAAGTTCTTTCGCATTTTCAGCTTGGACTATTGCCCGTTCGACAAGACTTTTTAACTCCTTTAAATTCCCAGGAAAATCATAGGATTGTAAACGGCGTAATGCTTCTGGTGTCAACTGCGGTTTTTGTAGTCCACGATAAAGAGTATATAAACTAATATAATATTTAATCTGCGCCTGAATATCTGCTTTTCGGACTCGCAAAGGTGGCACTTTGATCACATGTTCAACACTACGTTCAACTAGAGAAATTGCCTTTTCCGAGACAATAATAATGCGGGCATGGCTAATGCGAGATATGGGAATATCTGCTTCGCTTCGATGAACGGGTGTAAATGTATTTGTTTGTAATAAATTTATAATTTTAGGTAATAATTCCTGGGGTAATTCCTGAATGTTATTGAGAATTAAAGTTCCATTCCCCACATATTCCAAAAGCCCAGGTTTTCCGCCAACTCTGCCAAACAAATCTGCCCCGCTAGTTTGTAGAATCCCACAGTTAACTTTAATAATTGGTTCGCGACGGGAAGTAGAACCATAATGAATTAAAGCAGCAATATTATCTTTCTCTAAACCAGGTTCGCCAAAAATTAACACAGACTTGCGAGTATTTGTAGCTTCACGGATTTGTTCGCGTAATTTCATGGCATAGCGGCTTGAACCAACTATACCCCGTTGCGCTTTAGTCACAAGATAGGGACGCAATTCTAAAGAACGTTCTTGCTCGTAGGTAAAGGCTGATGCGAGTTGTGCAATTTCTGCTGCGAGCAAACGAGATACAAATTGAGCAATTTCTGGATATTGGTTGGTGATTTGGCTGAATTTTTTTGCCGAAACAACCCATAAATGGCATTCCGTCAGGGTTTTAATTGTACTTGGTGTCGCTTCATTTAAAAGTAACTCTTTGAGATTAATTGCAGTACCGGGGAGCAAACCACAACATAAAGCTGGATTTTTAGGGTTGGCACTAGTCGCTTCGATACGTCCTTGCTTGATGATATAAAGCGCTTCCGGTAGACTTCCTTCTGTGACTATTTGCGTATCTGGGGGTACAATTGTTTCCGTAATCGCAGATGCGATCGCACCTAACACTTCATCTGACAAAATGCCTAAAGTCGTGCGTTCCTGTAGCCAAATTACCCTATCTGGAGATGTCACGTCCCTTCTCCCCCTCAGCAGTGCTGTATAGGAAAATTATCTCAGCAAATACCACATTCGCAAACCTGATATCTACATTCCTCCACCAGCCCCCATATACCAATGAGTCTTTCAGATTTACCTAACCTTTGGGTTCCTTTAACACTGTTAAGCTTAATCGTACTTGCTGCCATCTTCTTCACACGTACGACTTAAACGACACTCAAAAACAGTAAAAACTTACACTTATGCGATCGCATTTTTCCTTTATCCTACTTTTTGAACCGCTTCTTCCCAACCCTAAACTTCCCTTTTCCGACTAATTCGCTGATTACAACTGACTAAATCCACCGCTTGAGCGGTACAATAAATGCCGATTGTCTTCAAAAGAAAGAAAGTTTCATGATTTCCAGTAACGACTTTCGACCTGGTGTTTCGATTGTACTAGATGGCTCTGTATGGCGAGTTATAGAATTCCTCCACGTTAAACCTGGTAAAGGTGCAGCCTTTGTGCGAACAAAGCTGAAAAACGTTCAAACTGGGAATACCGTAGAAAAAACCTTCCGTGCAGGTGAAACTGTTCCCCAAGCAAATCTCGAAAAAAGCGTCATGCAACACACCTATAAAGAGGGTGATGAATACGTTTTCATGGATATGGAAAGCTATGAGGAAGGAAGATTGAGCGCTGCACAAATTGGTGACAAAGTCAAGTACCTTAAGGAAGGTATGGAAGCGAACGTCATTCGTTGGGGCGAACAAGTTTTGGAAGTTGAACTTCCTAACTCAGTAGTTTTGGAAGTGACAGAGACAGACCCAGGTGTCAAAGGTGATACCGCGACGGGTGGAAGTAAGCCTGCGAAGTTAGAAACAGGGGCAACAGTCATGGTTCCTTTGTTTATCACGCAAGGCGAACGCATCCGCATTGACACACGGGACGATAAATACATGGGTAGGGAGTAGTCAAGGCAAAAGAGCGAATCCCGATTTCCCCACCAATCGGAGGAAACTCCTAGCCCCATCTGCGATTCTATTTAACGAATATGCCTTTGAATCGTATTTAATTGCATGAGGTAATAAAAACTGTGCCATTGGACTTTAATGAAATCCGCCAATTATTGACAACTATTGCACAAACAGATATTGCAGAAGTAACGCTCAAAAGTGATGACTTTGAAATAACGGTACGCAAAGCTGTTAGCGCTCCTCATCAAATATTGTCCATTGGACAAGCGGGGTTAGGCGGTGTGGGAAGTGCGGGATTAGCTCTTAATGCACCACCGACACCCCCGATTGCAGAGGCTGCTGCTAGCCGTAGCGTCGATGCTTCACCTTCTTCGCCTCCTCCCAGCGCGATTGAATCAAAATATGTTGAGGTGACATCGCCAATGGTTGGGACGTTTTACCGCGCTCCTGCACCGGGAGAAGCCCCATTTATTGAGGTAGGTGGTCGAGTTCGTAAAGGTGATGTAGTTTGTATCATCGAAGCTATGAAGCTAATGAACGAAATCGAAACCGAAATATCAGGTCAAGTGGTAGAAATTCTCTTAGAAAATGGTGAACCTGTAGAATACGGACAACCATTAGTGAGAATAAATCCCGACTAGGTAACATCAACTTCGCGCAATTTCTCTACAAGAGATTAATTAAGTTAGTATGTGACCAAACCAGAAGATTTAGTTGATTGCGCGGAATATGTTGCTGGCAAAATTACAATTTTTCAGACTCGCAAGCTTGTTTTTACACAGCACTTAACAAGAATATGCGGTCTGAAAAACTCATCAGAATTTGATATATCGCAAATAAAATCAGCTTTCGCACTTCTTGGCTTATGCGTAGATTGTACATAAGCAAAAGTGGTACTATTTTAAACGTTGATGTTTTCTGAGCACCGGCAATATTTAAAATATAAAGATTTTCCTTAGCTATCAACAGCTTGAGGTATCAGGGGTTTGCTGGCTCACCCACCAAGGTTGCCTGCCAACTAAAAATAATGGTATAAGTATCCATTGTTTTAGAAGCTATGAATCTATATAGCTAATCATTTGAATTGCAAATAATTTCAATCTAGGGAAACGCGGGTAAAACAATAATGAAGCAAATGTTGCCTGTACCGCCAGAAGTTATGCAACAAGTAGCTGAATACTTCAGTTTACTGAGCGAGCCGATGCGCTTGCGGCTATTGCATCTACTGCGGGATGATGAAAAATGTGTACAAGAATTGGTGGAGGCAACACAGACTTCTCAAGCAAACGTGTCCAAACATTTGAAGGTGATGTGGCAGGCTGGTATCTTGAGTCGTCGCAGCGAAGGAACTTGCGCTTATTACCGAGTTGAGGACGACATGATTTTTGATTTATGCAATCGAGTTTGCGATCGCCTTGCCACCAGACTGGAACAACAAGCCCAAAATTTTCGGGTACTGAATACAAAGTAGGGTATTGGTTATTACCCATTAACCACTACCCATTAACCATTAATTACAATTGATAATCCTTCTTAAAGCCCTCACGGGTTAAGGGCTGTTCTAACTCCAAGCCTTCTCCGCCCAATACATCAAGTTCCTTACCATTGACACTAATGTAAACTTTGGCATTTTGATTCAGGCTAGAAGCAGTATAAACAACTTGTCCCACACGCCCAATCATCGAAGCACTACCTCCACCACTAGTAAATTCATTTGATAAATCGACGCGAACAGCGTCGTTTTCAACTTTTACACCTAAAACTTTGGTTCCCGATGGAATGACACTGCTAGTATCTCCATCATTTTTGGCTGTCAACAAACTACTAAATGCAGCTTGTAAAAATTCATTAGGTTGGTTTTTGCTGGCAGCGACTTCAACTGGTACAGCAACTAGTTCAAAATTTTTACCCGTATCCTTGAGCAAATAAATTTCTGCTGTACGCTCGTTGGCAACATTGTTTTTATTCGGATTACTTGAATTTTCAACAACTGGGCTTTGATTATTAATCGTATTCCAGGTAAACCAAGCAACACCTCCACTCACAGCCACAACCGCAGCAGATACAACCGCAATTACACCTGAAGAGATACGATTATTTTTTTGTTCATTTCTCATCTAATTTGACCTTCCTTATCGCTAAATCAATGTACGTATATGGGCTAATCACTTGCGATTCCAAAATCCCCGTGTCAGAGCGTCTCAATATCTTTGTGTCGTTTTCTTTTTAGCGTCAGTCTTCAAGCCAACTTGAACTACGAGGGGTAAGCTTGAATTCCGACAGCAATTAAAATCTAATAGTTTCCCAGAATTTGGCAGACGGTTCAATTCTGACAAAAGTACCTATTTCTAATTCACCTGGTTTCATTTTTAATTTTATAATTCGCATTAATAAACCGTCAGTTTCTAAGCTACGTAAATCTAAGCGTTGATTGAGGTTGTTTACTATAGCATCTAAAAATTGGCTCGGCACTTCCTCTTCGTTCACTTTGGCAACTGGTTTGATGAACTGTAAGCTTCGTCCTGAAATTATATTAAGTCCCGTTTCTAAATTTACAGACACCGATTCACTTTTACCTTCCTCCTGTATTTCTACTTGTAATTTGACCCTTTGATTGGCTAGAAATTTTACTTTAGGATTAGCAAATAGGTATACGGGGTTAGAGTCCTTATTTGCTGGATTTGTAGAAATTACATTCAGCTTTCGCAAACGGGATAAAAATTCCGGAGATTTTAAAACTTTATTTACATCTGCTTCAGTTAAAACCAGCCGTAAACCCGCTTGTAATGGTTGTTTGAACTTAGGTCTTTTTTTACCAATGGTACGGGTATCAAGTTCGATACTGTCGGTTTCTAATTCCAACAAGGCAATGCGAATATCCTGGCGCTTTAATTGTAGCGAACGTCCAGCTATTCGCACCCGATCTAATTTGCCTTGTAGTAATTTATGTGTGGGTGCATTGTCTACACGCACTTGTAATTTTTCGACTTGAGCGAATTGAGAGCGAATTGCATTTTCAGCAGTCCGATCTACAATTATTCCTACGGGGGAAATTGAGCCTAGCAAACCGGATAAAATTAGAGTTAGTAATTCCATGTGCTAGTACAGGAACGCAAAATATTGGGATGAATGATGATTTGAATAATTCCCATTTATAATCGCTGAGAATACTTCAAAAATTTATAGGTAAGTAATTATACTATGGTCTGGGTTTTTAATTTTTATAGTTATTACTGTTGTAGCTGTCAGTTGATTAAAAGTCTGTGCAAAGTAAACGAAAAATCAACATAATCATCGCCGCAAAAAAATAGCATATCCAAAATAAAATAAATAGGGTTAGGAGTTTCTTGCCTTGATGACACAGAGATTCCCACCCCGATATTAGATGTTTGGGATTTCTTGCTCACAGACACTTCCCAAATCACAAAAATCAATTAATTTGCGACTTCCGCCATTTCGATAACACGCCCATCATAATCTTTAACCAAGAAATTTAAAGGTTTGCGATCGCGAATTTTAAATTTTAAGCCCCGGACTTCCACCCGCATTAAAATTAACTCTAAAGCATCATGGTCAAAACAGACATGACGCTGTTGGTTTTTACTTCCCAAGCTTGCACCCGTAATCACATGAAGTTGGGTATTTTTCTTTAATTGATACCAAAGTCCCTCGCTCGCATTTGTCATGCGGTTGCCCGAATAGCTGGGGCTAGTGGACATATAAAGGGGATCAATTCCTGCTGCACCAATGGTTTGCTCGTAGTTGTAGTAATAGTGTAAAGGAACTTCGGCAGCTGGTAAATCGAGCAATCCTTCGTACAATTGTCGGGCAATTTCTAAATCCGACACCATTACCGTGTATACTTTGGGCGCACTTGTCAAAAACATCCACATAGCGCCAGCATAGGCAGCCAACAGCATCACCATAACCCCCTGGGTAGACATGAGGCTATCTAAGGGTAATGAAGGTAAAAATGAGCCTAAAGTGAAAGGCGAAAGCAGGAACGGTGTCACACTAACTGCTATATCCATGAAACCATTAAATTTTTGTACAAGGGAGCCAATGAAAATTTTGATGAAATCGGACTTAAATTATAAGTCTGTGTTTCCAGTGTATCAATTATGGACAGGTTTGACGGTTGACTCAATATCCTACCGTCATCAAAATAATATGCGATTAACTATGACTCTGCTAAATTTTTAGTCAATATTAACAGGATTAACTCTAACTGTATTAAAGTTTATGCAAATTCCCCATTTCCCAGAAGCGAACCATCCCCTCGTCAAGTCTTTATTTCACCACAGTGACTTGGAGTTGATTAATTTATTTCAGCTGAACCCTGATTCTGGCAAGTATTTCACGGCGATTTTTTGCCGCTACAGTCCTATAGTTTACACTTTGATTCGCCATTCGGCTCGCTCTCCTGTTCAAGCTGATTATTTGTTTGCCCTAACTTGGAAGCATATTTACAACGAACTAGCTGGACTCAATTTAAGTCAGCCCGGTAACGAGAAGCTGACACTCCAAAATTGGCTGATTAATATGACGGCATATTGTATCAACGAAATTGAATTACCACCGACTGAAGCAATTCATTATTCTTTAAAGGCGACTTCGCCCCCATTATGGTGCTATGTGGAACAGTCTCTGGAGCAATTATCACCAATGCTGCGGTTAATGGTGTTAATGGCGCAAACTTTTCATTGGAGTGAAACCAGGATTGCTGCGTACCTGCAAGCCGAAGGTGAAGGAATTGCCCCACATGATGTAGCCAATTTTCTCCAGGAAGGCTATCGTATGCTTGAGGAGAAATTGCCAATAGACATACGTGCTATATATTTGGGCGAAAATATTCTCCCTGCTAGCGCTCAGTAGAAACACTTTATTCAAGTGATTTTTATGTCACAAATATACTTTTTCTCCAGCCTATACTTAAACCCGAAATCTCACGGGGATTTTTTTTATGAAACGAAAAAATTTATTACCAGGGCAAATACAGCCAGTGTATTCACTGAAAATTTGGCAACGCTATCAAAATCAGCATATCTACACTTTTTACATCTTTCTTTTTACTAGCTTGTTGATGCCAGTGGCAGCAAATGCGGCTGATGTGACTGAGCAGTTGCATTACCCACAATCTCAACGGGTGTCGCGGGATGCGAGAAATGAGGCTGATAGTTTGGTGAAAATTGCTGAACAACAGTTAAGACAGCAAACTCCAGCCAAAGCTGTTGATTCCCTATTAGCAGCGCTAGAGCTTTATCATTCGGTTCGCGACCTCAAGGCGCAGGGTTTAGCTTACGATTTACTTGGTAGGGCTTATATTCACTTAGGTCGAAATAAGGAAGCCGAAGACGCAATTCGTCGTAGACTAGCGATCGCACGAGATACGCAGGATTTTCGCGGGCAGGTTTTTGGTTTAAATAATGTTGGTAGCTTATTGTTGCAGCAAGGCGCAACTGTGGCGGCGAGAGATGCTTTTGTGGAAGCGGTAGAAATAGCTAGTAAAATTAACAACAATGAAGCTCAGGGTTTATCCTTAAGTAATTTAGGTTTGGCAACGGCAAGGCTAGGTGATTACAACAAAGCAATTAAGCTTTATGAAACAGCTCTCAGCTATCGCCGTCTAGTTAATGATCCGATCGCCGAAATAAATACTTACAATAATTTAGGCGAAGCATACTTAGCTGCGGGAGATTACCAAAATACCATTGGCACATTTGGTTATGCTCTGAGATTAGCGAAAAGCACACGCGATCGCATGAATGAATTTCGTGCTATTGATGGGTTAGTTGCTGCCCATAATTCGGTAGGACGGAAGGAGCGAGCATCTGATTTATTGTCGCAGCGTTTGACGCTAGCTAGGGAAGTAGGTAACATCCCTGAAGAATTACGTACCTTTGAATCTTATGCTGCATTTTATGAGCAGCAGGGTAATTATAAAACAGCTCGTAATTTTTATGAAAGAGCGATCATTTTATCTCGTACCCTGGAGGATAGTCAGAAAGAAGTAACATTGCTCAGTAAATTGACGCAGATAATGAAGAAATAGGACAGGGCAGGGGAGAACAAGAGAGTTTTCTGGCTTAATAATTCTCAATCTTTATTCTCCCTCATGCCCTCATCTCTACATCTTTGGCACACCTAATTTAGGTACACCGAGCCATTATTTTCGATCCGGAGTGAGGTTCTATCCATTGCAAAGTCTGTGGTTTCTTGTAGAGTCACCTGCAAAGTACCTTGGCTCGAACTTTGTGGTGTCACCATTAACAGCCCTCTGTCTTGACGGTAGAAATTAACATTGGCAGGCGTGGACAAGTTTTGTAGAGTTATTTGCGATCGCCCTGGTAAAATACGTTGTTGAGTATCGCCAATTGCTTGATAAACAACTGGTGCGTTGGTTTGATTGATTAGCAAGACGCTAACTCTACCATCAGTTGGGCTAACTGCCGCCACCGCATTATTGTATCTGTTAGTTCTCAGATTCTCCTGTGCTGCTTGCCATCTTTGCGTATAACCACCTGCCGGGCCATTAATACGATAACCTGTGTTTGGGTCTATTTGAGTGCTAGGAATACCTCGATTGGGATAATTTAGAGGTTGGGGGGCAGGTACGACTGTTATTTGAGAGGTGGAAGATTGAGTCACAGAATTAGGTGCTTCGCCACCAACTCCCTGTTGAACTTGGGAGCTTGAAGGATTGGTTTGAGTATTATTGATTCCCGTATTGGAGTTATAAGTGGAACCAGCAGCACTAGAACTATTTATTCTAGTTGTGTATGCATTTGGTGGGCATCCTTGAGGAACTCGAACTCGATTATTATGGGGTTGTTCGTAAAATATGCTGGGACAGGGATTAATTTTTGAACCTGTAGGGTTTACGGGTTGTTGCTGTGCTTGTGCAGACTGGAGCATTGTCGGTAAACCAATTAACAATCCAGCAAAGATGCCACCAACCAATTGAATTGAATGATGATGATTTGTAATGTGCTTATTCATTTTTTATTCTCCAAAAACGATGATTAATTAATTGTGTATCTCGATTTCTACTATTTTGAGATAGTATTTATCATCAATAAAACTTCACAAAAATATGATTCATACCAACAAGATAACAACTCACGATCGCACTTTCCTCTGACTATGGAAGTGAAGCGATCGCAATTTTTCATCAGTCTTGAGAATTAGAAAATCAACCGCTAGATAGATTACAACTAGTTAACGATTTACTATTCAATACATTAATTAATATTCAATGCTAATTATTTACCATTGCTGTATCTACGCCCAGTTGCAAAGAATAAAGATTGGCATAAACTCCATTTTGGGCAATTAACTCAGCATGAGTACCTTGTTCGAGAATTTGTCCTTGTTGAATTACTAATAATTTATGAGCTTGTGTAACTGTACTTAAACGATGGGCAATCACAAAGCTTGTACGGTTTTTTAACAGTTTTGACATTGCATCTTGAATCAATTCTTCTGTGCGAGTATCAATACTACTTGTCGCTTCATCTAGTATCATGATTCGCGGATTTACTAACACCGCACGGGCAATACTAATTAACTGTCTTTGCCCTTGAGAAAGGCTGACACCTCGAGTTCCCACTTGTGTATCATAGCCTTGCGGAAGTGTGAGAATAAATTCATGTACATTGGCAACTTTTGCTGCGGCAATAATTTCTTCTGGTGTTGCTTCTGGAGAACCAAAAGCAATATTTTCGGCAATAGTACCGCTAAACAAAACCATATCTTGTAAAACTATACCAATTTGACGACGCAAACTTACTTGTGTCACCTTGCGAACATCAATCCCATCAATTTTGACAGCGCCTCCCGTTACGTCATAGAAGCGCAAAATCAAATTGATAATTGTACTTTTGCCTGCACCTGTTGCCCCGACAAGAGCAATTGTTTCCCCAGGTTGTGCATGTAAACTGATATTTTTCAGTACAGTTTGATTGAGCTTATAGCCAAAATTGACATTTTCAAAACTAACTTCACCGCGAATTTGGGGCATTTCTACAGCATCCGGTGCATCTTGAAGGCGTGATGGTTCATCTAATAAGAGAAAAATTCTCTCTAATCCGGCGATCGCTGATTGCGCCTGAGTATAAAATTGACTGAGAATTTGTAGTGGTTGAAAAAATTGCTGTAAATAAATTAAAAAAGCTGTCACTGTACCTAACGTCATTGTATTTGTGACAACAAGATAGCCACCATAGGCGAAGATAGCGGCAATAGATAAGGTATTTAAAACATCAATTGTTGGTAAAAATGCTGCTGTAATGGCGACTGCTTGAATATTAGCATTCCGGTTGGCAGCATTGAGTTTTTGAAAATTCTCAATATTTAATTGATTCCGATTAAATAATTGTGCTTCGCGAATACTACCTAAATCTTCCTCAATTCTGCTGGAAAGTTGACTAATACTTTGACGGGTGAGGCGAAATTTATCACGTGCCCATTTACCAAATAAGGTAGTAATAATAACGACTACTGGAATCACAATATTAGTTAACAATCCTAATTTAAGATTCACAGCTAACATGGCGATCGCAATTCCGCATAGGCTAAATATACTACCAACAATTTGCGCGATCGCTAGCCCAAATACCTGATTAACAGTACTGACATCGTTAAGCAGGCGGCTCATCAAATCTCCTGCGGAACTGGTATCAAAAAAGCTGAGCGGTAAACTTTGTAGTTTGGTGAAAATATCTTGACGTAGTTGTGCTAATACATTTTGAGTAATCCAGTTTGTTCGTAAAATTTGGGCGCGTGTAGCTGTAAATCCAGTTAAGTAAATAGCCAAGATTACTAATAACATTCGCATCAATCCTGGCAAATTACCTTCAGCAATGAGATTATCAATAGACCAACCAATTAAAAACGGTGCTAGTCCCTGCATAATAGCAGCAACAACTACAAATCCTAAGGCAACAGGAATTACTTTTCGATGGGGAATTAAATATTTTCCAAAGCGTTGTAGTGTTGGTGTTTTTTGGTTAATCATTAAGATTTTTGATGAGATATTATTTGCTGTCAAAGTAGAGTAAAAACTTTTATCCTTGACTTTAGGCAAAAGTCAAGGATATTGATTGTCATGATTTTTTATTGAGGTTGAATTGGCGAATAAATTTAATTATTTATTTGATTGCATACTTGACCGATAATTCCTTAATGTTACAAGCCTCTAAATTAATTGATGGACAGATATATTTAAACATTGCTTGGTACTCCTGCGGAGAAGCAAGCTACAATCCCCCGGATTTATCCGTGGGTATTAATTACGAATTGCGAATTGCGAATTGCGAATTGTACTGACTCCAACTCCCAGATTTCCACTCCTTAATCATCCAATAAACTCATTAACGCCTGGAAATCAGAATCTTGCTGTGAATCATATCCTAGCCTTTCTAATTCCTCTAATTGACTCTGAATCGCCTCAATTACACAAGGCATATTTCCCTCTTGGGCAATTTTTAGCTGCATTTTTTTGATTTTAATTTGTCTTTCTAAATTCTTCTCAGTATGATGAGCAGTGCCTCTGAAATCTTGTGTTATGGCAATCATAGATACACACCAAAATAGGCTTAGATTTGGTATTAATCGGAATTACTAAAATGACTACAGACTCTATTAAGACTGTAACTGGTAATTATCTTTGCAAATTCTCTCTGAATATCCCATACTTTAAAAATTTTATTATTTTCCTCTCAGCACTCATCAAAATTTATCTTCTGCAAAGCTAGACTTCGTTTATCTAGAGCATCATTTACTCAGCACTAGTCTCAACTAATTGACTTTGCTTGACTTGCGAAGCCAAAATTGCCGCATACAGCGAACTTGTTTCTAACAATTCCTGATGCTTACCTTGAGCAACAATTTGCCCTTTATCAACAAGTAAGATTTTGTCAGCATTGCGAATACTACTAATACGTTGGGAAATCACAATTATTGTACATTGTCTAGCTTGTCTTAATTTCTCTAATGATTCTAAAATCAAAGCCCCGGTTTTGGCATCGACTGCGGAGGTAGCATCATCGAGAATCAAAATCCGAAAATCTGTTAAAACGCTTCTAGCAATTGCAACTCGCTGTTTTTGTCCCCCCGACAAACCAATTCCCCTTTCGCCCACAATTGTGTTGTAGCCATCGGGCAAACTGCTGACAAAATCATCTATCTGGGCGAATTTGGCGGCGGCAATAACTTGTGCTAAAGGCGCATCTGGTAAACCGTAGGCAATATTGTCGCGAATTGTTCCCGAAAATAAAGTTGCATCCTGGAAAACAATCGAAATTTGCGATCGCAAACTTGCTAATTCTAATTCTCGCACGTCGTCGCCGTCAATTTTCACCACTCCCGCAGTCACATCATAAAAACGGGGAATTAAATTGGCAATAGTACTTTTTCCGCTTCCTGTCATCCCCACAATGGCAACAAATTCGCCAGGATTAATGACACATGAAATATCTTTGAGTATTGGGGTTGTGGAACCAGGATAGCTAAAATCTACATTTTCAAATATAATTTCACCTTGAATATCATTGGCATTTAATACCTTTGCATTCGGATGATTAGTAATATCATTTTCAGCATCAATTACTTCATAAACTCTTCTCGCAGAAGCTGAAGCTTGCGCAATGATACCAGCCGCAAAACCAATCTGCAAAACAGGTTGCAGAATAAATACCAAATAGGAATTAAAAGCAACTAATTCACCTAGTGAAAACTGCTTGCCAATTACCTGCGCTCCCCCAAATCCAATCACCGTCAAACTAATTAAATTACTCAACAAAAACAGGAAGGGAAAAAGATTTCTTAATACCTTCACAGTCTGCATATTTGCTGCTAATAATTCACCATTCAGCTTTGTATATCGTGATATTTCTAACTGTTCTCGGACAAATGCCTTGACAACTCTTACACCAATCAGATTTTCTTCTAAAATACTATTCAGATTTGCAAGTTTTGCTTGCACCATCCCAAATAACTTACCATTATTCTTAAAAAAGCGAGTTAACAAAAATCCTGCTATTGGTATTGCTGTCAATGTAATTAACGCCAACTGCCAATTCATTAATAATACAATGACCGCACTAGTAATTAAAGTGATTAAACCGCTAATTACTTGAATTATCGTCGTCCCCAGAAAAGTACGAATTTGTTCAACATCACTAGTTACACGAGTTAATAACTGACCCGCAGAAGTATTTTTGTAATAACTCAAACTCAAATTCTGAGTTTTACAAAAAACTTGATTGCGTAATCGATAAGTCACATTTTGGGAAACAATCTCTGCACAAAAATTTTGCCCAAAGCTAAATATTCCTCTTCCTATTGCAGCTAAAAATAAAAAGAGGGCAGCTTGAAAAACAATATTTAAATTACCCTGACTAATACCTTGATCAATACCCCAGCGAAATAACTGCGGAGTCAAAGCATTGACACCAATTAGTAGTAACAAACTCGCAATAGCAACTAAAAGGAACCAAGGGTAGGCTGTAACAATCTGTAGTACCCTGAGTAGGTTAGGTGTTTTCGATTTTGATTTTGATTCTTGTGGCATTTTGCAAGTGAGGAATGAGCAAATTTATAAAATTTATTTAAGCGACATTTATCAAGTAAATATATAAGTATAGTCACGCAGGGAGAAAGCCAGTACCTCATCAAAAAGTAAGATAATACTCAATACTTAAATTCGAGAAGGCTGATATCTGTGATTTTCAATTTGGCTTTATACATAACCTCGAAAAGTTGATGTATCAAACTGAGGTCAAAAACGCAGACAGAAACTCATAATACAACGCTTCCATAATCCCAATTCATCTTCCTTCCCTTTCCTCTATTCCCCACTTGCCAAAATCGGTAGTACTACAGTAAATGTCGTTCCCTGCTCCAAAACACTTTCCACATGAATTTGACCTTGATGATTTTCAACGATCGCTCTGGCGATCGCTAATCCCAATCCGGAGCCAGTCGTCTTCTCTGTGGCTTTATCTGGGGAAGAATGAGTACGTGCGGGATCGACTCGATAGAAGCGATCAAATAATTTCGGTAATGATTCAGCCGGAATCCCAATACCACTATCACTAATTTTTACTTGTAATTGCGGAGTCACATAGCCGAACCCCGAAACTCGATAAATTGCCTCAAACCTTTTTAATTCAACATTTACATGACCGCGATCGCGCGTGTAACGTAAGGCATTGCCAATTAAATTAGTAAATAATCTGACTAACTGATTCCAATCACCAGTTAGTGTAAACCAGTTTTCCAACAACTCTAGATTTGTCTCTGTTGCCGGTGGATCAATTAATTCCAAGGACAGCATAATATTTTTTGCTGCCGCAAATAATTGCTGTTCTTCCACCACCTCCATTAATAAAGCATCGAGGGGACATAGTGAAAAGCTTTCCTGAGCAATGCCACTATCTTGTCTTGCTAAAAACAACAAATCGTTGACAAGCTTTCCCAAACGCTGGGTTAATCGTTCCACTATCTGCAACTGCTGTCGGTAATGCGAAGCTGTAACAGTGCTTGTCTCACTCGCTTCTAAGGATTCTAAATCGGCAAGTGCGACCTGGACATTAGTTTGAATCAAAGCAATGGGACTCCGCAATTCATGGGAAGCATCTGCTGTAAACTGCTTGAGACGCTGATATGACTGATGTACAGGTTCCATCGCCTTACCGGAAAGAAACCAGCCACTCGCAGCCACAGAAAGCACCATTAATCCAGTTCCCAAAGCCAAATCAACAATCAGCTGTCGGCTGGGTTTTGTCACCTCAAACCAAGGATGACTCACCCGCAAATATCCCAAAACCTGCCGCCCAATTTCTACCCGTTGTGTAACTTGGCGAAGTATTAAAGGAGAAAAATCTTGATGCTCATATTTATTTTCTTCCCTACCTTCCAAATCTCCCCAACTTCCCGCGCCATCTTCTTCCCTAACAACACGAACCGTCTCCCCATTGAGGTTGGAATCAATCGGAATATTAATTGGTTCGGCAAAAGTTGACCAAAGTAAATCACCTGTAGAACTAAACCATTCAATATCAATGCGATCATCTTCTACTGTATTGGCATTGTTGCGAAAACTGGCTTCGATATTAATTCGGTATTGCTTCGCCTCAGATGTTACGGAAACATTCACCGGCTCAATTACAAGCGATCGCTCCACAACTTCCACCACATGATTGAGAGTATCGTCTATGCGCTCAATTAAAGTATTACGAACGTACAAATACACACCGCAGGCAAATAACAATAGCAACACAGCTGTAATTGCCGTATACCAAAGCGCCAGACGACGACGAGTAGCTTGAAACATCAACTTTGTCCCCTCATCTTTCCCTTCTTCAATCCAATACCTAAATAAAATTTCCTATACAGCTTCAGTGCTATCACTTAAGTCTTTTTGTTATCCTTGCCTCATAATTCCATATTCTCACTGAAGGAGTCTTTAGTGCAAAAGGGTTAAATTCTTGATGTAATCAAGAATTGTGAAGGACTCAAAATATAAATGAGACGAATTTAATGGTTTTGATTGCTGCTGTAGCTTTTATTTTCACGAATGGAAGATTGAATTAATTAATTTTTGACAAGTGTTAATTGATACATCTATTCCATATCAATATTTTTTGAGGAAAGTAATATTACAGTCATTACCACAACTATATATGAATATTATATGCTCTCGCGATTTTCCCGAAGCCTAGTATTCATCACTTCACAAACAAATACGAATCCATAATTGTCAATTTTGGTGGCAATGGCGTTACTACTGACTTCAACGAATTGGGAGCGGAGTAAAAATTGCCCAGCAAATTGAGTTCAATAATTATGCGATAGGCTGCGATCGACACGTAAAGCGAGGAGCAAAGGTTTTCTCATAATTTATGTAAAGGAGGTGGTGCTTTAGCAGTTAAAGCCATGCTGGCAAAGAAAATCGGCAATTTATCAAGGCAGATTTTACTTGCAAAAGGTCATACTTGATTTCCAACTCTCGGGCTTATCCAGGGAAGCTATATCGATAAGGTCATAAATAGCAAAATCACATTAGCTCGGCAACGAGCAAAAAACGAGAGTTAATTTTACTTCCAAAAAAAATCAGATTATCTATCCTCAGGAGTTGTTTTTTCCATGAATAAGAAGATTTTGGGCATCATTGCCGCAGGTGCAGCAGCATTAAGCAGCGCTATTTTCACAGCACCCGCAAATGCAGTTCAGCAAGACGTAAATGTAGAAGTTACCATCCAACCTGGAATCTACCTACGTACATTTGAAAACGTGAAGTTGCAAATCACTCAGGGCGACTTGGGCGCAACACAAGAAAAAGATTTTAATCCTGGTGCTCCTGATACAGACGGTACTACCAAGTTGACATTGACTCCACGTCCTGCGATAGGCTCAGGAACTCAGACCACAGTCACCAAGAAAGTGGATGAATTGTTCGCAGTTTGGTCGAATAGTGGTAAACCAGTTAACGTTACCGTGACTCCAGTTGCTAACAGCGCTGCTGGTCTTCCCAAAGCTACCGTCTTAACAAATACTGCTGATCCAGGTAGTGAAATCGTACTTACAAACGTAACTGTCAATAATGGTACTGGAACGCCTACAGCTTCAGTTCCCATTGTTGGCGGTGTTGATTTGGAATTTGATGTTAGTGCTGCAAGTGCTGGTGTTCACACTGGTGGTAAGTTGACTGTTGAAGCTTTGGCTCAACTCTAATTTTGTATCCAAATAGAGTACCAATAGATAGCTCACTTTAAGTCATCATAATTTCTGGTGCAGGCATTGTGCCTGCTTCCAGTCCCCAAATATCAACTATATTCATTTGCTTGGCTTTTGTTTTTATTTTGCTTTTAAAGTTTTTTATGTGTGTTTTTAAAAGCCAAAAGTCAATTGTTAAAATTTTACTCAATTTGCAATTCAGCAGATATAACAGATAAGACATTATTGTGAGTTATAAATAATTCGGAGCTAACAGGAGTTATTAATCAAAAAGAAGCGTGACCCGACAAAAAGTAATTATGAGGTCTAAACAAAGTCTATGATTTTGATTTTTAACTCGATTAATTTACATTTAACTCCTGTCAAAAAATATCGTTTTGCCAGTGTGAGGATAATGAGTTATCAGTGCAAACTATTAAGTTTTTTGGCGACAGTAATGGTAACCCTAGGTTTGCCATTCATGCCAGTTTTAGCCCAAACAGCTATAACCCCAGAAGAAGATTTAGGGGTAAATGGAATATCACCTACTCAGATAACCCTTGACCCAATTAAAGAGATATTTGTTAATTCTAGTGGCTATGCCCAGAATACACAGGAATTATATAAGCAGCCTGATTTAATTCAAAATGTGAAGCGTCAAATAAATTGGACAAAGCGGATTCAACTAGACAAAATGGAATTGCCACTAAAAGTTACTTACGAGTTCAAGGATAATAGTGGAACTGCCAATCGGTTAAATAATTCAACTACTTCTAATTCTACAATTGGTGTCATTCTTAATCCACTAGAAAGCAATCTTGTTTTTCGTAGTGAAGCCAGGAATGTTGCAGTAGTGGAAGGACGTGTAGAGTTAACATTAGACCCTAATCAAAGTCACATTGCTGGTGTTCATGGCGGTCGTTTATCGGTATGTATTCAAAGTAAAGATGGTGGATGTTTGTAAGCGATTGATTCCGTGAATGATTAGTTGTGAAATTATTTGTAATTACCTAAAACTTCTAATTAACCATTAATAATTATCAAGTACTTGTGCCAATTAAGTGTGAGAGAGAATCGAGGGTTATAATGCTACAAAAGACAAAAATCATCGCCTTAGGTTTATTAGGTGTATTCACGCAGGGACTTCTAGGGAATCTGGCACTAGCACCAGCATCAGCACTAGAAATCGGTGTCAGCCCGCCAAAATTTGAAATAGAAATGAATGGTAAAGGGCGATCGCAATCCATCAAAATCACGAATTTTTCTGCGGAACCTGTAGAAATGCAAGCTTACGTTCGCAATTGGACTCTCAATGAAGAAAGTAAACTGCAAGAGATCCAATCAACCGAAAATTCCCTAGATCAGTGGATTGTCTTTACTCCCGCCAAATTCACAATTCCCCCACGCAGCTCACAAAGCCTCCGCTTTGCTATCCGTCCCAAAGTTCAACCCAAAGAGGGAGAACACCGAGCAGTTATTTACATTGAGGAAGTTTTACCTCAAAGCAAAGAAAACTCGCAGTCAGTTGTGACTATCGGTCGTGTCGGTATTGTCGTCTACGGCTATGCTGGTAAAATCAAACGCTCTGGCACTCTTAACTCCATCAATGTAGATGCCAAAGCCAACTCTGTGAACGCTATCTTCGATATTTCGAGTACGGGTAACGCCAACATCCGCATGAAGGGACAGTACTCCATCTGGCGGGCAGGAAATTATCCAGGTGCAAAAACAACACAGCAGATACCTGGTGCTGGTTCCGCAAATGTGAAACTACCTGCAAATGTAGTCGATGCCGGAATTTTGAAAGACACACCTGTTCTTCCGAGCACGCGACGTAAGCTAGTCATGCCAATAAACAAAAAATTACCACCTGGTAACTACGTTTTGGATATTAACGGTGACTTAAATGGAGTTGCTGTCGATCAAGGTATTCCTTTCACTGTCCCCGCAACTGGTGCAACTCCAGCAGCGAAAAAGCCCCTAATTCCTCTAAGGAAGTGAACTGTAGTCTTAAATTTTAAACCGAAATCAAAATAGCCAATTTTCTGGGTAAATTCACAATCCCAAACCTAGAAACGATTTGCTGCCAAATGATATTAAAACTTACCTAACCCTTTTGGGATAACCATTTCAACCTTTGTGCTTAGTATGCTCTACCTAGCTTTACCACCTGCACCACCCCCAATTGTCGCCACAATTGCACCTGAACAAGCTGCTGGCAAACCACCATCAGTCCAAGTTCCAGTTGTGAATAAACCGACAAAAAACTCAATTTCAGATAGTGGCAATGCCAGTACAGCAACAACACACTCATTAGAATGTCAGCTATCTGAGTTTAAATCACAGTCTCAATCTCAAAAACCTAACCTTGCGAATAACCTCTTAGCAAAGATGCTGGCGGCTTCTACCAGTGTGAAAACGCAAGCAACACCTTGTAATTCTCAAAAGCAAAAGCTGCAAAATCAACAACAAAAATCAGTTAGTAATATTCCTGTTGCTAGTCAAGAGACTGCCTCATTACCAGAAGATACCGATTCACAACAAATCGCTAGTAATTTAGCATCCAACAAAAGTGCTGAAAAGAATACTATTGGAACTATTTTGGCAGCAGTCCAGCAGTTAATTCAGGTATCCTTGTATGCATCTATTAACAATACAATTACTGATACTCTGCAAGTAGAAAATTCTCCTTCTACTTCCAACACTATTGCTAGTCAAGCACAAACCGATATAACTTCTAATAATTTATCAGTAGCTAATAACGAAAATTCCCAATTAAATACTACAAAAAACAATCAAATTAAGCAAAATATTGAAAAAAATACAGATATTCAAACAGTAGCCAGCAATCCCCCTTTTGATGCCACAAAAATCTTAGTACTCGTCCAAGAATTAATCAGCATTTCAATTTCTGCAAGCCTTAATAATAAAATAATTGATACGACTTCTGCAAATAATAATCCACAAGAAGCACAAAAAATCGCGAGTAATCCTAAACAAGATTTATCGCCAACTATAACAAAAACAAACTCGCAACCCAATTCTCCAACGGTAGATAACAGCAAAGTTGCAGCCGCAGGTAATATTATTGATCGACTCAAGCCGAACTCTGATAATCAAATTACTCCAGGTGACTCAACCGCAAACTCTAAACCTGAAAATTCCCTACAACTCGCTAAATCTCCTGATGAACCATTTCTTGTCGAACTTAGTGTTAATGGTCGAGAAATTGGTACATTAGACGTTATTTTAGAAAACAAAATCTTACTAGTACCTCTTGATGCCTTTGCGAGACTAACAGGTTTAACTGTTGAAGTGGCAAATGGGAAAACCCAAGTAAAAACACCTTTAGGGACTGTGCAAATAGCACCGGAGTCTTTAAAGAAAATCAATGGTGTATCTTACATTAGCAGCGCCGAAATGCGCGATAAGCTCAACATCACTATTGACTTAAATATTGCCGACCTCACATTACTTGCAGATTTACCTTGGCGCTCACAAAATAGTCAATATCGCCCCAATCAACCTGACTTAAAACCAGATGTATTTGCACCGCAAAATGGTTTATCTAATCTGCGCCAAGAATTAAACTGGACTAGTGGAGGTGGTGATTCGAGCTTACGCAGTTCCACACGTCTTGGTGGTCGATTATTAGGTGGTTCTGTTGGACTTCGTTTTGATAATAACTTTGTTAATAGTCCAGATGTTTCCGAATATTATTTTTATAAGCGAAATGGTAACTTCCGCTATCAAATAGGTCGCCAACAATTAGGTTTACATCCATTGTTAAATGGAGTTGATTTAACCGGATTACAATTTGGCTATAGCAATTTACCTCCTGAAAGTTTTGGTACGAGCTTTAACGCCACTGAACTATTACCTAGAAGGTCGCGCCCTATCCAAACATTTCGTGGTGAAGCTCCTCCTGCAAGTTTTGTACAGTTACGTATTGGTGGGGTGATTATAGCCCAACAACAGGTAGGATTTAACGGGATTTATGAGTTTGTTGATGTTAATTTACCAGTCGGTCAAACGAATGAAATTGAACTTTTGATTTTTGACCGTACGAATCTGCGCGTACCTTCAGAAATACGCACAGTCAGAATTAATGCATCAGATTTATTATTACCTTCAGGGGGAAATATTCAACTTGCTGGTTTGGGGATTAGCGGTAATTTAGTCCAAGATCAATTGTTTGGAGAATTTAATTCTGACTACAATGGTAAATTAATGGGCTTTTACCAATTCAGACAAGGACTATCAAATAACTTAACTTTTGAAGGTTCTCTGCAAGCAATTCCCGATACATTACAATCGCAAGCTGGTTTAGTGTGGCGATTGGCAAATCCTGTAGTTTTATCTGCCAGTGTTGGTAATTCTTATGATCAAATTGGTTATACGGCTGACTTAGATATTCAACTTGATAAATTAGATATTAATGCCAATTCTCAATCATTACCAAGAGGATATCGTACAGGAAAAAGAGAAAGTTTTGAGCGTTTCAATCACAGTCTAGAACTTAAGTATCGTTTCAGTAATAAATTCAATTTAGGATTTATTGCTCGCAATCGCCAAGATGATACAAGTACAGCTAGTTATATCTTACCTACCTTTACTTTAAGACCTTTTTCCACTGTATCTTTGAACGGTAGACCTGATATTGATGGTAGATATTTATTTAATGCTTTCTATCAACCAAATTGGGCAACTCGCCTTTCATTTAACACCTATGGTGATGCCTATCTTTCAGACTTAAGTTATAAGTTTAAAAATGACTATCAGGTGTCTGCGGGAACCGAGTTTGGGGCTGGTTCTGCTCCACGCTACACTTTAGGTTTTGGTTACTTTCCTAATAGCCTCAGACAGTTAAGTTGGAACCTGGGATTAGCGCTGCGAGATGGTGAAGTTGCCCCCCTGGCTGGTGCCAGTATGCAAGTATTACCTGGTTTGTTGGCAAGAGTCGAATATCAAGGTATTCCCTCAAGAGCAACTAGCGGAAACTTTGGTGGTTTTGGTAGCGATCGCCTGAGCCTGACACTAGTATCCGATTTATCCTTTGCCCGGGGTCAGATTGCACCTGCCAGTTATACAGGTATTACGAAAGAACGTGGTGCGATCGCCGGACGAATTAAAGTCGAAGGTGCTAAAGGTGATTTTGATTTGAGTGGCTCAAATGTCCGTATTATCAATAAAAAGGGCGAAGTTTTCGGTTCTGCTAGAACTGATTTGAAAGGCAACTTCTTTGTTGGTGGTTTACCCGAAGGTAACTATATAGTCGAACTTGAGCCGGACGAATTACCCATTGAACTCTCCGTACCAAAAACAAGTATGGTAGCACAAGTCGCCAATTCAGCCGTTACACGCTTAGATTTCCCAGTTCGGGCAGAGTTTGGTGTTGCTGGACGTGTTACAGATGTTGCAGGGCAGCCAATGGCACAAGTCAAGGTGGAATTGATTAACTCTAGTGGTGCGAGAATTTTATCGGGTATCACCGATAGATTTGGTTTGTACCGTCTGGATGGGGTTCCGGTTGGTCAATACATGTTGCGCGTTTCTAACCAAGATACACTTAATCGCAACGACTCACTTCCGAAACGGAAAATTGAGATTCGCAACGAGTTTGTTTATAATCAGAATTTACAATTACCTGTTTCTGCGGCTGCGAAAAAAAATAATTAGGATTTTCAGGTGTAGTATTTGTCTAAGTTGAATACATTACATCATCTGAAATTAATGAGAAATGCCGGGTATTCTGAGAATTTGACGTTGTAACGGAGTTAAATCGGAAAAATTATCGGCATCATAATAATATCTAGCCCAAGCTGATATTTGCGGCGAATATTTATAAAAGATGGTGGTGCGAGACTCGGCAAAATTATCTTTAAAATTATCTTTCTTGACTTTGTAAGGAACAGTACCATGTGTCAAGGCTTCGGTAAAGATAATTGCACTCCCAGCTTTTACTGGTACAGTTTGTACACAGTGATGAGGTTGTTCTAAATTTAGCCATGCTTGAGGACAGGGATAATTACTTTTGTGGCTGCCAGGTATACAACCAAATCCACCTTCACCCTGATTGACATCATTGAGTTCGTAGGCAACAGCAGTTAAGCCATTGTACATTTTCCCATGCTTAAATTCATAAAATTGGCAAGGGTCATAAGGAGCTCCACCACCGTGGAGAAAGGAACCCACTGGGCCTGCACCTTGGCGGATAATATGAATGTAATCGTGGTCTAAACGAAACTGACTTCCCAATAATTCGGTAAGATAGGGAGTAATAGGGGAGTTATCGATTAAATCGCGAAATGGTTTACCCCAACTCAGTAAAGAATCAAAGCGAAGTCTATTAGCTTCAGGTTGATTATGTTTGACGATTTGCTGATGAATTATCTGTTTGAGGGCTACTATTTGTGTGCTGGTAAGAGCATTTTCAACTACTATAAATCCTTGCAAGTCAAATAAGTAACGTTCTAATTCCGTCATTGTGATTTTGGATATAAAATACAGCGAAACCTTGAATGCATTTCAAGATAACAGCCAGGGGAGATGTGTCAGCTTAATTTGCTAAAGTTATATTAATCTAAAATCTAAAATTTAAACTTAGTATGACTGATGCGAAAAACGTCTTAGGTGGAAATCTTGAATTTTGCTGTGGTTCGCCGATAACTGGCTTTTACCGTAATGGAAGATGTGAAACTGGAGCGATGGACATGGGAGTTCATGTCGTTTGTGCAGAAGTAACTGAGGAGTTTCTGATTTTTAGTAAATCCCGTGGTAATGATTTAATGACACCTGCGCCACAATATAGTTTTCCGGGATTAAAGCCAGGAGATAGGTGGTGTTTGTGTGCTTCGCGTTGGCAGGAAGCACTTGATGCTGGTGTTGCACCACCAATAGTGTTGTCGGCAACACATGAAAAAGCGCTGGAATATATTTCGTTGGATGAATTAAAACAAAATGCTTTGAATGTCAGTTAGTTGTTAGTAAATACGTGGTTACAATCAAAACTCAAGAAACCCGGTTTCTTGGATTTACGTACTGAGCATCGTCTGAAGTTTTGAAGAGAAACCGGGTTTCTCCCTGCGCGACAATCCTTAATATTTATTTACTTTATCAATGGTCTTTTAGAGACGTGGGGTGACTGAGAAATAGACAGGCATAATCTCAACTCAAATTGTTACTAAATCACCTTCAATTTGCGAACTTAAAAATGTCCACAATTGCAAGTCTGTAAAGTCGGGTATTGCCATAAATGCACCGAGTTCACATAACTTTTTCGGGTCGTGGGTAGAAGCAATGCCAATTGTTTTAATCCCTGCACCCACAGCAGAACGAATCCCCGATGGAGAATCTTCAAGAGCGATCGCATGTTCTATATCCACCTCCAAGCGTTCGATGGCGACAGAATACGGGGTTGGATCAGGTTTAGCTGCGGCTTCATCTTCTGCCAAGACAATTAGTTCAAATGTGGTTTCCAATCCCAAGATTTCCAACATAAAGATGGCATTGGCGCGGGGTGCATTTGTAACTAATCCAACTTGGATTTCCTGAGATTTTGCCCAAGCTAAAAGTTCTGTTAATCCCCCTAATCTTTGTAAATTAGGAGCCATTTCTCGAAACATTGCTTCTTTCTCATCCGCAAATTCCACAGCCTCATCTGGTGATAATTGCGGCAAAATATTAGCAATTATTTCTGGATTTAAACCACCGCTTATTTTTCTTTGATAAAAACTTTCATCAATCTCCATGCCATATCTACTCAGCATCTTCTGCCAAGCTAAAAAGTGGATGGGGTCAGTGTTAACTAGAGTTCCATCTAAGTCAAACAGAAGTGCTTTCAGCATTGTATTAGGACTATATATATAATTATGAATTTTAATTACATAGTTTACATGATTTTAGGCGATCGCATTCATCGCACTTGGCGATACTATTCCATTCTGGGGACAAACTTATAATGAAGCTGCAATTTACAACCTTTCTACAGCCTTATGATTGCCCCTAAACACAATTTTCGCGTTGAGCAACTCCAAGTAAATATTTACAATTCGGAAACTGAGATTGCCCAAGGTGCAGCCGAAATAGTATCTAAATATTTACATCATCTTTTATTGGAGCAAGAAACAGTCAGAGTATTATTAGCTACTGGTAATTCCCAACTGCAATTCTTAGAAGCCTTAATAGCCATGCATGGTTTCGATTGGTCACGGATTGCTTGTTTCCATTTAGACGAGTACTTAGGGATTTCTGCCCATCATGCCGCGAGTTTTCGCTCTTATTTGCGGGAAAAAGTCGAAAAAAGAGTTCATCCTTACGAATTTAACTATATTGAAGGCGACACATTACAACCATTAGCAGAATGCGATCGCTATTCGCAACTTTTACAAGCACAACCAATTGATTTATGTTTATTGGGAATTGGGGAAAATGGGCATTTAGCTTTTAATGATCCATCAGTTGCAAATTTTACCGACCCTTATGGGGTGAAAATCGTCAAATTAGATGAATTAAATCAACAACAACAGGTAAAGACAGGTTATTTTGCACATATAGAAGATGTCCCCCAGTATGCATTTACGGTCACAATTCCCATGATTTGTGTCAGCAAAAAAATAATTTGTCTCGCCCCAGGACAACGCAAAGCGGAGATAATTAGAACTATGTTACAAGGGAAAATTACTGAAGCTTGTCCAGCATCAATCTTACGTCAACAACAGCAAGCAAGCTTATTTTTAGATATTGATTCGGCAAGTTTATTATTAACTAATTCTGATAACGCATAATTTTCAAAGAGATAATTGGGAAAATTCTCGTCACTAATTGCGTAAAACCAAACTTGCGTTTCAAGGGCGGTGGTAAGTCTGCTAATGATACTTCCACAAAACCCAAACGACTATAAAAACTGACTAACCAAGTCGCGCATTCTAAATAAAGTGGTTTTGTTGCTTGCTGAATGAGATGCTGGGTTAAATAGCTACCGAAACCTTGTTTGCGCCATTTTTCTACAACCACCAAACTACCGAGTTCTTGGGTTTCTCCATAGGAGCGTAATTGTCCACAAGCAATAATTTCGTCTTCACATACAATTACCCAAAAATTTGACCAGCGTAATTGTGTCGGTTCCAGTTTCGCAGAAAATACTAACTGGCGAATCTTCCAGATATCGCCGATATTTGCTGGACGCAGATGACAGTTTGCAGGTAGATGTGGCATTATGTGCGGTCGCAGTCAGAAACAGTGAGATTATTTTAAAAGTAAACCAAAATCCACTTTCTCTGCTGCTACGAACTATGAGTTTGCTCCACTTCCCCATAAGCTCTTAACAACGCTAAAAATTTTCTCCGCATCAAAATTCCCGGTTTATCGGTCATCATATGCTGTTCTTTGCTAATATCAAGCGGCACATCAAAATCAGTAGTTTCTAAAATTGCCTTATCTTCTAAAGTTACGGCGCGATCAAAACTAATTACACTTTCGGCTTTGGTATCCGCTTCAGTATCATTACGTAGGCAAAATTGGACAATTTGCGAACTTGAATCATCAATAGGGACTGCGGTATTCACCACAATATGGACTAAACCATTGGGATAACCTATCCGTAATTGAGCAGTAAAAGGCATATACCAAGTCATGTGCATGGTTCGCACTGTCTTATTTGTTGCTAACTTTAAATTTTCTTGCTGTAACTGGGGATTTGTCACACCCAAAGTAGACCAAAATTCAATTCCCCATTCACTTTCTTGTAATTCCATCCTATCGGGGGTTGGGTGTTCTTCACTACCAAAAGTAGTTGTGTGTACAAACGTCGGATGGGCAGTGTCAAATTCATTTTCCATTACCCGCAAACCAGCACATTTCCAAGTTTCATAAAATTCAGGAATTAAGCGATAGTTAGCGTCAGTGGCTTCGGGAATATTGGGAATATCGCATAAAGGTTCACCCATACATACCCAGACATAACCATAACGTTCAGTACAGCCATAGGCACTAACTTTGTAGCTGGGGGAAATCATTCCTGCTTGCAATTGTGGTACATGGGTACAATTTCCCATGCGATCGAATCTCCACCCATGATAGGGACATTGAATGCAACCATCTGTGACTTTTCCCAGGGATAACTCAGCAGAACGATGACAACAGCGATTTTTGACTGCGGCGGGATTGCCTTGAGCATCTCGCCAGATGACAATTTTTTCCCCCAACAGGGTAAATTGTTGAGGATTACCATCCGTTAATAGATTTATCGGTAAAACTGGATACCAAAAGCGTTTGAATATCGGTTGTTTGGTGACCAACATAATGACAATGAAAGTTAATCTACGTGTTTTTTATAATTAATATTTATTGTAATTCCCATTTGAGGAAAGTACACAGGTAGAGCGCAATACCTTATACCTATTGACAATTTCATCAGCATCAATTCGCCCTCCCAAATATTCTCTATACAGAGATGAACTAGTTTTTTTCTTGGTATTTCAATCCTGACTCTTTGCTAATTTAGTCATGATTTTGAGTCCGGAAACACAGTTTTTGTAACGTTTTATCTCTCAATTCCCAAGTAGATGTGACAATGTATGTAACATAAAGCGAAAGTAAAATTACAAAACTTAAAAAAGGAAAACGTTTATGCCCTACACAACAGAAGAAGGCGGTCTTTTGAATAACTTTGCCAAAGAACCCAAGGTTTATACAGCAGAAGCCCCTACTGATGGGCAAAAACGCAACTATATATTTCTGGGTATTGCTGCTGCTCTATTGGTTGCTGGGTTGATTGTGGTTGCGTATTCTGTGTCAAATTTTAGTTAAAAATAAACTTTAAAAGTAAAAATCTACTTAAGTAGTTAACAATAGGAAGCTAGAATCCAAAAACAGAATCATTTCTCCTGGCTCCTACTTTTCCTCAAAACTTGCTATCATTTTCAGGTTCCACATTCTGTGTGAGCCTGTTTTTTGTTTGGGGAACTCACATGATTCACAAAGTGTAATTAAATACATTGATATTAACGAGAACTAAAATGCCTATTTGTCCTGAGCAATGCGATCGCCAGATGAAAAACATAGACAGAGTCAGCCCAGTCTGCGGGTTTCCCCGGAGGATAACAGTTATCGGCTATCTGCACATATCACAACAGTGAAAATAAACTGCTATTTGGCGGTGATGCAACTATGAGCGTGAATGATACTACACACCCTGATAATTTTACCTGGAATAAACAGGTATATCACCGTCTCAAATTAGCCTTGGGTTTGGGTTTGCGGCGACAAATGTTTTTGGCGGTGTGTGACGATTTAAACCTGCGAAATCAAGTAGCGGCGAGGTTGCACTCAACCCTAGCATACCCGGTAGGACAGGTTTTATACCAGCCAGCAAATTCATTTGAAACAAGTACCCCAGCATATCCGCGTTTAGTAACGCTCAGGTTAAATTTAAGTGACCCCAATCCCATTGCCCAAATCAATCAATGGTTAACTAATTACCCGCCGCCAATTGTTGGTGGCAGCAAAGATACTCCGGGTAGACCTTTACCAATTCCAGCATTTCAGATAGTTGGTACAGAACAGTTAACGCGCCAACCAGTGGCGACACAAAGATTATTTTTACATTATTTGCGGTTGACGGAACAGCATTTGTCAGCCCCAGAGTCAAATTATTCCTTAGAATCAAGTTTATTACTGTGGGTTCCCCGTCCCTGGTTACATGCAATTCAACAATCTGCACCGCAGTTTTGGCGATGTCGGACTGGTGTATTTACCTTTGCTGGAGAACCAACACCAACCACAAAAACCAAGGGTTCTCCAGAAAGGTTTTCCAGTTCGCGGGTATTAGATACGGGTAGTCTGGAACAAACAATTCTCGATGATAGGACTCCACCGGATGATTTTGATTTTCCCCTATCCGATAAATCTGCACATCGTAGTCACAAACCACAAGAACCAGCACCAAAATCTGAAGAGATGGCGGTGTCTGTATCCCCGGAAGAACCGCCCCAAGTCAAAGATATTTCATCGGCGGCGACTGCAACCTCTGGGTTATCCCACATTACCCAGGAATTAACCGAACTTGTTTTGGCTACAGCAGGTACATTTACCATGCAACATGGGGAAATGGAACTTGCTCCACAGCAGGTGTTAGCAGAAATCGAGAATTTGCATCAGCAGAAAGCTCCGGCAGAAAGTTTGGCAATTGCCTATCAAAAGTTGGGTAATTTGTATCGTTTACAGATTGAACAAGGACATGCCAACTTAGAAAATTTGATGGTGGCGATTATTGCTTATCAAGAGGCAATTACATACGATGAAGCTTCACCCCAAGTTCCTGATGTTTTGAATGACTTGGGGACATTGTATTGGATGTTGTATCGGACTCCTCCTAATTCGGAAGAAGGACAATCTTACATTGAACAGGGAATCGAATTTTATCAACTAGCGTTAAAATTAATTTCCCCCGAAACTCATCCTGATACCTATGGGCGGGTGCATAATAATTTAGGAACCGCCTATGGAGATTTGGCGAGATTTTCCAACCCTGCCGAAAATTGGCAGCAAGCTGTGGCAGCATACGGGGAAGCACTGCGGTATCGGACGGCGGAAATGGAACCGCTTAAATTTGCTGCCTGTCAGAATAACTTGGGTACAGCATTCTGGCATTTAGCGCAGTATAACTTGCCGGCGGTACATTTGAAACGAGCGATCGCAGCCTACGGATTGGCTTTAGTTCACTATACGCCTAAGACTGAGCCGTTAAAATACGGCATGATTAAGAATAATATTGGTACCGCATATTGGAATTTGGCACAGTATGAACAACCCAGCGAAAATTTACTTTTGGCAATAGAAGCCTATCGCGAAGCTTTAAAATTCCGCACTCCCACCAATCAAGCTGCGGCTTGTTCGGCGACACAAAATAATTTGGGTACAGCTTATTGGCATTTGGCAAACCAAGCTCAAACTCCCAAGGAAGAAAAATGTCAGTATTTGCAAATGTGCATCAGTGCTTATCAAGAGGCTTTAGGTTTAGCACATTCTTTGAATGGAATACCTTTGAGTTTTGATTTATTTGCTACTCACAATAACTTGGGATTAGCCCATTATCAACTTGTCACGGATGCTTATTATGAAGGTGAAAAAACTGAACGCTCTCAACATCTCGAAGCGGCTTTAGAAAACCATTTACAGGCATTAAATGGGATGAGTAAACAACCGGAAACTTATCAAACAACCCTTGCTTATATCGTTAAAGCAATTCGAGCTTTTCATAATGAATTAGGTATCCAAGGGCAAAACATTGCACTATCAAAAGTACCAGGGGCATTATTACCAGAAATTTTACCAAAGCTATAAATAGGGAACAATAAAATACTATACTCCTAACAGCAACGCCCCAAAACGATATATTCTCGACTATTTTTGGTAGGGACTATTGGGTGTTTGCTGGCTGACAAAGTATTCGCGAATCTCTGGCGATGGTTCAAGAGGAAATAGTTGCGATATGGGTGTATCGACAAAATCTCTTTCGATATAACCGATACTCTTTAACATTTCTATCGTATTATCTAGATTTTCTGCAAAGAGCTTGGTTTTAGTAGTTTGGTACCTTGCCAAATCAGCTTTTCGCTCTTGAGTCGGAATTAGCTGCATCAGTAATTCTACGGCAACTGTAGGTAAAATTGAAGTCTTTGTATTTAAGAAAAAGTAAAAGACAACATTTCCCAAACGAATTTCATCACCATCCTTTAACTTCACTGACTGAAATACACGT
Organism: Calothrix sp. NIES-4101; assembly: GCA_004296455.1. Classification (GTDB taxonomy): domain Bacteria; phylum Cyanobacteriota; class Cyanobacteriia; order Cyanobacteriales; family Nostocaceae; genus Brunnivagina. The sequence continues at coordinate 1,666,914 of AP018280.1, forward strand.
TCTCCATTGATATAGGAACCATTAGTGCTGTTAAAGTCAATCAAGCAAAAACTTTGTTCTGCATCTAGATATTGAATAGCTGCGTGACGGCGGGATACATAGGTATCTGTCAAGTGTATCCCGCTTGCGCGATCGCGTCCAATAGTCCAGATTTTTTGCGGCTGCTTTAAAGTCTGTGTTTCGCCTTGACATAAATTCGTAATTGCATAAGCTGTCGAATCATCGATGACACCTTGTAAGTAGAACGACTTCACCCCTGTCAATGAAGAATGATGTACAGTCTCTAATTGAAGAATTTCATTCAATAGACTGCTGTTGTGTTCGTACAACTTCAGAAATGTCTGATATAACCTTAACCGACGTTCGAGTTCTACCTCTACAAACTCAGCCATAGTTTAGGTACTGTACATTAAATATTAAAAACTTTGAGATTGCATTTTTTCTTTCTACCGCCAACTTTAGCAGGCAGAAATATCTAGTTATTTTTACCTTTTACTGTTTGTATTGATTCATAATTCACCCTGCATTGATGTTTACCCTTCAGATTGCGAAATACTTTTATAAAAAATGATGATTGCGCTTTGATGTCCTATTATATACACTATATTCACTTTTCTAATCGATTATTTATCAAAAAAATCTCAAAAAACAATTCAGCCTTTTAGTATCAACATTTACAACTTCATATACAAAATACTATTCCACGTTTTTATTCTCTAAAAATTTTGGCAAGTGCTTACACTTAACATCTTTAGTTAAGTTTTTTTGGTTATGGATTTATAGTATTTTCTGCTGCCAAAGTAATTGAAAAAGATTCAAGATTTTGGGCTGGAAGATTCCGCAAAATCTCAAATCTCACATTATAGTAAGCCGCGTTTCCCATTAGGACGTACCGTCATCCAGTTAGTCTTAGCAAGTGCCAACTGTTCATCAGAAATTTTGGCACCAGTGAGATTAGCGCCGCAAAGGTTGGCACCTCGAAGATTGGCATTATTGAGGTAAGCATAGCTGAGGTCTGTACCTCGTAGGTCTGCTCCTTCTAAATCGGCATGGCTTAAATAAGCCTTACTCAAGTTGGCATCCCGAAGGTTGGCACGATTGAGACTTGCTCTGCCAAAGTCGCTATTAAATAAATTAGCCCCTTGAAGGTTTGCTCGTTCTAATACCGAAGAATGGAAATTAGTTCCCGATAAATCAATACCTTGGAGGTTGAGCAAACTCAAATTATATGAGGCAAAGTCTCTTCTACCTTTGGTGTAGGCATTTCGCAAACCTTCGGTGTTTAACTGGCGAATTATTTGAGACTTGGAATTTTGGGCTATATCAGTATTTGTATTTTCCCAAGTATTAGTTTTTGTACCAACTAATCGATTTCTAGTGGCAGCTGTTGCTTCTGCGACTTTGGCTCGTCTGGCTCGAATTGCGGCTGCTACCTGTGCAACTCCAGCACTGGAATGACTACCAGAAGAGTTACTGTTGAGTATTACCGAATCATCCTGACGATTATTACCCTGCTCTTTGATACCTCCTACAGGTTGCGATACTAGACTTTGGGCAAGGCTATCGAGGTATGGCTCCATTTCCAGAGCTCGTAATACTTCGTCAGCATTTTGATAGCGATTACGGACGGAAACCTCGAGCATTTTCCGCAGTACACGGGAAAGATGGTTACTGATGGGGACAAGATGTTCCCACATCATTTCTCCGGTTGTGGGATTATAATCTAAATCCTTGGGAGATTTACCAGTCAGAAGATAAATACAGGTTACACCCACAGCATAAATATCGCTGGAGTAAACCGGGCGCATTGCCATTTGTTCCGGAGGTGCAAATCCAGGCGTCCCAATTGCATAGGCTGTTAAAGCTGTGTGTCCTGACTGGAGTGCTGCTGTTTGATTCACTTGGTTTTTGACTGCACCAAAATCAATCAAAACTAGTCGGCTATCTTGAGCGCGACGAATCAAGTTTGCTGGTTTGATATCGCGGTGGATAACCTTCTGTTCGTGAATATACTGCAACAAAGGCATAATCTCCGTCAAGAATTGCTTGACGCTGGCTTCGCTGAGGGCACCTTGGGCTTTGACTTCTTGTTGTAAAGTGGCTCCGCTAATATATTCTTGGACTAAATAGAACTGTTCGTGGTCTTCAAAATAGTCAAGTAACCTGGGTACTTGAGGATGGTTGCCGATTTTGCCTAAGGTGACAGCTTCACGCTCGAATAGTTCTCGCGCCATCTGTAAAACATGTGGTGCGCTTCCCGAAGGACGAAGTTGTTTGATTACGCAACTCGGTTCGCCAGGTAAGGATTCATCGCGAGCAATGAATGTTGCTCCGAAGCCACCTTGCCCTAGCGCTTTGATTACCCGATAGCGATCGCGTAATAATAAACGCGAGGCACAAGACTGACACCTTTCGCTATGGTCTGAGTTTTCTGGATTGGGACAGGTAGGATTTAAGCAGTAGCTCATGCACTGTTAACTCGCAGCACGAAAAAACGATGGAAGGAGAGCATATGAACCCTACTCTCAATTATTGAGATAAAATCCCCTTGCCACCAGGTCATTTTCGCTGGAAATCCCTTGAAGAGTTGCTGAAGATTACCTGGATTTACTTAAAGGACTCGTAAATACACTAGTTTATGTTTCCTAAACTGTCCCAAAATTAAACGATGGGATGCAAAAATATACCTAACTAAGCCTGTAATTGCCTGATTTAATCGGCATTTGCCTGTTGGAGATTTTTTGGCTGCTGATTGAATAAATATACGTAATTAATGGGCAATGGGCAATTAGTCATACCCCTCGGCAAAGCTGATGGATAAATTTAGATAACTTTAATTTAATGCCCAATGCCCAATGTTCTCTCCTAGAGACTCGACATGACTTCTCTTGCGGCTGTAAGAGTTTTTTCAATGTCTTCATCAGTATGAGCGATCGCCGTAAAACCGGCTTCAAATTGCGATGGCGCGAGGTAAATGCCGCGTTCTAACATCCCCCGATGGAAACGTCCAAACTTCGCGGTGTCAGACTTTTTCGCATCTTCGTAATTGTGTACGGGACCGGAAGTAAAGAACAGACCAAACATCCCACTAATTTGACCGCCGCAAGCTTCATGACCAGTTTCTTTGGCGATTTGCAGCAAACCATCCGCCAGCTTTTTGGTGATGCGATCGAGGTATTCGTAAGTTCCTGGCTTTTGTAATAGTTCCAGTGTCTTAATTCCCGCAGTCATTGCTAAAGGATTGCCCGAAAGGGTTCCCGCTTGGTACATGGGGCCTGCTGGTGCCACCATTGACATGATATCGCGACGACCACCATAAGCACCTACAGGTAAGCCGCCACCAATAATTTTACCTAGGGTAGTGATATCGGGTGTTACACCAAATTTCTCCTGGGCACCTCCGTAGGCAATACGAAAACCAGTCATGACTTCGTCAAAAACTAGTAACGCTCCATGTTCGTGGGTAAGTTCGCGTAATCCTTCGAGGAAGCCAGCATCGGGGGTAATAAAGCCGGCGTTACCAACTACAGGTTCCAGAATCACCCCGGCGATTTCGTCAGGATTTTCTGAAAATAGGGCTTTGACGGCTTCTAGGTCATTGTAGGGGGCGGTGAGGGTATTTGCTGTCGTGGATTTTGGTACGCCTGGGGAGTCGGGTAAACCGAGAGTGGCGACACCAGAACCGGCTTTGACGAGGAACATGTCAGCATGTCCGTGATAACAGCCCTCGAATTTGATCACTTTATCGCGTCCGGTAAAGGCGCGGATGAGGCGGAGAACTGCCATACAGGCTTCTGTTCCCGAATTCACAAAGCGTACCATTTCAATGCTGGGTACGGCATCAATCACCATTTCCGCTAAGACATTTTCCAGGACGCAAGGCGCTCCAAAGCTAGTACCTTTATCTAAGGCGGCGTGGAGGGCACTAATGACTTCTGGGTGTGCGTGCCCACAGATTGCGGGTCCCCAAGTGCCAACATAATCGATGTATTGATTGCCATCGACATCCCAAATATAAGCACCTTTGACATGATCAAAGACAATTGGCTGTCCGCCAACCGATTTAAATGCCCGCACTGGGGAACTGACACCACCGGGCATCAAATTTTGGGCAGCAGCAAAAATTTCTTGCGATCGCGTTGTTTTAATTGTGGTATTTACCAAGGTTCTCTCCCAAACAATGCTAAATATACAGCTTCTATCCTAGGATAGGCGTAAAAATGGCTCTAAATTTATATCCTAAAAGAATAGCTGAACCAAAAAAATAACGATATGTTATACAAATCTAACCAAGACTTGCCTGCTGAAATTCGCACTCGCTTTTCTGAAGCTTGCCAAGATATATATCGAGCCGCTTTTAACTCGGCAATCCATTGGTATGGTGAAGCTCCCAAAGCTCACCAAGTTGCTTTAAGTGCTGTGAAAATGCAGTCAATAATGCATAAAGCTGCTTTTTTGTAAATAGTAAGTAAATAAAAAGTAACTACACGAAAATCAACAAAACAACTTCACGAAGCGACAAAGAAAATATTAATTGCTCTAGCTATTTAATGTTATCGTAATTCTCTGGACTTATAATTTGTCCCTTGAATTTTACACCTTAGTTTAGACAACTTGTATGTCTTCTTCACACCTGCCTTCATTTAAAAATGCGATTCCAGTTGACAAAATTCGCTACGATGAGAAAGGTTTAGTACCTGCAATTGTCCAAGACTATCTGGATGGCACAATTTTGATGATGGCTTGGATGAATCGCGAATCTCTACAACAGACCTTAGAAACTGGTGAGACATGGTTTTGGAGTCGATCGCGTCAGGAGTTTTGGCATAAAGGCGCAACCTCTGGGCATACCCAGAAGATACAAAGCATCCGTTACGACTGTGATAGCGATGCAATTTTAGTCACAGTTGAACAGATTGGTGATATCGCCTGTCATACGGGAGAACGCAGTTGTTTTCATCAAACTGACGGTACTATTACCCCACCACCAGCAGATACATTGTCTCAGGTATTTGCAGTTATTTGCGATCGCCGAGATCATCCAAATGAGAGTTCCTATACTTGCAAGTTGTTAGCGGGCGGCGATAATAAGATTTTAAAGAAAATTGGTGAGGAAAGCGCCGAAGTGGTCATGGCTTGTAAAGATGATGATGCAGATGCGATCGCTGGAGAAGTAGCGGATTTGATATATCATACTTTAGTCGCCTTGGCGTATCACAAAGTCGATATTAAGGACGTTTATCGCAAATTGCAAGCCAGAAGACGGTAGTTCAAGATATCCGCATCATATTATCTTCACTTCAATTTTTCCAGATAGTTTGTTAACTCTGTCAAAAAAACAACTAGAAAATGCACTTAATCCTCTACAGTAAGCCGGGATGTCATTTGTGTGAAGGGCTACAGGAAAAACTCGCACAAATCATCGAGACACAAAAGTCTCTGTCTCTAGAGTTAGAAATTCGTGACATTACAACTCGCGATGACTGGTTCCAAGCTTATCAATACGAAATTCCTGTACTTTTTGTAGCTGAAAATCCCCAAAGTCAAGCACAAATGATTCCTCGTCCCTCTCCACGTACTTCTGTGCAACAATTAACACAATTACTCCAAAAGTATATTTAAGTAGTTGCACAACAGAAAAAATGTTGCAAAATATCACAAGTAACAATAGAGTTCTGAGTGTTGAGTGATTAGCTACTTTCACTCTGATGTACTAGTTGGTTCACCAACCCAAAATTGACGGGTGCAGATTGGCGCGGAGATTTTTGTCCCTGCAAAGTGACTTTGGTGAACTACTAGAGTTTGTTGATGGTTTGTTAATGTTTTAGCCGTTAGTGGGAAATAGCATCCAGCAACTAACAGTTAATAATTAACGACTAACAACTAACAACTACTAACTTGTGTGTTGAGGTGGAATAAATGAAACTGCGGGAACTACTAGCTGCTGTTGAAGAGATTGTGCAATTTAACGAACATCCGGCTTTAGATGAAGAAGTTAATTGTTTAACGACTAATTCCCATGCAACAAGTGCAGGAGATGTATTTATCGGGATGCCAGGAACAAGGGTAGATGGTGGTGAGTTTTGGCACAGTGCTTTAACTGCGGGAGCTATTGCTGCGGTAATTTCTACCCAAGCCGCCGAAAAAACTTCCCCTCCCGGTGATGTATGTGTAATTACTGCATCTGATATGACAAAAGCCTGTGCCAAAATTGCCGCCGCTTTCTATGGTTATCCCGGACATGCTTTGAATTTAATTGGTGTCACAGGGACAAACGGGAAAACAACAACAACTCATTTGATTGAGTATTTTTTAGAACGTGCAGATAAAAATACAGCTTTAATGGGTACTCTCTACACTCGTTGGCGGGGATTTAGCGAAACTGCTACTCACACCACTCCCTTTGCTGTAGATTTACAAAAACAGCTAGCAGCCGCAGTCAATGCCGGAAATGAATATGGGATTATGGAAGTTAGTTCCCATGCTTTGGCACAAGGTCGGGTTTTGGGTTGTCAGTTTGAAGTAGCTGTATTTAGCAACCTGACTCAAGATCATTTGGACTATCACAAGGATATGGAGGACTATTTCTCTACCAAAGCTTTGTTGTTTAGTCCTGAATATCTTGGAGGTAGGGCAATAATTAATGCTGATGATGCCTACGGCAAACGCTTAATTGAGGCTCTAGGGAAGGATAAAGTTTGGAGTTATAGCGTTAGTAATACTAGTGCTGATTTGTACATGAGTGACTTGAGTTACGAACCTAATGGTGTTAGCGGCATAATGCATACACCTGTAGGTAGTTCACCTTTCCGTTCACCTCTCGTTGGTCAATATAACCTCGAAAATCTCCTCTCTGCTGTTGGCGTTGTTTTACACTTAGGAATTGATTTAGAAGTCATTACTGCGGCAATTCCGGGATTTCCTGGGGTTCCGGGACGAATGGAGAGGGTACAAATAGATACAGAACAAGATATAAGCGTGATTGTAGATTATGCCCATACTCCCGACAGTTTAGAGAATTTATTAAAAGCATCACGTCCATTTATTCCTGGTAAGATGATTTGTGTCTTTGGTTGTGGAGGCGATCGCGATCGCACGAAGCGCCCAAAAATGGGTAAAATAGCTGCGGAACTTGCCGACATTGCGGTGGTGACATCTGATAATCCGCGCACTGAAGACCCAGAGAAGATTTTAGAGGATGTGTTAGCGGGTATTCCTCAAGGCATCAATCCCACTGTAATATGCGATCGCGCGGCTGCGATTCGGACAGCAATCTTAGAAGCACAACTTGGTGATGGGGTATTATTAGCGGGCAAGGGACATGAGGATTATCAAATTCTTGGTACAGAGAAAATTCACTTTGACGATAGAGAACATGCACGAGATGCGTTAATTGAAAGAAAAAAGGCAAAATAAACCAGAATTTTGACTAGACTATATTTGCTGTTGTTCACAACGCCCATACACTAACGCAGTCCAAGACAGTTCACACAAAGTACCTCTAGGAAAAAGATTTGAACGTCTAAATTTGCCCTTGAGTTGTCGAGCCAAATTTCGAGACTGCTGCGTTCCCCGACCTTCTCTAGATGAGTTTATCCCTAAGCCATTATCTATAATGCTTAGGGTGTACCAGCCTTCGTTTTTTGTACAAGATACTTCCAGACGGGTTGCCCCCACAGCATGTTTACCAACATTACACAAAGCTTCTTCCAGAAATCTGCAAAGTCCTCGTTTTTGACTGAGGCTCAAATAAGCATCTTCTATGGGTTCAAATGTACGGATTTTTACTCTGAGCTTCTGAAAGTAGGGAAAATCTCGTTCTAGAGTATAGCTATAAACTTGATAGAGGACTTCATGGATAGGGTCTTGTAAATTAATCACTATGCCACTTTCTAAATAAAGACTACTGTCTTGATTGAGGGCTTCTTGCTGTAAGCAATCATAAATTCCCCGCAGTTCGCGATCCAATTTTTCCAGATATTTTTCGAGTGTGAGAACTAATTTCTCTGGTGGCATATCTTGTTCTCGAATTAGTTTTAAAGCTTGAGCGAGGGTTTGTAGCGGCCCATTATGGATAATTTCAAATGTGTTTTCAATTACGTCACGGTGAGCCTGAGATTGTTTCGACTTAGTTAAACGGGCAATTGTGGCAATTGTCATTGCCACTGTTCTAGGTAATATAACTACCCAGCAAATTTTTATTTTTGCTGTAATTTTTCTCCAGAATTTTGCCAACATAGGCTATTTACAATCCCAATAGTAGTAGTTAGTTCTTACCAAAACATCACTAACAACTAATCAATTAAACCTTCTTCTCTGGCTCGTATCTCTGTTTGAATGCGAATGTTTTTGCCACACTCAGGATATACATGTAAAGCGTCTTGGAGCTTACTCCAATAATGACGCACCATCCGTTCCGAGACAGACATTTGTTCCGCGATCGCCTTATCCTGTAATCCTTGATCAAATGCTAATGTCAACACCCTTAACCATTCCGGTTTAACCTCAAAACCAGAATAATTTTTTTTAATATCTTTTGTATGAGTTAATCCCTGTAACGCCCAATCAACCCTGGTTAACATTTCTTGGCTAGTAAGGCTTTTATCTGCGATTGTAAAACCACCTTTATGAGCATCAATATTTGGTCTAATCCTGACTAAAGTTCTAACATGGGCAGTTTGGACAACAATATTGACATGAGGATAGTTTTTCATCAAAGTCCGCAGCAGTTGCACACCTGTGTCTGGTCGTGCCATCATCCCCGGTTTTTCTGGAATTGAAAGGTCCATAATTACCAAATCCGGTTGTGAGAAAAAGATTTGATGGAGAGCATCCTTTGTATTTCCAGCAGTATCAAACTTCACATCAGGGTAATGTTGCCGCAATATATCAATAGTCCCATCCAATACCGATTCATGGTCATCAATCACCAAAATTTTAATTAAGGCTTTCTCTAATACAGTTTGATTCATAATCTACCTCCTGGGGTAGAGAATTGAATATTGTTTTCTAAATGATTGATTAAAATTCTTCTCTGTTTGTGTTAATTAATAATGACTACGCAATATGTATATTGATTTTCAGGAAAATAGGCGTAGACATCTCACCTGTATAAAATATACATTTGTAAATGACAGAAATCCGGATATCTACTAAAATGTTTGTTTAATATTTATTAATTGATGATTACATCCTTAAAATTGAGTAAAATTGAGCATTTTCTCGATCTGTAATCTAATTTGAGTAGATGTGCTAATTTACCAGTAAAAATTGCAATCCAAAGTCAGATTCCTTCTACGAAAAAAAAATGTTCCTGATGTGAGAAAACGAAAAATTTTCCGAAGATATGAGAGAAATGTTAAATTATCATAAGATATAAAAATAAAAGTATCGGGATAGGTAATGTTGATTTGCAGATGAGCAGTGTTGTGATGCTGCTGGAGATGAATGAATATCGATATTGGCAAGCAAAGTTCTGATTCCGGTAAAGTTAATTTTAGTAACTCATCAAGAATCATTAAAATGGTGAGGCTATCCTCGATTTTTTCATGTCGCCAAGAGCTAGGCAAAATAATTTCCAAATCAAGGTAACGATGAGATATTTGCCACTGTTCCAATAAGTAGTAGATTGCTAATGGTAAATCATCTTGCAGTGATTCGGGAAATAAGCGATCGCTCAATTTCGCGAGAGACTGATGCCATTTTTGAATTTTTATTAAGTATTCTTGTCGTTGGTTAATTAATAGTTCCAGGTTATCTGTTGGCAGCATTTCTAATTGCCGACGGATACTAAAAGATTCTTGCAATAAATCGTCCCGAATTTTCTCGGCTTCCAGGAAAAGTCTCATCGATTGTCTACTGAACCACCATTGCCAGGCTTGTTGAATTCTGTGATAACTTCGCAGAAACAATAAAAGGGTCACCACGTAGACGAAAAAAATAATGATTGGGAAATAAGTTTGGCATAAAAACACAGGAAATAACCGTTTTGTTTGTGTGTTTAGCTTCGCAGTTAAATTTGAAGTAATACATAATCATGGATTAGGTTTTAGGAGTTAGGAGTTAGCAGTTACTGTTAACTGCGGAACTCCAAGAAAGTATGAAAATAGATGTCACCCTTTGCTATCTTTTTCAGTCAGAAAAGAGTTATAAATTATATTTATTAAAATATTTTCAACTATTTTCAACTATTTGCGAATACTTAAAAATACTTACAAATCAGTAATTAAACGTGCTTTTCTCAGCATGTATTGTAATGCTGTTTCTTCTTTAGAAATAATATCGGCGTTGGCATTCATTCCTGCTTGAATAGTACAGGTATGATTGTAGTTGCTAAAGGAGAGAGATTCTGGTTGGATAGTTGCTTCAAAATAGCTAACACCACCATTTGTAGAAGATGCTGTGCCATTACTTGAGTTGTTTGGAGATGTAATTGCGTCTGGAGAAATTGAGCTAACAACTCCCTTGAGAGTACCGTAATCTGGATAGGGGCAAGCATCAAGTCTTAACTGCACTTTCTGATTCACAGCCACTTTTGTAATCTCAGCAGTAGGAATCATCGCCTTCAGAACTAGAGGTGTATTTTGAGGAACAATTTCTACGATTGCTTCGCTCGGACGAACAACTTGTCCTGTGTTGCGTAAATTTAATTTGAGGATAATGCCATCACTAGTAGCACGAATAATTGTGCTTTTGAGTTGATTGTCAACCTGTTGTAATTCTTTGTGATATTGGTTAAGTTGAGTTTGTAGTTCTACTTGTCTTTGAATTAAAGCCTCTTTTTCTTTCCTTAAAGTGGCAATAGTAGCTTCTCCTCTGGCTTTTTCTTGGGCAATTCTTTCTTGAGCAATAGCTATAGAAGCATTGCTAGGATTCAGTGCTGCACGAGCAGACTGGATTTTTAATTTTGCAATTTCAACAGTTTTTTTTTCACCTTCTAGAATTGATTTAGACTGTGAAACAATCAGTTTTTTTTGTTCAAAATCTCGCCGACTTACCGCTCCAACAGATGCTAATTCTTGATAGCGATCGCTATCTATTTTTGCAAAGTCTAAATCAGTTTTAGATTTCTCTAATTCAGCTAGGGTTTTTTGTAGATTTGCCTCTGCTGCTAATAATTCACTCTCGGTAGTAACTTGTTTTTCTTGATAGTCTCTGTGAATCCGTTCTAAATCTGCCACAGCCGCAGCAATACTTCTTTCTATAACTCTTTTTTCGGCAATTATTTGCACATCTAAACTTCTGATTTGAGCGTATAGTTGAATCTGTTGTAATTTGCCCTGCTCAATAGTTCCTTGTAATTGGCTTTTTTTAATTTGAAATTGGTCATCATCCAAGTAAGCGATGGCTTGTCCTTTTTGAACAATCTGATTTTCCCTAACTAAAATATTTCTAATAGTGCCATCAATTTCTGGTTGTACTAACCGAATATCTCCAATCGGACGGACTATCGCTGGTGCTTTCACTGTGACATTATATTTCACCCAGGAAGCAAGAGAAATAGCAGTTCCTACAGTCCCAATAAGAAACATTCCTGCTAAAGATGTCCAAGGACTAATGGGAGGCAGAAACTCGTCTGTTTGTAGTGGCGGGAAAATTTTTTGACTGTGGGTGTAGAGCATAATTACCACCTACCCAAATTTCACTAGGTGAAAATAAATTATCTTGAAAATAAATTATGTAAAAATAAATTCCTGTTTTTTCTTGACTTTAGGGAATTAAAAATTCCAAATGGTCCCCTGGTAAAGAACTTAACTCCTCCAAAGAACCTTGTAATTTTAGCTTTCCCTGATCCAGCAATACAACCCAATCGGCACGATTTACTACTCTGGGACGGTGAGTAATTAAAATTGTTGTTTTACCACGTCGGTGTTGAAATAATTTATCCAGAAGTTGTGTTTCACTTACTGGGTCTAATCCAGCTGTTGATTCATCTAAAATTAATATGGGTGGCTCAGTAACAATACCTCTTGCAATTGCCAATCTTTGTCTTTGTCCACCGGAAATATTAGCTCCAAATTCTCCCAAAATAGTTTGATATTTTTCCGGTAGTTTACTGATAAAATCATCTGCACCAGTAATTTTGCAGGCTTGGACAATTTGCTCAAAAGTAACATAGGGCGCTCCTAAATGAAAGTTTTCAATAATTGAACGACTCCAAAAGTGAGCATCTTGGGGAACAAGAACAATTTGCTGACGTAAACAATCTAAAGCAAGGTCTTGGAGATTATAAATACCAACGCGGATATTACCTGAATTGATGGGGTATAAACTAGCAAGAAGTTTCGCTAAAGAGCTTTTCCCACAACCAGATTTGCCAATTAAAGCCACAACTTTACCACCAGGAATAGTTAAAGAAAAGTCATCTAGTAAATCAACTCGACCTGCGTAGTGAAAATTTATCTTAGTACAAACAATGTCGGAATCTCCAGGAATTTGAGCAAAAGGTTTTTTACCATCATCGTCATTTTCCGGGGTAGAATCTATAACCTCTGTCAGCCGTTGAGTTGCTGTTTTTGCACGGGTAAATTCATCCACAAAACTGATGACACTACCAACTAAAGCCAGGAAATTTGCATTCATGGCATTGAATGCCAGTAATTGACCAATACTCATGTTTTCGGCGGGATTAATGACCAAATTGCCACCGAACCAGAGGAGCACAACACCACCGATCGCAGCTATAAATCCTGAAAATGTATTATTGATAATTCCGATTTGAATTGTCCGTAAAGTTAGCGTTCCCAAACGACTAAATCGACTTTGAAATTCATCCCAAAATTGCGGTGCTGCTGTAGTAGCCTTCAGGGTAAGTGCCCCTTTAAAAGTTTCCACTAAAACGCCGTGGGTTTCTGCTTCTTTGATTAACAGTTCGCGGGTTTTTTGTTGCAATGTTGGTTGAAATATGATGGTAGTTATAGTCATCACCATCGCGACAATTAGAGCAACTATAGTTAGTTTCCAACTATAGAAAACCATGAAACCAAAAGAAACTACCGCAATAAAAAATTGACTGGGTAAACTGATAACTACTTGAGCAACTAATTGATTTATCTGGTCAATATCGCGGAGACGACTGACAATTTCTCCACTACGACGAGCCTCGTAATATGCAAGAGGTAATCGCAGAATTTGTCGTCCAAAATCCATCACTAAACCTAATTGCAGACGCTGGGCAAAATGAGCAATTAAATTAGATTGCACCCAACCAAGACTGCTGGAAATAAAATTCATTACGACTACAGCGATCGCAACAGTAGTTAGCAGTTTGGTATCGCCGCGCACCAACACATCATCTGTCAAAATTTGTAACAAAAAAGGCGAGGCTAAGGACAGCACACCCAAAATCATGTTTAGGGGTAGTGCTTGCGCGAGGATGGCGCGAAAAATCCAGACACGCTTAAAGAAACGCCAAAAACCACCAATTTCATCGCTTTCTTGGGCGAAAAACCGGGTTGGGTCTGGTTCAAGTAGCAGCATCAACCAATCTGACCAACTTTCCTCTAAATCTTGTTTGGAGATATAGCGGATACCTACCGCCGGGTCTGCAACTACGTAATTTCTACCTTCCTTCCCGTATAAAACAACCCAGTGACGACCTTGCCAGTGAATAATCGCAGGTAAGGGTGCTTCCTTGATTTGGTTGAGAAGTTCTGGAGAGGTTTTTACCGGACGAGCATTGAATCCCAGGGTTTCTGCACCTCGTTTAAGCCCTAGTAAAGTAGTACCTAATTGTCCTGTGCCTACAGCTTCCCGAATATGATTGAGAGTGAAGGTACGTCCATAATGTTTTGAGATTGCAGCGAGACAAGCAGCGCCACAATCTTCCTCACTATGTTGAATGACAAATTGGTATTTCATGGACAACCTACCCAAAAAATTCAAGCCGGAACCAGAGTTTTTACTTCTGTAGGATGAAAATACTATTTATTAAATAAAAAATAGCTAAACATCCGACTTACTAATTGTAAAGCAGGTAGTTTACGTCCGCGTCTGCTGTAATAATCACCAAAATCAAACACTATTCCTGTATTCTTTTGTGAGAACATATATAGAGCATTTTGACTAGAGGACATGCTCCAGCCTTCCCTGGAAATACTAGATTGACTACTGGCAAAACTGGTTATATTAGTGTCTGTTTGGAAAAATGATATGGAGAACCCACCAGATGTAGTCTCCTGTTCGTTAGCAGAGACATCGGTAAATAATTTGGTTTCTGTTGATTGAATCTGGTTAGACATAATCTTACCTCTCTATTCTGACCAGATAAATCTAGAAATAATTGAGATTTTTGCTGTGGATATGATGATATGTAGAACATATTGCATTAACTTTTGACTTATGGAACCATAAGCTATCAGCAGTAGGATTGTATTTTTTTACATCCTATATATGGCTGATAGCTTACTAAGTCAAATGCAAACATTCTTAGAAATCTGGGTTGAATGTGACGGAAAATTTCAGAGATTTACTTCACTTAACTGTCATCAGTTATGTAATATTCTTAGTCAAGAGTATATTGAACACCAAGTTACTGTAAACTCTGCAATCTTTCTCCAACTAATTCATACCTTATGGAGTTACTCTGATTCCCAAGAGAGCCAAGCTACCGATTGTTTGATTGACGGCTAAACCAGATGTTCCTGCACCTACAGGAGTTGCGGCAGTACTACCATTAACTGCTTGTAGGTTAGTAAAATATGCCGACAAAGAACCAAACTCTATTCCACCACCAGCAACAATCTCTTGTTGTTCTTCAGAAACTTCAGCAAACAAATCAGATTTACGAATTTCGTCCAACATGATCTTTCTCCTTTTTTTACTTGTCAATAACTAATTCAAACTAATCTAGAGAACTAGGATTTGATGTTTGGAAAACCAAATTAGTTAAGAGTGTGCTGTACTAAGGTTTAGTTCTCAGTATACGTAGCAAGAGTCAAGTATGATTCCGAATGTGTTCTCAAGCTACCTTAGAAAACCCGAATTCCTTGTAAAGATAAACTGCCGATTATTTGATTGACTGCTGTACCACTTGCAGATGCGCCTGCTGGAGTTGCGATAGTGCTACCGCTCACTGCTTGTGCGTTAGTAAAGTATGCCGACAAAGTACCAAAATCTACGTTACCACCCGAAATAACCTCTTGTTCTTCTTCAACTACTTCAACAAACAATTCAGATTTATTGGATAACATAATCTTTTCCTCCTCGTTTATCTGATGTAATGGGTTTTGTTGATTTCTTTTGTTGTCCCTCAACTCATCCCTTACATTTAAAAGATAACAAGTAGAAACTCGATGTTCATTTACATTTTAAGTAAACTTTATTACCAAGTTTAGAAACAAACATTTCCTAATTAGGAAGCTTGTTATTTCCGAAAAATACAGGATAAAATCTATGTGGAGATTGTGTGATGGGAAGATAGGCAGACGCAAAGAAAAACTAATCATAGCTAGATTAGTCGGACTTGACATCATTCAATCAAAGAAACCTGGCTTTTACCATTAGTCGTTACCCACTTTGGAAGGTATAATCTATGACTTTTGTCTTGACAGAATACCCATAATATGGTTTTTGCCTACATTCTGGCTGACAAAAACAAAAGTTGCCAGTTCACAACAAAGACTAATAATAGCTAGACTAAATCATGTATTGTCAGCAAATATATTAACAATACAGCTAATTTTTAATGTGAGATAGCTCACTACTCCTATGGACGCAATTTTCATTCCGCAGCTAACTAAAGCACCTGAGCGGACAGAGGAAATTCAGGTTAGAGAGTTTCTGCCCGGATTGGATACCCTAACACCCGTGCGTGGTGTAATTCGGGTCAGACACTGTGGTAATTACTTGGAAGTCTTGGCAAATGCAGAAGCAATAATTACTTGCACTTGTAACCGTTGCTTGCAACAATTCAATCATCGCTTGGCTGTTGATACATCTGAGGTTATTTGGCTGGATGAAACTGCCAACCAAGTTGAAGATTTACCCTTAGAACGGGAAGTGCCGCTAGAAGACTTGGTAGAATCTCTATTGCCGCAAGGGTATTTTCACCCCAGTGAATGGTTGTATGAGCAGATGTGTTTAGCAATTCCCTTCAGACAATTGTGCGATCGCAATTGCCAGGGTATTGAAGGCACAGCTAAGAATAAATCCGATAATTCTGCGGAGAAAACCGTGGATAAGCGTTGGGCTTCCCTGGAGGCATTAAAGAAACAATTACCAGGTTAGGCTAATACTTAACAGGGTGAGACGGGGATTAGGGGGACGGAAACTGACATCAGCAAATGATTTAACGGGAAACCCTTCTACCGCAAATACTTCATTGCATCTCCTAGTCCCATGTCTCTTCGGTTACATACCAAATATTTTATATCTCTGGTAGTACCCTATACCCCCAATGGGTATATGTAATTAACACAATTTAGTAAATATTTTTATACTCTATGTTGGTAGTATAAGGTAACATTTTAGTAATAGTGTTTCCTCATGCTTACCACCGTCACAGGAATGGCGGTAAAGGGAAAATGAGGTATATCTCTGGCAAACATTAGGTGAAATAGTATTACTTTTTACCCCCGGTCGCTAACTGGGGGTTTTTATGTGGGTTAATTAAGTTAATTAAATTTAACGTGTGTTCTACGTTTTTGTACTGCCTAAATTATGGTGAATGGGACTGATTTGTCACCAAATCGCCTATTTCTTTGGCTTCTATTTCTTCACCTGCGAGATTGTTGCTGACTGATGATGACATCCATCCTTCCAGAGCATCCTTGACAATGCCTGCTACGGGTACAGCAATCAACAGTCCTAATAAACCGCCAATATAAGTACCAACTAATAACGAAGTCAAAACCCAAATTGGGCGAAGTCCAGTAAAACTCCCCAAGAGACGAGGGGCGATCGCCTGGTCAATGAGTTGGTCGATAATAATAGATATGCTGAAAATTTTTATAGCTAACCAAATATCGTGGGAGGTAATAATTAAGCTGACAGCAATTAGACTAACAATATCGCCAAAGGGAATTAAACTACAAATGCCGATTCCTAAACCGAAAATTAAACCGAATGGAACTCGTAATATTAAAAAGAGAACTGTGAGGGAAGTACCCATCAGTAAAGCAATCATAACCTGACCAATCAGGTAATTTTGAAAATTTTTCTGAAAGGATTTCTGGATTTTATCACTAATATTTACTGGGATTTTTTGAAATATCCCATTCCAAATCCTCTCACCATCGATGAGAATATAGAAAGTAAAGACTAAAATCACTAAAGCTTCAGAAATACTATCAAATGTCTCAATCAGAAAATCTATAATTTGATTGCTAAAATACTGGAACTCATCAGGTAAATGGTCAGTCAACTGAGTAACTAAATGAGTCAAGTTGACTTTTAAACCATGAGTAGATACCCAATTATTTAAATTCAACAATTTTTGTTCACTCGAATCAATCCAATGAGGGAGGACTTTTACCATTTCATTAAATTGCTCAAAAACAAGAGGTAAGATTGTAATACCGAGTGCGATCGCAATTATCAAAGTGAAAAGAAAAACTAATCCAGTTGCATAACCTCGCTTCATACCACGTTTCTGGATTAATCTCACTGGATAGTTGAGTATAAATGCAAATAATGAAGCTAGGACAAATGTTGTAATAATTGGTTGGAAATATTGAAAAAACTTGAATGCTAACCAGCCATTAAGAAATACCAAGGGAAACAAAAGTACGATAATTAACCATTTTAGTAGTTGATTTAGCGAAGTTATCATAATTAAAATTCCAGCCAGCACTCATCTAAATTTGCCCTAGCTTATTTATATTATAGATTGTAAAAATATCACCAAGTTCTTTAAAAAAGCTTATTACCCATAACAGCTTTAAAGTCCAGCAAACCATTCGTAACCCTGGTCTTCCCAATAACCTTTATACATGGATAAATTGCTCACTAAAGTAATTCTAATCACCCATTTACTTTGTTTGTAACCCAATTTTATTGGTGATGCTAATCGCAAAGGTGCGCCATTATCTACTGGTAATGGTTCGCCATTTTTCTGATATGCTAATAGAGTCTGTGGGTGTAGTGCTGATGCAATATCCCAACTGGAATAGTAATTGTCTCCTGATACAAAATAAGCATATTTGACACTATCTTTTGGTTGAGCCAGTGCAACAATTTCGCGCAATCTGATACCCCCCCATTGTACGATCGCAGCCCAACCTTCGACGCATACATGACGGATAATCATTGAGGTGAAAGGTAATGCTTGAATTTCTGACATCTTCAAACTCAGAGGATTATTTACCTCACCATCAACTATTAAACGATATTTTTCTATGTCGATAATTGGTGTATCCCTAAAAGTATTGACTATTAATGCTTGGGGTTCGATTTCTGTGGCTGAAAATTCAGGGATTAATTTTTGCGGTTGTAAGATTAAGGATTCAACTTTTTGGTTGACTGGTTCGGAAAGTTTACCAACAACATCTTCAAATATTGGCGTACCACAACCAGTCAAAAGTAAGTTTATTCCCGATAAACCTGATATTTGGAGAAATTGACGACGTTTGAGTTGTAACGGTTTACGAATGATGCTCATAAAATTGCCAATTACCAAAACATGGACTCGGTTAGTTGCTCACCTCCAGCTTTCCAGCCAAGGTATGAGTGCAGTAGGGCAAAGATAATAACCATTGGAACTGTCGAAAAGTGGACAATGCGTAAGGCTTGCCAACTCCCAAAACAATCGACAATCCCCGGAAATTGTGCTGGCTTGTACATCCCTATACCTGTAAATATTGCCAGCAGCAAGATGGGAATAATGCTCGTATAAACAATACGATGCCATGCATAGACTAAGCGTTTGGGATTTTGGGTTTTTTGTAGCGCTTTGATGTCCTTGGTGCTGACAAATTTATGTCGCCAGCGACGAGTTACTAATATGTAAATTCCATACCAAAGCAGGTTTAAGGAAAATGCCCACATAGCTGCGAAGTGCCAGTGTCTACCACCTGCTAACCATCCTCCTAGTGTGAAGAGGGGAAAAATATGTAAACCTTCACGCCCTCCAAATACTGGGTTCGCATTATAAATTTGCAAGCCACTCGTGAGCATCACAAACAGACTAACGATGTTTACCCAGTGAAAAATTTTGGCTGCATAAGCAATTTTAGGAATTTTCTGAGTTTTGGGTGGGACTGTCAACATTAGCTACTGGAGGTTGGATATCCTGAAAAATTCATAAATTCGTCACATGGTCAGACAAGTTTATATAGTCATAACTATGACAGAAATACTATGACAACAATCAAGTTTTTATTGTCAGTTGATTTAGTTTTTTATTAATCATTTCCTGAAAATAGTAAAGCTGGGCTTAAACCCAGCTTCGTTTTCGTAACAGAATCTTAGCAAAAAATCATTAATGATAATTTATATTCTCAAACTGAAGATACATGAAGTGATGAGTGGCAGCATCCCAGACTTTATTCGGCAAGCAGAGAATAATTTTATAGGATGATAACTGTTCCAATTTCCAAATTGTCCACAGTTATTGACTCTATCGGTAGATCAAAAAGTGGGATGCACCCTGGATTAATTTACGCCAGTTCTATCCATCTGGTAGTTATCTTTCAGTAATCTGATGTAGGTACGATAAGGGATATAGTGCAATGGATCATACCCGTTAAAACGGAGAATAAGCACGCAAGCCCAGGAATACTTACCTGCAATAATTGCTTTCAGAACTTCTTCAACTTGTTTATTATTCATGTCTTTTATATCTCGATATAGGGATTGTTTAATGTTTTGGTCATAGGGAACATTTTTATCTCAATTCACAGTTTATATATGGATCGGGATACTATTTCGTAATTTATTAAAAAAACTGTGAAGACTTCATAAAGTTTTTATCAATTTATGATTGATGTCATTTTTTCTCTAGATGTAATTACTGATTAAATTTAATATTTAAGTTAATTTTTTAATATTGTTTTCAGCATAGAAGATTTTATTTATTACATAGTCTACGTAAACAATAAATGATGCTAATAAGCGTCTATATTGGAGATACTAAATGAGAATTATTGGTAGACTTTAGGTATTCAGAAAATATTAGTTTTTCTCAAATTAAATCATTCTTTATTTGAAGATATATTGCGTCAATCTTTATACACATAGTTTGCTAAATATGCTTACAAAGAATGTATTGCACTAACATAAATCCTAGTCAGGAAAATCATTCTTGCCATTTTAATTAACTGATAACAGATGCAGCTTAGATGGCAATTGCAAAAATAGTAGCTAAAATCTGAGTACTATTTATACTTGACGCTGACTGTACCATGTTAATCAGGAAAATATTGAATCAATTTTCTTGTAGCGCCGCTTTGAGTTAATACTGAATTAGTTTGTTTGAGGAAAATCATAGTTAAATAAAAAAAGAGGTGCAAGTCCTCTTTTCATGGAAATTGATATTATTTTTAATCATAAAGCCGATAAATAGTTTTTTCCATGCTAAAAAATCACAGGTTTTTGGAGATGAGAATATCTCTTATTTTCAGTGCTAATTTCAATCAGAAATTCACTACCTTTACCCAATTGTGATTTGCAACTTAGTTTGCCATGATGCTTTTCGACAATAATGTTGTGACTAATTGTTAAACCCAAACCATTAGTTTTAGTGACTACTTTAGTGGTAAAGAAAGGTTCAAAAATATGGCGTTGAATATGGGGAAGAATGCCTTTACCATTATCGGAAATGCGAACTATCACTTTTTGTCTTTGAATGACTTCTCGTTCCCTAGTCTTAATCCCATCGTTACTAATTAGAGACAAGTGGTTATTAACAATTTCCGTGCTAATCCAAATTTTCGGGGTGAATGAGTAGTCATGCTTCATTCTTTCTTCTAAAGCTTCAATTGCATTGGTCAAAATATTCATAAAAGCTTGATTGAGTTCGCCAGGAAAGCATTCTACAAGTGGAATATTGCCAAATTGTTTAATCACTTGAATCCCCAAACGGTGGGATTTTTCCTGGAAGCGAGGTTGTAAAATCGCGAGGAGGTTATTCAGCCCATCATGTAAGTCAGTTTTTTGCACTTGACTGTTGTCACATTGGGAAAACTTGTACAAAGCAGATACTTTATCCTGGAGTTGTTCCGCAGCTGCGCCTATAGACCAAAGAGAGTTGAGGAATTCAGTTTTTGTGAGTTCAATATTACTTAATGGCTTTTTTTGAGAAGTACAACTTTCTGGGCTAATCACAGATGTCGGGTAGACGATCGCCAAGGCAGGGATGGGGTAGTATTGTTGGTATTCTTCAAGAAGATGGATTATGTCTACTGCATATTGGTTGATGTAGTTAATTGTGGAGAAAATAAAGTTAACTGGTTTATAAATTTCGTTAACTAAATCAACAATTAGTTCTCCCAAAGTTGATAGCTTTGCCTTTTGTAGGAGTTGGCTTTGAAACTGTGCAAGTTGTTGCTGTGCGTTTTCAATTTGTGCCAATGCTTGGATAGCTTGCTTTTGTGTTGTTTGTAGTTGAGATTTTTGAATTGCGATCGCAATTTCCCGACTGACTTGCTTTAAAATCTCGATTTCCCATGTTTCCCAAGGAAGAAGACTTTGATGGTTATTGGAGCGATGATTGAGAACCAGCATCCCCCAGATTGCGCTTTGGCTTTCGTGAGGAGATGAATTTTCTCCAAGATAATGCCGCAAAATTGGGGTGATAAAACCAGCTTTCCCACAATAGTTATTCCCGTTAATCATTTTGCTAACATCTTGGCTATCTGGCAACTGTCCATGAGAATCAGCAGCAATAATTCCCATTTCTGGAAAAATTTGGTAAATGGCGACTCTGTCGGTATGGAAAAATCTGCCTATTTCCCTAACAATGATTTGTAATATAGTTTCTAGGGAATGATGGCGATCGATAATTCCCCGGATGTTGTTCAAGAAATCCTCTTTTTGCTGGTTGTTCTGCAACTCCAGATTGAGACATTTTGTTGTTGTGACATCTTGGTGAGTGCCAATTACCTTGGCGACACTACCACCATCATCCAGATAAGCCACTACTCCTCGTTCCACAATCCACTTCCAATCACCTGATTTTGTCGTAATTCTAAATTCAACTTCGTAAGTCACTTCCATATTTTCTAGAAAGGCTTTTCTGACGCTAGTCAAATTTAGTAAGTCTTGTGGATGTATTAGCAGTTCAAAAGCCTTGTAGTTGGGGATTTCAGCGTTTTCATAACCCAAAATCCTTAGAGAGAGAGAATCATAATGGAAGTTGCCAGTGACTGGATTCCATTCCCATAAACCTAAACCATTTTTTCCTAACGCTATTCGTAACGCCGACTGCAATTGTTGCTTATCATCGAGCATTAGGGGTGCAGTTAATAGCCCTGGTTCTGAAGAGACGGGGGCGCATCGCTGTGAAGCATCGACCTCAAACTGTTGGGTAGCTGGTTCTTCGATGTGCATAGCTGCTGGTAGGATGGGAAAGATGTTATGTAGCTTTACAGGGTCTTAGCACCCTGATAGTTAACAGGGAATATAGTGGTGAAAAGTTAACAAATGGTTAACTAAAGTACAGTTTTTCCTGCACTTTAATGTCAGACACTACAATCAATCGTGAACTGAAGTCACAAAAACGTAAATGGAAAAATGTAACTGTCTTGTTTTCTTGAATGTCCGGCTTAAACCCAAATAAGCTACATTATGTACATTTAAATTTGGAAATCTCAGCAAACTATAGTATATAAATTAACAATATTCCTATTAATTTCTTGGTCTAGCAAGATTCAGTGAAAGCTGAAATCGAGGCAAAATAGATGTTTCATTATTTGACTAAAAAGTCAAGGTTTTCTTGTAGTCTTTTGGCGACAAGGACTAGTTTCCCAGTAATGTTGAGGCTACAGAACTGTTAATTGTTTTACTACAGAACTTTTAGACAATCCGACAAAAGAAAACCACAATAATCAGACCTAATGACTAATGACAATCGAAGAAGTCATATTGCTACTCAAAGCTAGCCTTCCGAATACTTTAACTCCCCTTCAAGAGTTAGTTTTACGATCTTCATGGGAGGGTAAAACTTATACAAATATAGCTTTAGAAGCTCATTACGGTGAAGAAAGAGTTAGAAAAGTTGCTTCAAATCTATGGCAATTTATGAGTGATTTTTGGCAGGAGCCAATCCAGAAATCCAATTTCCGCTATGTTCTCGAATCACGGAGCTTAAATAGAAGGCAGTATCAGTTGATTAAAGAGTTTAATCGAGTTACTAATACGGTTTCATTAGAATTCCCTAGTGGCCCCGTATCAAATGATTCAAGATTTTATGTATATCGTCCGCCAATCGAGGGACTTGCTTGCAGCGAGATTACGGAGTTAGGAGGTGCTGTTTGTATAAAATCGCCCAGAAAAACCGGGAAAAGCTCCTTACTTTTGAAGATTTTGGCACATGGGAATAATTTAGGTTACAGAACCGTAAGTTTGGATTTTCAGCAAGTAGATATCTCTATTTTTACTAATGCCAATACAGATAAATTTTTGCGTTGGTTTTGTGCTAACGTTAGTCGCGAGTTGGGTTTGGAGGCAAGACTTAACGATTATTGGGATGAAGATATGGGCAGCAAAGTTAGTTGTCTGATTTATTTTCAGGATTATTTACTGACATCGTTAGCAAATCCGTTAGTTTTAGCGTTAAATGAAATCGACGTAGTTTTAGAGCATCCAGAAATTGCGAGGGATTTTTTGACGCTGTTGCGTTCATGGTATGAGCAGGCAAAGTATTTGGAAATTTGGCAAAAGCTTAGGTTGGTAATGACTTATTCGAGTGAGATGTTGGTGCCTTCACGGGTGACACATTCACCATTTAGTATTGGTTTACCAATTAAGTTATTACCGTTTTCTCAGGAACAAGTAGAGGATTTAGCCCAGCGACATGGTTTAGATTGGCATGATGGGGATGAAGCCGATCGCTTAATGGCTATGGTGGGAGGACATCCTTACTTAATTAGACTAGCGCTGTACTATCTAGTTAGCAAAGGGGGATTACAAGGTGATTTGGAGCAACTATTGCAACAGGCACCTACGGAATCTGGGGTTTTTGATGAGTATTTACGAGAATATGTTGTGCTTTTGCGTGGAGAACCTGAACTTGCAGCAGCTTTTTATGAAGTGATTACCGCCGATACTCCAGTAAAACTGGAAATACCGATAGCGCATCGTCTACAGAGTTTAGGGTTGGTGAATTTAGAAGCTGATTATGTTTACCCTGCTTGTGAGTTGTTTCGACTTTATTTCCGTGAACAGTTGAATTATGGAGAATACGCTAGTCATGCTCGTATGGAAGAACTCCAACGCGAGAATCAGCGCTTGCGGGTGCGGACAACTTTAGATGAACTGACGCAACTGGCTAACCGTCGTTATTTCAATACCTATCTACAAATTGAGTGGCAACGTTATGCACGCGAGAATGTCGCCAGCTCGTTGGAGGAACAAATCCCTCTATCGTTGATTTTGTGTGACATTGATTACTTTAAGATTTATAACAAAACCTACGGTGATATTGCTGGTGATGATTGTTTGCGAAAAATTGCTAAAACTATTCAGAAATGTTTAAATCAGCGATTTGGGGGTAGTTTTTATACTGCTAAAGGTAATTTGGATGCATCTAGTTCTGGGAGTATGGGAATGGAACATCAATCGGTACTGATTGCACGTTATAGTGGTGAACAGTTTGGCATCATTGTTCATGCTGATGCAAGTGTCGCAGTCAACACAGCAGAAAGCCTTCGCGAAGCTGTCAAAGAACTGGCAATTTTATGTGATTATCCAGGAATTGGTGGACTTCCTGCGACTGTGTTAACTATTAGTATTGGTGTTGCGAGTGTGATTCCCGATACTGATACTGAACCCGAGGCTATCATTATAGCAGCTGAAAAAGCCTTAAATTTAGCGAAACGTCGAGGACGCGATCGGGTTGTATTGGGTTAGGGATGAAGCAACTTTTTGATTGCCGCATTCTGCTTGTATATTTACCTGTTTTTTGGAACACTAGCTTAGAGAAACATCAGTGGTGCGGAAAATTAAATCTTTATTTTTCCAGAAGGTAGGAAATTCAATAATCAGTAGCAATTATTACAGATGTAAGTCAAGTATCTGTATTGACTATATGAGTACAGCATCATGTCAATTAAAGTAACTATTTCTGTTACTTGCTTTTGCTTGAAAGCCTTGCGGTTAAAAAAATATTCATCTTGTCTGCTGTGTACTTGTATGAATTTAATTGTTTCTTTTTTTTGATTACCTGCTGAACTTAAATTTTGCAGAATTATTATCGTACCACAATGAAATACCAGGTACTGGATCGTATTTTTAATAAACATCATACATCGCGTAAATTTGAGCGTTTAGAGATTGATGTAAATTTTCAGATTATTGATACTTCGGAACAAGTAGAGCGATTTGCGGATAATCCGATGGAAGTGATGTTAGGAAAAGATATCCGCTTAGGTTTTCCAGAGTTTATTGGTTTAGAAGATGTTTTGATTTCCATCTTAGAAGGAAATCAAGATTTATTTGAATTGGAGGGAATCCGACGCTGTTTAGATAATAAAGATGATTTATATATTGATGTATATATTTTGAGGGAAACTAGTCACGACGAAAAAGAAAATCGGCTGATTATTTTGTTAGAAGACGTGACAGATATCATGCTCATCAAGCAAAAAATTTCGCAAAAATCCCATGAGACAAATCTGCTTTCGAGTGTTTTGGGTTCATATAAAAATTATATGGATAAAGTTATCACTTCAATGGCAGATGCGTTGATAGTGACGACAAAATCTGGAGAGATTAAGAAAGTTAATCGGGCGACGCTGGAGTTATTTGGTTATAGCGAAGAAGAATTAATTAATCAGCCTATTTCTATAATTATTGATGACAATCAACTTTTGCAAAAAGCCATTCAAAAATACACTGCTTTTCACAAATATTTCCAAAACGCAGAAGTTGTTTGTCGCACTAAAACCAAAGAGAAAGTTCTCGTTGCCTTTTCTTGTTCAGTTATTCAGAAAAAAGTCGAAGGTTTAGAAGATATTGTTTATATTGGGCGGGATGTCACAGCACGGAAACTCAGGCAACAGAGACATTCGGCTCAATATACAATTACCAGAATTCTATCAGAAGCAACTAGTATAAAATTGGCAATGCCAGAAATTTTACGGATTATTTGTGAAAGTTTAGGATGGGATTTAGGAGAATTGTGGACATCACATGAATATATTCCCAAATCAGGATTACAAACTCACAATCATCCCATCCTTCGCTGTGTAGAAATTTGGTCTGCACGTACCGTTTCGGTGCGAGAATTTAAGTTAGTGACTTGGAAAAGTATATATCGTGCTGGTACGGGTTTACCAGGTAGAATTTGGACAATGGGTACGCCAATATGGGTAAGGGATATCACAAATGATGTGGATGAGCGATCGCAATTTGCAATTAAGGCAGGATTAAAGGCTGCTTTCGGCTTTCCAATTTTAGACGATCGCCATACTTTTGGAGTCATGATTTTTTTTAGCCGGGAAGTACAACCTCCAGACATAGAATTACTACAAATGATGGTTTCTATTGGTAGCCAAATCGCAGAATTTATCAAACGAAAACATGCAGAGGAAGCGCTATTAGAAAGTGAAGAAAGATATCGTGATTTGTTTGAAAATGCGAATGATTTAATTCAATCAGTAAATACCTATGGAGAAATTATCTATGTAAATCGCGCTTGGCGGGAAACATTAGGATATAGCGAAAATGAGATTACAAATATGAATCTTTTTGATATTATCCCTAGTGATTATCAAAAACATTGTCGCCAGATATTTTCTCGGGTTATCGCTGGTAAAAATTTTGAATCCCTTCAAACGGCTTTTTTAACTAAAAATGGTGATAAAATTATTTTAGAAGGTAATATAAACTGTAAGTTTGCGGATGGAAGACCCGTAGCTACACGCGGCATTTTTCGCAACATCACTCAACGTATTACAGTGGAAAATGCACTTCGGGAACAACAAGAACAAACCGAACGTTTGCTACTGAATATTTTGCCCGAAACTATTGCCAATCGGCTCAAAACTCAACCTGGGAACATTGCCGAAGACTTTGCTAATGTATCAGTTCTATTTGCTGATATTGTGGGATTTACAGAGATATCATCCCAATTAGGAGCGATTCAACTCGTACAACTACTTAATAAAATTTTCTCAGCCTTTGACCGATTATGCGATCGCTATGGGTTGGAAAAGATTAAAACGATTGGTGATGCCTATATGGTAGTAGGTGGTTTACCTAATCGTAGCTCCCGCCATGCCCAGGCAATTGCAAATATGGCAATCGATATGCAAAATGCGATCGCCTGTTTCAACATAGAAAACCAACAAAATTTTAACATCCGCATTGGTATTCATAGCGGGCCTGTGGTTGCTGGTGTGATTGGGATTAAAAAGTTTACCTATGACCTCTGGGGAGATACGGTGAACATTGCCAGTAGAATGGAGTCCCACGGATTAGTTGGTCAAATCCAGGCATCGCAAGATACATATAATCTCTTGTCTGATGAATTTACCTGGGAAAAACGCGGCGAAATTGAAGTTAAAGGTAAAGGGACAATGACGACTTATTTGTTAAAAGGGAGAGTTGCGAGTGGGGAAAGGGGAGAGTAGAGACTCCCCATGCCTCTATCTTCGATTCCTAACCAATGCCTAATTTTCCAGCTAAGGCGGGGGTTAGGGGTATTAGCGTTGCTACCATTAAGAATAATGCCAACAAACCTAAAGCTGCGCGGGCATCATCAGGTTCGCTAATCTCATTCAAGCTAGGACGCTCCAAATCCCTTTGCAAAAAGAATATCGCGATCGCCCAATACATTGCTAGAGGATTTCCCAAAGCAACTATCAACAATACCAGTAAGGTTGCGAAGGTGGTTCTACTAGCTATTTTACGTCCGTAAATTGCCTGAACAATACGTCCTCCATCCAATTGTCCTGCGGGCATTAAATTTAGGGCAGTGACAACTAAACCTAACCAACCAATCGCCACTAGCGGATGTATGCTAACTACCGATGCTTGTAAAGCGGAACCTAAAATCACTTTTGCCAAACTGCCAACTAAAATTGAACCTTGGAAAAACTGACTAGGTAACTGGAACACACCAGCTTGTGGTGATAGCAATAACCCGACTACCAACATGATTAAAGAAACAATTCCCCCTGCGGCTGGGCCTGCCAAGGATATATCAAATAATACACTCCGATTTAGTAGTACTGATTCAAATCGGGTAATTGCTCCAAAAGAACCAATCTGCACAGCTGGTATAAAGAAAGGAAAACTCAAGCGAACTTGATAACGACGAGCAACCGCCCAATGACCGATTTCGTGAGCTAAGAGGATACTAAATATACCAATTGCAATCGGTAGTGCTTGTTGATAGCGTGAAGGTTCGGCGAAAAAATCAAAGCCCAGTAATAAACCTGAGGCTTCCACACAGGTGGCGGCTGTGGCGATGAGTAGTATCCCAGCAAATACCTTTTGTGGTAAGGTTGTCGCCAATGGGTCATTACGACTGGGGAGGACGATAACTACTGGTTTTCCTTCGCTACCCTCAACTAAAAACAAACGATATTTATCACCTAAACGTTCGTGTAAACTTTCAGTTAAGCGGTTGTGTATGCTCTCTGCTTCTCCTCTAAGATTACCTTTGAAAATCGCACCTTCCTGGTAAGGTATGGTTTCCGTGGCAAAAAAAGTATCAATGCCAAAAATACCTTTGATTGCAGTCAAATCTGCATCGGGAATCGGAATCGGTTCCACTAAAACAGGGATAACAGCAGGTGAGTTAGAGTTTTCTGTAGTATCTGTTGCGGATGGATTATTTTCCGACAATCTGGTGGCTGCTTTTTGGCGCAAAATTACATCTTGCCCAGCCGCACGTAGTTGTCTGCCCAGGTAAACGTACAGCCCTGCGGAAGCAACTAATAAAAACAGAATACCAACAATGTTTATATAAATCCCAGCTGCGAACAAGCCGAAGAATAACAGCCAGGGAGCCATTAATACAAGCGACTGCAACCAGGCTAAGATTCCTAGCTTACCAAAAGGTCTGGCGCGATAAAAGCCCCAACCCAAAATACCAACAGCGACAATCAAAACGATTGCGACTAAAGGAGTCTCTGACGTAGTAAACATCTTCCAAACCTTTGTTTTACAAGACTAAGCCTGAGTTAGTCATTTAATTAAAGACTATTAATTAATGTATGGCGAAACGGGGAAAGGGGGAAGGGGGAGAGGGAGAAATCAGAATGAATCATCGCAATCGATAACTAACCGCTAGAATTGAAAATGGTGTTTTCTAGTGGGTAACGTGTCTGATTCTCTGTCATTGCGTGATAAGTATCTTGCTCTCATCGATGAAATCGTGGCAGCTACACTTCAGGGTAAAATTAGTTCTGCCGAACAGGTATATCAAATGCTGCTCAAAGGCGTGACTGCCGATACGGGAGAAATTTTTGAGATGTTGTTGAGCGATCGCCTCAATTCGACTCAGCAACAGGTAAACTCAGAAAGGGATGAACTCAAACAAGCTAAGGCAACCCGTAGTCTGCGAGCGATTAAAACTATTCAAACTCAATGGCTGCGGGCTGAGGAAGAAAATAAAACTAGAGGAGCCATTGCTGCGGCGATTAAGGAAATTACGACTTCGACTCCTGAAGAACAGCTAGGTGTATTTTTGCGTGTTACTGACCAAAATCGCCAAAATCCTCTGAATTTACAACAAATTCAACAGCTAGCCAAATCTTTAAATCAGTACGCCCAAGCAGATTCTAGTTTACAGCAAATTGCTAATGGAGTCATCCGTGGTGCCGCGTCATGGCAGCGACTCCAAGAACACCTCGTCAGTTGGATGTATGAGCGTCAAGATGCGATTGGATTTGGGGGAGTGACGGGGGATAGTGGTCCTTGGGCAACTTGGGCAAAACAAGTCAAAAGCGAATTTCCAGAAGCCCTGTTTCGGACTTTGGCGAGGGAGGAATCGGTGATTGAATTTGCCGAGAGACAGCGCAACTTCAATGTGGGTGATTGGGTAGAAATTGCGATAATTTTGCAATATATCCAACGAGGTTTAGTGAATTGGTTTGACCAACAACCCTACAATATCAAGGCTGGTTCCAAACTATCAATCTCCACCTTTTTGACATTTGCCGTCATTTGGAGCTACTTAGCAATTGGATTGCGGGCGATCGCTAATATCTATGGTGATGCCTCTTCGCAGATAATGTTACAGATATTACGAACTTTTTCACAGAAGCAGTATTTTCCCTTGTATGGGGGGCTATTTGCCTCATTCTCCGGTAGTTATCTGCGGAATGCACTGGACTATCTTGACGAACCATTACGTACAGCCGCAGGAACTCAAGAAAAAGCCAGAATTTTGACACTTTTAGGCTATTCACAACGAGCAATGGGACAATATGCCCGTGCCAAAGGATTTCACCAGCAAGCTTTGGAAATAGCCAGGAATGCGGGGGATAGAAGTTGCGAAATTGCTAACCTCAATCATCTCAGTCGCACCTGTGTGGAAGAGAGAGATTACAACGAAGCGATTGATTACAGCCAACGTGCTTTAATTTTAAGTCGCCAATCGGGAGATAAAACCGGGGAAGCAAATGCGCTGGTGAATTTAGGTTATAGCGAAGTTATGACGGCGCAGCAACGAGAAGATGCGGCAGCAGAAACCTATGAAATGGCGATTAATTACTTACAACAAGGTTTGAAATTATCAGAACAGTTGGGTGATATTCAAAGTAAAGCCTTGTGTTTGAGTAGTTTAGGGATTGCTTATCAAGTAGTCGGAGAATCATCAAAAGCAATTCAAAATTTAGAGAGTGCATTTAATACAGCACAGCTTTGTGGAGATCTATATTTGCAGGGTTTAAATTTAGCTAATTTAGCTGAAACAAATTATAGTCTGGCAAATTTTGAACGTGCGGTTTATACAGGTTGTTTAGGAATGTATTTACTCAATCAAATTTCTTCCCGCGAATGGCGTAAACCCGCTAGTTTATTATCAATTTTAAAGGGGCAGTTAGGGGAAGAAAGATTTCAAACTGTATTACAATCTCATCGCCAAAAAATGATTGCTGTAATTGGGGTAGATGGATATGATTACATTCCGCAATTATTAGAGATATTTCGCAATGAAATGTAGTGACAATTAGGGAAAATAATGATTAATGTATATTATTTTAATGAGGCGATCGCATCAATTAACTGTTCGCGGGTATAGGGTTTTGTTAAATAAATATTCGCACCTTGTCGGATTCCCCAGAAACGGTCAATTTTTTGATTTTTAGATGTACAAATAATAATCAAAATATCTTTAGTCAATGGGTTTTTTCTTAACAGCAGACATAACTCAAATCCGCTCATTTCTGGCATGACTACATCAGTAATGACGATATCTGGTGTTTCCGCAAGTATAATTTTCACTGCATCTTTGGCATTACGAGCTTTGAATATCTCGTAGCCAGTTCCATCCAAATAATGACTCATTAACTCCAACTCACTGGGAGAATCTTCTACAATCGCAATTTTCCCTAACAAAATCGCACTCATTGTTTATTAACCAAATGTAACCAGTATTTTCTGACTAATTGAGAACAGAATCATTATTGACAATTAACTATCAACGTCTAAATGACTAAAAATAATTTTGAGTAAATCAGCTTGTGTAAATGGTTTAGTTAAATATCCCGAAGCTCTGACAATTTTAGCTTTGGCTTTGTCAATTAAGCTCGTTCTGGCTGTCACCATAATGACTGGAGTATGTTGAAAGTAGGCATGTTTTCGCAGCAGAGAACATAATTCATAGCCATTTAAATTTGGCATTCCAATATCAAGTAGAATTAAATCAGGTTTCATCCGAATCGTCTGCATTAAAGCTTTCAAGGGATCATTAATACCAATGACTTCAAAAAACTGATCATCTAAGAAATATTTAATTGCATTGATAATTGTCGGGCTATCATCAATACACATCACCTTATAAATGCGTTGATTATTTGTTTTCTCTGATTGATGATTATTATTACCCTTATTTTTGACATCATACTCACTATATTGATGTGACTCTTCAGATTGATTTGGTTGCGTTCTGTAGTACTTTTTATTTTCAGTTCTGTTCTGACATTTTTCAACTAATGATTTTACTTCTAGATAACAAAACTTTGGCATTTTGCTAATAAAGCTTTCGCCCGTAAATTCATAACTACCTTCCGTCAAATTTAAGAATGCTGCGATTACTTCTAGAGAAATTTCTTCTATAATCATTCCCGCTTGTATGGGAGTAATATACTTTTGATTGACTAGCCAACAAATCGCTAAGTAATCTGGATTTTCAATTGCTTGATTGTCAATCGCAGTCTCAAATATTGTCCTTAATTTTTTGTATGTTTCTCGATTTAGAGTCGGAATTTCTTCACTAAACAACTTTAATTTCTTATATAGTAAATCAAATGCCCTTTCAGAATAATTGGCATATACTAGTTTCCCTTTTTCAAAATAAATTAGCCAAGATGTTGAAGCACTGAAAACTTGCAAGCAGCCAGTTTTTGGGGTACTTGTCACCTGATTTAAAATAAATAATGGCTGTATTTTCTGAAAAAATCTATATCTGCCAATTGGAAGTATTTGCATAGGAAAAAGTATCGAAAAAGTTTTTCTTTAATAAAACCTAAATAGTTTTGTAATTGATTTCAAAGGCTGTCTTAAATTAGTTTGCTTGATTTCATTGATATACATATCGTCTCGCCATTAACTCTTACTTACATTCACATTACTACAAGTTATCAAAAAAAATAGCCAATCAGTCCAGATTCTGATGAAGAAGTCAATAACATTTTTACCTTCTTAATCAGTAGTTGAACAAGAATTAATAGTAATAAATAAAACCTAAATTTATAAAAGTTGATATCTTTATATAAAAATTGATTATTCAGTAATGTGATTTATAAAACTTTCCGCAATTAACAGTTATCCTCTGAAAAGCCTAAAAATAGCTTGCTTCTCTTATTATTGATAGTACCTATACTTATTGTGAATGTATAATAAATAGATGGTAACTCTAGAAGAGATTGAGAATTACTGGTAATAGCTGAAATGGCTGCATACCACCATTTTAAGCATTGAATTTGAGTTAGATTTCCCAAATTACTCTTAAATGCTACTTCTTGTATAAATATTGCCGTCCGCCTATTTTTGGAAAATTAATTATAAATTTACACTCTCCTCTCATCTACTTCTATAGAAATGTCTTGAAGCTACAATCGTATAGACATATTCTGATACTACCAGATACGGTAGAATAAGTTGTTGCGTAATAACATTGTATATTTATTTTCACAACTACTTAAATTCTGTGCTTTGCCAAAACAACGGGGAATGAGATTAGAATCACAGTGAACGAAATCAATTTATATGTAGAAGATAGTGGTGAAAGACTAGATCGTTACCTTGCCGACGAAATACCAGAGTTATCACGATCGCGCATTCAAAGTTTAATTGAAGAAGGTTGTGTCCAAGTTAATCGCCAACCCTGTGCTTCCAAAAAAATCGCAGTTCAAGCAGGCGACAATATAATTATTACTATTCCCGATGCAGCACCCCTCGAACTTCAACCTGAAAACGTCCCCTTAGATATTCTCTACGAAGACGAACAGCTAATCATCATCAACAAACCTGCGGGATTAGTTGTCCATCCTGCACCCGGACATCCCAACGGTACATTAGTTAATGCTGTGCTGGCTCATTGTCCCAACTTGCCAGGAATTGGCGGCATACAGCGCCCGGGGATTGTCCATCGCTTAGATAAAGATACAACAGGCGCGATCGCGATCGCCAAAACTGAACAAGCACACCAACATCTGCAAGCACAACTCAAAGCCAAAACGGCACGCCGTGAATATCTCGGCATTGTTTATGGTGTACCCAAAACTGAAAGTGGCACAATTGATTTACCTATTGGTCGCCATCCAGTAGACCGTAAGAAAATGGCAATAATTCCCGTCGAAAAAGGTGGACGTGTTGCTGTCACTCACTGGCAAGTTAAGGAACGTATCGGAAACTATACCCTCATTCTATTTCAGCTAGAAACTGGACGCACTCATCAAATTCGCGTTCATAGTGCCCAGGACAATCATCCGATTGTGGGCGACCCTTTGTATAGTTCCGCACGTTCTCTGGGGGTAAATTTGTCAGGGCAAGCACTCCATGCCTGGCGACTGAGGTTGCAGCATCCCCTCACAGAAGAGTGGGTAGAAGCGATCGCACCATTACCGGAAGAATTTCTGAAATTGTTGGAAGTATTGCGGCGACGCAACAGTTAGTATCCCCGCTTAAGCCCTGGCGAGTAACGGTGCCGCCCCCAACAGCTTTTTCGTATATTCATGTTGGGGGTTTTTGAAAATTTCCTTGGTATTACCAAGTTCGACAATTTTACCGCCATTCATCACCGCAATGCGATCGCACAAAAACCTCGCCAACCATAAATCATGGGTAATGAACAAGTAGGTTAACTCAAATTCCTCTTTTAATGCCAACATTAAGTCCAATACTTGCGACTGCACACTCGCATCTAACATACTTACAGGTTCGTCACAAATCAAGAGTTTGGGATGGGTAATTAAGGCGCGGGCAATGGCTACACGCTGCTGCTGTCCTCCAGAAAGTTCGGAGGCATAACGTTGATAGTAGGTTTCCGCCGGTACTAATCCCACCCGTTCCAACATTGCTAAAACTTGTTTTTTGGCTTCCTCCGGTGTCGCCATCCCATGAATTAATAAAGGATCACCTATATTTTGACCTACCGACATCGCCGGATTTAAACATGCATGGGGGTCTTGAAATATCATTTGGATTTGTCGTCGTGAGGCGCGCATATCTTGACGCGACAAACTCGTTAATTCTGTACCCAAAAATTCCACTTCACCACCAGTCGGACGAATTAATTGCAGGATTGTCCGCGAGAGAGTGCTTTTGCCACAACCGGACTCACCCACTAAGCCAAGAATTTCCCCCGGATACAATTCTAAATTGATGCCATCGACAGCTTTAATTGTTTGCCCTTCCGCCTTAAAGAAACGTTCGATCAAATTCGGCTCGATCGCATAATGTTGTTTGAGTTCCTTGACTCGCAGAATTGGGTGTGGGGATTGGGGCGTAATCCCCTCTGCTTGCACAATATTATCAGCGCTAACTTCATCGATCGATTGGATGTGTAATGCTGCTTTGAGTAGTGATTGTGTATATTCGTGTTGGGGATGGCGAAAGACAGAATCGGTAGCACCCGTTTCCACCATTTTCCCGAAATACATCACACCGATGCGATCGCAATATTCGGCAACCATTGCTAAGTCATGGGAAATCAATAGTAAAGCCATATTCTCTTCGCTGCAAAGTCGGGTGAGTTCCTGCAAAATTTGTGCGGAAACTGTCACATCCAAACTTGTGGTCGGTTCATCGGCAATAATTAACTTTGGGCTTAGTAGCAAAGCTAAAGCGATCGCTACCCGTTGTCGCATTCCACCACTAAATTCATGGGGATACTGGTTCCAGCG
Source organism: Calothrix sp. NIES-4101 (assembly GCA_004296455.1). GTDB lineage: Bacteria > Cyanobacteriota > Cyanobacteriia > Cyanobacteriales > Nostocaceae > Brunnivagina. The sequence goes on from AP018280.1 coordinate 1,702,589, forward strand.
ATTTGCGGCAATGTTCACCTTGGCGAGCGTGGCGATTGCCTTCTCCTTTGCCTCCTTGGTTGATAACTCCGGTGCATGTGCCTTGAGAGTCTCCAAACAATGGTTGCCAATAGTCATCAACGGATCGAGTCTCGTCATTGGGTCTTGAAACACCAGTGCAGCTACCTCACCCCGGAATCTACGCATTTCACTGGGTGTTAAATCTAAGACCGACTTCCCCTGAAAACTAATTTTCCCCTCAATCTGCGAATTGGCTGGCAGTAAGCGCATTACTGCCCGTCCTAGGGTTGACTTCCCACAACCCGACTCACCCACTAATCCCATTCGCTCACCGGGCTGTAGTGCAAAAGAGACATTATCAACAGCCCAGCTTGGTTGTTCATGACTACGTTGGGGGTAAGCTATACGTAAATTTTCAACACTAAATAATGGTTCTGACATATTGGTTAATGGTTAATTATTAATCGGCGTAGGGCATGATTGAGCATAACTCATTCACTATTAGCAAAAAACAAAGAAGTAATTCATACTCAGTGCAATTGTTAAAATACTGTATCAGATTAGATTACAGATGTTGGCAATAATGTTAAAACTACGCCACTGATTACTGTTCATTACCCATAACCGCTTCGCAATATTTTATAAGAGTGTTAATGCGATCGCCAATGATTTTTAATCTCGTATCAATAGTTGCAGGTTTACTAGCACCAGCTAAAAAATTAATATCAATCTCCAAAAGCCGCAATTGCTTGTTGATTTCGGTACAAAACATCTGTTCTCGCGATGCATTACTAACAAAAGGAACAATCTGTTCCTGAAAAAATTGTTGTAATAATACTAGACGCTGCCGAATTTCAGCTACAGTTATCTGATTAGTCGCAACATCTCGGCGTACTTCTGCAAGTAGCGTTGCCAGTGTATGATATTTATCCTGATTTAGAGACATCCAATGTTTATTGAGATAATATTAATGACAAGAAAAATTTTATTCCGCAATCATCTCTTATTTTTTCCCCAAATTTAGATGTCTCAGAAACTAATTTTGGGGCACAGTTTCTTATTTATCAGGTAGCAAAACAATGATCCCCGATTCTCACACTGAATAATTGACTTTAAAACCGAATTAATATACCACAAAATCGCGACTACTTTGTTCTTTAAGGTAGAGACGCAGTTCATTATATTTATCTATCATCGGAAGCTACATCCCCTTGCTTCCTGCATCTATCCCAATCACCGATTTCCTCGAACCCGATTATATGAGTGGCTTGCTAGTTAACACCCCTATCGATATCACCCTCCCGGATTGGCTAAAAGATTGTTTCAAAAAAGACTCATCCCCACCAAATCCAGAATCAGGAGAAGAGCGAAGGTCATGCGATACAGAATTAATCTGTAGTGCATTTAGATTTGCCTATGAATTGCATCAGGGTCAATATCGCAAATCGGGCGAACCTTATATTTGTCACCCCGTTGCAGTCGCCTGTTTATTGCGCGACCTTGGAGGTAGTGCTGCTATGATAGCAGCTGGATTTTTACATGATGTAGTGGAAGATACAGAAGTTACAATTGAGGAAATTGAACAGCGATTTGGTGCCGAAGTTAGACGTTTGGTTGAAGGTGTCACCAAGCTTTCAAAAATTAATTTTAAAAGCAAAACAGAGAGTCAAGCCGAAAATTTTCGACGCATGTTTTTGGCAATGGCACAAGATATTCGCGTTATCGTTGTGAAGCTAGCCGATCGCTTGCATAATATGAGGACTTTGGAATTTATGTCCGAAGAAAGCCGTAGACGCAATGCTCTAGAAACCAGAGATATATTTGCTCCCCTAGCCAATAGACTGGGGATTTGGCGTTTTAAATGGGAATTAGAAGATTTAGCTTTTAAGTATTTAGAACCCGATGCTTTTCGCGAAATTCAACAGCATGTTGCCGAGAAGCGGGTGGCGCGAGTTGACCGATTGAAAAAGGTTTCCGATGATTTGCGATCGCGTTTAGTAGAAGCAGGAATTCAATGCACCGATATTAGCGGTAGACCAAAGCATCTTTACAGCATTTATCAAAAGATGCAACGTCAAAATAAAGAGTTTAATGAAATCTATGATTTAGCAGCTTTAAGAATTATCGTTAATACTAACGAAGAATGCTATCGTGCTTTAGCAGTGGTTCATGATGCCTTCCGTCCCATTCCTGGACGTTTTAAAGACTACATCGGTTTACCGAAGCCAAACCGCTATCAATCACTGCATACAGGCATTATTAGCCCTTGGGGCAAACCTTTAGAAGTACAAATTCGCACCTTGGAAATGCACCGCATCGCTGAGTACGGGATTGCCGCCCATTGGAAATATAAAGAAACAGGTGCTTCCACCAGCAATATCACCACATCCGATGAGAAGTTTACATGGTTGCGGCAGTTACTCGAATGGCAGCATGACCTCAAAGATGCTCAAGAATACCTCGACAGTATTAAAAATAATCTTTTCGAGGACGATATTTATGTTTTTACCCCCAAAGGTGATGTTGTTGCCTTAAGCCCAGGTTCAACAAGTGTCGATTTTGCCTACCGTATCCATACCGAAGTCGGTAATCACTGTGCTGGGGCAAGAGTCAACGGAAAAATGATGCCATTGTCAACACGTTTGCAAAACGGCGATATTGTTGTCATCATGACGCAAAAAAACAGCCATCCCAGCTTAGATTGGTTGAACTTTGTCGCCACATCCGCAGCCAAAAACAGAATTAAACAATGGTATAAGCGATCGCGACGCGAAGAAAACATCGCTCGTGGGCGAGAAATGTTGGAAAAAGAATTGGGGAAAGGCGGTTTGGACAACATGCTCAAATCTGAACCCATGCAAGCAGTGGCAGAAAAATGTAATTACCACAGCCCAGAAGATTTAGTTGCGGCTTTAGGTTATGGCGAAATCAATCTCAACCTGATTTTAAATCGTTGGCGAGAACTAATTAAGGGACAAGAACAGGTAGTGGTGCCAATGCCAAATCTACCCACATCTGCACCCAAAACCCGCGATATCACTCCTGCATCCTTCCGCCCTAGTGATTCCCCCATTGTTGGTGTTGAAGGCATGATGTATCATCTCGCGGGCTGTTGTACCCCAATCCCCGGAGAAGAAATCATCGGTGTTGTCACGCGAGGGCGGGGAATTACAATTCACCGTCAAGGGTGCAATAATTTAGATACCATCGATTGCGATCGCCTCATTCCCGTGAGATGGAATGCAGGTATGGAATACAATAGTCGTCCGCAGACATACTCCGTCAACGTCCAAATAGAAGCGCTAGACCGCGTTGGGGTACTCAAAGACATACTCTCCAGACTCAGCGACCAAGGTATCAACGTGCGTCACGCCAGTGTGAAAACGGCAACTAACCAGCCAGCACTAATTGACTTGGGAATTGAAATTCGTGACAAAAACCAATTAGAACATGTCTTCGTTCAGATTAAAAAAATGAGCGATATTTTGAATATTCGTCGTGTTGGCCAAAATGACGAGTAAGTAAAGGGTAAAGGGTAAAAGGTAAGAAAACAGGATGTGTATCGTTCATTGCCCTATACCCATTACCTAAATTCCTAATTTGACAATTTCCTGCTTCCCGTACGTTCGAGCTAGTTAAATTAACTAGCTAATCATTTACTCACAATTATTAATAGTACTTTTGTATTGTATATTTATCTATCCAATTAATAGCATTTAGTATTAATACTGTTTAAACTTCCAACACCACCCTTGTATGACGCTTGCTTACAACCCTTGTGTTTTAGTAATTGAAAGCGACGACAGTTTAGCAAATCAACTTTCTTTTGATTTGCAAGAAGCGGGATATGAAACAGTCATCGCCCATGATGCCCCAAGTGGCTTGCAGTACAGTCGTGAGCGCGAACCAGCTTTAATCGTGATTGACCGGATGTTATCTGGCGAATCAGGGCTTTCGTTATGCAAAAATATTCGCGGTACAGGAATGCGATCGCCTGTTTTAGTATTAATGGCACGGGATACAGTAGATGATCGCGTTGCTTGTCTCGAAGCCGGGGCTGACGACTATTTTCTCAAACCTTATCGTGCTGAAGATTTTTTAAATTTAGTTCGTCTATACCTAAAACCCGAAGTTGATACCACCGAACAGTTACGCTTTGGTGACTTGGTTCTTGATATTGCCACTCGTCGCGCAATCCTTAGCGGGCGAGCCATAGATTTGACAATGAAAGAATTTGAACTGTTGAAGTTTTTAATGGAACACCCTCGTGAAGTCTTAACCCGTGAACAAATCCTGGAAAACGTCTGGGGTTATGACTTTATGGGCGAATCAAACGTCATCGAAGTTTATATTCGTTACTTGCGTCTCAAAATTGAAGATGAAGGTCAAAAACGCCTGATTCAAACGGTGCGTGGTGTCGGTTATGTTTTAAGGGATTCTTAAATTTGGGCATGGGATTTTTCCTTCCTACAGGTCTAATGAGGTTACTTTGGCTTTCCAGTAGCTACTGTTAATTACCTATCAGACCTCATACCCTCACATACCCACACCCCTAAGCCCTTTTGCCCCTAGTCCCTGTTGGCAACAATAAATTTACACTGCAAGCACAAATAATTACAAACAAAGATGTACAATCGAAATTCAAAATCATAACTCTAAAACCATGTTGCGCTTGTTACATTTGTTTCCTCTCATCTTAGTAGTTATGCTAGTGGGTTGCACAACCCCGACTACTGCCAATCCCCCCATTGCTACACCTAGTATTCAGCCCTCAGCGCCAGTGATAACAAATACTAATAGGGGTCAACAATTGCCAATTTCTGCTGTAGCAGTTATACCTAGTGGATTCACTATTCAACTAGAGGTAGCTAAAACACCTCAGCAACAAGCAATGGGTTTAATGTACCGACCGGTATTAGCGAATGACCGAGGTATGCTATTTAAGTTTCCCTCACCACAGCCTGTTCGTTTCTGGATGAAGAATGTACCAGTCGCTTTAGACATAGTTTTTCTTTATCAAGGTGTCATACAGGACATTACTGCTGCGGCTCCTCCCTGTGCGAAAGAACCCTGTCCTACCTATGGGCCTGAAAAATTGGTTGACCAAGTGATTGAACTGCGTGCTGGTCGTGCTGCCGAACTTAGTCTCAAAGCTGGCGATCGCATTGAGATCAAATATCTTACACTTAAACCCAAAAAGTAAAGGCAAAGTTAAAAATGCTGCATTCAACTAAGCCTTTTCTCGGAGACATAACTATATCCTAAAAAAGTCAAAAAGCTCTCTATAAGCTAATATTTGCTGCTAAAATCTGAAAATTCCTCATATTGCCTTGTAAAAAAGTTTATTTTATAGCTAAGATTTGATATACTGCTATTCATTCAAATCGAATCCGACTATTTTCAAGGTGAAGATTGTAAATCAAGTACTGAGTAGCAAAAAAATCTTCCTTTTGGTGTACGAGTAACAAGTAACTAATAAGAGAAGATAATGCTATGAAATCTTTGATACTACAGATGAGATAGATTGAATAAGTTAATCTAATATTTTCAATAAGTTTTGCCTATATTGCAACTGGCAAGCGCCATCTAAGCTGCAAGAGTTAGGTAGTGTGCTCGTCGAGGTTTGGGTATAAATTTTTTACAACGTCACAAGATGTATTTCAGTAATTTTTGCGGAATTTGCTTCAAGGCTTTGGTTTGATATAGATACATTAACTCTGTGGTGACAGATGAAATACTGGCAACTGAGTCATGAATAAAAACAAGTTGATATATGACAATACACACGACCCTAGGAGGTGAGCTACAAATGTCATCAACGACATACTCTCGACTAATTCATTTTTTACAAGAAGATTTGGCGATTTCATCGGCATCTATTGCCGTTGCACTTCGTCATAGCCAGCAAGATCCAGGCCCGTTACCAATGATTCTCTGGCAGTATGGTTTAATTACTCTGGAACAGTTAGAACAGGTTTACGATTGGCTGGAAACAGCAGCATAGCTTGGAAATGTATAGATTTTAAAGATGACAAACCGCGATCGCTAATACTTAGTTGCAGAAATAGCCAAGAGCTATCATTTGACAATTTTCAATCCAAAAAACATCTCATCTGGAAAAGTTGACTTGATTTAGGAGAATTTAACCAATGTTATATAGACTCCACCTCTGGCAACGGCAGGTAGATCGGGAAATTAGTTGCACAAGTTTAAGTTTTATTCAGAAAAAACTAAAAGCGGGTTGAAAAAATCAGCCCGCTTTTTAAATTTATTAGTTTTGTATTCTGCCACTTTACTGCATCTGTTGTATTGTAGGCATTTAGGCCAACTTCATATCATCCACTGCCAAGAACAGATAGAAAATAGAATTTCTTATCGGAAAAAGCTGGTAATCACCCACAGCAGTATGAAGGTAAACACAGTTGAAAATTGATTTCCCGAAACCTGAAGTAAAGCAACTTGTGGTAAAAAACTGACCAACAACCCACCAGCCACTAAACCAATCACTAATCCCGAAAAAGTCCATAAAACAGATCTACCGAGGCTATTTTCTTTACGATTTAAGAAAAATACACTCACCCCAACTCCCACCACCAAAGCCAACTGTAAAGCTTGGTCTCCGCCAGCACGATAAAATAATGCGATCGCACTCAAACCCAAATACCAAACCAAAGGCAAAACCACATCACCAGTCGTTGGCTTATCCAACATGCGACTAAACCATGTAGATGATTGCTGATGACGCGGCAAACTTTCTTGTGGGGCAGACTGTACAAGACGCTCAGGAAAGCGGATACGTTCTGGTACTTTAATTTTGCCTTCTTGGCGCATCCGCAAGCGATCCATTAAAATCGCATCGTAGGCAATTTCAATTACCTCCAAGCGCTTAGCGTCACCATTGTACTGTTCAAGAAGACGAGTACGATGATTTTGAATTTCTTCAAAGCTAGCGTCTTCCGACACCCCAAGTTGTTCGTAGGGATTTTGATCGCTCATGGGAATCAATCACTTTAGCCTTATTTTTTAGAGGCAATTAAATTTAAAAACAAAACGAAATGTAGGAAGTTTAGATTTTTATAACTCAAAAAATCACTTTTAGCAGATGTTCAGAACCTTTAGTTTCGCTTTCAATATCAAAAAATCGCCTTAATCTGTGAACTGTTAAAGCTTGATTTATTTGAAAGTCGAAGACCGTAATTTGACCCTGGCAATAGTCATGCCCTAACTGAAATAGTAGCACGAGTCTATTCTGTCAGACTGGTGGTTCTAACTATAGCTACTTTAACATATTGCTATAACTCAGTGTATCCCCTCATGTCGTTGAGGGATTGGGGCTTTAATCTAGAATTTGAGATAACAATACCTAAAAGGTGAATATTGTGAAATATATGTCTTTAATTTTTTCGGTATGGCTACTGACCGTACCTTAGTTAAACTTTAAATAATAAACGTAGTAATCATTTGTAGCATCGAGCTGCATATCGATTTAAAATTAAAGCGTTTTAAATTACCTAGAGACTAGAATAACCTACAGTGTTCTAGATTACTATGAAGATACAGTTAAGATTCGAGCATCTGCCAGGTAAATTACATCCTGTCTTGCTTCTAAATCCAGATCATGTCTAGAATTATCTAGAAAATCAGGGATTTTGTGTCTTAGGCTTGTAGATTCTTATTACCCCAAAGCGAACATCGTTCCCATTGGTACGGTCAAATCGCGAACTTAATCCTATAATTTTTGTGCAAAGTGATGGTCATGGCTCCCGCCAAGATTCTTGTTGTTGATGACGACCCTGCGGTTCGGAATTTAATTCAACGCTTTCTCAGCAAACAAAGCTACCAGGTAGAAGCTGCCGAAGATGGTAAGTCCGCACTTGCCTTGTTCGAGCAATTCAATCCCGATTTGGTCATTTTAGATGTAAATTTACCAGATGTGATTGGTTTTAATCTCTGCCAAGAGATGCAAAGCCGCAATGGTGTTTTTGTGTTGATGCTGACTAGTCGCGCCGATGAAGCTGATAAAATTCGCGGTTTCTCTAAAGGTGCTGACGATTATCTCACCAAACCATTTGGCTTGGGAGAGTTAGAGGTTCGGGTTGCTGCGATCTTAAAACGCCAGCGAGTAGTTACTACCGCCGAACAAAAGCGCCTTGTATTTGAGAAGTTGATGATTGATCCTGTTAGACGTGAAGTAACTCTCAATACCCAGCCAGTACTTTTAACAGCTTTGGAATTTGACTTGTTACATTTTCTTGCCAGCCATCCTGGTCGTGTTTGGCGTAGAGCTGAACTGATTCAGGAAGTATGGGATTATGAATATGTTGGCGATCAACGGGTCGTTGATGTTCATATCGGTCAAATTCGCAAAAAAATTGAAGCTGATGCCAGCCAGCCAGCATTAATCCAAACTGTACGTGGTGTCGGATATAAATTTGAATGTCCTGCTCAAGTACCGTCTGAAAAATCTCCTATTTAAGCATTGCAGTTGCAATTGTCCTCAATTTGCAATGCTGAATCTGGCTCAGTCGAAACAGTTACGTTCTATTAAACATTCTTGTGGTTAAGCCGCCGCAAACAAGCAGCTTGTTAAAAACTTTTAATCCAAGTCTAGTTCTAACTACTTAGCTGAATTCACTGTCCTGCGCTCAAATTTTATCGTATGGAATAAATTTTCTATATAGATTTAATTGCTAGGTTTTAGGAAATAGCTATAGCTAGAGATAGCTATTATACCATCATCCATATCACTAGTTAGTCTCAGTTACTGGTAGTTTTAACTACATTAAGCCTGACTGTAACCTGAACATTCTAGACAAGTTTCAACAGAATTGGCTTTTCTTTTGACTTGTGAGCAGTTGGATTAATAGTCAAACTCTAGGGTTGTTTTTACTGCTGTTATATTTGTCGGTTTTCAGGGTGCTATCTTGCTGGCGAGGAATTACATCGATTAGTTACATCACCAATAAAAGAAGATAATAATAATTATCGATTTAGATAAAAATACAAATGGGGCACTCCCAAGAGTGCCCCATTTTGATTTATTGATTGATAAGTTTATTGAGAACAGCACCAAAATTACTAAAAATCAAGCTAAAAATATAAAACTTAGCAAAGTCAACTAGATATTAGAAGTGCTGAATTAGGAACACTGATTTCAGAATTAGTGGTATTTAGGAGTGCTGAAACAGCGTTTCCAGATAGACGCGGGCGCAAGAGCGATCGCTTTCACCATTCTGAAGTAAAAACAGCGACAAAGCCGCCGTTAACACTCGGTTTTGATCCCAGTCAGGATGAGCATCAAGGTAAGTCTTGAGGGATTCGTGGAGGGTTTCCGGAATTTCTGTAAATAAGCTAACTGTTGCGTTCATACCAAGGTTCTCCATTGAAGTCCATCAACTTTTTGTTCCTTGCTTGTAGCCTGTTGTGTGGCAAAATCCAAACTTTCTGTTTCTCCGGTTTTTTGTGGCAACCGTAATCGTAAATTTACACAGCGACCCAACGGACTAAAAATGCAAGCCGATTTATTGTGCGGCAAGAGGGGGGAGGTTTGTCAATGCTGCGAAATGTTACAAGAGAATTTATAAAGAATAAATATTTACGTAACAATAAGCCCTTTAGCCCTATTTATTTTACTTTACTTTACAAAAACTCAGTATCTCGCAGCAAAGACCTGTGGATGAGGGCAAATCCCCAGTAAGAGACAAACAGCTTATTGAACCGTAAAAAGGCTGTGGAAAACTAGCAAATATCTGTGGAAATCTTGTGGAATGGGTGAGGAAAATTTGAGTAAATAATAAGAATTACAAAAACATAACTTTTATTTAACGTAGCCATAGTCAAACTTATATTTTCAGTAGCGAGTTGCGATCGCGCTAAATTCACAAAAATCGATTGTGAAGACTAATTACTAGTTTCACGCAGATATATATATTACCAACTAACATCCGTAACCTGGTAAATAAACTCTCGTTAAAAGCATGGTGTGAGGACTGGAAGAACAGGTAAGCAAATTGTAGAAACGCGATCGCGTTTCTACAAATAATCTTTATACTTTGGCTGAGACGGCACGTTGCAGGTTCGCAAAGGCACGATTGTAATCCAAAATAGCCGTGACACGATTACCTTGAGCGCGGGTAAGATCATTCTCCGCCGCAATGACATCGGTTTGCGTCCCAACTCCAGCTTGAAACCGTAGCCTTGCCAGTCGTAATGCTTCCTGTGCTTGCTCTACGGCTGCTGTTGCTGTTTGTACATTTTCTAAATTCGACTGCAACTGCGCGTAGTATTGTTCAACTTCAAAGCGAATTTGGTTACGTTGGTTGGTGAAATTACTTTCCGCGATCGCAATATTAGCTTTTGCTTGAGATGCTTGGGCTTTTGCTGCACCTCCGTCGAATATATTCCAGCGTGCTTTCACACCGACTGAATAACCATCGGTAACGCCAGTATTATCGTTATATTGGTCTAACACATCATAGGTTGCAACTAATGCTACTTGTGGCCCTAGTTGTGATAGAGCAAACTTGCGTCTTTGTTCGCCGATATTGCGTTCAGCTAACCTTTGTTGGAGTTCTTGACGATATTGGTAGGCATTGACAATGCTTTCCTCCAAGGATTGCTGCCACAACCCGGCAATTTTTACTGATTCAGCAGTACTGATATTAACTGTTTGTGGCAAATTTAACAGCGACACTAATTGTCTTTGGGAAATTTGCTGGCGGGAACGCGCATTGGTATAATCTTGTTGGGAATTAGCTAAATTCACTTGCGATCGCAAAACATCAAATTTAGTGCCGACTCCCGCCCGTTCAAGTGCTTGAGCATCCCGTAAACTTGCTTGAGCATTCTCCACCGCCGCCGCCGAAATTCTTAATTGTTCATCAGCAGCTTGCAAGTCATAGTAACGTGTTGTGACGCTGAGGCGAATTTCTTGAAACCTTGTCTCGACATCTAACTCGCTAATTTTCACTCTTTCTTTTGCTTCGCGAATACTTGCCGAACGACGACCAGATGTATAAATGTTGTAGTTAATCTCCGCCTGCCCGGTAAATGCGGTTCTGGCTTTATCACTACCAGGAGGAGCTATACCCGAATTAACAGATAAACTATCTTGGGCAGATTTACTTTCTGTGAGGCTCCCATTGATCCCAAAAGTTGGGTAGAGTGCCGCTTCAGCTTCCTTTAACCCTGCACGACTACGTTCTAATTCTAAAATTGCAGTTTTTAATTGTGGGTTGCTGTTACGGGCAATTTCTAGAGCTTGTTCGAGAGTAAGAGGTTGATTTTCCCGAATTTGCACTTCTTCCGGTTTACTAGGAACAAGCAAAGGAGAGGAATTCCCTTCATGCTGATGTTTTTTCCCGTGAGAACCAGATTTTTTCTCAGAATTGCGAGAAGGCTGCAACTTGATTGGTTGCTTTTTCGGCTGTAACTTCTCTCCCTCAACATGAGATTTTTTTTCGGCATCGGGAGAATTATTGGGCTGTAATACCTCTTTCTGAGAAGGAGATTTTTCGTGATGGGACTTTTCTGGTTGGTTAGTCACATTGGCATCAGCAGCAGAAAAAGCAGGAGGAGGAACAGGAATTGCTACAGGTAGTAAATCTGCCGCTTTGCCTGGGGATGTAGTGTTGGCAGGGTTTTCCCCTAAGTTCTTCTGCACCACCGATAAATTCTTAGCCTCAGCGCCTTGAGCTGATGTGGGGATACAAATTGCGATCGCAATACTCCAAAATAGAAACTGGGGAGCAAATGCAATCCTAGAAGAATGCAGAAGAAATCTAGAAAAATTCATATCTGGTGCTTTGTAGAGGTATGTCAGCAATTGGTGCAAAACAGATTTGAACGAACTTCAAGGAATGCAAAATTTTTCCAAGCAACGATAAACTTGGAAAATCAAATCAAAAGAATTAAATCAATCTGTTAACTGGTTTGGAGGGATGCACAAACAAGAGGCGACAAATAATAAGCTAATGTCAACTGATATGCTTAACTGTTAACCATTAACCGTTAAACATTGTTGCTATTTTGCTTGATATTAGCTAGCGCATTTTGTGGATATCAACACGCATAGCTAAATTTATTTAAGTCTATATTTAGCAAAGCCAGACTTTCCATTAAATTTTTACTGTGAGAAAGAATGGAAATTAGTGATTGCAGAAGATACGCACAAGTAATACCAATTTTCCCAAACAAAGTAACAGACGGTGACGAGGGGACTTAGTTTAGGTGTTGCCAGATTTTGGAGAAATGATATAACAATTACCTTTTTCCCTGCTGTCTTTGCGTCTTCATCTTCCCAGATATGTAACATTTTGCTGTCGTCAATAGCTGAGATAGTTTAAGCTAGCTGAAAGATTGTTTGATTTTGTGGCAATAGAGGGGGTACTGTGTCAAAAAAAACTGGTTTAATTTCTCTCTTGGTTGTCTGTAGCTTGTGGGTAATGCCGAAAACAGCTTCCGCGCAAGCACTGATACCTCATACCGTGCAACTAGATGCAGCGAAACTAGAAAAACAAGGTTTAAGCCTAGCTCAAGAAGCAGCTTCATTAGGGCAGTTTCAACAATATGAGTTAGCTTTACCGCGAGCCAAATTAGCATCACAACTTGCACCTAAGAGCGATCGCGTTTGGTTCCTGTTAGGCGGTTTATACCTACAAACCAAAGATTACAATAATGCGATCGCATCTCTCAAAAAAGCTCAAGGACTTAACCCTAAAAATGCTGATGTCCAGTTTGCCCTGGGTTCAGTACATTTCCAACAGCAAAAATATCTAGAAGCCAGCAACTTCTATATGGCTGGTTTAAAGTTAAAGCCCAACGATCCCGAAGGGCTATTTGATTTAGGCAATGCTTATTATATGCTGGGCAAATTACCCGATGCGATCGCTCAATACAATCAAGCTGTCGCTCAAAACAAAAAATTCTGGCCCGCCATTAATAACATTGGTTTAATTAAGTACGAACAGGGTGATACACAAACCGCCGTTAAACAATGGCAATCTGCTGTTGCTCTAGACAAACAAGCCGCAGAACCTTTAATGGCATTAGCCGTTGCTTCCTATACCAGAGGAAATCAACAACAGGGTATTGCATTGGGCGAACAAGCACTTCGCATTGATAGCCGTTATGCTGACTTAGATTTTCTCAAACAAAATCTTTGGGGTAGCCGTTTACTCAGTGATACCAAAAAATTCATTGAATCACCCCGCATTCAAGCCGCTATTCAACAACGTGAAAGTCAATCTGCCCCCAAACAGTAGGAATCTGGGGAGACATCAACACATCAGTATGTTAATCTCCATGTCTCTCCCCCATTCCCCTATTGATTTATTACACACAAAATAGTACATATATATTGTAAAAATAGAAAGCAGTAGCCCGATAGGTTTTTGGGCTACTGCTTCTTAAGCAACATGTGATTTGGGAGGATATCAGTACGACATTATTTTCAGAAATTTTGACAAGAATCAGAAACCATGACTTAATCTTGCTATCTCAGTTGGAGTTGCTAATTGTTGTTTTGGGGTAAGAGTGCCACGATTTGGTCAACAAACTGTTGATGATCAACAACGGGTTTAGAGATGTAGGCATCCGCACCACTCTGCTTGAGAAAGCTCTCGCGATCGCCTTCCATTGCATGTGCTGTCACCAAAATAATTGGCAAGGAAGATGTTTGTGGATCAGATTTCAACATTTGTGTAATTTTGATACCATCAACAGACTTGCCTTGGTACACACTCCGTGACAAAGAAACATCCATCAAAATGATGTCAGCTTCTCCTGCTTGGGCAATTTTCATGACCTCTTCCACATTTTCCGTATGTTTGACATCCAAGCCGCCCCGCTTGGTCAAAATTTTGGAAAAAACGCGGGCATTAATTAGATCGTCTTCGACAATCAGAACAGTTTTCATGAGCAATTCGCTTGTTAAGGTGAAGGGGGGATGACCGCCTGATTAGAAACAGTCACGATCTCCTTGTTTATTAATCCATATGTTTCCCCGTCATCAAGGATAATACTACTGCTTTTTATCCTTGAAGTATCAAAATTTTGTGTTTAAGCACAATTCATCCGCTATGCTGTGGTTCAATAGTGCTTAATTTCAGCCCTTTTCTGACTCAAGTGACAGCTTTCTGTGTAGTTAAATTTCAGGTAACAACTCATGGCAAAACAGTTAAACCTTCTCTCTACGGGACAGGTAATCACCACAGCCCTGCATACTGAGATGCAACGGTCTTATCTTGAATATGCCATGAGTGTGATTGTCGGGCGAGCGTTACCCGATGTCCGCGATGGCTTAAAACCTGTTCACCGCCGTATTTTATATGCGATGCATGAACTTGGTTTGACCCCAGAACGTCCTTATCGAAAATGTGCCCGTGTAGTTGGGGATGTTCTTGGTAAGTACCACCCCCACGGTGACCAGTCGGTTTACGATGCTTTGGTACGGTTGGTACAGGATTTTTCTTGTCGTTATCCCCTACTGGCTGGACACGGAAACTTTGGTAGTGTTGATAACGACCCTCCGGCGGCGATGCGATATACGGAAACTCGTCTTGCAGCTATCGGTCATGAGGGGATGCTGACGGAAATTGGTGAGGAGACTGTCGATTTTATTGGTAACTTCGATAACTCACAGCAAGAACCCACCGTTTTACCAGCGCAATTACCATTTTTAATTTTGAATGGTTGTGCAGGGATTGCTGTTGGTATGGCAACCAATATTCCGCCCCATAATTTGAATGAAATTGTCGATGGCTTGATTGCGCTCATTGATAATCCGGAGTTAACCGATGAAAAATTGTTTACATTCATTCCTGGTCCCGATTTCCCCACAGGTGGTGAAATTGTTGGTATTTCCGGGATTCGGGAGGCTTATACTACGGGTAAGGGTAGTATAGTTTTACGCGGAATTGCCAAAATTGAAGAAGTGGCTGGAGCTAAAGGCAAAAATCGCCGCACAGCAATTATTGTCACTGAATTACCATATCAAGTTAATAAGGCTGGTTGGATTGAAAAAGTTGCCGAACTTGTGAACCAGGGACGGTTGAATGGAATTTCCGATATCCGCGACGAAAGTGATAGAGAAGGTATGCGGGTAGTTATTGAACTCAAACGCGATACTAATCCCCAGGAAATTTTGGGAAATCTCTATCACCAAACTGCCCTGCAAACGAATTTTGGGGCGATTCTGTTAGCGATTGTGAATGGACAACCCCGGCAACTCAGTTTACGAAATCTGTTACAAGAATTTTTAGATTTTCGTGAGCAAACTCTCAGTCGCCGCTATCGTTACGAGTTGGGTAAAGCTGAAAATCGTGCCCATTTGGTGGAAGGTTTACTCAAGGCTTTAGCAAATTTAGATGAAGTAATTACGATTTTGCGCCAAGCTCCCGATGGTAGCACAGCCAAAATCACCCTCATTAGTCGGTTGGAATTAACTGAAGTCCAAGCTGATGCTATTTTAGCAATGCCTTTGCGTCGCCTCACTGGTTTAGAACAGCAAAATCTTCAACGTGAATTTGATGAACTTTCCGAGCAAATCGTCAATTTGCAGAGATTATTGAGCGATCGCAAGGAATTACTCAAGTCTTTGAAAAAAGATTTGCGTACCCTCAAACGTAAATTTGGTGATGAACGTCGCACTAAAATCATCACCGAAGAAATTAGGGTACAGCGCAAAGGCATCAAGGGTGAAGGTGATGAGGATGACGAGAATCCCAAATTCAGAACCCAAAATCCCAAATTAGATGCGCCTCCCGAAGATGCTATCCTCGAACTCACCCATCGCGGTTATGTGCGACGCAATCAACCCAATGGCAAAAAATCAAAAGTTGATCACAGTGCTTCCGAAAACGACTTTACTCTGTTAACAACCCAAACCAATACCCACAAAGAATTATTAATTATCACCACAGGAGCTAAAGTTTATCCCATTAGTGTCGGTGATATCCCCCTTTCTACCGGACGCAACGTTCGAGGCACCCCACTGATTACCTTATTAAGTAACACCGCTCGAGAAGCAACCGAAGGCATTCTTACCCGCTTCATGCAACCAGAAAAACCTGAAGGCGAGATGATTTTGCTGACGAAACAAGGACGCATCAAACGCTTATCTCTATCGGAATTTACTACCCTTACCCGTCGCGGCATCACCATTACAAAACTTAAGGAAGATGACGAATTATTACAAACTCAATTTACAAACACTGGAGAACAAGTAATTTTAGCTAGTTCCGGTGGACGTTTATTGCGAATAACAGTGAATGAGGAGCAACTGCCAATTATGGGACGCACCGCAATGGGCGTGCAAGGAATGCGCTTGCGTCTCAACGAAGCAATGGCTGGCTGTGTTAGCTTTAAAACCGCAGATAAAGTATTACTAGTTACCCGACAAGGATATGCCAAACAACTACCAGTAAGTAATGTGCGATCGGCTAACCGAGGTGATATTGGCATTCAGGTTTGTAAATTTACCAATAAAGCTGACGCTTTAGCAGGAATTACACTCTTTAATCCAGAATCAGAAGTCGCATTAATTACTAATCAGCAACGAGTAGTGCGTTTGGCGCTGAATACTGTCACTGCATCTGGTCGCGATAGTCTGGGTGAAAGTGTTATCCAACTTAACCGGGATGAAAAAATTATCTCTGTTGTTGAGATACCATAACTTAGATAAATTAGAGTAGCAAAATATACTACTTGTGGGAAATAGTTCCTTTCTTCCCGGTAACTCCCTAGTTCATGTTGCTGGGTGGAGGGGAGCTATTTAGCATGACTAGAAAGCTCTCACAGATATAATGCCTTCGATAATCTGATTTATGAAGTTTTGTATTAGCACAGATTATTGAAAGTAGCTATCAATAAATATGATTAAATTGGCGAATATCATCAATATATAAATACATAATTAATATGTAAATGCATGTAACAACGAGCAAAAGTTTGTTATATTAATTTACATAAGGTTACAAAGATTAACTAACCGATTTTGGAGTACTACTTATGTCGAATACAACAACAACAAATGTCAACGCACCCGTAGTACAAGATCGTAATGCTTGGCGCTGGGGTTTTACTCCACAAGCAGAGATTTGGAATGGTCGTTTGGCTATGATTGGTTTTGTTTCTGCTGCTTTAATCGAACTGTTCTCCGGTAAAGGATTTTTACATTTCTGGGGTATTCTGTAGATTTTTGCAACGCTAATTTCATAAATACCTGATGTTGATATTTAAACCTGGGAAGAAATGTGCCAATCTTCTCAGGTTTTTCAGATTTATTGGATGCAAATTGTCAAGTTTTACAAATATATAAAAAATAAAAACCTGAAAATGCTTTCACATTCGCAGGCTATAGATTATTTTTTATTGGTAGTGAATTAATAATTAAGATAACTAAAAATAGTATTCATTAACTATCAATCTTTAGCCACTACTCATAAGTATTTAGCGAATATATTCTTTCAAAACGCTGTTACGGTTCGGGTGACGTAACTTACGCAGTGCTTTGGCTTCAATTTGACGGATACGTTCACGGGTAACGTTGAAGATTTGACCGATTTCTTCCAGTGTCTTCATGCGACCATCATCTAAACCGTAACGCAAACGCAGTACATCACGTTCGCGAGGACTGAGACTGTCGAGAACTTTCTCTAAATCTTCACGAAGTAAATTCTTAGAAACTTGGTCTTCGGGAGTTTCACCATCAGACTCAATAAAATCACCCAAACGTGAATCTTCTTCTTTACCAATAGGAGTTTCCAAGGAGATAGGTAATTGCGCTGATTTGGCAATAAACCTTAACTTCTCAATGGTCATTTCCATCCGGGTAGCAATTTCTTCTTCTGTAGGTTTGCGACCCATTTCTTGGGAAAGCAACTTGGTTGTTTTCTTAATCCGTGATATAGTTTCGTACAGGTGTACTGGCAAGCGAATAGTACGAGATTGATCTGCGATCGCTCTTGTAATTGCCTGACGAATCCACCATGTTGCATATGTGGAAAATTTATAACCTTTTTCGTGGTCGAATTTTTCAGCAGCGCGAATCAAACCCAAGCTACCTTCCTGAATTAAATCCTGGAAAGACAAACCACGATTCATATATTTCTTGGCAATTGAAACCACAAGGCGCAAGTTTGATTGCACCATTTTATCTTTTGCCCGACGACCGATATGCAAGCGATAGCGGAATTTCGGTAATTCATCCCCTACTGCTTCTGCCCACTCGCTATCTCTGGGATCACGATCTAATTGCTGGCACAATTTTTCTCGAATTCTTTCTAATTCCAGTAAGTCGGCAATTTTACGTGCTAACTCAATTTCTTCATCCGCCCGAAGCAAGCGAATTCGACCAATTTCTTGTAAGTAAAGACGAATTGAATCTTCTGTATAATGCTTCTTCTTTGTTTGCGTCCGACGGCGAGATTTGGCGGCTTTTCCAGACTTAGCATCCTCCTCATCCGAGGATGGTTCTAAGAACTCATCCATTTCACCATCGTCGCCAAGCAGTAAGTCCTCTTCATCATCTATTAAGAGTGCTTCAAACTCGAAATCAGGCTGACTTCCAACTTCTAGTTCAGGCTGATAGATATTTTCGAGTACGTTGTTAGCCTGGTTCATGCCGCGTTCCTCATGCTCCTTGCAGAATCAATTATGCTGTTTTAAGCTAGCTGACCTGTCATTACCCGGTAGGGATCTATGACTAATTTAACCTAAGATATATTCGGAAGTTATACGTGTTGTCGGGATATAAAGTGGTAAAAATTTTACATTTTATACTCAACCACGTCTTTGGACTAACTACTAGTTAGTATTCAGTACTTCCTCAAGTTTCTATTGTGACTTTAATTGCTGCTACAAGTTCCATTTTGGTTCTGTGTTCTGCAATCAAAAAATCTCGATAGAACCTCTCCATCTGATGCAAGTGTAATTAAATGTTGCCAAGCAACATCAATTACAAATAAATAGCCAGTTACAGACTATTCTCGGTAGAAAAATTACTACTTCATGCAAAAAAATATCTTCCCAAGGGATATTTTTTTGTCAAGGCTGTTTAGATTGTAGCCTGTTTCACAAAAATTGCACTGTTTTTGTGTAATATCCATGAAGTAATTAAGTAAAGTAAAGCCTGTGTTACCAATAATAAATTTAATGCGATAGTCATACACTTGAATTGTGGCAAAAATTTGATGTAATCACAACGATATTGTTGTTACTTTCAAAGATTCCGTACACTTAAAATTCTGTCTGATTCAAGTAATTCTCCAAAGCACGATTTGTGTGGTAAGTGGGTATGTTCTGCTAACCGGGAGGGGAAGCCTTATTGCACTCATTTTTACACTGAAATGTATGGGTTTGTGAGTGGACAATTGTCATTTTCGTTGCTGGGGTTTACTCACTCATGGAATCTACAGGGAAATTTAATTTAAATATGGGAAAGTGTTTTCCTCAATTTTTAGTTGCGAAACCGCATTATTACCCTTAACTATAGATGCCCTTGGTGAAGGTTCACCCTGACTTACAGCTTCCCGCACTGGAATTTTGGCGCAATTTAGCTGAATCTGCCACAGGCACTTAATTTTGTTTGATGAGTCTTGTTTGCTTCAAGTGACTCAACTTGAGATGTGCCAACAACCTTGGTTACATCATTTAAATTCGGATGGAATCCGCCCAATGGTAGATTCATTTAACTTTAGCTTATTTAATTTTAGTCGCACGCGAGCGTACTACTGAAATGTCACCCTTATGAGACTTGACAAACTGTTCTTATTGTATACAAAGTATTTTAATCAATTCAAAAGGGATTTAACACTCAGGAGTAACAATATTAGCTCACCTAATACAAAAATGCATAGTGCGATCGCAAAATTTCCACGAAAAACCTAAATTTAAGAACCATTTTAGCGGTTTAGTGTCAAGACAACGATTGAAATTTTACATTTTTGCCACAGTTTTGGGCTTCTGGCGGTAGCGAGTAGGCAAGGAAGAATTTTTGTCGCATTTATTCCCTAGCAGCTATGGGGATGGAAAATGTTGACTCGGTTTCTACTAAAACTCGCTTTTCGCCAATTACACTTGCATGGGTTGAAACTGTAAATCCCACTGTTACAACTGTTTTTTCTCTTTTAGTGACTCTTAGACTTCTCGGGTTGCTGTAAATATAGAACTAGAAAATAGAGTAGACGACTACATTGATGTTTCTTTCTCCAATGTGTCTTTAAAGCATGGGCGCGTTTGAGCGAATAATGTTAATTTTTGTTGCGAGATTGGAACTCTGCTGGAATAAGGTGGAGAGATGTTAGTGAAGAGAGGATTCAAAAAAATATGATTGCCAAATTTGACTCAAAAAATATGAGAAAGTTTTGAAATATTCTCATGGGTGGTGAAAAAAGTTGGCGATCGCATTTAGTATTGTTATTTTAAGGCTAAGAGTACTTCCGCAGTTTTAAGATTGTTTACAGTGGCACGGTTTCATCAATGCTGAGAATGAGACCTACTTATCAAGTTAGTATTCAGGTTTCTCTCCATATCATGAAGCCGATTCTCATCAACAAACAAGATGACTATGGGAAATGTTGAAATTCAAAGAACTGGGTTCATTGAGTCTAGTGCTTGAGTCTAGCTTTCACGAAAGCTGGTTGGAGAAATTTTTTGAGGCAAAACTCAAGAACAAAAATCTTTGCCAACATAAATACTTGACCAAATTCAATCTGGAAAGGTAAACTACAAAGCAAGTAGTGGAACCAAAGTGGAACCAATAATTATGTTTACCCAGCAGCTATCTCTACAACTAGTTTCTAGCCTCCTACTTGGGCTAGTGCTGCTATGTATAAAAATTTAACTCTGATTACATAAAATTATTTCACGTACAAGCAATAATTATCGAAAAGAGTTTGAGTAGTAATTCCTCATTCATCTTGAACATTGTTGATGCTTTTATGACTAGCGAATTAGTCTGTATATCAGCAGTTACAGTATTTTTCTCGGAAATAAAGAAATATTTCACGAATTGGGAAAATATTTAGGGACAACAATCATTAACCCCGAACATAAATTTTTGCGATCGCAATTTTGGAGAAATTCTCTAATTGCTATAGTTAGCTTCCCAGCGATTATTCTCAAACCCAATAACTAATATCATGTTTGGCTAATTACTTACAATTAAAATTTCTCTGCGTCCCCGCGTCTTTAAGTCTCCGTGTCAGTCTTAATAAGTATTCAAGCGGACATAATATAACTCCTAATTTTTAGAGGTTTTATGCAATTTTATATAACATTCGAGGCATTGCTGCGACTATTTTCGGGTTGTCAGATGTGGATTTTGTGGCAACCTGGCAGCCCATTTGTAAATCTTCAAACTTTTGCGAATATTCCGCATATTTCTGATATTTTTGCCGCAATCCCTCAAACAAAAACACAACATGAAAAAATTAGGAAACAACGAACGTGTTGACAAATCCAGAAAAGAAATATCGTCCCTTTGCAGCAATTAACTTAGCAAATCGCAATTGGGTAAATCAAATAATTTCCCATCCGCCAATTTGGTTGAGTACAGACTTACGTGATGGCAATCAAGCATTGATTGAACCAATGAACATTGAACAAAAATTACTAATGTTCAATTTGTTAATTAAGATTGGTTTCCAAGAAATTGAAGTTGGTTTTCCTTCCGCTTCCCAAACCGACTTTGATTTTGTCAGATGTTTGATAGAACAGCAATTAATTCCCGATAATGTCAAAATTCAAGTTTTGACTCCCGCACGGGAAGAATTAATTTGTCGCAGTTTTGAAGCATTGAGGGGAGCAAAACAAGCAATTGTACATTTATATAATGCGACTTCACCAGTGTTTCGTCGTACTGTATTTAATTTAGATCAGCAAGGAACTGTTAATTTAGCAGTTACCGCCGCTAAATTATTTAAAGAACTGGCAGCA
Source organism: Calothrix sp. NIES-4101 (assembly GCA_004296455.1). GTDB lineage: Bacteria > Cyanobacteriota > Cyanobacteriia > Cyanobacteriales > Nostocaceae > Brunnivagina. Next base: position 1,724,525 of record AP018280.1, read on the forward strand.
ACTCAACCTGAAACCAACTGGCAATTTCAATATTCTCCCGAAACATTCACAGCAACCGAACTTGAATTTGCTAAACTGATTTGCGATCGCGTTTTGGATATTTGGCAACCGACACCAGCAAGCAAAGCAATTATTAACCTCCCGGCAACAGTGGAAGTCTCAACACCAAATATATTTGCAGACCAAGTAGAATGGATGCATCGCCACATCAATCGTCGAGATAGCATAATTCTCTCTGTGCATACACACAATGATAGGGGTTGCGGGATTGCGGCGGCGGAAATGGCACAAATGGCAGGTGCAGAAAGAGTCGAAGGATGCTTGTTTGGCAATGGAGAACGTACTGGAAATGTCGATTTGGTGACATTAGCATTAAATTTGTACACACAAGGGATTCATCCTGGTTTAGATTTCTCCGATATCAATGAAGTGGCGCGCATTGTTGAAGATTGTACCCAATTACCAATACATCCTCGTCATCCTTATGTAGGTGATTTAGTCTTCACTGCTTTTTCGGGTTCGCACCAAGACGCAATTAAAAAAGGTTTTGCAATTCAAAATCCTCATACATTCTGGGAAGTCCCGTATTTACCACTTGATCCCGCAGATGTTGGTCGTAGTTATGAATCGATTGTGCGGGTAAATAGTCAATCTGGCAAAGGGGGTATTACCTTTTTGCTGGAACGTGACTATGGTTTCACCTTGCCTCGCAGATTGCAAATCGAATTTAGTCGAGTTGTCCAAGGTGTTATGGATGCGAGTGGCAAAGAATTATCTGCCAGCGAAATTTGGCAATTATTCGAGCAAGAGTACTTAAAAGAAAGAGAATTGTTGAAATATATATCGCATCAATTGTACTTATCAGAAGATGGTACACAAATGCTGTCTGCTCAATTACAAATAAGCGATCGCTATCTGACGATTCATGGTAAAGGAAATGGTCCAATTGATGCTTTTGTAATAGCTTTAACTACTCCCACCAGTAGTATTGAATTGGGTTTAGCCAGGGATTTAAATTTACAAATTCATCACTATGAAGAACATTCTCGTCATTTTGGTAGTAACGCAGATGCAGTGGCTTATGTCGAAATTACTAGCAATCTGGGGACAGAGACTTTACATGGTGTTGGCGTTCACTCTAATATTGTCACGGCTTCTTTAATGGCAATTACTAGTGCAGTCAATCGAGCCTTAGCAGCCAATAATGCATATATTGAACGAAAACAAATTAAACAATTCAATCATTCGGAAATTTGTCAAAAATTGACTTAAATTACACTCAATATGTGAGAATCTCGCATCTAAATTTTGACGGAGGATAAGCTCATAACCCTTTTGAGTCATTAGTTGAGATTACAAACTAGCACAAAACTGCGTCTGTAGTAGCAGGGCTAATTAGTGTTAACTCTGCTACCAAAGAGGTAAGTAGTTAAAAATTAAATTGTTTGAATTGTAGTTTAGATCACTTTATATTTATTTATTGGTTTTAAAGAGTAGACGTAAAAGAAAAATTAATCAAATAAATTTTCCAAAAATGTTTTTACGGTGTCTTTGCTTGATATATTTGTAACTAACTTATTCCCTGTTAAAGATTCGGTTGAAAATGTATGTCTGCTATCTATCAATTCCCGGAAACCTCTGCCAAGGCTGCAATACAGGTATTTCCACGTCGTGCTTTAATCCCAACGGGGCAAAAAAATCTTTGGCATATCCAGAGCGGAATAGTAAGAACTATTACCTATCTTGAAGATGGAACTGTTGTGACTCTGGGCGTGTGGAGTGCAGGCGATGTTGTCGGAGATGCATTATCAGCAATAGAACCATATATCATTGAGTGCTTAAGTTCAGTTGAAGTTATACCATTTAGTTTGGGACAAAATCATCAATTAATAGAGACTTTAACCTCCCATATTGAGCAAACAGAAGAATTAATGGTAATTCGCAGTCAGAAAAGTATTGATGCGATGCTCATGAAATTATTGGCATGGTTGGCGAAAAAGTTTGGTAAAAACATTGAAAAAGGAAAATTGATCGATTTACGTATTACTAATCAAGATATTGCTGATATGCTAGGCCCAACCCGCGTGACTATTTCCCGTGCTTTGACTCAACTGGAAGAACAAGGAGTTATCAAACGTCTTCCTTTGCACCGTATTGTATTATGTGAAGAAGAATTTTTGGGTTGTGCAAGTTGAATAAATTATGGGTATGGGGGCACAGGAATCTCGTGTCCCTTTCTACTATGTCGAGCAACAAAAATTATGGAAGCAGGTTTTTGAGATTGACGATAAATTGGCTCTCGGCATTCTAAGATTGAAAAGTTGGAAGATATTAAAAGCTGAATCCATGTCTCTAGTTTGCGAAAGTACCAAGGAGATGCTTCGACGAACTGAGAATTAAAGCCATTCCAAGATTCCTGTCGCCATCCATCAACATAAGGCTGTTCATGACAAGTTGTGGCTGTATGTAGTGTTTGTATAAACAATAAGCCATTATTTTTGAGTAATTTAGGAATTGAGTGAACTAAATTATCTACACTTGCCTCACCAAGCAACGAAAAATTGCAAACAACGGCATCAAAATTTCTATCTTGATTAGTGGTGACTAAAATATCTTTAATTAAAATATCTTCATATGAACAGACTAAAAATTTGCCATTTCCCTGAGCCTTGGCACTTGCAATTAGTCTGGGAACTGCATCTATACCAATAGCTTCTATTTCTAGGCGAGTGAGCTCGCGAGTTAACCAACCCTCTCCACATCCAATATCGAGAACAAATTTGGGAGAATAACTCATAATTGCATCAATAATTGCCTGATTAGTGGCAGTTTTGCGACTTTCAATTTCTTCATTTTCAATCGCAGTTATCCATGCTGGGGCATTTTGATTCCAGCTACGAATCAGCGATTCATCATTCAGGTTTTGCATTATCAAATCAGTTTCTTAAAACTAATTCAGATGGTGTGGAAATGAAGTAATTATTTATGTTTACTTTAACCTCTTCAAATCCATAATTATTTCCCATCTGTATTTATTTATTTTGTATGCTGTTATTTAAAGATGAGTCTGGGTTGCTTTGAGGATATGGTAAGTAATCAATAGTTGGGTTAGTGCTAGTGGGTAACTTTGCAAAGTCTCGCCAGTAGTCCCAGAGATTTTACCAAGTTCGGGATTTGCTTCGCGATCGCATATACTCTTGAGATGGGGCATATCTGAACAAATAATCTGTTCTAACTTGTTCACTTGCTCTAATGTCGCATGACCATCCACTTCCAAAACATCGACGGGTTTACCCATATCTCGATCTAATTCCAAGCGAATTGCCGAACTCAAATTTCCATTTCCAGATGCTAAAATCTCCGTAAAATCAGGGTGGGGAATTGTCGGACGCAACACCAAACGCACGTTCAGATTCCCATTTACTTCTTCTAGTTCCGAACTTGGAGGATAAAAGCTGACAACAATATCAGACCATTTTCTTTGAGGGCGAATATACGCCTCCGAATCAGGTTCGCGTTTCTCTAACTCTTGTAAGACTTGCTCTTCACTGTAACCTCGTTTCTGGGTATCACGTTTTACCTTCCACTTTGCCCGTAATTGTTCGGGAGGAGCCAGATACACTTTGATATCGTAGCAATCCCTTGCCCCACGAGTCGAATAGCCTAACAACCCCTCAATAATTACAAATTTACTAGGTTTAATATACTCTGGAGCTTCAAAAGTTCCTGTTTTGTGGCTGTAAATCGGTTTTAAAATTGGCTGTCCCATCCGCAGTTGCGATAGATGCTGCTGCATAATATCAAGATAGTTGCAGTCTGGGTGTAATGCTGTAATCCCTAATTCTGCCCGTGAAGTGCGATCATACCTATGATAATCGTCAGTACAAATCACTGTCACATTTTCTACTCCGAGTACCTGAGCAATACCCTTTGTCAGAGTGGTTTTGCCCGCAGCACTATCACCAACAATACCAAGTATGATTGGACGGCTCATTAATACCCCCAAAAGAATGCAGAAAATGAAGTGATGAATTGTATTTTAGTTTACTAATTTTCGACAAAAATAAACATACCTCAATTAGTATGAAATTGCTAATTTAGCGATTATGTGACTAAAATTCTCTATTAAATCGCGGAGAATCAAGCATTTTTCGCTACTCGCAGTCTTTGTATATTTTTCTTGCTATTTAAATAAAGATTTACTAAGAAGAATTGATCTAGCTTTTAGATATAGAAAAACCCATAAATTGCTTTCGATACCTCAAAGTCTAAGTCACAGATTTCCTCGTTACGAGCTTTCTAGAGATAAAAATGTTGCATTCGTAGTTTCTCCCGACTTGCCAAAAAATAACCCAGTGGCAAAAACTGGGTTACTTTATCTTGAAAATGAAGATACGGAAAAATACCTTAAGTGTTAAGCGTAATGATAATTCAAATATTCAAAAGCTGCTTGGGTTGAATTAAAACTACCAATGACACGCGGGGCTATGCTGTGAGAATGTTTTTGAGAATTCCAAACTTTTAAATAGTAGCCAACAGTATCTGTTGTGTTCCACAGTTCATATTTGTAATTGCCACTGATACCTTTCTTGACTAATGAATCCTCAAAACTTATATCTGGAGAATTAATTAAATTTAATGTTTCTAAAAAAGTTAGTATCATAGCGTTTTTTAAATTCTACTAAAAAGATTTTACTTCTTTTGTCATAACTTTTTTCAGAATAAAAATTATAAATATTAGTTGTTTTTAAGGTGAAGCTATCTTGATTATTTAGCAACATCTAATGATTAAAATTTCAATATTTATACAGTTGCCTAATTTAAAAAAATGTTATGAGGCTCCAGAATTAAAAATACTTGCTGTTAAGCCGTTTAGGTAACAACGGATAAAGAAGTAAATTTAACGCAACAACATAAAAAAGTGCTACATTCAACAGTATTTCTCTGTAATTAATCATCAAACTCCCCAATGCAAACTATCCTTTTTCTTTGCACAGGTAACTACTACCGTAGTCGCTTTGCCGAACACTTATTCAATCACCTTGCACGTAAACAAGAACTAAATTGGCAAGCTGATTCCCGTGGATTAGCCTTAGAACGTGGTAGCAAAAATATAGGGGCTATTTCCCACTATGCAGAATCAGCACTAGCAGCACATGGAATAAAATTACTCAATCAAGAAAGATATCCTCAAGCTGCATTACTAGAAGATTTCCAAAAATTTACCAAAATAATTGCGATCGATAAATCTGAACACCATTTATTGATGCTAGAAAGATTTCCACAATGGGTAGATAATGTGGAGTATTGGCTAGTTCACGATATAGATAAAACTGCTGCCAATCAAGCTTTAGGACAAATTGAAATTCATATTATGGGACTAATTGCAGAGTTGAAAGATTGACATAATACCAAGTCAGGCTCATGAATAATTAATCCTAATTGATTAATGGGACTTAGACAAAAAGTAGCCTCAAAAAGCTATCAAATGTATATACAGAAAGACTTTGACATCAATTGACCTAGTTTCTTGATATATCTAGGGTTGGCGCATTTTTTAGCTTTTGATGTATTTTCTTTGTCCTGTATAGGCTTGAGCCTTGTTTTTGTCTCAAAAATGTTTAAGTCCCGTTAATTATTCTTAGCATTAAATTAGAAGGTAAATATTAAAACAGACTTTATATAAAACCTAGCAAATGAACTATAAACTCAAGACACAATGCTTCAACATCTGGGTCTAATCTAATTCCCGACGACCTTCTAAAGCTCGCGCTAAAGTCACTTCATCCGCATATTCCAAATCGCCACCGACAGGTAAACCAAAGGCAATTCGGGTTACTTTCGTAAATGGCTTAAGAAGCTGACCGATGTATAAAGTTGTTGTTTCTCCTTCGACACTGGGACTTATAGCCAAAATCACTTCTTTTGGCTGGTCTTTACTAACTCGTCTAACTAGAGCTTGGATAGTCAATTGTTCGGGACCAATGCCATCAATTGGGGAAATAACTCCACCCAAAACGTGGTATTTGCCTTTAAATTCGCGAGTTTTTTCTAAGGCAATCACATCACGAGAATCGGCGACAACACAAAAAGTACCATTATCACGATTGCTACTGCGGCAAATCTCGCAAACAGGTTCCGCAGAAAGGTGAAAGCAAACCTGACACAAACCGACTTGTTTTTTAGCTTCTACAAGCGCTTGTGCCAATGCTTCAATTTCGGCCTCAGGACGTTTGAGTATGTGCAAGGCTAAACGTTGGGCAGTTTTAGGCCCTACGCCTGGTAAGCGTTGCAACTGTTCGATTAATCTAGCAAGGGGACGTGCGTAAACCGTAGTTCTATCTCCCGTATATTTGTACTTCAATTATGATGACATTCTTGGGGAATTTTAGCTTGTTAATTTTTTGTTTTTACTATTTTTAATTTTTGGACACAATTTTCTGATCTCGATTTTCTGTCCCATTGATACTTATACCCCATCATCTGGGAAGACTAAATCTAGCAATTTTGAGGATTTAGAGATATGCTTAGCACTCTGATAAATATTCGCGGATATAGCGTTAGCGAAGAAATCTACAACGGTTCGAGAACATCAGTTTATCGAGCATTTCGAGAAAATGATAACAAACCTGTAGTTATCAAACTGCTGAAAAATTCTTATCCCAGTTTTAGCGAACTAGTACAATTCCACAATCAGTATACGATCGCTAAAAATCTCAAAAATCCTGGAATTATCCAAACCTATAGCTTAGAACCATTCCAGAATAGCTACATTTTAGTGATGGAAGATTTTGGGGGAGTCTCCCTCAAAGATTATTTTGTGAATAATTCTGTAGCATTCCTTGTTGAGTTTTTACAAATAGCGATCGCACTATGTAATACCTTAGATATACTCTATCACAATCGAATTATTCATAAAGATATTAAACCTAGTAATATATTAATTAATCCAGAAACAAAACAAGTTAAATTAATCGACTTTAGTATTGCATCACTTCTACCCAGAGAAACCCAAACCCTAGTTAACCCCAATGTCTTAGAAGGAACACTTGCTTATATATCTCCAGAACAAACAGGGAGAATGAATCGCGGGATTGACTATCGCACAGATTTTTATTCTCTGGGTGTAACTTTTTATGAATTACTCACTGGTGAGTTACCATTTCCACCTAGTGATGCGATGGAATTGGTACATTCCCATATTGCGAAAACATCGCCATTATTACACGAAATTAATCTGGATATCCCCTTAGTTATCTCAGAAATCGTCAGTAAGCTGATGGCGAAAAATGCTGAAGATAGATATCAGAGTGCATTAGGATTGAAATTTGATTTAGAAAAATGTCTGACTAAGCTAAGAGAAATTGGGGAAATTCAAAGTTTTGATATTGCTAGTAGGGATGTGTGCGATCGCTTCATAATTCCTGATAAACTTTATGGCAGAGAAGCCGAAGTATCAACCCTCCTAGAAGCATTTGAGAGAGTCAGTCAGGGTGCAACGGAAATGATGCTTGTTGCTGGATTTTCAGGGATTGGTAAAACAGCAGTTGTCAACGAAGTACATAAACCAATTGTCAGACAACGCGGATATTTTATCAAAGGCAAATTTGACCAATTTAACCGCAACATCCCCTTCTCTGCATTTGTCCAATCATTTCGTAATTTAATGGGGCAATTATTGACTGAAAGTGATGTGGAAATTCAGGAATGGAAAAATAAAATATTAGACGCTGTTGGTGAAAATGGACAAGTAATTATTGAAGTTATTCCCGAATTAGAAAACATTATTGGCGAACAACCAGCAGCAGTAGAATTACCAGGAACAGCAGCACAAAATAGATTTAATTTATTATTTCAAAAATTCACCAAAGTTTTTACTACACCTGAACATCCCTTAGTAATATTTTTAGATGATTTGCAATGGGCGGATTCAGCATCGCTGAAGTTAATGCAGCTATTAATGGCTGATACCGGGCATCTTTTCATTATTGGTGCATATCGTGATAATGAAGTCAATCTTGGACATCCATTATTGATGACCTTGAGTGAAATTCAAAAGATACAAGCAACAATTAACATGATTACTTTAGCACCACTCAGTCAAGTACAAGTAAATAAATTAGTTGCTGACACACTCAAATGTTCAGAAGAAATCGCACGGAATCTCTCTGTATTAATCTCTCAGAAAACTCAGGGTAATCCATTTTTTGCAACCCAGTTTCTTAAATCATTATATCAAGAAAATATCATTCACTTTGATCTAGCACTAGGCTGTTGGCAATGTTATATCGCCCAACTAAAAACTCAAGCGCTTAGGATCGTGGATTAAATAAGGTGTAATACTGCCAATAATATCAGTACACTAGAAGGGTAAATTGAGAACTGGTAAATGATGCACCCTTACCCTGGTGAAATTGAAGTTCAAATGCAACGATATTATGAATCGTTGTCGGAGAAGGATTGCCGCCGATATGCAGCAATTGAAGCAGTAAAATTAGGGTACGGGGGACAGGCATACATCCGTCGCTTGCTGGGATGCCATCACGAAACCTTACAATTAGGCTTGCGAGAACTTGAGGACGAAACGGCGCTTGGGCAGGAGAGGATTCGCCAACCCGGAGGTGGACGGAAATCAGCCTTCGAGACAATTGTTGGATTAGACGAGGCGTTTTTGCGAGTGTTGGAGAGGCACACAGCAGGTTCGCCGATGGATGAAAGTGTCAAGTGGACCAATCTCAAGCGTCATGAGATTGCAGGATTGCTGGGAAATGAAGGAATCGAAGTGAGTGTGACAGTGGTAGACCAGTTGTTGGAGAAATATAACTTTCGTAAACGTAAAGCAGTAAAGACCCTGGCAACAGGAGAGAATCAATATCGCAACGAGCAATTTGAGACGATTGACCAACTTAAGCACTCTTATCAAACGGCAGGTAATCCGGTCATGAGTATGGACACCAAAAAAAAGAATTAATTGGGCAGTTATACCGGGAGGGACAACTATACACTCAAGAAACGATAGAGGTGTTTGACCATGATTGGCCAACGCTTGCGACTGGAGTTGCCATTCCCCATGGGCTGTACGATATAACAGACAATGTGGGTTATATCCAGATTGGCATCAGCCACGATACCAGTGAATTAGCCTGTGACTCAATTCGCTACTGGTGGAACACCTATGGTAAGACGCGTTATTCTTTGGCAAATTCAATTTTGCTGTTATGTGATGGTGGCGGTAGCAATAGCTCTCGCTATTACATCTTCAAACAGGACTTACAGGCATTAGTTAATGAACTGGGCATCGAAATTCGTATCGCTCATTATCCGCCCTACACCTCCAAGTATAATCCGATTGAGCATCGTTTGTTTCCTCATATCTCTCGCGTTTGTCAGGGGATGATTTTTGAGAGTATCCAGACTGTAAAAGACTTAATGGCAAAGGCAACCACTCGCACAGGACTCAAAGTTTTTACAACGATTCTCGATAAAACCTATCAAACGGGTCGAAAAGTGGCTGAAGATTTCAAATCAAACATGAAGATTGTTTTTGATGAATTTTTGCCCCAATGGAATTACACCGCTAAACCAGAATTACACTTTATTTAATCCACGATCCTTACAGATGATGTTGTAAGTTTTATGGTTTTTCAATTGCGAAAATTACTGCCAGAAACTCAATATATCTTGCAGTTAGCAGCTTGTATTGGTAATCAGTTTGATTTAGCAACTTTGGCTATTGTTTTAGAACAATCAGAGGTTGAAATCGCGACGAATTTATGGGAAGCGTTGCAAGAGGGATTGATTTTACCAATTAGCGAGGTTTATAAGTTTTATCAAGGCGATGATTATCAGCAATTAGAATTATCAAATAATCATAAACAATCAGCTAAGTATAAATTTTTACATGACAGGGTACAACAAGCTGCTTATTCCCTGATTCCAAAGGAACAAAAACAAACTACTCACTACAAAATCGGACAACTATTGCTGCAACAAATTTCTCCAGATCTTAGAGAAGAGAAAATTTTTTAAATAGTTAATCAATTAAATTATGGGACTGCTTTAATTACCCAACAAAATCAACGAGATGAATTAGCAGAACTGAATTTAATTGCTTGTCGCAAAGCTAAAAACTCTACCGCCTATCAAGCAGCAGGAGAATACGCCGCAACCGGATTATCATTGTTAGGAGAACAAGCTTGGCAACGGCAATATGAAATGAGCTTGTCTTTCTATGAATTAGCGGCAGAAATTGCTTCTTTATGCTGCGAATTTGAATTGATGGAGCGATTGATTGATAGTGTGATTGAACAAGCACATTCTTTGCTAGAAAAAGTCAATGTCTACTGCATTAAAATTCAATCTTATGTTTTTCAAAATAAACCAGTCGAAGCTCTGGATATTGGGCAGACACTCCTGCATCAGTTTGGGGTTACGTTTGCCAAATCACCCACGCCAGTAGATATTCAACAATCAATTCAAGAGATTAATGAACTAATAAAAGATAGAAAAATTGCCGATTTATTTGATTTGCCTGTCATGACAGATCGGCAAATATTGGCAATTATCCAGATTGCCTATGCTCTTATTCCCCCAGCTTACAACTCCGGTTCTATTTTGTGTCCATTACTGATTACGTTATCAGTTAAATTATCCATTCAACATGGAAATACAATCATTTCTGCATTTGCTTACGCTAACTATGGTTTTATTCTCTGCAATCTTGTAAAAGATGTAAATGCAGCCACAGAATTTGCTCAATTATCACTACAAATAATCTCAAAATTTGACGCTAAAGCTATTAAACCAGAAGTGCTTTTAGTGTTAGGAGGTTTTATCCTGCACCGCAAATCTCACATCAAAAATATCCTCCCACTGTTGCAAGAAAGTTATATGATTGCTTTAGAAGTTGGCAGCACAAAGTTTGCAGGATATCATGCTCGTACTTTTTGTAACGCTGCTTTTTGGAGTAATCAACCGCTTGTCACCTTAGAGCAGGATGCTCGTGCTTACTACAATGGCTTGATGCAACTCAATCAAGTGGGACTAGCTAATCACTGTCGTCTTTCTTGGCAGTCTGCACTCAATTTACTTGGTTTTGGTGAACATCCTTGTATTTTATCTGGGGAAGCTGTACAAGAGACGGAACTTCTGCCGCAGTTAATTTCTGATAATGATGTGAGTGAGTTGTGAGTTTTCTATTCATATAAACTCATGCTCTGCTTTTTGTTTGGAGAAATTGAACATGCACAAAACTATACTATTGAGTGCAAAAACTATTTAGTTGCGGCTCAGGGACTAGTATACGAGCCGTCATTTTATTTCTATGATTCTTTGATTGCTGTAGCAACTTTGAACTTGCAATTACAAGAAGTATCAGAGGTATTACAACGGGTAGAGCAGAATCAAACTCAGTTAAAACACTGGGCACATTATGCGCCAATGAATTATCAACATAAAGTTGATTTGGTAGAAGCAGAAAAATATCGAGTGTTAGGACAAAAAGCTGAAGCTATCGAGTTTTACGACAAGGCAATTTTCCTCGCCAAAGCGAACGAATATATCCAAGAAGAAGCTTTAGCTAACGAACTGGCGGCTAAATTTTACCTTGACTGGGGTAAAAGTATCGCCGGAGAATATATGATAAACGCTTACTATGCCTATGCGCGTTGGGGTGCGAAAGCCAAAGTCGCTGACTTGGAACAACGCTATCCACAATTACTTGCTTTCATATTAAAGCAAACCCGTTCTCCCCTTTCCATTAACGAAACTCTGTTCACTTTGGGAAGTGTCACCTGTACTAGTTCTTCGAGCAGCATCTCCGATTCTCTGGATTTAGCCACCATTCTCAAAGCCTCACAAAACCTGTCTAGCGAAATTGAAATTCAAAAACTGCTTGCATCGTTGTTGCATATTGCGATCGAAAATGCAGGCGCTGATAAATGTGTGTTAATGCTATTTCGAGACGATTTTCAACAGGATATTCAAGAACATCAACTGCTGATTAAAGGTTTCATCACTGGGGAAACAGAACCAGTTGTGTTACAGAACATTCCTATTGAAGAAAGTGAAGAAATTCCATTAAAGCTGATTTATAAAGTTCAACATGAAAGGCAGACTGCTGTGCTAGCTGATGCTAGGATAGATCCGATTTTAGCTAATGATTTGTATATTATCCGTCAGCAGCCGAAAAGCATTTTGTGCAGTCCTGTTTTAAATCAAGGTAAGTTCCTCGGAGTGTTATACCTAGAAAATAATTTAGTTACAGGGGCGTTCACACGCGATCGCATCGAACTATTGAATCTACTTTGCACTCAAGCTGCAATCTCGCTCGAAAATGCCATACTTTACCAAAAATCTCAACAAGCATTAGAAGATTTACAACAAGCAAATTTACAAATTGTCCAAAGTGAAAAAATGTCAGCTTTGGGTAATTTAGTTGCTGGTGTCGCCCATGAAATGAACAATCCTTTAGGTTTTATTGCCGCAACTATCAAACAAGCTCAACCTACAATTGCCGATTTAAGCGAACACATCAAATTGTATCAAGAAGCTCTGCCAAATCCAGGTGAAGAAATTACAGAACATGCTGAGGAAATTGACCTAGATTATAGCTTGGACGACTTGCCGAAGATGATGAATGCAATGGTTATGGCGTGCGACAGATTAAGAAATATTAGCACCAGCTTAAGAACTTTCTCTCGTGCTGATAGAGATTATAAAGTTCCATTTAATATTCATGAAGGCATCGACAGCACAATTTTAATCCTCAAACATCGCCTCAAAGCCAACGAACAACGTCCAGCCATTGAAGTGATTACAGAATATGGCAATTTACCACAAGTTGATTGTTTTCCTGGACAATTAAACCAGGTATTTATGAATATTCTCGCTAATGCTATTGACGCTTTAGATGAGTCAAATACAGGACGTAATTTCGAGGAAATTAAGGCAAATCCTAACAAAATTACCATTCAAACCTCAGTCCAAAATCACAATGTAATAATTAGTATTGCTGATAATGGTAAGGGAATGAGTGAATCAGTTAAACAGAAAATATTTGACCATTTATTCACTACCAAAGGAGTTGGTAAAGGTACAGGATTAGGGTTAGCTATAGCTCGACAAATCATTGAAGAAACCCACAATGGAAAGTTAAGTTGTCATTCCGTTGTTGGTAAAGGTACTGAGTTTATGATTGAAATTCCAGCGTGATCTGCAAAATTTCACATAGCCGATAAATTTCGTGAAATTTCTCAGTTTCGCTGTGATTAATTGACTAAAGACGCGATCGCCTGCACTAGTACCTGTAGTTCTACAGGTTTAGGAATGTGTTCCTGAAATCCTACGGATAAAGCTTGTTCCCGATCTAACTCGCCAGCGTAGGCTGTAAGGGCGATCGCTTTAATTGTGCCTCCCTGTTCTGATGGTAAGGCTCTAATCTGCCGCAGCAGCGTATAACCGTCAACTTCCGGCATTCCAATATCACAGATCAGCAGGATATCGCCTGGCGATCGTCTTAAGGCTGTCAATGCTTCAGTTGCGGAAGCGGTGGTAAGGGACTTGCGCGAAAATAAAATACCAGTCAACAAGGAATTACGGTAACATCCCACTTGGGTAAATTATCTGAGCGTAGCCAGAATGTTTTTAAAGCTTCTAGTTCTTCACAAGAAACACTAACACCTTTTTGATAGTCTCCTTCAAACAAACTCACTTGATTTCGTGATAAGTTTCCGATTTTGACTTTTGCTTTTGAATCAATTGATATTCTGAGAGATTTAGGGTTGTTACCTGAATCACGATTCCCCGAATGTACATTTTCAAATATTCTATCTGTCTCCGGGATTTTTTTGAGAGGTTTCGTTTTTAATGTTTTTTTAAAATGTATCCCATCCGATTTAACATTTCTCCTATTGTTTGGCGGCTAGGTAATTGACTTTCTTCGTACCCTTTCTCTGATATCAATGCTTCCCTGACTGCTCTTGCACTAATTCGCGCATAATAAAAGTTTGAGCGAAATTTGGGGTCTGCTTTGAATCGCTCGACATTAGACTATGCTGGTATTTTATTTTTTTGCAAGTCCCTAACCCTAACAGAAATCTTTGCTTTCCGTAAATAAACTGCTCACCCGCTGCCAAAAGCGAACAATAACCTAATTTACTGGTAAATCTGGGAACACTAAGTAGGAAATTATCTAGCCAGAACGGAACATGATTAGCACTCAAGTCAGTATTCCTGGATATGCCGTCAGCAAGCAACTTTATGATGGTTCGAGAACTTTAGTTTACCGAGCAGTTCGAGAAACTGATAACAAACCTGTAGTTATTAAACTGCTGAAAAATTCTTATCCTGGCTTTGGCGAACTAGTACAATTCCGCAATCAGTATACGATCGCCAAAAATCTCAATAATCCCGGAATCATCCAAACCTATAGCCTAGAACCGTTCCAAAATGGCTATATCTTGGTGATGGAAGATTTTGGAGGAATTTCTCTCAATGATTATTTTGTGAAGAATTCTGTGTTCTCTGTTAGTGAGTTTTTACAAGTAGCGATCGCCTTGTGCAATACATTAAATATACTCTATCAAAATCGCATTATTCATAAAGATATTAAACCCAGCAATATTTTAATTAATCCTAAAACTAAACAAGTAAAATTAATCGACTTTAGTATTGCATCTTTACTACCAAGAGAAACTCAAACCCTAGTTAATCCCAACGTCTTAGAAGGAACATTAGCTTATATATCTCCAGAACAAACAGGGAGAATGAATCGTGGGATTGACTATCGTACAGATTTTTATTCTCTAGGCGTAACTTTTTATGAATTACTCACAGGTGAGCTACCATTTGCATCAAATGATCCAATGGAGTTGTTACATTGTCATATTGCCAAAGCACCAAGATTAATACATGAAATCAATCCGCAAATTCCTGCTGTATTGTCAGAAATAGTCAGTAAATTGATGGCAAAGAATGCCGAAGACCGCTATCAAAGTGCTTTGGGGCTAAGATTTGATTTAGAAAAATGTTTATATCAGCTACAAGAAACTGGTGAAATTCAAGACTTTGAAATTGCCGAAAAGGATGTGTGCGATCGCTTCGTTATTCCCGAAAAACTCTATGGTAGAGAACAGGAAGTTTCCAGCCTCCTAACAGCATTCGATCGCGTCAACAAAGAGACATCAGAACTGATATTAGTGGGGGGTTTCTCTGGTATTGGTAAAACTGCTGTCGTCAACGAAGTCCACAAACCCATTGTCCAGCAACGGGGCTACTTTATCAAAGGTAAGTTTGACCAATTTAATCGCAACAGTCCCTTATCTGCCTTTGTCCAAGCTTTTCGGGATTTGATGGGGCAATTACTGAGTGAAAGCGATATTCAGTTACAAGCTTGGAAAACTCGGCTACTCCAGGCGTTAGGGGAAAATGGGCAAGTCATCATTGATGTGATTCCCGAATTAGAACGCATTATTGGTAAACAACCACAATCCTTAGAATTATTTGGGAATGCGGCACAGAATCGCTTTAATTTACTATTTCAGAAGTTTATTCAAGTCTTCACTCAACCAAAACATCCTTTAGTAATGTTCTTGGATGACTTACAGTGGGCAGATTCTGCCTCGCTCAACTTGATGCAGAGATTAATTGCCGAATCAAAACCAGGTTATTTGTTACTAATTGGAGCCTATCGTGACAATGAAGTATTTCCGACTCATCCATTGATGTTAACCCTGGATAAGGTGGTTAACAAAGGGGCAACGGTGAATACAATTACCTTGCAACCCTTGAGTCAAACCAGCCTGAATCAACTTATTAGCGATACCCTCAATTGTCAGCCAGCATTGGCGCAACCGTTGACAAAATTGGTGTATCAAAAAACCCAAGGCAATCCCTTTTTTGCGACACAATTTCTCAAAACCCTACATCAAGATGAACTAATTATTTTTGATTGCGAAGCCAGACATTGGCAGTGTGATGTTGTCCGGGTGCAGGAAGCAGCACTGACAGAGGATGTAGTGGAATTGATGGCGTTGCAGTTACAAAAGCTACCTCCAATCACTCAGGACATTTTGAAGTTAGCAGCTTGTATTGGTAGTCAATTTGATTTAAATACCTTGGCGATCGCATCTGGGCTATCTCATGGGGAAACGGCGGCAGCTTTATGGAAGGCATTGCAAGAAGAGTTGATTTTGCCGATTGGGGAAAAATATAAGTTTTATGTCGGACAAGCATCTGAGGATGAAGGACAAAACGCAGAGATTGTCAGTTATAAGTTTCTGCACGATCGCGTCCAGCAAGCGGCCTATTCTCTGATTCCCGATGTTGAAAAACAAGCTACTCACTATCAAATCGGCCAACTGCTGCTTAAACATATTACGCCGGAATCCAGAGAAGAATGGATTTTTGAAATAGTCAATCAGTTGAATTGTGGTGTTTCATTAATTACCAACCAAAGCGATCGCGATCAATTAGCCCAACTCAACTTCGCAGCTGGACGCAAAGCCAGAACAGCTACAGCTTATCGCTCTGCTAGTGAATATGCCGAGATGGGACTATCTTTATTAGGTGATGCAGCTTGGCAGCGACAGTATGAAATTACTTTGCTATTGCACAACTTAGCCGCAGAAGTATCTTCCCTTGGCGGTGATTTTGACCGCATGAATCAATATATTGATGCCGTAATTAGTCACGCTAGCACTCCCCTAGAGCAATTGAGTGTTTATATAGTCAAAATTCAGGCATTAGCATCCCAAAATCAGCTTTTAGCAGCGATATCTAGCGGTCAAGCAATTTTGCAAGCATTAGGCGTGGAATTTTTAGATACACCAAATACCCAGTATATCCAACAAGCCATACAGAAAATTAACGACGTAATTGGCGATCGCGCCATTGAAGAATTATTTTACCTGCCAGCAATGGTAGATCCAGAAAAATTGGGGATTATACAAATAGCTGCAAACATCATGCCAGTTTGTTATATGGCAAATTCGCCGTTGTTTCCCCTATTGATTCTGTTATCAGTCAATTTATCTTTGCAATATGGCAACAGTCCCTCCTCTGCCATCAGTTATGCAGCTTATGGCAATCTCCTGATCAAATTTGTCCAGGATGTGACAACAGCCGATCAATTCGGTCGATTAGCCTACCAACTTGCCTGGGAGCCAAAGGCTAAAGATATTCGTGCAGCAACTTTCTCACCGATAGGGTTATTTTTATATCATCGTAAATCACATCTGCGTGAAACATTACCCATTTTTCAAGCAGGTTTTGAAGTCGGATTAGAAACCGGAAAATTAGACCGAGCCGGTAATAATGCCCATCAATTTTGTTTATATTCTTATTTATCTGGTCAATCTTTAACAGAACTAGAACCCCAAATCCGCAATTATCGTCAGCAACTACTTGACCTCAATCAAATAGTAGCAGCTAACTATTGTTCTATTTATTGGCAGATTGCCCTATCCTTAATGGGCGAGACAGGACAACAGCAAAGGTTTTGGGAAAATAATCCAGATGTAGAACAGCTAGTAACTCAGGCACTAGCTTCTAAGGATTTAGTGAGAGTGTTCTTTTTCTATCTGCTGCGGATGAAATTAAGACTGCTGTTTGGGTATATAACCTTAGCAGATGCAGATGCTTTGCAAGCAAGACAATATATGGTGGCTGGCGCTGGAACAATTTGTGAAGCAAATTTTTATTTTCATGATTCTTTAATTGTACTTGCTCAAATTTCTGAGCCTCAACTCACAGAAATACAATGGCAACGCATCGCAGAAAATCAAGCAAAATTGCAACATTGGGCTGAATATGCGCCCATGAACCATTTACATAAATGGCAGTTGGTAGAGGCAGAAAAAGCTAGACGGCTAGGGCAAACTTGGCAAGCCACTGAGTATTACGATCGCGCTATTTCTGGAGCCAAGTACAATGATTACACCCATGACGAAGCCCTGGCTAACGAACTGACAGCTAAGTTTTATTTGGAATGGCACAAAGACCGGATTGCTCAAGAATACCTGATTGCAGCTTACTATGGTTATGCTCGTTGGGGTGCTAAAGCCAAAGTTGCCGACTTAGAACACCATTATCCCCAACTACTTAAACCCATCCTCGAACAGCGCAAAATTAACCTCAATCCTTTAGAAACTATTGCCACAATCTCCCGTCCTTGTGCTTCTCAAGCAACTCATACTTCCACCAGTGACAGTACTAGTATTTCAGATGCACTAGATTTAACCTCTACTCTCAAAGCTGCTCAAGCTATTTCTAGTTCTCTGAAATTAGATACACTGATTACCAACCTTACCCAGATTATTGTCGAAAACTCTGGCGCAAAAAGAGCTGTACTGCTGCTTTTTGAAGAAGATACTTGGCAAGTTCGAGCCACTACTTTGATTGAAAATCAAGAAATCAAAACTGTTCTGGAACCAAAATCACTAGAAAATTATCCAGATGTTCCCACGAAAATTATTAATTACGTCAAAAATACTCAACAAACAGTTGTGATAGATAATTGCCAAACAGATATTCCTGGTTTAATTGGCCAATATATGTTGTCACATCAACCCCAAAGTGTATTATGTACCCCAATTATTAATCAAGGGCATTTAGTGGGAATTATTTATCTAGAAAATGAACTAATCAGTGGGGTATTTACTAACCAACGTTTACAAGTGATTAATTTACTTTGCACTCAAGCAGCAATATCTCTAGAAAATTCCCAACTCTACACTAATTTACAGGCAAGTGAAGCTCGTTTTTTACGGCTTGCAGAAAATGTACCAGGGATGATTTATCAATTTCAACTTTCCGTAGATGGCATTGCTTCATTTAACTATGTAAGTTCTGGATGCTATGGAATTTATGAAGTTCTACCAGAGGAAGCAGTTGCAGATGCTAATAACTTAATTTCTTTGATGCACCCAGAGGAAATAAGTTATTTTTATGAGTCTGTAGCCATTTCCGCACAAACCTTGCAACCTTGGCAATATCAAGGGCGCATTATTACACCTTCTGGTAAATTAAAATGGATTCAAGCTGTATCTCGTCCTGTAAAACAAGAGGATGGAAAAATTATTTGGGATGGTTTGTTATTAGATATTACCGAACGTAAACAAGCGGAAGCTGTTGTCGGGCAAAAATCCCAAGAATTAGAAAAAGCATTACAAGATTTACAACAAGCACAACTACAAATTATCCAAAGTGAAAAAATGTCAGCTTTGGGTAATTTAGTTGCTGGGGTAGCCCATGAAATGAATAATCCTTTGGGTTTTATTGCTGCTAGTCTCAAACAAGCTCAACCAACAATCGCCGATTTGAGCGAACACATGAAATTGTATCAAGAAGCTCTCCCAAATCCCGGCGATGAAATTCAAGAACACGCTGAAGAAATTGACTTAGATTATAGCTTAAACGACTTGCCGAAGATGATGAACGCAATGGTCATGGCGTGCGACAGATTAAAAAATATCAGCACTTCCCTGCGTACTTTTTCCCGTGCTGATAGAGATTATAAAGTCCCATTTAATATCCATGAAGGCATTGACAGCACGATTTTAATTCTCAAACATCGCCTCAAAGCTAACGAACAACGTCCTGCCATTGAAGTTATCACTAGCTACGGTAATTTACCTCAAGTTCAATGTTTTCCTGGACAATTAAATCAGGTATTTATGAATATCTTAGCTAATGCTATTGATGCCTTAGAAGACTCTAAAAATGGACACAGCTTTGAGGACATTGTAGCTAATCCTAACATGATTGCTGTGAAAACATGTGTCGAAGATAATTATGTGAAAATCTCAATAGCTGATAATGCTAATGGTATGAGTGAAGAAGTTAAACAAAAAATATTTGACCATTTATTTACTACTAAAGGAGTCGGTAAAGGTACAGGGTTGGGATTAGCTATAGCTCGACAAATCATCGAAGAAACCCACAATGGAAAGTTGATTTGTCATTCTGGTATCGGTAAAGGTACTGAGTTTGTGATTCAGCTTCCACTCTAAATACTTTGGCTTTTCAGCCAATTTATTTCCAAATCTGGGAATACTAAGTCAATACGGTTCAGTTAAGCCTCAAGAGTTTTTGGTCGTCCTGGTAGTTGTCCTGGGACACAAGCCGCGTTCCCTAAAGTTAGATTAGTTATATTAGTGGAAGCTGGAACACATATAATATTTGATGCATTAATGTGTCCTTATCGCATTGGAGAGCGAGTACGAGCATTAAGACTATTACGTTCCGTAACATCAGGGATGTTGTTGATGTGGGATAGGGGATTACATTCCTACGCAATGGTACAAGCAACAGTAGCCAGTAAGAGTGTTAATATTTCAAGCTGCAACCAATGCCGGGTTTCCACCATTACGCTTGAGTTTTACAGGGACATTACGAGTCATTCGTCGTGAATCTCCTAAATTTCAACGCTTACAGCCAGAAGAATTACCCCTTTTTTCGATTGGTTAACCGTGGAGATTTTAGATACGTTGTTACCCGAACGAGTTCACCGTAATAATCCCAGGGTTATAAAAAAACCTGTATCGAAGTTTCGTTCTAAAAGACCAAAACACAGAGGTACTGGAAAACAAACCAAAGCTCCCAAATTTCACATCTCGAATCAGCTTTTTAAGCTTAACTGAGCCGTATTGGGGTAAATTCCTCTTATTTCTTTCATGGCAAGCTTTTTGTTTCTGTAATCGCCATTGAACTCACGTATATAAAAATCAACTGATTCATCTTGACGAATATTTGGGCTATTTCCCCAGAAAAAACGTAACCCTGAGTAAATTTCAAGCATTTTCACTCAGGGTTGCGTATTTATTTAGCTTTCGTTAATTTCTTTTTTCTGGGGTTCTTTACTCCTCCAAAGAAGTACTGTGTTCCTAACCCATTTCAAGTCGAATCAAATCCCAACAATTAATCTATATTTGCGTGTCTAGTCAGTCTTCTCAGTAAATAGTCTCAAACTTGCTTCAAGAGATGCTTGAACAAGTTATCTTTCACCATCATCTGGCGCATTACTTCTAACAAAAATGTTTGGGCTTCTTCTTGGCTCAAGCTTTGAACTTGTTCTTTTAAAGTTTGCAAGCGGAACTGTTGTTCTAACGTCAATTCAGTGGGGAAGTTCATTTATTAACTCCTATTAGTGACTGAATTGCTTGCACCAACTAGTATCCAGCAAAATATGCGGACTGTTATTACTAGTGGTTTTGCAATTTCTACCAGTTTAACAGATAAATATGTATATTGTCTACTTTGTCAAGCCATGAGAGTTCATGGCTACAAAAATTTACAATTAAATGGATATGATACTGAAAGGAATGAAAGCTTGAAACACAATTACAGATAGTTGTAATCTTAAATATTACAGTTACAAAAATAAAAAAGTTAACAATATCGTCCTTGTAAATTAAGAGTTAGGAGCCAAAAACTTAAATGAATGCAATGGAATTTTTTCAGCAAAGTGCTGGCAGATGGAAGTCTTCGCGGGTAACGCATCACCTTGCCTTCAAGCGCTCCGAGACTGGAGAATCAGAAATTTTAGTAGAAACACTAGCTGCGGATGACCCAGAAATCATTGAATTGTGCCAAATGCACAATATCGATCCCACTTTATCGATTGGGGGTTCGCGGGTGCGCTGGTTCGGTACGATGGCTTGGGATAGAGAGGGGGAAGAAAACCACGAGGGTAAAACAGTATTCGCAATTGTTCCTGATGCTGACAACGCTCGTCAAGGTAAGTTATTACGTGAACGTGGCTATGCGGAAATTATGCCAGTCGTTGGACGTTTTCATCTGGATGAAGAAGATGGACTCGTTTTAACTACCGATTACGAAACCATGAGTTCGATTGAGCGGTTTTGGTTTTCCGGTACAAACATGCGGATGCGAACCAGTACAGTGAAGCGATTTGGCGGTTTTAGCACTGCTTCCTATTGTGTTGAAAGTCGTATTGATGGTGAAATTGAAAGCGTGTCTGTAGAAACTGTAAGTGCGACACCTCAATTAGCTTCAGTTTTAGGTTGGTAAATTTTAAAGATAAGGGTGGGAAGAGGAGATGCAGAAATCAGAAAAAAACTTCTTTCTTCCCTTATTATATTTCCTTTGCTTATTCCTTTTCTATTGACCAATGCTCAATGATGCGTATACTCGCGGTGTAGAGTACCTAAAAATGGTGCAGCGTTTAGCGTTGCAACCGGAAATGGTGGATGTGCTAGAGCCTACATTTACAATATTGAGTACGACATTAAGAATGAGCGATCGCGAATTCACTCTCCAAGAATATCGTATTTCTATTTGTAACTGGATTGGTCAAAATATTTATACTGTCAATGCCCAACTAAATACTTATTTACAAGTTTGTCATGAATGCTTCCATCCCCAAGAACGACGCAATATCAGAATTTTCGCCGTACCTTTATCGCATTCGCTGGGAATTGATGGATTTTGTAATATTTTAATTAATCCCACTACTATACTTATTGATGTTGGTCGAGTCGCGCCTAACGATTGGCTAGGTATAGTTGCCCATGAGTATGCCCATGCACACTTAGGTTTATCTGGACACAATTATCAGTTTGCCAATATTCTTTGTCATTTGTGTTTGGGGCTTGGTTTAGAACCACCAACTTGGGAAACGACAACAATGGAATCGAGTTTGCGAAGTTGGCCCTATTGCCAATCTACTACTAATCCCTTAGCGTTTTGGATTGGGGAGGCTTAGTTGTGCTTGACTCTAGCATGGTGAAAAAGTTAATTTTGCAATCGCTAATTATTACCCACCGAAATTATTGCCCATAACAAACCAGCAAAACTTCATTGCCAACACTAAATTTTTATCCGCCTGTTAGCGGTTAACAGTTAATCATTGATTTATAGCTGTTAACTGAATAAGGAAGAATCATGATTCAGAAGTTAGCGATTAGTAATTATTTGTCAATTGGTATTCTCCCATATCAACCATCAGTGAGAATTACCAATTGATTTTGATTTCGGAATCCTTAACTAAATGAATACTTATAAAGCAAGATTTTTCCCCTCGGGTCTAAATTTTAGTGCGCGGAGAATCTTTAAATATGGCTATTCCTTTACTAACATATTCGCCCAGTTCGCAAAACCAGCGTGTAGCGGCTTATGAAGTCCCTGGTGACGAACAACCAAGAATTTTTACAACTGATAATTTGCTTTCATCTGCTGATATGGATGTATTAATTGCAGCAGCATATCGGCAAATATTTAACGAACAGCAAATGACTGTTTCTTCACGCCAAAAAACCTTAGAATCACAACTGAAAGCTGGTCAAATTACTGTACGTGATTTCATCCGAGGACTAGCGACTTCGGATATATTCCGCACCAGAAATTACGATACCAATAATAACTACAGATTTGTCCAAATGTGCTTACAGCGAGTTCTTGGACGCGAAGTTTATAATGAACGGGAAAAGTTGGCATGGTCAACTGTATTAGCAACAAAAGGCTTACAAGGTTTTATTGATGATTTGCTCGCTAGTGAAGAGTACATGAGCAATTTTGGTTATAGTACTGTTCCTTTTCAAAGAAGACGAATTTTACCCCAACGCGATCGCGGTGAGTTACCATTTGCAAGGATGGCACGTTATGATTCCTATTATCGTGACCAACTACCACCAGCCTCTATTTACCGCTTTTACGACACAGTCAAACCATTTAACCTGCTTACATTCTTGCGGGAAACTGACCTGTCTCCTGCAACCGGAGTCTTGTTATTATTTTTAGGCATCGCTGCCATCACTTTACTAATCAGCTATGGATTAAATCCGGCTGGTTAGGGGAAAGGGGAAGGGAAAAGGGTAAAGGTAAGGTTACAATAGTAATTCTGAACTCAGCACTCTTTACTTCCCCCTCAGCATAGCTCAACTGCGGAAAGCAGACATAAATCATAGAGATTCCTTCTCCTTACCTACCGCTCCTACTGGGCTTAATTTACTCCTCATCTAGTAGTAAAGTTTCGTTAATTTTTATAAGAATAGTTGAGTGAAGCTTCACCAACTCCTTTAAGATATTTCTTAATAAAATAAGCATAATTCCTTAAAAACTGCCGCAAGGACAGTGATGGAATTTGAGCTTAGTGATGATGAAAACGTCATACCCAGTTAAGGATATGATGATAAATGCTTCACACTTAAATTAATTTTAATTAACCTCACGGGGGTTCAATAGTGGCATTACCTCTACTAGAGTACGCACCGAAAAGTCAGAACCAGCGTGTTTCTGGCTACGATGTAGGAAATGACGACCAGCCTAGAGTTTTCTCGACTGACAACTTGTTGTCTTCGGCTGATATGGGTAATCTGATTGAGGCTGCTTATCGTCAGATTTTCTTCCATGCGTTTGCGTCTGACCGCGAAACATACCTCGAATCTCAACTTCGCAACGGGCAAATTACCGTGCGCGATTTTATTCGCGGATTACTACTTTCAAATACTTTTAAGAAAAGCTTCTACGACCTTAACAACAACTATCGTTTTGTTGAACAGTGCGTACAGCGTGTTCTGGGACGCGATGTGTACAACGAACGCGAAAAGATTGCTTGGTCTATCGTAGTTGCAACTAAAGGTATTCGTGGGTTTGTTGACCAATTGCTTGATAGCGAAGAATATTTAAGCAGCTTTGGCTATTCAACAGTTCCTTACCAACGTCGTCGCAATCTGCCTGGACGCAGTGAAGGTGAATTACCTTTCAATATCAAGTCTCCGCGTTACGAAGGCTACACCCGCGCGAAACTAGGTTTCCCCCAAATCATCTGGCAAACCGAAGTTCGTCGTTATATTCCTCAAGACAAGAAGCCCAAAGCAGGCGATCCTGCAAACTTCTTGGCACTGGCGCAAAGTCTTGGTCCTATTGGTAACAATCCACAACGACTTTCACCTTTCAATGTTGACATTGAAAAAGACGTTCCTTACCGTCAAATAGCTGGCGTTAGATAGAGACGCAAGATAGTACCTACTAATATCTATTTAATTGGTCATTAGTCGTTAGTCAAGGGTCAAGAGTTCAAAGTTGAAATATTTCAACTTTAGGCTTTGGGCTTAGGGCTTGAGACTAATGACCTTAGTTTTGATGGGTATTAGTTCTTACTTGAACTGTTCCTTGGCTCCTAACATATGTAAAATCCTGTCGATATTGTCCAAATCCCCAATTACCCGCCGCACTGGATGGGGATATACTTTCACTAAAGTTGGTGTAGCTGAAATTTGATTAGCTTCAGCAAGTTCGGGATGGCTTAACACATCAATTACTTTTAGGGTATAGGGATGACTCAAGTATTTCTCTAAGAGTTCGTGGAGGATTTGTAATATCCGTTGGGTATTGGGACTATGTCCAGCCACAAATAAACGTAGTACATAGGCTGGTGTATTTTGTTGCTCTTTTGTATCGGTAATTACTTGAGATAAGGGGCTGCCTTCTAATTCCCCAAGGTCAGTACGAACGATTAAGTCATGGTCTTCCCAAAGCTGTGGAAATGTCGAACGGTAGGTTGATAGAACCATGCGATCGCATATTCCCTCTTTCCAAGGCGCAGCTTGCCAAACCAAATTATTAGTATCAAAAATTGCATTTAATAAAGCTTGATATCGTAATACAGTTGGGTGTGCTTCCGCAAAAGTTTTAATTTGCCTGGTGCGAGGGTCTAGCCAATGGTCAATAGTCGCCGTGTAGCAAGGTACCAAAAAATGTGGCGGCTCTGGCAAATCTAAGATTTCTTGCAATGTGGTACACAAATGCAAATGCCATCGACCCCGTTTACTGGGATCGATGCAGTAAACTAAATCTCCTCCAGGTGTAAATAGGGCAATACCTTTGAATAACTGCGGTAGCAATTCTTGTGTCAAGTTAGTTGGAAGTTAGGAATTAGGAGTAGTGGGTTAAAAGTTAAGATATTTAACGTTGTTTATCTAAGCATAGCTTGAGGCTAGCGATTCCTAGCTCTTAACTTCTAACAATTAATTTCTCAGCTAAAACAAATTTAAATAGCATGTAGATAAGCATTTTTGCTTATGTGGGGATGCAAACTAAATATGGAACAGCTTTACTCCTAACTCCGAACTCTAATTCTGTTAAACTCGACCTCTAAGGAATTGCGCCATTTCGTTAGGTGTTGGTGACATTTCCAAAGCAGTTTCTTCAGTAATCCGACCTTCTTGATAGAGGCTAAGTAAAGCCTGGTTCATGGTAATCATGCCATCAAAACTAGCTTGCTTCATTAATTCGGTAATTTCGTCATATTTACCATCTTTAATCCATTCTTTCACCGCTTCGGTGTTAATGAGAATATCGTGGAATGCTGCCCGTTTACCATCGGTTGTGCGGCATAGTCCTTGAGCAATTACAGCAACTAATGATTCAGAGACAGCAACCCGCATTGCATCCTGCTCTTCGGCAGAATATAGGTTTAAAATCCGTTCAATTGTTTTGACGGCGCTGTTGGTGTGCAGGGTTCCCATCACCATGTGACCTGTTTGTGCGGCTTTGAGGGCTGTGTTTACGGTTTCTTTGTCCCGCATTTCACCTACCAGAATCACGTCAGGGTCTTCCCGGAGTGCGGCTTTGAGGGCATTATCAAATTTGCGGGTGTGCATTCCCACTTCACGCTGCTTAATTAGCGATTTTCTACTTTGGTGAACAAATTCTACCGGGTCTTCGATGGTAATAATATGACGCGGCATTTCTTTGTTCATATAATCAACCATCGCTGCCATTGTGGTCGATTTACCTGAACCCGTTGGGCCTGTAACTAGAATCAAACCTTTATGGTAATGGCAAACGTCACGGAAAACGGGGGGAAGACGTAATTCGTCGATAGTTAAGATTTTTAAGGGAATCAACCGCAGTACCATTGCGTAACCGCGTAGCGAATCAAATACGTTAATCCGTACCCGAGCAAAATCGTATTGTGTCGCGCCGTCAAATTCGAGATGTTCTTCAAAGCGACGAATTTCTGCATCGCTGATAATTTCCCGCAACCAAGACATAAACAATTCTTTGGTGACTTCCGGGTATTGGGTTGATTCGATTTCTCCTCGGTTACGGAAGCGTGGCACTTCTCCCACACCCAAATGAATGTCTGAAAATCCTTTATCAAAAGCTTCTTTAATCAGATGTGCCATCGTCAATCCTGAGGGATTGCTCTTGGGAACAGCCGCACTAGGCATTGGTGGTGGTGTTCCCGGACGATGGGCTGGTGTGGAAGTAGAGGCTGGAACTGGTACAGTCGAGTTCATGCCCCGACTCGCAGCCATATCTAGGGTTTGCGTTGCTTGGCGTTGTGTACTTGCTGTTGGCGGTGGGGGCGGTGCCATCGGTATACCACGAGTTACTGTTGGGCTGGGACTGGATGCAAGCGGTGATTCTGTCATAAATCTTTACTTTTAAATGGTTATAGGTTGACTAAATTCATTTCCCTTTCATTTTTTGAATCTGAGGGGAAAAGGCGATCGCGCTTTGTGGAACTAACCTGCTAACAAGGTTTTGCTGAACGCTAATGCAGCATTTAAAGCGAAAACAAATGGCTCACATCGAATCCCGATTAGTGGTATCAATTGTTTAGCTGAAAATAAGCGTTCTAATCCTCATATGCTTCTATTAACAGGTTTAACATAACTACATTGATAAATATATTCAGTGATAAAACGGTGATTTTTATGTATAAAATGTTTTGTATTTATGTGCTACACTTACGAGAGAAGTCATATTTGCGGAAATATTGTGGATTCTTTACAAACAACAATTAGAATTCTCACTTTCTTAACCGTAAAAAAGGGATTTTTTCGGTTTTTGTTTCCATTTATCAAAAGCTTCTTATCTCTATCAAAAGCTGATTTTTCCCTCCATGCTTCCATAAATAAAAGTAATTGATCTTAGTTTTTGCTTGGACGTAGAAGTATCAATCAAATATTTGGACTTTTATGAGAAGCAAGGGCTTTTTCCATAAGAAATGTTAAGACGATCGCTAATAGACTTTCAAAAATCATCTGAATAATTTTCTACTTGTGGAGTTCTATATCCTCAGATAGATGGCAGGAAGCTTTGGATCGAACAAATGTAGACTCAGCATTTATTTATTAACGAATAAAAAGAATGTAAAGTTTATTAAAGAATTGCTCATCTTTATAAGAGGTTTATATATACTAAATTTTTACAAGGGTGTTGATCCCCGGTCGGGATCGCGGACGAAACGATTCAAATTGATTGCTTCAATTTCAGTATTTGCTGTGTAATTAGGGAGAATAAAGTCATGGCATTATCTCAAGCATCCGATTTAGGAAAAACCTATTCCTTGCAAGTTCTTAAAAGCTTCTTGATCTGGACTTTTACATTGGCAGTATGCTTGTTAGTTGTTGGTTTTCCATTAGTTGTTTTGATGGCTACGGTTGGATGTTTGTTGTCAATGGTTTTACAATCTGTGATGCCTGCTAGCGCAGTTTTGCTAGTTGCGGGTGGATTGATTCTCTTTAATGTGATGGCGGTGGTCATTGGCGCAGGTGTCTTGACTGCAAAAGGAGTCCATCCCAGTGACGTTAAATGGTTGAGCTGGTTAAATGGAGAGGCTGAACAATTGCAGACCACTGTTTATGCGGCATGTCCTTTAACTTGCGAACTTAACAAATAGTTTTTTTAAACAACTAAAATTCGACAAACAGTGCATCTGCCCGGTTCAGCCGGGTTTTTTATTTTTGGGTGATGGAAATGAGTTTGCAAAGGTCATCTCAAACAAAAAGCCTGCACATGCAGGCTTTGATAATTTTGTTGTGAACATAATAGTTCAGCGAAGGTTATTTGATTTTTTGTTTAATAAAGGTGACAACTTGGGCTAATTGTTTCTTCAAACTATCAATTTCTGTTTGCATCTTCACAACTTTGTCATTTAATGCTTGAATTTCAGCCGAAGAAGTTGAGCCTTCGACTCCATTAGAAGCTCCACTTGTACTGGCGGTAATTTGAGATATCTCTTGACGGGGTTGTTTTGCCTTTGCCATCGCTGCTTTGATGGCACTAATCAGCTGTTTTTGGTCAAAGGGCTTCCCCAAAAACTCGAAATACTCAAAGGGTTCCGAAATTTTTTCTGTCACCTCTTCTTTCCGACCAGACATAATTACTAAGGGAGTTTTCCTTAGATCTGCTTGTGCTTGAATTTGCTGGAATACCTCCCATCCACTCATTTTTGGTAACAGAAAGTCCAGCATAATCAGGCTAAATTTTTCCTGTTGGATTAATTTCAACCCCTCAATGCCGTCCTTTGCTTCCAAAACTTGGAAATTCCCCGGAGGTAACATTTCTCGTACTTTTACCCTGACAACTGTAGTGTCATCGATAACTAGAATTTTGTTACTTGCCACGACTGTTTGCTCTAACAGATAATTTAGGTTTAGATGGCGCGATCGCCTTAACAATGAATGAATCACCCCACTATATCCAATATTTATATTGATTGGGGGATAGTAGATTCTAGGAAATGTAACTAATTTGTAAATCTTTGACTCAGTATTTACATGTGCTTTTTCAGTAAATTTAATGACAGAATCCAGAAGAACTCGTAGGCTGGACAGGTAATTACTAAAATTTTGACCAGATGATGAAGAGGGAGATAGGGGAGATAGGGGAGAAGGAATAATATTAATAGACAATTAATAAACAGACTTGGCAATAAATGCCTAAATATCCCCTTCTCAGTAGTCGCTACCTAACCATTAACCATGTCCCCGAACACAGAAATAAAGTCAGAACTAAAATCGGAAATTATGGCGATGCCTGCTTGGCTGCGTCGTCCAATTGGTAAAGCCAGCGAACTTTCAACGGTGCAGCAAATAATCAAACAGCGCCAAATTCATACGATTTGTGAAGAAGGGCGCTGCCCGAATCGTGGAGAATGTTATGCCCAAAAAACAGCAACTTTTTTGTTGATGGGGCCAACCTGCACTAGGTCTTGCGCTTTTTGTCAAGTTGATAAGGGACATGCGCCAATGCCGATTGATGAGGAGGAACCACAAAAGGTAGCAGAGGCTGTACAGCTTTTAGGCTTACGTTATGTTGTCCTCACTTCAGTAGCGCGAGATGATTTAGCTGATCAAGGTGCAGGGCATTTTGTGAGAACGATCGCTAAAATTCGCGAGTTAAACCCAGGCGTGCAAATAGAAGTTCTGACTCCTGATTTATATGGAGATATGCAGCGCATTCAAATGATCGCACAGGCAAAACCAGCTTGCTTTAATCACAATATTGAAACGGTAAGGCGTTTAACGAATCGTGTTCGACGTGGAGCTAAATATGAACGCTCGCTTTTAGTTTTGCAAACTGTTAAAGATATCGATTCGACAATTCCCACCAAGTCGGGCTTGATGTTAGGACATGGAGAAACCAGTGCCGAAGTGATTGAGACAATGGCAGACTTGCGTCGGGTAGGATGCGATCGCTTAACCATTGGTCAATACATGCGTCCATCATTAGAACATTTACCAGTACAAAAGTATTGGACACCGGCAGAATTTGCAGAATTTGGTGTTGTGGCTCAAGAAATGGGATTTACTCACGTCCGTTCTGCTCCTTTAGTTCGTAGTTCCTACCATGCTGGGGAGGAGTGATATCAGGTTCGCCTAAATAATTACGATAAAATTGACGCGGAGATGGTGAGATGGGGGGACGCAAAGAAAAATGAAGGATAACGAATTTGCTGGGTTTGATATGAGGAGTTGAGATGGAGAGGCTCACTAAAATCGTGAAACATATCCAAATTCTGAAACCCTTGTAAAATCAAGATTTATTAATTGCGTAGCTTGCTTCTCGCTCTGCGAGTATTGCGAATTGGTATTACCCCTCCTCCGGAAATCATCTTTTCCATTCCCATTAAAAATATTTTTTACGAAAATAGGCAATAAGGGCAGCTGTTTGGTATTTCTAAAGAAGTTCTTAAAGTTAGGAGTTCATCAAAATGGCACCTACAGTTGGTCAAGATGTCCCAAATCCCGGTCCGAAACCCCCTTATACTTTCCGTACCGCTTGGGCAATCCTGCTGTTGGCTATCAACTTTTTGGTAGCAGCATACTATTTCCACATTATTGTTTAGTGAGTGGAAAGTTTTTTGAGGGTTAAATTCGCCAAGCTATTTTGATGCGAAAAAAGACTCTGTCGCAGGGATGAGGAAACATGTTTTTCCTGTCCCTGCGTTTTTTGTATCTACTATCCTTCCTGGGCAATCTCCCTTGGGCACACAAGCGGGTAAAAATATCTACTTGTAAACATAGTTATTCTCATTTTCAAGTGATGAATTAGTTGTTACAGTTTAATGACATCTCAGTGTTATTGCTGCTTTTTACAGATAATTTGGTACAGTAGATAGGTTAACTTCTCAGTTATATTTGACACTTTCAGTTTTAACCGATAAATATAGATATAATGGTGCGTTAGTATACACAGGAACTATTGCGCTTTTGTGCGAGATTATATTCGTCCGACGGTCGAGTTGACCATGCAGCAGTATTCAAGCCTACCAGAAAAAAACCTACAAGTTGATGAAACGCCAACACTTTCTCTGACAGTTCAGCAATTGCGTGCCGAACTGTTATTAGAACGTGGCTTGAATAAGTTACAGTCTCGCTTTAATGAACGTTTGGTTTCTGCTGTAAATCAAAACTTGCAGCCTTCGCGGGAGACTGAAGCCGAAATTTTTCAAGTGGTGGTTGACGAACTCAGCGATGTTTTAAATTCTAGTCAATTGGCGATACATTCTTTAGGAGTATCGTCACAAATAGCTGTACTTCCAGAGGAAGTAACTGTTGCGATCGCATTGTCGCAAATCGGCGAAACAAAGAGTAAAATTGCTTATATTTCCTCATCATTGGAGTTGAATTCTCAAAATTCGCCTCTGATGCTGAAATCACAACAGAAATTATATTTCCAGCTTGAAGAAATAATTGATTTAGAAGATTTACAATCTTTGGCAATGCAGGAACCTCCGGCTGCGTTTCCAATTGCTGTTGGTTCTGAAAATATTGCGGGATGGTTGATTGTTGCTTCTCGCCCGAATCCGGTAAACAATGAAAATTTAGCTGATGCTAACAAAGATGTTAACAAGAAATTGCGATCGCAATTTATCGAGCAGGCGATTGAGCGTTGTGTTGCCGCATTGATACAAATCAGACAAACCCAATCCCTACAGCAAGTATGTCAGCATTTAGAAAGCTTTAATCAGGAACTTCAGCGTACCAACCAAATAAAAAATCAGTTTTTGGCAAATACTAGTCATGAAATCCGGACACCACTGAGTTCGATTCTGGGTTTCACACATTTATTATCTGTTCAAGGTTTTGAACCAAATCGCGCTCGGCATCAAGAATATTTAAATATTATCCAGTCTAGTGGAAAGCATTTATTGGCTTTAATTAACGATATTTTGGATTTATCGAAAATAGAAGCTAATCAAATGGAAGTGCAGTTAGAAGCGGTTGATTTACCCGCACTATGTCGAACTGTTTTTGCATTAGTCAAGGAAAAAGCATCTAATAAGGGTTTACAGATGCGGTTAGAGTTAGAACCAGATGTGAAGACACTCACGGCTGACTCGCTGCGACTCAAACAGATGCTATTAAATTTATTGTTTAATGCATTGAAATTTACCCAAAAGGGAACCGTAGGTTTGCAAGTTAAAAGCCATAACGGATTTGTACATTTTGTTGTTTGGGATACAGGTACGGGTATACCCAAGGAACATCAATGTGAACTATTTCAGCCCTATTCCCAAATCGCTAATGCTTTAGTTGGGCGTGATGAGGGTACGGGCTTAGGTTTGGCTGTGACGCGGAAATTAGCAGAACTACATGGTGGCTATGTTGAAGTTGAATCTGAAGTTAATCAGGGTTCACGGTTTACGGTTGTATTGCCGCTTTATCCTAGTGCTGAATTATTAGCAGAGAGCGAGAAAAAAGCTGAGGATATCGAGAATAATTCTGATGTTTCTGAAGATTCTAATAATTCTCACGTTTACTTATCCCTGCCGCCCCTGGTTTCCCCTGCCCATTCTCCAAAAATTTTGTTAGTTGAGGATGATTTACTCAATGCACAGTTAATGCAAACCTATTTGGGTAAATTAGGTTATCAAGTTAATTGGGTAAAAACTGCTGCGGAAATGTGGCAGAGTTTGTCGGCACAATATCCGGCAATAATCTTGATGGATGTGTATTTGTCTGATGGCAATGGCTTGAATTTAATTAAGCAATTACGCGAACACAAAGAGCATCAAGATATTATAGTCATAGCGCAAACCGCCATGGCAATGAAAGGCGATCGCGAAATTTGTTTAACTGCTGGTTTTGATGAATACATTTGTAAACCCATTGATTTACCACTGCTGGCAACATTAGTTGCTAAATATAGCCAGGTTGGTAATTTAGGGTAATACAAATGTAGTTTTTCACTCTCCTGCATCAAAAAAGGATTAAGAAGCAACAGGAATGGGGGGATGTTTTATACCTTTACGAGCCTGAGTAAGAACCATTGCAATATAACCCCAAGGATCAACTTTTCTGAGACGACAAGTTTCAATGACACTCAAAACAGAGCAGTAAGCTAAACTGCCTTCAGTAGTGCGAGTACCATAGCTAATACGTCGAGCAATAACGGCATGTCGTAAAGCCCGTTCAGCCTCATTATTGGTTGCTGGTAATTGCGGATGATAAAAACACGCAACCACAGCGTCCCAATCAGCTAAAATTTCTTTTGCTAGAGCCTTTAACTTACTATGCTCTGCAAGCGTAGCCAATCGGCAGACTCTGTATAGGCGAGCGGGGTGTGAGTCTTTTTCATCTGTATCCCCGTCGCCGATAGCAAGTGTATGTATTAGTTCCCTCAGTTCCTCTAAAAGCCACTGCCCTAAATCCGCCACTTCTTTATCTACTGCTTCGGTCAAAGCGATCGCTTTACGAATCAGATGAGCTAAACAATGTTGGCGTTTTGGGTAATGACTGTAGGCTCCATACCCATCAGTTACTAACCATCCCACAAATGCATCACTGATCAACCGCAGTAATTCTTCTTGACGACGACTACCGATGTGGTAAACGGCAATTGTTTTCGTAATCGCTACCCATAACCACCGATATTTCCCTTTCTCATACCAGGGTGTTTCATCAAGGTGGATTATTTCTGACGATTGCAATTGTTCAATTAATTCCTCAACGACTGGGGAACAAGCTATTCCTACCTCTCGAATACATCTGTCGATTGTTCCGACTGACAGCGATACACCTACCCAATCGTTCAATAACTCTCTTATTTTCGGTCGGGACATACGGTATCGTATTGCAACAGAAGCAATAAACGTTGCCAGCATCGGACCGACAAGTCCATACTCCTGCAAGCTTAAATCTCTGCTTCTTCCTTCAACTACCGAAACATACCCGACTAAAGGCTTTTCTTTTGTTTGGTGTCCACAGGTGCAAGTCGCCTGATAGTAATGATGAAGCGTACACTTTACCTCAATTCCAGACTCTAATTTTTCCAGTTCCAATACGTAATAGCCCATGTGGGGTTTTGCTTGTTGGTCTATTTCTAATCCACTGTTACACGATGCACAAGTTTTTGGGTAATGGGATATGGTTTGGTTTGGCACTAAGGGTGCTGTCCGCCATATCCCCTTAGCCCCTGGTTGTTTTCCCGGCTTTTTTAGAGCGAATCCCTTACTTTTTGGTTTTTCCCTGGATTCGGAAACAACCTTATCTTCTTGCTTTGGTTCTGTTTGTGATTCTGAGTGCGGTGTTTGTTCTTCTTGGTGTAACCCTGATTTTTCCTTACTTTTGAATTGGTCTGATGATGGGGGTAAGGAACTATTGCTCGAATTTTGCTCTAATTTTTCTAGTTGCTCGACTGCTAGTTTATGAAGATTTCCCGCAACTTCCACCAATTTCTGCTTGTCCAGAGATTGGAAGTAGTCCCGGTTCATTTGTGCTAAGTCTTCTTTACTCAGTCGGTTCATGAGCTTTTGGTTTGCATTGCACAATGATTTTTTACATTACCATATGAACTACACCCCTAGTTTTACCTACACTGCAAACTCTTGTTTTAGGGGGGAAAGTGAAAAACTACATACAAATGAGGGCGTGACTAAATTAAAATTAAATTAATTTTTCCAATGCTATTTGCATATCTTTAGTTAAATCAGCAACAGCCTGTTTTGCACTTTGACGATTACCTTTATAAGTCGGATATCTCTCCGAAACAGATATTGGTTTCCCAATAGTTATTTTCGCTTTTTGCTTGCCTAAATCAGGGCGCTTAGAAGTATTTTCTCCCGTAATTCTGCTCACCATTTGCCATAAAATTAACAGTGTTTCCGAAAAACGTTCAGGGCTAGGATTTTCCCGTACATATTCACCAGTAACCGCCACAAAACTTTCTACCAAACGCATATGCCACATATGCATATTCGCCTCATCAGCAATGCGATCGCCTAATCCTTTTTCAACTGCCGATAAAGATTTAATATCTTTAAATTCTTCTCTAAAAATACAATTCCAACCTGCTTGTTCTACTCGCCGACATCTATCAGTTAATGAACCTTTTGGTTGTAAATTAAAATAAGCTTCTGCTACTTTTAAGATTTCATTTAAGACAGCTTGCAAACGCATAGCAATCGCATGATTTTGATCGCGAGGAAGTTCCCCATTACTTGGCAATTGGCAACGATAAAACTTACTATAAAAGTTTTCCATTATTGTTAATAAATGGTCTGCCAAACGTAACAAGCGCAAATAGAGGAAATCACTCGCTTTCCCATCGACACTGGCAGCTTGGGGAAAATTTGGTAAACCACTTTTCAGTTCTAACTCAGTCAGTAAATTTGCGATCGCTTTCCAAGGGTTTTCGACGTAACTATATTTAATCCCCACTGGGAGAATTAGGACTTCTTGACTGCGTCCAGCTTTTTGCAAGTCTTCAGCACACCAAAACCCCATTTGGGCAATTCCCGGTTCTAAGGGACTAATTATCTCACTTAAACCATTGGTAGCCCCCTCTGGAGCCGCAGCCATCGGGAAAATTCCATTCGCAAACAAATCTCTAGCACTCTTTAAACCCGTCCAATCAGCTTTACCTCGCTGAATCGGTGTCCCCGCTAAATTTTGCGCTATCCAGGCAACATACTCACCCGCCCACAGGGGAATGCCTCTGTCATAGATGAAATGGGCATGGATTGGTTGGGTAAACTTAATTTTTTGTTGTCGCGCCACTTCGGGTACTATCCGTGCAAAAAAATAACCCAAAGCCACCGGATCATCGATTTTCGGGTGACGAAATGCTAACATAAAGCGGATTTTCCCCGCTTGAAACTGGCTATATAAATCCGTTAACACCTCAACATTCTCTGCCTCTACAGTAGTGAGTGCAGTTTGCGATCGCATCCACAAAGGTAACATCAGATGTGTCAGACGCAAAAACCAAGGATTATATTTTGGTTGGATAAATTCGAGGGGTGGCTGTGCTTGATACATAAAATTGGGAATGGGGAATGGAAAACGGCAAATGCGGAGAAGGGAAGAGGCGAAGAAAATAAAACTATCTATCTCTATCTCTATTTGTCCCTTTGTCTCTGATTCACTTCTTAACTTTTAGTTTTAAACTTAACCGAGAACGAAATTACTTTAACTGAAAAGAGGACAAGGATGCGACTGTCACAAATGCTATTCGTCACACTGAGAGATGACCCCGCAGATGCGGAAATCCCCAGTCACAAATTACTCCTTCGCGCAGGTTATATTCGTCGCATCGGGGCTGGTGTCTATGCGTATCTGCCTTTAATGTGGCGGGTACTGCAAAAAGTATCCCAGATTGTGCGTGAGGAAATGAATGCCACTGGCGCGCAAGAATGCCTTTTACCGCAATTACAACCGGCGGAATTGTGGAAAGAGTCGGGACGCTGGGATACGTATACCAAAGCGGAAGGTATCATGTTTGCGCTAACAGACCGACGTGAACAACAGGTAGCATTGGGACCTACTCACGAGGAGGTAATTACTTACGTGGCGCGGGATATGATTAAATCCTATCGTCAGCTACCCCAGCACCTCTATCAAATTCAAACCAAATTCCGTGATGAAATCCGCCCTCGCTTTGGGTTAATGCGCGGACGGGAATTTATTATGAAGGATGGGTATTCGTTCCACGCTGACGAGGAAAGCCTGAAGAAAACCTATCAAGATATGTACAAGGCATACAGTAATATGCTGCGTCGTAGTGGCTTGAAATTTCGCCCTGTAGAAGCTGATTCTGGGGCGATCGGTGGTTCGGGTTCAACTGAGTTTATGGTGCTTGCAGAAGCTGGGGAAGATGAGGTTTTGTACACTGAAGATGGGAAATATGCTGCAAACGTGGAAAAGGCAATTTCCTTACCTGCGGATGTGGAAGCTTCACCCTTTACAAATTATGAAAAACGGGAAACTCCAGGCACCGAAACGATTGAAAAGCTGTGTCGTTTCCTCAAATGTTCCCCTACCAATGTTGTTAAAAATGTACTGTATCAAGCTATCTACGATAATGGGATGACGGTACTAGTATTAGTTAGCATCCGTGGCGACCAAGAAGTTAATGAAGTTAAATTAATCAATGAATTGACAAAACAGGCTTCCCAGTACGGTGCAAATACAATTCTGAGCCTGACTGTTCCCGATACTGAAGCTCAAGGGAAATGGGCAGCAAAAGCTTTACCTTTAGGTTATATAGCACCAGATATTGAGGATGATTATATTCAATCTAGCAAGGATATTGCGCCAAAGTTCCTGCGTTTAGCTGATCGCACCGTTATAGATTTAGAGAATTTTGTCACAGGTGCAAATGCATCTGGTTATCACATTGTCGGAGCTAACTGGAATCAGCAAATTAAATTACCTGAATTAGTAGTAGATATACGTAAAGCTAGACCAGGAGATAGGTCAGTACACGATATTCAGCAAATAATTCAAAGTGCACGTGGTATCGAAGTTGGACATATATTTCAACTAGGCACTAAGTATTCCCTGGCGATGGGTGCTACCTACACTAACGAGCAGGGTGAAGAAAAACCCTTAATTATGGGTTGTTACGGTGTGGGAGTTTCTCGACTGGCACAATCGGCTGTAGAACAATCCTACGATAAAGATGGGATAATCTTTCCTGTCGCGATCGCACCTTATCATGCAATTATTTGTATCCCCAATATTAATGATGCCCAGCAGGTGGAAACGGCGGAAAAACTCTACAAGGAGTTAAATCAAGTGGGTGTGGAGACAATACTTGATGATCGCAATGAACGTGCTGGTGTTAAGTTTAAAGATGCCGATTTAATTGGCATTCCCTTTAGAATTGTGACTGGTAAAGCATTGGCGAATGGTAAAGTTGAAGTCGTCAAAAGGGCAACTAAGGAAGCACAAGAAGTTGCAGTTGCAGAAGTTGTGGCGACTTTGAAAAATTGGGTAGCAGAGGCGATTCAACCATCTTCATCATCTTGAATCCCATTACCCATCATTAATATCTAAAATCTCGATTTGACTAGTAAGAGAGAGGGGAAAGTTGACGTACTCACCGACCCATATTTAATCCTCAAAACCCGTACAATAAAATACGGGTTTTGATTTTCGATTCATCATCAGTCAAATTAGATTTTGCTGAAAAAAGATAAAAAAGAGGCTTTGCAAGGGTATCAGACCAGGAAAATATATTCAGGTACAAGAAAAAAAGCGAAAATCAGCAAACCCTAAATATATTAGCTTTCCAGATTTTTCACATTGATATTTAATTTAGGCAAGAAAGTTGGAGGAGTCGTAAGAAATAATCCTGGTATCAAATCCGTTGCACTGGAATTAGGAATTTATCCAATTGATGATCAGAAATTCTCGGAATTGGTTGTGTACGGGAAAATACGTTGATATTTGATAGTATAGGGTCAAGTGCTGTGATTTTTGGGTCGGGGCTATGAACAAAGACTATCCTGTATCATCAACAACCCCTCAAGAGTACTTTGATTTTTGGTCGCAAGTTTTACAAGCCTTTGGAGAAAGCAAGTATAATCCCCAGGCTGTATACCCGTTATTACAGGCAAATTTAGATAAGCTTGACGATAGTTTTGCTAAATATTTGACTGATTGGGTAAATGCTGTATTGTCCCAAGCAGTACCAGAGGAAGCTGAAGATATTGCCTATCTTGTGTTTATATTTAGCGATTTGCTGGGTAATTTTCCTCTGGGTAATAGGGGAAATAATTTAGAGATTGCGATCGCAGGGTATGGGGCAATTTTTACAGCTTTGGATCGGGACAGGTTCCCGGAAATGTGGGGGGCAGCAGGTCGTAATTTAGGCGTGAGCTACCGCCACCGGATTCGGGGCGATCGCGAGGAAAATTTAGAATTAGCAATCGCAATTTATCTGGAAGTGTTAGAGGTTTGCACTCGGGATAATTTTCCCAAATTGTGGGGAACGGTACAGACGAATTTGGCGAATGCTTATTGCGAACGCATCCGAGGGAATCGGGGCGAAAATTTGGAATTGGCGATCGCTGCTTTTGAAGCGACTTTACAGGTGCATACCCCAAAGGAGAATCGAGAGGGTTGGGCGTTAATTCAAGCGAATTTAGGAATCACCTACTACGAAAGGATTGGGGGGGATCGGGTTGAAAATTTAAAATTGGCGATCGCTGCTTTTGAAGCTGCACTGCAAGTTTACACCCCAGAAGCTTTTCCTGAAAAGTGGCAGTGGGTTCGCCAGAATTTAGGAATTGCCTACCATGATGCCATCCAGGCGGGTGTGCAGGTGGATATGAATCATGTAGCCCAGTTAACAGGCTTTAATGAGAATTATCAATTTTTAATGCATGTGCTACAAGTTACTTCTCAAAGCCAGGGAAATCCGCAGGTAGTTTACCCGATACTGGCAGCAAATTTAGACAAGTTGAACGAGCGCATGGCAGAATTGCTGGATGTGGTCATTCGAGACAAACTCGCAGAAGTACCTCCACAAGAAGCACCGATGTTGGCAGTAGATATTGGCTGGTTTAGCGATTTGATGCTGGAGTTTCCCTTGGGGAGTCGAGCTAGCAGTTTGGAAATAGCAATTGCTGGATACAAAATTGTAGGTGATATTTTTAACTTCCAGGAGTTTCCCGAACAGTGGGCGATGACGCAAAAACGCCTGGGTCGCAGCTATATGGATCGGATTCGAGGCGATCGCGGACAAAATTTGGAAGATAGCATCCAATTCTACCAACGGGCGCTACAAGTATATACCCAAGAGGCGTTCACCCAACAATGGGCGGAAACTATTTCCCGGTTGGGTATTGCTTACAAAGATAGAATTGTGGGGGATCGGGAAGCAAATTTAGAGCAGGCGATCGCCTACTACAATCAAGCTTTAGAAGTTCTTACGGCTGAGAAATTTCCCCGACAGTGCGGGGAAACACAAGATAATTTGGGAACTGCTTACCAATTGAGGATAGCTGGAGATCGGGCTGATAATTTAGAGAAGGCGATCGCAACGAGGAAAGCTGCTTTGGAGGTTTATACCCGCGAAGAATACCCTTTTGATTGGGCATTGGTGCAAAATAATTTGGGTACAGCTTATCGCATCCGCATTTTAGGGGATCGCGCCGAAAATATCGAGTCGGCAATTGCTGCATATCAAGGGGCAGCCTCAGTTTGGACGCGAGAACGGTATCCTGAAAGATGGGCAAGCTTGCAAATCAATTTAAGTAATGCCTATGATGAAAGGCTAATAGGCGATCACGTCGATAATCTCAAGCAGGCGATCGTTTTGCAAGAGAACGTATTGGAAATTTTTACTCCTGCGGAATTCCCTGAACAGTGGACATTAGTGCAAAGAAATCTGTTTTCCAAATTTATGTCCTTGGTTTCAGAGGTAGGCTCGACGACAACAAAGGGTGGTTTGCAAGCAATTTATTCCCAATTACAGCCACACCTAGAAAAGCTTGATGAGAAATACTTTGGTGAACAGTGGCGGTTGTGGACAACTCATCTTTTGGAGAAAGTTGAACCGGACAAACTCGTAGATATGGCGGGAGGGATCGCATCTTTCAGCGGTTTACTGGTAAATATACCCTCCAGTCGCCAAGTAACTAATCTAGAAATGGCAATTCTGGGCTATCAGGCTGTGGATCGGGTATTTGCCCGTGCAAAATACCCAGAAAACTGGGCTGACAACCAAATTAATTTAGGTAGCGCTTATTACTATCGAATTCGCGGCGATCGCGCTGAAAATTTGGCAGTAGCGATCAATTATTTCCACTCTGCCTTGTCCCATTTTACCCGCGAAACAAACCTGAGAAAGTGGGCGCAAATCCAAGTCAAGTTAGGACTTGCTTATTCAGAACAAATTCAAGGCAATCGCGCCGAAAATTTAGAAAAAGCCTTAAATTGTTTTTTAGCAGTAGCAGATATTTTTAGGGAAACTGACCTTGCAGAGTGGGTTAATATTCAAACTAACCTAGGAATGATTTACTGTCGTCGGATGGTTGGCGATCGCTCAGAAAATATCGAAAAGGGTATCTCAACCTTTAAAACTGTCTTAGCAAAAGAAATTCGGGAAGATTTCCCCGATACTTGGGCAATAGTCCAAAATAATCTCGGTAGGTCATATTTTGACCGAATAGCAGGCGACCGCGCCGAAAATTTAGCAGATGCAATCCCCGCTTTTCGAGCTAGTCTGGAAGTCCGCACCCGCACCGACTTTCCCGCAGAATGGGCAAAGACGCAAACAAATTTAGGTTTGGTGTATGGCGAACAGGGACAGATAGAAGAAGCAATTAAGTGTTTTCATGCTGCCATGACAGTTTTTACACCCACAACCTTCCCCGAATCCTGCTTCAATACTGGTAGATTTTTAGGAGATATGTCGTTTACAGCCGGAAGGTGGCAAGAAGCGATTACCGGATATCAAGTAGCAATTGATGCAGTAGAGCAAAGTCGGGCTTGGGCAGTTAGCGATCGCCGCCGTCAGGAGATTCTCGAAAATGCGATCGCTCTTTACGCCAGAATTATCCAAACCTATATTAATACTGGCAAAGCCAATGATGCGATCCAATACGTTGAGCGCAGTAAAGCCCGCAATCTTGTAGATTTATTAGCAACTCGGAATCTCTATCCCAAGGGTAACATTTCGGTAACAATTATTCAGGAGTTAGATAGATTGCGTCGGGAAATCGCCGCCCAGCAGCGTCAATCTCATGGTATCCCCGTAGATTCAAATAAAAATTTATTACCAGATGCGAGTACCAACAACAGTACATCCCTACGGGAATTGCAACAACAACTCGATCGCCTGATTACCGAAAAAATCCAACCCCTAGACCCCACCTTTAGTCTGACCCAGCGCATAGAATCGATTCGCTATCCAGAAATCCGGGAATTATTACCCGACAACCGCACAATATTGATGGAATGGTATTTGACAGAAGACCGGGTTTATACCTTCATTGTCACACCAGAACGGGCAACTCCCACCATAATTCCATCTCCCACAGAAAATTATCAAGCCTTAATTGCTTGGATTGTCGATTATCTAGAAACTTACCTGCAAAACAAACAACTCTGGAAAACCAGCTTACCCGACCGACTTGTACAACTAGGAGAAATTCTCCAAATCGACCACTTAATTTCCCTAGTTCAGGACGAGTGCGACCACATAATTTTAGTACCCCATCGATTTTTACACTTAATGCCCTTACACGCGATCGCCTTATCTGACGGTAGATGTTTGCTAGATCGATTTTCTCGGGGAGTTCGTTACACACCCAGTTGTCAGTTACTACAACTAACCCAAAATCAACAGCGTCCCGAATTTCAGCGATTCTTCGCCATGCAAAACCCCACCAAAGATTTACAGTACGCAGACATGGAAGTTAAAGCCATTCGTCCAGCGTTTTCTCCCCATGACGACGTTATCGTGCAAGATGCAGCCAACAAAGCAAGCATCAACAATCAACGACTGCAAAACAGCAACTGCGTTCACTTTGCTTGTCACGGTGACTTTGATTTTCGCGATCCTTTAGCTTCCATCTTAGTATTAGCAGGTGCCAAAAATTCATCCAACCTTGACCGAGAAAAATGCTTGAGTTTAGGAGAAATATTTAGTCTCAATCTCAATCAATGTCGTCTTGTTACCCTCTCCGCTTGCGAAACCGGGTTAACTGATCCTAGCAGTCTTAGCGATGAATATATTGGTTTACCTAGCGGTTTTTTGTTTGCA
Source organism: Calothrix sp. NIES-4101 (assembly GCA_004296455.1). Taxonomy (GTDB): domain Bacteria; phylum Cyanobacteriota; class Cyanobacteriia; order Cyanobacteriales; family Nostocaceae; genus Brunnivagina. The sequence continues at coordinate 1,767,779 of AP018280.1, forward strand.
GGTAGTCCCAGCGTAGTTAGTTCCCTGTGGACTGTCAACGACCTATCCTGCGCTTTGTTGATGATTCGTTTTTACCAGCATTTACACACTGGTGTAAGCGTTGCTTTTGCCCTCAACCAAGCACAAATTTGGCTGCGAGATAGCACTGTTCAAGATTTACGAGATTGGGCAGAAACATCAAATTTACCAACCGAAATTACTCAGGAAATTGTCGAAGAACTAGACATTTATAACAGTGATGAAAGAATCTACTCATTACCCGAACATTGGGCTGCGTTTTGTGCGATCGGTCAATAATATGATACCTGCTTGCATTATATCTACCCCAGCCATACCAACTATCAGCATAACTATAAAGTTGTGAGTGAGTCTGATATCAACTACTTGGAGAATAAATTATGAAAATAAATCAGATCATTGCTTGTTTTCCAGAAATTCTTAAAAATCATCCATGTAAATTTACAAATCAGACATTGGAGGATTTAGATACATTACTTGTGCAAATAGATGAGCAAGCAGAAATAGATATCATTCAAAATTTTAAAGCTTGGCTGAAAAAAAACACGCAAGCGAGAGATGTTATCCTCAAATTTGCTACGGAAGAGCGAGAACTGGATTCTTCGCCCAGACCACAACCAATTAGCGAAATCAATATTCGCCAAAATTTGTTTGAATTGCGGAAAACAAACCAAGAAGTTCTCAAGTCAAGAGATAAAAAAATTGAATCTGAAGAAATCAAAAATCAATAGAAAATAAGATTATGTCAGTAAATGAATTATGAACTTCAAAATTTACGCACCCAATGTCCATTTATTTGCATATCATCTATATCAAAGTAAAAACAGCGAAGAATTATGGCAAAAATGCCAAGTTATCTTTGATAAATTTCACCTTGCTCCTCCTCTGCAACTAAGAAAAGTTGCTCCAGGTTCACGCATAGATTTGTTGGTGAATGCTAGTCATAATAACATTCTCTTAACTGTCACAGGACACCTAACAAACCCAGAAAAAAAGAAAATTACAGGTAGAATTTGTCCGCTACAAATTTACGACAGCTCCGCGTTAGCCTTAAATATTCGGATTCCCGAATTAGATGACAATCAACAACTAACCCCAGAAGTTGAAACTTCTATATTTAGACAATTTAATGTTGATGAATGTTTATTACCAGCACAAATTAATCCTTCCTTAGGACAAACTCTACTACTAACAGCTTGGTTATCGCCACAACAGCAACAAGAACCGCGCAAATGGCGGGAAATAGCCAATGAATGTATCCAGTTTTTTTTAGATGTTGACGCTGAAAATATTCCGCCTCTTTACCAATCAGGACTATTATTTGACAGTCCAATTTATGAATATGGTATTCCTCAAGCAAATACAGCTTCTGGACATATAATTGTTTGGTTATTCCTAGGTGAAAAAATTAACAGTAAATATTACTCAAAAGCAGATGAAAATTTGGGATTTTTCTACCAAGAATTTATCGATTTATTTTTTTATCGCAGTAAAGTTACCAAAACCTATCAAATAAATCGAGAAGTTCATCGCCAAATTTACCAAGGATATGAAGAAATTAAGCAAATTATCCGAGAAATAGCTCCGAAGTTACCAGATAATCAATCTCCACAAACTGCAAATAACCTATCAGTCAATCACTTACTGGCAGAATACAAACAAAAACTTAGAATCCTACCAAAAATTGATTTAGAGTACTCCAACTCACTTCGGGAATTTAATAATAACCTCTTAACCATTGATATTAACAATCACAACTATGCTGAAAAACTCCGGCAAATTCAAGATAAATTACCAACAGAAGACCTGAGTTTCTTATCCCTATTTAATCAAAAAATAGCGACCAACTTTCAAGCACAAATCACCGACGAACAAGCATACTTTGCACCAGGTTCGACTTTAGCAGACAAAGCGATCGCCTCAATTCGTGGTATTGTCGAAATCGAGCAAGCCGAAACCGATCGCGCCTTAGCAAAAGCCCTCAAAGATAAGGAAGAAACCGCCCAAAAACGGGACAAGAAATTACAATTGGCGATCGCCTTAGCGGGAACTGGTTTAGCTGTTAGCAGCATTTCTGCAGATAATCCTGGAAAACCAGTGGAATCAATTTTGAAAAAAATATACCCGAATCAATCCCTAGACTGTCCTAATTCTGGTATAAATAATTGCCTTGATTTTAGTGGTTACTACGTTGCTTTTCATGTGGGAGTCGGTGTAATTGCTGCACTGATTTTGGCTATTTTTATTTTGCTTGTGTCAAAAATCATCAAAATTTTTGAAGCTTCTTCCCGGAAATCCTCTTAGAAATGGTCAAATCAATCAATCGTCGAAAAATCTCAGCAGCAAGCAACTATGATCATAAAAAATTGCTTCTTTATCTCCGTTCCTGCCCCTACACCAAATTGGCACTTTTTTGCTGCTGATACTTATCTTTAAAAATTTTCTGTTGTTGTTTATGGTCTACTATTGGAGCCGGATAACCTAAAGCCTCCCGTTCCAAAGGTGTGATATTGCCTGTTAATAAATCTCCTGTATCTAGAGAAGCTAACTCCGGAACCCATTGACGTATATATTCACCATCAGCATCAAATTTCTGAGCTTGACTAGCAGGATTAAAAATACGCACAGGTTTGGGATCCATTCCACTTGAGGCGCTCCACTGCCAACCTCCATTATTTGCCGATAAATCCCCATCAATCAATTTTTGCATAAAATACTTTTCCCCCAAACGCGGATTCAGCAACAAGTCTTTAGTTAAAAAACTGGCGACAATCATCCGACAACGGTTATGCATCCACCCGATTTCATTTAACTGTCGCATAGCTGCATCAACTATTGGGTATCCCGTTCTCCCTTCGCACCAAGCTTGATAATATTCATCATTACTTTGCCAAGGGAAGTTTTTGAAGATGTCGCGAAATGCTCCCTCTGCAAGTTCGGGAAAATTATACATAGCGTGTTGGTAAAACTCTCGCCAGGCAAGTTCTTGCTGCCAGGTACGGATGGCGGTGGCAGTTTCGTCGCTGCGACTATTTTCCATTGCCTCAATGGTGGCTTGCCAGACAGTGCGAATCCCAATTACTCCAAACTTCAACGCGGCACTCAATCTCGATGTCCCATCTATCGCCGGGAAATTTCGATCTTCTTGGTATGAATTAATCGCAGTTGCCGAAAATTCCTCTAACCTTTCCTGTGCTGCCACTTCCCCCGGTGCAATCACAAAATCCCCATCCCAAATAAATCCCAAATCCTTCGCGGTAGGTAATGCAATCACTCCATTTGCCTGGGCAATTTCCATTTCGGTTGCTGTTAAACCCTCTGCATCTACCAAGGGGGCGACGGGTTTGGCTTTGGGTTGACTACTCCAATTTTTCCAGAAAGGCGTATACACAGTGTAAACAGAATTCGTACCCGTGCGAATTTCGTCCGGTGCATTCAAAACTTGATCCCAATTTTGATGGAGAAATCGAATCCCCTTTTCTTGCAAAGCCGCAATAATCAGCCTGTCCCGTTCTTGAGAATAGGGTTCCACATCCCAATTCCAAAACAAACCCTTGGCTCCCAAAGCTGCGGCTAATTGGGGTATTGCTTGGGTAGGATTACCATGCAAAATTAATAACTGACTACCAACCTCAGCATACCTTTTTTGTAGCGATCGCAAACAACCCATCATGTAGGCTACTCGCACAGGGGCAACATCATCACCCTGCAAAATATTGGAATCTAGGCAAAATATACCGACAACTTTACGAGTTTGTTCTCGCGCCGCAGCCAATCCTGTATTGTCGGTAATGCGTAAATCGCGACGATGCCAAAATAAAATTAAATCGGACATTCTCACATCTAAAAGAGTGCAACCGTACTAGTTTAATGCGATCGCGTCCCTTTCACATCACTACTAATGAAGAATTTTCGATTTGGTAAGTGGAAATATTTGTACTAATCGATGTAGGAGTCAGTATCTAGATGCAAAGACACGATTTGATTGAATACAAACTCCTATATTGTATTGACGATGATGGTTTTTAATTCTGACTCCCGACAAATTAAACTACTGGCAACTGGCAGATGAGGGCGGGATTGAGTTTACAAACTGTTTCAGAATACGTCTAAGTGATGATTTCTTGACATGTTTGCCAACTTCATGGGCTTTAACCCACTGCTTAAAGCGCTTACCAGCTTCGGGAAATTGATAGCTTTCCTTTTCAACAGGAAGGGTGTACATCTTCACATGATAGATTTTACCGTTTTTCCGGTATTTATAACTACCAATTTCACTGGAATTAACTTGTCCAATCACCCCAGCTTCTTCCCAGGCTTCCTTGGCGGCAGAATCGTGCGGAGTCATTTTATTTACAATCCCACCTTTTGGTATCACCCAACTTTGGCGATCGCGAGTCGTAATCAATAAAACTTCGAGTGAGCCATTATTGACACGATACGGAACTACCCCAGATTGTTTTAATACCTTGTTAGTTTGCTGTCCCATCTACGTAATATAATCATGATTTATATTTAGCTATACAATGTTTTATCAAAAAAAACCGTACACAGCATCATCACATTTAAATACAACAAAAAATACAACAAAAAGTACATCAGATTCTCATATCTGTGCTTTGATGATAATTCTTGAGGATTGCAGCATTAGCACCAAAAGTTTAACCAATCCTGAACTAAGCTGGAAACTAGCAGCATTGAAATAAAAACTTGAATATGTGTCAATTGCTGGGTATGAACTGCAACGTGCCAACGGATATTTGTTTCTCCTTTGAAGGATTTTGTGCCAGGGGGGGCAAAACCGACGACCATAAAGATGGTTGGGGAATTACATTTTTTGAAGGAAAGGGCTGTCGAATTTTCCTCGACGCGAAATCATCAGTCGCATCTCCAATTGCCACACTGGTTAGGCGCTATCCAATCCACTCAACTCACGTTATTGCCCACATCCGCAAAGCTACCCAAGGGGAAATCACTCTCGAAAATTGTCACCCATTTCGCCGCGAGTTGTGGGGAAGATATTGGGTATTTGCCCATAATGGTGATTTACCAGGCTTTAATCCAGAGGGTTTAAGTATTTATCAACCGGTTGGTACTACTGATAGTGAAAAAGCATTTTGCGTCATTTTAGAAACATTAAGAAAGCAATTTCCTTTCCAAAAGCCGAGTCTAGAAGAACTATATCCAGTATTACAAGAAATTACTAAAACCTTAGCAAATATAGGTGTTTTTAATTATTTGTTTTCCGATGGTGATTATTTTTTTGCCCATTGTTCTACCAAACTTTGCTACATCATCCGTCAAGCACCCTTTGCCGCCGCACATTTAATCGACGAAGATTTGACTGTTGATTTTCGGGAATTGACCACACCTGAAGATCGGGTAGCAGTAATTGCCACAACACCACTTACAGATAATGAAGTCTGGACACAATTTAAACCAGGCGAGTTATTAGCTTTTCGGGATGGAAGAGTGGTGAGTGGTGAGTGCTGAGTATTAATTAAGAATATATACACCTCAGTACCTCACTCCTTCCTATGATGGAGAAATAAGTATGTAGAAAAATTTAGCCATGTTAACCGATATTCAAGATTTAGCAACAAAATTAGCGCCGCGCCTGATTGAAATTCGCCGTCATTTACATTCGCACCCAGAACTGAGTGGTCAAGAGTATCAAACGGCTGCTTTCGTTGCTGGGGTCTTGTCGTCGAATGGCTTGCATGTGGAGGAGGGCGTGGGCAAAACTGGTGTCATTGGCGAACTAGATGGGACTGGTAGTGATAATCGCATCTTAGCTATCCGTGCGGATATGGATGCTTTACCGATTGAAGAGCGTACCGGATTAGATTTTACTTCCAAGACAAAAGGAATAATGCACGCTTGCGGTCATGATATTCATGCGACGGTAGGCTTGGGTACGGCGATGGTTTTGGCAGATTTAAAGGAAAAATTACCGGGAAAAGTCCGTTTTTTATTTCAACCGGCGGAGGAAATAGCCCAAGGTGCGAGTTGGATGGTGCAGGATGGGGCGATGAAGAATGTGTCTGCAATTTTGGGATTGCATGTTTTTCCTTCGATCGCAGCTGGTACAGTTGGGTTGCGCTATGGGGCTTTGACTGCGGCAGCAGATGATTTAGAGATTATGATTCTGGGTGAGTCGGGACATGGTGCTAGACCCCATGAGGCTGTGGATGCAATTTGGATTGCTTCTCAGGTAATTACCACTTTACAGCAGGCAATTAGTCGAACCCAGAATCCTTTGCGTCCAGTGGTGTTAAGTATTGGGCAAATTAATGGCGGACGCGCACCTAATATAATTGCCGATAAAGTGGAGTTGCGGGGTACGGTAAGGTCTTTACATCCAGAAACCCGAGCAAATTTACCGCACTGGATTGAAAATATTGTGGCGAGTGTTTGCGATTCTTATGGGGCAAAGTATCAAGTTAATTATCATCAAGGTGTGCCGAGTGTCCAAAATGACTATGCTTTGACGCAGTTATTACAGGCATCCGCCGAAGAAGCTTGGGGAAGCGATCGCGTTCAAGTTTTACCAGAAGCGTCCCTCGGTGCGGAAGATTTTTCTGTATATTTGGATCATGCACCTGGGGCAATGTTTCGTTTGGGTATTGGTTTTAAAGATCGCAGCCATAATTACCCTTTGCATCATCCTTTATTTGAAGTGGATGAGTCTGCAATCATTACAGGGGTAGTGACTATGGCTTATACTGCTTATAAATTTTGGTCACAGCCATAAATTCCCTTCCCAGCAAGTATTCTCAAATGCGATCGCACTTTTATAATCTAACCGTGAATAATGCGATCGCTTAATCTCAATTTTTAATCTCAAATTATGAGATAACATTACCCATCACTCCCAGCAGATAACCTTAACGTCATCACCAATCAATTCTCGATGGTCGATGTGCATGGGTGTTGTTAGCCTGTTATTACTATGATCGCCGCTCTAAAATTTTTCTAATATTTGGTAAAGCCGCTTCCACAACTTCAGGCTGTGGCGTTGTTTGTTGCCAACTTTCACGTATCGCCAGCCGTTCTAACCATGCCTTGAGGCGGTGATAGGGATCTAGAGAAAAGCCGAATAGATACAATGAAGGTAATAAAGTTCCAGCAACAATATCTGCCAACGTAAGCTCTTCTCCAACAAAGTACGAATGTTTCTCGAGCATATTCTCGTAAAATTGCATTACAGAGATGACTCGCTCTTTTGCCGCATCAAGCTTCTGATTGTCAACGTCCAATCCTACTAAAGGTCGGGTTAATAGAAGCATAGCAAGTTGAAGTTCATTGACGGCAACCATCTCCACCATCCGAACTATAGCAATATTTTCAGGATCATTTGGCATCAATGATCGAGTCGGATATTTCGCTTCTAGGTAATCTAAAATTGCCAACGACTCAATGATCCGAAAGCCGTTATCTACGATGACGGGAACGCGTTGGAGCGAATTAACTGCTGTAAAGTTGTTATCAAACTGATCGCCGTCCAGATTTACTAGAATTGGCTCAAACGGTATTTGTTTTTCTAGCAGTGCCACCCACACTCGACGCACATTGGCAGATACCGGATTGTAGTAGAACTTCAGCATTGAAACCTCTGTTTGAAAACTATGCTTTCAGTGCACCCTTGAAGTCTAACAATAAATTGAAGTTGATAAAAAGCTAGGATAAGGCTTTCGCAATTTTGCAAATTTTAGATTACGCTGCCTATTATCTTGGCACTTCAGTCTTAAATCTCCATAAGGGAATCGGTAGAACTTCTTTTGATTTCAATTTTTAGTATAACAAGGTCTAAAAAAGCAAATTTATCAGCTTGATTTTGTAGCAAAGAAGTAGTTTATATCAAACGCAATATTTTTTTATTTATCTGGAATCTGGTGATGAGAATCTGAAGTAAAATAATAGAATACGGGTGATTTGGCTCTACTAAACTTAATTAATTATTCTCAGGATTTTCTTTATTTATCAAAACAAAAAATAAGGAGTTGCGTAGATATGCAAGTCCACATGCGATCGCTCTGGAAATGGCATTTATTAATTTTTATGACTGCGTCTGTTGTTGCTAATTTTGTGAGTATTTATCATCTACCAATTACAACTTTAGCAGCACCCGCAAGTAAGCAAAATTCAGCAACAGAAACCGAAACAGTCAGACCAGATAAAGTTACTCAAGCAATTCTAAATTTGAAAGAATCGCAGCAACGTTGGATTGAAATTAATCTCAAAGAACAAAAGCTGTTGGCTTGGGAAGGAAATCAATTTGTTTATGGGACAACAATTTCTACAGGAAAGCGTTTAACTCCCACACCAACAGGAGTTTTTGCTGTCCAAACAAAATTACGACAAGCCAGAATGCGAGGTAGTGATTACGATATTCCTGATGTTCCTTATACTATGTATTATGACGGGAACTACGCAATTCATGGCGCATATTGGCACAATAATTTTGGGACTCCAGTTAGTCATGGTTGCGTTAATTTACCACCAAAAAAAGCTTTGTGGTTATTCAATTGGGCAAAAGTGGGAACACCTGTGGTTGTGAGGAAATAGGGGAAATTTTGGTGTAAGAAGCTCAAATAGAGAAATCAACTGCATCTACCACAATTACTCTGCATTTATGCTTACTGGTTGCGTCTCCGATGTTTGGGGAGGCGTGACAGCTATTCCTTGGACTGCCAAAACTGAACAATGGGCGTGGTGTAGTACGTAGTTACTAACACTACCAAGGAAAAATTCACTTAAGCCAGCACGTCCTCGACGACCAAGTATGATTACTTCAGCTTGCCAATTTCGCGCAATTTCGCAAATTATTCGTCCGGGATCGCCTAAATTTTGGGTAAATTCGGTTTTTATTCCTTTCTGAGTCGCAGTGCTGCACAATGAACTCAAAAAGTTAATATTCTCTTGCTTCAAATGATCCCATTGTTTCAGGGTTTGAGTGATGGCTTCAGAATGTATTGCCGGATAAAAGCTATAGGGATCCATGGAAATCGGATTTACATAGCGATCGCTATAGGGTGACATTACATGTACCAGCATTAAACTTGCATTATTTGCTTTTGCTAGAGCTAATGCTTCTTGGAAAACAATATGACCAATTTGATTGTTTTCAACCGCAACTAGGATTTTTGTAAACATATCCAATTATCCTTTGTGTAATCGGATGAATTGTATAAATCTGATTTAGTAAACTTAAGAGTTTACGATCACAATTATTTGATAATTCTTTACAATTAACAAACCATATTTTTAATATCTAGTGAGTCTAAATATTAACTGGTTCTTACTCTTTTACCTTACCTTTTTTGATTCACCCATAAGCCGGAATATTCATAAAAATTTAACTAGCGTAGTCCAATTTATCTCTAGGTGAGACAAATTATCCCACCACCATCCAATTAAATATTCAGGTCTTGTAAAGCCAGACGAATCTGTTCTAAACGTCTACGATTGACACCCAAGTCTGAATCTCCCATCCGAGATGCCGATCGCATATGGATGATATGCTCTTGTTGGGGAAAGTAGAATTCGACATCATCGACAAAGCCAAAAATACGACTTTTGGAAAGGGCATGAATGTAGTCATCTGTTTGTTCTATTACTTCTGTACGTGGAACAACGGTAAGCACTTTGAGCAAGGTTTTACGGGCAGCATCTCGGTCGATATGATATGTAATTGGCTCAATACTATGTTTGGAATCGGCATCTTGACTCAGAGCACAGTTTGGGGAACTGGGACAAGCTGCTAAGGGAGAGGTAGCCCAAGCAGCAGTAGGCAATATAAAAATTGCAGTTAGGCTCAGGAAGATTGCCCAAGTAATGAATTTTTGCCTGAATTTGGCGATCGCTGCATAGAATGTTTTCATAATTTACTCCTCTGGATATTGATTAATTTGTTAATTTGTGATTTGTTTTCGCAACCGTTCTAAAACCTGCTGAAATACAATTGCCGTCCAGTCGATATCTGCCTCTGTGGTATCTCTTCCTAGTGTCATGCGAACCCCAGCCATTGCTGCCTGATCAGAATAACCCATTGCTAGTAAGATTGGACTAGGGTTAAGTTTACCGCTACTACAGGCAGAACCGGCACTAATTCCAATTCCCGCCAGATTCATTTGCCGGACAATATTTCTACCATTGATACTCTCACCATCTGCATTCACTAAGCAAAAGCTGACGTGGTGGGGTAAACGTTGGCATAAATCCCCCGTAGGAATTAAACCGGGAATGTCAATTAGGTGAGAGAATAGGCGATCGCGCAATTTGATTAACCTGGGTGTTTCTGTTGCCATTTCTTCCATGGCTAATTCTGCGGCTTTGCCAAAACCGGCGATAATTGCAACAGCTTGAGTGCCGGAACGGGATGGTGTATTCACTCCTGTTAACGATGAGCGCATTTCTTGTCCACCACCTAATAATAATGGCACTAATTCCACACCTGGATGGACATACAATGCACCTGCACCTTGAAGGCCGTATGTTTTATGACTAGATAAGCTCAGTAAATCTACTGATAATGTTTCGACATCAATTGGTAATCGTCCGGCAACTTGTACAGCATCAGTATGAAATAGCACATTATGTTGACGAGCAATTTTTCCTAACTCCGAAATAGGTTGTAAAGTTCCGACTTCACTTTGCCCGTAAATTATCGAGATTAAAGCAGTATTTTCTTGAATTGCGTTGGCTAAATCTTGGGGGTTCACTTGACCTTTAGCATCAACACCTAGGCGCGTTACCTGCCATCCGCATAATTCTAACATTCGTGCGGGTTCAGAAATTGCCGAATGTTCGACACTGGAAATAATTAAATGTTGAGGTTGGCTGTAGAGACGAGCCACACCCATAATTGCAGTATTATCAGCTTCCGTACCGCCGGATGTGAAAATAATTGATTCAGGGGATGCATTGATTAAGTTTGCGACTTGCGATCGCGCCACTTCTATTACTGTAGCAGCCCGTTGTCCCCATTCATGCAGGCTGGAGGGATTACCCCACTGTTGTGCGAGTGTTGTTTGCACGAGGGAAATAACTTCATTGCGAGTGGGAGTAGTAGCACTGTAGTCAAGATAAATTTGCATACTTTAATTTAAGGACATATTTAGCAACGGGCTGGTTCATATTTTCAGATTACACATAATATCTGGCAAATTCTCACTTCTGCTTGCATAACTGTATCTGTACTCATCGGTGGATTTATGCGTCACCTACCCGAAAGGCGTGTTGAATATGGGGGTAAATCCATCGCCAAATTTTGGGAATAATAAATCAGTTCATCAAGTTAACTATAAAAAATCACTGTGCATTTTACCTTGATTAAAAATCCCCAGAATAAATTTTATTGTTTATGTTTAATTGCCTTGAGTCTGACAGCTTGTCAGCAAGTAAAATCACAAAACCAAAGTTTAATTTCTGGTTTGCAGCCTTTACCACAGGACGCTTTCATTCAGGTATATTTTAATAATTCTCAAACTGCGGAATATCAAGAATATTATCGTCCTAAAAAACGCTTTGGCGACAACTTAGAAAAGCAAATTATTGATGCAATTTCTCAAGCTAAATCATCAGTGGATGTTGCAGTGCAGGAATTACGTTTACCAAAGGTGGCACAGGCAATATCAGAAAGGCAAAAAGCAGGAGTAAAAGTTAGATTAATTTTAGAAAATACGTATAATCGCGCTTGGAGTCGTTTTTCATCAGAGGAAGTCGCCAAGTTAAAACCAAGAGAACGTGAAAAATATCAGGAGTTCCATGCTTTTGTCGATATGAATAAAGATGGGAAACTGAGCACCGAGGAAATTAATCAGCGTGATGCATTAGTTATTCTCGAAAATGCCAAAGTTCCGAAATTAGATGATACCGCAGATGCTTCTCGTGGTAGTGACTTGATGCATCACAAATTTATTGTGATTGATAATCGCATTATTGTTGTCACTTCAGCTAATTTTACTACATCAGATGTACATGGAGATTTTAAAAACATTGATACTTCTGGAAATGCCAATAATTTATTAAAAATAGATAGTCCAGAAGTCGCATCAATATTTACAGAAGAATTTAATTTGATGTGGGGGAATGGTAGTCAAAATAATCCATCCAGACAAAATGTTGCCAATCAAGGCAGTAATCATAAATTTGGTATTAAAAAACCAATCCGCCCACCGAAAACAATCCAAGTTGGCGATAGCAAAGTCACTATTCATTTTTCTCCAACTTCGCCAACTCAACCCTGGTTAAATAGTAGTAATGGATTAATCAATAAATATTTAGCGGCAGCAACCAAATCTGTAGATATGGCTTTATTTGTCTTTAGCGAACAACGTTTTGCGAATACTCTAGAGACACGGCATGAAAACAATGCAAAAATTCGTGTTTTGATTGAAAAAAGTTTTGCTTATCGTCCCTACAGTGAAGGTTTAGATTTGATGGGTTTTGCACTCGCTGATAAATGTAAATACGAGTTTGATAACAAACCTTGGTACAATCCCCTCACAACTGTTGCTGTCCCAACTTTACCGAAAGGTGATTTATTGCATCATAAATTTGGTATTATTGATCATAAAATTGTAATTACAGGCTCCCATAATTGGTCTGAAGCTGCTAACTATGGTAATGATGAGACAGTTGTAGTAATTGAAAATCCAGTCATTGCTGCACATTACAATCGTGAATTTGAGAGACTTTATAAAAATTCCCAAGCTGGGTTACCGCCAAAAATTCAGCAGAAAATAGCAGCACAAAAAGAGCAATGTGCGGAAATCAAAGCACCCTCCAGTTTAGATAAAGTAATTGCCAACAAAGCACTACAGAAAATAAATTTAAATACTGCCAGTCTTAGCGAACTTGAAACATTACCTGGCGTGGGTAAAAAGATGGCAGAAAGAATTATTATTGCCCGTCAGCAGAAACCGTTTACTTCTTTAAAGGATTTAGAGAGAGTTAAGGGAATTAGTTATAGCAAGTTATATAAATTAAAGGATTATGTGACTTTGTAAGGTGGTGATTTGATGAGATAGGGAAGCAGCATACCTGAACATAGAGTATTTATTACACTCTTTTCCAGTATTAATACTTGGATTTTGAAATATCGAAAAACTGTAAATTCAGTTCAAGAATAGCGATGAGAGAAACAAATTGCTGTCAAGATGAGTCAATAGTAAGTATCAAAGTTATACAGTAAAGTATCAACTAAGAGGTTTACAATGTATCGTCGCCTAAAATTTGGGGCATTTTTTTCACTTGCCTTTGTATTTATCGGCATTCCACAATTATTGCAGTCTCAACCAGCAGCAGCAGAAATCTCGGTTAATTCTACCTCTGTGACACCCACAAGTAAACAAACAAGTCCCATTTTACTGGCACGGGTAAATTACCTATCCAGCTTAGAAGCAGAGGTAATTGCGGAAACGAATAGAGTCAGGACAAACCCCAAATCTTATTTACCGATATTGGAAAATTACCGTAAGCGTTTCCAAGGAAAAAAAGTCAAGATTGGTAACAACACATTTTTGGTGACACAGGAAGGAACCAAAGCAGTTGATGAAGCGATCGCATTTTTGAAAAAACAGCGTCCATTAGCAGCATTGAATGCATCAAAAGGAATGTCATTAGGTGCTAAAGACCATGTTAAAGACCAAGGGAGCAAAGGTGCAATTGGTCATAATGGTAGCGATGGTAGTAGTCCCTTTTCTCGGATTAGTCGCTACGGCAAATGGCAAACTACAGCAGGTGAAAATATTAGCTACGGTCCAGCGACAGCGCAAGATATTGTCATGCAATTAATTATCGACGATGGAGTGAGCGATCGCGGACATCGGAAAAATATTTTTAACCCAGCTTTCAAAGTCGCTGGAGTCGGCTTTGGCAATCATGCTAGATATGGCAAAATGTGCGTAATCACTTATGCTGGTGGGTTTCAGGATAAGTAATTAAAAAGGCTAGGGAGACAGGGGAACGTGGTGATGCCAAGACATCAAAAGCTGATTCCTGACTCCAGCCCCTCGACTTGTGATTCCTAGAAAATAAAATCTTTAAAAACAGCATTAAAGCTGAATTTATCAGTGTTTTGAGCAACTTTAAAAAAAATAAACACTATATTTACAATAGATTAAAACAAGGTAGAGTTAAGACGAGTATTGCGTGTCAGAAGTATCTACAGCAACTTCAGAACGACATAACCGACATAAAAACGATGTATAATCAGCCCGTCTCCTCCAGTATTATTACGGCGATTATGACTGGCTTGCTTTCTATATCCTCTACCTTGGTAAGCGGCATATGTGGCGAAAAGGAAAAAAATATAACTCCGTAATTGGTTTGACTTTGTTGCTGGCACTTGCCTCTACCCCAATAGCAGCAAGCATTTTCGTGTCTCAACTGGCAGTCGCGCAAACCAATGCCCAAGAACCATCTTTTCCTCTCCCAAAAAGCATTCCTGAGGGAACAACGGTGAAGATTGATGGTTCTGGGAGTACGGCTCGAATTAACGATAGTCTCAAACAGAGCTTTGAACAACAATATACAGGCACAAAAGTTGAATTAGCAGCAAATGGTACTGATGCAGCACTAAAATCACTATTAGATGGGAAAATTGATTTAGCTGTGATCGCTCGCGATTTGACACCAGCAGAGCAAGCTCAAGGTTTGGAACAAAAACGCCTGTATCGTGAAAAAATTGCGATCGTTGTTAGTGAAGATAACCCCTATACAGGAAATCTGACAAACCAGCAGTTTGCAAGAATTTTTCGCGGAGAAATTACTGATTGGTCAGAACTCGGTGGCAAAAAAGGTAAAATTAGGTTTATCGATCGCCCAACTTCCAGCGATACCCGTGAAGCTTTTCGTAACTATCCAGCATTTAAAACGACAAAATTTTCTACAGGTTCCACAGCCACCACACTCAGTCAAGATGACAGTGCAGAGTTAGTTAAACAATTGGGAAAAGATGGCATCGGTTATGGACTGGCGAATCAAATCTCTAAAGTCCCTGGTGTGCGAGCCTTAAAATTACATCAAGCCTTACCCGACAATCCCAAATATCCATTCTCCCAACCTGTAGTTTACGTCTATAAGAAAAATCCTAGTCCTAGCGTTGCTGGATTTCTTGGTTTTGCTAGCGGCACTCCCGGAACTAAAGCTGTAGAAATGGCAAGAAGTGCCGAAGCTAATGCAGTTGTCCAAAATCTCGTGGCAACAACCACAGCAGCCAATACCACTGGAGCCGAAGCCGCTACCAATACCTCTGCGGTAACTAGAACATCAAATCAGATAAATGCAGGTGATAACAAACAAACCTTTGTACAATCTGGAGGAAGCGCTGCATCTAGTGAAACTGGAACTTCTACTTTCCCTTGGTGGTGGTTATTACCCATCTCCGCACTTGGTGCTGCTGGCTTATGGCTATTATTGGGGGGAAAACGCCAAAAAAATCAGGAATTAGTGGCATCAGAAACACCAGCAACTTCTGGAATTAGCGCCGCAAATACTCCAGATGCAAACCCATTGTTAGTAAACGAGCCGAATCTCATCGACAACACCAGTAAAGGCACAACAAACTTGCTAGATAGCACAAATTCAGGTATTTCTCATCCCGCAGCTATCCCTTTAGCTGGTGCCGCCGCCGGAATTGGTTTATGGTCACGATTGGCATATGGTGACATGGATGATGTACCAAATGCAAGCATCCCCGCAGAAACAGCCATGAATAATTTTGAAGAACCTGCGGCTGTTGTCATCCCTCCAGAGAGAGACATTCATGCAGAACCTGAGATTAATTTACCTAATATTGAGCAGTCTGGCTTAACTGCGCCAATTCAGACAGCAGAAATTCCTGACGTTCCAGAAGTTACACAACTGCAAATCAAAGAACCATCAGTAGAAAACGATTTACCGGAAATTCCGGCGGTACAGTTAACTGATGTGTCGCTTCCGAACCAACAAGTCGAAATTCCTCCAGTGGAAATTCTCCAAACCAAAACACCAACTGGAAACAATTTGCCCAATAATATTAGTGGGGTAACTTTAGCAGGTGGCGCGGCGGCTGGTGCTGGGTTGTGGTCGATCTTAACTAATAGTGGAAATAGCGAACCGAATGACACAAATATTGATGTTGGCAAACAGAACTTAAATCTATCTCCAGAAACACCCGAAGCCCCACAAATTCCCTCAGTACAAATCAATAATTTTAGTCATCTATTACCAGATGTATGGGATGACACACCTGAAGAAATAATAGAAAGCGATCGCACTTGGTTTGGAAACAGCGAAAATATTGATTCGTCTAGTTCTGTAGATTTTGTCAATCATGAGAATGAACGGGAAAATACTGAACAATTAGCAAAAAATATTGCTAGTAATGAATTAAACGTAACTACTGCATCTCTGGAAACACCCGAAATAAACCTCCCCGCAGCAGAAATTAATCCAGAACCTCCAATAGTAGAAATTATAGAAGTAGAGGAACAGACACCAGAAGATACAACAATTGCAACGTCGGCAACAATACCGACAGCCGTTGATGCAGTTGCAGATGCCGCAGAATCTAACGAAGACATTATTCAGGCATCATTCTTAGAATCATCGAATGCAGAGATTCCCATAACAGAGGCTCCGACAACAGAAATTCCCACACCAGAAATTCCTGCAACAACAGGACTCGATATTAATCCAGGTGTTATGGGTGGTGCAGCACTGGCAGGAGCAGGAGCCGCGATTTGGGCAAACAGTACAAATTATGGCGAAAACCCAGAGCTAGAATATCCAGAAGCAAATCTTGTCCCTACAATTGACACTGCCAGCGAAACTCCTTCAATCACAGAAAACTCTGGCGAAGTAGCTACCCCAGCAATAAGTAGTGACAGCACAATTACCCTCACAGCGCGCACACCAAAATGGGCATATGTAAATTGGGATGTTGCAGATACAGACAAACAAAGCAAACGCCAACAAGGGGGTACATCTTTAGCATTGCGATTGTATGATACTACCGATATTGATTTAAGTTATCAATCCCCGCAACTCATACAGCAATATGAATGTGAAGAAACAATTACAGATCGTTTTGTTGCTATTCCCATTAGCGATCGCGATTATATGACAGAAATTGGTTATTTAACCAACGATAATACCTGGTTACCAATTGTGCGATCGCATATTGTGCGAATTTTTAACCGTCCCCAACAGGAATTTTGGTTTGAAGCTGATGCAGAGTTAATTATTCATGGTGCAACTGAACCCGGTTCTACCGTTTCTATTGGTGGAAAGAATCTTAAACTCAAAGAAGACGGAACATTCCATCTGCGAATCCCATTTACCGATGACTTAATTGATTATGTCATGACCGCAGTTGCTCATAACGGCGATAATGCCAAAACAATTCATATGCACTTCTCTCAAGATGGGACAAATAAAGCAGATAAATGAGATTATTTCTGGCAAATTACTCATGATTAAAACTTCTCTGCGTCTTTATTTCTTGTAATCATGTAGATAAGTCTGAGATGAAAAGATTGGATTAAATTATTTCTCATAATTGCATATGTCCTCATCAATATAATTGGTGAGGTTTTTTCTAATATCAAGTCTGGCTAATGAGTTATCATTAACTTTTCTCGGCTCTGGCTATATTGTAATTATTCAGGTGCACCTGATATGACGTGATCATATTTCACAAAAATCTCCAAAATTATCTAAAATCCTTGTTGCAAATCTCCCTATCTCCTCGGCACAGCGACTAAACTAAAGGTAATAAAATCTCGAACTCAGTACCTTTTCCCAGTTGCGATCGCAAATTTAATTGACCACCATGTCTGGCTGTAATAATTCTATATGTAGACTCTAAACTTGTTTCTTTCTCTGTTCTTTTTTGAGTAGCAAATGATTTCATAATTTTCTGCTTCTGTTCTTGAGAAATGCCTGAACCATTATCTTTAATTTTAATTGAAACCCAACGCGAATCAACCATATCAGGAGATACTTGTGTAATCACCTCAGTTGTAATTTCAATCTGGGGCTTTTTCTCATCAGCGACATCATCCATCCGATAATGCTGTCTAATTGCATCATCAATTAATGCATCAATAGCACGACTTAAAATATTCATCAAAGCTTGATTAATTTGTCCTATAAAGCAATAGACTGGAGGTAAATATCCGTAGTCTTTTTTAATAATTATTTCACCTTTAATTCGACTATTAATTAGCAACACAATACTGTCAATACAGGCATGTAAATCAACTGGTTTGGGGTGAATAGTGTCAATATGACAAAAATTTTGTAAACTTATAACTAGTTTTTTTAATCGTTCTGCACCAGTACGAATACTTGCTAGTGACTTGTTTAAATCTTGATCTAAAAAATCAAATTCAATATCTGCTTTTAAAGCATTAATATTTTCCGAAGTATCGGGAAACTCTTGCGTATAAGCTGTGACTAATCTCATCAAATCTTGACTGTAGTTAGACAGATGAGTTAAATTACCCCAAATAAAATTGACAGGATCAAGAATTTCGTGAGCAACTCCATCAACTAATCGTCCCAAACTTGCCATTTTTTCATTTTGCATCATTTGTGCTTGGCTACGTTCGTAACGTACCTGCGTCTCAATTCCGCGAATTTGCCACGATGCAATAGTTAACTCATTCACCTCTAGCAATCTGTATGTATCAGTTGAAGTCTTGACAATAATTGGTTCAGCAATAAATTCGGGGGAACGTCTCAGCGACATTTGCATCGCTGCTAAAATTGATGTTGTTGCAGGTAATAATAATACTTGAGTCCGAGCATAGCTATAGATAGTTCTTAAAGATTGCCCAAAAAATAACTCTCTCCCAAATGGTCGGATTAAAAACTCTAATAAGTGCCTTCTGGAAAGCATTCCGATATATTTACCTTCTTCCAGCAAGATTACTCCAGGTAAAAGTGGATGCTGCTCAAAGACTTTTGCCACTTCTACACCAGTGCAACTTATTTCCACTTCAAAAGTGTATAGCGGCAATTCCTGAAGCGTAGACTCTACACAAAGGTCGCATTTATTACCTTCGGATAAAAGTGGTTTTGATATTTTTGATATAAAATTTTGTTGCACTGGAAACCCTGAGTTTTTTTAATTGCAGACTACTAGGTAAAATTTGCTAACCGTAAAGTTAACACTTCCAGCCTATTTCAGTTTTTCAGGAATCGGTATGTGGAAAATCGGGATTTTCGGGATTAGAGAGTACCAAAAGACTTTCCCTTTCTCCTTAGCTTCCTTTATGAATTTGCCATTTTTGCTAACATTGATAACCGTAGGAATGCAGACAGAAATTGACAAATAATGAAAACTTGGTAAACCCTTGATGAAATTGCGTAGAATTAGGCTCCGCAATCAACTGAATTACTGAAACTATGAGTATTGTTAATTAAGGATTGGCTGATTAATGCGATTGAAGGTTGTAGATGTTTGAGGGCAGGAATGGCAATAATTCATGATTGCATACCTGCCAGGTAAATACGTAGGGCATAATCCACCCCTAACTCAAAGGCTTGAGATTGAAGGGTTGAGATTGACTCGGAGATTTTTATTCTGCTAAATTGCTTTAGCCTACGAGGAAAGTAGTCCAAATCTACGTAATTACGTTTGGTAATGGGAGGATTTGACCTCCACACAAAACAGTCGATGTCGCTAGTGAGGGAGAGTTAACTGTAAATTCCCAAATTTTGTTAATTTTGTTAATCTTAATATTCGGAATTGAGAATTCGACAAATCTTCTACTTGCTTTTGATCCCCATTCCGATAGAATGACTTGGCATAACCTTAAAACTTAACATCACTTTTTCAATGGCAACGCCCATGAGTCAACTGAATAATGGTTTTACCATATTTCTCAGTCTGTTAGTCGAGGCGATACCGTTTTTGCTGCTAGGGGTTTTATTCTCCAGTGTGCTGCTGTTTATGGTTGATGAACGGAAACTGGTACAAAGAATGCCAAAAAACCCGTTATTGGGGGCATTTGTCGGCAGTTTAGTAGGCTTTCTATTTCCCGTATGTGAATGTGGGAATGTTCCAGTAGCAAGACGTTTGCTGATGCAAGGAGTACCAACACCAGTCGCCATTGGTTTTTTGTTGGCTGCACCGACGATTAATCCCATCGTGATTTGGTCAACTTGGACAGCTTTTCGCGACCAACCAGAAATCGTAGTTTTACGTGTAGTATTTTCGCTCATTATTGCCACAATAGTTGGCTTTATATTTAGTTTTCAAAAAGATTTAACACCGGTCGTTCAACCTGCGATCGCCCGATACCTCAAATTTAACCCACCGACACCACCGGAATCAAAACGTCGTAGTGGGATGGGTGGAAAAACTCAAATCCAAACCAACGGTTCAACTTTGTTGCAGTCTGGTAGTTATTGGCTAGGTGGTAAACCTGGCAGCCAAATTACCCGTATAGAGACGATGAATCCGACAGCGACGCTACCAATGGCGGATAAACCAATGTCGGAGAAATTCCGCTTAATCATAGATAACATCATTCAAGAATTACGCGAATTAGGCGCAGTTATGGTGTTAGGTAGTGCAATTGCAGCTGCCATACAAGTGCTCGCACCCCGTGATTTAATTTTAAGTCTGGGTGCTGGTTCGGTTAGCTCAATTTTGGCAATGTTGATGCTGGCGGTAGTTGTATCTATTTGTTCGACTGTTGATTCCTTTTTTGCCTTGTCTTTTGCTTCAGCTTTTACCAGTGGCTCGTTACTAGCATTTTTAGTATTTGGACCAATGGTTGACATTAAAGGTATTGGTTTGATGCTATCGATTTTCAAACCGCGAGCATTATTTTATTTGTTTATGCTGGCAGGACAATTAACATTTTTGTTGACTCTATTTCTGAATTTGTACGTCTTGTAAACTTAAATAATTCCTAATTTCTTCCACCAATGACTCCCACGCCAGCTAAAAAAAATTATAAAAATCCCAAAATTTTGCATTGGCTTGATGTCCTCGCAATTGCAGCTTGGGGCTTTTTACTGTTGAAGTATTGGGTAACTGGCAAATTAAATTTATTGATTCACCCCGATTATTTTTGGTTGGTGATTCTTGCCAGTATTGGGTTGTTATTAGTTGCAGGATTTAAAACGAAAGAATTATCAAAACGGCAAAGGATAATTGAGGATACTCCATCCGTTCAACACATAACGATTTTCCCCCCCGGATGGAGTAGTTCCTTACTCATATTTACAGCATTACTGGGTTTTTTAATTACACCCAAAGTCTTTGCCAGCCAAAGCGCCATGAATCTCAGTGTAACTGAATTATTGGGGCCAACGCGATCGCAACCTCAATCTTTTCGGGCTTCGGTTCGTCCCGAAGATAGAACCCTTGTAGACTGGGTACGTACTATCAATGTCTATCCCGAACCCGACAAACATGCTGGGCAAAAAGTGAAAGTTCAGGGTTTTGTTTTGTACCCCAAAGAGATGGGGGAAAAATATTTCATGTTATCAAGATTTGTGATTACTTGTTGTGCAGCAGATGCATACCCAATCGGCTTACCAGTCAAACTCAAAGAAAATCGCGATAAGTATCAACCCGACAAATGGTTTGAGGTAGAAGGCAAAATGATTACCGATACCATTGCTGGAAAACGCCACCTCAGCATCGAAGCAAGTTCGATTAAAGAAATTCCCCAGCCCAAAAATCCCTATAGTTCTTAAATTCATGGGGATGAAAGCACAAGGTGATGTGAGGGGATGATACATGTCTCCCCCCTCTCTCTCCTGCTCTCCCGGTTTTCGATAACGTCCACATTTAAAATATGGCTAAGAAAAAAAACCGATTACTACCACTAGACCGAGTTGCGATCGCATTTATTCTCGTACTAACCTTGATCATTGGGATACTTGTTGCTCAAAGTGATGCTGTTAGGGCTAGTGTCCGCAATTTTAGCTGGCAAAATGAAAAAATAGGGGCTAACGATACATCATTTAGCCTCACTTTCAGCCGTCCAATGGATATTAAAAGTGTTGAAAGTAACTTAAAAATTGAACCACCATTAGCCGGTAAATTTAGCTGGGCTGGGCGGAGGATGGTTTATACATTGTTAACACCAGCGCCCTACGGGACAAACTATAAAGTCAAACTCGAAAAAGCACTTGATAAATTTGCTGCCAAACAAGGTAAAAAACAAACAATACAAGCATTCACAGGTAGCTTTAAAACGCGCGATCGCATTATCGTTTACATTGGCACCAGTGGTGAAGAACTAGGCAGATTAGTCCTCTACAACCTTACCCAAGAACAAAAAACAATTCTCACTCCTAAAGATTTACTGGTAATGGATTTTAAACCCTATCCAAAAGGGGATAGAATTCTTTTTTCTGCACGTGCAAGCACGACTAAAGACCTACTTGCTGGCAAAATTTATAGTGTCACCACAGGAGTGCCCACAGAAATAGATCAAGAACCCGAAGCTCCAAGTCGTGTTGATCTAGTGTTAGATAATAAAATTGACGGCAAAAATTACCAAAATCTCAAATTTGATCTATCACCCGATGGGCAAACAATTGTTATCCAAAGAGGTGTGAAGGATGAACCTGGTAACTTTGGACTGTGGTTTATGCCAACCCCCCAGGCGAATGAGAGTACAAAACCACAACTAACTCGTATCGAAAGCCCGCCAGGGGGAGATTTTCTGATTACCCCAGATAGTAAAGCTGTTGCTGTTGTCCAAGGACAAGGTGCTGCTATTTTACCGTTACAAAAAGATGGCAGCAAACCTTTAGATTTTTTGCCTCAGTTTGGGATGGTACAAGCTTTTTCCCAGGATGGGACTCAAGCTGCAATGGTCAAATTTAACAGTGATTTCAGTAATCCTACTCAGTCACTATTCTTGGTCACAAATCAAGGTGTGAATAAAGAACTTCTGAAAATTTCCGGTTCTATTCTTAGTTGTCAATTTGATACAGCCTCCCCTAATCTTTATTGTCTCATTACCCAATTAGTGCCAGGGGAGCAATTTATCGAACAGCCTTACCTAGTTGCTTTAGACTTGAAATCGGGTCAGCAAAAACCCTTATTAGTTTTACCCGCAGGTCAACGAAACATACAAATGAATTTGGCACCTGATGGTTTAGGGATATTATTCGATCAAATCGTCTCCCAAGAATCCAACATCGCTAATCCCAATAACAATGTCCTCAAAACATCCGGCGGCGAAACAGTCACATCCAGTAGTTTATGGTTAATGCCTCTGTTACCTGTTGATAATGCCTCAGTGACAGCCGAAATTAAACCAGAACAACTGTCTGGACTATCTGGATATTATCCACGTTGGTTGCCCTAGGGAAGAGGATACAGAAGCCTAGAGGCGTGGGGACGAGGAGATAGGCAGAAAATATTTTGTCTATTTCTCATTCTCCTCATCTTGGTATTTTTGACCATACCGAATTCTGAAAAAATAGTGACAAATTTGCAGTTACGATTTATAACTTAGTATCTATTGATTCATTTCCACTAAGTCAAGCTAGGTAAAATTCTCCATTGGCTTGATTTAAATACTTAAAAATGACAACATTCTATAAGTTGCTTGGTTAGTGGTGACGGTGCAAAAAAATACCGCTAACAATTTAATCAGACCTGGAGGCACGATTCTTGTGTTCTAGGTAAAATTTTATCAATGTAGTGCAATCGTAATTTTGACGAACTTGGCGATCGCAACTACTACTCCCTATGGGAGTATGGTATGGATTTCCTCCTCAGGGATTTCTATTGGTGTTGCCAGTTTGATTAGCAGTGGTGTGAATCTTCCAACTTGAAATAACATATTGAAACTTGTGGGTGAAGAGTGATGAATGAAGCTGACACCCCAGATAATGGGGCTGATACAAAAACTCCACTATCTGAGAATGCCGAACAACAAAATACATCGCCATATTTAAGTTGCCCGTTTGAGTCGGTGTTACCAAATCAAAATCCTGAGATACCGAAGGAGATTCTCAAACTGCCTTCGACATTTTCTCAAGAAAGGGCAGAGTATAGGAAAGATGATGATTCTCAATTAGAATCTCCAAATATTAGCAACTCTATCTGCCGGGATTCAGAATTGAATCCAGTTTTAACCTTAGGTAACGGGCAATGGGAAAGCAAAATTATCCACGATATCAATGCATTAGAAGTTACACAGGAAGAGAATGTATCGGAAAATATATTTAATGATGTAGTTTCCCAGAATCCGGAAACTTCGCCACAAGATGACTGGGTAGCTGAACCCGAACGACATAAATTAGCTTTAATTGATGCCGAATTCCAGCAACTTTTGGCACTGAACCATGAATTGCGGACAGCCAACGATCAGTTGTACGATCGCGTGGAAGAACTGACATCAAAATTATCAGACTCGGAAAAATCCTTACAGTTGCAGCAAAAACGCTATCAAGTCACCGAGTCAATGCTCAAAGAGCAAACGCAAGAACTCTGTGCGGTACAAGAACAAGTTCAAGTAGTTTACCAACAATTAGAAAATTCTTTACAAAACGTCCAACGCCAAGAAACTTTAATCGAAACTTATAAAGCCCAGTTAGAATTTAGCCAGCAACGACTTGCTCAATTAGAGCGAGAGTGTTCTTTGCTGCAAACAAACCATAACGAACAATCACAGCAGCTATTCCAATCAGAAAACGCTTGTCGTGAGTTGCGAACCAGGTTAATGCGCCAACAGCGTCAAACTTTGCAGTTCAAAGCCGCTTTAGAAAAATGCTTGGAAAATCCAGTAGGGGATACTGAAGCCGATAATGGTAAAGATGATACTTCTTTTGCTAGCGGTGCGAATCATCAGGAGTCTCCTTTTTTAAAGAAATTTAAGTCATTATTTGTTAATGCTCAACCAATTAAACCTTGGTCGGCTGATGTAGAATTTTTTGATCAGGATGTTGAGAATAACAAAGAGGTAATTTTATCAACTCCCTTGGAAACTCAATCTCCGGCATACCCCAACCCCAGAGAGGAAATTCAACCAACAACGGAAACTGCACCCACGCAACCAACAGCGCCAACAACAGAAACAACACCCGAATCATTTTTTCCCAATTCGGATTCTCCCAATTCGGATTCTCCCAATTTCAATTCTCCACACTTTAATTCTCCAAGCATAGAAGAACAAATTGATAGTGTTATTCAAATGTTTTTTGCTTCTCAGTCAGAGTCCAAATTGGATATGGGTGAGTATGGCGAAATTTCCCACGAAGAATTAAGCAGTTTAGATTCAGTTTGGGATACAGATGCAAATCAGTTGGAATCAAATAAATTAAACGTCCACAAAACTAACAATTCTAGTAACACAAACACAACTTCCTTAGAGAATTTTGACACTAACGATGTATCAATTACACCTGAGATAGTGATTGAACCTAATACCCAAAAACAACAATATCAGGAAGAAGAACAAGATTATTGGGCAGAAGTTTCGCAACTGACACATCTTGACTTACCTGTGAGCGAATCTCCCTTCCATCCTCCCAATCCAGAAGATGAAACCTCACCTTCGCCAGTTATTTATCCCAACCGTCCACCAAAAGGACGTAAATCATTTGCCTCAGTAGAATTACCTAAATTTAAGCCGCCAAATAAATAATATTAATATGCACTCAAAGTTTATTTTTGCCCCGACTTTTCAGGATCATAAAACCTCATTTGCGCGATGATAATCCTTGTACCACAAAGAGGTTAAGTATGACAGCGATCGCATCGATCACAGCCAGAGAAATTTTAGACTCTCGCGGTAATCCGACTGTAGAAGTTGATGTTGTGTTAGCAGAACTTTAAGAAGCATTGATAACCACCAATCTGATGAGAACACAACAAATCGAATCAGCGATCGCCAGTGCAGTGGAATATTTACAGAGTAATCAGTGTGCCACCGGTGGTTTCTGTGCTGACAAAAGTGAATGCCAAGAAGCCAATGCTAGTGATACCTTTTTTGCTGTTGCTGCATTTCAAATCTTAGGATTAGAACCACCCAATCGCCAGCAGATATGCGATTATCTGTACTCTCTGCTGAATCTAGCTCAGAAAAACTTTGATATTTCCCCTAGAGGCAGCATCTCGCCAGCAGCCTTCAATTATTTGTATTTTCCGCTTTATACTCTGTATCGGTTAGGTGTAACTGACTTGGTAAACGAGTGGAAACAGGCGATCGCACAGTTTGAGATTACATTGCCACAGGAAAGTAATCTAACCGAAATGGGGGCAACGCAACAATGGTTAGTACGTAAAATCCGCACAAAAAAGATTTGGGGAGATTTACCAGAAAAGCAACACATCCTTGATTTTGTCCTGCAACTGAAGCATGGGGGTGGTGGCTTTGGTATCAAACTCAATTTAATTGAAACCTATTGGAGTCTAGCTGTTTTACGAGAATTGGATTATGAATTGATGCAATTAAATGATACTCGACGTTTCATTGAACAACTTCAAGTCAAGGAAACTGGTTTTACTAACACAGTCGATAGTTTATCTACAAACATGGATATTATCTATGCTGGCATCTTTGGCAGTAATCTCTTAAAGATGGAAATTCCTGATCTCAAATCGGCAATTCAATTTGTGGGGATGTGCCAGATGGAAAAGGGAGGCTTCGCCCGTGCCCCTGTCACCTTACCCGATATTGAGACAACCTACCGCGCTTTGAAAATTCTGCAATTACTACAATTATCTAAACTGTAGTCTCAAAATAGCTAGATCATAGCGTTTTCTAAACCACTGATATACAACACCTAAATTTCGAGCAAACATATATTAAGAGTTCGGAAAACGCTATGTTTGTTGTTAACAAAATATTATTTCTACACATTATGCTGATTGATGAAAATTACCTTATCCGACTTGCACAAGGACAGTTAAATATTTTAGAAAAATGTCCGCGTCAATTTCAACACACTTATTTAGAACAATTATATTCTCCCGCAGACCCACAACATGAGGAAAAACAACTTTTAGGAAGTCGTTTCCACTTATTGATGCAGCAGCGAGAAATGGGTTTACCTATTGATAATTTTTTATCAGCAGATACACAATTACAAGCTTGGATAAGCGGGTTTGCGGAGGTAGCGCCGGAGATTTTAGAACTTGCCAATCAAGACATTTTTCGCGAAAGTGAACAATACCGAACTTTGCAAGTCCAAGATTATTTATTGACAGTGGTTTATGATTTATTACTAGCAGATAATCATCAAGCGCAAATTCTCGATTGGAAAACCTATCCCAAACCACAAAATCAAACTTTTTTAGAAAGAAACTGGCAAACACGACTTTATCTCTATGTTTTGGCAGAAACTAGTCAGTATGCACCAGAAAATATTTCCATGACTTATTGGTTTGTACAACCAGAAGGGAAGCCTACAAATATTAAGTTTAGTTACAGCACTGCTCAACATGAGCAAATCAAAAAAAGATTAGATCAATTATTAAATAAATTAAGGCAATGGTTAACTCAATATGACGCTGGACAAGAATTTCCGCAAGTCCCTGAAGGTAATAAAGCTTGTGAATATTGTCAGTTTGCTGTGCGATGCGATCGCGCATATGCTACTCATGAATTTTCTACAAATAATTCCTCTTCTAGTACAGGTAATAATCTCCTCGACCTTGCTACGATTGAAGAGGTAAGTCTTTAAAGTTGATTAATCACAAATAATTAATAATAGATACCTTGTTGGTGTTAGCAACAAATATGTCAGTCTAAATAGTACTGTAATTAGTGCTGTAATATTTTATGCAGTTTGATGATAATGATGCAGTCTTTGTTCGCGAGTTAGGAATTGATGATATTGCTCCCATTTACCATTTGGGAGAAGAGTTATTTACAAATGAATTATATCCGTATTTATACCGGACTTGGGATGAATGGGAGGTAATTGGACTTTACAATACTGACCCGGAATATTGCCTAGTTGCCGAGATTGATGGCGAACTGGCGGGGTTTATTTTAGGTACAATTATTACCAAAGCATCTTTGACTTACGGTTACATCTTATGGCTGGGAGTCAATCCCAAATACCAGCGTCGAGGCGTTGCTGATAAACTGGTCGATAAAGCGATCGCCCGGATGATTGAAGATGGTGCTAGGTTTATGTTAGTTGATACTGACCCGGCAAACGTCCCAGCAATTAGATTTTTTAACCGCAAAGGTTTTGGTAATACCCGCGAACATGTTTTTCTGTCGATGAATCTCAGTCAACACGAACATTACGGCAGGTTAATCGAATACGAATATCAAAAAGCTGAACGTGCAGGTTATCGCCGTGTTACTCAACGCAGTCGTCGCAACCCCAATTTGCGTGCAGGGAAACCCGATGCGGCAGCAAATGAAATTGTGCTGAATCCGCTCGTTGAGGAAGGAGAAAGGGAAAAAGATAAAGGCGAAAAGGAGTAGGAAAAATAACATTTTAAGCGAACATGTGTATCATTAATTTTAGAGTCAACTCAAAAATTAGCGATCGCATTTCCTAAATTCTCACTCGACAACATGCCTGAACAACAATGGAATCTAGTTGCATCTGAACAACCTCCAGAATGGTTTCTGGAAGCCGTGAAACTCCATACCCCAAATTCGCGAGGGTATTTTGCTGCACAGTTATTATGGCAAAGAGGCATTCATAACCCCGCACAACTAGAGGCTTTTGTCAATCCCAAAATATATCAGGCAGCGAGTGCCTTTGAATTTGGGCAAGAAATGCAGTTAGCGGTGGCAAGGTTGCAGGCGGCGAGGGCAAATCGCGAAAAAGTGGCGATTTGGGGAGATTTTGACGCGGATGGAATTACTTCAACATCAGTTCTCTGGGATGGTTTAGGGCAGTTTTTTCCTAAAAATACAAAGTTGAGTTACTACATCCCCAATCGGATGACGGAATCCCACGGCTTGAATTTGAAGGGGATTGATAATTTAGCGAGACAGGGATGTAAGCTAATTGTTACTTGTGACACAGGTAGCACTAATATTGATGAAATTATCCATGCCAATCAACTCGGTATTGATGTTATTGTCACCGACCACCATACATTACCATCTGAGAGACCTCCAGTTGCGGCAATCATTAACCCGCGCTATTTAGCTAAGGAACATCCTTTGTACCACCTGAGTGGAGTGGCGGTAGCCTACAAGCTTGTGGAAGCTCTTTACAACGCTTTACCCAATATTCCCCAGCAACCACTGGAAGATTTACTCGATTTAGTCGCTGTGGGATTAATTGCAGACTTGGTGCA
This sequence comes from Calothrix sp. NIES-4101, assembly GCA_004296455.1. Taxonomy (GTDB): domain Bacteria; phylum Cyanobacteriota; class Cyanobacteriia; order Cyanobacteriales; family Nostocaceae; genus Brunnivagina. The sequence goes on from AP018280.1 coordinate 1,797,048, forward strand.
ACTGAGTGGGGATTGTCGTTATCTAGCTCAACGTGGGATTCAACGCTTACAAGCAGACTTTCTACAACCAGCAACATTACGCCGCCGTCCAGGATTAGGAAGACTATTAGAATTGTGCCAAAAAAGTGGCGATCGCCCAACTGATATTTCCTTTGGTTTGGGGCCAAGAATTAATGCTGTCAGTCGTATCCAAGGCGACGCCAGGTTTTGCGTGGAATTACTGACAAGTCGTGACCAAGAGCAAGTGCAACAACTGGCAGAAGCAGCCGAACTCGCAAATTCTCGCCGCAAGTCACTCCAAAAAGATGTCTCGCAGCAAGTGAATTCCAAGCTTTCTCAACTCGATTTATCTACTACTAGCGTTATCGTTTTGGCAGACCCGCAATGGTCGCCTGGTGTTTTAGGTTTAGTGGCGGGACAAGTAGCACAGGAAACTGGAAGACCGACAATTCTTTTAAGTACGGAAGTCGAAATTGATGTGGAGAGAGGGAAAAGCACAGAAGAAGCAGAAAATGCAATTGAGGATCAAATTAGTTCCCCATCTTCACCTAACCTAGCCCGTGGTTCAGCACGCTCAATTAATTCAGTTGATTTATATCAATTAGTAAAAGATCAAGCACATTTATTACATAAATTTGGTGGACATCCGTTTGCGGCGGGTTTGAGTTTGCCAGTGGAAAATATTCCTATTTTTACGCAGGCAATTAACCAAAGTTTGCGGCGTACATTAGCTGGTGTATCGCTTGTACCGACTATACAAGCGGATATTACCGTCAAAGTTGCAGACTTAGGGAAAGAATTATTTTTAGAATTTAAATTATTGGAACCCTGTGGAATGGGCAATCCAGCACCAAAATTATTCATTCAAAATTGTTGGTTTGAGAATGCTTGGCATCGAAATCAAGAAGATGCCAAAGGTAAAAAAATACAATATATCAAAACCGAATTTGATATTCGCGATGAATCAACAAAAAGCCCTTTTCCGGGAATTTGGTGGGGACATTACAAAGATGAGTTACCGATTGGCAGATGCGATTGTATTGCCGAACTTGATTTTAATAGTTTTAAAAAACGCTATGAAATCCGTTTAATTGCGGTGCGCCCTGCCCAGAGTTTAATCGAAAATGGAGTGAATTTAGATTTTACAAATAGCCCTGATGGAAATTCAAAATTTGCCTTAGATTGGCGATACTTATCTGATTTATCTTCTAATTTATCTAATGTTTCCGTTGATGAAATCTCTTCCAATTCGACAGCAATTCCCGTGCGGGAAATTCCCATAAGCTGGGATGAAATTAGGATTTGGCTGAAGCGATCGCGTCATCAAAATAAACCTCTGGCACTGGCTTGGAAAAAACCTGAACATCAAGCACCACAAGATATTTGGCTTCATCTTGCTGGGTTCGCGAAATACCTTCTACGTACCGAACAAGCGGTAAGCCGTGTACAATTACGAGAAAAAATTGGTATTGGTGATCAACCTTTACATTTAGGTTTAAAAGCTTTGCGTTGTTTGGGAATTAAAGCAATGTTAAGCGATCGCGCAGTCAGTCCTCAAGAATATCGCTTTTTAGTTTTTGTTGAAGATTTAGATTACCAAACAAATTTGGAACAGGCAGAATCTTCACTTCAACAATTTCTAGCAGCAGTCAAAGAAGAACAATTTCAACGCGATTATTTTGCCACAGTGCCGCTATCTACAATTCTAACGATGGTGGCTTAAGCAACTATTCTTGTAACTTGCTGACATTTGCTTCCCAGTTTTTGCCATCAAAGGGAACTATTTCAAAATTCACAATAGCATTCCCATCTAAGCATCTGACATTGACATCAATACCATCTGGATGGCTACGAGGGATATAAAAAGGATGAATTCCGCAAACACTGCAAAATTTATGTTGGGCAATGCCAGTATTAAAAGTATAGGTTGTTAATACATCTTCACCTTTGAGTAAGGTAAATTGATCTCGCTTCACGATTAAATGTAAAAAGCCTTTTTTGCTGCAAATCGAACAATTGCAATCATCAGCTTTGTGTTTTTCGACTTCAACCCGAAAGCGCACTGCACCGCAGTGACAACCGCCTTCATATACGACTGGATTATTTTTGGCTACCATTGATTGCTACCAAATATTGGGGAAGATGGGGAGATGGGGAGATGGGGAGAAGAATTAATCATAACTAATTAGCCGGAATTGATATCACAAGTAAAAATGCGAACACGTAAAAAATACTTTCATGCGATCGCTTTCCAACTTTGCTTATTGCATTCTATCAATAGTACGATATTGAATTGCCTCCGCCACATGATGAGGCTTTAACTGCTCATCTCCAGCCAAATCTGCGATCGTTCTCGCAACTTTTAAGATTCTGTCGCTGGCTCTCGCTGATAAACCTAATTTATTAATGGCAGCCTCTAATAATTTCTTACTCGCCTCATCTAACTGACACCATGTATTTAAATGACGACTTTGCATTTGAGCATTACAACGCACATTTCGTTCATTTTCAAACCTCGTGGCAGCCATTTCCCTAGCTTTAATTACCCTCTCCCGCACATTTACCGAAGCTTCTCCCTTTGGTTGCTGAGTAATTTCATCAGGCTTCAATCTATTTACAGCCACCTGCAAATCAATTCTATCCATCAGTGGACCCGAAAGTTTTGCCCAATATTGCTCACGCTGTCTTGGCGAACAAGTACAGGCTTGGATGGTATCGCCATAATAACCACAAGGACAAGGATTTGTACTGGCAACTAATGTAAACTGCGTCGGAAATGTCACAGATTGTTTAGTCCGTGATATTGTTACAAAACCATCTTCCAAAGGCTGTCGTAAAAATTCCAAAACATCACGCTTAAACTCCGTGAGTTCATCCATAAACAAAATACCGTGGTGCGATAGAGAAATTTCACCCGGACGGGGAATGCTACCACCACCCACTAAAGAAGGTCCAGAAGCCGAATGATGGGGACTACGAAATGGGCGATCGCGTACTAGTGTACCGCGATTTTTCAACAAACCCGCCACCGAATGAATCCGCGTCACCTCCAAAGCCTCAGCAAATGCTAGTGGGGGCAAAATTCCCGGCAAACGTCGAGCCAGCATGGTTTTTCCACTTCCTGGAGGCCCTACAAAAATCAAATTATGCCCGCCAGCAGCAGCTATTTCCAACGCTCGCCGCGCATGAACCTGTCCTTTCACATCTTTTAAATCCACTCCCTGCAAAAGGGCAACACTGGCAGTTTCCAGATGATTTTGTTCCAATTGCACAGGTTTGTAACGTTCTGGATTATTGAGAAAATCCGCAACTTCCAAGAGATTTTTAAACCCATAAACTTGCAATCCCTGGACAACAGCAGCTTCCTGAGCATTATCAGCAGGTACAACCAAACCAGTAATTCCCATTTGTTGAGCAGAAGCAGCAATCGGTAACACACCCGCAACCGGGCGCAAACTACCATCTAAACTTACTTCACCCAGGAATAAATAATCACCTAATAAATCAGCACTAATTTGTTCAGAAGCCGCCAAAATCCCCACACTAATGGGTAAATCAAAACAGGGGCCTTCCTTACGTAAATCAGCAGGAGTCAAGTTAATCACAATTTTTTTCATCGGGAAGGCAAACCCGGCATTTTTCAAAGTTGCCCTTACCCGTTCCTTAGATTCTTGAATTGCTGCATCTGGTAAACCTAAAATGACAATTCCCGGTAAACCACCCGATACATCGACTTCCACACCCACTTTCACAGCATCAATGCCAACTATAGATGCACTCCAAACCCTTGCTAACATCGTTATATAAAACCTTAAATATAAAACTTGAATTAATTAATTTTATTAACGAAAAATCAGATTGTCTTGCCTATTCCTACTCAAAGCGATCGCATCAGGCTTTCTAGCAACTGGTAATAGTCATCAGCAATGGATTGTTCTCTAGAGTTACGTAGTTTAGTTGTGCGATTAATTAGTAGTACAATAAATGATTAGATATCCTCTAGAGAGGCGGGCGAAGAATTCCGATCCACTCACGCATCAATCTTTTCGATTGGTGAATATTTCATCTTCCTACATCTGCCTCATATCGCATTTGAACTCAATACTATTGAGGAGAAATTCTCGATGAGCACATTGTATGACAAGCTTGGCGGTGCAGCAGCTGTTGATCTAGCTGTTGAAAAGTTTTATGAAAAGGTCTTAGCAGATGAGCGAGTGCAGCATTTCTTTGTTGATACTGACATGCAGCAACAAAAACAGCATCAAAAAGACTTTATGACTTATGCCTTTGGTGGTATTAAGCATTGGGATGGTCGCCCTATGAGGGATAGTCATAAAAAATTAGTGACTGAGATGGGTTTAACCGATATCCACTTTGATGCGATCGCAGAGGATTTAGTTGCTACCCTAGTTGAGTTGGAAGTTCCCCAAACCTTAATTGATGAGGTAGTGCAGATTGTAGGTTCTGTCGAGCATCGAAATGATGTTTTAAATCGCTAAAACAATATAGCAGCAGTAAACCAATATAGTCAGTCAAGCTTGGTAGAAAGCCAATATCTAGCAATTGCAGTGCAACGGATTTAAGGAAGTTTCTGGTGCTGATATTGGCAACTGCTGACTGCAATCGGTCGTTATCTCATAATTTTAGATTAGAAATTGATATTGGCAAGCGATCGCATTATTAACTGTTAGATTTTGGTCTAGGGTTACGTAGTTTAGTTGTGCGATTATTAGTAGTAGTCGCACCAGCAGCACAACAATAAACAATAATGGTGCAGCAGGTTTTCTGAAGCCACTTATGGTGTTGCAAATACCTTCATGTAAAAGCTTATGAATAGAATCCTTCGTTTTGCAATGATTATTTCCGCGACATTAAAACTATGGATATTGTCGGAGAAAGGATGTTATATGAAAACTTTCTAAATATTTATAACAAATTGGGTAAATACGCGGGAATCTTCTGTATATTTCTCATACACTAGTAAATTCTATATATTGTTACTTATGATTCTTACATTCTAATTACTGTAATACTCCACAATTCTTATATATGTGGAAACTGTCAGTAGAATAAATAGCTAGGTTGCTTGAAGCTATCTTGAGAACTCCTGGCAAGGTGTTTATATTTGAGTTGTAAGAGCGGTAGCTAAATCTCACTTATTATCAATAAAAAAAATTTAATGATAATAAAATAACGGGAGAATAGAACTTTTATGATAGCACTCCTGAGCGCGATCGCTGTGATAGAAAGATAACGGGAAAAGTCAGTTAGCTAAATCTCCTTTTGTAGATTTATCGTGGAGCAATAATCCTCCAAGCATTTTGTTCTATGACATTTGATCTCAGCCTATTCAGTTCAAAACTTAAAAAATATCGTGAGCAATTTGAAGCTTCTCTCGACGAAGTTTCAGCCGTAACAGGTATATCAACTCAAGCCCTGGCTGCTTTAGAAAATGCAGAGAGGCGACCTACAGGGGATGAAGTTCTTATTTTGGCTGATTACTATCTATGTGACTATCAATTTTTTATTTCTAATGAAAAGCTAGCTCCATTTGAGCAAACTGAGACACTATATAGAAGACATGGTAATGATTTTTCTAAAGACGATCGCTGGATTGTACAGGAATTTTTATTTCTATGTGAATGTGAGGAATTTCTGCTTAACTCTCTTCCTAGAAGAGACTACAAACCATTTAGATTTTCTAAAGTTGGAAGCTACTTTAAAGTTCATGGTGAGGAGGCAGCAAAAAGTCTGAGAGAGCATCTTGGTTATTCTTCCATTCAGGTAGGCAGTGATATCTATGATGATGTCCGCCGTCTAGGATTTCATATATTTCGTCGCCAGCTAGGCAATTCAAATATTTCTGGTTTATATATTAAGCATCCTACTGCTGGAAAATGTATATTGGTCAATTATAGCGAAGACGTATACAGGCAAAGATTTACGGCTGCTCATGAATCAGCTCATGCGATTTTAGATGATGATGAAGATTTTATTGTGTCTTTTGTACGGGATAGTAATCTTGTAGAAGTTAGAGCCAATACATTTGCATCTCGGTATCTTATGCCGCCAGATTTTTTGAGGAATATTCCAGACTCAAGTAATTGGACTACCGATAAAGCGATTGATTGGGCGAATAGACTGAAGGTGAACAGTGAAGCTTTAGCAATTGCCTTAAGAAATGCAAATCTCATATCACAATCTACCGAGGCACAAATTAAAGCTGTCAAAGTACCGTCAGACAGAAAAATTGATCCAGAGTTGCCTGTCAGTTTATCTCCAGGCTCCCGACAGCGTCGAGAACAATCATTAAAAAGAGGATTGTCAAGCTTTTACGTCAATCTTTGTTTTGATGCATATGAGCAAAACGTTATATCAGCAGGTAGATTGGCAGAAATGCTTTTAGTAAGTGAGCGTGAGCTAAGTGAAATGGCAGACCTCTATGGAAAAGTTTTAAGGTATGGCAACTGAGCGTGACCCATCTAAGTTTCATAAGCTTAATGTTGTAGATTCTTGTGCGATTTGGAATATCATTTCGAGTCAGCTTCTTCGTACAACGGCTTACTCTGTGGGATGCTCTTTTTGCTGCACTGACTTTGTTTATTACGAGTGTCTATACAAACCTCGAACAAAAGTTAAGTCTGAAGATGTTGCACTGCAAGATTTATTAAGACAGGAAATGAAGAGTGGAAAGTTTAAGAACTATCACCTAGATATCGAGGATTTACAAGAAATCGATGTGTTACAAAAGCGTAAGAATCTTGGCAAAGGAGAACTAGCATCTATCACTTTTGCAAAGAAAACTTATCAAGCTTTTTTGACTGATGATAGAGGTGCAAGAAATCTTGCTGAAGAAGTCTTAACTCACCATATGGTACAGACTACATCTCATTTATTAGGCTGGTTATTCTTTGAGTGTTTTTTGAGTGATAGCGATCTAAATCAAATTATTGATGAACATAAAAAATACAACGGAAAGTTAGAAAGGTATTTTATAGTAATGTATACAAGAGCTTTAGACTTTAGATATAAGCAATACTTTAATATTGAATAAATTCAGGAATTAACTGTGTATTAACTCTACAAACTAACAACGTTTATGTCACTGAACACGAAGAGTGTTCCGCTATGATTTGAGTTTGTCTGCGGTGGGTGATAAGCAACTTTATCTCATAATTTGAGATTAAAAATTGATATTAAGCGATCGCATTATTCACTGTCAGATTATTTTAAATGCGATCGCATGTGTACCTGAATATAAACTATAAATCTGCTTGACAAGGCAGCTTAATTATGATTTTGATGGTAGATTAACTAACTTTTCAGTAGTAAATTTTCTCCCAGAAGCGATCGCAATAAATGCTGTTACATACATAAATAAACTGTACACTGCTGCGGGTACAGCCATATCGGGATTTTTAAGTATACCTGCGGTAATTGCGATCGCTAGTGTACCATTTTGAATTCCCACTTCAATGGCAATGCAAATGCTTTGAGCTAAGTTGAGTTTGAACAATCTGCTAGACAAAAATCCAGCGAAACTAGACAAGAGATTCAGCAGTACAACACCAATTCCCACTTGGATAATAAATCCAGGTAGACGGCTCCACTCGCGAATAATTATTGCTGAAATAATCGCAATCAGGAAAATAGCAGCCAGCTTATTTGTCACCTTCTCTAAGCGTCGTGCAATATCCGGAAATTGCTGCCTTATCCACATACCCAAACCACAGGGTAAAAGGGTAATGATGAATATTTGTAGCATTGTTTGACCAATTGGCAGTTGAATCGAAGTACTTTGCCCAATAAAGTTTTGCAAAGCCAGATTTGCCAAAATGGGAATCGTGAATACTGTGATAATACTACTAAAAGCTGTCAGGGTAATGGAAAGTACTACATCTCCCTTTGCCAAGTAAGTGATTAAATTAGAAGATGGGCCACCTGGACAAATAGATAATATGATGAAACCCACTGCAATTTCTGGCTGCATGGGTATAACACTTGCAATTATAAAGCCGATAATAGGAAGAATTATTAACTGACTGATTAAGCCAATCGCCACAGCTTTAGGATATTTTGTAATTCGTTGAAAGTCTTCTGGAACTAGGCTTAAACCCATGCCTAGCATGATTATTCCTAAGGCGATAGGTAAAACAATAGCGGTAAAAACGTTAAATTCCATTGTGCTGAATCTATTACAACTATAGATTTGTCTGCGGTTGGCAGCATATTCTCAACTAGTCTACAGTGATTTGAACTACAGCGATTTTAAATCTGGAAATAGTTGTGTGTCCCCAAGCAAACTTGTATTTTCCAAGTCGAGGATATGATGATTAATGTGCGGTTGTTTAAGCTAGAGGATGCTGAACAAATAGCATCTTTGTTCCATGAAACAGTTCGTGAAATCAACGTCTGTGATTACTCAACTAGTCAGGTTCAGGCATGGGCACCCGATAATATCCACTTTAGAAACTGGGTAGAAGTTTGTTCAAGCAGGTTCACTTATGTTGCTGATGATGAGGGCGTGATTGCTGGATTTGGCGAGTTAGAGTCAAATGGTCATATTGACTGTTTCTACTGCCATAAGAATTATCAACGTTGTGGCGTAGGCAGCCAAATCTATCGGGCGATTGAGGCAAAAGCAGTTGAGTTATCAGTGAGTCGATTGTTTACTGAGGCAAGCATTACTGCAAAACCATTTTTCCAGCGTATGGGCTTTGCTGTTGTCAAAGAGCAGACAGTGACTCGTCGAGGCGAAACATTCATCAACTACGTAATGGAAAAGTCTATCTAAGACAGGACTTGCGTAATTGGTACATTAATCACCATACATTAATCACTAGAGGTCGCGTAATATACGCGTAATACATTCGATATTGCTCTAAATAACTTCCCCTCAAATGTTAATCAAGCGATCGCCTGCATAGGAAAACTTTACACATTTATGACAAAATTGTATGAAAACATAACGCAATAATTGCTGATTCATCGTTCCACCCCAATTATTGATCTCATATTAATTTCACCTAATTTAGTTATCCTAAATTTTAATTTTTCTCCGCGTCTCCCCATCTCCGCGTCGATTTTATCGTAATTATTTAGGCGAACCTTATATCATTTGTCCGTCCTATGATTAACAATTGACGCATGATCAAGGAAAAAAAGCACAAATGACTACCCAAGATACAATTTTCGGTAAGATTATCCGCAAGGAAATCCCCGCAGACATCGTATACGAAGATGAATTAGCCTTAGCATTCCGCGATATTCAGCCTCAAGCACCCGTTCATATTCTCGTTATTCCCAAAAAACCCATTCCCAAACTGAGTGACGCAACACCCGAAGACAGTGCTTTATTAGGACATTTGTTACTAACTGTTAAGAAGGTTGCCGAACAAGCAGGACTAAAGAAAGGCTATCGGGTTGTCATTAATACTGGCGAAGATGGGGGACAAACAGTCTACCACTTGCATTTACATATACTAGGCGATCGCCAAATGAATTGGCCTCCCGGTTGAGATTGATGATTTTAATACACTAAAAATACTTTTTGTCAAGCATAGGTGAAAGCGCGATCGCAATTGCCTATGCCTTTATTTGCAATGCTTACAGCCTTAGAATTGAATTTATTTACATTAGTTAACAATACATGAGTATTTATTGTCATACATATAACAAATACTTAATTAAATTTTGTTTACAAAACTCAATTTAAATTCTAATGTAGTAACAGGTGAAGCAAATCACCGACACATTCATCACAATAAAGCAATCATAAAAACATGACCGCAACCTTACAAAGACGCGAAAGCGCCAACTTGTGGGAACGGTTCTGCCAGTGGATCGCAAGCACCGAAAACCGTCTCTACATCGGTTGGTTCGGCGTATTGATGATTCCTACCCTCTTGGCAGCAACCACCTGCTTCATCATTGCCTTCATCGCTGCACCTCCCGTTGACATCGACGGTATCCGCGAGCCAGTAGCAGGTTCCTTAGTATACGGAAACAACATCATCTCTGGTGCAGTTGTTCCTTCCTCCAACGCAATTGGACTTCACTTCTACCCCATTTGGGAAGCAGCTTCCTTAGATGAGTGGTTGTACAACGGTGGTCCTTACCAATTGGTAGTATTCCACTTCCTCATTGGCGTATTCTGCTACATGGGTCGTGAGTGGGAACTTTCCTACCGCTTAGGTATGCGTCCTTGGATTTGCGTAGCTTACTCTGCACCAGTAGCAGCAGCAACCGCAGTCTTCTTGATCTACCCCATCGGTCAAGGTTCCTTCTCTGACGGTATGCCTTTGGGTATCTCCGGAACCTTCAACTTCATGTTGGTATTCCAAGCAGAACACAATATCTTAATGCACCCCTTCCACCAGTTAGGTGTAGCAGGTGTATTCGGTGGTAGCTTGTTCAGTGCAATGCACGGTTCCTTGGTAACCTCTTCTTTAGTACGTGAAACAACCGAAACCGAAAGCCAAAACTACGGCTACAAGTTCGGTCAAGAAGAAGAGACCTACAACATTGTGGCAGCACACGGTTACTTTGGTCGCTTGATATTCCAATACGCTTCCTTCAACAACAGCCGCAGCTTGCACTTCTTCTTGGCAGCATGGCCTGTAGTGGGAATCTGGTTCACCTCCTTGGGAATCAGCACCATGGCATTCAACTTGAACGGTTTCAACTTCAACCAATCGGTAATCGACACTCAAGGTCGTGTAATCAATACCTGGGCTGACGTAATCAACCGTGCAAACTTGGGTATGGAAGTAATGCACGAGCGCAATGCTCACAACTTCCCTCTTGACTTGGCTGCTGGTGATGCTGCACCTGTTGCACTCACTGCACCTGCAATCAACGGTTAATAACTGCTGGTTTCGGCTAAGTCTAGGTTAGTTCTAGATAGTAATTAAAAAGCGCTCTCCGGTTCCGGGGGGCGCTTTTTAGTTTGTATGGATTGAATTCATAAGTTAAAAACAATTGACAAAAATAACAGTATATCCATGTTGCGATCGCTTCTATAAACCTTAAAAATAAGAAGATGACAACGAACATGCAATTTATAAAGATAATTTTTTAAGTTGAGCGTGAGGTTTTGCGGGCGTAATCAACCCGGTTGCTGATTCTTTTTCCCTAAACTCATTAACCAATCAACTATTTATGACATTTCGAGACGAATTTAAACTGTTGCTGCGCGCCCGCTATCCTTTGATATATATTCCCACTTACGAAGAAGAACGTGTAGAAACGGCGATTCGCGAGGAAGCCGCACAACAAGGAAATCGTCAAGTTTATACTTGGGATTTTGTTGATGGATATCAGGGAAACCCCAATGATCTGGGTTTTGGTAAACGTAATCCCCTACAAGCATTAGAATTTTTGGAAAAATTACCTGCCAATGCAGCTGCGGTATTTGTACTACGAGATTACCATCGGTTTTTAGATGATGTGGCGGTCGCTCGGAAACTGCGGAACTTGGCAAAGTTATTAAAATCACAACCAAAAAATATTGTCATACTTTCCCCACGGATTGCGATTCCTGATGATTTAACTGAAGTTCTCACCGTGGTTGAGTTCCCTTTACCAAGTGGGGGAGAAATTAAAACCGAAGTGGAAAGACTTTCCCAAGCAACAGGAAATTCCGTTTCGGGAAAACTTTTAGATGATTTGGTGCGTTCCTGTCAGGGATTGAGTATGGAACGGATTCGTCGGGTTTTAGCAAAAGCGATCGCCACAAGGGGCGAACTCCAGCCAGAGGATGTAGACTTAGTTTTGGAAGAAAAGCGGCAAACAATTCGCCAAACCCAAATCCTCGATTTTATTCCCGCAACCGAACAAATTTCTGATATTGGTGGTTTGGATAGTCTGAAAGATTGGCTCATACGTCGCGGTGGTTCCTTTACCGAACGGGCGCGCCAATATGGTTTACCCCATCCTCGCGGATTACTACTTGTAGGTATTCAGGGTACAGGAAAATCATTAACAGCAAAAGCGATCGCTCATCATTGGCATTTACCTTTGTTACGTCTTGATGTCGGCAGATTATTTGCTGGTTTAGTCGGGGAATCGGAATCACGCACCAGGCAAATGATCCAAGTTGCCGAAGCCCTTGCACCCTGTATTTTGTGGATAGATGAAATCGATAAAGCTTTTGCAGGGGTTAGCAGTAAAGGCGATGCCGGAACGACTGCCAGAGTTTTTGGCACATTTATTACCTGGCTGGCGGAGAAAACATCACCCGTATTTGTAGTTGCTACCGCCAACGATATGCAGGCACTACCACCAGAAATGCTGCGGAAAGGTCGATTTGACGAAATCTTTTTTGTGGGTTTACCATCTCAAGAAGAACGCAAAGCCATATTTGAAGTACATTTATCAAGATTGCGATCGCACAACCTCAAAAACTACGATATTCAAAGACTGGCTTATGAAACCCCCGATTTTTCGGGTGCAGAAATTGAGCAAACATTAATCGAAGCCATGCATATTGGCTTTAGTCAAAACCGTGACTTTACTACCGACGATATATTAGAAGCTGCCAGTCAAATCATACCCTTAGCCCGCACGGCACAAGAACAAATTCAACAACTCCAAGCATGGGCTGCATCAGGAAGAGCGCGTTTAGCATCAAAACAGAACCCTTTACAGAAGTTTACAAATGGGGAATCAGGAAATTGATTTCTCCTGTCACAGACTTGAAAGAGTCATTAGTTATTTTCCGCGTCCCCGCGTCTCCGCCTCTCCCTGTCCGCCTTTCATGCTTGGCGATGAAATTTTTTCATCGGGGCTACCTCCTGTGTTTCCCCTCTTAATCTCTTCCCTGTTAGAATAGCCAAACATTAATCATTAACTAATAATCACTGACTAAACTAAGAATTATTAACTTTTGGTGTTGAGGCTACAAACTTATGGTTTCCAATATATTCAAGTATCTGTTTGGTGTTATTCTGGCGATCGCAATTTTAGTCGGTGGAGGGGTAGCTGCTGGTATCTATTTTATGAACCAAACTTCTCGCGTTCCTCCTAAGCCAATCTATGCTAATGATGATCCAAAACTACGCGCCCAACTCGCCAAAACTCCATTACCAAAAGCGACGAAATCATCAGAGCAATCTAGTCCGGAACCGAAGCCGCAAGTAAAAGCAACTTCAACACCAAGTCCAACCCCAACGGCTACCCCAACAAATACACCCTTACCACCAGGTGCATACTCAGCAAGTGTAACATGGCCACAAGGCTTGAGTTTGCGTTCTGAACCCAACACTGATTCCGAGCGTGTTGGTGGCGTTGGTTTTAACCAAAAAGTAATCGTTATTGAAGAAAGTGCAGATAAAGTCTGGCAAAAAGTCCGCCTTGAAGATGGTAGTCAAGAAGGTTGGGTAAGGTCCCGTAATACGAAAAAATTGGACGAATAAAAGCACAGGATAGGAACAAGAAAGAACAAGAAAAATAACGGCTAGAAGAACAAACCAATAATAATTGACATGGTGCGTCACGCTGTGCTGGCGGCACTCTACTTTTTGGTAAGCTTATTTTGCTTTTTCAGCAACCCTTAACTTAACTATAAGCAAAGTTATTGGACTCAAGCCAAGGCATAATTTATGACAAAAGGTATAGTAATTACTTAGAATTTGAAAACGTAATCACGAAAATATATAATAGACAATTTGCATTTACTGAGACTATATTACACATAAGTAAAAATCGATAATATAAATAGAATTTTGTCTATTCATGACATAAATGTATTTCTAAGAAAGGATGTGTTGTAATAATTACTTACATTGGTGTAGTTTAAAATTTGTACAAAATAAATATATTGTGTTGGTAAATTTAGACACAGATAAATCACATAATATTAAAATAGTTCTCATACTTAAGTATTAAGACTTAGGAGATTTATAATGGTCAATTTTAGCGAGCGAGCTGTGGAAATTGGGAAACTCCTGTTAGAAAAAGCACGCGGACGCTATGAAAGACGACAAATTGTTTCCCTACAACCAAATAGTCCTGCCATTGGCAATGTTGTTCTTTCATATATCCTCAAACCATTTTTATTAAAAAAAGGTGAGTCCATACCCGTTTCCCATACCCATTTTTGGGAATGTATGCAGATGGCACAAACCTTCTTAGATATGGGATATGCGGTTGATTGTCTGCGGTTCGAGAATGATGTATTTGTTCCCCAGAAAGATTACGATTTTTTCATCGAGGTACGCTGGAATTTACAACGCTGTCTTCCCCATCTCAATTCTGATTGCATCAAAATCTTTCATGCTGATACTGCACATCTCTTATTCCACAATGCGGCTGAAGCCAGAAGGCTTTTAGACTTGCAACAAAGACGGGGTATTACCCTTACGGCCAGACGTTACGAACCCCCCAATCAAGCTTTAGAATCTGCGGATTACGCAATGGTATTGGGTAACGATTTTACTTTGGGTACATACGCTTATGCAAATAAACCCATGTATAAAATCCCTATTTCCACACCTACTACTTATCCCTGCTTTGATCGAGATTTCGATAAATGCCGCAAGAATTTCCTCTTCTTCAGTAGTGGGGGAATGGTACACAAAGGTTTAGATTTGCTGTTAGATGTGTTTTCGCAAATGCCAGATTATCATCTGACAATTTGCGGACCAGTTGATCGAGAAGAGGATTTTGCCAAGGCTTTCCACAAGGAATTATACGAAACACCAAATATCCATACCGTGGGTTGGGTTGATGTTAGCGGGCAACAGTTTCAAGAGATTATGAAAAATTCTGTGGGCTTGGTATATCCATCCTGTTCAGAAGGGCAATCGGGAGCGGTTGTCAGTTGTTTACATGGGGGATTAATACCGATTCTCAGTTATGAATCTGGTGTGGATGTGAATGATTTTGGCGTGATTTTGCAGAACTGTTCGCTGGAGAAAATTAAGGAAGCTATTGTTGATATTTCCAGTCGTTCAAACTGGGAATTGTCCGCGATGTCCCGTGGAGCTTGGGAATATGCGAGGGCAAATCACACCAAGGAAAGGTTTGCCGAAGTCTATCGCAATACCATTTTAGATATTCAAAAACACCACAGAGAAAAATCAGCGATCGCATCCACATCCACATCTTGGAATCACTTACTTGTAACTCGATAGGGGATTAATTTTGCTGAATCATTTGCCAATTTGAAATTTGTTTGTTTGCTGGCCTAGGTAATAGAGTTTAGATTGAATTTATATTTCTAAATCCAAATATAAATATAAATATATTATCTAGGCTATTGAATTACATAACAGTCAATAAAATCACAGTTAAGAAGATAACGCGATCGCAAATACAAAAGTAATTGGTGTGAATATGCATTTTATAGTAACTGGTGGTGCTGGTTTTATCGGTTCTCATTTAACTGAAGAGCTATTAAAACAAGGGCATGAAGTGACTGTTGTCGATAATCTTTCGACTGGTTCTTCGAGTAATTTACCCCAACATCCCCACCTCAAATTTATTGAAAAAGATGTATCTACCTGTCTTGCTGACGACTTCGCTGGAAAAATTGATGGTATTGCTCATTTAGCTGCTTCCCCATCCGTCACCGAATCCTGGTTGCACCCTTATCAAATACACAATAATAATTTATCGGCAACTGTGGCAGTTATCGAACTATGTGAAGCACTCAAGATTCCCAGACTTGTGTTTGCCAGTTCTGCTGCCGTCTACGGTAATCAATCATCCCCCATAATTCACGAAGATTTACCCAAAAATCCCCTTTCTCCCTACGGTTTACAAAAACTTGTCAGCGAGCAATATGCTGAACTTTTCTGTCAAAAAATAGGATTTTCTTTCGTAGGATTGCGTTTATTTAATGTTTTTGGTCCCCGGCAACTTCCCAATTCCCAATACTCTGGGGTGATTTCAATTTTTAGTTCGGTAATGAAACAAGGTTTACCGATTCATATTTATGGGGATGGCAAACAAACACGGGATTTTGTATTTGTAAAAGATGTGGCAAGTGCCTTTGCCAAAGCTCTGATGGTGAACTTGGCAGCAGGAACCAGTATTAGTTGTAACATCGGTACGAATAAATCAACTTCCATTCTCCAATTGGTTGATGTTCTCAATTCACTATTACCAAATTGGCAGGCTGAAACTCAATTTTCTCCCAGTCGTGTAGGAGATATTCAAGATTCTCTCGCAGATATTAAAAAAGCCCAATCCTTGCTTGATTTTACTCCCCAATATTCCCTCAGTTCCGGTTTGAGCTTGTTATTGGATTCTCTCAAGAATTAAAACTTTGTTTGTAAATATTATTACTTGAAAAATCATTGTGGAAGAACAGCATGAAAACTTTGCTCAAACAAGTATTGAAACCAGCAATGAATGCATTACCCCCCAAGCTATTGAATAACCTCCCTATTGGCTTGCCGGATAAGTTATTGCAATGGTCAATCGGTATATATACGGGAAATTCCCATATTGAATTGAAGGAAAATCACAATATTAAAAATCCAGTTATTAGTCGCAGCGATATTTCCGATGTTTATGCTGGGTTTGTTGCCGACCCTTTTATGATCAAAGTCGAACAAACTTGGTATATGTTTTTTGAAGTATATAATAATCGCACTTTTCGCGGAGAGATTGGTCTGGCAACCAGTGAAGATGGGGCAAAATGGAATTATGAAAAAATTGTTTTAGCCGAGCCATTTCACCTTTCATATCCATACGTTTTCAATTGGATGGGTGAATATTATATGATTCCAGAAACCTTTGAAGCACAAGCAATTCGTCTGTATAAAGCCTCAAATTTTCCTAGTCAATGGGAATTTGTTGGTAATCTCATGAAAGGTATTTTTTTAGATACTTCAATTTTTCGCCATGACGGTAAATGGTGGTTATTTACTGAAACAAATCCCCAACATAAATACGATACTCTCCGTCTTTTTTATGCCGATGATTTGCTCGGTAATTGGGTGGAACATCCCCAAAGTCCTCTCATCCAAGGAAATGCACATATTGCCAGACCAGGGGGTAGGGTGATTAGCGTCGATAATAAGATTATTCGCTATACCCAAGATTGTGAGCCTGAATATGGTATTCAAGTTCGAGCTTTTGAAGTTGAAGAGTTAACTACTACAACCTATAGGGAACGCGAAGTTGTGAAAAATCCCATTCTCGTACCTTCCCAGGAAGGATGGAATGGTTCGGGAATGCACCACATCGACCCGCATCTATTGGAAAATGGACAATGGATAGCTTGCGTGGATGGTCGGGTATTGGTGGATTAATGAATTTAATTTAATTTAATTTAATTTACTTTACTTAATTGAAGGGATAGGTGAGAACCCATCCCCAAATTTTTGTCTGCATGATTAACCTAAAATCACTAGTCTATTGCCTGTTGTGCTTTTCTTTTGGAAAATACCTGGGATGAGAGGTAATGAATATCCGCACTTTCAAGTTAGCTAACGCGATCGCTCTTGAATTTGACAAAGGGTAATGTTATTTTTGTTGCGAGTAGGTTTGCTGCGAAGAAAATTTTTAATTGTTACCGGAAAACCACTAAATGGAAGTGATTCCACTTATTAAGAGTAGACATTACAAGTTCTAACTGAATTCTGGCAGGTAGTTCAATTTTTGAAGTCTGATTTCTCGCAATTTAATATCTGTGGTGGGAAAAATGCAACAAATCTATATCTAAGGAATCACTTATAAAGTGAGTATCTCAGCGTAATCGCATCGAGAGCAATCTGGTTTCTCACCAAACAAGTAGGATTATGCTAGATTCTTAAATCCAAGAAACTAGTTTTTTGGTCTTCAGATTTAGTTTATTAGGCAAACTTTTTAGCCAAGCCTTTTCCAATCAGTAAAAATCTGCTTGAGTTTTTAGCAACCTCGATCTTCTTCATTTACTTCTCACCATAACAGGGATTTATCTAACCAAAACTTGCTTGATAAAAATATGGAAAACACGGCTTATCTTCATGTAACTTCAGCTAGCAATGATATATCCAAGAATATTGAGACTGCTGGCAAGCCTGCGGCGTTAGCATTCTGGAGTTGGAAGAAATTATCCTTCTTTGCATTCATGCGCTTTTTACCTGTTGCCTTGTCCTTGTTTATTGTCAGCATTGCGGGAGAAAGTTTAGCTGCCAAACCTGGGAATTCAGGTGCTGAAGTCAGCAATATTCAACAATGTTTAAAAAAGTTGGGTTACTTCACTGGACAAGTTACAGGTAATTATGGCCCACGTACTCAAGATTCGGTAACACGGTTTCAGAGAGCAAATCGACTACCTGCAATTGGCTCTGTAGGTCCACAAACTGAGAAATTATTGCGATCGCAATGTAACACACGCAATACAAGTCGTCCTGTAGTTAGCAATCCTGTTAATACAAATGGTGTTCTCCAACTTGGTAGTCGCGGTGTTGCTGTCAGTAATCTACAACGTAATTTACTCCGTTTGGGTTATTTTAATGGTCCCGTGAATGGTAATTTTGGACCCCAAACCCAGCAAGCTGTACTTTTATTTCAGCGTCGAAATGGGATTACAGCCGACGGGATAGTTGGCACCAGAACTCAAAATGTAATCGTCGCTTTATTAAACCCTAATCCCACTAATTTTGGTTCTGGTGGGGATAGTTTACCTAATGCTCTAAATTATGGTGACAGAGGCGCATTAGTACAGCAGTTACAACAAGATTTACAACGTTTAGGTTTATTAACTGCAACACCGAACGGTATTTTTGGCCCCGCTACCCGCGAAGCTGTCACTAGATTTCAAACCCAAAATGGACTTATCCCCAATGGAATTGCTGACTCGCAAACCTTAATTAGAATTTCCCAAGTTCTGGCTTCCAATCCGAATAATCCGAATAATCCCAATCCTAACGATGCCTGTTCCAGTGCTCAGGGTAATATTTGTGTGGGAGAACGTAGCCAGCGTGTATTGATTCTGCAACAACGCTTGCAGCAATGGCAAGTTTATGGAGGTAATGCAGATGGATTTTATGGCCCTGCAACCAGGGATGCGGTAGCGCAATTCCAGCGTTCATCAGGATTACCCATCACAGGTTTTGTGGATTTTCGCACTTGGCAAGCATTAGGTTTTAGCAACAATACCCCGAATATTCCTAATGTCCAAAATCCAACT
Organism: Calothrix sp. NIES-4101; assembly: GCA_004296455.1. Taxonomy (GTDB): domain Bacteria; phylum Cyanobacteriota; class Cyanobacteriia; order Cyanobacteriales; family Nostocaceae; genus Brunnivagina. The sequence goes on from AP018280.1 coordinate 1,816,174, forward strand.
TCTAACAATCGTTACATTGTAGTTGTTCCTATCTTTGCCAATGACACCCTCAATCGGATTCGTCAGTTTATTCCGCAAGCAATTGCCGAAAAATCACGCAAAGGCGATTATGTTAACGCTGGTGCGTTTTTAGAACGCTCGGACGCAGAAAGACTCAGCAATCAATTACGCGATCGCGGTTTTGATGCCAGAGTTGAATATTTTTAACCATCATGTTTATTTAAGCAGAGGTCGAGTAGCTATTTAGAGGTAGTTTTTCACTCAAAGCTTAAGCTTTAAGACAATCGGTAAAACCACTTTGGTGGTGTCGGTTTCCGTCCTGCTAAAGTGGCCTAGCTTACTAACCTAATCTACGACAATACCTTGGGGTCTATACTTCAAGCAAATTTCTGCTAATTGTAGCTATTCCCAGGATTCAATTGGTTGCATATATTTCGCCTCATTGAAGATAAAATCGCGCCCTATCTTCTAGAAATTTCGCTTTTTTACGGATTTTTTTCGGAAATTATCCATAATTTATTTTGCTCGCAAATAGATTTAAATACTCAATATTGTACTCTTGTTGATGATATGAGATAAGCCTTTGATATTCTTTTGCAGAAACAAAAACAATTAGTTATTTTTGTATATTCGTCTTAATCATTTATTAATCTGTAAATAACATTTTCACCGAATATCCCTATTGAGGGTACTAGGAAAAATTGCTTGATCAATCCTCAATAAATATAGCTACTCATTTACTATATTATTGATAGCTGCATCAATCAAGTTTTTAGGGTCTAAAAAACGGATGTCAAAGATTTATCAAGAGATTTGGAATAGTGACAAAAACGGGTTTTCAGCTAGTTTACGTTCTGGCGAAGATTGGCACAACCAGAATGCTGATATTCTCTTAGATGTGCAGGTAGAATCAAGCGGCAAGCGTGGTGTTGACCTGGCGAGTAATCCTCTTTTTTACAGAGTCAACGAAGATAAACTCAGGGGTCAAACTTACACTACGTTTATTAAATTGTTAGATAACTATATTAGTAGACTTAACATCGAAGAAATTGTGACTGTTGAAGAACAGGAGGAAATTCAATTATTTCTTGATGCGATAATGCCAACTGCTCCGATTCAATTAGCACGAGAATATATCAATCAAGAATTAGGGGAAAATTTCTCTGAACAACAATTTCGCACCAAGTTACAGCGATTGTGGTTCGAGCTTTATAGCAATTTTTACCAAGGTAAAGCAACAAATTTTTGTTCTGGGTTTGAGCATGTTTTTGTTGGTGAAGCCAAGCTACCCAGCAACTTTAGAGAAACTAGAGATGCTACACCCGCATTGGGAGAAATTTCTGGTTATCACTCCTGGGTTAAATTCTACTTTGATGAAAAATACCGTCAAGTAAACTTTTTAGGCTACAAGTACGATTTAGATGGAAATGTAGTTCCTCAAACTCCTAACGTCATCACTTTGCAGATGACACAAAATATTACCAACATACACGGTGAAGTTATTGCCCAACTGTTTAAAAAAATGGGAGGCTTCTTTGTTGGTTCGAGTCCTGAATGCGAAATTGCGATCGCTACTGTGGCTTTTTTTGAGAGTGTTCACGGCAAAATGATCAAAGATAAAAAGCGCACCACCATCAATGGTGCTATTTACGATTTGGTAATGTACCGAAATATAACCCCAACAGGTAGCCGAGGCGATTTAATTCGCTCCTTTTTCCCTATATTTCTGGGCAATGAAGGAAATGAAGTTCCACCATCCAACGATACAGGTCGCCCCGATAGAGTGGTTGTGCCCATCACTTTCAAAAATGATGGGCCTGTTGTGATTGCGAGGGCACTGCCCAACCCAGATGGAGAAGATGATGGTGAGGAATGGGTTGAACTGAGGAATATCACAAATGCAGCGATTAGCTTAACCAATTGGGAAATGCGAGACAAGAACAACCGCCCCGAACCATTAAGTGGAAGTTTGCTTGCCAATCAAGTTAAACGGTTTGCGATTACGCGCTCTAAACCCGACTCAATGCAGCTTGCCAACAGCCCTGGTATTATCTCGCTTTACAATCAGGAAGGGTTAATAATGGCAGCAGTAAAATATACTCGCGCTCAATCGGGTGAAGTTATTGATTTTATCTAGCTGAAATAGAAATTGCTCGGAAATTGCGTTTTTCGGAGCTATGGCAAAAGCGTCTCTCACTAAGGGATGCTTTTTCATTTGTCTACTACGTGAAATGAGAACAGCAATTCTAAATTTAAGAATTGACAAGGGATTGAACCACAGCGAACAAAGTGTGTTCACAATAAATTTGACCCACAGCAGTTATGAGCAAACAGGTGCTTAACAATCCCCAATTTCACCTGAATACAACGGCATCGCCACAAGTTATCTTCCATGTGGAAAATATCACTAAGGTGTATCGTATGGGCGAGGTGGAAGTTCATGCGTTGCGAGGTGTTGATCTAGATTTATATGAAGGTGAGTTTGTAGTACTCCTGGGAGCCTCAGGAAGCGGTAAATCAACTTTGCTGAATATTCTCGGTGGACTCGATATACCTACTAGTGGTCATGTATATTTTCAAGGGCGGGAAATTACTCATGCCAGTGATGCAGAATTAACTCGGTTTCGCCGTCAATGTGTCGGGTTTATTTTTCAGTTTTATAATTTGATTCCCAGTTTGACAGCAAAAGAGAATGTCGCCTTAGTCACGGAAATTGCTCGTCAACCGATGCGATCGGAAGAAGCTTTAGAATTGGTGGGATTAAGCGATCGCCTCAATCATTTTCCTGCCCAGATGTCTGGTGGCGAACAACAACGGGTAGCGATTGCGCGGGCGATCGCTAAACGTCCAGAGGTGCTGTTGTGTGACGAACCTACTGGGGCACTAGATTACCAGACAGGGAAACTGGTGTTGGAAGCTCTGGAACAGGTAAATCGGGAGTTGGGGACAACAACTGCGGTAATTACGCATAATGCGGGTATCGCTGGGATGGCTGACAGGGTAATTACAATGCGAAGCGGTCAAATTACTAGTGTGCAGCAGAATGAGAGTAAGGTGACACCTGGGGAGTTGGAATGGTAGGTATAGTTGGGTGCGATACTCCGCAGGAGTCGCTACGCGATCGTATGAAGATAAAAACAAATTTTATATCTATCGCAAAACTTTTTGAAGCCTGAATCAAAGCAAATTTTGATTTTTTGTTTTCACGCGCTGATAAAATTCTTCCATAGTTTCAATGAAAGAACTATCTTTATTCCAAAAAGCTGGGTAATCTCCCTGTTTTTTAATTACAATCGCCGATACGCTATTAGCTGTTGAAACTTCAATTGTTTGAGGTAGTCGCTTCGTTCCTAACCAAAATTCCCTCGCACTATCTGGAGGGGCAATTTTTTGTTTTTTTGGTTGGGTATAAAAGGAAGTTGAAATTTCTGGCTGAATTTCTTTTGCTTCTAATTCTTGAGAGAGTGCTTTACCTAAAGGTGTTTGAGCGAGTTTTGTTTGCAGTTCAGCTTTTGATAATCCCCTGAGTTCAAATAACAAAAATGGATTATTATCGAGTTGGGAAGCAACTAAATAATACACTCCAGCTATATGTTTACAAGGATTAGATGAATCGGGACAAGAACATTTTGTTTTAAAGTCCTGACGACTCTTGGGTAAGAGGTGTAATCCCAGTTGTGAAAATGTATTTTCAATATTTGTGGGAACTTCATTTATTAATAGTTGGGAGACAATACTGGCTTTTGATGAAAGTTTTTCGATCGCCAGATTCCAGCTTGTTTTGGGGATAGGTGTAATTTGAATGGAAATATTGTAGGTTGGTTCTTTATAAACTCCAAAATATGGATTTACTGAACCTCTAACTTTGGCAGTTATCTGATTTCCATTGATTTCAAAACTTTTGACTTTTCCACCACTAGCATAAGAACGACCTCGTTGTAATCTCCCAGAATCGGTAAATGATTCCAACGCTTTAATAAATCTTTCTCCCCACCAAGTCCGAGAAAATTTAACCATGTCAAAATTTCCGATGATTAATATTTAGATTATTGAGATTATTTAGATTCCTAATTCGCCATTCTCTAATCTAATATTGCATTTTTATTCAATGCTATTAGCTGTTTAAAAGCTTCATTATCAAGTTCTGTCAACCATGATTCATCACTCCCAACTACCGCAGCCGCAAGCTTTTTCTTATCTTCAATCATTTGGTCAATTTTTTCCTCCAAAGTTCCAATTGCCACAAATTTATGTACAAAAACATTCTTTTTTTGCCCAATTCGGAAAGCGCGATCGCTTGCTTGTTCTTCGACTGCTGGGTTCCACCAACGATCAAAATGAAAGACGTGATTAGCTTTAGTCAGGGTAATCCCCACACCACCTGCTTTTAATGAAAGTATAAAAACTGATGGTTCAGTTTCCGGGTTTTGAAATTCAGTAATCATCTTTTCTCGGCGTTGCCGGGTTGTGCCGCCGTGGAGGTAATATGTGTTGTAATGCAGTGCATGTTTGATATGTTTCTCGATTGATTCGCATACTTCTGTAAATTGACTAAATACAAGTAAACTATCTCCTTCGGCAACTGCCTCTTCTACCATTTCGATTAAACGACTAAGTTTATGCGATCGCTCGGTTGAAAATTCGCTACCATCTTGGAGGAATTGGGCGGGATGGTTACAAATTTGTTTTAATTTCATCAATGTGGAAAGAATTAAACCTTTGCGTTGAATTCCTTCGACTTCTTCTAATTGTTTTTCGACATCCTTAACGACTGCTTCGTATAGGGATGCTTGTTCTTTGGTGAGGTTGGTATATAGTTTTTGATCAACTTTATCGGGTAAATCATTAATAATTGATTTGTCGGTTTTAACTCTGCGAAGAATTAAGGGTTCGACTAACTTTTTCAAGGTAGTGGATTTTAACCTGTCGTTATCTTTTTGGATAGGAATTTCAAAGGATTTACGAAATTGGGCTTCCTTTCCCAAATAACCAGGATTGAGGAAGTTAAAAATTGACCATAAATCTAGCAAGCGGTTTTCTACAGGTGTCCCCGTCAATGCAAGCCGATGTTTTGCTGATATTTTCAGGATAGCTTTGGTTTGTGCGGCTTTGGGATTTTTGATATTTTGGGCTTCATCCAATACCAAACGCTGCCACTCGACACTATTTAATAGTTTTTCATCTTTGCGAGCTAGGGTAAAGGAAGTAATTACCACATCATGTTGCCGACAAGCTGCTTGGAAATCTCTACTTTCGGTGATGCGATCGCTGCCATGATGTACCATTGATCGCAAATGTGGTGCAAATTTGGCAATTTCTTTTTGCCAGTTTCCTAAGACTGAGGTTGGTGCAATCAATAGCGTCGGTAATAAGGTTTGGTTTATTTGATCTGAGTTTGCATTTTCTTTCTGTTTGCCTTTTTTCTTCTCGACAGTTAATTTTCCCGAAGAAATATCTGGACTCAATTTTTCCTCTTCATCTTTCTCCTGTACAAGTCTGGCAATTACCTGGACGGATTTTCCCAATCCCATATCATCCGCTAAACAGCCATTTAATCCTAATTTTTCCAGATAACTTAACCAGGACACACCCCGTTTTTGATATTCCCGCAGATTTCCCTGTAAATTTGGTAATTCGCAAACTGGTTCCAACTGGCTCTTGTCTTGCAGTTTTGTCACCATCTCCGAAAGAAAATCATCATGTTCGATTTCCCAATCTTCTCCAGTTTCTGCACTGCGTTGAAGAAACTCTAACATCGACATTGAGGGTTTTTCGTCACCATGATTTTGCCAAAATTCCAACATTTGTTGCATTTTATCGCGATCCAATTCCATCCACTGACCGCGAAAATGTACTAAGGGGGTTTTAGCATTAACCAATTGTTCCCATTCGCTACGGGAAACTAATTGGTCGCCAATTGCCAGTTCGTATTCATACTCTACCAGCGAATCCAACCCGAAATAACCTTTTTTATCGTTCTTACTGGCAGATTTTCCCCCAGAGGAAGCTTTGAGACGAACTTTTGCCCGACGACGACCTGCGGGAGTGTACCAAGCTGGTACAATTACTTTGAAATTTGCGTCTTCCAATACCCAAGCGCTTTCTTTGAGAAAATCAAATGCCTCGTCTAAACTAAGTTGGAGTCCAATTGGTTTATCGGTTTCTAATCCCTGCCATAATTTCGGATACATTCTTGCCGCATATCCTAAATTGAGGAGGAGATTGGTTTCAAAGTCGCGATCAATAAAGTTGGGAAGTTGGGAGTTGGAATTTGGGGAAGGAGATTTTTTATTTTTCCTATTATTACTCTGATTACTAACACTTTCTAAGTCTGCATTCGCCAATTTGAGATTCCAGTAATCAGCTAATGCTAACTTTAAGGAAGGGTCTTGTTTGCTAGCAACTAAAAACTGAATCTGCCAGTTATCAATTGCTTCGGCAGGAGGTGATTGTAATTGAAAGCAAAGATGAAAAGATGAGTTATTTTGACTACGGGTAATTTTACTTTTCCAAGCTAACCATTGCTGGTATTCAGTGAGAGCGATATTTCCTTGGATGGGATTACATTTTTTTTGATAGAGACATTGATAAATTAAGGAATTGTCTATTCGCTTATCAAAGGCTGCTGTTGAGGCGGTGTTAGTGACAATAGCATTTAAAAGAGATTCACTAAAATGACGTAAAATTGTTTCGCGATCAAACAACTCTACTTCTGAGTTATGGGTTGCAGAACCTGCCACACAAATTAGTGGCATGTAATCTGTATATTTGACAATATTTGCTTCGTATTGTTCGGAAATTATTTCCCAGATAGCGTAAATTTCCGATGATTGTTTAGTTTGAGTCTCAGTTTGCTTTTTACCTGTCTTTGTTGTATTTTTTGTTGATTTATTTGCTGTATTTACCGTGGTAGCAGCTTCTTTAATTCGATATTTTAATGCGGGAATATATTGGTCTTTAAGAATAACTTGTTTAAAAGCTTGGCTGTAGTGATACCAAAATAACAAATCCGAACCCAGTTGCACTTCATTTGATAGATATAGTGCTAAAAAATGAATATCGCTAATGGTTTTTATCGCATTAACTGTTTGGATATCATAACAATCCACCTGCCAATAAGCTAATTCATAATCTTCGGGAATTTCTGCTTCTAAATATTTACCTAATTCTGGAGAAGGTAAAGGGCGATCGCTCGCAGTCGGTAAAGCGAAATATTGTGGAAATATGCGTCGTTCTATTTCGAGCGGGTTGATCTTAATTCCTAATTCCTGAGTAATAAAGGTAATTAATTCATCTTTGTCAAGATGCCCAGGATGGATTTTTTGGCTCTGATTTCTACTTTTTCTGGTGATAGGAGTTTCCACCCACAGAAATAAACTACCTGATTGAATGAAATCAGTTTCGGCACTCGGTATCCAGGTTCCATGAATAATTTTCATGCGCTAGACCCTATTAGATTTACAGAATGGTGATTAAATTTAATTTACCAGTAATGTACCAGAAACCGTGAGTTAAAATAACAGCGTCTGGTAACTACAAAAAATTGAGATGAAACCTGAGGTAATCTAGATAGTTTACCAAAGTTACTTTGCAGGAACAAAAATCTCCGCGTCTCCGTCTCTCCTAGTTAATCTCAAACCGTCAATTCTGGGTTGGCGAACCGCTAGGCATCTTTTAGAGAATTTGTGATAAAAACTGACGAGTTCGCTCTTCTTGGGGCTTGTTAAAAAAGCTGTCTGGTGTTCCTGATTCAATTAGGGAACCGCTATCCATCAGAATTACTCTGTCAGCGACTTCACGAGCAAATCCCACTTCATGGGTGACAACTACCATTGTCATCCCATCACCAGCAAGTCCCCGCATCACATCCAAAACTTCTCTTACCATTTCTGGGTCTAAGGCTGAAGTTGGTTCATCAAACAGCATAATTTTAGGTTGCATCGCTAAAGCACGAGCGATCGCTACCCGTTGTTGCTGTCCCCCAGACAACTGTCCTGGATATTTATGGGCTTGTTCTAAAATTCCTACTCTTTCTAGTAGTTGCATTGCTGATTCGTTAGCTTTAGCCTTCGTCCACCGCCGCACCCAAATGGGAGCCAAAGAAATATTTTGCAATACTGTTAAATGGGGAAATAAATTAAATTGTTGAAATACCATTCCCACTTCTTTGCGAATTGCGTCAATATTTCGCAAATCATGGCTCAGAGTAATACCATCTATAACAATTCTGCCTTTTTGATATGCTTCTAAGGCATTAAATGTCCGGATAAAGGTAGATTTTCCCGAACCAGAGGGACCCATCAACACCACAACTTCACCACGATTTACTGTGAGGCTTACACCTTGAAGAGCGTGAAATTTTCCATACCATTTGTGTACATCTTCAGCAATAATTATGGGATTTTGTTCTGACATAAATATTTCACCTTTGAAACTGTTATTATCTGCACCTCTGCATCATTGAAGTCAACTTTTATGTTTTCATTTTAATTACTTAACTGCCTTTCTAACCGTCTAGAAGCCAAAGACATCGAATAACAAAATACCCAGTAAATTAATCCAATAAATAAATAAACTTCTGCATAACGTCCAATAAACTGAGGTTGCGCCAAAATTGAACGGGCAATTCCGGTAAGTTCTACTAATCCCACTAACGAAAGCAGTGAGGTATCTTTAAATAAACCGATAAAATGCCCAACAATTGCCGGAATAACTGCCCGTAAAGCTTGTGGTAACACAATTAATGTCATCATCAAGATAGAATTCAATCCTAATGCTTTTGCTGCTTCAATTTGTCCACGAGAGATAGACTGAAGTCCACCCCGTACATTTTCTGCCATGTATGCGGCACTAAATAATATTAGTCCCGTAATTGCTCGCATTATTCGATCTAATCGCAGATCAATTGGCAGAAATAATGGCAGCATAACTTGAGCTAGGAACAAAATTCCAATCAGGGGTAATCCTCTGATAATTTCAATGTAAAGAATACAAAACCACCGGATTATCTGTAAATTGCTAGTTCTTCCTAATGCTAGTAAAACTCCAATTGGAAAAGAAAGTACAATACTAACTATTGCCATTAATAAAGTCAGTAGCAAACCATTCCATAAATTACTGGAAACAGATTGCAAACCAAATCCACCACCAATTAACCAGAGAATTACGGGAAAAGATAATAACCAGATTAGAGAAAGCCAGGGCGCTATTAATTTAGTAAATTTTCTCCCCAGCCAAAAACCTAGAGATAATAAAACCGCATTAAATAGCAACCATAGCCAGGATGTAAAATCTAATGGCAAAACAAATAATAAAATGGCAGGAATCACAATGGCGACAATAATTCCACGGTTTGTAAAAGTTTTTTTATGAGAAAATATACCCCAAGTCACAGCAGCTAAAGTAGAGGCGATCGCCAACACAATCCAAACCCGCCAATATAAGGATTGAGGAAATCTACCAACTAAAAACAAACGTAAATTAACTTCAACTACTGCCCATTGGGCTTGGGTAGTTGCCCAAATAAAAATACCCCTAGCTAACCAAACTAAGAAAGCTATACAGACAACAGTTAATAAACTGTTGTACCAAGTACTAAAAAGATTTTTACGCAGCCACAATAATTGAGGGTTGGTCATTTGTTATTTGTTATTTGTTATTTCTCCGCGTCCCCATGTTTTCCTCATCTCCCACCCTACGGGAAGCCGCTATCGTGTCTACATCTGCTTTATCTCTCCTGAATCTGCACTGTGCGGTTTAATAAATTCATGACTAGGGAAATCGTTAAACTGAGGGTGAGATAGGTGAGCATAATTAGTAACATTACCTCTACTGCCCGCCCAGTTTGATTAAAAGTTGTGGAGGCGACAAAATAAATATCGGGGTAGCCAATAGCGATCGCTAAACTGGAATTTTTGGTCAAATTGAGATATTGGCTTGTTAGCGGGGGGATAATTACCCGCAAGGCTTGGGGAAATACTACTAAGCGCATTACTAACCCTGGTTTTAAGCCAAGCGATCGCGCTGCTTCCCATTGTCCTTTCGGTACTGATTGAATTCCACCCCGGACAATCTCGGCAATAAATGCACCTGTATAAAAAGTTAGCCCTAGTAATAAGGCGGAAAACTCCGGAGATAATGTAAACCAAGGAAATTCAGCACCATTTTGGCTCAAATAAATCAACCCCCAGAGAGAAATTTTGTTTTCTGTCTTGGGAAAACCAAGAAAAACCGCAAAGTACCAAAACAGTAATTGCAGCAGTAAAGGAGTATTACGAAAAATTTCTACGTAAACTAAGCTAATATTCCGTACTAACCAGTTATCAGAAAGGCGAGCAATTCCGGCACTTACTCCCACAATTGTTGTGAGAAAAATTCCCAGAACTGCTATCCTCAATGAGTTAATTAAACCTACCCACAAAGCCCGACTGTAGGTATCAGTTGGTTTGTAGCTAATTGCAGTTTCGCCAATATCAAAAGATGCTTGTTGTTGGAGAAAATCAAAACCAAATCTAATACCTAGTTGTTGTAAATTCCGGTTGAGGTTACCCCAGAGTATTGTGACGACAGCTATTGCTAAAAGTACAGCTATGACTTGTCCCCCAATTTGCCAAAATCTGCGATCGCGCCACAATAATTTTAGGTTTGTCATTTTAGATTGGTCATTTGTCATTGATCATTTTTCAGTTATCCCTCTTATCTCCCTCGTTTATCACCGAAACGGTGGAGAATAAAGTAATCCGCCTTTTGTCCAAAGTTGATTTTGACCACGAGCTAGATTAAGCTTGGTTTTTGCCCCCAGATTGCGATCGTAAACTTCGCTATAGTTACCTACGTGCTTGATGATTCGGGCGGCAAAGTCGTTGGTTAAGCCGAGGCTCTCACCAAGGTTTCCTTCTGTTCCTAAAAATCTCTTGATATCTGGGTCAGTGCTAGTGGCGAATTGTCCTAGGTTTTGGGAATTAATGCCCAATTCTTCAGCTTTGACGAGAGAATAGACCACCCATTTCACAACATCGCCCCACTTACTATCTCCTTTAGCGACTGCGGGCGCTAGTGGTTCGGAAGAAATGACTTCATCGAGAATCAGGTTATCTTCTGGTTTAGGTAAAAGCGATCGCCGAGAAACTAATGCTGAACGGTCAGCTGTAATCCCGTCGCAACGTCCCTCAGCATAAGTAGCAAAGGTAACGTTAACATCTTCAAAAACTACGGGTTTGTAGGTAATACCCCGTTTCCGCATTTGGTCTGCTAAGTTCTGCTCTGTTGTAGTTCCAGTTTGAACACAGATGGCTTTGCCTTTCAAGTCTGCCAGGGTTTTAATGTTACTATTTTGACGAACCATGATTGCTTGACCGTCGTAAAAAACAACAGGTGCAAACTCTAACCCAACTGAGCTTGTGCGGCTAAGTGTCCATGTAGTGTTGCGGCTGAGAATATCTACTTCCCCAGTTTGCAAAGCTGTAAACCGTTCTTTGGCGCTGAGATTGCGATACTCGACTGCATCTGGGTTGTCAAATAAAGCTGCTGCTACGGCGCGACAAACATCTACATCGATACCACTGTATTTACCATCAGTGCCGACAAAACTAAATCCTGGTACTTCACCACTGACACCACAAATTAGCTGACCACGATTTTTGACCGTATCCCAGCGATTGCGAGTGATTGGGGCTGTTTGAGTGCTGCTTGTATTTCCTGAATCTCCACCACAACCACCGATGGCGAAGATTAAAGGTGCGATCGCTAAAATTAACGCTAATTTACGCATAATTTTTATGTACATTAACTCAGCAAAAATGTGTTTTCTACTACAATGTTTGGTTAAAAGTAAGTAGATATTTGTAATATAAAACTTTTTAGGACTCTGTGTTAAATCTGATTGCGTAAAAATAGTATTTTTCTAGTTTCTCTTATCGGATTAAATTTGGATTTTTAAATTTTATTTGTAACTCCCCAAGTAGGACTTTCAGGATTACTCCACTGAGAAAATAATTATGTTAATGTTCATGGATAATTCCAGAAGAACAAGATTAAAAAATTAAGATGATCAAATGTCAGCAGAAAATTTTCGGTGGTTTCCACTCATTCGATTTTGCTGTTTCATTTGCCAATATTCATTCCCTTCTTTCAAGCACATCCAAGCATAGTCTGAGATGGGACGGTAATTACCATGAAAGCACTGGACAAAAAACTCATCCGTGACATTTTACGCCTGCGTGGTCAAATAATTGCGATCGCTCTCGTTGTCGCCTGTGGAATTGCCAGTTTTGTGTCGATGTTGAGTGCTTACGAATCCCTCCAGCTTTCTCAGGCTACTTATTACCAGCAGTATCATTTCGCCCAAGTCTTCGCCCAACTCAAACGCGCACCCGAATCCCTGACATCACAGATTCGCGAAATTCCCGGAGTGGCGCAGGTACAGACGCGGGTAATTGCCGATGTCAGCCTCGATATTCCTGGACGAGATGAACCAGCAACCGGACGGTTAATATCGATACCAGAGCGGCAAATGCCGATACTCAATGACCTCTACATACGTAAAGGGCGCTACCTTGAACCCGGACGCAGCGATGAGGTGTTAATTAGTGAGAACTTTGCCCAGGTACATCACCTGGATTTGGGTGATTCTCTCGGTGCAGTGATCAATGGACGCTGGCAAAAGTTGCGAATTGTCGGGGTAGCGCTGTCGCCGGAGTATGTTTACTCCATTCAGGGAACGGGGGATATTTTCCCGGATAATGAGCGGTTTGGGGTTTTCTGGATGGGACGGGAGGCGTTAGGAACTGCTTTTAATATGGATGGGGCGTTTAATGATGTGACGCTGACATTGATGCGGGGTGCAATTGAGGCGGATGTGATTTTTCACCTCGACAAACTGTTGGAAAAGTATGGTGGATTTGGGGCTTACGGACGTAAAGACCAACTTTCTAACCGTTTTCTCTCGGAGGAAATTACCCAATTACAAGGAACTGCCACTATAGTACCCTCTATCTTTCTGGGTATCGCCGCATTTTTGTTGCATATTTTGCTTTCGCGGATTATTGCCACCCAACGCGATCAAATCGCCGTCCTTAAGGCTTTTGGTTACAACAACATCAGTATTGGTTTACATTACCTCAAATTTGTGCTGGCGATCGCATTTACAGGTGCATTCCTGGGAACAGCTTTAGGGCTGTGGTTTGGTGCGGCTGTCACTAAGAATTACGCGCGGTTTTTCTCCTTTCCTATCCTACGTTACGAAGCGGGGACTGGGGTGGTGGCTGGTGCGATTTTTATTAGTGTTGGTGCTGCTGTCATTGGTGCATTTATGGCTGTGCAAAAAGCAGTTTCCCTCCCTCCTGCCGAAGCGATGCGTCCCGAACAACCTGCCCACTTTCGCCCTACTATTATCGAACGTTTGGGCTTCCAAAATCTTGTTTCACCTGTCGGGCGGATGATTTTGCGGAATTTGGAACGTAAGCCAATCCAGGCTTTGCTGTCGATTGTGGGCATTTCCCTAGCGGTGGCGATATTAGTTGTTGGTCGTTACTCAACCGATGCGATGCAACATATGATTGATGTGCAATACCGTAATGTCCAACGGGAAGATGTGACAATTGTATTTAATGAACCGCGTCCCAACCGTGTGCGTTATGAAGTTGCCAATTTACCAGGTGTTTTGCGTGCCGAACCATTCCGCGCCGTACCCGCAAGGTTGCGTTTTCAACACCGCACCTATCGAATTGCTTTGACTGGATTGGAGGTGGGGGGCGAACTGCGCCGATTGGTGGATCGGAATTTACGTACGCTGAGACTGCCGGAAAATGGAGTTATACTTACCACAAAGCTGGCGGAAATTCTCGGAGTGAAACCGGGTGATGTGCTGACGGTGGAGGTTTTGGAGGGGGAAAGACCGACTCGTACTGTTGCCGTTGCTGGGCTAGTTAATGAACTCATTGGTCTTTCTGCATACATGGATATCCGGACGTTGAATCGGTTAATGCAAGAAGGAGGAACTATATCTGGAGCCTATTTAGCTGCTGACTCGCTGCAAATTGACCAACTTTATGCGTTGCTAAAACGGACACCAGCAGTGAGCGGTGTCTCTATACGGGAAATGGCGATCGCTCGTTTTCAGGAAACTATTGCGGGTAGTCTCAGTATTTTTACTACTGTGTTGGTAATTTTTGCTTGTGTGATTGCTTTTGGGGTGGTTTACAATGCCGCCCGGATTGCTTTATCAGAACGTAGTCGGGAACTGGCAACACTGCGGGTAATTGGTTTCACGCAAGCTGAAATTGCTGTAATTCTCTTAGGCGAACAGGCGGTACTGACGCTGGCGGCGATTCCTTTAGGTTTTGCGATCGGATTTACTCTTTGTGCGTTGATGTCTGTTGCCTATAACTCAGAGCTATACCGCTTTCCTTTAGTTTTGACTAGGGCGAGTTTTGCTTTTGCGTTTGTGGTGGTGACTCTAGCCGCGATTGTTTCTGGCGCAATTGTGCGCCGTCAATTGGTAAATTTGGATTTGGTGGCTGTGTTGAAGACAAGGCAGTAGTATTAGGTTTGCCTCAAGAATTAAGATTAATTACAGATGGGGAGATGCGGGGACGCGGAGAGAATTAATAATAAATAACTAAACTCTTTTAGCTCATCGAACACTAATAGGTTTGCCATCGTCAATTTGTTCGCTGGGATGAAGAATTACCGCCTCACCTTCCTTAAGTCCTTGCCTAATTTCAGCTTCAAAATCGCTGCGCTGTCCAACTTCAATTTGTCTGCGATTAGCTTTGCCATTGTTAACCACGAAAGTACACCAGGATTTGCCACAGCGAAACAACGAACTCAGTGGTACTTTCAAGAGGTTCTTCCTGTCCCAAACAACAATCTGGATATCAACGCGATAAGCATCACCAAATAAATGTGATTTCTCAGTAAAATCACCAATAACATTGACGCGCTGTTCTTCAACACCAAGGGCAGAAACTTTGGTAAATGCAGAAGGCTCTACATATCTAACTTTCCCCTGGATTACTTTGGTTTCGGTTCCTTGGTCGATAAAAATTTCAGCACCTGGTTGAATTTTTGTGGCATCGCTAGAAAGCACATCAATTACTAATTCCAGGTTGGAGACATTACCAATATCTAATAATGGGGTGCCAGATATCACATATTGAGCGCTTTTTTTCTGGACTCGTAATACTTGTCCACTCACAGGTGAATGGATATCTGTACGGGCTGCTTCATCCTTTAACTTGGCGAGTTCGGCTTCAACACTGGCAATGCGGGCATCGTAAACCTTGAGTAGATAATCGGGGTCGCTTTTTTGTTGTTGCAATACAGTTAAGGCTGCTTGGGCTACCTCCACTTCATTGGCACTGGCTTTTGCCGCCAGCTTTGCAGTTTCCAATTCTTTGGCTCTTGTTGTTTGATTGAGTTCGGCAACTTCCCTGTCTTTACGAGGAATTACCCCAGATGCTTGCAATTCTCGGGCACGTTGGCGATCCCGTCGTGCTTGTGCGAGTGCCGCTTGGGCTTGGATAACCCTAGCCTCAGCCTGTCGCTGATTTGCGATCGCTGCTTGAATTCTTTGGCGTACCTGTTCCAAATTAGCTTCTTTTGGTCTTTGTGTTGCCACTCCTTGGCGCTGTGCTTGCCATTCTGCCAGTCTTCCCAAGGCTTCTTTGACTGAAGATGTTAGGGGAAGGGGGTCAATTTTGGCAACCATATCTCCCTGCTTGACTTGATCACCTTCATCTAGTTCAATTCGAGCCAGACGACCATCAAGCGGAGCGGAAATAGTAAAACGATCGCGTACTCTTGTTTTACCTTCGGCATTGACTGTCACTCGCAATTCACCCCGACTTACCAGCCCAGTATCGACGGGGATGGGGGTAGGACGAAATGCCTGCACAATTAAGAAAATGGTACCAAATGCGATCGCTGCATAAATCAAGCGCTTGCGTGAGATTTTCGGCAGACGCTTAGACAAAGTCTCAGTTTCCGGGTTGGGTTGGCGGTAAGTTGGTTGGTCGGGTAATGGTAATCGCTTCATAACCACGCCACGCGATCGCGATAAAGAAAAGCCAATCTGGCTATGATATAGAGGTTAAGCGAAAAAGTTGAGGAACTTGTGAAGTGATTGGTGGACTGACTTAAAAAGTATAATTATCAATTGCGATCATTTTATTTTTTGGCTACTGAGGCGATCGTTGAGTGATGTTACCCTGAAACCATTTAACAACACCATCTGCCAAGACTCGCGCTACTTTTTTTTGCTCATTGCGGTTAGTTATCCATTCAAATTCTTCGGGGTTAGTTATAAAACCCAGTTCCATTACCACTGATGGTGCTGTTGAAGGACGAGTGAGCGCCAAGTTATTCCAAAATACCCCCATTGATGCACGTCCTAGCTGGTTAACTAGATAATTGTGGAGAAAAACGGCTAGACTATGGGCTTGGGAATGATACCAAAAAGTCCTTATGCCCTTGGTATTCTCTGCATCTCCCTCATCAGGTACTGCTGTGTAATGTATGGTGAGAGCGATCGCAGGTTGTTGTTGATCAATCATGGCTTGGCGAGCCGACAAAGTTACTTCTCTGTCATCTTCTCGTGTCATCACCACCACCGCACCTCTTAAAACCAGTTCATCACGCAGCAATTTAGATACTGTCAGGCTAGCATCTTTAGCTAAATATCCCGTTGCGCCAGCCGCGCCAGTTTCTTGCCCTCCATGCCCTGGATTAATTAAAATTTTCACACCGGATAATGGTTGTTGTAATGCTGCCTGTGCAAAAGCTGGTGCAGAAATGAATATGGAACTAATTGCTAAACCCAAAATTTCTTTCACCTAATTATAAACTCCTAAATAATCTCAGTTCGGATTCAACAGTTTGAAAAAATTCATGTTCATCAATGTTACCGGGAGTCAGAGTCACATTTAGGTGGTGACTTTCTTTTTTGACCCAGTTCATACTCAATTAATAACTGTTGCCAACCTACTAATAAGGCTATATCAAGGCTATATATTAAAGTTATGCTGCAAATTTCTCACAAAATTATCATCCTCGATCGCGAACTGGAAATCAGCGCGATTCGCTCGCAAGGGGCAGGTGGGCAAAATGTCAACAAAGTTTCTACCGCCATCCATTTACGTTTTGACATTGAGGCTTCATCACTACCCGCTTTCTACAAAGAGCAACTGTTGAAGTTAAATGATCGACGTATTACCCAAGGAGGAGTAATTGTCATCAAAGCCCAAGAACACCGTAGCCAAGAGCAGAACCGCGAAGAAGCTTTAGAACGACTTAAACAACTCATCAAAAGCGCTGTTGTACTGGAGCGAAAACGTAAACCTACCAAACCAACTCGCAGTTCCCAAAAAAAACGCCTTGACAGTAAAACTAAGCGAGGACAGATTAAGTCCGCCAGAAGGCAGGTTATTGATTAAAATAATCAAGATTAAAATGCGATCGCACCACTGCATACGATGCACAATTAATTAAAGTCTTTCTAAATACTTTCCTGCTTTTCCATCGACAATACCCAAATCTTGCTAATCTTATCTCTAATATCCTTCGCGCCAGAATGCTGTGCCATCAAATGCGCGAAACAACTTACTCGGATAATAAGGAAGGTAACGTGGGAGTACGCTACAACTGGCAGGAAGGCGAAATACGCGAAATCTACAACACACCGCTACTAGAATTGGTGTACCAAGCGGCTAGCGTGCATCGCCAGTACCACAACCCAAAACAAATTCAAGTTTGCAAGCTCATATCGATCAAAACAGGTGCTTGCCCTGAAGATTGCGGTTACTGCGCTCAATCTTCACGCTACAAAACTGAAGTTAAACCCCAGGCACTTCTGGAAAAAGAAACTGTCGTCAATATTGCCCAACAAGCTAAAGCCAGTGGTGTTAGCCGTGTTTGTATGGGTGCTGCTTGGCGTGAGGTGCGCGATAATTCCCAGTTTGACGAAGTTCTGGATATGGTGCGGGAAGTCACGTCAATGGGGTTAGAAGTCTGCTGCACCTTGGGAATGCTGACAGAAAATCAAGCCAAGCGACTGGAAGATGCAGGACTTTACGCCTATAATCACAACCTCGATACTTCTCGCGACCATTACAGTACAATCATCACAACCCGGACTTATGACGATCGCCTGAATACAATTAATAATGTTCGTCAAACTAATGTCACGGTATGTTCAGGTGGGATTCTCGGCTTGGGTGAGAGCGCCGATGACAGAATTTCCATGCTCCACACCCTCGCAAATTTAAATCCTCATCCCGAATCTGTACCGATTAATATTCTTTCCCAAGTTCCAGGCACACCTTTGGAAAATCAACCCGATGTCCCCATCTGGGATGTTGTCCGCATGATTGCCACCGCCAGAATTGTCATGCCCACTGCCGATGTGCGTTTGAGCGCGGGCAGAGCAAGATTGTCACAAATAGAACAAGCTTTTTGCTTTATGGCTGGGGCAAATTCGATTTTTTCCAGTGATGACGGACATATGCTGACGGTGACAACTCCCTGCCCTGGTTATGATTCTGACAAAGAATTATTGAATTTACTGGGATTGGAAATGCGATCGCCTTTTGTAAAGGGTGAGAGAAAGCCGGCAGAAGCCGCATTCGGTTAGTTTTTCTGATGTAGCAAGCTAAGGTGTTGACTTTGTGGGAAAATCCTGGAGAGAAAGTTCTTTAGCAATCTTGATGTGTCTAGCGAGCAGAAATAGTGGAAACATAACACTAACAGCGACAATAGCTGACATGATAATGTACAACCAGAAATATCGAATACCAATACGTATTCCCTCAATGGCCATGAATATACACATTGCCAAGGAAACCAGAATCAAGTCGTTGGTGAGAGACGAAGCAGCAGCATTGACGTAGACTGCATGAAAAAAGTCTGCGAAGGAAGCATTACTAGGCTGGGTCATAAATGCAAGATTGTTTATCCAAGTAGCTGGTAATGCCACTAATGCAATGAGAATATAGGAGGCACAAATAAGTTTATCTTTGATATTCATAGTCAGTAAACTTTATTTTTTTTGTAAGTTCAGATTAACTCTATCGAAGCAGGAATTAAGTAGAACGGTGCAAATAAACCGTAGACGCGGAGCGGCTTCTCGCAGAGTAGTCTATAACGAAAAGTAAATTGACCTAAAACCCTCTTCCCTTCTGCCTCCTGCCTTGTCATAAAGACAATTTTTAACACCGACCTACTGACTGGGACACAAGGATGTAAAAACCACGATGATTTATACCCATGTTCGGAATCGTGGTGGTAAGGCTGTGCGTAGCTCCCTTGATTAGAACTAATGGCATATATTTTGCATGAATTTTGAACACCTAATTAATGGTACAAAGTTAGCACCCTATTAGCAGGCATCTGCGTCACGGAAGTTGGAATCAACCGATGTTGCTCCAACTTCCTATGCTAGTTAAATCAACTTGATCGCCCGCAGTCCAAATAATAAACCAACTGCCAAACCAAAAAATCCGCCAAGATAAAGAACGAAAAATACGATGCCCATTTGAGGTTTCTCCAAATTTGTTGATTAACTATTATTGAAACATTAGTTTGCTGGTTGGGATATAGGTAATGAC
The DNA here is from genome assembly GCA_004296455.1 of Calothrix sp. NIES-4101. Classification (GTDB taxonomy): domain Bacteria; phylum Cyanobacteriota; class Cyanobacteriia; order Cyanobacteriales; family Nostocaceae; genus Brunnivagina. The sequence goes on from AP018280.1 coordinate 1,835,775, forward strand.
TTGTGTAATCAATGTGAATCTACCAACGCAATCCTACGAAATTGCGATCGCGCCTGGTACTTTAGATAGTCTTGGCGAATACATGGGCAAGTTGCATCTCGGCAAAAAAGTATTGGTTGTCTCAAATCCAACTGTGTTCTCTCTGTATGGCGAAACAGCGATCGCATCCCTCAAAAACACAGGATTTCAAGTTTCGACTTGCATTTTAGGCGATGGTGAAAGTTATAAAAATCTAGATTCAATCAAAAAAATATACGATTTAGCTCTGGAAAATCGCTTAGAACGCTCATCCACAATGGTAGCTTTGGGTGGTGGTGTCATTGGTGATATGACTGGGTTTGCAGCAGCTACTTGGTTACGGGGAATTAATTTTGTCCAAGTACCAACAACGCTTTTAGCAATGGTTGATTCGTCGATTGGTGGCAAAACTGGTGTGAATCATCCCCAGGGCAAAAATTTAATTGGTGCATTTTACCAGCCACAATTTGTTTTAATTGACCCTGATGTGCTGCAAACGCTACCTGTGCGGGAATTTCGAGCCGGGATGGCGGAGGTAATTAAGTACGGTATTATTTGGAATGCTGAATTTTTTGCCCAGATGGAAGCGAGTTCGCGTCTGGATGCAATGGAGAGCATCACACCAGAATTGATGGAAAGCATACTCAAACTTTCTTGCCAAGCCAAAGCTGATGTTGTGGGAGAAGATGAGAAAGAAGCAGGCTTGCGGGCAATTCTTAACTATGGTCACACTATTGGGCACGCTGTCGAAAGTTTAACTGGATATACCCAAGTAATTCATGGTGAAGGTGTAGGCATTGGTATGGTGGCAGCAGGAGAGATTGCCTTAAGTTTGGGTATGTGGACTGCCGAAGAAACCGCCAGACAAAATCATGTCATTGCCAAAGCTGGTTTACCCACCCAATTACCTGATGGCTTAGATATTGAAGCGATTATTGATGCTTTGCAAATTGATAAAAAAGTCAAGGCGGGAAAAGTCAGATTCATTTTGCCAACCAAAATAGGTGCAGTTACAATTACTGACCAAGTACCGAGTGATACTATTCGCCAGGTATTACAGAAAATGTAGTCAGGAAGCTAGTAGATATGGAGAGGGAAGATGCACAGACGCGGAGATAATTTTCCCCTTTCTCCGTGTCTTGGTGTCTATGTGTAAGCTCTGATGAAGTTCAGAATCAACACTGATGATCAAAAACTCTCCGTATCGGTTTTATTGTAGATATTTAGGATACAGGTTGCATAACTTTATCCGGTTGTTGATACAAAATTTCCTCAGAAGCAATTTTGAAATCATCCCCAACCCAAACAGAGGAAGTTTGCACAACACAACTATCTTCCATTTCTACAAATGAAAAATTCCGTAATTTTTGACTACCTTTCTCAATTATTCGGGGTACAGTTGCGGCATTTAAATAAATTATCCCTTCTGGACTCCGAAACACCCGTTTGCGAATTACCTGTTTAGTGTGTCGCAAAGTATGGTGCATATGTCCAAATGTCACAAGAGGGATAATTTTACTTTCCGTCATTGCTAAGGAGATGGCTTCCGCAAAATCTGGATCACCAAAATCACCGCCAATGGGATGCCAATCTTTCCCGCAAGGGTCTTCAGGGCGATCGCCTAACCCTGATGGCCCGTTATGTCCTATAAATATAATTGTTTCATGGGCTGCATTTTTAACTGATTTGTGAATCCGGTCTGCCGACTCATCGATAGTGCTAATCCCATATCGTTGCTTACAAATATCAGCAAACTTCATATCGGGGCCACCCCAACTAAACGGACGACCACCGACTACAGTTAAATTCAAAGCTGGAAAATCCAGCTTGCTATAACCTACATGGGTGTCGCCTAGTAAATCAAGTTGTTCCTGTACCCAATCTTCCCGCGTGCGGTCATAAGGACATTTTTTCCGCCCCCATTCCGTACCAGAATACCAGGCATCGTGATTACCCATCACAACTGCTTTGGGAATATCGAGAGACGCGACTTTTCGCACCACATCCACCGATTCATTCCCAAAATCCCCAACAAACAGTACCAATTCCACTCCCAGCGATTGCAGCGCAATGCCATCTTCCTCTTCCCACTGGTCGTGAACATCTCCTACTACAGCAATTTTTATCATTGTTGAATTCGTTTTCTTGCCATCTGTCTCCAGCATAGGACTCCTCAACGGAATTTTGGCATAAGTGAATATCTTGTTGGGTATTAATGGTTAATTGTCAGGTACATTTTGCCCATCCTCGGATTGTAAAAGTAGGAGTAGAGCACTACCCCTGTTAAGGTGTACTCCTCAAAATGGTACATTTAGGTCTGTAAAGGTTGCAGGATGGGAGTTTCAACCAGGTTAGAAGTTTGTTGTTCTACTCTAGACTGCTTGCAGTCGCGTTGTTTCTCAGCCAGAAGTCGAGCAGTGGAGACGTGAGGACGGTTAGGTTCTCTTTCTCTTTTTGGTTGGGGCTTTTTTTCGGCTTTAGGACTGGAAGCAAAGCGTTTGAGGTCAACTGTCGCAGCCCATTGTTTTAATAACTCGGCAAAAGCAGGTAAACTCAGATGGTTTAAAAATTTCCATTCAACGTCGGGAATCGCAATCATCATACCCGTGTAGGTACTTTGAATTTCCTCAACTAAATAGTAATTAGAAACACCTGCATCAATTTTTCCTTGCCCATGGACGCTACGCAATGCTGATTTAATCACAGATAAAATATTGTAGGCAACTAGTGCCATGCAAAAGCTGAATAAAGCGGCTCTGGGATAACCTAAAGTCTTAATTTCGCATTCTAGAGTATCGCTAACGACTTGAAATAAACCCTCAACACTCCAACGTTTAAGGTAAATATTTGAGATTACAATGGGAGAAGCATTTTCTTTTCTGAGGTTGCAAAAAACTGCCACTTCAGTATCTCCATCGCGAGTTGGCTCATTTAAACGAACAACAACACGACGAGATTTTATCGATTCTCCTTCATATTCAATCATCACATCCTGCTCGAAAACTTTGCCTGTTGCACTATCACATATTTCCTTTAATTCTCCTAATTCTTTATAAGGCATCGATGCATGTTGGCGAATCACAAAGTAAGCTTTTCTCTTTGCAATTTCAACTAGAAACATACAGGTACAAAAATTTCTATCTCCCACCCAAACATCATTCTTTTCCACAGTTTCTAATACTTGGCTAAATAATGCTCTTTCCTGGGTATAAGCATCCTCACATGGGAATTGATCGATTGCCAGCATTAATATTGGGTCAAGCACAACTAGAGATTTTCCTGGTAATGGTCCACCATTCACTGAGCGTAAAACCGAAAGCCTATGCTCTGTTGCTGCCAGGTTATTTCCATCAATTATCTTGATTCGATAACCAGGTAAAATTGCTGGCTGTTCTCCTCCTAACTCCGATATAATCGGTGCCAATTCTTTACTGCTATAACGTACTAAAGCTTGAGAAACTGAGGGTTCGATACCGTTAATTTTACTGTAGAAAGCAACACGGGAAACTCCTATTTGCTTAGAAAATGCCTTGTACGCTGCGCTAATTGATGGCCGGATGTTACATACGACTAAACTCATTATTCCCACTACTGTCGAAAACAATAATTCCTGTGTATATTGCTTTTCTCGCGTTGCTTCAAATAATTCATCTAATTTTTCGGCGCTGAAAATTCTTTCTAATGTTGCTCTCAGCATTACCGTTACCGGAGATACTTCAATAAAACGCTCGAAAATTGAACTCAGCATGACACAGCACCCATCAATTATCGTTACCTTCTCAACCTATAATCTCATGTTTGACCTTCTATGAATTGTTGGTTATTTTTTGCTGTTCTTTGATTAATATTGGTATATTTTCTTGTACCACAATGGTTTCAGCCTTTTACTGGTTCATTTTTTAGTACACCTTAACAGGGGTAGAGTAGAGCACCTCGATCTTCTCCTCTCACCTTCTTCACACTTTCAACAAAAAATATCTGTTCAAATAGTTTTACTCTTTACTTATTTTTGGTAAAAAATACTATAATTAGTTTTATAACAACAATACCTATACTTACAGCTAATCATAGCCAAGTCTCCAAGATTCCTCGAAAGCACAGGAAGGAAAATTGGGATCAATCGGGTATTGCCTGTCAGCAAAAGACTTTAGATTTTTTGGAATAATTTAGGTAACGCCAAACTGTGTTTATAACTGCACTACCTCAACGTGAAAATACCCAACTGGGTGCATTACCAGTAGATTTATTTGATGCGATCGCAACTCTAAAAAAAGAACTGAATGCGGTCATTTTAGCGCATTATTATCAAGAGCCAGATATCCAAGATATTGCTGATTTGATTGGAGATTCGCTACAACTAGCAAGAGCCGCTGCCCAAACAAATGCTGATGTTATTGTCTTTGCTGGAGTACATTTTATGGCAGAGACGGCAAAAATTCTCAATCCAGAAAAGTTGGTACTTTTACCAGATTTAAATGCTGGGTGTTCCCTGGCTGATACTTGCCCACCCAAAGAATTTGCTGCTTTTAAAGCTGCACATCCTGGACATTTAGTTATTTCTTATATCAATTGTTCTGCCGAAATTAAGGCGATGAGCGATATTATTTGTACCAGTTCCAATGCTGTAAAAATTGTCGAACAGATACCTAAAGAACAGCCAATTATTTTTGCACCGGATCGCAATTTAGGGCGCTATGTGATACAAAAGACAGGACGCGATATGGTACTGTGGCAGGGAAGCTGTATTGTGCATGAAACCTTCTCCGAAAAGAAAATTGTGCAGTTAAAAATAGCACATCCAGAAGCAGAAATAATTGCCCATCCTGAATGTGAGGAAACTGTACTGCGTCATGCTGATTACATTGGTTCAACTGCGGCTTTATTGAAGTATTGTCAGTTAAGTGCAAGTCCTGAATTTATTGTTGCTACGGAACCAGGAATTATTCACCAAATGCAAAAAGCAGCACCACAAAAGCAATTTATTCCTGCACCACCGGAAAATAATTGTAATTGTAATGAGTGTCCGTTTATGCGGTTGAATACTTTGGAAAAGTTGTATTTAGCAATGAAGAATCGAACTCCAGAAATTACGATGAGTGAGGAGATTCGTTTGGCTGCTTTGCGCCCAATGCAGAGGATGTTGGAGATGAGTATATAAAAATAAAATCGCATTTTTAGCAGTTGGGTGAAGGTATAATTAATAATAAATACTTGAAACAAAATTCAGAGTATATTTAACACCTAAACCCAACACTGAATTATCATGGATAAATTAAATCATCTTTGTTAAAGATGTTTATTGTTGAGTTTAGATAGTCTTAGAGGTTATATTCAAGTAAAGTTTGTAGATAAAAACACGATAAAATATTCTGAAAGCAAATTAAATTACCTATAAATAAAAATCCAAGAATATCGATGTTATTCTTGGATTTTATAATTTTTATACTGGAGAAATCTAGGAATCAGGATTTTTGTTTTTGTCAATTGTAGTGTTTGAATTTTGTTACATAAATTCCCAAACAGCATTAACCAAGTTCAATAGATTTCATCTATTCTTCAACACGATATCCCAACTCAGCAAGACGAGTACGTGATTGTCGCCATTTTGGTTGCACTTTCACGAACAATTCGAGATATACTTTGCCTGCAATCAATTTTTGAATTTGTTCACGGGCGGCGCTACCAATGGATTTGAGCATGATTCCGCCTTTACCAATCAAGATGCCTTTTTGGGAATCGCGTTCGACATTGATTGTAGCAAGGACACGGGTAATTGCGGGTGTTTCTTCAACTTTATCAATCGCTACAGCAACTGAGTGGGGTACTTCTTCGCGGGTTAGCAGCAAAATTTGCTCGCGAATTAATTCACCCATAATAAAGCGTTCCGGTTGGTCTGTGACTAAATCCGGTGGATAATAATAGGGACCTGGTGCTAACTGGGAAATTAATAAATCTTGTAGTTGCGGTAATCCATCACTATTTTTGGCTGAAAATTTGACAGTTTGCCACTTATATTCTTCCGCAAGCTGAGTATAACTTGCATCGATCGCATCTCTAGAATTTGCTGCCTGTTCGTCAATTTTATTCAAACCCAAAACAACAGGTGTTTGACTGCGAGTCACTAAATCGGCAATATACTTATCACCTGAACCACAATTTACTGAGGCATCAACAACAAATAAGACAACATCAACCGATTCAATGGCAATTTTGGCATTTTTTACCAGGACTTCACCTAATTGGTGATGTGGTTTGTGGATTCCTGGTGTGTCAACAAATATTAACTGTGCTGTGGGTGTAGTTAATATTCCCCGCAAACGGTTTCGAGTTGTTTGGGCTACGGGTGAAGTGATGGCAATTTTTTGTCCTACAAGTTGATTCATCAAAGTAGATTTACCGACATTTGGACGACCGATAATGCCGATAAAACCTGAACGAAAATCAGGAGGAGCCTGAGGAATTGTAACGGCTCCTGAAAATGCATAAATGTCATTTTCAATACTGTTCACCTGAGTCTCCACCGTCATATTTTGCATTTTGGAGAAGTGAGAATAGTGTTTGTTGCGAAAACAAGCATAAAATTACCCTGGATTTTCAGATATTGATGCTGTCTCAGTTTAACTAGCTTTCGCCACAAAAAACATTATTTTCCCTGACTTTATGAATGAATTTTCCAGAACATGATACTACTACCAACTGCCCCTGTTAATAAACCACCAATAATTGGCATGATGATGATTGACATGGGGATAAAATTCCAGTTATCGGAAACGAAAATAATACCAATACCGCTAAATAGGGCAAGAGTCCAACCGAAAGTGACAATAAAGAAATCAAGCCATGATCCTAAAAGTCTGGTTTGTTGGAGTACAAGAGCAGTAAAAAATCCACCGATAATACCACCGATAGTCATGCCAATTATGGCTCCACGACTCATTGCTGTGCTGGTAAAATCAGGTTGGATGATATGGTAACCAATACGTGAACCAACAAGCAGACTCAGCGACCAAATTAGCACAAATAATAAGGCAATATTCCATTTAATTGCTGGTTGATTCCAGCACAGAGTCAAAGCAATGCTCACACCACCAATTGTCCCCGTAATTAGCCCATAAGTTGTAAACTGGAGCATTCTTCCTTCTGGAGAATTTTGGTAAACCATGCTGGCAAGAAAAAATAAAAATGTGCTTAAGGTAATTGCGATCGCCCAACCAAAGGATGTTAATAATATTTTTATTGGCATATTTTTACTCAGATTCAGTTTAGATATGGCGATCGTAAATTGTTATACTTAAGACTCGCATCAGGATGATTTCGATTTAGACAATGAGCAACAAATAAAAAACAGTAATTTTTCGTATATTGTCAATTGGAACAAACTCAATTTTTAGGCGATCGCACTTTGTAATTTATTTGTCTTTTTTTTGTAGTGAGTGCTTCTAGCTGACTTCCTAGAACTTAGGGAGCAGGATGCTCCCACTACAAATTTTATTTTTACAAAATTGGGATGCTCCCCAGTCATAACTGCAATCAAGTGGGCAATAATGCTCTCAAATAAGTTTTTATTCTGCTAACATTTCCAATAATTGTGCTTCACTCAAGATAGAAATTCCTAAATTTTCAGCTTTTGTTAATTTAGAACCAGCTTCTGCTCCGACTACCAAAAAATCTGTTTTTTTACTGACTGAATCTGTAACTTTCCCTCCTGCTGTTTGAATTAATCCTTTGGCTTCATCACGTTTTAGTGTTGGCAATGTCCCTGTAATCACAAAGGTTTTACCAGCTAACTTTTGATTGCTACCTCTATTATTTGCAACTTCTGTAACTGTAGTTGTAAATTGCAACTTTGCTATTATTAAACGTTCGATTAATGTTTGATTGGAAGGGATACGAAACCATTGATAAATACTATCTGCAATTTCTCCCCCAATCCCATAAATCCCTTCTATCTTTGCCCTGGATGTATTTGCTAATTCTTCGACACAGGGAAATTTTTCCGCCAACAATTGAGCCGTAACGCTACCTACGTGGCGAATACCTAAACCATAAAGCACTCGACTCCAAGGTTGATTTTTCGACTTAGAAATTGCATCAACTATTTTCTCAGCCGATTTTTTCCCCATCCGCTCTAATTCGCATAATTTATCAGGTGTTAATTCATATAAATCGGCAACTGAATGTACAACATCCTTATCTACTAATTGATGCACCAACTTCTCACCCATCCCCCGAATATCTAATGCATCTCGACTTACCCAATGTTCGATTGAACCCTTTAAAATTGCTGGGCAAGATGCATTGACGCACCTGCTGACTGCTTCATCTTTTTCCCGCACCACAGGTTGTCCACATACGGGACAATGGGTAGGCATGATGAAGGGTTCTGTACCATCAGGGCGCAATTCCTTGAGCACGCGCAACACTTCCGGGATAATTTCCCCTGCTTTGCGGACAATTACAGTATCCCCGATGCGGATATCGAGTTGATTAATGCGATCGCCATTGTGTAAAGTAGCTCTAGATACGGTTGTGCCTGCTAGCTGTACCGGGCGCATTTCTGCTAGTGGTGTTAAAGCTCCTGTGCGCCCAACATTCACGGAAATATTTTCCACAACTGTAGGCGCTTCTTCGGCTGCGTATTTCAAGGCTACAGCCCATCGAGGAAACTTCTGTGTAAAACCTAATTGTTCTTGGAGTTTAAAAATATTAATTTTTACCACTACCCCATCAGTCATGTAGGGTAAGCTCAATCTTTCTGTATCCCAATTTTCATAATATTCTGAAACTTCTGGTAAAGAATGACACAGCTTCATATTTGGGTTGACTTTAAAACCCATTTTTTGCAGTAGTTCTAGGGCTTCCCACTGAGTATTTGTAATGCTGGCATCATCTTGCCCAGGAATATGTAAAGTATAAGCAAAAAAGTCTAATTTACGCTTATCTACAATCCGAGAATCTAATTGCCGCAGGGTTCCCGCAGTTGCATTGCGGGGGTTGGCAAATGGAGTTTCGTGATTCTGAAGTCGTTCTTCGTTAATTTGTGTAAATACATCAAGTGGTAAAAATGTCTCTCCCCGCACCTCTACCCGTGCCGGAATCTTGCCACCAAAAGCTTCTGGATGCAAGCGTAAAGGTATGGAACGAATAGTGCGGATGTTTTGGGTAATTTCTTCACCCATGACACCATCACCCCTAGTTGCACCTCGTGTCAGAATTCCCTCTTCATAGGTTAATGCTAAAGCATTCCCGTCAATTTTTAATTCGCAGACATATTCGACATCAGCAGTTCTTTCTTCGCTGTTAGAGGGGGGTAAATTTCTTCTCCAGCGATTATCCCAAGCTTTTAACTCATCAACATTGAAAGCATTTTCCAAGCTATACAAGGGGATGTGATGACGTACTGAGTTAAATTGCGTGGCAGGTTTTTCCCCGACTCGTTGTGTCGGGCTATCGGCTGTAATTAATTCTGGATGACTGTTTTCGAGTTCCTGCAATTCACGATAAAGGCGATCGTAAACAGTATCCTCTAAAGTGGGGCGATCGAGTACATAATATTCATAACTAGCTTTTTGGATAAGCTTTCGTAGTTCTTCAATTCGCGTTTTGATATCCAGCATTGATGAGTTCCAGCAGATTCTAGTTTCAGCAGGATAATTATATTAATTAGAAAGAGTGATAAATAGAAAGAGTGAGGAGATAGAGAAATCAGGGAAACAAGGCAGAAATTTGTCTTCTGTCTGCCTTTATTGTCATTTTGTTCTATTTTGCCCAATCTTCTACTTCATACAGGAACTTGGTATTCGCAATTAACTTACGATTTGCGGAGGTACTTTGTACAAAAACTATATATTTTTCGAGATTATTAGGTTTAATCCGCACTGTCGAACCTTCAGGTAAACCTAACATTTCCCTTGCGGCTTCCCCTTCAAATAAATCACCTGTTTTTCTGTCCATTAAAATTATTTCTTTATGCCCTTGGATGGTTTCAGTTTTAGTAAATTCGTAAAATCCTCGTCCAACTTTAAACGTTAAACCATTTTCCAACACAAAAGCTTTAATCGAGATATTATTATCAACTTCCAGAATTTGAAATCTTCCTGGAGAAACAGCCCGTAAATCGGCAGCTTCGTAAAGTGATGTTCCTTCGCGTTTCATCATTGAGTTAAAGATGCGACTTAACCCACGACTCATCCGCCCTTCGCTAATAATTTCCTTTTCGTATTCTTGCAGTTGTTCATTTGATGACTGTTGATAACAAACTGCTAAAAAGAGGTCTGTAATATAAGAAAATTGGTCTAGATTGACGTGAAAACCACCGGATTGTTCAGCTAATTCTTGATAAAATGGTGTTGCGTGAGGACGGTTTAAAGCTTGTACGCCATAAACCATAATTTCCTGTTCTGCTAATTTTTTAATTTCTTGTCGCCAATTTAATTTTTTTGGGTTATGTGCAGGTGCATGAGGAATATCATCCCCAATTAATACAAGTGATTTGGATGCAGATTTTGACCAAGAAAATGATTGAGCTTCATGCAATACTAGTTCATAACATTCAGGTGCATCACCACCACCTGTAGCTTCAACATTCATGACAAAATCACAAATTGCCTCAATATCGGCAGATAAATCAAAATGCTTGGTAACGTAAGTTGAGCCTTCATCACAGTAATCACCGTGGGCAATAATACCAATTTTAATTAAGGGAATTTCGTTAATTAAACGTTGTACTGTCTCCTTGATTTTCCGGCGCACCTGAGTTAAACAAGGGTACATACTTCCTGTGGTGTCAAAGCTAAAAACAACTTCAATACTACTCATAATTTCACCTTTAATTTTATCTGTTTATTTTTGCGTATATGGTGGTTTTTGAATTGATTCTAACTTTCGCTAATGATTGAGTTGCAAGAGAAAAATACTAGCTTTATCTAACTTTCATGGAAGCAGTTTTATCTAAATGTTTTTACTGAGAATTATATATCTAGGTAAAGAGTAATATTTGGAAGAAAAATTATAATATTTTCAGTATTTTCACAGTTGAATTGTTCAGAGAAGATTTATGCTCCCAATTCACCCCAATAAGAAGTAATCACGTAATAAGTCGTTTTTGGTATCTCCAACGTTATAAATACTGAAATTTGGGGTGAAAAAAGATGATACGATGCCTGAATGCAGAGAACTAGAAGCAAAGGTTTAATCTATTACTCACGTCCGATGCTTGACTTTCCGCAAGACAGCATAATGACTACAATAAATTGTAATAATTAAACTCTGGAGTTTTCACAGTGGGATTATTCGATGACTTGAGTCGGTTTCTAGAACATCGTTTAGAAGAATTTTTGCGAAACAATCCACATTTGGAGTTAGAGGCGCTGTTAGAACAGTTGCGCGAGCAGGAACAAGATACGTTAAAGTTGATTGCAGAATTACAATTACAAGAAAAGCGATCGCAGGATGATATCCTAGCAACAGCGACAGAAATTCAAAAATGGCATATCAGAATTGAAAAGGCGAAAGCTGCAAATCGCTTAGATTTAGCCACAGCTGCACAGGAGCATGAAGCCTCATTGCTGCGTAAAGGCAATCAGCAATGGGGACATATGCAAGGGGTGAAGGAACGTGTTAAGCAAGCTAAAGATTTGTTGCAAAAAATTCAAGTCCGCAAGCAAGAAGTTCAGTTAAAAGCGGCAGAAGCCCAGAAAGTACGTAACCAACAACAAGCTAAAACCCAGGAAACGAAAACTCAGGAGCCTGTAGAAAGCACTGGTTGGTGGAGTTCCGCCGCGAAAGTGTCTTCAAGCAGTTTTGATGATTTAGAAGAACAATTTCGTCGTTTGGAAACTGATGATGAATTGGAAAGGTTGAAACGACAAATGGGGAAATAGGAAGATTTTTGATCACAAGTGATTTACAAAAGTTAAAGTAATCCTACTGTAATCAACCACTATTAACTATAACCAAAACTGGCGATCGCTCTCCATACTCCTGGATAAATTCCTGGCAAACAAATATTTTCAACTATTGCTAACTTTAATAGCTCTCAATTATGGACAGCCCAAAATACTCACAGGCACTTTAAATATTCTATAGAGACGTAGTCATACTACGTCCCCACATTTGCTTCACACCATATAATTACGCTTTGGGTTTGAATGTCGAAGCTACATGCAATTCTTTGAGTTGCTTCGCATCCACTACCGAAGGTGCATCTGTTAACAAACACCGTGCTTGTTGAGTTTTCGGGAAAGCAATCACATCTCGGATAGATTCTTCACCAGCTAATAACATTACCAGGCGATCAATACCAAAGGCAATACCACCGTGGGGAGGTGTACCATATTCAAAGGCTTCTAATAGGAAACCAAATTTGCTTTGTGCTTCTTCGGGTGACAAGCCAATCGCCTCAAACACCTGTTCTTGAATTTCCCGTTGATATATTCGGCGACTACCACCACCAATTTCAAACCCATTCAATACAATGTCGTATGCTTGGGCACGGGCTGTTTTTAAGTCATTGATGTCATCGGGATGAGGAGCTGTAAAAGGGTGATGCAATGCTTCTAAACGTTTTTCCCCAGCATTCCACTCAAACATGGGGAAATCAACTACCCACAACAAATTGATTTTATCGGCGGGAATTAAATTAAATTCTCTGGCAACAAATTGACGCAATCTATCTAAGGTTTTATTGACGGTGACTGTATCAGCCGCCGCAAACAATAGTAAATGTCCAGGTTTTGCGCCAGTGCGGGTAAGAATTTCCTGCTTTTGGGCTTCGCTGAGGTTATCTTTGATAGCACCAATAGTATCAATTTCACCGTTGTCACGGACACGAATATATGCTAATCCTTTGGCTCCAGTTTCCGTTGCTTCTTTGAAGATGTCGCCACCGGGTTTAATGCGGACATTGGAAATGGCATCATTCCCATGAGGAATCGGGAGAATTTTCACAATGCCACCGTTTTTGATGGCATCTGCAAAGACTTTAAATCCACTATCCTTGAGGATATCAGAAACATTAACAAGTTCTAAGCCGTAGCGGGTATCCGGTTTATCACTACCGTATTTTTCCATTGCCTCTGCATAGGTGAGACGGGGGAAGGGATGGTGTAACTCAATGCCCTTAACGGTTTTGAAGATATGACAAATTAACTTTTCGTTAAGTTCGATAATTTCTGCCTGGGACATGAAACTCATTTCCATGTCGAGTTGGGTAAATTCGGGTTGTCTGTCGGCGCGCAAATCCTCATCGCGGAAACAACGGGCGATTTGATAATAGCGATCGCATCCCGATACCATTAATATTTGTTTAAATAGTTGTGGGGATTGTGGTAGTGCGAACCATTCACCCTCATTGACGCGACTCGGCAAAATATAATCGCGGGCACCTTCGGGTGTCGAACGGGTTAAGATTGGCGTTTCAACTTCGATAAAACCTTCAGCATCTTCCAGGAAGCGACGCATGGCTTTAATTACTTGATGGCGCAACTGCAAGTTATTCGCCATTCTTTCGCGGCGCAAATCTAAATATCTATACTTTAAACGTAAATCTTCCCGAACTGGGTCGCTGTCTGCACTCGATACTTGGAAAGGTAACTGTTTGCGGACAGGATTGAGAAGTGTAATTTTTTCTGCGTATATTTCTACTTCACCCGTAGGAATACGGCTATTTAGTGATTCTTCAGGACGTTGACTGACTTTCCCGATAATTTCCACTACATACTCGTTACGTAGTGCATCCGCCGTTTCATAGGAATCTGGGGTACGTTGCGGATTGCTAGCAATTTGGACAATGCCAGTGCGATCGCGCAAATCTAAGAATATCACGCCCCCATGATCGCGGCGACGGTCTACCCATCCGTACAAGGTGACAGTTTCTCCAATATTTGATGCGCGGAGTTCGCCGCAATAGTGAGTTCGCATAGGTCTTATTTCTGATTTTATGGGCGCTAGAGAACTTAAGTTATGGTCAAAGCTTTTTCATTATCTAGCATCAAATGTAATTGTAGTAATTCCGGTTCCAGAAAAATCAAAAATTTGGGCATTGGTGATTGCGGATTTTCAATTTAACTTTTCCTTTTTTTCCTTTTCCCTGCTCAATATTTATGTTTAAATTTGTCAGTTCCTATACATTGCTACGTACAGTTCTCTGGTAATGCTAAATTTGTCAAGTCAGATGCCGAGGAATTGGAAGTACCTATTTATTAGGGATTTACAGCAATTATTCGGGTTTTTATTGCCCTTCAGCTATAACTTGAAGAGAAATGTAAAACGTAAATTAATAGACTAAATCACTACTTAATTTTTATGCAAGCCGAACCTAATCAAAATGCTGCTAATATTGATGCGGCTCCAACTCATCCCATTGGTACCACGCGCCAAAGTGACTTCATCATACCGCGATCGCAGCGTCGTCAGTTTTTTCTGACATTTACTTTCATGACGCTTGTCGGGTGGGTGGTTGGTGGGATTGTCAGTATTGCTGTGGAAAGAGGGATTACTGAACAATTGATGCCAAAATTGACCCCTGGGGTACAGGAAATTTGGTACAACTGGGGAACTTATGCCAGTTTATCTATCTTTGCACTCATTTTTGCTGGTGATCAAGCGATCGTCATACGTCGTTATGTTTCTGGTTGGTGGTGGTTATTGGCAACTAGTTTTGGCTGGCTCGCTTCCACTAAAGTCTCAGATGCTTGGATAGGTTATATTTGGGCGTTCGCTGAGTCTTTAAATCGCGAATTATCGCTTCAGGAAACAATAATTTTGGGTTTGGCATCGACTAGCGCTTACATTTTTTCGGGAATTTGGATTGGTTTTTGTCAATGGCTGATTTTGCGTCGGTATACTAAAAATTCCTGGTGGTGGACTTTTCTGAATTCATTTGCTTTTTTATTAATCAGTTTCCTATTGTGGCTACTATCTTTAGCCCAAACTTCCATTCCCGCAGTGTACCGCGACCAAGTATCTTATTTAAGCGAACAAGGAACTACGGCTCTGATTTTAGGAATTATACCTGCGATCGCTTTATGTCGTCTTAGAGCTAGGGGAAAGAGGTAATACCA
Source organism: Calothrix sp. NIES-4101 (assembly GCA_004296455.1). Classification (GTDB taxonomy): domain Bacteria; phylum Cyanobacteriota; class Cyanobacteriia; order Cyanobacteriales; family Nostocaceae; genus Brunnivagina. Next base: position 1,850,855 of record AP018280.1, read on the forward strand.
ATTCACAATGCAATTATTTTGTATAGATACTTATACAAAAGATTAAAAATAAAGATATTGGAATCATAAAAAAATATCAAACTATTTCAGATTTATCCGGCTTGCGTTCATATTTTTGGATGCTAGTATGTAGAGACTAAGCAGTTTCTAAAAATAAAACTGTTCATTAGGAGGAGAACAATGTCTGAGACAAAAACTTTGTTACGCAACTTTGGTCAAGTTTATGACAATCCGATCCTTCTCGACAAAAGTGTCACAACTCCTGTATGCGAAGGATTTAATGTCGTATTAGCAAGTTTTCAAGCGCTATATTTACAGTATCAAAAACATCATTTTGTTATTGAAGGCGCAGAATTTCACTCATTACATGAATTCTTTAACGAAAGCTACGAGCAAGTACAAGGACATGTCCATGACATCGGTGAACGCTTGGATGGGCTGGGAGGAGTACCAGTAGCATCGCTCACAAAATTGGCAGAACTTTGCTGTTTTGAACAAGAGCCTGATGGCGTATTTTCTTGCCGCCAAATGGTAGAAAATAATCTACAAGCAGAGCAAGCTATGATTGCACTGATTCGTCGTCAAGCTGCTCAAGCAGAAAGCTTAGGAGATAGAGCTACTCGATATTTGTACGAGCAAATTTTGCTGAAAACTGAAGAAAGAGCTTATCATTTATCTCACTTCTTAGCGAAAGATAGCTTAACTTTAGGATTTGTCCAACCAGCACATAACTAGTTGAGAACTAGCCGGAAAGGAAATAGATTTCGATTTTTAGACTTGCGAATGCACCAGATATTCAAAAGTTTTCACAATACTTAGGACAAAATTTGCCAGTATAAAGCCTTAACAAAAAATATATCTAAAGGCAGAGAGACAATTATTGCACTCTCTGCTTTTTAATTTGCTTTTGTACTGAAGTTTTTGTACAATCCTCAATCATTATATAAGTTATACCAAATCAAACTTACGCAATAAACAAGAGTTTAAATTATTACACAACTAAACAATGAGAGTTATATTAAGAACTTTACCTACGTAAAATATCATTCTAATTTGCCAATTTGCAGATGTAACTGCGATCGCCATCAATCAAGATTAATTGAAGATTAATAAATATTGATACGGGGAATATCCAAAATAAAATAATAGAATTTTCCAGCTTTGAATGGGGAATAGGCATTGGAGCAGAAGGGAGGCACAGCAAGGGGGAGAGTGGGAGGCGTAGAAAAATGTATTCTTTGTCCTCCTGTCGTGTCTCCGCATCCCCGTTTCCCTTTTCCCGTACAATAATTTGGATTTGTATTCTCTTATCTCCCCAGTTAATACTATGCCCCGCCGCAACGATATCAAGAAAATTTTATTAGTAGGTTCTGGCCCAATCGTTATTGGACAGGCATGTGAGTTTGATTATTCGGGAACTCAAGCCTGTAAAGCCCTACGTGAAGAAGGTTATGAAGTAATTTTGGTCAACTCTAATCCCGCAACGATTATGACTGACCCGGAAACAGCCGATCGCACCTACATTGAACCACTGACACCAGATTTCGTCGCCAAAGTGATTGAAAAAGAGCGACCTGATGCTTTATTACCAACAATGGGCGGACAAACAGCCCTGAATATTGCTGTGGCTTTGGCAAAAAAGGGGGTTTTGGAAAAATATAATGTTGAGTTAATCGGTGCTAAGTTACCAGCCATTGAAAAAGCCGAAGATCGAAAACTGTTTAACGAAGCAATGGCTAAAATTGGGGTGGCAGTTTGCCCCAGTGGTACAGCTTCGTCTTTAGCGGAGGCAAAGGAAATTGCCCACAAGATTGGTACTTATCCTTTAATTATTCGTCCTGCCTTCACCATGGGGGGAACTGGTGGTGGTATCAGCTATAACGAAGAGGAATTTGCAGAAATGGCACAGGGAGGTATTGACGCATCTCCTGTTTCTCAAATTCTCATCGACCAGTCATTATTGGGTTGGAAGGAGTACGAACTGGAAGTAATGCGCGATTTGGCAGATAACGTTGTCATTATCTGTTCCATTGAAAACCTTGATCCCATGGGGATTCATACAGGGGATTCGATTACTGTTGCTCCCGCCCAAACCCTCACCGACAAAGAATATCAACGCCTACGCGATATGGCAATCAAAATCATTCGCGAAATTGGCGTAGAAACTGGTGGTTCCAACATTCAATTTGCCGTCAACCCAGTCAATGGGGATGTTGTTGTTATTGAAATGAATCCCCGCGTTTCCCGCAGTTCCGCCTTGGCTTCTAAAGCCACTGGTTTCCCGATCGCCAAAATGGCGGCAAAGTTGGCTGTAGGTTATACCCTAGACGAAATTAGAAATGACATCACCAAACAAACCCCAGCTTCCTTTGAACCAACAATAGATTATGTAGTCACGAAAATTCCCCGGTTTGCCTTTGAAAAATTCCCCGGTTCTGAACCCGTCCTGACGACGCAAATGAAGTCCGTTGGCGAAGCAATGGCAATCGGTAGGACATTTAATGAATCCTTCCAAAAAGCAATGCGTTCTTTGGAAACAGGACGTGCTGGTTGGGGATGCGATCGTCAAGAAAAACTACCCAGTGGTGAACAAATCCGCTTTCAACTTCGTACTCCTAACCCTGATCGCATTTTTGCTTTGCGTCATGCCATGCAATTGGGAATGAGTCTTGATGATATCTACGAACTCACGGGAATCGACCATTGGTTCCTCGATAAGATGCAGGAAATCCTCGAAGTCGAAAAATTCCTCAAACGTATTCCCTTGACGCAATTGACAAAAGAGCAAATGTATGATGTTAAACGTCAAGGATTTAGCGATCGGCAGATTGCCTATGCCACAAAAACTACCGAAGATGAAGTTCGTAGTTACCGTAAACAACTTGGTGTCGCTCCCGTTTACAAAACAGTAGATACCTGTGCTGCGGAATTTGAAGCCTTTACCCCCTACCATTACTCCACCTACGAAGAAGAAACTGAAATCATGCCCACTACGAAACCCAAGGTGATGATTTTGGGTGGTGGCCCCAACCGCATTGGGCAGGGTATTGAGTTCGATTACTGCTGCTGTCACGCCGCTTATGCTCTCAAAGATGCCGGCTATGAGACAATTATGGTTAACTCCAACCCGGAGACAGTTTCCACAGACTACGACACCAGCGATAGACTTTATTTTGAACCCCTCACCAAAGAAGATGTTCTCAACATCATCGAAGCTGAAAATCCCGTCGGCATCATCATCCAATTTGGTGGACAAACACCACTAAAATTATCTTTGCCGTTACAAGAGTATTTGCAGGGAGTTGGGGAAAATGTCAGTACCAAAATTTGGGGTACTTCTCCCGATTCTATTGATGCCGCAGAAGATCGGGAACGGTTTGAAAAAATCCTCAAGGAACTTGATATTGCTCAACCACCCAACGGTATTGCCCGCACTTATGAAGATGCTTTAGTTGTCGCCAAACGTATTGGTTACCCCGTTGTTGTCCGTCCCAGCTATGTTTTAGGGGGACGAGCGATGGAAATCGTCTATTCGGACGCTGAACTCGAACGTTACATGACGTTTGCCGTATTAGTCGAACCTGAACACCCGATTTTGATCGATAAATTCTTGGAAAATGCCATTGAAGTCGATGTTGATGCCATCTCTGATCAAACAGGTATGGTTGTTATCGGTGGAATTATGGAGCATATCGAACAAGCTGGTATCCACTCCGGTGACTCTGCTTGTGCTTTGCCTTCCATATCTTTACCACCTGCGGTACTTGACAAAATCCGTAATTGGACTGTGCAACTAGCGCAATCCCTGAAAGTGATCGGCTTAATGAATATTCAATTTGCCGTCATCAACGCCCAAAGCTACTCACCACAGGTTTATATATTAGAAGCTAACCCGCGTGCCTCGCGAACTGTTCCTTTTGTATCAAAGGCTACAGGCGTACCCCTTGCCAAACTGGCATCTTTAATAATGTCGGGTAAAACTTTAGCAGAATTGAACTTTACCAAAGAAGTAATTCCTTCCCACATTGCCGTGAAAGAAGCGGTGTTACCATTTAACAAATTTCCTGGCACGGATACATTACTCGGCCCGGAAATGCGTTCGACTGGGGAAGTCATGGGTATCGACATTGATTTTGGACGTGCATTTGCCAAAGCCGAACTCGGTGCCGGGGAGCAATTGCCACTCCAGGGAACCGTCTTTGTTTCGATGAGCGATCGCGATAAAGCCGCAGCAGTAACCGTAGTCCAAGAATTTATTGATATGGGCTTTGCGGTAATTGCTACGGAGGGAACCCGTCGCACTTTAAAGGAACATGGTTTAAATGTGGAACTAATATTAAAGTTACACGAAGGTCGTCCCCACGTCCTTGATGCCATCAAAAACCACAAAATCCAGTTAATTATTAATACACCCTCTGGAGAAGAAGCTCAAACTGATGCGCGACTCATTCGCCGCACTGCCTTAACTTACAAAATTCCCATTATCACAACGATTGCTGGAGCTAAAGCCACCGCAGCTGCTATTCGTTCGTTACAAACCACTGATTTAGATGTGCGTGTAATTCAGGAATATACGGCAGTTTAGGGTATGGGGATGTGGGGATACAGGATTTAATGATTCATTCAAAAATAATTCCTTTCCCCCGCCCCTAATATGAGAGAACTTTACTTTTCTTGATGATTGTCAGGATGACATTCCTGGATTGGTTTTACGTGTTTTTACGCCCCCATAATTAATCAAAACTTGAAAATATTGGCATTAGGGGTAGCCAAGCATTTCTAATAAATGTTACAATTTTTAATACAAAAATGAGAAAGTAAATGTCTACTCAGTTACGTTTTATCTAACCCAAGGTACTTGCAGGTTGAATGCATAAAAGAGTAACTTAAGCACAATTAATTAACCATATATTCAAAGCAACTACAAATTAAACCAACCACAAACCAACTAGTTATTTAACTAGGCACCTGTTCCGCAACAGGGTAAAAACAATCTCAACCCAGAATCCCAAATTGATTGGGAATCACCTTGTAGGTATATAAATTGCCTACACATTTAACTAAACTATCCACACACAATTACTCAAGATTAGCGCCATGAAGACCGCTCAGACACCGACAGACCTCGTGCGGACTTACCTACGTGAGATTGGTAAAGTGCCACTCTTAAGCCACGAGGAAGAGATTTTCTATGGCAAACAGGTGCAGCGAATAGCAGGCTTGTACGATGTGAGGGAGTCTCTTGTGACTCAATTAGGTCGTCAACCCTCTCTAGAGGAGTGGGCAAAAGCCACAAGCCTTGATACGCAGGAATTAAACCATGCGATCGCCGAAGGGGAATTCGCTAAACGTAAAATGGTGGAAGCGAATTTGCGGCTAGTTGTGTCGGTTGCCAAAAAATATATAAAACGAAATGTTGACCTCCTTGACTTAATTCAAGAAGGTAGTATTGGAATGCAAAGGGGTGTGGAAAAATTTGACCCCACTAAAGGATATAGATTTTCAACATACGCCTATTGGTGGATACGCCAAGCGATAACTCGTGCTATAGCCGAGAAAGGACGTACTATTCGCTTACCAATTCACATTACAGAAAAATTAAATAAGATTAAGAAAGCACAGCGTCAGTTGTCGCAGCAATTTGGACGTGCACCTAGTGTGGGAGAATTGGCTCAAGAACTTGATCTGACACCCAGACAGGTACGGGAATATCTCGAAAAATCGCGATCACCCCTATCCTTAGATTTGCGTTTAGGAGATAATCATGACACTGAACTTGGTGAAATGCTCGAGGATACAAATGGCACACCTGAAGAGTTTGTCATGCAATCTTCCCTCACCAAAGAATTAGAGCGTTTAATGGCAGACCTCACACCCCAACAGCGTGAAGTTATATCCCTACGCTTTGGATTAACTGATGGGCAATCAATGACACTTGCCCGTATTGGTGAAATTCTCAGTATCAGTCGTGAGAGAGTGAGACAAATCGAACGCGAAGCACTGACTAAATTACGTAAATCCAAGATGGATATGGTGGAATATTTGGCGAGTTAGATCATGGGTAAGTGTTGATGGTTAATGAATTTTGGCTAATAATTGATTGGTGAGAAAACACTCTCGAAATAGTACGGTTACAACGACTGCCAATATTACAGTAAGCTTGTTACATTAGGTTGCAAGAGAAGAATGCGATCAATAACCAGACAATAGTCTGACAGATTACAGGCATCTACAATTAAAATTGCATAACAATATAAGCTAACTGTAGAAGTATAGGAGGCAAAAGTGAGTAACCAATCGAATCGAGTTTCTGAGTTTTTTGATAGCGAATCTGAAGCTAGTAATTTGCTCTGGCAATATGTTAAATCCCTGAGTCCTGAAACCGTTACCCAATTATCTAAGCCATCTTCGGCTGAGGTATTTCAAGTGATGGAGCGTAATATTATGGGACTATTGGGGCATCTACCTTCAGAACATTTTGGGGTGACAATTACAACTAACAGAGAAAATCTGGGACGTTTATTAGCTTCTGCGATGATGAGTGGTTATTTCTTGCGGAATGCTGAACAACGAATGAATTTTGAAGTTGCACTCAGAGGAACTGAAGCCGACGACAGCGAAAAGTAGTGTAAACAGTCAATAAAAATTGCAGATTGTAAATTAATTACTTACACTTCTGATGGTCTCATTTTGGAAATTTATGGTTTCACCCCGAAGCAGTTAAATAACTCAATAAAAGCTAATCATATTTCTCTGCCAAATCCTTGCCAAGAAATAAAATCCCATATTCAAAAAATATAATTATAACCCTGCATATTCAGGGTGAAATCAAAAAATGAGTTGCAATTCGTAATAAAATATAGACTCGGCAAGTATATGTAATATTTGCCGATTTTTATTCATTTGGAAATGGACATCAGGTATTAAAACAATTCGCAATACTCACTGTCGCGAGAAGCAAGCTACGCAATTATGTTTTTAAGGGGGATTTCACCCCGATGATTCCTGAGCTTGTCGAAGGACACAAAACAGGCTGTTTGATAGTTGCTGGGGAATTAAACCCCTAATTTGGTTAATAGATTTATAGGAATCCTACTTGAATCTTGCTAAGTATACAGAGAAGCAAACCTTTATAGAGAGAACATCTAGCTAGATTGGTTTTTCAAAAATCAAATTGCCAAAGTAACCTCAGATAATCTGTAATACTCAAATACTAAAAAGCTGACTGCTGTGGCAGCGCACTAAAGCAACTTTTCGAGATAAAATCTTTCGTATTCCCGTGCCATACATTTTAGCTTGGCGAACCAATAGTTACTATTTATTTCCTTATCTTTTCCCTTTCCTAATCTCCTTAATCCTATGAATCCACCGCACAAAAGTATTGGTGTAGCCGTAATCAAGAATGATGCAGGACAAATATTAATCGATCGCCGTCTTCCTGGTGGTACTATGGGGGGATTGTGGGAATTTCCTGGTGGCAAAATCGAACCAGGGGAAACTGTGGAAGAGTGCATTAAAAGGGAAATTCAGGAAGAATTGGGAATTGAAATTGAAGTCGGAGAGTGTTTAATTACTATTGATCATACATACAGTCATTTACGAGTGACACTAACGGTTCATTATTGCTGTTACGTTTCCGGAATCCCCCAAGCAATTGAGTGTGATGAAGTACGCTGGGTTGGGTTAGATGAGTTAGAAAAATTTGCATTTCCAGAAGCCAACACTCAAATAATTGCCGCTTTGAAACAAAACCTGAAAACTGAATAATTTGAGTCAGGAAGAAAGTTGATTTCTATCAGTTTTGCCCCAAAGTCCAAAATTATGCTTGTGTTGATTTTTACCTGCTTGCTTGAGCAAAAATATCCTAGAAACAGCTTAAATTACAGCTATACATTCAATTTCCACCAGAACATCTTTCGGTAAGCGCGAGACTTCTACACATGCGCGTGCAGGTGCAGAATCTTCAGGAAAATATTTGGCATAAACTGCATTCATTGCCGCAAAATCATTCATATCTTTGAGGAAAACACCTGTTTTCACCACATTGCTAAAATCTCCACCAGCAGCAGTCAGAATTGCACTGAGATTTGCCATCACCTGTTCGGTTTGCTTGCTAATATCCCCATCACCAACAATTGTCATGCTTTCAGGCTCAAGAGGAATTTGTCCGGCAACAAATATCATTTGTCCAGAAGCGGCTATTGCTTGATTATAAGGTCCAACTGGAGCCGGTGCTTTATCGGTGCGAATTACTTGGTGTTTCATAGATATTATAGGTTTAGTGCTAGGCTGTTGACTCTGTGCCTTTTGACATGGTAAAAGTTCATGCACTTTTAATGTCGTCACAATCCCCTGAAAACAACGTTTTTCGTTTTGATAGTGTGGATTGACCAAAAACTTCAGATAGCCATGCTTCAACGTCTGAAAAACTAATTGTTTCAAGTGCGTTTTTAATCAAAGCTGTCGTCAGATTCATAGTAGATAAACAGATGGTTAGCAGCATCTGACCCATTTCTTTAAATGGACAGCGCGCGGAAAATTGCTTATATTTTCCAAACAATGACTCAATCACATCAGAAGTAGCTAAAAAAGTAGATTGGTTTTTAATTTTTCGGCATTGAACAGACAAATAACCCAAAATACTTTGTTGAAGTTTCTGGAGAGAATTATCATCAAATATAACTTTATTTTGTTCAAAAAAATCGAGAGTTTTATGACTAATTCCTGATTGTTTGAGTTGAGTTTCAACACCTCGTGTGAGTGACACCATTTGGTTCCATTGAATTAGGTCTGATTCGTAGTCAACTAACCATCCCAATTTATCTACTATTTTCTGAGTAATCAGCGAAGGGTCAGAATCTGGCATTAATTTAATTAAAGTGTCTGGAGAAGAATTTAGTAATTTAATCCCCCAATTTGTCAACCTTTCTACATTAAAAAAACGACATTGAGAACGTTGTGTTGGAGGAGATAAAAATGATAAATCTGTTTGTTGTAATTTTTGTCTGCTGATATTACATTTTTGAATAAATGACTGATATCTCTCATCCGAATCTAGCTGGTATTTTAAAAGTAAAGCCATTGCATGAGTCACATCATGGGTATAGATAATATCTGGGTGATTTTGCTGGTATAGCTTGATTCCACGAGCTAGGTCGCTACCATTGTCCGCTACTATTTGTACTGGTACGCCGACTTTTTGACTGATTTTTTCTAGTTTTGATTCTATAATCTCTCCTTTCGTAGAATCCATAATTTCTAATCCGAAAATTTTCACGTCTTCATGCGCCAACCCTCTTTTCTGCTTCATCACATTTTCTTCAATATGCTGCTGTGAAACGCCTAAAATTACCAACGCTTTTTGTTTCCCTAATTCTAATGTCAAATCGACAATAAATATCCAATCATCACGATATTCTTTCTCTTTTGTCAATTCATATATTCCAATCCGAGCCAACCACTTTCTCACACAACTGAAACTTGGAGTTGCCTGCTCTTCATAATTATTAAACAACTCAAATACTTTTTCTACTCCTCTAAAACTGATACCACATTCAATTAAAAGTAAGAGTGCTTGCTGAATTATTTTGGCATCATAATGATGACCCTTCACATTTAATTCCATAGCTTCTATGATTTCTGCTTCGACTTGAATTTCCTCTTTTTTTCGTCTAAATCTCCTTCAATGTTTAACTCTTTTAGTTTTGACTCTGCCATCAACGCGCGATTTTTCCATTCTTCTCTTGAATCTAATAGATCTCTAACCTTGATTTCTAAGGCTCTAATCTTTTTTTGTTTTAATAGTGCTTTTTCTTTCCAGTTATCTCGACCTTTCTGAAACAAACGTGCTAATCTACTAACTGGGCTTTTAAACTCCTGCATGGGCTTTGAATGTGCTAAGTATTAACGACACTATTATTGTATGAAGCAATGGTGCCTTAAAACCAACAAAGTCAACAGCCTAGGTTTAGTGCGATCGCTCGAATAATTTCTCCATCAGGCATTATCGCATCTGTTAGGTCTGCATCGTTGAAAATCTGAAATGATTATCCAGTCTATTGTCTGTAGATGTAAATATATTTAAAGCTGGTTGAATATGGTGTTAGCAAAGCGACTGTTATTGGTAGCTGGTAGTTTAGTTACGGCGATGGCATTCTTTGTTTTGTTTGTCTGGTACCAGTTCACGCGAATGCCAACTAGTTTACAGTCTCAGCGATCTCATTCTGGTAATTCTTCTCAAATTGTAACTCCAGTTTTACCGCAAACTCCCGCACAACTTCGGGAAGCGGAAAATCGTATTTTTACTAAAATCACTACTACTCTGGCAAAATTTCCCTCCAGTCGTGGTGAAGTCACATTAAATCAAAATGATATAGATATTTTAGTGCGATCGCAATTTGTGGGAGATATTGTTAAGGATGCAATTACTAGTATTGAAAATGGCAAGTTAAAAATTAGTACCATAGTTGATACACAAGCAATTGCAAATGATTTAAGTGAAGGGAATCGGGCTGAACTTGCCCAAGCATTATCAAAGATACCTGGAATTAAAGATAATTCTCTCTATATCGAAGTTGAGGGAAAACCAATCATTAGTAATAATAGTCGCAATCTAATTGCTTTAGAAAATCAGACTAATTTCAAGTTAGGAAATTTGCCAATCAGTATTTCCCAATTATCTCAATATACTGGCATTTCGGAAGTTGATTTCCAAAATAAAATTACTGGTAAAGGTATTTTGGTTCCCATTGAGATAGAGAATGTCAAGGTTGCAGGAGAAAGTCTGATCATTTATGGTTCCGGAACCGCTTGGTAATTAGGCAGTCGAGAGGAAATATATCCTAATTCCCTGATTAAAGAGCCAATTTCGGACGTATACCGTAATTTCGATATTTCAAGTAGTCGCTTAAAATGCGATCGTGATCAAAGCATAATTGATTTAAGATGTTGGGAACCTGCCAAGGATCAAAAATCCCCAAATTCTTGGCATCATCTCCAGCTTTAGCTGCTCCCGTGGCGGTGGCAAGAAACACAATACTTAATGTATGTTGGCGTGGGTCGCGTTTAGGGTCAGAATAAACTAATAATTGCTCGATTAATTCCACCTGTAGTCCTGTTTCTTCTTGGGCTTCGCGTTTTGCGGCAAATTCTACAGATTCACCATAATCTACGAAACCGCCTGGTATAGCCCATCCGAATGGTTCATGATGACGCTCAATTAAGACTATTGGACGATGAGGGCGATCGCTCAGTTCAATGATGATATCAACTGTGGGTACTGGATTTCGATACATAGAATTAATCTGATTTTGTTTCGTGCTAAATTCGTTGGGTTATCGGTTCCTTTTATAAGTTAGGGTATTTATGCCATTTCCTCGTTCCAGTGGTGTTTTGTTACATCCAACCAGTTTCCCTAGTCGGTTTGGGGTTGGTGATTTGGGTGATGAAGCTTATCGTTTTATTGACTTTCTGAAAGATGGTTTTCAACAGTATTGGCAGGTTTTACCATTGGGGCCTACTGGTTATGGTAATTCTCCCTATATGTCTTATTCTGCGATCGCTGGTAATCCACTACTTATAAGTCTTGATAAGTTACAGGAAGAACATCTCTTAGCTGATTGGGATTTTGGCAGTATACCGGGTTTTCCAGCACATAAAGTTGATTATGACCAAGCTATATCTTACAAAACTAATTTACTCAAATTAGCTTGTCAAAATTTTAAAAATCAAGCGGAAGCGAAACAAAAAAAAGAATTTACTAAATTTTGCGAAAAAAAAGCCAAATGGTTAGACGATTATGCTTTGTTTATGGCTTTGAAAGAAGTTAATCAAAATGCTAGTTGGATGCAGTGGGAACCAGAATTAGCAAAGCGTCAACCAGAAAGAATTACTAAAGCAACTCAAGAACTCGCTGATTTAATTTTTTACCATAAATTCCTCCAATTTCAATTCTTTTATCAGTGGTCGCAACTCAAAACCTACGCCAACGAGCAAGGGATCGAAATTATTGGTGATATTCCCATTTATGTGGCTCAGGATAGTGCCGATGTTTGGTCGAATCCAGATATCTTTTGTTTGGATGAGGAAACGAGCGAAGCAGCTTTAATGGCTGGTGTACCACCTGATTACTTTAGTGCTACAGGTCAACTCTGGGGTAATCCTGTTTACAACTGGGAAGCACTTCAAAAACAAAACTTCAAATGGTGGATACAGCGTTTTGAAGCAATGCTTGATTATGTCGATATTATTCGTATCGACCATTTTCGCGGATTTGAGGCTTATTGGGCTGTGGAGCAAGGTGAGGAAACCGCAGAAAATGGCGAATGGGTAAAAGCTCCTGGAGATGAGTTATTTGCTGCTATTCGCCAACAATTAGGTAAACTACCCGTTTTAGCTGAAGATTTGGGAGTTATAACCCCAGAAGTCGAGCAATTGCGCGATAAATATGAATTTCCCGGAATGAAAGTCTTACAATTTGCCTTTGGTTCCGATCCTGGAAACCCATTTTTACCATTTAACTACCAACGTAATGCTGTAGTTTATACAGGTACTCATGATAATGATACGACTGTGGGATGGTGGAATAACGCGAATGATTGGGAAAAACGCAATCTCTGGATGTATTTAGGTAGTATCAGTAACGACGGTATCCACTGGGATTTAATTCGCTTGGCATTAAGCGCGATCGCAAATCAAGCGATAATTCCATTACAGGATATCTTCGGCTTGGGAAACGATGCGCGGATGAATTTTCCTGGCAAACCTGAAGGTAACTGGGAATGGCGATATCACCCTGATATGCTCACTTCAGACCTAAGCACAAAATTGCGAGATTTAACTATTCTCTACGGACGCGCCCCCCAGAAGAAGTAGCAAGATCAGAAAGGGAAAAGGCGAACAGTAAGGGGGAGAGGTAAAGAGGAAGGTCGGAAAGAGAGATATTTTCCAAATCTCTTTCGCCTCCGCGCCCCCGCATCCCCGTGTCTTTCCTCAGGATCGAGTATTTGCCGCAACTGTAACTTGTTCAGCTTTTCCTAATTTTCCCATTGGCTTGGGTTGTTCTTGGTTGACACTAACCATCACCCCTCCCGCATTATCAGTTTTGACGGTTAGTTGTGATTGTGCTTTCCAAGTACGATTAGTTCCTTGAGGTAAACGTCCTTCAAATTCCGTCTTCCCGTCAACTTCCACACGAACCCATGATGAGTCTTTGAGAACTACCCCAACTTGTACCTGTTTATTGTTCAAGCCGTCGTTACTGTTTTGTTTGTTTTTTACAGATTCTAGGGATAATTGCTTGTCTTGTTGTTTAGAAGTAAATACTTCTTTCTGAGATTTTGCTTCTAATTCTAAATTATTTGTAATTGTTGTTGTATTTAAAACATGGGAGAGACTACTAACCGAACATACAATTACACCGATATAAAGTAAATACAAATGGAATGGACGGAGTTGCCTGGAATTTACTGTCCAACTGGGTTTAAGGGTGACAGGGCGAACCTGCTCTTCTATTGGAAGTTGGTTTGCCATTTGCTCTCCGTCTAAACCGAGTGCATCAGCATATCTTCTGATTAAACCCCGAATATAAACTGGTTCCGGTAGATTGTTTAAATCGGCCTCTTCAATTGCTTCTAACAATTTGCGAACTATTTTTGTGTAGGTAACCACATTATCAAGCTCAAAACCATATCCTTCCCGTGTAGATTTTAGTTTTGCTCCGATTTCTGCAAGTGCTTGCTCTCTTTGTTCGTCAACTGAAGGATTTAGTGTTTGTGTTTCCTTCCTTCGCAACCATTTCATTTTCTTTATTACTCCTTAACTCAGCAAAATCGTCAATAGGAACCAATTGAAACAGATGAACGCAAATTGCAAATTTCCAAATCTGTGAGGGAACGATAGGAACCCTCTGGTAAAAAAGATTGTCCTGGTGAATGTAATTTAATTGGACCGATCGCAGTCCTCTGTAGTTTGATTACTGGATATCCCAAAATCTCAGCAACACGACGAATTTGGCGATTTCGTCCCTCCTTTAACACAATCTCTATACTGGTTTGGTTTGCCAATTTTTTGATGACACGCACTAATGCTTTTCGCGTTTTTCTACCGTCAAGTATTACTCCCTGTCGCCATGTTTCTAACACACTTTCGGGCGGATGTCCTTGCAGGAGAACACGGTATGTTTTAGATATACTGTGACGCGGATGCGTAAGTTGATAAGTCAACTCGCCATCATTGGTCAAAATTAATGCTCCGGTTGATTCAAAATCAAGACGACCAACGGGGTGAATCCCTTGACCAGAAGTTAATTCTTGCGGTAGCAAATCTAAAACTGTTGGCCTTCCTTGCGGATCGTCGCAAGTCGAAACGACTCCAACTGGTTTATTTAGCAATAAATATATCAATTCTGGACGTGCTGCTACAGTAATCGGATTACCATCAACAGTGATGATGTCACAATCGGGATCGACTTTTTGTCCGATATGCGCCAATGTGCCATTTATCCGCACTCGCGATTGCCGAATCATTTCCTCGGCTTGGCGACGCGAGGCCACTCCCCACTGAGAAAGTATTTTTTGTAACCTAGCCTCCATGATATTAATACTTAGTGTACACGAGTTAGAGTTTAGTAAATAGTATATGTTTTGCAATCTACTAACTAAAGTCGAATGTGACAGTTCAAACTTGTTTGAGCAATGATTTTGTCTTGACTAAACTAAATATTTGTGGTTGAAAAATAAAATGTCCCAAATAAATTCACAAATGACACAAACCTCCGGCTTCCGTTTGGTTACTAGGGTGCTAAAAGCTGCACTTCAGCTTTTTTTGCGATCGCAAGTTAGCGCAATCCAAGATTTGGAAATTGATATTCAAGCCAGTGATAGACAACTTTTGACTGGCACAATACCTAAAATTTCTATTTTTGCTAATCGCGCTGTTTATCAAGGACTTCACCTCACATCAATTCAACTCACAGCCGAAAATATTCGCGTTAATATTAGCTCCGTTCTCAAAGGTCAACCACTACGATTGTTAGAAATTATACCAGTAACGGGCAAGCTAATTTTAGAGGAAAGTGACTTAAATGCTTCCCTCACATCTGCGTTATTGTCCACTGCTTTAAAAGATGCCCTCGTAAAATTATTACCAGAACTTAGTGTAAATTCCAAGACAATTATTTGGCAAAAAATAATTCTTGGCAATAACCAGTTGATCCTATTTGTAAATCCTGGTACTGAAGGGGAAACAACAGTTCCAGAAGTTTTGAGAATCGGCATCGGCTTAGAATTATTGAGCGGCAATGAGTTAAAATTAACACTCCTTGAACACCCAAAACATCAGTGTTTGAATTCGGAAACAGAAAACGAACACTATTTCGATCTTGGCTGCGATGTTGAGATTGAGAATTTAACAACAATCCCTGGCAAGCTAAGTTGTTGCGGGCAGATAAATGTCAATCCGTAAAAGTAAGGGATGATAGGACTTCTCACTGACACACACAGTCCAACAATTTCCCAAGCTTGTGCTTTGAGGCACAGAAGAGCTGTCTTTGGGGGATGGAGTTTATATGTAATTGGACGTAATTGAGAAGCTCTATGGGCAATCAAAAATCGAAAATTTCAACTCTTAACTCCTAATATACCTCTAATGGTAGTTGCAAAAAATAAAATCAGTTGCATTGTAACAGTTGTCACTGGTTTTGGCTATCGTATTTCAGTACAAAAAAGCGATCGCAGTTTTGGGTTGATTTGGAATCTGACTGGGATTAAGGCGATAATTATCAGTACCATCCATCAATTCTTCCTGGTGATGACAAGATTATGAAAAGTGGTACAGCACCTTAATCTAAGCACAATGTAGAGAAGTTGATTGCAACAACTCAAAACTGTTCGCTTAAATTATGATCCCCATTATTCCCTGCATCTAGAGATTAGCATCCATAGATTAAGGCGATCGTGATCAATAAGTTAATCTTGTTAATCGCATCGCAATAGCAGTAGGCAATGGGGAAACTAGTAAGGGCTGAACACCACTAACCGAAATTAAATAGGGACTTTCACACTTTCAAATAACCATATAGAATCATGTGTATTGCTGTATAGAAGATTGTTGCTGTTTAATTAGAAGATTATTGCTGTTCAGAAAATTCTGGATGAAGATTTATATCAACTCTGGCTAATCAGTTATCTTTTCTCCTTGCCCTCCTGACTTTTTATCTCCGCATCCATGGCATCGTGAGTATTGAGGCGATTCTCCTCTTAAGGGTTGGCTCTGCCATGATTACGAATGACCTCTTGTGGTGTAACTCCAACTAAGCGTTTGAAGTGACGTGAAAACTGGCTTTGATCGGAAAATCCCACCATTGAGGCAACTTCGGAAATTCTTCTTTTTTCTTTGGAGAGCAATATCTTAGCACGTTCGATTCGACATTTAATCACGTATTGGTAAGGTGAAAGCCCAGTGGATTGTTTGAATAAACGCGCAAAGTGATATTTACTCATCCCTATTTCATCAGCAATCGTCCCGATTAATAGATCTTCGGTGAGATGATTCAAGATAAATTCTTGGACTTTTCGCAGTTTTGTGTTTGTCAATCCTTGATAACATTCTTGATGAGGCTGCCTCCGGATAGAGTAATGCTGTAATAAATGTACTGCTAGTGCAGTTGCCATTGAGTCAGCATAGAAATGATTACCAATAGTTCCTGATGTGAGGGTGTTTTTCAAGGCTAACCCGATTTGATAAATTAGGGGATCAGGTTTGGCAAAATGTGGTGTCACCTCAACAACCCCACTTTCCCAACCGTCGCCAACAACTCTATTAATCAAATCTGCATCCAGCATCAAAATTATAAACTCTGACTTTTGTGTCGTCGTGGCTGCATGAATTGCACGAGGAGGAATTACTACAACATCACCCGGCTTCAATCTTTCCAATTTCCGAAATTCGCCCAACCTTCGCTGTAACTGTGATTCGCATCCTAGATAAATTACCAACGTATAATCTAAGGTGTAATGTTCTGGGCTTTCAAATGCAGGCTGTTGATAATACTCCAGACAGATATTTTCCCATCCGGCTTGATAGCTACATATTAGAGGTTGCTTTGGCAAAATGCACCTGCGATTTTCTGCCTTAGTGACATCGATTGCCAATGACTGATGCTTTTTCAACATAAATCGCACCTCTTCTAACAACCTGCTTCAGCGATCGCCATTAACACATCTAACAAATAATTTCTGGAAAATCCTCATCGCATCATAAGTAAGTCTAATGGCGTTTATTGGTTTTAATTATTACTTTACATGGCTATATGCCAATATTAAATAATTAGTTATTTGGTTAAATATATTAGTAAACTAATTAGTTGTTTAGCCATTAAACGAATCTAAAAACTCTCATACTCAATGCTCTTTTCCTACTTTAACAATGGTAATAAAAGCGTCACAAAATAGTAGACAATAGGGGCAGTAAAAATATAACTATCAGTACGGTCTAAAATACCACCATGACCAGGAATTAATTGTCCTGAATCTTTAACCCCTGCATCCCTTTTCAGCATTGACTCAGTCAAATCGCCCAACAAACTGGCAATGCCGATTAATAAACCCAACGAGATACCTGTTAGTATATAATGCGACCAGTGCAAATAGTAAGCCCCTGCTGTGGCGACGACGATACTACCCCCAATCCCAAAGACAGCACCTTCAACAGTTTTTTTGGGACTGATATCCGACAAATGGGTTTTGCCAAAGTATTTACCCACAAAGTAAGCGCCAATATCCGCAGCCCAAATACATAAAAAAGTCAGCACAGTCACACACAAACCTTGAGGTACAGAAGAAATTTGTGACCTTTGAAACAAGTCACTCCAATCTACTGGTAAATATCCGCTCAAAGGTAAATTGGTGTGATTTGCACTGTCAATACCGCGCAAGCGTACCCAAAAACTAGGTAAATATCCAGTATAAAATAGTCCCAAAATTGAAGCAGAAATATCAGCAATAGTCGCTATTTTGGGTTGAAATAGTAAATAGAAACAGATAAAAGTACCAGCAAGAGGTAAAACAGCATCAGCAAGAGAAACATTGACAGTCGAAATTGCCAATAAAGCGAGACTAACCACAAGGGTAGTTTTTGCCGCCGGAGCTATACTTTTAGCACGAACAAGATCGAAAAACTCATTTTGACCTAAATAAACAATTACTACATAGGTGAAGGTAAAGTACCAACCTCCCAATAAAGTAGTAGTTAGCGCGATCGCGATCGCAATAATTCCGCTAATAATTCTCGTCCAAGGCATAGCAATATGAATATTGGTAATTGGGCAACCCTGCGGGAAGGCGCAAAGTCTCTATAGGTATTGGAGATAATCAAAGAAAATTGCGAATTTTTCCCTTCCTGATTTTTCCTGTTTCCCTTGTCCCATTTCCCTATTTAATCTAACTTCTCGCCACTGAAGATAAATATGGGATCAACGGCAGCGAAGGTTTGAGAGAATCCGCGCATTTCCAAACGGTTAACGGCGGATTGAACGACTTCAATATTTACGGCTCGCAATTGGGCAAAGCTTTGAGAAATCGCATACAGACTCTCTAGATTACCAGCTGTTGCTACAACTCGTCCTGAGGGGGGTAAATAACTCCATGCAGTTTGGATAATCTCAGCAATCGCTCGTCCACCTTCAATACATACACGATCAGGTTTTTGGTGCAAATCGTGCAAGCATTCCGGGGCACTTCCCTCAATCACTTCGACATTTTTGACCTCAAAGCGATCGCAATTACGACGAATTAAATTGGCAACTTCCTCATCGCGTTCAATTGCCAAGATTTTACCCTGTGGACACAACAGTCCTACTTCCACGGGAATAGTTCCTGTCCCCGCACCAATATCCCACAAAACAGAATCAGCTTTTAAACGCAATTGTGAAAGTAATTGCAAACGAATTTCGCGCTGACTCATCGGAATCCCCGGTAAATGCTCAAATAAATCATCGGGGATACCAGGAGTTACAAAAGACCAAAGTTTAGAAGTCATAATCAAAATTCAGAATTCCATCATGCATCAAAAACAAACCAATATTCGCGTACCCTATGGTAGGACTGACACTAAACACTAGCGCATATAACCCTGTAGGGATATCTGCATTTAATTACATTCACCATAATCTTTAATCTGATTAACTTCAAATTAACTTTACAAGTATCCCATCAACGTCAAGATTACACTAAGTATTATTTTTATCTCCCTATTTATGCTCAAATCAGTAATTATATCTGGCTAAAATAGCTATATTACAAAACTACTAATTAAAACTGTCCACTCAATCTATTTAGTTATTCACAAACATGAAAATAATCATCAAATTTATCTTCTTCGCTACTATATTAACCCTATTTACCCCTCATCATTTTTTTGCCAGTATCGCGATCGCAGCCCAGCAAAAAAATCCCCAATCAAATCTAATTCGAGATAGAAAGGGAAACATTATCGGTATAAATAATATGACGATAGATAAGAAACGCTACAACATTAAATTTAGATATGGTACCTTTAGCGAGATTTATCACCCTAATAATCAAACCAAGACAAATCCAACATTTTGGCAAAATCCTCAAGCTGCAACTCAAGCGCTAGTTGCTATCAATACAGCCTTAAATTCCCGTAAACCAATCTCCTCGAAACTGGGAATTATCTCTAGTAAATATGAATCTACTGCGTTTTCTGGTAGTGGTAATAGTTTTATGATTCCAGTATCGAGCGATCGCACAGTCCGCGAATACGGTATCCAGCGTACTGAAAATATATACGTGAATGGTGTGATAGGCAGCTTTGAAGCTAATAAGAAATCCTGGATTAACTATTCATTTCCCGACTTTTTCCTAACCCCAAATACACCCTTTACCTACGTTCAAATAAATCCTGTCAATAACTAAAACTTTTCGGGAAAAAGTAATTAAACAATATTTTTATAGTACTTACAAGCTTCTTGGTATTTATCAAAACCAAATCTAATAGTAGTCTCAGGTAAATTTGAGTTTATAGTTATTAAAGGAAGAGTTACAGGTAAAACCAATGTTTGGACTGGGATGGACGGAAGTAGCCTTAATTGCTATTGTGGCACTACTAGTTTTTGGCCCCAAAAAAATTCCCGAACTGGGTAGCGCATTAGGCAAAACCCTACGGGGGTTCAAGGAAGAAATTAATCATCCCAATGAAGAAGCTAGTCAGGATGAGGAAGAAGAAAAATAGTTATTGGTTATTTGCTATTCGTTAATAGTTAAATAGTCGCTGATTAGTGTTGTGGTAGTTAGAATAATGAGTCAACTAATGACTAACAAGCATCAACTAAATAAATAACAACTAACAAATAACAAATAACAAATGACTACAGCCTATTCACTACAGTTGTCGGAGAATTCCCAACTTGAGAGGAATCACCGAGATTCGTAGATTGATTTTGCTGTACTTCTTCTTTGACAACGCCACGGGCTTTAATCAACTTAATCGCACGGTTAATGCTTTCCGGTAAAATTACCACCAAGCTGTTTTCGGGCGCTGAATCCAATGCTTTATTGATTGCTTGGGTTTCGTCGAGTACTGTTTCGTAAGCTAAGTCTGGCTTAACTTGCTTGATACCCTTCGAGATTAATTCAGCACCAGAACCTCGTGCCCTACCTCGCGTATCGTCATCTTCTTTGATGATTATCTTGTCAAAAATATCGGCAGCTAGCTTACCCAAAGTCACAAAATCTTCGTCGCGCCTGTCTCCAGGACCACCAACAACACCAATGCGCTGTCCTGAGTTCCAATTTCTAACAAACGAACCTAGAGCTTCATAACTGTGGGGGTTGTGGGCATAGTCTACCAATGCATGATAATTACCCAAGTTGAACAAATTCATCCGTCCTGGCGTTTGGCTCACGGAGGCGCGGAATGTATTTAAACCAGCCCGAATTTGCTCAATGGTGACATTCTGCACAAATGCGGCAAGAGAAGCTGCTAGCGCATTCGCAATCATAAATGGCGCACGTCCACCCATTGTTAAGGGAATATTTTCGACTTTCTCAATGCGGTGTGTCCAGTCGCCCTTCAGTATGGAAATGTAACCATTCTCGTACAATGCCGCTACTCCTCCTTTTTGAATATGATCGCGGACTAGTTGCGAGTCATTATTCATGGTGAAGTAGGCAATATTTGCCTTAGTTTTTTCTGCCATTGCCGCGACACGAGGGTCATCAGCATTCAAAACTGCATAACCATCGGGATATACAGCTTCAGCAACTACACTCTTAAGGTGTGCCAGTTGATCGATGTTATCGATATCACCCAACCCTAAGTGGTCGGCGGCAACATTTAAGACTATACCGACATTTGATGATTCAAAAGCTAAACCAGAACGTAGGATGCCACCACGGGCTGTTTCTAACACAGCGACTTGGACTGTCGGGTCTTGGAGAATCAACTGAGCACTTTGAGGCCCCGTATTATCACCTGATTCTACTAAGTATTCCCCGATATAAGTTCCATCAGTGGTTGTATAACCAATAACTTTACCTGTTTGTCTAAAGATATGCGCTAACAAGCGGGTTGTAGTGGTTTTTCCATTTGTGCCTGTGACACTGAGAATGGGGACGCGGCTTGCTTGTTCGTTTTTGAACAGCATATCGACAACTGCACCAGCGACATTACGGGGTGTACCGTAGCTAGGAGCAATATGCATTCGGAAACCCGGTGCGGCGTTGACTTCGACAATTACACCCTCAGTTTCCCGCAGGGGACGACTAATATCATTGGTGACAACATCAATACCAGCGATATCTAAGCCGATCGTTTTGACGATGCGTTGTGCCAACCAAATATTTTCGGGATGAATTTCGTCGGTTCTGTCAACGGCAATACCACCTGTACTGAGGTTAGCAGTTGCTCGGAGATAACAAGTTTCATCTTTAGGTAGAACGCTGTTTAGGGTTAGACCTTGCCTTTCTAGTAATTGGTAACTAGTGCGGTCTAATTCAATTTTAGTAAGAACTTTATCATGTCCGTCACCGCGATTCGGGTCGTTATTGGTATCTTCGATGAGTTCAGCGATCGTTAATTTTCCATCGCCAACCACATGTGCTGGAACACGTTCAGCAACTGCAACAACTTTACCATCAACAACCAATACACGATGATCGCGTCCGGTGTAGTATTTTTCAACAATAACACTACGAGAAATTTGTCTTGCGGCATCGTAGGCAGCTTCGGCTTCACTCCAACTGCGAATATCGATTGTGATACCGCGTCCGTGGTTGCCATCTAGGGGTTTAATTACAATTGGATACCCACCAACGTACTCGATCGCTTCTTCCAAATCATCAAGGAAATTGATGACATTCCCTTTAGGAACAGGAACACCGGCTTCTGCCAAAATACGTTTTGTAGCTTCCTTATCGCAAGCCAGTTCAACTCCGAGAATACCAGTGTTGTTGGTCATGGTAGCCTGGATACGTTTCTGGCTAGCTCCATAGCCCAACTGGATTAGGAAACGTGCACCAAGTGCCATCCAAGGAATACCCTTTTTCTCGGCTTCCTTGACAATTGCTTCAGTTGAGGGTCCTAAGGCTGAGTCGCGGGCAAAGTCACGCAAGTCTTGTAAATCTTGCTCTAATTCGGCTTTCGGATAGCGACCTCGGTCGGCAATGCTTTGGCACAAGCGTACAGCGGCTCTCCCAGCATAGCGTCCGGCTTCCTCGTTTTCGTACTCGAATACAACCTGGTAGACTCCCGGTGTGGCAGTTTCCCGGGTACGACCGAAGGCTGCGGGCATACCAACAAGTTCTTGCAATTCTAAGGCAACATGTTCGATGATATGGCCCATCATTGTGCCTTCTCGAACTCGCATTAGGAAACCACCGCGACAGCCCGGCGAACAATAGTGACCCTCCAGACTTGGCAGCGCCTCAACTAATCCTTCGTAAAAACCGGGGATTTCATTCGAGGGCGACTCGGCGAGGTTTTCTAAATCGAGGCGCATGACTATCAACTTGTGGCGTCGAATGCTCCAATAGTTGGGACCGCGTAAGGTCTGGATTTTGAGGATTCTCATGGGAATAGGTAGATGGAGATTCGGAGTCTCTTCTAGTTTCTTACTGGAATTGACCGCTTAACTGTTATTAAAAAACAGTTTTTTCTTACATCGTATTTATTCTGCCTCATGAAACTTACTCAAAGTAGAGTACTTTGATGTTCACTTCTTGCTTTATCCAAGGTCGTAATTAGCGGTCAACTCAGTGTAACCGCAGACAAACAATTCCGCCAGATAGTTTTTTAGCTAGAAATTAGCTAGAAATTAGCTAGAATTACCGAATACTGAACTTGGACATAGCGAGAAACTAGCTAGAGATACGATAGTTAGCTGGTAAGGCAGTGCGCTGGTAGAGGTGGTACTTGTCGCCGTGGCTAAGGATATGCATCCGCATATTATGAATTGTTAACGGCTCGGTAGCGCCGACGTTAGGTTCGTTAGTGTGGGTGACTTCGGTGGGGTCAACCACTGTGACGCTACCTTTTCCTAAAACTTGCATCCAGCCATCTTTCTCAAACATAGCGCATGTATCTTCATCGATGCCAATGCCAATGCGGTCGGGGTGAGATGCGATCGCGCTGACTAATCTAACCATCCGATTGCGATTATGGAAGTGCTGGTCAACGATGACTTCGGGAATTAACCCCAAACCTGTTGCCATGTCCACTAAAGAACGGTTGGGAGACTCTCCCGAACCACCTCCTGCGATCATGTGGTGTCCCATCACCGCAGCTCCGGCAGAAGTGCCTGCTAGGGTTAATTGGCCGGAACGTACTCGTTGGCGAATTACTTCCATCACAGATGTATCAGATAATACACCACACAGCCGCAGTTGGTCGCCCCCTGTCAAAAAAACCCCCGTACAATTTTCCAGGGACTCTTTGAAATGGAGGTCTTCACACTGGTCGCGATCGCGGATATCTAAAAGCTCAACTTTGCTGGCACCCATCTCCTCAAAAATGCGGATGTAGCGCCCACCAATTATACCGGGTTCGCGGGAAGCCGACGGAATAATGGTAATGTGAGCATCGCTAGCACCAGAACGGGCTACAAATGTCCGCAAAATCTCGCGTCCGTGAACCTTATCTTCTGCGCCTCCAATTACGAGAACGGCGGTTTTAGTTGCTTGGGGTGTCGTCATTTCCAGCCATTTAGCCTTTAATTGCCGCATTGTGTTTCTCCTGTCAACAACTTCAGGTGAATTAAACCAGTCATGCCAGCTTTAATCGATGTTTCTGCTTTACTGTTTTAAAGGACACTAATTTAGCTTTTAGGTGAGAAGGTAATCTTGATAATTACCTTTCCTTCACTGAAATGTGCTTCCAGATGCAGATGCTTATGACTTAACTCTACTCTTGAAAGGCAACTTCTTTGAGGTTAGAAAAACCCGTTCCAGGGAAAGAGCAGTCCGTACAAAGCTATCTCATCAGATGTCGCCTTGAGTGGATGGTAAAGTAAAGTCGAAAAAGTGTTAAACATCGTGCCCTCATAACTCTCGATGTTGTTGCCTAAAGCCAACGTCTTGATGTTCACCTGTTGATTTTTCCAGACTGACAAGGTACTGCTTGGGGGAAAGCAGGATTTAATCTGCCTAATTCTGGAATCAGTTTGATGCATCCTGGAAGTTGTTAACCTAGTTAATCTATTAATTTAAATGTAGATGTGACAATATTTAAACATAAATTAAGTAATTAGAAAAACTTTTGTCTTTGAGAGATAAGCAACAACGATTTGCCATAATTTTAGACACTCTCTAGCGAAGATACATGTGTCCAAAATAACATCGACTTTTATTTTTTCAACATTCTAATTTAACAATAGTGTCCTCGAATACGAAATACTGTGCGCTTTGATATAGTTACGCTGTTTCCTGACTGTTTTACCTCAGTTCTCAATTCCGGGTTGTTGAGTAAAGCCCTAGCCAAGCAGATAGCCCAAGTAAATCTGGTTAACCCACGGGACTTTACTAACGACAAGCACCGCAAAGTGGATGACGAACCTTATGGCGGTGGAGTTGGTATGTTGATGAAACCTGAACCAATTTTTGCCGCAGTTGAGTCACTGCCGATTCTACCGCGACGAGAAATAATTTTAATGAGTCCCCAAGGACAAACTATCAACCAACCTCTACTGCGCGAACTAGCGACAAATTACGACCAATTGATTGTCATTTGCGGACATTATGAAGGTGTAGACGAACGGGTGCTGGAATTAGTTACCCGTGAAGTCTCTTTAGGTGACTTTATTTTGACTGGTGGCGAAATTCCCGCAATGGCGTTAGTCAATGGAGTCACTCGCCTCCTGCCGGGGACAGTTGGCAAAGTCGAATCCTTGAAAAGTGAGAGTTTTGAGGAAGGGTTACTTGATTATCCCCAATATACCCGTCCCGCCAATTTCCGTGGTTGGAAAGTGCCAAATATTCTCCTTTCTGGGAATCATGCTGCGATCGCCAAATGGCGCTTTGAACAACAAATCGAACGCACCCGCAAACGTCGTCCTGACTTACTGGAAACATGGGAAGAGGAAAAAGGATGCGGGGATGCAGGGACATAGGGGTATAGGGACAAAAATCAAAATTTGCTTTGTGTCTTTCCATGACTTATTCCCAATCTCAAAATACCAAATCCAAGATCATCCAAAATACATACTATGACTATTCGCATTGGTAATGGCTACGATATTCACCGCCTAACACCTGAAAGAAAGTTAATTCTTGGTGGTGTGGAAATTACCCATGAACTAGGTTTACTAGGACACAGTGATGCTGATGTTCTCACACACGCAATTATGGACGCAATGTTAGGCGCTTTATCGCTAGGTGATATCGGCCATTATTTTCCACCAACAGACCCCAAATGGAAGGGCGCTGATAGTCTAATGCTGCTGAGTCAGGTTAATCAGCTTGTTCTAGATCGAGGCTGGAAAATTGGCAATATTGACTCGGTAATTGTCGCCGAACGTCCGAAATTAAAACCTCATATTGAGAAAATGCGAGAAAAAATTGCCGGAGTTTTACAATTAGAACCAAATCAAGTCGGTGTCAAAGCAACTACTAATGAAAAATTAGATGCTGTTGGCCGAGAAGAAGGTATTTGTGCTTATGCCGTGGTTCTATTGGAAAAATAATGCCTGGGGTTATTTATTAGCAGGAGTAGTTGAATTTATGTAATATTTCTTTACTATTTATTTTCATCATGAGAAATAGTAATCAGCTAAAGAATATTGAAATGCATAGTCACAAATCTAAAACTTCTCTGGAATTGGCATTCCAGCCTATCCCTTATGGGAATTAAAGACATATTTACTTAGTAGCTAGGATTAACACCAATCCCGAAAAGCCAAGCACAAATGAGGCAAAGAAAAACTTATTAAGTATAATGCGAAATGCCAATTGAGATAGTGATGACACAAAAATGTTTTTAAGCTCTAACTTCCGAGAGTTTCGTCAGCGAGAAGTAAATAAAATTTGACAAAATGTAAGCATTGTTTATTTCCGTAAAACTCACAACTTTCTCAGCTAGCGGCAGTCTCAGAACTGATAACTCAGCATTTCACCCTCAATCATATGAATCGGAATATTTCTCATTTTTCTAGTAAATTTTTGATGAAACGCAGTTGGATTTTGGCATTAGCTGGGGTGTTTATCACCTTAACTCTTAATGCCTGCAACCCCAACAACTTTAAAACTCAAGCTGCCCAGGTTTCTCAACTAGTCTATTCAATTACTGCTGAACCAAAAACTTTTAACTATGTCCTCAGCAAAGAGTCCCCAAATGTATTTGGTCCGATTTATGAGGGAATGCTGGCGGAAAATGGAGTTACGGCTGAACTTGAGCCTGCCTTAGCTGAATCTTGGCAGGAAGAGGGACAGAAAATTATATTCAAGTTGCGAAAAGATTTAAAGTGGTCGGATGGAAAACCACTCACCGCAGATGATGTTGTGTTTACTTTCAACGATATCTATACGAATAAAGCTATTCCTACGAGTATTCGTGATGTTCTCGCAATTGGTAAAAGTCGTTTCTTTCCTAAAGTTACCAAAATAGACGATCGCACAGTCGAAGTGACTTCTCCCGAACCTTTTGCACCATTATTGCGAACTGTAGGCGGCTTGGCAATTATGCCAAAACATGCATTGGAAAGTACCCTCAAAAATAAAGATACCAGCGGAAATCTCCAGTTTTTGTCAACTTGGAATACAGGAACTGATCCAAAAACTGTTGTTTCCAATGGTCCATTTATCTTGGACAGTTACAAAACTAGCGAACGGGTGGTATTTAAACCAAATCCTTATTATTGGCGGCGCGATGGTCAAGGCAAGCAAATGCCTTATATTCAACGTATGGTTTGGCAAATCGTCGAAAGTCCTGATACCGCCTTGATGCAATTTCGCTCTGGTGGCTTAGATATGTTGGAAGTTGCACCTCGAAATTTCTCGCTGCTGAAAAAAGAAGAAAAACGCGGTCAATTTGCAATACTGGATGGTGGACCCGACCAAGCAGCGATTTTTATTAGTTTTAATCAAAATTCCGGTAGCCGTAATGGAAAGCCTTTTGTAAACCCAATTAAGTCACGTTGGTTTAGAACCAAAGAATTTCGCCAAGCCATAGCCCATGCAATTGATCGTTCGAGTATGTTAACTAACGTCTATCGAGGCATCGGCGAATTGCAATACTCGGCGACATTTTCTGGTAGTCCTTTCTATCTTTCTCCAGAGAAAGGATTAAAAGCATATGACTATAATCCTCAAAAAGCGAAACAACTTCTTCTCAAAGCTGGATTTAAATATAACGAAAAAGGGCAATTACTCGATCAAGATGGTAATCGAGTGCGCTTTAGTTTAATGGCTCCCACAGGCAGTCGAACGGGAGAAATTGTGGCATCACAAATGAAACTGGACTTGGAAAAAATTGGTATTCAAATGGATTTCCAGCAGCTAGATTTTGGCGTGATGGGAGATAGACTTGGTAATTCCTTCGACTGGGAAGCATATTTTGGCGCAGTTGGGGGTGGTGGCATAGATCCCAATGGTGCGGCCAATTTTTGGGCTGTTGAGGGTGAGTTTCGTCCCTTTAATCAAGCTCCCACAGCCGGACAAGCACCTGTTCAAGGACGTATTGTTGAGCCTTGGGAGGAAAAAATTGGCCAATTATATATCGAAGGAGCGCAGGAACTGAACGAACAAAAACGCAAAGAAATCTATTGGGAAACACAGCGTATCGCTGCTGAAGAATTACCTTATATTCACTTGTTTAATCCGCGATCGCTTTTAGCAGTACGTAACCGAGTTGAAAATATGAAATACTCTGCTTACGGTGGTGCGCTGTGGAATGTCTATGAATTAAAAGTTACTGATCAAAAATAGATCAAAGTTGATCACCCATAGATTCATATCTTCATGAAATTTGACTTAAAGTTGCCAAAATTAACAACAATTGATAAGCTGAAACACTAATGGAATAAGCCTTCTGGCGCTTTTTCTGTCGTTAAATCAGAAACTAGCCGACACTAAATTAGGAGCGTTTCCGTGAATGCAGCTGAAATGGCAACTAGCCTCGATTTCGCCAGCAAGATAGCCACAGTAGTCAATTTGTTCAAGCAGGAATTTCCAGATGCCAAATCTGACCTCAAACCCTGGCAAAATGATCCCGATACAAGAGAGTTAATTGACCCTGATTCTATAGATATTGGTTTTCATTTTCCAGGAGTTAGTCGTTCTTGGCGAAGTCGTAGTCTGTTATTTCAGATTCGTTTATACAAAGACCCCACAAATAATTTGCGTCGAGTCATTGGTGTGGAAGTAGCTGGATTTGACCATCAGGGTGAAGCTTGGAGACTCTCTACAGTGGAAAACTGGAGTTTTGTCGGCAGAACCCATCCATCTACAGAAATAGGCGATCGCCTCAAAAAGTTTTGTCGCCACATTTTGGAAATCTTTAACAAATCTACTGATGCTGAATAATTTGTAATTGCTCTAAAATTTCTAATCAAGACTATTAACTACTAACTTCTTGTTGGCAACTCCCATCAGTACAAAACTGCGATTGATAAGTAGTTTCACGCCTGCCAAAAAGTGTATAACGATGATCGCGAATTTGTTCGTAAAATCTGTCTCCCATCCATTTCATTCCAGGTAGTGCCCGATACAGATCAACAAATACATTTCCCATTGGTAACAAACGCCCAATTTCTTCTGCGGCATCACTACCTTGCCAACGTCTGTTTGGCATGTTGGCATCAATTAAAATCATTCCCATTCTCCCCTCTTCGGGGGCAATCTCCCACTGCAACAGTGTTTTGTTGTCTTGCATAGGAACGTAGGAAAACAACTTACCTTGGTCGAGATTTTCTAGTAATTGCACTAGGGTAACGCAAAGGTTGCAGTTGCCATCATATATTACGTAATAACTCATAACTCTCAAACCCTAACTCAATACTATTTTTACATGACGAATCACCTCAGCCACTGACTTGGCTTGCGCGATCGCACCTCGTGGTGTATGTGGTACATCTCCATCAAAAATTTCGGAAATTGAACCCATACAAGCTTCAGAAGTGAAATGTTTGAGTAAAGGTTGCCAATCAAAGGGCAAGGGTTTATGAATGTAAAATCTTTGCCAACCTCGGATGAAAGCACCAATTAACCAACACCAAACTGTACCTTGATGATAAGCGCGATCGCGTTGTTGTTGATTCCCAATATACTGACCAATATAATCTGGGTCACTGGGATTGAGACTACGTAAGCCGTAAGGAGTTAGTAAACAGGATTGTGCCAAATCTAAAATACTTTGCCCTTGCTGTACCGTGAAAGCGCAATGAGCAAACGACAAGGCTAAAACCGCATTTGGACGTATTTGAGCATTGCGGCGATCGTCTGGCTCGATTGTATCGAAAAGATAGCCCAGTTGTGAATTCCAAAACTTTTGTAGAGAAGTTTTCACTTGTTCAGCTTGCATTGTATAGCGCCGTGCTTGTTTGGCTAAACGTCCCTGCTCAGCAATATCCCCATGTTCGCTCAGAATTTCTGCCCATCGTGAAGCCCAACATAAACAGGAATACCACAAAGCATTAACTTCCACTGGTTTACCTCGACGAGGTGTGACAGGCTGTCCATCGACTACA
This sequence comes from Calothrix sp. NIES-4101, assembly GCA_004296455.1. Taxonomy (GTDB): domain Bacteria; phylum Cyanobacteriota; class Cyanobacteriia; order Cyanobacteriales; family Nostocaceae; genus Brunnivagina. The sequence goes on from AP018280.1 coordinate 1,881,048, forward strand.
GCATCCATCCAAGTCAATGCTACACCTCGATTATCCCAGCTAACTAATCCATCTGTAGAATCAACCTGAATGTTATAGCGAGTACCCCCAATCAAAGCTTTATAAATTTGCTGTACGACTGGATATTGTGCAATCAGAAATTCCCAATCATGGGTAGCTTCAAGATAAAGCCCTAGTGTTTCTACCCACCACAGAGCTGTATCCATACTGTTATATAAGGGTTCTCTATTTACATTTGGAAATGCATTGGGAATCAAACCGTAGCGACAGTAATTACCAAAAGTTGCCAAAATTTCCTTGGCAACTCCATAACGCCCAGTTGTCAAAGTTAATCCAGGTAAGGCAATTAAAGTATCTCTTCCCCAATCATTAAACCAGTGATACCCAGCAATCACAGTCAGGCTATCGGTGGATTGACGATAAACAATAAATTGATCGCTGGCTTGTAAGAGTTTTTTGTATAAATGGGAAGTGGGGCAAGTGAGAAAACAATATAAATCCTCTTTGTCTGCTTTTGCCCCTGGCTTTGTTTCTAATTTCCCTTCCTCATGATCAAAAATCTGACATAGTCGCTCTTGCTCAGTTTCAACCGCTTCATCAAAAGTTGTTGATGTCAAAAGTTCTTGGTTTTGTTCGGGAAAACCTAACTGTGCTTCCAGGGTGACTGTATCTCCTGGTTGTAAAGTAACACTCAAATAACCTGGACTATATAAATCCTCGCGATCGCTCAATCCTCTTTGAGTTTCTTCACTTAAAGCATAACTCCAATACCAAACGGCATCCGGTTGATACTCACCTTTTGTCCATCGTAAATGCCAAGGTATACCAAAACGACCCGCTATTATCGCTTGCAAACAAACTTGTTGTTTACCCAACATCTGAGAAAACTGTAATTCCGGTATTTTTGTTTGCTGATGATGTAAATTGCGATCAGCAGTGAGAAGGCGCAGTCGTAAAACCGCAACTTCGACACCCTCATAACGATATTGAACTAACAAATTATTTTTTTTCTCGTCTTTCCCCTTAACCCATTTCCCATTACCCCTTTTCCAATGTGGCATGATTAAAAGTCGAGTCAACTGCCAATTATTCCCACCCCAAATCCATTTTGGAATTGGATTAATCTCGAAAGAACGCAAAAATTGATAGCCATTCGGGTCGATCAGACCGTTGCCCCAAACATTACTTCCTAATGCTATGGTGTCTTCCGGTAATTCTAAGCTCGTTTCCAGATGCGACAACAATAGGTTACGAACCGAAGGTGGTTCCGTTGCCGCAAACAGCCATCCATGATAAGTCCGGGTGCGGATATCCGTAACTGTACCCCCAGCAAAGCCCCCTAAACCATTGGTAAGTATCCATTCTCGTGCATCTAAGTCTTTAATCATTAGCTACTCACAATCGTTATGAGTATGATATATTTGTAACAGTTCGTAATCAAATCACCACAGCGTAGAAACTAGTAGCACTAAGCAACAAAGTTCGACGCAACACTTATAAATATTTAGGCTGAAGGAGAATCATATATGACAGAATGCATTCGTGTAGGTCAAACAGCTCCTGACTTTACAGCAACAGCAGTTGTAGATCAAGAATTTAAAACAGTAAAACTTTCCGACTATCGTGGTAAGTACATAGTTCTGTTTTTTTATCCCCTAGACTTTACATTCGTTTGCCCAACAGAAATCACTGCCTTCAGCGATCGCTATGAAGAATTCAAAAAGCTGAACACTGAAATTTTAGGCGTATCAGTTGATAGCGAATTCTCACACCTTGCTTGGATTCAAACTGACCGTAAGTCTGGTGGAGTTGGCGACCTTAATTATCCGCTAGTTTCCGACATTAAAAAAGAAATTAGCTCTGCATACAATGTATTAGACCCCGCAGCCGGAATTGCTTTACGCGGTCTATTTATCATTGACAAAGATGGAACTATTCAGCACGCTACCATCAACAACCTCGCATTTGGTCGTAGTGTTGAAGAAACTCTACGAACACTGCAAGCTATCCAGCACGTACAATCGCACCCCGATGAAGTTTGCCCCGCCGGTTGGCAACCTGGTGACAAAACCATGAATCCAGACCCAGTCAAGTCTAAAGTCTACTTCTCTGCCGTTTAAACTGTAATAGCAAACCAACTCTAACAACTTGGAGTTACAACCATTATCAAAATAACCACAGATAAACACGTATAAATTATTGCTTTATTTTCTTTTAATCTTGGGCAACGTCAAGAAATAGAAAAGCACAAACTGCAAAACATCGTGTTTAGCTGTGGTTTTTTAACTGTGTACGCTACAGTTATGGCAAATATTAGTAATGTGGTTGAGTCGATCAAATTAATTCCTGTAATTTTCCCCGTCAATCTGTTTAAAAATTTGGAGTTTTAGACTAACTTTTACCTAATATAAACCGCTAAATACTTAGTCCAGAGAAGTTTTGACGATTTTTCGGATTGATTAACAGCCAACATCGACAACCCTTGCCCAATAAGATTTATAGCCTCAAAAGTCAAAAAAATAAAATTTTAGGCCGAACTTCACTAGAAAGAAAAATAAAAAAGATTAGGGTGAGGGGGTTGACAAAGGGGGTGAGAGTTGTTAGATTAGTTCGAGTGAGCGGTTGAGAGAAAAGCGCGTCACGCCGAACCGAAAAAAGTAAATAGTTTGAAAGTCAAAGTAACATAAATCCTCGTCAATGAAATGAGAAGTCCGAGATAAGAATCTGGGACTGAGATTAAAGAGGAAACGGAAATTGTATTTCCGAGCCTCATCAAACTGCTTCAGAAGCAAAACGGAGAGTTTGATCCTGGCTCAGGATGAACGCTGGCGGTATGCTTAACACATGCAAGTCGAACGGTCTCTTCGGAGATAGTGGCGGACGGGTGAGTAACGCGTGAGAATCTGTCATTTGGTTTGGGACAACATTGGGAAACCGATGCTAATACCGGATGTGCCGAGAGGTGAAAGAGAAATTGCCAGATGGTGAGCTCGCGTCAGATTAGCTAGTTGGTGGGGTAAAGGCCTACCAAGGCGACGATCTGTAGCTGGTCTGAGAGGACGATCAGCCACACTGGAACTGAGACACGGTCCAGACTCCTACGGGAGGCAGCAGTGGGGAATTTTCCGCAATGGGCGAAAGCCTGACGGAGCAATACCGCGTGAGGGAGGAAGGCTCTTGGGTCGTAAACCTCTTTTCTCTAGGAAGATAATGACGGTACTAGAGGAATAAGCATCGGCTAACTCCGTGCCAGCAGCCGCGGTAATACGGAGGATGCAAGCGTTATCCGGAATGATTGGGCGTAAAGCGTCCGCAGGTGGTTATGTAAGTCTGCGGTTAAAGAGTGGGGCTTAACTCCATAAGGGCCGTGGAAACTACAAGACTAGAGTAGGTTAGGGGCAGAGGGAATTCCCAGTGTAGCGGTGAAATGCGTAGAGATTGGGAAGAACACCGGTGGCGAAAGCGCTCTGCTAGGACAATACTGACACTGAGGGACGAAAGCTAGGGGAGCGAATGGGATTAGATACCCCAGTAGTCCTAGCCGTAAACGATGGATACTAGGCGTTGAGAGTATCGACCCTCTCAGTGCCGTAGCTAACGCGTTAAGTATCCCGCCTGGGGAGTACGCACGCAAGTGTGAAACTCAAAGGAATTGACGGGGGCCCGCACAAGCGGTGGAGTATGTGGTTTAATTCGATGCAACGCGAAGAACCTTACCAGGGCTTGACATGTCCAGGAGTCCGGCGAAAGTTGGATGTGCCTTAGGGAACTGGAACACAGGTGGTGCATGGCTGTCGTCAGCTCGTGTCGTGAGATGTTGGGTTAAGTCCCGCAACGAGCGCAACCCTCGTACTTAGTTGCCAGCATTAAGTTGGGCACTCTAGGGAGACTGCCGGTGACAAACCGGAGGAAGGTGGGGATGACGTCAAGTCAGCATGCCCCTTACGTCCTGGGCTACACACGTACTACAATGCTACGAACAAAGGGCAGCTACACAGCGATGTGATGCAAATCTCAGAAATCGTGGCTCAGTTCAGATTGCAGGCTGCAACTCGCCTGCATGAAGTAGGAATCGCTAGTAATTGCAGGTCAGCATACTGCAGTGAATTCGTTCCCGGGCCTTGTACACACCGCCCGTCACACCATGGAAGCTGGTCACGCCCGAAGTAGTTACCCTAACCATGAATTTGGGGGGGGACTCCTAAGGTAGGGCTGGTGACTGGGGTGAAGTCGTAACAAGGTAGCCGTACCGGAAGGTGTGGCTGGATCACCTCCTTTATAGGGAGACCTAAACCCTTAGGGACAGAAACGAGAGGAAGTAGAAGTACTTGTTTGAGGAATAAGAAACTAAGAGGTCATTCCCAAGGTCGGTCGAGGAGAAGTAATTGACTTTCAAACTAAAACTGGTTCGGAATAAGATAAAGAAAAGAGGATGAGTTCAGCACCTGCTAAGTAAAGTGGTAGACTGCTGGGTGAAACCAGTAAATGAACCTTGAAAACTGCATAGTGACAGAAAAGTAGCAATTGAAAGTTCAAAAGAGCAAGAGATTGTGAAAGGCAGTTCGTAGTGTAGCAGCTACGGATAAAAACACCAATATTAGAGAGAAGAGAAGAGAAGAAAAGAATATTGAGTGGTCAAGCGACTAAAGGCTGACGGTGGATACCTAGCCATGCAGCGGCGAAGAAGGACGTGGTTACCGACGATAAGCTCCGGGGAGTTGGAAACAGACTAAGAGCCGGAGATTTCCGAATGGGGCAACCCTATGTACTACCTGTTGAATATATAGACAGGAGAGAGCGAACCCAGCGAATTGAAACATCTTAGTAGCTGGAGGAAAAGAAATCAAAAGAGATTCCCCAAGTAGTGGTGAGCGAAAGGGGAAGAGCCTAAACCAATGTACATGTATGTTGGGGTAGTGGGACAGCGAGAAGGAATCGAGCGATTAGACGAAGCATTGAAAAGATGCACCAGAGAAAGTGAAAGTCTTGTAGTCGAAAATTCAACGATACTAGCTGAATCCCGAGTAGCATGGAGCACGTGAAATTCCATGTGAATCAGCCAGGACCACCTGGTAAGGCTAAATACGTCTGCATGAGCGATAGAGAACAAGTACCGCGAGGGAAAGGTGAAAAGAACCCCATTGAGGGGAGTGAAAGAGAACATGAAACCGTCAGCTGACAAGCAGTGGGAGGCTGATAGAACGGCTGACCGCGTGCCTGTTGAAGAATGAGCCGGCGACTTATAAGTGACTGGTAGGTTAAGGGGGAAACCCGAAGCCAAAGCGAAAGCGAGTCTGAATAGGGCGATATTATCAGCGTTTATAGACCCGAACCCTGGCGATCTAACCATGTCCAGGATGAAGCTTGGGTAACACCAAGTGGAGGTCCGCACCGACCAATGTTGAAAAATTGGCGGATGAGGTGTGGTTAGGGGTGAAATGCCAATCGAGCCAGGAGCTAGCTGGTTCTCCCCGAAATGTGTTGAGGCGCAGCGGTAATGATTAAAGCCGGGGGGTAAAGCACTGTTTCGGTGCGGGCTGGGAGACCGGTACCAAATCGAGACAAACTAAGAATACCCGGTGAACACATTGCTAGTGAGACGGTGGGGGATAAGCTTCATCGTCAAGAGGGAAACAGCCCAGACCACCAGCTAAGGTCCCCAAATCAACGTTAAGTGGGAAAGGAGGTGGGAGTGCAGAGACAACCAGGAGGTTTGCCTAGAAGCAGCCATCCTTGAAAGAGTGCGTAATAGCTCACTGGTCAAGCGCTCCTGCGCCGAAAATGAACGGGACTAAACGTTGTACCGAAGCTGTGGGATTTTTGAAAAAGAATCGGTAGGGGAGCGTTCTATTTGAAGAGAAGCACTAGCGGCGAGCAGGTGTGGATTGAATAGAAGTGAGAATGTCGGCTTGAGTAGCGCAAATATTGGTGAGAATCCAATACCCCGAAACCCCAAGGGTTCCAGAGGCAGGTTCGTCCACTCTGGGTAAGTCGGGACCTAAGGCGAGGTCGAAAGGCGTAGTCGATGGAGAACGGGTTAACAATCCCGTACTAATTTAGGATAGTGCAGAGGGACGGAGAAGGTGAATGTCAGCCGGATGTTGGTTACCGGTTCAACTAATCGAGTTGATGAGAGACGGAGAAAACGTCTTGAGATGAGATAGGAGTGGGACCCTCTAAGGAGGGGAAGTGACATAATCTAGCTTCCAAGAAAAGCTCTAACCACGTTAATTCTAAATTACCCGTACTCGAAACCGACACAGGTGGGGAGGTTGAGAAAACTAAGGGGCGCGAGATAACTCTCTCTAAGGAACTCGGCAAAATGGCCCCGTAACTTCGGAAGAAGGGGTGCCCAAGGTGAAACTTGGGTCGCAGTGAAGAGATCCAGGCGACTGTTTACCAAAAACACAGGTCTCCGCGAAGTCGATAGACGCAGTATGGGGGCTGACGCCTGCCCAGTGCCGGAAGGTTAAGGAAGTTGGTCAGGATGGTTAGCCATTTGAAGCTGACGACTGAAGCCCCGGTGAACGGCGGCCGTAACTATAACGGTCCTAAGGTAGCGAAATTCCTTGTCGGGTAAGTTCCGACCCGCACGAAAGGCGTAACGATCTGGATGGTGTCTCGGAGAGAGACTCGGCGAAATAGGATTGTCTGTGAAGATACGGACTGCCTGCACCTGGACAGAAAGACCCTATGAAGCTTTACTGTATCCTGGAATTGTGTTCGGGCTTGGCTTGCGCAGGATAGGTGGGAAACGTAGAAGTATCCCTTGTGGGGGGTATGGAGTTAACAGTGAGATACCACTCTGGCGAAGCTAGAATTCTAACCTACTGCCGTAATCCGGTGGAGGAACAGTTTCAGGTGGGCAGTTTGACTGGGGCGGTCGCCTCCCAAAAGGTAACGGAGGCGCGCAATGGTTCCCTCAGCACGGTTGGAAATCGTGCGTCGAGTGTAAAAGCATGAAGGGAGCTTGACTGCGAGACCAACAAGTCGAGCAGGGTGGAAACACGGCTTTAGTGATCCGACGGCGCAGAGTGGAATGGCCGTCGCTCAACGGATAAAAGTTACTCTAGGGATAACAGGCTGATCTCCCCCAAGAGTCCACATCGACGGGGAGGTTTGGCACCTCGATGTCGGCTCATCGCAACCTGGGGCGGAAGTACGTCCCAAGGGTTGGGCTGTTCGCCCATTAAAGCGGTACGTGAGCTGGGTTCAGAACGTCGTGAGACAGTTCGGTCCATATCCGGTGCAGGCGTTAGAACATTGAGAGGAGCCTTCCTTAGTACGAGAGGACCGGGAAGGACGAACCGCTGGTGTACCTGTTATCGTGCCAACGGTAAACGCAGGGTAGCCATGTTTGGAGTGGATAACCGCTGAAAGCATCTAAGTGGGAAGCCCACCTCAAGATGAGTGTTCTCATTCCTTTAAGGAAGTAAGGTCACACATAGAACATGTGTTAATAGGCTTTAGGTGGAAGTGTGGTAACATATGAAGCCGAGAAGTACTAACAGACCGAGGGCTTGACCTCTAATCTTTTCTTGAATCTAATCTCTTCAATTGAGTTTTTGTTCTGTCACTGTGCAGTCTTCAGGGTTTGATGCCCTACAAGTTTTCCTGGTGCTTATGGCGCGGTGGAACCACTCTGATACCATCCCGAACTCAGTTGTGAAACGCTGTTGCGGCTACGATAGTCTGGGGGTTGCCCCATGCAACAATTGCTCAGTGCCAGGGCTATTCATACATCATCAAAGGCTTCTCTAAACACTATTAGAGAAGCCTTTGCTTTTTAAGTTAAATAGGGTCTGCTGAAAAACTCCACAAAGCAAATCTAGATGCCACACAGTCCAAAAAATGGTAGCTTTAGGCATTGGTTTCTAAATTCACCCCACAATTTTCCGCCGAAATGCAAGGATTTTTAGCTTCTGAATACTATAACCTTCACCTACTTGGAATAAAAAAGATTGAAACCCTTGCTTTGATTAGGTTCTAGATTTATTCAGCAAGCCCTAAATAGGAAACAAGCCTTCAATTACAAGAATTTCCATATACCCAGATTTGATATTACACCCAAATTAATTTTCCCTATTTTCCCAACTCTTGGGAACGAGTTGTAGCAGCTTTTACTGCTTGAATTAATGCCGATCGCAAGCCTGCTTTTTCCAGTTCAATAATACCCGCAATTGTCGTACCACCAGGGCTAGTCACTCTATCCTTTAATTCGGCTGGATGCATCTTAGTATCATTTAATAACTTTGCTGTACCCAGTACAGTTTGTAATGCTAATTTGGTTGCAATTGGACGGGGTAAACCAGATGCAACTCCACCATCTGCTAAAGCTTCTACTATTAACGCTACATATGCAGGGCCACTACCCGATAACCCCGTGACAGCATCCATCAAACTTTCGCTAATTTCGACGACTTCCCCAACTGCTGCAAACAATTGATGTGCTTTCTCAAGATGAATTGCCTTTGTATAAGCACCTGCACATATTGCTGTCACACCTGCACCAACTGTAGCGGGTGTGTTTGGCATGGCACGAATGACTGGTAAACGGGGAAAAGCTGCTTCTAACTGCGACAAAGATACACCCGCCAAAATCGATACTACCAATGGCGAATGACTTTGCTCAATGACTGATGAAATTTCTTGGGCGATCGCACTAAATATTTGTGGTTTGACTGCCAAAAATACCACTTCCTCGCTGGCAGTAAACACTTGGAAATTGTTGTCTGTAACACCAACGCCATATTCCTGGATCAAAAAATTCTGTCGTTTTGATAGGGGCTCACTAACGACAATCTCTGACGCTTGATAAATACCAAGATTCAAGAGGCGAGATAATAGCGCTTCACCCATTACCCCGCCACCAATTAAACCAAATTTTAAAGACAAGTCAAATTTTCCCTAATTAAAGCTTAAATACCAAATCTGGATAAATAGTATCGCTTCCTGGAAAACGAAACAATCATAATTAAGGGATTTTAATTTATGTTTATAACCTAATAAATAAAAAATCCGTAGATGCGTGAATTAAAATCCAAAATTGGTACTGCCAAAATAGCCACAGTCAATCAAATGATTTGGAATTTTAGATGCAATCCCTTATCTAAAACCCCAAATCGCACAATTCCTGAAATTACTGCGCCATGCGATTCGGCTCAGTTCCCCATGTCTGATTGGTTGGAGCTGTACGAGTTTGGCGTGCGGGAGGCTGAGATACAACAGGTACTTCATGCAACACTCCACCTTGGGTGCTAACTTGCACACAACTTGGTGTAAACAAGAAGATGCTTTCGCCAATCCGCTCTTGATGACCATCTAGGGCGTAAGTACCACCAGCAACAAAGTCTACTGCTCGTTGTGCTTGGTCAGGGTCCATTATTGTCAAATTTAATACAATCGATTTGCGCTCACGCAGGGCTTGAATTGCTTGGGGCATTTCTTCAAATGTGCGGGGCTCAAGCACTAATACTTCCGAAATACCGTTTAAAGCTCCTGGCATTCCAATTACGTTACTCATGGTGGTTTTTGTATTTGCTGCTACATCAGTACCCATTGTAGGCATGGGTTCGCGCCAACGTCGATTCTGTGCTGGGGGTTCTTGAGGTACTGCCGCTTGGGGTGGATTTTGCTCTTGATAGATATTTTGATAGCTATCGGTGTCTACTTCTTCGTAATACTCCTCGTACTCTACGGGTTCGTTGAGACCAACGAAGTCTCTAAGCTTGGAAAAGATATTGTTCATTTTGACACGCTCCTGGTGCTTGTTACCTTGACTAAGAAGGCAAAATCAATAAATCAATGGTTGCTGATAGAAGAAGCAAACAGCTGAAAATTGTATCGCTGTTTGTAGCATTAATCGCCAAATTATAGTTACGAACTTTGCATTTTTCAATGCTGGATATTAACTATACACAACAATGAGTCAAGATTATACCCTAAGTAGTTTAGTAAGGGAAGTTACTTTGAATCCAATTTTTTTTAGATTCACTTTTGTAAATACTATATTTTCTATGGCTTCGTGAAGGAGGACACAATGTCTTTTTTATGTAGCAAATTACCTCAGTATTTTAGATGTGGTGCTGTTGGCAAATGCTCCAATCTATGCAAAGGGATGTTACTAGTCATAATTAATACATTATTTAACCTATAGCGATCGCTCTCCAAATAAAATGGTACCCAGTCTCACCATTGTCGCACCCGCCTTGATTGCTAGTTGGTAGTCACCAGACATACCCATTGATAGCTGCTGCATATGAATATTTGACCACCCTTGTGACTGGATATCTGCTGCCAACTCGCTAGCACAATTAAATACTTCTAAGGTTTGTAATTCATTTAAACCCAAAGGGGGTATTGTCATCAAACCTTGAAATTGTAAATTTTTGCATTGATTTAAAGCGAATAAATCCTCCAAAAGTTGAGGAATTTCCCAACCAGCTTTATTGGAATCGGGGAGAATTTTGATTTGTAGACAGATATTTGGCTGGAGATTAAGTTCGCCAGCGAGTTGGTTGAGGCGTTGGGCGAGTTTAAGATTATCAACGGAGTGAATCCATTGAAACTGTTCCAGGGCTTTTTTGGCTTTGTTGGTTTGTAAATGTCCAATTAAATGCCAGGTAACATCCGGTAAGTCGTGGAGTTGGGCTTGTTTGGTTGTGGCTTCCTGGATGCGATTTTCACCAAAATCGCGGATTCCTGCGGCATAGGCGATGCGAATGATGTCCGCAGGAACGGTTTTGGTGACGGCAATTAACCGGACAGAAGGTGGTAGTTGAGAGCGAATAGTGGTGATGCGCTCACGTAGCGACTCGTCAAGGAAATCGCGCTTAGAGTTGCTCATAAATGGAGGAAGAGCCGAACTTCAGAATGTTAGTTGAAGGTGCGTTGAAAGACACCCTGAAGTTGATCGTACTCAAAAGAAGGCCCACTTCGTCGGAGGTTTCGCAGACGATTTTCTAACATCATGCGAGCCTCGGTACGTCCGATAGGCTGAAACTTCATGTTTTTGCCTTCAACAGTGACAACAAAAAATAGACGTTGAGCGTAGAGTGTAGTAAAAAGTTCTTGGCTCTCATCCACCATGCAAATTCTGTAGAGCAAACCCCAAGTTGGATGATTAATATAAGTTTCTGGGCTTTCTGAGTTCATCTAATACAGTTTGTTCGGGTACATATTATCTTTTCGCTCTCTCCAACAAAAATTCAGACGATCGCGACCCGATATCGCCTGAAGATTTGCTTAAAATACGAAAATCTGGGAACTTCTGTCCACAATAGCGTTCTTGGGGACAATCGAGAAAGTTCATCGAGAGACAAAAATCGCAGTTGCGATCGCATAATCACGATCATGACTCAAACTGAGTTGCCATTCGCAAGAGGAGGGTGACAGTGGAGAGGGGGGAAATGACAGAGAAAAATCCTCCGTGTTTCCACTTCTTTGCGTCTCCTGGTCATTTTCCCATGTTGCCACAATTTTGGCTGCGTTGTTATGTAGCACGACAAATGGAGCACCAGTTGCACTGCGGCAAATTTCGACATCGGTGTAGTTAATCCCTTGCCATCCGGTTCCCAAAGCTTTAACAACAGCCTCCTTAGCAGCCCAACGTCCTGCAAACTTAGCGATCGCCATCCGAGTCATTTCGCATTCAGTAGAGTTTAACCCCTCTGGCGTATGCCAACAACCGCAATTTTGCTGTTCGATGGAAGTATACACGCGTTGCAAAAAGCGTTTGCCAAAACGGTTTATTAATGCATGAATTCTTGGAATGTAAACGATATCGGTTCCCAGTCGAATAGTCATTTAGTCAATAGTCAATGGTCACTAGTCAATGGTAAGGGGGAAAGCGGAAAGCGGAAAGGGGAGGCTCAGACAATTTTCTCCATGCCTCTAACTCTCACATTCCTCATTTTTCGTGAAGACTTGTGCCAATGCGGCTAGTTGTGCTTGGGCTTTATGTAATGATTCATACCATTCTCTTTCCGGGTCACTATCGGCAACAATTCCCGCCCCTACTTGACCCCAGACTGTTTTTAATGATGAATTTTCCGGGATTGGAGTTAGTAATAATGTGCGAATTAATATATTTAAATCTAAATTCCCCTGTATATCTAAGTAGCCGCAGGAGCCGTAGAATAAGCTGCGACGGACAGGTTCTAACTCTTCGATAATTTCCATGCAGCGAACTTTCGGACAGCCGGTAATTGTGCCACCTGGGAACATTGCCCGAATTAAATCAATGCTGTGGCAATCTGGCGCTAAATTTCCGACAACATTGCTAACGAGATGCATAACGTGACTATAACGTTCGATAGTCAGTAATTCGTCTACTTTTACCGTGCCCCACTCACACACTCTTCCTAAATCGTTGCGTTCCAAGTCTACGAGCATGATATGTTCAGCTCGTTCTTTGGTGTGATTGAGTAATTCTTCTGCCAGTTTTGCATCCTGTTCTTTAGTAATACCACGCGATCGCGTTCCGGCGATTGGTCTTGTTTGTGCTTTTTTATCCTGTAGTTCCACCAATCTTTCGGGGGAACAACTAACTACTTCCCCCCAAGGTGTTCTGTAATAGCAGGCAAATGGCGAAGGATTGATACTTTGCAAGGCTTGGTAAATTTCCCATCCCGAAGCTGTGGTTTGAGTTGTAAAACGCAAAGATAGATTCGTCTGAAAGATATCTCCGGCTTGAATGTATTTTTTAGCTTTTTGAACAGCTAGTTCGTATTCTTCCTGGGAGGAGAGAAATTTTGTAGATACTTCAGGTGAAGGAGGGGGAGAACTGCTAATTTGTCGAATCGAACCCTCTCCCTGTAGCCTTCTAGGGCTATTTTCTGCGGCTAACCTTGGTTCTACCTCATCTAACCAATTTGGTGCGCTTGCTGCCAGCCAGAGAACCTGTTCCCAATGATCTAAAACTGCAAAATTTTCGGGTTCGTACCAAAAAGCAACAGGAAACGGTAGTGAATCTTCTTTTGTATGGGGTAATTCTTCGATTTCCCAGACGACATCATAACCAAGCCAGCCTAACCAACCACCTGTAAAGGGGAGATGAGGAGGAGGGGATGTATCCTCAAATCTATTTCGTGCGTCTTCTTGCCCTTTTTTTAATAAACCGTGGAGAAAAGGGAAAATTTCCCCAACTTGGGGTGTCCACATTTGCACTTTGCCGTTAATTACTCGTGGTTTCCCCGCACAAATCGAGTAGCGCGTCAGTCGGGGATTATCGCTATTGTTGGGGTAGGGACTTTCTAAAATGGTGGCAATATCAGAATGCGGGTTTGAGTTAAATAGAAGCGTAAAAATATCCGAGCCTGTAAGATGATTGAGAGGATGCGATCGCCAATACCAAGCGCTAGTCATTAGTTAGTTAATTGTTAGTAGTAATTTGTTAACAGTTAAGTGTTATTGTTTTGGCTTGTTATCCCTTAACCAATACCTTAGTGTTGCATTTTCTGTAACCAAGCATCTCAAAACTGAATTCAAATAGTACAACAATTACATTGGCTTGTTTCAGTTTTTGGACTCTTCAGATGGAATGTTTTGGTTATAAGGCTTGGCAAAATATAAAAATTACGTCAAAGACAATACAAATCTTGGGATTTGCTATTTTACTTGGATATTATTTGGGTGCGTGTGTTAGTAGGGAAATAGCAACAACCAATACATCTGGTTCGCAACCTTCACCAACAAATCAAGTTCCTGTGCAAGGGCAACCTAACGTAGCAGCAAAATCGGAAAGTTCAAAGTCAGTTCCAAAGCAAATAAATAAATTACAAGCAACTGCACCTACTACCAGAGGTAGGACAGATGTAGAGGAAAATCGAGAACAATATTCTCGTCTTCCTGAAAATGAGTTTCAAGCTGTCAGCGCCAATCCGCGTTCGACATTTGCCATTGATGTTGATACTGCTTCTTATAGTAATATTCGCCGCTTTATTAATGAAGGACAACTGCCGCCAGTGGATGCAGTGCGTCTGGAAGAAATGATTAATTATTTCAAATACGATTATCCACAACTAACCGATAATAAACCCTTTGCTGTCACCACAGAAGTAACTCAAACACCGTGGAATCACCAACATCGCCTTGTTCAAGTGGGGTTGTATTCTCAAAATACCTCAATAGAAAAGTTACCTGCTAACAACTTGGTATTTCTCATTGATGTATCGGGTTCAATGTCAGATGCGAACAAATTACCTTTGTTAAAATCTGCACTACGGTTAATGGTAAATCAATTACGTCCCAACGATCAAGTTGCGATCGCAGTATATGCGGGACAAGCTGGTTTAGTATTACCCCCAACTCCAGGTTCACAAAAACAAAAAATTATTGATGCGCTGGAGAAATTGGAAGCTGGTGGTTCTACTGCTGGTGGTGAAGGAATTGAATTAGCTTATCAGGTAGCACGTAATAATTTCCTTAAATCTGGAAATAATCGAGTTATTTTAGCCACTGATGGTGATTTTAATGTTGGTGCTAGCAGTGATGAAGAATTAGTAAAATTAATTGAGCAGCAGCGTCAAAGTGGAGTCTTTCTTTCTGTTTTAGGCTTGGGTACAGGTAATATCCAAGATGGCAAGATGGAAAAGCTCGCGAATAAGGGTAATGGAAATTATGCTTATATAGATAGTTTATTAGAAGCAAAGAAAGTTCTGGTGAAGGAACTCGGTGCAACTTTATTTACTATTGCCAAGGATGTAAAAATCCAGGTTGAATTTAATCCTACGAAAGTTCAAGCTTACCGTTTAATCGGGTACGAAAATCGCTTGCTGCAAACTCAATATTTTAACGATGATCAAAAAGATGCTGGAGAATTAGGAGCCGGGCATACGGTGACAGCTTTATATGAAATTATCCCTGTTGGTGTTGAGAGCAATGTTTCTTTAGGGAAAGTAGAGCCGTTAAAATATCAAAATCCAATAATTGCTAAAAGTGCTATTCAAAATAATGAAATTATGCAGGTTAACTTACGCTATAAACAACCTCAAGAAAATACTTCTCAACTTGTTAGTTATCCAGTTACAGACACAGAAATAAAATTAGATAATGCATCTAACAACATTAAATTCGCATCTGCGATCGCAATGTTTGGGATGTTACTGCAAGATTCTCAATACAAAGGTTCTACAAATTTTGATACAACATTACAACTTGCACGTCAATCAGTTGGCGCGGATTTAGATGGTTATCGTGCTGAATTCATTCGGTTGGTGGAAAAGAGTAAAAACCTGAAAATAAGTCGTAATTGATAATTACAGTCAAACTGTAATCAAAAGATAATAAATTCAGACAAAAATTCTTCTTTTAATTCTGATACTTTTTGTCTGAATTCTTAGTTTTTAACTGTGAAAATGAGTAATTAAATTTGTAAGGACAAAAAGATGGAAAATTTTAACCAAAATACCAATCCAGTTAGTCCAAATATCACTAACAGTTTAAATCACAACTTAAATAATGAATATCAATTTCCTGACTTTAGCAAACAAGGATATCAAATCGAAAGCATCCTCGGACAAAATTATTGTGGAGGAAGAGTTACATACCAAGCTATTAATATTGAAAATCAAGAACTAGTTGTGATTAAGCAGTTTCAATTTGCCACAATTGGTGCAAGTTGGTCTGGTTTTGTAGCTTTTCAAAGAGAAATAGAATTACTCAAAAAAATCAGCCATTCGCGAATACCTAAATATATCAATTGCTTTGAAACCACCTCAGGATTTTGTTTAGTACAAGAATATAAAAACGCACCAAGTCTTGCTCAAAAACGTTTTTTACTGCTGGACTTAAATTTGACAAATATCAGTAAAATTGCCATTAGTGCATTAGAAATTTTAGCTTATTTACAACAGCAAGAAACATCAATTATTCATCGCGATATCAAACCAGAAAATATCCTGATTGATGGAGAATTTAATACTTATCTCGTCGATTTTGGTTTAGCGAGAATTAGTGATGAAGAGATGTCTGCTAGTACCACTGTCAAAGGTACATTAGGTTTTATGCCACCCGAACAAATATTTGGCAAACCATTAACTAATGCTTCCGACTTATATAGCTTAGGTGCAACTCTGATTTGCTTACTAACACAAACCCCATCTCAGCAAGTTGGTAACTTAATCGATGATTCATTCCGCTTCAAAATCCATCAACTATTACCCGAATTAAATCTACATTGGGTTGACTGGTTAGAAAAGATGGTAGCACCAAGTCAAGCAGAACGTTTTCCCAATGCTGTCACAGCTTTAAATGCACTGAAAACAATAAATGATCATATCGCCAATGGAATTATTCCTAGTACCCAAGATAAATGCCAACGCAAACTTCCGAAAGTAGT
Organism: Calothrix sp. NIES-4101; assembly: GCA_004296455.1. Lineage (GTDB taxonomy): Bacteria > Cyanobacteriota > Cyanobacteriia > Cyanobacteriales > Nostocaceae > Brunnivagina. The sequence continues at coordinate 1,897,387 of AP018280.1, forward strand.
TGTCGCCAGTTTGGGAATGATGACTGTACTCGCATTCGCTTCACACCTACAAGCACCTCAACCATATCCGACACCTCTACTGATTGAGAATAACATGCGATCGCTACCAAAACCCGATTTTAAACGGCGCTTAAAAAGAAGTCGAGAATGTGTCGGATGTTTCTTGAGATATACAGTTTTGCGTGAAGAAGATTTAAGAAGTCTCAATTTAGAAAAGATTGATTTGACAGGTGCCGATTTAACTGGTGCAGATTTACGTGGCACTTATCTTGGAGGGGCAAATTTAAATGGTGCCAAGTTAGAAGGGGCAAATTTAGAAAGTACCGACTTACGGGGTGCAATTATGCCTGATGGCTCAATTCATCCCTAATTTTAGCTTTCACTGATGTGACTTGTATCCTATTCTGTTAATAGTTAGTAGTTATTACTTCCCTGATAATCATTAACTAAGTATTCATAATTAATAACTAACAAACCAGTAACTATAAAAATTAACAGAAAGGAAGTACTGTGAATTACCACATTGTACTTAGTCGTGTATTTGACTTAGAAACTATTAACCGCAATGCCAAAGCGGGGAAATGTCCATGTCATGTCATGTGGGAAGCTAGCCAAATCTTGAATGCTAGAATTCACATGCCAAGTGCAGATTATATCAAAGCATCACATATTCAAACTTTTGAACAAATGGGATTCCAACAGCAAGCTACACTCAGGCGCTTGGTTGGTAATCCTGAACATTGGCTACTAGCAAGCCATTTATCCCAACAATTAACCGATGAAGATGTGGTTTTTTGTACTGGAGAAGATGTAGGGATTCCAGTTGCAGAGTTATGTGGGGTGAAGAAAAAACGCCCCAAAATTGTAGTGCTCATCCACAATATCAATCGACTGCGGGGAAGGTTGGCGTTGAAGTTATTTCGAGTCAGAGACAAAATAGATTTGTTTCTAACTTATACCCCAGGTATCGCCGAATTTTTAGGTGCATATCTCCATTTACCAGAAAATCGCCTATCTCTGTTTTCTGAACAACCTACAGATATCTCTTTTTTTAAACCAGGTTCTGCATCTTTTGACAAAATACGTCCAGTCATTGCTAGTGGGGGATTAGAAAAACGCGATTATCGTACCCTTGCCGCAGCAACAGAAGATTTAGATATTGATGTCAAAATCTGTGCAACTTCACCAAATGCAAAAGTAAATTCTCAAGCATTTCCCAAAGTACTGCCAAATAATATGTCCTGTCGTTATTATGAATGGTTGGAATTTGTTCAACTTTATCGTGATGCGAACATTGTTGTCATTCCTCTATTTAAAAATAACTATCAAGCAGGTTTGAGTGTCATGTTTGAAGCGATGGCATGTCGTCGTCCTGTCATAATTACAAAATCACCAGGAATTATCCAAGAATTGATTGAAGCGGGAATAGTTATAGGGGTGAGAGAAGGTGATGTCAACGACTTACGTTGTGCAATTATCAAATTATTACAAAATCCCTCACAAGCAGAGTTACAAGCACAACGAGGTTATGAATTAGTTTTACAAAAATATAATCATCAAAAATATATTCATACTTTTGTGAATAAAATGTATTCTCTTGCACTTGTGAATCATTTGTAGAAAATCATAAACTAGTTAATCAATTAATCAATAAACTGTAGATTTATTTGCGTACTGTTGGAAACATAAACTATCTAGATTAATCCTCTGGGCTGTTTAATTGCTGCAAATTCAAACTATATATTATGTAGAAACTTTAATAATACAGATTTAAAAAATGTTTGCAATACATCCATAATATAAGACGCGACACATCACATATCAACAAAATTCATCTCCGCATTTATTTTTCAGATTGGTATAACTTTGCATAACTATTTTTGACTAAATATACATCAGCATTAAAAACATAATTATACAGATTATTCATCTCATTTATTGAACATCTATTGAAATGTTTGAGTATATAAACCTAGATATTCTAGTCATCTATCTTTTTACATAAATATAAATAACACTAACTATTTCATTTGGTTGATGCTTAATTTCACCAAAAATTCCAACAATGATAGATGGCAGTAAAAATAATCTCAACAAAACGTTACAACTAGAACTTTCTATTTAATTTCCATTGATTTCGATGCACTTTTCTTTATGCACTAGAAAAGTCTAATTAATCCCGACTCATTAACAAAGGGTAAACAAGAATTCTATGAGCGATCGCACCAACGATAAAAATATCAATGAACAAAGCAAGAATCAAAGCTTGGAACAATTCCGCCAGCAACCTGGTGAATTTATTACGACTAATGAAGGTGTCAAAGTTACCAGCACCAATGATTCACTAAAAGCTGGTTCCAGGGGGCCAACTTTACTCGAAGATTTCCACTTCACGGAAAAAAATGCTCACTTTAACCGTGAACGTATTCCCGAACGTGTAGTTCATGCACGCGGAGTTGGTGCACATGGCTATTTTCAAGTATACGAATCACTATCTGAATTAACGAAAGCGAAGTTTTTACAAGACCCTACCGTCAAAACTCCTGTATTTACAAGAATTTCGACAGTAGCGGGTTTTCGTGGTTCTCCAGACCCTGTACGGGATGTTAGAGGCTTCGCAGTCAAGTTTTATACAGAAGATGGTAATTATGATTTGGTAGGGAATAACATTCCTGTTTTCTTTATCCAAGATGCCATCAAGTTTCCCGATTTGGTTCATGCATTAAAGCCAGAACCCCACAACGAAATGCCTCAAGCATCGACAGCCCACGATAATTTCTGGGATTTCATCTCATTAATGCCGGAATCGATGCACATGATTATGTGGATTTTGTCCAACAGAACTATTCCCCGCAGCTACAGAATGATGCAGGGTTTTGGTGTGCATACTTTCCGGTTTGTGAATGAGCAAGGGAAAGCAAGGTTTGTCAAATTTCACTGGAAACCTTTACTGGGTGTACATTCGGTAGTTTGGGATGAAATGCAGCAATTGGGAGGAAAAGATCCAGATTTCCATCGTCGAGACTTATCGGCAGCGATTGAAATGGGGGATTATCCAGAGTATGAACTGGGAGTACAGATTATTGAGGAAGAGGATGAGTCTAAATTTGATTTTGATATTCTCGACGCTACAAAGTTAATTCCGGAAGAGTTAGTCCCAGTGAAACCAATTGGGAAAATGGTGCTGAATCGCAACCCCGATAATTTCTTTGCCGAAACCGAGCAAGTTGCTTTCCAACCAACAAATGTAGTTCCAGGTATCGACTTTTCCGATGATCCATTATTACAAGGTCGAATATTTTCTTACCCAGACACTCAAAGACATCGTTTAGGCACTGCAAACTTTGAAAATCTACCGATAAATAAACCCGTTTGTCCGGTTCACAACGACCAACGCGACGGTTTTTCCCAGTACAATATTCCCACTTCCAAGGTGAATTATTTCCCGAATTCCTTGGGTGGTGGTTGTCCAATGGCAGCGCCAGAAAATATGGGTGGTTTTGCTCATTACATGGAAAAGATGCAGGGACAGAAAGTTAGGGAACGGAGCCAAAGCTTTAGCGATCATTTTTCCCAAGCGACTTTATTTTGGAATAGTTTATCAGCAGTTGAAAAGGAGCATTTAGTTAAAGCTGCTCAATTTGAATTGGGTAAGGTAATGCATAAGGAAGTCAAAGAGCGTGTGGTTGGTTTGTTTAACCATGTTGAGCATGAATTTGCCAAACGTGTTGCTATGGGATTAGGACTTCCTACACCAACAAAAGAAGTAATTCCCAACCATGGTAAGAGTTCCCCAGCTTTAAGTATCGAAAATCAGCCCAAAAACTCAATTAAAACCCGGCAAATTGCGGTTTTAGCTAATGATGGTCTTAATTCCCAAGAATTGATGCGGGTGAAACAGGTGTTAGAAGCTGAAGGAGCAAAAGCTAAAATCGTCTCGAAATTTGGCGGTACGATTAAAAGTGTTGATGGTCAAGAAATTGAAGTAGATGGGACTCTGCTGACCACTGCTTCAGTTCTCTTTGATGCCGTCTATATCCCCGGTGGAGAAAAGAGCGTTGCTAGCTTACAATCTGATGACGATGCGATTCATTTTGTGAATGAAGCATTTAAGCATTGTAAAGCGATCGCAGCAACCGGTGAAGGTGTTGATTTGTTGATGGTTTCTAACATTAAAGATGTAAATATTGCAGATTCGCAACAAAAATTTGCATCTGATCAAGGTGTGGTTACGAGTCGCAATGCTGGGGATGTAGAGAAAACTGCAAAAGAATTTGTAAGTGCGATCGCTCAACATCGTCATTGGATCAGGGAGCAAAAAAAAACTTGATGCCCGCATGATGGGCGCTTAGTTACAGAAAGTTTGGTAGATGAGTATACTCCGTCCTGTGTAGTACAGTGGCGGTTTTTTTATTTTATTTCGTTGCCACCCAACCACCAATCCAAATACCTGTATAAAACCTGATAATCTTTGTAAATCCAGCTTGCTGTAATAATTCAAAAACTCGTGTTTCAGGAATTGGATAAACACCTGTAGCTAATCCCTCTAATAGTTCGGAAACCTTTTCTGGAGATACACCGGCTTCTTGCCAAAAACATTTCATCATCGAAATTTTTGCTTCTAATTCATCAGTACCTTTTTCACCAAAAACATCCACCAAAATAAAAGGTGCAGATGGTTTTAGACGTTGAAAAATATTTTCTAAAAAGTCTAATTTACTACCATCATCGGGAATAAAATGCATGACCAAAATTGCCGTGGCTGCATCATAAATTGGGTTATTAGGCAACTGATGGATATATCCGGTGAATACTTTGATCCGCTCTGATAAATTATGTTCCTGAATTTTCTGTGATGCGATCGCTAGCATATTCACTGATGGGTCAACACCCAACATACACCAATTTTGATTAGCCTGAGCATAATTCACCAACTCCATACCAGTGCCCGCGCCGACAATTAGTAAGTTCGCTGCTTTCTCTGACATTTTATGCAAATGCGATCGCAAACAAGCTAAAGTCATTTGGTGCATTGCTTCGTAACCGGGTAGTGCCATAGGAGCTAATTTATCGTATTCGCTACCTGCAATTGGAGCATTTTTGTCGAAATCTATAATAATTACTTCTGACATTAGGGACTCCTGATTTTGATTAAAAATTATGCTAATAATTACAAAGTCTGGATATATGCTACTATCAAAGTCATGATGTAGCACTACTGTATTATGAAACGGCGACGAAGACGGTAATAAAGTTGATATTGAAGTATTATCACTAGCTATTCGAGCATTGGCTAAGTAGATAACTGATTTATTCCGTCACAATATAAGCAATCTACCAAACCGAGTTTTCCTAGTCCGAAGCCTCAAAGAGGGAAGCTAACGGTAGAATACATAGGTCATATTGCATTTCAATTAGGCTGGAACCAATTAAATTGAGTTTCTAGCTGAATTTAACCATTAACCCCAAATGATTTGTGGGTAGGATGCCGGGTAGATTGAGAGAGAAGAACATTTACATATGAATGCTACACAAGAACAACTAAAATTAAAAGTAGAACAGGCATTGGTTGCAGCCTTCGGCACAGAGCTTTCTGGAACCGATCCAATGTTAGTGCCTGCCAGTAATCCTAAATTTGGCGATTATCAAGCTAATTTATCATTACCCCTATCGAAAAAACTGGGAAAACAACCACGAATTATAGCTCAACAAATAGTCGATAAACTTGATGTATCAGATATCTGCGAAGCACCGGAAATTGCAGGGCCAGGTTTTATTAATTTACGCTTAAAAACAGATTATATCGAAGCACAACTCAACGCCATCCAAGCAGATACAAGATTGGGTGTAGCTAAAGTCAAGCATCCCCAACGAGAAATTGTTGATTTTTCTAGCCCCAATATTGCCAAGGAAATGCATGTCGGGCATTTGCGCTCAACGATTATTGGTGATAGTATTGCCCGGATTTTGGAATTTATTGGGCATGATGTATTGCGGTTGAATCATGTTGGTGATTGGGGTACACAATTTGGAATGTTAATTACATATTTGCGGGAAGTGTCCCCAGATGCATTGACAACTGCAAATGCTTTAGAAATTGCTGATTTGGTTGAGTTTTACAAACAAGCCAAAAAGCGATTTGATGAGGATGATAATTTTAAGGAAACAGCACGCCAGGAAGTTGTCAGATTACAATCGGGTGCTGAAGATACCCTTCATGCTTGGAAGTTGCTTTGCGCCCAATCCCGCGAAGAATTTCAGGAAATTTATGACTTGCTGGATGTAAAACTTTGCGAACGTGGGGAGTCCTTCTACAATCCCCTGCTTGCAGATGTCGTTAAAGATTTAGAAAAATCTGGTTTACTCGAAGAAAGCGATCGCGCCAAAGTCGTATTTTTGGATGGTTTTACTAATAAGGAAGGGCAACCTTTACCGTTAATTATTCAGAAATCCGATGGTGGTTATAACTACGCAACTACAGATTTAGCAGCAATTCGTTACCGTACACAACAAGACGAAGCCAAGCGAATCATTTATCTCACCGATGCCGGACAATCTGGACATTTTGCTGGTGTGTTTCAAGTAGCACGTCGGGCAGGTTGGATACCTGATGATGTGGAAGTAGTCCATGTAGGCTTTGGGATGGTTTTGGGTGAAGATGGCAAAAGACTAAGAACCCGTGCCGGTGATACAGTCAGATTGCGTGATTTACTGGATGAAGCCGTCATGCGATCGCGTGCTGATTTGGATATGAGATTGCAGGAATCTGGACGGGAAGAAACGGATGAATTTAAAGCGAATGTCGCCCAAGTTGTTGGCATTAGTGCGGTAAAATACGCAGATTTAAGCCAAAATCGCATGACAGACTATAAGTTTAGCTTCGACAAAATGCTGTCATTGAAGGGAAATACCGCACCATACATGCTTTATTCCTATGCCAGAACTCAAAGTATTGCACGGGAAGGAAACATTGATTTTCAACAATTGGGTGATGTTAAAATTCAACTGCAAGCAGATAGTGAATTTACTTTAGCAAAGCATTTGTTACAACTTGACGAGGTAATTACTGAAGTTGAGCAGGAACTGTTACCACATCGTTTATGTGAGTATTTATATCAACTCAGTGATAAATTCAATAAGTTCTACGAAAATTGCCCCGTGTTGAAATCAGAGGCAACTGTGCGAACATCGCGGTTAGCTTTGTGTTATTTAACAGCAAGAACTTTGAAATTGGGGTTAAATTTACTCGGAATTCAGGTTTTGGAAAGAATGTAAACAAGGAGTCAAAATTTAAAAAACCTTAATCAAATCCATAATGGACAGTCTTAAATTCGACTTGATTACTATTAGGGTTATAAAGGGTGTAAGTGGCTTCTCCTGGCTTTCTTCCAACATTTCCCACACCAATGACTTGACGTAGAGTTGTGACAGTATCAGTATTTGCTAACATCGGTGTATCTAGAGTTGTGACGGTAGAAGTAATAGAACCACCTTGTAACTGATAATTGAATGCTAAACCAGAACGACCACAAAATAGATTATTTGCTTGCATTCGAGAAATGCGATCGCATATTACAATTGGGTGTGTTTCTGGTGTTAGCACTTCGTCAACTCCCAAGGGAGAACCATGTATTAACAAACAATCCAACTCAAAAAAGCCGAAATTTAGACTCTGTATCCATTGCAAAGTATCTCGTGAAACTGAATTAGCCAAACTTGTGACAGTATCACCACCGTACTTTGTTAAAAGTTCTGTCGGCTCGCTCGCAGCAGCCAAACCGTATAAAATCAAACATTGTTCTTCCCACCAGCCTTTACATACCAAAGGCTCAAATTCACCTTTTTTGGGGTTTCGCACCCGTTCTACAACTGCTTCCGATTCTGGCGTGGCACCAACAACATCACCTAAAATATACACAGCCTCTAGATAACGACTTTGATGCTTAATATCACTGACGACTGCATTATAAGCTGCTAAATTACCCTCAATCCCACTTAAAATAGCCCACATCATAGTTTGTAAATGATAATTTCTAACTCTTCCTAACTCTGAACTTATCTTGTACAAACATGCGTTGGATCATCAGCACGTTCAGCAAATTCAATTCCTTGTGCCAAACGCCAAGCAAAAATGGGTGGTAAACCTTTTTCTATGATTGCAACACAGGTTTTCTGATAGTCGTATTCAACTTCCCGTAATGTGACTTCCTGGCTATCAGTATTGTAAATGACATATGTGGCATTTGGTCGCCCGTGTCGAGGTTCGCCAACAGAACCAACATTAATAATTCGTTTTAAAGGTGCATTAAAGCTCTTATCTGCGTGTTTTCCTCCTTCTCCTTCAACAGTAATTTTTAAATTTCCAGCATTGAGATTCCGTATATAAGGGATATGTGTATGTCCACAAAATAAGATATCTGCCTCTGCTGATATAACTCTTTCTAACGCCAAAAATGCATCGAGTCCGGGTAATAAATACTCGTGATTGCTATGGGGGCTACCATGAACAAATGCCAAATTACCTTCTTTCAAAGAATGAGGTAATCTGGCTAAGTAATCTCTATTTTCGGGATGAATTTCTTGATTAGTCCATTCATGGGCTTGGATACCTCTTTTCTCTGCTAAAAGTGACGGATAGCTACATTCACATGCATTTAATCCTTCAACTATATCTTCATCCCAACATCCTGCACAGGTAGGAATATCTAAAGCACGAATTTGAGCGACAACAGCATTAGGATAAGGCCCATAACCAACTAAATCACCAAGACAATATATTTTTTCTACTTTATGTTTATCTATATCTAGCAATACTGCATCCAAGGCTTCATAGTTACCATGAATGCATGAAATGACAGCTATTTTCACTCTACCAAATCCTCTAATAAAATTTGTTTTACCTGTTCTTGATATTGGCTAATTGCTGCATCTGCTAAACAACAATCTTCTAAAGTTTGTCGCATCGCAGCTTCATCTAAATCTGTTCCTAAAACTTCGACTCCGCTAAATCTTTGTGGTCTTCCTTCAAGGTGACGGGGTAAGTCTAATTCTAAAAAGTCAACCGATCGCACTCCATTAACAAAATCACTATAAATTTGTCTGCCATCGGCAACATCAAATATGCCTTTAGCCCGAATTACTTGACCATAAGCACCATTCGTTACTTCATACCAAAATTCACTCAAACTATCTTCATCTATAACTTGACCCTGTGTTGGTACACGCCACAATTTTGTGGGGATAATACTAGTATTTACAGCAGCACCTGGAACTATTTCCTCTGCCCACATATGATACTCAGAATCTTTAATTTGTGGGGAAATCACAGCAACTTTTCGATAAGATAAATTATCCAAAATTTGTGCGATCGCATTTAATTCTAAATATGAAGGCAACTCCATAAATACAGCATTTGCTGACATGATTTTCTGGATAAATTCAATTTCCTGTCCATCTTTAAAAACCTCAATCTGGGGAAAGTCCGCAATCAAACGTATCTGATCAATTGGCAGATTACCAGTACCAGGACAGAAGTATAAGATGTTTTTTATCTCTTTGGCTGTTATGGTGCTGATTTGTTGGGAAATCCAAGTAGTTTTACCGCAACCTGCATCACCTGCAACAACCCTAATAGTGGTTATACTCATAATTATTAATAATAATCATTTTTACGATTTTTGCAAGCAGACTTAAAACAACTTATCCCACTAATACCGGACAAGCAGTTTTAAGTCTTACATCGGGTAGCTTGGATTCATGATGATGTGGAAATATTTTATCTCGGCTTTGGGATGATTTTTAGTGAAGATGCGACAAGACTGATAACCTGTTCAGGTGATACTTTGAATTTGCGGTATTTACTGAATGAATCAATAATGCGATCGCGCGCTGATTTTGGATACGAGATTACAAGAATCAAATATCGCCCAAGTTGTTGGTATTAGGGCGGTGAAATATGCAGATTTAAGCCAAAATCCTATGACAAATGATTTCAGTTTAGCTTCGACAAAATACTGTCATATTTAAGGTTATATTCCCTTTTAAGGTTATATTCCCTAGAAATTAAGGTTTTGGAGAGAATGTAAACCAAAATTCAGGATTCAGAATTTAGAAAACATTACCTATTCACGTAATTCTTGTCCTGGGGAAATCACTGCGATTTTCCCCAAAACTTAACCGTAACCACTCTTGTGATGACAACTAGGATTTCTATAAAGTCTATCCCGAAGTTGAAAAATTATTGCCAAACTCCAGAAGTATTCAGTAAGTAGTAGGACAAAATTAATTACACAATGTCATTGCGTCCGTCATTTTTGTCCATGTACTTATTGCTATGCAAATTTTCTGGCTGCTTCTATATATTTGGCTTAACTTATCATACAGTTCCTTCTAAGATGCCACTTGTGCAGCAGTCCGAGTACGTCTTCTTCTCCCATCTGTAGGGACTGTAGTAGTTAAATTTGTTGATGTCGAAACCTTTACAGATGTATTTTCCTCGGGAATTTGCATCAATAAGGTTACTGTGGGCTGACAGTGTAACTCTTTCCGCAAGGAACGTGCTAAATCTCTTTCAATCAAACCCTGTAAACCGCCCCAGTCTACTTCCAGTTTATCATTAAAGCTTTCAGTAAATTCTGTCCAACGCAAGTTGAGAATTTCTTCAATTCTTTGCTGTACCCACTTTTGCAATAAAGGTTTCTCAATGGAGGTGACTACACCACGCAAGTGAATTTCGGGTTTTGCTAATAATTTACCTTCCCAACTGATTGCTGCTGCAACTGTAACGAGTCCTTCTTCTGCCATTTTTTGACGTTCTTGGAGAACTTTGGCACTTACCATACCAGAACCAGAAGTATCAACTAATTCCAAGCCGGATGGAACTTTTCCGATGACGCGAATCGATTGTTGTGTTAACTCAATCACATCACCGTTATTAAGAATCACCATATTCTCTGGGGGAACACCCATACTTTGCGCTGTTTGCGAATGCTTAACTAGCATTCGATGTTCACCGTGGAAGGGAACAAAAAACTTGGGTCGAGTTAGCGCTATCATTAATTTCTGGTCTTCTTGGCAACCATGCCCAGAGACGTGAATACCTTTATCGCGCCCGTAAATCACATTTGCCCCTTGCATCATCAATTTATCAATTGTATTGACAACAGCAATTGTGTTACCTGGGATGGGATTCGCTGAAAATACGACTGTGTCTCCTTGGCGAATCTTGATGTGGGGATGTTCCTTATTGGCAATACGTGTCATCGCTGACATGGGCTCACCCTGTGAACCAGTTGTCAAAATCAGTACACTCTCATCAGGCAGATTCCGGATGGTGTTTAGTGGTTGTAACAAGTTATCTGGACATTTGATGTAACCGAGATTGCGGGCATGGGCAATCAGGTTAAGCATCGATCGCCCAACTACACTGACAATACGGTTATGCTTTTGCGCCAATTCCAGAATCATATTGATCCGGTGGACGCTAGAGGCAAAGGTTGTAATGAATAATCGACCTGTCGCTTGACTAAAAGTCCGATCAAGGTTGGGGTATACAGAACGTTCAGACGGAGTAAAACCAGGTGTTTCCGAATTTGTCGAGTCACTCAGAAGGCACAATACGCCTTTTTCACCATGTTCTGCTAAGCGTTGAATATCGAAGCGCTCACCATCCACTGGGGTGTGGTCAAACTTAAAATCCCCAGTGTGAATAACTATACCAAGTGGTGTGTGAATTGCTACCGTAAAACTATCAGCAATCGAATGGGTATTGCGAATATATTCCACTAAGAAATTTTTCCCAATCCGCACCATATCGCGAGGCATAACAGAACGTAACTCAGTTCTGTCGCGAACCCCGGCTTCTTCTAGTTTTCCTTCCAACATCGACATTGCTAGGCGAGGACCATAGATGACGGGAATTTCAAATTGCTTGAGGTGAAATGCAATCCCACCAATGTGATCTTCATGTCCGTGGGTGACAATCATTCCCTTGATTTTATGGCGATTTTCCCGCACATAATTCATATCGGGAAGGACTATGTTCACTCCATGCATCCCATCAGTCGGGAATGCTAAACCTGCATCTAATAAAATGATTTCGTCTTCATACTCAAATACACAAGTATTTTTACCAATTTCGTGCAAACCGCCCAATGGAATGATTTTTAAGGCGGCTGAATTTTCGTTTTTAGCCATTTTCTCCTGAGATTGTTTTACTTTTGTTTGTTCTGATGTTTTTTCACTGAAAAAAATTTGTAAAATTTTAATCGCAGACAATAACGAGATAGTTGTTAATTTAGTCTGGATACAGTTTAGGTTAAACCTAGGATACTCAATCGATTAGGTTCGATTGGCTTGAGTTGAATTGTCATAAATATATACATCAGTCGTAACACAGGTTTTTTTGCTATTACCTGGTAGAATCTACGCACTTTTTTATATGTATCTTCTATTACGTTAACTTGTTAAAGTCGAAAAAGAACTATATTAGTTTGTTCAAATTAAATTTAGTTCTTTCAAAACAACCTCTAATCGCTGAGTAACTTCTGGTGATACGTCACAGAGTGGCGGACGGGAGGAACCTACTTGCCATCCACAAAGCTGAAGTGCAGCTTTTACTGGAATTGGATTAGTGGTGATGAATAAAGCTTTGAATAGAGGAAAAAGCCGCAGGTGAATTTCGGTTGCTTGCTGTACTTTACCCGAATTGTAAGCTTGTATCATCTGTTGTAGCTGTGTACCTACTATATGGGAAGCAACGCTAACCACACCTTTAGCACCAATCGCCAGTAAAGGTAAAGTCAAAGAATCATCTCCAGAGTAAATGTGAAACTCTGGTGGTGTCAAGCGACTAATCTCGCTGGCTTGGTCTATATTTCCACTTGCTTCTTTGATGCCAATAATATTATTGATCTCGGCTAGCTTTGCCACGGTTTCTGGCATTAAGTTTTGACCTGTACGACCAGGAACGTTATATAACAACACGGGTAAATCTGGTGTTGCTTCAGCGATCGCTTTAAAGTGTTGATATAATCCCGCTTGCGGCGGTTTATTATAATAGGGGACTACTTGTAAACAACCATGTACTCCTATATTAGCGGCTTTTTGCGTTGCTGCGATCGCCTCCTTTGTCGAATTAGAACCACATCCTGCCATTACTAGTGCTTTTCCAGCGACAGCTTGCAGTACCACACTAAACAATTGATATTCTTCGTCCCAAGAAAGTGTGGGGGACTCTCCGGTTGTGCCGCAGATTACCAGTGTATCGCTGCCATTATCAGCAAGATAGGCTGCTAATTGGGCTGCTAGGTCGTAATCAACGCTACCGTCTTTCTTGAACGGTGTGACCATTGCGGTTAAAACTTTACCAAAATCTACCACCCTTGTTTTACTCCTGATTCGTATTTACCTGTTGAAATTAGTGCGGTGGTTTTCTTAAAAATAGCTTACTTGCAAATTTATTTCAACTTTAATTGTTTGTTATTTGCTATTTGTTACTTATACTAATAATCAATCACTAACAGTGGATAATTATTTTTATCAACTCTAAACAGAATAATCAAGGGGTGTGAATGTTCTATTCATAGTGATGAAATACTAATTACCCTATGCATATCATCATGTCAGGACAGTGTTAATGCTGACAAACTAGATATCAAGCTATTTCTATTCCTGTAATTATCAATTCCGCACTTTTTACCGTGAAACTGTTGCTGGTTCTGGCTTCACTATGTTTTTTTCTACCAACAATTCGGCAATTTGTACGGCATTTAAAGCGGCACCTTTGCGAATTTGGTCACCACACAACCACAATTCTAAACCGCAAGGATGAGAAATATCCTGACGAATTCTACCTACCAAAACTTCATCACGACCTGTAGCATCGACTGGCATAGGGAAATAGTTGGCTTGCCAATCTTCTACTACTTTTACTCCTGGTGCTTTGTTGAGAATTTCTCTGGCTTCATCAGCAGAAAAAGGCTCGGCAAATTCTAAATTAATTGCTTCTGAATGGGCGCGTAGCACAGGAACACGCACACAAGTCGCTGTCACCCTGATATCTGGAGCCGCGAAAATCTTCCGGGTTTCGTTAACCATTTTCATTTCTTCTTCACAATAACCCATCTCATTTAGTGGCGTATTGTGGGGAAACAAATTAAATGCTAGAGGATAGGGGAAAATATCGGTTGGTGGTTTTTCGCCGGTTAAAATCGCACTAGCTTGGGCTTGTACCTCTGCCATTGCTTTTGCACCAGCTCCACTGGCTGATTGGTAAGTAGCGGCAACTATTCTCTGAATTTTTTTGACTTGGTGTAGTGGATAAATTGCCACTGCCATCAGGATTGTCGTGCAGTTAGGATTGGCAATAATTCCTTTGTGCTTGACTACAGCATCGGGATTAACTTCTGGCACAACTAAGGGTACATCTGGGTTCATCCGGAATGCACTGGAATTATCAATGACTACTGCTCCCGCATCAACAGCTTTGTGTGCCCAAGCTCGAGATGTAGAACCACCAGCACTTGCTAGTAAGATATCAACATTGTTAAAGGAATTTTCATCTACGGCTGCAACTGTAATATTTTCTCCCTTAAATGGTAAAGTCTGACCAGCACTTCTGGGTGATGCTAATAATTTTAGATCAGCAAGGGGGAAATGACGACTTTCCAATAATTCCAGCAACTCATAACCGACTGCTCCGGTTGCTCCTAAAATAGCGACAGTATAGGTTTTAGACAAATTTACTTCCTCCGACGATTATTGACGAGTGTTTTTTAGTAAATGCCTTGGACGTATTGCCAAGTAAAAATGAAATTTTTGAATCTGAATATAATTGATATTCTACTTATACTTTGGTGATCGAGAAAACATCAAAACAGAATTATTTTACGGTTTTATACTTAAAATTATGGGTCTTCTCTGGATAGACTTGCGAAATTTATACCTGAGTCTTCGTAAAATTATAATTTGTGATAGTTAAATAATAAATGAAATTTTTACCTAAATGACTAATAAGACAATATATTATATTGCAAAATTGCAAACATCAGTTTCTATAAAAACATCAGGAATCTGGCAGAAGAGATGATAGTGGGAATCGAATCAGAATCTGTCAGGTGTTTTCGTATGAAAGATTGATGTACTATGATTCAGAAGGAGAAAACATAGGCAAACAGGTTGAAATACTACTGAATAGCAGTCGTTTTACCTGGGCAATATGAGAGTTTGGTTGGGAATTCCCATTAGACAGGTTGCCAATAGGGAGTTTTAAAGTTAAAAATACTGTCTGAGAATCAGGATATCACAACTAAGCGACGTGAAAAGTCAGAGGCTTTTCACAGTGGCAAAAAAATGACCGATGGAAATGACTCTCAGACCCATCCAATATTATGTAGTTAAGCCTAGTAAACCGATTTTGTACTCCTTGTTTTAGATAAGGATTGCAAAGTTGTTATTTTTCACGTTTATTTATTGGAGGATTATATCAATAAATTTATTTACTATTTAAGTGTCAAGTGTTTTGACAAGCAGTAAACTTAAAATTCTGCATCAAGCGACAATGCCATTTCATTAAGCACGATCAGGCAGTGAATAGCAAATCGGACTCAAAGAGATGGATATATCAATAGTCTAGTCTGAAGACACCTGACTCTGGCAACTTTAATTTCCAGTATTTATCGCTAAGGCTTTGAGATACTCACTCTCAGTTAGCTAGAGTCAAACAGTGATGTGTGAAAATGTGCAGAGGGAAACTTGTCCCTGTCAGATTTCACATGGGAGTAAAAACATCAAAAATAATCGAGACGAAGCATGAAAGTCACCCAGGAGAAACTTCCCGCCAGTCAAATTGGTTTGGAAATCGAAATTACGCCGGAAACCACCAAAAAAACTTACGAACAGGTTGTGAATAACTTGTCTCGCACCGTTAACATTCCTGGGTTTCGTAAAGGCAAAGTACCCCGCCCAATATTGTTACAGCGTTTAGGAATGGCTCGCATTAAGGCAGCAGCGCTGGAAGAAATCATCCAAGATGGGATTACCAAAGCTTTGGAGCAAGAAAAAATCCCAGCGATAGGACAACCGCAATTGCGATCGCAGTTTGATGCTTTAATCGAAAATTATGAACCAGGTCAACCTTTTACTTTTTCAGCAGCAGTTGATGTAGAACCAGAAGTGCAGTTAAGTCAGTATACTGGACTACAAATCACCGCCGAAGAAGTAAAATACGATCCCACGCGAGTTGATACAGTTTTGGATGGCGAACGTCAACAGATGGGCACCCTAATCCCCATCGAAGGGCGCGCAGCACAAATCGGCGATGTTGCAGTTGTCGATTTTAAAGGAGTTATCGACAAAGGCGAAGGCGAAGAAGGGGAGCCCGAACCGATTCCCGGTGGAGAAGCTGAAGATTTTCAAGTAGAACTACAAGAAGATCGGTTTATTCCCGGATTTGTAACCGGAATTGTGGGGATGAATCCCGGTGAAACCAAAGAAATCAAAGCCACATTCCCCACCCCCTATGCCAACGAGGAATTAGCTGGCAAACCAGCTACTTTTACTGTTACTGTCAAAGAACTGAAGGAAAAAGAACTGCCAGAATTAAATGATGACTTCGCCAAAGAAGTTAGCGAGTTTGAAACTTTAGCGGAACTGCGGGCATCATTGGAAGAACGTTTTCAGAAAGAAGCTAGCGACAAAACAAGGGCAAATAAACAAGAGGCATTACTTAACGAACTAGTTAAGTATGTCGAAATCGACCTACCCGACACCATGATTCAGCAGGAAGTTGATGCCATGCTGACACAAACAGCAATGCGCTTGCAACAGCAGGGTATGGACATCCGTAAATTGTTTACTGCTGATATTATTCCCAAACTACGCGAAAATTCTCGCGGCGAAGCCACCGATAGAATTAAACGTAGCCTCTCCTTGCGGGAAGTTGGTAAACGTGAATCCATCAAAGTTACTGATGAAGAAATTCAAAATCGTGTCACAGAATTGATGGCAGAATATGCTGATCAACAAGATATAGATGAAGATAGATTGCGTTCAGCAGTCGAAAATGAAATGCTAACCGAAAAAATAGTCGATTGGCTTTTAGAAAAGTCCAGCGTCGAGCTTGTTCCCGAAGGTTCTCTCCAAAAAGCAGAAGAAGCCGAAGTGAATGAAGAAACTGAAGAAACAGTAGTCGAAACCGTCGCCACTGAAGTATCAGAGGCTGGAGAATAGAAAGTAAGCAGTAGGGATTCGGAATTCGGGTAAAATACCCAATTCCCAATTTCCCCATGCCTAATTCCCAATTCCCATTTACAATTGAGTAAGCCAAAGAACTAATCGTGACGAATGTTACTAACTCAGTATGATCGCATGATTTGATGGTGTGATAACCGTACAGTTTAACCAAAAAAGGATATCGCACGATCAGAATTTAGATGAGGCATAATGGTTAACACATACCCTAAAATACCAAAACTTTGTGCTTTGCAGTTCGCAGTATGAACTCAATTTTAAGCTCAAATGGCAAAAACTCCCCCATTTAACCCACAGTTCTATTGATTGTTAGGCGTTCTGTATGTTTTTATCGCAATCAGGAAATTATCCCATCGGTAGCTTGAGTAAATTAGCAATTAACTCCCTTGGCACTCCTAGCAACATCGTCCCGATGGTTGTAGAACAATCAGGTGTGGGAGAAAGGGCATTTGATATCTACTCCCGTTTACTGCGGGAGCGAATTGTATTCTTGGGTACGCCAGTTGACGACAATGTTGCCAACTCTATCATTGCCCAGTTATTATTTCTCGATGCTGAAGATTCCGAAAAAGATATTCAGCTTTATATCAATTCTCCTGGTGGTTCGGTTACAGCAGGAATGGCAATTTATGATACAATTCAGCAAATTCGTCCAGATGTTGTCACCATTTGCTTCGGTTTAGCCGCTAGTATGGGGGCGTTTCTCCTAGCTGCTGGCACAGCTGGCAAACGGATGTCTTTACCCGATTCCCGAATTATGATTCACCAACCACTCGGTGGCGCTCAGGGACAAGCAGTAGACATCGAAATTCAAGCCAAAGAAATTCTTTATCATAAGTCTAAGTTGAACCAGTTACTGGCACACCATACTAGACAACCTTTAGAAAGAATTGAAGCTGACACGGAACGCGACTTTTTCATGTCGGCAGATGAAGCCAAAAATTAT
The DNA here is from genome assembly GCA_004296455.1 of Calothrix sp. NIES-4101. Lineage (GTDB taxonomy): Bacteria > Cyanobacteriota > Cyanobacteriia > Cyanobacteriales > Nostocaceae > Brunnivagina. The sequence goes on from AP018280.1 coordinate 1,915,583, forward strand.
GGCCTTATCGACCAAGTAATTTCCACATCCAATCTTCCCGCAGTTGGGGAAAACGTTACCATTGTCAAATAATGAGGCTGGTATGTCTAAGTACGACTCCCATTTAAAATGTTCGTTTTGTGGCAAGTCTCAAGAGCAGGTGCGTAAGCTAATCGCCGGACCGGGAGTCTACATCTGCGATGAATGCGTAGACTTGTGCAATGAAATACTAGATGAGGAGTTGCTCGACACAAACGGCGCTGCGGCGGCTCAACCTGCTCCCAAGTCCGAACAACCTCAGAAACGCCGTACCCGTTCCAGTAATCTTTCATTCAATCAAATACCGAAACCGCGAGAGATTAAAAAGTATCTTGATGAGCATGTTATCGGTCAAGATGAAGCTAAGAAGGTACTATCGGTTGCGGTGTATAACCACTACAAACGATTGGCAATTATTCAGTCCAAGGGTAATAGCAAAGCTGCTACTGATGATGCAGTTGAATTGCAAAAGTCAAATATATTATTAATTGGTCCTACAGGTTGCGGGAAAACGCTTTTGGCGCAAACCCTGGCAAAAATCCTCGATGTACCCTTTGCAGTTGCTGACGCAACCACCCTCACCGAAGCTGGATATGTGGGTGAAGATGTAGAAAACATCTTACTACGATTGTTGCAGGTGGCAGATTTAGATGTAGAAGAAGCGCAACGGGGCATTATCTACATCGACGAAATTGATAAAATTGCCCGCAAGAGTGAAAACCCATCAATTACCCGTGATGTATCGGGTGAAGGGGTACAGCAAGCCTTGCTGAAAATGCTCGAAGGCACTGTCGCTAACGTACCACCTCAAGGGGGGCGTAAACACCCCTATCAAGATTGTATTCAGATCGACACTAGCAATATTTTATTTATTTGTGGTGGTGCCTTCGTCGGTTTGGAAAAAGTGGTTGAGCAGAGAACTGGCAAAAAGTCAATGGGCTTTGTGCAACCGGGCGAAGGCCAATCAAAAGAAAAACGTATTGCCGATACACTGCATCATTTAGAACCAGATGACCTAGTGAAATTTGGGATGATACCAGAGTTTATTGGGCGGGTTCCGATGGTGGCAGTTGTAGACCCACTCGACGAAGAAGCATTGATGGCGATTTTGACGCAGCCGCGTAGCGCTCTGGTCAAGCAGTATCAAAAATTGCTGAAGATGGACAACGTCCAACTCGAATTTAAACCAGAAGCTTTACGAGCGATCGCCCAGGAAGCATACCGGAGAAAAACAGGTGCCAGAGCATTGCGCGGTATTATTGAGGAACTAATGCTAGATGTCATGTACGAAATGCCATCCCGTAAAGATGTGGGACACTGCTCTGTGACACGGGAAATGGTTGAGAAACGTTCTACGGCAGAGTTGATAGTGCATCCTTCTTCCTTACCTAAGCCTGAATCAGCTTAGTTAGCTATTTACCTTAGGTATTTGTTAACAGTGATTAGTTATTTGTCCTTTGTAATTGGTGATCAGTCATAATCAGAAGCAGAGGACAAATGACTGAGGGTAAAGGGCGAAATTTATGTCCCACATTCAAGTTCGGGGTGTTGAACATTACTATGAATGGATTAGACAACCATCCGGTTCCGAAAGTAAACCTGTGATGGTTTTTATGCATGGTTGGGCTGGTTCATCTCGGTATTGGCAAAGTACGGCACAAGTATTGTCAGATAAGTTTGATTGTTTACTATATGACATGCGCGGCTTTGGACGTTCCCAAGGCAAAGCAAGAGCCTTAGAAAAAGCAGGGGAAGCTGTTGTAGAAGCAGGATCTATACCAGCACAAGAGGCAGCAGCAGCAGAATTGACTTATGAACTGGAAGAATATGCTGATGATTTAGCAGCACTACTAGATAACTTAGAGCTTGGAAAAGTATATATCAACGCCCATTCAATGGGTGCTTCAATAGCGACTTTATTTATTAACCGCTATTCGCAACGAGTCGAAAGAGCAATTTTAACTTGTAGCGGTGTATTTGAGTATGACAAAAAATCATTTGAAGCCTTCTATAAATTTGGCGGTTATGTAGTTAAATTTCGTCCTCAATGGTTAGGCAAAATACCATTTGTTAACCGTATGTTTATGGCAAGATTTTTGCATCGTCCGATTCCAAATAAGGAAAGACAAGCATTTTTAGATGATTTTCTGATGGCAGATTATGATGCAGCTTTAGGAACAATATTCACATCAGTGAGTAAATATCAAGCTGAGATAATGCCAGGAGAATTTAAAAAGTTAGCCGTATCAACATTGTTAATTGCTGGAGAATATGACCAAATTATTCCGGCGAAGTTAGCAGAAAAGGCGGCAGAATTCAACGATCAGGTTGAACTTGTTGTCATGAAAAATACAGGTCATTTTCCGATGTTGGAAGATGGAGATATGTATTTAAAAGTGGTACGAGAGTTTTTGAATTCTGGAATTAGGAAATAGTTAATTCTGAATAGTTATATATTTCAAAGTGAATCTCTGAATATTAAATAAAGACATCAAGAACGATGTACACAAGAAGAACTATTTGACTGCTAGAGGTAGTAATAATCGGCTAACAATACGACTATCGGGAAGCTGATAAAAGTGTAATTCTCCTCCCATTTGTTGCATGAGGTTTTGGCAAATAAGTAAGTGTAAACCTGGGGGTTTGTTTAGGTGTGATAATCCTAATATGTCTTTTGGACTATCTTGGTATAGTTCTGTGAGTAGCTGCGGATCAATAGTGCCGTTATCAGTAATCGAAAGCTCTAAAGAACGCTCATCTAAGCGACGACACCAAAAGTCAATTCTCCCTCCAGAAACAGAACGCTCACAGGCTGATATTAACAACTCATTTAGTACAATCTCAATTTTAGCAATATCACCAATAATTATTAAAGAGTATTGTGATGACTGGGTATTGGTATTAACTCTGCTATTAGCGTCGTCCGTTGCATTTTGGCCTAAACCATGTATACCCACCCATAATTTTTGTTGTTTGAGTAAACTATCGACTCGTTCAAGCGATCGCTTGAGTAAACTGGGGATTACTATCCGATCATGGGCAATATCTAATGTCCATTGTTCATCTCTTAATAATCCTGCTATTGATAAATTAGTATTTTCTAATTGGCGTAATATTTGTTGGTAACGCACCTGCGAGAATTCAGTTTTGGGAATACCTAAGTTTTTGATTTGGGTAATTAACGAGGCTAAATAACGTTGGTTCTCTTCATAGCGCCGGTGTTTATACCAATTCAGCTGTTGTAATTTTTTCTGATCAGTTAGGATGTTTTGCGTGACTAACTTTTGTCTTTGTGACCAGGATAATTGACAAATTATTGCCTCTGCTGCTTTTAAGCTTTGTTCTGACCAACGACGATGTAATGTATCAGCCATGACTATGACACCAGTTGCCTCGTAATCTGGGGCTGCACGTAATGCCATTAATAATAACTGACCAATACCCTTCCCATACATCCACTTGCGAGTTTCTTCGGGTAAATCATAAGCTTTGACTAGTAATATGCTGGGATGTGCATCTGGTGTTGTTAATGCCAATTGAATTAGCGCTTCGGCTTTCACTGGTATTAATGCATCAGTTTTGATATTAAAGTTATCCGCAACGACTCCCAGTATAATTTCAGCATATTTTTCGCCAGGTATCCATGACAACATGAATACTAAAGGGCAAGTGAGAACTGATGCAATTTGTCGCAAGGAAATCATTTCCAGGTGCTTGTTACCAGGTTCGCTATTAGCCACTTCAACTTGTTCGAGAATACGCAAACAATCCTGGAGGTTTTGCATAATTCTTTCTTGCTGCTTGCTGTTATGGTGGAGTTGCCACTGTCGAGTAATGACACCAAACTGTTGGCTGACAAGTTGCACTAATTCCTTTTCTTTAACTGTCCAAGCTCTGTTATTTTCATGGGTAATCATTAACAAGGATTCGGGAGCTTTTCCCGCCACACAATTAGCAATAATAAAAGATTGTACGCCAACTTCCAGTAATGACGATCGCCAGTTAAAAAATCGCAAGTCTTCTGCATTTTCCACACCAATGGCTTCTTCGCTACGTTGCAACAGTTGCCAATCAACTTGGCGCAATTCGTCGAAATTAAGCTTTAAGGGACGATATTTATTTGCTTGGGCTTGATGCAAAATCTCGTATCTATTTTTGTCAGGATTATGAACAAGTAAAATCAACCTTGTCGCTCCCAAATAGGCTAGAATTTTACCAGCGCAGTCACTAAAAATTTCTTCAAAGTCCCCTTCACTACAGATACCCCTAGCGACTTGACTGGTTAATTCAGCTTCATCACGAATAGATTTAATTGTCGCTTCCATATCTGCAACTGGAGATGTCAACGAAATTAAACCTGCTGCACCTTGAACAAAGTTTTTATCGGTTTCCTTCCAAATCCTTGGCTCATTGGCTTCGACGGCAATAAATCCTAGTAAATCCCTTTGCCAAATAATTGGAGCCGCCAGTAGCGATCGCACATGCAAACGTTGCATCAATTGGACTGTAAAATGACTTTTGAGGGAAGTCCGTCCTTCCCCTATTGACACCATTTCATTTACTGCCAAAGCGTAATAAAAATCACTTAATTCCTCAACAGTAATGGAAGTTGGTGAAGACTTATCTTTACGCCCTGGTAATCCGTTTTTTTGATTGTACTGATTTGTAGCTCGTCTCCAAAAGTACCGACCTTCCCTTTCAAACCAGTAGATGTGTGTATAATTAGGAGCAACAAAATTGTGTGTTGTTTGTAAAACAGCTTCTAGTCGTTGTTCCAAGTTACTGAGTGTTTGTAAATTTTGTAACAAATCTAACAGAGGCGCTTCCAAACGCTTATTTTGTTTTTGTTGCCAATTCATCTCATATTGATGCAGGGCTGCGGCAAGTTCCCCCAATACCATCATCAATCTGGCTTTGGCATCAGTCGGTAACAGATAACCCCAACGCAAGGAAGCTAGCATCAACAAACCTAAACATTTGTCTTTGTAACGAATTGGTAAAATTATGGTTCCTTGGAGTTGGTGCCTTTTAGCAAATTCCTGCCATCCTTCTGCACGTTTTTCGGCGCGTAAATCAGCGACACCAAGGGGACGTTGCTCGATGACAACTTGTTCTAGTAAATCCCCAGGACTCAACACTAAACGTTGAGTGAGAAAATGAGGATTATTAGTATTCTCTGGCAATAAACCACCTTTACCGATCAAGATGTGATTAAGGCGATCGTAAAGTGCCACCCAGACCAAGTTATAGTCAAACTGGTCTTTGACAAAAGAGATGATTGTTTCAATTAAAACATCAACATCGTCCTCTTCTCTCAGGCTTTGAAGAACCCGTCCCAAGGAAATTATATGCTGTTCGGCGGCTATAGGTCTTTGTGGCTGAACCATCTGGCGATCGCGTGAATATTAATTAATATAGATTGCTACTATATAGGATGCCCAAAATATTACTTCAATCTATAGTTCAGAAGGGAAAGAGTGCTGAGCGAGGAGTTGTAATTTAGGAATTAGGAATTAGGAATTAGGAATTAGGAATTAGGACTAGGCACTGCCAAACAATAATCTTCATGAGGTTCTCTGGGAAACTCCATCCCCTTGCGGGTGGGGTTGTTGACATATGGTATGGGTTGAAATCTGGCTATAAATATTGATGCATATCTGGGAATACTAAATTCGGACGCCTCAAAAATTAAAAGGCATCATCAACCATGAAAAAACATCTTTATCAGCGTAGTAAATCTTCCCGTGGCTTAACCCGTCGGCAGATGATCTGGCTGACATTAAGCACCTTGACTGCTGCTTGTACAGCCAAGGCTCCAAGTATTACTCAATCTGCTGGCAATTCATCACCGGTATCGCTGGAAATTTGGTGGACGAAGGGGCTGGTTTTGGCTGAAGATGAAGCTATTCAGAAAATCGTGAAGGATTGGCAAAAGCAGAGTAGTATTGCCGTTAACCTTTCGTTCCACAAGCAAGATGATATTCTGCAAAAGTTAGAAAGGGCTTATCAGGCTGGCAATCCGCCGGATATTTTGTATGCCTATAAGGGAGATTTAGCCCTCAACCCACGCTTTGCTTGGGAAGGTAAACTGGTGGATATCTCAGATATTGTAGAACCTGTAAAGGCAGCCTATATTCCCACAGCCTTAGAAGCAGTCTCCTTCTATAATAACGTAGAGAAAAAACGCAGCTACTATGCGGTGCCTCTAAGTCAAGAAGCTACGTACATTTTTTATTTGCGGGATATCGTTGAGAAAGCCGGCTTGAGTGATGGACAAAGCCCCGCCAAAGGCGATCGCAATATTCCCACCAACTGGGATGAATTCTGGAACTTTTGGCAGAACCTACAAAAGACCCTCCGCCCTCAAAATCCAGACCTCTATGGACTGGGCATCCAAACTTCGCCAGGGAATTCAGATACTTACGTATTTTTTGAAGAAGTCTTGCAAGCATACAATGTTCAATTGTTAGATGGGCAAGGCAAACTGCAACTCGACAACTCCACGGTGCGCCAGGGCATTATTCGCTGTTTGGAATGGTACACCAAGTTTTACAAGCAGGGTTATGCTCCACCAACTGCAACCAAGTGGTTGACACCAGACAACAATCGTGCGTTGCTGAATCGGTCTGTAGCGATGACTGTGAATCCTTCGATGTCAATTCCAGTTTCCCAGCGAGACAATCAAGAACTTTATTTTCAGCAATTAGGCACGATGGATTTTCCCAATAAACCCGACGGTAAACCCCTGGAGCATCTAGTCTCGGTCAACCAAGTTGTAATTCTCTCATCATCCCAGAAACAACAAGCAGCAAAAGCATTTTTATCCTATTTGATTCAACCGCAGGTATTGCAAAACTTCGTTAAAAGTTCCTGGGGGCGCTTTTTCCCCGTCATGCCAGAGGCTTGGCAGGATTCCTTCTGGACAAATGCGACTGATCCCCATATTCCCGTTTTGGCAAAGACACTACGCGATCGGCCAACCCGTCTTTTTTACTCTGTACAATCCCCCGCCTACAGTCAAGTATTTCAACAGGATGTGTGGGGAAAGGTGATCAGTCAGATTGCAACCAATGCTCTAAGCGTTGAACAAGGGGGAGATGAAGCCATCCAGAAGATTCGGGAGATATTTGCTGGATGGCATTAGTATACAATCTTTTCAGAAAAATTAAACCCTGGAAATGGTGGAAGCGACATCTTACGACTCGACTGTCTGGATACTTCTTGTTACTGTCTTTGGTGTCGGTAGGTATCACTGGGGGAGCAACCTTCTGTTGGGCACAAACCTCTCTCCAACAGTCTGTGTTTGATCAACTCCGTGTGGCAGCAACCCTGAAGGAGAATGAAATTAACCGTTGGTTTGAGGATCAGCAACGCATTTTTCTCTCGATGACTCAGTTGCCAATGGTTCAAAGCCAAAGCCGAGTGCTACTGGATGCAAAAACAAATAGTGTCGATCGCGCTGCTGCAAAGCTCTTACTAGCAGAATATCTCACCTCAATCAACGACAGGCGGGGTAGTTTTACGGAACTTTCGCTTCTGGATCGTGGCGATCGCGTCATTGTATCAACCGATAAAGCCCGAGAGGGAGAGTACGAGTCCTCTGCTGACTTAACCTATTTCGAGGAGGTTAAACCTGGAAAACCCACAACGCCCATCTTTTATAGTTCCTCAGCCTCCGGCAAGCTGATTGTCACATTTGCAACGCCTTTACGGGGTACTAAAGGAGAACGTATTGGTGTTATCGTCACGCACCTCAATCTCAATCGATTAAGTGAGATAATGAAGGCACAGACAGGTTTAGGGACAGTAGTTGATGCTTACTTGATCAGCACTGTTGGGACAAGCAATACTCTAGTTTCCCAAACACTGAGCAATACTCCAGTTGGGCAAGCAGTTTCTAGTGTGGCTATTGACGCGGCGATGCGTGGACTTAATGGCAGTGGACTGTATCAAAACTATGCCCAGACATCTGTGATTGGTGTGTACCACAGTTTAAGTAATCTGGGGCTGAGTTTGCTGGTGGAGGAGCGCCAGGATGTTGCCGACTTACCAGCTAAGAAATTAGCCCAGAAAATCATGTTAATGGGGTTGATCTCGGCTGGGACTCTTTCCGTGGGATTGTATTGGTTAGCCCGTCTGATTGTGCGCCCGGTTTTAGAGATTGCTCATACAGCCACTCAAGTTGCTGCTGGCAATCTTGAGCAACGTGCCCCTGTCCTGACTGAAGATGAAGTGGGTTTGTTGGCTCGGAAATTTAACTATATGGTCGAGCAACTGCAACTTTCTCGCCATCAGTCGGAGATGTACAGTCTCAGTCTGGAGCAAAAGGCACAGGAGTTGCAAACGGCATTACGGGAAGTGAGGTCAACCCAAGCCCAACTGGTGCAAAATGAAAAGATGTCTGCTTTGGGACAAATGGTAGCAGGGGTAGCCCATGAAATCAACAATCCCGTCAATTTTATCTACGGTAATCTCATTTACGTAAATCAATATACCCAAGACCTGTTGCAATTATTGAATGCCTATCAACAGCACTATCCTAACCCGCCCCAATCTCTTCAAGCAGAGCTAGAGGATATAGATATCGACTTCCTAAATAAGGATATAAAGAAGATTCTTAAGTCAATGAAAGTAGGTTCAGAGCGGATTCGAGAAATTGTACTGTCATTGCGTAACTTTTCGCGCTTGGATGAAGCGGAACTCAAGTCGGTGAATCTCCATGAAGGCATCGATAATACCTTGATGATTTTGCAACACCGCCTCAAAGCCAACGCCGAACGTCCAGCCATTGAGGTGGTAAAGCAATATGGCGAACTGCCGTTGGTAGAATGCTTGGCAGGACAACTCAACCAGGTGTTTATGAATCTGCTGGCGAATGCGATCGATGCCTTAGAAGAGAGCAATCGAAACCGCAGTTTCCAGGAAATTGTTGCCAACCCCAATACAATCTGGATTCGCACCACCAAACTAACCTCAAACCAGGTGCAGATTACGATCGCTGATAATGGTTTGGGAATTCCCGAAAACTTGCGATCGCGATTGTTTGATCCTTTCTTTACCACCAAACTTGTTGGTAAAGGTACGGGATTAGGCTTGTCAATTAGCTATCAGATTGTGACTGAAAAGCATGGCGGCAAGTTGTGGTTTGATTCGACACTAGGTGCAGGCAGCAAATTTGTAATTGAACTGCCGATTTCTGGGGTCTGAAGCAGATTGCGCGCCGATAAATACGGAGTCAGAACTGTACCTGACTCAAATGGAAAATGCTGTATATTTAGTTTTGCGTAACGACTTAAAAACAAGAAATTTAGCAAAAAAAGTCAAAAGACATGAGATGGTAAAGTTACCGGATTTTACCAAACTAATGCCGAATACCCCATGCGCGACATTTATCAAACCGCTATTCGTCCTTTTTTATTTAACATTGTTAAAACCGATCCAGAACAGCTTCATTCCCTAACGATTCGCAGTTTAAGTTGGCTGGGTGAGATTTGTCAGCGTCCCGCCACAAGTTGGGTAAATCAACGTTTGCAGCAAACTTTGTGTTTATCGGATGCACGTTTAGAACAACATTTATTTGGCTTGAAATTTCCCAATCCTGTGGGTTTGGCTGCTGGTTTTGATAAAGATGGTGTTGCTGCCCCTGTGTGGGGTAGTTTGGGATTTGGATTTGCGGAATTGGGTACTGTTACTTTTCACGCCCAACCGGGAAACCCACAACCACGTTTATTTCGCTTGCCTCTGGATAATGCAGTATTGAATCGTATGGGTTTCAATAACCAGGGTGCTGCTGAGATGGCAGAACGATTAACACTAGTACGTAGACAGTTTAACTTACCAATTCCCATCGGCGTGAATTTAGGGAAATCAAAGATTACCCCTCTAGAAACTGCGGCAGAAGATTATCGTGATAGTTTCCGCTTGCTCAAAAATTGCGGTGACTATTTTGTTGTCAACGTCTCTTCACCAAACACACCTGGATTGCGATCGCTTCAAGATGCCTCAATGCTGGCTGCGATTCTCGATGCTTTAAATCAAGAAAATCTGCAACCAGATGATTCACAAAAACCCATTTTTGTCAAGATTGCTCCTGATTTAGAATGGCAAGCCATATTAGACATTATTGAATTAGCCAAAAGCTACAAATTGGCGGGGATTATTGCCACGAATACAACAATTAGCCGGGATGGATTGCATACAGAAATAATTGAGCGAACCGGGAAAACACCGCAAGCAGAGGCAGGAGGTATTAGCGGCAAGCCAGTACGCGATCGCTCTACAGAAATTATCCGTTTTATTTATCAACAAACACAAGGACAAATACCAATTATCGGCGTTGGTGGCATTTTCACCGCAGCCGATGCTTGGGAAAAGATAATTGCCGGTGCTAGTTTGATTCAAGTTTACACGGGTTGGATTTACGAAGGCCCATGGATGATTCGCCGTATTCTTCAAGGTTTACTTGTCAAACTTGAAGAACAAGGATTTAATTCAATTGGGGAAGCTGTGGGTAGTGAGGGAGTGGATTAAGAATGAAAAGTGTTCATTTCCCAATGCCCAATACCCAATACCCTATGTATCAATTGGAAAAAATTCCCTAGTTTTGCGATCGTACCTCCAAGCAATACCATCTGGATCACGACTACGACTCCATTCTGGAAAATCAACATCCCCGCGACGTTTAAATACTGTGCTCGAGTAAACATTTAACCTTTTGGCTAGTTCTGATTGAATTAAGGAACCAAAGGTTAATTGTTTTGCTAATGTTTTTTTTGCTTCCTCTAGAGTGGCTGGGGCGCTTAAATCAGCCTCTACAGGTTCAATAGGTTCAATATCCGCAACTAATTCTTTTTCAGGGATGAATACAGGCTCTTTCTCTTCCAGCACCGCAGGAACGACTGCGGTTGATGTGAAAAGTTGTGTTGATGCTTTTGCCAAACGAGATGATGGCAATTCTTTTACAGGTTCGCTACTATCCAAAATATCGCCAAGAATATTGGCAGTCATAAAGTAGTAAACTTGTTTACCATCCTCAGTATTGATGATGCTAGCACCAAACTCTGATGCCTTGTTATCCAGAAACCGCTTTGCTGAACTAGCAGAAAAATTGCCCTTAATTGCCAAATCTATTGGGCTTAAACTACCCTGGTTTTGCTGAACCAACTGATTGAAAATTGGGTTAACTCCTTGACTCCACTTCTGCCATTGGTAGTTTCGCCAAAGATTAATACCAGTTATCAGCAATATCAGCCCTAGCCAAATTCGCCAGGTAGAAACCAGGAAAACAATCAGAAAAGAGATAGGCAAAAGCAAAACGAGAAATCCTTTCCCCTTGCCTTCGATAGTTTGTTCACTCATGCCGATTATTACCCTGTAATTGTTTCGGGAAATATTTGGGAAATAATATCATCTTGGCAAAAACAGGGAAACTGATTTGTATCCTGTGTAGATTTGCCAAAAGTTTTTCCAGAATTTGTTTCCAGATATTTTCCAGATCAACTATGGCAAAAATGCACTTTTGCCAAAAGATAATCCCGGCAAAATTATAGGCAAAAATGCAACAAAAATCTCTACTAGTATTTAAAAATACAATTTACCTTGATGGTTACTCAAGAGCGATCACATTTTTGCGAATATGTATGGGAGACAAATAGAGGCGACTTAAAATATCAAGTCCAACTCATCAGTAGTGCTGACGATTAATTTTTCGGCGTTGCATCCTCCTATTTTCCCATCTCCCCATTGCTTTTAGGTAATGTCTGCACCGTCAGTACTTGTGGTGGACTCGCATCGGGTGGATAGAGAAAATCAACTTCCACAAGTCTTTTTTCGCCTGGCTGAATGGGCAGAGTCACTAATGGTTCTCCAGTTTGCCCACGTTTCTGTACCAAATGTACGAAATTTGTTTGGAATTTGCCCAAGTCATCCCGGTAACGGACTCTTACCGTACCTCTAAAGAAAGTCGGACGAGCTAATTCTGCAAAAAAACGTAATCCTTTCTGACTCAATACATCTTCTTTAATAGGCGTTTGCACGGCTACTGCTACGGTTTGTGCTGTTTGTGTATTGTTATGTAGCGGCAATCTGAAACTATATTGCACACCATAGTTACCATGCGCTAAGTATGCAGTGTCAGAGTAGCGCACCAACATTGGAGCACTTTGAATTTGATTTGTACCCAATGTGCCACCATGTAATGTACTTAATCCATAGGAAAATGCTTGTCCGGGTTGGGGAATGCTTAAAAATCTGGTTTTGGGACTATCTGTAAGTGATGCTCTCCAATAAGAACCTCTGGCAACTCCTGACACACGTCCGTATTTGCGTTGGCTAGTTTGTGCTAAAGGAGTAGGTGGAATATCTCTTGGTGTTGATAATTCACCATTATTTAATAAATTTTGCCATTCTTCCAGAGTTGGCGCTTTTTCAGTCCCATCAGGATTATTACCTGCTGGCATCGCTAAACTTGCTGCATAGATAGTTCCGCTACTTCGCAATCTTGCATAGGTTGATCTGCCGTTTAGAGGCGGAGTCAATCCCTCTACAGGAATGGAAGTGTTCAGTAGCATTTGATACTCTCCAGGAGCAATTGTCATCTCCTGCGGGAAAACATCTTGTCGCATTCCTCGTAAAATATCACTCATTACCCGACTACCGGGGCCAGCATATATTTTACCTTCCAGGTTCTGAGCAAAGGCAGGTAACTCGATAAATGGGGCATCAGGTTGGCTGAGATAACTTGCTGCTTGCAAAACACTAACCTTGACGGGTTCTTTACCAGGATTGTATAAGATGATGCCAAGATAAAGCGATCTGAGATTATCGGGACTTGACGCTTGGTAAACATGATGGGCAAAAACATCAAATCTACCCCGAAAAGGAAAGTTTAAATGGGCTTGTGGATTCTTTTTACCTGCTGAGGGGAAAGTGGATAGTAAAATCCCTGGGTTTACAACTTTTTCGGGGCTATTACTGTTAAAAACCGGTACGCTATCTAGCCTACCGGGTAAGGAACGCACCTCTTGAATTTGGATCACTTCTTCCGGTGGGGCAGGAGGTACAGCAGGGGTAGCCTGAGCTAGAGAAAAAGATAGTAAGAATGGCAACATATACTGATATATTTTCTTCGGATTAAAGACGCTCTTGTGATTCTGAAAGTGCCAGATGGTGAATAATTGATAGGAAACATTTCAATATAACTGATAAATTATTTTTGGTCAAAATGGGAACGTGAACAAAAATACAAGACACTTTTTGCGGATGAGATTGGCAAGAAAACTGGGGATGAAAACTGAGGAATTCCAGTACCGAATAATATAAACCTTCGCAAACAAATCGACCGCAGTTGTGGCTAATCTCAAGTGCGACTGACTCCCGTACTAAGTGTTCTAAATCTATAGATGTACGCAAAACAGATTCGCTACTATTCTCTTCAAGATTGACTCTCCTCCGAGCATTTGATTCGACGCTTAATTTCTCTCGACTTTCTGCCATGCCACAACAAATAACATAGTCTGGCTGAGTTTCAACAATTTTGGCTATTACTTTATCGCTGGCACTTTTGATATCTACGGGTAATTTTCTTAAAAAAATCAATTCGTAAGGGATAGACTCAACCTTGGCAAGTTCCGTTAATAAATCATCTGACGAATTTGATGTGTGATGTGGCAACCAAATGTCAAAAGAAGTTAATAGAAATCTTTTCGTCATACAAAATATTATTTACAATATAAAAAGTCTCCATAATAAATATTTTATAGGGAGCAGGTAAATGGCAATAATCGCAGTCGTAGATTACGACATGGGAAACTTACACTCAGTTTGCAAAGGACTGGAAAAAGCTGGAGCAACTCCCAGAATTACAGACTCTCCAAAAGTTATCGAACAAGCGGATGCTGTCGTTTTACCTGGAGTGGGTGCTTTCGATCCGGCAGTTCAACATTTACGATCGCGTTCTTTAGAAGAACCCATAAAAAACGCGATCGCATCTGGAAAACCTTTTCTTGGCATCTGTTTGGGTTTACAAATTCTCTTTGAATCTTCTGAAGAAGGAAGCGAACCGGGACTCGGAATCATTAAAGGAAAAGTTAAACGTTTCCTTCCCGAACCCAATATTACAATTCCTCATATGGGTTGGAACCAACTCGAATTTACCCAACCAAAAAACCTGTTGTGGGAACACCTACCTCCCCAACCCTGGGTATATTTTGTTCATTCATATTATGTTGATCCCACTGACAAGAGTGATCAAGCTGCAATCGTCACCCACGGAAACCAAAGTATTACTGCTGCTGTTGCCCGTGATAATCTGATGGCTGTGCAATTTCACCCCGAAAAATCCTCAAATATCGGTTTACAAATTCTTTCTAACTTTGTCTCCCAGGTATGGATGAAAGTAGCTGCTTAAGGATGGGGAAGCGGGTAATTGGGAAATGATGAATGGTCAAGGGTAAATAGTATTTTAGAGTTAGTCTAAAATCTCAAATCCCCAATCCCAAACCAAATGAGTCTGAGAATATACGGAAATCGCCTGCTAAAAACTTTGCCAGGTCAAGCAACGCGACCAACGATCGCGCGGGTAAGGGAAGCATTATTTAATATTTGGCAGGGAAAGATTTCTGGCTGTCGATGGCTTGACATCTGTACTGGTAGTGGTTCAATGGGGGCGGAAGCCCTATGTCGTGGCGCTAGTTTTGTTGTGGGTATGGAGCGATCGAGTCAAGCCTATAGGATTATTCAAGAAAATTGGCAGAAAGTAGCCACACATGACCAAAAATATCAAATATTGAAGGGTGATGTCCTCAAGCAATTACCAAAACTTGCAGGACAGCAATTTGATCGCATCTACTTTGATCCACCATATGCTAGTGAGTTGTATGCACCTGTATTGGAAGCCATAGCCCAATATCAACTTTTAGAGACAAACGGCGAAATAGCAGTAGAACATGATTCCGAAAGCTGGAACGCACCAAACATAACAGCTTGGGAAATCTGCCGTCAAAAGACTTATGGAAATACAGGATTAACTTTTTATCGAGTTGTGGAGAATGGAGAGTAGGGGACGTAAAGACAAAATTTCTTGATTTTCCCCATCTTTGCGGCTTCCCCTCTCCCCATCCATCAATTTAGTCCGAACCTAAATTCCTAATTGATTACCGCGCTTGTATTGAATGTAAGCCTTGTAAAACAATCCAGCGAGGGTAACGGGAATTAAACCAATAACAATTCCGCACAATAAGGGTTCAACCACTTTTAATCTCCTTGTTACATTCATTCAAAATTTATTCCTGCACCCGATTGTACCAAATTCAACATAAATCCCGCTTTCTATCTTGCTTGTAGAAACTCATGCTTGTGCAGAAATATGCGATCGCGCTTGCAGACTGCATCAAGAACTTTTAAGCTATGTGTATGAAATGAAAACTTTTTGTAAACCTATATTTTCAAAGTACACCTTTTGGATAACCGGATTACCACACCTTCCATTCTTCTACAGCGCGTCATTTTGATGGTGCTGGCAATTTTGCTTGCTATTGTTTTAAGCATATTTGTCGTGCGTGTGGTGCAAGCCTCTGACCCATACGTCAAAACTGTTTTAGCACTGAAAGGCGACCCAGTGCAAGGACATGCAATATTCCAAATTAATTGCGCTGGATGTCATGGTTTGGAAGCTTCTGGACGAGTTGGCCCCAGCTTGCAAGGTGTTTCCAAACATAAGTCTCGCTATGGATTAATTCACCAAGTTATCAGTGGCGAAACTCCACCAATGCCTAAATTTCAAGCTAGTACTAAAGAAATGGCAGATTTATTAAGTTATTTAGAGACATTATAAATAGTCAGGTTAATTAAGATGGATACGGAGGTTGGGAGACGCGGGGACGCGGGGACGCGGGGATTGGGGGATGTGGGGAAAAATGAATAATAACTGAGCCGCTTGATACTACTCATTCTTCGCCTTTAAAACCTGATTGATATGGTATCCCGGGATAGGGGAACAACTACCCTCTCGCTGATAAACACAAGCTTGACGCAAACATTGCTTTTTTCGATAGTTTGGATTGTTAGGGGGGTAGGGAGATTTACTCACGACATAATTAAAATGGCTTTGCCATTGTTGCCAGTCGCTATCTTTTTCCAAAATAAATAGGGGAACATTATGGTGGAGATAGGTATAACCTCCAGAAAAGACTGGGGGAATCTCTTGTAACCCCACACCACAGATATTGGTTTTGGTACTAAGTTGTTGGAAAGTCATTAAATTACCGTAGGAACGATACCAATGGGTTTGGTGACTCAGAAACATTAATCCCACCGAGGGAATGATCCAAATTAAGAGACAAGTTGAGATAGTGGGAATAATTTTTTGGCTGGTAAGTTCTGGGGGAAAATATTTTTTGAGTAATTCAGTTGCCCCTAATCCTACCAATATCATTAACATTGCGATCGCTGGGTAAATAAAGCGATATTCTTTATGAGCAAAAGCACTATGGGTGACAATAATTGCCAAGCTTAACCATAACAAAATTGGGCTACGACGAGCGCCGATCGCAGCTAAGACAATAATTGCTGGGGTAAAAATTGACCAAGCTTGCCAGAGAAGGGATATGTATCCATACCAAGGAGAAACACCATAATTGTGACTTTTCTGTTCAACTGAGTTAATCCAGAAATTCAACCAAAAAGACTGAAAAGGGTATTTCCAAGTGAAGGCATCAACTGTACCAAAAATGATTAATGCCAAGAGAATACCGGCTGCGATTGGAAATAATTGACTCCGCCATTTCTTACCACAGATAAATACCACAGCTAGGAGAATCGTTGGTAAAAGGTGGATACGTAAGCCGGCGACAGTTCCCAACAGACAGCCCACCCAAAAGAAACCCATCTGAGTTTGGCGGAATTTGCTGTAAATACCCAGATACAATGCAGGCAAAAGCAGATAAGTCGCGATCGCTTCATTTAATGCTTTCGGTGCAAAGTAAATAATTTCCGACCAAACACTACAAAGAACACCAGTAATAAATGCCGCTAAAATGCCACTGGTACGATATGCCCAACAAAAAGCAACGACAACGACACTCAGGGACGACAAACATAAAGATATTTTTACCCCCCACAGGTATCCATTAGCTCCCTCACCCATCCATGCTGTCAGACGCATAATCCCCGCTAAGAAACCCGGAAATACCCAAGAACGAATACCATCACGCCATTCCCAAGAGATAATGCCATAACCAAAACTGAGCCGATGGGCAGGTTCTAAGGTTTGAAATATCTCATCGGGCCAAATCATATTCGGGAAAAAATAGGCACTGGTGACTCGTAAAAGTAAACCCAGGACGGTAATAATCAGTAACGATAAGCGGAAAGTGCTGTTAATTTGGCTACTCATTAATTTTGATTTTATATTTATGAGTGGAGACACCCCATACATTCTCATCTGGGAGATTCCGGTTTACTGAAATAACTACGATCAGCATGAAATGGTGACTAAGGGATGCAGAGAGTTATTAATTATTAAGGATTTACCAGAGTTAATCCCAGCCAAAAGCTAATAACTCATAATTGGCGTGTTTTCAGGCATTTTATCTCCTTTCCACTTTCCCCAAACCGGATTGACAGGCAAAATCTTGATTAAATTTGTATCTCTCTGAACTAGAAACTTCCCACAGATATATAAAACTTTGTATGCTGAGATTAGAGCGTCTTAATATTTCTTTAGAAAAACTGTGCTAGAAGATTTTAGATTAATTATCGATTTGGTTTCGGTTCTCGCTGTCGCAGCTTGTGGTGGTTTGATAGCGGCGCTATTACGACAACCTGTTTTATTGGGGTATCTCATTGGCGGGATGGTGGTAGGGCCAACCGGACTCGGGCTAATTAAGGAATTAATCCAAGTTGAGACGTTAGCACAGTTTGGCGTGGCGTTTTTGTTATTTGCATTGGGTGTAGAATTTTCGTTTGCGGAACTCAGGAAAGTTCAGGCGATCGCTCTTGGTGGTGGTGGCTTGCAAATCAGTCTGACAATTGGATTTACTGTCCTGATTTGTGCGATTACTGGGGCTTGGGAGGTTTTACCCGCCAAAGGTGTGTTTTTGGGAGCGATTTTGTCCCTGTCCTCAACTGCGGTAGTCCTCAAATGCTTAATGGAACGCAATGAAACGGAAACACCCCACGGACAGGTTTTATTGGGGATTTTAGTGGTGCAAGATTTAGCGCTGGGGCTAATGCTAGCAGTGTTACCTGCCCTCAACAAACCAGCTGAGGCGATCGGGATTGCTGTGGTAATGGCATTAGTGAAAATCGCTTTATTTGCTGCTGGGGCTGTAGTTGCCGGAAAATGGTTGATTCCTCCCTTATTGCGATTGTTAGCCCGCACAGAAAGCCGAGAATTATTTCTCCTGGGTGTCGTGGCGCTGTGTTTGGGTATTGCCCTGTTGACAGAATATCTGGGACTCTCGATTGAGATGGGGGCATTTGTTGCCGGGTTAATGATATCGGAAGTTGAATATGCCGACCAAACACTGACCTATGTAGAACCCATCCGAGACATTTTCGCCAGTTTGTTTTTTGTGGCGATCGGTATGTTAATCGACCCGTTCTTTTTATGGAAAAACTTAGAATTAATTTTGGGGTTGGTAGCCCTAGTAGTGGTTGGTAAATTTTTGATTGTGGCTCCAATTGTAAAATTATTCCGCTTTCCATTAAAAACTGCCATTATTGCCGGGGTTGGATTAGCGCAAATTGGAGAATTTTCCTTTGTTCTTGCCAGCGAAGGACAAGCTTTAGGGTTAGTTTCTCGAAAAGTATATTTACTGATTTTGGGAACGACAGCCGTAACTTTGGTAATAACTCCATTTGTGTTGCGGTTAGCACCGATCGCCTTTGATTGGTTAGAGTCAATTCCTTGGTTGAAGCCTTATATTAGTGGCGAAGGGCAAGCTTTGGAAGTTGCTGATGATTTACCACTTAAAAACCATGTAGTTGTTTGTGGTTACGGACGTGTTGGTAAAAACTTAGTTAAATTATTTCAGCAGCATAATTTACCAGTAATTGTCATTGACCAGTCAGAGGCGAGGATTCAGCAATTACGTGATGCCAAAGTTCCGTATGTTTACGGTAATTGTGCCAGCTTTCATGTATTAGAAACTGCGGGAGTGACTACAGCCCAAGGAATGGCGATCGCACTTCCTGACCCGATGAGTAGTAGACTATCGTTAAAGCGGGCTTTGGAATTATCGCCGGAATTAGATATTGTCGTGCGGGCGAATAATAACAAAAATATTGAAGTATTTTACCAATTAGGGGCAAGGGAAGTTGTCCAGCCAGAATTTGAAGCCAGCTTGGAAATGGCAGCACATTTATTCACAGATTTAGGTTTATCACCTTCTTTAATTCAGCGAGAAATGCAACAAATACGTGATCGACACTATCTCGATTTGCGTCCAGAAGAAACAGAATCGGAAGTCTCTCGTAGTTTACGTCAAGCAACCCAAGATTTGAACCGGCGTTGGTATTCTCTACCTGAAGGTTCTCCGTTGGTGGGAATGACTTTGGAAGAGGCTGATATTCGCTATTTGACAGGTGTCAGCTTAATGGCAATTCAGCGTCTCAACGGTAAAGAAATTGATTATCCCGACGCAAAAACAACATTAGAAGCAGGAGATAAGTTATTAATAGTTGGTGAAGATGGTGAATTTGCCGCTTTAGACGAATTTGCTCAAGGCAAGGCGGCAATTCCCAGAGAAAATAGCGCTTGTCAATGGATAAATTTAGGTAATAACTGTCCTGTGATTGGGCAAACTATTGCAGATTTAGAATTAATTGAAGACTTTGGTGTGCAAGTTCAAGCAATGCGTCGCGATGGTAGATTTATGAAGCTACCAGAAAAAAATACGTTATTACAAGTTCGTGATCAATTATTATTTTGTGGTACTTTGTCAGCATTGCAACAACTTGAACGGATACTTGCACCATTATCAGATGTTGTATCACTATCAATACCTGTTATGAATGCTGGGAAAACAGAAAATTTAACAGATTTATTTCCCTAGATAACACGATTTACGCACTCACTACGATTTTACGTCATTACGTAGCTTGCTTCCCACAGGGTAGTAATCACCAAAATTTATCAAAGCTAGTTACTAGTAAAAAAATAAAATTTAGGAATGTGAATTAAATGGAATGTGAATTAAATAAAGTGCAAAAGTAGGGTGCTGTTAGCGCAGCGTAACACACCATATCATACTTGTTCAGACTTGCAAGTTATTAAATTCTTGTTCCTTAGTAAATAAAGCTGTAAAATCTTCTTTGATTGGCAACAAACAATTTATGGTGGGAAAAACTACACATTCCAATTTACTGAATGCCAATGTTACTGGTTGGCAACTAGCTCCAAAGTCGTGGAGATTTTTACTGATTATTATATTAGTCATTAGTATTTTTTTTCGCTTTACCAATCTTGAACGAAAAGTTTTCTGGTTTGATGAGACTGCAAGCATATTTAAGATTTCAGGTTATACATCAGAAGTATGGTGGGATAACAAATTACCAAACAATCAACTAATCAGCGTTGAAAATTTGCCTAAGTATTATCTCCCTAATCCTGAGTCTAACGTTATTGACACTATCAAATTTTTAGCACAAGAAGACTCTAAGCACGTGCCTTTGTACTTCGTGATATTGAGATTGTGGGTAGATTGGTTTGGTAACTCAGTAGTTGTAATGAGAAGTTTGTCGGCTGTGATTAGTCTGCTAACATTCCCCTGTATTTATTGGTTGTGTTTAGAGTTGTTTCAATCAAGTCTTATAGGATGGATTGGCGTAGCACTGATAGCTGTATCACCCTTTCATCTTTTATATGCTCAGGAAGCACGTATGTATAGTTTGCAGATGGTAATGATCTTACTATCAAGTGCTATTTTCCTCAGAGCTATCCGCATCAATAACAAGTTAAATTGGGGGCTTTATGCATCAAGTTTGTCACTCTCAATCTATACACATACATTGTGTTTCTATTTAGCCATAGCTCATGGTATCTATGTATTTGCAGCTTATGGTATTCGCCAAAGTAAAGTACTTATCAATTATTTAGTTGCGACATTAATAGCGCTGTGTACTTTTGTACCTTGGTTATTTT
The DNA here is from genome assembly GCA_004296455.1 of Calothrix sp. NIES-4101. Classification (GTDB taxonomy): domain Bacteria; phylum Cyanobacteriota; class Cyanobacteriia; order Cyanobacteriales; family Nostocaceae; genus Brunnivagina. The sequence goes on from AP018280.1 coordinate 1,936,743, forward strand.
TTATTATTACCCACGCTGAAAAAGTTGCTGGCTCAATGGATTGGGCAACTCAACCAATGCCACTGTTTGTTTTGATGAGACATTGGGCAATTGACTTGAGCCGTATTTTTATCGATTTTTATCCTAGTAATAATTTGAGTGAATTCAGTAATAGCTTATCAATTTTTTGTATGACGATTACTTTCATTTTAGTAGGATACTTAATTTATTATATTTGTCTTCATGCTCCCAGAAAAACTTGGATATTTATCTTGAGCTTAATAGGTATTCCATTCCTGTCTCTAGCATTACCAGATATTCTACTTGGTGGAATTCGCTCATATAATAGTCGATATTTAATTGCATCTTATTTAGGAATTCACTTAGCTGTTGCTTATTTAATGACTACGAAAATAATTTTATCGTCTCCAATGTGGCGACAGAAATTATGGCAGATTGTGACATTAACATTAATTGGATGCGGAATTAGCTCATGTATAATCATCTCCCCAGCAGAAACTTGGTGGAACAAGTATTATGCTTCTGAAAATTTGCCAGTAGCTAAGATTGTGAATCAATCTGAACAACCACTTTTACTCATTGAAAATTATTGGTGGTCTGAGGGCAATTTATATTCAATGAGTCATTTTTTAAAACCAAAAGTTAAAATTCAGGCATTAACTGAAGGCAAGATGATTAGCAAAATTCCTGATAATTTTCACAATGTGTTCTTATTTAATCCATCTGAAACATTGCAAAAAAATATCAAAAAAAGCCAAAATTATCAAATTAAGCCAGTTTATAATGGTAAGCGCTTCCTACTTTGGAAATTAGAAAAATAATTTCTCATATTTATTATTCCTTTTGACTTCGGTATCCTGCAAATTCCTCATCCGCAAAATATTTCTGGGTTTCTATATTTGCTTGGATGTCATGTAGAGTTTGCCATCCTGGTTCCCAAAATTCTCGGTCTTGCAATATCTTAGCGTTAATCCAAAATTTTACATTGGGGTCACAGGAGGAAATCATTTCTGCATATACCCATTTCCCCTGATTTTTGCGGTTGATAACTTCAAAATGTCTCCATCCATCTACTTTTTGCTGTGCTGTCCATTTAGAACCCAGTAAATATGGAAATTTTTGTTTTTTAGGTTTAGGCATAATGTTTTCAGAAGTTTTAATACTGATATTAATCATAAATCATTAAAAAACCATATCTCCAAATTTGCAATAGCCGGGGATATTCAAGTATTGGATATTCAAGTATTGATGTAATTACAGCTAGAAGTAAGTTTTTTCTAGATTCATTCACCTAATTAGTAATTTATGAGATATTGAAACCGATTATAATTCCCTGAGGGAAAAATCAAATTTGCGATCGCACTCCAATAGTATCCTTAGAGCTAATCTACAACTATATATACTTAACTAGTATTTTTACTTATGTATAAATACTACCTTGGAGGCTGTCCCATCAAAAAAAATTGTATACTTTGCACCTTCAGATGTGGTGAGAGCAAAATGGAAAAGCCAAAATAGAAGCACGGGCTTTAATTTACAAAGTCTCGGCTTGAACAAGGAGTCTGTCAAGAGTGGTATTACAAGCACAAACAAGCACTTACGAAGCAAAAACCCAAGAGATTGCTAAACAGCTTCTCGCAGCTACCCAAGAAAATCGTTCATTTTTCGCGAATCTCCGCGACCAAATGCGTTGGGATGATAAGCTTTTAGACTGGGCGATGAGTAATCCCAGTTTGCGGGTGCAACTATTTCGTTTTATCGATACCTTACCTGCGTTAAATACTAACTCGGAGATTGCCGCACATTTACAGGAATACTTGGGTGAAGAGTCGGTAGAATTACCTGCTGCACTCAAAGGAATGTTAAATTTTGCCAGTCCCGATTCGATGCCGGGGCAGGTAGCAGCAACTACAGTCACGAAAGCAACAGAAACATTAGCTTATAAATATATTGCTGGTGAAAATATTAATCAGGCGTTAAAAACTATCGAACGCTTACGTAAAGAGAAAATGGCTTTTACCGTAGATTTACTGGGTGAAGCTGTAATTACAGAAACAGAAGCGCAATCTTATTTAGAACGCTATCTGGATTTAATGGAACAATTAACCGCAGCCTCGAAAAAGTGGAATTCCGTACCCCAAATTGATGAGGCTGATGGGCAAGCAATTCCAAAGGTGCAGGTTTCAGTAAAATTAACGGCTTTTTACTCACAATTCGATCCTTTGGATGCCGTTGGTAGTGAGGAAAAAGTTAGTGCGCGGATTCGGATTTTATTGCGACGTGCCCAGGAATTAGGCGCTGCTGTTCACTTTGATATGGAACAGTATGCATACAAAGATATTACTTTTAGCATTCTCAAGAAAATTTTACTCGAAGAAGAATTTCGCGATCGCACGGATATTGGTATGACTGTACAAGCATACCTCCGTGATAGTGAGCAGGATGCGAGGGATTTGATTTACTGGGCAAAGCAACGCGGTAAACCAATTACGATTCGTTTGGTTAAGGGTGCTTATTGGGATCAAGAAACGATTAAGGCGGAGCAAAAACATTGGCAGCAACCAGTTTATAACGATAAAGCGGCAACTGATGTCAATTTTGAGGCGATTACGCAATTGCTGTTAGAAAATCATCAGTATGTCTATGCTGCCATCGGTAGTCATAATGTTAGATCACAAGCCCGTGCGATCGCAATTGCTGAAAGTTTGCAGGTTCCCCGTCGCTGTTTTGAAATGCAGGTGTTGTATGGGATGGGGGATAAGTTAGGGAAAGCACTGGTTGATAAGGGTTATCGCGTGCGGGTTTACTGTCCCTATGGAGAATTGTTGCCGGGGATGGCTTATTTGATTCGGAGATTGTTGGAAAATACGGCTAATAGTTCGTTTTTACGGCAAAATCTGGCTAATGTTGCTCCTGAAGAGTTACTTGCTGCTCCAGAAACCAAATTATCTCGCGCACAGATGCAGAGACGCGAAGAGGAGATTAAAAATGTCCCCTTGTCCTCTTTTAATGGTGTTGCGGATACTGATTTTGCAACTCCAGAAGCTAGTCAGAAGGCAAAGGATGCTTTTGAGTCGGTGCGGGGGCAATTGGGTAAGCTATATTTGCCGTTAATTAATGGTGAATATGTCAGTACCCAGGAAACTGTAGAATCAGTGAATCCGTCGAAGTTTAGCGAGGTTATCGGCAAGATTGGACTTGCTAGCGTCGAACAAGCGGAAATGGCAATGCAAGCCGCGAAAAATGCTTTTCCTGGTTGGCAAAAAACACCAGTGAGCCAGCGTGCTGCTGTGTTGCGAAAAGCTGCTGAGTTGATGGAACAGCGACGTGCAGAATTATCTGCTTGGATTGTTTTGGAAGTTGGTAAACCTGTACGGGAAGCTGATGGGGAAGTTTCCGAAGCGATTGATTTTTGCCTTTATTATGCTGCGGAAATGGAACGGCTTAATGAAGGTGTAAATTATGATGTTGCTGGGGAGACAAATAGATATATTTACCAGCCTCGCGGAATTGCAGTGGTAATTTCGCCTTGGAATTTTCCTCTGGCGATCGCTGCGGGGATGACTGTAGCGGCGTTGGTGACAGGGAATTCAACTATACTAAAACCTGCGGAAACTTCCTCTGTAATTGCGGCGAAGTTTGCAGAAATTTTAGTTGAGGCGGGAATTCCCAAAGGTGTATTCCAATATTTACCTGGTAAGGGTTCTGCCGTTGGTGCTTATATGGTAAATCATATAAATACCCACATTATTGCTTTTACTGGTTCCCAAGAAGTCGGTTGTCGAATTTACGCCGATGCTGCCAACCTGAAAATCGGGCAAAAGCACATGAAGCGGGTGATTGCCGAGATGGGTGGGAAAAATGGCATTATTGTTGATGAAAGTGCCGATTTAGACCAGGCTGTTGTCGGAGTCGTGCAATCAGCTTTCGGATATAGCGGACAAAAATGTTCGGCTTGTTCACGGGTGATTGTGTTGGCAGCCATCTATGAGGAGTTTGTCCAACGTTTTGTCGAAGCAACCAAATCTTTAAATATTGGCGAAGCTGAATTCCCTAGCACCCAAGTTGGGCCTGTAATTGATGATAATGCGCGATCGCGTATTCGTGAATATATTCAGAAAGGGAAGGCAGAATCAACTGTAGCTCTAGAGATGTCGGCACCGGAACAGGGCTATTATGTGGCTCCAACGATTTTTAGGGATGTCCCTGCAAATGGGATAATTGCCCAGGAAGAAATTTTTGGTCCTGTGGTTGCCGTGATTAAAGCCAAAGATTTTCAGGAAGCTTTGCAAATTGCTAATGGGACGAATTTTGCTTTGACAGGTGGTTTATATTCGCGAACTCCTTCCCATATCGAACAAGCACAGGCAGAATTTGAAGTTGGGAATTTGTACATTAACCGTACAATTACGGGGGCAATTGTAGCTAGACAGCCCTTCGGTGGTTTCAAATTATCGGGTGTTGGTTCTAAAGCCGGTGGTCCTGATTATTTGCTACAGTTTCTCGAACCTAAAACAATTACAGAGAATATTCAACGTCAAGGTTTTGCACCAATTGAAGGAGCAGAATAAGAAATTTTGTTTTTCTACTTAGTGTAAATTAGAACTAAAATATTCAGTAAAAGTAAGTAGTATATTTGTTTAGTTTGCCGTAGAACTGAAAATATCAAATTTTCCCGCTTATTTTTACAAGACTCCTCAGTTGCTTGCCTAAAGTTGATTAATATTCGGGTGGGCATTTGCCCACCTTCTTTGATACTGAGAACAAGTAATACCAATTCTCCAAAAGAACAGATAAGCTAAAACGCACTTACTTTGTAAGCCCGAAAACGTTACAGCAAGACTTTCAGGTTGCAAAAGATGTCTGTCACTTAGATGCTTCCAAGCTTAATCACACAGGGATGCGGAGACAGAGAGGCGCGTATCAGATTTTAAAAGTATAAAGTCAAAAAAGAAGCGATCGCATGTTTTTATTACCAGGAAAAAGCATTCATGTGATGCATCTAGCTACATCAAGCTCAAGACTAAAGAGAAAATTTTTATGAGTCAAATAATTGTCAAAATTGCTACGTCAAGCAATGAACTTGCCGCAATTCAAGAAATCAGGAAAACAGTATTTCAGCAGGAACAGGGAGTTGATGCAGAGTTAGATTTTGACGGATTTGACGAAACTTGTGACTTATTAATTGCGTCATTGAATGGTGAGTTTATCGGTACTGTCAGAATTCGTATGCTAGATACGAAAATGGCAAAAATTGAACGATTAGCTGTTTTGAAACAGTCGCGAGGACATGGTATCGGTAAAAAATTAATGGCAGAAGCTTTAGAAATTGCTGAGAGTAAAGGAATATTAGAAGTGGTAATTCATGCCCAAGAGTACATCATGCCTTTGCATCAACAATTAGGGTTTGAGGCTGATGGTGATGTATTTGAAGAAGCAGGTATTCGCCATGTGAAGATGAGAAAAGTTCTGAGTATTGAGTAAAGAGATAGTAATTACAAATTACCTTCTTTCCTCCTTTCCCTTGCCCTTAAAGATTCCGAGTGCTGCAAAGTGATTACACGTTCCCTGTCTTGCCGTCGTCTTCCCAGCAATGCCTTAATATTGCTCTTGATTTGGACTTTAGGTGCAATATGCGATCGCATTTGGCTCTCCTTTGACAATTCTATTCCAGCTTGGGATCAAGCTGATTACCTCACGGGAACATTAAATTATCTGCAAGCTCTACAAAATCTGGACTTGGGTAATTATGAATGGTGGCAAAATCTTTGGCTACTATCTTCTAAAATTCCACCGCTAACTTACATAGTCGCCGGTTTGTTTCAAAGTATTTTTGGTGTTGGACAAGAACAAGCCATGCTGGTGATGCTACTGTTTAGTGGCATTCTTATCGCTTCAGTTTACGGCTTAGGTAAGATTTTATTCAATTCCAGCGTTGGTTTATGGGCAGCAGCACTATGTCAAGTTTTGCCAGGACTTTATCTACTGCGTCTCGAATTTCTCTTAGATTATCCGCTTGCGGCAATTGTTACCTTTAGCTTTTTTTGTTTGACTCTTTGGCATTTTACGGGTGAAAGGGAACGCTTAAAGAAGTTACAGAAAGATTTATTTTTCCAGCAAACTTTGGCAAGCAATGGGAAGTGCCAAAAAATAGATCATCCAGTCAAAATTTCTTCCCCTTCACCGCGTCTTACCTGGCTGAATTTATGCAATTCCTCACTTCTGGCAATACTATTTGGCATATCTCTGGGACTAGCTTTATTAGTTAAACAAACGTCCTTATTTTTCTTAGTGACACCGATTGCGTGGGTAGGAATCGTTAGCCTGCGTCAATTTCGTTGGCTGAAATTACTTCAGTTAGTCGGCAGCTTATGGGTATCAACCTGGGTATTTGGTGGTTGGTATCGTACTAACTGGCTAACTATTTTAACATCTGGAAAACGAGCTACAATTGATTCTGCGATCGCTGAAGGTGATGCTCCTTTAAATACTATTAATGCCTGGATTTATTATTGGCAACAATTACCACAGCAAGTATCTTTACCTCTGCTATTAATACCAATATTTACACTGTTATTCTATTGGGGCAGGTTTGGGGAAGAAAGGGAAGGGAGAGGGGGAGATGGGGAGAGGGGGAGACGCGGAGATGGGGAGATGGGGAGATGGGGAGGAGTTAGAAATAGAAAACTTGCCAAATCTCCAAATCGAATTTCTCAATCTCTCAAATGGCTGGCAATATTTTTAATTAGTGCATATTTACTTTCATCATCGAATCCGAATAAAGATGCACGGTATATAACCCCTTATCTGCCGACATTTGCAGTATTTTTGGCATATGGATTCACACGTGTAAAAAGTCTTTTTGGACAGCGTATTCGTTGGGGAACATTGGGTTTGGCTGTTGTACTAATGCTGCTCAATTTGTTTCCCATTGGTGGCTTCGCTGGTGGTTTGCTCACACAAACATTGAGTCCTCAAGCCCAACGTCATCCAGAAACCCTGGCAGAAATACCTCACAAAGAAATAATAACTGAAATTATTCGTACAGAACCCTATTTGCGATCGACTTTAGGGGTTTTACCATCAACAGAAAAAATTAACCAGCATAATTTAAATTATTACGGTGCATTAACAAATTTCCAAGTTTATGGACGACAAGTAGGGACTAGAAACAGACAAATAGAACAAGATGCGCGCTCGCTTTCCTGGTTCCTCACAAAAACAGGAGAACAAGGTTCAGTCCCCCAATCTCAGCCTGGGATTGTTAAAACAGTCGAAACGTCACCTAATTTTAAAATCCAACATAGCTGGAGATTATCTGATGGTAGTACCCTCAACCTTTACCATCAAAAAGAACCGACTGTCGAAGTGATGTCGCGTCCTCTGGAATATTCATCATCACAAATAATTCACGAAAAAAATATCCTACCAGCGCCTGTCACCTTAACCCAGTTAATTTTTCCCGAAAATAGTCCTCCCGGTGTCCCCATTCCCGTAACTTACCGATGGACTGGTTCCTGGGAAGAATTAAAAAACGGCTTGGTTTTATTAACCTGGCGAAAAGAAGATGATGAGACTCAGAAACCTCTGGAGACAAAGAAAAAAGACTTAAACTCTCCTCCTCAATCCTGGCTTCATGATCATGCAATTGGCATGGGGAATTTATATACAGCAATCAAAAAAACTGAGGGAAATTTTCAGGCAATAGAACGTACTGCTATGCTACCTCCAGCTAACATTGTCCCTGGAAAATATCGATTAGAAGCAAGTTATCTCAATCGCTTATCGGGGGAAATATATGCGATTAATACACCGCAGACAAGCATTACAATTAATCCTCAAGCAACTGCGACACCAGCACCAGAATTAGATTTAATTACCCAACTACGTACATTAGCAACGAATCTCCCAAAAGGGACTCAAGCGATCGCAAAAATCTTTGATGAAGTTGCCCGTATTAACCAATATGACCCAACACAAGACTATTTATTACAAGCACAACTCACATCAGAATATCGCCTACGTCATTACAATTCCGATTCCGACTTAGCCTATACAGTAGCTTTAGCAAATGTCTTACAAAGACGAGTCAAAGGCGCAATTAACTCCCTAGAAAGGGTTACTCAAATTGACTCACAAAATCCATTCGCGTGGGCATATTTAGCATTTGTCAGACTCTATAATTGGCAACCTCAAGCCGCCGATAAAGCGCTAAAAATCGCTTTAAAAATAAATCCAAATCAAAGTGAGTTTCAAGCACTTGCAGGCGTAGCAGCATTAATGCAAGGTAATTTCATCAAGGCATGGGAGAATTTATCTGTGTTAATTCGTAGTTAATTCGTAATACATAAAGCACTGCAATTGTAGTTATTTTCAAAATAGCGATCGCATCCCTATTTGATAATATTTATACTTGGGATAATCAAACTGGGAAACAGTTATATCAATCAAGAACGGCTCAAAATTTCTATCCAAACATCACAAACATAGAGGCTGGTTGCAAACTTTAGACGATTTGTAATGCCATCCTTTCTGTTTCCCAGAATTAATTTTTCAGTCTACTTACTTTCCACTAGCAATTATTTCCTCGGTTGTATTAGTAATTGCCTCCTCTACACTTAACTCTTCAACAACAGCCTCTTCTTGTATTTCTACTTCTGGTAAACCAAGTATCGAACGATACAAATTATTGTATTGCTTTGCCGACTGATACCAGCTAAAGTCTTGATGCATCCCCCGTTGTTGTAATGCTTGCCACTGAGGTTTGTAACGAAAACCTTCCCAAGCACGAATTAGGCAGGTGAATAAATCCAGAGGCTCGTACCTGTCAAAACAGTAACCAGTACCCGCTTCATTCATGGGGTCATGGTGTGATACCGTATCCACTAATCCACCAGTACGACGGACGATGGGGACAGAACCATAACGCAGCGCCATCATTTGACTAATCCCGCAAGGCTCAAAACGACTAGGCATCAAAAATGCATCAGTACCTGCATATATACGCCGTGCGAGGGCATCATTATATAGTAAATAATTTGCCATACGTCCCGGAAAACGCGATGCCATCTGCCACATCTGGGTTTCATAATACCTATCTCCAGTGCCCAAAAGCACAAATTGAGCATCAGTATATGACATAAATCTGTCAAGAATTTGTAGGACTAAATCGATGCCTTTTTGCTCAACTAGGCGTGTCACCATACCAATCACAAAGGCATTACTATTAACCTCTAAACCCACTTCTTCTTGTAATGCAACTTTGTTGGCTTTGCGCTTTTCTAAAGTATCAGCAGTGAAACTTTGGGCAATATATTTATCTGCACTGGGGTCATAAATATCGGTATCAATACCATTAATTATTCCCGATAATTTACCGCCAATAAATGACATTAAACCTTCAATTTCTTCACCATAGGTTGGTGTTTTAATTTGTTCGGCATAGGTAGGAGAAACAGTATTGACGCGATCGGCAAATTGTACCGCCGCCGCCATTGTATTATGTCCCTGCATATACCAAGGACACCAAGTAACTTTTTCCAAATAACCGCGCCAAGGGCCTTGATAGGCTAAGTTATGAATTGTGAAAACACTACTAATATCGGGTGATTGATGCATCCATACGGGTATCATTCCCGTGTGCCAATCATGACAGTGAACGATTTCAGGTTTCCAGTAATTCCAGCAAAACTCTGCTGCACCATTGGCGAAAAATGTAAACCGCCAAGGTTCATCTTCTCCACCATAGACACGGCGAGGGTTAAATGCTGGATGTCCAAATAAATATAAAGGAACGTCAGTACCAGGAAGAACACTTTCGTAGACATGAAAGTCGTTAAACATGGCATAGCCTTGCCAAAGTGGTTCTTTGGGAATCTCCATTTTGTCAGGCAAAAAACCATAATAAGGCATGAAAATTCGTACATCATGCCCCATTTTTTTCAATACTTTGGGTAATGCTCCCACAACATCACCCATGCCCCCAACTTTGGCAACGGGTGCTGCTTCTGCTGCTACAAATAAAATTCGCATGATCAACAATTACCCATTAACTATTAAAAATTACACCCTTCGGGATTCATCAGTCGCCTGCAAAAGGAAATTCTCCCTTTATATCGCTGGTTGATGATTAACTTGTAACAAAATCAATAGCTGCCAACGTTCAGTCATCAACTGTCTGAATTTTCCTCAGAAGAGGCGAAAAACTACCAGTTGGCAGCTGAATAGATTTGCATGTGAACACTGGTTGACGAGAGTTAGGAACCTCGTTGAATCTCGGTAAATATCTGTTCGAGAATTTCTTGCGCTCCTTGTTGGCGAAGAAGATTTGCGAGTTCATTTCCTAACTTTTCGGCATCGCTTGCTTTTCCAGAGACGGAATCCTGGACTAAATTTTGTCCATCCACGCTAGCAACTATACCTGTAAGGGTCAGATTATCACCATTTAACTCGGTATTTACGCCAATAGGTACTTGACAACCACCTTCTAAGTCTCGTAAAAATGCTCTTTCCGCAAGGCAACGATCGCGTGTGGGCGGATGTTCGATCGCTTTTAATAAGGAGATGATTTCATGATCTTCGGCACGACATTCAATACCTAAGGCGCCTTGTCCGACAGCATGTAGGGATACTTCCTTGGGAATTACTTGATGTACGCGATCGCCCATTCCTAAACGCTGTAAGCCAGCCGCAGCCAAGATTAAAGCATCGTACTCGCCTGCATCCAATTTCGCCAAGCGTGTATTCAAGTTTCCACGTACATCTTTAAACTGCAAATGGGGGAAATGGTGACGTAACTGCGCCAATCGTCGCAGCGAAGAAGTTCCCACAACCGCACCCTCTGGTAGAGTGTCTATCTGCTTATCTTTATATTTTTCATGCACTACCAGGGCATCCGCAGGGTTTTCCCGCTCGGTAATGCAAGCCAATGTCAACCCTTCTGGTAAGTTAGTTGGCAAATCTTTGAGGGAATGAACTGCAAAGTCAATCTCCTGATTGATCATCCCCAGTTCTAGCTCTTTGGTGAACAACCCTTTGTCGCCAATTTTCGCTAATGCTACATCCAAGATTTTGTCACCTTGGGTAGACATTGTGTGAACTTCAAATTTTATGTCGGGAAAGCTTTTTTGCAGCTGTTCTTGAACCCAATATGTCTGAACTAGTGCAAGTTGGCTTTTGCGCGAACCGATGCGAACGGTACGTAACGGGCTAGAAACAACTGATGTCATAAAGCTGCTTATCAAAGTGTGGAGAATAATTTACTAGAACTAGACTACCGCAGTCGATGACCAATAGGAGCTACTATTGCCCGATTTTATGCAAGATTATTTTTTACTTTTTAATATATCTTTACTAATTTTTGTAAATAAGAGAAAAGAGCCGCTCTCGATTGATATATTTGATTAGTTTTTGTGTACGTATTTTGGTTAGTTGCTGCATACAAGCATTATTGGTCAAAGCGTTGAAAATCACAGCTAGTATCGCGAAATTTAATCCATGCTGGTTGAGCAGTAACTAGTTTTGGCTTTTTTGTAGCAGTTAATGTATTTAACAATTATTTATCAGCTTGATTTAATTTTTTATCTTCACTTTTATCTTCATTTTGATCAAAGTGATCAGTACACTCATTTATTGGCGATTGATGCAAATTGGTAAAATTATGACAATTTAGTTTTTTGGGCTCTTCGGCAAGTTTTATGGAGCTTGAGGTTTTTTTGCAGTAAAACCCTTACAAAACAATGATTACAAGCAACTATGATACTTTTTGAGGCTAAATTCCTATGTAATAAGGCTTTCAAGGATTTTTAGCTAAGTTTTCCATAAAAAGAACTGAAGAGCCGTTTTTTGTTAATCGAACACAGGCGATCGCTTTTCAACTTGTGAGAGTAATAACACTGATGTAAATCAGTACGAAACGATGCATTTTCTCCGTCAATACTGGCATCTTCAAAAAACCAAGAAAGTCTAGAATTTTGCTCATAAAGTTTTTCTCGGAGAACAAATTAATACAGATTAATCAGCAATAAACTTGATTCAAATTCTCGGTACTTTGTGTTAGGCTACCAAGAATTCCGACAAAACCTGCCACAAGAAGGAAGATTTTATGCGATCGCTTATAAAAATATTTAAAAAGATAATAATTACTTGACATTAGGTATTATTTTTTAATTATCTCCAGATTGTTCCTATGAATCGTTCTGCTTGTCTCATATTTAACCCCGTTGCTGGTCAGGGCGACCCCGAACAAGAACTAGCACAAATTCGCTCAATCTTAGAAACGGAAATAGAATTAGATATTCATCTAACTACCAAAGATGTTGGTGCCGGAGAATTAGCGATCGCCGCAGTCAAAAGGGGAGCCAATGCCATTATTGCATCGGGTGGAGATGGAACACTTTCAGCCGCCGCCGCCCCTGTTATGGGCACTGATATCCCCTTTGGAGTGATTTCGCGGGGAACGGCAAATGCTTTTGCAAATGCATTAGGGATTCCCGACACAATTGCCGATGCTTGTAAAGTTATTTTGCAAGGAAGCACCCGAATTATTGATGCCGCAGAATGTAATGGCTATCCAATGGTATTGTTAGCAGGCATCGGCTTTGAAGCGGAAACTGTTGAACTCGCAGACAGGGATGCCAAAAATCGTTTAGGTGTCATGGCGTATATATTGGCTGGTTTGCAGCAATTACGTAATTTGAGTAGTTTCGAGGTGGAAATTGAAACTGAAGATAAAATTATTAAAACCATTGCATCGGCCGTAACCGTAGCGAATGCGGCTCCAGCAACATCAGTATTAGCCCATGGAAGTTCAGGTATTATTTTTGATGATGGGCTGTTGGATATGACAATCGTAGCACCCGCGACAAAAGCTGCTGCCATAGCTAGCGCATTTCATTTATTTCAAACCGCCTCATCGGGAAGTGCAGCAGAACGCGACGATATTGGTTATTTACGAGCCAAACAATTTAAAATCACCACTAACCCACCGCAAAAAATAGCCATTGATGGCGAAGTTATAGAAGCAGCACCAATTGAAATCAAATGTATACCCGGTGCGTTAAAAATTTTTGTTCCTAGCGTCGAAGAAGTGGAACCTTTGGAAAAGCTGGAAGGATTGCCGAATTTGGTAATTCAAGAAAAATAGAGAAGAGGGGAAAAAATAAGTTACAAAAACATCAATTATCGATGTTTTTTGACCATTATTTGAGCATTAAATTATCTATAATCTCTGCCCATTTTTTCATTTGCCTATTTGCCCAATAGATATTAACTATTAACTACTAATTAACCATGAAACTAGTATATGAGGTTGCGATCGCAGAAAAAATTCGGCGGATGAAACAAAGGGTACGCTGGCAAGACCCATTAATTACTGCTAGAGGAATTGATCAGACAAGGTTTGTCCTTGATGATGGCAAAGATAACGAGGATGAATTTTCGTTTCTGGTTATTGGTGATAGTGGCACTGGTAAACACCAAGGACATAACCCGCAACGCCAAGTCGCCAAACTTATGCTTCCCCATCAAGACGAATGTAGATTCATGCTCCACACTGGAGATGTTGTCTATCTAGTCGGCTCCAGTGAATACTATCAGCAAAACTTCCTCAAACCCTACCGGGAATTTATTGTCAATGGCGATAATTATCACCATATCGCCTACGATAATATGACCTTCAAATTCCCTATATTCCCAGTTCCCGGAAATCACGATTATTACGATTTGCCTCTTTTTTGGAGTCTGGTATCTTTAGGGACAATGCCCATTCGGCGCTTGCTTCAATCTAAGCTTGACCTTGATGTTGGTTGGCATGGTTCGCGAGCAGGTGAAGCTTATGCCAAGGCTTTTCTAGACTACTTAAAATCCCAGATGATGCCGGGAGATTTAGCACATCATCTAGATAAACATTACACCGCCAAAAGTGATAGTGGCTATTGTTTGCGCTACGAGCCTGGTAAATTTACTCGTGTACCAAATCGTTATTATACATTTCGCTACGGTGGCATTGACTTTTTTGCCCTTGATTCCAATACATTTAACCAACCAGCACCCATCCCCAGTACCAGAGAAGGAGACTTACATCGACTGCAACTGGAAACAAGCCGCCAAGCATTAGAACAGCAAAAACAGCAAATTTTAGATAAAGTCAATCAACTTAACCCCTATAATCCGATAGATGCGGATCAACTTGATGATTCACATGCACAAATTACCCAGATAGAAGAAATTATTGTCGATATTGAAAAACAACTAGCGCCTAAACAGGAAGTTGCCGTAGATATAGAACAACTCGAATGGTTGAAAAATCAACTTATTGAGTCATGGAATAATCGCCAAGTTAGGGGGCGAATCATATTTTTTCACCATCCTCCCTATGTGACTGAAGCAACAAAATGGCAGCAAGCGCAAACTTTAGCAATACGTTATCATTTGCGGGAAGTATTCGACGCAGTTGCCGAAACAATTGGCTCGCTGAATCAAAATCGTCCACTTGTTGACTTGGTATTTAATGGACATGCCCATTGTTTAGAATATTTACAAACCCAGGATACCGGACATGCAGATTCCCACATCAATTGGATTGTTTGCGGGGGAAGTGGGTTTAGTTTGCGCCGTCAGCGTCCCGAAGGCGTGGATTTGATGGAGACATTTACTAATAATGAATCTCGCTTAGTTGCCAACTCAAAATTATTTCTGGGTCGTAATGGTCAAGGTTCACAAAGACGAAGACCCTATTCTAGTTTACGTGTAGATGTTAAAGCTGGAGATGTACCAAAATTTGTGGTTCGCCCTTTAGTTGCCGAATGGTATCAAAGACAGTGGCTGCATCCAGAAATTGAACCATTTATAGTAGGTGGTAAATAATAAGAATATTTGGCGTGGGTTAGATTGGGTGAGAACTAACATTAAAATGATGATTGAGCAAAAACCCAATCATCATTACAAAATCAACACGAATGAGACTTCAAATAGGGACTTCAAAAACAACTAAATTACACCCGTCCCTTTACCTCGCTGATCACTATCTACGGTCAATTTGCCTTCTTCATCTTCATTCATATGTTGCATTTCTTGCATTCTTGCTTGCTTCTCTTCTTCAGCTTGCTGACGTGCATCACCGGGCACTTCGTAATACATTTCCGGCTCAACTGCGTAGTTATTTAATAAACCTTCATTATCCACAGTATAACCATCAGTGGTGCGAACACTATTTGATGTTGTTTGGTCATCGCTATTTGCATCAGCAGCTCTTTCCTCAGTAGGCAATGTTTTGAAAAGTTCGCCTTCCCGTTCCTTCCGTGCTGCTGTCTCTGCGGGAATTATACCGCGATCGTATGTATCTCTTTCCGCGCGTTCTGATGAATCAATTCCTTTGTGAGACTCATTATTTTCCATAACTCGATTCCCCAAGTTCAGCAATTTTTGTTTTTTCTTACACAATTAGCTTATAAATTTTGTAACTGAATTGATACTATCTTGCGGATGGAATTGAATTGATTATAGAAGTATTTTTTCTATCTGGAGATATATTTAGTTTTCTACTGAAGTTAGAATGCATAAAAATATTGAATCAACATAACCCTACCTGTAAAGACAACAGGCAGGGATTTGCGACGAATAATTAAGTTATTTCCGAATTTGATATCAAAAAGAAGTAAAAAAACTAAGATTTACAGAATTAGCGGCAATTTTGCGATCGCATTAATAGCAATACAAAATTCCACTCGAATATTCAGATCACAAATTATCACTACCAATAATTTGCTTTTTGAAGGAATTAATCTGAGATAATAGTTCTTGGCGAGTAGATGCTTTGAGGATATAGCGCCAAATAAACCAAACTACATAGGCAATTCCGACTAGTTCAAAAAAGAAGGCAATTAGTGGTATATCATTAATCGCTTTCAGTATGGCCAGTACAATTTTGACGGAAATGAACGCTGCTACAATTAAAATAACACTGGTGATTTGGACTTTGTACTGAATCCAGAAATTACCAATATATTCTGGTAATTTTTCTAAAAATATTGCCACTTGAGAACTAAATTTCTGCCATTGCATTCCCAGCGTTGTTTCATCTGCTGGTGGTAATTTAGGCAGGCTATCGTTTGCTAAATTATCAACACTATTAGTTCCGTTAGATACAGTCTGATTAATCTCTGTATTCATGTTTTGTCCCGGTTCTTGAACTGTCATAAAAACTCCTCTTTTAATTGCAATTTTTATTTTAATTGTGATGCCTAATTCTTATATTTAACTATTAATTATTACTATTAACCGTTAGCCATTAACTATTCAAATTAGGTACACCACTGTGTCTCTCCATCTCGAAGTCAACCTCAATCATCCTCTGATTCAGCAATACCGATTTTATATTCCCCTAAACTTTTCTCACTAATTATGAGTCATGCTGGAAGAATAAATCTCCCAGCAATCAACATACAGCACCGAACACTCAGAACTTTTTCTCTACACAATTTCTTCGCGGCGATCAATAATCACGACAGGCGCATCAGTATCAATATCTCTATTAATATCTGTCGTGTAGTTGGTACGGGAAGTATCCATTACTGGTGTCACTCGCTCAGTTGAATTGATATCAGTAGCATCGAAAATATCAAACTCTTCAATACCGTAGTTTCTGAGGATTCTTTCGGCATGTCGAACTTCGTCTTCGCTACCATCAACCATGACGATATAATTCCCCTGGTTTAATCTATCGTTGTATACCCTAGCTCGATTTTCCGGAATCCCTAAACCAACAAGTCCACCAACAACGCCACCCGTAGCCGCTCCAATTGCACCTCCTGTAAGGGTTGTAGCTAGTGCAGTTGCCACTGCACCACCAGCAATCACAGGTCCAATTCCAGGAATTGCTAAAGCACCCAAACCAACTAACAAACCACCTAAACCACCTAATGCGGCTCCTGTAGCAGCGCCAGTTTTAGCTCCATCGTCGGCTTTATTGCCTTCCATAGGAGTTCTTGATACGGCATCAAGATTATTATTAGTATCTTTACCAAGAATAGAGACATTATTCATTGCAAAGCCAGAATTGCGAAGTTCTGTCAGTGCAGCCTCAGCATGACGACGGTCGGAAAATACACCAACTGCCCGCTTATTGCGAATCATAGATTGATTCATGACACCAGGAGTATAGCCAAGCGCCGTATTTTCAGCTATTGGAGTCACAACTGTGGGATAAACATCTGTAGTTGTGTATTCACGATTTACCTGATTAGGTTGATCATAAATAGCAAAATCTTCAATCGGACGATATTCCCTACCGGAGCGACTACCGCTAGCGCGGAGGATTTGTTCGGCATGGGCGATTTCAGCATCAGTTCCATCTATGATGACTAAATAATCCCCACGTTCGACTCGTGTATTGTAGGAACGTGCTTCTGTTTCGGGGATTCCCAAACCAATCAGCCCACCTAACAAACCACCTGCTGCTGCACCAATCCCTGCACCAGCAATTGTAGTTGCGATCGCAGTTGCAGTTGCACCAGCTAACATAATTGGGCCAATACCAGGAATTGCCAATGTTCCCAATCCGATTAACAGCCCAGTCAAACCGCCTACAGTTCCGCCTGTAGCTGCCCCCAGTGACGCACCTTCATCTGCTTGGTTGCCAACTTTTTCGCGAACTTCAGCACCAGCGATATTGTCACGTTGATCTTTTTCTTGGGCAATTACCGATACTCGCTCCATGGGGAAGCCAGAATTTTTTAACTCATGTAGTGCGTTTTCTGCATCTTGACGGCGTGAAAACACACCTACTGCTCTTTTCTGTATGCTCACTACCATTTTAGTTCCTTGCTCTTAAAAATTATTTTTTACAATTTCATTGCTTCAATGTACTAAATTTCAACATTTTTAAATTTGCTTTTCATCAATCACATGTTAGAGTTTCATCTCTATCAATAGTCATACTTAACAAATGCTTGAAAGTCACTATCGTCATCTTTAATTATTTAAAAAGTGCATCTGAATAGCCCCCATTTCTACCTAGAAATAGAGGACATTGGCATAAGTGCGATCGCTTTCCGTACCCTAGCCTATGGCATGGGCTTGGCGATAACCGTTATTTAAACAGACATGATCATGATTGTCTGAAAGCACTCAAAATACGCAAGTAAAAATCTGTAATTAAATTTCCAATACAACTCACTCTTCTGATACTAGAGTTATGGCTTCTATCATTAAAATTTCCAAACCCGATATTGCACCCCTGTATCAAAAATTCTCACACCTCCCCCCTCAGCAATTGTTTGTCGTAACGCTTCTGCATCGGTGACACCAACACCCGCCAAATAATTGATTCCCATATCTGCTAAATCTGTTAACCAGGGAACAGTCGGTCCCATCAAAACTAAATTGGCATTTTGCGACAACTCAACCAAACGTGGAAATGTTTTATTCACAATTGAGGTTGCTGTCAGAAACACCCAGTCGGCTTCAGGAAGAAGATACTCGCAGGCGGTATCAGGTAAATCTTGGGTACTGGGTTGACGTTCAAGTACGGTCAAGTCTATTTCTTTTTCATACACAGATAATCCGGGATAACGCCCAATGACGACTACTCGTTTCCCCCGAATTAATGGCAAGAAATGCTCAAATACAGCTAAATTTGCCAAACTTGGAGAAGAGCCTAGCTCATGGGAGATTTCCTGTGGTAGGGGTTGTGCAGCAGCTAAAAGTGGTGAGGATGAATTAATCACAGCATTAATTGCCGCCATTGCCACGGTTGCTTGATAGCTATCCCAAGACTTCAACCAAGGTGCTAAATTTGCTACATGTAGATTCACCAATGTTCCTGACCAAGGTAATGTCCGGGTTGCCTGTCCAGGACTCATGCATAATCCAATTCCATCAGCTTGGCAGTATGTCCATGTTAAGCCGATAATAATCTCTTTTACTAATGCGTTCGTCTGGCTAGAATCTAGTAATAGGTTATAAATTTCTCGTGGGTGTACTTTCATGGCTCACTTCTCGATTACTGCGGCTACAGTAACAGGATTATGAACAATTCCCAGTTAAAAATGAACTAATAGCAATTTCTGATTCCAAATATTGCCTGGAGATAAAAATCCAGCCAAGATTTTCGTGATTCCTATTCAAAAAAAATCACTGACAAAATTTTCAGTGTGTAAATTCTCAAAACTACAACCCTCAACAGTATCAAGTTAAAACTATCAAGTTAAAAATTACAAACTGAATCTAGAGATGTTAGATATCGCATCTCTAAATTTTTTGATTAATCTTTATTTGTTAAAAACTGTCGCAAACTTAACAAACTTAGAGTTTGTCCCAAGGAAATAGGAAAAATTGTCACACCTTCAATTCGTGACTGCACCCAACCTTCACCCCAATACCATTCATGAAAACCATCAATTCCCTGACTTAATAGCAAGCGTAGAGAATTAGAAGTCGCGATATCCACCTTGTGCTCAATTGCAAATAGTCCGATTTTACTGGTAAATTGCAACCCTGGATGCAGTTCTTCCGGCATTCCTGTAGTAAAACCACCAGAAGGAAGCCATTTTTCCAACTGTGCAGAACGGAGTAAACTATTGCGAATTGCTTCTGCGGTTGCTTCTACCTCAATTCTTAATTGGCTTTGTTGAAAATTACCAAGCATATAAATAGGTGATGGGTTAATGGTTAATGGTTAATAGTTAGTTGCTAGCTACATGTAATTTTAACTATCTGTCTTGAAATTGGGGAGAATAATTTTGTCGCTTGGTTCCCTCAGCTACAGAAAGTATCCATCACTTAGCTATTGGAATTAACGAGCCAGAAATTATCAATTTTCCGGAACTCACTGATTTACCTTTCTCTTGACTCAACAACCAATAACCAATAACACATTAAAATATAAAGAAGTGTGTATTAAGAAATGTAAGGGATATCATGGTGGATCGGTTAATTCGCGCTACGGCGGCTGATGGTAGCATCAGAGTAGTTGGTGCTATCACGACAAGACTGACAGAAGAAGCACGGCAGCGTCACAAACTTTCTCCCGATGCAACTGCTGCTTTAGGGAGGACAATGACTTGCGGGTTGCTGATGGCATCAAGCATGAAAAGACCTGGTTCGCGGGTTAATCTCCGCGTCAAAGGTGATGGCCCTTTGGGGGGTATATTAGTAGATGCTGGTTTGGATGGTACGGTGCGTGGCTACGTCCATAATCCACTAGCGGAATTACCAAAAAATGCCAAAGGTAAATTAGATGTTGGTGGCATAGTTGGGAAAGGTTTTCTGTATGTCGTCCGCGATATCGGTTATGGTTATCCTTATTCCAGTACTGTAGAGCTTGTTTCGGGTGAAATTGGTGAAGATGTTGCTTATTATTTAGTAACCTCCGAACAAACTCCTTCCGGTTTAATTGTGGGTGTATTTGTTGAAGAAAGTGGAGTCACCGCAGCAGGTGGTTTATTGGTGCAGGTTTTGCCGAAAGCGGCTCGTGATGAAGCTCTTGTGGAAACCTTGGAGTCACGTATGGCTGCTTTGGCGGACTTTACCCCATTGCTGCAAGCTGGTAAGAGTTTAAACGAAATTTTTCAGGATATTTTGGGCGATATGGGACTGCATATTTTCCCTGATACCCAAATGTTGCGTTTCCACTGTGGTTGTTCATTTGATCGAGTTTTGCGTGCTTTGAAATTGTTAGGAGAGTCGGAACTGCAAGATATGATCAGCAAAGATAATGGCGCGGAGGCAACATGTGAGTTTTGTGGCTCAGTATATCAAGCTAGTAGCGATCATTTAGAACAGATAATCGTTGAATTGCAGACTGAATCCTTGGTTTAGAAGTGGTATAAAAAGAAACTATCAGATTTTCATAGTAATGGTATTTGTGGAGATATGATAGTCTGGGTGCTAGCTTTTTCTGAAGGAGAAAGTTACGATGGCAACAACGTAAGTTTCGATCGCAAAGAAATACAGATCGTTATAAAATCATTTTGGTGTGAGCGATGAGAGAACGGGATATTCCAGAAGGTTTTTCTTCTTCCACGGTCAGCGAATCAGATGATGCGACCCAACTATCCCGGAAACAACAAGTTAATGGAAGTAATATGTCTGGTGTCCCTGGTACAAATTCAAGTGCTAAGTCAACCACCAAGTCTGTGAAGCAGCAAAAAACAAGTCAATCTGAAAAAACAGTGCTACAAAGCGAAGCGCAAGAGCAAGTATCGGCAACAAGTAAAATTTCTGGGAAATTGCCGCGTTGGACAAAGAGTTGGATTTTGTGGACGGGCTTGTTAGCTTTTGTGCCAGGAACGATCGCATTTATTTCTATGGCAATGCTGTTTAAGTTGCCTGCCGCACCCAACTGTCCGGAAATTTTTTGGCCCCTCGCCAGTGCTTCAGTGCGGATGCATTGCGCTCAATTGGCAGCCTCAAAACAAACGGTTAACGACTTATTGCAAGCGATCGAATTAGTAAAGGGGTTGCCAGAAAATCATCCTTTACGTGGGGAAGTAGACCGTTTCTTAGAGGAATGGTCAAAGGATGTTTTGACTTTAGCCGACGAGAGTTTTCAAGCTGGGAAACTGAATGAAGCGATCGCCACAGCAAAACGCATTCCCAGTGATATGCCTGCCTATAAATTGGTAGAGGAAAAAATCCAGAATTGGCAGTCGATTTGGACAAAAGGTGAGGAGATTTACAAAGAAACTGAAGATGCAATGCGTAATGCACGCTGGCAGCAAGCGTTTATGACAGCATCAAAGTTACTGCGTTTAGATAACAAGTATTGGGAAAAAATTAAGTACCAGCAGTTGAATGACTTGATTACCAAGTCTCGTGAGGATGGCGAAAAGTTAGCAAAAGCTGAAGATTTAGCGAAAACTGGTATCGTCGATAAAATTATTGAAGCCATTAAATTAGCTCAATCAGTAAGTAATGATAGCTATGTTTACCAAAAGGCTCAGGAGGCAATACCAGTTTTTGGTCGGCAAATGCTGAATATTGCTGAGAAGAAAATGCAAAGACGCGATGCCGATGAGGCAATCTCGATTGTCCAGCAAATTCCCGCCAACGCTGGTTTACAAACCGAAACCGAAGACTTTATTGCAATTGCCGAGGCACAGCGTAACGCTT
Source organism: Calothrix sp. NIES-4101 (assembly GCA_004296455.1). GTDB lineage: Bacteria > Cyanobacteriota > Cyanobacteriia > Cyanobacteriales > Nostocaceae > Brunnivagina. The sequence continues at coordinate 1,958,853 of AP018280.1, forward strand.
GGATTGGTACAGTATTAGGATTAGAATCAGCGATCGCCCAAGCCCAGCAAATCCAGCCAGAACGAGCGGTGTATCAAAAAGCGCAGCAGTTAATAGCTGGTTGGCAATTAGAAATTGGTGATGTTGTGCGTTTGGACAAAGCCAGAACGCTGGCAAGTCAAGGTTCAATTGCAGACTTAACCGCAGCAGTTGCTGAAGCTCAGTTAGTTCCCGCAAATAATCCCCGTTCGCGGGAGGCTCGTCAAGAAATCAGTCGTTGGATTGCCCAGGTACAAACTATTCAAGACCGCCCATTTTTAGACCGTGCCGAACAATTAGCCTATTCTCAGGATAATATTTCCCTCCAAGCTGCGATCGCGGAAGCTAGTCAAATTCGTCGTGGTCGCGCCTTGTATCCAGAAGCACGCAAAAAAATCAGTGAATGGACAGCAATCATTCAACGTGCCCAAGACCAACCTTATTTAGACCGAGCTAGGCAGTTAGCAAATAGTGGAGACTTTGCCGGAGCAATCCAAACTGCTAGCCAAATTACTGGTAATCGGGCATTAGCTGGTGAAGCCCAATCGGCAATTAACGATTGGCAAGGGCAAGTAGCATCTCGTAATAATTGGGACAAAGCCCGAACAGTTGCCTTACGTGGAACCCCTGATGCATTATCGGAAGCCATTCGTCTTGCTAACAAAATTCCCGGTAGTAGTGCTTTACGCAACGATGTTAACCCAGCACTCGACCAATGGAGTCAGCAGTTGTTCGATATCGCGCGATCGCAATCCGAATCTGATGTTGAGAAAGCTATTCAGACAGCAGAGTTAATCCCACGGGGAACGGCAGCCTATAGTCAAGCCCAACAACAAGTTCGTGCTTGGCGTGAATTTCTCAACCCGGCACCACTGCCAACCGAACAAGCACAACCACAACCTCAAGAATCAACAACAACTGGGCAATAAGATTTATTGCTAATATTTGACAATCTTAGGGGCGCTACTAAATAGTAGTGCCCTCAATATTTTTTGATATTCTGAATCCGTTAACTGATTAAGTATCAATACGGTTCAGTTAAGGTGATCAGTCATCGATTTGTTGAGAACCAAGATTTGGGGGATTCTCCCCCAAGCCCCCAATTGGGAAAAGTTGACGGGGAGATTTCTTCCCGTCAAACTTTGGACGGTTGCGTCCCCCGAGCCCCCTCCAAAAAAGTTGATCTGTTTTATTCGCAGTAATTGATTTTATTCTTAACTAAACTGTATTGGATTAAGTATTAGTATTCGAGGTTAAGTAATTAGATAATTGAACTCCTATAGGCTCATAATTAGTGCTGATCAAATGATTATGATGTCCTTGGACATCAATTACTTCCACTGGTTTTTCTGTTAGTTCAGTCCAACCTAATTGGCGATCGTGTTGTACCCACCAAATTTGTTCTAGACAACGGAATAGGACGATTTTGCCGGGATATATTTGGGGAGTATAATCACAAACGGCATTTACGAGGCTAGAAAATAGTTCTTCTTCCTCTGAGGTTTCATTCGCTGTGGAAATTGCTGGAGATACTATTTCTTGAATCGCAGTAACGGTTTTTCTCCAACGCTCTTGTAATCCACCCTGTAAATAGATGAGCTTGTGTGCTAACTTCAAATTCGTGAATGTGTTCCAGTGATAAGCCAGCCAATTCCCCAGTGATAATTGTCTGTAATATTTGGGGCAGGTAGTGTCTAATAATACAAGTAGCCCCACATCTTCCCCTTGGGCTAGGAGTTGCTGCGCCATTTCAAATATAATTACACCACCAACTGAATAACCACAAAGATGGTAGGGGCCTTGTGCTTGGACGTTACGGATATATTGGATATACTCAGTCGCAATAGCTTCTATTTGCTGACGGCTATCTTTTTTGCCATCAAGTATGTGAGCTTGTAATCCGTAAATTGGCTGTTCTGAGCCTAAATATTTGACCAAGTTCTGAAAAGCGAGAACATTACCATCTGCACCGTGAATACAAAACAGAGGTGGTTTTTTGCCATTCCCTTGAATGGGTACTAAAGTTGACCAAAGTTCAGAATTATCTTCTTTTTGGAGAATATCTGCAAGTTCTGCAATTGTTGTAGCTTGTAAAAATGTTGTCAGAGGTAATTTTTGATGACATCTATGTTCAATTTGTGCCAGCATCCGCACAGCTAACAAAGAACTACCTCCCAACTCAAAGAAATTGTCATGGATGCCGATCGCTTCAATTCCCAGCAATTCCTGCCAAATTTCTGCTAATTGAGTTTCCAGATGCGATCGCGCCGCCACAAATTCTGGTTCGAGTTCGGGACGGGTGGGGTTGGGAATCGGTAATGCATGGCGATCGAGTTTACCGTTCGGGTTCAGTGGTAAGCTTTCTAAAACAACAAATGTTGCAGGAACCATATAGTCAGCTAATTTTTGCTGGAGATAGCGACGAATTTCGCTGACTTTGATTGTTTGTTCAAGTTGAGGAACCAGATAAGCAACTAAGCGCTTCTCTGCTGATGTATCTTGACGGGCAATAACTACCGCTTCTCGGATATGCGGAAGTTGTAACAAAGTGGTTTCGATTTCCCCTAATTCAATCCGGTAACCACGAATTTTGACTTGATGATCAATCCGTCCAAGAAATTCAATATTGCCATCGGCTAAAAAGCGTCCCAAATCTCCAGTTTTGTAGAGTTTTGCTGTTGGTTCTGGGTTTAAAGGATGAGGAATAAATTTTTCAGCGCTCAGTTCGGGACGGTTCAGATAACCCCTTGCTAAACCGATTCCCCCAATGTGGATTTCTCCAGGTTCACCTATGGGGGTTGGTTGTAAGTTTTCGTCCAATATATAAATATCCGCGTTGGTAATGGCTTTACCGATTGGTGCAACAGCAAAGTCTTCGGAACTCAGGCATTGCCAGAAAGTTGCATCGATGGAAGCTTCTGTAGGGCCATAAACATTACATAACACTCCCTGTAAATTTGTGCGATCGCAGAATAGTTTAACTAAATCCATTGTTAAAGCTTCCCCACCGCAGGAAATATGTCGCAAACATTGACAAGCTTCGATACCTTCTTCCTCTAAAAGCACCCGCAGCATTGAGGGGACAAAAGCTGTAATGGTTATTTGCTGTTCTGCGATCAGTTTAACTAGGTATGCTGTATCTTTATGTCCTTGCCGATGAGGTAAAACTAATTGTCCTCCATAGCAGAGAGTCCAAAATATCTGCCACACTGAAGGATCGAAACTAAAGGGAATATTTTGTAAAACTTTATCTGTATTGCTTAAACCGAAGGTTGTTTGTCGCCAATAGAGTTGGTTGACAATACCACGGTGAGGAACCATCACACCTTTGGGTTTTCCGGTAGAACCAGAGGTGTAGATAACATACATTAAATTTTCAATGGTTGTCTCGCAGGCTGGATTGTCTTGGCTTTGTTGAGCTAGTTCAGTCCACTGGGAATCAAGACAAAATAATTGCGCTGTAGTGTTTTCTAGATTCGGTAATAAATTTTTTTGTGTGAGTAGAAAAGGTGTCTGCGTGTCCTCTAATATAAAATTCACCCGTTCCGGTGGATAATTAGGGTCTATTGGTACGTAAGCACCTCCAGCTTTGAGAACGCCCAATACCGCTACTATCATTTCTAGGGAACGTTCTAAATAAATTCCTACCATTACTTCTGGTTTGACACCTAGAGTTTTCAAGTAATGTGCCAGTTGATTGGCTTGCTGATTTAATTCTCGATAGGTAAGCGATTTCTCGGCAAATACTACTGCTACTGCATCAGGTGTTTGTAATGCTTGTGTCTCAAACATCTGATGTACACATTGTTTACCCAAATTGTTAAAACAATTATCGGTTTCCGTTAGATGTTCTTGCTGATTTTGAGGCTGATTGTATAATTTATAACTTACAGTTGACATATTTTTAGTATCTATTAATACAAAGTTTCGTGCTTAGAAGTTCCCATAAAAACTGTATTGAGTCGTCCTTTTTCTCTGAATAATGGATATGATGTGGGAATTTTACAAATTCCAATATTCCAAATCATCAATATATAAGACCTTGCAATATTCTCGAAGTTTTAATGAATAGAGTTAGTGAATAGAGCTAAATGGGCATTTGAGAAACTTAGATGTTGGTGAAGATTTATTTTCTATTAATTCCTGTTTAGCTACAGCTAAAGCGTGGATTGCTTGATAATAGTTTTTGTCGTCTTTAAATTTTTTTGCAAAACGTTGTAAGTAGGTTTCTAGGTATTTAATGCGGATTTGTGGTGCGTCATGAGAACTTTTGAGAAAAGGTAAATCCTGTTCTACCATGAAGCGAATAGCTAGTATCGGTACAGGGCTACGGAGAGGACGAAAATCAGAATTATGTAAGCCTGGACTTTGATTACGCATATGAAATTCTCCCAGCATCATACCCGCTTCTACAAAGTAAGGTTTTAATTTTTGTTGGACTTCGTCAATTAAAGTTGGAGTATTTTCTATTTGAATACTAGGAAAAATTAGTAAGAATACTTTATATATTGTTGCTTCTCCAGTTGTTGGTTCTGCCTGTAAAAATACATCACGATATTTTCTAACAATATCTTCTATTTCCTGCTGAATAAGCTTTTCGGGTCGAATTACTGCTAATTGGATTGTATCGGCTTTTAAAGCGAAAGGTACATAAGGGCACACTTTACCGCTTCTACCTAAGTCTGGATGTGGCTTTGCCAAAAAGTTTCTTACCCATGTAGATATCTCAATTAAGTACGGTAAATCTTGTTGAAATTTATCAATTTCTTGGGATGTATATAGTTGCATATATGATTACCATTAGGAAGACTGAATACTTGAGAACAATAAGTATGGGAATTCATTAGTGTCAGAATGCATGAATCTTAAAATATGCGACTACTCATGAACTTACTGCCAATAAATAATTCTCTGAATCAGATAAATACATCATTGGTATACAAAGCATTGATAATTCATAATTTTTAATCAGCACTTCAGGAAACAGTGAGCAACAATTAATTTCTCAATCCCAGATGGTACTTGATTACTATGTATTGCTGTAATTAGACTGACTCAGTCATAAACTGTATTTTTACTTGTTTTCAGCCGATAATCATGAAGATTATGCTTAAATTCAGTTGTCAATTTTAAAGTTTTGTCAAATATCTGAATAAAGATAAAGCATAAATGATTTTATGAAGTGTAATTTTTATGTACTTAAGACAGTTTATCAAAACATTTTTTGATAAACGTATTTATTCTTAAAGTTTTGGTATGCTTTTAATTAAGTATCAATCAAGGATACTGAGGTGTCCGGAATATAAAAATTACTGATGTAAATAAAAGTCTTGATTTATTTCCGTAGATTCCTCAGCTAAAATCAGCAATTCAGCAACATCAATATATCTACTTGTCGGTATCAACGTACAAGTGAGACTGGTGTAACATTTGCAGATATGGGAGTTTGGGTGTAGTATTGGCTGCGATACGGAGTATCGTACTTCCACAACAACAAAATCAGAACAAATAAGAACAAATAAGTCGGGTGCGAACCAATGGGAGACTGCGATACTACTCTTTAACTTTATATAACTATCTACTTCATCCATATACCCGTGAAGATAATTCGCCGTTTACTACCGATACCATTCCTGGATGACTCTGTTAACAGTTGGGCTTTAGAGGCACGTTTGCTGCGTTGGATGACAATGCTTTGGCTGTTTATAGGGCTTGTTGTTTTATTTTCTGCATCTTATCCACTTGCTGATGCTCGTTATAAAGATGGTTTGTATTACTTTGGACGACAACTAATTTGGGTTGTTGTCGGTTTATTTGGATTCAATATAGTTGTCAATACACCAATTCGGAAGTTATCCGGGATATCTCATTGGTTTATATTCCTATTTTTACTTTTAATTTTCGTCACCTTAGTTCCCGGATTGGGAAAAAGTGATTTGGGCGCTGCTCGTCGGTTATTGGGCCCAATTCCAATTCAACCATCCGAATTAATTAAACCATTTTTGGTTATGCAAAGTGCCAGACTATTCGGACAATGGGATAAATTAACTTGGCGAGTTCGCTTTACTTGGTTAGCTGTTTTTGGACTAGTCGTTTTGGGAATTTTAGCTCAACCGAACCTGAGTACTGCTTCCCTTTGTGGGATGACTATCTGGTTAATTGCCCTTGGTGCGGGATTACCTTATAAATATCTCGGTGGAACAGCTTTTGGTGGTATTCTGCTAGCAATACTGAGTATCAGTTTTCGTGAGTATCAACGCAAGCGGGTAATGTCTTTTCTGAATCCCTGGGCTGACGCTACTGGTAATGGTTATCAGTTGGTTCAAAGTCTGCTAGCAGTAGGTTCTGGGGGACAAATGGGTGCTGGTTTTGGACAATCACAGCAAAAGTGGTTTTATCTACCCATCCAGGATACAGATTTTATTTTTTCTGTGTTTGCGGAGGAATTTGGATTTATTGGTTGTATGGTATTGCTGACAATGCTGGCAATATATGCCACTTTGGGATTAATTGTGGCAATCAAGGCGACAAATCAAATTTATCGATTGATTGCGATCGGAATTACAGTGGTGATGGTGGGACAATCCTTGCTACATATTGGTGTGACTACGGGTGCATTACCGACAACTGGTTTACCTTTACCTTTGTTTAGTTATGGTGGCAATTCCATGATTGCGAGTTTACTGGCTGCCGGGATATTAATTCGGGTGGCGCGAGAAAGTAATGAAGCGGAAGTTGTCCCCATCAATCGGGAATTGCCCAAGGGAAGAAGACGCAGAGGCACAACAACGATAGGTTAGATTTTTTTGCGGAAAGGGGAAAAACGTTAACTGTCCCATTCCAAAGTGATTTCGATGTTGGCTGTACTAACTCCTTTGGCGAGTACAGCCGTTAATTTCCCTGCATCTACACCAATTTCGATCCCAAAGCGAACTTTGGCTTTATTGGGTTTAATTGTTTGTACGGTTTCAGCAATTTCTTGAGCTAGAGATTTGATAGCAAGAGTAGCTTCGCTAAAAGGTCGAGTTTCCAATCCGATTTTGCGATCGCTAATCAAAGTTGCTTCAACTTTCACAACTGTACCATCTGCTAGTTCAACTGATACAACTTTGTTTTGGGGTTCCATCTTGATTTTGCTCAATTACTATGCTTGATATAGCACTTAACGTAGATGTCACCAAAACTTTTTCCATCACTTATTTTTAATTAATTATTGTCGCCAACGTTCATGGCTGCAATCATTGCTTTTTGACTGACATCTTTATAAATGCTATCTAAGTATTTTGTCACAATATCTGCCGCCGAGAAATTCGCCATATTTTCTTCTTCTTTGGCTAAAGGAATAGAGCCTAATAAATTCAAGATATTTTCGCTAGTAGATGGTGCAATTACTACTAATGAAGCTTCCAATGGTTCGTCATATTTCCAGTAAGATTCCAAGTTGACTGGATATTGTTTTGCTGGTAGCTGCTCTTGAGTTTCAATGATTTCTGTCTCAATAATTTCGCTATTATTTCCACTATGCTCTTTACGTAAATTACGTAAATTACTAATAATTTCTGCTTTTGTCCGTCCCCGCAATTGAAATAATACAAATGGGTCTTCGCTGAATCGATCTCCTAATTGATAGTAAACTGCACCGATATGTTTACAGGGATTGGCTTTATCGGGACAGGAACATTTACTGCGAACATCTGATAAGGTAAATGGGAACAGAGATAAACCACTAGAGGTAAATACTGCTTCGATGTTTTGTGGCATTTCTCCAGCTAAAAGTTTTGCTGCAAAAATTGCTTTTTGAGACATTGCTTCGATTACATAGCCCCATTCTTCATCACTAAAAGGTTCGAGAAAAAGAGATACTTTATAGGGTTCTGGTTCGCTACCTTGGACTTTTGCTAATACTTTCGCGCCTTTAAATTCTATGCTTAAAACATTACCTTGACGGGAATAATTTCTTGCCCGTTCTAAGCGTTTTTTAAAGCGATAAGAATCGAGTAATTCCAACCATCTTTGTGACCACCATTCACGACTTGCTTGTAATGTATCATTAGACATAATTATTTATTTTTTTTACTAATCGGGAGGGTAGATTGTAACATTAAAAAAACTGACTATTCTTCTTCAATAACTGCACTTCTATCTAATAATAATAAATTTCGTAATTGGTCTGTATCGAGTTCGGTTAACCAGTCTTCGCCAGCACCGACAACTTGTTCAGCAAGTTGTTTTTTACTTTCAATCATGTCATGAATTTTTTCTTCTAATGTACCTGTACAAACAAACTTATGCACTTGGACATTTCTAGTTTGACCAATACGAAATACTCGGTCTGTGGCTTGATTCTCAACTGCGGGATTCCACCATCTATCAAAGTGAAAAACATGATTTGCTCGTGTTAAATTTAAGCCGACACCTCCAGCCTTCAATGATAAAATCATGATTGGTGGTCCTTGGGGGTCATGTTGAAATCTATCGATCATTTCCTCACGTTGTTTTTTACTAGTACTTCCATATAAGAAGAATATTTCTCGACCCAATTGTTTTTCTAAATGTGGCTTAAGTAATTTACCCCATTCTGCAAATTGTGTAAAAATTAAAGCTCTATCTCCTTCCGCTAAAGCAACATCAAGCATTTCTTCTAATCTTTGTAACTTACCTGAATGTTGTTGTTTGAGAGATTCTTGTTTGAGATATTGTGCGGGGTGATTGCAAACTTGTTTGAGTTTGATTAATAATCCTAAAATCATTCCCCGTCGCTGTAAACCATCGGCTTGATCAATTTCAGCTAAGGATTTTTCGACAACTTGTTGATAGAGTGTGGCTTGTTCGGAAGTCAAACTACAAAATACCGTCATTTCTTGCTTTTCTGGCAAATCTTGAATAATATCGCGGTCTGATTTTAACCTTCGCAAAATGAATGGTTGTACCAAAGAACGTAATTGCGAAAGTGAGGATGTATCACCATATTTTTCAATTGGCATTGCAAAACGTCTTTGGAAAAATTGTTTATTTCCTAAATATCCAGGGTTGAGAAAGTCGAGAATTGACCAAAGTTCTTGCAAACGGTTTTCTACAGGAGTACCAGTTAAAGCAATACGAAAACTAGCTTCTAATTGTCGCACGGCTTGCGATTGCTTAGCATCGGCATTTTTGACATTTTGGGCTTCATCGAGAACGATGTTTTGCCAACTAACCTGCTGCAATTCCTTAATATCTCTGTGTACGAGTGAATAACTAGTAATGACTAAATCATGTTTTTTGATTGCCGTTACAAAAGCTTTTCCTTTAGGTCTTTTATCGCCGTGATATTGTAAAACTTTGAGAGTTGGCGCAAATTTTTTAAACTCACGTTCCCAGTTTCCCAATACTGATGTGGGACAAATAAGTAGTGTGGGATTTTCAATCGTATTTTGTTCTTTGAGGTGTAATAAAAAGGCGATGAATTGAATTGTTTTACCTAATCCCATATCATCTGCAAGACAAGCACCTAAACCCCAACGTTCCAGAAATGCTAACCAAGCAACACCACGCTCTTGATAGGGACGCAATTCTCCTCGAAAGTCTTTAGGTGTTGGTAAAGTTGCGATCGCGCTACTATTAGTTAAGGCGTTAACTAGTTCCTGTAAAGCTCCTGAAGCTTCAAAGCTAACTACAGGTAATTTTTCAATACTCTGGGTATCTCCCGAACTTAACCGCAATGCATCCTCTAAGGAGAGTGACATTTCTTCTTTGCGAGATGCAAAAAAGTTTTGTGCTGTTTTGATATCATGCGATCGTAATTCTACCCATTCGCCGTTAATCTCAACTAGGGGGCTATTCAATGCAACTAAACGATCAAATTCCTGTTTAGAAATAGTTTGTCCCCCAATTGCTAATTGCCATTGGAAATTTAACAAACTCTGCAAATTCAAACGCCCTGGCTGTTGTAGGTTTTGGGCTGTAATTTTTAAACCCAAGCGATTTGCCCAACCTTCACGATTCGCCAAACTAGGCGGTAAAATCACACCCAAGCCACTATCTTCCAAACGCCAAGCTACGGATTTGATAAATTCGTAAGCTTGCATGGGGTTGAGATAACAAAATGTCGGAGATTCGCTCTCCAAGCTCTCGGCAATGGGAAGATATAACCTCGAAGCTAACCCCAAACCCCGCAAAAATGTTTCCTGGGGCTGTTCAATTGTCCGATTTTGATACAGGAAACGTTCAATCGGTTGTTGCCAAATCGTTGCCGCATCAACTAAAAATTCACTATCATCTGATGCTTGCAGAAAATAAGCTAAAATCCACTGATTTTCTCCAGCTTCTGGTGATTGCAATTGAAAACAAGTGCGAAATAGTGTTTTCCCTGCCATTTGATACTCTAATGGCATCATCCAAGCTTTGAGGGCTGCCTGCAAGCGTTCTACTTCTGGAGGATTGGCATTGATAGCATTGGATGTTGTTGTTAATCCTTGCAACCACTGACGTACTGCTGTGGGTAATGCGGCTAGCAACCGTGCTTCTGCGGCTGCGGGAGGAGTAATCATTCCGCGCACGCTGACGTTAATTGTGGAGTTGAGAAAGTCGATAATTAATTCTTGAGGTTCTATAGGCAAGTCAATATTGAATAGAGAATTGTTTTCAGACTCACCATTTTTCTGGTAAGTTCGACATGCTAAAGGCATTAAGTGCGAGAATTTCTCTAATCTGGTGGTATCAACTGCACTATCTAAGAGTGCTTGCCAGGAAGTTGTAAAGGTATTATTTGGTAGATTATTTGGTAGATTATTTTGTAAACTATTTTGCTGCGATTGAATATTGGGCAAATACTTACATCGTGCAATTAAATCGAGACTCCAACGAGCAATTTGCATCCAGAATCGTAAATCTGCACCTAAAAACTGACTCTCTCCACTCGCAATGTTTAGGGGTAAAGATGCAAGTAATTTAATTGCTTCATGGGGATTGAGATAAAATCCTTCGACTCGCCAAGGTTGAAGATACAGAGATTTTCGCTGTGTTTGTTCATCTTCAAGAATTTCACCATAATGGATTGGTGATATTGTCATATTTTCGCTATCATGACTAACTATCACATGACTAGGTAGAGCAACAATTTCAGATGCGATCGGCAAATTAATGGGGCTATTTTGAGTGGCTTTTGTTGTTCGCCGATTTGATGTCGCCTTAGATTGAGTTGTGGGAGAAATATTTTGCTGTAGAGACTTTGGCAAGCTAATTGGTAAAGTTTGCATCCATTCCCATAAATCCACAGATGACATCACAAAAGGATTTAAAGGTAATTCATCTAATAAAGTAAAATTCGAGTTGGCATCCAGAGAACGCCAAGTTTCTCCCCAGATGAATAGACAGTTTGTTTTATTTTTAATTATCCAACTACCGTGTAAGATTGCCATGTGCAAATTAATTAATTTATCTTCTTGAATTTTTAATTTAAAACTAACAAATACTTAATATTGGATTTTTTAAAAAATGAAAAATATGATATTTTTTATATTTACAATTTTCATATATTCGCTAAAACCACAGATACATAAATTAAATATTTAGATAGACCTGTAAATTACTCAAATGAAAACACTTATATTATCTTAAACAAAAATAGTAAATCATGGACTTACCTGTTGATAAAATTTTAGAAAATGGGATGCATCTAGAACTAGACTACATGCATTCGCATGAACAAGAAACAGTCAGAACATTACTTAATTTAATTATTGTTGAGGGAAAAAGCTATCCCCAAAAACACCCTCTGACTGAACTAGAATTTAGAGCATATTGGATGAATCAAGCAGCTTTTGTTGTCAGACATAAAGTTGCTGATAATACAGCTAAACCAAAGGAAATACTCGGAGCCTTTTTCTTGAAGCCAAATTTTCCGGGACGGTGCAGCCATATTTGCAACGCTGGCTTTATTGTACAACGGGAAATGCGGGGGCTAGGTTTAGGTCGATTTATGGGAGAAGCAATGTTAGAAATCGCCTTTGAGCTTGGATACAAAGCTGTGATGTTCAATTTGGTATTTGCAAATAACATCCCTTCCTTGCGCCTGTGGGAATCTTTAGGCTTTGAGATAATTGGGCGAATTCCGGCAGCAGTGGAACTAGACGATCGCACCTTCATCGATGCAGTAATTATGTACTGTTGTCTGGGAGAACAGAGGCAGGAAAAAAATAAAATTTAGCAATTGCCAGCCAGTACTAGTAGATGGGTACAAAATCGCCAAAAAACGATAAGTTGACTAAATAATCAGGCTTTTTCCACAATTATGTCGGAAATTCCGTATAGGAATACTCCAACTCGTATATAAAATATCTCATAACTCTTAACCTTTACGACCGACAGTAATAGTACATAAATGTTAGGATTGCCACAGTGAGAGAATAGCGAACATAGAAGGAAAAGAAACTGAATGGGAGAATTTGAGAAGTCAATATCCTTTGATGGACGGGATATTGGACTGAAGATCGGCTTGTTAGCTCCCCAGGCTGGCGGGTCTGTTTTGTTACAATCTGGGGATACGTCAGTGTTAGTGACAGCGACGCGATCGCAAGCCAGAGAGGGCATCGATTTTCTACCTTTGACTGTAGATTACGAAGAAAGACTGTATGCTGCGGGTAGGATTCCCGGAGGGATTTTACGACGTGAAGGTCGTCCACCAGAAAGAGCAATTTTGACTAGTCGTCTAATTGATCGTCCTTTGCGTCCCTTGTTCCCATCGTGGTTGCGCGATGATTTACAAGTCGTAGCTACAACCCTATCCATCGATGAACTCGTACCACCTGATGTACTGGCGGTGACAGGTGCATCAATCGCAACACTATTGGCAAAAATTCCATTTAATGGCCCAATGGCAGCCGTGCGCGTCGGCTTGGTGGGGGATGATTTTATCATTAACCCTACTTACGCAGAGATTGAAGCCGGAGATTTAGATTTGATCGTGGCTGGTTCACCTGATGGTGTGATCATGGTGGAAGCTGGAGCCAACCAGTTGCCGGAACGGGATATTATTGAAGCGATCGAGTTCGGTTACGAAGCTGTACAGGATTTAATTCGCGCCCAGCAAGAATTAATTGCTGATTTAGGCTTGCAAATTGTCCACGAAGCACCACCTGAAGTAGACCAAACCCTGGCAAACTTCATTCGCGATCGAGCAACAGCTGACATCAAGAAAATTCTTGCCCAGTTCGAGTTTACCAAAACCGAACGTGATGCCGCTTTAGATGAAGTCAAAGCAGGTATTGTTGCAGCGATCGCAGAATTTCCTGAAGATGAGGTCATCCGTGTTGCTGCTGCTGCTGATCACAAGGCACTGGGTAATACTTTTAAAGAGATTACCAAAGAGCTAATGCGCCGCCAAATCGTCGAAGATAACGTTCGCGTTGATGGACGTGCCCTCGATCAAGTTCGTCCGGTTTCCTGCCAAGTCGGTATTATTCCCAAGCGTGTCCACGGCACAGGGTTATTTAACCGAGGACTAACTCAAGTGTTATCTGCATGTACCCTGGGTACTCCTGGCGATACGCAAACCCTCACCGATGATTTGCAGCCAGATCAGTACAAACGTTATATGCATCACTATAACTTCCCGCCCTACTCTGTTGGGGAAACCAAGCCCCTACGTGCCCCAGGCCGCCGGGAAATTGGTCATGGTGCTTTAGCAGAACGCGCTATTCTCCCCGTGCTACCTACCAAGCATGAGTTTCCTTATGCTATTCGTGTCGTGTCGGAAGTTCTTTCTTCTAACGGTTCGACCTCAATGGGTTCGGTTTGTGGTTCCACACTGTCGTTAATGGACGCAGGTGTGCCGATTAAAAAACCCGTGAGCGGTGCGGCAATGGGTTTAATTAAAGAAGGTCATGAAGTTCGCGTTCTTACAGATATCCAAGGTATCGAAGATTTCTTGGGTGATATGGACTTCAAAGTTGCGGGAACCGATTCGGGAATTACAGCATTGCAAATGGACATGAAAATTTCCGGCTTATCGCTGGAAGTGATTGCCCAAGCCGTCCATCAGGCAAAATCGGCAAGGTTGCACATTCTCGAAAAAATGCTTGCCTGCATTGACAAGCCTCGCACGGAAATGTCGCCATATGCACCAAGATTGTTGACTATTAAGATTGACCCAGACATGATCGGTTTGGTAATTGGTCCTGGTGGTAAAACAATCAAGGGTATTACTGAGGAGACTGGCGCTAAAATTGACATCGAAGATGACGGTACAGTCACAATCTCAGCAATCGATGAAAACAAAGCCAAGAGAGCGCGTGGTATCATTCAAGGAATGACACGTAAGCTTAATGAGGGTGATGTTTACGTAGGTCGTGTGACTCGCATTATACCGATTGGTGCGTTTGTGGAATTTTTGCCCGGTAAAGAAGGCATGATTCACATTTCTCAGCTTGCAGACTACCGCGTTGGTAAAGTCGAAGATGAGGTTGCAGTCGGTGATGAAGTGATTATTAAAGTACGTGAGATTGACCAAAAAGGTCGAATCAACCTCACTCGCTTAGGTATTCACCCTGAACAAGCGGCAGCAGCAAGAGAAGCTGCAACGAAGTAAATCACGCGATTTTGGATTTTAGATTTTGGGTTAAATACATCGAAAATCTAAAATCCGTGATGCCCTGATTAGAGGTATTACTGTTATGTGGCGCTTACCTAAATAATTTCGATCAAATCGACGCGGAGATGGGGAGAGAGGAAGACGCGGAAAAAATTAATGATCACTGATTAGCCGAACTTGCATATTACCTATAGTCTCGTCTATCATCCCGTCTATCGTCCCGCCTATCATCCCGTCTATCGTCCCGTCTATCGTCCCGCCTATCATCCCGTCTATCGTCCCGTCTATCATCGCGCCTATCGTCCCGTTTATCATCCCGTCTATCATCGCGCCTATCGTCCCGTTTATCATCCCGTCTATCTCCAGAACTAGAACTAGAGCTAGAACTGCTACGCTTTTCTTCTTTTTTATCTCCAGAATCCTTTTTTTCGCTAGAACTAGAACTGCTAGATTTATTTTCTTTCTTATCTTTGGAACTGTCTCCCGAATCGAACTCAATATCGGTCATCAGTACCCGGACTAAAAACATGCCAGTCAAGCAAAAAAGATACAAAGGTACGACAACCCGTGCGGCGAGAATACCGCATCCAGCAACAACCGCAGCAGTAACAAAATAAGATGCGGAGTCGTTAAAACTACTTTTCTGCGCCAAGATGGGAAGTGATGTCCAAATAACGCCTAATGCTAACATGGAACTTCCGACCGCCAGTGCTAATATCCAACCCGTTGTGTAGTCGATAAAGTCACCGGGAAACGTATAAATTGCATATCGAAAACCAATAGCAATTACTGGTATCAATGCATGTAGTGCCAGGTGACTGTAAGTCCACTGCCAAAAAGCCGGGATAGTAGTAGAAACTTTGGTCTTACTGGGTTCGAGAAACCGCGAAGATTCATAATAATCCCACCAAATCCCAAATATCAGTATTAGACCAAAACTTGCCGCGATCGCAGATTCAATCACAGATAATCGACGTAGCTGAATTGTGCGGATGATTGTAGCTACCGTTGTCCCCAAGATAATAATCGTAAATACTCCAAATCGCTCCCGGAGTTGGGCAAAATTCCCCGGAAACTTGACTTTATCCTTTTCCTTACTGGCAAATACTGGTGTCAATAATTCAACCGACAGGGCAATACCCCACATCACATATCGTGACGGCGCAGGAATTGCGATCGCCACTAGCCAGATAATCAAACCAATCCCATATCCTTGAGTGAGGCGACCTGTTAATTCTTTGGCTTCGGGAATAGTTTGTCCTGCACGTATATATTGAAAAAACGTTGCACCTCTCGTTGATACATAAGCCGCAACAAAGGTTGTATCAGCTTGGTCAAAAGTGTCAGGAATCGCGATCGCCATCATCGCCACACCAAACATACCCGATAGGGTTAACAATCTCTGGATGATATCACCGATATCAAACCGCGCCATGCAAAAATTATGGTCGCACCATAACCACCAAATTGGCACAAATAAAAGTGCATAGCGTCCTAATTCATCAATATCATATTCTCTAGATAACTGAGCCGATAACTGCAAAATCGCAGCCATGAAAATCAAGTCATAAAATATTCCCAGCCAATTACTATGTCGTTCCTGGGAATCATCTCGCAGACGTAGCTTTTGGGAAAGTTGGCGTTTGAAGCGGCGCATGGGAGGGATGCAAACAGCGATAGTTATTTCTAAATCTAGGGGATAGGAGCGATCGCAGTTGTTATTCTAGTCAAGATTGCAGTTAAATTATTTGTTATTCATACACAAGAGAAGGGAAAAGGTGATGAGGCTTGTTTTTCCCATCTGCTCTTTAATTATCGCAAAAGTAGATTTTGATATATTTAGGGTGTTTTATTACATGACCTTGGATAATGGATACTAGAAATTTAAACTTAAGGTGAGTCTGCCGTCGTCATCGGCAATTTTTATAATGTCCCCAACAGTCGAAGTTCTAATTATTCTTCTATTAATCTTTGCCAATGGGCTGTTTGTCATGTCGGAGTTGGCAATAGTTTCGGCGCGAAAAGTCCGCTTGCAACAACTTGCCGAACGAGGTGATATCAAAGCACGGGTGGCTCTAAGTTTAGCTTCTTCCCCGAATCAGTTTCTTGGTACTGTCCAAATAGGTATTACCCTACTAACTATTCTCTCTGGAGCTTTTGGTGAAAGCACTATTGCTAGACGCATTGCTCCGATTTTTGGGATTACAATTGCCCCCCCAGCACCCGCATCCTACAAGGAACAGTTAGCTACAGGATTAGCTATTCTGATTATTACTTTTTTAACCCTGATTTTGGGTGAGCTTGTACCCAAGCGGTTAGCCTTAAATCATCCCGAAGCGATCGCTTCTGTGATGGCAATTCCCATGCAGATGCTCTCGAAAGTTACAACACCTGTTGTTTACCTCTTGACTATTTCCACTGAAGCAGTCTTACGCATGTTAGGGATTAAACCATCAACGGAACCTTTAGTGACTGAGGAAGAAATTCGGGTTTTGATCGAACAAGGAACCGAAGAAGGAACCTTTGAGGAAGCTGAACAAGACATGGTGGAACGGGTGTTCCGTTTAGGCGATCGCCCTGTTAGTGCTTTGATGACTCCCCGCCCCGATATTGTCTGGTTGGAATTGGAAGATACAGTCGAAGAAAATCGCCAAAAAATCATTGATAGTGCTTATTCTCGATACCCCGTATGTCAAGGTGGACTCGATAATGTGCTGGGGGTTCTCCCAGTTACAGACCTACTCGCAAGGAGTTTTACAGGTCAACCAATCGACTTAACAGTTGGTTTACGTCAGCCTGTCTTTGTACCAGAAAGCACCCGTGGTTTAAAAGTTTTAGAAATGTTCAAGCAAACGATTACCCATATGGCGTTAGTCGTTGATGAATATGGAGTAATTCAGGGATTAGTAACACTCAATGATGTTTTAATTGAAATAGTTGGCGATGTTCCCACCATTGACGGACAAGAAGACCCACAAGTTGTCCAGCGCGAAGATGGTTCTTATTTGTTGGATGGGATGTTGGCAGTCGATGAATTCATGGAACTATTTGATCTTGAGGAATTGCGATCGCAAGATCGAGGTAGTTATCAAACTTTAGGTGGTTTCGTCATTACTCATCTGGGGCGTATTCCCTCAGCCGCTGACTATTTTGAATGGCAAGGTATGCGATTTGAAGTCATGGATATGGATGGGAATCGTGTGGATAAAGTTTTGGTAGTACCAAAGGTGGAATGATATCAATTTCGCCTCAATACTTACGATAAAATCATGCGGAGCAAAATAAAAGACTAATAAATAAAGAGTTCTAGAGGCTGTTACCAATGAATTGGGGGCAGCCTCTCACTGTTTTTGAGGGTGGGATGATTTTTGCCCCTAATACCATTTCACTAAAATCGTGAAACATATCCAAATTCTGAAACCCTTGTAAAATCAGGATTTCTTAATTGCGTAGCTTGCTTCTCGCGCCGCAGCGCGAGTATTGCGAATTGTGAATTGGTATAACATGAACCCCACCGCGCCAATACATAATCTAAACTTATGCAATAAATAAGCTATAAATATTCTCACGATAATTACCAGTACCAAGTAATGAGAATACAGAACAAAAAGTATAAAAAACAACATTTACCGTTTGAGTCATTCAGGCATTGGTGATTGGGTTGAGTATATCCCTGTGCTTGAGACAGTTAACATGACACAAAATTACAGCTAGTGCTGCGTGTATGCGTTCAAGTATGTAAGTGGCTTTCCTCTACAGCGTATTGCTCACTGGCTATTTTCAACTGATGTACAACGATGGGAAGGCAAATTTTGCTTCCATATTAGTAGTAAAATTAATTTTCTTTATCAAAAGTTTAAAGTATTCAAGCTCAATTTACGTTGTTTTGCGGATATTAATCACAGCAAAAAATTAGAAAAATTTTGCTATAAAATATCGGTTATTGCTGACAAAAAAACGTTTTTTACCCACATATCAAGATTAAATAAAATCATTCTTATCACCCTATACATTTCTTCAATGTGTGTATTAACTTGGTAATTAATCAGGGCAAAGAGAACTTAATTTGTTTTGATAATTAGCAAAATTTAGCAATATTTAATTTAGCAAACGGAAGTAAGAGGCTCTATGCACAAGCGTAACGTTATCCAAGGATTTTTTATTAGCGCAGCATTAGGATTAGGATTCATCTCAACAATGCCTGCGGCAAACGCAATGAATTTAATTCCCCAAAAGGAAGGGGAAATCCAAACTACTAACTTAGGTTGTGTGGTTAATGCAGCAAGTTGTATTAAATCGAGTGAACTAGGATTTAGTGTCACTAGCTTAAGCTACAAGGACTCCGCTAACACGACTTATGCACCTAGCCGTTTATTCATTGATAAAGGTGAAACTGCAAATAACTGGGGTTCTGGAATTGAGTTTGGTAAGACAGATTTGGGAACTAACACCACACAAGATGAATATTGGTTACGTGCTGTTGCATACGATGCTGCTGGTAAAGTCCGTGAGAAGGGTCAGTTAGAAGTTGGTAGGTTTAAGTTTGATTTCGGCAAGATCATAAGTGAAATCACCTTGGATTTATTTGATATTGAAGATGCATTTAAAACAGGCATTTTAGAACTTAATGGAAGTCCAGTCAGCCAACTCTTAGCTGCCAATGGAAATAATGGAAGTACATCAATAGTCTTAAAAAATGTGAGCTCTTTTGTTTTACAGTTAGGAAACACTGGTCCTGATTCTGTTTTCAAAATCACTGGTGATGGTGTTCGTTTAACAGGTTTAATGTCATCGCAATCTATTCCCGAACCCAGTACTGCGATCGCTTTTGGTTTATTCGCAACTGTCGGTACATTAGGTTTGAAAAAGCGTCAACACGCTTAAGCCAAGATAATTTATTGAGCTAGAACACAGGGCTCAGAATAATTTGATTGATTAATTTCCAAGAGGGTTCATAACCCTCTTTTTGGCTTTTCCCACTCAAAAATTGAAATAAATTTTCTCATATCAACTTTGGCAAGCGTCATCTTGGACAAATAGATTTAATTGAAAAGCATAGAAATGTTGCTGTCGGAGATTTCCGTCAGTTCACTGTAGGCATTTTACTAATTATCATCTTGGCTAGCTCACAAAATCCTTCCCCCTCATCTGCCTTGGTAATGTAAGCAGGTTTATACTGCAATCTCTCAACATACTCCCGCACATTTGCCACACCTACAGAAATGGGAAAGTAACGTGCATCAAATAAACTTTCATCGTTGGGACTATCACCAACTGTTAAAATTTCTGCGGCTGTGTAGTCAGGAAAATATTTTGGCAATACTTGTAATAAACCAATTGCTTTATCTTGTGCTTGAGGTTTGATGTGACATTGCACCGTGCTGTAGGTAAAACCCCAACCCATATTTTGGCAAAGATTCGCCATTAATTCTAAATCACTTGTAGTTAATCCTTGAATATCAAAAGTCCAGTCGGTGATACGGAAACGGTTATCGCTAGATTCTTGAATTTGGGGAAATTTGGCTTTTAACTTGTTAAAAGTTGCTGCTAATTGCTGACGATGTCTAATTAGATCAGGAATTTCGCTTAAAGATATTCCCGTTTCCCTCCCAGATGGATAATACATACCACCATTTTCAGCGATCGCTCCCACAACAGGCAAGTAGTGTGCGAGTCCACTTACCCATCCCGCACTACGACCAGTAACTATTAAGACTTTGATATTGGCGACATTTAAATCATGAAATGCCTGAAGCAAAAGACTATTAAATTTTCCATTTACAGTTAGAGTCCCATCCATATCAGTAGCGATGAGACGAATTTTACTTAGAGAATGGAGCATAGAGGTATAAGCATGAGTATATCGATTCCCTAAATTTTGACTACAGATAATTGACACGAGGACGCGGAGATGTAATATGTAGCAGTATTTTAGAGAATTTATATAATACCCCATTAAACATTAATCAATTTCTCAAAATTGATCGTCACCAGGGAAAATAATACTGTAAATTTGGGCATCCTAAGTGTGAGAGGTTAAATTCTTATGCGTGTCCATTATGTCAACTTCAATTTATATTGCCCAATATATTGCCCAGTCCCCGACGGCAAAATCTAAAAAGGTAACATCTCAGGCTACTCAAACACAAGAAGTTGCATCTACTAGCGACTCGCAAGCTGCTTCAGTTTGGGTTGGTACATCCGCAGGGTTAGGAATACTATTAGTTGTATTGATTTTATACGGTAAAATCACGTTTGATAAATTGCAAAAGAAAATTAGATTTGAGAATTTTCGTGTTAGAGAAATCGAGAAAAAGCTGAAGTTAGCTTTAGAAACCATTCGCAAAATGGAAACTAATCCGGATTTAATTAATTCGCGGGAATTTAACTTAGATTACTTACGGATGCGGATGGATGAAGAGGTTTTCCATTTTGCAATTGTAAATCAGGTAAAAATTAAAGTAAAAGATAAAATTACGCAAGCACTGCGTCCAACTCAGGTAAATACAGGGGTTGTAGGAATTTCTAATAATTCGGGCAGGCAAGTTGATGAGATATTTGATGTTGAGCATGAAACAGGCGCTCCACCAAATATTAGTAAACGAGTTCTGTTTCGGATTCAAATTCGGTTAATGAAATTACCAACGCAAGCGACTTCTGTGACAATTAGCCAAATTATTGATTGTATTGAAACTTACCTAAGTCCGGCGGAAGATCATGATACTTGGCAACCTACTATTCAAGGCAGGGTTGCTTTTATGCATTGGGATCAAAAAGCTAAACCCACACCTTTATTAGTGCTTGAACAATCAAATGAAGGTGTCAATGTCACTTTCCGTACTAGTCGTCAAAGTAATGGTTCTAATCCCAAATCTGAGAAAACACCCAGGTCTTTTAGATAATTTTTAATTACGAGGAAATGAAAAATTCAGGATATGGAGTCTTCAATTCTGAATTTTATTGATAACTGAGTGCATCTCCAATAAAGATAGAATATGGTGCTGATTAAATAGTCAGCAGTCATAATTTAAAAGTCATAATTTCTAATTAAGAAGTCAGCATTCAGAAATTACTGATTTCTCAATCCAGATTCATGACTCAGGATAATATTTTGAGAATCCCTTGCTAAAACACCATCTTCCATATTGATAATGCGATCGGCAATATCTAAAATTCGGTTATCATGAGTCACTAATAAAATAGAAGTACCTTTTTCTCGTGCTAATCGTTGCATTAATTCAACAACATCACGTCCAGATTGTTTATCCAAAGCAGCAGTAGGTTCATCGGCTAATACCATCGCCGGATTATTTACCAAAGCACGGGCAATAGCAATTCTTTGTTTTTGTCCTCCAGATAGATTATCGGGAAAATAATTTACCCTTTGTCCTAAACCAACTGCTTTCAACATTCCTTCTGCACGATTAATCGCCTCCGTTTGGGAAATGCGATCGTTTAATTCTACTGCCATTTGTACATTCTGTCTGGCTGTCAAAAATCCTAGCAAGTTATGTGCCTGGAAAATAAACCCAATATTACGTCTAATATTTACTAATTTTTTCTGATTGGCTCGGTACAATTCCTCACCTAAAAATTTTAAGCTACCTTCTTGAACCGACCGTAAACCACCAATTAAACTTAGCAAAGTAGTTTTACCAGAGCCAGAGGGCCCGGTCATAATCACAATTTCTCCTGGATAAATATCCAAGTTAATATCAAATAATATTTGTTTTTTTAACGCGCCTTTACCATAGTAATGGTTAATATGCTTAATTGAAATTACAGGCTCTTTTCTTGGCATAAAATAATTTACTGCGATTAATTAGTAATGTTTTAATTGAAATCAATAATTGTCTATTTTGTATTATTCATCTGAGATTAGCCACTATGTATTCCCCGTTATGAATCCAAAGATAAATAATCTTTGGCTCAATTTTGCCACAATTATTAATTTTCATGATTCATATTATCCTTTTTAATTAATGAAAAGCCTCAAATATTGAGATTTAGAAAATATCTGCGGGGTCAACTGCACGAAGCTTTCTCACTGCAATTACACCGGAGAAGAAGCACATGACAACTGTGAGAATTAATACAATAATCGAACGGTCTACTGTCATGAATATAGGTAATAATGTCGCATCTCGTGCTTTTTGATATAGAAATATAGCAAATGCAAATCCTGGAATATAACCTAATAATGCTAATATCAAAGCTTCTTGCAAAATTACATTTAATAAATATTTATGACTGTAACCAATTGCTTTCAAAGTTGCATATTCAGATAAATGGTCTGCGACTTCAGTGTAAAGGATTTGATAAACAATTACAGTTCCGACAATAAAACCCATAATTGCACCTAAAGTGAAGATAAAGCCGATCGCAGTATTATTTGCCCAAAAATTGCGCTCAAAGTCAATATATTCTTGTTTAGTCATCACACTAATATCTGACCCTAAATATTGGCGGATTTTTTGAGCAACGACTTGAGCATTTGTGCCGGGTTTTAATTTGATTAAACCAACTTCAATTAAGCCTGATTGACGGAGATTAAATATTCTTAAAAAATTGACATCACTAGTCATCATATTTCCATCAGCACCAAATGAAGTGCCTAACATAAATAAACCAGCAACTTTAATTCTTCGTAGTCTAACCTCAGCAAAAACAGATTTTCCAGCGTTGAATTCTCTGGCGATCGGCCCAAACTCTAAACGCGAAGCTCGGTCATATAAGATAGTATCTGGTAAGGTTAACTTTTTCTGATTTTCTCGAACTCCGGGAATATCAAATACATTAGATTGGGGATTAAATCCAATTACAAATATAGTTCGAGGATGACCAGTTTCAGGATTTTTAAAACTCGTGAAGTCAAGATAAATTGGATGAACTGCTTCTACTTCTGGAAAATCTAGCGTTTGAAATAAACGCCTTTGAGAAAAGCTTTTCATCGAGATTAAGGAACTCGATTGATTACTAATTAAAACAATATCACCTTGCAAACTACTATGAAAACGCACGTTACTGTAATACAGTGAATCTTGGAAACCCAACTGCATAAACATCAAAATATTGGCAAAGGCAATTCCAGCAAGTGCTACTAAAAGTCGAGTACGTTCGCGAGTCAGTTGCAGCCATGCTAAGGGGATTTTGCGAGACATTTAATATTTATATTAATCAATAGTTAGTGGTCGGTAGTTAATGGTTATCGGTTAGTAGGTAGTCTGATGGAAACTAAAATGTGAAGAATTGAGTTATGGTAAAAATCATGTTTAATCATTAAAAATCCACAATTACCAATAACTTTTAGCTATTCTCATTACCTATGAACTAATAACCACTAATAAGTAATTAAATCCCGATTTCAACAAGTACTTTTGCAAAGGTTAAACCAGATACTCGTTCGCTTTCTTCACGGGAAAGAGCTATTTTGACTTCAACAACTCTCGCATCTACATCTGCTGCTGGATCGGTGTTGAGTATATCTCTTTTTCCCACTTTTCTGCCAATCTCGCTGACTGTTCCTTGTAATTGTCCGCTAAATGCACCATTGTCACTGCGAATAGTGGCTTTTTGTCCAAGACGAACCCTACCAATGCTGTCTTCGGGAATTTCGGCGACAACTAACATTTCGTCAGTCCGTCCAATTTCTGCAATTCCACTCGTACCCATTGTTTCACCTGGTTTGGTGTGGATTTTGATAATTTCTCCAGAAATAGGTGCTTTGATGTAACTTTGATTTAATTGTGCTTCCGCTTTCCGCATATTTGCGATCGCATTTGTAACTTGTGCTTGGGCTATCTGGATGTTACTTGGGGCGACATCGCGGAATTTATCAAATCGGGAACGCTCTTCTTCTATTTGTCTTTGTAGTGTGAGAAGGGTTTTATTGCGGTTTGCCCTGGCTTCATTGATCTGCTGTTGCAGCGTGGCAATCGTTTTCGACTGATTTGCACGAGCTTCTGCTAATTGTTGCTGTAAAGTTGATATTGCTCTTCGGCGTTGAGCTTGATTTTCAGAAAGTTGTGCGGTGCTGGTTTCCGCACTCAACCTTCTTCTATCCCGTTCTTGTGCGGATATTGCCCCCTGACGAAATAAACTTTCGTAACGATTAGAATCAACTTGAGCATTACGCTGTTCAGCTTGCGATCGCGCTACAGTTGCTGTTGAACTGTCAGTCTGTCCACGTAGTTCTGCTGCGATTCTATCTACTGTTGCTTGTTGGGCTACCTGCTCTCCCCGCAATTGCGCTTCTAAACGGTTAATACCAGCCTGTTGAGCATCCCGTTCTCCTCGCATTTGGGCTTCTAAACGGGCAATTACGGCTGTTTGCGATTGTATATCCCTGGGTGAACTAGCTCTGACACTCCCTAAATTCGCCCGAGATTCTAGTAATTTTGCTTTTGCTTCTTCCATTGCTGCCTGATTAGTTTTGAAGCTATCCAAAACAGCAATTACCTGATCTTTTCTGACTCTTTCTCCTTCTTGAACCATAATTTGTTCAACTCTGGCTGATGAAGTGATTCCAGAAGTTGGGGCGGAAATTCTGATCACTTCTCCCCGTGGCTCAAGTCGTCCCAATGCATTAACACTGTTAGTAACTGGTTGACTAACTGGAGCTTGGTTATTCAGACTTTGCAATTGCTGCCATTTTGAGAATCCCAATACCCCACCAGTAATAGCTAGCGGTACGATCACAGCAAGAGTCCACGGAAATTCTCGTCGTTCTTTTGGTCTTTCGGTTGGTACGGAATCTTCTGTCCACCTTGACATAATCTGTTTGCTCGTTGTTTTTCTGTTAGTTTTAATGTGCTGATGGCATAAAAAAGGTGAGTTCAGGATTATTTACTCATTAATAGCAACTAATCAAAACTCATAAAATAATATTTATAAAATCAAGCTCATGACAATAATTACCTATTTTTAATAATTGGTTGTATTTAACAATAATTTAGTTTTTAATTACTATTGAATCACTACATTCGCATTGAAAAAATTACCACTCGCATTTGAGCGGATATATATCAAGTCAAGAAATTCACGTATATCCTTTGCCGGCTAGGAATAAATTCCTAGTGAGGAAATCGTCAAATTTCGCCCTCGAAAATATAATATAATTCATCCTAATTTATGAGAGATTACTCATAAATATCAGACATTTACACTATGATTTACAATCATAATCACCCTTCGATCTAGAATATGCTCGTTATTAACTTTATCCACATAAAATCAATATTCCTCAGTTGATATTATTCAATTGCCAAAATCAAGAATAATGTTCAGATAAAGTACTTTTAATTAGCATCAACTAGACAGCTAAGATGCTTATTCCTTATGGTTTACCTCTATAAGGATTATGCAAGGGCAATATTCTACAGTCTCATCAACACAGGATACTATCTACAAGAATATCTGGACAGTTAAAAGATGATGTAGTTCGTTAACTATGTCGCTAGATTCTCTTGCCTGACATCATTTTTCCTTGTGGATTATGACTCCTAATAGCAATTATTCAAAAGAAAGTAACAGATGATGACCTGGAGATGCGGAGATAGAAAAACACGGAGATTAATGTGCTGCCAGATTTTGGAGAAACGGTATAAATTCTAAATACTGCTGTATATCCACATAAATATTATTGAAATTATCTAACAATTGTACACAAGATAATTTCTCAGGTAGATGATGTTGATAAACGATTGAGCAGTTCTGTTGCTGGAAGTGAACTGTTCTTGCCATTATATATCTATTATCAAGATTTGGCTTATTTTTTAGTTACGGAATTAAAGATTAGATAAATACAATCTTGAATACAAACTATTATCAGTAATCAGCTAGGGCAGAGGGAATTAGGTATTTATTTTAGCCATTTTCCCTTTACCCATTTCCTTTTCTGTTATCCTAACTGGGCAAATCAAACAATACCGTTGTCATATAATGTTCAGCCCAAGTAGAACCAAAGGCTTTTTCTAAGACACGACGGGTTTTGTCATTTGCCTGCTGCTTGGTGCAGTAGTTACGCTGTCCGGCAAGGATTTTAATGCTTTCCTCTGGTGTCACTTGCAAAGATGCGATCGCATTACGGCAATGTATATCCAAAAAATCCTGGACACGGTTGACAAACATCACTTCTTCCTGTGGTGTTGCCGGACGAATAAAAGTACAAAACTCCGAAAAAATATCGCCCCATTGTGGTAATTCACGAGGTTGAGAAAAGTTAGCGCTTTCGAGTGCCGTAAGTGCTGAAGTATATGATGGTGGTAGCTTTTGCGAATTTACAGGTGAAAGATCAACAATTGCTGCACTAATCTGTCCCCTACCTCCAACCAAATCGCAACCAAACATGGGCAAATCATATTCTGGGCGAGGAAACATTACGCAATGCAAAATATCGAGCATATTCCCCACCCTTGCTAATTCTAGGTGGATTTTGCGGAACTCAGGAGTCTGATAGCAAAGGTTTTCGATGATTAACTTCTCACCCTCAAGTTTGCCTTCGACATACCCCAACTCCGCAGGCAAGTTATAGATCGATAAGTCGAGATGCTTGCGCCAAACAGCTTCGATACAGTTAGCCAATTGGCGAATTAAGGGGTGTTGTTGCTCTCGCAAGGAGGGCATGGAAGTTTTTGACATATCTTAAATGGCGCTTAAGTTATCTATATCTAGTTGCCAGTCTACCTTTCGTTGTGTACAAGTGTTTCGCGATCGCAACACAAACAAACATTTGTTAGCAAAAGGGAAGTGGGAAAAACTGAAATAATCCTTAATCTTCAATCTTCCCTTCCCAAAAGTAAATTTATAAGACAGACTATTTTCAACAGTATTGTTTATTCTGTAAATTTAGTTACAGAATTATTGCAGCATTAGCCCACCAGATAAGGCTAGCCAAAAGTCATGCGAGTAGATTTGTCTAATTTTGATGGTATTACACTAGCCCAGACACATCCATTTCAAGTTGGGAACTGGGTGAAAATCCAAGAAATTCCTAGCCCTTACAGTTTTGACGAAGCAATGCTTTTATGTCAAATTTCTAATCATGAATGGATTACTTGGATACCTGACTATGGCGAAGCTATATTGTACGTTTGGCAAATGCAAGAAATTGTGAATGAGTAACATATTCAGTTCTACCTCAACAAAATACACTCTTCCCTGATGCTTCTTTTACTCAAGAAAGGATGGGGGAGGAGTGTATGAAGTTACTTAATTAATTTAGTTACGATTTCAGATGTTGCTTTGTTGTTGATTCGATCAAATTAAAATCCAATTATGAGGCATCTAAGGGAGTCTTTAATTTCAATTTCACTTCAGTCCCTTTTTTGAGAACCACTTCACCCCCAGGACTAGATAATACATAAGCGGCGGCGGCGGTTCCTCCTGCTAATCCACCATGCTTAAAATTAGTTTTATTACCCAAAAAACTACCAGCAGCTGCACCACCTAAGATAATGCCAGCATTTTGCAGGAATTTACCTTTAGTTTTACTCTCAATTTTTGTATTGACTAAAGTCGCATCGATTGGTAAGCGATCGCCATTTTTCAAGCTAATATCATCAAAGACCAAGTTTAGTTTGGCTTTTTTCCCCTTGGCTGCTTTAATTACATTTTCTAAATGTCCGTTAATTGTGCTGTCTTTGAGAACTGGATTATTGCTTCTAACTTTCAAAACAAACTTGTCATTTTCGCGGTTTTTTCCTGTTGATATTTCTTGCTGAAGTTTTGTTTCAAAATCTGTATTAGCAGCAACTATTGCCTGCGGATTTTTAGTGTTAACCAGTTTAGTATTTGTTGTGTTGCTCGGGTTATTTGAGTTGTTTGCAGTTGTATCTTTTGGTGAACTACAAGCAATAGTATTCACCATCAAGGTTGCACCTAAGACGAGAGGTATTAACTTTTTCATAGTTTGTTTAAGAAAATCCAATTAAACGAATTAGAACAAGATTTGGATTGATTTGCAGGTTAAATCCAAAATTGAATAGTTATCCAAAATATAGGAAAAATTTAATTATTTATACTTGTCTCTCACTGAGAGTTTATCTTTAGTTTTATAGTTTTTATGTTGAAGTTAGAAGTTTTTAGAAGTTTTTTAAAAATATATAAAAATTTCTACATCTATAGCGTTTCTCTAAAATCTGGCTAGGCGTAAAATTCTGTGTATCCCTGCTTCTACTTATCTATTACTTGTTTGGAAAATTGGTATGAGTTATAGCGCAGGTACTTAGATTAGTCTCATATTACCCTAAATAACAAAAAGAGGTCACATTTGACCCCTTCCGCAACTCCCTATAATTAAAGTATTTTCTAGAGTAATTAAATTTACAGAAGACCTGTATTCATACCTTGCTTACCAGTAGCAAGTTCAACTTTAACGATTTTGC
This sequence comes from Calothrix sp. NIES-4101, assembly GCA_004296455.1. Classification (GTDB taxonomy): domain Bacteria; phylum Cyanobacteriota; class Cyanobacteriia; order Cyanobacteriales; family Nostocaceae; genus Brunnivagina. The sequence goes on from AP018280.1 coordinate 1,987,824, forward strand.
CACCCATTTTCTGAATACGTTGCTGTTCTTTGAACCAGTTTTCGTAGGGAACCAACTTAGTAAAGAAAGTATTTTGCAATTCGCGTTGAGTACGAATCCGAGTTTGGCTAGGAACGCAAGCAGTAATCTTAAATACGCGCATTGTACTAAATCTCCTATCTTCAGGGGTGATAACTTTTTTATCTCAATTTATCTCAAGAAATTTTGAGTGTTTTACCTATTCACTCCAAGACTGGAAATCAAGCATCAATACCAGACAGTTAACACTCATCTAAGAATAAAGTCAATTTTGAATTCTTTGATGAACTTAACATCTAGAATTCGGTACTCTATAACTGATAAGCAATAAACTTTCTAGCACTCACGATTGATTTCCAGCCCCTTTTAAAACGCACTTACATCATGTGTAGTGCATTATCAACTCTTAGCTTAAGCCAGAGGAAATGTAGTCGAAGTATACGCCCATTTCTTTACCAGCGTCAGAACCAACCAAACTAGCAGTTACTTCTTTCATAGCTTGGATAGCTTGAACGGTAGCACCAACAGGTACGCCCAAGGAATTATAGGTTTCTTTCAAACCGTTGAGTACGCGCTCATCTAGGATGGAGGGGTCGCCTGCCAACATAGCGTAGGTAGCATAACGGAGGTAGTAGTCTAAGTCGCGGATGCAAGCTGCATAGCGACGGGTGGTGTACATGTTACCACCGGGACGGGTGATATCAGAGTACAACAAAGACTTAGCAACAGCTTCTTTAACAATTGCAGCTGCGTTAGCACTAATAGTTGTAGCTGCACGAACGCGGAGTTCGCCAGTTGCAAAGTAGCCTTTGAGTTTGTCTAGAGAAGAAGAGTCAAGGTACTTTCCTTGAACGTCAGCAGAGTTAATAACTGCGGTAATTGCGTCTTGCATTTTGTTATTTCCTTATTTCCAACCGTATGGCAATACTTCTATTTTCAGTAAGAAAACGACTTCGCCTATGACAAGGCACCAACTACATAATCGAAGTAGGAGGCAGCTTCAGCAGCGTCTTCACCAGATAATAGACCGATCGCACCGCTCTTGATTGCCGCTACACCGGATGCGACAGCATCGATGGGTGTGCCGAGAGACTTGTACATTTCGCGAACACCAACGATACCAATTTCTTCGATGGGTGTAACATCACCAGAAACGATTCCGTAGGTAATGAGGCGAAGGTAGTAATCCAAGTCGCGCAAGCAGGTAGCTGTCATTTCTTGACCGTATGCGTTTCCACCAGGAGACACAACGTCAGGGCGCTTTTGGAATAACTGATCGCCAGCTTGCTTAACAAGGCGCTCGCGGTTGTCAGTTAATACTTGAGCAATACGCAGGCGCTTTTCACCAGTGGTGACGAAGGATTTGATTCTATCCAATTCGCCAGGGCTGAGATAGCGTGCTTCTGCATCAGCATTCACGATAGACTTCGTGACGATACTCATTAATGGATTCCTCCAAATACGAATAAAACCAGGGTTTAATAAACTGGTGCGACTATTAAAACGGTAACGTTTGAGTTCTAAGCAATTCCTTCTAGTTTTTACAGTTTTGACAACTGCACTAGACGGGTCACGAGTCTACTTGTTTATTTACGTTTTTGCGTAAATATGACCAAGCACACAAGCTTGAAAACTCAACTACCCCTTGAGGAAATATTTTCGGGCATTTTGTTGAGCATTTATGACTGCTCTTCACACTTTGTAACATTAGTTTTCAGTTTTGCTCTTACGCAATGCAACTGAACAGCCAGGAAAAAAGTTACCAAATGCTTAGTAGAAACCAGCTGTTGGCTATTTACCAATAGCTAACAGCTAATTTCTTGCCTCATCAGCGACTAATTAATTGAATTAATCAGCTTTGACCCTACCCAGATAATTACCTGCGGGTAATGAGGGAATGCGCTGGTAAGGAACAACATCTTCACCGAAGAATTGTGCGTATTCTTGGCTATTAACTAAAGCATCTACAGCAGAGGCTAAACCACTATGAGTCAAAATCTCGGTATATTTGTGGATTTCAACTTGGGTAGCGGGCTTGCGTCCCAAAATATGACGGAAGATTAACTCCACGACTTTATTTTGAGGGAAAGCATTGCAGAAGCGTTGTTGATAAGCTTGTGAACTTGCGAGGGTGCGGACAAATTCCTGAACAGATATTTCGTTGTTTGCTAACTGGTTTTCCAAATCCAAACGGCGGAATTCTTGGGGAATTTCACCACTGTGGATATCCATCACTTGGGCGTAAATCGCATTAACTAAGGATACAAACTCAGTTTTGTCGCCATTAGCCACAAACCGATAAATACGGATACCTTGACGGCGGGCGTTAACTACCTGTGATGCTGGAGTGATGGTACGACCTAAGCCACTGTAAGCTGCTTCGCGGGCAGCCATATCTGCGATCGCCTTTCCTGATAGGGGTAAGGTGGATGCATCCATCTTCGGCTTAATTGTATCGAAGCTAGGTACAACAATATCGTCGTTCTGCTTTGTCAACTGGTTGTACAAGCGATTGGTATTGGGGAAGTTTGCAGCAGGTAAGGTGGGGAAACGACGGTAGGGAACCGTATCTTCGCCAAATACATCAGCGTATTCAGGGGTATTTAGCATTGCATTGATAAATGCTTTAATCCCTTTAGTCGCTAATATTTGATTGTACTTACGGATTTCTGCTTGGTCTAATGGCGCACGTCCCATGAAGTGCTTGGTACCCAGTTCAATCACCTTGGTGTTGGGATACGGAGTGTAGAATTCTTTGAGGTACAAGCTTGAATAACCTAAGCCTTCAATGAATTCTTTAATCGTAATTTCACCGTTGCTCAAACGGCTTTCCAATACCTTAAATTCGCGTGATGAAGCTACGTATGGAGCAATATCGCGCTCGAAAATCTGACGGTAAGCAGCACTGATGATATTTTGTATTGCCACTTTGTCGCCATTCCCAGACACAAACTTGAAGATTTTTGTTTGTTCGCGCTGCTTCGATACACCTTGGTTGGAACGGAATTCGACATCGGGTTGCGATCGCACTTCAGTCGGCGTACCCAACTGCACGAACATTGGGGTTTCTTGTTTCTGGATGCTGGGTGTAATATCTTCGCGGATACTACCAACACGCAAGTTGCGCTGTGCTTGTCCGGCAGCAGTGACATAGCGTTCGTAAGGAATGGTATCCTCTCCAAATGCCTGTGCGTATTCTTCAGTATCGAGAATGGCATCAATGAGGGCGTAGAAACCTTTCTTTGCACAAATATCAAAGTACTTGTTCGTTTCTTGACGACCGTAGGTAGGACGACCTAATAAACGACGGTGAACGTATTCAACGGATTTCATGACGTACAGGTTTGTCCAATACATCTTCCGGAATACATCCGACTTCGCCAACATGCGAATAAATTCTTTGATGGTGATTTCGCCGTTTTCCAGCTTGATTTCTGCAACTTTCTGACGCTGTCCTTCGTAAACTTCGCGTCCGAAAACTTGTAGGTAAGCAGCTTTAATGACGGCTTGAGTCGAACTTTCCGAGAACTTAATATTAGTTCCAGCTTTCGACTTCTTCCCACGAGTTCCTGGTAACTGATCGAGTTTGAATACCTTCGGACCGAGAGTACCGGGGGCGACACCACGCGCAGAGGGATTACTAACTTGGTTATTAATTCCGGGTCCGCGATTAATCAATAACCGTCGGGTATCTTTACCAAAGAATGCCGGACTTGTGCTGGGGTTGCGGGTTTCTTTCGGGAAAATCGCCCCAAATTGAATTTCTAATGGGTCGTTACCAGAACCGTAAACATGTTGGTCGGGTAACGGCTGATTGTAGGAAGCAAAAGTAGTAATAAACTGCGGAATTTTGCGGAAAGGTGCGCTGTAATTAAACAGGTCTTGCTGCGGACCCCAGTTGCGACATTCCTGTGCTTCTTGACCCAAACCGCGTAGGTAAGGTACTGTTTCCTCGCCAAAGTAGTCGGAGTATTCCTGCGAATCTACCAATGCATCGACTAGTCCAGCTAACCCTTTGCTGGAAACAATCGAGAAGTATTTTTGTACTTCTTCGCGAGAACTAGGACCTCGACCGAGAATATGGCGGAAAGCCAATTCTAAGGCACGACTATTAATATAGCGATCGAAGAAATTCTTGCGATACAGAGGAGATTTACACAAGCGGCGCACAAACTCTTTCATCGAGATGTCGCCATTTTTTACTTGTGATTCTAGGTACGACAACGACAAACCATAAGCACGGGTAATATCGCGCTCGAAAATTTGCCGATAGGCAGCCTTGATCACATCATTTTTTTCTGTCGCCGATAATCCCGTTTTCATCACGAACTTCTGACGACGCTCTGCTGCATTAAAGTAAATTTGCGGCAGTTGCAAACCTTGCAGGTCGGATGATTCACGCTGACGTACTTTCGTTGATGGCGTGGGTGCTTTGAATTCAGTAATCAAAACATCCATGTATTGAGCAACAATTTCAGTCGCTTCTGCATCTTGACGGAAATACGACAGTGACGCAGACCTGATTTCCTGTAGCGCCACCAAAGTTGCTTCCGTCGAGCAAGCATTCTCAATAATTTCACGCAATCCGCGTGTATTTACCGCCAGAATGTTGGGGTCGCCCGCAACGATCGCATAAGTCGCATAGCGTAAAAACCAAGATAGGTCGCGCAGGCTTTTCGCCATGTTGCCAGGACCATATCGAGCAATATTAATCGGTCTAAAACCAACAGGAACTGGACCGCTAGGAGTTGAGTTGAAAATCGAACGTAAATTTTCGAGGAAACCACCACGAGTTTCAACGTAGGTAACAGTTCCTAACTCCATACTGCGGCGTACATCCATTGCTGGCGCAGCCTCAGCACCCACCGTTGCCATTTCTGGCACTGGTTGCGGTTTTTCCAAGAAAGCCATTGGCGAACCACCAACAAAAATCCGGTTAGCAGCACGCGAAACGATAATCTCAGAGTTATCTGTAAGTATCTGAGCAATATCCAGACGCTTCGCGCCAGATGCAAAGTAGCTTGCTAATTCGTTGAGTTCGCCAACTCCCAAAAAGCGGTCTTGTTGCTCTGCTTGGGAAATTTTTGATACAGCCAGAGTTTGATACAGTTGCGGACGCGCAACCGAGCTTCCACCACTCGCCTTAACACTCATCGGATTTGTAAAACTCCTATCATATTTTTATGTGTTAAGTCTGGGCTAGCTTGAGACTTGACATTTTGGTAAAACTATGGATTACCTGTGCCAACCGCAAAGCTACCAGAAAAAAATTAACCCAGTCAGCTTTTAGATTAAAACGTTTTGCGTTTCTACTGGGGGTTTATTAAGAAGTGTATCGAACCTGAGTAATCTAAGTATCAGGTCGAAGTGGTACTTACTCCGTTTTAGCCGCAAGATTCCTTGATTTGTATTCATTGGGTTTTGCTAGTGGAGAGTACCTATTTTTATTTAACCGCAAATCTATTACCTAAGTTCAAGAAGTCTCAGAACAAAAGTTGCTTTCCTGAAAATTATCACTTTGGCTCGATTCGCTTGTTCAAGAAGAGGACGAATCCAAATGTGACAAAAAACTGATGTGCTAATTATGTCATTTATAAATTTCTCTTGGAGACTTGGGAAGCAAAACCTAAATTTTACTAATTTTAGATAAACTGTATTTCTTTATACTAAATATTAGATTTTTACAAATTATCAGTATTTATACGAAAAAAGACTGATATTTATAATTCATATGTAAAACTTTTATCAATATTTTTACCCATATGTATAGAAAATATGTGTGATATGTTAATTTTAAGAACATCTACTAAGTAAAAAATAGTACAAACTATGAAATTTTCAAAATCCAATTTTTTAGATTTAAATTATTTTTTTGGAGTCTCTCTATCAGTATCATTACTGGGGTTGGGAATATCACCAGTTAATGCTCAACAAATCTTTAATTTACAGGGAGATTACGATTTCCAAGATGTTCTCACTCTCTTCCCAGATAAAGGCTATTTAAAAGGTGAGTCTACAGGTTCTTCTCAAAATGCAACCTTGGGTTTAGACAAAATAGAATTCTTGGGATATGCAATTCTTTCAGAAGTATTTCCAGCCCTTGCAAATGGGACTTCATATACATTTAAATCTAATCCTCAAGATTATGGAATTAATGATGAAAATGGGTATGTCGTATTTTTTAATCAAGCTGGAAATAAAATTTTTGGGACTTTTAGTGGTTCAGATAAGGTAAATAAAGACAACTCAACAGCATTTACAGAAGCTCAGTTAAAAATTATTGGGGGAGAAGGAAAATTTAAAAATGCATCGGGTGTAGGAACATTATTTGGAACAGTAAATGTGAATACAGTAACTTTTATTAATACTGGTAAATACACAGTAGATATTGACTTTAGTGTCCCAAAATCAATTCCTGACTCTGCAAATGTTAGTGGATTAGTTGTAGTTGCCCTAGCTGGTTTGGCTTTAAAAAACAAGATTGGAAATCAGGCTTAATAATTCCAAAGTTAGGAGATATTAATAAAGTGGTGATCGCCGGAACTAATTAAATTATCTTTCCCAATTGCCACTTTTCATGAACACATATGTGGAGGGAAGAAACCATTTACAAATTGAATCTTAAGTATACTCGCGCAGGAAAAACTTGATTTATGAGATTGAAGCATCAAGTATCATCCTATTTGTTTACTTTATACATAGTCTCTAAGAGCAAGTGTCTGAATATTACTAAGTATTTCCGTATCTACGTGTATTACTTAAATATTTTAAATAATTAATTTATCTCAAATTTTATCTAAGTGTTTTCCCAGGGAGTTGAGAAATTATTTCTCTTAGCGACAATCCGCAAACATCCTCTAACTAAATCACAAGCAAGCATCTTGCCCCCAGTCGCAGTCAGAATGCGCGCACTACTTCAAGTTTAAAAAAATTACCGATTCCTGAAATTGACTGGTATATCTGAAACAAATATTTGGCAACTCGGTAATCGCGATCGCAAATACCCCCAGATTTCGATAAACTCAAGAATACTGCCATATTCCTCAAATCATGACCGATACCCACACCGAAAAAGTTAGTGACGCGGTTGCCAAACTCTACGATACATACCCGTTTCCCCCAGAACCAATTTTAGATGAACCGCCTCCAGGTTATAACTGGCGATGGAATTGGCTGGCTGCATATAATTTTTGCACGGGAATGAAACCGCAAAGGCAAAATATTCGCATTCTTGATGCAGGTTGTGGTTCCGGAGTGGGAACCGAGTATCTAGTGCATCTCAACCCCGAAGCACAGGTTGTTGGCATTGACTTGAGTGCGGGAACCTTGGAAGTTGCCAGAGAAAGATGTCGGCGTAGTGGTGCAAACCGGGTTGAATTTCATCAGTTGAGTCTGTTTGACGTGGAACAGTTACCGGGAGAATTCGATTTAATTAACTGTGTTGGGGTTTTGCACCATACTAATAACCCCATTCGGGGGATACAAGCTTTAGCCAAAAAACTTGCACCAGGCGGTATTTTCCATATCTTTGTCTATGGCGAATTGGGAAGATGGGAGATTCAGTTAATGCAAAAGGCTATTTCCCTCCTCCAAGGTGACAAAAAAGGCGATTATCGTGATGGAGTACAAGTCGGACGACAAATATTTAACTCCCTCCCGGAACATAATCGGATTTTAAAACGGGAAAAGGAAAGATGGTCCTTTGAAAACCAGCGTGATGAAAATTTTGCCGATATGTATGTCCATCCGCAGGAGATTGACTACAATATTGATACTTTGTTCGAGTTGATTGATGCCTCAGGGTTAGAGTTTGTGGGATTTTCTAATCCTGGGTTTTGGAATTTAGACAGACTTTTAAGTAAAGCTCCAGAATTATTAGAACGGGCACAAAATTTATCAGAACGCCAACTTTACAGACTTATAGAATTATTAGACCCCGAAACTAGCCACTACGAATTTTTCCTATCTCGCCCACCAATAGATAAAGCTGATTGGACGAATGATCATAGTTTATTGACAGCGATTCCAGAAGTTAGTACATGCATGGATGGCTTCCCAAGTCAAACAATATTTAACTATGATTACAAAATCGTAAATTTAAGCGATGCAGAATTTACATTCATGCAAGCATGTAACGGTAAATCAACGGTGGGTGAGATTCTCTTGACGATGGAATTTAGCTTAGATGGAGTGCGATCACTCCAACAACAGCAACTAATTATGTTAGCACCAGCCTGAGAATATATTTATACAGATAGCTAGCCGAGATTACTGAAGGGCATGATAGTCGAGAACAAAAAAGGCAAAAACTAAAAGCTAGAATATGGGATAGGAGAGTTTTGGCTTTCATTTTCTCCTTGCTTCTCATCCCAGTTCCGATTCTCAACCCTTAGGGTCTTCTCGCACCCCACAGTCCAAAAATGAAGAGACAAGGGTTGTAGAAATACCTAGAAAATAAGGAAAAATAAGTGTCGATTTTTCCTGATAACCTGTAATATATTTTGCTGTCTCTGATGCAAGGAATCTCCAATCTTCTCCAGTTGGCTCTCAGTTTTACTGAGTCCGTTCGTGGGGAAGTAGTTGGTTGTGTTGCTTGTGATTTAGCTGCCCACCAAAATAAATGTTTCTATCCAGGGAAAACTGAAGCCAACAAATCGCAGGGTGACAATTAAGTTAATTAGTTTTTTCTAAAGTATTGTTACCCAACCGTGATATGATTCAACTGGCTGAAAAGTGTAGTCAAACATAGCTGTACTGGTTTCAAGTCCTGTGAGCTTGTCAGACGAATCAATCGAACCAACAACACGACAAGATGCTCCAACTGGTTTTGAGGACCCAGAACCAGACAATTCCATGCAAGAGTTTTATCGACTCTATAAGAAGTTGGTAATTATAACTCTTGTTTTGACAGGAATTGCTTTCATCTCTGTGTGGATTTTTTACTCCGTAAACATAGCCCTCAACTATCTACTTGGGGCGTTTACAGGTGTGCTTTACTTAAGAATGTTGGCTAAAGACGTTGAGCAGCTAGGCGTAGAAAAACAAAGTTTGAGCAAGAATCGTCTTGCTTTGTTTGTTGTTTTGATTGTAGTCGCAACTCAATGGCAACAATTAAAAATTTTGCCCATATTCTTGGGATTTCTAACCTATAAAGCGACGCTCCTCGTTTACACGCTGCAAATTGCGTTCCTACCTGAATCTAAGTAAGCTTTAAGTAAACTAGGTTAGGTTTATAAAAAGTAGTCCTCCATCTTAACTGTTTGGGGAAAGTTCTTGAAGAATGCACATGTTTAGTGTCTTAAATGCCCTTAATTTTTTACCCCTAGCCTCTTTAGAAGTAGGGCATCATTTCTACTGGCAATTGGGCAATTTCAAACTACATGGTCAAGTTTTTCTGACCTCATGGTTTGTAATTGGTATTCTTGTAATAGCTTCACTAGCTGCAACAAGAAATATCCAGAAAGTTCCTAGCGGCATCCAAAACTTAATGGAATATGCCCTAGAATTTATTCGGGATTTAGCCAAAAACCAGCTGGGTGAAAAAGAGTATCGTCCTTGGGTGCCTTTTATTGGCACACTATTCTTGTTTATCTTTGTATCGAATTGGTCTGGAGCATTAATCCCCTGGAGGCTGATTAAGCTACCAGAAGGTGAATTAGCTGCACCGACTAATGATATCAATACGACGGTAGCATTGGCGTTGTTAACCTCTTTAGCCTACTTTTACGCTGGTTTTAGAAAGCGTGGTCTAGGATACTTCAAAAAGTATATAGAACCTACGCCAATTCTGTTACCGATCGCAATTCTTGAAGACTTCACCAAGCCTCTTTCCCTAAGCTTCCGTCTATTTGGTAATATCTTAGCGGACGAGTTGGTGGTAGCAGTACTAGTTTTACTAGTTCCTCTGTTTATACCTTTGCCCGTTATGGCTTTGGGTTTGTTTACCAGCGCAATTCAAGCATTGGTATTTGCCACCCTAGCTGCTGCATATATCCATGAAGCCCTGGAAGGGCATGGTGAAGAGCATGAGGAACATTAGCATCCTCTCCGTTGCAAACTTTTGAAGACAGATTTTGGATTTTGGAACAACTAAGTAAATTCAAAATCTAAACATCAGCGCTTCCAAGCCTGGAATTTCTCAGTTTGGAAATCCTAAATAACATTTTTGTACTAAGTAAAGGAAAATCAAAATGGATCCATTAGTTTCTGCTGCTTCAGTTCTCGCTGCTGCTTTAGCGATTGGTTTAGCTGCGATTGGACCTGGTATTGGTCAAGGTAATGCTGCTGGAGAAGCAGTTTCGGGTATTGCTCGTCAGCCAGAAGCAGAAGGAAAAATTCGCGGTACCTTGTTGTTAACCTTGGCGTTCATGGAATCTTTAACCATCTACGGTTTGGTTATCGCATTAGTATTGTTATTCGCTAACCCATTTTCCTAAGACAATATAGTTAATAGTAGAGACGCTGTGGTATGACGGTAAAACGTTAGATACTATGCGTCTCTACGATTGACATATTTTCAGGCTTCCCTTGTTGGCAATAGCTTTTCAAGATATGAAAGATACGACGATGTTGCTTCCTATGAAAACTACCTTGCAAGCCAAAAAGGGGGAATAAATGTTTGATTTTGATGCGACTTTACCCTTCATGGCATTGCAGTTTTTGCTGTTGTCGGCTTTGTTGAATGCGATTTTCTACAAACCCGTCACTAAAGCATTAGACGATCGCGATAATTACATCCGCACCAATAAAGTTGATGCCCGCGAGCGTTTAGACAAAGCTGAACGTTTAATAAAAGATTACGAACAGCAGTTAGCCAATGCCCGCAAGCAATCACAAGCTTTAATCGCGCAAGCGGAGGCAGAAGCTCAAAAAGTTTATGCTGAAAGAGTTGCTGAAGCTCAACAAGAAGCCCAAGCACAGCGAGAACAAGCAGCTCGCGAAATCGAACAGCAAAAACAAGCAGCCCTAACTTCCTTAGAGCAACAAGTGGATTCCTTGAGTCAGCAAATTCTCGGAAAACTCTTGGGAGCCGGAGCAAGATAAAAAGATACATTCAAATTTGCCACATAGGTCCCACAAACCTACGCGCATTAAGGGTGTTGAAATAAACTTAGCAGGCAAACCCAGAATTCAGAATTCAGAATCATTGATGTCGTCAAGATGCGCCGAAACTGTACTCTGATTACTGATGAATGTCATCTTTGTTGTGAGATTCCCTTAGTTGAGTGTTTAAATTAGCACTTTCTCCAACAGTGAGAATTTAATTTTGTTAGCAATTAAGCAGCGCAGTTGTAGATAGGTATAATGGGCACTTTGATATTATTGGCGACAGAAGCGATCGCCGCTCATGAAGAAGGTGGTTTTGGTCTTAACCTAGACATCTTAGAAACCAATGTGATCAACCTGGCTCTCCTAGTTGGGATATTGGTTGTTTTTGGGCGTAAGTTATTAGTTAACACTTTGACCGAGCGCCGCAACGCGATCGAAGCAACAATTAAAGAAGCTGAGCAGCGTCTCCAAGAAGCGGCAGCAGCACTAGCAGAAGCCGAAAAGAGCGTCAAGGATTCGGCTGCGGAAGCAGAACGTATTCGCCAAACAGGACAAGCTAGCGCTCAAGCGGCGAAAGAAGCAATATTGGCAAAAGCATCAGTAGACGTGCAACGTTTGAAAGAAGTCGCTGCTGCCGATTTAAATACCGAACGAGACAAAGCGATCGCCAGTGTGCGATCGCGTGTTGTGGCAATGGCATTAGGAAAAGTGGAATCGGAACTGAAGACAGGAGTATCCGAAGAAACGCAACAAACTTTAATTGACCGCAGCATCGCGCTACTGGGAGGACGTTAGATGAAGAATACTGTAGCTAACGAAGAAATCGCTGCACCTTATGCTCAGGCATTGATGACTGTAGCAAAATCTAACAACCTCACCGAAGCATTTGGTAATGATGCGCGGAGTTTAGTGACGTTGCTAAGTGAGAGCAAGGAATTGCGTAACTTTTTTGACAATCCTTTTGCATCAATAGAAAGCAAAAAGGATGTTATTAACCGCGTCTTAGGTGACGATACCAATGCTTTCTTTCGCAATTTCTTGATGTTATTGGTTGATAGAAAGCGGATTTACTTGCTAGACGGAATTTGTCAGCAATATTTAACACTACTGCGCGAATTAAACCAAACAGTCCTCGCGGAAGTTATTTCTGCGGTTCCCCTATCGGAAACACAAGAGCAAGCCGTTAAAGAAAGAGTCATTTCCCTGACTCAGGCTCGCGAAGTGGAACTCAGCAAGAAAGTAGACAGCGAATTGATTGGTGGTGTCATTATCAAAGTTGGTTCGCAGGTTATAGATGCAAGTTTACGCGGTCAACTGCGCCGTTTGTCTTTGCGTTTAACTAGTTCTTGAAGAGTTCGGGTTAGGAGTTAATAGTTAGGGGTTAGGAGTTAGGAGTTAGAGTTAATTAAATAGAGTATTTAACTTTGCGCTAAATTCCCAACCCAATAATTAATAACTAATAACTAATAACTCATAATTCCTTGCTCTTAAATCACAACTCCTAACTTTTTTGCTTTTGTCAAAAAGAAAAACATAGAAACATGAGTATTTCAATTAGACCTGACGAAATTAGCAGCATTATTCAGCAACAAATCGAGCAATACGACCAAGGGGTTAAAGTTGCTAATGTCGGAACCGTACTGCAAGTAGGTGACGGTGTCGCTCGCGTTTATGGCTTGGAAAAAGCAATGGCGGGAGAACTTCTAGAGTTTGAAGACGGTACAATTGGTATTGCTTTGAACTTAGAAGAAGATAACGTCGGTGTGGTATTGATGGGTGAAGGTCTCGACATCCAAGAAGGAAGTACCGTAACCGCAACCGGACGCATTGCTCAAATCCCTGTAGGGGAAGCCACAATTGGACGTGTAGTTGATGCTTTAGGTCGTCCCATCGACGGCAAAGGTGACATTCAAAGCAGCGAAACCCGTCTGATTGAATCGATGGCTCCTGGGATTATTGCCCGTCGTTCGGTACACGAACCAATGCAAACAGGCATCACCGCGATTGACTCGATGATTCCCATTGGTCGCGGACAGCGCGAGTTAATCATTGGTGACCGTCAAACTGGTAAAACCGCGATCGCAGTTGATACCATCATTAACCAAAAATCAGAAGATGTAATTTGTGTATACGTAGCCATCGGTCAAAAAGCTTCCACCGTCGCTAACGTAGTGCAGACATTACAGGAAAAAGGTGCAATGGACTACACAATCGTTGTAGCCGCTAACGCATCCGAACCTGCACCATTACAATTCTTGGCACCATACGCAGGTGCAGCGCTTGCTGAGTACTTTATGTACAAAGGTAAGGCAACCTTGATTATTTATGACGATTTGTCTAAGCAAGCTGCGGCATACCGTCAAATGTCCTTGTTACTCCGTCGTCCACCCGGTCGTGAAGCTTACCCTGGAGACGTATTCTATATTCACTCACGCTTGCTCGAACGGGCAGCGAAACTCAGTGACGAACTCGGTGCTGGTAGCATGACCGCCCTACCCATCATCGAAACCCAAGCAGGTGACGTATCAGCATACATTCCTACCAACGTAATTTCGATTACCGACGGTCAGATTTTCTTATCCTCCGACTTGTTCAACGCTGGTGTTCGTCCCGCAGTAAACCCCGGTATTTCAGTATCCCGTGTGGGTTCGGCAGCACAAACCAAAGCGATGAAGAAAGTCGCTGGTAAAATTAAACTTGAACTTGCTCAGTTCGATGACCTCCAAGCCTTTGCACAATTTGCCTCTGACTTGGATAAAGCTACCCAAGACCAGCTAGCCCGTGGTGTGCGTTTGCGCGAATTGCTCAAGCAGCCCCAAAACTCCCCCTTGTCTGTATCCGAACAAGTTGCCATCCTGTATGCAGGTATTAACGGTTACTTAGATGATATCCCTGTTGATCAAGTAGTTGCCTTCACCAAAGGTCTACGCGACTACTTGAAGAGCAGCAAACCTGCTTACAGTCAGGAAGTACAAACCAAGAAATTAATGGGTGATGCAGAAGAAGCAGCACTTAAAGAAGGTATTACTGAATACAAAAAGACATTCTTGGCATAAAAAATTGTGCTGAGTTGAAAGTGCTGAGTGCTAGGTATATGTAGCCCACTCAGCACTTAATCATCAGTATACCCTGTGGGAGGATTGTACCTACAGCACTTAGGAGTTTAAGGATATGGCAAACCTAAAATCGATTCGCGATCGCATTCAATCAGTTAAAAACACCAAAAAAATTACCGAAGCGATGCGGTTGGTAGCAGCAGCACGTGTACGTCGTGCCCAAGAACAAGTGCTTTCTACCCGTCCCTTTGCTGACCGTTTAGCACAAGTGCTTTATGGTTTGCAAACCCGCTTGCGGTTTGAAGAAGCAGATTTACCTCTACTGAGAAAACGCCAAGTTAAAACTGTTGGCATACTTGTAGTTTCAGGCGATCGAGGTTTGTGCGGTGGCTACAACTCCAGCGTCATCAAACGTGCGGAAACCCGTGCCAAAGAACTCAAAGCAGAAGGTTTAAACTATAAATTCGTGATTGTTGGACGTAAAGCCAGTCAATACTTCCAACGTCGGGAGTATCCGATTGATGCCAACTTCACTGGCTTAGAACAAATCCCCACTGCAAAAGAAGCAACTAACATTGCTGACGAGCTACTGTCATTGTTCCTATCGGAAAGCGTAGACCGAATCGAGTTAATTTACACCAAATTCGTTTCCCTAGTCAGTTCACGCCCAGTTGTCCAAACTCTTCTGCCTTTGGATACCCAAGGATTGGAAGCACAAGACGACGAAATTTTCCGTTTGACAACTCGTGGTGGTCAATTTGAAGTGGCGCGGGAAAAAGTGACTACTGAAGTCCGTGCTTTTCCTCGCGATATGATTTTTGAGCAAGACCCAGTCCAAATTCTGGATTCCTTGCTACCCCTGTATCTCAGCAACCAATTATTGCGCGCTTTACAAGAATCCGCAGCCAGCGAACTTGCCGCTCGGATGACCGCAATGAGTAATGCTAGCGATAACGCGGCTCAACTGATTGGCACTCTGACATTGGGATATAACAAAGCCCGTCAAGCTGCTATCACTCAAGAGATTCTTGAGGTAGTTGGTGGTGCTGAAGCACTCAATTAATTTGGGATTACCCTGCGGGAAATACCCCTGCGGGGTTGATAATTTTTGCCTCAAATTAAAAATCGCTAGTGGCAATTTTTGAAATTCCGTACTACAATAATTGTAGATGACATGGGTCTGTACTGGTTTCGACTGGGTGGCGAAAGCTGCTCGTTGATGCAGGTCGAGAGCGAGTCGCATCTCGTAAATCAAGGCTCAAAACAATAGATGCAAACAACATCGTAAAATTTGCTCGTAAGGAAGTACTAGCTACTGCCTAAAAGCCTCTTATAGGTTCGAGCGTTTCTAGTGTGACTCCGTTAAGTGCTAGAGACAACCCCCAACGGATGCACTAACAAGTTTTCTTTGGTGGATTTGTTAGTAAAGACTTCACTAAAGCATCCTGCCGTTCGGGATAATGAACGATTCCCGCCTTGAGGGTAAGATAGGCTAAACCTGTGAATGATGCGGGGGTTAATACCCATTTAGGACGGCAGTTCGATTCTGCCCAGATCCATTATTATAAATAACCACTGAGTCCATCGTAGAATTAGAAAACGATGGACTTTGTTTTTATCGATGGATTGAGAATTAATGACGATTTAAAACAATATTTAAAACAATGAGTAAATCTGCAAAATTAAGACTAACTAGTTTTTAGTGACAATTGCAGATTTGCAAGCATGATGGGAGGTGCAAAATTATATCTCTCTTGAATATTTATGATAAGTAATTAAATATATTTTCTGAAAAATTGGATGACATTGTAAAAATGTAAATCTATCGTTCAATTATTTAGATATCTCATACATCTCAAATTAACTCTTTTCCTCATAATTTCAATATTTAACTATGCCTTATTTATCTTCTGCCAGTGAAATTAATCAATTTATTACTGAATGTACTCAAAGGAATATTCTCTGGTTAGATACAGAAGTTGCAGATTTTAAAGCAAAAAAACCCAGGTTATCACTCATTCAAGTGCTAGATAATCCGAATGATATGAGTGGTGAACGCAATTTCATTTTAGATGTATTGGAACAGCCGGATGTTGTGGCTAACTTTATTAGTGAAATTATGGTTAACCCAACAATCGAAAAAGTGTTTCATAATGCTAAGTATGACTTAAAGTTTCTTGGCGCTAAAAACACGAAAAATGTGACTTGTACTCTAGAAATGGCTAAGGAAATACCTTACTATATTTTACCTGTGCCAAATTATCAACTGCGAACATTAGCAACTACAATTTGTAATTTTCCGAATATTAATAAACAAGAACAAAGTAGTGATTGGGGACAGCGTCCTTTAACAGCAGCACAAATTAACTATGCATACTTTGATTGTATTTATCTGGCTCAAGTTCATCAAAAATTATTAGGATTGAGCAAACAAGTTAATATTCCCGCAATTGATGAAGATATTCAGTTATTAACTGCACGTTATCAAGAAATTGAAGAACAATATAAACTTTTGCATTCAGAAATTGAACATTTAGAAGAACGTTTAAAAAAAGCTATGCAGGCTCAAAATACCTGGGAAACACCAGTGTTTAAATTGAGTAGTTATGAGCGCGCAACTCTGAAAGTTGCTTTTAATGATTTAGCCGAATTTATTCATGCTCAAGGCATTAATTTAAATTTTCCGGTAACTCTGACTAAAACTTTACAGAAAGATTTAGGCGATAATCTGGATAAATTAAATATTGTTGAGGAAAAGATAACTTCTTTCCGGTTAAATTCCCGTAATCAGGAAAATGAGGAATAGATGAATCATGAAAATTTATTGGTTATATGTAGCTTTATGAAATCTTAATTATTTCTCATGACTCATATCCCTGACTTCGTGAAAAATCTGGGTAGATGAAGCTATCAATTTTCTTTAATGTTGACATAATAGTTTAATGAATTATTGTGGTGGTCTGATGATAGAGCCTTTATTGTTTAAATTCAGTTTAAAATAATTTATGAAATTGTCATTATTTAAACAACAGTTTGTCACAAATAAATTTACCAAACCAAGTCTAATAAACACTCAAAGCAATATTAGACTAACGGTGCTAGTGTTATTTATAACTCTGACAATTGTTGCTTGTAGTCAAAAAAATGATATTTTAGTCACCGAAATTGGTGTGAATTCCCCAAAGCAACCTGCTATTACTAAGCCAACTAAACCCGCAGACTTTTTTATTCAAGGGCAACAACGACAAAGTAAAGGCGACTTACGTGGTGCATTAACAGCTTATAATCAAGCAATCAAGCTAAATCCTAACTATAGTGCTGCATATAACAATCGTGGTTTAGTCAAGTTTGACATGGGCGACAAACAAAGTGCGATCGCAGACTATAATCAAGCTATTAAAATTAATCCCAAAAGTGCCCAAGCATATAACAATCGAGGTAACGCCAAAGCTGCACAGGGAGATACTAGAGGAGCCATATCTGACTACAATGAGGCAATCACATTATCTCCCCAGTATGCCGATGCTTACAATAATCGAGGCAATGCCCGCGCTTCACAAGGCGATCGCAATGGTGCTTTAAGTGATTATAATCAAGCAATTCAACTCAATTCTAATTATGCTGTAGCCTATAATAACCGAGGCAATGCCCGCGCAGCCCAAGGAGATACAAACGGCGCTGTCGCTGACTACGACGAAGCAATTCGCATCAACCCCAACTTCGCCGCAGCCTACAATAACCGAGCCAATGCCCGTGCAGCCCTAGGTAATAAAGACGCAGCTATTTCTGACTTACAACGAGCCGCAGATTTATTCAAACAGCAAAATAATAGTGATTTGTATCAACAAGTAATCAACGCTTTAAATGAATTGAAGAAATAGGTTATGTCTCATGCAGGGGAGATGATTCTGTCACTCAGTGATTAGACAGATATGATATCAAGCTAGCGTCTCGTTCAATTTATTGTGAATTAGTTGTCTAAGTTGTGGTGCGACTCAAAAAATCCCTCCAGTATCCGATAATAGAAACAGCAATGCTTAACACTTCTTAATTATTGGAACTCATAAACAAATGGCACGGGATTTACGGGGATTTATCAAAATATTAGAAGAACGGGGACAATTACGGCGAATTACAGCCCCCGTAGATTCAGAGTTAGAAATAGCTGAGATATCTAACCGAATGCTAGCAAAAGGTGGCCCCGGTTTGATATTTGAGAACGTCAAAGGTGCAGATTTTCCCGTTGCCGTCAACTTAATGGGGACAGTAGAGCGCATCTGCTGGGCAATGAACATGGAACATCCCCAAGAATTAGAAGCATTGGGGACAAAGTTGTCGATGTTGCAGCAGCCTAAGCCACCGAAGAAGATTTCCCAAGCAATCGATTTTGGTAAAGTTCTGTTTGATGTTATTAAGGCAAAACCAGGACGGGATTTTTTCCCCGCTTGTCAGCAAGTTGTCATCCAAGGTAATGACCTGGATTTAAATAAGATACCAATGATACGTCCCTATCCCGGAGATGCAGGGAAGATAATCACCTTGGGATTAGTGATAACAAAGGATTGCGAGACAGGAACGCCCAATGTTGGTGTGTATAGACTGCAACTGCAATCTCAAAATACCATGACGGTACATTGGTTATCAGTACGGGGTGGTGCCAGACACTTGCGGAAAGCTGCGGAAAAAGGCAAGAAATTAGAAGTTGCGATCGCATTAGGGGTAGACCCATTAATTATTATGGCGGCAGCCACACCAATACCTGTAGATTTATCCGAGTGGTTATTTGCCGGTTTATATGGTGGTTCGGGTGTGAGTTTGGCAAAGTGCAAAACCGTAGATTTGGAAGTACCCGCAGACTCAGAAATAGTTCTTGAAGGGACAATTACACCAGGGGAAATGTTACCTGATGGCCCTTTTGGCGACCACATGGGATACTACGGTGGAGTGGAGGATTCGCCCTTAGTGCGCTTCCAATGCATGACACACCGCAAAGACCCAATTTATTTAACAACATTTAGCGGTCGTCCTCCCAAAGAAGAAGCAATGATGGCGATCGCTTTAAATCGTATATATACTCCGATATTACGACAACAAGTATCGGAAATTGTTGACTTTTTCTTGCCGATGGAGGCACTCAGTTATAAAGCGGCGATTATATCAATAGATAAAGCATACCCAGGACAAGCCCGACGCGCAGCTTTGGCTTTTTGGAGCGCATTACCCCAATTTACATATACTAAGTTTGTAATTGTGGTAGATAAAGATATAAATATTCGTGACCCCCGTCAAGTAGTATGGGCAATCAGTTCTAAGGTTGATCCGACAAGAGATGTATTTATTTTGCCGAATACACCCTTCGATACCTTAGATTTTGCCAGCGAGAAATTAGGCTTGGGGGGACGAATGGGAATTGATGCCACCACCAAGATACCACCAGAAACAGAACACGAATGGGGAGAGCCTCTAGAGTCGGATGCAGATGTGGCGGCGATGGTGGATAGGCGATGGGTGGAGTATGGTTTAGCAGATTTACAGTTAGGGGAAGTTGACCCAAATTTGTTTGGTTATGATATGAAGTAATATCCGGTTTGCCCAAATAATTACCATCGAACCAACACGGGGAAAATTAATATAACTTAAACTTCCGACTGTTTCCAAAGTCGGAAGATTTTTCCCTTGCCCTTGCTTTCTTTTTAATTTATAAAACTGTTAGATATCCCCAGCATCATGGATTTCTATGCAACCTAACAAGGAATCACTCTAATTGGCGATCGCCTCAAAGTCAATTCACAAATGATCTAATTATCAAAATTTTAGGGCATATATCTAACGTTGACAGAAATTTGCGTTAACATAATCGCAAAAATACTTAGTTGTCGTGATGGTAAAATTGCAATCAAAAGAAAACACAAAACCATCAGGAATTGTCCAATTTTCCACTACTTTGCTGCTTTTTGGTCAAGTTTGGCTACGTTTGATTCAAGGTAAAACTTGCGATCGTAAAATCATGGAACATATGGTGACAGCAGGACCAAAATCACTATCACCAGTTTTGCTTGTAAATGGTTTTGCAGGGATGATTTTTACGATTCAAACAGCACGTGAGTTAGCCAAATTTGGTGCTTTAGATACTGTTGGAGGTGCTTTTGCCCTAGCATTTTGTCGAGAATTAGCTCCTATTTTAACTGCTAGTATTATTGCTGGACAAGTGGGTTCTGCATTTGCAGCCGAAATAGCTTCAATGCGAGTCAGTGAACAAATAGACGCGCTTTATATGTTACGAACTGACCCAATTAATTATCTAGTAGTTCCCAGAGTCATTGCCTGCTGTATTATGGTTCCAATTGCCACAATCTTGGCTCTTGTAGTAGGGGTATCCGGTGGAATTTTGATTGCATCACAATTTTATCAAATATCACCAGAGGTGTTTTTAGAATCAATTAGAGAATTTTTAGAACCATCAGATTTGTTTGCTGTCATCATTAAATCTTTCCTATTTGGGATAATTGTTGCAGTTAACAGTTGCAACTGGGGACTCAGCACAAGAGGGGGAGTAAAGCAAGTTGGAGAGGCAGCAACCGCAGCTGTTGTCAGCTCTTGGGTGGCAATTTTTATAGTTGATTTTATTATCTCATTATTACTATTTGAAAAACCGATATTTTGACATATTTAGTTACTAATACTTGCTGAAAAAGTGATGGTAAGCCATGAGATAAAGCTTTCTGAATTCTCAAGATTGAATACTAAATATTAAATATCGACTCCTGCTGTATCTACCTTTTTGTATAGGAATTAATCTATCAATCGGTATCTACTAAGAATTGGCATGATTGATAAACTCGTAACATTGAAACAAATGCGTAAATCTTCCCACGAGCAAAAATTATGGCAGACGAAATCAAAACCAACCCTGGGGTTGCCTCAACCCATGATGCACAATTACTAGCTGACAACATTGAGGCTGGCGAAGAAAAAGCACCGGAAGTAGACTTTGAAGCCGACTATGCAGCTGCACAAAAGATGAGCCTTAATAAAGTTGCCAACACACCAGAAGGTGAAAAAATAGCAGAAGCAGCAGTTGCACCCAAATATAAAGTTACAGAACCCAAACAAACAAAAACTGTAGCAGTGGAAACTGGAAATCCTGAAGATTTTCTAGAGATGGCAGATGAAATTGCTTCCCGCAACGAACCCGTTACTAATGTTGATGACGATTTAGTAAAAAAAGCCTTGGAAATGGGTGAATCTAAAATGTAAATATTGTTTAATAATTTAGATTAACGTGAGTTCGAGTTATATTCCCATAATTCTTATGAGTCAGTAGAAAACAACTAGTTCTGATAAGCAATTCTGGGCAAGGAGTTTCAGGTTGTTAAGTTTCTGGCTTTTAAAGGGAGCATCCCAAATGTGTAAATTGTTTTTTTGTAGTGCGTGCTTCTAGCCCGCTTCCTGGAGATTAGGGAGCTTTGCGGTTCCCACTACAAATTGTATTTTTGCAAAATTGGGATACTTCCCTTTTAAACTTATCGAACTCACGTTAAATTCAGCAAACTGCAAAAGCGAGCTATATTAACATATCAGCAAAAAATTACAAATTTAATCATAATTGCAGCTTATTTAAGCTACTTTTTCTTGTGAAAGTATTAATATTTCACGTCTCCACTAAGACTAATAAAAGAATTACGAACTAGTATTAACTACATCTAATAATTCTTCAGGTTGATTAATCAAAAAATTAGGTTTCTGCTTTGATAAAACCTCATAGGAATTAAATCCCCAAGTCACTGCTACGACTTTAATATTGGCTTTTTTCGATGCTTCTACATCGCGTGTCTCGTCTCCTACATAAATCACTTCCTGTAACTTCAGTTGCTTTTGCCGCAACACATTATTAATAATTGTCGTCTTCCCGAATATTGTCACACCAGAATATACAAATTCAAATAAATCATTCATTTGATTAATTTTTAAAAACTCACTGACATTATCTTGGGAATTAGAAGTAATAATTCCTAATCTATGTCCTTGCTTTGTTAATTCTGCAAGCGCATCTTTAATACCATGAATGGGTTGTAATTCAGGAATCTTATTTTTTAATTCTGATTTAACTTTTTTCACCAAAAAAGGAATTTTAAAAACCGAAATTCCGGAGTATTTAATAATTTCTCTCGATGTCAAATTCCTTAATATAGCGAGTTCTTCCGGTGTGATTTGAATGTAACCAAACTCGACAGCTAGACGATTAGCAACATTTACTAGTGCATCCACAGTATCGGCAATTGTGCCATCAAAATCAAAAATAATAACTTTCTTGGTCATGCTTTTGCCTGGGATGCTTCAATATTTGCACGTGCATTCCTTCGTAACATTTCCGGCTTAATTCGCCTGAGTGCTGATGCTGGAAATTGGTTATTCCACTCCTCATCAGATATTGCCGCTAATTCTACCAACTTAGGTGCTAAATTCCCAGCATATGGCTCAAATTCTGATATGTTTGTAGCTGTTGCAAAACTTTGATTCCAAGGACAAACATCTTGACAGATGTCGCAACCTGCTACCCAACCCTGTAAATTTGACTGGATAGTTTCAGGTAACTCTTGGTTACGGTTTTCTATTGTATGGTAAGCAATGCAGCGATTTGCATCCACAACACCACTTGACACGATCGCCTCTGTCGGACATACGTCTAGACAACGAGTACAAGTCCCGCAATGTGGGTTGTGCGGTGAATCAGGGACTAATTCTAAGTTTGTCAGCACTTCTCCCAAAAATATCCACGAACCATACTCTCGCGTAATTAAATTTCCATTCTTAGCAATCCAACCAATTCCTGCCCTCTGTGCCCATGCCTTGTCCTGCACAGGCCCTGTATCTGTATAATATCGGGCAACCACCTCACTAGAAAGCGATACCAACCAACTATTCAACGCCTTCAACTTCTTATGCATAATTTTATGATAGTCTCGCCCCCATGCATAGCGAGATATTTTCGCATATTCTTCGCCTTCGGGACGTTGATGAGGAGTATAGTAATTCAATGCTACAGAAACGAGCGATCGCACTTCCGGCATGACTAATTTTATATCTTGACGTTTTGGGTTTGCCATCCATTCCATATCGGCTTGATAACCCAATGCTAACCATGCTTGCAACCTATGCACTTCGATTGTTTCACTACTGTCCAGTCCGGCAATACCTACTTTGTGAAACCCCAATTCTAGAGCTTTCTGCTTGACTTCACTGCTGCTGACTCTTGGTAAATTATTCATTGATCTTACTTTTTGACTTTTGCAAAATCAGCTGCATCCTCAATATACACCATGTGGTCAATCAAACCAAATCTAAATATAGCTGTAAATACTTTCAGATGTAGGATTTTTCACAATCATTATGGATATGTAGAGGCTTAATACTGCAAGCTATCTACAGTTACAATTTTTGATCAATGATTTAGGACTGATATAGTCGTTTAGCTATCTCAAGCATTGCCTTAACACTATAAATTACTAGTAATTTAGATATAGTTTATCCATTTTCTTAAATACGACTTGAGAACGATTTATTTTATTCAGTGAGAAGTTAAAAATTAGGAGTTAAGACTAGGTAAAGTGATGACGACTAATAAAGATTTTTCTACATCTATAAATTCCATACTTTCTGAAGATAAAATCGAGGGAATTCAAGAACCAAATATTCTGCATTATTTTCAAACATTAAATGCGGGAAATTTTCAAGAAACAGTAAATTTATTCGCGGAAGATGGAGTAATGCATCCGCCTTTAGAATCGCGTATTGTAGGACGCACAGCCATTTTGCGCTATCTTCACCAAGAAGCACAAGGAATAAAAACTTATCCGCGTCAAGGCATTATCGAAGCTACAGAAAACGGATGTTTGCAAATTATAATATCGGGAAAAGCAGAAACTTCTTGGTGTGGAGTTAACGTTAAGTGGTTATTTATCTTGAACGAACAAAAAGAAATTCTTTCCAGTCAGATAAAACTCTTAGCATCCCCACAAGAACTATTGCATCTGCGACGGTAGGGATTACTGAGTTAATACCAGTTAAAATACTTCCTGGTTTTTCCCTTCTCTCTTGGTTCTATATAGGGAAGCAGGTTCCTAAACTATAAGTGTTTAAGAACCCCGCTCCGTAATAAATTAGCAAGAGGCTAGCTACTACTTCAATCATTAATTAATAGGAGCTATAAATCAAATAAATTTAGCAATTTGTATTAATTTTCTTTACATTACTAAATATTTGACTGTGCCTGGACTTAAGAATAACAGTCTAAAGTCGCTTATTCAATCTAGATTTATTAAATGTCGAGTTGTTAAATAACTTTACCATTCGCAAATTAAACACCTGTAGTCTAAATTTGTTAAATTCCAGTTTGTTCTGCGATTTCAGGTAAAGTAGTTTCCAGCTTCAAGCAATTACCACCATTAACCTGTAATTGGTACTCGACTTTATCCATCAATCGATTCATAATCAACCACCCGTAACCACCTTCCTGCTTATCAGTGGGGCTAGGGGCAAAGTAGTCAGAAAGATCGAAGCCATTCCCACGATCCCAAATTTCTAAAGCGATTTCCCGTTCTTGAAGTTCTAAACGAATGAGAATTGGCGCGTTTGGTTTATCTCTGTGAGCGTGGCGGACAGCATTTGAGTAAGCTTCGACTAATACTAACCGCAAACGGTTGGATTGTTTTGACCAATCAACAGTTTGTCCAAGTTCAACTTTGAGACATCCCAGCAACCAGTCCTCTACAATCACTAAAAATTTTAAGTCGCTTGGTACGTGAAGCTCTGTCTTCATCATTTACAAAACCTCCAAAGCAAGTATAGTTTGGTCATCTTCTTGAGTATCTGCATCTGCTTGAATGCGAGCTAGTAGATTATCGAGGCATAAAGGTAGTTGTTGCTTTTGTAATAGTTTCCACAAACCTTCTTGCTTAAGCATTGTGTTATCCACAATCGCCTCTGTAATTCCGTCACTCGCAAGCAGTAGTGTGTCTCCAGAGGAGAGAAACACCTGACCGGATTCAGCCTGCCATTTTGGTAAAATTCCTAACGGAACGCCACGTGTTTCTAAGTAATTGGGTTCTTGGGTGTTGCTGATATCACTAGACCACAACAGGGGATAGATATGACCAGCATTTGCATACACTAGTTCTTTTGTCGTGGGGGTATAACGCGCTAATACCAAAGTAATAAAGCAGTTATTGCTGATTAAATCATCACATAGGGCATGATTGAGGTTTTGCATGATTACATTTGGCATTGCGGGCGTTTCTTGGGAAAGTTCGCGACGCAAAACTGAGATGGCACTAGCCATAAATAAAGCTGCTGGAACACCTTTACCAGAAACATCTCCAACTGCCACCCACAAATCACCTTTAGGGTGGACAAATACCTCAAAAAAGTCGCCTCCGACTTCCCGTGCTGGTAAGCAACTGGCTTGGATTTTGGCACTTTTGATTTCGGGTAATTCTTGTCTGAGTAGATTGTTTTGAATTTGGCGGGCAACTTCCAATTCCAGGTGAATTTGCTCTTGTTTTTCTTGTAGTCTTTGATAGAGTTTGGCTTGTGAGAGTGCCAGCGCCGCCTGCTCAGAAACATCTGCTATTAGTTGGATATCCTCTTCTTTCCAGGGGCGATCGCGTCGATATTGGCATAAAGTCAATATGGCGAGTAATTGCTTTTGGTAGATGAGCGGGATCACGAGTTGATAGCCAGGATAACTTTCGTCCCAAGTTTCGCTGAGTTGGTAATGTCGGGTTTCCAAAACTTTTTTTATTAAAGCTTCGGAATTTATAGGAACAAAAATATCAGTCGATTTTGTATCTTGGTAAAAAAATTCATCGACTGTGAGGCGATCGCTTTCCACCGGACGCAAAAAGCAATAGGTTGCATCAAAACTCTGTCCCAGTGTGGCGACAATTTTTTGCAGCATACTGAGATAATCAAGTGACTCACGAATCGCCATAGTCACAGCATTAAAAAGTGACTCGCGCCGCAAAGCCCGACGTAATTCCTGAGTACGTTTTTTGACAACGCGATAGGTGTCTGCCGCCTGTTCAACCACAGCTTTGAGACGGTCAGGTTTCCAAGGTTTGGTAATATACTTGAACACCTGACCCGAATTAATCGCGTCAACCAAGTCTTCGACATCGGTAAAACCAGTCAGCAAAATCCTAATCGTATCGGGGAAACGTTCAACCGTGAGGCTGAGAAACTCCGTACCATTCATCTCAGGCATTCTTTGGTCTGAGATAATTACAGCCATTTCGCCTTCTTTTTCCAGGATATCGATCGCACTTAGGGCATTGCTTGCTTTAAAAACTTGAAAATCTCGTCGAAAAGTACGGTAGAGTAATTCTAGGTTATCCGGTTCATCATCTACCACCATCAACTTTAATTTTTCTAACCCTGTATCAGTCATATTTGACTTTTAATGTCGTGCTGGTTTGCAGACGAATTAGTCTCAGATATACAATCTCAGACCGATGCGCCCAGTGTGTAAAGAATAATAAATTACATCCTTATTTAAAGAATACCCAGTTTCAACACTATAATTCACAACAAATTAACATTTTTAGTTGATGTCTTCTATGTATCTTTATATACATTAATATTAACCAACTAAACCAGAGCGTAGGGCGCGGACAGCGGCTTGAGTGCGGTCATCGGCACATAATTTGTTTAAAATGTTACGGACATGGGTTTTGACAGTACCGACTGTAATATAAAGTCGATCAGCAATGATAGCATTACT
The DNA here is from genome assembly GCA_004296455.1 of Calothrix sp. NIES-4101. Lineage (GTDB taxonomy): Bacteria > Cyanobacteriota > Cyanobacteriia > Cyanobacteriales > Nostocaceae > Brunnivagina. Next base: position 2,014,725 of record AP018280.1, read on the forward strand.
ACAACCTTCAACAATCAACTGCAAAACTTCCAATTCGCGTTCTGTGAGTGTGTAGGGATCAATTATTTCCTCTGATGACACTGAAGAGGTTGATAATCGCTGTCCTGACTTGGTTTCCAAATTTGCAGAGTCAAGCTTGGGAGGATTTTGCTGTGCTTGTTGAAGCACAATTCGCGCGATCGCTGGATCAATCCAGGCATTACCGTTATAAGTGACGCGGACAGCTTCAAGTAAATTATCGTACTTCGTATCCTTCATGCAGTATGAGTCAGCACCAGCTGCAAAAGCGGCTAGGACAGCCTCTTTATTGTCACGAAGAGTTAGAATTAATACTTTAGTTTTACCTAAGTCATCAGTTCCCACAGCCGATTTTACTTCTCGTGTGAGTTCAATACCATCTTTGTCAGGTAAACCAATATCGACAATAGCTACATCAGGATGTAAAGAATGTAACAATTTTAGTCCATCCGCAGCATTGGCAGCTTCTCCAACAATTTCAATTTCATCGTTTTGCTGTAAAGCAGTACGGATACCCACACGGGTAAGGTCATGATCTTCAATTAGAGCAACACGCATTTTACTCATGGTTGATTTCCGCCCGTCTCACTGTTGACTGTAAAATTGAGTTTACGAATAAAGTTTCACCAGATGTAGTTTTAAACATCTTTCACAAAGCTAAAATATTAAGTTTTGTCAATCAAGCCAGCAGTAGCAGGAAACTTCTGCTTAATTAGTTTTTGCATCCGATACCAGCTTCATATTTCAAACTTCAAGCCAAGCTTTAAGCCAAACTTCAGGAAAGGATTATTTTAACCCTTAAAACAGCACCTACTATATAAATTAATCTAATTCTGTTGTTATCTGTTCAGAGACTTTGCTTTCAAGAGTTTTTTTGACCTTGTTGAGCAGCAAAAAATTTTTACTTAGGGCTAGTACGTGAAGGCAAAAGTAAGAAGGCAGAAGGAATAAAGCCCATAAAACAAGCTTTTTGTCTATTTGCAATGGTTGGTTTATTTCCGCCAACCTGTACTAGCAATGCGATATGTGCTTACTTTCCTTGCCTGATATGTAGATAATAAATTCGGACACCTAGACTGATTTTTAACAATGCAAATGATGAATTATTCAGCAACAGTAATCACAAATTAAAAACTGTTACAAATAAGACAAATCACATTAGGAACAAATTTGATAAACTAGCTTCGTTAAGGTATGGTGTGAGGCTAATTAACAATAGGCTATGTCTAATCCGCCTAAATCTGTTTCGACTCAATCTTGTTCGGTATTAGGGCTACCAGTTCACGTAATGCCAAACTACCCCGACTGGTTACTAGAATGTTTACAATTAGGTCAAGGGGCGCATGTGGTTACGCTCAATGCGGAAATGACCATGCAAGCCGAGCAAAACAAACTCCTTGCCGATGTAATTCGCAATGCAGAGCTAGTAATTCCGGATGGCGCAGGGGTAGTTTTGTATCTGCGACTGCTATTACAGCAAAAAGTTGAGCGTGCCCCCGGTATTGAACTTGCAGAAAACCTGCTATTCTCCTTAGTGCGATCGCATTCTGATGCCAAGGTTTTTTTCTATGGTGGAGCTCCTGGAGTTGCCCAACAAGCCGCAAAATATTGGCAGCAGCAAACACCAGAATTAGCGATCGCCGGAACCCATTCAGGTTATCATTCAAAGGAAGAAGAAGAAAACCTAAAACAAACCCTGGCTCAAATACAGCCTCAAGTAATTTTGGTTGGGCTAGGAGTACCACGTCAAGAGATGTGGATTAGTGAAAATCGCCATTTGTGCCCACAGGCAATTTGGATTGGTGTAGGTGGTAGTTTTGATATTTGGTCTGGAACTAAAACCCGTGCCCCTTCTTGGCTAGGTAATAATAATTTAGAGTGGTTATATCGTCTCTATCAAGAACCTTGGCGCTGGCGACGAATGTTAGCTTTACCGGAATTTGCCTGGAAAGCAATAGTATATTCGCTAACAGGTAAAGGTGCAGTTGCTCATTAAACCTGATTTATGTTGATGTATTTATATACTTAGTCGCGAGTCGCAGATGGGGGAAGTGTGTAAAAACACTTGTTTTATTTTTACCTTTCCCCTTTTTGCCTAAGTATATTGTGCAGTGGTCCATTAAATTTACACAAACTTGATATTTTTTGGCTTTGCGTGGGAATCCTGAATTTGTGAGCAATTTGTAATCTCATTACCCAAAATCAGCAATGCCAGTTTTAACAAATCAAGTCACAAACGAACTCAAAAATAAAGTAATTCCTTATCAATCCGTTATTGAGCAAGAAAAACCAGCGCCGGAACCGAAAAATGAGACTGCGGTAATGGTGCAGTTACGTGATGTCACCAAAACTTATAGCAATGGGCGTGATGCCTTAATTGATGTCAATTTAAAGGTAAAGAAGGGAGAATTTTTGTTTATTACCGGAGCAAGTGGTTCGGGAAAATCTACCCTTTTAAAATTGCTGTATGGTGAAGAGTCGCCAACATTGGGAGAGGTATTGGTAGATGATTGCCATGTCCCCAATCTACAGGGGAATAGACTATCCTTACTGCGACGACGTATAGGTATTGTTTTTCAAGACTACAAATTAATTCCCCAACGGACAGTATCAGAAAATATCGCAGTGGTTCTGCAAGCACAGGGCTATACTCGTAAAGAAATCCAGAGACGTTTGCAACCCACTTTAAAACTTGTAGGGCTACTAGCAAAAATGGATTGTTTTCCCAATCAGCTTTCTGGTGGTGAACAACAAAGGGTGAGTATTGCCCGTGCGATTGTGAGCACACCACCAATAATTTTAGCTGATGAACCCACCGGAAATCTTGATCCGGATAATTCTTGGCAGATAATACAAATATTTAGAAAGCTAAATTCTTTTGGTGCAACAGTAATTGTCACGACTCACGATGAACAATTAGTGCGTCGCTGTAACCATAGAGTCGTTCAGGTAAGAGATGGAAAAATTTTGGGTGCTGGGTAAACTACTGTTGAAATTAAGTGATTTATCACTGAGGGTGAGTAGTAGCCAATTCTAAATCTCATAAACTTGTTTTTTTACTCTAATTTTGAGAGGTTTTAAAGGAGTTTGTTTTTGGTTAGCTGCCTCGAGTGTTTGCAAACTCTCAAACGTTGCATCTCGGATTAATGTTTCTTTTTCTTGAGTTAGTAAGAGTTGTAAACATTCTGTAATGTTTTGTTGCTCGGATATATTAATCCTCGAACTTGTTGCTAACTTTGTCAATTGATGCACGGCGATGAGACGTTTGAGAGGGTCTGATTCGGTGAGATTTCTTAGTAATTTGTCTATTTGATTTTGGTCTTTATTATCTTGACTATTAATAATTATTCCGATTAATAAAATCAGAGTGATGAGAGTACCGATACCTTGTAGAATAGCACCTGTGGCAATCCAGGGATTTTTGGAACCAATCCAAACTGCGATCGCCATATAGGTACTCAAAGCAGCTATCCCACCACTCAATACTGCTACAGCAAAACGCCGATTGGGACTGTGCAGCAGTTTACTCAACTCAAACCAGTATTTTTGCCAATTCCACTTTTGCATAGAATAAGCTAATGTCATTGCCCCAATACCAATGCTACTAGCCAGCAACAACTTCCAGTCCCACACCAGCATTGCAACAACAACTGTTAAGACTCCTAGTACCTTGCCCGGTTCCCGAAATCGCTTTACATATAGCTGTTTTGCGGCTCCTGTCTTAGATGCTGGAAGCGCCCAGTTGGGTATCTGGTTAATTAGTTGCTGCCACGAAGACGAAGCTTGTGCCACTGTATTTACCTACTTGATCGACAGATTTATAATATATGGCTTTTGGATGTAAAGTGGGGCAATTACCGAACAATCACATATTTTTATCTCAACATCTACTTCAAAATGACTAGTAAAGTCTGAGTATATGCTCATTTGGGAAATTTTTCTTGATTTTTGGTTAAAACTAGTCACAACTAAATTCAAATTTATCAATGGTAAATTGACCATCGAAGGCACAAAGACTAATGCTGTAAATTTCCTGCGCTTTTAATGATAGTAAAGCATTCGGAGGAATTATGGAGTCGGTATTTGCTAAATTTGCCCCAGGGAGTACATCATGGGCAATCACTTGACGATCGCGATTATACGCTGACATAATAAGCCTTTGGGAACTAGTCACCCGGAGATTAACCACATTTACCGGACGCACAAAAGAGGCTTCTAAAAAACCACTTTTTGGCGCTCCCATCAAAACAGTCACTCCCCGCTCGGTTGGAAACGCCGGATTAGAAGGCTGTATGGCAATACAATTGCTAAAAACTACCCCCAATTCTTCATACTGAAGTTCGACAGATTCAAAGCATTGCAATGTGTCCAAGTTTAAACTAATACAATTGTCAACACCCTGTTCAACTACTACATTAGTATCTTCTAAGTCATAAGGTCTAAGAATAGGATTTAATCGCGTCACCGGATTGATCAGTTTTTGTGCTTTTGAGCTATTTACCTTCCGGGATGTGACTTGCTCTAGGACAACTCCTTCCAGATGACTACTTGTTTTGGTTACTGTTGTGATGTTATTGATCTTGTTGGGAAAAGCTTCTGCAATTGAGTAACCAAACTGGAGCGAACTACTACTTTCTTCCAGTGTCAGGGATATATCTGATTTACGATTACCCTGTTTTATCATGAGACCCTCACTGTAACATTGCCGAGAAATTAATTAATTAATTTGCTAATTTAGATACAATCCTGATGTAAAATTCCCTGTAAAAGACGAGTATATTTTCTGGAAATTCACTTAAAAATTACATGGTTGAATGACAAACACATACATATCTACTTAAGAATTAAAGCGTACCTAGAGTATTTTCATGCTCGCCGCTATCAGTGATGTTTCTGATACATTAGCACAAAAATTAGTATGGCAAATAATCCATAAGTAGTACCTAATATTCGGTATAGCTATTCAAACTACAGTATTTCGCGTCAGGGATGAAACAATATAGTGAAGCGAAAATCACCAAATCTTTACAAGTCGCCTGGTGAGTTTACATCTGCTTTACTTGAAAGTAGTCAAGTTGGCTATGTAGTAGTTTTTTCAAGATGCTGATGAAAAAGCTTGTGCTAAACTTTCCGTGAGGTTGAGAAACCCGCGTTCTCAGCAAACCAATTCAGAAAGTTATAATTTTTCAATCAAAGAAATCCTGTTGCTAACTTTAGCCATTACCTACCTTGAATCATAAAGCTGGTGCGAGATGGAAAGACGGGGGAAGTGGAGGAAATTTCATGTGTTGTAACTCTCCATCTGCCTTTGTGTCTCTATCTTGCAGTGTTATGGTTTTACTTTTTCCCTTTTGGTGTATCCCCATTATTTGACTGTTGGGGCATTTTGAATAGCGCTATATATGTCTCAGAATCTTCTGGTAATTGGTGTACAACAAATTCGGGTTTGGTAAGAAAAATATCTTTAGCCGTTTTACCAGGGAAGTGATAAAAAATGACTTGCTTGACACCAATGTTGTATTTACTATGAAAAATTTGAGATAATTTTGACAATTTCAGCCATTGGTTGCCAGTACGAGACTCTTCATCTCGCATAATATCTTTAATTTGAGTAATAAATTGTTCAACACTTGGTAATACTACATACTGCCAAGTTTTACTACTTTGGTTTTCCAGCACTTTGAGATTACAACCCTGTTTCGTGACACGATATACAGTTAAACCGTGTTGCTGAAGGTGATTGCACAGGTTTGTCATGACATTGTCTGATGAACAAACCAAGACTTCTTTGGCATTTGGGAAGCGATCGCAGATGGATGAACCATAGGCTATCATTTTACCATCAGCATTATCTTTGCCGGAAGGAACGTGAATGAGATCGTAGCCACGTTGATGTAACTCTGCGTCTAGTTTACCTTTACGTGCCCAATTTGCAAATGCAACTTTGACTTGAATGGGTGAATGACAAATTGTGGTTAAAAATTTTTCTGTTTCTGGATTCAGTTGCAGATTTTCTGCATCTAATAATAAAACTGTAATTCCTGTTAATGTTGTGGTTGCTGGTATTTTATCTGCTTCTTTTTCTACTTTTTGGGTATTTTCGGCGCTAATTGCGATTTTTTCTGTAGTTTTTTCGATTTGTAGTGATTCTAAGTGTTGCGGTTGCAGAGTTTCAGTTGTTACGACTGGCTGAAAATTTTCCCCATTGGCAGGATTAACTAGTTGCTGTGGCGCAACGACAATATTATTTCTGATATTTGTATTTGTATTTATATTTGTATTTAATGAACAGAGTTGAATCACTTTTGCGATTAAGTCAATTACTATCTGCGATTCAAACGATTTCGGGGAAAGTAGGGCTTTGAGAAATTTTTGCAGTCGTTGCTGGATATTAGCTGCATCTTTAGCTGTACCGAGGACTTCTGCTAGCTTATTTTTTAAACCAGCTTGATGGCGATCGCTCGACCAAGGTATATTTCTATACTTTTCTAGAAGTAGATGTGGTTGCTGTTCTTGAATGGTAACTATGGCTTGACAGACATCGGAGCCAATTTGATTCAACAAAACAGAATTGTCAGCAGTCAAAACAGCCATAACTCAATCTATGCAGTAGAACATCCTGTCTTAGAATCTTTATCCAAGATTTATCAAAGACCATCTTTAATCAAGTTATATCTGGCTGTTTAAGCGGATGAAATCAGTAAATTTGCTGACAAAGGGCAAACTCTGAGTAATTTCCCTTCGGGAATGTGTTCCCAGCCTTGCGGCTGGGAACTAGGAAAACCAAGAATTTGATACTGAATTGCAGGCTTATTTTTTCGTCATGATTGCCGAATCTTAGCCTAATTCTAAATCTAGATAATAGTTACAGAGCTAAGTTTGACATTCTTGAGTGTTGCCAGTAAGTCACCACCCGAACTAATCAAGGTATCATTACCACTAATACTCACCGATACAGTGCTGTTAGTATTTAGGGTACTACCTAAACTGATTTGATCGTTGCTGCCATAATTAAAGATAGTTGTGGAACCAACACCTGTATCTAAGAGAAATTTGTCATTACCACTACCAGAATACACAGTATTATTACCAGTGCCCGCAGAAATAACATTATTACCTTCGTTGGCATAGATCAGGTCATCACCCGCACCAGAATAAATCAAATCAGCTTGGGAACCGCCGTAAATTAAGTCATTACCAGAACCAGTGGTAATTTTATTGATTCCTTCATTGGCATAAATCAGATTATTGCCATTCCCAAGGAAAAAGACATCATCACTAGAACCACCATAGGCAATGTTATTTCCATTACCAGCAATGAAGATATTTTTACCTTCGTTACCGTAAATGGTGTTGTTGCCTGCGCCAGCAGCGAATAATTCGTCTTTGTCGCTACCATAAAGGACATCATCGCCTCCTGTCCCTTGAATTTGCATAGCTGGCAGATTTTGACCTGTAATTCCCACACGAGGATCGAGATTTAGGGGTTTATCCAACTCTAGAATAATGATTTCATTATTATCGATCGCCGGAGGACGACCGACAGAGAAGGGGTAATTGTTATCGTTCGCCACGAGGATGGTGTTCTCGTCAATAACTAGGACATCTTCAATTGTTTGGAAGGGCATTTTGAAGGTGCTGCTACCATCTTTATTTAAATCCTGGGGGTCTTGAATATTCAGTAAATCAGCGACTTCTTGTTTAGCGACAAAACCGTTGAGGTCTTTTTGAGAAAAGTCCACTTTGTAGATTTTTTTGAATTTAGCCGCATCCCCTTGATTGTTATCGCGTTCAATCACAAGATATTCATTCTCATTAATTACAGCGATATCACCGATCGCATGGTTGGGATTTTCCAGTTGGTAATACCCCAGTAAACCCTGATATTGCTGGGAGGCGATATCAAAATTATAGATACGGAGGGAACCCGGAGTATCGCCAACAACCGTACCTTCTAGTAGTGGATATAACTTGGTTTTGTCGGGGTTAATTGCTAGCCCTTCAAAGCCTCTAGAACCACCCAGGTTTGAGGCAGCAGTTGTACCGACATACAGGTCACGAATAGTATCACCTGTTCCCGGGAAATCAGTGAAGAAACCATCAACACCTAACTCAATGAACTGTTTATATTCCTTTGCTGGGTCGCCGTTATAGTCGGGAGCCAAAAATACGCCTTCATTGCGTAAAGTATAAAGATGTACAAGTAATCCGGCACTGTGGGCATCTTCAACTAATGTAGTGGGAGGCAGCAATTTACCATCACTACCAGCTGGCACAATTAAACGTTTATTGGGACCAATACCTGCTGCATAGTCGGCGATTTTAGTTAATTCTGCCGGCTTTGTCAGGTCGCCGTAAGTACGTTTATCACCCGTGACTATAAAATCATAGGGGCGATCGCTGGCTCCACCAAATAGCTGTACCAATGGCAAATCAATTTTTGCCTGGGGCATGATGTTATTTTTGAGCTCCTGGAGATTGCCAACCTCAAAGGATTGAATAAATAACCGTTTAGGATCAGTAAAATTTTTCGCAACTAGGGTGTCAACTAGTTTTTGTCCTAGGTTGATATTAATCGCAGTACCATCAATGCGTTTTCCTTCGCTAGCAAAGTAGGTGGGATGTTTGGTTTCCGGATAGATGCCTATTTTGCGTCCGGTTTCCCGCTCAACTTGCTGGACTAAATCAATGATTTCTGCCAAGGTGGGAACTTGGAGTTTATCGTTATTAAACTTAGTACCCCGTAAAGCTGGTAAACGCTCGATCGCATTTAGGGTTTTGAGTTCAGCCAGGGTGAAATCTTCAGTAAACCAACCTTTAACGCTGCGTCCATCAATGACTTTGGTGGTGAGGAGATTGGCAAACTCTGGACGCAGGTATACGTCGGTGCTGGTGTCGGTATTATTCAGGCTACCGTCAGCATTGAGGACTGCTAAAGCATTTTCGTGGCGAGCAACTAAAATACCATCTTTGGTGGCAACTAAATCAGGTTCAATAAAATCTGCACCTTGAGCGATCGCGAGTTTGTAGGCTGCTAAGGTATGTTCAGGGCGCTCCCCACTAGCACCACGATGTCCAATGACAATAGGGGGATTTTTGTCAAGGGTTTTGAACTCATTCGTTTTCAGGACATCTGGATTTTGGGGCGATCGTACAAATGGCGATAAAATTTGGTCACGTACCAAGTCACCTGTACCGGGGAAGTCTGTGAAATAAGCATCAACACCCAAATTAATAAACTGTTTAAATTCAGCTTCGGGATTGCCATTGTAGTCTGCTGCTAAATACCGTCCCTCGTTACGGAAGGTGTAGGGATGTACCTGCAAGCCAGCTGCATGGGCATCTTGGATTAAAGTTGTTGGAGGTAAAGTGGTTTTATCGGCATCATTAACAGCGCCATCCCCATTAACATCATCGGCTTTGCCATCACCATTTGCATCCACACCCTTAACAGAAACAATCATTCGTTTCCAAGGTCCAATACCATCAGCATAGGTGGCGATTTCCTCTAGCCCCGCAGGTGTGCGTAAATCTGCATAGGTGCGCGAGTCACCACTAACGACAAAATCGTAGGGTTGAACCTCAATAAGAGAGCCATCCAAACCGACATCTGCGGCATCTAATAACTGCACCAAAGGTAAGTCGATACCCGCTTTGGGCATGATGACGTTGTTTAGTTCCTTGAGATTACTAGTTTCAAAGGACTGAATAAATACACGTTTTGGGTCAGTAAATCCAGCTTTTACCAAGGTATCGATGAGTTTTTCCTCCAGGGATAAACCCAGGGCATCATGGTAAGTTGGATGCTTGGTTTCCGGATAAATGCCAATTTTACGCCCAGTCAGGGTTTCTTCCTGCTTCACCAAATTGATAATTTCCTCCAAGGTAGGAATTTCCAATACCCCATTAAATGCTTGGGTGCGGAAATCTTGAGGCATTTTTGCCCGGAGTGTCTTCAGTTCCGCCAAAGTAAAATCGGAGACAAAGAAGCCTTCTTCGGCAACTCCATCAACTATTTTGGTGGTTTTGCGATTCGCAAACTCCGGGCGATCGCTCACATCGGTAGTATTAATAATATTGGGTTCATGACGAGCGACTAATACCCCATCCTTAGTAGAAACCAGGTCAGGCTCGATAAAATCAGCACCTCGGTCAATCGCTAATTTATAGGCAGCTAAAGTGTGTTCCGGCAGTTCACCACTTGCACCCCGGTGTCCAATAACTAAAGGAGCTTCTCCATTAAGAGTATTCAGTTTGACAGAATTTGGTGTGGCGACAGGAGCTGCGAGTAACTTCCCAGTGGCATCAAAATGGAGCAAATAGGGGCCAAATTCATCACCAATCCAAATCGTTCCATCTTTGGCTAAAACAAAGGATTCAATATCAAAATCAGCCCCAGTTAGCGATCGCTCTGTTGTTCCTTCATTGGTAATTTTAAAGGGAATTTTTTTATCTGGGTCAGCTAGCTGAATAAAGTTACCAACTTCAACGCTACCATCTCCATTTTTAATCCCACGGAAATTGGGATCAACTTGATAAATTCGCAATAAAAAATCTGAACTATTATTCTTGGCTCCATAGCCATTATCTGCCATAAACCAAAACTTATCAGCGCCAGCAAACTGGACAGCACTAAATCCCTGTACTGGTTGTCCCGGAAAAGGTCCTGTGCGACCATTTGCAGAGATGTCTTTACCTGATGGAGTTCCATCTGCAAATGTATCGGCGGGAAGAGAAGCGAAACCTTTGAGTTTGGTAGTTGCCATAATCGGTATTTAGGGTAGTATGGATTCCGGAAATAAATCTTGCTTGTAGTAAGTGGAGAAAGTACATACCACAAGCCCCGTCAAACTGAGTTGTGAGTAAAAATTAAATGGAAAGGTTTTAAATCAATCAAGTACAACTATTTCTCTAGTGAGTAATATCAAAAATGCTCATATGTAGTTTGCCAAACATCAAATTTGAATGCAAAATTTTGTGCGATCGCTATTAGTAGATGTTACATTTGGATACCTAAAAGGGTTAGTAACTAATAAAAATCTGCCCAATACCCTGAGTTGAGATAGCAAAATTCACATATGAGAGTTTTGTTGAGTTGAAAATTTACTGAATTTCGAGAGGAAAGTGATACTTGCAATTTCAATTTGACACGTAAAAGTTAAGGACAAGAAAAACTCAGATTAAGGTATCAGTGAATTTTGTGAGCTATTTATCGCTTTGGTTTCCGGTATCTCTGGGATATACCTATATTCTCTTTATTTTCTTTTTTCTACTAATCCAAGATTTTAATTAGGCTTTGCCTAGGCTGTTGACTCTGTGCCTTTTGACATGGTAAAAGTTCATGCACTTTTAATGTCGTCACAATCCCCTGAAAACAACGTTTTTCGTTTTGATAGTGTGGATTGACCAAAAACTTCAGATAGCCATGCTTCAACGTCTGAAAAACTAATTGTTTCAAGTGCGTTTTTAATCAAAGCTGTCGTCAGATTCATAGTAGATAAACAGATGGTTAGCAGCATCTGACCCATTTCTTTAAATGGACAGCGCGCGGAAAATTGCTTATATTTTCCAAACAATGACTCAATCACATCAGAAGTAGCTAAAAAAGTAGATTGGTTTTTAATTTTTCGGCATTGAACAGACAAATAACCCAAAATACTTTGTTGAAGTTTCTGGAGAGAATTATCATCAAATATAACTTTATTTTGTTCAAAAAAATCGAGAGTTTTATGACTAATTCCTGATTGTTTGAGTTGAGTTTCAACACCTCGTGTGAGTGACACCATTTGGTTCCATTGAATTAGGTCTGATTCGTAGTCAACTAACCATCCCAATTTATCTACTATTTTCTGAGTAATCAGCGAAGGGTCAGAATCTGGCATTAATTTAATTAAAGTGTCTGGAGAAGAATTTAGTAATTTAATCCCCCAATTTGTCAACCTTTCTACATTAAAAAAACGACATTGAGAACGTTGTGTTGGAGGAGATAAAAATGATAAATCTGTTTGTTGTAATTTTTGTCTGCTGATATTACATTTTTGAATAAATGACTGATATCTCTCATCCGAATCTAGCTGGTATTTTAAAAGTAAAGCCATTGCATGAGTCACATCATGGGTATAGATAATATCTGGGTGATTTTGCTGGTATAGCTTGATTCCACGAGCTAGGTCGCTACCATTGTCCGCTACTATTTGTACTGGTACGCCGACTTTTTGACTGATTTTTTCTAGTTTTGATTCTATAATCTCTCCTTTCGTAGAATCCATAATTTCTAATCCGAAAATTTTCACGTCTTCATGCGCCAACCCTCTTTTCTGCTTCATCACATTTTCTTCAATATGCTGCTGTGAAACGCCTAAAATTACCAACGCTTTTTGTTTCCCTAATTCTAATGTCAAATCGACAATAAATATCCAATCATCACGATATTCTTTCTCTTTTGTCAATTCATATATTCCAATCCGAGCCAACCACTTTCTCACACAACTGAAACTTGGAGTTGCCTGCTCTTCATAATTATTAAACAACTCAAATACTTTTTCTACTCCTCTAAAACTGATACCACATTCAATTAAAAGTAAGAGTGCTTGCTGAATTATTTTGGCATCATAATGATGACCCTTCACATTTAATTCCATAGCTTCTATGATTTCTGCTTCGACTTGAATTTCCTCTTTTTTTCGTCTAAATCTCCTTCAATGTTTAACTCTTTTAGTTTTGACTCTGCCATCAACGCGCGATTTTTCCATTCTTCTCTTGAATCTAATAGATCTCTAACCTTGATTTCTAAGGCTCTAATCTTTTTTTGTTTTAATAGTGCTTTTTCTTTCCAGTTATCTCGACCTTTCTGAAACAAACGTGCTAATCTACTAACTGGGCTTTTAAACTCCTGCATGGGCTTTGAATGTGCTAAGTATTAACGACACTATTATTGTATGAAGCAATGGTGCCTTAAAACCAACAAAGTCAACAGCCTAGGCTTTGCCCGCAACTATTCGCCACCATTATTCTGCTAGGGAAGGAGTTTGACTTAGGGTTAGATACTAGCAAACTCCTAAACAAATATACGCCCCTTGGGGTTTCCCTTTTTCTCTACACCAACTTGTTACAAAATTGAAACATTAATAAAAATTCGGAAATAAACGTCAATAAATCAACGCAAATATTACGTAATTATTACGTAAAGATTATGCAAATGTTTATATAAAAAATTTTTACCAACATTAATGACTATAATTACCTTCATAATTAATCTTGAGAATATTAATGTTGAAAATTCTTGTGAAGAATTACGACAACAAGAGATATAAAACACCACGCATAATGTTATTTTGAATCAAAGTCTATACAAGTTATTGTTTTTCGTTAGTGTCTGTTGAAGTTTGGGGAAATCGGTTAAATAAGTAAGGAGAATTAGGGGATGAAGGTTGGTATCCCAAAGGAAATTTACCAAAATGAATATCGCGTTGCCGCGACACCAGATACAGCCAAGCAGTTAATAAAGCTTGGTTTTGATGTCCTTATAGAGTCTGGTGCTGGCAATGGGGCAAATTTTGCCGATGATGCTTATGCAGGAGTTAATTGCCAAGTTGTTGCCGATGCCCCAACATTATGGTCAGAAGCTGATATTGTGTTAAAGGTTCGTCCACCACAGATGCATTCAGAATTGGGTAAGCATGAAGTTGAATTGCTATCTGAGAATAAGTCATTAATTAGTTTTATCTATTCGGCTCAAAATCCAGAGTTACTTAATGAATTGAGCAAGCGCAGGGCTAATGTTGTGGCGATGGAAGCGATACCCCGCATTAGTCGCGCGCAAAAGTTGGATGCTCTCTCTTCGATGGCAAATCTCGCTGGCTATCGGGCTGTGATTGAAGCTGCGAACAACTTTGGACGTTTCTTTAATGGACAAATTACAGCCGCAGGTAAAGTCCCACCCGCTAAGGTGTTGGTAATTGGTGCTGGGGTGGCTGGCTTGGCTGCGATTGGAACCGCGAAAGGATTAGGGGCAATTGTACGTGCCTTTGATACGCGACTTGTGGTGAAGGAACAAATCGAAAGCTTAGGTGCAGAGTTTCTGGAACTCCAATTTGCTGAAGATGGTACTGGTGAAGGTGGTTATGCGAAAGTGATGAGCGATGAGTTCATCAAAGCGGAAATGGAATTATTCGCTGCCCAAGCCAAGGAAGTTGATATTATTATCACCACTGCATTGATTCCCGGTAGAAAAGCACCCATACTCATCACCCAAGAAATGGTGGAGAGTATGAAGGATGGTTCGGTAATCGTAGACTTGGCAGCAGAGCAGGGTGGTAACTGCGCTTGTACTCGTGCGGGTGAAGCCTATCGTTACAAGGGAGTGACAATAGTCGGATTCACAGACTTACCGAGTCGGATGGCACAACAGGCAAGTCAACTATATGGAACTAATCTTTGTCATCTCCTCCAAGAGATGGGTGGCGGCAATAATTTCCACATTAATCTTGATGATGATGTGATTCGTGGTGCGTTAGTGCTTCATGCGGGTGAAGTTCCCGTACTCCCGGCGAAGATTGAGAAGGTGGTTGAGAAGAAAGTTGAGGTAGTGAGTGATGCGGGGAGCCAAAAACAGAATCACACGCAGACAATTGTCACCGCCTCCGCCCCTGTTACAGCAACATCTACCAAAAGTAGTAATGACTTACTTTGGGTATTTGTCGCTGCTTTTGCCTTGATTGGGATTGGAATTAGTGCCCCGGCTTCCTTTTTGTCGCACTTTACAGTATTTGTCTTAGCTTGCTTTGTGGGTTGGCAAGTAATTTGGAACGTCAAACCAGCTTTACACACACCTTTAATGAGCGTCACCAATGCAATTAGCGGCATTATTATCATTGGTGGGATGCTGCAACTATCAGGAAATACCAGTTCCGCCACAACTATTTTAGGCGCGATCGCAATTTTTATCGGCATGATTAATATTTCTGGTGGTTTCCTTGTCACTCAACGGATGCTGAAAATGTTCCAAAGGTAAAAAAAGAATGTAGTGATACAGGGACGCGGCAAAAACAAAAGTATCAAAATATTTTCCCTAGCCGCGTTTTTACTTACCCCAATTTGATTAAAAAAACAATTCACTAATTCCAGAATCAACATGTCAAATAATCTCCTAACAGTCGCGTATATCGTCGCGAGTGCTTTATTTATCCTGAGTTTGGGGGGACTCTCCAATCAGGAGACAGCCCGCAAAGGCAATATTTTCGGTATCTGTGGGATGGCGATCGCATTTGTTGCCACCGCATTTTCTCTCTCTAGTCATTCCTACGGAATTCTGGCATCTGTAGTTATACCAGGGGGTGTGATTGGGGCGATCGTAGCTTCCCGTGTCGCCATGACTTCCATGCCGGAATTGGTAGCAATTCTACATAGTTTTGTTGGTGCCGCCGCCGTTTTAGTTGGTATTGCCAATTACCTCCAAGAGCCAGCACTACTTACCCCAGTTGAAGCGACAATTCACGAAATCGAAATCTTCATTGGTGTATTTATCGGTGCCATCACCCTTTCGGGTTCAGTAATTGCCTTTGGTAAACTCCGGGGAATCATCAGCAGCAAACCTTTACTTTTACCAGGTAGACATTTACTCAATCTGGCAATGCTTGGTACTTGCGTGTGGTTGGGTATTCAATTTATGGGTACAGTACACCCAGCAGGACTGCAACCATTACTATTAATGTCTGCAATTGGCTATATTTTAGGCATTCATTTGGTATTGGCAATTGGCGGCGCTGATATGCCAGTTGTGATTTCCATGCTCAATAGCTATTCTGGTTGGGCGGCGGCGGCGGCGGGATTTATGCTGTCGAACGATTTGCTCATTATTACAGGTGCATTAGTTGGAAGTAGTGGTGCCATCCTCAGCTACATTATGTGTAAAGCCATGAACCGCTCCTTCATCAGCGTGATTTTGGGAGGTTTTGGGGCAGATACCAATACAACATCTTCAACCACATCTGCCTTACCCACAGGGGATGCATTGACGGCAAACGTTGAGGAAACAGCCGAATTTTTACGCAATGCCAAAAGCGTTGTTATCGTTCCCGGTTATGGCATGGCAGTAGCTCAAGCACAACATGCCGTATCGGAAATTGTCAAATTATTGCGGAGTCGTGGGATTCAGGTGCGTTTTGGTATCCATCCCGTAGCTGGAAGAATGCCAGGACACATGAACGTACTTTTGGCAGAAGCACATGTACCCTACGACATAGTTTTGGAAATGGATGAAATCAACGAAGATTTTACCAAAACAGATGTGGTACTAGTAATAGGTGCCAATGATACTGTTAATCCTAGCGCATTAGAAGACCCAAATAGTGCGATCGCGGGAATGCCAGTTATGGAAGTTTGGAAAGCGAAAACCGTTGTGGTAATGAAGCGCAGTATGGCAAGTGGTTATGCAGGGGTTGAAAATCCTCTGTTTTACAAAGAGAATACACGGATGCTATTTGGCGATGCCAAGAAAAATGTTGATGGAATTGTTGCTAAGTTGAATCAAGTAAATGAAGAAAAACCAGATGTATTGTTAACAAGACAGTTTGCTTTGTCTAACAATATGTAAATCATAAAATATCCCCAAGTTTTTCTAAAATTTGGGGATATAGGATTTTATTCCCACAACATTTCCATAAAATTAAAAGAATAACCAACCCTTTTCCAGAGAAGAGACAGTAGCTTCACTAATTAATTGCAAATCATTTAAGAACCATAATTTATTTTCGCCAGTTTGAAAATTACGCCAAAATAAATCAGATTTTCCGTCACCATCGTAGTCACCAATATTAAAATCCCAATTTGTATCGCCAAATACAGGAAGGAATTCTGCCTTACTAAAATTGAGTCCGTCCATTCGCCAAACAGCATTCTCACCAGTTTTATAATTATGCCAAACTAAATCAGTTTTTCCATCCCTATTTGTGTCCGCAATGCTGAAATCCCAGTTTAAATCAACCACGGTATCAAGGAAATTTGTTTGACTAGTTTGTACTCCATTCATTAACCAAACAGAATTCTCTCCGGTTTTATAATTATGCCAAACTAAATCAGTTTTTCCATCCCCATTTGTGTCCGCGATTTTGAATTTCCAATTTAAATCTTCAACCTTAAAAAGAAAATTATCTTCTTTTAATGTAAAACCATCCATTAACCAAACAGAATTTTCCCCACTTTGAGAATTCCGCCAGATTAAGTCAGCTTTCCCATCGCCATTAGTATCACCAACTTTAAAATCCCATTTAACATCATCAACCTTGGTAATAAATTCCGCTTGCTGATAATTCAAACCATTCATTTGCCAAATTGCATTTTCACCCGTTTTATAATTACGCCAAATTAAATCTTGCTTCCCATCACCATTAGTATCACCTAGCTTGAAAGACCAATTCAAATCATCAACTTTAGCTAAAACACCTGTCCCTTTAATTGCATAATCATTCAGCAGCCAAACTTCATTTTCGCCCGTTGTGAAATTCCGCCAAACTAAATCCTTTTTACTGTCACCATCAACATCACCTACTTGATAACTCCAATCTGAATCTTTACTCAACAAATCACCTTCTTTGCCAATTGTCGCTCCATCCATCAACCACAAGCGATTTTCACCAGTCTGGGTATTATGCCAAAAAACATCTGTTTTCCCATCAGCATTAAAATCTGGGTTTATCCACCAAGTCTTACTAAATAAAGGATTTGGATTAGATGAGGGAGAAGCACCTAGAGGTTGAGCTAGGAATTTGTCACGAAATCCTAGGGAAGATTTACTAATTTGTAGAGGTAAGCTGGTATCTAAAGGGTTAGAGGGATTAGTAAATTGATTAGAATTATCAAAATTTGAAGAGACAGTAGAGCTATTATCTGACGTAAACATAAAAATAAAGTATATATAATTACTTCCAATCTTCTAACTATTTTTTCTGATTACGTCAAGCTTTATACGTGCTATTACTTAGAAAAATTCAAAAGCTTTTTAATATAGAATTTATATTGTGATTTTTACGAGCTTCACAATATCATGGCTTCGATACTTTAAGTGTAAATACTGGTAATGAACTAATAAACTACAGCGCTTTTGAGGTACGTGAAGTACACAAATTATGGGGATGGCTTTTGTGCTTGGAATTTAGATTAAGCACTGTACCTCATAAACATCGAATCTGCTGTAACTAACAAAGCATGATTTTAAAGAAAATCGGCTTCTATGTATAATGCAAAATCCATATTTAATTCTGAATCCTGACTCCTTGATATATTTTAAATTTTGCGGCGGGAATTTCTACTAAATAGTAGGTGACAGTGGCTAAAATTGACGATAAGATTAATGTTGCAGATATCCTAAGAGCAAAAGCTTCTAACGGAATATCTGAAGTAAATACAGGTGTAATTTTTTGAATAATTGGGATATGCCATACATACACACCATAGGATAAATTACCCATAATTTCTAATGTTCTAATTGGATTTTTTAGTATGTTATTAAATGAGAGTTTCTCATTTTGACTATATAATTCATATCTTTTTAATTCAAAAGTAAAAATAAAAAAAGAAGTAATTATAGCCGTTAGAGGTTGAAGAATAAATGTTGTCGTGAATGTTCTAATTCCACTGGGACGACTTGGCAATCCAAATAGTTCTTGATGGTATCCATGATGTGCTGTAAACAAGTATAGTAGAACAATTAATATAATTGCAATAAATTTAATTCTAGGATAATTTAACGAATTAAATCTAAATAGATGTAATTTATTTTTGCTATCTTTACTTATTTTTGTAGATATATTTGATTTTTTGTCCTGATTATAATATTGGATCAGTGGATTAATTAAAAAACCGCATATAAACAAATCAAGATTATGAATTAATGGTGAGTACCAATATCGAAAAGCATATGCCATTTGTTCTTGAATTTGTTTTTGGAAACCGAGTAAAAATAAATATTTGATTAAAAATACGGTGATTATGACAACAATAAATGCAGCAATAAAATGCCGTAAATTGATTATTCTAGGAGTAATTATCCCTGATTTGTCACTCTGGGAAACTAAAAATCGAACGCAATTTTTAAACTTCATACAGGAAGCAAATTTGAGCGTTTATTTCCTAACAGAAACTAAAAACCATGAGTTTTTGAGTAAAAAGCTTATATGGCAAGGCTTTACGATTATTCTCTGGAGATAGTGATAAAAGAGGGTTATATTGTAAATAAAAGGAACTAATAAATAAAATTGAACTTCAGTAGATAAAGACCAAAGTGCTTCATTGAAAGGCAAAGATTGTGCATGAAAAAGTGGTTGATATGTGAATGATAATAGTCTTACAAAATAACCCCAATTGGTCATTTTCAGAATATCTGTATAGACAAAAATTGATAGAATGAGTATAACAAAGTAGTAAAGAGGAATAATTCGTAAAGCGCGATTATACCAAAAATTAATAATTCCTTTGACATCAACAGTATAACGACCAGAATAGAAAGCTTTACCCATCAAATAACCAGATAGACAGAAGAAAATCCAAACTGCAACAGCTCCATGACTAAATATAACCCAACTGAAATCATAACCTGAATAAGTAATTGAATTTCGGGGGCGTTCACAATGATGAATCACTACCATTAAACAGGCAAATCCACGCAAAGCTAAGAGTGCATCAAGATCATTTTTACTGTCTTTTAAATATTGGCTAGATGATGATTCGAGGGTAGTATTATTCATCAGAGAGTATCGGGAGAAAATTAATAATAAAAATTAAGAATCTAGTTAGTTATGATTAATACTAAACGATTTGTTTATTTCAGTAGAGGGTGACAGAAGTTAAAATACATCCTTAGATACACACTAAGTACATAATCTTACACTATCCCCATATGCATAAAGAATATCAGCAGCGTCGATCGCAATTAATGGCAAAAATTGGTAACGGGACAGCGATTTTTCGTAGTGCGCCAATGGCAGTCATGCATAACGATGTTGAGTATAATTATCGACAGGACAGTGATTTTTTCTATTTAACTGGTTTTAACGAAGCCCAAGCTGTGGCTGTTTTAGCGCCCCACCACCCCGAACATCAATTTGTCCTCTTTGTCCAGCCAAAAGACAGGCAACAAGAAGTATGGAGTGGTTATCGCTGTGGTGTCGAAGCGGCAAAAGAAGTTTATGGTGCAGATGCAGCTTACCCAATCAGCGAACTTGACGATAAATTACCCCAATACTTAGAAAAAGCCGATCGCATTTATTATCACCTGGGACGCGATCGCAATTTTAACGATAAGGTTCTTCAACATTGGCAAATGCTGATGCGGGCTTATCCCAAACGCGGAACTGGGCCAATTGCGATCGAAGATACTGCACCAGTTTTGCATGGTTTGCGGTTAATTAAAAGCGAAATGGAACTGGGATTAATGCGAAAAGCCGCAGATATTGCTGTGGAAGCACACAACCACGCGATGGCATTTACCCAACCTGGACATTATGAGTACGAAGTTCAAGCGGAAATTGAACATATTTTTCGTCTGCGGGGTGCAATGGGTGTCGCATATCCGTCTATTGTGGCATCGGGGAAAAATGCTTGTGTGTTACACTACATCGAAAATAATCGCCAAATGCAAGATGGCGAATTACTACTAATTGATGCTGGTTGCGCTTACGGTTACTACAACTCCGACATTACCCGGACTTTCCCTGTCAGTGGCAAATTTACACCGGAACAGAAAATACTGTACGAAATTGTCCTGGAAGCCCAGAAAAAAGCTCTAGCCCAAGTTCAACCCGGAAATCCCTACAACCTTGCTCACGATGTCGCAGTGCGTACGCTCACGGAAGGTTTAGTTGAGATTGGTTTACTCAAAGGTGAAATTGATCAACTCATCGAAGAGGAAAAATATAAACCTTTTTATATGCATCGCACTGGACATTGGTTAGGTTTAGATGTGCATGATGTGGGTATATATCAATACGGAGATGATAAACCACAAATTTTACAAGCTGGTCAAGTGCTGACGGTGGAACCAGGACTTTATATAGTGCCGGATACGCAGCCAGCCGAGGGGCAACCGGAGATTGACGAACGCTGGGTGGGGATTGGTATACGGATAGAAGATGATGTTTTAGTCACATCAACAGGACATGATATCTTAACTGCTGGAGTTCCCAAGGAAGTTAGGGAAGTAGAAAGAATATAGCTATATATAGCTGTATATAGTTATATATTGATATTGCCCCCCCAAAATCTGGCAAAACATAAACTAAATCTCTGTGTCTCTTCATCTCCGCGTCCCCTTGTCTCCCTATCTCCACCTCGGCTTTGGTGGCGCGGTGATTATTTTCACTTAACAGTTACAAAATCATCCCGCGATTTCAAATTGGTTAAACTTCATTTCCAAATACTAAGCGTACTCCCCAGAATAAACCTAAAATTGCGATCGCAACCCAATCTCGACGCTGCAATTTTAAATCATGCCACTGGACTTTATGTTCGTTGGGACTAGTAAAACCTCTGACTGTCATTGCACTTGCCATTTGTTCAGCACGCAAAAGCAGGTTTTCTAATAGCCTGTTGATGACAACTAACCAAATTTTCACGGCGCTTTTAAATCCCAGTTTTTTCCAATTTATTGCCCTTGTCATAATGGCACGCATGAGGTTTTGGATTTCTTCTAAAACTAAAGGTATAAAGCGTAACGATAAAGTTAAGGTTAAAGTAATTTCTGTAATTGGTAATTTAAATTTATTTAAAGGCTGCATCAGACTTTCAATTGCGGCTGTAATTTCCTCTGGCGCAGTCGTAATTAAGTATAAATTGGTGCTATATAAAACTGTAAAAAGAATTGTACTGAGTCGCAAAGCTAAATCAAAGGAACGGCGAGTAACTTTCAGCCAAGCTATTTCCAGCAAAGTATAGCTGTAGGTTTTACCCTGGGGTTTTCTGGTTTGGGCAATTTGTGGAGTGGCAGGGGATACAGATATATTCGGATTGGCGGTGGCAGGGGTGGCAACAACTTGATGAGCAGGTAAGCGTGGGTGATAGTGTAAACCCAACCCATCCGGGGTAATACAACCAATCGCAAATACAAAAAAAGCTAGCAATAGTAATCCCGTCATTTGTTGGGGTTGCTGCCAAATTCTGCGGGGAATTCCCGAAATCAATGTTGTCAAAACCAGAAGTACTACTAACAATATTCGCCATTCATTATTAGCGAAAGTATAGGTAGTTAAAAAACTCATCAACCAAATAAACTTGACGCGGGGGTCAATTTTATGCAACCAAGTTTGCGGTTGTTCTAAGTAAAGTCCAAGTGGTAAGGAACGAAGTAAATCCATGTGAATATTTAAAAGTTAATAGTTAGGAGTCATAGTTATCGTTTTTTGATGAAGATGCCTGCAATTAGTATTGATGTAATGCCAGACTTTATTATTTATAACCTAACTCCTAACCCTACCCCTGTTAAGGTGAACATTTGTACTGACGATTTATAGGGGTTTCAGCACCGCATCCATTAAAAATTGAAGGCAAAAAATAATGCTTGCGTTAAAAATTTAGGTTCTGCGATTAGAGGTAGAACGTAAGAATGGGACTTCTGGCTAGTACATTATTGGTACACCTTAACAGGGGTACTCCTAACCCCTAACTTTTTACACGCGAGTTGCCCGATTACTATTGATACTTTCCATGTCACGAACTTTCTTACTACGCCACAATAAACGTATGGGCGTACCTTGAAATCCTAGTTGCTGGCGGAACTGGCGCTCAATATAACGACGATAATTATCGTTAAAACGCTTGGCTTCGTTGACAAATAATGCGATCGTTGGTGGTGCAGTTGTCACCTGTGTGCCGTAGTAAATTTTACCCTGTTTGCCACTACGACTAACTGGGGGAGAATGCCAACGTACTGCTTCTTCCAAGACTTCGTTAATCACCGATGTACTGACGCGACGCTTATGTTCTTGAGCCGCATTCACAACCGAAGCTAAAATTTTCTCGACGCGCTGCCCTGTCACCGCACTAACAAAGACTGTATCAGCCCATTCGGTAAAATGCAGCCTTTCCTCTAAATCTTTCTCATATTGGTAAATAGTATGGGAATCTTTTTCAACAGCATCCCACTTATTGACGACAATAATACAAGCACGTCCTTCTTCAAGAATACGTCCAGCTAGTTTTTGATCTTGTTCGGTAACGCCATCCAGCGCATCAATCACCATCAATACCACATCAGCACGGCGAATCGCTTTAAATGCCCGGTTAATGCTAAAAAACTCGGTTCCGTATTCGATATGTTTCTTTTTGCGGATACCTGCTGTATCGATGATGCGGTATTTTTGCCCATCACGTTCGATTTGAGTATCAATGGCATCGCGGGTTGTACCAGAAATCGGACTCACGATTGCCCGTTCTTCGCCGACAAATGCATTTAAAAGGCTTGATTTACCAACATTAGGACGACCAACGATCGCAACTTTAATTTCATCATTTTCCGGTACATCTATGGTCATTGGTAGGTGATTAATTAACTCATCGAGTAATTCACCAGTACCACTACCGTGAATTGCGGAAATCGGGAAAGGTTCACCCAAACCCAATGACCAAAATTCGCCGGCTTGAACCGCTCCCTGTTCGGGAGATTCGCATTTATTCACAGCTAGTAACACGGGGACTTTTTGCACCCGCAACCATTCGGCGATTTCTTCATCAGCAGATGTGATTCCATGTTTCCCATCGACAACGAAAATTGCCGCAGTTGCATTTGCCAGGGCTGCCATAGCTTGTTGGCGAATCAGGGGTAAGAATTCGGTATCATCATTAAAGATGAGACCACCAGTGTCAACCACAGTAAATTCCCGATCGCACCAAAAAGCCGGTAAATAAGTGCGATCGCGTGTTACACCTGGTTCATCATGGACTATAGCAGTTTGTACACCAGCAAGACGATTGACAAAGGTCGATTTGCCCACGTTTGGGCGACCGATAATAGCAACAATAGGTAAACTCATAAAAAGGCGCTAAATGCTCCAAATAGTTATTCTAGCGAGTTTAGGTAAGGTTAGTTAGGATTGGTTAATGATTATTAGTTAATGATTATTGGTTATTTTGACAAAGCTAAAAGGTATTAATTACATCACTAACTAAACAAATTTCGGAATGAAAAAACTCAAAAAAACACGTAAATCTAAATATCGACCAGTGACACTGGGTTTATTGATAACAAGCTTGTGCGTATTATTTTATGCTTACTTTATTGAACCTAACTGGATTGAAATTAACTCATTACAACTAACTTTACCGCATCTGGCAACAGAATTTGATGAATATAAGATTGTACAAATAAGCGATATTCATGTCAACAAATGGATGACTCAAACTCGACTGCGTCGGATTTTCCGCTTAGTCAACCAACAAAAACCAGATTTAATCGCCATTACAGGTGATTTTATTACCCGTCGTCAAGAGAGATTTATCCCCAATCTGGAAGCGACAATGGGGGAACTGCAAGCCAAGGATGGAAAATTTGGAGTTTTAGGAAATCACGACTATTGGGCAGATGCAAATTTAGTCTCTCGAGCAATGGCACAAACAAACGTCGTCAATCTCGCGAATTCTTTCCAAACAATACAGCGAGGTGACGGAAAATTATATATTGCCGGTGTTGATGATATTTATGTTGGCAAAGACCGCTTGGATTTAGTATTGCAAAGTTTACCTAAAGATGACAATGCAGCAATTTTACTTGCCCACGAACCCGACTTTGCCGACATTACTGCCACAAAAAACCGATTTGACTTGCAACTATCGGGACATTCTCACTCCGGACAAATTCGCATACCTTTTCTGCCACCACTATATCTTCCCCAATTAGGTCAAAAATATTATGCAGGTATGTATCAGTTGCAGTCGATGTTGCTGTACACAAATCGCGGTATTGGCATGACAGGACTACATTTACGATTTAATTGTCGCCCAGAGATTACTGTAATTACACTGAATGCGAAGAAATGATGTGGAGATGCGTTGACTATCTCAGCGTTCCTATACTAATTCGGGAGATAGATTTGATCAGAAATAACAAAATAAAATTAGCAGACACAAAGTCAATGGTTATCTGGATAAGATGATTGATTTTCCAGGTTAAGAGCAGCAAATACTAGGGCAGATTGAAAAAAATAACAGAGAAATATATTTTTAACGAGAGAAATATTCAGAAATACGAATATTTGGCAGCTATTAATTTACTTTTAAGTAAATATTCGCAATCTACAATCCCAAATTCACGTTGTCCAGGATACATGCGGGACTAAGAACCAGCAGCAACAGCTTGGGGTTGCATCATACACATTAAATCCTGAATACCTTTTTGCAGATATCGCGTCACTGTCATTGGGCTAGTACCGATTTTTTTCGCTGCATCTTTACGCGAAAGCTCTTTCAAGAAAACCATTTCCACTGCCATACGGGGCTTATCTTCAAGTTGATTAATCGCACCTTGGAGTTGCTGACGTTCTTCTTCTTCTTGTTGCATTAAAGAGGAACGAGGACAGGGAAGTGCTTCACCTAAAGTAATTTGGCAATCAACGTAGTGAACTACAGTTGCATCCAAACTTAAAGGCATTCTATTTTGAGCAGCGAGCTTGGTTTCTTGCCATTCTTGAACCGATACGCAGAGAATTTCCGCAATCTCGCAATCTTTCGCCGGACGACCTAAAGATTCTGATAATTCTTTACGAACTTTTTGTCCTTCATTGTATAATTCCTGCCAACGACGGGGAATCTTTAATAGAGTACTGCGATCGCGCAAGAAATGCAGCATCTCTCCGCGAATATAAGGTACAGCAAACGAACTAAAAGCATATCCCTGGCTAGGATCAAAACGCTCAATTGCACGAATTAGGCCAAAGTAACCAATTTGTTCCAAATCTTCATAAGGTTCGTTACATTGATGGCTAAATTTATGTGCCATTTTCCGAACTAAGCCAGTATGTAACTGTACCAATTGATTCCGAAGTTTAATAGTGGGATTCTGGTGATATAGAAGCAAGAGTTCCATACTATCAGAAGGCAATGCATTGCGAGAACTTCCCCCGTTGTAGCAACTGCCATAACGCATACACGACTGATTCGCTGCCATACAAATATCCTTATTTAGTAACCCCAATACTGACTTAATGGAGTTGCGTCAATTTTTTTTCAAACTGTAATTATTTTCCTTAGGAAGCCTTTTAGACACCATTCGTTGTTCTACTGAACTTAGGAGGGGTCATACCCAACAATCCAGTATTTATACGGATAGTTTTTTCGGTGTTTTCTGTTTTAGATGGGATTTCGAGGCTGTTAGAAGTAGCTTTTTACTCTGGATGTGGCGCTGAATAATCTAAATAAAATATACTTCTATCCCTTATTCCTTAAGTGTTTTAACTGTTAGCTTCTTTTCTCCAAAAGTATCAAGCTATGTTCTTATTCTTGTTGTACCCAAAACCGATAGCAATATTGCGATCGCAGCGAATTTTTTTTCGGTTCAATCTCGATCCAGACTAAAAGTTAGTCCCAAACTCAGAAAAATACAAGCGATCGTATCTCACATTACAAAATCTTCATGCAATTTCTGATTGTGTTCTTCCATACTGAAGCAAGCTTGTAAAATTTAAGCTAAGTTTACTTAAACTAGTAGACAATTAAGTATTTAGTGCTTTTACTCCTGTTGCTGAAGAAAAACTCAGTTAAAAAGAGATAATAATGCTGTGGAGTTAGGAATGAACGAGCAAATTCTGCACAATCGCTACGAAATTAAACAACAGTTGGGGAAAAAAGCCGGAAGAAGAACTTTATTGGCTGACGATCAAATTTCGCAAAAACTTGTAATTATTAAGTTACTCACTTTCAGCAGTGATTTTGCTTGGGAAAATTTAAAGTTATTTGAACGGGAAGCCGAAACTCTCAAAACACTCAATCACCCAGCAATCCCTAATTATGTTGACTATTTTGAATTAGATGGTGCTGCTCAAGGTTATGCTCTTGTCCAGAGCTATGTAGAAGGTAAATCCCTGGAAGAATATATTCAAGCTGGAAGGCTTTTTACTGAGAAGGAAGTAAAAATTATTGCCTTGCAATTATTGGAAATACTAATTTATCTACATTCCCAACATCCCCCAGTCATTCATCGTGATCTTAAACCCAGTAATATTATTTTGCTGGAAAATGGTGAGCAAATCCCTGGTCAAATTTATTTAGTCGATTTTGGTTCTGTACAAACTTTAGTTAGCAAAGCCGGAAAAACTGTCACTGTTGTTGGCACTTACGGATATATGCCACCCGAACAGTTTGGAGGTTACGCAACAGGAGCATCCGATTTATATAGTTTAGGGGCAACGCTGATTGCCTTGGCAACGGGGATTCATCCTGCTGACTTACCACAAAAGGAAATGCGAATTGCTTTTGCAGATTTGGTTGATTTCAGCCCTGCTTTAGTGGATTGGTTGCAATGGTTAACAGAACCGAGTGTGGAACGACGATTAAATTCGGCAACGGAAGCATTAGCAACTTTAGAACAATTGGAAACTCAATTTTATCGAGTTCGTCAGCAAGCACTCGTGAAGAAACCAGTAAATACCTTCTCTTTATTTGTCAATGCTTTATTACGTAGCACCTTTGTTGGCGGTGGAATGATAACCATATGTGCAGCACTCTACAGCAGTATTGTTCTTCCTATTTTGGGAACTATTTTGGGTGGACTCAGTGCTGCTGCGGTTGCTTTTCCTCTGGGTTTGGCTAATGGAGTTTGGATTGGGTTAATTACTAGGTTGTTTTTTTATCCTTTAAAAAATACCCATCTTCATCGACTGGTTTTGAGTATGACTAGTACTATTATTGGCACTGTAACAGGTCTAATTTATTTTGGATCATTAGGTTTAGGTGGTGCTGGCGCAAAGATTGGTATACCTTCTCAATTCCAGCAGTCATTATTTTTTGTAATCGCACCATCTATAATTACTGGATTGAGTATGGGTGCTGTTAGTAAATCTTTTGCTCAATGGTATGAAAAAAGCAAATCGAGCCAGAAAATATTTAAAAAGATAAATTACTAATTCCTAACTTCTTCAAGCTATATTTCTAAATTATCCAATTAGCATGAATGCAAAACTTAATCTGTAATATTTTCTGGCGAGAAAATCAAATTACATTGATCAAGTAAATATAAATTATTCGTTGTCATTACTAACTACTAAAATTATGAATGCAAATATATCAAATCAATTATTAAACCAAAGATATCAAATTATTCGCGAATTGGGTAGACAGCCAGGTAGACGCACAGTCACGGCTTTAGATTTAGAAACTCAACAGCAAGTAGTTGTGAAACTTTTATATTTAGGTCAAGATTTTGATTGGCAAGATTTAAAGTTATTTGAACGCGAATCGACAATATTGAAGAATCTCTATCATCCGCAAATTCCTCGTTATTTAGATTATTTTGAATTTGATGCTACCAATGATAAAGGATTTGCATTAGTACAAACCTATATCGAAGCACAATCATTAGAAGTACAATTACAAGCGGGACGAAGATTTAGCGAAGACGAGGTAAAAGAGTTAGCAAAATCTTTATTAGCAATTTTAGAGTATTTACATGAGCAACAACCACCTATAATTCATCGTGATATTAAACCAAGTAATATCTTACTTACCAATCGTTCCGGTAATAGCGTTGGTGAAGTGTATTTGGTGGACTTTGGTTCGGTACAAAATATTGCGGCTCAAGAAGGCGGAACAATTACAGTAGTTGGAACCTATGGATATATGCCACCCGAACAATTTGGTGGTAGAACCAAGCCAGCATCAGATTTATATAGTTTAGGTGCTACTTTGATTTATATCGTGACTGGATTACATCCGACAGAGTTACCGCAACAAGATTTACATATTCAATTTCGTCAAGCTGTTGATGTAAGTCAAGAATTTGCTAGTTGGTTGGAGTGGATGGTAGAACCAAGTTTAGAAAAACGTTTTGCATCTGCCAAAATTGCCTTAGCAGCAATTGAAAATCCACCAGCAAGAATAAATCTTGTCCCAGACTCAAAGCAACTCTTAAATAAGCCATTACAAACTAAGATTCGTTTAATTAAAACACCAGAAAAATTAGAAATTATTTTACCCCCAACTGGTTTTGGGATTGGTTTAGTCACATTGATTTCCTGTCTCACACCCATTGCAATCGGGAGTCCTTTTTTTAGTCAAATAATTTCTAACAGTTCCGCCTTCATTGGTTTCATTGTGTGGCTATTACAAATAGGTGCGATCGCTATTTTAGCGTTCTTACTTTTATCTGCTATTAATAAGCGCACTCGAGTACAATTTCAATCTAATGAAATGAATATAATTAACGAAATCTTTGGCTTTACATGGCAGAGTAATGAAGAAATTATTCCCATTTATGATATAGCTCAACTTACAGTAGTTTATGATACGTACGAAACTAGATTAAAAGAGAATTTATTCATCTTTAATAAGAATAACCTTGTGTTTGATTTTGATAGATACAGTAATTTAACAACTTTGGAGCGTGAATGGCTAGCAGCAGAAATTAGTAATTGGCTAAAACTCCAAATGCGATAACCAATTACTTAATTTGATTAGTGATATGTAGTAGCCCTAAATCATAATTTAAATATATTTGCCGACAAATTGCAAACATACTTTCCGAAAATCATTACCGCGCACTTCAAAGTTGGGATATTGATCAAAACTTGCACATGCTGGCGAAAGTAATACCACTGCTGCATCATGTTTCTGGGCTAATTCTGCGGCTCTGGGAACAGCTTTTTCTATTGTCCCCACATCTTCAAAGTGAGTATAGCCAACTTGCTCTAAGCGTTGGGAAAATAAGGGTGCAGCATTACCAATTAAGACAACAGCAGCAGCTTGACTCTTGATTTTTGCCAACCAAGCAGTATCATCACCCTCTTTAGCTTCACCGCCGGCAATCAAAATCACGGGACTTTTCACTGATGCTAAACCAACTTCCGCAGCATCATAATTTGTCGCTTTGCTATCGTTAATAAAATCAATACCTTCCCATGTACAAATATATTCCAAACGATGTTCCACACCTGGAAACTCGCTGACTCCACGGATAATAGCTTCGGGTTCAATTCCTGCTAATCTGGCAGCAGCGACAGATAAAAGCAAATTCTGTAAATTATGCGCTCCCACCATTCGCAAAGCAGAGGCTGGTAAAATGCGTGATGGTACTGAATTTGCAGTCATTTTTTCGACTACCCAACCATCTTGAATATAAAAACCTTTTTCACCTAACAGTTCTTCTTTACCATTAACACTTGTCCAGTAAGCATTAGGCCATTCGCTGGTTCCCAGCTTACGTAAGTATGCATCATCGCCATTGAATACTTGAAGTTCGGCACGATGCAATAATTGCGCTTTGATATTGTAATAGTTTTCGAGTGTTTGATGACGCGCTAAATGATCTGGGGTAAAAGTAGTCCAAATACCGATGCGTGGGGAAAAAGTTGAAGAAGACTCGATTTGGTAGCTACTAACTTCACCAATTACCCAATCTAGGGAGTTAGCAGTGGGGGGAGATGATTTTCCAAATTCCAATGCAACTTCTGTAGCAGCATAGCCAATATTGCCGCAAGCAGGGGCATGTAAACCTGCTGCTTGGAAAATCGCAGCAGTTAATGCCGTAGTGGTTGTTTTCCCATTGGTTCCAGTAATTCCAACCCAGGGCACCGTATTTAAATTACGCCATGCCAATTCCATCTCACCGATGGTTTCTATACCTAATTCTCGCGCTTTGACTAATAGTGGAATATCCCAAGGGACACCAGGACTCACTACTATTAATTGAGGTAATTTAGCTAAATCTGAACCCTCTAATTCTAGGGTATAGCCAAGTTTGACTGTGATATTTTCGGCTGCAAGCTCCTGTTGTTGTATGAGGAGGCTTGGGGAGGTGTTTTTGTCACCAATTTCTACCTCCCAACCTTCTCGTCTCAACAATCTTGCCGCAGCAACACCGGACTTTCCTAATCCAATTACATGAGCTTTGGACATAGACTGTAGCAGTTTCCCTGGTTAAGCCTCCCTATAGTAGCGTTTATTTGTTACACCCGCACAGCTTTTTTTTACAATCGTTACTAATTTTTGACGATACAGCCAAAGTCAGCTAAAACACGGGCATGATTTCGCAGTAAACCTAGTAAATATAGCCGGTTGCACTTGATTTCCGGGTTTTCATCCATCACCAAAACGCTTTCGGGACCATCAAAAAAGTTACTCACTGTCGGTGCTATTTGCTGTAATGCTGATACAAGCTGTTGGTAGTCGCGTGACTTTTGTGCTGCTTGAGTTTGCGGCAGTAAATTCACTAGGGCGTGATAGAAGGCTGCTTCGGATGGTTTTTGGAATAATTTTTCTTGTATTAATGGTGTTGGTTCCAATTGTTGGGTATCTAAGTCACCTTGTGCCGCCAGACGGGTGGAGCGGTTGACGGTTTCGTAAATTTCGCCAAGTCTGCCATCTTTGCGGATTTCTTGGAGGAAGGTGGCACGGTTTCTCGCGTCAATTAAGTCTTGTAATGCTCTTGCAGTATATTCGCGATCTGCCTCCGGCATTAAGCCCTGCTTATCACTTTCTCCTAAAACTGCATTGACTAAGTCGTAATCAATGCCCTTTTCTTCCTGTAATAATGTGCGAATTCGTTGTAAGAAGAAGTCTTTGAGTAGGGAAATTAATTGATGGGTATCTTTGTGATATTCGGTGGCAAAATTACTCGCGACTTGCTCTAATAAAGCCTGTAGATTAATTTGTAAATTTCCTACCCAAGTAATATTCACAATAGCATTAGCGGCTCGTCGTAAAGCAAAGGGATCGGAGGAGCCGGAAGGTATCATTCCCAAGCCAAATATACTTACTAAGGTATCGAGGCGGTCTGCTAAACCCACAACTTGTCCAGTTAAAGTTTGTGGAAGAATATCATCAGCATTTCTGGGTAAATAATGCTCAAAGATTGCTTTGGATACAGCTTCATTTTCGCCACTTTTCGCTGCATATTTCTCTCCCATAATTCCTTGCAATTCGGGAAATTCATATACCATATTGCTCACTAGATCGGCTTTGCACAGTAATGCTGCCCGTTGAATATTTTTCCGGTCATTCTCGCTGAGATTTAACTGTAGGGAAATTAAATCAGCAATTTGGCAAATTCTCTCTACCTTACGTCGCAACGAGCCTAAATCCTCCTGGAAA
Organism: Calothrix sp. NIES-4101; assembly: GCA_004296455.1. Lineage (GTDB taxonomy): Bacteria > Cyanobacteriota > Cyanobacteriia > Cyanobacteriales > Nostocaceae > Brunnivagina. The sequence goes on from AP018280.1 coordinate 2,047,026, forward strand.
GTGACTGTTTCCAGTTTAGTTAACAAGCTTTCTAAGGGCTTTTCTAAATCTTTCTCATAGAAATATCTGCCGTCAGCTAATCTAGCTCTAATTACTTTGGCATTCCCATCAGCAATAATTTGTGATTTTTGCGGATCGCCATTAGAAATTGTGATGAAATTAGGTAATAATTCTTGGCTATTTAAATTTTTAAAGATGGGAAAATATCTCTGATGTGTCACCATTACCGTAGTTGTTACTTCCGTTGGTAACTCTAAAAATGCCTCTTCAAAATTACCCACAACTACCGAAGGATATTCGACTAAATTAACAACTTCCTCCAACAAATCGGGATAAATTTCTGTTGTCCCATTTTTACTTGTGGCTGCTGCATTCACTTGCTCTTTAATAGTCTTCTGGCGCTCATCGGCATCAACAACAATATAACCTTGACGCAACGTTTCTACATAATTATTTGCATGGGCAATCCTAATATTATCAGGATGTAAAACCCGATGTCCGCGAGAAATGCGATCGCTTTTAACTACTTCCGAGCCATTATCCAATGTCAATGGCAACACAACATCATCTAATAGTGTCACCAACCAGCGAATCGGGCGAGAAAACCGCGTATCCCCATCACCCCAACGCATCAACCGCTTACCTTCCAAACTAAAAATCCACTGCGGTATGAGTTCCGTAAGTATATCTGCTACCGGGCGACCAGGAATTATTTTTTTGACAAAAATAAAATCACCTTTCTCAGTCGGACGTACCTCAAATGCAGATATTTCCACACCTTGCTTTTTCGCAAATCCTTCTCCTGCGGGTGTGGGTGTACCATCCGGCTTAAATGCAGCCTTTGCTGGTGGTCCCTTAATTTCCTCTTCTCTATCGGGTTGCTGTACTGGTAAACCTTGAATAAACACCGCTAAACGTCGCGGAGTCCCGTAAATTTTCACCTCATCGTTCGCCAGACTATTCTCATCCAGAGATTTGGGAATGCGCTGCTGCCATTGAGCAATAGCACCACTCAAAAAGCTTGCAGGTAATTCTTCTGTACCAACTTCTAATAAAAAACTAGGCATAGGATTTTCTTTGAATCAGTCAATTTCATCAGTTTACCTTGCCTTTCTGCGCTTGTGAGAGTTGAGAGATGCCCGGAATTGAGGAACTATTGGAAAATTTTGAACGTTGAATCAAGTAGGAAGAGTTAAAATTTACATTAATTAACCAGAATGAAATTACTATCTATTGCAGCTAGCTGCTTAATCTTATGTACAGTTAACAACTCGTCATTTGCGAGTATTCCCTCACCGTTAAATGTAATTGCTAATACACCTAACAAGAATATTTCCCCAGTAAAAACCCTGTCAGGACATACTGCACCTGTACGTGCGATCGCAATTTCTGCCAATGAACAAATTTTAGCAAGCGGCAGTGATGACACAACCATTAAACTCTGGAATCCACAAACGGGTGCATTGCTACGTACCTTAACCGGACACAGCGATCGCATCAAATCTATTATGATTACTCCTGAGGGAAAAACCTTGATTAGTAGTAGTTATGATGGCACTATCAAACTATGGAACTTGGGAACGGGTACAGTCAGTCGTACAATTACTGAGAAATCTGGGATCAATAGCATTTTAGTTACTAGCAATGGTAAAACTTTAATCAGTGCTAGTGGTGATAAAACAATAAAATTTAGCGATTTAAAAACAGGAAAAATACAACGGATTTTAAAAGCCGAAACAACTGCATTGGCGATTAGCCCTGATGGTAAAACTTTATTTAGCGGTGGTGAAAATGGTGGGAAAATTCGGCTTTGGAATCTAGCAACAGGCAAACAAATACGCAGCTTTACCCCACCTTTACCTAAAGATGCATTTTCTCCCCAACAAAAAGCATCTGCACCCATAGCCCTTGCTGTCAGTAATGATGGGCAAATGCTGCTGAGTGGTGGATATGATGACAGTTTTCAATCCGCCCCACTTCAACAAACTGACGGTAAGAGCTTTAAAGCTTGGAACCTGAAAACAGGCAAGTTAGTTCATAACTTTTCCCTGGGTGCAAATGTAGATGTTTTGGCAATTAGTCCCGATAGCAAAACATTTGTTGCGGGTGGTTTGGGTAGAGAAGTGGTACTAAGTGAGATGCAAACAGGGAAAACAGTTACTGAACTCAAAGGACATGCAGGTGGTATTTATGGACTAGCATTTAGTCGTGATGGTAAGACTCTCTACAGTGGCAGTGGTGATAAATCAATTAAAGTGTGGCGGATAAAGCCCTAATACCTCTGAATTTACTCAAGGCTGTGCGTGCAGGTACTTGATATCTGGCATAATGCGATCGCGATGTGTCAGCCCAAATACCGTTCAATTTCCAGAACTTACTATTTGACTAACACATCATCAAAATTAAACTAATTTTTCTCTTCCCGCTAACTCATCACGGGATGAAAATAGAAAGCAAATCCTAATACTGCATAGGCAGCTAACAACAAAGTCCCTTCTAACCAATTTGATCTGCCATCGGAACTAATTGTATTCGCAATCAATACCGAAACCGCAACTGCCACTAATTCAAACGGTTTAAAATCTAAATCCATCGGTTGTCCAAATGCTTTGCCTGCTAAAACCAAAACTGGGGCAACGAAAAGGGCAATTTGCATACTGGAACCAACTGCAACAGATAGCGATAAGTCCATCTTATCCTTCATCGCCACACTGACTGCTGTCGCATGTTCTGCGGCATTACCAATAATGGGAACCAAGATAACACCAGTAAACAAAGCGGTTAAACCTAGTTTTGAGGTGGCGACTTCCAAAGAATCTACCAAGAGTTCCGATTCTACGGCGACTAACAAAGTACAAACAAGTAAAACACCACTCCATAACCAAATATTCGGTTGATGATTGGGAGTTTCTAAAGCCTCGGTTTCCGCTACACCCACTTCATACAGGTAAGAGTGGGTTTTCATGGAAAATAAAAGAGTTAAGATGTACACCAAGATCAAGATTACAGCCACAGCAACCGAAAAGTTTTCTACTACTTCTTGAGTAATCCCTTGCGAGGTATAATTCATTGCCGTTGGTAACAACATGGCAATTACTGCCAAATTCATCGAAGCTGCATTAACTCTGGCGACAATCGGTTGGAATGTTTGTTCTTTGTAGCGGAGTCCACCGAGTAACATTGCTAAACCCATCACCAGTAATAAGTTACCAATAATTGAGCCTGTAATACTGGCTTTGACGACATCAACTAATCCGGCTTTTAAGGCGACAAGGGCAATAATCATTTCCGTGGCATTGCCGAAGGTAGCATTTAATAAACCACCAAGTAAAGGCCCAACCACAACGGCGATTTCTTCTGTGGCTACACCCATCCAAGCAGCTAAGGGGAGAATTGCCAAGCCCGCAGTCACAAAAACGACAAGTTCTCCCCATTCGAGGAAGTGTGCGGCTAGGGAAACCGGGATAAATAACAATAAAACTAGAAATACTATATTTTTAACGGACATTGTTCACCTTAACTTTAGAAGCAATGGGTATTTTAGATAATTTGCAGAAATAGGGGCAAGGGGACAAGGGGATCAAGAAAAATAAGCTTCTCCGATTTTCCTACTTCCGTACGTTGCCACATTCCCATCTAGCATAATCCTTGGAGTATGTATAAATGGCTCCGAATTTTTACTGTTTTCTCTGGGATTCTAGTTTTGTAAACTCAAGTTATGTTTTAATTCACATTTATAACTTTTGTTAAAGTTTTGTCGCAAAAATTAAAGTCAGTTGGGAAAACATATCCTATCAATGGGGTTTAATGTATTAAGACACTATTAAATTCCTGTTGTTGCTCAAGCTCAATTCCTGGAGATGAAGGTTATTGCAAATGCAATTTAATCAAAGCCTTTATCAACAAGTAATCAACATTTCGTCAGCAAAAAGGGTAATCCCCATCTCATTCGCTTTCTAGTTTGGTGTCGGAGTTTCAGTTTCCTTCACAAAAATTAATTGTGTGGGTTGAACTTGCCATCAAATGGGAATTGCGAACTGTTTTAAATAACATCTTCATCAAAATCAAATTTTCGATACCCTAGGTAAAGGTGATTATTGACTACAATCTAGAAACGAGGTGATGACTCGCAAATTTGGAACTATTATTGCAGAATGAGTAGTAATGGTTGAGAACTTTCACCTTTGCTGATTTTGGGCGTTGGCGTTAACCGCTCCCTAAGGGGATATCACAACTGTAGAGAATTTTATATTTTGAATGTCTTTGACACAATTGCAAGTTTATCTAAATCATTTGGAATAATACTACATGACTTCTGCTGCTGAACGACCAGTTAACTCTGGTTCTAATCTGATGTCGCAAGCAAATGTTGCGGTGAATAATGACCCTTTGCAGACTGCTGCGGGTGTATATGTGACGGTTCACGGGCACTTTTATCAACCACCCAGGGAGAACCCTTATCTGGACGCGATTGAGCGACAACCGAGTGCTTCTCCGTTTCACGATTGGAATGAACGCATCCATCATGAGTGTTATCGTCCAAATGCTTTTGCCAGAGTATTTAACGATAAAGGCGAAATATTGGGGATCGTCAATAATTATGAGTATATGAGCTTCAATATCGGCCCCACCTTGATGTCTTGGTTGGAAAGGCACGATATGGAAGTATATCAACGGATTTTGGAGGCTGATAGAAAATCCCAAGCGCGTCTGAACGGACATGGAAATGCGATCGCACAGGTATATAACCACATCATTATGCCTTTGGCGAACGATCGCGATAAATATACGCAGATACGTTGGGGGAAAGCAGACTTCAAATCCAGATTTGGACGTGATCCCGAAGGGATGTGGTTAGCGGAAGCGGCTGTAGATTATCCCACTTTAGAGGCTTTGGTGGCGGAAGGGATTCGTTTTATTGTTTTAGCTCCATCGCAAGCACAGCGCTGTCGTTTACTGCCGACAGAAAATGATCCCCATCCCGAATGGCATGAAGTTGGCGGCGGACAAATTGATCCCACCCGTCCCTATCGCTGCTATTTGCAAAATAATCATGGGGAGACGCAAGATATTGCCTCTTCAGAACGACCCTACATCGATATCTTTTTCTACGATGGCCCCATTTCCCGGGATATGGGTTTTAGCGATGTGGTGTATAGTTCCAGCCATTTCGCCGGACGTGTCGGTGCTGCCATAAGAGGCGATCGCCGTCAAGCCCAATTAATCTCTGTGGCTACCGATGGGGAAACTTTTGGACACCACAAAGGGGGGACGGAAAAAACCCTTGCTTATGCTTTTATTGGTGAATTTGCCAAACATGGCTGGACTGTGACTAATTTTGCCCACTATCTCAGCTTAAATACCCCCACTTGGGAAGTGGAATTAAAACCTGTTACAGCTTGGAGTTGTGCCCACGGTGTCGATCGCTGGCAAGATGATTGTGGTTGTGGTGGCGCTACCGGCTGGCATCTGAAATGGCGGCGACCGTTACGGGATGCTTTAAACTGGTTGCGGGATGAATTAATTAAGGTTTATGAAGAACAGGGGCGAAAATTATTTATTGATCCCTGGCAAGCAAGGGATGAGTATATTGAAGTAATTCGTGATCGGCAAAGCTTTAGTCCTTCTGCTTCCCATGGTTCCGCAAGTATCAATCGTTTTCTGGCTCGCCATCAAACCCACAAGCTAACTGACGCGGAAAGAATTGATGCTCTGCGACTTTTAGAAATGCAGCGCCATTCTTTGTTAATGTTTACCAGTTGTGGTTGGTTCTTTGAGGAACTTTCCCGCCCAGAAGGTACGCAAATTCTCCGTTACGCGGCTCGTGCATTAGAACTGGCGGGTGATGTCTCTGGCTTACAACTGGAAAGGGCATTTATTAAGCGTCTTGCCTCTGCTCCCTGTAATATTGAGCAATTCCGTGATGGTGCGGATGTTTACCGCCAATTGGTGACTACGGCGCAAGTCAATTTCAAACAAGTTGCTGCCCAGTATGCGATTACTTCTCTATTTAACCGCCACCAAGCCCCGGCGAACCAGCAATCTAGCAGTAATGAAAAACGTGTATATTGCTACATTGCGACAGAGTATGATTACCAAATACAACGCATGGGGGCTAGTTCTCTAGCAGTTGGACATATAAAATTAGTCTCCGAAATTACTTTAGAAAGTGAAGATTTAGTCTTTGCGGTGTTGCATCTTGGTGGTTGGGATTTCCATTGCTGCATCCAACCATTTCAGGGTAGACGTGCCTACAGCCAGTTAAAAGAGAAGCTATTTGCAGCTTTGCAACAGGCAAGTGCAGCGAATACGATTTTGGCAATGGTGCAAATATTTGGAGAAGAAGCATTTAGTTTGCAAAATCTCTTTGCTGAGGAAAGACACCGAATTATGCGGTTGTTGAATCAGGAAACTCTATTACGACTTGACCAGCTTTATACTCAGACATATCGGGATAATTACGGCGTAATTATGGCATTTCATCGCGATGATTTGCCAGTGCCGCAAGAGTTACAAGTAGCTGCGGATATTGCTTTGGGACATCGTTGTATGTCTTTGTTGCGGAAATTAGAGCAAGATATTGCCGAACCCCCACAAATCATTAATGATTTAGTAGAGTTGAAAGCCGCAGCCACGGAAGCCGAGCATTTGCGCTGTCGGTTAAATATACCCGAAGGTAAAGCAATATTAGAACAGATAGTATTGCGATCGCTTTGGCAATTGTTGCACGATGCTAGTGGTAATTTTGCCGATGATATGCAACGCTTTGAAAATTTGGTGGATATTGCCCATCAGCTAAATATCGGTATTTCTTTGGAGCGATCGCAGGAATTGTATTTCCATTGCTTGTACAATTACATTATTCCTGGATGTAATGATGCTGTGGCAAATAACGAAGATACTATGCAGTGTCAGCAGTTACTCAAATTGGGGCAGAAGTTAGGGATTTGTGTTAGCCCTTGGTTAGATAATTTGTAGTTATCGTCTAGTTGTAGCGACGAAAAAGTTGACAACTGGGGAAAGTGATGCCGTTCAATCCTCCCTGGTTGTTTAACTTTCTAGATGACTATGAGCAAACAGACGCGGAGATGGGGAGATAGGAGGACGCAAAAAAATCCTTTTGTAGGTGCCCTGAATTGCTTTAGCTAAAATTGTGATGAGAATGTCATTAAAACGAGTAAAATTTATTTTTATGTGGAGATAATTTTTATGCGTTATCAAGTATTTGTTCGTAGTCAAAATGAGCATCATTTTATTGCATCGGTTGTAGGAATGCCGAATTTAACTGTTGAGGGTACGACGGAGGCAGAAGCTATTTCTAATGCAAAATCTACTCTCGAAGCACAACTTGCAAGAGGGAAATTTGTCTCAATAGAAGTAAATTCAGAACTAGAGACAAGTGAAAATACTCCACAGATGAAGTATGCAGGAATACTTGCAAATGATCCCAGCTTTGATGATTTTATGGATAAGTTAGCTTTAATTCGTCAAGAATCTAATGCTTTGACAGATGAGTAATGACAATTTACGTTCTTGATACAGATCATCTTAGTCTTTATGGACGTAATCACCCCAAAATTATTGAAAATATTTTAGCTGCTAAAGTGCCGTTAACAACAACAGCTATCAATGTTGAAGAACAGTTGCGGGGACGTTTGGCTCAAGTTGCCGAAGCTAAAGATGGAGGAACTAAGTCGATGGCTTATCGATATCTTGTGAATACGGTGATGTTATTATCTGAATTTATTGTTCTTCAATATGATCAAAAATCCGACGATATTTATCAATCATTAAAAACGCAACGTGTTCGGATTGGGACTCAAGATTTACGCATCGCATCGATTGTTTTAGCTTGTGATGGTGTTTTACTAACAAGAAATTTGCAGGATTTTTAAAAAGTGCCAGGTTTGACAATTCAAAATTGGTCAATTTAATTTTTTGTTGGAGCAGGTATTTAATATATTTTAATATTTGTATTGTATTAAATAAAGCATTTGATTTAATACAATACGTGAATTGTTCTTTTTGGCGAGATAATGGGAGTTCATGTCAACAATATTATCTACATGTCAGTAGATATCGTACTCAGCTTCATATCAAGTCCGGTAAATCACAATACAGTTCAGTTAAGAATAAAATCAATTACTGCGAATAAAACAGATCAACTTTTTTGGAGGGGGCTTGGGGGACGGGTTGCGTCTAGGCTGTTGACTCTGTGTCCTTTTTGGGATTTCGTTCATGCAAAAAACGTGGATAGTCACAATGGCTGAAACCTTTATTTTGCTTGGGTTTTAACGAGGGATTGAATGCTACGAACAAAAGTACCAAAAATCGCCTAATTTTCAACAAAGTCAACAGCCTAGGTTGCGTCCCCCAATTGGGGGTTTGGGGGAAAATCCCCCAAATCTTGGTTCTTAACAAATCGATTGACTGATAACCTTAACTGAACCGTATTGCGGTAAATCATACCAATTCACAATACTCGCTCTGCGAGAAGCAAGCTACGCAATTAAAAAACTGAGATGCAGCGAAGCTTTCAGGATTTACATCTGTATCAGATTTTTCGTTAAATGGTATCAGTTATTATTAGTTTATCTCCGCGTCTTTGCGTCAGTTTTATCTTTGGTATTTCGCCAGACATGATATCAGTTGTGTTTGCATAGCTAAAACCTCAAGATTTCACCATGAGATTCTATTGGTGTTGGTTCAATTTCCCAAACTAAACCTTCACCCTGACTCAATGCCACTTCAATATATAAATGCTCAACGGATGTTATCGCCATATCTTCATTATTTTCAAAAGCTTGTAAATCTTCCGTCAATAAGCGCAACTTAAATCCAGCCGGAATTAACCCACCCGATACAACATTCCGCAATTCAATGCGCCAAATATAGGCTGAACTATTCGCTTTCGGTAGTACTCGCAACTCATATTTACCACCATCAATTGTCAATTCACGCACCAGTGCTGTAGTTGTTTCTGCTAATTCCGAACTCCTAGCACCCAATGAAATAGCCTGAAATTCTATTTTTCCCCAGCCAATACTTTCAGCTAAATCTGATACACCACGCTGCATCCAATCCAATACAGAAAATTGTGTGGGTATTCCCTGACGCAGTTGAGATAACTTTTGCCGATGGTTGCTATTTTCCAGCAATGCGCCCCAAATTTCAAATGGTATCGCTAGACGCGGGGTAAATATTTCTGGATTGCCCAATCTTTGCAAAAGATTTTCGGCTTGTGTTGCCGGTAATGCAGGTAATACAGGAATTTCGGCACGGATGACTTCATCGGGGCAAAGTTGACGCGCCATCCACAAGACATTGATATCGAATACCTCTTCTCGACTGATAGAATAAGTGCGATCGCTAGCATCATAATTTGCCTTGGCTTTAAGTTGGGCATGGGTTGTATATCCCCAAATTCGTAACCAACCTGCTTCTGGTTCAACTTGAACAGCTATATAGTATTCTGCTGCCCAGGTGGGAATATCTACCCATTCTTGGGGGACGCGCATTTCGCTAATATCAATCGCTTCACTGGGAATAATCACTAAACGTCCAGCTTCACAATCAATACCAGTACCATTAGTAATTTCCCAGAAGCTTGCTAAGGAGGCATTGTTAGGGAAGACATTAGCTTCTGCTGCGTATTCTTCCCGCAGCCAAGGTAAGAGGATATTCAAACTTAAACGGTTGAGATAGGCATTCCAACGACTATTTACTGTCGAAAATCTTACAGTTTGTTGCCAAGCCCTGGTGATATCATCTGGTGCGATTTCTAACAGCATTTGAGATGTGTCAGTAAAGGTTGAGGATGTGTCAAAAGTCATAATTACTACTCCTGGGCTGAGAGAGGACGGCTGTAAAAACTTTTTAACCACTCCTCGATGACGGTATTTATATAATTCAGTACCGTCGAGTTGAGGGAAATATGCAGCGTATCTCGGCTCCAGTTGGCTAGCTTGAGTAGTAAGGCTTCTCGCACTTTGGTTAAGCGTCGAGAAATCGTATATTGCTTGATTTCTAGTTGCTTGGCTATTTCTTGTTGTGTCAATCCTTGGGCATAGTAAAGTTGCAGGATTTGTCGTGCTTCTGAGTCGATTTCCTGTAATCCTGCTTCTAAGATACTACCCATATTGTCTAACTGCGCTTGTCTATTGCTTTGTTCTTCTTGGGCGATAAATTCTGATAATAGGGATTCTTGTTTAAATTCCGGTAACTTATCAGGTAGATTGTCGATAAATTCTGCCGAACCGTCATCACCCCTGGGTGCATTTAATGAAGTAAAACTCGGATATAGGTAAGCACGGGTAGCTTTGGCACAAGCAACCAGCCATTTTTCCATGGTTTCTTTTGTACATTCTCCACCGGGATTGGGCAAGTTATGCCGTTGAGAATTATACATTTGAGCAATTGCTGCCCAAGTTTCGGGTTCGGGTTTGGGAAGTTTGCGGGTTCCTGTTGGTTGTTGAGGTATGTACCGTACTTGGAAGCATTTCCATGCCAAGACGTAACTCGCAATTTCTGCTTCTCGTAAACCAGCATTTTCCAATGATTCGACTAGTCGCTTCTGTGTGAGCTTTCGCAACAGCCGCCAATTTGTACAAATATCAATTTCCCCTTGCTGCCGTAAAATTTCTTTAAGTTCGCTGCTAAAAATGGCGCTGGCGTAGCTACTCAGACTAAATCCAACTTCCGGTTTAAACCCTTTTAATACCTTATCAACTTGTACGATCGCCATTTGAAAGTAATCTGATAAAGTATACTGGGCTGTGGAAATACTGGTGAGGGTTTTCTGGGCTGCCCAATAACAAGATTCCTGCAAATACGCTGATAAATGTGCTTTTGCTAAACTTTCAGGTTCACTACTCCACAATTTGTACCAATAAACTACCCAAAAATTTTGTGAAGGTTCGATTTGGGTGAGGCTATTTTGGTAATTCCTCATATTTCGGCGTAGTCTCGCATCTGTAGCCCAACCACTGACTCTGTCGGACTCAAATTGCAGGAAACTCGAAAATAATTCTGTAATTTCTTGGCGCGATCGCATAATTTAATTACCCGGCAAGTACATACTAAAGAAAATTACATTAAATTTATAATCAAGATGAAAATCATGAGAATTAATCCAATTCTCATGCCTTTTACAAAAGTTTCCTATTTGATATATACAACTTTAGAGGAGAAAAATAACGCGATTGTAAGAAAAAGTAAGTTGATGCTTGGAAAAATCTATTTTGCGAAACTTGCATAATTCTGCGAATAAACCCAGACTGTTTAATTAAGGGTTAATCATTGTCATCACTTTTTACTGACAATTGACTCCGATATTTTATGTATGCAAATTAACATATATCTTGCACATGACAGTAGAAACATACAGATGAGAAAAACATAATCCTTTCTCTGTAAGGTTTTGATTCTTAATCAATTATAGTTCGACTGTTTAAATTGTATTATATGACACAAGTAAAGAGCTAGCTTCGACTTGATGTTTTCACTAAATCTTCTTGGTTGTCAGAAGGTTGTTTGTCTTGTGTTACCTGTATCGTGAGAATATTGAACACCTGATATAAGTTAAATATGATTTAATAATGATGCAAAAATTGCCGATAAAATTACTTACAGCAGATTCGATGTTTATGAGGTACAGCACTCAATCAAAATTCAAGGGCTTAAACGCTAACCTGAAATTTGTGTACCTCACGTACCTCAAAAGTGCTGTACTTTTATAAGTGCGATCGCATTTATTTCTTTTCCTATTTTACCTTTGCAAGTGACACCTGTTCCGCAAACAAATTTAATTCCTGCTTCCACTCCCAATCAGACAAAGCTGAAGCTTTATGGAGGAGTAAAAACAAGAACTCCAATGGTGCAGTGGTATTTGGAAGAATTAGGTATTGCTTATGATTACATATCGTTGAATATCAGTGCTGGAGAAAATCTGAAACCTGAATATTTAGTGATTAACCCAATGGGTAAAGTTCCAGCAATTTTAGATGGAAATTTGAAGTTATGGGAATCTGGGGCAATTTTGTTATATTTAGCCGAAAAATATCAAAAAAAACCGACTTTATTAGATGAGTCTGCTCAAGTGACATAGTGGGTATTTTTTGCGAATGCCACTTTATCTCCCATTTTATTTACCGAGGAGAAACGTAAAACTCAAATGCCACGTTTGTTAACAGCACTTAATCAAATCTTAGAAAATAAATCATTCTTAGTCGGAAATAACCTTAGCGCCGCAGATATTGCCGTTGCTTCATATTTATATTATGCCAAAATACTTGTGCCTGTAGATTATAGTCAATATTCAGCAATTAATTCCTATTTGAATAAAATGGCAGTGAGAGCCGCTTTTAAAAATACTCTTGGTAAGCGTTAGGAACTTGGAATAAATGATTTGTATATAGAATATGTAAGCCCTATGAGTATTTAAGTAGAATTAGCTTAATTATTAAAATATTAAAATTATTTATAGGATTAGGTAATAAACATGTCTCCTCTAGGTGTTGGTAACAGCCATTCACAAAACACACTCCAAACCGGAGAAGCCAAACTTTGGGTTTTGCTGGTGGGAGTGAACCAATATCAAGATACTGGATTACCTTCATTACGATATCCAGCAGTTGACTGTAAAGGTTTAGGCGAAGCATTAACAATAGCGACACAGAGATTTCCCCACAAAGAAGTCATCATTCATCATGACTTCACCCCAGTCAAACCCATAGTCACAACAGTACGTCAAAGCCTACAACATATAGTTTCGCAAACGCGATCGCAAGACACAATTCTGCTATATTTCTCAGGACATGGTATTCTCGAACCGAATACTCAGCAAGCTGTACTCTGCATGACAGACACCCAAAAAAATGACTTGCTGAATACAGGTATTCCCATGCAAGAACTATTACAAATATTAGGCAATAGTTCAGCGCACCAGCAATTAGTTTGCCTTGACACTTGTCATAGTGGGGACATGGTGTTTGTTGGTGGCAAAGCTCCCCTATCTCGCGATGGCGAAAATTCCTGCTTTGAAACCACATCGCAAATGTTAGAAGTATTACGCCAACGCGCAGCACAAAGTAAAGGCTTCTGTGCTCTATTATCATGCGATCGCGGACAAAAATCTTGGGAATTTCCAGAATTGGGACATGGAGTATTTACCTACTACCTCATGCGGGGGCTGTTAGGAGAAGCCGCAGATGCAGAAGGAATCATTGAAGCCGACGGCTTATATAAATTTGTTTATCGGCAAACCCTGCAATATATAGATAAACTCAACCAGCAACTACGCTTAATTAATCAGCAAAAGCGTCTGCGGGGTGATAGTCACATCCAACCAGAGTATCCCCTACAAACTCCCAAACGCATTGTCGAAGGAGTAGGAGAATTAGTTATCGGATTCAAAGCCAATGTCAAAGCATTTCGCCAACCCCGTCACGCTCTATTAGTTGATGGTTTATCGCCTCGCAGTCAAACAATCTCTGATTTGAACAGAGTTTTACGTGGTGCTGGGGGATTTGATTTAGAATTTCTCCCCCACAAAAATCAAAAATTATCGTCGATTCGCAGTGCGATGCACAAATGTTTGCAGACGACAGCCAATCAACAGGAAATTCCCACCACATTACTGTATTTGCGGGGAGAAATCGCCGAAATTGAAGATGGGGAAGCATGGTTAATTTTCGCTGATGGTACACGCTTGAGTCGTTCCCAATTACGGCAAGAATTACGTCGTGCGACTACAGCACAGCAAATAGTTATTTTAGATTGTCCCGGTGCAACTACCTTAGAAAATTGGCTCGAAGATTTGCAAATGGGAACTGAGCAATCGCAATGCATTATAGCCTCAGCATCAACTCCCGAACAACCAGATGCCTTTTCGCAGGCAATTTTAGCCACACTCACCATTTCCAACCCACAACAAGGCTTACCTTTAGCCGCTTGGATTAATCAATTGCGATCGCATTTACAACCACAAAACGTTTATACTCATGTTTGGCTCTCGGGTACGCGAGGTGTGATTGATATTTTGCCGGGTTGTATTAGTTCTATTTTTGCGCCGGAAATCACAGGAATCAAGCCTGTGAATGAACAGACAACGGAGAAAAATATATCACTTGCAGAATTAGAATTACAAAAATTACAATTAGAAAGATTCAAGCAAGGGGAATTGCCACACAAATATAATTTTAGCACATTTGAATCATTAGATGAAATAGCCCTGGAATCTCTTTTTACTATTGGTTCAATCCAACATTCACAACTCGAAGAAATCTTAACTAAATTCATCGGCACAATTGCCCCAATTTTGATTAGAAAAACCCTAAATAAAACTACAAATTTCCGCCAAAAACTCGAAGAGCTGGCATCTCACTTGTTACCAGAACAACAAGTCAAATTTACAACACAAATCCACCAGATTATTCCCACACTGATTCTCCAACCCCAAGCCAAAGACTCACCAGAAGAGAGAATATCCCCACCCAAACTATTAGCAGAAAACTTTTTGCAAAAATGCGATCGCGAATTAATTAACCTCATTGGACCAATTGGCAATTTTATTGTCAAGGAAGTATATAAAAAGTATCCTCACATATCTCCAGCCGAATTTCTCCAAAAATTAGCCAAGGAAATACCGAATCAACAAATAGCGGCAGAATTTATGCAACAATTCGCAAAAGAACTATAAGAAAAACAAGAAAAAGTCAGTTGCTTGCTGCTGACATTAAAATTATCTCGTTTGTATAATTAAGTTGCAATCAGAATCACGTTTGGACAGAAAAATGAAAGCTCTACCTTTTGCTGTCTTGGGAATAGTCGCTGCCTTGATTGGCTTAGTCAACCCCGTGCAAGCACAATCCTCCAGAACATCCAATCCAACAGAGGATGCAACTTCTCTATCTGGAGATTCATTGACAGGAATTGACACTAGGACATCTCAAAATGACTTCTCGAAATTTTTTGGAGTCAGCAGTTCCGAAAACACAGCACCAAATAATAGTGCAACATTAGTTAAATATAACGAAACCATCACACTCCCCGATAGTCCGATTTACTTGCAACCCGCCCAACAATCAGTTAACGGCAATGAAGGGGTACAAGTACAACTAGATTTACGCGATGTTGATAGACCAAGTGAGAAACCTGCAAATAAGTAAATTCATCACCAATTATATCCCCAACTTATGCAAAAAGTTGGGGATATTGCTGCTCACCAAGAATTTAACTAAATCAAATATACCCAGGTCTCAGTTGATTATTTGTGATTAAAAATTATTTGCTCGCTTGGATTTTGAGTGCTGGCATTTGCAGTTCCAAAAAACTCACCAGTACGAGTTAAAGCAGCACCGATTAACAGCAAAACAATCGCCAAGACACTGTATAAAACCGGTTTATGTATCGATTGTGCTTCTTCCTCTGGAGTAATTTCCTGGTGACAAAAAGTCGCTTCATCTTTGATTAACGAAGTCCATTCGGCTCCACTATGCCACCAAAAACCCGATAAATTGAGGTCAGGGAAACGGTGTAAGTCACTGTTATCAATTGGATGATTTTTTTCTCTAGACATAAGTATTTCCTAATTTGATGTAATGTTTACCTACTAACTCGTTTAAAAGTGCGATCGCCCCATGATCCCGCACCTTAGTTATTTATAGAGGGTAAACTAATCTACTTATGCAAAGTATTTATTTGTTTACAAAATTTGAATTAAATCATGTTCGCTTCAGTATCTGAAAATTAAAATGTCTCCATGTCCCTGCGTCTATAGCTTTCCGCGTCACTCTTGATGCGGCATCTTGCCTCCATCCCTAAGATTTATTTAACTCACCTATTGGATATTTAATATTTATTTACAATCTACTCATGCCAGAATATAACCAGAGGTAAATGTAAGAAATACTCATACATACAGGAGGCGAGTTATGGTAGCACTCACCGAAAAACCACAGAAACGGCTCACCATACAAGTTAAGGATATTGCTACCGATACAACGGCAGTGCGATCGCTTGATTGGGATAGGGACAGATTCGATATTGAGTTTGGCTTGCAAAATGGTACAACCTATAACTCGTTTATTATTAAGGGTGAGAAGACAGCCTTAGTTGATACCTCCCATGAGAAGTTTCGCCAGCTTTATCTCGATACTCTCAAAGGTTTGGTGGAGATTACAAAAGTCGATTATTTAATTATTAGTCATACGGAACCAGACCATAGTGGCTTGGTCAAAGATGTTCTCCAACTCAACCCGGAAATTACGGTAGTTGGCTCGAAAGTGGCAATTCAATTTTTAGAAAATCTCACTCATACCCCCTTCAAACGTTTAATTGTCAAAAACGGGGATAAATTGGACTTGGGTAACGGGCATGAACTTGAATTTGTCATTGCCCCAAATTTACACTGGCCCGATACAATTTTTACATTCGACCACAAAACAGAAACCCTTTATACTTGCGATGCTTTCGGGTCGCATTACTGCTCAGATGCCACATTTGATGAAGATTTAGAGGCAATTTCACCCGATTACAAATATTACTATGAGTGCTTGATGGCTCCCAACTCGCGATCGGTACTATCGGCTCTCAAACGTATGGGGGAACTCAAAAAAATTACTACCATTGCCACTGGACATGGGCCACTTTTACACCACAACGTTGCAGAATTAGTTGGACGTTACCGGACTTGGAGTCAAACCCAAGCCAAAGCCGAAACATCAATCGGTATCTTCTACGTTTCCGAATATGGAGCCAGTGACAAACTTGCCCAAGCATTAGCCAACGGCATCACGAAAACAGGTGTAGCTGTGGAAATGGTAGATTTGGGTAGCACACCCGATTTACAGGAGTTGCGCGAACTCGTCGGTCGAGTTGCCGGGATTGTTGTCGGGATGCCTCCTGCCTCTGAAGATGCCAATATCCAAGGTGCATTGGGTACAATCTTGGGTTCTGCGAATCCGAAACAGGCGATCGGTATTTTTGAAACAGGCGGTGGCAACGATGAACCCACCTATCCTTTACTCAATAAATTCCGGTCTTTAGGTTTACATGTTGCCTTCCCAGTCATTGAAATTCGCGAAGCCCCCACAGAAAATAAATACAAATTGTGTGAAGAAGCGGGAACTGACTTAGCGCAGTGGGTGACGAGAGATAAAAGCATTAAAGCCATGAAATCCCTAGGTGCAGACTTAGATAAGGCACTGGGAAGAATTAGTGGTGGTTTATACATCATTACTGCTAAACGGGGTGATGTCCAAAGCGCGATGTTAGCTTCGTGGGTTGCCCAGGCAAGCTTCAAGCCCTTGGGTTTCAGCGTCGCAGTCGCCAAAGACCGGGCGATCGAATCGTTAATGCAAGTAGGTGATAAATTTGTCCTCAATGTTTTGGAAGAGGATAATTATCAAGGTTTAATGAAACACTTCCTGAAGCGATTTGCTCCCGGTGCAGATCGTTTTCAAGGAGTACGCACCCAACCTGCCGAAAATGGTGCGCCAATCCTTGCCGATGCGCTTGCATATATGGAATGCGAAGTTGCCAGTAGACTCGATGCTGGAGACCATTGGATAGTTTACTGCACTGTCTATGCTGGTAAAGTTTCCAAACCCGAAGGAATCACAGCAGTCCACCATCGCAAAGTTGGTAATCACTATTAAGTTAGTTGTAAGTTGAAACCAAGAGGGGAATAGTCAGTAGATATTCGGGAATGAGAAGAGGTCGATAAATATGCGAAGTCAAGGAAGAAAGAGAATTTTTCCCCATTCCCCATCCCCTATTCCCCATTCTCCAATTACCCATTCCCAATTCCCCAAGTTCCTATGAATAAGCCACGTGACGTACAAATTCATCCAGTCGCCACCGAAACTCGTGTATTCCGTTCTCGTAGTTGGGCGCGTTTACGATTTGAAATCGAGTATGCACTAGCGAAGGGAACCACTGCCAATTGTTATTTAATTGAAGGCGATAAAATAGCCTTAATTGACCCTCCGGGTGAGACTTTTACCGAGATTTTTCTCCAAGCTTTACAGGAGCGAATTGATGTTAAAAAAATTGATTATGTCATTCTTGGTCATGTTAATCCCAACCGTGCGGCAACATTAAAAGCACTGCAAGAAATAGCACCACAAATTACATTTGTATGTTCCAATCCTGGAGCAATAAATTTACGCGGGGCTTTGGAAAATCCTGATTTACCAATATTAGTCAAACGGGGTGAAGAAACACTCGATTTAGGCAAAGGACACCACCTCGAATTTATCCCCACACCCAATCCCCGCTACCCCGATCAACTTTGCACCTACGACCCAGAAACAGAAATTTTATACACAGATAAATTATTTGGGGCACATATTTGTGGAGACCAAGTATTTGATGAAGGTTGGCAGTCATTTTTAGAAGACCGAAGATATTACTTCGAGTGCGTCATGTCTCCCCATGCCCGTCAAATTGAGACTTCCCTAGAAAAGATATCTGACTTACCAGTGCGGATGTATGCGCCAAATCATGGCCCTTTGGTGCGCTACGGCTTAATTGATTTAACCAAAGCTTATCGGCAATGGTTGCAGCAACAAACTTCCCAGGAAAATACAGTTGCATTAATTTATGCCTCAGCTTACGGGAATACCGCATCTGTTGCCCAGGCGATCGCTCACGGGATTACTAAAGCCGGTGTACGGGTAGAATCAATCAACTGCGAATTTGCCGAACCTGCGGAAATTCAAGAGGCGATCGAAAAATCTGCTGGTTTTATCATAGGTTCCCCAACTTTAGGCGGACATGCCCCTACCCAAGTACAAACAGCTTTAGGTATTGTCCTTGCCAATGCTGCTAAAACCCAGCTTGCGGGCGTATTTGGTTCCTTTGGTTGGAGTGGAGAGGCGATCGATTTACTGGAGAGCAAACTCAAAGATGGAGGATACCGTTTTGGTTTTGACACTATTCGAGTCAAATTTAAACCCGACGACAAGGTACTCCAAGAATGTGAAGAAGCTGGAACTGACTTTGCTCAAGCAATCAAAAGAGTCAATAGAGTCCGTACAGTTAGCGCACCAGCCAGCAGTTTAGAGCAAGCTGTGGGACGCATTCTGGGCTCCCTATCTGTGATTACAGCCAAACAAGGGGATGTGTCGAGTGCAATGTTGGCATCATGGATATCACAGGCAAGTTTTAATCCTCCTGGTTTAACAATTTCCGTAGCCAAAGATAGAGCATTGGAACCATTGATGCATTCGGGAAGTCCATTCGCTGTCAATATTTTGGCAGAGGGTAGAGAATTGCGGAAGCACTTCATGAAAGCCTACAGTCCTGGACAGGATAGGTTTGCAGGAATTGAAACCCAGGAAGCAGTGAATGGTGCGCCGGTATTAAGTGGTGCATTAGCTTACTTAGAATGTACCGTGAAAGACCGGATGGAAGTCGGTGATCACTGGTTAGTTTATGCGACGGTTGATGATGGTAAAGTCTTGAATCAGGATGGTGTGACTGCAGTGCATTATCGCAAGTCGGGAAATCATTATTAGTTTTGGATTTTAGATTTTGGATTGTAGGCTGATTGTCTGCAATCCAGTTTTTGGTGTCGCTCTACAAATAGGCGCTAGCGGCGATAATTTGATTCCCCTCAGATACCGAAGCGGGGACTGTATTTTCAAATAAAATGATCCGAATATCTTGGTTGCTTGTATTAATTTCTTTGGCAATAGTGCTAGTGATTGCAAGTGATTGTATTAATAAATAGGAGGTAATTACTACCTTTTTATACCCTATTTACTTAAGTGGCTCCAAATATT
The DNA here is from genome assembly GCA_004296455.1 of Calothrix sp. NIES-4101. GTDB lineage: Bacteria > Cyanobacteriota > Cyanobacteriia > Cyanobacteriales > Nostocaceae > Brunnivagina. Next base: position 2,066,813 of record AP018280.1, read on the forward strand.
GCCCCTATGCTTCAAGCAATCGCCTAATCAAGTGCTGTAAATTAGAGAACTCCACAAAAAAGATGATCCCATGACGAGCCGGGTTTCGTAAAAATTTCAACAAACCATTTTTTGAGATGCGGAAGACGAAGGATTTGTTTTTCAACTTCTGCCATAGCCTCAGTTGTGAGTTTAACTCCTGTGGAGTAAACTTTTTTGATCAATGTCACAACCAGATTTTGACGTTTAATTACCCTTTTTCTATCATCCCTTATTAGTGGATCAATTATTCTGTGGAGACCTCTTACCAGTTAAAATTTACCGCGCCCATCATTTTCGGCAAATTCCTGGCAGATTTTCGGCAGATTCACACGGAGATAAAGCCGGAATCTATGGGTGACCTGGGACTCGAACCCAGAGCCAGCAGATTAAGAGTCTAAATTTAGCAATTTTGCGATCGCGCTTCAATACTTTCTAATCATCGGTGTACGGATTAATCATCGGTGCTGGCTCCGATGGTTTGATGATTGGGGGCATCGGTCGCGAGGTATTGGCGATCGCTTTTTGGTTCGCGGCCTGCATCTGCTTCTGGGATATCCAATGGTGGTAAACCTTGCTGTGGATTTCTACGGAGTGCCCCATCATTTTGGCAGCCCAACTAATGTCTAGCTCGAATACTAAAGTGCGGATAGCCCAAGCGTGGCGAAGTGGCAAAAGCGTAAACGGGCACTTAATTGATTTAAAATATTTAGCGGCTTCCCCGCCAATATCCCGATTGGAGCGTTCCGGGTTGAGGTTGGGGAGGCTGATTTCTGTGAGTCTAAATTCTTCCACCCATTCCGGATAGTAGGGACTAATCATCCTTGCTCCGGTTTTTGAGTCTGTAAGGATGCATTGATGGGGATTTTTCAGGAATTCCCCCACATCGATGCGGAAAAATTCGTAGTTTCTTAGTCCGTAAGTCGCAATCATTCCGTATACCCACTTCCAAGCTGGATGGGGGATTTGATGGTAGAAGCGAGCAATTTCGATATCTTCGGGGATTATGCGAGGCTTTACACTATTTATTCCATAATTCCCGCGATAGGGCTTTAAATTTACCTCGATGCTGGCAAATTTTGCTAAAGCACCCAGACACATGCAATATTTTTTGCGAGTGCGTGTATCTGGTTTAGTGCTGAGGGCTAGTTTTTTGAGCAGTTCTGGCGTTAATGGTTCGTCGGGTAAGTTTTTAAAAACCGAATGATATTCAACCTGCCATGTGGAGAGAGATTTATTATTGCGGTCACGACGGTCGAAGTAGTCCTTTTCAAATTTTTGTGCCCACTCACGAGCGGTGATAATTTTAGATTCCGCAGAGGGAGAAATTAGCGGCCGTAGATTTTGCAGTGGGGCGGAATTAAAATTTTGGGCTGTTTTTTTTAATTGGGGAGAATCTTTTAAATAATCTTCCCAACTAAATACCCCTAAATCTATTTCCCCGCTAATTTTGCGCGCCATCGCTTCGGATTTTTTAATTAGTTCGGGGGTAGCGTGCCAGCCCAAATTTAGGCGGTCGGCGATCGCACCATTCGGTTTGTTGGGAAATTTCGCACGTAAAACGAGCCGCCTACCCTCACGTTTTATCGCAACGCCCGTGAATTTAAGCCGCTCGTTTGATTTTGATATCAATTTATCGATATCAGCAGTCATTGATCAGTAAGTGTGTTCTTCGTAGTAATTCCCGCAAGATTTTCTTGCTTCTTCGAGGTCGTTGACCGCTTCCTGAAAATCTTTTTGCTTTTCCCGGTTATTCCAGTTCTCTCGGCATTTTGGGTTATGACACCATACCCAGTGGAGGTCTTCATCTATCCAGGTTTCGCTACCGCATAAGTGACAACCGTGTGTGTAGGAAGAGTTAATGCGATCGCTAATTTCCATGTTCTAACTCCAATCCAATCCACCCCGTTCCGTTGCAACTGTTGCATTTACTTGGTTGCTTGTGAACGTCGTAAATAGTGCCTGTCCCCCAACAGTCGCGACAACTTTCGAGAAATTCAAATCCATCCTGAAATTTACTTTTGTCCGTCACCCACTGGTGGTCACAAACCCGACAAATCGCAAAACCATGCTTTGTTCTTGATATGTGGCGGGCTTTGCATTTTGGGCATTGAGAGTGCTCGCTGTCATTCATTGCGGGTCTTCCCCGTAAAACATTAATGGGCTGTCGCCATATTCATCGTCATCCTCGTCATAATCGGGGTCGTCTTTATCAAAAGCCCAAGTTTCACCACATGACTCACACCTATAAAATCCGTATTCCTTGTTGTATTCGACTTTTAAGGAATTGCATTTTGGGCAAATTGTCTCACCCGCAAGCGTTTCATAAACCATCATAATTTTTACCGAATTTTGATATTTTTTTAGCCCATTAAATTTTTGTCTACAATCGCTACAACCTTTAATATTTGGTAATTTCAGCCGTCTACATCCCAAAATTTTCAAAAATTTCTGTAGACACTTGTAGACAGGGTAATTGTTAGGTATTAATGTACTACTGTCTTACTGTCTGGTTAGTTTATCAAGACACTAAGACAGTAGCAAATCGGTGTTTTTGGATGTAGACAATCTGTAGGCGGATTGTAGGCAAACTGTATACTTTTGTAGACAGCTATTAACAGTTGGGCTTGTATATCCAACCTAGTTGATTCCCTTTCCCAACAGTTTCGCCATATTCTCTATCCGCCATTGCTGCAAAAATTACTCTGATTTCTTCCGGTGACATACCATCAAATAATCTAGATACTTGCTTGAGTGTTCTGGCTTTTAAAGTGGTGTTGGGGTTAAGAATTCCCCAGTTGTAGATGTAATCCTCAAATTCATTTAAAGGTAAGTTATCCCCGTATTCCTCCTGTATTTGTGTTGGCGTATTCGCTTGTAATTGGGGTGTATTCCCCCAGTTGCTTAAATCCAATTCGCACGGGTTTTCATCTAATAAAAATCGCTTTTTACCTCCCTCCTTTAACCACTTTTCTAAATTCTCGTCTTTTAATTTACGTGCATGGTCTTGAGCGAACTTACCCAATCGCACCAAGACGAAACAACTGTATAGAGTCTCTTTATCCCCCTCTAAACCAAAATTTTCGGCCGTGTCATTTTGGGCGATCGCTAAGATAAATTGCTTGTACCTTCTCCCCCTTTTAGCGTGGCGCTTAAGCCAAGTCTTGGCATTACTGCACTCATCAACCAAAATCGGGAATTCCTCGGCTATTAAAAATCTTTCCCGACCTGCGATCGCATTGTCTCCACTCTCACCACGCAGTTCAACCAACTCCCCAAGGTTGTCGAGGTCGTTGGCCATGCCGAAATTGATAGCGGCAAAGTCACCTTTACGACCAATAATGTCGCCCGGTGGCAACCATGACCATTCATCGGGCTTGCAGTCCGAGTCATAAACAATGGTGCGGCCGCCAATTTTGGATGACAAATACTGGGTAAATGTTGATTTACCATCGCCAGTCCCACCAACTAAAGCCACATGTTTTTGACGTTGCTGAATGTAGGTTACTGGGTCGGTAACGAGGTTCTGGGGGATATATTCGCTGATTACTCCTTGCTCGATTGTTATGGATGCAGTAGGCGAAAATAGTGTGGTGTATCTGGCTAATCGTGCTTGTTTCGATACCAACTTGATATCACCTATTTCCTCCTCTAAGTCTTTTAAGTTTTGACGTTGTTTTTTAGCCAGATAGGTAACAACGCAGGCACTCCCACACGTTAATGTTTTCGCTATCCTGCTGTTTGAAATAGAAGCAAAGCACATTAACCCAGTCGCTAGGGCTATGGATATTAGAGAGTTTTGGCGAAATGAATTGTAGGCTAAAAGCCGATTTTGTAGGTCACTGGGGTGTATGCTCATAGCCCAATTCCCAACAATAAACCTAGCGCTGTTAAAACTAGGCGAATGGTTACCCAAATAGATATTTCTGGGATATATCGCCACACCCAAACGACTGATAGGAAAATTGCCCCATAAACTGCGAAAATTAGAATAGTTAGCGGTAAAGGTATAACGATACTTTGTAATATCGATACCGCAAACATTGGTGCTGCAATGTAACTGACAATTGTTAGAGCGTTATCTTCCCAGTCCTTAGCGGGAAGAAACGCCTCTAAAAGTTTGTACCTAACTTCGGCTATTTTGTCTCGCTTCTGGGGTTGATAATATGGTTGTGCCGATGGAGTTGGGACTTCTACTGTAATTTGTGGCTGTTTATTTTCCGCCAACATTTTGCACCTCACAGCTTGGCTTGATGATGCTGACCGTCGCTCTTAATGTCAGAGCTGCAAATGGGAGAAGTAAAAATAGCATGATTAATCCCCCCATTGCTTCCCCTAACGAGTTTTTGAGTTCATTTCGTTCCATAATTAGGTTTAGTGTCAGATAGAGCTAGCAGCAAGCCGACGTTATCGATTGTGTTTGGGACATCATCAATTTTTGTCGGCTGCCGTACTGGCGGTTCGGGTTCTGGCTCTAACTGGGGAGTAGGAAGTATGGCTTGTTTAATTTCCTCTTCCCAGTTCATCATTCGCCTGCCATGTAATGAATAAATTGAGAGATTCGATAGACACGACCGCCACTAGTGGGAAAAACTCGGCAGTCGAACAAACGTACTGCTTTTGATCTGGTAATTCGCATCATGGGTGCAGAACCGTCGGGGGACATGCTGAAAATCTCGTAATTATTGAGGGATGCAAATTCTACTGGTGTTTTATCTACATTGCCCTTGTAATTGGCGATCGCCATTCCATCCATTGCCGATGCTGTTGGTAAGCTAGGCAAATACTTACGAGACTTCTGCTGTTTACCCTGCTTGTCTTCCTTGTTTTGGGTGGCTTTACTGCCATTAATAGTGGTTGATTGTTCCATCTAACTACCTTGTTGTTGATTGTTTGTGGCTGTTCTGTCGTGCGCTGCGGTCTCTTCTTTGTACTCTAGAACCCGCTCTGTGATTGCGTTTAACCCTTGCTCGACGCTCCCCTTGTCGTTGGGGTCGATGACAATTGGTTCGACTCCAAGACTGCGGAAAAATTCAATTGCATCATTTGGTGTTGGCATGTGTGTAGGCTGTTTCAATCAGGTGTGCTTCAAAAATCTCTGCTGCAAACGTTGCTGTCTCTTCAATACCTTGTAATGAGTCGGTTAGTGTTACATCGCCAGCTTGATAATCTGGGTGGTTCAATAATTCTTGATAATTTTCCGATCTGGTAAGAATTTCCACTAACTGCCCAACACTGGCAAGCATTGCAGCAAATTCGCCTTTCTCAAATTTGGTTTTCATCCCCTCCCTTCCGTTGTTGTTGTTGTTGCGCTGCACTGATTTCTAAAACGACGGGATGACATTTTGGGCATCCTTGAGCGGTCGTTATGAAATGCGATCGCTTTTGCAAATTACATAGGTTAAACTTTTACCGAGGTAATATAAAAGATGTTAGCATTACATCGGTAAAGTAACAATGCAATTGCACGGGTAAAATAGGGGTAGTTTGCATGGGTAATGTTGATGGCTCGAAAAACAAGAACCGCAATACATGGACAAAAGAAAAAAGAAGTGTCAATGATGTTGACCCCAGAGAGTCTAGAATTTTTAGACACTCAGGCTCACGCACTGGGAATAAGTCGCAGCGAATTCGTAGAGCGCATGGCTCGCGCTCAAAAAGATTCGACAGAGACACAACTATTGGGGGAATGCTCCGCCACTTAATTAGCAATTACCGTGAACAAGTGGCGCAGAAACAACTAGAAATAGATCGCGCATCTGAAGAGAAAAGGATACTTGAGATAAAAATTAAGGAACTTGAAGCGCTTGAAAATAGCTTAAATAAATGCTCCCAAGAGTAAAGCCGTCCACCCATTGGGTGAGACGGTTTCGTTTTGTTCAATCTAAAATTCTACGTTCAAAAGGAAATCATCAGTTAATGGGTGTTCCTACCCAACTGCTGCCTTAAATCATTCAAGGTCTTATCTGTTTGGTTTGCTGTTTCTGTCTCATCCTCTTCTTGGTCGGTTACGTAAGGAGCGAAATCAATGACAAAGCGAACTGTCGCCCTTCCCTTTCTCCATCCGCCTCCACCATCCGCGCATAAGACCTCACACTCAACCCCATCATCCCGCCAACTACCGAATGCTTTGTGAGACTGCAATATAACAGCCATTATTTCCTTGATTCTGGTTGTGGGCTGATTTATAAAGCGTTCGCCTCCCCCTGTCATTACAAGTACATCATCATTCTTTAACTCAAATGTTTGCCCTAATTGAATTTTTGATGCACCGACAGTTACAAATCGTTTTTTCAATTCCTTTCTCCTGATTATCAATACCCAACACCTGATTATTGATAGTTTTCCCAAAAACTTATTTATTGCGATCACACACTATGAAACAACCGACAGATACCCAACTTGGCAATATAAAAGCCTGTCAAAAAATGTATATGGACGCTACCGAGGGGCTTTTTAGTTATCTCCAAGCAACATTTGGACTGAACCGAGACCAAGCAATCTGGGTAGCGGGTGGCATCCTCTTCAAAATTACAGAGCACATGGAAAATCCCGAAGTAAGAGCCGAATTTAGTGCGATCGCAGAATTTATCAAGTCGAATTATTAACTATGAAAAAACTACTTTCGATCATCCGCTTCTATTTTTGGGGCGCTATGCATTCCCCAAAATATCCATTATTTCAAATCCACTTTATTACTCCAATCGAAATTTGGTGTAAATGGTGGAAGCATACCTATTGCATGGAAGTAAATTTCCAGTTCCGCAAACCTAGAATTATCTGGGACTACCCATTAAGTGCCCTTGATGATTATTCCCATGTTTACGGTGAGGAATTAGCCAGAGAATTATTTGATGGGTCAATCCCTTTTTAATTTATGGATGACGAACAACGCCTATTAAGAATCGAAAGGCACTTCGACACACTTAAGTATTGCCTACATCGGCATAATTTATTGCTACTCGCATTCGCAATTGAATTATCAAAAATAAGCCCAAGCGCCCCATTAAGAGGGGAATTAATTCAAGAGATTAAATCTGCAAGAGAGTCTCTTGAATCACTCAGTAATTTAATCCCAATAAATTTAGATAAGGAAGGATAGATACAATGGATACATGCACAAAAAAAAGAGACGTAGACGCGCCTCAATCCAATAATAATACCCTTAACAAAATTCTAGGAAGTCAAGCGACTTCTGAAGACAATTTTAACACAGAAATACCTATTTCTGTCGATTCCAAGCATTGGAATGAATGGTTAAATAGTGGGGTCGAACCATCAATAATTACAAATAATATTCGCTCTATTTTCGAGTCTTATGAAGTTGATAAAATTCTCAACCGTACCAAACGACGCTGGAAGGATACGAACAAAATAACCCCGTGCTGGCTAGTTTCCGGCATCGACCCATTGACCGATGAGCCTACCTTACTCGGATGCCAGGTCAAACCAGATGTTCCCTTGGTTGGTAAAAATGGCAAGACTCAAAAATACATCGGGGCTAACGAACATGACACCGCCCCATTATTTTTAAAAACGGGGATAGATAATTACTGGGTATCAATAATTAACGATAAATCTATTCCAGTAATTATTACCGAGGGAGGCAAAAAAGCCGGAGCGGGGCTAACAATAGGGCATCCCACAATATCCATACCTGGTGTTTCTACCTGTCGAAAAAATGGGAAGTTGCATGATTATTTACAACTATTCGTAGGATTCGGGCGAATATTTTATCTGTGTTTTGATAACGACGTTAGTTATAAACGCCCAGTACAAAACGCCATGATTGGACTAGCAAGAGAATTAAGCGCTAGCGGGTCAAAGGTCATGGTTATCAACCTACCGCCAGGAGACGCTAAGGGAATGGATGATTATATTAGTCAAAATGGGAAGGAAGCGTTCGACAAATTAATAGAAGATGCCGAAACTATTGAAGAGTGGCGGAAGCGAATTGAAGAGCAATGGCAAGAGCAATTACTTGCAGAACAGGAAGAAAACCCATCGCGACTAGCACGACGCTTTGAAATAGTTAAACAAGGTTGGGGCGAAAGTTTGGCGCTAAATATCCTCAAAAGTTCGGTCGAGCTTAATGGGATGCCTTTAGATATGGATCAGATCAGGCTTTATCTGTCCCTCGAATTTAAAGAAGATATTCCGATCGGGGACGCAAAAGCGATTATTGATATGTTGGCGGGTCAAAACGCCTATAACCCCGTCGCCCAATACCTGGATGGATTACATGAACAATACCCCGACCCCGACACATCAATTTTGGATAACCTGGCAACCCGCTATTTTGGGACTGATGACCCGCTCCACAATATATATATGAAGAAGCACTTAGTCGCTTCCGTCGCCAGAATCCGCAAGCCAGGTTGCAAGCATGATTGTGCAACCATCCTTGTAGGTAATCAAGGTGTTGGGAAAAGTACATTCTGGGAAACGCTGCATGGTCGCGAGTGGTTTAGCGACGAACTGGGTGATGCAAACGAGAAAGATGAATTAGCCAAGTTACACAGATTTTGGTGTCTAGAATGGTCGGAGTTTGAGACGGTCTATCGTCGCAAGGATGTGGGGGCGTTGAAAAAATTCATGACTGCGACGGTCGATACCTACCGCGCCCCATATAGCATCCATCCTAAAGATTACCCAAGGATGTCAGTTTTAGTCGGCACAACCAACGAAACAGAAATATTATCCGACCCGACCGGGAACCGTCGCTTTTGGATCATTCCCTCAAAACGCGACTCCATCCCCACCGATTTACTCGCCCAAGAACGCGATCGCATTTGGGCGGCTGCTAATCATTTATATTTCGCAGGTTACAAATGGTGGCTAACTCCAGAAGAGCGCGAGCGACAGGATACTTTAAACCAGAATTACCAAGTTAAAGACCCGTGGGAAGAAAAAGTTAAAGAATATATTCGGGGTCGAGACTACGTGACGGTTGACGCGGTTTTGACCGCGCTTGATGTGGAAGTGTCCCGACAAGATGTAAGGATGGCTCATCGGGTCGGTAACACCTTAAGAAGATTGGGGTGGAAACAGTCCAGAAAACGGATCGGGGATGGGGTAATTAGGGTATGGATACCAGAAGATGAGCTAAGTGATTACCCTAGTGATGATGTATCTTTTGTAAAAACCGAAAATTTTGATCAAAAAAACCAGAAAAAAAATAGTTTGGGTAATTACAGTGGATCAAGTGGATCAAGTGGATCAGCCCTTGAAAACGTTTCTCAAAACCCAAATTTTACTACTGGTAACGAAACTAATCAGTATGTTCTAGTGGATCAGGGCTTAACTCCTACTGTGCAAGGAATCCAGCCAACAGAAAAAAATAGTGATCCACTTGATCCACTAGAAATGACTAAACTATTTTTTTCTAGTGAAAACACATCTGTAGGGTCTGACCCCTCACTTACCCCCCACAATGAAAAACCCTGTACTGAGATAAAATCATTACCCGACTCTTCAAAGGCAATTTATCATTCTCCCCTTGGACAGATAAAAGCGATCGCCGAACCCATCACGGACAAGCAGTGGAAATTTACCCTTATGCTTGCCGATAGTATGGAAGTAGTACACTCGCAAGAGATGTCCGCGAACGCCAAAAAAGCCGCCCAAAAATTGAAGCGGGTCAAAGATAATTGGATCGAGTCTTTAGTATTTCGAGTGCATCGGATTGAGGGGATGGAATACCAGTGGATAGAGAATTGTAAGTGTGTTGAGACTCGCTCCCACTACGACCCTAATCGGACTGTCTTTGTGTTCCAGTGCCCAGACGGCAAGCTTATCTCTAAACAAATGAGAGAGAATGATGAATTTGAGCTAGTTAATGGATGAACTAGACAAATAAAAAGCGATCGCACTCGTGTAGTGACAAATGTAGTGCCAATTTTAATCACTCTCTGGAATAGGGACGGTTTGTCCTGCAAGTTTATGGGTACAGTCATCCAAATATTGGATATTCCCGTCAGTAACAAAACTGTGACAAACCATTAATTTACCGTCACTACGCTCAACCCTTGTCAAAATACTTGGGCTAAATGTTGGTTTGACTTCATTCCCGTTAAAATCCCAGCTTGCCCCATTGGGAGATTTGTAAGGACGGATGTAAGGGGCGTGATGGCTTTTGCATCCAGGACAGAAGTACATATAGCCCACAGTATCCCCGTCGTTATTTTCTATTCGTAGAAGTTTAGACATTTTGGTATTCGTAAAAATAAAAAGCGATCGCACTCTCTTCTCCAATGAAGTGCGATCGCTATTGGTGTTGTAAATCAGGTGAACCGGAAAATTAAGAAAGGGCTAGCGAGGATTTAGCCCCTGGCTATAAGTGAAAAGAAAAGCGATCGCCCCTTACTGCGTACTGACTAGCGATCGCCTGCTTATTCGCAGATTAAGCAGCTTTTAAATTCTCAAGATCGGCTTTGGCTTTGGCGACGAGTTCCCCGAGTGCCCCATCCTGCTCGGTATCTTCGTTTATGTAAGTTTCGTACAAGGTTTTAAACTCTAGAGCTTCACCTTCTTTAGCTGCAATTACATCATCTTTAGAAGCACTCTCCGCGCTTAATCGTGCGTTATCTTGCTTTAAGAAATAGATGTATTCAAATAGCATTACAAGCACTTCATTTACCTGTTCGTTTTGTACTGGCATAGTTCGATAATTCCTAATAAAAATAATATCGAGTAAATCAGAGCAATTTACCCGATTAACTGTCGTTTATCTCAAAGTAATAATAGTATCAAAATTGTCTACTGTCTACCGTATCTTTAAGTCTTTTTACGGTACGGGTTAGGGCATGAATTTCTGCATCCCTTTTAATATCTTGCAGTATTTGGTATATCTGCAAGGCAATCAGAATTAGCGATAAAGCCTCACCCACTTGGGCTGCTAGCACTTAATATCCCCTCCAAAATGGCATCACTCGTATTTTCAGCGCTGAATAATGCCATGTCTTTCTTATTCGTTATAAAGCACCCTTCTACAATAATTGCTGGCATTTTTGTATTCCGCAGTACGTAATAAATTCGCCCGTTCTTAGCGCCTCTATCCGTATACCCTAATTGTGCAATATTTTTACAAATATTTTCTGCGTATTTCCACCCAATTTCGGAAATAGCAAAAGTCTCTACTCCATTAGCTGTGGGGGTGAAACTATTAAAATGTATGCTGATAAATATTTCACATTCATGATAATTAGCAATATCGCATCTTTGCTGTAAAGAATGCTTTGTTGAGTTAGCTTTTAGTGGTCGAGTGCGAATAATCCGATGACCGGCTTTGCTCAATTTAGCAATAACTAATTCGCCAGTTTCATTAATTAAGTCTTCCTCTCTCCGAATTCCGACAGCCCCGCCGTCAAAATCACAACCATGCCCCAAGTCAATCCCAAACAGCATACAAATACAGAGATACTACTGTCTCTATAGTAACTCTGTATTAGGTAGGTGTGGTAGCGGCTCTAAAACCTTCATTTATCCGAATACGTACAGTCTGTACTCTTCCGAGCATGTTACTACGGGCTATTTTTTGGGAGGCGATGTATGTATCCATATTGTTAGCGATCATAAATGATGCCTCCATACAGCTATCGGTAAAGCCTTCTAGTGTGTTCTCGTAAAATTGCTTCCACTGCGGGTCTTGTTCTTTGGCGATACTGGCATCAATAATATTTTTCTTAATTGTCCAAGCTTCTTGGTTGGCATCTCCCCATTTTTTGAAGCGGTCTTCCCCGATCGTCCTCCGCACAAATTTAGAAAATTCACTTTCAGGATTGCGCTTCAGTTCCCGACGCAACGACGTAAATCGATTAATCAGTTCGCTATTTAGCAGTGTTTGCGCTGATAAACGCACAATTTGACCAATGTAGGCGTATAGCTCCTGTCTGGCTTCCTCGTTCAAATCCTGCGCGATCGCCACTGCTACCGCCTTATTAAAACGGAAGGCCACAGAATTGGGTAAAGCGCCACAAACGAGCCAACCTAACGCACTGCCGACCGTTGTCCCCAATAGCCCGTACATGCCATTAACTTTATTCTCTAACTCCTTCCATAGCTCCTCATCTGTCTGATTAATATTGAAGTTCAGCACTTGCCCGGTAGTTTGAATCCCTAATTGTAAAAGTGGGGTGACAACTGGCTGCAAGGTAATGGCACTCATCAAACCCAAGGTGTTTACAGCAAAACTCCCCACTCCCCCGATTAATCCCCCCGCGAAACCAGAACCAAAAACAATACTTAAGACTTTGCCACCCAAAACAACGAATGCAGTTACCCCAATGCATTTAAGCGTCCACTTCGCAAAATCCCCCGCGTTGTTAATACCCATTGCGCGTAAATCTTCTTTGTAACTCTCAATAAACTCCGGCAATGTATATTTGAGGTTTTTGACATCTTCGACATATTCATCAAATAAATATTTTGCGTCTTTAGCTAATTTCTTCCCTTCCCGTTGGGCTGCATTTAAATTACTTTTGAGCAAGTCCTTAAAACCTGGTAATAAACCGCGAATAATCGTTAATGCCATTATTTTTTCTTCCCTCCCTTATCTCGTAATGAAGCAATCGAAGTCCGCAACCTTTGAATTGAGATTTCAGCACTACCGTTAGTAAAATTCTTGATTAGATAATCAGTGTCTTTGAGGAATTGGTCAAAATCTGCTGTGGTATTAATCGCTTTTAACTTGAATTGTTTACCCAATTGACCGCCTAATGCTTTTCTACCATTAAGGGTATCGGTGAGGCTCAATGTGCGCTCAATATCATTTTTAATCCGGCCTGTCGCTTCTGCTTCTGTTGGTATTTTTCTTGTCATATATTTATCGTTAATTATTGCCAGTCGTCAGCCCCATCTGTGGGGGATGGTGCGTCTCCACCTTTGAAATAATTAATTAATTCTTCTCCTGATTCTGTGCTTACACCCCGGATGGTTGCAGCTGCTTGCAATAACTCCAGTAACTTATCGTGTAAGGAATTATAGCCAGTCCAGTCGCTAAATTTGACTTGCATTGTACTAGGCCGTAATAACCGAGTAATACTTTCGTTTTCCTCCAAAGATTTACCAGGTTCGGGGGTGGATACTGAGATAGGATAATCAATAACTTTTTCTTGAGTGGGATAATCCAGATAATCTTGGATATCCTCACAAATATAATTCGTGCGAATTACATTACCTTTAATTTGCAGAATTTCAGTTAATAACCGCAAACATAAATCAACAATTAAGGAATTATCGCGATTTTGCCCAGCCTGAAGTAATATTAATTCCTTTAAGGTTTCAGCAATATTTACTAACCGGACAACTTCGGTTTTCCCATCTTTTTGATATTGAATAATCTGATGCCAGCCACCCATGACGGCCGACTCTTGCTCAACTTGCCAATTAATAAATTGAGTAAGTGATTTTAATTCAACCGTCTCATTAGCTTCCTCGTAAATGCCCCATAGGTCGTCAATAGTTTCGGGATAATCTAGTAAGAAATCTTCGACAATTGTTCTAGGGGCTGTAATTGGGTATTCAGAGATGCCAATCAAATCATTAGCAACCTCGACACGATCGGTATTAATTCTCGCTGCATTAAATAGCGTATTTTGGTTAACAGTTTGTGGCTGATAATCTTTGGTTGTTTCATCAAAGTCGCGAATGTTTACATTTAATGGGGTTCCGATGCGCTTCAAAATTAGTTTTAATAAAGCGTCGTTTTCTTTGACATTTGGACAGCATGACATAGGTGGTGGTGGGGGTGGAGGATTTTTACCGGGTGGTTCGGGTGGGGGATATGTGCCAGTAGCGCATAAAAATTTAGGCTTTTGAAAATCAACAGTTCGATAAATTCCGGCATAGACAAAATAAGGTATTCCAGAAAAATCATCGATACCTGAGTCAGTCAATGTCATCGACCTATTACCAAAAACACTATCAATTATTAAGTTATTTTCCGGCGCGGGCGCGTACAATGTCCCAAATCCGTTGGGCGATGTGAATACGCTTGGGTTGTAAACTGCAACCAACAGTTCTTGATAGCGTTCAACATCCATAAATTGAACCGCAGGATAATATTGTATAAACTCCCTTTCTTCTTCATTAACAACATGTGTGGCATTTCTTGAAATATCAAAGTAAGTAATTACATTAATGTCTTTTTTGTAGGTAAAAACAGCGCGATTATTTGTTAAATAATCCGCAGGCACATTCCACCCCTCGTCTGCATAAGCTGCCCCTAGCCCTTCCCAATCTTCAACCGAACCAGAGGTAAAGAAAGAGTTAGCCCAATTACTGTTAAACCTATAATCAACTTTACAAACCCACTCAGCTTTAAAGTAGTAATCTATCCCGTTGTAATTTCCTAAAGGTGCGTCATTGCTATAGTCCCATTCAAGAACATGAATGTTACTTTCCTGGAAGAAAAGACAATTTGCATTGTCTTGATACCGATGCCTGTCTCCTGATATTTCAGATATTGCATTCTCTACAAATGCGAGAACAAAGGTTGAGCTATTGCACGAGCTATCTAATGATGCAGGACTAGAAACAGGAAAAGGTTTAGTTTCTTGCGGTGGTTCCCCCAGTCGGCAATATGGATTGCGAATATAAATATCAACAGTTGGAAGCGTGACGGTATCTAGAGCCGCACTTACCGAAAAGACCGAATTACAATTATCAACACTTGTCTGAACTTCTAGCCCGACTGGGGGTAATTCAGCTATACCCTCAAAGCTAACAGCATCTTTATACTGTTCTTCTAATGTCGGGACAGTAATTTTAAAATCATCTCTAATCCGAATTTTTTGGACTTTTACCATTATTCAAATAAGATAAACCGTCGTTGTGTTGGCTTGGTTGGGCGATTCGTCAATGATAAATATTTTGTTTTTAAATTCTCCAAGTCTGTTTTTCCATAAATTTTATATGGCATTTTAAAATCATTTAAATCGTTAGAATAAGTGTATGGTTTATTCATGCAATTAATTTTTCGTCATCTTAGTAAAAAATAATGAATATCGACATGTAGAACCAAATTTGTAGAATGGCCAGATGATGGAGTCGCTAAATAACGAAATGTTTTTTCTTTGATAGAGTCTTTGGGAAAGACTGTATTTATTGCAATTTTTTCTCTCACCATTGAGTTTGCGGTTACGTTTGTAACTACAAGATTGGTAATGTTGTTAACCGTAATAGAGGGCGAGGCTTTAGTTACTTGTTGCAACTGAAAAGTTAAAGTGTTTGGAGGTAAGGTATTATTTGTAATATATTGAACATGCTCTAACTTTGTAACTAAAATATCGTTATTGGTGTATTCAATTCCAAAGTAATGAGCGCGAGCAGCATTAAACGATATATTAATCGGTTGCTGCATGTTCGCTATTCTTTCTACACTTCTCCATTGATAGTCTGGATGGTCAAAAGCTTCCCATTTTGCTACAAAATTTCCACTTACGTCTACTTCATTCCATATCATCCCTATTTCCGGGCTGTTAGGCTCTTCTGTACCCGTGTAAATTGAAGAATTATTAGAAGTAGCAATTATGGAATTATCAAGGAATGGCATATTAAATTACATAGAAGAACTCAGACACCTGGAGAACGGAAGCATTAACAGAATAAGCGTATACTGCCCCTGTATAAATAGGCTGTGGGAACTCATATCCTTTATTTGGTGATAACGGAATTGAGTAATTAGTGTTATCAACTAATGAGTTATACCCTAGATAAACTTTTTCAGTACTGTCATTAAAGATAGTTAATCCGGTGCGAATTGTAGAGGCACTCACAACTGGGGTAGAAGTCGCCGCGTCAAGAGAGATTGTATTTTCATCAACGTCATTGCTAACAATAAATTCGTTAAATACTATTTCTTGGGTAACAGACCCATATACAGATAAAACATCGCCCGCGCCTAATTTCCCATACCCTTGATCCTTCACTTCGCAAGCAATTACCCCATTAGTCCCAATTTCTGCCGCAATACTATCTGTATAAAAATCCAGAAGGGAGTAATTACGGAAGGGATACCCTTGTTGATTAATGAGAGAAACACTTCCAAGGGTAATAAAATTTGTCCCATTCTCAGAAAATTGCAAGTCTAATCCAATTCGCTCATTCCCCCACTCAATATTAAGCACCTTGATAATTTTGTCTTGGTCGGTGTCGGTAAGTTCAATCGCGGGGATTGGGGCTTCGGCTAAGGAAGTAATATTTGCATAAGCTTTCAAGCCTTTCAAATACCCATTAACTGATAGCACCCTATTTTCATTAATCCCACTGGGGAGGGTATTGTCAAACAAAATAATCCGACTATTTTGATTAGTCGAATCAATATTTTTAGAGATTGATTTATTAATTGTGACTGATTGCATTTTAATCTCTTAGATATTCATTTGCGCCGATGACAACTTCCCCAGTAGTGGCGTTAGTACCAAACAATATTGGTAAAGACATATTCCCAGTAACAACGCTATCGTCACCCTCAATACTGAAGGTGACATTGTTATTGCCGTCAGGATTTTTGGTTACGTCATTCTCTAATAATTGGATGTAGGTGAGTAGTTCGAGAAATACTTTTTCAGGTGAATTGCTCAGTAATGTACCCTCAGTTGCTCCCACAAACCCGGTATTTACGAGGTAATTTGTCGCTGTCGATATTGGTTGCCCATTCGAGTTGATTCCCTGAGATAATGGGAAAGTAAATCCGATATTGGCAACTTTGGTGATAAAGTTGCAGCTAAAGCTGGTAATACTGTTGCGGTTCTCTGGGTTCTTGGTTGTAGTCCTTTCAGCGTCCTTGATAAAGGTACAAATTTCTAGTAATTGACCCTCTACACTTTCCGCTTTTAATGTCGAATTACTATCACTTCCAATATTAATCAGTGTCACGGTATAAGCCTTTAGTACACGCATACGTATGCTAACACTAAACCTCAAATTTTCAACAACTCCAGGTGTTATGCAATTAGCGTACCTTGATTTTTCTTTGTATATTTGTATTAGTCAAAATAGTTAGAAAGTATAGTTATATGGCTCGTAGACCTGGAACTCGACAAAGATTTTCTAAATTACTCGAAAAGTTTAAAGCCTCTGGTGGTACTGGTGGGAACGATACCACCGTTCAAGAATTCGGGAACTTTTTAAAAGGGATTAATAAAGTTGATGTAACCCGTGTTCCTACGGGCGATTCTAGAAAAAGATTTAGAGCTAAGGTTATACCTTTTGGTGTTTCCCCTGGGGCTACGGTTACTCCTGGAGATTACTATTTTTGCTCAATTACTGGGCAAGCTTACGCTATTTATAACGGTATGAGTCCAAACAATGTTTTTGGACTAACAATGGTCACGTCTTCGACTTTAGCCGAAGGAGCGATTGCTGATAATCGCTTCTTCCCTGCCTTAGCTCGCGTTTTTGTGGCTTCGACTTCGGCTGTACCCACCCCCTCAGTGAGTGGGATTACCAAAAGGTCTTACAATTCCATCAAAGGGCGTAGCGGTTCTATCCCCTTTGGGAGAGGAATTACAGACGTTAGCGATAAAAAAACCGGGTCACCAGAACCAAGCATTCAAGAAGCTGACGAAGCGGACGTATCTGCATCTATCGCCGCAACCATGAAAAAGGAATACGCCACTTTTGAAGTTAAGTCGATCTCTTTCCTTCCTGAAGCTTTTGTACCTGAAGCTGCGGTGACTTTAGCCCCAGCCTCACCCCCAACCCTCACCCTCTAAAAATGCTGACTCTACCGCAACGAAAATTTATTGATAATTTGCTTATCGTCACTGATTTATCTAAGGAGGATGAGCGACTTCTTTATGATTTAAACCGGGCAAGGCAAGTACAATTAGCCGCGATTGACTTAGTGCAAGGAAAGTTAAGCGCTAGCGATTATTTAGATGCGGTAGAGTCATCTGTCCCCATTGATGATTACCTTGATGAGATTTGCGACAATGTCGAAACTTTTTTAATTAATGAGTACGTTCGTAGATGATTTTGGTGTTTGGGATGTAATTGGGGAAATGCAAGCAAATCACCAAGCTTGGGTACAATTCCCCGACATTGCTTTTAATGCCAGTTTATTTAGATTTACTTTTATAACTAACTGGGATACTTGGCAATTTGCGTTAGATGACCGAGTTTATTTGATTGCTAGGTTTATTTATAATTCCAGTCCGAAACAAGTATCTCCTAGTTTTAAATTGATTCCGAAGCCAGAGCAATATATCCGCGAATGCTCTATTCCCGAAAAACTTATTGATGCTGAGGTTACCTCGCGACGCTTAGAATTTAAAGCTTTTCGCTATAACCGTTGGATTTCTCGTGATGCTAGTATTGCAGATATTAAACTTAAAGCCGAATACTTGCTGTGACGGAAATAATATTAAGTGGAACTGAAGAAACTTTAAAACCTATTATTACTTTGTTGGTTGGGATTGCTCAACTATTAGAAGATAAAGATGTAGGGCAAATTGTCGGGGAACCATTGGATGACCAAGTCGCGGGGATGGTTCACACATCCCGACTAAAATTATTTTGTTATTCTTCCAAAACTCCCCCCTATACCAACCCCATCGGTAAGCGATTGATTAAAGCCGAATATCAGATACCCGACATTAACCCCCGTCGCATCACTTGGCAGGGTGTCAAAGACGTTTGTGGGGGAGCTAACGGCTTTATGTGGGGTAGCTTCCTGGCAACCGCTAAACTTGATAATGGGCGATGGATGCACGCCTATGGAGCTACAGAAGCAGACGCAGAAAATATGCTTCAGAGGATGCTTACCCTCACCACCGCTAATGTCTTATCTATGGGTAATACTGAACTTAAAAAAATTGGCAGAAGGGCAAAAGGTGAACCTCTCTACCGGGAACCAACCCGCGTTTATCCAGCCTTTTTTTACATTATTAATTCCAAGCGCATCAACAAAATTAATAAGCGAGCTACCGCCCAAGAACAAACCACTCGCCAAAAATCGACATTGCGGGGAGATTTTTTAGAGCGGGGGACAGGACGTATCAAGCTTTACCCAGATAGACCGCCCAAGGATTTTGGGAGAATTATGGCGAAAGCATTAGATTTTTCTGATAGTGATTTTATTTAATGTCGGTAGAGTGTTCTCTAACACCTATTAAAATTTACCGAGCTATCAATTTTCGGCAGATTCCTGGCAGATTCTCGGCAGATTTCTACGGAGATAAAGCCGGAATCTATGGGTGACCTGGGACTCGAACCCAGAGCCAGCAGATTAAGAGTCTGATGCTCTACCATTGAGCTAGTCACCCGCAAAACTTCATTATATCATGAGTATTCTCTTTTAGAAGAAATCTTTTCATAGAAGTTTGCTGGTGGGTGAGGCGAAAATTCGTATTTTATGACACCCTGTTATATGGTTAATATTTGTGAGTGTTCCTGAATTTTAGGTATGTTTTTGTAGAAAAAATCCTACATGAAAACCTGACTTTGATTCAGCAATACTTTTTGTGAAGTAATAAATTGAGAGCTAGTATATGAGCAGCGCAGTATCTACTCCAGATTCCGTTCTCCAACAACTTCAATGGCGTTATGCTACCAAGAAATTTGACCCTAGCAAAAAAATACCCGATGAAGTGTGGAAGGCACTAGAACAAAGTATGGTTTTAGCTCCTTCTTCTTTTGGGCTACAGCCTTGGAAATTTTTTGTTGTTAGCAATCCTGAATTACGCCAGCAGTTATTACCACATTCTTGGGGACAAGCACAAGTTGTAGATGCATCACATTTGGTTGTATTTGCGATCAAAAAAGACCTGAATGCTGCTGATGTTGATCGTTATCTCGATCGCATGGCGGAAGTTCAGCAAACACCTGTGGAAAATCTGCAAAAGTTTGGTTCTGTAGTCAAGGGATTTATGGATAAGCCACCTTATCCTTTGGATATTAATGAATGGTCTACTCGCCAAGTTTATATTGCTTTGGGTCAGTTTATGACTGCGGCTGCTTTTTTGGGTATTGATACCTGTCCCATGGAAGGTTTTATCCCGACAAAATATGATGAGGTTTTGCAACTTCCTGCACAAGGTTATAAGGCAGTTGTGGTTTGTCCTGCTGGATATCGTTCGGAGGAAGACCACAGTGCCCAAAGACCGAAGGTAAGATTCAAGACTGAAGATGTGGTGGAGTATATTAATTAATTTGTAATTTTTAGAGGTTGATATCCCCAGCTTTTCTGAATAGTTGGGGATATTCTTGACTTTTTCTCGACTATATAGTGATAACCGCCTTGATACTTTCCAAAATATTTGGATGAATAAGGATTTTGCGGCTTTAGATGCTGAAATTCATGTCCTATTAATCAAGCGATCGGCAATTTTTTCAGCTTCATTAATGGGAATTGCAAAGCCTAATCCTTGAGCGCCTTGAATAATTGCAGTATTCATCCCAATTACTTGTCCGCGTTGGTTTAATAAAGGGCCTCCAGAATTCCCGGGATTAATTGCGGCATCGGTTTGAATAAAACTTGCAGTTTGACTTCCTCTTGCACCGAGGGCACGACCTGATCGCCCCGTACCGCTAATAATTCCCACTGTCACCGAATTATCTAAACCCAAGGGACTACCGATCGCGATCGCCCATTCTCCTGGTCGGAGACTATCGGAGTTTCCTACGCTCACGCTGGGCAAATTTTGCTCTCGCACCCGGACAACAGCCACATCCATACGTCTATCTTCACCTAATACCCTACCAGCAATTCGGCGACCATCTTTTAAAGTCACTGTTACTCGCTCTGCACCATCCACCACATGGGCATTGGTGAGAATTAAACCATTGGAACTAATAATAAATCCGGAACCTGTTCCCCGTGCTACACGACGACGGAAATTACCGTCACTATCATCATTGATAGTACGTGATGAGTCAATCCTCACAACCGCAGGGCCAGTTTTCTCAACTGCGATCGCAATAAAATTAGTATCAAGATTACGCCTATTTCCTCGAGATGATGGTGATTCAACAATTGGCAGCTCGGAAGTAATCCCCCTGCTAGGTATTGTTTGACTACTGGCAAGAAATGCGATCGCGCCAATTGAAATGAGAGCAAAAATAACGTAAGGATTTTTAAAAGTCAGGTTAGCAGACATTGTTAGAGTTGTTGATTATTAATTATTAATTGTTAATTGTTAGTGGTTAATTGGTTAAAAAAATAGATATCTCCCAAATTTATCTATGCTATGGGCTTCTTCTCTGTCTCCATATTCCCACTCTCCACATCCGTTACCAAAGTTATGGGGTTCTGAATGTTGATGAAGAACATTTATCTATATAACTCTCAACTAACCAGCAACTCAGAAGCATTACCTAATAACTAATAACTATTAACCAATAACCAATCACTATTAACTGTTAACTACTAACCCAATTAGCCCTGAAGCAAGCGTTTGATAATATCTATCCCTGCTTCGGTGGTTTGATCAAGCAATTTGGGGTCAACTGTTTTATCGTTAGGACTATGATAATTTGGCTCTAAACCACGATGGAAAAACATAACTGGTATATTTTTCGCCGCAAACGAAGCATGATCGCTACTCGCACCATTTAAACTACTGGAACCAAATAGCTGTATTGTTGGCTCTACAATTTGAGCTAGGGCTGTTAATGATGGTGTTCCTCCAATTTGCAACTGCTTGTTGATACCAACCATGTCAAAGTTCAGCATTCCTTTTAAGCTGGTGAGAAATTGTGGTGTTGCTTCCTCCACAAAAGCCTGGGAACCATGTAAACCATCTTCTTCGCCATCAAAAGCTACGAACCAAGCTCGACGCGCCAGGGGCGAATTTTTGAGATTGCGGGCTAAGGATAGGACAACTGCTGTACCGGAAGCATTATCATTGGCTCCTGGGGCATCTTCTACTGAATCGTAATGACCACCTACAATAATTTTAGGTTGGGTGACACCTGCGAGATGGGCGATAACATTACGTCCTGTGACTTTTTGGTTTCTGCCATTAACGTTAAGTGTTACATTCAAGGGAGTTTTGCGAGTCTGCGCCACTAACTTTTCACCTTCTTCCCCGGAAATTGCTAAAACCGGAATTTTTGATGTTTCTGTTAATGCACCACTGCGAAAATGTTCGCTTTTGTTGTTGAAAATTACCACAGCACTAGCACCAGCTTTTTCCGCATTACGTACTTTTTCCGCAAACTTAATTTCACCACGTTTAATAATCGCGACAGCATCTTTAACCTGACTGGCTTTGATGAAATCGCTGGTACGTCCAAAGTTAGGAATTGCTACCAAACGGGCTTTGACTTTGCCGGGAATTGTCCCTTTTAGGGAATATCCTTTAATTGTTTTACCGTCAACAATAATATTTGATTCTAAATCGACAAATTTTGTATAAGTAAAAGTCTGAATTTTGGTTTTATAACCGGCTTGACGGTATTGTTCAGCTAGATAAACACTGGCTTTTTTGGCTGCATCTGTACCAGTAACCCGCGCTCCCAGGTTTACTAATGCTTGTACATCTGCATAGGTTTGATTTGCTCTTGCTTGGCGCTGTTTTGATGGAGTTTCTTTAACATTGGCTGTTTCCGAAACTTCAATAGCATAGCTGGAAGGGTTGACTGGAGAACCGCAAGCTGTAGATAGCGTGACAAATGTGATCGCAAATAAAGTCTGGAATCCAGGTTTGGTTAATTTCATTGACTCATAATTCACTATACATTTATAGTAAACTTTCACAAAAAATCATACCCTGGCGAATCACCCTACAGGTTGACACCAAAAGTCTGTAAATCAAGTACAGAGATGAATTTTTCTTCTGCCTACACTCCATATATTGTCAAATAATTTAATAAAATGTTTTTATAAAATACTTGATTTTATGATTATCAATATCTATATTCATCGCCAATATTTTCCTGAAAATTCAAAATTTGTTGATTGCTTTTACCCTAACTAGTGGTAATCTAAATATGGATGGAGATTTTGTCATCAGGATGCATTTTTAGGATACTAGTTCTGTCAAAAAATTCCGAATTTTTGACTTTCTAGCCGAAATTTATCAAAACCCGGTTTTTCATCAAAAAGTAAAATGATGCTCGATACTTAAATCAAAGAAACTGGGTTTCTTTAGTCTTCAGATTTACTTTATAGATAGCCTCTTCAATAAAAATCTCAAACCTTATTTTATATCCCTAATATATCCCCACTAATCACAAAGTTGGGGATATTATTTTCTCCTTACCCCTGCATCAATACTCCCTAAAAATTACCTAGGCAGTATTAAAAATCAAAAATACTGCCCTTACCCCTCATGGCTCTTACCCCCTTTTCACTCGCAGAAAATCAATGTTATCACCAAACTATAAATTTATACATGCCTTCAGGATATGACTTTAATACAAGAAATGCCTGTAAATTCTCCTTTACCAGTGCTTCAGGAAACAACAGCAACTTGGGGAAAAATCTTATTGCCCGACAATACGAGTAAAATAATTTCTCTTCAACTAAGTAAAAATAACAGCTTAGTATTAACATTAAAAAATAGAATTTGGCAGTATCGAGATAACACAACATGGGAAATTATTGCCTCATCTCCCAATTCCGGAAGTATTTCCCAATATCTAATCGGTGATACAGTCACTTATGTAATTGTAAATTCCCTAGCCTATGAAATGAAGTTAGGAACAAGTGGATGGAAAGCGATTCCTAACAGTAGCTTTGTTGATTTAGCTGTAGTTGATGGTGACACTTTATGGGGTATTAACGAAGCTGGATATTTACATCAATATACCCCCGGTAATAATTGGATAAAAGCCGAAATTGCGCCGCTCAAATTGTGGAAATCAAGTCAATCGGTGGGAATTGCAGCCAAAGGTAATAATTTCTGGTTTGGATTGAGATTCCGAGCCAAACAACTCTTTGAGCAAGATAAAAATCCCATCGCGAGAGAAACAGTTTGGCAGCTACAAAAAGAAAATCAAAGTGAAGCTCAACTATATAGGCAAATAGATATTACTGAAAATATCAATTTACTGAATCTGAGCGGTAAACCATTTGGACCATTTGGACAATTGTGCACAACACCCGATGGCATATTATATGCATCTACAGAACAAGGTGTATGGCAGCGTTCCCTGAATAATCTAGATAATAATTCAGGATGGCAGCAATTGCGATCGCACGCTGGAAAAATCCTATTATTTCCCCTCAGTAACTCCTCTCTATTAACCTACAATCCCCGTTCCCAAGAACTTCTCTGGTGGAACAATCAAATTTGGCATAGTATTCCTACACCTCCCCATGAAATATCATCTGCTGTTTTGGTCGGTGACATTTTGTATATTACTGGCAACAACACTTTATCCGTTATTTCCATCAAAACTGCCAAATCGATGGAACCTCCGCAACCACGAATGGCAACCTATCTTAATCTTGGTAAACTTAGCACCGCTATTTATTGCCAAAATCAACTTTTCGTAACCAACGAAAATACTTTATTTCAAATCGCAGCCAATAACCCCAAACCAATTTCGGCAATACCTTTAACCACACCTGCATTTGATATTTCCCATAGCAGCGACAAGACTTATCAAAATAGTGAGAATATATTCATTGCAACTCAAGGTGAATTACTCAAATACAGTATCAGCGAGAATATCCTGAAAACTGTATTTATTAACCCCACACCTCCGCAAAAAGCCAGAGTTGATAGCGATCGCGATTTTACTGCATACTTAACAGATAAAACCATTCGTGTTTTCGATAATAGTAATCATAACCTCGTGACTCAAATCACAATTAGTGCTGATTACGTCGAAGATATCGCCATCAAAAATAATAAACTCTACGTTGTTGGCTATAACAACCAACGCAACACCCAAAAAAAACAACCAGTCCAAAGTGCATTTTTAAGATGCTTCCAAATTACCAACACCCTGACACAGCTATGGCAAACTTGGGGTTTTTCCGGTAACGAACTTGGTAATGACATGGCAGATACACGCATGTACAGAGTTGTTGCTAATGACAGCGAAGTCGCAGTTCTCGGAGAATCCGCAGGTGGCAATACAGCTTATCGTTGGAATGGCAAAGACTTATCAACTTCCACATTAGTCACCTACGACATGTTCAATGATGCATTTGATGCCAAATCAGCGCATTTTAGTTATTATGCGATCGTTGATGCATCGACTGGTACGGTAAAACGTGGACAATTTTCCATACCTCGACTACTACCTAGTTCTAGTCGTTCCAATACTAATAGAACTCGTAGTTTGGCATTTGATGAAAATAATTTATACATTGGTACATTCTCCTCTTTCCAAATTAGTAACCGTGACTTTGTGAAATTTCTTGGTCAAAAACCACCTATTTATAAAGATGGAGATGCTGCCTTATTAAAAGTGCCAAATGATTTGAAAGTGCGTGATTTTTGGTTTACCCCTGGGAATGGACAAGTATTATTTTTTGATAGTAATTGTACTGTGATTAATGTTGCGGCGAATACACCCCAAAATCCACTTTTAAACGGTATTGGTAGAGTTAATCAAGAAGATACATATGTAATTATTTGGTAATAAAATTTGGTAATAGTATAAACAGCATATTTCATATCCTCGATAGCTCTTCCAAGTCGGGGATATTTTATATTTATGAATAATTGCTAAATGTAATATTTACTTTTAGTTAAATAATCAAGCTGCAAAAGCTATTGATTTATGTGAAGATAGTAGATAAGCTTTTATGTTCAAACTTTAATTATAAAACCTGTGCCAGCTATACCGAAAGACCTATTTATTCTCTGCCAAAAAATTTTCCAGTCAACAAAATAATTGTAGGAAATTGAGATTTATTTAGTTATTAGTTAAACTTCACTCTCACCCCTATTCTCAATATGTCCCTAAATCTACCAATTGGTGCACCTCCCCTACGCATTTTAATTGTTGAAGATGACCCAATGATGCAGTTAGGACTCGAACAGTCATTGATGGCTTACCCACAACTGGAAATTATTGGACAAGCTGATGACGGTTATTTTGGTGTACAGGCAGCGTTGAAACTCAAACCAGATTTGGTGGTAATGGACATTGGCTTACCGCGTTTGGATGGCATTGCCGCAACACAACAGATTAAAGCAGCTTTACCGGAAGTGCGTGTAGTCATGTTAACCTCACATCAAACGGAAACTGAGATTATTGCAGCCTTATCTAGTGGCGCAGATGCTTACTGTATTAAGGGTGCAACCGTTGAAAGACTTTTAAGTGCAATTTCTGCGGCTGTAGAAGGTGCTACATATCTTGATCCGCAAATTGCGAGGAAAGTAATTGAAAATCTGAAACCTCCTTCTCACCAAGGAAATACAGCTAATTTATCGCAACGGGAGTTAGATGTATTGAGATTGATGGTAGATGGTTTGAGTAATCCAGAAATTGCTGAAAAACTATATCTCAGTCCTAATACTATTAAAACTCACGTTCGGGGAATTATGAATAAACTTTCGGTAGATGACAGAGTACAAGCAGCTGTAGTTGCATTGCGATCAGGGTTAGTTTAAACTTTTTGTGACTTAGTGTAACGTGACTTCAATAAACCTAACCCCAAGTAATTTATAAAGTTTTGGTTATTGCTTTATTGTAAATCTATAGCTTCTTGTGCTGTTGCTATAATTTGCCCTCCGTATTCGTCATCTATAACCAAGAATAAGAACAGGTATATCTATATTTGAAACCCCACGTTGTTCTAAGTCCCAAATAAATTGCTCGAAGAAGGAAACACCAGATGACATTGCATTTACAAGTTGTTTCACTGGTACTATTTCTACTCCTGCATCAATATGTCCTAAATTTTTGAAAATCGTCATTTTTGCACAGACGTTGTACACCATGAACGAATACTTACCAAACTGAACCTCAACACCAAGCTTTTCTTTCACAAAATCCATATCTCGGAAAGAACCATCCATTTTTACGTTTGTTTGATACCCAGGCGTATAGAATTTTGTTGGATATTCACAACGAACACGTCTATTTATCCAACCACGTGTTCCAAATCCTATTTTGAATGCTTTATTAAGGGATGGAGGACTATACAACATTTGATAGTTACGTCTAGCTTCCTTACTTTCTTTTGTCCTATGTTGTCTTGCATCAACATTCCCAATGACTTCATATATCTCATCTAATAAACATGGATACTGTTGCTGTATATACTCTTTCCCTCCATTAAAGGAGTATTCTCCAGCAATAATCATGATTCTGTAATTACCTCAAATAAATCTTGATTTTTCCACTCTTCAGGAACTTGTGCAACACGTTCCCGTCCCGTTGGTTTATGAATTGCTTTACCCATTGCACGTAATTTTAATTCACCACGATATAAAGCTTTTAATCTTTCTTTTGCTATATTTGTATAACGTTGTTCTTTATCAATTCCAATTGCTTGATGATTATGATTAATGGCTGCAATTAATGAAGAACCCACACCACAAAAGGGATCGAGAATGTAATCATTCTCATTAGTAAAAGCAAGGACACACCGTTCCACAAGCTCAACGGGAAATTGACAGGGGTGTATTGTTTTTTCTGGATGGTTTGACTTGACATTGGGAATATCCCACAGTTCTTTTTCCCATTCATGAGCTACTATTTCCCAAATATCAGAAGGGTTTTTGCCTAGAGGATTTCCTGATGGCATTCCTTTATTTTTACCTTTAAAATGACGTTTCCCTGGATATTTTGATGGTACTCGGACAGCATCTAAATTAAAGGTATATGTGTCGCTTTTTGTAAACCAAAGTAATGTTTCATAACGTCCTGAAAAACGTCTTGATGCATGTAATCCATGCCCAAAATGCCAAATTATACGATTACGTAATTTTAAGCCACGTTTTTTAAATAAATGGTAATAGTAAATATCAAGTGGAAACACTTCACCATTTTGCACATAGTTCCCCACTTGCCAGCAGAGACTTCCTTGCGTATTTAAAACTCTTACCAATTCATCTATAATTGAATCTTGCTCTGCTAAATAAAGTTCAATACTACGACGAGTTTCATATTCTTTACCAATATTATATGGTGGAGATGTAACAATCAGAGTTGCTATTTCAGAAGGTAATGAATACAAAAAAATTTCAGCTACACCAGTATGCAAGATAACATTTGCATTAGGTGTAAAAGACTCTGAAAATACAGGATATTTTTTTAAGAATAGCGGTAGCTGTTCTGCTTCCGTCATAGTATTATATATTCTACGATAATGTGTATGGTAGCATAAAAGCTAAGTTTAACAATATATCTGATTTCCTAAAATTGTTTTTAAATTTTTGTCTAAGTGAGATAATCTTTATAATCTTTCATCGGCAGATTTAAAATTTCATTAGAGTATTATAACAATTATGAAGTTATTTATATAAATTTGTGACTATCTTATTAGCCGCGATCGCAATCATATATCGAATCCTGGCGATTACAAATATTTTTGCTGAAACTAAAGTCAAGGAAAGTATTTAAAGGTAAATAAAAATGCCAAGAAAGCAGAATAAACTGTAATTTTAATATCAATAAATAAACCCTCCCGATGAATTTAAGGAGGGTTGATGATAATCCACGTGGGTTGACTTCATTTACCGACAAAGTGCTGTAACTCTCCCCCAAATTTGGCAACACATACATCTGGTGTCTCTCTCCACATCCCCACATCAACTGTTACTTTCTTTTGGAGCATTGGTAAATAGCCTCTCTCAGTAAAAATACTAACTGAAAATCAATTTTACATCTTGCCTTTTTGCATCACTTGTTGTAGATGATGACGAATTTCTTGTACATGCTCAATGTCTGCTTGACGTAATTTTTGGAACAGTTCAACGCAAGGTTGTGAGTTAGATTCTTGAGCATCTTTGATGTAGGTTTCGTAAGCTTTGACTGCTTCAGCTTTATTTTGTAGTACAGTCACAAAGTCGTATTCTAAGTTGCTCAATGCCCGTTGTGTATCCTTTGTTGTCGCTTGAGTCATAAAATGACCCTCCTGAGTGTTTTTACTTTTTCTTACTCACTTTTACTCCCCTAAAATTTTTGATTCATCATCCTAAATGAATAGGTAATTTATCAACAATTTCACTCTTTTTGGGCAAGATTTTATTGGTTATTGATTCTAATTAATTTCTCAAAAAACTATACGTTTTGGATTTTGTATCTGACACCAAGGCGGTGATAGCTGATAAATTTCTGATTATTGCCCTGGAACATTACAGACTTGAGCTTGTTGTAATTGCTGTTGAGCCATATTTGCCCACTGGGGATTACCCTGAGTATTATATAAATTGCTGGCATATTGAAATACCTGTACTGCATCTGCACATTGACGCAATTGTATAAATGTTAATCCAGCACCATAGTATGCGTTGGGGTAATTGGTATTAGTTTCTGCTGATCTTCTAAACGATTCTAAGGCTTCTTTATACTTCTTTTGGCTATATAAAATTGAACCGAGATTGTAATGTGCTTCGGTATAGTTGGGATTCATTTTCACAGCTTTGCGAAATGCATCTTTGGCTTTATCTGCTTTTCCTTGTTGGAGATAAGATAACCCTAAATAGTAAGATGGTTCGGGAGCATTTTTGCTGTATTCTATTGCTTTTTTCAATGAGGATATAGCTTTATCCCAGTCGCGTTGCTGGTGCCTTAATAAGCCCATATTATAGTGTGCCATACCGAGTTTTGGCTCTAACTCGATCGCTCTTTGTAAATAATCTCCTGCTTGTTGCCAATTTCCGCCTTCCAGCAATGCGCCTCCTAAATTTGCATAGGCAAGGGCAAATTTGGGATCAGATTGAGTGGCACGGTAAAATGCATCTGCCGCCGGTTGTAATTGTCCGGCTTGACGTAATGCTAACCCCAAGTTGTAATGTGCAGGAGCAAGTCGAGAATCAAGTTCAGTTGCTCTTTGAAAAGATGCGATCGCATCTGGGACTTTCCCTGCTTGAATTAATTGTAAGCCTTCATTGAGGAAGTCTACGGCAGTTTTCCCCACATATCCTTCTTGGGCAATCAGGGAAGAGGCAGGGGGAGGAAAATTAGAGTAAGCGGGGGAGGAGGAAGAAAGAATTGTGGCGATTATTAAGATGATACTCGTGAGCTTGAGTAAGCGATTTTTGGAAAAGTTCGCCCAAGTACGCGCATAAAAATTCATCCCCGACAAAATCATTTTTTTGACTTTACCCTTTCTCCTTAAGCCTTTCCTGTTAAAGGCGTATTTTTTTAAATCTACTCGCATAATTTTTCCATTATATTTGCGTAACTGTTTTGTCATAAACGACAGAAAAAGTCGTATGCATGAACCTTGATTTTTATAAAACTTTAGGTTTAGCTATTATTCTTCGCAGTCCTTAAAATTTCTTGAAATAAATATTACAACAAAATATGATTTGCAGCTGATTTGACCCAAGACGAGTAAAGTCAAATTAAAGACAGAAAATTTCTCAATTATCTGTTTTTTCTCTTCACAAACTTAGACTGGTGCGGCTTGAAATCACAGACCGCAAAGGAGGTTGTATGACCGAAAAAGTCAAATCGGGTTCACGGAATGTCGCGATTGTCGGTCCCTATTTAAGTGGAAAAACCACTTTACTGGAAAGTTTATTGTTTGTCACGGGGGCAATTACACGAAAAGGCAACGTTAAAGATGGTAATACCGTTGGCGATAGCGCTGCTGAATCTAGAGAACGCAAAATGAGCGTTGAGGTGAGTGCCGCTTCTACTGAATATAACGATGTACGTTTCACCTTTATCGATTGTCCCGGCAGCATCGAATTTGCCCAAGAAACATATAATGCCCTCATGGGTGTAGATGCAGCGATTGTTGTTTGTGAACCCATTACAGACCGAGTTCTCACACTCGCACCTTTATTTAAATTCCTCGACGATTGGGAAATTCCCCATATAGTTTTTGTCAATAAGATGGATCGGGCAAATATCCACGTTTTAGATACTCTACATGCCCTGAAAGCCGTCTCCAGTCGTCCTTTAGTGGCGCACCAATATCCCATCATGCGTGGGGAAGAACTCACCGGATTTATTGATTTAGTTAGTGAACAAGCCTATCAATACCACCCCGGCGCACCAGCTGATCCGATCCCGTTTCCCGAACACCTTAAAGAAGAAGAACACATTGCCCGGGCAGAAATGCTAGAAGCATTGGCTAATTTTGACGACCATTTACTTGAAGAACTTCTAGAAGATATTGAACCACCCCAAGAGGAAATTCTCAAAGACTTAAAACTGGAATTAGGTGCAGATTTAGTTGTACCAGTATTTTTCGGTGTTGCGGAACTGGACTACGGTGTCAGACCTTTATTGGAGGCGATTTGGCGGGAAGCTCCCGAGCCAGAAACGACAGCCGAGAGACGGGGAATTCAAGTCAATCACAATACTCCACTCGCCCAGGTATTGAAAACCTTCTACACTCCTCAAGGAGGCAAGCTTTCACTAGTTCGTCTCTGGAGTGGCAAACTCACTGATGGTGCAGTCCTCAACGGTGTGCGCGCGGGTGGTATTTATCGTCTCTGCGGACAGCAGCAAAACTCGATTAATGAAGTTGGGGCTGGTGAAATTGTTGCCCTTAGCCGCATGGAAGGTATCATCACTGGCGATATTCTCACCTCTGAATCATCGCCCAAACCACAATTACCGAAAGCCCCAGCCTTGGAACCCGTCTATGCATTGGCGATTACTCCCGAAAAACGCAATGATGAGGTGAAATTGAGTAGCGCCATTACCAAACTCATGGAAGAAGACCCCTCACTGGCATGGGAACAGCACGGCGATACCCACGAAGTCATCCTCTGGGGACAAGGGGAAATTCATTTGCAAGTTGCTCTAGATCGTTTGCGCCGCAAATACAATCTACCGATGAACACCCACTTACCCCAAGTACCTTACAAAGAAACTATTCGTAAGGCGACGACATCGGTACATGGACGCTACAAACATCAAAGTGGTGGACATGGGCAATTTGGAGATGTATTCCTGGAAATTAAACCTCTAGCACGGGGTGAGGGATT
Organism: Calothrix sp. NIES-4101; assembly: GCA_004296455.1. Classification (GTDB taxonomy): domain Bacteria; phylum Cyanobacteriota; class Cyanobacteriia; order Cyanobacteriales; family Nostocaceae; genus Brunnivagina. Next base: position 2,098,855 of record AP018280.1, read on the forward strand.
TAGCTTCAAAGAAACCATCGTGGGCGGAGTTGTACCCAAGCAGTATATTCCTGGTGTGGAAATGGGTGTCCGCGAATTTCTCGCCCATGGACCTTTAGGTTTCCCGGTGGTCGATGTGGGTGTAACTTTGACGAATGGTTCTTACCACAACGTCGATAGTTCCGAACAAGCATTTAAACAAGCGGCAAGATTGGCAATGCAAACTGGATTGCCGCAGTGTGAACCTGCATTGTTAGAACCAATACTTCGCATTCAAGTATCGACACCAAATGAATTTACATCTAGAGTGCTGCAAATCCTGAGTGGAAGGCGTGGTCAAATTTTGGGTTACGAAGGCATCCACGACTGGCAAGGTTGGGATAGTGTAATCGCATACTTACCCCAAGCGGAGATGCAAAATTTCATCGTGGAATTGCGATCGCAAACTTTAGGTGTTGGTTCGTTCCATTGGGAATTTGACCATCTTCAAGAAGTACCCGAAAAGCTCACTGAGCGTATCTTGATTAGTAGTGGTAATGGCAATGGCAATGGTAGTAAGTAACTGGGAATTTTAGATTCAGCTAAAATTCCAGGGATATGATTCAATCAGGACACTCACTGGGGTGTCCTTAATTATTTGCTTTCCCCATATCTTTGTTGAATATCCTCAATCCCATACACTGTTTCAAACTTCAACCCTTGTGATTGATAAAACTCAGCCCCCCCTTGTTTCCTGTCTATTAGTGAAATTACTTGCTCAACGGTATAACCTGCATTCCGTAACCTTTCCACAGCTTTCATCGCCGATTGTCCAGTGGTGACAACATCCTCTAGCACGACTACTTTGGCACCCTCTGGTAATATTGGCCCTTCGATATATGCTTGTGTACCGTGCCCTTTTGCTTCTTTGCGAATAATCAATCCTGGAATTGGGTGGTTTTCATAAGCAGAGACAACGCTGACAGCACTGACAATTGGGTCTGCACCCAATGTTAATCCTGCTACCGCTTGGGTATCTGCTGGCAACATCGCTAAAAATAAGCGTCCCGTTGCTAATGCCCCTTGAGGGTGAAGAGTGACGAGTTTACAGTTGATATAGTATTTGCTCGGTTGCCCGGAAGAGAGAAGAAAATCTCCTTCCTTATAGGCTGTTTGGCAAAGTAAATCTAATAACTTGTTGCGTAAAGTATTTATCTCAGTATTCGCAGCCCAAGCTTCAGACTGCGGCAGAATTTCAGCAGGATAACTCATTACAGATGGTAAAAAATTGTGCTACACCAATGGTTGAACTCGCGCTTGAGTTCTCTCTCTTAAGCATAAGTGAAGATGCGATCGCCAAATAGAAAAAATAGAGGAGTAATTATTATGGGTTTAAATTTTAAAGCAATGACTGGTTTGTTGGTACTGGCTGCTGCAAGTTTACCATCGGTGGCAACTGCACAAGACAATACCCCTAATTACGAAACAGCTAGTGAAGTTATTGAAAGAGCTTATTTCAAAAATAGTCCCGATTATTACCGCAATCAGGGTTTTCGACGTGATCTTGACTTAATTCTTGGTCCTGGTTCTTTATTCCGTAATTCTTTCCCAGAAAATCAAATTGAGAGGGATGCGGAGCTGGTAAACAAGGTTTATCAGGACGTAATCATGCAACAAGCAATGAATGATCCATATATAAGAACTCCAGATTTACCCAATCCTTACAATACATCATTGATCATGTCTCCCCGACTCAACCAAAGCCAATATAGAAGCGGTACTGAGTTCCGCTTTGATAATATGCCACCAAGATAGTGGTGAAATTTGCAAGTGCTGGGTGAAAATTCTGGATTTTTAACTCAGTACTTTCTTTTCGACTAACTTTTAACTAAATCCAGGGTACAGGAGTTGAACCTGTCTGGGACGAATTATGAGTTCGTTGCCTAAACCGATCGGCCAACCCTGGTCAAAATTTGATACCTTTAAAATACACTTTATATCTTAGCGTGCGATCGCAATTTTGTGTACTGTCTCACTAGGAACTGTTCAAACAAAAAATTAAGCTCGCCGATGGCAATAATAGTCTATCAGATTTTCATATTACATAATTTGACTGGGAAATAGTGCAAACTAATATTGATTAACTAATATTGATTAAGCTTACTTAAAGTTCGAGTCCCATAACCTCGGTAATTTTTAGATAGCCCCCCATGAACGGAAAGCAAGAGTATTGTCAGCGATGAAACTTAATTCTACTGTACTACTAACGTTGATTTTATTGACCCTAATGTTAGGAGCTGGCTCTGTAAGCGCTATTTTGGGTTTCGATATCGGTAGTAAAGCTCTCAAGGGTGTAACCACGCCTGATGCTCGCCCAACTACTAAATTCGCCAGTGGTAAGGCGGGTAACACTTCTCAGTCAGGTGTAGCACTATTGAGGGAAGAAGAAATATTAAAACTGGTGAAGGCACGGATTGAAGGCAAAACCAAAGCCACAAAATCAGAACAGTCAGAAGATGAAGACGAAGATACTAAAGCCAATAAACAGGAACCAGAGGAAAAACCGAAAGAGGTAGAAGAAAAGCCCCAAGCTGGATTTCCTGTGAATGCAGAAAATCAAGGTGTTAGTTTTGTGGTGCAGTCTGCCAGATTTTCTGGTGGAGATTTAATTTTGCGCGTGAAAATGCAAAATAAAGGTTCGGAAACTGTACGTTTTTTATATAGTTTTTTAGACGTTACCGACGATAAGGGAAGAACGTTGAGTGCAAGTACAGAGGGTTTACCAGCAGAATTGCCAGGAAAGAGTGAAACTTTTTCGGGAACTGTCAGCATCCCAACTCCATTGCTTGATGATGTGAAAAAAATTTCCTTGGCTTTAACTGATTATCCAGCACAAAAATTACGACTGGAAGTCTCGAATATTCCGGTTGCAAGGTAGTAGAAATCAGGAAGGAGCAGGGAGGGGATAAGAAAGAATACTTTTCCGCTCCATTCCTTAATACCCAATCATCATTAATCAATAATTATTTTTCATGAGCTTTGGCAACGGGTGTTAATCAGTCAGGTAAATTGGACGGATGTAGGGCTGAGGTTGTTGTCGGTGTTATTGCTAATTGCAATTAACGCCTTTTTCGTGATGGCAGAATTTTCGTTAGTGACGGTGCGTCGTTCGCGGATTCAACAGTTAGTTGAGACTGGTGATGTTGGTGCAATTGCGGTTGAAGCCTTACAACGTAGTATACATAGGCTCCTATCCACCACTCAGTTGGGTATTACTCTTTCGAGTTTGGCTTTGGGCTGGATTGGGGAAAGTTCTATCGTGACGTTAGTTAATATTTGGCTGAAATCATTACCTTTATTCAATGGCGACAACCAATTTATTGCTCACTCCCTATCAATCCCGATCACATTTTTTGCGATTACTTATTTGCAAATAGTTTTAGGGGAACTTTGTCCCAAATCAATTGCTATGCTCTATTCTGAGCAGTTAGCCCGGTTTTTAGGGCCTTTAATCCGAGCAATTGTCAGGTTTTTTAGACCTTTTATTTGGGTACTCAACCAATCAACCCGTTGTTTGCTGAAATTATTTGGTATTGAGTACAACAGTAAAAATTGGCGACCCCCTGTCACATCTGAAGAATTACAATTAATTATCTCCACAGAGCGCGAATCAATTGGACTGCTAGCGGAAGAACGCGAACTGTTAAAAAAAGTTTTTGAATTTGGAGAAGCCACTGTGCAAGCAGTTATGGTTCCCCGCCCCAGTATTGTCTCCCTACCCAAAAAAGCCTCTTTACAGTCATTATTCAAACTTATGGCTGCTACTGGTTACTCATCTTACCCTGTAATCAGTGAATCTATTGATGATATTAGTGGGATAATTTATTTCAAAGACCTGATCAAGCCCCTAGCATTAGGCAAAATCACCGCAGAAACACCAATTCAACATTGGATACGTCCAGTAAGGTTTGTGCCAGAGCATACATTGTTACGCGAACTCTTACCAGCTATGCAACAAGAAAAACCTGCGATTGTGATGGTTGTGGATGAATTTGGTGGTACTGCGGGACTGGTGACAATCCAAGATGTTATTGCTCAAATTATTGGTAATGCTGGCAAACCAGAAGCAGCTAATGGCTTATTAATCCAAACCTTAGACGAAAAAACCTTTTTAGTCCAGGCACAAATCAACCTTGAAGAAGTGAACGAAGCTTTGCATGTCAATTTACCTCTGACCAGAGAATATCAGACTCTCGGGGGATTTTTGCTGTACCAAATGCAGAAAATACCCCAATTGGGAGAGGTTTTTGTCTATCAAAACTGCGAGTTTACGATTATGTCAGTTGTAGGGCCAAGATTGCATCAAATTCAGTTGCGAAGAGTTGATGCAGAGTCAGATAGGGCTGTGTCTGGAGGAGGACGTTATGTAATTTAGTTAATTTTTGTAAAGGTGATCGCACTAAATCCCACTAAATTGATCAACGCTTCAGTTATGAGGATTCATAATCAATTGGGTCTTCTAAACCTAATTCTGCAAAAGCCGCAAGACGTAAACGGCAGGAATCACAAACCCCACAGGCTTTTTCTCCACCTGCATAGCAAGACCAAGTTAATTTCCAAGGTACCCCCAGTTGATTCCCTAATTGAATGATTTCGGTTTTTTTCAAGTTAATTAAGGGGGAAACTATAGAAATAGCTTCTCCTTCACGTCCTTGCTTAGTCCCCAGACGAAAAACTTCTTGCATTGCCTGCATATAGTCAGGACGACAGTCTGGGTATCCTGAATAATCAAGGGCATTAACGCCAATATAAACCCTCTCTGCCCCAATGGTTTCGGCATAGGCAAGGGCAAAACTCAAAAATATAGTGTTACGGGCGGGAACATAGGTAATGGGGATATTTTGCGCCATATCTGTCAAGGAACGCTCTACAGGTAAATCGAGTTTTTCGTCTGTAAGTGCTGAACCTCCCCACTGCCTTAAGTCAAAATTTACCAATTGATGTTGGATAACTCCCACTTGTTTGGCAATTGCAAATGCGGAGTCTAACTCGCGTTTATGCCGTTGTTGGTAGTCAAATGACATTGCATAACAATCGCAAACATCGGCGAATGCTTGATATAAAACAGTCGAAGAGTCTAATCCTCCAGATAATAAAATTACAGCTTTCATCGTCAATACCCTTCCTTTATCCCTTGCTTTTAGCTCTTAACTAAACTGACACAATCCCGCAGATGATCTGAAAACACGATCTTAAATCCCATTAGTGGCTGTAACTAAAAATTGCATGTGAAAGTTTCCACATTTTCTGTATATGCTGCTACAAGTATTAAAGTTAGTGATTTTTGTAATTTTATGCACGTAAAAAACAGTTTTCAATTCCGCGATCGCCACAAAAATATTGCCACAAATACTCATGATCCAGGATTGTAAACATTGAAATTTTGATGAAAACTCAATAATTTAAAGTTAATAAAAAGGAACAATGTATTTTGGATAAAGGTAGACAAAAAGTCGTAAGTTGAATAGTTAAGGGAAAAGGGAACCAGATATCGGGAACTCACAGTAAACTTTGAAATTCTTCATAAACATAACCACCATGTTACCATCTGGATGGTTTTACACGGTTTATTCTTGGTATTTTGTATAAATCCAAGCGACCGTAGCGTCTCTCTAATATTTGGTGGTTGAGGAGAAAATAATAGTGCAGGATAGCATGTCATTGGCAGAACCAAATCCACATACACAGCGCAACCAGCCGCGTCCAGTCCGCGTCGGCGTGGTTGGAGTGGGTAACATGGGGCAACATCACGTTCGCGTGTTTAGTTCAATGAAAGATGTTGAACTGGTTGGAGTCGCAGATATTAACATTGATCGTGGATTGGAAACAGCTAGTAGGTATAAAACCCGCTTTTTTGAAGACTATACCGAACTGATAAACCTTGTAGATGCAGTTTGTATTGCAGTTCCTACTAGGATGCATTACGCAGTTGGGATTAGTTGTTTACTGGCTGGGGTTCACGTCCTCATAGAAAAACCCATTGCAGCTACCATTTCTGAAGCCGAATCACTCGTCAATGCGGCGGCTGAATCTCAGTGTATCTTGCAGGTAGGTCATATCGAGCGTTTTAATCCAGTTTTCCAGGAATTGAGCAAAGTTCTCAAAACCGAACAAGTGGTAGCACTCGAAGCACATCGGATGAGTCCCTACTCCAATCGTGCTAACGATGTTTCGGTTGTTCTGGATTTAATGATTCATGATATTGATTTGTTACTCGATTTAGCCGCATCTCCTGTTGCCAAGCTGACTGCTAACGGAACTCGCAATCCCGATTCAGCTTATTTAGATTATGTAACAGCCACACTCGGTTTTGCGAATGGGATTGTCGCTACATTAACAGCTAGTAAAATTACGCATCGCAAAATTCGTTGTATTTCCGCTCATACCAAACACTCACTGACAGAAGCAGATTTTCTCAAAAACGAAATATTGATTCACCGACACACTGCAAATTCTGCCAATAGTTATTCCCAAGGGTTGTATAAGCAGGATGGTTTGATTGAAAAGGTTTATACCAGCAATATCGAACCTCTACGAGCAGAACTAGACCATTTTATTAACTGCGTGCGTGGTGGCAATCAACCTTCGGTTGGTGGGGAACAAGCATTAAAAGCACTGCGTTTGGCAAGTTTAATCGAACAAATGGCAATTGAAGATCGTGTTTGGAATCCTTTAGATTGGGAATCTGAAGTACGAATGCAATCCTTAACTCCGATTGTGTAAAAGATTGGGAATTGGGAATTGGGGATTACTTTTTCCTCCCTTCCCGCTTCCACATATGTTTGACAGATAATTATATACTTGTGTGATTTCTTATATTGACAACCGTGTGTTTTGTATTAATTTAATTTAAGTAAATTACGAAATTGAGTGAAAAATAATCTGCCTATTCCTTATGTTAGGCGATCGCTTTCTTCAAGGAAAATGCTGGAAATGATTATTGATGAAAATTATTAAGCTTCCGGGAATCAATTGAATGTCTGATTGGATAATAACGAATGTAACTCAAATCATCTATTCCTTGGGCTACCTGGGAATAGGTTTAATGATGTTCCTGGAAAATCTTTTTCCACCGATACCTTCAGAATTAATTATGCCTTTAGCAGGCTTTACTGCTAACGAAAAGGCAGTGGCAGCAGTAAAAGCTTTGGGTAAATTACCGCCTGAAGTCGTACCTCTGAATATATTCGGGGTATTTTTGGCAGGATTGATAGGCTCAGTTATCGGGGGACTAGTTTGGTACTACCCAGGAAAAATGCTTGGTGAAAAACGTTTGAAACAACTCGCTGACAAATACGGCAAGTGGATAACCGTATCCAGTCACGATATCACCAAAGCCAACCAGTGGTTCGCACGTCGAGGAAGTACAGCAGTATTCATCGGCAGACTGGTACCAGGAATACGAACTTTAATATCAGTTCCAGCCGGAATTAGTAATATGCCTCTAATTCCATTCCTATTTTATACAACTGTAGGTAGCGCCCTGTGGGTAGGTTTGCTAACATACTCAGGATACGTGTTAGGTAGCCAATATGAACTTGTGGACAAGTACCTTGCTCCCGTATCCAAAATTGTTTTGGCAGGTCTTCTACTGGGCTCATGCTTTTGGATATTTAAGCGCAAACAAAAGCGCAGAAGCAGATAAAACGCCATTGCAACGCAATGGATGCATTTACCCTCAACAGGCATTAGAGCTAGTTCAACAAGCTTTAACCCCTAATATTTTTGTGACTAATTTATTCAGTTAATATAAAGCGCGAAATAGACAAAGACAATTTTTTGCGCTAGTCTTTGATAGTTTTTAGCGTATTTCTAGCTACATTTGAATTCTTGACAGATTTCTAGTACCTGCATTTTTTGGTACTCGTATTTTTGTAAGATGGGCGTGATAATTTGTTAAAGCTGAGTAACTACTAGGAGCTTTCATGACAGACCAACAACCAAGCAACTCTTCGCCAATCAGTGCAGCGACTCCAATGAACGCTGCTTCAATACCAATGAATCGCGTTTCGGCATCAACACCGATGAACGCAAATCCTTTGAATACTGTCCCTAAACCGGGCAATGGCATAGGTAAAAATATTCTCAGCGTCGATTTAGGTAGAACTTCAACAAAAACTTCTGTCAGTCGCGAACCGAATAATGTTGTATTTATTCCTTCTAATGTCAAAAAAATGACAATGGAAGAAGTCCGCAGTGGAGTTTTTGAAGTTCGTGCAACTGACCCATTGATGGATTTATGGATGGAGTTTCAAGGAAGTGGATATGCAATAGGTCAGCTAGCAGCTGACTTTGGCGCAAATTTAGGTGTTGGTCAATCGAAGGTAGAAGACGCGCTGGCAAAGGTTTTATCTTGCGCTGGTTACTTTAAACTTCAAGACGAGATTTCCGTAGTTTTGAGTTTGCCCTATCACTCTCAAGAGCAATTCGAGCGTGAGAAAAATCAGTTAATCAGTCAAATTAGTGGTCCCCACATCATGAATTTCCGTGGTGAGACTGTGAATTTGAATGTTACAAAAGTATGGATTATGCCCGAAGGCTATGGTAGCTTGTTGTGGTGTGAAGCTCAACCGAAAAAAGGACCAACAACACCCGACTTTACTAAAGTTTCGGTAGCAATTGTGGATATCGGGCATCAAACAATTGACTGCTTGATGGTTGATAACTTCCGCTTTGCACGTGGTGCTTCCAAGAGTGAAGAATTTGGGATGAACAAGTTTTATGAATTGGTAGCAGCTGAAATCGAAGGCTCAGATGCCCAATCATTGTCATTGATTTCGGCAGTAAACCGTCCCAAAGGCGATCGCTTCTACCGTCCTCGTGGTGCTAGCAAGCCAACCAATCTAGATGATTTTTTACCGAATCTCACGGAGATGTTCTCGCGAGAAATTTGTAACCGTGTACTCGCATGGATACCCGAACGTGTTACCGATGTGATTTTGACTGGTGGTGGTGGTGAGTTTTTCTGGGAAGATATCCAAAGACTGCTGAAAGAAGCAAAAATTAACGCTCATTTAGCAGCTCCATCCCGTCAAGCTAATGCTTTAGGGCAGTATATTTATGGAGAAGCACAGCTATCCAATCGCTCCGCTAAGGCTTAAAACTGATGTTCCAATGGTCAAAAAAAGAAGTTAAATCGATTACGTTCAATCCAGGGGTCGCTGACGAAAGTTTACTTGCGCTGATCGAAAGCCATTTGGAAAAAAACCCCAACCAATCGTTCAGCGACCTCTGCAAAGATGCCTTATGGCAAGCTTTGTGCGTACCAGAATCAGTACGTCCCATCCAACCAAAAACAAATGTAAATCCTGTTCCCCTCAATACAGTTACTAACAGTAGTGGGGAACCTAGAATTGCTGATTTACACCGTCAAGTTGCTGACCTTGAGGAGCGCTTTTATACTAAAGAATCCAATCGTTTGGATGCAGTAGAACGCCAATTGATGCAACTAAGTCAACAAGTTGCACAGTTGGCCATTATGGTAACACAAGGTGTTAGCGTCCAAGTTTTACCAAACCAATCGTCACCTTTATCTGGAGTAGCCACTAATAATATGTCTGCTCCTACAAGCCCTCCTCAAGAAGTTGACCCTGTTATCAGTCGTCTCAGTCAGCTTGTAGATGATTTTTAACAATTTATCAGGGTGAGTTCTTTGTACTCTAATTTAGAAGCTCCTTAATAGGATATCTATTAAGGAGTATTGTTTTAGGTAATTAGGGCTTGCTGAAAAAGTAGAGAGAATTTATCTCAGTGCATATGAACTACAAGGGCATTGAGCAATGATTAGTTGATGTTATAGATTTGACATTTTGAATAATTTCAGGCAATAATGAATTTCCAAAATATGAAATTTCCAAAAAATAGATAAAAAAATGACTATCGGCCGAATATGTGGTTGGCTTATGCTTACGATTCTGTTGTCTATACTGGTTTTATTCTCTTCGTACAGCCATAGTTGTTGGCGATAAACTTCTCCAAGACCAGCAGCATTTTATATTTTTTACTTAATTTTTCCAGACTTGCTCCCACATTTATTAGCTCATCAACTCTCTTTTTCTGTACATTGTTTTCTCTGATATCAGTATCCCCTGGCTGCGGTGATGCAAGTATTTTTCCCTATTCTTGCCTTTTTTCTTGCACCTGGATATATTTCCCTGGTTTGATATCCTTGCACAGACTCCTTTTTCTCTTTTTTCAGCGAGCCCTATTTAAACCACTTGTATAAAATAAGAAAAAGTAGTTGCTAATAGTTGCTTGTTAAAACCGCGTCACATCTAACTTAATGCCTGAGTCAAGTTTTGGAACTTGAAAATACTGAATTTTTTCCCCCAATTCTGGAGTCTGATTCTTTTCTACTACCGGACATTGGCGAAAAAATGAGCCGGGATTTTTGATTATCTCATTGGGATCAATTTTGCGACAGTCTTCTTCACGAATTATAGAAATAGAACTGACTGAATCGTTCAAATTATTTGTTGTCTTGCTGCTATTATCCCAACGATTATTAATCGTTGCAGCCTCAGTTGTTAAATCAGTCGCTTGATTGTAGTGCGATGCTTCTTCTTCCAGATAATTACTTTGATTATTAATTTGGTTGGCGGATACAGATTGGTTCGAGAAAGCTACTGTGATTGTAACCATTGTCATAACTAAGGAAAGCGGCGAACATTTCATAAGTAGAAACCTAAATGCGAAGTCCGGTGCTGATATATAACAACGAGTATAACCACAGCAGAACAAAAGTGTAATGAATCTAACTATTAATCCAATGTTTTTAGTCCACACATCAATTACTTATAATTCAGTACGTGATTACAACCAAAACAGAAGAAGAGATTGTATTGCTTTACACTTCTATCGCTTGAGATTGATATTTAGTTAAATCTACTTACTTAATGTTGAATTTTGTATAGTGTTTCCCTACCTAGTAATCGCAATTCACCAAAATAGTCCAGCACGCAGATTCAATGGGGTTAAAAACTGCGATAAAAGACCACTAAAAATTATGTATTATTATCAATTAAATAATTAATATGAACTAAGTTTTAAAAGCTATTAAGTTTGGTAAAAAAGAGTAAAATACAAGAGATTATATCTCAGTTACGAAGGAAACGCTATATTTTGTAATTCTAGCCCTTTAAATATGGGGGTGTTTCTACTAAAAGGTCTTTTTTCAGTTCTTTGCCGTCACGCTGTTTAATTACTTGTGCAGGAACACCCACTGCAATTGAGAAGGGGGGAATATCTTTTGTGACAACAGAACCAGCACCAATCACACTACCTTTACCGATAGTAACTCCATCTAATATTTTGACCCCGGAACCGAACCAACAATCATCACCAATAATAATGCCTTGACAAGTTATACCTTGAGAATTAATTGGTCGCATTGGATCTGTATAAATATGATTATTTGCAAATATGCCTGAATGTGCGGCAATTAAACAATCTTTACCAATTTTTACATGTCCAGGGCCAGCAATACAAACATAAGGGCCAATAAAAGTACCTTCACCTATACAAATAGAAGTATTATTTAGTGCCCTAATATCAACACCATAACTGAGAGAAACTTCATTTGCCAAAGAAATTCTGTTATTTTGATGTCCGCTAGCATCGAGATTAACACCTCGTTCAATCTGTACACTATTACCGATTTGAATACAAGAAGGATTGATGAATTCAACACCGTATTGAATATAGACTGATTGGCCGATACCTGCAAAAATAGGACGATATAGTAAATTGCGTAATTTACTACCTATAAACTTTGTAGGTATACTTCTTAACAAATTAAATAGAAGAGATTCCTTCAGGCGTGTCCATTTTGAGACATTTATTTGTTCATTCATAAGTAGATCACTAATCCTTATTTTATAGACTAAAACACAAAGCGTTTACTTGATCACAAAACACATTCTTCAGAAGGGAAGAAATTGATATATTAGCTATGAGGGCTAGATAGTATACTTGTAGTTAAATGATATATTTGTAAATATTTATCAGTAAATTTACTATGGATTAAGGCAATATTTAACTACACAAAAGCCACTTTTTTCCAACTTAATCAGACACTTGAGTGTTGAATAATCATCAAAAATTCTATTTACTGGAAATCTCAGATATTCTGTCAAGGATGCCACTATCCCTAACTTATACATCGACATAACAGGCAAAACAAAAAACAGATTTTTAGAGCATCTATTTTGAGTTTTTACTTGCTGCTAAGCACACGTAGTATATACACAACTAATAAGGAATAGTTGATATAAAAACGAAATCATTCTATCTAAAATTAATGCTGTAATCTGTTTTCTCTGTCTGAGATTCCTACTGTCAGTAATTTCAATAAAGCAACTAACAGTTATATAAACTTAGACGTGAGTATTTAGAAACACAGTTATTTCCAAAAAAATATTAGTATGGCGATTATCTTGAGTTAGGAGTAACGTTTCCCACTTTTGCCATATATATAGTCTAATGATTTTCTTGTCTGATTTCCAGTGACATTCCCTACACGCTAGGGTGGAGCGTCACCAACTTCAGCCATCACATTAAAATCTACCATCGGAGCAAACAAGTAAATACTTCCCCGATTGCTGTATCGGCTCATTTGCAAGCTACTTGTGAATTGTGTAGATTGTGCCTTGGCAACCATGATTTACTGAGCTTGTTTACGTTTTCACCAAATTGCCTCTATATCAAAAGCAAACGGCTTACATCTCTTATTAAACAATCAAATGGTAAACTATTTTTAAATTCGTGATATCTTTTTTCTTCATAATTATGAAGATTTTATGAAGTTTTATATGGGTATGCAGTAAAAATACGGTAAATATTGTATTGCAGTGTAAAATCTATAATTTTATTTTTTAAGAAGCTATCTTTTTCTGAAGACATACATACCTCTCAATCTTGCTAAACTCTTTCATATAAGCCATTGAATAAAGTATTTCTTGACAGATGTACAGCAGAATAAAATTTATACGTAGCTTTAAAAGTTGTATTTTTTACTTTATTCACCTGTATCAAGAAAATCCTAAATATTTCGCTGATTGGCTGATGTACAAGATTAATTTGTGAGATTTACACAGAGCTATAATTGTGTTAGCGATTGGCACAAAATAAAACTAGTGCTTCGCTAAGCTAAAACTGCTGGGTTGAGATTGATTGAGAGAATTATATCCCTGTAAGTTGCTTTGATTGACTCCTCCAAGTATGGCAATCCTAAATCAATTGGGAGAAAAAAAGCTCCAACGATATAAATACGTACTTTTAAGCTGCGTATTTTCTTATGCTTCATTCTGGATTGTCATACTATATATCAATCTTAAGTAATTCAAAGATAAAAATAATACTTTGAGCCTACTGTACAAGTTTAAATTGATGTAATCGAATTGATAGGAAATTATCACACGGATAAGAGGACAAGTGATTGATAAATTAAATAGTAGTATTGGACAGATAAAAGATTCATTTGCTCAAGGCTTACAAGTCGTAGAACAAATGAAACAATCAACATCAGTAGCAATTCAAGCCTCTGTGAGTTCACCTCTAAATGATTTGCTACTCCAACATCCTGCTTTAGTTCAAATTTTTAAATTTATTGGCTGGGTGCTAAATCATCCTATAGGTGGTATTTTTATTATTTTATTGGTGATTGCTGTAATTTGGAGTATTATTCGTGCGATTGTACGCTTGATTGAAGCTGCAAGCTTATCTATTTTAAAGACACCTCTGAAATTTATTTGGCTTTTTATTAAGTATATTGGAAAATTATTGAGCAATTTCACCATTATTAGTTGGACGAAATTCCAAGATGTCCATAATCGAGAAATTTCATCTTTAGCAGATATTAATTCTGAATTAATAGAAAATAATCAATGTCCTCGTCAACATCAAAGGCTAGCGGAAATTTCCAGCAGATTAGCCGAGATTCAAAGAGAACAAAATACTCTGTTACAAGAAGCCTCTGAATTGATAATTTCTGGGAAATTAGATAATATGATTCCAAAATAGTTCTATAAATTACTAAAAATAACTTATCTTGAAAAGCGGCTTGGAGATAACTGATGAATAATTTCATCATCATTCCCTAATATAAAGTGAGCAAATCGTTGTGCTAATGGAGGTACAAATACTAAAGGATTGCTAAAACCTGAGAATATATGAATATTTTTTTGCCCTGGAATTGCGCCAATTAGAGGAAGACTATCTTGACTAAAAGCAACTAAACAATGATGCCAATTAGCTGATAAATTGGCTAGTTTAGGTAGAATTTGAGAAAGATGCGATCGCAACCATTTTTCGCTTTTTTCAGAGTTTATTTCCGCATTTGTATTAGTTAAAATTTGACTAATTTGTCCTAGTCTTAATCGCCCATCTAAAAATTGGACTGCCCCTGTATCTAATATTGTATTATTTACCATATTTTCTATCTCATTTTCATTATTATGAGACCATATTTCATCATTTTTAATGGCATCAATTTCTAATTGAAAACGTTGTAATACCGCCGGCATAACTAAGGTATTTAGTTTAATATCAGTTGGTGGGGTTTCTAATATCTCAGCATGAGTGAAATAGACTGGAATAGAAATACCTGATTGCTTTAATAAATCTCGACTAATTCCACCAGCACAAATCGCAATATTTGCAGATTGGTATATGTCAGTACTTGTTTGTACTGTAGTTGATGTCTCGAAAGAATTAACTTGCAAAACCTGGCAAATTTCCATTTCTCCAGCTAAACGTAAAAAAGCTTGGATATAAGCTTGTGCTGTTTTTTCGGGTTGGATATGTCCATGTTTAACAGTTAAAGCACCCGATATTGCATGTTGATTTAATAAAGGTTCTAATGCACATGCTTCTTGAATAGAAAGTAACTTTGGTGGTTTGGCAAAGTGCTTGTATAACTGAAAAATTGTTTCTGGTTCATTTTCAGTGTCTATAGTTAATAATAAATCCAACTCACGAAACTCAATATCAGCATCCAACTCTGACGATAAAATTCCATAGCGTGCCCTTCCTTCATCGCATAGTTGACGAGTTAACACCGTACTTCCAGCCCAAAATGCTAAACCACCGTAACTGTAGCGAGTAGCATTATCAGGCTGAATATTTTGTTCTAACAAGAGTACCTTATAGCCTTTTTTAGCCATTTCGTAAGCCAGTGCTGCACCTGTAAATCCTGCACCCACAACTATCCAATCGTAACTTTTTGGCATTTTAATGCTCACTGCGATCGCAATACATCTAAAATTTATTGTAGAGGCTATGGGTGAGCAGCAGTATTAATTAACTAAATTAACTTTCCGAATTTATTGCTTTATTTTTACTCCTGGGAAAACTGATAACAGCAATAATTAGTAGCAAGAAAATGAATGCTATTAGAGCTGTCTTTAAAATAAATTCCGTGAGAGAATAATCAGGACTAAGTAAAATTACGCATACTACCAATGACAAGTCCTTTAGAGAGAATAGAGTCACACCCACAGGAAGCAAAGCGATTGATTGGGATTAGCGCTCTTTTATGTCTCTGGCGGGAGAAAAATATATAGATTTTTAAAATTATTTCAGTTTTTAAAGAAAATATACCTTTCAGAGCGCTTTTTGAGGCACAGAGAGTCAATATATATTATAAAAAGATACATAGAATAGCCTTATACCATTTCACTAAAATCGTGAAACATATCCAAATTCTGAAACCCTTGTAAAATCAGGATTTATTAATTGCGAATTGCGAATTGCGAATTGTGAATTGGTATTACAGGTGACATGATTTATCACTTAATCTGTAAAGCAGAAAAAGCCTACGTGAATATTTGTAGACTGAATTGGTAGCGTGCGTTGTATTCGACACACATCAATAGTGAATGACTGAAAATTTGTGATTTAAACACAGGCTTGTTTTTATCCAGAATCCACAGGTATATAACCTTGAAATAGGTTCATGATTTCTAGAATTTTCTGAAATCCTAAAAGCAAGTTTTTATTAATAAAGACTGCTAACCAAGGCTGAATTAAATTCCAGAAAATATATGGCTGAACAATTAATCTTAAATTGTTTAATGTTGATTTCCACCCTCTTTTATAATCCCACCACTTGTGCTTACTAAAATCTGATGGCTCTGGGGCATTTCCCTCGGGTGATTGCTTATCATATGATTCATTTCTTGCTTGCGCCTGTAAACTTACAAAAAAATAAACGCTCATAACAATTTCCCACCATTTATCTATTTGGTGGTATTGTGTAAGTCTAAAATCTGCCCAACCCAGTTCATTTTTACCTTGTTTAAAAGCATATTCTACCCAATTGCGAAATCCATATAAATTTCCTAATTGTTCTGCTACCTCGCCTTTTAAATCTGTTTTAACATACCAAGTCTGATTTTTTTGCAACTTTTCTGGGTCGCTGGTAATCCGCCAATATGTTTCTGGTTTGGATTCGCTAAAAATTATTTGTTGTATATATCTTTTTTCGGATTTTCCATCACTAAATACACGTTCAAATTCCTGCCAATCACTATATATGGCTGTTTGCAGAGGTGATGCTAATTCTCTATTATTACTTCTAATCGCTAGTAGATAGTGCTTGTTATATTTTGATAAGGTTGAGACAAATGTTGGACTTTCACCATAAAGACTATCTGCTAAAACCAAATCAAAGTTAAATCCTAATTCAATGAGTGTTTCAATTATTTCTACAGCCAACTGAGGTTTAGTTTTATATGCTTCTCCTTCTTTAAGTGTTTTTCTTGGTTTAAAGACTAGAAATATTAAAGGAAACGTTAAGTCTCCTAAGACTCCATAAGCATTAACTGAAACCATCCCATTATCAACTTTACCTAAGTTCCCAATATATTGTCTTGCCACATAGTCTGTATGGTTTCCTTTCTTTTTATCTCCGGTTTCATCGATTACCAACTTAAATGCACGTCCATTTAACATTTTTAATGTCAGTTCTAATCTTCTATTTCTTAAATCCACTATTGACCAAGGTGAATTTGTCAGAAAATTTTGTAGTGGTTGTGCATCATGTAAACCTACAGCCTTTGCTATTTCTGGTAAGGATTTACGTTTAATCTCAGACAAAATTCCTACGTGAAGATATTTGAAATTCTCGAATGTCCTCACTTCTGGGAATAAGTCCTTATATTCATCGCAGTATTGGTCTACTACGGTGATGGTTGCGGTAGCTTGTCTTGGAAACAATCTAACACCCTTACAAAGTTAAAGTAACAATAGGCTTATTATACTCCTGCGAGAGTAATAAAAAAGCGTTAGATATGAGGATTTTATTTCATTAGTAATGTTAGCAGAACAAAGGCACATAGAGAAACAAGCAGAAATTGAAAAAAACAAGATTCGTTTAATTGCTCCTGGAGGAGGAAGGAGCGCAGAAATGACAGTAAAACAAGGAATATGTCTTTGTTTAGTATATTAGACTTATCTACGAAAGATAAAGTGCTTGCAGTAAAAGCTTCTTAGATACAAAGGTACACTTGTACTGTTTTGAGTGTCAAACGTAAAAATGAGGTTTCTGGGGTTTAAAAACAAAAATATTAAAAGTTGGGAAAAACATAGCTCTATTTTCAAGTAAATGTGGATGGATAAAGCTCAAAGATTATCACTTAAGATCAAAGAAGAATTTAGATGTAATCTAACTAAACCGCATACTGCCATTATTACGTGGTTGTAACGATGTCTAGCTAGGCGAAATCTGTCACTAGCAACGTGAAAAGTTTTAACTCGACAAATCAGATGCTCAACACCAATTCGTAAGGAGGATAACTGTTTATTTTCCTCTTTTTTTGCTTCGCAAAGCTCTGCCTTTTTTGGTTTCTTATGAGGTGTTGTAATCAGTTCTTCTCCAATGTAAGCTTTATCTCCTAAAAATCTTTGTCTTTTATCTAGTTTATCTCGATGATTTCTAAATAATTTAATATCACTTATCTTGCCAAAATGCCCTATGCAAATATCAACAATATCTTTACCTCCTGGCATCACTATAAACTGATTTTTAATTGTGTGCATTTTTTTCTTCCCTGAGTAATACTTTTTTTGCTCTTGATAATCACCAGGTCTCTCTATTGCTTGCTCTGCACTGTCTACTATTAATTCATACTCGCATAATTTTTCACAGAGTGCTTGGTATTTTTCACTATCATTTTCTACTTCTTCCATTTGAGAAGCAGGTAAAATTTCAAGGGAGAATTTCCACCCAATAATTAAATGTCTTATTTGCTTTGCTTCTTGAGACGCTGAATAGTAATCCTAGTATTTCAAATGTCGGCTTTTGTCTCAAATATACTAAACAAAGACATATTCCTTGTTTTACTGTCATTTCTGCGCTCCTTCCTCCTCCAGGAGCAATTAGAGGTCTCCACAGAATAATTGATCCACTAATAAGGGATGATAGAAAAAGGGTAATTAAACGTGTACAGTCTGCATGAAGTCTCCAAAATCCATGATTGAGCTAAGCAAGAGCCTCAAATCTCTGTACATTAAAACAGCGCAAAAGCTTAAGGCAAGCGACCGGCGGCAATTTATGGCAGAAGTTGTCAAAGGTTTTGGGATTGGTGGACAAACTTTGGCAGAAAGAGAGTTGGGGTGGAATAGACGCACTATTCGTAAAGGGATGAAAGAGTTGGAGAGTGGTGAACCAATCATTGATGCATTTGCCAATAGTGGTCGCAAACGAATTGAGGAAAAATTGCCTCATCTACTAGAGGATATGAAATCATTAGTAGACCCACAAAGCCAAACTGACCCGAGTTTTAAAAGTACTCGTTTGTATACTCGTATGACTTCATCGGAAGTACGTCGGCAACTAATTGAACAAAAAGGTTATAGGGATGGGGAATTACCATCAAACGAAACAATCAGAAGGCGGTTAAACGAGTTAGGCTACACATTAAAAAGAGTGATAAAAGCCAAGCCAATAAGGAAAATTCCAGAAACAGAAGCAATTTTCCAAGAATTAGAAAAAATTAATACTAAAGCAGATAATGAACCCAATACTTTACGTATATCAATTGATGCAAAGGTGGCAGTAAAAGTTGGTGAGTTTGACCGAGGGGGGAAAACTCGTATACCAACTATTTCATTGGACCATGATTTTGCAGAGGCTATAACTGTTACCCCTTACGGAATTTTTTTACCTCAGTACAACGAATTATTCCTATTTTTTGTAACTTCAAAATTGACTGCTGATTGTATTGTTGATTTGATTGAAAACTGGTGGCAAAGAGTAAAACATCGATTTAATCACATTAATAAACTGGTTATTAATCAAGACAACGGACGAGAAAATCATTCTCGTCGTACTCAGTTTATGAAACGAATATTAGACTTTTCTTCATCATCAAACCTGAATTTACGTAGTTTTTCACTTTCCCCCCTAAAACAAGAGTTTGCAGTGTAGGTAAAACTAGGGGTGTAGTTCATATGGTAATGTAAAAAATCATTGTGCAATGCAAACCAAAAGCTCATGAACCGACTGAGTAAAGAAGACTTAGCACAAATGAACCGGGACTACTTCCAATCTCTGGACAAGCAGAAATTGGTGGAAGTTGCGGGAAATCTTCATAAACTAGCAGTCGAGCAACTAGAAAAATTAGAGCAAAATTCGAGCAATAGTTCCTTACCCCCATCATCAGACCAATTCAAAAGTAAGGAAAAATCAGGGTTACACCAAGAAGAACAAACACCGCACTCAGAATCACAAACAGAACCAAAGCAAGAAGATAAGGTTGTTTCCGAATCCAGGGAAAAACCAAAAAGTAAGGGATTCGCTCTAAAAAAGCCGGGAAAACAACCAGGGGCTAAGGGGATATGGCGGACAGCACCCTTAGTGCCAAACCAAACCATATCCCATTACCCAAAAACTTGTGCATCGTGTAACAGTGGATTAGAAATAGACCAACAAGCAAAACCCCACATGGGCTATTACGTATTGGAACTGGAAAAATTAGAGTCTGGAATTGAGGTAAAGTGTACGCTTCATCATTACTATCAGGCGACTTGCACCTGTGGACACCAAACAAAAGAAAAGCCTTTAGTCGGGTATGTTTCGGTAGTTGAAGGAAGAAGCAGAGATTTAAGCTTGCAGGAGTATGGACTTGTCGGTCCGATGCTGGCAACGTTTATTGCTTCTGTTGCAATACGATACCGTATGTCCCGACCGAAAATAAGAGAGTTATTGAACGATTGGGTAGGTGTATCGCTGTCAGTCGGAACAATCGACAGATGTATTCGAGAGGTAGGAATAGCTTGTTCCCCAGTCGTTGAGGAATTAATTGAACAATTGCAATCGTCAGAAATAATCCACCTTGATGAAACACCCTGGTATGAGAAAGGGAAATATCGGTGGTTATGGGTAGCGATTACGAAAACAATTGCCGTTTACCACATCGGTAGTCGTCGTCAAGAAGAATTACTGCGGTTGATCAGTGATGCATTTGTGGGATGGTTAGTAACTGATGGGTATGGAGCCTACAGTCATTACCCAAAACGCCAACATTGTTTAGCTCATCTGATTCGTAAAGCGATCGCTTTGACCGAAGCAGTAGATAAAGAAGTGGCGGATTTAGGGCAGTGGCTTTTAGAGGAACTGAGGGAACTAATACATATACTTGCTATCGGCGACGGGGATACAGATGAAAAAGACTCACACCCCGCTCGCCTATACAGAGTCTGCCGATTGGCTACGCTTGCAGAGCATAGTAAGTTAAAGGCTCTAGCAAAAGAAATTTTAGCTGATTGGGACGCTGTGGTTGCGTGTTTTTATCATCCGCAATTACCAGCAACCAATAATGAGGCTGAACGGGCTTTACGACATGCCGTTATTGCTCGACGTATTAGCTATGGTACTCGCACTACTGAAGGCAGTTTAGCTTACTGCTCTGTTTTGAGTGTCATTGAAACTTGTCGTCTCAGAAAAGTTGATCCTTGGGGTTATATTGCAATGGTTCTTACTCAGGCTCGTAAAGGTATAAAACATCCCCCCATTCCTGTTGCTTCTTAATCCTTTTTTGATGCAGGAGAGTGAAAAACTACATAAAATGCTTAGTAGTTAGTAATTAATCAGTTGGATATTTGTTGGTTAATGAATAACGCCTAATAATTACAGTGTGAAATTTTATATATTTGTAGAAAACATTTATTTCACTTTCCCAACATCAGATTATTAACCGTTACCGAATATTCACTATTAAATATTAACTACTAACTACTAAACAACCTGAAAATTAAGCGCTAGTCCGGAATAACATTACATCACCTTCTTTGACGATATATTCTTTCCCTTCGCTGCGAACTAATCCTTTTTCTTTTGCACCACCCATTGAACCAGTCGTGACTAAATCATTGTAAGATACAGTTTCTGCCCGGATAAAACAACGCTCAAAATCCGAGTGAATCACTCCTGCTGCTTGGGGTGCAGACATTCCCGCTTTAATTGTCCAAGCACGGGTTTCTTTTTCGCCAGTGGTAAAGTAAGTCCGCAAACCTAAGAGTGTATAAGTGGCACGAACTAACGATTTTAAACCACCTTCTTCTACTCCTAAAGATGCTAAAAAATCGGCTCTTTCTTCGGCTGGTAATTCGATTAATTCTGACTCCACTTGTGCAGAAACTACGACAACTTGTGCTTTGTCTTGTTGAGCAATTGCTCTCACTTTTTCGACATAGGCATTTCCTGTCGCCAAGTCATCTTCCGAGACATTTGCAGCATAAATAATCGGTTTAGCGGTTAGTAAACCTAAAAATTTAATTGCTTCTTTTTCCTCGTCACTTAAATCAATCTGACGTACTGATTTTCCTTCGTTTAATTCCGCAGCAACTTTTTCCAAAACTACTAATTCGGCTTGTGCTTCCTTACTGGCACGTGCTTGTTTTTTAGTACGTTCAATTCGTTTTTCGACTTGTGATAAATCAGCTAAAGCTAATTCTAAATTAATAGTTTCGATATCACGGACTGGATCAACAGAACCATCAACGTGAATAATATCATCATTCTCAAAACATCTTACCA
Organism: Calothrix sp. NIES-4101; assembly: GCA_004296455.1. Taxonomy (GTDB): domain Bacteria; phylum Cyanobacteriota; class Cyanobacteriia; order Cyanobacteriales; family Nostocaceae; genus Brunnivagina. The sequence goes on from AP018280.1 coordinate 2,120,909, forward strand.
TGTGAGCGATCGCATCGACTTCACGAATATTGGACAAGAAGGCATTACCCATCCCTTCCCCCTTGCTTGCTCCTTTAATCAAGCCAGCAATATCGACAAATTCAACCTGTGCTGGGACAATTTGTTTCGAGCCTGAAATTTTCGAGAGAACCTCTAACCGTTCGTCAGGAACCGAAACAATACCGATATTCGGGTCTTTGGTGCAAAATGGGAAGTTAGCAGCTTCTGCTTTGGCATTTTCAACCAAAGCGTTAAATAGAGTTGATTTTCCTACATTCGGTAGTCCGACAATCCCAGCTCTGAGCATATCAACAATCAGCGTGTTTACTCTTGTCAGGATATCAAAAGGAACGCACTGTTGTGTGGAGAATGGAAGAATCGGGAATTTTGGGTTGCAGGAGAGATGTTGAGGTGGGAATTATCTAGAAGAGTTGGCACTGAAAAATTGCGTTAGTGATGACAATTTACGTAGCCAAATTACGTAGCTTTTTTCATTTTCAAATGCGGTTATGTAAGAGTGATAAGCGACTTTATGTAAATGTCAATTGAGTATTACAAAGAACAAATCTTTTCTGTATTCAATTTAGCGATCGCTCAAGTGATACTATTTTATAAATAATTAATTTTGCTTTTAATAAAACTTCGATAAAGTGATTTTATCCCAAAATGATAGCGCCACAATCACATCAATAACTATGGGGAAATTTATTTTGCATAAATCACTGAGTCGGCTTTTATTCTCAAGTATTACATTACCTATTTTTGTATTCACTTCCCAAGCTGCGATCGCAGAAGAATGTCGCGTCCAACTACATAATAATAGTAGCTTCAAAATACGTGAAGTACGAATGTCGCATGTTGGTAAAGATAAGTGGGGCAAAAATCTAGTTGATCACATTGAAGATAAAACAGTTTGGCAAGGTCAATCTGTAAACCTTGAATTTGAAGATGAACGAAATCAATGTGAATATGATATGAAAGTGGTTGATGAACACCACCAAAAAGAGGAATATCGTATCAATATTTGCGATGGTTCTGATTTTGAAATTACGGATAATTAATGGTTAAAAGGAAATTGGGGACTAGAAGTTAATATTAATTTGGTTTTAGGCAATGGCTTAATTAATTAAGTAATATCTAATACCCAATAACTAATACCCATTAAGGAACTGTCTGCGGAATCGGTGCTGGTACTGGTTGCGGGATTGGTGCTGGCACTGGTTGCGGAATTGGTGCTGGCACTGGTTCTTGCGGTAATGGGTTAGGGTTGGGATTGGGGTTAGGGTTAGGGTTGGGATTGGGTGTGGGAATTGGCGGTTCAGGGATGATAATCAGTTTAGACATGATTTTTAGGGATAGGGTAATATTCGTTAACATCTTTGGGCAAACAACTGCGCCTACATATATCCTTTAAACTTCAGAATGTAGCTGTTGCCATCTGTCGAATGACGAATCCTCTCTCGCAAGCGGAAACCCCTCTTCTAACTATGCTTTGCAAATGTGCTAGAGAAAATCATGCACCTTTCTATACCCCTGGGCATAAGCGGGGTGTGGGAATCTCGGAAAAATTAGTAGATGTTTTGGGAAAAGCAGTATTTACTGCTGATTTAGCTGAGTTGACTGAGTTGGATAATTTATTTGCACCTTCAGGTGTCATTGCTCAAGCACAACAATTAGCATCTGAGGCTTTTGGTGCAGCCCGTACATGGTTTCTGGTGAATGGTTCGACTTGCGGGGTAGAAGCGGCGATTTTGGCAACTTGCAGCACAGGAGATAAGATTATTCTCCCTCGCAATGTCCATTCTTCGGTAATTGCTGGTTTGGTTTTGTCGGGCGCAATGCCAATTTTTATCAATCCCGAATATGATGCTGTTTTAGATATTGCCCATAGTATTACTCCAGAAAGTGTTGCTGCTGCTCTCCAACAACACCCCGACGCAAAAGCCGTCTTGATGGTTTACCCGACATATTATGGCATTTGTGGGGATATTGCAGCCATCGCCAATATTACACACCGTTACAATATTCCTCTACTTGTAGATGAAGCCCATGGGGCGCATTTTGCATTTCATCGTCAATTACCGATGCCCGCCTTACAAGCAGGTGCAGATATATGCGTACAATCGATTCATAAAACCCTAGGTGCGATGACGCAAGCTTCAATGTTACATGTTCAAGGTGACAGGGTAAATTATGACCGCGTCAGTCAAGCCTTACAACTGTTGCAGTCTACAAGCCCCAGTTATATACTAATGGCAAGTTTGGATGCCGCGCGATCGCATATTGCAATATATGGTAAAGAATTACTCTCACGTACTTTACAGCTTGCTGATATAGCCCGAAAACGTATTCAGCAAATACCTGGTTTATCAGTTTTAGATTTCAGTAATTTCAGTTATTTAAGTACATTAAATAAATTCAACCAATTCAATATTACACAAGACTTAACTCGTCTGACTGTGAGGGTATGGGAACTAGGTTTAACAGGCTTTGCGGCAGATGAAATTTTAGAAACAGAATTTGGTGTTAGAAGTGAGTTGGCATCCTGGCAAAATGTTACTTTTATTATTAGCTTAGGTAATACCCAAGAGGATATTGAGAAGTTAGTACAAGGATTAATTAAATTAGCTCAAAGGTTTATTACCTCAGCCCTTGATATCAATCATCAAAAGGGCGAAATAATTAATCTTTTTGATATTAATCATCAAATCGCTATGTCCCCACGTCAGGCTTTTTTTGCCGCCACTGAAACCGTAGAAATTGACAAAAGTTGCGATCGCATTTGCGCCGAAATTATTTGCCCCTATCCTCCGGGTATTCCTATACTCATGCCAGGAGAAATCATTACTCAAAGCTCTTTAAATTACTTACAAAAAATTCAAGTATTGGGTGGAAATATGACAGGATGTCAAGATACTAGTTTACAAACATTAAAAGTTGTGGCGGTGCTATCATCTCTGATTGGTGTCTGATAACACTTATTTCCTTTAGATATATTTATTAAAGTGTCACGCCCCCTACGGCGATAAAATACGTCAGGTTGCTACTAGAAATAGTTTTTATCTATAGTCTGTATAGAGAGAAATTCATATTATGTAATTACAATACTTAAAGTATATTGTAAAAACTTTATATATAGTTGTAGCAAATAATTAGCGATAAGAATTAAAATAACTTTCATTAATGCCGATCTAGAATATTTTCATCACGGGGATCGCATTGACTTTTAGCGAGATTGCCTGGTTTTGAGGACTGTTGAAAGACTTTAGTAAAAATTGTCAATAAATCGGACTTGTTGCAACTTGCTCTAATTATTTGCTATATTCTCAACTGACAGCCTTTGTTGAGAAAGATTAGTATGTCTGTCTACACAACTGCTTCACTGAAGGCAGAATTAAACGAGCGAGGTTGGCGTTTAACTCCCCAAAGAGAAGTTATCCTACATATCTTTCAAGAGCTTCCACAGGGCGAACATTTGAGCGCTGAGGATTTATTTGAAAGATTGGATGCTCAAGGGGAGGGAATCAGCCTATCTACTATTTACCGTACTCTCAAATTGATGGCACGGATGGGTATTTTGCGGGAGTTGGAACTGGGAGAAGGTCATAAACACTATGAAATCAACCAGCCTTATCCACATCACCATCATCATCTGATTTGCGTGCGGTGTAATTCTACGATTGAGTTCAAGAATGATTCAATCTTGAAAATCGGTTCTAAAACAGCGCAAAAAGAAGGTTTTCATCTACTTGATTGTCAAATGACAATTCATGCTGTTTGTCCCAAGTGTCAGCGAGCATTAACAGCTCTTTAGCAGTTGGGTCGTATTTAGGGGAATTTCTTGCATTAAACCACCCATAATACATATATATGAATATATTTTAGGTATATTTTATATATCGATATGAGTGGTTATTGATTTCAGTCAACAGTTGACAGGTAACTCTTGGATTCAGAAATTATGGGTATGATGGGGGCGGATGCTAAAAGCGTCCGCTTCTGACATCATTAAGACTAATACCGTAAAAATCTTGTGCCTGTCTGATTGCTCGCTTAGTATCATTCCCCATGACACCATTCAAGGGCCCTTTGTAAAAACCTTTTGCCATCAGTCTGCGTTGGATTTCCAGAGTATTAAACTCATTCCTATTTCCCGTGTTGACAGAAGTGTATAGTTTGGCACGAGTAGTTGGCCCAGCAATCCCGCTAGCTGCCAGGTAGTTTTCGGCTTGGAAGCGTTTGACTGCATCAGCAGTAAAAGGCCCAAAATAACCGTTTGGTTGTCCTTCTAGGTATCCAGCTTTAATTAATTGCTCTTGGAGAATACGTACAGCTTCTCCGCGATCGCCTAATTGCAATCTATCAGTAGTAGCTCTACGTGTGGGCGCGACATCTTCGCCATAGCCAACCCCAACAGGAGGTAAACGGCGAATAGTAGCAGGCCCGACTAAACCGTCAGATTCTAAATTGTAAGCAGTTTGAAAACGCTTGACTGATTCTTCAGTGATGGGTCCAAAAATTCCAGTGGCATTACCGTAGTAGTAACCAGCAACACGTAGGCGCTCTTGCAATAACCTGACTTCCTCACCTTCGTCACCTCTGCCTAAAATACCAACAGCACGGCGTTTGGTGGTTGCTGGGGTGGTGGTTTTGGTATTTGTGGTGGTTACTTTGTTCGCAACTTTTTGGACTACTGGTTTTTTAGCTGGGGTTGTGGCAACAGTGGTTTTTTTGGCTGGAGGTTTCCAATTATCTAGTTTCTCGACGGTTGTAGTTCCCGCAACACCACTGACTTGCAATCCCGCAGCCTGTTGAAAACGCTTAACTGCATCTTCCGTGCGGACATCATATACTTGGGTGATGGGAGCTTGATAAAATCCGGCTCTTCTCAAATCTTTTTGCAGTGCGAGAACGGATGGCCCTTGATCGCCTTTTTGTAATGCCATTGCACTACTCATGGCTGTCATCAGAGACAAAGTCAAAGCTAGGGGTAACATGTACCGCCAAGCTCGACTCGACAACCGTTGCCAGTTTGGTGATGCTCCCCTATCTAGCAAAAAGCTGAATGCTGCTAGTTCAGTGGATGGGCAGTCTTCGTAATCGAAAGCTAGGTGTAAATACGCAAGGTTTTCCATAGTTGTTTTCCTAAATATTTTCCTACACCACTTGTTCTTATTCGATAGCTGCTTCGGCTTGATGTACTAAGTTTCGCAGATTTTCCAGTGTTTGTATATTTACATCTTCCCATAAATTGCGCTGGTATGCTTCGAGTAATCTCTCAGCAATATCACGCAGAGCGTAGGGATTTTTCTGTTGAAGAAATTCACAAACTCTTGAATCAAATAAGTATGTTTTTGCAATTCCTTCATACATATGGTCTTCTACACATTGGGCAGTTGCATCATAGGCGAACAAATAGTCTACCGTCGCAGCCATCTCAAATGCACCTTTATAACCGTGACGCATCACTCCAGCAATCCATTTAGGATTAATTACCCGTGATCGATATACTCTGGCTATTTCTTCTTGAAGCTTGCGGATTCGTGGTTTCGCCGGAATCGAATTATCGCCAAAGTAGGTTTGGGGGTTTTTGCCTTGTACAGAGCGAATTGCTGCGGTTAAACCACCTTGAAATTGATAATAATCATCGGAGTCAAGTAAGTCATGTTCGCGATTATCTTGGTTTTGGAGAACGATTTGCATCGATTTTAGTCGCTGTTCAAAAGCTTCAGGGGCTGAACGTCCAGTTCCGTTTCCTGTATAAGCGTAAGAACTCCAATTTATGTAAGCACGCGCTAAATCCTCATCTGTTGACCAGTTTTGTGACTCGATTAATCCCTGGAGTCCAGCACCGTATGCACCTGGTTTTGAGCCGAAGATGCGGTAGCGCGATCGCACTTTTGCCTCTTCGATATCTAATCCCGTTTGTTGCCAAAACTCAGTTTCTTGATGCACTTGAAAAGCTAGGGGATTTTGTTCTTGAGGTTCATCCAATGCTGCCACAGCTGTTACTGCTTGGTCAAACAAGTCTATCAAATTCCCAAATGCATCGCGAAAAAATCCTGAAGCTCTTAATGTTACATCAACCCGTGGTCTACCCAATACTGAAAGAGGTAAAATTTCGAGATCGACTACACGTCTGGCGGCACCATCCCACACTGGCTGCACCCCCAACAATGCCAATGCTTGGGCAATGTCATCGCCTCCAGTTCGCATTGTTGCTGTTCCCCACAGGGAGATTGCTAGTGTTTTGGGATACTCACCATTTTCTTGGGTATAGCATTCTATGAGTGTTTCTGCGGCTTTTCTGCCTACATCCCAAGCGGATTCTGTCGGTACGGCACGGAGGTCTACTGAGTAAAAGTTTTTGCCCGTTGGTAGCACTTCTGGGCGACCTCGCGTCGGTGCGCCGGAGGGGGCACTAGGTATATATCTGCCATCAAGCCCGCGTAAGAAATTGGTAATTTCTTCTTCAGTTTTCAGGAGGGAGGGGAGAAGGCGAGATTCTACCCAGGTGAGGGATTGGGAGAGTGGGGACTGGGGAATGGGGGAGGTGAGAATATTGACTGGATGTTGCTCAAGTATTTTGTCTACTAGTTGGGCTGCATATTCTTCCATTGCTTCGACTGCATCCCCGACAGTACGACAGGTATGTTGAGTTTTGGCTCCTAAAATTTCTACCTGGGCGATCGCTAATTTTGCACTCAAGTCATCTGTCAGAGGGTTGATATCTAAACCCCAATCTTGGGATATGGCATGGGTAATACCGATTTGGTGGCGGTTCGGATGGCGAGCAATGGCAATAATTAAATCGCGCAGTTGTCTATTGGCGGGACATTGCCCAAAAATATGCAAACCATCACGAATTTGGGCTTCTTTGAGTTCGCAAAGATAACCATCAAGTTTGTTGATTGGTAGTTGGGTATTAGATGTAATTCTCGATTTTGAGGGGGGGAAGCCTCCTATTCGCAAATCCAGGTGTAAATTCTCTTGGCTAATGAGTTCGGCAATGCGATCGCAAATTATTGGTAATCTACTAGGGTTTAAACTTTCGGCTTCGTAATATTCATCAATCAGATTTTCTAAATTGTGGAGCGAACCATATAGTTCGGCGCGGGTTAAGGGTGGTGTCAGGTGGTCTAAAATTACGGCTTGAGCGCGACGTTTGGCTTGAGAACCTTCGCCAGGATCGTTAACAATGAAGGGATATAAATGCGGCATTGCCCCGAAGGCGACTTCTGGGTAACAATTATTCGATAAAGCGGTGCTTTTACCTGGCAGCCATTCCAGATTTCCATGCTTACCAACATGAACAATTGCATCCGCAGCAAATTTTTCCCGCACCCAATAGTAAAAGGCTAAATAATTATGGGTTGGTTCTAAGTCGGGGGCATGATAATTCAAACTTGGGTCAAGTTCATATCCCCGTGAGGGTTGAACGCCAATGAAGATGTTGCCTAGTTGGATACCGGGAATCGGGAATGGCGGATTTGGGGAAAATATCTCTTCATTTCTTTGAATCTCCACTTCCCAGCGTTGTAAAATACCCTGTTGGACATCTTCAGGTAGTGATGTGAAATAATCTTGATATTCTTCCCATGCCAAGCTTTGGCGAATGGGGCGTAGTTCTCTTCCTTCAGGATCATTAGTGATACTTTCAGTGAGTATCTTGATTAATTCGTCACCATTTTCGGGAATATTATCTAAGCTGTAACCTTCACTATGTAAAGCTTTTAATATTTCTACGCAACTTTCAGGTGTATCTAAACCCACACCATTTGCCAAGCGAGCATCACGGGTAGGATAATTTGCCAAAATTAGGGCAATGCGACGTTTTTGAGGTGGCTTTGTCCGTAAGCGTAACCAATTGGCAGCTAGTTGAGCCACAAAATCGATGCGACTGGGTTCCGGTTCATAAAAGACGACATCAGTTTCTAAAGCTGGATGGCGTTTTTGCAAAGCTTTAAATGAAACCGCACGGGTGATAATTCTGCCATCAACTTCGGGAAGCGCCACATTCATGGCAATATCGCGGGGGGAAAGCCCTTGAAATTGCGATCGCCATTGTTCTATGGAACCACCACTGAGGATTACTTGCAATACAGGTATATCTAATTTCTGCCAAAGTTCAATTTGTGGCGTTTCCGTTTCTAGGCGTGCCAGAGAAAAGCTAGTGGTATTTAGTAGCAGAGAAATTGGCTGACAATTTTGGGGTTGAAACAGTGCGGTGATTTCCGTTTGCACATCGCGATCGCGCAATGATGATACAAATATAGGTACAGGTTTGATATTTTGCCTGACTAAAGCTGCACATAAGGCATCAATAACTTTAGTGTTGCCCGCCAAATAATGAGCGCGATAGAAGAGAATCGCACATTTGGATATTGAACATGGGCAAAGGGAAAGGCAAGCACCAGGGGAAGCATAAAGACAGATTTTTCCGGCATCTTCACATCCCTCTGTCTGCAAATTCCTATTGCCCTGATTCCATTCATATATGCCTACACGGGGTACTGCCTGGGGTGGAGGTGGGTTAAATGCAGTTGATAAACAGTTATCTGATATATATTCCAGAGCGTTAACAAAATTATCAATACCGCCTTCGTTGAAATAACGCCAGATTTGATTGACTTTTGCCAGAGGGAGGGTGGAATGAGAAATCAAATCGGGATCGAGAGCGTCATCTCCTGGCATTACAATTAAGTGTATGTGATTCAGTTCGACGATTTCCTGAACTAATTCCCAACCATATGCCCAGTAGGAACGTCCCCCTAATAGGCGCAGTATGATTACTTGAGCATGTTCTAAAACTTGTTCAGCATAAGTATCAATACTAATTTGGTGCTGTAATTGTAATAAGTTGGCAACCCGAAATTCAGGAAATGTTTTTGGTAATTTGGAAGCAGCAGCTGCTAAGGTTTGAATGTCTGTATCAGCAGCCGTAAGCATGACAACGGGGGCTGGTGTTTGTTCTACAAAAATAATACCTTCAGATTGAGAAGTCCATCCGACCGATGTGGTACTAATACGATGCATAATCCTGTATTACCGCTTTAAACTGTTGGTTAGAATACATTTTTTGTTTCTATATTGCTAATTGTTAAGCAAATCTACCCCCTCCTCTCACCCTTTTTTGAAAATGCTGAGTTCTCCCAATCTGAGTTTTTCTCGAACCTTACCTACTAGTATGTTTAATAAGCTTGGGGAATTGTTAGAGCAAATGACTCAAGCAGTTGAAGGTTCAGCTTTAGTATTGACAGAAGCTATTGTCGTCAGGGTTCCCAGTTCTAGTGAATGGCAAATACAACGCTTTACAGTGGTGGTTTCCCCAGGGTTTAGCGCTCTGTTGCTGGGTAAGCCAAGGGAGATGGATATGGCAGTTTTGCTTGCGGACGAGGGGCAATTAGAACAGACATCCGAACTTGCGAATGGCTGGGAGAATGGGGAAAATGATCGTACCATCAATGCAAGTTTGACATTTGATTTAAATGCGATCGCATCTTTTTTATCAAAACTACAGCAATTATTTGTCAGTGATTCTCAAATTTATCGAGATTTAGGACATTACTCTCAAATTCTGGCACCAAATAACAATAGTCTCCAAGAAAAATTTACGCTGTTGTTACTCGAATCTCTGCTGACACAATCCGAATCGATGACAACTACGGAGATTCCAGTCAGCAACTCACATCACTCAGTATATAAGCAAGTTGAAACCGCATTACAAAAACAAATTGCTCAGGAGCGTCTTTTAAATCAAGTCACAACCCAAATCCGTAAAAGTTTGGATTTGTCAGTGATCATGAAAACGGCAATTGCTCAAGTACGCGATTTTTTAAAATTGGATCGCTTGGTAATCTATAAATTTCCCGAATCAAAAATTAAAAATCTGGATACATCAATTGCAGCTTCTCATGCCTCGACATCAATCACCCTGGAATTATCACCTCCAAAAGTTATTGATTATGGAGGCTGTATTATCTATGAGGTGTTAGCAAATGATACTATTCCCTCGGTTTTAAATTATCAAGAAGAAAATTGTTTTACACCAACAACAAAATGTTGGCAAAAATACTCTCAAGGTTTTACTTTAGCGGTAAATGATATTGAAAAAACCTATGCTTTAGAGCCGTGTTTGGTGCAATTTTTACAAACAATTAAAGTTCGCGCTAAGTTAGTTGCCCCAATTATCTTTGAAAATAAACTTTGGGGCTTACTCATCGCTCATCAATGCCATATGACTCGAAATTGGCATCAGAGTGAAGTTAATTTAATGACTGGCGTTGCTGAACAATTAGCGATCGCAATTCACCAATCTGAGTTGATGTTTTATTTGACTCAAGAAAAGCAATCTCTCGAACAACGAGTCGCCGAGCGCACAATCGCATTACATGATGCTCTGGAGGCTGCTGAAGTTGCCCGTCGCATCCGCAGTGAGTTTCTTGCCACCATTAGTCATGAACTCAAAACTCCGTTAACATACGTAATTGGGATGTCTTCAACATTACTAAGATGGTCATTCGGAGAACTCACACAAAGACAGCGCGATTACTTACAAACAATCCATGATAGTGGCGAACATCTGCTAGACATGATTGACGACATTCTTGACTTATCACAAATTGAAGCTGGGAAGGCAGTATTAAATATTACAGAATTTTCATTAACTGAAATAGTCAAAAAATCAATTAATGAATTGCAGCAAAAAGCCACAACTCAACAGGTAGAATTAAAATTAGATTTACAATTGCATGAAAGACGCGATCGTTTTTCTGCCGATGTACGGAGAGTTCAGCAAATATTGGGAAATCTCCTCAGTAATGCCATCAAATTTACTCCTGAAAATGGAACTGTCACCCTCCGTTTATGGTGGGAAGAAAGTACAGCAGTATTTCAAGTCGAAGATACAGGAATTGGGATACCTGAAGAACAATTACCCCTATTATTTGAAAAGTTTCACCAACTTGATACACCCTATCGTCGTCGCTATGAAGGTACAGGCTTAGGATTAGCTCTCACCAAACAGCTTGTAGATATGCATCGCGGCAGAATCGAAGTAGAATCTACAGTTGGTATGGGTTCAATTTTTACTGTATCAATACCAGCACAGCCGATGGATAATCGATGAGCAATTATGCTGGTAATTAGAGAATATTTAACTCTTTCACATGATGTTGAATATGTTCTTCAATAAAAGTTGCTATAAAACAATAACTATGATCGTAACCTTCTTGATATCTTAGATTTAAAGGCTGATTAACTTCTTGACAAGCTTGCTTAAATAATTCAGGTTTTAACTGTTCTAATAAAAATTTATCTGCCGTACCTTGGTCAATCAAAATATTACCATCATACCTGTGTTTTTTGACTAATTCACTGGCATCATAATCATACCAAGTTTCTTGATTTTCCCCCAAATATCCACTTAATGCTTTTTTACCCCAAGGGCAACGCATTGGTGCTACAATTGGCGCAAATGCAGAAACTGACTTAAATTTTTCTGGATTTCGCAAAGCACAAACCAGTGCCCCATGCCCTCCCATTGAATGTCCAAAAATTCCCTGTTTATCTGCTTGTATCGCAAAGTTTTCAGCAATTAAATTAGGTAATTCATCAACCACATAACTATACATTTGATAGTGAGTATTCCAAGGTTCTTGGATTGCATCCACATAAAAACCTGCACCCGTACCAAAATCCCAATTTTCATCTTCCCCTGCTATACCAGTATTTCTGGGACTAGTGTCAGGAACAACCAGCATTAACCCATATTCTGCCGCGTATTTTTGGACTCCTGCTTTCACCATAAAGTTTTCTTCGCTACAGGTTAATCCAGATAAAAAGTACAGTACTGGAACTGACTTAAATTTAACTTGTGGTGGATGATAAACAGCAAAACGCATATTAGTTTTGCATGTAGTTGATAAATGAGAATAAAAAATCAGCTTGCCACCAAAAAGCTTATATTCATTGATGATATCTAAAGTAGACATAAGCCCTTTTCCTCTTTTTGTAAATTTACATTTCAAAACTAAAAGACACTTTATTAAGTGAGTGTCAAGCTTAATCATGTAGGCATAAACCTGCTTTCTCGCCACTTAAGCTCAAAAAAAACAGGTTTCTTTGAGCTTAAGCTTGAATTTATAAATAGCCTTTAATAGATGAGGCGAATATTTGATTTGTTGAAATATACATAACCTACTACATCTCTGAAGATATTAAGCATAACTCTACCGCAGAATAGTTGTACTATTTCCCATGGAAGTGATGCTGAATCAATTACACTTAATGGTTGAGAGTGTAAAGAATCTGATAGAAATACAAAGACATAGGCAGATTAGCTGGGATTAAGCATATTTATTATTACAGAAAATTGGTTAAGAGTAAAAAATCAGCCAATTATTATCACTAAATCATGGTTCAATTTGATAATCTCGCTTCAAAAGTGAAAAAATGTGTAAATTATGAAACTCACCTTTCCAAAAACCATATTCTCTCAGAATACCTTCTTGTATAAAACCTAGTTTCTCTAATAATTTCATTGATGGAATATTTTCTAGCATTACTGTTGCTTCAATTCGGTTTAATTCTGTACATTCAAAAGCAAATTTTAAAATCGTCTTTAATGCTTCTGACATAATTCCTTGCTGCCAATAAGCTTTTGTTAATTCGTAACCAATCTCTGCACAAAAAAATGGTTTTCCCCAAAAACGATAACCGCAAGTTCCAATAATTACGTTATCATCTTTTTTGGCAATTCCCCAACGAATACCTTTGCGGTTTAAAAAGCGCTCATCCCAGTTATGAATTAATCTTCTGACTCGATCAATATTTGTAAATGGTTCGGCATCGTAATACTTTAAAACATCTCGATCTGAAAAAAAATTAAATATAGCCTCTGTATCTGATACTGTGATTTCTCTTAGGATGAGATTCTTTGTTTCAAGTTGAGGAAATCTATCTAACATACTATTTAATTACTAATTCATTCCTAAGGGTAAGAAAATTATTACTCTTTCCTGTCACTACTGAATGAATAATCGCAATTAATAATACTTCTTAACTTAAGTTAATTTTTTGTAGACTAAGTAATTTAAAGTTTACTTAATTCGCTTAAATTAATCATAGTCATCATCTTGGTGAGTGTTTACTTGAGTTCAATAAAGAATTGTATATGTTTCCGAAGTAATAGATACTGTGTTCGTATACTGGAAATTATTCCAGCGATCGCACGTCTTGTGCGGCAATAATAGGGAGGTGCTGAAATGGTTCACACTTATGAAGTATTTGTCGATATCTGCGAATCCGCCGACGTATCCAATAATATATATAAGCATACATTTCAACGTGGAACGGAAAGGTACGAGATTGCCACTGAGTCCAGAGATAAACTTGATGAGATAGCTTTTTCACAAGCTAGAACCGATCATCCCCAGGGTATAGAATTTGATGTTAGAGTCACAAGGATAATTAAATAAACCTAGGGTTGAATTCTGCTAATTCCATTTTATTTACATAGTTGTAAATTTCAGATGTAAATCTACAACTTACAACTCAAAAATATGGCTTGCGAGGTTGAATAGAACTACTACACCCTATATTTGTGTTTGCAAACAATAACAACAAATAATATTAAAGTGTAGGGGTTTTAGATAATATTCTCCTACACTTTCTTGTTAATAACCCTGAAGCAACTCTGAGTCATTATTACTTATTTACTTTCACAATCGCTTGTAATAATTCACTCGCAGTACAAGGTTTTGCTAAAAACTCTTTGACTCCCATTTCTGCCGCTTGGTTAACTGTATGACTCAGTGCTAACCCAGCGATCGCAATAATTTTAACCTGAGGATTGATATTCTTCAACATACGAATCACTTTTTCACCATCCATCACAGGCATCATCATATCGAGCAAAATAATCCGAATATCCTGTTGATATTGGCTATAAATTGATACAGCATCTCTGCCATTGCCGGCTGTTAATACTTTATAGTTAAAGGCTTCTAAAGTAGATTGAGTAACTTTACGGATTGGAACCTCATCATCCACTACTAAAATTAACTCCCCTTCTCCAGCCATCATTTCAATTTCTGGGATGACTTTAACTAATGGTTTTTTTGTTTCTGCTACTGGTAAGTACACTTTAAAACAAGTACCTTTACCAACCTCACTATAGACATTAACAAAACCACCATGATTCTTGGTAATCGATAGTACTGTTGAAAGTCCCAAACCTGTACCTTTTCCGGCTTCTTTAGTGGTAAAAAAAGGTTCAAAAATTCGCTCTTGGATATTTGGAGACATTCCAATACCTGTATCTGTAACAGTGATGCAGATGTAATGAATCTCGTGAGGTGTATTTTGATTTAATTGCACATTTTCAGCAGCTATACTGAGTTTGCCTCCATTTGGCATCGCATCACGAGCATTGATAACTAAATTCATTAATATTTGGTGAATTTGAGTCGCATCTCCACAAAGATGAGCGAGGTTTTTGTCAATATCTTGCTGAAAAATAATTAATTTAGGGAATGTTTCGGCAATTATTTGTTCAATCTCGCTAAAAATTTGCTTTAAGTCTACATTTCCCCGTTTATTGTCTATTCCGTTTGCAAAGGATAAGACTTGCTTAACTAAATTCGCCGCTCTTTTGACGTTATTTTCGAGGGTTTTTAATAACTGTTGCTGTTCACTCTGGCGTAATTTCATTTGTAATAATTGTACCGACATCAAAATTGGTGACAGCACATTATTTAAATCATGAGCAATACCCCCTGCCAGATTACCAATACTTTCAAGACGTTGCGATCGCAATAATTGTGTCTCTAATAGTTTATAATCACTGATATCTCGCATCACTGCTAAGTGCAAAAAAGTACCGTCAGATTCGTGAGGAAGGGGTACTGCATGGGATTCTACCCACCTACGTCTACCTTTAAAACTAATAATCTCAAACTCTAATTTTCCTCCGATTCCCCGACAAGCATTGTGATGTAATGCCAAAAATTTTTCTAAATATTCGGGTGCGATTCTGATTCCCACATATCTACCAAGCAATTCTTCTCTGGTTTCTACTTCCATTATCGCCAGCCCCGATGCATTAATTTCCAATAGCGTTCCATCTGGGGAAATTAGCTGAATGCATTCGGGTTCCGCATCCATGATTATTTTTAATTTTTGTTCGCTATAAATTAACCTTTGTTCAGTCAGTTTTAAACGAATAATATATCTTCTCAGTAAAAGATATAAGAACCCTAATAAACCCACATCCCCAAATGTGGCGATGGAGAAGGTGGTGATTGTTTTTGTCAAACTAGAATGAGAACTATTAATCTGTTGTTGTAATAAATTTTGCTCGCCAATTTGAATTTTCTTAATTAGTGCTTGAATTTCGTTAACTAAGTGATTTGAAGACTGATGTAAACTTAATATTGCTGCTGGAGATAATTCTGGCTGATTTTTGTGCTCTGGAAGCCTGCTTTCAAAGCTTTGAAAAATGTCATCAATTTGTTGACTGAGGAGAATAATATCTTTTTTTGTTTGTGGTTCCTGAAGTTGAAAATTTTGTAAAACTTGGAGATTTATCTTGGTTTGCTCTAAGGCTGTATTATAGTCCTCAAGATAATGTTTTTCAGCAGTCAGTCGATAACCTATTTCCGCAGTTTCAGTCTGCTTAAATGCCAGCAAAGTTCGTTCTAATTGAGTAATGACTTGCATGGATTGCATTACCCAATCCTGATGATGAGTAACTTGAATCGTATTGCTATAGGAAATTAAGGCATTGATGATGACAACTGCTAATGCTACCCCAAAAACAGCCGTCAACTTTTTTGTAAAAGACAACTTCTTCATGCGTGTGTGTGAAAAACCTCTAAGGTGAGGTGTGATTTCTTGCTTGATGCTGTCATTATTTTCCAGAACTGAACAAATCCGAGAATTAATTCAGTTAGTTTCAGAGATTCAAAATTCAAAATCGAGGGAAAATAACAATAGCGACTTCCTGATTCTGATTGCTGTATCCAGTTACTCAATAATTAAAAATTTATTTGTTAAGCAGTTACTTGCTATTTCGGATAACTAACATATAACTTCTCATTCAGTGACTATCTGGCAGAAAGCCAGCTATGGCAATCATCTACGGAGAAAGATACGAGTTATTTTTTACTTCTACTCGGAAATAACAACATCTAATTCCATTTATAAAAATTAATCAGATTCTGAGAATAACTTATAGCTGAGAAAATCATTGATAATGAAGGGAAGAAATGCCAAAAACCCAAGAAATTCAGCAGTTTATACTATCAGAGTAAGTAAATTTTTCCTACGATATTGTTGATTAACCTTGACATTGTTGACTAAATCTGTAAATAATTGTTCTTTGTGGAAACTTTAGCTTAATAGAAATAAACACTTGGCTAACGTCATTGTCATAGGTGCCCAGTGGGGCGATGAAGGGAAAGGTAAAATCACCGATTTACTTAGCCGCTCCGCAGATGTAGTTGTACGTTACCAAGGGGGTGTCAACGCTGGACACACAATTGTAGTCAAAGGTCAGACTTTTAAACTACATTTGATTCCCTCTGGTATTTTGTATTCAGATACCGAATGTATTATCGGTTCTGGAACGGTAATTGACCCGAAGGTTTTAATTGCCGAACTCGATCAACTCGAAGAACTCGGAATATCTACGGAGAATCTGTATATTTCTGAGACAGCCCACGTCACGATGCCATATCATCGATTAATTGATCTTGCATCTGAAGAACGTCGGGGAAATCACAAGATTGGAACCACAGGTCGCGGGATCGGTCCAACTTATGCTGACAAATCGGAGCGGACAGGAATCAGGATATTAGACCTGATGGATGCTGAAGGGCTGCGAGAGCAGCTAGAGTGGACGATTAATTATAAAAACGTCATTTTAGAAAAGCTATATAACCTACCACCGTTAAATGTCCAAGAAGTAATAGAAGAGTACTTGGGATATGCAGAGCGCCTGCGGCGGTATGTTGTTGATGCATCTTTAAAAATATACGATGCCATACAGCGACGACGCAATATTTTATTTGAAGGGGCGCAGGGGACGTTACTCGACCTTGATCATGGAACGTATCCGTTTGTGACTTCATCGAATCCGGTGGCTGGGGGAGCCTGTGTTGGTACAGGATTAGGGCCAACTGCCATAGATAGAGCGATCGGTGTCGCTAAAGCTTATACTACCCGTGTTGGCGAGGGACCATTCCCAACCGAATTAGATGGAGAAATGGGGGAACTACTCTGTGCTAAAGGCGCAGAATTTGGTACAACCACTGGCAGAAAACGACGTTGCGGCTGGTTTGATGCTGTAATTGGGCGTTACGCAGTGCGTATCAACGGCTTAGATTGTTTGGCGATTACCAAACTTGATGTTCTCGACGAACTCGACGAAATCAAAGTTTGTGTCGCTTACGAAATTAACGGGGAACGTTGCGAGCATTTCCCCACAAGTTCACGCCGTTTTCAGCAATGTCATCCCATTTACAAAACCTTGCCTGGTTGGAAAGTCCCAACAACTAACTGTCGTTCCTGGGAAGAATTACCCAAACAAGCACAGGATTATTTAAAATACCTGGCTGAGTTGATGGCGGTTCCCATTGCGATCGTTTCTTTAGGGGCGAGTCGCGACCAGACAATCATTCTCGAAGACCCAATTCATGGGCCAAAACGGGCTTTATTACATGCTGATGGGACTCCAGCTTCGTTATTGAGCGCCTAATTTTCAAGTTCTGACAAATGCTTACTTGTCTTTGTTGCTGTGGGTGGACAAATTCACTACGGAATTGTTAACACTTAAGCTTGGGCACTGATACACTAGAAAAGCTGCAAAAATCGTCAAGAAAAGTAATCTAAGATATGGCAATCACAGTTGAATGTAAAACACGACCTGAAGGCAGCAAACCCAATGCCCTACGTCGTTCTGGCATATTACCAGCAAATTTGTACGGTCACAAAGGTCGTGAGTCTATTTCTCTCGTTGTTGATGCAAAAACTGTCGAGCGTTTACTCAAACAAGCCCGTGTTGACAAAACTGAAATCGAACTGAGCATTTCTGATATTAATTGGAATGGTAAAGCTGTAATTAAAGAAGTTCAAACTCATCCAGCTAAAGGCACAATATATCATTTGAGCTTTTATTCGATCGCAAAGGATTAATATAGGTCAATCAATGGTGTGTATTTTACACTATTTGAAGTTTCTAGTGAGTATAAATTTAACCAGGGTTAAACCCTGGTTTTTTTGTGGGGCTATCAAGGTTTGTCAAAAAATAGTAGTCTAGGGGATTGAAGAAACGCTGGAGACACGGAGATTATTTGCAATTGTCACCTTTTTTCACCTTACCCATTTACCATTAACTATACTGAATACCAAATATTTAAATATGACAGACATATCCCTTCCCGCTTTAATTCAGCAAATGTTACAACCTGGTTTTTACCCACACTCGGTAAAGGAACCAATTCGACTTATTCAAACCCATGGTTCTTATGTTCTCTTAACTGGGGATTTCGTATATAAGTTGAAAAAACCTGTAAATTTTGGTTTTTTAAACTATTCAACCTTGGAATTACGGCGCAACTTTTGCTATGAAGAATTACGCTTAAACCAACGGGGTGCAGCAGAATTATATTTGGAAGTATTACCAATAACTCAAGCGGACGAAAAATATCAACTGGGTGGTACAGAAACACCAGTAGAGTATGCACTAAAAATGCGTGAATTCCCCGAAGAAAATCTCTTCAGTACCATGTTTGAAGCTGGGAAACTAAATGAATCACATATCAAAGATTTAGGACGGGTAGTTGCGCTTTACCATGCGAAAACGGAAACAAACGAATACATCAGTAGTTTTGGTGAAGTTCCCCAAGTTCGAGCTTCGATTGACCAAAACTACGAACAAACAGTTAATTATATTGGGGGACCCCAAACTCAACAACAATTTGACGAAACCAAACAATATACCGATCGCTTTTTTGCCGAACGTCAACAATTATTTCGCGATCGCATCACTCACCACTTTATCCGTGAATGTCACGGTGACTTACACACCCGCAATATTTGCATCTTGAATGAGCAAATATTACTATTTGACTGCATTGAATTTAATGAACCTTTCCGCTTTGTCGATGTCATGTATGACGTAGCTTTTACCGTCATGGATTTGGAAGCTCGTCAACGCCCAGATTTCGCCAATATATTTCTGAACACCTATATCGAACAAACAGGTGATTGGGAAGGTTTACAATTATTACCTTTATATATGAGTCGTCAAGCATATGTAAGAGCAAAAGTCAACTCTTTTTTACTTGATGATCCCGGTGTTCCCGCAGAAGTCAAAGCCGAATCAGCAAAGGTTGCAGCCGCTTATTACACCCAAGCGTGGCAATACACTCAGTCCTCCCAAGGGCAACTAATTGTTATGTCTGGTTTATCTGGTTCTGGTAAAAGTACAGCAGCCAAATATCTAGCCCCGAAAATTGGTGCGATTCACCTACGTTCTGATGCTGTACGCAAGCATTTAGCAGGCGTACCTTTGTACGATCGCGGCAGTAGCGAAATATATACCCCGGAAATGACGGAGAAAACCTATACTAAGTTGTTAGACTTGGGAATTTTACTCGCTAGCCAAGGTTTTAAGGTAATTTTAGATGCTAAGTATGACCGATTACAGTTGCGGAGTGACGTAATTAGTCGAGCTGAAGCAGAGCAAATACCGATTAAAATCATTCAATGTACCGCACCTGTGGAAGTGTTGCAGTCAAGATTAAAAAACCGTACAGGTGATATAGCCGATGCTACAGCCGATTTATTGGTCTCGCAATTAGAGAATGCCGAGGCTTTTGTTGCAAATGAAGAAGCTTATGTCACAATCTTAGACACAACTCAGCCACTAGCGGCACAATTAGATGATGTTGTAATCTGCCAATAATCCAATAGATTTTGTTCTCATGGCACAACAAAAAAACAATAATCCGTTCCCTATTTCTCCTAACTTTTCCAACCAACTGATATTTGGTTTATTTCTCACCTTTCTGTTTTTAATGATTGGTTGGGATCGCACTTGGAGTATTTTTCTTGGTATTTTGGGTGGTTTTCTCGTGGGTTGGATTAGCGAAGCCACTAAATCTGGACCTCAACCATCGAATGTCGCAACTTCAGAAGGTATTGATGCCGGATTGAAATATTGGTTATTTTTCCTTGCAGGTTTTATGTTGTTAAGGATATATCCAGCACCTCTGAGTATTTTATTAGGTGCATTAGGTGGTTTAGGTGGGGGTCTAATTATTGCTTGGTGGGGAAGCAAGGAAGCCACTCAAGCCGACTTACCAGCAGCATTAACTGAAAGTGAAGAAGTTGAACTCCCAAAACAAGTATCTGGCAGGAAAAGAAGAGCTACTCGCCGTTTTCGCCGCCCCCGTGGCAGAATAAATTTCCGGTTTTGGCAATAGTTGAGTTGTTAATAGTTAATTGGTAATAGTGAGTAATTAATGGTTTTTGATTCAGTAAAGCTATTAATATATTGCTATTACTAAAATTTTTTAAGAAATATCTTTAAATCCTCAAATCTCCCTATAAAAACTCAAAATTATGTGTAATTAATGATTAAATATTCAATATTAACTACTAAATATGTTTCTCTATCTTTCTAAATTACTACCATTGTTTTTTTATCCACTAGGGTTAGCTTGCGTTGTCTTAATCATTGCTTTAATCACAATTAAAAGACGACCAAGAACATCTGTATTTTGCATTGTCTTAGCTCTAATTTTATTAATTGGTACTAGTAATGGTTGGACTGCACGTTATTTTGTTAAATCCCTAGAATGGCAAAATACTCCATCCCAATTACCAAATGCTGATGCGATCGTTGTTTTGGGTGGTGCAACTCGTTCAGCCTTTTTACCCCGACCAACGGTAGACTTAAAAGAAGCTGGAGATCGAGTTATTTATGGTGCCCAATTATACCTTCAAAAGAAAGCACCTTCTATTATTTTAAGTGGTGGACGAATTGAGTGGTTTGGTAAAGGCACCTCAGAAGCCACTGATATGGCAAGTCTTCTCACTTCAATTGGTATTCCCTCAGAAGCGATTATCGAAGAGCCTAATTCCTTAAATACTTACGAAAATGCAGTTAATGTTAAAAAAATTCTCGAACAACGCGGAATAAAAAAAATATTACTAGTTACATCTGCTATACATATGCCGCGATCGCTGTTAA
This sequence comes from Calothrix sp. NIES-4101, assembly GCA_004296455.1. Lineage (GTDB taxonomy): Bacteria > Cyanobacteriota > Cyanobacteriia > Cyanobacteriales > Nostocaceae > Brunnivagina. The sequence continues at coordinate 2,142,168 of AP018280.1, forward strand.
TTTTTAAGAAGCAAAAAATTGATGCAATCCCCGCGCCTACTGATTTTCTGGTGAGTTATGGGGAACTCCAAGAGCTTACCAGTACTCCCAAAGCGGCTATCCTGAATTTAATTCCCGATACTGACAATATTCATAATTTTACCAGTGCCTTAAAAGAATATATTGGTCTTGTTATTTATCGTTTGCGAGGTTGGTTATAAACACTTTCCCGAAATCAATACCTTCGCCAAAATTATGAACTGCTAGAACAAGGATCGGCAGGGTGGATACGTCCTAAATTGGTAACTCTGTGAAAAATATTTGCGAGTAAAACTGGGTCAGGTTTTTCCGGAAGGAGTTTTATAGTTTCCTCAACATATTTATAACCTCGGAAGATTGCCTTAAGGTCTGTAATACTAAAATCAGGGTTAAATTTACGGAAGTGAGAAAGCAAAACTTGCGAAATATTAACCATGAAAAATGCCAAATTTGCAGCGTTTGTTACTGCATTTTTCCCAACATTCATAAAGTCTTCGAGTCCAAAAAATTGTTTAGCATCGCGAAAATTAAATTCGATTTGAAATCTCAAACTGTAATAATCAATCACATGCACATAACTTAAACTCAACTCAGTTGAAAATAAAACAGCATGAGTTCTATGTGATGTTACAATATTTGTCCGCACTATAATTACAACATTTAATGTTTGAGAAAATTCTTTATGGAGAAGTTGAGTTTGATAAAAATCTGTACGAATATTCTCAACAGTCTCAGTTTTTTTGAGAAATTTATCTGGTATAAATGAATAGTCAATTCTATCACCGTATTTACGACGGCATTTACGACTAGGGTCTGGATTTTCATAGGGGATATACAAGGCAGAGTCGTAGCGCATCTTAGAAATTAGTTGTAAGCCCATTTGTCGAGTCATAACCACGGCATTATTATTTCCAAAATGACCATCCAATACCAAGTAAGTTAGCGGTAAAAATTTACTTAATTTTTTGAGCAAGTCCTGAATTAGAATACGAATACGTAGAAGTTCTGAGGTAAAAACTACTTCTGTTTTATCTTTATTCTTACTTCCCTTTGGTCGCCCGCCCTTCTTTTTTGGGACTTCTTGATTTGGTTTTTCTTTAGGCTTTTTTGTCTCTTCTGTTAATTTTGCTTGCTTCTCAACTTTTGGTTTGATTACTTGTTCAATCCTGATAGGAAATGCTTTCCTTTGTTCAATACTGACCAAGGATAATGCAAAAAATGATAATCCCTGTATTGGTTTGTCATGCAAAGATGAATAAAATTTATCGACCCCATAACTTTTTTTTCCTGCTTTGCTTACTACTACTTCATCTCCTGCTAATAGGTATGTTTCTTTTTGGCAAAATATATGTTCTCTAAAAAATACCCAAAATAACCCTGCCCAAGGTAATGAATGAGCAAAAAATCGCTGTATTGTTCTATAGCTTCCGCCCTTTCCACACCACCGTGATATGCCCAGCATTGTTATTCTTCCACTCATTGCTAGCATTGCTGATATAATTCTGCTCCAACGTCTCAAAGTTGTTCTGGTCGTATATCGTTGCAAGCATTCCAACAGTGCTAATATATCTGGCATGGGCTTTCTGTGGTTCTTGAGTTGTGGTTGTGGTAAACAATAACTCTACTACGGAAAGCCCTCTTTATTTTGGCGAAGGTATTGGAAATACTGAAGTTTTAAGTGCTGATATCATATCTGGCAGAACACTCATATTTAAAAATTATCCGCATCTTTTTGATCATAGTGATGTGGATAAACCAGATATGACTCCCGAATAATATAGGTAATAATTGATGAAGGTAGTTAAACTTGTTGAGACTTTAATTGCTCAATATTCACTTGCAACATAAATTTTTATGTCCAAAGATTTCACATATATTATCCCTACCCCGCCTCCGGAGGTGGAAGAAGTATTTGCCACAGTAGAGGTGACAAGGGAATATTACAATGAAGTACAAATACGCTCAGAACACAAACTGTACTGTGAATGGTATCGCACCACAGCCACAAGACATCGTCAAGAACTGGAAAAAATGCGCGGCGAACTGAATTTATTTGCGTGGTTTCGCCGCCAATAAGGTTTGGAGACTGTGAAATGTAAGTTTTAAATTGGGTAAATGGGTTAAATAAGTTCAAACTTTAAACCAGTTCAAGCTCATTTTCACGCAAGTGTGCTTTAAATTTCTTACTAAACTTAACTAGAATTGGTAAATTCGCGCTAACAGGTCTACCTTGCCACTCAGTTACAATACCAGCAACTTCCCCTTCCGTGCCTTTGAGGTCAAAAGCTTGACCGCGATGTTCGGGGTTATGATATACCACAACAGATTCTTTAACTCGAACGCGATCGCCAACTTTCATAATAGCGCTTACACCTAACTTTGATTGTTCCACAAGTGTTTCCACACCCATCCCTCTCTTTAAAAGGCTAATCTTTTAATCTTTACTCCAGATGGGGACTTAGGTCAATATTTTGTTGGGGAGACAATAGTTAACCTGAGGGCTAGATTGATTTCAGCTTACCCCCAATCAAAAAAGCCCAGTTCTTATTGCCAATTCCCACTTCCAACAGGATAGAGCACGAATACTAGCATCTTGTGGGAAGCCAGTAACACCGCATAATGAGAAATTATGCGTGATTTTAGATGATTTTAGATATTCATATTTCTTGACTTATACAGCTTCAGTTACTCATCCTCAATATTTTGCCCTCTGCCCTTCCTGTTATCACTTCTCACCCGGACATACGCGCTGTAAGCTTGGTGGTAGTTGACGACAGATTTGATTGAAATGACGGGGATTGTAACGCCACCAAATATATAGCCCCAAACTGATGCCTCCTAACAGTAGCGCCAGCAACCCAACGAGTCGAACTAAAGATTTACCTCGCTTTCGATTCCGTTTCTGAGTGGTTGTGGATACGGGAGTAGTTTCCGAAATAGGTGCTTCATCAGGCAGTTCTAAATCTAAATCAAGTAGAGCTTGCGAGCTATCAGTAATCTGGGATTCGTCCTCTGTAACCTCTACCTCAACTTCTGAAGTGGGTTCAATTTTTCCCTCCATTTCCAGTGTGGACTCTTCACCAGCAGGTGTCGCCACAATATATTCTGGAGAGACCCGACAATAGGTCATAACTAGGGAAATATTATCGTGTCCATTGGTTTGATTTGCCAGACGAATCCAAGCATATAGCGCATCTTCCAGGGTCATTATCCCATTAAGTACAGGCAAGGCAAAATCTTGCCAACTTCTCTCCACCAAATGATTATCACTCAAACCATCCGAACACAATAACAACACGGCATCTTCATCGATAATCAATCGCTGGACATCAATACGTAGACTTTCACCCTCCTTTGTCCCCAAAGCTTGTGTCAGGGCTGTGGCATCGGGACGCTGAAGTGCTTTACGATACATACTCCGACACGTTCGCACTTCTCGCGCCACCACATCATCATCTACAGTTAGCTGCTGACAGCTATCACGTGTAATCCAGTAAACGCGACTGTCACCAATACTGGCAATATATAACTCGTGGGAATTTTCCGCATCCCAACCCATTATTGATCGCACAGGTTGGGGAATTTGTATCCCCATTACCAAGGTTGTACCCATACGTTGGGTTCCTTCGCGCTTTTGCTGGTTATTGGCGTTGCAAATTAAGTTATTGACAACCCGCAGGCTCGCTTCAATTTGTTGTTGGAGTAAGTTCGGGGGCACAGGTTCGCTGGAGAGTGCAACTTCTGTTAACAAAGCCCGCATCTGTAACTTCATTGATTGTACGGCGAGTTGGCTCGCTACCTCCCCGCCTTCATGCCCGCCAATGCCATCGCAGACAATTGATACTCGTGGTAATAGGGGGTCTTCAATTGAATCAGCATTTGTAGGAAAGCAACAGTCTTCGTTTTGCCGAGGTTCGATGCCAATATCTGTTGCCCCTGCTACTGTTAGATTCAGGGGAAATTCGGATGCTGCTGAAAGTAACAACAAATTCAGTTTCTGACTAATTTCTGCTAATTGTCCAGTACCTTGGAGAACTGGGCGCAGAATATTTTGCAAATGTTCGGCAATTGATGGGTGTGCTTTTTCAATTAAAGGTTGCCAAGATTCAGCTAATCTTTGTAGCGAGGTTGTAGAAGTATGAAGGCGTGATGTTTCCATTAATTCAATTAAACGTACACACCAACCTTGTACCCGCAGATTATTGGGTAAAAATAAACTTGCTTCTACATGTACATCTGATAAGGGTTGCCAAAGTTGGAGAATTTGCCACAACCAGTACAATTGCCGTACTGGGGTTGCTTCTTCCCATACTTCGTTGATTGATGGATAGAGTTTGCCATTTTCATTAATAGGGGCATTTTCCAGTAAAGTAACTTTGCCGGGAATCTCTGTCGGCGAATCAACAAAACCATATACTTGGGGAAGATGCGATCGCATTCTACATAGTCGCAGATAGGGAATAATTTCATCAGCTACTTCGTTCTTGGTTTCCGGCATTTCCCCCGGTTTGTTATCCAGCCAAATTTGTGAGCCCAGCACTTCATAGCGATCGGCTATAATTTCCCCTACAGGGATTTTTGACAACTGTTCCCCAATAGCCCAAATATACCGATACACAATCGGAGTTTGACAGTTAGCGCAAACACGACTCCCCACAAAATTGATGGGGTGGGAACAGGTGGGGTTAACACAATGAATTATTCGCTCGGTTGTAATCATAATTTTTGTAACTTTTTAGACAGTAAAATACGTAAAAAGATTTCAACTACCTTTCAAAAATAGGATTTTTAGGATAGATTAGACTTAGATACATGCGTGTCTTATTTCTTAATAATTACATCAATATCAAGTAGTATTACTGAATAGTTTTTTCAGGAAATAGCTAGAACATGAGTGTATCTAAGCATAGAAATGTATTTTCGGGAATGTAGTGTCTAAGACGGCATTATATCGAGTGCAATGTCAATAAGTGCAATGTCAATTTGGCTAATCATCGGAATCTTGCTGTGTTTGAGTGAACTAGTTTTTCCGACTGCGTTTGTAGAATTGATGATGGGACTGAGCGCTTTTATAGTGGCGCTGCTTTCGGGAGTAATAGGAACACTGTGGTTACAGGTGGTGCTTTGGTTAGTAATTTCGGTGCTGTTGATTTTTATTTCGCAGCGTTTGCTACCCAAACCCCGCCGCCGGACAAAAATACAAGATGCAGTAATTGCCGAAACTATCAGTGAAATTCAACCTGGACAACCAGGAAGAGTTTTATACGAAGGAAATTCTTGGCGAGCAAGGTGTGACGATGAAAAATTATACATTAATGCTCACGAACCAGTTTATATAGTTCGACGTGAAGGCACGACATTAATTGTCATGCCACAAAATGTTTTAAACGGGTAATCGCAGGGGAAGAGTGGCACAGAAGAGAGGGAGAGACACGGAGATGTTTTCGGATGAAGAAATAATCTCTTTTTCTCATCTCCATGTCCCCACCTTTCCGCCTCTTTCTCTCTTAAATATTTGGAGATTAAATAATGGAAGGTTATGCTTTTCTCATCTCATTAATTTTAGGCGGTTCGGTTTTAGCAAGTTCGGTAAAAGTAATTAACCAAGGTGATGAAGCTTTGGTGGAAAGATTGGGAAGTTATAATAGGAAGCTCGATCCGGGTTTAAGTTTCATTGCGCCCTTCTTAGATAAAATTGTTTACAAGCAAACAATTCGTGAGAAAGTTTTAGATGTTCCCCCACAACAATGTATTACCCGTGATAACGTGGGGATTACTGCCGATGCTGTAGTCTATTGGCGTATCGTCGATATGGAAAAGGCTTATTATAAAGTCGAAAATCTGCAATCGGCTATGATAAATTTGGTTCTTACCCAAATTCGGGCAGAAATGGGGCAATTAGAACTCGATCAAACATTTACAGCCAGATCAGAAATTAATGAAACTTTGTTACGTGAGCTTGACATTTCTACTGACCCTTGGGGCGTAAAAGTAACACGGGTAGAATTGCGCGATATTGTTCCTTCCCAAGCAGTACGGGAGTCGATGGAATTGCAAATGTCAGCCGAACGTCGTAAGCGTGCCTCTATTTTAACTTCCGAAGGCGATCGCGAATCTGCTGTTAATTCCGCCCGTGGTAAAGCTGATGCTCAAATTTTAGATGCAGAAGCACGGCAAAAATCCGTAGTATTAGCTGCTGAAGCTGAACAAAAAGCAATCATATTGAAAGCCCAAGCAGAACGCCAACAACAAGTTCTCAAAGCCCAAGCAATAGCCGAATCAACGGATATTATTTCCCAAAAAATCAAAAATGACCCCACAGCAAAACAAGCCTTAGAAATCTTGTTAGCACTGGGTTATTTGGATATGGCTTCGATAATTGGTAAAAGCGATAGCAGCAAGGTTATGTTTATGGATCCGCGCACAATTCCCGCTACTCTGGAAGGAATACGGGCAATAACTGGAAATACATCAACTGAAGCGAATGGAATACAATTTCCCATCAATAAGTAAGCAAAGCAAGCAGGCAAAATCTTAGGTAGGTATAACTAGTACAAATGTATAGAACCAGAAAACCAAATATCTCTTGGCTGTAAGCTTTGTACACTAGAACAAGAGTTTATTCATTTCCGGCATTTTGTACTAGTATTCCATCATAGATTTCCATCCAAAGAGCGATCGCTTTCTTATTCTTTCTGTAATAGCCAAAACCCTGTATAAGTCATTTCTGAATCATCGGGTTGAACTAATAAAAAATGTAACCCTCTAGCTTCCTGCTTTCTCTGCTCATAGTTTTTAGCCGCCTTTTTCACTTCTTCATCTTCAAAAGTCGCCACAATCCACCTTTCAGCTAATCCAGCTTCTAATACGACACCATCAGGTGCCCCTGCAATATAATTTAATGCTATGGGCTTGACTTCTTGCAGCCAACGTGAAATCTGCATCGAACGCCTCCCACCATAAATAACGATACCCGGAATTGCTTGGGCTGAAGATAAACCTAAGTTCATGGGAAGAAGAACATCCGGTACGTCACGTATAGGAATAGGACGACTAATAAATTCTGTGATATCTCCTGCTGGTAATGTCCCAAATCGCCACTCTTCACCCCAAAGATTTTCTGGTAATGGTATGGGAGGAGGACTGTCTATAGCAATTGAATAGCCTTTTTTCTGCAACCATTTTTTTAATTCTGGAGTCCGGCGAGTCGCTTCAACTTCAATTTTTATATTTGAATTATTTGAATTATTTGAATTATTAATTAAATTCTTTATTGCAGTTTCAATTAAACTCAGAGACTGGGGGCGAAATACTTGAATAGTAGTTGGTAATTGTCCGATATTAGCTTGTTTAATTGCTTTTTCTAATTCCGAAGCCAACCAAGTTGAATTTGCTTGCGACTGGCGACAAGAAGCCTCATATCGAAAACTTCCTGTGACATCACAAATAAATAAATCCCATAAAATTAAGGAATCAGACTTATTATCAGGACGGCGATAAAAATCTACTTGCCAAATCAACATATTTTTAAGTTTTACATTCAGCTATCTTCAAATTCCCACAATTTGCACACAAAACATGCCAAGCAACCTTCAAATTCCAACCCAGATTTATTAACATCAAAAAATAGCCCCTTCTCGCCAAAAACAAGAAGGAGTTGAATTTGATAAAGCTTTTCCCCTGTCCCTATAATTCTGGTTTGTTGGGTTCGTCTTTCTGGACTCGGCAACGGACAGAATTCGCGTGAGAAGGTAAACCTTCGGCTGTTGCTAAAGTATCTATGGCACTGGCTACCTTTTCGAGTGCTGTTTGCGAGTACTGAATAATACTAGAGTGCTTGAGGAAAGTTTCAACCCCCAATGCGGAAGCATATCGAGCGGCACCAGAAGTCGGTAAAGTGTGATTAGGGCCAGCGAGATAATCACCCACAGCTTCGGGTGTGGAATGTCCCAAGAAAATCGCCCCTGCATGGCGTATATGAGGCAATAACCCCCACGGGTCTTTAACTTCTAACTCCAAATGTTCGGGTGCGAATTCATTCGAGAATTCGGCAGCTATTTCGAGCGATTCAACTACAACAATCAAACCATAATGCGCGATCGCCTTGGAAGTATCCAGTTGACGCGGATGGTCTACTAACTGCCTTTCTACAGCAACTTGGACATTTTTCGCTAATCCTGCATCAGTTGTTAGTAATATTGCCGCCGCCATTGGATCATGTTCGGCTTGTGCCAACAAATCGGTGGCAATATGCACAGGATTTGCTGTTTCATCGGCAATAATTAATACTTCACTTGGTCCCGCCAATGAATCAATGCCTACAGTACCGTACACCAACTTTTTCGCGAGGGTGACGTAAATATTTCCCGGCCCTGTAATCACATCGACTTTTGGTATTGTTTCTGTCCCGTATGCTAGCGCTCCAACTGCCTGTGCGCCGCCAATACGATAAATTTCTTTGACCCCAACTTCATTTGCCGCTACCAATACGGCAGGACTGATGCCTTTGCTAGTTCCTGGTGGTGTCACCATGACTATACGGGGCACACCAGCTACTTTTGCAGGGATTGCATTCATCAGCACCGTACTGGGGTAAGATGCACGACCACCAGGGACGTACAATCCTGCACGGTCTACGGGGGTATAACGCTTGCCAAGTACAACTTCATCATCACCAAAGTGCACCCAACTTTTGGGGACTCTTTGGCGATGGAAGGCTTCGATTTGCTTGCAGGCTAGCTGAATACTATCTATTAGCGGTTTTGATACTTGCTGGTAGGCAGCATCAATTTCCGCAGCAGTAACCCGCAGTTCATCTGCTTTAAAACTGTGATGGTCGAATTCGGCAGTGTAATGCAATACAGCCTTATCGCCTTGGCGTTGGACTGCTTGCAACACTTCCCGTACTGTTGCTTCTTTGTGAAGCACCTGTTCGTCGTGAGTGCGATCGCAGATGCGTTGAAGTTCTACTCGAACGTCTGCCTGCTGATTAATGATTCGCAGCATGGAGTAAGGACAATGCCAACTTGAAGAATATTCCCGTTTGAGATGCAAGATGTCAGCTTTTTGTCTCACGGAGACAACGGAGCCACAACTATTTCTCTTTTCTAGCTTAACCTGGATTTTTTTGATACTCCCACGCCTTTTTGGACGTGATTGTATCTGGCAATGATTCTCAGCTAGTAATTAGTTCTAAACAACAAACCATCATTTGTTCAAATCAGGAGTTTAAACATAAAGTTTTTACTTTCAGATGAAACTTAAATCCCAAACTCAAATAATCAATTTAAGTTGCTGCAATTGATGCAACACTACAACCACAACAATAAGAGCGATCGCGGATGAGTATCAAGCAGCTTTGCGACTTATAGATTCGATAGAGCGGTATTAGTTGCTGATTCTTCCAAATTCACTAGTTTAGAGTTGCACAAATGTGACATTTTTAATTTCTAGCTTTTTTATTCTAGTACTTCAGCGTTTACATATGCTTACCTCTGGCAATTCATCACCTTTATGGGATGAACTACATCTTTGACAACTGACACCTATTAGGTGCAGATTGCGAGAAGAAGTAATGTTTTACTGTGATAGTTAATTCTAACCTATTTCCAGGCTGGTTAACATATTCAACATACGGGCTTAATAATTACTTGCAAAAATTCAGCGAATCCTGTCTCTCTTCTCGCCTCTACTATGATACATTCTCATTTTTATCCGTAAGTGACCAGAGAAAATCACTATTTTTCGGCTGATGACGGTAGTAAATAAAGAAAGCAAGATTAGTGGATTATAATCCTAATCACAGCTATGTAAATAATTTGCTATTTACTTCTTATTTACCGCATTTTTGTCTCTTCAAGTAACTATTTAATCATGGTTAATCCCATAGTTATGATTCTGAAATGTATCACTTTATTTTCTTCTCGTAACTATAGGTAAAGTAGATAGAAGCGAATAAATAGAAAATTATCTTTAATATTTGCAACAGGAAACAGTTTTCCAAATCTCTGCGTCTATTGATATATGTTTGTCTCAAACAACCTACGCATAAGCATCAATCTTATAACTGACTATCTGATGAAGCAAATGTAATGTCCATGTGTTTGAGTTTGCGGAGGTTGGTTTTGCCCACAAAACAAATAGCATATGTACTATTTTAAATTTTCCTGCAATAAAAGTAATTATGAAAAAATACTTTATTTGTGATGTTATTAACAAATTATAAGTAATATATTTTACCTGTTTAAAATTGAATGAGTATCAATTCATGGTGAAATAATGCTTTATTATCTCAAAAAAAAATCCTAAATCAATATTAAGTTTAGTCATTTTCAGTGAGAGATAGATATTTAGCTAGAAAAATAAGTGGATCAGAGAAAAATCTCCCAATTAATTGATTATAAATTTTGCCAATTCGGCAATAATTTATAATTATCCACAGCTTAAATAATTCACAGGTGACGACTGTAAATGTGCCGCATATGATGGAAAAGAATTGCAGTTAGATTGATTCATCAATGCAATAAGTAATGTTCCCTCAAAATTTTGTTCCACAAGCAAAGTAAAAATTTATGCCATTTATCCCGAAAATGAAACGGCGAAGAATTCAGTTTTACCAACGCCTGTTTTTACTTGTTGTCGCCTTATTTGTGTTCTTGGGTGGATTTTTGCTAAGACTGGCGATCGCCAATCAAAATGATGCAGTATTTGCAAATCAAGGTATTCAGTTACCATTATCAACAAGTGCTGCCAAAATTATTGATGCTCAAGGCAAAACACTATTATTCCGAGGTGTGAACTGGTTTGGGATGGAAAGTGAGGCACATGCACCTCATGGATTATGGAAACGCGACTATAAAGAAATGCTTTCCCAAATCAAAAGTTTGGGATATAACACAATTCGTTTACCCTACTCGGTTGAGGCTTTACGCAGCAAAAGCGCCTCTGGAATCGACTACACTATCGGCAACAACAAAGAACTTGAGGGAAAAACACCCCTAGAAATCATGGACTTGGTAGTTAAAGAAGCCGAGCGCCAAGGATTGCTAGTTATACTGGATAGCCACCGTCTCAGCGACAAGCGTATTCCGGAATTGTGGTATGGCGACGGTTTTAGCGAAGCTGACTGGATTGATACTTGGCAAATGCTAGCAAAACATTATAGAAACCAAAGAAATATAGTTGGTGCAGATTTGAAAAATGAACCCCACGGTAAAGCTAGTTGGGGAACTAATGATTTGGCAACTGATTGGCGACTGGCAGCAGAACGTGCCGGAAATGCAATTCTCAGTATCAATCCTAACTGGCTAATCATTGTCGAAGGAGTTGAGAACAACGTTCCCAGACAAAAACTTACCCATTATTGGTGGGGTGGAAATTTAGAAGGTGTCAAACGCTATCCAGTTCGTTTATCACGACGCAATAAATTAGTTTATTCTCCCCATGAGTATGGTGAAGGTGTATTTAAACAACCGTATTTTGCTCATAAAAACTTTCCCCAAAATTTGACACAACGTTGGGAAACCGGTTTTTATTATATTGCTCGACAAAAAATTGCTCCCATCTGGATTGGCGAATTTGGTGGTAGAAAAGTAGATAACAAATCCAAAGAAGGTATTTGGCAAAACAAGTTTGTTAATTATATCCGTGATAATAATTTAAGTTTTGCTTATTGGAGTTGGAATCCTAACAGTTCAGATACAGGTGGAATTTTACTTGATGATTGGAAATCAATCGATGCGCCAAAACAAGTATTGCTTTCCAAAATTTTACCTGTCAAATTTACTCCCCCATCCACATCACCATTACCCAATCAAGCAAATACACCAGCAATCAATAATTCTTCTACTTTGTCTCCTGCTTCCCCATTAGCTTCATCTCAGCCAATAAAAGTGGTGACTAATATAGATTCAGATTGGGAATCTGGATTTTGCGTTACTTTCAAAGTGGCAAATTCTAGCAGTCGTCAAATTAAGAATTGGCAGATGAAATTTAGTATGAGTAATGCTGCAATTAATCAGTCTTGGAATGCGACTTTTAAGAAACAAGAAAAGAACCAATATATTGTTACTCCCTTAGATTGGGGCAAGGCAATTGAGGCAAAGCAAGGGTTTGATATTGGTTTTTGTGCCCAGAAATTAAGTAATGGTGATTACCTGCCAAAACAGGTGGAAATTAATATTAATTAAAAGAGAAAAAGCGTTCTTAATGTAACTTAAGAACGCTGGATTTATTGGAAATTAAGACTATGAAAATTGCTAGTTCTTAATAGTGAGTATCAGAAAAAAAATCCTGACTCATAACTTCTAGTTAATAATCATCATCTTCATCATCTGCATCAGCCTCATCAACTTCCTCATAATCATCTTCATCAACGAGGTCGCTAACTTCAGGAACGATGTAATCATCGTCATCAATGATAGAACCGTTACTTCTAGCAGTAAAACTAGAATCACTAACTGCAAGAGTTGGAGAATCTAAGTTGTAGCTCCGAGCTGTGCGATCGTCGAGTACCATATCCAGTGGATCGTCTACTTCGTCCAAAACGCTGCTAGTTAATTCCGTGGAGTAGTCATCAACTATACCTGGTTCTTCATAGGCATTGAAACCTGTACCAGCAGGAATTAAACGCCCGATAATCACGTTTTCTTTCAAACCACGCAGCCAGTCTGATTTTCCTTCGATCGCAGCTTCGGTAAGTACCCTCGTGGTTTCTTGGAATGATGCGGCTGAAATGAAGCTATCAGTATTCAAAGATGCTTTGGTAATACCGAGTAGCATGGGTGTATATTGTGCCCTAGCCCCACCAGTAATTGCCATTGCTTCGTTGACTTGTTCGATTTGGCGTAATTCCACTAACTCGCCGGGAAGCATAGTCGTGTCCCCACCATCATCAACGCGCACCTTCGAGGTCATTTGCCGCACGATCACTTCAATATGCTTGTCAGCTACGTCGATACCTTGGGATTGGTATACAGATTGCACTTCGTTAACCAGGAAGCTTTGCACTTGCTGTAAAGCCACACTCGCACAAGCATAAATACCATCTTCGTGACCAAGATTAAAGAAGAGTTCTAAAATCTCGTGCGGGTTAGAAGGACCATCAGTCATTACCTGTCCGGCTTCCACTTGCTGTCCATCGGAGATAATTAAGTTTTGTCCTGGCCCAAGGTTATAGTCAGTGACAACGCCATTTGCTTCTATCACTTTAATAGCGATCGCCTCATCTCCATCGCTATAAACGACTTTAACCTCGCCACTGCGTCTTGCCAAAATACAAGCTTCTTTTGGTTTGCGGGCTTCGAGTAATTCTTCAATTCTCGGTAAACCTTGGATAATGTCCCCAGTTTTGGCGCGTTCAAAGACCAGCAATACCAAGTTATCACCACGCTGTACCAAGCCACCATCTTCGACTTGCAGCACTGCACCGGGACTGACGCGATAAGGACGACCAATCCGTACTTTTACTGCATATCCTTGTGTCGCCAAAGCTGAGTCACTTGTAGCAGCACCCGCACCACTGGCAACCTCTACAACTTGACCTGATTCTTCTGCAAAGACACCAGGGGCAATTTCGCTACCTTCAACAATCAAGTCGCCTTTTTTGACCTTGGGTTGGTCTTTACTGTTGGCAATATATACGTCACTATGTCGTAACACCAAACAACGACGTACTGCTTCTGTGCCTTTTTGGATGCCTCGAACTACACCACCTTCTTTACATAGGATTTGAGTTCGTGCCACAACTGACCCTGGAGTAATTGTTTGCCCATCTTCAACTTCCAGGTTGGTTTGGGTACTACCTTGGGTCGCATCTGCGGAAATATCACGACGAATTACCAGCGATTCCAAAATTACCAGTTGTAAGCGTTGAATATCTGGGTCATTGTCATCGACAACTAACTCGATATCGGCTGCTAATGGCGAGGCATTATGGTCATGTTCAGCTTCTTGCTCGATTTCTAATACAAGCTGAGTCCGGAGTAATTCTACCCCTTCAACCGACTTGACTCGCTCAGAATCTTTATATGGCAAGCGTTGTACTGCTCGCAATTGAATTGAACGCCCTGTTTGCTGGCTTACAGATGTAGTCGATGGTACATCTGGCTGTTCCGGGACGGCAAACTCAACTACAGGACGGCTCAATAGCGCTGGTCCTTCGGGAGATTCTACGTACTCAATGTAACGTAGTTCGGTGGCGACTTGTCCCATCAACTCTTCGCCTGGTTGGATAAAGGTTCCATCCCGTCCCATGACTGCCTCAGGGTCATCAACCATCAACAGTTCGCCCGGTTTGACCACAACTTCACGCAGAATATCGTTTTTCTGAGTGACTTCGATGACACCACTATTTTGACAGAAGATATCTTTGACAACTTCGTCGCCAGCATTGACAAACTGACCATCTTCCACTAGTAGCAGTGAAATATCTTTGTTGACTTCATGGGTTTCTTCGGGAATCCACAGCAAGCTACCAGCTTGGACAACCTCATACCCTTGTTTTGCTTTACCTTTTTTCTGAACTTCTACACCGGCAAACTTCAGCAAACCACCTGTCGTGGTACGGTAGCGATCGTCAATTAATTCGGCAACCACTTGACCATTTTGTACTTTTGTTCCTGGTGTGGCACGTAAGTTGAAAGCTTGGTTGTTCAGTGTCGTTACCAAGTAGTTGTTACGACCTTGAGTGCTTTGTGCTGTCACTGTTGCTTGATCGAGTACCACCGATGCGGTAATAATCTCAATTTCTCTGGTACTCTTGCCAGGTTGCACTTCTGGTAAACGAACTACACCACCGTGAACTGTTGTCAGTTGAGTTTCCGCCAATACACCGTTAGTAACGACACTATCGCCTTCTTTGACAACTAGCTCCGCACCAGGAGGTAAATTATATACATCACCTGAGAGTATCCAAATCAACCCACCTCTGGCAGCCGTAGTCGTTGTATTACCTTGACGGTCGGTTTTTTGTTCGGCAACGACTTCCGAAAATTTTACTTCTCCCGCCAAATCGGATGCTACATCTTTTACTGCCTTCTCTGTATTTACACGAGTAGTTTTACCACCCAAGGCAACTTCAGCAATTAACTGTCCTTGTTTGACCTTCTGACCATCAGTAATATAGAGTGTCGAACCTTGGGTAAGATCAATGTGTTCCGTACCAGTTTCGCTATTTTCAACGGTCATGGTACCGTTCATTTCTACATACAAAGCATCTTCCCCGTGGCGCGTCCGGTAAGGGCGGGTACGTAGTTTACGAGGAATTTTCACAGTCCCATTAGTTTGCGATCGCACTTGTTTGGCGACTTCACCTGTAAATACCCCCCCGGTGTGGAAAGTACGCATGGTTAACTGGGTTCCTGGTTCCCCAATACTTTGGGCAGCAATAATACCTACCGCTTCCCCTAAGTCCACCATCTTGGCATGTGCCAAACTCCAACCATAACAATGTTGGCAAACCGATCGTGCCGCTTCACAAGTTAGAGGCGATCGGACAATCACTTCTTCAACGCCAGCTTTTTGGATTTCTTTGGCTAAATCATCAGAAATCGGGGTGTTACGAGGGGCGAGAATTTCGCCGGTTTTGGGATGCACGACATCTACATTTACTACCCTTCCCATCAAGCGAGTTGCCAGGTTCATCAAAACCTTAGAACCATCTTTCATTGATTGGATGGGAATACCTCGTGTTGTACCGCAATCAACTTCTCGTATAATTACATCCTGAGATACGTCAACCAGACGGCGAGTGAGATAACCAGAGTCGGCTGTACGCAACGCCGTATCTACTAAGCCTTTACGCGCACCATAGGAGGAAATAATATACTCGGTTACTGTCAAACCTTCACGGAAATTGGTTTTAATCGGTAAGTCAATAATTTCCCCTTGAGGATTCGCCATCAGTCCGCGCATCCCCACCAACTGACGTACCTGAGAGATATTACCTCGCGCTCCAGAGAACGCCATCATGTATACCGAGTTGAGGGGGTTAGTACTCTTGAAGTGACGCACTACTTCATCTTTGAGAGCTTCAGAAGTACCATTCCAGGTATCAATTACTTTTTGGAAACGTTCAACCTCAGTGATTTCACCCCGTTGGTAACGCTCTTCTGTTGCCCGAATCTCTGCTTCTGCCGCATCCAATAAACTTCGCTTCGATGGAGGTACCATCAGATCATCGACACTGATAGAAACCCCGGCTCTTGTAGCATAACGGAAACCTAAATCTTTGAGCTTATCCGCCATTACCGCCGTCCGCGCTGTTCCATAATGGATAAACGCCCAAGAAATCAGATTTCGCAATTGACCTTTATCAACTACGCGATTCCGGAAAACATGTTTTTCATTAGTCATACTTTAAATTAGTGCTGAGTTATGAGTTATGAGTGTTAAGTAGCGCACATAGTTTTTATGAATTTGAGTCCTGAATACTGAGTCAAACAAAATCATACTCAGCACTCAGCGCCCTGCATTCATCACTAAGTTGCTAATGCTTCCTGAATCGCCTTATTGTAGATAACACGACCGGGTGTAGTACGTATGTATTGCGATAGTAAATTTCCTTGAGCATCCTCACGGACACGGCGGAATTTATACATTTTGGTGACAGTGCCATCATTGTTTTTAGTCTCTTCCAATGGCTCTAAATCAGCTTCGGGGGATTCTACCTCACCATCAAATCGCACGAATACGTAAGCATGTAAGTCAATTTGACCCTGTTCAAATGCCATAATTGCATCGTCTAATGAGGCAAAATACTTGCCTGCGCCTTTGGTTGCCTCAGGATTTTCGGCTGTCAGGTAATAAGCACCCAAAACCATGTCTTGGCTGGGGGTGATAATTGGTTTACCAGTAGCAGGAGACAAGATATTATTGGAAGCCAGCATCAACAATCTAGCTTCAGCTTGAGATTCCAATGATAGAGGCACATGCACTGCCATTTGGTCTCCATCAAAGTCTGCGTTAAACGCCGGACAGACGAGGGGATGTAATTGAATTGCACGACCTTCTACTAAAATAGGCTCGAATGCTTGAATACCCAAACGGTGTAGTGTTGGCGCACGGTTGAGCATGACTGGGTGTCCTTCGATGACTTCTTCGAGAACATCCCAGACCTGCGGATCGGACCGGGAAATCAATTTTTTTGCAGCTTTGATGTTGTTCACCATGCCACTGCGAATCAACCGATTAATCACAAACGGTTGGAACAATTCGATCGCCATTTCTCTTGGCAATCCGCACTGGTGGATGTGTAATTTGGGGCCAACGACAATTACAGAACGACCGGAGTAGTCTACCCGTTTACCGAGTAAGTTTTGACGGAAACGACCTTGCTTACCTTCGATAATGTCAGAAAGTGACTTCAAGGGACGATTATTTGCACCAACTACAGTCCGTCCACGACGACCATTATCAATTAGTGCGTCAACGGCTTCTTGTAGCATCCGTTTTTCGTTACGGACAATAATCTCCGGAGCAAGAATTTCCTGTAAACGTGCCAAACGGTTGTTACGGTTAATCACGCGGCGATATAAGTCATTTAAATCGCTAGTGGCAAATCGTCCCCCATCTAACTGCACCATCGGGCGTAAATCGGGAGGAATTACGGGAATAACCGTCATTACCATCCATTCTGGTTTGGAGCCAGTCGCAATAAAGTTGTCAATTACGCGCAATCGCTTAATTAACTTCGCCCGTTTTTGACCCTTCGCGGTACCAATTTCCTCGCGGAGATTTTCTGCTTCCTGCTCTAAATTAATATCAGCTAGCAAGCGTAGTAATGCTTCTGCTCCAATTCCCACCTCAACCCCTACCAATTGGGAATCTTCAGCGTAAATTTGATCTTCAATCTCCAACCACTGGTCTTCACTCAGTAATTGCTTGTAAGTTAATGTATCCGCGTTACCGGAACTGAGAACAACATAGGAGTTGAAATAGACAATTTGTTCTACATCCCGCAAAGGCATATCGAGCAGGATGGCAATATAACTGGGAATACCTTTGAGATACCAAACATGGGCAACTGGAGCTGCTAGTTTAATGTAGCCCATACGGTGGCGGCGCACTCTCGATTCCGTAACTTCCACACCACAACGTTCACAAACGATACCACGGTGGCGGACTCGCTTATATTTACCGCAATGACATTCCCAGTCCTTTGCTGGGCCAAAAATGCGTTCACAGAAAAGCCCATCCATTTCAGGCTTTAAAGTCCGGTAATTAATCGTTTCTGGCTTGGTAACTTCTCCAACTACCTGACCATTGGGTAAGGTTCTTTCGCCCCAGACACGAATCCGTTCTGGCGATGCCAAGCCGATTTTTACGTAATCAAATTGGTTGCTTTGACCTGGTCTCATATTTTGTATTACTGAGTTCTTACTTAGATAAGTTCTTTAAGCACACGCTAGATGACGTGTTGTGAGGAGTATTTAGTTGTTTCAGTAGGTGAAGGCAATAAACCGTAACTGCTTTGTAATTATGATTTAGCGCATCTTGACAGCACTAAAATTTAATTACATATCTCTTCATATTTAGTTACATAGTTTGGTTTTACTTTGCCTATCTACATCAAGGGCTAAGTTCTGAGTCTTGAGGGCTAAGTATTAACAGTTGCTACTCAACACTCAAAACTCATTACTTACTACTCTTCTTCGTCCATCGACTCGCGCGACAACGACTCATAGGTAGGACGAGGTGGTGTTCGACGAGCATTATTATCTGCCATCAAATCAACTTCCACATCTAGCGAACTACCATCATTTTGTGTTTCCACCTTATGGACGGCAATATCTAAACCTAAGGATTGCAATTCACGCATCAAGACTTTGAAGGATTCAGGTGTTCCCGGACGGGGAATTGCTTTACCTTTGACGATCGCATTTAAGGCTTCGTTTCGTCCTTGCATATCGTCGGATTTGACTGTCAGCAACTCCTGTAAAGTATAGGCTGCACCGAATGCTTCCAATGCCCATACTTCCATTTCTCCGAAACGCTGACCACCTTGCTGTGCTTTACCACCCAAGGGTTGTTGTGTCACCAGCGAGTAAGGACCAGTAGAACGAGCATGAATTTTATCATCTACTAGGTGGACTAGTTTGAGCATGTAAGCTACGCCAATCGTTACCGCACGGTCAAAGGGTTCCCCTGTCCGACCGTCGTAAACCATAATTTTGCCAGCATTGTCGGGGTTATATAACCAATCTTTACCTGTCTCGTCCCTAGCCTCTTGCAGTTTCCCATGCACGATCGCCCGCGAAGATTCTTCCCCATACATTTCATCGAATGGGGTAATTTTGAACCGCACGCCTAAGTTATGACCTGCCCAACCTAACAAACACTCAAATACCTGTCCCACATTCATCCGGCTAGGTACACCCAGGGGATTGAGAACAATATCAACAGTGCCGCCATCGGGGAGGTAAGGCATATCTTCCACTGGCAAGATTTTGGAAATAATCCCTTTATTTCCGTGACGACCAGCCATTTTATCGCCGACTTGGATTTTCCGTTTCTGGGCTACATACACCCGTACCACCATGTTGGCTCCAGGGGGTAATTCGTCACCCTGTTCACGGGTGAATAATCGCACGTCAACGACTCTACCTTTTTCACCGTTGGGTACACGCAAGGAGTTATCGCGTACATCCCGTGCTTTTTCACCGAAAATTGCCCTTAATAATTTTTCTTCTGGTGGTTGGTCAGATTCTCCTTTGGGGGTAACTTTACCAACCAAAATATCTCCGGCTTCCACCCAAGCGCCAATACGGATAATTCCCTGCTCATCTAGCTGGCGTAAAGCATCTTCACCGACGTTGGGAATTTCTCGGGTGATTTCTTCAGGACCCAGTTTTGTTTGTCTGGCTTCGATTTCGTATTTCTCAATGTGAATCGAAGTATAAATGTCGTCCTGTACTAAGCGTTCCGAAATCAGAATCGCGTCTTCATAGTTGTATCCTTCCCAAGGCATGTAGGCGACGATAATATTTTGCCCTAATGCCAATTCTCCACCTTCGGTAGAAGAACCGTCAGCTAGCACTTGCCCGGCAACAACTTTTTCTCCCATCCGCACCAAGGGCTTCTGATTCAAACAGGTGTCTTGGTTTGAGCGCTGATATTTGGAGAGGAAGTATTTAATCTCTCTGATTTCGGAAGGATTTTTCGGGGGTTGTCCTTCCACTACCTTGGCTCGTGGACGTACACGAATTTCTGTCGCGTCAACATAAGTTACGTCACCATCGGTACGGGAGACAATTACCATCCCGGAGTCCCTGGCTGCCTGTGCTTCTAACCCAGTTCCCACTAAAGGACGTTCGGGTTTGAGCAAAGGTACTGCTTGCCGTTGCATGTTGGAACCCATTAGTGCCCGGTTCGCGTCGTCATGCTCCAAGAAGGGAATCATACTAGTAGCAACGGAGACGATTTGTACTGGGGATACGGCTACACAGTCTACCTGTTCGGGAGTTGTTGTCGAGAATTCCTGACGGTAACGGATCGGTACTATTCCCTTCAAATAACCGTTCTCATCGGTCATTGCATCCCCTGCTGCCACCCGCAAGTCATCTTCTTCGTCGGCAGTCATGTAAATTACCGGGAGATCGCGACGTACCTTAGCATTCTCAACTTGACGATAAGGTGTCTCCAAAAACCCGTATTGGTTGACTCTGGCGTGGGTTGCTAAGGAACCAATCAAACCCGCATTCGGGCCTTCTGGTGTTTCAATTGGACAAATACGTCCGTAGTGGGATGGGTGAATATCTCGCACTGCAAACCCTGCCCGTTCGCGGGTTAAACCGCCGGGACCAAGGGCTGATAAGCGGCGTTTGTGGGTTAATTCCGCTAAAGGATTGGTTTGATCCATGAATTGGGACAATTGGCTGGAACCAAAGAATTCCTTAATGGCGGCAACCAAAGGCTTGGGGTTAACCAAGGAGGCGGGTGTGAGCACCTCGGCATCGGATACGGTCATCCGTTCCCGAATAATTCTTTCTAAGCGGTTTAAGCCGACTCGAACTTGGTTTTGCAACAACTCGCCGACACTGCGGACACGACGATTTCCTAAGTGGTCGATGTCGTCAGTATTACCAATATCAAATTCCAGGTTGATTAGGTAATCGACTGCTGCTAAGATGTCGGTAGGAGTTAAGACGCGAAGAGTTTCCGGGACTTGTAGACGTAGTTTCTTGTTGAGTTTGTATCTGCCAACTCTACCCAAGTCGTAGCGTTTAGCATCGAAGAAACGCGAGTCGAGTAGCTGTTGTCCACCGAGTACGGTTGGTGGTTCACCAGGGCGTAACTTACGATACAATTCCATCAAGGCTTCTTCTTCGGAAAATTGACCTTCTTTCTCGATGGTTTTCTCGAAGTATTCAGGGTGACGTAGGGCATCGAATATTTCGTTGTCTGACAAACCAAGAGCTTTGAGAAGTACTTGCGCTGATAGTTTACGAGTTTTGTCAATACGAACCCAAACTAAGTCATTGCGGTCGGTTTCAAACTTTAACCAAGCACCTCGGTTAGGAATTAAACTTGCCGAGTAGGTTCTCCGTCCATTTTTATCAATTTCTGATTTATAGTAAACCCCAGGCGATCGCACGATTTGGTTGACGATTACCCGCTCGGCTCCGTTAATAATAAACGTGCCGCGATCAGTCATTAAGGGCAAGTCGCCGATAAACACATCTTGCTCTTTAATTTCGCCAGTTTCTTTATTAATTAAGCGCGTGGGCACGTACATTTGTACAGCGTAGGTGCTGTCCCGTCGCTTGGCTTCATCAACTCCGTACTTGGGTTCTTTCATTTTGTAGTTGTGACCCAAGAAATGCAGTTCGAGCTTGCCTGTGTAATCTGTAATTGGACTAAATGAATTTAGCTCTTCTATTAACCCTTCTTCCAAAAACCAGCGAAAGCTCGAACGCTGGATGGCAATTAAGTCGGGCAGTAGAAAGGCTGATTCCATAATCGAGTCGTCGTTAGTCATGCCTCTACCTTTGTCAACCTGGTTAAACTTGTTGAGAATACTACTTGCAGCAGTAATCGCTAACGGCTAGTATCCGTACTGCTTTACTTTTCAACTTTTCCCATTGCTAACAGCAGTTAAATCACAGCACAGGAGTTAAACATATGCGGATTCAACAAGGAATTGGAGAAATATTAGCTTGCTAATATCAACCTCCTCTGTTGGTAGTAAATAATGCCAAAAACTAGCTCTGAGTTTGATTCCTCTGAGTAGATGATGCAAATGTGCCTGTATTTTTTTTACTTTGCTCACTTCCCCTCCAAAAAGCGCGTTGTTTCGCTTACACAGACTGCCACTAGCCCTTGCTAGAAACTTCAGCAGTTTCACGGCTTCTCTGTGATGTTTTGCTACAAATGTGTGAGAGTTATGTTTAAAAATAATCTTTAACTAGTCAAGGTCGTGTTGGAATTGATGGTTGTGAAAATAATGCTTTCTTGCAGGCTCAATCATAATTGCAAGACTGCTTAAATACAAAAAAAGCCAAACAATTTGATGACTTGTATACTAAACTGCTTCATAACGCTAGGTGTTACGGATGAATCTAACTTTTGATTGGAAAGGTTATTCATGAAACTTAGTAACATCCGCTTGTAGAGATGCTGAAGATAATCAAATAAAATTAAGTTAGCTAAAAAATGCCTCCTTAACTATTATGACGCAAGCAAGCCTTTTTGGAGGAAATAATTTTAGCATGTTTTTGTTCCTCCAAAGTTTTATTTTTTTAATGTCTGCCCCATACCGATAACCGCGATCGCTCTGGAAACTTGAAGCCTTAAAGCTTTAAACCAAATAATTTACAGGCATTTGCAGTTGTTTGCTGGGCGATCGCTTCTAGCGTCTCACCTCGAAGATTGGCTACATGTTCGGCAACATAACGAACATAAGCTGGTTCATTACGCCGTTCACCGCGTTTAGGGACAGGAGCTAGAAATGGACAATCAGTTTCGATCAACAAGCGATCGCAACTAACCATTGCTGCACTGGCTTGGATGTTTTTCGCATTTTTGAAGGTGACTGTACCGCTAAAACTGATGTAGAAGCCTAAGTCTAGAAACCATTGAGTTTCCTGCGGGTCTCCACCCCAACAATGCATTACACCCCGAACTTGCCCCCTTTTTTGGTCTTGCCATTTTTGCAGAACTTCTTGAACTTTGGAAGCTGCATCACGACAATGGATGATTACAGGCAAGTCAAGTGCGGATGCGATCGCTAATTGCGACTCAAACACCATCACCTGATGCTCGTAATTATCGGCTTTATAAAAATCAAGCCCCATCTCCCCGATGGCAACAACTCGCGCATCGGAACGTGCAAACGCTTCGATATCATCTGCCGTTTTGCGACTCCATTTATCTGCATCAAGCGGATGCAAACCTACAGCAAAACTTAATTCAGGAATTTGCTGACCTATGGCTTGAATGCTGGAAAACTCCGACGGTTCGACGCAGGAATGGACTAAATGCACAACTCCTGCCTCTTGCCATCGCGATCGCACCATTGCTAAGTCCTGCTGGAAAGCCTCAAAGTTGAGGTGAACGTGGGTATCAATCAGATGCATCTTGATTTTGCGAAATTACTCAGCTACCTTCCATTCATGTCAAACCATGTCAAACAATTAAGCAAGACAGGGTTTTGCTTAGGCTGCTGTTGGCACCAATGTCTTTAAACGTTGAGCTAATTTGGATTTCTTCCTCGCACCATTATTGATGTGCAGCACGCCACGTTTTACGGCTTTATCAATTTTGCTATAAGCATCTGACATCCGAGCTACTACTTCTTGCTTTGACTCATCCGTGGGATTAGCAGCGTATGCTTCTAGTGCTGCATAATATTTCTTCATCAAAGTTTTCACAGCCGACTTATAGGCTTTATTACGTAGTCGGTTGCGTTCTGCAATTTGGGCGCGTTTGAGAGCTGACTTATTATTTGCCACTGTTAACTTCCGGAGATAACTATCTGTAAGATGTACACACACTACTAGATTTACTAATATAGCACCCATATTGCCAATATAAAGATTCGCAAGAAAAATACAAAAATCTTAATATCTAGAGTTCAAGAATAATCAGTCTCTGCATCCTGACCGTAAATAATTACAATCTGTCTTTAGATGACTAAATGTACATCTATACATATATCTATAAAATCTTAATTTCTTCAGGATAGAACAGGATACGAAGCTTGGGGAAAATAGAGATTTGTGGCGTGGCTTGCAAGGTATGAATTTGCTGGACACCGTCAGCTACACACTGTGGAAGTTTTCCCGATATTCAGCGAAAGTGGCAAAGCCCTGGGAAAACACCATGAACTGAGTCAGCAATATTCAGTTTCTGTCCCATGGTAGCTTCTGTTCCCGAAAAAAGTCGCCAAGGGCAGGAGTTGTAAATACCTGACTTGCAATTTTATCTCTGAATCAATTCAGCAACAGCGATGCTTCCCGGAAATATTTGTACGTATTTGTCAGGATTCCAAATAAAAACTTTATACTCATTCTGGTTTCCGATTCCTAAACTGTACATGTTATGTTTCATCGAAACTTCTAACTAATTGAAATAAAGTATTGTTGCCAATTTAACCAAAATATGCAGTGTCTTAGAGATTACGTATATGCTTGAATCCACTAAATTTTTATTGTTCAGTAGTGGCAATACTGAGTTAAAAATAATATATAGATTGTAATTAAGTATTCTCTCTAGATTGTGGTGATTTAGAAAAGCGAAAGCATTGCTAGTATGTACGTAAGATAGCAGATGCAAATAAAGCATCAATGTTGGCGATCGCAAGTCAAAAGCTTGCTAATAAGTACTTAACAGGGCTATGTATGAATACATCTTACTTTTTCTCCGCATATCAAAGTCATGGATGATCAGTAGATTACAGAAACATCATTTACAAGTGGAAATACCATTTTGATACAATTTCCTTGATCAAAAATTCATAAAATTTTTAATCATATCTCCGATTTCTTCACAAGTTACCTGTTGAAAATCAAACATTTAAAGATTAAATTAGAGATTAACGCAGTCATCATATTCACTGAGTAGCATGGGATGCTATATATACTTTTTCTAATGATAATGTCAGGTGCTGCGTCAGACAGATGTATACTCTTGTAGCAAGTAATTTCACTTGAATTAAATATGAGCCTATCAGCACTGCGAAAATTTGTTTTACCACCAGTGATTGTTTCCGCAGCAGTTTTTTCAGCAACCAGTTTTCCTCTAGCTGTGCTCGGTGATAAACCCATAAACATTAGATTTGAGGAAGAACCTGTTTTTGATGGCAGGCTCAGAGATATTGCTCCTCCTTATGTGGTGGCAATAACAGCTTTGAGTTTAGGAGCAGGTATTGCGACTGCTGCGATTTGCGGGTGGCGAAATTCTTCTCGTAAATCATCAGTGTTTGAGCAACAACTAACAGCCCTGGAAGAACATCTTGAAGATAAAGATAAATTAATTAAAGAATTGAAGTTATCGGAATCACGACTACAATTGGCTGGGTTAAATAATTTCTTAGATGAAGAAATTCCTTTTGATAACGATGAAAATTGTCAGGCTTCACCGACAGCAGTAACTCAACCGGTTGTGGCACAAACTCAAGTTCAAAAATATCAACCATCTTCAAATCCCTTCTCCCCAGCAGCAAAACCGACTGTAAACAAGCCCATAGTCAGTCAACCAACAGTTGCAAATGCAGCATCAGCTTTTACATCAGGGCAAACTTATATGGCGAGGTACAAACAACAGCCACCGACTGGAAACAGAACTACTGCTCAAAGTAACATTACAGCCCAAGAATTTGAAATGTTGCAGATTCAACTCCGAGAAATGATGGCTCGGATGCAGATGATGCAAAATAGCTTACAACAACCAGAGACAGTAAATAGCGTAGCGATGGTAGATAGATTTCAAGTATATTACGACACTCCAAATACTGAAGAAGTGCAATTTTAGTCAACTATAATTCAATTTAAGAATTCAATTTGAGAAGTTACCAACCGAGCAAAATGTCAGCCAATTGCTCGGTTTTTGCCTATGTGTGGGTGGATTCTTGATTAGATATGACGGTAAGATTTTTCCAACTCATATCCGAATAATTATCTAGAGAATTTAAGGTTACCTTAAATTTAATACGACTCAGTTAACCTTTTTCAGTTGATATATCGAAAAAACGAGAATTGGGGACAATTCCCCAAATCCCCTACAGAAGTTTGATTTGTTTCAATTGGGAATTACTATTTGAGAATTGATTCTCAAATATTGTCTTAACTGAACCGTATTAGTTTTAAATTACTCTGGCAATTAGCATATCTCTACATTTTGATTTAGCGTAAAAACTCGGCAGCAGAAAGAGGCGCAGTTGTTTGTCTAGACTTTGTTGGTGGGGATGGAGCAAAACCAGAAACTGTGGCTTCTGGCTTAATTAAGTATCTGTCTCCCCATCCACCATTAATATCTTCTGCTTGGGGAATCGGTGGTACGGTTTTAGCCGCAGGTAATGAAATCGATTGAGACAGACTCGCTTGTACGTATTTTTCACCTAGATCACTAAAACGTAGGGATTTTCCTTCAAGTTCAGGAATGTTTAGTCGATCTGCCTGAGATGCTTGTTCGTTAGGTTGATCAAGAATTTTTTCAGCGATATCAACCTGACTTTCTAAATCGAAAGTGGCAGTGAAAGTCACATCTTCTTGGGGAGTCAGGGCTGTTTGTGATTGATTCACTTGCCAAACTTCTTGGTAGCTACCATCAGGTGCGACTTGCCAAAGATTTAGATCAGCTTCCCATTCCCCTTTGTCATTTACCTGAACAATTCGCCGATCAAGAATTGAACGGTTGATATTTAAATCAACATTTGAGTCAATATTTTGCTGTCGATTATTTGGACGCAGATAACGAACCGCAGCGATCGCAATGCGACTGGATTTGGGTAAACTAGTGCTACCAATTACCTTGTATTCTCCGTTACTGCCTACTGATTGTACGTTTTTTATCTCTAAGCTGACTTCATTTTGCGGCTTTTGAGTGCAACCATAACTTGTTGCTAGTAATACTAATGAAACCCAAGTAAGTACAGTTATAGTGGAAGATTTCTGAAAGCTTTTGTCAATGTGTCTTTGAGCGAGACAGAACATAAAAGAATTACGTAAATTGCCAATTAAATAAATATCTAGGCTCTATTGTGCCCGATATCTGCCCAAAATAACGGTATCCCAGGAAAAGCTTTACGATCTCTTGATGTGTAAATATTATCTGTGGAAGATAAGTATTTTGAATGTAAACTCCAGTTGATTGTCTTCGAGAAAATATGTACACTGTCCTCGAATATACTTCTATTATTTGCTAAAGTGGCGACATCTACTAACTAACAAACAACTTATATACCGTGAAGTAGGCTAATGAAGCCCAAAATATTTAATTGCCACAAATTTGCGTCTCCAGGAAATTTGTATCAGCTTTGTCTGTTGTTGTCTGCTGCTGCCACCTCCATACTCTGGGTGTTAACAGTTACTCAACCTACTTTTGCACAGACGAGTTTTCTCAACCAACAAACTGATAATTCTCAGTTTGATACAGATGGATTACTCCCCGTACCCAAGTTGCCATCAGCACGCGATCGCACAACTTCAGGTTTGCCAGTAGTCCCACCACCAGGAGAATTACTTTTAAATCCAGAATCAACGGCTAATACGAATTTTGCGGCTTCAAGTTTCGCCGTTCAGCCAGGATTACCGTCAACTAAAAATATTAATCAGTTAGAAAATTCATTTATTGATCAGGGAAGGCAAAGACAAAAGACTAAATCAAAACCTAGTCAAGCTTTATTAAGTCAAACAGCAATTAGAGTATCTCAGCAAAATCCCAGTAATCCATCGGCGATGGGTGGAGATAATGCGGATGCTTATTTTGGCAATACAGGCTTTGGATTAAGAACACAAGTTAATCGCAGTTCACCTTTGACATCAAATAGAGGGCAACTCAATGCCCAAGCTGCCCCATTATCTAATTTCGGTACAGCAAATACACAAGAATTTACCGCTCCTGGGACACCACCAACCTTCAATCAATTATTAAATAATTCCCAGCCTGCAATTGCACCCCTACCTCCCCTAGTAGGTGAAACACCACAGGCACAGTTGCCAACAAATCAACTCAATGCTTCAATGGCAACGCCAGGGGGTATAGCTGCGGGTACTGTGCCAACTTTTAATCAATTGCTGAATAACCGGCAAGCTGGGAATTCTGGATTTGGACAAACATCGGCAAATAACGTCGCTACATCTTCAGAATTTGAAAGAATTCTGAATACACCAATGGAAACGCGATCGCCATTTCCTATCGGTAACAATTCCCCATCGTTTAATCAAATTCTCAATTCTCCCTTGGGAACGCAATCATCGCTTGTCGAATCAACTCCGCCCACATTTAACCAGATTTTCAATTCCCAAGGTGGAAGCCTACCATCACCGAACGACCCCCAAATTCAGTCGCAATTGCCTGTAAATAGCCCCCAACGTCCAGCCACAGAACGGGGTCCCATTATCAAGAGTACGGCGTTATCAGAACCATCTCTGAGATTGCAAGGTGTGTATGTTACCCAAGATGAAACATCCGCACGGGCGAGATTAACGGGTACTTATCCTTTGACTCCCCAAGCTTTGTTTGGAGCAACCTTGGATTTGGTAAGTGACGGTAGCACCTTTGATGATTCTCGTAACGAAGGTTTGAATATCAACGAATTGTATTTTGCGACTTCCTTGACAGGTTTGCCCAATCTACGATTTGTAATTGGTCAGATGGATTTGACATCCTATTTTGACCGTAATAGTTTTGCGAAAGATGGAGCCAGTCAGTTTTTCAATCCCGTATTCCAAACCAATCCAGCATTATCAGCAACGGGAATATCTTCGCGTCCTGGTCTACTCGTAAATTGGAGTGTGACTGATAATATAGATGCCAAAGCGGCGGTATTTTCCTCCGCCAATAGTTTAAGTAATTTTACCCTAGATGGTTTTGCTGGAGAAGTTGGAGTGCGTTTTGGGAATGCGATCGTGCGGGGGACTTATTCTACCGCTCGTGATGCCGGAAACCGCGATACCTTTCCCGAGAGCTTTAGTTTAGCTAGAGGTGATAATCGTTTTGGTATACTGCGTGATGACCGCGAAGAAGCTTATGGTCTGAATGCAGAAGTGTTTGTCCCGAATTTAAAATTGGGTCTTTTCGGTCGTTATGGTCGCTACGAAAACCGTGACTTAGGCAGAGGTGCTGATACTTATGTATTAGGTGCAACTTTGTTAGACCTATTTACCCCCGATGACCGATTGGGATTAGCTTATGGACAAGCTTTAACAAATGATAGTTTGCGCCGGACTAGTAATCGTCCGGATGTGCTGGAACTGTACTACGATTTTCCCTTGCTGGAAAATTTGAGGCTGGGATTTACAGTACAGGGACGGGATAGTTTCGAGGAAACTGTCTTAGGTGTCAGGGTGAAAACAGAGTTTGATGTTACCCCAAGAGGGAGAGTTGCTAGATGAGTCCCAAGCAAAAAGGTAAAAGAATTTTGCCGCGAAACCAGGGAGATAGGGTGGTAAGTGCAGCAATTAAACCTTTATCACTTTTTCCTTTTTACTTATTTGTGTTTACTTTGGTTGCCACCCTCTCGCCTTTGAGTGTAGTTGCGCCAGCTACGGCTCAAAATTCGAGTTCGGCAGTCCAAAAGGGTTTTAATCTACTTAAAAAAGGCTGGGTAAATGATGCGATCGCGGCTTTTCGGCAAGCTCTGAGAAGCAATCCGCAATCATTACAAGCCAAGCTGGGTTTGGCTATTGGTTACAAGCGTGCCGGACGCATTGATGAAGCTTGGAATGCCTACCAGCAGGTGTTAGCACAAGACCCGAACAATCAACTGGCATTAAAAACGGTGGGATTGCTAGGTACTTATAAACCGCAGTGGCAAACCGGAGGTATCCGAGCCCTAACGATTCTGTTACAACAGAATCCCAATGACTTGGAAGCACGCAATCTACGTGCCCTACTCTACTTCTACCAAGGTCGTCAGACTGAAGCTGTGGCAGACTACCGGATTGTCTTAGCAAGTAATCCGACGGCGGAAACTTTGCTGAATGCAGCCCAGGCATATACATATGCTGGGGATGCAACTAGGGCTGTGGAGTTATTTAATCGCTACCGTTCGAGCGGAAAAGCAATTGTCGGCGATGCGGCAGTCGCCTATGGTAAGGCATTGCGGGAAAATGGTGATGCAACTGGTTCTGTCAGGGTACTAGAAGCACAGTTACAGCGTTCTCCAGGTCTTGATCGTACTGGTATCGAAACCCGCAAGGAATTGGCTGTGGCTTATCTTGCTAACCAGCAACCAGACCGAGCAGTGGCAACATTACAGCCATTACAAGGGAGAGCAGATGCGGTATTACCCTTGGCTCGCTCTTTAAATGATATTCGTAAGCGATCGACTAATCCGGCATTGGCACAGCAAGTTGCAACGCTGTATCGTCAAGCTTTGGCAGCCAACCCTAATCCATCTGTATCATTAGTTCGGGAAGTCGCAGATGTCTTTACAGGCTTGCCTAATGGCGAAACAACGGCTCTGCAACTCTACCGTCAATTGGCTTTACAGCAACCTAATGATAAGAGTTTGTTAGTGCGCCAGTTGGTACTGGAGAATAAATTGGGTTTGCTATCCCGAAGTGATATGCGCCAGCGTTTGAGTATGGTATTGCAACCTTTACCTTCAGACACTGTGCAGCTACAACAATTAGGAGTAGCGCTAGCAGAAATTAATACACCCGATCCAGAGTTTTTACCTGTATACCAAAGCCTGCTGCAAAATCGGGTGGATGTACCGATGTTGTATTTCCGAGTCGCCCAGATTTATTTGCAACTCGGCGATATGGTAGGGGCAAGACAGGCATTAGCTGGGTATACCTCGACTCCGATTGGGAGTAGAGATTTAGCGCATCAACTTTTAGCAGCAGAAATTGAACGCCGTGAAGGTAATCTTGATGCTAGTGCCAGAAGATACCAGGCATTGATTAAAAGCAAGCCCGATCGCGCCGATATCATGGATGCCGGCTTACAGGGATTTGCTGGATTATTACGGCAGCAAAAACGTTACGAAGATGCTTTAGTTGTTTACGACCAACTTTTCCAACGCAACCCCCAAAGTTTGAATTTGCAATTGGGGCGAACTGTGATTGCTTATCAAGCAAAGCGGATTTCGGAAGCCGAAGCCAAAGCTGTTTTGGAAAATTGGTTAGCAACCCAGCCAGCGACGAATACACCCCCGGAACTATATAACTTAGTGGAAGTACTGCCTTTATATCCAGAGCGAGAAACGCTTTATACGTATTTGGCGGAGGTTGATCCAGGTAATATTCCCATGCAACTGCGGGTTATCGAAGCGATCGCCAAACGTAATCCTGCTCAAGCCCGTGCCAGAGTCAAACAGTTAATGGCGCGTTTGCCCCAGAATGCTAACTCCTTTGACTTGCAAGCACAACTAGCTAGAGCAGCAGGCGACTTAAGCCTGGCGGGGAAAATTTACGAGAGTATTTTGGCACAGCAACCTGATAATCTCACTGCTTTGACAGCATTAGGGGGAATTCGATTTGAGCAACAACGCTTTAACGAGGCTGAAAATATCTATGGCAGAGTTTTAGAACAGAAGCCAGAAGATCAAGAGGCACGTCGAGCAGTTGCTGACTTGACGGCAATTTTAGATAAACCCCTAGCAGCACTTGGGCAAATGGAAGATTTACAAGTCGAACAAATGCGCCAAGGCTCTAGTGATGCAGATTTGTCACGGCGAATGCAGCAAATACAGGAAGAGTTTTTGCAAAGGCGAGGTTTTCAACCCGCTTGGGAAGATTACCAAAGAAGGGGTGGTAATTAAGCTTAATTTCCAGATTAAGTTAATTGCGATTTATTGAACGGGAACAATAGTAAAAACAAGGGCAAAATTTATTAACCAAGAGGTGACCAGAAAAAAGCAGAGGATAGGTTATTTTCCTTTCTCTTCTCTTTTCTCTTTGCCCATCCCTATACCCATGAATCTTAGAATGCAGCACCTTCCCAAAATAGCGGCGATCGCCATTGCCATTGGTCTTTGTGCTTGTTTCTCTGGTTACTCGGTTGTGAAGAAAGAAGCACCGGATGTCAAAGTCCCAGTAAACAACTTGCCGACAACGGAAATTACGCCGTTGTTAGGTGAGGATAACACTGCAACTTTCCTCGCAGCTTTACCCCCAGCTACCCCGAATCGGGAATTACTGGCACAGAGTTGGGATAGTTATCGCCGCAGATTTATTCAAAATGATGGGCGAGTGATTGACTATGAAGCGAGCGATCGCTCCACTAGTGAAGGTCAAGCATATGCAATGTTGCGGGCTGTCCTCATTGATGATGCTGACACTTTTGCCAGGACTCTGGATTGGAGTGAAAAAAACCTTCAACGCCGAGAAAATGGCAAACCCCTTGATAGTTTGTGGGCTTGGAAATGGGGTAAACGAAATGATGGAACTTGGGGGGCGATCGATAATAATTTCGCTAGCGATGGCGATATTGATGCGATTACCGCTTTGATTTTGGCTTCACGACGTTGGCAGCGTCCCGAATATCTAGACT
Organism: Calothrix sp. NIES-4101; assembly: GCA_004296455.1. Lineage (GTDB taxonomy): Bacteria > Cyanobacteriota > Cyanobacteriia > Cyanobacteriales > Nostocaceae > Brunnivagina. Next base: position 2,174,844 of record AP018280.1, read on the forward strand.
TGGCTCGTACCAAGCTCAAAGATTTGTGGAACCATTCAACGGCGATCGGATTTGCTGGTAACAGGTATTTGCTACCAGGCCCCAGTCATGCCTTCATTCCCAACTCATCCACGCTTTACCTCAATCCTTCCTATCTGGCGACCTATGCATTTCGCATCTTTGCGACAGTAGACCCCGATAGAGATTGGTTGAGTTTAGTTGATACTAGCTACCAAATTCTCGAAAAATCAGCCCAACTCTCTAATGTTGGTTTACCAAGTGATTGGGTTGCCTTAGATATCCCAACTGGGAAATACCAAATCTTGCCACGGACAAGCCAGATTCAAAGTTTATATAGCTTTGATGCCTATCGAGTCTGGTGGCGTGTGGCTTTAGATGCCGCTTGGTTTAATTCACCCCAAGCAAAACAATATCTCCAAACTGCAACCAAACATTTACAACAAATCTGGCGCGAACAAAAACGCTTGCCAGCACGTATTGATTTACAAGGGAAGCAATTGGTTGATTATGAAGCAACATCGCAATATGCAATGCTCTATGCCGCCTGGAATTTGATTGAACCCCAGCTAGGTAAAGAAATTCTGGAGCAGAAATTGTTACCTCAGTACAAACAAGGTATTTGGGATGACCACTCGGCATATTATACTCAGAATCTAGCTTGGTTAGGGTTAATAGAACCCTCAGTTTTACCAAGAAAATTGTTGCAAACCGATTAAATATAAGCCTTCTTTGTGATGTCTTTAAATAAGCATCATTATTTGGTGTTCATTTTGAGTTATAAAAAGAACAAATTTCCCGTTAGTAATTATAACTAATAGCAAGCAGAAAATTAAAACTCGCATATCTCTATCAATCTACTACCAATTTACTATCTACCTACTATTTTCCTCATGAAACAGTTGTTTCTTCTTTCCCAAATCAGTAAAAAAGCGTTTGTTCTTACTTTCTGCTGTTTACTCTTTCCCAATTCATTTCCCAGCGCCCAGGCGATCGCTAATGAAGGACAAGGTACTTTAATTGCCCAAGCGACTACATCAAAGAAGACTGCAACTACCGCAAATGACGGAGAGAAAGGCGAAACTGCTAATGCCAAAAGCTTAAACACCTACAATTTAGAGTTCAATCGCAGTCCAATCGTCGGCAATAGAATGCGGTTACGCGGTGTTTATTCTGAAGCTCGTCTGGGTTTTACCCGTCCTCGTGGTTGGAAAATTGACAAACAAACAGGAGCAATCCAAGCACTAATTCGCTTTCAGCATTCACCATCCTTATATGCAAGCCGCTCCAATTTGACTGTGATGGTGAACGGAACCAGTGTAGGCAGTGCGCCACTCAACCGGAAACAATCCCAAGTTGGTCAATTACTAGTTAATATTCCCCCTAATCTCCTTCAGGATTACAACGAACTCACAGTAGTTGCCCAACAAAATAATCACCCCGAATGTAGTGACCCCAATAGCCCTGATTTATGGACTGAAGTTTTACCCGATTCTAAAATTATTTTTAAATACCAACGACAACCACTTGCACTTAACTTCAGTCGCTATCCCTATCCAGTTTTTGACGATTTAGGTATAGAAGCCAGCAAACTTACTTATTTGCAGCCTCGACAAGTTAGCGAATCCTGGCTCACGGCTGCGGGTAGATTCCAAGCTGCATTAGGTCGTCTCGCTGATTTCCGTCCGATTGAAACCAATATAGTTACTAGTATTACTAGTGTTAAAGATGACGAGCGTTTAGTTATTATCGGTACACCTAGCGAACAACCGGAACTAGCAGCGTTAAAAGAATTACCTCTAAACATTAGTGGCGGTCGGATTCTCGATAGTAGTAGTAATCCAGTTCCCGAAGATCGGGGAGTGTTAGTCCTGGCAACTAGCAAAAAAGAAGGTGGCACACCGATTCTGATTGTTACGGGTAATGGCCCTAAAGGTGTAGAAAAGGCAGCTAAGTTTTTGACCCAGCCTGATTTACGGAAAATGGGTACAGGTCAAGTGGTATTTGTTGACCAAATCAAAGATTCCACCACTCCTGGCATCCGTCAATGGCCTCGATATTTACCCGATCGCAATTCATTTCAACTTAACGAACTGAAAACCCCGGTTAATAACGAACCATTTAAAGATATTACTGTGCGTGGTGCTGGTGCACCAGGAATAGACATCGATTTCCGCGCTTTACCTGATGATCGCTTTATTCGTGGTAGTTCCATGAATTTGGTTTACAGTTATGGCCCACAGATTAATCCACGTACCTCTGCCGTACAGGTATTTTTGGATGGTAATTTTATTGGTGGTGCCAGATTAACCAATGAGTCAGGGGAAACACGTAAATCTCTGAAAGTTGATTTGCCTGCGAATTTGGTGAAGCCAGATTCTAAACTGCAAGTGTTCTTCCGCATGAATGCGCGAGAAGGGTTTGATAAACAACGCTGTCTGCAACCCCCTGACCAACAACTGACAGGTACGGTACATTCAGATACCAGCTTTGATTTAAAGCGGGAGACTTCCGTACAGTTACCGGATTTGAATTTGCTCAAGTTTGGCTATCCTTTTGCAGCCCCTCAGGATTTATCGCGCACCGCAATCGTGATGTCAAAAACTCCATCAGCAATGGACATTTTGACATTTTTAGAGTTAAGCGAACGCTTAGGACGTTTAAGTCAAGCTGATGCAGTCAACCTCAAGGTTTATAACAGAGATACTTTACCAGAAGCAGTTCGTAAGGAAGACAACTTGGTTGCCATTGGCGTACTCAATCAATTTCCCTTACCTGATGCTTTAAATAAATCCCCCGGTATTAACTTGAGTCAGGCATTTACGCGGACATCCAGCGAGGGTAATGTGCAAACCCCACAAGATAGTCAGGGGATGATTAAACAGGTGATTTCGCCTTGGAATAGCGATCGCGTTGTTTTGGCATTAACGGCACAAACAGAGGCTGGCTTGGAAAAGGTACGTCAAGTTCTCAACCAAGACCCTTGGTTTTTCCAACTCAAACAGGACACGGTACTGATTAGTAGTGATAAAAAAGACCCTGTTCCCTATGATCCAGATGCATATCAGCTGACTTTCTCCCAAAGTGCCCCCCGTGTTAGTCGCGTGGAAGAGACAAGTTTACTGAGCAAACTTTCGCGTCTCATTCAAGATAATTGGCTGTTATTACCTTTGGGAATTGTCGGTATCTCGCTGTTGCTTTATGGCATTGTGCAAATATATCTGAAACGCTTAACTACAGGTGAAAGGAAGTAACTAGCTTGCATCTTGGCAGTATGAATTGCATCTCTAGAAATTATCAAAAAGCGAAAACCCAAAATGTCTTCTTCCTCATTCAAAACACCTCCTGGACAACGACCCCGTAGTAAGCTTGGTAGGGTTATTACAGACCTAACTCCCCAATTTTTCGATCGCGCTCTGGAACGGGTGGGAATTAAACAATTTAAATGGCTGGTATTGCTGTTTTTGTTTCTGTCAATTCCCTTGATTGTTACGCCTCTGGAAGTTTGGCAACAAGGTGCGATCGCTGTATTTTTTGTATTGTTGGGTCAGCTAATTGTTACAGCAGAAGAACAAGAATCTGCGCCGGAAGTTAGCCAATACTATCACCTGTTTATGGTGTGGTTGAGTTTGGTGACAACACTACGATATTTATATTACCGAGTTAGTTACACCCTCAACTTTGATACTTTAATTAATGGAATTGCCTGTGGTCTGCTATTAGCTGCCGAGCTATATGCGATTTTAACCTTGGTGTTGGCATACTTCCAAACCTTGAAAATTAAAGAGCGTCAACCTGTTAACCTGGGGACAATTCCCGAAGAGCAATGGTATTCGGTTGATATTTATATCCCCACCTTTAATGAAGATGTGGAGATTGTTCGCAAGACTGCATTAGCGGCATTGGCTTGTGATTACGCCCCTGGAAAGAAAACAGTCTATGTTCTGGATGATGGTCGTCCTGAACGTTATCGAGCCGATGACCCCCGTTATGAGCAGTTTCGTGGTCGTCGTCAAGAGCTACAACGTATGTGCGAAGAAATCGGCTGTATTCACATGACGCGGGATAATAATGACCATGCGAAAGCTGGTAACATCAACACTGCGTTTCATAAAACTGGCGGCGATTTGGTGATGATTCTTGATTGTGATCACATTCCATCCCGACAATTTTTGATGCATACTGTGGGTTTCTTCTACGACAAAAAAGTATCCTTTGTGCAGACACCACACTGGTTTTATAACCCTGACCCCTTTGAACGTAACTTAGTTACTGAAGGTCGCATTCCTGTAGGTAACGAATTATTTTATAAAGTACTCCAAAAAGGTAACGATTTCTGGAATGCGGCATTTTTCTGTGGCTCGGCGGCTGTCATTCGCAAAACCCATGCCCTGGAAGTGGGCGGAATTGCGGTTGAAACTGTCACTGAAGATTGCCATACAGCCCTGCGCTTGCACTCTAGGGGTTACAGGTCGGTTTACTATGACAAAATCATGGTGGCAGGTTTAGCACCGGATACTTTTTCTTCCTATGTCGGGCAACAGGTGCGGTGGGCGCGGGGGATGGCGCAAATTTTGCGACTAGAAAATCCCTTATTCAACCCCAAATTAAAGTTGAATTTGGCTCAGAGAATTTGTTACCTCAGTGCGACATCCCACTTCTTGTATGGATATCCGCGTTTAGTATACGCGATCGCCCCGACGTTATTTCTACTGTTTGGTATCAACTCTGTTCAAGGTTTGGGTATCGAAACCCTAGCTTATGCTTTACCCCACATTCTCCTCTCGCTGTTTTGCAACCACATCATTTACAAACACGTTCGCTTTTCTTTCTGGAACGAAATCTTTGAGTTTGTCATGTCTTTCCAAGCTGGATGGGTGACATTGCTAGCCTTAATTAACCCGAAACTTGGTTCGTTTAACGTGACTGACAAGGGTATTAATATTGCTAAACGTACCTTTGACTGGCGATCGATGCGCGGATTAATTATAGTCAGCGCCATGGTTATAGGCTCTTTGCTGGCGGTTCCTTATTGGTTACTACTACGTCCAGAGGATTGGCAAGCAGTGATGGTAAATACCATGTGGTCTGGTTTTAACCTAATTTTGCTCTCATCAGCTTTGTTAGTTGGGTTTGAACAGCCACAAATCCGGACTGCACACCGATTACAGCGCCAGCTACCCGTGATTATCTCTAGCAATGACCAGACAATTATGGGGGAAACTGTGAATATTTCCGAAACTGGAACATTAGTTTCCTTAGAATCCTGGCCCAATTTGCCCGATGAAGTGCAAATTGAGATTATGGGGGATTTCAATGCTCGCGCCACTATCACCGCTAGGGTTATACGTTTATCTCCAGTGAGTGACACCGAAACCCATTTGGCGATCGATTTTGTCAATCTGAACCAGAAACAAAAAGATGACCTCACCTTGGTTATCTATTCAGATGTGCGCGAATGGTACTCTCAAAACCGCGTCTATGCAGATCAACCCTTTGCCTCCTTGGGTTTTCTGGCTACCAGTTTAACGCGATCGCTGCGGGATGTTAAACAAGCTCCTCGCAAAAAAGTACGCAAACAAGTCCAAGCATACGGTCAATTGTACTGGGATGGTAATTTCTTCTCTGGTATTGCTACTGAACTGGGTGTCAGTGGGGTACGTTTGGAGCTAGATAGCCGAAGTGCTGTCTCTTCTGCGAAGGATTTGACTGAGCAAGATTTACACAATATGCGAAATACTAAACCATTAGTTGGTCTGCTTGTTAGTCAAGATGCAAACAGTCAAACACCAAGTAAATTTGTGGCGGAAATTATTTCTGTTCAAGAAGATGCTGGCGGTAGAATCACAATTGAATTGAATTTTCCCGAAAAATTCAAGCAACAACAAACACCGAAAGTCAAGCAATTGTTACAACGTTTATAATCAACTGTCCTAGCTTTGAACTATAAATTAATTGTCATGAAGCCAGTTTCCTCAAGAAGCTGGTTTTTTATTGATTTGATGGGAATATATACTTTAAAAATCTTAACAAAAATAAACTTGTTCTATCTAGTTTATTGACTGATAGCAGTTGTAAAATCCATAAATAACCTTTAATCAATATAGAAAATTGCAGTAAATTGATGATAGTAGATAATTATTTATTGGCAAATATAGAGTATATACCTTATATCGATGAAAATGGTCAATTACCAGAACAGTTTCAAGGCAAAATCGGTGTATATGCAGTTTTTGATCGAGATCAAGAATTACAGTTTGTCGGATATTCACGGGATGTTTATTTAAGTTTAAAGCAGCATTTAGTTCGGCAACCACAGTATTGCTATTGGGTTAAGATTCAAACAATTGAACGCCCGAGCAGAACTCTTTTAGAAAATATAGAAAAAGCTTGGATTGAAGATTGGATTACTCAAAATAGTCATACACCTTCTGGTTGCGCCGAACATAAAAATCAATGGACGCAGGCAATTAATGTCAAAGAACTGATGACACCCGAAGAGAATGCAAATTATAATAATCCTATTCATGATGAAATCGCACGAATTAAAATTATTAAAAATGTTGCTCGTAGAATTGAAGCGGAAATTTTAAAACTATTACAAATGCGAGGATTACAAACAGAAATTAGATTTAATCCCAAGTTGAAAGAAGAAGGTTTATTAGATTTAAAGTCATAATTATGAGCATGAATTCACATTGACAATAAATTCTTATTGATTACTTCTCAGGATGCCTAAATTTCCGAACGCTACAATACCAGTAAATTTGACTGTATTTAATAAATCAACGTAAATACGAAATAATACGACATTCCCAGCTAAAATCATTATAAAACTATATTTAAAACTATTAATCTTAACGCTGGCAATTTATGTTGGGGAATTTATTAGATAGTCGATATCGCATTATGCAAACTCTGGGTGCTGGGGGTTTTGGTCAAACCTATCTAGCTGAAGATACTAAACTGCCTGGTAATCCTCATTGCGTTGTCAAACAACTCAAACCCTATTCTACCGACCTGGGGACATTGCAAATAGCCAGACGCTTGTTTGATTCTGAAGCACAAGTGTTGCAACAATTGGGAGAATATGAGCAAATACCAAGATTATTGGCATTTTTTGAGGAAAAAAAAGAATTCTTTTTAGTCCAGCAATTTATCAATGGTCATCCCCTCTCGACGGAATTAACACCAGGTAGACGCTTTAACGAAGAAGAAGTCATCGCCTTATTAGACAATATTCTCATCCCCCTAACTTTTGTTCACCGTCATCAAATAATTCACCGCGATTTAAAGCCAGCAAATTTAATTCGTCGCGTTCAAGATAATAAAATATTTTTAATTGATTTTGGTGCAGTTAAAGAAGTTGCAGTGACGCAGGTAACTTCCCAAGGACATAGCCAATTGACTGTTAGTATTGGTACTCCTGGCTACATGCCCAGCGAACAAACTAGAGGTATTCCTCGACTGAGCAGTGATGTTTATGCATTGGGAGTAATTGCTATTCAAGCTTTAACTGGATTAATGCCCCATCAGTTGACTGAAGACCCAGATACGGCAGAGATTATTTGGCGACCAAATGTTCAAGTCAGCGATAGGTTTGCAGATATTTTAGATAAAATGGTGTGCTACGATTTTCGCCAACGTTACCAATCCGCTAGCGAAGTATTGCAAGCATTACAACAATCTCAATCATTGCCAACAGTAACTTTCATTCCCAATAACACCAATCTTGTATCCCAATTAACTTTAGAATGGTTTGAAGCTGGACAATTAAAAACTCAAAAAATAATAGAGAATCAGCAAACTAAAAATCAGGGTATATTTCGCATTGGTAGAGACCCAAGTGCCTGTGATTTAGTGTTGTCAGAAATCACCGTATCCAGGCAACATGTTGATATATTTTTTGATCAACAAAAGCAGTGTTTTTGCTTGCGGAATTTGAATAATAACAATTTACCGTTATTAAATGGACAGTTTTTATCTGAATCAGAACTTGTCTTAAATTTAGGTGATGTATTTAGATTAGGGCAAGCAGAATTAAAAGTAGTAGATATTTCTCGCAATCAATATCCATCCAGTTATATTCCTACTTCTCCACCAGCACAAGCTCAAGCCAATATTCAACCGCCGATAACACCAATTCACAATAGCGATCGCGATCTACAGTATCCACCTCCACCTGTACAAGCGCAATATAAACAAGAAATTGTCACCCCAGCATCAGCAAAACAGTCTCTTCCTACATCACCAAAACCTGCTCAATGGTTATTTTGGTTTAAGTGGTGTGGTTTAAATATTGGTGGATTTATTACTGCCATATTAGCAGGTACTTTTGCATCAGCGATTGGATTACCAACCATGCTACAACTAATGTCATTTGCTGCTGTTGCTGGAGTATTTCAATGGTTAGCATTGCGGAATCAAATTAAAAATGCCATGTTGTGGAGCATCATAACTGGTGTAATTAGCATCGGTGTATTCACTTGGATTGTAATTGTGCCTATTGTGGGGATTGTGGCGTTTTTACAGTTCAAAAAGGAAACTGCGGAGAATTAATATTTCGTGATGATAAAAACGAGGTGGATAATTTCAAATTATTAAGTAATTAGTTTGATTTAATCTAAAAACTCAAGCTCAAAAATTCCAATAATTATTTATTTGCGAGATACTAAGGCAATTTTGTAATTTTGAACAAATCCTTTTTAATATTTTATAAATAAATTAGTTAATTCAGTCAAAATAAAAAATCACCTCCCCAAAATTAGAGGAGGAGAAATTCAAATCTATATCAGAACCGCCATGAAATGTTAACTTAATAATTCTCCTGTTTCTTGCAATGCATGTAATCTGTGATAGATTCCACCATGACGCAACAACTCCTCATGACTGCCGACTTCGATAATGCGTCCTTGATCTAAAACCACTATCTTATCGGCTTCCCGAACCGTACTCAAACGGTGAGCAATTACTATGGTAGTACGGGTTCCTTGGAGCGATCGCATTGCTAGTTGAATCGCTCTTTCTGATTCATAATCCAAGCTGGAGGTAGCTTCGTCGAATACCAAAATGTCAGGTTCAACTAATAAAGCACGAGCAATACCCAAGCGCTGTCTTTGTCCTCCCGAAAGTCTTACTCCCCTCTCTCCGACAACGGTGTAATATCCTTGGGGAAGAATTTTGATGACTTCGTCTAAGCGGGATATACGACTGGCTTCTTCGACTTCTGCGAATGTCGCATTTGCTCTTCCATACCGCAGGTTGTCGAGTACGGTTCCGTTGAATACATCTACTTCTTGGTGAACAATTGCCAAACGACGACGATAATTACCGACATCTAAGTTGCGAATATCTTCACCATCGATGAGAATTTTGCCTTCATTGGGTTCAAAATACCGTAATAGTAATTTAACCAACGTAGATTTTCCGGAACCAGAACGGCCAACTAAGGCAACGGTTTCGTAAGGTTTAATCAAAAGATTAATATCGTGCAACACCAGACGATTTTCTTCGTAACCGAAATTCAAACCAGAAAATTCGACTTTCCCGGTAAATTTGTATGGTTTTTGAGATGTTTCTCGTACTTCTAAAAGCCCCTGAGAATCAATTCCCGATGGTTGTTGTAGAAATTCGTGAAACCGCAGCATTGAACTAATACGACGGGCAAATATTTCTGCCAAGTTACTAATAGGTTCCAACTCAGCATAAGCCATACTTGCTAATGTGTAGGTCATAATAAAGTGACCTAAAGATATTTTCCCGGTGATTGTTGCTGCTAAGGTGAAACCAAATACTACAAACACACAAACTTGAATCATTGTGCGTTGAATCGTGCTGAGTTTCGTATAACCTCGGTGAATGCGATAATCGACTACTGTCAATTCTCTTTGTAAGCGAGTTGCTTGCCGTTTTAATTCCTCAGATTCGTTGGCAAAGGCTTTGACTGTTTTGATATTACTGATAATTTCGGAAGTCCGACTTTCGGTATCTTCCATGTACTTATCTAACTTTTCTTCATGCCAAATAATCTGTTTCAGATCTTTGAGCGTAAAGCCAAGGATAACTACAAATGAAACCAGATATAAAACAGCAATTCGCCATTCAACGAATAAAATAAAGGCAAAAATTCCCAAAACTCTAACTAATTTGGGAATCATCTGTCCAGCAATTTCCGGATAAGTCCAAGTGTGATTTGCTAATCCTCGCGCTACCCTCCCGGCAATTCTACCTGGGTTATTTTCGTCATAATATTCTAAAGGTAAGGTCAGAATTTTTGCGATCGCACTTTTGGTTTTATCCCTTCTGGCTCGTAACGCAATATCCCAGTGAAACCATACTGTTAACCAGGGTTGCGTTGGTGCGCGGACAACCGTAACTAGAAAAATTAGTCCTAGTAGTATTCCCAAAGAAAGAGGTTTATCTATTGGTGAATTGGTAATCCTAGCAAATGTGGAAATAAATCCTACGAGTGGTTTATCTAATGGTTGATTGGACAATATATTTAAAATTTGCCCAATCGCATACGGTACAACTAAATCAATTAATTCGTAAATACAGGCTGCCCCAATACTGAAAATACTCAATTTCCAGTACGGGCGGAAATAATGGATAATGTCTTTGAACTGCGCCATGATGCACGCTGTTAACCTATGAAGGTTTGAGCTTCTAAGATTTTACATACTACATGATGTAGTATAGCGTAGTCAAGATCTGGTGAAAAAAATATTGAGTTTTGAAAAAAATCTCAAACGCTTCTTCCAGAAATAATTTCTGGACGAATGCTTGATAATTGCCAGTTGGTTACCTGGCGATCGCGGAAAATGACAAAATTAGAGAAAATGCGAAAGCGTCCAATTTGATTTAAGCTTTTCCAGCGCTGGTTTCTTCCTCAGGAGCCTCTTCCTTGACTCTTTTGATCGGTAAATTGGCAATTAAAGCAGTGGTGCGATTATTGCTTTCCAGTGAAAATTCCAACTTGTCAGTTTCAACTTCCACATACCGACAGACTATTTCCAGGATTTCTTGCCGCATTTTTTCGATCATTTGCGGGCTTAAATCGGCACGGTCATGGGCGATTACCAGTTGCAAGCGGCGTTTGACTTCATTGCGACTGGTATCAGGGTTACGGGAAAATATACGTTCGAGAAATTCGAGAATCATTGCAGCTAACGGTGCAAGGGTGGAAAAATAGTTTATTAAAAACTAAATTAGAAACTAACTAAAAAAACTAACTAAAAACTAAATTATCTTTGTCCACAATAATTTGCGGAGCCGAGAAAATATATTATCGTTGGGGGAATCAAGATCAAGAAATTCAACGGTTTCCCCTTCTAATCTGCGGACGATATTTTCAAACGCCGTTGCGGCTAAAGAAGGAGTATCGGACAATACAAGGGGTTCGCCACGATTCGTTGAGACGATTACGCGCTCGTCGTCGGGAACTACACCAATTAGAGGAACTGCGAGAAGTTCTTGAACATCTTGTACGGACATCATATCATTAGCCCGTACCATTGCGGGACGAATGCGATTGATTATCAGGTGGATGCGTTTTACACCTTGCGCTTCTAAAAGTCCGACGACGCGATCGGCATCACGAACTGCGGAGATTTCGGGTGTGGTGACAATCAATGCTTCTTTTGCTGGTGCGATCGCATTTTTAAACCCGTTTTCGATCCCTGCTGGACTATCAATAATTACATACTGATATTTCTGTGACAGTGCATTTACTAATAGTTTCATTTGGTCAGGTGTCACCGACTCTTTAGTTCGGTTCTGGGCTGCGGGCAAAAGTACCAAATTTGGCTGGCGTTTGTCTTTGACTAGGGCTTGTTCTAATCGACACTCGCGTGCTAGAACTTCTACAGCAGTGTAGACAATTCGGTTTTCCAAACCCAGCAACAAATCAAGATTTCGCAAACCAAAATCCGCGTCAATCAAAGCCACCTGCCGTCCCATTTTGGCGATCGCCATTCCCAGGTTGGCTGTAGTCGTTGTTTTTCCTACTCCTCCTTTCCCGGAGGTAATTACAATAATGCGAGTCATAATAGTTTAAATCCTCGTTTAAATCCTCAATTTCCCCTCATAGGAAATTGCCACTACGCAACAAATCATGCGTTAGATTTAATCTCAAAACAGAAGGCGCTTTAGAGTACGCAGTATAAGGTAAGAAGTGTAAAAAATAAACTACCAAATATAAATTTATATTTCTTCTTGCCCGTATTCCTTGACTCTTTACCCCTATTGAACCCGATTCAATCTGGAAAAATCAGTAGCTTTGGCAATGCGAATCCCATCAGCAGTAATGTAAGCCACTTCCGGATGAAGTTGTTTTGGTAACTTTTCTGGGGCTCTGGCTACAGCATCAGCGATTCGTAATTGGGTTGGCTCCATTTGTATTGCCATAATTAGGCATTCGTGGTTACCTTTTACCCCTGCATGGGCAACCCCACGTAGGCGGCCCCAAACTAGAATATCGCCATCTGCCACTACAATACCACCAGGATTTACATCTCCCAAGATAATTACTGTACCGGGATGGCGAATTTCGACTCCGGAACGGATTGTCATTTCCATGTACAGTGGTTCTGCCATTGGGGTTGCAGATAAGCTTGATTCGGAGAAGAGGGAAATTTTTGGTTGTGGTTGGGTTTGCTCGACTGAGTAACCTGCGGTAACTGCGGCGATTGCTGTTTGCCTGCGACTAGTAGCAACTGATTTGAGTTGCAATTGGACTTCGTTGAGAGATTCGGCAAGTTCTTGTAATTGTCTGGCATCCAACAGGCGATCGCCTGCTACTAAGTGTACATTTGTATTAGCAACTCGGAAGCGATCGCTTCCGTTTAAACGCTGTTTAAGTTGTTGCCAAATTTCTGACCAACTATATTCGGAGATACTAAGTTGGGTTTCACTGGGCAAAATTATGACTATCCGTTCTGCTTCGCTTTTTAGTTGCACCTGAAGATATTTACTCACGGAATCCTGATTTACAGGTGCATCTAAGTCTATGGTTTCTAATTCTTCTAAGCTAGATAAAGTAGTAATATTATTACTACCTGCTTCTGTTTCTTTTGTTACTTCTACTGCTTCTGTATTGTTGTTAGCTGTTTCGGGTAAAATTTCTGATTTTTTCTGTTCTGTAAGGGGAGTTTTTTCTGTTATTTCTTGAGAATCAATAACTTGGAAACCGTTAGTTTGATTAATTTGAAGATGATTAATTTCTGAGTTACTAGATGTTGGAGGAGGCACAGAATTATTTTTTTCTGGTTCTACAAATGGAGCAGAAATAATATTAATATCATTAACATTATTTTTCAGAACGATTACATTCCTTGGTAAAGAATCAAGATTTGCAGAAGGTAAAGCAATTTGTTGATACTCATTCGCTGCCAAAGAATTTGATGCGGTGGGAGGCACCTCTGATTCCACAACTTCTACATCTGTTCCGATACTCTCTGAAGGTAAATAATTTGAATTTTGAGCATCAGAATCACTTGATATAGCATTGACAGAATCATCTGTATTTAGCGGACTCGAAGAAATAAAATGAGGCTCATCGTGATAATTATCCACAACTGGACTAGAAATAAAGTGCAAAACAGTATCAATCTCTTCATTGGGAAGGACTGGATTGGTATCCTCACCAAACACAGTTAAATTTACTTCTGCTGGTTCAGAAGAATTTGGCTTTGATTCTTTATTTGGGATACCAGAATCAGAATTCATGCAACACCAGCCATAAGAACGAGGAACGAAATAAATAAAAAAGAAGGAAAGTAAGTCCTGAGAATTACGATTTATAGTTCGATTGACGGAGATTTTATAACTCAAGAGTTATCAGTTCTTGAGCAGTCTTTGATAAACTGTCGCTAACGCAGTTGCATCACCGACATTACCCGGAAATAAAACTACTGGTAAATTGGGAAATAGTGGATGTTCAGATGAGGTTGTCACCATGGAAACACCAGCTAATATTTGCCCTAATAGCCTAGCAGAAGTTAATGTTAAACCATTACTTAAAACATCATTTGAGGTGATACCACCTTTACTAATTAAAAAACCAATATCAGATGGTAAACCCCGCACAATATCCATCAATAAATTTGAGACTTTTGCCCCAAAATCTAATCTAACTTTGACGCTTTCAAAAGTTAGTTCTTGGCGACTGGTATAAATAACAGGTGTTTTCCCGTCATTGTGTACCACTTGGATTCTTTCAAGAACGCTCGATAGAAGTGTAGCAGATTGGCTAGCATTATCATCCAGTAATTCGGCTACATTTACCTCAATTCCTACAGTTCCTTCTGCTTGTAATAATTTTTCTAACTGCTGAGTTGTCTTTTTAACATGAGAACCCACAATCACAGCACCAGCTTTTCCACCTCGGACATACTGTGCCATATTTTTGGCAGCAATGGGTTGCGGAGGCAAAGCAGCCAAGGCAGTCAAAATACTAGCAGCGCTACGGAACAAAAAGCGTTTACCCTGACTGGCTGCGGTTAAAATATCTTCAGCAAAGCGGTTTAAATCGGCTTGGGTTTCGCCATCGACAACTCCACATTGATTATTACTCAGCTTCATCAAACGTTCCAGACAACCCCTACGGATATCATCAAGTAAAAATCTTTCTACAGAATCCTCTTTAATTTTCCCCTTTGTTTTTTCTTCTACATATTTAGGTAAGTAACTGTAATGGTATCCAAAAACTGAATCACGAGCAAATTCGGTTTCATGTACGGGTGTGGGCACACCATCAATGATTAAATAATGAACGCTGTCGCGGGTGATGCGTCCCCCTTCAAAAAACGCAGGGACTAAAAAATGAGCATCAAACGAACCGAGATTTTGAGCGATCGCATCTGTTTCAATGGGATAATGTCCCCGTAAAGTTGAATCAGAACGACTAACAACTAAAAAATCTGTGATTCCTTCAGCTTGGAGGGCAATTTTTAAATTCTGACAAACTTCTTCCGTTACTGATGCTGCATCTTCTGGAGTCAAAGACCTTGTGTTAGTTAAGACAAAAAAAATCGGTGATTCATCGTGTAAACCCAGACGTAAAGTTTCCACATCCCAATGCATTAAAAGCAAGCAACTATGGACTGTTTGTGAACCTGTTGGGTCATCATCTAGGACAATTATTTTTGGTTTAGTTGTCATAATTTAGACTATTACACTAGATATTAATGATTAGAGATTAGTGTCAAGAAATACTTGTTGTGAATTCTAAATATTGAATTCCGCTTCAAGTGAGTTTTCTAATTTCCGTTTGCACATCGATCGCAATTTGCAATGATTGGTTTAGTATTTGGGCATATTCGCTAGCATCTTGGCTAACTTGCAAAGCTTGTAAATTAGCTAAATTGTTACTGAGTAATTCTTGATGATTTGCCAACAATTGTTTATTATCGCGCAAAATTCGTTCCGTTTTTAAGGCTCTGACTAAATCTTCGCGAATTAGTTGTAATGCGGAGATAACTTTTATTCGATCATTGATACTACTTTGAGGATTTCCTGATGTATTCAGTTGATCATTGATATCAATTGCCTTAATGATATCGTGATAGCGATCTACTTCATCTAAAAGTATTGTCAGAGCTTGGGGACAAGTAAATTTTCGCCATAACCAGCGTCCGATGATCACAAATATTGGTACAAAAATTAATAAAGTAATTCCTAAGGGAATTGACGAACCAATAGTGGGCAAAATTAGAAATGCATAGATAAAACCGACTACAATGGGAGTTAGTGCGATCGCAATTAGTATTTCATTGAGAAAAAATTGGACTCGCTTTTGCTTATCCCTGATTATCGAGGGACGAAACACCTCATCTGCATCGAAACCAGTTAAGCGTCTAATTTCCCCTTTACTGATTTCTAAACCAAGTAAATCAGCCTCCATGAATAGAATACTCCCACAACAGGAACGATTTGCGTATTCATTGTAATGGAGAATTGGACATTCACAAAAACTCTACAATCAAATAGTCAATAAATCTCTATACTATTCCTTTTGAGATGGGTAAAGACTAACGTTAGAATCCGAGTTTCTTTGATTTAAAAAGGATAATTGTCAACTCATATATTTTGTTTTCTTCTTAAAAAAAGGGTTGTGTCAGGAGATGAATCTATCTCTCTAGCCACAACCCCTGTAGAATGCTTGGTGCATAAGGAAAATACACCTTAATCTTCTACTTACGTACTGTAGTGATGCGTTTGTTCACATCTACAGGTAACTACATAGGTAAAAGTATCGTTTCCAGAAATCTCTTGTTAATGGCTATAGACTTTGAATATTCCCCATTGTTATGAACAGCCAGGAATCTGAAGTCAAAATGAACCTTTAAGTTATCTTCTAATTTTTATTGCCGATTCATCTATCGACAGAAGATAAGAATTTTAATAGCTCTCCCTAGCCCTATTCTTCATTAAATAAATCAGCTTTTTTCATAAACTTGATCAACTTTGGTCTCAAAATGGGTAACTTAAGAGTTATAAGCCAAAAATCAATCAGTTTTAAGCCTGAAGAGGAAAATTCGATGATGAAGCAAATAACTACTAACAAGCTCAGAATATACTGGTGAAGCTCTATTACCAAAATTGTGTGAAATATACTATGAGTATTTGCAGTTACTCAAATGAGTATCTTAAGATATCAAAAAAAATTACTAGTCCAGTAAGTGATTTTATCTGAACTGATATTGACGACAAAGAAAGAATATTTTAGGTTGTAAGTTTTATTTTTACGGTTTTTCTCTGAACTAACAATTATCGATATTACTTCTGTTAGAGGAGTTAATACTTAAAATGGACTGGAAATCAATTGCTGTAGTTAGTAGTGTTTTAATTTTTGCTTTTTTAGAAACTATTTTTCCTTTTTTTTATTTTCAATCTAGCTTTAATCAAAGAACCTACCCAAATATTATCTTGGGCATTATTAATGTTCTTGTTAATAGTATTACTATTGCTTTTAGTCTGTATTGGATTTGGCAACAACCATCTTTACTTGGCAGCCTCAATTATATTAATTCACCCTGGCTAGGAGCTTGGATTGCTTTTTTATTACTCGATTTATATATGTATCTTTGGCATCGTTTAATGCACCACTATGCATTAACATGGCGTTTTCATCAAGTTCATCATACAGAAATATCAATGAATACATCGACTGCTTACCGTTTTCATACAGTCGAAGTAATTGCATCTAATATCCCGAAATTATTATTAATTTGGTTATTTGCCATCAAACCTAGTTATTTACTATTTTATGAAATTACTTTAGCAATCGAGTTAGTTTTTCATCACAGTAATTGGGCAATGCCCAGGAAAGTGGATAAATTACTCAGCTATTTCATTGTCACACCAAATCTTCATCGTTTACACCATTCGCAATTTTTTAAAGATACTCAATCTAATTACGCTAGTGTTTTAACTATTTGGGATAAATTATGGGATACTTGTGCTTATCCAAAATATCCTGAAAAAATTAAATTAGGATTACCAGAATATCATCAACATCTAAATATCTTCAATTTAATTCTTTTACCATTAAGACAATCAGTAAAAAAGTAAGTAGAGATGCGATCGCAGGTAAAATCAAGTAGCATCAGAAGTGCATCTCTACATTATTGGACATATTTAATTATTGGCAGCACCAACACCAACACCAACAACCTCTTTAGATGATGCACAAACCTCCAAAGGTATTGCAGAACGCAATATTGCATCCAATAACCCTGGAAATAAAGTCTCTAAATCATCTCTCCGTAAGGTGTTAATGTGCTGTGTACCCTCTTTCCGGGTTAGCACTACCCCCGACTCCCGCAAAATCTTAAAATGGTTCGACATCGTTGATTTTGCGATCGCAAAATCAAAGCCAGCACAGCACTGTTCGCCTTTTGTCGCTAACAGCCTAACTATCTCTAAACGCACCGGGTCTCCTAAAGCATATAGGACTCCCGCCAATGCCATATCTTTCCGGTCTGGATGATACAAAAATCTCATACCTTGCATTATCTAACAAAAAGGACTATATTTTATTTATTCGATTTTATCGAACTAACGAAATACTACGAGGAAGGCAAATATGTCATCCGTTACAAATGTGACCGAAGCCACATTCAAACAAGAAGTTTTGGAAAGTACGATACCTGTATTGGTAGATTTTTGGGCACCCTGGTGTGGTCCTTGTCGGATGGTGACTCCAGTAGTAGATGAAATAGCCACCGAATATGAAGGACAAGTGAAAGTAGTGAAGCTGAACACTGACCAAAATCCCACGGTTGCCAGCCATTATGGAATTCGCAGTATTCCCACGCTAATGGTTTTTAAAGGCGGTCGGCAGGTAGATACAGTAGTAGGTGCTGTTCCCAAGAATACACTTACTAAAACTCTATCACAGCACATGTAACAAAGTTAATAGGTAGTGGGAAATACGGAAGTAGGGAAGAGTGGAAAATACGGAGAAGAGAGTATTTATATCACTTGTATGCCTTTCCGTATTTCCTTTTCCGATTTCCCTGGTAATTCAAAAAAAGGGACATCTTGCCCATGTCCCATACAAAAATTAAATAGGCGACAGTTTCCTAGCCTCTATTGCAATAGTATTTTTTTCAACTCATCATATTTATCTTGACTCAAGCGATACACTTCCGGTTGTGGCTTGCCGACTAAATGTCCTTGAATGTAACTCACACCTATTTCTCTTAACAAGCGCAAACTAATTGCTACAGTTTCGTCTATACCTTCAACAATTACTTTCGCGGGATTTAAATTATTTGCCCCCACTAATTCATGCACAAAATTAATAATGATATGACTGGAATGATGTTGTAACAGTTCGCGATCAATTTTGACATGAGATGGGTTTAATCCCGCTAATCTTGACACAGAAGCATAACCAACACCAAAATCATCAATTGCAAATCTGACTTTCAGTTGGCTTACATATTCAATCAACCGACTTTTAAATGTTTGTAATGGGTTTTGCAGGCGTACACCATGATCAAATTGAGGCAATTCTGATTTTTCTGATATTTCTAAAATCAAATTACGCGGCGAAATAATTCTATCTTTGACTATTTGCTGAACTGCTTCAAAATAAGCCGATCGCACAATTGATTCAGGATAGACATTTACAGATAAAGGAACTACATCACCTGCGCGTCTTTGTGTTAATTGGCGGGCATGACGATAGCTTTCACAAGCAATGTTGAGAAAATATCGATCTAGTTCCACAGTAAATCGAGAACCCCATAATTCGGCGGCGGTAAATAAGTCTGTGGGTGCATTGTGATTTTCAGGATTACGAGCTAAAGCTTCCCACCCACTAATAAATAAATCATCTGGTTCTAGATTTAAAACTGGCTCAAAATATACGACCATTTGCTTGAGCCTTTGATAAAATAAGTCAAATCTTCTTTGATATAAAGAAGACGATAAAAAACCGAAGTTGTATTTGAGAGAATCTAAAATCGCCGCTTCAATTACTTCTGCTTTGGGAAAATTCTGCTGACTAGCTTGATAAAAAGTAGAGATAATTTTTCCATAAACATCTACTAATAAATTAGAACCTATCATCAGTCCGCAGATTACTATTACTTCTGCTTGCGGTAATTCTTGTAATGGTAAAACTACAAATGCTTTCGATATGTTTTGATGATTTTGATAGATGTGATATGTACCGTGATAGGCGGGATTAAAAATTCGTTCAAAATTTATCGATGAGATAATTTGAGTAATTATTTTTTCATCGTTATCATGATCATTTAAATTACTTTTGTATTTAATATTCCATTTCTCTTCGCGATCGCTAACCAGAACCAAAACTAAATCAGCATCTGATGAATGGCTGATTGTATTCAAAACATCTACTGCTGAATAATGGTGAGTATCTCTGCCAGTTAACTTAAATTGAGTAATTAATCTGTCGATGAAGTCTTCGTAATACTCTAAGTAATTATGTAAATATTTCGTTTGTTCACTCTGAATCTTCTCTTCCCCTGACTGCGTTACAATATCAACTATTGCTTCATTTAAGGGTGTCTTATTTACTGGTTGTTGCGATTGGTTGAGTGGATGCATAACTTTTGTTATTTCCAGCCTAATTTTATACTTTCTCTCTTTAGGTAACATAGAGAAAGCGAAAATAGGTAAAGAATAATATAGATAAAAATAGCAATACTACTATTTTTATTTCTCCACCTGTAATTACGATATATTTATTTTGACCATAGAAAATAATATATCTGAAAAAGTTACCAAATGAAGCTTTTCTCTTAGATAAATTCCACTAGTATTTTTAAACAAATGCTGCAAACGTAAATACTGATTTAATGTATGACGTTAAATACTAGAAATTGTAGATTACTATCTTAAATAGTAATCCTAATTATAAATAATCCTGCAAAGAGTTTTAGTATTCCTTGCAAGATATATTTGGAAAATTAGCTTTTTGTGAACGGAGAGAGAGGGATTCGAACCCTCGTTGAAGTTGCCCCCAAACAGCATTTCCAGTGCTGCGCCTTCAACCACTCGGCCATCTCTCCAGATGCCATAGGTTAGTATTCTACAATTTAAATCCAGAAACTGCAATAATATTTTGATTGAATTTCAAAATAAATTCTCAAATTTCCGGAATAGCACTAAATATTTCACAGTCATAACACTACAATGTCCAATATACATAGGATTACAGTACACGATCGCGCCAAAGGAATTACCCACACTTTTCAAGTCCCTGATGACCGCTACATCCTCCACAGTGCTGAAAAACAAGGTAAAGATTTACCCTTTTCTTGTCGGAATGGTGCTTGTACAGCTTGTGCAGTCCGGGTACTATCAGGAGAAATTCATCAACCAGAGGCGATCGGGCTTTCACCAGAGTTACGCGAAAAAGGCTATGCTTTACTGTGCGTTAGCTATGCCCGTTCGGATATAGAAGTCGAAACCCAAGACGAAGATGAAGTTTACGAACTCCAATTTGGTCGCTTTTTTGCGAAAGGAAAAGTTCGCGCTGGTTTGCCTTTAGATGAAGATTAATTAGGGGAACAGGGAAGAAGATACTAGAAATAATTAGGTGTGGGAACTAAGAGATATAGAAAAGTTCCTTTTCTTCCTCTTGGCATTTCCCCTCTTCAATTCCCTACCCCCAATTACCAATGTTTATGACAAAAAACATAATTTTATTTTTTCTCATACTTATACTTGCTGGGTGTCAACCGCAAAAACAAGTAGAAAATACACCAATACAAGTAAAAGTGGTACGAGTAGTTAGTGGACAAACTTTTGAAGTTATGGGATTAGGGGAACAACCAAATTTAGTTTCCCAAGTTCGTTTGATTGGAATTGATGCACCAGATTTGCGCCAACGCCCCTGGGGAGATAATGCTAAAGAGCATTTGCAAGAATTAATTGCCGAACAACCTGTGAATTTAGAATTTGACATCGAAGCCCAAGATAAAACGGGACGTATAATGGCTTATGTTTGGAAAGAGAAATTGTTATTAAATGAACAATTAGTTAAAGATGGACTGGTAATATTTGCCGCGCGATCGCCCAATCACAAATATGATCTCAAATTAGAACGCGCCCAACAATGGGCAAGGCTCATGGGACAAGGCATTTGGAATCCAGAAAAACCTATGCGTGTTTCCCCAGCAGAATTTCGCCGAGTTAATCGTTAAACAATCGTTAAACCGTTGTGGGGTATTTAATACTGAGTCAAAGTAGCAGCAGAGGGGGATACATAATTTCCGAATTAAATGCGATCGCTATTTAGCTTATGCCTCATCGGTGATTCAGGTATTCTCACAGCAAAAAATTAACAAAAAATAATATTATTTCTTATTACTTTCAGTCATCAGCAAATATGAAAGAACAACTCAAAACTTTCTTAGATATAGCTACCGAGGCTGCATTAGCTGGGGGTGCTGTACTTCAAGGCTATTTGGGTAAAATTGAAGATTCCATAGTCGAAAAAGGTCGTCCTGGGGATTTAGTTACAGCCGCAGATAAAGCTTCCGAAGAGGTAATTCTGGAGATATTTAACCGTCACCTTCCCGAACATGCAATTCTTTCGGAAGAATCCGGAGAATTAGGAAATCAAAATAATAAATTTCTTTGGGCGATCGATCCTCTCGACGGGACAACAAATTTTGCTCACCAATATCCAGCTTTTGCCGTTTCCATTGGGCTGTTAATCGATGGGATACCCCAAATTGGAGTTATTTACGATCCCTTCCATAATGAACTATTTCGTGCTGCTGCCGGTTTAGGGGCAACACGCGATCGCCGTCCCATTCAAGTTTCCAACATTTCAGAACTAAATAAAAGTCTACTGGTTACAGGCTTTGCTTATGACCGTCGTGAAATAACAGATAACAATTACGCAGAATTTTGTCATTTTACTCACCTTACTCAAGGTGTCAGGCGTAGTGGTTCGGCAGCACTAGATTTAGCTCACGTAGCTTGTGGACGTGTTGATGGTTACTGGGAAAGAGGAATCTCCCCTTGGGACATGACAGCTGGAATTATCATCGTTCGCGAAGCTGGAGGAAGGGTTACAGCCTACGATGACTCACCCTTAGACATTTACTCCGGTCGCATACTAGCTACAAATGGTTATATTCACGACACTGTCAGTAAAGAATTGATGAATCTTCCCTCTCTAAGCACATGGGGACAATACTAGTATCAAATTTATAGCCATTTTAAATAAGAGAAGTACACTAGAAAGATTAATGGAAAAACTTTTCTTATGGCGCTATATGTCTTTGAAAATCGAACGCGGATTATTTAAATTTGATTTCATAGATTATCACGCAGTTTTGTGCGTTCCAGTTGATGCGGATAGTAAAGAAATCCGCAAGCGGTATCTCAAAATCGCCCGACGATTGCATCCAGATAGCTGTGCATCTGCTAGCGTCGAAGAAAAACAACTGGCAAGTGAATTACTATCTAAATTAGTTAACCCAGCTTACGAGAAACTTTCCCAGGACAAGTCTCGCACAGAATACATGGTAGTACTTTCACAAATGGGTAAGCGCTTGGTACAGGAATCTGCCTCAGTAGATTTAAGTAGCGAGCCAGCCAGACAACTGGCAGCTGTGCCAAATGTCGAGCAACTATATAGAAGTGCAATCACTAAAATTTCTGAGACCCAATATGAGAATCTATCGCAAGCTCTGAAAATTATTGCTTACGTTAGTGAACTCAACTTGGTCTACTTGATGCGAACTGCTGGTAAAAAATTTGCATCTGCATCTGCACCCGCAGCAACGTCAACAACAAAAGCAAAAACAAATACAGGTCAATCTGCGGAAAATACTCAAACTACATCCTCTCAACACACCACAAATAAAGAAGATGCAAACGTTGCCCAATATTTGCGACGTGCCCAAGAATTAATGTTGAAGAATCAATTTGCACAAGCACGAATTGAACTTCAAGACGCAATTAAACTTGCACCAAATAATAGTCGCTGTCATAGCGCGATCGGAGTAGTATATTTAAAGCAAAATCAAATCACAATGGCAAAAGTCCATTTTGACCGCGCCTTGCAATTAGACCCGAACGACAAAGAAGCGTCTGAGGGAAAACGCAAAATCGAACAATTTCTGGGGCAAAAATCTGGTACAGCGAAGCCAACAGCCTCGTCAAGTACAGAGACAAAGCCAACAGATAAGTCCGGCGGAGGTGGTTTATTTGGCGGTTTATTTGGTGGAAAGAAAAAATAATTTATGGTTTACCAACCAGCAACGGGTGCAAGAGATTTGTTACCCCTTGATGTCGCTCAAAAACGCTGGATAGAAGAGAGATTGCAACAGGTATTTCACCGTTGGGGATATCACCGAATTATCACCTCCACGCTCGAACGTATGGATACGTTAATGGCAGGAGGTGCAATTCAACCCCGTACAGTGATTCAATTGCAAAATTCAGAAGATGAAGAATTAGGTTTGCGTCCGGAATTAACAGCTTCAATTGCTCGGGCTGCGGTGACGCGGCTAGCAGGTGCGGCTTATCCGCAACGCCTTTATTACAATGGTAATGTTTTTCAACGCACACGAGAATCAAAGCATAACCGCCAGCAAGAATTTTATCAAGCAGGTGTGGAGTTACTTGGTGGTGGTGGTTTATTAGGAAATGCGGAAATCCTATTATTAGTTGCTGATTGTGTGCAAGCATTGAATTTAAAGAACTGGCATTTAATTTTAGGAGAAGCTGGAATCACACGATCATTACTTGAAGCTTTTCCTGTTCATTTACGCGCCTCCATTCGTAACTGTGTAGCCCATTTAGACCGAGTTACACTTGATGCGCTACCTTTAAATGATGAACTACGCGATCGAGCACAAATTATGCTTGATTTACGCGGAAATGCTGCTGATGTTTTCCTTAAACTTGCAAATCTTAACCTTGATCCATCCCAAGAAGTAGCAGTTAATGAGCTAAAGTCTTTAGTCGAATTGCTGCAATCAGACAGAAATTTCCCGATTATTCTTGACCTGAGCCTGATTCAAACCATAGATTACTATACTGGTGTTGTTTTTGAAGTTGTTAGCGATACTGAAAATAACACAACTTCCATAGCCAGAGGTGGGCGCTATGACCAACTTTTAGGGTTATATCATCCTCAAGGAGAAGATGTTCCCGGTATCGGTTTTGTTTTCTTACTTGATAACTTGTATCAAATATTATCCGCCTCTGAGCAACTCCCACAAACAACGCCAGTTACAAACTGGTTAGTAGTTGCCGAAACACAACAAGCTTACACAGATGCTTTCGCTTATTGCGCCAAACTTCGTAAATCCACTGATTTGGTGCGTGTAGAAATGGACTTAGGTGGAAGAGACCGTGAAACTGTGCGTCAATACGCACGTGATCGTTGTATCGAGCAAATAGCTTGGATTCAAGCCAATCAAGATCCTGCGATCGAACTACCATAACACAAACCTCAGACTTGCAGGCCTTGAGTTCGTTCACTATGTATGAAAAACAATAGGTTGATTTTTTGACAAATTCTCCTAGGGCTTTTCCCTACTCCCTTTTTCCTTTCTTGCTAGGCTATAAATAGCATTCTTAACAGAACTTAATCAAATATTATAGAGAGGGAAGACATGCCACACACCATAGTAACCAATGTTTGTGAAGGTGTTGCTGACTGCGTAACTGCTTGTCCAGTAGCCTGTATCCATGAAGGACCAGGAAAAAATACTAAAGGTACAGATTGGTACTGGATTGATTTTTCCATATGTATTGACTGTGGTATCTGCCTACAAGTATGTCCTGTCGAAGGAGCGATCGTCCCAGAGGAACGACCAGACTTACAGAAAACCCCATCATAAGAAAATTCACCAAAAACTAGCAGTCAGTAGAGATTTCCACTTTTCATTTACTTAATGACTGTTAAAGTCACTCGATTTTGACGATTTTAATTCTCGTAATCTTTGGAGTCAAAGGTTTTGGAAATCAACCTTCTAAAGATATCCCCAGCAATAGTTGAGAATGACATCAGACAATTAACAGAAGCAAAAGTTAATGATTTTATTCTCAATAATCTCCAACATTTTCTTTCGCCCCTGCCGAAGGTTTGCCTCCGTTGCAAGCTCACGCTAAATTCTAGATTTCACACAACCTGCTTACAAAGGAGAAAGCTAAATAGTTAAAAAACCCATTGTTCAAAAGCACTGGGGTGGTTTCAAAAAAAGATAGGGTGAGGGGGTTGACAAAGGGGGGTGAGAGTTGTTAGATTAGTTCGAGTGAGCGGTTGAGAGAAAAGCGCGTCACGCCGAACCGAAAAAAGTAAATAGTTTGAAAGTCAAAGTAACATAAATCCTCGTCAATGAAATGAGAAGTCCGAGATAAGAATCTGGGACTGAGATTAAAGAGGAAACGGAAATTGTATTTCCGAGCCTCATCAAACTGCTTCAGAAGCAAAACGGAGAGTTTGATCCTGGCTCAGGATGAACGCTGGCGGTATGCTTAACACATGCAAGTCGAACGGTCTCTTCGGAGATAGTGGCGGACGGGTGAGTAACGCGTGAGAATCTGTCATTTGGTTTGGGACAACATTGGGAAACCGATGCTAATACCGGATGTGCCGAGAGGTGAAAGAGAAATTGCCAGATGGTGAGCTCGCGTCAGATTAGCTAGTTGGTGGGGTAAAGGCCTACCAAGGCGACGATCTGTAGCTGGTCTGAGAGGACGATCAGCCACACTGGAACTGAGACACGGTCCAGACTCCTACGGGAGGCAGCAGTGGGGAATTTTCCGCAATGGGCGAAAGCCTGACGGAGCAATACCGCGTGAGGGAGGAAGGCTCTTGGGTCGTAAACCTCTTTTCTCTAGGAAGATAATGACGGTACTAGAGGAATAAGCATCGGCTAACTCCGTGCCAGCAGCCGCGGTAATACGGAGGATGCAAGCGTTATCCGGAATGATTGGGCGTAAAGCGTCCGCAGGTGGTTATGTAAGTCTGCGGTTAAAGAGTGGGGCTTAACTCCATAAGGGCCGTGGAAACTACAAGACTAGAGTAGGTTAGGGGCAGAGGGAATTCCCAGTGTAGCGGTGAAATGCGTAGAGATTGGGAAGAACACCGGTGGCGAAAGCGCTCTGCTAGGACAATACTGACACTGAGGGACGAAAGCTAGGGGAGCGAATGGGATTAGATACCCCAGTAGTCCTAGCCGTAAACGATGGATACTAGGCGTTGAGAGTATCGACCCTCTCAGTGCCGTAGCTAACGCGTTAAGTATCCCGCCTGGGGAGTACGCACGCAAGTGTGAAACTCAAAGGAATTGACGGGGGCCCGCACAAGCGGTGGAGTATGTGGTTTAATTCGATGCAACGCGAAGAACCTTACCAGGGCTTGACATGTCCAGGAGTCCGGCGAAAGTTGGATGTGCCTTAGGGAACTGGAACACAGGTGGTGCATGGCTGTCGTCAGCTCGTGTCGTGAGATGTTGGGTTAAGTCCCGCAACGAGCGCAACCCTCGTACTTAGTTGCCAGCATTAAGTTGGGCACTCTAGGGAGACTGCCGGTGACAAACCGGAGGAAGGTGGGGATGACGTCAAGTCAGCATGCCCCTTACGTCCTGGGCTACACACGTACTACAATGCTACGAACAAAGGGCAGCTACACAGCGATGTGATGCAAATCTCAGAAATCGTGGCTCAGTTCAGATTGCAGGCTGCAACTCGCCTGCATGAAGTAGGAATCGCTAGTAATTGCAGGTCAGCATACTGCAGTGAATTCGTTCCCGGGCCTTGTACACACCGCCCGTCACACCATGGAAGCTGGTCACGCCCGAAGTAGTTACCCTAACCATGAATTTGGGGGGGGACTCCTAAGGTAGGGCTGGTGACTGGGGTGAAGTCGTAACAAGGTAGCCGTACCGGAAGGTGTGGCTGGATCACCTCCTTTATAGGGAGACCTAAACCCTTAGGGACAGAAACGAGAGGAAGTAGAAGTACTTGTTTGAGGAATAAGAAACTAAGAGGTCATTCCCAAGGTCGGTCGAGGAGAAGTAATTGACTTTCAAACTAAAACTGGTTCGGAATAAGATAAAGAAAAGAGGATGAGTTCAGCACCTGCTAAGTAAAGTGGTAGACTGCTGGGTGAAACCAGTAAATGAACCTTGAAAACTGCATAGTGACAGAAAAGTAGCAATTGAAAGTTCAAAAGAGCAAGAGATTGTGAAAGGCAGTTCGTAGTGTAGCAGCTACGGATAAAAACACCAATATTAGAGAGAAGAGAAGAGAAGAAAAGAATATTGAGTGGTCAAGCGACTAAAGGCTGACGGTGGATACCTAGCCATGCAGCGGCGAAGAAGGACGTGGTTACCGACGATAAGCTCCGGGGAGTTGGAAACAGACTAAGAGCCGGAGATTTCCGAATGGGGCAACCCTATGTACTACCTGTTGAATATATAGACAGGAGAGAGCGAACCCAGCGAATTGAAACATCTTAGTAGCTGGAGGAAAAGAAATCAAAAGAGATTCCCCAAGTAGTGGTGAGCGAAAGGGGAAGAGCCTAAACCAATGTACATGTATGTTGGGGTAGTGGGACAGCGAGAAGGAATCGAGCGATTAGACGAAGCATTGAAAAGATGCACCAGAGAAAGTGAAAGTCTTGTAGTCGAAAATTCAACGATACTAGCTGAATCCCGAGTAGCATGGAGCACGTGAAATTCCATGTGAATCAGCCAGGACCACCTGGTAAGGCTAAATACGTCTGCATGAGCGATAGAGAACAAGTACCGCGAGGGAAAGGTGAAAAGAACCCCATTGAGGGGAGTGAAAGAGAACATGAAACCGTCAGCTGACAAGCAGTGGGAGGCTGATAGAACGGCTGACCGCGTGCCTGTTGAAGAATGAGCCGGCGACTTATAAGTGACTGGTAGGTTAAGGGGGAAACCCGAAGCCAAAGCGAAAGCGAGTCTGAATAGGGCGATATTATCAGCGTTTATAGACCCGAACCCTGGCGATCTAACCATGTCCAGGATGAAGCTTGGGTAACACCAAGTGGAGGTCCGCACCGACCAATGTTGAAAAATTGGCGGATGAGGTGTGGTTAGGGGTGAAATGCCAATCGAGCCAGGAGCTAGCTGGTTCTCCCCGAAATGTGTTGAGGCGCAGCGGTAATGATTAAAGCCGGGGGGTAAAGCACTGTTTCGGTGCGGGCTGGGAGACCGGTACCAAATCGAGACAAACTAAGAATACCCGGTGAACACATTGCTAGTGAGACGGTGGGGGATAAGCTTCATCGTCAAGAGGGAAACAGCCCAGACCACCAGCTAAGGTCCCCAAATCAACGTTAAGTGGGAAAGGAGGTGGGAGTGCAGAGACAACCAGGAGGTTTGCCTAGAAGCAGCCATCCTTGAAAGAGTGCGTAATAGCTCACTGGTCAAGCGCTCCTGCGCCGAAAATGAACGGGACTAAACGTTGTACCGAAGCTGTGGGATTTTTGAAAAAGAATCGGTAGGGGAGCGTTCTATTTGAAGAGAAGCACTAGCGGCGAGCAGGTGTGGATTGAATAGAAGTGAGAATGTCGGCTTGAGTAGCGCAAATATTGGTGAGAATCCAATACCCCGAAACCCCAAGGGTTCCAGAGGCAGGTTCGTCCACTCTGGGTAAGTCGGGACCTAAGGCGAGGTCGAAAGGCGTAGTCGATGGAGAACGGGTTAACAATCCCGTACTAATTTAGGATAGTGCAGAGGGACGGAGAAGGTGAATGTCAGCCGGATGTTGGTTACCGGTTCAACTAATCGAGTTGATGAGAGACGGAGAAAACGTCTTGAGATGAGATAGGAGTGGGACCCTCTAAGGAGGGGAAGTGACATAATCTAGCTTCCAAGAAAAGCTCTAACCACGTTAATTCTAAATTACCCGTACTCGAAACCGACACAGGTGGGGAGGTTGAGAAAACTAAGGGGCGCGAGATAACTCTCTCTAAGGAACTCGGCAAAATGGCCCCGTAACTTCGGAAGAAGGGGTGCCCAAGGTGAAACTTGGGTCGCAGTGAAGAGATCCAGGCGACTGTTTACCAAAAACACAGGTCTCCGCGAAGTCG
Source organism: Calothrix sp. NIES-4101 (assembly GCA_004296455.1). Lineage (GTDB taxonomy): Bacteria > Cyanobacteriota > Cyanobacteriia > Cyanobacteriales > Nostocaceae > Brunnivagina. Next base: position 2,204,413 of record AP018280.1, read on the forward strand.
ATAGACGCAGTATGGGGGCTGACGCCTGCCCAGTGCCGGAAGGTTAAGGAAGTTGGTCAGGATGGTTAGCCATTTGAAGCTGACGACTGAAGCCCCGGTGAACGGCGGCCGTAACTATAACGGTCCTAAGGTAGCGAAATTCCTTGTCGGGTAAGTTCCGACCCGCACGAAAGGCGTAACGATCTGGATGGTGTCTCGGAGAGAGACTCGGCGAAATAGGATTGTCTGTGAAGATACGGACTGCCTGCACCTGGACAGAAAGACCCTATGAAGCTTTACTGTATCCTGGAATTGTGTTCGGGCTTGGCTTGCGCAGGATAGGTGGGAAACGTAGAAGTATCCCTTGTGGGGGGTATGGAGTTAACAGTGAGATACCACTCTGGCGAAGCTAGAATTCTAACCTACTGCCGTAATCCGGTGGAGGAACAGTTTCAGGTGGGCAGTTTGACTGGGGCGGTCGCCTCCCAAAAGGTAACGGAGGCGCGCAATGGTTCCCTCAGCACGGTTGGAAATCGTGCGTCGAGTGTAAAAGCATGAAGGGAGCTTGACTGCGAGACCAACAAGTCGAGCAGGGTGGAAACACGGCTTTAGTGATCCGACGGCGCAGAGTGGAATGGCCGTCGCTCAACGGATAAAAGTTACTCTAGGGATAACAGGCTGATCTCCCCCAAGAGTCCACATCGACGGGGAGGTTTGGCACCTCGATGTCGGCTCATCGCAACCTGGGGCGGAAGTACGTCCCAAGGGTTGGGCTGTTCGCCCATTAAAGCGGTACGTGAGCTGGGTTCAGAACGTCGTGAGACAGTTCGGTCCATATCCGGTGCAGGCGTTAGAACATTGAGAGGAGCCTTCCTTAGTACGAGAGGACCGGGAAGGACGAACCGCTGGTGTACCTGTTATCGTGCCAACGGTAAACGCAGGGTAGCCATGTTTGGAGTGGATAACCGCTGAAAGCATCTAAGTGGGAAGCCCACCTCAAGATGAGTGTTCTCATTCCTTTAAGGAAGTAAGGTCACACATAGAACATGTGTTAATAGGCTTTAGGTGGAAGTGTGGTAACATATGAAGCCGAGAAGTACTAACAGACCGAGGGCTTGACCTCTAATCTTTTCTTGAATCTAATCTCTTCAATTGAGTTTTTGTTCTGTCACTGTGCAGTCTTCAGGGTTTGATGCCCTACAAGTTTTCCTGGTGCTTATGGCGCGGTGGAACCACTCTGATACCATCCCGAACTCAGTTGTGAAACGCTGTTGCGGCTACGATAGTCTGGGGGTTGCCCCATGCAACAATTGCTCAGTGCCAGGGCTATTCATACATCATCAAAGGCTTCTCTAAACACTATTAGAGAAGCCTTTGCTTTTTTATTAGTGTTACGTATTGGCAATACATCACGCATATTTGCTGTCAGTTTGCTCATTTGAGTTTTAAAATTAAGCGAAGGCACAGTATTTAAATTGAAAATAATTCGGGTGCGACTCTTTCAGAAAGAGGATTTCAACTTTCCTATAACAGCTAAAATTATTGTGGAGTAGGGAATACAGCAATACAGCTTTCTAGTATTCCACGTTAAAAGCTCCAAAACCACATCATATTGTTTGCTTATGATTGTGTCATTGTGTTAGAGGAGAGCTAAAACCTGATTTTGTCGTTTGTTTTTAGCGATCGCGCAGCGTCTGTTGCGGAGAATCGCTTAATTCGCCAAAATCAAGTTGAAAATATAATTATAGTTCTAGAAAATCTTGTACAGTTTAACTCAATTCTTGTTTCTGTCCTCCCAAAAGAGTCGCACCCAAATAATTTAGCGCCTCTCAACACATTGAAAGGACTGAACAAATAATACTAAAGTTTTCAGGTATTTCTTACGCCTAGCTATAATTCTAATCTGTAGTATGTTTGCCAAATATAAAAAAATATTTTTATATAAAAAACAAACACTAGTAAATCTCATCTTGAGGATATGACATTGTAATATTCTAAAGATGAAGCGATCGCGTGAGTTAATTTATTCACTTCCCGGAACTACTTATCAAATATCCCCCTCGTAGTAACAAAACTCTATCATTTATTATTTATCTATCCTTAACCCCTACCCCAGCACCAAATTCTGAAAATTATGACAACTCCATCCCCTCGCTACCACATTACAACTTTCGGTTGCCAGATGAACAAAGCCGACTCTGAACGCATGGCTGGTATTTTAGAAGACATGGGTTTTGAGTATTCTGAAGACCCAAATGAGGCTAAGGTAATTCTTTACAATACTTGTACTATACGTGATAATGCTGAGCAAAAGGTATATTCACATCTTGGTAGACAAGCCGATCGCAAGCGTAAGGAACCCGATTTAGTTCTTGTAATGGCAGGTTGTGTGGCACAGCAAGAAGGGGAGTCGTTATTACGGCGAGTGCCAGAATTAGATTTAGTGATGGGACCCCAACATGCTAACCGTCTCAAAGACTTGTTACAACAGGTTTTTGATGGCAATCAAGTGGTGGCGACAGAATCAATCCACATTCTCGAAGATATTACGAAACCTCGTCGTGACAGCAAAGCGACTGCATGGGTAAATGTTATTTATGGATGTAACGAACGCTGTACCTATTGCGTAGTTCCGAATGTGCGTGGTGTGGAACAGTCACGGACTCCAGCAGCCATTCGTGCAGAGATGGAAGAGTTGGGACAACAAGGTTACAAGGAAGTAACATTATTAGGTCAAAATATTGATGCCTATGGACGTGATTTACCAGGAACTACGCCAGAGGGTCGCCATTTACAGACTTTGACGGATTTACTGTACTACGTTCACGATGTACCAGGAATTGAAAGAATTCGTTTTGCGACTTCCCATCCACGTTATTTCACTGAACGTTTAATTAAGGCTTGTGCTGAATTACCCAAGGTTTGTGAACATTTTCATATACCCTTCCAGTCAGGTGATAATGAAGTCTTAAAGCGAATGTCTCGTGGTTACACACATGAAAAATATCGCCGTATCATTGACACAATTCGCAAATATATGCCTGATGCCTCGATTAGTGCAGATGCAATTGTTGGCTTTCCTGGGGAGACGGAAGAACAATTTGAAAATACACTAAAATTAGTGGATGATATTGGGTTTGATTTACTCAATACTGCTGCATATTCGCCGCGTCCAGGTACACCTGCGGCTATGTGGGAAGAACAATTGAGTGAAGAAGTCAAAAAAGATAGATTGCAACGGCTAAACCATTTAGTCAATATTAAAGCTTATCTGCGATCGCAAAGGTATATGGGGCGTATTGAAGAGGTATTGGTGGAAGATGAAAACCCGAAAGATGCGATGCAAGTAATGGGAAGAACTCGTGGTAACCGTTTGACATTCTTTGCTGGTGATATTAATCAACTTAAAGGTCAAATAGTGCAGGTAAAAATTAACGAGGTACGGGCGTTTAGTTTGACGGGTGAAGTTGTTGGTAAAGTTTTAACAGGTTGTCTTTCTTAACTGAGACATTAGAAAAAACGTCTCAGCAAATTTACTCATGATGAATTTATGCCGTTAATTATTGCTGGTACTTCTAGTGGGGTGGGGAAGACAACAGTTACCCTCGCCCTACTTGCTTCATTGTGCCAAAAAAAACTTCGGGTGCAATCTTTTAAAGTGGGGCCAGACTATATAGACCCAATGTTTCATCGATACGTCACAGGAAGAGCATGTCGTAATTTAGACCCAATTTTGACTTCTGAGGATTATGTACAAGAATGTTTTCTAGAGCAGACTCAAGAGGTTGATTTTGCTGTAGTTGAAGGGGTAATGGGATTATTTGATGGGGTGGGGGTAGAGAAGGGTTTTCCTTCTTCTCTGTCTTCTTTTGCGAGTACAGCACATGTTGCTAAGTTACTTCATATCCCAGTGCTACTGGTAATTGATTGCAGTCGTTTGTCGGGTTCCGTAGCCGCGATCGCTCATGGTTATTCTACACTTGATCCGCATCTGAAGATTGCCGGATTGGTATTAAATCGAGTTGGTAGTGATAGGCATTTGGAATTATTAAAAAATGCTCTCAAAGCTTTACAAATTCCCATTTTAGGTGTATTTAGGCGCGAAGATAATATCACCATTCCTGACAGACATTTGGGCTTAATTCCCACCGAAGAATTGCCAGAGTTAGATATTATTATTTCTCGACTGACTGAATTAGGTAATAGTTGTTTTAATTGGGATAGGTTATTACCGCTTTTAGAAATTGGGGAAGTGGGAAAATGTGGGAATATAGGTGTAAATAATGATAAGGAAGATAGGTATTCATATCTTCAAGAATACCCTGTGTCTAATACGCAAATTAGAATTGCGATCGCATTCGATAAGGCTTTTAATTTCTATTATCAAGATAATCTCGATTTGCTGGAAAAACTAGGCGCAGAACTGGTTTTTTGGAGTCCTTTAGTTGATACAAAATTGCCGGAAAATATTCAGGGAATGTATTTTGGTGGTGGTTTCCCGGAGGTGTTCGCAGAGCAGTTAGCAAATAATACTAGTGCAATGAATTCCGTCAAAGCAGCTATTCTGGGAGGAATGCCCACTATAGCGGAATGTGGGGGATTAATGTATTTATGCGATCGCATAATTGATTTTACAGGTACAGCATATTCTATGTTAGGAATAATACCTGAAGTCGCAACTATGGATAAACGTTTAACTTTGGGTTATCGTCGTGCTGTGGCTTTGCAGGATGGTTTATTAGTTCAGGTAAATACTGTGATTTATGGGCATGAATTTCATCGTTCCCGGTTATTATTAAATCCTGAAATTTCCTCTACAAATCTTTTATTTACAACTTCTCGTTATGATACTGATGAATTCACAGGTTATGAAGGATGGAATATTCTGCCGAATCTTCATGCTTCCTATATTCATCTGCATTGGGGTGGTAATTTGGCAATTCCCCAAAGGTTTGTCGAAAATTGTCATCAATTTCGAGAAGTTCTCAATCATTCATGAAAACTCGACTGTTTTGGCATCTCCATGAAATTTTCACAGGTAAGACTTTTAGTTTTTGATTGCGGGCGGTAAGTAAACGAAAAAAATGATACCGGGAAGATTAAATTTAAAAATTTATCATTTTCATTACCTATCATCTCAACTAAAAGCATCACTCAATACAGCTTGATGAATTAATGCCCTATCTAATAAAAACTGAATTTTATCAGATGATAAAGACTCTCCATTCGCATAATGTTCAATCCAAGCCGTACTAATTTTATTTGCATCTTCCGGTAAATTTGCCAAATCCCAACCCGGCATATCAGTATCTTCCATTAATCGATTAACTTTGGGATCATAACTGAGTGCAAAAGTTTTACATCCCTCACTTGCAGCCATAATTAAACTGTGCAAACGCATCCCAATTGCCATATCCACACCGCGAAACACGCCTTTTAAAATTTCCGGTTCTTCAAAATGTAATATTTTACTCACATCCTTCAGTGCCGGTTGGATTGCTTGTGCGATCGCCATGTCTTGAGTTTTTTGAAATGGTAGTAAAATAATGAAAGTCTGTGTTGCTTTCTGAAAATCAACCAAAGCCTTGGTAATTCTTTCTAACATTGGTGCAGTTAGCTGAGAATGGCTTCTCAAAGTCACGGCTACCCTTGGCGCAGGTAAATCCCATAATCCTGGTGTTGGCTTTGATTTTAGCGCCCATACGGGGTCAGGTGCGAGAAAATGAGGCACTTTCCACTCAGTTAATAATTTTGCACTTTTGCTATCCCTAACACTAACTTTTGTACAACCAGCAAAAGTTTTTTGTGCTACCCATTGAGTTTGCGATCGCAGCAAAGGACCAATTCCCTGTGCCCATGCTACAGTAGTTAAGCCCATTTTTTGTGCCAATGCCATCAAACTCACGTAATAAAACGGGCTAATTGCACTGGTTGCATCTTGGATAAGGCTACCGCCACCCCAAATAAAAGCATCGCAAGAACGCAAAGTTTTAATCACAGTCGGTATGGACATTCTTGCCTGGGCTTCTACCCCATAACGCTGACTTGTTTCCTGGGGATTCCCTGACAGCACCACAGGAGTAATATGGGATGGCAACATCTGTAAAAGCGTTGCTAGTAATGCCTCATCTCCACCATTCCCCTTGCCGTAATACCCAGATAATAATGCCCGCATGATGATTTTTAATTTAAAGATTTCAGATTTGGATATTTAGATTAACAGCTTTCCGATAAACTAAGTATCTGACACTGTTACAGAAATTCGAGAATTGCACATTTCTAACAGACACGGAGAGTGAAAGAAAAGAAACTTGCTTATCAAGAGGAATTGGCGGGGAAATATTTTTTCTGCCAGAATCCGCGAGTTTCACTGTTGTACAAAGCGTCTTGGAAACGAAAAAATATTCTTTTTCCTCCCTTGTCGCCCATCCCCACATCCCCTTTCTTTAATTTATGCACGCACTTTCAATTCCCACCTGGATAATTCACGTTTCCAGCGTTATCGAATGGATAGCCGCAATTTGGTTAATTTGGACGTATGGTGAAATTACTCAAAATCACACCTGGTTTGGCTTTTCTCTCGCCATGTTACCAGCATTAGTCAGTGCTATGTGTGCTTGTACCTGGCATTATTTTGATAATTCCCCTGCTCTGGAATGGTTGGTTACGCTACAAGCGAGTATGACTGTGTTTGGTAATTTTACTCTTTTAATCGCAGCATATTTTATCTGGCGACATAGTCAGTCTGAACCAGAATTAAATTCTGCTGATAATCAACAGCCTATTTCCGCCGAAGGAATTAAGGATAGTAGTAACTAAATATATTCAATCCGGCTAATCAATCAAAAATATCCAACCTCAACATGATTTCCAAAGAAACCTTATTTGCCCTTTCTTTATTTCCCTATCTAGGCTTTTTGTGGTTTATTACCCGTTCCCAACAAATGCCAAAATTAGCTTTATACGGCTTCTATGGGACTCTCGTATTTGTTGGTGTCACTATCCCTGCGGGCATTTATGCTAAAGTTCGCTATGGAGAAGCTTTGGCGAATATTGATTGGTTACATGGTAGCGCGGAAGTATTTCTGACACTGACTAATATTTTAATTGTGTTGGGATTTAGCCAAGCTGTAATAGAAAAGAAAAGGCAAGCTTCCAAGTGATTTGGGCAAGCAGTTTTCACTACAAATTTATTGTTGACGCATATGTAAATTATATCACCTGATTTTACTTAATTAGAGATATGCGATCGCAGTAACGATGTTGCATCTGCAAAAATTTTGCATTGATTAACAAACATATAGGTACAATCATGAAGCGAAAACAAAGGAGTTAAACAAAATTATCCGGGAGTTTTCAAGGCATGAAGCTGATATCTGAAGCACCCAATTCGGTTAAAATTCAAAAGATGAAGGAACGGGTGCTATGGCAGCATCCTAGTATTCTCAAGCATGGAATTGATCAAACTTGCATGGTTCTGGATGATGGTAAGCAGGATTGTCCAGACTTTTCGTTTATGGTTATTGGTGATAGTGGCACGAAACCACATCAAAATTTTCACCCTCAACGCCAAATTGCGGAGCTAATGCTGCCACACCAGGAGGAATGTAGCTTTGTCTTGCATACAGGTGATGTGGTTTATGTAGTCGGTTCCCACGAATATTACCCGCAAAATTTCATTGAACCCTATCGTGAATTTTTGGAGGGTGGGGAAGATGCAAAACGCATCACTTACGATCGCATGACTTTCAAGACTCCTATTTTACCAGTTTTGGGGAATCATGATTATTACGATGTGCCATTAATTTCCCGTCTTGTTACAGGTAGCACGCAGGTGTTCAGAAGATTTTTCCAGTATAAAAACATCGAAATTGGTTGGTATGGTTCGGGACAAGGAAATGCTTTTGCCAGGGCTTTCCTAGATTATTTACAAGATATTAAGTCCCTGGAATTTCTGAAAGAACATTTAGATACACATTACACTGCCAAAACTGATACAGGAAGATGTTTGCGTTACGTACCACGGTTTTTTACTCGTCTTCCCAATCGTTATTATACGTTTCGTTACGGTGGGATTGACTTTTTTGCCTTGGACTCTGATACTTTCAACACACCCTCACCCATACCTGATACAAAAGAGGGAGAAAGCGATCGAAGTGAGTTAGAAAAGCGTCGTCGAGATATTGAAGTTGAAGAAATTGAAATTTTGGCTGCTCGTGGGAAATTAAATTTAGATAATCCCCATGATGCGCTGCAAGTTGATGCTCTCAATGCCAAACTGAATCAAATCGATGAGGTGAAAATTGATATTGAGAAACAACTAAATGCCAATATTGGCGAAGTTATTGACTGGGAACAGTTGAATTGGCTGAAACAGCGTTTAATTGAGTCTTGGTGTAGCGATGAAGTACGGGGACGTGTACTTTATTTTCACCATCCACCCTATGTAACCGAAGCCAGTAAGTGGAAGCAAGCGCAAACTTTAGCAGTACGCCATCGGTTACGGGAAGTTTTTGATGCTGTTGCGAAAACTGTAGGTTCTCAAATAGGAAAACGGCCAGTTGTTGATTTAATTTTAAATGGACATGCACATTGTTTGGAATATTTGCAAACAACTGATACTGGACATGCAGACTCTAATCTAAATTGTATTATTTCTGGGGGTAGCGGTCATCGTCCCCGTCGCCATCGTCCAGAAGGAAATGAGTTAATGGAGAAGTTTGTCAGTGCTGCGGGCGATTATGAGTCTAAGGTAGCAGATTCACACTTATTTGTAGGTCGTACTGGGAAAGATTTATCTAGGGTGCTGCCATATTCTTTTGTGCGAATTGATGTGAAACCTGGAAATCCTCCAAAGTTTGTTGTACGTCCGTTTGTTGCTCAATGGAGTCAGGAAACATGGCAGAATATTTCCATGCAACCATTTGAATTATGATTTTGGTATAAGACAGAAGTTAGAGTATCCCCGCAAATTGAAAAGTGGGGATTTTCATCAAGATGCTGTGTCAGGAAAAGATATAACAAGGTATATCTTGTCCACTTGAATAGTGATTATTAAAACTGACAGGGAGACTTAGAGAGGCGGGGATGCGGAAAAATTTTCATTGTAAGTGGTTAGCCAATGTTACATCTTATTTTTATGTGTAATTATTCCCATTTCAAATATAAATAATATTATGAAATATCCAAAAACTATTATTTCATTTTTTAGTATTTTTATAGTTATTTTATTCTCTAGTTTTGCTTTTACTAATCCAGCAATTGCAAATGTAACTACAGATATTTATCAACAACGTCCCAATCATCATCCTGATGGGATTGGTAAGTTTTATCTGGGGCGAGAAATAGCCCAAGTCATGGGACATACTGGTGCAGGTTGGTTGGAACGTCAAAGTCGTGAAGTTGAGGAACAACCAAGTAAAATAGTTGCGGCTTTAGGATTAAAACCAAATGATATTGTCGCGGATATTGGTGCAGGTACAGGTTATTTAAGTTTCTTAATTGCACCTCATTTATCACAGGGAAAAGTTTTAGCTGTGGATATTCAGCCAGAGATGTTAGAAATAATTGGATATTTCAAGGAAGAGAAAAAGATTAATAATGTTGAGACGATTTTAGCAACAGAGACAAGCCCCAATTTACCAGCCGAAAGTATTAATTTAGCTATCATGGTTGACGCATATCATGAATTTGCATATCCTCATGAGGTGATGGTGGAAATTGTCAAAGCTTTGAAGCCTGGTGGTAGAGTTGCTTTTGTGGAATATCGAGGTGAGAACCCGTTGATTATGATTTAAGCTTTGCATAAAATGACGCAGAAGCAGGTGAAAAAGGAAATGCAAACAGTTGGTTTAATTTGGCAAGAAACTAAAAATATTTTGCCACAACAGCATCTGATAATTTTTGAAAAACCTTTGGTTTAAAAAGCCACAATATAGGTAATATTGAAATTAAATTCAATATTATTGTGCAGGAATTACATTCACTGCTTTTGTGGCACTATCCCAAGTTATCCAGTTAAATTTACTATCTAATTCAGTACCTGTATTTGAGACTTTAAAATAAAGTTTCTCGCCACCTCTTTCAATGGCAAAATCAGCATTTTGAGCATATATAACTTTAAATCCTTTATCGCGTAACACAAACATTGCCCATTGTTTGAGTGATTGTTTGGCGGGTTCGTGGGGAATGAGAGGTCTTTGAATTGCGTCTTCAATTACTTGATATAGCTTGGCTGGTTGTGACATTTTTGCAGATTATAGGAGTTAGGTGACTATAGGTTAATAATTAAATAATTAAACAGGATCGCAGCGAATTTCCACCATAAATCCATCAGGATCGTAAAAATAAACACCTCTACCAGTGGGACGGCTAACAGGACCGTGAGCGATCGCAATCTCATTTTCTCGCAAAACCTGCACGGCGTGATCAAATAATTCTGGGGCAATATCAAATGCTAGGTGGTATGCTCTGGTAAAGCTGCGTTCTGGATTGGGATCGGGTGGTGACAAATCAGGTTCCCAAAATAAGTCGATGATTGTCCCATCCGGAGTTTCAAAATTAGCAACTTTCCCTTCGGCAACTAACTGGGCTAAGGTTGCGGGAATCTCTTCACCAATGAGTTCATGTAATCCCAAAATATGACTATAAAAGTGGCGTGAAGCTTGCATATCTTTGACATTCAAGGCAATATGGTGTACTCGGCGTAAATCACCACGTGCCAATACGGTTGTAAGAGATGGAAGGGGCGATCGCATAGTAATTTGAGAAGGGAGATATATTTACATTTATGCTGAAGCTAGCACTGTTCAATTGAACTCAACATGTATTAGTACTCAAAGCTTGCCGTCTTAATCATTCCCTAATTCAGCAATTGTAATATTTAATAATTTAATTTTCACCTTCCACTTACTAAACTTGCTGTCGTCGAATTAATAAGCTAAATAATCCCGGTTGCTGCGCTAGTTGTTCAAAGCTACCTTGTTGGACTAATCTACCATTTTGCAAAACATAAATTCGATTCGCATTCCGAATTGTACTCAAACGATGGGCAACAACAATTCGTGTGACATTTAACTTTTCTAAACTTTCGCTAACTATTGCTTGAGTTTTGTTATCTAAAGCACTGGTGGCTTCATCAAATAGCAAAATTCGTGGACGCAAAGCTAATGCACGGGCTATTAATAATCTTTGTCGCTGTCCTCCCGATAGGTTAGTCGCACCTTCACTAACTACCGTATGCATTCCCATTGGCATTGCCGCAATATCTTCCGCTAAACCTGCCATTTTTGCGGCTTCCCAAGCTTCATCCATTGTTAAAACAGCATTGCTGGAAATATTCTCAAAGATTGATGCAGACATGAGGCGGCTATTTTGCAAAACTACACCCAACTGACGACGCACCGCATTCACATTTAACCCCGCAAGCTCTTGTCCGTCATAACAAACGCTACCCGATTCTGGGTTCTCAAATCCTAATAATAGTCGAAATAAGGTGCTTTTACCGCTTCCTGATGGCCCCACCAAGGCAATAAATTCTCCCGGCTCCGCACGCAAGCTGACATCATCCAAAGTTAAAGCGCCATCAGCACGGTAACGAAAAATCACATTTTTAATTTCCACCCTTCCCGATAATCTACCGGGGTCAGATTTACTACTATCAACTTCTGGCGTGGCTTTGAGGATTGGTTGGGCACGTTCCCATAGTGGTAAGGCTTCGAGGATATCAACAACGGTAGTACTCAAGCTGGTGGCACCACCAATAAATGTACCAAATGCAGCATTGAAGGCGAGGAAAGTACCCGTAGAGAAGGCTGTTGCCCCATCTGCCTGGGATTGCTGTAATAGGTTGGTGGCAAAGGCGAAAATTACGGCTGGAGTCAGGGCAGAAAGAATATTATTAATTACTACTAAGTTGTCATCGATACTTTGAGAATCCATCATTAGGTGTAATTGATGGCGATATTGCCGACCCCAGTAAGCAAATGCCCTAGCTTCTGCCCCTGATGTGCGAAATTTTGATACACCTCCAATGATTTGTACCATCATCCCAAAGAGTTTACCTTGCATATTCAGGAGGGGACGAACTTTGCGGATGGTGAGAATACCAGAAACGATGGTGACTGCAATATTAATGAGGGCAACCAGTGCCGCAATTAATGCCAAGGGAAAACTGTAATAGAATAACAATCCTAAATTCAGCAAGGAAAAGACACTGGAAAATAGAGTTTTGAGGATAGTATTGCTGAGTTTTTGGCGAATTTGACTAATGACAGAAACACGGGCACTCAAATCACCGATGGAAAATTCCCGGAAAAAGGATGGTTTCAAAGTCAAAAGTCGATCCCAGACTGCCGCTTGGGTGGTAGTGTCCGCAAAGGTTTCCAAGCGCATAATCGCAAACCCTTGGGTAAGTTGGAATAGAGTTGCGCCCAAAGTTGTTGCCACTAAACCACAAGCAATTTGGTACAATAAGGCTCGATTAGCGTCGGGAATAGCTTGGTCAATGAGAATGGCAGTAGCTTGCGGCGCGATCGCCCCTAGCAGTGTGGTAGCAATTCCTCCTAGTAATAGTGTCCACAGTTCCTGAGAACGTCCGTGGAGAGCAAATTGCAGCAAAGATGTTGCCTGCAATATCTGCGGTAAAGGTCGATAAAAGGTGTATGCGGTTCCCGAAATTGTGCTGGCGGTTTGGCGATCGCATTTTATCCGTTTGTGTAAAATTGGATCGATGATTTCGTAACGGGTATCGGAAATCGGTAAAATCGCCACGGGGCGGTTATCTTCTAAAGTGTAAGCCAGTAAAGGACCGCTATCCTGTAACCACCATTTATCCCGCAATGTAATCCGCCGCACTCGAATCCGGGAAGCACGGGCAACCGCATCTAAAGGATCACGCACCCGTCGTAAATCCTCAGAGTTGGCAGGGGGACAAATATTAATCCCCAAAAATTTACCCACCGCACCCGCCGCAAATAATAAAGCTTCATCGTGGGTTAGTGCTTGCTTGACGGTGGCAACTTGTTTTTCTTGGGCATCAAAAATACTGGCAAATTCTGTGAGTGTATTTGTAATTGCTTGATTATTTAACCTTTCCCTCGCTTGAAAGCGCCCTAACTCCGCCTGATTCTGCTGTTGCTCTAATTGTGCGATCGCTTGTAAGACAAAAGTTTGTAATTTATTTAAACCAGTTAATAATATATTTGCATCATCAATATTTTCACTCAAAATTGAGTCAACTTCGACAATATCTTGGGATTGTAACCATAAGTATGTTTCTAGAGGAATTCTACCAAGATGAGAGTCAATTTCTAAGCTGTCTAAACCGCATAAATTCGCTTTCCCTTGGAATATTTGAGTCCAAACAACAGTATCATGACTCGCTTGAAACACTTCTCCCGCACCTAAAACACCACATCCCGGTGCTTGCATTGGTGTCGGCAATTTTGGTGAAGTAATTTCCGAAATAGTAGCACCAAGGTGATGTACCCAAGTATCAATTTTGGCTGCTAATGTTGATTCTTTGTTTAAATCCCCATAATTTTGGCTCTCTTTTTTTTCTTGAATAAATAACTCAGAAAATTCATCTGCCGAAAGTAATAAAAGCTCACATTCTTCTAAAGCAACAGCCAGAATTTGATGTCCCCCATCCACCGATATAGGAGCGACAGCAAACATTGCTTCTCCAGCTTTCACACTAAATAAATAACGTCTTCTACCCTTGGGTACACCATTTTGCACATTAATTGCGAACAGAGCCAAAGAACCTGATTTTACCAACCAAATATGATTCGCATCATCAAGTAACAGAGGGTCATTACTTTTGAAAAAATATAATTCTCCAAATACGCCAATGCTGTCACCTTCAGCCAACATGAGCAAATCTCCCCAACTAAATCTCTTTATTTATCGGCAAACAGCCATGAAACCACGCTGTATGAGTGACTATTTCTAGTTCTGCCGAAGATATGCAGAATTAGCCTTCCAAAGCAGCTAATACCAATTCCCCAACAGAAAGTAACAGAGTAATGACGCGGGGATGCGGAGATGGAGAGACAAAAATCCTACAGGGATAGCTTAAATGACCAGAATCAAGCATAATCTTTTTATCGACATTTTCACTTAATCATTGGGATATATCTATGAATACTATTGAATTCTAGTGGGTAGAAAGCGATAGTCAGCCAAGGACGAGATCGGAAAAAAGTCTACTTTACAAAGTTTCTTCCCTTCTTAGATCAAATAGTGTGTTGTCTGGCTAATCAGGTGATCAATTGAGCGTTATTAGGGAAACTACTGTGTTAGAAGCCTTTGTATTCGCAACTATATTATGTGGATTTTTCGGCATTATCTTAAAAAAAAATCTGGTGATGAAAATTATCTCGATGGATGTCATGAGTACAGGGGTAATTGCCTATTACGTATTAATCGCATCACGAGAGGGATTATTCACACCAATTGCTTTAAATAATGCTCAGGAAGTTACTTATGCCGATCCGGTTCCTCAAGCAGTCATTTTAACGGCGATTGTGATCGGCTTTTCGATCCAAGCTCTGATGCTAGTTGGTGTCATGAAGTTAGCAAGAGATAACCCCACCTTAGAAAGCAACGAGATTGAGAACAGCAATACACCATGACTACCCTAACACTTACCTGGATTGTCTTCCCGTTTTTAGCAGGGTTCGCGATTTATTTACTTCCCAAACTGGATCGATATCTTGCCTTTGGCGGTGCCTTGTTTTCGGCTGCATATGCGGTGTATTTGTTTATTCAGCAAGCCCCCCAGGCGATGAGATTGTTGGATAACTTTGGTGTCAGCTTAATCCTCGATCCCTTAGCTGCCTTCTTTATTTTGACCAATGCCCTGGTAACGGCGGCGGTGATTCTCTACTGCTGGCGTAGCGATAGGACAACCTTCTTTTATGCCCAAACCCTAATTTTGCATGGCAGCGTTAATGCCGCCTTTGCTTGTTCAGACTTTATTAGCCTATACGTGGCTTTAGAAGTCATTAGTATTGCCACATTTTTGTTGATTGCTTATCCTCGGAGCGATCGCTCAATCTGGGTTGGTTTGCGCTATTTGTTTGTCAGCAATGTTGCCATGCTGTTTTATTTAGTGGGTGCAGTGCTGGTTTATAAGGCACACCATTCCTTTGATTTTGTGGGTTTGCGGGGGGCACCTCCAGAAGCGATCGCTCTCATTTTTCTGGGGCTATTGGTGAAGGGGGGAATTTTTGTATCGGGATTGTGGTTGCCTTTGACTCATTCGGAGTCGGAATCCCCCGTTTCGGCATTGATGTCGGGAGTTGTCGTCAAAGCCGGTGTCTTGCCGTTGGTGCGTTGCGCTCTGCTGGTGGAGGAAATTGATCCCATTGTCCGCATTTTTGGCGTGGGGACGGCGGTTCTAGGAGTTTTTTATGCTGTTTTTGAGAAAGATGCCAAACGAATGCTGGCATTTCATACGGTGTCGCAGTTAGGTTTTATTCTGGCGGCTCCAGAAGTCGGCGGGTTCTATGCCCTGACTCATGGCTTAGTGAAAGGGGCACTGTTTTTGATTGTAGGAATTTTGCCAAGCCGCAACCTCAAGGAACTCCAACATCAACCCATCCATACCCCAATTTGGATTGCCCTAGTTATTGCCAGTTTTTCAATTTCCGGCTTTCCCTTGTTATCTGGCTTTGGAGCCAAGGTATTGACTATGAAAAATCTATTATCTTGGCAGGTGATTGGTATGAATCTGGCGGCTCTGGGTACGGCAATCTCCTTTGCGAAACTCATTTTTCTTCCCCACAAGAACCAAGCTCAAGATGAGCCTTTACGGATTGGCTTTTGGGCGGCAATGTTGCTCTTGCTCGGTGGACTTGTGGGCGCAAATGTCGTCTATTACGAAGCCTATAGCGTGGCGAATATTGTCAAACCCCTAGCAACGATCGCGTTAGGGTGGCTGGTATATTTTGGGATTTTCCGACAAAAAGTATTGTTCAAATTGCCCCGTGTGCTGGAGCAATTTGAGCATTTGATTGGAGTTATGAGTCTGAGTTTAATCCTACTCTTCTGGATGGCACTGGCATGATGGCACAACTGATTCTCCGACTGGTTATTTGGTTTTTGCTCACCGCTAATTTTTCTGTAGTCAATATCATCATCGGTATCAGTGTGGCTCTGCTGTTACCTCGCAGCCATACCTCCCCGGAACGTCTCCAAGATTTGCTCAGGGTATTGGGAAAAATCATTGTGGCAATTCCCCAAGCCTATATAGAAGCAGTTGAGTTGATTCTTCGCCCCCATAATCAGGAAGAAATTGTCATGGAACGGGTGAAATCCCGACGTTCCCCAGGACTCGTCTTCCTGGATATCTTTCTGATTACTTTTACGCCCAAAACCATAGTTGTCAAATATCACGAAGAGGGCTGGTATGAAGTACACCGGGTAGAGAGGAGGAAAAAGTCATGCTGAACCTCGCATTAATTGCCATGATTTTGGCGTTGCTTATCCCTCTCTATGAGGCATGGAAGAATGAGGATATTTGGCAAACAATGCTGGCATTTTCCAGTGTCGCCACAAAAACATCTGTCATGATTCTGCTAATTTCGGTGTTGCGCGACGATTGGATGATTGGGGTTGTCGGTGTCATCATCCTGAGCGTAGGCAATGCTGGATTCATGTTATTGGCGCATATCCTCAAACGAATGGGGGAACTATGATTAATTTCCTGAGTTATGCCTGTATTGCGATCGGGTTGTTTTTTTGGTTCTGGGGAACTTCTTCTCTACTCCAGCCGCGATCGGTACTCTTCAAACTGCATAATCTTTCGGTATCCGATACCCTGGGTTCGATCGCAATTATCTTCGGCTTACTCCTGCAACGACCCAGAGAATTGCCCCTACTCATTCTTGCCATCATTTCCCTAGCACTTTGGAATACCATGCTGGGCTATGTACTTGCTTATTGCTCCACTAACAATACAGGTAGCGAGAAGAACAATGACGGATAGCTATGTTTACGTAATTACTGCCCTGCTGCCCCTGGTGGCATCGATGTTGATTTTGCAGGTAAATCCCTACCATGCCCTGGTGATTCGCGGAATTTTAGGGGCAGTGGCGGCATTGGTATATACCATTTTGGGGGCGGCGGATGTGGCATTGACAGAAGCCTTGGTGGGGACACTGTTAGCAATTACACTTTATGCTGTGGCGGTGCGCTCATCAATGGTACTGCGTCTAGGTGTACTCAAAGAGGCGATCGCCACCCAGGAGGATTTTGGCAACCCTCAGCGAAGTGATTTTCAACAACTGGTAGATGAACTGCGAAGCATTTTTAATAAACACCATGTGCGGGTGGAACTGGTTCCCTATCCCAACCAGGAAGACTTGCAGCAAGCACTGATAGAGAAAGAAATTCATGCCACCTGTGTCTTTGCTCCAGAAGATGAAGAGCAGGCGCAACCCTATCAGATGCAAACTCGGCTCCACCGCCTCTATGAGATTATGCATAGTGAACTTGTCTCAACTACTACCCAATTAAGCTACTTCAGTGGTTCAAATTCCAGGGAGAAACATCTATGAAATGGGTCTATATTGTTGCGGGAATCGTCTTCTATATCAAAATGCTCTTCCTGTCCAATCCGGCACCCAGCTTACCCTATTCAATCGTTGACGTAGTTGTCAAAGATACTGGAGTCTCCAATGTCGTTTCGGGGATCATTTTCCGGAATCGGCTCTACGATACGATATTTGAAGTGATTGTGTTTACGATCGCGATTATGGGTGCTAATTTCCTGCTGGCGAATGAACGACCATCTAGTCAAGTGCATCAATTCACTGATCAATCTTCGATGATACTGGCACGTCTGGGGGCAACTATTGCGGCCTTGGTGGGTATTGAACTTGCTATTCGCGGGCATTTGAGTCCGGGGGGAGGCTTTGCGGCAGGAGTTGCCGGGGGAACAGCGATCGGTTTGATTGCCATGACTTCATCGCCGGAGTGGATGCAGAGAATTTACCAGCAATGGCACACTGCTACCTGGGAAAAGGTTTCAGTTGTTGTTTTTATTCTGCTGGCAGTGATGACGCTGGCTGGCATAGAATTACCGCATGGAGAATTGGGTGCATTGTTTAGTGGTGGGATTATCCCCATTCTCAATATTCTAGTGGCTATCAAAGTTGCCCTTGGTTCATGGGCAGTTGTGTTGATTTTTATTCGCTATCGGGGATTGTTGTAAGCAAGACTATGGCGTAATATCATCTCCGGTTAAATAGCAATGATAAAGCTGATAGGGAGATGGGGAGATAGAGGGATGCAAAGAAAAACTAATAATCAGAGAACTCCACAAACAAGATGATCCATTACTAAGGGGAGCAGGGGAGATGGGAAATAGGTCTAGTACGTGAAGGCAGAAGTAAGAAGGCAGGAGGCAGAAGGAATAAAGCCCATAAAACAAGCTTTTTGTCTATTTGCAATGGTTGGTTTATTTCCGCCGACCTGTACTAGTTTCAAAATTGGATCATTGATTTTTTGCAAGACTCTAACTGACTTAGCGGACTCGATATCAAACTCAGATTTGTTTTTCGTGAGTTGGCTTAAAATTAAATTATGGTGGCGAAAATTTAGTCTGTGGTAAAAATCGGGTTGCTTAAATTTTCCTCATGCAGCATTTTCTGTCGTGAGAGTCAGCCGGTGTCTAGTAAAATCCCCAATTCAAACTCTAAAAGCAAATGTCATCTTCTTTATTCGCATTAGAATATCTTCTCTTTACACCTGCAACTCCAAAAAATGACGCTATCCCCCTAATTTTTGCCTTTCCGAATGAATACACAGTTGGCATTACTAGTCTGGGTTATCAGATAGTTTGGTCAACTTTAACAATGCGTGATGATTTAGAAGTCAGTCGTTTATTTACTGATATTAGGGAAACACTGCCTCGACAAGCGGAAATATTAGGTTTCTCTGTTTCTTGGGAATTAGATTATGTGAATATTTTAAATTTGCTCGAATCTTTAAATATTCCTATTCGTGCTCATCAACGTCAGCATAATCACCCAATAGTATTTGGTGGTGGACCTGTTCTCACTGCCAATCCTGAACCATTTGCAGAATTTTTTGATGTTATTCTTTTGGGAGATGGCGAGAATCTACTTGGTAATTTTATTGATGCTTACAAAGAAGTCAGAAATGCTGATCGAAAAACTCAATTAATAGCACTGGCACAAGTTCCCGGAATTTACATTCCTAGCCTTTATCAGGTCGAGTACCATAGTTCAGATGGGGCAATTAAATCAATTCAACCAATCTCATCAACAATACCTGCTGTAGTCCAAAAACAAACCTATCGTGGGAATACTTTATCTGCTTCCACTGTAGTTACCGAAAAAGCCGCCTGGGAAAATATTTTTATGGTGGAAGTGGTACGCAGTTGTCCAGAAATGTGTCGTTTTTGTTTGGCTAGTTATCTAACATTACCCTTCAGAACTGCAAGTTTAGAGGGTTCATTAATTCCGGCAATTGAACGCGGTTTACAAGTTACCAATCGCTTGGGTTTATTGGGGGCTTCCGTCACGCAACATCCTGAATTTCATGAGTTACTTGATTATATTAACCAGCCCAAATATGATGATGTACGTTTAAGTATTGCCTCCGTGCGGACAAATACTGTCACATTGGAATTGGCACAAACTTTGGCAAAGCGTGATACAAAGTCTTTAACAATAGCTGTTGAAAGTGGTTCGGAAAAAGTTCGCCGAATTATTAACAAGAAGCTAGAACAGGAAGATATTATTCAAGCTGCTATTAATGCTAAATCTGGTGGTTTATCGGGGTTAAAGTTATATGGGATGGTGGGAATCCCAGGTGAGGAAGAGTCAGATTTAGATGCGACTGTAGCCATGATGAAAGTGATTAAAAAAGCTGCACCAGGTTTAAGATTAACTTTGGGTTGTAGTTCTTTTGTGCCCAAAGCACATACACCTTTTCAATGGTATGGTGTGAATAAACAGGCAGAAAAAAGATTACAATTTTTGCAAAAGCAATTAAAGCCACAAGGAATTGATTTTCGCCCTGAAAGTTATAATTGGTCAATTATTCAAGCATTAATTTCCCGTGGGGATAGAAGGATATCAAAATTATTAGAATTAACACGAAGTTTTGGTGATTCATTGGGCAGTTATAAACGTGCATTTAAGGAGCTAAAGGGACAACTTCCCGATTTAAATTTTTACGTTTATGATCAATGGTCAGATGAGCAAATATTACCTTGGCATCATTTACAAGCTGCGTTACCTCAATCGACATTATTAAAGCATTTAGGTGAAGCTCAAAGTTTGATGAAATCCTCTAGCGAGTTAATACTTAATTGAGTTTAAAATCAAATATTTAAAATCAAATAATTGTAATTTTATCAACTTCTCTAATAAGTATAGGATTGAGATAATTTTAAATCTCTTCGTCAGAATTACTACTTTTCTCGCGTTTTAAACTTTCTTCTAATGCTTGAATTTGTTCGCGTCGTGCTTCCAATTCTAATGAACGACGGGCTAAATCTTGATTTTGTAAAGTTAAGTTTTGTCGCCATTGTTCGGCACGTTCAGTTTCTTGGCGAAGATACTCTGGGCTAATTCCCGTTAAAAGGTAGGTTTGTACCAAATTTAATACCCAGTTGGTAGCCTCTTCGATTCGTTCGATATCGCCAGTGGGTGATAATTCGACTAAAACCAGTAATTTCTCATTCAAGATGTTACCTTTTCCCAAAAGAATAAATGCTTCTTCTGGGATAATTACCCACATATTCTCAGCTTCTTGACGTGCTAACAAACGTAGTTGACGTTGTTCGAGGAATTCATTTTTATGTACTTGGGCTAAATACAGCATAGATATTTAGGGCTGAGTGCTGTAGACAAAGGTAGATGAGGGACTGTGTCAATTCTCGCAAGGAGACTTATATACATACTCTACAAGAAGGCTTACGCCCTTAGTGCCTGCGTAGAGTCTAAAAGTACTTTGGTGTTAAGTTGGAAAATAAACTAGAAAGAGATTTTTTCTTCATTACTTCCAACTTAGCACTTAACACTCATTACTTAATTAGGCTAACTTACGAATACGATCGCGCAAAATTTCCGCTTGTTTTTCAGCTTCTGTTAAATTATCGCGTACACTTTGAACTACTTCGGGTGCAGCGTTATTGACAAAACCTGGGTTATTTAGTCTAGCAGAAAGGGATTTGGTTTCGCCCTCTATTTTGTCAAGTTTTCGTTGCAGTTTTGCACTAAAAGCTTCGATATCCACAACCCCAGTTAAAGGTAAAATCACTTGAACTGTGCCCACAACCCCAGCAATTGCTTTTTCTTCAGCTTCTACTAATGGGGTTTGTAACTCATTTTGTAATTGAGTTTGCATTTTTTGGGTATTGCTGGATAATGCTTTCAAGAAGCGATCGCGTGCTTCTGTATTCAGGATATTTTTGGCTACAAACCAAGTTGAGAAGCTAAAACCAATGATTTCAAAAAATTCCTTAAATAAGGGAATGTCATCAATGACATCGGCAACTGCAATGGTGATACGTAGCAAAAACAGAACGCTAATGACTTTAAATAGCAATCGCCACTTAATTTGACTGAATTTGAATTGTTTTTTGGGTGGAGTGGAGACTTGAGCCTTACTTTCCTGACTGCCGCCAATAGTCAAACTCTCCACCTTTGCCAAATCCTTAATATAAACTTCCCCAGTGGTGAGAATTTTTTGTTCTTTGCTGCTATCAGTTTGTAAATTAATTGTGACTTTGGCTCCAGGTTTGACATCTGCCTCCGCACGTAAATTACGAATCGTGCGAATCGTACTCAGTAATAAATCAAATTCCTCTTCCAAGGCTAAATCTATGCGTGTTTCCTCTGCCTCTGGGTAACGTTGCAGCGACAAGCTTTGTTGAGAATCAGCCCCTTGCTGAGTCAAAGTGTGCCATATTTCCTCAGTAATATGGGGCATATAGGGATGGAGTAATTTCAAAATACCTTCCAATACATACGCCAGCGTTTGCTGTGCCGCCTTCCGGGAATCAGCATTGGCAGTTGGTTGGAGGCGAGATTTGACTAGTTCAATATATTGGTCGCAAAAATCACCCCAAATAAACTCATACAAACCATTTGCAGCCTCACCCATTCCATAATTACTGAGGTATTCATTAGTTTGCTTCACAACTTGGTTATACCGTGAAAGTATCCATTTGTCGCTGAGTTCCGTAGCTGGGGGCATACCCAACTGGGCTGGGGTTTGATTATCGAGATTCATCATTACAAATCGCGAAGCATTCCAAATTTTGTTGGCGAAGTTCCGTGCCGCCTCCACTGCTCCCGACTCATTTTTTTTGCGATCGTAATCAAAGCGGATATTTTGTCCTGCACCCGTCACTTCCTTAATTAAGTAATAACGCAGCGCATCTGTGCCATACTTCTCAATTAATAACAAAGGGTCAATGCCGTTGTTCTGCGACTTCGACATTTTCTTACCCTTTTCATCCAGAACCAAACCGTGGATGTAAACATCCTGAAACGGTATTTTCCCAGTGAAGTGTGTTCCCATCATTGTCATTCTGGCTACCCAGAAGAAAATGATGTCAAATCCAGTCACTAACACACTCGTCGGGTAATACTTCGCCAAATCGTCTGTTTGCTCAGACCAGCCCAAAGTTGAAAAAGGCCACAACCCCGAAGAAAACCATGTATCTAATACATCCGGGTCACGTTCAAGCTTAACTTCCTCGCCAAATTGTTGTTTCGCCCGCTCCCAAGCATCCGCTTCACTCTTCGCCACCACGAACGGCGTAGTATCAGTAATTTCCCCATTTGTTTCACTCACCGCATACCAAGCAGGAATTTGATGTCCCCACCAAAGTTGGCGAGAGATACACCAATCCTCCAACTTTACCAGCCAATCACGGTAAACCTTCGACCAACGTTGAGGAACAAAATTAGGCGAATTTTGATTATCGAGAGATTCCAGAGTTTTATCAGCGATGGGACGAATCTTTACAAACCACTGGGTTGAGAGTAAAGGCTCAACGGGAACCTTACCCCGTTCACTGTAAGGAACTGTATGCTTGTAGTCCTCAACTTTGACCAAAACACCATCGGCTTCCAAACGGGCAACTACATTCTTCCGCGCCACAAACCGGTCTTGTCCTTGAAAATCCCCAGCATTTTCGTTGAGAGTGCCGTTCTTATTCATGATATTGATAAACGGCAAATTATGGCGCTTACCCATTTGGAAATCATTTGGGTCATGTGCTGGTGTCACCTTCACACAACCAGTACCAAAACTGGGGTCAACCAACTCATCAGCAATAATGGGGATTTCCCGCAGCATAATTGGTAATGTTACTGACTTACCAATAATATTTTGGTAGCGTTCATCACTAGGATTAACTGCGATCGCAGTATCTCCCAACATCGTCTCCGGACGGGTTGTTGCCACTTCCAAATATCCGGAACCATCTGTCAGGGGGTAACGGAAATGCCACAAATTACCATTAACCTCTTTTT
Source organism: Calothrix sp. NIES-4101 (assembly GCA_004296455.1). Classification (GTDB taxonomy): domain Bacteria; phylum Cyanobacteriota; class Cyanobacteriia; order Cyanobacteriales; family Nostocaceae; genus Brunnivagina. The sequence continues at coordinate 2,227,917 of AP018280.1, forward strand.
GGTCAACTTCCAAATCGGAAACCGCAGACTGGGACTCCGGACACCAATTAACTAAATACTCACCCCGATAAATCAAGCCTTCATCGTAAAGCCTGACAAAAGCTTCTAAAACTGCCTTCGATAAACCTTCATCTAGGGTAAATCTTTCCCGCGTCCAATCGACCGACACACCCAAGCGCCGCAATTGATTGACAATAGTTCCCCCAGACTCAGCCTTCCACTGCCAAGCCCTTTCTAAGAACGTTTCCCGTCCCAAATCGTAGCGTGTTTTTTTCTCTTCCTTGAGTTGCTTTTCCAAGATGGTTTGCACTGCAATGCTGGCATGATCGGTTCCAGGGAGATACAAAGCATTTTTTCCCTTCATCCGGTTGTAACGAACCAACAAATCAATGAGTGAGTTATCGAAAGCATGTCCCATATGCAAGCTGCCGGTGACATTTGGGGGTGGAATTACAATGCAGTAAGGCTCACCGGGCTTGCTGGGGTCTGCTTTATAGATTTGGTTCTCTTCCCAAAATTTTTGCCATTTTGCTTCTGCGGCTTGGGAATCGTAAACGCTGGGGAGGTTGGTGTTGGGTATTGTTGCGGTCATGCTGGGAATAATTAATGTGGAAGGACTTTGATTGAGATTATTTTGATTGAGATTATTTTATAAATTTTGCCACAGGGTTTGGTAAGCGGCTTGTATAACCCTGGAAATTAAAGCATAAATATGGGAGATTTTCAAACTTGGTGGACGCTAGAGTTAAATATTTACCTATCATTGAGGCTAACGCGGAGACTGTCAGAAGCGGCGATGCTGAAAGAAATTAATGCTTGACATTGCAGCAAAAAATTCACAGTCAGAAATTCCGGCGATCGCACAAATAATAGTATAAAGAGTAACCCTGAGAGGCGATTTAAAGCAGTACAGAATGACAAACAATACAGTCACACTAGATCGAGAACAATTTCAACAAAATGATATCTCTACACAGTTAGATTATTTGGCAGCAAACCTAGAGCAAATGCGATCGCTTGTTTTAATCGGCACAGACTCGGATAAAGTTGTTAGCCTGATGTGCGAGAGTCGATATTACATCGACTTTATATTTTATTTCGCCAGTGTTCGCTCTGTTACTGCTAACAGGGGATGTCACGAACCAGACATTCAAATAGGGGGGAGCATCTCTCTTTGACTCTCTTCACCAAAGGAACTGTCACAGCCATGACTAATAAATAGAAAGCCCATGACCATAAATAGCGAGGAGATGGATTCAGATGGACAGTCAAAAAATATTACCAAAGAGCAACAGGATAAGTTGCTTACACAAGCGAAGCAAGCCGCAATTTCTGGTGACCCAAGAAAAATGCTGGAGTATTTGTACTTGAGTCGTGCCCTCGATGGTCTCACCAGGCAAATCGCCTCGAAGTGGCGATCGCTCTCATGCGACGAAATACATGACATCTTGGCTGAAGCCGTTGATATTCTCTATGTTGCAATCCGCGATCGGAAAAAGGTTAATAACTTAGTTGCCTACTTGTTTAAGACCTTTGACTACAAAGCTTGCAATTATTATCGTGCACGGCAAAACCAAATACCCCTTAGCCCTGATGAATTGGAGCAAATCCCAGACAAGTCAACTGAAGTTGAAAAAAATTTTGACAATTCTACTAAGGAACTGGGCTGGGAGAACAAAAAACCGCAAGCCATTGCCATAGCTCGCTCTTTGCTACCAAAGTTAGGTCAGTACAACATCCAGAATGTCATGGCTTACATTTTTGATGCACTAGAAGCAGATTGCATGGATATATCTAACGCCGAGATTGCAGAAGCTCTGGGATTGAGCATAGATGTAGTCAGAAAGTCAAAAAGTAGAGGATTCTACCGATTGAAAAGGATTGTCCGCGATGAGGAATTAGACCCACAAGTAAGCCATTTTGTCAACCTGGAGCGTGATTTAGAAGAGCAGATTGAAGACGAGTATGAATTGGTTTAGCCCCAGAAAAGAGGTCGCAAAAAATGATGCCCAAAACCAAAACAAACATAACTGAAGATATCCGAAAGTCGATAGAGGTAGTAATTGAAAAAGCTCGCCGTATTTCGGCAGACTTAGGCAAAGAAGTAGAAGAAATTTTACAACAAGGTAAGGACAACCCTCTTCTACTGGACGAAGCATCTCAGCTCCTAACAAAGGTGGTTACTGTCCTAAAGCGTAGCGCCAGCGAGAGGAAAGACAAAACTGCTAGCAAGTCCTTAGAAGAAAATATAAATCAAATAGTTCAACAAATTATAGAAATCCGCAAACTAGCAATGCAAGATACTACTGAGACAAACGCTCACACTAAGAAGCTTGAACTTGTAGCTCACAAAGGGATTAAGCCGGGAAAAGTTCAACCTCTACCTTGTTTCCAAGGCAAGTTTATACCCATGATGTCAGGTTTTGTAAAAACTACTGACATCAAACTATGGAACGAAAACGACCGCTTAGAAATTCACTTAGGACAGTTCCGTCAAAAAAACGGTCGCGAACCCAACTCAGAAGAATGCTTGGACATCATGCTCAGTAAGATGAAGCTCCCTGGTATTGCTGACGACGAAAAAGACGACCAATTCGAGATTATTGAATTAGCAAGAAGCATAGCTATAAATGGTGTTCGTAAGCCACCGATTTTAGACGTAGATGGTACTCTTCTAGACGGAAACCGTCGCGTTGCAGCTTGCTACCAAATCCGTAACAGCGACGAGTTCGACTCAGAACAAAAGCGACGAGCAGAGTATATTCAAGTTTGGCAGCTTACCGAACACGGTACAGATGATGATCGTGATGCAGTAGTAGTTTCACTCAACTTTGAATCTGACTGCAAACTCGACTGGCCTGAGTACATAAAGGCAAGAAAAGTATACGATGAATGGCAAGCTATGCTAGCACTTGAGCCGAGAGGACCTGGTTCCAAACGGCAGGCAGAAATGAAACGCGAACTCTCCACAAAGTTTGCACTAGGTCCTGACACAAGTCCAGTCAATAGATACATAAAAATGGTGGAGTGGGCTACTGACTTCGAGGACTACTACATAAATGAAAAGAAACTAGACCCTTACGAGGTTAAGCACCGAGCCGATAAATATTTCCAGTATTTTAACGAACTAAACAGGGGAGGAAGTAAACAAGGAGGAATTGCGTTTACACTGACACAGGATGAAGGGCTAAAGCATACTGTATTTGACTTAATCTATGATGGCAAGTTAAGGAACCCTCAGCAAATTCGCAGTTTAAAACAAACCTTTGAAAATCAAGAAGCCCGTAAATTGTTGGGGCGAGCGCGGCAGGAAAGCGACCCAGATTTGGCTGACGATCACATTGAAAATGCAATTACTATTGCCCGTAGTCAACGTGCTGAAATACGGGAAATGGGAGCAAATACTAGGATTGAATCTTTTGTAAAATGGCTTGAGGAATTACCTCCTAGAGCCTTCCGCGACCAGATAAAATCCGAAAATCTCGAGGGTCTGGTACGTGCCTTGAAGTTGGTTGAACCAATGGTAACAGAAATTTTACGGGAGAAGGGTACTGAGGTGTAGGGGAAAGAATGTCTTCAAATATCATTGCCGATGTACGGCTATCAGAGTCACTTGACTGTTTGGTCATTACTCCCAGACACTCTACAGATTACCATGCACTAAGTGGTGTATTTAAAGAAGCTCTTCCAGCAGTTAAAGTTCGCCGTTCGGCTGACGGTGTGTGGATAGCGGCTGAGGAAGTTAGCGCACTATTCGATGTTGAAGTGGCTGCTGACCTCCGATGGAGCGCAGAGGCAAAACTATTTGCCGAAAACAGGCAACGGGCGAGGCAAGTTCATCAACATCTGTACGAAGAAGTTAGTAACATACGCGTCGGTGGTCGAGATGTGGCAAACACCTACCTCACCGACATTGAAGGACTGGATGTCCTAGACGACCATCAGAGGGTGAACATTGCTGCCATGACAATTCCAGAGGGTTATGGGTTGTGCGTCTTTGACGAGCAAGGGGCTGGCAAAACTGTTACTCTAATCTTTGCTTTGGATGTACTCGTAGCCAGAGACGAGGTAGACTTTGCACTCATTGTGGCACCAAAGAGCATGGTGCCTGAATGGCCGCGTGACTTTATGCGGTTTAAGAGCGACCTCTACAAGGTTGAGATTGTGAGTGGCACCCGTAAGCAGAAGGGTATTGCTTTAGGGTCAGGTGCTGACATACTTGTTACCAACTTCGAGACAGCAGCTTCGATGGAGGATGAGCTACGCTCATTACTCCGCTCCTACCAGGGGCGTGCCATGTTGGTTGTAGATGAGTCCTTTTACATCAAGAATTTGGACGCTAGGAGGACTCAAACCCTACGACGACTCCGTGAATGGTGCGGTCGTGCGTTCGTTCTTTGCGGGACTCCAGCCCCCAACGCTCCTCAAGACCTAATCCAGCAATTTAACATTATTGATTTCGGCATAACATTTGACGGCCTAAAAATACCAGATAACCGTGCAGAGGCACTTCAAATTGTCCAACAAGCTATCGAAAAGCGGGGGCTTTTCGTTCGCCACCTTAAGAGCGATGTACTTCCAGACCTGCCGATTAAAAGTTTTAATCGTATTTTTATCCCCTTACAACCCCAACAGGAGAGGGTGTACGCAGCTGCTTTGAGAAACCTGATTCTCGACCTACGTTCTACTGACGATAAGACATTCCAGAGACAACTAACTTCTTTTCTGGCTCGGCGCAGCGCTCTCATACAAATATGTTCAAACCCCGCCTCTGTTGTTGAGGGGTACACGGAGGTGCCTGCGAAGTTGCACGCACTTGACAGCATTCTTTCTGAGGTTATTGGGAAGGGCGAGAAAGTCGTTTTGTGGTCTTTCTACACGGCATCCCTTAACGCCATAGTTAACCGATACAGCCACTTTAACCCAGTTAGGTACGACGGTACAGTCAGTGATGTAGCCGAACGTCGGGAGGCGGTACGTAAGTTCCAAGACGATGACCATACGATGTTGTTTGTTGCTAACCCAGCCGCCGCAGGTGCAGGACTTACCCTCCACAGGGCACGCTTGGCAATATACGAGTCCATGTCTAACCAAGCAGCACACTATTTGCAAAGTCTAGATCGTATCCACAGAAGAGGGCAGACACGGGATGTGGAATACCTAATTATCCTATGCGACAAAACTATTGAGATAGAGGAGTATGAGCGCCTAACCAGAAAGGAACGCGCTGCACAGGAACTTTTAAGAGATGAAGTTGAGGAACCTATAACTAGGGAAACAATGCTCTTGAAAGTGATTGCTGCCAGTAAGTTGCTCTCCGAGGAAAAATGAGCATAGAGACGCTCTGAGCAACTTCCACCCCTAATGATTGGAGAGAAAAGGCGTTATCGCAATATTTATTCATATTCAAGGCTGAAAAATAGGTTTTTTTAATAGAATCAGGACTTACGTACTAACTACGATTTTACGTCATTACGAGCAAAGCGAAGTAATCGCTAAAAACTCTGGGATTGTTTCCCTACACTACGTTACGGTCGCAATAAAAAATAGTGTTTGCGTAAGTCCTGAAAATTTTTTTATATGTATAGCCAATAGTGAAAAGACTCGTAAAAAATTATTGAAATGGATTCTTTATTTAGCAGAGAATATGTTAAATAACTCTTAATCAAAACAAAACAATAAAAAGAGTGTACTCCCACTGGAAGTCCACTCCACTCTCTTCAGGTTTTATATTTAATTAAACCTAATTACTTCACTAACTCAACTTTTCATTTCATCTTTAACAGTAGCAAAAGCCCAATCCAACCAGGGAAGCAACGCTTCAATATTGGCAGTCTCCACAGTTGCACCACCCCAAATTCGTAAACCTGGAGGAGCAGAACGATAGGCGGCAATATCAAAAGCTACTTTCTGCTTTTCCAACAATTTTGCTAGTTTTTTGGCGCATTCAGCTTGCTGTTCTGGAGTCAAACCCACAAACCATGTGTCAACTATTTTCAAGCAAATCGATGTGCAAGAACGAATCTCCGCCGATTCAGCCAAAAATGCTGCCCAATCACTCTTTTCAACCCATTTTGTTAATGCGGTTAAATTAGCTTCGCTACGGTTAATTAAACCCGCAAGTCCACCAATACTTTCTGCCCATTTCAAGCCGTCCAAAGCATCTTCAACGCACAACATCGATGGAGTATTAATAGTGTCACCTTTAAAAATGCCTTCGATGAGTTTACCCTTACTCGTCATCCGGAATAACTTTGGTAAAGGACGAGGGGGTTGATAGGTTTGCAAACGTTCTACAGCGCGGGGAGATAAGACGATAACACCATGTTGCGCTTCTCCACCAAGTACCTTTTGCCAAGAATAGGTGACAACATCGAGTTTGTCCCAAGGTACATCCATTGCAAATACTGCGGAAGTTGCATCACAAATTGTCAAACCTTCACGGTTATCTGGTATCCAATCACCATTGGAAACTCTTACCCCGGAAGTGGTTCCATTCCACAGGAAGACAACATCGTGGCTAAAATCGACTTGGCTAAGGTCGGGTAAACTACCATAGGGTGCTTTCATGAGGCGAACGTCATCTAGCTTCAATTCGGTAGTAACATCTGTTACCCATTCTTGACCGAAGCTTTCCCATGCCAAAATATCGACAGGTAACTTACCAAGTAATGACCAGAGAGCCATTTCTACAGCTCCCGTATCAGAAGCTGGGACTATTCCCAAACGGTAATTTTCGGGTACACCGAGGATTTTTTTTGATAGTTCAATAACTTCTGCTAATTTTGCCTTCCCATCTGCGGAACGATGAGAACGACCTAAGCAGGCATTGGCAAGATTTGATACAGACCAACCTGGACGTTTCGCGCAGGGGCCAGAGGAAAAGTTTGGAATTTGGGGTTTAATAGTGGGGGGAGTCAGAAGAGTGTCTGGCATCAGTATTGAAATGATGGCTAATTTTAGTGCTGGGTTAGATCATACCTCGTTTATTCGGGGTTATTACTTGGTTAGAGTTGGAGTTGAGATGACAGCATCCAGATTCAACTCAAAGCTGAAGATTTTATCAATAGCGATCGCACTATTGCCCTACACCATCGTATTAAATGTGATTACGGATTGCGATCGGATATTTCTTTATTAGTTCTAAATAATCAAGTTAATGATGATATGACATTTGTCAGCTAAGTATATTTCCTAAGTTATATTAAAAACAAGTGCGATTTAATACTTGTAACTAATTTAAGCAAAGTCATTAGCAGATATCAAAACATATCTTCTCTCTAATAAATAAAAAAGATAGTTAAGGTTATCTAATTGCCATTAAATGTAAGAATTATGGAAATAAATTAAGGATATTGTCTCTCACAAAGAGAATTAAAAAATACTAGAATAAATACCTATCTAATAAAATCATCACAATTGCAATATATTTCCTGTCACAAGTAATTCCCAACCAACATATATAACTTGTACAGACATCTGTCTCCAACTTCTTCTCCAATTTATTTGGAATAACCAAGATATATGCAAGAAAAGTTAAATCGCCACCTAGGAAACAACTTGCAGCCGTTAAAAAACGACAATAAATTTTTTTGGACAAGGATAAAAATAGATGATTCGCGGCAAGCTACAAATGATCACGACAAAGGTAATGATTTATATTGGGAACTACTACAGAATAAAAAACAGATTACAGCACAAATTCTTACTTCTATATCTACCAAGCTAGATTTAAAGAAGCTAAATGATGATTTAGCCGATATTGCGGTGGAATATTTTAGATTAGCTTTAATTTTTGAACCAGAAGAGCAAGATTGTCAGAGAATAATCAAGATTTTGCAGCTTGCTGAAATTGATACTAGCCTCAACCACATCATCAGTCTGATAGATGTGTTCTTAGCAAGTGAATGTAAATAACTGGAGCAAAAAGGGAAAGGGGAAGGATAAAGTCTTGCCATATCTATCTCTTAACTCCTTTTCCCTTATCTTTATTCTCTTCAGCATTTTGTATCGTCATGTCACAAATCAGCAAACACTGTCACATGTTATTAGACACTAATACAGGAGTTCTGTTTTTCAATCTTTCTATTTTACCAAAACTTTAGTAATTAACTTTCGAGGGAGAAAGTGCCAATGATTGAAATAACTGAAAATCGTTCTCCACTGATATTCACAAAATCAATGCGTGCAAAATTGTTTGCTTCCTTTTTATTACGTTTAACTCAATTTGGACTTAAAGATAAGTACACACCAGATGATATTTTGACTGAAGTAGTGAGGCAATTAGAATTGGAGATGGAATCTGGCAAAATTGTATATAATCGCGAAGCTTGGTTGAGAACTACCGGATTTGAATATATTTACCAACTTAGATGTAATGAGAAAATGTCAACCATTCATGATAATGCAATGACTACTCACATTACATCTTGCAGTGTGAGTTTTGATTTATCCCGACGGCAAAAATATAGCCAAATTCTCAAAGAATTAATCCTCCAGCTTGAGCCAGGAGAACGTAAACTACTAGAAATGAAGTTTTATCAGCATCGCTCTTGGGAAGAAATAGCTGAAGTTTTATCCCTAAATGGAGAAAAAATCACTGTTGTGGCACTCCGACAACGGGGCTGTCGAGCAATGCGATCGCTGAGAAAACTATACAAAAGCAATCTATAATCACTACTATGCCAATCTAGTAGTAAAAGCATGAAGATGATTTCTCAAGTGCAAAACCTCCTCACCCAGTCTCAATTTTTCGCTAATTTGAATTTGTGTGGTGTGCTTTTCGGGTGCTAAGATGTGGAAGTAATCTATGTAAATTACTTGTTGCCTTTTGATTTCTAATTCTCAAACCTAACTCCCTGAACTGACAGAGTATTTATACTTATAAATAATTAGCTTATTGATTGACAAAAAGGTCATTTGAGGGAGATTTATGAGTACAATAGATTCTCAAAAATGTGTCGAGGAAATCAGGATTTTTACTTGAAATTGGGCATTACCGCTTCATAATCACGTTTAATAAAAGTTCTGATCACCGCAGGCTTCAACAAAACATAATTTATCCTTTTAATAAAGTTTACATTAATAAATATCTTTTTAGGTCACACTTTCAGTCATAGCATCATTAACAAACGAAGAGTTATATAATAGTTGATTGTGATGTGTGAAGAAAATGTGCGATCGCTCATCAATAGGCGACACAAAATAAAAGATAAAAAAGAAAAAATACTTAAATTCAAATGTTTAACTGGGAGTCATTTTACAGTACATGAATTAGAAGTTGTTTTTGTAAATTTAGAAACAATTTGCCAGATATTGTTTGCAGAAAAAAACAAAATTTATTCCAGTCTAATCCCAAATCAGAAATATTACTCACAGAACAATTCTCTAATTTAAAATCGGAATTAGAGAGAGAAAATGCGGAGTTATTCACAGTATTAAGCGATTTGAAGTCAGAGAAACCAGATTTGCACATAGAAAAATCAAGAATTATGAACATTTTATTAAAGTTTACAGATGATGATGATTTACAAAGGGAAGGAGAATATCATGATATAGACGAAAACCTTCTGTGGTTAATCAAAGAGTATATTCGTCTATCTTCACTTCCGTCACTGAATGAAGCCGACACTCAGCGAATGTTTTCTATTTTGGAATTAGCACAAATCGATGCTCAACTAGATGAATGGATAAGTCGCATAGATATTGCGCTAGTCGCAGAATTGGGTTTGACAGAATCCCCAGAAGCCACAATTGCCACTGAGACATTATGTAATCTGAGTTTAGATGCTCTACATTTAAAACCAAGCTCAACAAATGTGAGCGATATAAGAAATAGCTAGACAAAATTCTCTCACTAGAGCAAAAGTTAATTATCTTAATAGCACCTTAAAACAATTGGGATACACTATTTGTATAGCACCTGCTTCAAATAATGCATCTTTTTGAGGATGTGAGGATGCATTTAGACAGACTTTTTTCCAACCCAGAAGCATGTAAATTCTCGAATTTACAGCGAGTTGGTTTGTGTAATACCTACAGCAAAATACCCGCTAGCTAAAGAATTGAAAAAAGCTTGAGATTTGATATCTAACTTTTACAGTTTAGATAGTGTATTCATTTATCTGGAAACTGCTGTATTAGCCTCCTAAATTTCCATCGATTAGGAGGTTTAAGTGTTGATTTATACTAGCAATTAAACAACAATCAATATGTATTTACAGTATCCCAAAGATAAATAAAGTTATCACTTAACAAAGTTCCTGGTTTGTGGTATTGAGGTGCAAAAGATTATCTGCTGAACAAAAACCAATGTCACATTAGCAAGCGGGAAAACATAAACTTATAACACGGATGACGAAAACGCTTCTCAAATAAACAAACTTGCATACATAAACCCAAACAAAAGGCTATTTTGACATCCTGCAATTACCTGCAACCGGAACTGAAAATATGACACCAGCAGAGTCAGCCACAGCCAAACCACTTGAACAGCAGTTTACAGATTTAAATGATAACAACAAACTGACAGTTCTACGTCATTTTTATCGCTTGCGCTTGCAACAATATAAATTACTAGGTAAATATGAACCAGATGATATTCTCAATGAGGCAATATCACGTTTAGATAGATCAGTCAAATCGGGTAAGATAATTTATAATGTATTGCCTTGGTTACGTCAGACGGGATTAAATATTATTAATGAGTGGAGTCGGGAGCATCATAAATACCGACTAATAGATAGTCCCAAATTGGATTTGGAATCGATTTTATCCAATGAGCAAAATCATGACCAACATGATGATTGTGAACTCTATATGCAGTTATATCAAGCACTACAACTCTTGGATATAGATGATAGAAGGCTAGTAATATTACGTTTTTACAAGCAGTTGTCATGGCAAGATATTGTTAAGAGGTACGCAGAAAAAAATATTCACCTCTCAGAAACAACACTGCGTAAAAGGGGTTCACGAGCATTAGCAACATTACGAAAAATTTTCCAAGAGCAGATTCTACGATATTAGGGATTACAGATAAGTTTGTATCTGAATTATAGCAGCGAAGCCTATGTGTGTAGACTGATAGGTACTTTTTTAGAAATAGTAATAATTGGGTTGAAAATATAGCGAAAAATTTGAATTATCTTGTTTTTTTGTACTATGTCAATACCATTTTTCGCATGTCTCCCAACCTTTTCAAGCTGAAAAAGTATCCCATTTAATAGTTGATATTTATATTTTGATATCTCAACTTAGAAGCATAAATTCATTGAACAGTAATCATAAATTTCTCAAATAAATTACATAATCAGACTAATCAGAGGGTGACATTGGGAATATTATTATAATTATGTATTTAATGCTCAAGAAGGTGAAGAGATATTTGAGATAGGAGTAGTTAAACTATTCTGACTTTCTAATAATTCTTCAGTTGCATTCACAATAATTTGAGCTACACCTGTAAAAAAATTATTATCTATATTTGTAGGTTTGTCGCTAGGTTGATGATAGTGAGGGTTGCGTAAATTAGCTGTATCGGTAATGAGAACTGCACCTATTCCTTGATACCAAAAAGGTGCATGATCACTACGAAGAGTGTCAGGAGTGAATATTCCCTTCAGTGGGATGGGTACAGTTAAAACCGCAGGCAAATTTGTTGTTTTATTTGCTTTGGCACTTGCAAATGAATTGATTTGAAATGAACTTAAAAGAGGTAAATGCTCAGTATCTCCAATTACCGCAATAAAATCACCTTTATTACTAGGAGGTTGAATAGGTAAACCTGTTGGGTAATCTTGACATCCTGGATTGTTACAAGTAAAACCCAGCATATCCAGAATAATAGCTCCACGTAAATCCTTGAGGTGGGATTTTTGAGCCACAAAAGCTCGACTTCCCAATAATCCTGTTTCTTCTTGATCAAATAAAGCCAATTTGAGAGTGCGGGGAGTAGTTCGCGAGCCGAAAAGCTTGGCTATTTCCAGGACAACAGCCACACCAGTACCATTATCATCCGCACCAGGCGATCGCAAAACGGTGTCGTAATGTGCTCCAATGAGAATGGCTCCAGCTTTTTTGTCACTTCCCAAACGTTCGGCAACAATATTCATCCCCTCAGGAAAAGATTCTTGCTGGGGCTGAAAGCCGTATTTTTTGAGTTCGCTAGTAATATAATTGCGGGAGCGGAGACGTTCAGCATTGGTGTAGCGCTGAAAATTGAGCTTTTGAATATGAGTTAATAACCGTTCACGAGACACTTGGGGAGTTGTTACCGCAACTGCTATTTTTTCTTGTGTCGAAGAACTTGAAGAGTTGGAAGAATTACTAGGATTGTTAACTCTAATTGTGTCGATTGCAGGTTGTAAAGGTTGTTCAAAAAAACTCTTGCCACCAATAATACATAAGGCTACCAAGATCAATATAAATAACCAAAGCAATTTTTTCATATCACCTGCTTTTGACTTCGTCCTCGAAGTTTTTTCATAACTTTTACACATTGTCTTTTGACAGAAGCAAGGAAATCACTTAAAGTTCCCATTATTATTCATGCTGGTATTTCATAATACTTATCGAAACTGATTATCTAATAATTTCTACTCCCACTCAGCACCCATGACTCATTACCTATAACCCTCAACAATGCTTGATTTTTGGTTGATTGCAACACTGGGATTTTTAGGAAGCTTTGGACACTGTATTGGTATGTGTGGCCCTTTGACTGCGGCATTTTCCCTATCAGGAAATAAACAAAATTGGCAACAACAATTACAGTTTCATTTATTACTAAATTTTGGCAGACTACTTAGTTATACTCTAGTTGGTGCTGCGATTGGGGCAATCGGTTCTGTCTTAGTGGCTAGTGGGCAAATTGCTGGTGTAGGTAGTGAATTACGCCGTTGGATGGCAATTATTACGGGTTTGTTGTTAATTTGGTTTGGCTTACGACAAATTAATCCTGAGTTATTACCTCGTGTACCTTTTTTACATCCTTTTTTACAAGCTAGTTTGCATAATCGCCTCAATGCCAGGATGATAAAGTGGTCGTTAAAATCTACATGGTGGACACCGGCGTTACTGGGGGTGACATGGGGCTTTATGCCTTGTGGATTTTTGTATGTAGCCCAAATCAAAGCTGCGGAAACTGGTAATTTATTCCAGGGCGGGTTGACAATGCTGGCATTTGGTTTGGGAACCTTACCAATGATGTTGGGGGTGGGAGTTTCGACTTCGTTTCTAAGCCAAGATAAACGCAGTCAGTTGTTTCGTTTGGGTGGCTGGGTGACGCTGGTAATTGGGGCTATTTCCCTGTTGCGAACTGGCGACACAATGGTTGATTATACAGGTCATGGAGCATTATTCTGTTTAATTTTAGCTTTGATTGCTCGTCCGATTAGTGACTTTTATGCTGCACCTTTACGTTATCGTCGGGCTTTGGGTGTAGGTGCTTATGTACTGGCTCTAGCTCATACTCTGCACATGATGGAACATTCATTACAATGGAATTTACAGGCATTTTGGTTTTTGCCATTAGAGTTTCAATGGGGAATGCTTGCTGGTGGGGTGGCGTTGCTATTGATGACTCCGGCGACGCTGACTAGTTTTGATTCGCTCCAAAAAAAATTAGGTCAATCTTGGCGAAGAATTCATTTATTAGCGATTCCGGCTTTAATTTTGACTGCTATTCATGCTGTTGTGATTGGTTCCCATTATTTAGGTGCGTTGCAAACCACTTGGTGGAATCAATTTGCTGCGGTTTTATTGGGGATAGTGGTGATGGGGGTTTTGTTGTTGCGATCGCTAAATCCTCAATAATCAGTAATTATATTTCCGAGATTGAGATGGAAATGATTAATCCGCACAATACTAAATAATACAATGAAAAATATTTTTTACCTTTTACTAATTTTCTTGATTCTGACTTCCCCTGCATTTGCCCACAAAGTCCAAGTTGCTGATGATGTCGGTGCAACACTGCATATTGAACCTAATGATAATCCGCGTGCTGGTGAAGTTTCAGAAGTTTGGTTTGCACTGACTCGTAAAGGTGGAAAAGTAATTCCGCTTGGGGAATGTAATTGTCAACTTGCTGTGTATGTCGAACCCCATAAACCTGGAGCAACAGCATTATTAAAACCGAGTTTAAAAGCTATTGCTGCGGAAAAATATCGAGGGATTCCGGGTGCAGATATTACTTTCCCTCAGCCTGGTGCTTATTTGTTGCAGCTAAATGGGAAACCTAGCAAAAATGAGGATTTTAAACCTTTTGAATTGAAGTTTGCTGTCACTGTGGCGGCGGGAAGTTCTCAAGTTAATTCAGGTGCAGTTAAAAGCCCCAGTCCGGGATTGGCAGTACAATCTGCAAATGTCAAAAGTGATGATTCACGCTTTTCACCCAGTATTCTAGTTGTTGCTTTGATATTGGCGATCGCTACAATTTTGGTAATTAGTTTTAGGTTGAAAAAGCGTAATTAATTGTCAAGAAAGGAGGAGAATAATGGAGAAATTGATTCTTTTGATGTTATGATAATTTTAGATTTAAAAATTATTATAATTGGATGTTGGTAAAATTTTCATGACAAGCTACATCCCATTATATTAAAAACTAAGTTAATTGTCCCACAAAAGACGGCAATTTTTTTAAATAACCGCAAAATTTTTACAAAAAAATACAATAATATCTTTAACTAAAGAAGTTCAGAATTCAGGAAAAGAAAGTCATCATTTATCTCAACAAAAGCTTTTCAGATAAATAGATAAATCCTGAATTCTGAATTTTGTTATTTATGTCTTTTTTGATGCCAAGACCAAGCGTGAGCAAGTATATTTTCGAGGTCAGGATATTGAGGTTCCCAACCTAAAATTTGTCGAGCTTTATCACCACTACCAATTAACGCTGGCGGGTCTCCAGGACGGCGATCGCATTCAATAACTTTGATATCTTTACCAGTAATTTTTTTAGCTGTATCAATTACTTCTCGCACAGAGAATCCATTACCATTACCCAAATTGAACACAGCACTATCGCCACCTTTTAACAAATATTCCAATCCTAAAACGTGGGCATCCGCCAAATCGCTAACGTGAATATAGTCGCGAATACAAGTACCATCAGGAGTTGGGTAATCAGTACCAAAAACCGCAACCGATTCACGCTTACCCAAAGCAGTCTGCAAAACCAAGGGAATTAAATGAGTCTCCGGGTTGTGGTCTTCGCCTAAATTACCATTAGGGTCAGCACCTGCGGCATTAAAATAACGAAAACGTACCGACTTTAAACCATAAGCAACATCAAAATCAGACAAAATCCGCTCAACCATTAACTTAGTAGCACCATAGGGATTAATGGGATTTTGGGGATGGTCTTCAGGAATAGGAACTTGAGTGGGGACACCATAAGTTGCACAAGTTGACGAAAATACAAAATTTTTAATTGATGCCGCTTCCATCGCCTCCAACAAAGTCAGCGTCCCAATGACATTATTACGGTAATATTTTGCTGGGTCACTTACCGACTCACCTACGTATGCGTATGCCGAAAAATGCATCACCGCAACAAATTGCCTGCTGGTAAAAAGCTGATCAAGTAAGGCGCGGTCATTAGTGTCACCCACTACTAACTCCACCTGTAAAACCTGCTCAACCAAGTCACGGTGTCCGTACACCAAGTTATCAAGTATTACCACCTCATAACCCGCTTTTTGCAAAGCAAGTACCGTATGGGAGCCAATGTATCCAGCTCCCCCTGTAACAAGAATAGTAGGCTTTTCAGACGACATAGTTTTTCCTTTAATGTTGACGAAACTTTAATTAATCTAATTTACCTAATGAAAAATACCGAATGAGAAAATTACAAAATACGGGCGAAGTTATAAAATATGCTCTAAAATCACTACGATGGTAGTCTTTGTGTGTGGGTGTGAGGAGTATTTGCAGTCATGTATAAGTCCTATTACAATTTGACGGTAATATAAATCAACTGCCCAAAACCTATTGGCTGACCGCAATAGCAGATTTGAGAGAGAATCTTATGTTTGTAATGTTAAGCCGGGTACTACTGTGGCTGCTTCTCGGTACTATCATTTTTTCCTTGTTCCAGAAGTTCTATCCTTCCGGAAATTTTGTCGGGAGAATGATTTTAGCAGTTCTATTCATTGTCCTGGTGCTGTCATTCTTTAATCCTGGCGGTTCAGGAACAGTCGTTTCTCCAATATGGCAAGTGGTATCATTCCCACTCAAGCCATTGGGAGCATCAATTTTATTGATGATTGTTGCCGCACAACGGATGAAGGGAGGGGGAATTGACAAACCAGGTGGATATTTACTTGGTTGGGCTTTGACAATTTTGTTAATAGCGAGTACCCCAGCATTTGCTTACTTCTTGGTTAATCCTCGTTTAACTGCAATGATTCCAGAAGGACAACCAAAGCAAACTTTAATCGCATTAACATCTCCTGGTGACATTGCTGGTATATCTCTCAGTAGTATTCGCAGCGATGTTCCTACTTTCTTTATGCAGACAACACCTGCGGATATTGCCCGCCGTGGAAGGGTAGCGCTGGAGGATTTTGTTCCGAATGCACAAACTTTGTCCCAAACCACATCCGCTTGGGAAGCTTATCTCAACCAAGTGAACATTTTTCTGCGCGGTCGATAATTTCCATTATCTTCCTCAAATATCCAAATTTAATACCCAATTAGATTTTGACTTACAGCCACGCCTTCGTGGCTTGTTTTGTTTGGCGATCGCATTTAATCTAATCTTGTTGTTTGTATATATTTTGGTCTTGCTAATTCAAAAATCAAAACCAAAATCAAATCTGAGATCAAATTCGGCTAATCAGTGATTCTTAATTTTTCTTTGCGTTCCCCAGTCTCCAAATTTCCGCGCCGGTTATATCGTAATCATTTAGTGCAGTGGACGAAACTGATACGAATTGGTAACACCCCAAAAGTCAGAGTGGAAACTCCGACAACTATATTATTTATAATCAGTAGAATCGGGGCTAAAACTAGTACTAACACCAAAGGGAAGTAGCGAAACTGCTGCAATGGCAACATCAAAAAGACTGGCAAAACTGGGTGCTTACCTGCTTCCGCATTGGCGCGAAGCAACTCTAGGAATTATTGCATTGTTAACTGTAAATGGTTTGGGTGTTTACATCCCTCTATTGATACGTTCCGCAGTTGACAAGCTCTCTGGAGAATTTACGATTAACCAAGTGCTAAACTATATCGTGCCAATTGCTTGTTTAACCTCGGCAATGTGGTTGATTCGCATGGCTTCGCGGATTTGGTTATTTGGTGTCGGTCGTCAGGTAGAATTTGACCTGAAGCAAAAAATCTTTGAACATTTGCTGACATTAGAGCCTGCTTATTTTGCAATTAATCGAGCCGGTGATTTAATTAGTCGAGCCACAAGTGATGTTGATAGTATTCGCCGCTTACTCGGATTTGCTGTCTTAAGTTTGGTTAATACCCTATTTGCTTACATGCTGACATTACCAGTCATGTTAAGTATTAGCTTTGATTTAACTTTGGCATCCTTGGCAATATATCCTTTCATGTTTTTACTGGTACATCTGTATAGTGATAAGCTGCGTAACGAACAAGCGAAAGTCCAGCAGAAAATCTCAGATATCAGTGAACTCATCCAAGAAGATATAAGCGGTATTTCCTTAATTAAAATTTACGCCCAAGAAGACAACGAACGTCGGGCTTTTGCCCAAAAAAATAAAAATTTACTCGCAGCTCATTTACAACTTGCCAAAAGTCGTAATACTCTATTTCCCCTAATTGGTAGTTTAGCTAGCATTAGTTCGCTGATAATTATTTGGTTAGGTGCAAATCGGATTGCAGATGGCAGTCTTAGCGTCGGCAATTTTGTCACCCTCTTAATCTACGTCGAAAGACTTGTGTTCCCCACAGCACTATTAGGATTTACAATTACTGCTTACCAACGGGGAGAAGTAAGTATAGATAGGATTGAAGCAATTCTGTCAACAAAACCCCAAATTGTGAACTTGCCCGACACAGTTCATCTCAACCTCCCACAAGTCCAAGGAAAAATTCAAGCCAAGCTTCTCAGCTACAGCTATCCCGGTAGCCAAACACTAGCTTTAGACGACTTAAGTTTCACCATTGAAGCCGGAGAAAACATTGCCATTGTTGGGGCGATTGGTTCGGGAAAAACCACCCTAGCAAATTCCTTGCCGCGACTTTTAGATATTGCCCCCGGACAGATATTTCTCGATGGCATAGACATTACCAAGATTGCCTTAGAAGACTTGCGAAGTGCGATCGCCTATGTACCCCAGGATAGCTTTTTATTTAGCACTACGATCAAAAATAATATCCGTTATGGTGACCCACTGGCAGAATTTCCAGAGGTAGAAAATGCCGCAAAAATTGCCCAAATCCACCCGGAAGTCATCAACTTTCCCCAGCAATATGAAACCATTGTTGGCGAAAGAGGAATCACCCTTTCGGGAGGACAAAGGCAGCGTACAGCTTTAGCCCGTGCCATGCTCATCGATGCCCCAGTATTAATTTTGGATGATGCTCTTTCCAGTGTCGATAATCAAACCGCTACGGCTATTTTAAATAACCTCTCCGGCGGAACACGGAAAAAAACAGTGATTTTTATCACCCACCAACTCGCCGCCGCCGCCGCAGGCGATCGCATTTTTGTGATGGATAAAGGACGTATTGTCCAGATTGGTACCCATATGGAATTAGTCCAAAAACCTGGGTTATATCGGACACTATGGAGTCAGCACCAAGTGGAGGAATTATTAAAATAAGTCCCGTTGTTCAACAACAGCAACTAAAGATTGCAAGTCAAATTTGTAGTCTTCTCCACTCAAACAAATACCTGCACTAATTACTGTCAAATCATCTTTAGAGATGGCGCTGGTGTGATATTCTCCATTACCAGTCATCCATTCTATTACCCAATGGTCTTTGCGGGCTCGAAATTCCTGTAATTCCCCACCACCCAACTTTAAAGCATTTCGCAAACGGTTTTCATCACGTTTTTGCTGATGTAAAGCATCAAATTCTTGAGCTTTTTGGGAAACAAGATGGTAAACAGTTCGCATTTCTGGGGTAATACCTGGGAAATGCAATTGTTTGGGTAAAATTGCCCGTTTGATATTAGCCTTTAACTGTTCTACCACAAATGGGTCAGAACGGCGATCGCATTCGTCAAACCACCATGTCGCCCCATCGGTTCGGGCAATAATGACATCAAAGCGATTTCCATCGCTAACTAAATGTACTGCTACAGGTTTACAGATACCGTAACGCTGTCTCATATCAGCTTCATTAACGGGATATGCTAACCAAGTTTGTCCCTGTAATACATGGGCTAGTCGCAATTTCAATGGTTTAAACTGCTGTAAATATTCACCAATCTGCGGTAAAATCGCTTCCTCAACAACTGCTGCTGTTTGTATGTCCACAGGTTGAAATATTCCCCATCCCTCAAAGTTAACTGGTTTGGGTGTAAAGGTGTAAATCATTCCCGACATCCGTGTGCGAACCTTTCCCCCAGCTACGCATGGTGCGACAAATTGAGTCTGTGGTAGCTGTTTTTCTTGGTTTGCTAGTTCGTTTAATAGTTTGCGAATGTTAGTCATGAAGTTAGTAATTAGTTCATGGTTTAAGACTGAACAATCCTGGTTTCTGATTCAGTTAGTACGCTCATACTTGACTTTTGACTCAGAGAAGCCGGGTTTTCCCTAAATACCAGGATTGTTGAGCTTAATTGTTTCTTGATTATTTATTGGTTGTTTCAATCATATACTGGTCATAGCTACAATTGTACTACAAATGTTTTTTGTATTACACATACCTATTGATGTCGCGAATATGTTATTCAGTTAATTTATTAAAGATAACGGTGGACTACTTCTTTTTCTTAGAACAGTTTGCAGATTGGTCTTGAACAACATTAGTCACGTTATTAATTTTGATGCGATTGCGATTGCCAATATTTGTAGCGTTGATTGCGGTATTGGTTGCGTTCCCTTGAGTTTGGTTGTTGGGAGCTTGGCACAACAGCTTTCTTGCTCTTCTTCCTTGTGATTGAATCACGTAAGTTCTGTTGATAATACGAATTCTGTTGCCTTTACCAACATTAGTGGCGTTGATATTGGCATTATCGGTGTTTCCCTGTACTTGTTCGCCAGCAAATGCCGCAGGTGCAATTGCCATTGCCGCCAGTAAACCGAGAAGCAAAGATTTCTTGAACATTTTGACATTCCTCGTTCGTTGTGTGTTCTTGGACAAGTTAAAACCAGTTGCAGACTATCAAATCTGTATATCTACATAACTACACCCATAATTTTTACTCAACCGGATTTAATTAAAAATATTTGGTTAAATAAATTGGGTGCTGAAGTCACCAAAAAACCTCTGAAAGTCAATGTTGGTGTTACATTAACTCAAAGGAAGAATGTGCCGGTGATTATAACAACTTGAGCTACAGGAGGCGATGGGGTGATTCCAGATAAACTGAGTCCAATTATCTTTTTCTGCCGACATTTGGGCATGTGAGTTTAGCAGATACGAGTATCTTGAGTAGCTTGCAGAGTTGTGCGATCGCCTAGTTACACTGGTAAAAATTAAACAATTATTCTGCATAAAGCTGATATTAATACTTAGAATAAAAGTAAATGTGAAAATGGCTGTAAATTCCCTGGGCTAAGTCATTAATGGGAAGATTTTTTCATTACAATTCGGTGTAGTTCAGCCTCTTTCTGTGCAAAAAATAACCAGGCAACAGGAAAAAAAGTCATATAGCGATTATAAATTTCTAGTCCAACCAACTCCAATGCTCTTGCTTGATTTTCAACCAACCGTTTATACCATGCCCTTATAGTTGGCTTATAGTCGTGGATTGAGTCATGAGTAATCCGAAAACCAACACTTTCTGCCGCCTCAATATGATGACGATGAATGACTAACAGAGAACCTGGGAAAAACAGTTGCAATAATATTGCAGAAGCCGGGTAAGGTTCACGCTCGAAGGAAAAAAATTGATGTACCGCTAGCCCTTGTGGAGCGAGAGCATCATATATTTTCTGATATAACTGTTGTAACTCCTTTGGTCTGACATGTTCCAAGGCTCCGATCGAAAGGATGCGATCGTAAGGTGCATTCTCAAATGGAGCAGTAATAAAGTTAGTCAGGGAAACATTAAGACCTAATTTTTCCCTAGCATATGTTAGCTGTTCTTTTGATAACGTAAATCCAGTTAACTCACCCCAATGCCCTGCATCTTGAAGATATCTCAGCATTGCACCCCAACCACATCCCAAATCCAGAATTTTCTCACTACCACTAAGATTCAACAGGGAAAGTAGATATTTAGCCTTGTTCTCTTGTGCTGCTTCCAAGGTTTCTGTATCGCTGAGAAATTCAGCACAAGTATAAAACCTGTACTTAGTATCTAGGAATAAGGCGTAAAACTCATTCGAGATATCGTAATGAGCTTCAATCCCATTAGCATGATCTTGGGCAAGCATAGAATCCAGATATGTCTTGCGTCTGGAGCTTGGAGGATAAGCTCTCACTAAAGACTCAACCCAAGACGATTTTTGCTCATTCCAAAACTTCCAGTTTTCTGCCGCATCTAAAGGAATCGGTGAATGAATTCTGGCATTCGCGATCGCATATAGTGGACCTTGAACGACCATATTTGAGGCAAACTGAAATAATCTGTTGAGATTATTCATTCTGTTTATCCGTGGTTGAGGTACTCAACCAGAGTAATGAGTATGGCTAAAACAAAAAAATCAGAAAATGTTCCCAATGGGATGCAAGAAAAGTTCAATGGCATTATCGCAATAACAAATGAATTTGCCAAACAACATTTAAACGATGAATATGCCCAATTGATCCGCTTTGCCACAGCTGCGCTGTGTCGGAAGAGACCATCCCCACTGGCGAGTGGTAAGGAGAAGACTTGGGCTTGTGGCATTACCCATGCGATCGGAATGGTCAATTTTCTCTTTGACCCTTCACAAAATCCCCACATTAGTGCCAAGGAAATCTACAGTTGGTTTGGTGTAAGTCCCAGCACTGGGCAGTCCAAATCAAAACAGGTACGAGATACTTTGGACATGCATCAGATGGATCCTAATTGGTTTCTACCCAGTAAATTAGATGATAATCCAATGGCTTGGATGATTTCTGTTGATGGGTTTATTTTAGATGCCAGGTCTGCACCCCGAGAAATTCAGCAAGTGGCATATGCACAGGGCTTGATTCCTTACATTCCGGGCAATGATGAATCGGATATTGATGAGAAGGAAACATCACGCCACTCTTCAGATTCGCCAGTCCAGCAGGACGGAAACCAACACCGTCGCCTAGCTGATAATAAAGCTGCTAACTCTTCTCCCAATGCGCTATATGTGCTGGATGTATTTTTAATTGATGGTCCAATTACGGAGGAATTTATTGCTAACAATCCAGTCGTGTCTCGAACCATTGAGATTAAAGGCAGCAACACTCTAGAAGACCTTCATAAAATCATCTTTAAGGCGTTTGACCGAGAAGATGAACACATGTATGAATTTCAAGTGGGAGGAAGTGGACCCCAAGACCCAAATGCAAGAAGGTATGGCTTGAAACAAGCATTTTCAAGTTTTGGTACTACAGAAGCCCTTGCAGGGGAAGTTTCTAGTACCTCAATTGCTTCTCTGGGGTTATCTGCTGATGAGGCTTTCGGTTACTGGTTCGATTTTGGTGATGATTGGTGGCATCAGATTAATGTAACGAACATCGCAGAGAAGGCTAAATCAGGCAAGTATCCCAAAATCACTAAGCGGGTTGGGGGTAGTCCTCCTCAATACGCAGATTTTGACTAAAAAAGTAACCAAATTCTAACGTGAGTTTTCGTTGGAGACTCACGTTTGCCTAGAAACACCTATATGCCACAACTTGGATTCATAGAAGTTGCACACTACAAATTAGGCGAACAGCAAGCAGCAATAACAGATGTAAAAATACTCGCCGCAAATTCTAAAAGCCCAGGTGCAGTCGTTGATGCTGAAAATATCCTGAATTCTCAGGAAACAATTATTTGCTTGCTGCACAGTTTTGTAAATTATTCAATCTGGCTTTTGCTTGTTGCATTTCATTAAATGCACCTAACTCTTGATATCTAACCACAGCTTTTTGATAATCTTGTTTTGCAGCCCGTTTATCACCTAAAGAACAATTGACAACAGCACGATTCATATAGGCAATAGGAGATTCAGAAGGCATATTTATCACTTTTGTATAATCCTGAATAGCCGCTTGATAATTTTTGAGATAAGTCAAGGCATTGCCGCGTCCGATATATACATCAATATTGTCAGGTTGAGTTTTCATTACTTGTGTAAAGTCATGCACTGCTCCTTTATAATCACCTTTTTCAAACTTAACCTCTGCTTGAGCTAAAGTTTTATTAGCGGCATTATTGGCAGCAATTCTCACAAAAATTGCTATTGATGCAGCACTAGCCATTATCAGAGTGATCGCACCAATTTTCCAACTATAATCATATCCGATTGCGAAAATATTTTTAATGTCTTTTGTTGCCCTTCTGGGAATTAATGATTGTTCAATTTTAATAACATCTTCATTTTTTAACCCTAAATATTCTTGAATGAGTTGTAAATTCCTGCGGTCTTCATTTGCCAATCTTTTTTTATTTTTTAAGAAATGAATTAATTCTTGTTTGTATTGTTGTAACTTATAACTATATTCTTGTTTGGCTTGGGTAATAATTTCTTGCTCAATTAATTGAGAGTCTTTATCTTTGATTGCTAAATATTTTTTAGTATCATTTAAATTATTCACTGCTTGACTACTTAGTGGAAATTCTTGCTGAATCGCAGAGGAAACACTAGATTTATACTCTTGCAATCGTTCCTGATATTTCCTGATTTCTTCAACTACTGCTTCTATGCCGCGAAATATATCTTTAAAGGCAGCATCATGACTTTGCCAACTTTGAACGGGCATCCCATTTTTTGGTAAAGGGTTAAAGTTGCCTAATAAATTTTGCCAACCTTGAATGCGATCTAAAAGTATGGGGATGACAGCAATTTCTCCAAGCTGGTGTTTTTCTCTTAATTTAATAATTGCGCTATTCCAATCAACTTGATTTTGAATTAAAGCTAAAAAATCGTCACTAACAAGCAGCACAATAATGTCGGCGGTATGCAATTGATGAAAATTTTCGTAGGGTGCAATATGGCTGGTATTTTTGGTATTCTTAGAAGCTAATGATGTTCCGTTTCGTTCAGTATCTGGATGCTGATACCAATAAACAATTACATTTTTGTTTTGCAGTGTTTCTAATTGCTTTTCTAAAAGTTGCTTTAATTGCTCATCTTTATGGGAGGGAGAATAAGCAACAAAAATCTTAATAGTTTTCAGCGATTCTGGCACTAGGAACATAGTAAGACAATAACCCTGCTTGTTAAGGTAATATTTGATTGGATTCATTGCCAATAAACTTAGAGTCTTTTTCAATGAATCTTGATATGCCGTAACCCAACTTCAGATGACAAAAATTTATGTAAACGTTGCCGCCGGGACATCTACACTAAATTTTTGCCGTTCCTATTTCATCATTTAATACTTATTCTATAAGCATACTTCAGAGAAATTCCTTACTTTGATAATTACCAAAAATTACTGTTGAATGCAATATATTTGGTAGCGATTACTACATAAAATATTGAGAATTTAGAATTAGTCCTACTGTCTCCCCATCTCAGCATCAGTTTGAGCCAACTTTTGACGACAAAATCTCTTGTAATTTTGCCACCATTTCCGCTCTTGCTGATACTTCTAACTTCCGAAACATCCGTTTTAATGCCTGTTTAACAGAATTTTGGGTAATCCAAAGTTTTTCGCCAATTTCATTATTTGTTAACCCTTGGGCGACTAATTCCGCAATTTCTAATTCGCGGGGAGTTAACCGACTTGCCAAAGCCGAATTATTTAACGTTACTTTTGATTTTGCCCGTAATGATGCCAACTTTGCTGACAGATGTAAGCATAAAGCACTCAAATCAGCCAAATCGTTAGCTGTAAAAGCCGGATTACCCGTAGCGCGGGCTAAATTTAACGTACCAACGAGACAACCATCAGCCACAATTGGACCACTCATCACATGGGCATGGTCATCTCTGGTACAAAAATCCTTCCAATCCCCCCCCGGTAAAATTAATTGTTCATGGGCGGGTGCGTGTCGTTCAACGACGTACTTACCAACAGGATTACCCCGCAGGCAAACCTCTGGAATATCGGCAATACCTTGAGCATTTACCCTAACTTCCGGTTGCTCATCAAAAAGGTAAATCCCCCAGCGTTGTACGTCAAAATGTTTGCCAACCGTTTCCATGATGGCGATTTGCAATTCTTGTTCGGTTGTGGAAGATGCGATCGCACCTAAAACTTTTTGCAGGGAATTTGCCATATGTGTACCCAGTTGGGGTCTAGGCTAGGTGAGTCAATTACTTCTATCCTAATAACAGAAGCAAGTAAAAAGCTAACATAAACAACGGTCTATAGGAGAATGACATGACAGCCACACAAGTATCTGCTCAAGAGCTATTCCGCGCTGCCTACGAAAACCGCTATACCTGGGATCAAGATTTTCCTGGTTACACTGCGGATATTACTTATAAATATGATGGCAAAGAATACCAAGGACAGGTAAAAATTAGTGCCAATTTAAAGGCGGAAGTGTTGGGTGTCACCGACGAAGAAGCACAAAAAGCCATCCACGGGCAAGCTTGGGAAATCGCAGTTCACCGCGTCCGTCGCACTTTTGAACAAACCCACGGTGAAAACAGTTTCCGTTATGGTGCTACCGATGCTGATGGGGCTGTAGAAATCCTCATGGGTGGAAAAGCTGAAGGTGACAAATATAAACTTCGCAACAATGAAGTCAGCTTGGTTCACCGTCATATTCATGGTGTAGTTGTCACAATCAACACCTTCAGTAGCCATCAAACAGGCGAAGGTTATTTATCTCACACTTATGATTCTGTGTATCACGATCCCAAAACAGGTGAACAAAAGGGTGGGAAGAGTGATTTCGTGGACGAATATGAAAAAGTAGGTAAATACTACATCCTCAATCGTCGCGAAATTACTACTGATGTTGATGGTAAACCTTCGGTTCAAGAGTTTATTTTCTCGAACATTAAATTAATAGAAAATTAGGTAATTGGGGATGGGAATTGTTTCCTGTCCCCTGCTGAAATTAAAGCGGGCGTTGTGTGGGTACGCCGACTGCACGGGGGTATTTGGCGGGGGTTGATGCAACTTTGCGTATGTGCAAACAGTGGCGAATGCTATGAGTTATGGGTGTGGCAAATTGATCGATACATTCTATTTCACCACCCAATTCGGGGACAGCATTTGCCAAAGCGGTGTTTTCCTCATCCGTCCAGGTTCCCCGATAGATAATTGCCAAGCCACCTTTTTTGATTAAAGGTAAGGCGTATTCAGCGCAAACTGTTGCAGAAGAGACGGCACGAATTAAAGCTATATTATATTGCTGACGGTGCGATCGCAATTGTCCAATTTCTTCTGCCCTACCAACAAGAGTTTTCGCGTTATCTAACTTGAGTTCTGTTAGTACTTGATCAATAAAAGTAATTTTTTTCTGGGTAGAATCAAGTAAATCAACTGTACTGTTGGCAATAGTGACTGCCGCAGGAATACCAGGAATACCGGCACCAGTACCAATATCAATTATTTTTAGGGGAGAAGAAGCTAAGGCATCTTCTGCTTTTTTGTTTAATAAAACTTTAAATCCTCGTACAGAGTCCCATAAATGCTTCTCCCAAAACTCGTGAGCTTCAGTAATACGGGTGAGGTTTAGTTTTTGATTGCCGGCGAGAATTAATTCGTAAAGTTGCTGAAAGAATGCTTGCTCTGTGGTGCTAGGTTGCCAATTCAGAGTATCTTGCCAGATATCCAGCATTTCTGGCAATACAGGAGAAGTTAATTCGTCCACTGAGTTGGAAATTGCTACAAATCTATCGTTCTCAGTTGTCACTGGGCTTAATTTCTAAAAGATTTAACAAATGATTACTTAATAGATAACACGAATCATATCTGAGATAATCATAAACTTTACCATTATTTTGCTCCGACGAAAAGAAAATTCCGTATCTTTTCGCAGGTGAGATGAGATAACTTGCTCATAAATTAGAAAGACAGCAACAGAGAGCTTACTCAGAAATATCTTAAAAAAAACTCTATTTTGTTTTTGCAAATAGACTTTTAAAGTCCTCTTGCTTGTTTTCGCTTATCACATTTTTAAAAAAAAATTAGGAGATTTTTGACATGTCTAAAATGTTAAAACTATTTATGGCAAGTGCAGTTCTTTTCGCTTCGGCTTTACCTGCCAGCGCAGTACAAACGACAGCTTACAGCCATGCGAATCCCGGTGGATATGGTGTATCTAAAGCTAGTAATGGTACATTAGTTAGCCAAGCCACTTTTTTTCGAGTTTGTATTAGCAGTGGTTACCTCAATGTACGTGGGAGTGCAGGGACAAGTTATGGTTCTGTCGCCAGACTCAGGAACAATGCTCGGGTACGCTACTTCGACTATGCAACGGGTGATGATGGTTATACATGGTATTTAGTTGGATTTGGCAGGGGTAGTGGTTGGGTACGTGCTGACTATTTGTGCAGTTCATGATCCCTCAGACTTTGGTACCACAAACTGAGACAATTTTAGAGAGATAGCGTTAATTTGAATTTATCATCAAAACGACTTTGCACATTGGCGTAAAGTCGTTTTTAATTAGTCATGTGATGAAAAAACAGTAACCTACTCTTCTCAATTTGCTATCAATTATTGGGGGTATTAAAAAAAAGATAATATCAGCTTTAACTCAATAATTGCCATCGAAGAGATACAGAGATGGAGAGATAGGGGACAAGAAGAAAATTTAATGATAATTAATTAGCCAAACTGAGTATTCAACGATTAATATAGTTCACTGTAACGAAGCTACATAAACTACAATTCTGTAAATAACTGTGCTAATACTACATTAGAAAACAAGAAACCTTCTGGGTCAGTTAATCGTAATCTTTGGTCTTTCACCTCGACCCAACCTTTGACAAAATATGGCTGTAAAATCTTTAATATTTCCCTTTCCTTCTCTCCACCAAATGCCTGTTTTATCTTCTCTAAACTCACCCCCTCCGCTAACCGTAATCCCAGCATTAGCGTATCTAATAACTCTTCATCTGCTGGTGTGACATCGCAATCAACAACAGCACCCGCTTCCACCCAAGCATAATATTCTTTGGTCTTACGAGGACGGCTAAACCGCTTACCATCAATATAACTGGCAGCACCCATCCCAAAACCGTAGTAAGGTCGATTTTCCCAATAAACTCGATTATGACGGCATTGATGACCTGTTTTGGCGTAATTAGAAATTTCGTAATGTGTGTACCCAGCACTAGTTAAAATTTGTTGTGCCATGCGATACATCTCAACTGTGGTTTCATCGCTAGGTAAGGGTTGATCCCCTGGTTTGTAATAACGCCCGAAAGCTGTTCCTGGCTCAATAGTCAGGTCATATATCGATATATGTGTTGGCAATAAAGTGATCGCTTTCTCTAAAGAATCTTGCCACATTTCTAAACTTTGTTTCGGTAAACCCGAAATTAAATCTAAACTAAATTCCGGCATATTGACTTGGCGAATCAGATGTGCTGCGGAGTAAATATCTGCAACATGATGAGAACGACCACATATTTGCAATAATTCTTCTTGAAAAGCCTGAACTCCAAAACTAACCCTTGTCACCCCAGCATGACGATAGCCTTGGATATGTCCAAAATCAAAGGTTCCTGGATCCATTTCCATCGAAATTTCTGCATCCGCCGCAATCCCAAACCCCATTTCTAAAGCTGAGATAATCCGGTGTAACTGTTCTGTAGATAGAAGTGAAGGAGTTCCACCACCGAAGAAAATTGTCTTTAAAGGTTGATGATGTGTTGGTGTGGGACTCCCAGAGGAACTAGCTGTGGCGATCGCAATTTCGTGACATAATACTTCAACGTAATGGGCAATCACACTAGATGTTTCGCCACGCTTACTATCACCTACAACTGAAATTGGGAAATCACAATAAAAACACCGTCTCCGACAAAATGGGATATGCACATAAGCGGAAGTTGGAAGATTAATCATTCAGAAAATAAATAAAACTTAAGTTCACAATTGTTTATCTGCAAGATAATGAAAAGCTAAAGAATATAAAGAATATAGCTCTTTAGTTATAATGTTTGCAGATACAGGCATATTTAAATGTCCAATAAGTAGATAGAGTGTAAATAAAGGTGACAAAAATGACCCCATAATCGTCATTTTCAATTAGCCAATAGTTTCACCTCTATTTGTGCAACTCACAAAACTAAACTAAACTAAATTAAATAAATATTTATGAAATATTTCCACCTCTAAATCTGCTAATGATATAAAAAGCACTCAATATTATTGATAAATTACGGTTGCAGGAAACCAATAGATACCATGCTAGATGCCATTATTATATTCTCATTCATCCTGGCAGCTGCGGGGGTAGGGTTTTTCAGTACTGACTTACTTCCGGAAGGAACACTGAGTCGAGTATCGAATCTGGAGGCTTTACGCTTTGTTGTTGCTGCATTTGCCGCTATTATTGGCGGTGCGTTCGGACTCAGAATTCAAACAGGGTATCGACGACTCGAAGCCCAAGTTCGTGAAATGCCAGTTGAAGCCATTGTAACTCGTGCGATCGGTCTTATTGTTGGCTTGCTGCTTGCTAACTTGATGCTGGCACCTCTATTCTTACTTCCCATCCCCTCTGACTTTAGCTTCATAAAACCCCTGGTTGCAGTCGTTGGTAGCATTGTGCTGGCGTACACTGGTATGAATCTCGCTGATACCCACGGACGTGGTTTGATGCGCTTTATTAATCCTACTAGCACTGTCGAATCAATGTTGGTTGAGGGAACTATTAAACCAGCTAGCACCAAAGTTTTAGATACTAGTTGCATCATTGACGGACGAATTGAAACGCTTCTAGAAACTGGATTTTTGGAAGGACAAATCATAGTACCCCAATTTGTCTTGCAGGAGTTACAGCAAGTCGCAGATGCCAGCAAAGATCAAAAACGGGTACGGGGAAGGCGAGGACTCGAAATACTTAATCGGATTAAAGAAACTTATTCAGAACGAATTATTATTAATCAATCCGATTATGACGATATCGCCACAGTTGACGCTAAATTGGTAAGATTTGCCCAAGATATTAACGGGACACTGTTAACAAATGATTACAATTTATCTAAGGTTGCCAGTGTTCAAAAAGTTCCAGTGTTGAATGTAAATGACTTGGTGAATGCAGTACGCCCCACTTACTTACCAGGCGATAATATTGATATTAAGATACTTAAGGAAGGTAAAGAACCGAGCCAAGGTATTGGTTATCTAGATGATGGCACAATGGTTGTTGTCGAAGAAGGTAGCGCTTATGTCGGTGGTGAAGTTCGAGTTGTTGTCACCAGTGCTTTACAGACTTCCGCAGGTAGGATGATTTTTGCAAAACCTCAAGCATCTGCTTTTGCTTAAGTTTTTTCTCAGGAAAATGATAGCGTCATCAACTGTTTATAAACCGATGTAGTTCAACTGCGTCGGTTAATTTATTGGCGTATTAGCATTTGCTCATTTGATGTTAAAAGGGTTGTATCCATATGGACTTGATCACAATTTTAGGACTAGTCGCTGCGACTTTGACTACATTTTCCTTTGTGCCACAAATGCTAAAAACATGGCAAAGAAAATCAGCACAAGATGTTTCCTTTCTAATGCTTATCACCTTCAATGCGGGGATTTTTCTGTGGTTAATTTATGGTATTTCTCTCAATGCTTTACCGATTATTCTCGCTAATGCTATTACTTTGTTGTTTAATCTCATAATTCTCTGGCTAAAAATTAAATATAAATAAAAATCCGTAAATCCTAGTTGTGTTTGTGAAGTATATGTATTATATAGATAGTATGCTTGTAAATTAGCGGTACAAAACAATGTAGTCCTCCATCTGATCTCAAAATCTCTTCAACAGCGAATAATCGCAGTTAGTTTGGGAAAGCACACATATATAGAAGTCCTAAAGCAGTTGTGAAAATCACTATCTTTGACTTGTTAAACAAGTCGAGCATAGGATTATTGATTTTTCATGACTCAAATATGGATGGCTATATACGTTTTTAGTAAATATCTAGCTCCTGTTTTTCAAAGGTTTGAACCCTAATAAGAGCTTGTTATTTATAAAATTGTGATTTTACTGAATTTTCGGTGATTCAAATTCGTTGCAAAATTTGATTGCAGATGCGAAGGTAGAAAATTCATGGAAAAAATCTATAAATATCCGCGTACTCATCACATTCAGGGTTCGCGACTTCAACCTGGAGATGAAGATTTAGATAGCATCCCTTTTAGTGCAATAAAAGGTAAATACGTTGTCGTTGAAGAAAAAGTTGATGGTGCCAATGCAGCTATTAGTTTTGATAGCTACGGGCAAATTCGTTTGCAAAGTCGAGGACATTATTTAACGGGTGGTACACGAGAAAAGCATTTTAATCTGTTTAAGCAATGGGCAAATAACTATGCAACAAGATTTTGGGAAGTGCTAGGGAGCCGCTATATTTTGTTTGGCGAATGGTTATATGCTAAACACACAGTATTTTATGATGCTTTACCGCATTACTTTTTAGAATACGATGTGCTGGATTTAGAAAAGCAAGTATTTTTGAGTACTGCCAGTCGTAAAAAGTTGTTATTTGGGCTGCCTTTAGTTTCTGTTCCTGTTTTATTTGCAGGGGAAATTAAAGCCTATAAAGAATTGACAAATTTGTTGGGCAAATCACATTATCAAACTCCTGAATATTTAGAGAAATTTGGTGAAATTTGTCAAGCCAAGGGACTCGATGTTGAGCGTTATTTGAAACAAACAGACCAAACTTTTTTAATGGAGGGTTTGTATATCAAAGTGGAAACACAAGATGTCACCACTAATAGATATAAATATGTGCGTTCTACTTTTTTGACAGTAATTCAGCAATCCGATGGACATTGGTTAAATCGCCCTATCATACCGAATATTTTGCGTGCTGATGCTGATTTGTTTAATGATTGAAGTAGTATTTCTGAATTTTAAAATTTCAGAAATAAGTAGGAAGGTTCAATTAAAGCTCACATAGATTAACGGGTTTTGAGCATTTCGGCTTCGCTCAATGCTCAATCCTTATCTTCTAAAAAAATTAGTTGATAAATGATTTGGACTACCTACTTGTGTCAAATAAAAAAATAATTTTGCTCTCTAAATTTGAGCGATAAACAATTGAGGATTAAAATATGAATACGTCAATAAACCAATCTAATTGGTATTTTCCTTATTGCCCAAATCCAAACAAATGGTCAATCAATTGGTCAGCAATTGAAGCTGAATTTGATTGGTTTTCTAATTTAGAAAATTGTCCCCAAGACCCAAATTATCATGCAGAAGGTAATGTACTTATCCACACGAAATTAGTTTGTGAAGCATTAGTAGAATTACCTGAATGGAGAGCATTACCAGAAACAGAACGTTCCGTATTATTTATGGCTGCATTATTACATGATGTTGCCAAACCTGCGGTAACTGAGGTACAGGAAGATGGTTCGATAACATCAAAAGGTCATGTTTTACAGGGTATGAAAATGGCGCAGCAAATACTCTGGGACATGAATGTACCCTTTTTTGCACGCGAGACAATTCTGGCTTTGGTAAAATATGGTAGTTTACCCTTGTGGTTTTGGGATAAAACTAACCCGGAAAAATCGGTGATTAAAACGAGTCAAATAATTCGCTGTGATATGCTGGCAATGTTGGCGGAAGCTGATGTACGGGGGCGTTATTGCAGTGATCAAGCACAGTTATTAGAACGCATTCAATTTTTTCGCGAATTTACTCAAGAGAATCAGTGCTTCCACCAAGCAAGAGTATTTCATTCCGCCCATAGCCGATTTGTTTATTTTCAAAAAGAAGATGCAAACCCTGACTATATTGCATATGATAATACCCGTTTTCAAGTGGTAATAATGTCAGGATTACCTGGTTCGGGTAAAGATACTTGGATTCAAGAAAATCTGCCTGACTGGCAAGTAATTTCTTTAGATAAATTGCGTCAGCAAATTGGTGTGGAACCTCAAGATGAGCAAGGTATTGTGGCAAACATGGCTAAAAATCAAGCAAAAGAATACATGCGGAATAATCAATCTTTTGTTTGGAATGCCACAAATCTTAGTAGTCAATTACGGGGAAGATTAGTGAGATTATTTGCCAATTATCAAGCCGAAATTCGCATTGTTTATTTAGAAGCACCTTGGGAAGAACTATTAAAAAGGAACAGAAACCGTACAGAAAAAATACCCGAAAAAGTTCTTTATCGAATGCGCGATCGCTTGGAAGTTCCGAAAGTGATTGAAGCACATCAAGTTGATTTTATCGTCACCAAAGCTAAGTAGTGAGTGTTGATTTAATTTGAGCGTACGTATCTTAAATATCAACACCCAAAATTGCGATCGCCAACCCGTGTTTTCTCATAGCCCGCTTGTAGATTGTTGTGTAATCAACTGTAGCTATGAGATAGAACTGGAAATTGTTAGCAATATCAGTATCTACTTACTTCGTACTCACCGAAAAAACCCATTCTTGCAAAAGTGGATTTACTTGATGAGGAACTTCATCATGTGGACAATGTCCAGCTTTGAGAAAATGCTCGATTAATTGAGGATAATATTTGCGGAATTGCTGGGAACGTTCCGATGCATTCATCCACGGGTCTGCTTCTCCCCATAGTAACAACAACGGACAAGTTAATTGCTTTAACAAGACATCAACTTTTTCCCCTTGAGGTTTACTAGTAAATAGGGAAGCAAACACATCAAATGCACCTTCATCTTCAGATGGACGGTGGATATCTTCAATTAATTGTTCACTAATAGCGCTTTTATCTAAATAAACTTTTTCCAGGGTTTTTTTAATTACCCAACGCTGACGCATGTATTGAAACAGAATAAACTGTGCTAACTGCTGTTTAAAAATCCATTTCACAACATCACCCAATAATTTCTGCAATAGCTCGGTTTGCTTGGGTGGTTGAATCTCGTTTTGAATTCCTTCTGGTTCCGCAGTCGAATCCACTTCGCTAAAGGGACCAGCACTATTCAGCAATACTAACCCCGCAGCTGCATCAGGACGTTGTGCCGCCAGACACAAACTTGCATACCCTCCCAAGGAATTACCTACTAATACAGCCTTTTCACCAACGACTTCGGTAATAAAATCATGCAACTGATCCCGCCACAGATTACCACCATATTCTATTTTTGGTTTTTGCGATCGCCCGTAACCCAATAAGTCGATGGCATAAACTTCAAAGTCTTTTGATAGCCCAGAAATATTTTTACGCCAATGATCGGTAGATGCACCAAATCCATGCACCAAAAGCAATGGTGGACAGTGGGGATGTTTTTCTCCTGCCTTGACATAGTGAACGTTATATCCGCGCCATTGCCAATATTGACCTGGTACTGAGGTTGGGGAATGAGTTGTAGTTGCCTGCATGGTTTACACAAGATTCAAAACAAATGTTAATACGAAGATATGTTAAGTATCCTTTAATGATTGTAAGGTAGGTGCTGGATATGCAGTGCAGGCAAGAAGTACGGTTTTCCCCTTGTGATAAATAAAGGATGTATGACCAGCCTTTACTTTTAAAATTAGGAAAAGGCAAGTTAGTGGTTTACCAAAGCAAGTTGTTGGGAATAAAAATCTCCACGTCAATCTCAACCAGTCAATTCTGACTTGGCGAACCACTAGTACAGATCGGCGGAAATAAACCAACCATTGCAAATAGACAAAAAGCTTGTTTTATGGGCTTTATTCCTTCTGCCTCTCCGCAGTCGCTACAACGGGGGGAACCCCCGCAACGCGCTGCTCTCTGCCTTCTTACTTCTGCCTTCACGTACTACTGTATATTTTCTTGTCCTTTCCCTAACTAAACTAAAACTGCCAAAGTTTCAGGCTGCCTCGATTACCAGGTACAGCGATCGCAGCAATAGAATTACGTGCTGGAGAGAGTTCTAACAAACTCCAATCTAAGGCATTTTTGATTTTGGCTGGTTCGTTATTACTGAGAATGACTTCGATTTGTTGGAGTTGAGAAATACCTGCACCAGTGGCTTTGAGATAGGCTTCTTTGCAAGTCCAATAGCGGAAAAATACTTCTTGTTTTTGGTTGGGAGGAAGCGACTTCATGGCAGCATATTCATTGGGGGAGAAAAACTGCTGTGCTAAAGTCACAACATCTGTGATTGGACGAATATACTCCAAATCTATCCCGATTGGACGATTTAGGCAGACGGCACACAATGCCATACTCTGACAGTGGGATAGGTTAAACCACAAATTACTGGAACTAAATTTTTCGGCTAGAACTGGTTTACCAAAAGCCTCATAGGAAAACTGCAACTCCTGCGGCAACACGTGCAAATATTTGCTCAATATTGTCCGGAGTATACCGCGACCGACGATAAAACGCTGCCGATGCTGTTGGAAGTATAAGCGATCGGCTCTAGCAAGTTCGTCATCGGAAAGTAAACTGACAAACTGCTGTAATTGAGACTCTGGTCTATCTAAGTCTAGCCGCCAAACATGAATTTCATCTTTTAGCAGCTTTAATTCTGCTGGCGCAGCTAGCCATTGGGAATTGCTATCTGTCACTAAGTTACGCAGTTTTGAATTTTGCATCTCTATTTTAGATTATTGACTCCCGCAGTAATTGTTAATTGTTACTAGTTAATAGTGAATTATCTATTGGAGCTTAAATCAGGTATTACCTATTAAGTACCAAGCCAAGCATCAACCATTACCCATGACCCTATTAACCATTACCCACTACCCATGAAACGAACATTTAAAAAGCATCACTACTCACCAACCACAAATTGAGATAAATTGCCTAAATTAGCAAACTTTCCTATGGCAATATGCTATTCATCTTGGACGCTTGAACATGTTGGGCAATTTAAACATACAGAATCAATACAGTTTGCTGTATATCTACAGTTACAAAAATGCCAAATTAAGAATTTGCAAGCTCTGAGTAATACAGGTAAAAATAACTATTAAATACCTGTATTCATCTCATTTAATACCGAGATTGCAAGATTTTCAGTTTCCTTACGTCCTCATAAGACTGGAGTAACTATAACCATCAAGTTATTACTAACCTCGCAGATAGAAAGAAATAGTTATCCAATAGCAATAGCACTTTTAATTTCCTATTGTAATTCTTTCTGAGGAGAAGTAAACACCAAAAAAATTATAAAAATATGAAATAAAAAATGTATATTGGGCAGAATTTAGTAGGCAGGTTATACATTTTCATAGAAAAATATTTCTCATCAACAAATAACTCTGATTATTGATAAATACGACTCAGAATAATTTCATTCTTTCATATTCATGGACTAAAAACAGACATAATATTTCTAGGCGACAACTACGACTCACATGGATATTTTCATTCTTTCATATATATATCATGTATGAAACATGCATAAATCATGATGCAATTACTCCTGTTTAATGTTGAGATTATGACTAGTGCATCGCGAGTTATGTCTTGAGAATTTTTTCAGTTTAGATGCCAATAGAGCGTACACAAGTAGCAAAAATGCTGTATTTTAAACCATCATTGGAGCTTCTCTCTCAAGAGTAGTGTTTTGATCTTGTGCGATCGCATGGAGTTATGTTATGAAAATGCATCAGAAAATAGCCTTTGCCAAATATTTTCCCTGGAACGTTGCCGTTCTCAGTCTTATGCTTGCAGGAGGTATCTCACAGCAAGCATTTGCGGAAACGGTAATGGCAAAGATAAAACGTACTGGAGTGCTAACTGCTGGTACAAGCAAAGACGCAATTCCATTTGCTTATACCGATAAAAAAGGTCAATCAGTTGGTTACTCTGTAGACATGTTGGTGTTAATTAAAGAGCAACTAGAAAAAGAACTTGGTAGAAAAATTCAACTGAAACTAGTAAACCTTCCCGCAGCAGAACGCATCCCCAAAATTTTGCAGCGTCAAGTCGATATTGTTTGCGATGCCAGTAGTTTTACTTGGGAACGGGATAAACAAGTTGATTTTTCAGTTAGTTATGGTGTTACAGGTACGCAAATGTTAGTGAAGAAGGAGAGCAACCTGGGAACAGCAGAATCTTTAGTCGGTAAGCGGATTGGGGTTTTGTCACAAACCACAAATGAAAGGGCAATCCGCCGAGTACAACCTAAAGCACAACTGGTATATTTCAAAAACCGTAACGAAGGATACATCGCTTTACAACAAGGAAAGATTGACGCTTTTGCATCCGACGGCATCCTGGCTGAAGGTTGGTTACAGTCGGAGAAAAACCATGATGCTTTTAAAATAGTACCCGATCGCCCGTTTTCGCGAGAAGGTATTGCATGTATGCTACCGGAAAACAATTCTAAATTTCTGAACTCTGTGAACTATGCTTTGATTGCTTTTATGCAGGGATTCATCAATGGTAATAGTCGCAATGTGGCAATTTTCGATCGCCACTTCGGTGCAAAAGGTACTGTTTTTCTCAATCAAGACTTGCGGGATTTAGCAATTGAGACAATGCAGTTGATGATTGAGTCTCATGAGGAAATCCCTGCTGGGAAATAAGGGGAAACTAAATCTCACTGACTTGGTGTGTCAAATTTATGACTGCTGATAATATCTGGGCTTGTTGAATAAGTCACCGGATATTAGGCAGTCTGGGAACCTAGTTAATTGGCTAGATGTCTTGTTGAAGTTGAAAATTACAATCAGGCTGTATGAAGTTAGGAGGTTAATAATGACGCAACAGTTTCATAAGCTAAATCTAAATCTAAATTTACTCATAATATTAACGCTTTTTAGTATAATTAATCTTATTTTTTCGTGTCCAACTCTAGCATCTAATTTAATATCTAGATTGAATAAAAATAGTGATAAGCATCAACATAAATCTTTAACAAATACAAATTTGAATTATCCAAAAATGCCAACAAAGCTATATAGAATTACTCAAAATGGTAAATATGGATTTATCGACCAAAATGGTCAAATTATTATCCCTGCACAGTTTGATTTAGCATGGTCTTTTGTGGATGGATTAGCGCAGGTAAAAGTTGGTGATAAATATGGTTATATTGACACTACAGGAAAAAGAGTAATCACACCAAAATATCCTTTATCTTATGCTTTTGCCAATGGTTTAGCCTTGGTAATGATTGATAATAAATATGGCTTTATTAACTCATTAGGTAAAGTAGTTATTCAACCACAGTTTGATGGAGCTTTGGCTTTTAGAAATGGCTTGGCAGCAGTTCAAATTCAGGATGAATGGGGCTATATCGATTACTTAGGTAAAATAGTTATTCAGCCACAATTTGAAGCAGCTTTGCATTTTTATGAGGGACTTGCGGCTGTGCAAATTAATGGCAAATGGGGATATATTAACGCTGATGGTAAAGTAGTAATTTTACCTAAATTTGAAAGTACATTGAGATTTTCTCAAGGTTTAGCGGCAGTGCAAATTGGTGATAAATATGGTTTTATCAATCAATCAGGTCAATTTGTCATTAAGCCAAATTTTAATGATGCTGGGGAATTTGTTGAGGGTTTAGCAGCAGTTCAAATTGGGGAAAAATGGGGTTTTATTAATACCAGTGGGGAAATGGTAATTCCGGCACAATATAATCGGACTACGAGCTTTTCCCAAGGTTTAGCTGCTGTCAAGGTAAATACTAAATATGGTTTTATTGATAAAACTGGAAAAATGATGATTCCACCACAGTTTGATTTGACTTTGGGTTTTCAGGATGATTTAGCATTAGTATATGCTGTCGGTGGTGCGGGTTATATTGATAGAAAGGGAAAGTATATTTGGAATCCAACAAATTAGCAATTACTGCATTTCATAATTGGCAAGCAAATGGCTATTATCAATGAAGTAAATTCGGTAATTTATTCACCCAAGGTCTGACCATTTCCAGTTGGGCTGCAAGACTAATTAAAGTTGATTCCGCAGCAGCTTTGCCAACAAATTGTACACTCATCGGTAAACCTAATTGATCAAAACCAACTGGTAAAGCAATTGCAGGTAGTCCTGTGGCATTGGCTAAGGCACAGGGTGCAATCCATTGGATAATATTTTCAAATATTTCTTCTGGGCTTAAATTAGACCACTCACCCACATGCATTGGAGAATGCAGATATACTGGTAATAGCAACAGGTCAAAATCATTAAAAAATTTAGCGATTTGTCGCGAAAAAATTTGCATTTGGGCAACTGCCTTGACGTATTCAGTTGCAGTTATATTTTTGGAGATTAACCAACGATTCATTGGTTGCAGACTTTCTAAAGGTACATCCGATGCTGCAATTCCAGTTCGCCAAATGATTTGAAATGGTTCGACTAAACCCCGAAAATCAGGACATTTTTCTGTGGTGATATGTCCTAATTCTTGCAGTAATTGGGCTGTTTGTAATACAGCTTGTTGGGAAGTTGTATCTGCGGTAGCGATCGCCTGAATACTAGTAGCATAAGCTACTCTTAACCTGCCGGGTTTGTGCCGACTTGCTGAGAGAAATGATAATTCTGGTTTCGGCAATGTGTAAGTATCACCTGGTATATTCCCCGACATAACATCCAGCAGTGCCGCCGCATCAGCCACAGTCCGGGCGATCGGTCCATTTGTCGCCAGTCCCCCAAAGCGATCACCTGCGGGTGCTGGGGAGATTCTACCGCGTGCTGGTTTGATGCCAAATAAGCCGCAACAGGCGGCAGGTACACGTATTGAACCACCACCATCGGATGCTTGAGCAATGGGAGACATGCCTGCTGCCACCGCCGCCGCCGCCCCTCCACTGGAACCACCGGAGGTATATTCTGGATTCCACGGGTTTCGGGAGGGAGGGAAACAAGTCGGTTCGGTATAGGGGAAAGAACCTAGTTCTGATGTAGCAGTTTTACCAAGGATGATAAATCCGGCTTCGCGAATTTTAGTGACGACGGCATCTTCATACTCTGGAATATACTTAACTAAAGCTGCTGTCCCATAGCTACAAGGGACACCTAAAACGGGATTTAAATCTTTGATGGAAATGGGTACACCAAAAAAAGGTGGTAATTCTGTTGGGTTTGTTGCCAGTAGTGCAGTTTTGGCTTTTGCGTCGTTGATGGCTTGCTCGGCGGCGACGGTAAAATAAGCGCCGAATCGGGGATTGAGATGGGATATCCGTTCTAAGTATAATTCTACTAAATCTAAGGGCGAAACCTCGCGATCGCGGATTAATTCTGCTAACTTTAAGGCTGGGGTAAAAGCTAAATCAAATACATTCATTGTTATTTTATAGTCACGAGCAAGCCCTGGTGACTTTACTTAAAAAATATACTGACTTGTGTAAGATTCCTATTTTATGCCAAGTTGATTATTTGCAAACCTATACTCAATAGGAATTTTTGAGTAATATTTGGATGTGGTGAAGTATCATATCATGTCTGGTTAAATACTTATCATTAAGACTGGCACGGAGATTCAGAGACGCGGAGATAAAGAGACGCGGAGAGGGGGAGACTTAGTGACGCGGAGAAATTTTAATCGTAAGTGATTAGCAGAACTAATAAGCTGATACACAGTTAAATTATATAAAGAGAAAATATCTAGCTACTGTAGTGTGGAGAGGAGTTTCCGGGGAGATATTCTTTTGCCTTCACATACGTAGGTAATAATTGTCGTGGGGAAGTGGTGACTCCTCCCCATTTGTGGAGGAAATAGTTATAACTATCTCCACTATTTTCACTATTGCCGCAATAGGCGTAATCCGTTTAATGTAACTAATATTGTCGAACCTTCATGTCCAATCACTCCAATTGGTAAAGTTAAATTGGTGGCAAAGTTGGCGATGAGTAAAACAACGATAAAACAAAGGGCAAAGGTAATATTTTGCTTGATAATTTTTAAAGTGCGATCGCCTAATTTTATTGCTGTGGTAATTTTAGCCAAATTGTCTGACATGAGGACTATATCTGCTGTTTCTAAAGCGATATCATTACCAGCAATGCCCATGGCAATGCCGACTGTTGCGGTAGCCAGTGCGGGCGCATCGTTAATGCCATCACCAACCATTGTCACGTCGCCATATTCTTTTTTTAACTGTTTAATAATCCTAACTTTATCTTCCGGCAATAATTCGGCATAAACTTCTGTAATTCCTAATTTTTGAGCAATATTTTGGGCTGCGAGTTGATTATCACCTGTCAGCATAATCACTTTTTGTATCCCCATTTTTTGCAATTTTTGGATTAAAAATCCAGCTTCTTCACGAATGCTATCTGCAACTGTAATTAATCCTAATATTTTTCCTGCTTGGGCTACCCAAATAATAGTTCTTTCCCTTGCTGCTAATTCCTGACTTAATTGAATTAGGGATTGAGGAATTTCGCCAACTTCCTGCTGAATCAAACCAGTTTTGCCTAAGATAATTTTTTGATTGTCGATTTCCGCAGTAATCCCAAATCCAGCTAAGGCTTGAACATTATTAGCCGTGGGTAATGCCAGATTGCGGATTTCGGCAAAAGTGACTATTGCTTTCCCAATGGGATGTTCAGAAAATAATTCGACGGCTGCGGCGATTTGCAAAACTTGAATTTCCGAACAACCAGATGCAGGGATAATCTCAACCACTTCCGGCTTCCCTGTAGTCAGAGTACCAGTTTTATCAAATGCGATCGCATTTACTTTTCCTATCCTTTCCAAATGGGAACCACTTTTGAATAAAATTCCTTGTCTGGCACCATTAGCAATTCCCGATAGCAATGTTGGCATAATTGCAGCCATGAGAGCGCAGGGAGATGCCACAACTAGAAAAATGAGAGCTTTGTAAATCGTCGTTTCCCAATCCCAATTTAAAATAAACGGCGGTAAAGTTGCCAAAATTACGCCAACAAACACAATCACCTTCGCATAACTCCGCTCAAAACTTTCTAAAAATAACTGTGATGGCGGTGCTTCAGTTTGCGCTTGCAAAACCTGTTTCACAATCCTCTGAATTAAACTAGATTCGGGTGGTTGGTGTACCCGCAATTTCAAGGCTCCATTCCCATTAATTGTCCCACCAAAAACTTCATCACCAATTGTTTTTTCTACTGGTAAAGATTCACCTGTAATTGCAGATTGATTAATACTACTAAATCCATCAGTAATAATACAGTCACAAGGAATCATTTCTCCAGGTTTGACAATTACCAGTGAACCAACCAGCAATTTATTAATACTAACTTCCTGTTCTTCTCCACTTACCAATACCCTCGCCGTATCGGGGGTAAGACTCATTAAACTGCGAATTGCATTTTCAGTGCGTTGCATTGCATAACCTTCCAATGCACCACTAACCGCAAAAATGAGAATTAATACCCCCCCATCAACAATTAGATAATATTCCCGTCGCCACAAACCCAAAATAGCAGCACCCAGAGCCGCAACAATCATTAATAAATCAACATCAAGCTCCTTTTCTTCCCAGAGTGTTGTCAAGCCTTCCTTGGCACTCCCATATCCACCAACCACATAAGCAACCGGAAGTAAAAACAAAGCCAGGGAAATCCAATTTAAGTGCAGCGCCAACCAACCCACAACCACAAAGATGGCACATACAATAGCTGCAATAGCGTCAGGATGTTCTTGAAGTAGGGTTTTGAGTTGGGTTTTATAGTTCCTAGTTGATACCAATGGTAAATCCATAGAAGTCAATTATCTCAACTTCTTCAGGCTAAACCTTAACATCAATGTTAATGTCAATCTATTAAGTACATGGTGACAATTAAAACTAAATCAAGTGAGTGTAGGGAAAAATTCGCTTTCTCTCCGAAAGAATATCCAAACAAATAGGCTTATCTTAGATATTTAAATTCAAGGAAGT
Source organism: Calothrix sp. NIES-4101 (assembly GCA_004296455.1). Lineage (GTDB taxonomy): Bacteria > Cyanobacteriota > Cyanobacteriia > Cyanobacteriales > Nostocaceae > Brunnivagina. The sequence goes on from AP018280.1 coordinate 2,271,029, forward strand.
AGGTTTATTGGATTTTAAAGTTTGGTTTTAAGAATTAGTTTATCAATTACCTCTTCAACCTAATACCAATTCACAATTCGCAATTCTCGCGCTGCGGCGTGAGAAGCAAGCTACGCAATTAATAAATCCTGATTTTACAAGGGTTTCAGAATTTGGACATGTTTCACGATTTTAGTGAAATGGTATAACTGGTTATCTAACGATTTAGAGATAAGCCTAATTGTGTGGTGAGAAAGTAAGTTTCTCATCAAAAAGTAAGAGGATGCTCAATATTTCAATCCAAGAAACAGGGTTTGTTTATCTAAAGGTTCAATTTATATAAAGTATTTTCAGACATACAAGCACCTGCAAATGCTTTTTAGTTCCCTTGAATATGTAATTGTTTTTTATGCATTCCTTCCCGTATCCATTGGTATGAAACAATATTTAATAACAAACCAATTAAAAATAAAATTACCATCAAAGTAATTTGTGACCAAATAATTGGTTTGACATTTAAATCCATAGCTAAGTGAATAAAATTCATCACAGAATAGATAATAGTCAAGCAAAAGTGAGTAAATCTGTAGCTTCGGGAATTAGTAAAATTGGTGGCAATAATTGCCAAGACTGGCAAAATAAAAAAAAGTAACATTAACCACAAAATAGATGATATATCTTTGAAATCGTGAGCATGTAAATTAGGATGAGCAATGCTTAAACCGTGGAATAGTGGCATTAAACCTAATTGAGTATGGAACAATGTACCCAAAAGAAAAACATTCCACAGTGAAGTGATTTTTTGCTGATAGTTGTTAGACATGTTCAAAGCCTTATTTTATGGAAAAATTCATACAGAATGTTGTTTTTCCTGTTGATACTCTTGGTAGGAATAAATGATTATATAGGCAAGAATACCAAAAATAGGAACTAGAGCAAAGAAAAAACTCAGGCGTGGAAATATAATACCAATTCCAGAAATTAAACCAGCAAGTTTGAACAATTTACCTGCAATTAAATGGGTTTTATGCCAAACTGTTTCGCTTTGCATCGTCCAAGGTGTTCTAATTCCACAAAAACGATTGATTTTTGTTTTCTCCAATAAAAATCCCAGATATAACCACAGGATTCCTAAAAAAATTGGCATGGTAAAACTAAAGCTGATGGTAATACCTAAATTCCAGATAAGAGTCTGTAGATAAATCAATACTAGGAATAAATCAAAGATAATAATGAAGCCATCATAATAATTTCTAAATGACTGTATATTAGCTCTAAACCTTTTCTCAAATCGAGGAATTATAGTTAAGATGAAAGTTGCGATCGCAATTAAAATTAGCGGTAAAAAGACAGCATTTTTTTTTGGTATATATCCATCTACTTGCCCTAAAATATTCCAGTGAGCAGCCATCTGTTCAGGTAATTGTGGATATAATTTAACCCCAACAATTAAGGTTGTTAGCACAATTACAAAAGAAGTTATTTCTGCTTTTCTCAGTAGCATATACATCCTTAATTCCCAAAATCACAAGATAATACTATCTTTTAGTTAAAGAATATTAGAGTTTTTCATCAGTAGTAATGAAAAACTCTCTGCGTTGGTTTTATCATCAATATTTAGACTTAGACATTAGACAAAGCTGATATCATAACCTCATCAACAGAACGTCTTGGTGTTGGTTTCACTTCCACACCAAAACCCAAACGCAAAATAATTTGTGGATAGGCACAACAGTCAAGAAACTGGCTTAATTGCCTGCGTAATTCTGGTACTTGAATTGGCTGATTTAAAAAAGATGTAGATAAGCCAACTACTTGTCCCCGCAGCAATACCCGTTCTAATGCTTGTCCTATTGCTAACCAATCGCTAGGTGTATCTGTTTCAGTCGCAAAAACGATAATTGCCGGAGAATTTTCTAGCAATTTGCGACTATGTTCGGCAACAGAATCGCCCATATTAATATTTCGCAAAACTAGAGCAAATAAGGGAGTTGTAAAATCAAAGTGTTCGTCTATACCGTGAGCGTAGACAGGAATACCATCATGACTTTTACTACTACTAGGACGCATCCATGTAGCTAATTCACTACGGTAATTTGCATCAGCCATTTGTAAATGGTCGGCTTCTGCAACTAAGTCAGTAATGGCACGCCGGACTATAGTATTTTTGACTACATGTAAATATCCACTCTCTTGTGCAGCATCTTTCTGTAACCATTTGAAGAATGTCTCTGGAATATCCCAATCTTGGTAATCGTGCCTGTTAGTATGTCGCCGAGGAATTGCCTGAAATAGCAAATTATCATCAGTACTCGACTGTATATATTCGCCTAATTCGATACAAGCTAATAAATCAGGTTCTTCGGGTTCTGGAAAAGTGGTGATTTTTTCCATGTAACCAAAGTGACGTATAGCTATACGTAAGTTAAATAAAGCAGCACCACAACTAATAATTAGCTCTCGCCCTTGGGGATCAGCAATTGGTAACAAACGAGTTCTGTCAGCATAGAGATAAATGGCATTAGAAGTGATTTGGAAATGCCAGGGTTGAGTATTGTGACTAGAAGGTGCAAGTATGGCGTAGTTAAGCAGAAATTTCAGTTTTGCTTCTGTGGTTGCTGTTTGTGGAAAATCTGTTTCTTTTACATCCCAAATACCATTGATTTCAGCCATTACAGTCACCTCGGGAATTAGTTATCAGTGAGCGATCGCAACTTCAAAACGCAACTTTAAATTGAGGTTGTTTCTAATTTTTCTGCTTCTGCTGCCTTCACAATATTTTTTCCTTGTACAGTCAGAACAGAACAAGGTGCATGATGTAAAACATAATTACTCACACTACCCAAGAAAAACTCATTTAAACCACTACGACCACGACGACCAATAATTATTAAATCGGCGTTCCAATTACTCGCAAGTTCACAAATTGTTCTGCCTGGATCGCCTAAATTTTGGGTGATTTCTGTAGGCACACCCAATTTATTTGCTTCATCACAAAGCATATTTAAATACTTTAATCCTTCCTCTTTTAATTCTTCCCATACTCCCATGTAATACTCAAGATTATTGGCATTAAAAGTAGGATAGTAGCTACTTGAATAAGCTCCCGATGAAGTCAGATAAGATTCATCAAATGGAGATAAAACATGAATCAACATTAAATTTGCATTTGTTTCTTTGGCTAAATTTACTGCCTCATCAAATACTTTTGTACTCACGGGAGAATTATCAACTGCAACTAAGATTTTGTGGAACATAGTTATTACCTTTCTTGATTTTTTATCTGAAGTAGAGACATAAGATTGAATAGTAATTGAACCTGAATGTCTCTACAATTATTAATTTTGGCAGCAATTAATTGCCAGCAAGATAAGCTTTAATTTAATGATACTTATATCCTCACTTCCAACTCCTAATTTCCCTCTGCTGCGGCAATCTCTAATAAAGTCTTCAAGACAGAATCAGGGTTAAGACTAATAGAATCAATACCTTCTTGAACAAGGAAACGAGCAAATTCTGGGTAGTCACTGGGAGCTTGTCCACAAATACCAATTTTACGTCCATATTCTTTAGCGGTGTGAATAGCTTGAGCAATTGTGCGTTTGACAGCTTCATCACGTTCGTCAAATAAATGTGCAACTAATTCTGAATCTCGATCCAATCCTAAAGTTAATTGAGTCAAATCATTAGAACCAATTGAAAAACCATCAAAAACTTCGCTAAATTTATCTGCAAGTAGTACATTACTCGGCAATTCACACATGACATAAACTTGTAAATTATTCTCTCCCCTAACTAATCCATGTTTTGCCATTTCTGCAAGGACTCGTTTACCTTCTTGAGGAGTTCGACAAAATGGCACCATTAAAATGACATTAGTTAAACCCATTTCGTCACGGACTTTTTTCATCGCTTGACATTCTAAAGCAAAGCCTTCACGATATCTTTCATCGTAGTAACGTGATGCACCTCGCCAGCCAATCATTGGGTTCTCTTCAGTTGGCTCAAATTGTTTTCCGCCCAAGAGATTCGCATATTCATTACTCTTGAAATCACTGAGACGGACAATTACTGGTTTGGGATAAAATGCGGCGGCGATTGTGCTAATACCTTGAGCAAGTTTATCAACAAAAAATTCAGTTTTGTTCTCGTATTGTGGTGTTAATTCGGCAATTTTGTATTTGGCAAGCTCGTCTTCTAACTCGTCAAAATGTATCAATGCGAGGGGATGAGCTTTAATATGATTAGCAATAATAAACTCCATTCTTGCCAATCCCACACCATCATTAGGCATTGCGCTTAAACTAAATGCTTCTTCTGGATTACCCACATTCATCATAATTTTCGTGCGGGTACGGGGCAGTTTTTCTAAGGGAATTTCTTGCACTTCATAATCTAATAATCCCCGATAGATATTGCCAGTTTCCCCTTCTGCACAAGAGACTGTAATCTCATCTCCATTTTTAATTAATTTGGTCGCATTTCCACAACCAACGATTGCCGGAATACCCATTTCTCTAGCGATAATTGCAGCATGACAGACACGACCACCCGTATTTGTCACAATTGCACTTGCTTTTTTCATAATAGGTTCCCAGTCCGGGTCTGTACGGTTAGTTACTAATACTTCTCCCGGTTGAAATTGGTTAATTTGATGCACATCTAAAATTACTCTCGCTTTGCCATTTCCAATCATTTCTCCCACTGCACGTCCAGAGATGATTACGTCACTTTTAGCTTTTAAATGATAGGAACGCAACAGATTCTTAGCTTTTTGCGACTGTACTGTTTCCGGTCGGGCTTGAACAATAAATAATTGATTACTAATGCCATCTTTTGCCCACTCAATATCCATAGGAGTATGAATAGCACGCACTTGAGAATAGTGTTCCTCAATTAAACAAGTCCAACGTGCTAGCTCAATAATTTCCGCATCAGTGAGGGCAAATAAAGTGCGATCGCTCTCTGGAACCATGACATTTTTAGTTTGTTTGGAACCTCCCATTTCATAAATCATTTTGATTTCTTTGCTTCCCAAACGCTTGCTTAAAATTGGGCTATATCCCTCTTTTAATGTCGGTTTAAAGACTAAATATTCATCAGGATTGACGGCACCCTGAACGACATTTTCACCCAACCCATAAGCAGCAGTAATCAATGCCGCATCTTTAAATCCCGTCTCGGTATCGATGGAAAACATCACACCCGATGCTGCTAAATCCGATCGCACCATCTTTTGAACACCGACGGAAAGGGCAATACTAAAATGGTCGAACCCTTTGATTTGACGGTAGGAAATTGCCCGGTCTGTAAAAATTGATGCAAAGCATTTATGACAAGCTTCGAGTACTCCTGGTAAACCGTGGACATTGAGGTAAGTTTCCTGTTGTCCAGCAAAACTAGCATCTGGTAAATCTTCCGCCGTGGCGCTGGAACGAACTGCGACATCAGTGTCAGTTCCGTATTCTTCACACAATTGTTTGTATGCTTGAGTAATTGCATCTTCCAATGGCTGTGGAAATGGGGTTTGCAACATTAATGCCCGGGCTTTTTGACCCCGTTGATGCAAATTATCCATATTTTCCACATTCAAATCGGCAAACACTTCCCGGAGTTGTTTTTCTAAACCAGCAGCTTCAATAAAGTAGCGATAAGCACGAGCAGTAGTAGCAAAACCAGTGGGAACTCGTACACCTTTGGGTGTTAACTGTTGAATCATTTCTCCCAGTGAAGCGTTTTTACCACCGACAAGGGGAATATCTACAATCCCGACTGCTGCAAATGGTAATACCAAGGCTTGTTCTCTGGCATCCTGGTTAATTTGTGGATTTACGAATGTTTCCAGCATGGGAAAAATTTCCTTCTACGCATTGAGTGACTGCCGCTTAAGAGAGGTTTTGATCTTGATCTGGCGCTCTTAAGTCTCATACTTTTGTTATACGCAGATAATTTGAGGAAATTGTGAGGATTCTATTCTCGTTCTGGTCGAATACTTCGGTATTTATCAGCGCGAATGTCAGCAATGACACTATAGATATGATGTTCGACTGCCCCTAAAGTTTTCAGGAGATGCGCCCCCAGTTCCAAAGCTGCTTCAAATTCCGGTTGGACAACTTCCTTCGCCCCCATTTGCGTCAGTACATCAATTTCGTGATTGTGGTGCGATCGCACGATAATATCTAATTTTGGTGCAATTTTTAATGCTCTTTGCAAAAGTAAGCGCGCGCTGGCAGGATCGGGTAGTGCAATGGTTAAAGCTTTTGCGGTTTCTAAATAGCTTTTTTCTAAGACTAATTCGGAATCTGCATCACCAAAGATATAGGGAATTTCTTGCATTCTCAATCTTTGAATTGCAGCTTCACTATTTTCGATTACTAAAATTGGATATCCTTGATTTTGGAGAATTTTGACGATGATTTGTCCGACTCTGCCATAACCAGCAACAACTACATGACCACTAATATTTTCGGGAATGGATAATAGCTTTGGTTCGGTAAAAGTCTGCAAATATTTTTTTAGGAAATCTATACTGTTTAATTTGTTAATCAAGTGAGGAGCAATATTTAGACAGAGGGGAGTTAGTACCAGGGTAATTGCGGTTGTTCCCAATAGTAGTAAATAAGTTTTTTCGGGAATTAACCCGTCCTTCAAACCTGCTAAAGCCAAGACAAAGGAGAATTCTCCAATTTGATTAATACCTAAACTGGTAATAATTGCCGTTTTCAGTGAATAGCCAAACCTCAAAATTATCGGCAAGATAATAATTGCTTTCCCGAACATGACTAACGTGACTAAGCCGATAATTACACCAAAATTTTGCAGTAAAATCACTGGGTTTATCAGCATCCCAATCGATGCAAAGAAAAGACAGGAAAAAGTATCTCTTAAAGGTAAAATTTTGGCTAATGCATGGTCTGAATAGTCAATTTCGGAAATCATCAAGCCCGCAACAAATGCCCCTATTTCAATTGACAAACTCAGATAATTTGTGATTAATGCAACCCCTAAACAGATAGCAATCACTGTGATCAGAAATAATTCTGTATTTTCAGTTGCCGCAACTTGCTTAATTAAATGAGGTACTATCCATCGACCAAATACTAGAGCAAATATTAGAAATACCAAAACTTTGAGCAATACAATACTTACGGCTAAAAGGAAAGTTTTAGGTTCTTGTAGAGCCGGCAAAAATGCCAGCATTAATCCCAATGCTAAATCTTGAGCTATCAGAATTGCGAGCATTACTTGACCGTGGATTGTATTTGTTTCTCCCTTTTCTGCTAGACTTTTGAGAACCACAGCCGTTGAAGATAGAGAAAGAGTTAATCCTAAAAAACTACCTTGAATTATGCCATTAACCCACCCTAACCAGATAGTCACAATGGCAACCACAGCAGCAGTTAAACCAATTTGTAACAAACTGCCTTTGAAGGCAATATCTTTAACCCGCTTGAGTTCTGCTAAAGAAAATTCGACTCCTAGTGCAAATAATAAAAAAGCCACACCAATCGTAGCAAGAGATTGAATTCGGGTAATCTCGTTAAGAAGTTTGCAACCGAAAGGTCCAATAATCATGCCACTGAGTATATAACCAAGCAAAACAGGTTGACGCAATCTGTTGGCTAAATATCCTCCAAAAGCTGATGTTGCCAAAACAGTGGTAAAATCCCCAATTAAGCCATACTCTGCTGACATTTTTTTAGTTTGATAAATTAGTAATCTTTACTTTAAATCAAAGCTTCTACATTTTGACGCAAAGTATATATTTTGGATCTGTAAAACAAAGATATACAACAGATATAAATAGGTTCAACTATGGAAATCCGATTTGATTTAACGTGAGCGAAGTGCTGTTAAATATTTAGTTGATCAATGGTTTTCTATCCATGCTTATCCACACTACAATTTGAGAATTGACAAATTGTTCTAAATGCACAAAAACGGCAGTGATGACCAGGATTTGGGGGGAAAATACTACTAAATTTTTGAGTTTCTTCATGGAAAAGATACATATCTTGCTGATGCTTTTGAGCAATATCAGCAAGCTCATTTTCAACATGATCTAGTTCACTATTAGAAATAACAATTAACTCTGATTTTTTACCTAATTCTAAATTATAAAAAGATGCGACAGCTTGATATTCAGGATATAGATAACGAACTGCTAGCAAGTAGACTAAAGCTTGCCGTAAGTCGAATGGAGACTTCCCAGTTTTAAAATCTAAAATATGTAAAGTACGTACATGGGACATCGATGTAAATGTCACATCTTGTTCGATAAAAATGCAATCCATCGAAGCATACAAGCGAAAATTATAATTTTCTTTTTCAATAGCGATCGCTTTAGGAAAACCTTCATCACCCCGTGTTAATAGTAAAATCCGTTTATCGGAAAGCATTGGGGATGAGTGATAATTCCTCAAAATTTGCAGCACCCGTTGTTGAACTTCTTCGCTGTTTTCTTTTAACTTCAATAACTCTGCAACTTTTTCTACCCCATTCTCTGCTTTCAACAACCTGGGATTGTAATGAAACTCGTATACTCCTCTTTGTGCCAATAACCCAATGCGTTGTGATGCACTCACATTTTTGAGCAGCGCTTTCACTTGTGGTTCGTGTTGACGCGCCTTGATAAATCCCCTTCGCATCTGGCAATGCCAGCGTTGTTGTGCTGCTGCTGGGGTGACTAAACTCCAAAGGTGATAACTGGCGAATGGTCGCTCAGGGGTTGACATTGTTCGGGTTTGGTGGAGGAAGAAAATACAAGTTGAAAAATACCAGTTGAGAAATTATCTGAAAATTAGCCGATTTTCAAGATGTTGACAAAATTCAGCATCAAGGGCATGAAGGTTGATGCTGATTACAACTTAAACAAGTATTTATACTCTGAACTCTTAGCTGTTTGCTGGTAATGTGGGATTTTCAAAGAGTAAATTGGGAAAAATGATCACTCTGAATCATTTAACCTGCTCACCACTGAACATTAGTTAAAGAGTCCCAATTTAAACCATGTATGGTATATATGGCGATTAGTTTTACTACAACAGTAAAACCTTGCTTTAATAGCTATTTGATACAGTTTATACTGCTAAGAGCTTCATTGTGGTTACTTCTTATACTCAAATTTGAGTTGTCAAGTACCGCAGGATGAAAGTTCCATAACTCCAGAATTTACTGAATACTTAGCTATATATATTGTGACAAATGTAAAAGATATATTTGGATACAAATTTTCCACTTCTCAAACTGGCTTCAATAATTTGATTTGTCGATATACTGCTCTACATTCTTGTTTTGTCGGCTATTACTAGTATGGTATCTGCTGAATTTGAAGCTAAAATCTCTAATAGAGAATTCTCAAAAATTTACAAAAAGTTAAATATCTTAATAAAATGAAAACGATCGCGAGCCTATTGACATCACTAGTTATAGCTTTTTGGGTAGTGGTAATTGCGATTATCGCGATGAGAAATGGTGAACCAGTATCTTTAAAGTTTCTCACTTACCAATCAATCCAAATACCCTTTGGTTTTATTTTGGCGTTGAGTGTGGGTATTGGAATAATTAGCACGACTGTTCTGAAAACTCTGGGTAGTCTCGTCGCTTTGGGACAGAATAATTCCCAATTAGATGACGAACCAGAATTTTTCTCCGATGATGATTTTTAAGCTTGTTTAAGCTGTACTCAGGCTTTATTTTTTCCCGCTACCAGAATGCAGCCAATCACAAACAGTGTCAAAGTGACATAACTAAATACAGTTAACCATTCCAGCGAGCGATCGTAAAGCATCATCAAAATCCTGTTTTCCAATTATTATCAGTTGTGTTCGCTTATGGTGCTTCAGATGCCAGGAGATTATTTCCTGACTAATTTAGCAAGGCTTTATTTTGTCTCCATCCAATTATCACCAGCACGAGCTTCAACTAATAAAGGCACTCGCAGGCTGACTGCATTTTCCATCACCGACTTAATTTTTACTCGTAATTCTTCCCATTCTTGGGGTGGAACCTCAAAAACCAATTCGTCATGGACTTGTAATAATAACCTTGCTTGGTAATTGTGCAAAACTTCTTGCATTTGCACCATGGCAATTTTGATAATATCAGCACTCGAACCCTGAATTGGTGCATTAGCAGCCGAACGAAGTAAGCCAGAGTCGTAAGCACCGAGATTTTTTAGTTTCGTCAAATCAATATCTTCGGGATTAGTACCTTTTAACTTTCTGAGGCTTTCACCTGTAAAATCGAAATAGCGACGACGACCTAAAATTGTTTCGACATATCCATTTGTAATCGCTTGCTTTTTCACACTTTCCAAATATTCAAAAATCCGGGGATAGCGTGTATAAAAACGTTTGATAAACTGATTTGCTAAATTTTTATCAACACCAGTGGAACGGGAAAACTTCAACGAACCCATACCATAGATTACGCCAAAATTAATCGTTTTTGCAACTCGGCGATCGCTATCAGAAATATCATCTTTTTCAAACATTAATCTGGCGGTAACTGTATGAATATCTTCGTTGTTTTGATAGGCTTCAAGTAAAATTGGCTCTTCACTTAAATGTGCTAAAATCCGCAATTCTATTTGTGAATAATCGGCAGCTACCATTAACCATCCAGATTCGGGTAGAAATGCTTTGCGAATTTGGCGGCTAAATGCAGTCCGAATAGGAATATTTTGTAAATTGGGGTTTGATGAAGATAAGCGTCCAGTTGATGTTGCGGTTTGATTAAAATCTGTATGCACACGTTGAGTATCTGGACGTACTAATTTTGGTAACGCGTCAACATAGGTAGATTTTAATTTTGAAAGGGTTCGATACTCGGTAATTGCGTCAATAATTCCAGTTTTATCAACTTCACCTAAACGTTCTAGAGTGCCTGCATCTGTAGAGTACCCAGTTTGAATTTTTCGGGAATATTTAGTACTTAAACCCAACTTCTCAAATAGTATTTGACTCAGCTTTTTGGGTGAACCTAAATTAAATTTCTCCTCAGCAATTTCATAAACTTGCTGTTCATATTTAGCTAAATCAGTTTCTAAGATTTGGGAAAGTTCCTGAAGATAAGCAGTATCAATGCGGATTCCTAGATATTCCATCTCGGCTAAAACAGGTTCGAGTGGTTGTTCGACTTCCAACAGGAGTTTTAAGGAAATCGGATTTTTTTCTAGTTCCTCACGCAGTTTAATGACTAACTGAAATGTTGCATAAACCTGCAAGCAGCAGTAATAAGCTACTTTATGAATATCAATATCACCGATATTTTTCCCTTTGGGAACTAAATCTTGATAACTAGTTAAAATTATACCTAAATATCGCTCAGTAATTGCATTTAAATTATGGCTATAATCTGGATTTAAAATATAACTAGCTAGCATTGGATCAAATACAACCCCAGCTAGATTAACTCCTTTACATTTAAAAATCAAACGGTCAAATTTTGCATTTTGGAAAGTTTTGGGATATTTATCACTTTCCAATATTGGTTTGAGTTTTGCTAGTGTTGTGGCTAAATCTAAATTTTCCCCTTGACTATGATGAAGAGGAATATAAGCAACTTCATCTGCTTCTATCCCCCAGCAACAACCAATACCCACTAATTGAGCATCACGAGGTTCTAAATCACTAGTTTCTGTATCCCAAGCGACTGGTATTTGCGGATTTGTGTGTTCTTTTAATATTTTAATTAAGTCATTTAGTTTTGCTTCCGTATCAATAATATGTGGTTCAATATTAGCGGTAGGTTGTTGTTGTGATGCATCGCTATCTTCTGGACTCCAAAACCATAAATCAAAATCGTTACTGGAATTGAGAGGAGAAACAACATTCTTCGAGTTTTGAGTAGCTTGATTGGCTGTGTTAGCAGAGGAAATATAGGAAATATCAGTTGTCGTAACAACACCACCAAGACGTTCTTGAATTTGATTGATTTTGCCAAGAAACGAATTAAATTCTAATTTTTCGAGAATGGGTGTGAGGTTATTTGTATCAAAACCTTTTAATCGACAATCTTCAAGATTTACTTCCAGAGGTACATCTTGAACAATAGTTGCTAAATAACGAGATTTTTCCGCGTCTTCTTTGCCATCTACCAATTTTTTCAAGGTTGCGCCTTTAATATCACTTAATGAAGCGTAAATTTGCTCAAGGGAACCATAGGTATTTAACAGTTGAACTGCGGTTTTATCGCCAATTCCTTTCACACCAGGAATATTATCGGAACTATCACCACAAAGGGCTTTATAGTCAATCACTTGCGAAGGCAAAACTCCCAGCTTTTCCTTAACTTCTGCTTCTCCAAATTCAGGTAAACCAGAAGTCGATCGCTGTAATGATTCTTTACTTAAATAGAGAACATTAATATCTTTCTCTGTGTCAACTAATTGAAATAAATCTCTATCTCCGGTGAGAATTTTCACGCGATAACCGGCATTTGTAGCCCTTTGTGACAAAGTGCCCAAAATATCATCTGCTTCATAACCCGGAGCCGTCAACACTTTGAGATTAAGCGCATCTAATAATTCGTGTAAATTCTGCAAATCGGGAATAAAATCCTCAGGGGTTCCCGGACGATCGCCTTTATAGGTATCATCAGCTTCATGGCGAAAAGTGGGTAAACCCAAATCAAAAGCAATGGCAATATTGCTGGGTTGTTCCTTGGCTATTACCTCCAACAGCGATTTGAGGAAGCCAAAACAAACACTGGTGGGGATACCAGACTTGGTACGCAAGCCTTTGTCACGTCCCTTCGCGAAAGCAAAATAAGAACGAAATGCCAGTGAATGTCCATCAATCAGAATGAACGTTGGTTTTTGTGGGGTAGAAGATGCAGAAGTCAACAGATTTCAGGCTTGTTGTGTATCGGACATCCCTTATTGTAGCTAGTAGGCTCCCATTCGGAACATTAAAAAAGTAGAGATGACGATGTGCGATCGTATCTCTACCATTAAATTTAGCTAAATTTAGCGGAAATATTGATTAATGATTTTGATGTGATAGCCTGATTTCAAATTTTGATTTGAATGATCTGACTTCAATCATAATTAGCGCAGTTAATGGGGAAACTTTAGTTTTTTCGACGACGCAGCAATACACTAGCACCACTCATACTCAAAATTGCAATTATTGTACCAGGCTCAGGTACTTTTTGGGTTGAGGATTCAGTAACGACAGGCGTTTTGACAGGTGTTTCGACTGGTGTTTCAACGGGTGTTTCGACTGGTGTTTCAACTGGTGTTTCGACTGGTGTTTCGACTGGCGTTTCAACTGGTGTTTCGACTGGCGTTTCGACTGGTGTTTCGACTGGTGTTTCTAGTACTATTTTAACTTCTTCATACTTCTTTAAGTCTTCTATAGTTTTGTTTTTAGCTTCCTCATAAGCCTTTAAAGTCTCTTTAGCCTTACCTTGACAATCTTGGTGTTTTTGCCAGTCTTTTATGGTTTTGGTTTTAGCTTCCCCATAAAACTTTAAAGTCTCTTTAGTCTTACCTTGACAATCTTGGTGTTTTTGTAAGTCTTTTGTAGTTTTGTTTTTAGCTTCCTCATAAACCTTTAAAGTCTCTTTAGTCTTACCTTGACAATCTTGGTGTTTTTGCCAGTCTTTTGTAGTTTTGTTTTTAGCTTCCTCATAAACCTTGAAATTCTCTTTAGTCTTACCTTGACAATCTTGGTGTTTTTGTAAGTCTTTTGTAGTTTTGGTTTTAGCTTCCTCATAGGCAGCTTTCTTGGCATTTTTAACCGACTGACTTACATTACTCCTATTTGCATTTTCATATTGTTTTTTGGCTTCCTCTTCAGCACTTTTAGACTTTTCGTATTGTTTTCTAGCTTCCTCTTCCTCACCTTTAGACTTTTCGTGTTCTGATTTGAATTTATCTTCAGCACTTTTAGACTTTTCGTATTGTTTTCTAGTTTCCTCTTCCTCACCTTTAGACTTTTCGTGTTCTGATTTGAATTTCTTTTCAGTAGCTTTTGAATATTCGTATTTATTTTTGTAATTAGCTTTAGTACTTTGTGAAAATTGAGTCGCGTTTGCAGGAGAAATTGCTGCAAATGAGCTAGTAATAGAAATAACAGCTAATAAACCTGATAAACCTTTGTTAAACATGATTTAAAATCCTTCTATTAACTCAAAAAAATCAACATTGCAAAAACAATCTATTTTGATTTTTTTTAAATAGTGTTTTTATCTGAATACATACTTAATAACTTAGAGTTAGATTATGCATCTATAGTAATAGTTATTTTTCGCTAAGTCTTTATTGATAAGAACTAACATCACCTAAAAGAAAAGTTATTTCCCCAAATATGATATTTTTGACTATTGTATTTAGGGGTATTTTCTGGGATTTAAGTCATTATTTGAGAAAATATTTAAAGTTCCATTGCTCTCTAAGTATTAACACGTAAGTTTTTAAGAACAACTTGCCTTTTTTCTCTTGTGTGAATAAAAGATTTGGCATACTAGAAAAATTATTGCGGTTGGTTTAGGTTCCATCACACTCACAGTAAAAAATTAGATTCCCAAATTTCTTTAAGAAAGTCGAGAATCTGAAATCTAATAAATTTTAACTATTGCAACTTAGGTCAGATTAATTCAAGTTTATTAACATTCAAACTCAGCAGCAGTTGTCTTTTTGCGACTATGACGCAACCATGCACCAGCAGTTCTGACACGCAAAAGTACAACAATAGTTTCAGGTTTAGGAGTGGGTTGCAAATTGCCTTTACCTAAGTCACCAACAAACACACATCATTAAAGTCTAAGTCAACATCTCTCCGCATCCCCCTCTCTCCCCGGATATCGTATTTCCCTGATAACCTCATACTGGGACTTAATTTTAAATGGGGCAGGAATTTATGCAGGAAGAGAACACCAGTACATTAACCAATGAGATCAAGCTATTAGTAGTAGATATTGATGGTACAATCGCCGGACACTCGAATAGAGTTAGCGAAAAAGTGAAAAAAGCGATCGCTCAAGCACAGGCAAAAGGTGTGCAAGTGGCTGTAGCGACAGGCAGAATGTATCGTTCGGCTTTACGCTTCCACCAGGAAATCGGTTCGACACTTCCTTTAATCGCCTACCAAGGTGCTTGGATTCAACACCCGACGACAAACAAAATCCACCGTCATCTCACAGTCAAACGGGAAACAGCCCTGCAATTACTTGATTATTTTGAGCAACCCGAATTTAAGGATGTGCTATCGGTACATTTCTATATTAATGACGAACTATACGTGCGCGAACTGACACGGGAAAGCAAAATCTATGCGAAACGTTCTAATATAAATGCCATTCCAGTCGGCGATTTACGCCAAACTCTCGACAACGAACCAACTAAAGTATTAGCTTTGTGTGATGATGTTGATGTTATTAATAGATTGTTGGGAAATCTACGCCGTCAATACACTCCCGCAGAACTATACCTGACAACTTCAGTCGCGACTTTCTTTGAAGCCACAAATCCATTTGTGAATAAGGGTACAGCAGTCCGCTACCTGGCTGAAGAAGTACTCGAGCTGCAACCAAGCAATATCATGACTATTGGCGATAATTTTAATGATGTTGAAATGCTACAATATGCTGCTATCGGTGTCGCTATGGGTGATGCGCCTGATGGGGTGAAGGCGATCGCCAAATGGGTTGCTCCCAGTGTCGAACAAAATGGAGTCGCAGTTGCGATCGAAAAATTTATTCTTAGTTAATTTTTACGCTATTGGATATTAGTCATTGCTGTGAACTGTCAGGTTAGTAAAAAAAAATTATACTAACCACTCAGTAATTACTAATTAATTACTAACTGTTGCCCAATAATAAAAAATCAGAAAGGACACCGACGACTGGCCGTGTTTCGTCTCGGTGCCCTTGCTGGTTCGCTCCTCACACACCAGTAAATATATCTTGACTACCTCATTCAGTCAAGACTTGTTACAAAAGTTTTGATTATCTTAACTATTGCAGTGTAAGGGGACAAAAACCCTTATAATTCCCGCAGCGCGGAAACACCCAACTTAGTTTCTAGCAAAAACTGCAATACCACTTGAGTCACCAGCACCAATCCTAATCTAGTAAGTGCAAGTTCAGGCGAGTTAATTTTGACTTCACCCCAAATACGGCAACTGCGCCAAAAATCCTCAAATAATTTACTTATAGATATAGCTGTTTTCTGCCAATGACCGATATCACTATGATTAATATCCGCTAAATCATCTAGGACAGTTACAATTTCGCCGATTAAACAACGGGATAAGACATCAGTGCAACGAAATGTGTCATTGCTAATCTCATCTTTAATCAACCAAGGTATCTGCAAATTTTGATCAATTTGTATTAATCCTTGGCGTTGAGCTAATCCCAACAAAGAACAACAACGTGCATGAGCGTACTGAGCCAAAAAAATAGAGTCATTGATGGGAAGTATTGGAGAAGCCATTGAGGTATGAAAAAAACTTGCTTGCTCTCCTGCAAACTCAACTAAACTTTGCAAGCAGGAAGCGACAACTGTATCCGCAACTTGAATCCGAATCCATGCCGGGGCTAATACCTCAACTCGAAAGCTTTTGTCACAATTCCTTGAAAAATGAGAAGCAATTTGATTCGCAATCTCTGAAGCGTCCAAATGATGAGACTTTGCTAGCTTGAGAGCAATTCCCGAAATATACAAAACTTTACTTTTATCTCTACTTTGATAGACCAAATTTTCATTTGCAGGAATGTATAAGTTTTTTGCATACCCAGCATAAGTACTTAGTGACTCTTGTAAATAACTATTTACTAGCTGTTTAATAGCTGTGTATTTGCTAACTAGTAACATTTGATTCACATAGTACACGGATGACAACAGCCTTGAGTACCAAAGTTCCTATTCTTATGTCATCTACCTTTTGACATAACTTTAATTTTGAGGGAGAAAAATAAGAATTCCATGAAATTTAATAAATAATGGGTAAAATTCATTACCTTCATTGTACAGTAGAAATATAGCAAAAAGAGTAGAAACTAATTTCTACCCTTAAACATGGCTGGCACGTTAGGTGTTAAGCCTGTAAGTGCCACACAAAGACACTCCTTGCACCTTTTATTTGACGTCTTTGTCTTCAGCCAAACGCTCTTTGTTACCTATGCAATCTCCATCCTCCTTTTCAGAGGCATCACGTCCTTTTTTAACTTGGCAACGTATTCTTGACTGGGCTCAAGAACACTATCGCTGCCGCACCTTCAGCAAAGATGAGCGCATTCCAGCTAGACCTGGATTGTTGTACTTAGTGCAAAGGGGTGCTATCCGCATGGTAGGAACCGCTCAAGTCAGTGCTACAGCCAGTCAGCTAACGTCCCGTCGTATCAATCGAACTCCTGAAGAAGCTTTCTTAGGATTCGTTGGTGCAGGTCAACCGTTTGAAATTGTTGCTCAGTCCCCTTTCACACTCCAAGCTTACGCGCATGTTGACCAAACTGCCGTGTTGTGGATGTATTGGCATGATTTGGACAACTGGCCCCATTTCCGCCGCGAAGTAATGGATGCTTTCAGGTATCAACACCAGCGTAAGTTGCTGTGGTTGAGTGCTTTAGGGCAACGGCGCACAATTGACCGACTCTTGGGTTTCCTGACTTTATTGATTGAGGAATATGGCGAGCCAGCGATGAGTGAAACTGATCCCGATGTAATTCGTGGTTACTGTTTGCCATTCCCTCTCACCCATGCCCAAATTGGTAGTGCGATTGGTTCAACTCGTGTTACCGTGACTCGTTTAATGGGTAAACTACGTCAACGTGGTTTAATCTTGACTCAAGGTGATAATCTGATTTGCTTGCCTGCTGAGTCGATTAATCGAGCTAGCTAGGACATTCTTGACAGCACGGAGATAAAACTTCCGTGCTGGAGTGTAGGTCAACTGGTTAGATAGCGCTGTAGGAGGGTTGATAAATACTCTCCTCAACGCTCCTAAAGTTAAGTATTCTTGTGTATTTATCTATCACCGAATTTTCACAAATCCAGCTTGGGAAATTAATTCTTGTCCTTGCTGTGTCAGTAGTAAGTTAGTATATGCATCGCCAGCCTGCTGCTCGATTTGCCCATTCTGTTTGACCACCACGAACAGATTACGGGTGATCGGGTATGTACCAGACTGAAATGCTTCAATGTTTAACTTGTTGCGCTTTCCAGGGCATTCAGATGAGAGAATGAATGGCTCTTGGTAAGGGGCAACATATTTACCAGGCGATCGCCCCAAAGGTAAGGGTCTAATTGAACATTGGGGAATGACTTCCGGGGCAGAAGCAAAATAAATACTACCGGGATTCTCAGAAACTTTTTTGAGAGCTTGGGTAGTAGTGGAAATAAATTCCACATTCGGAGCAAATTTTTCACCACCCAAGATATCCTGGATGAATAGTTCGACGGTTCCGCCATCTTCAATTCGACGGGAATAAGCTTTCACGGGAATATCAGAACCACCTACTTCTTTCCAGTTTTTGATTTTGCCTGTGTAAATTGATTTTAATTGTTCTACCGTTAAGCCGGAAATATTTAGATTAGGGTTAACTGCGGCTGCTAATCCATCTATCGCCACAGGGATTTGTTTGAGGTCAAAGCCTCTTTGTTTAGCACGGGTTATCTCTAGGTCTGTTATTGGTCGAGAAGATTGGGCAAATGTGAGTTGACCATCAATTAAAGATTGTATGCCTATGCTAGAACCTGCTTTGGCATTGTTTGGCTGTACGTATCGCAATCGATATTCTGGTCGTTCTTTTTGGATAACTGGGTCTACTACCAGCCGAATTGGTGCCCAAGATGTACTACCTCCGTAATTAAATAGTCCTGTCGGCACGTTTTGGACACTAGTTAAAGTCGTACCTGTGGCGCTTGTGGCAGCTTGTTCGGTTACAGGGGCACTACTGGGTGTATTACTATTACTTGACTGAGAATTAGGGGATTGAGAACTAGTAGTTCGATCCGAATTCGAGCCACTAAAATTTTGACTAAACCACCAAAAGCCACCGCCAATTAATCCAATTGTAATTAGCAGTGACATGATTAAAATTGGTGTTTCATTTTTCTGCGACATAATATTTACTGGATTCTCACAAATCCAGACTTAGAAATTAATTCTTGACCTTGGTTGGTTAGTAATAATCGAACGTAGGCTTCGCCAGCCTGTTGGTCAATTTGACCATTTTGCTTCACAATTACAAATAACCTGCGAGTTATGGGGTATTGACCAGATTTAAAGGCTTCTTGATTGAGTTGATTAACTTTTTGTGGACACTGATTTCTCGGTACTAATGGCTCTTTATAGGGTACAACGGCTTCACCAGGCTTGCGCCCGATCGCTATGGTTTTTACAGTACATTGGGGCACAATTTCCGGCGCGGATGCGTAATAAATACTACCTTCATTTGTGGCGACTTGTCTTAATGCTGTGGTTGTGGTGGGAGTAAATTGTACCTGACTACCAAAGTTTTCTTTGTCTAATACATTTTGATGAAAAAATTCAATAGTGCCCCCATCTTCTAAACGACGTGAATAAGCCTTAATTGCTAAATTTCTGCCACCAACTTCTTGCCAGTTAGTAATTTTTCCTGTGTAAATTTTTTTGATTTGTTGGATAGTTAAACTGGAAATATTTAAATTAGGATGAACTGCGATCGCAATTCCATCAATAGCAACTGGTATTTCTTTGAGGGTAAATCCTTTTTGTTGGGCTATTTGGTATTCTTCTGGTTCTAGCGCTCGCGAAGATTGGGCAAAGGCAAGCTGGTTATCTAATAGCATTTTAATTCCCGTTCCTGAACCTGGCGCTCTTGATATTGGGTCAGTATAGCTGAGTTGGAATTTGGGTAAAACTGTTTTGATTGCAGAATCCACTTCTTTACGAATCGGTGCCCAAGTTGTACTACCACCATATCGAAAAAGACCACTAGGTACGTTTTGCACTTGTGCCAGGGTTTCTTCATTGGGTTGAGGAGACTGTTGCGATGAATTAGTGGTTGTAGATACAAATTTAACGTTGCTATTACCAGCTAACCAAAAATAAACACCACCTACCAATCCCAATGTAATTAATAGTGCCAAAAATAAAACTGCTGCTTCATTCTTCTGAGCCATATTAGAATCATGAACCCCTTAAGTATGATTAAGGATGAATTAAGAACTAGTTAAAAAATTAAAGAGAGTAGGCGATAAATTAAACGGAATAATGAAGTTAAAGCGATGGAAACTAAACCAGATGCAACCGATAAAATTATGATTGTTTGGATGTCCAGATTGGCTTGTAATACTGGGAAAAAATAAATTATGGCAAAAGTAATAGCTGGGATAATTATTAAATCAAAACGTTCGATCCAACGTCGAGTTTGTGCATAGATTAATATGCTTAAAATCACACCAGAAATTAATAGAGCAGCTATTTGAGACTTTATCAGACCAGAGAGAGCGATCGCAATCATTCCTGCCTGAAAACCACTAAATCCTGCTCCCACCAATATTTCGATTGTAGAGAATTGTTGTACTGATGATGTTTGTTGATGAACGGGTAGTGGATTATTAGCTGGATTATTAACTTGAGTTGCTTTTGTCTGTTTGGAACTCGATGGAGATTTCCCTAAATTTTGCAATGTATCCAAAACTTCTTGAGCTGATTGAAAGCGTTTGTTAGCTGCGCTTTGTAGCATTTTATTCAAAATTTTGGCAAAAAAGGGACTAACATTAGTATAATTTTGCCATTGCCACTGATTGCTAAACCCATCAAATAATTCTGTGGCGCTTTTATTAGTTAATAAAATAATAATAGTGACAGCTAAAGCATATAAATCACTGGAAGGGAAAACCTGTCCGCCAGAAACTTGCTCTGGTGGGGCAAATCCCTGGGAGTAAATACCTGTTGAACCAGCAAAAACCGCAGGCGACTTTGTTACTTGTTTAACAGCCCCAAAATCCAGTAAGTACAATTTACCGTTCTTGTCACACATGATATTCGAGGGTTTGATATCACGGTGAATAATGTCTTTACAGTGAACAAAATCAAGAATATGCAGTATTTCACGCATCACTTGCACAGCATCGGATTCAGAAAAAGCACCTCTTCGTGCTAATTCCTGTTCCAGATTTAAACCATCAATATATTCTTGAACTAAATAGAAAAATTGTTCTTGTTGTTCGGGGGCAGAACCCTCAACAATGACAGGGAAGTAAGCAAATAAATCTGGTATTTGGTCGTGTTGGTTGCCAATTTCTTCTAAAACTGTAGCCTCACGTTCAAATAATTCGAGCGCTGTTCTGAGTTGTTTTTCAGTTAGATTACCTGCGGGTAAAAACTGTTTGACTACGCATTGACGCATTACAGGAGTATAGCGATCGCGCGCTAAAAATGCCGCTCCAAAACCTCCTCTTCCTAATTGTTTAGTGGGGATGTAGCGACCAGCTAAAATTAATGGCATTCCGCAAGTTGTACAAAATTTTTGCTGTACGGTTCGTAGCGTTGCCGTATTATCAAGGTCGGTAAAGTAGTTTTGTGGTCGAGGACATTGGGGACGAGTGCAGTAAACTTCCATATTTAGTCTTTAGTCATTAATTTAGTGGTCATTAGTCATTGGTTATTATTCATTACTTGATTAGTTATTAGTCATAAGTTACAAATACAGAACAAATGACAAAATCCCAAAAGCAAAATGATACAGGACAAATGACAAATGACAACAAACGACTAAACTTTAATCTTCGTGGGAGGTAGATAATTCAGCCTCTACTGTATCAACTGTAGTAGCTACAACTACTTCCCGACGCGATGTTTTTAGTAGCTCCTGGTTCCAACCGGGAGTGGCGAATTGAGGTAGAATTTCTTGACTAAATGCTTCGGCAGCTTTGGAACGATAACGATTGGGGTTAAAAATCAACCATAAAGTTCGCTTGACAACCACACCCTCGATCGTCGCGCAGTTCAGTACCCCCATTTGCAATTCTTTTGTAATTGCTGATGTTGATACAAACGCTGCACCTAAGCCTGATTGGACAGCATTTTTAATTGCTTCAATGGAGTTTAATTCCATTTCAATCCGAAAGCGTCGAGTATCAATATCACAACGTGATAATACTTGATCGATGACTTTACGAATTGTCGATTGGGAATCTAAGGCAATGAATTGAAGTTTGTATAAATCATCTTTTTGGATTTTTTCCAACTTCGCAAAAGGATGATTTACAGGTAGAATCAGCGCCAGTTCGTCTTCGGCATAGGAAATAATTTCTAGAGATTCTGCCAGTTCCCCCGGTATCTCACCCCCAATAATGGCTAAATCGACTTGTCCGTTGGCGACACCCCATGCAGTGCGACGGGTTGAGTGGACATGTAACTGGACTGCAACATCGGCGTATTTTTGTCTAAACAGACCAATCATACGTGGTAAAAGATAAGTCCCAGTAGTCTGGGAAGCTCCAACGATGAGAGTACCACCTTGGAGATTTTGCAAATCTTCGATCGCCCGACAAGTTTCTTGGCACAAACTGAGAATTTTTTCGCCGTAGCTGAGGAGTAAATGCCCAGCTTCGGTTAATTGGGCGCGTCTGCCGCCACGATCAAATAAAGGAACATCAAGTTGCCGCTCTAAATTTTGCACTTGCAAACTGACGGCAGGTTGCGAGACGTAGAGACTATCGGCGGCTCGCTTGAAGCTCCCTTCTGCGGCGATCGCTTTGAGGATACGTAACTGATCTAGAGTAAAAGGAAGGTCAGACATAAGGCTCAACACACTAACGAGAAAGGAGCAGCATTTGAGGTGCAAAGTGTACGTATCAGTTTTATCTGGTAGAACACCTAATTACATCCTCAGTTTGGAGACTTTACACAGAGAATGACAGTACCATAACATCTTGACTAAAGCCACCCTCACCTTAGCCTTCAGGAATACCTAGCTGGCGGTAGGATTCCATATTTGATGGCAAACATGGGGCTATTGAACATGAATCTTTTCACTACTTTAGTGGTATTGGTTGTACAAGAATTAAGTTTTCTTTAGAAAAATTCACCTATGTCGTTGATGCTACCAACTTGGTTGACTCCTAGTCATTTTTTCATGCTGGGATTACAAATATTATTTGCGATCGCTCACAGTGGGGGGGCTGCACTGCGTCCTTGGGCAGAAAAATACATTGGCGCAAGGCTATATCGCATTATCTTTGCCTTAGTCAGTTTGCCATTGGCTGTCATCTTGATTATTTACTTTTTTAATCACCGTTATGATGGTTTGCAACTTTGGCAAGTCCAAGGACTAGTGGGGATGCAAACTTTTGTTTGGGTGCTGTCAGCAATTTCGTTTTTCTTTTTATATCCTGCTACCTTCAATCTACTAGAAATCGCCGCCATTCAAAAGCCCCAAGTTCATCTCTACGAAACTGGGATAATTCGCATTACACGACATCCACAAATGGTAGGACAAATTATGTGGTGTATTGCTCACACTCTATGGCTCGGCACAACATTTACTTTAGTGACATCATTCGGTTTAATTTTGCACCATTTGTTTGGGGTTTGGCATGGGGACAGGAGATTACTCGCTCGCTATGGCGACGGCTTTGCATCTGTCAAAGAACGTACTAGTATAATTCCCTTCCTTGCAGTTTTTGATGGTCGTCAGTCTTTGAAATGGCAAGAATTTCTCCGTCCTGCCTATTTTGGCGTGACTGTATTTGTTTTGTTATTGTGGTGGTTGCACCCCCTACTAATGCAGTCAACTAGTAAAATACAATTATGAATCTGACACAAATAAGCTTGACAGCCGTTACTGAAAGTAGTTTTTTAGCAATTTCTTTTCAGCAATTGCAGCAGAATCAATGTAGGATGAATTGAAGTAGCTATCAGTCAGGGATCGCTTTCGGTTCGTTTGCTCGGTTGCTTTTAATTGAGAACAACCACTACACATTGGTTGGAAATCAGCCGAAAAGTACGATTATCTATAGGATTTTCCGTAGGCGATCGCGCTACTTCCGGTAATGGCAACAGTTTACGCATTAGAGAACTAATAGAGTTAAAATCAGCAAATTCTTCCCATTCATGAAATTGGTTCTCAAAAGCTGTTTTATTTACCTACACATTACTTCTACTGATAGCTACTTTGATATAAAAACCCTATAAGTCTCAGAGGCATCATGGTGTTGTCGGTTAGTGAGCGGACATTTACTCAAGAAGTTTTAGAATCTCCTGTTCCTGTTTTAGTAAATTTTGAAGCGCCTTGGTGCGGTTTGTGTCGCATCATCCATCCGTTACTATTACAGTTTAAAATCCAATGTCAAGAAGATATCAAACTAGTCAGAATTAATGCTGATGATAATTTCAAATTATCCAATAATTATCGACTCACATCTCTACCAACTTTGCTTCTGATTGAAAATGGTCATGTCCGACAACGACTAGAGGGATTTCGCGGGCGAGATGACTTGTTATTGGCTTTAGAAGCCATCAAAACTTCCTACATCAAATATCCCCAGAGATATAACCAGCCAATACTTACAAATGTGGAATAATTCTTAGACACCATAGAGTAGATGTGGCAAAAAATGTCTAGATTTTCTTGCATTTATCCTAGACTCTGAGGTTAGGAATAGATATTTTCATCCAGTCCTCTTGCCTCTAATAGAAACCGCAGAACTGCGACTGCTGGTATGAGAGTCATACTGTGTGTCGCATTTTTATCTCTGCGGTTTTCATAATCAACTCAAACATCGTAAATTCATTTAGTTGTCCTCAAAATAAAAATAATTAACTTTAGTCCTCTTGCTCACCCATGCTTTCCAGACTCGAGAAATATTCCCAAAGAAAATAGTAATATTTGAGTAATATTTTTTGCTTAAATTCTGACTGGAATTCACAGAACACGAGACTGGAGAATGTTCTCAATAATGATTTTATTTTCATTTACAGTCAGCATAAACTAGTAATTCATAATGAAAAGTATTAGCAATTACTCCGAGAAAAAGCATAAAGATGCCATACCAAGCGACAAATCATGAGTTAAGTTTGAAATAGATTTATGAGTCATTTGTGATTTCTGAGGCAAGTTTTGAGTGTGCCGAAGCCTTTTGTGATGGGAAACAACAAGTTGCGTCTTGATGCTGTACAGGACTCAATATTTCCGGTTTTCATGCAGCATCCTATCAGGGTAGCAACTTCAGTTTACTTTGCACTCAAGGCTACGCAAAAGCGAGAAAGAAAAGCCACTACAGGATACAGTACAAAATCTGGTTCAGAATCTAAAAGCAAGCTTAACGACTCCACACGAAACTGTTCGGGTGGGGTATTTTATGCTAGAAGGTGTGTGTCACAATTATTAACAGTTCCGACAACTTAATCAAGAAATCTATAAAGTAGGCGTCAGTGATGGAAGTAATCTATCAGTATGCCTGGCTAATTCCGGTACTCCCACTGCTTGGGGCAATGCTGGTCGGGCTAGGATTAATCTCATTGAATCAGGTGACAAATCGTCTGCGACAGCTTAATGCCGCATTAATCATCTCGCTGATGGGCATGGCGATGGGACTATCGATCGCCATATTGTGGAGCCAAATTCAAGGACACCCACCCTACACCCATATCTTTGAATGGGCTTCAGCAGGTAATTTTCACCTCAGCATGGGCTACACGATTGACCATCTGACAGCCATGATGTTGGTCGTTGTCACGACCGTAGCTTTTTTGGTAATGATATATACCGATGGCTACATGTCACATGACCCAGGTTATGTCCGATTTTATTCTTACCTCAGCTTATTCGGTTCATCGATGCTGGGGTTAGTAATTAGCCCAAACCTAGTCCAGATTTATATTTTCTGGGAACTAGTAGGTATGTGTTCGTACTTGCTGGTTGGTTTTTGGTACGATCGCAAAGCCGCAGCCGATGCCTGCCAAAAGGCTTTTGTCACTAACCGTGTTGGTGACTTTGGTTTGCTTTTAGGGATTTTGGGGCTATTTTGGGCGACAGGAAGCTTCGAGTTTGATGTCATGGGCAGCAGGCTCGCGGAACTCGTACAAAATGGTTCGGTCAGCAATTTTCTCGCTATTCTGCTGGCAATTTTAGTCTTCCTGGGTCCAGTCGCAAAATCAGCACAATTTCCCCTCCATGTCTGGCTTCCAGATGCGATGGAAGGGCCAACACCGATTTCCGCTCTCATCCACGCCGCCACAATGGTTGCAGCAGGTGTATTCCTGGTAGCGCGGATGTATCCAGTATTTGAACATGTACCCGCAGCAATGAATGTGATTGCTTTTACGGGTGCATTTACAGCGTTTTTGGGAGCGACGATCGCAATTACCCAGAACGATATCAAGAAAGGCTTGGCTTACTCCACCATCTCCCAACTTGGCTACATGGTGATGGCGATGGGAGTAGGTGCATATAGTGCCGGACTTTTCCACCTGATGACCCACGCTTACTTCAAAGCGATGTTGTTCTTAGGTTCGGGTTCGGTAATCCACGGTATGGAAGGTGTTGTAGGTCACAATCCTGCCCTGGCACAAGATATGCGATTAATGGGTGGATTACGGAAATACATGCCAGTTACCGGTTTTACATTCCTAATTGGTTGTTTGGCAATTTCCGGTATCCCTCCGTTTGCTGGTTTCTGGTCGAAGGATGAAATTCTCGGTGCGGCATTTGCAGCTAACCCGTTATTGTGGTTTGTTGGCTATGCAACTGCTGGTATCACCGCATTTTATATGTTCCGTATGTATTTCTCCACCTTTGAGGGTGGATTCCGGGGTACAGATAAGAAAATCATTGAGAAACTTGAGAAAGCGGCAACCATTTTAGTTGCAGGGGAAGCGCCCGCACCTAACTTTGGTCCCGGAGCCATGAAGCAGGGCGAATTAGCGGCTACAGGTGGCGGACATCACGATGATCATCACCACAGCAGCGAACCTCATGAGTCGCCTTGGACAATGACGCTACCTTTGGCAGTGTTGGCGATTCCTTCGATTTTGATTGGTTTGGTGGGTACGCCCTTTGCCAACTACTTTGAGGAATTTATTTACTCCCCCAACGAAACCTTGGCGGAAGTCATGGAAAAAACTGCCGAATTTGACATTAACGAGTTTTATGTCATGGCAGGTAGTTCGGTGGGTATTTCCTTAATTGGGATTACTCTGGCTTCCTTGATGTACTTGATGAAGAAAATTGACCCCAGTGCGATCGCATCCCAAATCAAACCACTATACGAGCTTTCCCTCAATAAGTGGTATTTCGACGATATTTATCACAAAGTCTTTGTTTTGGGCTTGCGCCGTCTAGCTCGTCAAGTTATGGAAGTTGACTTCCGTGTTGTTGATGGTGCTGTTAACCTGACAGGTTTCTTTACCCTCGTCAGTGGCGAAGGTTTGAAATATATCGAAAATGGTCGCGCTCAGTTCTATGCCTTGATTGTGTTTGGTGCAGTTTTAGCATTAGTGATTATCTTTGGTGTCACTTGATTCAGCATTTTTCTGCCCAAAAAAATAAATTTAAGCTTGCTTCAGCAGGCTTTTTTTATTACTTGATATTCCAGAAGGCAATCGCCAGCAAATTGGTTTCCCCAAGCAGTTGAGCAAAACTAGGAAAATATTTCTGGGGTAAGATGTATTTTCCTGCAAAAAGTTAATAATAATTAACTAAACTCAGAAGTAAAACTCCAACTACCTTCACATATTTTTATTTTTATTAAATCAACCTAATAAACAAGACCAAAACGACAAAAAACTGCTAGTAAATAGCTAGTGGATGATAGCCGAACTTCATTATTCGTTACTAAAATAATTTCCGATGAATACAGCTAATTTTCCGTGGCTGACAACGATAATTCTCCTGCCCATTGTGGCATCGTTAATAGTACCCATCATCCCGGATAAAGACGGCAAAACGGTGCGTTGGTTCGCTTTAATAGTTGGACTCATTGATTTTGCACTCATAGTTTGCGCGTTTTACACCGGATATGACTTTGCCAATCCAGATTTACAGTTGTTTGAAAGCTACCCTTGGGTGCCGCAACTGGGTTTAAATTGGTCGGTAGGGGCAGATGGTTTATCAATGCCTCTGATTGTTTTGACTGGATTCATTACAACGCTGGCAATTTTAGCAGCTTGGCCCGTGACACTGAAGCCAAAACTCTTCTATTTCTTGATTTTGGCAATGTACGGCGGACAAATTGCCGTTTTTGCAGTCCAGGACATGCTGTTGTTTTTCCTTGTCTGGGAACTCGAACTAGTACCTGTTTACTTTTTGCTATCGATTTGGGGCGGTAAAAAACGCCAGTACGCAGCCACCAAGTTTATTTTGTATACAGCAGGTGGCTCGTTGTTTATCCTGCTGGGTGCATTGACAATGGGCTTCTATGGCAATACTGTCACATTTGATATGCAGGCGCTCGCTGCTAAAGACATTGCCCTGAACCTACAATTATTGCTCTATGGTGGGTTTTTGATTGCCTATGCGGTTAAATTACCCATTATTCCCCTCCACACCTGGCTACCTGATGCCCATGGCGAAGCAACAGCCCCTGTCCACATGCTGCTGGCTGGTATTCTCCTGAAAATGGGTGGATATGCCTTAATTCGCATGAATGCTCAAATGCTCCCCGATGCTCATGCTTATTTTGCGCCTGTGCTGGTGATATTGGGGGTAGTAAATATCATCTATGCCGCATTAACATCATTTGCCCAGCGTAACCTCAAACGCAAAATCGCCTACTCATCAATCTCCCACATGGGATTTGTCACCATTGGTATTGCTTCCTTCACCGATTTGGGATTGAGTGGAGCTGTATTACAAATGGTATCCCACGGTTTAATTGGGGCAAGCTTGTTCTTCCTGGTTGGGGCAACGTACGATCGCACCCACACCCTGATGTTAGATGAAATGGGTGGTGTTGGTAAGCGAATGCAAAAGATTTTTGCGATGTTTACCACCTGTTCGATGGCATCTTTAGCATTACCGGGGATGAGCGGTTTCGTCGCCGAGTTAATGATATTTGTAGGTTTTGCGACTAGCGATGCTTATAGTCCGACGTTTAAAGTCATTGTCGTCTTTTTAATGGCGATCGGTGTTATTCTCACACCAATTTACTTGTTATCAATGCTCCGGGAAATTTTCTACGGGCAAGAAAACGAAGAATTAGTAGCCCATCAAGCACTCATTGATGCTGAACCTCGCGAAGTCTTCATTATTGCTTGTCTGTTAATCCCCATCATTGGTATTGGTTTATATCCAAAAATCTTGACTCAAGTGTACGATTCCACTACCGTACAACTCACGGCTAGATTGCGGGATTCCGTACCAACGATTGCGGCGAAAAATACAAGTAATACTTTGTCTTTGAGTGCGCCAGCGATTGGTTTTAAGTAGTTCCCAAATTTAGTTACATAGAACTGTAGACGCGGTAGATATCTATCGCGTCTTTAATTTTATTTTCTAGATGTCGCAGTCTCAATACTGATGATTGTATAGGTTGCTACAGAATTTCTTCATTACCATATTTCTAGTAACCAATAATACTTTTTTAGGATATCTTAATAATGCCTCTGCCTAAATGGCAACATCTCGTACTTGTACTTAGTTATCTTCAGTTATTAGTCAAGCGATTTTGGGATTTACTTTAGGGTTGTGAATTGGAATCAGTGTTTTTATGGCTGGCAACTGTAAAAGAGATTGAGTTCTAATTCAATGAAGATGGGATTAGGGTGAATCTACTGTACTTGGTAATTTATGTCACAAATCCAGCGATTACTTGTCTAAAATCGTGCAGATTACTGACTGATTCTGGTGTATTTTGATCTTGAATAGCCGCCCTTATTATTTTAAAAAGTAATATTTAGAGCTATAAATATCCAGCGATCGCAATCTGCACTGAATTACACATATGATATAGCTGTAATTTAGACTAGGTTTAGATGTTACTTGCCATTTACAACCGCACAGGAAACTACAAAAATCTATTGCTCAATACTAAAAAACCGTTTAATGTTGCGATAGTTTACGTAAATGTATCCTTAACAACAGATGAGTGTGAATTATTGTGCTATTTGTAGCTTTTCCGTGGTTGACAAGTACTCATTCTGAGTTAGTCTTAAGGCTGATTCAAATAAGTAAAATCACCACCTATCACGACAGAGAAAGCATAAAGATAAACTTAAAGCTTAAACATCCTGTCCGATATATTGAGTCGTTAAAGTGAATTGTTTGATACGGCAACAAAAATCCCTATAGACTACTTTAAGCAAGTAGTTAGCCTGGGAAATCCGAAATCTCTAGAATTTGTACTGTTTAGTTTACAATACCAGTTCATGAGAGAATCTAAAGAAAATATAAAGTACACCGTTTGCATGTGGTGTTAGGAGGACATAAGTGTTTCTGAGATTAGCCCAACAACATAGACAATTCGTTCAAGACCTGGTCATGAACTTGCAAGCACTGGCAATAGTGCTGGAACGTCGCGGATATCCTGCGTCTTGTTATACCTGTGGCGACCAAATGAATAGTGCTTCATTTATGGTAAGTCTGGGGGAAAATCACTTAATTAGGTTCTTAGTATCTGATTATGGGATCACCTGGACAGAAATGCGTGATGATCGCGAATTAATGAAATTAGAGGGAGCAGAAGCTGTAAATCAGTTACAAGAGCTAGCTAATATCGTTAAACATTCGATGCAAGTTAGTAATGGTAACAAAGCCCTTGCGAAAAGGCACTAAAAATCTGTATATTTACTGAAGTGCTGGAAAGTAAGGATAATGATTAAATGGCACTATTGGGAATCGCTAATTGCTAATCGCTAATTGGTATAAATATTGGGAAATATTAACCTATCTAGCTTTTAGTCTTTAGCTATTACCCTCTGAGTTAATTTTTGAGCAGGTATTATTTTCATTTTGCAAGGCTCAATTATTTGTGTTTCGGTATCAAAAGCCGACTGGTTGATTTCAACAGTGCTGTGGCTAAATAATTTCAAGTTTCTGTCGCACTGAGTGAGCAGGTGCCAATGTGGGGATAATTTTTTGAGTTGAATATTTGACTAAAGTGAGATTGCTCGCCACGTTACGCTCGCTCTGTTAAAGAATTTAATAGTTTCCAGGAATCACAGCCCTAAATTTCACCTTTCTTGTTATGCTATTTCAGGTGTCGTAGCTCACTTAGATAGCCTAAGCAGTTAAAGATGTCTGAAGAAAAAACAAGTCAACACTCTTTACCAACCAGTGCAATTACCAGTTCTTCTGCTGCTACATTCGAGAATTGGTTTGAGTACCCTGTGCGCGTTCATCCACACCATACAGACTATGCTGGTATTGTTTGGCATGGTACTTATTTAACTTGGTTGGAAGAGGCGAGAGTTGAATATTTGCGATCGCTTGGTGTCAACTTTGCTGATTTGGTTGCTTTAGGTTGCGATTTACCTGTTATCGATTTGTCAGTACGTTACCATCGCTCTCTACAGATGGGGATGACGGCAGTTCTCAAAACCCGGATGGATGACTTGAAGGGGGTTCGCATCAATTGGGATTATGTGCTGGAATCGGAAGACAGGCAAGAATTATACATAACAGCTAGAGTTACTTTGGTGGCAGTGGATAGAGAACGTGGTAAGATTATGCGTCAACTTCCCGCCAATGTTAAAGATGCGCTGACAAAGGTAGTCCGTAATTAATAACTTAGGGACGTGCATTAAATTGTAGCGACTTGCGGAAAACAGCATTAAATATTTACGAAAACCAAATAATTCCCTACTTACCTTCTAGTGTTGGCTCTGTTAATCCTTTTATTCAGAATACTGGGAAAGTGCTAGAAGAGGGTTAAAGGGTTAGTATTTCTACTGTCCAAAAATTCTGGAAAGCTTGACTACGAGGAGAGTTGTTGCCTTCACAACTCGACAACAACTCCTTATCGACTAGGTTGAGAAAATTGCCCTGGCATTTGCGTAATAAAGTTCCATATATCTTGCGGTTTAATGCCATAACCTACTTGTAGGAGAAAAACCATCCCAGCAATTATCAATGCATTGAAGACAGTGGTTTTAATAATCTTGAGCAAAAATGTAAAAACCACCCAAGCAATGATTAATGCATAAACGAAAAGCATATATGTTGATTTCCTTGATTAATAGTGCAAATCGGCTCTTAATTTAATTAATTTTCATAGCTAAATAATTACCCGTAGTTTAGCGTATCCATCGCAACTGTAAAGCCTACGGGATAGTGTATCAAAAATATAATCTACAATCCAGTATCAAAACCTCAGAAACGTAGCAATGCTACGTTTCCATGATTGGTATTTTAACGTAAAGAAATTACCTGCGGACTATTTTCTAATTGCTTAGTTGTATTTAAAACTTCTTGCCTTGCCCAGCTATCGGCTGTCAAAATGTCTTCTAAAGTAGGATGAGAATGATTGTCGGATTGATGGCGATCGCAAGCCATTTCGATAACTCTGGGTATATCTAAGAACTTGATTTTCTCATCTAAAAACAGGGCTACGGCTTGTTCATTGGCTGCATTTAAAACCGCAGGCATGGAACCACCCGCACGACCAGCCGCATATGCTAAATTCATACAAGGATATTTATGATGATCAGGTTCGCGGAAGCTTAAATTTCCGGCTTTGACTAAATCAAGGCGTTCCCAATCAGTATAAATACGTTCGGGGTATGACATTGCATATAGTAAAGGTAAGCGCATATCTGCCCATCCCAACTGCGCTAAGACCGAGGTATCTTGAAGTTCTATAAGTGAATGAATGATACTTTGGGGGTGGATGACAATTTCAATGTCTTCGTAACCCTTGCCAAATAAATAATGTGCCTCAATTACCTCCAAACCCTTATTCATCAATGTTGCGGAATCGACAGTAATTTTCCGCCCCATCGACCAATTTGGATGTTTTAATGCATCAGCTACCGTAACATTTGCTAAATCTTCAACTGCCCAGTCGCGGAAAGCACCACCAGAAGCCGTCAAAATAATCTTACGTAAACCCCCTTGTGGTACGCCTTGCAGACATTGAAAAATTGCGGAATGTTCGGAATCGGCAGGTAATAATTTTACTCCGTATTTCTCAACTAAAGGTAAAACGACGGGAGCACCTGCAATTAGGGTTTCTTTATTTGCCAGGGCAATATTTTTACCTGCTTTAATGGCGGCGATTGTTGGTAGTAAACCTGCACAGCCAACAATACCAGTAACAACGCTTTCAGAGTCGCCATATTGGGCAACTTCCACAATTCCCGCATCCCCAGCGAGTAAAATAGGTTGGGGATTGAGGTCTTTAAGTGCTTCTTTGAGGTATGGTAGTTTATTTTCAGCACAGATAGCGGCAATTTCTGGCTTGAACTGGCGAATTTGCTCCGCCAGCATTTCCACATTGTTACCCGCAGCTAACCCCACAACTTGGAATTTATCGGGATTTTGCGCCACAATATCTAACGTTTGGGTTCCGATTGAGCCTGTGGAACCTAAAAGAGTAATTTTTTTCACAATTTTTTCAAGATTGACGGATACTTACACTATAAATTGCTGGGGTGCAGAGATTAAGGAAGCGATCGCATTTAGCTAAAATATCGTTCTTCCTGTTGGCTTGTTGAGATTTTACACAGAAAATAACTTCAGCAAATAACCACAAGCAGATTCAGCCTTCCAATAATGGGAAAAAGAGAGTTGAGTAATTTAAATCACAATATTACCCTTAGTTTGCCTGGGATAATTAGTATAAGTACTTTTATCCTGTTTATTTGTGGCAGCTTACGACATCTTCTCTTCCAATCTCACGCCTTTGATTTAGGTATTTTTGACCAAGCTGTTTACTTGATTAGCCAGGGTTTAACACCAATATCTACCTTTATGGGATACCACATTCTCGGCGATCATGCAGCTTATATTTGGTATCCTTTAGCATTGCTTTATAAGATTTATCCGATTATTTACTGGTTATTCGCCGTACAAGCCCTTGCCTTATCTTTAGGAGCATTACCAACGTGGCATTTGTCACGTCAAGCTGGGTTGACGGAAAAACAAGCCGTGACAATGGCGCTGGTGTATTTGCTATACCCTGTAGTTTTTAACGTCAATTTATTCGACTTTCACCCCGAAGTCATTGCTTTACCGACACTGTTAGCTGCTATATGGAGCGCTAGAGCAAAGCGTTTTTGGTGGTTTTGCTGGAGCATTATTGTCATTTTGGGTTGTAAGGCTGTGCTTTCACTGACGGTTGCAGCAATGGGTTTCTGGTTGCTCGTGTTTGAAAAGCGTCGTTGGTGTGGTATCTTAGCTCTGATTCTGGGTATTTCCTGGTTTGCGATCGCATCTGGGGTAATTATTCCCACTTTTAGCGGTAAGGAAGCGGCAGCAGTGGGAAGGTATAGTTATTTGGGCGATTCAGTCTTTGATATTGCTAAGAGTTTACTTTTAAAGCCGGGATTAATATTTGCGAATCTCTTCAATTTTAGTAATCTAATTTATTTACTATTACTCATACTGCCCATTGCTTGGGGAGTTTCCTACTCATCTGCCACACCATTAATTGCAGCAATTCCTTGTATTGGCTTAAATTTAATTACTGACTACCAACCACAAAAAGATTTAGTTCATCAATATTCACTGCCAGCTTTACCATTTTTACTATTAGTCGTCATCACAACTTTAGCAACTGGTAAAGGATGGCTACGTAGTCCAAAATTTATCATTCTTTGGTCGTTACTGACATTTTTATTATTAGCAAAATTTACGTATTTTGGTAGTATCTACCTCAAAAAGCTTGATGCTTGGCAAGCAACACAAACAGCAATTTCCCTAGTCAAAACAAAAGGTAGTGTACTCACAACTGGGGCAATATCAACCCATCTCAGCCACCGACAATTAATCAAACTTGCTTACTCTGAACAACCATTGGATGAATTGACTCAGTTTGATTATATATTGCTAGATACTCGTTACCCAGGATTTGGGAATACACCGGAGTCAGCAAGTAAAATGGTGAATTTCCTGCGAAGTCATGCCGACTTCAACCTGCAACATGAAGATAATGATATTTATTTGTTTCACAGGAAATAAGGATGGGGAAAACAATTAGGGTAAAGTCATTATTTTTCAAAGCTACAAAGATAGCGACAAGTGAGCTATTTTTTCCAGCATCGATGTGGCTATTGAGTCGTGTGACTATTTGGATAGCGATGTTATTACTGGCACCACTTTTACCAACCCCATCGGGAGGAGTTGCCGCAACTTTTAGTTTGAGTGTATTTGATGGCTGGGATAGCAATCACTATCGAATAATTGCTAATTCTGGTTACGAATATGTCAATGGTAAAGGTAATATTGCGTTTTTTCCCCTATTCCCATTGATTTTGCGCTTGCTGATGAATATTGGAGTGCCATTTGAGATTGCCGGTATACTGGTGAATAACCTGGCATTTTTCGGCTTTGTGTACATCTTGTACTTTTGGGTCAAGCAATTCCAGAATCAAAGCATAGCACGCTGGACAGTAGCGATCGCAACGTGGTTTCCGGCATCGATGTTTGCAGGTGTTATTTATACAGAAGGTTTATATTTATTACTTAGTACCGCCGCGTTACGTTCATTTGATTGCAATCGCTATACTCAAGCAGCACTGTGGGGTGTATTCGCAACTGCGACACGTCCGACGGGGATGGCTTTAATACCTGCATTTATCCTCTCAGCTTGGAAACAGCGTAAACCTCCCTTAGCCTACGTTGCGGCTTTTGTTACAGCCACAGGTATCATTATTTTCAGTACTTATTGTTTGATTCAACACAATGACCCGATAGCATTTATTAATGCTCAAAAAGGCTGGCGAGGCTCTCTAGGATTTACTTGGAAGCCTTGGTGGAAAATGTTGATGCAAATTATTATTGGTAATTACAACTATAAACAAGGTTATATAAAAGACATTTTACATCCTTGTATTTTCCTAGTCATAATTGCTTGTGGTGGCTGGTTGTGGCGCGATCGCCATAAAATTAGTGCCGCCCAGCGAGATTACGGATTTGGTTTTTTATTTTTGGGTTTGTGGTTGTTGGCGGGAGACCCTTTAATTAATACCATCTCGGTCTTTGGCAGCCTCTATTTACTCTGGCGCTATCGTCAAGAACTCACACCATTAAGTTTATTTTATGGTTTCTGTGGTCTGGGATTACTAATGGTTTCCGGTGGAACTTGGTCTTTAAGTCGTCTTGTTTATGGGATTGTACCGCCAATGATTGCCTGGGGGATTTTGCTATCGCGTCATCCTCGTTGGGGATATATGACTTTAGGATTTTGCGCCCTTTTATTATTTACCTTTTCGTTACGCTTTGCCCAAGAATTGTGGGTGGGATGAATAAGAACTCTGATGGAGAGGGGGAGACGTGACAAGTTATACCAATTTTCCAACAAAAGAAAGCAACAGATAGTGACGCGGAGATGGAGAGACATGGAGATTTATTTTTATGTGTTGCCAGATTTTGGAGAAACGATATTAGGAGTAGCGGAGTTTCCCGTATGTCAGAATTTGCAAATAAAAA
Source organism: Calothrix sp. NIES-4101 (assembly GCA_004296455.1). Classification (GTDB taxonomy): domain Bacteria; phylum Cyanobacteriota; class Cyanobacteriia; order Cyanobacteriales; family Nostocaceae; genus Brunnivagina. The sequence goes on from AP018280.1 coordinate 2,307,536, forward strand.
TCCTCCAGTTATTGACCGGAGGAATATAAAAATAACAAAAAAAGTAAAAATTTAGAGAACTAGAGCAACTATTTTTTCGCCACTGCTTGTAATGCTTTGTCCTCAAGTTCCAACATTTCTGGCAAAGTCACAAAACGATAGCCAGAAGAGCGAAATTTCTGAATCATATCAGGCAAAGCTTTAACTGTACTATCACGAACACCACCACCATCATGCATCAAAACAATTCCACCAGGTTTGGAAGTACGCATAACATTACTGATCAGACGGGGTGCGGCAGGGCGCTTATAGTCATGGGAATCAGCCGACCACATAATCACTGAATACTTTTTACTGCGAGCATAGGCAGCAGGTCCATTGCCTAAAACCCCTCCAGGTGGGCGAAATAAATTTGTCTTTACACCAGTAACTTTATAAATAATTTCTTCTGTAGCATCAATTTCATAAGCCGCAGCTTTGGGATTTAAACGATGATACCAATGATGCCAGGTATGGTTAGCAATTGTATGACCTTCCGCGACAATTTTTTTGCCAATTTCCGGAAAGTTTTTCATATTTCTACCAATAACGAAAAAAGTACCCTTAACATTATTTTCTTTGAGGATACTTAATATCTGCTCTGTATATTTAGGCCAAGGCCCATCATCAAAAGTTAGAGCGATTATTTTATCACTAGCGTTGGGCTTAACTGCATTCAAAGTTGTTCCTTGATAGCGTTTGGGAATTGCTTGATAAACACCTTTTTGTTTGGCTTCTTCTTGCCAGGTATTTAACATTTGCTTTTTAATTTCTGTCACACGCTGAACTGTGGTAGCTGGTGCTGCTAAACTACTTGCAATTACGCTTTGCCCAAGACTGTTACTGAAAGAACTTTGCTGAGTTGGTATCATTATCCCCACCACCAAAGTTAATATTAAAGCTGCTAGCCCAAATAAAACAAATTTTGGTAATCTAAACAATCTCTTAGTGTTCACGCCATAGCTCCTTCACCCGTTAATTGAACCTGCATAATTTTTCATTTGCGATCGCAAAAAATAATCAACTCAGGTTTATTCAAAAGTCATCTAAAATCATTGAGTAAGTCTTTCGAGTAATACAAACAAATACAGAGTAACAGATATCACGCTGATAATTAGTCAACTATGGTTATTTGGCTATACAACCAAGTAACCTGATTTAAATTTGGTTGTATTGCAGTAAAAAGTATACTTATGAATATATCCATAACAACTATCTACCAATGAAGCGATCGCTCCGGAAAGATAGCTTTGCAGGGCAAAATTTTGGTGAGGAAAAATTACTTTTTCTTCACCGCAAGCATTTGTAATTGCTTATCCTGTAACTCCAAAAGTTCGGGAATTGTAACAAAACGATAACCCTTCTTTCTTAAGTTATTGATGATTTGCGGTAAAGCTTGGACTGTGTGTGAGCGATTTCCACCACCATCATGCATGAGTACGATTCCGCCAGGTCTAGCTTCTCGCATCACATTATTGATTAATTTAGGAACACTAGGTCGAGAGTAGTCAACAGAATCAGATGACCACATAATACTGGCATACTTCTGATTTTTTGCATAAGCGTATGGACCATTTGTTTTGATTCCACCAGGTGGACGGAATAAACTAGTTTTTACTCCTGTCACTTTATAAATTAAATTTGATGTATTATCAACCTCAAAAGCTGAAGCTTGCGGGTTCATGTAGTGATACCAGTGATGCCAAGTATGGTTGGCAATAGTATGACCTTCTGCTACAACTCTTTTACCCATATCTGGATGTTCTTGTAGCATTTGTCCGACAACGAAAAATGTGCCTTTAATATTATTTTTTTTCAGAATATCGAGAATTTGTGATGTACTTTGGGGCCAAGGGCCATCATCAAATGTGAGGGCAATTACTTTCTCGCTAGCAGGTAATTTTGCTTCTACAAATGTTGTACCTTGGAAGCGTTGGGGTATATTCCTAACACCTTTGGTTGATGCTTCTTTTTGCCAACTAGTAAGCATGGAAGATTTTATCCCTTCAATACTTTCTTCTGTTAGGGCTGGAAGTGATAAATCTTTAATATTTATTGTTTCCTTACTGTGCGTTTCCGAGTTACCAGGAATTACTGGTAACATTAATCCCAAACCCAAACAGCCAGTAATACCCAGCAATGCAATTAATGTGTTTTGCGACCAACCAAAATGCTTTTTGTTCTCCACTTCACAATCTCCTCCACGTCTCTAATCACGAACCACCGCGAGCGATCATCGCGGCGCGGCACTTCATAATAATTATTTTTGAGATACTTTATAGATACTTTCAGATATTGAATACCTAATTTACTTCCGCTAATTTTTGAAACTTAACCTAACTGTTCACAAATAATACAAATATTCTACAGATAGATTTTTTGCCTTTATTATGTGCAGAGAAAATATTTTCTCTCCCAAAAATCAGTAGGATGATGCTAGATGCTTCAATCCAAGCAACTTAGTTGCTTGATTCTTCTGGTTGAGTTTCTCAGTAGTCTCTTTCCCGATTTGAGTGATTATGTCTTGAAATAACTTAGCTAATTACTCAACTTAATAAGAATTGAAATAAATTAAATCATGATGATTAGATTACATTCATTAAAATCTAAAATCGTAAGTCTAAGTTATATTCGCAACATTGTATATTTTACTGCCTCATTTTAGGACTTCCTGGAAAAAAAATATTAAGTTTTTGGATGTCACATAGTTTACATCAATATTTCTATAATCCGCTAGAACATATTTAGACGATATTATTTTTAGATACAACTTCTCATCTGAAATTTTTCATCTCAAGTTTGCTGTTGAGAAGAAATAGACTTTACGGCTTTGCCTCCTGAATTAAATAATACAAGTATTCTACTGAGGACTATTAAACCATCTGATTTCTGAGTATATTACTATCGATGCAAAGCGTTGATTTGCTTATGCCCCAAGACATCACCAAACAAATAATTAATTTAATTAATCAATTACTCTCATCTCATTGATATTACATGTCAAGATTAATGCTTACCGTAATATCACTGTTTTTTACGTTAACACGGTCACTCATCTCCGAGATGCTATCTAAACAAAATCGCATTTTAGAAATGTTCAACCATTCTCTACTTCAATAGATAGTAGTATTTCATACATCAAATCTAAGTAAGGGAAGTTATTAACAGTATAGACTAGTACAAGTAATGATGTAGTCAAAATAACTACTAAAGTTTGATTTTGTGGTTAGATGCTGGTTTAATTTTTGCGAAGGGTAGAATTTAGAAATCAATGAGACAAGAAGAATGCAACCCAGAGAGTAATTAAAGTACTAGTACTTTTAAAGATTAATATAAGGCATTTATTTTCGGAAGCAATAGTAAAATGACAAATATTTAATAAAATCAATACTTTTGTGCTAAGCGAGCCAAAAATTCTGAGCAAAGCGTACGCAAAATAGAGCTAGTATTAAACCACCAAAAGCCATTACAGCGTAGGCCCAACGAGGATATTTACTAAATAAAAGACCAGATGCAATAAACAGAGGTGCGATCGCATATACATATCTTTCCACAGAAGCGGTCAATCCGGTGTTGAGGGCAATCCCATAGGAGAAAAAGCCATAAATAGCGCTGACTAGAGGTATTGACGAGCGATAGCACCACAGTAGGTACAAACCACCAAAAATCAAGACAATTTTAATTAAGGAGTCGCCAGCCATTAGCCACAGGAGGAACCAAAGTAGAAAGAAACTGTAGCGCACCTTGGTGTCACCAATTTTTTGACGAAAGCGCAATAGTAAACAACTACTGATGATGATAATCGCAAACTGTAGGAGATACCAAGGGTCTTTGATATCGGTGAGAGCTACGTTTTTCCCACCAATGACAATCTGCATAAGCATATGCCACCAACCCTGCCAAGCAAAACCCGCAGAGGTACGCCAACCTTTTTGAGCATTGAGAAAAGCTAATGCATCGCCAAATTTAATCAAACAGTACAAGCTGTATAGCAATACGCCACCAGCGACGGTGAAACTAGCAATGTAAGCTGTGATTGGGCGTTTTTGTTTCCAAGCGCTGAGGAAAAAAGCTGGAATTAAGGTTATCCCTGTGATGCGGGTTGCAGTTGATAATGCACCCCAGAATCCAGCCCAAGCATATTGTTTTCGCTCGAAAGCCCGTAAAGCTGAGATGCTAAAGAAGAAAAATAGTCCTTCGGTATACATGACTGTGCCATATATCGAATAAGGACACCATGCCATAGTTGCTGTTGCCCAACGGGCTATATTTTGATCGTAACGTTCTTCAACCCAGGCGTATAGAACTATTAAGGCAGCAAAAAAAGCTAAATTATTGATTAGTAATCCGGCAACTACTACTGGGATTTTTATCTGTGTTAATGCCCAAATTAATAAGGGATATAGTGGAAAAAAGGCAACTGAATATTGAGTTTTTGTGAAATCCAGACCGTAGTTATAGCCCCTCGTTACAATTTGGTAATACCAAGCACTATCCCAAGCAAATAATACATCCCACCAACCATATTGATGAATATTAATATGCAATGTCTTGGCGGCGATCGGCATGACTGCAAACATAACAAAAAAAATTATGAAGCGGCTGATTAGCCACATGAGTGCTGGAAACCAAAAATTTTTATAATTGAATTTATAATTAATTGTAGTGAGAAATATATTGATATTAAACACAGTTTTCTTAGTTAATAGTTATTTATTTAATGCTTAATTTTATTTTTTCCTAATTTCATTTATTCCAAACTACTAAAATTACTCCAGCAACAATAAAACTCAATCCCATTAAACGCATGACAGGAATTGATTCTTTAAAGATTAAAAAACCAATTAAAACAGAAAAAACATATACAAGTGAAGCAGATGGCCCAGCAACGCTGAGATTTACACGTGTTAAGAGTAAGATGTAAGCGATCGCGCCTAAACCATAACAACCTAATCCAATTAATAATTCGGGTGTCGTGATAATACCAGTAATTTGATTAAATGGATGAGCAAAATCTAATTTCCCTAGTTTTGCAGCACCCATTTTTAAAAATAATTGTCCCATGACGCTGGCAAGAACTGATATTAACAATACAGCACATTCTTGTGGATTCACGCAGTTTTCCCTAGATACTTACTATTTGAAATGGTGATTATTCAATAGTCAGGAGTTGAAATAATCAATTGATTGAGGATGATGATACATAGACGCGGTGACAGAGTGATTATGTTTATGCAAATTCCCAAATAATTCCGTAATTAAGCAATATCTATTTTAAATATTATTTACCCCGATTATTCATTCTGCATTTTATATTTTTTCTACATTCTGGCATTTGATGAATTATAAACAGAAACATGAGATGGTGATATTACGCCAGCAACTTCTTTTACAGTATATATGGGACGACCTTTGACTTCTTCATAAATGCGTCCAATATATTCGCCCAAAATCCCAATACAAAATAACTGCACTGAACCTAAGAAAAATAGAGCAATTGTAATTAATGTAAAACCAATTAATGGTGTTGTACGGTCAAATAAACGCCAGTAAAGCACTAGTAATATCATCAGTAATGCAATACATGCTGATAACATACCTAAATACGTAGCAATACGTAGAGGTACTTTAGAAAGTGAGACTATCCCATTAACTGCAAGTGCCCAAGATTTACCAAATGTATATTTTACTTCACCAGCAAAGCGGGGGTCGCGTTCAAATTTTACTGCGGTTTGTCGGAAACCTACCCAAGCACGTAAACCACGAATGTAACGGTTACGTTCAGGCATGGTATTGAGAACATCAACTACCTGTCTGTCCATCAAGCAGAAATCCCCTGTATCCGCAGGAATATCAACATCTGCAAGCTGCCTTAAAACTCGGTAGAAACAATATGCCATCAAACGTTTAAACCAATTTTCTCTTTTGCGCGATATCCGTTGTGCATAGACGACATGATAGCCCTGCTGCCATTTTTCAATCATAGATATCACAAGTTCAGGTGGGTCTTGCAAGTCAGCATCCATGACGATCGCAACTTTACCACGAATAAAGTTTAAACCTGCGGTGACAGCAACTTGATGACCAAAGTTACGGGCAAAACTCAGGTAATTGACTCGACTATCGAGACGGTGAAGTTCACGCATCAAGTTTAAGGAATTATCTTGGCTACCGTCATCAACTAGGATTAATTCCGACTCGCCATCTAACTGTTCCATAACACCAGTCAAACGACGATACATCTCGTGGATGTTTGCTTCTTCGTTATATATGGGGATAACGATGGAGTAAATGGGTTGAATCACGATAATTTTGGGAATGGGAAAATGGGTAAAGTTTCAGAGGATGGGGTGGAGTAGAAATAATTATTTTAACTTCATAATTTTGACCTGGCGGAACTGAATCAGCTATTGTTGCTGTCAGTTCAGATGCATCTAAAATAGTAATACATTAGTAATACACATTCGCTTTTGGGACTGACAGGAAATTTTGGGAATTATACCAAATCTTTCATGCTTATCCTCTTTCTGTTCTCACTCTGCGTATTTCTAGCTCTCCTTACCCTTTTCCCACTCCCTTATCTTTTCTGGGCGACAACCAATGCTGATACTCCAAATGGCAAACTCAATTTACCCATAAAATGACGTTCGCTAGCAAATAGGAAAGCTAAAAACTGATTAACTAGGGGTGATGGCACACTTAAGTCGTTGCTAATTTGAGATTTTTTTTCTAGTTTGAGGAATTTCTGTAATAAACGCACTCCAGCAACGAGCGGAAACAAGAAAGTATTAAAGTAACTACTGTAACGGATAGAAAAATCTGCTTGACGGACAACTTTTTGTAAACCCCGTAAACGATAGCGACGTTTGTGATGGTTGATATCGTCGTGATGACTCCACAAAAATTGATATGCCGGCACAGTTAATATTATCCAACCACCAGGTTTTAAATGCGATCGCAATGCCGACAGTGCAGCCAAATCATTATCTAAATGTTCAATCACATCAAACGCCACAATTAAATCATACTCACCTGCAAACGGAATTTGATCCGGCAAACTTCCCAACCTCACAGAGGTAACTTGACGCTGATTGGCAAACTCACAAGCGGTTGCATCCAATTCCATTGCGGAAACTTCACCATGACGCGCCAGCATTCGTAAGTTCCCACCTGTTCCACATCCAGCTTCGAGAATTTTCGCATCTATCGGCAGATGTATTTTGCGAATAACTCTGTCAAGTATCTGACGACGGGCAACAAACCACCAATGTTTATCTTCGACAGTTGCGTATTGTAGATAAAAGTCTTTTTCCATAAATGATCAGAACTTACCACACTCTCGGAAAAAAAATAAAAGCCAATCGGGTTTTTCTCATTGAGAAAACCCGGTCTCTGGGATTTACTATGCTGAATGAGGATTCTGCATAGCAGAGAAACCGGGTTTTAAAAACTTCTTAGAGTTGGCAACAGGGAGAGGTTATGCAATCCTAAACAGGGCTTAATTCCTTTTCATACTGGGGATTTGCTTCGGGACCATCAGCTTCTGACGGTGGCACAACTTGCCAGAATTTTGCTAGGTATTCTTGCCAGTTTGCCAAAATCATTTTTGCTTTTGGTGAACCTGTGCGTTCTACATGTGCCTGAATCAAGTCTTGGAGTTGCTTTTCTCCAGCTTGGGTAGTTATCCTTTGAATCTTGACGATTTCCGGGTTGACTAATTCGGAAAAACCACCAGATTCATCCAAGAAGTATCCTAGTCCTCCTGTCATCCCAGCAGCAACGTTACGTCCGACTTTACCCAGGACAACAACTACACCACCCGTCATGTATTCGCAACAGTGGTCTCCTGCTCCTTCAATCACCGCCGTTGCTTGGGAATTACGCACCGCAAAACGTTCCCCTGCTAACCCATTAGCGTACAAGTATCCACCTGTCGCCCCATACAAACAGGTATTGCCAATAATCACATTTTGTGATGGGTCATATGTGGCATTGGCATGAGGTTTGATGATGATTTCACCACCATTCATCCCTTTACCGACATAGTCGTTTGCCTCCCCTTCGAGAGTCAAAATCATTCCCGGCAAGTTAAATGCACCAAAGCTTTGTCCAACGCTACCATTGAAGTTGAGGTTGATTTGCCCCTCAAAACCATTGTCACCGTATTGGGATGCGATCGCACCTGCTAGTCTAGCTCCCACGGTGCGATCGGTGTTGACGATTTTGATGTTTTTAGTGATGCTGGATTGGTTGCGAATGGTGGCTTGAATCTCTGCATCAGCAAGTAATTGGTCATCAATGACATCTCCGTTGCTGTGGACGACTTCGTGCTGTAACCAAGTCCGGTTTTCGCGAGTATCGGGAAGCTTTAACAAGCAATCAAGGTTGAGTGCCTCGGTTTTGGTTAAACTTGCACCGGCACGGGTTGTCAATAAGTCTGCGCGTCCGACAACATCGACCAGGGAACGATAACCTAGACGTGCCAGCAAACTCCGAACTTCTTCAGCAATGAAATAGAAGAAATTCACGACATGTTCGGGCATCCCATTAAAGCGTTTCCGCAGTTCTTCTTTTTGGGAAGCGACACCGACAGGGCAATTATTGGTGTGGCAAATCCGCGCCATAATACAACCTTCGGCAATCATGGCAATGGAACCAAAACCGTATTCTTCGGCACCCATTAATGCACCTATCAATACGTCCCAACCACTCTTCAAACCACCATCAACCCGGAGAATGACTCTGTCGCGCAGTTGATTTTCCATCAGGACGCGGTGAACCTCTGTTAATCCGAGTTCCCACGGAGAACCTGCGTGTTTAATTGAACTTAGTGGAGATGCGCCTGTACCACCATCATGTCCGGAAATTTGGATGATGTCGGCGTTGGCTTTGGCTACCCCAGCCGCGATGGTGCCGATACCAATTTCCGCAACTAACTTCACCGAAACCTGTGCTTGGGGGTTAATTTGGTGCAGGTCAAAAATTAGCTGTGCCAAATCTTCAATCGAATAAATATCATGGTGCGGTGGCGGTGAAATCAATGTGACACCAGCTTTAGAACGTCGCAACATGGCGATGTAGGGACTAACTTTTGCACCTGGTAACTGTCCACCTTCACCCGGTTTTGCACCTTGAGCAATTTTAATTTCGATTTGCTTGGCACTCATTAAGTATTCAGGTGTCACTCCAAACCGTCCCGATGCGACTTGCTTAATGGAACTAGTCGCAGTGTCGCCATTCCGCAACCCTTTCAGATGCGGGAGGATTTGCGATCGCCCATCTTTGACATCATCGACAACTTTGTAGCGTACGGGGTCTTCACCACCTTCACCAGAGTTAGATTTACCACCAATGCGATTCATGGCGATCGCCAGAGTTTCGTGGGCTTCCCGCGATAATGCCCCTAAGGACATGCCACCAGTACAGAAGCGCTTGACGATTTCGCTGACAGGTTCCACTTCTTCAATCGGGATGGGCTGGCGATCGCTCTGGAAGTCGAGTAAATCCCGTAATGCAGTTACAGGACGGTTTTCCAGGTGTTTCTGGTAAACTTCGTAATGGTCATATTGCTTGCCATCAACAGCTTTGTGTAGCGCTTTCGCCAGTTCGGGGCTGTTCATATGGTACTCGCCACCGGGGCGATATTGAACAAAACCCAAGTTTTCTAACTTCTTAATGTTGATTTCCGGGAAGGCTTTGCAGTGGAATGATAAGACTTCCTGAGCGAGTTCCCGGATACTCAAACCACCAACACGGGAGGTTGTACCCCGGAATCCTAACTCTAATAAATCCGCACCAATCCCTATGGCTTCAAAGATTTGGGCTGCTTGATAACTAGCCAGCAAAGAAATACCCATCTTCGAGAGAATCTTCAATAAACCGGCTTCGACAGCTTTACGGTAATTCTTCTGGGATTTCTCCAAGCTCATCGCCGCAATCTTACCCCGTTCCATAAATTGCTGGGTTCTGGGGTCTGCCCACCAATCCTCTACGGTTGCCAATGTCATGTAAGGACAAACCGCATCAGTACCGTAGCCAATTAGACAGGCAAAATGATGCGTACTCCAACACTGAGCAGTATTAACGACAAGGGATGTTTTGGTTCTTAAGCCTTGTTGAATCAGGTAATGGTGAACTGCACCGACTGCAAGTAGGGGAGGAATATAGGTATTTTCGGCGCTGGCACCTGTGTGGTTTTGGTCACTGAGAATTAAAATCTCCACACCCGATTTCACGGCATTTGCGGCTTGTATTTGTAATGCTTCCACTGCCGCTTTTAAGCCATCGGGACCGGAGGAAATAGTAAACAGGGTTGATAATTCTTGGGTTTGGAAGGATGACTTTTGAATCGCGGTTAATTCATGGATCAGTAAAACAGGTGAATCCAATTTTAACCGTCGGGCATATTCGGCTTTCGGGTCGAGTAAATTACCCCTTGCCCCTAATTCCACCTTCAATGACATTACCAAACTTTCCCGTAATGGGTCAATTGGGGGGTTTGTCACCTGGGCAAACCTTTGTTTGAAATAGTCGTATAGTAGGTGCGGTTTTGTCGATAGTACCGCTAGGGGGATATCGTCGCCCATGCAAAATGTCGGTTCTTTGCCATCCTGCGCCATTGGCTGGATAATCATTTCCACATCTTCAGTGGTGTAACCAAAGGCTGTTTGCTGACGCAGGAGGGCTTGACGGTCGATAGTTACTTGTCCTCTGTCATTGATGGCTTTACCATTTCCATTGACTGATGACAAATGACCATTGCCATTGACTGATGACACATGACCATTGCCATTGCCATTGCCAGCGACTAATGTGTTGAGGTCTTGACGATATTGACGCAACCATTCACCGTAGGGTCGTTGCTTGGCAATACGCTGCTTAATCTCCCAATTTTTCAAGACTTCGTGACTGTCCAAGTCAACTGCGATCGCTTGCCCTGGGCCTAAGCGACCTTTTTCCACTATATCTTCTTCGGGAAATTCAACTACACCCGCTTCCGATGCCACAACTATGTAGTCATCTTTGGTGATACAGTAACGAGCAGGTCTTAAACCATTGCGATCGAGGGTTGCTCCAACTTTTTGCCCATCACTAAACACCAGCAAGGCTGGGCCATCCCAAGCTTCTTGCATTCCACTGTAGTATTCGTAAAAATCGACAATCTCTGGGTAATTACGTAGGTCTGGCTGATTATTATATGCTTCCGGCACCATGATCATGAGTGCTTCTAAGGGGCTACGTCCCGATCGCACCATTACCTCAAAGACATTATCTAATGTTGCCGAGTCGCTATTATCAATTTGTACAAAGGGTTTGAGTTCGTCAAAGCGGTTTTCCCAAATGGGATGATTCAAACTGGATTCACGCGCTGTCATCCAGTTAATATTACCTAACAAAGTATTAATTTCGCCATTATGACCTAACAACCGCATTGGTTGGGCGAGGGGCCATTTGGGCATAGTATTAGTGCTGAAGCGGCGGTGGTAAACCGCAAAAGCACTGGTAAAAGCTGGATTTTTTAAATCCTCATAAAATTCTCCCAAAACAGCCGATCGCACCATGCCTTTATAAACAATAGTTCGGCTTGATAGGGAAGCAATGTAAAAGTCTGGGGAGATTTCAGCTACAGCTTTCACTAACCGACGACGGGCAATATATAGTTGCCGTTCTAATTCATCACCGCTTTTGTCTGCTGATGTTAATAATACTTGCTGCATTAAAGGCAAGTTTTCACGGGCTTGTATACCCAATAAATCTGGTTTGACTGGTACTTCTCGCCAGCCTACTACTATTAATTTTTCTTCGGCAGCAACCTGAACAAAAATATTACGTATTTTCTCAGTTAGCTGTGCATCCTGAGGTAAAAAAAGCATCCCAACAGCATTCCTGCCATTGTTAGTAAAATCTTGATTTAGTGCCGTTAGTAAATGTATTTGATTTGACTCTATTGCCTGTTGGAACAACTGCCAAGGAATCGCAGTCAAGACACCTGCACCATCGCCAGAATCGCGATCGGCGCTACAACCACCACGATGCTCTAAACATGTTAAAGCTGTTAAGGCTTTCTCAATAATTTCATGACTAGCCTGATTTTGACGATGGGCAATAAAGCCTACACCACAAGCATCGCGTTCTTCTACCAACCATCTTTGTCCTTGATACATACACCTAGATGAACTATCTGAATTTTCCGCAATTGTCATTGTCTGCTCTTGATTTGTTGACTCGTTATTCATAAACTATCCCTGATACCAACCCACTGTGATTTTTACCACCTGTTTCGCCAAAGTTTTTTAAACAAAGCAATGGAACACAGTCAATGGAAAATTTTAGTTAATGTCGAAATTTAGAGAAAAAAAATTCTAACTCCGGGTTTTATTTTTAAACTTTTACCCGTGTTAAAATCATACCGTTATTTTTGGGGTTTACCCTGAGTTCGGCGAACTACATTTCTCACCCAAACAATTTTTTATTTACGCCTTCAAACTATGTATTTTCCCAATTTCCTTGTCCCAATCAAAACTGGCTTTCAGGTATAGTCTTTTGTGACATCCTGAATAAAGTTCGTGTCAAATTTTCACTCGATTATCGAGCTGAAAAGCTTCTCATTCAGCAACAAAATCAGCGTATTACACTACATACCCATTTGACAATTCCTAACTGTATCTTTTGTTGTTAATCGATTGATGTCGATTATCCTTTGTCACCTGCATTGCTACCAGTTCTACCCCACTTAAGTAGCAACCATGAGTGAGGACTGAACATCTTAAGTTCCCAACAATTACCAAGACCGTAGCCAATATTTGGCTTGTAGATATTTGGTTTGCACTAGTGTTGTTAGGTACATCTATAGCGCACTTTTAAATTAGGAAAATTACTTTTTTGGCTTACAAGAGACAAAAACCCATATTTACATTAACATGTTCTCGCTTAAAAGTAATGTCATTATTTTCTGATATTTCCGAAAATAGCTCGGAAATATCATCAAATCCAGTGTTGACCAAAAACTATCAATGCTCAGTAGCAAAAACATAATGCAAAAACCGCAAAAACACTTAGCTCAGCCTTGCCAGGAAATCCTTCAAAAAGCTAATATCAAGCTTGATCGAAAATGCCTGTTATTAATAATTTCTAGCATACTGTGTTTAACGACTTACAATCATCCAGCGATCGCGCAAACACAAATTCCTGCCAATCCAGGCATAAAAACACCACCAATTCCCAAGAATCCGAATTTGCCATTATCACCAGTAAAAGGTGCGATCGCTAATGGTAATCAAATTGCCCTCAACGGTAGAATTCTTCCAGGTGTCTGGTTTCAACGCCAAACAGGTAAAAACCAAATTACTACTCATATTGGGGATGGTTCCTTAAAGCAGTTAATTGGTATAGAACTACTAGATACCAACATTCCCACAAAACAACCAATAAAGTGGTTTTCTGCCAATGCCAAACCGCAAATTTTGACAGCCCAATTAGCGGGAAGTTATCGTTATCTAGATATTACAAATTTAGCCACAACAGCAGGCTGGCAAATTAAAGTTCAAGGTAACGTATTAAATATTACTAGTCCGCCATCAAGAATTACTAACATTGGCGAAGCTAGCTATAGAACAACCATGCAAATGTCGGTAACAAATGAGAAACCGCCAGTTCCGAGACAGGTGTCCGAAGCTAAAACAGTTACCATCAATCTTGATCGCCCCACACCTTGGCAAGTGCGCCAAGAACTACCAGTCAAAAGAGTTGTAGACCCCGATGCTGTGAATCCTCAACCCACAGCCCCTCCCAACCGCGAATGGACAATTATTCTCGATGGAATTGCAGACCCGGCATTAGTTCAGCGTTACACACCAGTACCACCGCCATCCATTCCTCAACCCAACCCACTTAAACAGCTACCAGTACCCCCCATCACCCCAACTCCACAGCCAGAAACCACTGTCACGCAGGTAGAAGTTGTCAATAATCAAACACTGATTCGTGTCAGTGTCCCCTTTGGCTTTGCCCCGCGTATTCAATCGACATCAAACCCATCAGCCCTAACTGTAGAAATTCGTCCCGATGCATTATTACCGCGTAATATTACTTGGGCACCAGGGTTACGCTGGCGACAACAATGGGTAAATTTAGGGCAAGATCGCTTCCCAATTGTTTGGTTAGAAGCAAACCCGCGTAACCTGCAACTAAAACCCATAGTTTCTAATTCCGATACACTCATTGGTACAGCACCCTGGATTCAGACAGCGCAAAAATACTTAGCAGTAGCTGGTATCAATGGCGGCTTCTTTAACCGTAATAATAGATATCCTTTGGGTGCAATTCGCAGTAACGGGCAATGGTTATCCAGCCCAATCTTAAATCGAGGTGCGATCGCCTGGAATGACTCTGGGCAATTTTACTTAGGTCGTCTCACTCTCGGAGAAACATTAGTCATCAAAGAAGATAATCTCACCTTATCGAGAATGCCGATAAGTAGTGAGCAACCCATACTATTTCTCAATAGTGGCTACGTTCAAAGCGGACTTGCTCGATACACACCAGCCTGGGGACAGACTTACACACCACTTACTGATAACGAAAGTATAATTGTTGTCGAAAATAACAAAATTACTCGGCAGCTATCTGCAGGTAAAGCTAACGAAAACCCCATCCCCATTCCCACTTCTGGCTACTTACTCACCATGCGGGGCAAAGCACCCACAAATTTTACTTTTCCCATTGGAGCCAACGTCAGTATTAAAAGTGGCACCATTCCCGCCGATTTTAATCGCTACCCCCATATTATTGGTGCAGGACCACTACTAGTACAAAATCGTCAAGTTGTCCTCGATGCCAAAGCTGAAAAATTTAGTGATGCATTTATTCGTGAAAAAGCCATCCGTAGTGCCATCTGTACAACCTCCAATGGCAATGTAATTATTGCATCCACCCACAACCGTGCCGGAGGAGCAGGTCCCACCCTCGCCGAAAACGCCCGACTAATGCAGCAAATGGGCTGTATCAATGCCCTCAATTTAGACGGAGGAAGTTCTACCAGTCTCTACTTAGGCGGACAACTAATTGATCGTTCCCCCAGTACCGCAGCCCGTGTTCATAATGGGATTGGTATTTTCTTCAAAAAATAGAGAGAACTCAGTAATTCCCCCTCAGAACTGTCTTTGTAAAAACATCAAAATAAGTTTTGATTAAGTTCATGAAGAATTGGTATAGACACAGTAAATATGTCAGGTGTTGATTACACTGCCTCTTGTGATTTTGCTATGTTTACCAAAAGTGGCTGAATTGCTGATTTGTACGGTTGCGATATTGTGTCTTTTTTTTTCATCAATTGATTATGTAATTAATTGGCTCATCACGTTATGTCCCCCAGAAAAGAGGTAACAATGGCTCAAGAAACAGCGCAGGTAAACACAATGCCCCTTCCAACTTCTGTAACTCCCCGAGGTGTAGCAGCTACAGAGTTGCGTCCTTGGGGATCATTCACAATTTTGGAAGAAGGACGAGGTTATAAAATTAAGCGTATCGAAGTTAAACCAGGACATCGTCTCAGCTTGCAAATGCACCATCACCGCAGCGAACATTGGATTGTTGTTTCTGGAACTGCTAAAGTTGTGTGTGGTGATGCAGAAGTGCTTCTTAGCAATAACCAATCTACCTATGTTCCTCAATGTACAGCACATCGTTTAGAGAATCCTGGTGTCATCCCTCTGGTCTTGATTGAGGTACAGAATGGGGAATACTTAGGCGAAGATGATATTGTTCGCTACCAAGATGATTATGCTCGGACTGAGAAGAAGTAATTATTCCTGAGGAAAATGGTCATCAGGTAATATGCTGCCCATAGCAGTTAGTTTTGCTTAAAAGCTAACTGCTATCACTTTGAAGTGAGGAAGTATAACTGAAAATTTTTATTGTTGCCTATCCTGAGTTACAAGATATTTTCGCAATTGCTTTTGAGCATAAATATTTGGAATAATGTATGGTCAGCCATCTGCAAGCTTAGAATCGAAGATGGGATTTTTAATGACCCATTTTTAGAGCGAAATTTATTTTGCCATTTAACTTATGATTAGCATTAGCCCCACTGCGATCGCCGAAATTAAACGAATGCAGTCAAAACAGCAAAAATCAGACATTTGGTTTCGTTTAACCGTAAAATCTGGTGGCTGTTTTGGATTATTTTACGATCTATCATTTACAGAAAATCTGGCAGACAGCGAACGTACTTTCAACTGTAATGGCATCCAAGTGGCGATCGATACCGAAAACCTCACTTATCTGAACGGGTTAACCCTCGATTACTCAGAAGACCTCGTCGGCGGTGGTTTTCGCTTCCACAACCCACAAGCCACATCAATTTGCGGCTGTGGCAATTCTTTTTCGCTAGATAACAATGAATAATCGGCAATTCTCAATTAGTTTCCTACTCTCATGCGGATTTGTTCCAGAAAGCAAGTTAAAAATTAATCATCAAAACCCCAGTGATAGCAGCATTTAAGCCCTGATCTTAAAAATTAATTTGCAAAACAATCTTCAAAACGATATAATCAGGATTTGTTAAAACTTAGACCACAAACAGCTTTATTCGCTGTAACTCATGCCAACCATACAGCAGCTTATCAGAACCGAACGCGAAAAAGCGCGTCAGAAAACTAAGTCGCCAGCTCTGAAACAATGCCCGCAACGTCGGGGAGTTTGTACCAGAGTCTACACGACAACTCCGAAAAAACCGAACTCAGCGTTGCGTAAAGTCGCGCGGGTTCGTTTAACCTCTGGCTTTGAAGTCACAGCCTACATTCCCGGTATTGGTCATAACTTACAGGAACACTCGGTTGTGATGATTCGCGGTGGTCGGGTTAAGGATTTACCCGGTGTCAGATACCACATTATTCGCGGTACATTAGATACTGCTGGGGTCAAAGACCGTAAGCAAGGCCGTTCTAAGTACGGAACCAAGCGTCCCAAACCAGCTAAGGCTTAAGATGCGATTTATTATTGCTGACTCGATTAATCGCCTGACAGTCTCTCACGAATTTAGGTAGAATGGCAAAAGCAAAGGAGTCTGAGCGGTAGAGTTAGTATGCTGGCTTTCCACCCTCAGATTTGCTGCTTATAACTGATTTGATTTTAAATTAGTCCGTTGCGTAGGCGTTATTTTGATTCGCCTGCTAGTCTAATTGCAAAAATCAAGTTAAATTAGTAAAGCTTCCTCCGCAGCCTGTGCTTATTGTTTAGGTACAGAGTCATTTGAAAATGCTCTTAGCAGCATTGGCATCTTAATTTGATATTTAGGTATATAATTAATGTCGCCTTACTTGTCTGGATTGAGGACGACAAGTTGTTGAAGTCAGCGTCGCTGCAATTGTAGTGAGAAGTTAGAACCAGAAGTATTTATGACGGTAACTACCGCAATAAAAGCTTACTCGGTAATATTCCAGATAATTTCGTTGCTTTGATCGGAAATTTAAGGGTTAAATATGTCTCGTCGTGGTGTAATTCAAAGGCGACCAGTTCCGCCTGACTCTGTATATAATAGCCGTTTGGTTAGCATGATTATTCGCCGGATTATGCGCCACGGGAAAAAATCACTGGCTGCGCGTATTGTTTACGATGCCATGAAAACAATTGGAGAACGCACTGGTGGCGACCCCCTAGAAACATTTGAAAGGGCAGTGCGGAATGCCACTCCTCTGGTTGAGGTAAAAGCACGACGAGTCGGTGGTGCAACCTATCAAGTTCCCATGGAAGTACGCAATGAACGCGGTACAACCTTGGCATTACGTTGGTTGGTACAGTATTCTCGCCAACGTCCGGGTCGCACAATGGCAGGCAGACTCGCAAATGAGTTGATGGATGCTGCCAATGAGACCGGAAGCGCAATTAAAAAACGAGAAGAGACGCATCGGATGGCAGAAGCCAATAAAGCTTTCGCGCATTATCGTTATTAAGCGGGCGGTATGCCTACCTCACAAGATAGAGTTTTATCGTCCGTTTTTTTTGTTTTTCATCCTCTTTTAAAAAGAGAACCGATATATCGCATGGATTTGATTTGCGGTATGTCGGATTTACAAAAAAAGGCGGTTTTCCGTAAAAGTATAGAAACTTAACAAAGTGTAATATACGAAATATATGGGCGAAAAATATAGGAGGGAGCCGTGGCACGTACTATCCCGCTAGAGAAGGTACGTAATATTGGTATTGCGGCGCACATAGACGCGGGCAAAACCACAACAACAGAGAGAATATTATTTTACTCTGGGATAATTCATAAAATTGGTGAAGTACACGAAGGTACCGCCGTTACCGACTGGATGGAACAGGAACGGGAGCGCGGTATTACAATCACAGCTGCCGCGATTAGTACTAGTTGGAAAGATCATCAAATTAACATTATCGATACTCCCGGTCACGTAGACTTCACCATTGAAGTCGAGCGTTCAATGCGGGTATTGGACGGTGTAATTACAGTTCTTTGTTCAGTAGGTGGCGTGCAGCCCCAGACGGAAACTGTATGGAGACAAGCAGACCGCTACAAGGTACCCCGGATTGTTTTTATCAACAAAATGGATCGTACTGGTGCAAACTTTTATAAAGTTTACGAACAAGTACGCGATCGCCTCCGTACTAACGCGATCCCCATCCAATTACCGATTGGCGCAGAAACAGAATTTTTAGGATTGGTTGACCTGGTAAAGATGCGTGCATACATCTATACCAATGATAAAGGTACTGATATTCAAGAAGAAGATGTTCCCGCAGACATGCAGGAACTCGTAGCAGAATACCGCGCCAAATTGATTGAAGCGGTATCAGAAACAAGCGACGATCTCATGAGTAAGTACTTTGAAGGTGAAGAACTCACTGAAGAGGAAATTCATACAGCATTACGTAAAGGAACCGTAACAGGTAAAATTGTACCAGTGCTTTGCGGTTCAGCCTTCAAAAACAAAGGTGTACAACTGTTGCTAGATGCAGTTGTTGATTACTTACCATCTCCCCCAGAAGTACCGGCTATTCAAGGTACCCTGCCAAATGGTGATACCGTCGAGCGTCATGCTGATGACAGTGAGCCTCTATCTGCACTCGCCTTCAAGATTATGGCTGACCCCTATGGTCGCCTCACATTTGTGCGTGTTTATTCAGGAATCTTGAAAAAAGGTAGCTACGTTCTGAATGCGACGAAAGGAAAGAAAGAACGGATATCTCGCCTAGTGATATTAAAGGCAGATGAGAGACAGGACGTAGATGAGCTTCGCGCCGGTGATTTAGGGGCCGCACTAGGATTAAAAGATACATTAACTGGTGATACAATCACAGACGAGAACTCGCCAGTAATCCTAGAATCTCTGTTCATTCCAGAGCCAGTTATCTCGGTGGCGGTAGAACCCAAAACCAAGAATGACATGGACAAGCTGTCCAAGGCTCTGCAATCGCTCTCCGAAGAAGACCCAACCTTCCGTGTTAGCGTTGACCAGGAAACAAACCAAACCGTAATTGCCGGAATGGGAGAGCTACACCTAGAAATACTCGTAGACCGGATGTTACGCGAATTTAAGGTAGAAGCTAATGTGGGCGCACCACAAGTAGCTTACCGCGAAACAATTCGCAAAGCCGTCACTAGAGTAGAAGGTAAATTCATCCGTCAAAGCGGTGGTAAGGGTCAATACGGTCACGTGGTGATCGATCTGCAACCAGGGGAACCTGGAAGCGGTTTTGAATTTGTCTCCAAGATCGTTGGTGGTACTGTACCTAAAGAGTACATTGGACCGGCGGAAGCGGGGATGAAAGAAAGTACCGAATCCGGTATCTTAGCTGGATATCCCCTGATTGATGTTAAAGCAACTCTGGTTGATGGGTCTTACCATGATGTAGACTCTTCAGAAATGGCTTTTAAAATTGCTGGTTCAATGGCAATGAAAGAAGCTGTAATGAAGGCTTCGCCCGTACTACTAGAACCCATGATGAAAGTTGAGGTAGAAGTACCGGAAAACTTTCTTGGGGATGTGATGGGAGACCTTAATTCCCGTCGCGGACAAATAGAAGGCATGGGATCGGAACAGGGTCTTGCAAAAGTAACTGCTAAAGTCCCATTGGCAGAAATGTTTGGCTACGCTACTGACATTCGGTCTAAGACCCAAGGTCGTGGTATCTTCTCAATGGAGTTTAGCCATTACGATGAAGTCCCTCGCAACGTTGCCGAGGCAATCATCGCTAAAAGCAAAGGGAACGCATAACTTAAAGATAAAGGAAACGAGTATTCATGGCACGCGCAAAGTTTGAACGGACTAAACCCCACGTTAACATTGGTACTATCGGTCACGTTGACCATGGTAAAACCACTTTAACCGCAGCTATCACCATGACCCTTGCGGCTCTGGGAAATGCAGTAGCAAAAGCTTATGACCAAATTGATGCCGCTCCAGAAGAACGGGCACGTGGTATTACGATTAACACTGCACACGTGGAGTACGAAACAGAAAATCGTCACTATGCCCACGTAGATTGTCCTGGTCACGCTGACTATGTGAAGAACATGATCACTGGTGCAGCACAGATGGACGGTGGTATTTTGGTTTGCTCTGCGGCTGATGGTCCCATGCCCCAAACTCGCGAACACATCCTGTTGGCGAAGCAAGTAGGTGTACCCAGCTTGGTTGTCTTCTTGAATAAAGAGGACATGGTGGACGACGAAGAACTATTAGAACTCGTAGAATTGGAAGTCCGCGAACTCCTCAGCAGCTACGATTTCCCTGGTGATGATATTCCCATCATTAAAGGTTCTGGCTTGCAGGCATTGGAAAAAATGACTGCGGCTCCCAAGACCCAACGTGGAGAAGACAAGTGGGTAGATAAAATCTACGAATTGATGGATGCTGTCGATTCTTACATCCCTACTCCGGAACGTGACATTGATAAGCCTTTCTTGATGGCGGTAGAAGACGTATTCTCCATCTCAGGTCGTGGTACAGTTGCTACTGGACGGATTGAGCGTGGAAAAGTCAAAGTTGGCGACAACGTTGAGTTAGTTGGTATTAGAGATACTCGTGCGACAACTGTAACTGGGATCGAGATGTTCAAGAAGAGCCTCGAAGAAGGTATGGCTGGCGATAACGCTGGTTTACTGCTTCGCGGTTTGAAGAAGGAAGAAATTGAGCGCGGTATGGTTTTGGCTAAACCGGGTTCTATCACTCCTCACACCGACTTTGAAGGTGAAGTATACGTTTTGACCGAAAAAGAAGGTGGTCGTAAGACTCCTTTCTTTGCAGGCTATCGTCCTCAGTTCTACGTGCGTACCACTGATGTGACTGGAACCATCGAAGCATTTACCTCTGATGACGGTAGTGCCGCAGAAATGGTTATGCCTGGAGACCGGATTAAAATGACTGTGAAGTTAATAAACCCGATCGCAATTGAACAAGGTATGCGCTTTGCGATTCGTGAAGGCGGTCGTACCATTGGTGCTGGTGTTGTTTCCAAAATTGTTAAATAACACTTGGCGTTTTAGTTAAATATTAGAGCGGGGATGATATAATACGTCTCTGCTCTTTTTATATCCCCAAATCTTATTTTGGATTCTAGATTTTGGACTTGAACTTGAAGACTTGAACTTGCAAATTAAATCCAAAATCCAAAATCCAAAATCTCAAATCTGTAGAACCAGGAAAACTTAAGATGGCAACGCTACAACAACAAAAAATCAGAATTCGTTTGCAAGCCTTTGATCGCCGTTTATTAGATACCTCTTGCGAAAAGATTGTAGATACAGCTAACCGTACAAACGCAACAGCTATTGGTCCGATTCCTCTACCAACAAAACGTAAGATTTATTGCGTATTGCGATCACCACACGTTGATAAAGACTCACGAGAGCATTTTGAAACCCGCACCCACCGTCGCATCATTGATATTTACCAACCTTCTTCTAAAACGATTGACGCATTGATGAAATTAGATTTGCCATCTGGTGTTGATATTGAAGTTAAATTGTAATTGGTTGATAGCTAATAGTTAATAGTGATAGTTAGTAGTTGATGGCAAAAGTTTAGTTATTGGTTTCGCCTTTTTTAACTATTCTCTCTCCACAAAAAAACTACTAACAACTCACCAGCAACTATTAAGCAGTACCTAGCCAAAATAGATAGTGTAAATGATTACAAAGCCTGGAGAAATATTTCTCAGGGCTTTTTAATTGCAGCAAAACAAAATGATAAGATTTAAGAGTAATACGGGGAAAATTAAAGACTGAATAGCTAATTAACGATTAAATTTATACCAGAGTAAAAATGTCTTCATCTAAAATTGCAGTTCGCGAGCTACCTCTGTTCCCGTTACCGGAAGTAGTTTTGTTTCCCACCAGACCTCTACCCCTGCATATTTTTGAGTATCGTTACCGAATCCTGATGAATACGATTTTGGAAAGCGATCGCAGGTTTGGAGTGTTGATGGTTGATCCGATTAAAGGCAAAATCGCCAACGTTGGTTGCTGTGCAGAAGTGATTCATCACCAGCGTCTACCAGATGACCGAATGCATATGGTGACATTAGGACAACAGAGGTTTCGGGTTCTCGAATACTTGCGCGAGAAGCCTTACCGA
Source organism: Calothrix sp. NIES-4101 (assembly GCA_004296455.1). GTDB lineage: Bacteria > Cyanobacteriota > Cyanobacteriia > Cyanobacteriales > Nostocaceae > Brunnivagina. Next base: position 2,330,152 of record AP018280.1, read on the forward strand.
GTTGGTTTAGTTGAATGGATTGAAGACGAGCCCCCAGGCCAGGATTTACAGCCCATTGCCACAGGTGTCGAACAACTTTTGCGGGATGTTGTTCGTTTATCTGCAAAGCTGACTGACCAAAATATTGAATTGCCTGAAGACTTACCCAATTTGCCAGTAGAGCTATCATACTGGGTTGCCCATAATCTACATGGTGTACCTTTGGAACAGCAAGCATTATTAGAAATGCGATCGACTGCTACACGTTTAGAACGGGAGGCGGAAATTTTGACTTCGACTCGCAATCATCTAGCTGCTCGCACCGTTCTGAAAGACACATTTAACCAGAAATTATAAGTACACTTTTCAACTAGCTGTTAGCTGGTGAGAGCAAAATAAGTAATGATTGTTCTCTATATGCCTATTTAAAATCTCAAATTGTTACCCAAAAGCTAACAGCAACCAACTATTAATCATTGATAACTATTACCTCCAACAACTAACTAAATGGCATCAGTTGACAGCACATTGTAGCTACCAAAAATTTTTAGGACTTCAGTGTAATTTAATAATTCCCGCAATGCTGACTGCATTAATGGTTGGTGAATGCTTGCTTCAATGTCGATAAAAAATAAATATTCTCCTAAAGAGCGCTTTGTGGGACGCGACTCAATCCGACTGAGATTAATTCCTAGATGTGCAAATACTTGCAGTGTTTTTGCTAACGCCCCAGGTACGTTAGCAGGAACACTAAATGCAAAGGAAGTATGACTGGCATTCATGGGGGATGCTAAAAACGACTCTACATTACTGTTTTGACTAACTACCCAAAAACGAGTACAGTTTTCAGGACTGTCATTTATATCCCTAGCTAATACTGGTAAGTGATAAAGCTGTGCGGCTCTTTGTGAAGAAATTGCAGCAGCGCTTAAATCTGTTTCTAGCCTTTGAAGTGCTTCGGTTGTCGAATTAGTTGCTATGGTCTGAACATTCGGAAGAAAACGTTCTAACCATCTTTGGCATTGTGCTAAGGCTTGGGGATGCGAATATACAGTTTGGATATTCTCCAAATCAGTGGCACAAGAAATCAGTACGTGAACAATAGGCATGACCAAAGCTAAACTAATTTGTAAATTGTCTAACTGCCACATAGCATCCATTGTCATTGTCACGCTACCCTCAATCGAATTTTCTGCGGGTACTACAGCTAATTTTACCTGCCCTTCTGCTACAGCTTTGATGGATTGGGCAATGCTGGGATAGGGACACAAAATAGCAGTCTCAGCTCTTGTCTTCGTCAGCCATTCTATATAAAAAAGCGCCGCCTGTTCACTATAATTCCCTGGAGGCCCTAAATGTGCGATTGATAAATTCATATATACTCGTCTAAATTGCAAACTTAATTCATCAAACTTAATTCATAAAATTCGCTTCAATCTTCTGATACACTACTTTTAATTCAAAATTAACGTAAATTTCGATAGTTAAGGGTATAGTCATTCAGTGTTTTTTTCAGGTTGATAGTAATTTTATTACCAGCTTTGAGGACATGAAAATCATGCTTTTTTGGCACAAATAACTCTTCATTGATTTTAGAGTCAAATAATAATTAACTGAATCGTTATTTTTTGGATATTGATAAATATCTTAAATCAAAAATACTAAAATATTAATAAAGGTAATTTAAATAACTCATGGCGACTAAGTTTATTAGCTCACAATCTGTAGAACTTGCCGTTCCAGAGCAACCAATCCCGATTCAACACTACCTCCGCCAACCACAACGTCTAGTTAATGCTTTAGTTGACTCCAGGAGAATCAAGCAACTTTCAGAAGAAACATTTCGCCTAAAAATGCGACCGCTTACTTTCATGTCATTAAGCATTCAACCGACAGTTGAAATGAGAGTTTGGCTGAAATCAAATGGAGTAATTAGGCTACAATCAATAGGCTGTGAAATTTTAGGTTTTGAGTATATTAACCAACGCTTCAATCTCAATTTAGAGGGATATTTATCTGTCGAAGAACTGTTCACAGGGACAATTTTAAAAGGTCAAGCGGAACTACAAGTAATTATAGATTTACCTGCTCCATTTTGCTTCACTCCGAAAGCGATTTTGGAAACAGCAGGTAATGGCTTATTAAAAAGCGTCTTACTCACAATTAAACAGCGATTATTACATCAGTTAATTGCAGACTATTGCCATTGGGTTGAATTACAAACTCAAGATGTACAAACTTGTGATTTAAACACTATGACCACAAGTCAAGAGTCGGGAATTAGTAGTCAAGGTTCATAGGCTTGTTTACCTTCATCTTGGCAATTGTGATTTGTACATTCTTTGTCACTCTGACATTCTCATTCCTGACTTCTTATATTGTTTTGGCAGGGACTGAAAGATTTACGGTGTAACCTTGTAACTCCGTACTCCTGTATAGCTAATAAATGGCGTTGGCTACCATAACCTTTATTACGTGCTAAATCGTACTGTGGATAATTAATAGCCAGTCGGCAAATTAAATCATCACGCCAGACTTTGGCAACAATACTTGCGGCGGCGATCGCCACAGATAGAGAATCACCCTTAATAATAGTTTTCTGGGACATCGGCAAACCATTCACACAATGATTGCCATCAATTAAGCAAAGTGTTGGCTGTACTGAAAGCTTCAGTACAGCCCTTTTCATTGCCAGTAAAGAAGCGTACAGAATATTAAGTTGGTCAATTTCTGCAGTTGAAGCAAAACCGATTCTCCAGTCGCAGGCGATCGCACAAATCTGATCCGCGAGTACACTGCGGCGCAATGGTGACAATTTTTTACTGTCATTAATTCCTGCTGTAATTAATTCCGAAAAAGCACTTTGTGGCAATATTACTGCTGCTGCTACCACAGGACCAAATAACGCTCCGCGTCCAACTTCATCAACACCTGCAATTAGTCCTGGCTGATTCGACAAGGTAGATAACTCTAACCAGTTTGATGTAGTTGGCAATAGAGGTAATGCAGTATCTGTTATTTGCCGTTTTTTGACCATAACTGCTATCCGGGCAATAGCCTAGGAATCAGCATCATCAGAGGCAGAAGAACGACGACGGCGACGACGATTGGGAGTTCCAGAGGTGTCACTTTCATCACTCGCACTCATGGTTTCTTCGATTTGCTTAACCACTGGTTCAATTTGGACTGATTCTGGCTCTTCATCCTCAACTTCTTCAATTATGGGTTCTGGCTCTTTGGTAATTTTAATTGGGGCAGGAATTGGAACTGAAGCTACAGGTACAAATGTTTCATCTGGTTCCGATGGTGGCGCAGTGGAACCTTGACCTGGTAGAGTGACATTAATGATTACGGATTTGGGATTTTTAACTTCCCGATTTAACCGCAATAACGGTGAAACTCCCATCAATGCGTAAACATCCTGTTCATCAGTAGTCATTTCCACCGAAACAATTTCTGGTGGTTCGACGACTGGTTTGATCGGTTCGAGCTTTGTTTTTGTGCGATGATCATAGAGTGTTCCTTTCTGAGTATCACTGCGATCGCTCCAATGGGATTTACTCACTCCAATGGTTGGTAGTTCGGGTGTTCCTCCCATTTCCACATCACTGTCGCTATCAAAGTCGGAATCACTCACAAAAGGTATGGGATTTCCCGCTAACCTTGGTTCCTCTTTCCCATTCCCCGCATTTATACCCCCACCAATACGTTGACGGCGACGGACACGACGGTTTTTATCCCCTAGTTCTTGATAACTAGGATGGTTAATTAAATTCAAAGAATTAAACTCTGGTTCAGCATCAAAACCTTCGTTGTAGGAGTCATAACTTTCCCGTGGATAGCTTTCTCGTGGCTCATTATTAATCCGAGCTACTGGCATCCGGGGTTCTCGATGGGTTTCGCGTTGCGGCATAGGCGAAACGAAGCGTTCGGGCATTTCTGTGGGAGGGGCGGCAATCCGGGCTTCAGTTTCTCCGGGTAAATGTACCACATGTCCCAAGCCACCACAGGTTTGACAGGTTTGCCCGAACAATTCGTAAATATTTTGACCTTGACGTTTGCGGGTGAGCTCAACCAAGCCTAGTTCGGTTAACTGAGCAATTTGCGGACGCGCTTTGTCTGCCCTCAGGGCTTTATTGAAGTGTTCAAGAACGTGTAACTGGTCACGTCTCGATTCCATATCGATAAAGTCAACTACAATTACCCCAGCAATATTACGTAGACGCAATTGACGAGCAATTTCGGTTGCGGCTTCGCAGTTTGTCCAAAGTACGGTTTCGCGTGCAGTTGCCGAACGGGTAAACGAGCCAGAGTTGACATCAATAACCGTTAATGCTTCCGTTGGCTCAATAATTATATAACCACCTGATGGTAAATCGACCCTCGGTTTTAGGGCTTCTTTAATTGCCGCACTCACGCGGAAATACTCTAAAATCGCAGCGCGATCGCGATGGTGATCGATTAACAATCCTTGGGGAGTTTGTCCACCACTCCAATTTTGTAAGTACTGCTTAACTCGCTTCAGTCCGGTACTCGAATCAACTACAATTCTGTTGACATCTGCGCCATACATATCCCGGAGGACGCGCTGAATAAAGTCATCGTCACGGTTGAGCAATGCTGGGGCGCGGGTTGACTGTGCCTCTTGCTGAATTAATTCCCATTGCTTTTGCAGCGCTTCTAAGTCTTCAATGATTGCTTCTTCAGGTTTGCCTTCGGCTTCGGTACGTACCAATAAACCCATACCCGCAGGTTTAATCAGAATTGCTAATGCGCGCAATCGGTTACGTTCGTTCTCGTTTCTGATGCGACGAGATAAATTTACCCCTCTTCCATAGGGCATTAAGACTACATAACGACCTGGTAAGGTGATATTACCTGTTAGTCTTGGCCCTTTGGTGCCTGTTGGTTCCTTCATTACTTGCACCAACACTTTCTGTTGTGGTGTTAGTAACTCAGTAATTGCGGCAGCACTGCGTTTTAATCGCAATGGTCCTAAATCAGTGACGTGGATAAAACCATTACGTTCAGGGTCACCAATGTTTACAAATGCGGCATCAATTCCAGGTAATACATTTTCGACAACGCCTAAGTAAATATCACCTATTTGGTGATGCCCTGTAGCTACTACGAGTTCTTGTATTTGATCTTCAGAAAAGACAGCAGCAATTTGATGCTGCTCGGCTATGATAATTTGTTTCGGCATTCAATTTCCTCAAAAATTGGCAGCACAAACGATTCTGGAGGTTGCTTATCCATCTTTGCCTTGGCTTCCATTTTTTGTTGCTAAATAATAACAAGTTCTTTGTTCAAATCTTAATGGGGAAAGCTATCGACACAATGACAAGCGTATTTGCTGGCGAGGAGCATTGCCTAACTACGCTTTAGTAAGCCTACGTTCCAGAACGGCTGCATAAAGTTTAAGCAATAATAATCATTCGCTCTTGGTTATTATTACTGTAATACTGCATCCAAAAAAGTCTAAGTAAAAAGTTCTGTACGTTGCAAGAAGCAAAAACTTGTCCTGTCGGATAAGTTATTTTAAGAAGGCTTTAAAGCCAAAAGCTTGTCATGGTAGTGACTGACTGCGATGACAGAATTAAGCCACCAAACAATACAAACTGATTCTTGATTCGTTCTCAGGGTTCCTGCTATCTAATTCATGGATATACTACATCCCTTCCTTAGTTGACGTTTTTATGGGTGATGTCATTACGCCATTGGTGACAGTGGGGAAACCCCATAACACACTAGCCCATCTTTAACCCTCAACGTCCAGACACGGGCTAGCCGTCCGTGTTTTGTATAGACTTAAAGTTAAGTCTCTATATCTAGATTACTTAGCTTGATTATCGCTAGTGGTAATCTTTTTGGTCGGAGCTACTAAGTGACTAGTTTTTACCTTTTGTCAACCTATATTTCCAGAAATTTTCTCTAGATTTATTAAGGTTTGTCATGGCTTTGGGTCTCCTAGTCTGTCCTCCTGGGGCACATTCTCGGTCATAACAGTCCGCAAAGTCGGAAAAAACCGGATTCGGCAGCTATTTTTGAGCTTGTACAAGCTGTCAGCTTTAGCCATGTTCTAGCTTAAACTAGCCTTTAACTTTACCGAAAGGGCAATAGCAAAGAGAAGAACTTCTTACCATACCCAGAGGTTGAGCTACAGTCACTACCTCATCTCCAGAATTCTTCGCACCTTTACGATCAGGAATTAGTAAAAATACCTACAGCACTCATAAGGTGTGGATTCGACATTCAGCAATTGTTGTTAAAAGACATAGCGAGAGTTGCTGACGGAGCTTAATTTAGCTGGCTGATTCATAAAAATAGCTGTAAGCGAGAGAGTGCTATCTAATCTACACGGTTTGTATCCGGGAAAAATCCTAGAAATGACACTCTGAAATCTTTGCTCTTCTGCCCTGAATATTAGGGGGATGAATCAGTCCGCTCAATGCAGCGTCAGAAAATTTCTCTTCACCTCATTCTAACGCAACCTTGCAAAAAATCAATTCCTTCATGTCGGGTTTGAGGGTAACAGATTGAGTGCTTCCCCTCTTTTATGTTTAACTCCGCATTTAATCCCGTAAAATCAGGGTACGTCGATGTACGTGTAAGAGTTGAAATTCTCTACCTGCAACTTTTTCTAGCATAAACAAGATGTGTTCTGGGCGCAACAGTGTTCCATCATTACGACAACTACCTAGATATCTTAATGTTGTAGCATCGCTGGTAATTGTAGCTGAATCTTCGACTAATTGTAATTCAAACAAGCGATCGCGCAGATTTACTGTATGGGTTTTGCCGGATTTTGTTGTTTGTTCCCACCAAAATTCTGCTTGTGTATTGATTATATCAATCCACGATTGCCACTGTGCAGGGGTTGTTTCCTCCATGATGGTGACTGTGATGTCATATGCGGCATTTTCTAAAATCTGGGTTGCTGCTGGCGCTTTTAAATCAAGTTCTACCACTTTGTATATAGGTATATCTTCTGGTAAGGCTTTCACAAGTTGTTGGCGAAAATTTTCTAGATCAACAATTTGTGTGAGTTCAAAATCAACGATTTCACCACTACTAGTAGCACCCAAGGGCAATGCATTAGCAAGAGAAATCCGGGGATTAGGATGGAATCCTCCCGTAAAAGCGATTGGTAATCCAGCGCGTCGCACGACACGATCAAATAGTCGCATCAGGTCTAAGTGCCCGACTAATGACATGTCACCAAGTTTACCAAACCAAATCCGTAAGCGCTGTATTTTGTTGGTGTTGGGGACAAAATCACCAATAAATTCAGGGATGGCAGGGGGTTCAATGACAATATTATGACCAAAGTCAGTACCGCAAACGCCACAGTGAGAACAGCCGTCAAAGGAACAATCGGGAACTGTAGAGGCTTCCAGGGCACGTTGTAAGTCTGCTTGCAGCCATTTTTTATCAATACCGGTGTCAATATGATCCCAAGGAAGAGGTGTATCAAGAATTGGGATATTTTGATTTTCCCCTTCTTCCTGTCTTGTTTGTGTGCTAAATACGTTCCACTCGCCATTTTCGATTTGGCGATATTTGAAAGATAAACCAACTTCAGCAATCGCTTGTGCCCAAGCGCCAAAAGCCTTGTCTATGCTGTCATACCAAGCATCCATGCCAGCGCCAAGTTCCCAAGCTCTTTTGACAACTTTACCAAGAGTGCGATCGCCGCGTCCAATAAAGTCTTCCATTGCCGAAATACGCACGTCAGTATAATTGACTTTTACACCGCGTAGTTGACGAAATTCTCGACGTAATAATCTTTGTTTGCGCTCAAATTCGGCGGCGGCGACGGAGTGCCATTGGAACGGGGTATGGGGTTTGGGGGTAAAGTTAGAAATTGTCAGGTTAAAATTGAGAGGTTTTCTACCTTTGTCGCGGCATTCGCGTTGTAACCAAGCGACTGTTTCCACGATGCCGAGAACATCACTATCGGTTTCGCCTGGTAAACCAATCATGAAATAGAGCTTGATTTTATCCCAACCTTTTTCCCAAGCTGTTTTCACGCCACGTAATAATTCTTCATTTGTCAAACCCTTATTGACAATATCACGCATCCGTTGCGTTCCGGCTTCAGGAGCAAAGGTTAAACCAGCTTGCCTGGCTCCACCCAAAATATTAGCAATGTTTTCGTCAAACCTATCTACCCTTTGACTAGGCAACGAAAGCGAGATATTTTCATCCTTTAAGCGATTTTTAATTTCTACTCCGACTGCGGGCAGGGAGAGATAATCAGAGCAGGATAACGATAGTAAGGAGAATTCGTTATAACCAGTTTCCCGCATTCCTTGATCTATGGCTGCCACAACTTTGTCAGGTTCGACATCGCGAGCAGGGCGGGTGAGCATTCCTGGTTGGCAGAAGCGACATCCTCGCGTACATCCACGTCTAATTTCAATTGTCAAGCGGTCGTGGACAGTTTCGACGTACGGAACAAGTCCAATCGAGTATGCGGGAATTGGAGTTGCCACCCGACGCAAAATTCTGGGGGGTACATCAGGGCGGTTGGGGTTAACTGAACCATCTGCGGTTAAGTCGTAGAATCTGGGTACATAAACTCCTGGGACTTGTGCCAAGTCGAGTAATAAGTCTTCACGACTTAAACCTGCGGCTTTACCTTCTTCTAAAACTAAACCGATTTCCGGTAGAAGTTCTTCGCCATCACCTAAGGCAATAAAATCAAAAAAGTCGGTGTAAGGTTCAGGATTCGATGTTGCTGTTTGTCCACCTGCGAAAATCAGGGGGTAGTTTCCGACATCCCGTTCTTTCCATGTCAGGGGAATTGCAGCTAAATCGAGCATTTCTAGGATATTGGTTGCTCCTAGCTCGTAACTGAGGCTAAACCCTAAGATATCAAATTCAACTAGCGATCGCTTTGACTCAACGGCAAATAAAGGGGTTTGGGTTGCCCGTAGTTTAGCAGCTAAGTCTGTTGCTGGTAAATAAGCGCGATCGCATAATTGATTGGGTTGAGCATTGAGAATGTTATAGAGGATGACATGCCCTAAATTCGATGCACCGACTTCATAAATTTCGGGGTAGGTTAGTACCCAGTGAACCTTAGCTTGGTGCCAAGGCTTGTGAATTGAACCCAGTTCGTTACCCAGGTAACGTGCTGGCTTAAGGATATCTGGTGTGATTAAGTCTTGTACTGCAATAGCCACGTTTTGCTATCTTCTAGCTTGTTTAAAAATTACAGCAATTCACATCCAACTTAGCACTTATTAGGGGTCTTAAGATATCTCAAGCCTTCTTTTTTATACTTTTTGGTATTTGCGATTGGTATTTTGATGAATAATTTTTAGTTTGTCAATCCAATATGGCGATTTCTGCCTCCAAATCTAGTATTTCAAATACGCGATCAAGTTGGGTCAGTTCAAAAATTATTCTCTGGGCGGAAGAAACAGAACAAAGGCTAAAGCGCTTATTTAGCGATTGTGCAAGTTTGAGGGAAGATACTAGTGCCATTAATCCGGAGCTATCGAAGGATTCAACATCCTGGAAGCTGACTAACAAAGCCTGAGTGTCTTCATGTCTCAACATTGTTGTCAAGTCGCGTTCAATCTCTAATGCATTTGCCGCATTCAAGTTTCCTTGAGGAGCGACTGTTGTAAATTTCGTTTGACTAAGTACTGCTTGCATAATTACATCCTATATACCTATTTAAAGTGTGCAAACTTTAAAGATAGATGTATTTGACCATAAACTTTTTTTTCATGCATCGACCATTCGTATTACATCTCTTTGCTGAATTTTATTGCTGGATGACTGAAGTTTAAAGATTCTTATAACCATTCAGGAAAATGTATTTAAATATACTTTTTTTACTTGCCATTCGACAAAGAATAACACAGTCAGCAGAAACGACTGTGACTTAATCTGAATTTAGTCGGGAATTAAGCATAGCTCAACTCACTCAATAACTGCGATCGCAATCACACTAAAGAATTAATTGATGTCATTTCTTATACTAAACTATGCATGGATAATTACTGTGGAAGTAGACTAGGTTTAATGTTATGCAAACAAAATATGCTATCCGCCAATTGGTAGAAAAGGCTCTGGATATCAAGAAACTGACTCCAGAAATCGAAAATGAAATTAATTATGAATTAACAGCAAGGGGCTATATTTCTGATGCTGACTATGAGGCGTTGGAATTGTTGATGGCGGAGATGGATGCTGGGCGTATTCAATTAGTTGCTACTAGTTAGGGAGAATAATTCTTTACTGGTTTGGTGAACCTGGGAATTTTATTGATAATATACGTATTTATACGTATGCAGAACTACGTCTTTCCGCTAGTGATCATATAATCGTGCAAATATATTCTCAATTTTTACGCCAATTGCTCTCAGCGTCACTCTACAGTGCTGATTTTGAATCATCTTGAATATGTTGCCAAAGTTTTTGAATAAACTCATTTAATTTTTGTTTGGCGACTCGCTCAAGTTCTGGTTTTGCTTCCTTCACCAGTACTTGACTGAAGAACTCGACGACTTCAGTATCCAAAGCCGCTTGAAATGAATGTACAGACCATAATAAATCAGATGCATTTCGCAAATCGCTAACGGTTCTAGCTTCCTCGGCAAAATTGACTAGTAATAATGGACGTACCCAGCAAAGTTGGCGGGAAACAACCAATTGAATAAGTTCTACATACAAACGATTGTCGCCATATTCTAGAAATAAAATTTGTCCCTGTTGAAACTTGAGGTTATTATCCATATCCACTGGGCATACACAGAGTCATACAAGTATTGCTATATTTTCGATTTTAGAGGGGAAAATAGGAAAAATTCCTAACCCCATAACCAATTGCGTTTAGTATTCGTGCAATATATTTAGAATCAATGTTATAGAATAAATGTGATGATTGTGGAAAAGCGTGAAAAAATCTGAGCAAAGGCTCTGCTGTAGTCATAAGAAAACGTTCATAGCAAAAGAACTGTGTCAGTCGAAACTATTCAAAAGCCTTCAACAACCCGGAAATTAGCCCCTAGGTATCGGGTTTTGCTCCATAACGATGATTTCAACTCAATGGAGCATGTGGTACAAACCCTCATGACTACTGTGCCCAGCCTGACACAACCCCAGGCTGTGAGTATTATGATGGAAGCCCATACGAATGGTATTGCCTTGGTTATCACTTGTGCTCAAGAACATGCTGAGTTTTATTGTGAAACCTTAAAAAGTCATGGTTTAACCAGTACGATTGAGCCAGATGAGTAAAATTTTGGTGGGTTGACAAATCGAATCTCGGAAACACACAATACCAAGTTTCTGTCACATTTCAGCAGATTCAAGCAAAATAATTTTTGTGGAGACGGGGCACTCAAAGCAGAATATCAAAAGTGTCAAGTTTGTACCTCCACAATTTTGTAGATAACTTGGTATGAAACTTAACTTGGCTCATATTGTTGAATATCCCGCACCTATCAGGATAATTACATTTCTATTATGCTTATTGGCGGTATGGTTACCTATTGCTATACCTATATATTTATTTATAAATGATGCGAACCTAGTCACCATTTTAACAATGGGATTGCTTGCGATCGCATTTTTTATTTTCCTGCCACGTTGGGGTAAAATCGTTCATCAGGAATCTCATACATATCGTCGTGTTGGCTTAGAATTTAGTCGTAAAAACGGTGTTGAACTGTTACGGGGTTTAGCGATTGGATTAATTAGTATTCAATTATTATTCTTGACTCAGGCGGCATTAGGCTGGTTGGAATGGCAGCCAGGAAATTCATCTGTTGTCAGATTTATTCTGGAAGCCATACCCACAGCTTTTGGGACTGCGCTAGCTGAGGAATTATTTTTTCGCGGTTGGATATATGATGAGTTGGAGCGTGACTATAAATCTGAGGTGGTGCTTTGGGTAAGTGCGTTCATTTTTCCAATCTCACACTTTATTAAACCTATTCCTGAAATCATTCGCACCTCACCACAATTTTTGGGATTGTTGCTGTTGGCATTATTATGTATTTGGGCAAAACGTTGTTTTCGTGGACGTTTGGGTTTGTCGATGGGGATTCATGCGGGGTTAATTTGGGGTTGGTATGTTGTTAATGTTGGCAAGTTGATTAAATATACGGGAAATGTTCCTATTTGGGTGACAGGTGTTAATGATAATCCTTTGGCTGGAGTTATGGGGTTAAGTTTTTTAGCAATTTTGGCTTTCTGGATGCGGGGAAAAATTCAACGATAAAAATTCAGAATTTATTTGCTGTACAGATTTAGCAGTGCTAATTCTCCATAAACTCATTGGACTTGATTATCCCCGAATTTAAACAATTCAGGGATGTTTGTGTTGATAAAATAATAAGTAAACAGCAAACCTTAACTACTCTAAAGGATTACGAATAAAACCGCATTTACTGCTAGCACAAACATTAGCTAATCCTTCAGAAAAATTGTGTGCTTCATCGAATTGAGGTTCAATCACAAGTTTACCATTTTTGTTAATATAACCCCATTTAGAAGCTATTTTAACTGGTGCTAATCCCTCATCAAAAACCGTAGCCTCATCAAATTGTGGTTCGATAACTAAGTCACCCTTATTATTGATATAGCCGTATTTTGAGCCAACTTTTACCCTTGCTAATTCTTCCTGAAATGGAGTGGCAGCGTCAAAATTAGCAGGAATTACCAATGTACCTTGCTTATTAATAAAGCCATATTTTTCACCGATTTTTACAGATGTTAACTCTTCTGCAAATAAATTGGCAGCATCATACTGGGGTTGAATTACTAACTTACCTTTTTTATTAATAAATCCCCATTTTTGTGAAAATTTAACTGCCGCTAATCCATTTTTAAAAAATAAAGCATCTTCAAATACTATTGGAATTACTACTTGACCTTTTTTATTAATATAGCCATATTTATCGCCAATTTTTACAGTTGCTAATCCTTCGATAAATGAAGAAGTAACCGCATCAAATTGTGGCTCAATAACTAGCTTACCCTTTTTACTAATAAACCCATATTTATTGCCAATTTTTACTGCCGCTAAACCGTCATCAAAGAGATTCGGTTCATCAAATTGGGGTTGAATGACAAATCTACCTCGTCTATTAATATAACCCCACTTTGAATCTAATTTCACGGCTGCTAACCCATCAGAAAAAGTCCAAACCTCCTCAAAATTAGCTTGGATAACAAGTTTACCGCGCCGATTCATAAAGCCGTACTTTTTGCCAACTTTAATTGGTGCTAATCCTTCCGAAAATTCCGAACTTTGATTAAATTTCGCTGGTATTCTGTAACGTATATTTTGAATACTTGGTACTTGCTGGCTATTTCCTATGGTTATCGAGGTATTCGCCCATGTCGGTAACACAGGTGATGACAAAGGCGCGGCGATGGGAATTACAACTGCCATAATCCCTTGTTGCAGCAGTTTCAGTAATTTTTGTTTATTGTTTTGTGCCATGATATACATGTTAATTATATTAACTTAAGCTTGGCACAAAGCTTTAAGAAAATATTTGAGTAATTTTAGTGAGATTCAATAGTAATTATTAATACACTGGTTTTTGTAAATTTATATGCCAATAACACAACACCTGTGAAGGGTTGCGATCGCGGTAGTATTTGTTTAGGAACGTAAACTCAATAACTTGTAATTCTGGTTTAACTAGGAATGATACAAATTCCTGAATATCATAGATTATCAATCAAAAATCCTGGCAAGTTCCCACCAAACAAGCTCTTTCTAAATTCACCCCATTCAAATTAGCTCCTGCCAATTCTGCACAAAGCAAATTAGCTCCTGCTAAATTAGCTCCTGCTAAATTAGCCCCGCGTAAATCAGCTTCTTCTAAATTTGCTTCACCTAACAAAGCGCCCTGCAAATCTGCACGACTCATATCTGCACCCTTAAGATTTGCCCCCGAAAGATTTGCACCACGTAAATCTGCACCACGCAAATCAACACCTTGTAAGTTGGCATTTATCAAATTCGCACCGCTTAAAAAAGCAGCAGCGAGGGAAACATCACTTAATCTCGCCCCCATCAAATTGGCACCACGTAAATTGCTTCCGCGTAAATCTGCACCTGTTAAATCGGCTTGCATGAGGTTAGCACCCATCAAATTTGCCCGTAGGTTGGTTGCTTGCAAGTTAGCGCCCATCAAATTTGCGCCTTCTAAACGCCCACCTTCAAGTTTAGATGCAGCAAAGTTAGCCCCAATTAGGGTAGCGCCAGCTAAGTTGATACGGGTTAAATCAAGGTTGGATAACTCCTCATCTTCTAGATTAGAACCTGGGAAGTTTTTCAGGGTTCCAGTACGAATTTCGTTGATATTCATAGATTTGGGAATAACTCACACGGTGTCGCGGAGTTACAGAGAGTTTGTTGATTTACTTGAGAGAAGTACTAATTTCTGGACTTGTTTTCCCTTCATTCTCTAAACGAGAATCGAGTAACCACATACCAACACTAGCTTTGGGTGTCATCAGAGGTAGTTCTAAACCCTGTTGTAAGCCCATCACCAGTAAACTTAAGGCTTCCACTAGTTTAGGGTCAAAACGCGTATTTTGTTGTTGCCTGCATTCCTCCAAAGCTTGAGTTAACATTTCTTCTTGGCTCAAACCCTGTGATGTTTTTCCATTCACTCGATATTGAAAGTCTGCTGCTAATGCCAAAATTCTTGACTCCAGAGGAATTTCATCACCTGCCAATCTTGCGGGTTCTCCGCTTCCATCCCACCATTCGCTTTGGTGAGTGATAATTTGGGCTATGGCACGTAGTCTCGGCATAGTTCGTAATACCTGTGCCCCAGGCACTAATGGGCAAGATGGGGGAATATCTGTCGCATCTTCTTGGTAGCGCTTACTTCCAGGTGTCAGTAAACTTTCGGCATGTTGTAATGGGTCAATCCGATGCAATAATGCAGCTAGACGCGATCGCTTAATTTGCCATGCGGGTAAGTCTAATAATTGCCCAATTGTTTCTACGAGTGACATGACTTCGGATGCTGCCATGGGATTGTTAATATCAGTTGCATCCATGATTTGCGCCATCCGTAAAAAGGCTTGGATTTCGTTGGCAACCAAGTTGCGATCTAATATTTGGTGAGTAGTATTTTTCTGTTCAGTTTGCAGGTAATCGACGACGCGGCTAACGACTGCACTTAAATCTTCGGGTGTCCCTAAACGTGGTTGAATTTGGTTTTGGTATTGGGTAAGTTTTTTGGCTAGTTCGGGATTATAGTTTTGAATGTGGGAAATTGCTAATGCGGCTGTTTCCTTGACTAATTCTGGTTCAAATGTCCATAAACCGTAGAATTTCCGCTCTAAATCTTCTTTTGGTTTCCCTGCCACCCCATAATCAGCAGGACTCAGTTCTTGACAAAGTACCATTGCTGTGTATCTGGGAGATAAAATAATTAAATGCCATTCTTCTGAGACTGCATCCTCTGGATTTAATCCCACCAAATCCACATTAGCTAATTTACTAGTGGGGTGTTCAGCCCAACCGCTATTAGGTGCTGCCATAATGACCACCTGTTGAGCAATTTTAGCAATATCTGCATAACGATTGGCTTCTTGTAAGTACCATTTTCCCTGTTGAAAGGCTGTAATTACTAGTGGGGAGTCGTCATGGCTAAGAATATGGTCTTCGAGTGCATGACACAGAGACACTAGGGTATTTTTAAAGTACACCCCAAAACGAATTGGTCTTTGACTATGACGGTGGGAAGTTTCGAGCTTTTGTAATATTGAGCCTTCAAGCATGGGGAATGGAAACTTGGGGGTTTTTCACTTTATAAATTAGTGTATCAATTATGAGAGGGGAATGTTGTGACGTTTGTTTGCGCGATCGCAATTTCGATTTCAATTTGGTTTAATTTTTAGCTTAATTGTCACAGCCCAATTGGTTGGGGTAGGGCTACTGCGCCGATAATAGCTGGAGGCAGCAGCCCATTAGTGAGGAAACATCTAATTGGTTGTGGAGTTTGCAGCTTGAGAAGTTTTTGTTGCTGCGCCACCCATACGAATTTCTGTAGTAAAAGAACTCATATCTAAAGTGCCGGATTGCTTTAACGAACTTACCCGCATCCGTAGGTTTTCGCTGGCAAACCAAAGTTTTTCTTCTGAAGTCGTCTCTTTTGACTCAATTGTTAATGTTAAAGACTCGTCCGCACCCAGTTTATAGTAACCTGTGAGTGGTTTTTCGGTCTGACTAACCTGGCGATATAGTTTGCCTTGATTGGGATTACTAGCATCTGGTAGTAGGAGCAAAATTACGGAACCTGTCTTCTTTTGATTTAATCGGGTTGTATCGTTCCAGTTGACTTTCAGAGCCAGTATTTGCGAATTGGGGTTGATTTGGCAGTTTTCGCAAACTTGTACCAATTCAGCATTTGTGACAGATAGCTTTTCAAAAATGATTTCTGATTTTGCTTCTTGCATCTGCTGGGCTGTGACTAAATGAGATGTACGGTGAGCGAACCATTTTCCTGTGCTTAATTCAAAAAATTCTTCAATATTCATTGTCTTATGGCTTATTTACTTATTTGGGGATTGAATAGGTAAGTAGTGACAATCAAAACCAATCAAGAAAATGTTGTGTTTTCCCACAGGAAGCGCACTACGCTCTCTTCAGGTTTTATATTTAATTAAACCTACCTGCTCAGTGACGGGATGATTTGGGAATTTTTGACTACAAATAATCACCACATTTCTGCGTCAGCCTCAATCATCTCATTATTCGGCAACGCCTTTATTTGTTACTTGTCAACGGTTAGTGGTGAGTGGTTAGTAGTTATCGCTTATTAGCTAAAGACAACCATTAACCATTACCTATTAACCATTTCCCATTAACTATTAAACTTGATATCCGGTTTCTGCCAACCGCTTGAGAGAAATTGTTGCAGATTCCGCAACATGTGGATGATTATCTTTTTCTAGGTATTTCAGCGCCGAAACGCTTTTTGAGGTAGGAAGATTGCCTAATGCTTCCGCCAAACGCTGCCTAACTAACCAATCCTCAGATTGGGCAAAACGCAGGATATTATCTACTGCTGTAATATCTTTGATTTCACCTAATGCCGCAATTGCAGCCTGTTGTAAAACCACTTCCGATGAATCTAAGGCATTAATTAATGCTTCACGGGCACGGACATCTTTTAAATTCCCAAGGGCTACCGCAGCGCTAAAACGTACTAGCCAGTTGGTATCTTCGTAAAGCATTCGTACCAAGAGTTCAAAGGCTCGCTTATCCTCAAGGTATCCTAATGCACCAGCAGCATCCGCACGAATACTGTAATCAGGGTCATTTTCGAGGATATTTACCAAAATCGGATATGATTCAGCCGTTTGCTTGATGCCAAGTGCAAATACCGCCATTGCTCTGATTTGCAGTGATTCGTCATCTAGTACCTTTTTAATTAATGGTAATGCGTCCTCAGCCGAAACATCGCGCAGATTTGCCAGGGCAACCATGCGATCGCGTAAACTTGGACTGTCTAGTTGGATTGATAGTTCTTGGATGCTGGGATTAGCCATCTGAATTTAGAGTGCTCTTGCTGTGTGATTTAACTATATTAACTATTGTTGCATTTTCTCAAAATCTTGCAGCCCAACATATTTCCTTGTAACTACTTTCCTGTTTGACGTTCTTGTAATTTCAAAAGTATTTCGGCGTGCATTTCCCGGGTAATTGGGTAAAAATAGGTTAATACCAAGCCAATAACTAATGCAATCGCAGGAACAGGAGCAATAAAAAAGCGGACTATCTGTAAGACTGAATCTGGTTGAATAGGGGCAAGATTAGTTGCCGTCGGTTTAATATATCCAGCCCAACCCAAACTTTCCAGCATCAAAGCGACGGCTAAACCTAAGCAAATTTTTTGGACAAACACCACCAAACTGTAAAATATCCCTTCCCGACGCTGTCCTGTTTTCAGTTCGTCGAGTTCAATCACATCTGGTAACATTGACCAAGGAATGAGATAAGCGCAAGAAACACCAATACCAGCTAAAACACACAACGTATACAATAAAACGATTTGACCGGGTTGGACAAAGAATAATCCGATTTGAGCAATTAGCCAAGAACTTACTCCCATCACGTAAACAGCTTTTTTACCCACATGACGACTGACGTAAGTCCAAACAAATAACATTGCCATTGCGGTTCCTTGCACCGCCAACAATACCAAACTCACATGTAATTGTGGTAAACGCATCCAACTGACAACAAAATAAGGAATTATCCCTGCGGTTAATTGCACGGCTAACCAAGAAGATAAATAAATACCAATAACGAAAACAAAAGGAATATTGGTAAAAACTATTTTGAGTTGTTGGAGTAACGGTAAAGAAACTGGCTGTTCTAATTGCGGGTTGCGATTGGCAACTGCTTGAGCGCGTTTTTTTGTTCCCCAGACACACAAATATATGGGTAATACGGAGATAATTGCACATACAGCCCCCAAAACTAAAAACTGTAAAGTTCGATCTTTGGGGAAAATAGCCGTGACAATCAGGGCAATAATTAGAGACAAGATACTGCCGCCAATGGAAAAACTAAAGCGAAAACTGTTTAAACTCGTACGCTCGTCATAATCTTTAGTAAGTTCGGCAGTCAGAGCCGTGTAAGGTAAATTGACAACAGTATAAAAAGCATTAAATAAAATTGACGCAGCCGTGTAATACCAAAACAAAGCTGTTTGATTTAAACCATCATCCGCACTAAAACGGGGAACAATCCAATTTAAGAAGAAAAATATACCAAAAGGAATCGCACCCCAAATCATCCAAGGATAGCGTCTACCCCACTTACTTTGAGTGCGATCGCTCAACACTCCCACCATTGGGTCATTAATAGCATCCCACACTTTCCCAATCAGTTGTGTCCTTCCTGCTAAACTGGGATTTAATCCCGCAACATCCGTCAAAAATGGCGATAAATAAGAGATACCAATCATCGCAGTTATTGCAGTACCTAAATCGCCAGCACCAAAGGCAAGTTTAGTGCTGAAATTAAGTTTTTCACTTCCAGAAATTTTCTCGGAATAATCCGGCGAGGATTCATTCATACAACTTTGCACTCATAATAAAATAATTAAGCTTTCCACCTTTGCGAGTTTGCGAGGTGAGGAAAATTATCTTGCACGGCTACGTCAGTATTGTTTATCAACCAGGTTGTTTATGCCAGACATTTATGTTTCTTGGTCAGATTATCACCAAAAAATCGAGCAACTCGCTGCTAAAATTTACCAATCAGGTTGGGAATTTAACCAAATTATCTGTCTGGCACGGGGAGGACTACGAGTTGGAGACATCCTATCCCGTATTTACGACAAACCACTAGCGATTTTAGCTACATCATCTTACAGTGGTGCTGGCAAACAAGAAAGGGGGAATCTCATCTTTTCTCAGCACCTAACAATGACGACTGCAACTCTAGGCTCGCGGATTCTCCTGGTGGACGATTTGGTTGATTCTGGTGTCACTCTCAAAGAAACAATTCCTTGGCTCCAACAATATAGTCAAACTCCCATAGAAGATATTCAAACTGCGGTAATTTGGTATAAAGCCTGCTCAGTAATTGCCCCAGATTATTATATTGACTATTTAGCTGATAATCCTTGGATTCATCAACCTTTTGAACCATATGAAATGCTGTCTCCAGCAGATTTAGTTTCTAAATATACTGCTGTGAGCGCTACTTAAGGAGTGTTATTTGAGATGAACCACGATTATTTTTTGGTCAAACCGGGTGCAAAAATTTCTCTACAAGATTATGACCCCGAATATACGGGAAAATATCTGAATAAAATTGATGCTTCAGGGGTATTGCAAGCAGATATTGAGCAAATGGGAAAATATCAAGATATTCTCTATGCTCAAAATACTTATGCATTGCTAATTATCTTTCAAGCAATGGATGCTGCGGGAAAAGATAGCACGATTAAACAAGTAATGTCAGGTGTTAATCCCCAAGGATGCCAGGTTTTTAGTTTCAAGTCTCCCAGTTCCGAGGAATTAGATCATGATTACCTGTGGCGCATTTCAAAATCTTTGCCAGAACGGGGCAGAATTGGCATTTTCAACCGTTCCTATTACGAAGAAGTCTTGATTACACGAGTACATCCAGAAATTCTGCAAAACCAACAATTACCTCACTTACCTCCCAAAAATAAAATTTGGAAACAACGATTTGAGGAAATTAATAATTTTGAAAAATACTTGACAAATAATGGTATTGTGATTATTAAATTTTTTCTGAATATTTCCAAAGCAGAACAAAAAAAACGTTTCTTGAGGCGAATTGAATTACCTGAAAAAAATTGGAAATTTTCAATTAATGATGTCCAAGAACGCGCTTTTTGGGATGATTATATGAAAGCTTACGAAGATATGTTTAACCACACCAGTACCGAGTGGGCACCTTGGCATATTATCCCCAGTAATAACAAGTGGTTTGCACGCCTTGCTGTTTCCGATATCATTTGTAATCAACTCAAACAACTCAATCTTAAATATCCCATAGTCAGCGACAAGCATCGACAGCATTTGCTCCAAGCAAAAACCGCGTTAGAAAATGAAGAGTAGAAAATTTCAGCCAATTTTCGCAGTCAGCATTCAGGATTCAGAAGTCAAAATAATCTCATCAATTCCAGATTAGTAGATAAGAACACTGTATTTCTCCTGGCTCTGTCAGCACGAAATACATTTTTTATCTTTGTCATGAATAAATGAGTGGTATTTAGCTTGTAAAAATTGATATTCTGAATGATTGAGTCCTGAACTCGCAGTTATTTCTGGGTCAGAATTTTTAGATGTATGGACACATAATTACAATACACGTAACAAACTACGCTTCTGTAAATTTTAATTACATGTCATCTATATAGATTGCTGTGACTCAGTCACAACTTGTACAGATTCCCACGATGCCGTATGTTGCTTTCGCATTAGCACTGGCATAATCTGGCGACAATTCCCGCAAAACCAATACACTTCAGTCTTACGCACGTGACGTAAAAGTCGGTTGGAACAGCAAGGACAGTAATTCATAATCATTGGTGATGCGAACTATTTTGATTGATGAAGCTATATAAGGCGATCGCATAGCCAAACCACAGCCTCATATCCATCAGCGTAAGCGCGATTTTTTCAGAATCCGCAAACAAAACTTAAAATCTTCCGAATTTCGCAATATTTCTACATACTCAAAAAGTGATTACCATCATTACTGTGCTGGCACGAAAATAACGCCAAGAGAATCGACATACAGTGATACCAATTTGAACAAAGAATGCGACAGATGAATTTTGTAGAGATGCGTTTAGCGTTCGCGAAGGATAAGAGGCTATATCGCGTCTCATATTCTGGATGTATTGCAAACATTTTTTGAATCTGTATCAAAGATGGTGGCACAAAGATGGAGAGACACGGAAATTTATTTTATGTGTTGCTAAATTTTGGAGAGACGATATGCTGTTAGTAACCTTGACAGCAAATAGCAAGCAAAAAATATCCAGCGCAGATTCACAGCTTAAACGGGAAGAAATTTTTGACCTGCTTTATTCTCAGAAAATAATTCTTCTTAGACAATAGTCTCTTTTATTTTGGCTTATTCAAAATATACAATTAATATCAAGCTAATTGCTTGTTTAAAACATTAATTTTTTGGAAATTATGAATCTTTTTTCATTAGTTGATTTGTATATTCCAGATACTATATTCAGGTGACTTGAGTTCTTGTGTGTGTATATATTTATATAATTTATCCTAATATCTGTAATCTCTGGGACAAAGTGCTATTTTACACTTTTACCGATTGCAAGATTAAAAAAATAAATCAAATATCACTGATTTACGGCAACTAGCTCCCATCTGATAAATTCCCTAATTACTAATTTACACTGATATTTAAAGCATAAATTTGGTGATTGCTCATGACAGCAACAATTTCAATATGCGGCATGTAACTATATTTTATTAAAAGAGTAAAATAAATTATACTTTTTAATTTTAAGTATTTAACTCTTAAAACCTGAACTAGAAAATAGCTTAAAACCCTTATATTAAGCAGATTGGTAACTTTAATGTGTTAGTTTGAAAACTGAATGAAAATAGATATTAAGGCTTGTAAAGTTTGTGTAAAGAGATATCCTGATTAATTAGAATAGACCATGTAGATTCGCAACTTGGTCACTAAAAATAAAAAATAAGTGTATGTACTGTTTTGTAGTTCTCCAGAATTCCACTAACATTTACCTAACCAACAATTATGATTGTTGTGGGTATTAATGTCGAAAGTGTTGTGCTAGCGGAAAACTACAAGTTCAACTAAATAGTGGTAGTGCCCAGAGAGTTTCAGTGTGTGACAATAATTCAACATGGCTTTTACTAGAAATTGGCTACTTAAGGAGTGTCTGCGGTGAGTAAAATCCAACTTTTTACGGTTATTAGTTATGCACTAATGACTAGCTACTTTTTCTCTAATTGGATGAGGTTTTCCTTGCGTCACCCAAGTTCTTCAACAGAAGATAGTTTTTTGTCGTTTGTAATGTGCTGTATCACTACTATTTTGTGGCCCTTGATTATTCCCATGTCTATGGTAGAGATAATGAAGACAAGAAGAATAGAGTACGGTACTGCCGTTCCCGTGCTAGCGACATTATTAGCACTAAGTTTGTCACTGTATCTCAACTAAATCTGGCAATCCATTTAGTTAAATACATCTTTCCCCCTCTATCTTGCTTTCAGTCGTCCCCTTAACTTCCAACATTCCTTGCCGTAGATTCAATTTGACTATGTTTGCACTTTGTAAACAGTCGTGTGTCACCTTTCTTCCATTTCTTCAGGGTGTATTGTTGATTGCGTATTGTCAATAAGTCAAAAATTCCCAAGTATAAGTAAACCTAGACTTCGCTTTGTTTTCAGGTTATGGAGCTAGGTTAAAAAATAGGAGAATAACTTGCTTCTACTTCAATCTTCAGTTGCACAAATTTTGTAGAGACGCGATCGCGTCTCTACAATGGTTTTGGGGTTATGAATCTACTAAAACGAGTAGTGGTTACTGTTGTGCTTGGGTTGGGAAAGCACCTGGTCGAACTGCGATCGCTACATTTTGACCATTACGACGCAAATCCATACGTAAATCTGTGCCAATTGTGCTATTTTCAACCACTTTTTGGACACTATCAGCATCAGTAATGCTTTGACCGTTGAGTTTTTCGATAATGTCACCAGCGCGGATTCCAGCTTGGGCAGCAGGTGAGTTGGGCACAACTCTGCGGACAAGAACCCCTTTCTCTCTATCAACATTCAAGCCACTATTGGGGTCAGAATTAATATTTTCTTTCAATTCTGCCGTCAACTCCTGCATTTGGATGCCCAAGTAAGGATGTTGAACTTTACCATTGGCAATCAATTGGCTAGAAATGCGCTGTGCAGTATTAATGGGAATTGCAAAGCCCAAGCCCTGTGCTCCTTGGATAATGGCTGTATTCATACCAATAACTTCACCACGAGCATTCAGCAAGGGACCACCAGAGTTACCGGGGTTAATAGCTGCATCAGTTTGGATATAACTAACTCGTTTATCCCCAGCACCAATTAAGTTACTGCTACGCCCTGTAGCGCTAACAATACCAGTTGTGACGGTGTTATCTAAACCCAGGGGATTACCAATAGCGATCGCCCATTCTCCGGGTTGTAATTGGTCGGAATTACCGATGGCGACGGTTGGTAAATTATTTGCCTGAATTTGAACTACCGCAACATCAGTTAGCTCATCCTTGCCCAAAACTTTGCCTTGGAATTTGCGCCCATCCTTGAGGATAACCTGTACCTTATCAGCACCATCAACAACATGGGCATTAGTTAAAATTCGACCATCGGCGCTAATCAGAAAGCCTGAACCCGTACCACGTTCTAAGCGTCTTTGTTGAGGGGCTTCACCTGCCGAACCAAAAAAGCGTCGGAAAAACGGGTCATTCAACTCATCTGGGAGTGAAGCTCTCACTGTACGGGAAGCTTCAATACGTACAACTGCGGCACCAACTTTATTGACAACAGATGTCACATAATTACTACTTGCTGGTGGGCTTAGGGGTTCAGCCTTGACTGGAGTCACCGCTAAATTCGAGACATTACCAGCTATTTTTTGTTGGCTGGAAGCAATATAACCTCCTGCTAATGTCATTCCCGAACCGAGTACTACCAAAGATAAATTCACCGCAGCCCTTCCCCAAAGATTGGCTTTGATTTTGGTATTTTGAGAATCTGAATCAGATTTTGATATGCCAGAATTATTGCGATCGCTCTTAGGTGTGACCCTTTGTTCATCGTGTGGTTCTTTTAACATTTGCTCTCTAAGAAATATATTTCTATTATTTAGACTTGCTTCTACTGTAGATAAGAGTTGTGGAGTTTTTGTTGCACTGAATATTACAAGTTTACGAATGGTGCCACAAATACTTCTTTTAATCTAAGCTATATTTCGTAGAACTGCGGGCTTGTTTCAGTATTTGAAACCAAAAGCCATCAAACCATACCATCATCCTGTTACCCAGTCTGCACAACTTCGCTGAATATTATGAGCCAACAGTTATCTCTATTTAACGATAATTATTATTAATACTTCCCCTCAAGTCTTTTAATATAGGAAAAACAATAATATTTTTGTATTTAAACTCACAAAATCACAGAGAAATTCTCAAATAAATAAATACTATCTTTTTATACAAAAGAAGAGTTAAAAACATAATTTATCATCTAGCTTTTTAATAAAGCTACTTTGATGAGACTTGAGAATTAGGCTCTCTTTAAAAAAAATCTAAAATCTGCCAAACTGGCAACAGTAGTCAATCAGTTTTGCTATTGATTGATTACCAGGTGTTTTATTTTTAAGTTTGTATTTACCAATCGAAAGCAGTCAAGAGCCTATTAAGGGTGTAATAAAAAAATCAATACATCCCGATAAAAATCCGCAAAAATGTATTACTTATATCTTTAAAAACAAGGATTACGTGGTACAAAAGTGGATTCAAAGAACGAATAAATGCATCAGTAAAGTTATAAATATTATCACTGTTGGAACATGATAGGTCAGTTACTAGCAGGACATTATAAAGTCCTTAAAGTTTTAGGTGAGGGAGGGTTTGGGCAAACCTACATAGTTGAAGATATTCATCTTCCCGGTCATCCACAGTGCGTTCTCAAACATATTAAACCCACTAGTACCGATCCACAAATTCTAGAAACATCTAGGAGATTATTTCAGCGCGAAGCCGAAATTCTCCAACAATTGGGTGATACTCTCAAAAATTTGCGACATGAGCCACCAACCTATAGTAAGCAAATAGGCAAAATCCCCCGGTTACTAGCTTATTTTGAGGAGAATAACGAATTTTATTTGGTTCAAGAATTTATTCAGGGACACACCCTCAGTCACGAACTGATTTCCGGTCAGAAATGGACTGAAGGACAAGTAATATTAATGCTGACTGAAATACTAAGTATTTTAGAAGTAATTCACCACCACGGGGTAATACATCGTGACATTAAACCCGACAATATTATTAGGCGAGAATCCGATGGTCAATTAGTACTAATTGATTTTGGTGCAATAAAACAGTTACGAAGTCAAACAGCAATTGGGCAGGGACAACAACGAGTGACAATTGCAATTGGTACTCCTGGTTACATGCCCTCTGAACAAACCCGACGTTTACCTCGTTCAAGTAGCGATATTTACGCTTTGGGTATGATGGGTATTCAAGCAATAACTGGAGTCAACCCCCGCGAACTTCAGGATGACCCGAATACAGGGGAAATTTTGTGGCAACATCTAACTCCTGTGACTCCAGGATTAAGTACGGTTTTGACCAAAATGACTCGCTACCATTTTAAAGACCGCTACCAGACAGCCACAGAAGCATTACAAGCGCTACAGGAATTGCGGAATTTAGTTGAAGCGCCTACTGTCACCCCCATCACAGCGAATCCAATTACAGCGCCAATTAAAACATCAACCAACGAGCCGCAAAACTACCATACCCTGCATGAGTTGACATTAGAATGGCACGAAGACGGGGAAATTAGAACTTGTACAATCGAAGAAAATCAACAAAGTAAAAATTTTGGTCGCATTAGAATTGGACGCGACCCTCAAGTATGCGATATTGTCATTCCCGAAGCAACAGTATCAGCTTTACATGCCGAAATATTTTTTAATGGTTCTAAGAATCGATTTTATATTCGGAACCTCCGCCAAAAAAACCCCCCTATTATTGATGGACAGATGCTATTGGCGGGAGAAATGCCCCTGATATCGGGTAGTCATTTGCGTCTAGGTAGACAAAGATTCACAGTTAGTAACATTAAGATTAAGCAAGTCCCGGTTGAGCGTGTTTACAGCAGCGACAACCAAGATTTACCAGTTGCATCAACCTATGAACCCATTACTAAGACACTACCTCCACAACAGGTAATTTACTCCCAACGCCAACGAATCAGAGCCAAATCAAAACCATCAGTGATTTCACCTATACCCCAACACAAGCCTTTTGTTATGGGAATGGGAATGGCCGCAATTATTAGCATGGTGGGTGGTGTCATTTGTTTGCAAACGGGTACTGTAGGTAAAACTAGCTATTCCGAACAAAACTTTATTGCCCAACAACCAAAGCTCTGTCGGGTAATTTCCCCAACAGGTGGTAATTTCATGGCAAAACTACGTCCCGAACCACAAACCGAAATTGGGGCACTCAAACAACTGAGTCCGGGAGAAAAAGTCTTATTTATCAAAATTCGCGGTGATTTTGTGCAGGTGAGACTAGCTGATGGAACCCAAGGTTGGGTATTTGGCGATCAAATACAGCGTTGCAATACTTGACAGAGTAAACATGAATCAAAGAAAAAGGATTTCCAGGATAAATACGCAGGAATTTGAGCTATTGGCACAAAAATTATTATTTACTTTTCAATTTTTATCCGTAGGATACCCGTTGACTGATGAATAATGAATTGTCGGAAATAATTCTCGACAGCCATGTGACTTTGAGAAGACACAAGATCGTAAATTCATCGGAGGGGAATTATGTCTTTAGAACAAGTGGATGCTTTCTATCATGTCGTAGCGTCAGACACAGGAATTTACGAGCAATACTATAATAGTTGCTGTATTCGTGGTTTTTTCGGGATTTGGAATTGGGATACAAAGAAGATTGTCAATTTTGCAGCTTCGCTGGGTTTTGAGTTTACAGAAAGTGATCTGGATATTGCATTATTTGAAAGTGGTGCGGGAGTTGTTCAACACCCGACAAGTTCGTCTAGTTATGAACATGTCCATAGTTATTAATATTTAGTTGTCAAGTTTTTATAATCAGGTGCGGCTCAATAATGACAATACAAATGTTACGGAGAAAGAAATACAAAGAAGAGGCAAAGAAAAATTAAGGGTAACTGATGAGCCGAACTTTATATCATCGGTTTTTTCATCGATACAACATATACAGCAGATTCGATGTTTATGAGGTACAGCACTCAATCAAAATTCAAAGGCTTAAACGCTAACCTGAAATTTGTGTACCTCACGTACCTCAAAAGTGCTGTATATTGGGAATTATTTAGGGATGTTACCGAGTCGCATCTCGAATTTGTTGTTTTGATTTATATTCATGAAGACGAACTTAATATAAGGTTAGGGTATTAACCCCAGATGAACGCAGATTCGATCGCATGAATGATTTTTTCCTCATTAAGTATGCACCGGAGATTTTCCAACGTACCGGAGAACATCTATTTTTGGTGATGGTTTCAATTGGTGTGGCGACAGTTGTGGGAATTCCCTTAGGTATTTTGATTACTCGCCAAGATAGTCTCCGGCAGCCGATTTTAGGAATTGCCAATATTTTACAAACGATTCCCAGTTTAGCTTTATTTGGCTTGTTGATTCCTGTACCTTACATTGGGGGAATTGGTGCGACTCCGGCAATAGTGGCATTAACTCTGTATTCTCTATTACCGATTATTCGGAATACCTATACAGGTATTACAGGAGTTGATACGGCGATAGTTGAAGCGGGTAAAGGAATGGGAATGAGCGATCGCCAACTGCTTTTGCAAGTAGAAATACCCTTGGCTATGAGTGTAATTTTAGCAGGTGTACGGGTAGCCATGGTGATCGCGATTGGGATTGCCACAATTGCTGCTGCGATTGGTGCGGGGGGATTAGGAGTATTTATTTTTCGCGGCATTGCGGTAGTTAATAATAATTTACTGTTAGCGGGTGCAGTTCCCGCCGCTGCGATCGCTTTATGTGCTGATTTGGCGATCGGTTGGTTAGAAAAACGTTTGCAAGTACCGGGTCAATAATTTTACATGTGATAATTAAAACCTGAGAAAGATACTGATGGTATTGTGGAATTAGTGCTAGTAATGTGATTTTCAACTCATAGAAAACTGGTTTTGCTGATTACAGTCAAGTAAAAGTAATTTTTATGATGCAGTTATTATTTAAACCTTTGAAAAGGTGGTTGATTCTTTTTTTGATTACTTGTACTCTGGTTTTGACAACTGCCAGCTGCAATCAGAATCAAATTAGTACCAATAATAGAGATATAATTATCGCTTCCAAAGACTTCACCGAACAAGATGTATTAGGAGAATTAATCGCTCAACAAATCGAAACAACAACAAATTTAAAAGTAGAACGTAAACCACGTTTAGGTGGTTCTTTTATTTGCCACGAAGCTCTCATCAAAGGTGTGATCGATGGATACATTGAATATACTGGCACTGCATTTACTAGTATTCTCAAACAACCTGTAATCAATAATCCCAAGCAAGTTTATCAACTTCTGAAACAAGGTTATGCCCAAAAATTTAATCTTGAAGTCATGGAACCATTGGGCTTTGAGAATACCTTTGCGATGATTATACGTGGTGAAGATGCAAAAAAATATAATATCAAAACCCTTTCTGAGGCTGCCAAATATACTCCCCAATGGCGCGGTGGTTTTGGTTATGAATTTACCGAACGTGAGGATGGTTTTCCGGGTTTAGCTAAAACTTACAACTTAGAATTTCGTGAAAGACCAAGTACAATGAGCCTAGATTTAATTTATCGTGCCCTCACTCAAAGACTAGTCGATATGGTTGCCGGAAATTCGACTGATGGGCAAATATCGAGATTGGGTTTAGTTGTACTCGAAGATGATAAAAAATATTTTCCTCCATACGAAGCTGTACCAATTTTTAACCGAGAAATATTACAAAAATATCCGCAATTATCTCCAGCAATATCTCGATTAGCAGGGAAAATTACAGCAGATGAAATGCGGCAATTAAATTATTTAGTGGAAGGCGAATTACGTGATATTAAAGAAGTAGTGAGTGAGTTTCGCAACACAAAAAAACTTTAAAGTTTATTAAATCTGTCATGAATAGAATTAAAGTACGGAGATAGGAACCTATCATATCCAAAAAACCGACCCCGAACAATTGGCGCTCCATCATAGAATTATTGTGTCAGGAAAAGCAATCTCGGCGACGTTGCTCCTGAATTCTTAGCCTCGTCACCGGCTGTCCCTGCCCATTGTGATTAAACGTGATTCAAACAGTGAACTTTAGGAGGTTAAAAATATGACACTCGTTCGTTGGCAACCCTTTCGGGAAATTGATACTCTACAACGGCAAATGAACCGTCTATTTGATGAAATTCTGCCTATCACCACGGAAACACGAGATGGTATTACTTTTGTTCCGTCAGCAGAAATGGAAGAAACACCAGATGCTATTCATCTAAAATTGGAAGTTCCAGGTATGGATGCCAAAGACTTAGATGTACAAGTTTCCGCAGAGGCAGTTAGTATTACCGGAGAACGTAAGTCGGAAAGCAAAACTGAAGAAAAAGGCATGACTCGCACCGAATTCCGCTATGGTAGGTTTGAGCGTGTAATTCCTCTATCTACTCGTATTCAAAATGATAAAGTAGAAGCGGAATACAAAGATGGTATTCTCAAACTTACTTTGCCTAAAGCAGAAGCGGAAAAGAACAAGGTAGTAAAAATCAACTTGGGCTAATGTTTCTCTAAATGAGAAAATACCCTGAAATCGCGTGAGTTGTTTTAAATAGCTATTTGTAGATAGAAAAAGGGTAAATTTGGCAACATCAGTCGGATTTTAGAGACTATTGCCTGTTGCCCTTTTTTTCAAAAAACTCGCTCGCTAAACATTCAGTCCGACTAATTACTTTTGGTTAAAATTCATTTGGGAAACTGCGGGATAACTTTTTCAACACATCTTCAATCTATTCCCAGCCTATTTTACTGTAATAATTGCTTACCTCCCTGTGAATGAATCTAATTTACCTAGGCCAACGCCAATTACATTGATTCCATTCGTAAATACCATTAATTTCGTATTCCGTACCGTTTTGGAAGCGAACAATACAGTTAGCAAAACTATCTTCACCATCATTCGTTTCATAAACTTGAATGACATCGCAGGGAAACCATTCGCGCTGACAAGGGCTATTATCTTGCACCCATTCCCATAATGCATTGCAAACTTCAATACGATCGCCCACTTTTAACCGAATGACATCAAAATGGTAGTGTTGGAGTCTATCTAACCACTGTATCCCATAACGTTGGCGAATAAAATGTACCTCACCAGAATCTTCACCATGCAGCCAATCGTTAAGTAATTGTATTTTCCAAGGTATATTCTGGGCTTCTTTGGTTTTTACATATCCCAAAAACACCTGCAATTCTTCTGAAGAAAGTTCGTGAAGTGGATTTTGCTCGTAACCATCGTCATAACCATCAAGATGAGAGATTCCTCGATTTTGCTCGACCATTTGTAGTAGAATTTGTTTTTGTTGGTCGGTGAGTGGACAACTTGCTACATCACAACGATTAAATGCTGCTTGCAGGGCTGATTCAATCTCATCTGGTGCCATAAGTTAATAAGTGACTGGGTAAAATTTGACGATGGAAATTGATGGTGAAATTTTACTGAAATTTTACTAAATATTAACGTTATTCTGATGGGAACTAACTCTACCTCTTTTGGAATAAAAAAGCCTAAAAAATCCAATTTTTGAATATAAAGTAGGACTTTTTAGCCTCTCTCGGCGTTTTTGACGAAGTCAGATTTCTCTACAAATGTGTATCTATACTTTCTATAAAGGTTCTGAAGAGTCATCGTCGCCAAATTGTCCACATCTGTGTCAGTTTACGCAGAGTTAAGCCAAAGAAGCGTGTTGTTCCCGCAAATGTACTTACGTTAATATTACAAAAGTGCAACACATATAGCCAAATTCAAAGGACTAATTTTCCCGGTCTTGATGGCGGTAAAATTTATCTATTGCTTGGATGTATGATGGTGTTTTATGCAGTTGCGATCGCGTAGATGCAAAGCGACTAGTCTCTCGACATCGCTTGTAGTTTTCCTGTTTACTTGCCTATTTGCCATGCTATCGTGGCTCTTTAGTCCTTCAGCAATAGCGCTGACACAAATACGGCTATTTGATATTTCCTACGAGAAGTGCCCCTCCGAACTCGCACAGGGTGCGGTAACAAGCGGTGGTTCTCCAATGGTAGCAAACTGCTTTCTCGTAATTGGTAAAGCTGAAAACGGAACCAATAAATACGTCTATGATGCGGATATATTTGGACGTATATATGATGCCAATAATGATCCTGTATTACAAAACCGAACCCGTCTAGGTTCAATTCCCGAAGTTCCCCCAGGTGTCAGCAATTTTGAACTCAGAATTTCTGTAGCTGCAAATCAACCTGAACCATTGCAACTCAAACAGTTTAAAGCAGCTGGGTTTTCTGCACAAGTACGAAAATAAAGTTGGAGTTGGGAAGGAGGGATTGGTTTTATCCCCCCTTTGATAGATGACAAAAATTAGTCTTTATAAGAGGGATGCATTTAGCTTTGCTCATTGCCTCTCGAAAATTAGCAAGATTATGGCTGGCAATTTCTCAAATATGAGCCTAAATAATTTGAGCCAAAAGTTGCAAAACCAAAATCGCTAACATAGGTGAAAAATCCATTCCACCTAATGGGGGAATGATCGAGCGGAATACATTTAGATAAGGGTCTGTAATTTGGCTCAAAGCGGAGAATGGTTGATTGTACCAATTTACATTTGGGAACCAAGTTAAAAGAATCCTGATTACCAATAAAGCAATGTAAATACTGAGAAATACTGACAGAGTATTAGTGAGAAAAAAAAGGGTATCGGCTTGAAAAGCAACTGGTGAGGAACTCATAGATGGTTCAACTTCCTGCGAAAATATCGAAAAATCTCTTGTAATCGATTGTAAACGAGTTGATATCGTACTGTGTGGTTAAGTTTTCCACACTTACGAACAATTCATACTATTGTTTGGGCTAGTTTGGCAATTGGGTATTTGGTTATTAGTTATTCCTCTTGCCTTTCGCCTTGTCCCTCTTGATTCTCCGCTCCCTACAATGAAGTCCGCTCGGAGGAACTAGGAGATGGAGTCCCATTCACATTACCCAACTGCTGCCTGACTTCGTCAATGGTAGCATTGAGTTGGGCAATCTTATCTTCGAGCGATCGCCTCGCAGTCTCCATGCTCTCCGTATCACTCAATTTCATGGTACGGCGTGAATTGGAGGATTTTTTTGTTTCTGGGGGACGGCTGGCAAGTTGTTGTATTTCTTCTTCGTCGATTAATTCCTCGCGGCGAGTGGCGACGATTGCACCCACAACGCCACCAACTACACTACCGAAGATTGCTCCAGCTAAAAAGCCTCCAGCAAAACCATCACGTTGACTCATATCTATACCACCTTACAAAACACTGCGACCTCAGCCAAACTAAATTTATCGCCGCTATGATGCTCTAGCTGCATGGTAGCTTATGTCCCGAAGATGCGATCGCCCGCATCTCCCAATCCCGGCACAATAAATCCTTGCTCGTTTAAACCTTCATCAATACAAGCAGTGTAAATAATCAAACCAGGATAAGCTGCACTTAACTTTTGCAAAGCTGGCGGAGCGGCTACCACACTTACTATCCGCGTCAGTGTTGGGTCTATTCCCCGATGTGTCAATTCAGCCATTGCTGCCATAATCGAACCACCCGTTGCTAACATCGGATCGGTAATCAACACCCTCGTCTGGGGATCAAATTTTTCTGGGAGCTTGTTCAAGTAGCATAAAGGTTCCAATGTGGCTTCATCCCGTACCAAGCCCAGATGGTAAATCGATGCTAATGGTAGCAAGCCTTGTGCCCCTTCCAGTAATCCTAAGCCAGCCCGCAAAATCGGCACAACAGCAACCGGAACTTCTGGATTAATTAAGGTTGCTGCTGACTCCGCCAAAGGCGTTTGTACTGTTGTATCAACTGTTGGCAACCACTCTCTTGCTGCCTCATAGGTTAACCATTTCCCTAACTCCGCGATCGCGCTACGAAACAAAACAGAAGGAGTGGAAGCATCGCGAGCAACAGCTAACCAATGCTTAATTAGAGGATGGGGGGGTACATAAACACGTAGTTGTTGTAGCGTCATAGCAGCAAATCTAGCAACTCCTCATTTTATTCGGACTAAAAACTAAGAACTAAAAACAACATCATACTCTTTCCTGCGTATCCCTGACAGCTAAAAACAATACCTTCGCAGTTATCTCCAAATTATTGCTAATAATTTTCATTAGTAGTTGACATTAATTCTCAATCAAGTTATATTATTTTTCAGTGTTCTCCTCTCTTTAAGGATCGGCAGACGGGATTAGCCTCAGCAAAAGTAGGCTTGTCCCGCTTTTTATTGAGGGACTTGCCAATAAAAAATAACTAAATGATTGACTTACTTAATTCTGGAAGTTCCGTTAGAAAATAAGGAAATTACGAATTCCGAATTGCAAAGTTATGCCCCAATTTGACGCAATTATCATCGGTTCCGGTATCGGTGGTTTAGTCACTGCCACCCAACTAGCGAGAAAAGGTGCAAAAGTTCTCGTTCTTGAACGCTATTTAATTCCCGGTGGTAGTGCTGGCTATTTTGAACGCGAAGGCTACCGTTTTGATGTTGGTGCGTCAATGATTTTTGGTTTTGGAGAACGAGGCACAACTAATTTACTCACTCGGGCTTTAGCTGCTGTTGGTGAAAAGTTAGAAACAATTCCTGACAATGTGCAAATTCATTACCATTTACCCAATGGATGGGAACTCAAGGTAGAACGGGATTATCAACAGTTTTTAGAAAATCTGACTGCACATTTTCCCCATGAAAAACAAGGTATTCGCAGCTTTTATGATGAATGTTGGCGAGTATTTAATTACCTCAATAGCATGGATTTGCTGTCCTTAGAAGAACCTCGCTACTTACTGCGAACATTTTTACAGCATCCTTTATCTTGCTTGGGTTTAGCCAGATATTTACCGCTAAATGTCGGAGATATTGCTCGAAAATATATCAAAGACCCGAATTTACTCAAATTCATCGATATTGAATGCTATTGTTGGTCGGTGGTTCCCGCAGCAATGACACCAATGATTAATGCGGGAATGGTGTTTTCCGACAGGCATTATGGCGGAGTCAATTACCCCAAAGGTGGTGTCGGACAAATTGCCCAAAGGCTTGTTCAGGGCTTACAAAGATTTGGTGGTAAAATTATTTACCAATCTCGAGTCACGCAGATTTTGTTAGAAAAAGGTTGTGCTGTGGGCGTAAAGCTGGCAAATGGGGATATATACCACGCCAAAAAAGTGGTTTCCAATGCGACACGCTGGGACACATTTGGGAAGTTACTCTCAGCACCACAAATACCAATTAATGAAAGTAAATGGCAACAAAAGTATCAAAAATCCCCCAGCTTTTTAAGCTTGCATATGGGAGTCAAAGCTGAAGTTTTGCCGATGGGAACAGAATGCCATCATATTTTGTTGGCGGATTGGCAGAAAATGATGGATGCAGAAGGGACGATTTTTGTTTCAATTCCCACATTACTAGACCCAGATTTAGCGCCAACAGGCCATCATATCATTCATGCCTTTACTCCCCACTGGTTAGCTGATTGGCAAGGATTATCCCCAATTGATTATCAACACCAAAAAGAACGTGTTGCCGCAGGCATAATTGCGCGTTTAGAAAAAATTTTCCCAGGTTTAGATGCTGGATTAGACTATCTGGAAATCGGCACTCCTCGTACCCATCGCCGATATTTAGGGCGGGAAGATGGTACATATGGTCCAATTCCCCGGCGAAAATTACATGGTTTACTGGGAATGCCATTTAATCGCACCGCCATCCCCGGACTTTATTGTGTGGGAGATAGCACTTTTCCGGGACAGGGTTTGAATGCTGTGGCTTTTTCGGGATTTGCCTGTGCCCATCGTATCGCCGTGGATTTGAGGTTATGATATTTTTTTAGCAAAAAAATTGCGTAACCGAGGAAAAACTGATTTATTCTTTTGGATTAATCTGACACAATACTATAGACGGTAAAGTGCTCGGTATTTACAGAACCAGAGGTGAAAAACTAATGGGGCGATTTGAGAACAATCAGTCGAGTCAGCAAGAGAATGGCGAAATTTCGCCAGATATTAGTAATGCTCAACAGAAAATAATCGAAGAGTTGCAGACTCTCCAGCAGAATGTTCTCAAGTCGTTGCAGGAGGATATCACGCAACTGCAAACCGAGAAGCATCGTTTGGCTGAAGATGTGCAAAAATTGCGATCGCAAAAAAATTATTTGCAGCAAGAACAGTTAGTCACAGAACATCAAGTTTTGTTAAGACAATTGGTACAAGTTCTGGCAAATCACGTTTCGCTACAGTTACAGTCTTCTCTTGAGAAGTTATTTGCAGATGTTGTTTTTCGCACTTCTACCAACAGTACTACGAGTAATGTTCTGTCTGCCGGCGAAAATGGCTTCACAAATTCCTTGATTACACCCGATGCAAATCTCAAGCAAACCGAACATTTACTGGCTTCCTTTAACAGCAAAATTTTAGCTACTTTTGAACAACTGCAAGCAGAATTAAGCAACTATCAAAGTCATGTTTCTCAGCAGCTTTCCCGTATGTATAGTGAGCAGGAACAAGGAGAAGCGATTTTAGCTGAGTTAGTATTGCGTCTGCGTCGCGAGTTAGAGCAATCTACTTCTGTAAACCTGACTGCACAACTTGAGGAAGTTCCCCCACCTGCATCTCCGATTCAATCGGAACTGGAATCTCCAATTAACCTAGACGAAATATTTGAGACGGAAAGTAGTGTTTTTCCTCCAGAAAATGTTGTCGAAGCCGTCGAATCTACAGAAATTGTCGTTGCCCATCCCCCCAACCCAGAGGCAACAGCAGAGGAAAATCCTTTTGTCGAAAAAACTGCAACTCCCCAGCGTTTCCCCGATACTGTCATTCCCAATCCTCTAACTCGTGCTCAAATCGATGCGGAGTTAGAAACCAATCAACCAGCAAAAGAGCAAAATCTCACCGTACATTCAGTTTCCAACCAGCCAAGACGTGCCAGAGAAGTACAAAATCGCCGACAGCTAAATCCCCGCCAAACAGCAAATTCTTCTTGGTTCACCAGTGGCTTAGTCATCGTTGTCCTATCGCTTGTCGCCTCTGCACTTTACAATGTCTCCGTGAGAGCCATGTTTTTTCCGAAATCCCAAATTTTAGGGGTTTTCGACGTACAGCGATTAATATCCCCAAGCATTGGCAATTGTTTGTTAATTTTAATGCTGCGAATGTTAGTAGTTGTACCGTTAATGTTAGTATTAGCGCCAATCATGCATTCTGGTATTTGGCTTGATATCAAAGCTTTAAGTGACTCCCTACGTCGCCGAAACAGGCAACAAAATCGACAATCATTAAATAATCCTACACAAAATATTACCAAGCCACTACTGATACTTGCGATCGCGAGTGGATTTTTCTTATTTTTATCCCAGTTGCTAATTTATCTTGCCATTGGGCAGGTGGCAACTGGAGTTGCAATCGCACTTTTCTTTATTTATCCAATCGCCAGTGGCTTTTTAGGTTGGTTACTATTCAAAAGCGAACGCCAAGAACCCCCCACATTATTTAGAATTAGTGCGATCGCTTGTATCTGTTTTGGTGAGTTACTAATATTCAGCAGTGGGGGAAGTGGGAATTTAGCTGCCGGGGGAACTACGGCAATCATGTCGGGTATCTCATTCGCCATTTATATTATCCTGACCCGTATCTGTGCCGCCAAAATCCATCCCGTCACATTTACCTTACTTAATTTCACCACGATGTTGGTGTTCTGTTTTATCGGCTTGATTTTACCTTTACCCAGCAACCTAGGCGTACAAATAAATGACACCAACTTCATAGAACTGATTTTAAGCGCCTTTATTTTAGGTGTACTGACATTATTTGGATATATTCTCAATCACCTAGGTGTGCGTAAATTTGGAGCCAACCGTGCTGCAATAATTGGTGCTACGTTACCGGCAATTACAGTAATTTTTGCTGGTTTAATTATCCAAGAAAGCCTGCCCGTGCTTCAGGTAATTGCAGTATTGATTGTGACATTAGGAGCCGTAGCCTTGAACTTAGAAAAAATTCGCGATCGCTTGAAAAATCGCCTTGGTTGAGGAGAAATTCCAACAGCAGGGAAAAAAGGACAACACCAATCACATCAGAATTTTGAGCATTGACCGAATGCTGTGACTAAATTGTGATGTAACTGTTACAAAGTCATGTATGAGAATCAAGTAGAGGGTCTTGCCCTAATATACACAGATTTTACCAAATAACAAATTAGGTATAAAATGCTTTAATCTTATCTGTGAAGGCAATTTGCAAAATTAAGACTTTGGTATATTTACAAGAAAATACTGACAAATTCTTGCTTAAGACTACCAATAATAACCATCTTTAACGCATAATATATTATCTCAAGTGAACACATTGCCTTCAGTCGGGTGTATACTACTTACTTTCATATAACTGAAAACTTGTAAACGTGCTATTCATCTGTCTGTAATATGAGTAACGACATCGATCTGATCAAACGTTTAGGCCCCAGTGCAATGGATCAGATCATGCTTTATCTGGCTTTTAGTGCCATGCGGACGAGTGGGCACAGGCATGGGGCGTTTCTAGATGCAGCCGCAACCGCAGCCAAATGTGCTATTTACATGACTTACTTGGAACAGGGGCAAAACCTGCGAATGACAGGGCACCTACACCACCTGGAACCAAAGCGCGTCAAAGCGATTGTCGAGGAGGTAAGACAGGCACTCACTGAGGGGAAATTGCTGAAGATGCTGGGTTCACAAGAACCACGCTATCTGATTCAATTGCCTTATGTGTGGATGGAAAAATATCCTTGGCAACCAGGGCGTTCTCGAATTCCGGGAACTAGTTTAACTAGCGAAGAAAAAAAACAAATCGAGCAGAAATTGCCCGAAAATTTACCCGACGCTCAGTTAATCAGTTCTTTTGAATTTTTAGAATTGATTGAGTTTTTGCACAAGCGATCGCAAGAAGACTTGCCATTACAGCACCACATGCTGCTGAGTGAAGCCCTTGCCGAACATATCAAACGTCGTTTACTCTACTCCGGTACTGTCACGCGGATTGATTCGCCTTGGGGAATGCCTTTCTATGCCTTGACTCGCCCTTACTATGCACCTGCGGACGACCAAGAACGTACATACATCATGGTAGAAGACACCGCTCGGTATTTTCGCATGATGCGTGACTGGGCAGAACGTCGTCCCAATGCAATGCGTGTTTTGGAGGAATTAGATATTCCCAGCGAAAAGATGCAGCAAGCAATGACAGAATTGGATGAGATTATCCGGGCTTGGGCTGATAAATATCACCAAGAGGATGGTATGCCGATGATTTTACAAATGGTTTTTGGCAAGAAAGAAGACTAAGTAATCAAGTTAAATTTAACCATTAGCTTGAGATTAGTTCCCCATAGAAAACTATAACTAACTTTATATATCTAGCCCGAATCCGTGACTGGATTCGGGCTTTGCACTGGAAATTCAAAACTACTTGCTTCCGCAAATAAAGATTAAAAGTTGAACAAGCACAATCCTTGTTTGATTCGCATGGGAGGCATTTCCCTTGGTGTTGCTTAGTTTCTTTGAGGCACTATTTTTTGAGGTACAGGAGTTGGTTGAGGCGCTATAGGAGTAGTCTCGAAAGTTCGGTTAAATTCATTTGTCGGCTGGCTAGGAGTTTCAATTGGAGTCTGGTTAGCTGGGATAAATGAAGGTAGCAAACCCCCCAACTTATCGCTGCCATCAATACAAGTATCCATCGCTTGCAGTGCGGAAAAATCAACCTCACTCCGCAAACCAACTACACATTGAGCAAAACGCACAGGTAATAAACTACGATTGCAGTAGTTTAAAATTGATGGATCGAAAGCTTCTTTTTTGCTGGCGCTAATCCCAACTACACAAGTTCCCAAATCATCAGGACGACGAGCCAAACGACAAGAAGGCAAAATGTCAGTAGCAGCTATTTGAGTTTGTTTTTGAATCCGAGTGACGCAGGTGGAAAATTCTCGTGGACGTAATACCTGAGCGCAAGCTTGGGCAGCCTCTTCAGCATTAATTCCTAAGCGTAATAACCTGCCAGCACAGGCACGGTAGTCATTACCCCAATAACTCACTTGGGCGATCGCAGGTAATGACGGTAATGTTAGAGTCATTCCTAAACATCCACTGATTCCTAAAACTACACCAATAACATTTGTATGTTTAACTTTTCTCAACATTTTTAATATCTCCAGACACCACAGTAATGCTACCGCATCTTTTATGAGTTATTGGTAGTTATTAGTCAATGGTTCATTTGTCTGATATAGAGTCTGGTAAGTCAGTTCTCATATCAAGTTCGGCTAATCCTTACAATTAAAATTTCTCCGCGTCCCCGCGCCTCTAAGTCTCTGTGTCCGTCTTAAATAAGTATGCAACCGGACATAATGATATTATCGGTTTTTGTATGCGTCCCTCTATCTCCTCATCTTTGCGTCAGTTTTATGGCTCGTATTTAGGCGGATGTGATATTACCAGTAGGAGCAAAGGATTGTAAATTTGAAATTCCCCATTAACAATTACCAATTAACATATATAATTAAATGTCTGAGTCAAATTTAAACAGGACTAAAGTAGAAAAACCATGTCCCGATACAGAGGACCCCGTTTAAGAATAACCCGTCGTCTAGGTGAATTACCCGGATTAAGTCGTAAAAGCGCTCGTCGCGCTTATGCTCCCGGACAGCACGGTCAGAACCGCAAGAAGCGTTCTGAATATGCTATCCGTTTGGAAGAAAAACAAAAACTTCGTTTCAACTATGGTGTCAGTGAGAAACAGTTACTACGCTACGTTCGTAAAGCACGTCGTGTAACTGGTTCAACCGGACAAGTGCTACTGCAATTATTAGAAATGCGGTTAGACAATACCGTTTTCCGTTTGGGAATGGCTCCCACCATCCCTGCTGCACGTCAATTGGTTAACCACGGTCACGTTTTGATTAACGGTCGTGAGGTCAATATTGCTAGTTATCAATGTCGTCCCGGAGACCAAATTGCGGTACGCAATAACGATCGCTCGAAAAAACTAGTTGAAGCAAACTTGCAATACCCCGGTTTGGCAAACATTCCTAGCCACTTAGAGTTTGATAAAAATAAACTCGAAGGTAAGGTGAATGGTGTGGTTGAACGTGAATGGGTAGCACTACAAATTAATGAGCTATTGGTTGTTGAGTACTACTCACGTCAAGCTTAAGAAAGTGTTGAGTGTTGATTAGTGAGTGTTCTTAACTCATAATTTACAACTCATAACTGTTAACTTAATTATTTTTATCCTCCAATTTGCGACATGGTGCGGCTGTAATTCCCTGTCGTAGTCCCGGAGTAACGCTGTTTAAAATTAATCTCAGATTTTACCGTCAATAATTCTTGTAACTGCTCTCGCAATGTGGTCATACTGACTCCTTGGCGCAGAGCAGTTTTTAAGTCTATTTGCCCTGTTTCATTCAACAAACAAGGACGCAACCAACCATCGGCACTCAAGCGCACACGGTTACATTTATCACAGAAGCATTCTGACATCTGACTAATAAATCCTAAAGTGCCTTTTGCCCCAGGAATTTTAAAGATATCCGCAGGCCCATTTCCACACACTTCTGCTGCTGTTAATCCCCAGCGATCGCAAATTTGTTGCCGTATTTCTGCGGATGCTATCCAACCTTTGCCGGTAAATAATTCACTGTTACCAATCGGCATAAATTCAATAAAGCGAACGTGCCATTTTTTATTGATTGTCAGTGCCGCTAAATCTAAAATTTCACAGTCGTTAATCCCAGGAATTACGACTACATTTAACTTTAAAGGGTCAAATCCAACCTGGTAAGCTGTTTGAATCCCATCCCAAACATTTTGCCATTGCGAACGTCCCCGATTGGAAATATTTTTATTGCCAATAATTTGATTAAAGGTGTCAGAATCGAGAGAATCTAAACTAATATTAATTCGCCGCAACCCTGCATTGTAGAGACTCTGTGCTACTGGTGCCAGTAAAAATCCATTGGTTGTCATTGAGATGTCTTGGGTTTCTGGGAACGAAGCAATAGCCTCAACTAATTCCACCAAACCCGGACGCAATAATGGTTCACCTCCAGTTAAACGGAAGCGAGTAAAGCCGACGGGAATAAAAACTTCTTGGATGAGGGTAAGTAATTCTTGATTCGTTAAGAGATTTTGTTTGAGTATGTAATTTAACTCCGTACCTTCCGGCATACAGTATTGGCAACGGAAGTTACAACGGTCAATCAAGCTGATTCTTAAATAATCTACTTGGTTCATTTTTAGCGATCGCTATGATATTCTTCGCTTTCACGAAGTTGGATTTTTGTCAAGATATAGATATTGGCTCTTGATACAATTTTAGTGTGCAATCAGAAAAAATACTGGCAATATCATGGGAAGTGCGATCGTCTGGAATTGCCACTATTAATTTTTATCTTTCTTCTTTTGCTTATTTTTCTTGTGAGAAATTTTTTCTGTTTCCGCCAATGCCCCATTAATTAATCCATTAAAACCATATACTTGACGACTTCCCACCAAAGGGATTAAAACTACTTCTTTTTCATCGCCAGGTTCAAATCTTACGGCTGTTCCCGCAGGTATATCTAAGCGCATTCCTCGTGCTTTGTCTCTCTCAAAATGCAATGCTGTATTAACTTCAAAAAAGTGAAAGTGAGAACCTACTTGAATTGGTCGATCTCCTGTATTAGCGATTTTTAAACTTATAGTTGTGCGTCCTACATTGAGTTCAATTTCGCCTGCTTGAGTAATAATTTCACCTGGAATCATAAATTTATCTGAGGGATTATTGAATATTAAATAATAATTCAATGATTAAATATCATGCCTAAATTTGCAAATTTTGATTGTTGTGATTAAATTTCTGCAAAAGTTACTTAATGGGATCATGTACAGTGATTAATTTAGTCCCATCAGGAAAAGTTGCTTCCACCTGGACATCATGAATCATTTCCGGCACGCCTTCCATGACATCATCCCGATTTAATAAAGTAGTACCATAACTCATGAGTTCTGCCACTGTTCTTCCATCTCTTGCGCCTTCCAAAATGGCAGCAGAAATGAAAGCTACAGCTTCAGGATAATTTAATTTTAAACCTCTTTCTTTGCGTCTCTCTGCCAATAAAGCAGCAGTAAAAATTAATAACTTGTCTTTTTCCTGCGGCGTAAGTTGCATTCTTTAATCCTTTAAAAACCTAATTCTTTAAGCTTAACCCTTTCAATCGAACCCTTTAAATTTGCCAAACTCTGGGTATGCAATCAGAACGTCCTAAAAAAGATTGACGTACTAAATGCCAGACACTAATAAACCAGTGTCGCACTTCAGTG
The DNA here is from genome assembly GCA_004296455.1 of Calothrix sp. NIES-4101. Taxonomy (GTDB): domain Bacteria; phylum Cyanobacteriota; class Cyanobacteriia; order Cyanobacteriales; family Nostocaceae; genus Brunnivagina. Next base: position 2,373,062 of record AP018280.1, read on the forward strand.
GTGGAGTTCCCTCGATATCTACACAAAAATCCATGTTCTAATCGTGTAACACCTGTTTCACCTACTCCTGTCCATAAACAACGTGCTTGTGTAATAATGTCGGGCGATACAGGATTGCCAATATATACAAGAGTACCTGCGATCGCATTTCCTGCCAACCCATGAGGGCTGTAAAATACTTCTTCGCCACCGGGTATCCATTGTCTATCTATCCACAATGGTTTACCTTCCTGGGAAATCTTGGTGTGGCTGCGCCAGTCCCCTTGTAAAAATTTTTCACCTCTAGCACTGCGTCCAAACCTAGTTATTTCCCAACCAATAAATGTACTATTTTTAGCTAATTCAATTTCTGTATCTTGGCGATAAATTGCACCGTCAAAGACAATTGTTTCTTGTGGTAAATATTCTAAACAGCCACCGTTACAGACTTTTATCTGAACATTTTGCTGTGCTTGTAAGCCGTTACTACGATAAATTTTGCTGGCTGCGGCTGTAGTGATTAATGCTTGCGAATCCTCCTGCAAACAAAAATTAGAAGATAATTTATCTCCTCCCACAATCCCGCCAGCAGTATGTAAAATTACGCTATGGCAAATCGATTTTCCTTCGGGATAAAATGGACGTTGGATATTGAGTGGGGCTTGATGGTGGCTATACATTAGTTGCGTTGTCTTCTGATGATGCCCATAGATTAAATTTAGTTTGCCGTGCCAGTTATTTGATGCTTGTATTATTTCCTGATAGTTAGAAGACATGTTATACCAATTCTCCAAAATAAATTAACAGATGGTGACACGGGGAGGCGGAGATGGAGAGACATGGAGATTTATTTTATGTGTTGCCAGATTGTGGAGGAGCAATATTAGCGATGCAGAGAGCATATACTTAGTTTTCCCTACATATTGTCATATGTACGTGATAATTAATATTTTTGATAATATTTGTTCCTGGGGCAAATTTTCATCTTGCCTGTGTATTGATGCTAAATACTTATTCGGTAATAATGATGGTGGGATAATTAAAACATCCTCATTAATTCGCTGAAAACCATATGAAACATTTTTTATTAACCTGGATAGGAACTGCAATTGCATTAATTATTACTGCGAAGATTGTTCCTGGCTTTTTTATTACAAGCTTTGTTGCGGCTTTAGTTGCTGCTATCGTGATTGGTTTGGTAAATGCAATTGTGCGCCCAATTTTAGGGATTTTAGCATTTCCTATCACCTTAATCACTTTCGGTTTATTTTCATTTGTCCTCAATGCGATAGCATTGATGATTGCTAGTGCTTTGACTCCTGCTAGCTATGGTTTTAGAATTGACGGCTTCATTGCCGCACTTTTCGGTTCAATTGTACTATCTATTGTTTCTAGCATTATTAATCATTTTGTCCGCATAGTGGACTAGTTGTTTGTCTGCTGCTTAGAATCCATTTGTTGAGAACCAAGACTTGGAAGAAGTTGGGGGAGGAAAATTAAAAAGCTCCCCCAAATATCCTATTCGGGGAATTTTCTTCCGTATCACTTCTCATTCCCACCCCAAGATATATTATTGTTTGGCAATTGCCACTGCAACTGTCACATTACCTTGAAGATTTCGATTTTTAGAAGAAAATTTTTGTTTAGGAATTAGAAGATGATTCATTGACTTTTCTAGGTTACTTCTGTAATGAAGTGAATGCTCAAAATCATTTTCCTGATTTGCCGGGTATATCTTCTTTCCGGCATTTTCCATTTCTGGATGCAAATTTACATGAGAAATATCATAACTAGCAAGAATTGCCGCAGCTTCAGCAACACTAAAAGTTCCTATTTGAGCAGCAACAAATTCTGAATAATTCGGTACGATAATATGCCTTAAAAGCTCTGCTGGGAATGTTTTTAATAATAAATTACGGGATTGACAAAATTGGATTAAACCAATTTCTGAGACCTTAGTATCAATAGTTGCAATACCAATGATCGCACTTTCTGATAATCCATGTTCTCGAAAAATTTGTGAGATTGCAAACTCAATTAATTCTCGTGAAGTCCCCCTTGTACAGCCAATCCCAACCCACAATCTAGAAATGTAATCCACCTGAGTGACTACTGATTTTTCCGAAACATATTCATGACTTTATCACGCCACAAAGCTGGGCTATCTTCAGGGCGATATGTTGTCTTCACCATTGATAGTAACAAAGGTAAACCACCAACTTTTGCACTCATTAAGAGATGCAGCGCTAGAGCTAAGACTATCACAACCCAAGCAATTAAATGCACTGCATAAGCAACATGATTAAAATCACTTAGTGGTAGCCAGCTTTCATCTTGAAACTTACCAGAAATAACTGAAAATAGTACCGCTACAATCATTAAAGTATTAGTAATTCTTTGTAATGCGTACCACCAAATAGGTGTACCAAAATTACTAATTTGTTGAAAAGTATCTGCTTGTACTAAACGTTTTCTACCCGCTTGCCAACAATAAATTAAAAATAAAGGTAAGGCGACATAAACAATAAAAAAGCCAAATGTACCGTGAATATCAATTAAACTACGATTTCTTGTAGTAATAGATAAAGCTCCAAATCTCCGATCCCAACTGTCATAAACCAAAAAGCCTGTAATTGCCGCACCAATAATTAATAATGCATTCATTCCATGAAGCAAGCGTAATAAAAATGGTTGGTATGGTTGAGAACGAGGCATAACTTTATTTAGCCTAACTTTGATAAAGTACATTGATTCAAAAAACCACATCCTACGAATCTAGGTATTATAGAATACAAATATTACAAATCTGGATATGTGGAATTTTTACTTGTACTTAGTGTAACAACTTATCAGGATAGTCAAGAGGTTATGCCAATTACAAATATTTATTGCAGGTTGTATCCTTGGAGAATATTAGATAGAGACATTACACATAACGTCTCTACAATATTTTGGGGCTTTGAGGCAGATTATATAGATATACTTGGGAATGAAATCAGCAGACATCAGAACTGCATCAATGACTGAAAGCGTTCATCTTGGCGGATAATATCAAATTCAGCACAGGTTTGGATAATTTTGATGTATTTGTCAGGACAAAGACTGATTGCTTGACGTAAATTTTCAATTGCCCGATCGCAATTATTTAAGAATACATAACAACGGGCACGGTTATACCAAAGAATGTCATTATTGGGTACGAATTCTAATGCTTGGGTATAAGAAACAATTGCATTATCGTAGTTTTTCAGATGTTCCCAGGCAACACCTTGATGGAACCAAGCTCGATGATATTTTGGTTGAATTTTCAGAACCCGTTCAAAGCTGAGAATGGCTTTTGTGTAGTTGCCCCATTCATTTAAATTTATACCGCGATAATACCAAGCTAAAATATTTTTAGGATTGAACTCGATGGCGCGATCGTAACTATTTAACGCGTCTTCATAACGTCCTAATTGTTTCAAAGCATTTCCCCGGTTGTACCATGCCCAGTAAGCATCCGGTTGTAATTTTAAAGTCCGCTCAAAGCTTTTAATTGCTTTCTCATACCGCCCTAAATCGCATAAAGTTAAACCGCGATTGTGCCAAGCCGTTGCCGCATTTGGATTAAACTCGATCGCCCGCTCGAAACTATTAAGCGCTTCCTCATAAAGCTCCAGTTTGCCAAGAGCGATAGCCCGGTTGTGCCAAACCCAACAATCATCCTGCTTTAACAGTAACATTTCATCAAAGCAAGCGATCGCCAAAGCGTGTTTTCCTAAAGATCCCAGTGCAAAACCTTTCTGAAACATGGCTTCGGGGTATTCTGGCTTACATTTTAGCGCTTTATCGAAACTTGCGATCGCAGCTTCAAATTTTTCTACCTTGTTACGACGTAAGCCCTGCTGGAAGAAAAATTCTGCTTCGAGATTCAGAGTAAGCTTAAATGAATTTGGCATCATACCTTAGGAGGATTTTTTTCAAATTACATTCCCAAAACAATACCATGAGTTCACCATGACTTCATAGTTAAATTCCCATTAGTCAATAAAAATGAACAGGCTGGAGTATGTGGTTACAATCCAATGTTCTCTGTCTGGTAATCATAAGCATTTCTGGGGAACAATATATACAGCTTTCGTAACCAGTCAATTTTTTATCGGTTATCAGTAGTGTTTAGATTACATTTAAAAAATTTATTTTATGCAGGAAAATACTTGCCACACTTCAAAATCAGTTCCAAACATCACAGAATCCGAATTATTGGCGAATAATCCCCAAATTTTCCAAGCTATTTGGGCAGTGATGGATTGTGGGATTTATATTTTGGATGTTGTCGATGCTGGTACTGATTTCCGGTTTGTTGGTTTTAATCCTGCATTTACACGTATGAGTCCAGTAGCAATAGAAACTCTACTTGGAAAAACTCATGCAGAAATATTTCCTGATAAAATTGCCAAAATCTATTGTCAACGTTATGCTGAGTGCTTTAAATCTGGACAGAATATTCGTTTTCAAGAACAATTTTGTGTTGATGGTAAGATTACTTTCCTGACGGTGACAGTTGCACCTTTAATGGATAAAACACCAATCCAGCAACTTGTCGCTACAGTTACATATATTAGTGAACCAAATATTAGTAAAACATTTTCACTAAACCCGCAATCACTATTTCAATTTTTACTCGATAATTCACCTCCAATCACTGACATTAAAAATAATATTCAAGTTATTTATCCACAGTCGCCAATCGCTCAAGCCGACGCTATTCATACATATTTAAATTCAAACTTAAATTCAAACTTAAATTTGCAATCAAGTTTGCAATCAGATTTGTCATCGCATTTAAGATTCTCCCTCTCAAAAACAATTGCCCAGAATTCTGATGTCATTAGTAGTGAAGATATTAAAGAACATCAAATTTTAGAAAAACTCCGTGCGGAGGCAGAAAAAGCTTTACAAGCGACTGAAGAGCGTTTACAAACAGTAATTAGTTCTGCTCCTTTAATATTATATGCACTCAATTGCCAGGGTATATTTACTTTTTCTGACGGTAAAGCTTTGGAAGTATTAGGTTTAAAACCAGGGCAAGTAGTTGGTTTATCTGTTTATGAACTATATCAAGATTCTCCGGATTTGTTGGATTCTATTCAACAGGTTTTAAGTGGTCAAGAGTTAACTTGTACTACTGAAAGTATGGGAGTTACTTTCGAGCAACATCTTGTTCCTCAACGGGATGAATCGGGTAAGATAATTGGTTTAATTGGAGTTGCACTTGATATTAGCAAACGTAAAGCAGCAGAAATCAAATTACAAGAACAAGAAGAATTCTTACGTACAGTATTTGAAGGTGCAGAAAATCCCATCTTCGTAGTCGATATTCACGATAATGGAGAAGTTTACTATAGTGCTTGGAATAGTTCTACGGAAAGAGTTACAGGCTTAAAAAGAACAGAAGTTATTGGCAAAACACTCAAGCAAGTACATGGTGAAAGTGAAAGTTTAGCACTGTACAAAAGAGTGGCAGAATGCTTACAAACTGGAAAACCTATTTTAGATGAAGAATGCTTAACTTTTAACAATCAGCCACTTTGGAGTGCAATTACTGTTAGCCCTGTACAAAATAATGATGGTAAAATTCATCGAATTGTGGTGACAACATTGAATATTACCCAGCGCAAACTGATTGAGATTCAACTTCAAAAACAAACTGAAGAACTGCAACAAACCCTTACAGAACTGCAACATGCTCAAGCACAACTTGTTCAAAGTGAAAAAATGTCATCTTTAGGGCAATTGGTTGCAGGAGTTGCTCACGAAATCAATAACCCCGTCAGTTTTATCTACAGTAATCTAGAACCAGCAGCAGAATACATCAAAAATTTATTTAATTTACTACAACTTTATCAAGAATATTATCCAGAACCAGTCACAGCAGTTCAAGATGAAATTGAAGCGATAGATTTAGAATTTATCGCCCAAGATTTACCAAAATTACTCTCATCAATGAAAATGGGTGCAAATAGAATTAAACAAATTGTTCTCTCTCTTCGCACTTTTTCCCGGATGGATGAAGCTGAATATAAAACAGTGAATATTCATCAAGGAATTGATAGCACTTTGGTAATCTTAGAGCATCGGCTCCGAGAAACTAGTTATAGACAACAAATTAATGTAATCAAACAATATGGGAAATTACCGGAAGTTGAGTGTTATGCAGGTCAATTAAATCAAGTATTTATGAATATTTTGAGTAATGCGATCGATGCTTTAGAAGAAAAAATTACTAATCCAAATATCGTCAGTGAAGAGGAAAATTTTATTCCAACAATATGGATTCAAACTCAATTAATTAATCCCGAGAATATCAATTCTGAGAAAATTAATGCAGAACATAAAAATCTCCAAAATCCCTCCAATATCGCCCTAATTATGATTCGGATTGCTGATAATGGCTTTGGGATACCACAAGCAGTTCAAAAGCGGCTATTTGACCCCTTTTATACAACCAAAGCAGTTGGTAAAGGTACTGGTATGGGTTTATCAATTAGCTATCAAATTATTACCGAAAAACATGGCGGACAATTAAAATGTATTTCCTCTCCCGGTAAAGGAGCAGAATTTATCATTACAATTCCCCACAAACAAAGTAAAGTCACCCATGCTTAACTAAAAACTGTTGATTCTGACTCCGAAATTATGCTAATTTTTGTCAAAATGTAATTAGAGAACATTTATCGAGCAATAATTACCCATGGCAACAGCGACTTGGAACGGTGCAGTATTAGCAGAAAGCAATAATACAGTAGTTGTTGAAGGCAATCATTACTTCCCTGCTGAAGCAATTAACAAGCAATACTTCAAAGACAGTGATACCCACACCACTTGTCCCTGGAAGGGAGTGGCTAGCTATTACAGCATTGAAGTGGATGGACAAATCAACAAAGACGCAGCTTGGTATTATCCCAATGCTAAAGAAAAAGCCAAACAGATTGAAGGTTATGTAGCCTTTTGGCGTGGTGTCAAAGTCGAAGCGTAAAGGAATAGGAAAATTTAGAAACTTGAAAACAGGGGAATATGTCACATATTCCTTTATTTCCTTGTTATGCCAATCTCCAATTCTCTATTATCTCCGCACCTATTACTTACTCACTCCTGCGAGAGGAAAAATAATATCCTCCAAAGTTCGTAATAATTCTTGTTCGTTATAGGGTTTTGAGAAATAGGCACGCGCCCCCAATTGTATTGCTAGCTGTCGATGCTTATCACTACTGCGTGATGTCAACATAGCAACGGGTATAGTCTTAAAATCATTATTAGATTTAACGCGACCTAAAAATCCATAACCATCAATTCGAGGCATTTCGATATCACAAATCACCGCTTGCACTTTTAAACCAGCTTGCAGTTTTTCCATTGCATCTTGCCCATCTTTGGCTTGTTCGACTAAATAACCAGCTTTTTCCAAAGTTAAAGCTAAGAAGCGGCGCACATTAATCGAGTCATCAACAATCAAAATAGTACCTTTTTGATTTCTGGGTGAGGATTCTGGTTTATCCTCTGGGGGTGTCAGAAAAGCTGTCTTCAAGCGTGTGGAAGATAGTTGTTGTTTCTGAGGATTCGCTTCGCTAATCGAATTCGACGAAGCCATCGCACTGCTTATCGTATATAATAGTTGCCCGACATTCACCAATGGAACAACACGCCCATCACCAAGAATCGTACAATTATTAAAGCCCATAGGTAGAGGAATATTCCCCTCAACCAAGCGAATTGCAACTTCCTGCTCTCCCCAAGTTCTTTCCACTGAGACTGCGACAGGCTGGTTTTTATCCTGGAAAATTAACACCGATTCGGCATTAATGGCTGGTGCTGTTTCCAAATTTGGGTTGTCTTGACGAGGGCAATTAAATTCTAAATATCTGCCCAAGCGTATCAATGGCAACATATTTCCTTGCCAATTTAGGAATTCGCCATTCGCCATTGGAACTACAAGTTCTTCTTTTAGCAAGAAGATTTCCTCGACAACATCGGTTGGAAATGCCAGTAACATGCGATTGCTTTCTACTAGCAAGACTCTTGCCACAGATAGCGTAAATGGTACAGATAGGGTGAATGTTGTTCCTTGTCCTAACTCTGTATCGACTTTAACATCTCCGCGAACTTGCTTGAGGTTATTACGGACAACATCCATGCCAACACCACGACCAGAAAGGGCTGTAACTTGGTTAGAGGTACTAAAACCCGGTTCAAAAATTAATGAGAGTAATTCTTCATCATTAGCTTGGGAAAGCAAAGCCGCATCCAACCCCATTTCTAGGGCGCGATCGCGAATTTTTTCGAGAGAAATTCCCCGTCCATCATCGCGTAAGGTAATAACTGTGCGGTTTCCAATGTGGGTAGCTTTAATTTCAATGGTTCCCTGTTCGGGTTTTCCGACTGCGATTCTGGCGCTTGGTTCTTCGATGCCGTGGTCGAAGGCATTCCGCACTAAATGCATTAATGGGTCGTGAAGTAACTCTAAGATACTGCGTTCGATCAGGGTGTTACCACCTTCGATTTTGAGTTGTACGTTTTTGCCATATTCGATACATAGGTCGCGTAAAGCCCGGGGAAAACGATCAACTACATCTGCCAAGGGACGCATCCGGACTTGGGTGAGTTTGCGTTGGAGTTGTTTGGAAGTTTTATTAAGTTTGCGGGAAATATTATCGGTGTCATCAAGACTAATTTGTAGGTCTGTGGTGACTTCTTGTACCTGGACAATGGTTTCCATTACTTCCTGTGACAACAGGTTGAGTTCGTTGTATCTATCCATTTCCAAGATATCGAAGCGCTGATTGATACTAGTAATTTCGTTCCCATGACTGATTTCTAATTCGCGATCGCCATAATTGCCATAATTAAGATTGAGATTATCTTCAGGAGAATTATTATTGTTATTTGCCAAAGCTGTAATGCTTTGAGTCGCGATTTTATCGTAGGCAGTACGCAGATGTTGATTTTCTCGATCTAATACCTGCACCCGTTGGTTGAGGCTACGAACAAGTTTGCGTAGGCGTTCGAGTTGCAAGTTTAAACCATTGCGCTGGATAATTAATTCGCCAAATAAATCATTGATTTGTTCGAGTTGCTTACTGGGAACGCGGACTGTATTTTCTTGAGAATCCCGTTCCTTGGGTTTCTCTGCTGGTTCAGTATTGGCTGCGGCGAACTGGCTAAATAAGTAATTGCTGTCTTGAATCTCCAAAGCCCCAACAGGTTCGGGTAATTGAACTTCGGCAAACTCAAAATTATTAGCACTTTCTTCTGCAAAGGCTGCTTCCAAAGCTTCAAAATCAGCATTTAAAACTTCATCATCAATCCAATTTGCCGCTAGATATTCGGGTTGTGGTTCTGGTTGAGTCAACTCGGCTACCGTTGCTATCTCCTCACTTGCCGTAGTCGTGAGTGGTAAATTGGCAACATCAAGCTCCACAGGTAAACTTTCCAGTTGATTAGTTAATACTAAAGCTTGCGATCGTCTCCAAGCATCAAGGGCTGCACGGGCAATTCTATCAACATGAACAGGATCAGCATATTCTAAATGGTGAGTTACAGATTCGCACAGACGGCTAAAAGATTCCAACTGTAACATCTCACCCAATCCACCCAACTCCGCAGCCATAATACTCACTTCTTCCTTGAGGCTGCTAGCTGGTTGATGATTAAGCAAAATCGACTGCAAACGTTGCAAAGAAGCTTCAACTTCCGATTCAAACAGTAGCGGGACGATATCTTGACCCTCTTCGGATGTCAACATTGTACTGGCATCTTCCGGGTTGGGGTCGCCCAAACGCTGGTGTAGTTCATCAAATACCGGGTAGCAGAAAGTTGCTAACCATTCATCCTCCAAAACATTACCTTCCGAGTGCAGTTCGACGATTTGACGCAACCAATCAACACTAGCTAAAAGTAAACTCTGCAATTCGGTGTCAATTTCTAACGAATTTCGCTTAGTTTTCAAAACTTTAAACGAATCTTCGATTCGGTGTGCCAAATCGCTGAGAGCGCGAAAACCCATCATAGCTGCACCACCCTTAATCGAGTGGGCAGCGCGTAGTGCCGCATTGATTTTATCTATCTCAATCCCATGGGTTGTATCGATGTCGAGTAAAACCCCTTCTAAAGTATTTAGATAGTCTGTCGCTTCTTCCAGAAACTGCATCTGGATTTCATGTTCTTTGTCCTGTGACATGGTTTAGCCCCTCAGCCATTAGTTATTTGTTATGCGTTGGTGTTATTCGTTGTTTGTTCTTTGTTCGATAAAATAGGACTTCTCCCATTTTCCCATTTACTTGGGAATGGGAAGCTACTTTAGGAATGTGGGTGGGTATTGGAAAACAATATGACTTAGTGATTAATAATTACTAGTTAAGAGTTAATAGTAACTAACAGTAAGAACTAAAAACTAGAAACTAATTAACATGTGTGGCTAAGTTGGACAAGTTAACCTGTAGTTGAGACACAATTATCACCATAAACCTCGCTACATACCCAATACCCCATGTCCCCTACACCACCAATAACCACTACCAATAACCAACAAACAGCTAACTGACTTTGAACGTGCCCACAGTTGCTTGTAGTTGTTGAGACATTACAACAGTTTCCTGTAATGATTCTGAGACATTACGTGAAGAATCACTAGTGCGCTTGGCAATTGCTGCAATTTCCTTCATCAAATTACTCACAGTTTGCGAAGTTTCTACCTGTGATGTAGTCGCATTCGAGATTGATTGCACTAAAGTATCAATTTGACGGGACACTTCCAAAATTTGTCCCAAACTTGACTTCGCATCTTCAACAATCCTTGTTCCCTCGACAACTTGAGTTGTTCCTAACTCCATAGCTTGCACCACCTCTGTCGTTTCACGCTGAATATTTTCGACAATTTGCTCAATTTCCTTGGTTGCCACCGCCGAGCGTGCTGCGAGTTCTCCCACTTCCTCAGCCACAACCACAAAGCCTTGTCCTTCTTCCCCTGCACGAGCAGCTTCAATGCCGGCATTAATCGCCAGTAAGTTAGTTTGCATCGAAATCTGGTTAATCAGTGCTACTACCCGCGAAATTTGCTGTGTAGACTCACCCAGTCGTTTAACTTTTTTGGCTGTTTCGCCCACAGTTTCGCGCAAATTCAAGATATTTTGCACCGTCATATCCATTGCCTGTCCGCTTTTTACCGCCGTGGTTCGGGCTGTATTTGCCACAGTCGCCGCTTGTTGGGCATTTTCCGCCACCAATTGGATTGAAAATGTCATCTTATCCACTGCATCAAGGGTGAGGTTGATTTCTGCGGCTTGTTGGAGTGCTTCATTTGCCAATGTACTAATGGCTCCTGAGTTCTCACCAATTGCCGAGTTGACTTTGGTTGCTGTATCCTTCACCTGCGTCACAATATCACGCAAACTCTCCACAATTGAGTTGAAAAAGTCGGCAACTGTACCAATTTCACCCGCAGTTACATCCGCCCGTACCGTTAAATCTCCACTGGCAGCCCCTTCAACCTCAGTTAGTAGTTCCAAAAGTTGCATTTGCAACGCTTCTTTTTGTTGGCGCTCATCTTCGCTACTTTTTTCTGCCACCATCCGACCTTTTTCCACAACTTCTAAAAGTTGGGCTTGTTCGAGGGCGTAACCAATTTGAACAGCCAGTTGTTTGAACAAATCTACATCTGACACTTCCCACTGCCGGGGAGCATTGCATTGATGAGCAACAATCAAACCAATCAGTTGTTCTTGCTTGATAATAGGGGCAATCAAATTTGCTTTGACTGCAAATTTCTCCAGCATTTTGACGTAACAAGCTGCATTCTTTAAATTAGGGTCTGTGTAAATATCATTTATGACCCGTACTCTGCCGTTTTTATAGCTGTGGACATGACGTTCCCGGAAGCAAGGATCGTCAATTTCGACACTCGCCATTCTCGGAAAACCTGCCACCACTGATTCAGCGATTATCTTACCATCCCAATTATGGGGATTAAATTGATAGTAAATTACTCGGTCAGCGTTAATTGCTTGACGGGTTTCTCGAACTGCCGTCGCTAATATTTCATCGGCTTTGAGGCTTTTACGAATCCGTAGGGTAATTTCTGCCAGGTTTTTGGCACGTGTGGCATCGACTGCTTGCTTTTGGAGAAGTTGCTGCAATTGTGATGCCATTTGGTTGATATTAGTGCCTAACACCCCTAATTCGTCACTGCGTTCAACTTCCAAGCGTGTATTCAGTTCGCCTTTACCCAGTCGTGACACCGCAGATGTGGCATTTAATATTGGCTCTGTGGCACGTTTTGCTAACAGGTAAGCAATCCCCGCAACAATGATTGCTGCCAATCCAGTAAATAGCGTATTCACAAAAAACAACTGTTGCATGGCGACAAATGCTGTTGTCTTATCTGTCGCTAAAATCGCTTGCCATTTTAAATTTGGTAACCCATCTAGACTTCGCGATGCATAACTCACTAATTGTTTCTGATTATTAATTTTATCCGTCGTGACAAAGGTACCAGCTTTATTTGTCATCGATTGCTGATCTAAACCAGGAAAATCACTACTTGCCTCCCGACCAATATGTTGTTTTTCTGTTGACAAAAAGAATTTACCACTAGCATCAATTAAGTGATATTCTCTACCACCATCAGAATAGTTAGCAACAATATTTTCTAAAGATTTAACGGGTACACGTGCTCTGACAACAGCAATGACTTCTCCTGTGAGGCTATCCTTGATAGCTTTTGCAGTAAAAATACTCGGCTGTTTTGTACTTTGAGATACAATTGGCTGACTAATGATGGGACTGTCTGTTTTTAAAGCCTGCTGAAAATAATCGCGATCGCTATGATTGGAGAGTGGTTCACCTTGTGATTGTGCTAAGACATCTCCATTGGGACTAAAGACAGCGATACTGTCATAGGTTTTAGAGCTAGAAATGAATTTATCTAAAATGGCTTGTTTTTCTTGTGGAGTCGCACTTTCACGAATACGGGGATTAGAAAAAAGTGGTAAGTCTGCCAAAATCTGAATGTCGCTGTACCGTTCCATCATAAAACGGTTCACCTTATCAGCAAAGCCGTTAGTCTCAGCTTGTTGAATTTGCGTAATCTTTTTTTCTATAGATTGACTGGCAATGACATAGGACAGAGTACCCAGACCTAAAACAGGAAGAGTACCAATAGCGATCGCGAGAATTGTTGCTTTTGTTCGTAAGCTCAAATGCTTGAATGGTGAAGCTAACGATTCATAAATACTGGGAGTGGCGGGTTCACTGGCGAGTGCTGGGGGATGGGAATATAAAACTATATTGCTATGATTACTATTATTGCTTTTGACGATTGTTTCAGCATTCGGTACCTTCAAAGATGCTTCTTCGCGATCGTTGCTACTCTGAGTAGCATCTGTTTTATTCAACATAAAATAATTCCCCTAGATTAAGCGAATGACAAGTTAGTAAACGACAACACAAACAACCTCAACAAATCCTCAATAAAATCATTTATTTTTAGCCAACGTTAAAAGTCACCCTAATGCCTAATCCTTAGCCCCTATTTTTAAGCCACATGCAAAACCGAAGAATTGATAATTGCTTGTGCATCCAACACTAATAAAGTTTCTTTTTGCTGCACTACACACCCTCGTAGATAAGGAACCAAACTAGAAGCAACCTGCCCTATCGGAGAACGAACTTCATCGGGCATAAATTTTGTTGTCCCGAGAATTTCGCCGACAACTAAACCCAATAGTAAAGACTCAACTCGCACGATAATTATGCTGTATTGCCTCAATCGAGTTTCTAAAGACTCTAAATTCAGCATTCTGGGCAAATCTACAGTCCAAACAATCCGACTACGCCAATTCATTAACCCTAAAATACAAGCTGGCATACTTGGCATGGAAGTTATAGACTCGACCGGTACAACAATTGCCTCCTGTGTATACCGCATTGATAACACCGCAGTCGTTTGTCTATTGATCTGAAATTTCAGATAACCATCGCTTAGGTGGCTGAGATTTTGTGTGGTTGCCAGCGCAATTTGAGAATTATCCATAAAACCTACATTGCCAATGATTTAATTGCACGTACTAACTGTTCACGGGTGTAAGGCTTGGTGATATAAGCATCAGCGCCTTGTCGCATTGCCCACAAACGGTCAATTTCCTGATTTTTAGAACTACAAACAATAATGGGTACTTTTGCAGTTGCTGGATTACGTTTCAGCGCCCGACACAATTCAAAACCACTCATTCCAGGCATGACAACATCAGTCACCACCACGTCGAACTTTTGCTCCATCGCTTTTTGCAGCGCTTCTTTGGCTCCAGCGACTGGGATAACGTTAAAACCACTTTCCTGGAGATAATGGCTCATTAACTCTAATTCACTGGGAGAATCTTCTACAATTAAAATTGTGCTTAACAATGTCAGAGTCATTCTTCTATTCCCTCAATAATCGTTAATTAAAGTTGTCTGCTAAAATTGATGATTTTATTTGGCAAACTCCCAAAACCACAGCCAATTACCCATCAAAACTAACTAATATACTTAAATATCATTTTCAATAATTCTGATTGAGTAAAGGGTTTAGTTAAATAACCTGAAGACCTCACCATTTTTGCCTTTGCTCGGTCAATAAATCCAGTTCTACCAGTCACCATAATAATTGGCGTATCTTTAAATGTTGAATGCCTCCTTAATAAGGAACACAACTCATATCCATCTAAATTTGGCATCTCCACATCCAATAAAATTAAATCTGGCTTGTGGCGGAGAATTTGCATCAACGCTTTCACCGGGTCATTAATCATCACCACCGCAAAATTACTTTCATCCAAAAAGTGCTTGATCGAATTTAAAACTGTCGGACTATCATCTATACATGCAACTGTATAAACTTTTTGAAATTGTGGTGATTGGGGAAGTTCGCGCTTATTACCTACCGAATTAAATCCAATGCTGCTGGATACTTGCGGGGGTAAATGTTGTAACGAGCTTGATGATACTTCTAAACCTTCGGCAGTCGTAGCTCCCAAAGAATATGATGATTCCTGCTCTTTGCTAGTTGTAGCTGCGATAGAAACCGAGGAAGATGAATTATAACGGCTTCGCAGGTGTCGCTGACAATATTCAACTAACACCCTTAAATCTAAATGACAAAACTTTGGTAATTCATCCAAAGGAGTTTCGCGCTGAAATTCATAACTTCCTTCTTTTAATACCAAAAAGGACTCTAATACTTCCTTCGCTAATTCCTCAATTAAATTACTAGCCTGTTCAGAGGTAATGTAGTTACGATTTACTAACCAGCAAATAGCTTGATAATCTGCCTGGACGATAGATTGGTTATCATGCTTTCCTTCAAACAATAGTCGCATTTGCGCCCGGGTGGAACCGCTTAGTGCTGGTATTTGTTTGCTCAAACGCTCGAGATGAGCATCAAGCCAATCAAACAACTGATTGGAATATGAGGCGTAAGTCAACTTACCTTCCTCAAGATAAAGTGACCAAGAAATGACTCCGGTCAATACTTTTAAGCAACCAGTGGCACGGCGACTTGTTAATTGTGCCAATAACGATAGTGGGTGTAACTTTTGAAAAACCCTGTAGCTATCGAGTGGAGTTGTACTCATTTTGTCTTTTACCTAAACTTCATCCGTAGGTATAACCGAAATTTTTTGACAATAAATTCAGTTGCTCATAACTCAAACAATTCAATCATTAGTTGTCATTTTATATACAACTAATGATACTAATTGAAGTTGCATAACTGAGTTATATCGTTACTGATTAGCAATTGCGAACTCCTGATGAATGTTCAATTTGTAATCAATATATTTGCTTATACTGAGATTACCAAAGATTTCGAGGCTGAGGCTGAAAAAAGTATGAAGACTAAATGAAGGCATTCTGCTGAGATTCAATATTATGTTACATCCTCCACAAGAACAGTATTATCAGTAGTAGACATCATTTTCATGTTAAGTATTTGTACTTAGCTTGTATTTAATTTTATAATGCCATTGAACAAATTATACCCTTGTAGATAAGTTAAGTATTGCTACTTGTATACTTTTATTTTTGAAAGCCTTAATCACTCTGTCACACATAGTAATAGGGTTAATTATTTTTCTGTAAATATTAATTTAGAAGAATTTCTCTTGGTCTTTTGGAAGAAAAATATCAGTAATATTTAATACTAACCATTGTTCCTAAAATCTGCATAGGGAAAATGAAAAGAGACTTTTGCCTGAGAACGAAGAGTATCAAAGAGTTGTAGAGGTAGTTATAGAAGTAACTAACTGCGATCGCAATCAGTTAACCATATTTTTACGACTGTTGAATGTTTTTATTGTTACCTTTATGTATGCAGAAGTATTTTATTTGACTGAGTGAATGACTAAAAAATCCATACATCTTTTGACAAACCAAAGTCAAAAGCCAGCTTCTTGAAAAAAGCTGGCTTTTGATAGGGTTGATTATTTAAGCTTTTAAATGCGGATGAAAGGACTTGAACCTTCACACCTTACGATACTAGAACCTAAATCTAGCGCGTCTGCCAATTCCGCCACATCCGCATAGACTTAGAGCATAGCAAATTATTACAGTTTTGGGAAGGGGTAAAATCAAATGTCATTACCATTCGATTTACAATCCCAGACTGGTGACATATTTCTGTATTCTGCTGTACTTACTTGCCTTTACGTCTCGAATATAAGCAATCACATCTTCAAAGATGCATATCGAGAGTTGTTCTTGTAGTCTGCCAAAGAAGCTTTGTAGGGATAAATTTCTCCGCGTACCCGTCTCTAGGAGCTAATCTCAACCCGTCAATTTTAGCTTGGCGAATGACTCGATAATTAGGATGAACAAAAGCATAACACCATTAGGGAAATATTTTCAGATACAAAGAATACAGAGTTCAGACTAACAAAGAGATGTTGATGTTTGCCCTTAATGTCGGCTGCTGGCATCAGCCCTGATTCCTGATTTAAAGATGTATTATTATTTTTGAGAAAATTAATAATACATTAGGAACCAGGTTTTTGTTGCAAAATAATTAGCTGTCGGTAGATTTTCTTTTGCAAACCTTCATTGCTTTGTAAATCAACAGTTATTCTATTAAAACGGTCGATACTTAAACCATTATTTTCGACTATTTGTTGTGATTCTTTGCAGTACTTGACAGCAATATCTTTAGCCTTACCAGGAAGGGAATTAAAACTATTAGAATCGTTACAAATTATCTTGGGTACTTCAGTATTTCCAATAATTTTCTTAATCTCTTCAAATGCTTGCTGTCTCGGTAACTCCATTGCTAGTACAGCTTTAGCATAATTTACTATTTCCGTAGCATTTACATTTTGGTTTTGAGCCTGAGCTTGAGAATTAAACATTACTGTTCCCACAAGTAGGCTAGCTGCGGTAAAGCTACCTAATACAAGAGAACTGTGCAGCATTTGATTAAATTTGAATGACAAAGAACAGTGTAATTTCGGCATTATCATGTGAAATAAAAACTACAGTACGTATATCGTAATCACCATGAATTATTTTATGAGTCAGAAGTTCCACAATGGGAAATATATATCAAAGATGTAACTGATTTTTAGGTTCACTGACATACTTGACAAAGTTGAATAACTTTGGTTTGCAGTGTAGGTAATTCGGGTGCACCTTGCTTTAAACTTACTTCTAATTCTAATAATAGGGGAAGAGTCGAGATTAATTTTGTGAGTGACAGAGATTTTATTTCCTGCTGTAGAAAATAAATTCGCTTGGGGTTTCCAATTTCAGATGCTTTTGCTATCTCTTGGGGATTTTTCTCGCCACTTTCAACCATTATTTTTACCCATAACCAAGTGCGGAATTGCCCAATCAATGTCGCAACTATGCGTAAACTTGGCTCCGATGCTCCCAGAAGTTCGGCAACTAAAGTTAAAGCTTTAGCAGTGTCTCCAGTTCTGATTGCTGTGGCTAATTGCAGACTATTTTGAGTTGTATTTCTGACTAGCTGCTCAATAACTTCTATATCTTGCGGTTTGTTGTTACCCTGAGCGAAAAGACGTATTTTTTCCAACTCATTATATAGTAGTCTTGTATCGTTGCCGACTGCATCCGCCAACATCTCTGCGCTTTGGGGAGTAATTTTGACTTCAACTGCTGCTGCTGCTTGATTAACTGCTCGTACTAAAGCATCTTTATCCCAGGGGGAAATTAAGGGAAAAGTATTTATTTGAGCGAATTGTTTAAGTAATTTTGTGGATTTGAGGCGTTCGTCGGGTTTGTTGGGAAATGTTAACAATAAATATGAAGATTCGGGAATTACTGCCAAGGTGCGCTGTAATTCTGCTAACACGTTATCAGGACATTTTTGGCAAATATCTGTGTTAGCAAGCCATACCAAACGCCCACCAGCACCAAAAGGTGGTGTCATGGCTTGGTTTAAAGCTTCAATAATGGCATTTGGTTGTTCGGGAGTGAAGGAAGTATAGTTAAAGCTGTTCCAGAGTGGATCGAGAATACGATCGCGCAATTGCACAACTGCTTTTTCCAAGGCATAATTATCTTCGCCCCAGTATATGTAAATTGGCATGAAGGGTTAATGGTTGGTGGTGATTGAGTGGAACTGTGTGGCTGATAAAAAAGTCTATTCAGGGCATGGTTTCCCAATTACAATATTTACCCATCTGTGTATTTTAGAAAAATACTAGATGTCGCGATCGCTATCTTTGATTTTGATAACCGCAATATAGTTCCAACAAAAGATTAAGTTCAACAAAAAATTAAGATTTATTGACTCTTAAACAGGGAACATACCCAAAACATGATGAAATTCAGTGAAATTATCGCAAAAATTGGCGACAATGCCAGCCAAAACAGTCTCATCTCCAATAATGAGCTAAATCCTGATATTTCTGGGGTTGCATCGATAGATGATGCCGGCAAGGGCAATATTAGTTATATCGAAGGCACAAAATTTGCTGCATTTGTCCATAAAACTAATGCTAGTGCTTTAATCTTGCCCAATAATGAGACTTTACAAGCACAAGCAAGTGAGCAGGGTATCGCCTGGATTGCAACCAGGGAACCGAAATTCATGTTTGCTCAAGTAGTCGCTATATTTTACCAACCTTGGCAACCAAAACCCGAAATTCACCCGACGGCAGTAATTCATCCAACTGCGAAAATTGGTACAGATGTCTCCATTGGCGCACATGTTGTCATTCAACCTCATGTCGAGATTGGTAATAATGTTCACATTCATCCCAATGTTGTCATTTACCCGGATGTCAAAATTGGCGATCGCACAATTCTCCATGCTAACTGTACCATTCACGAACGGACGCAAATTGGTAACGATTGTACAATTCATAGCGGCGCTGTAATTGGTGCGGAGGGATTTGGTTTTGTGCCGACGGCGACAGGTTGGTTAAAAATGCAACAATCTGGTTGCACGATTTTAGAAGATAATGTCGAAGTTGGCTGTAACTCTGCAATTGACCGTCCTGCTGTCGGTGAAACCCGTATTGGCAAAAGTACAATTATTGACAATTTAGTACAGGTTGGTCACGGTTGTAAAATTGGTTTTGGTTGTGCATTAGCGGGACAAGTTGGTTTAGCAGGTGGTGTTAAAGTCGGCAATCGGGCAATATTAGGAGGACAAACTGGAGTCGCCAACGAAGTCAAAATCGGAGATGGTGCGATCGCAGCAGCAAAAGCTGGGATATTAGGAAATATAGAACCAGGTGAAGTAGTTTGTGGGAGTCCAGCAATGCCCCACAAACAATTTCTGAAAGTATCGGCGATTTTAAGACGCTTACCAGAAATGTATCAAAGTCTTAAACAACTGCAAAAATCATAAATTTGAGAATCAGGGATTTCCAAGTAATTAAACATCCACTTTTTGTCGGTGTGTTAGGTATAAGGCGTAATGCATCATTTATTTAAAGCAAAAGCAATAGAGTCGAGTCATTTATTGTTTGGAGTTCCCTGAGTTGCCATCATCGGCTACGTACACAACTAGGAAGGAAAATTGAAGGCAAGTAAGTATATCTACTTGATAGCTATCAAACCTCTATTTTCAGCCATTCAGTAGGCGCAAAGAAATAAGAATTGAGAAATTTCTTCTATCCCCGCGTCACATCCAGTTTCGACGAATTAGTTATGATTAATTTCTCTTTGCGTCCCCCATCTCAGCATCTCCGCGTCTGCTTTATCACAATTATTTTCGGCTCACCTGATATCACCCCATCCCCACCACCATGTTCCCCGTTCTCCCCAAACAAACAGCTTGCACCTACACCCGTGATGGAGTGCGATTAGATGCTGATGTTTACCGTCCCGATGTCCCAGGTGATTTTCCCGTATTACTAATGCGTCAACCATATGGGAGAAACATTGCCTCAACCGTCGTTTATGCTCATCCCAGTTGGTATGCTGCACAAGGCTACATTGTCGTGATTCAAGATGTGCGTGGTAGGGGTACTTCAGAAGGCGAATTTAAGCTATTTGCCCATGAAATTGCTGATGGTGAAGATAGCATTAACTGGGCTGCTAATTTACCAGGTAGTAACGGTAATGTCGGTATGTACGGGTTTTCCTATCAAGGAATGACGCAAATATATGCCGCAATCGCTAAACCACCTGCCCTCAAAACCATCTGTCCAGCCATGATTGGCTATGATTTATATAGTGATTGGGCATATGAGGGTAATGCGTTCTGCCTCCAAACAAATCTCGCATGGGCACTGCAATTAGCCACGGAAACTGCCAGACTAGGAAAGAATGACAAAGCCTATCAGGTACTATCAGCAGCAGCCCGTAATTTACCTTTGCATGATGATACTCCCAATTATCCCGAAGTCATCAAATTGTTTGCGCCAGACTCTTACTACCATGACTGGATAAAATCTCGCCAAGCAAATAATTACTGGCAACAACTTTCACCAAAAACTTATCTGCAAAATGTTGATTTACCGATGTTTCATATCGGTGGCTGGTTTGATACCTACCTGCGGGGAACGCTGAATTTATATCAAAATATGGTATGTCGTAGTCAATTCCGCCAGCAGTTACTAGTTGCACCTTGGGCACATATTCCTTGGGGTCGAAAAGTCGGGGCTGCGGACTTTGGTGTCAACGCCATTAGTCCAGTAGATAAAATGCAAATATCTTGGTTTAACCAATTTCTCAAAGGAGAAAATACAGGCTTGCTCGATTTAGCTCCTGTTTGGTTATTTGAGATGGGGACTAATATGTGGCATAGCTATCCCAATATACCAAAAGTATTTCAAAAATCTTACTTTTTGTCAAGCACCGGATTAGCAGGAATATGTGAAGATTCAGGAAGTCTTCTGGAAAATCCAGAATCGCTCCCAAATACATTTGACATTATTATCCATGACCCTTGGCGACCTGTACCTTCATTGGGTGGACATGCGGGAATCCCGGCTGGTGTATTTGAACGCAGTCACATTGATATTCGTACAGATGTTTTGACTTATACCAGCAAACCATTAGAACAAGACTTACATTTAACAGGTAGCATAATTGTCGAAATATCTTGTTTTGCTGACAAGCCAAGCTTTGACTTATCAGCCATATTTTCCGAAGTAAAACCAGATGGGCACGTCTATAATATCACACAAGGGTATCGTAATTATCGGGATGGAATGAACGAAAGTACACGTAAAATAGAACTACAACCAACATCTGTGCGAATTACCCAAGGAAATTGCTTACGCTTAAGTTTAAGTGCAACCTGTTTCCCCGCATATGCCATGAATGCGGGAACAGGAGAGGATATTAGTCAGCAAAAATTAATGAATTCGGAAATTATTACGATTACAGTAAATAGTAGTAATTCGCGAATTTTGCTACCTCTAGTGGCGATCGCTGAATAATTTCTGGGTCAATTGCTGTCAAAGTATAGGTATAAAATAATTCAAACTTTGGGAATAATAAATATAACGACATGAGGATGGGGAATTGTCAGAGGAACGTGCATACTGGTTAGCTTGGTCACAGATTTCGGGAATTGGTCCAGTATTGCTGCAACGCTTACATCAATATTTTGGTTCGCTACAAACTGCGTGGGAAGCAAATCCACAGGAATTTGGTGCAATTGATGGCTTTGGCTTGCAAACTATTCAAAAAGTCGCCAATCAGCGTACCAGTTTCCAGAAAAACCATCTTCACCCAGAAAACTTCCTGACACGGCACCTAGTTCAAAATCCCCATTTCTGGACACCTACAGACAACCAATACCCACGTTTATTGTTGGAAACAGCTAGTCCTCCCGCAGTTTTGTATTATCGTGGTGAAGTAGAACTCCAAGAAAATCTAGGACAAATACCCCTCGTTGGTATAGTTGGCACTCGCCAACCAAGTGAATACGGAATTAAATGGACAAGAAAAATTAGTACCGTGTTAGCAAAAAATGGCTTTACAGTTGTTTCCGGTTTAGCAGAAGGAATAGACACTGAAAGTCATACAGCAACGTTGCAAAGCGGAGGACGTACCATTGCCATCTTAGGTACTGGTGTTGATGTTGTTTATCCTGCGAAAAATCAAAAACTTTATCAAGAAATCCTGAAGCAAGGATTAGTCATTAGCGAATATTCTAGCAAAACACCACCAGACCGCGCCCATTTTCCTCGCCGCAACCGCATTATTGCCGGTTTATGTCGTGCAGTACTAGTCATGGAAGCACCTGAGAAATCCGGCGCATTAATCACAGCAGACTATGCGAATGAATTTGGACGCGATGTTTACACTTTACCTGCAAGAATAGATGATATGCGATCGCAAGGTTGTTTAAAGTTACTAACCCAAGGTGCTACACCAATTCTCAAAGAGCTTGACGAACTCTTAAAAATGCTGGGCGCAATTCCTCAACTAGATTTTGTCCCTGAGCCGGAAGTTACACCACAAATTCCCCCAGACTTAGCACCCGAATTACAACAAGTTATGGCGATACTTTCATCCACCTCATTACCTTTTGATGTCATAGTTCACCAAGCAGGAATAGAACCAGGATTAGTTTCCAGTGCTTTATTACAATTAGAACTCATGGGATTAGTTTCCCAACAGCCAGGAATGCGTTATCAACGTATTTAATCATGCAAACAACATATTTTCCGCAATAAGTTAATAGTTACTTTTTCACTGCGATCGCCACAATTAATCGTTATTGTATCAAAAAATATTAAAATTTTGTTAAGCTTTTTTCCCTGCGTATCTTTACTCAACTCAATGTAAAAAAAATAAGATACAACAGGAATCTCACATACTTAGTATTTAGAAGCCCAGATAATTTCTTAGTCAACTTAAAGATGTTTGACTAACTATACATATTGGATGCGTCTGACTAAATTTGTCTCTAAAAAAAAGCAAATTAATCAGGAATTCATGAGTTCATTCATGAATATTAATATATTGCTCTATGCAGATATATAAGTAATTCATTCTATCTTAAGAAGTAGATAATTTTATGGTAAAAATTTTTATTAATAATTCTTTGATGAAGATAGTGGGGATAATTACCTTATCTTTATCAATAACATTATACATGCCGAAAACTTCTATCTCAGAAATTAATTTAAAACCAGAAAATACCCGTCAAAAAAAGACTAGCTTCTTCACGATTAAAGCAGTTGGAGATATTGTTCTAGGAACAAATTATCCTGACTATCGCCTTCCTCAAAATCCTCAGGAGCTATTTCCCAAGTCAATACGTAATTTACTCCAAGGTGCAGATATTTTATTTGGAAATTATGAAAGTACCTTAACTAAGCATCCTCACAGTTCCAAAGATGTGAGTAAAGGAATGGTATTTGCATTTCGTTCTCCCCCAGAATATGCAAAATTACTACCGCAAGTTGGCTTTAATGTCATGAGTGTGGCAAATAACCATGCAATGGATTTTGGTTTATTAGGTTTTGAAGACACAGTTAAAAATATCAATTCGGCGGGTATTAAAGCTATCGGCGAAAAAAATAAGATTGTATATTCTCAAGTAAATAATATTCCTGTTGCCTGGATTGGATTTTGCTTTTACAACTACTGTAATCAAGTTCAAGATATCAACAAAGCAAAAGAACTCGTAAAACAGGCGCAGAAAAGAGCTCAAATAGTAATTATTTCCATGCATATTGGTGGAGAAGGTAAAGATGCCCTTCATGTTCGCGATCGCACTGAATTCTTCTATGGTGAAAATCGGGGTAATTCCCTACTTTTTTCTCGCACAATGATAGATGCAGGTGCAGATTTAATTTTGGGTCATGGGCCTCATGTACCCCGGGCAATGGAAGTATATAAAGGTAAACTTATCGCTTATTCCTTAGGAAATTTTTTAGGATATAAAACATTTTCCACAGTTGGAGAGAAAGGTAATTCTCTAATTTTAGAAGCGAAATTGAATCAAGATGGTGATTTTGTTTCTGGTAAGATTACTTCCCTGCGACTCAATAAACAAGGTATTCCTCAAGTTGATAAATCTCATCAAACTAGTAAGCTAGTCAATTTCTTAACTAAGAATAATTTCCCCAAGGGCAAGTTGACTATTACTTCTCAGGGTGAAGTAATAATCAATAAAAAATAAAAAGAAATATTCCAATTAATTAATACAAGTGTAATTCCAACCAGATTTAATCAAAGAAGCCAAAAAGAATCAACCCAAAACATTAACCAAAACGTCCTTCAATATAATCTGCTGTTTGTTGTTTTCCAGGATTATGAAAAATACTATTTGTGTAGTCAAACTCAACTAACTCACCTAGGTACATAAAACCTGTAAAATCTGATACACGAGCAGCTTGCTGCATATTGTGGGTGACAATGAGGATTGTGACTTGATTTTTGAGTTCGCCAATCAAATCTTCAATGCTGCCTGTCGCAATTGGGTCGAGAGCAGATGTAGGTTCGTCGAACAATACAATCTCCGGGTCAGTAGCCAAAGCACGGGCAATACATAAACGTTGCTGCTGACCTCCGGAAAGGGATGTACCTGGCTCTTGCAAACGGTCTTTGACTTCATTCCACAAAGCTGCGCCACGCAACGCTGTTTCAACTTTCTCATCAATCACTCTTTTTTTCGTTTCTTCCCTAACCCGCAACCCATAGGCTACATTCTCATAAATTGATTTGGGGAAAGGATTGGGTCTTTGGAAAACCATACTAATCCGCATCCGCACTTCAATTGGGTCTACCTTGGGACTGAGAAGATTGACAGCATCCGGTTCTAAGGTAATTTCTCCTTTGTACTTGTTTCCAGGGTAAAGGTCATGCATTCGGTTAAAGCACCGTAGCAGGGTTGTTTTACCACAGCCAGAAGGTCCAATCAGCGCCGTCACTTTTTTATCGTAGACGGGCATCATAATATCCTTCAGGGCATGTACTTTACCACCATAGTAAAAATTTAGGTAGTTAACCTCAGCTTTCAAGGAAAATTGTTTGGATAATTCTTTAACTTCTACCATTTGATCTTTTTCCGTAAACGATAGCGAAGATAAATTGCCACACCGTTCATCATCAAAGTCATGAACACAAGCACAAGACCGGCGGCGGCGGCGTTTTTCTGAAATTCAATGTCGGGATAATCCGTCCAGCGATACATCTGGATCGGCATAACGGTATACTCTGACAACAATGAGTTGGGTAAGAATGCAATAAATGCAACTGCCCCCACCACAATCAAGGGTGCTGTTTCCCCAATTGCCCGTGACAGTGCCACAATAATTCCTGTGAGGATGCTACCGAAGGAGTATTTGAGCACATGATCCCAAATCATTTGCCATTTGGAAGCGCCACATGCATAAGCTGCTTCACGGATATTACTGGGAATGGCTCGCAGCGCTTCACGGGTAGTGACAATTACCACAGGTAAAATCAGTAAACTTAGGGTTAGCCCCGCCGATAAGATGCTTTGCCCAAGTTTGAAGTTGTAGACAAACACACTTAAACCTAGCATCCCGTAAATAATTGAAGGTACCGCCGCCAAATTTGCCACATTCACTTCAATGAAATCGGTAAACCAGTTTTTCTTGGCATATTCTTCTAAATAAATTCCCGAAGCAATCCCAAGAGGAATTGTAGTTGTCGCTGTCACCAACATCACTAGTAAGCTACCGACCCAAGCTGCTAAAATGCCCGCCTCTTCTGCATTTGTTCCTGTATAAGATGTAAAAAATTGCCAGTCTAAGCGAGATATGCCATCCACCAGTAAATCGATAATTAATGCGGTCAAGGTGAGAATGGCAAACATCATCGATAGCCAACCAATAATGCTAAAAATATAGTTGGAACGCTGATTTTGAGCAATTGTTGCTCGGATGTGGGCAATATTTTTATCAATCATCTTCAGTAAATCTCGCGGTAGCGTTTAATCAACCAATGACCAAGAATATTGAATATCAAAGTCAAGAAGAAAAGGGTTAATCCAACTGCAAATATCGTTTCGTAATCCAATGTCCCGTATTGAATATCACCCTTACTTACCTCAACAATGTATGCAGTCATTGTTTGACCTCGTTCGAGCGGATTCAACGTCAAGTTAGGTTGTCCACCTGCCGCGATCGCAACAATCATCGTTTCACCAATAGCTCGCGAAATACCCAGGACATACGCTGCGGAAATCCCGGATATAGCTGATGGTACTATGACTCGCATCGCTGTTTGCAAAGGAGTAGCCCCTGTAGCATAAGAGCCTTCACGGAGATAATTTGGCACTGCCTGCATCGCGTCTTCACTCAATGAGCTAATGTAGGGAATAATCATCACACCCATTACTAGTCCTGCACTCAGCATATTAGCAGCTTCGATTTCTGGAAAAATATACTGAAGGATTGGTGTAACAAATAATAAGGCGAAGTAACCATAAACCACCGTCGGTACACCAGCCAGTAACTCTAATACAGGTTTAACAATTTCCCGTACCTTGGCTGGAGCAAACTCACTTAAATAAATAGCTGCGATCGTTCCTAAAGGAATAGCCACAACTAACGATACTAAAGTCGTAACTAATGTCCCACAAACCAACGGTAAAACCCCAACTTGTGGAGGTTCAAACCCCGGTGCCCAATTTGTACCAGTTAAAAAACTGAGAATCGCTGATATAAATTGACTGACTGATACCGTAGTATTTTCCAAATCTTCCACAGGAATCGACTGTGCTATTGCTATATTATGCAATGCCACATTTCGGAAAAACTGGATTGTTTGAAATAGCAATGTGACGATAATCCCCGCAGTTGTCGCTACTGAAGATACAGCAGCTATTAGCAATAGAAATTCAATTACTCGTTCGCGAATATCCCTGAATAATTTGGGAGATAATTGATTTGCTTGAGAAAAGTTGGGTAATGTTCTAGCCATAATTCTCCCTTGAGATAGCTGCCTCGATTAATCAGAATCTTCTCCAAAAGTTAAGTTAAGAATGAATCTATCCCACTATTCCGAAAATGCTTATTTGCTTAAGTAAAAATTCTCCTGAAAAGCTTAATTTTTCGTTTTTATCTCTAAAAAATATTTGGGCTTTCCAGCAAAAATATTATTAGTGGGATAGGTTAATATAAATTAATTACTACAAACAAAACAAATCGACTTTTTGGAGGGGGGTTTGGGGAAAATCCCCAACTTCTCCCAAGTATTGGTTCTCAACAAATCGATTGACTGACAACTTCAACTGAACTGTATTGAATTATTGGACTGATTCTCCCTAACCATAGGTATAGGGGGAATCAAGTTAAATCTGTTCGACGGTAACTAATTTCAAGACACCCTTGAAGTTAATTTTTGGGTTTAGCTAAGACATCATTAACTGTTGCCCCTATTTTCTCTTCACCACCAAAAACAGTACCAGTTTGCTTACTATTGAAGCGAGAAGTGATCGCATTATAAGCAGAGCTTGGTAAAGGAATTGCTTTGCCTTTTTTCGCAATGGCTGCGCCATTAGTAATGTAATAACGTACGAAATCTTTAACAGCAGGCTTATCAATAGACTTCGCATTCACATAAATGAACAAAGGACGTGAAAGCGGATTATATTTGCCACTAATGATAGTTGCATCTGAAGGT
Organism: Calothrix sp. NIES-4101; assembly: GCA_004296455.1. Taxonomy (GTDB): domain Bacteria; phylum Cyanobacteriota; class Cyanobacteriia; order Cyanobacteriales; family Nostocaceae; genus Brunnivagina. The sequence continues at coordinate 2,401,130 of AP018280.1, forward strand.
AGAACACCATTAACTGCGACTGCTTTTAATTTATTTTTGTTAGCAACGTAATAGTCGTAACCAAAGTAACCTAAACCACCTTTGTCACGAGCAACTCCATTGACTAACACGTTATCGTCTTCACTAGCGGTGAAGTCGGTACGAGTAACTCCAGATTTCCCATTGATAGCTTCGGTGAAGTAATCAAACGTGCCTGATTTAGTTCCAGGTCCAAATAATTTCAATGCTTGATTGGGTAATCCAGAGCGTATTTGATTCCATTTAGTAACTTTTCCTTGTGCTGCGGGTTCCCAAATTTTCTTGAGTTCAGCTGTTGTTAAGTTCGTAACCCAGTTGTTTTGGGGATGAACCACAACTGTAATTCCATCAAACGCAATGGGAATTTCAATATAGTTGATGCCAGCAGACTTACAAGCAGCCATCTCTTTCTTTTTGATTGGACGTGATGCATTGGAGATATCAGTTTCACCACGGCAAAATTTTTGAAAACCACCACCAGTACCAGATACACCAACGGTTACACGACCCTTACCAGTTTTTTGGAATCCTTCAGCAGCGGCTTGAGTTACTGGGAAAACAGTGCTGGAACCGTCAACTCTGACTGCTGCACTTTGGGAATAAACCGCAGGTATTGCTACAGCTAGAGTAGCTACAGCAGTCAAAGCACCTAATACCATCGGGGCTTGGTGATTAGATTTGATATTCATCTTCATCTTCTAAATGCTCCTCACTTTGGGGTGGCAGGTAAATTTCTAATGATTCCAATCTCAATCAGAATCAGCCTAGTACTGGGTAATAAATCCTGTCTTCACCAATCTGTATGACAGTGGTGTTGTCGCTGAATGTGAGGCTCTTATGCCTCAATAATTGTCGTAAACCATACCAACCAAAGTATATTTATTGATGTTTAAGCTCTAATTATCTTTTGGGAGAGGAAAATAATATTTTTGAACAAGACATTGTGAAAATTCAGCTACAAAAAATTTCACTCATCTAAGATAAAACTAATAATTGCTATTATTTTTATATCTAAATACATCAAAATACTATAAAAGAGATAACACTTTAAAAAATCATCAAATGGCCTAAAATCCTAGTTGAGGAGGAATTTTTTATAGTTTTTACTAGAAGAAAATATAAATTTATATTCATCAAAATGAATCATGATGACTTGACAGTTAATCCCTGATTAATTAGTATTAATCTCTAAAAAATATGTCAAATAAAATGCCTGAAAATATCTTGATTACCAGACATATCATATTGATTAATATTCCTTTCATGATTCCTTTCGCTGCAACGCATTTATAAAAAACAATTATTGTTCGTATTTAATCTAGTCCTCAGACTAATTGTATGTTTATATACTGAATGTATAGTAAAAAAAATAACATGTATTTCAATTTGCATTAGCTCCGATAACTGAGAGATAGAAAATTGTGTACTGATTTTTGAGTCAAGGGTGTGTTGATGTAATAATTAGTATCTGCAACTCAATTTCAAATCGAAATCATTGCTGGTGTTCTCGGAGTGGTAATTGATATGACTGATGTGACAAACCAAATAAAGCTCAAATTACTGCTCTTGCAACCAGCTTTTGGTTTTTGGATAGCAACTTCTCATGTCTGCGCTCAAATAATTCCCGATCGCACTTTACCAATCAATTCCACTGTCACTGAAATTAATAATGTTGCCAACATTACTGATGGCACGCAAGTTGGTAGTAATCTTTTTCACAGTTTTGAACGGTTTGATATCCCCAAAAACACGGGAATATTTTTTAATCATGGAGCAACAGTAGAAAATATACTTACACGAGTTACTGGCGTAAATATTTCTCAAATAGATGGCTTGATTGGAGCCTCAGGTAGTGCAAATTTATTTCTGCTCAATCCCAACGGTATTGTTTTTGGTCAAAATGCGAGCCTGAATATTAGTGGCTCATTTGTGGCTAGCAGTGCTAGTACGATCAAATTTGCTGATGGCACACAATTTAGTAGTCAGAATCCGGCAAATCAAAACACTGGAAATACCGCTCTTTTAACAATTAGTACCCCAATTGGTCTCAGTTTTGGGAACAATCCTGGCACAATTAGTGTTTTAGGTAAGGGGCATAATTTAAGCATTGAGCGCCCTGTTACTAGACCCCTGATTCGTAACAGCGTCACAGGCTTGCAGGTGGAGACAGGAAAAACCCTTGCCTTAATAGGTGGCAAAATTAACCTCAATGGAGGAGAGTTAACGGCATCTTCTGGACATATCGAATTAGGAAGTGTTGGTAGTTCCAGCGAGGTGAGTATTAATCCAAGTTCCAGAGGTTTTAGTTTTGGGTACGCAGGTACAAGCAACTTTGACGACATAAAATTGTTGCAAAGAGCAATTGTTGATGTGAGTGGCACGAACGCTGGTTCGATTCAACTATTTGCTCGTCAAGTTAGTCTTAACGATGGCTCAATTTTGTGGATACAGAATCAAGGGACTCAACGTGGAGGTGATATTAATGTTAATGCTGTGGAACTTGTGCAGTTAAACAGCACTTCTGGCGATGGCAGAATTGGTAGTGGTTTAGTTAACGAAACTGTACTCTCTGGAGATAGTGGAGATATAAACGTGACTACATCGCGATTAGAACTACAACAAGGAAGTTCCATCAGTAATAAAACTTTTAGTTCAGGTGCGAGTGGAAATGTCAATATTAACGCGATCGCCTCAATTCGGCTCAGGGATGTTTCTCCGTTTGATAAGGTGCGAACATCTGGCATTACTGCTTTGACTCTATCTACAGGTAACGCTGGCAATGTCAATGTCACAACTAACGATTTATTTGTCCTTGGTGGCAGTAGTGTCGCCTCTTTTACCCAGGGAAGTAGCGGTGCTAGCGGTAATGTGGCAATTAAAGCAGCAAATATTCAAGTTTCTGGTGTGGCGCCAGGAGGAGATAGAAGTACAATTTCTTCTTCGAGCTTGGGTTTAGGCAATGCTGGTAGAGTCAGCATTGATACTAAGAATTTGAGTGTGACAAATGGTGGTTCGGTATCATCTTCTGGTTTTAGTAATGCTTCCGCAGGTAGTGTCATTATTAATGCTGCTGATTCAGTAGAAATTCGGGGAAAGTCGGGAGAGTTAACAAGCGAGATTCGTTCAGCAATTCGAGTTTTCAATTCGGAATTAATCCGACAACTTTTAGGATTACCTGCAATTCCCCAAGGACAAGCAGGAGACGTAGAGATAAATACGCGATCGCTACAAGTATCCGATCAAGCACAGGTAAGTGTGGAAAATTTGGGTATTGGTGATGGGGGAACCCTAAAAATTAATGCGGATTTACTGACATTGGAGCGTCGAGCCAGCATTACTGCGAATACAAAATCTGGTGTCGGAGGAAATATTCTCATTCAGTCCCAAGATATGAGAATGACTGATAATAGTCAGATTACAGCAACCGCACAGGGAAAGACGGGGAACGGGGGTAATATTACAATCGATAGTAAGACATTAGTTGCTTTAGTCAACAGTGATATCACCGCCAATGCTCAAACAAGCAGTGGAGGCAAAATAATTATTAATGCTACAGGTATTTTGGGTACTCAATTTCGTCCATTCATAACACCGCAAAGCGATATCACCGCCAGTTCTGAGGCTGGTGTGAACGGTATAGTTGATATTAACTCATTTTATTTCGACTCCAACGTGACAATTGTCGATCTGCCGGAGAGCATCATCCCCATCCCCAACAAAATCACTGCTGGATGTCCGGCATCAAGCGGCAATAAATTTATCATTACAGGCAGAGGAGGATTACCAGAAAATCCCACAACCACCCTCAGAGGAGAAACAATTTGGTTAGATTGGCGATCGCCTCAATTATCTCATCTACCTGCCAGGAGTATACCAGAACCTACTTCAGAAAAGACATCATCACAATCAGACATCGTGGAAGCTACGGGGTGGATAACCGATGTACAAGGAAAAGTTAACTTAGTTGCACAGGTAAATCCCCAAATGATCATCCCGACTTGGCGATCTTCTGTTAATTGTAGTAGATGAGATGACCTAATCCAGATCGTTCATTGGTATTAAGAAATGGGTTCAAATACCATTGCTGGAATTAATAAATTCTCTGTGAATGCACTGATTCCTAAAAAACAACTATCCTGACTATAAATTCGCAAATATGGCGAAGACAAATTTGATATGTCGATAGCTTCGCTGACCTTTGGTATCGCATCTACTATTTTTTGTCCTTGACACCATTTTTTCCCGTGTTCTGCCGATAAACTGAGGCTAGGTAAATATTGTAATGGTAAATCGGGCTTAATTACTTGGAAATTTCCTGTTTGTAATTGTGTTTCCAACTCTTCAATGGTGATACTGTTAGTTACATTAAAACCACTACTAAATGTACGTTGTAGTGCTGCTAGAGTTCCCCCCGTTTGTAAAACCGCTCCTAAATCCCGCGCGATCGCCCGAATGTATGTTCCCGCACCGCAAGCTATAGCAAGTTCCAATTCGGGAAATTCCCCTGCTCGCCAATCTAATATATCGATGTTGAATACTTCTACTGTCCTCACTGGTGCTGCAACCGCGACACCTTGGCGTGCTAAATCGTAAAGTCTTTTGCCATCAACTTGAATTGCACTGTAACTTGGTGGGATTTGCTCGATTTTACCGATAAACTGCGGCAAAAATGCTGTTATTGACTGCAAATTCAAATCGGAACATGGTTGTGAAGCAATTATCTCCCCTTGTAAATCGTCAGTTGTAGTGGTGATACCAAAACGAATTGTGGCATGGTAAGCTTTGTCACCGGGAAGATATTGTAATAGTCGTGTTGCTTTACCAATTGCGATCGGTAATACGCCAGTTGCTGCTGGGTCTAATGTACCAGCATGTCCTACCTTTTTTAAACGTAGAATTTTTCGTACTTTTGCTACACAGTCGTGGGAAGTCCAACCGAATGCTTTGTTGAGATTTAAGAAGCCTTGCACAAGTAATTTGATGATTTTGGGAAGAATACTAATTTATAATACCAACCAAAATCTTCATTAATATAATTTCCTATCTTCAATTGCTTATAACAGCTTAGATATTTACTGAACTTAGAACCTGATTCGGTTTGAATTATTCGCTGGTAAGCCATATTTAGATTTTAAGCACAACAAAGATTAATCTCCTTATATGAATACATTACAGAGATATAATGATGTTGTGCCTAACTAATTAGATTTCACTCAATATTGTGTTTCAATATTGTCAAACCTCATAATCTAATACAGCACTTTTGAGGTACGTGAGGGTACACAAATTTCAGGTTAGCGTTTAAGCCTTTGAATTTTGATTGAGTGCTGTACCTCATAAACATCGAATCTGCTGTAAGAGTAACAATATTTCATCAGAGCGATAAATTATTGCTAATTATTTATTAGGTTCTATAAATAATTGTTCCTCTTTGAAATGTCCATTAAAAGCCTGGGCTAATTCCGTCGAAGTTAGTGATTGAATTAGACTCAAGCCTAATGGCTTACTGGAAATCGCTTTAGCATAAGCAGCATTTAAATACGGTGTGTATTTAGTTATCCCCGCTATATATGATTGGAAGAAAGGTAAACTTAAAGAATTGAGATAACGTCGAGCTTGGGCTGGATCATCACCAACAATATCTGAAGGTAATCCCACTTGTTCCGAGCTACCTTTTCCGTCACCAATTGCTGAGAAGTGAGTTCCACCTTGCAACACAGCTAAATATTTTTTTTGATTCCCAATCCAAGAAAAAGGTAATATTTGCTCATATAGAGCAGGTGCAACTGTATCATCGCTGCTGGCAACAATCATTACGGGAATTTGAATGTTATTTAAGCCGCTTTCACCAAAGATACTACTAGTAATTGGGTTGACAGCAATGATTGCCTTAATGCGAGCATCGCGCAAATTATAATCCTGGAGGGGGTTCTTTGTACGTAACTCTAAAGCTCGACATTGCAATAACAAAGATACATTCCACGTATCTCGCAAAGCCTTCGGTTTACAGTCTTTTTCCAATCCTGCAAAGTTAATAGGAGCACCAGCAAGTGCTAACCCAGTGTAAGCTCCAAAGGACTGTCCAAAGAATCCAACTTGTTCTAAATTTAGCTTGCCACGAAATCCCGACTTATTACGCTGTTCCAACTCATCCAAAACAAACTTAATATCGAGAGGACGGTTGTAAAACTCACTTGGTTCAGCAACTTCGTTAGCACTACCCTTCATGAGCGATCGCATCTGCTTTGTATCGCTTCCAGGGTGGTTAGGAACAACTACTGCAAAGCCATGGGAAGCCAAGTGTGAAGCCAAATACTCAAAATTACTCTTATCCGTTCCTAAACCGTGGGAAATCACAATTACAGGAACTTTTTCTTGAGCATTGGGGGTATAAACATCAGTCAATAAAAAGCGATTGCGAACCGCATCCAAAAGCTTGATAGTCTGCTTCTGAATTACAAACTTGCCTTTACGTCGAAAATCAGGTAATTGCACCAAATTCAACGAGACTTGTGCTGTTGCAGCTTCGATTTGTGCTTTTTGCGATACAGTTCCAATTGCTTTATCGGTTTCACTTACTAGTTTCTCTAATTCCGCAGCAATTCCCAAAGTTCTTGCCAAATCTATATGAACACTCGAACTTGGGTACTCCCGTAATAAACTCAGTAATGTCAAACCTCCAGGGTTAGCAGCAGCTAAAATTAGAGCAGAACGTAATGCATGAAAACCTGGTTGCTCTTGACGCGACTTAGTTTTAATCACTTCTCCTAATCTTCGCAGCAAAAATTCACCCTGCGGAGTGTAAAGAAATTGTGAAACTGCTACTGCGTTTACCTTAATTGGACTATGAAGAGTTTTTCGCAACTCCTGAATCTGTCCTTTATTAAGATACTGGGTATAGACTGCCAAACTTTCGTCAACAACACCTGTTTTGACGAATTCCTCCAGAGCAGTGACCGAAATCGAACGCTCTAATGCCGAATAAGATGCATAAACTCTTTCCGCTGCATGTACCGAATTGCATATTTCCAAAGTCGGTAGCAGCATGGAAAGTAGCAGCAAAATGATATTTTTAGATAGGGTGTTGGTCCAATTACCAAACAAGCTTTTCATCGCTCAACTACGCACGGTGATGTTGTTTGATGAGGCGTTTTTTTAATTGGTAGTTATACGGACACCCTAGTTGACTGGAATTTCTGATCGCCTCAAATTTTAATTCTTACTATTGAAGCTCACTAGAAGTATTTCTACTAATCTAGATGCAATTTGAATTTTGGTAGAGCATCGACAAAATAGGTAAATTAACCTATTTGGTTAGGATATTTTTCCCAACCAAACTATCATAACAGATAAAAAAATAATACGCCTCAGTATGTAAAAAACAACCATGAAGCAACAATATATTCGATTACAGTAACCGTACAAGTACGTTACTTGTATTATTAGCTAAGATTGACTTGATACAGTCATAATTGTATCCAAATAGAACTACTACAGTGCCGGCAATACCTTGTGCTGCGAAGGATTCTAGGATAAATAGCTTCGGTGCAATTACTGATACAACATCAAATAAAATTAAAGTAATAATTAGTGCAATTACGAATTACATACTGAATCATCAAGCCTCCTAATGCTCTAAAGATTCAGTAAATGTTCCATAAGCAATTCAGTTATTTAATGCATAAATTCATAACACTATAAATTCATAACACTATAAATTCAAAAGAGTTAAGTGTAATAATTATTTTATGTGTAGCACATAGATTGAATAAAAAAGCACATTCCCTATGAACAGAAAGTTTGTAAAAATTGGGTAAGGAATAAAAATAAAAGAAACACTACAGTTTATCCTACAATTGAGCCTATGCTTAGCACACCCAAACTATGAAACCGCAACGCATTGAACCCAAACCAGGACAAGAATCTGTATGGGACTACCCACGTCCTCCTCGTTTAGAAGACAGCAAGAAACATATTCAAATTATTTTTAATGGCGAAACTATTGTTGATACTTGTAACGCCAAAAGAATTCTAGAAACAAGTCATCCTCCTGTTTACTACATTCCACCGGCTGATATTAAGCTCGAATATCTAATAATACAAACATCACAGTCGAGTTTCTGCGAATGGAAAGGAAACGCCAAATATTACAGTTTATGCGTAGGCGATCGTGAAATCGAAAATACCGCTTGGTTTTATCCAGAACCCACATCTCGATTTGCATCAATTAAAAATTATGTTGCATTTTATGCCCATACAATGGATGCATGTTATGTAGATGGGGAAAAAGTAACGCCACAACCAGGTAACTTCTATGGAGGTTGGGTAACTAGCGATATTGTCGGACCATTTAAAGGCCTTCCTGGTAGTTGGGGATGGTAATTTAACTTAATCTGAGTCTCAAGGTAAACAAGTGGGTGCATCTGTGTCACTTGCGATCGTGATCACAAAACAAGAATAGACCTCCTGCAAAAGTCGCTCAGGAAGATTTGATTTTGGGGAGAGAAAGCTCGTAATTGTAGAGAGCAGCAATCAGATTTAACCTTAAACCAAATCTTTTTCGACGATTTTTATAAGTAAGAGACAAAATTTTAAACACCTTCAGTTTACGATTTACATGCTCACCTAAAACTCTAATTCTAGCTAGGGTCTGCTGAAAAAGGCTGCAAAGCGAATCTAGATGCCACACAACTTGAATAATGGTGGTTTTGGAGGTCAGAACCCAAATTCACCCCGCGATTTTCCGCCAAGGTGCATGATTTTTGAGCCTCTAAATACCATAACCTTGCACTTGTTTGCCTCAAAAATGATTAAAACCCTTATTTGGTAAGCGTTATAGCTTTAATCAGCAAGCCCTAGCTAGTTCTTGATTACTTTTTTCTCCACATAACTTAATTTACCTCCTCGAGGCTTTTTCTTGGGAATCCGACTATTACCATGTATTTTTTGAATACCTTGATAACCTTTATCTCCTAAACAGAGGTCTAATGTAAAAGCAAACGTTAACAGCGCAAAATATGGGATAAAAAGCAAAGGCTTCTCTAATAGTGTTTAGAGAAGCCTTTGATGATGTATGAATAGCCCTGGCACTGAGCAATTGTTGCATGGGGCAACCCCCAGACTATCGTAGCCGCAACAGCGTTTCACAACTGAGTTCGGGATGGTATCAGAGTGGTTCCACCGCGCCATAAGCACCAGGAAAACTTGTAGGGCATCAAACCCTGAAGACTGCACAGTGACAGAACAAAAACTCAATTGAAGAGATTAGATTCAAGAAAAGATTAGAGGTCAAGCCCTCGGTCTGTTAGTACTTCTCGGCTTCATATGTTACCACACTTCCACCTAAAGCCTATTAACACATGTTCTATGTGTGACCTTACTTCCTTAAAGGAATGAGAACACTCATCTTGAGGTGGGCTTCCCACTTAGATGCTTTCAGCGGTTATCCACTCCAAACATGGCTACCCTGCGTTTACCGTTGGCACGATAACAGGTACACCAGCGGTTCGTCCTTCCCGGTCCTCTCGTACTAAGGAAGGCTCCTCTCAATGTTCTAACGCCTGCACCGGATATGGACCGAACTGTCTCACGACGTTCTGAACCCAGCTCACGTACCGCTTTAATGGGCGAACAGCCCAACCCTTGGGACGTACTTCCGCCCCAGGTTGCGATGAGCCGACATCGAGGTGCCAAACCTCCCCGTCGATGTGGACTCTTGGGGGAGATCAGCCTGTTATCCCTAGAGTAACTTTTATCCGTTGAGCGACGGCCATTCCACTCTGCGCCGTCGGATCACTAAAGCCGTGTTTCCACCCTGCTCGACTTGTTGGTCTCGCAGTCAAGCTCCCTTCATGCTTTTACACTCGACGCACGATTTCCAACCGTGCTGAGGGAACCATTGCGCGCCTCCGTTACCTTTTGGGAGGCGACCGCCCCAGTCAAACTGCCCACCTGAAACTGTTCCTCCACCGGATTACGGCAGTAGGTTAGAATTCTAGCTTCGCCAGAGTGGTATCTCACTGTTAACTCCATACCCCCCACAAGGGATACTTCTACGTTTCCCACCTATCCTGCGCAAGCCAAGCCCGAACACAATTCCAGGATACAGTAAAGCTTCATAGGGTCTTTCTGTCCAGGTGCAGGCAGTCCGTATCTTCACAGACAATCCTATTTCGCCGAGTCTCTCTCCGAGACACCATCCAGATCGTTACGCCTTTCGTGCGGGTCGGAACTTACCCGACAAGGAATTTCGCTACCTTAGGACCGTTATAGTTACGGCCGCCGTTCACCGGGGCTTCAGTCGTCAGCTTCAAATGGCTAACCATCCTGACCAACTTCCTTAACCTTCCGGCACTGGGCAGGCGTCAGCCCCCATACTGCGTCTATCGACTTCGCGGAGACCTGTGTTTTTGGTAAACAGTCGCCTGGATCTCTTCACTGCGACCCAAGTTTCACCTTGGGCACCCCTTCTTCCGAAGTTACGGGGCCATTTTGCCGAGTTCCTTAGAGAGAGTTATCTCGCGCCCCTTAGTTTTCTCAACCTCCCCACCTGTGTCGGTTTCGAGTACGGGTAATTTAGAATTAACGTGGTTAGAGCTTTTCTTGGAAGCTAGATTATGTCACTTCCCCTCCTTAGAGGGTCCCACTCCTATCTCATCTCAAGACGTTTTCTCCGTCTCTCATCAACTCGATTAGTTGAACCGGTAACCAACATCCGGCTGACATTCACCTTCTCCGTCCCTCTGCACTATCCTAAATTAGTACGGGATTGTTAACCCGTTCTCCATCGACTACGCCTTTCGACCTCGCCTTAGGTCCCGACTTACCCAGAGTGGACGAACCTGCCTCTGGAACCCTTGGGGTTTCGGGGTATTGGATTCTCACCAATATTTGCGCTACTCAAGCCGACATTCTCACTTCTATTCAATCCACACCTGCTCGCCGCTAGTGCTTCTCTTCAAATAGAACGCTCCCCTACCGATTCTTTTTCAAAAATCCCACAGCTTCGGTACAACGTTTAGTCCCGTTCATTTTCGGCGCAGGAGCGCTTGACCAGTGAGCTATTACGCACTCTTTCAAGGATGGCTGCTTCTAGGCAAACCTCCTGGTTGTCTCTGCACTCCCACCTCCTTTCCCACTTAACGTTGATTTGGGGACCTTAGCTGGTGGTCTGGGCTGTTTCCCTCTTGACGATGAAGCTTATCCCCCACCGTCTCACTAGCAATGTGTTCACCGGGTATTCTTAGTTTGTCTCGATTTGGTACCGGTCTCCCAGCCCGCACCGAAACAGTGCTTTACCCCCCGGCTTTAATCATTACCGCTGCGCCTCAACACATTTCGGGGAGAACCAGCTAGCTCCTGGCTCGATTGGCATTTCACCCCTAACCACACCTCATCCGCCAATTTTTCAACATTGGTCGGTGCGGACCTCCACTTGGTGTTACCCAAGCTTCATCCTGGACATGGTTAGATCGCCAGGGTTCGGGTCTATAAACGCTGATAATATCGCCCTATTCAGACTCGCTTTCGCTTTGGCTTCGGGTTTCCCCCTTAACCTACCAGTCACTTATAAGTCGCCGGCTCATTCTTCAACAGGCACGCGGTCAGCCGTTCTATCAGCCTCCCACTGCTTGTCAGCTGACGGTTTCATGTTCTCTTTCACTCCCCTCAATGGGGTTCTTTTCACCTTTCCCTCGCGGTACTTGTTCTCTATCGCTCATGCAGACGTATTTAGCCTTACCAGGTGGTCCTGGCTGATTCACATGGAATTTCACGTGCTCCATGCTACTCGGGATTCAGCTAGTATCGTTGAATTTTCGACTACAAGACTTTCACTTTCTCTGGTGCATCTTTTCAATGCTTCGTCTAATCGCTCGATTCCTTCTCGCTGTCCCACTACCCCAACATACATGTACATTGGTTTAGGCTCTTCCCCTTTCGCTCACCACTACTTGGGGAATCTCTTTTGATTTCTTTTCCTCCAGCTACTAAGATGTTTCAATTCGCTGGGTTCGCTCTCTCCTGTCTATATATTCAACAGGTAGTACATAGGGTTGCCCCATTCGGAAATCTCCGGCTCTTAGTCTGTTTCCAACTCCCCGGAGCTTATCGTCGGTAACCACGTCCTTCTTCGCCGCTGCATGGCTAGGTATCCACCGTCAGCCTTTAGTCGCTTGACCACTCAATATTCTTTTCTTCTCTTCTCTTCTCTCTAATATTGGTGTTTTTATCCGTAGCTGCTACACTACGAACTGCCTTTCACAATCTCTTGCTCTTTTGAACTTTCAATTGCTACTTTTCTGTCACTATGCAGTTTTCAAGGTTCATTTACTGGTTTCACCCAGCAGTCTACCACTTTACTTAGCAGGTGCTGAACTCATCCTCTCTAAAAAGGTGGAGGTTAGCGGACTCGAACCGCTGACATCCTGCTTGCAAAGCAGGCGCTCTACCAACTGAGCTAAACCCCCATTAATCAATTCTTTCTATTTCCCAAATCTATAATTCGCTATATCATTAACCACGAACTATGAACTGAAAATATTTAGGTGGGCCATCCTGGACTCGAACCAGGGACCTCACCCTTATCAGGGGTGCGCTCTAACCACCTGAGCTAATAGCCCATTTCTCGAACCTGAATATATAGTTTGAAAGCCTTACTTGGTAATTGTACCGACCTTGGGAATGACCTCTTAGTTTCTTATTCCTCAAACAAGTACTTCTACTTCCTCTCGTTTCTGTCCCTAAGGGTTTAGGTCTCCCTATAAAGGAGGTGATCCAGCCACACCTTCCGGTACGGCTACCTTGTTACGACTTCACCCCAGTCACCAGCCCTACCTTAGGAGTCCCCCCCCAAATTCATGGTTAGGGTAACTACTTCGGGCGTGACCAGCTTCCATGGTGTGACGGGCGGTGTGTACAAGGCCCGGGAACGAATTCACTGCAGTATGCTGACCTGCAATTACTAGCGATTCCTACTTCATGCAGGCGAGTTGCAGCCTGCAATCTGAACTGAGCCACGATTTCTGAGATTTGCATCACATCGCTGTGTAGCTGCCCTTTGTTCGTAGCATTGTAGTACGTGTGTAGCCCAGGACGTAAGGGGCATGCTGACTTGACGTCATCCCCACCTTCCTCCGGTTTGTCACCGGCAGTCTCCCTAGAGTGCCCAACTTAATGCTGGCAACTAAGTACGAGGGTTGCGCTCGTTGCGGGACTTAACCCAACATCTCACGACACGAGCTGACGACAGCCATGCACCACCTGTGTTCCAGTTCCCTAAGGCACATCCAACTTTCGCCGGACTCCTGGACATGTCAAGCCCTGGTAAGGTTCTTCGCGTTGCATCGAATTAAACCACATACTCCACCGCTTGTGCGGGCCCCCGTCAATTCCTTTGAGTTTCACACTTGCGTGCGTACTCCCCAGGCGGGATACTTAACGCGTTAGCTACGGCACTGAGAGGGTCGATACTCTCAACGCCTAGTATCCATCGTTTACGGCTAGGACTACTGGGGTATCTAATCCCATTCGCTCCCCTAGCTTTCGTCCCTCAGTGTCAGTATTGTCCTAGCAGAGCGCTTTCGCCACCGGTGTTCTTCCCAATCTCTACGCATTTCACCGCTACACTGGGAATTCCCTCTGCCCCTAACCTACTCTAGTCTTGTAGTTTCCACGGCCCTTATGGAGTTAAGCCCCACTCTTTAACCGCAGACTTACATAACCACCTGCGGACGCTTTACGCCCAATCATTCCGGATAACGCTTGCATCCTCCGTATTACCGCGGCTGCTGGCACGGAGTTAGCCGATGCTTATTCCTCTAGTACCGTCATTATCTTCCTAGAGAAAAGAGGTTTACGACCCAAGAGCCTTCCTCCCTCACGCGGTATTGCTCCGTCAGGCTTTCGCCCATTGCGGAAAATTCCCCACTGCTGCCTCCCGTAGGAGTCTGGACCGTGTCTCAGTTCCAGTGTGGCTGATCGTCCTCTCAGACCAGCTACAGATCGTCGCCTTGGTAGGCCTTTACCCCACCAACTAGCTAATCTGACGCGAGCTCACCATCTGGCAATTTCTCTTTCACCTCTCGGCACATCCGGTATTAGCATCGGTTTCCCAATGTTGTCCCAAACCAAATGACAGATTCTCACGCGTTACTCACCCGTCCGCCACTATCTCCGAAGAGACCGTTCGACTTGCATGTGTTAAGCATACCGCCAGCGTTCATCCTGAGCCAGGATCAAACTCTCCGTTTTGTTCTTTTACAAATCAAAACTAAAATTTGTTTGTTTAGCTCTTCTCGACTGATTTTTTACTTCAGTCTTCTTCATTTCTTTACTTACACTTACCAAGTGTTGTATACTGGCTTTCAAACTATATTATTTTCTTGGTTCTACTGCTCTCGAACCGCGCTCTCTCGCGCTCTTTTCGTTTGCAACTTTCTTATAGTAACTACTCCCTCCCCCTTTGTCAACCCCCCATCCCCCTATTCTTTTTTCTTGGCAGTGATGATCGCCTTCGTACTGCTTTAAGCAACAATGGTGTATGCATTATGCAGAGAAAGGAAAGAGCTAGTGGATTTTCAATCAATTATTTTGAAGTTACATCAGTTTTGGCGCGATCGCGGTTGTTTAATCGCCCAGCCCTACGATATGGAAAAGGGAGCCGGAACTAAGAATCCCCATACTTTTTTAAGGGCTTTGGGACCAGAACCTTGGGCTGTAGCGTATGTTGAGCCTTGTCGTCGTCCAACAGATGGGCGCTATGGCGAAAATCCGAATCGGTTTCAACATTATTATCAGTATCAAGTTTTGATCAAGCCTTCCCCGGATAATATTCAAGAAATTTATTTAGATTCGCTCAGAGTCTTGGGAATTCATCCTGAAGATCATGATGTACGCTTTGTCGAAGATAATTGGGAAGATGCAACTGTTGGAGCTTGGGGTACTGGCTGGGAAGTTTGGTTAGATGGGATGGAGATTACCCAGTTTACTTATTTCCAGCAGTGTGGAGGAATTGATTGTCGTCCCGTTTCTATTGAAATTACCTATGGCTTAGAACGATTGGCTATGTATCTCCAAAGCGTGGATGCTATGACTAAAATCAAATGGGCTGAGAATATTACCTATGGGGATATTCACTTGCAAGGTGAGATTGAACAGTGCGTGTATAATTTTGAAGCTTCAAATCCAGAGATGTTGTTGAATCTATTTAATTTGTATGAAGAGGAAGCACGGCAATTAAGTAATCGGGGCTTAGTTTTACCTAGTTTAGACTACGTAATTAAATGTTCGCATATGTTTAATTTACTGGATGCAAGAGGTGTAATTTCAGTAACAGAACGAACCCGATATATAGGTAGAATTAGACATTTGGCGCGGAAGGTTGCACAAATGTACGTGGAACAGCGCGAAAAGCTTGGTTATCCGTTGCTCAAAAATATGGCTAGTTAGAAGTTATTTTTGGATGCGCCCTTTTCCGATGGAAGAGGGTTATTTCTTTAGACTTTTAGTAGATATTGTGACATCGGAGACTTTTTATGCAGATAGGCTATAGGTGAAAATTGTAAAAAGTAATACCAATTATCTTACGAAGAATACTAAAAGGTATCTGGTAGAATCCTATGGGGAGATTGATGTCACACTATCTTGAAGAAGTTTCGTCAGAGGAACTCGCTTGCAGAATCTCCATATAAGAATCTATGCTATGTACTTGGATTAAGTTTTATTACAGACATTTGAGAGCAGAATGGGTACTAAGTTAGCTGATATTTTAGAACCGATCGCAGCATGGTTTCGCAGTTTCAATGTTCCTGAACCGATTGTTCATTGGGGACACCCGGTTATGATGGGCATCGTGATTTTTGTTTTGGGTAGCTATGTCGTTTATGCTGGTTGGCAAGGCAGATTGCTCGACGATAAGGAAGTGGCAATTAAAAGTCGTAGTGAACACCGCAAACTTGCCCCTTTGATGTTTACTTTTATGGCTTTGGGTTATACGGGTGGTTTACTATCTTTAGTGATGCAAAAACAGCCGATTCTGGAGAGCCCACATTTTTGGACTGCTTCAGGTGTTTTGGTATTATTAGCAATTAATGGTGCGATTTCTAAAGTTTTTTCTGGAAATGCAGGTTTACGAAGCCTTCACGCTTATTTGGGCAGTACAGCGTTTTTAGTTTTGATTGTACATACTGTACTTGGCTTGAAGTTAGGTACTAGTATTTAGGTTGAACAGTCGTGTTATGTATAATAACGTTCACCAACCCAAAGTTGGATGTTCCTTTAAGGATATTTTGAGGTTGTGTAGATTAAGCCTGCTTGTGCGGGCTGATTTTTTTGATAGCTACTAAAGCTTAAATTTTTTGAGATAAATTAAGTCGCATGGTTCAAGCGAGTGCTGTAATTATATGTCTTGGCTATATTCTGGGGTTGCTGTTTAGTGCGGTTCCTGGAGGTGGTTTTTGGATATTAGGTTTGGGTTTGATAGGTGTAATTCTTTTTAGAAGAGGGCGAAATCATAACCGTAAAACACCACCAAGTAAGACAAGAGGATTAGGAGAATCAAAGCATTTACCTTCATCACCACGAGTTTATCCGCATCCGAGAATATGGTTTATTGCTGGTTTATTGGGTTTGTTGGCAAGTTTTTATTTGCAATATCGGGTTCCCCAACCAACGACTAATGATGTAAGTAAGTTGGTGCCGCCAGGAAATAATAGCAATCAAGAGCAACTTTTCGTAGTACGGGGGACTGTAACTAGTACTCCACGTTTGACTCGTACTTCCAAGGGGCAGTTTTGGATGGAAGTAACACGGTTAGATGAGGTGAAAAACGAAGATGGTGGTGGAGGTAAGGGAGTTTCGGGCAAATTATATGTAACTCTACCTTTATTACAAGCAACTGGATTATATCCGGGACAGCAAATTGCTGTGACTGGTGTTTTGTATAAACCAAAAGCTGCTGCAAACCCAGGTGCTTTTGATTTTCGAGAATATTTACAGAAAGAAGGTGTGTTTGCAGGATTAAGTGGACGACAGGTAAATATTCTTAATGAAGATAAAAAGTGGGGATGGTGGAAGTTTCGTGAGCAAATTGTGAAATCTCAAGTTAGTTTTTTGGGTGTTCCTGAAGGTCCACTTGTCAGTGCTATGGTTTTAGGTAGTAAAGCTGTAGATTTACCTTATGATATTCGCGATGGATTTGTACAGGTGGGTTTAGCACATGCCTTAGCGGCTTCTGGCTTCCAAACTTCATTAATTTTGGGTATTGTTTTAGCCTTAACGAAACGTGCTACACAAAGAACTCAATTTACAGTAGGGTTTTTAGCTTTACTGGCATTTCTATGTTTAGCTGGGTTTCAACCGGCGGTATTGCGTGCTGTGGTGATGGGGTTTGCGGCTTTAATTGCTTTGTTGTTGGGTAAAAAAGTTAGACAGTTGGGTTCTTTATTAGTAGCAGCAACTTTATTATTAATCTTTAATCCTTTATGGATTTGGGATTTGGGCTTTCAATTGAGTTTTTTGGCAACCTTAGGGTTAATTGTTACAGTTCCCGCAATCACCACAAGATTAGGATGGCTGCCACCGACGATCGCATCTTTGATTTCTGTTCCTTTAGCTGCTACGATATGGACTTTACCGTTACAATTGCACGTTTTTGGGGTTGTACCGTCCTATAGTTTGGCGTTAAATATTGCCAGTACCCCATTGATTTCGGTAATTAGTATTGGTGGGTTTATTAGTGCGATCGCATCTTTGATCGTACCTGGTATTGGGAGTGCGATCGCGAGTGTTTTGCATTATCCAACTGACTGGTTGTTGAAACTGGTAGATTTTTTTAGTAATTTGCGAGGAAATTCATTTGCTGTTGGTAGCATCACCATCACGCAAATGTTCATTATCTATATAATACTAATTTTGATTTGGTTGGTACGTTGGTGGCAACGTCGTTGGTGGATAGGTTTAGGGATTGCACTAACTTTAGTATTAATTCCAGCTTGGCATCAAGCCAATACTTTATTTCGGGTGACAATGTTAGCAGCTAGTGGTGAACCTGTTTTAGTCATTCAAGACCAAGGTAAGGTAACGTTAATTAATAGTGGTGATGAAGGTACGGGACGCTTCACAATATTACCTTTTTTGCAACAGCAGGGTGTAAATCAAATTGATTGGGCTGTTGCTTCGGATTTTCAGGGGAATGGAAGTCGGGGTTGGCTAGAGTTATTACCAAGATTACCAGTTAAAGTATTTTATGATTATGCAGCCAAAGTTGATAATCCTCTTACTAGTGGAGTCATTCAGAAGCAATTACAGCAAAATCAAGCAGCATATCAAATTCTCAGTGTTGGTCAAAGTATAAACATTGGTTCTGCGGTTCTGCAACTAGTTAATGAACAATTACCGATTCTACAAATGCGAATTCACGATAAAGATTGGTTATTTGTGGGAAATCTCAAGCCGACTGAGTTACGACAATTAATTAAAGCTGGTAATTTACCTCGCGCTCAGGTGTTATGGTGTCAACCGCAATCACTGAAGGAACTGGTTCCGTTATTGCAGCCGGAGGTGACAATTACAACTAGTGCTGACATTGAGCCTAATATTGTCTCTGCATTAGGTGATGTGAAGACACAATTATTATTTACAGGCAAAGATGGAGCAATTCAATGGACACCAAATGGACAATTTGAAGCATTTATTCAAGCGATGGAAAATAAATCTTCTGTTTTTTAAAAGTATTTGTCTGCAAGGAAACTAAAAACTAAATTACTTTTGCTTGATTTATGGCAGTGTCTACTGATTTTAAGAGTATTTCCAAACTTTGTGAATTATCCAAAACAACATCAGCAAGCTTTCTCTTTTCTGATAAAGGCATTTGACTCTTAATTCTTGCTTGTGCTTGTTCTAAAGTTAAATTATTTCGATGCATTAATCTGGCTAATTGTTGTTCTTCAGAGCAACTCACAACCCAAGTTTCTGTCACTATATTAGTTAAACCAACTTCAAACAATAAAGGAATAACTAACACTAAGGTTTCACCAGTATATTTGACAATTTCTTGATTGAATTTTTTCCTAACATAAGGATGAATTAAACTTTCAATCCAAAGACGTTCATTTTGGTTTTTAAAAACTATTTCTCCTAAGAGTTGACGATTTAAACTATTATCTGGAAGTAAAATATTGTCATATCTTTGAGAAATTTCTTTTAATATAGGTGAACCAACAGCAACTGCATCCCGCGCGTACATATCAGCATCTAGAATCGGTAATTGATATTTTTCCGCAAGATAATTTGACACAGTGCTTTTACCTGTTGCAATTCCACCTGTTATACCAATCAGACGTTTTTTCATGAATTATTTTTGTGATTATTTGCCATTAATTAATAGTTTAGGTATGCCCAATAAATATTAACCAGGACTAAGGGTGGGACGCACAATCATCATTTCACTCACATCCATATGAAAATGCGATCGCTCTAGGAATGGTATTCTTTGGTATTGTGTTTTTACAGAAGCCTCACCCCGGCAATTAGATTTGTGCGCCCCTAAAAGCTATGATGATTAGATGATTGCGATCGCCTCACCAATTTAATTTTACTGACTTGCCCATTTAATCAAAGCTTGCGTTAATCCTGGCAAAGTATATTCCTCAGCTTCAACATCAACACGTCCGATTAAATCTTGACAGCTTTTGGAAGTTTGGGGGCCAATCGAAGCAATACAAATGCCTTCTAAACAACTGCCCAAAACATTTTCAGGAAACACTCTTGTTGCTAACTGGCAGAAAAATTTTACAGTTTTGGAACTTGCAAATGTAATGATATCGATGTTTCCACTTTGCAAAGCCAATTCTGCCGAAGGAGGTATATGACTAGGACAGCAAGACTGGTAAGCTGCAACCTCAATCACTTCCGCACCTTTTTGTGTTAATTCTTTCACCAAAACTTCCCGTCCACCACTTTCGACACGGGGAAATAAAATCTTGAGATTAACCAGTTCTTCAGGAAAATTATCAACTAACGAGTCGGCAACAAAATTAGGAGGGATAAAATCTGCTTGTATGCTATGTTTCTGTAAAGACTGAGCAGTTTTTTCACCGACGACAGCTATTTTTACACCAGTCAAGGCACGCGCGTCTTTTCCTTGAGCAAATAATCGTTCAAAGAAATATTCAACGCCATTGCTAGAAGTCAAAACTAACCAGTTAAAACTAGATAAATTTGCGATCGCATTATCCAATTTATCCCAACTTGATGGGGGACCAATTTCTAATGCTGGCATTTCTACAACATTTGCACCGGATTGAATGAGCAATTCGCTAAAATGACTCGATTGTCCTGCTGAACGTGTTACCAAGACTGTTTTACCAGCTAGAGGTTGCTGGGTAGAAGGAATAGAGGGCATAAAGATGTTGGTAGGCATGATTTTGGAGTGTTGATTACCTAATTACCTATCAGAGTTTCATCTACCTCTATATTCTCAGGTTGAAGATATTTGCGTAACCCCACAACTTCACCAATTATAATTACTGTGGGCGAAAGTGAAACACCTGCTGTAATTTCCAGTATTGTTTCTAGTGTCCCCGTCCATATTTGCTGGCGTGCTGTTCCACAATCACGCACCACGGCTACAGGCGTGCTCCGGCTTTTACCATGTTTAACTAATTGATATACTACTTCTGGAAGATTTTTTCCTCCCATTAAAACTACCAGTGTCTCGATTCCTGTTAGTGCTTCCCAATTCAAAGCTTCGGGTTCGTGTGCTGTCACCACTACAAAACTTCGACTTAATACTGTATCTGTTAAAGGAATACTGGCAAGCAATGGGGCTGCCAATGCTGAAGAAATGCCTGGCACAATTTCAAAAGCACATTTTGCAGCTTTCAATGCTTCAATTTCTGAGGTACAGCGCCCAAAAATAAATGGATCACCTGATTTTAAGCGAATTACTCGTTTACCCTCTTGGCAATAATGAACTAGCAACTGATTAATTTCAGCTTGCGGTGTGCTTGGTTTACCTCCACGCTTACCTACTTCTAACTGTAAACAGTCTGAAGGTGCTAAATTCAGTAATTCAGTATCGACAAGCGCATCGTAAATAAGTACTTCAGCATTTTCTAACAGTTTGTAAGCCTTGATCGTTAGGTATTCAATATTACCAGGTCCAGCACCGACAAGATAAACTTTACCTTTTTGCTGAGTCATTTTTTTAAGATTTATAAGCCAAACAAGTCAATTTTGATCAATCTCTAACTTCCTGAATGTGTCTATATCTAATACAGTTATTTCCAACAGCGACTGAGTATTTATCTACAGGAAAACGTAAATTTAGGTAGAATATTTATTTTTGATTAGTTTTCAGTTTTTGCAACAGTTGATTAACTTGTTCAGCTTGCTGCGGTTGTTTTTGTATTTGGAATAAATCACGAGATTTTTCCAGGTTAGTAATAGCTTCAGTTTTATTTCCCTGAGCGATAAAAGCGTTACTTAAACGTAAATAGGCATCAACTTTTTTGGGTGCACGTTGAATTACGTCCTGAAACTCTTTCATCGCCTCTTTGACTCTATCTTGTTGCATTAAGCAATCACCTAATAACAGATGCACAACATCATTAGTAGAGTTAATTGCGATTACTTGTCGAAAAGTCGCTTCCGCCGCTTCATAGTCTTTTTTTTGATAGAGTGTGACTCCCTTCTGATAAAGGTTTGAGGTAATTAAGGTTTTCCAGGCAAAATAAATCAGGATGGCAGCAGCTAAAAATACGATAGTTGCGGCAATTAAATTAGTAGGGCGTTGAAAAATTTCCATCATTTGTCCTCAATTATGCTTTGATTTGCATATATTCCAATTCTTGGCAGTGTCAGTATATTAACAGTTCTCAACAACTGCATAAACTGACTTTAATGACACCCCTAACATGAGTGAGGCAGATATATGACTTGAGATGGTTGTGAATTCTTTTGCTTTCGCGAATTATATAAATTTTCAGGTTGCCAAAAGAGAAGAAAAACATGAGGTTAAGTAGGTAGATTGAATTAAGTATCAAACCAGAAGTGAGCGTACTACAATTGCTTGATTGGTTTTGATTGTAAAAACGTACTTAACATCTACGTTAATTTGCTGAAGAGATATTAAATATTTACAGATGGAGATAAATGGTATGTTGACATCTATTTGGCTATGGATTGGGTTATTTGCTTATTTTGCAGGAGTTGCGATCGCATGGTGGGAATTTCAAGCTAGGATTCACGAATGGGAGGAATATAGTAATTTTCCAATTATTTGGACGGCGAAGGTAGTGATGACAGTTTGGTATTTTCTGAAATCTTTGATTTGGTTTTATGACTTGCTTTTGGAGGATGATAAAGCAGTTAATACAGTCATAAATAATTAGGAAGCGAGCATTATCAGCCAAAATCAATTAGACTTACGCAAATTTGCTTAACCTAATAAACAAGCGGTGGGAAAAATTAAATACTCGATAAAAAATAGTTTCCAAATAAACTGGTAAAAACTGGCTATTGAAATTCTATCTTCTAAGTTAACTTGGCGACTACGCCACCACATTGCCACTAACGGGATTATATGGCTAAAAATTAAAAAAATTGAATTGACACCAGAAATATTTAATAATCCAGCAACAATCATGCCTAAATAACAAACAGTAATTACCCAAAGTGAGATTTTAAAAACTGCTTTTTTACCGAGTTGGATTGAGAGGGTAGATATATTATATTGTGCATCTCCTTCCATATCGGGAATATCTTTAAAAATGGCGATCGCAAATGTAAATACTAGTACAAAGAGTGTTAGCAACCAGATAGATACGGGAATACTAGGAATATTAACTGTTTGCTGAAAAAGAGAATTATAGTGCAAATACAATCCTAAATTAACAATTGCTCCCCGCACTGAAAAAATACAAATAGCAGCCCAAAATGGAAATCTTTTTAAACGAATTGGTGGCAACGAGTAAGCAGTACCAATCGCCAAACTAACGGCAACCATGCCAAATAAATACTGACCTTGAGTCATGGCAATAATCAATGCCAAAATTCCGGTGATTGCGACAATACTTTTTCCAGTTAGTAAGGAAAAGTCACCCGATGCTAAAGGTAAATGTGGTTTATTGATTTTATCGATCGCAATATCTTCAAGTTGATTCAAGCCGACAATATAAACATTCCCGCACAAACAAGCAATCCACGCAGCCAATAAAGGAATTACAGCAAAGTTCGCATTAGCTAACGCCATAGCTATAAAATATAATCCTAATGCACTTAAACTTGTGCCAATAATCGTATGCGGACGTGAAAACTTCCACAAAGAATATAACCAAGCACCCTGAGATTGAAGACCAAAAACCTTGCTCATAAAAATGCGTAATTTTTTAATTACTATTTCAATTACTAATTGCTAACCACAAACAGTAAATAGTTAACAGTGAATAGTATTACTATCCCACATACAAATCATCCCAATCTAAAATTGCTTCCCTCTGTAACATCAAAAGCTGTTGAATACCTTTTTCAGAAAAATCCATAATTTGATTGAACTGTTGCCTGCTCACATAGCCATCCTCAGCAGTACCTTGAACTTCAATAATTCCCAAATGCTGATTCATGACTACATTAAAATCACTTGTAGCAGTGACATCTTCCACATAGTTTAAATCTAAAAATGCTTCTCCTTCCAACAGCCCCACCGATATCGCCGCAATCTGTCCAGTCAAAGGAGAACGTTCTAAAATTCCTTGCTGCAACAATTTAGAAATTGCATTCGCTAATGCCACAAATCCACCCGTAATTGCGGTTGTACGTGTGCCTGCGTCAGCCTGTAGCACATCTGCATCGACTGTTAATGTCTTTTCGCCCAAAATACTAAAATCTAGCGCAGCTCGTAAACTGCGCCCAATCAATCTTTGAATTTCCTGTGTCCGCCCCGACAACTTCATTAACTCGCGATCGCTCCTTTGTTGCGTCGCTGATGGCAACATCCGATACTCAGCAGTTAGCCAACCTTTGCCACTACCTTCAAGAAACCTTGGTACTCCTTGACTTAGGCTCACAGTACATAGTACATGGGTATCGCCACATTTAGCGAGTACGGAACCAGGTGCATACCGAGTAAAGTTTTGCTCAAAACTGACGGGACGAAGTTGTAATGGTTGTCTACCGTCGGGACGCTGCCAATTCATCGGATTTGCCTCCAATTTCTGCTTGATTTTAGGAGAATACAACCTGAAGGCGAAACTGTAAAATAAGGTTATAAGAATATTTATAAAAGACCAATAAATGACTTTTATTCTATCTTCAATTACTATTGCATCACCTTGGGAAATTAGTTTGAATCATAATTCCCTAATCTTACAAGCAAAATGTCTATCCGTAGAATCATGTGAAAACACAAAACTTTTCTCGATATCAATTTCAGCCCACAAGGGAAATAATCTTGTTCAAAACCATATCCGGTGATTGATCCCCATTAATGGTTAACAAACGGCGGCGACGGTCATAATATTCCAAAATTGGTATAGTTCTGTCATAAAACAATTCTATACGGCGCTGGACAATCTCCGGCTGGTCATCGGGTAAAGAACGTCCTAACGAACGACTCACCATCACTGCCTCCGGAACCTGTAAATAAATTGCCCAATTTAACTTTTGTCCCAAATGATCAAGTAAAAAATCTAATTCTTCCGCTTGAAACGCAGTACGCGGATAGCCCTCTAAAATCCAACCACGCCCAACATCAGCTTCTTTGAGACGCGATCGCACAAATTCTATCATCAACTCATCTGGTACAAGTTCCCCTCTCTCAATAAAAGGTTGAGCCAATTGACCTAATTCCGAATTACTGGCAATGGCTGCGCGTAAAACATCACCAGTCGCAACTAAAGGAATTTCAAAATGACTACCAAGGTGTTGCGCTTGCGTACTCTTTCCTGAACCCGAACCCCCTAAAATCACTAATCTCACAAAACACTCCTCTGATTCCAGTCAAAATTACAACGTTCTCAATTTGTTGTGCCCAAACAAACAGCAAATGTAACATTGACTAATTAACTGCTACTACTCCCAGCTTGACTCAAATATTTACTTACAGAGATTAGTTTTTATTTTTACTAGCACTGATTGAGAAAAGTGCCCAGAAAATGCGAATATATATCTTTACCACTCTTGACTTAGGTACGAGCCTAATGTTTGACTAAGAATGCAACATGGTCAATAAACTATTACTTCGCAAAATTACAGAAAACTTCAGATTTATAGGTAAGTTTTCCATGCAAATATCAGCAAATTCGCTTTAACTTATTGTGTATTTTTAAACATTCAGATATGGCTGTGCAGTTAGAAACTCCTAGCGTAAATTCGACCCTAAAACTACCGTATACCGTTGAGGGTCTTATACAAGTTTTTACTACCTCGCATCGTGACTTTTTTACTTCTGTGATGGCGCAATCACTGAGAATTGCCGGACAAGGTACTTCTGTACTAGTCGTGCAGTTTCTCAAAGGTGGTATTAATCAAGGGCATGAAAAGCCAATAAAATTAGGACAAAAATTAGATTGGATTCGCTGCGATTTGCCCCGTTGTATTGATACACCACACCTTGAAGAGAGTGAAACCGAATCTTTACAGAAGTTGTGGCAACATACACAAAAAGTGGTATCACAGGGTAAGTATTCTCTCGTTGTCTTAGACGAACTCAGTTTAGCGATTAATCTTGGTTTAATCTTAGAAACCGAAGTTCTGTCATTTTTAGCTAAACGTCCCACCAATGTGGATATTATTCTCACTGGTCCCGAAATGCCCAAATCGATTTTGGATGTAGCTGATCAAATTACTGAAATTCGTCGTAGCCAAAGACCTTGAAAATTAGAGATTATGAGTTGATTTTCCAGTATTTCCACAAATATTTTAGAAATATATTGGCGATCGCTCCATTGCTTCCCTATATTTCCGCAAGTTTCCTATGGGCACACTCCCCAGTGACAACATTCGCAAGGTATTCTAATAACTCTATTCGGATACTTCGAGCCACTTGAAATTATTAAACGTGATTAAGAACGATATTTGGATTAAGGCAATGGCTCAACAGGGCATGATAACCCCCTTCGAGCCAAGTTTGATTCGCGAAACCAACGAAAATGATGTTACACGTCGTGTTATCAGCTACGGATTATCTTCCTATGGATACGATATTCGTCTCTCCCCTAAAGAGTTCCGTATTTTTCGTCATATTCCTGGAACTGTTATCGATCCCAAAAATTTTAACCCCCAAAATCTGGAATCAAGTCAACTTCATACTGATACTCAAGGTAGTTACTTTATACTTCCTGCTCATTCCTATGGTTTGGGTGTAGCTCTAGAAAAACTGGAAGTACCAGGTAATATTACGGTTATCTGTATCGGTAAAAGCACCTTTGCTAGATGTGGAATCATTGCCAACCTCACCCCTGCTGAGGCTGCTTGGAGGGGTCATTTAACCCTAGAATTTTCCAATTCTTCGAGTGCTGACTGTCGCATTTACGCGAATGAGGGTGTGGTGCAATTACTATTTTTAGAAGGGGAGCCTTGTGAAACTAGCTACGATGCCCGTCAAGGAAAATATCAAGACCAAGATGAGATTGTGACGCTAGCTAAAGTGTAATCAGAATTATTCTCATGAATATATTCGGAGGTGGGAAAATGACTACATCGCATTAACTTATGTCATAACTCAACTCTCCGAATATTTCTTAAGGGGAAAGTCTAGCTTTACCCAGACGACTAGATTTATACCAAGCAGCGATAGCAGGTGTCCATTCCTCAAGGTGGGGAAACATCATTTCGCACAGTTTTTGAATTTCCAGTTGTGCGTCTTTTTTGTAGCGTAGATCGAGGAAATGCAAAAGCGATCGCAAATTAAAACTGAC
Source organism: Calothrix sp. NIES-4101 (assembly GCA_004296455.1). Classification (GTDB taxonomy): domain Bacteria; phylum Cyanobacteriota; class Cyanobacteriia; order Cyanobacteriales; family Nostocaceae; genus Brunnivagina. The sequence goes on from AP018280.1 coordinate 2,428,063, forward strand.
GACAAAATGCTGGCGATAATCAAAGGGAACTTTTCCCCTGGCGTGTTCCTCGGACATTCCCGCTTCAAAATCAGCTTTGTAACGCTTTGCAGCTTCCAAACACCACTGTAAATCAGCTTCTCGCTGTTCGGGAGAATAATAATATTTTTTGCCTTGGCGATCGCTATAGTAACCGACTGGACGCAGGTAGAAAACATCCTCAATATCTTTTTTCCCATCAACCACATCAATTACCTGAATACCCGTATATCTATAGGACTGCACATCAAATGATACGCCTGTGCGATGAGTCCGTGCCTGTTGCATAACGCTGTGAGGAAAGTAACCACAGTTAAATACTATTTGTGGATGTTCCGTACATCCAAAGTGTCCTCTGTCACCTGCTAATAAACGTTTGACAATAATCTCGCCACATTTATCTTCACTCGGAAAGCGATCGCGTTCATCATATACAAATGCCTCCGTGTAGTCTTGGTGCATGGCGGCATATATCACTTGCTGGGGATTGGGGGTTTTGGCAAGAACTTCTACACGGAATCGCTGCATGACCTACCTGGAAATTTGTTTTATATAAATATTTTTCTCAGTCCTCCATCATATAACTCTAGGAAGAAACGCGGAAGAGGCCAGAAAAGCCTAGAAGAAAATAATGATTAATCTTCTTTACAAAAAGATACACTTTGCTTTACAATTAGTTACATAGAGAAAAAATATTTAAGGAAATCTCATGACTTATAAAGGTGCTATTGTTGATGAGACTGGTAAATTAAATAATTTTGCGGTTGAACCTAAGGTATATGTAGACGTTCAAGGTGACCGCGCCGGCTTTACTCCCTATGCAGAGTTGTTCAACGGGCGCTTAGCAATGATTGGTTTTATCTCGTTGATTGCCTTAGAAGTATTTACCGGACATGGTATTTTTGGTTTTTTACAAAATCTGTAAAAGTACAGATTGCGGATGCAAAAATTTAATAGTCTTAATATAAGGGTGCAAGAGATTGCGCCCATGCTTATTTATTAACCTTATTTATTAATCTTTATTTATTTTTGTTAAGCTCCTCATCCCATAATTTGTGGATGCTCCCCTGGTGGGAAAGTAATGAATCGCAAGTGAAGACTTTAAGACTGATAAGCTAGAGACTATGAATAAATCTGGATTATTGGATTAATTTATGGCTTTAACTGCGTCTACAATGCTGTCACTGGGAACGAAAGCATTAGATTTTAATTTACCTGATGTAGTGACGGGAGAAAGGATTTCGCTGGCTAGTTTTGCCGATAAAGAAGCAATTCTAGTCATGTTTATTTGCCAGCATTGTCCTTTTGTCAAGCATATTAAAAGCGAATTATCAAAATTAGGAAAAGATTATTTGCATAGACGTTTGGGTATTGTGGCTATTAGCGCCAACGATGCCGAGAAATACCCAGATGATGCACCCGCAGCCTTAAAAAAGATGGCTATAGAACTTGATTTGCAATATCCTATTTGCCACGACGAAACCCAAGATATTGCGAAACTATATACCGCCGCATGTACACCAGATTTCTTTTTATTTGATAAACAAAGAAAATTAGTGTATCGCGGGCAATTAGACGACAGTCGTCCCAGTAATGGTTTACCTGTAACGGGTTCAGATTTACGTGCAGCAATCGATGCTGTACTGGCAGGCAAAGAAATAGTTGGGGAGCAAAAGCCAAGTATTGGTTGTAATATCAAATGGAAACCAGGTAATGAGCCTAGTTATTTTGGCTAATTGTGTATAGGTGAATAGCCATGATTACTAGTGAATAGTTCATTAGTAATGGTAAATAGGTCATAAGTAACGAGTAATAGGTAATAAGTCATGATTATTGGTTAATAGCAAATTATTGTAGTAGCCTTAAATTATACGTAAAAAAGAAATGATTCTGGAGGCCGTTATAGCCTCCAATATCTAACTTTACGGACAATTTTTGTCTTACTAACTATTAACTATTAACCACTAATATCTAATGTTTAATTTCCAAATTCAAAATATAGCTACCTAACTGGAGTTCTCCAGACCATAATTCGTATTCAACTCGTAAATGCTCTGGTAGAGGATGTCCACTTAAGGAAAGGCTACGGGTAAAGTTTCGCAAACGAATGGGTTCGTGGGGTTGGAATGATTCGCTTGGTAGCCAATACCTGCTAATACCATAAACTCCTTCTTCCCAGAAGTGACGGTAACTTAGCTGCGTATTTCCTTGCATTGTCATTGTGACGCGATAGGGGGATATTTCTAGCCACAAGATTCTCGGACTACCGGGTGTAGGTATGTTACAGCTTGGATATAATTCATTTTGCGATCGCGAACTAGGGTTTTCGCTATTTTTTTGGTGCGGTGCGGTTAAAAGCAAATGAAAGCGATCGCTATCTTTTTGATACAATGTTGCGGCAGTTTCAACTACAGACCACACGGGTAAGTCTGTAGAAATCAAAGAAAGGCACACGGGTTTGCGTTGGTGAGTCAGCATGGGAGCGATACCGGCAATTAAATTCCAAGTTGGTGAGTATGCAAAATCGAACTAGTAAAGAAAAAATCCAGACTTTGGCAAGCATCCTGATGACTTGGGTGGTACAAGAAGATTGCAGAACAAGCTTCAAGCAAAGCAAAAATAAATTCAAATTAGGTAGAGCGTCACGGTCAAATAAAACGGTAGGATACTAGCGCAGTCACACGCCAGTTTATCCTAATGTCGCCTTCTGTTATAACCGTAGAAACAAAAGAAGACGTTTCACAAGATTTAATTATTAACCTGTCACCTTCTGGAGTATCCTTACGAGGTTGCATCCGAGTACCGGGAGATAAATCTATATCTCATCGTGCCTTAATGTTAGGTGCATTAGCGCAAGGTGAAACGAAAATTCAAGGATTACTTTTGGGAGAAGACCCTCGTAGCACCGCAAATTGCTTTCAGGCAATGGGAGCCGAGATTTCACCACTGAATACTGAATTAGTCACCGTTAAAGGCATTGGCTTAGGAAATTTGCAAGAACCTCTTGATATCTTGAATGCAGGTAATTCCGGTACAACTTTGCGGTTGATGCTGGGAATTTTGGCTTCACACCCCGATAGGTTTTTTGCTGTTACCGGAGATGACTCACTGCGTAGTCGTCCGATGTCACGGGTTGTCAAACCATTACAGCAAATGGGGGCTGAAATTTGGGGACGCAAAAACAATTCTCTAGCACCGTTAGCAATACGGGGCAACTCACTCACACCTATCCACTACCATTCTCCCATTGCTTCGGCACAAGTCAAATCTTGTATTCTTTTAGCTGGGTTAATGACAGAGGGTAAAACCACCGTTACAGAACCAGCCCTTTCCCGCGATCATAGCGAAAGAATGCTACGTGCGTTTGGTGCTGAATTATCGGTAGACCCCGATAGTAAAAGTGTAACCGTCACGGGTGGCAAAACGCTATATGGTCAGTCAGTGATTGTACCCGGAGATATTAGTTCGGCAGCTTTTTGGTTGGTGGCTGGGGCAATTGTTCCTGGGGCGGAGTTGGTGGTTGAAAATGTGGGTGTTAACCCGACGCGCACCGGTGTTTTAGAAGCATTGGCAATGATGGGGGCGGATATCCAACAAGAGAATCAACGGGAGGTTGCTGGAGAGCCTGTAGCTGATTTACGTGTACGTTGTGTCGGTAGATTAAAAGCTTGTACCATTGCTGGTGATATTATCCCGCGTTTGATCGATGAAATTCCCATTCTTGCAGTTGCTGCCGTATTTGCCGAGGGTACAACTGTAATTAAAGATGCTGATGAATTACGTGTAAAAGAGAGCGATCGCATCACTGTTATGGCTCAACAATTGACAAAAATGGGTGCAAATATTACGGAATTACCTGATGGTATGGAAATTACTGGTGGTACTCCGTTAACTGGTGCTGATGTAGATAGTTATACAGACCATCGAATTGCGATGAGTTTGGCGATCGCATCTCTGAATGCATCAGGAAAAACTACGATTCATCGTGCGGAAGCTGCGAGTATTTCCTATCCAGATTTTGTCACCACACTACAACAAATTTGTTTGTAGTTAATTGTCATCAAAATTAAAAACCGGGTTTCTTCCATAAATAAATATGAAGTTTTTTGTATTTAATATTCATAGAAACTCGGTTTTATCACGATTTAATCAACACATTTAGAGTCTATTTATAAAGCAAACCGATAAGACCAAGTAAACTCGTTTTCTTGGATTTAAATACCAAGCATCATCTTAACTTTTTGCCTATAAATTGAGTTTCTCCCCGCACGAATAAGGCACTCCGCATTCAATCTATCCTCGCATTTTGTTTTGTAAAGTCTTTAAATTATCACTATGCGATCGCAATTCCACCGCAACAATATTTAATTGTAGACACATCCATATGCTCAAATCCTTACTTTATTTCTTCGTCGCTGGATTATTGGAATTAGGTGGCGGATATCTTGTTTGGCTATGGATGCGTGAACACAAGCCTTTGTTGTGGGGTATCTTGGGTGCTATTGCTTTAGGAATTTATGGCATAGTTGCGACATTTCAACCAGCTAATTTTGGTCGGGTTTACGCTGCTTATGGTGGTGTATTTATTGTCATGGCAATGTTTTGGAGTTGGAAAGTGGATGGCACTATACCGGACCGCTATGACTTGCTTGGTTGCTGTTTAGCTTTCTTGAGTGTACTAGTTATTATGTACGCGCCCAGATGACAATATTTCATCAAATCAATTCGGTTTCTGCATAAGATGAGTATCATAATTTAGTGCAGTTCAATATAATATTCTTCTTTGCCGTATTCAAACAACACTTATTTTCTTTACACTCAGGACAGGTAATCAAAAACTAAAAATCCTCTCAAAGACATTTAAAAATAATCAAAATACGATATTTTTAGAATAAAAATAAGTATTTTCCTTAGAGAAAATATCTTTTTTGTAAGATACAAGTACTTATATCTTACTAGTTTCATAATCAAGTGAGTTAATACTGTAAAGCTTATAAGGGTTAACATTTCATTTATTTTCAGAAGTCGGAATAAATACGATGACACCTTTTTTAACAAAAAGTAACTGCTAATAGAAGTATATTCTGAATGAATATTTGCTTAATCTGATGATTAAATAACCTTGACTACAGAACTAACGTTAAATTTTACGCAAACTGAAATGTTATTAGCATGAAAATTATTGCACTTCAGGAACAAAATAAGTGTTGAAGAAAGTAATGATGATAGGAGCGATCGCCATATTATTCCTTGGTAGTCCCCTAATCGGTAATGCCTTTGCTCAGACAGTCACTGTCGAAGACTTGAAAAAAGTCGCAGATGCCGCCGCCGCCGCTAAAACTTCAGGAGATACAGCTTTTATGCTGGTATCATCAGCATTGGTGTTGTTAATGACACCTGGCTTAGCTTTCTTCTACGGTGGATTTGTGCGATCGCGTAACGTCCTTAATACCCTAATGATGAGTTTTGTGTTAATGGGGATTGTGGGTGTGACTTGGATTTTATGGGGATACAGCTTGGCATTTGCCCCTGGGAATCCAATTATTGGCGGCTTACAATGGTTGGGGCTAAACGGAGTGGGGGTAGAAACCACTAATTATTTGCAGGGTTCAAAGCCGGTTGAGGTTGTTTCTTATGCCGCAACTATTCCCCACCAGGCATTCATGATTTACCAGGCAATGTTTGCCATAATTACTCCCGCATTGATTTCCGGTGCGATCGCAGAGAGAATGAGTTTTACCGGATACTCGTTGTTTGTATTGCTGTGGTCAACGTTTGTTTATTCCCCTTTGGCACATATGGTTTGGGCAAAAGGTGGATTGCTAGGATTGTATGGTGGAATTGGAGCGCTCGATTTTGCAGGTGGTACAGTAGTCCACATTAGTTCTGGTGTTTCAGCACTAGTTGCAGCAATTGTTCTCGGGCCTCGCAAAACCTATCCTGATAAACTTAGTCCTCCCCATAACGTACCGTTTATCTTGTTAGGAGCTGGTTTGTTATGGTTTGGTTGGTTTGGATTCAATGCTGGTAGTGCTTTAGCTTCTGGTAGTTTAGCAACCACAGCATTTGTGAACACGAATACCTCAGCCGCCGCCGGCGCTTTGATGTGGTTAATCTTAGAAAAATCATTACGTGGTAAACCCACAGCAGTTGGTGCAGCCACAGGTGCTGTTGCTGGTTTGGTTGGGATTACACCCGCAGCTGGGTTTGTGACACCACTGGCGGCGATTTTAATTGGTGCAATTACTGCCTTTGTGTGTTTCTACGCAGTTAGTTTGAAGCACAAAGTCCAAATTGATGATGCATTAGATACCTATCCTGTTCACGGTGTTGGTGGTACAGTCGGTGCAATTCTCACGGGCGTATTTGCAACTACAGCCGTAAACTCAGACGGAAAAAATGGCTTGTTGGCCGGTAATCCTCAAGAAATATTGGTGGAATTAGCCGCAATTGCGATCGCTTATGTTATTGCTGGTGTTGGTACTTGGATTATTCTCAAGATTGTTGATGCTACTGTTGGTTTGCGTGTCGCGGAAGAAGCTGAATATCAAGGTATGGATATTCACCAACATGGAGAAGAAGGTTATAACGAGGAATTTGGTGACAGAATTTCAATAACTGACAAATATTAATGCTTAATAATTAGTGGTCAGCATAGAAATCTGGTCTGATTTCTGAATAACCTGAATTTGATGAGCCTAACTCTAATTCCTTTCCTATTAGGTTGACTATTAATTATTAACAAATCATTTTCATGCGGGCATCCTACCCGTATTTTTTTGTATTTACTGTTGAGTAAGCTGCCGAAAATCTCACCAATTCGCCCAAATCCGGCTTCACATCAAATAAATCTCCGTGTCTCTCCATCCCCGCGTCACTATCTGTTACTTTCTTTTGGAGAATTGGTATAACTTGTTTTGGTGCAACTATTATCAATCGCTGAGATCAACTGTAAACTAAATATCTCCGTCTATTTTCATCAGTCAGGGATAATAAGTTACATTTTTTGATAAATCAAATAGAATTACTATGTTCAGATGTTAAATAAATATTAATTTTTTAATATGATATTTTATACCAAATATATTGACTTTTTTGAATCAATATGGACTAAAATCAATTCCATCTTCTAACACTCTCAACAATAACCAGCAGCGTGTCTACTTCTATAGAAAATCCAAAAGATTCCAACACATCCAAAGCTGTAAATAGCTCAAAAATCATGCCTCTTTGGGGATTTTTATCATTGCTATCGAACCTGATATTAATTGGGGCGATTGTACTACTGTATTGGCGACAACAGAGTGCAAATGGTTTATTCAGTCCAACTTCAATGCCTACAGTAGCTGCTACCGACAATCCCTTACCAAATCCGACTCCTGAATTTGGGAAACGTCATAAACTCAACTATAAGCAATGGGAAGATATTCTCAAACGTGAAGCCAATGTTGCAGCAACAAAACGTCCCCAACATCTGACAATTTTGGCTGGAGATTCTCTTTCTTTATGGTTTCCCACTCAATTATTGCCTGAACAACGAGAATGGTTAAATCAAGGAATTTCTGGGGAAACTAGTGAGGGTTTATGGAAACGCTTGAAGTTATTTGCTCAGACAGAGCCAGAAACAATTTTGGTAATGATTGGCATTAATGATTTGATTAAGGGCGTTAGCAATCAGGAGATTTTAGAAAATCATCGGCGAATTATCACTTATTTGCAACAAGCACATCCAAAAACACAAATTGTCATTCAATCAATTTTGCCGCATGGTGGGGAAAATGCCACTTGGGAAGGAAGAGAAAAACTACTAGCTATTTCTAATAATAATATTCGCCAATTAAATCAAGAATTGCAGAATTTAGCAGCTAAAGAAAATATCAAATATTTGGATTTACATCCATTATTTATTGATAATCAAGGCAATCTCAGCCCTGAATTGAGTACAGATGGTTTACATTTAAATTCTCAAGGTTATTTAGTGTGGCGATCAGCACTACAACTGTATAGTGATATGGTCTTAACAAGAGAAAAATTATCAGTTACTAACCAAAAGAATCCCTAAATTAAAAATTTACAAATATTGTTAATAAATCTCATAAATATACCGAATTTTTCGGAAAATTTATGTATATGAACTTTGAATCTCAAGGGATGACTGTTTGATGAAATTTTTGATTGGGTGTGCTGTTTGGTCGTATAAAGGTTGGCTTGGTGATTTCTATCCAAAAGGAACTCGTAATGCCGATTTTTTAAAATTATATAGCCGACGCTTTAGTGCGGTTGAAGGGAACACGACATTCTACGCAGTTCCAAATGCAGAAACAGTAAAAAAATGGGCAAGTGAAACACCAGAAAATTTTAGCTTTTGCCTAAAATTGCCGCGCGCTATTACCCACAACGGCATCCTCCAACCATACATCCCAAAAGCATTAGAATTTGCCGAACAAATGCGTCCTCTCGGTACGAGATTAGCGCCCATGTTTTTGCAATTACCACCCAGTTACTCACCAAAATTGATTGATGATTTAGGTCTATTTTTAGAAGCTTGGCAACAGACAAAACTACCCTTAGCTGTTGAAGTTCGTCATCGTGACTGGTATCAAGAAATAGATGCGATCGCATTGAATAAACTTTTAGAAAACTTTAATATTGGTAGAGTATTGTTAGATAGCCGTCCTATTTATACTGGAGATAATGATCCACAATTAGAATCAGAAAGACGTAAGCCTAAATTACCTGTACAATTTACCATCACCTCAAATTTTAGTTTAGTTAGATTTATCTCCCATCCAAAATTAGAGATGAATCAGCAATTCATATCAGAGTGGGTTACCCAAATTCAAAATTGGTTACAACAAAATAAAGAAGTTTACTTTTTTGTTCACTGTCCAATTGAAGATTATTCTCCTCGAAACGCACGACATTTTTATCAAAATTTTTATCAAAAATTACGAGAAGATGGCTTGTATCTTCCCCCTTTACCCTGGGATGAAGTTGAGCAAGAGCCTAATCAATTAAGCTTATGGTAAATAATTGTGGCTCTTCGGCAAGTTTTATGGAGCTTGAGGTTTTTTTGCAGTAAAACCCTTACAAAACAATGATTACAAGCAACTATGATACTTTTTGAGGCTAAATTCCTATGTAATAAGGCTTTCAAGGATTTTTAGCTAAGTTTTCCATAAAAAGAACTGAAGAGCCATAATTGTAAGTAGGGTGTCTTACGCTTTTGCTAACACACCCTGCGACTAATTTTCAGTTAATCAACCTCTATGTTTAAAGTTTCAAAAGTAACTCCTGCGTTAACTGTACAAAAGCTTTAGAACCTGCCGATTGCGGATTATTTAACACCACAGGCATAAAACTATCAACAGCCTTCGCCACATTTGTATCTACAGGTACTTGGCTATTAAAAATTTTATCATTCCCAAAATCTTGATAAACACGATTCATGACCTGTTTGTAATATCTGCCACTAAGCAAATTATTACTAAACATAGTAAAGACAATCCCTAGCATTTTTATATCTATCTTTGCTTCTTGTTCATGACTATCTTTTAACTGTCCAATTCGTCTTTCTAACAACTGAATTCCGACAACAGAAAGCGGTTCCGGTTTTGCCGGAAGTAAATAATAATTGCTGGTTGCTAATGCACTACGAGTCAGTAAATTATAACCAGGAGCGCAATCTAAGATAATAAAATCATAATCATTGCGAATCGGTTCTAAAATCTTCCCTAACAAAACCCGTTCAAAACGATTCCAAATAGTTTCAAAATCTTTTTCACCTAATTGAATAGCTTGTTGGTGTAAAAGTTCTGACACTACAAATTCATCATATAAATCAATATCACCAGGAACCAAATTTAAACCTGGGACATTACAAACCTGTGTTTGAATAATATCTTGAATTGTGTGGGTTGGCGCATCTTCTGGAGTAATAATCTGGTCAATTAAATAGCGAAAAGTCTTACGTTGTTTGCGACGATTAGCAAATTCTACAGGTGACATCAAGCTGAGTGTCGCACTAATTTGTGTATCTAAATCGAGTACAAGTACCTTCTTACCATGATTTTTTGCCAAACATGTTGCTATGTTCACAGTGAGGGTTGTTTTCCCCACACCACCTTTCATATTTGCTGTTGCAATTACATGTCCCATTGATTAAATCCTTGGAAAAAGCTTCCATCTAAGTAGCGTACAAATCTAGTTATGAGTTGGAAATTTTTGCTTGATTTAATATTTGCCACAACTCACTTTCATTTTTTTTGGCAGTCAGATTATATCAATGAAGTGCGTATTTTTTACTGCGATCGCATAAACACTGCCATAAACAGTATTGATAATACTCTGAGGGATTTACTTAATTTATAGATAGCAGATTTTATACATATTGTTTGTAAAACAGTTAAAATAAATACAAATTAGAACCATCTTGTACTAGTATGACCGTTCAGTATAGTTCAAGTTTGCACAGTATTTTTAGTGCGATAACACCTCATAGTAACGAGTCTGATGTCGAGAACAAGGTTATAGCCCCAATTTTACAAATGTTCGGCTACGATTCTTGCGATTGGGAATCTCAAGCCATAGTTGGTAAATCAAAACTTGACTTTTTGGTACTTCCACCATCATCAGTAGCACCATATGCACCGTATTTAGTTATTGAAGCTAAGGCTCCTAATAAAAATTTAAGTAACAGCCTCTGGCAAATAAATGATTATATGCGTAAGACAACAGCCTTTTTAGGGTTGTTAACTAATGGGTATGAATTTCGTATACTTTATAACTATGAGCAAAAGCCTAAAATAATTTTAGAATACACTCAAGAAGATTTTATTAATAATTTTGGTGTACTCAATAAGCTCTTATGTAAACAAACTTGCTTACTTATCTATAAGAGTTTATATCAAAATGAACTGAATTTTCGTTCTAAATTAATCGAAAAAATTTCCCAGTTATTTAATGACAAAGATATTATTACAACAGTTACTAATAAAACTTCCTCAGGAACTAATAAATCATCAACCAAAGACGAAAAGGAAAAACAAGGCATGATTATTACTGTATTTAACAATAAAGGTGGTGTAGGTAAAACCACAACTACAATAAATCTTGCTGCTGCACTAAATAAACTTGGGAAACGTGTATTACTTGTTGATATTGATGCACAGGCTAATTTAACAACAGGGTTAGGAATTGATCCATTAGAAGATATAGAAGAACAGGGTAAAAAAGATATTACACATTTTCTGACTAATCCAAGAGTTCAGTTAGAAGATGTGGTTATTCGTAAACAATGGGATGATGTTGAGCTTGATATAGTCCCCTCCCATATTCGTTTAAGTTATATGGATAATGAATTAAGTAACACACTAGATATTGATCGAGTGTTAGACAAAAAATTAAAAAAACATCTTGGACAATATGATTATGTATTAATCGATCCACCACCATCATTTGGGAAAGTCAATACTATTGCATTAATGGCATCTTCTGCCGTTTTTATTCCTACACAATTAACTCCTTACCCTGTTCGTGCATTAGAATATGTCATGAATCGAGCAATCGCAGTAGATCAATCAAGAGATGAAGGTTTACAGATTTTAGGTGTTGCTGTCAGTATGTACGATAGAGCTTCCCGGAAAAATACTGCTGATATGACTCAAAAAATCAACGATATTATTGCAAAAAAGCCAGAAACAAAAGACGTTCAGTTGTTTCCTGCAAATACATGGATTCCAAGACTTACTATTGTTGCAAATGCTGCTGATGATAGTAAAGGGTATCCCCTTTGTTATGCAGAGTTTGATAAGGCTTTAAAAGCGAATGAAAAGGAATCTGCACAGGATGCTTTTAACTGTTATCTAGAACTAGCAAAGCATTTAATTTCCATAACTAAAACAAAAATGGAGTATACAAATGGATGATAAACAAAGACGCGATCGCATTGTTAATTATCTGAGAATTAAACCAGTAAATCATGGTCAGATTTACGCTTTTCAAATTGCTATTCCAGCTTCTGAAAATAAAGATATTCCTTTTGAAAGACGTGAATATCTCAAGATGAGTTTAAGTCAGCAAGGGACAAATTTAATTCCGTTAATTGTGCGACGTACTGAAGCATATAGCGAAGAGGAAGAATATGAATTAGTATACGGTGCTGACTGGTGTTTAGTTGCTAAAGAATTAGATATCGAAAAGCTTTGGGTGTGGGTTTTTGATATGTCTGATGAGGAAGCTGCTACTGCAAAAGAAGAGATGCAGCAATTGTTAGAAATAGAAAAATCTGAAGTGAGTAAAGTTTTAGTTGAGACTAATACAAAAGAATCAGAACTGATTCAAACTATTGTTCAACAGATGAATAAGTTATTTCAGCAAGTGGAAGTACTCAGCAAGAAAATTGATCTAGTTTCTACATCTGTAAAAGAACTTCAGACAATTGAAAATAAACCAATATTAAGTGATGCTGTAATTAGCCAAATTATGACAAATATAAAAGAAGTCATAGAAGAAGCTATAACCAAAATACCTACTTCGATCAGTGGTAATCAGCAAACAGACTACAATAAAATGACAGTTCCAGAACTGAAATTAATAGCAAAAGCACGAAAAATAAAAGGTCATAGCGGTATGACAAAAGCACCATTAATTGCAGCTTTGACAAAGTCTGATCAAGATGATTAAGCAAGCCGTTGCGGTAAGTTATCTTGAGGAAACAGAATAAATATCTACAGCGAAATTATTAAGTATATGAGCGTAACAAAATACGACCTTTAATGTGATTATCATCGAAAACTAAGTGAGCAACCGAGGAAGGTAGCTTAGTTATTTTTATGCTCTTTTTACCGTCATTTTCGATCAATTTAAAATATCTCAAATAACCCATCATCCAAGTCATAACCCAATAATTGCGCCATTGATTTTAAGCGAGATTGGTGGGGTATACCCTGACGTTTGAGCCAATCACCCAAAACGAAAATTTTATGCATTAAAAATATCTCTAAAGCTTCGGGATTATACTGAATCCCTTCTTTAGAAAACTGATGTGGTACAAGCATCGCACTATAGCGAGCAAATTCGCCTTCTTTCCAATCAAGTAAAAACGGCAACCAAGGATAACGTGAATCAAGGCGTATAAACCACAGACGCACTTCCGGTATTTCCGACAATTCTCTAGGGTCACCGACTTCTCTGGGATAATCAATATTAAAGCTTAACTGTTGTTCTGAAGAGGCAAGTTTACCCTCAGCGAGAATTGGCTCGATTATCTCAGTAGCAGGTGATAAATCGAGGGTATTGATGTGATTAGAATTAAGTGCGATCGCTATTGGAGCCATTTGCTAGTCATTAAGCAGGTTCGAGAACCTAGCGTAGCAGGAAAGGGGACAGTGAGAAAGGGGGATTAGGAGACGCAGGGAGATGGAGAGAAACGCTATAAATCGATTTATTGATTAAAAAAAACGCGACATCATTACGATATCGCGTCTATCCATCACGCATCTAACATCTATAAAGTCGAGTTGTTGTAGGGATTGGAACTCGATCGCAAATTCTGAACAATTAGTGAATCAATAGGGAAATATAAGGAATTGAAACCGGAAACAAGGATTAAAGATTGTATGGGCAAATAATATTTGCCCCTACCTATCACTTCTCACACCACACAAATCACGAACCCACCCACCCATCCTTGACAACTATTTAGCTGTTTTTGCTTTTCGGGACTAACACAGATTTGTTAGTCCAATATCAAAATCTACAGAGGAATCTAGCTGAAAGAATTGCGGTAAATAGAGTTATCACCACCCACCACAAACACATCTAGCTTTTTCTCACCACGGGAAACCGCAGTTGGAGCAGAAATACTGATGCCGCCAATTTTCTCCCAGGAACTCCAGGTGACTCCATCAGAATATTTGCGGTAGACAGCATTATCTGTACCCACTGCAAATACATCCAAATGGTTTGCACCCCAGGAAGTTACAGCAGGTGCATATAACCACAAACCACCTAAGCTTGTCCATTCACTCCAAGCTGTACCATTCCAATACTTGTGGTAAATTGCATGATCACTACCGCGTACACACAAGTCAATTCTATTTTCGCCCCCAGAGACTGCCGCAGGTGCGGAAAGTGCAAATCCACCTAAGCTTGTCCATTCACTCCAAGCTGTACCATTCCAAGTCATTTGGTACACAGCATTGTCTGCACCAATTGTAAATACATCCTGACGCTGTTCACCTAAAGTTGAAACTGCAATACCTTGCTTGCAGAAACCACCCAAGTTTTCCCATTCACCCCAAGCTGCATCATTCCCAGTTTTTCGCATCAGCTGACGTTCTTTCCCAATAATAAAGGTATCGATGCGTTTAGTTCCGGTACTAGAACTAATAGACACGGCAGCAGGTGCAGATAGGCTAAAACCACCTAAATTTTGCCACTCGCTGCTCCAGGTTGTGCCATCCCATGTTTTTTGATACAGGGCACTGTCACCAGCCAGTACAAACGCATCAAGGCGTTTTTCACCTAAAGTCACGGCAGCAGGAGCCGAGAAGCCATTTCCACCCAAGCTTTCCCATTCTCCCCACTTAGGTACATTGGGATTCAGAGCATCAAAAGCAACTTTAGGCTGAATGACACCCGCACCTGTATGTTGGTCAAATCCAGGCTCACCAAGATTTTTTGCGGTTTGCTTGAGTAAATTCTTTAATTCTTCTTGTTTGATGCTGGGTTTTGCTTGCTTGAGTAATGCTGCCACGCCAGCAGCAATTGGGCAAGCTGCTGAAGTACCGTTATCGCTGCCAAAATATCCTCGGAAGTGGGTTACAGAACAAAAATCAGGTTTATTAGGGTCGAGTGCTGCTGGCCCTTGGCTACTGTAGCCGACAAATTGCTCTTCTTTATTTACAGCACCAACTGTGATTGCCATTGGGTGTCCGTTTGCACCCCAAATACTTTTACCTTGACCGGTATCACCACCGCAACGGTCGGCTGGGCAGGTACTACCACAGTTTCCGGCTGCAAATAGAACTATGATACCTTCGTTGATGGCTTCAACTACTTTACGGGTAAAGGGGTGATCGGGGTTTGTGGCATAAAATTCATCCCAGTTTTTTTGGTAGATACCCCAGCTATTAGAAAGGATGTGAGGTGTACCATCGGTGCGGTATTGATTAATTGCCCAGTTGAAAACTGTCATGGCATTGGAGATGGAGTCACCACCTGCAATCCGACAGTCGTATAACTTCGCCTCTGGTGCCATACCCAAGATATCTGTGGCGCACATATTACCATGTTCACCCCAAGAACGGGCTTTGGTTCCCCAGTCTGGTGCTGGCCCGCCGATAACATTGGGTATGCGACGAATCCCTTCCATTGGTTCGACATTACGACCTTCGGCTGTAATGCCACCATCGACTACGCCGACTACAATCCCTTGCCCACGGAATCCAGCCGCCCAAATTTGATCTACACCAAAGTATTTTGCCACATCTGCGATCGTTCCTTTGGCGGTGGTGGGGGAACAGTCACAGGTGCCAACGGGACAATTACCTTTCCCGTCCATTGGTTTAACTAAATCGTTGGTTGCTTTCTCCACAACTGTGGGATTAAAGGCTGCAATTGGGGTGTCTTTGTAGACTTTAATGACATTGGGTTGTGCTTCAAGTTCGCGGATGCTGGATTCTTCGATTTCGCCACGAATAATGTAAGTTTCCTGGTTAGTAGCCAAAAGACTTGGAGTAATGTCACTAGTTGCAGCAACTGGTACTGGTTCGTAATTGGTGTCGAGTCGAAAACTGGCGACGTTGGCGTTAACTCCTTCAGATACACCCATTACACCTTGGCTTCTAGATACTCGCAATTCTACGAGGACTTTTTGCATAGCGCTGTAGTTATCCGCAGAGTTCATGTCGCTATTTGCCATGTCACTTCTACTGCGTGGTGCATCCATGTTTAGGGATGGCATATTGTTGCTATTTCCCGGTGGTGTTGGCTGTTTTGCCTTGCCGTTACCGTTCCCATTGCCATTACCATTGGGAGCATTAAGTTCGTGATTCTGCATATTTTTACCCTTGTAAAGCTTGATTTTGTGGAAACATCGATGTCTGGTGATGTCTCAACAGATATTGATTGGCATTGATTGGATATTGCCAAGATTGCGATCGCACGCATGAAATCACAGCAAAATCCCGGTTATAAGATTGCTAATTGATATTGCTATATGACATTTGCTTGTAATGCTTCTATTTGTATAACTTGGCTCGCCGGCAATATTTACCTAAAAGCCCTGTCACCTAGCTGGAAATAAAGATAAAAGATGAGTTTCAGAAATAAGACAAAAAATTATAGTCAGAAAAATATAGGTAAGGAAAGTTACCTAAGTTTACCTTTATTTTTCCGGGCTGTATTTATTGATCTCAAATCCTCATTAACTCATCTTTCACCATAACTGATAGGCTTTTCGACTTGTCAGGGAGGAATTCACTCCTCAGCTTTTACTGAGTTGCTTTGCATGACATTATGAGCATTTTTAATGCTGATGTGAATACGTGTATACACTGAATATTCTGCTGATGCCTTTTGCAAGTTCAGTGTAAATCACAGTATCATTATGAAATTGAAGCGCTATGCAGCTTTTAGAGAGACTCAAACTATTCAAGGGGTCTTGCCCCTAAGTGCTTTCACCCCTGCTGCCTTTGACCCCTACATTATGACACCCCTTATTAGCATTGGCAACTTTTTTCATATCTGAGCAGAAGACAAATTAGACTAAGCTGAAATACTGACGACAAAATTGACGCGAAGAGTCTTTAATCACCAGTGTCGATTCTGAGCTAAGATATAAAACCTGACTCTGCCCATCTGCTGTGCCGATATCTGCGGTTAATTATCTCAAAAGCAAAAAAGTTACTGTGTGGTGAGCAACCCATTTTTTGCTTATGATGCTTTAGTGTGTAAATATCTCTCTATGATCAAAGCGAGATCATTCAGTGGTTGACATTTTTCCGCAACGGGTTTACTGAAATTATTGAGATCAACTTGATGTCGGACTCTGTTTTTATTAATTTTTTCAACTAAATCATCTTGACCTACATATAATGTCACGTTCGATAATTACCTATTGGTAGACGTTTTCTAGTTTTTTAAGCTAAAGTTGTAATGAGTATGATTTAGATATACAACTAACAAAAGCAACTACTCAAACCTGGTACGGGTAATTTAATCTTGACTGAATGTCGCCTAAGTTGAAATACAGGTAGCGATAGAATTAGTAATAGTTGCAAAATGGTTGCATATATAAAATAAAAACCATTCTCGTAGTCAAAAATATCCCAACGTTAACAAATTCACATATGCAAAACTCGGCGACATCGACAACTTCCAAACCTATTCGTTCGCTCGAAGATGCACTAGAGCGGTGTCAAAATCTGGGTATGCGCGTTAGCCGCCAGCGTCGCTTTATTTTAGAGCTATTGTGGCAGGCGCAAGAACACCTTTCGGCGCGCGAAATTTATGATCGCCTCAATCATCAAGGTAAGGGTATCGGTCACACTTCAGTCTATCAGAACCTAGAAGCATTATCCTCGCAAGGAATTATTGAATGTGTCGAGCGTTGTGACGGGCGTTTGTATGGAAATATTAGTGATTCCCACAGTCATGTGAATTGTTTAGATACGAATCAAATCCTCGATGTGCATGTAGAATTACCCGAAGATTTAATTCGTCAAATTGAAGAACAAACTGGAGTTAAGATTACCGAGTACAGTATCAACTTTTTCGGATATAAGAACTCTTGAGAGATGAATATCAAGTTTGCCTAAATCATGAGGATAAGATCAACGGGGAAATGGGGCGATAGGGAAACTTGATTATAATTTCCCTTGTCCCTCAAGCAATCAAGACTGAAAATCTTCAGAAAGTGTACAGATTAATCCTAAAATTCTAGACGGGGAATCTAGTAGATGACCCAATCTTTGGATTAACATGAGGAGATTTGTTGTGGATTTGTCCCGTATTCCTGCCCAACCTAAACCAGGTATAATAAATGTTCTGATTGAAATCACAGGCGGGAGTAAAAATAAGTACGAATTCGATAAGGATATCAACGCATTTGCCTTAGACAGAGTGCTTTATTCGTCGGTAAAATATCCTTATGATTACGGATTTGTTCCCAATACCTTAGCTGATGATGGCGACCCTTTAGATGGGATGGTAATCATGGATGAGCCAACTTTTCCAGGGTGCGTAATTGCAGCTAGACCAATTGGGATGTTAGAGATGATTGATGGTGGCGATCGCGATGAAAAAATTCTTTGCGTTCCCGACAAAGACCCACGCTACGCTCACGTCAAATCACTCAAAGACATAGCGCCGCATAAATTAGACGAGATTGCCGAATTTTTCCGCACTTATAAAAATTTGGAAAAGAAAGTCACAGAAATTCGCGGTTGGCAAGATGTTGACACGGTTCAACCTTTAGTAGATAAGTGCATAAAAGCTGGCTCTAAATAATTTTAGGGCAAAGAGGAAGAGGGAAGGAAAGGGGATATAGGACAAGGAATAGGAAAAAGATGTATTTATTTCATTTCTTTCCCTCTCCACCTCTGTATGTCTCTCCCTGACCCCTCTCCGACAATATCCAGCCCATTCCTCATTTCTAATTTCCAATGCACAGGACACTTCTCCTCGCAAAAATTCATAACTGCACCCTAACGGCAGCAAATATTAATTACGTTGGTAGTATCAGTATTGACCAAGCTTTATTAGATAAATCTGGAATTGTCCCTTTTGAACAAGTACATGTTGTCAACGTTACTAATGGTCAGCGTTTCACCACTTATGCGATTTCCGCACCAGCCAATTCGGGAGCCATTGAACTCAATGGGGCTGCTGCACGTCTAGGCATTTCCGGCGATCGCTTGATTATAATGTCTTACGGGCAGTTTACTTTAGATGAGTTAAAATCATACTCTCCTACAGTTGTCATCGTAGACGAGAACAACCGATTGTCAGAAGTGCGACGCTATGATGACCTGCTCAGTCAGACCTAGATTTCCAAAAAAATGTCAAATTTTGAGTTGTCGCCTCCTCAAATTCACGTAAATCAAGCAGAAGTTTCTTCTCTGGAAAGCCAAAAGGGAAATTTCGCCGTACAATTTTGGGGTGTACGGGGTTTAATTGCTACACCAAGTCACGACACCTGTCGTTACGGTGGCAATACTGCTTGTGTAGAAATGCTTGTAGCCGGAAAGCGTCTAATTTTTGACGGTGGTACTGGTTTACGAATTTTGGGTAAGAGTTTGCGGAATCATCAGCAACTGCAAGCGCATTTGTTTTTTACAAATTCGCAGTCTAACCGTATTCTCGGTTTCCCATTTTTTGCTCCAGCATTTATCCCCGATAATCATCTTTATATTTATGGGACTGCGGCTTCTAATAGTGCTTCTATTAAACAATGTCTGTGCGATCAAATGCTGCAACCCTATTTTCCCTATCCGTTACAGTTAATGCAGGCAGAGTTACAGT
Source organism: Calothrix sp. NIES-4101 (assembly GCA_004296455.1). Classification (GTDB taxonomy): domain Bacteria; phylum Cyanobacteriota; class Cyanobacteriia; order Cyanobacteriales; family Nostocaceae; genus Brunnivagina. The sequence goes on from AP018280.1 coordinate 2,447,608, forward strand.
TTCATAACCTGAATTTTGGGCAGGTAGTGAATATTGATGACGTGAGTATTAGTACTGCTCTGATTAATCAAAGCCAGAAGTCCATAGGTTATCGAGTCACATGGCAAGATTATAGTGTTGCTTATCTGACTGATTTGAGTAAAATCGTCGAAGAAAGCGATCGCCAACCGATTATCGAACTCAGTCAAGGGGTTGATTTATTGATTGCGAATGCTACCTATACAGAACTGACACCGAGAAAATATCAAAATTGTGATTTTTACTGGGAAACAGCGCTTGACTTAGCCAATGCTAGCGGAGTCAAAAAATTAGTGATCTCTCAACACCATCCTGATGATGATGATGATTTTCTTGATGGAGTCGAAGCAAAAATTAAATCGATGTTTGCCGAAGCTGAATTAGCGCGAGAGGGTTTGATTGTCTCAATTGATCAATAATTTTTGATTTCTACATTCTTCTACTAGGAAAGAATTGTATGCAACATCAACCCGATAATCTCCGAGGTAATCAACCTAAATATGTTGTATGCAGCCAAACTAATCAACGCCAAAATAATGAAGATAGTTTTCAGATATTTTCTCTAACTCCAGTTATTGGTCAAAGACCAGTAACAATTTTGACCATTGCTGATGGTATGGGGGGTCATGCCTATGGGGAACATGTCAGCGAACAAGCTTTACATAAGTTGAGTTTATCGCTATTCGAGCAGTTAATTATCAAATCATCTTTAAATAGCAATGTAATTAATGAGACATCAGTCTCGGCAGAATCTCTTGCTCAAATTCTGTGGCAAGCTGTAGAACAAGCCAATGCCCACGTGAGAAGGATGATTGAGGTAAATAAATGGGGTAAAGCTGGCTCGACGATTTTAGTTACAGCTATTTTAGATCAGCAGGCGATCGCAATTAATCTAGGTGATAGTCCCTTATTTCACTATCAACAGGAAACTGGGAAGTTAACGAAGGTTACACAAGACCATACAGTTGCAAATACTCTTGTAAATGCGCGTATAATTACTGAGGAGATGGCACGATACCACGAAGGCAAAAATCGTTTGGAGTTTTATATTGGTTGCTCAGAATTACCCACAAAACTCCCCTGGTATCAAATATCATTAAAGCCGGGAGATTTATTACTTTTATGCACCGACGGAGTTAGTAGTTTATTGTTGTTGCCAGAAATTAAGCAAATACTGGCAAATACCAATCAAGTATTAGAAGAAATAGCTCAAAACTTGCTCCAAGCAGCACAAGCAGCAGGAGAAACAGATAATCAAACATTAATTTTGTGGCAAGTAGATTAGATAATTCTTAATCTTAATTAAGGAAATCTTAGTTCCTCACTCAATACTCATGATGATGGAGCAATGCAGCAGCCTTTAGAAATAATGCTAGGTGGACGAATACTCATAAATATTCCACCTATAGTTGAAGTTGAATTGTTAGAGTTATTAGGTGTCGGTGGTTTTGGTTCGGTGTGGAAAGTAATGGATACCGCCACACATGATATCTATGTCCTGAAAATCATTCAGAATATCCCACCTGGTAGCTTACTGGCTGATCGTGTGCGTTTGGAAGCTGAGGTTTCTATACCTTCGGAGTATATAATACCAGTGCGGGGTTTGCGGCAGTGGGATGATAAAACTTATCTCTTATTATTCGAGTATTTTGCAGGTAAGTCTTTAGATAAGGTTTTAGCTGTCGGCTCGCTATCATCACTGCAAAAACGGAATATTTTTCAAGAAATACTCATTGGTGTTGGCGATGCCCATCGCTGCAATATTATTCATCGTGACTTAAAACCTGCGAATATTTTGGTAAGTGATGCGGGGCAGGTTAAATTAATCGATTTTGGTATTTCTAAGTTTAAAGATTATCGCTTGACGGGGGATAGAGAGCTTTTTGGAACTCTTCCTTACCTAGCGCCAGAAATTCTCATATACGGTGCGAAAGTTGCGGATGCAAGGGCTGATATTTATGCTTTGGGGCATATATTTTATCAGTTAGCGATGGGAGAGCATTTTTGGTACAGAAAGGGTTGGCGGGAGTTGGAGAATTTTATCAATTACCTGAGACAGGTACCTGCACCACTTGAAGCAATTGATTTAAGTGATTTTCACTGCGATTTTTTCCCTAGTGCTGCTTACGTACTATCACGGATGGTTAAGGTGGAACCTAATCAACGTTTCACTTCTGTTGATGAAATTCTGGGGGAATTGGGTTATGCAACTTATGTGCCATCAATTCCCGATGATTTACATTTGCGGTATCCGTTGTTAATTGTCGAATCGGGCAATAGCAAAGGAACAAGGAGCTTGATTAATATTGGCGATGGCGGCGTATTATTGATGGGACGTGCAGAAATCGCTGGTGCCAATGACAGCATTAGTCGTCGCCACTTGGAGTTTAGCCGTAGAGGCAACGATTACTTTGTGCGGGATTTGGGCAGTAAAAACGGGACATTAGTGCGAGGAATTACTTTAACTCCCTATGCAGCCCCTACAAAAATTTTACATAGCGATCGCATTAAAGTCGGTGATGTTTTTTTAAGGTTTGTTTTCCTCCGTGAAGTCTAGAGCGATCGGCATCTATACTGAGAGTTGCAGGCGAAAATAGCAACAAGATGAAGATTTGCAGTAATTGCGGAGCATCAAACCTTGAAGGTAACAATTTCTGTATCGAATGTGGTACAGCCCTTGCAGTCGTCGCCACTACTAATAAACACCCACAACCAGTACAAACACCAATTGCACCGACTGTATTACCAACAATACCCCCAACCCAGCCCCTATCGCCCAGCGAAATCAACGCCTACGGATTAGGACAACAGGTACAGCAAAAACTCCAACAACTACAAAACAAGCGCAGTGCCGATATTATGTTTGTGCTTGATTGTACGGGGAGTATGCAAGGGGAAATTGAAGCTATTAAAGACGCAATTATTAGCTTTGCCAACACCATCGAATCTGATGGCGTACGGGTAAGAGTTGGTTTAATCGAATTTCGCGACAGATTAATTCAAGAAGAACATCGTGTTCTGACTTTCAATGGGGAAATTTTCACCAGAGATGCCGTAGCATTTCGTAACGAAGTTGCCAAACTGCGTGCAGGAGGAGGAGGCGACGAACCCGAAAGTAGTCTTGATGCGATTTTACTAGCACTGCGTCAACCCTTCACCGACACAGGTAGTAAAGTCATTGTGCTTGTAACCGATGCACCACCCCACATTCCCGACATCGAAACTCACAATATTGATCAAGTTACCCAAGCAATTCGCAATACAGGTGTGCAGCAATTATATCTTGTGATTCGCACTCAAGAGCAGAGTAGTCAAGTTTATTTAAAACTATTGGAGGGAGCTAGAGGATTAGCTTTTGAATTAGGCAAAGGTGATGATTTTCGCCAACGTGCTGAAGATTTTAAACGGACTTTGATGTCCTTAGGTAAAACAATTTCTCAAGCCACAAGGTAATAGTAATAGTTGAAATGAATATATGGTGAAATATGGTGAATAATTTTTTGCAGATGAATATATTCACAAAACCAAGAATTGGGGGAAAATCTACCGAATCCTCTACAGAATGTGGATTGGTTTAAATTGGGGGTTAATTTTTTTATAATTGATTCTCAAATATTTTCTTAGCTGAACTGTATTGGATTATAACTGACATCTGAACATCTGAATTCTAAATTCTGGATGCCCGATAGGCAACTAAACATAAATATCAATATCAATTGCATAGCTTACTCACCTGCCGAAATATTAATAATTATCCCTGCCCTTAATCTCTCCCTAATTATGCGCTGTTTAAATTGTCGGCTTGATGGCATTTCCCAATCAACGCAAATCTGTCCGAGATGTGGCGTACACTTACCATCACTACTGCGAGACTTGTTACCTGCTGGGACTTTGCTACGTGGTGGTGATTATCAAATTGATTATGCTTTAGGAAGAGGTGGTTTTGGTGTTACTTACCGCGCTGCACACACTCGTTTAGAAAAATTAGTCGCCATTAAAGAATTCTATCCCCAAGAACAAGCTTTTCGGGAAGGTACAACCGGGCGCTTAACAGTGCCAACCACCTCAGAGGAGGCATATCAACGGGGATTACAAAGGTTTGAAAAAGAGGGACGTACCCTTGCCAAACTTAACCATCCGAATGTAGTTCAAGTGATAGATTTCTTTCACGAACAAGGTACTGCCTATTTAGTAATGGAATTACTGGCAGGTGTTACATTACGGGATGAATTAGATTCTCAACCAGATAAAAAGCTCACGATTCCACGAGTTAAAACCATTACCACAGCCTTAGTGAATGCTTTGAGTGCGGTTCACCAGCAAGAAATTTATCACCTTGATCTCAAACCCGATAATGTAATTATTACAGAGGAAGGGCGGATAGTTTTAGTAGATTTTGGTGCATCTCGACAGCATCTTGATATGAATCCAACACGTAAAAGCACCTATGCATTCACAGAAGCCTATGCAGCCCCCGAAGTGATTGCGGGAAGAGAAGTAGGTGCGGAAAGTGATTTATTTGAATTGGGGATGATTTTACATGAAATGTTAACGGGTACTCTGCCACCATCAGCGCTGAATCGCTTAATGAAGGATGAATGGTTTCCCGATAAATTAGATGAACCCTGGCAAGGAATGGTGATAGCGGCATTACAACTCCAAGCATATTTTCGCCCGAAAAATATACAGCAGTGGTGGGCAACTGCATCGCAATTTGAACAGAGGCAACAGCAAAATCAGCAACAGCCATTACAGCAAGCAGGGGAACAACAAGTAGCCACAGTACCATTGCTCCAAAAAGATTCACCAAAGTTTTCTAGAACGATTCCCATCGTTGCGATTGGTGTTTCGGCTTTGTCATTAGGATTACTCATGGTGACAAATGCGATTAATGGCAATTCAACATCACAGCCAACGCCAACAGCAAGCACAATTTCTAATTCAGCAACTTCTTCAACCAACCCAACACCTGAATTAACACCCAATTCAAGAAATTTAGATACAACATCCAACATTGCACCAATCCCGACTTTTACACCTACTACTTTAACGTCACCACCACCGACAATAACACCTTTAACTACATTTTCTCCCCTACCTAAATTACCAACAATTAATTCCCAACCATTACAATTATCTGCGGGGAATTATGTGAATAGAGGTTTAATTAAACATAATAAAAAGGATTATCAAGGTGCTATTGATGATTACAATCAAGCCCTAATTCTCAACCCTAATTATTCTCTTGCCCTTTACAATCGAGGTGTTGCACTCGACGATACAGGAGATAAACAAGGTGCGATCACGGATTATACTAAAGCAATTCAAACTAATAGAAATTGGGGTTCTCGAAATCGTGCCGATGCTTATTATAATCGCGGAATTATTTACAAACAATTAGGTAATAAACAATTAGCTTTAAGTGACTTTAATCAAGCAATTACTGTTAACCCCAAATTTACAAATGCCTATATTATTCGGGGAAATACTCACAAAGAATTAGGAGATAAACACGCAGCTCTTAAAGATTACAATCAAGCAGTAAATCTTGACTCTAATAATGTTCTTGCTTACTACAATCGCGGACTGATTCACTACCTATTAGGAAATAATCGAGATGCGATAGATGATTATAGTCAAACTATCCGTCTTAACTCTGAATATACTGATGCTTATTACAATCGAGGATTAGCACAGTCCAAAATTGGCAACAAAGCCAGTGCCCTTGCAGATTTCCGCAAATCTGCTCAATTATACCAACAAGCCGGCAACACAGTATTTTATCAAGACGCACGCGATCGCATTAAAGAACTTGAATAAAATTCACATTTAATCATATTCCATCCTAGATTCTCTTTCCTTCCATGCGTTGCCTAAATTGCCACCAAAAAAACATTCCCATCTCCACAGAAATATGCCCTCGATGTGGAGTGCATTTACCATCTTTAATGCGAGATATATTACCCCAGAATACATTACTCCAAAATGGTAATTATCGGATTGATTATCCTCTGGGTAGAGGAGGTTTTGGGATTACTTATCAAGCAATGCATACTTCTTTAGAAAAGGTAGTAGCAATCAAAGAATTTTATCCCCAAGAACATGCATTAAGAAATAGTGCTAGTGGTGAATTAATCGTACCGACAACTAAACAAGAAATTTATCAAAGGGGAATCGAAAAATTTTTGCGTGAGGGACAAACTTTAGCAAAAATTCAGAATCCTCATGTTGTGGGCGTTGAAAACTATTTTCAAGAACGCGGCACAGCATATTTAGTAATGGAATTAATTACTGGAAATACTTTACGTGAAGAATTAGAAGCGCAAGTAAATAGACAATTTTCACCTACACAAATTGAACATATTATGTCAGCTTTGGTAGGAGCATTAGCAGAAGTTCATATCCAAGGAATTTATCATCTGGATTTAAAACCCGAAAATGTTTTAATCACCTCGGAGGGTAGACTCGTTTTAGTCGATTTTGGTGCATCAAGACAAGGATTGAGTAGTAATACAACCAGCCAAGCCTTTACTCTCAGTTACGCACCTCTGGAGGTAATGTCTGGGAGAAACTTTGGAGCCGCTAGCGATATATTTGAACTGGGAATGATGTTACATGAGATGCTAACAGGAGTACTACCTCCTAGTGCATTAGATAGACTGGCAGGTAATACATGGAATCCTCAAGCTTTTACAGAACCCTGGCAAACTTTATTAACATCAGCATTGAAATTATATCAAGAAGAGCGATCGCAAAATGTAAAATCATGGTGGGAAAGTCGAATTAGTGCCAGACAGTTAACTAACAATCAGGGAACAAAAGTTTGTTTAGCCTGTGGGAATTTGAATTTAGTCACTCACAAATATTGTCAAAATTGTGGTAAAAGTTTAGATTCAGTCATCACTAAAAACGACTTATCAGCAAAAGTAAAAATTGAAAGTCAAGTTGATAGCAATAATCAAAATATTGCCGAAAACATTACTGAAGCTATTACAAATAATATATCAAATCAGAATATTAAAACTAACACAGAAATTCATCCAGATGACTGGTCAAAATCTCAAAAAAGAGGTTTCTGGAAATTTTTTGATGCCTTATTAGATGATAAATAATGCTTCATTAATCATTAATTCACCTAACAAACAACATAAACAAATGACAACATTTGCATCTAACAATCAACAAAAAGATATTCAGATTGCATCAAGTATTATTCAACAAGCAATTCAAGATAATCCAGATGCGATCGCTACAATGTTCAAACAATTTCTACCCGAAAATGAATCAATTCATTTAGTTCAATATCTTGGCTTACAAGGATTATGGGGTTTTGGAACTCACGAATTTGCTTGCTTAACAGACCGAAGAATTGCAGATATTACTGTTGGTCGTTTTGGTAAAATTAATTATCAAGATGGTTATTTAGAACATATTAATAGTAGTTATATTTTTCAACCATCGAAACTGAAGTTATATATAACAGTGGGAATTTTGTTTTCTTTTCCCCTCATATCTTTGATATCCTTATTACCTACTTTACAATTTTTTGGAGCATTTCTTATTTCTTTAATTTTGTTCGGGATATCATTACTTTTATTACCATTAGTAGTCCAGTGGTACTATCGTTTTAATAAATGTGGAATTGTGATTGCAGTTAGAGGAGGTATACCCATTTATATTTTTACTAATCGCAAGTTATTAACAAGAGCAAATACCCTTTGTCGTCAGATGACGATGAGTCGAGAAGAACGAATTAAATTGCGTGGTGTTGTTTAAGAATTAATGAATTGAGAGTAGTATATTCTCTGTAAAGAAAGGACGTAAAAATATTAATTTTAATTAAACAAGGCTGGTACTAATAATGTCTTCAACAATATCTAAAATCACTTTAGAATGGCAAGAAGAAAATCAAAATAGGTCTTGCACAATATCCTCAGAACAGCAAACAAAAGTGCCAGGAATCATTCGGATTGGACGAGACCCTGCACAATGCGATATTATTATTCAAGACCCAACTAATAAAGTGTCAAGATTACACGCAGAAATAATTTTTCATTCTAGTAATAGTAGCTTTTATATTCGCAACGCAACTAAAAATCAAGGTCAGCCAAATATCATTTTAGTTAATGAAAATCCCATTCAAGAAGAAGAAATTTTAGCCAGTCATAGCCAGATAAAATTGCGAGATTTTCCAATTTTGATTACTAGTATTGAAGTCCAATCACCTACAATTTTAATAAGTAACCAAGAAAATAATCAAACAAATCAGAGAATAAATAATACTAACTCAACCCAGCTAACTCCAAATTATCATCATCAGCCGCAATATATTAACCAAAATCAATTAAATCACTCAGTGATTAATTATCAAAATCCACAAATAGTTCATCAAGCAATTAATTACAATCAACCTCATCATCATCAACAGTATGAAAATCCGCAAATATCACAAAATCATCTTCATCCTCTCAATTCTGGCGAGATTAAACTAAATCAAAGCTTACTTCAAGCTGCATCACAAGATAATTTTGATGCAATTTCGGTGATGTTCAGACAGTTTATTCCTGAAGATGAAAAAATTCACTTTGCTCGATATTTAGGTATTCAAGGAATATGGGGTTTTGGCACTCGTCAGTTTGCTTGTGTCACAGATAGACGAGTTGCAGATATTACTGTTGGACGCTTTGGAAATATCAATTATCAAGATGGGTATTTAGAACATATTCACAGTGGTGTAGTTTATCAACCATCTAAATTTTTACTGTACTTCCTAATTGGTATATATATAGTATTTGCTTTATGTTATATTTTACCAATTATCGCTCTTTTGTTATCTTCTTTGACTGGATTTGGAGGTTTTAATCTAGTTTCAATATTCGTAGCATTAATATCATTATTTTTTAGCTTAGGGACGGCATTTTTAGTCTTGCTTTCGATTATGCGTTGGTATTATCGAATTGTGAAATGTGGACTTGTGCTGACTGTCGCTGAAGGAGAACCACTTCTAACAAGAATGGGAACTTATGCTTTTACCCAACGCTTGCTTTATATTTTCACGAATCGCAAATTGTTGACAAGAGCCAATGGGCTTTATCGCTGTTTTATTATTCAACGAGAAGCTCGATTAGATATTGTTAAAAACTATCCTGTGGCTAATTTGTAATTTTTTATCTTCTTTCCCAAAAAGCTTACACTGGTTGAAATGTTAGTTTGGAAATTGCCGTTATTTTTTGGGAAATTTCTTGTAACTTTTGTGCTAATGAACCGCGAGAAATGAGTTCTTCGGTTTTAGCAATACCTGCCTCTATATCTGGACAAATTCCACTACGCCATAAATAAAATCCCCCATTCCACAATGCACTTTGTGTCATTTCTGAGGGTTTACCCGCAAGCGTTCCTTGAATTTCACGAACTAATTCTTCTGTAGTTCCTAAGCTTGTATTCTGGCTTGTGAAGCCATATTCGCGTGGGTTGATGTTTAATCTTTCTATAGGTACATTACCTTCATCATCGGTTGCTAATCCATTACCCAAACCGATTATAGCAGTACGATCGCGCGGTAAATCACAACTACCTTCCAAACCCTTAATAGTAGTAAATTTTGTTACACCCCGCGAACTTAAGGCTATTTGAAACATTTTCTCTGTGGGCGGATGTACATAGCCAGCAATCAGATGAGCATCCCCAGCATAAGGGCACCAAATCAACTCCATTGTCGCGAATGGTGGCCGCTTTCCCAATTGATCGCGATAATCCCACATTCTATTTGTTAGGGGATAATGCTGAGGCGCATAGACAAAACCAATACCAGTCTCCTCAAATATTTTTTGGGTTTTATGTAACGGTAATCCTGTCCAATCAACTCCCAAACCTTGCCACACCTCTACCAAAGGTAAACCATATTTTGTGGGCAAGCGATCGCCTCCATGCATAACCACAGGCTGTCCCACAGATGCCAGTAACAATGCTGTAATCGGGCTAATGGGAGCAGTACGGGTTCTGCCATCGTAAGGTATGCCCAAAACCATAACCGGACGATCAAATGCTACAGCTTCTAGTTTGCCTCCTAATTCGTCAAAGCCATCTAACATTCCCGCCAACTCTTCACCTGTGGGACGTTTGATCCGATGGGCAATCATAAATGCCCCAATTTGGGCTGGTGTTGCTTCACCCAGCAACATCATCTTGGTAGCACTTGCCGCTTCAATGCGAGTTAAACTTTCAGAAGTGTGATTCCCACTGCCGACTTTTCGCAATAAATCCCGAAATACATTGCTCATCCCAGTTAAAAGTTAATGGTTAATTGAGGTTAATGGTTGGCGGTTGGTTGTGCTTTGTCTCTCGTTTTTTGTCCTTGATCATTGGCAAAATAGGGCTTAATAACCAATGACAAATTCTTAACTCGCAGAACGCAATACTGTATCAGATTTTGGTGGAATATTATCTCGGACTAGTTGCCAAAAATGCTTGATGGGTGGAATTTGTAATCTGTCGTTAGTTGTCACCATGACGACTCGACGAGTCATGATTGCCGTATTATCTGGGGCAGTGGTATTCCGCTCTGTGAGGGAACGAACTGCCAGCGTTGGATCATTACGTGCTTCCACTAAAGCCGAATGCGGTAACAATGCCACAAATTCACCTTGACGGACAACACCGCGAAACGCATCGAGAGTGTTTACCTCTAAGGCTGCTTGTAATGTTGCATCTAAACGCTCAAATTTATCTTGTACCAGCCTTTGCATTCCATAACCATCTTTGAAGACAACCTGTGAATAATGAATTAATTCCGACCAGGGAACATACTCATATTGTGCTAGTGGATGATTAGCAGCAATTAATAACTCGATTGGTTCTTCATAAAGGGTTTCCACCACCATTTCTCGACCTGTAGTTAAAAAGCGATTGTTCATGACAATTGCCAAATCTACAAGTCCATCTTTGAGAACCTTGAGAGCGCGATCGCTTCCTAGTGATGTTACCCGTAACTGCACTTCCGGATAATCGTGACAAAACTGTTGCAATACAGGGGGCAAATAGTATGCACATAACGAATGAATCGCCGCAATGCATAATTCAGGTTGCCTTCCCGATACCAAATCGGAAATTTCCTGCGTCGCAATTTGCCACTCTTGAGCTATCTTCCGCGCCCGAGGGAATAAGCGCTCACCAGCCAATGTTAGTTTTGCTTGGCTGGTACGGTGAAAAAGTTCCAACCCCAAGTCCGATTCTAACGCTTGGATTTGTCTACTGACAGTCGATTGGGTAACACCGCATTTTCGCGCTGCCCCTTGAAAACTTCCTGTTTCCGCAATAGCCAGAAAAGCTTGCAACTGCTCTAGTCGCATGTTGTTATGTAGCCTGATTTACATTTGTGGCTGTGATTAACTTAACGGATTTCCCACTAAGTTTTGGTAGAGTTTGTTACATCTCGCACTCTCTGCTGTCATTATAAATTGGCAGCATCAATGTTTATTTCTTTACTTTTTCCATCAGTTAAATGACTGAGTTGATTGTGAAATATAGCTATCAGAAAATTGTAATATTTCTTCAATCCAGAAATCTCTTTCCTTAAGAAATTAATATTTCATCACATTTAGATTAAGTTTAGGTTAAGAAAAGAATACCAGGATCAGGGAAAAAATCGTAGAATAATCTCCCTCTCTATGGGTCTTGGTTAATTTTGCTGTGCTGTAATTTCTGGGGCAAGATTCTTGAGTGCCGCGATCGCATGTAAACGAACTTGAGGATCGCGATCGCCTGAAAGTTGAATTAGTGTTTCAATTGCTTCTGTGGCTCCGAGTTGTCCCAAGGAAAGGGCGATCGCATTTTTAATGCTGTTAATCTCAGTCGCGGGATGCTGTTGATGCCAAATCCCCAATAATATCTCAGTGGCTTTTTGGCTTAAAAATGGTTGCTGGACTCGTCCCAGTACAACTACTATTTCCTGCCATAATGTCGGTGAATCCAACTCATTGAGGGCTGTTTGTAAATATTCCAATCCAGAATCGATTCCTAACCAACTTAATGCCCGAATTGCTTCTGTTTTCAGTTTTGGATGTGTATTGGCAGATATTAAGACTTTGTATAAATGCTCGGCAGCCTCATCACAACCCATCCGCGACAAGGAAATCGCGGCGGCACAAGCCACATCAATATCGACATCGTACAGTTTGGCTTGCAGCTGTGTAACTAGGTCAAATTCATCGCGTAATTCTGGACGAAATCCTAATCCCCTCACAGCCTCGCATCTAACAGCATCCGATACATCTTTGAGGGCAAGTAATAGCACTGGGACAATACGGACATCGTGGAAACTACTGAGGGCTTCAAGGGCAGCCACACGAACAGCAACATGGGAATCTTGGACAACACTAAGTAATGGCGCAATAGTTTCTTTGTTGCGGATATAACATAGTGTTCGCGTTGCCAAAAGTCTAGTGTCATCATGAGCCAGTAATTCAGTCAATGCTAAAATTGCTTCTTGACCAAGTTCCCCTAATGCGATCGCAGCCATTCCTCGTAGTTCTTCGTTATTGCTAGATTGAATTAATTCAACTAGCGGCGAAATCACTTTAGCTTCTTTTAATTCTCCCAAAATTCGCACAGCGTACCATCGCAACTCATCCTCTGCGGTATCATCTTCCAAAATGGCAATTAAGGCTGGAATTGCCATACTTCCCAAGCGGATGAATATTTTAGAAATATCCCAGCGCTGTTGAAAATCGCCTTCTTCTAAAACTGATAATGCCAGTTCTAGTAAATTTTCTTGGTACTCAACAACTTGAAAATGTTTAGAATCAGTTTCCAAAATCAACTGCTGCAAGCATTGAGTTAATAATGACCATTCAGCAACGTCATAAGCCGCTTGTGCCTGCACCAAAAGCTGATTGATATTGTTCACAATTCGTAATGATTAATGGTTAATGGTTAATAGTGTCAGGGAAAAACAGAAAGCATCTATTTCGGCTTCTAAATTCTCCCTTGTCCTAACTCTGCAACTTCATAAGGTCTGTTTTTGCGAAGATTAAAGGTAATTAATGCAATCAAAGCATAGCTAAAATGCTTGTTTCGCATGAATAAAAATATTTCGTAACAATTGATACGATTTTTCCACATATACGAGCTTAACTTAAGTTTATGTAAATTGTTACCAACCCAGTATCCGAAACTTCTTGACAAGTTTGCAAAATAGGGATTGCAAAACGAAAACTTATGTAATTTCTGTTGATGACATTTGTGTCAGGTTGGGTAAATTAATTAGACCACTTGATTTTAGCTTTTAGATTTTAGATTGACTCTATTACCTATGCATAGGAAATGGAGGAATTTAATTTAGGATTTGCCATATCTGTAGGTAGTTTCTGCGGAATATTGGCCAATCCTAAATCTAAAATTTGGTCACTGGGAAGGTACCAACAAAAACTAAATTTTTTTGATTTGCGATCGCCTGACCTAGCCCAAAACCTAACCCAAACATTGAATCCAAAATCTACCCCCAAATCTAAAATCCCGAATTAATTTATATGACAGACGCAGCAACCACTACCACTAAAATCAGTCTGAACAAATTTGAGAAATTGAAATCAGAAAAAGATGGACTTGCGGTTAAGGCAGAAATCGAGAAATTTGCCTCGTTAGGGTGGGAAGCAATGGATGAAACAGATCGCGATTATCGACTGAAGTGGGTAGGCGTTTTCTTTCGTCCTGTCACTCCTGGTAAGTTCATGATGCGGTTGCGTTTGCCTAATGGTATTCTCACTTCCGCACAAATGCGAGTTTTGGGGGAAGTCATCCAACGTTACGGGGATGATGGTAGCGCTGATATTACCACTCGCCAAAATATGCAGTTGCGTGGCATCCGTATCGAAGATTTGCCAGAAATTTTCCACCGATTTCAAGCTGTTGGTTTAACCAGTGTGCAGTCGGGGATGGATAACGTGCGTAACATTACAGGTGACGCTGTTGCTGGCTTAGATGCAGAGGAGTTGTTTGACACTCGGGAAATAGTGCAGCAAATCCAGGATATGATTACCAATTCTGGTCAAGGTAACTCTGAATTTAGCAACCTGCCGCGTAAGTTTAATATCGCTATTACTGGGGGACGTGACAACTCCGTCCACGCCGAAATCAACGATTTAGCATTTGTTCCTGCATTTAATCACAACGAAGACGGCGAAAAAATATTGGGATTTAATATCCTCGTAGGTGGATTTTTCTCTGCCAAGCGTTGCGATGCGGCGATTCCCTTAAATGCCTGGGTGCCTCCTGAAGATGTCGTCGCTGCCTGTCGAGCCATCCTCGAAGTTTATCGAGACAATGGATTACGTGCCAATCGCCAAAAATCCCGTTTGATGTGGCTGATTGATGAATGGGGTGTAGATAAATTCCGTCAAGCAGTCGCCCAAAAATTAGTTAAATCCTTATTACCTGCCGTCGCCGATGACGAAATCAACTGGGAGAAACGCGACCATATTGGTGTATATAAACAAAAGCAACCAGGTCTTAACTACGTAGGATTACATATTCCTGTCGGTCGTTTTTATGCCGAAGATATGTTTGAAATTGCCCGCATTGCTGAAGTTTACGGCAGTAGTGAGATTCGCTTAACTGTAGAACAAAACGTCATTATTCCCAATATCTCCGATTCACGTTTAGCCTCATTTTATACAGAAGCTATTTTACAAAAGTTTGGAATTAATCCCAGTTTGTTAACGCGATCGCTCGTATCTTGCACAGGGGCGCAGTTTTGTAACTTTGCCATGATTGAAACCAAACAACGCGCGATCGCCATGATGGCAGCCTTGGAATCAGAGTTAGAACTAACTCGCCCAGTCCGGATTCATTGGACTGGATGCCCCAATTCTTGCGGACAACCTCAAGTAGCCGACATTGGTTTGATGGGAACCAAAGCCCGTAAAAATGGTAAACCCGTCGAAGGAGTTGATATTTACATGGGGGGAACAGTCGGTAAACATGCCAGCTTGGGAACATGCGTCACTAAAGGTGTTCCCTGCGAAGACTTACAACCAGTTTTACGCGACTTACTCATCCAACATTTCGGTGCCAAACCCAAAGTATTAGTCAACAGCTAAGGGAAAGCCAGGGAACGCCAAGGCTAAAGAAAAAAGTTTCTTCTCCACTCCCAGAATTAACCAATCAACAAAAAACAAAAATCAAAAATTAACAATGACTAACTTCTCCAGAAGAAAATTTATCATCACCGCAGGTATTACCGCAGCTAGCACTCTCATCGCCCATGGTTGTTCTTCGAGTGGAACGAATGCTGATAACTCTGGAGAGACAACAACTTCGGCAAGTCCAGCATCTAACACCTCTACTAGTGCAAATGCCCTCAAAGTGGAGACAACCAAAGCCAGACTTGGGTTTATCCCCTTAACCGACGCAGCACCTCTAATTATCGCCAAAGAAAAAGGATTCTTTGCCAAATACGGGATGACAGATGTGGAAGTGAGTAAACAAACATCCTGGCCTGTAACCCGCGATAATTTAAAATTAGGCTCATCGGGAGGTGGGATTGATGGAGCGCACATTCTGAGCCCCATGCCCTACCAAATTACTATCGTTGACAAAGTGCCAATGTATATTTTGGCACGATTAAATCTCAATGGTCAGGCGATTTCGGTAGCGAATAAATTTAAAGACTTGAAGGTGGGGATCGAAAGCAAAGCCCTGAAAGATGTTGCTAGCAAAGCTAAAGCCGAAAACAAAGCAACAAAGGTTGGTATCACTTTCCCAGGTGGGACTCACGATTTATGGATGCGCTACTGGTTAGCTGCTGGAGGTATTGATCCAGACAAAGACCTTGGTTTAGAACCCGTACCACCGCCACAAATGGTTCAAAATATGAAAGTTGGGACGATAGACGCTTTTTGTGTGGGAGAACCTTGGAATGCTCAGTTAGTCAGCCAAAAATTGGGTTATACAGCTTTAGTTACAGGTGAGTTGTGGAAAGACCACCCAGAAAAAGCTTTTGCGATGCGAAAAGATTGGGTAGATAAAAATCCCAATGCTACACAGGCTTTGCTGATGGCAGTTATGGAAGCACAGCAATGGTGTGATAAACTAGAAAACCAAGAAGAAATGTGTAAAATATGCTCCAACCGTAAGTACTTTAACGTAGCTGTCTCGGATATTTTGGAGCGCTTCCGAGGTAATATAGATTACGGCGATGGACGCAATGCCAAAAACTTTGACTTCCGCATGAAGTTCTGGGCTAATAACGCTTCCTACCCCTACAAGAGTCATGATAGTTGGTTTTTAACTGAAAATATCCGTTGGGGCAAGTTACCAAAAGATACTAATATTCAGGCGATCGTCGATCAAGTCAACAAAGAAAATTTGTGGAAGAAAGCTGCTCAAGCTTTGAAATTACCAGCTGACCAAATTCCCGCAAGTACTTCCCGTGGAGTGGAAACTTTCTTTGATGGGGTCAAATTTGACCCCGAAAAACCAGAAGAGTATTTAAAGAGCTTAAAAATTAAAAGTGCCTAACTTCAGTTATCAAAATCATAGCCTTGCTGAATTGAAACACAAAATTAAGAGACGAGGTTTTGGAAACTCCTAATCTCTGCACAAGATTAATTTTTGAATTCAGCAACATTTAAAGAATTGAATCACCAATAAATAACCCAAGCATAATCTCAAACCCATTACTCAATTACTGTTGGAGATATTCAAAAATGACAGCAACACTTGGCAGACGTACTCGAAAAAAAAGTATCCAAAATGATGTCATGAAAGTGATATCAAAAAAAGTAGTACCACCATTAATTGCGCTTGCTGTCTTTCTCGCAATTTGGCAAATCGCTTGTTCTTTTCCCGGTTCAAAGTTACCTGGGCCGATTGAAACTATTGCTGAAACTTGGGATCCATTCATCATTCAACCATTTTTTGATAATGGTGAAAACGATAAAGGATTAGGATGGCAAATACTGAGTAGTTTAGGAAGGGTTAGTATTGGGTTTACTTTAGCGGGAACAGTGGGTGTCATTTTAGGGATTTTAATTGGCTCAAATGCATTAGTTTATAATGCTGTAGACCCCATATTTCAAGTCTTGCGAACAGTTCCACCACTAGCATGGTTGCCAATCTCCTTAGCTGGATTTCAACAAGCAAATCCTAGCGCTATTTTCGTAATTTTTATTACTTCGATTTGGCCAATTCTCATTAACACGACGGTGGGCGTACAGCAATTACCACAAGATTATCGCAATGTTGCCAGAGTCTTAAAATTGAGTGGAATGAAGTATTTCTTAAAAATTCTTTTTCCGGCAACAGTTCCTTATATTTTTACTGGTTTAAGAATTGGAATTGGCTTATCTTGGTTGGCAATTGTAGCGGCAGAAATGTTGACTGGTGGTGTGGGAATTGGTTCCTTTATTTGGAATGCTTATAATACTAATACTGAAACAAACTTGAGTGAAATTATCTTAGCCTTGGTTTATGTTGGTTTAGTTGGTTTATTACTCGATCGCCTGGTGGCATTTGTGGCTAGCAAAGTCGTCCCTGAAGGGCAAAAATAGGATTATTGAAACTAATTTATCTGTTGATAATAATCAAGTAGGACTAATCAATGACTACCAGTTTTGTGGAAGTAGACCATATTGACCGTGTGTTTAATTTGCCTAATGGCAATCAATATATCGCCCTGAAAAATATTGAATTAAAAATTCAACAAGGTGAATTCATCTCATTGATTGGTCATTCTGGTTGCGGTAAATCAACTTTACTTAATATTATTGCGGGATTAGATCGGGCTAGCGTTGGTGGTGTCACCCTAGAAGGGCGGGAGGTACGTGAACCAGGACCCGATCGCATGGTGGTGTTTCAAAATTACTCATTACTACCCTGGCTCAATGTCCGCGAAAATATTGGCTTGGCAGTCGATGAAGTATATAAAAACAAACCCAAAGGAGAACGCCGGGGAATTGTCGAACACCACATTGATTTAGTCGGACTTCGTAATGCTGCCAACAAGCTCCCCCATGAATTATCGGGAGGGATGAAACAGCGTGTATCCATTGCTAGAGCATTAGCAATCCGTCCCAAATTACTCTTACTCGACGAACCTTTTGGGGCACTTGATGCTCTAACCAGAGGTAGTTTGCAGGAACAGTTGATGAAAATCTGCAATGAAAACAACCTCACCTGCGTCATGGTGACACACGACGTTGACGAAGCATTATTATTAAGCGATCGCATTGTTATGCTTACCAATGGGCCGGAAGCACATATCGGGCAAATCCTCGAAGTCCCCATTCCCCGTCCACGCCAACGCTTAGAGGTGGTGAATCATCCCAATTACTACGGTTTGCGGAATGAAATGATTTATTTCCTCAACCAACAAAAACTTGCTAAGAAACGCGCGACGACGAAACAATCTGCCCCTGTGGTGATTTCCCGCAATGGCTTGGAAAAAGTCAATCTCGACCTTGGTTTTATTCCCCTCACCGATGCTGCACCCCTAATTGTGGCGAAGGAAAAAGGCTTTTTTGCAGAGTTTGGATTAGAAGAAGTCACCCTGAGTCGGGAAGTTTCTTGGAAGGAAATAGCCAAAGGTGTAGGTAGTGGTAGGCTAGATGCCGCCCAAATGGTTGCCGGGATGCCACTGGCTCTGACTTTAGGGGCTGGGGAGAAAACACCTGTGCCTGTAGTCTGTGCAATGATTCTCTCCCGCAATGGGAATGCGATTACTTTAAGCAAGAAACTCCAACAGCAAGGAGTTCACTCCCTCGCAGATTTAAAAGCCGCATTACAAGCAGATGAAAATCACAACCACGTTTTGGGAGTAGTGCATCCCGCCTCAATGCAAAACCTGCTCATGCGCTATTGGTTAGCTGCTGGTGGTATCAATCCCGACGAAGATGTGAATTTAACCGTTGTGCCGCCACCGCAAATGGTAGCAGCCCTCAAATCCGGTGCGATCGATGGTTATTGTGTTGGAGGTCCTTGGAATACCCGCGCTGTCAATGACGAAATTGGTTTTGTTGCCGCTACTGCCTTAGAAATTTGGTCGGGACATCCCGAAAAAGTTTTAGGTGTGCGGGAAGATTGGGCTGAAAAATATCCACAAACCCACATAGCTTTGGTCAAAGCCCTATTATCTGCCTGCGAATATTGCGACGACTTACGCAATCGTGAAGAAATTGTCGAAATTCTCTCCCGTCCCGAATATCTAGGTACAAATCCCGAATCGATTCGTCCTGGCTTTATCGATGCCTATGACAAAGGTGACGGTCAAGCAGCACAATTTTTACCATCATATAATCAGTTTTTTGTCAATAAAGCTAATTATCCCGATCGCACGGAAATGTTATGGATTTTGACGCAGTTAGCGCGCTGGGGAATGGTTTCTTTCCCGAAAAACTGGGTAGATATTATCGAACGAGTCTGCCGCACCGATATATTTGGTGAAGCCGCCCGTGAATTGGAAATTATTGATATTGGACGTGATGCTCCGATTAGTTTATTCGATGGCAAAGTATTTAACCCTTCCGAACCGATTGAATATATCCGCAGTTTTGCAATCAAGCATCCACTGAGTGTTGAAGAAGTATTTATTTAATCAAGGAAAGGGAATTCCTTCTTCCCAGTTGCCTCGCTGATAAAAACTACCCATTACCAAAAGTTATGATTATGCAAGCACCACAGCGCGTCCCCAATAGAATGCCATTTCAGTCACCACCCAATCAAAATCAAAATTTCCTCACCATCAAAGGTGTAAGCAAAATCTATCCCACTGCGAATGGGCCTTACACAGTCTTAGATGGAATTGATTTAAATGTGCAAGAAGGTGAATTTATTTGCATAATTGGGCATTCTGGCTGCGGCAAATCGACTTTGTTGAATATGGTTTCTGGATTTAATACTCCCAGTGATGGGGTAGTCTTACTACAAGACCAACCAATTACCGAACCGGGACCCGATCGCATGATGGTGTTCCAAAATTACTGCCTGCTACCTTGGATGTCAGTATTTGACAATGTTTATACTGCGGTTGATGCGGTATTTCCCCATAAACCCCAAGCCGAAAAACGCGCCATTGTCAAAGAACATTTAGCGATGGTGGGATTGACTGAAGCAATGGATAAAAAGCCCGGTCAAATTTCCGGGGGGATGAAACAACGAGTGGCGATCGCTCGTGCTTTGTCTATCCGTCCCCAAGTGTTGATTCTTGATGAACCTTTTGGGGCTTTGGATGCCATTACTAAAGAAGAACTCCAGGAAGAACTCTTAAAAATTTGGCGTGAGCATCGAGTCACAGTATTAATGATTACTCACGATATTGACGAAGCCTTATTTATGGCAGACCGTCTCGTGATGATGACAAATGGTCCCGCAGCTAAGATTGGCGAGATATTAGATATACCTTTTTCCCGCCCTCGTAACCGTTCCCGGATTATGGAAGACCCCAAATATTACGAGTTACGCAACTATGCACTAGACTTTTTATACAATAAGTTTGCCCACGACGATGCAGCAGAATAATTAGCAAAAATTAGATTAGAAAAAATTAGGAAAGATATCAAAGGGGATATACAGAAACAGGGTTTTATTTCTTCTTATCCCCGCGTCCCCGTGTCTTCTCTTCTCCGTGTCTTCCCCTCTTCCCCTTCCACTTTGAAATTACCAGGGTTTCTAGACTGTGACTGAGATTGTTAACACTATTAAGTCTCTTTGCCCTTATTGTGGTGTTGGATGTGGTTTAGAGGTTGCTTCTAGTTCGACAGATAATCCCCAATCTAAGGCAAAAGTCAGAGGCGATCGCACCCATCCATCGAGTCAAGGTATGGTTTGTGTTAAGGGTGCAACTGTGGCTGAATCCCTTGATCAAGATAGATTATTGTACCCAATGGTG
Organism: Calothrix sp. NIES-4101; assembly: GCA_004296455.1. GTDB lineage: Bacteria > Cyanobacteriota > Cyanobacteriia > Cyanobacteriales > Nostocaceae > Brunnivagina. The sequence goes on from AP018280.1 coordinate 2,468,507, forward strand.
CGGGATTCCCTCGATGACGAATTTCGGCGGGTAAGTTGGGACGAAGTATTGAATTTGATTTGCGATCGCATTCAAATGATTCGCACAACCTTTGGTGCTGATGGTTTGTGTATGTATGGTTCTGGGCAAATGCAGACTGAGGACTATTACATTGCTCAAAAGTTACTCAAGGGCTGTTTGGGAACGAATAATTTTGACTCGAATTCGCGCTTGTGTATGTCGAGCGCTGTCAAAGGTTACAGCCAAAGTCTTGGTTCTGATGGCCCACCTTGCTGTTACGAAGATTTAGAATTAACTGATTGTGCGTTTATTATTGGCTCGAATACTGCCGAGTGTCATCCGATTGTCTTTAATCGGTTTGCTAAATACCATAAGAAAAATCCCCAAGTAAAATTAATTGTTGTTGATCCTCGTCGGACTCCAACTGCGGAAATAGCAGATTTACATTTAGCTATTCGTCCAGGAACAGACATCAATTTACTCAATGGTATTGCTCATTTATTATTACGTTGGGGTGAAATTGACGCTGCATTTATTGAAGATTGCACCAACAATTTTCACGAATTTGCCCAACTCGTCCAATACTATCCACCCGAAGCAGTTGCCGAAACCTGCGGTATTTCCCTTCCAGAATTAGAAACCGCAGCACGTTATTGGGCTGAATCAAAAAATGTCCTATCCCTGTGGTCGATGGGTGTTAATCAATCGCGGGAAGGTACAGCCAAAGTCAACAGTATTATTAATTTACATCTATTAACGGGACAAATTGGCAAACCTGGTGCTGGCCCTTTTTCCCTCACCGGACAACCAAATGCAATGGGTGGCAGAGAAACAGGGGGATTAGCAAATCTATTACCAGGTTATCGATTCATTACCAATCCTCAACACCGGAATGAAGTCGAACAATTCTGGGGAGTCACCCCTGGCAGCATATCGCCTCATAATGGTCGCACAGCTTGGGATATGATTACTGGCTTGGAAATTGGTGATGTGCAAATGCTTTGGGTGGTGGCAACAAACCCAGCAGTCAGTTTACCGGACTTGGAACGTACCAAAGCAGCATTAAGAAAATCACCTTTTACCATTTGCCAAGACGCATATTACCCCACAGAAACCGCAGCATTTGCCCATGTTTTATTACCTGCTGCTCAATGGGGTGAGAAAACTGGGACAATGACTAATTCCGAGAGAGTTGTCACTTTATGTCAAGCATTTCGCCAACCACCTGGAGAAGCAAAACCCGACTGGGAAATATTCGCCGAAGTCGCTCGTCGCTTGGGTTTTACCGATAAATTCGCATTTACTAATTCTGCCGCAGTTCATAGTGAATTTGTCCAACTCACCAAAAATCGTGTCTGCGACATGAGCGATATCAATCATGGCAGACTCAAACAGGAAGGTGCGATTCAATGGGGCACCTCAAAACGTCTCTACACCAACTACATTTTTCCCACACCCAATAGAAAGGCAAATTTTGTTCCTCGTCATGCCCTGGGATTAGCAGAACCACCCGACCCCAATTTCCCCTTTGTATTGACAACAGGTCGAGTTTATGGGCATTGGCACACCCAAACCCGCACGGGAAGAATCGAGAAAATTCGCCAAATGTATCCCGAACCCTTTATCGAGATTCATCCTCTTGATGCCAACGATTTGGGTATTATTCATGGTAACTGGGTAGAAGTGCGATCGCGTCGTGGAAATGCCAAATTTTGCGCTAAAGTGACTCGTTCCATAGCTCCCGGTACGGTGTTTGTCCCCATCCACTGGGGTGCTATTTGGGCAGAAAATGCCGAAGCTAATGCACTTACCCATCCCCAATCTTGCCCCGACTCGCTGCAACCAGAATTAAAAGCCTGTGCTGTGCGACTTGTGCCCATTGCGATCAAATTGATTGTTAATAACTATCAATTGCAACCCTCTGAATGTTAAGCTGCTAATATATTCAACCTGAAAATAATAATTACGATTAAGAGTGCGATCGCCTTTATCAATTGCGCTCTAACTACCAGTTTGTGATTATTTATAAATCACATGAGATGCATTAACTTATGTCGATGCATCTAACCATATTTTTTGTATTTTATTGCTGAGTTTATCAGTTGGCTTGATGTAATCAATGCATAAAATATAAGTTTTCTGGTTGAATTTACATTTACTTCAGTTCAGCAATGCAGAGGAAGCACAAGGAATTATTAGTAACCCAAAAGAAAAATAAATTTGATTTATCAACAAATATTTTTATTTATCTTTTAACTTTTGATTTGTTACTTCAGAGAGGAGCAAGGTACATGCGGAGATTATTCAAAAATTTTCGTGAGTGGACTACAGATGAGAATTTTATGCACCTAATTGAGAATATTGAGGTGATAGTTGCAAAAATTCTTTCCCTTTGCATGTTAGTTGTTATTTTGGCAGCCATAGGCGATTTAATTACTTTGATGTTTAGAGAATTACTCGCATTTGCCAACTATGGAAGTTTTTATAAGACTTTATTTAAAGTATTTGGATTATTTTTAAATGTTTTAATTGCCTTAGAAATTTTGGAAAATATAACAGGCTATCTCAAAAAACATGTTTTACAAGTTGAATTAGTAATTGTAACTTCTTTAATCGCCGTTGCTCGGAAAATTATTATTTTAGACCTCGATAAAGTCTCGGGTATGGATATTATTGGTCTTGGGATTGCTGTTTTATCTTTATCAATCAGTTATTGGATTATTCGTAGTGGTAATTCTAAATCAAAATAATAAGTATAATTCCCATTTTCCAACCTGGGATTAATCACTATATAATCTCGACATTTTAATTATATTTAATCAAATAAAATGGCAAATTTCTTCATATTTGAAGCTGATTTTGTTGACTCTCTGCGTTGTATACCTATGCAAGTAAGATACAACCTTGATACCTGCGGTATTAAGCTAAAATTAGCTGACTGGAATCAGATGAATTCAGATGAACGTCAAGCTTTAGCTGATATGCAATGTACAAATGAAGAGGAGGTGCAAGCATATCGTAAATATTTGCAAAATCTTATCCTTCAGCATACTGGGAAAACAGCTTCAGAATTACCAATTGAGCAATATCCAGATTGGCTAAATACAAATAAAATCCCTGAAGAAATTCAAAAAAAAGCCTCTGAATTTAGCGTCAGAATTACACAACAACAATGGAGAGATTTATCTCCTTTACAAAGATTTGCATTAATCAAGCTCAGTCGTTCAGGGCATGAAAATAAAAATTTTCCGCAAGCATTAAAAGAATTTAATTTAATTTCGTCTTCAGATTAAGATTATAAATATTTGAGTAAAATTACGAATCAATAAATTTGGATAACTAGTTATGATCATTTGTTAAAATATGAAAACCCTGTTTGATTACTGAAATAAAATATAGATTCAATAAATAAATGTAAAAAATATAGAAAATCAAAGAGAGTAATGAGATGTCTACCAAAAAAATATTAATGCTTGTTGGTGACTACGTTGAAGATTACGAAGTCATGGTTCCTTTCCAAGCTTTACAAATGGTTGGTTACACCGTCCATGCCATTTGTCCTCACAAGAAGGCTGGAGACAAAATCCGCACAGCAATTCATGATTTTGAAGGAGACCAAACTTACAGCGAAAAACCTGGTCATAATTTTACTCTTAACGCTACCTTTGATGAAATTCAAGCTGCAAATTATGACGCTTTGGTGATTCCAGGAGGAAGAGCACCTGAGTATATTCGCCTAAATAATCAAGTAATTGAAATTACACGTCATTTTGCGGACACAAAAAAGCCGATCGCAGCTATTTGCCACGGAATACAATTACTCGCCGCAGCTAATGTCTTAAAGAATAAAAATTGTACTGCTTATCCTGCTTGCAGTCCTGATGTAAGTAACGCAGGTGGAAATTACATAGAAACTTCATTGGATGGGACAATTGTTGATGGTAATTTAGTTACTGCACCAGCTTGGACTGCCCATCCGCTTTGGTTAGCAGAATTTATCAAATTGCTTGGGACTAAAATTGAGCATTTGGAAATGGCGGAAATTAATTAATGATAAATGTGATACAAAAATCATCGCTAACATAAATTTGTGATAAAGATACCAATCGCCATTAGCAGCATTTGCTAGTGGTGTTTCTATTTTTAATTTTTAATTTCTAATTCTCTAATAGAGAGTAAAGCTATAGTGTATTTAGCAATGCTGCTGATGCGGTTGGGGTTAATCCTACTGCCAAATTCGTTTCAAAAAATGTTTAGATTTATCCCGTAACTCGATGACAGCCAAAAACGCAAGACAGAATGCATTTCTCCGGCTAGTGTCTGCTAATGGGACAGCTTTGGAGTCGGAGTCTGGCTACTCGCTGCTCGCTCATAGGGAGGTAGTAATTGGACGTGATCCTGGTTGTCAAATTGTTTTGGATGCGACCAAATATCGAATGGTATCGCGTCGCCATGCAGTAGTTCGCCCATTATCTCCATCCCCCGATGGCGGGAATACTTGGGTCATTTGTGATTTGAGTAGCGCTAACGGTACTTACTTAAATGATCACCGAATTGAAGGTTGTCAGGAATTACAAAACGGCGATCGTATTTCTCTGGCACAAGATGGCCCGCAATTTTTGTTTGAGTATGAAGTTAACTATGAAGCAACAGTTATCGGTTCTCCTGCTGCTGTTTCTCTCGCACCTGCTAGTAGGTATGAACCTGATACACAAATTGATTCGGTCAGTTTTACACAATTGTTTCCCATTATTTCCACAGGCAAAGATTTAACCAGTAAAGCTTATTTAGTTCCGGGAATACTAACTGTAGTATTTGTCGTATTAATGTTTGCTACCGTTGGTCAAGCAAGACCACATCCCATTTTTAATACCAACAATATTGTCGGTACTTATATCGCTTCGGCTGCATATTACTTTATTTATCGATTGTGTGGTAGACACAAGCCTTGGTGGGTAATTGTTGCTGTTGCATTATCGACAGCAATCATTTTAAAAAGTCCAATTCTGGATTTATTTATTTATGTTTTTCGCGACACATTAGGAGGTCGTTTACCCCGAGATAACCAACCAATTACCCTCACCGAGTTGTTATGGCGAATGTTTGTAGGTGCCGGTTTAATGGAGGAATTGCTCAAAGCTTTACCTGTACTCGTTGCCTACGGAATTGGTCGATTTTTGCCCCATCCTTGGCGCGATCGCGTTGGTGTTTGGGAACCACTTGATGGTATTTTGCTGGGAACAGCTTCAGCTGTAGGTTTCACCTTATCGGAAACTCTAGGACAATACGTCCCCCAGATTGCTTTCAATGTTGCTCAACAATCAGGTGTAGATGCCGGACAGTTGGTGGGATTACAACTGCTAATTCCCCGAATTTTAGGTATAGTTGCCGGACATATGGCTTATAGCGGGTATTTGGGCTATTTCATTGGTTTGGCTGTGCTCAAACCCAGTAAAGGCTGGCAAATTCTCTTAGTAGGTTATTTAACTGCATCTGGACTTCATGCCCTGTGGAATGCAACAGGGGCGATTAGTGCTTTGTTATTAGTGGCTGTTGGGGTGATTTCTTATGCCTTTTTAATGGCTGCAATTCTTAAAGCTAGAGCACTTTCACCAAATCGGGCACAAAATTTCGCGACTCGTTTTTTGGAAAGAAAGTAGAATTTACACCTGTAATTAGAAGAGATATAAAAGATTCAATAGCTTGGTAAAAGTTAAATGAATATGATGGATTTAATTGAACTCATTTTAGTGCTGGCTACAGTAGTGGGTGTTACAGGTGGTCATCAAATTACTGTTAAAGATAATGGAGGAAAAACAAATACAATAAATCTAGCTTGTATTAGTACTCAAAGTTGGTATGATTCAATTGCAACACAAAAGCTAAAACAGCTATTGCCAGCTAAAACTCCTATTGTGATTAAGAATCTAGGAGTAGATGAAAATGGGAATAACTTGGGTGAGGTTTTCCTAGATAATCGTTCTGTCAATCTGCAAATGGTGGTAGATGGTAATGCAATTGTGGATAAAAATTCTTTACACTATTGTCTTGAGAATAGAAGCCAATTGTTAATAGCAGAAGCGAATGCAAAGAATAAGCGCCTGGGACTTTGGCAGAAGCAGGAAAGTAATTCCAACTCAAATCTACATAATTCCCAGATAAAAACTTTACAAGGGAAATTAATTTATGAAGAAATACCTCCCACCAGGTCAGTTAGAGCTTATCGAGGTGAAGAGTTTTTTCTGATTACTAATTCTTCCAATCCAACTCGCTTATTACTACGTCCTTCTGGAAAAATTAACCGCGATCACTTAAAATTTTGGCATAATCAATCAGTCGAAATCACTACAATTTATGCAGAAGGAACTCGCCCTTCATCTGCTAAAACACCTTGCCCTATCGATTCCAATGGTCAATGTCTGCCACAAGGAGATGGATATCAAGTTCTTTCGATTAAGGGGTTAAGTTCACCCATCAAATAATTAGTAATTACCTTATATTTTATTTGTAAAAAGTAATATCTTATATCCCCATTTTGTTTAATAAGTCGGGGATATTTACTTTTAACCAATTACTTCTCAATTCTAGAAAATATTGATGGTTATTGATTTTTACTAATTATGTTGTGCTTAATTAAAAATAGTTTAATGGAAGCATATATTTGTTGTTTTTGTATCTTACTAAAACCTCCATGTGCTGCACCTTTAACTGTGAATAATTGATTTACAGTCCCAACTTTCTTGAGGGCTTGATGCAGTCTAGTCGCATGGCTATAAGGAACAAAAGTATCTTTCTCACCATGTATTGTCATGATTGGAGGTAAATTTGGACGCACAAAAGTTATTGGAGAAACACTTTTAGCAATTTCAATTTCCCGTGGGGAAGTTTGATTTCCAAACCACTGAACTGCAAAGTATTTCTGGTTGCGTCCAACTAGTAAATCATTAACGTCAGTAATTCCAGACCAGTTAATAATTGCAGCAGCTTTTGTTTTTTTAATATCTGGACAGTTTTGATTGAATTTTGTCACATCAGGCATTATCCCTGTTGTCAAAGCAAGATGCCCACCTGCTGAAAATCCAGTTAAAACAATTTTTTTGGTATCAAAATTATATTTTGATGCATTATTATTTAGCCAATTTAAAGCACATATAGAATCTTCTACTGCTGCTGGAGCTAATGCTGTATTTGCCAACCTATAGTTAATATTAACGACAGAAAAACCCCAATCAAGATAGGGTTTAAAAAAGAGTTCTTCTCCTTCTTTGTTCCCTTTAATCCAACCTCCACCATGAATTACCATCAATGTAGGACGCAAGCCAGCTTTCTTATTTTTATAAACATCAAGTTTTAATTGATGCTGATTTACTGTTTGGTAAACAATATTGCGCTCTACATCATAAGCTTGTTTCTGCACCACTTGGGCAATGGAATTGGCAAATACTTTTCCCCAAATCAAGGTTGTGATACTGAAAAAGGTAATTGCAGTAATAATCAAAAATTGGCGAAATGAGATTTTTCTTAAGTTCATGAAACTAATTAATTTGAAGTAACATTTTCAATTATTTTGTCCGATTATTTACTCGGTTTTGCTTTTGGTTGTAAAACACCCTCATCAATCATTTTCTTTTTGAGAATTTCAATCATAATCTTTGCGCCATGTTCGCTGGGATGTAACCCATCGTTATACCGTACTCTGGCACGTCTACCTTTACTATCAGCAGCTATGGGAGAAAATTTACCATTGACAGCAAAAGTATTCCAATAATCAACAAATTCAATTTTTGGATGTGCGGCTAAGACTTTCTTATAAATGCGATTAAAAATAGCAAAAAAACGATTATATCTAGCTATATTAGACATTGGATGACCTATCCAGTACACTTTTTTGACAGGATATTCATCAAGCAATTTTGCATATCTTTCCACACGTTCCTCATATGCTTTTTCCCACTCTGGTGTTAATTCGGCTCGTAATTTTTTGTTCACATCTAAAATATGTTGGTCATCGTTACCACCAAAAACTACTACCATTACATCAGGGTTATTTTGTTGAATAAGTTCTCGTGTTCGTGAATACCAATTATAAAAATCGATGCGGTTTAAGCCTGTGGAAATTTTATAAGCAACTTTAATTATTTCCAAGTCGTAATCCGATTTTTTGATACTATTCTCAAATGCAACTCCCAGAAAAGACATAATAGAATCCCCCAGCAACAAAAAACGTTTAGATGGTGCTGCTTGGCGTATAGGTGGATTGGACGATGATTCTTGAGCAAGAATATCTGGATTTGTTTCTTGTTTTTCTAAAGGTGTTTCTAATTGTTTATTTTGGAAATTTACTGAATAGATTACGGATGTTTTTGATTGTAGTTGAGTTTTAGTTTGTACAATGTTTTTAACTTGCGGTTTCAGTTGACTATTTTTTTGAGTATTAGCGTTAGTTTTAATAGATTTTTGAATTTTGGATTCTGGTTCTATTTCTGATTCTGTAGTTTGTGCTGCTATTTGAGATTCACTATCAATTTCTTTGATACTATCCCAAAAATCAGATTCAACTTTCCTGAATCCCTCTAACTTAATTTGCTGTGCGGCTTGTTTAATGTCATTGCTAGCCAGTTGACTAGAACCAAAACTTTTAATAAAGAGTGGTATATTCACTGCAATTAGGCTAGAAGTAACTAAACCACAAAGAGCTAAAAACTTTAAGTCCTGCATAATATTAATAAATATTAGAAATATCGGAGCAAGTATCTAATAAGAATTAGAAACCAAAATAAACAAATGGTGGCACAGTATTTGGTCCTAATCTAAAAACAACGTAGAGTAGAATAGATATAAACGTTGTTTGAATTATCAGATTGCGCTGTGTCAGAATATTTTGCAAGCCAAGACTAATCTTATCTCCGTAAAAATTCATCATAAATATAATGCCAAAGGTTGCATATAACTGCCAAATATTAAATTGCGATCGCAATTCTAAATTTGATGAAAAATTGGCAATCTGTTGTAAAAATTTGAGAGATGTTTCCCAATTAGAGGTATTGAAAAATATCCAACACATAGTTACATAGCTGAAAGTCAATGTACAAGCAAATATAGGTCTAAATATAGATACAACTTGTCCCCAATAAAACCGGAACCAATTCGTAAAGACTTGTTTTTGATTAACCTCAGAAAAAACAACAAGATTACTACCTAAAGCAAATTGATGAGATTGGTTTTTGGATTGGATATTTTTCATAAAATCTTTCCATAGGTGAGTAAAAACTAAACCAATTCCATGTAAAAAACCCCAAATTAGGAAATTCCAACCCGCACCATGCCAAAAACCACCAATCACCATTGTCATTAGCAAATTAAAATGTTTTCTAAAGTTACCTTTGCGGCTTCCTCCCAATGAAATATATAGATAATCTCGTAACCATTCTGAGAGACTAATGTGCCATCTTCGCCAAAATTCCTGCAAACTTTGAGCGCGATAGGGCATATTAAAATTCTGGGTTGGTGGGAATCCAAATAAGCTAGAAATAGCATTTGCTAGATCAGAATATCCACTAAAATCAACATAAATATAGCAGGAATAAGCTAGTGCAGCTAGGATTAAATCAAAGCTAGAATATTGCTCTGGTAGTTGAAAGGGAACTTTAGTAAAGTTAAATAGAAAGCTGGATAAAGTATATTTTTTAAAAAGTCCAGATATTATTAGTACAATGACTGATTCTACTTTGTAGTAATATTTATTATGACTATTTAGTTGTGTGTAAAAGTCTTTAGCTCTAGCAATTGGCCCAGAGGCAATTTGCGGAAAATAGGTAACATATACAGTATAATCTAAAAATTTAGGGACTTGAATTTGCTTTTTATAGCAGTCAATGAGATGAGCAATAACTCTAAATGTATAAAAAGAAATTCCCACTGGTGCAATAATCTGCAATATTAATATATCGCTAGGAATCTGAAATTTATTTAATGTTTCTTGCAGTGAATCTACAAAAAAATTGTAATATTTAAAAAATCCTAGATAGGCTAAGTTAATAAAAATTCCGACAATCAGAAAAAACCGTTTATTTTTACTAGTATTTATCCCTTCCAGAATGAGATAGTTAATAATAACATCTATAATTAATAACTCTAAAAATCTCACACCCCAAAATGAATAAAAAATAATATTAGTAATTAATAAAAAATATTTATAAAAGGTAATATGTTGTTTGAAACAACTAGCACAAGCAAAAGCAATTATAAAAAAAACGAAAAATTCGTAAGTAGGAAAGAGCATATTTTAAAATATATACAAAGATAAATTACTGATTGATAAAAAGATGTACTTAGCATCAAAATAGTATAAACATAGCCATAAGTCTAAGACTATTGGAAGCTAATGTTAGACATTAGATAAATTCACTAAATATTCACCAGATTCCGGAAAATACTAATATTACATTTAAGGATTAATACTAGGTGCAGTCAATTGACTATCTTGGGAATTTTGGTTTTCGTATCCTGATTGAGGATTAAAACCTTGAGGATTTTGATTAGAATTTGTTGTTTCAGCATTAGTAATTTGTTGTTGGTAATTATCTGCTAAAACGTTTCTATATTTAGGCTTTTTATACATTTTTGCTAAAGCTTCAATCAGGGAAAAATCATAAATACTCAGAGCTTTATCATCGTAGCAATTTGGAGCATTAGGGTCTTGCTCCATATATCCATGAACAAGACTAAATAACTCTGGGGGAACATTAGTAATGTTCTCTGTATATCTAAGTTGTTCACCTGTAATGTATGTAAAGCAAATAGCTCTGACATTAAGAGCATCATTATCAGCAACCTTAAGGTTTTTCAATTCATCTAAGTTTGATTTAAAAAGCCCTGCTACCGATTCTGTCCAATATTTTTGACGATATTCTTCGTCTTGTAAAGCTTTATTGTCTTTTGGAGACACAATTAAATCTTGAACAGCAGAAATAATGGAGCCATTTGTACGAGCTAACTGTGTTAAATTCAATAAGTTTCTGTCGATTTTTTCAGGAGTTTGCTGATTTTTATCTAACCATTTCGTGATTCTAATCCAAGCACGCTGATTAAAAAGATGAGCTTGCCTGAGATTTTCATCAGTTACCGAAGGTTGAACACGTGAATTAGGTGGATTTTTTAAGAAGAAATCAACCAGACTCAATCGAGCATAGCGAGTCATACCTTCAATATTGTCTAAGTATGCAGCTTGTTTGTAATAATCTTTAGCTTTAGCTAAATCTCCTAGATGTTCATAGGACATTCCTAAACCAATTTCGACTTCCGCTTTGTCTTCATCTCCACTAATAAATTTTTTTGCCTGAAGAAAACTATCCTGAGCTTTCAGCCAATTGGTATTTTGTAGATGTGCTTCTCCTTGAGAGATATAAACTTTTCCCCATAATGGTAAAGATGCAGCAAGAGTACCAGTAATTGCAGTCATTCCAGCTGCGATCGCTAAAGCAGTAGGTGCTTGTTTACTAGGGGGTAATTGTAAATTGGTAAATAGTTTTTCCAGGGTTTTTCTACCACCACTAGTTAATGCTGCTGCACCACCTGCACCCAAGCCGATGACTTGCAAGACAGCAGCCATGTTTTGGGATAAATCAGCTTGTTGAACCTCTTGTCCTTCAACTTTCTGGAAAAATACCTGACTACTATAAGCAGTAAAAGCAGCACCAACACCCAAACAAACTACAGCTAAAGTGTTAAATAACCAATCTTTACGGGTTCCGGGTTCTTCCTCAGAACCAACGATCGCAGGTTTGAGTTCCCACCACCAGCGATTTTGACGTTTTAAACTATCTTTCCATTGCCTAATTTGGTTGTCTTTATTCAAATCAAGCCGATATTGCTTTAATTTGTTGTCTAGAGCAATTATTTGTCTGGCTAGCTTTTCGGGAACAGGTTTATCTCGATAAGCTCCCTCAACTGCTTCCTCTACCCCATCGCGAGCTAAAAGGGTGTCTAAAAGTTGTTCTGAGGAAGGGGGTTTGCTGTTATCAATTACCTGAATAGTTTTTTCGTAACGAGCGATCGCTTCATTAGGTAAAGGAATAGAACGAGTGAAAGACCACCACCAATTCATCTCTGGTGGTTTGAGGTTATTTTTCCACTCATCAACGATGTCGTCGTTAGCAAAAGCTTGCGATTGAGCTTTTAACCGCTTATCTAATTCAATAATTTTTGCAGTCAGATGACGAGGTGGTTGTTGCTGCTTAGTCCAAGCTTTTTCTACAGCATCCCGTGCTAGCAACACCTCTAATAATTCTTCAGAACTGGGTTTTGGCGGTGATTCTAAAGCAAATAAAGCCTTTTCGTAACGTTCTACCGCTTGAGTTGGTATTGGTTCAATATCGCTGAGTTCCCACCACCAAGTATTAGGTGTAATTTTACTTAAACTCTTCTTCCAATACTCCAACTTCCCATCTCTATTAATTACATCCGCAAGCGATCGCAATCTTTCATCCAAATCTATAACTATTTTGGCAATATGTTCTGGTAAAGGTTGATTATCTCGAGAAGTCTCAATTGCATCACGAGCAAGTAATACTTCTAAAACTTGTTCTTGAGTCGGGTAGGGAAGTGCTGCTTCGAGTAGGGAAATACTCTCTTGATAACGTTTTGCTACTTTGGTTGATGACATTACCAAAGGATATTTCAAATGCCACCACCACATATTTGGCGCGGCGTTCAAACTATCTTTCCATTGCGCTAGTTCGTCATCTTCACTGAGAATTTTGGCTTGTGCTTTCAGACGCTCATCCAAACTTAGTAATCTGGCGTAACTAATACTAGTAGGATTTTGATCCATTTGCTTTTTTTTCTCTACCCCATCACGTGCTGCCAGCACAGCAACTTTCTGCTCAAATGTTGGTCGTAAAGATTCTTGTTCCAACGTAATTAGAGTTTCTTCATAAACATCGAGTGCTATATCTAATGGTGATCTGGGGGATGTAGTGGGAGATATTGGAGCTTGTCCGTTGACCTGAATCATGATTTATACACTCCTTTGATAATTTATATCTAATTGATATTTGTATATTGTTTAGGTATATGAATGTACTTTAATAGTTAACTTTAATGCTGGAATTAATGATTCAATGAATCTCAAAATATCAGATGTTAAAAAGCATGGGAAAATGTTAGTAATAGCATTTTGCTCCTACTAAAAATATGATTTTCATCACAGAAAAAGCATACATTCCAGCTTTGAAAATGCCCACAGGCTAATAGCCTGGGGCTTTCTGCTTGTAGCGATTTAAAAAGTGGGATACTTGCTTCTTTTACTAGTTAGCAACGTGCTTGGCACATTAAAGCATTCCAGGTATTTGGACCAACAATCCCATCACCGACAAGACCATTTGCCACTTGGAAATTTATGACTGCATTTTCGGTCATTGGGCCAAATGCACCATCAGCATTCAAAGAATATCCTAATGCTTGCAAAGTTTGCTGCACCATGTATACTTCTTGACCTTCGCAATAGTTTTGCAAACAATAACCAGGGTAATCTAAAGGCATTTTTCTCTCCTATTTATTATGTATTACTTAATACAAATGAATCTGAGTAATGATGATATCTCTAACCCTTGCCAAGAGAATTGAGTCACCATTTGATCATGCTTTGATGACTTGTAATTTTGAAATGACCCGATTAAATCTCCTCAAGTATGTAGCAATAGATGTTGATATCTTGAATCAATTTTGATTTCTACTTATAAGTAGCTAAGTATATTTTGATAATTACTTACCAAATATGCCAGCAGTGATTTTACTTAATTACAACTAATGCTTAAAGCTATAGACAGTATTTTTTCTTAAATATTATGAATAAATAAAAAATCGCGAGCAAAACTCACGATTTTTTAAAGTTGGGTTTTAATCGATACTTCGCATAAGTACATATGTTGAATACAATATGTATGTATTTCACAAATTCTTCTATGGTAACTTGATCCTGCTGTTCTACCTTTTGATAGATGGCGCTTAACTAGTAAGAACCTATAGTTAGATTTAAAGTGGGGTTTTACTACCTTTTCGCAACACCTGCTCAGAAAAGCATTTTCCTTAGCTAAACAGCATCAACACTAAAATATAGACAAATTACTACATCAGCACTGTCCTCTATCAAACAGCACAAACAAACTTGTTATTTAAGTTGAGGATTAAATCTAATCTTCAGGTGCTTCAGATTGAAACTTGTTGAGCTGACGTAAAGCGTAGTATGCAACTGCTAAACTGACTCTTGCTTGCTCGATTTCTGATAAATTGTTCCATTCGTGTTCGCCAACTTTGTTCAGCGCAGACTCAAGGCTTTGTGCTTCACCATTTCGCATCGCATAAGAATATGGACGCGCTAAAACTAATAAGTCATCAGTGCCCAAGTTTGGCAATACCGCTTTTGCACACAATACCAGTTGCTCTCCCATTGATTGTGTAGGGTTGAATATTTCCGCCGCTTTTTCAGCTATCTTCTCAATCCAATTCTGGGGAACACGAGATGTCATTACTGCTTGTACACTTTCTTTAAGGCTAGCAATAATATTTATCGTTGGATTACATTTGTAGTTTTGGGTGCTGGCAGTGTTTGACCATAGATGATCAAGTGTTTCATAAAAAGCTTGCGATCGCGTAGGTAGTTCTGCGTCAAGTAATTCACGCATTGCAAACTGCGATTCCACATGATGAAAAAAGTCTTCTGTTTCGCCCTCTGCGGGATTCCAAGGATAATTGATGTCTTCGGAATCTAGCAGTGCTTCCAGGAGTTCTAATTGAATAGGGGAAGTTTGGATATTTTCTTGATTGTTAAAATAGGTCATTTTTGCCTCCAGGTGATTCATTTAGTAGTATTGACAGCTACAGCATCAAGTTTTGAGTTTCCGCAAAAAGAATATGATTTTGCTTAGTTTGGCATATTTTTTTGGAGTTAGTCGTTACATTTAAAAATCCAGTGAAGTCAATGGTATATCTACGGTTTTTACCACTGATTTTTAGCGCTCATCAATGATAAATTCCCAGATTTCATTGCGGCTACTACCGAACTTTAACTGCATCCCAGATTCCAGGGGTATTTCCTGATGATGGATTCGCTGCCAATTCCCCGCTTTAAAAATTAAAGTTCCACCGGTTGAGTCATCACGTAGAAAATAATTTAGGACTGGCGTTGAGGCGCTGAAGTTATCACGACAGATAATTTGAGCATGTTGTCTCGACACTGATAAATCAGGAATTACAATATGATTATCTGTAGTACGACCAATACGGGTAATCGGATTTTGTAATAAAGAAATTTTATCTTCACCATTAAGTAATCGCAGGCAAGCGCTGGGAATTTTGGTATATTCCGGTAGCGATGTGGGTAGTTCGGTGATACTTTCATCCAAACTACGAAGAATTTGCCCATCAAATTGGGGATGCATATACAGCACAGGCAAAGTCCAAGATGGATAATTAAATCCGAACTTAGTTAGTAATTTTTGTCTGGCTTCGGCGACAGCTTCATCAATGGCTTTGCGCGATCGCAAGGCTTCAGAAAATGCTTGAATAAAACTTAGACTTTCGCGATCGGCAATTTCGTCACGCATTCCTAATACAGCCGGAACTCCATGTCGAATCAAAACCTCAGCTAAACTGCTATAGGGTATTGATTGATGATTTACTGATGCTGGTTGTGCTCCCCAACAGGAATTAAATAGGGCTAGTTTCACTCCAGTTCGAGTTAATACTTGGGCAAGTTCAATCCCATTCAGCCTTGCTTCGGGATGTAAGTTTAAAATACCACCATCAGGATGTCGCAATCCATGTCCAGCATAGAAAAATACATTGTAGGATTGGGTTTCTAAGGCGGCGATTAATTCTTCTGGTGTGGGTTGAATCAGAGTAGTCACCATACAGGGAGCATATCCACGCGCACTGCTAGCAACTGCTACTCCCTGAGTTAGAGTTTCTCTTAATACTTCTGCTTCTTCCCTGAGTTTCAGGTTCTCATCTTCACCTAATACAAGTAAAATGTTCAATCCAGGGTCTTTGCGGAAATCTGGAAGGGGTTCCACATCGCTGGTAGTGCGACTAAAGATGACATTTTGACTCAGAGAAATTACGGGCTGACCAGGGCGTTGCATAATTTCCCAGGGGACAGCGACTAAATAGGGGTCACGTAATTCCAAACGTAAGCGGAGACTTTTACCTAATGCTGTCGCCGCACCCCGATTATGTTCCAAACTATTCAGAATTGGCCCCTCAAAAACCCATTGCCATAAACTATTACCAAAATATTGCATTAACCGACTAGCGTAGTTAATCGGCTGTCCTGAAGTTGACGCAGGTAATTCAATTGTCATGACATTGACTGGCTGGGATGCAGCCTCTTCTTCGGAAGTATGGGCAGATATATCCAGGTTGCTATGTCCTGCAAACAATTGCTGCCACTCTCGCCAAACTTGTGTTAAAGCTGGTGTCCAGACACAATCATGAATAACGCGACCACTGGGATAGGGAGCTTCCACAACCACAATCGCAAAATTGTTGGTGCCAGCGTGGACAAGACGGGCGATCGCCAGGTTTAAGGATGGCATGGATTCATTAAACTTAAAGGTTCAAGCAAGTTATTTCAAAGAACTATTTTAAATGGCAAACCTAAATGGCAAACCTGTTTGCAAAACACTAATTTTGTGTTTCTTCCTTGCTGGTTGAGAGTTTGAGCTTTTACCTCCTTTGCGTATTCACCAATTCATATTCACCAAGCTCATATCTGAATTATTTCAGGTTTGTTACCAGTTTATATTAATTGATTCCGAAAGAACTCAAGAATACTTCCAGTGGTAAGATTTTGCAAAAGCTAATTCCTGACTGGCGAATAATGCGAATGAGGGGCACCAAAAGTCTACCAATTGTAGTTTCGGGTTTTTTGGTTAACTTTACTTTTCGTTACATCACTTTTTTTGTGTCTTTCTACTGACGCAGGTATAACGGTTATGGAAACTTGATTTTTGTAGTTACACTCTAAGGGTGAAAAGGGTTCAATTATTTCGACTAGGAGGATTGGAACTTCTCCTGGGAGTAACAGTATTGGAGGGATTTGCTGGAGAAATATTGGCATTTGGAGATGTATCGACTGCTGGGGAATCATCTTCAGTCGCATCCGCACAAGGATTTGCGCCTGCTGCGGGTTTGCTGACGGAGGAGCCACTGATTTTGATTTGCGAGGCTTGAATCCAGATTTTCTCTTTTGGTTTAATTGTTTCTACTGGTAATGGTCCGAGAGTTCCTGAATTGACAGAACAAACTAGTACCTCGATGCTGTCACTTTGGATTGTGCCTTCGGGAATTGCTGCGGATGTATTGAGAACTTTGAGAATTGTGCCTTCCGGAATTACACCACTCTGGGTAAAGGGTGAGGGAGTTTGGCTAAATGCGATCGCAGTTTTGACACTAATTAATGAACCTACCAAAGAATCTGTTTGTGCTTGTTGTGTTTGCTTTTCAGCGTTTGATAAAATTGGCGGATTCGGTAAATTTGTTGGTGTGACAACGGGTTGGGTTGGGAATGGAATTTTGAATGGTGAATTCTGCGATAGTAAATAGCCCATAAATCCAGCTAATGCCAGAAAAATTGGTAATACGATCAGGTGTAAGGGAAATTTCTGATTTTTTGCCGGGGCTGTATCAGGCATTACTTGGGTTTTCACCCTGGAAGAGTTGAACTGGCTACTGGGAGTCTCTTTTGTCGGTAAATCATTAGTATTTGACAGGTATAAATCTGATATTTTCGGTGTCATGATCGATTCTGGTTCTGTATATCTGATTTGATAATGAACCAGGGCAATAGTGACGTTATCGTGGCCATTTTGGGTGTTGGCAATATCGATTAATCTATCTGCGACAATGCTCATATCAACACCATGAGTAAAATCGTTGTCGAGAATTGGTAAAATTTCGCTCTCCCAATATTGCTCAACACGATCAAAATCGCTCAAGCCATCTGAACACAACAAAAATACACAGTCTTCATCAAGTATAAATCTCTGGGCGGTGGGGTGTAATGAGTTACTGCTACCCATTCCCAAGGCTTGGACTAGGGAACCACTCGCTCCTTGGTTAATGGCATCACGGTAAACGGCATAGCCTAAGCGAACTTCTCGTGAGGCAACATCATCATCTAGGGTAACTTGATAGCAACCTTGACGGGTAATCAGGTAAGCACGACTATCGCCAACATGGGTGATGTACATTTCGTGGGCAATTGGTAGCGCCATCACTAGGGTTGTCCCCATGCGCTGTCGTCCTTGTCTACCCTCTGTATCGTTTCGCTGGCTGATTTTTTCGTTGGCGACGGCGGCGGCTTGTTCCAAGTCTGCCAGTAAAATTGTCGGATCGATGCGATCGCGTGGTTCTCTGGCTAGTAAATTAACCTGTTGCTGAATCACTTCGATCGCAATATTTGAGGCGACATTCCCTCCCTCGTGTCCACCGATACCATCGCAAACAATTGCCATGGCTGTCGGTTGGGGAGGTTTACTTACCTTGCTACCACTGGTGGGATAACAGGCATCTTCGTTGCGTTGGCGACTTGGCCCTGTATCAGTCTTTGTAACAATTTTGACTGATGAGTTAAAAATTGCGGCGCTACTATTTTCGGCACGTCCAACTTCAATTAATCCTTGGTCTAAAATTGCGACTAATTGTTCGCCGGAACGGATTTCGCTGTTGATGAGTGAGTCACAAACTTGAGTCAGAAATTCTGCGATCGCATTTTTACTTTTCTGGAGTAAATGGGTACGCCAAAATTCTCCTAAATCGGCTAAACTCAGTTTTTGATCACCATCATGGTGTAATTCTAATAATTTAACTACAGAGCCTTCTGGTCGAATTAATGAGGTTTTTAACAAACTGGACGCGACACCCTCACTTGCCAGAGGTTGCCAGAGATTAGCGATTTGCCATAACCAGTTGAGTTGGCGCATCGATGTGGCTTCACCCCAAACCAAATCAATTGATTTGTATAGTTGCACTTCGGTAACTGATTCGGCGTTAGTCCACAGTGGGGGTTTCTCCAATAGCAAAATTTCTTGTTGATTTCCTTCACCTGCGGGGATAACTCCATACACTTGAGGAACATGGAGTCGATAGGGAAATAAACGTAAATAAGATTTTAACTTATGTAAATTTTCCATTTCCGGCACTACAGGAATAAGTCCGGGTCTGGTATCGAAAAGAACAGACTGACTAATGATTAAATAGCGATCGGCTAAAATATTCCCAGCAATGCCTAAATTTTTTCCTTCTGCCACTGCCCATAAATAACGTTTCGGCAACGGCGTTCGACACTGCTGACAAAAATGATGATTAAGCGGATTGGCTGTCTGACAAGCTTCATTGGGACAGTTGAGCATTGCCGCGTCTTTTTCCATATTTTTCGCACCGATCAGCTTTACTTAGCAATTTTAGTTAACAGGACGTATGGCGGCACTCTCAACCGCTATTTTTTAAGTTTAGATATATTTAAGTTACATATATCCTATTTTGGATCGCTATTGTAGCAATGTGGATACAATCAGCTACTAAAAGTTGACTTATTTGCGTCCAAAAATAAGTATATTAAGTTAAATAAACAGTCCCCGCGATACTCGCTAATTCTAATTATTAGTGGGTGCTTGACTGCATTCTAAACAGTTATTCACCATGCTTTTAGGAATTGTGCAAGGCTGTCTTCAGTTTATCGGAGTAGAGGCAGTAAAAAACTTAATTTAAACCTAAAAATTAATCATGCTAATTCAATGGACTTAAATTTCAGCATTGAGCGACCTTTCAAAATGTGAGCATTAAGGATAGATACCGCA
Organism: Calothrix sp. NIES-4101; assembly: GCA_004296455.1. Lineage (GTDB taxonomy): Bacteria > Cyanobacteriota > Cyanobacteriia > Cyanobacteriales > Nostocaceae > Brunnivagina. The sequence continues at coordinate 2,488,366 of AP018280.1, forward strand.
GTGGTGAGCAATTGAGTTTCCTTCCCACACAAGTAGAATTATGCTAGATGGTTAAATCCAAGAAAGCGTGTTTCTTTGTTTTTGAGGTTGAGTTGATAAATCGCCTCTGATGCACGGTTTTATCGGCTGGTGACGGAGACAGATGATGCTGTAAGTCTTGAACATTCATGACACCTAGGGTTCTGGAATCGAACGACACTGTACTCTTCCCTGTCATGAATGAGAATAAAAAAATACCATTTTTTACCGTTAATGCCCAGAAAAAGACCTAGTAATTACCTTCCATAAACCTGGCTTGATTTGCTTGTTTGGGGTAAATGCTTTTAGGAATGTATGTAAATCTTGTAGGGGTTGAGATTCTGAATAATTAGATCATTAATTAATGATTTATCTAGCGGACAATCTCTAATCTTTCCTTTCCAGCTTCTTGTAACTACTGTCAGGATAAATCAGAACTTTCCCAACAGTAGATTTTTATTCTTCGCAATTATTAAAGTCAAAGCTGAAAGGTTAAGTAGTTAATAGTCTACAGAGTTAAGAGTTGGCGATCGCTAGTAGATTTAATACCCAGGAGTCACCAGCCTGAAATCTCAAACAACCATCAATCATTAACTAATTAACCACTTAACTAATTAACCAATTTGCCAATGATAAAAATGTTGCTCACTCAGCTTCAACACGGGGAAGCCCCATACTGTAATTAGCCACGCGAGCGTTGAGATTATAGCTAATTTCAGCATTTTGCAGAAGCGATCGCACAAAATGTTCCAAGTCGGAACCAATACGGCGCAAGTTGTAGTCAGTTAAATCAGCACCGCTCGAAGCTTCAACTAAGTCATCAAACTTACGATAAACCTTTTGCAGTGCATCTTCATTCCAAATAAACTCATTATCAGGGTCAATATCCAACGTTAAAACCCGATCATGGGGAACTAATTCGCCATCTTTGTCTAATTCCGCCGCGAAAATGCGGATGTGGCGGGTTGTAGACTTAAGTAGCATCGCATTGTCCATAATTTGAAGATGTTCAGGATAGAGGTTTCTCACCAACATTGTAGACTTTATCCCGCAGTCCCAATACCCATGCATTTGTCAATGGATGGTATAGGAGAGTGAATTAATCACTTAACTTTTAATTAAAAATCAGCTTTGCTGGTGCTTAAAGTAATATCCTCAATTTTCACATACTGAAGCACAGACTCAGAAGCCAGAGATAGTTATATAGAGATAGACAAATATAGATGTATCTATAAAGCGTACTTTTTCAGATTTGTTCCAGTACCTGTTGATTTATCCTTGTCCATTGTCTTGATTTCTTGACCTTTTTTTGGGGAACTACAAATTTAGTGTCATAGTCAGCTTGATCTAGCTAAAACATGCTTTCCCAATTTCTCGTTCCTATTTCTCTTGACGCAAAAAACTAACAATTATTTTCCTGGAAATATTTTATCTTCATCAATAGGAATTGTTTCACAGCAAAAATCCCCTAATTTCTTTACCCAATAATGACGCTTTTGGACTGAAATGAATAAATCATACATCTAGTATTTTTACGTAAAAACGTTGTATTAGGCTCCAGTATGAGGATATTAACAGTAATTTCAGCGTTATTACTTACGTATAAATACTGCGTATTTAGTAAAAACAAAAACTGTTGTTGACGTTAATATCAAGTTGATGTAAAAACCTTTAAAAAGCACTAGCAACTTCTTACAGAATCTTTATCGTATGGAATCTTAAAAATTGAATAATAGTTATGGTTTACCTAAATGGGGCATAGGGTCAAAACTCAGACTAAATTTGCTTTAGCTAGAAGAAACACACAGGAGAGAAAGATGAGATATAACTTAATTTGACTGCAAGGGATTATTGATTCAAACTAGAGGGATTTAAAAAAGTATTAAGAATTTTGGCTTGAAACATAGCTCCTCACTCCGAAGACTACCAACTGAAGGAATCCTAGAAATTATGAACTCTAAAGCCTTACCACGCCAAGTTAATAATGCCGAAGTCGGTGTTTATGAGTGCGAGATTCATCTCAAATTTCGTCTCGTTGAGGAGAAAAGTTTATTTGGCGATCGCGATCAACTTTTGCAAGTGTTATTAGAAGCACTCGCTGAAGGTTCAGATGATTTTCTGGAAATGCTACAAGCATCAGTGAAAGCTCATGAATCATCTGAGTTTAAAGCGTCACCGCAAATGCGCCGCCAATTAATGCGCTTACGCAATTCTGCCGATACTTGTCAGTAATTTTTTGAGTAGAGCAAAAGTTGATCTAGTAGAGAAAACAGAAAATTTGGTAAGTATTATTACAAATTGGCTGTTTGACCTGTACTTGATTTGAAAATGAGTCGGCTGATGTAATTGGACACCACAACGTCTATCCCCGTTCAAACCTTTGGAAAGAGGCTGCATATATTTTTAGCCAACCGTTGCGAATAAACAGGAAAACTCAGTTTTAGTTTGAGTGAGCTATTCCCAAGCTATCGACGGTAAACGCTCCACTTAATTAACCAAGCCTAATAAACCATTCTCAAGGAATTGCGGAAAGTCGTCGTCGCGTCTACAGTAGCCCTCACCCATTGCACTACAGAGAATCATATTGGGTGCCTACTACTAACAAAAAATCTTTACTTGCTTTTCAGCTAGTTGAGATTGACTAATTTTTATTTTGCATTTCAGGGTAATCGCTAAAACTGAATCTTTTTTCCTTCCAGACACGAGTTAAGAGAAAGGGTAAAGGAAAAGGGAAAAGATGGAAACTAAGTATGACAGCCAGTAAGCTAATGTTTTTGGCATCAGCAAACAGTATGGGGAGAAAGGTGAAAAGTTGTTTCTTGATCCTTTCCCCTTTTCTTCCAAATTAGACTGACATTGGTATGATTATTTTGCTAAACCATGTTCCAGAGCAAAACGTACTAATTCTGTTCGGCTATTTGTACCTGTCTTACTAAACAGACGGCTAACATATTTTTCAACATTGCGAACGCTTGTCTCTAAACGACGGGCAATTTCCTTATTCATTAACCCTTCTGCAACCAGATTTAGGACGCTTTGTTCTCTGGGAGTCAAATCAATCGTAAAGGGTGCGGGAGATTGAGCGATCGCATTTTTTTGCGTCAATAAAGCTTTAATTTGAGCAATTTGTTTGGCGAGTTCGGCAATATCTGGTGTTTCCCCATCTTCGGTAGCCAGTTGCAAACTCGTAGAACGTCGGGCAAGGAGGTTTTCGACTATAGCCACCAACTCATCTGGATCGAATGGTTTTGGTAAATAAGCATCAACACCAGCCTGATATCCTTGAATGCGATCGCCTGTCATTCCCTTTGCAGTTAAAAATATTACTGGTAGCGTTTTGAAGCGAACATCTTCGCGTACCTGTTTCAGAAACTGATAGCCATCAACTTGAGGCATCATAATATCTGATATCAGTAAATCTGGTGTGTTTTGCTGCATCAAATCCCACCCCTCACGGGCGTTACTGGCAACTTGAACGCTGAAGCCACTATCCTGCAAATAATCCCTCACGGCTTCACGCAGTCCCGGTTCATCATCTACCAGTAACAATTGTGCTGACATCTAAATCTATCCTTATCCCTTACTTTTCTCCAATTTAGCGAACTTTCGGTACATGGGAAAGGGGAAGTGGAAAAGGGGAAAGATTAATTGCCCAATTTCTACTCCCAAAATATACAATCCAAATCCAAAATCCATAGACGCACAAACGGCTTCTCAAAGAGTAGTCCCAACTCATTCCCAATCCAAAATCCCTACAACCAATCAATAATTTTTGCTTTCTCTGGTAATTGAGCTTGCATTTGCCCACAGTAACGAGCTCTGGCGGTAAATAAACCAATTGGAGTTGCTAATATATCTATGATGCTAGCTTTGCCTAATATTGCCTTAAAACTGAATTTGGGCACTTCTTTCAAAATCCACCTGACTAAGCGAAAACTACATTCTTTGACGGTAATTGCCCGCATTAAATCAATACCATACAACTCATGTAAATAACGGTTGGAACGCCCGTAGCGCCGCCATTGACTAGCTAATTCTGGCAAGGTGGCACGATGGCGATGCTGCACAATTGCATTCGGTGCAAATTCCAAACTCCCAATCCCTTCTTGCTGAATTCGCCAGCACATATCCGCATCACCTCCTGTTGTTAGGTAAGGACGGAATAAACCAACTTTTTCTAAAGCGATGCGGCGAATTGCTAAATTTGCAGTTTGGGCATAGGGGCAAAATTTATTCGCCAAGGTATGTTTTTGTGATAATGTTTCTTCGCGATCGGCAAATTTTTCCAAAAATGTTGTCCCTGGAAGTGCTTTGATTTCTCCGGCTACCATCGCTACATGGGGATTAATAAAATCTTGTACTAATAATTCTAGCCATTGTGGTTGTGGACGACAGTCAGCATCGGTGAAGGCAATAATCTCACCAGTAGCTGCGCGAATACCAGTATTTCTGGCTGCATAGGAACTTTGTATTTGGATTTCGCTTAACGGAAGAATCTGAATTGGGGAATGTTCGGCGGCGGTTTGCAGGCATGTGAGGGTGCGATCGCTACTGTTATTATCTACTAGCAAATACTCGACATGTTCCTTGGGGTAGGTTTGCGCCAATAGGCAAGGAATTAGTTCGTATAAATCCTCTTCGCCGTTATAAATAGGTATAACTACCGTGACTTTGGGAAAATAGTTATGGGAACTATCACAAAAATTAGGTTCTTGAGATTTATGGTTAGATTTGTAACTCATAAAAATTAGGATTTTGAATATTGGGATTTACTAATTAGTATTCCCATTTCAAAATCCTAAATCAGTAGTACAGTCCTGTTTGACTATACAAAAATCTTTTCTGTGAATGTATAATTTGCAACTAAAAATTACAACTATAATTTCAAATTACTAGCACCATTACTCATTGTTCGCTGAGAAGTGGGATTTTGCTGCGGTGTAGGTAGAGCAAATGTGTTTGATAGCGCAGCTAAAGCTCGTACATACTGAGGGTCGCTGGGAGTTCCTAACATATCTGGATTAGTTGCCAGTTGACGCTGCTGTGACTCAGACAAGTCCAGTTTGATATCCGGGGTAATCCCTTTATGGTTGATATCAGTACCTTGGGGAGTGTAGTAGTGGGCAATAGTAATTGCCACGCCCGAACCATCTCCCAATTCATGCACCGACTGCACCAATGCTTTACCAAAACTTTGAGAGCCAATCACAACTGCCCGTTTATTGTCTTTGAGGGCACCAGTTAAAATCTCACTAGCACTAGCAGAGTTACCATCAATTAATACAGCCAGAGGGAGTTTTGTTAGCGCAGTCTTATTTGCCCTAAAAGTTTCATCGCTTATCCCGCCGCGATCAACTGTACGAACAATCGAACCGCTATCCATCCACATCCGCGCAATTTCGATACTGGCTTGCAATAACCCGCCAGGGTTTCCACGCAAATCTAGGACGTAGCTATCAACATTTTTACCATTCAAATCACGGATAGCTTTCCGCATTTGATCTGCTGCATGGGCGCTAAATTCGCGCAAGCGGATATAGCCAATGCGCTTGTCTCCTTCTTGACGCAAAGCATAACGAACGGTGGGAACCTCAATTGTTGCTCGTGTTAACTTCAACTCGAATTCGCTTTGTCCATTGCGTCCTAAACGCAGCGTAATTAGAGAACCAGCCTTACCACGAATCAATTTTGAGGCATCATCAACCTTCATTGATTGGGTGAGCTTACCATCGATCGCTAAAATTTGGTCGCCAGCTCTGACACCTGCTTTTAGTGCTGGTGAATTTTCGATTGCTTCAACAACAGTCAGCCGTTTGGTTTTTTCATTTACCTCCATACGGATACCAATCCCCGATACTTCGCCCGAAGTTTGACTGGTGAGGGCTTCATATTGCTTGGGGTCCATAAACCTGGTATAGGGGTCACCCAATTTCTGTAATGCTTCGCGAATAGCGGTGTAGGCTTCTTCACGCGATGAGTAATTTTTATTCAACAACTGTTGTCGAATTGCAACCCAGTTTTGTTGATTAAATTTACCATCTACATATTCGCGGTGTACAAGTTGCCATACTTGGTCAACAATGGCTTTGGGGCTATCTTGTAGTGCAGCGCGAACCGAGCGACACCAAGCTGGACCAAATACAGAGAACAGAGCTGTGGAGGCGATCGCTCCACCAATCAAAGCTACTTGCAGTGGCGAGTAACGTTTCGCAGATTGGTTCATGTATATCAGCTGGAATAATTTTAGTGATGTTAACAGTTTAGCAATCAGCTTTTGAGAAGAAGTTGCTAATCAGCGAGTTTTGTGGAGGATTGATTCCTCTCAAGCAACTTGCACGCTTTTTAGGGATAATGCTCCCCTGAGCCAACTTAGGAGAAATAACTATTTTAAGTCTCTATACTCGCTTCAGAAGGCTTGAATCCGATATATTTACGGAAACTTTATGCTTAAAACGATTTCTGACCCTCGTTACATTATTTTTACTAGTTAAATCCATTTCTTCCGGAGATAGAAACAGAATAAGATGACACCTTTGAGCGTCTCCTAGTACGCAGTTTATTTATTTTTAGGATAACACTGGAATGTATTTGTCTGTAGGCATCTAATCATCTTCCAAGTCTAACAGAGCCACTTAAATTCAGCTACGCAATCCGAAGAAAAGTTACACATTATGAAATCAGTGAGAAGCTCTAAAAATTACTCCAAATGGCGGCATTTTTTACAAAAAATTACTTTTGGACTATGCCTGCTCCTTAGTTTTTGGCTGGTTTTTAACACTATAACTCTAATTTATGCATCTTCCAAGGCGGTAGATGCCAATTTTGTGCTAGGTGGTAGCATCCAACGCGAAATATATGCCGCAGAGTTGGCAAGAAAAAACCCCAAAATACCAACTCTAATTTCCCAAGGTTCACAAGACCCTTGTATCTTACGAATTTTTCAGAAAAAAGCAGTTAGTTTGTCAAATATTTGGCTCGAAAAGTGTGCAAATTCAACTTTTGGAAATTTTGTCTACAGTTTACCAATTTTGAAGAAATGGAAAGTTCACAAAGTTAGGTTAATTACTTCTAGTAGCCATTTACCAAGAGCAAAATGGATGGCACAGATTATTTTCGGAACTCATGGCATCTGGGTAGAACTTGATATTGCCAAGGAAAAAGGAGTACCAGGAAACCGTGAGTCATGGATAAAAACAGGCTTGGATGTTACACGAAGTATATTTTGGGCTGGCTTAAGTCATTTTATCCGACCACAATGTTCTGATGTGACTGAGTTAATTGATGTAGATATAAAAGCTTGGCAGCAAAGAGGTTTCAATTGTGAACGTCAGGGAAGAGAGATATAGCTATCAGTTGTTTCAGTAATGAGAGTAAATAAAGCAATTTATAATACTTGTTATTGACCTTTAGCTAAGTAATTCACTGTATGCCTTTCAAGGTGGGTAACGACTAACGTTTTACCAATTATCCAAAAGGAAAGTATTGGTATACAGATGGTGACGTGGAGATGGAGAGACACGAAGATTTATTTTAAGTATTGCCAGATTTTGGAGAAACGATATTAGAAACCGGATTTCTTTGATTTAAAAATGAGAATTTTCTGAATTGGTTTGGATAAACACACAAAAAAGCTTGATTTGACGTTCAAGATTTTCATCAACATCTTGAAAAGGCTAGTAATTAACTCTTCCCAATTTCCAAAAATAGAAAAAGCCTCCATGTGTGAGGAGGCTAATGTGTCTTATCGAAAAAGTCTCAATTACTGTCTAGAAGCAATTGCAAACTAAATTTAAACCAAACTTAGTCCAAAACAACATATAGCTAAGATTGCTGCAATTAGGTAGAAGACTGCAACTACCTGTAATTCTGACCATCCAGAAAGTTCGAGGTGATGGTGTAGTGGTGCCATTTTTAACAACCGCTTACCTTTACCGTCAGGACCTTTTGTAGCCTTGTAATATCCAACCTGTGCCATTACAGACAATGTTTCGACAAAAAAGATACCACTGAGAATAAACAACGCCACCAGACTATTAGAAACTAATGCTACGGCAGCTAATCCACCACCCAGTGCTAGGGAACCTGTATCACCCATAAATACGCGGGCTGGATTGCGGTTGTGTGCGAGAAAACCTAAACAACTGCCACTCATTGCAGCGCAAAAAATCATTAGAGGAACTGAAGTCGGTGCCACCAATACACCTAACGCTAACATAGCGATCGCGACTGTTCCACCTGCCAAACCATCGATACCATCAGTTAAATTAGTCGCATTACTTTCTGCCACTAGTACAAATCCAGCTAGGGGCCAAAATAACAATCCCAGAGGTAAAGAAAAACCTAAAGGCAGGGCTATCTTTGTAATGTCAAATGAATTAGAATGTTGATTGACAATTAACCAGAAACAAAACATTAGTGCAAAGGTGATTTGCAACATTAGTTTCATCTTCGGCGAAATACCTTTATTTGACTTGCGACGTAGAATTTGCCAGTCGTCTAGCCAACCGATAAAACCATAACTTACTGTCAAAGCAGAAACAGCAAGAACTGTACCATCAAAACCAGACCAAATACATGCAACAACTGTAGCGACTGGGATAAAAAAGATTCCACCCATTGTTGGTGTACCAGCCTTCTTGAGATGAGCCTGAGGGCCATCTTCACGAATCACTTGTCCAGCTTTGAGGGCTTGTAGCCAAGGTACAACCCAATAACCGATTCCGGCAGAAATTAGGGCACAGAAGAGGAGTGGCATGGTTAAGGATGTCGCTAACCAAGGCATCCGACCTGCTACCACATCAAATACGATTGCTGCAATACCGAGTCCGATACCCAATAATGAGACTAAACCAATGCCAGTAATATTTAATCCTTGGTCAGGAGATAATTTTGCGTCCACGGAAATTTCCCTTCACTCCACACTCTTATAAGCTTTTGCTTTAATTAATAGGGACTATGTTTTTACAACAGCCCTTTTAGAAAAGCTATGGTTCTTCGATGTCTCCGTCATCGTCGTCATCGATATCATAGCCATCCTCACCACCTAAAAACTCCGATATCTCCTCTTCGCCCTCGTCACTGTAATCTAGTTCGTGATGGTCGCGTGCGATTAGACGACCGCTTGCTTGTAACCAATCTAAGAGCGAGGTTTCTTGCTTTAATGGAATTACAGCAGCGCGCTGATTGCGAGGTGCTTCACGTAATGGAGAATTCAGCATATCGACAAAGACACGAAAATTAATGTAACTGGACAATAAGAGTCTATCACTTGATACAAGAGATTTTAGTTCTTCATTCAACTCTTTTATCGGAGAATCCGACAACAAATTCGATTATTTAACATCTGTAGGAAAATCACAGCGTTATCTTGATTTTTTGGTATTGGGCTTAACATTTTTAGTTTTTTATTCTTAATAACGACAATTTACTGATATTTTCTCAGGTTTAAAGCAATGATAAGAAAAAGTGAACTCATCAGTGCGATCGCATCTACGAATCGAGGCTTATTAGCAACAGAATCAGATAAACAGGTAATTTTATCTGCGATCGCCAATCTCGAAGACCTTAACCCGACACCAAGTCCGCTCTTAAATAGCGAATTACTTGATGGTGATTGGCGACTACTCTATACCACCAGCAAAGCTTTGCTAAACCTCGACCGTTTTCCTTTATATAGGTTGGGTCAAATATACCAGTGTATCCGCGTAAAGACCAACAGTATTTACAACATTGCGGAAATCAACGGATTGCCATACTTAGAAGGCATTATCAGTGTAGCTGCTAAATTTGAACCGATTTCGCTACGTCGCGTTCAAGTTAAATTTGAACGCTCAATTTTAGGATTTCGCCGCATAATTAACTACACATCACCTTCTGACTATATCCAACAAATCGAAAATGGCAAAAAATTTACCGCCATTGATTTTCCTATTCACAGTAGTGGTAACCAAGGTTGGCTCGACATTACATATATAGATAATGATTTGCGAATCGGTCGTGGAAATGAAGGTAGTGTATTCGTATTAACTAAAACTAATTAAAACATCGGCACTCCTGAGAAATGTACTCGCGTCCAAAAACGTATTCTATCTTTGGTGTATTGTCAAGAAGGAGGTGATACCTTTTTCTGAAATTGGGGATAACTGCGTATGAAGTTCAAGCCTAATCAGCATTCTCTCCACGGCTGTGCATCGTTTCAGCATCCTAGAGAATCTAAATTCCAGGCATCCCAACTTTTGAAGTATTACTTTCCTTGACCCTGGCTTTGTTTCAAATAACTTAATAAAACAACATTGCACTCCAAGGTAGTTTTATAGTGAATCAATAAGCCCTATATATTTGGCAATTCATAACTAAAAGGGAAAAAACTCATGGTTCAACGTGGTTCTAAAGTACGTATTCTTCGCCGCGAGTCCTACTGGTATCAAGATGTAGGAACCGTAGTATCGGTTGACCAAAGCGGGATCAAATACCCAGTTATTGTCCGTTTTGAGAAAGTCAACTACGCTGGTATCAATACCAATAACTTTGCAGCTGATGAGTTGATTGAAACTGAAGCACCTAAAGCAAAGCCAAAAGCAGCTGCTAAGTAACTATTTAGTATTTTTGAGTGTTCTTTAGCTGTTTTTCGTTGTGTGATACGTCCTATGCGATCGCACGATGATAGATTAATTTCGGATGGGGTAACAGGTAGGTAAAGGAAATTTCCTCAAATTTTCTTACTTTTCTGTCACCCCATTTTTGAATTTGGGATTTTTAGATGGCAAGAAATTGGTAGGCTGAAGGAATACAGAGTGCCATTGTCTTTATCACTGCAAAATGCCAGAATTGCCTGAAGTTGAAACAGTCCGTCGGGGATTAAATCAATTAACCCTCAACCAAAAAATTACGGGTGGAGATGTGCTTCTACATCGCACCATCGCTTACCCATTCAACATAGAAGAATTTTTAACTGGAATCCAAGGATATAAAATTACTACTTGGTATCGTCGTGGCAAGTATCTTTTGGCTGAGTTACTGGAAAGACAAGAAAACAGTACCGGGATAAGCAAACAAGCGGACAAAGAAGAAGTTTCTCCATGCCTCTCCCCCTCCACATCTACTTACCTGGGTGTACATTTGCGAATGACAGGTCAATTGCTATACCTGCATCGTGATGAACCACTACATAAACACACCCGGGTACGAATATTCTTGGAGAATGAGCAAGAATTACGTTTTGTTGATCAACGTACTTTTGGGCAAATGTGGTGGGTTCCACCAAAGATTCAAGTTGAAAATGTCATAACTGGTTTGGCTAAACTGGCTGTAGACCCATTTTCAAGTGAATTTACTGTTGATTATCTAGCAAACAAACTGAAAAACAGTCGTCGTCCCATCAAAACCGCTTTACTCGACCAATCTAATATTGCCGGATTGGGAAATATTTATGCTGACGAAGCATTATTTTTAAGTAATATTCGCCCAGAAACTCTCTGCTCTAATTTACAGCCTTCGCAAATTGCCAAACTACATCCAGCAATTATTGAAGTTTTGACAAAAAGTATTGAAGCTGGCGGTACTACTTTTAGTAATTTCTTGAATGTCAAAGGTGTTAATGGTAATTATGGCGGTGTAGCATGGGTATATAATCGCACTGGTGAACCTTGCCGAGTATGTAATAGTCCAATTCAGAGAATTAGGTTAGGTGGGCGTTCCAGCCATTTCTGTTTAGAGTGTCAGCAATAAGTCTGAACTCTTTAAAAATAAATTTTGTTACCTCACAACTAGTAAAAATTAAATATTGCGATCGCTACAACTAACTAGAATTCAAAGGTGAGAAAATAAGAATATAAAAATTTATCGGTAGTTACCAACATTGAGTCAAATTTGGAAATAGTTAGCCCTTAACTATTGCTTAAACATATCACCATAATTAAAAAATCCCAGAGCAGTGAGGACTTAGTGCAAGCTAAAATCCTGAAAGAAACAATCATAATTAAGCTCAAAAGGGAAACTCATGGCAGTCAAGAAAGGTGACATGGTTCGCGTTGTGCGCGAGAAGTTGGAAAACAGCACCGAAGCAAAAGCTAGCGATACTCGTTTTCCTTCCTACTTGTTTGAAAGTCAAGGCGAAATAGTGGATATCAAAGGTGATTACGCCTTTGTCAAGTTTGGAAAAGTACCTACACCGAATATTTGGCTGCGTTTAGACCAACTTGAAAATTTTAGTTAAGTAATTGGGGTAAAGAATAGGGAAGACGAAAGTGGGAAGCATTTCTATGTTGCCCACAAAAGCCTAACTCTTTGCACAAACGAGGAGGGAGTTAAATCTTCCCCTCGCAGATGAAGGACTCAGGAAAATTGAGGATTCCCCAATACCCCATTCCCCATATATGGAGGAATTTCTACTATGTCTTATTCCCCTTCCTTCCCGAGTTGTAATTCGTCTCGCGTTACCGTTATCGGCGCTGGTAGAGTTGGCAGCACTCTCGCACAACGCATCGCGGAGAAGAATTTAGCAGATGTGGTGTTACTCGATATCGTACCGGGAATGCCCCAAGGGTTGGCACTAGATTTAATCGAAGCCAGAGGCATCGAATCACACGATCGCCGAATTATTGGTACAAATAATTATGCCGATACATCTGCTTCGGAGATTGTCGTCATCACAGCCGGTTTTCCCCGCAAACCGGGAATGAGTCGCGATGATTTGCTATTAACAAATGCAAAGATAGTAGTCGAGGCTGCAAAAAATGCCATTAAATATTCTCCCCAAGCAATTTTTATCATTGTCACCAACCCATTGGATGTGATGACATATTTAGCTTGGCAAGCGACAGATTTACCCAGGGATAGAATTATGGGTATGGCTGGGGTATTAGATTCGGCTCGATTTGAAACCTTTATTGCTCTGGAATTGGGTGTTGCACCCAAAGACGTAAAAGCAATGGTAATGGGTAGTCATGGCGATTTAATGGTGCCTTTACCGCGTTATTCTACAGTGAATGGTGTGCCTATCACCGAGTTATTGGATGCAGAAACGATCGCGAAATTGGTAGAACGTACTCGTAATGGTGGTGCAGAAATTGTAGAGTTGATGCAAACTGGCGGTGCATTTTTTGCTCCCGCTTCGGCAACTTGCGTGATGGTAGAATCCATTTTGCACAACCAGTCACGGATGTTACCAGCAGCAGCCTTGATGAAAGGTGAATATGGTTTAAATGATGTGTTTATTGGAGTTCCCTGTCGCCTCAACTGTGGAGGAATTGAAAAAATTGTCCAGTTGAAGTTGACTGATATTGAATTGGAAGAGTTGCACGTTTCTGCTGCTAACGTGCGTAAAAATATTGATAGAGCGCAAGAAATATTAATGGCGGGTGTTTAGTTGTTGATAGGATGAAAACTGGTATAAAAACTGGTGTTTAGACTTCCTCTACCCATTTTCTGTTGTTCAAAATAAAAAGCAGAGACAATGCAAAAATGTCTCTGCCTAAGCCTATGCTCTCTTTGTTTTCCTAAAATCCTGCTTTTCAAACAGGTTTAAGCTTCTACTCTTGTTTGCAATCCGGGAACCATTAATGTGATCATTTCTAAAATCGCGGTTCTATCTCCCGTCTTGCAACGCTCGAATAATTTTTTGACATCTATCTGATGATTTCTGGCGCTGGCTCTTGATACTTCCAGTGCATTCTCTCTGGCATTTTGATTGTTATTTGCACAGGCGGTATAAAGTATCAATCCTGCCATTGTGTACAAATCCAACATTGGTTCATCACCGTTAACATTCGCTACGTAGGGAAACTGCGAGCGTGGGTGGATAAATTGGCTGAAATTTAGTTGAGTCATGCCTTTTGTTGCTTGAGATGGATGTGGAATCTGAAGAAGTAGAAGTGACGGGATACTTTTATAACAAATAACATCTCGAAAAGTCACTGGAGTTATTTGCTACTTCTGCTTTAAAAGTTAGTCACAATAGAGACAAGGTCATGTGTTTTACTAGTATGTTTACCAATCAGTCGAAACACTGGAAATGACTTTAAAAGCTCTTTATATACATGAAGTTACGATAATGGAAACTACGATTATTCCTTTTTCGTCAAAAAAAATGGGTACTTAAGTTGACAGGTATTGCGTAAGTAAGTGACAGCATATATACTGGTACATATCAGGGACAAAACCTCGGATTCCTTGTTTAATTAATTGCTAGCCAAAGGTAAGGTGCTAGCTGTTAGGGTCTCTACCATTCTTTATTCTTCGGTGGCTTATTACTCCACACCTTTATACTAACGCTTGTCATTTTTTTATGTCAATATGTCATTTAAAAATGGTGGTACAAAATGCCTTGCTTTTTAAATGTCATGAGAGAAAATAGAAACTAGCGTTAGATTCTACATCAGGTGAAAAAGTCGAAATTATGACTGACAGAAGGCGTTCAGACGATTACAAGCAGGTGAGTGGTTACGTTCCAAATTCCCTGGTACGGGAATTTAAAGTCATCTGTGCTCGTGAAGGGATGTCCCAAAGTGACGCAATAGAAGAGATGTTGTACGAGTGGGTTGCCAAACGAGGGGGTGCAGGATGCTTGGACGAAGAGGAATCTCCCAGGACAGTGGCCGACTTAGTACGGGTGAATATGGCGAAATTGAAGCGCTGTGGGGTCAAGAACTTACCAGCGATCGCCAAGGGTGAAGTTTTACCGACACCTGGGGACTTTGCGATCATTACATCGTATTTAGCCATCCCAGAGGAAGAAAGAAAAACAATTTGGCAAGAAACTTTTAAAATTTCCGTGGAAAGGGGTTCTACTGGTGTAAAAGTATATAAATACTCTGGAGGTATCAAAAAAGGTGAGTGCGAGTATTCTTAGTATCCTGAACTTGCCAGGCTGGAACTACAAAATCTCCTATGAAGGAGTTTCTATCTTTGCTCCGACAAAGCGTGATGCGACTCATTTAGCACAAAGCTATGGAGATGCACTTAGCGAAACTGCGGCAAAATTTAATGGTAAGGTGCGAATTGGATGGAGACGATGCAAACAGCCGATTGAATTTTACGCCTGGATGTCATCAGGTGAAGCACCCGCGCCATCAGAGACAGCCGAACGTATCATGCGTAATGGTAGTTCTGTTTTTTGTAGTCAAGCAGAACTACCTGTGGAATTATTGCGGCGCATGATAGTCGCTGCGGAAAGCGACCGCCCGGTTAGTATTGTTCGCCAAGACAACCGTAAGCAAATCATCGTCAATCAAGCAATGGCTGATATGTTGGAAACACCCCCTGAGGTTGCAACTCAGAGGGTGATGACAAGATTTTGGCTGCCGGAGGATTTAGCAGAACTAGAAAGCAGACTGCATCAAGATAGACAGTTTACTTGGACTTATTCTGCTGGCCTCAACGAACAAGCTTGGGCGATTTTAACGACTAAGTTTGAAGCTTTTGAAGCCGATGGAATTTGGTATAGACAGGGGACTTGTATCTCGACTCCGCAATTAGTCGCCACTCCCCCAGGTGCATTTGCTGCCTCTTAAACTAAAGTGAGCTATTCACCTTTTAGTGATTTGATTACTTTAGTTATTTCTATAGTCGGCATCTACCCAGCAACGAGGCAAATTTTCTCCAGATGGAAATACGAGGTTTTGTTTCTGATAGTTAGTGGGGTCTTGTTCTTCTTGACCTAATTGATCTTTTCCTTGAACAGTATCACTAACAGGGTTAATTAATTCTTGGATATCAAGAATTTTAATGATGCTACCATTGTCTTTTGCTTGTAATAACATTAATTTTTCTCCGTTACTTTTGGGATTGGGTTAATTGTTATCAATTAAGAATTATTTGTCTTTATAACAATTTGATCAATAATTTAACGCTGTGATAGGGGCGCGGCATTGCCGTGCCTCTACTGCATTTTTCAGGTATGCAAAGCTTTCTTCTTCAGATGGTGGTGATTCTTAGCAAATCATCGGAGAAAAACTTAAGTATCAATTAAGAGCCTCAAATTAGATAACGGGACTTAAACATTTTTGAGACAAAAACAAGGCTCAGGCCTATACAGGACAAAGAAAATACATCAAAAGCTAAAAAATGCGCCAACCCTAGATATATAAAGAAACTAGGTCAATTGATGTCAAAGTCTTTCTGTATATACATTTGATAGCTTTTTGAGGCTACTTTTTGTCTAAGTCCCAATAATTACACTTCATCCTGATATTTTTCGAGGATATCAACTAGATTTACTTGGCATTGAAGCGGTAATAAATCAATTAAAGCAAGTTCGTGTCTACCACCACCAATTTTGACTTTGATGGATTCGAGAACTTGAACTACCCGTTCTTCCTTAACAGATTTTGATGTTAACAAAGGGTACATTTTTTCGGCGACTACTGTGTGCAGTTTGGCATCTGCCAGGTATAGATGCCATTTTGCAATGTCAATGTATACGTTTTCGCCAATTTCAGCAGCCAGGGATTCGAGGATTTCTGTGGTGCTTGTCTTTGCCATAAAAATAACCTCAGTAAATTAGGCGATCGCATCAATACTATATAAAAATAATATATATAAGTTTTATAGAAAACAAATTAAATATAAAATTTAAATATACCTTGAGTGCAAATTTTCAATTGTTCGGTCTAGGTGGTTGAATCTAGATTACTCAATATTATGGCGTAACTAATGAGATTGACTCTACCACCGGAAGTTACAATTGCTGAAGCGTTACTATTACATCTTCAGGTAGATTTGCGTGGAGTCTCTGAATAATCAGCAATGACTCCGATGTAGAGAAGGTGCGCCAGTAGTACCACAAGCCAAGCCAAAGTGACTACAGGTAGCCATTCCCAATCTGTCTTCAGAAAATTATGAAAAAACCACATTCCCGAATTAATTGCCGCAAAAACTGCCACATGTACAGCAAAATTCATGCGATCGTCTAATTTACGGAAATCAGCATCTTGGCGGGTGGGAATACGAGGCCAACGGGGAGGCATAAGTAATAGTTACAGAAGTTTACAGTTAATTTATTCTACGATTGTTCTAGCTATTGGCGCAGCTAAAATTCAGGTAGTTTTTGATTTGATTGCCGAATCTCTATCTATAAATTGAGTCATCTAGATTGAGTCCTATAAATTCAGGTTATAGTCTCCTGATTTTCCACCTGTTTTACTGATTAGATGAATCGACTCAATTTTAATTGACTTTTCTAAGGCTTTTGCCATGTCGTATAGAGTCAAAGCTGCAATGGAAACCGCAGTCAAGGCTTCCATCTCTACGCCCGTTTCCGCTTTCGTTTTAACTGTGGCTTGAATTTCGTAGCCTGGTAAATCTGGTTGGGGTATCACCAGAACTTCAACTTTTTGAATTGGTAGGGGATGGCATAGAGGAATTAAATTTGCGGTTTGCTTGGCTGCCATAATTCCAGCGATTCTTGCAGTTCCCAACACATCACCTTTAGGGGTGTTTCCGGCTTCTATAGCCGCAAAAGTTTCTGGCAACATGCGTACAGTTGCAGATGCCACAGCTTGGCGCAGGGTAGTAGCTTTCGCGGAGACATCTACCATTTGGGCTTGTCCCTCACCATCAAGATGGGAAAGATTTGCTAAATGTGATTGGGGAAAATTTGCTGGAGAATTTTCTTGCATTATCTAGTGGAAGTCTGCTAATATAATTTTCTTGTGGGGGTTAATTCCTCGCGAGGGCGTGTAGCTCAGTGGACTAGAGCACGTGGCTACGGACCACGGTGTCAGGGGTTCGAATCCCTTCCCGCCCGTTTTAAACTAACGATAGTTTTAAAATTTGCAAGTTAAGAAATATATCTCTTAACTTGTATCTGTTTATCCATTGATTGATTGGGTGATCATTATTAATCCCAAGATTAATCCAAAGCATAACTATCTTTACTTTTACCCAAGGCAAAACGTACTGAACTAGATAAATCTTGGCTTGATTGGGTGACAAAAATAATAATTGCAATGAGAGTTAATATTCCCGCAAAAGCAAACATATTCCGATAGCCCAGACTTTCTGCTGCTGCACCAAAAACTGGTCCAGCGATCGCTATTCCCACATCAAACCCGGCAACGCAGAGGGCAAATATCTTACCGCGTTCTTGTGGATATGATCGGTCTGCCATCATCACCACAATCATGGGAATCATTGTCCCACCACCAATACCTTCGATCGCACCTGCAACTAAAAAGGCTGTAGCAGTATTTGCTTGCCATAGTAAAAACATTGCCCAACTATAACAAGCAATGCCAATGGTAATAAATAATCCTCGCCCGATGCGATCGCTAATTTTTCCAGTGATGAAGCGTGTACTAAAACTCGTCAGCGCTGCTGCTGTATAAAACAATCCAGGGTTCAAATTAACTTTGGTAGATTTGATAAATAACGGTACAAAGGTACTCAAAGTGCCAAATGCTAACCCCACAAGCAACATGACGATTGCTGGGACTCTGACACGTGGACTCCATAAAATCTGCCAAGAACCCTCGCTATTTTTTTGGTGAGGAAAAGCCTCTATTAAAGCTGGATTCGATATCTGTAGAGTACACAAAAGTCCTAATGTGGCGATCGCTGTAGAAATTAAAAATAAAGGAATGTAGCCGAATTTTACCTGTAAATAGCCACCCAACGCTGGTCCGATTGCCATACCCACAGGGTTAACTAAGCTCATGTAACCAAGAATTTCACCCCGCTTTTCTCGTGGTGCAATATCAGCAACTAATGCACTAAATGCAGTCGTAAAAGCTGCAATACTAATACCGTGAAAAGCACGTAATGCCATTAACATCGGCACTGATTTGACTACTGCATAACCCAAAGGTGCCAGGGCAGCAACTGAAAGCCCAATTATTAATACTAGCTTGCGACTTCTTTCATCTGCCATTTTCCCCAAATAGGGACGGAAAATCAACAAGCCAATCGCAAAGCTACCCATAACAATCCCGATTTGTTGCTTATTTGCCCCGATATACTCAGCGTACAAAGGTAGGGTTGGCAACAAGGAAGCCATGCTTGACCAAAATAATAAACCTGTTGCAAATAACACAACTAAGTTGCGTCGCAACTGCGAATCAATTGTATGAAAAGCGTTCACGGTAGATGCAAGGAGGGGATAATTGAGTAATAGGTAAATGGGCAATGGGCAAATGGGTGATAATCATCAGTGACTAATTTACAATTCCCAATCGTTCATGCTCCATGTCCTATTCCCTATTGTATTGTTACATTACTTTACATTTTTTGTGATCACTTCGCGAATTCTGTATATTGGTCTTCCTTGTGATTCATGGTAGGTACGCATAAGTAATTCAGCGAGTAAACCAAAGCAAAATAGCTGTACTCCTGTAACTACAAGTAATACCGCAAGAATTAATAAAGGACGGTTGCCAATATCCTCATTCAAAACCAATTTGACAATCGTTAAGTAAACACCAATGACACCCCCAGATGTCATCGAAACCAAACCCAATAACCCAAACACATGCATTGGGCGGGTGAGGAATTTTTTCATAAAGGCGATGGTTAATAAATCCATCATGACCCGGAAGGTACGCGATAAACCATATTTACTGCTACCAAAGCGACGGGCATGATGTCGCACAGGCATTTCGGTAATTCGTGCCCCTTCAATATATGCAAGTGCAGGTAAAAACCGATGTAATTCCCCATATAAATTCATATCCGCCACAAGTTCAGCACGGTATGCTTTCAGCGAACAACCGTAATCGTGGATACGTACATCGGTAATATGGCGAATAATCCAGTTAGCAATTTTAGAAGGTAGTAAACGTGTCAATGCCTTATCTTGGCGTTTTTGTCGCCAACCGCTTACCATATCGAAACCTTCATCCAACTTAGCCACCAACATCAGTATATCTGCGGGGTCATTTTGCAAATCTGCATCTAAAGTGACAATTTTTGTTCCGCGTGCATGATTAAATCCGGCTGACATTGCTGCCGTTTGCCCATAGTTGCGGCGTAAAATAATAACTTTGAGATCGTGACGAATTTGCGCCTGTTGTTGGAGCAACTGTGCCGAACCATCGGTAGAACCGTCATCAACTAAAATGATTTCGTAACTCAATTCGCTATCTGCAAAAACTGATGCGATCGCTTCTAGCAAATGTGGAATACTTTCCACCTCGTTGTATACTGGCGCAACGACTGATACATCGAGAACAAGCGGGTAAGCAGCCCCATTTTGTTCATTTTTCATACTATCTGAAACTAACCCACTCCTCATAAGCCAAGCCACAATAGAAGGACAACATTAGAAAGAACATTTTAATTGGGGAATGGAACATGGGATAAAAATACAGAGATTGGGAGAGGTAAGACAAGGGTGTGGACAAAGGAAATTTGGTAGTTAATCATATTTCCCCTATTCCTGTGTCTCCGCATTTCCATGTTTCCTTTTCCCAATTTGGACTTTCCTTGCCCATTACCCTAATAACTCTTCACAACCCTACCAGCACCGCGCAGTTGTTTAAAATATGACTGACTAACTGCATCACCTTGTTCCGAGAGAATATCGATACCAATACCGTTACGTCCTTGTTCTTTTCCCGAACTGTGAATGTAGCGATCGCTTCCTAAATAGAGTCCCACATGGGTTGCCTTTTGGGGAGTTCCAAAAAAGATTAAATCACCTGGTTCTAATTCTCCAATAGAAATGGGCAACAGAAAAGCCTCTTGTTGGTAGGCATCACGAGGTAGACGAATCCCCACCGATGCAAATGCTGCTTGCATCAATCCTGAACAATCATAATTTGGGGCAACTGTACCTCCCCAGAGGTAATAATTGGGTTGTTGCATAGCTTTTTGGGTAAAGTTAATTATTTCCGGCAACAGTTTTTTGATTTGTTCGGGCGAAAATGATTTAGCCTGATAAGCTAGGGTAGTTGGTTGTAGCGAACTTAAATCTGATTTTGCTAACCAACCGGGGTAATTATCTTCGCAAAGACATATTTCTACGGCTGTATTTTGCGAATTAGATGTCGAATTAGATGTTAGTCTTAGATGTCGTCCGATGGCTGCTTGGGTAGCAAGCCGGTTACATTCGGGAGAATCGTATATATTTAGGTTCGTTAAGCATTCGTACTCTAGAGATTGAGGATGAGTGATTTTTGGTTTTGAATTTGAGGACATCATTCGGATTATTTTTCTGTATGAATTTTTTTAGTAAAGACGAACAATTAGAGAAACTCGGTAATGGAATTTTAGAGACTACATGGGCTAAATTTCCCACGTTAGCACGTAACCAAATTTCCATGACTTGGATTGTCTACGACCCTCCAGTGCTTGTAAATACTGGTGGGGCACTAACACCAGATGCTTTTTGGACTCACCCTGTGCGTGGGTTTGCATATCGGGGTGTAGAACGAATTTATCCTGCTAGTGTCGTCAAATTATTTTATGTGGTTGCTGCCCATGAATGGCTAGAAAAGGGCATGACACAGCCATCGCAGGAGTTAGAGCGAGCAATGCGTGATGCGATTGTTGAGTCTAGTAATGATGCAACCAGTTTAATGGTAGATGTGTTGAGTGGTACGACATCGGGACCCGAACTACCAGCAGGACCTTTTGATACATGGAAGTATCAACGTCAGATTGTCAATCGCTACTATCAATCTTTAGGTTGGACTGAGTTAGAAACTATTAATATTTGTCAAAAAACCTGGTGTGATGGTCCCTACGGACGGGAAAGAGCTTTTTACGGACAAATGTTAGAAAACCGGAATATGCTGACCACGAATGCAACTGCTCGGTTATTACATAGTATTGTTGGTGGGGTCGCAGTTTCCAGTATGCGATCGCAGTCCATGATGGGATTGCTCAAGCGCGATATTGACCCGAAGTTGTTACCTCAAGAAGTTGAAGAAGACCAAGTTACAGGGTTTTTGGGTGCTGGCTTGCCAGAAAATGCTCAACTTTGGTCAAAAGCTGGTTGGACAAGTCAAGTCCGTCATGATGCTGCTTATATTGAAGTTCCCGATTTACGTCCTTATTCGTTGGTTGTATTCACAGAAGGGAAAGCCCAAGCAAAAAGCCGCGAGATATTACCGTTTGTTTCGCAGCGAGTGGTTGAGGCTATTCGTAGTATTGAGTGAGAATTTTAGCTTCGGCGAAATATCAAGTTCAAAGCGATGGGGAGATGAGGACGCGGAAAAAAGGAATGATAACTGATTAGCCAATTAGCCAAGTTTGATATTATTTGGAATAATGGCTCCGCGTCGAAGCATATCTCTCCAAAATATTTTTAATTCTGATGAATCTATAGTCATTATGCTGAGAACAAAAAGCCGACGACGATATTAACTGTTCACTCAGCACTTCTACATCAACACTTTCTATCCCTTCTTCCCAAATACATATCGAGTTGTCCAAAGTGAGAATAGTGGTAAACAAACTAAATGTGCAATCAAAACTGCTGCCGCAACTCCTAATATATTCCAGTTCACTCCTATGACTAAGGCAATTCCAAATATTGAGGTAAATATTGCATTCCAAATTAAATCTAACTGGGGTTTCCCAACTGCAACAAGTAATTGTGAAGCCGCATCTGCAAAGGGTCTAGGAATTGCGGAAAGACAAATTAAGACAACGATAGGAATTGCAGGTATCCACTTTTGATCTATAATTGGGATGTAAAACTGTGCCACACTGGATTGAAAAAGCACAAAAGGAATAATAATTAATGAAATTATTTTCAGGCTCTTGAAGTACGTATTTTCAAATTCTTTTTCATCAGTACGTGCTGAACATAAGTGCGGTAAAATAGCAGAATTTATCGCGTTAATAATACTTAAGCTAATTCCTAATCCAGCATTAAATCCAAAAAAGTAAGTTCCTAATTCTTTAACTCCCAGCAGGCTGAAAATAACAATATAATCAAGATTATTTCTAAAGGTTTTCAGTAACCCAATCCCTAAAATATTCTTGCCAAAATCCCATATTTCCCGCCAATTTTTTGTTGTAAATTTATTGCTAGGTTGCCAACGATGATATTTATGGTAAACAAAAATTTCTAGTGGAGCAACGATAACTGCGGGCAGGGCAAATGACCATACCCCCATACCATTAACAGCAAAAGCCGCAGACAAAATACTAGCTAGTGAAAATTGCAAGCTATCTGTTAGTGCAATAACTTTGAAGTTATTTTCTTTTTGAATTAGGGTTTTTTGAATGCTCGCAAGAGGCCAAACTAAATAAGGAATAGCTGATACGCAGATTGGAAGGATAATTTCCGGTGTATTTTTAACTAAAGCAACTGGATATGCGATCGAGCATTGAATCAGAAACAAACTGACAAAGATTACCCAGTTTAAACAATAAGCTGAATGGCATAAGTCCTTGAGTTCTTTTTCTTCAGCTTGAATTATTTTTGCACCAATACCAAAGTTACTAAAAGTAATGGCAAATTCGCGCACCGTCATCAAAATGGCACCTAAACCGTAATCATATTCGGTTAAATATTTCGCCATGATAATGACGATCGCAAACCGCATTGCCCGGTAGATAATCTCGGCAACTCCCAGCCAACTAAGGTTGCGAATAAACTGATTTGACAGTTTTTTTCTAATTTCTACTGTTATTTGTTGAATGACACTCACTATAGTTTATTGTTGTGAAGGACAAAGCTCAGTTTATTCGCTCAATAGCAAAATTACACCTTCCATCTGCCAGAATAACCTTTTTTATTTCTTGCTCATACCTAAATTGCCGATAACTTGCTGTCACTAGTTGACCGAAAATTAGCTTTCTAAATTATTTGTGACCATACCTAAAATACCTACCTTTCTACCTTTCAACTCTTCTATTGCTTGTTTGAAGTTAGGACGGTCTGTTTTACCCAGCCCTACAACTAGCAATATCCCATCAGTGTGATTTGCCAAAGCATTAGTATCCAAACGTCCAAGTAAATTAGGTGTGTCGTAAATAATTAGGTCAAACTTAGTTTGTGACTTTTCAACAAAATTCTCCATGTTGCTGGAGGTAAATAATTTGTTCGGATTTGCCTTAGCTTTTCCAGCAGTCAAGACAAAGAGATTTTCATCATTTGGAGAATTTTGAATCGCTTGATTAATATCTAAGTCTTGAGACAGGACTTCACTCAAGCCTTCGTTATTGGTCATCCCAAAATGGGAATGTAATTGTGGGTGTCGCAAATTCGCATCAACGAGTAGAACTTTTTGTCCGGCTTCGGCGGCTATCTGTGCTAAATTAGCTGCAACAGTTGTTCTTCCTTCTCCAACTGTCGCTGATGTGACAGCTATAGAACGAATTGATGCTTCCCGACTGAGGGATTGAAAACGGTTGTAAAGAGAACAAAAAGCCTGTGCAAACACCACATTTTTATCATTTCGCTGCTTCAATGCCACATTTGATTCGACTTCGCGATTATCTCTGCTTTCTAGCATGACAACATTGTTAACCGCAGGAATGTGAATGTTTCGGCAAAAAGGAATCGAACCTAAAACGGGCAATTTAGCTGTACGTTGAACTTCATCAGGTTCGTGGAAAACATTTTTCTTATTTTCCAAGAGAAAAGCCGCAGCAGTTCCCAGAAGTAGTCCAGCAATCCCGCCCAGCATAATATTTCGCGAAGGCTGGGGTGATACAGGAATGAGATTACCCTTGGCATTACGGGGTATAGTGGGAGGCATGATAATTTCCCAAGGCACTTCCTGCTGTGCGGCATCAACTCTTAAAGCTTCCTGCTTCGATTTCAACTGGGTGAGGGTATCACTGGCAACTTGTAAATCGCGCTGTAAGTTGGCATATTGACGGGAGACTACTGGATATTGCTTAATTTGCTCGTTGATCTGAAACTCAGTTTGGACTAATGCTTGCAAACTTGTTTCTAATGACTGCACTTGGTTATTAGCATCAGCCAATTGCTTGGTTAAATCGCGCCTGACAGAGTTTTGATAGGTAACGACTTCAGGTGAAATATTTTCCTGAACAGCACGATTACCTAGTGCCAGACGTGCTTCTTGGTTTAACAGGGGTTGGAGTCGGCGACGTTCTTCACGTAACGACTGAATCATCGGGCTGGCTTCATTGAAGCGTACCGATTCTTGGGCGATTTTGGCATCAATTTCGCCGATACGAGTGCGTATTTGTTGATATTGGGGTGATTCACTCAATGCTGATGCTGCGATCGCCGCATTCTGTTGCATTCCCAATTGGTTTTGCAAGGAGGCATAGAGCGATCGAGATTCTAAATATTTGCGTTCGGTATCTAGTCGTTGTACTTTTGTGTCATCAAGGCGCTTTAATAGCTGCTCACCTTGTAGTTGGGGATTGTAGAAATTATAACGCTGCTGAAATGTCTGTAGTTGTCCTTGCAGGGTGTTAACACGCAATTCTAGTTTGGGAATTTGTTGATCAACAAATTTGATACCCTGACGCACACTACTCTGTTGCTGTTCGCTACTATACTTGCGATAGGCTTGGGATACTTTATCTAAAATAAATTCAATTTTTTGGGGATTGCTATCGCGGTAACGCACTTCAATGACTCGCGACTCGTCTTTACCTTTGGCAATACGGGTCATGATTAATGTTCTCTCGGCTCCGCTTGACACCTTACCACCACTAACATTATTACCAACTAGTTGATCGTAATTAATGTCGGGATACTTGACCTTTAACTCATCAACCACTGGGTTAATGATTTTTGGGCTTTTGAGTACCTCCATTAAGGCGTTATAGTCCAGAGTCGTGTTATTTTGCTTCGTAATTTCGTTGATATTTTGTTGAAGCGTAACCGACAGTAATTTCAATAATTCACTATCGGTTGTCTTCAAAGGTTCTACCATGATTTGGACGCGACCTTCATACTTTTCGTCTTGATTGGCAGTCAACACGGCTGCTGTTGTGGTTATTGCCACAGTGACACCTGCAATCAAAGCTACTTGTCGTCGCAAAACTCCCAAGGCTGGACTAAATGATTTGGGACTTTCTTCTTCAAGTTCTGGTTTTTTCCAGACCCAAAAAGCCTCTCGCGTTGATGGATGCGGATTTTTGAGGTGTTGTATGCTTGTTTCTTTTACTGGTATGTGTGTTCCCATGAAAACCCGTTTATTTTAATTTTTGGTTACTCAAATTTTCGGCCACTTCAAAGTTCATCGCTAAATAGATTTTTACAAATCAAGGAAGTTTGCCACAGGGGTGAGATCAAATGATAAGACTATTTAAAACTGTTCACAATGGTTGATGCGATACTATGAAAATATATTACAGGCAAGAAGACAACTTCAATCAATAGTTCTGATGACAACTTTGCGAACAAGATTAATCTATTAATTATCCAGCTATCTGCCTGATCGCAAGATTTGACTATTTATCTTAAATACTCTACAAGGTCAAACTTGTCTGGGCGATCGCATTAAATATTTTCCATTTTGGCTTCGCATATTTTGACAAGGATATAGCTAGAACGATAGAAGATAAAATCTTGCTGCCTACCTGTTTCTTAACATATCTTGCTAATCCCAACTATTTAATCAGCTTTACGAAAATTTTGTCAAATAGACATACAAATGAAGATTGAGTAAAGCTTTCTCAATTCACTCAAATCAACAGTTATTCTTTTAAAAATAATATTTCTCAGGATATAAACCGGCAGTTCCAGTCTAGCTATCCCAACATCCTCAGCTTGTTGGAACAACTCAACTCTTAACAATATAAAACATGAAGTTGTATTTGTCTTGATCCGATTACCTTTATGATACTGAATAAAATGAAAAAATGATTGTTCTTATACCAGTACTTTTGTCTACATAGGAATAATAAAAGATGCAATATAAACTACCATGTCAAAATATCCAACCTTAGCCGAAAAGTGTTTTGTAGTTGTTTCCCTATTCTTTTCCACCAGTGCATTAATCCCAGTTCTCTTAGATAGTCAAGAATCCAGCGCTACAGCCTCAGACCCCTATAGCCCGATATTGTTTTTGGGGATTTACACTATCACTGGTCTGTTGATTGCACAGCAATGGCAGAGTTTTGTGCAGGTGGCGAGGAAAAATATTTGGATTTGGTTAATTGTAGCAATTGCGATCGCATCTGTCTATTGGACGGTGGCATCAGATATTACATCGCGTCGGAGTATTTTGTTACTGGGGACAAGTCTATTTGGCACATACATGGCAATGCGCTTTACCCTACGAGAGCAATTACATTTACTCGCCATTGCTTTAGGATTAGTCGCAGTTCTTTCTTTTATATTTGCGATCGCCTTACCATTTTACGGTGTCATGAGTATCCAGGAAGGAGGTGTTCATGAAGGTGCTTGGCGGGGTGTCATGACCCATAAAAATGTCTTCGGCAGAGTGATGGTCTTGAGTAATTTAGTATTTCTATTCGTCGCCCTGGGTAAACCCATATCACCAACATCAAAGCAGTCTTGGCAGTGGTTAGCTTGGCTGTGTTACGGTTTGTCGATCGCATTAATCATCCTTTCGACATCGAAAACGGCAATGATTTCCACTGTTGTGCTGACAGTTGTGCTATTCCTGTATAGGACTTGGCGGTTGAGTTATTCTCAAGTAATACCCTTAACTATTGTGATTGTCTTGGTTTTGGGAAATGCAGCCATCCTTGTCTTTGATAATATCAATGCCATTTCCGGCGCTCTGGGACGGGATTTAACCCTGACTGGACGTACTGATATTTGGGCAGTAATGCTGGATAAACTCGCCGAGCGCCCTCTGATTGGTTACGGATTTAACGCATTTTGGCGTGATTGGAACAGTCCTGTGACCGCAGAGGTGTGGCGAATTTTGGCATGGGAATGTCCTTATGGTCATAACGGCTTTATGGATTTGCTGGTGGAGTTGGGAATACCTGCATTAGTTATATTCATGATTAGCTATATTACTGCTATTTTGCGAGGGGTCAGGTTGTTGCAAAATACCCGTAACGTCGAGGGTATATGGCACTTGATGTTTTTGACTTTTATATTGATTTACAACATTAGCGAAAGCTCTCTATTAGCAACAAATAGCATTTTTTGGATAGTCTACGTATCTACAGTGTTTTCGCTGGCTGCCAAGTCCCAACCATCGCCAGTTTATCAATTTGTAACTGCGATCAGTGAAGATGAACGCCTGGAATTAGAAGGAGCAAGGGATTGGGACTTACGAAATTAAAGCAGCAACGATAGTAATTTTGAGACAAATCGATAAGGGAGGGGAGAAAATGTTAGTTTCTGTTTGTGTTGCCAGTTATAAACGTCCAGAAGGCTTAAAGCGTTTGCTTGTGGGACTGAATAAATTAACTTTCAATCAGAGTGAAGTTCCAGAAGTCGAAGTTATTATCATTGATAACGATGTTAAAGGCTCTGCTCAGGGGATTTGTCGCGAGATTGAAGCTGATTTTCAGTGGCAACTGAAATATTATGTTGAAGCTCAGCGAGGTATTTCCTTCGCACGTAATCGGGCGATCGCATCTGTTAGTCAAGATTCTCAGTTTGTTGCATTCATCGATGACGATGAAGTTCCCGAAAACAACTGGTTAGACGAGTTGCTGTCTGTGCAAAAAGCCTATCAAGCAGATGTTGTTGCTGGACCAGCGATACCAAACTTCATCAAAGATATTCCCCAATGGGTTACCAAAGGTCAATTTTTTGAGCCACGCCGTTATCCCACTGGTCATCCAATTGAGATTGCATTTGCGGGTAATGTTTTGATTCGTAATGAGATATTGCAAAAAATTGACCCAGTTTTCGATGAACGCTTTGCCATCACTGGTGGAGAAGATACTAACCTATTTATGCGGTTGCGTCGTGCTGGGTACAAGTTTGCTTGGGCAAATGATGCGATCGTTCACGAATGGATACCTCAAAGCCGTACCAATATTAAATGGGTACTACAACGTGGTTACTTTGGTTGGAGTGTTCATAGCTGGTGTGAATCAGAACTCTACCCATCAATTCCCGTGATTGCCCTTCGTATTCTCAAAGGTTTGGCACTAATTATTAAAGGCTTATTTTTGATACCTCCTTCTCTGTTTTTGGGGCAACATGCATTGATTAAGGCATTACTGAATATTTTCCGAGGTGCAGGGACTTTTGCAGGTCTGATTGGTATTCGTTATCAAGCCTACAAAGTTACCCACGGAGTATGAATACTGACTGAAAAATTTATGAAAATTCTCTATTTAACTACTGTAATTCCGACTTCTCGAAAAACCGGAGGTGAAATCGCTTCGCAAAATTTTATTGATGCGCTGAAAAAAAATGGACATGATGTTGTAGTAGTTGCCTATCAACGGCTTGGCGACATTCAACAAGAAAGTAAAAATAAAATTATTGTTGGTAAACGCCATATAGAGAGTAATAAATCGCGACTTTATCCACTTTTGTGGATGGGAGATAGTCTGCTGAGAAAATATCCCTATTCTGCGGCTAAATATTATTCACTTAATTATGTAAAATCTGTCAAAAAAATTCTTAGTAATGATACTTACGATGCTGTAATTGTAGACCATGCTCAAATTTGCTGGATAGCTGATTTATTGAGCGCAAAAGTCAAAAAAATTATCTTTATTGCCCATAATATTGAGCATGAAGTTTATTTAGCACAGTGTCAGAATACACATAATCCTCTAACTAAATATATATATCAACGCGAAGCTACTCTGATTCAAACTTGTGAAGATTATTTAGCTAGTCTGGCGATACAAGTCTGGACTTTGACTCCGCACGATTCAAAGTATTTTTGGAAACTTAATCCAAATACACAAGCATTTGATTTACCTTCTAGTTTGAACATTAGATTTAATTCATTGCAACAGCCAGCTTCCAGCAAAAAGTTTGATATTGGGATAATCGGTAGCTGGACTTGGAATGCGAATATGTTGGGCTTGAAGTGGTTTTTTCAGCAGGTTTATCCTCACTTACCTAAAAATTTATCGATACATGTAGCAGGTAAAGGTGCTGAATGGCTGTCTGGAGAGTATGACAATGTTCATTATTGCGGCTTTGTACCCGATGTCCAAGAATTTATGTCACAGGCAAAAGCGATCGCTATTCCTTCGGTTGCTGGTGGAGGTATCCAAATCAAAACTTTAGATGCGATCGCATCTGGTTTACCGATTGTTGCGACTCCTACTGCATTACGGGGAATTGTTGAATACCCTTCTTCTGACATTGAAGTTGCAGAACAACCAGATAAATTTGCCTATATTCTGACTGATTTTGTCACAAATACTGATCTTACTGAAAATTCGCGGATTAGTCTTTTAGAGGAACGGCATAAATGGTTACAATTAAGACAGCAGCAGTTTACAGCAAAGGTTAAAAATGCCATCTATTCTTTGGGGCATTAGTTAAATTTATTTGATTGCTTAAGAATATTAATTAAGGCTATTGAAAATGTCAGCAACTCATAGTCAAATAATTTTCAATCAACCAGTACATCAACTAATAGAAAATAAATATAGTGACAAGAAGCAAACACCACGCATTTTAATTGCATCAATGCGAGAAATGCATTTGGAAGCATTTCGTTCGCCAGAATTTGAGTTTGAAGACTTAATTTGTCAACTTGATCACGTTGACATGCTTTTACCTCAATTTGATTCCAGTCGTAGTCACACAATGAAAAAACGATTGGCAAATTATCTGGCTCTGAAAACGAATAGAAAAGAATTTCTGAATTCTGGTTGTATTCCCACAAAAATCTCAAAAACCTACGACCTATTCTTTTTTATCTGCCAAGGCTGTTGGGATATTACAACAATTAATTCAATTCAAGGATGGCGAAATCAATGCCAAAAATCAGTAGCTTGGGTTGATGAAATCTGGATCAAAGAACTGAGCGATCGCAAAACAAAACTCTGTATAGAACTTCTCCAAAGTTTTGACTATATTTTCACTCCTCACCAAGAGAGTGCGAAGGCTGTCGCTAATTTAACTAATCGACCTTGCTATTCACTAGCATATGGGATTGATGCTATCAAATTTTGCCCTTTTCCAAATCCGAAACCCAGAAATATTGACATATATAGTATCGGTAGGCGATCGCCGATAGTCCACCAATCACTACTCAAATTTGCAGAGGATAAAAACTTACTATATTTGCACGATACCCTTAAAGGTTTGCACATGAATAACTATAAGGAGCATCGTCATCTTTATAGTAATTTAACCAAGCGTAGCCGCTATTTTATTTCTAACAAAGCAAAATTTGATACACCTGAACAAACAGATGGACAGGAAGAATTAGGTTCGCGGTTTTTTGAAGGGGCTGCGAGCGGTACAGTAATGATTGGAATACCTCCAAAGTGTGAAACTTTTACAACACACTTTAACTGGACTGATTCTGTAATCCCAATTTGCTACGATACCAATAATTTAGGCGAACTCATAACCGAACTTGATCAACAACCCGAAAGACTCGAGCAAATTCGTCAGAATAATGTTGTTAATTCGCTTTTACGGCATGACTGGGTATACCGTTGGGAACAGATTCTGGAAATAGTGGGAATTGACCCTACACCCCCAATTTTATCCAGAAAAAATCAATTACAAAATTTAGCAGAATTAGTGAGTTCTATGAAGTTTTCGCCTGACTTGCAATTAATTTGATCTTAATTTGAAATATCTAAATTTAACCCCTTCCAGACTCAGGGAGGGGTTAAAAATATAATCAATTAGAACAAGGACATCAAGCTTTTTAAGCTATCTTTTAATGGCATAATAATTAATATTAATATTAATCTCTATTTATACCTGCTTATCTTGAGTAGATTCTGAGAAGCAAGGATAGAAATACTTAATATATATTTAATTAAAATTTGTCTGCCATTTTCCAAAAATTCCGATTTTGTTTCTTTTTCTTGTTGCTATAAAAATTTAATTTTTGCTGCACAATTAGAAACAAGAAAGGAAGATTTTCTACTAAATATCTTTTCCAAAGCCGCTTTGGTTCACAATATAATCGAAATAGCCATTCTAGACCAATTTGGCTAATCCATTTAGGCGATCGCTGCAATTTGCCGGCTTCAAAATCGATAGTTGCACCTAATGCCATAAATATTTTGATCTTCGGCAATTGTTCTCTATACTTGTATATCCATTTCTCTTGTTTGGGAGCTCCAACTCCAATAACTAAAACTGTAGCATCGGATTGATTAATCATATTAATTATTTGACGGCATTCCTGTTCGTTATTTTCAAATCCGAAACTGGGAGAATAGGAATCAACAACAATCTTTCTACCAATTTTATGATTGATTTTTTGTTGTGCTTGCCGAGCAATACCTTCTCTTGCTCCTAAGAGAAATATTTTAATATGTTCGTGATGCTTATGATAGTTACAGAAGGCTGGCAACAAATCAGAACCTGATATTTTTTCCTTAATAGGAGTACCTAAAAATTTTGCCGCATATAGTAGAATTTGACTATCACAGACTTTGTAATTGCTGATTCCATAGGCTTGGACAAAATCAGAGTCATTTTGAAGTTTCATCAAATGATCAACATTTGGTGTGAATACTATACCAGATTCTAAATCTGCTAGAAATTCTGACTGTGACAAATTATCAATTTCTAGGTTCAGAACTTTAATTTTTTTCATAGTACGACCCTGCCAAATGATAACCTAAGTTGAAAATTTTGAAATTACTAATTAATGCAAACAGAGAAAATTGAACCATTCTTCCGAGTCTTTAATAGCTACCTTTGAAAATTCAGTGAAGGTATAGAAGTTAACTTAGACAATCGCTCTAATTTTTTTGATGCTGCGACAAGTATGTAAAGATACTTTAATCTATTTCCATAATTTTATTTTGACTGAATTCATTTGTTTGATTTTGTAGTTTTAGTACAAATCAATTAAATGCACTAACAATCCAGTCAGATGCGATTAGGAAACAAATAGACAAGGTAGTTAGAGAGATATTTAGGCAATATTCCCCGTGGATATGAATATTGCGATCGCTATTTTTTCCTAACCATCACTACATTGCCATTACTAATAGAGAAACTGTAATTTGTACCTCAACATTGTTATATCTAAATGCAAGTTATCATAATCTGCTGCCAGATCATAGTAGATTCATCGACTTTTCATAAAAAATATATGATATCAAAAATCAATCACGGACGTAATTAACCGGATGGCCTATTATTGCTATTATTCCCCTAATGACTTCTACTGATAAGTATATGAAAATTAGATAAAGGTTTTATCTAATCTACCCATTCTCACCAAGTTTACATAGCGACTTATCTAACTGATAGTGGCTTGTTGATATGTAACTATATTGTTCTTTATATGTTTTTAACATCATCAATTAGGTGGATTTCTCTTGAAATCAATTTAATAGTTCAATATTTTGATTAACCTGATATTAGACACATCCCCAAATTACGAGAATGGCTGAAATAAACCTCACTATGTGACAAAAGATAAATTTCAGTCTCTATTTCAATAACCTTCAGAGCCAGTTCCAATCAAAATTACTGTAACCACTCGGAGATATCCATAATATAGACAATTATTTTTGCCAACCGTCTAATCAAGTAATCATTACAAATGATATTTGTAGCTATTTATCTACGTAACTATCTAATAGCGGATGTGTAAATTGGTTTTTTGTAGTTTAATGTGAGATGTCGCTAAAAATCCATTTATTTTAGTGTGGCAGTATTTTTTTAAGGAGTGAATGTGAACAATATTTTTTCTCGCCATCAAATCTTGAGCTTGCTGGGGTTCGTATCTGTCGTATTTCTGGGAACCCACTCTTCAGTTGTTGCTCAAACTACAACTATTACTGCTGACGATAACCCTGTGCCTATTCCCGGAAGTGTAGCAACCACTTCTGCGGCATTTGTTGACAATGAAGCACCTATTGTTGCTAACACAAGCAAGCAAGGGGTTAATAATCAGATTGTACCAAAACAAGTTGCTCAAGCAGATATCAATCCAGGTCGGGTGACTCGTGGTGGTTCTAGCTATGTTGGCGTTGCTGGCAATATCGGACTTGGTGGTGGAGATTCAGCTTTAGGTGATGGAAACTTTGCTGTTATGAGTAAAATTGGATTGACAAGAGCCATTTCGGTACGTCCGGCTGCCGTATTTGGTGACAACACAGCAATTCTTATCCCTGTCACCTATGATTTTTCTGTACAGTCAGCAGAAGACCCATTTACCGAACCATTACCATTTGCGCCCTATGTGGGAGTTGGAGCAGCACTTAAAACGGGTGATGATTCACAAATTGCTTTTTTGGTATCTGGTGGCGTTGACATACCCCTCAATAGACAATTTACAGCAACTGCTGCTGTTAATGCTGCTTTTTTTGACCAAACAGATGTTGGTTTGCTGTTAGGAGTTGGCTATAATTTCCAGGGATTCTAGTTATTAATACATAGTTAAAGACATGTAGAGGCGAGATGTTATTTCCCGCCTCTACTACAAAAAGCTTTATTCTAGTGGAGAAATATGCTTTGAAAACGGAGAGGGAGGGATTCGAACCCTCGGTACGGAGTTACCTGCCGTACAACAGATTAGCAATCTGCCGCTTTCGACCACTCAGCCACCTCTCCAGGTGTACAAATAATAAATGTATCTTACTTGTCGGTATATGTCAACTAAATTAATTGGGAAAATTGGGAATTGGGTATTAGGTATTTTCCCTTTCCCCTTTTCCCTCGATTAAAGGACTTGCGATCGCATCCATGCAACAGGTAAACTGCGTAGTTTTTGCCACTGGGGTACATAGGCACGTTTAGAAAAAACGTCATAGTCGTTTCGTTCTATTTTGCCTAAGATACGGCTGTAGTGAATGGTTGCAGCCCAGACAGGCAGTCGTGCATCTGAGGATAGATAAGTGATTCCCTGTTCTGCTTGAGCATAAAATTCACGGGCACGGTCGATTTGAAAACGCATTAAAGCACGCCAGCGATCGTCAATTATCCCCCGATGGAGGTCATCTTCGCTATATTCAAACCGTGCTAAGTCTTCTTGAGGGAGATATATTCGCCCTCTTTGAGCATCTTCACCGACATCACGGAGGATGTTAGTGAGTTGATTGGCGATACCGAGTGCTACAGCTTCTTGAATGGGAATATGGGGTTGGCGGTTAATATTCCAGGGGGCTGTATTTTGTTTGTGATCGACACCCATCACCGCAGTAGACATTAAGCCGACTGTGCCAGCGACACGGTAGCAGTAAAGATACAATTGGTCAAAGGTATCATAGCGGCTGCGAAATAAGTCCATCCGTTGTCCGGCAATCATGTCGCGGAACGGTTCGATGTCAATTGGGAAAGATTCAAGCGTGTCCACCAGTGCGACATCCAAATCATCCCCTGGATGACCTGCAAAAATTGATTCCAGCTGCTTTTCCCATCGGTCGAGGGTTTCGGGTGTGGTCATTGCAGCTGCTGGACCATCAACTAATTCGTCGGTACGGCGACACCAAGCATAAATCGCCCAAATTGCTCGCCGTTTTGGCGGACTCATCAACAAAGTTCCAAGATAAAAGGTCTTGGCATATTTTGCCGTGAGATGGCGACATAAATTGTAGGACTCTTCCGCAGAGACGGAGGTTTTCATGCGTGGGGGGGAATTAGGCAGTTGCAGCATTCGTTGCAGGCTGGAGTGTTGGCTTTTGCTTGGTAGAGGTTTTTGCCTCTGGGGTTGCTTGGGCGTTAATCGCCTGCGCTGTCAGTTTACCAGAAAGTACGGCACCTTCCATACTGCCTAAGAATTGTTGCATTGTGTAACTCCCGGCGAGATAAAAGTTGGAAATTGGAGTTACTTGGGAAGGACGGTATTCTTGGCAACCTGGTATTGCTTTGTAAACGGAGCGCGGCGTTTTCACAATTTTGTGCTTGAGAAGCTTTGCCGGATTTTCTCCACCAAAGTGTTGGGGGAAGAGTGTTTCCAATTCTACAAGGGTCGCGGCGAGGATTTCCGCTTCTGATTTATCGATCCAGTCTTTTGCTGGCGCAAAAACTAATTCCAGCATCGATCGCTCGCTATCAGCATATTCCTTACAGGCATTGCTCATATCCGCATAGACGCTCAGAAGTTGCGATCGCGAAAACAACAAGTTGTCAATCTCTGTTAGTTTCCGATCAAACCAGAGATGGATGTTAATTACTGGAACCCCCTCTAAGCCATTGAGTTTTTGGAAGAACTCATTTTCCTGCCAAGGCTGGGGTAACATCACTTTGACTACGTCCACGGGCATGGCAGAAACGTATAAGTCAGCTGTGACTATTTCATCTTCCGCCCCGTTTAGTCCCCGAATCAAGAAACCTCTAACGCTGCCATCTTCGTTAAGTAAGATTTCTTTTAAAGGAGCGTTTAGCTTGACTTCGCCGCCACGTTCTGTAATGTGGTCAACTATTGGCTGACACAAACGTTCGGTGGGAGAACCATCTAAAAATGCTACCTGCGAACCATTTTTTTGCTGGAGGAATTTATTTAATGCTGTCAATAACACTAAGGCAGATATTTCATCGGGGTCGATAAAATTGAGGGATTTTGCCGCCGCAATAAATATACCCTGCTCAACATCATCGCCGACACCCTGCTGCTTTAGCCATTGGGAAAATGTCAACCTATCGGTAGAGTCAACATATTTTTGTCCTCGCAACATCGCCGGAACCAAACCTTTCGCCAATTCGATTTTTTCGCCCCAACTGAGCATATCGTTGTTGCGTAAAATCGCAACAATCCCATTTAAGGGTGCGGGTAAGTTGGGAAAATCAAATCTACTATAGGTTCCTGGTTTTTCCGGCTGATTGAAAATCATCGTATGTTCTTTCCATTGCAGCCTTTCTTCAATTCCTAATTCTTGGAAAAGTTGCAACATATTTGGGTATGCGCCAAAGAATACATGCAATCCGGTTTCGTACCAGTCGCCATCTTCGTCTTTCCAAGCTGCTACCAAGCCACCTAATACGTCTCGGCTTTCCAAAACGATGGGACTGTAACCTAAATCGGTCAGATATTTAGCACAGGAAAGTCCTGCTAGACCCGCTCCGGCGATCGCTACTCGCATTTACTTTACTTTCTTCAATATTTCTTAACGGTTTTGCCGTTTTCATTATACGTTGCATTCCGTTACATTTGGAATTTTGTTTTTGGCAATGGGCAAGGAAGAAACGATAATTCGTGATATTTGGCTTTGCGTAGAACATAAGAAATATCTTCACTAATAATTGCCGCAAAGTGGCTCCTCTCACCCTTGCATCGCATTTTCAGCAGATGAGAGTGCAGTTCACAGGAGTGAAAAACTACATCTTGGTTCAGTTAAAGAAATTCTCCTTTGGCAACCATAATTACTTTTCCACCCACATTCACCTCAATTGCTTCACTGGTAGATGTTTTGCTGGCTTTTAAGAGTATTAGAGATGGTCTGTTGATTTCATAGCCCTGTTCGACTCGCAAATTAATTTCACTTTTTCCAAAATATGAATGTTCGACTAAATAACCTGCCAAGCAACCATTCGCACTACCTGTTGCTGGGTCTTCGGGAATACCTAAATAGTGGCAGAATACACGCACATTTAAATCATTCTCTGGATAGTAGGTTTCTGGGCAAAATACGAGGATAGATTTGGCTTCAGTGTCTTGGATCAACTCGTTACATTTATCAAGATTGACTTTTATCCGCTTTAATGATTCTAAAGTTTTTAAGGGCACAATTATAAATGGTAAACCAGTGGAAACTTCTTGAATTGGATAGTTAGCATCGATTTCATCAGGCTGCAACTGTAACACTTCTGCGATCGCATCTACAGTCAATTTTTTCCCGAAAACCGGTATTTTTTGCTGCATCCATAAATATTTATTATCACTATTACTACCGTCTATTTTCACTGGTATTTGCCCTACCTTAAGATTTAAAATCACCTCTTCGATAGATTGATTAATAATCTCTTGCTGGAGTATATAAGCTGTACCTAAGGTGGGATGACCTGCAAAGGGTATTTCCTGATAAGGAGTAAATATTTTTACATTATAACCACCCAATTCTACTTGCTCCGATAAGATAAATGTTGTTTCTGAATAATTAGTTTCCCTGGCGATAGCCTGCATTTGCTCTGGCTTTAGACCTCCTGCGTTGGTGAAGACAGCTAATTGATTACCAGTATATTGAGCTTCGGCGAAGACATCAACAATGTAATATTTTATTCGTGTCATTGTAGTAGTTTCAGTATTAAGACTGTTGATATTAAAGTGATTTTTACATATTTTGTGGTTGAAAAAATTAAATAGATAAAAAATTTAAATAGAAAAATAGCGATTTTCAGGAACAATATCCAAAAGTTTTATTTGCTAGTTTTCTAAGGACAAGATATTATGAACTCTGCTGGGGATCATCCCAAATTTTAGTGTTTGGCTAGAGTTTGACTTTGTTTATTCAGATAAAGTGTGTTCTCGTCCAAGTCCAATTTCTAATATCCTTTGTCTGGAGTGCATCTGCATCAATTTTAGGTGTGATCGCGCTAAATACTAAATATGCCATGCTAACGTTTACAACATTTTTTGCCACATCTTGGGCTAGTTTTTTATTGTCATTAACTCAAGGTTTACACCCTAGTAATCCAGTGAAGTTTTCGACTGCAAATTCCAGTTTCAAGCTGTCATCTAGTTTGGGTGAATTTGCAAATCGCTCTAGCTATTTGCGGATTTTGCCCAAGCGGCAAATGCCAAAGATTCAGGCAACAATTTTGCCAAACAGGTTTTTTGATATTGATTGGGATAGCAACGAATCAGCAGCAAAAACAACTCAAATACCCAATCAAGTACAGGAGGTGCCTACAGCCAATAATCAATTTTGTTCCACACTTGCAGATAAATCTTCTGAATCCAAAAGAACCCCAAATATTAGCTTTGTTCCATCCTCGATTGTTCCATCCTCGAATTATTTATCGAGTGATATAGCGAGTAATTTTTCCAATCGAATACTGCGTTCCTTACAAAACTTCTTCCGTCTCCCTAGTCCTTTCGAGTCACGCTTCTCCTCATCCCCATCACCTGTGATATTAGTCCGGCGCAATGAGGCGAATTACGAAATCTGGGTGAATAAACATTTGGTGGGAACTGTACCCAAGCAATCTAAAGCCAAGGAAATTCAGCGGCGTTTAATTAGACTCCTTAAGTCTCCCAATCTCGATCCTTTGCAGCTACGTCCAAGTTTGGTTGATGGGAAACCCGCATTAATGCTAGGAAACCGCTTCCTATTTGCAATCTCTCCAGAGATGACTCAAAATACTACTCGCAGTGGAGATTTGATTGCGATTGATTGGGTGAATAATTTACGTTCCTCTCTGAATGTTCCCACCCTGTCACTAATTAAGGGACAACTGGAGATGTACGGCTTACAAGAATCAAATCAGAAGATGGTAGGTTTAGCTTCTTGGTATGGTGATTATTTTCATGGTCGCACTACTGCCAATGGCGAGATTTACAATCAGTATGCATTAACAGTTGCTCACAAAAGTTTACCTTTTAATACCTTTTTGCAAGTTAAAAATGTCAAAAATGGGAAAGCAGTAATCGTACGAGTGAATGATAGGGGACCATATATACCTCCCCGTAGTCTTGATTTATCGCGTACTGCTGTTCGTTGCCTTGATGGTGAGATTGCTGGTGTTGTCACCTATGAAGCGAAGATTTTGCAACCAAGTCAACCACAAATGACATTGAATGCAGCATTAGCAGAAAAAGACCGTAAGAACCCGCGACAAATGGCTGTGATTTCTGATTTTTAATTAGGATAGAGACGCGATATATCGCATCTCCAGACTTGCACTTCTATTCTCCAGTAATCGAAAGTCCCTCAACCCAAACACGAGGGCACACACCACCAGGAGTTAATTCAGGTTCTTGCTCAACAAAAACTATTGATTTGAGTACCGTGAGAAAATCTCCGGCAACAGTGGCAGATTCAATACTGGTTCTCACGCCTTTATTGACAATCCAGCCATCAAACGGTAATGAAAAAGAACCTTGTAAAGCTTTCACACCTGCGTGTAAAGCCTGTAAATCATCAATTAAAATGACATTTTCGGCGGTTTCCAAGCTAAATTCCTTCTCAGCTTTTGCACCTGCATAAACGTGATAAAAGTTGGGACTAACGCTAACTTTTGCGCCAATGCTGGCATTTCCCGTCGGTTTGGCATTCATGCGTTTCGCAGTGCCAGCACTATGGAGAAAACCACTTAAAACACCATTTTCAATCAAAGGAACTCTGCGGGTTGGAGTTCCTTCACCATCAAAAGATTCTGCGCCGACATTGGCAGGGTGTAAGGCATCATCGCAGACACATAGTAAAGGTGAAGCAATTTCCTTGCCAATATCATCGGGAGTAGAAAGACTTTGTTTATCGAGAATATTTTGAGCGTTATAAAGATTAGAAAATGCAGCCAACAAACTTAAAAATGCATCCGGGGAAAAAACAACTGTATATTTTCCGGTTTGCACCTTCTGATAATTCAAATGGCTAATAGTTTTATCAGCAGTTTCCTGAATACAACCATTGATATCTAAATCTTTGACACCATGACTAATTCTAAAAGCACCAGCACTGCGAGGTTTTTTACCTTCCTCCTCAGTTTTACTGTACAAATATACCGAAGCGAGGGAATGAGATTCAGTTCTTAATGCGCCATCGCTATTTAAGTAAAAGCGATCGACATCACGCTGTGCCAAATTATTATAAGGTACACCTTTAATAGCCGGATGTGCAGCCATTAATTCCTTTTCAGCACTCAGTAAACTATTAATTAGTTCCGTAACTCCAGCCTGTTCGACTTTTTCAGTCGTTTTGATATCTAGCGGCGCGATCGCTTCGGGGCTAAAATCGGGTACATTTTCTTTGACACCAAAAAAGCTGGCTTCATATGCTGTTTTCAGTGCTAATTCTAAACCCTTGGGGTCAACATCTGTAGTGCTGGTGACACCCATAGTATTTTCTTCGTTCCAGACGCGAACCGTAACACCCGATAAATTCGAGGCTTTAACTTGCCTAGGTTCACCTTGGTCTACTTGTACACTGGTAGAATCTACAGATGAACCGTAGATATCAAATTTTTTGATACCAAGATTATTGGCGCTTGATTTCGCCGCAGATGCGATTTCTTGAATATTTGCCATCGTTCAATTATTTGATTTGAGATTTTGGATTGACTCACGCTCATGCTCTGCATGAGGGTATATGCAGGTAAGTGATAAACCTATTCAGTTGAAAATTTACGAATGTTTTCACAGCAGGCGTTCCCACACAAAGCATGGGAACAAAAACTAAGAGAGAAATATGTAAGACTATCTACCACCGACAGTAATGGAGTCAACTTTGATGTGGGGCTGACCAACAGTAGTATAAATGCTACCAGATACGGAGCCACAGAATCCTGGAGCTAGTGACAAATCTTGGGAACACATAGAAATTTTATTCATGATTTCCTTTGCCTCACCAATCAAAGTCGCACCTTTCAATGGTTTGGTAATTTTACCGTTTTCAATTAAATAAGCTTCATCTACACCAAAATTAAATTGTCCGGTAGCACCAACGCTACCACCACCCATTTTTTTACAGTAAATACCCTTATCAACGGAAGCAAAGACATCATCAAGGCTATATTCACCCGTGGCGATGTAAGTATTCCGCATCCGACTCGCTGCTGCAAAGGTGAAGTTTTGACGACGACCGCTACCTGTGCGAGGATGTCCTGTACGTGCAGAACCGGCTCTATCAGCTAAAAAGTTCTTTAAAACGCCTTTTTCAATTAACAAGGTACGCTGCGCTGGCATTCCTTCGTCGTCCATATCGATAGTGCCAAAGGCATTTTCAGAACGTCCTTCATCCCAAGCTGTCAAACTTTCGTGGGCAATTTTTTCACCTTTTTTATCAATAAACGGTGTGGTATTGCGTTCGATTTGGGTTGTTTCCAATAAGTGTCCACAAGCTTCATGGAAAATTACACCACCAAAGTGGTTTGCCATCACAATGGGATAGTTGCCAGATTCGACATAATCTGCGTAAAGCATCTTACCAGCAGACTCAGAAATTTGTTCCGCAGATTCGTTGTAATCCCAACTACGGAGGAAATTCGGGTCACTTGTGTTACCAGCACGTTCGGCGATCGAAGTTCGATTTGCACCATCAGCACAAAGTAAGTTAAAACCTACCGACTGGGTAAGGCGAATATCACGGGCAAATGTACCATCGCTAGCAGCAACTAAAACTTCTTGCCAGTCACGGAAATAGGTGGCGCGACGGGATTGAATGTGATTGGCTGTTTTTTGTAATTTTGTAGTGCCATCAAGGAGAACTTCGCCCATTTCGCGGATGGAGCTACACAAAGGCAACCAACCATCTTTACCGCGCTTGGTGGCATAGTCGCGTAATAGTTCTAAATTAATTTCGGGAATAAAAGCATTGGGTACGGGTAGTTGTAAACCCATGATTCCCAGGGCTTTTTCTAAAGCTGCCTTTAAACCAGTAAATGATAAATCGTTTGTTGTCACGTAGCAGTCAGCTTTACCGCGAAAAACGCGCACACCTGCACCTGTAGAAAGTCGTGGAGTGATGCTGGTGATGGTGTCATCTTCAGCGAGGCAACTGATATAGTTAACTCGTTCAAGGAAAAACTCGATAAAGTCAGCACCGGCGGCACGTCCTAATCCTAATAAAGTTGCTAAGGGAGCTTCCCAAGTTTCGTCAAATTTTTCCTGAGTTGAGGAATATTGGAGAGTGGGGAGTTGTTTGGAGATAAGTAAAGTATCTATGAGCATGAATTGCCTCGCAAGTCCAGCTGGTTTCGGGGATTGAACTGAAATCCTGGTTGCCATCAGTGTAACAAAATCCTTAAATATGCAACGGGAAGCGAGGGGTAGGGGATACCGAAAGTTTTGGCTTTTGGATGGGGGATTTGAGAATTGAGCGAAAATTGTTGTTGCTACCCTCCGCTAACGGGTGGAATTAGAACTACTTCATCACCATTTCGGAGGATTGTATCGGGTTCGACGAATAATAAATTCACACCAAAACGAGTAACATCACGCCATTTACTAAGTTCGGGATGTTCGCTGATGAGGTATTCTTGGACTGCTTTGACTGGTGTACCGTCTGGAAATGCTAGGTTTAGTTCTGGAATTCCTCCATATGCTTCTTGGTATGCAGCGAATAGTTTAACGTTAATGGTGATGAGGGAGTTGGACATAAGCGATAACACAAAAGTTCTGCTAATTACCTGAGTTCGTGATTGCTATAAAAACTGAACATTTCCATAATAACGTTGAAAAAAAAGGGACACAGCGATCGCTATGTCCCTAGATTCCTTAAATTTGAGATGTATTTATCTTCTGGTATACGGTTATTATTGTTAGAAAATTTGTTCGAGTTTTTGAAAGTCACGCTCCACTTCATCAACTAAAGACTTGTTGTGGG
This sequence comes from Calothrix sp. NIES-4101, assembly GCA_004296455.1. Lineage (GTDB taxonomy): Bacteria > Cyanobacteriota > Cyanobacteriia > Cyanobacteriales > Nostocaceae > Brunnivagina. Next base: position 2,531,794 of record AP018280.1, read on the forward strand.
GGTCAGTTTTTAATGCTTTTTTCAGATATATGCGCGCTTTGAGCCATTGTTTTTCGGCAATTAATGCACGTCCCCAAATTTGGTAGGAAATAGCCTGCCACTGACGTATTTCTGCATCTTCTGGTAAACGCTCCGCTAGCGCTTCTGCCAGTGCGATCGCTTGGGGAAATCGCCTTTCACGCAAGAAACGCTGTAATTGTTGATACGTATTCCACTTCAGCCGCCGTTCTACTTCTAATACATTTGGTGGCTTGGTTTTGACTTGTTCTGGTGCTGCTACTTGTTGAGTTGTAGTTTTTGTTGAGTATGTTTTTGTCTGTGTTGTGGCTTGGTGCTGAGGTGTAGCAGTTTGTCTGGAACTTGATTTTGGACTTGACTTGACACTTGACTGCTGAGGTGTATCTGCTGCTGGGGTGACTGCTTGCAGAAGCAACTTATACGCCTCGGTCAAGGTAATAAACTTTTCTTTAGCTTTATGGTCATTGGGGTTAATATCAGGATGATACTGCTGTGCCAATCTTCGATAAGAAGCTTTGATATCGGCAAATGAAGCACCTGACCTCAAACCCAGTACACGATAGCAATCTACAACATCCATCTTCAGCCATCACAAGCGCGAATATTGGTTTACTTTGATTAGACACCCCTTGAGGAGTATTTACAACTTAAAGCGGAATTTAAGAATTGATTCAGAAGTCCGAAGTAACAAAGACTTTATATCTGGCTGTCAAGCTGAGATGCGGCGCTTTATTTACTTGCAAACTACTGCAAGGTCTAGATTCAAGTTTATGACTTGAACTTTTAATTATAAATAGCCGTAATTTACTTTTGAGTTCATGATTGACAATTTCTTCTTTCCTGAAAATTACTTTTCCGGAAATTTAATTACTTTTCCAACCATCAGTAAGTTTCAAGTCTCAGTCACCTTGTTACCCCGGTTTTATTTAAATTACGCTACATATACTATCGTCTGAAGCTCCTATTTGCAAAGATGTGGGGGATGAATCTAGTAGAAGATAAGTATTTTAACTTACATTGCTATCAGAGTATTTACGGTTATCATAAATCAATAGGCTTCAGTTAAGGTTGTCAGTCAATCGATTTGTTGAGAACCAAGATTTGGGAGAAGTTGGGGGGAGGAGATTTTCTTCCCCCAAACCCCCTCCAAAAAAGTCGATCTGTTTTATTTGCAGTAATTGATTTGTATTCTTAACTAAACTGTATTGTTTCATAAATAACTATATAAGTATTGAGAGAAAAATTTTAATTCAAATTCCTATATCAGGATTAACTTTGATCAGCAAAAGCCTGATTTCGTTTTTTAGCGTCGGGGTTTTGTCTCGCCAAATTTAATCAATACTGCGATCGCAATACTAACTAACATAATTAAAGTCATACTCAAAGCCGAACCAAATCCCCAATTTTGTGTTGCCCCTAAAAATTGGTTGTAAATTAGCCGTGCTACCGTCATGCTGGAGGGTCCACCTAATAATTCTGGGTTTACAAAATCTCCTAAAGTGGTAATAAAGACCAAAAATGAACTGGCTGTAATCCCCGTAATTACTTGAGGTACGGTAACTTTCCAAAATACTTGTAGAGGGTTTGCACCTAAATCGGCTGCGGCTTCCAAAAGTCGTTGATCGAGTTTTTCTAAAGAAGCATATAAAATTAAAACCATGTAGGGCAGAGCACTGTAGCTCATACCAATAAATACAGCAGGGTTGAGTAAATCTAGTATTTGTTGTAAATTTAGCGTTTCTAAACCAATACTATCGAAGATGGTTTGTAAACCAATGCGATCGAGGATGGTTTCTAAATCAATACTATCGAAGATGCTTTGTAAACCAATACTATCGAGGACGGTGTTTAACAAACCAGTCGGACGGAGAATTGTAATCCAAGCATAGGTACGTAATAAGGAAGAAGTCCACAGAGGTAAAACAAATCCTAAAAGGAACAAGTTTCGCCAGCGTTGCGGTGCTAGTTGGGCAATCCAGTAGGCGACAGGGAAAGCAAGAACTAAGCAAATTACTGTAGTTCCAATTGCAAAAAAAAGCGATCGCTTAATAACTTGTAGGTATAAAGGATCGAGAATGCGGGCATAGTTGAGAGTTAGTGATTGCCAAATATTTTGCCAGTTCTGAGGATTAAAAAACTGGCTGTAATCGCTGATTTTTCCCGGATTAACTATTTCTCCAGGTCTAATTCCTGGGACTAAACTTAATTCAAATATGATTAGTGTTGGTAAAATCAGGAATAGTAACAACCAAATACCAGATGGTGCTAGTAGTAGTAATGGTTCTAGCCATTGAAATTTTGGACGATTGTGTCTTTCGATTTCGGCATTTTTTTTAAATGAATTAGTTGGAGAATTATACATAATTTGTAATTGTTAAAGTCCATATTTACAGGAAAATCTCAAATAAAAATATAGGAATAAATGAGTTGTTTATATATTTTCTCCTATATTAATAAATCTCAAATAATGCACTTGAAAATATTGTGATCATTTTACTGATAAAGTGCAGTCAAGACATTTGATTTTTTTATTTTAATGTATCTTAATATTCTGGGAGGGAAATTAGCAAAATTTCCCCTAATTAAGCACTAGTTAATTGAGTCCAATAGCGTTCGTAAACTTCATCTGTATCACCAAGGGGTGAAATACGTTCGCATTTCTTCAATATTTCTTCGTTTGGAAATAAACTGGTATTAGTTTGATATTTCTTGGGTAATAAATCAAAAGATGCCTGATTAGGAGTTGCTAAACTGAGATTGATGGTTAATTGTGCTGAGACTTCTGGCTGTAATAAATAATTTATCCAAGCATAGGCACCATCGGGATTAGGTGCGTTTTGGGAAATTACTAAAGTATCAGTCCATAAAGAAGTCCCATTTTGGGGAATAATATATTTAAATTTAGGATATTCTTTCATAATCTTAATTGCGTCACCAGAGTAACACATTGCGATTAAGGAATCACCTGATAAAATTTTATTCCGCCATGCATCAGTATCAAATCCAGAAAGAGATGGTTTGAGTTCTTTTAATTTTTCATAAGCTTGTTTGATTTCACTTTCATTGGTGGAATTGTAAGAATAACCCAACATTTTTAAAACTGCTCCAAACACCTCACGAGTATCATTGAGCAAAGTCATTTTGCGGTTGAGTAGATCGCGATTTTTCCAGAGATATTCCCAATCATGAGGAGATGCAGCTAAAGCCTCACTATTATAAATAAAACCCGTTGTTCCCCAAGTAAAAGGGATGCTGTAGCGGTTATTCGGGTCATAGGAAGGGTTTTGAAATTGGGGAAATAAATTTTCGACCCCAACAAGACGATCGCGTTGAATTTCGCTTAATAATCCTTTATCTATCATCTCCTGTACTTTATAGTCGGATGGGTAGATGACACTATAAGCTCCACCTCCGCCTGCGAGCATTTTTGCCAGCATGATATCGTTGGATTCGTATAAATCCGCTAATAATTTAATTCCTGTTTGAGCAGTAAAAGTTTTGAGTAATTCCTTATCGTCAGTATATTGTGTCCAAGTAAATAAATATAATTGGTCACGCTGTCCTGTGATATTCGCTTGCGCTTTGACATTACCAAGTTTCCAACCGCAGCCTGTGATTGATAATCCCGATAATGCTGCTAAATATTTCAATAATTCTCTTCTTTTCATCATAATTAATGGCAAATCGACAAACAATCACTCTCTCCCCACCATGCATAAACTGAGGTGTTGGAATCAGGTATAATTCCGACAGTATTTGGTTGCATTACTGTTATGCGATCGCCTGTTTCCAACTCAACGACGTAGTTAACGTGAGTACCCAAATACATGACATTAATCAGTTTGCCTTCAAAACAATTGTTCTGCACACTTGGCTGATAAAGTGATAGTTGAATTTTTTCTGGACGGATACAAACTGTGACTGATTGCGATATTGCCGTCGGTGAATTTTCAGTCCGACTTACTATAATTTTTAATCCCGTTTTAGTGATAACTTGCAAATTTTCTGCATCTATGCCGATCACCTCACCAACAAATAAATTTGTATCACCAATAAAATCAGCGACAAATGTCGTCTGAGGCTGTTCGTAAATTTCACTAGGGGAACCAATTTGTTCCACCTTACCTTTATTCATGACCGCAATGCGATCGCTCAATGACAGCGCTTCCTCTTGATCATGTGTCACCATTACAAAAGTTAATCCCAAGTCTTGATGTAGGTTCGATAGTTCAACCTGCATTTCTTTTCGCAATTTTAAATCGAGCGCACCTAAAGGTTCATCTAGCAAGATAACCGCAGGTCGATTTACCAAAGCTCTGGCTAAAGCCACACGCTGCTGTTGCCCCCCAGAAAGTTGCGAGGGAAAACGCGATCGTAGTCCTTCCATCTTTACCAAAGCTAAGGCATCATTGACCCGATTGCGAATTTCTGATTTGCGTATTTTTTGTAATTTTAAGCCAAAAGCAATATTATCCCAGACAGTTAAATGCTTAAATAAAGCGTAGCTTTGGAACACAGTATTAACTGGTCTTCGATAAGGTGGAACATTCGCCATCGATTGTCCACGTATAAATAACTTGCCAGCATCTACGGTTTCAAACCCAGCAATCATCCGTAATGTTGTCGTTTTCCCACAACCAGAAGGGCCGAGAATACTAAAAAACTCACCCTGTTTGATATTTAAGTCAATTCCATGTACGGCTGGCTCTTGGTGAAAAAACTTAAACACATTTTGCAATTCCACATCTAATGGTTCTAGCGCCGCTTGATTACCCCGGTTTTGCTGTACAGCTTGAGACATAACCCTGACAACTCAGTAAATATACGTATTTAAACAAATCGATATAGCCTAATCGGTAGACAGTGAATACTACCTTGGTTTATTGTATCCGCCAACAATAAAATATACAGAGCATTTGCTAGAAGAATACAGAACTCAACAACTTCGCAGAGAAAATAAGTGGTTGCCTATTTCTGTGCCCACCCTCTTAATCTCAAGTCTATTCAAACTATTAAATTACTTTTATAGTTTTTAGAAAATAGCCAGTATGCTTGATGCTGAATGGTATACAAATAAAGTTATTGTCAACAATATATTCTTATGCTATGTCACTACTAGAACATTCTCTTCTAAGTAATAAGAAAGAAGCACGTACAGTTGGGCGTGGCGCTCAATCGATTATGTTCGTGTTAGTTACCCTATTAGCTTCCCTATGTATCGAAGCGAGATTAGCCTATTTGCAAGTATTGGAAGGACATAATTATCACAATAAAGCTGAGGCTAACCGAGTTCGTATCATTCCCAAACAACCAGAACGAGGTAATATTTTTGACAGAAATGGTAAACTTTTGGCAACTACACGTTACCCGCGTTCAGTATATCTGTGGCCTATGGCGCATAAAAAAGCTGGATGGGATGACAAAATTGCCCCACGTTTATCAAAAATTTTAAATATTTCTCAAGAAGAAATAGAACAAAAGTTGGAAGAAGCTGGTGCGAATTCATCTTCCCTAGTAAGAATTGCCCGTGACCTTAGCGATGCTCAAGTAACAGCATTAAAGGAATATGAAGGCGAGTTATCAAATGTAGAAATTAATACTGAAGCTGTACGCTTTTATCCTTATGGATATGCAATGGCTCATGTTATTGGTTATACTCGTGAGCTAACCGCCGAGCAGTTAAAAGATCGGAAAAAAGAAGGATATCGTCTGGGTGATGTTATTGGTCAAATGGGTGTAGAAAAAGCCTATGAAAAAAGTCTTCGGGGAGAATGGGGGGGTCAGCAAGTCGAAGTAGATGGTGCAGGGCGACCCAAAAAAGTTTTAGGGGAAAAACAAGCCAAAGCTGGTGATGATTTACGCTTAACTATAGATATAAATGTTCAGAAAGCAGCAGCAAAAGCCTTAGCAGCGACAGGAAAACCAGGGGCGATCGTTGCACTCGATCCTAATAATGGGGCAGTGTTAGCAATGGTATCAAATCCATCTTTTGACCCAAATATTTTCTCGAAACAAAAATTAAGTCAGAAAGATTGGCAGAGCCTTCAGGGAAAGGAACACCCACTCGTTAACCGTAGTTTAAGCGGCTTTCCACCTGCAAGTACATTTAAAATTATTACAACAACTGCGGGGTTAGAATCGGGTAAATTTACCCCGAGTTCGATATTACAAACTTATGGTTCTCTGACCATTGGAGGTGTGACATTTGGTGAACATAACCACGCTGGTTTTGGTACAATTGGTTTCCCTACTGCGATCGCGGTGAGTAGTGATACATTCTTTTACCAAGTTGGACGTGCGGTTGGTGGCCCAAAGTTAATAGAATGGACACGCAAATATGGTTTTGGTCAAACAACCGGGATTGAGTTTAGTGATGAAGAATCTAGGGGGCTAGTACCTGATGAAACTTGGAAACAGAAAACCTGGAAGATACCTTGGACAGTAGGCGACACAATTAATATGTCTATTGGTCAAGGAGCATTGCAAGTTACACCTTTACAAGCTGCCATCATGTTTGCTGTTCCTGCGAATGGAGGCTATCGGGTCAAACCTCACCTACTTCAAGAACATACAACAGAAGTAAAAAATTGGCGTGAATCAATAGGGATAAAGCCTTCTACTATCAAAGTTTTACGTGAAGGACTGCGAAAAGTAATTACAGAAGGCACTGGAAGAAGTTTGAATCAGCCAAGTATTGCTCCTGCGGCAGGTAAAAGCGGGACTGCGGAAGCTGGAGTCGGTCGTCCCAACCACACCTGGTTTGGAGCCTATGCGCCCTTTAATCAGCCAGAAATCGTTGTTATTGCTTTCGGTGATCATTCTGGAGATCACGGGGGAACCTTTTGCGGACCTTTAGCGCTGCAAGTTCTTGAGGCTTATTTTCAGAATAAATACCCAGGTAAATATGTCAAACCCCAATCTACAACCGAAGTTAATGGGAAAACAGTTGATTAAAGTTTGGCCTTTATCTTAATGCCATTCTAGTACGTGAAGGCAGAAGTAAGAAGGCAGAAGTAAGAAGGCAGAAGGCAGAAGGAATAAAGCTTATTTCAGAAGCTTTTTGTCATTTTAGAATGGTTGCTTCATTTCCGACGTACTGTACTAGTATCATCATATTTGTTAATATTTGGTAAAAAATTGCATAAAAGAACCCTACCTTAATTTTATGTACATCAAAAATAGGCAGGGTTCTAACTCAATGTTTTAAAAGTTGTACGACACGGGAATGAATCTGGAATTAATTCAATTTAGTTGATAAGTGGAATTAATTAAGCTTTTTTCAACCAGCTAAACATAGCTCGTAAATCTTTACCAACTTCCTCAATTGGGTGTTCAGCTTCTTGACGACGCATCGCCGTAAACCCAGCTTTACCAGACAGGTTTTCCAAAACGAATTCCCGTGCAAATTGGCCAGATTGGATTTCCGAGAGAATTTTCTTCATTTCGGCTTTCGTTTGGTCGGTAACAACACGGGGGCCACGTGTATAATCACCATATTCGGCAGTATTGGAAATGCTATCGCGCATTGTCGCTAAACCACCTTCAACAACCAAGTCAACAATTAATTTGACTTCGTGCAGACACTCAAAATATGCCAATTCTGGTTGATAGCCAGCTTCCACTAGGGTTTCAAAACCAGCCTTGATTAAAGCACTCAAACCACCGCAGAGTACTGCTTGTTCGCCAAACAAGTCAGTTTCAGTTTCTTCGCGGAATGTAGTTTCGAGGACTCCGGCACGGGTTCCACCAATTCCCTTAGCATATGCCATGGCGCGATCGCGTGCTTGTCCGCTAGCATTTTGGTAAACAGCAAACAAGGCTGGTACACCTTGTCCCTGTTCATAGGTGCGACGCACCAAATGTCCAGGTCCTTTGGGTGCAATCATCACCACATCTACGTTTGGCGGTGGTACAACTTGTCCAAAATGAATGTTAAAACCGTGGGCAAAAGCTAAAACATTACCTTCTTGAAGATTGGGTTCAATCTCATTTTTGTAAACGCTTCTTTGAACTTCGTCGGGTAACAGAATCATAATGAAATCTGCTAAGGAAGCCGCATCTGCTACACTTTTGACGGTTAAACCTGCTGCTTCAGCTTTTGCTGCTGACTTACTACCTGGATATAACCCGACAATTACATTCATGCCACTATCTTTCAGGTTTAACGCATGGGCATGACCTTGCGAACCATAACCGACTATTGCGATCGTTTTCCCAGCTAAAAGGTCTAAATTTGCATCTGTGTCATAATACATCCGAGCCATAAGTCGCGTCTCCGTCAGCAAGCACCTGGTTTACTCAGATTTTTGATTTTATCCTAAATCAAGACCCTTACTATTTTTTTCCTTAATTATTTTTTCAGAAGAACACAGGTTTGAGAAGAATAGAGGAGTTAGGAGTCAATACATTTAAGAGTGATGCGGTGACTTCGAGACACGTGGACGCGGATAAATTTGAATTTTTAAGTGATTATGCGAACATGAAATTGGTAGTGAAAATCTAAGTATCTGTATTTCAGCAAAAAACTTAAATCTCACATATTCTCACATATTTATACATGGCTCTAAATAATCTAATCTAAACAATCTAATGAAGGCAAAGTCTTAGCTTGCTCCTGGCAGTTATATTCACATGACATCAAATATGACAAATCCCTAAATGTGAAAAATAATATCCCCAACTTCTTCCAGAAATCAGGGATATTAATGTGAATATTTTGGTTTGGAGAGATAACTGTTAATTATTAGCTAAATTTGGCTTAACTTCATCACTTGCTAATAATTGTCTTAATACTCTGACAAGAGTCTTTTGTAACAATTGTTCGGTAATTTGCTGACCCAATCTCTGCACCCCAGGATTAAACAATATTTGTGTAATTTGGGGAACTAATTGATTGACATCAAAACCCCGTGTTTGTTGGAGAATTTGCACAACATTCTGAATATGTTCTAATGTTTCTTGCTGTTCTAGATTGGCTGCGGCTGTTTCCTTAACGGCGGTAATTCCTACTTGTTCACGCAATAAATAAGTAAAGTTGTGTAAGATATTTTTCCGCAATCCATCGACACTTTTTAATAACTCATCAACCAACTTTTCACGAATATACTCACCGCGTTCTGATGACAGAAAATCAACTGCTTGATTCAAGACTAAATCGAAATCATACTCTTCATTATTTCGAGCATTTTTGAGGAGGTTTTCTAGGCGATTCCAGCGAAAACTTCCCTCTTTAAATAATAAATCTCGTAATGATGTTCTTAACTGCGGTGCCGGGTCGGTTAATAGCCGTTTGGCAACATAGGGATAGGCTTCACTCAAGACTTTGAAGTCAGGATCGATGTAAATTGCAATACCTTCCAGTGTCACCAAAGAGCGAATAATCAACGCATAGTAGGGAGGTACGCGGAAAGGATACTCGTACATCAACTCCGAGAGGTCGTCAGTTATACTCTTAATGTTGAAATCGGCGACGCTAGCACCTTGGGCATTGGCGAAGACTTTCCCAAACGCGGGGATAATTGGTGTAAGGTCAGTATCGGGTGAGAGAAAATCTAGTTTGACATAATCGTTTGCTAAACCTTCAAAATCACGGTTGACGACATGAACGATCGCCTCAATTAAACCATAACGCTGAGGTGGTTGAACTTGGCTCATCATCCCAAAGTCAAGATATGCTAACTTTCCATCTGGGGTAGCGAGTAAGTTGCCTGGATGGGGGTCTGCGTGGAAAAATCCATGTTCGAGTAACTGCCGCAAGGAGCACTGCACGCCCACCTCAATCAAATAACGAGCGTCGATGCCTTCTTCTGCTAATTCTTGTGTTTGTGTGAGTTTTTTACCGTTAATCCATTCCATCGTGAGCACACGACGGTTTGTATATTCCCAGTATATTTTCGGTACATATATGTCTTTCATATGACCGTAAAGCTGGAAGAATTTTTCGGCGTTTTCACCTTCATGGATGTAATCCATTTCTTCAAAAATGCGATCGCCTAATTCGTCCAAGATACCAGCTAAGTCGCTACGCACTCTTTTGACTTTTTGTTTCGCCCACACAGCTAATTTGCGAAGAATATATAAGTCAATAGTGATGGCTTCGCGCAAGTCGGGACGCTGAATTTTAATGGCGACTTCTTCACCGCTAAATAATTTACCTTTGTAAACCTGTCCTAAGGATGCTGCGGCAATGGGATGGGGCGAAATCTCAGCATAGATTTCTTCGGGTGTTTGTCCCAGTTCTTCTTCGATAAATTTATAGGCAATTTCATTGGGAAATGCGGGTAATTTATCTTGTAACTGGGTTAATTCTTCTAAAAATACGGAGGGGACTAAATCTGGTCTTGTAGATAATGCCTGACCGATTTTAATGTATGCTGGCCCCAATTTAGTCAGTAATTCTCGAAATTGGACGGCGCGACGACGGTCATTTTTAACCTTGACACCTCGTTTACCGTCAAACCAGACCCCAAAGGCAAAGCTGAGTGTCGGTGCTAAAACTTTCAAAATCCGACTAAATACCTTTAAAGGTCGAGATTGATAATAGAATGCGATCGCATCCGCGTCATACTTTAATTCAAATTCTAAACTCTTGCCAGGATTTACTACAGGGGATGGCAAGTTTGACACCTCCCCTCTCAAAGCCAGCAAACTCACCTCCGTTAGTTGGCTTGGGTGACTGTCTTTTTCTAGCACTTGGGAAGTAGGAGTCATTGTTTTCGCATTCATCTAAACTTACCACCGCATCACAAGAGTAATGTTAAGTATTGTAACAAGGAATAAATTAAGGTTTGATTAAATTAGCTAAATGAGATTAGCTCTTAATTAAGCTTAACGTGCAACTAGTGTGGTGACGTACCCGGAGAACCGAAAATTTCTTCCTAGCTAACCGATGGCAAAGGAGAAGAGGAAATAGAAAACTTCGGCTTGTAGTTATATCCATCTAAGATAAATGGTGGCATATACGACAGAATGCAACTCTGTAACCATCGTTAAATCATAGGTACAAATATTCTGAAGTAATAAAAACAATGTTAAGTATTCCCGTAAATTTACCATTACCGCGATCGCCGCGTTTGGTGACAACTTTGCCGGGAGCGCGTGCAAAAGCATTGGTAGAGCGCGATCAGGCTGTAACATCACCATCCTATACCCGTGATTATCCTTTAGTGGTGGCGCGGGGTCAAGGTTGTATGCTGGAAGATGTGGATGGTAATGTTTTTCTAGATTTAACAGCAGGGATTGCGGTGACTGCGACAGGTCATTGTCACCCGGAAGTTGTGCAGGCAATTCAAGAGCAATCCGCAAATTTACTGCATATGTCTGGTACTGATTTTTACTACGAGCCAATGGTGGAATTGGCGGAAAAAATAGCGATTAAAGCACCATTCCCAGAGAAAGCGCGTGTATTTTTTAGCAACTCTGGTGCAGAATCAAATGAAGGTGCCATTAAGCTAGCAAGATATTATACCGGACGTAATTTAATTGTGGCGTTTTTAGGTGCATTCCACGGGCGCACTTACGGAGCCATGTCGTTGACGGCTTCTAAAACGGTGCAAAGGGCAAATTTTGGTTCCCTGCTTCCAGGAGTGACACATATACCTTACAGTACGCACGCCAGTTTGGACTATCTAGAGCAGCAGTTATTTACGACGATGTTGCCAGCAAATGAGGTGGCGGCAATTATTGTTGAACCAATTCAAGGAGAGGGTGGTTACATCGTACCCGAAGATGGTTTTTTGCAACGTATCCGGGAGATATGCGACAGACACGGTATTTTGATGATAGTCGATGAAGTGCAATCGGGGATGGGGCGTACTGGAAAGCTTTTTGCAGTTGAACATTGGCACGTCATGCCCGATATTATTACTACGGCAAAGGGGATTGCTAGCGGTTTACCATTAGGAGCAATTATAGCGCGATCGCACATTATGACATGGCAGCCTGGTTCCCACGCGACAACATTTGGCGGGAATCCGGTAGCTTGTGCTGCCGGGATTGCCACATTAAGGTTGTTAGAAAATGGGTTGATGGAAAATGCGACTCGTATGGGGGAAATTTTACAAGCTGGTTTATTTAAATTACACCAACGTTTTCCCCGACTTTCATCACCACGAGGAAAAGGATTAATGGTAGCTGTAGACTTATTTGATGAAGCGGGAAATTTTGACAAGGAATTACGCGATCGTTTTTTACAAGCTGCTTTTCATCGTGGTTTGTTATTACTTGGTTGTGGAAAAGCTGCAATTCGTTTTTGTCCACCTTTGGTTATTGATAGCGAACAAATTCAAATAGCCTTAGATATCATAGCGAAAATTTTAGCGGAAATAATTGAGTGAAAATTTTTAGTAGTTAGAATGCAGAATACAGGACTATAATTTGAGCTAAGAATCTTTAGCATCTGCTTTTGTCTCAGGCTTAGATGGGAACAATGAATTTATATATTTTCAATGATTTTCTGCATTCATCTACTATTATTATTTACATGATTTATTATTAATGTGGATTCAATACAAATAAAATTTATTATCGTTAAATTAATTTTGGTAAAATACAGTTGATATTATCAGCATATTATTCGTAAGCAACTTATAGACCATGTATAAAGTAAATTTTAATACTAAATAATCCCGGTTTCTGAGATTTACCTATCGAGTATATTTTTAATTTTCACTAAGAAACGGGTTTCTATAAATTTACCTTCAGGACGAATGAATATTATCCCTCATTATGAATAGTTATTACCAACACTATTAATACAATCCAAAAATAAAAAGATGAAACCAGAAAATATTAAGCAACTTTGGGATTCTCTTTGGCAAGAATATATCAATCGAGTTAGTTATGCCCGTACTTACCAAGAAATGATTATAGCTGCTGGAGGAACTGTTGCCAATGACCATATTGCATTTCGTTCCCTACGCTTAGGCATGAATACAAATATAGGTCAATTTAATTTGGGAATTAAAATATTTGAACCAATCTTAAATTTCATGGGATATGAACAAGCCGGAGAATATTTTTTCCCGGATACACATTTATATGCGCGTCATTACAAACATCCAGAGCAGGAAAAATATGATTTACCCAAATTATTCATCAGTGAATTAATCATTGCAGAACTACCTGATGAAATCGCTGCCTTAATTAGCAAAACTGTAAACGATGGGAAATTTGATTATTTAACTCAATTATCTACATATAATCAGCAACTCAATGATTTTGAGTTGAATCTTGAACCAAAAAAAATCTTTACTTGCCCTTGGCAAACTCCTTATCTTTCAGTAATTGAAAAAGTCAATCAAGTTAGTCAATATGGTGCTTGGGTATTATTACATGGATATGCAGTGAATCATTTTACAGGTTACATAAATCGTCAAAATACATCTAAATACCCCGATATTGAGATAACATCTCGTGAATTAGCTAACTTAGGCATACCAATGAAAGCCGAAATTGAAGGTAGTGTTCATGTGGGTTTGCGACAAACTGCAACCCATGCAGTTAGCGAACCAGTCACAGTAATTGATGATAAATCTGGTGAAGAAATTCAAATTCCCTGGACTTATGCCTATTACGAGCTAGCTCAAAGATATATGGTAGAAATTGAGCCAGAAAAGCGAGAATTATTTGATGCATTTCTCGGTCAAAATGCACAACAATTATTTGAAATGACAAAGAAATAACTTAGAAATAAAAATAAGAACTTTGCTTTAATTAAGTTTAAAATCTAAATTTTAAACTTGATATGCTGATGATTATTTGCATATTCTTTACTCTTCTTCTAAAATTACGAAATTAAATACTAAAAATACGTTCAAAAAACTTGATAATCTCTACCCAAGCAGAAGTCGTGGCGGCAGAATCATACCTATAACCATCATCACGCATAAATGTATGTTCAGCAGCATATAAAAACACTTGGTGAGGTATTTGTGCTGTTTCAATTGCTTTTATGAGGATATTGCGATCGCTCTCTGGAATATGGGGGTCTAATGTGCCCAAAATCAACAACATTTCCCCATTAATTTCCCCTACCCTTTGAATTGTATCGGCGACATCTTGACCTAATTTGCCACTAGGAATACCCGTTGGATAGCAGCAAACACTCGCTTTAATTTCCTCTTGAAACGCAGCCCGAAAAGATAAATGTCCACCAATACAAAAACCAAGAGTACCGATTTTGCCAGGAGTTACCCCACTATCCGCTTTTAAATAATTAATAACTGCACTACAATCGCGATCGTATTCAGTAACTAACGTGCGACGAGCATCATCATTACCCCGCATTCTCCCAATATCATCGGGTTCTATTATCGTACCCACAGGTTCAATTCGATGAAAAATTTCTGGTGCTGCAACCACATACCCAAAACCAGCTAAGTAGTTAACAATCCTAATCATTGCACCACCAAGTTGATAAATATCGCTGTAAAACAAAATGCCTGGATAAGTTCCAGGTGGTTTTGGAGATGCGACATAAACTCGCATTAAACTATCATCAACTCTTAAGTCAAGATTACGTTTAATTATTTGCATAAATATTCAGATAAAGTTGCAGATTTATTTTGTAAATAGGTTGTGGGAATTTTAGTGATGAGATAAATTAATCAATTTATTTATCACTCAGCAACTATTACACAAAATATTGGGCAAAATTAATATTAAATATTGCTTAAATATTACTAAAAATTTAACTTCTTCTTAATTTTCCAAAAATTTATCAAATTATTAATCATTTCCTAGTAAAATTACACTGAAATAGGTATCAAGAAAAACTGCACTTGTAATTACGTGGTTATAATCAAAACAAATAATGAGGGTGTAATAGTCTCTCAAAGGAAACACACTACACTTTCTCCGAATTTTATATTTAATGAAATCCACCTACTTTTAACTTCGAGCGATCGCATTTGTAAAAAAGGTATTTAGATCAATTTATTTGTGATTAATCCTGCGCCCTGGAAAATTAAGTAACTGGCAATAAGTAGCAAGTATAAATACTTTATTGATTGCCGGATTGATGCTGCACGTCAGAAAGTAAACGTGAAGATAAAAGAACCTATAGAGGCGATCGCATTACATCAATAAGCAAATACGATAAAATTTTCTCTCGTTATCGTCGAAATTTGCCCAAATTCTTAACCCAAGAATGCCCTTACTATGGCAATCTGGGAAACAGAACATTTAAAAATCTGATATTTTCGCTACAAAAATTTACCTAATCAAGGTTATGCAAACCCTGCCCACCCCTACTACTAGCACTGCATCCAGCCAACCCACTTTTGACACAACAATCAAAAGACGCAAAACCCGTCCTGTGAAAGTGGGTGATATCACCATCGGAGGTGGATATCCGGTGGTAGTGCAGTCGATGATTAATGAAGATACCCTCGACATTGATGGTTCAGTTGCTGCCATCCGTCGTTTACACGAAGTAGGTTGCGAAATCGTTCGTGTCACCGTCCCCAGCATGGCACATGCCAAAGCCTTGGCAGAAATCAAACAGAAATTAAAACAAACCTACAAAGACGTACCTATTGTTGCTGACGTGCACCATAACGGCATGAAGATTGCCCTGGAAGTTGCCAAGCACATTGAAAAAGTACGGATTAATCCCGGTTTGTATGTATTTGAAAAGCCTAACGCCAACCGCACCGAATACACTCAAGCCGAATTTGATGAAATTGGCGAAAAAATAGCAGAAACTCTTAAACCGTTAGTTATTTCCTTGCGTGATCAAGGAAAAGCAATGCGTATCGGCGTAAATCACGGCTCTCTAGCAGAAAGAATGCTGTTTACCTATGGTGATACCCCCGAAGGGATGGTGGAATCAGCTTTAGAATTTATTCGGATTTGCGAATCCCTGGATTTCCACAATATTGTCATTTCGATGAAGGCATCGCGAGTCCCAGTCATGGTGGCAGCATATCGCTTGATGGCAAAACGGATGGATGATTTGGGGATGGATTATCCATTACACTTAGGCGTGACTGAAGCTGGTGATGGTGAATACGGGCGGATTAAGTCTACTGCTGGAATTGCGGCATTACTTACGGATGGAATTGGCGATACGATTCGGGTATCGCTAACAGAAGCACCAGAAAAAGAAATTCCCGTTTGCTATAGTATTTTGCAGGCTTTGGGACTGCGGAAAACAATGGTTGAGTATGTCGCTTGTCCATCTTGCGGACGTACTTTGTTTAACCTCGAGGAAGTATTACATAAAGTCCGAGAAGCGACTAAACACTTGACAGGATTGGATATTGCTGTTATGGGCTGCATCGTCAATGGGCCAGGTGAAATGGCTGACGCAGACTATGGCTATGTTGGTAAAACACCCGGTTATATCTCCCTGTATCGCGGTCGGGAAGAAATTAAGAAGGTTCCCGAAGATAAAGGTGTTGAAGAGCTAATTAATTTGATTAAAGCTGACGATCGCTGGATCGAGCCATAATTGGGATATGGGGACAGGGATACTTGGGAGTAAAAAGAGTCAAGTTAACGATAAAAAATATAAATCTTTTCCCTCCCTTTCCCCCTTAACATCTTCAAAATTTTGATAAAGTTTGTATTATCTGCCACACAAGTGACCGGATTTCAGAAAAAATATTTAGAAATAACATAATATGCTTAGTCAGTACAGTGGTAGCCTGTGTTAGATTGAGCATACTGACTAAAATAAATTTTTTCCTCTGGCGCAGCAGTCATTATGGTAATTACTAAAAGTGGACTTGTTTTGGGAGCTACAGCTGTGACGCTAAGTACAATAGCTGTTACAAGTCTTGGCGTTCATTCTCAAGGACAAGCTCTATTTAAAGAAAGCCCTAAAGAGTTGGTCGATGAAGTTTGGCAAATTATCCAACGCCAATACGTGGACGGTACTTTCAATCAAGTTGATTGGCAAGGCGTTCGCAAAAAGTACTTGAACAAGTCTTACAGCAATAAGCAAGAGGCTTATAAGTCTATCCGAGAAATGCTAAAACTGCTGGATGACCCCTACACCAGGTTTATGGATCCAGAGGAATTTAAGAACATGCAAGTGGATACCTCAGGGGAACTTACGGGTATTGGTATCCAAATTGGTCTTGATGAAAAAACTAAAAAGCTGACTGTCATTTCGCCAATTGAAGATACACCAGCATTTAAAGCTGGTGTTTTAGCGAAAGATATTATTACCAAAATCAATGGTAAAAGTACTGAAGGCATGGATACTAATCAAGCAGTATCCTTAATCCGAGGTGAAGCTGGTACTAAAGTAAAACTCACAATCCTACGTAGTGGTCAGCAGAAGGAATTTGAAATTGCCCGTGCAAAAATTGAAATTCATCCTGTTAAGTTCTCGCAACAAAAAACTCCAGTTGGTAATGTCGGCTACATTCGTCTTAACCAGTTTAGTGCGAATGCTGGTAAGGAAATGCAAGCTGCAATCAAAGATTTGGAGAAAAAACAGGTTTCTGGCTATATTTTAGATTTACGTGGCAACCCTGGTGGTTTGCTTTTCTCGAGTGTGGAAATTGCCCGGATGTGGATGAATAAAGGGACAATTGTTTCGACGAAAGACCGTCAAGGGGAGCCAGAACGAGAAATTGCGACCGGTAAAGCCCTCACTGATAAGCCTTTGGTGGTAATTGTTGATAAAGGTTCGGCAAGTGCCAGTGAAATCCTATCAGGTGCTTTCCAAGATAACAAACGGGCGGTAATTGTCGGTTCGCAGACTTTTGGTAAAGGTTTGGTGCAGTCAGTACGTCCCTTGGATGATGGCTCTGGGTTAGCGGTGACAATTGCCAAATACTTCACTCCTAACGGTCGCGATATTAATAAGCATGGTATTGACCCTGATGTCAAGGTTGAGCTAACAGACCAACAGCGTCAGGATTTATGGTTACGAGAACGCGACAAGCTTGGCACAATGAAGGATTTACAGTTTGCTAAAGCTGTAGAAGTATTGGGTAAAGAAATCGCCAGTCAAGGTTCGACGAGAGCCAAAAAATAATCAGTGTTAGAGACGTAATTAATATATTGCGTCTCTCCTGAATTTTTTCCTAAATTATACCAATTCACAATTCGCAAGTCGCAATACTCGCTTCGCGAGAAGCTAAAGCTACGCAATTAAAGAACTTAGATGCAGCAAAGCTTTCAGGATTTACATCTGTATCAGATTTTTCGTGAAATGGTATTATTTTGCTTGGCATTTCCCTGAGCGAATTAAACGCAGATTCTGCACTAAAAAGTAATCTCCCAATTAGTTTTGATGTTGAGAATAGCTTGTGATTGAGTTATGTAGCCAAAATTAACAATTTGGTGACTATCCATCCACCAAATTGCAGTCTTCCCGTTAATATAGTTACGCCAGATTAAGTCATATTTGGCATCACCATTGTAGTCAGTAATTGCTTCAAGTTTCCAATTAGTATCTTCTAAAAAGACCTGATTGGAGTTTTTTATAGCGATAAATTCACCGCGAACCGAGTAATTATTGAAACTATCTAACTGATTAACGTCAACAAACCAAACAGCCATTTCCCCAGTTTTATAATTACGCCAAACAATATCATCCTTAGTATCACCATTTAAATCGCCCACTTTTTCCATCTTCCAATTTAAATCCGTTTTGGGCAAAAATTTGGCATCTTTAAGCTGAGAACCATTCATTAGCCAAATGGCATTTTCACCAGTTTTAGAGTTGCGCCAAACAATATCAGCTTTACCATCAGCATCAAAATCGCCCGCATCAACCATTACCCAATTAGTATCAATAATTCTATATTCTAAAAACTGACCATCTAGTTGAAAGCCATTCATTAACCAAACAGCATTTTCACCAGTGTTGGAGTTACGCCACAAAATATCGCTTTTACTATCACCATTAAAATCAGCAGCAGTAATTATTTTCCAATTGATATCTTCAACTCTGGTAATAAATTGGCGAGACTCAGCACTAAGAGGTTCAAAGCCATCCATCATCCAAATCGCATTTTCACCCGATAAATAATTACGCCAGAGAATATCAGCTTTGCCATCACCATTAAAGTCACCTGTAGTAACAATTTTCCAATTTGGGTCTGGGACTGGGGTAATAAATGCCGCATCTCTGAGTTGGAAATCGTTGATTCTCCAAATCGCATTTTCACCAGTGATTTGATCACGCCAGAGAATATCAGCTTTGCCATCACCATCAAAGTCATGTTTGCGTCTCTGAATTGGCGGTTTATTGATATCGTTGATATCATTTACCTTGAGAGTAAACATCTTGGAGAAAATACCACCACGATCATCTGTTGCTGTTAAGATGATGGGAATTGTTTCTTCGGTTTTAAAATCTACAGTTTTACCTACCTTCAGTTTGAGTACAAAAGTTCCTGATTGTTGTATAACTTCAAAGCGCTTATCATCAACATTCAAAGTAAAAATATCACTGTCAACATCTTCAAGAATTACGCTGGCAATAATTTCTCCAGGACTATTTTCTGTAACCTCATTCTTGGAAAGAATAATATCAATTGGCTGATCATTGATTTCCAAAACCTTGATTTTTAGTGTCTTTTGAATCTTGAGATTATCTTGGTCAATAGCAGTAATTCTAATATTTACAAAACTGTTAGTCTCATAATCAAGACTTGCATCTGCTTTCAACTGAAGTTGGTTAGCAATCACTTCAAAACGGTTATCATCAACTACAAAGGTAAAGCTATTATTCGCATCAGGATCAGTAACAATTAAGTTACCAATAATTTGCCCTGGGATATCTTCTTTAACAGTATTAGCTGACAAAGTAATATTTGTAGGTGCTTCATTAACATCAAGAATATTGATGCTGAAATTTTGAACTTTTTCTAAATTGGTTTCATCTTTTGCAGTAATTTGAATGTTAAAACTATTGCCATTTATATCTTCAAAGTCAAAGCTCTTAGCATCTTTAACTTTCAAAAAGAAACTACTATTACCCTTTACAACTTCAAAGTTGGGATTATCAACAGTAATAGTAATATCAGTAAAACGACTATCGATATCACTGACTTTAATCACACCTACAATAACTCCTACTTGGTTTTCGAGGATAGCAGTGCTTGAGAGGGTGATATTTTTAGGTGCTTGGGGTTGGTTATTCAGCAGCACGGAGATAGTATTGGAATCATAATTTGTTACTACCAAATCTTGTTTACCATCACCATTAATATCTCCAATTTGGACTCCAGTAGGACCATTTCCTGTAATAAAGTTGATTGGGGTATTAAAAGTACCATTACCATTACCTAGCAACACCGAAATATTATTAGACTTATAATTTGCTACCGCCAAATCCTGCTTACCATCACCATTGATATCCCCAATACTGATTCCTTCTGGTCCATTTCCTGCGGTGAAATTGACCGGGGCAGCAAAAGTACCATTACCATTACTTAGCAACACCGAAATATTATTAGAATTTGGCACGGAGGTATCGCCATAATAACCGTAATTTGCCACTGCCAAGTCTTGTTTGCCATCACCGTTAATATCTCCAATACTGACTGCGGCAGGAGCATCTTGTGCGGTGAACTCAGTGGGTGTTGCAAAGGTGCCATCACCATTTCCCAACAATACTAAGATTTTGCTGGAAATATAATTTACAATAGCCAAGTCTTGTTTGCCATCACCATTAATATCCCCAATTTCGACTCTAGCAGTGTCCATAGAACCAGAAGCAACTACAAAGTTAGTGGGGGGAGCAAAAGTCGCATTGCCATTACCCAGCAACACTGAAACATTATTGCCATTAAAATTGGTTACTACTAAGTCTTGCTGGCGATCGCCATTAATATCACCAATACTAACCCCAGAAGGTCCATCTCCGGCGGTAAAGTTGATTGGGTTGGCAAAAGTACCATCCCCGTTACCTAGCAACACCGAGACATTATTGGAAATATAATTTGCGACTGCTAAATCTTGCTCACCATCACCGTTGATATCCCCAATGCTGAGTGCCCAAGGAGCCGTCCCTGCTGTGAGGTTAATGGGGGCAGCAAAGGATAGGTTGAGTGTTGAACTATAGGTTTGAATTGCCTCTGTAGTCAAAGCAATAACTGATTCAATAGTTCCAGTCTTAACTTCCAAGTCCCAATCACCACCAAGGACGGTATTTCCAGTTAAGTTGTCGGAAGCAGCAATATCTGCACCTGTTAACTGACTCATCAGATTCACAAATGCTTGACCTGTAGTACCTGCACCCACGTTACAGCCGTAGAGCAAAATATCGGCATCGTTAGTGAGAGCATTTTTCCAAGCCTGTATTTGATTGGCATAATTATTGAGGTTGCTCACATTCAACCAATCTTTGCCTAATTGCAACCCTCCTACGTCTCCGTGGGAAATAATATGCAGGCTAGAAATTCCTTCACGTCCCATCAAAATCTCAGTAATTTGAGCGGTCGCATTTTGGTCGGGACTAAGTATATGAACTTCGGTTTCTGGGTAAATTCTTTCTACTAGGCTTTGATAATCAATAACTCCACTATCAATAAAAACAATAGAACTGTGAGAAGTTGATAATAAGTTGCTATTTAATGCTGTAGATGTGAGATTAGGTACAAAATTGGTATTTAATTGTGTGTTGAATTCTTGATTTGTTTTGCTTAAATCATTCATGATTTGTTTAATTAAAATTTTTTCAATTTTTCAATTTTTTTGCAACATAAATCATGCATACATGCTCAGTGAAACTTTACGAAAGTGAGTATGCAATAGATATATGTAGATATCTTAAAAAAGTTGTCAAGATTTCGTTTACTTGAGAAATAACCGGAGTCAATTAATATTAAATAGCTTAATATTATCTCACCAATTAATATAGTAAATTTCAATGACGTTATGATTTGTATTAACCCAATGTACAAAAATAAAAGTAGATTGATAATCGTAATGATACTGAATATGTATAAGATTATTTTTCTCAAAAACTGTATTAATACTGACTAAAATAAACAAAAAAACAGTCAAAGTATACGTAAGTAAAACATAACAAACATTTTTCTCATACATACGATTTCGTCTGTCCGTATGAATATCGAGATTGAAAATACTGATAATCTGAATAAGTTGAAACTTCAGTGATTATTATTTTGGTTGGCATTTGCCTGCGCGAATTAAACCGATGCGACGTGCGATCGCATCCCCTTGGGAATCAAATGGCCCCCATTTTTCGATCATGTCTTGATTATTAATATCTTGCTTGCTGGAAACAATTTCACAATTTCCTGTCGATTGTTTGATGATGTACCAAGTTGGCGATCGCTCGGTCATAAATTTGTAGATGGGTTATTCAAATGATTTATGGTATTCACACTAATTACAAAAAATTAGTGTTTTTTTATGCTGTTAATATTAATTACACAGTCAGATAAATATGAAATTTCTAGTTTTTTCTTTAAGCACAGCTTTAGTTACTAGTCTATCGTTTTTACCACCAGTTTTAGCTGAAAGTGTAAGTTTTTATTCTGGAGGAGGTTACAGTGTCAAAATTTTCGGGTTTGCTGGTTCCGCATCTTATACAGGAAGCAGTAGTAAATATCGTTTGAGGGTTTTTAACCCTAGCGGCAAAGTATTACTCAATCAATTTATGGCTCCAAGATAGGAAATTTTATTTTTATCCCGATGTTGTTACTCAAGCTGGGGATATAGAGGAGGTAGATGCACCCTGATTCAACTGTTACCTCAGTTTAAAAGACTGAGGTTTTTTATTTTTAAATATTTCTTTCGCGGTATAGTCTCAATACAAACTTGCCCGCAAGTGTTTCTCGAAACTCCTCAATTTCTGATGCCATTTTGACCGGAATTTCTGTTAAGGGGCGAGGTTTCATTGGATGTTCAGGAGGCTGAATAATAGGTGCGGCAAGGGCAGCAAAAGTTAAGTCCGCAGCCGAAAAATTATCACCTACTAAATAAGTACGTCCATCTGCTAGTAATTCACTCACTTTTGCAAATATGATTTTGATTTGTACATAAGCTTCTTGGCTCGACTCTGTAGTTAAATTAAATCTTTTTCGTAATATCTTTTGCATGTATGGGAAAATCAGAGGCAGTAATATCTTTTCAATGCTGGGAACACCTTTGCACCAAGCACGTTGAACATTTTTGTAATTATGATTAATGTATGAATATCCCCAACGACGTGTTGCAATTCCTAATCGACTATTAAATAATTTTTCTAACTCTTCAACTTTTTGCCTTAATTCTGGGTTATGTGGATATAGTTTATTCTCATTCAGGGCAATTGAATCTAGATACTTTAAAATATCCGTGGAATCTGTAAATATTTCCGTATCAGTGACTAAAATTGGAGTCGTTTTTCCTCCTAATTTTGCTGTCACAAATGTATGAAATGGTGGTGTATGGGGTTCTTCGATAAAATTACATTTCATTCTGGTTAGTGCCCAGCGTACTTTTTCGCAATAATGACTCACAGGGATAGTAATCAAACGAAATGGTTTTTGTTGATTCATGACAGTTTAGTTTTGAGATAAATTAAGATTAAAGCAAGACAAATAAGACCGCTCGGTCTTTTGTGGCTCAAAAAAAAGGTTTTTGAGAAAATTACATCGAAAGTCTTACACTTTCAAACTACTATCAATGTAATTATTTAAATGTGCGATCGCACGTTCGAGATGAATTGAATCGTCGCATAGTTTACTCATCATGACTGACCCTTCCAGGGTGGAAATTATAATACTCGTGACTTCGTCAACATTAATATTCGGCTGAATTTCGCCTTTTTTGACGCCTTTGCGGATAATTCCCCCAAATAAATTGCACCACGAATCCATTGCCTGTTTTGCCCGCGCTTTCAAAGCTGGATGGGCATCATCGCTTTCAACAGCAGTATTTAATAATGGACACCCACCTTTCATAATCGGGTGTTCAGGATTGTCGATATAGAGACGAAATACATTAATAATTGCTTGCAAACGTTCTATGGCATGGTGTTTGTCTTTCCAAGCATCGCGGAAACGTTGCTTGATTTGCGATACTGCATAATCGAATGCTTGCAATGCTAAATCATCCTTACTGGCAAAATGATTGTAAATTCCTCCTTTCTGTAAACCCGTCACCTGCATAATATCGGACATTGACGAACCAGCATAACCCTGTTGATTAAACAAGGCTGCACTTTTCTCAATAATCATGGCTTTGGTTTCTTCGCCTTTTGACATTATGCGATCGCGTTACCCCAGAAACATCAGACCGATTGGTTTTAAACTAACACAATATATATTTGTAGTCAATTAGGGGCGAACCTAATATGTTGTTGATGTTCGCCCCAATCAGGAAAATATTAAGCGCTCAGAGTCAAAATTTTCTCCACAGTTTGCGGGTTTACGTCTTGTTTTTCGCCTAATGCAGTGTAGCCATAACTTTTCAGGCGATCAATAACTAAGGGTATAGTATCTAATCCAACACCATAGTCAGATAATTTTGTGCGTGTACCTACTGACTCAAAAAAAGCGCGAGTGTTAGCGATCGCGGCGTTGACTCGTTCTTCTTCACTTCCTTGATCAATTCCCCAGACTCTTTCAGCATATTGAAGGAGTTTTTGCCATTTATTATCCCGTTTTACGGTTAATGTGCTGGGTAATACAACTGCTAAACTTTGTGCATGGTCAAGTCCGTGCAATGCAGTTAATTCGTGCCCGATCATGTGAGTTGACCAATCTTGAGGGACACCAACAGCAATAATGCCATTTAATGCCATCGTTGCACACCACATAAAATTGGCACGGGAATCGTAGTCGCTGGGGTTGGCAATGGTTTTTGGCCCTTCTTCCACTAAGGTTTTGAGGATAGCTTCAGCCATACGGTCTTGTAATGGTGCATTGACGGGGTAAGTTAAGTATTGCTCCATTGTGTGGGTGAAAGCATCAACAATCCCATTACTGACTTGGCGAGGGGGTAAAGAAAATGTGGTTTCGGGGTCGAGAACTGAGAATTGGGGAAATACTAGTGGACTGTAAAAGTGGCGTTTTTCTTGGTTTGCGGCTTTCGTGATCACAGCTGCTGTATTCATTTCTGAACCTGTGGCAGCAAGGGTTAAAACGACACCAAAAGGTATTGCAGATTTTACAGGTGCAGCTTTTGACAAGATATCCCAAGGGTCACCATCAAAGTCAACGGCGACAGAAATAAATTTTGTACCATCGACTACGGAACCACCGCCAACAGCAAGTAAGTAATTTATATCTTCTTGTTTGACTATTTCCACTGCTTTCATCAGTGTTTCATAGTGGGGGTTGGGTTCGATACCACCAAATTCGATCAGATTATGCTTTGATAATGCAGATTTAACCTGCTCATAAACACCATTTTTTTTGATGCTACCACCACCATAGGTCATTAATATTTTGGCATCGGTGGGAATTTCGGCTGCAATATTGGCGATTTGACCTTTACCAAAGAGGATTTTGACTGGATTGTGGAAGGTAAAGTTTTGCATTGATTGCACCTTGGGTTAATTGTAGGGACGTGGGATTGTGGATATTACTGATTTAAACTACTTAATAATCATTGTAGCGAGTGGTTCGCTAACCCAGAATTGGCGGGATAAGATTGACTCGGAGAGACTGAGACGCAAAGACGCGGAGATATTTTTCCCTGTAAAGTTACTTTGGTGAACAACTAGGATGATTTTTGAGTTTTGGGATTCGACAGACAGCGTTTGCCAGTAACTTAAACAATTTGCTCTACTCCTGCTGATGTGGGCTTTTGTCCAGTAAATAGGCGATCGCATTTGGACTAATTTCGCCTAAAAACTTGTTGTCACCAAGATTAATATGGCTGGTGAGGACGTAAACCTGCATAAATAATCACTTTGTACCCTATGAGTAAGTAGTTGGATACCACAAGCAACAAAAGAGATGAGAGCCATGAAAAAAGCAATTAGAAACCTACTTTTGGGATTAGCGATCCTCCCATTCAGTGTTTTAGCTCCTAACGGTAATGCCCAAGCATCCTTGGCTGTGACACAATGGTTTTTCGGGAATTGGGACTGTACTATTGATGGTAGACCTGCAAAGATGCAATGGCGGGTAGTGGATGATACCCAAGTCAATTGCAATGGAGATGTTTGTAGCAGTTCATCAGGTGTTAAAGTAGTTGGTCGGTTTAGCGATAATGGTAGTGCTTGGGTTCCTTTAGCGACAAGATATTCTAACCGGACAGACTTGGGAATTCGTTATTTGGGTAGAGAACAGGATAATTGGTTTTTGCGATTCGAGCCACGGGGACAGTCGGCGAGTGGTTGGACTACTTGGCGTGGAAATCGCTATCCTCTAATGTGTCGTAAGCTTGCACGCTAATGACTGATTTAGGATCATAAAAGTTAAGGTGATTTCCTGAATAAATTATCATACATCCCAGACACGATCATCATTCCATAGTCGGGTAAAACCTCTTTTTGCCCTCCTAGTCGGTAAAATTCTTTTTAGAAATCACCTAAATATTTATTAGCTTAAATTCCAGCAACCAAGTTTTTTAGCCTTAAGATTTACTTTATACATCGCCTCTAATTAAGTATCCTCAGAATTAAGTATCTTTAGATAGATGTGAGACTCAACTCTTTCGATTAGTTTAAAAGTGTTAACTAGGAACTGTAAACTATTAAAAAAATATGTAATATTGAGTGAGGTTGTTTTAATTAATATGACGGTAATTATTAATTTTTACTGATGTTAATGACAAGTTACATTGGTTTTACCAATATTTAGCTAAAGTATCACTTCTTAATATTTAATTAAGATTAATAGTTTATTACAAAAAGCCTCATTTGGGCTAGGGTAATATTCTGAAATCCTTTTTAGAGTAAGCATTCGACGAAGATTAGTTAAAATGTTTACTAGATTAAAAATTACAAGATAATTTAAGAAAAGTGCATACAAAAGCACAACCAATTTTCAAAAGATTTGCCTAGAATATAGCTGGGGGATATAAAACAGGACTTGTCCAGTAAGTGATGATCGGTAATTGTCAATCCTGCAATTGTATTAGTTAAGTAATTGGCTCATCAACCCAGGCAAAGAACAACTAATCAACCTCCAACAAGAAACCTGATTACCGAATATTCAAGCGCATACCCAATTAAGTTCCATCAAAACAAAATCAAATTCTATAAGTCCTGAAAAACCAAGTCCCAGAGGAATTTTATGTCTAATTTACTCGAACAATTGCGAAAAATGACTGTTGTCGTAGCCGATACTGGAGATATTGGCGCGATCGCAAAGTTCACACCACGAGATGCAACAACCAACCCTTCCTTGATTACAGCCGCAGCCCAAATGCCTGAATATCAAGAAATCGTTGACCAAACCCTACTTACAGCCAAGCAGGATTTAGGTAAAAATGCATCACAAGCAGAAATACTTAGTTTAGCATTTGACCGCTTGGCAGTTTCCTTTGGCTTAAAGATTCTGGAAATTATCCCTGGGAGAGTTTCCACCGAAGTTGATGCTCGTTTATCTTACGATACCGAAGCAACTGTGAAAAAAGCCCACGAATTAATTGCTCAGTACAAAGCTGCTGGTGTTGACAAAGAACGGGTATTGATTAAAATTGCTACGACTTGGGAAGGTATTCGTGCGGCGGAAATCCTGGAGAAAGAAGGAATCCACTGTAACTTAACTTTACTATTTGGTTTGCATCAGGCGATCGCTTGTGCTGAAGCTGGTGTCACCTTGATTTCCCCTTTCGTTGGACGTATTCTCGACTGGTATAAGAAAGAAACTGGACGCGATAGCTATCCTGCTACGGAAGACCCAGGTGTAGTTTCTGTTACCACAATCTACAACTATTACAAGAAGTTTGGCTACAAAACCGAAGTCATGGGTGCAAGTTTCCGTAATATCGGTGAAATTATTGAACTTGCTGGTAGTGATTTGTTGACTATTTCGCCCCAATTGCTAGGTGAGTTACAAGCTACTATCGGAGAACTTCCCCGCAAACTTGATCCTGCCAAAGCTGCATCAATGTCCATTGAAAAAATTACAATGGATAAAGCGACTTACGACAAAATGCACGCCGCAGATAAGATGGCAAATGAGAAGCTTGATGAAGGTATCAAAGGTTTTACAAAAGCCTTGGAAAGCCTTGAACAACTATTAGCTGAACGTCTGGCTAAACTCGAAGTTTTGGCTTAATCTTGAACTAAGAAAATAATTGCTGAATTAACTGAATAATTAGTTCTGTATTTTTAGATATATCCCTGACATAAATGTCGGGGATATTTTAGTTATGCATAGTTTTCAAATGAAGATTTTCACTATCAAAAATTCTCTGTATGATGATAATCAAGTAAGAGGGTAAAGATACGGGGGATGCTCGCATTCTTCCACTTTCCATTGTCCAAAATCCCCAAATACCATGTATATAAAAATTCTAAAAATATGAAAGTGTTAAAGCTAGAAACGGTGATTGATGCATCTTTTCGGATTTGGCGGGAAATTTAAGCTGGCAGGGTGACGGTGTCGCGATGCAGAGGATGTTACGGGATGAGTGGTAAAAGCTGGACAGGAATTTACAAAAGACAGTTGTGAATTGGTAATGACCAAAATTCAGCAGATTAGAGGGTAAAATCATGAAAATACTAGTCTTGAATGCAGGTTCTAGCAGCCAAAAAAGTTGTTTGTACGAAATTAGTGGTGATACCCTTCCCCAGCAACCACCAAAACCACTTTGGGAAGCCAAAGTAGATTGGAGCCACCATCAAGGCAAAGCAGAAATTGAGATTACAACTGCAAAGGGCAAATCTCTACAAGAGGAAATATCTACAGATTCGCGTGTAGAAGTTACTGCATATCTATTAAATACACTTAATCAAGGCTCTACCCAAGTAATTAATCAGCTTACAGAAATTGATATTGTCGGGCATCGAGTAGTACATGGTGGTAGAGAATACCGAGAAAGTGTCTTCATTACAGAAGATGTGAAAAATGCGATCGCTCATCTCGCAAATCTCGCTCCCGAACATAATCCGGCAAATTTAGAGGGAATTATTGCTATTGAAAAACATCTGGGCAATATTCCCCAAGTAGCAGTATTTGATACAGCTTTCCACAGTAATATACCTGATGCGGCTGCTATTTACCCTATTCCCTATGAATTAATTGAGAAAGGTATCCGTCGTTATGGCTTCCACGGGATTAGCCATCAATATTGTGCAAACCGTGCTGCCCAAATCCTCGGGCAAGATTTAGCTTCATTACGGTTGATTACCTGTCATCTGGGTAATGGTTGTTCCCTAGCTGCAATCAAAAATGGTCGTAGCATTGACACAACTATGGGTTTTACACCCCTGGATGGTTTAATGATGGGCAGTCGTTCAGGGGCGATTGACCCTGGTATCCTAATTTACTTAATGCAGAAAGAAAATTACACTGCTGAAAAATTGAATCATGTCTTAAATAAAGCTTCTGGCTTAAGTGGTATTTCGGGTATTTCTGGTGATATGCGCCAAATTCGCCATGCTATTTCCCCAGAAAATAATACTCCCACAGAAATTCGCGATCGCGCTCAACTAGCATTAGATATTTATATTCATCGCCTGAAGTCTTATATTGGGGCAATGATTGCTAGTTTAGGTGGTTTAGATGTGTTAGTTTTTACTGCTGGGGTTGGAGAAAATTCGCCAGAGGTTCGCAAACTTGCTTGTGAAGGCTTTAATTTTTTAGGTGTGCAACTTAATCATGAGAACAATAATAGGTCACTAATTGATACAGAAATCAGCACCGTAAATTCAGCAGTACGAATATTAGTCATCCACACTCAAGAAGATTGGCAAATAGCCTGCGAATGCTGGCAGAAAAAGGGTAATTAAGAGCAGCTTTAAATACCCAGATAATAAGTACATAAGCAAAAATATTTACATTCATTGAAAGTAACGTGAAGCATCTCTAATCATTGCGATTGCTACCCTTTAGCGAATGCTACATACCCCTGTGGGGAAGTAAACTACGCAATGACGTTATGTAATTAATTCTGTTTGGTTACTTATCAGATAAAAATTTGCAAAAACTGACTCCAGACTACTATTGTTCTCTCCTCAATCGCGTCATTCTCAATGTAAAATTACCCTCCACAGATTCATTCCCAAAGCTGCGAACTCGAATAGTATAATTGCCTGTTTTAGGAATACGAGCAAACATAAGTGAATTTGTAAATCCTTCTCCTACATCATCATTTTGTTCAATGGTTATACCCTTTGGAGAAAGTAGAGTCACGATAGGATCAAAAGTTTCCGATTTGACTTCAATTTCTATTAAGTCATCTGCCGTTAGATTTACAATATAATCGCGAGCAAATCCACCTTCACCCGTGGGAATATCAGATTTTGAAAGTTGGTCTTTAATTTCTTTTCCCATTGTTAAAGGAATGGGATGGTATGAGGGATTTTGAGTTACGGCTTGTACATTAATTTGAGATGTAATCAAAATAATAGTAGTGATAATCGATTGATTTAATAGTTTTTTTAACATGAACTTTATATCCAAGGCTTGCATCCTCAATTTTTCTCCATTAAGATACTGTATCGCATGTTCATTAAGTTAAAAATTTTTCTTCTGCATTTGGCAACATAGTCTTGAATACTTTCCCTCCTCATTTTGAATTACCAAGCAAATTCTGCTAGTACAGTTGCAAAAATATGAATAATCAATAATATCCGAAAAATACTTTGATTGTATTTTTAGAGTCTTTTCAAGATTTTATTAGCTTCATCATGCCGTTTCAATACAAAAAG
This sequence comes from Calothrix sp. NIES-4101, assembly GCA_004296455.1. Taxonomy (GTDB): domain Bacteria; phylum Cyanobacteriota; class Cyanobacteriia; order Cyanobacteriales; family Nostocaceae; genus Brunnivagina. The sequence continues at coordinate 2,562,566 of AP018280.1, forward strand.
TACGTCACTTCTGTACTTCCATATTTCTCGATCGCTCGGATTTATCTCAAATGCTTTATTGTAGCTGAATAATGCATCCTCCCAAAGATTTAATGCTGTTTGGCTAATTCCTTGGTTTTTCCATGCCTGATAATCATCTGGTTTCAGTTCTATGGCTTGATGATAATTTTCAATTGCTTCTTGATGCCTGCCTAAAGTATGCAGTGTATTCCCCAGATTCGTTAAAGCCTCAATAAAATTAGGACAAATTTCTAAAGCTTTTTGATAGCTATGAATGGCGGCTTCATATTGTCCTAAATAATGCATTATCAAACCTCGCTGACACCAAGCTTCCTCATATTCTGGATAAATATCTAAAGTTTTATTGTAGTTTGTCAGCGCTTCTTGATATTGACCTAGAGAATATAAAATACAGCCACGATTATACCAAGTTCGATAGTAACCAGAATACATTTCAATAGATTTATCATAACTAGCCAAAGCTGATTTAACATCACCTAAATAGCCTAAAACATCACCACGATAATGCCAAGCAAGATAATCACCAGGATGAAGTTGCATGACTTTTTCGTAATTTTCTAGTGCTTCTTGATAGCGCTTTAACTTACACAGTAAATCGCCACGTTGATACCAATTTGAGATATCATTTGGGAAAACTTCTAACTTTTGATTACATTTTGCCAAAGCTTCCTCATAGCGCTCCCTTAAAGAAAGTAAATTAATCTGCGATCGCCACGCATCATGAAACCAATGCCAAGGATAATTAAAGCTAGTTTTTATACTTTGAGATTGGAGATTAACAATATGATTATAAGAATCAATAGCTTCATCATAGCGTTCTAAATTTCTCAAAGCATGTCCCCGTTCTAACCAGATAATATAGGCATCTGGCTTCACAGCTAAAGCCTGGTCAAAACAAATTACAGCTTCATCATCCCGTTCTAAATTGCGTAATAAATTACCATATTTATGCCAAACTTCGTAGAAATTGGGCTTGATAGTCACCGCTTGTTCGTAATAATTGATAGCGGTTTCAGTGTCTTCTTCTTCTTCAAAAATATTACCCAGGTGAAACCAAGCCTCAGCAAAATCTGGCTTAATTGCGATCGCATGTTCGTAGGAAGCGATCGCATCTTCAGTCAGTCCTAAATCAAATTGTTCGTTTCCCAAGTTATACCAAAACTCATAGTCACCTAATACGCTCATATTTGGCTCTACCATCGCAGTAACAGATGAAACTCAAACTCACCAAATGATGATTTGAGCAAACACTAATCTAGCCTAACTTCATGATTTTTGACTTTTTGCAGCCACATTTACGTAAAACATGAAGCTATAACTGAAGAACTATAAAATCCCACATCATCAAAACACACATTGAACCGTCTTGAAAGTTCATGCTGCTAACTATTACAACTACACACGAACCTGCAACTGACTTGGGGTATTTACTTCATAAACACCCAGACAAATGTCAGACATTTCCACTTTCTTTTGGAAAAGTACATATATTCTACCCAGAAGCTAGTGCCAGCAAATGTACAGCCGCATTACTCCTAGATATTGATCCGATAAAATTGGTGCGGGGACGGAGTGCAACCCTAGAACAGTATGTTAACGACAGACCTTATGTTGCCTCATCATTCCTGAGTGTCGCCATGTCACAAGTATTGGGTAGTGCCATGGGAGGCAGATGTAAGGAAAAACCGGAACTTGCCCAAACCCCTATTTTTCTGACTGCCAAAATTAGTGTTGTCCCTTGTCGGGGTGGTGAAGGAATTCTCCGAGAACTATTTGAGCCACTAGGCTACACTGTGACGGCAGAAAATCATCAACTGGATGAAAAATTTCCCGAATGGGGAACCAGCAAATACTATACCGTCGAACTTGCACATACTCTTCCCCTCTCAGAACTTCTCAGTCATCTCTACGTACTCATTCCCGTTCTTGACGACGAGAAACATTACTGGGTAGGTGAAGACGAAATCAAAAAATTACTGCGTCACGGTGAAGGTTGGTTAAATAAACACCCGGCGAAGGAAAAAATTGCTCGTCGTTACCTCAAACGGCGTGGAAGTCTTACCCGTCAAGCTCTGACACAACTTGCAGAAGCAGATAATTTAGACCCTGATGCTAGGGAAGTTGCTCATACTGAAGAAGAACTTGCGATCGAAAAACCTCTAAGCTTGAACAAGCAACGGATGTTAGCGGTTGTCGAAACCCTAAAAGCCAACAATGTCAAACAAGTCATAGACTTGGGCTGTGGAGAGGGAACTTTGTTGCGATACTTGTTGAAGGAATTATGTTTCGGCAAAATTACAGGTGTTGATGTTTCCTATCGGGCTTTAGAAATTGCCAAAGAACGTATCGATAAATTACATTTACCTCGTCATCAATGGGATAAATTACAGATATTTCAAGGCGCTTTAACTTATCAGGATAAAAGGTTTCAGAATTACGATGCAATCACTTTAATTGAAGTTATTGAACATCTTGATTTACAACGTTTACATGCGTTAGAGAGGGTAATATTTGAATTTAGTCATCCCCATTTAGTCATAGTCACTACACCCAATATTGAATACAATATCAAATTTGAAAATCTCCCGGCAGGGAAATTCCGACATAAAGATCATAGATTTGAATGGACAAGGCGAGAATTTCAAGATTGGGCGAATTTAGTTGCCGAAAAATTCAGTTATACTGTGTCTTTTCAGACTATTGGGGATAATGATTTAGAAGTCGGCTCACCCACACAAATGGCAGTATTTAACATTAGTCAGTCGGGTATTTGAATAAGCCAAAATTATGAAATTAACGATTCCTGAACTTTCATTAGTTGTCTTAATTGGTGCATCTGGCTCCGGTAAATCGACATTTGCACGATCGAATTTCCAAAAATTTGAAGTGATATCATCTGATTTTTGTCGTGGTTTAGTATCCGATGATGAAAATAGCCAAGCTGCATCTCATGATGCTTTTGAAGTTTTACATTATATTGCGGCAAAAAGATTGACGACGGGAAAACTAACAGTAATTGATGCCACAAATGTACAGCCAGAAGACCGAAAAGAATATATTAAATTAGCACGAGAATATCATTTTTTCCCTGTTGCTATAGTCCTGAATTTACCGGAAGAAATTTGTCACCAAAGAAACTCACAACGTACCGATCGCCAATTTGGTGCTCATGTGGTGCGACGACATAGCCAAGCCCTGAGAAGAAGTTTGCGAGGTTTGGAAAAAGAGGGTTTCCGCTATGTTTATGTGTTAAATTCTTTGGACGAGATTAATGATATTCAAATTGAGCGTCAGCCACTTTGGAATAATCGCAAATATGAGAAAGGACCATTTGATATTATTGGTGATATTCATGGGTGTTGTGATGAGTTGGAATTGTTGTTAGAAAAGCTGGGATATCAAGCCCATGCAAACACCTACAGTCAAAAAGCAGAAGCGAAGAAAGAATTTTGGGATTTCCCTATTTATTCGCATCCAGAGGGAAGAAAAGCTGTATTTTTGGGTGATTTAGTCGATCGCGGTTCCCGTATTCTTGATACTGTGAAATTAGTACGTAATATGGTGGAGGCGGGTACAGGTATCTGTGTTCCGGGAAATCATGAGCATAAGTTATTGCGGAAGTTGCGCGGTAAGAATGTGCGAATCACTCATGGTTTGGAACAAACCCTCACAGAAATTGAGGCAATACCAGAAGATATCCGCAAATCGTCAATCAAAGAATTACAGGAATTTCTTGACTCACTGGTGAGTCATTATGTTCTTGATGGTGGGAATTTGGTAGTCGCCCACGCGGGAATGAAACAAGAAATGCAGGGACGTGGTTCCGGTGCAGTGCGTGAATTTGCACTGTATGGAGAAACAACAGGGGAAATTGATGAATTTGGCTTACCCGTGCGATCGCCTTGGGCTAGCAAATATCGCGGTGATGCTATGGTAGTCTATGGGCACACTCCTGTACCAGAAGCTGAATGGTTGAACAATACCATTGATATTGATACGGGTTGTGTGTTTGGTGGCAAGTTAACTGCCTTGCGCTATCCGGAAAAGGAATTGGTTTCTGTGGATGCAGCTAGGGTTTATTGTGAACCCATCAAGCCATTGGGTATTTCCGCCAACGGGATGAATCGTGGTTCCACATTGCAACATTTAGAAGATGATGTGTTGCATATTGATGATGTTTTGGGTAAACGCATTATTAGTACTCGCTTGCAGAATAATATCAAGATTCGCGAGGAAAATAGCATTGTAGCTTTGGAAGTAATGAGTCGCTTTGCTGCTAACCCCAAATGGTTAATTTATTTACCTCCCACCATGTCGCCAGTGGAGACTTCCCAAATACCAGGATTTTTAGAATATCCTCAGCAAGCTTTTGCTTATTATGAGAATGCGGGAATCACTGAAGTTATTTGTGAAGAAAAACACATGGGTTCCCGTGTTGTGGTAATTGTTTGTCGCGATGAAGCAGCAGCAAATAAGCGTTTTGATGTGGTGGGTGAAGGAATTGGAATTTGCTACACCCGCACAGGAAGGAAGTTTTTTAATAATGAAGCTCTGGAAACAGAATTACTTACTCGTGTGAATACAGCATTAACGAGTAGTTACTTCTGGGAAACATTTAATACTGATTGGGTATGTCTCGATTGCGAACTTATGCCTTGGTCAGCAAAAGCACAGGGGTTACTGACAAAGCAATATGCACCCGTGGGAATGTCGTCGCGTTTGGCTTTAGGTGATGCTGTCGATTTATTAGCCAAAGCACAGCAACGTGGTGTTGAGGTGAGTAGTCAAATTAATTCTTACCAACAACGGGCAGAGATGGCAAGTCAGTATGTGGAAGCTTACCGCCGCTACTGCTGGAATACAAAGGATATTGACGATATTAAACTTGCACCTTTCCACATTCTGGCAACAGAGGGAGCAGTACATACAGATAAAAGTCATCAATGGCACATGGAAGAAATTGCCAAAATTGCATCATGGGATTGTAATTTATTATTAACTACCCAATACAAAATTATCAATTTAACTGACCCCAGTAGCAAAGCCGAAGCTACCCATTGGTGGGAAGAAATCACCAATGCAGGTGGTGAAGGAATGGTAGTTAAACCTATGGAATTTATTATTAGGGGCGATCGCGGTATTTTGCAACCTGCTGTTAAATGTCGTGGGCGTGAATATTTACGAATTATTTACGGTGCTGAATATACGGCTTCAGAAAACCTTAGTCGCTTGCGTCAGAGGGGATTATCACACAAGCGTTCTTTAGCTATGCGCGAGTTTGCTTTGGGAGTAGAAGCATTGGAGAGGTTTGTTAAGCATCAACCATTGCGAAAAGTTCATGAATGTGTGTTTGGGATATTGGCTTTGGAAAGCGAACCTGTTGATCCTAGATTGTGATTATTTGGAATTTCAATCTATATAATGATGATTTGTCATTTGATTCTGGGGTTTTCTGTCAATCCTTGATAGATATTATTTTGAGTTGCAATCTGGGTATTTATAGCTGCTTTGTTGCGGGAATATCCCTGGTTTCAATCTTTGCAATACGGTACTGCTCCGCAGTAGACGCGCTAGGGCTTCTCGTAGAGTAGCAAGCTACAGTTAAGGTTGTTAGTGAATGGATTTGTTGAGAACCAAGACTTGGGGGATTCTCCCCCAAACCCCCGATTGGGGGACGGTTGCGTCTAGGCTGTTGACTCTGTACCTTTTTTGGAATTTCGTTCATGCAAAAAACGTGGATAGTCACGGTGGATGAAACCTTGTTTTTGGTGGGGTTTTAACGAGAAATTAAACGACACGAACAAAAGTACCAAAAATCGCCCAATTTTCAACAAAGTCAACAGCCTAGGTTGCGTCCCCCAAGCCCCCTCCAAAAAAATGGATTGTCTTATCTGATAGGGATTAGTTTGAATTGCAATCTAAAACCTAACGATATTATTGCAATCGATATCGGTTTCAATCCCTGATAGGGATTAGTTTGAATTGCAATGTTTCTGTTCAAGTAAAGCTACTCTACTCGCATTTGTTTCAATCCCTGATAGGGATTAGTTTGAATTGCAATTTTAAAAACCACGGTTAAGCGTAACCCTGGTGGTGCTGCCGTTTCAATCCCTGATAGGGATTAGTTTGAATTGCAATTGAAAATGGCGTTGTTAATATTGGGAGATAAACATGTTTCAATCCCTGATAGGGATTAGTTTGAATTGCAATTGTTAATTGTCAATGACGAATCATTAAAAGAATTAGAGATAAACATGTTTCAATCCCTGATAGGGATTAGTTTGAATTGCAATGCGATCGTATTTCCGATTGCGCGTTTGGAATTATTGATGTTTCAATCCCTGATAGGGATTAGTTTGAATTGCAATTTTTCTTACACTGCGGATTTTAATAAAGCCAAAGAGTTTGAGTTTCAATCCCTGATAGGGATTAGTTTGAATTGCAATTTTAGTTCTTCTCCCGCTACTGGAAGAGTCACTAGTTTCAATCCCTGATAGGGATTAGTTTGAATTGCAATAGCTCGCTACAGAACCCTTACTGTATTTAGTTTTCAAGGTACATTTGCGCTAACCTCATTTAAAATACTACTTCAGGCGATTAAATGTCAATACCAATCATGTTCAGAAACGCCAAAACCCTTATACAGCAATATATTCAAACTTACGCTAACTGGAATTATGCAAAAAACGCTAAAACCGAGACTATACAAATAATCTAGCGGCTAAAATCCATACATCTTTCCCAACACCCATAGGTTGGCGCAACTAGCTAGCAAATATCAAGCAAATTATCTCTACCCATCTTCCCATCTCCGCATCGATTTTATCGTCAGTGCAATGATTAAAATATTAAAGTAAAGAAATATTTATTTTGCTTTAATTTTACAAATGAAATATATCGTCTTGATTGCTGGATTTGAATCATTTAATGCTGAATTGTACCGCAAAGCCGCAGAATTAGCGGTTTTACGCTGTTCTGAGTTAGATATACAGGTATTTAGCGATCGCGATATTACAGTTCAGCCAGAAAATGTTGAAAAAGCACTCCAAAAGGCAGATGTATTTTTTGGCAGTTTGTTGTTTGATTACGACCAAGTCATGTGGTTGTGCGATCGCGTTTCGCAAATTCCCATCCGACTTGTGTTTGAGTCAGCTTTGGAATTAATGGCATTAACGAAAATAGGGGAATTTGCGATTGGTGACAAACCCAAAGGAATGCCCAAACCTATAAAATTTATTTTAGATAAATTTAGCAATGGACGTGAGGAAGATAAACTCGCGGGTTATATTAGTTTTCTGAAAACGGGTCCCAAGTTACTGAAATTTATTCCTGTTCAAAAAGTCCAAGATTTACGCAACTGGCTAATTATATATGGTTATTGGAATGCGGGTGGAATTGAGAATGTCGCTTCATTGTTTTGGGTTTTGGGGGAAAAATATCTAAAGCTGAAAGTTGGTGATATTCCCGCAGTTGTCGAAACGCCAAATATCGGCTTACTTCATCCCGATTATCAAGGTTATTTTGAATCCCCACGGGATTATTTACAATGGTATCAAGAGAATAAATTACGAGGGGAAGAAGGTGGAAAAATCTTCAATTATCCAACAATTGGTATTCTTCTCTATCGTAAACATGTAATTACTAAACAACCCTATATTCCCCAACTTATCCGCAAATTTGAAAATGCAGGTTTAATTCCCTTACCTATATTTATTAATGGAGTTGAGGGACATGTAGCAGTTCGCGATTTGATGACAACAGAGTATGAAATACAACAAAGACAACTGGGAAATACTGAGATTAAATCTCTATCGCCAACAGCAGTTAGAGTTGATGCCATAGTCTCAACTATTGGTTTTCCCCTCGTTGGGGGGCCAGCAGGTTCTATGGAAGCAGGACGACAAGTGGAAGTAGCTAAACGTATCTTAACTGCGAAGAATGTACCGTATTTCGTTGCTGCTCCCTTGCTAATTCAAGATATTCACTCGTGGACACGCCAAGGTATAGGTGGCTTACAGAGTGTTGTATTATACTCGTTGCCTGAGTTAGATGGTGCGATCGATACTGTTCCTCTTGGTGGTTTAGTTGGAGAAGATATTTATTTAGTACCTGAACGAGTCAATCGTTTAATTGGTAGAGTTAAAAGTTGGATTAATTTAAGACAAAAACCTGTATCAGAACGGAAGATTGCGGTGATTTTATATGGCTTTCCACCTGGTTATGGTGCAACCGGAACCGCAGCTTTATTAAATGTTCCTCGGAGTTTAATTAAGTTTCTGCAAGCTTTAAAAAATCAAGGTTATAACATTGATGATTTACCGGCAGATGGTGAAGCATTAATTCGTTTGGTAAAAGATGCAGATGAAGGGATAAAAGTGATAGATAAACATGAATTAATGCAGGAGAGTGTTGTAAATACGATTACTAGTGTTAATGTTCGCACTTTAGAAAAGTGGCTAGGTTATTTACAAACGAATCGGATTGAAAAACAATGGAAATCTTTAACAGAAAGCGGAATTAAAACCTCTGGTGATGAGTTGCAAATCGGGGGGATTACTTTAGGAAATGTCTGGATTGGAGTACAACCTCCTTTAGGTATTCAAGGTGATCCAATGCGGTTAATGTTTGAACGTGATATGACACCACACCCGCAATATGCAGCATATTACAAATGGCTCCAAAATGAATTTAAAGCAGATGCGATCATGCATTTTGGAATGCATGGAACTGTGGAATGGTTACCCGGTTCTCCATTAGGAAATACTGGCTATTCTTGGTCAGATATTTTATTAGGTGACTTACCAAATCTGTATATATATGCTGCTAATAATCCTTCTGAATCAATTTTGGCAAAACGCCGTGGTTATGGTGTGTTGATTTCCCATAATGTACCACCTTATGGACGTGCGGGTTTATATAAAGAATTAGTAACTTTACGCGAGTTAATTGCTGAATATCGCGAAGATACAGAAAAAAATTATGTCTTGAAGGAAGTAATTTGTAAAAAAATTGTTGATACAGGCTTAGATGCTGATTGCCCGTTTGAGGAATCAAGAAAATTAGGGATATCATTTAGTCCTGAAAATATACGTATGTTTAGTAATCATATATTTAACGATTATTTAGTTAAGCTTTATGAGTATTTGCAGGTTTTAGAAAATCGCTTGTTTTCTTCCGGTTTACATGTTTTGGGAGAGGTTCCCAATGAGGAAGCGATGCAGTCTTATTTAGATGCATATTTTGGAGAAGAGAATATAAAGAATATTTCTGTTTCTGAAGATAATTTAAAAGATAATTCACAAGAGAATGAAATTCGTACTTTGTTAATGCAAAATACTGATGAATTAACAAATCTTTTACGCGGATTAAATGGTGAATATATTCCTCCTGCTCCTGGTGGTGATTTGTTGCGCGATGGGGCTGGTGTCTTACCAACTGGCAGAAATATTCATGCATTAGATCCTTATCGAATGCCTTCTCCTGCTGCTTATGAAAGAGGTAGGGAAATTGCTCAGAAAATAATTCAACAGCATTTAAAAGATCATGGTAAATATCCTGAAACTGTAGCAGTTATGTTATGGGGTTTGGATGCTATTAAAACTAAGGGTGAATCTTTAGGTATTCTCTTAGAATTAGTTGGCGCTGAACCTATCAAAGAAGGTACAGGACGTATTGTCAGGTATGAATTAAAACCTTTAAATGAAGTTGGACATCCACGAATAGATGTACTTGCTAATTTATCAGGTATTTTTCGTGATAGTTTTGTAAATATTATCGAACTGCTGGATGATTTATTTCAACGTGTAGCAGATGCAGATGAGCCGGAAGAAGAAAATTTTATTCGTAAGCATGTTTTAACTTTAAAAGCACAAGGTATTGAAAATGCGGCGGCGAGATTATTCTCTAACCCATCAGGTGATTTTGGCTCTTTAGTAAATGACCAAGTTGTTGATGGAAATTGGGAATCTGGAGATGAATTAGCGAATACTTGGCAAAGTCGCAATTCCTTTAGTTTTGGGAGAAAAGATAAAGGACAATCACGTCCAGAAATTTTAACTACCTTACTAGAAACTACTAATGAAATTATCCAAGAGATTGACTCAGTTGAATATGGTTTAACTGATATTCAAGAATATTATGCTAATACTGGTGGCTTGAAAAAGGCTGCTGAAAAAATTAGTGCTAAAAAAGTCAATGCCAGCTTTGTCGAAAGTTTTTCCAAGGATACAACACCGCGCAAATTAGATGATTTATTGCGAATGGAATACCGTAGCAAATTGCTAAATCCTAAATGGGCAGAAGCAATGGCAAATCAAGGTTCAGGTGGTGCTTATGAAATTTCTCAACGGATGACAGCATTAATTGGTTGGGGGGGAACTGTTGATTTTCGTGATGATTGGGTTTACGAGCAAGCATCTGAGACTTATGCTTTAGATGCAGCAATGGCAGATAAATTGCGTCAAGCAAATCCAGAAGCTTTTCGTAATATTATTGGTCGAATGTTAGAAGCACAGGGGCGCGGCTTTTGGAATGCGGGAGAGGATAAATTACAGAAGTTACGCGAGTTATATGAGATGACAGATGAACAATTAGAAGGAGTAAGCGTGTAAATATGTAAATATAGTACAAAATAACTATCTTCTTATTACTTGATTTTAGGAACGAGAATTTAAGAACTTGCAATTATAAAGGAATATGACATGGTGCGTTACGCTGCGCTAACTGCACCCTACTTTTGCACTTGATTTACTGTACTTCTCATCAAACACCATAAAATACCTAACCTTATTCAAATATCAAACTAGATTTCCATACTGCTGAAGATATGGAAATCTCGCCGATGAGCGGATAATATTGCCAAAGATTTTCCAACCAGCGAAGTATATTAAGCATTCCTAAGGCGAGACGAATAGATTTCGGGAATGGGGGAAAATGAAGTTGTAGTAGTAGATAACAGGTTGGACACAAACCGAGCATGACTAACTAGCCATATTTAATAGACGTGTTTCTTTCAACCAGCCTACAGATATCAAAAATGAATAAAGTGTGGGGGAAAAACATGAAAAGCAAATTATTGACAGCAGTAGCATTAGTAAGTACCTTATCCTTTGCGGCACCAGCATTTGCAGAGCCGGAAGTAAATAGTAACGTTCGTCGCTTAATAGAAACAAGGGAATGCTACGCATGTAATTTGACTGGCGCTAACCTCCAAGGGGCACATTTAATTGGTGCAGATTTGCGGAATGCGAACTTACAAGGTGCAAATCTCAAAGATGCCAATTTAGAAGGAGCAGATTTAACTGGGGCAAATTTACAATCTGCAAACTTAACATCGGCATTTATTAACAGCGTCAGCTTAAATAATGCCAATATGATGAATGCCAATCTTACGAACGCTCAATTTATCAGTGCTGAACTCGATGGTGCCAACCTCATTGGTGTAAACTTGGCGGGCGCAGAATTATTTAACGTCAACCTGGGTATTGGTGGAGAATATTAATTGATTGGGGTTTGACATATCAGTATGTAACAGCAAACCCCTATTTTGACGATTTTAGTCAAATCGGTATTGCCCATATAAGGTTTTACTGCACAATAATTTAGTGCCTGTTTAATTTGTAGTTAAGCAAATTAAGCTAGGTACTAAATTTAGTTGATCACAAATCATGACATTACCAGATTTTCAAGTTAGCGATCGCGATATCAATGAAGAAACTCTATCAACTTACCTACAAAGCGATGCACTAGCAGTTGATACTGAAACTATGGGACTACTGCCCCAACGCGATCGCCTGTGTTTGGTGCAATTGTGCGATAATTCCGGTAAGGTTACGGTAATTCGGATTCTTCGTGGACAAACTGAAGCCCCAAATTTAAAAAAGCTGCTGGAAGCCAGTAACGTCACCAAAATCTTTCATTTTGCCCGGTTTGACATTGCCACACTCCGCTACCATCTGGGCATCCACGTCAACCCCATATTTTGTACAAAAATAGCCAGTAAGCTAGCTCGTACATATACTAATCGTCATGGACTCAAAGATTTAATTTTAGAACTAGAACAAGTAGAACTTGATAAAAGCTCTCAAAGTTCTGACTGGGGAAACGCAATCAATTTAACCGAAGCACAATTAAATTATGCAGCTAATGATGTACGTTATTTAATTAGTGCTAGACAAAAACTCATAAATATGCTTAAACGCGAAGAACGCTACGAATTAGCAGAACAATGTTTTCAATGTCTATCTGCGATCGCAACATTAGATATAATGCAGTTTAAAGATATATTTGAACATTAGTTTTTGATTATACTGGTTCGTTGTTACTGTTCACGATTAGCTCAACTTGATCCAAAATGGAGAACAGGATTTGTTTATTCGCAAAAAAGCCCAATTTTTTGGCAAATATACTTCCACATTACTAGTTTGATGTGAAATCAAAAGAAGTAATGATACTGTTCCCCAAAGGTCTCATCAAATGGGTCAAGTGGGGCTAATCATGTCACTTTTAAACTTCTTTTTGTTGCGTTTCTAAGTGAGTTTTGATGCGATCGACTACATTATAAGCACCAGCATCAGGTTCAGATTGGCTCTCCATAGTTCCTTCAGTAGAACCTCCGATTGCCTTCCATGCTTCTAAGCCACCTCGTAAGCTGGATACATGGCTGAAACCAACATCTCTGAGGCTTTTGGCTGCTTGATCAGTTTCTTCGTCATTTGCACCATATATGTATATGTCACGTTTCTTATGTAACGATGATTCCGCCATATGCTGTAATTCATCCATTGGTGCTGGCATTGCACCCATAATATGACATTGATTATAACTTTGGCGATCGCGTACATCTAAAATCGTCAATGCTGGTTCACCCCATTCAAGACGAGCTTTGACTGTGTGAGCATCTGAATGTTCGTGTACTGGTGGCTCTTGAGGAATAATATTATCAAACAGTTTGTTATTCATAGGTGAAAATTCCGTTTTGGCTTGATTTCTAATTGACTAACCAGAATTTAACGAATATTTAAACCTGTATGACTCTTTCTGAAGAAAGATAGGTGGAAACTTATATCTTTAGTAAGACTTTACATAATTGCTGATTAGAAACATTCTCGGCTTTTTTCTCCTCTCTCAAGCAGTTTTCAGGCGGAAAAGGACTATTCAATATACATTAGAACAGATATTAAAAAATCCTCCCCTGTGGAGGAGGATTCAAAAAGGATTATTCGGTAACTATTTAATTCTCAAATATCCTGATTAGAAATAAAGCGATGTGTCAACACTACTAATTTCAAATTCGCAGGCGCGAGAAACCAATTCTTGAGGTAATTCCTCAAAACTTACCAAAGGTAAATGTTGGGGATTTTCCAGTAACTCTTTGGCGAGTAAGAAACCAGCAATTGTCCAAGTTTGATATTTTCGAGATTGCTTACCAATCAATCTTCCTTTTTTACCGTCATAATATTCAATCCATTCATCTTGCTGTAAGCGCGGTTGGGCAATTGCTAATGCCTTCTTCGCCAAATCAGTACGATTGGTTTTTACAGCAGCAGCTGCCAACATCCACAGCAATACAGGCCAACTACCCCCATTATGATAAGACCAAGGAATATTTTTGGGATCGCATCCAGTGACAATCCGATATTCTTCACCCTCCAAAGCCGGGAAACAAATCTTCATTGGCATATCACCAATCAGATTATCCCATCTCTCATCAATCAAATTCATAATGGCTTGGGATTGTTCTTCGGTAGCTAATTCAGAAATAATAGCCATTAAGTTACCGAGTGAAAAGAAGCGTGTATCCAGTTGAGATGGTCCGACATTTCCTGCCAGATAACCGCCTTTAACAGGCAACCATTTATCTAATTCATAATAAGGCAGCGAATCGGCATAAATATTAAAGAGATTGACTGCCATTTTTCCATATTCTTCGCCTTTAAAACGGTAAATCGTATTGAGACGATTCAGATCAATCCAGTAGTGCTGGCGAATATGAGCGCATAAAAGTGGTAAGCGATTATCAATAGCCGCAATAATATCTTGGTTTCCGGAATTATTATCACAAATCAATAGTTCACGGGCGGCTCGTAATGCAGCATAAAATAAAGCTTGGATTTCTAAAGGATGCCCGTAAATCCCCATCCGACGGTCAATCATACAAGCACCATCTGGTACTAATAGTGTCGGATACATATCAAAACGATTCGCCAAACACAATTCCAGAATTAACTTGATTCCTGTTTGAAATTCTGGACGATATGCAAAGCAAAAATCTTTTGTTGCAACTACATAAGCCCGTAATAATATGATCCACCACAAACAAGAATCTACTGGTGTAACTCGTGCGATCGCATGTTCACCAAAGTCTGCATCAAGGAACTCTTTGCCATCAACAGAAACAACTTTAAAACTTGCAGGCATTAATCCTCTGGCAGCTTTATAAGCATCAAGTTGCCTTTCTTTTGGTTGCAACTTTAAGGTTTCTTCTAAAAAATTGCGAACAATTTCAGTTCTACCTTTAGTGAGGAAAATCAAAGCTGAAGACACAAAATCCCGGACAAATACTTGGTCATAATTCAGAGCCTCTGATGAAGTATCAACAGCTGCTACTGTGCCAATTGGTCGGCCTTTATAATATACAATAGATTTTTCTAATGCTTCCCAAGCTTCCGCTTCGATATTTTTTACTGTCACAAAATCCTCTAGTTGCATTGCCAGAATAACTCCAGTTTAATTGTTTTTTGCTGAGTAGATGTACATTACTTGTATTCTGCTATTTTCAATCTTAAACAATTATTTTATTATCCATCTAGATGATAGATATCTGTAAAATCATGTAACCTTAAAAACAAATATATAGAGTCACTTAAAGTTGCTTTTTACTACAACTGTCGCTGACATTTTTATTGTTTTTTGGCAATTAATATCTCAACGCAACAAGCTACTAGAGCTTCAGCGCCCTATATAATATTAATCGCTAGGAAATTACACTCAATTACTTTATTATTAGATATTAGGCAAAAGTGTCATTTTTTGAAAAAACACAATATTGTTTTAACAACTAAATGTACTTTTATTGAACTTAATTTCTGAACTTGAATAGCTTGAAATTACAGAATTACTATTTACTCATATATTAATTATAATTTATAACTTTTTTTCACAATATGCAATATGATTTTCAGACTTCCTGCATTACACCTATGTCTAAGCTACATAACTGACATAAAAAGATGTTTTTCAAAAATTTATACTCGCCCAAAAAAGCTGAAAATACTTAAAATTAGAGCTTTTCCGGGTGAAAAGCGATCTCCTACAACAAGATCAGTACTCAAGTATAAAATTTTCTTTTATTTGCCAGCGAATGCGTAATTAAACACATCATTATTACCCAGCATCTTTCATGAAAATGAAAGGTATGTACGGCATAATTTCACTTTTTTCAAAAGTAACAGTCTTAACAATTTACTACATTTTTTAATCCACAGATATGAATGACTTATGAAGAAAAATTATTGTCAATTACTATACAAAATCCTATTAACGCTCGTATTTCATGCTCCGACATCGTTATAGCCGCTTCTGAGTGTTAAATTCTTTATACTCAGCAATATTTAGATAAATATTACTTAAGTTTTCATTAATTTTATCAGAATTAAAAATTAGAAATTAGTTTTAGAGATTGGAATATTGGTTTACAGCATAAATTAAATCATTTGGTGTGCCAATATCTAGATAACTTCCATTTTCAAATACTTCCGCTTCAACATGCATCCCAGTTTCAATAGCTGCTTGAATAATATTACCAATAGGAATTTCTGGAAGTTGTGAGATATTCGTTTTACTTTGTAACATCACGATATACTCGTGGAGAAATTCAGTGAATACAGGTGTCCAAACTGCGATCGCCCACATATATTTTAACTGAGAGTGTTGCGGCTTTTCTATGACTAAATTAACTTTGCCACTGACATCAAAGTCAACCATACCAGCTTTTTGGGGTGTAGAAGTGGGAAATAAACCTAAAACGACATCTGCATTTGTTGTTACTTGACGTGCCAAAATTTTTGTAAAGGCATCCTCTGGTTGAAAAATAATATCAGGGAAACCTAGCGCCACAATTGCATCTCTAACGAATGGATATGCCTGTTCTAGTGTAAAGGGGACACCATAGGACAACCCCATGATTAAATATCCCAAGTTCATCGACAGCATTGTACCATCCCCAAAATATGTGGGAATATCCCATTTACCAGGTCTGAGGATAAAATAAGCTGTCTCAATTCCTGCTAGTCGCATTTTTTCTAACAGGTAATGTGACACAACCTTTGGGTGCAAATTAGTTGAATTGGTTTGATTATTTAAGCTTTGAAAGCCAATTGGATATAATTCTTTACTCAGTGGTAAGGGCGAAATACGTGTCGCTTGTCCTCCAGCAGGTAACAATCCAATAATTTTTCTTTGATTCATAATCCATTGGCATGAGACTACAATGTATTATTTTACTCAGTAATGAACTCACGAATATCCGTTTTTGAAATTGACTAATACTTATTAACTCAAGTTCAAGTACCCCAGCAAGTACAGCGTCTCTTAAACCATGGGGATATACTTGAATATTGATCCTAAAGATATAAAGTTCCTTGTGTCTTTGGGCAAGCCTTATTCAGATATAACCAAATCAAAGTATAGCCAAATAAAAATATTCCCCTCCTTACATTCACTTTTGAGTAAATAATGCAAGAAAGGGTTAATACATTGTATTCTTTTGTAATAATTATTCAACTGACACAGCATCAACATCAATTGATTCGGTTTGCGATGTCGATTGCGAAGATGCATTAGCAGTTTGGGATTCTGGGGTGCCTCTGCGTGCTTTAAAACCTTCAATGGCAATCTGTGATACTTCCGACACTAATAATGTCAAAATCAAAACATCATCAAGTTGTCCAACAATAGGTAAGAAATCAGGAGCAATATCAATGGGGCTAACAAAATATAAGAATGTTCCCAGAACAACCCACCAGCGATATTTGGGATTGCGAAGTAAGCCACGATACCAGTTATAGAGAGCTTCGATTGAAAATTTCATTTTTTTCACCTTTAGTTACCTTTAATTTTTACTCGTATTGCCCTAAACTTCCTGTGGGAATAACCGTCCTAAAATTGTCTGGAAGGTGCTACATAGGTGTTTCCGTAAAGCCTAATAGTGAGATACTTAACACCAACAAGATATTTATACATCTATCTCCAGAGACGATTATTTCGGGAAAACGGACACAGAAATCAAGGGAGGAAAGTTACCAAAATGGATATATTAGCTGAATTTAGAAAGGGCGGGATTGCTATGTACCCCCTAGCAGTCTTGTCGGTTTTGGTTGTGAGCGTAATTTTGGAACGGCTTTGGTTTTGGCTGCGACTTTTAAACCAGGAGAAGCAAATTGTGACTCGTGTACTAGAAGCTGCACGGGAAGATTGGACGATAGCGCGGGATATTGCTCAACGTGCTATGGATCAACCCATCGGTAGATTTTTGTTTGCTCCTTTAAATTTACCAAAAGCTGACGCTGAGACATTTAGATTGGCGCTGGAATCATCCGCAGACCATGAATTATCGGGAATGCGGCGAGGTGATAAGCTATTAGAAGCTGCGATCGCATTAGCTCCGCTTTTAGGATTGTTTGGTACTGTGACGGGATTAATTCAATCGTTGCGAGGTATCAAAATTGGTGATTTGGTGGAACCAGAATCGATTGCTAGGGTGACTGGCGGTATTGGTGAATCCTTATACAGCACTGCAACCGGAATGGTGGTGGCAATTGTGAGTTTAGCTTTTTATCGTTTATTTCAAGCGTTTATTTTCAACCAAGTCAGAATTTTTCAACGGGCTGGTAACGATTTAGAACTGCTCTATCGCCAGTCTCCCCCTAATTACGATTTACTGCGTTTAAGTGCAGAAACTCAGAATTCAGAACGTTATTCAGCAGCAAACTATCCCACAGAAATCACTCCAGCAACTACCCCAAATCCAACGACATCGGAAACAACAACTACACAAGATTCTTTTAATTACCCCCGTCGTCGCCCTCAACGTAATTTTGGCGAACCTTATGAAGCCTCAACCGATAATAATTCTCCCGATTCAGAAAACTCCTGAGTAAATCCTTGAGTTTGTTGCCATCACAATTACTCGATAACTTCTGCCATCATTTTGCCGCTATGAAAATCAAATCAACAACTCCAACCGATGACGTTCAAGTGCAAATTGTCCCCCTAATTGACGTTATTTTCTGTATTTTGACATTCTTCATTTTGGTAACACTGCAATTTTCCCGGCAAGAAGTTATCAAAGTGATTAATTTCGACTTACCCAAATCAAATACGGGGACAGCGATTCCTGGTGCGAGCAACTTACCTGGTTCCCCTGCTGAACCCCAAAGATTAGTTTTACACCTGGATGGACTCGGACAAATTCGTAATACTAACCAACCTGGGCAACCTGTAATTACCAAAGAACAGCTACCTGCTTTTTTAGAAAATTATGTCAAGCAAAATCCAGACAAACCTCTGATTTTGAACGCTTCGCGATCGGCACAATATAATGATGTCATTGAAACCCTGACATTATTGCAACAAGTTGGGGGTTCCCGTGCCTCTCTTGGTGTCGCAGACTCTTCATCCTCCTTACAACCAACCAATCCAGGTTTTCCTTCCTTTCCTGGTACAGTTCCCCCAGAAAATAATCCGCAACTCCCTCCAGTTAATCCCCAAGGTGGCACAATCCCGAATGTACCCACCAATCAAATTCCCGAACCAGGAAAACCTGCAGCGACAACAGTACCACCACAACAATAAAACACTAAATATTAAGTTCGCCTCAATACCTGTTGAAAAAATGACGCGGAGATAGGGGACGCAGAGAATTTGTAATCACAAGTGTTGATTCCGGACTTAATATTTACATCATTCGCCATCATTCAACCGCAGATATAAATACATTGCCATCTAAATAATTGCAGAATGATTTTATTTAAATAATACTACGTAAGTATTTATACTGTTAAGTATAATAAACTTTAACTGTTACTGGATAGCTTCAGTAATCTTTGTGATATCATATTTTATAGTCTTAAGAATTAGCTCATTAAATAAAATTGACCAGTCTACCACAACTGGTCAAAACTCACTCTAATTTATCTTCTCAGTAGAGTATGTCCCGTTCACGCGTCTCAAAGCGCACCAGGAAACTTTTCTTAACAATATTGTAACATCCAACACAAAATTTTAGTTGACTTTTCTAAAAAAAAGTCTAGTTATTCTGATTGTCCTCTGTATGAATGAATATCTTAGTCCTGAGTTGGTTGAAATTAGCCCATTCGCCATTCAAACGAGCTTCATTCTCGCTAATTGAGGTTGTCCCCAAAGAACACGTTCATTTTTATAAATTGCGATGCCTGGTTTGGCACCTTTGGGTTTGTAGACATGTTTGAGTTGGGTATAAACTACGGGAACTTGTTCACTTTGGCGGGCACGGCTGTAATAGGCTGTAATATTGGCAGTGTATTGTAAATCGCTTTCTTCGGGAATTTTGCCAGCTGGGAGGCGTAAAAGGACATGACTACCGGGAATTTCTTGGGTATGAAACCATAAATCGTAATCGCTAGCCACACGAAATGTCAGTTGATCATTTTGACGGTTATTGCGTCCAATCAGAATTTCAAAACCACTGGGAGTCCGATCGCGTCTAAAATGAAAAGTAGGTTCATCGCGATCGCGACTTTTATAGCCTGTATCTTCGATATACTTTTGAGAAACCAATTCGTCGCGAATTTCCTCTAAAGCTTGTAAATCTTCGGCTGTTTGATAGGTTTCAATTTGAGTAATTGCGGCTTCAACTTGTTCTAAATATTCGATTTCGATATTCACTTCTGCAAGTAATGGTTCAACTGCTGCACGCGCCCTTTTTAATTTTTGGTGCTTTTTGTAGAGAATTTGGGCATTAACTACGGCATTTTTATCTGGTTCGAGAGTAACAGTTACAGGTTCTCCAGTTTCAAAATCAGCCAGTCTCATCTCCTTCATCCCTGGTTCCCAAGTATGCAGATGTGCCATTAGTAAATCTGCTTTTTGGCGGTATTCATCTGCGCGATCGCTTTGTTGCAATTTCTCAGTAAAGGTGTTTGCCTTCTGCCGCAGCTTTTCCAAAATATTGTTAAGCTTTTGACTCAATTGGTGCTGCAACTGGGAAAATACTAATTGATTAAACTGGTTTGTATAGTAGCTATTTACCAATTGTTGAGTATTTGTAGCCTTCTCGATGCCACCCCAACCCAGGACGCTGTAACCCGATTCTAAAAAAACAGGCTCAAATTGATGTTTTTCCAAACATCTCAACCATGACTGCCAGTATACAAATAAATTCTGCCATTCTTCCACACTCAACGAATCAGTGTTCACTTCCAAGTCGAGATTGGCAGCCTTTAACATCGACTGAATCAAGGCTGGGGATGTACCGCGATAATTTTTTAGTAATTGTTTTTTTAATGCGCCCGGTACTAAACCGACTCTTTCTTGCCAGCGTTGCCAAGATTCCTCCAAACTCGGTATGGTATTCGTCATCCGGGGTGGCGATTCATACAATTGCCCCGTGAGTACGGTACGGATACTTGATTGTTGTTGATTTACTTGGTGAGCAGTAGTAATAATCTCATTTTTGGCGTTTGTCAGCACAACATTACTATACTTGCCCATGATTTCCACATAGACATGGTATAAAGCATCCTCACCAGGACGACGGGCAAATTGCAAATCAACAACCCGTTCCCAAGGTGATGTAGTTGCAATTTCTACAAGTGCTAAACCACCTAACTGACTCAGGAGCTGCTGACTGAAAGTAAAAGTATCGGGAGTGCGGGGAGGCGCATCACCAATATGTAAACGTGCCGCTTGGGGATGCCAAGAAATTTCTAGCCAGCCCCGTCCCTGTAGCGTACGCAGGGCAATACTAATTGTAGCGCGATCGCGCTGATAAACTTGTTCCAGACGCGAGGGTAAAAAGCTTTGGCGCAGTTCGCTACAAACCGCAGTTAGGGTAGTAAAGTCAAAGGATTGCACGGCGAATGCCCATTTTGGTTAAAGCTTCGTTGGTTAGTATAGCTTGAGTTTATGGGCGTTTGTCATCTGTGATTGGTTTCAATGATTTTTTGGTAAATGAACCACATGGTTATATAAACTATTTGGATTATTACTGGTGTTGCTTTTGTCACCGTTTCTCAATACTTACTGACAGCCAAATCGTCAAATCATATTTTAATAAACTATTGCAGTTTCTTTTGCCATTTCCAAGACTTCAATTTAAATGTTAAAGAAACGTTTTCTGGAGTTGGCTTAATCTTTAAAAATTGTTCGAGGGTGACAACCTGACTATGAGGTAATTTGACAAAATTTATGGCTTTAATTGTGAGATATTTATTTTCGGCAAATTGACAAGAAAAAGGAGCAACTCTAGCAGCACTTAATGCTGCATATTGTTTCCCTAACCTCACACCGATACAAATTATTTGCTCCGGTTTTTTCCCAGTTACAGATAAAGCATGATTAACTTCTTTTTTCAATTTGTCAGACTGATTAATGACTGGCTCAATCAAATCACTTAGAGGCAGACTACCACCTGCTAAAGCAGTAGATGAAGCCAGTTGAAAAAAGAGAATGTAAACTAATACGATCGCAAAATGTGTGTTCTTAAATTTTAGGATTTTTCTCATTTATTTTGATTATTTCCTCTGGAAAATTATTGGCGATAATTTATCTATATTAAAACTGAGTTATCCTGAGTAAAAGGCTTTATTTATACTTTATTTATATTGCCTTTTTATCGGATGAGAGCAAGGACTGAAGATTGCTATATTTTCCTTGAAATCCATTGATTCAAATCAAATCATGCAATAATTTAGTCATCAGAGAAAGCAGACACCTACCGTTGAAAGAAGTATTAGATTGAATCAAGAGTTGATTCCCATAGCAAAAAAGCCAACGGAATTGTATTATTAACTTAAGAAAAGATTTGTAATATTTAGCGTCCCCCGATCATGCAATGCTTGCAGGTGACATCAGCGTTAAAATCACCGCTTCCATTCAGAGACTGGAATACCTGTTGCGAGATTACAAGTAATTACAACATTATTTTATAAAACCCAAGCCTAAATGCAGAAACAAAAAATAACTCAAATTCCCAAGCCAACTCGCTACCAGAATGCAGCGATTGATTACTATATGGGAATTACAGGTTCTTCCTATCTCCATTATGGGTATTGGGAACCACTGCCACAACCAGGCGAAGAACTGAATATATCTCGCCTACGTGTCGCCCAAAAAGCATATACAGAGAAGCTTTTCAGTTTTATTCCAGAGGACGTTCAGAATATCCTTGACGTGGGATGTGGTATAGGTGGGAACGCAGTATACTTAGATGAACGCGGTTTTGCTGTTGAGGGGTTAGCTCCTGATATCATTCAACAAGAAAAGTTTATTCAGAATACCAAGGGTAAAATTCCTTTCCATTTGACGAGGTTTGAAGACTTTCAGTCATCCAAAAAATACGATTTAATCCTGTTTAGTGAAAGTAGTCAATATATTGCTGTTGATGATTTAGCTCAAGGTGCAGCTGGTCTACTGAGTCGCGGCGGCTACCTCTTGATTGCTGATATGATGCGTGCGGATGCCGAATATACAGAAGGTATTTTTTCCAATTGCCATGTAGTTAGCGAACTGAAAATTGCTTTGGAAAAAGCTGGCTTTAGTTTAATTAAAACAGAAGATATTTCTCATGCGATCGCACCTACGATTGATTTAAGTATTGATAATTTCCGAACTTTTGGGTTGACGACGATTAAATATATTGCTGACGTTGTCAAGATAGCTGTACCACCCATACATGCCATCGGTAGTTGGGCATTTAAGCGCTGGTTAGAAAAACTAATCGTCGAAGGTTTGCAAGCAAAGAAAATCTTTGAAAGTCATCTGTGTTATGAAATCCAACTTTGGCAGCTATCAAAGTGAGTCCTAAATCCTATCTGTTGAATTTGATAACTACTTGATAACTATATGGTGTTAGGCGACACACTCAAAGGCATTACCTGAACACCATATGATTATTTAATTATTATGCAGTGCGATCGCTCACATTCGCACCAACTCCGACTTCGTCGGCAATTCCTACTAATTTAGCTGTTAATTCCCACATACGCACAGCTTTTTCGTCATCACGAGCTTGGGAAGAGACTCTTTGCACAAATGCTTTACGTTCTTGGCTGTTGCGATTTCCCCAACTCCAGTATGCACCAGATTGTTTAAATTCTGGGTCGGCAATTACCGAGGCAACTCTTTCTCCTGATAATTCCTGAGAAACGTAACCCTTAGTTATATACTTTTGGAACAAGGGGAAAAGCTTCTGGAATAATGGATAGTGATTGCGGAATAGGGGTGTATCGGCAACGCATCCGGGATAAAGTGAGGTAAAGCTAATCCCAGTGGAGTCATGGAAGCGTCGGTGTAGTTCGCGCATGGTTAGCACATTGCAAACTTTACTATCTTTGTATGCTTTAACGGGTTCAAATTTTTTCCCATCAACCATCGAAATTGGCTCTTTAAACCCAGCTTCAAAGCCTTCAAAATTGCCCAAGTCAGGGCGAGGATAAACTTTTCCACCTGGCTCATCGGGATTGTGGGTGACAGTACCCAAAATCACCACTCGCTTGTCATACTCTGGCGAGTTTTTCAAATCTTCCAACATCAGGTTACACAGCAAGAAATGCCCCAGGTGATTGGTTGTCATTGTCAACTCATAACCTTCTGGGCTTCGCAATGGTTCTTTCAGCAAAGGCATGTAAATTGCGGCGTTGCATAACAAAGCTTTGAGAATCTTACCACTGGCTCGAAACTCCCTGACAAATCGGCGTACACTTTCCAAGTCGCCTAAATCAATTTGCATGATGCTATAACTACCCTGTGGTATGCCCACAGCTTGGGCAGCATCTCCAGCCTTACGGACATCGCGACAAGCCATCACCACATGCCATCCTTTGTTAGCAAGGGCTTTGGCAGTGTACAAACCGACTCCAGAAGAAGCTCCTGTAATGATTGCTGTTGGTTTTCGCTCTTGCATGATTATTATTAAAACTTCTTTTTCTTTTATCGTGTTGACTGTATCTAGAATCGCATATCCGGCTCTCAGTAACCTTTATTTTTTTTTAAGCTACCTAGGTTTATATAGATATAAAATCCGAAAGTAAAATCTGAGCAACCATTGATAAAGTAAATATTCTGCATAACCGCACTAAGACAAACATGTTTTTCTCAAACATCTCCGATAATTTTCGATACTTACAAAGCCAGATATGAAGGTTTACTTGTACCTCACTTTTCTCTAGAACGAGAAGTTTGCCCAACTCATGCTCAAAAAAGGTTTGCAATATCAGTTTTGGTATTAATCAAAATGGTGTTTTTGCAAACAATTTACATATATTGTCTAACTTTGGATGTGTAAAAGTAAGTTCTCTAGCGTGCAAATGTAATCGACTAACATCTGTCATACATCCATACAATTTATCTCCTAAAATCGGTATACTTAAACCCATTTTATCACTGCTATGTACCCGAATTTGATGAGTTCTCCCGGTGATTGGTTTAAATTCCACACGTGTATATTTGCTTTGTCTTTCCAGAATCTGATAATGGGTTATACTCGGTTTTCCATAGGTGAAATTAACTTCTTGATAAGGGCGATTTTCGGGATTTCTCCATAATGGTAATCTAATGACACCATCCTTAGTTTCTAAGTAACCCGAAAGCACTGCTTCATAAATTTTTTCCACCTGTCTTTGGAGAAATTCCTGACTAATTTGGCGATAAATATCCAGGTGACGAGCGAATAGTAAAATACCAGAAGTTTCTTGATCTAATCGATGTATTGCCATTAAATTCATTCCATCTGGGAGTAGATTTCGCAGGCGGCTGAGAACACTATCTTGAGTATGATGATATCTACCAGGAACAGAAAGTAATCCTGCTGGTTTATCAATCGCAATTATATATTCATCTTGGTAAATAATTGGGAGTTGTGAGCGGGGATTGATAATTAAAGGTGGGGAGATATTTACACAACTTTTTTGTGTCTTGTTGTCCACCACATCAACTTTCTCCACTTTTTCCTTTCCCCTAGCTTCATTTCCCCAAATTCCAGATAATAAAAACCCCATTATTGGCTGACAGCGTTCATCACAAGCACCATAAAATTCTCCTGTTATCTTATCACCTATTCTCGAAGACTCACCCCACCAAAACTCTGCCATTGCTAGGGGTTGTAATTTATTTACAGCAGCATAATGCAGTAACTTGGGGGCACAGCAATCACCTGTCCCTGTGGGCAAACCTAAAGGCATTAATTCCCGTAATGTTTGTGACATCCCGAAGAAGTTTGTCAGAGAATATGCCGCGTGCATTTGTGCCTGAAGTTGTTGAGAAAGCTGTTTGCGGAGTTGTTTTAATTCCCAAATTCGCTTATCAGCAACTTCTATGATTTCTTGGATGGGGCGTATTTTTTGATTGACTTCGCGTTTCCATAATTTTAATTCAATTCCATTTTGACGACTGGCTGCATCAAGTTCTGCAAGAGCTAGCGCCAATGTTTCCCCAGTCAGGGTTGTGGCAAATATTTGTCGTTGTTGATGTCGCTGTTGTTTACGTTGTTGGTGAACTTGCTGAAGATTCTGCGATCGCACAGCCAATTCTCGAGCTATAGTTTGATATTGTTGGCGTTCTGGTATTTGTTGGAGAGTAATTATTTCCTGTTTAATACTATCTAATTCTTCTAAGGTGCGACTTTCATCTAAAGCCACTGCATCTCTTCCAGGAATAGCTGGAACCCATCCTTCAACTTGACTATATCCATTTAACAATCCCGAAAATGCTTTGAGTATTCTTTGTTCGCCATCTGGTAATTCAACTAGTAAGATGCCATACATTTTGCCTTCGCGGGAATATTGTTCATCGCTGGCTAAATACTGCATTAATCCACGAGCAATATTTTCCACTAGGGGAGTACGTGGAAGTTGTAGTAATCTCCCAGTTTGAGGGCAATTCCCTTGATAGAAGTAACTGGGATTGGTGGTATTAAGATAGTGCTGATCAATGGGATAATTATGATCTAAAAAATCTGATAGTGGATGTAAAAGTCCCATATATGGAAAAATAAAATGGACAAAATCAAAGACGCGATCGCAATCTATGCTGCTAACTTTGTATTATTTAGCTTAATTGTTCTTTCGATCCGATTTCCAGCGAATGTTTTAAATGAAGTCATAGTATCTAATTTACCAAAAGCTACTAATGAATTAGCACAGGCTGCAAACGAAGCCAGAATTGCTAGTGTAATTAGTGCAATTCTAGACCCTATCTATATTGGTGCAATTATTTACTGTTTGTGGCAAATTAAACGAGGTGGAGCTTTTAATTATAGTAATGCAATGTCTGCTGGACTGAAAACTTGGGGCAAATTATTTACCGTCAATTTAGTCGCAGGAATATTTATTTTCTTAGGTGCTCTTGCTTTTATCATTCCCGGAATTATGTTAGCTGTTAGATATTCCTTAAGTACATCAATTGTGATTGTGGAAGGGTATGGAAACAGTTCTGTGGTTTTAAAGCGCAGTGCTACATTAACCGCAGGCAGGCGTTGGGAAATCTTTGGCATTAGTTGTTTATTGATTATTTTATTATTTATTCTGGCGATTATCATTGGTATCCCATTTGCATTTTCAAATAGTATTATCAGTAACGTCATATCTACATCTATAGTTGATTTGCTTGTACCTGTATTGGCAATTGTGCTGTTTTTATATTATTGGCAGGCACAACAGGAAGAAAAAATTGCCTAAGGAATATTTCAGATAAACGTCATTTTCAATAGCTATAGTTATGGTGGGTGCGTGATTGCTAAAAATCAGAGTCATGACGCTGGTAAAATATCTTTTATAGCTCTCATGTCACCCTCCCAATTGTTTTTCACCATGATGGATAATATATGCATCATGGTAATTACTAATCAAATTTTCTCTGTAGTCTTCGGAAAGCCCCACACTCAAGTAAGAAGTTATTGAGCGATCGCACTTTTTGTATAAGCTAAAATAATACCCTGAACGAGAAAAAAGCAAATTTATAATTTTTATGTCTACTACTACGACTGTAAAGACTGAGTACGAGGCGATTATTGGCTTAGAAACCCACTGTCAACTCAGTACCAACACGAAAATTTTCTCCGATAGCTCCACAGCATTCGGTGCTGACCCTAATACTAACATTGACCCTGTTTGTATGGGTATGCCTGGAGTATTACCCGTTCTCAACCAAAAGGTTTTGGAATATGCGGTAAAAACTGGGTTAGCTTTGAATTGTGAAATTGCTAAATATAGTAAATTCGATCGCAAGCAATATTTTTATCCTGACTTACCCAAAAACTACCAAATTTCCCAATACGATTTACCAATCGCGGAACATGGCTGGTTAGAAATTGAGTTGATTGATAAGGATGGGAATCCGACTCGCAAAAGAATTGGTATTACTCGGCTGCATATGGAGGAAGATGCAGGCAAATTAGTCCATGCAGGCAGTGACAGACTCTCCGGTTCCGCATACTCTCTAGTAGACTACAACCGCGCCGGTGTTCCTTTGGTGGAAATCGTCTCCGAGCCAGATTTACGTTCCGGGCAAGAAGCTGCGGAATACGCCCAAGAATTACGGCGGATTGTCCGTTACTTGGGTGTGAGCGATGGTAACATGCAAGAAGGTTCGCTACGGTGTGACGTAAATATTTCTGTGCGTCCTGTCGGGCAAGAAAAATTTGGCACCAAAGTCGAAATCAAAAATATGAACTCCTTCAGCGCTATTCAAAGAGCGATTGAATACGAGATTGAACGTCAAATTGCAGCTGTGGAAGCAGGTGAAGAAATTATTCAAGAAACTCGACTCTGGGAGGAAGGTTCGCAACGTACTATTAGTATGCGGAAAAAGGAAGGTTCCAGCGATTATCGTTACTTCCCGGAACCAGATTTGGGGCCAATTGAAGTTTCTAGTGAACAGCTTACCACTTGGAAAGGCGATATCCCCGAACTTCCCGCCAGTAAACGCCATCGCTATGAAGAGGAATTGGGGCTTTCAGCTTATGATGCGCGTGTGTTAACGGAGGAATTCGCAACTTCTGCCTATTTTGAAGCTGCGATCGCATCGGGTGCAAATGCTAAAATTGCTGCTAACTGGATTACTCAAGATATTGCTGCTTACCTAAATAAGCAAAAACTGAATATTTCCGAAATCGGTTTAACTCCCCAAAATCTCGCAGATGTAATTACTCGCCTCGAAAGTGGCAAAATTAGTAATGCGATCGCTAAAGAAAAGTTACCCGATTTGCTTAATGGTGTTACTCCTGAAAAAGCCTTCGCTGGTAAGGAACTTATTTCTGATCCTGCGATTCTTGAACCCATAGTTGATGAAGTTATCGCCGCCAACCAAAAAGAATACGAAAAATACAAAGCCGGAAACACTAACCTCAAGGGCTTTTTTGTGGGGCAAGTCCTGAAAAAGACAAACAAACTTGCTGAACCTCGTCTCACTAACGAGTTGGTGGAGAAAAAGCTCAACGCTTAATCTCAAAACACGGAATTATTCTGACTTAAACCGAATTAAAATACCAGGTTTCTACTCAAATACTGCCTTGCACAATAGCAGGATGAATTAGCCTCACCCAGAGGCGCTGAGATTTCAGATATTGAATCAGCAGCACCTAAATACCGAGACTGTGTAAAGCCTTAAAGATATCTTTACAAAATCTTTACCAGAAAATTTGCAATAATGGGTAGCGCCCCTCATCCCTATAGTGATAGTATGTGTTAAGTAGATGCACCCTGATGATCCGGAGAGCTACGCAAGTGGCTCTCTTTTTTGTATTTTGTATATTTGGTAATTAATATCAAGTTCGACTAATCAGTGATTATTAATTTGTCTTTGCGTCTGTATTGATCACAATTCTGGAGGTAAGCAGCCCAAAAGCCTCAAAAACTGATCAAATTACAGTTTGTAGAAACTGATTATCATACACAAGCAATTATAAAAAGCTGTGGTCGAGAAAATAAGGGGTAACACACTACGTCCCCAAAAAAGTATAGTATGTTATTTGGATGCACCCTGATGATCTGGAGAGCTACCCAAGTGGCTCTCTGTTTTTTAGTTTCGGTTTCCGGAATGTTGCAGAAATTAGAATCAAAGACACAAAACAAAAGACATTTAACAAAATACCACTAAGTGGTGACACGAACTTGATATAATCGCCAGTCGAGTCACAAATGGGAAAGAGTCATGGCAGACTGGTGGGAAATTACAGGCGGAGTTACAGCACCCAGAGGTTACAAAGCAGCAGGAATCAAAGCTGGATTAAAACCTTCGGGATTACCAGACTTAGCTTTAATAGTTTCAGATGTAGATGCGATCGCCGCAGGAGTGTTTACAACAAGTTACGTAAAAGCCGCTTGTGTAGATTATTGTAAAGAAAGATTGCAGGCAAAACATAGTTCCCGTGCTATTCTCTGCAATGCTGGACAAGCGAATGCCGCGACAGGGGAACAGGGAATGCAGGATGCCCTAGAAAGTGCAGAATTACTCGCCAAAACATTAAATATTTCGCCAGACTTAATCCTCCTGGCATCAACGGGAGTAATTGGACAGCGCATCAAAATGGAGGCAATGCGAAGCGGAATCCCTCAACTCGTAGCAGCCCTTTCAGAAACTGGTGGAGATGCGGCGGCAGGGGCAATTATCACCACAGATTTAGTCACAAAAAGTATTGCTCTAGAAACTAATATAGGCGATCGTCCGGTGCGAATTGGTGGAATTGCTAAAGGTTCGGGGATGATTCATCCGAATATGGCGACAATGCTAGCTTTTGTCACCTGTGATGCTGCTGTATCACCTCATCTATGGCAGCAGATGGTTTCCCGTGCGGCTGATAGAAGTTTTAATTCGATTACCGTTGATGGCGATACGAGTACGAATGATAGTTTAATTGCTCTGGCAAATGGAGAATCTCGAACTCCAGCAATTACAGACATCGGTACAGAAGCGGAAAAGCTCGAAGCAATGTTGACAGCAGTTTGCCAGCATTTAGCGAAATGTATTGCCCGTGATGGAGAAGGGGCAACTTGTTTAATCGAAGTCCAAGTTACGGGTGCAACTGATGAACACGCAGCTCGTCAGGTAGCAAAAACTATTGTTGGTTCATCTTTAGTTAAATCTGCAATCTTTGGAAATGACCCCAACTGGGGAAGAATTGCGGCGGCGGCTGGACGTGCAGGTGTTGCATTTGAACAAGAGGATTTACGGATACAGCTAGGTGATTTTTTATTGATGGAGAATGGGCAACCTCTACAATTTAACCGTGCGGAAGCCAGTGCCTATTTAAAGAAAATTTCCGCAAATTCATCTCTGCCAGCCAATGTAAATGCTACCAATATGAGCAATGATTTGGATATTGATAGAAGTGTAGTCGCACCACAGCGAGTTGATAATCCTGTCGTCATTCAAGTTAATTTAGGAAACGGACATGGTTCGGGAATAGCTTGGGGATGCGACTTGAGTTATGATTACGTCAAAATTAACGCTGAATATACAACGTAGATAGGAAAAATAACAGAAGCTTTCATAATCATGTTTTCCTAGACTACTGATGATGAAACAGATGCGGATAGTTTTGAATCCTCAGTAAGTAATCGGGTTAAATTTGAGCAAAGC
Source organism: Calothrix sp. NIES-4101 (assembly GCA_004296455.1). Taxonomy (GTDB): domain Bacteria; phylum Cyanobacteriota; class Cyanobacteriia; order Cyanobacteriales; family Nostocaceae; genus Brunnivagina. Next base: position 2,593,418 of record AP018280.1, read on the forward strand.
AAATGCCGGGTTTCGATACTTAAGCTCAGTGCATTGCTATGCTCAACCCTAATTTAGTAGTTGTTTTGAGTATTGAGGGTAATCGAAATGCATCTTACCAACAATTCCGACTTCCCACTCAACATCAAAATCAAAAAATTAAATATCGTCAGGTAAAATCCATTTGGGCGGTTCCATCATTTTCTTCATCCGCGCGGCTTCGGCAATTTCCAACATTTTATCTAACGGAGTATCTTCGATAAACTTTGATGTCGCTTCGCGATGCTCGATACTAGGACACTTGTCACCCAAAACACAACCATTGACACAATCGACTTGGCAATTAACTTGTTTTTCTTCCACCATAAATTTTCTCTCCTCTACATTTTTGACTTGAGAGTGGAAACTGAATTCTCAACCACTCATCAGCAAAAATATTGGTATTCTCTCAAAATAATTTTAACTTGATATCTTATCCAGAACTGAAACTATTACTGCGATCGCAACTTGATAATTTTAGCTTAGCAAACTGCTAGTATTTCGACTGGAATTCAAATCCAATCTTAAACAAGCTTTTGCGTCATCTATCATTTGCTTCATCATTTCCTGATTGGTGGTTCGATATTCTTGGAGAAACTCTTCCACAGGAATGATTAATCTTGCTAAAGCTTCTTCATTGGGAATAAATGGCTGAATTTCTCGTACAAAAGCACTGACGACAACAATATAAGTTAATTCTTCGGGTTGCGAACCAAAATAATCAGACTCGATAATTCCGGTGACATAAAGCTCGTCTAATGTCACTGCGGCTTCTTCCCATGTTTCCCTGTGTGCCACCTGGGCAATGGATGTTTCATCGGCTTGTACATGCCCTCCAGGTATATCTAACCCGCGCTGGAGACGCACTGTGACTAAATTACCGTCGTGAGTGAAGGGTAAAACCACAACGCAGGTGATTTGCTCAAAATCGATCGCCTGAAAATCGTTTATTGGTTCTGTAGTCCTAATTAAATTAAAGTTGGCATGACGTGCTTGGGTTGCGGATATACGACGTTTATCTGACATTTTCTAATTTTTAGTTTTCCCTATTCACTATTATCTATGACTGAGTTATCCAAAATATAAGACAATACGGTTCAGTTAACCTGAGTTCGGGATAGGCAGAGATAGTTGAAATTTCAGCACAATTCTTTGAATAAACTGATATTTTTTTGTTTTTACAGGTTTTACAGCTAGAACCAAGAATTGGGGAGAATCCCCCAAACCCCCTCCAAATAAGAAATACGAAAATTATTGGGTTTGACGAATTAGAAAGCTTCGTAATTCAAATTGAAACAAAACTCTTAACCCGAACTCAGGTTACTTTATTTAATTGACATTTACACAATTATTTACTACCCTCATTTAATTCGTTGTAGTTATAAATGCGTAACCGCTAACTAACTTTTAACCACAATATTTTCCTTCAAAGCATTATTCCGCTTATTCAAAACCTGTAAAACAACTAAACCAGACAGGGTACTCAAAGCCACCGCCAGCCAAGTATATTCGGCAACCCCATGGGATTGATCAATTAACCAGCCACCAATAATAGGACCAATTACATATCCAATTGTCCAACATTGATAGGCGATCGCAGTATAAGCACCTCGTAAATTTGCAGGTGCCAATTCCGAAATCCAGGCGGAAGATGTAGGCTTATAGATGATAGAAGCGATCGCAAAAACGGCAAATATCCCCAATTGATATATCTCTCCAGCATTACCCAAAAGCGACACCAGCAAGAAACCCACACCCCAAACAGCCATGGAAATCATCAAGGCTGTCAAATAACTCAACTTAGCGATAACTCGTATGACTGGAACCTGCAACAATGCCCCTAAACCCACATAGCCCCAGGTAAACAAATTCGCCACAACCGCATCCGCAGTTCCGCCAAAATTCACAAAATAAAGTGGTAAAGTCCCACCAGATAAAGCAATATAGCTAATAAATAAAGTATTTACCAATAAATAAATCAACAACCGCGAATCAGTCAAAGCTGTTTTCCAACCCTTCTGAATTTCCTGAGTTTCCTGGGTTTCACTGCTGAACTCGCGAGTTTCCCGCATCGCCACAGTAAATAAAAGTAATAAGATGAAAAATGCGATCGCGCTGGCAGCAAACAGCAATTCCGCCGGATGCAGTAGTTTTAATAACAATCCACCTACTAAAGTCCCAGCACCAAATCCGAGATTATCCGCTACACCCAATACAGAAAAAGCACTTTGACGCTGTTCAGGTAAAGTTACATCCATTACCGAAGCATCAGCAGCAGTCCAGTATAAACCCGTACTCAAACCAAAGACAATATTCGCCAGCAACAACAGCGAAAAACTTTCTGTAAATACAGCAATTAATGCAGAGATAACTGCGAAAGTAGACGATAAAATTAAACTTCGCTTGCGTCCAAACTTGGGAGAATCAGCCAGAATGCCACCCAAAATATTCCCAGCAAATCCCGCTACTGAACCACCACCAACCGCAAATCCAACTTCCGTCGCCGATAAATTACCATAGTTGACAAACACAATTGGCATGTAGAAAAGTAGCACTGCGGAACCAAGTTGATATAATCCACGGGCAATGGTTTGTACCCACACTTGCTGTGGTATTGGGGTTTTCATGTTTGGAAGTTGCTTTTAAGTGGATGTTAACTATTGTAAAGGGGATTTCCTGGCAACATCTATTTTGTCACCGATTATTGCAAATACTGTCAAAGCAAATTAGTTTTGGTAGACTCAAAAAGATGCAATAGTACTAAACTCTCAAGTAACAAATATTCCTGCGTCTTCCTCATGGAGATTTTGCCTCGATGTTGTGTCTGCTGCGAATTGAAAATTTTGCCCTCATTGACCAGTTAGAACTAGAATTTGGTGCAGGACTGAATGTACTCACTGGTGAGACTGGTGCAGGGAAATCGATTATTCTGGATGCGATCGATGCTGTTTTAGGTGGTAAAGTCTCTAGTCGAGTCATTCGTACTGGCACAAGTCGCACTTTGGTGGAAGCAACCTTTGCCACTAATCATGCTTTAGCTGGATGGTTAAGCGAACAAGAAATCGATTTAATTGATGCAAGCTCAGTAGTAATAAGTCGCGAAATTTCTGCTACTACCAGTAATATCCGCAGCCGATCGCGTGTGAATGGGGTTTTGGTTAATCGTCAAGTGATGAACGAGTTACGGGAAAAGCTCGTGGAAATCACCGCACAAGGTCAAAGTGTTCAGGTGGGAAAGTCTTCTCAGGTGCGGGATTGGTTGGATGTGTATGGTGGGGATGCCCTTCTTCAGCAGCGTCAAGCGATCGCTAGTGCTTTTGTAGTGTATCAACAGGCACATCTAGCTTTGGAGCAACGCCGGACTTCTGACCGGGAACGCCTACAGCAACTCGATTTACTGACCTACCAAGTGCAGGAATTGGGTGCTGCAAATCTCAGTGAATCGAACGAACTGGAACAACTGCAACAGGAACGCGATCGCCTTACCCATGTAGTTGATTTACAACAGGCAAGTTATAAAGTTTACCAAGCTTTATATCAAAATGATGGTAATGATGGCGATACACCAACTGTTACCGACTTGCTTGGTGATAGCGAAGCTGAATTATTAGATATGGTTGAGTATGATTCTCAACTACAGGATTTATTAGATTTAATTCGCGATGCTCAAATGGCTGTGAGTGAGGTGGCGCGTCAAATTAATACCTATGGTGAAAATTTAGAAGCAGACCCCCAGCGCTTAGAGGAAGTAGAAGAACGGATTCGTGAACTGAAACAAATTATTCGCAAATATGGCCCCACTTTAGCGGATGCGATCGCTCATTACAACCGTACCCAAGCCGAGTTGGCAGCCCTTACCGATAGCGAGCAATCTATCGAAAATTTAGAACAGCAAGAAAAAGCCTGTTTCCAGAAATTAACCCAAGCCTGTGCCAAATTAACGGAAATGCGGTGCAAAGCGGGGAAGCAACTAGAAACGCAAATCATCCGTGAACTCAAACCCTTAGCGATGGAAAAGGTGCAATTTCAAGTAGAAATAGTGGCGACTTCACCAACCCCTACAGGTGCAGACAAAATTACCTTTATGTTTAGTCCCAACCCTGGGGAACCTCTGCAACCCCTTTCAGAAACTGCTTCGGGTGGAGAAATGAGCCGCTTTTTACTGGCTTTAAAATCATGTTTTTCCCAAATAGACGCACCGGGAACAATGGTATTTGATGAAATCGATGTTGGGGTATCGGGAAGAGTCGCCCAAAGTATCGCCGATAAATTACATCAAATTAGCCATCAACAGCAGGTATTATGTGTTACTCACCAACCTCTGGTAGCGGCAATGGCAGATAGGCATTTTCGAGTTTCTAAACAGGTTCTCAACCAAGTTAAAGGTAAAAAGGAAAACAATGGAAATGGTGAAGAGAGAACCGTAGTCAGGGTGACAGCATTGGATAATTTAAACAAACGTCGGGACGAACTCGCGCAACTGGCAGGCGGTAAATCAGCACAGGATGCGATCGCTTTTGCGGATTCTCTACTCCTCCAGGCGGATAACCATCGTAAAGGCAAGAAAACAAAGTAAGGAAGGTGGATTCAATCAATTATAAAATTAGGGTGCTGTTAGCGGAGCGTAACGCAACATTTTACATTCGTAAATTCCCGTTCCAAGGTTCGGCATAATAATCATCGGCTCCGCTAAGTCATACCAAGTTGCGTTATGTCGTAGTACTTTAAGTCAATGAGATTGCTTCCTACGTCGCAATGACCGGGTACTATATTTGAGTGCAACTTAGTCTCAGTTATTATTAGTTTTTCTGTGCGTCCCTCTATCTCCCACATCCCCGCGTCAGTCTTATCGTTGCTATTTAACCGGACATGATATAAACCCTATCTAAACCTGCTCCTTCGCAGGCGGTACAACACCAGTTCGATCTAAACCTGCATCAATTTTCCGCAACACTTGAAAATCGACTTCTGGCAAGAGATAACTGTTGTAACTCGCCAGCGTTGGTTGTTTTTCCAAAAACGAGAATGCTTGTCTAAATTGATACGGATTTGCTGGAATCGGTGCATCCAAATGACAGGGAATAATTTGTTGAAAGTCCCACCGCGCAACCCTATCAGCCCATGCTAAAGTTTCCTCCGGCGCACGATTGAGAATCAAAGCTTGTAAAATAGGTGCTACGAAAATGCGCCCATCACCCCGTAAAGCCTCAAAAGAACGCTGCCAATCGGCTTTCCATTGGAAGGGATATAAGCCAAAGTAGTTTTTGCGGGAACGATTACTGACTTTAGTGGCATCACGAAAGACATTGCCCCATTTCGGTATTTCCAAAACACTTGGCTGAAAATAAAAGGCAAACAAGGCAACTCGCCACCATCCTCGACGACGATTTTCAGCATTATCTATGACAATATCGAATGCTCGATCTCGTGCATGGAACAGCAACGGGTAAGGGTCTAATTGGAGTATAGCGGGAGGTTCTGCGGGTACAGAAACAATCGTATCTGTCAACAATAGGGTTTTTGAAGATTTGTGAAAGAATGCGACTTCGGCGAATTTCCCTGCTCCCAAATCGATCGCCCCCAGTATCTCATAATCAAACTCTGCGGCGAAAGGTGTTTGACTACTATCTTCGGGAAGTATGGAAGTACGTTTACTAGGCAAACCCAACCAACTTAAGGGCAAATTCAGGGGAAAACTCCACTGACTCGGAGCGACAAAAACCTCAGCCTGGGGAAAATATCTAGCAAAGGGACCGACAAAAACCTTATGTTCGAGACCAGAGATTGTAGGTAAAATAATATACTTAATTTCACCATGCTCCACTACTAACTCATTCACCAAACGGATACATTCTGGAGTTGGGGCAACAGGCGCATAGACAAGTAAACTTCCCTCATCCAGCTTCACCACAGTCATCCGAATGGGGACAATCACATAAAAAATACCTTGAATTTGTTCAAAAGTCCAAATTGTATTTTTAATGACTTCCCTACGGATAGTTTGCCGTTTTCCAAAGGGATAAATTGGTAAAGTCAACCAAAATTGCCATGAAAAATCTTGGGAATTTTTTACCTCTTCAGCCTGCCTTGCTTGCCCGTTCATCTTATCTTGCGATCGCACTTTCTACATATTTATTAGCTTACTAGGAGAAGCGGAGAATTGGGATGGGAAATTGGGCAATAAAACTTAAATATTCACTTTAAATATTCAACTTAAATATTCCTACTTCAATATGCACAAATATCAGTCTAGAGAATCTGATTGATGATGGCGATTTAGCAGTACATTAGTAATATCAGGTCAGTTCGGGTTTCAGGATATTTAGCTACTGATTCTACGAAGAAATAGAACTATAGCCGACATAGAATCAGGATTCTAGCTGATTCCGAACTCACTTGCATATATTTAGGAGTTATTTATGTCTTTAAAACCTCTTCCCCTCGAATCTGCTACATTAGTCACCATCATTGGTGAAGCCGTGCTGCAAGATAATCTGATCAAAATGTTGAAAAGTCTCGGTGCAAGTGGCTATACTGTCACTCCAGCCAGGGGAGTCGGTAGCCACGGCAACCGTATGGGAGACATTCCCGGTTACAATACAAACGTTGAAATTAAAACAATTGTTTCTCCAGAAATCTCAGATGCTATTTTCTCCTCCCTCATGGAGTATCAAGGTAAACAAGGATTTATTGCTTTCCGACACAATGTTGAAGGTTTGTATTAATTAATATTAAGAGAATGAAGTGCGATCGCATGAACTAAAAAATGCTCTCGATTTTGCAGGGTTATTGAGTCTGAAAAATATTTTGCACCATTTTTTTCTTTAAACTTGCCGCAATTTGATCTAATTCTGCAACTTCACCAGCATTTAATATCCATCCCAAAGCGCCAATATTTTCCCTGGCTTGTTCTACAGATTTAGCACCAGGAATCGGAATTGTCCCCTTCGCAATACACCAATTAATTGCCACCTGAGAAATACTTTTATTTCGGGAAACTGCAATTTCACCCAAACACTGCAACAGCGATTTCATTCCCGGTAATAACTGCCGACAAACCAAACCACGAATCCCCTGAGGATAATTATTTTCCGAATATTTTCCCGTTAATAATCCCAACGCCAAAGGGCTATAAGCAATCAACTTAATCCCCAGTTCATCGCAGACATCTTTCAATCCGAGTTCAGTGACAGGATAAGTTGATAGTAAGGAGTACTGAACCTGTAAACTGGTAATGGGGATGCCGCGATCGCGAAATCTTTGATGTACCCAGCGTAATCGTTTGGTTCCATAATTGGATAAACCCACGCCCTTTACCAAACCTTGCTCATACAAATCTGCCAAGCCATCCAATAGCGCCCCCTCTTGCCAAGGTGCATAATTTGCAGTTGACCAATGCATTTGTACTAAATCAATATCGCGTCCCAAGCGTTTTGCAGAAGCTTTCCCCGCAGCAACCATCGAATTCCGAGTTAATCTCCAAGGATAAGCAGCTAGTTTCGTGGCAATACAAATCTCATTTTTGTTATCACCTGAATATGCTTGAGCAAAACTGCCTAAAAGTTGTTCACTACGTCCATTTAATTTTCCAGTACCATAGGAATCTCCTGTATCAAAGAGTGTCACACCGTTCTGGACACACAGGTTAAAAACTTCTTGTAAACCACCATCCATACTTTCATCATAACCCCAGAGCAAGCGATTACCCCATGCCCAGGTTCCGCATCCCATTGTTGGTAGAGAGAGTTTTGATAAAGAAAATGTTTGGCTAGTTTGCATATTATGGAAGATTAAATAAAAAGATTGAAGTCCAAAAGATGGATTGAGTTATGGTGATTTCAAATTTATAGAAGAGAAAATTGTCATCATCTCAATTTCTACGAAGAAGTTATCATTAATTTTTCTTCACATCTCCGTATCCGTTTGAACGTAATTATTTAAGCAATTTCTGATATTATCCATCTTCGTTTTCTCCAGTGACATGAATTAATTTATTTAAATTAGTTGCATCCACTTCATAGGCTGCGCCAAAACCAACCACAAACCTTCCAGAAGTTGGAGTTAGTTGAAAAATGCGAAAATCGGGTAAATCGCGAAATAATTTAATAATGTTACCAAATCTGGCTTCAAAATCCGAGTTGACTATCATCCATGTTGCGGTATCACGTTTTAACAAACTGGCATTGCATTCATAGCTTAAACGGCGACGAGCAAATATTTGCTGAGTTTTTGATTCATCTTCCACAAACAAGACACTCGCTTTGGGTACATCATTAAGATTTTGTGTATGTGTTGACAGTCCACTTACATAGATATAGATATTTTTCAAATCATCCATCACAAAAGGAGCATAGCTAGCATTGGGGATACTCTCTTTGCTAACTGTACTAATGACAGCGCTTTGGAATTGTTCGGTAAAGGTTTGATATGCAGCTTGGATAGCTTCAAATTGTGACATAGGAGTTAGGGGTGAATTGGTAATTGAATATCAGGTAATTAGGTACAAGTAGATGTGCCAAAAGTTGCTCATATACCAGCACGGAACTATTTCACTCTACGCCTCTACGATAATATACAATTTCTGATCTCAAAGTTAAAATATCACCAACTCAGCGATGCGATCGCCAAAAAGCTTCCCTGGGAATATGCAAAGATGGTAAATATTTTATTAGTAAAAATCATTTTTCTTCCCATTCTCTAATGGTGTAAGAAATTTAACAATTTTTGACAAATATCTCGCTAAAAATGCCCAAAATATGCATTGAAGGTGAGACTAATTGATAATTTTTGCATACCTCTAAGGATTGAATTGCAATGAGAAAAACCCTTTTATCCTGCATTTCATTACTGCCTTTGCTATCTTGGAATAGCGCGATCGCAGCACCAGCAGTTAACACACCAGAAATTGTTATCCCAGCTAAGAAGGTTTGTAAAATTGCCCAAGCCGCCGAAACTGAGAATCCGACTGCCGTTGAACAGGATACTATCGTCGGTACTGTCTATGCTGTCACCGGTGATGTCGTCATGGTAGAACTTGATGGCGGTGGTACTAAACATGTTTCCCTCGATCGCCGCGAAGTTGGACATATGGGACAATTGGTAGGCTCAAGAGTGACAATTACCCCCTTCTTTTGCAAGCGGATTAATCTCACTCCGCGCCCTGTTGTCACTCCCCCAGCAATTGAAGTTCCCAAAATCGAATCCAAACCACCAGCGCCCGAACCCATTCCCACACCAGCGCCAACACCAGCACCAACAGAAATTCCTGCACCAGCACCTTCTCCAACTATTGTTCCCCAGACTTGGTAATACCAATTCTCCAAAAGAAAGTAACAGATTTTCTTTGTCTCTACTTTGACAAAAATTTGGCTGATTGCGTTAATCAATTGCTATAATAGGCACATAAAAATTGTGCTTTTGCTTCAGTATAAATACATAGACTGGCTTATGCATGGATTGTCAATTTAGCTAATTGCGACATTATTAAACAGCAATTAAAAAGTTGTTTGTCATCAGTGCATAAGTCTTAACTCAATCTGATAGTGGTTGTTTTGCGTACTCAAAATATTGTTTTGCGGTAATTTCCAGATGTGCTGCACTAGTAACAAACTAATAGAGAACAACATTAGTGTTAATTTTTGGGCAAAGCGTTTCCTTAGCCTTGCAAGTATGGCATTGGTTTTGAGTGCAGGGGAATTCCTATTACCCCAACCACAACCAGCGATCGCACAGTCATTATTACAACCAATAACTACCAATGATGCTGTCGAAGCAGAAGCGATTCCTCAAAATAAACCCAGTGAAACTGTTCCCGAAGTTGAACCAGTAGCTGATGAAATTCATCTTGTGGTGAAGTTAAAAGCAAAAAAGGTCTATGTATATCGCGGTAACGAGATAATTGCCAATTATCGGATTGCAATTGGAAAACCTGGTTGGGAAACACCAAAAGGCACTTTCCGAGTTTACGAACAAGAAATTAATCCGATTTTCAAAAGCTTCAAAACTGGACGCATCATTCCCTCTGGCCCCGAAAACCCCCTCGGACCTCGTTGGATTGGGATTTGGACAGATGGTAAAACCAGATTAGGATTTCATGGTACAAACCAACCTGAGTTAATTGGTAAAGCTGTATCACATGGATGTATCCGAATGCATAATCAAGATGCGATAGCTCTTTATGAACAGGTAAAAATTGGCACAGTCGTCAAGGTTGAACCTTAGTGGATTTAGTTATCAATCTCCTGGAAGAATGCAAATATTATAAATTTTGTCAACTAATTTGGCTAAACTTGGAGAAACCCCGATTTTCTGGAAGTCGGGGTTCTCATATCATGTTCGGCTAATCACTTAGAATTAAAATTTCTCCGCAAAATTAATAATTTCGCTTCATCATCCCACTTAAGAAATTGAAATTCTTATCAATTCCACCAAGAAATTCCAAAATAGTTTTGACATTGCGCGGAGTTCGAGACACTAACGTATCTCGCTGCACTAAATCCTCAAAATCAACCTTTACTTCCCCTTTTCGTTCCGTTTTCCCATCACCCTCATAAAACTTCACCCTCGCTAGCTGCATAATTTTAATCATTTCCTCTGCAATCACACCATAGCTAATCGTTGATGGATGCACACCATCGAGGGAAAACAAACCACCTTGAGTTCGACCTTGAGCTTCAGAAAGTAGAAATTCTGACGTTAATCTCGGAGAAATAGCCGATAACACAGGTGGTAATTTATACTCACCTCCGACTTCATCCCACCAATCGGGACGGGCATCTGGGTCTTCGATGTAGCGACGTGATGCGGAACGGTCAAGCAAGCCACAAAGTTCAAATAGATACCAATCTTTACCTTCCAGTCGCGCTTGCCGTACCACTTCGGTAATGGCTTCATTATATTGATCGATCGCACTATCAATTGCCCTAGCTTCATTTTCAGTAATGCGTGGGTGCTTGTCGGGATTAAAATCAGCGTCTTTAATCCAAGGTAAGGAATAGTAGGGGAAATAACGTGAGTGATTTCGGGCTTTTCCGCCGACTCCACGCGCTAATGGGGCAATTGTGATGTGGGGCACAGTAGAAAGAATTACATGACGAGCGCGAATTTTTTTGACTTCCGCCACTAATAAATCTAGTTCAGCTTTGAAGTGACTCGGTCGCCAAACAGTATATTTATCATTGACGCTCATATCGTCATAACCTTCTTCGCTCCAGGATACATTAAATGTCAAAATTGAACCCAGAGCATTATTAGAGCCAACCATAACAATTAAGGTTTCAATACCTTCGCTATCTGCACCACCCTCTTCACCGAGTAATGTCGCTGCTTGTATTGGCGTGAGTGCATTTCCATTGCGATCGCGTGCTGTATTTAAAACATAACAGGAAGCACGTTCGTTATGATTTTCGACCACTTTACGCATCCAATCATTTTTGGGTGGATTTTTGGCAATCACATCCAAGCAGATATCTGCATTCCGGGATAGTGTATTGCGAATATCCCAGCCATAAATTGCCAGATTATGGTTAATTTTGCCTTCCTGGGGAAATTTTGTGCCTTCGCCGCGTTCCCAATAATTTTCAACCCGATCTAAATATTGACGAATAAACAAGATGACGGGAATCGTATTCATCCAAGTGATTTTATCACCAAATTCCTTATACAAATCATTCGCTAATTTTTCCAAATTAAGCGGTAAGCCAGCATGGGGACTATTGTAAACGGGATGACGTAGTTCTTTCCAGCCCATTTCTTTGGCAATGATGGCAGGATAGGACAAACTAGTATTATGGATAGCGCCACTTTGAAAACCATGTGTAAGTGAGTCTCCAATTGTCACCAAGCGGTGCGGTGGTTTTCCTTCCTTGGAGATATTTACCGTAATCCCCAGTGTCGGATCCATAATTGGTTTCCGCGCTTCAAAGCTGATTTGGACATCTGATGGTGTTTTGGGATCATGATATTTAGAGTTAGAAGAATTAGAAAAATTAGAAGAATTAGATGCACCCGACATATGTACCCCTTCATTTGCAAGTAGTCATTTACCCAATGATGTTTTATCTTAGATAATCAACATCAATAAATAAGAGAATGTTCACCCATAAGGGTTAAAAATAGAGTCTATTTAGGTGATTGGGAGTGACCAGACAACAAAAATAGTCACGAATTCATTAACATCCAAAAATTAATCTGCGAAACGATATTGATTTCAATATTGATAAAAAATCAAAGATTTTCTTATTTTCAAGAATGGACAATTAGCGTGGTATATCTTATCATGTATACGCCACCACCCATGTGATTTAAGTTACTTATGCAAAAGTTGGATTTATTGCCAAAGTGTAATTGAAGTCGCAAAATCATATTCAGGCTTTTGGGTAGATAGTGTAAAAGACTACCTGTTTTTATAGTTGATAAATTATTGAACGTCAATTTTCTGGAAATCAGAAACCAGTAAAAACACATCACCAGCATCAAAAAGTAAAAATAGCTCAATGGAGGTTTAACTGTGCGATTTGGAATTGATATTGGTCACAACTGTCCCCCTGACACTGGTGCTCGTGGCATCAAATTCGAGGATAATTTAACTTTAGATGTTGGTAGTAGAGTTATATCAAAATTAAAATCATTAGGGCATGAAGTAATTGACTGTAAACCAGTAAGGGCGAGTAATGTTAAAGATTCTCTATCACGCAGATGCGACTTAGCTAATAATACAAAAGTTGATTTGTTTGTCTCAATTCACTTTAACGCCTTTAATCAGCAAGCCAATGGGACAGAAATTTATGCTGTTGGCACAGAAGGAAGAAAAGCCGCGAAGCCTATATTAGATGAAATTATTAAATTAGGCTTTTTTAACCGGGGAATAAAAAATGGTTCTCATTTATTTGTGCTGAGAAATACCAAGATGCCAGCGATTTTAATTGAAAGTTGCTTTATCGACTCGAGAAAAGATATGTCATTATTTAATTCTGAGGCGATCGCTAATGCTATTGTCAAAGGATTAACTGGCGAATTACCAACCAGACCTGTTATTCCTATTCCTGATGAAGAAGATAATATTGATACTACAGTTTTGAGATTACAGCGAGCCTTGAATCGCCTGAAAATCACTGATAAAGATAACAAGATTTTGCTCGAAGACAATACAATTGATGTGCAAACAAAACAAGCACTGGAAAGATTTCAGCGTATTGTTGGTGTGCAAGTAACTGGTATTATTGGGAATACTACTTGGGCTGCCATAAATCAAATTTTAGCCAAGCGAATTATTAGACCTAACCATGCCGGAGGACCAGTTATACGCTATATACAGTATCGTATTGGGGTCGAAATCGATGGAGTTTATGGAACACAAACAGAAGTAGCCGTGAAGAATTTCCAACGACAAAATGGTTTACTAGCTGATGGGATTATCGGACCAATTAGTTGGCAAAAGTTAATTGGTTAAGTTTGGGTTAATATAACTAACCAAATTCATAACTTCGCTGTCAATAGTGAAAAATCGATAGTCACAAGTCAATAGTCAGAAGAAAAATCAAATGATCTTGGTAATGTGTTGTGACAACTGCTTCAATTCTATAGTTGCTCAATATTTAGAATAATTTAGAATTCATAAGGTTAAGAGTTTTCTTAACCTAATTATTTTTTATAAAGTCATTGGCTGTAAACTTCAGTATTCGGCTACAATTAGCGACTGGTATTTCACTTTAATCTATTTGCAAAAGGCAAAGCGCATCAAATAATGACAACTTCTTCAGCATCGACTCCTAACACAATATCTACCCAATTTAATCCTTCTGAATGGGTACTTGACCATAATGGCAAGAGTGGATTATCTATTCGTATTCAAGGTGAATGCCTTTTTAAAGAAGAATCACCATTTCAAACAGTAGAAGTATTTGATACCTACGACAGAGGTAAAATGCTGACAATCGATCGCATGGTGATGTGTACTGAATCGGATGAGGCAAATTATCATGAGATGATTGTTCACGTACCAATGTTTGCTAATTCTGGTATTAAAGATGTATTGGTAATTGGTGCAGGTGATGGTGGGACAATTCGAGAATTAATGCGTCATCCCAGCATCGAGCGGGTGACAATGGTAGAGATTGATGAAGTTGTCGTGCGTGCCTCAAAACAATTTTTACCAACTATTTCTTCAGCGTTAGAGCATCCCAAATTAAATTTACTCATCGACGATGGGATTAAATTTGTCAAAGAAGCTAAAGATAATTCCTATGACTTAGTAATTATTGATTCATCTGACCCCGTAGGACCATCGGAAGGACTTTTCAGTAAATCCTTTTATGAAGATGTTTTTCGTTGTTTACGTCCGGGTGGTGCGGTGACAATTCAAAGCGAATCACCTCTATTTCATCCTGATGCCTTTGTGGATTTAAATAAATGCCTCAAAGAAGTTTTTGGTGTTACTTCAGTACATCCTTATTTAGTATTTATTCCCATGTATCCGACAGGAATGTGGAGTTTAACATATTGTTCTAAACAAGGAAATCATCCTGTCAATAATTTTGACCGAGAAAAAGCTGCACAATTTACTCAAGAGCATAATTTGCGGTATTACAACTCAGAGATTCATCAATCAGCATTTGCTTTACCGGGATATATTCAAAAGATGATTGAAAGTTGATTTAAGTAATTCGAGCAAGCATTATATCCTCGACTTTCTCAGCTGATTTTTTTGCAGAAGTCGGGGATATTAAATTAGGTATGGTATTAAATTTTAGATATAAATTATGATTTATGTTCACCAAACAGTTCGATTAAGGCAACTGTACCCACAAAAAATGTATAAATACCATATTGAAAAGGCTTTTTGTTCTTTGAGGGAGCGTAAATAGCTGCTATCACAGCTTCAACAAAATGACCCAGAATCGCAATAATCCCTAACCACACGAATAAATTTAAACTGCTGGGAATTATAGTATGCATTTGAAATGCATATAGTTTCCATGATTCTAATGCGATCGCACCCAACATGACAACTATAGATAGTATCTTGACAAAAGTGAATATCATCATGAAAAACCACAGAGTTAAAATTGTGTAAATGTAAATATATTTAATTGATTGAGATGTAATACCATCTGGATGCACAAAATTAATCTTATATCAAGTCCGGCTAATCAGTTATTATTAATTTTTCTTTGCGTCCCCCTGTCTCCAAATCTCCACATCGGTTTTATAGTAATTATTTAGGCGAAATTTAGGGGAATCTGATATTACCTCCCCCATCGAAATTAGATCATGAACTAGCATAAGCTTTATACTATTTAGACAGTCAAAATCAAGCGAAACAAAAGCATGTCTGGCGAACAGATTCCACTGCGCGATACTCTACAGGAGTCGTTTAGCGCTTGCTCATCTTATTTTGCATCGGTAGTTGGCGAAGATGCAGTTTGTTTGTGGGAAGATATGGAAATCGCTCTGGGGGAGCGTATTCGTAATGCCTTCTCAACTTCTGTAAAGCCTCCTAGTTGTATTGTCTATCCTCAAAGTCAGGCTCAATTAGGTGAAGTTATTACTTTAGCGAATCAAAAGCAATTACGTGTTTTGATATGTGGTAGTGCCAGTAAGCTGGATTGGGGCGGTTCTGCCAGTGAAATTGATGTGGTGATTTGCACCGAAAAAATCAACCAACTCATCGAACATGCAGTTGGAGATTTGACTGTTACCGTCGAAGCCGGGATGAAGTTCGCAGACTTACAAAAAATCTTAGCGAGGACAAATCAATTTTTGGCGATCGACCCCACATCCCCCGCAGAAGCCACAATTGGTGGTATCATTGCCACAGCAGATACTGGCTCCTTAAGACAGCGTTATGGAAGCGATCGCGATCAGTTGCTCGGTATTACATTTGTTCGTGCTGATGGAGAAATTGTCAAAGCTGGTGGTAGAGTCGTCAAAAATGTCGCTGGCTACGACTTGATGAAATTATTTACGGGTTCCTATGGGACGTTGGGAGTCATCACCCAGGCAACATTCCGCTTATACCCAATGCAGGAAACTTCGGGAACTGTGGTGTTGACTGGTACAAGTGAGTTAATCCAGCAAGTAGCAGATATTTTACGTGGTTCTGCCCTCACACCAACCAAAGCTGATTTACTTTCTGCGCCACTAGTATCGCAGTTGGGTTTGGGTACAGGACTTGGTTTAATGACATGTTTTGAAAGTATAGGCGAAAGTGTCAAGGAACAATCGCATCGGCTAGTAGAAGTTGGGGAAAAATTGGGATTATCTGCAACTATTTACTCTGCTGATGATGAAGTGAATCTTTGGGAAAGATTAAAACAACTCATACAATTTTCTGGTGAAACTTCAACTGGTGAGACTTCCAGAATTCTCTGTAAAGTAGGATTAATGCCAACTGTTGCCGCAGAATTATTGAATCAAGTTGAGATTGGGTTGATTCATATGAGTAGTGGTTTAGGGATGCTGCGATTTGTTAATAATGTAGAAGTTGAGAGCGCAATTATCAACAAGCTTGAGAAACTAAGATTTTTTTGCCAAGAAAATAGTGGTTTTCTCACAATTTTAGCAGCACCGACAATAGTCAAGCAAAAATTAGATGTTTGGGGTTATGCCGGAAATAGCTTGTCATTAATGCAACGGATTAAACAACAATTTGACCCGAATCATATTTTAAATCCCGGTCGATTTGTCGGGGGAATTTGAGTTATGGAAGTTCTGTCAGTTTCACTTCCATAATTATCATAAAACAGACGCGGGGAAGGTTAATGATAACTAAGAAGTGGGATTTGATATTAGAAAATAGAACTATAATTGTGAATTTGCTTTTCCTAAATTAAACCTTGGGCTAAACGTTTCAAAGTAGAAGAAGCATCCATTTTATCGAGGCGTACATCTAATATACAGAAACTTTCTGTATGTAAAGCAGCTTCTTGTAATGCTACTTCTAATTCTCTTTCAGTTTTCACCAAAAATCCTCGTCCCTTACCAAATACTTCTGGTAAACGGCTATAATCCCACGACAAAATATCATTAAATCTACCATCAATGATGTATCTTTCTGTTACGTAACCGCCATTATTCAAAACAATAACAATGGGATTGCAGCCAAATCTCGCTGCTGCCGAAAGTTCCATTCCCGTCATTTGAAATGCTCCGTCTCCAACTAGAACCAAAGGACGTAGTTCTGATTTTGCCATTTGGGCACCAATGGCTGCTGGAACGGCAAACCCTAAAGAGGCATAATAGGCTGGTGATATAAAAGCTGTATTTTGATGTACAGTCAAGTCTGCGGCTCCAAACAGCGCGTCCCCAACGTCGGAAATAACAATGGTATTTTCGCTGAGGAAGGTGTTCAAACTGGCAAATAATCTTTCTACAGAAATGGGTTTGTTGGGTTCTTCGACTTTGTAATCTGGTATGGGTTTACAGTTGGGGTAACAATGTAATTCGCGCCTGCCTAAGTCTGCTGTTGCTAATCCATCCATGAAGTCTGCAAACTGGACATCTTCGTACACATGGTAGCCGATTGATAGTTTTTCGCTAAAGGCATGAATACAGCGATCGCGTTCTAATCTGGCAGTATAAATACCGAGATTAATGTCTGTCATCATCACACCGAGCATAATAATACAGTCGCTGGATTCGACGTATTGTCGCACTTCTTGCTGTCCAATACCGCCTTGATAAATACCTAAATAAGCGGGTTCATCTTCGTCAATCACAGATTTTCCCAGAATTGTGGCGGCGAAGGGAATATTAGATTTACGGATAACATCAAGTAGCACATTTTGCAAACGGAAGCGATGCAGCTCTTCACCCGCCAAAATCACGGGTTGACGAGCATTATTAATCAGGTTGATGGCTTCTGATAGTGCAACTTTCAGGGTTTCGGGATCACTTTTTGGTTTGGAGATAATCCGGTGATGACTACGTTTTGCCGTTACCATCACCATGTCTCGCGGTATCTCAATGTAGACTGGTCTTTTAAAGCGTAATGCTGCTGCTAATACGCGATCGATTTCTTCTAAGGCGGTTTCTGGGTTGTCTAAAACTGTGGAAGCAACAGTTAATTGTTCAAATACTTTTTTTTGCGTATCGAAGTCACGAACTTTATGGTGAATTAACGGATGTCTAATGCGTTCCTCGATACCGGGTGCGCCGCTAATCACAACTACGGGAGATAGTTCTGCGAATGCTTGTGCGGTAGTATTCGCAACTTTCAGACCTCCAACTCCGTAGGTAATACAAACTACACCCAACCCCCGTAAACGTGCATAGGCATCGGCGGCAAAACCTGCACCTTGTTCATCGCATGTGTTAACTAGTTGAATGTCGCTGTTTTCAATTAAAGTCATAAATTTCAGCACGTAGTCGCCGGGGACACCAAAAATATGCTCAACTCCGTGCTGAGATAGCTGTTGAAGTAAGTATTCGCCAATGGTAATTTCAGTAGTCATATATTTTGCTCAAATTGGTAAAATGCATCTGGATTAATTTCGGGAAAATATTGCTTGTTTTTATAGTTGTTCAAAATCTAGCTAGCTCTAGTTCACTCAAGATTTCTAGAATTCAATTATTGATGTCACATATGCGATCGCTCATAAAGCTCATCAATTATTATTTAGTTACATAAAATCCAATAACTATTTCGTAATAGTTCTCCAATGCTTGCAAATAAACTTCATCCATGATGAAACCCGGAGTTTATAACTGTTCAAATGCGTCATTGCGACATCAGTTAGACGCAACAAGGATTCTCGGAGAGTAGTAATCTCAAAGTTTTTGTGAAAACCTACAGTTCTCAAAGTAGACGAGGTTGATTTTTCCGAAGTTATTCTATTTTGAACGCTGTTAATTCAAAATGCCTATATTCATATGATACTGAGGTTTTTTGCAAGTAACCTGAGTACAATTGTCAATATTTTTATACACTCTAATCTATCTTGACAAATTTGTGATTCCTGGCGATTTCATTGATAATGACTCCTATATAAGTCTGGGTAATCAATGATTATTAACTTTCCCCGCTTCTCTCTGTCTCGCCATCTCCACGTCAGTTATTTAAGCAAATCTAATAAGCTGTGGCACATTTAATTTGTATATTAGACGCGGGCAAGATGCCCCAGAGTTTTCCGTGAAGAACATCTCCCGGAAACTCTTCTCCGCACTACAATAACTTAATGTTTTTCATTTATACAATTTAGCTGCACATCAGCTTATCACCTCCATGGCAAATTGTTGAGATAGCTGGATATGAGATATTGAGATATATTTCAAGTTTAAATTTTATGGCTTAAACCCAAACCCTAAACCTGTGTTGTAGTGGTATTTAAATCTGCAAGTGTACTCGTTACTGAAAGGCTTTCCAGCGCAGACTTAGCAGCATCTAAATTATATTCATATGGACGTGGACGGGGGATATAATCATTTGGTTGTGGTGGACGATGACGCAGCACTGCATTCACAACGACACAAGGAAGTGAACTAAAGTTAATTGCTCCGTGTAATACTCCAGGGGGAATTTTGACTACTGCCGGCTGAGTTTCACTTAAAGGAATATATTGATATTTTTTGTTTATCAATGTAACTAGGACAAATTCACCTTTAACTACTAATATTTGGTCTGTTTGTGATTTGTGAACAAATAAATCATCAATGGCACCTGCTGGAACCTGTACTAGCATTGTTTCGTTGCTAGCTTGGGGAGTAAAAAATTGCGCCATTCCCCCTTTGATTGACTCTAAATAACGGATTTCAATTCCTCTAGCTTGACTCATATAAATTCCCTGGTGATTGATTATTAGTTAGAAGTAGAAAATTAAATAGGTAACCAATATTATCTATTAACGTTAATTTGATGACGTTAATTTGATGAAAATAAACCCAACAGCATCCTGTCAGGAGAGAGATAATATTTTATTTTTTATTCGCCATAGCTTGTTTCCCCAGAGGGGTAGTCACGTTAATCTCAGAAACTAGGTTGCTTTGGTTTTAAGATTTACTTGATACATAGCCTCTAAATATCCAAAATGTAAAAGGCTGAACATCTGAATAACTAAAGAGCTATCTTTAATCTTAGATGTTCAGCTATAAAAATTTGTTACAAACGCAACAAAAAAACACTCTTTATGATAAAGAGACTACATTAAATCAAGCGATCGCCACTGTAAGACTACTAGGTTCAGCTAAGTTGCCTTGCAGTGAGACACCACGATTGTTAGCGTGCATATGGCGCAAAATCATGTAAATTGATTCGATTTTGTCAATAGCACCTGCTTTTTCGGCTACTTGGGCAATAGTGAGCGGGGTTTTCTCACTTTGCAGGATAGTCATGATTTTGGTTTGCAGTTCCAGAATTGTAGCGGCGGCTTTTTTACCAGCTTCAACTCCGGGTTGGTGGTAAGCGTTGATATTAATCAAGCTGGCGTATAAACCAACAGCGCGATCGTACAATGCAATTAATGCACCGACGGTACGAGGGTTGACTTGGGGAATTGTCAGGGTGATTGAGTCACGGTGATTTTCGTAGAGTGCTTCGCGGGTTCCTTGGAGGAAGCCGGAAAGATAATCACCGGAGGTAATACCTGGTTCAATTTCCGGAGATGTACCTTGTCTATCTTCTAAAACTTCGATTAGGGTGGCGAAGAAGTTGGGGACACCTTCGCGTAATTGTTGCACGTATGCGTGTTGGTCGGTGGAACCTTTATTTCCGTAAACGGCAATACCTTGATACACTTTATTGCCATCTAGGTCTGTTTCTTTTCCTAAGGATTCCATCACAAGTTGCTGTAAGTAGCGACTAAATAACAGCAAACTGTCTTTATAGGGAAGGACGACCATATCTTTTTCGCCCTTGCCATTTCCTGCGTAATACCACGCAAGTGCCAACAATGCGGCAGGATTATTTTTAACATCAGCGACGCGAGTTGCGTCATCCATTTCCTTAGCGCCTGCCAACATCGCATTGATGTCAATACCTTGGAGGGCTGCGGGGACTAAGCCGACGGTGGATAATTCTGAAGTGCGTCCACCTACCCAGTCGTACATTGGGAAGCGCATCAGCCAGTTTTCGGCTATAGCTTGTTGGTCAAGTTTGCTACCTGGCATGGTGATAGCAACAGCATAATTGCTAAAGTCTAAATTTTGTCCAGCATAGGCTTTTTTGACTTCCAACATGCCATTACGGGGTTCGGGCGTACCCCCAGATTTGGAAATTACCAACACTAAAGTACTGGAAAGCTTGTTGCGAAGATGGGTCAAAATGCGATCGATACCCGCCGGGTCGCTGTTATCGATAAAATGAATTGCCAGGGGTGGAAAGTCAGGAGCGAGTGCCTCAGCAACAAATTCTGGCCCCAGTGCAGAACCTCCAATACCAATAGAGATAATATCGGTAAATCGGGCAGCTTTGGGGGGATGAATTGCACCAGTGTGAATTTTTTCGGCAAAAACTTCGATTTGTTCAATCGAACTCACAATTTCTTGAGTAACTTCGGGAGTAGGAGCTAAATCTGGGTTTCGCAACCAATAATGTCCCACCATGCGATTTTCATCAGGATTTGCGATCGCACCTTGTTCCAACTTCACCATGTCGGCAAAAGCTTTCTCGAATTTAGGTTGTAAAGCCTCTACGAACGCATTGTCGAAGCGCATCCGACTCACATCGAGGTACAACCCCAATCCTTCATGGAAATACAACCATTCCTGGTATCGCTGCCATAGTGTCGTAGCGTCCATAGGGAAATCTCAATAAAGTTATTTTCAAGAACAAGTTTAAGATAAGGATTCGCCGATCCCTAACTCTCTTATACAGTTTTAAGTGTTATTCCATTTGCTCGCGCTAAACATCCGGCATTGGTATCACCCTCAAGAATTGTACAATTTCTCCCCGCAACTCAATCCCAATTAAATAATTATCTAGGGTAAATCGGTAAAATATCCCCTCTCCGTCGATTTGGCGGAGATGAGGTAAGTAGTGTAGTTGTCCTTTTTGGGGAAACTCCACAAATGCTAAATTATAAATTTGTGCGGATATGGTAGGTTGCAAGCTACTTAAATCGGCCAAAAATGACCGTGCGTATCTCACCTCTATATTCATATATCTTTATCCCTACTTTTTTCCCGACCTTCCAGAAACAGTATTGCTTCTTCATGGGTTAGCGTATCCCACGGTTGCTGCGATCGCTTTGCTTCTTGAATAGCTTTGAGAACTTGATCATCGCAATGCAATCCATAAACTGTACTCCATGCTAATTGGAGTTCATCATCAGTCATTTGTTCAATTAATTGATGCAACTGAATCCGCAGCACATTCATATGCCAAACCTTTGCCAGAATACAGTCCTAGTATTCCCAAAAAATCCCTGAGTGTAATGTAATTTCCGGCAAATAAGCAACTAAGTGGCAAAATAATGACTTTGAACAGCAAAACCATTAGTCGAGATGCTGGAGGTGCTCAATATTTCTTTACCTTCCCTTTTTGTCACTACATGATTGTGACTACATATTTATGTTATGAATTTTGCGCTTTTCCTGTAATATGACGTGAGTTAAGACACACACTCAGCAATGCCACGGAATTGCAACTTGCTCATGTCAAGATTTTTTGCAAAGTCCAGTAGTTTTTTGCTATACCTTTGTATTGATTTCTCAGTATTACAGTTTTATTCCAATTACCATTTGCATCTCCGTTTCTTAATCCTGTAGAGGCTATCTGAATCTGATGAAAATTTAAGATCAAAATTGGAAAATCCAGTACTATTTAATCGAAAACTCCCAACAAACCGCAAAATATACCCAATACCTATGTTTCCAAAAGATTCCAAAAATCAACACAAACGCTTACCAAGCATTATCACAGCCACAACGATAACGCTAGGATTAATGGTGTCTGCATGTAATAGCAATCCCAATCAAAATCCAACACAAAATCCAACACAAAATCAAAATGCGGGAAGCACTTCGGGCAATACTGTGAAAATCATTTCCAGTTTGCCCCTAACTGGTAGTTCCGTTGGACAAACCCAAACCATCGTCAACAGCATTAAGCAAGCACTTGACGAAACCAACTCCACTGTTTGCGATGGTAAACTAAAAATTGAATATGAATCTCTCGATGATGCAACTGCTGCAACTGGAAAATGGGATGCTGCCAAAGAAGCAGACAATGCAAATAGAGCCGTTTCTGATCCTAATGTTGTTGCCTATATCGGCACATTTAACTCTGGTGCTGCCAAAATTGCCATTCCAATTCTCAACCAAGCCAACCTTGTGATGGTGAGTCCAGCGAACACCGCAGTAGGTTTAACTAAGCCTGGTGGAGAACCAGGAGAACCAGAAAAGTATTACCCCACAGGTAAACGAAACTATACTAGAGTCGTACCCGCAGATGACTTACAAGGCGCTGCTGGGGCAAATTGGGCGAAATCACTGGGTGTTAAAAAAGCTTACGTATTAGACGACCAAGAGATTTACGGCAAAGGATTAGCAGAAGTATTTAAAGCTACTGCCAAAAAAATTGGGATTGAAGTTGTGGGCACAGAAGGAATTGACTCCAAAGCTAGTGACTATAAAGCTTTGATGAATAAAATCAAATCTTTAAACCCTGACTTAATATATTTTGGTGGTATTACTCAGAACAATGCCGGGCAATTAATTAAAGATGCACGAAACGTTGGTTTAAGTGCTGATAAAGTTAAATTTATGGGTCCAGATGGTATTTTTGAGCAAGCATTAGTTGATGCTGCGGGTAAAGATGCAGAAGGAGTCTTTGCAACATTTGGAGGTATTCCTCCTAAGCAATTGACAGGTGCTGGTAAAGCTTGGTACGACAGCTACAAGAAGAAATTTAACTCTGAACCCGAAGCTTATGCAGCCTACGGTTACGAAGCCGCTAAAGTTGTCATTAATGGGATTGGTAAAGTTTGTAAAAGCGATCGCGAAGCTATTCGTGCGGCAGTTATGGGTACAAAAGATTACGATGGAATTCTCGGTAAATGGAGCTTTGATGCTAACGGTGACACAACTTTGACTTCCATGTCTGGTAACACTGTTAAAGGTGGTAAATGGGAGTTTGTGACTGTTTTGGATGCTAAGAAGTAAGAACTAAATTCCTACTTGATCAGACTTCAGAAGTCAAAAATGAAAATTTAGGCTTGATAATTTACAAGAGGTAAGAGGTTATTTTTAATTTATAAGTGATTTCTTTATTAAGTTATTTATAAATTAAACTTCCCAAATTAGTAACCAGGTTTCTCTGAGGATAAGTATGAAAATAGTCAAATCCAACAACAGAAACCTGTTTTTGACCCAGGAAAAATCACCTGTATTTCTAATATCATTCAAGTACAACTGATATCATGTTTGGCTAATCACTGACAATTAAAATTTCTCCGCGTCCCCGCATCTCTAAATCCTCGTGTCAGTCTTAATAAGTATTCAACCGGACATGATATGACAGTCTATTTATTATCCATTGCCCCATTCTCCCTTCCAAAATGATTAATACAATTGATAAGCAAACTAAGCAAGCATCTGCAAAAAAAATTGCTTGGCAAAAAATCATTCTCTACATTGGTGTAATTTACTTAGTTTTACTCATTGGACCGATCGCAGGTTTTGATGTTCCCCGTATTCTGGGCGAAATTAAAGCCAATCCCACCCTCTTAATCCAACAATTATTAATTGGATTAGTTAATGGTGCAATCATCGCTATTATTGCCCTAGGCTACACAATGGTTTACGGGATTATTGAGTTAATTAATTTCGCCCACGGCGATTTGTATATGCTCGGTGCTTTCGCATCACTGACTGTAATTGGTGCATTTGGGATTACTGATGGCGCATCATTGGCGATCGCCTTACCTGCTATTATTATCGCTCTAATTATCAGTACTGGACTCTGTGCCGGTTTGAATATTCTCACGGAACGCTATGCATATCGTCCTTTACGCAATGCGCCGCGTTTGGCTCCATTAATTTCTGCGATCGGTGTTTCGTTTATTTTTCAAAATTTGGGTTTATTTTGGGGAGGACTCAAGTCTTTTATTCCTGTCATGGGGGTAAATGCTGCTGCACCTAAAAGTTTTCCTGATTTATTACCGCGAATTGATATTTTGGAATACTTCAATATTAAAAGCGCAATTCAATTTACAACTAAAGATTTAATTGTATTGATATGTGCTGTAGTCCTCATGATTGGGTTGCACTTATTTGTCCAGTATACGCGCTGGGGTAAGGCAATGCGTGCCACCGCCCAAAACCGTGATGCCGCCAAAATGATGGGTATCAACGTCAATGGAATTATTGTATTGACGTTTTTCATTGGTGGTATGTTAGCAGGTTCCGCAGGTTTATTAGTGGGACTTTATAATAATACGATTGTTTTTACAATGGGTTTTACGGCGGGTTTACGAGCTTTTACCGCCGCAGTTTTAGGGGGAATTGGTAATATTATTGGGGCGATGTTAGGAGGAGTTTTAATTGGAGTTCTTTCAGCTTTAAGTGACCAATATTTCTCTAGTCGCTGGACAAATGCTTGGGTATTTGCAGTCTTAGTCATTATTCTGGCATTGCGTCCTGGTGGTTTACTTGGTGAAAATGTCCAGGAGAAGGTTTAGGTAATTCGTAACTTTATCTCAATCGCATTCAACATTACTCAATACTCAGCAAACTCTACGAGCAGGCGAAGTGCCTACAGCACTAGAAAATATGAAAACGCAATTACTTAAAATTATCAAATCAGGTGGCGTTTTAGGCGCGATCGCAGCTTTTATTGTCCTTATCTTTGGTGGCTGGAGCGGTTCGGTAATCGGCTGGCTACTCGGTGCATATGTAGGATTTGCACACAACAAAGGCGATAACCTGCACACAACTCGGAACCCGCAACAAGGGGCAATCGATGGCGCTCAAGCCGGCTTAGTTTTGGGGATTTGGCTGTTTGTTGCCAGTATCTTTGAAGGGCTGATTTTAAAACCAATTGCGGGACGACCAGTTGCAAATTTTACTGATGTTCTCGGATTTGGTATCTGTGCTTTGGTTGTGGCAACTGTCGCCGCAGCCTTAATGGGTATTTTACAAGGATTACATCCATCCAGACGACAACGGGCAACACAGATAGCATTAGGGTTTGTTTTGATACTTTTCCCCTTCATCGACCAACTGGCACAAACACGGTGGATTTCCACCACGATTGAAATTCAGATATTTGTGATGCTGGCGTTGGGGTTGAATATTACCGTCGGTTTCGCTGGGCTACTGGATTTGGGTTATGCCGCCTTCTTTGCTATTGGCGCTTACACTACAGGTTTATTATCATCGCCACAGCTGAATATTCACTGGAATTTTTGGTTAGTAATCTTTATTGCAGCTGGCATTGCCGGACTGGCGGGTATAGTTCTTGGCGCGCCCACATTACGTCTGCGTGGTGATTATTTAGCGATCGTAACTTTGGGTTTTGGTGAAATTGTCCCAGTGATTTTTCGGAATTTAACTAGTGTCCGTATTGATGAACCGATTTCTAAGCTGATTGCTGGTTTGATAGGTCGTCCAGAAATCGCTTTGTGTCTATTTGGCTGTGAATCTCCCGTTAATCTCACTGGGGGGGAACCGGGAATTAACCCCATTGACCGCCCTTTCTTACCAATTATCGGTACATTCACTAGTAGTAATTATTATCCTTGGTATTACTTAATTTTACTTCTAGTTGTACTGGCATATTTTTTCATTGGTCGTTTGCGCTATTCCCGATTGGGTAGAGCCTGGACTGCAATTCGCGAAGATGAACTAGCTGCTCGGGCGATGGGTATAAATCTTGTCAAAACTAAGCTCTTAGCATTTGCCATGGGTGCAACCTTTTCTGGGTTTGCAGGGGCTTTTTACGCGGCATACATTAGCGCTATATTTCCCAGTGTGTTTGATTTCTCTGTCTCAGTCATCATCCTCTGTATGGTGATTTTGGGAGGTTTGGGAAATATGACCGGGGTGATTTTAGGGGGAATTATTATTATGGGTGCAGACCGTTTAGTTTTACCCCAATTAGCACGACTTTTAGAAGGAATCCGCAACACTTCTATTTTGCCGCTCATCGCCAATCCCCAATGGCAAGATTTTATTAGGATTAGTTTAGACCCCACCCAGATGCGGATGTTCTTGTTTGGGTTGACACTAGTAATTATGATGCTTGTACGCCCAGAAGGTTTATTACCCGATCGCCAACATCAAGCCGAGTTACACAATGAAGAACTCGCGGGTGAAGATGTGCTTGCAAAATCGTAAACCTGTTGACATGGAAGCGGGATGTGGAACTCTCTACATCTTCCCTCTCCCGTGAACCCAGAATTTTTCAGAATAGTATTTGCCAAAAATCAGAAATAAAGCCAATGAATGTAAATGCCAGTAACAACATCCCCATACTCGAAGCGCAACAATTAACGATGCGTTTTGGTGGATTAACTGCGGTGAATCAAGTTGATTTTATCCTCGAACGAGGTGCGATCGCTAGTCTCATCGGCCCTAATGGTGCGGGTAAAACCACCTTTTTTAATATGCTCACGGGGATTTATACCCCCAGTGCGGGTACATTGTGGCTGAATAACCGCGATATTACTGGAACGTCAGCCGATAAACTCGTCACATTGGGTGTAGCCCGAACCTTTCAAAATATCCGCCTGTTCAACAACATGTCGGTAATTGACAATGTCTTAGTGGGAATGCACAGCCGTTTAAAAGCCAACTTAGTCGGTGCTTTGTTACGTTCTCCTCAAGTTGTGCGTGAAGAATTGGAGGCGCGAGAGAAAGCCAAATACTGGTTAGAATATGCAGGCATCGCCAAATCCCGCTTCTTTGAAATGGCAAAAAACCTTTCCTACGGAGAACAGCGACGTTTAGAAATTGCCCGCGCCTTAGCTTGTGAACCGCAATTATTACTCCTAGACGAACCAACTGCGGGGATGAACCCAGCCGAAACTGCAAATTTAACCAAATTTATTCAACAGCTGCGCGACGAACTCAAACTCACAGTTTTGCTGATTGAACACGATATGAAACTCGTGATGGAAATAAGCGATCGCGTTACAGTCATGGCAAGTGGACGTAAAATCTCTGAAGGGAACCCTATACAGGTTCAAAATGACCCCATCGTTATTGAAGCATATCTCGGTAAAGATGATGAGTAATGTTTAATAATTCAAAGTTAGGATTTCCAAGTTAAAAATTCAAATCTAGTAATTATTATTTACCCTTTTCCCCTTCCTCAAAATCATGCTACAAGTAAAAGACATCCATACTTACTACGGTAATATCGAAGCTCTTAAAGGTATTTCTATCGAAATTAAAGAAGGTGAAATTTGCACTTTAATTGGTTGTAATGGAGCCGGAAAAACTACTTTATTACGCACAATTCAAGGGCTAATTCGTCCCCGGCAAGGTGATATTTACTTTGAAGGGAAATCAATTAAATCTGTGCCCCCAGAAAAAATAGTCAGTGATTTACACATTGCTCAAAGTCCAGAAGGAAGAATGATTTTCCCCCGAATGACAGTGTTGGAAAATCTGGAAATGGGTGCTTTTAGTCGCCGCAACAAAGAAGGTATTAAATCTGATTTAGAATATGTTTTAAATCTTTTCCCCCGCTTGCGCGAACGTATAGATCAAAAAGGCGGAACATTGAGCGGTGGGGAACAACAAATGTTAGCAATTGCACGGGCATTAATGTCACGTCCTCGGTTGTTATTACTTGACGAGCCA
Source organism: Calothrix sp. NIES-4101 (assembly GCA_004296455.1). GTDB lineage: Bacteria > Cyanobacteriota > Cyanobacteriia > Cyanobacteriales > Nostocaceae > Brunnivagina. The sequence continues at coordinate 2,622,176 of AP018280.1, forward strand.
AGTATGGGACTAGCGCCAAATTTAGTCAAAGAAATTTTCAAATTAATTAAACAAATTAATCAAGAGAAACATACAACTATCTTGCTTGTTGAACAAAACGCCAAAAAAGCATTGGAAGTTGCAGATAGATGTTATGTCTTAAGAACAGGAACAATTGAACTTGAAGGTTCCGCCCAAGAGCTACAATCTAACGAAGAAGTTCGTAAAGCTTATCTTGGTGAAGAATGAGGTACAAAGGTGAAAATGCACCTCACATCATGTTTAGCTAATCACTTACAATTACAATTTCTCCGCATCCCCGCGTCTCGAAGTCTCCGTGTCAATCTTAATAATAAGTATTCAACCGGACATCATAATCACTCACAGACTCTTGAGCAAGTGAGAATTACAATGAATTCTGTAGCCGGAAATCTGTTTTCTATCAAAATTACTCAAATCAAAAACACTGCATTTAGCTATTGTGCTGGATTCTGAGCAGTATTTTGACTTGATTGTTGATAATCAAATCCCGACATGGGGTTAACAAGTGGTTTCGTGGGAGGTTGTACTGTGACAACTTGCTGTTTTTGCACACTAGTTGGCACACCTGTGAAGGATGTTACATTTTTATTCTCATCCAGAAACCATTCTACCTGAGCAAGCATTGGACTTGATGGTGCTACTTTGAGTTCTTGAATTTGAGCATCTTTGCTAGATATCTGATTTTGTATCTGGATGATTTGATTTTCCAATTCCCAGGTTTTTTTAACAGATTGTCGCCATCCAAAAACTGATGCAACTCCCAAACCTAACCCAAAACTCAACAATGCTCCCACGGGAGGTGTGACGACATCTTTGAGTTCACCATAAAAAACCTTCTCATTTTCAAACTGTACCTCGATTAATTTTGAACCCTGGGTAGCTAGGAGTAACCCAAAACAGGCTAATAGCGAACCGGAGATAGCAACAGTCGGTAGTAATATTTTTTTGATCATGTGAAAGTCTACTGGTATTCAGTTTCTAACTAGTTAGTTTTTGCCAGAAAAGCACTTTATGGAAAGAAATATTTGCCGATGCAGTAGTCCTAAATTACTGAAACAGGGTAATCAATTGTGGAAGTAAACTTTACCTAACCCATACAAACTTAATAAGTAATTAAACCATGTTCTGTATAATTTTGATGAAGATATGGTTTTTTTTGTAAAATTTTTGCAGACAATATCTTAGTAGCTACGTAAAATTGCTGGATATAGTGAACTTAAAAATACGTATAAATAATCTTTCTACTGACGTAAAATCAATAGTTATTCAATGTATAGAAAGAAATTTCAACTAAAGTATGGAAGCGAAACGAAGTAATTAATATACCCCTAAGTAAATACTAGGGTGACATTGTGAAAATTCAACAAAAGCACACATAAATAACCGCAAAAATACCATGAAGCGATCGCAACAATAGCATAATCTTATTTTTGGAGAATTCTGTAATAGACTCCCTCTACTCGGTTCATTAGCTGATAACCCACTAACTCACGTCGTAATGTGGCACTGTCGGGGTGATGTCGTTTGATAATTTCATTGACAGCACGCTCTGGATAATTAACACCAATATCAAACTTACTTACTAGCCATTTAAGAATCACAAACCGCTTTTTTCGGCTAGCAGGGATTTCCTTAATTATTTGAGGTTCCTGGGAGTTTTGTAAATCTCCTTCAATATAAGTTTTGAGAACTTTGTTTTCCCAGGCTTCCGTATTTACATTCTCCACCAAAGAAGCTATTTTCTCAGGAGTAAAAATTTCCTTACTGATAGCTTGCAATGCATCATTATCTAATTGATATAAATGAGCATTCCCGTCTGGGCGCATCCGCACTAAACTTAATTCTTTTAATCTCGATAGATGGTGTGATATTGTTGGCTCTTTTAATTGTAGAAGTGCTGCTAATTCTTCAACGCTGCATTCTTGATTTGCCAAAATTCCGACGATTTTTAAGCGACTTTCATCTGCTAAAACTTTAAAAAAACGCAGCAAAATTTGAAATTTTTCATTTTTCATACTTGGGTATTGCTAATTCGACAAAGATCGAATTAGAACTGCATCTAATTTGCAGTGCTGTCCTCCTTTTACACAGCATTATTTTTTGCTTTCTGGTATTTTTTAGGGATTAATTGTCTATTTTCTAGTCTTTTCCTAAGGTCAATTAAGTTCTTAAGTAGTTCTTTACATTTGAACATTAATAATGTTCAAATCAGCACTTGCTCAAACAAATTTGCAGTTTTACTAAACTCAAAAGATAAGTAATTCATAATTGAATCATTAATATTTTAAAAGTGACAGCATACTAGTGCAGATCGGCGGAAATAAACCAACCATTGCAAATAGACAAAAAGCTTGTTTTATGGGCTTTATTCCTTCTGCCTCTCCGCAGTCGCTACAACGGGGGGAACCCCCGCAACGCGCTGCTCTCTGCCTTCTTACTTCTGCCTTCACGTACTAGTGCTTGTCATTCAGCAAAATATCTATCTCGTGATTAAGCGTCTAACCTATTGAAATCATTAATGCAACTGATGCTGTTCTAATTAGAAATATGCTTCCGTCCAGACAAGTTGCTATTAGGCTGCTTTTTTGATTGCAAAGGACTAATAATTGGGGGAGTTTTCGGTTGATTGGGCTGGAAAATGGCAGCTAGTGCTTGTTCTAGAGTTTCAGCCATGACAATGCGGTTTTGGTAGACGACGATGACTCGCACCAAAGTTGGAACACTATTTTGTTCGGCTTCTAAATATAAAGGTTCGACGTAAAGTAGGGATTGTTCAATGGGAATTACTAACAAATTACCCTGGAGAACCCGCGAACCTTCCCGATTCCAAAGGGTGATTTGTTGCGAAATCGCTGGGTCTTGATTTATTAGTGCTTCGATTTGCTCTTGTCCATAAACTAACTGCTGCTTGGGAAATTCGTACAGCAGTAATCTTCCGTACTCTTTACCATCAGAACGTGCAGCTAGCCAAGCAATTAAATTTGGTCGCTGTGTTGGGGTAAAGGGTAGCAGCAAGATAAATTCTGCGCTATTTGCGGTGGGTAATTCTGTAATTAAGTAATAGGGTTCGACTGGACGGGGTTTACTACCATAAATTTCCGTCGGTATCTCCCAGAGGTCTTCACGATTATAGAATACTTGCGGATCAGTCATGTGATAGGTTCGCAAGCGTTCGGTTTGGACGGTAAATAAATCTAAGGGATAGCGAATATGGCTGCGGAGACTGGGGGGAATCGCATCAAGGGGCTGGAAAAGATTAGGGAAGATTTTAGTTAGGGAAGTAATTATAGGGTCGTTGCCATCAGCAACATAGAACATTACACTACCATTGTAAGCATCAATAACAACTTTGACTGAATTACGGATGTAATTAAATTTATCGTTACCCGGTTCTGAGTAAGGATAGCGATCGCTCGTAGTATAAGCATCTATAATCCAGTATAAATAACTATTCTCCCCACTCTGGGTAGTTCCACCGCCATCCGCAGCAACTAAGTAAGGGTCGCTATCATAACGTAAAAATGGTGCGATCGCTCTGACTCTATCTTTAATGTTGCGACGAAAGAGGACTTTAGTTTGGGGAGTAAAATTCCGCGTCAGTAACATTTGCCAATCTTTGAGATATTCAGCAAAAACTAACTTTCGCCATCCTGACCGAATTGAAACTCCTCCCCTACCATCATAAACGTTGTAAACATTATCTCCACCACTGGGATAGTCGAGTTCTTTGGTTTTTGTCCCCGTCATTACGTAGTTATTTGTGATTTCACCATAATAAATACGTGGTTGCCCGATGGGAATACTCGCCCGGATGGCTTCACTTGATAACTTCAAAGAACCTTGTTTACCAGCACCATTAACTCCAATATCCTGAACATAGTAATTCGGTAAACCTCCTACACCAATACTATTAACCGGACTCAGTGTAAAACCGTAACCATGTGTGTAAATTAAGTGTCGGTTTAACCAGGTTTGTGCCTGTGCTGGTAGACCTGTAGAATCTAACTCCCGGGCTGCAATAATTGTTTGCTGCTTCTGGCTGCCCCCATCTCTGACTAATGTGTAGCGATCAATATCTGCATCGGGGAATTTGTAATAAGGTCGAATTTGCTGCAATTGTCGGTTTGCATCCAGCAACGGGCGTACATCCCAAAGTCGAATATTCCGAATTGTTGAGTCATTATTGGCTAAGTCAGTAGCTGTCAGTGTTCCTTGTGGTGCAAAAGTTTCTGTTTCAATCTTGTCTAAGTTAAATGCTTGGCGAGTTAGAGCGATAGTACGTTTGATATAGGGGGTTTCCTGGGCTAGTTCGTTCGGTTGGACAAAAAAGCGCTGTACCAACGAAGGTAGGATTTCCCCGGATGCACCGGCAATTGTGAAATATGCAGCGAGAAAATAGATGAGATGCCGAGGATAATGGAAAGAGGGAGATACAGAAAGGGGAAGACGTAAAGAAGAGCGAACTCTCCTTCCCTGTATTTCTTTGCGTTTGGCAATTTGATACAAGTTTAAAGCTCGTAGCAACAGATAAAATGCGATCGCAACTGCTAACCAAGTTAGTGCGGTGTAAATTGGTAGCTGAACTTTGACGGATGTGAAGCTAGCACCATAATTCACCCCACGTTGAGAGAAAAGTAGCGAGTAACGCAACAACCAATATCGCCAGGCAATAGAAAGCATCAATAGACAACCTAAGCAGTCTAAATGTAGTCGTTGCAATATTGAAAAACCGGGAAAGCTTCCTTCGCTAACGCTATTTGCTGAACGTAAGTAAATTAAAGCAGTTGCGGCAATACTGTATAAAAAAATGCCTAATAAAAAAGATTGTAGTAGTTCTAAAATCGGTAAGGAAAAGACGTAAAAGCTGATATCAAGATGAAATAATGGTTCATTTTGATTGAAGCTAATTCTATTAAAAAATTGTAAAAATTTATCCCAGTAAGTTGAAAAAATAAACGCCAGTAAGAAGCTGAAGAAAAATCCAGAAGCATACAAACTCAATTCATGAAATAGCAAAATTGCCAGCATGAGGAGTAAACATAAGCCAACTGACACAATGGAAAAAGAAATTTCCTTTAACCCCAAAAACTCTCCAATTGATCGCAATTGCTGGAATAATTCTAGTTTCCTTGTCGGTAATTCTAGGTTTGGTTGCCAAAGTCTCAAAACTTCTTGGCTGTAATAAACCACTACTAAAGCTACAATTCCACTGAGAATAATCACAATAGGAAGAAGAAACCTTAATCTGAGTCCTGAGGGAACATTGATAGTTGTCGATGGGGAATTAGGAATGGGGATGGAAATTTTATTGATTCCTTTGCCCCTTTCGCCGTACTTCCAGCGTTTGGCAACAAGAAAGTTACATAGCAAAAAGCTGGCTGTACTGATAAATCCAGCTATCCACAGCCATATCTTTGTACTTAAACGTAACCAAAAAACTTGCGAATATCCAACCTCAAGAAACCATAAGATTTCTACTGTGAGGCGCGAAACCAAGTCGAAAATTAGCCACACACCTAACAGCAGTAATATCATTCGCAAGGTTCGCTTCATCATATTTGGAATTGTTGAGTTGATATCCCCGACTTAATGTCAAAAAATCGGGGATATTAGTTTTTACAAATAATTTGAGATGGTAATATTAACCATTAACTAAATATTTCCTCTACATCTAAATTAAACAACATTTGCAGTGCTTGCATACATTTACGCCTTGCTTCTACATCCTGTTGGGCGCGCAGTTGTACCATTGGATCATGTAAAATTTTGTTAACGATGCCTCTAGTTAAAGCTTCGATGACTTCTTGATGTTTGTCACCGAATTCTGAACCCAAACGTGATAATGCTTTTTCTAATTCTTGTTCGCGGATAGTTTCAATTTTATTTCGCAAACAGCTAATGGTAGTTACAGTTTCCAAACTTCGCCACCAAATATCAAAAGCTTCCACTTCTTCTTCCAAAAGTCCTTCCGCTTCCTGTGCCATTTTCCGGCGACTTTCTTGGTTTTGGGCGACTACAGCCTTTAAATCATCAACATTAAATGCTTGTACATGTTCAAGTTCATTGACATCAGTATGAACATTACGTGGCACAGAAATGTCGAACAACATCAGACGACGGCTGGGTTCAATAACCATTTCTAATTTGGCGCGATCGAGAATTGGTTCTGTTGCCGAAGTGCTAGTAAATATCATGTCGCATTCGGAAACTACCGACATCATTTCTGTGAGAACATGCGTCCTAATTGGATATTCCGAGAACTGCTTGGCAAGCTCTTGGGCGCGTCCCAGGGAACGGTTAACTATACAAATTTTTGTGGCACCTTTAGAGACCAAATGTTGTACAAGTAACCGTGACATTTTGCCTGCACCGAGAATACCGATCGCACAAGCGCGTATATCTTCGACTTTCATGTGCGCCAGTTCTACCGCCGCCGAACTGATGGAAACAGCACCTGTACCAATGCTAGTTTCTGTACGTACACGTTTTCCGGCTGTAAGTGCTTGTTTAAATAATCGATTTAAAATTGTTTTAATACCGTTGAATTGTTGTCCTAGTTTGTGGGTATTTTTGACTTGAGCTAGGATTTGACCTTCACCCAGGACTAGACTATCTAAACCGCCAGCAACGCGCATCAGGTGCATAACAGCGTCTTGGTGGAGCAGCATAAATAAATGCGATCGCAACAAGTTCACGGGCAGTTTACTATGCTCAGAGAGAAATTGTGTCACTTCACGAATTCCCAGTTCGGTTTCGTGGGCAACAATATAAATTTCCAAGCGGTTACAAGTGCTGAGAATGGCAACTTCTTCAATGTGAGGATAACTGAGAAGTTGGGCGATCGCACCCTCGACTTGGGCTTCAGGGATACTTAATTTCTCCCGGACTTCAACTGTCGCGGTTTTATGACTTAAACCTACTACTGCTATATTCATCTGCTAAATGGTAATTCCTAACAGTGTTTTGTAATTGGGAATTGGGAATTTGGCATTGGTGATGGGGGAACAGGGCATTGGGTAGTGAACATAAGTAACTACGAATTACTTATGTCCCTTGCTGTTGCCCTCAGGGCTGTATTTCCTTACCCTTTGCCCCAATCCCTAGTTATCACATTAATGCAGTTGGATAATTTTCGATTCTTCTGACATATGAATCGTATCCACAAAGCGGGCTGTTTTCGATTGGCTCGAAATTACCAAACTTTGAGTTCTCGCCCCTCCGTGGAAGAAACGAACACCTTGCATTAAATTACCGGAGGTGATGCCACAAGCGGCAAATAACACGTTTTCACCCGATGCTAATTCATTCGCGTTATAAACTTTATCGGGGTCATTGATGCCCATTGAGCTTAAACGATCAAGGTTAGCTTGCTTGCTCTCACCAATCAAACCAGTTTTGACCACTTCTGGATCGTAAATTAGCTGCCCTTGGAAATGTCCTCCTAAAGCACGCATCGCCGCAGCCGAAATTACGCCTTCAGGAGCCGCACCAATACCCATCAAGCAGTGAATATTAGTACCAGCAAAGCCACAGGATACGGCAGCACCTACGTCACCATCAGAAATTAACTGAACTCTAGCTCCTGCTTGGCGAATTTCCTTGATTAAATCATTGTGGCGATCGCGTTTCATGACGACGACAACCAATTCATCAATTGAACGGTTGAGACACTCAGATAAAATCTTTAAGTTTTCGGTAGCAGACTTGTTAATGTCAACTTTGCCTTTTGCAGCCGGAGGAGCAGCCAATTTCTTCATGTAGAAATCTGGTGCGGCAAACAAACCACCTTTTTCAGAAATTGCCAATACAGCCATTGAACCAGGTTGACCGTATGCTACCAGGTTTGTACCTTCGCAGGGGTCAACAGCAATGTCAATTTCGACTAATTCATCGGGGTTACAAAAATCTTTGGCATCTGGACGAGAACAGATACCCACCTCTTCACCAATGTAAAGCATGGGGGCATCGTCCCGTTCTCCTTCACCAATCACAATGCGTCCGCGCATGTAAATTTTATTCATACGTTCGCGCATCGCTTCCACTGCAACTTCGTCCGCAGTATTCTTTTCACCCTTACCCATCCAACGAGCAGAAGCGATCGCTGCTTGCTCTACTACCTCAATAATTTCTAACCCAAGAGTATTTTCCACGGAGTCTGCCCTCTCAATTGCTTGATTTTGCGTCGTTTCCAACAGCCATTTCAGTTTTCAAGTCTACCAAAGGGCGGATACATCAATAAACTAATCTTTACGATGTGCGATACAAAGCTTTACTGAATTCTCGGTTGTTGGCTGTCTAGGAAGGGTCTCATCTTGATTATTGCAATTAATTGCTCTTCTATGTTGGCAGCGAAAACTACTGATAATAGTTCTAATTATCTGGTAGTTTCCGCTACAGCTATCTACTCGCACTCAATAATTTTGGTGATACTAATCAAGCGATCGCTGAATTTTTGATATTTATCGTCAGTTTTCCAAATATAATCAAAAGTGTTTTATCTATAGCTGACTAAATCTTAATTTTGTCAAGCATATCGGAAATTTTTCTTACTCACTTTACTGCGTATATTCAAGCTTCGATATCGGTGTTTGTATCATCGACTGGCCTACCTGAATCAATGCCATCATTACATTCATTAGTATCATTACCAATTTTGAATTGTATAGATCAAATTTTGGGAAAAAGCCTGTTTGAATTAGAAAAAAGATTAGCCACATTAACATAAAATTAACTGTATCAATCCGTCGCCAACTCTTTCGACAATGATCAATTTTATGAATTCGCTTCTAGGTCGCCATCCCGATCGCATCAAAGCAAATATCGAAATTTATACTTGGCAGACTTGTCCTTACTGCATCCGTGCCAAAATGTTGCTTTGGTGGAAAGGCGCAAATTTTACTGAATACAAAATTGATGGTGATGAAACAGCCCGCACCCAAATGTCAGAACGTGCTAACAATTCCCGCACAGTTCCACAAATATTTATTAATAACCAACATATCGGCGGTTGCGATGACTTATATGAACTCGACACCAAAGGGCAACTTGATTTGTTGTTGATTGGAGAATAAGGGATTGGATATTTAGGAGCCAGAGTATAAAATTTTGATAAAATCTTGTCACGATTACTTAACTTTTGTGGCTCAATTTGCCAGGCTAAATCACCTGTGTCTATTGCCTAATAACAATTTACTCCATCTGTGCTCTCAAGATGTCACTTAAATATTCAGAATATCTGATACATAGACAATGGATGAGTCACGCTTTACAATTGGCTAAATCCGCAGGTAATGCGGGTGATATTCCTGTAGGTGCTGTTATTGTTAATTCCAATTGGGATTTGATAGCAGAAGGAGAAAACCGCAAAGAACGCGACTGTGACCCTACGGCACATGCGGAGATTGTAGCCCTGAGAGCGGCGGCAAAACAATCACAAAGTTGGCGCTTGCAGGGATGTACTCTCTACGTGACTCTAGAACCCTGTCCGATGTGTGCAGGGGCGATAGTACAAGCTCGTGTTGGACTTCTCGTCTATGGAGTAGATGATGCCAAAACCGGCGCGGTGCGAACAGTTGCGAATATTCCTGATAGTGCTGCTTCCAACCATAAATTACGTGTCATTGGAGGCATTCTAGAATCCAGTTGCCGCCAGCAGTTACAAGAGTGGTTTGCGAATCGGCGACATAGTACAACCTAAAGGACAGAGGTAAAACTGTCCAGTTGGTGTAACAAAAGTTAGGGAAGAAAATCTACGGTGTATCTAATCAAAGTTTTCATCACATCTTAACCCAACAATTAGCAGCCGCCGTTATGATTCAATTTCACTTTTCTTCAGACAGGTGCCATTTTCCAACTATCAACAATGAACTTGCCGAAAGTGCTGCTAATCCGTTAGTTGCGGCCAATTTCACTTCACGAATTTCTCCTTGGCTAAGTTCTTTGGCATATTTGTTGGGTCGTCATGTGATTTTGCCTTTGTTCTTTGGAAGAATTACGATCGCCGGACAGGAGAACATTCCCAAAAATTGTCCTGTAATTCTTGCACCCACCCATCGTTCGCGTTGGGATGCCATGTTAGTTCCCTATGCAGCAGGACGTTGTGTCACCGGGCGAGACCTCCGATTTATGGTGACAGTCACAGAATGCAATGGTCTGCAAGGATGGTTTATTCGCCGTTTGGGTGGGTTTCCTGTGAATCCTAAACGTCCATCGATCACTACCCTTCGCCATGCCGTAGACTTACTCGTGAAAGGTGAAATGCTAGTTATTTTTCCTGAAGGCGGAATTCGCAAAGGTAAACTTCACTCCCTCAAACCGGGAATTTCCCGTTTGGCTTTAAAGGCGGAAATGACTCATTCTGGCTTAGGAGCGCATATTCTCCCCATGAGCATTGATTACAGCCAGACTAACCCCAGTTGGGGGACAAATGTACATATTCAAATCGGTAAACCAATTGCGGTTGCTGATTATGCTGGTGATTGTCTCAAAAAAGATGCAAATCGTCTGATGCTTGATTTAACCAAGTCAATGCATCAATTAAGCGATCGCCAATCCCAAGTTTGCGATCGTAGTTTTAGCGAAATTGTTAATAGCTAATAGCTAATAGTTAATTTTTTGCTGTATGTGTTTTCTATGAAAAACTCATAATCTCAAATTCTCAATTTTAATTCTCAACTTTAATTCTCAACCATTTAACATTCCCACACTTAAAATTGAGCCATAATCAACTACCCTCAGCATTCAAGGTTCTCTAGCGAGAAAATTAAGTCATGGCGACAACATGTCAGATGTCTTCGCACTTCAGCACCTGGGTTTCATTGCTAAGATTACCCACAGAAACACTTGACATTTGCCGAAAAATTGCTGTCATCTAGACTCATAAAAAGTGAAAAATGTCAACTCAAAATCAAAAAAGACTCCGGGAACTCGATTAAATCAATTCTCAGTCTAAGGAAGCAAGAACTGAGTATGTAGCTTTGTTTTGTCAAATGCCCAAACAGAGTTAAGATACCCGAAGTTTTCATTTTGTTTTATTCACTTTATATTGAGTTGTCGCACCATAAAAACCGCATGAAATTTGCTGCAACTGTTCCTTTAATTCGCTTGGCTTCCTTATCCCTGATAGCAGCTCTTAGCGTTCTATCACCTACCCATGCTCAAGTACCAACACTAACACCAAACTCAAACCAAGCTCAACCAATAGACCCCAACGACCCGAACAACCTTCGTCCGGTAACTCAAAACAGCAGCGTCTTAAGCATCGATGGCGGCAAGCGACTGATGAGTGAAGCAGAAAGCGCAGTTTCTTCCCAAAATTTTGACACCGCAGTTAAGAAACTTCAAGAAGCAAGAGTTGTTTTTAACCAGCTATCAAACTTTTACCAAGAACTCACTTCCAGCTTCTCTGGAATTGACAACCGCGTAGCTGATAAACAGCGTCGCAAAGCACTCGAAACAGCGCAATTACGAGACGAAGCAACCTATCGACTCGCAGTAGTCCATCGTTCTCAAAATAAACCCGAATTAGCAGTTCCATTACTCGTGCAAATTGTCAAAAGCCAAAATCCCACAAGAGACTTGGGTAAAAAAGCTTATCAACAACTTGTGGAACTGGGATTTGTTGATTCTCCTACGTCCAGTGGTGGTAATGCTTCCAAAAAGTAAACGAATCCAGTTTTCCTGTAGAGGCTTTATTCGTAATGCCTCTATAGTTTCTGAACCTTGTCTGGTTTTTCCTTCATCTCAATTGAGAAGCTCGTAAAATCAAGAAATTTAGTGTTCGCGAGTGCATAAGTTCGAGATTTTGTCTAAAAATTTCCAAAACCATCTCCCATAATGGCAGAAGCAAGCACTCAGTTTTTGTTAAAAATAGATAATGATGTTTTTAAGGGATTGCGATGATTAGTCCGCAGCAAGTCGAGGCAATGATACAAGCAGAATTGCCAGATGCCCAAATCAACGTGCAAAGTCCAGATGGCGAGCATTTTGAAGTCACTGTCGTGTCATCGCAGTTTGCTGGCAAAGGACTAGTACAACAGCATCAGTTGGTTTATGGTGCCGTCCAAAAAGCCATGTCCAGTGAAGCAATCCATGCTTTAGCACTGAAAACATATACCCCTGAAGCTTGGCAAAGTAGTCAATAGTTCGTGTTGATTGGTTATTTGTTAATGGGTCAAGTGAATGTGTTTTATATACTTAAGCTCATACCCAGTAATCCATCCCTAATGCTCAATATCTAATAACAAGAGAAAGAAGATGACACCAGAAACTAAACAGCGTATTGACGATTTAGTCACCCAAAACAAAATCATGATTTTCATGAAGGGTAATAAATTAATGCCTCAGTGCGGCTTTTCTAACAATGTGGTGCAAATAATGAATGCCTTGGGTGTTCCTTTTGAAACATTGGATGTTTTAGCTGACTCTGATATTCGTCAAGGCATCAAAGAGTATTCCAATTGGCCAACTATTCCCCAAGTGTATGTGAACGGTCAATTTGTTGGTGGCTCCGACATTTTGATTGAACTCTACCAATCCGGCGAATTACAACAAATGGTCGAAGTCGCCTTAGCTTCATAGCTCTTTTCAGCTAAAAAACCAGCCGTTTTAATTAACCAACAACACGGCTGGCTTGATTTTTATCGCTCTAATTTCATCTTTCCAAAAATTCATACATCTGCAACTGGCCACTCAAGCAGATTGTATGCTAATATAGTCTGCGTCAATTAGAGTTCGGTTGTTCTATGGATTAGTAATATCCATGCTCCGGTTCTGGTTCTGGTTGTGTCATGGCAAAGTTAGAGACATCGTATAAATAGCGTGTTGCTTCCTCCTCTAAACGATGAATCAGATACGGCTCAATGGCATTGCTGTTTCGCAGCGCGGCTAGATAGCCATCCAAATACATCCGCATATCATCCGTGCGATAACCGCGATTCCATAGCTCGACGAAGGCATCGGTGAGTCTTTGGTAATAGCGAATGGTTTGTGTGTCTTGGAGCATAACTGCTGTAGAAATTTGTTTGGAATGAGAATTGTAAAATATCTGAGCTAAAAAGTGAAGTATTACTTCTAGTCTCACATCAATTCAAAGCCGAATATCTCCCTTATCAAAATACATAAAAGCAGTTGCTTAGTTCCATCCTATGCCAGAACTGGTAAAGTCGGATGGTTAAACTTGTAATTTTTATATATTATGCATGGAAACTTATTCAATAAACCATTTGTTTGTAAAATAATCGTGACTTTTTGACATCCTCGGCAAGTGTAGTTATTTTGGGTAAAAGTCTACAAGAGACACGACGAAAGCAATTGACTCGAAGTTCAACCTGTTTAGGTGAGTATTACTGTTGACTTCATTATTGTAACAAAAATAAATATATTGCAGAGTGCAAAACATTACCAACCTTTATTCCCAAGGCAAGACTAAGCGACAGAAAAATATAATTAAATTTTAACAATTGACTCACTTAGCTTTGACAACAGAGTTGATTGGTGAAATTACGAGTGTAAATTTCAAATAGTAACAAACATATTGCAGATGAAGTAGCAACGGTTACAAAACAAAGTTGCTAGGCTTTGATACTTTGTAAATTCATAGATGCTAAGGGGTCTTGCAGTTGTGGGTTCGGTTTGTATTGAAATCGTTGAGGGAAATCCCCATCTCAGGTCTTTGTTAGGTTGGCACTTGCAACAGTTGAACTATCGAGTACATCAAGCTGCGAGTATTTATCAAGCCAGGGAAGTTTTTTTAAGCAATCAACCAACGCTAGTTATTCTTGATGCTGATTTACCAGAGGGTGATGGCATGGAGTTTTGTCGTTGGTTGCATCGACAGCAACAGCCATTGATTTTGATGTTATCAGCGCGGAATGGAGAAGCCGACGTTGTGGCTGGACTCAGGGCTGGTGCGGATGATTATCTGAGTAAACCTTTTGGGATGCAGGAATTTTTAGCTAGGGTTGAAGCGCTAATTCGTCGCAACCGTACTCCTGTGGCTCCAGCTTACTTGGACTATGGTACGTTGCAAATTGATTTAGTGCAACGTCGGGTTCGTTTCCAAGGAGAATTTATTGATCTAACTCCTCAAGAATTTAGCTTACTGTACGTATTAGCCCAAGCTGGTGGCACAGCCCTGAGTCGTTCGGAATTGTTGCGTCGTGCTTGGCCCGATGCGATCGATAACCCACGGACAATAGACACCCATGTATTGTCATTGCGGAAAAAAGTTGAACTCGATCCACGTCAACCAAGTTTGATTCAAACTATTCGTAATGTGGGGTATAGGTTCAATATGGAAATACTGAATGTGAATCTACCCCAGCCACAAACAAAGTTAACCAAGGAGAGATTTAGCAATCAGCGATCGCCTTTGAGTACCTCGGTGTAGGTGGAGCAAGATAAATAAATTACTGGTGCGACTGAAAAATGCGATCGCTCCATAGTCAATTAAGTCAATCACATCACAGATTCAAAATTTAAATCTATATTCTCTGAGATTATGAGTCATAGTCACTTGTGGGATGAAGCTAAAATCAAAAAACACATACAATAGCAAAGAAAACACATTTATCGACATCGATTTGCTACCAGGTGCAATTTATGACTTTAGCAATTTCGACTACATCTAAGCCTTTAAGTGACGAAGAACTCCGGAAAATTAATGCTTATTGGCGTGCTGCCAATTATTTATCTGTTGGACAAATATATCTTCTCGATAATCCCCTGCTTCGGGAACCTCTAAAACTTGAACATGTAAAACCCAGACTACTTGGACATTGGGGAACTACACCCGGTTTAAACTTTATTTACGTTCACCTAAATCGCATCATCAAAAAATACGACCAAAGCACTATTTATATTGCTGGGCCTGGTCATGGTGGTCCCGGTTTAGTTGCAAATACTTACTTAGAGGGCACCTATAGCGAGTATTACCCTAATATCTCCCAAGATACCCAAGGAATGCAGCTGTTATTCAAGCAGTTTTCTTTCCCTGGTGGTATCCCTAGTCACGTTGCTCCGGAAACTCCAGGTTCAATACATGAAGGGGGAGAACTTGGTTACGCTCTTTCCCATGCTTACGGTGCCGCATTCGATAACCCCGACTTACTTGTGGCTTGTGTTGTTGGTGATGGTGAGGCAGAAACTGGCGCTTTAGCAGCTAGCTGGCACTCAAATAAGTTCCTAAATCCTGTACATGATGGTGCAGTATTACCAATTCTGCATTTAAATGGGTATAAAATCGCGAACCCGACTGTACTAGCAAGACTTTCTGATGAAGAATTGGAAAGTTTATTTATCGGTTATGGTTACAAACCTTACTTTGTCGAAGGTTCAGACCCTGCAACTATGCACCAACTCATGGCTGCTACTTTGGATACCGTCACTGAAGAAATTCGGGGAATCCAAAGGGAAGCACGAGTACATGGCTTCAGCGAACGTCCCCGATACCCAATGATTATTCTGAGAAGCCCCAAAGGATGGACGGGGCCGAAGGAAGTTGATGGTAAAAAAACTGAAGATTATTGGCGCAGTCACCAAGTTCCATTTGGGGAAATCGCTAGCAAACCGGAACATCTCCAGCTGTTAGAACAGTGGATGAAGAGTTATCAACCAGAAGAACTCTTCGATAGTCACGGTAAATTATTGCCCGAATTGGCAGAACTTGCACCCCAGGGACAGCGACGGATGGGCGATAATCCCCATGCTAATGGTGGTGTGTTGCTGCGGGAATTGAGAATGCCGGAATTTGCACAATATGGGGTCGATGTCGCAAAACCTGGTTCGGTTGTCGCTGAGGCGACCAAGGTGACTGGTAAATTCCTCAGGGATGTGATGAAGCTGAACTTAGAAAGTAAGAATTTTCGCATCTTTGGACCTGATGAAACAGCATCGAATCGATTGGATGCAGTATTTGAAGTTACAGATAAAACCTGGGATAGCAAGCTATTACCGGAAGATGATCATCTTTCCGCAGATGGTCGAGTCATGGAAATTCTCAGTGAACACACCTGTCAAGGCTGGTTAGAAGGATATTTATTAACAGGTCGTCATGGGTTTTTCTCTTGTTACGAAGCATTTATCCACATTATCGACTCGATGTTTAACCAACATGCGAAGTGGTTAAAAACAACTTTGGATATTCCCTGGAGACGACAAATAGGTTCGTTAAATTATTTACTGACCTCTCATGTTTGGCGACAAGACCATAACGGATTTTCTCACCAAGACCCTGGTTTTATCGACCATGTAATGAATAAGAAATCCGAGATAGTTCGCGTATATTTACCACCTGATGCGAATACTTTGTTATCAGTGACAGACCATTGCTTGCGAAGTCGTCATTACGTGAATGTCATAGTTGCCGGCAAACAGCCAGCATTGCAGTATCTCGACATGGATGCAGCAATTAAGCACTGTAGCAAAGGTTTAGGGATTTGGGAATGGGCAAGTAACGATATAGGTGGTGAACCCGATGTGGTGATGGCATGTGCGGGGGATGTACCGACATTAGAAACTTTAGCAGCTGTAGATATATTGCGATCGCATGTTCCTAGTTTAAAAGTGCGGGTTGTGAATATCGTTGATTTGATGAAACTGCAACCACCGACGGAACATCCACATGGTTTGTCAGATCAAGATTTTGATTCCATTTTTACCACTAACAAACCCATTATTTTTGCCTATCACGGTTATCCTTGGCTAATTCATCGTCTTACCTACCGCCGTACAAATCATAAAAATTTACATGTTCGTGGCTATAAGGAAGAGGGAACGACGACAACGCCTTTTGATATGGTGGTATTGAATGATTTAGATCGATTCCATTTAGCAATGGATGTAATTGACAGAGTGCCGAAGTTGGGTTATCCGGCTGCTTATATTAAGCAAATGTGTCAGGACAAGCTTATTGAACACAAGCGATATATTACCCAATACGGTGAAGATATGCCGGAGATTCGCGATTGGAAATGGGAAGATATCGGTGCGAATACAAAGGTAGGACATGAAGGTAGTTAGGTTTTAACTCAAATGTCTCTCTAATGTAGAAAATGTAGGTTGGGTGAAGGTGCATAATATATACTTGAAGCGAAATCAAGAGTATGTTTAGCGCTGAATCCCAACATTAATATCATGTCCGGTTGAATACTCATCATTCAGAGTGACGCAGAGATTTAGAGGCGGTGGGACAGGGAACCCGGTTGGGGTTAAATATTGATTGGTTGCGCTGGTGGGATGAAGCAGGTAATTTACTGTTGTGGAGTTCTGAACAATTTGAACTGGAAGAACAACGTGCAGAAGCGGCAGTTGCTGAACTTGAAAGCGAACGTCAGAAAAAAGAGCGATTTGCTGCTAAATTACGTGAATTAGGTGTGAATCCAGATTCAATTTAATTAAAGACATGACAAATATGGAAATTACAACAAGCTACGTCAAAATCCCTAATCACGACTTAGAAATTGACGCTTATTTAGCGCAGCCAGTGAGTACAGAAGGGTTGGGAGCGGTTATTGTTTTTCAAGAAATTTTTGGGATCAATAGTAATATTCGCGAAATAACTGAATTAATTGCACAGCAGGGTTATATCGCCATTGCCCCGGCGATGTACCAACGTATTGCTCCGGGCTTTACGCGCGATTTTAGCCCTGAGGATGCAGGATATAGCCCAGAAGCATATAAACTGGGTTTGGAATATTATCAACAGGTAAAATACTCAGAAATAATCAGCGATATTCAAGCCGCGATCGCATACTTGAAAACTTTGCCTAATATTAATGATAAGGCAATTGGCGCTATTGGTTTCTGTTTTGGTGGTCATGTTGCTTATATTGCTGCCACTTTACCTGATATTAAAGCAACTGCTTCGTTTTACGGTGGTGGGATTACTGCTCCTAGTTATGGTGAGGAAATTCCCACAATTAATCGGACTGCGGAAATTCAAGGGACTATTTACACATTTTTTGGGACAAGAGATGCGCTGATTTCGACGGCAGAAAATGAGAAAATTGAAGCCGAATTGCAAAAACATCACATCAATCATCGTGTATTTAGATATGATGCTGGACATGGTTTTTTTGCGATGTTCTTCAAGGATAAATATCCATTCTTGGAGCAGAACCCTAGTTACAACCCAGAAGCGGCGACAGATGCTTGGCAACATGTTTTGGAATTATTTAAAAATCATTTGTAATCCCTAAATGGGAGCAACAAAGCGATTCCTAATTGCTTTTAATCAAGTCAAAATTAAATTTTACCCAGTCCAGAAAATAACTATTTCTATTAATGAAAATTGCCTCTTGGAATGTTAACTCGGTGCGATCGCGTTTAGAACATGTTACAAATTGGTTACAAGAAAATCCTGTGGATGTTCTTTGTTTACAGGAAACTAAAGTTGTTGATGCTGATTTTCCTCGCGGTGATTTGGAAGCACTCGGTTATCACACGTATATCTATGGGCAAAAGTCCTATAATGGGGTGGCTTTGCTCAGTCAAAAACCACTCACACAAGTGACTACAGGTTTCGCCAGCATCTTACCCGACATCAAACCCGAATGGGATGAACAAAAGCGGATAATTACGGGTGTTATTGATGGTGTCAGAATCCTAAATCTCTATGTACCCAATGGTTCTGAGGTAGATAGCGAGAAATATAAATATAAACTCGGTTGGTTGAATTGGCTGCAAAAATATCTGCAAACTCTACTGCAAACAACACCAGATATTTGTATGTGTGGTGATTTTAATATTGCCTTAGAAGATAAAGATATCCATGAAAACGTCAGCAGTATCAAAAATCATATTATGTCTTCCGATGCCGAACGTCAGGCACTCAATCAATTACTGGCACTAGGCTTTGCCGATGCCTTCCGCAAATTTACTGAGGAAGGAGGACACTATAGTTGGTGGGATTATCGGACAATGGCATTTTCCCGCAATCGCGGCTGGCGCATTGATCATCACTATTTAACACCAGAATTATACAAAAAAGCTGTCAGTTGTGCGATCGATCTAGAACCAAGAAAATTAGTGAAACCCAGTGACCATGCACCAGTAATTGTAGAATTTTAGGATATATATTTAACGATGATATAGATTTTGTTATGACTGCTCCTCAAGCTACTTTATCTTCTTTACTAGCGATCGCTCAACAAACTCGTGCTGCTGCGTTGCGGTTAGCGGTGCTGACGACTGAGGAACGCAATCGAGCGATTGATGCTATTGCTCAAGCTTTGGAATCTGCTCAGGATGATATTTTACGGGCAAATATTGCTGATTGTGAAGCGACGGTGGCTGATGGAATTGCCAAACCACTTTATAAGCGTTTGCAGTTGGATGAACATAAGTTGCGGGATGCGATTAATGGGGTGCGGGATGTTGGTAAACTTGCTGATGTTGTTGGTGCGGTGCAGATTCATCGCGAAATTGATACAGGCTTGATTTTAAAGCGGGTAACTTGTCCTTTGGGGGTTTTGGGGGTGATTTTTGAAGCACGTCCCGAAGCTGCAATTCAAATCGCTTCCCTGGCGATTAAGTCGGGGAATGGTGTGATTCTCAAATGCGGGAAGGAGGCTGTAGGTTCCTGTGAAGCGATTTTGCAAGCGATTAAACAAGGGCTTTCAGGAACTGCTGTAAACCCTGATGCCGTGCAGTTACTAACCACTCGTGAAGAGACATTGGAGTTATTGAAGTTAGATAAATATGTCGATTTAATTATTCCTCGTGGTTCTAATTCCTTTGTCCGATTTGTGCAGGAAAATACTCGTATTCCCGTACTGGGACATGCTGACGGGGTTTGTCATCTATATATTGATGATGCCGCCGACATTGATAAAGCAATTCGGATTGCGGTTGATTCTAAAACTCAATATCCGGCTGCATGTAACGCAGTGGAAACAATGTTAGTTCATGCTGAGATTGCTGAAACATTTTTACCGCAAATTGCCAAAGCATTCCAAACAGTAAATGTCGAATTACGGGGATGCGATCGCACTTGTGAAATTTTACCAGATATTCACCAAGCAGTAGATACTGACTGGGAGACTGAATACAGCGATTTGATTTTGGCTGTGAAAATTGTCGATAGTTTGGAAGATGCGATTACACATATCAACAGCCACGGTTCCAAACATACGGATGCAATTATTACTGAAAATAGTGAACACGCCACCACATTTATGTCATTGGTAAATGCTGCTGGTGTCTATCACAATTGTTCGACTCGTTTTGCTGATGGGTTTCGCTACGGTTTTGGTGCTGAAGTCGGTATTAGTACGCAGCAGATGCCGCCACGGGGACCCGTTGGTTTGGAAGGTTTAGTCACCTATAAATACCAAATGACAGGTAATGATCATATTGTTGCCGATTATACTGGAGCGAAGGCAAAATCATTTACTCATCGCGATTTGCCTCTTTAGGGGACGTAATTAATCATCGTCAATCAACTTAAACCAAAGCCTTGAGTAATGCTTGCAATTTTAGTTGAATCTCCGCCAACTCTTTATCAGGATCGGAACCTGCTACAATACCAGCACCAGCATATAACCGGGCTTTATCACCATCAATTAATGCTGAACGGATGCCCACAATAAACTCACAGTTTCCCGCAGCATCTACCCATCCTAAAGGAGCAGCATACAAACCCCTTTCAAAACTTTCATATTGGCGAATCTCACTACAAGCAATATCGCGATCGCAACCTGCAACCGCAGGTGTAGGATGGAGTTGGGCTACAATTTGTAGGGGATGTACGCTACTGGGGACAATCGCTCCAATTGGTGTCCATAAATGTTGAATATTTGATAACTGTCGTAATCTAGGCGTTAATACCTGCGGCAATAAACCCAATTTTGATAATTGTTGGGTAATAAAATCAATCACTAATGAATGTTCGTGTCTTTCTTTGTCACTGTTTAATAAACGGTTCGCATTTGCTGTATCTTCTTGAGGAGTTTTTCCCCGTGGCGCGCTTCCTGCCAAAGCATCGGTGATTAATTGCTGTTTGTGGATACTAATTAATCGTTCTGGACTTGCCCCAATAAAGCTTTGCCCTTTACCATTACTAATCGAAAAGATACAACAATTGGGATGAATTTGGCGGAGATTATGCAGGGATTTCAATAAATTAAATGCAGTGGCAGAACGAACATCAAGAACATCAGCCAAAACAATTTTACTAAAACGTCTGCGTTTAATTGCTTGTAGTGCCGATTTTACAGAGCTTTTAAACTTTTCTGGGTTTGCTATCAACTCTTGACTAAATTTGAGTGGCGAATTTTGAGAACTAGACGTAGTCCCAGGCGAATAATATGCTAAGGATTGAATAATTTCGATTTTTGTCCATAAATTTTGGAGGATGACATTAATATTGGTATTTTCATTAATCACCAAATTGGCAACTAAACGACAATGTTTATTTTTGACTGCGACTTGCCAACAGGGT
Organism: Calothrix sp. NIES-4101; assembly: GCA_004296455.1. Classification (GTDB taxonomy): domain Bacteria; phylum Cyanobacteriota; class Cyanobacteriia; order Cyanobacteriales; family Nostocaceae; genus Brunnivagina. Next base: position 2,643,636 of record AP018280.1, read on the forward strand.
AAAAAAACAGTACTCGCAGCAAAAGGATAATCTTGGTGTAAATTATCTTCAAAAAAACTAAAACCGCAATAAAAATGCGGTTGTGAAAAATCTGCTTTATTCCAACCAAAATCAACAATATTACTTAAACAATCTTTAATAAAATTTTCTGCTTGATTAAATCTATCTCTACCAGAAATTTCTAATTTAGCAATTGCATCAATCGCGACAATTGACTCATTATTTGCTTGATTTTCCCAATAGAAACTTACTTGATTTCGTTGAGCTAATTTTGCAAGTAAAACTAAAGGATCAACTAACTGAATCTCAAGGGAAATACTTGCGATTTTTGTACAACTATTAAGGACGCACTTTTCCCGAACAGCTAAAAGAAATTGGTATATTTCCTTATTATATATACGAAAATCAGGGAGACATTGAGAAACTGTCATGGATTTAAAAAATAGTAAACTTTTTTGAAGTTATCTTCCTAAAGAGTCATAAATTGTGGTCGTATTTCTACAGGTAGCACAAATTGTCGCCTTATAGCTAGCGTTCCCACGACTTTCCTTGACGATTTCAGAAAGCCCAGGCTGACTGGACTTGAGAATTGCCTCGCTTACCCAGTCGGTTGGATAAAAGCCGTAATGTCGTTGCTGAAGTCAATAGATGAACGTAAATCTTAACGAAAACGTAATGCTAGCAGAAAATGACATCAAAACACTTGAGAAAAAGCGAAAAAAGGTCACAAAAATGTGTTACAAATCGTAAATTTATGGCAAAACGACAATTCAAACTATCATCCAAACTATAAAATCTTTAGCATATTCTTGGATGTAGATTGGGAATAATTTTAAGTATAATTTTAGCCAGAAGAATCAGAGACAAATAAGCGATCGCAACCGATGACTACAAAGCTAATTTCACAACCTGACAAAAAGCTATGGATGGCAGCTGTCAAACCGCCGATGTACAGTGTTGCTATTATGCCCATTTGGGTCGGAACAATGGTAGCTTATGCCAATACAAAAAATCTCAATAGCATAGTTTTTTCCACTTTTATAGCTGCCGCAATTTTAATCTTGGCTTGGGAAAATATAAGTAATGATGTGTTCGACTCCGAAACAGGAATAGATGAAAATAAACATCATTCATTAGTAAATTTAACTGGGAATAAACTATTGGTTTTCTGGTTAGGAAATCTGTGTTTAGGATTAGGATTGTTGGGAATACTGGCGATTAGTTGGTGGCAACAAGATATAACTGTAATCGGACTAATTTCTCTATGTTGTGTCTTGGGTTACATTTATCAAGGGCCACCATTTCGTTTAGGATATAAAGGCTTAGGTGAAATTCTCTGCTTCTTTGCATTTGGTCCTTTAGCTTGTAGTGCAGCTTACTATAGTCAAACTCAAACTTGGTCAATTTCTAACCTCGTAGCCTCAATTGTTGTTGGGGTTGCTACCACTTTGATTCTATTTTGTTCCCATTTTCATCAAGTAAAAGATGACTTAGCAGCAGGTAAACTTTCCCCCATCGTTAGGCTGGGAACTGCAAGAGGTTCACAAATTTTGATATGGAGTACTGCAAGTATTTATGTAATTACCAGTTTCTTTGTGATTTTAGGATATTTTCCTATATGGACATTATTAAGTTGGGTAAGCTTACCATTCGCAATTAAATTGTGCCGTCACGTACAGGAAAATCATCACCAACCCGACAAAGTGAGCAATTGCAAATTTATTGCTGTCGCTGTTCATTTTTGGTGTTGTTTATTATTTGGATTGGGATTTGCGTTTAGTTAATGCAATACCAATTTAATTACCGTCCCTACAAAAGGCGATTTATTCGTCCTCTACACACAAATCACGGGATTTGGGAAATTCGTGAGGGCATTATTATTCACCTTAAAAGTGTAAAAGGTAAGATTGGTACTGGTGAAATAGCTCCTATTTCTTGGTTTGGTTCCGAAAGTATGGAACAAGCTCTGAATTTTTGTCAGCAGTTGCCATCAGAAATTAATCAAGAAGTAATTTTGTCTATTCCTGATACATTACCGGCTTGTCAATTTGGATTTGAATCTGCACTAGAAATGGTAAATGGGAAACAGGAAAATTCTGCTTCTTCCTCTTTCCCTCTACTACAATTTAGTGCTTTATTACCTGCGGGAAGAGAAGCATTAACAGCTTGGAAACCTCTTTGGGAACAGGGATATCGTACTTTCAAATGGAAAATCTCAGTTTATCCAATCGCTGAAGAAATCACAATTTTGGAATCCCTAGTAAAAGCTTTACCAACAGGTGCAAAATTACGTTTAGATGCAAATGGAGGCTTGAATTATCAGGAAGCAAATTTGTGGTTATTTACCTGTGATAATTTGCAAGCAACAAATGTAAATCACGATTTTTTTGAGATTGAATTTATTGAACAACTGCTCCCAGTCAGTGAATTTGACAAAATGCTAGAACTTGGTGATTGTTACAGTACCAAAATTGCCCTTGATGAATCAGTTGCCACATTTCCGCAATTAGAAACCTGCTATCAAAATGGTTGGCGTGATGTTTTTGTGATTAAGCCGGGAATTATTGGTTCACCATTTCGCTTACGTAAATTTTGCCAAAAATATCAAATCGACGCTGTCTTTTCCTCAGTATTTGAAACTGATATTGGTAGAAATGCTGCACTCCAACTCGCTCATGAATTATCACTATCTCAAAGAGCAGTTGGTTTTGGTGTTAATCATTGGTTTCAGAAAGAAGCACTGAGTTAGAGAATTTTAAGTTGGAATTTTAAGTTACGAATATTAAATTACGAATTTTAAATTGCAGATTATTCAAATATAAACTTTCTCAGAGGATGTGATGAATCGCGAATTATTTAAATATTTTGACAATCTTGCTGATGATTGGCTTTTTGGCTCTGAAAAATATCAATTTCAGCAGCTAATTGAAAATTATTATCTAGAAATAAATAAAGTAAATAAAGCCGATAGTATCAAAGAACTAAATATAATTATATGCGATCGCAATCCTGTTCACTTCCTGGCTGCTTTTCTGGCTGCTTGTATCGCCAATTCCCAAGTCTTCCTCTGTAACCCTGACTGGGGAGAAAATGAATGGCACTATGTTTTGGATTTAGTCGCACCAGATATTATTTTGGGACAAGGGGCAAAGTATCATTTAGAGCATGGCTTAGAGTATTGCTTAGAGAGAAGGAGACAGGAAGATAGGAAGATATGCAAAAATTCTGAGTCTGTCACCCATCAACACCCATTTATCATGATTCCCACTGGTGGTTCTTCGGGAGAAATTAAGTTTGCCATTCATACTTGGGAAACATTGATGGCATCAGTGCGAGGTTTCACAGAATATTTTCAAATCAAAGAAGTGAATTCTGTATGTGTTTTACCTTTATATCATGTTAGTGGTTTAATGCAGTTTATGCGAGCTTTTATTACGGGCGGTAAGTTGGTAATTTTACCTTTTAAAGATTTGGAGTCAGGGGAAATATCAAACATACCAAATATAAACTATGCAGATTTTTTTATATCTTTGGTTCCGACTCAATTACAAAGATTATTAGATAATTCAAGTTTTAGAGAATATGAAAATCATGAAAATACATACACAAATAAATACTTGTCAGAATTTAAAACAGTTCTTTTAGGTGGTGCAGCAACATGGGACGAACTATTACAAAAAGCTAAATTCCATCAAATTAAATTAGCACCAACCTACGGAATGACAGAAACAGCCTCGCAAGTTGTGACATTGAAACCAGATAATTTCCTCAATGGTAAACTTGGATGTGGTCAAGTTTTACCACATGCAGAGGTGATAATTTGTGATGAAGAAGATAATATATTGCCTGCTAATCATGTTGGCAAAATCAGAATTAAATCAGCTTCTCTAGCACTGGGTTATTATTCAAAAATAAATCAAAATATTAACAATAATCTCAATAATAATTTTTCAACAGAATATTTTTTAATAGATGATGTCGGTTATTTTGACCAAGATGGGTATTTATATATAATTGGTCGTAACAGCGAAAAAATTATTAGTGGTGGAGAAAATATTTATCCAAAAGAAATTGAAGCCGCAATTCGAGCTACTAATATGGTGACTGATATTTGTGTAATTGGCTTACAAGATAAATACTGGGGTGAAGTTGTCACAGCTATTTATGTTCCGAAATATGCGAATACTTCTATTTTTGCGATTCAAACTATTCTTAAATACAAAATCAGTAAATTTAAAATTCCTAAACATTGGATTCCAGTGACAGAATTACCTCGCAATCATCAAGGTAAAGTTAATCGTCAAAAGTTGTATGAAATAGCGAATAGGTGGATATGTGAAAGTGTATCCTAAAATCTGCTTGTTAGGTTTTTCGCATAGTGTGAGAAATCGTGTTTCTGGTTTGGTTTTAGAGATTTGAGATTTTGCATAGGAGAGAAACCCGATTTCTGAGATACAGGGTAGAGGGCAAAAGAGCAAGAGTATAAAGGGCTAAGAAGTCCTGGGGAGAACACACACAACCCGAAACCCAAAATTGAAATACCTATTGCCGCGAAAGAGCCTACCGCGAAACGCAGAACGGCAACCCCCCGGAGCGTAGTTCCAGCAACCGCCACGCAGCATCTTGATCTGATTATCATTATTGTTGCCGTCTAGCCAGGCATTACCATTTGTTGGTGCTGAATTATAGTTTTCGTGCCAATCATCTTCACACCATTCCCAGACATTACCATGCATATCGTATAAGCCAAAAGCATTGGGTGGGAATGTTCCTACATCAGTAGTTTTTTGGCGACATTCACCTTTGGGAGCAGAGCCATAAGTATAATTGCCATCGTAATTGGCTAATTCAGTTGTAATTGTCTCACCAAAGTGGAACGGGGTAGTAGTTTCAGCACGACAGGCATATTCCCATTCGGCTTCGCTGGGCAAACGATAGTTCCGCTTAGGATTCTGTTTTTGGCAATGTTGAGATAATCGGGCACAAAACTCACTTGCTTCGTCCCAAGATATAGTCTCAATTGGTAAATTACCACCTTTGAAGTTAGCAGGGTCAGAATTTAAATCAATCTTTACCTTGGAGAAAGTAGCTACTGCTGCCCATTGTTTTTGAGTGATGGGATATCTCCCCATAAAAAAGGGCTGGATAGTGACTTTGTGTTGGGGACTTTCGTTGTCCCTTCGTTCTGCTTCATTGTTTGGTGAACCCATCATGAATGTACCACCGGGTATTGCTACTATTTCAATTGTTACCCCGTTGCCCAAGTCTTCAGTAAAATATTCAGCTTTTGCTTGGTGACGGCTAATTTTAGGAATAGATTTTTTGCCAAAGCCTAAAAATCCTTGAGAACGCTCTTCAAAACCAGTTAAGGTTGCATACTGAAACTCAAATTGTTGAGTGTGAATAACTGAGGAAGATTGTTTGCGTAATTCTTCTTGTTTTAATCTTTCAGCTTCTTGTTCTTTCTTGCGTAATTCTTCTTGTCTTAATCTTTCAGCTTCTTGTTTTTTCTTGCGTAATTCTTCTTGTCTTAATCTTTCAGCTTCTCTTTCCTGTTCTTGCTGTACTAACAATGCTTCCAGATATTGCTTCTCTAATTCTTCCTGCCTTAATTTCTCTGCTTCTTCTCGTTGCTTTTGTATTTGTTCGTATTCTGCTTGTTTGGGAGCGATTATTCTCTCTTCAATTTCTTGTAAATCTTCATCACGAAGTTTCAAAATATTCTGCAAGCGCTTCAATCGATTAACATTTTTGGCGCTGAGGGGATATTCATACTGGACAACCTGTGATAAAGCTTGTTCGTAACGCTGTAATTTTTCCTGGCGCTGTCGATATGGTTCTAAAACCTCATTTTCAATTGCTGCTGCTTCCTCAACTGACAATCCCCAATTACTTCTTTGTTCATCTAAAATAATGCGACCAAGAATTGAAATTTCGCCATTATCCTCAAGGGCAATTCTTTCCACTTCCTTACGATATTTTAATTTGGGGTCATTTTTAGGTGACTTTGCCAGCAAAATTTTATGCCCTTCCTCCACGGGATAAAATTTCGGAGTCATTGCTGGTGATGCTTCTTGAACCTTGGCGCTAGCATACTCATGTAACTCATCTACCGATATCCATCCATCCCCATCTTTATCCGCCGCACCTTTTTCTATCCCTTCAACAATGTAGCGAGTGTAAACCGAAAGTTCCGAACCTTCCTGCTCAAAGGAATATTGTGTTGATGTGGAGGAGGTGAGAATTGCCCTACCTTTACCACCAAGTTGCTGCTGAATATCCACAGAACCATCATCTTTCACAGTCATCCCTTGCGCGATTGCACCACTAAAGCAACAATCTAAAATAATTACTTGACGTTGCGATCGGCTGTCATTAATATTTCCGTGGAGAAAATTGGCTTCAATGCTGGAAGATTTGACTAATCCGCTTTTTTCTTTACGGGTTGCACTGGTTGATAAATAAAATCTACCAGAATCAAAGTCTTTGATACCATGCCCGGAAAAGTAAAATAGCAATAGGTCATCTTTTTGACGACCTGCAAATAACTTTTCGATCGCTTCCCGCATTACTTGGGGTTGGGGATTTTTTAGCACTGTGATGTTGTCAGCAAAACCACCCATTTCTAGGTTTGCCAAGACTCGCTCCATGGCATCAACATCATTAACTGCCGCAGGTAATGGATTTAGTCCCGGTTCATATTCGCTGACTCCGATTAATAGTGCTATTTTCTTCCCCATTGACAACTTGTACTATGATTCTCAATATACATAGGATACAGGAGAGTTAAAAATTTTTCCGGCATATTTCAGTAGATAAGCTGATGTGCCGCTAAATTATATTTTGCGTGGGGGAAGAACCCGACTTCCTGGGTTAGTCACTATTTATGACTGAATTTATGACTGAACTGATGCCGCTAGTTGAAAAATTTCCGATGCCGCGCGATCGCATACTCCTACTTCTCCCATATTTTCCCGCATTTCTCGATAATTTGCCTGCATTTGCTGTTTGCGTTCTGGGTTCAAGAGCAATTCCATTGCTGCTTGGGTGAGATTTTCGGGCGTTGCTTGTTCTTGGATAAATTCTGAGACAATCTCTTTCATCACCATCAAATTTACGGGAGAGGCAAAGGGAAAAGTCACTTTCAGGATTTTTGTTGCTACCCAGTAGGTGAAAGGGTGAAGACGATACAAAACAACTTGCGGGACTTGCAATAGTCCTAGCTCTAAATTGACTGTGCCGCATTTCGTAATTGCTAAATCGGCAGCAGCAAGCACTTCTTTTTGCTGTCCAGAAATAATAGTAGCCTGCAATCCATATTCCTGTAGCGATTGTTCAATTTTGTCTCGGTAAAATTCCAGAGAAAGGGGAATCCAAAAATGTATTTGTGGTAGTTTCTCTTGCAGCAATTTCGCTGTTTGAAACATCACAGGCATGAGATATTTTAATTCTTGCGGGCGGGAAGCGGGTAATAAAGCCACATTAATTGTGTTATCAGTCATTCCTAAATTTTCCCGTGCAACTTCTCGACTGGGAAATTCCTGCATTCTATCCAGTAGTGGATGTCCAACCCAAGTTACATTTGCTTGCTTCTCTGCAAAAAAACGAGCTTCCGCCGGAAAAATCGCTAAAAGTTTATTGCTAACATCAATAATTTTTTGGGTATCGCCAGTTGTCAAAGATGATACCCAAACTTGAGGGGCAATATAATATACAATTGGAATCTGAGGAGAATGACGACGCAGATAATTGGCGATCGTTAAATTGGGTCCCATGTAATCTATTAGTACCACTATATCGGGTGGGTTTTGTTGAAGATACTTAATTGCTCGTCGCTGGATTTGCAAAGTTGGTAAAATATAGGGCAACGCTTCCAGCAAACCAAAGGACGAAATTCTCGTGGTATTCCCCAATAAACTTGCGCCAGCAGCAGCCATCTTATCGCCACCTAGCGCCACAATCTCTAATTCTTGCCCTACAGTTGCGGCTTGATGCTGAAGTGCAGCAATCAAAAGCGAACCCTGTAAATCGCCCGATACCTCGCCAGTACTAATAAATATCCGCATTATTGAATTATTGAATTTTTAGATTTCAGTTGATACTGCTTCTCAAAAATATGACGACACATCAATCTCCGTGTCTCCGTATCTCTAATATCGTGTCATTGGTACTATTAAAAATAGTTATTAACCTACCCTTCCACCACATATTCAGTGAATGGGAAGCCTGTTTTGTGTAGATATTTTATTTTTTAGGTTGTATTAAGTATTTAGATTGATAGATTTTAGATTCTAGATTTAGGAATTTTTGCTAATGGGTAATTAATAGTTAATAGCTAATATTTGGAAACACAAGCAAATAACTCAAAATTAAACCACTTGCCAACAAAGTGGCAGTAGCTTCAAAATCCAAAATCCAAAATCCAAAATCGAACTTAATCATCATTCCCACTAACAGCTTTACCCTTACCAGGAATCAAACCACGTCGTCCTGGCATTTGTGAGAGTAACAGAAAACGACGTAAATGCAATAAATGCTCAGTATCACCAAGCAACTCTATTTGATCTAAAGCATCCTTAAACATCAAGTTGGAACGATAAAGAATGCGGAAGGCTTTTTTCAAATTTTGCAACTCATCCATGGGGAAACCAGCACGTTTGAGTCCAATTAAATTCAGAGTTCTCACTCGTGAAGGATTTCCTTCCACCGTCATATATGGAGGTACATCGCGATCGATCCTTGCCATTCCTCCCACCATTGCGTGCCTGCCAATATGTACAAATTGATGCACACCCAAAACTCCACTGAGCCTTGCACGCGCCTCAATGTATATATGACCTGCTAACGCCACGGAATTAGAAATGATTACAGAGTCTTCAATGATGCAATTGTGACCTACGTGTACATAAGCCATTAACAAATTACCATTACCGACGATTGTGGCTTCACCGGCTCCAGTGGCACGATTTATCGTCACATACTCGCGAATTAAATTGTTGTCGCCAATCTTAACCCAACTAGGTTCGCCAGCGTATTTAAGGTCTTGCGGTTCCGTGCCAATGACAGCGCCGGGATAAATCTGATTTCGTGCCCCAATTTCAGTTAAACCGTCTAGTACTACATGGGCACCAATGACAGTTTCGGGACCTACTTTCACATGCCCTCCAATCACAGCATAGGCACCAACTTGTACTGTAGGGTGGAGTTCCGCATCAGGATGAATTACAGCAGTAGGATGAATAAGCGTCTTCAAGAGTCCATCTCCAGAACAGTAAGCGGGCTGAATATTTCAGTAATCCGTAGCCAATGTGTCGGTTAAGCAACACAGCGTGTGAGGGCGTAAAGAGTTGAGATTTTTGAGAAATTCTACAGATTTTACAATATAAGTTGTAGTTAACTGGTTTTACTGGTATCCATTTCTGGATTTAATCAGGGCACGACTGTAACGTACCCTCACCATTGAATAAAAACATCAGGTTACTAGTGAAAACATCAGTTCGCCTTCACAAGCAAGTTGACCGTCAACCTCGGCAATAGCTCGCATCTTACCGAAACGACGCTGTTTTACCCACAACAGTTCCACCGTCATTACCAGCTGATCACCTGGTACAACCTGACGACGAAAACGCACTTTATCGATACCAGCAAACAGGAACAGCCCTCCCTCCAATTCATGTACTTGTGTCATCACGACACCTCCAACCTGTGCCATCGCTTCCACAATGAGCACTCCTGGCATAATTGGTTTTCCGGGGAAATGTCCTTGAAAATGCGGTTCATTAAAAGTAACATTTTTTACGCCGACTGCACTTTTCCCAGGGACAAAATCAATAATTTTATCCACCAGGGCAAAAGGATAACGGTGTGGTAAAAGTTTTTGAATTTCTTCGATATTGAAAGTTTTTTTGTTTTCGGTCACTTGAGTAGAGGCATTCTCTGATAAGGCTTCAGTTGTTTTCGGTTCTGTAACTGTTGACGACATAGAGTAATCTTGAGATTTTGGATGTTGGAATTTCAGGATTTTGGATTTTTGATGATTCGTTGATGGTTAGTTGTGGGCTATTTTGCCTAATTAACCACTAAACAACGACCAAATCCAAAATTTTCTGTGCCAGTTGGATATGTAAATTATGACTGGCTTTGTACGCTAAGAAGTGAGCAAGGGGAAAATTCCCTAATAAACTCAAATCTCCTACTAAATCCAAGATTTTATGACGGACTGGCTCATTTGCAAATCTCAATGGTGGATTTAGCCACCCATCTTGTCCGCAAACAAGTGCGTTATCCAAGCTTCCACCCTTGATTAACCCTGATTTTTGCAAGTATTCGATTTGGTGCAACAGTCCAAAAGTTCGGGCAGGAGCAATTTCGGTCATGAAACTACTATCAATTCTGTCCGATTTCGGTCGTATTGCCCAACTGTACCATTGATTGGCGATCGCAGGTAAGTCAAAATCAATACCATAGCTAAAGCGAGTTTCGCCGCCGGGCATTGCGCAGACAAAGGCATCTTCATGTTTTACCCAAATTGGTTCCCGAATCTCCAGAACCTTTGTGTCATCGGCTACTGCCTGTCGAACTAAGCCTACTTCAGCAATACTTTCAGCCCATATTTTTGCCGAACCGTCGAGTAGCGGGACTTCTGCGCCGTCGATTTCAATCCTGGCATTGTCTACACCCATAGCGGCTAAACTAGCTAAAAGATGTTCGACTGTGCGAATGTGAATCTCCTCTGTACCCAGCTGAGTCGAAAGTACAGTATGACTTACAGATGCGACTTGTGCCGGGATAATTGGTGCTTCTGGTAAATCTACCCGCACAAAATAGCGCCCACTTTGAGGTGGTGCTGGGAGGATGCGAACCTTGGTAGTATTACCGCTATGAAGTCCGACTCCTGTATGGACAATTTCTGCGGCTAAAGTATGTTGTGGCATTTTGGGCAATGGGAAGGTAAAAGGTTTAGGGGAAAAGAGCCGGGGCAATCACGAATTGCCCTTTAGAATCTTTCACCGATACCAAAGTTAATGCGGCTATCTCCCTCATCGTTGATACCGTAATCGATACGGATGGGTCCGAGAGGTGATTGGACGCGCACACCTAAACCATAACCGTAGCCAGTACCATTTTTATTCAGCACTTCGGCTGGTCTTGTTGTTGTACCCAAGTCGGTACCTAAGTCAAAGAAGAGCGCGCCGCTAACTATGGAGAAAACCGGGAAGCGATACTCTACCGAAGCTTGGACGTAGCTGCGACCACTACTTAAAGCGCCCTCTTCGTAACCACGCACGGAGTTACTACCGCCTAAAGAAAAGGCTTCATAGGGAGGTAAATCTCCTAAAATTGTTCCGGCTTGGACGTTAAATGCTAAGGCTTGTGCTCCTTTCCCTTTAGTGAAATTGGTAAACCTTACAGGGATATAGTAGCTATAGCTACCACGTAAACGGGTGAGGAAAATATTTCCCAGCCCGACGGGTACTGATTGGTCTACACCAAAACGTAGCAAAGAACCACTTGTTGGTTGTAAAGGATTGTTACGCCGATCGCGTGATGCTCCTAGCTGCACAAGTAGTAAGTCGTCACGCCCTTCCCCGGAAGCACTTAGGTCTACTTCTGTATTCGGGTCTTGATTTATCCGTCCGACTTTGCGGATGTCTCCGTCGGAGTCAAGGGTAGCAACTCGTTGGTATTGTAAGCCGGCGGAGGCGATCCATTCGGAAGCTTTGAAGGGGTTTTTCGATAGCGGACGGGTGAAGGTGACACCGCCACCTGTACGGGTTACACGTGGGCGATCGCCGTCTTCGTTGGGTTTGTTGAAGTCGAAAGTTTCGATATTATCGTCTTTGCCATCAAAAATTAAGGAAATTGACTGACGGCGGAAAGCGTTGACTGTGTAGGATGTTCGGTAAGGGTCGCCTGCAATCCAGGGGTCGGTAAAGCGCACGTCAAATAGTAATTCCCGTTGACCGACTTGTAATTCTGCCCCTAGTTTCTGGTTTCTACCACCGAGGTTTTGCTGTTGATAGCTAATGGTACCGAAAAGTCCACTCGCCGAACTAATACCTGCACCTGCGGCAATGGAACCACTGTTACGTTCGACAACATTGACGACAACATCAACTTTGCTGGGGTCAGTGCCTGGGTCTAGGGAAACGTTCACGTCTTCAAATAAGCCTAAGCCTGCTACCCTTTGCAAGTCTCTTTGGACGGTATTACGGTTAAATACGCTGCCTGACTTGAGTTCCAGTTCGCGGGTGACAATGTAGTTTTGCGTTCTCCCCCGAATTGGTTGCCCTTTTTCGTCAGTGTCCTCGCCTTCCTTACTCCGGAAGCGCACACGCACATTTTCCACCACCCCTTCAGCTACTTGTAGGGTGACAACACCATTTTCGGAAACTTTCGGTGCGCCAATGACGTTGGCTAAGACGAAGCCTTGGTCTTGATAGCGTTTGCTTAATTTTTTGATATTTTCTTGCAATTCACGCAGGTTAAGAATTCTGCCATATTGTTCTTTAAATACTTCATCTACCACAGTCGATGGTAATACTGACTTAACATCAGTACCAGGATTCGCTTCGATTTCAACCTTGCTCAATACTGGGTTTGGCTGCACAACAAAACTAACGCGCACCCCCAATGGTGTATCTTCTGGCACGGCTTGCACATTCGAGAAGAAACCCGTAGCGAAGATGGCATTAATATCTTCTTGAAGTTGCGATCGCGTTGTTGTCCGTCCAGCTTGGGTGCGAATTACTCGATATGCTTCCTGTTCCAGTTCTGGGGCTAGCTGTCCGCTTTGAGGTGTGATTACCACTTCGGCAACGAGAACGCGAGGTTCTGCGGCTTCGGGGGTGGTAGTGGGTTGATTATTTTCGGGGCTGAGTTCAGGCGTTGGAGAGGGCTGCTCGTTTGCAGGTGCGTCTATAGTTGGTGGTAAGGGTGCGGGTTGCGGTTGAACTGGTTGGTTCTGTCCTCCATTGGGGAGAGGTGTTGTCTGTAGTGGAGTTGGTGCTTGTTGCTGCCTGATAGCAGGATTTTCTGGAACCTGATTATCGAATTGTGGGGTCGATGTTGGGCTTTCTGGGGATGCGTTGGGATTTTGCGGCAGTACCGGAGTCGGCGCATCGGTTGGGGAAGCAGGAAATGTGCTAGGTGCAGTTGTCCCAGGTGAATTGGGCTGTTGATTTTGGGCTGTTTTTAAGACTGTGTTCGCTTTTGCCGATGCGGGTACTGTTTTTAATGATGCTGCCGGAAAAACGGCAACAACTTCATGTTCTGGGTTGTTATTTGCATTTGTATTTGCCTCTTTAACTTCAACTTCTGTCGCAACTTCTGTTGTTTCCTGGGAATTTTGCAGCGATTTTGGCGAAGTTTGGGCATTGGCACTCAGGGTGCCTAAAGGGGCAGCTATTGCCACCACTGTTGCCAAAACGGGAGATAAGCGCATTTTTTTTAAGTTCCTCTTCACGTCCACACACCATCACAAACTAGTCATAGTCGGTCATTGGGGATTTGGCATTAGGCATTGGTCATTCTTAATGTTCATTTAGTTAGAAGTCAATAGTCAACTTTAACTAACTACAAAGCAGAAAATCACCAAAAGCTAGGTCAAATCACGAATGACTTATTAGCATAAACCTTCAAACGGATTCTTGCCTTCTTTTGAATTTCAGGACAAATGACAGACAGTAATAAAACTGATTAATTGTTACTCTCTACTGCTTTGAGTACGCGATTTAAAACCTCCTGGTAAGCATTTTCTACATTTCCCATATCCCGACGGAAGCGGTCTTTATCCAGTACCCGTCGTTCCGGGTCATTGACTGCGGATGTATCCCACAAGCGGCAGGTGTCGGGACTAATTTCGTCTGCCAACAAAATCTGCTGTTGTGAGTCCAAACCAAACTCTAGTTTAAAGTCCACTAGGGTGATGTCGCATCGCTTAAAAAAGTTAATTAAAAATTGATTGATTTGCAATGCTAGATGGGTAATTTCATCCACTTGTTCCGGTGTTGCTAATTCCAGTAATAGTAAGCGATCGCGTGTTAAAAGCGGATCACCTAACTGATCATTCTTATAATAAAACTCCACTAACGGTTGCTTGAGTAATGTCCCCAATGGCAAGCCAGTTTGCTGACATAAGCTTCCGGCTGCAATGTTTCGCACTACAACCTCTGTGGGCACAATTTTAACCGCCTTCACACGCATTTGGTTTGGTGTCGGACTATCTATGTAGTGTGTTTTTACTCCTAATGCTTCTAATTCTTGAAACAGCTTGCTGGAAATGATACAGTTTATGTTTCCCTTGCCAACTATACTTCCACGCTTCTGGGCATTAAAGGCAGTCGCGTCGTCTTTGAAATCGGCTAGCAAGATTTCTGGGTCTTCCGTAGAGTAGATTACTTTAGCTTTGCCTTCGTATAATCTGGAATAAACTGACATGATGAGAAATTTTTTTTGGGCGAGGGGCAAGTTTGATGCTTTTAGGCTTAACCATTTTATCTTTAGTTACGTTCTTATTCGCGATCATTAACCCAATGAACTTCCGGAAGGGGAAAATAAGTTCCAAACATTTATCTCTCAAGTCACGCAAAATAATGCTTTTTTAACAAAATTCATCCCAGCATACTGCCACAAGTATCAGCAATGTTTATCCCGAAAACTAGTGTTTTTAATTACATTTGCACCACAAGTTTTCACCAATGTGATACAGGCGATCGCCTGTTGCCAGTAGATGGACTATATTCTTTCTTTGCTCTACTCCAGAAAGTACCGACAAAGAATCAGCAAATATTACTCAATTTTGTAAGTATTTGCGTAATCGCGAAAATCACTCTAGGAAAGGTTAAATATTGTTGGAATTAAGGCAATTTTCAGGAATAGAATCCCATAAAACAGGCGTTTCTAAATGTGTAAGGGATAATACTCTGTCAATTTTGTTGTTTGCTATTTAACTAGTATTATACAGATTAGTCCGAAAATGCTGGGAGTGTTTCCTATGGTGGGGTTAGAATTTATCTACTTCACCAAGTTACAATCTGGTGTATTTACAATATGGGTAAAGTTAGATCAGAGTTTTATCAAAATAGACCTGGGATGGGATTTCAGCAAAAGTATTTCAATATATCAAAATTTCTGGTTCTAAATTGTCAAATTCATAGAGTTTTTATGCAATTTTTTTCAGTGGAGAGAGCAAAAAGTGGACAAAGATGAATTTCTCTATCCTCGTGGTCGTTACTACGGTCAAGTGAAACCAGAAAATCTGGTATTTAACGCTAATCTACAAGAATTTGCCCAACGCATCAGTATTATTTGTAGTTTAGAGACATCTGGGAAAATTTCCCCCGAAGAAGCCTATGAACAAGTGAAAGTGCTGTGGAAACAATTAAAACGTACTAAGAAGGAATTGAAAATAGGTGAGAATCCTTTTGGAGACGATGGAGGTGTTAATCAAGGGTAAAAATTTTCAATTAATACCCCATACACTACTTAATACTCATAGTCCATACCCCATCCCAAGAATCTGGAGGTGGCTGTATCAGGTAATTGTGGGCGCGTTCGAGGTGAATATTCAACGCTTGATCGTTGGGTCTGATTCTTTTGGCAGCTTCAAAGCAGAGAATTGCGCCTGAGAAATTGTGTGATGCCAATGCAGAGCGTCCGCTATGGTAATGTGAGAGAAATTCTTGGGTATCTGCGTCTAGTGGCGTATTGCGATCGCCGATTAATTCATATATATTTACGGCTTGGTGTTTGCCTTTCACACGAATTTTATCGAGTTGGCGTACCCAAATGCGATCGCGGCAAAGTTGGTAAGTAAATTCGCTTAAGACAATATCGCAGCCATATTCTTTGGTGACAGACTCCAAACGCGAACTTAAATTTACGCCATCGCCAATTACGGTATAGTCCATGCGTTTGTGGGAACCAATATTACCTGAAACCACTTCCCCAGAACTCAAACCAATCCCGATATGAATTTGGGGTTGTTCTTCAACAATCCGTCTTTGATTAAATTCATCCAGGCGTTGCCGCATGTCTAAGGCTGATTGTACTGCCTTCCAAGCATGATTTTCCGTAAGCGGTAATGGCGCGCCAAATACCGCCATTAAAGCATCACCAATAAATTTATCTAAGGTGCCTTCATGGTTGAAGACAGCTTCGACCATCGTTTCAAAATATTGGTTGAGTAGGGATACCACCTCAGCAGCACCGAGATTTTCTGTCAAGGTGGTGTAGCCTCTGATATCCGAAAATAATATTGTTACTTCCTTCCGTTCTCCTACCATCAAAGCATCTTCCCCCAAAGCCATCACCTGTTCAGCGACGTGGGGAGTCAAATATCGATACATGGTGGTTTTCATCCGTTTTTCGCGGCTAATATCTTCCAGCACCACCAATCCACCACGAACCCCACCTTCAGGGTTTGTCAGAGGGTTAACAGTCAAATTTATGCTACGTTCGATTTGCTGAACTTGTTCTTCCTCCACTAATTGTGTGGCAGGTGTAAGCAGTTGATTCCAAGGGATAAACTTGTTATTTTGATGGCGATCGCGAACTACTAAAATCGGGTGTGGTATTTTTGTCCCATTATCTTGACTACGATTTTCCAGGTTAGCCTCGTGCAGATTAACTTCGTCAATTTGTAAATCTGTTTCTAGTAAGTAACAAATTCCTACCATCAGGGTTTGTTCGGGTACATAATGTCGAGCTCCGGTTTTTAAACTATCCTCTAATCGGAGTTGTAAATTTTCGATTGGTATTATTTCCCACACCAAGCGACCAATTAAATTTTGTTCCCACAATGTCTTATTTTGCTTTTCATCTGGTTCACCAAGAGGACATCTTAATAACTCTAAGGCGGCATCATTGATGGTGACAATTCTCCCTCCCATATCAGTTGAAATCACCGCATCAGAAAGACTTTGTAAAATATCTTTTTGATACTGCTTTTCTAACAAAACATTTTCAAACAAACGAGCATTTTCGAGTGCAATTCCCGCTTGAATATTAAAGGCTCGCATGAACTCTTCATCTGATGCGGTAAAGCTACCCTGCTGTTTATTAATTAACTGTGTCACACCAATTAATTCATTGGCTGAATTAAATACAGGTAAACACAAAATATTACGTGTTAAATATCCAGTTTTTTTATCAGTATTAGGGTCAAAACGCGGGTCTTTGTAAGCATCAGGAATATTTAACGCTTCACCTGTTGATGCGACATAACCCACAATTCCCCGATTTGAAGGAATACGAATTTCCATCTCATTATCTTCATCAACAGCAGCTATTTTTGTCCATAATTCTCCCATCTCTTTACGGTGCAAAAATAGGGTACTCCGGTCAGCTTGCATTAAGATTCGGGCTTGTTCCATGACTATCTGCAAAGTCGCCTCTAAATCTAAACTTTGACCCAGGGTTTGAGTGGCTCTTAATAATGCTGTTACTCCTCTTTGATTACGTGCAGCTACGTAAAAAGATTGGCAACTTTCTAAAATAATTCCGATTGATGCAGCAAAGTCTCGAAATCGTCTTTCATCTTCTTGGTCAAAGGGATTATCTCCTGTTTTATTGGCTAATTGAACAACCGCAACAGTCTGGTTTTTACTACTCAAAACAGGCATACACAAAATATTCTTCATTTTGTAGCCCATTTGTTTTTCTAGTTCTGGACTAAATAGGGGATGAATGCTTGTGTCGGGAATATTCAAGCATTTGCCTGTACTTGCCACATGTCCTGGTATTCCAACATTAATTGGGGTACGAATTTCTAAAGGTTTATGGATATTTTCTTGGAGAATTTTTGACCATAATTGACCTTTATCATGGTCAACTAAAAAAATTGTCGTGTGTTCAGCTTGGAGAATTTGACCGATTTTGAGAGTAATTGCCTCCAAAACCTTTTCTAACATTGTTTCTAGGGCTTCATTATTGATTAATTCAATTGCCCTCAAAAATTGTTGAAATTCGGCGGTAATAAAATCAAGTAAACAAACAAACTCTGTCACCGAAAGGTCTTTCACACGCCGCAACAGTGCGTGAGTGCGATTCACCTGAGTCATTTCTGTTAACGTAGCTAAGACGCTACCAGGACTGGGAAGGGTCATGGGGATTGTTGATTTGAGGTTTTGATTGAGACTATGTAGTACAAAATTATTATTTTAAGGGTAAAATTTCAGTCATTGAATTTAAGTTTTTGAGTTTAAGTTTTTGAATTGAGTTCATTGAATTATTATTTTCAAATTGATTCAGGTATCAAGTTCAAAACAAGTAGGATGAGTGGCGGGTTAGTGTGGTTTGTCTGTAAGGCTAACGCCTTGCTTGCCTGGTCTTTCGACCTGCACTACAAGTATCAAATGTTCAATTTATTTGTGCACGACTCCTTGGCAAAACTAAACTATAATTCTTTAACTACTTTGGCTGAGGTTTTTTAAATTCCATAGTTTAATACTTTAAAAAGTATTAACAATCACTATCTAATATAAATTAATACTTAAGTATTCAGTATTAATTTTATTTAAAGATAAGTTTATGTGTCGTGAGGTTGCATTTTGCGATTCTTTTGCTAACTACACAGAAAGCAATACGGTTCGGTTAAGCAAAAATGGCTATTAAGCTGCTACGTACCTAATTTGTATACTAGACGCGGGCAAGATGCCCGCACTACAGTTATTCTATATTTTTGGCTTTCTACAATCTAGCTGCACTTCAGCTTAGCTTTTAGCTATTGGCTTTTAGAATCAGACACAGGAAGAATCAATATTAAATTGGTATCCTGGGCAAATACCCATAAAAACCTTAACTAAAACATAAATATACGTAAACACAGATGAATTACTTCCACCTGTGTTGAAATTTTTGATTAGTGGTGATTTTAGGCAAAACTTGTCTAACTATGCCGCCACTTTGCGCGATTGAGAATATACTACCCTCTGGTAGTAATTTTGTAGTTGACGGGTTGCGGCTCCCCAGCCCCAACGTTCCGCTTCAGTCCGGGCATTCTTGCGAATATTTTCACGTTCTTGTTTTTCTTCGAGGAGACGAATAGTTGCTGTTATAGCTCCAGTATCATCAGTTTTTGGGTCAAATAAATAACCATTTACCCCATCAGTGACAATATCGGGAATACCCCCGGAATTTGCAGCCACTACTGGACATCCTGCCGCCATTGCTTCTAACAAAACTAATCCTAGGGTTTCGGTACGTGATGGAAAAATAAACGCATCGGCACTGGCAAATGCCGCAGCTAATTCCACACCTCGCAAATAACCGACAAAATGGGTATTGGTATCGGCAAAGTGTACTTCCAAAGCTTGACGGTGGGGACCATCACCAACCAATGCCAAGCGGGCATCGGGAATCGCTGCTAAAATTGGCTTGATTCGTTCAATTTCTTTCTCTGCCGACAACCGCCCTACGTATAACAATAGTGGGCTATCGGGAGAATTTTGGGACAAGTGCGATCGCATCTCTTGGCTTTTTCTAATCGGGTGAAATGTTTCCGTATCGACTCCCTTTTGCCACAAATCCACCCTTTCGATACCATGGGAACTCAATTCTTCACACATAGCAGTCGAAGTGCACAAATTTAATGCTGCTTGATTATGTCCCAGCTTTAATAACTCCCACAACAAACCCTCCAATGCCCCTAAACCGTAGTGCTGTAAATATTGCGGTAAGTGGGTGTGATAGGAGGCAACCAGGGGAATATCGTTGGTTTTAGCATGAAATATCCCAGACAAACCTAAAACCGCAGGGTTGACCACATGGATAATATCGGGTCGAAATTCATCCACAGCCTCACCAATGGAAGGACGTGGTAGTGCCATTTTCAACTCAGGGTATAGAGGCAGGGGAAAAGCTGAAACTCCATGTATTTTTCCCCCTTTGTACTCAGTCATTCCACCTTCAGGACAAACAACCAATACTTGATCCCCATGACGTTGCAAATAATCAACAGTGTGACTTAAGCGTGTCACAATTCCATCGACCTTAGGCAGAAAGGTTTCCGTGAACAGGGCAATTCTCATAAATTAGTTATTAGTCATTGGTTATTTGTCAAGAGTTTTTTGCATTACTTGAGAAAATTTTCCAGAAAAACAAAAATTTCTCAAGATTGCAATTTATCCTCTTCTGTTGAGGATACCGCTATTCGGTTGCTGTATAGCTTTGAGATAATTCTAATTTTTCCCTCAATGTAGAATCCAAGACTGGGTAAATCTTCTCAATAGGTACAACTAAATTTTCACAATTCAATGCCATATTTTGACGTTGTTGGCTGACAAACTCGGAAATATCCTCGATTTTCACAATCCAATCGCGTGCATAATTAGCTAAAAATTCGCCACGTAAGCCTAATTGAATTGCACGTCTTGCTAATTTTGTACCTGATGGGTGGTGGTCTGGATCCCATTGGAGCCTAACATGGGAACTTTTTAAAGCTTTTTGCCATTCCTCAGAGGAGGAATAATATTTAGGTACATATTGGGAATGAATCGCAGCTTCTAAAATTTCATCAAAAGCCTTGCGTTTCACCCAAATCGCCAAAGTTACTTCTTGTCCCTCCTTAGTACCCCAAGCCGAACGGTACATCATCCACAAAAAATTTGTTTTTATCCAACTCATCCTATCTAATTTAAACTCTCCGCCAAAATAGCCATGAGTTGCGGCAAAATGACCGATTGCCGGACAATAAGCTTGATAAACAACAACAGAATGATCATCATACTGAGCAACAATATGACGACCAACCTGAGGTAACTGGTTAATTTGAGTTAAATAATCTGTTGTAATCAGCTTCATTTTGTCGGGTTCAGGGCTAGGGAAATAGGACAAAAAGTCATCTTGACAAATGTCCATGCCCTATACCCTTTGCTCAATTATCTCTTCCAAGTCACCTTCGGTAGAATTTCGTTTTTGTCAACGCGATTTTGATACTTAACAGCGAAGTTCAACAGCGAATCAAGCAACGAATCTGAGAGGAAATGTGGTTGTAAACCCAAATCCAATAACTTGGTGTTTTTGGCGTTGAAATAATGTTCTTCCTTTTCAATTCGGGGATTTTCTAGGTTGTTGATATCCACATTTAACCCAATTGCATTCCCTGCTTTCTTCACCATCATTGCCAAATCACCGACGCTAAATAGCTCAGTAAATTGGTTAAATACACGAAATTCGCCAGATTGTGCGGGGTTGGCGATCGCAATTTCCAAACAACGTACAGTATCGCGAATATCCAAGAAACCCCGTGTCTGTCCACCCTTCCCATAAACTGTTAAAGGATGTCCTACGGCAGCTTGAATGCAAAAACGATTTAAGGCTGTACCAAATACACCATCATAGTCGAGACGGTTGATTAACATCTCGTCCATTCCGGTTTCTTCGGTTAAGACACCGTAAACAACACCTTGGTTGAGGTCGGTTGCCCGTAAACCCCATATTTTACAAGCAAAGTGAATATTATGGCTGTCGTGTACTTTGCTTAAATGATACATCGAACCGGGTTGCTTGGGATAGGGCAAAGTATCCTTGCGACCATTATGTTCGATGGTAATGTAACCTTCTTCAATATCAATGTTGGGCGTACCATATTCACCCATCGTCCCCAGCTTAACTAAATGGCAGTCGGGGAAATCCTCTTTCATTGCATAAAGCAAATTCAGCGTACCAACTACGTTATTAACCTGCGTAACAACAGCATGTTCGCGGTCAATCATCGAAAACGGTGCCGAACGTTGTTCCCCAAAATGCGCGATCGCATTTGGCTCAAACTTGTGCAGCGTTTTACTCAAAAACTCGTAGTTCGTAATATCGCCAACAAATAGATCGATCGATTTACCCGTCAAATCTTTCCAGCGCTGGAGGCGTTGCTGAATCGAGGCGATAGGCGTAAGCGTTTCGACACCCAATTCGTTGTCCCAGTGCCGTCGCACTAAGCTATCTAAAATTGCTACTTCGTAACCTCGATTAGAGAGATATAGAGCGGTTGCCCAACCGCAATAACCATCGCCACCAATAACCAGGACTTTCATTTTCACCAGTTTTTACTCGCTGATAGCTAAATCTATCAGGTTTGTGTCCCCTCTAAACCACTCTTATGCGAGATTGTAAATAACTTTAGCGATTAATTGGTTAGTAATTCGCCTAGCCTCCAGAATAATTACGAAAAGCTGATACAGCCACTCGAGATAACAAAAACA
This sequence comes from Calothrix sp. NIES-4101, assembly GCA_004296455.1. GTDB lineage: Bacteria > Cyanobacteriota > Cyanobacteriia > Cyanobacteriales > Nostocaceae > Brunnivagina. The sequence goes on from AP018280.1 coordinate 2,665,835, forward strand.
CCTGTTACGTTTTTCTGAATATTGCCTTTATATTTTTTTTATTCACCTTCAAAGCTTTGCTAATTAATGATTTACGGCGATTTAGCTATGTATAAACATTTTTAAGTAATTACGCTTAATGTACTTCGAGTGTGAGTCATATAAGTTACTCATTTCTCTGTCACATTCTTACCAAGAATATTTAACCTATTCTTTACTCAAATTTAAATTCATCGAAGCCTTGTTCACTGTGTGATGAGTTCAAATTATCTAAATAATTTGCATATTATTTCAGGATGTGACTTTGTGGGGTAGGGCAAGAAGCTGCTTTTTCCTTGTCAAGTAAACTCCTTGGGTGTATTGCGAGCATGGGATATCTCAATCAATAGTCTGCTATTGTATGCAACACCTTGCTCAAGCACTAAAACTATTTACGAGTCTGTAAACATATGTTAAGAAATTGCCGTCAAAACGTTTTGCTGTCTTGACAAGAGTCACATTAATCGATAAGTTAAGATACATACCCGGGTAAGACCGTTAAAGAGTAATATGCAAGCTAAGCAAAAGGTAACTTTGTACTTGTCGCCAGAGCTGCATCGGAAATTAAAAATCCGTTCGGCAGTCGATTCTGAACCGATGTCCGAACTAGCCGAGCGAGCGCTGGTTTTCTACCTAACAAATTCTGAGTTAGTTGACGAAATAGAATCAAACTATGGCAAAACCCATAGAGTTTACTCCTGTCCAAATTGTGAGAGTTCGTTAGTTTTGAAGGATTCCGAATTGGTTGCTTTAAGTAAACAACCCGGTGTCATTAACCAAGAACGTATCTCTATTAACGACGAATTAGATGAGGACGGGGCAAATCCCAAGGGAGAGGAAGAGTTAGTTCCCTGTTGATAAAATATTTCAAGAGAACTAAATAACCCCGTATTGCTTTTAATTTGATTTTATTTTTAATTAACTGGAAGCGGTATCTCTAAGGTCTCTAATCAAGGTAGGTATCAAGAAGGTCGAAGTTATGAAAGAAGAGCTCAACATTCTCATTCAGGCTCAATACCCCCTAATCTATCTTGTGACCTCAGAGGAAGAGCGGGCGGAACAAGCTATATTCACAATCGCTCAATCCTCGAAGCCGCAACGACGGGTATATGTTTGGACAGTGACTCACGGCATTGTTGAGTACGGTCAGCCCAGGAATGTAACCCAACACAATACTGTTTCACCGGAAGCAGCGATCGAGTGGATCATTAGGCAGAAAGAGCCTGGTATATTTATTCTTAAAGATTTACATCCATTTATAGATGCACCAGCGACAACTAGGTCTTTGCGAGATGCGATCGCTTCTTTCAAAGGTACTAATAAAAATATCATCTTGATGTCGCCGATGCAGCAAGTTCCTATCGAATTGGAGAAGGAAGTAGTTGTACTAGACTTCCAACTTCCCGATATGAGCGAATTAAATAAAGTTTTAACATTCCATGTTGACCAAAATCGCGGTCGCAGATTGACAGCAGAAGCAAGGGAAAAACTTTTAAGAGCAGCTTTAGGTTTAACTAAAGACGAAGCTGAAAAAGTCTACCGAAAGGCACAGGTAACAACGGGGCGTTTGACGGAAGATGAAGTAAACATAGTCTTGTCTGAGAAAAAACAGTTAATTCGGCGCAATGGGATTCTCGAATATATTGAAGAAGATGAGACCATTGAAGCCGTAGGTGGATTAGAAGAACTGAAGAAGTGGTTAACGCAACGCTCCAATGCTTTTTCGGAAAGAGCTAGGGAGTATGGACTACCCCAACCGAAAGGTATGCTGATTTTGGGTGTTCCAGGTTGTGGTAAATCTCTGATTGCCAAAACTACTTCCCGTCTATGGGGTCTGCCACTGTTACGCTTAGACATGGGGCGAGTTTATGATGGTTCGATGGTAGGGCGATCGGAAGCCAATTTACGGAACGCCTTAAAAACTGCCGAATCCATTTCTCCAGCAATTCTCTTTATCGATGAGTTGGATAAATCCTTTGCCGGAAGCGGTGGCTCTGGTGATTCCGATGGCGGTACATCTAGCCGGATTTTTGGCTCGTTCCTAACCTGGATGCAAGAGAAAAAGTCTCCCGTATTCGTCATGGCAACTGCAAACCGTGTGGAAAGGCTGCCTGGAGAGTTTTTACGAAAAGGCAGATTTGACGAAATATTCTTTGTAGATTTGCCTACACCCGAAGAACGCCAAGATATCTATCGAATCCATTTGGCTAAACGTCGCGAAGACATTACCCGTTTCGATTTAGCACAATTATCGAACATGTCTGACGGTTTTTCTGGAGCAGAAATTGAACAAGCGCTTGTTGCGGCAATGTACGAAGCATTTGCTCAAGATCGTGAGTTCACACAACTAGATATTATTGCTGCACTCAAAGCCACGCTCCCACTGTCTCGAACGATGCAAGAGCAGGTGACAGCCCTGCGAGACTGGGCAAGACAGCGTGCCAGACCCGCCGCAGCCTCCGTTGCTGAATATCAGCGAATGGAGTTCTAAAAGCTTTCCTCTGCTACCACAGGGGGAAAGGCTAGCCTCACAGCTAGCAATTCAAAAAAAGAAGCCGCGACTTGACATAGCATTAAGTGCGGCTTGATAGAAACGTCCTTTTCTCTATCTTCTCTTTTGGAGGAAACCCAAATGTCTCATTTTAGCACTCTCCGTACCAAAATCACTGAAGCTGAAATCCTCAAGTCTTCGCTACGCGACCTTGGTATCTCGGTTAAGACAGAGGCTGATGTTCGCGGTTACAACGGTCAACGTGTACGTGCTGACATCGTTGCTGTTCTCGAAGGCGAATATGACCTTGGTTGGTCGCGCAATAGCGATGGTTCCTTCGACTTGATTGCAGACCTGTGGGGCGTTGCTAAGAAGCACAATCAAACCGAGTTAATCAACTCGATTAACCAAAAATATGCTGTTAATAAAACATTAACAGAAGTAAAACAACGCGGTTTGCAAAATGCCAACGTTAAGTTGGTATTGCAATAATTAATTCTCTGCGCGTTCCCAAAGCTGCACGGGTTAACCTAATTTGAGAGCGGTTAGCCCGCTTTTTTCACGAAACCGGATTGCGAGTTTTATTGCAATTCGGTTTCTTGTTTTTCTCTACATATTTAACTTAGCATTTTTTAAAGAAAACTTAAAGTTGCCTCTAATTCACTTAGAAAAAGAACAATTGATCATCTGCATACAGCAAAACTATTGCGATTGGTAACAGACACCTATCTCTACACCTTCACGTCTGTTTGATCGTCATTCATATTTATCTGAAATTGGCATAAACCACTCAGAATCTCCGTAACTCTATTTGCTATGGCATTAAAGTTTAAAATTACACGTGTAAAATATACGTGTTTTCAAATGTTGCGCCAATAAATTATGCAGGATAGATATCAACAAAAAATGCTTATAGTAGTATTTGCAACTTAATTTATATATACGTACGTGTACACAAATATAAATCTAGAAAATCCCCCTAATGGGTACTATTTTATTTTTAATTTATGACTGAAATAGCAAAAATTACCTTGTTAATTAACTTAAGAGTGTAGAAACTATGGAGAAGTCATCATGTATCAAATGGAGGCAGCAGTACAAGCGGTAAGTCGTAGTTATGACATTATTTGTTTTGGTGATGAAGTACCTGGTATTCTGGCTTTAGTTTCTGCGGCAAGGGAATATTACCGCAGAACAGATAAATATCCCCGCAGTTTATTATTATTTAAAGGTAATTCTAAATATGGAATTGGTGGTCATTTAGTCCGTAGTCGGTTGGCATATTTAGAACGTTCATCAGTACCGGTAACAGTTCAACAAGAAAGACAATTAGATACATTTGGCGACGCACCAGCAATTTACAGGGAATTTTTGCAAAAGTCGGGAGTCGAACAAATTGTAATTGATGCAAGTAAAGCTGATTTTGCACTGCGGGAGATGTTACGTGAAGTTGGTGCTGATATTCTTAGTCATGTGGAAATCAAATCGGTAGTCCAACAGGGACATAAAATCAGTGGGATTGAATTAACCAAGGGTGAAATTTACTTTGGCAAGCAGTTCATTGACTGCACTGTAAATGCAGAGTTAGCACAGTCAACCCTAGGAATTGGTAAATATAAAGGATTTGAGACGATTGGTTTGCCAAATTCGGAACTCTCGGTGACTTTGGTATTTGAAAGCCAAGGTTTAAGCGTCGAAAAGTTACAAAATATTGAGTATCAATACTTGAAACGATTTCTCAATCGTGAAGATAAGGAAGCTCAAGCTTTACTAAATATCGCTGCTGGAAATGATCCTAATTATGCCGAACAATTGAGGAAAGATTTAGTTGATAAAAAAGGTTATCTCAAAACGATCGCAGTTGGCAAAGATTTTCTTGATATTCGTTCTCCGGCACTATCAATTGCTTACCATGCTTTTCGCGGGACAAAATTTGATTTGACGACGAGTAAGAGTATTTTCGATCATGGGAATGTGGCTCTTTTATCTCGCCAGCGCCTATCGTGGAATGCATTATTATTTGCTGTAAATGCCGATGAAGCCGAAATATTAGTGCGTGGGAAAGCTCAACCAACGCGAAAAATGCTTGATGAGATGCTATTTGTAGCTAGCTGGCTGCAATCACTTGGTGCGGGGGATGTGAAACCTGCGAAGGAATTATATATTCGCCATGCGGGCAATATTACAAATGTTGTGGAACCTTTAACTGGTGCCAAAATGTTGACAGGAGGGGTGCCAGCAAACGAAGCTTTGGGTACTTTTGGCTATCATTTTGATGTTGGAGGAGCTACGCAAGGTATCATCCAACGGGTGGAAGAATTTACTCAGAATCAGGGTTGTGCGAATCAAGGCTTTAGCAACTTAGCTTTTTTAACACCATCACTATTTAATATTGGGATTCAACATGCTTTGATGAAGTATGTACCCAATTTAGCCGTGGTTAGTCCTGGTTCTGGATTTGAAGGATATGCTTGTTTTCCAGGTCGAATTGTTGAGTTTAATTGTGGTGTGGGACAAGGTGTGGGGATTGCTGTGGGAATTGCTCTCACTCAAGAGAGGGAACTTAACGAAGTCTCGAACAAGGAAGTCCGCGATGTTATGGAAGTTACGGGTATATTACCGCAAATATACGGGACAAGGAATGGAGTTGCAGCGACTCAAGTTGGTGATTTTGAACATTCGAGGACAGCTTGATATCATCCCAATCGTTCCATAATACATTCCGCAATACGTTGTGCGGCACCTGGTTTGCCCATCCTTAATAAACCATTTTCAGCGATCGCATGTAGTTTATCGGGGTCAGCTAATAGATTTTTGACTTGTTTTCCCAGATTTTCGGCGCGTGGAACCAAAATGACGGAATTACCTAAAAGACGGCTTTGGGCTTCTGCAAATACGGGATTAAATTGTGGCCCTTTTCCAGGTATCGTAAATGCTGGTTTGCCCAAACCTACAAACTGTTCTGTTGCTGTTCCTGCCATGGCGATCGCAATATCTGCCATATGCAAACAGTCGTTATAAGCATTTTGTGCCAAGACGAAGTATGCATTTCTTTGTTTAAATGTCAAGGCTTTGTCATCAGAAAATTTCACAGGTAATTCGGCGATGGGGTGAGGTTTCCAGCCCTGGGATGTGACAAATTGAGCGAGAATATGAGAATCGAGATTAGGTGCGATCGCTCCTAAAAAAATCAGGATTTTGGAACCATGGGAAACAGGATTTCGTTCTAACATTGTTTCCATTAGGGATGAGACACCAATCATAATTTCTTCCCAGTTATCATAGGCTTCGGGAGTGCGGGAACCGGGTAACAATGTCACTACCAGGGGGCGAATTATTTCTTGATGTTCTGTATCCGTTGCATAAATGCGATGGGTAGGAAAAGAAGGTTGCAAATTATCCATCATCGGGTTACCTAAATCAAAAACAGGAACCCGCATTTCTTGTAATATTGTTGTTGTCAGAGAATCTCTAGGGAAAATAGCTTTGCAGCGCCGACGAGTCATTAACCACCTCTCCCAAGGATGGTAAATCGAACCGGAAAAGTTTTCCCAATAGGCACCTTTATTTGTTCGTTTCAACAATCCCCCATCGTCACGCACATAATATTCAGATTTCGCTGTCCCCACAAATGCATAATTAGCACCACTAATCGATGCAAATAGCAATGGCAGAATATCCCCAACAGCTAAAACCGCACTGCGATTACCAGCTTGTTTTTGTGCCTTTACCCATTCTCTAGTTGTTTGAATTTGGTTGAGAGTTAGTTTGAGCAAACCCCCTTGGACATCCCGCATCAATTGTTGTCCGCCATCCATATAAATGAAGCCACCGGAAGGCATCGTTTTCACAGAACCAACAATGGGTATATTCAGTTCTTGATAAGCATATCCTTCCCCAACTAAAGGTAGTGCCGAAATTTTCGGGGAATTTTCTAATTGCAGTAATTCTTTCAAAATTCTCACTGCAATCACATCCTCACCATGTCCGTTGCTTAATGTTAGTAGCTGCAATTGCGAAGTCATATTCATACAAATAGAAGAAGGGAAAGAGAGAATAGAAAAAATTTTGAGTTCCTAATTTTAGTCGAACTCACGTTTGATTAACAGTTAGCACTCTCCTGGGGATATGAAGAAACAAAAATACATAACTCACAGTCTCATTGGTTACGAGGAACGATAGATGGGGGAAAGAAAGGCTTGGTGTTGGAAGTTTAGTGTTATCCCCATTGCTTTTCCTTGGTACAACTAATTCCCGGATAAATCAGGCTAAATTTATTATGCGAGTTGCTAAAGCTACAATTATGACACTCGCCAGTATTACTGCTGGCAATTTTTCTGAGTCGGTAATAGCTGCACCGACAAATACTTCCACACCAACAAAAACTACTAATAACGTTGTTGTACCCGTAATTGAAGTTACTAGGCAACGGGTAGAGACAATTGCTCAACCAGAAACCGTAGATGCACCTCAATTCTCCCAAAATACAGTCAATGTGCAAAGTCGTTCCAGCAATAATTCGACTGTAGTAGTTGGAAAAGACACAGCAAAAAGTGGAGAAGTGGAAAAAGCACCCGTACCCATTCCGGTACCGTCATTTTCTGCGGCGCGTGCAAAAGCTCCTGTACCAATTCCTGTTCCTGCCGTTGCTTCTCCTAGTTCCGCAAAATCAGCCACTGTCGCACAAGCTCCCATTTCCATCCCCGTCCCTGCCGTTGGTTCTCGTACTGCTGCTAAACCTGTAACACCAGTTAAAAAACCTACTCCCACCCCTGCCCCTGCTCCCCTACCCGCAATCAATGATGAAAATTTAGTTGTCCCTGCAATTGATATTCAAATAGTTGGCGCTAACCAGGAACTACAAAATATCATTCGTGAAGTGATTAAAACTCAAGTAGGTGGAGAAACTAGCAAAGCCCAACTCCAGCAAGATGTAGCTGCAATATTAGACACCAAATTATTTACCAGTGCGCGTGTAAATAGCACCACTACAAAAGATGGTTTGCGAGTTGTGTATCAAGTACAACCATTAGTTGTGCGATCGCTACAATTATCGGGAGCCAAGGCGCTGACGTATAAAGTTGCTCTCGAACCGTTCCAAAATCAAATCAATCAACCAGTTAGTCCAACTAGCTTACAAGAAGCAGTTAAAAAGATAAATAAATGGTACAAAGATAACGGTTATAGTCTGGCAAGGGTAATTTCGATTTTGCCTGACAATCAAGGTATTTTGACAGTCAATGTTGCCGAAGGCTTAGTTAGCGACATCAAATTTAAATTTGTCAATGACAAGGGCGAGACGGTTGATACTCAGGGAAAACCTGTTGCTGGACGTACCAAAACCGACTTTATCCGCAAGCAATTGAAATTAAAATCCGGTGACATCTTTAAAGATGATGTTGTCCGCAAAGACGTGCAACAGTTATATGCTTCCGGTTTATTCGAGAGTGTAAATCTTACCCTCGAAGGTGATGCCACAAAAACTGATGTTGTCTACGAATTGAAAGAAACAGGGGCGCGCTCAATTAATGTAGGTGGTAGCTACAATGCAGATCAAGGTATTTTAGGGACTTTAAATTACCAAGATCGAAATGTTGGTGGTATTAATGATACTTTGAGTGCGAACGTCCAAGTTGGCAGACGGGATTTCCTCTTTGATAGTACCTTTAATAGTCCTTACCGGATTACCGACCCTAACCGCAACGGTTATGCTATCAACATTTTCCGCAAACGGGGACTGTCAGAAGTCTTCGATGGTGATCTTAAATTAGCAAATGGCGATCGCATTCGTGAAGGTAAAATTGGCGGTAGTGTTAGTTTCCAACGTCCTATTGATGACTGGGATGCTTCATTAGGATTTAATTATACCAGGGTGAGTATGCGCGATCGAGATGGTAATATCTCCTCCCAAGATGAACAGGGTAATCCCCTCACCCTCAGTAAAACAGGTATTGACGACCTGGCAACAGTCTCATTTACAGCGACAAAAGACGATCGCGACAACCCCTTAAATCCCACCAACGGTTCGATTCTCAAACTCAGCACCGAGCAATCAGTTCCCCTTGGTAACGGAAATATCTCCATGAACCGTCTCCAAGCCAATTACAGCCAATACACACCCGTCCAAGTGTATAAGAGTAAACAACCTCAAGTCTTCGCTCTCAATGTTCAAGCTGGAACAGTTTTAGGAGATTTACCGCCTTACGAAGCCTTTAATATCGGTGGCCCCAACTCAGTACGTGGTTATGGCTCTGGTGATGTCGCTAGCGCTCGTACCTACGTATTAGCATCCGCAGAATACCGTTTTCCCATCCTCCAAGCCTTGGGTGGTGTAGTCTTTGCCGATTTGGGGTCAGACTTAGGTTCTGGGGATACAGTCACAGGGAACCCTGCCGGAGTTCGTAACAAGCCAGGAATTGGTTTTGGTTACGGTGCAGGTATTCGATTTGACTCTCCTCTGGGCTTACTCCGTGCCGATTATGGGATTAATGACCAAGGAGAAAGTCGCTTGCACTTTGGCATTGGGCAACGATTTTAGGATATTAGGAAAGCTCAGGAAATGGGAAAGATGATAAAAATATCACAAACACACAATCTTTCCCTACTTCCTTTTCAGTAAAACTTCCGATCTCGATCGCTTGATGTTTATGTTGTAATAAAGCTTAGAGGAATACCTAAATGTATGGTGTTCAAATATATGCATATATGCAAATTTTAAAGCTTGTTTCTTGCACGAGTACAGTCTTGCGGAAAAAGCAACTATTAACGTTGCCTAAAAGTCTTTCAGTTCAAAAATTATGAATTTTCTGTTCTGCATTCTGACTGCCAGATTCTACACCTTTGTACTAGTGTGCTTGCAAACAAGACAAAAACATATAAGAGCAAATCATTATTCTGCTTTTAATTAATAATTTTTTGCAGTTATTTCATGCTTACAGAAATTTTCAGCGAACTTTTTCCTCTTTTAAGTACGGCTAGTCCTAGGCTGTTGACTTTGTTGGTTTTAAGGCACCATTGCTTCATACAATAATAGTGTCGTTAATACTTAGCACATTCAAAGCCCATGCAGGAGTTTAAAAGCCCAGTTAGTAGATTAGCACGTTTGTTTCAGAAAGGTCGAGATAACTGGAAAGAAAAAGCACTATTAAAACAAAAAAAGATTAGAGCCTTAGAAATCAAGGTTAGAGATCTATTAGATTCAAGAGAAGAATGGAAAAATCGCGCGTTGATGGCAGAGTCAAAACTAAAAGAGTTAAACATTGAAGGAGATTTAGACGAAAAAAAGAGGAAATTCAAGTCGAAGCAGAAATCATAGAAGCTATGGAATTAAATGTGAAGGGTCATCATTATGATGCCAAAATAATTCAGCAAGCACTCTTACTTTTAATTGAATGTGGTATCAGTTTTAGAGGAGTAGAAAAAGTATTTGAGTTGTTTAATAATTATGAAGAGCAGGCAACTCCAAGTTTCAGTTGTGTGAGAAAGTGGTTGGCTCGGATTGGAATATATGAATTGACAAAAGAGAAAGAATATCGTGATGATTGGATATTTATTGTCGATTTGACATTAGAATTAGGGAAACAAAAAGCGTTGGTAATTTTAGGCGTTTCACAGCAGCATATTGAAGAAAATGTGATGAAGCAGAAAAGAGGGTTGGCGCATGAAGACGTGAAAATTTTCGGATTAGAAATTATGGATTCTACGAAAGGAGAGATTATAGAATCAAAACTAGAAAAAATCAGTCAAAAAGTCGGCGTACCAGTACAAATAGTAGCGGACAATGGTAGCGACCTAGCTCGTGGAATCAAGCTATACCAGCAAAATCACCCAGATATTATCTATACCCATGATGTGACTCATGCAATGGCTTTACTTTTAAAATACCAGCTAGATTCGGATGAGAGATATCAGTCATTTATTCAAAAATGTAATATCAGCAGACAAAAATTACAACAAACAGATTTATCATTTTTATCTCCTCCAACACAACGTTCTCAATGTCGTTTTTTTAATGTAGAAAGGTTGACAAATTGGGGGATTAAATTACTAAATTCTTCTCCAGACACTTTAATTAAATTAATGCCAGATTCTGACCCTTCGCTGATTACTCAGAAAATAGTAGATAAATTGGGATGGTTAGTTGACTACGAATCAGACCTAATTCAATGGAACCAAATGGTGTCACTCACACGAGGTGTTGAAACTCAACTCAAACAATCAGGAATTAGTCATAAAACTCTCGATTTTTTTGAACAAAATAAAGTTATATTTGATGATAATTCTCTCCAGAAACTTCAACAAAGTATTTTGGGTTATTTGTCTGTTCAATGCCGAAAAATTAAAAACCAATCTACTTTTTTAGCTACTTCTGATGTGATTGAGTCATTGTTTGGAAAATATAAGCAATTTTCCGCGCGCTGTCCATTTAAAGAAATGGGTCAGATGCTGCTAACCATCTGTTTATCTACTATGAATCTGACGACAGCTTTGATTAAAAACGCACTTGAAACAATTAGTTTTTCAGACGTTGAAGCATGGCTATCTGAAGTTTTTGGTCAATCCACACTATCAAAACGAAAAACGTTGTTTTCAGGGGATTGTGACGACATTAAAAGTGCATGAACTTTTACCATGTCAAAAGGCACAGAGTCAACAGCCTAGGCTAGTCCTCAAAGTTTAGAATGGATGCTAAATGTTGCTACCGAACATGAGTATCCAGCCGGGCGGGCTGTATTAATGGAGGATTCTTGGGGAAATGCAGTCTACTTCGTGGTTTCCGGTTGGGTAAAAGTGAGGCGTACTGCTGGGGAAAACTATCGGGCTTTGGCTATTTTAGGTCGGGGCGATTTTTTTGGCGAGATGGCAATTTTGGACGAGTCACCACGTTCTACTGATGTCATTGCCCTTTCCCCAGTAAAATTATTGAGTATTTCTAGAAATTGCTTTATCCAAATTCTGTTTAAAGACCCGCAGCTACATCATCGGATGCTACAAATGATGGTAAGGCGATTGCGACATGTGAATATGCGTCTGCAAATGCGTTCTTCACCACCAGCCGTCAAACTTGCTTATACATTAATTACTATTGCCGATACTTATGGTCAAGAATCAGATAAAGGGAAGGAAATCTTTAATGTAGCCTATCAAGATTTAGCGGATGTGACTGAAATTGGTGTTGATGAAACTGGCAAAATTATGGAGAAGTTGTACGAAAAAGGTTGGATTGAAATCGATACTAATAAGCAAGTCGTACGTCTGGTAAATATGAAACAGTTGATGAGTCTGGCTGGTAGATTATAGGACTAGTAACTCTGTGATTATACTTAATCGAAAATCCAAAATTCTATCCACCCGTCTCTAAAATAACTGTAGGCGGGTTTTTGCTTGACTTGTGGGGGGTGGCAGAATTCATTCAAGCTTTAACGTTCTCCGCTAAACTTAAGAGATTCCCATCAGCAAATATCTCAAAATATATTCAAAATATATAAGTATATAGATAGTAACGACCGTATTTACCGACTGCGATCGCCAAGATATCTCGTTAGATGATTTCTATTTTACCTTAACGCCAAAGACAACACTCAAAATGACAGAAGTAATTGCCCCTCACACCCATATCGCTCATCAAAATACATTACCAACAATCTTTTTCCATGTTGCCATGCCGCAACCACAAACTCATTTGTTTGAGGTGACAATGCGGGTGACAAATTATTCAGCTTCTGTTTTGGATTTAAAATTTCCTGTTTGGACTCCAGGCTCCTATTTAGTGCGGGAATATGCTAGAAATTTACAGGACTTTCGGGCGTTTTCTCTTGTCAAGTCTGGTGAACAATCTCGCCAGCAAGCTTTACGTTGGTGTAAAGTCAGCAAAAATCACTGGCAAGTTGAGACTAATAATGTTACTGAAATCACTATAAATTACCGTATATTTGCTAACGAATTATCTGTACGAACTAACCATTTAGATACGACACATGGATATTTTAATGGTGCTGCACTGTTTTTTAGAATACCTGGTTGGGAAAAGCAAGCAATTAATGTGAAAATTACCCCAGCACATCCAGAATGGAAAATTACTACAGCCTTACCAATTGTTCCCGGCGAAAAAAATACTTTCTCTGCTGCTGATTTTGATACTTTAGTTGATAGTCCGTTTGAAATTGGTTGCCATTCACTACATGAGTTTGAGGTATTAGGTAAGCCTCACGAATTAGCGATTTGGGGCAAGGGCAACTATGATGCACAGCGAATGATTGCGGATATACAACGCATTATTAAAGTTGAATCTGGAATGTTTGGTGGTTTACCCTACCATCGCTATCTATTTTTGCTGCATTTATCTGCCCAAGCTTACGGAGGATTGGAGCATAAAGATTCTTGTTCTTTGATTTATCAGCGTTTTGGTTTTCGTGATAAGGATAAATACGAGCGTTTTCTGCAATTAGTTGCACATGAATTTTTCCACCTGTGGAATGTCAAGCGAATTCGTCCCCAGGGTTTAGAAGTTTTTGATTACGATGGCGAAAATTATACCCCTTCTCTATGGTTTTGTGAGGGAACGACAAGTTATTATGATTTACTAATTCCTTTACGGGCTGGTATTTATGACGCTAAATCATATTTAGCACATTTAAGTAAAGAGATTACAAGATATCAAATCACACCAGGTCGTTCAGTACAAGTACTTTCCGAGTCAAGTTTTGATGCTTGGATTAAGTTGTATCGCCCTGATGCTAATAGTGGAAATTCTCAAATGTCCTACTATTTGAAGGGGGAAATGGTATCTTTATTACTAGATTTGCTCATTCGCGCCAAACACCGTAATCAACGTTCTTACGATGATGTCATGCGTAAAATGTGGCATCAATTTGGTAAGGATGAAATTGGTTTTACTCCCCAAGATTTACAAGAGGTAATTGAGTCAGTGGCAGAAGTTGACTTAGCTGATTTCTTCACTAAGTACGTCGATGGTTTGGAGGATTTACCATTTAATCAATACCTCGAACCATTTGGATTGCAATTGATTGGTGATGCTGATGCAGGAGTATTTTTAGGTTTGCGGGTGAGTAACGAGCATGCCAGGGAAGTAATTAAATTTGTAGAAGCCAGTTCCCCCGCACAAATCGCAGGAATTACTGCGGGAGATGAGTTATTAGCAATTGATGGAATTAAAGTTACCGCCAATGGATTAACTGAACGTCTCAAAGATTATCAACCTCATGATAATATCGAAGTGACTGTTTTTCATCAAGATCAGTTACTTAGTTTTAATGTTGTCTTAGCACCTCCAAAAGAAAGTAAATATCAATTACTTCTTATCCAAAATCCGACTTCAAGTCAAAAAGATAATTTATTTGGGTGGTTAGGTAATTCGGTGAAGGGTTTGTTTTAGTTAATTTTCACAATCCTGGGAAAACTAACATATCCCCACTTCCAGAAAAAGTCGGGGATATAAGCATGTGCTATTTACAAACAACCTGGCATCCCTAGCAATTATTAGTTAACCTGAGTTCGGGATAAGCTGAGATAGTAGTTGTGATGTTACTTTGTTCCAATCTCAGCGACATTCCTTCAATAAACTGAATATTTGTCTGTTTTTACAGCTAAAACCAAGACTTGGGGGATTCTCCCCCAAACCCCCTCCAAATAAGAAATACAAAAATTTTTGGATTTGAAGAATTACAGGGCTTCTTAATTCAAATTGAAACAAAACTCTTAACCCGAACTCAGGTTAGTTAATCACTTTGTATAATTTGATATGCAGATATTCTGGCTAAGTCTCTTAATGTTTGGGTAATTTGATTTGCTTGCAGGAACATCCCAATACTGAGTAAAGCCAGAATAATTGTTAATAAAATGCCGACTTTGAGGTGGGATGAGGATTTTTCTTGAGTAGTTTCTTCGGTTTCAGTTTCTTCAGCTTCAGTTTCTTCGATGTCGGCAGCATCTAAGAAACCTTCTGCGATTAGGTAATCAATATTTCCGCCCGTTTGAACCCATATATCCAATAGTTTGAGGTCTACTAACTTCTGGTAGCTTAATTTATGGTTGAGAGATTCATTAGGTATCATATTCTCTTCTATTATTTTTTAATAAACAAAATCTCACAATAAAATAAACTGGTTTTATTGCCAAAGGATTAATAAGTTAATATCACTTTATAAATTGTCTTTAATCAATCACAACAATGTATATATCTCCAAGACTGAGATAATTAAGAAGTCTATGCTTTCTAAAAATAGACTATCACTTTGTAACTAGCGATAAAAGCAAGATGTTAACATTCTTGATATTTAGATAAGTTAAGTAATGATCATTATTTAATCAAACAGGTATTGTTCAGCAACCTTCCAATATCGGGAAAAGCGCTTCAAATCGATAAAACCGTCATAATCAAAAAAAGGCTCAACTTTAAAGACCTTTAATTCCAAAGACTTTTCAATGCGATCGCATATTACATCAAATCGGGGACTGGGACTATCTGTGGTGACAACTTGAGTGGCATTATTTTCTTTTGCAAATTCTAAGATTTCGTTTGCTACGTCTCCACGCCTGATGGTAACTGGTAATTCTAGTAAACATTCGTAAATGAAGGTGATGCGTTTGAGACTAATTTGCCATTCGCTAAGTAAAGCATCGTCCCACACCCAAATAGCAGGCGTGTCAGGGTATTCTTCAAATGCAGGATTTTGGGGACTTAAACAATCTCCATGTATCCAGATGATTGATGTTGGCATTTTTTGGTGAGTAGTCAAGGGTTAATGATTATTTGTAGTTATTTGTAGAAAACTACCTTTGAGGATAGTTTGAGTAATTATCAGCTAATTAATCTTCTTTGAATCTGGCACTTGATCAAAATTTAATCGCTGTTGATGTTGCTGAATCAGAGTATGAATTTATATCATGCAAGACTTAGAGAGTAAGAGTTTGAATATACCTGATTTTTTATTTTCCTTTTACCCTTTTACCTTTCTGCCAACTTTGACTATTTCTCTGCCGACTAAATTCTCCTTTGGGGAATAACTTCCTTTCTAACTCTTCATAACTCCCTTCAAAATCACAATTGCCATACAACGGACATTTTTGACAATAAACCCCTTCCGTATATTTTTCTAAATTCTCACGATTAAAAAAATAAGGCTTATGACTAAATGTACTTGCAACCCATTGCCATGACATATTATTACTCGCTGGATCACCATCTAGCAAATGTTCGAGAAACCATTTTGCCCCAGCTTGCCAGCGAATGCGTCGAAAATGCACCACATATGCAGCTATCCACATACGTGCATGGTTGTGTAAATAGCCGATTTCTCGTAAATCATCACTAAAACTATCGATGCAAACTAATCCAGTTTTTCCTTCGCGAATATCTGCGGCTAATTGAGGCGCATACTCACTCTTGTTATACCCAGTTTTATATTCTTCCTGATCTTCCCAAATTTTGTCCCCCAGTTGCAAATATAATCTTTGCCAGTAATCGCGCCATCCCAACTCATTCACCAGCTTGATGGCATCACTTTGGTTACGGGCTTTAGCAAAGGCAAAATCTCGAACTTCGCGTAAACTTATTACTCCATAACGAAGGTAGGGAGATAGATAAGTCACTGCTCCTTTGAAAAAATTACGTGTTTTAGCGTACTTAAATGGGTCAACTTTTGCCAAAGTAGCTTCGGCGGCTTTTCGTCCACCAAGCATTTCACTAATATGATTGTCTGTTTCTGTTGCTTGAGGAAATTGTTCGCGGAGATACACAATCAATTCATCCCGGTTACTAAATTCGCGCCGCATGTTGTGACTCATGATCAACCTGTGAGTATTGTATTTAATCTATTCTCTGTAAAGCAAACTATGCTCTAATTGTGTGAGTTTAATATATCTTTTGTGTAAATAATAATTATTAACTGTCCTCTGAAATCAATTAGCTACACATTTAGGTATATATTAGGTTGAAAGTAGACAATTGATAAACTGATTTTTTTCACAACAATTCCATTCTCTCAAGATAAATCAAATAGTAGTATATATATTCACGATTAAAAATAACCCTTTTCAATATGATTTTGTGCATCAATCCTAATTGTAATCAACCAAACAATTCTCAAGAAAACCGTTTTTGCGGTAATTGTGGTTCAGAATTACTTCTCTCTGGGAGATATCAGGTAATTCAACAAATTAATCAGCATAGTTATAACAGTAATTCACACTGTAAGTATGAAGTTCGCGAAGTTGGTAATGAGACAGTCAAATATCTGCAAACTTTGACATCGAATGATTCGCAAGAAATTGAGCATTTTCACAAAACATCTGAAGTTTTAAAGCAATTAAATCATCCTGGTTTACCAAAAGTAGAAGTTGATGGTTGCTTTATTTATTTTCCCCGCGATAAAGCAACACCTTTACATTGTTTAGTCATTGAAAAAATCACTGGTTTAAATTTAGATGATTATATATCGAGCCACTCTTCAACAGAGCCGGCGAATCAAGCTTTAGATGACAAATTAGCAATTAACTGGTTGCAACAAATTGTAGAAATATTACAACAAATTCACAGCCATGATTTATTACATTTGCAGATTCAGCCAGTAAATATTATACTCCAAAACAATGGAAATTTAGGGCTTGTGGGCTTTGGAGAACCACAGATAAATAAACAAGTACAATTTATTGCTGCTTATACTCCACCGGAACAGATCAATAATAATGCCGTACCTCAATCTGATTTTTTTGCTTTAGGACGCACCTTTGCTTTTCTTTTAACCGGAAAATCTCCTCTATCTCATCTCGAACTTTACGAACCTAGTTTCAACAATACAAGCTTAGATAATGTAAATTCAAATTATACTAATTTTCAGAATAGTTGGCAAAGCCATAATACTAAAATCTCAGCAAAAATAATTAATTTACTCAATGCAATGATGTCTCCCGTACCAAGGGAACGTCCTCAAAGTGCACAGGAAATATTGCGAGTTTTAGCAGAATTAAATGCAACTGCAACCCCTTTAACGGTATCACAAACCAATCTGAATCCATCTATTTTATTACCGCGTAAAAATAGATTTTCGTGGAGTTTTTTGTTTGTATGGATAATTGCGATCGCATCCTGTGGTACTATTGGAGGCTTTATTGGTTTTGTGGGTGGTTTTCTGGCAGAATTTATTCTGGGTGCAGTTTTCAAAAATATCACTGTTGGTTTTATTTTTGGTGGGGCAATATTTGGGCTAATTACTGGAATTGGTATTGGATTAGCACAAAGTATATTACTACGACAGAGTGATTTTAAACTACGCTGGTGGTTTTTGGTAACAGTTTTGGGATTTATATTTGAAGGTATTTTGAGTGTTTTTAACGGCAGTTATGGAACTGAAAATAAGTTATTTCTTATCCCAGGTTTAGCCGTGGGGATTTGTCAATGGTTAGTGTTGCAGCGATATCTACATATACAAACTGCTTTTTGGTGGATATTGGCGAGCGTTGCTGGTGGTGGTGTCGCTGTGGGAATTAATAAAGCAGTAAATTATTATTTAAGTAATACTTATAGTATTGCCGGTATTGTCTTGGGGTTATTTGGTTTTGCACTTGTTACAGGTATCGTTTTACAATTTTTATTGATGCGATCGCATTTAAATACTTCAGGTAGAGCGTAAAGAATAGCACTAAAATGTTTTAACACTTAAGTAATTTTGTTTAAATTACGCTAGAATTTTTAAACTTAAACATAATTATTACCAATTGCACTTATGAGTCTGTGCATAAATCCTAGCTGCCAAAAGCCTTTAAATCCAGATAATATTCTTTATTGCCAAAGCTGTGATTCGGAATTACTACTTTATCTGTTCTTATATTCTCCCAGAACTTGTATATCTTCCAAAAGTGGATGCTCCCAAATATCAATAAAACTGAAACAAAGATTGGTAATTAATGACCATCAGTTAACAAATTATAAGCATCATTAATTAAATGCATTTTTTCTTGTGCTTGCTTTAATTGCTGAGGATTACTAACAAATAAATCAGGATGCCATTGTTTAACTAATTTTCTATATGCTTGTTTAATTGCATCAATTGATGCATTATTGGGCAACCCTAAGAGTTTATAAGCGCGATTTCTTTTCTCAATATCAATTTGTTTTTGGGGTTGCTGGCTTGAAGTTTGATTAGATGTATTTGTATTTTGTTGTTGACGCTTTTGGTATCCAGAAGCACCCATTTCTGCTTTCATTTTGGCAATTTCCTGATCAATTTCCCAATTACGGAAATTTGCATCTATGACATCAAAATTAGATCGTTTAGAATAAGTGTTGCGAGCATGAGACTGAGAAGCAGAATTAGTATTATTTGTTGATATTTTTGCTTGTGTTTGCGGCTCTTGAGCTTGTGTTGCCGTTGCTTTGTTTTGGACTTCCACAACTCTTTTAGTCCCCACATCTTCTTTGACACCAACTCCTTGAGAGCGATATACAAATTGCTGATTTTTTGGTGTTTCTATTTCAACTTTAAATTCATTGGGAATAGAAATACTGAAATAACTTTCTAATTGTTTATTTAAATCAATCAAGCAACTTTGCCATTTCTGTAACTCTTGGCGTTTTTGAATAATATCTAAAGAATCAGAATTTTCAACAAATTTAATTACCCGTTCCGATTTGCGATCGCACTCTGCTAATATTGATAGTCCCTGACGGCTAAACTCGCTTAAATACTCGTCAACCGCATCAAGGCATAATGTTGCTACTTGCTGATGATAGGATTCCTTTGATGATTTCTCATCTTGTTTTTGGATGTTTTTATTAACTAGGTAAGAAATGCTGCCTAAAACTGCTGCACCTAAGGGGCCACCTAAAACCCAACCGATGCCGCTACCAACAGCAAGTGAGCCAGGTTCACTTAAATCACCAGAATTAGTATTTCGAGGAGGTAAAGTAACTTGGGGATGTTTAGGAAAAGGTATTAATAAATCCTCTGGTCTTTCATTTTGAAAAAAATCATATGCTTGATATAACCACTTAGCGACTGCTTGCTGTAATGGCTGTAAATCCTTTTTTAAATTTTGCTGTTCCCAATCAGAAAAGTTATCCTGTGCTAATGCGATTGCAGCATCACCTTGATATTTTTCACGTAAGTTAGCTAAAGATAGCCATTGACGTAATTTAGTTGTGCTTGCAGAGAATCCTTGTTGAATTAAATCTGCGGCTTTTCTTTTGATTTCATTGGCAGCATTATTTTTATCATTAATTTTTTGCACTTCATGTTGAATCGGACTAATTTTATCTTTTAATGCTGTTTGCAGTTTGAAAGCAAGGGCTTGTACTCTTGGTTTACTTACTGCTTGATTATTTTGTTTTAAAATTAGAGCAATATTTTGTAATGCAGTTTCAAACTCAACTAAACCGCTTATATTTGCTGCTGCAACATCACCTTTAAGTCTCGCGCGTAAGGCAGGTAATGCATCAACTCGATATAAATTGCTAAAACCTGAAGGTAATTCAGCCCGAAAACTTTCAGCAACAAACCGTAATCTATTTTGAACTTCTTTTTGTTCTTCTGGTTCTAATAAATTAATAAAATTAGCTACAAAAATAACTGTTTTAATTCCTCGATCTAATAACCAGTCACGCAGGTTTTCTCGTTCTCCTAAAGTCATGAGCTTGCGTGCATCTAGTAATTGCACTACTAAATCAGCACTCAATAATTGCTCTCTAACCAAGTTATCCTGTGCTTCCCGGTCATTTGTACCCGGTAAATCGAGAAATTCAATCCCCGTTTCTAAAAATGAATGGGGATAAAATACTTCAACAGATGCCACATCATCTCGCATTCTCCGATTCTGATCAAGAATGGCAAATTGCTTTAAAATATCAGTACCACTACGATGTATTTCACTACCATTAGCAAGCATGATTCGAGTTCTAATATCACTACCATATCTAACAGTAATTGCGGCTCCGGTACTGGGGATTAAATCAATTGGTAAGGTTTTACTACCTAACATGGCATTTAACAAAGTTGATTTGCCATGATTAAAAGGCCCAAAGACTGCAATACGAAAATTAGGATTATTTAGATAGTTACAAACTGCTAATATATCTTGATGTAATGACGATTTTCTATTTAAATCAAGTAATTTAGATGTATTTTTTAGTAGTTCTATAACGGATTGGTAGTTTTTATAGTTTTGCATATTCCCTAATTTTGATAATTTTGTTTATAGTTATTTATGATGCGATCGCAACTGACTATATATATTTTTTATTGAATAAATAAATGCTGTTTATTTTTGTTTATATCTTTGTATCCCCGACTTATCGAAGTCGAGGATATTTATTGGAGGGTTTTGATGAGTTACTAACTGTAATAAACTAACAGGTTATTGTAAGCTGTCTCAATAGTTTGTAACTCAGCAAATACATCAGTTTCTAACTTATGCAAGCGTTTTAATTCATTTTCACGACTAATTTCGTGATTTTCCTTTTGCTTAAGTAAATTATCTAATTCAGATTTCCGTGATTGGATATCATCATTAATTCTGAGACTCACTTCACGCTCGTAAGCATCAAAACATTCCTTAACTGCATCATAAACAGTCTTAGATTGCTCATTGGCAACTTTTGGCAAATATTTAACTAACTCTTTCTTAGCAGTTTTGACTAACTCCTTTCTGGCTTGATCGGCTTGCAAAAATCCCACACCTAAGCCCAGTAAGGGAATAGCAATTGGCCCCAAAATCGGAGTTACTAATGTTCCTAATAAAGCACTAATTCCAAAAACTGTAAAGTAGTTAAGTAAGATACTTTTCCAATCAAATCCTGCACCCGCCATTGCAAAGCCAGCTAAATTTCCTCGTGAGAGAGAGAACAAACCCATTGCCCATTTTGCCCAACCAGGAGAATGATCTTCTTCACTAGAAATATTGGCATTGACTCGAACTTTTTCACCTGTGAGTTTTTCAGTGATTTGGTTGGTAATTTGACTGTAGGAATTACCGTACTTGGCTGCACTGCTAGAAAGTTTTGCAAAAGCTGCATTAATATCTTTTTCTGCGGTTAAACTCCAAGCGGCAAATTTATCAGTGACATATTGTTCAAATGCTTTTTGCAGCGCCAAGTTAAATGCTTCCCGTTTGCCACTGCTGAGGAAGTCCAGCATATTTAACTCTGGTTGGTAGCGAAGAAAATCGGTTTCAAAGGTATCGCCCAATTTCAATACATAGCTGCGGAATGACTCAGATATTCCATGCGCTTGGTTATCCCGTGTTTGCAGAATTTCGGTTTTGAATTGGTCGCGAATATTGGTAAGCTTGTTAAATTCGGGTTCGACTGAATTGATACGCGATCGCAATTCTTCCACTCCCTTTTCTAATAAAGGTATCCGTCTTTGAATTGCTTCTTTGGTGTTGTTTCCTACTTGACGGGCTAAGGTTCGCACCTGTCGCAACTCCGCTACAGCCCGTTCACGAGTCAGAAAAATATTTAATGCACTCATAAATTCAGGAAAACCCGTCCCCTCTAAGTCTGCTTGGGGATTTTTTAAACGCTTGCGAAGTGCTTGAATTGAGGACAGTTCAAAAACTCGTTCATTGTAAATATTTTGACCATCAACTATGCAGTATTCGCTGAGGTTAGCTTGGAAAACTTTCCGTAAACGTGCCTCTGAATCGCGTAATTCTTCATCATCATCTGGATCAATTAATGCTTCTTTGACTTGATCCCAGGCATTAATTAAAAAGAATACCGATAAACCCCGACCTTTAATATAATTTTCTAAATATCTTCTTTCTCCTAAAGTGCAGGGTTGTGATGCACGTAAGACAAAGAGAATTGCATGACAATTATTAATATAACCTAGTGATAATTCATTCCGTGCTTCGGTATCATTTAAACCAGGACTATCAACAATTTCAATACCTTTTTCTAGTAATGCTAAGGGATATTCCACGATTGCATGACTGACATCAGGAAAAGCTGGCTTATTATCTTGTTCTAATCTTTTTGCTTCCGCCGGATCAATAGTATATTTATGTTTAAATTCATCAAACCCCATATCTTGAGGAGATTTACTATCATTGAAATATACTGTGACTTTTTTCTGGGAACCATAACGTAATACAGTTAACAGTGCAGTACAGGGGTTGACATCACTAGGTAAAATTTTCTCACCAATTAAAGCATTTAAAAATGTGCTTTTACCCCGTTTCATATCGCCCAAAACCATGAGACGAAATACACCACTGCGGAGGTTTTTACTAGCGATCCGCATATCTTCAATATCGCGCTCTAAACTGAGTTTTCCAGAACTATTACCACCAGCAATTTCGGCTGCATTAATAGTATCGGCAATTTGATTTAGCGATACTGCAACTTCGGTACGAACTTGAACAACACGCTCTAAATCATTAATAAAACTATCTGTTCCAAATTTACCTGTCATGCACTTTATTCCTAATACCTACTAAAATATATGTTTGACAAACTACTTTTTCTTTTCCAGAAATAATTTATAAGCCGCAAATGCTAATGCTCCAATAATAAATATATTGGCAAATACAGATGCCACTCTCACTGCAATCAAGGCAACAACACCTAAGCCAAATAATTTCAATCCGAGAACTGCTTTACCTTTCCATAACTGTCCCTTTACTTCCTCTTTTACTTTTTTTGTTTGATAAAATTGAATATCTTTTTGGTTGACTTCTGAATCTAGTTCTTTTAACCGTAATTCGGTTTCCTTTTGCCGAAGCTCTCTTTCGAGACGCTGTAATTCTTGTTCACGTTCCTCTGGCGATTTCATCCCGCTAACCCCACTTTGGATTATGAAATTGTCACAGTCATCAAATCTTACATTCAAACCTTAATTACATGTAAATTAACGCACTGATAAAAATTTTTCCATCAGTGCAAATACGGCTTAAATTCTTGACACCTGGCAATTTTTACTAGAAGATAGATACCAATAAATAAATTTATGTTCCGGAAATCTTACCAAGATTGATTAATTATTCGCACAGAATCTGACCCTAATTTTTAGATTAGGTTCACCGAAATATCTACTATCACGGCAATGTAGCAATACATAACTGTTGCTTATGTCAGATTGGTCTAAAGCTTACTTAACTTACTGATAACATCTAAGTTTTTGATGGAGCTTCGCGATATACGATCGCATCTATACCTAAAATGACCCTAGGATAACCCTGTAATCTTAGTAATTCTAGTAATTAAATCACTGGGTTCAAAAGGCTTAGAAATATATTCATGAAAACCAGCATTTAAAGCTTGAGCGCAATCTTCTTCATGAGAACATGCTGTTAAAGCGATCGCTGGAATTTTTTGTCCAGTTTCTACTGGTAAAGTGCGTATTTTTTTGATTAAGGTGTAACCATCTTCCCCCGGCATACAAATATCACTAATTAATACGTCCGGTTGAATTTCTTGGAATACGGCGAATGCTTCATCAGCAGATGTTACAGCAGTTACATTTGCACCTTGTTGTTGGATGAAAAAGGAAAGAAAATTACGATTATCAACTTCGTCATCTACAATCAAAATTCGCAGTCCCGCCAGGGGAAGGGAAGCAGAGGAAGATGAGGAAGTATTTCCAGAGTTTAAGTGATTATGTTTGTTTTGTAAAACTGGTAATTTCACGGTGAAAGTAGCACCCTGTCCGGTTCCGAGACTAAATGCACTGATGCTACCTTTATGTAGTTCGACTAAATGATGAACGATCGCTAGTCCTAAGCCTAATCCATTTTGCGATCGCGTTGTTGAGCTATCGGCTTGACGAAAACGTTCAAATACTTTGGGTAAAAATTCTGGTTCAATCCCAATACCTGTATCTCTAACTGCTATTTCTACCCAGGATGTTTCCGCTCTTTTTAAAGTTACTTCGACCTTACCATTTTTGGGTGTAAATTTAATGGCATTAGTTAATAAATTCGAGATAACTTGCTGCAAGCGAACGGCATCTCCACTAACTTTGCCAACATTTGTATCTAAGCAGATATCTAATTGCAGATTTTTCATCTCTGCTTGCGGGCGCACTGCATCTAAAGCAGCTGTAATGATCATCTGTAAATCGACAACACCTAAATTTAACCGCAATTGACCCCTGATAATTCGTGATACATCAAGAATATCTTCAATTAATTGCGTTTGCGCGATCGCATTCCGTTCAATGGCATCTAAAGCGCGAGATGTACCTTGTTCATCTAATTTTTTCGTGCGTAAGATTTTTGACCATCCCAGCATTGCTGTCAAGGGGGTACGCAGTTCATGGGAAAGAATAGCTAGAAACTCATCTTTCATTTGATTTGCAGCTTCTGCTTCCTGTCTTGCCGCTTGTTCGCGGAACATTTGAGCGCGAGTTTCTTCCGCATTCTTCTGGTCGGTAATGTCTTCTATAGTACCGACATGGCCTTGAATACTACCATCAGTTGCTAGCATTGGTGTACAACGAACCCGGAGCCAACGTACAATATCCTCTGGAAATAAAAACCGAAATTCCTGAGTATACTCTTTACCTTGATTGAGATAATTTGACCAACTAGTCGTTGCAGCGTCTTTGTCATCTGCTTTTACAAACTCTAACCAGCTTTTATCTAAAGATTCGGCTGCCGTGACATGACAAATCGCTTGATAACGGGGATTTGTATATGTGCAGTTCCCTTGGGAATCAATTTCAAAAATACCTACAGGAGAAGAGGTGCTCAAAGAACGAAATCTTTCTTCACTTTGCTTTAGTTCCGAATTTAAGATCGCCAGTTGCTGAGCTTGTAGCTTTAATACTTCGGATTTTTTGTATAATTCAACAAATATTTTCACTTTTGAAGTTAGGATATGCTGATCTATTGGTTTAAGTAAATAATCTACCGCACCCGCAGCATAACCTTTAAACTGCATATTATCGTCCGTACTAAAAGCAGTTAGGAAAATGATCGGAGTTTGGCGCGATTTCTGACGACTGCGTATTAATGAGGCGGCTTCAAAACCATCCATCCCAGGCATTTGTACGTCCAGCAAAATTACCGCAAAATCTTGGTATAGCAAATACCGCAAAGCCTCCTCCCCAGAAGTCGCTTGCACTAGATTTTCTTCTAAGTCTGCCAAAATCACCTTTAGTGCTAACAAATTTTCTGGTTTATCATCCACCAGGAGGATATTTACTTTGCTTTCAGCCTGCATGAGTTTTATTTTCCTATAGAGTCACAAAGCTTAGCCAGTACCAAGGCTATCTCTTCTAGCGGTAAAATCCAGTCTACCCCAGTCACAGCAGCAATTGCAGCTTTGGGCATGACAGCACATTCTGCTGTGGTTGGTTCTTGAACAATTGCAATTCCTCCTCGCACTTTTATCGCCTGTAAACCCCGGCTACCATCTTCATTGGCTCCTGTCAAAATCACACCAATCACTTGCTTGCCATAAACATCAGCAGTAGATTCAAATAGTACATCAATTGACGGTCGAGCGTAAGAAACTGGTTTATCAATCGAAAGGGCAAAATGACCTGGTTCTACAAGTAAATGATAATCAGCAGGACTGAGGTAGACGTAACCAGGTTGAATCTTGTCTTTGTCTTCAACTTCTCGAACTGACAAAGGCGTATATTGTTGCAAAAAATCCCTCAACGTCGTGTCGTTAGAATCAGGATGACGATGTTGCACGATCGCGATCGGTACTCCAATGTCTTCTGGTATATTTTCTAGCATTTTTTTGAGCGCCAACAATCCTCCCAAAGACGTACCCACAACGATAATTTCAAAAGCCATTAGTTAACCCTCCGATAGAGCTTTTCTCTTTTGACAAGCTCTTTATATTCATGCTCGTGAGGAGTAAAACTGATTGACTCTTGCTTACCTAAGCCAAGAATACCAAAGGAACAAAGGCTGTGGTAAAAAAGCTCGTGCACGCGACTTTGCAAAGTTTGATTAAAGTAAATGAGGACGTTGCGGCAAATAATTACATGAAATTCATTAAAAGAATTATCAATGGCTAAATTATGTTGAGCAAAGATAATATTCTCCCGTAGATAAGGACTGAAAATTGCATGATCATAAGCCGCAGTATAGTATTCGGAAAAGGATTTTTTACCACCAGCTTGAATGTAAAGTCGGGTATAGTTTTGCATTAATTTCAGAGAAAAAATCCCACGTCTCGCTGTTTGCAAAACTTGTTCATTTAAGTCAGTTGCATAAATTCGACAACGCTGATATAGCCCTTCTTCTGTGAGTAAAATAGCCATTGAATAGACTTCTTCCCCACTAGAACATCCAGCGTGCCAAATGCGAATAAATGGGTAGGTACGTAATATGGGAATAACTTCATTTCTAAAAGCTAAATAAAAATTAGGGTCGCGAAACATTGATGTCACATTGACTGTCAAACCTAATAAAAATTTGTTAAAGTAGAGTCTATCGGATAATATATTTTTTTGCAGTTGAGAAATACTAGATAATCCTTCAGCGTAAATAAAACTCTGAATCCGGCGTTTGAGTGAAGAGGGGGCATAATTACGGAAATCATGACCCCAGAAAGTATAAATTTCTTCAATTAGTGACTGAACTTCAATATCTTCAAAAGTTTGTTGTGGCACAATCATAATACTTATGTAAAAACAAATAAAAATCTCTGATAAAAAGCTTGAACAAAAATATTGGATCAAGAAATGACTTCGTACTCAGTAGTCAGTATTGAAACATGACTTACCTAGTTGTGGTATATCAGTCTCTGTTTTTGAGTGAATTAACCGCAAGTAGACAAAGATAAATTCATGATTTTTGTGATAAATTTCATGGGTAATAGGGCATAACATTTATTTTATGCCCTAGTTAAACCCTAGCTAAACATTTCTAATTCAATATTGAGTGAAGAGTCAATTTTTAATCAAGAAACTCGATTCAAATGATGTAGTTGAACTTACTGCCATACAAACACCTTAGCTTCATAAGCACCTAAATCAGTCATTAGACAATTATCACCAGCATCCACATCATAATTACCCGTCCATTCGTGCCAAGTACCGTTTTCAGGGAAGTCAGGAACTGTATAACCTGCCAAAAATTCACCCGATAAATTTGCCACAACTACCACACGAGAACCCTCATCATTCCAACGGGTATACGCTAACACCTTGGCTTCAGGATTTTCATGGAAAAAATTAATATTTTCCGTATGGAGAGCATGACTTTGTTGACGCAGACTGATTAAACCCTTGTAATAGGCAAACAAGTCACGATTTAAATCGCCACCAAGTAATGTCCAATCAATCTTAGCTTGGCTAGGAGTTTTATATTTATATTCTCCAAACTCCTCACCCATCCAAATTAGCGGAATCCCGATCGCAGTCATTAACAACACTACGCCCAGCCTAACACGACGAAAAGCCTCCGCATCCAAAATATTGCGATCGCCCAAATCTGCCATCAGATGATTGTGGTCATGGTTGGTGAGATAATTAACTACATTCGTCGCCCCCATAAAACCTTGACGTTTGCAATCCAAGACATCTTTGAGACGTTCTAAATCAAAGGTATCGCCAGTAATATGTTCTAAAACGCAGTGATAAAAACTATCATGCCAGCAACCATCCATCGGGCCATCAACATTGGTGATGCTGCTTGTTTCCGGGATATGTTCAGCCACATTGTAAAAAGGTTTGGCTCCAGCAGTTTGTTTTGCCTCTTGCACAATCCAGTGCATAAAATCATAATTGGCTATTTGTCGTGCAGCATCATAACGAATACCATCGATGTGATACTCCTGAATCCAAAAGCGGATAATATCTCCAGTAAATTTACGTGCGGGATAAATATTTAATTTTTCATCATAATGCTCGTAATTAAACTCTGGCCCCCAATTATTATCAGGATCGCGGGGTTCATGATGATACCAGTAATCATGGTCGATTTGAGTCAAGGGGGCGGAAGCTTCAGAGTGGTTATAAATCCCATCCATAATTACCCGAATGCCTCTACCATGACACTCATCAATCAATTTTTTTAAATCTGCGGTAGAACCATAGCTGGTTTCTGTGGCAAAGAAATGTCGAGGGTTGTAGCCCCAACTGTAATCGCCGGGATATTCTTTAACTGGCAGTAATTCAATGGCGTTAACCCCCAAGTCGCATAAATAGTCTAACTTTTCGATCACATGTTTATACTTGCCTCGCAGATGCGGATCATCTTCACCACCGGAGAAGTCAGCAACATGTAATTCATAGATAACTAACTCATGATCGGCTGGTAATGGTTTATCGTCATACTTCCAAACATAAGTATCGACAATTTTCTCACCATCTTTGATGTGGACAATACTATTTTCACTTGCACTTTTACCATCGATATCGGTTGCGTAGGGATCGGTGACATCTACCCATTGATCTGGCTCAAAAAACCAACTTTTTGATTGGATTTTAAATTTATATTGGTAACTCCCATCTTCTAAGTCAACATGAGTGCGAAAATAACCATCCTCACCTTTTTTCATGGGTATTTCTTGCCAATCAGAAAAAGAACCTACTAAAGCGGCGGCATTATTATAAGGAGCAAATAAACTAAATTCTATAGAGCTAGACATACAATTCCTTTGTGGAGGATGAGTATCAACTGATGGTTGCATTGTCTGATGTTCCCCCAGGAAAGCACATCATTCCGACGAATAAAACATTGAATTGATTCGCTATTCCTCAAGATTTACTTATTTCATCCAGCAGACGGACAAAAAGATTTGTCAGATGTTGAATTCATATTTCTCATAATTTCTGTTTGTGTTTATCTTGATATTACTCTTGGTAAGTAGTCTGACAAAAATAATTATATTCATTGCGAGCGAAGCGTTCGCCGAAGGCGTTCCCGCCGGTAAGCAACCGCAAGGGCTGGGATTGCTACCCTACGCGAAGGCTTTGCCTACATTCCGCTTTACCCCATTCGCAATGACATTATGTAATTAATTCTGTTTAGTTACTTAATTTGCTTTGCTTAAAAATATTGATATTATCAAACTTCACGAAGCTTGTGCTGCCACCAAAATCCTCTATTTCCAAAGAGAACATTTGCCCACTTATATTCATAAATTAAATATTCATAGCTTAAATAGGATTACTATATACCTTGCGACTGATATATATCTACCAATTTACAACTCAAATTTATCCATAAGGTAGGTTAATTTTAGATGAACAAAAGTCTAAAGTAACTATTAAGTTTGCTGGTGGAGATTTTTAGCTGAGAATATCATCACAGCTAATTTTAAGTAGAGAAACAAGCAAAATAATACTTGGCGATCGCATCGCATTTTTTGATTACGAATACTTCTATCAAAACAACTGTACCTATTCCCGATTATCCCCAAAGAAAAATTAAATTATGTCTAACTTAACAGGAAAACATATTTCATATTGGATTGACTCTACACCTACAGCTAATTTTCCAGTACTTAGTCATAACTTATCTGTGGATGTTGCAATTGTTGGTGCCGGTATTGCAGGAATTACGGCTGCAATATTACTCAAACGTGCCGGAAAAACAGTTGCAGTGATTGAGTCTCAACAAATATCTACAGGTGTAAGTGGTCACACCACAGCTAAAATTACCTCACTTCATCAATTAATTTACGCAGATTTAATTAAAAATCATGGTGAAGAAAAAGCCCGCATCTATGCTCAATCCAACCAAGCAGCACTAGAATTTGTTGTTAAAACCATTACCGAAGAGCAAATTGACTGTGACTTTAGCCGTCAGAGTGCTTATACATTCGCAGAAACCGAGGAAAATCTCCAAGATATTGAAAAAGAAGTGGAAGCAGCACTGAAACTCGGATTACCTGCTTCTTTTGTCCGTGAAACTTCCCTACCCTTCCCGATCGCTGGCGCAATTAAGTTTGATAATCAAGCACAGTTTCACTCACGCAAATACTTATTACACCTGATTCAACAAATACCTGGCGATGGCAGTTATGTATTTGAAAATACCAGAGTTCAGAAGGTAGAGGAGGATAATTCTTGTCAAGTCATTACCGATCAAGGAATTGTCCAGGCACAAAATATCATCATCGCCACGAATATCCCGATCGCAGATGAGGGTTTATTCTTTGCCAAAACATACCCCAAACGCTCTTACATAGTAGGTGCCAAAATATCTGCTGACAAAGCGCCACAGGGAATGTATATCGGCTCAGGAGAAAAATATTACTCCATTCGTACTACTCCCTATGAAGGTGAGTTATTGTTGCTTGTTGGTGGTGGGGGTCACAAAGTAGGGGCTGTAGAAGATACTGAAGAAAAGTATCTCGACCTGGAAAATTATACTCGCTCCCGTTTTGATGTTGAGTCTTTTAAATATCGTTGGTCTACTCAGGATTTTGTCTCCTTTGATAAGTTACCATACATCGGCAAACTAACCCCCTTAAGCCAACGTACCTATGTAGCAACAGG
Source organism: Calothrix sp. NIES-4101 (assembly GCA_004296455.1). Classification (GTDB taxonomy): domain Bacteria; phylum Cyanobacteriota; class Cyanobacteriia; order Cyanobacteriales; family Nostocaceae; genus Brunnivagina. The sequence goes on from AP018280.1 coordinate 2,696,768, forward strand.
ATTTAGCCTCTGGGGGATGACCAAAGGAACTCTGTCGGGAATGATCCTGGCAGATACGATTTTAGGAATTAAAAATCCTGCTGCTGATTTATATGACGCAACTCGCGCCACTCCTTTTGTGAATCCACAAGGTATAAAACAGAACATTGAAGTGGGAACTCATTGGATTGGCGATCGCCTCAAGGGGTGGGGTAAAAACTTGAATGATGTGGGGATAGGTGAAGGAAAGCTAGTCACTGTTGATGGTGATAAGGTAGCTGCTTACCGAGATGAAACTGGAAACATTCATGCGGTTTCTGCGGTATGTCCTCACTTAGGCTGCGTTGTCGCCTGGAATAGTGGTGAAAAAAGTTGGGATTGTCCCTGTCACGGTTCACGTTTTAGCTGCACTGGTGAAATTTTACATGGCCCCACAGTCAAGGATTTAAAGAAATTTTAGTACCAAAAGGAGGAAAATTATGACAAGCAGTAAAGAGCAATCACAACCTCAGCAACAGGAAATCCAAACTGATAGTGAAGCGGAAATGCTAACTAAGCCGAAGTTTGATGATGCCCAGTATCGTGGAAGCGGCAAGTTAGAGGGTAAGGTAGCACTGATTACCGGAGGCGATAGTGGTATTGGTCGAGCGGTAGCGATCGCTTATGCGAAGGAAGGTGCGAATGTGGCGATCATTTATCACAAAGAACACGAAGACGCAGAAAACACAAAGCGTCTAGTTGAAGAACAAAAACAGCATTGTCTAACAATTGCTGGTGATATTGGGGATGAAAAGTTTTGTCAACAAGTGGTTGAACAAACGGTAGCCCAACTGGGACATCTCGATATTTTAGTTAATAATGCTGCCGAACAACATCCTAAAGAAAGCATTGAAGAAATTAGCGCTGAACAATTGGAACGTACTTTTCGTACCAATATTTTCTCGATGTTTTATCTGACTAAAGCCGCATTACCTTACTTAAAAGCGGGTAGTGCAATTATTAATACCACCTCGGTAACTGCTTATAAAGGTAGTTCCCATTTGTTAGATTATTCTTCCACAAAAGGGGCAATTGTTGCTTTTACTCGTTCTCTTTCCCAATCTTTAATTGACAAAGGCATTCGTGTGAATGGTGTTGCTCCTGGCCCAATTTGGACACCTTTGATTACCTCGACTTTCCCTCAAGAAAGAATTGAAACCTTTGGCTCACAATCACCAATGCAACGTCCTGGTCAACCAGAAGAAATTGCACCATCTTTTGTTTTTCTTGCCTCGGATGATTCATCATATTTCGCAGGTCAAATTCTCCATCCAAATGGAGGAATAATTGTTAATAGTTAATTATTTTTTTCACACGAAAAATTCTGCCAACGGTAGGTAAACAGATTGAGTAGAGATGTATAATTTTGGGAGGTTAAACCTCCCATTTAATGATTTGAGGCAGAGAATTGAGGAGTATATTTGTGAAAATTCGCGTCTTCTGGAGATTAATTAAAGAGTCATTTAAAGAATATAATAAAGATAAAGTATCTCGGCTAGCTGCCGCTTTATCCTATTACACAATTTTTTCGCTCGCACCTCTATTAATAATTGCGATCGCCATTGCTGGTTTTTTCTTTGGAGAAGAAGCTGCCAAAGGGCAAATAGTCTTCCAACTACAAGGCTTGTTGGGGAAAGATGGCGCAGAAGTGATTCAACTGGCAATTGAAAATGCAGCTAAACCTAGCAATAACGGTTTATTTGCCTCTTTAGTAAGTATTGCTATTCTTCTATTTGGTGCTTCGGGAGTTTTTACAGAACTTCAAGATGCGCTCAACACAGTCTGGGAAGTCAAACCAAAATCAAATCTGGGATTTACACAACTAATTCGCAAGCGTTTTTTATCATTTGCAATGGTTCTAGTAATTGGTTTTCTGCTGTTAGTATCACTCTTAATTAGTGCTTTACTCACAGGTATAAGTAATTACACGATTAGTCTACTACCTGGAAATGACTTAATTTGGCAAATTATTAATAATATATTTTCATTTTCAGTTATTACCCTTTTATTTGCCATGATTTTTAAATTTCTCCCAGATGTAACAATTACTTGGGGAGATGTATCTGTGGGAGCAATTATTACGGCTTTATTATTTGTTCTTGGTAAGTCACTAATTGGTTTGTATTTAGGAAATAACAGCTTTAGCTCTACTTATGGTGCAGCAGGTTCAATTATAATTGTTTTAGTTTGGACTTATTATTCCGCTCAAATTTTGTTTTTCGGCGCTGAGTTTACACAAGTCTACGCCAGAAAATATGGCTCCCAAATCCTCCCCGATAAAAATGCAGTCCAGGTGCCAAATTCTAAAGATTATTCTTGATTTTTATAGGCAAAATTGATGGGAAAAATCACCGTAAATGTAGACCCTTTCCCCACCTCCGAACTCAGATAAATTCTCCCTTGCAATAAATGCACCAATTTATCAACAATTGCTAAACCTAATCCCGTACTATCTGAGGGATGATTTTTACCAGGAATAAGCGCGCGTTCAAAAGGTTGAAAAATACGCAAATGGTCTTTTGCTGCAATGCCAATTCCTGTATCCTCAACTAATATTAACCATTCTTGAGGGGAAATCAAACGACATATAATTGAGATACTACCTACTTCCGTATAACGAATCGCATTACTTACAAGATTCATCAAAATTTGTTGCATTCGCATCACATCGGTAATAACTTGATTCGGTGCATTTTGGTAATCAACTAATAGTTGTAGTCCCCGGGAAGATGCCAGCGATTCCATAGTTTCATACACTGTGTTAATCAGCATTTCGACATTTGTTCGTTCCAGGTTAAGGGGTATTTTGCCAGCTTCACAGCGAGATAATTCTAAGGCATCATTAATTAAGGTTAGGAGCTTACGAGCATTTCCTAAAACTCGTTCAATATGTGTCAAACTAGTTGCAGTATCTCTTATTTCCGTTGTCCGAGATTGGCGTAAAAATAAATCTGAGTAATTAATAATCGAGCTAAGTGGTGTTTTTAGCTCATGTGCAAGCTGGGAAATATTATCTTGATTAGCATTAACTAGACGCTGAAGTTCTTCAATAGTCAAACTTAATTGATGCTGTACCTGTTGTAATTCCTGCAATCTTTGCTCGACATAGCTATGAAAACATTGAGCGATGGCGGAATCTACAACCGCATCTATTAATGACATTGCTCGAAGAACTTCTTCTGCTGTTCCCTGTAATAATTCAACACTGATATTCGCAAGAATTGTGGTTCTGAGTAGATGATACTCCCGCACCACTTCTCTGGGATCAAAATCTTGTTTTGCTCTGAGTGCTCCATGCTTAAAACTGGCTTGGGCAATTGTTTCAAAATCGCTCTCTTCTGTTTGAGCTAAAACAGTTGCTAAAGCAGTTAAAACATCACCAATATGGTTCAAAACAGCTTGACGAGTTAGATGTTCTGTGCTTCTAACTTGTCCATCACGAATAACCCTATCAACCCACTGTTGTGCAATGACATCTACTTTATCAGCAAGTAGTTGACTGAAATCTCTCATCAGAAAAGCCGGGGGGAATATAATTTCTTAGCATACTCTTTTGAGACAATATCTGACTATTATTGTTACCTCCTTCTGAGGAGATATTTTTACCCCAATACCCGATTCAGTGGTTATAGTTACTAACCACTCAATTTACGACTTTTTACATTATTTGTATAACCAAACTCGTAATAAAGAAAGTAATTGCTCAGTATCTATTGGCTTTGTAATGTAATCAGAAGCACCAGCATCAATACATTTTTCGCGATCGCCTTGCATGGCTTTTGCTGTTAAAGCAATAATCGGTAGATTTTTAAATTGTGGTTGTTGGCGAAGATTACGGGTAGTTTCATAACCATCCATTTCTGGCATCATCACATCCATGAGCACAATATTAATATCAGGATTCGCTTGTAAAACTTCAATCCCATCTCTACCATTTTCGGCAAATAAAACTTGCATTTGATAGCCTTCTAAAAGACTGGTAAGAGCAAAGATATTACGGACATCATCGTCAACAATGAGTATTTTTTTATTTGCGAGTATGGGGTCAAAAGTCCGCAAATTCTCTAGCATTTCCTGCTGAGTTTTTGGCAAATTTGCTTGGACACGATGTAAAAATAAAGCAGTTTCTTCCAGCAATCTTTCCGGCGATCGCACATTTTTAATAATAATTGTTTCTGTCAGTCGTCGAAGTTTAGTTTCTTCTTGTTGGGATATTTCTTTGCCTGTGTAGACAATAATGGGAATTTTAATCAGGCTTGGTTGCTCTTTGATTTGCTCAATTAATTCAAACCCGCTCATATCGGGTAAACCCAAATCTAAAACAATGCAATCGACTCGATGTGTTTGCAGAAATGACAATGCTTCTGCACCCGTGCCGACAGATGTACTTTTAACATCGCTGTTGCCAATTAAGGCAATAATACTATTAGCTTGTACCTGATCATCTTCAATGATTAAAAGATTTTTGACCTTACGTTGAACAAAATCCTTAATTTCAGTTAATATTTGTGTCAAAACTTCTTTAGAAACAGGTTTTTGTAAATATGCGATCGCACCTAATTGTAAACCACGCTGTTCTCGATCATCAACAGACATAATATGTACTGGAATATGGCGAGTTTCCGGATCACGTTTGAGTTGATCTAAAACTGTCCAACCATCCATTTCTGGCATATATATATCCAGGGTAATGGCATGAGGCTTAAACTGTTTTGCTAATGCTAAACCTTGTTTGCCTCGTAAAGCAATCAGAACTTTAAAGCCTTGTTCCCTTGCCATATCCAAAAGAATTCGAGCAAATTTAGTATCATCTTCAATGATTAATAAAATACGCTCTTCTTTTGGTGTAATGAAATTTCTATCATCAGGTATTTCACTTTGGTGAATAATAGGAGGTGATTGACTGAGAGAAACTTCGCCTTTTTTTGCTCTCTCCCTATTTCCCTGCTCACCCATCTCCTGTTTATGAGGGAAGGTGAAAAACTGCGGTAAAAATAAAGTAAAGACACTCCCTTCTCCTGTTTGACTTCTTAACTCAATTCTGCCACCCAATAATTGAGCTAATTCACGACTAATTGACAAACCTAAGCCTGTTCCACCATATTTGCGACTCGTGGAACCATCAGCTTGTTGAAATGCCTCAAATATTACTTTCTGTTTGTTAAATGGAATGCCAATGCCAGTATCACTAATGGCAAAGGTGATCATATTTTCAGGAGCGATACCAATTGTAAGAGTTATACTTCCTTGTTCGGTAAACTTAAACGCATTAGAAAGTAAATTTTTAAGAATTTGTTGTAGACGCTTGATATCAGTAGCAATTGTCTCCGGTAAATTTTCATCTAATTGAATGACAAAATTCAAGCCTTTAGTTTCTGCAAGATATTGAAAATTTCTCTCTAAATTTAGTTTTAAGTCCAGCAAACGCAATTGCTCAACTTCTACAGATAAATTACCTGACTCAATCTTAGCTAAATCGAGAATATCATTTATTAACTCTAATAAATCTGAACCAGCAGAATGAATAATACGACTATACTCTATCTCTTTTTCTGTTAAATTGCCATCAGTATTCTCGGCTAGCAACTTCGCTAAAATTAATAAACTATTCAGAGGTGTCCGCAACTCATGGGACATATTCGCCAAGAACTCTGACTTATATTTAGAGGATACAGCTAATTGTTCAGCTTTTTCTTCTAAAGCTTGTCTTGCTAACTCAATTTCCTGATTTTTAGCTTCAACTTCATGCTTTTGCTTCTCTAATAATTCGGCTTTTTCTTCTAATTCTTCGTTGAGTTGTTGCAACTCTTCATTCGATTGCTTTAATTCTTCTTGCTGATGTTTTAAAAGTAATTCCGATTCTTGTAATGCTTGCGTTTGCTCCGCCAAAACTTGGTTACTCTGTTGGAGTTCATTTTGCTGGTGTTGCAACTCGTTGGCTAAATTTTGAGATTCTTCTAGTAATTGTTGAGTGCGGATATCGGAAAAAATATTATTTAAAGCAACACCAATAATTTCACTTATTTGTTCTAAAAAATCTAAATGTAACTTACTGAAAAGTTGAAATGAAGCCATTTCTAAAACAGCCAGCACTTGATTTTCAAATAAAATCGGTAAAACAACTATATTTAATGGCGTAGCATCTCCTAAACCAGAACTAATCCGAATATAATCATGAGGAACTTGTGTGAGCGAAATTCGTTGCTTTTCGAGAGCACATTGTCCTACCAATCCCTCACCCAACTTAAACTGATTTGCGAGATTTTTCCGCGTTTGGTAAGCATACGAACTAAATAATTTTAGTATCGGCTCGTCATCTTGAGAATCCATCACATAAAAAACGCCCTGTGATGCTCCAATCAAAGGAGCTAAATAGGATATAATCAAACGCGTTACAGTTTCTAAATCCCTACGTCCTTGTAAAATTTGACTAAATTCTGCTAGATTTGACTGTAGCCAAGTTTGCTGCTCATTTTGGTAATTGGTGTCACGCAAATTAGCAATCATTCGGTTCATAGTGCGTGTCAATAAACCAATTTCATCTACGCGATCGCTTTCTGGTAAACTAACAGATAAGTCTCCCTCTCCCAATGATTCCGCTATCTGAGAAAATCTACTCAAAGGATGGGAAATATTACGGGCAAGGGCAAAACCAATCACAGCTAAAATCAGGAACGCTAGAGGAATACCGTAATTAATTGTAGCCAGTGTTAATGCAGCTGCATCTCGCGTTTTTTGAGAACGTCTTACCAGCAGTTGATTTTCTTCAGCCTGCATTTGCTGACTTATTTTTTTTATGTCTTCCGACAGTTTTTGCCCTTGATTGGTAAGAATAAATTTTTGGGCAGCTTCAAAACCCTCATTTTGTCGTAATTTAATGCTATTTTCTAGCCTTTCTACTCTTTGTTCCACTAATCTCTCTATCATATCGAGATGGAACTGCTGATTTTTATTATCAGATGTCAACCTTCGCAATTCCTGTAAGGTTTGCTTTGAAAGGTTCACAGATGCTTCGTATGGAATGAGATAATCATTTTGTTTAGTAATGATGTAGCCACGCGTAGAATTCTCAGCAGTTCTGACATTTATAGTCAATTCTTGCAGTTGGCTAATTACCTGATAAGTGTGGTTTTCCTTGCGCGAATTGAGAATTAACTCGTTGATGGAAAGGTAAGAGGCTATACCCAGTGCTGTTAGTATTGTTAAGCTCAGGGCAAAACCTGCTCCTATTTTAGTTCCGATTTTCAAACGATTTATCATTGAGAGTCTTAGTTGTCTTAGCTTAACTAATGATGAACTTGCTCATAGTTCAAGTTTCCATAATTATAAGTTTTATGCAAAGAGTGATACTTGGGCATCCTATGCATAGCACCTACAAACTAGTTTTCCAATACAATACCTTCGCCAAAATAAAGAGGGCTTTCCGTAGTAGAGTTATTGTTTACCACAACCACAACTCAAGAAACACAGAAAGCCCATGCCAGATATATTAGCACTGTTGGAATGCTTGCAACGATATACGACCAGAACAACTTTGAGGCGTTGGAGCAGAATTATATCAGCAATGCTAGCAATGAGTGGAAGAATAACAATGCTGGGCATATCACGGTGGTGTGGAAAGGGCGGAAGCTATAGAACAATACAGCGATTTTTTGCTCATTCATTACCTTGGGCAGGGTTATTTTGGGTATTTTTTAGAGAACATATATTTTGCCAAAAAGAAACATACCTATTAGCAGGAGATGAAGTAGTAGTAAGCAAAGCAGGAAAAAAAAGTTATGGGGTCGATAAATTTTATTCATCTTTGCATGACAAACCAATACAGGGATTATCATTTTTTGCATTATCCTTGGTCAGTATTGAACAAAGGAAAGCATTTCCTATCAGGATTGAACAAGTAATCAAACCAAAAGTTGAGAAGCAAGCAAAATTAACAGAAGAGACAAAAAAGCCTAAAGAAAAACCAAATCAAGAAGTCCCAAAAAAGAAGGGCGGGCGACCAAAGGGAAGTAAGAATAAAGATAAAACAGAAGTAGTTTTTACCTCAGAGCTTCTACGTATTCGTATTCTAATTCAGGACTTGCTCAAAAAATTAAGTAAATTTTTACCGCTAACTTACTTGGTATTGGATGGTCATTTTGGAAATAATAATGCCGTGGTTATGACTCGGCAAATGGGCTTACAACTAATTTCTAAGATGCGCTACGACTCTGCCTTGTATATCCCCTATGAAAATCCAGACCCTAGTCGTAAATGCCGTCGTAAATACGGTGATAGAATTGACTATTCATTTATACCAGATAAATTTCTCAAAAAAACTGAGACTGTTGAGAATATTCGTACAGATTTTTATCAAACTCAACTTCTCCATAAAGAATTTTCTCAAACATTAAATGTTGTAATTATAGTGCGGACAAATATTGTAACATCACATAGAACTCATGCTGTTTTATTTTCAACTGAGTTGAGTTTAAGTTATGTGCATGTGATTGATTATTACAGTTTGAGATTTCAAATCGAATTTAATTTTCGCGATGCTAAACAATTTTTTGGACTCGAAGACTTTATGAATGTTGGGAAAAATGCAGTAACAAACGCTGCAAATTTGGCATTTTTCATGGTTAATATTTCGCAAGTTTTGCTTTCTCACTTCCGTAAATTTAACCCTGATTTTAGTATTACAGACCTTAAGGCAATCTTCCGAGGTTATAAATATGTTGAGGAAACTATAAAACTCCTTCCGGAAAAACCTGACCCAGTTTTACTCGCAAATATTTTTCACAGAGTTACCAATTTAGGACGTATCCACCCTGCCGATCCTTGTTCTAGCAGTTCATAATTTTGGCGAAGGTATTGCCAATAACCAGATATTTTACCAAACTTAGACCCTATACTCTGAAGTTCACATTTTTAAACATAACTATTGATTGAAAACTAATATAATTAAATAATTTGTGAAAAATAATATTAATTATGTATCGTTGATATTTCCTACTAATCTAACATCTGTCCTCAAGACTAACAACTTTATTCGAGAATCATCAATCTAAATATAAAGAATATATCAGGAAATAAAAAATCCCCGTCACCGGGGTAATTCAGAAAATACTTTCTCAGATATAGCTACTCTTAAGGAGTATTTACTTTCACGAGAATGCTAATATTCAGTTGCCAGTTTGATTCAGTTTTATTTTTATGAATTCCTGATTTTATTTTGTGTTTATCTCAACAAAATTCCAACTCTACTAAATAGTAACCGCATTAACTGGACTCAGAGAACGACCATTTTGAAGAAATTTATCTGCCATAATTTGGCGGTAAATTGCCTCGTAGCCATCTACCATTTGTTTAACACCAAAGCGATGAGTCAAATATTCTCTCACCGCATTACGATCTAATTCCACGGCATTGGGGATAGCGTGAATACATTCTTCAATATTATTGCAAACAAAGCCACTCAACCCATGCTGAATTACTTCTGGTGCAGAACCTAAATTCAAAGCAATAACTGGCGTACCAGCCGCCATTGATTCAACCATAACTAAACCAAAAGGTTCTCGCCAAGTAATTGGGAAAAGTGTTGCGACTGCACCACCCATCAATTCATTTTTCTGAGAATGATTTGCTTCACCTAAATATTCAATCTGCTTACCATCAATTAGAGGTTTAATATCTCTTTCAAAATAATCTTTGTCAACAACATCAACTTTTCCTGCCATTTTTAAATGCCAACCAGATTGTTTGGCAATTTGGATTGCTAAATGTGGTCCTTTTTCTGGAGATATCCGACCTAAAAATGCTAAATAGGGAGGATTTTCTGGTTGGGAGTGATATTTATGGGCATTAATATCAATACCATTATAAACAGTTGCTACATAATTCAAATCCAATTGAGGTTCCCGTTGTGCCTGAGAAATACTCACGTAGCGCTGACGTTTGGCATAGGCAAACATCTTTTGATTTTCGCGATTAAAGGTACCATGTAAAGTGTGGACTGTTGGTGTCTTTACTAGTCCAGCATAAGCTAGTGCAATATATCCCATATGGGAGTGAATAATATCAAAATCATCTGCTTGGTTATAGACTCTACTCATTTGTAAAGTCTCATATATGGCGGGTTCTTTAATATCTGGATCAAGCCGTAAAGCACGTGGGTGAACCGATTCCAATTTTGCCAGACTAATTGAATCACCAGAAGCAAATAGTGTGACTTCATGTCCACGCCGTACTAATTCATCAGTCAATAATCCGACTACTAACTCAATTCCACCGTAACCAGGAGGTGGAACTCTTTCCCATAATGGGGCAACTTGAGCAATTTTCATTATAATTCCTCTATTTTTAAAATATGAAAATGAAAAAAGAATATTTTAGATGCAATTATTTTGTTTCATTTTGATTGATTTTTGTTGTGGTTTTTGTTGCGGTACATACTCTTGAAGTATCTATAATTATATGTATACATTTTTTCAGATTGAGAACACAATTGACCTATAGAAGTAAAAATATTTATCTTCAGGTAGAGAGTAATTAACAAAAAAAGGACTGGAATTCCAGTCCTTTTTGATTATTTTTATTAGCTGACTCCAACTAATTTTGCTTAAATTGGCTAATTCTTAACTAAATTGGCTAATTTCAATGATTAGATAGTCACCTTAGCTTTTGACCAAATTCCCTTTTCATCTTCGTCAAATTGCTGATGGATTGCTTCCCAAGCCGCTTGTTCTGCTTTGATGCCATCATTATTTTCATCGAGCACAGCATTGTAGCGTTCTATGAATATTTTTTGAGCTTCTTCAGACAAATGCGATCGCACTTCCGGGGATAAATCTTCAACACCTTGGCAACGCCCGTTACAAGGATGAGGTAATGTCATTTCGCTGACATGAACTTCTTCGCCACCAGCACTTTCAATCAACAGTTGAAACTCCCCGCTCTTATCGGCAGGAACTTCTGCCATGAGGATAAATTCGCCGGCTTTCAAGCGAGTTTCATAAATGGTAGCCTTGTCCTTGTCCATTCCCAAGGTTACAAACAGTGATGCCAAACCTGCACCAGCACTACCAGCCAGTGCCCCGCTTGCTGCCCCTAGAAGCACTGCACCAATGGGACCTGCTGCAACTACAGAGCCAACAAACGGAATCATCAAGACACCCACACCTGTGAGTAAACCTAAGAAGGAGCCAAACAAGGAGCCAAAAATAGCCCCGCTTCTCAATCCTCCCAGAATTACATCCTTCTTAGTAATAAAGCCAGCAACTCGAGTTTGGGATTGGAAATTGTTACCCATTACCGAAATGCGATCGCGAGATACGCCTCTATCTAACAAACGTCTGACAACAGCATCAATTTGATTTTCTTGTTTAAAAACTGCGGAAACTGTGCGTTCTGCTGTGTTATTAGACATTTTAATTCCCCTGTAAAATTTGGCAATTTTGCGAGTAATGAAACGGAATTTAGTTTTTTTTTAGTTATGAATTACAAAGGCGAAACTACTAGTACAGATCGGCGGAAATAAACCATTGCAAATAGACAAAAAGCTTACTTTATGGGCTTTATTCCTTCTGCCTCCTGACTTGAAAGAGTCATTCGTTATTCTCCGCGTCCCCGCGTCTCCGTGTCTCCCTGTCTGCCTTTCATGCTTGGCGATGAAAAAATTTCATCGGGACTGCCTTCTTACTTCTGCCTTCACGTACTAGACACCAACAGTAGATTTGCTCAATTGTGCTTGTGTACCATCTCCTTGAAGTGATTCTCCTTCCACAAATGACCTTAACATCCAAGCCATTTCTTCATGTCCTTCCATCAAACCAGTTAAGAAATCGGTAGTTCCTTCATCGTGAAATTCTTCACTACACTGGTCAATATGTTTGCGAAGATTACGAATGATTTGTTCATGATCATCTACCAAACGCTCTACCATTTGGGTTGCATTTGGAATATCACCAGGATGTTCTTTGAGAGAGGTAATTTTCAGGAATCCTGCCAATGTACCTACAGGATAACCACCCAATTGACGAATTCTTTCAGCAATAGAATCAATATTTTCAGTTAAGGTTTCGTAATGTTCACCCCAGAGTTCATGTAATTGACGAAATTGGGGGCCAACAACATCCCAATGAAATTTTTTAGTTTTCACAAGCAGTAAATAGGAATCTGCCAAATCACTATTCAAAAGATTAATTACACCTTGGCGTTCAGCTTCTGTCAAACCAATGTTAATTTTACGCATTGCTGCTTTCTCTCAACTCATTACATTTTTATTTAAACAATTTTTATTAAATCAGTAACCTCTCATCTGATGGAGTTTATATTTAATCAAATCTGCCTCCGAGAGCCAAAATAAACTATCTGAAGATAATTGCGATCGCTTATAGACAGAATTTTGTATTTATTAACACATTGGTTATTATTTAGAAACCATTTATACAGTAAATATTAAGCATAGCCCTGTATTCAGAAATGAGGTTTATGAGATTTCAGCAGTATCGAGCATTGTCTTATCTGATTTCGGCTAATATCCGCGTTTCCGCGTCAATCTTAATAATCAGTATTCAAGCAGATATGATATTACTTTTGAGGAGTAACCTGGCATCTTCAATTTTTGAGAATATTGTGAATCAGAAAAAGATCATATCCCCGACTTTTTATAAAAATCAGGGATATGAGTGTTCACAAATTTTTGAGTAATTCTATAGATATTATTCTAATTGTGATATCAGAAAAACTCTATTTTTTACCAGTCGCTTTTTCTAAGAAATTTTCCACTTGGTTTTCTATAGAAGTAGCATTTTGGGAATTACTAGGACGAAACATTTTATCTTTGTCAGCATCACCTTGAACTTCGTTGAGACCATTTTGTGTTTCTGCTTGTGTTTCTTCTAAGTCGGGACCTTTGGAAGCACCTATCTTATCAGTTTTCTCTTGAATTTTGTTTAGTTGTGAAGTTGCATCAGTGTCTGCACTTCTGGAAGTACTATTTGCAGATGCAGGCAGAACATTAGAGAAAAGTAATGTCAGACACAAAGCTGTAGCAATTATAAAACGGAAAGAACGAACAACTGATTGAGTTAAACGAGCAAAATTCATTGTTTTCTCCTAGTGAATAAATTGAATGAAACTTGATGAATGTGATGAATGAAATTAGCAAGGATTAGACTTTTAGCGAAAATGAGTTACAGCGCGATTAAAGGAATCTTGTAGATCACTCCAAGCTGTTTCTAAACCATCTTTCATTTCCTCCCAAGCATTTCCCCCTTTAGATTTGAGTTCTTGTAATTTGAGGCGGGTAGTTTGACACTTGGTATTTAGAGATGCAAGCTGTTCTTGATATGCATCCTTAGCGTCTGCTTGGGCAAGAGAAGACTTAACTTTTAACTCATCAATTTGAGTTTGCAGTTTTGCCAGTTGTATCTCCATCTTCTCTTGAAAATCTTGCTTTGTATTCATATAACCACTCTGGAATTAATGAGTTTGGCAAATATCTACTTATTGACCAAAAATACTTTTGACGTTATCAACAGCTTTATCTGTAATTGTTTCAACTCTTTCGTAACTTTCTTGAATCGCCTCTTGAGATTTATCAGTATCGCTTAAATCTACGTTGTTAACTGCATTTTTTGTAGTTCTGATATCTCTTTCAACTTTGTTTTTAGCTCGATTTGTTACATCTTCAATTGCGTTTTTGGTAGTACCAATATCTTCTCTAACTTTACCTTTAGCTTCGTTGATAGCACCTTCTGCCTGTCCAGTCATTTTACCAAGGTTACGTTGTGCAGAACCTACAGCTTGCTCTACTTTTCCAGAGGCTTCATCGGCGGTACCTTTGCCAAAGAATGCAACTAGCTGAGAAGTATTTGTCAAAGGTGTAGCGTTTGCAGAACTAATATTAGAAAATACTCCAACCCAGATGGTAACAATAGCTAATAGCCCACAAAGCAAGTTAGAAAACATTGATTTAATTTTCATCATTTTGGAATTATTGATATTTTTGTGCATGATTATTCATCTCCTGAATGTTTACTATTTAGTTTGTACTTGAAAATCTCTCACTTGCAAATCAATCTTCAGAGCAGATATTGATCAATCTACAGAACTTATTTTGCCGATCGCATCTCATCCTTGAGATAGAATCACTATATGTAGGAAGTGAGATTAGTGGAAAATCCTATGGAAATGTATCGCTCTGTTATATCTAGTACAGTTCGGTGGAAATGACGCTACCATTTAAAGCTGAAAGGCTCAGAATATAGGCTTTCTTTCTTTTGCCTTAACGTACTAGTAGTTCACCAGAGCAGTTTTGCAAGGATAAAATTTTGCCGTCCTCGTGTCTTTCTCTGAGCCAATCTCAAACCCACTAATTAGAATTTACAGGTTTAGCAGGTGCTACAAGTGCTTGTACCTTGACAGATTTGACACCTTTAATTTCTTGCGCCAAAGGTGCAATTTTGTTGAACTGTTGCTGAGTGGGTACGGTTCCGCTAACTGTAACAACACCCTCCTTAGCTTCTATAACCAAAGCACTCGCAGGAATATTCGCCTCTAATTTACTCCGAACTTCACTAGCGACATCTTTGTCTGCTCTGTTTACTGCTGCACCTTGATTTAGAGCATTATTACGCTCTTCCCTAGCTTTGATGTCTGCGTTTAATTGTCTTCTGCGAGTTTCACTAGTAGCATCTTCTTTTGAATCTGTTGCCTGTTGTGCGTTGGGAGCCTCTATATTATCTTGAGTAGATTCAGGAGCTACATTACTAGTTCTCTTGGCATCAGTACAAGCAACAACCGAGAGTAATAGGATACTACTACCTAATAATGCGATCGCTTTTTTCATAATTTAATTTCCTTGATTATTATTTAAGTGAAGTGCTTTTAGGAGTAAGTCTTGCCTGCCACTGCTGGAATTAAACAGCTTGAACAACAGCTGGACTATAGACGTGAAACTCCTTAACATTGCTTGCCTCTAAGATATTTCTCGCTGCTGCAATTTCCAATTCAGTTCCGGAAATGGCAATTAAATAGTCGCCTAAATTCATCCGATATTGGTAAGTATCTCTTATATCTTTAGGAACACCTAAACTATCCCAATCATCTCTGCTGTACAAATTTACGTGTTCAAATTCTTCATTCAGAAGAGCACCCGAAGAGACTACAGATACTTGATTCATAGAAAAACCAGTATCTTTCAATTGAGTTAAAGCTTGCTCTACGTTTTGACGATTGAATAAAAGACCAGCAGCATTTTTGTAGCGACTTTTTAGAGGTGTAGATGCTTGATAAATTCCCCAATCTCTAATACCGCGTTTGCGAAGAATTTGTTCGGCAATAATAATTTCTTGTTCGTTACCATCTACCATAACTAAATAGTAACCCTGGTCAACTAGATCACTATAAATTTTGGCTTCATCTTCGGGAATTCCTAAACCTACTAACGCACCGCCTAAACTACCAGCAGCCGCGCCAATTGCACCACCAGCTAAAGCAGTTGCGATCGCTGTTGCTCCGGCTCCTGCTAACATGATAGGGCCAATTGTGGGAATTGCCATCAAACCTAAGCCAATTAGTAAACCAGTTAAACCGCCTACTGTACCCCCAGTCGCTGCTCCAACGGCTGCACCTTCGTCAGCTTTATTTCCAGTGTGTTCTTTTACCTCAACACCAGCAATTTCACTTTCATGCTCTGCGTTTCTAGCAACTATTGATACTTTATGCATCGGATAGTTCGCATTTTTCAAGTCAACCAGTGCAAGTTCTATGTCGGAGCGGCGAGTAAAAATACCGACTGCTCTTTGCTCTACTTCTAATGCCATGACTTTATCCCCCAATTCAAATATAAAGCTATTTATTTGAGGTTAATTAAGGTTAATTCAGATAAATTGCTCAATTAACCTCACATAATCTTCAGCTAGTTAAACTGCTCGACGAGCAACTAAACCCCAAATGAAGATTAGTAACATAGCTCCAAGAACTGCAAAGACAATGCTACCAATGGATAAAGTTCCGACTGTGGCTGAAGCGGCTGCCCCACTTCCCAGCAGAACTTGACCTAGATAACCACCTACTAATGCTCCCAAAATTCCTAAGCCAATTGTGGAGAAAATACCACCACCTTGTGAGCCTGGATAAAATAACTTAGCTAATGCACCTGCTATTAAACCTAATACCAACCAAGCAATTATACCGCCCATATTAATTTCTCCTTGTTGTATGATTTGTTTTTCTTTTGCGTGTCCTTATGTTCTTAAGATTAAGTTTTTATTTCCAATTTTTGCTCTATCTATTGAACGAATATCTAAAATCTTGAGATATTATCTGAAGCCATAAATATCGTTCATCGGGACTAACTGTTCGGGTTAATATGTGGTAGCACGCTTACCAATAATCTGAGATATCACTTTCAACCCCAGCTTTCCTGAACTTGTTTCTGTTACAAAAATACACAAATAAGTTGAAGCTAGGATTGAATTAGAATCAATTAATTTATTCAACGAAGATTAACTTCAATTATTTATAATCTCAGTATTGAGGAATAGTAATATCTCGATAATTTTATTCTTGAAGATAGATGTAATCACGTTAAAGTAAGTTTAGTATATGAATGTTGCCAGGTTGAATAAATCAAACGACGAGACATAATAAACTCTCAAATATTTATTAATTAAGGAGAAAAATAGTGAGTACTGAAAATAGAGTTAAAGCAGTAGCTAAAAATATCGAAGGGAAAATTCAAGAAGTAGTTGGCGAAGTCACTGGTAATCCCAATGATAAAGCTGAAGGGCAAGCAAAACAAGCTGAATCTCAAATGCGCCACACAGTTGAAAATATCAAAGATGAAATGAAAAAGTCTTTAGAATAAACTTTTATTTTGTCATAAATACCCTTATATCCCCGGCTTGTTAAATAAGTCGGGGATTATATTTATCTTTATAAAATTCTTTATCAATGCATCATCAATGAATTTGATTAGCCAAATCCAGCTTTAGCTTTACTTTTATTTTTAGACTTACTCTTGCCATTAACCTCTATTAAAGCTTCTTGAAATAAATTATGTAGATGTAAAGGAACACTAGCTATTTCTGGTAATTCTGGATTGAGAGATTTATTAAATTCTTGGAGAGTAGTTTCTAAATCTTGCTGTAAATTAAATTCTTCTCTATTTAGAAAATCTTGCAATACTTTTTCTAATTTTTCTGGATATTGCTTGGCTAGACGGTGCCAAATACTGGGATTAATTTCTGGCTCTTCTAGATATTGGCGTAATAATTTTTCCGAATTTTCAGCACTACGCCAATCTGTTACTTCTAACATGTTTTTAAATAAGTGATAATTTGTTAAAAACATCTGTCCCCATCGAGGATGGGTAATAACAGTCACCTGTTCTGCTTTTTTGAGGTGATTTGGTAGCTCAATATCAGGCATCACCATTTTTGTATTTTGATTATTTTCTAAAAGTTGAGCAGCAGCTTTTGCATCTGCACCCATTTCTGCGGCTACCTCAACAATTTCTTCCCGAGAAGCTCCAGCTTCTTCTACTAATTCTTTTAATGATTTTGAGCTATCAATACCTGCATTTTCTAAAGAACGTTGAGTGATAAAATCCTGAAATTCCTTGAGTCTTTTTTGTAGTTGATATCCAGGTAAAGTAATTTCATCACGATGGAAAAAGTCAAGAAAAGCTTGATGATACTCCTCTACAGATTCCCATGCTTCTTCTAATAATTCTGGTGCATCTGTATACAAATAATTTTTATAATTCTGTTTAAAGTTACCAATTGCGACAGCTAGCTTAGGTTTACCCAGCTTACCCATAATACTTATAGAAGTAGAAAACATCCAGTAGCTATCCGTTACAGGCGCAATACGTGCAAGTAAAATTTCTCCATTTTTTAGCCTACTCAGTAACTGCGACTCATATGAATTTTTTGTTTTGACTACATAATATTTTGCAGTCATCCAATTCATAAGTTTACAGCCATCAGCAAAAATATCGGTGACAGCGAACAAACCAATAAAACTTTTTTGCCAACTTTGCACCAGAGAACGATCGCTTGTGGATAATTTTGGCTTACTATCTAAAAATAAATCAATTGGTGTTTTTGCATGAATTTGTACTTCTGTCAAGAACATATCCATTACCATCTCATTATTTGCATGACTGGCGTATTGAGATTTTGGTAATGTGGATAATTTTTTAGCAGAAAAAGATTCTAGTGCAACTGCTAAATCTCCTTCTGCATCCATGACAAAGTCAAGTAATTCTTCTTTTAACTGTTTAGCTCTGACTAAAATCTCTTCCATCATCCAACCTTTATAAAATATTTGATATTAATCGCCAGAACAGGAGAAATGATTATGTCTATTTTCTGAGGTTTTCTTGGATTTTCTCAGCTTTGAGTCGTGGTAAATTTATACTAAATTTACTACCCTGTTCCGGTTCAGATGTCACACCAATTGAACCTTGGTGAGCTTCAATAATACATCGCGATAAATATAAACCTAAACCACTACCAGAACCTTGATGCTTACCCGAACGAAAACGCTCAAATAGTCTCGCTTGTTCCTGGAGCGAAATTCCGGCTCCTGAATCCTGAATCTCAATAGTGACAATATCTGGATTGAGATTTAAATTCACATTTACATAACCAGTTTCTGTAAATTTAATGGCATTCCCGATAATGTTGGTGACAACACGTCTTAATTCGATGCGATCGCCTACAATTATACTGTCTAAACTATGATTATTTGCAGATATCTCCAAATTCATTGCTAGTCCTTTTTCTTCTGCCAAATGTTTTAATTCTTGACTCACTTCTCGGACTAACTCTTGTATGTCAAATTCCGACAGCTTTAAACTTTTACTTCCAGCCTCATGACGATATACTTCCAGCAAAGTATTCACCATTGTCAATAAATCTTCATTGCTACCAATCATTGTTTTAAAAACATCTGATGCTTCTGATGTCACCTCAAAAAACATTCCTTCTAACATTAATTTTAAGATGCGATTTGCCGCAACTAAAGGTGTTCGTAAATCGTGCGTGAAACGCGAAACAAAATCTTCGCGTAAGTTTGCCATCTGGTCACGTTCGTCTATGGTATGTTTAAGACGTAGTAGCGATCGCACCCTGGCATGTAGCTCCTCTGGATCGAATGGTTTACGGATAAAGTCATCAGCACCTGCATCAAGTCCCTCAACCAGGCTTGATTGTCCATGGGCGGTAATTAACAAAATCGGAATGTATGGTAAATTCGTATTATTGCGAATTCGACGAGTAAATTCATAGCCATCCAATTCTGGCATCATCACATCTAAAAGTATTAAATCTGGTCGCCAATCTTCAACTACACTTAAACCAGTTTTGCTATCTTCATTTAAACTTACTTCATAACCTTCTGATTCTAAAACTGTTTCCAGAAGCAGTAAATTTTCAAAAATATCATCAACTACCAGTATTTTGTCTTTCCTAACAGATTTATTAATTAACATAATTTTTTGTAAATATGAAAATATATAAATAAAATCACAGCAGTTCAGAGCATAGATTGTAATTCCTATACAACTCATGAACCGCCTATTTAATCAAATTTATCGTTTTGTCTATCTCAAGGCTAGATTCTTAGGTCTAGTTTTAGCCGGATAAAAATCTACCTAGCGACAGATGTATAAATTGGATTTCTGATAAAGGGTAATTAATGAACTTTTATTTCTAGTAGTTTGACAGTAAGCTTTTCTACTACTTATAGTAGATGGAATTAACTTCAAATCATTAAAATTTGTACTTTTTGCATAGCTTTACCAATAAAATTAAGAAGGTTATTTTAATCTGTAACTTTAGAATTAGATTTGGGAAGAGGTAAACAGCCATGAGCGAGATTAAGGTAATTGTGATTGAAGACCATAACCTTACCAGAATGGGCTTGCGGGCTGCTTTACAAACAGAGCCGGAAATTAAGATTATCGGTGAAGCCTCCAATGCGACGGATGGTTTGCAGCTACTCAAGACATTAAAGCCGGATGTGGCGACTATTGATATCGGTTTACCTGATATGGATGGGATTGAATTAACACGTAGGTACCGGCAATACCAACAGGAAACCCAAGATTTCACCACGAATCTACTGATTTTAACCATGCAAAACAGTGAGGAAGCTGTGTTAGCCGCTTTTGGCGCGGGAGCAGACTCTTATTGCATGAAGGATATTGAAAGTGAAAACTTAATTAATGCGGTGAAAACCACATCTACAGGTAGTTCTTGGATCGATCCTGCGATCGCAGATATTGTACTCCAACAAGTACGACGAGATGATGCAAATAGTGGAATCAGTTCCAAACGAGTCATGATTGAAGGCTTGGAACCAGAGGTGGAGAGGACTATCGAAACTTTTCCTCTCACTCAACGGGAAAAGGAAGTTTTAGAATTAATAGTTGCTGGTTGTGATAATGCAGAAATCGGTAAAAAACTCTACTTGACAGTCGGTACTGTGAAAACTCACGTTCGCGGTATTTTGAGCAAGCTTTGTGTTGCTGATAGAACTCAAGCTGCTGTCCGAGCTTTACGTGCTGGGTTAGTACATTGATTTTGATATACATTTTGACATACTTTGTATGCCGAAACTATTCAATCGCTTTTGGCAGCATCCCAAATGTGTAAATTGTTTTTTGTAGTGCGGGCTTCTAGCCCACTTCCTGGAGATTAGTGAGCTTTCCGGCTCCCACTACAAATTATATTTTTGCAAAATTGGGATGCTCCCATCGCTTTTGACTAATCGATAAATTCAGGCGTTGCGGAATCGCGGGATGATTTTGCCCAATTTGAAATCTATTTTCAATAGTTTCAACCACCAATTCATGCCGCAAATACCCAAAAAGTCCTAAGTTATTATTTCCAATTCGTTCTTAATTTTATATTCTAAATTCGACTAATTTGGTTCCCCCAGTAAGATAATTGAACTGTTTAAGCCTTGAATTACCTGCGTAGTGACTTCGCTAACAGATAAGCCACCCGCAGTCCGATAACGTACAGAACGCAAAACTACTAAATCAAAGCTTAATGCTTCCTCAATAATGACTCTGGCAATATCATTATCTTTGACTGTTTGAATATTGGTATTTACTTCTAATTGACTTTTCGAGGCAATCTCTAATAATTGTGATTTGAACTGTTCTACTTTATTTTGTGGTGTTCTCGGATGGTAAATATGTAATAAAACCACTTCCGCTTGATTGACATTGGCTAAAATTTGGGCAAACTTAATTGCACCTATGGTTTGACGTGTTAAGTCGCCGACAGGTACAAGAATCCTTTGAAATTTTGTCGGACTATTTAACAACTGCGCCATCGCAACTGGACAGTGGGAAGACCAAAATATACCATCAATGATGTTACCAAATAAACGCGATCGCAAACCAAGATTTCTTGACCAACCTAAAATAACTAAGCTCGCATTTTGTTCTCTACTAGTACGGCTAATTCCCAAAGCAATATCATCATCTATCCGTACAGTTGGTAATACTTCGACATCAAACTCTTGACTAATATCTGTGGCTATCTGCAATCGTTCTCGACTTTGCGTCAGAGCCATTTTTAACTCAGGATTATCCATTTGCACATGTCCTTTAGTTATTGCTAGTGGCACTATCCTCCCAGACTCATGACGCGCCAATAGTGCTGCCATTTCTAACAAATAACGTTGGGTTTGTGGGTTATAAATTGGAACTACTATCGTAAATGGATGCTGAGTTTCGTCTAATATATGGTTACTATTACTACTGTCATTCTTCCACCAAGTTGCGAGCGGCTCATCAGCTAAATCATCTTGGGAAATAGTGAGTGCACTGGCAAATCTAGCTGTAATCATCGGGCCAAGAATAGAAGTGATCAGCATTAAGACAATAATACTATTTAAAACAGCATTGTTAATCAATCTTTCATTGGCAGAGTTGATACTTTGATATGCAACTAATGCGGCTGCAAGGGTTGCAGCTACCTGTGGTAAAGATAATGACCACATTGTTAATAGTTCCGCATTATTATAACGGTATAAAAGTTTGGCTAGATATGCAGCAACAAATTTACTACCAATCAAAGCCACAACAATTGCGATAGTAATGCCTATTGAACTGAGGGTTTTGATGAATGACGGGATATCAATTAATAGTCCCATGTCTACAAAGAAACAAGGGATAAATAAAGCACTGCCAACAAACTCAATTTTTTCTTTGACTGGGCTACGTCCTAAAACATCATTAACTGCTAAACCAGCTAAAAAAGCGCCGACAATTTTTTCCACACCAACAATTTGTGCGCCCACAGAGGCTAAGAATAATGCTAGTAAAATAAACAGAAATTGGTTACTTTGCTCATCACCTGTGCGTTTAAAAAACTCTTTACCAGCCCAGTCAAACCCAAATAAAACAATCGCTGAATAAATTACTAATCCAGCTAATAAACTCACTAAACTCAGAGCCGTAAATTCTCCCCCATGAATGCCGACACAAACAGCTAGAACTAACAAAGCTCCTGTATCAGTAAAAATAGTTGCACCAATAGTAACGGTTACTGCTTCATTATTTACAACTCCCAGACGACTAACAATTGGATATGCTAGGAGTGTATGAGAAGCAAGTAATGACCCAATTAAAACAGAGGTATTCCAACTAAAGTTAAAGATTTTACCGACAATAATACCAGCAATTAATGGTACTAAAAATGTTAAAACTCCAAATACAATTGAGCGATTTTTGGTTTTACGAAATTGTCCTAAGTCAATTTCTAAACCCGCTACAAACATGAGGTATATTTTACCAATCTCTGATAATAGTTTGATGGTCTCAGAGTCATGATTAAGAAGTTTTAATCCACTATTCCCCAAGATTACGCCCGCTACTAGCAAACCCACTAATCCAGGTAATTTTAAGCGTTCAAATAATGGTGGAATTGCAAAAATTACTATCAGGAGAATTGTAAATGCAATGATAGGACTGTTGATCAGCACTGTTCAGTATCCTTTTGATGAATGAAAACAAGCATTTTAGAGCAATTCCATTTAATTTGTCACAATTAAAGAAATGTTTTCCGAGCAAACAGCCATCGAGTCTATAGATATTGGAATTTTACATCATAAATTAATAAATAATTAGAGCCTGGTTTATCATTAATTGCTAAATTGGCGAAATTGTACTGGTAAAAAATTAGTTGCTAACAGAATCGAGATGAAGCTAGAGCGAAAATTATATGTAGTGATGCAATTGTTAGTATCTGTTAATAATACTCTCAATAAAAAATATTAACTCAGATATTTGCCAATAGTTATATAGTTGTTAATCTAAGTATATTCTGTAATGATACTGCTAGAATCAGATGATATTTGTATCTCGTCTGTTGCTATTTGTCCATTTTCAAAATTTACTTGGTCAAGATTTTGTTGTAATATATCTAAAACAATTTGCGGATTCGTGCTTTGTTGCATCACTTCAGCTTCTGGATCATAGCGATTTTGGACATTCGGTAAATCAGTCCGCAGTTCTTCCACCAAGGCAATTAGTTTGGCAATTTTTTGCTCCGTGAGTAGGTTGAGTTGTAGAATGAGATGCGATCGCTTATCTTCTAGTTTATCCTGACGAGTTTGATGAACTAATACACCTGTCGAAATTAGCAACGCCGCAATATCAATTCCTTGTTCCCGTAAGTTGAGTTTGGGAAAATCTCCAGCGAGGATGCCAATATTAGCTAGATGACTAAAAATGCCCCAACTCGTGAAAAAGATAATTTGAGTATAAAGGAACCATGCTTGACCAAATCCTTTAGCTATCTTTTCTAAAATTCGTTGATGCAGTGGAATTTTTTGCTCATCCTGAGTTTGCAGACCTATTACTGCTTCAATATTTTTGAGTAAATTTTCTGGTAGCTTCTCCGTATCTATATTTTCACAAAAGCGATCGCCAGATATATTATAAAAATTAGGAAAATTACTTTCTTGATTAGTGTTTTTTTTCATCTTCACCTTTAACTCAAAGAGCCACCTCCATCAATCCAAATTTCCGTCCCTGTAATAAATTTGGATGCATCTGAGGTTAAAAATAAAACCAATTGGGCAACTTCTTCACTAGTACCGGCAATATTTCCAGTTAAGGGAATATTATCTTTCATTAATTCAGCAGCACCAGGAATCCAGTCTAAATGTCGTTTAGTTGTGCTTTCATTAATTCCAGTTAAAACACCACCCGGACAAATAACATTAACTCGGATGCGATCGCGGGCAAGTTCTAGTGCTAGCATTTTGGCAAAAGTAACCTGGGCAGCTTTAGTACATGCATAAGCTGTTGCCCCAATTTTTCGGAAACTGCGGGTTCCATTGATGGATGATGTAATCACAATGGAACCACCCTGTTTTTTGAGGTAAGGAACACCATATTTAGTGGTGAGAAATGTACCTCTGAGGTTCACGTTGATGGTTCTATCCCACTCATCGGGCGCAATATCTTCAATCGGTGCCCACACACCATTGATACCTGCATTGGTAAACAAAATGTCAATTTTTTGATACTGATGAATAATTTTTTGAAATGCTTCTTCCATTTGCCCAGCATCTGCTACATCTGCGGTAATTGCGAATGCAATACCCCCGGCATTGATAATCTTGCTAACTGTTTCCTCTGCACTTGCTTGTGTATGATCGATAATGGCTATTTTTGCACCTTCGTTTGCCAGTAAACTGGCTGTTGCACGACCAATTCCTGAACCTCCACCAGTGATGACAGCAACTTGATTTAAAAGTTTCATGATGTTGTCGATCAAGATATTTTTGTGACTTTAATCCTATTTATAGTCGCAGCAAGAATCACGAGTGAACTAGTACCTAAAGGCAGAAGACTGAACAATACCTGAGAGGGAGACACAAAGCAGTAAGCATTAGGGATGTTGAGAGGGAGTAATATCATGTCCGGTTAAATACTTATCATTAACAGTGAAATGGTATTAGAGACGCGGGGACGCGGAGAAATTTTAATTGTCAGTGATTAGGCGAGCATGATATGAACTGCCCTCATCAACCAGAATTATTTATTCGTGCTGGAATCGCGCTATTTTATACTGATTCTTGGGGAACCCAAACGGAGACCGAACCTGCATGACATCGGAACTCAGCCCAACCTTCATCATTGGTTGTTATCGGTTCACTAATATGTTCGGTAATGTCGATATAGGTACAGTTGGGTTGTCCAACTTCCATATATTTACTACCATCGCTACCGTTACTCAGTACAACTGCCATACCTCCAGGATGTTCTTCGTCTCCTAGTCTTGTCCAACCAATGGTATTTGCATGATCGAAATAATCGTACTGTTCACCGTAGGCGTAGGTTTGACGGGCGAATAAAAATTTATCGAGAATCCATTTGTGACTATCCAACCAAATTTCATACTCGTTACCATCATTGGCATAGTCTTTGTAATGAGCGCCGTAGTAATCGGCATAAAATATGCAAGGATAACCTTCGCGTCTCAGCAAAATCAAAGCGTAGGCAAGGGGTTTAAACCAGGCTTCAACCACTGATTCCAAGGATTGTAACGGTTGGGAATCATGGTTATCAACTAAGGTGACAGCCAGGGTGGGCTGGTGTTGTACCAGAGTATTATCGAAAATTTGTCTGAGGTCGTAGTTATTACCAGATTTACTGGCAATATGGAAGTTGTAATGCAGAGGTGCATCAAATAAAGTCACCTTCCCATTAGTAACAGTAATAAAGTGATGTAAAGCCTCGACTTCGTAAGACCAATATTCGCCAACTGCAAATATATCACGTTGGGCATAGTTGCGAACATGTTCCAACCATTCGAGGAAGAAATCCGCAGATACATGTTTGACAGCATCAAAGCGAAAACCATCAACACCAGTTGTATCTATATACCACTCACCCCAATATTTTAATTCGCCAGTCACTTCTGGGTTGTCCATATCCAAATCGCAACCCATGAGATAGTCAAAATTACCTTTTTCTAAATCAATATTGCGGTCAAATTCTTTACCTTTAAGTAAGTAAATGGCATTTTCATCAGTATTGTATACATTGTGGTCAATTGCGTCAAAATGCCACCAATGCCATTTCATGCTGGAATATTTGTCATCGCGACCGGGAAAGTTAAAATGAGTCCAAGCCTTGATTTTTTGATACTCCCCAACTACTGCATTGCGATCGTCTGGATGAAAAGGTGTTGCTTCAACTTCTTCTTCTTCGTCTGCACCTAATTTGTGATTGAAAACAGCATCGGCATAAATTCTAATTCCTGCTTTTTGTGCAGTTTTAATGGCGTGTAAATATTCGGCTTTGGTACCGTATTTAGTACGTACAGAACCTTTTTGGTCAAATTCACCTAAGTCAAATAAATCATACACTCCATAGCCCACATCCATGCCACCACCTGTACCCTTATATGCTGGAGGCAACCATAGGGAAGTGACACCAATCTTTGCTAAATCTGCGGCTGATTCTGCCAACTGGTTCCACAGGCTACCATCTTCTGGGTTGTACCAGTGGAAATACTGCATCATTACGCCATTTGTTTCTGCCACGATCTTAAGTTCTCTTTGATTAGGATTACGTTTACGCAGCACAATCATATCAACTGGTTTAATTAGCTGGTGTGCTGTTTTTATCTAGGGACATTATCTGATGATATTTATTGTCTAGTAATCAATCCCTAGTTATTTGGATGGATGTCTTGCGGAGAATTTAGCGATCGCATTTCACTATCTTGAGAATTATTTTCTGGGGTAGTTACTATATCTGGAGATAGATCAGCATATTTGCAATCAGGTGTTTTTGTTAACTCCTCTCACTTGCCAACAATTGCTGAATGGCGATAATTAACTCGTTTGGCTCTGCTGGCTTTGATATATGCATTGCGAATCCAGCCTCTAAAGCCTTGTGTTGATCATATTCCCCCGCATAAGCCGTCAGGGCGATCGCTTTTGGCATTACTCCATTGAGAAAATGTCTCACTTGACTGATCAATGTGTAACCATCCATTTCTGGCATTCCAATATCACTAATTAAAATATCAGGTACAAAACTTACCAAAACCTCTAATGCTTCTAATGCTGATTTAGCTGGGATGACATTTGCTCCCTCTTCTGCCAACACAAAAGCAAGAAAATGACGCGAATCATTATCGTCATCTACAACTAAGATATTTATTCCTTGCAGATTTCGGAAATTTAAGTCAACCGGAATTGGGCTGTCCTGTCTCTTGTTGGCGCTAATGACTTCCAGTAAAGGAAATTGAACTGAAAAGGTTGTCCCCTTTTCCTCCCCTGGACTTTCGACTCCCACTATTCCACCATGAAGTTCGACTAGTTGCTTGACAATTGCTAGTCCTAAACCCAAACCACCAAATTTTCTGGTGGTGGCGCTATCCGCTTGACGAAAGTATTCAAATACGTGGGGTAAAAACTCCGGGCTAATGCCTTTGCCTGTATCAATTACTTTGATGCAAGCGTATTGATGAACTTTTTCTAATTTGATTTCGACTCGACCGCCAGGTGGTGTAAATTTAACTGCATTTGATAGTAGATTCCAGATGACTTGTTGCAGTCTGGCTGCATCTCCTTTAATTGCAAATTTGGGGTTGGAAATTGGAGATAACAGAGGAAGATATGCTTCTTGGTTATCTTCAAGTGGTTGGGGAAACACTCGAAATTGAGAATTTTCAACTGTAAAGAGTAAATTGATCGATTTTGCTTCTACTGCTAGCCGAATAGTTTCCAAAGCATGGAAAATAATTGATTTTAAATCTACTTGATTTGTATTTAAATTTAATTTTCCTTGTAAAATTCGAGAAACGTCGAGTAAATCTTCGATTAATTGAGCTTGTAATTTGGCATTACGCTCAATAATTGTTAGAGCCTCAGTTCTTTTTTCGGGTGTGAGTTGGCGAGTCAGGAGAATGTTTGACCATCCTAAAATTGGATTTAGAGGCGATCGCAATTCATGGGAAAGCACTGCTAAAAATTGGTCTTTGATGCGGTTTGCTTCTTCTGCTTGGGTTGCTAGTTGACGAAATTGCTTCTCACTTTGGCGCAAGGCAATTTCTGTACGCTTACGTTCACTGATTTCTTTTTGCAATTGGTCATTTGCTTGTGTTAGTTCATTGGTACGTTCGGCAACTAATTTCTCTAGTTGATTTTGATAAATTCTCAGTTGTGCCTCAGCCTTGAGTTTTTCACCAATCTGTGCTTGCAGTTGCAAATTTGCCTGTTCAAGTTGGGCTGGACTTGGTAGTGCTAAAGCTTGGGGTATTAGGGGAAAAAGTTCTATAGCCGTAAAAACCGAAATTATCGCCGTCATCGCTTTGAGAGTTCCCGATACCCAATAAATTGGATGCCAAAGTGTCCAGACTTCCATGATATGAGTCGTGCCACAAGCAATAATAAAACCAGCAAACAAGAGGAAAATCCAGTTAAAAGGTAAATCTTGCCGCTTGCGAACAAAATAGAATAGGCTAATGGGGATGGAATAATAGGCCAGTGCAATCAATGAGTCGGATAGGATATGCAGCCAGACTAAATTTGTTTGCCAAAGATAACAATGTCCATGAGGAATAAAAGGTTCCGTCCTGAAAAAATTAATCCAAAATTCCCCGCTCATAAATTTTCTCAGCTATCTAAAATTTTAATATAACCAGCAGTAAAAGCTCATGTTTTAGGTTTAACCCTGTCCACTTTCTTTGGCGGCGAATAATACTGATACGTATTATCTCTATCTCTGCTGCCGGCAAAATTGTATCTAAATGGTGAGAGTGCCTTCCTATAAAAATAACACATCCTCCTAAAGATAGGAATTCATTAACCTTTAGTATCTATGTAAATTTATCTTCAAACTAACTTCCGACCTAATTATACCTTTCGAGCGAACTCAATTTGAGTTATATTTACTGTTCTGGGGATGGATAGACTGATATTGCTGTAACATTTAGAATTTGTTAATAGGAACATGAATAACCACCTATAGGATTGATGAAATTATCTTTCATATTTAGATAAATTGAGGTTTAATTATGGATACAATTCGGATTATTTTAATAGAAGACCACGACCTAACTCGTATGGGGATGCGGGCAGCCTTAGCCAAGGAAGAAGGGTTTGAAATAGTAGGTGAAGCCAGAAATGCGATGTCGGGCTTAAAGTTGCTTCAGTCTACTCAACCTGACATTGCGATCGTTGATGTGGGTTTGCCAGATATGAGCGGGATTGAATTAACACAAAAAATCAAAAATTCTCTGGATGCAGAATCCCCCATACAAACCAAAATTTTAATTATGACGATGAATCAAAATGAAGATACTGTTCTCGCAGCCTTTGCGGCGGGTGCAGATTCTTATTATATGAAAGATGCGAGTATTGAAAAACTCGCTGATGCAGTGCGAATTACCCACTTAGGAAATTCCTGGATTGACCCATTAATTGCGAGAATTGTATTAGATAAAAGTAAGAGAAACGTCGATTTAGTTACTACTAATTCCGAAACAGTTTCCATTCATGGTTTGTCGGCTGAAGATAATCAAATGTTAGAGTCATACCCTTTAACAACACGAGAATTTGATGTTTTAAATTTGATTGTAGACGGATGTAGTAATGGTGAAATTGCGGAAAAACTGTATATTACCGTTGGTACAGTTAAAACCCACGTCCGTAATATTTTGAATAAATTGTGTGTAAACGATCGCACTCAAGTTGCCGTTCGTGCTTTACGTGCAGGGTTAGTTAAATAATTGGTGGAAATAATTTATTTAAATTTTCCATTTGCAACTTTTAGGGACGTTAGATAACAACTTCTCTCAACCTTCCTGCGTCCCCCCATCTTTGCGTCTGTTTTCTTCCCATTCTCGCGGCGAAACCCATAGAAATATAATTATCGCCCTGTCAATTTCGCAATTGTCCCAACTAACCTATCAGGAACAAAAGGTTTGGGCATATAGACTTGAAATCCCGAAGAAATAATTTTGTTGGCATCTACTTCTTGAGAATAACCAGAAATTGCGATCGCCGGAATTGTCGCAAATTTCGTCTTCTTTCTCAATTGCTGGATTAAATAACAGCCATCATTTTCTGGCATACAAATATCACTGACTAGTAAATCGGGAATATATGAGTTTAAAGTTTGTATTGCGGCGCTAACTGACGAGACAGTTTTGACATGAGCACCATAAATTGTCAGTATTGAACTCAGCAAGTCAAGACTGTCTGCTTCGTCGTCTACTATGAGAATTTTTAAACCCTCCAATAAAGAAATATTTTCGATTGACTCTTGAGCGTAATTAGGGATAGTCCAGGCGGCGGGTTGTGCAAATTTTTGCTTGGAAGTTAAGGGAATTTGGACGATGAAAGTTGCTCCTTGCTTTTTCCCTGGGCTTTCAGCCCACACTTTCCCACCATGCAATTCGACTAAATGACGTACAATTGCTAAACCTAAACCTAAACCGCCATAACATCTGGTGCTAGAACCATCGGCTTGCATAAAGCGCTCGAAAACATAAGGTAAAAACTCTTCATTAATGCCATCACCACTGTCACTAATTTTTAATTGGGCACATTTGATTGAGTGTGAAAATAACCCTTTTTTTTCTGTTTCTCTTATTTCTACCCTTGATAAATGTACCTCTACAACTCCTCCATAAGGGGTGAATTTGATGGCATTGGAAAGTAAATTCCAAACAATTTGTTGCAAGCGATCGCCATCAGCAAAGATAAAGTCTACATTTGGCTCGAATTTAACATTGATGTGAATATTCTTGGCTGATGCTGCTGGAGTAACAACTTCTAAAGTTGATGCAATCACCGCCCGAAAATCAACATTTCTAATATTTAGTTTTAAATTTCCTTGAATGATATCGGAAGTATCTAACAAATCTTCGACAAGATGTAATTGTGCTTTTGCATTCCGATAAATTGCCTCTAAGCCACGAGACATTATAATTGTATTGACTAATTTAGTCCGTAAAATATTAGCCCAACCCAAAATAGCATTTAAAGGAGTACGTAACTCATGAGATAAAGTTGCTAAAAACTCATCCTTGAGGCGATTTGTCTGAGCTAATTGTGTATAATTTTGTGCTTGAGCAATTTCTAATTGTTTGCGATCGCTAATATTTTCAATGAATCCATCGACAAATATTTCCTTTTCTTCGTGGCTAATAATTTGATTCCATCTTACCCAGACAGTATTTCCATTGAACTGCTGAAATTTAATTTCTTTTCCAGAAACTTGCCCTTGTTCTCGCAACTCTTGGAGTAATTGTCTGCGCTCTTGGGGTGTAAAAAAAATCTCATGTAGATTCAAAAACTGGACTTGGCTAATATTTTCTGCACCCAAAAGTTTGAGAAAAGTGGCATTTGCTTCCAGTAATTTGCCTTCTAATGTTGAGCGAAATATACCTACATTTAATCTATTTAGTAATGAATGCAGGCGAATTTCTAAACTTGCAGATTTACGTTGATAGTCAAGACGTTCTAAGGCATGTTTTACGGCTGTAACTAGACGAATATAATGATGACAAGATTTCACTACATAGTCATCTAAACCTGCTTTCATCGCTTCTACAGCGACTTCCTGTGTTGCAGAACTGGTAAACATGATGACGGGGAGTTCAGTAAAAACGGCTTTGAGTTCGCTCAATACAGTTAAACCATCACTCCAATGCAACTGATAATCAGTGATAGCAACATCATAATTATTATTGGCAGCTAATGCTTGAGCAAAGCTACTCGCATCCATCACATGCTCAACTTCTAAGTCGAAAAACTCTTTTTTGAGAAAGTGAATCACTAAAGTACGAGTATCAGGACTATCATCTATTAATAAAATACGCAGCATATTACAAAACTTATTTTATTTAAATATTTTTTACTTATCTAAACATAGGGTAACAGTATGCGTGCACGAATATCTTCATTCCCAAGCAAGTGTTTATAGATTATTCATTCTCTCTAAAGAGTGGTAAATCTATCCAAGAGCGCGAACCTCAATTGAATTCTGAGTACACGCCAAATGTACAATTCATCCGTCCATTACTCTACGAAAAATTACCAAGCCAATTACATTCACTGGCATAAATCGCTACTATAAAATTTTTCGCATATCAAATATTTGTTCTTTATACTTTGGTGCGATTCTTATAGTCTTGTCTTCTACCCAAAGAACTAAACCTCCACATAAACTTATCTATCTGAAGCTATAGAAAAAAACAAAAAATAGAATCATGAATATGGGTGATTTTTCAGCCAGCAACTAACTTATTTAACTTAGGAAATAGTTAATTATCATCAATCACATATCGTGAGAAATAAAAGCCCACTACTAATAA
The DNA here is from genome assembly GCA_004296455.1 of Calothrix sp. NIES-4101. Taxonomy (GTDB): domain Bacteria; phylum Cyanobacteriota; class Cyanobacteriia; order Cyanobacteriales; family Nostocaceae; genus Brunnivagina. The sequence continues at coordinate 2,729,146 of AP018280.1, forward strand.
TGAAAAGAAGCACTACTAAAGATAGTGAACACTAAAAACAAAACAATATAACATAGCAATTACAGAGTCAAAAGCGAACTTACTTAATAATTTGGCTCAAATGATTTTAGGAATATAGGAGTTTTTTATGGATACTAATGCATTTCAACTTAGCTTAGAACAGCAGTTCCAGATGCGTTTAATGGAACAGTCGGCTGAAAGTCTGACTCGTGAACAGCTATTAGATGTGGTAATTCAAACTTCTCGTTTACTGATGATTAAAGATAATGTGATTCGGGGATTGGTAAAGGAGTCTGTGTTCTAAACCTATCCAACATGCAATCAAAATTACGTATTTTTGACAACTTGCACAATTACTTCTATCAACTCATTAGGCTCAATTGGTTTGGATAAATGTTTTTGAAATCCAACAGCGATCGCTTGTTTTTGATCATATTCACTTGCATAGGCTGTTAAGGCAACTGCGGGAATGTTTCCCCCAGCTTCTTGGGGTAAAGTTCTGATTTGACGCATTAACATATAGCCATCCATCTCTGGCATCCCAATATCACTAATAATAATTGTTGGCTGGAACTGACTTAATATTTCTAATGCATCAAAAGCTGATGTAGCTTGGGTAATAATTGCGCCTTCCGTCTCCAAGACGAAGGTAATAAAATCCCGTGAATCGATATCATCATCCACAACTAATATTTGGATATCTTGAAGATTTTGGCAATCTGAAGCCATTTCTTCAGTAGTGATGTTATTTTCTTGTTTTTCTGTCATCTGAGATAATGGCAATTGCACTTTAAAGGTTGCCCCTAAATCTTCACCCTCACTTTCAACACTGACTTTGCCACCATGCATTTCGGTAATTTGTTGGACAATTGCCAATCCTAAGCCTAAGCCGCCAAATTTTCGGGTGGTGGCACTATCGGCTTGGCGAAAATACTCAAAAACGTCAGGTAAAAATTCTTTTTTAATGCCTTTGCCATTATCAGTAAAGGTAATGCAAGCATTATTATAGATTTGTTCTAAACTCACTTTTACCCAACCTCCGTTTGGTGTAAATTTAACTGCATTTGTGAAAAGATTCCAGAAAACTTGTTGCAAACGTCCGGCATCACCGAGAACATGACAGAAATCTACTGCAAATACAGTTGTTATTTGGATGTCTTTGGCTTCTGCGGCTAAACGTACTGTTTCCCAGGCTGCTAAGATGAGAGATTTTAGTTCGACTGGGGAGGCATTCAGGGTTAATTTACCTTGTAAAATTCGAGATATATCTAATAAGTCTTCGATTAATTGTCCTTGGAGTTTGGCATTGCGTTCAATAATTGTTAACGCTTCAGCAGTGCTTTCAGGATTGAGTTTGCGGGTTTGTAAAATTTTTGACCAACCTAAAATGGGATTGAGAGGCGATCGCAATTCGTGGGAAAGTACAGCTAGGAATTCGTCTTTAATGCGGTTGGCTTGCTCGGCTTCGCTGCGGGCTTTCTGTTCAGCTTCGTAAAGACGGGTATTTTCGATCGCAATTGATCCCATTTGTGCTATCTGAACAAGTATGGATTCGTCTTCTTCGCTAAAGTCACTACCATCGTCCTTATCGGATAGTTGGATTAATCCCAGATTCTGGCTATCACGCCCGACTAATGGTGCTGCTAACCAACCCCGCATAGGAGGGTGTTTTTCCCTAGCACTACCAAATCCTTGCCATTGGGGATGGGCTTCAATTTCCGCTTGTGTCATTCGCATGGGGCGATTTGTCTCGCAAACACGTCTATAAATGCCGGAACCATTGGGATTTTCATGATAATCCCGCCAAGCTGCATATTTATCAGACAGCGAAATGAAGCTGATTGACTGTTCCCAATTTTCGTTAGTTGTGGTGCTGGTGACACATTGATGTGCACCAATAATAGTCCGAGCTTGTTCAGTAATGACTTTAATGACTTCGGCAATGGAAAGGGCAGAATTGATAGCTAAAGCTGCTTTGGTTAATCCACGTAGTTGATTTGCATAATGCTGCGATCGTGCTAACATTTGTTGGCGTTCCGCCTGCATTTGCCGATATTCGCTAATATCCTGGTTAACCGCAATACCCCCGTTAATATTTCCCTGGCTGTCTCGTAGTGGTACGGCTGAGTTCAAAATGGTTTTGTGACTGCCATCAAAGCACTCGATATCTATCACTTCGTTGATAGAGGTTTCTCCTTGTTGAATTGCCCGTCTCATTGCCCATTCTTCAGGAGAAATCAGTTCCCCAGTATCCGCCCACCATCCCCTATATTCTCCGTAATCCTCCGTTCCCACATATTTTTTCCCAGCCCAAATTTCCTCTCCGGCTCGATTAGTATGCACAATCTTGCCATTTTTATCGCTAATCCAGACACCGACAGGTAAATTTTCTAACACAGACCACAGTATTTCTTTGTTTTGTTCGAGTTCTTCCTGGGATTGCTTCTGGGCAGTGATATCACGGGAGGATGAGACTAATAACTTCGGCTTCCCTTCCGCATCGGTGACGAGTGAAACCATCACATCCCACCATTTGGGTGTGCCTTTAGCAGTATGGCGAAATCCCCGGAACCTTCCTACTTTTCCCTTTTTGGCAGTTTCTATCGCCTCCAAGACTAAACTACGCGCAGGTTCTTGCCAAAAATCAATCCATGGCTTGCCAATTAAGGGGGTAAAGTCGTCAATTTCCATAAGTAGTAACCCCGGTTTGTTCATTGACAATAAACGGGCATCTAAGTCCAAAATCTTAATGCAGTCAGGGCTATTTTCTAAGATGCTACGGTTAAGTTCTTCGCTTTCACGTAAAGATTGTTCTACTTTTTTGCGTTCAGTAATATTTTGCACAATCGCCATTCCCGCAAAAATTTCTTTGCGCTCGTTTTTGACAGGAATTGTATTGATCTGATAAAAATGATGGTTGCCTAATACTTCCACAACCTTGGTTTCTCCAGCTAGAGCCTGGCGATATAATGGCTCTATTAATACACAAGTTTGATGAGGAAATACTTCCCAAATAGTTTGACCAATTATTGTTTGTGGCTCTATGCCAAATACTGTGAGTCCCTGTCCTTCGGCGGCTAAGTAACGCAAGTTTTGATCAAATAACATTAATGCATAATTGGGAGAGTTATCGAGTAAAATTTGACAAATATTTTCACACTCTAATAATGCTGCATATTGAGGTGGTAACTTATTGCCAGCTACGTGGCGATCGCAGTTGTCTTGTTCGTACATTTTTTGGACTCTGCAAAATTCTAACTTTTCAAAAGTTAATTAATAAAATTATTTTGTGGTGACTGAACTGATAACTACTGTTCAAAAGAAGCTGAGTCTCATTCAGTTACAGAGCGTCTCAATTAAGGAATAAGCAAACTAAAAAAGAGCGATGCAAGTGGCAATATTGGTAATTAGTTTCATGAAAATCACCTACCAAAAAATTTACAGAAACGTGCTTGATATTCAAACACTTGTTATCATCGCACTCAAGGATGGGTTTTTGCAATTATTCGTAATCTAAAATAATTGTCACTTTTTACCTAGCACATAGCTAAGTGATGCTGCCGGCAAGCAACAAAATATGTCTATGAATTGATTTGGGATTCACCTACAGATAAATTTGCCAGGGAGATGACATCTAAGCATTTCTACTCAAATGTTAAACAATAGCTATGAAGCTAAATGTAATGTGGATAGTTGGTCTATTTAATAGTATTGATTGAGAGATATTTTTCTTCACATTACACTCACTGAAAAAGTGTCAGTTTTTCAATGGAGTAGCGCCGTTGCAGGTTGCTTTCGAGACTAAATTTTGGACTAAATTTTGATAACAGGATAGGGGTAAAAATTTGCGTTGTATACAGCAAACGGGTAATATACAAGCTGATATCATCCTGAGTTTCCCCTTTCTCAATTTGCTAGACCTTAAAGGCTGCGTCTTGAAGATTAGTAAGCCAGAAAATGATATCTATTAGCCGTTATTAGCATAGATCAGGAAAAGAAATAAGCGATCGCGGATGCTAATTTTCATGCACAATCTACCCATTTACAAATAGCATAACAATTCCCAATCCAAAATACTATGGTTTATCTCTTCCCAAAAGACTTTTCTTGGGGTGTAGCAACAGCCTCTTACCAAATCGAAGGTGCAGTAGACGAGGATGGACGTAAACCCAGTGTTTGGGATACTTTTAGTGAGACTCCGGGAAAAGTTGTCAATGGAGATACGGGAAAAATTGCTTGCAACCACTATCACTTGTATGAAAGCGATGTGCAGTTAATGGCAAAGTTGGGAATCAAACACTATCGCTTCAGTATTTCCTGGTCAAGAATTATTCCTGATGGTCGTGGTCAAGTCAATGAGGCAGGCATTAACTTTTATCAACGACTTGTTGATTGCTTACTCAAGCATGGAATTACACCCCATGCAACATTATTTCACTGGGATAGTCCCCAAGCCTTAGAAGACTTGTATGGTTCGTGGCGCGATCGCCAAATGGCTTACGATTATGCAGATTATGTTACCGCAGTAGTGAGTCGGTTAGGCGATCGCATTATCAATTGGATGACAATTAACGAAATACCCTGTTTTACCTATATGGGTTATGGCGTTGCCCAGGAACCACCCCACGCCCCAGGAACCCTGGTTAAAACTAAAAAGGAAGTATATCAAACTTGTCATCATGCCATTCTTGCCCATGGTTTAGGTTGTCAAGCAATTCGTGCCGCATCATCCATACCCTGTCAAATCGCCTTAGTGGATAATTGTGGCGTAACTGTTCCCATTAGCGAATCTCCTGCAAACATCGAAGCGGCAAAAAAAGCATTTCCTACCTCTTGGTTAAATGGTGCAATCATTTTTCCCGTACTTACAGGTGCGTATAGTGATGCCATGTTAGCAGAATTAGGCGAAAATGCACCTGACATTCAAGCCGGAGATTTGGAAATCATTCACCAACCACTGGATGCGATCGGTTTAAATATTTATACAGGTATATACGTGCGTGCTGCGGATAACCAACGCGGTTATGAATTTCTTCCCCTCCCAGAACATTATCCGCGCTTAAATATGCCTTGGTTACATATCATTCCCGAAAGCATCTATTGGGGTATTCGTCATCTCAGTGAAACCTTAGCACATCCAAATTTACCTGTGTACATCACCGAAAACGGTTGTGCAGTCCATGATCAAATCAATGAAAATAGTGAAATAATTGATAGCGATCGCATTATGTATTTGAGACAGCATCTCAAATCAGCCCATCGGGCAATTAGCGAAGGATATCCATTAAAGGGTTATTTTCTCTGGAGTTTGATGGACAATTTTGAATGGGCTTGGGGTTTTTCCCGTCGTTTCGGAATTGTATATACAGATTACAATACACAGCAACGTATTCCCAAAGCTAGTTTTGATTGGTATGCCGAATGTATTCGCCAAAATAGCGTAGTCTAATACCAATTCACAATTCGCAAGTCGCAATACTCGCTGTCGCGTAGGCGCAAGCCTTCTCGAAGAGTGTACGCCGTTAGGCGTTGTCGAAGACTAGCAAGCTACGCAATTAAAGAACTTAGATGCAGCAAAGCTTTCAGGATTTACATCTGTATCAGATTTTTCGTGAAATGGTATAAGTTGAGGCAAACAGTGCCAAAGTAGGGTGCTGTTAGCAGAGCGTAACGCACCATTGCAAATCCAATCGAAAATTGTAGGTGATTAAATTCTCATTCCTAAGCTGTTTCCAAAAATTCTAAATACCCTGAACTCAGTTCTTTGACAGCTAGATCATAAAATTGCTTGCCATGTTCGGGTGTCGCTAAAGCCGGATTAGAACCCATACGCCCATCTGGGTAACGCAATCTAAAATCTGTAGCACTATAAATTTTATGTTCAGATGCAACTTCTGAGGATAAGTAGGCTTGCTTAATGGCTTCTGGATAGATGTATTGGGTAACAGCGACTTCACTGGGAGTCGCGTGTGAACCTTCCTGTTCTCCATACAACTCTTTTGCCAGTTTGTAGACAGAACTGCACATAAACCAATTTGCCACCTGACATTGCACCTGTTGTGCATTTGGAATCTGCAAATCTTCCAAATGGGCATAAGTTTCCGAAAATGCAGCTTTCAGGGTAGCAACATTACCACCATGTCCATTAATAAAGTAAAACTTCGTAAAACCTACTTTCGCCAGACTAGTGACATAGTCACGCACTACCTGAATTAAAGTGCTGGGGCGTAAACTAATCGTGCCAGGAAAAGCGGTATGATGTAGAGCCATACCGACATTGATTGTCGGAGCAACGATCGCTCCAGTAACTTCACCGACACCACGTGCGATCGCTTCTGCACAAATTGCATCCGTACCAATTAAACCCGTAGGTCCGTGTTGCTCTGTTGAACCAATGGGAAAAATAATACCTCTGGATGTTTGTAAATAGGTTTCGACTTCTTGCCAGGTGCTTAAGTGTAGTAACATTTTCCTAAATAACCTCTAACAACATCCACTAACCACCAGTATGACATCCTCTAGTTTTTGGCAAACTTTGACTGGTTTAACTGTAGGATGTGGGTTGTTCAATAGTTTGCTGATTACTCCTGCTTGGGCTGGACGGGATATTTTTAATCAGCAACCACCCACTATTAACCACTACTTTGGGCATCATATTGCCAAACAAGCTAACGGTGAACAAATTACCTATACCTACGCTCCCCAAAATTTTCGGCGACTATTTCCGCAGTTCCCGAAAAGTACTTTTTCTATAACTTTTATCAAAAATCAAGCAAAAACCATTAATCTTAATTTCCACGAAAATTTTGGTCAATATCCAGGTAGCTATAATTACGATCAGTCAGTTGCTGCCAAATTCTATAACTATATTTTTGGCTATCAACCACCAATTTGGCGCGAGATAACTACTAAATTTAGCGGCAATGAAACTATTTATTTTTACGAGTATTGTTTGGGGGATGGAGTCGTGACAAGTTTTGATAGATATGGATATAAGCAATTTACCGATTCTGCCACTCTAACTTACGACACTCGCTGCGAATCTCCACCAAATTTTTAATTGATTGAGATGAGTTAAGACCAAGGAAATAAACTTGATTCCTCAATAATTTTAGCTAATTAAAAGAATAATGTTTCTTCACATCACTTTTAATTTCCCATGTACAAGACATTCCCACTGGGAACGTCACCAAATCACCTTTTCCCATCTGTACTGGTTGACCACCATCAGGTGTAACAATTACATCACCTTCTAGAAAATAACAAGTTTCTTGAGTATCATAAGTCCAAGGAAATTTAGAGATTTCTTTTTGCCAAATGCCCCATTTGGACACCCCTAACTGGTGTAATTTTTCCTGACTTGGTTGATGCTCAATTTGAATATCCATTACTTGCTATCTCTATCTCAACTGCACTATTTAATTTTCTGATTTTAGTACATTTACAGCATCACGTTCAAAACTTCTATATTTTGATGGCTGACTTCTGACTTCTGTGACTTCTGTAATTCTTGGACTAGCAGTAAGACTGAATATCTTCTCCGCATTCGTCTACTAGATAGCATAATGCCCGAAAACGCAACCCGACAAATTGATCATATAAAGGGTTTAATTTGCACATTGGCGGAATGTGAGCCACTTTACGACCAAACACAACGATATCACGTTCAAATGGGCATTGGGCTGGAATTACTTTCGCAACTAACTTTGCTAACTTAGGATTATTTATTTCTAATGCATCAATCCGATTTCGTAATGGTTGTAACCAATCCAATTTCACTTTTAGCAACTTTCTGGTGACAAATTCTTGTTCTTCTTCTGCGACAGCTTGTACAAAAACAGGGAAAACAAGATTTTGGTCGTTAGTTTTAAGCATAGTAGTTAGCTTCTCCTGGTTCGAGTGAAGTATTTTGTATCAACTACTCAATTTACATACAATTTCCACGCTATCTATTCCGGCAAACTAAATTGTAGCTTCAGATTATTTTTGCTAAACTCGTCACCGTTTTTCGCCGAGAAATTAATTTGTCAATTGAGGAATTAACAATTATTTAAACTTAGCTTTTTGGCTACAACTGTTCCGTTGAATACAAAATAACAAAAAAACTTTAAGAATGTCATGCAATTAAATTATTTATTATTTATATACCCCATTACTCTGATATATCTTTAATTTAGAAGATACGTATGAAAGTGAACAGTACCTTTCGGTGTGATTTCCCCTACTAAAAAAGCCGTATATCCCTCACCTGTGATGATTTTTGCCAACCATAATGCAGAAACATGTTCAACCTTAAGTAATAAATTATCAGGTAAATGGTAACAGCCGTTACATTTTTTAACAATTAAGAATAACTAATATTTGCTGATTTATTTACTAATTGATTTGCTGATTAAAATCATCGCTACCAGTCGATATAGCGATTAAGATAAATTTGGATTATGTAAAACAGTACATATAAAACTAATTAATAATGTAATTTCAATCAACTAATGCCATCGATAGATGCCTGAAAAATTTCTCTCAACTAGAAGGGAGAGTCAAGTAAGAATATAAATTTGCAAAATTTGTAGCGTCGGATGCCGAAGAGGATGATTATGGTTACTTTTTAGTAACTACTTTACTTCAATCAGTATTTTCTTTTACTATCAACCTCGGTAATCTTAAGTATCTCATCAAAACACGAGGTTAATTATGACATCTGTGGCAATTGTATATTTCTCAGGTAGCGGTCATACTCATCTTATGGCAGAAGCGATCGCAAATGGTGCAAGTCAGATTTCCGGGACAACAGTTGACTTATTGCGAATCACTGGCGAACAAATCGTTAATGGACGTTGGAAGGATGACGCAATTTTAGAAAAATTGAACCAAGCGGATGCAATTATATTTGGTTCCCCAACTTATATGGGTGGTGTTGCCGCTCAATTTAAAGCTTTTGTTGATGCTGCAAGTTCAGTTTGGTTTCAGCAAGGTTGGAAAGATAAATTAGCAGCAGGTTTTACCCATTCGAGTTCTCCAAGTGGTGACAAGCAAGGGACATTGCTTTATATGGCAATTAATGCCGCCCAGCATAGCATGATTTGGGTGAATCCAGGAGAGATGTCGAGTTTCTTGCTTGGTAAAGATGATGGTGTGAACCGTCTCGGTTCATTTATGGGCGTAATGGGTTCAAGTCCATTAGATATGAGTGGAAAACCTGCTGAAATTGATTCTGGAGATAAATTGACAGCAGAAAAATTGGGTACCAGAATTGCTGAGATGGTGCAGAGGTTTAAAAAGTAAATAGAAATTTTATAAAACGAAAGCGTAACACATCATCTTACAATAATTCAAAAATTAGAAGGTGTTACGTTTTTGTTTCGATAAGAATGCTAAAACTAACATTTTTGCAGAAGATGGAAATTGCAATATGAGGGGGAATGACATGATGGCGATGTCCTCTAATTCTCAAGTATTTGTTAAACTGTCTATTTCTATTTTGACTGCTAAAACAAAAGAGTGGACATTAAGCCCACCCTTTACAAAAATGATATTTAAATTTACTTATTTGGCTGCGGAGTCATGCGTAAATATGGCTTGATTTCTTCATAGCCTTTGGGGAATTTTTGCTTCAGTACTTCTGGGTCTTTTAGCGAAGGTACAATCACGCAATCATCACCATCTTTCCAGTCTGCGGGAGTCGCAACGCTGTAGTTATCGGTGAGTTGTAAAGAGTCAATCACGCGCAAAATCTCGTCAAAATTACGTCCGGTGCTAGGAGGGTAGGTAAAGGACAGACGTAATTTTTTGTTCGGATCAATCACGAATACCGATCGCACCGTTACAGTTTCAGCCGCATTGGGGTGAATCATGTCGTAAAGTGTAGAAACTGTCCGGTCTGGGTCTGCCAAAATGGGGTAATTTAATGCAGTACCTTGAGTTTCTTCAATGTCACCAACCCAACCATTGTGTGATTCTACATCATCAACACTGAGTGCGATCGCTTTAACATTCCGCTTATCAAATTCGGGTTTTAGTTTTGCGACAGTACCTAATTCGGTGGTGCAAACTGGTGTAAAATCGGCAGGATGGGAGAACAAGATTACCCAGCTATTGCCTGCCCAATCATAAAAATTGATGTCACCGTGGGTCGATGCTTGGGTAAAGTTGGGTACTATATCACCTAAACGGAGAGCCATACGAATTCCCTGTAAGTTACAAAGCCATACGTGTCTACTTATGCATCATGCCATAAAACACGGTATTCCGATTGGGCTTTAGTGGTTAGTTACAAAAATTTTATTTATGTATCTCTACGGAAGGCTAAGATTTTTTGATGATATTGTCATATTCCTGGATGAGTTGACGTGCGATCGCATCCCAACTATAGTTCTGTAACGCATATTTTTGGGCATTCTGTCCCCTTTTTTGACACTCTTCAGGATTTTGTAAAGCTTCTTGCAGTGCGTTGGTTAAAGATTCAACTTCGGTTTTTGTCACCCAGCCCGACTGACTATTATGTATTTCATGCCAGATATGGACTCCATCGGAGATAATCACAGGTTTCCCTGCTACCATTGCTTCGGCTACGGCAATACCAAAGTTTTCATAATAGGAAGGTAGGACAAATAAATCAGTAGTTTCTAGTAGTGCCGATTTCAATTCTCCGGTGACAAAACCAGTAATAGTTGTATGGGAATGCAATAACGAATTATGAATTTGCTGTTGAATTTCTTCCTCGTAATTGGGGTCTTGGGGGTTGGTTCCAGCGAGAACAAAATGAAATTTTAAACCTTGATTCAGTAAATTTTCTAAAGCCGGGATTAATAAATTTAAACCTTTTTTTGGGTCAATCCGTGACATGAATAAAACTAAGGGAATATTTTGAGGAATTTTAAATTTATCAAGAATATGATTATGACTTTCTCGATTAATATTTTCTGGTTGAGTAGGTACAACGCCCAAAGGTAAAACTAAATCATGGGTTTTTAGTCCAAATCTTGCGGAGACTTTCGCCTCTTGATTACTAGTAAAGTGAATAGCGGCTGCACCTGCTATATTTGGGCGCTCTAAAAGTGCTGCATAAATTTGTTTTAATTGTTTTTTCTTGCGTAAATCCGCAGGGTCTAAAGTTCCTAAGGGACGAAGAATATAAGGTAATTTTTGCTGACGACAAATTCTGGCTGCAAAACTACTAGCAGGTGAAAACAAAGCGTGAATATGTGCCAAATCATATTCGCTAGCATGTTTGTTTAACCAATTCAATAAATCAATAGAAAACTTATAGCGACGAAACGGAGAACAGCGAAAATAAATAATCTCATAGCCGTCTTTTTTGACAGGTTTGTTTAAGGGAACATCCAACGGTTTTTGACCGCGATCACCATTACTATCTGTGGTCAAAATAGTCACTTCTACACCAGCTTTTACCAGTGATGGTGCTAACCCCAATACCATTTGACTAGGGCCACCATAAATTAAGGATATTGAGGGAATAATCTGTAAAACTTTCATAAATTAAGTTGGTCAATATTTAACTATTAATTATTACTTGATTCGTTAAATGAGTATATTTACCCATATCAAAGACCAACTAATTACTACTCATTCATCAATTCTTGGTAAAACTCTAACTGCTGTTTGGCTAAAGCCTTATTTGTATACTTTGACATTGCTTTTGCATAGCCTAATTGTCCCAAATCATGAGCTAATTCTGGGTTCTCCATCAACTGTATTAAACAATTTGCAAGTGCTTCGACATTACCTTCAGGAAATACCATTCCCGTATTCTCAATTACGTGAGGAATTTCACCTGAATCTGAACCAATGACTGGGATTTGACATCCCATCGCTTCAATAATTACATGTCCAAATTGCTCTTTCCAACCAACAGATGTCAAAGTTTTAAATTTATAAGTAGTCTCTGATGGTAAAACCAATGTACTCATCAGGTTAATATACTGGGCGACTTCATGATGTGCCACACTTTCAACTATAATAATTCTGTCCTGAATATTGTGTGCGATCGCTTTTTTGAGCAATTCTTCTTTTAACTCACCACGACCCAGTAATAAACATTTCCAATCCTTATTTTTGATGCTTGATAGAGCATCTATTAGCGTCATAATGCCTTTTTCTGGAACAAATCTACCCACAAACCCAACTATAAACTCACCAAGCTTAATTCCTAACTTTTCTGCTAGTTCTGGTTGTAGTTTAGGAGCAAACAAATTTTCATCAATCCCTAATTGCGGCATCACTTTTATAGTTCCTTGATAGCCGCGTTGACGTAAAATTTCCGCACCATCTTGATTCCCAGAAATAATTCCGTTTGTATGATCAAGATTAAAGTTTTCAAGTAGAGATGCTGGAAAATTTAGTTCGTAAGGTAAATTCCACCAAGTAAAAAATGTATTCTTAGCATTCAACCCTAAAAGCTTATTCAAACTAATCATTTGAGCATAAGCTAAAGCTTTAGAACCTTGTTCAACTTGGATAATATCAGGACGATATTTTTTTAAAACTGAGATTAAATCCACACCAAATGTCAGTAAACCTTGATGATTTTGGCTGAAGTTGGAAACTGGAACTATGCGAAATCTACCTTCATCTTGATATTGAGTTTCAATAATTTTATTTTGGACTCCGCCAGGATTCCAACGTTTAGGCACAACTACTGTTACTTCCGTATCTGATTCTAGTTGAGATAATGCCCGTAATTTTTCACAATTTAAGTCTACTATATATGTATGACTAGCTACTAGGATTTTCATGAATTAGTAATTGGCTATTAGTGAATGGATAAGAACTCACCGAGATATATTCACAGATAAGTCAGTTAAAAAATAAGTCAATAATTCAATAGTTCGCTCAACTATTCAACATTAATTTATATTGATTAATCGTGAATTAATATCAAGTAAAAAATGACTTAAAATTCAACTTTCTCATCTAATTGAGTGTAAATTTGTCCATCATTCCAGTTTGATTGAATCACAGTTGCCAAGGCTTTCATAAAACCTAAAGTATAGAAAATAAAGCGAGTCAAAATTTTGACAGGAGAACCACTTTTGTGACAAGGAGGACGACCAAGAACATGGCAGTCAAATAAACGTGCATAGAGACGTAATGCTTGACTAAATGTGAGATTATTTAAGCCTAATAAAAAGTGGTTGTGATAGAAAGTCGTTTGGTATTTAGTTGAGCGAGTGCTGATATCATGACAGCCACCAGTTTCCTCTCCTAAATGTACTAAATGTGCTTCTGGATCGTACCAAATTTTATATCCTGTTTGACGAATTCTCAAACAAAAATCTGATTCTTCGCGTACTGCACTACCGCGAAATCTTTCATCAAAATGTAAACCATACTTTTCAAAAAGTTCGCGACGGAATGACATATTACAACCCCTAGCTGTTAGCACTTCTTGGGGTTTAATAGTATGGACTAAATCGATATAATACCAAGCAATTCCCGGGTCCATTGCTTGTGGAGGAAGATATTCAATTGTTTTATAATTATTATCCCCTTGAGTCCGTCCTTGGGAAGCATCTGCCATTTTCATTCGATCAAAAACACGCCCTGCGACTGCACCAATTTCGGGTCTTTTCAGATAATTTTTGGCATGTGCTTCTAAAAAACCAGATTCGAGTCGAACATCATCATCTAAAAATAAAATTATCTCACCCGTCGAACGCCTGACTGCATAATTTCTTGCACCAGGTAGACTTGCCCAACTAATCCGAAACCATTTAATTTTATTCGCTGCTGCTAATTCTTTGAGGTAGCTTTCAATTTCTGGTTTATGTTGTGGAGTTTGGTCTACAACTAATATTTCGTAATTAGGATATTCCTGTTTTAAAACATCTTCAATACTATCGCGTAGAGGCTCTTCGCGTCCGTAAGTAGGAATAATTACTGAAATGGAAGGTAAGGTCATTTTAATAGTTAATGGTAATTGGTGAGTAAATTCCGGAAATTACTATTTCTTTTGTTTGCTTTTTTGCCCTTGCACCCTTTCGGCTTGTTCTTCCTGAAGTCGCTCTAACCTGTCAATTTCCGGTAATTTTAAAAGAATTCCAGCAGCAAACCAGTAGTAAACAGCCACTGGGTCTACATCCAGAGGGTAGTAATAAGTGTTGTAACTAATAAACAATATAAACACCCACATTGCCGCTCCGTAACTGCGGAAATTACGGTTTTTTATCAAACGATAGGTACGGAAGCAAATTATTGTTAAAGTTGTTACTAGTGCTAAGAAGCCAAGTACACCGAATAGTCCGACTTCATGCATGACTTTCGGGTAGTATGTTTCCACAAGTTTAGTATCGCCAAAAGCGCGGGCTGAGTTAGTTGCCCGTCCTAAGCCATTTCCCAGAGGGCCATCGAGATTTTTCCATACCTCTTCAAATTGTTGGGTGATAAATTCGTAGGGGGGTGAAGCTTCCCAACGACTAACAAAACTTTCTGTTCGTTCTTGGATGACTGCGGGGTTACTCGCGATCGCAATTCCTAAAATCATTGCTAGTCCTCCAAAAACTGGTATAAAACGCTTTAAATTTGCTAGTTGCCCTGTCAGTAGCAAACAAAGTACAAAACATGTAGGTACTAAGGCTAAGGCTATTCGCTGTCCAGAGATCACCGCATTGATAAATACCGCTGCCATTGAACTTAACCCAGCGATGCGCCATAAAAGTGAGGGGTCAGAAAATCCAGTTGCAAAGGAAAAAAATGTGCTGGAAATGAGAAACCAAGCCCATTGCCAAGGGGCTACAAATGTTCCTGGTAAACGAATCATTCCCTGTGATGGGCTGTAGACTAAAGAACCACCAAAATAACAACGGGCTTCGAGTGTGGCTTTGAATAATGCGGCACCTTCGGCATCTTTAGTCCCTTCACAAATGCCTACTAAAAGGAAAGCATATTGAATTATACCGAGGACACAGCAGATAATAATCATCACGATTTGCAGGCGCGTGATTCGTAAAAAGTCTTTTTTGTTACGGATTGTGTAATAAAAACAACCAATTAATGGCACGTAGCCTAAAAATACTTTTAATCCCAAAATCCCCATACCCAGCGGAAATTCTTTAGGGACTGGTTTGAACGGTGCTGCGGGGGTAGGGTTAAATTGTTGTGAACCATTGACAAATAATAGTGTCAAGATACATATCCCCAGGAGAATAAATAGGGGTGTTTTTATTCCCTGAGGAATGATTAGGGGTAAACGTCGTTTTTTTAGGTTTTGCCACAAGCCAATTAATGCTGGGATGTAGAAGGCATCTTTAGCTAGCTGCAAAATGGGACTATTACCAATGTAATAGGTGATGGTTCCACCAATGGGAACGTAGATAATGAAGGCAATTAAGGCATAATTTGGGTATTTGTAGGATAGTGACAAGATAATCACAGCGAGAACACCGGGAACGGCAGCTTTGATGCCACCAACAAGGAAAAGGATTAAACCTAGGAATAACCCACCACCAACAGCCGTAGAAAGGATACTAGTAAGTTCTTTTTTGGCTTGGGCTGCTTTGCGTTTTTGAATTAGCCGTTCTTTTAAGTCAAGGGTTGATTTTTCTGTTTTAGGTGTTTTTGCTGATTTTTGGGATTTAGGTTTACTTTTTGCCATGAAAGAGGAGCCAAGGGAAGGGTAATTTTAATTACTTCAATATTTAGTTTTAATGCATTATTTTTAATTCATCCCTGGATTTTATTGCTTTCAGTGCTTTTACGTAAGTTTTATTATTAATGAGTATAAATAAAATAAAAGAAAAAATAATATCCCCGATCTCTTAGAGAAATCAGGGATACAAAATTATTGGAAATAATTTCCAAATCAGGACGTGATATTGCGTGCTTGCGAATATGTTCTGATTTTTTATAGGTTTAACTTATCAAAATCAATCTACCAGATACTCTTGTACTGTTGCGACTAAAGTTTCTGCCCAGTATTGCGTAATTTGGGCATCTTCAGCTTCAACCATGACGCGAATTACTGGTTCGGTTCCTGATGCCCGAACTAATATTCTCCCTGCCTCTCCCATTGCAGATTCGGCTTCGGCGATCGCATTTCTGACTTCTTCACATTCTTCCCATGCCATGCGCTTGTTGCGGTCTTCAACACGCACATTCTTTAATATTTGAGGATAGGTGGTGAAACTTTGGTCAACTAGTTCACTTAAACTAATTCCCCATTCCTTTACGAGAGCAGCAATATGCAATGCAGTTAATAAACCATCCCCTGTCATTCCATAGTGGCGACATAGAATATGTCCTGACTGCTCACCACCCAACATTCCCCCAGTTTTAAACATTTCGGCTTGAACGTATTGGTCGCCTACCGCAGTCCGAATTAGTTTACCACCTTGTTTTTCCCACGCCCGTTCAAATCCTAAATTTGCCATGACTGTGGAAACGATTAAGTTATCGGGGAGTTGTTGCTGTTGGCGGAGTCTTTGCCCCCAGAGATAGAGAATGTAATCGCCGTCTACCTTACGTCCGCTATTATCTACCGCCAACACTCTATCGGCATCGCCATCAAAACCAAAACCCATGTCAGCTTGATTTTCTTTGACGGCAGCTTGCAACAAATCTAAATGTGTAGAACCACAATTAACATTAATCCTGTCGCCATCAGCTGTATTGTGGAGACAAATAACTTCAGCCCCCATCGATTTAAATACTGATGCCCCCAAACCTACAGAAGCACCCCAAGCTAAATCGAGAACAATTTTCATCCCGGTGAAATTTAGCTTATTTTGTAAGGGTTTTTTCAATGCTTCAGCATAATTGGATACTAGTTCTGGACGTGCATAATGCCGCCCGCAATTACTTTTTGGTGCGACTGGAGTAGTAATTCCTCGGAGTCCGGCTTCAATTTCTGCTTGTAAATCCTTCGATAACTTCATCCCATCTGCACCGAAAACCTTGATACCGTTGTCTTCTGGTGGGTTGTGACTGGCAGAAATCATCACACCGCCAATAGCGTGACTAATACTTGTCAGGTAAGCCACACAAGGAGTCGGACACAAGCCCAAATACCAAACTTCAACCCCGGCGGCTGTTAATCCGGCACTCAAAGCCATTGCTAACATATCGCTGGAGTTTCTAGAGTCTTGCCCTAGCACAACTGGACCTTCTACTGCCGCATAGCTACGTAGAACTATTCCAGTCCAAAATCCAATTTGTAATGCTAAGGGAGCACTTAACAAATCTCCTACTCGTCCGCGAATGCCATCGGTTCCGAATAAGGCAGTTGTGGGCAACGAGATCACGCTTGTTCCCAAACTACCTATATCAGTAGTAGAACCCTCGCGAATAGCATTTTGAGTCCGAATTATAGATGAGACCATAAGTTTAAACACTCCACACAGTCACACTGGAGAATATCACTTTATACATTAATTAAACAATTATTCCCAAATACTTGGGCTTCGAGACCAGTTTAAGTCTTTCTTTTTACAAATCTATGCCACTTTGGCTGATTTTTCAGCAAAAATGCTTATGTATTTAGCGAAGCATTGATAAAATTTTCTTAAAGCTCTTGATCCTGCTTAAGTATCCTTACATTAATACCCCCGACTTCTCGGAAGAAATCGGGGATATAGTTGCTTGTCATGATGACAAATCAAACAAATTAATTTGCTACTATTGGGTTTTATCGTCGGAAAGAGAAACCCAACCAGTTGAAATTAGTGCGATCGCAACAGGTTATGATATTTAAACTACTGCCATCGGACGGCTACCTGCCGAATGGCGATCGATTACTTGGTCGATTAAACCGTATTCTTGAGCTTCTTCGGGCGACATAAAGAAGTCACGTTCGGTATCTTCGACAATTTTATCGAAGGGTTGCCCAGTATGATCGGCTAAATATTCGTTTAACCGACGTTTATGATAAAGAATTTCTTTAGCTTGAATTTCAATATCGGTTGCTTGTCCCTGTGCGCCACCTAAAGGTTGGTGAATCATAATTCGCGAATGGGGAAGGCTCATCCGCTTGCCTTTGGTACCAGCGCTGAGAAGGAATGCACCCATACTTGCCGCTAATCCCGTGCAAATTGTACACACATCCGAGCGAATGTATTTCATGGTGTCGAAGATGCCCATACCGGCAGTTACCGAGCCACCAGGAGAATTGATGTACATGTAGATGTCTTTTTCGGGATCATCGGCATCTAAAAATAGAAGTTGAGCAACAATCAAGTTAGCCACACTGCTATCAATCGGTTGCCCCAGGAAAATAATACGTTCGCGTAATAGCCGCGAATAGATATCAAAGGCGCGTTCGCCTCGACCCGATTGTTCAATAACTATAGGAATCATGCAGCTAAGACAAGTGATTTTAGTATATTTTATCGATTTCGGCGATCGCTTGCTGTCCAATTAACCGAACAATGCGATCGCAATCCCCTGTAGGCTAGGTCAAGTATTAACCCCGAAGCCTTTGTGCATCTCTAATTAACCATTGATTACTAGAAGCATCCCAGACTAAAGTAAAACGCACGGAGGCGGGTGAATTTTGTCCATCTTTCAGCAAATAATTTAATTCTGCATACACTGTTGCTGTATTAGTGCTTTGCTTATCTAATCTAATTTGATTGATGCCAACTTTCGCCACTGTTCCTTGCCACCAATCTGTATAGGAAGCATACCCTTGTGGGTGTAATCTGCGATTCCTTTGAAAAGCTGGCGATAATTTATTCCAAGCTGCTTGAATATTGCCGCTATTAATTGTTGAGTAGTAATTTTCCACAAATCCTTGGGCTGATGGTTTTTCTGGTTGTTTCTCTGGTGGTTTTTCTGGTGGTTTCTCTATTGGCGGTGGAGTTGGTGTGGAAGGTACTTGTGTTGGTACAGGTGTATCGGGTGTGGAATTTTCTGGTGCTTCACTGTCCGTCGGTTCTGAAGTTACGGTTGCTTCGGGAGAAGGTGAGAAAATTGGTGTTTCAATGGCTGTAGGTGGTACGGTTTCCTCTGGTTGAATGGTGCGGCGAGGACGACGTGTTTGTTGTGGCTGACGAATTACTGGTGCTTCTTCTTCTGGAATTTCTGTAGGTGTTTCTTCTGGAGTTTCTGCGGATGCTTCTGGCGTTGGCGAACTAGATGTGGTGTTTTGCGGATTTAGTTCTTTTTCTGTAACTTCTGGAGAGGAATTGTTGAATGTAGAAGCAATAACTACTGCACCAGTGATTAAACCCGCACCGATTAATAAACCAAATATGATGCTTTTGGTATTACTTGAGTGAGATATTGGAGGCGAAATTCGAGGAGAATTTGCAACAGCAGCTGGTACTGTTTGGCGTGAGTTTAGTTGTTGATAGTTTTGTTGATAATTATTAGGTGTGGCATTGATGGGAACTGTATTTTGTTGTGTGGAATTTTGGGGAATGTTATATGCGGGAGATTGAGTCGCAATAGTAGGTATGGATGCTGTCGAAAAACTATTTTGCAGTGCTGCTAACATTTCCCTGGCATTCGGAAAACGTTGTTGCGGTGCAAACTGAATACTTTTTTCCAACAGCATGGCAAATGCCGGAGTCGTGTTGGGTGCGTATTGTCGCCATAATACTGCTCCAGTTGCAGGATCGTTTGGTATATCTTGTGGCAATTTTCCTGTCAGTAAGTAAATTGCTGTCATTCCCAAACTGTAGATATCACTGGCAAACATCGGTCTTCCTACCGACTGTTCGCTGGGCATAAATCCTGGTGTTCCAATCACAATTGATCTTGTGGAATTCCCGGAGGGCGTGAAGACTGTACCAATGGTTTCTTTGACTGCACCAAAGTCAATTAATACTGGTTTATTGTCTGCTTCACGAATAATAATATTATCGGGTTTAATATCTCGGTGAACAATACCTCGACGATGCACATAATCAAGTACAGGTAAGAGATTAATTAGTATATCTCTGACGGAGTTTTCCCCCATTACACCTTCAGCTTGAATTTTGGTATTGAGAGTTTGCCCTTCGACATATTCTTGTACTAAATAGAACTGTCCATCTCCTGATTGAGCATTGTCGGAAAAATAGGCATATAAACGAGGAATTTGATTGCTTCCGTCACCCAGTTCCTCTAAAATTGCTGCTTCTCTTTGAAACCTCTCTTGTACAAGCTGGTAAACTTGAAGATTATTATTGATAGGTTTTAGCTGTTTGATAACGCAGCGTCGCCGAGATGGCATTTGGGTATCTTCTGCGAGGAAAGTATCTCCAAATCCACCGCTTCCTAATGTCTGTATTACACGATAGCGGTTATTGAGCAGCATTTGCATTCACTAGCCAGTCCAAGGGTGTGTCCCATACATTCTACCGAAGAAGGGGAAAAGGGAAGAGGAAGGGTCGTATTATGTATTTTTATATACATAAAAATTGAGATGGCACTGAATTTTAAAAGACGCCGGGACGCTGAGAAATTTTACATGTAAGTGATTAGGCGAATATGATTCAGAGTAATTTTTAATTAATCAACTTAAACTGTAATCACTCACTACCTAAAATGTAAAAGATTAAATTGAGTTTGATATTTTTTAATATACATAACATTCCGCATCTCTAAATCTGATAAGCGGTTTAATTTATCAAATTCCTGTGGCGAATATCGACGAATATACCAAGGTTGTTGATCGAAATAACTTTGTAAGCCTGGAGTTTCAAACCCACGACCTCGACGTGCGAAAATGGAGTTTCGCATAATATCTAATTCTAGAGCACTTTTACCTTCTAAATCTGCATCGGTTACTTCTCTCTCTGACAACCAAGCATAATTATTTTCGTCTTCATTTGTGGGCGATCGCAATGTTTGATTGTTTGATATGCTATTTGATATGGTAGCTGAAGGTGATGTTGCAGACTCAGTAATTTGTGGGGTTGAAGGTTGAGGCTCGACAGTTTCTTTGGGAGTATTTGTTGTTAAGGCAATTGGCGATGATGGTTGTTTGATATTGATTGAGACAACGCCAGCAACTACTAATCCTCCCACTAAGCCAATACTAATTAAACAACCTCTGGAAATATTTTGATGCTCATTTTTCTGGGGCTGGCTGTCGCCATTGCTGGCAGTTTTGTTTGATTGAATTAAATGTTCAGTTGCAGCTATATCTGAGATGCTTGTGGGATTATTGACATATTGATACTGGTTTGAAGGGTATTGTGTCGGTATGATGGTATTAGCTGAGGAAATTAACGCATCCAGCATTTCTCTGGCATTTGCAAACCTGTCTCGCGGGTGAGATGCGATCGCGCGATCGATGAATGCTATAAATTTAGAATTAATATTGGGGTGAATATTACTGAGATGTTCTTGCCAAACAACTTCTCCTGTTTGCGGGTTAGTTTCCAGTTCTTGCGGTTGTTTCCCAGTTAATAAATATATCGCTGTCATTCCCAAGCTATATAAATCGCTAGAATAAATTGGTCTACCTGCAGCTTGTTCACTAGGCATATAACCTGGTGTGCCAATGACGATAGAACTTTTTGTTGAACCTTGGGAATTAATCACAGTTCCCATCAACTCGCGCACTGCACCAAAATCAATTAGTACGGGTTTGTTGTCTTGATGTCGCACAATGATGTTGTCAGGTTTGATATCCCGATGAATGATGCGTTTCCCATGAATAAAATCTAAAATAGGCAACAAATTTGCAAGTAATTCTTGAACTTCATTCTCGGTGAAAAATCCCTTTTGCCTGACTTTGGAAGTTAATGTGGTTCCTTCAATATATTCTTGAACTAAATAAAATTGTCCATCTTGCTGAAAATATGCATATAAAGCTGGAATTTGATTGTGACTTCCTCCCAATTCTTCCAAAATAGCTGCTTCGCGTTGGAATCTTTCTTGTACAATTTGATAAATCTGCGGATTGTCCGTAATTGGTTTGAGTAATTTAATCACACAGCGCCGATGTGATGGCATTTGTGTGTCTTCTGCTAAGAAGGTTTCACCAAACCCACCACTTCCTAAATTTTGGATTGCACGATAACGATTGTTGAGCAGCATTTACATTTAATTTACATTTATTGATATTAGGGAGTTAGTTAGAAGATAATCTGAATTCAAATTACGTCTAGAAGATAAGTGAGACAAAGACAAATAACATTAGCTGAGAAAGATAAATTTACAAATTTCAGCATAGTTCATTTTTTTGCAAGTTTTTCAATAATTATTGATTTTGTTGCTTGTTGGGGGGTTAACTAAATTTTTGTTATCAGACGTATTGACGAAACGATGTTTATAGTTTAATCAAATAAATCATACAATCTCAGTCAGGTAAATTTACCAAAGTATATCAGAGAAGTGAATAATATGATTTTTTTGATTAATATTTGGCGAGAGTATTTAATGCCGACTCAAACTGTTAAATTTTTTGGAGATATTAATCAATATTTACTCATGATACTCAATGAATGGAATTAATATGCTTGAAGAATAATTAGTTGTAAATTACTAAAACTTAAATCCTAATAAATTCCAGTAATTGATAAATATCATGAATATTATATTGCTAATTGTAATCAAGCTATAATAAATTTTTTGGATATAAAAAACTCTTTTTTTATTGCATAAAATCCAAGTATAAATCATTAATATAAATGTCATCCCACTTGTAAGCAACGGAATGTAAAGCAAAGTATTGTAAAAAACATTAATTCCATAAATTAAGTTAAAAAAATCTAAATCTCTTAATGATAAAAAAAATAATCCTACAAAGATAAATATCAAGTTAAATATACTGATTAATACTGCTAAATATCTTATATGATATGTATATTTATTTCTGATTTTCGCTTTAATTAATTGAGTATTTAAAAATTGAATTTTATGTAAAATATTTAATTTACTATTTTCTGAGCTTACAGTAAATATTAGTTTTAGTAAAAAATGTAACAAACTTTTGAATAAATTCGCAGGGCATAATATTTGATTTCGTCTAAAGGTAATAGATGCACGGTGACTACTTGCAGGGTAAAGCTTTGACAAGTAGCAATAATTTACGATTGCAGAATCATTAGTATCTGTATTTCTATAGGCTGCGAGCTTTGTGTCGGAGTTTAAACCTAAGTTTAATTTTTTGACATCGTCATTACAACATTCAATGACTAATTGCAAACTAAAAAGTGCTATTTTTTTAAAGAGTGGAAGTAGACAAGTAGAACTAAAAATAAATATAAATAAAATTATTAGCCATTTATGAAATGAAATATCTTCATACCAAGGATTTTTTTTAAGTGTAAATATCCCATCAAATAAATAAATAATTTTTCCTTGTTTGTTCTCCTTAAATGCAATATATTTGTCACCCTCGACAGATTGAAATAACAGGGGCTTAACTTGTACATAGTTTTGATATTCATAAACTAAAATACTGTTATTTTTCACTTCAATGTTGGTATAATAAGGATAAAATATTTTACTTAATGTAGTTTGTGATGTGATCGTATCTACGTAACTTCCCTGAAAACGGCGAATAGATTTGTTGCTCTCTTTAAAAGTATGTTTCACACTAGGTTTATCTGGGATGGGATAATATTTATTAAAAAATTCTTTAATTAAATCAGAGTCGAGCGAAGAATTAGAATTACATGCGACAAATATACCCAAATTCTCTTGTGGAACTAAGACAAGTTGACTAACAAAACCTTCTATTAAACCGCTATGACGGATGATTCTTAAATTATTACGGAATTGTTCACGAAAACCGTAGGTAATACCAGAAAGACGCGAATCGCTAGTGAAATGTTGTTTCTGCATTTCTGCAACTGTTTGTGGCTGAAGGATTTGCCGATCGCCATAACGCCCTTGTTGTAAGTGGGCTATCATAAAGTGGGCAATATCTCTAGCCGTTGCATTTAAGGCGATGGCTGGCGCTTGATGCTCGTAAGAATAAGCGATTGGTTGATATTTATTGTTATCGTACTTGTAACCAACTGCTAAATCTGGTTGTAAATCTTTGGGTAATGGTTGCTGAAAGCTACTATGGTATATATCTAATGGTTGGAAAATATTTTTATCAATATATTCAGCAAAGGGAACTCCAGAAATAGCTTCGACTAAATAGCCAGCTAATGCCATTCCATAATTAGAATAAACTGTCACCTTACCAGGGGGAAATATGCGTTGGGGTTTCTTCTTTGCTAAGTGTGCTCCAAGTGCTTCCAAATTTCTTGCATTACGTGCTGACATTCCAATATAGTTAACATCAAGCCCCCCTGTATGTGTGAGCAAATTTGCCACTGTTACTGGTTCAGGGTAATTTGTATCTAACTGAAAATTTTTCAGGTATTTATTCACATCTTGATGAAGATTTATCTTACCTTGTTCGACAAGTTGCATCACTGATGTGGCTGTAAATAGCTTAGAAATAGAAGCGACACGAAATAATGTTTTGTCTGGTGTAACTGGTATTTTTTTTTCTAAATTTGCATATCCATAAGCTTTTTGAGACAAAATTTTGCCATCTTGAACTAAAACAAAAACTAAGCCAGGAACATTATACTCCTGCATATTTTCAGGAACATATTTATCCAGAAAACTTTCGAGTTCCTGTGAATTAATTAGCTTTTTTTCTGAGTTGATGAAAGGAGGAATTGTTTGGGCGATTACTGGTGGAGAAAATGATAACAATGCTATTAATATAACAGAGAAAATAATTAGTAGATACTTCATGCCATCTGTGTATCGCCTCAAAACAAAAATCAAGGCGATTGCTGTAATTTAAGGAGCAGTAAATTCTGCTTTTGTCAAGACAACAAATATAGCACACTTATAAAACAAACTATACAAAGAATACAAAGAGTACAGATTATCCAAACAATATTTCTCATTTCATCCCTGCTAGGCTCCATCTTGAGAGTGCTTACAGGCACATTTGATTGCCAGAAACAAATGTTGCTTAACAGAATAGAAACCACTAACACCGAGCCTTAGAGACGCGGGAATACAGAGAAATTTTAATTGTGAGTGATTAGATAGACATGAGAAGAAGATTAGTGGCAAATAATATTGTCAGGAAAATGGCATGGTATCTTGTGCTAAAAATTAGCTAACTCACAACCCGAATCTGAGGTGAAGCCACCCATTTTTTTGCGTTTGACACTAGTGCCAGATATTACTTTCCTATCCAGGTTTCACTACCCAAACCGAACAATGAGCTTCTTCTACAACTTGACTGCTTACCGAACCTTGGACAATTCGCGTCATTCCTGTTAAACCGCGACTACCAATTACAATCAAATCAGCTTGATGAATATTAGCAAGACGAATAATTTCTTCTGCCGGGTTGCCGTTTACAAGTTCTAAATCACTATCTACAGGTAACTCAGCCTGATATGATTGCAATTGCTTCTCAACTTGTAAGTAGGAAATCGCCGATGATTCTGAGTACGGACGGTCTGCTGGGTGTTCCGTCTCAGCATTCGATGTCGGAAATACATGACAGAGAATAATCTTACCATCGCTGGGTAAAATTAATTGATGTACACTTTGCATAACTCGGTCTGCAATATCCGAATCGTCTAGAGCTACCAAAATATGTTTCAGCACCGCGATCGCTCTCCTCAAAATAAACCCTAAACTAATGACTGGGATAATGTATTTATCAGCTATACAAAACAAATCTTAAAGATCAAATCTCAGATCGCAATTTGTAAAGCCTCTAAACTTTCAGTTTGCAACTTTTACCGCTCTTTGGATAAAAGTATAGGGAAAAATTAACAATTGTTGATTGTTAATTGGTAATTGTGCGATCGCTATTTGCAGAGATTACATAATATCAGGTTTGCCTGAGTAATGACGATAAAACCGATGCAAAGATGTGGAGACAGGGAGAAGTGGAGAAAAATTAATTATAGCTGCTTCGCTGGATTTGATATAACTTCTCTACTCCTCCCCTTATTTTTCAGGAAGAGATGACAGTGTGTCTGTTGAAAAATATACCTCTGTTTCCGTCCCCAGGCTATCCCGATAATTACTTCCGGTATTAACAATAACGGTATATGGATGAATTTTTGGTAGTGGCGATGAATGAGAGAGGTCAATTTTGTTATTGATAGTTATCTTGCCTGGAGAAATCTGGTTAATATTCTTGATTGACTCCACCTCTGCATCCCCATTACGATAACAAAGCCGGCCAAAAGCTAAACCTGTGGCTGCTGTAGGTACATCGAGCGCATAAAAAAAATCGGGACGCAGCCATTCCTGCCAATTACCATCACCACCTTTTCCAATATATTGAATTGAAGATTGAGGTACTTTTGACCACTTTTGAGGAGAAAGTGCTTCGAGGAAAATAATTATTTTTAACTCTTTTTTGTTTTTGAGAATAACTTTTCTGAAAAAGGTGCCACCACGCAACTTAATACCATTCTGATCATAATTTTTCACTTCTTTTTGAGTGAGAAGTTTGTCAGGTTCGCATACTTTAGCTCGTTGATGATTATCAAGCGATCGCAAGCTGAAAAAAACAACAATGCCTATGGTTGCTAAGCAAATAGGGATAAATATTTGTAAAGTTTTTGGAACCTTCATTACTTTAATGCTGGAGTTGGAATTGAGAGAAAAAATGCTGGTGCGATGTACCAATATTTTTTACTTCTGGAATTATATCCCCGACTTAAACAATTACTTAATTTCAATAAGTATTGTTTTTACAATTAAATGTTGTTTAACCTAGAGTTTATACTGAAAATATTGCGTTTTTCCGAAATGACTCCGTAAATTTCGGTAGATTTTACATATTTGTATAAATTCTGTAGGCTGTTTGTAATTTCAGTAGTTATGATGGGTCTAACTTCTTAGTAATTATGGAAATAAGCTTTACCAGCTAAGACTTTAAGGGCGAAGTATGGAAGAAACTATCAAAAGCCAAAAAACTGGAAAATTTATTGATTGGTGGGCGCATATTGCTTTAGGGGCTTTTCTATTAAGCTTTTTAACAATAATTGCCTCACCATTCTTTCAACGCACTTTGCTGTATAAAACGATAACTGCTAGCGACGATGAAGTTGTCAAATTAGCACCAGTGCAATTAAGTGCAAATTCCCTCGGTGCGATGAGTGTAGATGCGGAAGCACAGATTGGTATCAATGAGTGGGTGACCTTTGAAATCCAACTTCTCGACGAAAGTGGTAAAATTATTGCTGCTGGGATTAAGGAAGGCTGGAGAGAGACGGGAACCTGGTATGAGGATGGGGAATCAGGAACTTGGGATGAGTCTGATACCCTGGGTGGTATGGATGTCAAAGCGAAAAAAGACGAAAAATTGACAGTTGCGATCGCATTACTCGAATATGGGACTATCCAAGGAAAAGATATTGATAAACCTGTACCTTTTCGAGTCACTGTCAAAAGTGGGGTAATGGATGCTGGTAATTTATGGTTTGGTGCGATCGGATCATTTTTTCTGGCAATAACCACAATGATAGTTGCTAAGAAAACTGGCAAAAAAGTAATCAATGAAAAGATTCCGGATAGTGATCCCACAGGAAGGGCGACTGTTGGTGGAGAAAATAAACTTGTTTACGTTAAGGTGGAAATTGAAGCTGACGAAACCACACCCCCTCAGCTAGAAGTTTGTTTGTTCGTTAATGATGCTTACGGAGAACAGATTTTTGCTGACTCTGCAATGGTAAATGTCAGCGTCACCAAAGATAATGGCAAGTTCAAGAATGCAACTGCAAATTTAAATAAATACTTTGTATTCCCACAAACGGCTTCCTATGGTTTTCATGTAGAAGTACACCCTGATGAGCCTATTGATAAAACAAAGCTGATAGTTAAGGATGGCGCTCGTACACTTTTCCCTGTAGATGTTGTGGAAATTGGCGCAACTACTTAATTTGTTTTGGGATTGTGCAATTAATCTCCGAAAAACTGTTTGTGCGTCTATTGATTTTAGATTTCTTGACTTTAAATTGTAGAATTTTAGGTTAAAAACACACATGCTTGTTAAAATTCTTGCTGCTGGAACCGTAGTTTTTGTAATTGCGAATATTGCTGCTGCTGCTAGTTCTCGTTCATCACTAGTATTACGCGATTCTAACACTAGTAAATATTCTTCTCGTTCAGGAACAAACTACTCAGGAAGAACTAATTCTAACGGTGTTTGGATTTTTTATTCCTCTCGTTCTTCTTATGAAGGTTTTCAAGGTGGTGGCCCTGGAAGTGGGAAATGATGTCAGGTTTGTCTAGTTGTCTCTTAATCTAGTCATAAAATTGGTGCGGGAAACATTACTGATCGCTAATTAGCCAGACTAGATATAAATTGGTGATGTTTGAATTTTTAATTTTAAATATATTTGGGATTTGACTATGGAACAGGGGGTTAGCAGTAGCTACGATGATTCAATATTTAACAGCCAAGATGGCAATCAAAATGAGCAGAAAAATACTGTAAATGAAAGTATTAATTTTACAAAAAAACAAAGAAACTTATTACTCGTAGCTGCGGCTGTTTCTTCCGGTAGTGGTCTAGCAGTAGAATTGCTTTTAGGCAATCTCGCTAGCTATTTAATGGGAAATCAAGCACTTGCCTATGGGATTGCGGTGGGTGGCTTCTTAGCAGCAATGGGTGCTGGCTCATACTTAAGTAGATTTGTTGCGGTTGACACCCAGGGAAAAAAATTACAAAAAGATTTATTAGCAACTTTTATTTGTGTTGAACTCGCGATCGCACCTCTGACTGCAATTTTACCGTTAGTTCTGTTCGCATTATTCGTGACTGATAGTAGCTTAATCTGGCAAGCTTTATTTGTCGTCACGATCATTTTAGGGACTTTAGCGGGTTTAGAAGTTCCTTTATTAGCGCGAATGTTGGAAATGGCTGAAGGAATGCGCGAAGCAATTGCAGGGGTTTTAGCATTAGATTATTTGGGTGGCTTGTTTGGTTCCCTAGCTTTTCCATTGTTGCTACTACCTTGGTTGGGTATGTTTCCCACAGCATTTGTGCTGGGTTCCTTACCTGCATTTATGGTATTTGCGATCGCTCGTAGTTTCCCGAAGATGCGTCGTTGGGGATATACGGGATTAATTCTGGGTGTGGTGTTGTTAGTATCTGCACCTATCTCGATACCCTTAGGTAACAAGTTAGAAAATAATTTATATAACGCTCCAATCATTAAGCGAGTGCAATCAACTTACCAAAGGATTGTTCTTACCCGTCAAGGTAAAGATGTACGCTTATTTCTTGATGGTGATTTGCAATTTTCCACTCTTGATGAATATCGTTATCATGAAGCCTTGGTACATCCTGCTATGAGTGCAGTACCGCAGCGTCAAAAAGTACTCATTTTGGGTGCTGGAGATGGCATGGCAATTCGCGAAGTCTTGAAGTGGCAAGGGGTTGAGCAAGTTACACTGATAGAACTAGACCCGGCAATGGTAAAGCTTGCATCCCGTTACCCTCAGTTAGTACAGGTGAATAATAATGCTTTGAAAGACCCTCGTGTCCAGGTAATTAACGCCGATGCATTCGTGAGCGCTCCAGAATTAGACGATACATTCGATGTCATCATTGCAGATTTTCCCGACCCTGACCAAGAACGGCTAGCAAAGTTATATTCTGAAGGATTTTATCGACGTTTAGCTGGTAGACTATCAGAAAATGGTGTACTTGTAACCCAAGCATCGAGTTCATTTTTTGCACCAAAAGTAATTAGTTGTATTGCAACAACGGTTGCACATGCAGGTTTTAAAGTACATCCTTACGTCGTCGATGTTCCGTCCTTTGGACCTTGGGGATTTGTCCTCGCATCTCATCAAGATATAGACACAACAAAACTTAAATTAGAAGTTCCAACAAAATATCTGACAAATTCATTATTACAACATATATTTGATTTACCCAAAGATATCGAAATTGGCAATACGGAAATAAATCGTCTGACACACCCCGTAATTGTTCGCTATCAAATGCACGTCAAATCTTTAACTTATTAATTACAAATTGTGTATTGGGAATGTAATACAATTATTAAATAACAGACTATTTATAAACTAAATATTCAGGATAGTCGCGCAGGGAGAAACCCAGTTTCTCATCAAAAATTCAGATGATGCTCAATACTTAAATCTAAGAAGCCGGGTTTCTTTGGTCTTAAAGTTGACTTTATACATAACCTTTTAGTATTTATACTTGTTTGCATCTTATCCCTATTTTTCATTTGCATCAGGAGATATAAAAAATGAATTTATTACTATTCGGAATTATCGCAACTATTGCTATTGGTGCAGTAATATATTTTGTCATCCAGCAACAGCCAAGATTAAAAGGTCAAGATCACAAACAATTAGCAGCAAAACAGCGTAATCCTTCAGAATGCACCATATTTAACCTCGAAATCGGTGACATTATCCAACATCTGGGGATTGATTGGGTCGTTGAAGGTAAACTTACATATAAAGTTGACGCATATTCTTGGTTTGAATATCTCCTACAAGATGATGAAAAAATTGCCTGGTTATCGGTAGAAGAAGATGATATTGTTGAAGTCTCCTTACTTGAGCCTACAAACCAATTAGATGTTTCCATTCCTCCCCAAGAATTAAACTTTGCTGGCGACATATATAAATTAGAGGATTCTGGGACTGCAAGAATGACGCGCACAGGCTTAACAATGCGTCGGACTGCCGAAAAATGCGAATATTTTGATTATCAAGGCAGCGATAAAAAAGTGTTATCAATTGAAATTTGGGATGGAGATATTGAAGTTACTATTGGTGAAAAAATTAGTCCGCGATCGCTAACAATATTACCAGGTGACGGTAAAACTGTATATCGAGATTTGGGATGATTTTTTACTAATTTGCAACTAAATTGAAACCAAAAATATAACAATTTTGACTCAATTATAAAAACTAATGTTTTTTGCTAGTCTTTTAGAGGCGTAACAGTGTTATGTCTCTAATTTTTAGTTATTAGTCTAAAGTCAGATTGTGCAAAAACTAGTCAAACGTATAATTATAAAGTGAAATCGAGTCGAATGTAGATAAAGTTGTAAAATCTACAAGTAAACCAATGACAGGGAATACCAAATGCTAGAGTTGTACCAATTTGAACTATCACAATACTCAGAAAAAGTACGTTTGCTTCTCGATTACAAAGGGTTAGACTATCGCAAAATAGAAGTAACCCCAGGAATTGGGCAGGTTGAATTGTTCCGCCTCACTGGGCAAAAGCAAGTACCCGTACTCAAAGATGGTAGTAAATATATTGTTGATTCTACGCAGATAGCTAAGTATTTAGATGCAGAATATCCCGATCGCCCATTAATTCCTGCTGATAGCAAACGTCGTGGTTTATGCTTAATGATGGAGGAATGGGCTGATGAATCGATTGGCATCAAGGGACGTAAGGCTCTTTTTGGTGCAATTAGCCAAGACCAATATTTTCGCAAGTCTTTGTTACCGACAACAACACCCGATATTTTCAGAACTTTAGTGGAAGGAGTCCCCAGCGATGTATTCAAATTTTTGGGAGTGGGAGTTGGGTATAGCCAGGAAGCGATTAAAAGTGCGATCGCTGATTTAAAGCAGGATTTAGAAGCATTATGTCTGTTATTGCAGGATAGTCCCTATTTAACTGGGGACGAACCCACTTTAGCTGACTTTGCTGTCGCCGGTTTATCTATATTATTGAAATTTCCTGAAGGAGATTATTTGGATTTACCAATTGGAATTAGAGGCAAAGGAGTACCCGAATTAGTCAATAATCCCGATTACGACATCTTTTTTGCTTGGCGCGATCGCCTATATGCACAATACCGCAAATCCCTAGCTTTTACCGCACCCGGTTCTAGTGGTGGCAGCAGTCCCACATCTATACAAATAGATTAGTTAACGGTCATTATTAATCTTTATATCCCCGATTTTTGCAAAAATCGGGGAATACCTCACTCAAATTTCAAGGTTGACATCGCTCGCTCAATATCAATCGAGACAAACTTATCGAGGGCAATATACATCCAGCAAAGCGATCGCATTTGATCTGGGGTAGTATTTTGAAAGCTGAGTGCGGATGCTAGCTGTTGATCTGCTGGATGCATGGGTAAAGTATAGATATCGCAGAGGTTGGGAAAATCCTTGTGTACTACACCTAGAGTTTTTATGGCATCTGTTAATAATTGTTGAATGCTGTTGTGGTTTTTGTAGGGAAAATCGATTTGCCAACCGCGCACATGTAGGGAGGTGCATGAGGTATCCCCAGGTTGCGCCATTTTAATTGGATCAATTTCTAAATCTGTATTTAAATATAGGCTTTTTCCTGGAGGCAAAAAGAAAATCTCTTCAGATTCCGCAGCTACAGGGTAAAGAATATAGAAGGCGACGGCATTTTGGGTGTCGGGATGTCGGAGTACGCGCATTCCCGTCGGGTAATGATTCGCCCAGGTGCGTAAAATGCGGGCAATGCGGTGGGGAACAATAGTATTTTTTTTATTAATCCAGTTGTAATAATGGGCGAGGAAACTAGCAACTGGTATAGTGTCGATTCTCGGATTAAATGCGTCGGGAATTAGTTGAATTGTTTCGGAGTTTTTGCCTGTGTTTTCCGGGTTGGACGAATGTAAGAGTGGTTGTCGCCAACGTACTTTCAGACAAATATTATTGCCATCGAAATTTTTTTCGATTAAACCCAAACCAACCAGCTTATCAATCATCATACCTGCGGCGCGATCGCTTCCTCGTTCTGAGTCACCGTAAAATATTTCTTGTGTTTCTCGATGGGTACAAGCGACAAAACCTTCTGGTAAATCGAGTTGAGTTAAGGGTAATTTCGGCTGCTTCCCTAGTGCGTATTGTTGTTTGAGCAGCAAATAAGCCCATAGTTTGACAAAATATTCTGCCCGACGACGCGTTAAACCCACCCTTCCTTGTAATTGCAAAACATATTTGCGCTGTTCTTCTGGAGGGAAGAATTGATCGATGCTGGTGAGATGCTGGGGTAGATGCATAATCGCAGACTTGTTTCTCTTGACTACTCAAAACTTCACCCTACTTCAGAACAATTCCGCAAAATTCGCTGCACCTAAATCTGCTTCTAGATAGTTGGAAAACTTACCAGCTAATCATTGCAGGTACATATTAACTGCACAGACAATGCAGCTATCTAAGTTCTGGTTAATTATTTTTTCTCATTATCGAAATATTTAGTCCTAAACGTTCAGTCTGAAAGGAGATAAATTATGTTCCCATTTGCATATAACAATATAAATAAAATAGAATCTACCGAAAGTAGTATTTTTGATAAGCAATCTGATCATAACTATATTGATGGTAAAAAATTGCTACCATTTCCGCAAATTGAATTATTGCAGGCAGTAATTGAAAGCTTCGTTGATGGCATTTTAATCATCACATCTGAAGGTGAATTACTTCATACCAATGAATGTGCTCGCGAAATGTGCTGGCAATTATCACCCGAAAACAAAGAAAACGCTATCCCCAAAGAAATTTGGCAGGTTTGCGAGTCTTTGATTGAAAGCCGCGAACTTTTCCCCAATGAAAAAATTTTTATGGAACTTGAGGTGGATAACAAATCAATAAAACTGAGAATTCGGGCGCGATGGCTGCAAATTGATGACAATGAGAATAACTACATAATTGTGACTCTTGAAGATTGCAACCAATCTAGCCAAAATATGGCTATTAGAGATGCACAAAAATTTGGTTTAACAGAGCGCGAAACTGAAGTATGGTTGTTACGTCGCGCAAATTTTTCCTATAGAGAAATTGCCGAACAGCTTTATATTACAATTAACACTGTTAAAAAGCATTTGAAAAATATCTATGCTAAACAGCAAGATATGGAATTAGGGCAATGGGCATAGAGGTAGCCTACTTACTGGGGAGAGATTCTTCCCAGCAAACAAAATCAGGCGGTAGACGCAAAGCAGAGTATTATAAATTGCCAATTATCTATGTATATTACCTACAGTCCTGCTTACACTATTGTCCCAACTTATGAATGTTTTAATCGTTGTACTTATTGTAATTTTCGTGCAGAGCCAGGTAAAAGTCCTTGGATAAGCTTATCTGAGGCAGAAAAGAGATTGCAAAACTTACAAAATCAGCATCAAAACAATCAACACCAAGTCTGTGAAATTCTCATACTCAGTGGAGAAGTACACCCTCATTCCTCGCGCCGCCAAGAATGGTTTCAACTTATTTATAATTTGTGTGAATTAGCCCTAAAAATGGGCTTTTTGCCGCATACGAATGCGGGTATTTTGAGTTTTGAGGAAATGCGAACCCTGAAACAGGTGAATGTTTCTATGGGTTTAATGTTAGAACAAATAACCCCAAAATTGTCAGAGAATGTACACAAATACGCACCAAGTAAGTTACCAGCAACTAGGTTACAACAATTACAATGGGCGGGTGAGTTGCAAGTACCTTTTACAACAGGTATTTTACTCGGCATTGGCGAAACAGAAAGCGATCGCGAAGATAGTTTAGAAGCGATTTCTCGGATACACAAACGCTACCATCACATTCAAGAAGTTATCTTACAACCCTACAGTCCAGGCAGCCAGGAAAGTTATCATTCATCAGTATTTAACCCACTAGAATTGCCCAAAGTCATCGCTAAAGCGAGGGAAATTTTACCTAAAGAGATTGTCATTCAAATACCACCGAATTTAGTTACTAATCAAGAATGGTTAATTGCCTGCTTAGAAGCTGGAGCAACTGATTTAGGAGGGATTTCACCTAAAGATGAAGTGAATCCCGATTATTCTCATCCCCAGGCAGAAATCTTAAAAAAAGATTTAGCAACTCAGGGTTGGACATTAGTACCAAGGTTACCAATTTATCCACAGTTCGATAAATACTTGTCAAAAGAAATACAGATTCAAGTGCAGCAATGGCGACATAATATCCATCAACTTTAAATATTCAAAGAAGACAAAGTCAAAAGCTCCGGAAATTATCGGGGAAATTTGAAGTTAACAATATTGACCAAGTTTTAAGGCGGATTAACTCTTGGGGTGGAAATTTATGCTTAATGCTGGCGAAGAACAAGATTTACTGGCTTGTGAATTTCAAGTTTTATCAAGCGAGGTAAATGAACATCTGGTTTGGTGCGATCACGCAGATAATTTTACCGATTTGGGGTATTATGATGCAGCTATAAATGCATATCAACAGGCATTGAAAATCAAGCCAAATTATCAAGATGCTTGGCTAAGTCTCGGTGCGGTTTTGTGTGACAAACTGGAGCAGTATGAAGAAGCACTAATGTGTTTTGATAATGCTTTAAGAATTAACTATTTGGATGATTTTGCCTGGTACAATCGCGGGAATGTTTTGGAGCATTTGCAACGCTACGAAGATGCTTTAGCTTGCTACAATATTGTCTTAAAATTCAATCCCAATGATGAGTCCGCTTGGTATAGTCATGGCTGGGTATCATACGAATTAGGCAATTATGAAAATGCGATCGCCTCTTTTGAGCAGGCATTGAAGTTAAAACCTGATGATGATTCTGCTTGGTATAATAAAGCTTGTTGCTATGCCCTACAAGGTGACATTGAGCAAGTGGTAATATGCTTACGCCAAGCCATTCAGCGTAGTCCCAATCAATATTATCAAATGCTCAAAACTGAAGCTGATTTTGATGATATTCGCCATGATATTCGCTTTCAAACTATGATGCAAGAATCATTATTGATTGAGTAACTTGCATCTGAGCTAATCTGAATTAATTTCTACATAAAATACAGGAATCTAGACTTTTATACCTAGATTCCTGTAAATTTTTATTTACGGACTTTTGGAGAGTAATATTATTTAATTACCCATTGCTTTCGTCTCACTGGCTCCTTCATTTTGGATTTTCTTAGTCAGGAAGAAAATTAACCCAGCTAAGATAACCAATTCAGCTACAAATACTGTCAAAACAATTGGTGTGCCAGCGTATTGTAAACCAGCCCAGGGGAAGATTGACATTAACCAAGGAAAAGCATTGTTTTGGGGATTCAAATTAATCATTGCGAATATTATTGGCGGCAAAAACATTACAGCACCAACAGTACCAACTGCCCAAAAATAACGCTTAGAGGTTTTCAAGATCAGCATTCGCTGGGTGATAGTAGCATTAATCATGATTATGGTAAAAAACATTGCCAAGCCCACCAGCACTTCAAATCTGCCAGCATCATTAATGAGCCAATCTAAAACATTATTTTGACGACTATTCAAATTGATTGCCAGAAGCACCCAAGTAGCAACAGGCACTAGCATGATGATTAAATTCAAGGCGATCGCCACTAAGGAAGGACTTTTCTCACCTAATAATAAATCTCCAAATAAGCTATGTTGCCAACCTTGACGACCTGAACCACCATGATGACGATACCTTGCCCAATCTTGAATTACTTGACGTTGTGGTGACAAAATGAACATTAACCCAAAGAGCAAGGCTAAATTAAAGGCGAATAAAATGGGTAAATTAGTAGTGATTTGGTAATTGAGTTCATAGTATGAATGTTTACCAAGATACGAAGGGGGGTAATAATTATTGCTTTTTTGCAGTGTAAATCCCCAGAGTAAAACTTGTAAGCCTGCGACTAACCAATAGCTTTGAAATTTACTAATTATTGCTGTATTAGGATTACGAAAACGACGTTCGAGTCCTTGCCAAATCCCATAAGTCCACAAGCCAAAGTTAGCGAGATGAGTCGTAACTAAGCCAATTAAAGTAGAGCCGACGGAAATGTGAAAAAATTGTAAATTAGCAAATAATGGTGAAGAAGAGTCGTAAGAGGAGTTGTAATATGAACGACCAAATAAGTTAGGAAATAAATGTTCAACTGCAAATATGGGGCTGAACATCGTGAACCATACTCCTGCATGGTTCGCATGTGATCTTGATGATGATAGTGTCAATGTAAACATCAAAAAAACTAAAACTAAACCGCTACCTAACCAAGGCTGAAATCCACCTAAAAATTTGGTGCTTAAAGTAAATAGTAGCGCTGCACTAAAGAAGAAAATACAACCGCCAATGAGAATAATGTAGAAGCTGAAAATATGGCTAAATGCAATTCCCGCAGCTTTCCCAGATACAAGATGTAAAGGAGTTGCTAAAGCTGTAAAGAGATAAACTAAGATTGGTACACCGAGAATTTTGCCAGTCAAAATACTAGTTTCTGACTGAGGACTAAGGCGAATAAAATTCAGTGTACTACGGCGTTCTTCTTGCGCAAGGTTGTTAATTAATAAATAAGTGCCACCAACCAACAAAGCAAACACAAAAATAACGCTAAGAGAAAGAAAAATATATTCCCAATGGTCACGCCACCAATCTTGGAAATCAATTTTGTCTATAGGGCAGAAAAATTTGCCACCATACATAACATCATTAACTCGCTTCTGTTCCGCTTGAGTTAATTTCAATTGTTCTTTTGCTGCATTTAGCTTTTCTAAATCAAAATTTGCTTTACTACTGAAATAGTAAACTTGCTTTTGGATTTTATCTCCTACTTTATATAAGTCCTGTAATTGCTTCTGATAATCCTTACCCAGTAAACAATATGGAGCGGTAATTGCGTATTTTCTTTCTGGATATTGCCCTAATTGAATCAAAAATATAACGATTTGACCGAGTATAGACATACCCGCAGTCACCAAAACTGGAAATAGTTTGAGACGACCTTTGATTTCCCGGATAAATTGCGGGTTCCAATCGCCTACTTTATCAAAAAGACTCCCCATCATTTATTTAAATCTCCAAAAGTTATGATTAATTAAAGATGTTGATGTTGTACTCACTTGCTAATTACCCTGATGCTGTACTGTAAATAACTCCTTAGTCGTAGAGTTACCAACTCGTTCGCTCCAGCGCATAAATTGCAGATTACAAACAACTAGAACCATAATTTCGCTCAAAAATGCAACCAAAATTATGGGAATACTAGCGCTGAATCCTAGCCAGGGGAAAGTAGAAAATAACCAAGGAATTGGATTTTGACTGGGGTATATTTTCATCATCATTAAAATCCAAGCCGGAATAATATTTAGTAATAGAATACTTGCCATTGCCCAGGAAAAAGGCTGCGAGACTGGGAGTAATGCCAATCGCTGATAGATTGTTGCATAGATAATTGTCAAAACGAAAAAGCAACCAATCCCTAATAACAAATGGAGTGAGTTAACATTACTAACCTTCCAAAGAAGAATGTTCAAAAGAAAACTGTTGATTGTCTCAACTGCAAAAGACGGAGAGAGAATTATCCAGGCAAGAAATGGAACTATTATCAATAGTAAATTAACTGCGATCGCCAGTTGTGAAGGACTCTTTTCTCCGAGAAATAAATCTTCCAGTAGATGATTTTTTCTATCCTGATTATGCTGCCTATTTAAACGACGGTATCGTGACCAATCTAAAATGTCTTGACGTTGAGGTGATAAAATCCGCATCAACGAATATATTAAGATTAAGTTGAGCAATAAAAAGTAGCTTATATTTTGTTCTATTTGGTAACTGATTTTCGAGACATCAAATTTAGATTCAATATTTTGATTTTGGAGAGTGAAACCCCAGAGTAATATTTGTATTCCTACAACAAAAAAATAGCTGTAGTTTTTACTAAACCATGTTGACTTTTGATTACGGAATATACGTTTTATAATTTGCCATATGCTAAAAATCCAAAAAGCATAATTTGCTAAATAAATGCTCATTACAGTGATAATGTTGAGACCAACTGGAATCTGAAAAAACTGTAAATTTTTCAACTCTATCGCTGCCATATTATTACTCAAATCAGCCATAAGATAGTTTTCTATAGCAAATGGGCTGAACATCAATAACCAGGCGAATGCATGATTTAGAGATATACCGTAGTCAGAAACATTAGAAATAGAGTAAGAAAATATCAACAAGTTCAAAACGATCGCACTAGCTAACCAAGCTAAAAAGCCTTGTGAGTTTGACGGTATGTTTTGCGCCATTAAACTTATTAACGTCGCACCACTGAAAACAAGAGCACAACAGCTACCTAAGATAATATAAAAACCCAAAATATTCCCGAATGGAATTCCTGCACAAATTTCCGAAACTAAATGAAAAGGAATTGCAAAGGCAATAAATAAGTAAAGTAAAATTGGTACTCCTAAAATTTTCCCAATCAAGATACTCACTTCTGACTGTGGACTCAGACGAATAAAATTTAATGTTCCGCGAGATTCTTCTCTGGAAATATCATTGATTATTTGGTAAGTACCACAAACTAATAGTGAAAAAACAAATAATAGATTAATTGAGTTAACAATTCCTCCCCAATTGCTCACATTTTCCTTTAGTGAATCATCAAACCTTTGATTATTGATATAAACCAAAGTTTGCATCAATAACGATAGAAAAACCGTTAACAAAATCGGAAGTCTTTTTAGGCGACCTTTCACCTCTCGCACAAATTGCGGATTGCGATCGCCTATTTTTTCAAAAACACTCTCCGTCATTGATTTAAGTCTCCAAAAACATCTAATTTTTAACAGTTATTGGATATTCAACATGAAATTAAGATGCTTGTTTGTGACCCAATTTTAAGAAAATTGTTTCCAAATCTTCCTGAGTACAATGGAAATTAGTCAATGGAACTCCAGCACTGACCAAACTTCGTAATAAATCTGCACAATCTTCCTGTGTTCCCGAAAAATTCACCCTAATTTTATCTTTTGTGGGCAGAACTTCCCACTCATGAACCAAGGAGTTATTTTTTAATTCTCCTAATAGCTCATCAATTTTTCCTAGAGTTGATATCTCTATTTGCTGACGCGAAAGACGCTGATAAAGTTGTTGTAGTGAAGTGCTTTCTACTAAACAACCAAGCTCCATAATTCCTACAGATGTACAAAGTTCTGCCAAATCGCTGAGTACATGGGAAGAAATTATAATCGTCATTCCCGCTTCTTGGAGTATCTTAATGATTTCGCGGAACTGCATCCGCGCAATCGGATCAAGACCAGAAACAGGTTCATCTAGCAGCAATACTATCGGTTCATGAATAATAGTCCTTGCCAAACTTAAACGCTGTTTCATTCCTCGCGAAAGGGTAGAAATCAAGCTATTACGCTTGTTCCCTAGCTGAATCAGTTCTAAAACTTCGTGTAGCCTTTGGGTACGTCGAGGTTCACGTAACTTATATAATCGCGCAAAATAATCGAGATAATCCCAAACCGTGAGTTCATCATATAAAGGATAGTCGTCGGGTAGATATCCTAGACGGCGTTTGAGAGTAGGATTACTCTTATCACGCAAAAGGCGATCGCCATTAATAAAGATTTCACCAACCGTTGGTTCTTCTGCTGCTGCTAACATCCGAATTAACGTTGTTTTACCAGCACCATTCGGGCCTATCAATCCATAAACTTCACCGGCTGCGATTTCCAAATCAATGTCGTTGACAGCGACATGTCTGTCAAATTGCTTTATGAGTCCTGTAGTGCGGATTGCTAATTCTTTTACCATAGCTGCAAGGAAGCGCCATTAATTAAAACTAACTTAGCCTTTCTCTACAAAACTTGTCAGCTTGGTTTCGGAAAATGAAACATACTTTACACAAACTTGATATTAGAGACCTCTATAAAAGTAAAGAAAAATAAATAATCAAGGCGACGTTAATTTTATTGATTTTAATGGGAATTATAAGGCTATAATCTCAATTTTTTTAATATCTCAACTTTAAATTGTATGAATTCCGATTCGGGTATCAAGTTACAGGTTATTAGACAAACGGTGACTTTAGCAATTGAAGATGGTAGAGAGTGGGGACAGCGCTTTTTAAATGATTCTTCTTGGAGAGGGGATAAAAAAAAGATGGCAAAACATGCCATTAGCGAATCTAAGTTCTGTTCGTTGCGAAAGGGTATTAGTAGCAAACTTGCTGCAATGGCAGGAATATCATCAGAAGTTGCCATGTCCCTTTATTCCCAAGTCAAGCTAGCATCAACACTGTTTACAATCTATGAAATAGATACTATTCGAGCATCAGCACAACCTCTGGTGTTAGCTGCTGCGGCTGGAGTCAGTGTTACGGAATTAGCACATCAGCTAGAAATTAGTCCGGAGATTAATTCTGGACAGGAGAATCTTCAAAAAGCTTTACAGTCAGTTCCCAGTCAAAAAATATTGGAGTTGAATCAAACTTTAGAAATTCAATTAATTACTGAAGTCAGAAATCAAGATATTCATCGTGAAGCAACGATGAGTCTCTGCGGAAATTCAGTAAAAGCTTTCATTCAAGCATATCGAAATCCATAATATCAAAAGATAATTGAAAATTCCGGAGTCAGAATCCAGCTTGAAGATTTTGTCCGGTTGACGAATTAGTTTTTGCAGATGGGATTAAATCAAGAGTTATGATCAAAGCAAACACAGATTTATTCTGACTTTTCTTTTATATTTGCCGAGAATCCCTCTATCAAAAGGAGTAGGATAGATAATCATGCACCTTACCTTCCTCATAGCTAATCGAGTGCGTGGTAGGTGTGGAGGTTAACTGTGGTTGAAGCAAGAAGATGGCGAAGAAATGATAAGTTGCATCTGGGCAACAATTTGACTGCCTACGGTTTTATGCTGCCAACTATTTTGGTGCTGGGAATATTTGTTGTATTGCCCATTCTTTACGCCGTATTTTTGTCACTGCATAAAGTTCGCTTACTAGGCGGAATTGAATACGAGTTTGTTGGGTTACGCAATTTTAGCCATTTACTAGAAGACGATCGCGTTTGGATTGCGTTGCGAAATACAATTGAATATGTGGTGATTGTGGTACCATCACAAACAATTTTGGCATTAATTTTAGCGGTGACGCTAAATTCTGGGATTCGTGGGAAAAATTGGTGGCGAATCCTTTACTTTTTGCCAACTGTTACATCTTCAGCAGTGTTAACGCTGATTTTCATGTGGATATATAACAGTAACGGATTGTTAAATAATTTTCTTGCCTTTTTGGGATTACCTACTTACAACTGGTTAGGCGACCCTAGTGTTGCCCTCAAAGGTATTATGCTAATGAATATCTGGTCAACTGCGCCATTTTTTATGGTAATTTATTTAGCAGCTTTGCAGGATATTTCGCGATCGCTTTATGAAGCAGCCGAATTAGATGGGGCAAATCCTTGGCAACAGCTTATATATATTACTATTCCGATGTTGCGCCCGGTGACATTTTTCGTGTTAGCAATGGGAATTATTGGTACATTTCAATTATTTGACCAATCTTACATTTTTTCTAACGGTAATGGTGGTCCAAATAATGCCACTCTCACAGTAGTTTTACTGATATACCAAGCGGTATTTCGGAACTTGCAAATGGGTTATGGAGCTGCGATCGCATTTCTCCTAGCTATTGTAATTATCACCACAACTTTGATTCAACGTCGATTTTTTGGTGAAAAAATGTAAATTAACTTTACTTTGATTTAATAAATACTAATGACTAGATAATGAAGCTTCTTGATTGAGGCAAAATATTGATAAAATTTCTAAAATACTAAAATGCCTCCTCGTAATTTCTCCCTCTGGAAAATACTACTATATACACTGCTAACACTGTACGCAGTCATAACCCTTATTCCTTTTCTGTGGGCACTTTCAGCTTCATTTAAAACCCTCGCAGAAATTTCTAGCGGAGAATCCAATTTTTTACCCAAAAACTTTACTCTCGATAACTACAAACAAATATTTATTCAAGAACCATTATTTTTACGCTGGCTCTTTAATAGCATAATTATTGCCTTTAGTGTCACAGGATT
Source organism: Calothrix sp. NIES-4101 (assembly GCA_004296455.1). Taxonomy (GTDB): domain Bacteria; phylum Cyanobacteriota; class Cyanobacteriia; order Cyanobacteriales; family Nostocaceae; genus Brunnivagina. The sequence goes on from AP018280.1 coordinate 2,771,884, forward strand.
AAACCTATTATTTAACACAATGGCAGGTTATGCACTGGCGAGATTACGCTTTGCAGGTAAGCGATTTTGGTTTTTGCTCATTCTCACAGTTTTAGCAGTACCAGCACAAATTACACTGATTCCCACATTCCTAATTTTAAAAACCTTTGGCTGGTTAAATTCATACCAAGGAATGATAATTCCTAGTATGGTAAATGCAACATTTATATTTATGATGCGGCAATTTTTTGTCAATTTTCCTAAGGAGCTAGAAGAAGCAGCAGCTTTGGATGGATTAACGCAATTTGGTATTTTTAGACGTATCGTTTTACCGCTAGCAAAACCGGCATTAGCGGCACAAGCAGTATTTGTGTTTATGGGTAGTTGGAATAACTTTTTATTGCCTGTAGTAATTTTGTTCGACCCAGAAATGTTTACCTTACCATTAGGTTTAAATACTTTCAAAGGTCAATATATCAGCTTTTGGAATTATATTATGGCTGCGTCGATGATATTTACCATACCAGCTTTGGGGATTTATGCATTCTTCAATCGTTATTTTATTCAAAGTGTGACATTCACTGGTGGCAAAGGGTAAGTAATATTCCAATTAGTCTAAATAATTAGGAACAATAGGATAAAAAATCCTCAACATATAGTTTGAAAACTCTGTAGAGACATTACATATATATATAACGTCTCTACAATGCAAATGAATATACAACAATGAATGAATCAAAAACCAAAAATCATTCTATCCAACCCTTTGAATACCAACATGTTTGATAAATGCATACCAATCTTGCGAAAAACCTTTGATTTCGACATTGAAAAGGTTGAATTTCACGTGATTACTTTGAATTGGAAATTTGACGATGTTGTTATTATCCGGTAGATTTGTAGCCAAAATCAATTCTGTGCCTGCGGGAATTAGTTGTTTAGATTGTTCGTTAAGAGTCTGAGAATCAACTGGTGCGCGTTTAATAAATGTATCAACATTAAAAACAAGTTTTAAAAACCCTTGTTGAGTTCCTAAAGTGTTGCGGTTGACATTGATGTGGGCTGTAGTTTTATCAGTCTGCTTGGCAATAACTGCTTCGACAGATGTTTCAGGAACAATTGGTTCTTGAATTATTTGTACATGATTCGCAAATGCAAACCAGTTACTAAAACCTTTGAATTGAATATCATCAAGACTAATTTTATAGTGGTTGTTGCTACCCGGAGGTATGTTATAAGATTGCAATACTAAAGTAGTACCAGCAGGTATGTCTTGGCGCTGGTTGCTTGGTAATTGGCTTGATTCAATAGGTTGTTGCTTAATTACGCTATTTTGTACAAACACAATCCGATTTGTAGTCATACTTATACCCTGGTGGTTAAAAAACTTGGTGATTTAAAAATTTCGTAACCTTTGTTTCATCTAGATATTCTCCTGATTTCAGACAGAGAAAGAAAATATACGCATTTTTTTAACATTCTTTGTAGCGAAAGGTGAAATATTTATGTACTAATATATACAATGATTTCTGTTGATTATAGTGATAAATTAAAGATACTTTATACCACTTCTTCAAAAGAAAGTCACCGATGATGCAGCAGAGATGAGGATATGGAGAGACACAGAGATTTATCTGTTGCCAAATTTTGGGGAGAGGGTATTAGATTCTACTAGCAAAGAACTTGATAAAAATTATCTAGCTATGGTTATAGATTTTACTTGAATAATTTGAGCCTTTAGCGATCGCATATCTGCTTAAGTATCATTTATTTGCATCTCAATCAAAAGATTTGACAATTAAACCGATACGATAAGAATTAATGATAACTGAATTTCCCGGACTTGAACTCATATCCCCGACTTTTGCTCAAAGGCGAGGATACGGTTGCTCAAAAATCCTTACCAAAATAATCCACTAAGCAATATAAGGCGAGTTTATCGCCGCTACACGACCTGCATTTACTAAAGATTGATACACCATTGCTGCCACTTCTGCGCGTGTAGCTTCGCGAGTGGGGTTGACTTGCTTAATATTTGGGTAATTAACAACAATTCTTCTATCAGTAGCTATTGATACTTCATCTTTGGCGTATTCAGGTATATTCCCTTGATCATCAAAACTTTTTAATGATTTTACTGCATTAGCGGCTAGTCCCAGTCCATTAACGAGGGATACTATAATTTGCACCCGTTGAATATTTTCGTTAGGACGGAAATTACCATTTGGATACCCAGAGAGAAATTGTCCTTGGTATGCTTGTTGGATAACTTGATTAGCCCAGAAGTTATCAGCAACATCTTTAAATTTGATACTTTGACGTTTTGCTTGCGGGTTAAATGCTTTGACTAATAAAGCAGCATATTGCGCCCTTGTCATGGTTGCATTTGGTTTGAATGTCCTATCCTTAAAGCCTGCGACTATACCAAATTTATTCAATTCTTTAATAAATTCTTCTGCCCAATGTCCGCTAATATCTGTTAATTCGCTCGGTGTTGGTACTGGTACTGGTACTGGTGTTGGTGTTGGTGTTGGTGTTGGTGTTGGTGTTGGTGTTGGTGTTGGTGTTGGTACTGGTGTTGGTGATGGTGATGGTGCTGGCGTTGGCGTTGGTACTGGGGTTGGTGCTGGTGTCGGTGTTGGTGCTGGGGTTGGTACTGGGGTTGGTGTTGGTACTGGGGTTGGTGTTGGTGCTTGATTCCCGATAAATTCGATATTACCCTTGCATTTTGCTGCTTCGACTTGGTTTCCTACCGAAATTAATTTATTCACACCAGCATTTTGCACATCAAATTGTCCATTGTTGCGAAAAATATTGCCACCAGGACTGTCTATGATACCAATATCAGGCAATGCATTGGCAATCACAGTCATCCCATCTTGAGTATTTCTTTCGCTAATATTATTCCGTAGGATGGGACGTGAATCGTTAGAAATCACCAACCCAGAACGATTTTCATAGATTTTGTTGCCATTTAAGGTTGGTGATGAAGTGTCGCTAACGGCAATACCAAAACCCGTTTGAAAGCATTCATTATTGCGAATATCACCCTTAGCATTTTTTGCGATCGCAATTCCATTGGCGGCATTCTCTGTACAAATATTATCGCGAATGAGGGGGTTAGCTTCACCAGTAATAAATATTCCTTCTCGCTTACATTTATTTAATGTGCAATTAGCAACCAAAGGAGTTGTTGATTCAATCCAAATTCCTGTACCGCGTGTGGCTGGATTACTTACGGTTACGCCCCGCAACTCCGCACCACTTCCCATGAGAATTGTCACATTTTGGCGGGCAAAGGTGCGGCTGAGGAATTCGCCACTACCTTCAATAATCACGTTACTTCCTTTGTTACTTTCGTTACCAACTAAGTTGACTCCTCCAGGAATTAATAAAGGGAATTTTTCCCCAGTTTGGCTATTGTAATTACCATCCGCAAGTTGAATCGTCAAACCCGCACTAGCTTGTTGTAGAGCTTTTGCGATCGTTTTAAATGGTGCTTGTTGAGTACCAGCAGCAGTATCATCCCCGCTAACTGGGTTTACGTAAATCTGAGGCATATTTATACATTTATCAAGACATACACATAGTAGGAGCAAAAGGGGGAAGGAGGTAAGTAGGTGGGTGGGTGAAAATATTTCGGAATTGCGAGCAAAACTTAAACTCCTTCACTCTCAGGTTTACCACAGACTAGTGCTTCAGCAAGTGAAACTTGACTGGTTGAGATTGATTCGGAGAATTGCAAGAACTATGAGAAGTTTATACTTTGTTAAATTTTATGGCTTTATTATACGTAATTTTACTGTTAATTATCGATATTTCTAGCCTTTAATAATTACATTATGTATAACAATGTCTTTCTTGATACCTGTAAAGCAATTTACGAATTGATAATATTGAATTATATTGTGCAATATGAATAATTGCTGAAAATACCAGACCAAAAAATAATGATTAAAATGATTTTTTGTCGTACTCAAAAACTTACACAATATCTCGTGAAAATATTCAATAGATATCAAAGTAGAAAAATAAATAAATTAGACATAGACAAAGAGCAAGAACAAACACAAGAACCAGAAACAACAAGTTGGATCGAAGATTTTGATGAAAGGGAAAAAAATTGGCGATAGCTAAAATAATTTCTATTTATTTTCTATATTTGGGAAATAGACCAAGAATATATAACATTTGTAAATCTTCAAACAAAAATACCCAACTTTTACAAGAAGTCGGGTACATGATTAGCACTTGTCTAGAATTCACAGATGATTACTTTTTTAGGGGATGAGGAAAAGCGTCAAAATCAAATACTTTCCTCTTTCCCCGATTTTTATGTATCCCTAACCCATCTGAATAAAACCAGACTCAATTAAGAAAGCTGAGTATATCATAAACAACTTCGAGTCAATCGGTGGACAGACAATATTACTACCAGCCAGTGCTTGAAGTGTCGCATCACAGCTAATAAATGGTCGTTTTGCCTTCAGATATAAATCAGGAATTGTGATTTGTTCTTTTGACCAACGTTGTAGTAAAAATGGTCGTAATGTGTATAGAGGATTGTCAGGAGAACTGATATTAACTAACTGATTTTGCCATTCTTCATAGGGAATAACTTCTACTGCAAAACCAAATTTACTTACCCAATTTACCAATTCTTTTAATGGAACAGGTTGTGGATGTTGTAAATTAAAAGCTTTACCCAGAGATTCTTTTTGTAGTGATAGGTGAACAATTGATTTACTCACATAATCCACAGGAGACATATCCATCATGTAATCTACATCAGGAAAAGTTCCTATTTGCAGACAACCTTTAACCATTAAATTAATGAAATCATCAGTATTCCCAACACCAGTTTCGCTATGTCCAGAGATTAATGGAGGGCGATGAATAGTAATAGGTAGTCCTCTTTCTCCAGCTATTTTTACTAGCTTTTCAGCTACCCATTTAGTCTGCGAATAACCGAGGAAAATTCCTTCCCAATGGTTAAAATCATCATCTTCTTTGACAACTTTACCTGCATAGGCAGGAGATTCAAACACCGCAACGCTGGAAACATAATGCATGGGTTTTACTTTAATCATACTTGCCAACCGTAAAACCTCTTGAGTACCCAAAACATTTGCAGCTTTGAGGGCTGAATAAGGGTAAACATAATTCAATGTGGCAGCACTGTGATAGACAGCATCCATATTTGCAGCCAGCATTTCAAAAGCTTCTTGGCTAATACCTAAAAGTGGCTGCGACAAATCACCTAAAATGGGGATAATTCTAGATTCAAAACTATCTTCCCAAATTCCATATTTTTCTAAATTATTTTTGACTTTATTTTTGCCTGCATGAAGATTCGCAGCACGTACTAAACAGTAAACATCTGCATTTGTCTGCTTTAATAATTCATAAATAATAAATGCCCCTAAAAACCCAGTTGCCCCTGTTAGAAAAACATTATCGGGTGTAGAAGTAAAAGCAAAATAAGATGAAGCCGGATAAATTCTAGGATCAAGAACAGCTTCTGCTTGTAAATTCAATGTTGGGCTGGATTTACTGGCAGCATTTGTATCTTGAACTTCGGATGTATTTTCTTCACAATCTTCAGCTAAACGTTGTGCTAAAGCTTCAATAGTTGGGTAGTGCCATAACAAGACAGGAGACACTTCTAAACCGAGCATTTTTTCTGCTTGTGTGACTAAAACCATTGCTCGTGATGAATCTAAACCATAACTTTCTAAAGGTTGTTGAACATCAATAGTATCCGGTTCAACTGCTAGTAACTCAGCCAGCTTTTTCACCATCCATTCTTGAATATCTTCGGCTGTCTCTAATTTTTTAGGAACTATCATTTACCTACCTCTAAAATGTAAGCTAATCAGGAATTATTTTGAGTACGAAATGCAAAGGAATAATTTATTTATCTTCAAGTCTGCAACCAAGATAAATATTGACGTTATTTCCGCTAAGGCATACTAGCTAATTAAGTAGTTTTAATTAAATAGTAATTAGGAATGAATACCTTAGAAAAATTCTGCGATCGCAATTCAATATTTGGATATTTTCACAACTTTAGTTGCTACACATATCATTATCAAATATGATTGTTTTTGAAGAATGTAGAAGTCAGAAGCTATAAAAGTTTTATTCAAACTTCTGAACTTCAAATTTTAGTTTTAGCAATTACAGAGTCGAGCTTGTTGGATAATACTGGGAATAAAATTCATGAACTTGTAAGCCTTGAATTTTCAAGCTTTGAATCCGGTATAAATAGGCTGAACCATTCATAATCTGATTTGCAACATCAACAACATGACGATTTTTGGGTTCTGCTAAATATGAGCCGCGTACCCAGTCATTAAAACCACCCATTGCTGGACCACACCAAATTTGATAATCTACTTCACGCCCTTTTTCACCAGAGTTAGACCATCGTGAAGATAATCCTAAATACCATCTAAAAATCAAAGCCATTTTGAATTTGGGATTATTAACAGCTTTAGCTAATTTTTCTGGGTTTCGCTGTGATAAATATGTAACTGTCCCTTCCCAAACTTCAGCAATAGTCTTACGAAAAACCTGTTTTTCTAACTTTTCACGTTCTGCTAAGGGAATCGCTTCTATGGAGTCATATGCTCGATACAATTCATATAACTTTTGTGCCCGCATTGGGAACATTGTCCCGCGTTTTAAAACCTGTAATTTGACTCCCATTTCAAACATATCTGCCGCAGGTGCCATCATGACATCAGCCATTTCTGCCTGTGCCAGTAGTTGTTTGGTATGCTCACAACTTCCTGATTCAACACAGGATTGATTAATTGAACCAGTAACTATATATGCTGCACCCATCATAAATCCAGCTAATGCCGATCGCGGTTCCGCAATTCCACCAGCGACACCAACACGAATTGCTTTTTTATAGTTATATTGTGTCTGAATTTCATCACGCAAAGCTAACATTGAAGGTAGCAAAGATACCAAAGGTCTATTATCAGTATGACCACCGGAATCTGCTTCTACGGTAATATCATCAGCCATTGGTACTTTCTCAGCTAATGATGCTTGAAACTCGGTAATTAAGCCTTGCTCAATCAGTTGTTTGAGTAAACGTTGTGGTGCTGGTTGGAGGAATTTACTTGCTACTTCTCGGCGAGAAACCTTAGCAATTACTTTATTTTTAATTTCAATTTCATTACTTGAATTTAATCCTAATCCAGCAACACGGTAATAAACAATATTAGGAGTTAAATCTAAAAATGCTGATGCTTCAACAACTCGCACCCCATATTTTAGATACAAATCAACAGCACGATGTTCAATCGCTGGTTCATTTGGGCTGTGAATTAAATTAAATGCGTAAGGTTCGTTAGGTAATGCTGCTTGGATACAATTAATTGCTGCTTCGAGTCTTTCTGGAGGTAAACCACCTGCACCAAAAGAACCGAGAATTTTCGCTTTTCCTAGGGCAATTATCATTTCTTCTGATGCAATGCCACCTGCCATTGCACCAGTTGAATAGGCATATCTGACACCATAATCTGCTAAAAAATTTGGGTCGCCTAAGTTTTGTGTGGATAGAGGTGCGACTGTTGCTAATAATTCAACTTGTCCATTTTTACCATTTTCTGTCGGACAAATATAACCATCATTAGTAACACCGATGTTACCATCTAATCTAACTATATAACAAGGTTTATTTAAAGTTAATAATTTATCTTTGATACTATGACGATCAAAAGAGACGCAATCGAGCGAACCTTTCCATATTTGGTTTTGGTAAAAGGAAAAGTTGGGAAAAATAAGACCATTTTCTTGTGAATTTACCACCGTACCAACAGTTCTCACTGATTTATTCCTCGAATATTTTCAAAACGCAGAGGGAAGAAGGAGAGGAGGGAGAATATTCTCCCATTCTCTTGACTATCAATTCACAATTAACCAATCTCTATTCACGCAATAAGTTTTCTGCACAAGCTAGCTGTAATTGTATAATCTCACTAATTTGCTTGCTATATTCTTGACGGTTCTTTAAGAAAGATGCGTGATTTTTGATAACACTAAAATTATTAGTATTTAGCTTGTCTAAGTGCAATTTACTAATGTGGGAGTGATAATTTTTGGCGGCAATATTTTGTGCTGCCACTGGTATCTGTGAAAAAGGTTCTGGATTTGGTTTGACTGTTCCAGTTAACTCTTCAAATTCTAGAGGTTCGTTGGAACTCAAACTGTTATTCGTGACCTTTTTCATGGGTAATTCCTCTTGCTTTTTAATGTTTGGTTGGGGATTGATAAAATTAGTTTTAGTTACTTTGTTACTGACTTTTGGTGTCTCGATTGATAAGTTTTGGAAGATTTGCCTATTTTCTGGAGTGAGTATTTTGTCTGTGATTGAATCTCCGCCAATGGCAACAGTTTTCATATTTGTTTTACTGGATTTACTGCTGACTTTTTCTGTTGAGTAAAGGGGTGCTAAATTTAGAGGTACTTGATGACTGAGAAGTTTGGCTAAGGCTCTCACAATTGAGGTATGGTCATCTACTCCTCGACGATTTAAGGGTATGGTAATGTGGGGTTTGTTCTCTAGAGTTTTATCAATCCAACGCGAACAAATATTACCGGAACCTGTTTCCAGAAAAATTCTGGCTCCGTCGTTATAAACTTGGTTAATGAGGCGGGGGAAGTCGAGAGGTTCGCACAAACATTTGGCGATACTATGGGCAATACGATCGCATTCTAATTCGATTGGTTGATATTCTGCGGAGGAATAGAATTTAACTCCAGGTATATTTACGGTTGGCAATGTATTAACTCTGGCTATCTCTCCGTATTCCGAACGCATTGCTTCGTTATGTATGGCGTGGTTGAAGGGAGCACGGAAGGCATTACAGCCAAGGGATTTAATCACGCGATCGCACCCTTGAGTATCTCCGGCAATGACGACTTCTTCGGGTGTATTAATTTGGGTGAGGTAAACGCGAGGTTCGTTTTTCAATGCTTCCCGGACTTTGCCGGGTTCTGCCATTAATAGGTAAGTACTCCAGAAGCTATCATCTCCTGTATGGTGTACTGTGGGCATTCCCCAATATTCCCGCACCGCGTTTTTTGCTCCTGAGACTCTGTCTCCAAATAAGGGGGAGGTATGAAAAGCGTTAATACCTTTGCTAAAGTCGCTCCAAACCCCTGTTGATGACATCATGCTGGTTTCTCCCAAGCTGTAACCAAATACATATTTGGGTTTGACTTGGAAATCGTCGCGGATAATTGTTGTAATTAACCGCGCAAAAGCCATGTCGGTTTCAAAAATTGCTAGGGAGTCTTCTAGGAGTTGTTTTTCGAGGTTTTCGAGTTGACGGGTGGAAAGTTTGTTGAGACTGCGGGGAAAAACGAGACGGGAAACGTCGGCGACAACGCTGTACAAGCTCTTTAGGGCTGCATCTTCATGGACTCGTGGAAATAAGCGGAACAGATTACGTCCTATCCCAATATATGAGTTGACGGCAGCAGGATAAATGTAAGCGACTTGACTATCTTTACCCAAGGGTTTGGGAGTAAAGTAACTACCTAATGGTGTTAACCAGTCTTCTCCCGTAGTAAACGCTTTGGTAATTCCTTTGACTGCATTGTCGATTTCTTTTGTTAATTCGGTTGGATTGCGTCCAACTATTGCGAGGATGTAATCTGAATTTTCCCTTGTTTGGAATGTACTAAAAGTCTGACTGGCAACTTGGTTAAGGTGAGAATTTTGAGTAATCAGATTTTGCAAGTTTTCTAGCTGGGTGAGCAAATCTGGTAAATTGCTACCTCCAAGAGGAAATAGATGGAATGGTGTCTGCTGCAAATACCGGCTCTGACGCTCTACCTGTTCTACTTCTTCCGATAGTATCAGATGGGCATAAGTACCATTAATACTCATACCATTGATGGCTGCCACACGTTTTTTGGCATCTTTACCCAAAAACCACGGTCGCGATTCGGAAGCAACGTAAAATGGACTACCTTGCCATACTGCTGGATTTTTAACACCAGTCCATTTAGGTGTACCGGGTATATATCGGTAATACAAGCACAGTGCTGTTTTAATTAAGCTGGCAATTCCCGATGCTGTATAAGTATGACCAATGTTAGATTTAACGCTACCAATCGCACAACTCAATCCATTCTTGCCTACAGGATAAGCTTGTAGCAATCCCCCAATTTCCGCATCATCTTCGGGAGTTACACCACTACCATATACTTCTATATATTCCACATCGTTTGCTTGGACATTCGCCGTTTGTAATGCTGATGTGCAAACTTGATATACCTGCGATGCATCAGGAGTCACTAGGGATTTGTCTAATTTATCTACACTATTTCCAGTTGTATATTGCTGGCTAAAGCTAATAGCATCAACTACCGAATAAATTCGTTCTTGATTCGCTTGGGCGACATCATGACGCTTCAACACCACCGCACCAGCACCCTCACCAACATTCCAACCATTGGCTTTTTGATCGAAACTCAATGTTTTCGCACCTGTATTCATTGGTGCAAGTTGATTTCGTAATAAAATATGTTCCAAACTACCCGCTAAATCTACAGCACCAACTAACACTGCATCCACTTCCCCAGTTGTCAGCATATTCTGGGCAATTTCTAATACTCTAAATGTTGAGTTTTCACCATCTGTAATAGTGAATGTTGGCCCCGATAAATCCCATAATGCAGAAATTCGACTTGCCATAATATTGGCAATGTAGCTGACATACTCACTCGTCTCTACAGAGTTGTGAATCCCATCTTTCACAACTGTTTCCAGTTGAGCCACCTTCTCAGTAGGTAGGGTAATTTCTCCCGCAATCAAACCTTCTTTAACCTGCCAATCTAAATGCCAACGCTGCTGTAGCTGATGAACCGACAACTCTGTTTCAGTGGCAACTAACACTGCAACATTACTACCTTCCTTAATACCTGCATCTTGCAAAGCGCGATCGGCAACCTTCAATAATAGTAATTGTTGCGGATTCAACTTTGCTAATTCATTGGGGGGAATCTTGTAAGCTAATGTATCGACATCAAAGTTTTGCAGATATGCACCCTGGGGTGCATTACCTTCCGGCAGCCCGTACTGCTTGAGTAAATCTGCTTGCTTTTCCACACCATGCCAACGTTCTGCTGGCAAAGGCACAAAATGCTGTGTGCCGTCGTAAATACTGCGTTCAAAGGCATCCAAGCCATTACAATTACCAAAAAAAGCATCCATCCCCACGATCGCCATTTTTGTGGGTTTCAGTGGTTCTTCGGGATAGGTTGGGTGCGTAGTCATACCTTGCTCTAAAATTATATGTGCATTGGTACCACCAAATCCAAATGCACTCACCGCAGCCCGCTTCACGGGTGCTTTACTTGACCAGTTAGTGGCGCTACGGATAATATTTTTCGGAGAAATAACGTTGTTTCCTGTTCCCAGGGGTTCTTTAATGTTAATGGTAGCTGGGATAACCCCTTTAGACATGCTGAGAAGCACCTTAGTTAACCCCACAGCACCCGCAGCAGTCAAAAGATGTCCCACGTTTGCCTTCACGGAACCAACTAGGGGCGAGGCTTGATGTTTACCGAAAAAAGTTTCAATGGAATTAAATTCGGTTGTATCACCAAGTAAAGTGCCTGTAGCATGACACTCCATATAATCAATATTTTTCGGACTGAGATTTGCCTCTGCGTAAGCACGTTCAAAAGCAAGAACTTGTCCTTTTGAGTTGGGACTAAGTAAATGCTTGCCTCGTCCATCATTGGACAGTCCATTCCCAGCAACAACGGCGTAGATTCTATCCCCATCTCTAACTGCATCGCTGTAACGTTTTAATACAAAGACTCCCGCACCCTCAGCCGTGATTAATCCTCGTGATGATTTATCGAGTGGGCGGCTAATATCATTATTTTCGGGATATCCTTGAATGCTAGAAAATAGCATTCGCAAAAATAATGGATCAGATGCACTAATTCCACCAGCCAACATCATATCTGCTTTATGTGTCCAGAGATAATGGGATGCTAGACGAATGGAATATAAAGGTGATGAACAAGCTGCATCAATACAGTAATGAATATCTGATAATGCCAGTGCCTGGGCAATAATCGTGGCTGGCAAGCCCGATATCATCGCATTATGATTTGAGGGGCTATTGCTAGCAGGTAAATTTGCTAAATCAAAATCGTTTTGTTGTAGTAATTCGCGAACTGGTGGTGTGAGAATTTGCTGATAAATTGGTGCAAATAGTTGATTTGAGGATTTCGTGGGTAAAGATAAAGTACCTAAAATTACTCCACACTTGGCGAGAATTTCGGGATTGGTTAAATAGCCAGATTGTCGTAAAGCTTGCTGGGCAACATATAGTGACCATTTGAAGGTATTATCGAGACTTTCTAAAAAATCAGCAGGTAGTTTATAACCTTTAGCATCAAACTTAAAATCTCGAATAAATGAGCCTTTTAAGGAATAAAGTTTATCTGGCTGACCTTTTTTAGAATCAAAAAAAATATTGGGTTCTACTCCCATCTCCTCAGCAGTAATTGTTGAGGTGGAATCTTTTTGAGCGATAAGATTATGCCAAAATTCATCAGGGTTTTTGGCATCAGGGAATAAACAGGAATAGCCGATAATTGCAATCTTTTCCACGGTGTAATTTGAGATAATGAGTGAGGAGTTAATAATTCTGAATTACAGTATTGTCTATTTATAGATATACTGTTTCAATAGCAGTATGCCGTCAATAGAATGCTTGTGCTTTTGTGATGAAGCTTGCAGTGACATTTAAGCCATATCCGGTATTCCGGAACAATGGCAACCTAAATTTTAACCCAATAGTTTTGGTAAAATAATACCTTTAGTCCCTAATAAACGGGAGAAAATATGACCTTCTTGGTCATGAACTATGAAATTAGCACTAATACCAGTCGCTGTTTTTTGTTGAATTTCGCAAGAAACGTAATATATTTGATTTACAGGTGTTCTGGCAAATTGTTCATATCTTTCCATTTGTCCAGGAAGACAAATTTGTTTATGGAAATGATACAGCCAAATCCATAATGGATGAGTACTTAAATCAGTTGCATAGGGATTCATCCAATCAACTGGAAATTGTCCTTGCTGTTTAAAACTAATTGGTTTCCAAAAACATTCAGCAGTGATTTTTTCAGGACTAATATTAACTATGCGTTTCATTTCTTGGAATGAAACACCATGGAATAATGATGATGGGTCTTGTTGATAAAATTCTTTACCGCGTAACGAGATGATATTATCTGCTTCGAGGTTGAGATTTTCGTATATGGGTGCTGTGGGAATTTCCCGAACTAATTTAGGATTAGCGCTGAAATGAAATACTGGCTTACCAGCAGCATTGTAGCTGAAAATTTTTGCTTCTAATTCTACTTCTTGCCCGTCAATTTTCGATATTTCTTGTAATTCAACAATATGTTCGCTGGCAAGATTTTCATTAAACTTAATACCCTTTAAAACTCTAAAATTGCTAGCGCAGAAAAAACGATATCCTGGATATAAATGTTCGCAAGTATCTGCAATCCAAGAGACAGCACAAGTCGCAGGTAAAACCAAATTTCCAGCAATTGTATGATCAGCTAAAAACGGGTTTGCTTCCGCTTGAAGACGACGACGTACCCGATATGTGCGTAACTCATTACCCAGAGGTGCGGGTGGTAAAATCATGGGACTACCAATAACTACCTGAGTAGTATCTTGATGCGCTGGGTTGAGTTCGTTCACCAACATCTGCGTACCGGCATCTACGGGAATAATATCAATACCTCGACGGGCAAATTCCTTTTTGAGTTCGGGTGTCACCATACCGCTATCCCAACCACCCCAGTTAATAGCCACAACATGACATTCAGGATGCTGCTGTTTGAGCAAATGGGCTGATTTATTCAGAATTTCATTAGCGATCGCATAATCTGATTGTCCAATATTGCCATAAAATCCGGTTACGGAGGAGAACAAAACTAAATGTTCTAGTTGACTTGCAGGAACACAATTAAGTAAATTCTCTAGTCCTTGGACTTTTGCGGTATAAACTTTTTCAAAATCATCGGCGGTTTTCTTTTCAATCAGCTTATCGGCTAAATTTCCCGCACCATGAATAATTCCTGTAACTTTGCCTAGTTTACTAGTTGCTTGGTGTAATTGTGCTTTTAATACTTCAATATTGGTGACATCTACGCTTAAATACTCAGCATAACCACCAGCTTGTTGAATTGCTGCTAATGTTTGTTTGATTTCACGATTAGAAGCGATTTGATTGTACATTTTTTGGACACTCATTGGTGTTGGTTTTGTACCAGTTGCCAAGAGGTATTCCATGATACGTTTTTTTAATGTTGCCTCATCGCTACAGTTTTTGGCAAATTCTGGTTCGCTGGCGATTAATTCCGAACGTCCTAGAAGAATAAACTTGCAAGGATATTTTTGGGCTAATTTGATTGTACATTTGGCAGTAATTCCTTTAGCTCCGCCGCTAACAACAAATACGGAGTCGTTGTGGATATGGCTTTTGATTGGCATAGCTTTTAATTAAGATATTTGAGTTTTCTGAGCAAATTAAGAGCAATGTATTGAGGATATATTTATCACTATTCAGTTAAATCTGAAGAAAAGATGATGGGAATAAATAGACCGCAGAGACTAGTACAATCATCATGTAATTTAATTTACAAGAGTCCCAAGCTCTGAGTTTGGTAATTAAGTAAATCAGACCTTTCCCGGCGACTATTGCCATTATCATCAATATCATCGCCGCGATTGGAATTTCTCATGGATAGCGACACAAAAATAAAAAATGCTATCATAATAATGGCTGCGATCGCGATTAAATTACTATTGCTATTGCTACTACTATTATTACGGCTAGTGCTACTACTATTACTAGCAATACTTGTATTGCTCCCTCCAAAATCTCCTAAACGGACATCACCTAAGTCTTTTTTATCAGATGACAACCAAATAGAATATTGATAAGGTCGATATCCTGAAGCCTCAACCGATATTTGACCCCGTACATCTTTTGCTTTATCAGGATTAACTTGAAAACGATAAATTCCTTCTAAATCAGTGTAAGAAACAAGAGAGATTTCATCAGTATTTAATGAAACTTTAGCTCCACGAATTGGTGCTTGTTTTTCATAGTCAATCACGCGACCGATATAGTTTATTGTATTTTTTTTTGCCATATTTAAAATTGGGGATTTGGTGATGGGGATAAGGAGATGGGAGACACAGGACGTGTTTTATCCCACTCTCCTTTTCTGCGTCCCTCTGACTACCTACCTCCTTTAGCTATCAGCGTTACTCTTCCTTGAGTTCCATACGCGACTTCGGTAAGGTAACGATTAGAATCGTGCAATTCGGCAATAATGTGTTTTGCGGATGTTTCCGCGTCGCAGGAAGGGCTAATATCGATCGCTCGACAAAATACGTTAGACCATTCCCAAATCATGGTTTTAGTTAACCCAAACAAACCAGCAGCGATCGCACCATAATTGGTTGGATGTCCATTTACTTGATGTCCAAGTCCGAAAGCTCCATCTAGACGGGCTACTGTACAGAAACAACTGCGCCCTTGTAATCCGGCTTCGTTGAGGGATTTTTTCAAGTGTTTGGCAATTAAAAACACCTGTTTGACAATTGCTTTTTCTTCTGTGCTGTAAAACAGACCATTTCCATTCGGAGCTTGAAAGACTGGATGGATGTGAATAAATGCACCGACAGAACCGTACTGATTTTTTATTGTTTCCAGTTGTGTTTGCAAATGTGCTTCGCTCATTTCTGTCAGTGCTACCCGTTCAACACCCGCAGGTAAGGTAGATTTGTTGGCTGAGATTACAGGCGGAAAGTTCAAGACTACGACTTTCCATCCTTGTGCACTTAAGCTGCCAGCAACTTTTGTTGTTGTCTCAGAACCATCATCGGTAATTAAAGCCACATAACCTTCAGCAAGTTGGAAATCTAGCCAGTCTGGCTGATTGAGGATTTGGATATGGGCGGGGAGTCTGGGAATCCCCGTATCTAAATCTATATCCAAATCTACATCACCAAAAACACTTACATCGGTTGGTCGGTCAAGCGGATCAAATTGAGGCTTTTTTTTTTCACCCCCAGCAAGTTGCTGGAGATATTGAGCGATTTGACCAATTGTCCGTAGTTCGGCGATTTCCTCCATGTTATCGGGTTTAGGCAAGTCGGGGAATGCTTCTTGCAATGCTCCCATAATCTCAACTCGTTTGATGGAGTCAATTCCTAAATCCGCTTCCATGTCCATGTCGAGTTCGAGCATTTCGACTGGATAACCTGTTTTTTCGCTGGTGATAGCAAGTAATGCTTGGTCAATATTTTCGACATCAACGGTAGTTACTTGCGTATCTGTGGCATTTGTGGCGATCGTGGGAACTTCAACTTCTACATTTGTAATGGGAATTAAAGTGGAAATTGGGCTTGCTACTGGTTCTGCAACTTGAGGAGCAAAAGTTTCTGGAATTACTGATGTAACTACAGGAGAGATATCTGCGTTAGTTTGGACTGTGGCTCCAATTTCTACGGATGCTGGGCGAGAATTATTTGATTGCAGATATTCGACAATTTGACCGATGGTGCGTTTTTCACCCAGTTCTTCAAGATTTGGTTGAGGTAACTCTGGGTAAATTTCTTGCAATCCGCCCAAGATTTCTACTCGTTTGATTGAGTCAATCCCTAAGTCTGCTTCCATATCCATGTCGAGTTCAAGCATTTCGACTGGATAACCTGTTTTTTCACTGGTGATGGCGAGTAGTCTGTCACTTAAGTCGGATAAATCAACTGTGTGAGCTAAAGGTGTAGTAATTGCAACTTCTGGCTGTTCAATTACTGTTTCTGTAATTACAGGCTGTTCAATGACTACTTTTTCAACTACTGGTGGCACTGGTGCGGAAGAAACACCATGATTCAAAGAGTCAATACTAGGCTCAATGATAGGTGCAATCGCAGGTTCAACAGTTGCAACTTTTGTGGCTTCTGGTACTGATACAGCAGGGGTAGCAGGTGTTATGGGTAAGATTTCCACAACTTTATTGGTAGTTTTTACTGCTGTGTGAGTAACAGGTGGAGGTGTAACTGGCTTTTCTACTGCTGGAGAACTCGAATTTTCAACACTTGCTGGAGCTGTTAATAATCCAGGAACTTCAGCATTAACCAATTCCCCAGAAATAATCTGCGTATATTCTTGCTGAATAACTTGGAAAAAGTTCTTAGTGTATTCAACTTGATGCTGAAGATACTGTTCATGAATACGCAGGGTTTCACCTTGTTGCGAGTGAAATTGCATCATACTGCGTTCTAAGCTTTCCATCACCAGAGGTTTGGTGGGATTAGTAGCATCAAAGTTCGCAAACAATGCATTTTGTTGCTGCATCAGTTGGAAAAATGTTTGTGCGTATTCCTGCTGATGATTTAGATACAATCCGTGAACTTGTAAATTTTCACTTTGATTTTTTTGAAATTGTGCCAGGACATACTCTAAGCTTTCTAAAACCCGTTGGTAGTAAGCTAGATTGTTGGATGTAGGTTGCATTTGTGACTGTCTTGCTGGTTGAGTAACAGGTGGGACAGATTTCTCTGGTTCTAAATTCTGAGCCTGAATTTTGGGTACTAAATTCGACTTCAGTTCAGAATTACCATTTTTACTGCCATTGGTATGGTTTGACGTAAAAGCTGCTGGTTTTGATTCTGGATGCGAACCTGACACAGTTGATGGGGAATTTGATGTGAGATTTGGTTTGACACCATTACTAGTAATGCTGGCAGTTTGCACTGTTGGGTGATGACCATTACTAGAGTTAACTGAGGGATTCGCAGAGATTGACATGCTAGAGGTTTTTAATAGTTGCTTTTCAGAGTCAATGTTGCTAATCGGTCGTGTTTCTTCGATTACTTGTTCTGGAGCGGGAAGAATTTGACCTAGGGATTGAACTTTATATCCATCTTGCAGCGCTTGTTCCCAGGCTTTTTTAGTTTTTTCGGAAACGTGGTTAGCACCGTTAAGACGAATATTTAAGCCTTTGCTATTCTCAGTTGGAGGTAAAGTTTGTGGTACTTGGTAAGGGTCGAGGTTTTTGAGGGGCAACCCCGCTACGCGCAATTGTACAACAGCTTCGCGCAAAGTGCGATCGCTATTTTTCTGGCTGCTACCGTTGAGAGCAACAGCAATGTGGGGACGATTTCCCAAAATATCTTTAACTAGGTTGGTAAGAACCTTGCGGGGGCCAAATTCCACGAAGCAATAGCCACCAGCACCGTAGATATTTTCGATTTCCTGTTTAAACAGTACCGAACTAGCTAGGTGAGTTTCGAGGATGCGTTGAATTGCTTGTGGTTCCTGAGGATAAGCATTACCCGTAACGTTGCTATAGATGGGGATTTTGGGTGCTTGGAAATTAGCGTTACGTAAGGCGATCGTAAATGATTTTTGGGCAAAGGCAATTAATGATGTATGGAAGGCAGCAGATACAGGTAGTAATATTGCTGTATAGCCTTGGTCTTGCAAAGTTTGCCGCACTTGATGAATATCAGCCGTAGGCCCAGCTAACACCACCTGATTTTGAGAATTATAATTAGCAACAGTAACGCGAGGATAATTCTTAATCGCCGCTTCAACTTTGCTCAAATCCTCTCTAACAGCCAACATTGCCCCTGCATCATAATCGGGGTCTTGGGGTGGTGACATTGCCTGTCCCCGTGCTTTCACCAACAGGCTGTAATCTTCATCACTGAATACACCAGCAGCCCACAGTGCCGTCAGTTCGCCAAAACTATGTCCAGCCACAAAATCTGACTTAAACCCAGCTTGCTGCAAAATCTTGTACATTCCTGCACTCAACATTCCAATTGCTGGTTGAGCATATTCAGTACATTGCAGGGCGGCAATTTGAGCATTTTTCTCCATCTCATCAAACACTGGATGAGGGAAAACCACCTCTGAAAGCGGAGCGCAATTATCCTTGAGCAACAGACTATCCATGTAACCAAACATCTGCTGCATTTCCGGGAAATTCATCACCAAATCCCGTCCCATTTCCAGGTATTGTGAACCTTGCCCAGAGAACAAAGCTACAACTTTACCACCCAATTCCATCCCGCTTTGACGGTAAAAAATACCTTGAGGGTGTTCCCAAACTGGTAGCGATGATTTGGTTCGCAATAATTCCAGCGCCATTTGCAACAACTTACAAGCTTCGGTTCTCGACTCGGCGACAAATCCAACCCTTGCAGCATTCAGAGGAATTTCTTTAACTTTACATTCCTCAATTAGTTCCAAATAATTTTTGTGTGCAGCATCGGATTGTAACTTTGCTAGCACTTCTTCGCAGCGACTTTGCAACAATGCAGCATTGGGAGCAAATAGGAGGATTGCTGATGGTGTGCTGTGAAGACGATAAGGAGTAGGAGTCGCTGTTGGGGTTACATATTCTTCCAAAATAACGTGGAAATTAGTACCACCAAATCCAAAAGAACTCACACCCGCGCGTCTTGGTGCTTCATTCTCTGCCCGAATCCAAGGACGGGTTTCAGTATTTAGGTAAAATGGCGAATTTTTAATATTCAGTTTCGGGTTTGGTTCGGTAATATTAATCGTTGCTGGTAAAACCTTATGATGCAATGCCAGCGCCATTTTAATCAAACTAGCAGACCCCGCAGCCGCTTTGGTATGTCCAATTTGCGATTTCACACTACCCAAAGCAATATATTGCTTTCTGGTATTATCATCACCAAAGAATTCCCGTAGCGATGCAAACTCTGTTGGATCACCTGCCATTGTTCCGGTTCCGTGGGCTTCCACCAAACCAACGGTAGCAGGATTAATCCCAGCATCGTTGTAAGCACGTTGTAAAGCTTTGACTTGTCCTTCTTGACGGGGTGCATAAATACTCTTGTAGCGTCCATCGCTGGATGTTCCAATCCCGCGAATTACCGCGTAGATTTTGTCTCCATCTCTTTGGGCATCTTCCAAGCGTTTTAAGACAATCATGCCGATGCCTTCACCCAACATCAT
Source organism: Calothrix sp. NIES-4101 (assembly GCA_004296455.1). Lineage (GTDB taxonomy): Bacteria > Cyanobacteriota > Cyanobacteriia > Cyanobacteriales > Nostocaceae > Brunnivagina. Next base: position 2,791,938 of record AP018280.1, read on the forward strand.
CCCATCAGACTTGGCATCGAATGGTTGTACCTTATCACCAGGGGAAACAGCCGGAGTTTTACTAAAGGAAATATACGCCATGATGGAGTTATCTGTATCTACCCCACCCGTGAGCATCATGTCACTACGATGTTCGATTAATTCACTTATCGCCATTTTCAAGGCGGCAAATGAACTCGCACAAGCGGCATCAACTACACAGTTAGTACCCCCAAAGTTGAGACGGTTCGCAATCCGTCCAGCAACAACATTCGCGAGCATACCAGGGAAAGCATTTTCATCCCACTTGACATAGGCGCTTTTGAACTTGCTGATAATTTTCTGGGTGTCCTCGTCAGATAAACCACTATTTTTGAGTACCTTTTCCCAGACTGGATACTCCAAACGTGCAGCCAAGGGCATTGCTAGTTGTTTTCCCTGGGCAACTCCAAGAATCACGCCGACATTTTCGCGATTAAATTCGCGAGATGTGCTGTAGCCAGCATCTTCCATCGCTTCTTTGGCAACAACCAAACTCAGTAACTGCGACACATCAGTTACTTCTAAAATGTTTGGTGGCAAACCAAATTCCATCGGGTTAAAATCAACATAAGGAATAAACCCACCCCGCTTACAATATGTTTTGTCTTCCTGAGTGCGCGGGTTCGGGTCATAATAATCATCGACGTTCCAATGCGAGTCTGGAATATCAGTAATACAGTCAACTTTATTAATAATATTTTCCCAATATTCACGCAGAGTTCTCGCTTGGGGAAAGAGGTTTGCCATCCCAATAATCGCAATTGGATTATCTTGCAATTGCCTGTTCATCTTGTTGATTGACATAGGTTTGTCCGACATCCTCTTTTTCTCCTCAATTAAGTTGAATAATGCCTGTTCGCAATCGTTTATTTGGTCTTCTAATTGCGATAAAGCAGTATCGATCCAAGAAGCAGACATAGGCTAATCTTTGGTAGTGTTGATGGCGAGAAGTTTGTGAGCAGAAGTTGTCAGGAGGGGTTCCCTCTAGTCAAACTAAGGGGGGACGCTTTTCTTTCACGAAACTTCAGATGAAGCTATGGTAATTTCTGTTACCAACCAAAAACGAGCTATATGTTCTGTACAGCAGCTATTTACTTGCAGTAATCAAAGGTTTGTGCGTTATTTAATTAGTGTCAGTTGTTAATAAGTTAATAGTTAACAGTTAATTTTTAGAGTTTTGTAGGGTGAGTATTACCCACCCTCCGCGAATCAATATGGAAGAACTAATACTGAATAACTAATACCTATTAATCAATACCTATTAACTAATAATTAACGCTTTTAGTCATTTCAGTGATGTAAAAGCAATATTAATATCATTTTCGTCTAAAAAATGCCACAGATTTATCAGTTGAGGTGTCGGAAATTTATTGCTGATGATTCCCCTAAACTACATCTGTAAATAGCTTCAAACAAAATGATAAGACTGCCAATATTGCTACATTACCGATGATTCTTGATACTGTGGTGATAGGTCAATTACATTGTTGAAACTAGTAAAATAATCTTGTAAGGCACTAGCTGCTTGACCAGTAAACTCAATCCATTCGTTGTGGTACAGATTTTGAGAAATTGATTCTAATTGAAATAATGGAAACTTGGGAGTAGCTATTAAGACAGAAACGCTTTTTTCGCCAGAGCTAGTCCTACTATCTAATTTTACTGCGGCAACATAACTTGTGTTAATTACAACGTTCTGTATCTTGATAAATGCCATAGCTAATTTAGCGTCCAAGATAATATAATTTAAAGTTTTTGACAAACCTAAGTCTGACAAATCTGTTACAAACACACCCCTGTCGATCGCACTCTTTGAAATCTCTCGAAAAATCAGCCGAATTTGTGCCAAATTATCCAGCGATCGCGATAATTTAGCTGTTGTTCGTGCTTGCAGGATGAATAGATTATGATGCTCTTGGTGCAGTAGCTAGGAGCTTAACTGTTTGGGAACTTCATAATTACTTCAAACACTAACATATCTATGAATTTTCGGATAAGAGCTTCAAGTTTTTTAGGGATTTGATGCATAATTAATAATGTAAATGTAAAGAGAAATAAAACAGTATATAAAGTTACGGTTATTCAGGCATAAATAATAATTGAATTTGTTATCTATATACGTTTTTTTAGTAGTTGTTAGGATAGTTTTTATTTGCTGTTGAATTTGTTTTTTTTGAAAATAGTCTACAAGTAATTAAAAAAGCCCGATTTCTGTGGAAATCGGGCTTTTTAATCTTGTTTTTTGGTTTAGAAACAAAGAAATATGTAGGGATACATACACATTGACTTAAAATTAAGTCGATTTTTTGTTATCCCCTGTTATCAGCATATGACTTTACTCCCAATTAAAGGCAAGCTAAGCCCTCAGAGAATATAGTGTTTCTCAGTAGAGTAATATACAGTTTTTAAGCAAGAATATTGTTAGTGAAAATGGTACAAATAACTATGCCCAAAAACCTAAATTATTTTTCTTGCTTGTTTAGCAGTTAAACTTTGCCAGCGCTGAATTCCATGATTAATTAATTCTGGATTTTCGTCACCAATAAAACATGTACGTCCTAAGCGATCGCAAGCGATGAGAATTTCGCCATGTCCCATGAATGGGGATATCACAAAACTATTAGGATGACTGTACATATGTAACAAATAGTTAATAATCCCTTCGATACCTTCAACATTGATGATATTTTCTGGCTTGGGAATTGGGTGATGAGAAAAAATACCGACATAGATGTTATTTAAAATAAATTCATGCTGAAATGGCATTTGATGGCTGCTACAAAAATTATTTACATGTCCCTGAGAACGCAATACTGCTACAACCCTAGCTTCGTTGATGAGGTAATCATGTTCCCAAAAACTTGATAAAGTAGCGATCGCCAGTGCCGCATCGGAAGGTAAAAGGTTGATAAATTGCTTACCTGCTGTGTTCCCGCAGTAAACTAGATGCTTGTTTAACATCCATTTTTCACCAGGTTCAGCCCCTGCCTGATTTTTCGCCACGATGGGTTTCCCGTTTTTGATGGGTTCTAATATTAGTGGCTCTTTTTTAGGTATTGGTTTGGTAATTTTTTTCGGATAGCTATTCCGTGGTTTATCCTGGGATATCGCACTTTGAAAGGCTTGTAATTGCAACTCTTTTTGCTTTTCCCGAGCTTGCTTGGCTAAAGAAGCTTGGTATTCGGCTTCTACTTTGTCACCTTTTTGCATTGCGGCTTCAAAGGCTTTTTCGGCTGTTTCGGCTTGTGTACGTTCCAAGTTACCAATTCGTGCGATTTTGAGTTGGATAGTACGACTTTTGCTCAAAGATGTGCCAATTATTTTTTGTTTGACATCGGGGTGGATATCTCTGGCTATTTGCTTCCCTTGCTGGAAAGAACGCTCACTATAGCCAAAACCTTTTGCCAGTTCTAAAGTCGTTTTTGGAGGTGGTGAATTAATTTCACCACCTGTAATATTAATTTTGGCAGTGTGTTGGTTGTCACCTGGTTTGAAGCGTAAACCCATGCGTCCTAAAATGCGATCGCGTTCTAACCAGAGTTCGTATCTTTCTAAAGGTTCGAGTTCGTTACGAATAAAGTTCTCGTCAATTTCCGCGAGTCTGGCTTGATCGGCATCTTCATAATTGACGATTTTGCATTCGATTTGGTCGAATCCTAACAACCTACAAGCCGTGAGTCGATGTAATCCCGCAATCAAATTAAATTTGCGATCGACTGTGATTGGGTTCAATAAACCATTGGCGCGAATTGATTGCATGAGTTCGACAACCTTGTCGTCTTTGATGGGACGACGGTTAGAGCCAATATTAATACGATCAATAAATACTGCTAGCACCGTCGGCATAATGATTATTTCTCCTCCTAGTGCCCAGTTAAATCATTAACAATACGATATACCCAAGGTATTTCATGAGTATTATCAATAACCCTAAGTCTTATGAAAATTCTGATTGACATGTCTATTTTTTTGAGAATTCCAGTTGACTTATGAATTGAAGCTGAACTGCAACTTAAAAATCGAGAGTAGATTTATTTTCAGAGCAATTTTTCGATGCAGCAAGTAGCTATATATTACCAATATACCGAATAAAAGCACCCACTAAATTGACTATTGGGAAACGAAAACAAACATAATTGCACAATTTTGTTCGCTATTTACATTTCTTCCCCGTTAATATGTACATGGATAACGATTAATGCCTGTGACTGATATTTTTAGCATCTTGTTCCCTATGTTATTTTTCACTACATTTTGATTTTGAGTTGCCCCAAAATGATGCAAATTCAATAAAATTGCTGTAAGTATTTTCATTTTGCTGGCAAAACTAAACAACGCGGTTACTTGCTATCTACATGCATTGAAACCGTCATTGCAAAACTATGGCATTTCTTCAGAAATATTTGGAATCGTAGTTTAAGTTCTGTAGTTTACGTGACTTTTCTCGGAAATGATCGTGAATAAAGTGAAATTTAGGGTTGCTAATATTTCATCATTCCAGTTTGAATTGGCAATTACTGTATCCAAATATGATTACTTGACAAAAGTAAACTTATTTGCCATATTTGAATGTAAGTTAATCCAATAAGTTTTTCATCACGCATCATTGTGTTTCCAAAAATAAGTTTGTTTTCAAATTAATGCTGAGTCATTGAAATTTGACTACGTTAGATTTGAACATATTTATTGGATAATATTGTTAAATTTAGACTATAACTAGAGTCTGAATTTGGGTGTAAATTTACAATCTTAATGACAGCAAAGCTCTACAATTGCAGTCATTATACAAACCATGTATTTTTCAAGACTTAGGACAAAATTGCATAAGTTCATAATTAGTTTTTGAACAAAGACTCTGCGTAATCACCAAATTTGATGCTTGATGAAAGCCACGGCTGAAACTTTTTCTGTACTTACTTGTATATAGCTTCAGGCAAACTAGTTCTTTACCCTAAATTCTCAAATCATCACATCCAGAAAAATATAGAAGCTCCAATATAAAGTATAAAGCTAAAAACTTGAGCAAAATTATACAAGTATTCAAGTTTTTAAATGCTGCGAATCTTCGCGAAAGTAAATATTAATAAATTTATACAGTGGGGCTAATTCTTTGCGTACATTATTGGGATAGAAATATGACCGTAGATAACGATAGTCAATTTTATACATCAAAATCAAACCCGCGTTGGCGAATAATTGTTGCTGTATCGGTGGGGTTAGTGGCGGCGTTGATATCCATTTACAGTTTGACAAGATATCAAGCATCAGTTCATAAAGAAACTGCAAAAGCGGCAAAAACGATTCCTGCAAGAGTTGCGGTGACAGCATTAGGGCGGATAGAACCTCAAGGAGAAGTCCGACGCTTATCAGCGCCAAGTTCCTTAAGTGGTGTACGAGTGGAAAATATTCTCGTCAAAGAAGGTGAAGCTGTTCGCACAGGGCAAGTTGTTGCATGGCTAGAAGGATATGCCAGAACTGCTGCTGCACTTCAGCAAGCCATTGACAGAGTGAGTGTTGCCCGGGCAAAACTACTGCAAACGAAAGCGGGAGCTAAGACAGGGGATATTAACGCTCAAAAGGCGACTATTTCTAGATTAAAAGCTCAAGTTAAAGGTGAAGTAGCAGCCCAACAAGCGACAATTGCTCGATTGCAAGCACAGTTAAATAATGCTCGTACAGAAAATAATCGCTATCAGCAGCTATATAAACAAGGTGCTGTCACTGCATCAATCGCTGATGATAAACGCTTGCAGTTGCAAACAGTTGAACAACAAATTCGTGAAGCTCAGGCGGGGTTAACTCGTACGGTTGATACCTTGCAAGATCAAATTAAAGAAGCAGAAGCAAAGTTGGCAAGTTTGAGTGAAGTACGCCCAGTTGATGTTCAACTAGCCGAAGCGGAAGTCAAGAGTGCCGTGAGCGCAGTCAAACAATCACAAGCAGAACATGAGTTGACGTATATTAAATCTCCAGTAAATTCCAAAATTCTGAAAATACATGCCAAATCTGGAGAAGTTATTGGTAGTAATGGCATAGTTGAACTGGGTACTACATCACAAATGTACGTAGTCGCTGAAGTTTATCAAACCGATATTGAGAAAGTACGTATTGGACAAAAAGCAATTATTAGTAGCACTGCATTTAGCGGCAAAATCCAGGGAACTGTACACAATATTGGATTACAAGTCGAGCGTCAGAGTATTCTTAGCGTTAACCCTTCAGCTGATACAGATCGTAGAGTCGTTGAAGTTAAAATTCGGATAGACAATCCTAGTGATAGTCAAAGAGTTGCAGGTTTAACCAATTTACAAGTAGATGTTGCAATTAACATCTAACTCTAATTATCACCATTGAAATATCACCAATACCACTTGATTTTAGATTCGCAACATTTGGTTTAGATCATCCATAATCTCAAATCACAAATCATACATCTAAAATCACAAATCCCAAATTGGTATTACCCTTCACACCCAATTTTGGAAGACTGAATTATGGTTTTTAAAACTCCTCTAGCTTGGCTGCAACTAATTCAACAAAAAGGACGTTTCATCGTAGCTGTTGCTGGCATGGCTTTTATTGTACTATTAATGTTCGTACAATTAGGCTTTCAAGATGCACTATATTCTAGCGCAACATCAGTACATCAAAGTTTGCGTGGTGATTTATTTCTTGTCAGTTCTCAATATAAAGCTCTCACATCTAATCAAAGTTTCCCACGTACTAGTTTATATCAAGTATTGGGATTTGATGATGTTGAATCTGTAAGTCCTATGTATCTAGAATTTGCCAAATTTAAAAATCCAGATACGGGAGAAAAATATCCAATATATGTGATTGGATTTGAACCAGGTAAATCTATTATTAATTTACCCGAAGTAGAGAATAATTTAGATAAGCTAAAAATACCAGATGTCATATTATTTGATCGAGATTCTCGTACTTATTTCGGCGATATCGTCAAAAATCTTGATCAAGGACAAACTGAGCAAGTAGTTGAGGTATTTCCATTCAATAATTCAACTGGTTACAGAGTAAGAATTGCTGGTTTATTTAGTATTGGTCCATCCTTTGGTGTTGATGGAAATTTGATTGTCAGTGATACAACGTTTAGACGAATTTTCCCGAATCGATCACCAGATAGAGTCGATATCGGTGTTATTTCTCTTAAACCTGGTGCAAATCCAGAAAAAGTAGTGGAAAATATTCGCAAAAATCTTGCTAATGATGTGACAATTTTCACCTATAAAGGATTTAGCAATTATGAGAAGAAATACTGGGCTGCCAGAACTCCGATAGGCTTTATTCTGAACCTGATGCTGACGATGGGTTCAATAGTTGGAGTAGTGATTGTCTATCAAATTCTCTACAGTAATATCTCTAGCCAATTTGTTGCTTATGCAACTTTGAAAGCTATTGGATATGAAAACAATTACTTATTAATTGTTGTATTTCAGCAAGCTTTAATCTTAGCAATATTAGGTTATATTCCTGGATTTATCTTGTCATTAGGATTATACGATTTTGCAATGGATACAACTAAACTACCAATTGTGATGACCTTTCAGAATGCATTAGTTGTATTTGTCTCCGCAATTTTGATGTGCATAATTTCTGGAGTCTTAGCAATTAACAAACTCCGTTCTGCTGACCCTGCTGATATTTTTTAATAGTTTTAGTTACTAATAATTAACTATTAACTAGCAGACACTAAAAATTTACAACTTGCCATAAACCATTTATCAAAATAATGAGCATTCAAAATCAAACTCTGTTAATCACAGGAATTAATGAATTTGTTGGATTACGTACTGCGGAACTAGCAATTGCGCGAGGTTTTAAAGTTAAAGGCTTACAAACAGTCACAGAGAAAAATCAAGAATTAGAGAAATTAGGAATTGAGTTAATTGTTGGTAGTATCAATGATACTGCGATCGCACAAAAAGCTTGTCAAGGTGTAGACATTGTTTTACATACAGTTGAAATTGCCAAAGAAGGTGGAAAGCTCCAAGACTTTCGGAAAGTCAATGTAGATGGAACTGCAAATATAGCTAATGCAGCTAAAAAATCAGGTGTCAAGACTTTTGTCCATCTATCGAGTGTTTTGGTGTATGGATTTGATTACATCAATAGAATTACTGAAGACGAACCACTCGCCAATGAAAAGAATCCCTACTGCCAAACCAAAATTGAAGCAGAAGCTACTATTTTGAAGCATAATTCTCCACCAGAATTTGGCGTGATAATCATACGTGCTGGTGATATTTACGGTTCTGGAAGTATTCCTTGGGTAATTCGTCCTCTTTCACTCATGCGTCAAAATTTATTTGCTTTTGTTAACGATGGCAAAGGAGTTATGAACCATGTATACATCGATAATCTTGTCGATGCAATTTTTCTCGCTATTGAAAAACAAACATATGGTGAAATATTTAATATCACAGATGGGGGTGAGACGAGCTGGAAAGAATACTTTACTCAGCTTGCAGAAATAGCAAATTTAGCCCCTCCTTTGTCATTATCAAAGGATGAAATTAAATTATTTCTCCGCGTCCGTTGTCAAGGACAAAAACTATTTCGTAAAGAAGCAGATATCTTGCCTGAATCGGTTGATTTTATGTCTCGTCCCTATGCTTACTCTCTCACAAAAGCAAAAACAATCTTGAATTACGAACCGAAAATAAATCTTGAGCAAGGTATGCGCTTAATCAAGGAATCATTACAATGCTAATCATAATGATGAGCTAGTAATTTCTCCCAAATAATTAAGAAGAATATCGGGGTATTTTTCTTAATTATTAACCTGAAAATTTGTTTGATTGCTAAATCGATATCTCAAGTAAATATCCCAATTTTGTCAAATATATAGCTAGATATTTTATATGTATCGACACAAAAAGATTGAGTATTTAATTCCTTGTGTGTGATGGCGAAAAATTTTATTGCAACTACAGATAGACTTTTAGGAAAACTAACATGAAATTAACACCAATATTGTGGAGTCTTTTGGGTTTGACAACTGTAGCCAGTATTCACTTTGCTACACAATTACATGTTATGGCAAATGCGAAATCTTATGCAACGCTGACAGTTGTAGTAAATGGATTAAAATCCCATCGTGGGCAAGTCTGTTTTAGAGTTTTTTCTGGTGCTCGGGGATTTCCTAATAGTAATGATAGTGAGGTAAAAAGTGCTTGTAGCAAAATTACAGGTGATTCTGTTCAACAGCAATTTAAAGGTTTAAAACCTGGGACTTATGCAGTTGGCGTAATTGCTGACGAAAACGGAGATGAAAAATTAAATACTGACTGGTTAGGTATTCCACAAGAAGCTTTTGGTATCTCTCTCAACCCAAAAGTTTCTGTGACAACAGGTACACCAAAATTTAGTGATGCTAGTTTTCCACTCAGAAAAGATACAACTATTAATATTAAGATGAAGTACTCGCTTGATTCATAAATTCACTCAATATATATAGGTGTGAAAACTGAGAATTTTTGTAGAGATATAATATATCTCTACAAAATATCTAAATATAAATACTGTCTATTAATTTTTACTTGAGTCTTGTGAGTAGATGTTCTCCTACACGTAAGGCATTGGCTATAATTGTTAATGATGGATTAATCGCCGCGCTAGAAGGGAAAAAACTACCATCAACAACATACAAATTATCAACATCATGAGTACGACAATTTATATCAAGTACTGAGTCTTTCGGGTCTTCCCCAAAACGACAAGTTCCGCACTGATGACCAACTTCTTTGATAGTCGTTATTTGAGAATGATAACTTGAAAATAATTTAAATTTGGAATTATCTTTTAAAGATTTTGATTCTAGAGATTTTAAAACTTGAATCCAACGCTTGATTAAATTAGTTAAAGCTGTGTGATTATTACTAGTATAATCAAGGCAAATTTTGCCATTTTCAAAATAAACGCGATTCTTAATATTGGGTAAATCTTCTGTAATTAATAACCAAGGAACGCAATGTTTGGCAACTTTTTCAGCAATAAAATTAGGAATAAAAGGAGGTAAATTAGCAAGAATCCGTTCTTTATGTATGTTACCTAATAATTGTATACTTCCTATGGGATAAGGAAAAGCTGCATCACCCCAATAAAAATCATTTAGCCCCATTGTTTTTTGAAAAGTAGTCTGATTTGGTTGAGTTGATAAAGCTAAAACAACTCCAAAGTTATGTGCCATATAATTACGACCAACCAGTTCAGAACTATTTGCTAGCCCTTGGGGATGTTGGTCATTAGCTGATTTTAGTAATAAAATGGCTGAATTAATTGCACCACAAGAAACAACGACAATATCAGCAGAATATATTTGATTTTTACCTGCATTTTCGACTTCAACACCTGTTACTTCTCGCCCAGAACTACTCGTATGTAAACGAATCACTTTTGAGTTAGTTAATAAACTTAAATTGGGGTAATTTATTGCTTGACGAATACAACTAATATCCGCATCCGCTTTAGCATTCACAAAACATGGAAATCCGTCGCAGGTATCACAACGAATACAATGACTAGACAAGAAATTGCTTTGATTAAGCTTAATAGCTAGCGGTAAAAAGAAAGGATGAAAACCTTTGTCCTTTAAAGCCTCATATATTAATTGAATATAAGGTTCATGATTGATAGCAGGAAATGGATAATTTTCTGATGCTGGAGGTTCTGTAATATCTAAACCTCTTTGCCCATGTACTGCATATAGCTTTTCCGCTTCAGTATAGTAAGGAGCAAAATCTTGATATTTCAATATCCATTCTGGAGAAATACCATCATGATGAGTTACTTGCTCAAAGTCTTTTTCTCTAAATCTGAATAATGCACCACCATAAAATTTAGTATTACCACCCACATAATAATGTGTATTTGGTAATAGAGGTTTATCATTTTTATCGTACCAGACTTCACTATTATGATATCGAGCTTTTTGTAAAACTTCCTGGGTATTCCAATTTGCTTTTTCTCTAGGCAGAAAATCACCACGTTCTAAAATTAATATTTTCTTACCACTTGGTGCTAATTTACTCGCTAAAGTTCCTCCACCTGCCCCTGTACCAATAATAATTACATCATAATGTGTATTCATGATGGCTAATCCTAATAAAAATATTGAGTTTTTTAATCCCCAAGATTATAAAAACTTGGGGACATTGTTTTTGATATTTAAAGATTTTTTAATGATGATTTTGTGGTACTTGCATTTGATTTTCAGCACAAGTTTTATTGAGTTTTGTTAACCCAATCCACCGATAAAGTCTATCGCCAAAATCAGGAACAAGTTGAATATATGCAAATAGAAGTTTAGTTAAAAAACCATCCATCATCACTTCTCCTTGATTTTTATGGATAGCTCTAATAACTGCGATCGCAACTTCTGAAGGTTTGGAGATATGGGCTAGTTTTGGTGCTGGTAAGCCAAATGCTAAAAACATTCCGGCTGAAGTGTAACCAGGACAAACTACTGTAACTCCAACATTGCTATTTGCCAATTCTTGTCGTAGTGAATCTGTCCACATAATTAGCCCTGCTTTGCTAGCAGAATAGATACTGTTATATGGCGCACCTTTTTTACCTGAGCCGGAAGCTATATTAACAATATGACCACTATTACGGGCTATCATTGCAGGAATTAACAAGCGGGTTAATTCCATTCCCGCAATTAAATTAGTTGTTAAAATTGAGTGAATATCTTCTAGAGAATAATATTGAAATGGACGATATTTCTCAATTGCGGCATTATTAATTATAATATCAACAGAACCAGCTATTTCCTGAATTTGTTTGACTAAACCTGGTAATTCTTCAACTTTGCTGATGTCAAAAGGTAAAGCAATTCCTCTTCCACCTAAGACTTTTATTTCTATGCATAATTTATCTAATGTACTTTGCGATCGCGCAACACAAATAATAGTTGCTTGCTCTTTTGCTAAGGCGCGAGCGATATATTCGCCAATACCCCCTGATGCACCAGTTAGTAATACTGTTTTGCCTGTGATATTAGTCATATTTTCAGCCTTTGAGTTTATGTATAATCACTAATTGTCAATTCCAATCAGGCAGTAATTTATCAAAAATATAGTTTTGTTTTATACTCCAATTTACGATAAATCGTAATTGCTAATGTAGCGTAATTAAATATTATTTCTGGTCTTTTGAATACGTTTTTAAGGGATTATTTCTTACTGTGAAAAATACTGAATTTTATCTGATACATTTGTCACTAATACAAGTTTCTACAAAATATTAGTATTTTTGTTATCAATTATTCATTTGTACTTTGATTAAAGGAATACAATATTTGTAATCTATTTATAATCATGACTAACCTTCATCAAAAGTAATTAGTTGAGTCTTGCTCAATAAATAGCTTATCTGATTAATGAAGTAATTTTGGTGACATTATACTTACTAATTCAATAAAAATTTATTGTCGCCTAAATTAACTTAGATGAGTGAAAAGTATATAACAACACGTTTCCATTTCTTGGGAATAGATATACCGAAGTTCACGAGCACCAGTATTAATGAATTTACCTAGCTTTAAAAACTCTATCTTCTTGAAGAATACGAATTAGAATTCCAATTATGAGTAATCAAAAACTTCGGATTGCAATTATTACGAGTTTGTATGCACCATTTTTATCAGGAGTTTCCACAGGAGTACATCAACGAGTTTGTTGGCTACTTAAACAAGGACATCATGTTCTGTTGATGCATCCCGAATGTAATAATAAATATCCCAAAAAAGTTGGCGATCGCCCAATGTCTGGTTTAAGCGAGGCTCAGGTATTCCCGAATTTTTCTTCCTTCGCATATCCCACAGAACCATTAATATTTTATAAATCTCTACCTCAACCTTTAAGTTATAGACATTGGAGTGATACAGAGGTATTAAAAAAATTTCAACCTGATATTGTCGTTGTCGAAGAAGCGCCACAAATGAGAGGTTTCTACTCATTATTTATCCAAGGCTATGGTCGCCCCATAGGCTCAGAATACGGTAAATTGACAGGCACACCGATTATATCGCTATTTCATACTGATATAGTGGCTTACATTAAATACTATTTGGGCAACCAAATATTTAACCTAATTAGTCCAATATTGCCATTTACAATTAAGAAATTTAGCGAATTATATGATTTGAATTTGTTCCCATCCCAAGAACAATTAACTCGTTACCAAAAACTTAATTCTCAGCGTAGCGAATACTTACGCTGTCAAGGTGTTGATTGTCAAAAATTTCATCCTCAAAATATAATTCATAATCCTATCCCTGATGATGATAGACAAATATTATTATTTGTGGGACGAATCACCGCAGAAAAAAATGTTACCCAACTGTTAGAATCTTTTCCACATATTGTCGCGAAAGTCCCCAATGCTCATTTAGTTATTGTCGGTAGTGGGCCATTAGATGCAAAAATGCGGCAACTTGCGGAAAAATATAAGTCAGGTGTGACTATTTGGGGTGAATCTTATGGGAATGAACTATTAGGATGGTATGCCCGTGCTGATGTCTTTGTAAACCCATCAATAACCGAAAATTTATGTACTTCCAATAACGAAGCTCTTGCCTCAGGAACTCCGATTGTTCTAGCCAAATCTCCCTCTGCACTAGAACAAGTAAAACCCGGAGTCAATGGTTTTCTGGCAGAAGCAAATAACCCAATTGACTTTGCCAATAAGGTGATTACCCTACTCCAAAATCCAGAATTGAAAGCCGAAATGTCCCAGCAAGCACGTCAATCAGTTCTCAAATTTGATTGGTCAGCTTGTATGCAAAACTTTGAAGATAAACTTTGGCAAATTTATCGAAGCTCACACAAAATAAATCAATAATACATATTTAAATGACATCTTACATTCTGCTGACACAGCCAAGCAGGAAGCAATTGTGAAGTAAGACTGAATCATAACCTCCAGATGGAGGTTATTTTTTTGAGAATGGGATAAATATGATCAGTAAAAATAGTAGATAGGTACAAATAACGTACAATTATAGATGAACCTGTAATATCCAAGCATAATCGTGCACAAAGGTCGATTTGATCACCTGCGAGAGAGTCAATTTTAGAGGAAGACAGGATGTCACAAAGCTCAGGGTTATATATTCTACTAGTCAGTATTCACGGTTTAATTCGCGGGCATAATCTGGAATTGGGACGAGATGCAGATACAGGTGGACAAACAAAGTATGCGATCGAACTTGCCTGCACATTAGCTAAAAACCCTCAAGTAGAAAGGGTTGATCTCTGTACTCGTTTGGTGAATGACCCCAAAATCAGCCCAGATTATGCTCAACCAGTAGAAATTCTCTCCGAAAAAGCCCAAATCATCCGTATTCCTTGTGGTCCACGTCGCTACCTCCGCAAAGAAGTTCTGTGGCAATATTTAGATTCCTTTGCAGACGAATTACTCAGACATATCCGCAAAGTTGGGAAAGTACCTCACGTTATTCATACACACTACGCGGATGCGGGTTATGTTGGCTGTCGGGTGGCTGGTTGGTTAGGAACTCCCTTGGTGCATACAGGTCACTCACTCGGACGAGTTAAACAGCAACGCTTACTCGAACAGGGAACTAAACAAGATGTCATCGAAGACCACTTTCACATTACTACCAGGATCGAAGCTGAGGAACTGACTCTTGGTAGTGCAGCTTTAGTTATCGCCAGCACCCATCAAGAAGTTGAGGAACAATATAGTGTTTATGACCAATATCAACCTGAACGGATGGTGGTAATTCCCCCTGGGGTGACATTAGAACGTTTCTACCCAGCAAGCGATGATTGGCAAAATCCACCGATCGCCAGGGAATTAAATCGGTTCCTCAAAGAGCCTCATAAGCCAATAATTATGGCTATTTCCCGTCCAGCAATTCGTAAAAATGTCACTAGCTTGATTAAAGCTTATGGCGAAGACCCGGAACTGCGGGAACTGGCGAATCTTGTCATTGTCCTCGGAAAACGAGAAGATATTGCGGGGATGGAATCTGGCCCGCGCCAGGTATTTATGGAAATCTTGCAATTAATTGATCGTTATGATTTGTATGGTCAGGTTGCTTATCCCAAACATCATAATGCTGATGATGTGCCAGATTTATATCGCTTAACCGCAAAAACACGGGGAGTTTTCATCAATCCCGCCCTCACAGAACCATTTGGTTTAACTTTGATTGAGGCAGCAGCATCTGGCGCACCGATTATTGCCACAGCAGACGGGGGGCCACGAGATATTATCGCAGCTTGTAAGAATGGTCTGCTCATCGATCCCCTCAATATTAAAGATATTCAAAATGCACTACGCACAGTTTTAAAAGATACGGAAAAGTGGGAATCTTGGTCTAGCAAAGGTGTGCAGAATGTCCGCAAATATTTCTCTTGGGATAGTCACGTAGATAAATACTTAGAGCAAATACGCCGTTTTCCCCAACAAAAAGTACAATCATTACTTAGTCCCCTACGCAAATCTCCAGCCTTAGAAAATCCCGACTGGAATATACCCGACACCAACCGCTTACCCATAGCCGATCGCTTCCTTGTTTGTGAAATTGATAACACTTTATTGGGCGATCAAGAAGCTTTACAGCAGCTAATTCAAAAAATCCGTGATCAGGGACACACAACTGGAGTAGGCATTGCTACAGGTCGCAGCCTCAAAAGTGCTTTAAGTATGCTGGAGGAATGGCGCTTCCCCATGCCTGATTTGTTGATTACATCAGCAGGTAGTGAAATTTATTATGGTCCGCAAATTGTGACAGATACGAGTTGGCAAAAACACATCGGTCATAATTGGCAAGCTAATAGAATTCGTGAAGCAATGCAAGAAATTTCTGGGGTGGAACTGCAACCACCAGATGCTCAAGGAAAGTTTAAAATTAGCTACTTTGTTGACTTAGCCAAAGCCCCTAGCTTCCGAGAAATTATTCGTCATCTACGTCAGCAGCAACTTCCCGTGAAAGGAATTTTTAGCCACAATATGTATCTTGATTTGTTACCGATTCGAGCTTCCAAGGGAGATGCAATTCGTTATGTAGCTTTGAAATGGGGATTACCTGTGAAGCGCTTCCTGGTTGCGGGTGCATCAGGTAATGATGAATCGATGTTAGCTGGGAATACATTGGCAGTTGTGGTGGGAAATTACAGCCCAGAAATTACAAAATTGCGTGGTTATCCCCAAATTTATTTTGCGGAAGGAGACTATGCCTGGGGAATTTTGGAAGCACTAGAACACTATGATTTTTTTGGTAATCTACCTCAAGCTAATTTGCTCTGAAATTTCAAGACCTAATTGTCTGTTTTAATTAAACCTCGTCCATGATGAAACCCGGAGTTTTTTAACGATTCAAATGCGTCATTGCGACGTAAGTTAGACGCAACGCGGCTTCTCGGAGAGTAGCAATCTCAAGGTCTTTGTGGAAAACTACAGTTCTCAAGGAAGGCAAGGTTGAACTAAGTTACTAATAGTCCAGCAAAGCAACTTTCGCGGTTCATTTTAATTCCGAATGTTGCTTAATTTTGTGTTTGATTTTGTATAATTCGTACTACTGATTAGCTGACCAACAGATATCATGTCTGGTTGAATACTTATTATTAAGACTGACACTTATTAAGGCTGACGCGGAGACATTTTAATCGTAACTGATTAGCCGAACATGATATGAAAAAATCTGTCGCCGAATGTACAGAAGAATAAAACTGAAAAGTTAATTATATTCATAAGTTTCTACATATTTGAAGTCGTAGGAACACAAATTAGCAAACTTATCGAGTTTCAAAATCGTAATTTTTCCATTCTCTACAGGAAACAGCTACGGAAAAAATGAAACAATGGTGTAATCTGCCGAAATTGAGAACTGCAATCTAATCTGTCGGCGCAAAAATGAAAGACTTAGTGTTATTCCTATCACAGATTTTGGTGGGATGGTTATTTGTTCAAATTACTATTATTAGTAAATTTTTATATTCCCTAGGTTCCAGTCAGTCTATATCTGATGAAGAACTACCGAAGGCTGCAATTATTCTTTCGCTTCGAGGAGCAGACCCCTTTTTATCGCACACATTGCGATCGCTTCTACAGCAAAATTACCCGACATACAATTTAAAGATTGTTGTTGATAGTTTGCAAGACCCAGCCTGGGATGTGGCAACAGGTATTATTAATGAATACAATGCCACAAGTGTGCAAATTAGCCCATTAAAAAACCCGCTTGCAACCTGTAGCCTCAAGTGTAGTTCAATTGTACAGGCTGTTTCCGAATTAGATTCTTCATATCAAGTTGTTGCCTTAGTTGATGCGGATGCAGTTGTTCATCCCAATTGGTTGCGGGACTTAGTTAGTCCTTTGAGTAACCCTAAAATCGGGGCAACGACAGGAAACCGTTGGTATTTACCCACTGGGGATTATTGGGGTTCAATGGTGCGATACCTCTGGAATGTTTCCGCAGTTATTCAGATGGTAATGTATCAAATTGCTTGGGGTGGTTCTCTAGCAATTAAAACTGAAGTAATTCGCAAAACAGGCTTAATAGATGTTTGGAAGCATTCTTATACTGATGATACAATTTTGCGAAGTCTCTTTCACAAACATGGTTTACGAGTTCAATTTGTACCTTCAATAATTATTCTTAATCGCGAAGAATGTAAATTATTTAATTTACTACCTTGGTTGCGTCGGCAATTACTGACTTCGCGACTATACCATCCATGTTGGATTTTAGTTGTAGGCGACTCAGTATTTACAATTCTATTACCAACTACAATTTTAGC
This sequence comes from Calothrix sp. NIES-4101, assembly GCA_004296455.1. Classification (GTDB taxonomy): domain Bacteria; phylum Cyanobacteriota; class Cyanobacteriia; order Cyanobacteriales; family Nostocaceae; genus Brunnivagina. The sequence continues at coordinate 2,809,754 of AP018280.1, forward strand.
CTTGAGTCTCATCTTATTTTTGATTGGAGAACAGCAAACAGCAGGCTTTACATTTGCTGGTTTTTTGAGTTATACAGTTGTCTTAGTTATATTCACATTAATTATTGACAGTTGCATTCGCCGGATTATTCGCGATCGCAATGAAATCATCCCCAGTCTTTCTCTGGCAACCGTAGCCAAAATTTTTATTGCTACTCCATTTACTCAATGGGCATCTGGTTTAGTTATGTTATCTTCACTATGGGTCAAGAGTATTGAATGGCGAGGTGTTCGCTACCGGATTAAAAGCCCTTGGAATATTGAATTAGTGGAATATATACCGTATCGATTTGTTAACAAATCTAATCATAACAAAACATCTTTGTAACAAAAATCGCTCAAATATTGCCTCAATTCCTGCTTAGTTAGCTCTCTTTTGTAGTTAGAGAGCTTTTTGTATTTATATAAATTAATTTTTATCTAGAAATTTGTATCATTAGTGTCTAGATAGGCTACATAAGTAATATGAAAAGATAACTAATTAAGCACATATATTTGAAAAAGCGGAGATATTGCAATGACTGAATTCCCACAAATTACTCTCCCTTTTCCCACAAATGAAGCTGGAGAATTAGTAATTCCTACAGTTAGCTATAACGAGTTTGATGTACCACTTGCTTTTTTGAATAATTGTGCAACATGGGAAGGTACTGCCAAACGGGTAAATACAGAGGGAAAATTGATAGATGAACACTTAGTTCGCGTCAAAATCGAGGTTGACGGTTCCCAGTATTCTCAAACCAATACTGTTCGCATTAATACTCCCAGGGAAGTAACAGCTAAATATTTTGGGAATTTCTGTGAAGGTAAGCTTGTCTTTCCACTAACAGATGAGGTTTATACCTTGGGAGGAGAAAAAGCATCGGGGTTTTCGGGGATTGCTTGGGCTGTAACTGACGATTTGATAGTTTACCGAGGCAGTCGAACTGTTGAGGGACACAAAACATATTACAACGAATTGATTGCTCTGGTAGATAACAACCATCGAGTCCGAACGACACAGGTTTACGAAGACGGAATTTATAAGCTGATTACTGTGATTGAAGAAACAAAGGTGCAAAAGTAACCTTTCATTTGAATAGTATGCATACGCCGCAACAGAAGAAAATACAAGAACTCGTTTTCTAGAAGAACCTTGCTGAATTTAAATAATATTCTGGTGCTTTTTCCGTGGTGACGTGGGAATTATTCCAATTGTTGGATGTTCATGAATAATTAGCCTAAAATCATATTACAGCCTATCTGTCAATATATATTTGTTAAATTTTACGACAGCTAACAACTTCGGTGTGTAGGTAAATTTATCTTTTTGGCAGAAAGATTCGCGTCAGTCTTATATGGGAGGAATGTTATATGATTTCAACGCCGAAAAAAATTGGAATTGTTGGTGGTGGGACTACTGGATTATATTTAGCTATTCTTTTAGAAAATGCGGGTTTTGAGGTTTCTGTATTTGAACGCGCTCCTCAACCTAGAGTTGAAGGTTGCGGAATTTTGTTGGTACCTAGTGGCTTGGAAGCGCTATCTTTCCACAGTCAAGAATTATGTGATGAGGTAATTCAAGCTGGGGTAAAAGTTCGTACTTATGAATTTCGCAGCTTATTAGGTAAAGTCGTCAGTTCTGATTCTGCGGAAGATTCAGAAGTTATATCTGGCTTTCCAAATCTGACAATTCATCGAGAAAATATTTCTCAAGCTTTATTACGTCGAGTTCCTGCTAAATGTTTGTATTTCAACCATTATTTAGAGTCAATTGCATCGAAAAATAATCAGGTGATTGCGACATTTCGTAATGGCAAGCAGTGGGAAGGAGATTTATTAGTGGGTGCGGATGGATTAAAGTCACAAGTGCGAAATTTTGTTGCACCTGGAATTAAACCATCTTACCTAGGTGATATTGTTTGGCGAGGAATTTTACCGAGTACAGAAGTCTGTCCTGATGGATATTTTGTGGTGTACATTCGTGCGCGTGGGGTTTATGCAAATGCATTTGACATTGGGAATGGACACTTACATTGGGGCTTTTTCATTGAATATGATCAACCAGAAGATGAGAAGGGGATATTAGTACCAAAAAACTGCGAAATTCCCTCAAATGAATTAGAAAAACTTCCCGAAGCAATGCGCCGGACAATTGAAATCACTCCGCCAGAAAATATAGTCTGTCGATATTCTTATGATATTGATCCATTACCACAAATAGTATCGGGAAATGTCGTACTTTTAGGAGATGCTGCACATGCAAAAAGTCCTACCCGTGCCCAGGGAATGAGTAGTGGGCTTCAAGATGCAGTCTTATTATCAAAATATTTAACCTCCTCCGCCACAATTCAAGCTGCATTAGCTGGTTATCAACAAGAACGTCTTCCTGTTGTGCATGAATTACAACTAACAAGTAGAGTCAAAAGTCAAGAAACTGGTCGGATTAAGAAACTTGCAAAAAGTGTATAAGTAATAACGATGAACTACATATAGGAAAAAGTAAATTCTAAAAGTAAGTTCAAAAGTCAGTGAATAGAGATGTTAGAATAATTTCGGCTAATAACTTGTGATCAAAATGATTAAAAGCTTTCTGTGTCAGTTTTATCGCAGTTATTGAGGCAAAGCTGAGATTAAAAATAACGGCTCTTCAGTTCTTTTTATGGAAAACTTAGCTAAAAATCCTTGAAAGCCTTATTACATAGGAATTTAGCCTCAAAAAGTATCATAGTTGCTTGTAATCATTGTTTTGTAAGGGTTTTACTGCAAAAAAACCTCAAGCTCCATAAAACTTGCCGAAGAGCCAAAATAACTTCTCTAAATTTACTTTTAGAGAACTCCACAAAAAAAATGATCCTATGACGAGCCGGGTTTCGCAAAAATTTCAACAAACCATTTTTTGAGATGCGGAAGACGAAGGATTTGTTTTTCAACTTCTGCCATAGCCTCAGTTGTGAGTTTAACTCCTGTGGAGTAAACTTTTTTGATCAATGTCACAACCGGATTTTGGCCTTTAAAAGTAAGTGTTCTTGCAAAATACAGGACTGATTCAACGGTGTCGAGTAAACTACCATTCCAATGCTGTTCTAGCCAACCAAAACTACGTTCTACAGGATTATACTTACTATGGTAGGGGGGATAGTAAGCTAGCTGTAAATTCAGGTTTGATGATGAAGAAAAGTCTAATATTCGTTTCATAAACTGAGTACGACGAGAATGATTTTCTCGTCCGTTGTCTTGATTAATAACCAGTTTATTAATGTGATTAAATCGATGTTTTACTCTTTGCCACCAGTTTTCAATCAAATCAACAATACAATCAGCAGTCAATTTTGAAGTTACAAAAAATAGGAATAATTCGTTGTACTGAGGTAAAAAAATTCCGTAAGGGGTAACAGTTATAGCCTCTGCAAAATCATGGTCCAATGAAATAGTTGGTATACGAGTTTTCCCCCCTCGGTCAAACTCACCAACTTTTACTGCCACCTTTGCATCAATTGATATACGTAAAGTATTGGGTTCATTATCTGCTTTACAATACCTTCGCCAAATTTATGAACTCGTAGAACAAGGATCGGCAGGGTGGATACGTCCTAAATTGGTAACTCTGTGAAAAATATTTGCGAGTAAAACTGGGTCTGGTTTTTGCGGAAGGAGTTTTATCGTTTCCTCAACATATTTGTAACCCCGGAACATTGCTTTCAGGTCTGTAATACTAAAATCAGGGTTTAACTTGCAAAAATAAGAAAGCAGAACTTGGGAAACATTAACCATGAAAAATGCCAGGTTAGCAGCATTTGTTACGGCATTTTTACCAACATTCATAAAATCTTCGAGTCCCCAAAATTGTTTAGCATCGCGAAAATTAAATTCGATTTGAAATCTCAAACTGTAATAATCAATTACATGCACGTAACTCAAATTCAAGTCAGTTGAAAATAAGACAGCATGAGTTCGGTGTGATGTTGCAATATTTGTCCGCACTATAATTACAACATTTAACGCTTGAGAAAATTCTTTATGGAGAAGTTGAGTTTGGTAAAAATCTGTACGAATATTATCAACAGTCTCAGTTTTTTTAAGAAATTTAGCTGGTATCAATGAATAGTCAATTCTATCTCCATACTTACGACGACACTTACGGCTAGGGTCTGGATTTTCATAAGGAATGTATAATGCAGAATCGCATCGCATCTTGCAAATCAGTTGCAAGCCTAGCTTCCGAGCCATCACTACAGCACCATTATTTCCAAAATGACCATCCAAGACCAAGTAAGTTAATGGTAAAAACTTACTTATTTTTTTGAGTAAATCCTCAATTAGACTACGAATACGTAGAAGCTCGGAATTCAAAACTACTTCTTTTTTGTCTTTATTTTTACTTCCCTTTGGTCGTCCACGCTTCTTTTTTACAACTTCTGGATTTGACTGTTCTTGAGATTTTTCTGTCTCTTCTTTTACGATTTTCGGCTTCTCTACTTTTTGTTTTATTACCTGCTCAATACCCATTGGAAATGCTTTTCTTTGCTCAATGCTAACTAAGGATAATGCAAAAAATGATAATCCAAGTATCGGTTTATCATACAAAGAAGAAAAAAATCTCTCGATGCCATAACTTTTCTTACCTGCTTTGCTAACTACTACTTCATCTCCTGCTAATATGTATGTTTCTTTTTTACAAAATATATGTTCTCTAAAAAACACCCAAAACAACGTTGCCCAAGGTAACGAATGAGCAAAAAATCGTTGTATTGTTCTATAGCTTCCGCCTTTTCCACACCACCGCGATATGCCCAGCATTGTTATTCTTCCAGTCATTGCTAGCATTGCCGATATGATTCGGCTCCAACGTCTCAAAGTCGTTCTTGTTGTGTGTCGTTGCAAGCATTCTAACAGTGCTAATATATCTGGCATGGGCTTTCTGTCGTGATTGAGTTGTCGTTGTGGTAAACAATGACTCTACTACAGGAAGCCCTCTTTATTTTGGCGAAGGTATTGTTCTATCATCCCTTATTAGTGGATCAATTATTCTGTGGAGACCTCTTACTAAAACTAATTTTATATATGGTATGGACTTTAACACAATTGATTAATCTCAATTAAAGGTGGAAATAACACTGAGATTCCAAGTAAATATTGATTCATGAATAATTATTTTTGCGCAGATACCCTCAAGTAGTTGCTGAAAATTGGAACGCTCAATTATTAATTAATTTGTAAAACTTATATGCATCTAAGGATAGATGAACTTAAATAATTTTAAGCAATATTATTGCTTCGATTCAATTGTCAGAAGTCTCAACTGTAATTTGGAGGTGAGGTTTAGTCAGTTAGACTAGCCCTTTGGGTTAGTATTTTGCTGATGCCGGGGTGAAATGGCTCTACCAATATTTGATTGGAGTCCCCGTCTTAGAGCTTTTTACCTGCTGAACCTATACAACTTATGAAAATTGCACAAATTGCTCCCCTGTGGGAACGTGTTCCCCCTCCCACCTATGGAGGAATCGAACTAGTTGTGAGTCGTGTTTCTGATGAATTAGTGCGTAGAGGTCATGAAGTCACCTTGTTTGCATCTGGAGACTCAGAAACATTAGCAAAGTTGGAACCTGTTACTCCCGGCGCATTGCGTTTAGACTCTCAAATTAAGGAACCCATCATTTATGAGGTACTTGCGCCCGGACAAGTTTACCAACGCGCAACTGAGTTTGATATTATCCATTCCCATGTTGGAGTTTGGTCGTTAGCGCTGGCTAGTATAGTCTCTACACCTACAGTTCATACTCTCCACGGCAGTTTCACAAAGGATAGTCAAAAGGTATTTGGTGAGTATCGAACGCAACCATATATTAGTATCAGTAATTCCCAACGACAAGCAGATTTAAATTATGTGGGTACAGTTTACAACGGGATTGTAGTCGAGGAATATCCGTTTGTAGAAAAACCTCAAGACCCTCCATACTTGGCATTTTTAGGACGCTTCTCTCCAGAAAAAGGGCCGCAACATGCGATCGCGATCGCCAAGCAAACGGGTATAAAATTAAAAATGGCAGGTAAGGTTGATGTTGTAGACCAAAAGTTTTTTGACCAAGAAATTGCTCACCATATCGATGGTAGGCAAATTGAATTTTTAGGTGAAGTTAACCACTCACAAAAGTCGGAATTGTTAGGAAATGCCGCAGCTACACTCTTTCCAATTACTTGGAAAGAACCATTTGGCTTAGTGATGATTGAGGCGATGGCTTGCGGGACACCAGTGATTGGTATGAGGATGGGTTCGGTTCCTGAAGTTATCGCCCACGGGGAGTCGGGTATGGTATGCGATAGCTATGAGGAAATGGCTGAGGTACTTCCTATGGTACTAGAGTTAGACCGTAGTAAGTGTCGTGAATGGGTACAAAATAACTTCAGCGTTACGCAAATGGTCAATGGCTACGAGGCAATTTATGAAAAAATAGTCAGGGAGCGTACTGACAGAAGTTGGTACATGCAAGCTTTGCGAGCATCGTTAGAGTCATTAACTGCATTAAAGTTTTAACGCTAAGAATAAATTCCAGCAATTTCAGTATGTTTAAGTCTTCCTCACGTTATGTGGGGAAGTTTTTTTTACGTGCCAATCCACATTCCCCATTAATTATTTGTTTTGAGTTTGACAACAACCCGACCATTTTCAACTACGGTACAGTATTGATTCTGAGTTTGGCTAGGTTTCGTTGGTGTTGAACAACAATCAAGAGTTTCGCTACAACTCTGGGAATGTGAAATATTTCTCTGCTGCTGTTGTCTAAGACTTTGGGCACAACACGGAGTCACATAGGATGTCATATCATAAAGTTGGTACACATATTTATTATCTCTCGGTTTTGGAAACATTGCATCTGATTTCTAGACAATAGCCAATCAGATTTGCAATTCTAGATTTGTTGATATTTTTTACAGTTTTTTGAGAGTTAATTGTTTGAACGATACTACATAGATACTGCCTCAATAAATAGTTGATTCATATGACAAAACAACCAGGGGATTCTCAAAAATTTGACCAAGTAATTGACAGTGACGATAAAAAGTCAATTACCAACACTTGGAAGAATCCCATTATCGATATTTGGAATCACACCACAGCCGGATTAGCAAAACTTATTCCTGTGGGAGAGATAGCACAAAATCTATCTGGGTGGTTCAATGTTAGCGAAGCGCAGATGGCTGATATTTTAGAAAAAGCGCGATCGCAACTGCCGACTACTGAAGCTTTATTAATTGGCAAACCGCAAGCTGGAAAAAGTTCCATAGTTAGGGGTTTGACGGGGGTTTCTGCGGAAATCATTGGACAAGGGTTTCGTCCCCACACCCAACATACCCAACGCTATGCTTATCCTTCCAGCGATTTACCTCTCATCTTGTTTACCGATACTGTGGGTTTAGGGGATATTAACCAAGATACTCAAAGTGTGATTCAAGAGTTAATTGGTGATTTACAGCAGCAAAGTCGTGGTGCTAGGGTTTTGATTTTGACTGTAAAAATTAATGATTTTGCTACCGAAACATTACGTCTAATTACTCAAGAACTTCGTCAAAAATACCCAAATATTCCCTGTTTGCTGGCTGTCACTTGTTTACATGAAGTTTACCCAGATGATATAGATAATCACCTAGATTATCCGCCAAATTTTGTCGAAGTCAATAGACCTTTTGCAGCAATTCAAGAAGCATTTAAAGGGTTATACGATCGCGCTGTTCTGATTGATTTTACCTTGGAAGAAGATGGTTACAATCCAGTCTTTTATGGTTTAGAAGAACTGCGGGATAATTTAGCCGAATTACTTCCAGAAGCCGAAGCTGCGGCTCTGAATCAATTACTGACATTAGACAAAGACGCTAGCGAACAAATTGGTAATTTGTATCGTGATGTGGCTCGACGTTACATGTCTGCTTTTGCAATTATGGCTGGGACATTGGCGGCTGTACCCCTGCCCCTAGCAACAATGCCAGTTTTAACAGCATTACAAGTATCAATGGTGAGTTTATTAGGAAAAGTATACGGACAAAACCTGACGCGATCACAAGCTGGTGGTATAGTTAGTGCGATCGCAGGTGGTTTCCTGGCTCAAATTGTCGGACGTGAGTTAGTTAAGTTTATTCCTGGTTTTGGTAGCGTGATTGCAGCTTCCTGGGCTGCTGCCTATACTTGGTCTTTAGGAGAAGCAGCTTGTGTTTACTTTGGTGATTTAATGGGCGGCAAAAAACCGGAGCCACAACAGATTCAAGCTGTGATGAAACAATCTTTTCAAGAAGCGAAAGAAAGGTTTAAGGGGATGAAAGTTTGAGTGTATTCGTCACTCTAAAGGAATAGAAATTCCCCTGTTCGTGTTTGATTTTGTACGATTCAATTTACTAAATGTAGGAGAAAAATCATGACGAATTTAGTAAATGAAGCTAATACACCTTGGTTTACCCAATTACGAGAACAATGTGAATATCCGAGTAATCAAGTTTTTAGCAAGGTTTTGTTCAAAGATGATAATTGCCAATACAAACTTATTTGTCTGGCAACAGGTCAAAATATGGCTGAACACAGCACAAATCGCAATGCGACAATTACGGTAATAGCAGGACGAGGAGTCCTCACATTGGTAGGTAAAGAAGTTGCTCTTGAACCTGGTGTTTTTGTGTCTATGCCATTAGGAACTCGCCACGCTTTAAAATCAGAAGAAAATCTCGCCTTCTTACTCATATTCTCGGGAAATTTTGGATAATTATCCAATAGCCGAAAATTATATTACCCTTCACTATCTGGCACAGTCTCAGGTAAACTCAATACTGGTTGCTGATAAAGGGGAACTGTAAATGTAACTGTCGAGCCTAAACCTTCCCCCAGGCTGTAAAAGTTGACTTCTCCCCCCATTGCTTCGACGAGTTTCTGGGATATTGCCAGCCCTAAACCCGTACCTCCATATTGACGAGTACGAGAACCATCAACTTGGGAAAATGATTGAAATAATTTATCTTGTTGATCTAGGGACACACCAATACCTGTATCTGCTACTCGCAATTTCACCATGCCCGGAAATTCGCAGTTATTGAAGCGTACTTTTTTACGAACCACGTCTGCGCTCAAGGTGATACCGCCTTCATGGGTAAATTTGATCGCATTTCCCACTAAGTTAATCATGACTTGTTTGAGCCGCAAATAATCACCGTAGACGACAACTTCATCATAGGTATCAGGTGTTTGCATTTGGAAACTGAGGTTGCGAGATTCTGCTTGCAGACGCATAGAATTGCCGACATCGGCAAATAATTCCTCTAGGTTTACCGAACCCATTTCCAAGTCTGTTTTGCCTGCTTCGATTTTGGCAAAGTCAAGAATATCTTGAATAATGTCGAATAAATGTACAGACAATTTATGTGCTTCGTGTAAATATTCGTCCTGTTCCTCTGGGCTATCTGCCATTCCATCCAAAATTAATTTTAAGAAGCCAATGATTCCATTTAAAGGTGTGCGAATTTCATGGGAAACATTGGCAAGAAATTCGCTTTTACGCCGAGTGGCTTCTTCCGCTTGATGTCTGGCTGCGGCTAATTCTTTATACAGAGTCGCATGAGCGATCGCAGTTCCTATTTGATCAGCCAGTTCTTTGGCTAGCTCTAGTTCATCACCAGTCAATGGGTAGCATTCGTTACATAAAGAAACAGCAATAATACTATTGACTTGGTCTTTGTAACTAGTTGCAGTTACCAAAACCCTTTGCTGCTGTAAGTAAGGATGTTGTGGTGTTTCGATGACAACTGGCTTGAGTTTCGCCAGTGCTTCAGCAAATCCGGGTTCCAAGGCTAAATCTATTTCTAAACCTAGCATGGAACTAACATGCGGCTTGTGATATTCGGCGATGGCTTCTAAAGTTGAGTCACCAGGAGCATAGGGACAAATAATGCAGCGTTCAAAATGCAACATTTTGCCTAAACTATCAACTGTTTGTTGCCAAATCACCTCTAAATCCAGTGTGCGGCGAATGTTGCGGGTGATTTTTTCAACTAATTTACGGTGTTGTTGCGATCGCAAGGTTAACTCCATTTGAGTTAACATTGGCAATGAGATTTTGTTGGGATGCTGAACTGCGATCGACTGCAATAATCTTCCCATCACCAACACCGTCGTTGCCGCGCTACCCAGTGGTGGCATGATTGGAGAAATTACCAATTCCAACTCATACAAATACTGGCGATATCGAAACCAGCACTGACAGCGTTCCGGCACTAATGTAGTTAAAATTCGATGTAATCTTTGCAAATACGCAGATTGATCAACTGGCGCAAATGATTCATCCCTATTTAAATCAGCAACAAGATTACCCAAATTAATTTGGGCATTACTACCTGTATTCTGCAAGTTTTGGCCTAACTGCCAATTAAAGCTCAAATATTCCCCTGTCCGATCTTGAGTATAAACAAGTTCGGCTCCTAAACTTGCCCATGAACCATTAGTGTTACTAGCGATCGATTCCAATGTTGTTGAAAATACCTTTGAAAGTTGGGAATTAGCAGTAATGCTCATGGCTCAAACTTGGATAAGTTAATGACATACCAAAATCAGGAGATAATAACTCCGCGTATAAACTTGGAGTATTGCTGCTTAAAGTTTGGCATAAATTTTTACAGCTTTGGCATACTTACCCGCAGTTTTTCGTTTGTTCTTCACTCCAGCATGGCAAAATTCATATTTCTTAATATTTTTCCCAAGAGTTATTTATGAATTTTAGTCATTCCATTCACCGCGAGGAGGCATAGATTTCCGAACGGGAGTACGTGTTAATTCATCATCTCTGGGTACATCTCCACGTAACCACTGGCGAATAGCCACCTCAATAACTTTGCTGGGATCATTTGTAAGATGCTGGATTTGTTCTAATAACTCAGAATCTAGACGGACTGCAATTTCAACTTTATCGGTGACACGCTGTTCCGCATCAGTTGCTTTATCTTTCATATTCATAGGTTGATGTACCTGAAACTGGTTTTCTCCAATAACTGGCTAAGAACGCTTTACTAGTAAGTGGTAAGTAAGTTTAGGATAGCAAATGCAATACCCAGTACCTCCAATACTATTGATGTTTTACGGACATTCACCCTTCGGTGTCCCTTAGGGAAAGCTTTTAGCAAACAATCGTTTACCAAGACGCAAACCGAGTCTGGCAACTGTTTCACTGTTTATTGTACGCTGCTATTTCCCCAACGCCAGATTCTCTGTGTATAGGTTTAATATAAATTGACTGTCGAGTTTCGTTCTCTGGTTTAATTTAATAACACAAAAAATTGTATAGCAATATATCTGAAAACTCTATCTGCGATCGAAAATCAGTCAACATCAATCATTTACCTATTTGGGTAGCATTCTCTACAACTATTGAATGTACTATTTATACTACATGCTGAGTTTTTTTGTTTACAGACAGCATGTATACTCATATTCTCTGCACCTACCTAGAAGTCAGGAATATTCTTTGTTAAAAGGATTTAGATTTGCCTGCTACTTATTAACTTTTGACTTAATAATTTCTTGTTCTTTAACCAAAATATTTATGGGTTTCCACAATGTCATTGCAGCTAAGATAACTTTAGATGACTAAAGAGATTGTGGACAACTGCCAAATTTGTCTAACATTTGATCTAATATTTGTTGATCAGAAATTGTCCAAACTTCACTGATATGGCTTTTCATCCAGACAGAATTATTAGAAAAATTTTCATGATATCTACAGGTCAATATTCTATCAATCGGGGGTTCTAACTTTATAACTAGAGGAGAATCTTCGTGATTTTTGTTACCTCGTTCCCAGCCTCTAGGGGTTAAATGCCATTCAGTCCATTGATTTATATTACCAAAATTTGCAAAATCAGTTTTCATGTCTTGACGATGATATTTAATTACAATCAGAATTATGGGATTATTTCACCTTGTTTTGAAATAATTAATCCCACATTTATACAAAGCTAGAAATATTTGACAGTATTTTTGACTGCCAAGATAAATTGATTCACTTTCGATTTAAAAAAGCGATTACTTATTTTTCATTTTTGCTTTTATTTATGGTGGCTAAAATTGATTCTTTCTCTTTTCGAGATTTGATAACTCTTGCAGGAGCTCCGACTGCAACTGAATAAGGAGGAATATTTTTAGTGACAACAGAACCCGCTCCAATCACACTGCCCTCTCCAATAGTTACTCCATCAAGTACTACGACTCCATATCCCAGCCAGCAATTATCTTCAATGATAATTCCTTCACGAGTAACACCTTGTGCAGTAATCTTCTGATGAATATCTGTGAAGATATGATTATTTGCGAATATGCCGCAGTTTGCTGCGATTAAACAATCTTTCCCGATTGTAATATTTCCAGGTCCTCCTATACAAACATTAGGGCCAAGGAATGTGTTTTCATGAATATGAATAGTTGTATTATCCATTGCTCCAATTTTAACTCCTTGCTCAAGTGCAACTCCATCACTTAAATCAAGATCATTATTTTCGCCTGTGGCATCTAGGCGAACGTTTTTAAAAAGATGTACTCCATCGCCAATAGAGATAGATTTAGTATTGATAAACTCAGTTCCGTTTTGGATGTAACCCGATTTACCAAGCTTTTTAAAAATAATTTTGTAGAAAATATTACGCAATTTTGAACCGAAGAGAAGAGTAGGAGTATCACCAAAAAAAGTAGTTATTAAAAGTTCTAAGAATCGGTTGAATTTTAAGGTAAATTTGTTGCTTTTCATAGTATTTTAATTGCAATTTTTCAGGAGTGTATCGAAACAATCAAAGAGTGATTTTCATGCTTAATATTCAGACATATGCAATGAATTCCAGTTAAAAGCAAAAAGTAGTTTAGATAGTATCTTTGATTAACTTGATTTCACTCAAAGGAAATAAACTAAACCGTTTTGGTAAATAAATCTGATTTCCAAAGCATATATCTCTCATTCCTCCTCTCAATGAGGTAGAAAATTGTGTGACAAAAATGTCAACAAACAAATATTTTCATTATGAGAAAATGAGTATTAAGCTTAAATCTTGTCGATCAGAAGCTTTTGGTGTTTTTCATCACCAAGAAAATTCAACACATCTTGCTTTGGCAAAGTTAAAACCGGAATAAAAAATTAGATATATAAGCCAATAAAGACTTATATACAGTAGTTATTTCTGAGGGTATTTTCAGTTTTCAAAGGTCTTTTGACCTCACATCGTTGACACAATCACACATTTCAGCCCACAACAGCTACAAACTTAATTGTTAGTTGTAGTTTGCTCAAATTAGGGAGAAGTGCAAAAATATACTTTGTCAAAGTCAAACTTAGAAATACCCTCTGGCTCTGAAGTGGAGTTAACTAGCCAATACAAACAAGTCTTTAATGATCGCTCCACAGTCTCACAATCAGTTGTGTCAATTTATGCAAGTATTTTTCACGTTGCCACTATTTAACATCACAGTCACTTGCAATCAGTCAATTAAGTAACTTACCTCTATATCTTAGGTAAATAACCATAGATATATATGTGATATTGGTTGTGATCAGCGATCGCGATTAGATAAAAATTTTACTAAGGTGGAGTTTCGCCTACTTCAGCCATCTCATTGAAGTTTACCATCGGCGCAAACTGATAAGCACTACCCCGATTACTATAGCGGCTCTGTTGTAGCCAGTTTATGTAGCCTGTTACTGTAACCATGATGTGCAGGAGTCTTACAAAATTTTTACATTTTCACTGTTAAAATTAGGAATTACTTTCATTTTCCATTACAACTACAATAACGAATTTCCATTGAATGTAGTATAAAGTAATGATAAATAATTATTAAATTCTGATAATTGTAAATCATATTCTCACAGTTTACAATGGCTGGGAGGTCGTTATTACCTTGCAACTGGGCTATTGCTAATTTTTAAATGAGTCAAATTATAATGTTGCGATCGCGTCTCAGTATTCTTGGGTATCAAACTCTGTTCATCACATTTACTTCCAGTACCCTCAGCTAACCTAGAAAAACTCATTCTGCCGAATACTACCCAATAACAGCGTTTTGGCAAATAAAGCATTAAAATACATTAAGCTATATCTTCTTTTTTATCTTGGTTGCTAAACACGGCAAATAAAGTATATGACTGACGTTCCCGCAGCTCGCATTCGCAATTTTTGCATTATTGCCCACATTGACCACGGGAAATCTACCCTAGCTGACCGCTTGTTACAGGTGACTGGAACCGTGGAACAACGGCAAATGAAGGAACAATTTCTCGATAATATGGACTTGGAACGGGAGCGCGGCATTACAATTAAGCTGCAAGCTGCCCGGATGAATTACAAGGCAAAGGATGGTCAAGAGTACGTACTTAACCTAATTGATACTCCTGGACACGTGGATTTTTCTTATGAAGTATCCCGCAGTCTCGCAGCTTGTGAAGGGGCTTTATTAGTAGTGGATGCTTCCCAGGGTGTGGAAGCGCAAACCTTGGCAAATGTTTATCTAGCCTTGGAGCATGATTTAGAAATTATCCCAGTTTTAAATAAAATTGATTTACCTGGTGCTGAACCAGACAGAGTTGCTGGGGAAATCGAAGAAATTATTGGTTTGGACTGTAGCGGTGCTATCCTCGCTTCTGCAAAAGAAGGTATTGGGATTGACGAAATTCTGGAAACCATTGTTGAGAAAGTACCACCACCAAAAAATACTGTTAATGACAAGTTACGTGCGTTAATTTTTGATAGCTATTACGACAGCTATCGGGGAGTAATTGTTTATTTCCGGGTGATGGATGGCACTCTCAAGAGAAAAGACAAAATTTACCTGATGGCATCGGGTAAGGAATTCGAGATTGATGAAATTGGTATACTCTCACCCACTCAAAAACCTGTTGATGAACTCCACGCAGGGGAAGTAGGTTATCTAGCAGCAGCAATTAAAGCTGTTGGTGATGCGCGGGTTGGGGATACGATTACCCTGGCTAATGCCAAAGCTCCCGAACCATTACCTGGTTATACTGAAGCCAATCCGATGGTATTCTGTGGCATGTTTCCCATTGATGCCGATCAATTCGAGGATTTGCGGGAAGCCTTGGAAAAACTTAGTCTCAACGATGCGGCGCTGCACTTTGAACCGGAAACTTCCAGTGCAATGGGTTTTGGCTTCCGTTGCGGGTTCTTGGGTTTGCTACACATGGAAATCGTCCAGGAACGATTGGAACGAGAATATAATTTGGATTTGATTATTACTGCGCCTTCGGTGGTATATAAGGTAATCACCATCAAAGGTGAAGATTTATATATAGATAATCCCAGCCACTTACCATCTCCCAACGAACGTCAAAGCATCGAAGAACCCTACGTCAAAGTGGAGATGATTACTCCGGAAGTTTACGTGGGGACTTTGATGGAACTGTCGCAAAATCGCCGAGGTATATTCAAAGACATGAAATACCTCACCCAAGGACGGACGACCTTAACTTATGAATTGCCTTTGGCGGAAGTCGTGACTGACTTTTTCGACCAGATGAAATCTAGGTCAAGGGGATATGCAAGTATGGAATATCACTTGATCGGCTACCGCGAAAACCCCTTGGTGAAGCTGGATATCATGATCAATGGAGACCCCGTAGATTCACTGGCGATGATTGTCCACCGTGATAAAGCCTATGGTGTGGGACGTTCTATGGCTGAAAAGTTAAAAGAATTGATCCCCCGACATCAATTTAAAGTGCCAATTCAAGCATCAATTGGTAGTAAAGTAATTGCCAGCGAACATATTCCCGCATTACGGAAAGACGTATTGGCGAAATGTTATGGTGGTGATATTAGCCGGAAGAAGAAACTCTTGCAGAAACAAGCAAAAGGTAAAAAGCGGATGAAAGCCGTTGGTACGGTAGATGTTCCCCAGGAAGCTTTTATGGCTGTTTTGCGATTGGATCAGCAGTAGGAAAGTAGTGCTTTGGGGTAAAGGTTAAAGGTGTTTTTTCCTTTTTCCCTTCCCCTAATTACTATTGGTAGTTACCATCAATTTGCCGGAATTTCTTGAATTTTTTGGTTAAAATAACTTTCGTCATGTTGAAGTTGTTGAGCAAATTTTAGTCCTTGTGCAAATGCATTTCTTGCTTGGGAATATTCTTTGCGTTCTACGTACATTTGCCCAATTTGATCATAGGCTTTCATTAAACCGTAAAAGTTACCTGCCAGTTCTTCGCTTTGCAGTAAGATTTGACTGGCTTGGAGCGCTTCATCAAGTTGTCCTTGAGAACGATAAAGGGCAATTAATTTGTGTAAAGCTTCTCCGGAACGGGCATATTGTTGCTGTTCCCAAGCTGTAATATAGGCTTGTTGGTAGTTTTGAAAGGCGTTTTCTAAGACACTAGGGTTTTCTTTCGCTAAGTTTTCGTAGCCAGAACCGATCGCAATTTGTAATTCGGGTAGTGCGAGTAAATTATTATTTTGAGTGTACATCTCGACAATTTTGTTACGGGTATTAATAGCCTGTTGGTATTGTTTACTTTGATCGTAGATATAAGCTAATTGTTGTAGATAGGCTAACTCGTCGATGCTTTCGCCTTTTGCAGATGCTAAACCGAATAATTGCTCATAAGTAGCAGCCGCCTGCGGATAATCAAACCAACTCATGTGAATTGTGCCAATAGTTTTGAGGAGTTCAATTTCCTCAACTTGATTTTTCTGTTGTCTAACCCCAGCTAAAACCTGCTCATACACTTCGATCGCTAATTTCGGCGATCGCACTTTCTGATATGCTTCCCCTAGTGCCTGCAATATCTCTAAATCTGTGACAGGTGGTAGTTTTTTGGGTTTTTGAATTGACTGCAACCGTTGTGTAATAAATTGCACTTGGGGGCGGTCATTTGCTCGCCAAGCAATTTCTCCAACTCTTGCCAGTGCTTGTACTTCGTTGAGAGTTCCCAAATATCGCCGTAACCGTAATTCTCGATTCCAAGTATCAAATGCACCTAGTTTATCGCCGGCTTGGAACTTTGCTGTTGCTTCTTGATCTAATTTATCCAGCGCTAATGCTAATTGTTGCCGTTCCTGTTCCGTCAAGGGTTGTTTATCAGGATTTCGCGGTAACAAAGGATCAGATACCTTAATTTCCAGAGGATTTGGCGGAAACTTATCAGGAGTTGGTTGTTTTTTCGTTTGTGCGATCGCGGTAGAACTAAATACTAACGACAATGATAATGTAGTAATAATACTTAAACGGTGAATCATAAGTAATTTAGAATTGAGAGTAAGGTGTTGAGTATTGAAAATAGGGCATGGGGAATTTATCCAAAACAGCAGTATTCTGCCACCATTAGCCATTAACTATTAATCCTGATTAGATAGACGACATCAAGCTAGAAATTCTCCTGCGAAACAAGTTCCCATAGGTTTTAAAATATTGATAATACCGTTTAATTTTCCACTCTCTACCCTTGAATCCCTACGGGAAGAGTGTTGTGACATGATTACCCAAAACTTACACAATGACTCATTCTACAGACATTACCACCCTCGCCCGTTGGATGGCAGCAGATTTTAGTAACCAAGAACAAGCATTTGAAAACCCACCTTTTTTTGCTCACATCCGTGTATGCATCCGTCCTCTGCCACAGGAACTTCTACCTGGGGTAAATTTATTTCTCGAACAAGCTTATGATTTTGCGCTGAATCAGCCCTACCGAATGCGAGTTATGCAACTGACTGCGGCTGATAATCATATTATTATCGAACATTACACAGTTAAGGACGAGTCTAAATATTATGGCGCATCCCGTGATATTGAACGCTTGCAAACTCTAACTGCTGATCAGTTAGAAAAAATGTGTGGTTGCAATATGATTGTTGAATGGACTGGTAACAGCTTTAAAGGGAAAGTCGAACCAGGTAAAGCTTGTATTGTGGTACGAAATGACCAAAAAACTTACCTGGATAATGAATTTGAAATTGACGCAGACAAATTTTTTAGCTTAGATCGAGGTAGAGACTTTGAAACTAACGAACATGCTTGGGGTTCGGTTGCAGGTCCTTTCCACTTTGTGAGATGGCATAATTTTGCGGATGAAGTGAAAATGCCCTAGCCGTCTATCTCAGTAAAAAAGTAGAAAAGTCGGGTGTGTTAGCGGAGTGTAACGCACCATTCCCAGTTGAATTAGAACTAGAAGTGATTGAATTTGCTGTTCAAACCAATTCTTGAAATTGTTGCCAGCATAAATACATAGCCCGGGGTACATGAAAACATCCTTTCCACTTCCCTCCCTTGAGGTTTAATAATACTTCCCCACGTCTATTTAAATAACCAAACCATTCGCCATACTCGGTATCCGCAAAGTGCTGCCAAGAATATTCATGCACTTTTTGATACCATTGCCAGCAAGCATCACGTTTTGTTAATTTATACCCCATTGCTAAGGCGACTAAAGTTTCTAAATGCACCCACCACAATTTTTGATCCCATTCCAACTGTTGCGGTGGATATCCCTTGGCATCCATGAAGTAATATAGTCCACCATATTCTTGATCCCAAGCAAAATTGAGAATATTTAACACCACATCAACAGCTTGATTAATTGTTTTGGTGTCCTTATTGCGGTTAGCAATGTCCATAATAAACCACATTGCTTCTATTCCATGTCCAGGATTAATTACCCTACCTTCAAAACAATCTAGATGGGAACCATTGGGGGTGACATTTTCAAACATTAATCCACTTTCGGAATCGAGAAAATCCCCCATTACTTCCTTCACTGTGGCATCGAGGACATTTTCTAAAGTTTCCGGCGAAAGTAACCATTCCATTTCTAGGGTTAAATTCGCTAATATCATCGGTACAGCTAGGGATTTTAGGGTACGAGTACCGGGATAAGCCTTGGTATATTTACCTTTGGGGTTATCTTGACGACGGAGAACATTATTATATGCTTGCAGTGCCACATCTTTTGCCCATTCTTCACCGCTAGCTAATGCATATTTACTAAAAGCCATGGCGGCAAAGCAATCTGAAAAGATATTGTAGGGTTGAACTAGGGGCTGTCCTTCGCGGTTGAGGGCAAAATACCAGTTTCCTTGGGAATCTCTACCATGTTGTGCGAGAAATTTTGCACCGTTATCTGCAATTTCTAACCAATCTCCTCGCTTTTCCAGTTGGTTGTAAAGCATTGAGAAAGTCCATACTTGACGGTTTTGAAGCCAGATAAATTTATCAGTATCATAAACTTTGCCCGCTCTGTCTAAGCAGGTGAAATAACCACCTTTTTCATGATCTAGAGAGTGTTTTTGCCAAAATGGAAGTACGTCATTAAGGAGAGTATTTTTGTACAGTGTTGCTAATTCCTGAAAGTTGTACTTCATCGATGTTTCCTGATTAGATATTTATTATTTTTATCATCTTTCTTATTATTTTCTGGTTTTTATTTTTTACTTTTCCGTCGCCACAAACCTTTAACTATCCTAATTTCATCAAAGCTGTAATCATCGCCTAAATATTCTTTAATTGGTGTGAGTGCAACATCACCTAAAGTATCTAAAACTTTCCAAATTACTTGTTGCTTATTCTCTGGCACTAATACACTCAGATTTATTGCCTCATTTTTTTCAACCAAGTCTGACAAATGACGAATGACTGTGGTGGGACGGATATTTCTTTCTCTGGCAATTTCATCAATCGTCATCCCTTGTTGATGCATTCTCAATGTAGTTAATTCTGTACTGGAAGGTGAACCATTAACAGGTGTGGGTTTAACTTCGGGTTTTTGGGGTGTTAAATTATGTTCTTGGCAAAATTCACGAATAGCTGATAAGAAATTATCACCATAATCAGCTAACTTCTTACTACCTACGCCAGAAATTTTACTTAAATCTGTTTTGGTTTGTGGGCGAATATGTGCCATTGATTTTAAAGTTGCATCGGAAAATATAATATAGGGAGCAACACCTTGAATATCCGCCAAAGTCTTACGTAAAACCCGCAATTTTTGCATTAACATTTCACTTTCAATCGTGTTAATACTTGTTGCTTTAATGTTAGCTTTTTGCACTACTGGAACTGCGATCGCAACTTCACGCTGACGGCGCATAATTTCCCAACTAAAATCATTCAGCTTTAAAATAGAATAGCCATCGGTGCTTTGTTCTAGTAAGCCTTGATGTAATAAAGAACGCCCCAACATTCGCCATTCATCAACAGTTCTATCTTTACCAATTCCGTATGTAGATAATTTTTCGTGTTCGTATTGCTTGATTTTTTCTGTTTTCGCACCACGTAAAATATCAATAATATGTGTCATGCCAAATCTTTCTTTTGTTCTGGCGATACATGACAAAAATTTCATTGCTTCTACTGTCCAATCTTGGGTTGGTTTGGGATAGCGACAATTATCACAGCCGCCGCAGTTCCCAACAAAGCGTTCGCCAAAATAGCCAAGTTGAATTGTCCGCCGACAAATCGTACTTTCGGCATAATCAATAACTTGTCTTAACTGTTGTTTGGCAATTTTTTGTTCTTGCTCATCATTTTTTTGATTAATACTCCATTCGATTGTTTTTACATCCCCAAAACTAAAAAATAGAGTACATCTAGACTGTTCTCCATCTCTGCCCGCACGTCCAGATTCTTGATAATAGCTTTCCAGATTTCGAGGTAAATTGTAGTGAATAACTAAGCGAACATCAGGTTTATTAATTCCCATACCAAAAGCAATTGTCGCCACCATTACGCGCACATCATCGCGAATAAATCTGGTTTGATTGCTGCTACGTTCTTCGTCACTTAAACCCGCATGGTATGCTAAGACAGATACCTTGTCATGTTTCAATTTCAAAGCCAGTTCATCAACTTGTTTGCGAGTCAGACAATAAATAATAGTTGAACTATCGTTTTCCCGAATTAACTCCAACAACTCGCCATAGGAATTTTTACTTTTCGGACGAACTTCGTAATACAAATTTTCGCGATTAAAACTAGCAATATGAATATTCGGTTGTTTTAATCCCAACTGCTCGATAATATCTAAACGCACCCTATCTGTAGCAGTCGCAGTCAGTGCCAACATCGGCACATTCGCAAATCGCGATCGCAAAGCAATTAATTGACGGTATTCTGGACGAAAATCATGCCCCCATTCCGACACACAGTGCGCCTCATCAATGGCAAAACCAGAAATACCAACTTGATGGTGTACCAAATCCAGAAACGGCAAAAACCTCTCGCTCATCAACCGTTCAGGTGCGACATACAATAATCTAATCTTACCTTCAAGTATCGCTTGTTCCCGCGATCGCACATTATAACTATTCAAGCTACTATTCAAAAATGTCGCTGCAATCCCGTTTTTTCGTAACGCATCCACTTGGTCTTGCATTAATGCTATCAGAGGTGACACCACCACCGTGAGACCTTTTTTCATCAGTGCTGGTAACTGGAAGCACAATGATTTTCCTCCCCCAGTTGGCATTACCACCAATAAATCACGATTTTGCAATGCTGCTTCGATTATCTGCCTTTGTCCGGGACGAAAATTATCGTAACCAAAGTAATATTTTAACGATTGTTCTAAATTAGAATGCGTAATCATTGATTTGGTAGCAGGCACTGGGTGCGAGTCAATGCAGCAACAATTTTATCAAACCCAAAATTATCAAACCACAAATGGATATATTTAATTTTGGTTATTGTGTGATTCTATCCTGACGGGGGATATTTTTAACTTAGAAATTTAACCATAAACACTTAACTTTATATCTCAATTAATTTATCATCAATTATTGAATCTACATATTCCACACCAACAAAATGTAGATTCCCCCTTGAACTTTTATGTAATTCTGTGTAATCTATGACCATAGGTAGATTATACTAATACCCTATCGAATAGCCGTAGATTGACATGAGAGAGCGTAAAATGAGTTTTTGGCAAAGTCCCCAGAGATTATTACAGTTGATTCATCGGGGAAGGAATTTTAGATTTAATTCTTTAAAAACCTTTGTATCTTTATTTTTAATTGGAACAGTTTTCAGCTTGACATTGGCTGCTTGTAGTGGTGGCGGTGCGAATAACTCAACCTCTGGAGATGCTGGTGCAGACAAGGGTGCAAGTCCGGTTGCTGCCAAAACAGGAGATGTGCAACTGACATTAGTTTCCTTTGCGGTTACAAAAGCTGCCCACGAAGCTATCATTCCTAAGTTTACAGAACAATGGCAGAAAGAACATAGCCAAAAGGTGACTTTCAAAACTAGCTATGGTGGTTCCGGTTCACAAACTCGTGCAGTCATTGATGGCTTAGAAGCTGATATTGTTCACTTAGCGCTAGCATTAGACACAACAAAAATTGAGAAAGCCGGATTAATTCAACCGGGATGGGAAAAAGAAGCCCCCAATGATGGTATTGTTTCTAAATCTGTTGCTGCATTAGTGACACGGGAAGGTAATCCTAAAGGGATTAAAACCTGGTCAGATTTAGGGAAAGACGGAGTCAAATTAATTACCGCAGACCCGAAAACTTCTGGTGTTGCTCGATGGAATTTCTTAGCTTTGTGGAACTCAGCAATCAAAGCTGGTGCAGACGAAGCAAAAGCAACTGAATTTGTCGCTAAAGTATATAACAATGTTCCACTTCTGACAAAAGATGCCCGTGAAGCTACTGATGCATTCTTCAAACAAAAGCAGGGTGATGCTTTAATTAACTACGAGAACGAGATTATTCTCGCAGAGCAAAAGGGTGAGAAGGTATCCTATGTGATCCCGGATGTGAATATTTCTATTGACAATCCCATTGCCATAGTTGATAAAAACGTTGATAAGCATGGAACCCGCGAAGTTGCGGAAGCATTTGTGAAGTTTTTATACACTCCCGAAGCACAACAAGAGTTTGCCAAGGTTGGATTCCGTCCTGTAAATGAAACTGTCGCCCAAACTAAGGAAGTCAAAGACAAGTATCCCGCAGTCAAAACCTTGGGAACAATTCAAGATTTTGGTGGATGGGGCGCAGCTCAGAAGAAATTCTTCGAGGATGGAGCTATTTTTGACAAAATCCAAGCGGCAAAGAAGAGAGCGTAGTTAAGCAAGTTAAGCAAGTTAAGCAAGTGTAATTAGTCATTAGTCATTGCCTCTTGGTTAACGACTAATGACAACCACTAATCCCAAATCTCAAATCCCAAATTTCTATGACAGTATCCTCACCCGAAGCTTCTTCGCGATCGCATTCTCGAAATAACCCCCCAAACAAGATTTTCAGCCTATTGACTGGAGGTTCTTGGCCATGGCGAATTACAATCGTCTATCTAACAGTGATGTTGTTAGTGCCGATAGTCGCGATGTTTGTCAAATCTAGTGCTGAACCTCTACCGGAATTTTGGAGAATTGCCACTAGTCCAATTGCCTTATCTGCTTATGATGTAACTTTTACGACTTCTTTCGTGACTGCTCTAGTCAATGGTGTATTTGGGACTTTACTTGCTTGGGTACTTGTGCGTTATGACTTTCCCCTCAAGAAGATTATTGACGCTTCCATAGATTTACCGTTTGCTCTGCCCACTGCGGTAGCAGGGTTAACGCTAGCGACTGTATACAGCGAGAATGGCTGGATTGGTTCTTTGTTTACACCTTTTGGCATCAAAATAGCCTTCACTCGCCTTGGTGTTGGTGTCGCCATGACCTTTATTTCCCTATCATTTGTGGTGCGAACAGTACAACCTGTACTCCAAGAGATGGAAAAAGAAATTGAAGAAGCAGCTTGGAGTTTGGGGGCAAATCAATTACAGACATTTACGCGAGTCATCTTACCACCCTTGCTACCTTCGATTTTAACTGGTGTAGCTTTAGGATTTTCCCGTGCGGTAGGGGAGTTTGGCTCGACAGTAATTATTTCGTCCAATACACCATTTCAGGATTTAATCGCACCTATACTAATTTTCCAACGTTTGGAACAGTATGACTATTCAGGTGCCACTGTCATTGGCGTGGTAATGTTATTGATTTCGTTAGCGTTGTTGATCGCAATTAACCTCTTACAAGCTTGGGGGAGAAGATATGACCATCAATAAATCCCGATCAAATCAGAAGAAAAACTGGGTTCCCACAATTTTAATTGCGATCGCACTTACCTATCTGGCTTTAGTTCTTTATATTCCCGCAGCTAACGTATTTGTCCAAGCTTTCAAAAATGGGGTTGGCCCGTTTTTGAATAATCTGACTGAACCTAACTTTCTCCATGCAGCTTGGTTAACGGTAATATTGGCAGCAATTACTGTGCCAGTAAATACCGTATTTGGTTTATGTGCAGCTTGGGCGTTGACTCGTAAAAATTTTCCTGGGCGCGCTTTTGTTTTAAGCGTGATTGACTTGCCATTTTCTATCTCCCCAGTCGTAGCTGGATTGATGATTGTCTTGTTATACGGACGCAATGGTTGGTTTGGTGCCTGGTTGATAGAGCATGATATCAAGATTATCTTTGCCCTCCCAGGTATGATCTTGGCATCAGCGTTTGTAAGTATGCCATTTGTGGCACGGGAAGTCATCCCTGTGTTGGATGAATTAGGAAAAGATCAAGAAGAAGCAGCACAAACTCTTGGTGCAAGTGGCTGGCAAGTTTTTTGGCGCGTCACATTGCCTAGTATTCGTTGGGGTTTGCTATATGGCGTACTTTTAACTAATGCCAGAGCAATGGGTGAATTTGGTGCGGTTTCGGTGGTTTCGGGAAATATTGCCAGTGAGACTCAAAGTTTACCTCTATTTATTGAGGATGCTTACAAACAATATCAAACGGAGGCTGCATATTCTGCTGCCGTGATTTTGGCTTTATTGGCGTTGGTGACATTGGTTTTAAAGGATATTCTCGAAAAGAAAACGGGCATTTCCAAAAAAGTGTAAAGCGTCCTAGCACAAAAGGATTCATTTTGTTATGACTTCTAACGATACACTCATACATAAGCAAATCCGAGTCAGAATCCCGAAAGATTACCGTGAGGAACCTGTTATTTCCCGTCTCGTTTCTGACTATGGTTTAGTGATTAATATTCGGGCTGCTATCTTAGGGGCAAATGCTGTTGGTGATGGTTGGTTCGACTTAGATTTACAAGGAACAGCCGAACAAATTGAACTTGCTCTGACTTATCTGCGTAATTTGGCTTTGGAAATTTGGGATAATACTAATAAAGGTAGTTGGTGAATCAATTAATTTGCCAGCCTTTTGCTAGTTGACATTTTGAGCTTGTAGTAACTCCTCTCGAACTTGTAGATATCTTCCTGCGTCACACTTGATGGCGAGGAGGATTTTTTTTGTCAAGTTGTTCTAGCAAAAATATCTGGAAACGGCTATTTCTATAGGAATCCTACTTGAATCTTGCTAAGTATACTGAGAAACAAACCTTTGTATGGCAAACCTCTAGCTAATTTGGTTTTTCAGAAATCAAATATGAGTCCTATATTGCCAGTAATCGATTTGTTGAGAACTAAGACTTAGGGGATTCTCCCCCAAGCTTCCTCCAAATAAGAAACCGTATTGATTTCTATTCCATTAACATTAATCGAAGTGCATCTAAACGCACGTACCAGGGAAAAGGTAAATCTTTTATTTTGATCCATTTCTCTTTAAATACTTCTGCTTGGAGATGATAATCACTGCTATTTTCCCCAGGGCTGTGTAGTTTTAAAAACACTGTCATCCGATGGGGAGTTTCGCTAGTTCTCACCAACCAACAAGGAAAAGTATTTTCTTGATTTGGATCATTTGTAAAGTTAATTTGATGGGCACGAATACCAACATGGGATAATTTACTTGGTATTGGTTCAATCACTTCTAAATTACAACCCCAATCGATGGCGACAATTTTGTTTAATTCTCTTACTTCTGCACGAGAAAAATTTTTACAGCCAGTAATTTGAGCCACACTAACTGTATTTGGATGTTCAAAAATATCGTGTTTAGAACCATATTGAACTGCTAAACCATCTTCAAGAACCAATAAATTTGGACATACTCGATATGCTTCTTCCATATTGTGGGTGACAAATAAGGCGACACCGGGATACTCTGCTAATCTAGCTACCATTTCCTGTTCTAATTGACTGCGTAAGTAAGTATCCAAAGCTGAAAATGGTTCATCTAAGAGTAGTGCTTCCGGCTGACTTGCCAAAGCCCTGGCTAATGCGACTCGTTGCTGTTGTCCTCCAGAAAGCTGATGGGGATATCTATCTCCAAGTCCCTGTAATTGGACTGCAACTAATTGGGCATTTATTTGTTGTTTTGCCGCAGTTTGAGAAAGCTCTTTTGGTAAACCAAAAGCAATATTTTGCGCCACAGTCATATTGGGAAAGAGTGCATAATTCTGAACTAAAAAGCCAATCCGGCGTTCCTTTGGAGGGATATTAATATTTCTTTCTGAATCAAATAAAACTTTACCATTAAGAATAATTTTTCCCTGGGTTGGTGTTTCAATGCCTGCAAGACAACGTAAAATCATACTTTTCCCTGCACCCGAACCACCCAATAATCCTAAAGATTGATTGTCTGCATTAAAAGTAATTTTGAGGTGAAAATCAGGTAGTATTTTTTCAATATCAACGAATAATCCTTGGGCAGTAGGAGATAAACTAAAAGACGTAGAATCAGGTATAGAAATAATTTTAGTTTTTTTCTGTCGTTTCCCTTTCCCTTTCCTTGCCCCTGATTCCTGCCAAATATTTAATAAAACAATCCCAGATAGGGATGTGCTCATAATTACTAATGACCAAAACCAAGCTTCATTTGTCGCACCTGCTTCCACAGCAAAATAGATGGCGATGGGCATTGTTTGGGTTTGTCCGGGAATATTGCCTGCCAGCATCAAGGTTGCACCAAACTCACCCAAAGCACGGGCAAAAGCGAGCATTGTCCCTGCCAAAATACCAGGTAATGCCAGTGGTAACATAATCCGCCAAAATATTGTCCATTGAGACGCACCAAGGGTTTTCGCCACCAGTAGCAGATTTTGGTCAATTTGTGTTATCGCACCCAATGCAGTACGATACATTAGTGGGAAAGAGACAACAACTGCTGCGATCGCAGCTCCATACCAAGTAAAAACGACACTCCAGCCGAATTTATCCATCAGTTGTCCCGCAGGCCCAAATTTCCCAAAAAACATTAATAATAAAAAACCCACAACTGTTGGTGGTAAAACTAATGGTGAAATGAAAAATCCCTCAATCAAAGATTTACCTTTACCTCGATACCCTAACATCCAATAAGCCGCAGCAATACCCATAAAAAACGTAATTACTGTTGCCAATAAAGAAATCTTGACGGATAGCCATAGAGGAGATAAATCTTGAGGCATAGTATGATTTTGAATTTTGAATTATAAATTAATTGATAATTGGCTGTGTCTGCACTAAAGTTTGTTGCTTTAGTCAACTATATAGATTAAATTTCAGAAAGTGTGTGAGGATGCAAGTAAGTGTAGTTTTTCACTCTCCTGCATCAAAAAAGGATTAAGAAGCAACAGGAATGGGGGGATGTTTTATACCTTTACGAGCCTGAGTAAGAACCATTGCAATATAACCCCAAGGATCAACTTTTCTGAGACGACAAGTTTCAATGACACTCAAAACAGAGCAGTAAGCTAAACTGCCTTCAGTAGTGCGAGTACCATAGCTAATACGTCGAGCAATAACGGCATGTCGTAAAGCCCGTTCAGCCTCATTATTGGTTGCTGGTAATTGCGGATGATAAAAACACGCAACCACAGCGTCCCAATCAGCTAAAATTTCTTTTGCTAGAGCCTTTAACTTACTATGCTCTGCAAGCGTAGCCAATCGGCAGACTCTGTATAGGCGAGCGGGGTGTGAGTCTTTTTCATCTGTATCCCCGTCGCCGATAGCAAGTGTATGTATTAGTTCCCTCAGTTCCTCTAAAAGCCACTGCCCTAAATCCGCCACTTCTTTATCTACTGCTTCGGTCAAAGCGATCGCTTTACGAATCAGATGAGCTAAACAATGTTGGCGTTTTGGGTAATGACTGTAGGCTCCATACCCATCAGTTACTAACCATCCCACAAATGCATCACTGATCAACCGCAGTAATTCTTCTTGACGACGACTACCGATGTGGTAAACGGCAATTGTTTTCGTAATCGCTACCCATAACCACCGATATTTCCCTTTCTCATACCAGGGTGTTTCATCAAGGTGGATTATTTCTGACGATTGCAATTGTTCAATTAATTCCTCAACGACTGGGGAACAAGCTATTCCTACCTCTCGAATACATCTGTCGATTGTTCCGACTGACAGCGATACACCTACCCAATCGTTCAATAACTCTCTTATTTTCGGTCGGGACATACGGTATCGTATTGCAACAGAAGCAATAAACGTTGCCAGCATCGGACCGACAAGTCCATACTCCTGCAAGCTTAAATCTCTGCTTCTTCCTTCAACTACCGAAACATACCCGACTAAAGGCTTTTCTTTTGTTTGGTGTCCACAGGTGCAAGTCGCCTGATAGTAATGATGAAGCGTACACTTTACCTCAATTCCAGACTCTAATTTTTCCAGTTCCAATACGTAATAGCCCATGTGGGGTTTTGCTTGTTGGTCTATTTCTAATCCACTGTTACACGATGCACAAGTTTTTGGGTAATGGGATATGGTTTGGTTTGGCACTAAGGGTGCTGTCCGCCATATCCCCTTAGCCCCTGGTTGTTTTCCCGGCTTTTTTAGAGCGAATCCCTTACTTTTTGGTTTTTCCCTGGATTCGGAAACAACCTTATCTTCTTGCTTTGGTTCTGTTTGTGATTCTGAGTGCGGTGTTTGTTCTTCTTGGTGTAACCCTGATTTTTCCTTACTTTTGAATTGGTCTGATGATGGGGGTAAGGAACTATTGCTCGAATTTTGCTCTAATTTTTCTAGTTGCTCGACTGCTAGTTTATGAAGATTTCCCGCAACTTCCACCAATTTCTGCTTGTCCAGAGATTGGAAGTAGTCCCGGTTCATTTGTGCTAAGTCTTCTTTACTCAGTCGGTTCATGAGCTTTTGGTTTGCATTGCACAATGATTTTTTACATTACCATATGAACTACACCCCTAGTTTTACCTACACTGCAAACTCTTGTTTTAGGGGGGAAAGTGAAAAACTACAAGTAAGTGCTGGTGCAAAAATATTTATATATTCCGAAAATCTCAAACCCTCGTCATTGCGACGTAGGAAGCAATCGCAATATATATTTAATTTTGCCTAACTACTTAAAGAAAAGTAAATTACTCCAAAACTAGTCAATAAGTTGAGAATGCCCCAAATTAAGGTAGAAGAAAGCCATTTTTCTTTAAAATTTCCTGAGATTGCTCTCCCGACAAATACTGGATAAAATTCTTTGCGGCATTCACATTTTTACTTCTCTTCAATACTCCCATAGGGTACTGTATTGGTGAATGATACTTCTCATCCGCAGCAACTACTGTTTTCACCTTGTTAGATATTTTGGCATCAGTTCGATAAACTAAACCTGCATCCGCATTCCCTGCTTCCACAGCAGCTAAAACTTGTCGGACGTTGTTGGCATAGACAAACTTCGCCTTTATTTTGTTGTAAATACCCAACTTTTTGAGAACTTCTTCTGCATATTGTCCTGCGGGAACACTCCTAGGTTCACCGATCGCAATTTTCTTAATATTATCCCGCGTCAAATTAAAGAAACTCGTAACGCCCGTTACACTTTTCGGCACAATTAAAACTAGGCGATTCTTTGCCAACACTCCGCGAGTACCTGCAACCAGTTGTCCCGACTGTTCTAAAGTGTCCACCTGCCTTTTCCCAGCCGAAATAAATACATCTACTGGTGCACCTTGTTGGATTTGTTGTAGCAATGCCCCCGAAGCCCCAAAATTATATTTGATCGTGGCTCCTGGATTGCTTTGTTTATAAGCAGTGTTAATTTCCTCCATCACATCTTTCAAACTTGCAGCCGCAGAGACTAACACAGTCCCATTTGATTGCGCCACAACATTTGAGGAAGGCAAAAATGATAAACTAAGAGTCAGCAACAAGCTGGCAACTGCTGCACCAATAAAGGCAAAAAGTTGTCTTCTTTTCATATGAAACCTGCTAATGGGAAAATTTTTCATAAAATTGACCGTTGATAGTATCGTACCAACTTTTTACCTACTTACCAAGATATTTGGTAATATTTATGCCAAGAAAAGAACAAGGATGGATTACTTTTCAAACATCGGATGAAGAACGCAAAGTGCTGGAAGAGTTTTGCCAGCAGTCACAGCGTACTAAAACCGAGATATTAAGGGAGTTTGTACGTAGTCTCAGTGACAAAGAAGCACCAACTCCATCGTTACCAACTAAGCACACAAAAAAGCAGCAGGTGCAAACGCCCACTGAAGTAGAGGCTCAACTCCCAGAAATGGAAATTCATTTGACCAAAAAACCTCTGAAAATTAGTTCGCGCAATGTTCTTAAGGGTGTTGTTACAAAAGTAGTTGCTGGAGCGGTTAACAGCGAAGTCACATTAGAAATAACCCATAAAGTCAAGTTAACTTCTGTTATTACCCAAGTTTCAGCCGAAGAACTCGAACTTGCGGTTGGGGAAGAAGCCTACGCCGTGATTAAATCTACAGATATTGCGATCGCGAAGGAATAAACCCATAATGGTTATTAGCTTTGCTATCAAGTTATGATAATTTGGTGCTATTTTTGTCAGTATTTGTGAAGTCTATCTAAATATTTAATACATTCACTCCCCTACTTGAGCTTGTACTGAAATGACATAATACCCTCCCTTCTATATGTCCATAGCCAAGTAGGGAATTTTTGACAATTTTCTTTCTGCGACTCTCTGCTAACGTGCAGATTACATAGGAAGGGCAAAAATTGAGTGTTCAATCATACACTTTTCCAACTTAATTGGTAATATATTATTGTTTACCAGTAAAGTTGGTATAGTTTTTAGGTGTGAGAAAAATGTCTAAATTGTTACGCAATCCCTTGTGGATAGTGCCGTTTTTGCTTGTATCTGGTTTTGCAGAGATGAGGATGGCATCAGCGAATCCAGTATTAAATTCGACAGATAATCAAAAAGAAATTGAGAAAGAAGTTGAGAAAGAAATAAAACATGAGACAGAAGTTACTCAATTGCGAATAAGCGATCGCTCACTTCCCAAAACATCCGAAGATATTAATATTGACACTGGCAATTCACTGCAACAGCCAGATGACACTTCTATGCCACAGGTGACATCAGTATCACAACTAAGTGATGTAAAACCTACTGACTGGGCATTCCAAGCATTGCAATCATTGGTAGAACGTTATGGTTGCATAGCTGGTTATCCGAATGGAACATATCGCGGTAGTCGTGCGATGACTCGGTATGAATTTGCAGCTGGGTTAAATGCTTGTTTGGAAAGAGTTAATGAATTGATTGCCACTGGCACTGCCGATTTGGTAAGGAAAGAAGATTTTGAAACTATACGTAAACTATCTGAAGAATTTGCCGATGGACTCACTGAACTGCGTGGCAGAATTGACCTATTAGAACAAAGAACCGCCGTTTTGGAAAGTCAGCAATTTTCCAACACTACCAAATTACAAGCAGAGGTGATAGTTAGTCTTGGTGGTGTATTTGGTGGGGACAGAGCGCTTAACTCTGATCAATGGCGCAATATCGAAGCTGCCACAACTCCCGCGCAAAGGGAAGCCAGAAAAACAACTGCATTTGGTGCTGCTGGTTCACGCTTGCAAGATAATACAATTTTGAGCGATCGCATTCGCGTGAACTTAGTTTCTAGCTTCACTGGTAAAGACCAATTGTTTACCAGGCTGGAAGCCAATAACACTACAGCTTTTAGTGGCGCTGTCACGGGTACAAACATGACACGTACATCTTGGGATGGCGACAATGGGAATGATGTTGTCATGGGTAAATTGTTTTATCGTTTCCCGGTTGGTGACAAAATCAATGTCATAGTGGATGCGATCGGTGGAGAATTCTACGACAATTTCAATACAGTTAACCCCCTATTGTCCTCCACTCCCGTTGGTTCCTTGTCTCGCTTCGGTCGTTTCTCCCCTATTTACCGCGCTAGCAATACTGGTTCAGCCCAAAATATCGGTTCTGGTGTCAGTGCCATCTTTAAAATTAGCGACCAAATCACCTTATCCGGTGGTTATCTTGCCAGACGAGGAAACGATCCCACATCCGGTAGAGGCTTATTTGATGGCAGTTACGGAACTTTAGCACAATTAGCATTTCAGCCCAACAAAGATGCAACTCTGGCATTAACCTATGCCCATTCATATCTGAGCGGTGCTGCTGGTGATGTTACGGTTTCTGGTAGTTATGGAAGTGCTTTTGCAAACACACCCTTTGGTTCAGCGATCGCTACTTCTGCCAATCACTACGGTGTTCAAGCAAGTTACCGTTTCCATCACAAATTTATGCTTTCCGGGTGGGGTGGATATACTCAGGCAACAGCAGAAGTCAGTTCTGGTACAAATTCAACGACAAATCAAGTCAACAAAGGTGATAAAGCTGATATTTGGAACTGGGCTGTGACTCTGGCATTTCCTGACTTGGGTAAAAAAGGTAACTTAGGTGGCATTATTTTTGGTCAACCACCAAAGGTAACAAGTAATGATTTTGGCTCCACTATCTTGACTCCCACAAGTGCGCGTCGAAAAGATGCTGATACTTCATTTCATCTTGAGGCATTGTATCGCTATCAAGTCAATCCCAATCTTTCGATTACACCGGGTTTGATTGTGATATTCAATCCAGAACATAATAGCAATAACGACACAATATATACAGGAGTTATTCGTACTACTTTCCGGTTTTAAATATTTTTGGAGGGGACTTGGGGGTTTGGGGGAGAATCCCCCAAATCTTGGTTCTCAACAAATCGATTGACTGATCACCTTAACTGAACCGTATTGCTTTAACTCCTACTTCTGATGCAATGAGCGATCGCAGAATTAAAACAGAAATAAATCAACCTAACTAAATTTACACTTAGAATGTAAATGTAGTCCGCAGTACGCCGACTGTAGTTGTATCGTTACGACTATTGCCTTCGGGATTGAACAGGACAAATGCACCCGGAGTAATGCTAATGTTGTCGCTGACTTTGAATTTGTAATAAGCCTCTAAATGGTAGGGAGTTTCCCGATCAACTCCTGCTGCTGCTGCTAATTGGGCATCACCATCAGCTTCAGTACGATATAGTGGTTGACCAAAAATTATCCCAGCCGTATTACCATTTTTAATCAAATCGCGGAAGTGCAAGCCCACCATCCAACTAGTGAAGGTAGTCGAAGCATTGACACGACTCGAAGAGTCTTCGACGAAAATTGCTGCACCATAACCAGAAAGGGTTATTTTGGGTGAAAAGCGAAAGTTAACCGTACCACCAACGGAATTTAGTTTGACGGGAATTCCTAAATTACCCGTTGCCAAACCTAAAGCATTGGTATCGTTGGCAATCAATCCGGTTCCTAAAATATTGATTTCGTGGTAGCTATTGGCGTAATTCAAACCAATATCAATAGCATCGCTAGGTTTAAATGTCAGTTGGGCTGCGATAACCGTACTGCCACCAAATAGACCAGAACCAAGGGGAGTGGTAGATACTCCAGGAAGTAAATCGGGTTCACTGCGAGGAATATTGGCGTTAACGCTACCGTAAAGTGCGCGAATATCAAAGCTTTTCGAGGGAGTGAAGATAAATCCAGCAGCAGAGCATTTTTATATTGGTTCAGAAGGGAAAA
The DNA here is from genome assembly GCA_004296455.1 of Calothrix sp. NIES-4101. GTDB lineage: Bacteria > Cyanobacteriota > Cyanobacteriia > Cyanobacteriales > Nostocaceae > Brunnivagina. The sequence continues at coordinate 2,843,548 of AP018280.1, forward strand.
AAACCTTCGCCTCAGATACTTAGATTAACTAAAGTGTAAATATTAGCACAGAAAGAAACATTAACAGCCTTGGGAGCAATTGAAAATCCTTAACTGCCAAACTAAACTTCTAATTATTTGCTTTTTGGGCTTATATAATTTAGCTACATATCAGATGAACGAGCGCCCCATACCCTTAAGTCATAGGACGCTCAATCATTAATTAATCATTTCTCGTTTTCCAACTCATTTGGTTCAAGAATTGAGCAAATTTTCACTTTGATTTAGCATTCCTAAAATCAAGAACTATTAATAACTAGAAACGCCAACCTACACCTGTTTGTAAGCTAAGGGCATCACCATTACTATTTTCATAAGCATCAATCGCCCACTTGGCATCGTAGTTTTTCACTTTCCCCCCTAAAACAAGAGTTTGCAGTGTAGGTAAAACTAGGGGTGTAGTTCATATGGTAATGTAAAAAATCATTGTGCAATGCAAACCAAAAGCTCATGAACCGACTGAGTAAAGAAGACTTAGCACAAATGAACCGGGACTACTTCCAATCTCTGGACAAGCAGAAATTGGTGGAAGTTGCGGGAAATCTTCATAAACTAGCAGTCGAGCAACTAGAAAAATTAGAGCAAAATTCGAGCAATAGTTCCTTACCCCCATCATCAGACCAATTCAAAAGTAAGGAAAAATCAGGGTTACACCAAGAAGAACAAACACCGCACTCAGAATCACAAACAGAACCAAAGCAAGAAGATAAGGTTGTTTCCGAATCCAGGGAAAAACCAAAAAGTAAGGGATTCGCTCTAAAAAAGCCGGGAAAACAACCAGGGGCTAAGGGGATATGGCGGACAGCACCCTTAGTGCCAAACCAAACCATATCCCATTACCCAAAAACTTGTGCATCGTGTAACAGTGGATTAGAAATAGACCAACAAGCAAAACCCCACATGGGCTATTACGTATTGGAACTGGAAAAATTAGAGTCTGGAATTGAGGTAAAGTGTACGCTTCATCATTACTATCAGGCGACTTGCACCTGTGGACACCAAACAAAAGAAAAGCCTTTAGTCGGGTATGTTTCGGTAGTTGAAGGAAGAAGCAGAGATTTAAGCTTGCAGGAGTATGGACTTGTCGGTCCGATGCTGGCAACGTTTATTGCTTCTGTTGCAATACGATACCGTATGTCCCGACCGAAAATAAGAGAGTTATTGAACGATTGGGTAGGTGTATCGCTGTCAGTCGGAACAATCGACAGATGTATTCGAGAGGTAGGAATAGCTTGTTCCCCAGTCGTTGAGGAATTAATTGAACAATTGCAATCGTCAGAAATAATCCACCTTGATGAAACACCCTGGTATGAGAAAGGGAAATATCGGTGGTTATGGGTAGCGATTACGAAAACAATTGCCGTTTACCACATCGGTAGTCGTCGTCAAGAAGAATTACTGCGGTTGATCAGTGATGCATTTGTGGGATGGTTAGTAACTGATGGGTATGGAGCCTACAGTCATTACCCAAAACGCCAACATTGTTTAGCTCATCTGATTCGTAAAGCGATCGCTTTGACCGAAGCAGTAGATAAAGAAGTGGCGGATTTAGGGCAGTGGCTTTTAGAGGAACTGAGGGAACTAATACATACACTTGCTATCGGCGACGGGGATACAGATGAAAAAGACTCACACCCCGCTCGCCTATACAGAGTCTGCCGATTGGCTACGCTTGCAGAGCATAGTAAGTTAAAGGCTCTAGCAAAAGAAATTTTAGCTGATTGGGACGCTGTGGTTGCGTGTTTTTATCATCCGCAATTACCAGCAACCAATAATGAGGCTGAACGGGCTTTACGACATGCCGTTATTGCTCGACGTATTAGCTATGGTACTCGCACTACTGAAGGCAGTTTAGCTTACTGCTCTGTTTTGAGTGTCATTGAAACTTGTCGTCTCAGAAAAGTTGATCCTTGGGGTTATATTGCAATGGTTCTTACTCAGGCTCGTAAAGGTATAAAACATCCCCCCATTCCTGTTGCTTCTTAATCCTTTTTTGATGCAGGAGAGTGAAAAACTACTTGGCATCACCGTAAACAACTACATTTTTACTAACTCCAGATTCTACCCCAAGGGTTATTACAGCAGCATCTCTATCTCCTAATTGGGTGTTTTCTCCGCCGTCAGTAATAAATGAATACCCACCACCAAAGTACAAGTTGGTATTCTTCGCTATTGGCAAATCGTAGGTTAATGTTGGCACAATAGCTGTTGCATCACCACCGAATAGAACCGCACCACGAACGGAAACAGGTGCTTGCGGAATTGCATATCTTCCTTGAAGATTACCTCCAAAAACTGCATCATCATTGTTCCCTACACCACGTGTTGTTCCCGCAGAAATACCAATGCCAACGTAATTACCATCTATACCTGTTGGTTGTGCATTAGCAATATTAGCGGAAAGAAAAATAGAAGCAGCTATTAATGTGGAGGTTACTAAAGCAATATTCTTCATACTCTTAACCTCACTTGGAGAAAATTTTATCTCTCCATATTTATAGAATGTTTTTACTTCCAAAAGTTCCCTATTTTAGAGAATCAATAGTAGTGTGGTTATCTTCCCCATCTCTACATATCCAAATGCCCAATCATATCATGTCGGGTTGAATACTTATGATTAAGACTGACACAGAAACTTAGAGATGCTGGGACGCGGAGATATTTTAATTGTCAGTGATTAGGCAATCATATATCCATATATCAAAGTATTGAACCAAAGTATATTGATGATTATTTTGTGAATGAATCAACATTTTACTGGAAATAAATTCACACAAATGATGAGGATACTTCTGAATTTATAACTAACACGGCAGCACCACAAATTTTACCGCTACGTAGAGACTCTAAAGCCTCATTTGCGGCGGCAAGAGGAAACACTTCCACTTCGGTGTGAATGGGAATTTGGGGTGCTAAAGCTAAAAATTCTTCTCCATCTTGCTTAGTCAAATTAGCTACTGACCTTAATATGCGTTCTCCCCACAGGATTTCATAGGGGAATGCAGGAATATCACTCATGTGGATTCCGGCACAAACTACTATCCCTCCCTTACAGACAGCCCTCAGTGCCGCAGGGACAAGGGAACCAACCGCAGCAAAAATTATGGCTGCGTCTAAAGGCTCTGGTGGTAATTCATCAGAACCACCCGCCCAAACAGCACCTAAACTCCGGGCAAATTCTTGACTTTCAATATCACCATTACGAGTAAAAGCGAATACCTGACGCTTTTGATAACGACTATTTTACCAACAACTTGATGACCGGGAATCAAGGGTAACTTCGGGTTTGTGAGTTCGCCATCAACTATATGTAAATCTGTGCGGCAAATCCCACAGGTGTGTACCTGAATGAGAACTTGATGGGAACTGGGGGTGGGTATGGGTAAATTGACAAGTCGCAGTGGTTTTCCGGGTGCATCCAGAATCATTGCACGCATACATTTTTAGTCCTCGATGTTTTTAGGACTTTTAGTTTTCATGAGTTTTCAAATGTCCAAAATCATGCTTGATATTTGTGAATATCTAATAAGCTGGATGTGCCATTATGAGCATCCAAACAAATAGAACTAATAGCAAGGCACCAACTTTGACAATTAGATATATCCAACTATCTGGGATGAGTAAATTTTCCATTAAATGTTGCATTAAAGATTCCATAAATCTCCACCCCCGTTATTTTGCTGCAACCAGCAATTTTATGTGTATTTTTGTGTAGATTAGGAGGTTTAGCCTAGCTTATACTCACATCTATATTTTAAGAGTGGGAGTTATTGTTTGGTACATTTTTTGAGATAAGTTTATATTTGTTTGATATGGTGTCGTGATAGGAACACCAATTTTCATTTGTGATTACACTTGAGAAAGTACAAAGGAAAAATTAGGTAACTTTTATTTAATTGCCACTAATAATCAAATGCCAAATATTGATCGCCAACGAGAACATCAAGCGAATGAGCGTACTTTTCTGGCTTGGCTGCGTACTTCCATCGCCTTAATTGGTTTCGGTTTTGCGATCGCTCGTTTTGGTCTATTTTTACGTCAGCTAAATCTTGTGATTACTCAACAGGAAACCTCTGCACACCCTTTCTTCAACTCGGAAAATTTGGGTCTGGCTCTGGTCATGTTTGGGATTGTTGTTATTGCTTTGGCTGCATGGCGCTATAACCAAGTTTACTGGCAAATTGAACGGGGAGATTATCAACCTAATCGCTTCATGGTTTGGATAATGACTGGGGTGGTGATGATATTGGGGATTTTGAGTATTCCCTTACTGCTTTGGCGCAATCATGTATCTCCGTCTCGTGTGCCAAGTCAACCCCAGTCCCGCAATCTACCTTAATTTCCCGGCGATGTTTTGCGAAGTATTTCTCAAAGGTTGTGGTTGTGTGTAATACCGTTTTAATAATGTGAAAATCCACATTCCTAAACATTCACATAGCGAATCATATCTTTTAAAGTCACCAGTTTGCCATAATCTGTTTCGGGAATCTCGACACCAAATGCTTCGTTTAATCCAATCATTAAATTGAGAAAGTCAAAGGAATCAATATCAAATTTGGCGCGAATATCTTCATCCTCTTGCAAATTTTCAAAATCGGCTTCGGGAGCAATTTTTCTCAAGAGATTAAAGATGGTTTCTTTGATTTGGGTTTCTGTTGTCGTCATGGTGAAATTATTGATTCGTCAAATAATATGTTTTGATTATTGTCAATTCTATGTCATCATAGATTTATGCTTGTAGAGACCATATTTAGGGAAAAATCTCCTTGGAAAATAGATATAGCGAGAAGAAGATTATATATGAAATTACAGCAACAGATATCAATCTATTGCCTCACTGAAAATATTTTTTAGCTAATGCCCAAATTCCTTTTTCTGAACCCATTAAAATATTCATCACTTCTTCTGGCTCTTTTTTTAATGCTTCACGAACTGTCCCTAGTCTTCGCCAATGAATAGCTTGAGCATAGTAAAAATAATTAATGCCAGCAAAAAGAAATAGTAATAATGAAATTGCTAGAAAGCAACGAACAAGTAAAGGCATATCGGTAATTTTGAACTGGGCAATTGAAAATGCTGGAATAGTGAAGCATATACCGACATAGAGCATGACATGCTGTCGATCCTGCTCAATTATTTCAAACAAAAGCTTGGTTTGCTCTTCAGAGTTGATAGCTGCCATTACAACTTCTCCACTGCTTGTAGATGATTATTTAATGCTTGCAAAAATCTTGCGCCAATTATGCCGTCTGTGGCACGATGGTCTCCGGCTAGGGTGGCGGTGAGTAGGGGACGAACATCAAGCATTCCCCGTTCAGCCCAGGGTTGTTCGGAGATTTTGCCAAAACCGACTATTGCAACTTGGGGGGGATAAATTACGCCATAGACTTTTTCGACTCCGATATCTCCCAAGCTGGTAAGGGTAATAGTTGCTGCGGACATTTCGGAACTTCGCAAATGTCCCCCCCTTGTGCGTTCAATCAGGTCGCGCATTGCTATCATTAATTCATCTAAGTTTTTGAGGTCTGCGTGGAGGATTGCTGGCGTGACTAAACCGCCTTGTCGCAGGGAAATGGCAAAGCCGATGTGGATGCCTTCTTGTACTTGGAGTTGGTTATCTATCCAGTAACCGTTGAGTTCGGGGACTTCTGTGAGTGCTGTTGCCACGGCTTTGATGAGCAAGACTACAGGCAAAATCCGCTCTTTGATAGAGCGCTTTTGATTTTCTGCTTCCAGCCATCGCAGTGCATGACTCATGTCAATTTTGGTTTCTAGATAATAATGGGGAATATCCCGGTTAGATAGCGACATCGCAGATGCGATCGCTCGACGCATTCCGGCTTGGAAATCTCCGGCACTGGCTGGTTTTGCGGGCTGTTGTGGTATATTTATTTTTTCTTCTGGTTGTTCTACTAATGGTTGGGCAACTCTTGCCTGCAAAGCTGCTGCTTCCACATCAACTTTTTGAATGGCTCCATTTTCTCCCCCTCCTTTAATTTGACTTAAGTCAACACCTAATTCGGTAGCTAATTTGCGAGCAACTGGTGAGACGCGCAAACGCTCTTCTGGGAGTTGTGCTGCAACTAGAGGCACTTTTTCTATCACCGGGATAGATGGTAATTCCTCGACCTTGGCTGGTTCTACAACTTCTGCTGGTGAGTGAATTTTCGCCATTACCGTTCCTACGGGAACCTCTGTATTCGCTTCCAGTAGAATTTCATCAATGATGCAATCTTGGAAAACCTCAATTTCCATGATGCCCTTGTCGGTTTCCACATCTGCAATGGTGTCACCCCGCTTCAAGCGATCGCCTGGTTTGACTTTCCACTCCACCAAAGTACCCGTTCGCATATCTGCACCCAAGCTGGGCATACAAAAATCAGCCATTTCTCCTCACCATCCTCCTCACTACATTGACAATTTCTTCTACTTGTGGTAAAGCAGCCTGTTCTAAATGTTTAGCGTAAGGTATGGGTACTTCAGCAGCACAAATTCTTTCCACTGGTGCATCGAGGTCGTAAAATGCGCGTTCCATAATCCGGGCGCTAATTTCTGCCGAAATACTGCCACTACGCCAACCTTCATCGACAATTACTGCCCGGTGAGTCTTGGCGATCGATGTGAGAAATGTTACGTCATCAAGGGGACGCAGGACGCGCAAATCGATGATTTCTGCCTCAATCCCCTCCTGGGATAGGGTTTTCGCCGCTTCCAAAGCTTTAAATAAACTGGCACTGTAACTAATAATGGTGACATCGCTACCTGTTCGCCGGACTTTGGCTGTATCAATGTCAACGGCTCCGGCATTCGCAGACATTTCCCCTCCCATGTTGTAGAGCATGGTATTCTCAAAAATTAACACCGGATCGGGGTCTGCCAAAGCCGTCCACAACATCCCCCTGGCATCTTCCAATACTGCTGGTGTGAGAACTTTAATCCCAGGGATATGGGCATAAAAACCTTCCAGACTGTGGGAATGCTGCGCTGCCAATTGTTTACCGCCACCAGTAGCCATACGAATCACAAGGGGAACGTTAAATAAGCCACCCGACATATGTAAATAAGTGGCGGCTGTATTCAGAATTTGGTCGGCAGCTAACAAGCTAAAATTAACTGTCATCACTTCCACAATTGGACGCATTCCTCCCAAAGCTGCACCAATTCCCGCTCCGGTAAAACCTGACTCACAGAGCGGTGTGTCCATAATTTTTTCGGTGCCAAACTCTTGTAGCAGACCTTTACTGACACCAAAAGCCCCACCATAGCGTCCCACATCCTCACCCATCAAAAATACCCGCTCATCTTGGAGAAGGGCTTCCCGCATTGCTTCCCGGATGGCTTCTCGATAGGTGGTATGAATCATTTGGGTTTCTTTGTCACCATTGTTCATCTTCCTACCCCCGACTCAGAATAGACAAAGCGGGTTAATTCTGCCGTTGGTTCCCAAGTACCAGCCTCAGCAAAGGCGATCGCATTTTCAATTTCCACCACTACACTCCGCTCCATTGCTGCTAACTCAACACCACTCAGCAATCCCTGTTCTGTTAATTTCTTGGTTAGCATCTCAATCGGACAGCGCTGTTTCCACTGTTCGACTTCCGTCTTCTCGCGATAAAATTCTGGATCAAACATGGAATGGGCACGGAAACGATAGGTGACACATTCTAAGAAAAACGGCTTTCCAGTATCCCTTACCATCGCCGCAGCTTCTTGAGCCGCAGATTCCACTGCTAACACATCCATGCCATCCACAGAAGCACTACTCACGCCGTAACTGTCAGCTTTTTGCACAAGGTTGGTGACTGCGTGGGAATATTTTAGGGCTGTACCCATGGCATACTGATTGTTTTCGCAGACAAATAATACAGGGACTTCCCACAATGCCGCCAAATTCATTGACTCGTGAAACTCCCCTTCCGCCATCGCCCCATCACCGAAGAAACAGCAATTAACCCGCTTTCTCCCCAATTTTTTATCTGCCAGCGCCAACCCTACCGCCAGAGGTAAACCACCCCCAACGATCGCATTCCCTCCGTAAAAGCGGTGTTCTTGATCGAATAGGTGCATTGACCCACCCCGACCGCGACAACAGCCTTCCTGCTTGCCAAACATCTCCGCCATGACGATATTCATGGCAATACCCCGCGCGATCGCTTGACCATGTTCGCGGTAGGTAGCCACAATTGCGTCATCTGGTTGTAATGCCTGCATTACCCCCACAGCTACAGCTTCCTCGCCGTTATATAGGTGCAGAAAACCCCGGATTTTCATTTCTGTGTATAATTCTGCACATTTGTCTTCAAAGTGACGAATCCGCAGCATTTCCTGGAGAAGATGACGTAAATGCTGACTTTGGTTTGTCTCTACGTCAACAATTTCTGGCTCAACGGCAGTTTTTTTCTTCATTAGACCCCTTGCATAAATTTCTGACCACAATTTTCAGATATTTTTATTTCCAGCAACATATAAATCTCCCCATCTCCGCGTCCCCTCTCCGCGTCCCCCCATCCCCACATCTCCCCATCTCCGCGTCCCCTCTCCGCGTCCCCCCATCCCCACATCTCCCCATCTCCGCCTCATCATCTCTTAACTTTCTTGGGGAGAATTGAATTGCTATTAGTTCGTCTCCAATGTGGACAAATCTCCTTCCGGCAAACCCAATTCACGTGCCTTGAGTAAGCGACGCATAATTTTACCACTCCTGGTTTTTGGTAGATTGTCTTGAAACTCAATTTCCTTAGGAGCGATCGCAGCACCTAATTTCTGCCGCGCAAACCCAATTAGTTCCAGTTTCAATCCTTCGCTTGGTTGTCGTCCGGGTTTTAGGGACACAAAAGCCTTAACTAGCTCGCCAATCATTGGATTTGGTTTCCCAATCACACCTGCTTCCGCCACTGCTGGATGCTCCATCAAAGCGTTTTCCACTTCAAAAGGTCCCACCATGTGCCCAGAAGTTTTGATGATGTCGTCTTCCCTGCCGACAAACCAGAAATAACCATCCGCATCCCGTGCAGCTAAATCGCCACTAATGTACCAATCGCCGACAAAACACTTACAATAGCGTTCCTCTTCATGGAGATAGCCGCGAAATAAGGAAGGAAAGCCAGGTTTCAAGGCTAAATCCCCATCCACACCAGGTTTATCTATCACCTCCACCGTCCCATCCTCATGTCGCCGCACAATTGCCGCTTCAATACCTGGTAGGGGACGACCCATGGAACCGGGACGAATATCCATCGTTGGGTAGTTGGCAATCATGATACCACCAGTTTCTGTCTGCCACCAGTTGTCATGAATTGGTAAACCCAGCTTTTCTTGTCCCCAGATAACTGCTTCGGGATTCAGTGGTTCGCCGACACTATGAACGAGTCGCAACTGGCTCAAATCATAATGTTTCCTCGGTTCAATATCTATCCGCATCAAGCGGCGAATCGCCGTGGGAGCCGTATACCAGACATTCACTTTTTGAGTTTCCAGAATTTGATACCAGCGATTAGCATCAAACTCCGCTTCATCAATGATGCTGGTGACACCGTGGGTAAGAGGAGCAATAATTCCGTAGGAAGTACCTGTCACCCAACCCGGATCAGCCGTACACCAGAAAATGTCATTACTGTGCAAGTCGAGGACGTATTTGGCGGTGATGTAGTGAGCGTACACTGCTTTGTGAACGTGAATTGCTCCTTTTGGCATTCCCGTTGTCCCACTGGTGAAATGTAACAGCGCCATATCCTCTGCTTCGGTGGGGACAGTTGCAAATTCCTCGGATGCTTCCACCATTAACTTGGGAAGGGACAAAAGACCTTCACCCATGTCTTCCTCAGCATCAATCAGGAGAATCTGCTGTAACTTTGGCAACCGCTCCCGCAACTGGGCAACTTTCTGTTTATACAGTGATGTTGTTGTTACTAAAACCTTGGCATCCCCTCGATCCAAGCGTTGAAATACAGGTTCTGGTCCAAACGCCGAAAAAAGTGGACAAAATACACTGCCATTCTTCAAAGTGCCGAGTGCGGCAATATACAGCGAGGGGATTCGTCCAGCTAAAACAAAAGTGCGATCGCCTTTGACAATACCCAAATGAAGCAGCACGTTGGCAAAACGGTTAGTTTGGGCTTTTAAGTTGCTGTAGGTAAAATCCCGAACTGTCCAATCGGGAGCAATAAACCGCATCGCCACATGGTTAGCTTTTACTCCTTCTGCATGTCTGTCAACAGCAATATTGGCAATATTCAAGCCTTGAGCCTGACTCGATCCTTGCAACTCCTCAACAACTAATGACCAAGAGAAAGTGCGATGAGTTTCTTCATAGTCCAGTAGATTTGGCTCTACTGAGTAATTCTCTAGTGATTTTTTAATTGGTATCCAGTCCATAGTTCGACCTCTGAACTCATTGGATCTCTGGGATTAATTGGCAACAAGATTGGTTATGTAATACCCAAAAATTCTGCTCAATTTTTAATTACCATTAAGATTTGACAACTTATACATCAACAGATGGAATATATTTCAACAATATCAAATTCAATTAGCTACATTTTGCCAAAAAACAAGAAAGTAGCATAATTTATGTATTGCCAAAATTTGCTAGTGTTCAAAAATATTGTTTGCCTTATCCTTGATATTTAATCTTGGATATTCAACAAACCGATCAGGGATTTTCTACATAATTAATAGTACTCTGAAATAGATACAAAACCTCTCTCATTTTCACACATCATTACAATTGATTTAACACATCATCACAATTGAATATAATTAAGCTATTTTGAGCATAGTTTCTAAAGAAAGATTAAGGATAAGAGAAATTTTATTTTATTAGCAGTTAGATGGAATAAAAACAAGATGACAAAGCGATAAATCACCAATCTTGTTGAAAAAATATTTCTTTGGAGGGATATCATGACTGCACTTAATCATCAACACTCCTATTCCGAACAAATGAAACATGTCCGCAGTTATGCCAGCAAAATTTCGGCAGCATTACCGGATGAGATGAAGAGTTTTTATGCTCTCAGCAAAGCTACTTCTGCCCCTGGTGTACTCGATACAAAAACAAAAGAACTAATGTCATTGGCGATTTCTGTAGCCATTCACTGTGATGATTGTATTGCCTTTCATACCCATTCGGCGATGAAAGCTGGTGCAACAAAAGCAGAAATTATTGAAACCTTAGGTGTGGCAATTTTTATGGGTGGGGGTCCAGCGCTGATGTATGCAACCCATGTCATGGAGGCAGTTGAAGAATTTGAGCAGATTGATAAATAATTGCGGTAAAATCAATGCGGACATGGGAGACAGGGGGACAAGGAGAAAAATTAATTATAATTTATTGGCTGGATTTGAGCTAATTAGATGATTAATGTCAACTCATATCCCCGACTTTTTAGTTCGGGGATGTTTGTTTCTCTTCAAAAATATTGAATCATCTTTTGAATTCCAAATTTTTAGTAATTCAAACCAGAAAAAGCAGAAAATACCAGCGACTAAACAAATCATTAAATCTATTGGATGTAAAAAGGAGAAACGGAATAATTGTCGTAGAAATGGCACATATAAAACTAACCACAAAAATAGCAAGCCACCACCAATCACCCACCAAAAAGCGGTACTTGCAGATTTAAGAGTTGTGACGTTAAAGCGGCTCGAAGACCGTTCGCTCACAATTAATCCTAAATTGGCAAGAATCAGCGTTGTAAAAGTTAAAGCACGAGCGTCTAATTCTCCCTGTCCGCGATAGAGAGATATGAGGAAAATCACCAAAATAATTGCTAAAATTCCTAGCCCTTGAAGTATCGCTAAACCTAAATTTTTTCTCCCAAATATGGGTTCTTGGGGATTACGAGGTGGACGATGCATGACATTTTTTTCTGCGGGTTCTGCCTCTAAAACTATAGAACAAGCAGGGTCAATAATTAAATGTAAAAAAGCAACATGAATGGGTAACAAAACTAATGGTAATTTTAGCAATACCGGAATTAGTGACATCCCCGCGATCGGTACATGAATGGCAAGTAAATAAGCCATTGCTTTTCTTAGGTTATCGACAATTCGTCGTCCCAACTTGATAGCCTGGACAATTGACGAAAAATCATCATTTAGCAACACTAATGCTGCTGATTCTCGTGCGACATCTGTGCCGCGTCCACCCATGGCAATGCCGATATTTGCGGATTTTAAAGCTGGTGCATCGTTGACACCATCACCTGTCATGGCAACAATTTCACCAGTGATTTTCAAGGCATTAACTATACGCAATTTCTGTTCCGGAACAACTCTGGCAAAAATATTTACACTCTTGATGCGTCTTTGCAATTCAGTATCATCCATTTGTGCCAATTCTTGTCCCGTCATGATTTCCCCCATTTGCATCAAGCCAATTTGACGGGCAATATTTTGGGCTGTACCGGGATAATCACCTGTAATCATGACTACCCGAATTCCAGCACTGTAGCATTCCTGAATAGACTGGGTAACAGTAGGACGGATTGGATCCGCTAATCCTACCAATCCCAGAAATTCAAAGGCGAAATCATGTTGTATCTCCGGTAAATGTTCCGCACTGAGGCAAGGATGGGGAGGAAGAGAGGGAGGTTGAGGTTCTGATAACGCAGCTTTAGCAACAGCAAGGACTCGCAAACCTGCATCTGCCATTTGGCTGATTTGCACGGCAAGTAATTGTATTTCTGCGTCAGAAAAGTGACATAAATCTGCGATCGCCTCTGGGGCACCTTTGGCTGCGATTATACATTCATTGCTATCTTTTGTTTGCCACACATGAGACATCGCTAGTAAATGTGGTGATAAAGGATACTCTCGCAGCAGCACCCAATCGCGGTGCAAATGTTCTGTATTCGCCAGATATTTTTCCCCAAGTTGCTTAAAAGCTTTTTCCATCGGGTCGAAAGGGTCTTTGTGACTGGCAAGAATACTAAATTCAACTAGTTGATGTACGGATTCTGGTAGGGGTTCCCGCTCGTGGAGATTTAAGTCGTAGGAATTTTGATTTGTAGAGACAGAAAATTCCGCATCTTCATGAGTTGCGTTTCCCCAAGGATATAACTGTTGTACAGACATTTGATTCAGAGTCAGTGTACCAGTTTTATCAACACATAAAACCGTGGCACTTCCCAATGTTTCCACTGCCGGAATACGACGAGTTAAGACTTGCTGTTGAGAAATTCGCCATGCACCTAAAGCCAAAAAAATTGTCACAACAACGGGAAATTCATTTGGTAAAATAGCCATCGCCAGGGTAATTCCAGCCAAAAATCCTTTCAGCCAATCACCTCTAGTTAATCCATAGACAACAATCACCACAGCACAAAAAGATAAACCCACAATTGCCAAGTTGCGAACCAGCTTGGTCATTTCTTTTTGCAGTGCAGTTTGCTCTGGTTGTAATTTTTGTAAAGCTTTACCTATTTTGCCAATTTCCGTCTTGCTACCAGTTGCGATGACTTGAGCAATTCCTTGTCCTTGAATGACTAGTGTTCCAGAATATACATGTGAGACATTTGAGACGGGATTAATATTGTCTCTACTTTCATTAGCAATTTTTTGTACTGGTAATGACTCACCTGTGAGCAAAGATTCATCAACACTGAGGTTACTACTATCAATTAATACAGCATCAGCAGGAATGCGATCGCCTTCTGCAAGTATTACAATATCCCCTGCTACAACTTCCCTACCAGCAATTCTTTGTTGGTGTCCATCTCGAATCACCAAAGCGCGGGGACTGGATAAATCTTGCAATGCTTCCAAGGCTTTTTCGGTTTTGCTTTCTTGATAAAGGCTGATACCCATGATAAAAAACACAAAACCAAGCAAGATGACAGCCTCTTGCACATCACCTAATACCAGATAAATTGCTCCACAAGCAACTAAAAGCAAAAAAATCGGGTCTTGAACAACTTCTCCAGCAATTTTCCAAATATTCCGTCGCTGACTAGAAGGTAATTCATTATAACCTTCAATTTTTTGTTGGTAATTTGCCTCCGATTCCGAAAGTCCAGTGATGGTGTTAAGGTCGATTTGATAAACCATGATGGATTGTACCGGGGTAAATTGCAACGACTTGTATTCAAAAGAAAGTTATACAAGTTAATTTTGAGGATTTTGTGAGGAGATTTCTGGTTGTTTTATTAATTTTCTGGTGATGGTTGGCGAAGTATTTGCAGTTGCTCTAACTGCTGGGTTTGTTCTTGGAGTCGGATGGAAAGGCGATCGCATACTAAATCGCAGATGGCAAAGATTACGGGGTCAATGATTTCGTAGTAAACACTGATTCCCTGTGGCTGACGAGCTACCATACCCGCTTGTGTTAACACTTTTAAGTGCTTGGAAACGTTCGCTTGTCCTAACCCTGTCACCTCAATAATTTCCGTCACATTTTTCACCCCTGATTTGAGGCTACACAACACTTGCAGGCGACTCACTTCCGATAGCACTTTAAAATAATCTGCAACTGTTCCCAAGGCTTGAATTGAAACTTCTAGCATATCAACTTCATTAAATCCTAAATCTATCCTTTGACATATACTATCATATCACTGTATGGTAATATAGTAGATAGAGTTAAATCAAAATTATGGACAACGTAAAGAAAGTTAACGAAGAACTGACAATAGCTGGGCAGTTGACACCAGAACAGTTTCAGCAAGCAGCACAAGAAGGGTTTAAGTCCGTACTTAATTTGCGATCGCCTTTAGAACAGGGCTTTCTCAGCGATGAGCAACAACAAGTTGAAACTGCCGGACTAGAATATTTCCATATTCCCGTGAAGCCCAGTGCAATTAGCGAGGAACTGACAACGGAAGTGCTTAAGCAAATTGATGAGTTACCCAAGCCAACTTTGATTCACTGTGCTGCGGGAATGCGTGCGGCAACAATGGCATTGATGAATTTAGCCACGCGGCAAGGACTGACACCAGAGCAGGTATTCGCGAGAACCACGGAACTTGGTTTTGACATTAATGCGAATCCACAGTTAAAGCAGTTTATGGAAGACTATATTTCCGGAAATCAACTCAAAAAGTAGAGCAAAGTTATGTTATTTCGGCAATTATTTGACTTGGAATCCAGTACCTACACCTATCTATTGGCAGATGAAAGCACAAAAGAAGCAATCTTAATTGATCCAGTATTGGAGCAAGTAGAACGTGATCTGAAATTACTACGAGAATTAGGTCTATCTCTGCGTTTTTGTTTGGAAACTCACGTTCATGCAGATCACATTACAGGTACAGCGAAACTGCGTAAAGCCACGGGTTGCTTAGGTATTGTTCCCGCCCAAGCCCAGGTTGCCTGTGCAGATAAGCACATTAAAGATGGAGACACACTGCAACTGGGAACTATCAATATTCAAGCGATCGCCACACCAGGACATACTGATAGCCACATGACTTATTACGTCAATCGCGATCGGCTATTTACAGGAGATGCTTTATTTATTCGAGGTTGCGGACGAACTGACTTTCAAAGTGGTGATGCAGGAGTTTTATTTGACTCAGTCACACAAAGGTTATTTACATTACCAGATGAGACCCTGGTATATCCCGGTCATGATTACCGAGGTCATACTGTATCAACGATTGGCGAAGAAAAACAATCGAATCCTCGGTTTTCTGGGCGTAGTCGAGAGGAATTTATTGAGTTTATGGGAAATCTGAATTTACCTAACCCGAAAAAGATCATGGAAGCGGTTCCAGCCAATGAGAGTTGTGGTGCTACATGATTACAAAGTAAGTGACCATTTATTGCAGGGAAAAACCCGATTTTTTATCAAAAATTAAGATGATGCTCAATACTTAAATCCCAGAAATCGGGTTGCTTTGGTCTTGAGGTTTACTTAATACATAGCCAGAATATATTTTTATTTTTCATTTTGAAATTAGGATAATTAATCACATGAAAACAGAACTTCCATTAATTGAACCATCGGAATTAAAACTATTACTAGCAGAAGCAAAAGTCACACTGATAGATGTGCGTGAATCAGTAGAATATTCTGCTGAAAAGATTCCCAGTGGTATCAATATTCCTCTTTCTAGCTTTAGCTATGAAAAATTACCTGAAACTAGTCAACTGATAGTTCTTTATTGTCAAACTGGTAGACGTTCTCAACAAGCAGCACAAAAACTTTTAGCAACCGGTTTAAATATTCAGCAACTTCGAGGTGGAATGAATGCTTGGCAAGAAGCTGGTTATAATACAAAAATCAATCAAAATGCCCCCATTGACTTGATGCGACAAGTCCAAATTGTTGCTGGCTCTTTAGTATTCCTGGGGACAATATTAGGTGTATTTGTCTCCCCTTTATTTTTGATTATGAGCGGCTTTGTTGGCGCAGGTTTAGTATTTGCAGGTGTTACAAATACCTGTGCATTAGGAATGTTACTCGCAAAATTACCTTACAATCAACGAGCTTAAAAACTATTATGCAAGTGAGTGAATATTTAGCTTAATTATGTAGTGAGAAATTGGGATTTCTCAACGAAGAAGTAAGATTTTCGAGATGTGTAAATCCATCAAAAAAGCATATTTTGTCTGTAAATTAGCAGTGTGAGAATTAAACAATGACGTGGATTATCGGTCATATTCTAGCTGTATGTATCGGTATCAGCTTAGGATTAATTGGTGGTGGTGGGTCTGTACTCGCAGTGCCAATTTTAGTTTACGTCATGGGGATATCACCGAAGCCAGCGATCGCTATGACTTTGTTTGTTGTCGGCATTGTTAGTGTTATTGGCGTAGTCCCACATTGGCAGCGCGGCAATGTGAATTTGAAAACTGCTTTTATTTTCGGCGCTGCAACTATGTTAGGCGCGTTCGTCGGTGCCAGAATCGCCACTCTTCCTGTGATTACTGGGACAGTGCAAATGATGCTTTTTGCTGTCATTATGCTGTTGGCAGCAGGATTTATGATTAAAAAAAGCGGTTCTTCAGTAGCGAAACCAGCAGCCCAAGAGATTGATTTAAGCTTATATCCCAAACCAGTATGTAAGTATTGTTGGTTATGGATGCTGACTGAAGGAATTGGTGTCGGATTATTAACTGGATTAGTTGGGGTTGGTGGTGGATTTGCGATCGTTCCGGCATTGGTTTTATTAGGAAATACACCAATGAAAGAAGCAATTGGTACTTCTTTAGTGATAATTTCCCTGAATTCATTAGCAGGATTATTAGGATATATCGGCAATATCACTCTTAATTGGAGTCTGATGACTTCATTTACGGTAGCTGCGGGTTTGGGAACAGTAATTGGTGCTTACCTATCACACTTTGTTCAACCCAGACAACTACAAAAAGGCTTTGGTTATCTTTTAGTTGCAGTCGCTTCTTTTATCTTGTTCCAAAATCGGCATAAATTTTATTCATCTCATTTGCCTCAAGAATATCCAATATGCCAAGAAAGAATAAATCTAAATCCAAAAGTCAGACGTTCCTAATTGGCTAAGAGAGATGGCTACCTCGCCGACGTTTACGGAGTCTTGCTTTGCGTAGTTCTTCTGCACCTAGTAAAATTGGTGGGCAGACTAGCAAAAATAACCATTGCCAAGGTGTCAGTGGTGAGGTAGAGAAGATATGTCGTAGGGGAGCAATTTCAATAATTGCTAATATTAACGTCCATTCTGTGGCAATTCCCAGCCAAATGAAAGGATTGGAAAAAAATCCTAATCGCCAGATGGAAGTCCGTTCAGAGCGACAAGCAAAAACGTTCCCATCTTGACAAGCAACAATAATCGCCAAAGTCATAGTTGTGGCTTGAGCATAAATAAAGGTTATGGTTGGGTCTGCGGTGCGAGAAAGAATTGCTGGAGCGATCGCTTGTAATGATGCTAAGTTGTAACCATAGCTTTGCCAAACCATAAAGAAGCCAATCATCCCTAATGTTGCCTCGATCAATCCTAGGAAGCAGTAGGCACGCAAGAGCAAAGAGCGATCAAGAAGTGGTTTCGATTTGGCACGGGGCGGCAACTGCATTGTACCTACTTCAGCACGCTCGGCTCCCAATGCTAAGGCTGGCAAAATATCGGTTCCTAAGTCAACGATCAAAATTTGCATAATGATCAACGCCGGCGGAATTTTTAGGGTAACCATTGCCAGAAATGGTACGAGTTCGGCAACATTAGATGCCAAAATGTAGGTCATAAATTTGCGAATATTCTGATAGACTGAGCGCCCTTGTTCGATCGCTACCACAATGGTGGCAAAGTTGTCGTCTGTTAGTACAATGTCTGCGGCTTCTCTGGCGACATCTGTACCATTTTGTCCCATGGCAATGCCGATGTTGGCGGCACGGAGGGCTGGTGCATCGTTCACCCCATCACCTGTAACTGCCACTACTTCCCCAATATCTTTGTAAGCTTGTACTAAACGCAGTTTGTGTTCTGGCGACATCCGCGCAAACACTAAACCAAAACGATATTTGACAATTTGCCGTAGTTGTGCGTCAGAAAGATGCCCCATCCCTTCACCAGTGACGACACGTACCCGTTCGCTCACAAGACCAATGTTCCGCGCGATCGCTTCGGCAGTCAGCCCATAATCACCAGTCACCATCGTGACTTTGATCCCGGCTTGATGACAGGAGGCGATCGCGTCCCTCACTTCTGGGCGGGGTGGATCAAACATAGCTACCAATCCTACAAAAATCAGGTTTTGTTCCAGTTCCTGTGCCCTAAGATCGAGTAACTCTTGACTACCCCGACGTGCCGCTAGTCCCAAAACACGAAATCCCTGCCTTGCCAAATCATCATTAGCCTGCACAACATTGTCCCAAGTCTCATGGGTTAATTCCTGCACCGTACCATTGTGGAGAATCCCAGAGCAATGCTTCAAGACTTCCAAAGGAGCACCTTTGGTAAAGGCTAGATAGGGCAATTCATCTGTCCATAATTCCGCAGCTTGCCAATTCAGAACCACCGTCATCATCAGGCGGCGAGAATCAAAGGGAATTTCCCGCAAACGTGGCAATTGCTGTTGCAGTTGTTCTAAATTGAGTCCGGCTTTGGCGGCTGCCACTAACAACGCTGCCTCCGTTGGATCGCCAATTTCTTGCCAACGGCTAGGAGCTGTAAGATGTATCAGACGCGCATTAGAACAAAGGGCAGAGCCGATGAGTAAAACATTTGCCTTCCACGTGACAGCCGCATCTGATGGCAACTTAACCTTGCCAATTGTGGGATCGTAGCCTTCCCCTGTGAGTTCAATCAAGGGATTGGAGCTAGCAGAATGATTTTCCTGAGGTAGCCAGAGATAGCGTACCGTCATTTCATTTTTCGTCAATGTGCCGGTCTTATCTGTGCAAATGACAGTTGTGGCACTCAGGGTTTCCACCGATGAAAGCCTCCGCACCAGCGCATTCCGCCTTGCCATTCTGCGTACACCGATCGCCAAGGATAAGGTTACAGTTGGTAATAATCCTTCCGGCACTAGAGCCACAATGATCCCGATCGCAAAAATAAAGCTTTCTTTAACCTCTATACCCACTAGAAAGTATGCGAGCAAGAAGACAATAATGCCCATGCTAACAGCGATCGCAGTAATAATCCTGACAATACTCCCAACCTGGACTTCCAAGGTGCTAGGTTCCCGCTTCACCTCTGTTGTTAAATGGGCTACTTGTCCAAACTCCGTCTGAGCGCCCGTAGCATAAACGACAGCAATAGCGCGTCCTGCGGCTACGGTTGAGCCTGCCAAAACCAGGTTAGCTATTTCTGATGGATTGACCCGTTCTTGCAAGGGTTGCTCCCCTGGGCGCAGTAAGGTTTTACCACCGCGAATTGGCACTGCCTCACGTAGACGTACCGGGTAAGCATTCCGGGCAACAGGCAGAGATTCCCCGGTCATCACTGATACATCGAGATACAGACTTTCGGCGGATACCAGACGTGCATCGGCAGAAATGCGATCGCCTTCTTCTAGTTGTATGACATCACCCCGTACCAACTCCCGCGCGGGGATTTGCTTGAGTTCGCCATCTCGGTAAACTTTCACCTGCATCGGTAATACTTTTTTTAAAGCAGATAGCGCCTGTTCTGCTTGAAATTCTTGCCAAAAGCTAAAGATGGCGTTAATCCAGATGACTGCCCAAATTGCCCAACCTAGTTCAGGTGTACGAGAGATAAATGCTAAAATGCCTGCGACCCAGAGGAGTAAAGCCATAAAATGGGTCAGTTGATCGGTAAAACGCAGCCATAAGGGACGATGGGCGGGTTCTGGTAGCTCGTTTGCGCCAAATTGTGCAAATCTTTGTTGGGCTTCCTCTGCCGATATGCCATCTGCACTGCTGCTAAGTGACTCGTAGACTGATTCGACAGTTAATGCCCATATTGGTTGATGAGAGGACACCATGATTTTATTTCGGTATTGATTAATCTTTAGATAAATCTCTGAGGAATGGGGATTATACAATCTCCCAAGGAAAGTAACAGATGGTGATGCGGGGACGCGGAGATAGAGAGAAGCGGAGATTTATTTTATGTGTTGCTAGATTTTGGAGATGTCTACATTACGAGATCAAGTATAAAATTAGCCGGTATTGGCGGCTGAAACCAAAATAACTTTGCTAACGTCCAGTTCCCAGCAGATGATCAGGAATACAATTTGCTCGTAGAAGTAGAGTATTTGGGGATGGAATCCCCAGCGATGGGAAACTTCGCCTACCGGAAACATAGTTCTGACTCCCTGACAACCTGAATCAACTAAATTCTAATATCAAGTTCAGCTAACTTAGTTATTATTAATTTTTCTGTCTGTTTGCTCGCAATTCTTTCGGCGAACCTGAATATTATCTCCAGGGTTACACATTATTACAAACTGGTTTGGTTCTAGATTGCACCATTCATAGTTGATGTTATGGGAATGTTAGCAAAGCCTGCGATCGCTCGAAATATTGATTTGATAATTCGGTTTTATGGCAATTTTTTCAAAGGTACAAATCATGGATTCAATCTCGGCTCACATAGCAACCTCCACACAACCAGCAACTACAGATAATCGCTTGCAAATACTTGATGCAACTATCAAACGCTATCAATATCAACAAGATACATTAATTGAAGTTTTGCACAAAGCTCAGGAACTTTTCGGTTATTTAGAAAATAACATATTACTTTACATTGCTCAGAGTTTAAAACTACCACCCAGCCAAGTTTATGGTGTCGCGACATTCTACCATTTGTTTTCTTTTACACCCCCAGCCAAACATACCTGTGTGGTGTGTACGGGAACAGCTTGTTATTTTCAAGGTACTCAAGCTATTCTGGCAAACTTAGAAAAATACGCTCATATTCATGCAGGTGAAACCACAAGCAATGGTGAATTTTCCCTATTCACTGCCCGGTGTATAGGCACTTGCGGGATTGCACCTGTTGTCGTTTTTGATGATACAGTTTTAGGTAGTGATACTCCTGAAAATATTTGCGATCGCATAATAACTCAATTAGAACAGTCTTAAATTTGGTTTCCTCACAAAATCCTCAATCTTTTCCCCTACCCTCAAAACAATAGCCCGATAGTAGTCCGCAGAAAAAAATGGCTCTTTTGAAATTTGCAACAGTATGGCTCAGTGGTTGTTCTGGCTGTCACATGTCATTTCTCGACTTGGATGAATGGTTGATTGATTTAGCTTCCCAGGTAGATTTTGTATATAGTCCTTTTGCTGATATCAAAGAATATCCAGAAGGGGTAGATTTGGTGTTGGTTGAGGGTGCTGTTAACAATTCCGATAACTGGGATTTTATTCATAAAGTCAGGGAACGCTCGAAAATACTTGTTTCCTTTGGTGACTGTGCTGTCACGGGTAATGTGACTGCTTTACGTAATCCTTGGGGAAGTCCGGAAACTATCTTACAAAAAAGTTACATCGAAACAGCTGATATTCACCCCCAGATTCCCCAAGAGCCTGGTATTGTGCCAACTTTTCTGAATCGAGTTATGCCTGTTCATGCTGTTGTCAATGTTGATGTGTATTTACCAGGTTGTCCACCGGATGCAAATAGAATTCGTGCTGCGATCGAACCATTATTAAGAGGAGAAGAACCGCATTTAGAAGGACGGAACTTAATCAAGTTTGGATAAATATTTGGATAAATATTTGGATATATATTTTGTTAATAAATATGCTAATAAATCTATGCAAAATGAGTTGAAGTAGTGGCGTGTTAGCGATAGCATAACGTACCATTGATAGTTTTTCTATACATGAAAAATAATTATGTATAAATTAATGTCAGTTTAGGCTAAAATTATGTCCAAAAAAATCATCATCGATCCAGTTACTCGCATTGAAGGTCATGCCAAAATTACAATTTATTTAGACGATACTGGACAAGTCAATAATGCTCGCTTTCATATCACAGAATTTCGGGGATTTGAAAAATTTTGTGAAGGTCGTCCATTATGGGAAATGCCAGGAATTACAGCAAGAATATGTGGTATTTGTCCTGTTAGTCATTTATTAGCATCTGCAAAAGCTGGAGATGCAATTCTGGCTGTGAATATTCCCAAAGCGGCGATAAAATTGCGACGATTAATGAATTTAGGGCAAATAATTCAATCTCATGCATTGAGTTTTTTTCATTTGAGTGCCCCCGATTTATTATTAGGAATGGATAGTAATCCCGAAAAGCGAAATATTTTTGGATTAATTGCCACAAACCCAGAACTTGCTCGTGGAGGAATTCGCTTGCGTCAATTTGGACAAGAAATTATTGAATTGTTAGGAGGAAAAAAGATTCATCCATCTTGGGCTGTTCCGGGAGGTGTGAGAGAAGCCTTATCAGAATCAGGAAGAATGCAGATTAAAAATCGCCTTCCCGAAGCAAAAAGAATTATTTTAGATGCGATTAGTCTATTTAAAAATATACTGAATAACTATCAAGCAGAAATGCAAACCTTTGGTAACTTCCCTAGTTTATTTATGGGTTTAGTTACTGCTGATGGATTGTGGGAGCATTATGATGGCAAAATCCGCTTTGTCGATAGTGCTGGTAATATTATTGCTGACCGAATTGAGCCATCTCGCTATCAAGAATTTATTGGTGAAGCAGTCGAATCTGACTCCTA
This sequence comes from Calothrix sp. NIES-4101, assembly GCA_004296455.1. Taxonomy (GTDB): domain Bacteria; phylum Cyanobacteriota; class Cyanobacteriia; order Cyanobacteriales; family Nostocaceae; genus Brunnivagina. The sequence continues at coordinate 2,866,663 of AP018280.1, forward strand.
TTTAAAGTCACCTTATTATCGTCCTCTCGGTTATCCTGATGAACAGGAACATTGCCGTTTAGATAATGGGATGTATCGCGTAGGGCCGCTTGCACGTTTAAATATTTGTAGTAGTATCGGTACAACTTTAGCCGATAGGGAACTGAGAGAATTTAGAGATTATGCCCAAGGTTGTGTCACCTCATCCTTTTTCTATCATTACGCTCGATTAATTGAAATTTTGGCAAGTATTGAGCATATAGAAATTAGTATCGAGGACACAGATTTATTATCAACACAATTACGTGCTAATGCTGGGATTAATCAACTCGAAGGTGTGGGCGTTAGTGAAGCACCTCGGGGTACTTTATTTCATCACTATCAAGTTGATGAAAATGGTTTAATGCGAAAAATTAATTTAATCATTGCCACAGGGCAAAATAATTTAGCGATGAACCGAACTGTGGCACAAATTGCCCGACATTTTATTCATGGTTCAGAAATTCCCGAAGGGATGTTAAACCGCGTAGAAGCTGGGATTAGGGCATTTGATCCTTGTTTGAGTTGTTCGACTCATGCAGTTGGACAAATGCCTTTGCATGTTGAGTTAGTGGGTGTGGATGGCAAAATTGTAAATGAAGTTTGGCGGGATTGATGATTTGAGAGAAACGGTATTATCTCATGTCCGGTTGCATACTTAATTATTGAGACTGACATGATTCAGACTGACATGGAGACACGGAGATGCGGGGACGCGGAGAAATTTGAATTGTAAGTGATTAGCCGAACATGATATTACACCCAAATCAATTTACTCCCGTCCATTCTTTGAAAATTGGTAAAACAAATTCAATCGGTCGCTTCTCGTCAGTAGTAATGCGTACTGAAGTTGTAGTCCCTGATGTGATTTTTTGCTCTGGCCCTTTAGATGATGACCATTTGTAGCCACTTTTGGTAGAGTTATCTTGCTCAAGTTCAGTAAAAACTGCGACATGGGCACCTTGATTAATGATGCTGGGCAAAATATCGGGATTACCAACTAAGCTGGCTGCACCTTGTTGGGTTACAGGGAATGGGGATATTTGTTTGACTACTGCTTTAATACCACCAAATTCTTCACGTTTCACAGTTGAAGGGGTGATTTGCAATGTCATTCCTGGTTTAATTTTTTTGCCTTCGCTGACAGGTAAGAAGGTGATATTAACTAACTTATCAGTTGATTGTTGAGCAGAGATTGTACCCAGCGCCGCACCAGGTTCTAGTTGTTGTCCAGCTTTAGCGGTAATTTCTAAAATTCTGCCGCTATGCTGACTGATGATTTCGCTGCTTTGTCGCAATTGTAATTCTAATTGTGCGATCGCGCGTTCTGTTTCTTTAATTTCTTTGGCACGACTGGTTGCGGTGACTAAATCCTGTTCTTGTTGGCTTGCTTGGCGACTGTTTAATGCTTTTAATTGTGCTTCTAATTCGTTGACTTGGTTGAGGCTTTGTTGATAACTGCGTTTGGCATCAACTTCTTTCACTTCTAATTGATTTACTTGCGACAGCACCTCATTAAGTTGGGTTTGGGAATTGAGGTATTCCTGTTGTGCTTGTAGTGCGGTATCTTTGGGAACTGCACCTTGTTTAAACAGTTGTTCCCGTTGTTCCCAGCGCTTTTTCAAAGTCGGTTGTAACTCACGAATAGTTTGCAAACGCAACTGTAGGTTTTCCCGCTCCTTCTTCAGTACATTGATGCTTTTGTCGCGCAATTCTGGAGTCAGGGACTGGACTGTTTGTAAGCTTTGTTCTAGGGTTTGTCGTTGTTGGGCAATTGCTGATTGTTCGAGAGCAAGACGTTGAGTTTGAGCGATTTGTGCAGTTTGGTCTTGCGATCGCAGTTGCACCAGTTTATCACGCGCTAATTGTAATTGATTGCGTAATTCGGATTGATCAATAGTTGCAATCACTTGACCTTTTTTGACTTTATCACCAGGCTCGACATTTACCTGTAAAATTCGTCCTGGGTTGGCTGCTTGCACAGTCACAACTTTACTAGGGTAAACTAGTACCCCTTTACCGGAAACTAAAATCGGGATACGTCCAAACCAACTCCAAGCACCTCCAGCAGCCACCAAAGAACCCAATGCAAACAAAGAAAACCAACGCTTTGGGTTAGTAACTTTAATTAATAAGTCAAGTTGTTCAGGAGAAGCAACTTTTTCTAAAGCTTCCTTGCGAAAGATGTTATTTTTCGGTTGAGTCACCATAATTTTCGATGTTGTTAATGGTTAATGATTAATGTTTAGAGGTTATGTATAAAGTAAAACTGAAAACTCAAGAAACCCGGTTTCTTGGATTTAAGTATCGAGCATCATCTATCGAGCATCATCTGACGTTTTGATGAGAAACCTGGTTTCTCCCCATCCCCGCGTCTCCCCATCCCCCCATCTCCACGTCTCTCAAAATCACCCCTCCACCTTCACACGTTTCAGCATCCATTCAAATCTCGCCCCTGCTAATGCCACTTGTGAGAGGAAATTCTGATTAAGCTCATTGGCAAAAGAAGAATCGAGGGAATCACCACTGCTATAACTCAATCTGCCGTAGCCAAGTCGCTGTACCATTGCTTGCTGCTTATCTGCTAAAAGAATCGCTAAGACACGATAAAATCGAGCCGCAAAACCAACATCGTGCAATAGTTTTGCAGACATCCGCCAGCGTGGAATCGAAAGTACCCGTGAGTCACGTAATGCTCGAACTGTAACTGCTGGTGTTTCCGCTTCGATAAATGGTGTTTCCCCAAGCATATCGCCACGGGATAAACGGGCTAACTCTCTTTCTATTACTGGGTTTTCTTGTGCTTCCAAATTTGAAAACACCCGTGATAAGGGATTTTCTTCGCCTTCCGTAGAACTCAATGCTACAGCACCATCAAGTACAATATGTAACGCTTCAACTGGTCTACCACTACGAATTAATACTGAATTTGCGGCAATTTGTTGAACTTGTCCGGCGGCAATTAACCAATCGATATCGCTATCATGTAACTCTGCAAAGACAATCAAAGCTTCCCGTAATTCTGGTCTACTTAAAACAACTGTACTCCGTCCCAAATGACTCATCATTTGCTGTAAGCGATTTGCTAGCATAACTGCGATCGCACGATATAAATGTGCGGCAAATTCCTGGTCTTGTTGTAATTTTTGGATAAGTAGGTTTTTGGGAATAGTTAAAATAACTGATTTAGTAGTTGCTTGAACGGTTGTCGAAGGTAAATAAGTTTCAATAAAAGGAATTTCCCCAACCATTTCCCCACTCGTTAACCAAGCAATTTCCCGTCCTGCTAACTTACCACCTTCCAAAGCTGCAAATGCACGACCAAGGGGATTTGTATCGGCTTGAGTCAGTAAAATAGTCATAGCACCATCAAGCAGAATGTGCAGCGCATCCAATGGTTGATTTTGACGAACTAAAACAGTTCCAGATTCAATTTCTACTCGATGTCCAACTGCCAACATCCAGTCTATATCTTGATTGCTAAGTTCCTTTAGTAAAACTTCTGTCATAAGTACAATTCCCTTTTGTAATCGGAAAGGAAGGGGGATCAGGGATTAGCATCTAGTAAATGTCTCCGTATCCCCATGTCAGTTTCAACTCTTACCTTCTGCCAAACAACCTGCCAAATTCCTTAACGAAACCTAAAGCATCGCTAGCAGAATTAAAACCCAAGCCAATCAATTGAAATGCAGAAGAAGAGATAGAAGAAGATTTGAAAAACGAACTGCGGCCAAAACCTCTGCGCCTCGAACCGCTTCTGCTTCCTGCAAATACGTCTTGTTGATTAAACATTGAGCCAGACAAATATATATCAATTCCCCCAGAAATTCCGTCGAGTTCCTCCTCTGATAATTCAACTGGGGTATTATCTATATCTATTTCATCAGCCATAATTTTCTCCTCTGCATAATCAATCAATTTGTTGACCTCTGTATGTAGCTTATTTCAGGGAGTTTGGTACTCATGCAATAAATGTTGGAATCTGAGTAAAATAGCCCCCAAATGGGAAAAGAGAGACACGAGCGATCGCATCTCTACTTCAGCTACACACATTGTTCGACTAAGAAGGGGTTATACTAGGCTCCGTTGACCAAGTGGATTTAATTAGTTACCAACACCCAAGTTTTGGTTAGAGAAGCTATAAATTTCTCTGGCAGCGACACCGAAGGTATTACCAGCACCACCAGGTCCCGCAAATGTGCCACCACTTACTAACAAATCTTTTTGGGAAAATTCACTTACAGAATCATTAGTTAAGCTTTGTCCGTTACCAATAACCAGGGAAAATCCACCTGCGACTGTATCTAATTCCGAGTCAGAAAGTTCAACTGCGAATTGATTGGTGATTTCGTTAGACATTGTTTTGCTCCGTGATTTAGTATTAGGAATAAGTTTGTTGTTTGAGATTTTTTCTGTTGGGGTAAGTTGAATACCTACCCAGTTCTGTAGATTAATGAGTTAGATTAGTTACCAACACCCAAGTTTTGGTTAGAGAAGCTTTTGATTTCTCGAGCAGCGACACTGAAGGTATTACCAGCACCACCAGGTCCCGCAAATGTACCACCAGCTACTAACAAATCTTTTTGGGAAAATTTACTTACAGAATCATTAGTTAAGGTTTGTCCATTATCGATAACAAGGGAAAATCCACCTGCAACTGTATCTAATTCCGAGTCAGAAAGTTCAACAGCAAATTCGTTGGTGATTTCGTTAGACATTGTTTTGCTCCGTGATTTAGTATTAGGAATAAGTTTGTTGTTTGAGATTTTTTCTGTTGGGGTAAGTTGAAGACCTACCCAGTCATGTAGATTAATGAGTTAGATTAGTTACCAACACCCAAGTTTTGATTAGAGAAGCTGTAGATTTCTCTGGCAGCGACACCGAAGGTATTACCAGCACCATTAGGTCCCGCAAATGTGCCACCAGCTACTAACAAATCTTTTTGGGAAAATTTACTTACAGAATCATTAGTTAAGGTTTGTCCATTATCGATAACAAGGGAAAATCCACCTGCAACTGTATCTAATTCCGAGTCAGAAAGTTCAACAGCAAATTCGTTGGTGATTTCGTTAGACATTGTTTTGCTCCGTGATTTAGTATTAGGAATAAGTTTGTTGTTTGAGATTTTTTCTGTTGGGGTAAGTTGAAGACCTACCCAGTCATGTAGATTAATGAGTTAGATTAGTTACCAACACCCAAGTTTTGATTAGAGAAGCTGTAGATTTCTCTGGCAGCGACACCGAAGGTATTACCAGCACCATTAGGTCCCGCAAATGTGCCACCACTTACTAACAAATCTTTTTGTGAAAATTCACTTACAGCATTATTAGTTAAGCTTTGTCCATTGCCAATAACAAGGGAAAATCCACCTGCAACTGTATCTAATTCCGAGTCAGAAAGTTCAACAGCAAATTCGTTTGTGATTTCGTTAGACATTGTTTTGCTCCGTGATTTAGTATTAGGAATAAGTTTGTTGTTTGAGATTTTTTCTGTTTGGGTAAGTTGAATACCTACCCAGTTATTTAGATTAATCAGTTAGATTAGTTACCAACACCCAAGTTTTGATTAGAAAAGCTGTAGATTTCTCTAGCAGCAACACCGAAGGTATTACCAGCACCACCAGGTCCCGCAAATGTGCCACCACTTACTAACAAATCTTTTTGTGAAAATTTACTTACAGAATCATTAGTTAAGCTTTGTCCATTACCGATAACCAGGGAAAATCCACCTGCAACTGTATCTAATTCTGAGTCAGAAAGTTCAACTGCGAATTGGTTTTGGATTTCGTTAGACATTGTTTTGCTCCTAATTAGTTGTTTATATTTGTTTAGCGAATTCGCATTTTGTAACCCGTTTATTCTTTGTCTTGGTTTCGTTTGCTGCGGTTCGTTTCGCTTCATGTGTTCATAGTATTCAATTCGCCAACTGTTGTGCATCAGGAGAAAGTTCGGATTGAAAAATGCTTTTTCTCCATCGAAGCGACTCCAACTTTAGTTGGAGATAGGAAATAAATAGGAGGAGAAACAGGAGAAGAAAACGGGAGAACCCAGTGATGGGTGGGTATTTGAGCAAAATTGCACGAGTTAACTAGTCCCAGATATATAGATGTAAAGAGCGTTGGTAGAGACTGGGAAATGCTACATCGTCTTAAAATTGCTAATTTCAATATTGATAAATGGAAACTAGGCTCTCAATTTACACTGCTTTTATCAATAATCTTTGTGGCTGGGATAATTCTTGGTGGTATATCCTTATCAAAAGCTTTAGAAAATAAGGCTCAAGAGGAAATGAGCGATCGCGGACAGATGGCGATGCAGCTAGTTAATGCGGTTAAAAGCTATACAACAAATGATATTGCGCCTTTACTTGCAGAAATTGCTCACCCGGAAACCCGCTTTATCCCCGAAACTATACCCAGTTTGTCGGCTAAACAAGTAGTTAAGAAGCTGAAACAAAATTGGAACTACAAAGATTTTATTTATAAAGATGCAACACTGAATCCCACAAATATGGAGGATCAAGCCAATTTATTTGAGGCTAGATTAATTGAGCGATTTACAGGCGATCGCACTCTCAAGTCTCTTTCTGGTTTCCGCTCCCAAAATGGCGCAGAACTCTTTTATATTGCTCAACCTCTGGCTGTGACGGATGCGAGTTGTTTGCAGTGCCATAGTTCCCCAAAAGTTGCTCCTCAAAGCCATATCAAAAAATATGGTACGCAAAATGGTTACGGTTGGAAATTAAATCAAATTATTGGTACTCAAATTATTTATATTCCTGCGAGTAAAGTTTTTCAGGATGCTCGTCAAGCTACTTATTTATTTATTGGTATCTTTATTGCCATTTTTGCATTAGTTATTGTTTCTATTAACTATTTACTGAAATGGAGAGTGATTCAACCTCTGAAACCAATGGCAAAACTTGCTCAAAGTATTAGTTTAGAAAATGTCAGTGCCAACGAGGTGAGAGGTTTAGAACGTCAAGGACTAAATCAAATCGCCCAACGTAGTGACGAACTGGGGCAACTAGGAAAAGTCTTTCAAAAAATGGTGCACGAAATATATACACGTGAACAACAGTTAGCCGAGCAACTACAGCAACTACAGGTAGAGATTGACCAATCTAAAATTATCAAGGAAGTTGCGGAAATCGCTGAAAGTGATTATTTTAAAAAGCTCCAGCAAACTGCAAAATCAATTCGTAATGAATGGAATAAATAATTTGCGATCGCTCAATTTTTTCACTCTCCCAGAATAATTAATTAGGACTTAAAATCATGGCGAAAATTATATCAATTCATTCCTTTCGAGGTGGTACTGGTAAATCGAACGTTACAGCAAATCTGGCGACTGTTATTGCCCGCACGGGATGTAGAGTTGGGATTGTTGATACAGATATTCAATCTCCAGGGATTCATGTTCCTTTTGGTTTGGATGAATCAAAAGTTAAATATACATTGAATGATTACCTTTGGGGACGTTGTGCGATCGAGGCGGCAACTTATGATGTCAGTTCTGTGTTTACAAGCCGACAAAAACAGAATTGGTTTAATAAAAACCCAGGTAAAATCTATCTAATTCCATCAAGCATTAAGACTGGTGAAATTTCTCGCATTTTACGCGAGGGTTATGATGCCCGTTTACTTAATGATGGATTTCGTAATTTAATGCAGCGTCTCAAGTTAGATTATTTATTCATTGATACTCACCCTGGTATTAATGAAGAAACGCTACTTTCGGCAATAATTTCTGATGTCCTCGTGGTAATTTTGCGTCCTGATAAGCAAGATTATCAAGGAACAGCAGTCACAATTGATGTGGCGCGTAAATTGGATGTTCAGAAAATGCTTTTGGTTGTCAATAAAGCTTTACCCAGCCTCAATCCCGAAGCCTTAAAGCAGCAAGTTCAAGCAACTTATAGTGTTCCTGTTGCTGGTATTTTACCTGTATGTGAGGAGATGTTTCATTTAGCCAGTAGTGATATTTTCTGTTTACGCTATCCAGAACACCCTTGGACTAACGTTGTCAATGGCATTGCTAAACAATTGATTGATAATCATAAACCTTTAAATCCATCATTCTCCTTGGGAAGAATGAGAAGTTAAAAAACGAGACGCTTGCACTACTTATACCGATTCAAAAAAGGTTTGCAATACATCCAGAATCTGAGACGCGATATATTGCGTCTCTACAAAATTTATCTGTTGTATTCTTTTTTCAAATTGGTATTATTTTGACATAAATTATTAACCTTTTAATAAACTTTGCATAACCTGCTTCTAATCTGAATTAGATAAGCTGTAGGGATGTTTATCAAAATGCTGACTTTCTAATTACAAATTCTGAAAAAATTTGTTTTTAGGAAGCTTAAATATTTATATATAAATTGGTATGGAATAGTGGCAGAGTCTAATCAGAATGATAAAGATAAATTTTTATACCCTCGCCGTCCCTACCACGGTGACTTTACGCCGGAGAACCTAGCATTTAATGCCAATCTCCAGGAATTTGTGCAAAGGGTAGGCTACATTACTGATTTAGAGACAGGTGGAAAAATTTTGCCAGAAGAAGCTTACAGACAGATAAAGGCACTGTGGACACAGTTAAATCGTAGTAAAAAAGAACTGGGAATTGGCGAAAACACTCCTCCAGAAGCAAACTAATTCTCTTTTATCACTTTGAATTAGTAACCAAACAGAATTAATTACACAACGTCATTGCGTAGCTTGCTTCCCCGAAGGCTAGCGGAATATAGGCGAAGCCTTCCCGCAGGGTAGCAATCGCAAGGATTAGAGATGCTTCGCGTTATTTTCTATGAATGTAAATATTTTTGCTCATGTACTTAACAAAAATCGAACGCTATGTTCACTATGGTTACAGATGCATATTCTGGTAATTTAACAGCAAGTAGGAGCAACTTGGCTGTACATCTACAAGAAGCGAAATTAATGGAAATACTGCATGGAACCTGTTTTTGTGTACGTCACTTGTAAAGATCGTGCTGAAGCGATTCAGGTGGGTAAAGCTTTGGTGGAAACTCGTCTCGCTGCCTGTGCTAACGTGATTGATGGTATGGACAGCATTTATTGGTGGAAAGGAAAATTGGAGGTTGCGAAGGAAGCGATTTTGATTCTGAAATCGCGCCGTGATTTAGTAGAAGAGCTAACGAAAAAAGTCAAATTGGAGCATAGCTACGAAGTGCCTTGTGTGGTAGCTTTGCCAATCACAGGAGGGAATCAGGATTACTTGGATTGGCTCACAGGGGAAACATCATAAACCTATTTTGAAATTCGTACCAAAGATACTCTCGCTGGAATCATCCCCTCAGCGATCGCATGATAATTGCATGATACAAATATAAATTGCCCTTGATCTAATTCATGCATCAAGGGCGATCGCCTATTCAAAGCAAATTAACTACAAATTAACTAAATACTAAGGCTGGCTCTTCACAGAAATTGAATACAGCAGACTCAGATTCTGTTTCATCTTCATATGTGCAGCAAATATACCATTCGCATGGCGATTCATTTGTATATTCTGCCCAAGCAATTGTGATTGTTTCTCCTGGTGGGATACCTTCATCTCCCAAGGTGAACTCTTTCCAGTCTTCGTCGTCTACAGATGCCCAAAGTTCTGTAATTGCCAAGTCTGTTTCATTTGTAACAGTAAATGTGAATTGGTCTGACATAATTAACCTGTTGGTGATAAATAAACTGTCAATTTACAGTCATACATTATACTCATCCCTTTTCGGTATTGTCAGGTTGTAGCAGTCAAAATTATTGCTATGAAATGACTTAAGTCTTTGAATTTTAGGGATTACTGTAATTTTTTATAAATGTTATACTTTTGTTAAGTGCGATCGCATGATTGTATGGGTTAATCTTCATAAGTAATATCACTGATTAAGCTTATTTTACCGATACTTGTAATTTTGTTCGCCTACTTATAAATTTGCAGCAAAAATCTGTTGTGCGAGCCATGATGCAGAAATCTCCAAATTTTGCATAAGCTGCCAAGTTGCAGAAATAGAGGAATAGTAGCACCACAGAAATGCTGTCACACCTAAAATTGCATTTACACAAAGGAGGTGGAAGAATAAAAGTGATTGGCGTTGAGTAAATTTACTGTGGTTCTAGTATCAAAGTATTGTGAATTTGTCAAGCTAGACTCTAATAGTAATCGCCGGGTTGAGATGGTTGCCGTAGCTCAAAACTATTTACAAAAGCATTTTTCAGGGTTATCAGATATTTCCGATGCCGCAGTTCAACGTAATTTGTGGCAGCAAATGCAATCTAAAAATGCCAATAGTGAGGATGCCTACTTAGCAGAAATCTGTCTGCGTTGCTACATTTCCCATCAGGTATATCAAGTGTGTTTAGACTTGGGGATGAAATTCGGAAGCTTGAACGGCTTTGATTATAAGGATTTACTGCCGTTTGTCTTGGATGATGAAGTGCTGGCAATGGTGCAGCGCAACTCAAGGAGGACTCAAGCTAATTCTTATCAATCTTTGGCAACAACGGTTTTACAGACTTTCGATCCAGTTAGGGGTTCGCTGAACACTTGGGTTAATCGTTATGTGAAGCAGCAACCTGAACTGAAGCGGTTTTTGCTTCAGCATGGTGTGTTTTTAGTTAGCGATTGGGCTTTATTAAACGATACAAATTCTAAGGAAATGTGCAGAATTCTGAGGGATATGTATGGTTTAACTGCTTTGGAGATTGAGCAAACCTGCGACCTTTTGGTCAGTTATCACGCGGTTTACCGGGAAGAACGTTTGCAGCAGCGTCTTCATGGTTCTACTTTGCCTTGCCAAGCGCCGACATCAGAACAGTTGACTCGAATTGCCAAGCATCTGCAAGGGGCAACTGGGAGGGTTTTGAGTGGGGATGCGATTTTGAGACAATTACAAGCGATCGCAGCTAAACTCAGACGTTACCGGATTGCAGCCCAGGGGGGTTCGGTGAGTTCGGTGTCTTTGGATCGCCCAGAGATTCAGCCGTTGGTGGAAAGTTCGGTGTCTACGCAGGAGGATGGAGAAGAAGTTGAGTTTTTGCGGTTGTATCAAAAGCAATTTTTAGCCTCTTTAGATGAAGCGATCGCGGTTGTTGTGGAAGATTTTATCATCAGGTTGCAGCGCAAACGTCAATCTGTGGAAGAATCTTTTGTGACGGCTTTACAGCTTTTTCATTGTCAAGGGCGATCGATGAATCAAATTGCTCCGCAAATTGGTTTGAAGAAGCAATATGAAGTCACCCGATTTTTAAAATTAAATGAGTTGCGTGCTGATATTCGCCAAAAATTACTGATAATTTTACGTTCGCAAGTGCTGGAAATAGCTAAATCATTTACAGATTCACAAAGTTTACAAAATTTGGAACAACAGGTAGATGTAATTTTAGATGAGCAGATTTCTAGCATTATGGAAGAAGCTCAATCTGAGGTGAGAAATCCAGTTCGCGATCAACCTTTAAAGGGTATGTTATCCCGTCGATTGTGTCATTATCTTGATTTAAGAGCATCAAGGCATAAATTTTCCAGTTAACCTTTCCAGTTGTAGCTAAAGGTAACAAAAATAAATAAAAAAATAGGAATAAATATGTATGATTTACCAACCTCCTCCAACACCTGATTCTAATAATTTTGATTTACTTGATTGGCATTGTTTTAACGATACGAGAATAGAATTACAGCCAGCAGATTTACAGCAAGCCGCTAATTTGAGCCAATCAATACATCAACCTGAACAACGCTGGCAAGTCTACCTTTGTGCTTTAGGTGCTTTAGGTTTTGCACAATGGTTACAGGAACGGGACTCTCATTTAACAATTAATATTAATCAAGCTTCGATTTGGCAACCTGCATATGCAAATTTAGTAGCAGCAGCTTGTAAAATTCAAGTTGGTAATTTCCAAGTGTGTCTTGTCACTGCGAACAAATTTAATAACCAACATAGCTTTCCCTTTGCAGTTTTCGATGTTCCTGAACTGGTAGCACATTTCTATGTGTTGATGCAAGTTGATGAAGAACAAAATCAAGTCGCTATCTCTGGATTTATTAACTACGAACAATATCTTCAATATCAAAATTCCGCCCATCCAGAAATAGAATCAGATTGGACTTACACGTTACCAGAAAGCATCTTTAACCAAGATGTTGATAAATTGCTGTTGAATCTTCGTTGTTTGGATGAAAATGCAATTCAACTACCAATCACTTCTACAACTCCAACTGAGAAAGTAATCGCCCTACAACAAAAATTAGAATCAGTAAAATCCCAAATCCCAACCAAACAACTTTGCGAATTAATCACCCTAGCAGAAGCTCAAGTTTTGTTGAATAATCCAGAATTAATCAATTGGATATATAAAGCAACAACTCCATCAATTATTCAACCTCTAATTAACGTTGGACTCTGGTTACAAAATCAAATTGATAATGTTGCTCAAGAACTAGGATGGATGCTGATGCCTTCAGTTGCATTATCGCAAATGCGCGATTTTAGTGAAGGTTTTGATGCTATTCGCTCTACTTTAGAAACCACAGGAGTTTATATTCCCTTAACCGCAGGTGGTGCTTTCCGAGACTTAGATTCTGAATGTGGAAGTTTGCGCCTTTACGCAATTATGTGGTTGTTAGATGAAGTTTCCGATACACAGGAGTGGGTACTATTAATTGCCTTGGGTTCCCAACCACATACAGCAATGCCACAAAATATTAAGTTGGAAATTAACGACGAAACTCAAATATTAGTTTCAGAATTGTTTGCAGACTCAAGTAAAGGTATACCTTATGGGAGAGTCATTGGCGATGTCAACGAAAGATTTCAAGTAACAGTAACTGTCGAAGATGCAGTATTTGAAATTCCACCTTTTGGTATGGGTTGGGAATAGAGGGGTAAAGAATGTAAGATATTAAGAAAAATTAATGAAATTATGATTGGTGCAAAAAATAATAATATTGAATTATCTCGATTTAGTTATTCTCAAAACTTTAGAAAATTTTAAAAAATTTTATATTTTTTATATTAATTTTATAATATTTTATAAATACAACATAAAAACTTATGCACCTTTATATCATGTTCGGCTAATCACTGACAATTAAAATTTCTCCGCGTCCCCGCGTCTCTAACTCTCTGTGTCAATCTTAATGTCAGTCTTAATAATAAGTATTTAACCGGACATGATATTAGCTCTCGCCAGTCGAAAATATTAACTGCTAGATAAAAACCATGAAAACCAATACCCAAATATTTAATCTCAAGGTTCAAAAAATCGAGCAAGTATGTTTATTTGAATTGTCCTGGGGACAAGGGCAAGTGCTTAGTAATCAGGTAAGCTATCCAGCGAATTTAACGCAGTTTTATCAAGATTGGCGACATGCATATCTCAATTTTTATAAATCAGAAATGCAGGAAGTTGTTGCAGATAGTGGCATATTTTTCCAACCTGATAATCTGCGGGGACGAGTTTTAGATGCTGGCATCGCTCCAGTCAGTATAGACTGGCACGCAGAACTAGTTAAAGCAGAAAGTAAATTAATCTATGAGTTTAATCGCTGGTTGAGAAGTGCAGAGCTTTATGAAATTCGCGCTCAAATTGCGCGGGGAAGTCAAGAGTCAGTAAAAGAAGATATCAGCATCAATCAAACAGTACAAATTTTTCTGACTTGTGCCCCAATTGAAATCGAACGCTTTCCTTGGGAAGCTTGGGAAATTGGGACAGAATTTGGCAGTATGAGAACGATTGAATTGATTCGTGCGCCCTTAAATATAAATGTTGAAGCCACAACCTCGCAACTCAAACAAAGTAATCGCAAGACAAGAATTTTAGCGATTTTAGGAGATGATACAGGACAAAACTTTCAAATCGAAAAATTAGCTTTAAAAGAATTGCGAAAAATAGCAGATATCACCTTTGTAGGTTGGCAGCCAAATAAAAATGCTAACGAAGTGAGGCAGGAAATTGTTGATGCGATCGCAGATATTAAAGGTTGGGATTTACTATTTTTTGCGGGACATAGTGACGAAGCGGAGATAATCGGGGGAGAGTTAGGAATCGCCCCAGGAAAATCAATTTCGATTAATGAAATTGCTCCCCAATTAAGTGCAGCAAAAAAACGTGGTTTAAAGGTAGCAATTTTTAATTCCTGTAGTGGATTAAGCATCGCCAACAGTTTAATTGATTTAGGTTTTAGTCAAGTAGTTGTCATGCGCGAACGCATTCATAACCGCGTCGCCCAAGAATTTTTAGTCAGATTCCTGCAAAGTTTAGGCAAACATCTCGATTTGTACGAATCCCTAGCGGAAGCAAGGCAATTCCTGCACTTAGAGAAGAAACACACTTACCCATCTTCTTATTTAGTTCCCTCACTTTTCTGCCATCCCGGAGCAAAATTATTTCGCATCCCCGCCTATGGTTGGAAACATCGACTCAAACAATCTCTACCAAATTATACTGAAGCGATCGCCATCACAGCGACTCTCACCTTGAGCTTGCTTCACCCTGTGCAAGATATTCTCCTTGATGGCAGATTATTTCTCCAAGCTGCCTACCGTAACGCTACCAATCAAATTCCCAACGAAGAAGCTCCCCCAGTTGCCCTAGTCCAAATAGATACCGAATCTCTTGTTCGTCGCAAACTTCCAAATTCTCAACTATCGCCACTGAATCGCAGTTACATTGCCCAATTGATGGAGCGAGTCAGAAAATTAAACGCATCTGTCGTCACTTTAGATATCTTTGTCGATACACCCCAAAAAGAAATACCATTAGCAGATAAAGACTTGGGAACAGCAGTCAAGCGAGCAGTCGATCAGAATATTTGGACTATCTTTGCTACCAATCTTGATCAAGATCAAACCAAAGAACTAGAAATTAATCAAGCCAACGGAATCCGCGATCGCAATTGGACTATACAGGGTTATAGTGATGCCAACCCTTACTTTGTTGAAGTACCCGATAACAATCAACGTTGTCGGCAAAAATGTCCAATTTCCTACTTGATGGCACTAGTACATACTGCCAAGCAAGAAATCACCGACTTACCCCAACCAAAAACAAGCGGAAAAATCGATTTACGCACTCAATTGCTAGATGCAATTGAACAAAAGCGATCGCCTAAAGGTGACTTAAATAGACTTTTGCAATGGCAACCATCTTTAGGATTACAGCCAATCGTTGATTTTTCCATTCCACCCAATCGTGTTTATACAAAAATTCCCGCTTGGGAATTGCTAGAAAGCGCTGATATCAATAACAAGTATCCATTAACCAAAAATCAAGTCGTTTTAATCGCAGTTGGAGACGATGAACGTTTGGGAATGTCAACCGGAGAACCAGATCGCTCGCCAACACCTTCGGCAATGAGCTACTGGACTAAACAGCCTTGGTTAACAGGGGGTGAGTCGTTGGCATACATGACGCACCATTTCTTATATCCCCAGCGTTTGGTGACACCCATACCAGATTTTTGGGTTGTTGGAGTTGCCCTAATTTTCGGAAAAATTGTGGCAGTTTTACTCAGAAAACAGTCTCCATTACATCCAAAACTGCGGTTAAAAATCCTAATTAGCACTCTCGGTTTCGTAGCTTTTTACTTACTAGCAGCATTGCAAATATATATATCTGCGGCAATTTTACTACCGTGGTTTTTACCATCATCAGCATTTTTAGCTTATGTGATTCCCGTGATTAGGAGCAAAAGATATGTTTAATTTCAAAATTAATTTCAAAATTACAGCCAATTCTTCATCAGAAACTAATACCAGCGCAGCATTTTATCTCCAAAGAAAGTCCTCTAAAATTAAAATTCTCACTGTAATTTTTCTAGCGACAGCTTTTAGTAGTATCAGTAATCAAAGTTGGGCAAAATCAACGATTAATCAAAATTACAAATTTCAAAATGTACTAATTGCTCAACAATTTACAGGTTGGATTTCCAAACTTTTTGGGAAGCGTCCAACCAAAACCAATAGTGCCAGAAGTCTGATTTGTCCTGTTTCTCCAGGTTTAGTAGATAATATGATTAGTTGGCATGAAAAACCATTATTTTTGTGGCATGGTCAGTTAGAATCAGACAAATCACCAGACGCAAAATTAATTATTCGTGAATTTGAAAGTCAAAAAGTTATTTGGGAAAGCGGCATTAATATTACACAAGAAAAGATGTTATATAACGGCACAAAACAACTCCAACCTGGTAAATTATATCAATGGTTAATTACCAAAGAGCCGGAGGAGATTGTCAAACCTACACTGTTTAGAATTATGTCTGATGCAGAACGTGGTAAAATCAATATAGATTTGCAAGAAATAGAAGTAAAACTAAAAGCAAATAAAGCTTCTCCAGAGGAAATTGCTTTAAAAAAAGCCGAATATTTCCTAAATTACGAAGTTCCTAATCAAACGAAAAACAAGTCTACTCATCTTTGGTCTGATGCAATTTTATTATTTTATAGTGTGGAAAATCCTTCCCCATTATTACAGCAAGAAAGGGAAAAGTTAGTGAAAGATATTTGTGAGTCATCAGTTTCCACAAATAAAACAATATCATCGTAGGTTCCGCCATAGCTAAAGCCTCCAGGAGCATCCCAAATATGTAAATTGTTGTTTTGTAGTGCGGGCTTCTAGCCCGCTTCCTAGAAATTAGGGAGCAGGATGCTCCCACTACAAATTGTATTTTTTCAAAATTGAGATGCTCCCAAACTTGCAGTCTTCTAATTTTAGTTTCTGAATTTACCCTCATATCAAAGTATTAGGAAAAAGATGTTGAATTTGAAACAAACATATCCAAAATATTTGCTTTCTTTGATAGTATTATCGTTGGGAATTTCTTCTGTGGGAATTGGAGGCGATCGCACAACTTTAGCAATATCAAACCCCAGTAAAAATCTCAACAATATAAACTACTTACAACCAGAAAATACACTCATAGTTCAACAATATACAGGTTGGATCGCAAATATTTTTCAACGTCGTCCCCGCCGCAGAAATGGTGCGAGAAATGATGTTTGTTCAATTTCTCCAGGTTGGGTAGATACCTATATGGTTTGGAACGATAAACCATTATTTTTATGGCGGACTATGGCAAATGGAGAACCAATAAAAACCCCAGAAACGAAGTTGATAGTTCGCGAATACGAGAGTCAAAAAGTCATTTGGACACAACCAATTAATCTTGCTCAACAAAAGGCATTATACAACGGCATAGAAACTCTACAACCAGGAAAATTATATCAATGGTTGATTGTCCAACAATCTCGCGAACTTACCAATCCTGGATTATTTAAAATTATGCCCACCGAAGAACGCGAAAAAATCCAAGTCGAATTACAAGCAATTGAACAACAAGCAAAATCAACGAGAATTTCCCCAGAAGAAATAGTTTTGAAAAAAGCAGATTATTTTCTCAATTATCAAGTTCAACATAACACAGAGAAAAAATCTGCAAATCTTTGGTCTGATGCATTAACTCTACTCTACACAGTCGAAAATCCATCATATGTACAAGAGCGGGAAAAACTCGTTCAAGATATTTGTACTCCATCAACATCTACAAGCAGTTGATGCAAAATTGCGATCGCACTTTCCTATTCTCCAAGATTGTGCGATCGTATTTCTATAAATTTAACCGACAAATAAAACTGAATAATCGCTTGATAATTGCTGTATTTAGTTGATTATCAGCAAAAATACTGCTAAATGTAAAGTTAATAAGAAACATTCATAATCATTCACATAATAATCGGGGTTGGGCGATGAATCAGGTAGCAAACTCACTCGGAAAGTTGTTTACATGTGGTTTTTTAATATTCGCCGCACCAACATTGTCAGTTACAGCACAAATTACTCCCGATAATACCCTGGGTACAGAATCATCCCGTTTAGATACGAATGTTTTAATTAATAATGTCTTAGGTGACAAAATTAATGGTGGAGCGCAACGAGACAGGAATCTTTTTCACAGTTTCAGTGAATTTAATATTAATGATGGGCAAAGGGTTTATTTTAGCAATCCATCGGGAGTAATAAATATATTGACGCGGGTAACAGGTGGGAATGCGTCGAATATTTTGGGGACATTGGGTGTTGATGGCAATGCAAATTTATTTTTAATGAATCCGAATGGGATTTTCTTTGGACAGAATGCCAGTTTAGATGTGCGTGGTAGTTTTGTGGGGACGACTGCAAGTAGCATGAAATTCAGTGATGGTAAACAATTTAGTGCCATTAGTCCTCAAGACTCATCATTACTCACAGTTAGCGTACCAATCGGTTTGCAGTTTAATGCACAAACTAGTCCAATTACAATTCAAGGAAACCGGGATTCAGGAGCGACTGGTGTTCCTTTGGGCACATTTGGCAGCACTTTAGCGATGATTGGTGGTGATGTGATACTGGATGGTAGTTATTTACTCACACTTGATGGCAACATCCAACTCGCAGCAGTAGCTACAGACTCAATAGTGGAATTCAACGTCAATAACTCTCTATTAGACTTTAACTTTCTAGATAATACAGTGCGATCGCCCATTACTGTCAAAAATCGTGCTTTCATTGCTGCGATCGGGGATAGTAAGATGGACTTATTTGGAGGAATAATTGGGCTAAATAATTCATCCATCTTGGGTTTAGATGGTGCTTCCATTTCCATAAATGCCAATCAATTTAACTTTGAGAATAACGCTGGACTAGTAACAACAACACAAGGAACCCCAAAAGCAGGTGATATCACCATTCAAGCCAGTGATTTCGTCAATATTAGCAGTGGCACTTTTAGCTCTGCTAGTATTGAACCTGCAACAGGAGATGGTGGAGATATAACCATCAATGCTCGAAATATTAGACTTAGCGGTGACGGAACGGCAAATAGGGGAACACTTCGTACTTTTACTAATGGGCAAGGAAAGGCAGGTAATATCACCTTGAATGCACTAGATACCGTAAATATTGATGGAGGTATCATCAATATTGCCAGTAGGGGTACAGGTAATACAGGTGACTTGACAATCCGCTCAGGAAATGGCGTGAATGTAGACAAAGGAGCGATAGGACTTTCAAGCAGTGTTTCTGGTGCAACCGGAAATCTAAACATTGAAACAGGAACTTTACGTCTTGTGAATACTAATCCAGCAGGAGGTATTACAGTCATTGGCAGCAACTCTGGTAGCACTGGTTCAATTTTTATCCAAGCTCGTAATGCAGTTGCAGCAAATGATAGCTCAATTTTTACTGGTGTCAATCTTGGAGGTACAGGAAAAGTTGGGAATATTTCTATTGAAACACAGCGACTTCAACTCAGAGATGGTGCAGGCATTAAAACAGAAACCTACGGTACTTCCAATGCTGGTGACATCACAATCAAAGCAGGAGAGTCGGTAGAAATTACTGGCTTATCACCTTCAGAACTTCCCCTAGTTAGTAGTATATCTAGTAGCACTGGTCTTGGTTCTACAGGGCAGGGTGGTGACATCACAATTGCAACACCTCAATTCGTTGCCAGTCAAGGGGGATTCGTCACAACTTCATCTCTGAATAGTAGTGGCAATGCTGGTGATATTACAATTCGCTCTCAAGATGTAACAATCGATGGCTTTGTGATTATTCCTAAGGAACGTTTTGCTAACAATTCTGATATACCTGCCAATGGTTTACCAGCCATTAGCACATTATCTTCAGAGGTACTTGGTAGTAATGCTGAGACAACAGGTGGAACAGTAACCGTTGAGACAGAGCGATTGCGTTTGCATAATGGCGGTAAGGTCAACACATCAGTAACTCAGGGGACAGGAAAAGGTGGAACACTGGTAGTTCGTGCTACAAAAGCAATCGATATTACAGGTGCTGGTCCAATATTACCAAGTGGTTTCCCATCCCCATCAGGTTTATTTGCTGATTTGCAAACAGGTGGTATTGGTTCTGGAGGACTCATAAATGTCGAGACAGGAACCTTAAGAATGAGCGGTGTCGCGCAAATTACTGCCTCTACTTTGAATCAAGGAAATGCTGGGGAAGTAGTAGTTCGTGCCAATCAAATCGAAATGCGTGGCGATCGCGCTTTGATTTCCACTTCTGTTAATGATACAGCAATAGGTAATGCGGGTAATCTGACAGTTAACACCCAAAAGCTGAAGTTAGAGGATGGGGCACAAATTCTCTCTGCTACCTTTGGCAATGGTAATAGTGGTAATCTCACAGTCCAAGGCAATGTAATTGAAATTACTGGTGAAAATAGCGGTCTTTATTCATCAATTGCTGAGGGTGCGAATGGTGAAGCTGGCAATATCAATATTGGCTCTGATAGTCTTACAATCAGTGATGTTGGGGTGATTAGCAGTAGTATTGGTGAAAATGCTCAAGGAAAGGCAGGTGATATCAACATCAATACAGGCTCACTGTTGATAGGAGAAGCTGGAGGTATTTTTGCAAACACCAGAGGACGAGGAAATGCAGGTAATATTACTGTTAATGCCAGAGAGCAAATTGTCATCAATGGTGGTGGCTCCAATGACTTATTGGCTGGAATTGGTACTAATGTCGGTACGCCAGGGAATGGAAAAGGAGGAGACATTCAACTACGGACTCCTTCCTTATCACTTCTCAATGGCGGCTCTGTAGCAGCTAGCACTGCCGGACAAGGTGACGCGGGCAATATTTCCATTAATGCTAGCGATCGCATTTTGTTGGATGGGGTTGATCCATTTGGTTATTCTAGTGTGATTTCTGTTGCCACTACTGATACTGCTAGAGGTAATGGTGGTGAATTAAAAATAGATACAAATTCTTTAAGTATTTCTAACGGTGCTTACATCACTGCTCGCACAGGAAATACAGGTTCAGCAGGCAACATCACAATTAACGCCAAAACTTTTGCAGCTACCAATGGTGGACAAATTATCTCCACAACTACTGGTAGTGGTTCAGCAGGAAACATTACCATCAATGCAAATAGTGCTAAACTTGCCGGCATAGATGCAAATTACAGCCAACGATTGCAGAAATTTGGTCGCTCAGTAGTTTTTAACCAAGGCGCAGCAAGTGGATTATATGCCAACACAACCCTGAATGCTTCTGGGAAAGGTGGCACGATTAGCCTGAATACAGGTGAATTGAATATTTTAGACGGCGCTCGTGTATCAGTTGATAGTCTTGGTAGTCAAGAAGCCGGAGATATTAATATTAATTCTGGTGTCATTAAACTCGATAATAATAGCGCGATCGCAGCTACAACAAACTCTAGTGATGGTGGAAATATCAAGCTGACTGCCAATGATTTCCTACTTTTGCGTCGAGGCAGTAGCATCTCCACTACCGCAGGCTTGGCGGAAGCTGGTGGCAATGGTGGAAACATCACTATTGATACACCATTCATAGTTGCAGTCCTCAAGGAAAACAGCGACATCACAGCTAACGCCTTCACAGGGAATGGTGGCAAAGTTAACATCACATCTCAGGGAATTTTTGGTATTGCTCCTGCCGCCTCCTCGACATCTGAAAGTGATATTACCGCCAGTTCTAGACTCGGCATCCAAGGGCAAGTAACTATCCAAAAGCCTGATGTAGACCCCACAAAAGGGATTATCGAACTACCCAATGAAGTAGTAGACGCAACTAATCAACTGAGTCAACTTTGCCCCAGAGGTTATGACGCTTTTATCAAACCTTTAAGTAGTTTTACCATTACTGGGCGCGATGCTTTACCACTAAGTCCCCTCGAACCCCTACAAGGTACAGCAACTATTCCCCTAGCGACTTTGGATAATGAAGGAAACGCACAGATACAAGAAAGAACTAATAATACTTCCTCTCTCTCCCCCTCTCCCCATCTCCGCGTCTCCCCCTCTCCTTCTCAAATTATTGAAGCGCAAGGATTGGTAAAAAATTCTCACGGTGAAATTTTTCTGGTTGCTCAAGCGCCACAAACTACACCTTCATCTCAGCCAACGGTTTCTGCATGTCTTCAAAATTACTCCAAGAATTAAAATCTGATAGCAACCTCATAATTGCTGTACTAGTTGATTATCAGCAAAAATACTGGTAAATGTAAGGTTAATAAGAGACATTCATAATCATTCACATAATAATCGGGACTAGGCGATGAATCAGGCTGCAAACTCACTCGGAAAGTTGTTTACATGTGGTTTTTTAGTATTTGCCGCACCAACATTTCCAGTTACAGCACAAATTACTCCCGATAATACCCTGGGTACAGAATCATCCCGTTTAGATACGAATGTTTTAATTAACAATGTCTTAGGCGACAAGATTAATGGTGGAGCGGTTCGAGAAAGCAATCTTTTTCACAGTTTCAGTGAATTTAATATTAATGATGGACAAAGGGTATATTTTAGCAATCCATCTGGAGTCATAAATATATTGACGCGGGTGACTGGTGGGAATGCGTCGAATATTTTGGGGACATTGGGTGTTGATGGCAATGCGAATTTATTTTTAATGAATCCGAATGGAATATTGTTTGGGCAGAATGCCAGTTTGGATGTACGTGGTAGTTTTGTCGGGACTACTGCCAATGGTTTGCAGTTTGGAAATCAAGGGGTTTTTAGTGCGACAAATCCCCAAGCACCAGCTTTGTTGACAGTGAATCCGAGTGCGTTGTTGTTTTCTCAAGTACAGTCGAGTGCGGGAATTACAAATCAATCACAAGCTCCCGCAGGTGTGAATCCAAATGGTGATAATACTACTGGGTTGCGAGTACCCGATGGCAAAAGCTTGCTGCTGGTAGGTGGAAATGTCAATTTAGACGGTGGTAGTTTGAGAGCCTATGATGGCAGAATTGAGTTAACAGGTTTGACTACACCGGGAAATATTGGATTGAATGTTGCAGGAGATATTTTTAGTTTAAATATTCCCAATGATGTCGCCTTTGCAGACGTATCTTTAGATAATAATTCTGTAATTAGTATCTTTGGCAATAAAGGTGGAGATATTGCAATTAATGCTCGTAACATCAATATCAATGATTCAGCTTTATTTGCGGGAATCAGCAAAGGAAGGGGAACCCCGACAACTCAAGCAGGAGATGTAAATCTCAGCGCTACTGGCTCAATCTCCATTTCTCAAGATAGCTTTATTGATAACTCCGTTTCTGGAAATGGTAACGCAGGTAATATATTTGTGCGAGCCAAAGATACTGTCACGGTTAACAGTGGTGGTATTTTCAGTAATGTAGAAGCTGTTGGCATTGGGAATGCTGGTAACATCGATATCCAGTCTGGTTCTCTGAGTCTAAATAACCGTGCTGTCTTATCTACGGGTATTTTTGGACAGGGAAATGCTGGTAATATTTCGCTGCAAACCTCAGATGGAATTCAACTTTCTAATGCTTTCATTTTTAGTAATATTGCCTCAGGGAGTCTAGGTAATGGTGGGCAAATAAATATTAATGCGGGTTCTCTTTCTCTAACTGATAGTTCGCAAATTCAATCTGCAATTGAAGGTACTGATGGGAATTTAGCAGGAGGACAGGGAAATGCAGGTGACATTAACATTAATGTCAAAGGTAATATTAGCTTCAGTCAACCGATACCAGGGAATGTAAATGGAATTATTACCCAAGTGGGTGTAGGGGCAATCGGTAATGCTGGCAACCTAACTATTAATGCTGGTTCATTAGAAATTAAAGAGGGTTCGGAAATTCAAGGTAGCACCCGTGGTAAAGGAAATGCGGGAAATATCACGATTAATACCCGTGATAGTGTGATTTTAGATGGCAGAGATGGGGAAGAAGGAACTTTTAGCCGCGTTATCAGCGCAGTTCAACCAGGTGCAGAAGGTAACGCAGGCAATATCAATGTTACGACTGGCAACTTGAAAGTAACTAACGGCGCTATATTTACTAGTGGCACTCTCGGAAAAGGAGACGCTGGAAATATCACAGTTGATGTTAGTGATACTACTAACCTGGAAAATGATGGAAGAATCACTAGCAGTGTCTTTCAAACAGGTGTAGGTAAAGGTGGAGATATCCGCTTGAATACTGGAGTTCTCTCCATTACTGGTGGTTCACAAATATCTACTAACGTTTTAGGGCAAGGTAATGCAGGTAATATCACCATTAATGCTAGAGATACAATTAAGTTAGATGATATGATGAGGGGCAAACTGACTGGAATTGACAGCAGTTTGCTGGCTGATAGTGTTGGTAAAGGCGGAAACATAGAAATTACAACAGGTTCCCTATTTGCCACAAACGGAGCATCATTATCTGCAAGTAGCGACGGGCAAGGGAATACAGGTAATATCACCATCAATGCCCGCGATATAGTTAGTTTTGATACTTCTGCCGGAAATAAATTTAGCAGCAACATCAGAAATGGAGTCGGTTCTAATGCCATTGGCAATGGGGGAGATATCCGCATCACAGCTAGGGAAATCTCCTTTAAAGCTAGTCAAATTAGTGCTGCCAGCTTTGGAAAAGGTAACGCAGGTAACATCATAATTGATGCCAGGGATAAAGTTAATTTTGATGGAGTCGGTGGTAGTTTTAATATTTCCAGTGGTGCAAGCACTATTGCTACTCAGGAGGGACGAGGTGGCGATATTTCAGTAAAAACGGGAACTCTTTCTTTAACTAATGGCGCTCAGATTGATGCCAGTACATCAGGAAAAGGTAATGGTGGTGATATTACCATTGATGCACGCGATCGCATAAATTTTGAAGGCATTGGTAGTAATCAAAATTTCAGTGGTGTTTTTTCTATTGTTAATGCAAATAGTGTAGGTAATGCCGGCAATATTAAACTCACAACTAATTCCCTCTCTTTAAGTAACAGTGGACGAGTGAGTGCTTCAACTGTTGGCAAGGGAAATGGGGGAGATATTACGATCAATGCTGGTGATATTACAGCTAGCGGTCTTGCAGATGGTCTTTATCCGAGTGGTATCTTCAGTACAGTTGAGGCAACTGGTGTAGGAAAAGGAGGTAATATTAATGTTAATGCTGATTCCCTGGCACTAAGCGATCGCGCTCAAATTAGTGCTAGTACTTTTGGACAAGGAGATGCAGGTCAAATATTCCTCAACATCAATAATGCACTGAATCTCAACGAAGGCTATATATTGAGCAGTGTTGGTTCTGGAGGTGTGGGAAATGCTAGAGATATCGACATTAAAGCTCGTACCGTTTCCCTTAGCAATGGTTCGGAAATAGACTCAGTTTTATTGCGATCATCACAAGGAAAACCAGCAGCAAAAGGAAGAAGTGGTAATATTCGCATTGATGCAACTGATGCAGTGACCATTTCTGGCATAGGTAATAGAGGATTTTCTAGCGCTTTATTTACTATTACTGACAAAGGAACATCGGGAGAAGCTGGAGATATTACCGTGAACACAGGTAATTTTACAGTTAGTGATGGGGCAATCGTTTCTGCTGCAACCTCCAACTCAGATAACGGTGGCAACATTACAATTAATGCCAAAAACTTTACAGCAAATAATGGTGGACAATTAGCAACAAATACCCGTGGTAGTGGGAATGCTGGCAGCATCAAGCTGAATGTTACAGACAACATTACCATAACAGGCAGTGATCCCAATTTTCGCGATCGCGTTACCAAAGTAACTCAGAGATTACAGCAACCTGGAGAAACAGACCAACTCAACGATGTAATTTTCAATCAAGGTGCTGAAAGTGGACTTTTTGCCAATACTGAAATTGGTTCCACAGGTAGAGGTGGTAGTATTTTCATTGATCCACCGCAAATTACCATCAGAGATGGAGCTAAAGTATCAGTAAATAGCGATGGTACGGGAGATGCTGGTAATATTTCCATTCTTGGTGGTACTCTAAGCTTGGATAATAGGGCGACAATCTCCGCCCAAACCGCCAGCAGTCAAGGTGGTAACATCAACTTGCAACTTGCTGATTTTGTACTACTGCGTCGTGGAAGTTTGATTTCAACTACCGCAGGTAATACACAGGCTGGGGGTGATGGTGGCAACATTACAATAAATACACCTTTCATAGTTGCCGTACCTGGCGAAAACAGTGACATATCCGCTAACGCCTTCACGGGGAAAGGTGGTCAAATTAACATTGCAACTCAGGGAATATTCGGTATCGAACCCAGTGCCCAAGCATCAGACGCAACCAACGACATTACAGCGAGTTCTCAACTGGGTATTCAGGGAGAAATTGCCATTAACAACCCAGAAATTGACCCCACAAAAGGGATTATCGAACTACCAAATGAAGTAGTAGACGCAACTAATCAACTGAGTCAACTTTGCCCCAGAGGTTATGACGCTTTTATCAAACCTTTAAGTAGTTTCACGATTACCGGACGTGATGCTTTACCCCTAAGTCCCCTCGAACCCCTACAAGGTACAACAACTATTCCCCTAGCGACTTTGGATAATGAAGGAAACGCAGGGATGCAAGAAAGAACTAATAATACTTTCCCCCTCTCCGCGTCTCCCCATCTCCCCATCTCCCCCTCTCCGCGTCTTCCCTCTCCTACTTCTCAAATTATTGAAGCGCAAGGATTGGTAAAAAATTCTCACGGTGAAATTTTTCTGGTTGCTCAAGCGCCACAAACTACACCTTCATCTCAGCCAAAGGTTTCTGCATGTCTTCAAAATTACTCCAAAACCTAAAATCTGATATTAACCTCATAATTGCTGTATTAGTTGATTATCAGCAGAAATACTGGTAAATGTAAGGTTAATAAGAAACATTCATAATCATTCACAGAATAATCGGGACTGGGCGATGAATCAGGTAGTAAACTCACTCGGAAAGTTGTTGACATGTGGCTTTTTAGTATTTGCCACACCAATATTTCCAGTTACAGCACAAATTACTCCCGATAATACCCTGGGCACAGAATCATCCCGTTTAGATACGAATGTTTTAATTAACAATGTCTTAGGGGACAAAATTAATGGTGGAGCGGTTCGAGAAAGCAATCTTTTTCACAGTTTCAGTGAATTTAATATTAATGATGGGCAAAGAGTTTATTTTAGCAATCCATCGGGGGTAATAAATATATTGACGCGGGTGACTGGTGGGAATGCGTCGAATATTTTGGGGACTTTGGGTGTTGATGGAAATGCAAATTTATTTTTAATGAATCCGAATGGAATCTTGTTTGGGCAGAATGCTCGGTTAGATGTGCAGGGTAGTTTTGTGGGGACGACTGCCAATGGCTTGCAGTTTGGAAATCAAGGGGTTTTTAGTGCGACAAATCCCCAAGCTCCAGGTTTGTTGACAGTGAATCCAAGTGCATTGTTTTTTAATCAGATTAACCAAAATGCAACGATTCAAAATAATTCCCAAGCACTCGCAGGACAACATCCAATTGCTGGGAATGTGCTAGGTTTACAAGTTCCCGATGGTAAAAGTCTTTTGTTAGTTGGTGGAAACGTCAATATCGATGGGGGACAGTTAAATGCTTTCGGTGGACAGATAGAATTGGGGGGATTAGCTGAACCTGGGAACATTAATCTCGTTGTTGATGGGGATAATTGGCAATTGAGATTCCCTGACAATGTGACTCGTGCAGATGTGTTACTGACGAATCAAGCTGGTGTATATATGACTGGTGTTGGTGGTGGAAATTTACTTATCAATGCCAGGAATATTGATATTTTGAATCGAAGTATTTTATCTGGTGGTATATTCTTGGGAGCGGGAACCTCTGAAACTGTTGCGGGAGATATTAGGTTGAATGCAACTGGAAGGATAATAGTTACGGATGGGAGTCGAATTCGCAATTTAGTTCGTCAAAATTCCCAGGGTCAAGGAGGGAATATTACCATCAATGCAGGTTCCCTCCAACTGCGAGATGATACTCAACTTATAGCCTCAACTTTTGGACAGGGAAATGCGGGGAGTGTGAAAATCACTGCTACAGATGCTGTTTCCCTTGCAGGTAAAACATACATCTTCAGCACAGTGGAAGCAGGGGGTGTGGGTCAGGGTGGTAATATCGACATCGATGCAGCTAATTTATCCGTAACTGACGGCGCTCAACTACTAACTATTACCCGTGGTGCATCTGCAACCCAACCCCCAGGGAAAGGAGATGCGGGGAATGTGAATGTGAAGGTATCTGGAAAAGTCTATATTGCTGGTGTGAAAAATGGATTTTCAAGTGGAATTCGCAGTTTTGTAGATACAGGTACGGAAGGGATTGGGGGTAAAATCACCATTGATGCTGTCTACTTTCAACTGCGAGATGGTGCTCAACTTGTAGCCTCAACTTTTGGAAAAGGAGATGGAGGGAGTGTGAAAATCACTGCCACAGATACTGTTTCCCTTACAGCGAATGCTGCTATCTTCAGTACGGTAGAAGCCGGGGGTGTGGGTCAGGGTGGTAATATCGACATTGGTGCAGCCAGTTTATCCGTAACTGATGGCGCTGGATTTTCTACCTCAACTTACGGACAAGGGGATGCGGGGAGTGTGAAAATTACTGCCACTGATGCTGTTTCCTTTACAGCGAATGCTGGTATCTTCAGTACGGTGGAAGCAGGGGGTGTGGGTCAGGGTGGTAATATCGACATCGATGCAGCTAATTTATCCGTAACTGACGGCGCTCAATTACTAACTATTACCCGTGGTGCATCTGCAACCCAACCCCCAGGGAAAGGAGATGCAGGGAATGTGAATGTAAAAGTATCTGGAAAAGTCGATATTGCTGGTGTGAAAAATGGATTTTCAAGTGGAATTCGCAGTGCTGTAGATATAGGTACAGAAGGGAATGGTGGTAATATTACCATCGACACCAATTCATTCAAGGTGAGAGATGGTGGTTTATTAGATGCACGTACGGAGAATAATAATCAAGGTGGTGATATTACTGTCAATGCGAATGTGGTTGCAGCACTCAATGGTGGACAATTAATCACAACTACCTCCGGCAATGGAAGTGCGGGTAAAATTACAGTCAACGCCAAAGAAAGGGCAACTATCAGCGCAAACGACCCGAATTACAATGTTCGGTTAGCGAATTTCCCGAATAGCATCGCCAATATTGGTGCTAATAGTGGCTTTTTCGTTAGCTCCACAGGTTCCGGTATTACAGGTGATATCGAAATCAACTCCCCCCGAATCACCCTTGATAACCAAGGTAAACTCAACGCCGAATCTGCATCTGGGAATGGTGGTAACATTAATATCAACAGTAGCCTACTCCTCCTCCGTCGCAATGCTCAAATCTCTACCAATGCAGGTACATCCCAACAGGGTGGAAATGGGGGTAACATTAATATAAATTCTCGATTCATCGTTGCCGTACCTGGCGAAAATAGCGACATCTCTGCTAATGCCTTCACCGGAAAAGGTGGTCAAATTAACATTACAACTCAGGGAATTTTCGGTATCGAACCCCGTACCCAAGCATCAGACGCAACCAACGATATTACAGCGAGTTCTCAACTGGGTATTCAGGGAGAAATTGCCATTAACAACCCAGAAATTGACCCCACAAAAGGGATTATCGAACTACCAAATGAAGTAGTAGATGCAACTAATCAACTGAGTCAACTTTGCCCCAGAGGTTATGATGCTTTTATCAAACCTTTAAGTAGTTTTACGATTACCGGACGTGATGCTTTACCACTAAGTCCCCTCGAACCCCTACAAGGTACAGCAACTATTCCCCTAGCGACTTTGGATAATGAAGGAAATGCAGAGATGCAAGAAAGAACTAATAATACTCTCCCCATCTCCTCATCTCCCAATCTCCGCGTCTCCCCCTCACCTTCTTCTCAAATTATTGAAGCGCAAGGATTGGTAAAAAATTCTCGCGGTGAAATTTTTCTGGTTGCTCAAGCGCCACAAACTACACCATCATCTCAGCCAACTATTTCTGCATGTCTGTAGATGTCTTGCAGTAAGAGTCTCAACAGAATTTCGACTCAAATTATGCAACTAAAATCAGGCAATTTTAAATCACAACATAGTATCTCAATATGAAAAAATCCCAAACCAAATTCAAAAAATACCACAAAATATTACTGCGTTTTTTCATGCCAATGGCGATCGCAGTTTCATTATCTATTACATCCCCAATTTTTGCCCAAATTATTGCTAATAATTCTCCGACTCCATCCATAGTTCAAAGCCAATCGGGAATATCCCTCGATAAACAAGCACAAGCTTTATATCAACAGGGTGATTTCTCGGCAGCAGCAAAGCTGTTTCAACAAGCTGCACAAGCTCACAAATCCACAAATCCTATCCGCCAAGCCCTGAGTCTCAGTAATCTGTCACTCTGTTTTCAAGAATTGGGACAGTGGGATACCGCTAACAGTACAATTACTGAGGCGATCGCATTATTAACAGCAAATAAAAATTTAAATCCAGAACAATCATCCGCATTAGCAAAGGCTTTAGATATCCAAGGCTCGTTACAACTAGCACAAGGGAAAGCAGACATTGCCTTAAAAACGTGGGAACGTGTGGGCAAGATTTACAGCCAGTTGAATCAACCAAATCGCATACTGGCAAGTCAAATCAACCAAGCAAAAGCATTACAAAATTTGGGACTGCATCGCCGGGGTATTGAATTACTGGCTAAGGGTTTAAAGTTACCGCCATTGCTAACTACTGAGACAGAAAAACTCAAGTTATCATTATCTATGGTTGCAGCATCGCCCGAAAGTGCAACTGCATTCAGGACTTTGGGAGAATCGCTGCGGATAATTGGTAATTTACCCTCAGCAAAACTGCTATTAGAGCGTAGTCTGGCTATTGCCCAAGAGTTAAAGTTACCGGAAACCACTGCACTGGTACAAATTAGTTTAGGTAATACCGCTCGCGCTCAACTGAATTTTGAGAAGAATTTTGGTAATCGCATCGGGGATGCAGAAAAAACAGCCGCAAATCTACAAACAGCAATCAATTTTTACCAACAAGCTGCCAAAAATGCCTCGGGAACTCCAAAAATTCAGGCACAACTAAATTTGCTCAGTTTGCTGGCAGAGAATAACCAACTGGATGCAGCCAAAAACCTCTTACCCCAAGTTCAGCAAGAAATTGAAGCCCTACCTTCAAACCAAGCTGCCATTGATGCCAGGGTAAATCTCGCTCAAACCATGATACAAATGCCAGGAACCCAGGCAAATGTACCCATCTCTGCCAAGGGTGAAAATATTGCCCAACCTGCCCCAATCTCAGAATTAGAAGCAGCAAAACTCTTGGCAACTGCAATTAAAGACGCGAAAAAACTCGGAAATCCGCGAACAGAATCCTATGCATTGGGTACTTTAGGTAACATTGACGAACGCCAAGGAAGATGGGCAGATGCCCAAAAGCTGACAGAACAAGCACTACAACTTGCTCAACAAATCAATGCCAGTGATATTTCATACATTTGGCAATGGCAATTAGGAAGAGTCACCAAAGCCCAAGGTAATAACGATCACGCCATTACATTTTACCAAGAAGCGATCGCCACAATCAAATCCCTACGTTCAGATTTAGCTGCTGCCAATCCTGACATCCAGTTTTCCTTCCGTAATGCAGTCGAACCTATCCATCGTGAACTTGTAGAATTACTTGTAGAGTCCAATCAGGAAAAAAATTGGAAAGTAGCAAGGAATGTCATCGAAGGTTTGCAGTTAGTGGAACTTGATAACTTCTTTCGGGAAGCTTGCTTAACCGCCAAACCGGAACAAATCGATCAAGTTGATGCCAAAGCTGCGGTAATTTACCCAATTATTTTACAAGACAAACTCGCGATCGTTGCCAGCTTACCGAAAGTAACCCAAGATTCGCCAACTCAAAAACTAAATAAACTCAATAAACAACAAAGCAAAAATGAAACCCCAGAAACAAGAGATTTCCGCTACTACAAAACAGATATTCGCAAAGAAGAAGTTGAACAGTTAGCCTCACGCCTACGGGAAAACCTGGGACAAGCAACCGCATTTGACGTGACTTTGCCTCAACTCCAAAAAATGTACGACTTGGTGATTCGTCCGGAAGCGGCAGATTTAGCTGCCACCAAAGTCGAAACACTAGTATTTGTTTTAGATGGGGTACTGCGGAATATACCCATGTCTGCACTGCATGATGGCAAGCAATTCCTCGTAGAAAAATACAGCGTCGCCCTCACACCCGGCTTACAACTATTAACACCACGTTCCCTGAAGCAAGGACGTTTAGGCGCTTTAGTCGGGGGAATTGATGCAGCCCGCCCAGGATTTACATCTTTACCCTATGTAGGCGAAGAAGTCAAAAAAATTCAATCTGAAGTTCCCAGTCAAATTTTATTCAACGAGAAATTTACCAACCCCCAATTTCAAAATCGCATCTCGACTGCCTCATCACCAATTGTACATTTAGCAACCCACGGTCAATTTAGCTCCAATGCCGACGAAACCTTTATTATTACCTGGGACGGCAAAATCAAAGTCAACCAACTCAGCAGCTTACTGAAAACAGTCGAGCTATCAGGGAATAACACCCTCGAACTCCTCGTACTCAGTGCCTGTGAAACCGCCGCAGGAGACGCACGTTCAGCATTAGGGCTGGCAGGGGTTGCCGTGCGTTCGGGTGCCCGCAGTACCGTTGCTACCCTATGGCGCGTCAACGATAAAGCCTCAGCAATACTCATGAGTCAATTTTACGACCAAATCGCCAAAGCGAATACAACAGGTGTCTCCAAAGCCGAAGCTCTGCGTCGTGCCCAAGTGGCAATTTTGAAAAATCCTGACTCTGACTACACATCACCCTACTATTGGGCTGCCTACGTACTATTGGGCAATTGGATTTAGGGAAATAAATTCCTGTTTATCCTCGTGACAAATTTGTTGGATAATATTACGCCCCGACATGGCAACAATAGGCACACTGCCACCCGGTTCCACCCATTGACCGATCGCATAAAAATTATCCAAACCCGGTAATTTCTTCTCAATTCCAGCCACCATCAAACCCATTGTTTCTTTAGTCAACAACCAACCGCAATTGGAACCTTGCCAATTACCCGTGTAGCGTTCGTAACTCACAGGTGTGGCGACATCAACAAACTCAATATCTGCTTTTATCCCTGGATAAAATTGTTCTAATTGGTCGATGAGAATTTGCGATTCCTGGATTTGTTCAGCATCGTAAATTGAGCGTCCGTAAATACGCTGCCAATAATCGTAGGGCGTATCTAACATCACCATCATCACTGATTTCTCCGCAGGAGCGAGGGAAGGGTCGAAGCAGTAATGTTTTACACCAATTTCGTAGCGTTTTTCCCCCGCGATCGCGATCGGTTTTTCGAGTAAATACGTCACCCAGTGAGGCTCTGTTGATAGGTCGCGGTTTACACCCAGGGATACTTGCAGTTGGGAATGTAAGGGGAGATGACCATCGTATAATTTTTTGATTTTTTTGTTTAAGTATTTTCCCCCCAACAGGTTAAAAATCGTCCCGCGTCCGTCACAGGCGGAGATAACGCGACGAGCGTAGTATTCTTGGTTATTGTATAGTCGCACACCTACGGCTCGGTTATCTTCCACGAGAATCCGCTCGACTTGGGCAGAATAATGGATTTTTCCACCCAATTCTAAATAGCGTTTTTCCAGCGATCTCGCAAATTCTAAGGATGCACCGACGGGAAACCCGGCATTTTTGTTATACATATAGGCAAGGAGCGACATCCCTACCATCATCGGGATACTTGTCCAAGCGAACATTTGGGGAATTGCGGAGCGTAAAAATGGGTCATGAAAAAGTTTGGCGAATTCTGCTGCCGAAATATTACCCCATTTATTCAATAATCCCAGAAATGGTAGCATTTTCCCACTCAGACGCAGCCAATCACCCCCATTCATCAAATTTTTCGGCTTTTGCTGGAGTAGAGACATATCGAATTCGGTAAAATCCCAGATACCCGCACAAAACTGTTTGATGAGTTTGCTGTCAACCGGTGAGAGGTCAAGTAGGTGATGTTCGAGTCGGTCGGGGTTGGTATAAACTATTAAAGTTTTCCCATCAGGTGCGACAACCCGTATAAATTCATCATGATCGATAAATTTACGACCTTGAACGGCTCCTAGTTCTTCCCACATTCGATGAAACGGTTGGTCTTTCCCCGAACCAAATAGGTAATGAATGCAACCATCAAATACATATCCTTGGCGATTCCATGCAGTACACAAACCACCAGGAAGATTGTGCATCTCAAAAATTTCAGTGTGATAGCCGTTCATTTGGGCGTAGCAACCCGCACTGAGTCCAGCTATCCCGGCACCAATAATAATGATGTCACCTGAAGAATTAGTCATGGTGGGTAATGCCTGTAATATCCGACCATGATTTGAGTGTAGGGGAAAATTTTGAGGATATTGTGAGTTTGCTTGGATCAAGCAACTGACATTTAGTATTAGACATCTCCAGAAATGGAGGATCAACCCTGATTACATAAAGCTTTTATCTTCTTTTTTGGAGATGTCTATTATTTAATTTATTGATCCAAAAGAAAAGACAAGGGATTGCTCATATTTTCGGCAAAATCAAGAATCCCGCGATCGCGATGCTCGTAAATTAATTTACCCTGAGAATCAAATAGAAAAGTTCCTCCTCTCTGGGTTAAATACGATGCATCTGGTACATAAGTATTCCAGTTGCTCAATACTTCTGTCATGTTTCGCAGGCGTAGGGTTGCGAGTTCAAAAGGACGCTGAAACCCTTCTCCCCCAGCAGCTTTGAAAAACGAGCCTTTCATTGGTGGTAGGGGAGTACCACGCACAACTTCCTCATCGGCGATTAACTGAGGAGCTTTTTTATCACCTTTATAACCCCGAAAAACTTCCTTCAGAGTTCCGGGGCTGCCAATCCCAGCACACATAAGCATTAAATTTAGCCAAGCTTGTTGTGACGTTGAGAGCAAAGGAAGTTGTAGAGATAAACCACGATACAGCCCTAAAAGAGCGTGAATTTCCGCTTTTGTATCTACAAACAGCCATGCACTCGGAAATCCGGTATACTGACAAAACTTGATCCCAGAATTGCGATCGCCAATTCCAATCGCACGAATGCTAATTCCCCTTGCTTCCAGCTTTTCTTTTTCTCTTCGCAGCCACCAAGCATATTCTAAATTATCAAAATCTCCCAACTGTGACCAAATTAGTACAAGCAACTGTGAACTATTCGAGCATCCATCTAAAACGGGTTTAATCTCGCCATCGCTCACTCGCAAGCGTTGAGTTTGACGCAAAATCGAGTAAATATCTGGAGAATTGGAGCGTGTTTGGGTATTCATTTCGGTGATGTGAGAGCAAAAGTCTTCAGATATGATTTTAGACGGCTATCAACTCTTATCTTGCACCTAACCGAACAAACCCGTACAAGGCAAATATAAGGATACTAAGATGTGAGGGTAAATGGAAGGTAAACATTCAATATATCTGAGTTACTAATGCGACTATAACTAGAGTAATAATACATAATGAGCTTCAAAAACTATTAATCAGTAAAAAGCTTTTGTAAGTATAGGTTCATTAAATGATAGATTTATTCTATTGTTATACAAGATTTTGGTATATTCCAAAATAATAACAAAGTTTGATATTTGACAGGTTGTAATAATTCTTAAATTATTAATTGCCATAAAGATGTTATTGCCATCAATTCATAACACTTTAGGGTATGGATTTATTAATTGTTCCATAGCAACTTGTTGAAATTTTCATGTTTAGAGTGAGAAGAATCATGAGCAAAATTAATGGATTTGTTGGGCGGCGGAATTTTTTAAAATTAGTAGGTGTAGGTAGTGTTGGTATTGGTGCGAGTGCTGTTGGTAGCGTACTTTTGCAAGGAGAACCCGCTATTGCCCAAAAACCCACTACTACAGTCGCAAAACCCCAACCAGTTAGCCCTCAAAAAGCTTTAGAGAGATTACTTGAAGGTAATAAAAGGTTTGTTGAAGGTAAACGTCTTAATCCTCATCAATCAAAATTAAGATTGGAAGAAACTGCTGTAGCTCAATATCCTTTTGCCGCCATACTTGGATGTGCAGATTCAAGAGTACCTGCGGAAATTGTTTTTGATCAAGGATTAGGTGATTTATTTGTTGTCAGAGTTGCTGGTAATGTTGCCAGTCAAACTGCTATAGGTAGCTTGGAATTTTCTACTGCTGTGTTAGGGGCACAACTAATTGTAGTTTTAGGTCATGCTAAATGTGGTGCAGTTATAGCAGCTACCAAAGGTGATCCATTACCTGGAAGAATTGGTGTTTTTGTGGAAGAAATCAAACCTGCTGTAGAAAGAGTCAGAAAGAAAACAGGCAGTCTCGAAGAAAATGCCATTATTGCGAATGTCCAATATCAAGCAGAAAAATTAGCGGAAAGCTCAACAATTTTAAGAGGTTTGATTAACGAGGGTAAATTGAAAATTGTTGGTGGTCGTTATGATTTAGCCAGTGGTAAGGTTACTTTGTTAACATAATTTTTAATTGAAGCTGAACTTTCCTTGTGCAGATGTTTTAATAATGCTTGTAAGCCTTACTTGAGAAGAATAGGACTTATGCAACTGGCATATTTTTTCTGTAGGGTGTGTGACGCTGCAATTGCATTTGAACGTAGCAATAAAGCTTATAGCGTCACGCACCAACCACTGATTGTGACACTTGCGTAAGTCCTGGAAACGTTTTGGTGACATTTTCGGTAGTGCTTCCCCGTTGATTAGTTCATAGATGATGTCCCCTTCGGGAAGTGCGAGAAATTCTTCGAGGGTAAGTTGAGTTTGAAGTTGAGTCATGGCTGGTTTAAAGGTTAAGGGATGACTCTATTTTGAACAAGATTAATAAATTTGAGTCAATTCTTTTGTCTGCGAGTTTTGGGTGGCAATACTGCTTTTATCCCCCATATATTCCTCTAAAGTAAAAGAATCTACCTGAATTGCATCATTGCGGGCAAATTGGGCTTCACAAAATAACTCAACTTCTTGTTCTCCAATGATTCCAGCGTGTAAGGCTTCTGATATCAACAATTCCGGTTTTTGAATTGGTAATTTCCCCTCATGACTAGCATTTTTAATCTTTTTCAAAATTGGTTCCACTTGATGCAACAAATTAAATGCACGTTCTAATCGTCCTAATGACTCATCTACAGCCATAGGAATATAAATACCTGCGGTAATGCGATCGCGTTGTTGTCCTGGTATTTGTATAATATGGGCTACCTGACTACCCAGTGTGTCGCTGGGCATTGTACCGATTGGATTCATTCTCCACCACCAGGCAAGAATATTACCTAAGCTATGGATTATTAGTGAGATTGATGCGGAGATGAGGTGACGCGGGGACAAGGAGAGGGAAGATTTATTTGGATTTTGCTGTGCTTCTGGTTGTATGGAGAAGTTACTAAATATACCTTCAAATCCCTGTTGAATTTGAGCAAAGGCATATTGCATTGCCCAATCTACCAACGGTAAATCTTCAGCTTTACGTCCTTCGGCTTGAAAACGTCTGAGGGTGGCGCTACCTAAATACATCCATGAAAGAATATCTGCAAACCTACCAGTAATTTTTTCGCGTCGTTTCAAACTACCACCAAACATAAACATAGCTAAGTCGGTAAGACATGCAAAGGTTGCTGATGCCCATTCGAGTTTGCGGTAATATTTTGCGGTTGCGCCTGTGACTGGAGACACAGCTAAATAACCGCGAGAAAGACTCAGAAAAATCGCTCGGAAAGTGTTACGAATCATCCAGCCAAGATGATGCCAAAAGGCTGTATCAAAGGCAACTATTGCAGGAGAAACAGAGAGAAAAGATTTATGTGAGACTTTGTCCACTGTCCCCGTATCGCCATGTCCCTGCGTCCCCATGTCCTCTTCCAGTGCAGCAATCTCCGTATAAACATAAGGATGACAGCGAATTGCACCCTGTCCAAAAATCATCATGGTGCGGGTAAGAATATTGGCACCTTCGACGGTAATGGAAATTGGTGTTGCAGTATAAATATTTGCCAGCAAATTTCTCTGACCTCTGCAAATTCCCGCCCCTCCCATAATATCCATTCCATCATTAATGATTTTCCGGGAGAGTTCCGTGAGATTATATTTAGCGATCGCTGAAATTACGGCAGGTTGTTCACCTTTATCTACCGCCGCAGCAGTATAAATTCGAGCCGCATCCATCAAGTAAGTTAATCCACCAATCCTGGCTAAAGGTTCTTCAATCCCTTCAAATTTACCGATAGATAAACCAAATTGTTGTCTGACAACGGAGTGAGCGCTGGTAACTCTGGTGACTAACTTAGCAACACCCGTACAGGTAGCAGGAAAACTAATACCCCTGCCCGCAGCGAGGGACTGCATGAGCATTTTCCAACCATTACCAGCTTGTTCGACACCACCAATAATTTGCTCAACTGATACAACTACATCATGTCCTTCGGTGGGAGAATTGTAGAAAGGAACCCCCATCGGGTCATGTCTGCGTCCCATAATTACACCGGGAGTATTAGTAGGAATAAGGGCGCAGGTAATGCCAATATTTTTACCTTTGCCTAAGTAATTTTTGGGGTCTTGGAGTCGAAATGCTAGTCCCAGGAGTGTTGCGATCGCGCCTAAGGTAATATATCGTTTTTTCCAATGCAAACGAATATAAAGTTTACCGTCTCCACCCTTAAATACAACTCCTTCCGACTTGATACTTGCTGCATCTGAACCCGCAGTCGGTTCAGTCAAGGCAAAACAGGGAATTTCTTCACCCCTTGCCAGTCTGGGTAAATAGTAATTTTTCTGTGTGGGAGTGCCATAGCGTAATAGTAATTTAGCTGGCCCCAGGGAATTAGTCACGCCAACGGTGGCAACATGGGTAAAAGAACGTGATGCCAGCTTTGTCATGACTGCACTGTAAGCAAAGTTGGAAAAGCCTAAGCCGCCGTATTCTTGAGGAATCATCATTCCTAAAAATCGTTCTTTTTTCAAATATTCCCAGACTTCGGGGGGTAAATCTTTGCGTTGATATATTTCCCAATCACTAACCATTTGACAGACTGTTTCCACTTGATTATCGAGGAAAGATTCGAGTTCAGGTGTGACTTGGGGGTAGGGTTCGCTGTTGATGCGTTGGAAGTTGGGTTTACCGGAGAAAAATTCCCCATCTACCCAGACTGTTCCCGCTTCAATTGCTGCACGTTCGGTATCAGAAATTTTTGGGAGGATTTTGAGTAGTTTGATACTCTGCATTAAGGGTGAGGTGATGATTTTTTGCCGCAGTATGGGGATATTGAGGATTAGTAAAATAGTGCTAAATGCGACCCATACCCAAATACTTGGATTGAATATTGCTAATACTATCAGGCAATAAAGTGACCATACCCACAGGGGAACACCGATGTAACCAAGAAGTAGGATGAGGATTGACGCGGAGACGCGGAGAAGAGGAGACGCTGTGAGGGTGTGGAGGTAGTTTAGTGAAAGAAAGTTAATCATAGTTTTATTGCCATACATTTAATATTTGGGGATGTGAAATGCACAAAAGGGGGGACGTAGATAAGGAGGGACAGAGACATAGAAATGAAATTTTTTCTCTTCCCTCCCCCTATCTTTGGCATCTATCAAATCATCAAATTCTCAAATACCGCAGCAGCACCCATACCGCCACCAATGCACATTGTGACTAAGCCATAGCGGACACCGCGACGTTTCATTTCGTGGAGGAGAGTGGCAGTGAGTTTTGCCCCAGTACAACCAAGGGGATGACCTAAAGCGATCGCACCTCCATTCACATTCAATATTTCTTCGTTTAATCCTAGTTTGTGAATCACTGCTATACTTTGGGCTGCGAATGCTTCGTTGAGTTCGATTAAGCCGATATCTGCTAATGTTAGTCCGACTTGTTTTAGTACCTTGGGAATTGCTTCGACAGGACCAATTCCCATGATTTCCGGGGGAACTCCGGCAACTGCAAACCCTAACATTTTTCCTAAAGGTTTGACATCAAGTTCACGGAGCATGTGCTGACTCATTAATACCGTTGCTGCTGCACCATCGGACATTTGCGAAGAATTACCAGCAGTCACAGTGCCACCCAAACGAAAAGCGGGTTGTAATTTAGCGAGGGCTCCCATACTGGTATCTGCACGCACACCTTCATCGACTTGAAAGACTGTTTCGATTGTTTGTGGCTTACCATCTATGTATAAAGTTTCTCTTACCGTGAGGGGAATAATTTCCTCAACAAAACGATTTTGACGAATAGCAGTTAAAGCATGTTGGTGCGATCGCAATGCAAAAGCATCCTGTTCCTGTCGGGAAATATGGTACTCTTGCGCCACATTCTCAGCCGTAATTCCCATCGTACAATAGGCTTTGGGCATTTCCGCTAACATCTCTGGGTTGGGCGCAAGATAATGTCCCCCCATGGGAATCAGACTCATCGACTCCGCACCACCCGCAACAATTACCTCTGCTCCACCAGCCAAAATTGTTTGATGGGCGATCGCGATCGCTTGGAGTCCAGAAGCGCAGAAACGGTTCACAGTCACACCGGCGACTGTATCCGGTAAACCCGCACGTTGAGCAATCACCCGTCCTAAATTAAACCCCTGTTCTGCTTCGGGAAAAGCACAGCCAAAGATAACATCGTCAATAAATACAGGTTCTAAATTTGCGACTTGATTAATTGCACCTTTGACAACAACGGCACCCATATCATCGGGACGCATATTATGTAGAGTCCCGCGAGGCGCTTTACCGACGGCTGTTCTCACACTACTGACTATGTAGACTTCTTTCATAGTTTTTTACCGATTTTGTATGTAGAAAGCATCCCCCATCACCGCATCTCCTCTTTCTCCTCCCTAATTCCGCAAAGGCTTCTTCGTCTTCAACATATGAGCTATCCGTTCCTGCGTCTTTACCTGTTGTAATAATGGTAAAAATGACTCCCTTTCCAACTGCAAGAGGTAATCTTCACTCACCAAACTCGGCGCAGACAACTCTCCACCAGTCATCACATCAGCCAAACGATTCGCTAGATAATTGTCGTACTCGGAAATAAATCCTCCCTGTTGCATTACACCTGCGGCATGTTCTAACATTGCCCTCCCTTGTCTACCCAGCACCATAATGTGATGACGCTCTACAGGTGGAATGTAACCCGTGCGTTCTAAACAAATTACCTCTTCCTTTGCCACATACAAACGACTGTCTGCATTCATGACTGTCTTGGTTGTCGGTGGTAAAAAACCTAACTCTACTCCTTCCTCGGCACTACTAGATACCTTCGCCATGCCGATGGTTTCAAATACTTTGCGGAGGAATGGCTGAATATGTTGCGGTGATTCACTTGCGGCTTTGTCAGCAGCCCATGTTACCATTCGCATAATGCCACCTGCACCGGGAATTAAACCGACGCTGAGTTCAACTAAGCCAATGTAGGTTTCCGCAGCTGCGACGACATGGGGACAAGCTAAAACTAATTCACAACCACCACCCAATACACGCCCAACTACCGCCGCCACAATTGGTTTGGGAAAGTATTTAATTCGTTGGAGTAGAGCTTGGAATTTGACAATTAAATCGGCAATTCCTTGTCCATTGTTAGTTTGCGCCAACATTGCCATCTCCGCTAAATTTGCACCACCGGAGAAGTTCGCGTTATCATTACCAATTACTAATCCTCGATAATTACCATTTTCAATCATATCTAGCGCGATCGCTAAACCATCAACTACCTTAAGACTG
The DNA here is from genome assembly GCA_004296455.1 of Calothrix sp. NIES-4101. Taxonomy (GTDB): domain Bacteria; phylum Cyanobacteriota; class Cyanobacteriia; order Cyanobacteriales; family Nostocaceae; genus Brunnivagina. The sequence goes on from AP018280.1 coordinate 2,908,353, forward strand.
AGGGTATTACCTTTGGAACGGAATTCATACAAGGCGACTCTATCACCCAAGTCTATCAAAGCGGCTTCGGAGTTTTGCCACAAGATATTTTTGGAGTCAGACTTTAGCGCTGCTAAATCAATTCCTGTTGTCAAAGCTGAAGCGGGTAGACAAAAATCATCTGCACATTCAGCCACAGGAGCGAAGTAAATTTTTCCTGGTTTGGCAACATCCTGGCTCTTGTGTAATTTTTTCTGAATGTGTTCTGGTACAGCAATATCAGCAGCTTTCATATCTGCCAATACCCTTTCATATCCCAAAGCATCCCAGATTTCAAAAGGTCCAAGTTCCCAACCAAATCCCCAACGCAGGGCTTTGTCAATATCGCTGGGATTATCAGCGATTTCGGGAATCCGACGGGCACTGTATGCGAGGATATGCAGAGTTAGTTGGCGGAAAAATTCACCCGCACGACTCGTATTTTCATACAAAGTACGTAACCGTTCTTTCAAATCAGGAATTTTAGCGATCGCTTCAATATTACCAAAATCAAGCGGTTTTGCTGATTCATAAATAAAGGTGCGTGGATTAATAGAGAGAATTTCCTTTCCTTGTTTCTTATAAAATCCTTGACCTGTTTTTGCACCTAATGTCCCAGTTTCCACCATTTTCCGTAACAGTGGAGGAATGCGGAAAATTTCCTGACTTTCATCGTTGGGAATCACGGGATACAAGTTTGCTAATACATACATCAGGGTATCCAATCCGACGATATCAGCAGTGCGGAAGGTTCCTGATTTCGGTCGTCCGGCAATTGCTCCAGTTAATGTATCAATTTCCTCGATTGTATATCTTCCTTCCGTAAAAGCACGAATAGCAAACATGATTGCATACATACCAATACGATTGGCAATAAAATTAGGTGTATCTTTGGCAACAACTATACCTTTACCTAAATATAGTTCACCAAACCACTTCATTCTCGCCAGAGTCTTCACCTCAGTATCAGTAGTAGGAATTAATTCTAGTAATTTTAGATAGCGGGGTGGATTGAAGAAGTGAGTACCTAAAAAGCGCTTGCGGAATGACTCTGAACAACCTTTAGCAATTTCCCGAATTGGTAAACCACTAGTATTGGTTGAGATGATTGTGTCATCACGAATAACTTTTTCTAATCTTGCCATTAATTCTTGTTTGATTGGCAGATTTTCTACTACTGCTTCAATTACCCAATCGACATCAGCAAGACGATGAAAATGTTCGTCAAAATTCCCCAAAGTGACACGGCGGGCGATTTTTTCGCTAAAAAATATTGGCGGCGATTGTTTTACAGCTTTTTTAAATGCAGTTTCCACTAATTCATTTTTTTTGCCAGTTTTTGCGGCAATATCTAATAAATGAACAGTTAATCCTGCGTTGGCAAGGTGTGCGGCTATTTGGCTTCCCATTACTCCTGCACCAAGAACAGCAGCAGTTCGGAATGGTTTATGCATCATGTTTAAACCTACCTTTTTTGATTTTTAATTTGACTTTTCAGTAGGTAGATTTAATTAGGAATAATTAATATATAAATATTAGTAGATTCAAATAACTACTCTATTTTCCCTATTTAATTAAAACTACTTACTTTGCTGTTGTCGATAACTTAAAAACTACATTTGAAAACTAAATTATGAACTTAAAGATTGGGCATATACAGGGCAGTAGGAAGTAGGAATTCCTGGACAAATTTCATTTAAACCACCTATTTGCTCTGAAGCCTCTTGTCCTAGCTTCTCCCAATCTCTTCCCCACACTTCCCCATACATAGCATTGATTTCTGAAGCAAAAATCTCCGCGACTTGGGCACGATTTACTTGTTGATTTGCTGTTAGTCCTCCATTTTCAAGAGTGAGGCTATAATTAATTATTTGAAAGCGTTTAATAGTTGACCAATGAGGTAAATGACAATTAGCTTCGTCAACTAACATTTGATATAAAGCAATAATGCAAGGATGTTTCAGTAAAGTTGCAGTTGCTAAATTCAACCCCACAGATAAAGCATATTCATGGAGATTTTCTAAATGGGGAAAAATCAACATTGTGCAGAACTTACGTTCGGAACCAACGGTGACAGCTTTGGCGACTAAAGATGATTTTTCCAGCTTGCTTTCTAAAGGTTCTGGAGTGACATATTTACCAGTCGAAAGTTTAAAACGGCTTTTCTTCAATCCAGTAATTTGCAGAAAACCTGCTTTGTTAATTTTGCCTAAGTCACCTGTATGTAACCAACCATCTACATCAATTAACTTTTGAGTCGCTGCCTGATTTTTGTAATAGCCTTGAGTTATATAAGGGCTACGAGTTAAAATTTCGCCATCAGTTGCGATCGCAATTTCGACTCCTGGTAAAGCTACACCAACTGTTCCTGCATAGTTGTACTCTCCTCGACAGCATGTCACAGCCGAAGCTGTTTCTGTCAATCCATAGCCTTGTAATACTGTAATTCTAGCAGCAGCTAATAAGTTTGCAATCTCTCCTTTTAAAGAAGCTCCTCCACAAATCAAATATTTGAGGTTACCTCCAAATACTGCTCGCCATTTGGAGAATACTAATCTGTCGCATAATTTCAGCATTACAGCATATCTACCTCGTGGTATTTCCCCAAGCTTGTATTTTTTTGCCACATTTAATGACCATTTGAAGAACAATCGCTGAGGGGAGATGGGAGATGGGGGAGATGGGAGATGGGGAGAAAAGATTGTCTTGTCTCCGCGTCCCCGTGTCCCCTCGTTTCCTTGTTCTCTTTTCACTTCTTCAATAATCTTGCTATAAAATTTTTCCAAAAATAGTGGAACCGTGGCAAATATTGTCGGCTTCACTTCTGGAATCAGTTTCATTACTTTGGTGATAGTCGTAAAGTAAATGCTGTGTCCATAGTTTAGATGACCATATAGTAAGACACGAGCGAAAACATGGGTGAGGGGTAGAAATGAAAGAACAACCTCCTTTGCTCCCAACTCCAAATGGGGAATCCCAGAAAATGCTGCTAATGCGTTTCCAGACAGGTTTTCATGAGTCAACATGACTCCTACAGGTTCCCCTGTTACTCCTGGAATATAGACAATACTCGCAAGGTTATCTGCGACAAGTTTTGTACGCAGTTGCACACATCTCTCTTCAGAGATGAGAGCTTTTCCGCGACTACGGAGTTCATTTAATGAAAATATACTCTCCGCGTCTCCCCTTGCCCGCGTCTCAACCTCCTCCTCGGCAACTATCACCCTTTGCAAACTAGATATATCTTGCAAATAAAAGGCAATTTGGTTAAATAAATTCAGATTAGAGACAATTAGTACCTTTGCTTCTGAGTGGCGCAGAATAAAAACGATATGTTCGATAGTCTGGGTAATATCGATAGGTATATTTACTAACCCAGCCAGGAGTGTACCCATATCCGCGATCGCAAAGTTAATATCACTATGCATGAGTAATGCAACTCTGTCTCCCTTCTCTAACTGCAAATCTAGTAATCCGCAGGCGACTTCTTCCACAGCAGATTGGAATGCCTGGTTAGATAAGGATTGCCAGGTAGATTTTACCCTTTGATTAAAAGCAGTTTGATTTGGCGATCGTCTACAAGCTTCATCTAGCAAAGATGGTAAAGTTCGCCCCAAAAATACTTCTCCTGAATTGGGAGGCGCTTGATAAGTTTGCTCGCAACATACCATTCTATTTAAAAAGAGCTTTCAACTCTTCCCTCTTGAATAGTTTTGTGTAGTTGATGATTAATTGAATATAAGAATTTGCAATGCATAAAAATATCTATTCTTATGCCTTTATTTCCTGTTGTGTTTTTGTTTATGCGGGATTACCAAACATTTCGGTATCTGTAATATTTCTAGCTATAACCACAACACAAAATAAAAGTTTTTGAACTTGATGCAATCCAAATTTTAAGTCTAAGCTTTACTGAAAACACAATATACAAAACTCAACACATCAGTATTTGCTGACTTCTGATATCTGAGTTTATATTTTGCGATTTTCTCCTGATTAATTGGTAATTAATAGCAGAATTTATTTTTTTCTAGACTTAGGCTGCTGCTAAACCTAAGTTGTCTTATACATATGTACTTTGTACATGTTACTAATGTAGAACATAGCGGGGATCAAAATCCACTATTGTATCTTTTTCGTAAAAATCAAGCGTAGATATTGAGTAAAAGCAAAGGTTTCACAAATCAGAATACCCAATTTGGATTGTGGATGCTGACTCTTGACTCCTGAGTTCTATTTTCAGAGGGCTTGATTGTAAACTAGGGGTTTTAATCTGACATTGACTCACGCGACTTGTGACTTTCTCTAAATGCTTTTCCAGCCAATTTTCTAAGTCTGTCAGCATCACGTTATAGTTAATATCTTGATGGAGGTCGTGGTAGTCTCCTTGATATAGATAGCGTTCTTTATCGACAAAAGTGACTTGTTGAAAAAATGCCAAACTACCCTCTGGAGGAGCGACTTTATCTTTGCTGCCATGCAAGATTAATAAAGGAACTTCTAATGTAGATGCGTGTTTGGCGACCCATCTTTCGGTCGTAAAAAACTCTGTTGCTAGTCTTGCTGTACCGTATTCATGCCTTAATGGGTCTTGAGCATTCGCGGCGATCACTTGTGGATCGCGGGAACTTGTACCCTGTTTGATGCCCACTTTGAGGGTAAAGCGAGGATAAACTCGCGAAAGCATTCTTCCTAAGACAACTTTGAGCGGTGGAACTTTGACTTTTCCCAATGCTGGCGCTGTTAAGATGAGTCCTTGTAAACTTTCGGGAAACCGCAAGGCAAAGTCTAGGGCGATCGTTGCTCCTAAACTATGTCCCCACAGAAAAAAGGCACAGGTTGGTGCTTGTTCTTGAATCCGAATTAAAAAGGTATGTAAGTCTTCCCGAAACTCTGCCCAACTATTTATATGTCCTCTTTGTCCAGGCGATCGCCCATGCCCCCGGAGGTCAAATGCATAGGCTGCATAGTTCTGGCTAACCAAGTCCTGGACGGCATTTGTAAACAATCCACTATGCCCTCCTAGTCCGTGAACGATCGCAATTATTGCCTTGATTTCCTTGTCTGGATGCCACGCTTGGTAATACAGATTAAATCCTCCGGAACCAACGAACGTTCCTTCGATATGCGACATTTCTCAACCTCCACATTATTGTGATTGCAGAATAATTCAGGAGTTATTAGCAGAATTAGTGTAGTTTATTCTGATTTTTTGGCACTACATAGCGGAATCAATCCAACATTTAAAATTTGGATAATATCTCTACAAAAATTTAAAGTATTGGTTAGAAAGATTTATATTGGGCAAGTAAATCTTTAATACTGAGATTTTTGTAATAATCCAATCATCTAGTATTAAAAGTTAACATTCCCTAAAATCTAGCCACTAAATTTGTGAAGCTATATTGCGTTAGATTTAAGACTCAGAAGTCAGCATTTATTTACTTATTATAGTGCTTTTTAGATGGAGATGACACAAATTATTCTTAGCCCTCAAAGAGATTAGTAACTACTGATTCCCTAAGCTAAACTTGAAGGGTTGAGGTTGACTTGCAGAGGGGGACACAGAGACACGGGGAGTTTGATCGACTTAATGTTTATTCATCAATTAAGAAACAAATTATGGGTGATAAAAACGCTCCCAGATAAGATATTTACCTATTCCCATATTTCTAGCTCAAGTTTATTTTTCAAAACTGGAAACTCCAGCTTCTTCAAATGAGCTTGAGGCTAACCACGCATAATCACAAAAATTATAAAAAGAACTGTTAGAATACGACCATACATCAAACTATACCCTTAACACCATGATTACTCAAATGATGGTTCAGCCCTCATCCTGGGTAGAATCTGGAATTCAGATTAGCAAATTTAGAAACTTATATTTATTTAAATTTACCCCAGAACTACAATCGCGGCTTGATTGCCTTACTGAAAAGAAAAAAGCTGAGATGCTAACGTTGGAAGAAGAAGCCGAACTAATGGGTATATTGGAACTGGATCGCATTTTTACTTTGCTCAATGCTAAAGTTATCGCCGAATCATGACGGTTAATGATGTAACCAGAAAAGTAGTCAGGGAAGGGGCAAAGTACCTGTGTGAATATTGCCACGCAATAATTGCTTTGTCAAAATAGGCACAAATCTCTGATAATCACCAATAATTAAATGTTGCCAACATTTCCCGCACTTTTGTGGCGGAATCTTGTTTAAGTGCTTCTGAGGCGATCGCTTCGGCTTCGATTAAACTTAATCTAGTAATGGATTTTTTAAATCTTGGTATTGCTTGCGGGTTCAAACTCACGTCATCAATGCCAAAACCTAATAAGATTGGTGTGGCAATGGGGTCAGAACCGAGTTCCCCACACAAACTTACCGCAATTCCAGCTTTGTGTCCCGATTGTACTGTTTGCAATACCATTCTTAATACCGCAGGATGGAGGGCATCGGCTAAACTGGCAACTTGGGGATTTGTGCGATCGCAAGCCATGACATACTGACTGAGGTCGTTAGTACCAATACTAAAAAAATCGACTTCGGTGGCAAGTTGATCGGCAATGGCGACTGCGGAAGGAACTTCCACCATGATTCCTACTTTGATGTTTTCGTCAAAGAATATTCTCCCTTGGCGAAGTTCATTTTTTACTTCTTCTAAAATGACTTTGGCTGCATGTAGTTCCCCAATTGTGGAAATCATGGGGAACATAATTTTAATTGTCCTACTGATACTAGCCCGTAAAATCGCCCGTAGTTGGATTTTAAATAATTCCTTGCGAGCCAAACAAAATCTAATTCCTCGCCACCCTAAAAATGGGTTATTTTCTGGTGGTAAATTTAAATATGGTGCGGGTTTATCGCCACCGACATCGAGAGTCCGAATCACGACAGGACGAGATTCTAATACTTGAGTAATCCCTTGATAAACTGCAAATTGTTCTTCCTCACTGGGTGCTGTGGTTCGATCTAGATACAAAAATTCCGTACGCAACAATCCGACACCCTCCGCACCCATACTGACTGCAACTTGAGCATCCGTAATCCCGCCAATATTCGCTAGGACTGTCATTTGCTTGCCGTCGGTAGTAATGGCTGCTCGGTGGGCATTTTCCCGCACCTTTTGTTGTGAGGTTTGCCATGCTTCCGATTCGGCTGCTAGGGCTGTAACTATATCTGCATTGGGTTCAATCCAAACATAACCCTTGTCACCATCAATCCCAATTACCGTCCCATCATCAATCCGCAGAATCTCGTCAGGAATGCCAACAACTGCTGGTATTCCCAAACTCCGGGCAATAATGGCTGTGTGTGATGTTGAACTACCTGCTGTAGTACAAATACCTAATACCTTACTCGTATCTAGTTGCGCCGTATCGGAAGGTGTAAGGTCTGTGGCAACTAAAATCGCTGGCTGAGTCAGATTGAGATGGGCAGCCGCAGTCCCCAGTAACAAACGTAACACACGCTGTCCTACGTCCAAAACATCAGCAGCACGCGATCGCAGGTAGGAATCGGAGTGGGTGCGGTATTGGTTGGAGAGTTCTTCGACTACGGCTTGCCAGGCGGAGGCAGCGTTGATATGTTCGACAAAAATATAATGTTGTAAGGCTTCCAGAATGATTGGGTCACCGAGAAATAATAAATGTGCATCAAATATTGCTGCTTCTGCGTCACCAATTTGAGTTGATGTTTGGGAAAGCAGGGTGGTAATTTCTTGGGCAGCAGAATTGAGGGCATCTTGCAAACATTGCCACTCATGGTTAGTATCTTCTACATAATATTGCGGTGATTTTAGGGTAGGGAGTTGATGTCGAATTACCGATACAACTGAATAGCGGTAAATAGGAGCGATCGCCACTCCTGGGGATGCGGGTATACCTTTGAGGGATGGGGCAGCAATGGATACTGGTGTTGTTTCCCTGGATATCTGGGGAATTTCTTCGGGTATATAGATGGGGTTATCGCCTTCGCCAAAGTTATCTTCTACTAGGGCTTGTAATGCGGCTAAGGCAGCATCTGCATCAACTCCGGTGGCGGAAATTGCCAATTCATGCCCATGACGGACTCCGAGCATAGCGACTTGGTTAATACTATCGGCACGGACGTATTCTGTTTTCTTGGTAATATTTCTAACTTTTACTTGAGCCAGGAAGCGAGCGGCTGTAGCGACAAATTGGGCTGCGGGACGGGCATGTAAGCCCATACGGTTACTAACAGCAAGATGGATTTCTTTTGTTTGTGATGTTACCGGTGTTGGTGCTGGTTCGCAACTACTCGTGACAGGCAAATTAATTCCTAACTGCGAAGCTTTGGCCATCAAAGCGCCGCGTGCTTCGGCAATTACCTGTTCAATATTACTACCAGCCGCAGCCGAAACAACAGCTGCGATCGCACCTTCAACTAATGGTGCTTCACAAAGGTGAATATTTTGGCGTTGTGCTTCCGTGAGAAATTCCAGTGCCATTTCTGCACTCATTAAAGCACTGCCCATATCCATTAAGACAACAACACCAGCATCGCTGTAAACAGATTCAATTGCTTGATGAACCTGTATCACATCAGTTCCCAGTGGATTTTCGACATCATCAACACCACCAGCAACCGCGAGGGGAACAATACCTTGAACCATCTGCACTGCGAGTTCCCGTACGCCTTCTGCTAGTCGCTTGCTGTGAGAAACAATGACAATTCCAACCACTGTTACGTTGTTAACCCCGACGCAAAGTTACATTCAAGCTAAATTATAGTTAATTTGTTAGTGGGTAATAGTTACTTGGTAATTAATTACTAACCATTAATGACTAACATTAACTATTCCCTATTTTTACAAACTTTCATACAAACACTTCAACATTAAGTAACATGAAGTTGCTCCAGGGTCTTGATGTCCGATGCTACGCTCGCCGAGATAACTAGCACGTCCTTTTTTTGCCTGCATGAGTGCTGTATCTTTCATTGCTTGTTCGGCGGCGACTAAGGCTTGCGCCATGGCATCGCGCATTTGTTTTCTTTCATCTACGGCTTTTTCAAATGCTGTCACGGCTGGAAAGAGTACATCCAGCATTGTTTTATCACCCAATTGGGTTTTCCCACGTTCAATGACACCATTTAAGCCGGCGCGGAGCATATCTAGCATATCCTGTTCGTCGAGTTCTGAGCGATCGGCGACGGCAGAGCTAGCCCTTAAGAAAAAAGTCCCATACAAAGGGCCACTAGCACCACCAATACTAGAAATTAGTGTCATACTGACTGCTTTTAAAATGCTACCAATATCCTTATTTGTAATAGTTGGTAATTGAATCAGTAATTTCTTAAAACCACGCTCCATATTAATACCATGATCCGCATCACCAATTGCTGCATCTAATTCCGTCAAATATTCTTTATTCTGTTCAATTTTGGTTGCAAATCGCTGCAACCACCGCAAAATTTGTTCTGTATTCATATAACTTATTGCAGTTATTAATTATTAGTTAATTAATGGGTGTTGCTGAATAGATATTGGTAAATAGGTATTGGGAATTACCAATTCATCCTTGTTCCTTTCCCCGATTAAACTCCCCAACGCCAAGTAGGAGTCTTAACAGGCGCATCCCACAACTCAATCATCTCATCATCTAATTTAAGTAAAGTTATTGAGCAACCTTGCATCTCTAAGGAGGTAATATAGGAGCCAATTAAATTACGAACAATTTGGATTCCCCTGTTTTGGCAAATCTCCGCCAGCTTTCTATAAACAATATAAAGTTCTGAAATCGGAGTTCCCCCCATACCATTGACAAAGGCTAAAATGCGATCGCCTCTTTGAAATGGTTGATTAATCAACTCACAATCAAACCATTTACCGTTATCCATATCCCACTCGCGCACGACACGGGTATATGCTGAATCTTCGAGAATAGATAAAGCTAACATTGATACCAACTCATTGGCTGGCATTAAATCCATCCGCTTTCTACCCGGTTCCCCGTGGATGCCAATACCCACTTCTATCTCATCTGCACCTAAAGCAAATGTTGGCGACATTCGCATCGGTACAGTACAGGAACTCAAGGCGATTCCCATGCTGCGTCCACTTAAATTTACCCGGCGACACAAATCTGCTACTTTCTGCAAACTATATCCCCTTTCTGCCGCCGCCCCACAAATTTTTTCGGCTAAAACTGTTGTTCCGACACCCCTTCTACCTTGGGTGTATATATCCCTCACCGCCACATCATCATCAATTAAAATATTCAGTACCCGAATACCTTCAGAGTAGGCTAATTCCGTCGCCATCTCAAAATTCATCACATCGCCACTGTAGTTTTTGACGATATAAATAACACCAGCACCACTATCAACTGCCTGTGCTGCTGCTAACATTTGGTCGGGGGTTGGTGACGTGAAAATCTGTCCAGGACAAGCTGCATCTAGCATACCCATGCCGACAAACCCCGCGTGCATCGGCTCATGCCCGCTACCACCACCGGAAATAATTGCTACCTTTCCTGACTTCGGTGCATCTAGGCGGTGAATAAAAGTTGGGTCAAAATTAATTTTGATTAAATCTGCATGGGCAGCTGCCATACCTTCGAGACTTTCGCGAACAAAGTCTTCCGGATTGTTAATCAGCTTCTTCATGATTCTGTCACTCCCGGTTCCAAGGGTGTATATACCCCCAGTCACAGATTACCACGTCCAGAGTGGGCAGTGTTGTAGCTTACTTTTCCGTAGGTTGATTCGAGAAAGAAGTCCGAATCCAAAATTCAGGAGTCAAAATAGAAAGGAAGACTTAGTTGAATTGAGATTCTCCTAAGTCCCTTTCACAAGCAAAATTATTCATATTGTTGATATATGGTTTCTTTTTCAATCCGCCTGTTGCTCGTAACTATTTTGGTGCTACCTTTTGTATTTGGATGTACTAATCCGATTAGTTTTGCTGTACCTAAAAATTCTAACTCTGCCAATACTCAACCACGACTGCAATCAGGGCAAACTCAAGGTGTAAGTGGTACTGTTGTCCGTGTCACAGGTAATCAAATGCCGAGTGTTGGCGAAAACCGTCAACGAAGTAAACCACAACCTGTAAAAACCAACGTTTGGGTTTTTTCGGGACGCATCCCAGCTAAGGGAACTCGTGTATCTGTTACGGAAGCAAAACAAAATTTTAAGCTAGTCACTCAAGTGAAAACTGACAAAAATGGTAAGTTTTTTGTCAAATTACCTTCTGGTGAATATACCATTTTTGCTCAGTATGGGAATGATTTGTACTTAAATTCTTTCTTAGGCGATGGTAGTTTTAAATCTGTGCAAGTTAATGAAGGAAAGATTACAGAAACACGCCTAGTTAATAGTGAAAATGCCTCTTTTTAAGCTCTGGAAATAGAGACATAAAAACCGGGCTTTTACGCCCGGTAACAAAATACTGAAAATATGGGCAAGCCCTAGAATAAATTATTTTTTACCACCAGGTGTACGTCCACCTTCATCATTGCTACCACCGCGTGGTTGGGAGTTTCCTGGGTCGCACCCTTCAGCTCCGTTACCAATTCCTTGGTTACAATTACGTTTGGGTTTATTGTCATCATCGTCGTTGTCATCGGAACGCTGACCTTGCCCAGACATTTTATCATCATCTTCATCGTCATCCGAGCGCTGACTTTCCCCAGACATATCTATTTTTTGTTGAGTTTCATTTTGCTCAACAGCATATTGGGAAGAAATATCTGTAGCTTCCCCAGTGCTAACAAGAGCTTTATATATCAAAGCCGCAACTTCAGCACGGGTGGCAACTTTATCTACATTCAGAGTTGCAACATTGGGATAATTGACAATAATACCTCTTTGAGTCAAAGCTGCGATCGCATTTCGCACGTCACTACGAATTGTTGTTGCATCGCTATAGGTATTCAATATGGCTTCAGTAGAGCCAGTAACAGTGTAGTTCAAACCACGTGCGATCGCGAGTAGGGTTTCTAAACGTGATAGCTGGGCTGTCGGCTGAAATTTAGTCCCAGAAGTTGTTAAAAAGCCAGTTTGATGAGCTTCACGGATGGCATTAAATGCCCAGTATCCCTGGGAAACATCTGTGAATTTTACTTCATTGCGAATTTTGGCTTTGGTAAAGGCTTGGGCAATCATCGCCGCAAACTGGGCACGAGTTACCTGTTCGTCGGGACGGAAATTACCATCGGGGAATCCTTCAAGAATTTCCATTGCTGCTAATTCAGCAATAAAATCTTTTGCCCAATGATTGACGGATACGTCAGAGAATTGGACTTGAACACCGTTGGCGACACCGACTTCCCGGTAAGCCATCAACATTTGCCCAACATCATAAGCTGAAGTCTCATCGTCACTGACTTCGTTGATTGGCACTAATTGGTTTGGTGTTGCTTTGAGGGCAGCAGCTAGGTTAGAACCAAAAGCACTCATTGATTTCTGAACTAATGCGTACTCTCCTTTGGTAAAAGATGTGGGATAGACGCTACTAGCAAAGGCTGACATGCCTTGAACTTGGAATTGGCTAACTTGAATTTCCCGGGAATTACTGATAAAGCTGACGCGTTGGTTACTAACTTGGGTAAAGTAGTCGTACGTGGTGCTACCGGAGTCAACTTTGCCATCGAAGTCAGCATCTAAGCCATAAATAGTACGTACAACTTTGTATTCATTGGGCTTTGCGGATAATACCAAGTTCACAGCGCTATTTGCCGACAAACATTCAAATTCACTGTAGCCCAGAAACCGATTTTGGGTATCGTACAAGCGAACAACAATTCTATCGCCAGCTTTCAAGCCCTTCGCAAATTTGGCTTTTTGCTTGATTTTGTATTTGTAATCACCAAAAAAACGCTCTTTAGCATATCCTTTGCCACGTTTTGCTTTCACCGAAATCCGCGCAATAATCTCCTCAGAGAAATTCCCTGCTGGTTGTAAAATTCCCAGGGTAAAGCCAGGTTTTTTGCTCTTGCTATCAACTGTAACGGTACGATTTGCGGCAACAGTTTGTACTGTGCCCATTTTTACTTCTTCACTACTACTGCTTGTAGTCCGAGCCGACAAAACCTCACTACGACGTTGAATAGTGCTTCTGCTAGTAATTTGTTGCCTGGTACTTTGGATTTTCCGCATGGTTGCAGTTAGGGTTTGACTCGAACTTTCGTCAATTTTGGCAACAGTACCAGTTTCGTCTGTGCGGTAAGCCCAGGTTTGCTCACTACCAGCAACAATTACTTGCCAACCAGGAACCAATGCTTGTGTACAGCTTGCATTTGATTTTAGACCCAAGCAGCCATCTGACCAAGTTATTTTTTCTGCTTTGAGGATACGCAGAGATGACATCTCTACATTTGTACGTTCTGTAACATCTTTGAAAATCGATGCTTTGACTGCTTCTGGTAAATTTTCAGTTGTTGATTGGTTGGCTTCTTCGTCAACCATATCCTGGGCAACTAGTGGGAAATTTTGAGTATTTTGAGTATTATTTAGCTTTTCTTCAATACTGGTAGGCAACCCTGATGCTGCAAAAGCCGAAGCCATCGGTGAAACCATTGCTACATAGGCAGTTGCAAAAATTACTTTACCGAAGGAAGTCAATAGATTTTGATTTTGCTTGCTCATCTTAATACCAGTCCAGCCGAGTAAACAGTTTATAAAGCAAATAATGTGCTTCTGGGCTTAGTAATCCCGGATGAGCTAGAAAATAAACAAAAAATGCATATCCTTAATGAAATTTTTACAATTTGCGCGATCGCACGGAGTTATTTCATGTGCAGTTAATGAATGCTGACACAAGACTTAAGAGACGCGGGGACGCGGAGAAATTTTAATCGTAAGTGACTAGACAAACATAAATATTACCGGGTTTTGGTTGACATCATCATTTGATATTTACTAGGAGCCAACTTATACAACTGTTGCCACTCTAAACGACGGTAGTTGCTAAAGGCTGAAAAATGCGATCGCTAAATCAGTACCTAAACCCGGTAAGTGGAAATTTTTGCCTATCTCAGGTAAATGACTCAATTGCAACGCCAAAAAAACCCACCTTAGCGCCGATTTAATTCTTGCAACCACACATCTAAATCTCTCAATCTTTGCGTTGTCACCCTGGCATAACAACTAATTCTGGTTGGAGGTTCCAGACTCCCACCTTCGTACATTTTACTTTCAAATGCACAGGCACTATCGCGATATTTCATCCAGTTTTCATGGGATGTAATTAGACGTTTCTTTTGAGTTCCCCCTAATTTAGCTTGCAATTGTTTATACACTGAAAGTAATTTTTTATCTGCTTCTCGGTAGGCGATTCTACCACATTCAATAGTATCTCGCGTTGTCTGAGGGTCTTTACAATTAGGTGGGGGTAAGGTTTGTGGAACTGGCTTGGGAGTATTTTGCGCCAAATTTGGTGTTGTATTAGTTCCCCATATCAACAATCCATTTAGTAATAATAAGGATATCTGTAAGTATAATTTCATCTCTCACTCCTCACCTTATTGGTGCGATCGCTTGGCGTATTCCAATCGTACTGAATGTATCTCTAATTATTATTAATGATAATATAGTTAGTTTAGTTACATATTTAATTACAGTAAATACATAGTTTACACTCCAGATGCAATCACACAAAGTCGTCCAATTACCTGAAAAACAGTTAATTTTGTCTTAAAAAGATGATTTTATTATGAAAAGAAAATCAGCTATTTTGAGTTACTTTTTATACTTTAAATTGAATTTAGGTTGATTGAGAACATCCCAGCGTGAGACATTTGTTTAGAAAAATTTAAGAATTCGGGGATAGAGTATCACTAATCACTCATCGCCGCTTGGGTTGAAAACCGTATTTTGTAAATATCCAGCCACAAGTTAAGCTTGATTAAGGTAGAAAAATATGACCTCTAGCCTTGAGCTATCAGTAGTCAGCTTTTTCAAACTTTTATCTGAGTAAGTATCAGAGTTTTTAAGCTTGTCTTAATAACCTTGGTAACTGCTGTACTTTTATATTAATGTCGCTTAATGTCGCTATTTTGGTTAATTTTTAATTTTTGCAGTCAGAGAATACGGGAATGCTAGACCAAATTTTTGATTATCTTCACTTCCACTTCAGCATTGAGGCATCTATCGTGCTGTTGTTGTTGATATTTTTAGAGGCAGTGTTATCTGCGGATAATGCGATCGCACTTGCAGCGATCGCCCAAGGATTAGAGGATAAAGAAAAGGAAGCTAAAGCTTTAAATTTTGGCTTATTAATTGCTTATGTACTTCGCATCACCTTATTGCTGACTGCGACTTGGGTGCAAAAATACTGGCAATTTGAGTTACTTGGTGCGGCTTATCTGCTGTGGCTGGTTTTCCAGCATTTTACCTCAGAAGAAGATGAAGAACATCAACATCATGGCCCCCGTTTCACTTCACTGTTGCAGGTAATCCCCATTCTTGCTTTCACAGATTTAGCATTTTCATTGGATAGTGTCACAACTGCAATCGCGGTTTCTCAAGAAACTTGGTTAGTTTTGACGGGGACAACAATTGGTGTAATTACCCTACGGTTTATGGCGGGTTTATTTATTCGCTGGTTGGATGAATTTACCCATTTAGAAGATGCAGGCTATATTACTGTGGCTTTTGTTGGTGTGCGCTTGCTGCTTAAAGTTGTCAACGACTCACTTGTTCCCCCAGAATGGATCGTAATTAGTGCGATCGCAATTATTCTCGCCTGGGGTTTCTCGAAACGCAATGTGCCCGAAGAAGATTTTATACCCACACCAACACCAACACCTGAATTAGAAAAACAGGAAGTTACAGAATAAAAAATCATTTAGCTTAAGCAAGTTAAAACTGTAAAGCAATCTTCTTCTCAATACCAAAGATAAAATCAACATGGAAATCAAAGGGACGCGGAGGAATAATTAGTAAATCATTTCCCACGCGTCTCTTCCTCAATTACTCAGTTAACCAAGGAGTCATCTGCGGTTTCCAACCAACTAACTCTTCAGATTTAAACCACAAAGCAATTTCATTTTGTGCAGTTTCCGGTGCATCAGAACCGTGGATAATGTTGCGTCCAACATTAATACCAAAATCTCCTCGAATTGTTCCTGGTTCAGATTCTAATGGTTTAGTTGCACCAATCATTTTTCGGGCGGAAGCAATAACACCATCACCTTCCCAAACCATTGCCACAACAGGGCCAGAAGTTATAAATTCAACTAAGCCAGGGAAAAAAGGTCTTTCCTTATGCACAGCATAGTGTGCTTCTGCTAATTCGCGAGTAGGCTGCAAAAATTTTAAACCAACCAGCGTAAAACCTTTGGTTTCAAAACGGCGAATGATTTCGCCTACAAGTCCACGCTGTACTCCATCAGGCTTAATTGCTAAAAAAGTACGCTCCATTGCAGTTACTCCTCAAAGTTTACATACCATTGTTATTTGTCCTTCGTCGTTTGCTCTTTGTCAATGGTTTAGTTAGGGGTTGGTGGTGAATCACTATTTTTATTTACCTACTGTTAACCTTTTTTTAATCCTTTTCCCTGCCCCATCCCCCATACACCATTCCCAATTAAAAAGTGTTTTTCACTGACCTAGTGAATGCGTTACATTGTAGATTCGTGGGTGAAAAGAAGAGGTTTAGTAAGAAATGGGTGTTGAGTCAACTACTACAACTGATGAGGTGCAAAAGCCTCCAGCCGCTAATGGTAAAAAGGCTGCTATGGAACATAAGCGCAAGCAAAAACAACTGCTTTTACCAAGTAGTGAGTCAAATACCCCCCGCCGATGGACAATTGAAGATAGCGAAGATTTATATCGGATTGAGGGCTGGGGACAACCTTATTTTTCGATTAATGCAGCTGGACACATCACAGTTTCCCCAAAGGGTGATAGGGGTGGTTCGCTGGATTTATTTGAGTTGGTTAATGCCATCAAACAGCGTAATTTAGGGTTACCCTTATTAATTCGCTTTTCCGATATTTTGGAAGATCGAATTGAACGGTTAAATGCTTGTTTTGCGAAGGCGATCGCCCGCTACAATTATCCTGGTGTAT
The DNA here is from genome assembly GCA_004296455.1 of Calothrix sp. NIES-4101. GTDB lineage: Bacteria > Cyanobacteriota > Cyanobacteriia > Cyanobacteriales > Nostocaceae > Brunnivagina. The sequence goes on from AP018280.1 coordinate 2,925,397, forward strand.
ATCGTGGGGTATTTCCTGTTAAATGTAACCAACAGCGTCACCTCATCGAAGATTTAGTTAAGTTTGGCAAACCCCATCAATTTGGTTTAGAGGCTGGTTCCAAGCCAGAATTAATGATTGCCTTAGCTTTGCTTGATACTCCTGGGGCATTATTGGTATGTAATGGTTATAAAGACCGTGAATATGTCGAAACAGCTATGCTGGCGACTAAATTAGGGCAAACACCAATAATTGTTCTTGAACAAGTTGAAGAAGTTGATTTGGTAATTGAAGCTAACCGTCAGTTAGGGATAAAACCAATATTGGGTGTGCGCGCCAAACTCAGTACCCAAGGTATGGGCAGATGGGGAACTTCATCGGGAGATAGAGCCAAGTTCGGTTTGAGTATTCCCGAAATTATCCAAGCTGTGGATAAGTTGCGAGATGCTGATTTAATGGATTCATTGCAGCTTTTACACTTCCACATTGGTTCGCAAATATCTGCAATTCATGTAATTAAAGATGCTATCCAAGAAGCTAGCCAAATTTATGTGGAATTGGCGGCATTGGGTGCAAATATGAAGTATCTCGATGTTGGTGGTGGCTTGGGGGTTGATTATGACGGTTCCCAAACCAACTTCTATGCATCCAAAAATTACAACATGCAAAACTACGCTAATGATATTGTGGCGGAGTTAAAAGATACATGTTCTGAGCGGAATATACTTGTACCAACCCTAATTAGTGAAAGCGGACGAGCGATCGCATCTCATCAATCGGTATTAATTTTCGATGTTCTCAGTACTTGTGAGGTTTTACGGGAAGAGCCGGAACCACCCAAGGAAGGAGAGTCCCACATTATCAATTACCTGTGGGAAACCTACCAATCGATTAATAACGATAATTATCAAGAACTCTACCACGACGCAACCCAATTTAAGGAAGAAGCAATTAGTCGGTTCAAGCTGGGAATTTTTAGCCTCACGGAACGTGCGAAGGCTGAACGTTTGTACTGGGCTTGCTGTCATAAAATTCTTTACCTCACTCGTAAGCATGAATACGTGCCCGACGAGATGGAAGATATTGAGCAAATCATGGCTTCCATTTACTACGTCAATTTGTCCGTGTTCCAATCAGCACCTGATTGTTGGGCGATCGATCAGTTATTTCCGATTATGCCAATTCATCGCTTGGGTGAAGAACCGACTCGACGGGGAATATTGGCTGATTTAACTTGCGATAGTGACGGTAAAATCGACAATTTTATCGATTTACGGGATGTCAAACCTGTACTGGAATTACATCAATACAAACGTGGAGAGCCTTATTATTTGGGTATGTTCCTTAATGGTGCATACCAGGAAATTATGGGTAATCTACACAATCTCTTTGGCGATACCAACACGGTTCATATTCAACTGACACCGAAAGGTTATCAAATCGAGCATGTTGTCAAGGGTGATACCATGAGCGAAGTGGTGAGCTATGTGCAGTACGATGCTGAAGATATGGTGGAAAATATTCGTCAGCGCTGCGAATTGGCGTTAGAAGAAAAGCGGATTACGTTGGCTGAGTCGCAAAGGTTGTTACAGACATATGAGCAAAGTTTAAGTAGGTACACTTACCTTTCTTCGTAGATTCATAATAACCATAGATATCCCCAGCTTTGGAAGAAGTCGGGGATATATGTTTATATTCGCTTTGCCGTTTATATTAGCTTTGCCTAAATGTGCAATGTTCACGCTTAATTTTTGAGCTACTGCCTGGAGTCGCCCATTGTAATGCAGATACTTACAGAATGGGGACTTGAGGATATTTATACAAATTTTCCAAAGTCACAGATGATGATACGGGAATAGGGAAACACAGAGATTAATGTGTTGCCAGATTTTAGAGAAACAATATTAGGAATTTTATTAATAAAAACTAGTATTAAATTTTAGACATAGATTTCCTTCTATAGATAGCATTAATCTCTTGGAAAGATTACTGAAAGCCAATTTAACCAAGCAATCATGTTCTATATCTCTGATTGCAAAAGAGAATTATTTGCAATTACTTGCATTTATTATTGACTTGAGTTAGAGTCTAGGCATGGCTCAAGTTAAACTCTTTAGTCTGTTCTTGAATCCAGTCTTGATCCAATATTCAGGAGGAGAACCAGGATAACAGTGCAAAAATAACTAAACAATTTTCCTGATTTGGTTTCTAGTCTATTTCCATCGTCCAGGAATTGACTATTGTCTTCGAGCAAAATAGTAGTGAATCTCCTACTTTGATGTTGCTAAAAGACATAAGATTTTTGTTAATAAAACTTTATGCTCAGAAATACTTAAATCCTGTGTTACTAAAAGTTACTGATAATCTATCTGTAGATGGATAGATTACATTTAAATGCGATGAGAGAATCTGAGAAAAACGCGAATTTCCCGAAAAGTGATTTTATACAGGTTTAAATAAATTCCATTTATTCCAGTTCAGTTAAATATCGTATTGTTGGCGACAACAGTGAGAAAAGTTTAAATTTTATGATTGAGGAGGGAAATATTTAATTTCTAGATTACGCTTAAATATTTGTAAAAATAATTTTGCCGAGATAAATTTCCAGTAGATGATGATTATGGAATAGAGCGATCACTCTCCAGTACGCTCTGCGATCGCCAAAATTCAATTCTCAAGTGATGTATGTTCTAAAGTTTTGTTTATTGGTGTCAATTTGCCATAGAAAGTTTACTGAATGCATTGAGGTATGAGCGAATCAAAGTATCTCTGTCGGTAAAATCCTTTGTTCGTAAATCACATCAATACACTACAAGTAAAATGGATAATAATGTTTTTTGTTCTGATAATTCCCAAAAACTTGGGGAGGATATTATTGGTAGCGCTGTCAATTGTCAGGCTTATATATTAATAGAATGTCCACCTCCTTGGGTATCGGATGCATTTAATTCTAAGTGGGTTCCGAGTAATTTAAGATTGTTGGTGGAGGAAGTTAAAAAAGCTAGATTACCAATAAAATTTTTATTAATTGCGAATAATCTATCACATAAATCTAGTAGTACCAAATTACTGATTTACCAACGAAAAGAAGGGCTGGGAAGTGGCTATAGGAAGCAAGAATTTAATTTACCAAGTATAGAAGATGTCACCCCTATTATTAAAGCGTGGCTGTGGGGAAAACTACCAATTTGCGACTTAGAAGCACATATAACTAGGGATATTTTAATCTGCGCTCACGGAAGTCACGATCGCTGTTGTGCGCGTTATGGAAATCCTTTTTATTTTTATGCGTCGGAAATGATTGCTGATTTGCATCTTGATAATGTGCGTATTTGGAAATCAACGCATTTTGGTGGGCATAGATTTGCACCTACTGCTATAGATTTACCAGAGGGAAGGTATTATGGCAGGTTTGAAAAAGATGATTTTAAATCCGTTTTGATGCACTCTGGTGATATTGAATGTTTAAGTAAAATTTACCGAGGTTGGGGAATTTTACCACCAGAACTTCAAGTCTTGGAAAGGGAATTGATTCTTCGTTATGGCTGGGATTGGTTCAAGTATAAAGTCACAGGGAGAATTGTTGAACAGAGTCAAGATAAAAGTAATATTTTAGCGGAAATAACTTTTGAAAAACCCGATGGTTATACTTATTGCCACCGAGCACATTTAGTCAAAGATGATGCGAAAACTGTGGAATTAAAGAGTTCCTGCGGTGCGACTAAGGAATCGGTGTTTACAAAATATTCTGTTACTAGTTTGTGGAAGGCTTCAGAAAAGGTTGTGAGTCTACAACAAAATAGAAGTTATGCGACTGGTACCTGATATCCGGTTTGTCTGAAAAGCTGATGCCGAGATGGGGAGAATTAGCTGGACTTGATATGACTCTTAAATATTGTCAAGGTGCAGTCTGAACATAGAGTATTTTTTCCTAGTAAACGTAATATACTTACTCAGAGTTCAGCATTCATCCTCCTTTCCTTTATGCCATCAGGACGGACGCACGATCGCATTACAATTTGGACTTTACCTGTTGTCGTTGCTATTACCTTTTGGCAAACGCGCAGTGGTAACCTGACTTTGGTGGTGGCAACGGGGTTTATGTTAGGGGGATTAATGTTTGGCCCCGATTTGGATATTTACTCGCGACAGTTTCAACGCTGGGGATGGTTGCGCTGGATTTGGTTACCGTATCAAAAGAGTCTGCGACATCGTTCGGTTTTTTCCCATGGTCTGTTAATTGGTACGACAATACGAGTTATTTATATTACTCTTTTATTCAGTTTTATTACTATATTAGGCTTATTGATTGTTGAGAAAGTCGGGAATATGCCATTGAATTGGCAGGGGTTGGGGGATGGTATATTAGGTGCGATCGCCAAATATAAAACAGAATTTCTCGCGTTATTTTTAGGCTTAGAAGTTGGTGCAATGAGTCATTCACTCAGTGATTGGACTGGTTCAGCTTACAAGCGGTTTAAAAAACAAGGAATTGCTGGCATACTTCCAAAAAGTAGTAGGGGAAAGGGAAAAGGGAAAAGGGGAATCGGAAAAAGAAAACGATAATTTATATTTACGTAATAACCAATGACAAATACATTAACAGCACTCCAAGAATTAATCGATGTTGTCGCCAAGTTGCGAAATCCTGATGGTGGTTGTCCTTGGGATTTAGCGCAAACTCCCCAAACCCTTACTCCCTATGTGATTGAAGAAGCTTATGAGGTAGTGAATGCGATTCAAAGTGAGGATAATCAGGCAATTTGTGAGGAGTTGGGAGATTTATTATTACAAGTCGTATTGCAAGCACAAATTGCTAGCGAATCCCAACAATTTACATTAAAAGAAATTGCGGAAGGAATTTCCCAAAAGTTAATTCGTCGTCATCCCCATGTATTTGGTGATGTGTCTGTCACAAATGTTGATGATGTCCGCAAAAATTGGGAAGAAATCAAAGCCGCAGAGAAGGGAGAAGCGACACCAGACAAACAGTTATTGAGTAGTAAATTAAGTAGTTATGCGCGCAAACTTCCACCAATAACAGCAGCAATGAATATTTCTAAAAAAGCTGCTGAAGCTGGATTTGAGTGGGAAAATATTGATGGTGTTTGGGATAAATTCCGCGAAGAATTACAAGAATTTCAACATGCATTAATTCACGAAACACCCGAAGAACAGCAAGCTGAATTAGGTGATTTAATATTTTCTCTGATTCAAGTTGCTAGATGGTATCAACTTGATCCTAGTCAAGGATTACAAGGAACAAATCAGCGCTTTATTCAGCGTTTGCAGAAAATGGAAGCTTTTGCCAATCGTCCCTTGACTGATTATAGTTTGGATGAATTGGAAGCACTGTGGCAACAAGCAAAGGCACAGATAGCACAACAAAAGCAAGAACAGCAATATTAAACTTTACCCCAACACCACCAAAAACTGGTCTATAGACTAGCGCACTGATCTTCCTTGCTACCTTGAACAAGGTTACCACTACCCAAGGGAGCAGGCTGGTTTTCTTTACATTGCAGATTGCCGTTAATGCGATTTCTCTCAATGCGGATACCACCGGTATTTTTAACTGCCTGCAAATTGCCACCAATGCGGTTGTTTCCTGCCACTATCTGAGCGCTATTTTCATCAAATTGAATATCTCCATTAATAGTAGATGAGGAAACATTCGCCGCCAGACCTTGTTTAACTTGTATGCTGCCACCCACTGTTGAATTAGATAAGATATTCACAGATGCAGCATTTTCACCTTGGACATTTCCGTTAATTCTGACTCCTTTGGCATTCAGCGTGCCATTAGACTCAACTTTGACGGTACCTTTGACACGAGTACCTGTGAGATTACATACCTTACCAGAAGGTACTTTCACATTATCAACAGTAATAGCTCCCAAAGAACCTTGGCAGGAGGTTTCTTCAGCTATAGCAGGAGTAATGACAAGATTCAGACTTGTAAAAGTGGCGATCGCTAATAAATTTGTTATTTTCATATAACTACCCTAATTAATGTGAATGAAGTCGTGCAGTCACAAGATTTGACTATTTATACAGTAGGGTTTGTTCGTGAAAGTTTCTTAAAAATTGTGTGAGAGATTTCTTAGAAAGAAGGAAGCATACAGTTACATAAGTTTAATTATTCCGTAAACATAGAAGATTCCGCAAATTGAATTGCAAACCCATAAATTTAGTTTTCATGTATCTGTATAAAGGTAGAAATTGAGTATATCTAAAGATAGAAGTAATATACAACCAGAGAATCTCTCTATTAAAGTCAAATAATTACACTAATTCGCACTCAAATATAGTACCCGGTCATTGCGACGTAGGAAGCAATCTCATTGACTCAAAATACTAGGACATAACGCAACTTGGTATTAGTTTGCTTAAATAAGATAAGCACTTGCTAATATTGCTATGTCAGATTAGATATAATTTATAATCTCAAACTTCAGTTTGTTTATATTTGTAAATTTGTGATGAATACAGATTCAAAAAGTCCTTTGAATACTCAAAATGAAAATCCTCAGGTTGAGGGTTATCAATTTACTTGGTTTGACAGGTTTTGTTTGTGGTATCCACCAGGTTGGTTAATCTTATTTAATCGTCATTGGCAACATTACCACTCAGAGCCTGATGGCTGGAAATGGTTTGAATATTGTTTATTTTTAATTCCCTTGGGATTTTATTTAGCATTGTTCATTCGTTGGTTACGTTTAGGTTTTCGTTTGCCAGGTACTAATAATAATATTCAGGAGTTTAATCCCAATTACCAAAAGTTATTTAGTCAAGAAATATTAGCTCCCATTGTTAAACATTATTTTCAAGCCCAGTTACATCAACCAGAAAATTTGCCCATTGCCAATATTTCCAGAGAAGAACCAATCATTGTAATTATGAATCATGCGGGGATGTCTTTCCCTTGGGATTTTATTACCTTGGCTTATTTGCTCAGTGAAAAATGCAATTGCATAGTTCAACCATTAGCAGGTACAGCATTATTTGACCATGCTTTGATGCAGTGGTGGTTACCTACTGGATGGTCAAAAATTTTGGGTGGTGTACGCGCTGAACGCAATAGTTTTAAAGCCGCAATTCAAGAACATAAAAATGTACTTTATGCACCCGAAGGTTTACGTGGTCCCATGAAAGGATGGACAAAACGTTATCAATTACAAACTTTTGATATTAGCTTTATCCAGTTAAGTGAAATTTACCAAGTTCCCGTTCTTCCTATTATTTGTATTGGTAATGAAAAATTGCATCCATTCACAATAAATGTTCGCTGGTTACAGCGATTATTAAAAATGCCATTCTTCCCAATATCACCTTTAATTATTATGTTTATTCTTTTCCCATCAATGGGAGTTTGGGCAATGCGATCGCAATTAAATTATTTTATTCAACCTGTTGAAAATGTAAATTTAAATGATAGTGAATTAGATCATAAACGTTCAGTAGCTTATCAAAAAGCACAAAAGTTACGCGAATATATGCAAATGCGAATTAATGAACGTATTTGATAAATATTAAATATCAGGTTTATTCATTGCCATAAAAATTGAATCCCCTGGCTTACCAAGAAATAGAAATTCTCAACAAACTAATTATGTCGAAATACCAAAACGATAACCTTTACCGTAAACAGTGTAAATTAATTGCGTTTCCCCTGTAACTTCAATTTTCCGCCGCAATAGGCGAATCAAAGCCGCAATCACATTACTGCTAGGTTGTTCATCCTCATTCCATAAATATTCCATAATTTGGGCGTGAGTTAGCAATTGTCCGGTATTCTCCATAAAATACTGCAATAACTGACTCTCTTTTTCCGATAATTCAATGACTCTACCTTGACGATATGCTACTTGATTTTCGCGATCGAGTTCTAAGTCTGCAACTATTAATTTTTCTGTAGTTGCCTCCTGTATGGGAGTCGTTGAACGACGCAACAAGGCGCGTACCCTAGCCAATAACTCCCGCAGTTCAAAAGGTTTGACTAAATAATCATCTGCACCAGCATCCAAACCTTCCACCCTATCATCCAGGGTATCTTTAGCTGTAAGAAACAATACTGGGGTGCTTTTCCCTTGGCGACGCAATTCTTGGCAAATTTCCAATCCCGTTTTTCCGGGTAACATCCAGTCTAAAATCAAAAGGTCGTAATTATCACTTTGTGCTAACTGATTTCCCTTAGTGCCATCATATGCTGTATCTACATTATAGCCCTCTCGACTCAGTAAACGAGTTAAGGGGTCGGTTAATTCGGCTTCATCATCAACTAAGAGTATTCGCATAATTAGATTTTAAATTGGGGATTAGTAAAACTTGAGCCACACTATTGATAAAATCAAATATTGCTGGTGTAAAAATCGGGTCTAATTCAGAATTCAGCATTCAAAATTTAAAATTATTGTTTAACAGAGTGAAAAAGCCATTTTCCAGCCACTTTAAAAATACAATAATTGCTGATGATTCTGATTCCTGATCTAAATCTCAAATCCAAAATCTAAAATCTCAAATCCTATGATTACCGTCGCATTGCCGAAAGGCGGACTTTTAAAAGATAGCATTCGCCTACTGCAAACAGTTGGATTAGATTTTAGCGCTTTTCTAGACTCAGGAACTCGTCAGTTGCAAATTGTAGATGCAAGTGGAAAAGCCAAGGGATTACTAGTTAGGGCGCAAGATGTTCCCGTATATGTAGATTACGGGCAGGCTCAATTGGGTATTGTTGGATATGATGTCTTGCGTGAGAAAAAGCCGAATGTGGCTCATTTAGTCGATTTAAAATTTGGTTATTGTCGCCTATCTGTGGCAGTCAAAGAGTCGAGTACATATCGTTCCAGTTTAGATTTACCTGCACAGGTGAGAATCGCATCAAAGTATGTCAATTGTGCCCGTGAATATTTCCAAAATTTGGATTTACCTGTGGAAATTATTCCTTTATCTGGTTCAGTAGAATTAGGTCCAATTACGGGTATATCTGAGGCGATTGTTGATATTGTTTCCACTGGGAGAACGATGAAGGAAAATGGCTTAATTGAGATTGAAACTCTGTATGAAAGCACTGCCAGATTAATTGCTCATCCTTTAAGTTATCGTTTGAATGTGGGTAATATGAGCGATTTGATTAGTAAGATGCGGGAAGCAATATTGGTTAATGGTTAATTGTTGGTAACTGGTGATTAAGACGGTAAAAATCTATATAATTGCTGTTATGAGCAATACTACATTCCCTGGTAAATCTCCTGCCAAACCCCATAATACAGCCCACCGTCGTCGTGAAACCGATTGGCGGTTATTTTTACGGTTAGTACCCTACGCTAAACAACACAAGCGATCGCTTATCATAGCTATGTCTATGTTAGTACCAGTTGCGATCGCCAATGCGGCACAACCGTTATTAATTGGACAAGCGATTTCCCTCATCCGCAATGAACCCAGTACCTATCGGTTTTTCCAACGCGATACCCTTATGCAAGGGTTATATGTTGTTGAAATCGGTTTACTGATAACGGTACTTATCAAACTTTTTCTGAATGGGATTCAGGGTTATCTCATCCAACAAGTCGGACAAAAAATTACTGCGTCAATTCGCCAAGATTTATTCCATCATGTCACATCATTGGCGGTACGTTTTTTTGATCGTACTCCTGTAGGTAAGTTAATTACAAGATTAACTAGCGATGTTGAAGTTTTAGGAGATGTATTTTCAACTGGGGCGATTGGTATTATCGCTGATTTATTCTCAATGTTAGTAATTGCCGGATTTATGTTTTCAATTCAGTGGCAATTGGCATTGTTTTTAATCATTATAATGATTCCTATTGCTTTATTAATTATCTATTTCCAGCAGCAATATCGCCGAGCCAATTACAAAGCTAGGGAGGAACTTTCGGGATTAAATTCACAACTCCAAGAAAATATCACGGGAATTCGGGTTGTGCAGTTATTTCGACGGGAAAAATTCAACAGCCGCCTATTTTATCAAACTAATAAAGATTATGTCAGAGAAGTAGATCGAACTATATTTTTTGACTCTTCTGTTTCCGCAACCCTGGAATGGATTGCATTAATTGCTGTTGCGGGGGTTTTGTGGATTGGGGGTTGGTTGCTACTCAAAGAGCAATTAACATTTGGAATCTTATCTACGTTTATTTTCTACGCTCAAAAATTATTTGAACCGTTGCAGCAATTTGCCGAAAAATTTACCGTCATTCAAGCCGGTTTTACTGCTATTGAAAGGGTGAGCGATATTTTAGATGAGCCAATTGAAATCCGAGATAAAGTCAATTCTCGCGCCCTTGCCGGATTTGAATTTGGTTACATTGATGAAATTATCGAAAACCTCGATACTGTCGAAAATAACGAAAATGAAGTTGCCCGTGGTGAAATCCGATTTGAAGATGTGTGGTTTGCTTACAAAGATGATGACTATGTCATTAAAAACCTAAATTTTACCATTCATCCAGGTGAAAAAATTGCTTTAGTTGGTCCCACTGGTGCAGGTAAAAGCTCAATTATTCGACTCTTATGTCGTCTCTATGAACCCACCAAAGGACGCATCCTTGTTGATGGTATTGATATTCGCGATGTCCCTCAAGGCGAATTACGGCGATATTTAGCGGTAATTCTCCAAGATGGATTTATTTTTGCTGGGGATGTGAAGGGTAATATTACATTGGGTGATGGTTACACATTTGAAGAGGTGCAAGCCGCCGCCGAAAAGACAAATGTATCACAATTTATCGAACAGCTTCCCCAAGGTTATCATACTCAAATGCGCGAACGCGGGACAAATTTATCAAGTGGTCAAAAACAACTGCTTGCTTTTGCTCGTGCTGCAATTCGGAATCCGCAAGTTTTGGTACTCGATGAAGCTACTGCAAGCTTGGATGTAGGAACTGAGGCTTTAGTTCAAGAAGCTTTAGATGAATTGTTGTTAGGAAGAACGGCAATTATCATTGCTCACCGTTTATCGACAATTCGGAATGTAGATCGAATTTTTGTATTAAAGCGTGGTGAATTAATCGAAGAAGGTAGCCATGAGCAGCTACTCACTGAAGGTGGTTTGTATGCGACTCTGCATAATTTGCAGATGTTAGGAAATCAGTAGAAGTTAAGAAAGTAGACTACCTAATTTTATTGGTAAATCAATAATCATCCATTCTTACTTCTACATGATTCTTCTAAGAGGCTTTCGCATATTCTTGTGGGTGAGCAGATAAGAAATATTCTACTTTGGCAAACAATTGCTCAAAATCAATTGGCTTAGTAATTAAGCCATCAATCTTACTATTATAATCACTAGACTCCGATAGATTTTCCCAAGCTGTTAGCATCACAATGGGAATAAAAGGCAACTTGCGATTTTCGCGAATCCGTGCCGCCACCTCTAACCCCGTAATTCCAGGCATCATCATATCCAATAATACCAGCGCTGGTGGATGAGATGCGATCGCATCTAAGGCTTCATAACCATCTTTTGCAATCTTAACTTTATAACCTTCCATTTCTAGAAATGTTTGTAGCATCCAACAGTTATCGAGAATATCGTCAACTATGAGAATATGCTTTTGTCGGCTATCCATTTCTTGCTGAAATTTAAACATAATAGTTATTGTATTGATATTTCGGTTTAGTTAAATTTATTATCCCTAAGCTTGTAAGTAACTGTCCTCTAACTTTAGGTATGTTCAAAGCAGTATCTTTTCGATGGAAAATTAGACACTCCAGTATTTAGGTATATACTAAGAATGGAAAGCCTATCCATAAAAATAATATTAAGAATTCAAAAATATTAGCTATAGTACATACTCACAAAATAATGCCAAAACTTAACATTGTTTTTATAAACTCACTGTGAACAGAAAATTGAAACTTTAAAAATTAAACTTTAAAACTGAAAATTCCATGTGGCTAGTCGCAATATTCGTCTGTCTGGGTTGGATGATTTCCTTATGTTTGCATGAATTTGGTCATGCAATTGTGGCATATTGGGGAGGAGATACTTCAGTCAAAGAGAAAGGATACCTAACCCTGAATCCTCTTAAGTATACCGACCCAGGTTTAAGTCTTCTTTTCCCACTATTTTTTCTGTTACTAGGTGGATTTGCCTTACCAGGTGGCGCTGTATACATAAACACTCAAAAACTGCGAAGTCGTTGGTGGAATAGTGCCGTTTCTGCTGCTGGTTGTGTCGCGGAAATTTTTGTCGTCATCATCCTTGCTGTGGGATTTCATGCTATTTGGAATCAAGAGGTTTTCAATCTGGAAAGGAATGGGGAAAATAGTCTCTACATCAGTGTAATTGTGAGTATTGCGTATGTCATTTTTCTGAATATTTACGTCATTTTTATTAATTTGTTGCCAATTCCCGGCTTAGATGGATATGGAATAATTCAACCTTGGTTACCAGTTGCCATTGATAAAAAGTTAAATAAATTTAGTTCCTATGGATTCTGGATTTTAATTGCTTTACTCTGGTTTTATCGCCCGTTTGGTCAATTTTTGCGGAATATCAGCGATAGTATTATTTCACTTCTTTCCATACCCAATATTTTTGTTGATGTTGGTGGTTCTATGTTTAGAACCCACGCACAATATATAGTTTTAGGCTTAATTGCATTGTTGTGGTTGTTTCGCGATAAACGTAAAGATTTATATCGAAAGGGAACTCAGTTAATTTCTGACGGAAAATACGAAAAGGCGATCGCAACTTTGGATCAAGCGATCGCAGCAGAACCTAGTTATAATCGTGCTTGGATGATGCGTGGTTATGGGCTGTATCGACTGGAACGTTATGAAGATGCACTAGTTTCCTACGATAAAGCGATCGAGTTGCAACCAGATGCGAGCGAACCTTGGTATTATAAAGGTGTTATTTTTGCAGAGATGCAGCAGATTAATCAAGCACTGGATAGTTATACTAAAGCGATCGAAGTTCAACCAGATTATGTAGATGCTTTATGTCAGCGAGGTTATTTGTTCTTGGACGAGGAAAATTACGAACAAGCGCTGATAGATTTTGAGCAAGTAATTGAAATCGATAAAAATAATAGTTTTGCTTGGTATGGAAAGGGTGATGCTCTCCATAAATTACAACGCGATACAGAAGCGATTAATGCATATCAACAAGTTTTAAGCGTAGAACCAAAATCTCGCGCTTGGCATAATTTAGTCCAGCTTTTAGAAAATTTAGAAAGATACGAAGAGATTGTCGCCATCTACGATACAAAGCTTAGATTTCAGCCAGAGAATGCCAATATTTGGAACCGTCGTGGCTTGATATTACAAAAACTAAATCGTGACGACGAAGCAAAAATTTCATTTCAACAAGCAAAACGCAATTCGGAAAAAATTCTCAGACGCAAACCGGAAGATGCAGATTCCTGGTTTCAGAAAGGTTTAGCATTAGCAATGATTCAGAATCATCTCGAAGCAATTCCAGCTTACCAGCAAGCTATTCAAATTCAGCCAGATTTTACTCTAGCTTTTTACAATATTGCTTGTTGTTACGCTCAGGAAGATAATTTAGAACTGGCAATCCACAACTTAGAAAAAGCCATTAGTTTGCATCCCGATTTGCATCTTAACAATGCGAAAACAGACTCAGACTTTGATAAAATTCGTGAAAACCCCGCATTCCAAGCTTTATTACAAACCAAATAGTCTAAGTAGTCGGGTAGTAGTTCAAAAATCTATTGCAACATTTTAGCTTTGACACGCCAGTAACGCACCAAATCCGCGCGAATGGTAAGTTCCCCTACCCTACCTATATGTTCAATAATCAAATCAGACTAATCAGTATCAGTAATAGTTCATTTTTCTCTCCATCTCCCCATCCCCGTGTCTCCCCATCTCCCCATCCCCGTGTCTCCGCGTCTCCCCATCTCCGCGTCTCCCATCTCCCCATTCCTCAGAAAAAAAATTTCCGAAAGACTAGCGCAATCTCAAAAACTTTGCTAATATTAATTCTTGTGAGACAAAACGGGCGGTTAGCTCAGTTGGTAGAGCGCCTGCCTTACAAGCAGGATGTCATCAGTTCGAGTCTGGTACTGCCCATAAATTGGAACCCCGCTACACGGCGGGGTTTCGCATTTTTACCCATAACTTTGCCACAGGCATTTTTATTGAGCTACTTGCGCTAATCGTTGATAATCGTTGATGATTATTGATGATTACAGAGCAAAATTAGCGCAAAAATGCCCAAGAGATTGACCGTAGAAGGCATTAACTTAGAACTTAAAAAAGTAAAAATCGAGCGGCGAGGCAATCGTGGGGGATTGAGCTTGCGGGCGACACTGCCACCGCGCGACGGGGAAGGGAAACCAAGACAGCAATATATAGCTTTGGGGCTTTACGATACTCCCGAACATTTAGAAGTCGCAAGAGCCAAAGCACTGGAACTACAAATAGAGATGGCAACTTGGAAGCTCACTGGCAGATTTGATTGGGGGAGGTTTGCCGAGGCTCCCAAGCCAGAATCGCAAAACTGGGAACTGATTAAATCAAAGTTTGAGCGAGAATATTTTCGCCGCCGGGGCGATTCTCCCCAATCGCGACTGACTTGGAGCAGCGATTATGTTCCCCTCATGCGATCGCTCCAGGGAGAAGTATCGGCAGAATCAATAATTGCAGCAGTTGAGGGAACACCAAATAACACCCGCACTCGCCGCAAGGCTGTGGAAAAGCTGGGGAAAATCGCTGAGTTTGCAGGTTTGGAAGTGGATTTATCTCCATATAAAGGAGAATACAAACTGCAAACCAGAGAAATCCCTTCCGAAGAATTAATCCAAGAGTGTAGATTACGCTTTGAAAATGAAGCTTGGCAGTGGGTGTATACGGTGATGGCAACCTACGGGTTGCGAAATCATGAGGTTTTTTTCTGCGAGATATCGAAGAAACCTCCCCATACGTGCCGCATCTTGGAAGGGAAAACAGAAGCGCGAATCGCCTATCCTCTACACCCAGAATGGGCTATTAATTGGGAGGTGTGGCGAAAGAAAAAACCTGTAGTATCGGGGCAAACCTACCGCGACTATGGGCAAAGAGTGAACCAGTATTTTTACAGACATAGTATACCTTTTACTCCCTACGATTTGCGCCATGCCTATGCAATTCGTGGGAGTGTGCAATATAAAATCCCAGTCGTGACAATGGCATCATGGATGGGTCATAAGCCATCGGTACACTGGGATACCTATAATCGCTGGATTGGGGAATCGGAAAATGAGCGGGTGTTTAAAGAGATGGTTCAACGCGACGTTTATTAATTTTTTTCAATTTGTACATAATCAAGCGCTGAAAAATATCCTCGCTTTTCCCCCACAAGCACTGTGACCACCTTATTTTTGGCAAGGATTTTCGTAATTTTCCCTATATTTACAATTACATCGCCCTCTTTTAAATCACTTGCCATAATTTTTTCGATTTTCATTTGTTATTCCCCTTGTCAGAAAGAAAAAGACTGGTTGTCCATTGAATCGCTGGGGTAGGGCAATCATCCCAGCGAACAAGACAAGTTGTTACCCCATACGCCTCAATTAAATTTCCATCAATATGCACCACAGTTCCCTCCACGCCAGGGTCTTTTTTATGCTGCACGCGATCGCCTTGTTTAAGCCAGAATTCTTCATTTTTTATTTCCATAGTGCCTGTCATAACTATCTGCGAAAAAATCTTTGAGAGGTGGAGGGGATTTCTTTTCTGCCTTCATTTCTTGCACAGTTTTTTCTAGTTCGGCAAGTCTTTGCGCTAACTCTTCGATTGTAGGTTTTTGAGGTTCTGGAATATATGGAATATTTAGGTAAGCAGATATCGCTTCAACCATTATCTGGGTTCGGGTTTTGCCATCAGTTTGTGCGCGAGCCTCAACAGCATCAAAAAGCCGTTGAGGAATACGTCCTGATAAAAACGGCATCGGCATATTAACTTTTTACCCAATCATCAGCCCAGAGAAAATCAATCCCAGCCGCAGATGCAGCTTGTTCATCTTCTTTGCGATCGCCTACAAAAATTGCTTCGTCAGCGCCATGAACATCGCAAGCTAATTTGAGCATTCCGGGGTATGGCTTGCGAAATTGATTGATAATATCAAGCTGCTGCACAGTCCAGGAATCGGCATTATATAAAATTTCATAATCACTTCCTTTCCCCCAAATGCGCCAGCAATCCGAGCCAGCAAAATTAGGGCAAAAGAAAGCTTCTTTTATTTCTGGGAAAAGAAGCATTGCATAGCGCATCTCAGCCTTGCATTCCTCCAAGGATTTATAGCCACGCTCTACACCGCCCTGATTGCTGATGATAATTGGCATAAAACCTTTAGCCCTATATCTTCCAATCGCCTCTTTTACGCCCAAAATCGGGGATTGATCCCACGCTTCTTCAGGGAAAGCTTTTCCTGAGTGGGGGATTGTTAAGGTTCCGTCTTTGTCGAGAAGTAATAGTTTCATAGTTAAAACAAAGATAATTGTACTGGCGCTTCACACTCTACTTCGCATTCTTCCACTTTAAGACTAGAAGCCATTTCCAAAACTGGAGTTGACCATTCTGGATATTTGACATTAAACATTTTTGTCCCGTCAGATAGGGGCAATTCTCCGGTTATCTCTCCGATACTTCCAACTCTTAACTGCCCCACTATTTTGCAAACGCGATCGCCTATTCTCATGATTCGTTTGAAAGGATTTCTTTAACAACTAAAGCATCAAAACGGTAAACACACTTGTTGTCTTTTGTAGTAGAGATTAATTTCCCTACAATCAACGGGTGTATAACCTCTATTTCGCATTCAAATAGCCTGCTTTCACGCTCTCTAACTAACAGAAAGAAGGGGCTATCTATTTCGCCTTCCTTCCACTTTTGAATAGCAGTCAGCGCTTTTTCTAAAAATTCTTCTTCACACACTTTTCGCCTCCGCTTTACTATCAATAACAGATTGCGCCACATGCTGCATCCAAAGGCGAATCGCATGTAATTCGCCTTTCCCATCCATCACATCGCCCAGTACACGCTTCTTGTAACTATTGCGAGCGTGAAATTCATTCATGCCAGCGCGTACCGCCCAAATTTTACATAGTTCGGCGACGTATGCATCTATTTGCTCTAGCGGGAATTCGTCGAATTGCTTCCTACCTGAATTATTGAGCCATTCCCGCGCCAATTCTTGGGGATAGTCAAGCAGTCCGCAGATTGCCTTCACGCGATCGCTTTGGGGATATCGCGATTGGTTGGGCGAGGTTGCTACTTTTAACTCTGAACTTTCTGAAGCCTCATTCAAGCCAACTTTTTTTACTTCCTTTTGGAAATCTACAGCCAGTTTGCGCTTTTTCTCATCCCATTGTTGTGGGTTACTGGGTTCAATTGTTGTAATTTCCAGCAAGCAAATTGAGTTATATCTCCTACCATAACTGATTTGACTTCCCAATTCTTTGGGGTCGCCAACGATATCGGGAAGAGGGTAGCATGATTCGATAAATTCGCCTGATTCATGGCGTAGAGAAGTTGCAAGCACAAGCTTGCCATTTTCCAAGTATTTGATCTGAGAAGTAAGGCAAAGCCCATTCGTGCTTAAAGCGGGTGTTACAGCTTCCACAATTTCCTCGAGTTCAGCGTAAGTAAACTCAATTTGCTTTCCAGATTTAGTGGGGATTTTTACCGTACGATTTGCCAAAATAGCCGGAAATTCTAATTTGGCTTTTGCGATCGCACTATTCAAGAGTGGAGTCTGCATTCAATATCTCCTCAACTTTGTCTAGAATTTTATATGCAGTACTTATACATAGAGTTAATCGCGATTGTGGCAGTTTTTTTGATGAAGTAATCATCGCTTCAATCATTTTTTCGTCAAACGCGATGCCTTGAGAAGAGGCGATTATTTTTGTAATTTCTAGCGTTAACTCCTTCTCTTGCTTTCCTTTAATCTCAAACTTTTCTGGGAACGCTTCTTTCATAAAATCCTTTATTTTAGCTGACTAATCGCCGGAATACTCCAGCGATTAAAATTCTATCTTTGAGCAGTTAACTTAAGTCTCAAAAACTCTTGAGAATCCATTGGCACTGCATTTGGGTAAACCTTTTTAATATCTTCAAGGCTTAACTTAATTGCGATCGATTTTCCTTTCCCTAAATCGTAATAATTCATTTTGCTTTCTCCTTAAAATACTCTAGTTCCCGTACTGATCTCGCTATGTGGCCCCCCACAATCCTGGGGGCAAAATTCACCTGGTTTGCAATTTTTTGGCGGTTTACATTCGTCGGATGCGATCGCTATGGATGGAGTGAGCAGTAACGCTAATGCGATCGCGATTGTAATTTTCTTTAACATGCTGCAACCGCCTTCATTGCTTGAGCAATCTGCACGAGTTCGTAGAAGAAGCGTTTTAATTCCGAGCCGTCCTCGCAGATGATTGCAAGACATTGAATTCCCTGCTTGTGCGATCGCGCTAAAGTTTTGACTCGCTTTTTTGCATCAACAATAAAGATTTCATCACCAGGCAGTATATACCGTGCTTGCACCGCCACTGGGTCAACCTCTTTAATGGCATCCTGAAGAGTGCGGTAGTAAAATCGATTCCCTGGTTTTTTCCAAAGCTTCAAAACTTGTCTAGCACTAACTGCAATCTCACCGCTTTGGATGATTTCAGCTTCTCCATCAAGAGAGGTGTATTTGCCCTCAGAAACTCGAAGCACTTCAATGCCTTCGGATGGGTTAGAAGTTAGCCGCTCAAGTCCCGCGATCGCATCTTCAGAATTGGCGTAGTATTTACCATCTCCACACTGCCAGTTGTCATATAGTTGAAAAATCAGTCCAATTCTTTGCCCGGATTTGCGAACAACATAGGCGATTTGAGTGTTAGTTTTTCCAACTGGTTCAATGGTGTACTCACTAGGGCTAGCCGCAACATCATCGCTGACTTTTTGAGGCTGGGCTGCGAGAATTTCTGCTACCCAATTCGCTTTGATTCGCTTGTCACAATCAGAGGGGAGAGTCAATCGCAAGCCTTCAGCTATTTCTTTTAGTTCAGAAAGTTTTTTAGATTCGAGTTCGGTGCGAGAGTATGTTTTCATGGTTAAAATGAGTCCAATACTTTTTGTTAATTCGTTCCCCGGTGGCAGCCGGGGTTTTTGTTGGGCTTTGCCCTTAAACCTAATGTATGCAATTGCAGTGCAAAAGTCAAGAGTTGCATTACATTATTGCTAGAATTCCTTTTATGGCGCTACAATCCAGAAAAAGCAATGCAATGCAAGCTATGAAATTAACTGAGCAAATGACTTTTAGGACTACGCCAGAAATCATGGAGGCGGTAAAACGTCTTTCTGATAAAACAAACAAGACAAAAGCGCAAATTATTAATGAGTTGCTTGCTTCCGCGCTGGGAC
This sequence comes from Calothrix sp. NIES-4101, assembly GCA_004296455.1. GTDB lineage: Bacteria > Cyanobacteriota > Cyanobacteriia > Cyanobacteriales > Nostocaceae > Brunnivagina. Next base: position 2,944,762 of record AP018280.1, read on the forward strand.
TAGAAAATACCTCTGAAAACAAAGGGGAAGGTGAAGAACTAAAACAGATACGCGAGATGCTCATCAAACACGATGAATGGATAACTAACGCCGAAAAGGAGCGTCAGTCACTGATAAAAAAATAGCTAGCCTGGGACGAGAGAACCAAAGTCTCAGGCAACAACGCGATCGCATTTTGGCAATGCTCAAAGAAGACCCGCCCTCATCACAAGACAGGGCGGGTTGATTTTTATCTGCTTTTCTAATTTTTGCATTGCAAATAATAATGCAATGCACTACTATACAATCAGTATTAACCCTATGCAGAATTCTGCCGAGGGTCAGTTAAAACCGTGGTGTCGTCGTTGTACAGCACCATGCAAAAAACAAAAAATACTTTACTCAAAATCGCGATCGCATTTGGCTCAATAACTTTCTTATTGGCTTTAGTGCGATCGCCTCAGCTACCCCCAGAAGAGGTATCGCAAGCAGTACCAAATGTTCAAGTTCCTGAGTCAAAGGAGGTAAAACCAAAAACTGAGATAGAAATTAATGAACCCGAAATCAAGGAGCAACGATTTGAGGAAGATGACAACCAAGGTTATCGCGTTGAGCGCACCGAAACCCGCAAGTTCCAACAACCTGACGGCAAAATAAAAACCGTTACCAAGTCTGTAAAAAAGACAGTCTCCTACGGTTTTATCGAAACCAAAACTCAAACTGACACAGATATTGACGGTATTTTGTCAAAGCAAATTGAAACTAAAACGGAAACTCACGATGGTACTGCGATCGCATCTGAGAACACCAACAGTTGGGGAGTTACTACCAAACACAAACAAGAGTCAAAAGAGGTTTCTAAAGAATTGAAAGAAACGCTTGCACTAACCCCAGTGCAATACAAAGCAGAACCTGAAATAGAACCAGAGGACACAGACACAACACCAAACATAAAAACTTATCCCAGTGGGATGAAGTGTGCTGATTTTAGCACTTTTGAGGAGGCACAAGCAGCGTTACCAACAAATCCACAACTTGACAATGACGGCGATGGAGATGCTTGCGAATCACTTGTCAATACCGAATCAGGAGGGAAAACCTATCAACCACGTAAACGAAAAAAGTAAGCAGACAAAAAACCCAAGGTAAACCTTGGGCTAATCACACATCTGTTAATTTTTTAGAAATTTCTTGCAAGCGGGAAACTCTATCTTTGAGCTTTGCATTTTTCGCTTGCAACCTTGCAATCATTTCTTCATTTTCTGATATTTCTTCCAGGGACTCGGCGATTAACTCGCCAGCGACTCCCCCAGTATCTGAGCCTCTGTGATATTGGGTACTAAGAACCTCGCCATCCGCTCGATAAGCTCGCTCCTCGTCAAGCTCATCTCCGCAGCCTTGCTGTCCAGGTTCTCTTCCGCAGTCTCCGTAATCGTTATGTTTACCCTTTTTTTGATCCCCCCTTCGTAGTAAGGTTTGCGTCCTCTGGATTCCCGTTTTTGCGTCATATTTTTTCATGTGTATGAATTAAAGATAATTTTATCAATTAAATCATCCACTACGAAAGAGTAATTCTTCGTGTGTATGATAATATTAACATAAATCAAATACATACACACTATATGGAGAATCTTCCCAACAAATTTCTTGACATCAGTGACGCGATGCCGTTTATGGAATCACTCGGCTACAAAAATGCTGAACAAGTGCGTTACGCCATTAGGAAAAACTTTTATCGCCAGGAGATTGATTTTGTGGATTGTCGCTTACCTGGCTCATCACGCCCGACTTACAGAATCAACCCGGCTAAATGCGCCGAACAGTTTATCAAGCCTGCTTACAAGCGCATTTCGCCTCATGGTCGAGGCAGACCACCCAAGCTGAGAGTGGCCTGAGTATCTACCAAAAGAAATAGCCACCCGACACGGCAGCTATCTCAATAAAGATTAATCCTAGGACTAAAAATAGGACGTTGATCGGGCATCACATAGGACACCAGACAGGACATTATAATGACACAAACACTTGATAAAAATCAAGCAAAAGATAGACTTGATTTTCGCAAAATTGCGCCATCTGAAATATATATTCCTCAAGGCATAGAAGTCGATCAGAAGGAAGTAGAAAAGTATACAGAAATCCTCAAAAAAAGAGGGGCGATACCCGACATAATTATCACTGCGGATAATACTTTGGTTGAAGGTATCAATGAACTTCGAGCGGCTATAGATACCAGTCAAAAATTTATCCTGGCTCGTATAAAACCAGGGCAAGGTATCAAAAATAGCTCCAATTTTATCGAGATTGAAGTATCAAAGTTAAACCCGCATCCCCTACAGAAGCAGATATATGGCGATGAGGGAGATATCAAAGAAAGCAAAGTTTTCCAAGCGATCGCGGAAACTGGAGACATTGAGCCGATTACAGTGGTTTGCGATCGCGAAAACCCAGGATTTTACAGAATTATCAAAGGGCATACCCGCACAAAATCTGCTATAGCCTTGGGCATGTTGACGATTCGGGCTTACATTGCGGAGTATGCGAACCAACAGGAAGAGGATGAAGCATTCCTTTCCTCAAACACAACCCGCGAGGAAACCAACGAGCAGAAGGCTCGACGTGCAGCTGCATGGTGGGAGATTATTGAAGAGAAAAACCAGCAGCGCATCAAAGCTGGCAAGGCAGACGGGCAGAATACACGCACCCGCGATGAGGTCGGCAAGCTTGTGGGTTGGTCTGGATTTACAGCTGCGAACGCGGTGAAGGTAATACAGGAATTACCCACCCTGCCAGCGACAGAGGCAGAGGAAGTACGTCAAAAACTGAACAAATCAGTAGATGCAGCGCACAAAGCAATTGCACCAAGCAAATCGCCGAAATCACCCAAACAAAAAGCTTGGAAGCCAGAAATATTTGAGAAAGTCCGCATTATTCGTGGCGCTCATGACGGCAAACGCGGTGAGATTCGCGGTATATCTGGCAGCTATTGTCTGGTGTGGCTAGAAGGTGAAAGTTTGAATTCACGGCACAATCTGCCAATTTATGAACTTGCGCCAATTGCTGAAGAGAACCCTGTGCAGAATTCTGCCGAGGGTGAAATTGCTCAAAAAGCTAAAGAACTGGGACTGAAAAACGGCAAGCAAATTCTCCCCGACAAACAGCGCAATGAGGGATTCAATCCCAAAGAAATCAGCGCTGTGCCTGCCAGTCACACCGGGCTATATTCCCCGGCAGATATTGCGATCGCGCTCTTGAACTTGAAGCCAGAGCAAATTTCTTACGCTCTAGCGCTGGCGCTTCCTGATATGAGTCGCGAGCAAATTGAAGCCTTGGACAACGCTTTATCAAAAAATTGGAGCAAAGTAGCGTGAAAGATTATTTATCCTTCTATGCTTCCTATCCCTGCTTGGAAGCACAGAGCATCTTAGATGTGCTTCGGGTTGCTCGCCGTGGGCTTGTTTTGGAAGAGATATGTGATCGCGTTGAACAGGGGCAGCGTACAGCCCGAAATATTTTAGAGAAGTTGATTGAGGAAGGAAAAGTTTCCAAGAGCGGAGAATTCTACTATTTTGCGGAGGGAGATTGATGCTGCAACTATCTTTATTTTCAGAAGCTGCTGCAAATCCTTGGAGCTATATTTCTGATTTTCTGCCCAGGGATAAGGCGGACAAACTGTACGAATATTGCAAAACCCTCAAGTGGGAGCAAAACCGCTCCAGCCGCTTTGCGGTTCCTAATCCGCGATTGGAATGTATGTATGGCGGAAAAGGCTATGAGTATTCAGGCATAACCTTACAAAGCAACCGATGGACGGCAGAACTTTACAACCTGGCTTCTGAAATAGTTGAGCGTACGGGCTACAGTTTCCATTGCTGCATTGGTAACTTGTACCGTGACGGCAATGACTCAATTGGCTGGCACGCCGACAAGGATTTGAGCATGGGAGAAAATCCCGCGATCGCATCTTTGAGCTTGGGGCAAATGCGATTATTTCAAATCAAATCGAATCAGAAGGACGCAAAAATTCAGCAAATCTGGCTTGAGCATGGCTCGCTGCTGATAATGCATCCCGGAATGCAATCAACCCATGTTCACCGCGTCCCCAAAGTCACACGGGGATGGTGCGGCGAACGAATCAATCTTACCTTTAGACCTTCGACAAAATGAAATTCAAACGTAAGGACTGGGTTTACCATCCAAAAACTGGAGAAGTTGTCCAGATTGTCTCTTGTGTACGAGCTACGGCAACCCCAGTAAAGATTGAAATATCAATAGTTGGTAACAAAAATCGATCAATCAAGGGGACAGTCAGCAAGAGAGGAGAACAAACATATCTCTATCAACTTGAAGGAACTGGAACTGTTTTCCCCGAAGAAGTTTTAAAATCCGCAACTCCATGCCCTAACTGCCAAACGAATGGCTGGGACTGGGAAACAGGATGCGAAGTTTGCAGCTTATCTCCAGAGGATATCGAGTAATGAAAGACAAAATTTTAGCAGCCCTAAAAACAAGCGATCGCACGGCAGGCGAATTGAAGGATATCTGCGGATGTGGATATTCAGAGTTATTTACAGAGCTTGAAAAGTTGGTACAAGCAAGCGAAATCGAGCATTTCATGGGAGGCGAACCGATCGCGCTGCGGTATCGATTGGGATTGTTTCGTCCAGCATCTAGCTGGACATTATTACCAAGAAAAAGTGACTAAATCTATGCGGGAATCTGCACAAAAAAAGATTCCCGCCCCACGAAAAAGTAAAGCGAGAAGAAGATATTGCATGAACAATTTTAACACAGAAACCCGAACAAAAGGGATGGAGACATGAGTAGCAAAATCATAACTCCAGAAACCCCTCTGCTCATCCCTCCACTGCTGGCTGCTGAGATTGGCTGGAAAGAAGCCACGATTTTGCAGCAAATACACTATTTTTGCGGGATATCAAAGCACATCAAAGACGATGGGAAGAAATGGTTCTGGAAAACTCTTGAAAGCTGGAGAGAGACACTTCCTTTTTTGAGTTTGTCTTCAATCAGAAGAGCGATCGCAAATCTCAAGGATAAGTTCGGCTTGATTGAAGTTAAGAAACACAGTAAGGAAACTTGGTATCAGGCAAACTGGTTCACAATTAACTTTGAGGCGCTAGAAAGCCTGTGGTTAAGCATTTGTTCAAATCAGCAAATGCATATGTCCAACTTGGATACTTCCACTTGTTCAAGTCGAGCAAATCATATCAAAGACTACTCTTCAGAGAATTTATCTTCAAATATTTTTTTTAATAAAGAGGCAGAAAAAATGAAAGTTGAAGAGATGGAAATAAAGATTGAAGATTACACACCCAAACCCGCAATCCCAATTGAGAAAGTCGCAGACAAAGACAACTCGACTACGCCTGTTAAAGAAAAAAGGACTGTCGAGCAACCCAAGAAATCCAATGTTGAGGTCATTGTTCCGCCGCGTGCAGTTGACCCATTTTTTGGGCAAAGTCGCAAACCTTCAGACGTGATATGGGATTGGATTCCCGATGGACCGTGGAAAGTTGATGGCAAGTTAGACAATGCTTTCATTGACTGGCACGCGAAACGGTGGCTCCAAAAAGGATGGGGACTTGATATTCACGAGGCTCGTAAAAATGTGCGAGCTTCTTACAGAAATGAGCCAGTACGCCTTGCCAACGATTGGCAAGAATACCAAGAATCAACAGCCGTGAAATTGGCGAATATGGCGCTTAGGGAGCAAAATGAAGTGAAGGTTAGCGAGGAGGAGAAAGCCGAGCTATATCGCCACCAGGGAGCCTTTAAATCAAATCCCCAAGCACCTACCGCGCCCAATACCGGGGAAGTGCAACGCTACAAGGAATGGCTGGAACAAACCAAGCCACAAGAAATTATCGCCCCAGCGCCACAGCAAGAACCCCGACGATTAGAAGCAGAGAGAGAAATCGACTGGGAAGCGATCGCATTTCAAAATCAGCAGTGGGAGAAGGAGCAAATGGATTTAGTCCCCGAAGGTGCGGACAACCCGCAAGCGTATCTAAATAAGCCGAAACAAGAGGATATTGATTTTTATAAAAATCTGTATGAGGAAAGAGAACGGCAGAAAAAACAATCGCCGATTTCTTCCTCCCAGCCTACCGAATTTAGCTCCCATGTTCAGGTATCTCAAGCGATCGCGCGATATACCAAAGAATCGCACGCAATCCAAAAATTAACCGCTCAAGAAATGCAGAAATTAAGGGAAGAGGAGCGGCAACAGAGAAACGTTGCTCACTGGAATAACCTACTAGATACCGGAATTCCCTCTTGTATGCACGAAGCGAGGCTACAAGCGGAAAAGGCAGGCTATCAGGTTGTCAATAATCGAGTCGTTAAGGGGGAGTAATGCTGATTTCGTCTGAGCGATTTTACAAAGATATTGTACCTGGAGCATACTTTGCGGTTTCCCCTCCAGTCACCCAATACTGCCAAGTGGTGAAGATTGTCGGCGACGTTGTTCATGTGACTTGGCAAGACGGCAGCCAAGATAAGCGCGATCGCGATTTCTTCTTGTCCATGAAACACATACCCCCGGCAGAATTCTACCGAGGGTATGGGAAATGGCGAGTTCGCTCAGGACTGCACCCAACTACACCACCTTTATGCATCCGAGATGACTGGTTTATCCGTTGGGACACCCTCCCAATCTGCGAGCAAATCGCCCTCTGTCAGGAACGAATCAGGCAGCAAAAACAGCGAATTGCCGACTACAAAAAGAACGTCAAAAGCCCAAAACAACTGAAAAAGGATATTGACTTGGGCATGGCGGAAATTAGATTGGAGAAACAAATCATTGACGAAATATTAGCTGAAGCTATCCCCTCAGAATATAGTTTGCTGTTTTCCCAATTGCGATCGCGCTTTGGATTTTGGGCGGCTATTCAAGAGCTAGAGAGAATCCAGCATCTGCCAATTTCAGATTAATTTCCTCGATTTCCTCTGCTGTAAAATCGCCAATTCCAGATATTGCGGTCATTGCTTCTCTGAGTTTGGCGATCGCCCATTCCAGGGTGCTGATATCGCGAATATTGGTGAGAGTAACCAGCAAAGTGGTGTAAGCACTATTCGCCTTCAATGTGCGCTCGCTCGCTGCGTAAGCTTTTGCCCATTCGGGAGAAGATTGCAGCGACAGCAATAATCTATCCCAATTAGACCCCTGGAATAATTCTGCCGAGGGTATTTCCTCCCACTGCTTAGTCTTCTCATTCCAGAAAAAGCGATCGCCTGGTTTTTCTGGTTTCTCGACTACATTTTCCCCATCAAAATACAAATCCGCGATCGGTAAGTCGGGTCCTTCTACCAAGTCGAAGCCTTGAGGGCGTGAATCATCGGGCATGAAGGCATCTGAGTAGCCTGCGATGTTGCCATTTTCGTTAATCCAGTAATACATAATTAGTTACCCACCGGGAGAATATTTCTTGTAATAAGCTGCCCATTGCTGCCAGCGCTTTGCCCACCACCAGCGCCACCAAAACCACCGCCAGAGCCACCGCCGACACTTCCCGTGCCTGCTGTAGTCCCCTTGCTACCCCCAGTTAGCTGAATGGTGGCAGTAGTGGTGATAGTTGGCGAAATCAGCACTACTTGCCCGCCACCTCCACCGCCGCCACCGTCGCCGTTACCGACACCGTTACCGCCGTTACCACCGCGCACATCAATGCTGGCAGCGCCTGTAAGAGTGATTGATGTTAGCGAAGAGATCAAGACAAGCCCGCCACTGCCGCCACCACCACCAGATGACGAGCCAACGCCAGACACAGAACCAACTCCACCATTTTCCCCTCTGGCATTGATTGCCCCTGATACAGATACAGCTCCAGCCGCTTCAATCCAAATACCACCATTGCCACGTCCCCCAGGCGCGATCGCGCCCGAGCCGCTAGTTATCGACAGGAAGCCGGAACCACCGCCAGAACCGTAGGGAGTTGCGGCGTAGTTGTAAGCCTGTCCACCAGTCGGAGATGAGCCACTACCACCACCGGGACCACTTCCAGGCAAGCCACCGATATTCCCGATTACTTGGGTAGAAAACGACGTTCCCCCACTGGAGAATTGGGAGATATTTACAGTCCCGGCAATACTGACTGTGCCTGAGCAGAAAATCCGCGCAAAGGGACTAATTGTTAGAGTTGCACCTGCGGCAACGGTGAAGTTTCTGTAATAGTAAAAACCTCTGTCCAGTGTGGCGCTGCCGGATGCTAAGTTGTAGTCTCCCTCATCCCCAGAGCCGCCGAATACCTTGATGGCATTGGCGAGGGGAGTGATTGCAAATCGTGGGCGCAAATCAATTACTGCGCCCGATATCGCCCCAGCGACAGTAACAATTTTTGCCAGGGGAATACACCGGGAAGGCAGGAATAGCCCAACTTCAACAACCCCCGTACTCCGCACATAAACGTAATTTGTCGCGTTGTTTGTCAGCGATACCGTCGCAGGTGCGATCGTACTTGTTTCGCCACTGGGAAGGATGATTGCGCCTCCCAAGTATGAGGCACTCAATCCCGTGCCTGCGGAAACCTTGAGGGTATCGCGAAACGCTTGCCATTCAGGCTTAACGTTGCCAGGGGAGCTTGACAAGTCAGCATCCGTTATTCGTGGAAAATGCCCGTCGAAATCAGCGTCATCAAATACTGGATTATTGATGGCATTTAGGAATTCCGGTGTGACGGCCGTCCCGTTGGTAAAAGTGGTTTTAGTCATTTATTTAAAAAATTAATTTCTTAGCTGAAAAATAAGTTAATCCAAAATAATTAGTAAAAGTATTCCGGTTTTGTGCAGTTGCACCTCCAGAAAGAGTGATATCAAATCGCAATTGTGCAGTTGAGCTTGCAATCATAAATATGGGGCACGAGCCTTTCATTTGCAGAAATTGCTGCGTGTAATTTACCGCTACATCTAGTCGGTAAATTCCTAGTAGTGTTGCCCCTGAAAAAACATGAATATCAACGGCTGCCGCATCTATTTGTGTGCCTGCCGTTCGCTCTAAATATACGGAAGCGCTGAACTCGTACCAATCAGAGATTGGCGAGGTAAAGGTAGCCGTGCTAGGTACAAAAGCTGCGTTTGTATCGACTTGTTCAGCATTAAAATTAAGAATATTTGTGCCGTTTGATAACGATTGGTCGTTAGTTTTATAGGCAATAAATAGCGGGTTATTACCACCCTGATTATTAAAATAATCTTGGACAAATTTTGTGGTTGCTAACTTGTTGCTGTAATCGCTTAAAGCTTGTGTCGGCGCTGCGGGATTGCCTGTAAAAGTTGGGCTTGCCAAAGTCGCAAACTCGTTCCCTACCCACTGCGTTGTTGCCAACTGCGAAGTGCGATCGCCAAATGTAGGAATAGTACTGCGATTGACGTTGCCTGTGAAAGTAGGATTGTTGATTGGTGCAAATCCAGTCAAGTCCGTCAGTTTTGCCAAGGTTTCAATCACATCCCGCACAGCGTTTGCAGTCGGTGCCCATGTCGCACCATTCCACCCAGTTGCGTCGTAGGGTGTATCTTGTCCGCCTGTGCCTCCAGGTTCCCCTTTCTCTGCCAAAATTTGCCAGTATGCCGTGTTTATCAGCGATGGAGTTTGTCCGTTGGCAGGGTCAGCGTTGATATACACCCAACTGCTACCTGCATAAGTTACCGCATCATCACGCTGGTAATAGGTGCTGGCGTTATACTCACCCTTAAATCGTGGACCACCTCGCAGCGATTCCACATAATCAGCGTCGCTGGCTATGAGTTCCGCTACTTGCCGCACAGTCGTCGGTAACGTGTCCCGTGATACTCCAGTTGGGATTAGAGAGGCGAATTCCACGCTGGCGACGTTGGGGACTACTGCCCGGAATTCCAACACTGGTGTGCGAATATCGAGCGATACTACTCCCAATCGCTGGGATTGCCCCGCTTCGTAAAATGTTCCAGTGTACCAATTGCTGTCGGTATGCAGAATTCTTGGTCCATCGTATTCTGTACCATCCGAAAGGTAATAAGCATCTTCGGAGGCGATCGCAACTACTGAAAATTGATAAGTGATGTTTCTAGTCTGCGATTCGACCAAGTCAACACCAGTTAAAACCCCACTAGTAATGGTAAAAGTGTGGGGCAATAAAACATGAAGCTCGTCCGGGTTGGTGGACGTGTCGATGAGTGGCGAATCGAGGGTAACAATCAACTCGCCAGTAACAGGAAAGCCTGCGGAATCTACAATCTTGCCTACAATTTGGGTCATAGGCTCAAAATTCCCGACAGACTTATAAGCTATTCAATCTCCACGCTCGCATTAAAAACTGCTTCACCAGCGCAACTAAAGCCAGCATAAAATTGGCTGTACATTACCTTGGAATCTACAAATACAGGGCTATACAGTCGATTTATCTTATTAGCTAATCTCCATTGATAAGAAGTGCGTAAATATCGCAATGGCAGCAATAAAAAGTATTCTAAATTCTCTCCGCCTAGCGTATCTCCTGCCACATTTCTGCCAGCTAAAAATTGTCCAAGCTGGTAAATTTTCCCGGCAATATCAAACAAATCGAGCAGATACTCCAAAACCGATCGCGTACCTTTATTTTGCCAAATATAAGTGAGCGAATCCTTGATGAGTGTGCGTTTCTGGGTTTCTGTCCAGTTGGTCTCCCAATACTCCCCAGTAAATCCCACCAGTTGCGCCAACCAATCTAGGTTTTCAATTTTAGCTGTGAGTGGGTCAAGGTAATCGCTGTAAAATTCATCTAAAAGTGCCCGCACTTCTACTAAATTCGCGTCCAATGGTGTCGTTAACCAGTCGCTAACTGGTTCTAACTCGGTGTCATCAGGGTGAACCTGATACTTACCCTCTGCGATCGGTAGTCTATAGTAAATCGGTCGCCCCGTTTCCCATGCGCTTGCCATATATGTTTTAACCCCAGCTATATCTAAAGACTTGCCCGTCTAACAGCAATTCCACAGTTAAGTTGCCGAGTTTTGCTGCTGAGAATTTATTTGGTAGTGGAATATCTGCATAGCTCACCTCTTCCCCTACATGAGTGGAAACGCTCTGTACATAGGCGATTCCAGTATTTCTCGCCACGTATTCTAATTCTTTGAGTTTGATTGTTTCCCCCAGTGGCAATTTACCTGGAGCCAAATACTCGGAAAGCTGCGATCGCAATTCCAGTCCGACTGTTTCGGGATTGCTTCCAGGGAGTAGTGCGGCGATGACGAAAACGTCTAAAAGCACCAAATCAATAGTGCTGGCGTATACCGCCACACCAATAGGGGATTTATCCCGCAGCGCTGTTTGTAGTTCGTTGCGCTGCCCGTCGCCAAGTACCGAGCCGTCAGGATTCAAGCAAAATAAATGCACTGCACCCTTTTCGTAGGTAAGGCGATCGGCTGCCAATTGCCCGATCGCTTTGGCGACCGAACCCGCCCCTAATATTGCTACAGTTTCCTGCTCGTAGTCATCAGCAGAAATCAATCCCCTTCTCCGCAGTGCCAAAAACCCTCGACTTCTCGCATCCTGCTCAGTTTCCTCGTCCAGACCTCCAGTAGCAGAGGATATGTTTACCACGGAAGCCAAGAAAGCGCGAGTTTCCGAAAGGTTAATAATGCTGTAGGCAGGCAAGTTGTACACCGTACCAAGGTTTTCGGCAGTAGCCGCAACATCCCCAGAGATAGCGCCGGGGGGGATTACCAAATCCTCATCGGTATAAAAGTTATATGTATTGGTGCTGTCACTTACCATGTATCCTGCGCTGAGGTAGAAGGGAGTTCCTAGTGGAGCGCTGAGGGTAAAAGTGAGCGTAACATTTGCCGCAGCCCCAAGTCGGCGCTGAATCCCGACTATTTTCAGGAATTCCACAGCCATCGCACTGGGTAACTTATTGGCGTAGTAAAGCAATTCGAGAATTGCGAATAAGTGCCCCTCATACAGTGCAGTTATGGGGCTTGCTGCCGAGAAGTCGTTAAGTTTGCGATCGCTTGAGATGTAGCAAGCGTCCTGCATCGCAGCCAGAATCTCGGCAGGTTCCGCAGGATACAAGGGTTCGGGTTCAAGTGGGGTAAATCTGATTGCCACAGGGTTTTAGGCTAGGGTTCCCTGTGGTAAATGGATCAATATGGTTCAACTGGGAGTTGAACCAACAAGACATAGAAGGTAATTCTATCTACTTTATATCGTAGCTTGCCTATTTTGCGGAATTCTCCGCAAAATTCAAACCCCTTGCTAGATGTGCGTTTCACAGGTTGCCAAAAGCTCAAAAATAAAGCATAAAAATCTTTAAAACTTTTATTTGACAAGGGTTTCCACAGGTTGCCAAAATCCGGAGTAAATCCGATTGCCACAGGGTTTTGCTTCTAATTTTCCCTGTGCTAATATATACATGCTCTTCTTTGGCTGTGACCATCAGAGTCTAAATAGAAAATCTACAGTGACTTCTCCGGGTGGAATAGCAACCGGGAGCCTGCGATGGTGGCAGAAATAGTGATTGCAGACTCTCCAAGACAAGAGTCGTGGTGTGGCTTCACGCCAGCCGCATGTAGGTGCAAGTCCTACCCGTCGCTTTAATCTCAAATGCGTCTGAATTGATAGCTTTGCTTCACCATTTGGAGAAGCAAAGCGCGGTGGACACTCTGTCTTTTGGATGTTAGGGACATATTGTCCCTAACATCCTCCAAAGCCTTGCCACTCAAACTATACTTATCGATCAAAAAGTATAATTTCTGGTTTTAAATGCTACTTTAGTTGCATTGTTATACTCGCATATCCGAGTAAACTAATGAGTCTTAAATTGGCAATCAGGTCAACTGAAAATATTGCTATCTGTTACCATCTAGACAGATGGATGAATGGATGGATGAATGGATACGTTAGATTTGCAGCCAGTTGCGACAGAAGAGGTCATGCTTCGGTACGGAATTAAAAGCCGCACGACTCTTAATAAGTTTCTTGAAAATGCTGGGATATCTAGCTTCAGAGATGGTCGAAAAACATTTATTAAAGCATTTGAGTTGGGCACCTTGGATGAGTACGCCAAGCAGTTAAATTATCCAGTTACTCATGAAAAATCTGATATTCAGTCTAACGATTTGGTTTGTTCTGCTCAGCTAGAGGAAGTCAGAGCTACTACAACTACTGAATGCTTCCCAATCAGTACGATCGACTTGTTGTATGTCACTAATGAATATGAGAATTTGCCTAGACTTGCTAAGTGGCTTGCTGCTTATACTTTTTTAGAAAAAATGGCATCTGGAAAAGTAATCATGCCAAAAGACATCGTACTGCGAATACTAGAATACAAGAGACTACCACCTTGCAAGCAGGGGTATTTTGCATGGGGTGGTTTTACGTTTTTTATGGTTGAGGAAAACAGAAAGCATTGGATAGTTGTCAAAGAGAAAACGCGACTCAACCGAGAAGCGCATATATTTTCTCTACCACTTAATTCTCCAAGACAAACTCAATAGGTGCTTGTAAATTGCCTTCAACTTCCCACTCTATCCTGACTGAGAAAGCGCCATCATCGTCAATCGAACCTGTCACTTCAAAAGTCACATCTGCGATTTGTTCTTCCAGTGCAGTTTGTATTCGCGATAGTACTGCTTGAGGATGTGCGACGGCATCAAAAATAAAGTCGGGCGAACCGAATCGCGATCGCATAATTCTTTCCCCAGGACGAGTCTCAAGAACCGAGAAAATTGCATCGCGAATGGTGCTGTAATCCTCGCTCAAAGCCAGCGAGCCATTTTTTACAGCTAAAGGGTAAGTAAGGGTGCGAAGTGTAGCCATAGGGTTTGCTTTCATTCTTCCCAATGGGAATCCTATAGCGAAAATGCCACAGCTTAGTGATATTGATTATAGGCGGATAGGCTTTTACGTCTATGCGCTTGTTGATTTTATTGAAAAAGGCAAGTCTCGCATAACTGACGGGCAATCCCTCCTTGATATCAAGGCAGTATTAGAAGAGCAATACACAGATGGGATTACCGCAATCCCTGAAGCCTATATTGAAGGCGAAAATATTTCTGGAGTATTTGAGGATAAGGTCAGCGACACCCTTACCAAACGATTCAAGTTTGAGATAACCTCAGACGCAGAGGTGAGTTATGGGCTGGAAAATGCTGGCGACGTAGAGATGGCAGAGCCAGAAGCGATCGCTGAATTTGCAGCCAAGAAAGGCGCAAAACCAAAGAACTGCGTTAAAGGTGTGTCCTGCGGGGGAACTTGTATCAGCGCGAATCGTACCTGTAGAAAGACAGGTAGTGCGGCGGCGAAGAAAAAAGTTGCCGAGGTGAAAAAACGCGGTGGTGATGGCGGATCGGGAAGCGCCAAACCTACTGCAACTGGTGAAACTAAGCCTGAGAAAATCCCTCAGAAAAAAGTTGAGCAAGTTACCCAGCGCGTTCTGCTTGCGCTTCCTGCTGCTGGTCAATCTTCTGCCCCCGAAAATAAACGGAATGGGGAGCCCCTCTCCAACAAACAGGTGCGTGCCGCCGTTTACGAGAAATTTGGAGTTAAGAACCTTGCCGAGCTTGAAAGGTCTGGTAAGTGGCGTATGGCAAATAACGGCGGTGGAAAGTTGAAGGATGAAGAAAGCTTTAAACAGGCGTACCGGAAGTTTGTTGGTAAGTTACCAGATGAGCGTTTTACTAGTACAAAATCCTCAATCAATGGCGTTGACGTGCTTAAATACAATCGCCCGTGGGAGGTTTTTGGTATCAATCCCCAGTCCAGCAAGTATGAAGCTCCCAAAGGCTTAAAAGGTGCGGAGAAGAAGGCGGCACAAAAAGCTGCTAGAGAAGCCTTGAACGCTGACGTGAAAAAGGCTTACAGCGCTCTTGCTAAAAAATATCACCCCGACGTTGGCGGCGATCGCGAAGTTTTCCAAATTCTGACTCAGTGGAAAGATTCACTGACTGCCTCCGCTTAACCAAACACTAAACCTGAAAAATTATGATTGCTTCAATTCCGCAGCTACTTCTAGAACTTGCAGATACCCTTGAGCCTGTTGTTGGCTTTGAGGTTGTCGTCGATAAGTTTATGGATGTCCCTGAAGGTATCAAAGTCTTCTACGAAGATATGCAGGGAAATAAATTTACTGGAATTTTAAAAGAAGATGGCTCGTTTGCTTAACCTTGTTTGGGAATCCTAGGGCGAAATGGCTGCGAGCTTAACAGAAAATGAATATCGCGCGATCGGGCTATATCTAGTCCTCAATTTTGCCGATCGCATCCGAATTACAGATACTCAAGCCTTACTAGATATCAAATCGGTACTTGAAGAGCAGTACACAGACGGGATTACAGCAATACCTGAAGCCTATATTGATGGTGATATCCTTGTCGGAGTATTTGAGGATAGGGTGGATGCAAAATTAACTAAGCGTTACAGATTTGAAATTGGCGAGGATTTTACCAGCTACAGGATGCTTAATCCTGTTCAGGCTGATAATTTTATTGAGTTTGCAGCCAAAAGTGGAGCTAAAGCAAAAAACTGCACTAAGGGTACTCCCTGTGGGGGTAGCTGTGTCAGTTCTAAAAAGACTTGCCGTAAAAACAATAGTGCCGGAGCAAAGAAGAAAGTAGAGAACATCAAGGGTAAAGCTGCTGGCGGCGATAAGCCAGCGACGAAATCTACGGCAACAAACGACGGACTATTGAAGGCAAAGCAGACCAACCCATTTGCCAAGCCTAATCTGACGACTGACCAATTCAATGAATTTCGACGAAATAGGGATTTTGTTAATGAGCATAAAAACCCTGATTTTGTTGGCAATAAAACCTATGAGCAATGGAAGGGCGATAATCCCAAAGCCGTTTACTCCCCGGCTCGCTACAAAGGTGAGTTGCTTGCAGCAATTAGAAATGGCTATGTAGTGGACGATAAAGTAATTCAAGCCGCAAAGCTTAAATTAAATAAATCCGAGGAACGCAAACTTCAAGAAAACAAGCAAAACCTTACCGATCGCACTAAATCTATTGCGGAAATTCAAAAAGCGATCGACCATCCATTGGTAGATGCGGAAACCGCCAAAAAGTATAAACCGAAAATGACCGAGGCGGAGGCAGAAGATTACGTCAAGGGCAGTTATACTGGCAATCTTTCCTTCTATCACGGCAATACTGTATCAGTGACAAGCAGTGTTGAGAATGATGGTGTTGATCCTTCCAAGAATGCACAAGGAATTTTTGGCAGAGGATTTTATCTGGCTTCCAACAAACGAGAGTCTGAAGATTACGCTTATTCATCAGGTTCGCAAAAATCTGAGGAAGCTTCTGTGGTAACGGCAAAAGTAAATGTCAAAAATCCACTGATTTTAGAGTCCAAGGATTTTGACTTATTTGGTAGCAAGTTTCCTGGGAATGAGTCCAATAACGTTGATTCGACCGCAATTGCTGAATTTGCAAAAGCAAAAGGACATGATTCTATATATTTGAAAGATTTTGGCTATTTTGTTGCCTTGGACGGTAAGCAAGTAGTGACTTACAAAAACGAGCCGCTCACTGAAAAACGGAAAAAAGAAATCAAAGAAGATAGAATAACTAGCACAGATGATGTTGCCAATCGGGCATCAGAAAGTGAAACAGGGAAAACTTTAGCGAAAGCAGAAAAGAATGAAATTGAATAGAGGTAAATATGCCACAAGAATTAGGCTGTACTGGATGCATTCATTATCAAGGTTCTGGAAAATGTAAGGCGTTCCCGGCAAAAATCCCTATTCCTTTTGCCTCTGGGGAATTGCCGCATTCTCAAATAGCCCTAGGGCAAAGTGGTGACTTTGTGTTTAAAAAGCGTTAGTATCCTCGATTTACTATTGTATCTCCATCGCTATCTACTGCCCCAATCACGGCGATTTGCTTGCCGTTGATTGAGAATCCAGAAGCCGCAGTTACAGCGATCGCACTTCCGGCACAATCCCACTGCCACGCGCTGCCACTGCCACCGCCCAATTGCCAATCCTGCCCGGCGGCATTACCAACTCGCACTGCACCCCCGGACACTTCGATAAATGCCCCGGTGGTATCCTCCAATCGCACTGCTATGCCTTTGATGGTGATGCGATCGCCTGCCGTAATTTCCACCTCTCCCCCAATTTCCACCTGATACTCATCACTGATTTTCAAAGTGTAATTTTTGCCAACTTCCTCGGTGCGTCCGCCCTGCACTTCATAGGTTGCCTCACCTGCTACACTACGGCGATCGTTTCCGGGAATCTCGATCGCGCTGTCAATCGTAGGGTCAGTTTGCAATGGGTCACTGGGATTGGTTTGATTGTGGGCGATTCCTAACCACACCCCATCATGGGGGTCGCCGTCGAGGAATTGGTAAAAAACTGTACTGCCAACTGGAGGCAATGGAGCGTCGCGCTGCGGGTCAGGGTTGCAGTGCATGAGCCATTCGCTGGTATAGGCTCCCCCCTTTGATTGGGGCGCTACTTTGATTCGGCGCAGGTTTAATGGGTCGCGGTTGTCTGTTACCACGCCGATTTGCAATCCGTAGGTGCGGTGTGTAAGCTCATTGAGTTGTGCTTTGAGCTTGGCAAATTCCGCCAGCAATTCTAATAAATTCATTTAAATGCCCGATAAGCGATCGCAAATAAAAATACAGGCAGCCACGCGACTGTGATAACCAAAAATCCCAGTATGCAGGCAATACTTATTGCAATGTCATCACCTTCGCTTTCCTCAAAAGCCGACACATAACAAAGAAAATAAGGAGAAAGGAAAAAAGCGATCGCGCAAACGGCACCAATCAGCAAATATATAGCTAGCAGCATTTTTGCTTAAAAATTCCCAGTACCCTCGGTAGAATTCTGCCAAGGGTTAAGCCAGAGCTTTACCATCAAGCACAGTTGTCCAGAACAAATACCCTGAGCGGTATCGCGAATCCTTCTTAATCATCGCCATAAATTCGCGGTGTCCCGCACGAGTTTGACCAACCAAGCATCCAGCCGACCAGCGCCCCACATTTCCTTGGTCGCCGCCCCAGTGCTGGTTAATGCCGAAATTCCCGCTTGTAACCGGGTCGCCCTGCCGTTCACCATCTTTATTGCGATCGCGATACCCACGTACTGGAGCAGCTTGTACAAGCGCTTCGTGGTTCCCCCGGTGAGAACCAACCACCCATGAGCGATATTGCCCAAAGGCTATGCGGAAAGCACCTTGCGAGTTGAGTGGATTTTGTGTGTAGTAGCGCCCTGGTTCGGTAGTCGCTGCCCACGCGCCCTTGATAACGGGTTTGCCTCCCTCAAACGCAATTACTGTCCGCAAATCATTCCACTCGTCTATCCTGTCTGCGTTGGGGTTGCCGTTCGCGTCAATCCCCTCGACATAAACAATATTGAGTTCGCCTGCTGCGGTAAAAACTTGATGCCCAAGCTTTTGCATGGTGAGAATTATTCTCTCTGCCAGGCTTCCGCCTGTAACAAGTGGAGTTGTGGAGGTTGGCGTTGTTGCGGTGGCGGCAGCGACAGGAGCCGCTTCGCGATTTGCAGCAGCTTGGGGAGTATAAAAGCCAATCTCACTGATGCCGCCGGGAAATTTGTGCGATACCGAATGCACCCGCCACTCGCGATCAAATGGTTCTGGCACTAATTCCCCAGAGATGGCGATAATGCTTCCCGGCGCAAGGGTCAGAATTTCTGGTGTTGTCACCACGCTCGCGCTGGATTCATAACCGCGAATCCGCTTGGCTTCATCTGCGATCGCTTGAGCTTCGGCTCTCCCATCTGCAAGGTCGATCGCGCCAATTGGTTGCTTGGGAAGTCCGAGCGCGTCGCTGCTAGTTGGCGTTGGTGGATTAGCCGTGGCTGTAGCTGTCGGCTCATCTGGTTTTAAATTTAGGGAGTCGAGCGCGGCTTTGGTGACTTTGGTATTGCTTGTGGTTTTGGTGGTTTTGGCTCCGGCTGCGTTTGTTTCTTCGGTGGTGATTTCCGTGCCTTTGGTGGTTTCGATGGTAGTAACTGTTCGAGAGGTAAGAATCCCGTTGGTATTTGAATCGGTGCGGAAAACGGTAGTGACTTTGCCTTTTTCCGTGGTTTTCTTGGTGGTTTTGGTGATGCTTGTTGTAGTGCCGTTGGCGTTTTTTCGGGCACTGGTTTCGGTTTTGGTTGGCTCTTCTTTCTTGATTGGCTCGCTGACTTTTGGCGGTTGACTTTGACTGCTGGCTGCTTTTGGTTTGATGTTTCCAGTGACGGGAGTTGAAACTGCACCTGTAGCTGAAGGTTTACCGTCGTTTTTCCCTGTTCCTGCTTTTTCATCTTTTTTCTTCTGCTCGGTTTGTCCGGTTGCGCGATTGATTTCTGTGGTTGCCTCAGCAGCAGGTGATTCCGGCTGAGATAGTGACGTGCTGGGCGCTCCAGGGGCGCGATCGCTTCTAGCTTTGTCTGAGAATTTGAGGGAAATTACGTCACCATACCCAAGTACGTACCCGGTAAATTCCGGTCGCATCGGCTTGATTATTAAGGTGTCGCCCTTGTCTTTGAGGGTGTAACCAATGCTTTTGCACTGCCGTAGCAGCAACTCGTAGGTGGTAATCCCCGTTTGGTCGAGAAATTGGTACGTTGGTCCATTCCCCTCCATCTCCAGTTTGAGGTTGTGTTTGCGGCAAACTTCCTGAGCTAATTGTTTGAGGGTGATGTTTTCAAAGCTTTTGTTTTCAAGTCGTCGCGTCATTAGCCAGCGAATCGACTGCCCAGTGAAGGTAGTGCGATCGGCTTCACCGCGATCGCAATCTGTGCCGATATGAATGAAATGATACGCAGTGAGTTGGTCAGGCTCAAAACCAAGCTCGACAATGATTTCTGTTCCCTTTGCGGCAACCTCTACAGGGGGTGTGACTGTTTGTTGTGTTTGCGGGGGTGCTTGCTGTGGTGTGGGTTGCTGCACTGGAGCCATAGTCTGCGTACTGCCACCAGCTTTGAGGCAATAGTAAATAATTGCCATCACACCGATACGTGGGTCTTTAGTTCCCGCAGAATAGACCCCATCGCGCACATACATCCCTGAGTCATAATGCTGGGTTCCTGCCAGCAAATATGGCGAAGGCCTGCCCTTGTTGAGGTAGCCAAAACCGTTGTAAGACTCCAGTCTCCACATAACATCGATAATGTCGCCCCAGTTCGTTCCCGAGAATCGCGAATCTTTTTGTAGTGCATCGATCGCAGCTTGCTCAAAAGTATATGGAGGCGGCACATTGGGAATTCGTCCGGCTGGTACGCGAGTTGTTCGCCGCGTCAAGGGGTCGCCGTTGGCAATATTCTGGTCGAATCGATATGAGCATTCACGAAAATGAATCGCCGCAATTACGTACCAAGGCACGCCTGTCGCCTTTTGAACTTGCTCATACCTGGAGCGATTCTTAACTGCTGTTTGCCCTTCTCTTTGCACCATACTGGCGCGATCGGGACGAATCGCCATTGATTCCCATACCTTGCGATAGTAATCGGCTTGTGCTACTTTTGTACGCCCACTTGGGCGCGACAATATTGACCCACCACTACCTGCTGTAGGCAATGCTAGCCCACCAGTGTTCGCAACTGTTGGCGTACTCCCTGCCGCATCAACTTGCAGAGGGGGATTAGCCGCAGCCTGCGGCGATTGAAGAAGGTCGGGAGGGACTTCAATCCCACCAACTTTGAAGCTAATAGCTTGATATTTGCCGCCAATTTTTAAGCCTGGATCGTACAGCGAAAAACTGCATTTACTTGCGCGTGCATCTTCGCCCAAATCCACTGATACCTCCAGCAGAGTTTGGTCGCCAGTTTCAAAAATATCATCATTAATTCTTACTCGTGCAAAAGGAGCGATGAGGCGCATACCAATTGGATTTACCTCTATCGTTCCCTTTGTATTTAATCAAGATTGGTAGTGACTTGCAAAACTGATTCTTGATTAAATTGGCGTTTGTATTCTTCAATTAAAGCACGAATTTTAGATTTAGTATTAGAGTTATTTTGATGAATCAAAATTAATAATTTTGTATTTTCTTTGATTAGCTTCCCCTCTTGATTAAGATATTGCCCTTTGCCCTCAACCACTGTTAATCCCTCTCGGAATTTGGGAGTAATATTCTTGTTTAAAAATTCCTGCCATTCGGCTTCTGATATTTCCCCGCCCGGTTTTGACATGCCAAAGTACAATTCATTCCTGACGTTAACCTGTCTGGTTCGTGGTATTGGTAATGGCGCAGGTATGAAAGATATTTTGATTGCGCTAATAGCAATACTGGCGGCGCTGACTGTCACTATTAATTTAAAAATCATAAACTACTAAAAACATAAAAATAACAACACTATTCTGCATTACAATATTTAAAATGGCTATTGAAATATATTTAATATGCAGTATGCAAAGTCGTTGAGATACGGCATTTTTGTTGATGCAGAAACCTCGAATTATCTTCAATATTCACAATGGCGATTAGTTTGCCCTTGCTGCAATGAACCAGTATTCTTGGTTAAGGGTAGTCATCGCCCAGAACATGCCCGTGTCGCCCCTAAATCAAAGCAATTAGTAATAGTTCGAGAGGCAAAAGTAAAAGCGTTTTTCTCGCATTTTGATAATCTAGCATCAGAGAAATGCGAAAATTACAACAAGTCGATTACCGAAAAGCAAATTAAAACTTATGCGACAACTTCCAGGCAGCAACGATTGAAGTACTGGCAGGAGAATTTTTTAAAAGCGATCGGCTATTACAATGCAGGTTGCAAAAGTTCGTTTTTTACCTTATTTAGACGCACAAATCAACATCTACCTGACATAAATAATAAAGGTATCAAAGCAGTTCAAAAAGAAGTCGCGTCCGACCTAATTGAGCTACTCAACAAAGCCGATCGCGCTTCGATATTAGAAGTGGCGCGATCGCATCTAGTCAAACTTCAAACTCACGAGAATCCCCTCAGTCTCATGGATTTGGGAGATATCACCGACACCACTGAGGAATTAAAAGATAACTTCCTCGACTGGACTCGCAGTTTTGATATTGAAATGCAGTTATCTTTGGTTGCTGAGGTAGTGGACTTTTTCAAGACAAAAGCGATCGCACAAATCAAAGAAGAGATTTTTGAGTTAATTTTTGCCAGGGTAGCCGTCACCATTGGTCCCGAGAAGATGACCCCATTGTTAAAAGTTAGCACTGGCGAATCTGAGCAAGAACAGCAGCAAAAATACTATCAATTGCGATCGCTCTTGGTGGGAGAGTTGGTGTTTCTGATTGCGATTACTGATTGGAGTAGTTGAAATGTTGTTACCATATAGTTGCCCTGCTTCTTACGAAGCCCCAAGTTCCACTTGGGATACGCCAAAGCGCAATCTTTTCAGGATTTGTAATGGCATAGTAAGAGCGGGGTCAAATTTTCTGTTTACTTAGAAGTAGCTTTAGTAGCCGATTGAGAACTCGTTGTGGGAGATTCATAACCCAATAGCCACTGAACAACCTTAACAGGCTTATCGCCATACTTATTAATCTCCGCCTCAGCTTGTCCTAGTAGAGATTCGGCTTGCCCAACTACGCCATTGATTTCGCCCAATAGTTCGACAGCTTCTTTGGCATATCCTTGCAGCTGCGAAGGAAGTTTTTCTACGACTGCGGAAACTGTAGAGGAAATCCCGGTGATGGTTTCCGACACCGCAGAAAGTTGCGGTTTGGCATAATTCAAAATTTGCGCCACATCAGGAATCTCGATTTCAATCCCCTGTGTGAGTTCGCCAAATACGTCCAAGTTGGGATTTAAATCCAGTAGTTCGGTGAATCGCAGCACATCGCCATTGAATATGCGATCGCTCAGTTGCGAAATGGTTTCCCCTGCGTCAATAGAAATTTTTGGCATTACCGTACTTTCTCCTTCACTACTGGCGCTTTTTTGCCTTTCAAAGTGGCGATGGTGGTGTTCTTGTCGCCTGCGAGGAACTCGGTTCCTGTCGATTTTGCTACCACGCCCAATTTCGCCCCGTTGACACCAGTGGCGGTGACTTCCCCTGTATCCTCACTTGTAGATAGCTTATATTTTTTGGATTTTACTGCTGCCTGTACTGAGGAATCCCAGATAGCGACGTTGCTTTCGAGATACTTTTTCGCCAATTCCGAAGCCGCAGCGCGTTGCCTTTGGGTTAATTTCACTCGTGGCTTTTCAGCACGTTCGCGATCGCTCTTTTTCTCTTCACCTTTCTTCTCCTTTGCCTTCTCAATCTGCCCGCGAGTGATGGTTTTGGCGACTTCTTTGAGTTCAATCCCCAGGGTTATTGTTGCAGGCTCGCCACCAAGCCAAGCGGTTTCTTCCCATTCAATCTTGGAAAGAACACAGGGTGCAAACTCACGACTCCCCATTTGAAATTTGAGGATTGGCGGAGCATATTTTTTATTTTTGATATCCGCTTCAATTAGTTTTTGCAATCCTTCCAGCAATGGGCGCAGGCTTTTTCCGTAATACCAAGTCGTCATTTTCAAGTTTGAGATTGACAGGGTTTGCCCCTCACTTGCTTGATATTGCACTTCACTTTGCTTGGCTGCCAGAGGGTAAATGTCTGTGTATTTGGCAGACTTGGAGAATCGCAAAGATGACGGATTCACTAGAAAAACCCACAGGGGCTTGGGTGCATTGCCGGAGATATCATATTCCAGTAGTACAGCCTCAATCCCCTTGCCCTCCCTAGTAGCAGTGGGCAGCGCGCTGTAAACGGTGGTATTGTACACCTAAATCCCTCACGATAAAACGTAGTCTTTTTCTTGCAACCACTTCCAGAACTTCGAGCCATTAAGTACCACGGTATCAAATCGGCGCTGTCCAGAGTCTTGGAGGGCGGGCATAAATTTGCGGTAGTGAGTAACTGGGTGCTGCCCTACAAGGCAACCAAAGGAAAAGCCACCGACTCTATCTGGGGCAGGGCTGTCTGCCGAATTTCCCGTCGTGTGGTGATTTACGCCCGCCCCATCGTCGTAGAGCTTGTCGCCAGGGCGTATATGATTTCTATCGGCATCGCGATATCCAAGAATGCGATCGCACTGCACCAATGCCAACTGATTGCTACTGCGAGTGATGTGTCTGCCGATTTCCCAGCACTCTTTGAAATGGGTGTCAAGGGCAATACGGAAGGTTCCGTTTCGATTCATCGGGTTATTGACTGCCCTAATTCCTGGCTCTGTAGTGGCGGCACAACTAACAATAATTTCCTCTTCTTTCGGTCGCCAAACGATGCGTACATCATTGAATAGGTCTGGCTGATTTGGGCGTGGTTCCCAAGTTGTGGGGTTCGCGTCCTCTATGTAGGTAATAGTAAAAGGCTGGGTTCTCCAGCCATTTTCAGCATAGTATTCTGCAAGTGCCTGCGGTTGGGAGATTTTCAGAGTCATTTTGCTCTAAAATTCCCTTTTACTGCTGCATTGATGAAGCAAATGGCAAGTGAACTCACAAGACAGGAAACCATTGCTCTGACTGGTGTTAGTTCAAGTAGGTTAAGCTACATGGATTCTACAGGTCTCATATCTCCTGAGAAATCTGGCAACCCCAAACATCCAAAGGTCACTTACAGTTGGGACAAAATAATTAGAATCAAGTTAATCGATAGGCTGAGAGGAAAACTGTCCTTACAAGAAATCCGGATAGTGCTTAGTTCTCTCAATGAACAGAGCTATTCACCATCCCTGTTTGACTGTAACTTGATATTTATCGATAAGCAGTTGTATGTTCTTAAGGACTGGAAAGATTTTGGGACGAAAGTGTTAGAAGTGTCGAGGAAAAACAAAGGACAAGTTGTTATTCACGAAATAGGCTCAATAAATCAAATTATTGCCGAACTACAAATATATGAAATGGACTCTTAAAAAGCTCGAAAATACAAACGTTGATTACTTGGCTACACAAACACCTTGGGGTGAATTTGCCTTGAATCGCCGTCCGTACTATTGCGATCGCGGCAGATATACTTTAGAAATCCCCGATAAGGCTCCAAAATTATTCAGGGCGGTTGATTACCAGTACTATTTTGATGAAGAGATCGCTCTTTCAGAAATTTTTTTATGGGGTTTTCTTACTGTAAATCACTTTGATCAAAACGCAGTGCCTGTAATAGGAGCAGTCTGGATACGTGTTTGCAATTTTGGATATTTCGAGCTTGCGAAAACAGTTTACCCATTTGAATTTTATTCTCTGCACTTTTACCCAACGGTAAAAGAATCAGAGCAGTTCAGCTTTGATACTCAAGATGGATTCCCAAGGCGATATCGTAGTCGGGAAAATGCGATCGCTGAGTGCGAAGCCTGGATTAAGAATCGCACCAACTTAAAAGCTGCTGACTGGCAAGAGATTTTTGTATCAGACAAAAAGCACCTTTAGAGGTGCTTTTATTGTGCTAACTACTTGTTGTTATTCGAGAAAAAGCCTAATAGCGCGATCGCGATTAGCTCTGGCAACTGTTTCGCTAAATCGGTAAGGGTGACATCAGCGATGCCAAAGTGATTCAAAACTTGAATCAAAAACAAAGGCACGATTGTACCGATTCCGGTGGTGATGAAGTCGTGATTTTTCATAAATTTTGAAATGAAATGTTCGTCCTTTCTACCGTTCCCAATACCCTCGGTAGAATTCTGCCAAGGGTACATCAGGCTAATACTGATTGCTGAAATTGCCCCAATCGCGCCTCAATCTCAGCAATCACAGCATCGGCAATTTGAGCGGGATTTTGAATTCCATTGATGCTGATATTTCCAATTGAAATATTACTTCCTGCGCTTGCCGCGCCCACGGCTGCACTCCCTTGCATCAATCGCGCCATTTGGTCAGGGCGGAGAATGAATTCGCTGGAGTTGGCGACTACTGGAGAAGCCCCAGGTGGCATGTTGCGAGATTCTGCGGCGAAAGCTCCTAGTAATCCGTTTGCTGCTGTGGGGATGCGCCCGTTGTAGTTTGCTGGCGTTCCCGACAGTAAATTACCCGCGTCGGTTACTGTTTGCCGAATCCCCAGTCCAACGTCGGAAACCGTGGAAGTGACTGCGTTTACAGGTGCAGAAACAATGGACGCAACCTGTTGCTTAGCTCGTTCGATCGCTTGAAAGATAGCTTGTTTGATGCCTTCCCACATTTGCGAGATGGAAGTTCCAATCCAACCAAAAAAGCCTTGAGCTTGGGTAATTGCATTGGCTGTGAAAGCCACAACCGGAGCCGCGAGCGACTCAACCATTCCCGCAAAAGCATTTGCAATTGCGATCGCAAATCCAGCAAGAAGCATTCCAAATCCTTGTATAAGTCGTCCCAAAGTGCCAGAGACTAGATTCCACAAAGCAGAAATTACCTCTGGCACTAATGTATTAAACGCCCCAATCACAAAAGCCCCAACGGTTGTGAGTAGCGTTGCTATTCCTGCGATCGCAAAGTTGCCGATAGTGATAAAAATGTTTGCCCAGGGGAGATTGAGAATAAAATCCACTGTCCGTGTCAAAATTCCGCCAAATAAAGCGGCAATTTGAGTTCCCAAAAACATTGCTTTCCCGGCGATTTCTCCCCCATTCCCCAAGGAAGAATTCATCGCACTGCCGGAAAAGTTTACCAAATTGGTAAATAAATTTTCTATTGCTGTAGATACAAAGTTGAAAAATCGGTCAACCTGAGTGAGAAGGGTTGCTGCATTGAGACTATCAAAAATACTTTCAATGGCTGGCATCGCAGTATTGGCAAAACCCTCGAACTTAGCAAATACCTGCGATGTATCAATGCCTTGAACAGCCTTCAAAAGCCCATCTAATCCACCACCCGCACCCTTGATGCTAGCAGCGATTTGCTTGGTAATTTCCGCCGCACCTTTAATCCAGCCAGTAACAGTATTGATGCCGTTGTAAAGTACCAACATCGGGTCAACGCTGGGCACTCCCAACGCTGAGAGAACTTGTGCGATCGCTTCAAAAAATGACTGCAACGCTTTGATTCCACCTGCAACGGCGCTCATTACTGTTTGATTTCCTGGAGCCTCGGACAAATCGCGGAGTAGTCCAAATACACCGGACTTGGGATCGAGAATGCTTGATTCAATGCCTGCGATTAAGCCTTCGACGGTGTTACTAGCGGCATCGATTACCTCATCTTTAATGAACGCACCGGATACCGCCTGAACAATTTCTAATCTCTCTTTTGCAGTAAATTTTTTAAAATCGTCAATTTTTTTACCCCGCTTCTGGACTTCTTTTTCCAATAGGTTCATGAATGCAGGGTTGTTATCGGCAAACAGTAGTTGCCTCGCGCTGGCAATATTTCCGTCAAGCAGTCGAGCGGTGAACATCCCCACAGCGCCTGCGTGAGTGCCGGAGGTCACGCCCAAAAGGGTCATTTTTTTGGTGATATCAATCAGATTTTTTTGGAATGCGCCCTGGTCAAGTTCTTTATTTGCACCCTGAAACGCGGGGATAACGTTGTCCATAATGCTGTTCGCCACAGTGTTATAATCCTGCGTCGCACCCGGCAGCGCCCCCGCTATTTTGGATATTTCCTTGCTGAAATCCGCGACAAACTTCTGTGATTCCCCAAAAGACTTTTGAGTCAGGGCACTGAAGGTTGCAGCTGCACTGACATCCCCAATCTCTATCTTTTTGGCTTCCTCAAATTTCTGCCCCATGAGTGCGGCCGCTTCACCAACTTTACTAATGGCAAAGGCAAATATATTTGCTTTGGTAATTGCGCCAAACATGGCATCGCCCAGCGACTGAGAACTTCCAGAAGCACCGCTCGCTGATTTCCCTAACCCTCCCATTGCCGCACCAATTTTCCCCAGCACTCCTGTTGCTTGGTCTTTGGCGGTGATTACGAGTTGGACTAGTTTGCTTGCCATTATTTTTTGGACATCGCCTTCGCCTCAGATGCGATCGCGCTTTGATGTATCTGCACCATTGCCAAGAATTGAGTCATGGGCAGGTGGTAATAGTCTTGAAAATTATTAAAAGATTTGCCATTGAGGTAATAGCAAATCGTCAAAAAATCATGCTCGTCAAAGCTATTCACCATCCTCAAGAAACGAGTTCAGCGCCACCCCCAGCGCCTTGAAATCTTTAATTCCCAGTTTTTCAATTTGAGGAAGTGCTACGCCTTCTTTGTCGCCCCAACGAATGCAGCATCGCACGGCAATTCGCGCAGTCGCTTCATATTCATCGCTTACACCAGATTTGCGAATGGCGATGATGTCGCCTGCTGTTGGCTCGCGGAATTCGGCTGTTACACCTGATTTGAAAGTGACTACGATGTTCTCGCTCAGTTCTGTCGCCGTGGGCACGTCGCTAGCCGCTAAACTTCGATTAATTCTTGCCATTATGCGTAGCTCCAGGTATCGCCGATGAAGGTAAGTTTGAGCATGGAAATGTCATTGGAGGTTTTGTCAACTTCAAACCCTTCCAACGCGGTAGGCTTCACACCATAAATAATCAGCGATGGTCCTAATGGCTCAACTTCGGGACAGTAGGTGACGGGGGTGACAGAGATTGTAATTGGCTCATCATTGCCATCGCAGTAATTCAGCCACCAATCCACAATCACTTTGTCGGCTGTGGGATCAAAGGCTTTTTCCAAGTCCATGTCCCCAAGTTCCCGTGGTCCCACAAGCTTGTATTTGCGATTGCTCAAACCATCGTTGTAATCGGTGGTTTCCGCCTCATCCTTAAGCCCTGAAAACTTCTCCCAGTAACTATCGATGCCCTTGATAGTTACGAGATATTGCTGTTGTGTAATTGGTCTAATTGTTGCTGCCATTAGCTAGCCCCCGCCGCTTGCTGTACTTGGTCAATTCCCACGCGGTAAGTAGTTACCAGAAGTCGCTCCAGTGTGGGGACTGGCGCAACGTACACATCCACACGCACAATTCCTGCTTCCAAATCGATCGCAGGATTATTTGAGCGATCGCACCGCACCAAAAACGCATCTTGAGGTTGTGCGCCGAAAAATGCGCCACCATCCCAGAATCGATATGCGATCGCTTCTACGGATTCGCGAATCCTGGTAAATAGCACTCCCTGTCCATCGACGGCGGAGAAAATCACACCACCGTTTTCCAATGTGCGAAACAGCGTGCGGTTGAATACCGAGAGAATAATTCTCGTATTCACAAACCTGTAGTAAGGGGATGCGCTGCGCGTGCGTGAGCCATAGACGACAACGCCTTGCCCAGGAAGATTTCGCAAGCAGTTAACTCCATCAGGGTTAACTACTGCCTGTTCGGCTTTTTTGACATTTACCGCTACATCTTTGACACCGCGCACGGGATAGCGTACACCTGCGGGAGGTTGGGCAAATCCTTCTACCCGATATCTCCGCAATGCGATCGCAGCAACTGCCGCGCTGGGAGGGACTAAATTATCAGCCAAGTCCTTGACGTAGGGGAAGAAATAAGCCAAATGTCCACGCGCGGTTGTGTAATTTGCCGATTCTGTCGCAGCTTCAGCAGTGGTATCGATAGTTGCTGGTGGTCCAGAGTCCACAAGTGCCACCCAGTCGTAGCCCTCACCTTCACAATGGTCGCGCATCGCTACCGCCACAGACGTGCGATCGCTTTGGTTGCTGAGATTTTGGAATGCTTCGGGGCAAATCAAAAAGCCTTGCTCGTGAACATCAGGATCAAAGCTATCTTCAATGGCATCGACAAAATCAGCCGCCGTAGTCCCGGCAGCCTTAACGAAAAATAGAATCCCATTGCTGAGATTCGCGAAAAATAGCTTCACCGCATTAGTTGCCGGAGAAGCACCAAATTTTGTAGTAAAGTCGTCCGCGCTGGTTACTTGGGTAGGCGTTTTTGCCGTGCCCGAAGCAGAGGAACCAACCAGGTAGCAGCGATTAAATGAGGCAATATCAGCAGGTATCAACCCTGCTACGTCCTCGTAAACGTAAGTACCTGGTGCGGTTAGTTGATTTATGTTTAAGCTTTGAGGCATTACTAATAGGTTTTCTAGTTAGCCTCAAAATTCCCTCAACTGATGTAACCCCCGCACGGCAGTTCTTTTTGTTAAAAAGTGCAGTACCAGCCTTCGTTTTGGTAGCAATCATTTGGATTGCCGTAAAAACCATTTGGGTCTTCAGTCCAGGGATTCTCAACGCTGCAATTGGCGTTGTGTTCGTTGTAGATTTGCTGCAAGGTTGTCCAGTCTACATCTGATGGGTTGCCCTCTGCGTCGTACAACAAAGCCTGCAATTTGGTATTGCAGCCATTGCCGCAGGTGATATACGCAAAATTAGGATGGAATCTTTTTTCTGTCATCACGCCCCTATTGAAAACATCATGCTATACAAATTGAAGCTTCCCTGGGCTGTGGCTCCATTGGTATAACGAACGCGATATTGGGGAAGATAGACTTTTTGCTCAAACAGATTCACTCCAGCAGTGCAGGCAAATTGTGCCGTTTGAAACCAAAGAGTCCCGTTTGGCGATTGGTCGAGAAATAGAGTCCCTGATTGGTCAGGCACCGCCACCAGTCGGATAGTATTTCGAGCGCTGGAAGTATTACGAGTTGAACCTGAGAAAGTCCCATTCCCAGTTAGTGCAACTCCTGTTTCTGTATTTAGGGATGCATTCTCGTTGGCCGTAAACGCAGTATTGCTAATGGTGATAGTTCCATTGGTGATTTGAGTTGCGATCGCATTTCCTGCCGAGCCATTATTTCGCCCGTTGGCAATTTCAGCTTGTAGTTCTTCAATATCCTCCACCAAGACACTATCAATAAATACGGTGGTATTGGAAGCTGGCGGTGTCGCCAAGTTTTTACAGCGAATACGAAGACTGTAGGTGGAATTTGGATCGGGAATTTGGCGGTTTCTATTGCCTAAATTTGTGCGCGCGGTAGCCGCATCAGCCGCTTTTTGCTGAAAAGTAACTTCGCTTGGGCGAAACTCAATCTCATAAAGCGTGTAATTTGCTGAAGATGTTGTAGTGTTGGAAACATTGGCAGTTCCAGCCCCATTTGTTAAGGCAAAATGCTTCACACTTGTGACAGAGGTAGCATCAAATAAGAATCCCGCCCGTTCATTCCCAGCGACATCAGATAGTTCTAAATATATTTCTTGGTTAGCTATTCGCTGAGATAAGCGGATGCAAACCTGGATGCGGCAAGGGCAATTGAAAGTGGTGAGTGAAGTCAGCACAGTTTCTTCATTAGCTGTTGTGCCCATTGCTATCTGCAGCTCGCTGCCCGTAACAGTGATTGTTTGCCCTATTCCTATCGCCGAATTCCAGTTCGCTGGGTTTAACGAGCTTCCCGGAAAATCATCGCGCCATCTCTTCCGGGCTGTTTTGGTCAGGCTATCAACTGGCATTCTTCCTGCTGACTGAGTCGGAATTTTGTCGTTAATCTCGCCTAGTTCAGTTAATTGTAGGGTTTGATTCGCAGCAGTCGCATCGCCTCCAGTAATTGTTATCGCCTGTGTTTCCACCTTCAAGCGATCGCCATTTATCAAAGCGGATGGCAGTGATGCGATATCTACATCACCAATATTGTTTGTTCCTGCGGGCAATGGTGGCAGTGATGCGATATCTACGTCACCAATATTGTTTGTTCCTGCGGGCAATGGTGGCAACGATGCGATATCTACGTCACCAATATTGTTGTTACCAGCAGGTAGCGCCCCAGTAATTCCCACAGAAGTTACAGGGTTTGCGATCGTTACTTGCCCAATATTATTTGTTCCAGTTGGTAGAGGCGGCAGTGATGCGATATCTACATCACCAATATTATTTGTTCCTGCGGGCAACGAACCGCCTATGCCAAAATTTGCGGGGAAGTTCGAGACTTGAACCGAACCGATCGCATTCGTCCCGGTTGGCAATGGTGGCAGCGACACAACATCAATGTTGCCAATGTTGTTATCTCCTGCTGGCAGCGCCCCAGTAATTCCTACAGAATCGACAGGGTTAGTAACCTCTACTTTGCCAATAGTATTTACTCCAGTTGGTAACGAACCGCTAATCTCTACAGAGTTTACGGGATTTGCGATCGTTACTTGTCCAATATTGTTTGTCCCTGCGGGGAGTGGTGGCAGTGATGCCACATCAACATCACCAATATTGTTGTTACCTGCGGGCAACGAATCACCTATACCAAAGCTTGCAGGGAAGTTAGAGACTTGAACCGAACCGATCGCGTTTGTCCCTGCGGGGAGTGGTGGTAATGACACCACATCAACATCACCAATATTGTTTGTTCCAGCAGGGAGTGGCGGGAGTGAGACAACATCAACATCGCCGATATTATTGGTGCCTGCGGGCAGCGCCCCGGTAACACCAAAGCTTGCAGGAAAATTGGTGACATCCACCTGCGAGCCACCTTCAGGAAAATTCGTAACCTCCACTTTCCCAATCGTATTTGTTCCGGCTGGGATGGGTGCAGATAGTTCGACTTTATTCTCAGTCACAATTGGGTCAATTGTTGTACCCGTGCCCGATGCTTTTATTTGCTTGATATTACCTTCGCCATCTTTTACTTTTAAATTAGCCATTTTTATAACAAATCTATATATTGAGAGCTATTTTCATGCGAAAAATCAAAAGATTCTTGTGTTTGCACTGGGTTAGGATCGGGCACTGTCGCGCGAATTGTATATCCTCGGTCGAGGGTATTGGAGTCGCGATCGCCTGTTTTCGCCCTCCAAGTCCCGGTTTGTAATTCGACTTCCTGTCCTGGGCGATATGGGCGTACTTGTCCTGGTGGCAGCCCGTACACGTCATCATCAAGCGATTCGTATAAACCTAAATGCCCCTCTATTTGCTGCATCGCGACAGCGACGACCATTGCGTAGTACCAAATCTTGTCCTCGACTTTGAGGAATCCTTCCTGCACTGGATAGCATTTATGCGATGGTCCCTTGAGGGGAATAAAACCAGTGACGGCATAGCGAATTTGGTCGAGCAAAGGATATGCCCCAGTGTGCGATCGCAAATCTTTGAGCATGAGTGAAAGCTCGTATTCAGCAATGACTTCCAGCGTCGCAGGTTGCATCGACGTTAAGCGAAATCTGCTGCGCTTATAGCCGATAAATATCTGCCCCTTTCTCCCTGGCTTAGGCGAATCATCTAAATCGCCCGGAAATGGCGAAATACTCACTTCAAAAGGAGTGAGTATCGCTTCGATCCGTTTGACTATAGCTGCTTCGGCTTCAAGAAGCATTACCAATCCCCCAAGGTGTCGCTAGTCCAAAATCTGCCAGGTGTGAAGAAAATCGCCACATCTCCATCGGTAGAACCTGGTGTGGTGCTGCCATCTGTACCATCTGGAATCCCTGGTAGGCTTGCTTTTCCAGCAGCTACATCTTTTAAAAAATAAAAAACTAAGTCCCGACGACGTGAGACTTCTTCCCTGGGTTTGTCTTTGTCGAGAATGTAGCGTGCCACATCGCAAGTGTAATTTTTTAAAACACCTGGAACCACTACCAATGGTGTGGTGTAGCGCACTTCTAAATAAGCATCAATTTGAGCCTGAGCGTCCGCGATCGCGCGATCAACTACAGGCTCATTAATTGTGGTCGCGTCGGGATAATCAAGATTCGATATCTCGATTAACTCCGCCTCTGAGAAGAGAGCGACCATATCAGCAATGGTGGCATAAGCCATTTGTTACTCCTTTCTACCCTCGGTAGAATTCTGCCGAGGGTTATGAGGGTGGATTTTCAGGATTGTCGTCCTTGGATGGTTCCTTATCTTTTGCTTTGGAAGCGACTGGCTTATCTTCGGTAGTCCCAGGGATGGGTTCTTCAAGTCCTACCAAATCGCCGATCGCATACCTTTCGCCATCATGTTTGAGGGGAGAAATTACTCTAAACTTTGCCATCTTTCCTCATCTCATCAATTGTGATTCCTTGATTGGCAAACATTCGGCATTGCTGCAAGGCAAAAAGCGCCATTCGCTTGCACTCTTCATCATCGATTTCTGCATCGATAGCTTGGGCGAATTCAATGCATAAAGATTGAATCCGCTCGTGCTTACGCTTGCGATCGCTCGATTGAGTTGGATAGTAGCGAAAATAGTCTTCAACTTTCATCAAAACTCCTAAGCAAACGCGCTCTTGAACAAGTAAGCAAACTCAGCACCACAGATATTTTCTTCAACCTGCATACCTACGCGCACGCGAGTACCACCCTTCAAGCCGATGTCTGGGTCAGGACGCTGTCCGGCGATTCGCGTGCCAGTTTGGGCGGTGAAACCATAGGTCATGGTGTATGGCAACTGCACTCTATTTTGGCGAATCAATAGCAAATCTTTGCCCCAAATGCGAGTCAATGAAGGAGCTTGCCCACGGCGATTTTGGTTGTACCAAGCTGCACCAATTACCACTTTATCTAAGCGGAATAAACGAGCAATGAATTCGCGGGAAGCTATACCACTGCCGCCATCGTTAGCATTCTGCGCTTGTACAATTTTTGGATGTCTCGACAATGCGGAGAATCCTTCTTCAGAAATCACCATTACATTGGGGCGACGGATGGGAATCAACATCGCCTCTTCAATATCGTTGATGGGGTCTGAGTTGGTGTAATCAGAAAACTGAGAAGTCCCAGAAAGGGTGACTTTGTTGGCAGTGGGGTAGTTAGCCGCATTCTGCACCAAGTTTGCAACCCGTTTTTCGCGATCGAGCATCAGCAGTTCGGTCAACATTTCGGTTGCCATATTTACTGGCGATACACCATTCGCATTAGCAGCGTTATCGATATCGCTTTGGGGGATGGGGTCTTCAAGTCCGTAGTCTCTAGTCGTGGCTTCGATTTCGTCATAGCCAAACTCGACCTCGTTAGGCTTGCCAGTACGCCCAACTTGGGTATCAGGGATAGTGAAAGCTTCATTCAGTCTGTATTTCCGCCAACTGTACTTTTGCACAGAACCAGTTGTGATTGGGGGAAGTACCTCATCAGCAATGAAATCATTATTCTGATAGCCGATCGCGATCGCGGTTTGGGCTACATCGTAGAAGAAAGGCGCTTCCGTAGAAAAGTTAATAGTATCGGTCATTTATTAAAGTCCATCCAAAAATATTTACTAGCCCTGCATTACGGACGGCGCGAGATACACAGTCCCAATGTCACCAGCGACACCACTCGAACCTGCGATGCCAATGATTTGCGCGTTTGCGCCTGCTGCTGGTGCAGCCGGAATCGCCCGTCCAGTCGCATCTGAGGTAAGTTTTTGTCCACGGGTGACGTTTGCCCCATAAAGCACATCTGCAATCCCGGAAAGCACTACATCAATCCGTTCTCCCGAGGCGATCGTGACTGCGGGGATAGATGGGGGAGTGTTGCCAGTCTGGATTGTGCGCTGGCGTTGACCTTGGGGAACTTTGGAAATCCCAATGCTTAAGTCGGTTGCCGCCGCAGCCTGCACCACTGTGTTATCTGCCGCATCAAACTTGATAATCCGCGCATCATTGATAGTCCCTGCTGCGGTAAAAGTCTTTGCGAGGCACTCATTTCTGCCCATTGCCATAATTATTTGCCTCCCATAACTTCTTGTACTGCCTCAGCAAAGGTGATGCTGATACCTTGATTTCTGCGCTCAGTCACAATCGCAGTGGCTTTATCAGCGACTGCTTTTGGATCGGCGGTAGCGGTGGATTTAGCCTTAGAAGCGGTAGCAACTTCGGCATACTCGACAACTTTGGGGCGATTTTTTAGCCAGTTTTCAAACCACTCACGCGGAGCTTGGAATTTTTCCTCGCTAAATTCGATCGCATCTTCAGGAAGGGCGCACATAAATTCAATCAATTCTGCTTTTTCGGCAGGGAAGACTCGCCCTTCACTGGCGCGGGACTCCACAAAATCCATGACACGAGCGCGGTTTAGGGCTGCCTCTCTCTCAGCAAGCTGGCGCTCGCGAGCTAAAAGCGAAGCCTCCCGCTCGTTGAAATCAATTTCTTCATTCATATTTGTTTCGTTTATTTCGTTTATTTGCTCGGCATAACCAATGAATTTGCGCCCCAATTCCTCGATTTTTTCCTGCAATTCAGGGCGCATAAAATTTTCTATTTGCGCTTCGAGATAGCGAATGCGCGATCGCATATCTTCTATGGCGTAGTCGCTTTCGGGTTTCTGCGATACCGCGTAGTTAGGGATAATTTCGTTTGCCTTCTCCAAGCCAAAATCTGCAATCAGCCATTCTCGGAGATTGCGAAGCACCATGTTTTCACCGAAGTCAAGGCAACCGCAGGAAAACTCGACCACGCCCTCATCTTCGGAAAATGCAACTGGCTTCAAACCCTTAACTGCTGGAGCCATACCGCCTAAAAAGCCCACATGGCGCAGGTAGTAAGTTCCGGGGTTTGGGTTTGCTGGAGAATCGGGAGAATAAAAACTTGCAGATATTTTCTTATAGCGCTTGGCTTTTACCGCTTCCTCAAATTCAGGATCGATATCTCTGAGCTTGGCAATCAGCTTTGCACCAACACGTTTAACTGATTCCACCCAACCATAAGCCGGAGAATTATCGCGAGGGTGTCCAACCACCGCCGGAGCATCAAATACATCGGGATTGTAGGATTGCGCGATCGCATCTAAATCCTGATTGGAAAAAGACAGTGCGATGCCGTTGCTGCTGGTATGGTCGCCAGCTGCGAAAATCTCTATCTCATAGGGATTCCCTCCACCAGTGTGGTTTTTCATCTTGTTTCAAAAAAGACTATTTCTCAAAAATTCCCTAGTCCAAAGAAACAAGCATCAGTGGCAGCCAGGTAGCGATCGCAACCAAACACATAGTAAAGATAAATCCCTCTTTACTCATCCAGCCTTGATAATGTTCGTAAGATTGGTCGAGATAATTCAGCAATTCTTCGTCTTGGGAAATTCTCCACACCATCCAAGCCAAGAAGATGCAACCACAGCAAAGATATCCAGCAACAAGATACAACAGCATAGTTTTCTCTCAAGGATTCCCGCCCAAATAATCCAGCAGAATTTTGCCCAGTTCTTCCTCGTCTTGGGCAGATGCCCCCATGTATGGGCGTGCTGGTAAATTTCGCTTGGAATACCCTAGTTGGTGAGCGCGAGCATACTTGGTATTTGTCCCCACTGTCACACTCACCGTTGTCGCCAAGTAGGTAATGCTCGATCGCAATCTCCCTGATTCAGTCAGTATCTTGGTTCCCTTCTTCCGTTTGCGATAAGCAGCAGATAGCGGTGCCCACGCCACAAAATCAGGGTCATGCTGTCCGCGAAAATTGTCATCAATTCGCCGCATCATAAACTCACCCATTGAAGCGAAAGCTGGGCGAAGATTCTTGATTCGCGATTCGATTTCTCGCAGTTCGGCACGAGCAAGCAAGTCGTCTATAGAGATAATTAACTCAGTCACATAACGGTCACATAACAGTCACAAAAACTATTCCCTTTTTGAATAAGCTCGAACCAACTGCCCAGATTCTTTATCTGGCAGCAATTCAATTTTTACCAATGAGGCAAAAGCGAATATTCTGCCCACATAATTAACGTGCGCCTGGGAGCATCGCAGTAAAGCAGCCAAATCACCTGCTGTGATTCCAGGATTCTGCTCGATCGCTGCTAGCATCTCTTCCCGAAGCGATCGCTTAGCTTTGTATTTCCCGTCTGCGAGGTGATCAATTTTTAAATTTTTAGCAAAAAACGGGGGACTTTTCCTAGTCCTTCTCCCTTGCCGTGTTGAAGTTTGCCGAGTTGACTCAGCGATCGCTTCATGGGGAAAATATTTGCTATCTCTGAACTCGACAAACTTTGAATTCACCAGGATATTTAGCGCGTCTTTGATTGCTTCAGTATGGTGTTGGGGAAACCTTTTGAAAATCTCAGTGGCTGTGATTCCAGGAGTTTTCAGAATGGCTTTGCGAATTTGAATGTAAAGCATCACTGCACTCTCATTTCTTCACCATTCAAAATAATCTCACAATCGCCAGAATGATTGAACAGCATCGCAATTAAGTCTTGGCGCTGGCGATCGCTTAATCGCAAATGCAATGTTTGTGTTGAATACAATACTGGTCTTGGCATTGATGGCGGCATGTCTATATGCCTTTCCGCATAAGAAGTTTCTCGTGTGTAGCTTATTTCAGGGCAAGAAGTTGATTCAACGCCAATACTTACAGGAAAAGTAGCAGCCATTCCCTCAATAGTTGCGGCGATTACGGGTGTACCTGGCAAATCGCTAACATCAAATCCAAATGACTGCGAATTTGGCTGTAGATAATCTTGATTCACTGCATCCCAGGCTCTTAATCCTTCATTAGTGCGAACTTCGACAAAGGATTCTTCTTCGATAGCTTTGCCTTCCCTCGCCTCAAAATGTTTACAATCACTACAGTCACCAGTGGGATTTATCGCACACTGCAAATGTCGGGAAAGAGCATTATTGATGCAATTGCGATCGCCTATGCAATCATCTTCATGCTCGATTTGGATTGTTTCTGTCCAATGCGATCGCTCCAAATGGATAGAATTATGTCTGTAAGCCGTATCAATAACAAATCTTCTTGTAAACTCACTATTTCCGAAAATTGCCCCTGTCAGTGCTTGATTAACGAGCGATTCCTTGGTTCTTTGAATTTCCTCCGCCGTCACTCGCATAGCTTCCTGAAATCCAGGACTGTTAATTGTATCCTGAAGTTTAGCGAACACCTCTTTTACCTTACTTGTATCGGCGTTAATATTAATAGCTGATTGGTCATCTTCCATTTTTCAATCTCTCCCGTACCTGTTTCTGTAAGCCTTTCGGCATACGTGCGATCGCATTATTTAATATAGCTTTTCTATCCTTTTTCTCACTCGCTCCCGGTGCTGTTGTAAATCCCGGTTCAGCGATGGGTACACCGCCAATGCTGGGGATTTTCTTTGATTCCCCAGTTACCTTATCTTTAATAGTTACAGTCTCTGTTGGTGGTTCACTCACCGTTAACCCCTCCCTCTCAATATCGCGCGGGGACAAGGCTAAAACGGTACAGCGACAGCCAAACCCACTGGGCGGATATGAATTCTTCCAAAAATCGCTATCTGCCGGAAATATTTTTCCGTCTAAAGCTAGGTGATGTGGGCGCGGGACACGGCTATCACGATGTCGCCACATCCAATATGGTCGCAATTTCAACATCTCCGGGTCAGTTTGCTGCTTATATCTCCCCGCCTGGTAGGCGTTTCGCAAATTCTGCATGAATATCAACTGCTGTCGCCACGGTTTTGACGCAGGATTCCAACCCGTGCGATCGCTTGCCGCTTCAAATCCTTTTTTAAATTCTTCGTAGGTAATCCCTTCTTCTAAAGCCTTTTGTATGAGTTGGTAAGCGCTATCCAAAAGTTCAGCGCTCGTCACTCCAGCAATTGCGAACACATAGTCGTTAGCTTCGTCTGCAAAATCATCCCAGGTTGAACTAGGTAAAGGCAATTTAGCTTTAAAAAACTGAATTGCCTCGTCAAAACTTAAGCGAAAAGGGTCGATATCTGACATTGAACTCTACTGGTTGTTTTTCTCGCGATGGTCAAGCGATGCTTCTATAGACCAGCCATGATTTAATCGATACCAAATTCTTGTTGCAGGTATACCCAAAACTCTTGACCACTCGGCGATGGTTAAAGATTTCCCCTGATATTCGTATTTTGGATAACTTCTGCAAGGTCTCCTAATCGCATCTTGCACAGACCATCCCATACGCTGAATCCGATCTCCCAGTAATGAAGCAGACACACCAGTGGCTTCACTAATCTCCCTAACAGTCATCATTGCACCATCATATTCATATCTCAGATTGTTTCTTCGATTGTTTGCTTGTTGCCTTGAATTTGCCCATCGACAGTTTTCAGGCTCATAGTCCCCGTTATTGTCAATACGATCAAGACTCATTCCCACAGGAGCCTCACCCATGTCAGCTAAAAAATTTTCAAAACTATCCAGCCAGCGCTGACAAACCTTGATGCCTCTTGCTCCGTAATTTTTATATCCACGGTCACTGGGGCTTGAGCATCTGAATATCATCCTACTCCAAATTTTAAAGGTTCTAGTTTCACTCATCCCATGCGTCTTGTTTGCAGAACTTATTCGCGATCGCCTCCAACAACCGCACGATACAGTATCACCTGATTTGACACTAGAGACTCTAATAACTTTTTCTGTGCCACAATCACACCGAAAATACCAATACTCGCCTCTATTCTTATGTTCAGCAAATCTCAAAGCAGTCAAATACGCGAATCTTTGACCAGCTAAATCGGTTATCTTATACATACAGCCTGCTTGTGTTAGGTTGTCACGCCCCAGAGTGTTAGCGCACTGCTGGGGCAATTTTATTATACCTCGATCGCTTCCTCAAACTTAAGCTGGAACGGGTCTATAGCCATTTTACAAAAAATATTCCCTCAATGACTTGACAAATGTCTACCCATTAGCTATTATTAATTTATGAGGCAAACACCACTTCACCCAACGCCTCAAAGAAATCCGAACCATGAAAACATTAAATATCCGTCTTCTGGCTTCCAGAGCTTGCAAATATGCAATGAGCCGTGAAATCAAAAGCTACTTTTCAGAGCTTGAAACCACCTGGATTCAATACCTCGAAGAGATAAGCGAAGAGGACGACGAAGAGCTACAAGAGATGAAGTCTTTATCCAATGCCCTAAGCGACGAAGAAAATCTAGCACTGTACCAAGTCGAAATCAAAAGACTCCACAAGCAACTACACGAAGGCGCTGACCTCAATCAAATCTTCCAAGAAATCGAAAAAGTTCAAAAACTGATAACTAAATAAATCCCTGGGGAGGAAGCTTCCTCCCCTGCTACCAAAGGAGTCAATGCCCTATGCCCTACAAAGACCCCGACAAAGCCAAAGAAGCGCACAAAATATTAAAGAGAAAAAGGCGGGGATATAAGCGATCGCAACGCACCGCGAAGTTTCACGAAAATTTCCCCAATGCCGATTTATCAATACTTTCACGCGACGAACGCGAAGCCGTGGAGAGATACCATCTGCAACTGGAATCCCTACAAGCGATCGCGCAAGATTGGGGCTGCTCGCGGGAATGGGTGCGACAAATTATTAAATCTGCTGAAAACAAGCTTTCTGAAAATACTTGACAAATGTCTACCCATTAGCTAGTATTAATTCATGAGGCAAGCACTTCATTTAACGCCTCAAAGAATTTACTAAACCGCTTCATAAGGACTAGAAAAATGGAATTCACACAAGTTTTAAACTGTTTAATCGTTGCTATCCCTTGCCTGTTGTTCGCTGCATTTGTTTCTGACTTCACCACTGGATTGATTGAGATGTGGGAAGAATACGACGTTAAAGACATTAAAGATGCGATAAACAATGCCCGCTCCGCGAACGCTTCACAGCCAATCAATTATTTCCCAGAGCCAGAGGCAGAAGTCGTTCCAGTAGAGATTCCGGTTATCGAGCCAGCGCCGTTATTAACAGTAATTGAGCCAGAAATTGCAAAAGCAGAGATTAAATCGCAAGTATTGCCAGTAGCACAGCCGAGACGCAGAGGTAGACCTAGAAAAGAAGCTAGCACCAACCGCACAGTGAAAGATCGCCGAACAGTCAGACGATAAAACTAGACCCTCGGAAGAATTCTTCCGAGGGTTCACTTGCGATTAAGACTGGACGTTTTCTGGTAGAGGATTTGGTGCGATCGCCTCTGGCTCCTGACTGATAAAGGTAAAAGATTCCAGATTTCTCACGCCAGATATCAAGTCTAAATTTGTGGTTTTTTCGGGGTCGATTAAGTGACCATAGTGCCCACGAGCTTGGGACAACTCTCTCAAAAACACCTCCTCTAAAAACTCTTGCATATCTTCCTCAGTATCATCTGCAAACGCAAATTCTAAAGAGATTGGTTTATCAGGTTCGTTATGTGGTGTAAGTACTGCCAACTTGCCCAGTCCCAGGCTATGAGCTAAATCAATCCTCACTAATTAGAACTCCCACAGTGTATTCAAAGTGTTCTCTATCGATTTCGTGAAATCTTCGCATGTCACGGCTAGAAGCAAAATTATCAACTCCCATAGATAAAACTTCAGTGGGGTAGCCTCTTTTTCCGTAGATTTTGCCCACATAATCGCTGTGAAACCTACCTCTGTAGCCTACTTCGTCATCTTTGTAGGTCTTATCTCCAGTTATATCACGTAGTTTTTCTAGTTTTTTAGATGTGGCTCTACTTTCAATCCAGTCGCGGGCTGATTCTGCCGCCCCTGGGGTTTGATACTCTATGTGGTGTGCATATTCGTGGAATAGGGCTTTTCTACTCCTATTCCAGCCAATATCTATTGTGCCATTATTGGAGGCATAAGCGCGATCGCTATCTGCACTAATATAGTAAGCGCTCATTCCCCCTTTCCCACCTGCCAAGCGGAAAACTTCTTGAAGACCTGCCTGGACTTCTGGGTCGGTTGCTAGGTTGCCTTTGTACGAAAGCGAAGCTGCCCATTTTTGAGCCACTTCTTCACTAATGCCATTTTTCTTGATAATCGCTTCCTTCAACTCTTCAAATTTCTTTGCCTGAGCCTCATTGTATTTGAGAGACTCTTTCGTCCATTCAGCTTCGGCTTGGCGGAATTCTTTGAGAATTTTTTTTGATTCCTTTTTGTCAGTAATTCTCCCCTCAACAACATCAAGCATTTTCTCGCTCGCTTGGTTTTTCTTTTCCTGAGCCGCTAAAAGTGACGCTGGCGGAGATGCGATCGCTTTGAGGTATTTTTCGGAGAATTGCCGCCCAAGTGCGATGACTTCCTGGTGATTCTCACGGTTGATTTTGTAGTTTATAGTGTCGCCCCCACCGGAACCACCGCCAGTAGATGTTTCGCGTTTTTTGATCTCAGCAATCTTTTTCTTCGCTGCAGCGCCCGGAGTTTTCCGGCATTGTTTGGTGGCGCTAATGCAACTTCCACCGCAAGGTGTGCCCTTGGTACAGTTTTTGGGTTTAGTGCTTTTTTTTGCAGCAAAATCAAGATTTTCAGAGTAGTTCGCAACCTCAGTCGAATTTAGCAACTGATATACAACTTCATCCTCAGTAATTACAAATCTGTAGCTCTTGGTTAGACTTTTGTCTACTTTGTCCTCGAATCTACCTACGATGGTTTCACCATCAATGTAGGCTTCTGGTATCGCGGTAATTCCATCGGTGTACCATTCCTCCAGTATTTCTTTGATTTCGAGGAGTGATTTTGCGTTGGTTATACGATCGCGTTCTGCGAATTCCGACTCATTTGGAGATTCCTGAAGTATTTCCCATCGCCCCGCCGCTTCGCTGGCTATCATCGCTTGTCCCATTGCTTCCGCAAATCCTTGGGTGTCCATCTGCGGGTAGGATTCGAGGATTTTTTGCTGTGCCTCCTCAAAGTTGCTGGAAGTTGCGATCGCATTTCGTACCAAGCTCATCCAATCAGCAAATATTGGTGCGGTTTGTTTTTGTAATTGCTCTGTGTAGCTGTCAATTCCGTCCTTGTCGTCAGCAAAATTGATGGCATTTAGCGGAAGCGATCGCGTGGTGGAAAGAGTGGGAGCCTCAACCATGTCAGTTGCTTGGGCATTTACACCCGAATTTGCTAAAAACTCTTCCTGCGAAACCTCGCCGCTTTGCTCTTTGACTTCTTCATAATCATCGCCGTAAATTTCCTTGACAGCTTCTGGTTTGAGTTTGAAACCCATATCAAACAGCGTTTTATCGCGCTGCACACGGCTATCGAGGTTTTCTTGCTCGCCAAAGTCTCGCCACAATCGCGGTGGTTTGGCGTTGGGGAGATTGTAGTCAATTATCCATTTGATAAGCGTGCGATTGAGGGTATCGCTGAGTAAATCAGCGTCAGCCTTTGCAAGTTGCATTCTCACTTCATTGTGGGTTTGTGCAGCTGCATAACTCCCGCGATCGCCAATTTGCGTGGACAGTGTTTCCCCCAGAACTGCCTTGGATATTTCCGAATCCATGTAGTTCGCTAGCCCCTCATAGCACTGGATGCTACCGCTACGACTAGCTTCTAGCAGCATCACCTCCATGCCATCGGGAATTGATACGCCCGCATCAGTTGCGATCGCATTTAGTGCCCTGAGTAAAGTTGCCTTCTGTTCCTGTGTTGCACCCTTGGGGTATTTACCGATTGCCGTGGGCGAGGCAAATTTGTCAACAAATTGCAGCCAGAATTTAATACCCTGCTTTTTAAAAAATACATTCCACCACAAAGTACGCCCAACACCTACGCCATAAGGGTTGTCGTCAACAGCGCCAAAGGAATGCACAAAAAACTTGCGGGGATATTCCTGCTGCACTGGTATTCCGGTAATCATGTCGTTAGGCGTGAGCATCCGCATTTCCCATTTTTCAGTCGCCTCATTGACACCAAATGGGAAACGCTCTTGATTGCGAGTCTTTACCTGTGCTGGGAAAATCTCATTCCCGTCTTGCGCCCAGATAATTTCAGCAGGCTTGTAGCCTTTCAAAATCGCATCCAGCAAGTTGAAGCAAAGCGCGTCAAATCCCGTTGCCACGACATCGTCATCCTCCGCCCGCGCTGCCAGCGAGGATAAGTGGTATTTAACCATCTCCGCAGCCTTTTTATCATCACGCTTGCTACTGGCTGGCTCTACCTTCCACTCGCGGGAAATTACCTGGAGGAAGCGCTTATTTAATACC
This sequence comes from Calothrix sp. NIES-4101, assembly GCA_004296455.1. Classification (GTDB taxonomy): domain Bacteria; phylum Cyanobacteriota; class Cyanobacteriia; order Cyanobacteriales; family Nostocaceae; genus Brunnivagina. The sequence continues at coordinate 2,989,327 of AP018280.1, forward strand.
GAGTAGGTGTGCCCGTCCTTTTTTAAATCCTCATACGCCTTGTATTGTCCCCTTCCCCTGGTATTGAGTACATCATCGGGATTCTGATAAGTCCCGGTATAGGCTTGCAAATATAAGGTATGGTCGCGCCGAATTGACGCGATTTCTTTTTTATTTATAGGGGTTGGACGCTTGGAAGGCATGGATTTTTAGGTTAAAATTCCCTCCGAAGTAATGTATAGGTGGGCACATGCGTACTTGGCTGTTATATCGCGATCGCGCAACTTACAATTTTTACGATTTACCTGATGGGGACTGGAAGTCAGAACCGGATATAGGCTTTTGGTACGACGAATTAACTAACATGCCTTGCTTGGCGCTTCGGAATATGCGTAATGGTTTTTACTGGCGAGGGTACGTAGCCTACAATCCTGAGCATTTTTCCCCAACACGCGATCGCTCTAAAATTTCGGTGCATGGAGGGATAAGCTTCATTGGTCCGATGGAGGTTTATCCAACAGTGTTGCCAGAGGAGATACAGGATAAAACCTGGATTGGCTTTGATTGCCGCGAACTTTGCCACGGGGATACTCCCCGGTGGCAAGATTCGCGCCAAGTAGCACCAGGCGATTACTGTAGAGGTGAGTATCGTAATCTTGATTTTGTACAGGAAGAGTGCGGCAGGCTAGCAGTTCAATTGGCGAAAATGCGACTAGAGATGTTATTGCCCGCTTAATAATCCCGCAGTCCAGTGGAAACGCGATCGCGTCCCAAAGATTCAAACTCAATCGACTTGGGCTGGGCTATAAATCCGTACACAGTGGCATCGCCAGCGTTGGGAGAGCGATGGAGGCGCTGTATAGTTTTCTTTTTGTCCTCAATTTTGATTTTCCCAGTAGAGGTCTCTTCGTAGTAGGTTCCGGCTAAATCCTCCATGAGCATTTCTTCAATTTCTCCTAATGGTGCGATCGCAATTTCCTCATTGCGGAAGGCTTCCCGCAGCATCCAATAGTCTTCGGCTTTGCGATTGGCGTAGAGTGCAGGCTCGTCGGCAGCTTCCCCCCAATGCCTTGCCTCGGCTGGCTGCTCATCTTCAAGCATTGCTGATAAAGCCCCCGCACCAACACCAATCACATCCACCACCACCAAACCACCATAGGCTGTAATCAGCGATTTACCTGCACCCGCAGCCCTTGAGACATCAAGTCTGTCGCCCTTTGTCGGGATTGTCTTAGCCGCATACAGCACCACACCTCGCCAAGTTGAGGTGGCATGGTCGTCACCGCCGTCGCCGACATCAAGCCCGTGACGGTAATGGTGGTAACTTGCCAGTTCATCATAGTATTCGGGGCGAGCATCGTAGCGAGCGCGAGCCGCCAAGAACCAGGAGCGGGGCACAATTGAAGCTTCGCTATCAACTGGAAATAATCCCTCAACCCGACTTTGCCAGTAGGCAGAAGATTCGGATTTCTTCTTACGGATGCTTTCAATCCAGGATATAGACACCGCGCCGGGTACGACTTCCTTTGTACACCAATCAGGCCAAGCCTCAGTCGGTAGTACCTCCCCGTCAGCGTCAAGGATTACTTCGGCAACTTCAGGCTTGAGCCTATGGATACCATCTGGGCATTTCTCGTAAGCCCAGGCAACGTTTGGGTGTGACCATGCAGCAATTCGGATATGCGATCGCACGCAAGCCCGTTGGAATGAACCGCCGCCAGCGATGGGGTTTCCAATCCTGAGCATTCGGTTCTTTGCGCCCGTGGTGCAGGACTCCGCACCGCCGTCGATTTCCTCAGAGATGCCGCAAGCTTCATCCTCAATTACTAACAGCTTGTCGTTATGTATACCTTGGAATGCGTTGGAATTAGTTGGTGTGGCGGTAAAACCAAACCCCCGCGCCTGTTCAGATACCCGCAGGAATTTCATTCCTAACTCGCCCGGAAGCCTAAGTTTACCGTGGATTTTGCGGACTTCCCCCCAAATAATCTGCTCAACTTGGCGATCGGTTGGTGCAGTGGTAATTACCAACCCGCCTACGCAGTAAATCCAGTACAGGATTAGGCGCGAAGCTATAAACGATTTGCCCGCACCGTGACAAGCCTGAACATTGGTTTCCCGGTTGTCGCGTACTGATAGACAGATTTCCTTCTGCTTATCAGTCAGAGTCTCCCCCAGTTCCTTCTCAATAAATCCCACTGGATCACTGGCGTAAGCGGAAAAATCCGATTCCCCTGCTAATTCCAATCCCAATGCGATCGCACAAGCTTCAGCAAATTCCTCACGCTTATCTACGCTCTTTCTCGCCATCTCTCACTCAACTGCCGAATAAATTCTTCGGGCGAGATATCAAGCGCGATCGCCATATCAGCTAAATCGGCTGCATTCTTTGGTACAAGTTTGTTTCGCAGTTCAATCAGCTTGCACAAGCCTGTCGCCAGCGAACCCAGTCCCCGCGTGTCTTCCAGCCCTCCAGAGAAATACCCAGAGAGCGATTGAATGGCATTTTCCAATATTTCAACTTCATCAAGATTTCGATGCACCCATTCACCCCTAGGGTGAATTTTCATATTCTGGGGTTTCTGGGGCGCAACCCCAGTTACCCTAGATTCTTTGAGGGCAACCCATCCCTCAGCCGATGCTCGCGCTTCAATCGTGGATTTACCTACGCCAAAGCGTAAGGCAAGACTGGCATAGGTTTCAGACTCTTCCAGGTACGCTTTTTTGATGTTTTCCCAGTCGATTTTCTTGGGCATTTTTGCCCTAGGATTCCCCTAACTCCGCCCTCAAGCGATCGCACACAAACCTATCCAACATTCTCCCAAAATCAAACCCCCAAAAATCACGCCTCTCCAAACAGACTTTTTGATATCGCCGAATCGATCGCACCAAAGATAGTAAGCTGCCCACCTTGGATTCTTGATCGGGATACCGATTTGATAAATCAAAAATCTCTGAGTCGGTCAGCATTTCTGTAAGCCTTTCTAAGTTCGGTTAATATTTTCTACTGAGAAGTACGCTGTGTAGCGCTGGTTCACGGAATCCTCATATTTACTGAGGTTTGCTAACGTGAGACAATCTAAGACAGGCTATTGACTACGGATGTCGCGGTTGTCATGAACAAAACAGAAGTTGCTGAATATTTAGGTTGCTCGACCAAGTCTGTGGAGCGCTACGCCAAGGCTGGTAAGTTGAGCGTGAAGTATGTTCAAGGTAAAGGCGTTTTCAACAGGGAAGAGGTAGAAGCCTTAAAGCAAGAGCTAGAAATGCCTGTGCATCGGTCTTTGGTAGTTTCGCCCTCCCCTGAGACACGTCTGTCGCTGTCTGTCGCAGATGAGGAAATGGAATTATTCGCAACCTGTGCGATCGCATTTTTGGAAAATCAAAAGAATCAAGCGCTGTATCGAAAAATGGTGATAACACTTGTGGAAGCTGTGGAGATGTCAGGGCTGACTCGCAAAACCCTGACCGACGCTGCAAGGAATGGTGAGTTGAAGGCGATTAGGGAGGGGAGAAGGTGGAAGTTTCGCCCTCTTGATTTGGTTGATTTTGTCGATTCCCTATTTGATGGGAACCGTAAAATTAAAACGCATGAAAATTAACGAATTAGCATTAACAGCTACAGCAACAGTCGCCTCTGGCGCTCTTCTCTGGCTTTGCCAAATGGGATATTCGGGACTGGAAAGGCTCGCCAGAATTGAAGAGCAGACAAAAGCGATTAGTGAAAAAATTGCTAAAACTGAGCGAGATAGTAGTAATCTTCAGGCTCAAATGACAGGAATCGAAGTAAGGCTGCGAAGCTTAGAGCTAGAACGCGAGACTGGACGCAGGTAGGGAATTATAGCCCTACCTATATATAACTATTATGTCTATCCAGCAAGCCGCTTTACTTTTGGCAATATCGATTAAGCAGCAAGAGATTCATAAAATCGCTCCTTTGAAAAATCGTCAAGGCAAGTCTCTGCCAAATTCCAAATCGATTTAATATCGGCTTCATCTCCGAAATTAGCGACTAATCCGCAAACTTCGGAAAAATTTAGATTTACTTCTTTTGCTAAAACCTCAATGGCGTGATTTAATAGTTGCTTGACTTCTGTAATGGAAACCCCAAGAATCACTGACGCGTTCCCCAATGATTCGTTATTCAGATAGATAATTTCCAAAGCCCTCCTTGCTAAAGGTGGGTTTATTTTTGCGATCGCGTTTTCAATCTCGCTCCAAGCCTTGTCTATGGAAGCCAAAGATAGCGATTCCTTCGCTGCGATCGCTTCTCCCAATGTCAAATCCTCACTGCCAGGAATCCTCATATCAAGTTTCAATTGGTTATTACGATTTAGAATTGCAATTTCCAATTCGCTGAGAATTTCTTCTGAAATCCCCAATTCTTGGCGCAATAGATTGCGATTGGGATTAATACCTTTCCTCTCGTATCTCCTAATAATTTGATTCAATTTTGTTGCGTAATCTTGATATTTGCGGTGGAGCCTCACCGTGCTACCCTTATCCCGCATATAGTGCTGGATTTCTCCGCGAATATACGGCATCGCAAAACTTGAAAAGAAATCATTCTCGCTAGGGTTGAACCGCTCTACGGCTTTGGTAAGCCCGACTACGGCTAACCCGTAAGCATCCTCATAGTCAATATTTGCGCTCGCTACTGATTGATGAGCAACTTTGCGAGCTAATCCCAAGTTTTCCTCGATTAATTGATTGCGAAGCGATAAACTGCGGGTTTCGTAAAATACTAAGAATAGGTTTTTCATTGAAGTATAAACACGACTGGGATTATACTTAAAATGCCACCACTGGGCGGGTGGCGAGAATCGCAAACCTGCGGATATTTAAATCAGAGGTTTGCGAAATCTTTATTTAAATACTGTGAATACTTAAGTAAGTTAATATACACAAGTTTCTACCACTTGCCTTGGTTATGCGTACCAAGGCAATTTTTGCTACAATCACGCCGAGGGGTACGCCAAGCCTAGCTTATGTTCAACAATCCCCTCCTTCATCAGAGCAATCGTTTTGCGATCGCACGACACTCGCAAACCCTAAATTTCAATAGATAGTTCATCAAAGCTGTGCCCGACAATAAAATATTGGATGTCGTGCTTTTTGACCCATACATTGATAAACTCATGGTTGCTGTAGTCAGAGTAGTAACTCACTACCCATTGACTTTTTTCGTCGTCCCAGTTGATACCCATTACTGAAAATTCGGGACATTCTTTTTCTTCTAAAAAGCTGTTTGCAGCTTCTACTATTTGCGAAAATTCCTGATGGTTGGTTGAATCAATCATGATCATCTCCATTTTTGCGTGGTTGATTGGTTTCATGTCTCTCAAATACACACAGAAATGAGAGACAAGATTATTTAACATTAATTAGTTAACGGCTATTACCGCCTCCAGCAAATAATTGATAACCGACGGATACCACTTCAAAGATTGAATGGTTTTATCGCGTCCTTTTGCAGTTTCCAGTACCAATTGAGAGAATTCGCTGCCTTGCTCAGTTGGCAACCAGTTTGGCTTTCCTTCTGGATTGCGCTGCTGCAACCCCATGCCTTCTAGCAGCTTGTTCATTGCGATCGCACTTTTTACTAGCTCGCCTGTTTTCTTTGCGTACAGTGCGGCTAGTTCGGTTGCGGTTAATAATTTGTCTTCAACAGGTAGCGGAAGATGTTTTTTGGCTTCTTCCATTGATGGAGCAAGTTGAGGGTATTGTTTGGCGATCGCATTTGCAACCACGCCAGCTACCAAGTTTTTATCAAGACTAGTTGGTGCAAATACCGCCGCGATTGCACTTGATATTAAGTCTGGAGCAGGTAGTGATGGTGTGGGAGTAATTTCTATCCGGCTTTCTCTCTCGCAGTCAAGAAAATACTTTCTGATACGCTTGCCCTGCGATGTGCCAGCCATCATCCCCAAAGATTTGAAGCAGTCAATCGACAGAACAACCAATTGCCCAGGACGACCACCACTAGAGCTTTTTAACCCTTTGGTTAAAAAGTCCAATCCTTCTTCAAAGTTCCTCCTTAATTTATTTTCCGCTTTTTGTTTAGTCGAGTAACCCAGCCAAGACCAAGCCTCATCAAAATCTATCGGAAAATCGTCAAGTGACGATAAAAATTCTATAGCCTTTTCTTTTGAAAACGGTACAATGTCCATACTAGCTTCAACTCAAAGTTTAGTTAGGAAACTCTATAAGCCGGTTGCAGCTAGCTTATAGAGAATAGTAGTAAACCACTGTCAATAGTATAGTTGGTTTACTACAAATGAACGTATTAACTCCTGAAAAATTTTTAAAGATAAAACGCCAAGAAACCACTGTGAATGTTTCCGAATTTTGTGAAAAATGGATACCTAAAATCTACGGTGTACAACCAGGGGAAAGAGGTTACAGGACAGCTTGTGTATCAGAACTGGCTCAAATAGTTGGTACTCTAGCCAGCTTCCAAAGCATTTACACAAACTGGAACATCAAAGACGATGAGAATGGATATCCAAAGTACGTAAAGCAAATGCTAGATTTCGCAGACAAGGAACACACAATTGCTGAGACGCTAGGATTGCTACCTAGGAAACAGATACCAGAATAACTATAGTAATGTGACTACAAAACTATTGACCACCTTCGGGTGGTTTTTTATTATCGATGAGTCTGCAACATAACTGCATCGCGTTCGAGTTAGGTTGCAGACTCCTTCAACATAATTGCAGCGACAGTGCAACATGAAATTTTTGAAATATTGGAGTCTAGAGGGGTATTTCGGAGCCAATTTGAGCCATTTTTCATGGCGAGAGAAGATTGGGCATTGATTATGAGGTGCGATCGCACGACATTGTGGAGATACGAACAGCAAATCATCCGCTTAGTATTTCCAATCCTCAAGGAATATCAAATATCAAAGTTTCTTGATGGATATCAACGGTACATCTTGGCTCTGATAATCGCCCACAAACGGGGATGGACTGACGGAAAAAAGCGAGAGTATCAGGAAATCAAAGATTGGCTCAAGCGATCGCACTCCGTGCTAACCCGCGAACAATTTGAAAATTGGATTAACAACGATGGAAGCAGATAAAGACAAAAAAGAGCCGATTGACCTAAAAAACAATATCCAAGGGGCATTAATTTTCTTGACCAATATTCACAATGCCACCAGCGATAAAGACAAAGAAATTCAGTTATTTGACAAAGAGGGAAAAAGAATCGCATGACTTTTACACGCCAAGAATTATTTGAATATTTTGCAGCCGACTACACCAGCGAGCAAGTCGAATCGGCATTAAACGCGATCGCGCGGTATGACAAAAGTGTTAACCCCAAGGGTGAACAATTTCCCGACGACATTACAGAACAACTGGAAGGGGCGTTTGAGATTGGGGAGAAAGTTATCGCCGAATCGCCCAACCTATCAATTACTGAAGCCCGGAAAATAGCCGTGGCTGCGGCTACAGAACAACACCCCGATATGGATACTCGCATTTTTAGTGAGATTTTGTATATCGTGACCGAGCGTGCGATCGCGCGGGCTGCTCAACTTCGCAGACTGGAAGATGGAATCTTCGATGCAGCAACTGCTCAGTTAGATGCCGAAGCGCTTGATAAAATGCGCGATCGCAATGAGCGATTGATCCGTGCATACCAGTTGATTGGTAATGACGACGATCGCATCAACAAAATTCTCAATGAGTATGGGGTAAATTCCCAAGCTCAAACCCAGACGATGATTGAATCTTGGGAACAAGCCTATAACGAGCCTGACGACGAGGAGTTTGACGCGAGCGCTTGGCTGACTGAATTAAATACGATTCAGGAGGATGAGCCAGCAAAAAAGCCTTTATCCCGCACGCACTCCCGCCAACTAGTCAAACATATGTTCAGTTCCGCCAGAAAATTGGCGGGATAAATCTACAGTTCGCTGCCTTGTTTTTTCTTGGCTGTCTTGGATTATCGAGCGCACTACCGGGAATCAAAGCAAATCTTGAATCAGCCAGCATTGTTCAAGCTTCAAATCGCCTGAAGATGCAGACTGAAGAAGAATTACGAATACAGGATGAATTGCAAATTACTCAAGAAAAAATTGCTGAATCCAGATTTAAAAAGGGCTGTGTGATTGTAGTTGCACAAAAAGCCCCAGATAAATTTACTTCGCTAACTGAAGGTTTTCCAGTCATCGATTGGGTGAGACAAACTCCGTTGCCTGCCGGAACCGTAGTCTGCGATGCTAATGGCAACACTGCAATAATTGAGAGAAGAAATGGCAAACCTGTAGTCGGGAAGACAGCCTACACAGGCAATCAAGAATTAATTAACAAAGCCAAGAAAAAAGCAAATGCCCAGTATCGCGTTCCCAACGTGGAGTAAAAATGACGAGACCTTTTAATAGATATAGACGTGTTCGTCCAAAACTAAATTTTGCCGCTTTATTTAAGTTTTTTTACTTCTGTTTGTGCGTTGTTGGGATGTATTTTATCGTCTTCAATGTTGCCCCATATTATGAAATGATGGTTCGATTGAATCAGCTAATTTTAAACATAGAAACAAAAGCTGAGTGGGAAAAAATAATTGTTGCTTTGGTCGCTTTCACATTTTGGGCAATTATTCAATTAATCGAGCTATTTCCATTATTGATGATGCGGAATTCTACTTTTTTGAAAAGAATAATCGACAAGGCAAATGCCATCACAAAATACAAAGTAGAAGCAGACGACAACGCCACAGTCAAAAGCATGAAGCTTGCTTATAACAACCTTCCTGTATCCTTTTTGAGAGATTTAAGGGTTGCTTGCGTAGTTACTTACGTGGTTGATTTCTTGATAAATAGTTTTGTCAATCCTCCAATAAAAGGCGGAGCTAATTCTGCATGGCGAATTGTATTTGGAAGATGGGATTTAATAGATTGGGGCAATATTTACATCAATGTTCAAACAGTCCTTGCAGTTGAAGCAGTTGTTATTGGCTTGCTTTGGACTGGGATTCTAATTCAGGCATTTAGACATGAGTAGATTTAATCCTAAAGGCATCGAAAGAAGCGCGGAGGATTGGGAAGTCTCCGCGATTAGAAACACAGACGACAGCAACTTGCAGTGGGTAACACTTGGGGGCATTGTTGGCAGTGTTGGTGCATGGGTGTTTGCCAGTCCATTACTCGGTCTTGTTGCAGCTGCGGCGACAATTTTTTATCTGCGATCGCGCATTGACAATTCCGGGAAAGAGCAGGAATTAATCCAAACTTATGGGTGTGTCGCCCATGCCCTCAGTCCCTCTGATTTCCTGGCTTATCGAATGCAGTTGGGAGACGAGGAAGTTGCAAACCAACTGCTGTTTGCTCAAAAGCATAAATTCCCAATCAAGTCTGCCGGGTTAGATTTTCTTGCCAACTATCAACCAGCAAATCAATCTGAAACCTATACGCCTACGCCAGAGTTACCTCAAGTCAGTCGCCAACAAACAACTACTCAAGTTATATCAAGCCCAACCGCCGAAAAAGTCCCAGACCTCGCCAAGGAATTAGCTGCACGACTCAAACCCACGCTGATTGTGGGCGTGCCAGGTGCAGGAAAAGATATCCTTTGCTGGAATGCAGTAGAGCATATTAAGCGGTCAGGGGAAGCAGTAAAGGTTTTTTGCATTGACCCCAAAGGCGATCGCAACGAACTCCCTTACTTTGAAGGCAGGGTTGATAAGCTTTACTCCCTAGATTTCAATTCAGCCGAGCCAGAGGAATGCTACGAACTACTGCAAGCTGCTCTCAAGGAATATGAGGAAGATACATTTGATGGCACAAAATTGCTTATATTCAATGAGTTGAACGCGACGACCAAAACCCTCAAACGAATCAAGGGTGCAATGGGATGGCTTGAAAGCAAGCTAACTTTCTATTCAAGTTCTGGGCGATCGCGTGGTTGGGTAATTTGGGCGATTAGCCAAAGCGCCCATGAGAAAGGACTGGGCTTCGGCGGTGAAACCCGACCAATATTTATCAAGGTCGTTTTGATAACTCTTGCTAATCCTGACGCTGCGGTCGATATTCTTCGCGCTCAAATAATCGCCGCAGAACAAAAACTACCGCCACAGGAATTGAAGAAGATATGCGATCGCTCTCCCGTGGGTGTGGCGGTTTACCACGGCTCGTTACAAAAGTGGTTCCCCCAGGTCAAAATGCGCGATTTTCTATCTGAGGCTAAAAGCAAGGTGGTAGCATGAAATCGGGATATATTTACTTAATTCATGCCCAGGGCACATCTCGATACAAAATCGGCTTAACCACACGCAGTGTAGAAGAGCGCTTTGCAGAACTCAATTCCTCGCAATCGGCATACCCTTTAAAATTGGTTGCCAGCGCCAAATTCCCAAATGTGCATGATGCTGAGAAGAACCTGCACGACAAGTACCGAAACAACCGTGCCCACGGCGAATGGTTCGAGTTTTCCAAGCAAGAATTGCGGGAAGTGGTACGAAGTATTGAAGGTGGAGTGAGACAGGAATTCTCTGTGCGGTGGTTTTTGGCAGCACTTGCGATCGCGCTTTCGTTGGCATATTGTCAAAATCAAAAAGACTTTAATTCACCGCAACCAATTAAAATTCAACGGCAATAATTTTAAAACGCCTTGGAGGAAATTTCCAGGGCGTTTAGCTTGAGCCTACCGGATACTTGAGCCAGGATTTGATAGGGTACTAATTTCTCAAGCACAGATATTTTACTTGAATCTAGGCTAGGAAAGGTATAGGGCAATTACAATAATTGCCCTACGCTATCAAAGTATTTATTGGTTATCAATATTAACATCAATCTTTGCCCCTCTTTGCCTTCAATCAATCGCCAATACCCGCGCCGAAAAAATCCGGTCAGTGACTACCTTTTTTGTTAATTCAACAAAAGCTTTGTTTTGTATCTATAGCAGACGGGAAAAATAGATGGTATGAAAAAAGCCATTGTCCGTCTCTCTCCTGACCAAAAATTAATCGATATGTGGCTTCATGGTCGCCCTTTGTCAACGCAGTCAGAGTATCGCCGGGACATAAAGTGTTTTTTGGAGTTTACTGAAAAACCTTTGCCCGAGCAAAAGCTTGAAGACTTGCAGCGCTATGCGGTAATGCTGCAAACAAAAAATCTTAAGGAAAGAACCATAAAGCGCAAAATAAATACTATCAAGTCATTATTCTCGTTTGCAGCCAAACTTCAATACATTCGCTTCAACGTAGCAGCAGCCCTCCGACTTCCCAAAACCGAATATACGATCGCACCGCGAATTCTCCCCCAGCGAGAAATCCTCAAATTAATTAATGCCGCCCAATCACCACGGGACACGGCTATATTGAAGCTTTTGTACGCCACAGGGATGCGAGTAAGCGAGCTTTGTGGCTTGAACTGGGAGGATTTCATCGAGCGTGACGACGGGCAAATCCAGGTGAGCATTCTCGGTAAGGGCGGGAAACGTCGAATTGTCCTGGTTCCCGACTCGGCATGGGTGGCAGTTGAAAGCCTGGGGAGGGGAGAGGGTGCGGTGTTTCTCAGCAGCAAAGCGAAAAGGTGCGATCGCACCACAATCCACCGAATCATTAAAGCCGCAGCTGTAAAGTCAGGTATAAATCCGAAGATATCCGCTCACTGGCTACGACACGCAAATGCCTCCCACGCCTTATCCCGTGGAGCTTCCATCGCCTTGGTAAAAGAAACTTTGGGACATAGCAGCATCGCCATTACTGACGTGTACGTACATGCCAACCCCAACGATTCAACAGGTAATTATTTGGGGATTTAACCCTTGGCAGAATTCTACCGAGGGTGCTGGGAAAAATACTAAAAATGCTGACTGACGAAGACTTTCTCAAGTTACAACTCAAACTACAAGAAGCGCGATCGCTACGTTTCGCGGATTTATACCCTGATGTACCCTTTCAAACTGAGGGGCAATTGCTAATTTTGAACACCAAATCAAGCCAAGATGCTTGCAAGCTTATTCCTGAAGTTAGCTTTTTCCTGAGGGAAGGAGCGATAATTATGGGAACTACTTCTGTGGAAATTCGCTGCTGCAATAAATTTATCTTCGCAGTTGATTTAGAATTAGAAGCAACCGAAGTATTAAATAAGGCAGAGAACGCTATGTCAACAGCAACGCTGGAAAGAAAAGCCAACAACCGCAGCGTGGAATTTGAGCTAAATAATAGAACAGGGGCAAATGTCATCGCCTGGTCACAAGTAGCACCCCGACTTATGGCAACGGAAGCCGAACTAAAATCCGAACTGAGTGCCAGTCGAGTACCTATTTTTTGGGCGGAAAATGGGGAATGGGGAATTGAACAAAGCGAAGCAATTCTATTGATTCAAAATTTTTACCAGCGTAAGGCGACTGAGGAAATTAACTCCCTGGCAGCTTTAGACACCCCCGAAGAAAAGCCTGTCGCTGCAAAAAAAACCTCTAAGCCCAAACTTCCAGCAATCAAGTTAGTAGGCGAATACAAGCCAGTTACCAAGATGCTGGAAACCTGCCGCCGTTATTTGGACGCGATCGCACCAGAAAACCCCGAAGCCCAAATGCAGGCACTTGAAGAAATCATCGCTGGCGGCACACGCGGCAAAAAGCATATACAGTTGGCACTTTCAGCCTACGAAGAGGGCAAAGCGCCAGCAGAAGCCGAATTAATCGCAGCTTTTGTGAGATTACGCGATAGACTTCAAAAAGAAGCAGAAAAATCGACAGCTACTGAGGGGCAAGTATCCCATGAAAATGAAGCGCAAAATTAGCTCTTATTTTGAGCTAATTATGAAAACACCCGCCACACAAGCTTTTTCAGCCATACTCGCCTGCCTTACAAGCAGGATGTCATCAGTTCGAGTCTGGTACTGCCCATTTAATAAATTTAGGTTAGAGTTAACCCTACAGGTTCTCTAACCTTTTTTAATTATCTTAAGACTATGAATATCCCTGTTGCTCAGGATTATCAATATCAATTTGGTGGTAGTCTTCCAGCCAATGCACTCACTTATGTTACACGTAAAGCTGATGCAGACTTGTATGAGGCTTTGAAAGCTGGAGAGTTTTGTTTTGTTCTGAACTCTCGACAGATGGGAAAATCCAGCTTGCGTGTAAGGACAATGCAGAGGTTGCAGGGTGAAGAAATTGCTTGTGTATCGATTGATTTGACGGCAATTGGGACATCTGGACTGACTTCTGAGCAATGGTATGCGGGAATTATTGATACTATTGCTAATAGCTTAAAGTTGGATGAGCAGTTTGATTTAGATGCGTTGTGGGAAGAAAATTCTCGATTTTCTAATGTGCAAATTTTCGGGAAATTTATTGATAAATTATTACAATTAATCCCCACGCAAATTGTTATTTTTATTGATGAAATTGATAGTATTCTCAGCTTAGATTTTCCCGTTGATGATTTCTTTGCTTTAATTCGGGCTTTCTTTAATCAAAGAGTTGATAATCCTGAATATGAGCGCATTACCTTTGTGCTTTTGGGTGTGGCTACTCCTGCCGATTTAATTCAAGATAAAAAGCGCACTCCTTTTAATATTGGCAAAGGGATTGAATTAACGGGATTTGAATTTGCCGAAGCTTTACCTTTAGCAATGGGATTCTCTGCCCAAACTAATCACCCGGAAACTGTATTAAAAGCGATTTTGGATTGGACGGGAGGACAGCCATTTCTGACTCAGAAAATCTGTCAATTTGTCCGTGAAAGTGAAACTGTAATTCCCCAAGGTGAAGAAGCTGATTTTGTTGAGAATTTAGTTAGGAGTCGGGTAATTGAGAACTGGGAATATCAGGATGAACCGGAACATTTTAGAACAATTCGGGACAGAATTTTAAAAAGAGATGACCAAAAAGCAGGGTATTTATTAGACTTATATCAACAAGTATGGCACTCAGGAGGAGTTGATACTGATAATAGTATCGAACAAAGTGATTTACAGTTAGCGGGAATTGTTGTTAAAAAAGATAGTAAGTTAAAGGTTTATAATCGGATTTATCAAACTATTTTTGATAATATTTGGATTGAGAAAACTTTAGCTAGTTTACGTCCTTATGCTGAAAATTTTCGTCAATGGGTATTAGCAGGGAAACAGGATGAATCTCGGTTATTGCGGGGGAATGCTTTAGCAGAAGCAGAAGCTTGGGCAAAAGATAAAAGTTTGGGTTTTCAAGATTTAGAATTTTTAGCTGCTAGTCGTAAAAAAGAACGAGAAGAGGAATTAGCAGAGACAGAAAGATTGGCAGAATTAGAAAGGGAAAGGAAGGAAAAGGAAACTGCGGAAAAGGCGAGATTAATTGAAGCAGAAGCTAAACAAGAAGCTGAAAAGCAATTAGCGACTGCTAGAAGAAGAATGACATTTGGAACAGTCGTGTTATGGATTACTTTAGGACTTGCAGCTTTATCATTAATAGCTGCAATTACGCAAGGTAATAAAGCGATACAGGAACAAGAAAAAGCTAAAAAAGCTCAAGAAATAGCTCAAAATTTCCAAAAAAAATCTGACCAAGCGACAAAAGAACTTAATGAGAAAAAGGGGGAATTAGCACAGGTAAATGGGCAGATGAAGCAACGGCAACAAGAAGCAGAAAAAGCAAAAGAACAAGCTCAAATAGCTAAGGGAGATTTAGCTAAAGTTAAAGGTGAGAAAGAAAATTTAGAAGTACAAAAAACAAAATTAACTAATGATGCTCAAAGAAAACAAAGGGAATTAGAATTAAAAACTGAACAAATTCAAGATGCTGAAAATAAAGTTTTAGATTCCCAAAACAAGCAGAAAAAAATTCAAGAGCAAGTTAAAGAAAAAGAACAAGAGCTTAAAATTGCTAAAACTAATAAGGATGAACTCAAAAAATCTATTGCTAAAATCACAGAATTGTCAGCAGTGGCTTCTCAATTACTACAAAAAGGTAAGCTTAACGAAGCCAATCAAGCTTTCAATATTGCCGGGTTAGTTTTGCAAGATAAAATTAAAAATCAAGAATTAAAAGAGGCTTTGTTAGATAGTTCTCTAGTTTTAGGATATCAGAATTTAGTTGACGCTGAAGATACAAAAAATAAAAAATCAGAATTACAACCTGGTATTTTAGCAAATTTCAATAAAAGCATAGATTATTTATCACAAGCAGAGAATAAAATTGAGAGTAATCCTACTAATTTAGCGACTTTAACTTATATTTATTATGTGAAGGGTAAATTAGCAGAAAATTCAGATAAATTTTTGGCTTTAAAAGATTATAAAAAGGCAGTTGAGAAATATGAGCGTCTAAAAAATCAGTTAAAAAACCTGGAATTATTTAAGTTAGACCTCAATATTCTTTACAATGGTAACGCTGATATTGTTGCTGCACTTTATCGTCAACTTAAAAAACTAGATAGCTCAAATACAGCTTATGCTCAATCTTTAAAGGAACACTTGTTAAATGAATTAGACTACTTGATGCGGGAGCGAAGATGGAGAGAAGCAGATATAAAAAATTATCAGTTTCTTCTTACTTCAGCCGGAAGAGAAGACTTTTTAAGATTAGATGATATTAAAAGCAAAAGGTTATGTGGGGATTTGAAAAAGCTAGATGAGCTTTGGGTGGATAACTCTAAAGGGCGTTTTGGTTATAGTGTTCAGAAAAAAATATATCTGAGTTTTAAAAATTCTTTAGATTTTGACTGGGAGAAGGAAGAATGGAAAACATGGAACTCGGAAGGGTATAATGATTTTCTAGAAAGTGTGGGTTGGAAAAAAAAGGGAGAGAATTCGATAGTCAATAGAAAAGAATTACCCATGAACCTATCAGAGAGTATGGAGGGTGAACTCCCTAAAACTCCCTATAACAATGGAGGGTACTCCTCTCTTCTTGCAGAGACTTGTGAATTGTAGCAGATAAGGCTTTCAGATAATTATGAAGATTCTTTAAACGGACATTTTCCACGAAAGAATAAGGTTTTCAGAAATTCAATACCTGGCACCATCACATCCTAATCCAAATCTTTTTTTAAAGTCAAAAGTCAAAAGTCAAAAAGCTTATTTTTTTAGCCAAAAAATAGCAAAAATATCCAAAAAAGACGCTTTTGGTGACAAATAGAGACACTAATCCCTTGTGCATTTCAAATTAGAGACTGAAATCTTTAAAAATGCTCCCTGCGACTTGAGAATTGTAACAATTAGCAAAGATAAACTTCTCAGCCACAGCGACAATTCCTGGATTATTTGCCTCCCAAGTATCCCAAGGTAATCGCATCTGTCCAGGTGATACTTTTTTGCCTTTTCCTTTAATCATTTTAGGCAAAAAATTATTGCCCCAAGAATAGCTTTTTTCAGCTTTCGCTTTCGGTTTGTACTTCTTACAAAAACCTCGATATCTAGCAGCACATTCATCCAAAGTTTTCCCCAAAGCCAAAAAAGCGGGATGCCAAGTAGTTAAACCATCATTCCCCAGTCTGTCATAGACTCCATAATTACTGAAATCATAGAAAAAGCCTTCTTGCATTCCTGCCGCTTTCGGATTAGCGTGAATGTATCTGAGCGTATTCAATGCTCGTTGATGATCATTTTTATCAAATCCTGTGCTGTGATAGCGTTTTTCCCAAAAATGCCCTGTGCGGTTCAACATACGGTTAAAACACATAGCAGTGTACCAGTTAAGCCAATGCATAATTTTGGGTAAATCTTCCGGTTGTACTGGCTCAATTAGATAGTGGACGTGATTAGACATAATGCATAGGGCATAAAGCTTAAAATCAAACTTATTCAATGCCTGTTTGAGAGCGTAGAGAAACACTTGACGACATTCGTGACGAGTTAATTTAAATTCGCGGTTATTACAGCGAGTTGTGATGTGATAGCAGTATCCTAGTTTAAAGTCGCGTTTTAGTCGTGACATAAAAAATATTAGAATACCAATTATTAATTGACTCACAGCGTATGAACCGCAAAAAAATTCTAATTTTAACTGCGAATCCTAGCAATACCCAACCATTACGTTTAAGTGAAGAAGTTCGAGAAATTAAAAGTGCTTGGGAACGTTCATTAAAAAGAGAAGAATTTGAAATTATCGTTGAAGAAGCTATACGCCCCAAAGAATTACGTCGGGCTTTGTTAACTCACAAACCTCAAATACTTCACTTTTCTGGGCATGGTGGCGGTGAACAGGGATTAGTTTTAATGGGAGACTCCGGGAAAGGTGTGTTAGTTTCACCTGATGCCCTATCGCGTTTTTTTAAAGCTATCAAAGATATTTTTACTATTGAAACTGTTTTACTAAATGCCTGTTATTCAGAAGTCCAAGCTGAAGGTATTTATCCATATATTAAGTATATTATCGGCATGAATAAAATTATAGGAGATGAAGCCGCTACACAATTTTCTATTGGTTTTTACGATACGCTTTTTAATGGAGAATCTATTGAAAATGCCTTTGCTTTGGGTTGTAATGCCATAGAACTAGAAAATATTCCCGAACATTTAACACCTGTATTTCGGAAAAATAGCCTCATCTCCAACTCTATCTCTTCAAATTCTATTTCCCCAAATTATCAAAGCCAAACTACAGTTATTTTTGATAATATAGATGGTCAAGTTCCCCTGAATTCCCCCTTTTATATTGAGCGTCCAGAAGTAGAAATTAAATGTTATGAGTCCATCCTCCAACCAGGGGCATTAATCCGCATCAAAGCCCCACGCAGAATGGGAAAAACTTCCTTGATGAGTCGCATTCTCGACTATGGTAAAAAGCGAGGATACCACACAGCTTTTTTGAATTTGTGGAGTAAAGAAAATCTCGCAGACATCAATACATTTTTACAAGGTTTTTGTGCCATTCTCAGCGAAGAATTAGGACTAGAAGAACAAATAGATAAATATTGGAGTAAACGCTTAAGTAGTCAAGTAAACTGCACTCATTATTTTAAAAAATATTTATTAAAATCTCTTGAAACACCACTAGTATTAGGCTTAGATGATATTGATCAGATTTTTCCTTATACTGAAATTGCTCAAGAATTTTTTGCCTTACTCCGAGCTTGGCATGAGAATGGTAAAAATGAAGAAATTTGGCAAAAATTACGCTTAGTCATTGCTCATTCTCAAGAAGTTTATGTTTCCCTAAAAGTGAATCAATCCCCTTTTAATGTGGGTTTATCTATTGAAATTGGAGAATTTAACACTGCACAAATACAAGAATTAATCCAAAGACATGGATTAAATTTGTCAGAGTCAGAAATAGAACAATTAAGAGGAATGATTGATGGTCATCCTTATTTATTAAGAACTGCTCTTTATCAAATTGCTAAAGGCAATTTAACTTTAGAACAATTTTTGAAAATTGCGCCAACTGACGAAGGATTATTTGGGGACTTTTTATATCATTATCTCTTGCTTTTGGAAGATGATAAATTTTTGAAAACAGCCATGCAAGAAATAATTAATAGCGATGTTCCCGTCAAATTAGATGCAGTCCAAGCCTTTAAATTACGCAGCATGGGACTAATTGAATCCAGAGGAAATGAAGTGCAATCCCTCTGTAATTTATATCGTCTTTATTTTCAAGAACGTCTATCTGAATAGTTTCTGAATAATTAGAGTAATTCTCAGATAATTTGCTGCTATTTAGAGATTAAGGATAGCCGTGCAGGGAGAAACCCGGTTTCTCATCACAAAGACAGATGATGCTCGATAGTTAAATCCCAGAAACCGGGTTTCTTTAGTCTTAAGGTTTACTTTATACATAACCTCTGAATGGGAATGCTGAAAATTACGAATCAGTCCAATTATTTGATGACTTTGGTGCATGAGCCAAACTATCAATACCAGCCACCCGCATTTGTTCATAAACACTTTGGGTTGGTGCTAACCAAACTTTACCTGTACCCCGAAAGGTTTGTAGCAATCCTTCACCACTCGTCAAAGTCCCAAAAATAGTCTTTGTAGATTTTTCAACGGTAAACTCAATTTTGCCAGTACGCATTAAAGCAAAATTACCATCCACCTTCAGGGTTTCGTTATTTAAATGCACACAATGAACTTCGGAAGCGGGAACAGGTAACTCAAACACGCAAATCCCCGTACCGCGAATCTTAGTTTGAAATAAACCTTCATTACCAAACAAAGCCGAGGAAACATTCTTTTGCATTGCGGCACTAACTTCCAGCGAACCTTCACCACAATAAAACAAACCGCGATCGCAAATAATTTCTTCGTTATTGAGGTAGTAAGTCAAGAAATGACTAAAGCAAGGTTCGAGGAAAATACAGCCATGTCCCTGATAGCGGGGAATAAACGCCGACTCATTTGTCATCAACTTGTTGAGCATGGCTTTTCCTAAACCAGCCATTCCCCCAGCCTTACTTTCAATTTGAATGTGTCCATATAAATATTGCAATGCACCCGCTTCAATTTGCGCTTCTCCGCCTTGCAAGGTAATTTTTACCTGTTTTAGTCGCATTCCTACTTGATTAGCATAATAAATTGCTTGCGCCGTTTCCGGGTCATTTATGCCTGATAATGATTTATAGCCAAGAACCTCAACTTTGAAGTTGTCTCCAGAAACACAGTCGAGTACTTCTACCCTTGAGGTCAATTTTTGACGATGGAAAGGTTCGATAAACCGATTTTCCTCCAGATTGTCCACAGTAAATTCCTCTGGTAAATTGCATTTTGAATACTACCAGTGTAGATAATTTTAGGGAAATGGTTCCCAAGTTGTGAACGATGGAACCCAGCATTTTCTCACCTCGCTCCTAAATTTCTGGATATATCCAATTAACTGAGCGCTTTGGCAATCTCTATCATAAATATTTACATAAATTTACACTATGAATCGTTATAATATGCGTCATAGTAAAAGACATCTTGATGAACAGTTTTTCAGTATAGAGGATTTCCCAAAAATAGATATTTTGAATACATCTTGACTTTTGAGAAAACTAAAATACTTGACAACTTTACAAAAATATTTATGAGCAAAATAAAGACAGCAAAACTATAAGATGATTGGTGCTTCGGAGACAAATCATGGTAGCTGTCACAGAGAACGTCCAACGTCGTTTAACTATACAAACTGTTGAAATTGCTCCCAATATCACAGCGATTCGATCGCTTGATTGGGATCGCGATCGCTTTGATATTGAATTTGGTCTGCAAAACGGTACAACCTATAATTCGTATCTAATTAAAGGCGATCGCATTGCCCTGGTTGATACTTCCCATAGCAAGTTCCGCGATTTATATTTAGAAACGCTAAAAACCTTAGTTAATCCCAAAGCAATTGATTATATTATCGTTAGTCATACCGAACCTGACCATAGTGGATTAGTTGAAGATGTGCTTCAGTTAGCGCCGAGGGCGACTGTACTGGCATCAAAAGTGGCACTGCAATTCCTGGAAAATTTGGTTCACGACCCTTTCAGTAAGCGGATTGTGAAGTCGGGGGATGTTGTAGATTTAGGTGATGGTCACGAAATGGAATTTGTGAGTGCGCCGAATTTACACTGGCCCGATACCATTTTTAGCTTCGATCGCAAAGCGAAGATTCTATTTACCTGTGATGCCTTTGGGATGCATTACTGTAGCGATGATACCTTTGATGTCGATTTGGAAGCGATCGAGCCAGATTTCCGCTTTTACTACGATTGTTTGATGGGACCAAATGCCCGTTCTTTGTTGAATGCAATGAAGAAAATGGGTGAACTTGGTGAAATTAAAATGATTGCCAATGGACATGGCCCTTTACTATATCACCACCTCGATTTTCTCCGGGAAAGATATCAGAACTGGAGCCAAGTACAAGCGAAAGCGGAAACCACCGTTGGCATGTTTTATGTGGCTGGGTACGGTTATGGTGATAAACTTGCCCATGCGATCGCTCACGGTATCCAAAAAACAGGTGTGGGTGTGGAAGTCCTCGACTTGAGTACTGCTGATGTCCAGGAGATTCAAGGACTTGCTGGACGTGCCGCAGGTATAGTTGTGGGGATGCCACCCAGTAGTAATTTAGCGGCGCAAACTGGGGTTAGTTCCTTGTTGGCAGTGGTTAAAGAGAAACAATTTGTTGGTTTCTTTGAATCTTTTGGTGGTGACGACGAACCAATTGACTCCTTACGCAGACAATTTACCGAACAAGGTGTTAAGGAAGGATTTTCTGCCATCAAAATCAAAGAAAGTCCCAATCCAGCCACATTCCAACTCTGCGAAGAAGCTGGTACTGATATTGGACAATTGTTAGTTCGCGATCGCAACATCAAGCAGGTGAAATCCCTTGATGTCAATATGGAAAAAGCCTTGGGACGGATTAGTAGTGGTTTGTATATCATTACTAGCCAGAAAAACGGTGCGAAAAGTGCGATGCTCGCCTCTTGGGTAGCTCAGGCAAGCTTGCAACCACTGGGCTTTACTGTTGCTGTCGCTAAAGATCGGGCAATTGAAGCCTTTATGCAAATTGGCGACAAAATAGTTCTCAATGTCCTTGAAGAGGGCAACTATAAGGAACTCAAAAGACAATTCCTGAAGCGTTTACCTCCTGGTGCTGATAGATTTGCGGAAGTCAAAACCCAAACTGCTAAAAATGGCTGTCCGATTCTCACTGAAGCTCTAGCATATGTGGAATGCGAAATTACTGACAGCATGGAATGTAGTGACCATTGGATTATGTACTGCTCGGTTACAGAAGGTAAAGTTGCGAAACAGGATGGTGTTACGGCGGTTCGTCACCGTAAAGTTGGCAATTATTACTAATTAGGGGATTTGTGGATAGAGACAAATATGAGAGGAGCTATGTAGAAAAATTACTCTCTCCTCTCCCCGGTGCGGTTCAGTTAAGGTTATTAATCGATTCGTGGAGAACCAAGACTTGGGGGATTCTCCCCCAAACCCCCTATTGGGGGACGGTTGCGTCCCCCAAGCCCCCTCCAAAAAAGTCGATCTGTTTTGTTTGCAAGCTACTCTACCTAGCCCTTTCAGGGCGGCTACGCCAACGGAACCCTCTACCCTTTGGGAAGCGCAGGGCGCAACGAAGAAACTTATGTTTCCTACGTTGTAATGACCAGGGTTTGAGATGTTGGGAATGTATAAATATTTTTGCACCACCACTTGATTGATTTTTGTTCTTAACTGAACTGTATTGCTCCTGTCTTCACATCCCTGCATCCTTTTTTCTCATCCCTCCACACGCAGATAAATAGTAATCATATATGAGCGAAAATCCTCGTGACGTACAGGTGTTGCCAATTGCGACTAACACCACAGTATTGCGATCGCGCAGTTGGACGAGACTACGTTTTGAAATTGAATATGCACTTTCTCGCGGTACAACGTCCAATTCCTATGTCATCCAAGCTGACAAAACCGCGATTATTGATCCACCTGCGGAAAGTTTTACGGAAATATATAAGGAAGCAATCCGTCGTTGCTTTGAGTTAAACAAAATTGACTATGTTATCATTGGTCATTTTAATCCGAACCGGATGGCGACACTACGGTTCTTGATGGAAATGGCTCCAGATGTAACTTTTGTAACTACAGTTACGGGTGCTAATTATCTGAAAACGGCTTTTTCTAACTCCAATTTAAATCCCAACCTCAAAGTATTGGCGATGCGGGGTAAGGAAACTCTTGATTTGGGTAAAGGTCACGTCCTCAAATTTATCCCGACTCCCAGCCCCAGATGGACGGAAGGGCTATGTACTTACGACCAGCAAACGCAAATACTCTACACTGATAAGTTATTTAGTGCCCATGTTTGCGGTGATGAAATATTTGATGAGGACTGGGGCAAATTTAAGGAAGACCAGCGCTATTACTATGATAGTGTCATGGCTCCAAATGCCGTCCATATCAAAGCTGCCTTAGAAAAGATTGCCGATTATCAAGTTCGTCTCATTGCCCCCGGACATGGCCCTCTGCTGCGCTACGGCATGATGGAACTGATCAAATCCTATAAACAATGGAGTCAATCGCAGGCAGAGAGGGAGATTAAAGTTGCCTTATTGTATGCTTCCGCCTATGGAAACACAGCAACTTTAGCACAGGCGATCGCATTGGGCTTAACTAAGGGTGGCGTGGCTGTCGAATTAATTAACTGCGAATTTGCTGAGGCTGATGAAATTAAGGACGCAGTCCAAAAATCGGAAGGTTTTATTATTGGTTCTCCAACTATTGGTGGACATGCACCCACACCTATTCATACCGCTTTGGGCACAGTTTTAACTATCGGTGACAATAACAAATTAGCGGGTGTATTTGGTTCCTATGGTTGGAGTGGGGAAGCATTTGATTTAATCGAAGGTAAACTCAAGGAAGCAGGTTTTAAATTTGGGTTTGAAACTATACGTGCTAGATTCAAACCATCCGACAAAATACTGAAGGATTGCGAAGAAGCGGCAATTGATTTTGCCCAAACCCTAAAACGTGCGAGGAAATTAAGATTGCCCCAACCAGCTGCCAGTCCTATCGAGCAAGCCGTCGGTCGTATCATCGGTTCGGTATGTGTGATTACGGCACAGCAAGGGGAAATTTCCACCGCAATGATGGGGGCGTGGGTATCACAAGCAACCTTTAACCCACCAGGATTGACAATTGCGATCGCCAAGGAACGAGCAATTGAGTCGTTATTGCATTCTGGTAGCAAGTTTGCCTTGAATATTCTCGCGGAAGGCAAGCATCAGGAATATATGAAACACTTCCGTAAGAGTTTTGCCCCAGGAGAAAATAGATTTGCTGGGTTTGCCACCGCTACAGCTGATAACGGTTGTGTTGTGTTAGTAGAGGATGCTGTTGCTTATCTGGAATGTACTGTTAGTAAGCGGATGGAGTGCGGAGACCATTGGGTCATGTACGCGATCGTTGATAATGGTAAGTTACTTAAGCCTGATGCGATGACAGCTATTCATCACCGTAAGTCTGGTAGTTATTATTAAGCCAACATTAATTATTCTTCAGCAGAATTCTGAGTTTTAACTTTCAAACATCACTGCTGATAGTGCGCTAGTTGTAACTGGCGCATTTTTTCTTCCCCATATATTCCCCTATCAGTATGTTGCTTCATAGTTCCTGAATATTCCGCAATTGTCACCAAGACACCAGTATATTTCATGTGTCATCTTTAACTTGTATATTCAGTGGATGGCATGGATTTTTACCAGAAGTCAAACACTGTAACAACATTTTTATACTAAATTTGTTTGCTTCTCTTATGACACCAGAAGAAACCAAAATAAAATTTCCGTTTTGGCAGTATCTTAACCAGCCATTACTAAGTGCAGAAAAACCACCCATATTTAATCCCCGGCGTTTCGCACAAATTTATCACATCGAACTTTTAGAACGTTGTTGGCATAAAGAATGTGATGCCAAAGGGTATTCTTAAACTAATTGGCAATTAAACAATTAAGTTTTGTGATGAAGATTTGGGTGAACTACCAAAAGTGACTAAGTGTTGGGGACTTATTATCCTGTCCAGTCATTAAGACTGATACAGAAACTTAGGGATGCGGGGGCGTGAAGAAATTTTCATTTTAAGTGATTCGATAGATGTGATATTAAATGCCAAAATTAGCGAATTTGCT
Source organism: Calothrix sp. NIES-4101 (assembly GCA_004296455.1). Classification (GTDB taxonomy): domain Bacteria; phylum Cyanobacteriota; class Cyanobacteriia; order Cyanobacteriales; family Nostocaceae; genus Brunnivagina. Next base: position 3,013,855 of record AP018280.1, read on the forward strand.
TCGCTAATTTTGTGTCTTTGGTTCCTGCTTACTTTTGTCTGTTAATGAGTAACAAATTATCTAACTATAATCTTGACTAGAAGAACAATTTAGTTTGAGGATATTTGATAGATTTAAAGATAACTATCGCTATCTGCCATATTTCCTATGCGCTGCTTCAAATATCAAATTTTCGAGGAGCTAAGTCTGCGCGATAATTCCCAGGAACGCCACAATAATTGGCTGGGAATATTTTTTATGCTGTGATTTTTATGGCTGTTATTTTGCGGTTTTGTATCTAGTTATCAAAAATATTTTTCCTGGTTTGTTAGGCTTCTTGAAACCATCATGCTTGGATGGCATGATTCGATTTGGGTCACATTATCCAGAGGACAATCATTCAATCGAATGATGGCGAATAGAAGAAATTATAGACCGTATTTCTAGAAGATAAATAATTAGCGTTCACTCCAATATTAATGTCAATTAATGCTATCTGTATAGATTTTTAATTTGGGTTTATTTGGAGAGAGAAGCTTTATTTTATTTGAGTGTAATTTGGAGTTTAATTTATGAGTCAAAAAGGTCAAGGTAATGCTGATAGAGGTATTATAATAGGAGGCACTAACGCAGGTGGAAATATTCGGCAGAAATTTAAGTTTTCTTTTCCTCTAGGAATTCTTGCTCTTGTTGGCACTACTGTTACTATTGGTGGAGCAACGACATTTGTCATCAAAAATATTTTCTTGTCACAAAAACAGGATAATCTTCCAGTTACCTCAGCATCTCCAGTTCAAGCTCCTGCATCCTCAAGCGCACCGACAATTACAACTTCATCTCCTGCTGCTAATCCACAAACCCAAAATAATGATGTTTTGAAGGATAAGCTACTAAAAACTAAACAATGTCCGGGTTGTGATTTGAGCGGTGTTAATCTAACAGGTGCTGATTTGAAAGGTGCTGACTTAAGTAATGCCAATCTCCAAGGTGCTAAATTAGACCGTGCGAGTTTGACGGATGCTAAGTTGCATGGTGCAAATTTAGAAAAAGCGAATCTTTGGAAAGGAGAATTTATTAATGCTGACTTGAGTAATGCTAATTTACGTGGTGTTTCTGCTGGCGGTAATTTCACTTATGCAAATTTGAGTAATGCTAATCTACGTGGTGCTGATGGCCTTTATGACAATTTCACTTATGCAAATTTGAGTGGTGCAAACCTGCGTGACGTAACATTTAATTCAGCTAATTTCAGTAATGCTAACTTGCAGAGGGCTGATCTCAGAAGTGGCGATTTTGTTTACAGTTCTTTAGCAAGTGCTAATTTAAGTGGCGCAGACCTAAGCAATGTATCATCTTTATCGTCAGCGAATTTAAAAGGAGCAAACTTCAGTAACGCTGACGTGAGGGTTAAAAGCATGACGGCGAATGACTTACAGAAGGTCGAAGGAATTAATTTGTGTGGCGCAAAGCTACCTGGTAATGTTATCTCTCAACAGGGTTGCCAAGCTAGCGGTAGGTGAGCTTATACCAATTTTCAAAAAAAAGTAACAGATGGTAAGGCAGGGACGCGGAGATTGAGAGACACGAAGATTTGTTTTATGTGTTGCCAGATTTTGGAGAAACGATATTAGTCGTTACTAGCCCCATGTAAAATAAAGCTTGGTGTTGATTTGGCAATGTTAAAGGTAAATCTCTAAATGGTACAAACACCATCTAAAACAATGACGCTGGAAGAGTTTCTGCAACAACCAGAAACAAAACCTGCCAGTGAATATATTAATGGTCAAATTATTTATAAACCAATGCCACAGGGGAAACATAGTTCCGTTCAAGGAGAACTTGTACCCGCGATCAATTTTGTAGTCAAGCGCAAGCGTATTGCTCGTGCATTTCCGGAGTTACGTTGTACCTTTGGCGATCGCTCAACTGTACCTGATATTACGGTGTTTGTTTGGAGTCGCATTCCCCGTGATGAGAATGGAGAAGTTGCCAATACATTTGCCATTGCTCCAGATTGGACAATTGAAATTTTATCTCCTGACCAAAGCCAAACAAAAGTAACGAAAAATATTCTTCATTGCCTCAAACATGGAACTCAAATAGGTTGGTTGATCGATCCGGATGAGAAAACTGTGTTTGTTTATCGTCCCAAGGAAGAAACGCAGGTGTTTGATGAGCCAGATGCACTTCTTCCTGTACCATCATTTGCGAGCGAACTGCAACTTACAGTCAAGGATTTGTTTGCTTGGCTGTTGGAGTGATTATTTTCTTTTTTTCGGTTGATTGCAACTCCAGATGCGATTCCCACTTCTAAAATAGTTGAGGTAGGCACTATTAAGACTCCATGTGCCGTAAAATGACTTGCACTGGAATATCGAAAAAATATGACTTTTTCTTCCATCGTGCGTGCTTTGGGACGCTCACCACTCACTAACGAACTACTTACTAAGTTAAATAAGCAACAAGATATATATTTAAATGGTATTCCCCGATTACCAAAAGGTTTAGTTTCTTCCGCATTGGCAAAAGCTGAGGGACAAAATTTATGTGTATTTTGTGCGACTTTGGAGGAGGCTGGACGTTGGACTGCACAACTTGAGGCGATGGGGTGGAAAAATGTGCTTTTTTACCCTACTTCTGAAGCTTCTCCCTACGAGCCATTTGACCCGGAAACGGAGATGATTTGGGGGCAAATGCAGGTTTTGGCGGATTTGGTGAAAATGGGTAAGGGAGAGCCGGAGAAAAATAATTTCTCTAACTCGACTAATCAAATTGCCCTTGTTGCGACTGTGGGTGCATTACAACCCCATTTACCACCGATAGAGGCTTTTAAACCCTTTTGTTTGACGATTACAAAGGGGATGGAGTTTGATTTAGATGACTTTGGCGATCGCGTAACTCAATTGGGCTATGATCGAGTTTCTTTGGTGGAAACTGAGGGGCAATGGAGTCGTCGCGGTGATATTGTTGATATTTTTCCTGTGTCATCAGAGTTGCCTGTGCGGTTGGAATGGTTCGGGGATGAAATTGAACAAATTCGTGAATTTGACCCGGCGACGCAGCGTTCGGCACTCGATAAGGTGCAGGAATTAGTTTTAACTCCCACTAGTTTTAGTGTGATTATTAATGACGCTCTCAAGGAGACTACTGAGTATCAAGAGCGTTTGCAATTAAAGACGGAAAATTCAACCCAAGTCGAAGGAAGCCGGAGATTTCTGGGTTTGGCTTATGAAAAACCTTCATCTTTATTAGATTATTTACCTAAAAATACTTTTATTGCGATCGACGAACCCGAACAATGTCATGCTCATAGCGATCGCTGGGTGGAGAATGCTGAGGAGCAGTGGCAATTATTGGGGGAAGAGGTAGAAGAGGGGAACGCGGAGAGTGTCATTAATGCTTCTAACTTGGTTCTGCCAAAAGTTCATCGCCAATTTGGTGAATGTTTAATTGCGGCGGCGGAATTTAAGTTAATTTATTTGTCGGAGTTGGCGGAAACAATTATTACGGAAGCGGGGAATCTATCAGGATTAAACCTTGCCAGTCGTCGCGTGGCTGTGACACCGCACCAGTTTGCCAAGATTGCTGAGGTATTAAGGGGGGAACGCGATCGCAATTTTTCTGTGTGGATTATTTCTGCACAACCAAGTCGTTCTGTATCTCTACTCCAGGAACATGATTGTCCGGCACAATTTATCCCGAATCCGAATGATTTTCAAGCGATCGAGAAATTACAAATTAACCATACTCCTGTAGCCCTGAAATACTCCGGGTTGGCGGAGCTTGAAGGTTTTGTCTTACCGACATACCGAATGATAGTTGTTACCGATCGCGAATTTTTCGGTCAGCATTCCCTCGCTACTCCCAGTTACGTCAGGAAGCGTCGCCAATCAACCTCGAAACAAGTTGATTTAAATAAATTGCGCCCTGGAGATTACGTAGTTCACCGCAATCATGGTATCGGTAAATTCCAGAAACTCGAAAGCTTAACAGTCAATGACGAAACCCGCGATTATATTGTTATCCAATATGCCGATGGTTTATTACGGGTAGCTGCCGATCAAGTTGGTTCCTTATCCCGCCTACGGACAACTACCAACAAAGCCCCCGAACTCAATAAGATGACGGGTAAAGCTTGGGAAAACACCCGGAATAAAGTTCGCCGAGCCATCAAAAAGCTGGCGGTAGACCTCTTAAAATTATACGCATCGCGATCGCAACAAACTGGTTTTTCCTACCCCCCCGATATGCCTTGGCAAGAGGAAATGGAAGATTCTTTCCCCTATCAACCTACACCCGATCAACTTAAAGCTACCCAAGATGTGAAACGGGATATGGAAAGCGATCGCCCCATGGATCGATTAGTATGTGGGGATGTGGGTTTTGGGAAAACTGAAGTTGCCATTCGCGCCATTTTCAAAGCTGTCACCGCCGGTAAACAGGTGGCTCTCCTCGCGCCTACAACCATCCTGACGCAACAACATTACCATACCCTCAAAGAACGGTTTTCACCCTACCCCATCAATGTCGGTTTATTAAACCGCTTCCGCACTGCTAGCGAACGACGCGACATTATCAAACGTCTGGCAATGGGGGAATTAGATATTGTTGTCGGCACACATCAACTTTTGAGTAAAGAAATTCACATCAAAGATTTGGGATTGTTGGTGGTAGACGAAGAACAAAGATTTGGGGTGAATCAAAAAGAGAAAATTAAAAGTCTGAAAACCCAAGTTGATGTATTAACCCTGTCAGCAACGCCCATTCCCCGGACATTATATATGTCACTCTCAGGTATCCGCGAGATGAGTTTAATTACAACTCCTCCACCCTCGCGTCGCCCCATCAAAACCCACCTAGCACCGCGAACTACTGAATCTGTCCGGGCGGCAATTCGCCAAGAATTAGACAGGGGTGGTCAAATATTCTACGTAGTTCCCCGGGTAGAAGGAATTGAAGAAACAGCCAGCCAACTTCGCGAACTCGCAGGAGGAGCCAGAATTGCGATCGCTCATGGGCAAATGGATGAAAGCGAACTGGAATCAACGATGCTCACCTTTGGGAATGGGGAAGCGGATATTTTGGTTTGTACAACAATCATCGAATCGGGTTTGGATATTCCCCGCGTCAACACCATCCTCATCGAAGATGCACACCGCTTTGGCTTGGCACAGTTATACCAATTGCGGGGAAGAGTGGGACGGGCGGGAATTCAAGCCCATGCCTGGTTGTTTTACCCTCAACAAAGGACACTTTCAGATGCAGCTAGGCAGAGACTGCGAGCAATTCAGGAATTTACGCAACTAGGCTCCGGCTATCAATTATCAATGCGGGATATGGAAATTCGCGGAGTCGGTAATTTACTGGGGGCGGAACAATCAGGGCAAATGGATGTGATTGGTTTCGACTTATACATGCAAATGCTAGATGAAGCGATTCGGGAAATCCGTGGACAAGAAATACCCAAGGTTGAAGATACGCAAATTGACTTGAAGCTCACGGCATTTATTCCCGCCGATTACATTCCTGACTCTGACCAGAAGATGAGCGCCTACCGATACGTAGCCGCAGCCAGGTCTAAATACGAACTGACGCAAATCGCCGCAGAATGGAGTGATAGATATGGAAAATTACCGGTACCAGCTAACCAACTATTACGGGTGATGGAACTCAAGCAACTGGCGAAAAACTTAGGTTTTAGTCGGATAAAACCCGAAGCCAAACAGCACATCGCCTTAGAAACACAGATGGAAGAGCCAGCATGGAATTTACTAGCCGAGAAATTACCAGATAGCTTGCGAAATAAATGTGTTCACGCACCTGGTAAGGTAATTGTGCGGGGTTTAGGAGTCATGAAAGCCGATGTCCAACTGCAAACTTTGATCGATGCATTTACCAAAATGCAAGATGCAGTTCCCGAAGGAACAATAATTTAATAGTTTAAATATAGTTTCAATCACCTTGAGTGTTCGTCATGACCACCTATCGCAAGGTTAAACTAGTACAGCAAGGTGACTATTTCCACAGGAAAATATGACAGATATGGCAAGCGATCGCGATTACACTCTCATTATCGACAAAAGTGGCAGTATGTCCACACCAGACCAAGCTGGTGGCAGAAGTCGCTGGGAAATAGCCCAGGAATCTACCCTGGCATTAGCAAGAAAATGTGAGCAATTTGACCCTGATGGCATCACTGTTTATGTATTTTCCGGTAAACACAAGCGCTATGATGATGTAACATCTGCAAAGGTAGCGCAAATATTTTTAGAAAATGATCCAGCCGGAACTACCAACTTAGCTGGAGTTTTGTTACATGCAACAGATAATTATTTCCAGCGTAAAGCTGCGGGGAAAACTAAACCCAATGGTGAAACTATCTTAGTTGTCACAGATGGGGAGCCTGATGACCGAAAAGCTGTATTTGAAGTGATTATCAATGCTACCCGCAAGATGGAACGGGATGAGGAGTTAGCAATTTCCCTGATTCAAGTCGGTTCAGATGCACAAGCGACTAAGTTTCTCAAAGCATTGGATGATCAATTAACAGGTGTGGGGGCAAAGTTTGATATTTGCGACACTATTACCCTTGATGATATGGAAGATATGAGTCTTGCGGAGATATTAACGAATGCCATTAATGATTAGTTAGTTAGTGGTTAATTGTTAGGGGCTAATTATGTTGAATAAATACTTGATATTTTTCAGCAGATGATTCATTATTATCGTTTTTTAATATCTGATTAATCACGTATCTCCTGACTATTATCTATTATTCATAACTAACTATTAGCAGTGAGTACTTCAAAGGAGAAAATAAGAATGTTAGAAAATCGAGATTATACTCTCATTATTGATAAAAGTGGTAGCATGGCGACTCCCGACCAAAAAGGTGGTAAAAATCGCTGGTTAGCCGCCGAAGAATCAACTTTTGCATTAGCAAGTAAATGTGAACAATTCGACCCAGATGGGATTACTATTTATCTTTTTTCTGGTAAATTTAAGCGTTACGATAATGTTACTTCCAGTAAAGTATCGCAAATTTTTAAGGAAAATGACCCTTCGGGAACTACAGATTTAGCTTCTGTTTTAAAACATGCAACAGAGAATTATTTCCAGCGTAAAAATGCTGGACAAACCAAACCGAATGGTGAAACAATTTTAGTGATTACAGATGGTGAACCTGACGATCGCAAGGCTGTAATGCGCGTGATTATTGAGGCTTCGCGGAAGATGGAACGTGATGAGGAATTGGGGATTTCATTTATTCAAGTTGGCACAGACCCCCAAGCAATGCGTTTTTTAAAGGTGCTGGATGACGAATTGCAAAGTGCTGGTGCAAAGTTCGATATTTGCGACACGATTACAATGGAAGATATGGAGGATATGAGTTTATCTGAAATACTTCTAAATGCGATTACTGATTAGTTTTAGAGTTGGAATTTGGGTTTTAAGCTGAAGAGAGGATATGACGGGGCAACAACTGCCCCGCAACCACTATGATTTCTATAGTTGAGCAAATCATGGTAAAAATAACCTGAGTTCGGGATAAGCTGAGATAGGGGTTGTGATATTACTTTGTTCAAATTTCAGAACAATTCTTTGAATCGAACTGATAGTTTTTCTGTTATTGCAGCTAAAACCAAGAATTGGGGGATTCTCCCCCAAACTCCCGATTGGGGGACGCAACCGTCCCCCAAGCCCCCTCCAAATAGGAAATACAAAAATTTTGGGGTTCGACGAATTGCAAGGCTTCTTATACCAATTCTCTAAAATTAGGCTACAGATGGAATCTACGGAACCATTGTTTTTTAATTGCGTGGCTTTAGCTTCACTCTTCGAGAAGGCTTGCGCCTACGCGACAGCGAGTATTGCGAATTGCGAATTGGTATTAATTCAAATTGAAACAAAACTCTTAACCAGAACTCAGGTTAAAAATATGTCACGATTATCAATAATATCTATTTGTTGAAAATATTTTTGACTTGCTCTTGCTGTCGTTAATTGGCGAGATTGGGGTTATATTCACGCCATAATTGTAAACCATATACTAACCATGAACCTTGAAGCTTATTGCATGAAGTAATAAATTTCTGAGATTTATTTCTTTTTCGTTTAATCCAGATATAAAAATCTGGTTCAGCCCCATATTCAACCATGAGAATTGCTTGATAACGTCCACTAAAATCCAAGACTGCATGACGCAAGTAGCAATTTTTAAATTCAAAAAAAAAGGCAAATTTACGAACAATAGTTAAATCTTTTGTTGTCAGTTCAATCCGAATAACTTGACTACCTGTAAATGCAAATACACATCCTAACCCTGCTAAAAATGTAAAGCCGGCGATTGCATTTCCTAAATTCCCTGTTTTTATTAAACTCTCAATAGCCGTTAAAATTGCCAAAGCAAACATGAAATAGCCCAATAGCACAGCTATATTTCTACCAAAACTAGAACGCTGAGGTAAAAAAATGATGCTGCGATCGCTCTCATCTTTTAATGTTAAATTTAGTTCAGTATTGGGAATGCGCCAACGCCAAATTTCACTATTCGCTTGAGATTCCTGCTGATAATCGGTTACAGCTTCTTCTTGACTGATACGACGTGATTGTCCAAATAGCTGTCCTAACATATGCTATTAATGTGAAAATGCTAAGTATATCCATATAAAAAGGTAAATTTATATACAATTATAAAAACCTATTATATGGTTGCCGGTACAATTAGCCACAGTATATTCAACTATCTAAAATGGATGAGATGGATGAGATTGATAAATTACTCCAAGAGTTACAACAAGAGTATTCTGAAAGTAAACCAAAACCGCAGTCACCCAATCCACCTTCGGTGGAAGTTAATTATCCAAAATCGACTCAATTTACTCCAGTGACTTCTGGGGTTGATAAAATGCTGAATGATATCAAAGCTGATTTTGAGGAGAAAGATTTAGCAGAGAAATTACAGCAACAGCAGTTAATTGAAGCGGAAAAAAATCGCCAAAAACAAGCTTTGGAAAAAACAGCGAAACTCTGGCTAGAAAAGTTAGAACCTTTATCTCAAGAGGGACTTTGGTTTGATAAGTTTGCCGAGGGTTATCCATCAAAGTTAGCGGCTGCTATTGAATATTTACAAGGTTTAGAAACTGAGTAATAGATAGGTGTGGGATGGGGAGATGGGGAGACGCGGAGTAAAATAAATGATTAATAAATAAGTTAATTGCTAGACTTAATATGAAAAAATCATGTAAAAGTATACATGAAGTCAGCACTATACTATTTTTAATAGTACTAATACTAATCACTTTGATTGCTGATTTTTGAATATTGTACACCCCATTCATGCATGGCATAAAGAAGAGGTTTGAGAGTTTCTCCTAGAGGCGTGAGAGAATATTCGACTTTGGGTGGAATTTGTGGATAAACTTCGCGATGAATAATCCCATCATCTTCCAATTCGCGAAGTTGTTGAGTGAGCATTTTTTGAGTAATTCCTGATAATGCACGTTGTAACTCACCAAAACGCTTGATATCTGTCATTAATTCGCGAATGATGAGAACTTTCCAGCGTCCACCAATTACTTTTAAAGTTGATTCAACTTCACATGTGAGCCTATCGTGATGTTGTTCTGCGTTAGCCTGCATAATTTATTTTGGTTTACTGCCTAAAATTTTGACACATAATTCCCATCATAGCTGTAGATATTTTAAATTGAAAAATTAACCAGAATTTAATCTAAAACAGCTAAAACAGCTTTTGGTAATAATTTATCTTTAAACCAAATAATTTTTGCGGGAACATCATTTAACTTCACCCCAGCTTTTTCTAAATTCAATCTTTCGGAAATTGCTAGTATTAAATTATCGCAACCGGAACGCCTAACTTGAGAGAATTTTTTTTGTAAATATTCTGGTCGCCAGTATCCCACAATCTCTAATAAATAGCTTCTACCATCGGGATGAACTATGCGAAAATCAGGTATCATGACGCTACCTGGAATTGGAATTAAATCGACTTCCCTTTCTAATTCCCACTGGCTTTTCAAGGAGTCCCATTTATCAGCAAATGAAGCTTCTATCATGCTATCGTAGGGCTTTCCAGGTGGATAATGGGTGACTAAACCGCAATCAGCCGAATTCAGGGCAAATCTTCCTGTTTTCCAAGTATTGCTGTAGAAATCGCGGGTTTGTAATGTCGCTGCCAAACTCCATTTTGTTACATGAAGTAAAGCCGGAATTAGTTTAGCGATCGCAAGTCCGTAGCGTGTACTAGGATTAAATAAGCTAACTGGTCCATCTATGGTAATTGTAAATCCTTTGTCGGCATCTCCTTCGATGTAAGCCATTAATTGAAATAGCTTTAAATAGCGAAATAAAAGTTTATATTCTCCGGGATTATTACGATGGGCGTTGATGAGTAGTTGACTGGCTTTGTAGAAGATTCCTTGTACTTGGGAAAGGTTGTAGCGATGTAATATATCTTCTGGGTTGGGTTGCTCAAAGCTTGTCATGATGCGATTTTCAAATAAATCAGCATACAAGCCAGTTTTTACTTGTTCTGGTAAAACTTCCCGTTCGAGTTCTTGGGTTAATTCATCAGCAATTCGAGTGAGTGTAGTGGGTGATTGTTGGGAACTGGGGATTGATTTTGCTGCCAGAGCAAAAACTTTTTCTCTTAATAGTTGTGGTTCGAGGGGACTAACGATTTCAAAGGTGGAAAAACTACTTTTGAGGATATAAGCCAAGCCTCTTTTGATGCGGTAGTCGGTGTCTTCTCCTTCTAACTCCGATAGTTGTCTTTCTAATTCACCTTGGGTTTTGCCGAGCATATTTTGAAAACATGTGATTAATTCGCTGGCTAATCCGAGATTTTTGGCTTCAATCTTGAGCCGTTTGGGAATAATTTGTTCGCCATTTTGGCGGTAGATGAGTAAGTCGGTGGGAAGCATTTTAATGTGGGAATTAGGAATTAAAATTTGGGATTGTCGTCACTATCTTCAGATTTAACGAAGTTATCTTGCCATAATCCTAATTGTTCGGCAGCACGTTGTGTTTTTTGCTGCTGAGTTCCATAAACCACATGCAAATTCCCTTTTTTCTCGGCTTGATTTTCTTCCTTCGGTGTTTTCTGTGCTTCATTATCTCGAAAACCTCTCCTCCTTATCGAAGTTCCTTCCTCACTCGTATCCTCAGCAATTACTTCATACAAAATCGCTTGTTTATTCGCTTCTTGCCCCTTCCTCAATACTCTTCCCAAACGTTGTGTATATTCCCGTGCCGAAGCTGTACCTGAGAGAATGATGGCAATCCTGGCTGCGGGAACATCAACACCCTCATTCAACACATGGGATGCCACCAAACTTTTATATGCACCTTCGCGAAATTTAGTTAAGATTTCGTGTCTTTCCTTGACAGGTGTTTGGTGGGTAATTGCCGGAATTAAAAACTCATTCGAGATTTTATATACAGTTGCATTATCAGCCGTGAAAATGAGGATTCTATCGGGAAAATGTTCAGCTAATAAATCAGCAAGAATGCGAATTTTTCCATCTGTACCCAAAGCAATTTCCTTCGCTTGGCGATGGGCTAACATTGCCTTTCTCCCAGCTTGACTTCTGGCACTTGCCATGACAAATTTCTGCCAGCCCTGAAGACTACCAAGGGATATCTTTGACTCTCGCAAAAAATCATTACGAATTTTAATTAAATTTTTGTATCTTTCCCGCTCCAATGGTGATAACTTCACTTTAATTTGGACTATTTTATGTTCCGCCAGTGCTTTCCCAGCCAAATCTTCGGCGCGCTGGCGATATACTTCCCTCCCAATCAAAATATTTAAATCAGCATGTTTCCCATCACTACGCTCAGGAGTCGCAGACAAACCCAAACGATAAGGCGCGATCGCATATTCGGCAATGACTCTGTTAAAATCAGTTGGCAGGTGGTGACATTCGTCAAAAATAATGAAGGCGTACATATTGCCTAGGGCTTCCGCATGTATGGCGGCGCTGTCATATGTTGCCACCAAAATTGGACTTTTATCCCGTGAACCTCCCCCCAGTAAACCAATATCCGCATCGGGAAAAGCAGCTTTGAGATGTGCATACCACTGATGCATCAAATCCAACGTTGGCACCACAATTAAAGTTGTCCGTGGTGTCGATTGCATTGCCATTTGGGCTAAATACGTCTTCCCCGCAGCCGTCGGTAAAACAACAACACCTTGTCTACCCGCCAACTTCCAAGCTGCTAAAGCCTCATTCTGATGGGGATAAGGCTCCATTTCCAAACTAGCTAACAACTCTAGCGGATAGAATGCTTTGGCATCATCTAAATAATCAGTCCCCTCAGCTTGTAAAGATTCTACCAAAGGTCGATATTGAATCGCCGGGATGCGGAATTTTTCGACTCTGTCATCCCACGTTGCAAAGTCAGTCCAAGCTTTACCACGCGGTGGTGGATGCAAAATTAATGTGCCGCGATCGAATGTTAAAGTAGGGGTGCGAGGCATGTCCGCGATGCTGCTTGATGCAGTTGAAAACTAGCTATTGACTACTTAACTACTAATAGCGCAAAAAGTGTGCAGACGATTCACTTCTATTCATTCATATTCCGATAAGTTGCCACTGCCGAAGGTGAAACACGATTCAAGTAACGGAATATCCAATATTTAAAAATAGTATCTAAAATTACAGGGAATGTGGCAATAAATAGGTAAATAAAGCTGTGACTTCCTGGTAATCCCCAATGTCGTGATACTCCTTCGAGAATTACTTCCCAACCATGAGGTGAGTGAAAGCCAACAAAGATATCGGTGAATAAAATAATAATAAATGCCTTGGCGCTATCACTTAAACCGTAAACGACATGGTCTAAAAAATCTTTAAAAATAGCTATTTCTCGTTTGCTAATTAATAATAGCCAAATAAAGGCAATCACAGACATCATATCCGAGAAAACATTTTTAATCGCATTCCGGCTTTCTCCTCGATATTCTTCAGCAAGTTCGAGGGCTTTACCTCTAACTTCTTGTTCTATTTCTGTTGTGGACAGGGGAGATTTCAGCCCAATTAAATTTTGAAATCTTAGTCTTTCCTCATATCTTTGTAACTCAACTAATGCTTCTTCTTCCATTTCCGCATTAATGAAAATATCCACCGTTTCTTGATTACGGAAATGGTCAACTATTGGCCCCACCACAAAGGCTTTGGAAACTTGATGTGCTAGAATTGGAATAATAATTAGTAAGAGGATAAATCTAACGGAAATGATGGTACGGCGTTGAGCTTTACGAAAATTTTGGACAACATCTTGTTCAGCATTCGGGTCTAATTCTACCTGAAGGCGGCTAATTGTACTTAATATCGAACGAGGTAAAACTCCGGTTGTATTGGTTTTGCTACTTTGAATAGTATTACTATTTGTATTAGCTGCTAAATTTTGTGATCTAATATTTGATTGTATGATTGTCCCTGGTTCGTTGGCATTATTCACTAGTGATGTAGGGAAGTTCTCTCTGATATCAAAATCATCACTTTCATCTATATATTTTGTTGTAATTGTATCGATTATTTGTAACTTTGCTAAAACCTCTGCGGCTGTAATTAATTCTACCCCGTATTTTTTTGCACCTTTTTGATTCGATTCATTAAGAAAGATGCGACTATAATTGAATTCTGTAAGTCGCATTCTGACAATTTTAAGTTGTTGGCGTAAATCCGATGCAAAAAAAACATTGACACTCCCAGATGTTGTCAAGTCGGTGTTAATTTTATTACCATTAAAATATTCATCTTCGATTTGTTTAATTTTTAATGCAGCCGCATATGCTGCGTATAATGAACGTTGTGGTGTTTGTAAATACCACTTATAAAGTGAGACTAAATTCGAGTAAACTTTTTGACTGAGACTGGGGTTATTCATCGCAAACAATCATCCAGCATTATTTTGATGTTTGATTAACCTAAATGTGAATTTAAGAGTTATGCTAACAAATTAGCAAGGAGACGGTTCGTGACTTTAGATTCGCTGTGGATTGTTGGTCCAAGTCGCTGCGGGAAAACAACTCGCTTGGTAGAACAGTTTTGTATTTGGGTACAAGATGCAAATCGCAGTCAGGATTTATTTTATACTATAAATTCCGTTGGGAGTAGCAATAGTTTTATACCGCGTCGAGTGTTTCTACACCCCAATAATCCAGGTGTTTTGCTATTTGCTGCTAATAGTGATAATCAACGTGAACTTAATGATAAAATAATGACATCAACCCAGGGAAAATACCCAATTCGGGTGAAAACTTCCTTAGGTTTTTTTCAGGATGAAGTAGTTTTATATTTTCCTTTATTAGTTAAATTATTAAACTTAAAAGCGCAATTTCCAGTACGCTTACGCCCAGAAACCGAGCAAGAATTAGCGACAAAATTGTGGAAAAATTATCTCACCGATGATATTTTGCGACGGGCGGGGGTGAATGAATATCGTTTGGTACGAAGAATTCTTGACTTGTTGCAGTTAGCTGCTTTGAGTGGTACGGCTTGTGAGGAAATTAGTAATGTTTTAGCAACGGCATTACAGCAAGAAAGTAATTCTCATTTGGAGCCTAATTTTTTGGCTGACTTGTTATTAGAGTGGCGTAATTGGTGTTTACAACGAGGATTTTTAAGCTACGGAATTATTACAGAACTTTACAGCCAGTATTTATTACCAAATCCGAGTTACCAACAGAGGTTGGTGCAGCGATACCAGGCAATACTAGCAGATGATGTTGGGGATTATCCAGCGATCGCTCGTAATTTGTTTGAGGTACTCTTAGATCAGGGTGCGGTGGGGGCATTTAGTTACAATCCTGATGGGGTGGTGCGGTTAGGATTGGGTGCAGACCCGAAGTATCTGGAAGGTTTAGCTGCAAGATGTGAAGTGGAAACATTGACACAGCGACATGTAAAGAGTCTAGGGGATGTTTTAGCGACTCCCATCATAGAACTGATCACTGAACCGATGACATTATTGAGTTTACCAGATACAGTCCAGTCCATGGAAACGATGTCGCGGGCATTGTTATTGCGACAAACCGCCGAGATGATAGTCAAGGCAGTCAAAGAACAGCAAGTGGAGCCGAAGGATATTGTTATTATTGCACCTGGTTTAGATGCGATCGCTCGATATTCTCTAGTCGAAATCCTCAGTAAGCAAAATATTTCCCTGTATTCGTTAAATGACCAAAGACCTTTAATTGCATCGCCGATTGTGCGAGCTTTACTAACCCTGGTAGCTTTAGTTTATCCTGGTTTGGGACGTTGGGTAGATCGGGATGCGGTTGCCGAGATGTTGGTGGTTTTGAGTCGCGGTAATTTGCCCAGGGAAGGAGATGTACATATTGACCCAGTGAGGGCTGGTATAATTGCTGACTACTGCTTTGTCCCCCATCCAGAACAACCCGACTTACTCGCTGCGAATGCCTTCGAGCGTTGGGATCGATTGGGTTTTGCGGCAACAACTGCCTATGGTGATATTTTGCAATGGATTCAGGAAAAACGGAGTCGAGTGGCAGCACGTCTACTACCGAGTCCCATTTCCTTGATATATACAGCAATTGAAAAGTTCTTTCTCAATGGCAGTATTTTACCCTACGACCATTTAGCGGAATTGCGTGAATTACTGGAAACTGCACAGCACTATTGGGAAATTGATACCAGATTGCGTCCTCAAGAAATTGGCAAAGAAGCAGAATTATCTCAGTCCACAATTGCCGAATTTATCCAATTACTACGACGAGGGACTGTTTCGGCGAATCCATACCCCATGCGTCCCCTGGGTGTAGCTGCCAATGCCGTGACGTTGGCGACAATATTTCAATACCGTGCCAGTCGCAAATCCCATAAATGGCATTTTTGGCTAGATATTAGTTCCCCATTGTGGGCAAAAGGTGGTGCGGCGACCTTATTTGGTGCGAATATATTTTTACGCGATCGCTTGGGACAACCTTGGACGGCGGCAGATGAGACTATTGCTGAACACCAACGAATCAAGCGAATTTTAGCCGACTTATTGGCGCGAGTTTCCGAAAGATTATATCTATGCCATAGCGAATTGGCGGTAAATGGACAAGAACAATTAGGTCCATTATTACCTTTGGTTAATGCTTGTGTTTCTGTGGTGAATGAACCTATCACTGTTTAAAATTCTCAGCAGATTCTTACTTGGCGATCGCTTTATACTCACATTACCTTCCCAAAAGTATCTACAATATTAAGTAAAGTAACAAATATAAACAAACACCAGGGAGTTAAAATGATATTCGGATTTGGTAAAAAACTCAGTTTGCCGAAACCAGAGGAGGCATTACCGGGACGCAGTCAAAAAATGCCAGTTCCCGCCAGCCACTTTGTCAATGGCAATCCTCTCAAGCCTCCTTTCCCGGAAGGAATGGAAACCGCCATGTTTGGTATGGGCTGTTTTTGGGGAGCGGAACGTAAATTTTGGCAATTGAATGGTGTATTTAGCACTGCCGTCGGCTATGCTGCTGGTTATACTCCCAATCCCACATACAAGGAAGTATGTTCGGGAATGACGGGTCATAATGAAGTGGTATTGGTGGTATTTGACCCCAAAGTAATTAGTTATACGGAAATCCTGAAAACCTTCTGGGAAAACCACAACCCTACCCAAGGGATGCGCCAAGGAAATGATACAGGAACACAGTACCGTTCGGGAATTTACACATACTCGCCGGAACAAAAGCAACTTGCCGAATCTTCACGCAAGATGTATCAGGAAGCACTGAATTCTTCTGGCTACGGTGAAATTACCACGGAAATTTTGGATGCACCGGAATTTTATTACGCTGAGGATTATCATCAACAATATTTAGCCAAGAATCCCGGTGGTTACTGTGGTTTAGGTGGGACTAATGTTGCTTGTCCGGTGGGATTGATGCAGCAATCTTAAAGTTGTGAATGGTTAATGGGTATTAACTAAACCATTAACTATTAAAAAACATGAAGTAACGCCGCCAGAGCCACTGCCCACAATATCATGCTAAAGGGTGCGCCAATGAGTAGACCTGCGATCGCCCATCCACGTTGATGTTGTTTAAAATGTTCGATACTGCGCCAACGTCTACTTTTCCAAGCCCATTCATTACCTTTAGCACCAAGTAAGATTGCCATAATCAAGCCAATGGATGGGAAGAAACATAATAACCCAATCCAAACTTGATTTGTCCACACCCAACACCAGGGCATGAGAAAAGCGCCCCAATTCCAACCCAAAATTTCGTCGGGTATGGTTTCGTTATTATTCTGAATCCCGCACCCAGAATTATTTAATGCTTGTTGACGTGGTGGTATTTTGTTGACATTCACCAACTGTAAACCTAAGCCAGATTTCAGTGATTCCAAAGCTAGGGATGCAGTTGCAAAGCGATTTTCGGGTGCGGGTTCAGTTAATTTTTGTAACCAAGCCAGAAAATGGGGACTTAAATTTACCAAATGGCTAAACTGGATGCGTAAATCGCGCTGGGGTAACTCTGCTGGAGGAATACCCGTGAGTAAATGGATAAGGGTTGCCCCCAATGCATACAAATCGGATGCGGGTACAGCTTTCCCGCCAAATTGTTCCATCGGTGCATATCCGTAGGTTCCCACCACAGTGAAAGTCACACCTTCTTTGATAGCTTTATCTTGAACCGCACCAAAATCAATTAAATAAATACGTTTATCTATCCCTAACATTAAATTGCTAGGTTTCACATCACGATGTAACACTACAGGATTCAATTCGTGTAGATAAATTAATATTTTTAAAATATCAATAGCAATTTTTCGGGCTTGCTTTTCCGTAAAACGTTGATGCTTGGCTAATTTATCCTTGAGAGATTCCCCAGGGATATATTCCTCAACCAAGCCAAACCATAAACTGCGATCGTCAATACAAAAATAATCTATATATTTGGGAATGCGAGGATGTTCAAGCTGTTTGAGGATTTGTGCTTCCCGTTCAAATAGTTTCAAATCATCCCATTGCACAGCACCACCAAATGCTAGCAATTTGACTACAACCCGCCCATCTTTAGCATCTTCCGGTGCTTCTAAATCTTTAGCCAGCCATGTTTGGCGAATACCGTTGTTACCAAGTAAACTTTCTAACTGGTAGCGATTCTGTAAAATCTGTTCTGTTTCCAGCATCTTACCCTTGCTAATGATGGAGATTGTACGCAGAGATTTGGTATAAATTGGTATTGCTAAATTTATTAACCGATCGCTTATAGTATTTTCAACAAGACCTAAAAACACGAATTTTGAGGAATTGTTATGCTCAAGAAACCGGATTTTTCCCTTTTTAATCAGCAGTATTTTTGATTTACTGCTATGGGTAGATTATATTTTGATTTAGCGGTACCAATTCTTATATGGTAGCGAGAATCAAGAAAGCTGGTTAATTTTTCATCTCTTCTTCAAAAATGAGATCAATGCGGTGATGATTTTATTAGAACTAGTTGCTCCATGTCTGCAATGGGTTGTTTTCTAGTACGTCATTGTGAATTAGTTCTTTCCGACTGCTTGAGTCTTTTACCGCTCGTTCTCTGATTGATATTTTAAAACCGGATGGGGCTGAGTATTTACTAGAATTCTACAAGCGATCGTGATTATTCAGTGATGGTAGGAGGGTTCCCATCTAAAGCAAATTGATAATTTGCCAAATGATGTTAGCGATCGCTCGCGTGCTTGAGAAAATTCAAAATCTGGCTTTGGAACCTCGTCCTGATTCAGTTTAGAGAGTTTTTCTTCATTACTTAAAGCTTGCTCTGTTTCAACTATTTGATTTGGTGAGACAAGCACATCAACAATAATTTCCGCACCATCAGGAATATAATTAATTTGCCCTAATAGTTCAATTGTTTGACCGCCTTTGATACCTTTAATTTTCATTTGCTATATATTCCTTTTGAATTAATGTATAGATGTAATTAACACAAATACTTTTAAGCTCTGAACCCATCACACCCAAATATAGGAATCCGATTTGATTATTGACAATATATGTAGGGTAAGTTAGTGACAGCGTAATGTACCATTCGCGGGTATTTGGTGCGTCACGAACTCCTTTCTAAGACAACCTACTTTAAGGGGCGATCGCAATTGTCTTCTGTTTTCAGAGAATTTAATAGCAACACCAACTCAAACAGCAAGCCGTATCTACCCATAATTGAGCTTCCCCAAAATCATCCCTACTAATCGTGATCGCATTTATCCAAATCACCCTACTCCTCATCATCATCGGGTGGAAAATCCTCTTCAGTCAGACTTTGCTGAGGTATCGCCGCAATGATGGCATCAATTACCTTCGCAACGGGTGTAATTTCAATATTTAAATCGGGAAATTTGGTTCCTTTAGGGACGAGCGCACGTTTAAAGCCTAATTTTGCAGCTTCTTTTAACCTTAGTTCCATCTGGGAAACCGATCGCACCTGTCCACCTAAACCAACTTCACCAATTAATACCGTCCCTGAATCCACAATCCGATCGCGAAAACTGGCAACTAAAGCGATCGCTACTGCTAAATCTACCGCAGGTTCTTCTACATTCAAACCACCTACCGATGCAACGTAGGAATCCAACTTTGACATCGGTACGCCAACTCGTTTTTCTAATACTGCTAATATTTGTACCAGACGGTTATAATCAACACCTGTTGTTGAACGCCGAGGTGAAGCATAACTCGTCGGGCTAACTAATGCTTGCAACTCAACTACAATCGGGCGCGTACCTTCACAAGCCACCGTAATAGCACTTCCCGGCGAAGGATCATCGCGATTACCGATAAATAACTCGGAGGGATTTGGTACTTCTCGTAACCCATTCGCTACCATTTCAAAAATGCCAATTTCATGGGTGGCACCAAACCGGTTTTTGACTGTGCGTAACAATCTATGCGATGCAAACCTATCCCCTTCAAAATACAATACTGTATCTACCAAATGTTCTAGTACCCTGGGGCCTGCGATCGCACCTTCTTTGGTCACATGTCCAACTATCAACATGGTAATATCTTCATGTTTCGCCACTTTCATCAATCCCGCAGTACATTCCCGTACCTGTGCGACTGAACCGGGCGCAGATGCCAAACTGGGGAAGAACACCGTTTGAATACTGTCGATGACGGCGAGATTGGGCTTTAACGAATCAATCTCACGCAAAATTTCTTCTAAATCAGTTTCTGGTAGTATGTATAGTTCTGCCGTACTTCCAGGCAAAGTCACGACTTTTTTAGTCTCTTCCGTTGCCTTCCCATTCCCGTTATCATTTACATGCTCTATATGTTCGTTCTCACTTCCATTTTCATCATCAGGTTGTTTTGTCACCCCCAAGCGTGAAGCTCGTAACTTTACCTGCTGCCCTGATTCTTCACCCGATACATAGAGGATGCGATAACGCTGTGCCAGCTCATTTGATACCTGCAACAACAAAGTAGATTTACCGATGCCTGGGTCACCACCGATGAGTACTAAAGAACCAGGTACAATACCCCCACCAAGAACCCGATCAAGTTCGCCATATCCTGAAGGTAAGCGAGTTACTTGGCGATCGCTAATTTGGTCAAATCTCAGCGAAGCTCTGGCTTTGGGAACCTTATTACTAGATTTACGCTGCCCAGACTGATTATGCCAACTACCAACACCGCGACTTGGGGATTCCGATGAAGCTTGCATAGTCACCTGTTCTTCGAGGGAATTATAGGTTCCACAAGCCGGACATCTACCGAACCATTGCGGAGATTCAGAGCCACATTCGTTACATACGTAAATTGTGCGTGGTTTTGCCATTCTTATTGTTTCTTATTCTAATTAAATAATCTTAATTTTTTCTTTAAGTTTACAGTGCAAGAAAAAGTGAATAATTGCAAGACTTACAAGTTTTTACGAATAAATAATAGGAATGATATCTTAATAATATGGTAGTAAAAATTAATCATGAAAATTTTAGTTAAGGAGCGTTGAGAAACTTGGAAAGTCATAAAGAAAAAATCCTAGTGGTAGACGATGAAGCTAGCATTCGTCGAATATTAGAAACGCGCCTTTCGATGATTGGCTATGATGTCGTCACTGCTGGAGATGGTGAAGAAGCTTTAGATACCTTTCGCAAAGCGGAACCAGATTTAGTAGTTTTGGATGTAATGATGCCAAAATTGGACGGTTACGGAGTTTGTCAGGAACTACGTAAAGAATCAGATGTACCAATTATTATGCTAACAGCCTTGGGTGATGTTGCAGACCGGATCACCGGATTGGAGCTAGGAGCTGATGATTATGTAGTCAAACCCTTTTCCCCCAAAGAACTTGAAGCCAGGATTCGTTCGGTATTGCGTCGGGTTGATAAAACAGGAGCTTCTGGTATTCCTAGTTCCGGTGTTATCCACGTCAGTACCATCAAAATCGATACTAACAAACGCCAAGTTTACAAAGGTGACGAACGCATTCGCCTCACGGGTATGGAATTTAGCCTATTGGAATTGTTAGTTAGTCGTTCTGGTGAAGCCTTTTCGCGATCAGAAATTTTACAAGAAGTCTGGGGATATACTCCCGAACGTCACGTAGATACTCGTGTCGTGGATGTGCATATCTCACGACTACGGGCAAAGCTCGAAGATGATCCAAGCAACCCAGAGTTAATTTTGACAGCACGAGGTACAGGCTACCTTTTTCAACGTATCATCGAGCCTGGGGAGGAGTAAATAGTTAAGAGTTAGGGATTGGGAGTTAGAAGTTGGGAGTGGGGAGTTAGAAATGGTAAATTCGATACGATTGGATTTAGATTCACAATTTTTAACTTTTAATTCTGAACTTTTAATTCTCAATTTACATAATCCATAACTAAATAATTCCTAATTCCTAACTTATTGTAATCATGACAAAATCCGATCCAAATCGTGTTTTAAGGCGCTTACCTCTGGTGACAGGAGGACTAGGAGCTGTACTTTTATTTATAAATAGAATTTTGACACCAGAATTGACAAATTCTCAATCTCGTGCAGATGTATTGGGAGTTATTTTAAGTGCCCTATTAATTTTGACAGGTTTATTATGGCAGCAGGTGCGATCGCAAATTCCCGATGCAGTGCAATTGATTGGCGAAGAAGGATTTGAACTCACATCGGACTTACCGGATGCTGTGAAAACAGAATTAGCTTGGGCATCCCGTCTGTTACTGTTAAATACCGTCACCAAAGCGATCGTTATAGTTTACCAGGGTAAAGTCATCTTGCGACGGGGAATCTTAGCCAAAAAATCGCAAGTTACTCCAGGTGCAATCTTAAATCGGGTAATCGAAAAACAAAAACCCGTTTATTTAGTGGATGTAAAAGCATATCCCGGCAAAATAGAATTTGACTATTTACCAGAAAATACACAAGGCATAATTTGCCAGCCACTAGGAGCAGAAGGGGCAATGATATTAGGTGCAAATGCTCCCCGAAGCTATACCAAACAAGATGAAAACTGGATAGCAGGAATTGCCGATAAATTAACTGTTAGCTTAAAAGCAGGAGTAGGAATTACAGATTCGTAATAAGAAATTAAAGATTGTAGCTTAAGAGCCATAAGTAATTGATTCCTGCCCCTATTCCCTATTACCCTTTCCCCTTATCCTTATGCAAATCATCTACTGGTTGCTTATCATTCTCATGGTAGTTGGTGTCATTGGTGCTGTAGTACCCGCACTCCCTGGCAGCAGCTTGATTTTAATTGCCATTATTATTTGGGGTTTCGTTCAGAAATCCTTTGCAGCAATTAGCATACCTTTAATAGTCACCTCCATCGTTTTGCTGCTCAGTATTGGTATTGACTTTCTTGCTGGTTACATCGGTGCAAAAAAAGCAGGTGCCAGTAAATGGGGACAAATCGGTGCATTCGTGGGATTAATAGTCGGATTTTTAGGTTTATTACCCGCGCTACCATTTGGGGGACCATTATTAGGAATGTTACTTGGTCCCTTATTAGGAGCAATTATTGGTGAATATCTGTTTTGTAAAAACTGGACAACATCAATCAAAGCAGGTATTGGCATTGTCGTTGGTAGTGTAGTTGGTAACTTCATTCAAGGATTACTTGCTTTAGCAGCAGTTGTTGTCTTTATTTTCTCCACCTGGGGACAAGTATTTGGCTAACCCATTCCTCATAAACCCAGTTTCTTGAAACCTGAAAATTAGGTAAAAAAAATGGGTAGAGAAGAGTCCTAAATACTGCAATTAGTAACTCTAATCTATCCAGTGTAGTGCAAACGAGAAGATTTTATTTTTGTAATGAGAAATTTAAAAATTAGATATATAATTCGATTTTTTTGTGATTAATATAATTTACTCCTATTGATGATGTGAATTCAATCTTTTTGTGAATTATTGCTGAGTAGATTAGGCGGGTTTTGGTTAGTAAGCCCGCCATAGTCATCTACGGGCAATTAAGTACATAGTTTTAGGTACTTTTGAGAAAGTTGATATTAACCAACTTGACTCACTGTTTTACCTTTGCGTACACCGAACATACCAGCAACAGCCAAAGCACCCAAGCTAATCATAGTTCCAGGTTCAGGAACACTTATTTGTAAGCTCACGCCATCACCAGTTTTGGGAAAAGGTGCTACTTTGACTTGACCTAATTGCACAACAATTGAGTCAACATTATTGAAAATACTAGAATATTGAATGTTACTATTATGGTCAGCATTAAAGAAATTATTTAGAACTGTTTTAACTCCACCCTGTGTAATTTCAATTATTCCACTAAAACCACTAGCTTCAATATCAAAGAAACTTAATTTTAAGCTATTTACAGGTTGTAAAAAATTGAACTGAAAACGACCAACTTCTAAGCGACCATTTTCAAGGGGATTACCTTTTTTATCAAGAGCAACTGGACGGAACCATTTTTCACCAGCAATCGGATTTGTTCCCTCATCTTCTGGTAAAAAATGAATACCAAAACTACCTTTTAAATATGTATTTTCAGTACTTCTATCATCAACAAACAAAAGACTTTCTTTATTTTTGGGATTATAAGAAAGGCTTGTGACAGTGTAACCTAAAGAACTTGTATCAATGCAAGTTGCAGTAGTTTGGCATCCACCATTTGTGAGTTTGACTTCACCTTCTATGTTTGGAACTAAAGATGCTGCATTTGCTGCGGGAGCGAGAGTAATAACACTGAAACCAACGGTAGCTGCTGCGAGGATTTTTGCGGATAAAGTAACTTTTTTCATGGTCGCCTCTTATCTAAATTTAGGTGTTTTTAAGTAGCTTTTAGAATCGGCTCTGCGTGTTTTTTCCGATTCATATTTGTATGTTATTTCCACCTAAGTGCAAACGTCATCCCTTATTTTCAAGGTTTACTTTAACTTGATTCTGGAGAGAATATTTGGATAATTACTTAAAGTTTATGTTTGATTTGATAGCAGTATGTTGACAACTATAGTTACAAAAAATAGTATGCGACATCATACTTTTGCTGATAAAAGATAAAATTTTATATGTGGTTTTTTAAGTTTTAAAATATGAAATGACTTTTTTATTGAATATTTGCTGTAGCTCAGCTTAGTGGTGCAGAAAAGTCCTGGAATCCTTATAAATAAAGGATTTTCGACGAGACGGATATTTTAGCGTTTCTCAAAAAATGGAACGAGGATAATAGCTTTCAGGCGCTATTTTGACCATCTACGCAGTCCGTCATGAGACTCAGAAAAGTTTTCTGCACCACCAAGGTAGCTCAGTGTGATTCTCAGTATTCTCAATTCAGAATATAATACCAAAACTACTGATAAATAAGGTTTTTGTGGCAGTTGAAATAGTGAAGAATCTTTCCGAGTCGATTCTTTGATCAAATAAGTAATTGTACACCGAGTTATATCCTATAAATAGACGTAGATAATTTTTACTGACGAGTGATTAGGCGGATATATATTAGTTGTTAGGGGAACATCCCAAATATTTAAATTTGTTTTTGTATTGCGGGCTTCTAGCCAGCTTCCTGGAAATTAGAGAGCAAGATGCTCAAGTTCATTTTTGCAAAACTGGGATACTTCCGTTGTCAGTTTGCTCCTGGCAAATGCTATGAATATAAAAAACCCAACTTCGCTAAAGGAGTTAGGTTTCTGAGTAATGATGCTGATTCAATTAAATGAATTACTGGCTTGAAATATATTTATCCACTTTTTTCATGTGTTCTCGTTTACATGCATTCATGATGGCTACTTAGGAATTACCCAAGTTTCGCTTGGCTTCACTGGCAACTACTTCAACCTCGTCACCCACCAGAGTTTCTAATAAAGATTTGGCTTCGGAGCCACCTAAGTGATTTAATGCAAGTACAACTCGATGGCGAATCTGCCAATCTGGGTTAGTAGCGTAGGGTGCGAGTAAGGGAATAGCTCGTAAATCTCCTAATTCCCCAAAAGAACTAATTGCAGTAATTTGGATTAATTCATTATCTGAAGAGAGTGCTTCTTGAAGTAAGTCAAAGCCTCGCGGTTCTCCTAAAACCCCTAATGTCGCAATAACACTGAGTTGCACAATCCATTCAGAGGTGTTGTGATAGATTTGCTCTAGGTCGTCGAATGCAGACACAAGTTTTAATGCACCTAAACAATCTGCTGCTGCTGCTTGCACATCAGGCTCTTTGTCTTTCAACATCCGACGCAGTATTTCCAACGATAAATCTAAATCTTGTCCGCCTAAGGTATCCATTTGGCTCACTGCTGAGTAGCGAACACGAGTATTCGGATCGTTAATCGCCTGTTGAATTAACTCAAACCCTATTGTTGGTTCTAATTCTCGAATTTGATTAACCGCACGCAAGCGATCGCCCAAATCTTCTGAACTTAGCAACTGCCTTACAGACTCAGGAGTGATACTCATTCACACTTCTCTCTTTTAATTAAATTCGTTTTGATTTAGTGGTTTGGTTATTGGTTCTTAGTTATTGGTAAGTATTGGTAAGTACGTGGTTAGAATCAAAACCAATCAAGAGAATGTACTATACTCTCGTCGGGTTTTATTATTGAATTAAACCTACCTGCTGATTGGGTAATTGGTAAAGATAAGTAACCATTACCACATTACCCACTCATGATTAAACATCAGCCATTACTCACTAACAGCCATTGCCCGAATAATATCACCACGTGTGAGAATACCAACTACTTGACCCTCGCTGTCAAGTATGGGCAGACGATGAATGCTTTTATCGTGCATTAATCTCGCAGCATCGCGTAATGGTTTGTCAGGAGGAACAGTAATAGGGTTTTTAGTCATAACATCCCCAACAGTTTGCCCAAGTGCTTTGTGTAAATCGCGATCGTATGTGGCAGGATTTTGTAAGTAGATAACACTATCGAGAAACATAATGTAAGCAGGTGGAGTTACGCCTGTTTCTTGCCACATCAAATCTGTTTCCGAAATAATACCAATGAGTTTACCGCTTTCGTCTACGACGGGTAAACCACTAATACGCCTTTCTGCCAAAATTGCGATCGCTTCTTTGAGTGGAGTTTCGCGTCGAACGACAACTGGGTTGTGGCTCATGACATCAGCAACGGTTTTTAACATATTGTTACGATACTCCTGTAAACACGGCAGAGAAACAGCGACTACCTACAAAAGTTACGATGAAATTTTCCGTAGGTATGTAGGGAATTACTGAAATTGAAAAAAGACTATTATTATTGTCCCTAGCTTTATTGTAGGGAAATTTCTGACCTGCTTAATGCTGCGAAATAGATTGTTACTGTTTTGATAATCAGGTATTGGGTATTAGTTATTGGATGATAGATAAAATTTATCTATTTTGTTTGCATTGTTTGTCTTTTATGGATGGTAATTATTACAAAAATTTACTTATTTTATTTTTCAATATTGGCGATCCCTAGAAATAATTAATTCCTATTCCCTCTCACTTTATTGCCTTGGCGAGAACTATACTAAATAAAAAGCATTATCTAAAATATCCAAGGTTGAATTAAAAAACAATTTGCTGTTGCTAAAAGCAGTATTTTGCAATATTCCTAACTTCTAATTACTACTTACCCTACCCTTACCATTACCAATTAAAATCCAATGCACATACCATCACGTGTTAGACCTATACTTCCCCAGCAACCAACTTTTGCGTCTCCGATAGAAGAACGGGTGCATCGCAAGCAACGTCTGGCTGCGGCACTTCGCTTGTTCTCTAAATATGGTTTTGATGACGGTATTGCTGGACATATTACAGCCCGCGATCCAGAATATTTAGATAGTTTTTGGGTAAACCCGTTCGGAATGCATTTTGGCATGATTCGGGCTAGTGACTTAATTCGCGTTAACCATCAAGGTGAAGTTGTCGAAGGGAATCATCCAGTTAATGAAGCGGCATTTGCAATTCATTCCCGCATTCATGCATCCCGTCCCGATATCGTTGCTGCTGCACATACCCATTCGATTTATGGCAAAAGCTGGTCGAGTTTGGGTCGTTTATTGGAGCCACTAAGTCAAGATGCCTGCGCTTTTTACCAAGACCACGGTCTTTTCGATGATTATACTGGAGTTGTTTTACAAGCCGAAGAAGGCGATCGCATTGCAGGGGCATTAGGTAATAATAAAGCCGCAATTCTCAGAAATCACGGCTTACTCACTGTCGGGAAAACGGTAGATGAGGCTGCTTGGTGGTTTATTTCTATGGAACGCAATTGCCAAGCACAGTTACTTGCTGAAGCTGCTGGTAAACCACAATTAATTAATCACGATTCGGCAACTTTAGCGCGCCACCAAGTAGGTTCTCCCTACATGGGTTGGTTTAGTTTCCAGCCCTTATATGAACTAATTGTTAGACAACAACCAGATTTGTTAACTTAAGTATTCACACTCAAAAATTAAAAATCAACTATTACATTAAACTTTGCCCATTACCATTCTTTTTTTAGTTTGTTTGCGTTTGAGTTTTCTGGTTACTGCTAGAGTCGCAAGTGCAAAAACTCCCAACCCAACCGATGGTTCGGGAATTGCGGCACTGGCAGCACTGGCAATAATGGCATGTGCACGTGTTGTCGGATGAATATTATCCCAAAATAGATACTGCTGGGGTTCACTACAAATTGTTTGAGCCACTACGTTTAAACAAGGCTCTGTTACATTTGTGAAATCACCTCTGGGAATGACTTGAGAGAATAATCCATTAATATCTAAAAAACGAATTTTTAATTCTTTATCCTGGCTCAATGTTTTCAAGCTTGAATTCAAACCAGAATTATGCAACCCTGTCAAAGTGTTGAGTCCAGCAGAAACCGCATCGCCCTGAGCAAGAGTACCAGGGAGTTGCCCTAAGTTTGGTAAATTCGCTACTAGAAAATTTTTAGCACCCAATTCTGCCAGTGATGCTACTGCATTTTTAATATTATCAACGGGGATGCCAGGATTTGTCTGTCCACCACCAAGATAATCGTTAGCACCAGCCCAGAGAATGTAAAGTGCATTTTCATCAGCTTTGGCATTGGTGGCTTTAAATTCCTCAACTTGTTGGGCTAATCCCGGTAAGTTGAGAGGATTTCCTGGGATTAGAGTATTTGTATTTCCCGTATTTGCGCCACCTATTGCATAATTAGTTTTCTTTGAGCCGAAGTTTGAAGATAAGTATTCTACCCAAACAGGACCGTTAGAAAAACGACCATTGAAATATGGTGCTGGGGGTATTCCCGTACCTGTCAGAGTTTTAGTAATGTCAAATGCTCTACCAATATCAGAAAGACTATCTCCGAATATGTAAGACTGGGTAAAACTTGCCGCAGAGGCTTTTGAAGGTAAAGAGATTGAGAAAGCTATGATTCCTGCCGCTAATAGTTGCTTTTTCATCTATTTGTTCCTAATTTTTAGATTTGTGTACATACTTTTTTGGAAACTGCGGAAATCTCGATATTCATGGGAACCCCCTAGCCCAAGGGAATACACACAAATATTCAGTTCATTTATCGTGTTGATGGCAAAATTCAATAATAAGGTAGTAGTTTATAATGTGTGTTGCGTAATCTTACTAAGATAATGGCATAAACTACTAAAAATAATATTACTTAATACGTGTTAAATACTTATCTTTATAGACTCTTATTAAAACTAGTGTTTTTAATTAAGAAGCAGCTAAATTAAACGCATATAGTTGTCATTCTTATCCCCGGCGAATCACTGGTGATGAAAACTCTCTCTGTTTTTTCGCCATAATCAAGGATTTTGCGTAAATAAAATCTATGTTTCTATTGATTTCATCAATTCCCATCACCTTATTTATCCAATCTACTTACCCTTCAACTTCAATGCATCGGTAGCCGAAACACCATCACCCTGCGTACCGAAATACCACAAAGCTGCTGCGGCTTCTGCGCGATTGACAGCTTTTTTGGGTTGAAAAAGTGTTGTATAACCAAATACACGACGTATATTTGATTGCTCACCATTTTGAAAATCAGCTAAAACAGCCCGTAAAGCTTTAGGGTCAATTTTTCCAGCATCTTGAAACCCCCAAGTTTGCTTCACCGCTTCTAAATTGGCGGCAGGTAGGGCTTGACGAGTATCGAGTGGCAACTTCCACAAAATTAATTGTTCCCTGGTTAATGGTGCATCGGGGCGAAATATAACCTCCGTAGCATCACCAGATAAAGGACTGGGAATTAAACCAGCTTCGGCGAGTCCTTGAATGATAGGAAAGTCGGGATTGTTTTTGGGCACATCACTAAATGCAGGTTGCGTAGTTTCCGCAGCCAAACGAATCTGTTTAGCTGGATTATTGGCATACATAGCGTTATTTGCAGCTACTAACCATCCAGCATATTCGCGTCGAGTGATAATTTTACTAGGTTCAAATAGGTTATTAGGTGCGATCGCATTATTTTTTGCAGAGCTATTATTGGATGGAGAATTTTTAGCTGTAACTGGTAAAACTCCTAAAGCTGCTAAATCTTGAAGGTATTGCTGTAACTGTTGTGGAGCTTTGTTAATATCGCTGTATTGCTGCGGATTTGCGGTGGTAGCGATGGAGATATTTGCGGGGGGAGAAGTCACTGCAATTGGAGTTTCCTGGGAAACTGGACCAATAAATTCTGGACTTCCCGGTTGAGGAAGATTGCTAGCAGTATTTGTACTTGTTGCTACGGGGGTTTCTGTCGTTTGTGGGGTAGGCGCAAAAGCTATACCATTCGGTGAATAACCAATCCGCAATTCTGTTGATGTTTGCGGCTGATTGGGTGCAGTATTTGTCACCGACTTGGGTTTAATCGATACTTGCACTAATGATTTATCTTTTGTAGCTATAAATGTACCCTCAGTATCATCGCTAGGTTGTTGGCTAATTTGCCAATTCCCAGCTTGAAATTGAGTACGGTAAAAACTAGCAATCACATTACTAGGATCGGCACTATCCCAACGTGTCAAGACTTGGTTGTCTGTAACTGGGGTAACTTCCTGTAGTTGGGCATTTGCGTAGACAATGTCTTTGGGGAAATCAGCAGGTAGTTGAACTGTGGTTTGAGCTTGTGAGGTTGGAGTTGGGTTTACCTGATTTGTACCCAAACTCAATGGATTATCTTTCAAACGCGGATCAGCTGCCAAAGACTGTTCCCAATCTTTAGCAGATGGATTATTAGCGCAAGCAGTTAGGGTTGTCAGAATAACTGCCAAACACAGAAAGACAAATGGACGTTTGCGATACAACACGGGAATTAGAAATTTTAGTACCAATTTCTACCCTAGCGCAGAGAAGCTACGCTGTACACAAGTCAATATTTATTAACTACATTGAGAACAAATTGACAGAAACTCATTTGCCGCACTGGCAGGGGAAAACTTCTCCATTACATATTGGCTAGATTGCCAGCCTCTAGTAATAATTTCCTGGGGATTTTCTAGGCAGTAACTCATACAGTTGGCTAATTCGACTGCATTTTCATTTTCAAAAAATAAGCTGTGATGCCCTGCTACTTCCGGTAAACCTCCCATTTGAGAAACAATTGAACAGGTTTGAACGCTGGAAGCCTCTAATACGACGTAAGGAGCGGGGTCTTGCCATCGAGAAGGGGCAATCAAAGCTAAAGCATCTTTTACTTTTAACAGACCTTCTTGATGGGAAAGCTGACCTAAAAAAGTCACAACACTCAATATATCTAGTTTTTCAGCTAACTGTTTTAAGTCTTGAGCTTGGGCTCCGTTGCCAATAATCAATAGTTGAAATTTTTTCTCTTGTTCATGCAGAATTTTGGCTGCTTTAAGTAAGATATCCACACCTTTGTCGTGGGCTAAACGACCCATAAAAACAAATGTATATGGCTTGGAAATATCCACCAATTTTTTAATTGGATATTGAGATTGAACTTTAATCGGGTTATATAAAGTATTTACTTTCCACGAAAAATTACAGGCTTTTCCTAAAAAGTCACTACAAGCTATATGCTGATTAGCTAAAAAAGCTGTTGATAGCCGAGTTGCTAAGCGTACCCATTTAACGGCTGTATAAAGTTTCCATTTCCAAGGATAATTGGGTTTAGGTAATGAGCTTTTAACTTCTATTTTTAGACGTTTTAAAAATGACATCGATTCATAACGTACGTGAGCAGATTGGTAAAAAGAATAGTGATATTTAATAATTATTTTTTTACCTAATAGCTTACAAATTAAGGCAAATAATAAATTATTTGAATTCATATGCACTATATCCGCCCAGAATATGAGTTTTACCCAGGTTAATATGCTATTTTGTTTAGTGGAGACTTGTTGAACATCAATTCCTTGATTTTGAAATTCTGGAATTAGATAATTAATGTAGGTCAAAACTCCACTAATTTCGTTATGATCATGTCGATGCTGAATTAATAGTT
Organism: Calothrix sp. NIES-4101; assembly: GCA_004296455.1. Lineage (GTDB taxonomy): Bacteria > Cyanobacteriota > Cyanobacteriia > Cyanobacteriales > Nostocaceae > Brunnivagina. Next base: position 3,045,708 of record AP018280.1, read on the forward strand.
TCATAAATGATTAAAAATATATATTATTGTTTATGATTAAGCCTATGATTCATGTCAGTAAATCATAGGCGTAGTGATGCCCTAACGAGGGTGATAATTTTTAGGCGAAAGTGACAAAATTATTCCATCATTCTGAAACACCTAAAAATTTACTACCTTTTGTATATTTTTATAATGCCCATGAAGTAATCAATAGTTATATTGGTACTTATCAGAAGAAATGATGGGAATGATAGAGATGATAGTGAGTTGTGCTGAAGTGGGAAGTGATTAAGTGTTATTACTAATACTGCAAGTACGCTTCTAAATCGTCGATTTGTGGTGCGCTTAATTCTTTGACGACACGCCAGAGGATAGTATAGCTACCATCTGGACGCTTGCGAACGGGACGAAAAGCAATGATGTTGTCACTACTTTGGATTTTGAGTAATTCGTCAATTTGCAATCGTTCTTTGGATGTGAGTTGTTTGCCATTTAAGATAACTTCGGGTAGTTGAAATTGCAGCGATCGCACTAAATATGTATGATTTAGTCTTACGGGAACTGTGGCTGAGAGCAAATTATTTTCGTTTTTGTCGGCAATCAGTTGTCTTTGCTCTGCTTGTAAGACATGGAGAAGTTTTGGTGGTTGGTAATTTAGAAATGCTTCGCGGATATTTGGAGTGACAGTTTTTAGGTTCGCCTCTAGTTTTTCGATGGGGATATTGCCCAAATCAGTCATAAAATAGCGGTCTGCTCCCGATGATAAGATTTGGAAACGTTCTCCAACCAATTGAAGTGCTAAATTGGGAGTAAATCCCTCTTGTGTTTCTGCTAAAGCTGGGAAAGGATAACGCTCTCCCACGGTTTGTAACAGTCGATTCTCAAGTTGATTGAGAGGACGCTGGTAAGCTGCATATGGCAGAACACGAAAAATTCCTGTCTTTGGTAATTCTAAAAACTTTGCGTAGGTTTGCGGTTCTTGAGGATCAATATCATAAGCAAACTTGTCAAGTGCGGCGGCTGTTTCTCGATGATTGTGAAATTTACTGCCTTGTGGAAATCCAGCTTTTGCTTGAGTAAGATATTTCTCTGCGGTTTCTAAAATAACTGTCGCTTCTTGGGGAATTGCGATCGCAGCTTGGATTGGTTGAGAATAGTTAACTAGAAGTTTCTTTGTTGGTTGACCAATAAGTGCTGCTGGTGATGGAGGTAAGTTCGGCTCTTGAATTGCAAAGGGTGTAGCTTTCTTTCCTAGGTGAGGACGTTCCACTGATGATATCGCCAGCACTGAGTCTGATTTTTGCTCCCCACTCACAAGCGGTAATTCACGTACCAAAGCTGATTCACCACGTCGCGATAAAACACGGTCTAATATTGGCGACATTTTTAACAATTCCTGACTGGATGCATATAAAGAGCAATAGGTCAAAGATTGTGTAATGTCCGAATTGACACTTGTATTTCCGAGGGAGTTACAAGTCGCGGGGAAATTTGGGTCTTGGCGTTTGCCAAAAGCTGCGATCGCTTGAGCTTGGACGAAAATTTGACCGTTGGCAGAACGAACTCGATTGGGATCGGGTTGAGCCAATGCGCGCTCGATCCGTGTAATTAAATTAATTTGTTCTTGTAACAATTTTTCTACAGCCGTATCAAAACCACCACTCGGACTTGACGAAGAATTTTGCATCGTCGAAGATGGCGACTTATCACCCGCAAAGCTGGGATTTACAGTCGTAACCACGTAAACAGGCACTAAAAGACTGAAAAAAAAGTATTTCATCTAAAATCCGCGATCGTATAGGAGTATGAAAAATCTAAAATAGATATTAAATTTATAAACAATGAACTAAACAAGTGACCACATTATCGACAACTGCCTGCTACTAAATTGAGTTCCAACAAAAGCGTCGTTGGTTCGTTATCAGTGCTACAACACAACTACATGCAAGCTCTCCCCGACCAGCCGATATATTCAGAAGCACCACTCCAGCTGTTACTATTTGTTGACGATCGCCCAAAATCTCGCCAGCAGGTACAGCGAATACAGTCATATCTAGATGAATTACAGGCTGAGTACAAGTTTGAACTTCAGGTTGTCGATGTTGGACAACAACCCTATTTGGCGGAACATTTCAAATTGGTAGCAACACCAGCACTGATTAAAATTCATCCCGAACCAAGACAAGTCCTGGCTGGTAGTAATATCATTTCGCAGCTAAAAAATTGGTGGACACGTTGGCAAGTTGCTGTCGAAGCCCATATACGATTACAAGCTGAACTGCAAAATGACTTTCACGACGATAGAAACGGTAGCACCCCCATACAAAACACTTCCATTCAATCGGTTGCCGCTTCCGCAGAGTTAATTCGGCTGTCCGATGAAATTTTTCGCATCAATCAAGAAAAAGAAAAATTAGAAGAACAACTCCAATTTAAAGATCGCGTGATTGGAATGCTGGCTCACGACCTCCGTAATCCCCTGACTGCGGCATCTATTGCCCTGGAAACTCTACAATCTAACTACAATGTCGAAAAGGGGGAATTCGAGCGTTTAACCCCAAAATTAGCCACACGCCTGTTTCAACAAGCACGCAACCAAACTAAAATTATTGACCGGATGATTACCGACTTGTTGCAGGTTGCACGCAGCACTGACAGCGAATTTCGTATCCACCCCCAAAAAATTGAGTTAGGCAACCTTTTTCAAGAATTGCTCGAAGAATTGTGCGATCGCATTGCGCTCAAATCCTTGGCGATTGAAAAGGACATTCCCAAGGACTTACCTTTGGTGTATGCTGACCCGGAACGCATTCGTCAAGTGATCATCAACCTCCTCGATAATGCCATCAAATACACTCCCGAAGGAGGAAGCATCATTGTTTCTGGACTCCACCGCACCAGCCAAAAAGTACAATTTAGTATTGGTGATAGTGGCCCAGGTATTCCCGAAGAAAATCGCGATCGCATCTTTGAAAATCATTACCGTCTTGAACGGGATGAAGGTAAAGAAGGATACGGAATTGGTCTATGTTTATGTCAGCGTATAATTCGTGCCCACTATGGTCAAATCTGGGTTGAAGTATCACCAATGAACGGGGCGTGGTTCCACTTCACGTTGCCAGTATATCCGAAGTAACGAAATTATTTCCAGATATCTAAAATTTCAGAATTCAAAATTTAAAATATAAATTCCCATAAAATGAATTTACGGGAATATGGCAATTTATTGATGGAATTTAGTCTGGGGAAATTTGCTTAGGACATCATTAAAGCTGTGATATCTTCAACAGTTTTTACAGTTCTATATTGAGGAATACCTATAGGTCTTTTGTGAAGAGTGACACGACTGACTATGGTTAACTTTTTTTGAGTCATATTCAGAGTATAGGTAGTGGTGCCAGCTTTAGCGACAAACACATTATGTCCATCATCTACAGGATTTGTGGCGAGACTCCTCCCCGTAGCACCTGATTGTATAATCATGCTGTATTTTTCGTTGCCAGAGCGACAAATTTGCACAGTATGATTTTTCGTAAAGGCTTTGGCAAATAAATTATCGCCACAGCTAATATTGGTACTTGCTTGTTGAGTTTGGGGGACGCTCTGAGCAACGGAAGGTTGTAACAGTATCATCGAAGGAAGAGCTAATAGTGTTAACATCCCGATGCTCTTAAATGTAAATTTAAAAGTTTTGGAAATAGATAAGTTTACTGCTAAAAATAAGGCCATTATTGTACTCTTTTTGAAGATGATTAGATAAGTTCAGCTAAATTTTTTGTGTTGAATTAAGCTTCAGTTTGAGTATCAATGATTTCGGAAAAGCTGGTGAGAATCGTTGAATATTCTGAAAAAATCAAACTTCAATTCACTTGAATATCTTAATTCGCTAAGTAATTAGTAAAAACTTAAATAATTTAATACTGTTGAGTATAGATAACTTGGAAAAGCGGAAAATATGCTTGTATCGCCTGAATTATACACTAATGATACTTTCCCTTCAGTCTGTAGATAGAAATGCGATCGCGCAAAAATTGCAACAATTAATCATGGAAACTTCTATCTACCAAAAACTAAAACTATGGGCTTTGGCATCGGTGACTTATTCTGGATTTTTCTCTTGCTTTCCTCACTGCAACCAATATGGCAACGCCGACAAGTCGAATTTAAGCGTTTCCGTTCTCTCCAACAATTCCAGCAGGAACGCAACAGCAGGGTGATTTTACTCATTCACCGTCAAGAGTCCATTAGCTTATTGGGTATCCCCATCTCACGTTATATAACTATTGAAGACTCAGAACAAATACTGCGGGCAATTCGCCTTACCCCAGCCGATGTTCCTATTGATTTGATTTTACACACCCCCGGAGGCTTGGTTTTAGCAACTGAACAAATTGCTAGAGCATTAATTCGCCACACAGCTAAAGTCACCGTATTTGTACCCCACTACGCCATGAGTGGTGGGACAATGCTAGCCTTGGCATCAGATGAAATCGTTATGGACGCAAATGCAGTTTTAGGACCTGTTGATCCCCAATTAGGTAATTTTCCTGCCGCCAGCATTATTAAAGTTGTCGAAGATAAGCCAATTGCGGAAGTCGATGACCAAACCTTGATTATGGCAGACTTATCACGTAAAGCCATTCAGCAGGTGCAAAGATTTGTGCGGACGCTACTCAAAGACTCAATACCGAAACAAAAAGTTTTACCTGAAAATATTGAAGCTATTATCGACGCACTTACAACCGGACGTGTGACACACGATTATCCTATCACTGTCGAAGAAGCCACGGAAATGGGTTTACCTGTTACAGTCGGACTTCCCCGCTCAATTTATGATTTGATGGATTTGTACCCGCAACCCCAAGGTGGACGACCAAGCGTACAGTATATTCCTATGCCTTACGATGATCGCCGCCCAATTTTACCAGTTCCCAAAGGTAGACCAATGGAAGAAACTGGACAAATTTTATAGAAAGAGAATTATGTAAAGACTGACTGGGGGAAGAACTGTAGCATACGAAGGAAGCTTCTCAATAAGTAGTTTTATCTTGTCTACTTTCTTTGTCCCCCCTCTCCTAAAATTCTTATTTTTTTGTTGCTGGTTTTTTTGCTCCTGGGGTTTCCGTTACTGTTGGGGTTGGCGTTGGGGTTGGCGTTGGGGTTGGGGTTTCCGTCGGTGTCGCGGTTACAGTCGGTGTTGGTGTTGGGGTGACTTTTGCTGGTTTTTTTCTAGTTGGTGGTTTAGCTGGTGCTGTCGTCGGGGCTGGTTGTTTTCCTAAAATATTTTTCGCTTCTTGATCCAGCTTTTGACGAAGTGCCAAATCAGCAATTCCTGTTTCTTCAAGTTGTAATTTCTTTTGGAACTGTTTAACCGCAGTTTCAGTACGGTTACCATAAAATTGGTCACGAGGTAAAAGTGGATTCGGCTTAACGACAACGTTTAAATTCGCTTGCAAAATTCTGACAACACTGGCGGCGAAGTTTTGTGTTTTTGCTCCAGCTATACCATCAACAGGTTTTAACTTATACCCTGTTTGGAATTCTGTAATGGCTTTTTTAGTTTCGGCATCAGTTAAAGCTGCGTTAGAAACCTTGACTTTATAACCTAATCCCCGTAACACTGCCCGAAATTGTTGCGGTGAATAAACTAGTTCTTGTTGTTGTGCATCTACGGTATTAGATACGACAATAGTTGCAGTGACGCAACAGATTGTGGCTATACTCAAACTCGATTTTCCTAAACTACACCACATAATCAAAACTCCTCGTGATTAAATTCTTGGCTAAATAGATGTTAAATGACTTGAACGATTCTCAATTACTCAATTTTCAGACGTTAAAAAATTATTGGGGTTGACGCGATCGCGACAAACTGCTTTTATCGTCAAGTTGATTGCTCCACAAATTTTTGAGATATGGCAGTTAAACCCAAAGTTTTATTTAACCTCTTTAATCTATTGATTATTGATTATTGATGATTTTTGATTATTTTCGATTATGTTAATTTAAATTAAAAATTTTCTCATCAATTATTATTGTCATCTCCGATGAGACATATCTTCAATAAAGAATATATATTTGTCAAACATTGTAAAAAACAATACAACTTATTTGTGTGATTAGCTCGGAAAATTTAAGCAAATGACAAGCGGAAACAGTTCTAATCAGCTTCATTTATGGTTTGAGAGATTTATGGCAATTACGGCCACGGTAAATTTCAGTTTAGTCTTGTTTGATTTAAGTTACATTCCTTGGCGGGATTTTTACTTACGAAATATTCCTCAGGTGATTTCCCTATACGATCCAGTGAAGGGTATTCAACCTCATCGCGAAACCGATGGCTATTTAGCAACAGTAAAAGCATTGGAAGAACAGGTAAGTCAAACAGGATTGCAATCACCACAGGCAGCAGCTAAGTTAGAAGAACTACGTCGTCTCAGTACGGAAATCATTGAGACTAACCCCTTTGCAGGCGCAAATAAATCAGGGACGCTGGAAAAAATCAAAAACCGAATGCGAGATCACCTTTCCGAAAAATCTGCCAAAACAGCCTTTGCCAGATTTTGGAGTCAACCGTATCTCTCGCAAAAGAGTTGGAATCAAGAAATCGCTTTTTTTAACCGTAGAATTAAACCCCTAATCGCCACGAACTATTACCGTCAAATTGGGGAGAATAGCGAACCCATAGACTGGTTTGGGTTAATAGACTTACCCTTTAGCTTATTATTTGGCGCTGAATTATTAGCACGTAGCTTTTTCATCAAACGTCGCCATCCCGAATTTAGCTGGTTAGAAGCAATTCTCTGGCGTTGGTATAACTTTTTGTTCCTCATCCCCTTCTGGCGATCGCTGCGTATCATTCCCGTTTTAATTAGACTTGATAGAGCTAAAATTATCAAATTGCAATTACTCCGCACGCAGGTACATCGAGGAATTGTATCTAATTTTGCCGAAGAACTGACAGAAATAGTTGTTGTGCGTGTCATCAACCAAGTTCAACTTTCCATCAAACGCGGCGAACTGACTCGATGGTTATCACCTAAAGAAACGTTTCGACATTATATCGACATCAACGATGTGAATGAAGTCGAAGCTCTGAGTACAATTTTGCTGCAAACAATAATTTATCAAGTATTTCCCCAAATCCAGCCCGAAATTATCGCTATTTTGAAGCACAACATCAATGCTGCCCTGAAACAATCACCTTTATACCGCAATCTGCTAGTGCTTCCAGGCGTTGATCAAATGCAAGCCCAATTCAGCGAACAAATCGCCACTCAAATTGCCACTAATCTATACCAAGCTATAGTTAACGCCGCAGAAGACCCCACCTCAGCCAAATTATCTAGCCAATTAATCCAGCGTTTTACTGAAAGCCTTAGTAGCGAAATGCAAAAAAAACACGTGATTAGCGAAATCCAAGCCCTATTATTTGACTTTCTAGAGGAAATTAAAATTAACTACGTCCAGCGTCTATCCCAAGAAGACTTTGAACAAATCATCGAACAAACCAGAAAAATGAAAATTCCCACAACAATTCAATCAACAGCTATTGTCCCGAAACCTAGGAATGAGTAACAGAGAGATAGAGGAATTCCTGTTAAGTATCCCCGTGTTTCCTCTGCCCCTTTTGCCAAAATTTAACTTCTCGACCTCGAAGAAATGCGCTACACTCAAAAAGAGGCGAACCTACATAGGTTCGTCACAAGACTTCTTGGAAGATATCCTTATCGCAGGAAGTGGGTAATCGCCCACTTTTTTTGTTGGAATTTCTCGCATGACTCATCCGTTAATCCCACAAATTATTGAAATCGCGACACCAGTAGCCGAAGAACTGGGGTTAGAAGTTGTTGGTGCAGTTTTCCACACTAATCAGCGTCCACCAGTTTTGCGGGTAGATATTCGTAATCCCCAGCAGGACACTGGTTTGGACGATTGCGAGCGGATGAGCCGCGCTTTAGAAGCCTCACTAGATGTGGCGGAAATAATCCTAGATGCTTACGTTTTGGAAATATCCAGCCCCGGAATTTCTCGAGAAATAACCACAGATCGAGAATTCATATCCTTTAAGGGCTTTCCCGCAATTGTCTCCACTTCCCCTGCTTATGAAGGACAGCAAGAATGGGTGGGTCAGTTAATTCGTCGGGATGAGGCAAAAGTTTATCTGAACCAGAAAGGGCGTATAGTCGAAATTCCGCGATCGCAAGTTACCAAGGTTCAACTGGATGAACGTCGTTAACCTCAGTCCAGTAAGCAGTAGTAATGATTGATCAGAAAATCGCGATCGCGATTTAATGCTTCCTAGAAAGGGAAACTACCGCAACGGAGTATCGTCGATAGGTGAGTTTTGAGCGACAAACACAATTGGCTTTTGCCTTTGGCGTACTACACACCTGTAACCTTACCCCCACTTTGCCTGAGGCGAAGGCAGTTTGTCGATTGCCAATTTCTTTTAGTTAGTGAAGAACCCTTTGGGGCTGAAACAGTTCTGTAGGTAGCTGCTAATCCCGAAGGGTTAGTTGTAAGTCAACTATTTTTACGCTACTAACCACTAAATCAATTTACCCACCATCCAATAACCACTAAACCAATAACAAATCAATATAAGGAGCTGGAAATATGTCAATGATTGAATTATCTGGATTAAAAGAGTTAATTGAAAGTATTAGTCGCGAACGTAATTTACCTCGCTCGGCTGTACAAGCTGCTATTCGCGAAGCCTTACTCAAAGGTTACGAACGCTACCGTCGCGCTCAAAACCTGGAACGTAAACAATTTGATGAGGATTATTTTGATAATTTTGATGTCCAACTCGATATTGATGATGAAGGCTTCCGCGTTGTCGCCACTAAAACAATTGTTGAAAAAGTCGAAAACTCCGACCATGAAATTTCCCTCGAACAAGTAAAAGATATGGGTGGCGAGGGAGCAGAATTAGGACAGGAAGTTGTTCTTGATGTCACCCCCGACAAAAAAGAAGAGTTTGGACGCATGGCAGCCATGCAAACTAAGCAAGTGCTGGCACAAAAACTCCGCGATCAACAGCGCCAAATGGTACAAGAAGAATTCCAAGATTTGGAAAGTTCTGTTTTGCAGGCAAGAGTATTGCGATTTGAGCGACAGTCAGTCATCCTGGCGGTTAGTAGTGGGTTTGGACAGCCGGAAGTGGAAGCGGAACTACCGAAGCGTGAACAACTACCTAACGATAATTATCGGGCAAATGCCACATTTAAAGTTTATTTAAAAAAAGTTTCCCAAGGGCAACAACGGGGACCACAGTTACTTGTTTCCCGCGCCGATGCTGGTTTGGTAGTGTATTTATTTGCTAACGAAGTACCCGAAATCGAAGATGAGGTGGTGCGGATTGTTGCTGTTGCCCGGGAAGCAAATCCTCCCTCCCGTTATGTTGGCCCTCGGACTAAAATAGCAGTTGATACCTTAGATCGCGATGTAGACCCCGTTGGAGCTTGTATTGGTGCCAGGGGATCACGGATTCAAGTTGTGGTGAACGAGTTGAGAGGCGAAAAAATCGACGTAATTCGTTGGTCACCCGATCCCGCTACCTATATTGCCAATGCTTTGAGTCCTGCTCGGGTGGACGAGGTACGCCTTATGGACCCTGAAAGCCGGCAAACACATGTACTAGTTGCCGAAGACCAATTAAGTTTGGCAATTGGTAAAGAAGGGCAAAATGTTCGGTTAGCCGCTCGACTAACGGGTTGGAAAATAGATATAAAAGATAAAGCGAAGTATGATCGTGAAGGTGAAGATATAAAATTTGCCGCAGTTCGTGCCCAACAAGCTGCTGAGGATAAAGCCTTAGAGGAAGAGGAATTTGAAGACGAAGAATTTGAGGAAGAGGAATTGGTAGAATTAGAGCCAATGAGCGAGTATGAAGAAGAATTTCCTGAAGACGCTGACGAAGATATGGAAGCGGAAACAGAAGATAACTTTGACAGTAATGAGCCAAAGTAATTACATTTAGAAGAAATTGTAATTTTTTTTAACAAATTATTACCTGCAAGGAGAAAGTCGCAATTATACTGATGAAACCCAATTATCGGCGTTGTATAAGTTGCCGTAAAATAGGTTTAAAACAAGAGTTTTGGCGAATTGTCCGCGTGTTTCCATCTAGGCAGGTACAATTAGATGAGGGCATGGGGCGTTCTGCCTATATTTGTCCCCAAGCGAGCTGCCTGACAACAGCTCAAAAGAAAAATAGATTAGGGCGATCGCTACATGCAACAGTGCCCGAAGCACTGTATCAGGCATTGTGGCAAAGATTAGCTCTCCCTCAGCAATCTGAAGAAGTCAATTCTTCAAATGCAACGGAAATCAGCACTTAAATACTATTGTCAAGTACCAAAAACAGTTCGCAATTGCTGCGTTAGTAGCTATCGCATTCAGTTAAAATCCCCGCTAATTGCTGGGGTAATGCCACAATAGAAAAAGAGTGTTTAGCTCGAAAGCAAAACCAATACTTCAGAGGACGTTTTACTCGATTGTGTCGTGGAAGACTCAGAATCAGCACAACCAAAAACAGCAAAACAAAGAATAAATTGGCAACTTGGTAGCGTCGAGACGCTAATAGGTGTCAACCATCAAAATTGGTGGGGATGCCAGCATTAAACCGAAAACATCTCTCTTTCCTGACTTGGAGGCACCGGCAAAACCTAGAACGGCAACCTACTAAAAACAGTAATCGAAGGATGGAGATGTCCTATTAGTCTGGCAACCATCCGCCAAAACTGTAATCTTATAGGGGAAGAGTGGATGACCAACGGCAAAGTTAGAATCTACGAATTATCAAAGGAATTGAATTTGGATAACAAAGAGCTATTAGCAATTTGCGACCAGCTCAGCATCGCAGTCAAGAGTCATAGTAGTACGATCTCCGAACCAGATGCACAGCGCATCCGCTCGGAAGCCGAAAAACTGGCAGTGACAAATGCTCACTCCAGAAAAGATCAGACAACGAGTCAAAAACATAGTTTACAAAATACAGGACAATATAGTGGCTCGCGTGATCGACCCGCAGCAAGTAACAAACAAGAAATTTTAGAAATACGAAAACCTAAATTGCTAAATAATTCGAGTACCAACGCCGTTGAGGCATCTAGTACTACCAATAACCAATTTGCTCATTCCGAGTCCAACCCTTCTTCACCACGACCCTTCGCTCCAGTTTCACCCATGAAGCCGACGGCACCAATTCGACCAGTACCAAGAAATCCCTCTGAGACCACACAACAAACTGCACCAGCAGATGTGGACAATAAGGATAATAAGCCTACTTCCAATCAGCCCGCAGAAAAGGTCGCAGCTGAAAAAACTGAAAAGTCCAGCACTGCACCTCGTGCAAAAGCAGAGAAGCCTCAGAAACCGCAATTAGTTGCACCTCCACCCCGACCCTCTGCTGCCGAAAGTACGGTTCTGCCTGCACAGACCCCTGCCGCGACTCAAGCGGTGACAACCCCAACTGTGCCGGCAGAAAAACCCATACTCAAGCGTGATCGTTCAGCGACCCCACAGGAAAATCGTAGCGAACAGCAAGCACCAGGCAAACCCAGGGTTAATAAAGGTGGTGAAGGGCAACCTTCAGGAGCCCCAAGACCAGCGCGTTCGGGTGCCCCAGGAGGACAGGAAAGGAGAGCCGGAAGACAAGCGCCTCCTCCTGGTGGCGGCGACGTTCAAAGACCCAGCAGACCTTCACGTTCTCCAGAAGTCGGCATTCCCACTGCAACACCACCGAGATTAATTGCAGCGCCAACAAGGCCGACAGCCGATGCTACTGCAACAAATGAAGCAGGAGGTGCCGCAACTTCGGTTGTGGAACTGAAGCGTCCCTTGCCACCCCGATTGGGCAAAGGCGGGAAAAAATGGCAAGAGGAAGAAATCGACGAAGGTAAAGAATCGAAAGCTGCTAAACTCACCAAAAACAAGCGAGTTAAGCCCATCATCGAAGAAGACTTTGACGAAGATGACTTACTCGATGATGAAGATGGCGATGGTAATGACGTAGTCCAAGTTAGCAATGCGATCATCCGTCCTCCCAAGCCAAAATCCAGCAGACCATCTCAACCAGTTGCGGTGACAATTGCTAGCCCCCAAAAAGGCAGAAGACCATCTCAGCAGCGTGAGCAAAACCGAGGAAATCGTCGCGAAACTGAAGTCAAGCGTGAACGCCCGGAAATACTAATTGTTACAGGCCCCATGACTGTACAAGAATTGGCTGATGCTTTAGCGATCGCCGATACCGAGATTGTCAAAATTCTCTTCATGAAAGCAATCCCGGTTAGTATTACCCAAAATCTTGACATCCCCACGATTACTTTGGTTGCTACCGAACTTGAGGTGTTAGTCGAAACCCAAGAACCAGAAGCCGAAGCACGTAAAGTTACTGAAATGATTGAAGTGGGTGACTTGGATAAACTCCATCGTCGTCCGCCTGTTGTGACAATTATGGGTCACGTAGACCACGGTAAAACAACACTGCTCGACTCGATTCGTAAAACCAAGGTGGCGGCTGGAGAAGCTGGTGGTATCACCCAGCATATTGGTGCTTACCATGTCGATGTTGAACACAATGGCGAAATGCAACAAGTTGTATTCCTAGACACTCCTGGCCACGAAGCTTTCACAGCAATGCGGGCGAGGGGAGCAAGGGTGACAGATATTGCGATTTTGGTTGTAGCTGCCGATGATGGTGTGCGTCCACAAACAATAGAAGCTATTAGCCACGCTCAAGCTGCGGAAGTACCAATTATTGTTGCGATTAACAAAATTGACAAAGAAGGTGCCCAGCCAGACCGCGTTAAGCAAGAATTGACCCAGTACGGCATGACCGCCGAAGAATGGGGCGGTGATACCATTATGGTTCCCGTCAGTGCCATCAAGGGCGAAAACCTCGACACCTTGTTGGAAATGATTCTTTTGGTCGCAGAAGTGGGAGAACTTTCAGCGAATCCCAATCGACCTGCGAAAGGAACTGTTATCGAAGCCCACTTGGATAAAGCCAAGGGTGCTGTTGCAACCCTCTTAATTCAAAATGGGACTTTGCGCGTTGGAGATATTCTCGTTGCTGGCTCCGTATTTGGTAAAGTTCGGGCAATGGTTGACGATCGCGGACAGCGTGTTGAAGCGGCTTCTCCATCCTTTGCAGTTGAGGTTCTCGGCTTAAGTGACGTACCTGCTGCGGGTGACGAATTCGAGGCATTCTTAGTTGAAAAAGAAGCTCGTTCTGTTGCTGCTACCAGGGCTGAAAAAATCCGTCAGTCACGATTGATGCAGGGACGTGTCACCCTCGCCGGAATTTCTGCTAAGGCACAAGAAGGCGAGTTGAAGGAACTCAACTTAATCTTGAAGGGCGACGTACAGGGCTCTGTAGAGGCGATCGTCGGTTCACTCAAACAACTCCCGCAAAACGAAGTGCAAATTCGTTTATTGCTGTCATCTGCGGGTGAGATTACCCAAACAGATATTGACTTAGCAGCTGCGAGTGGAGCCGTAATTATTGGCTTCAATACGACATATGCTAGTGGTGCTAGAGCAGCGGCTGATGAAGCAGGTGTTGATGTACGCGAATACAACATTATTTATAAGTTGCTCGAAGACATCCAAGATGCTTTAGAAGGTTTGCTAGAACCAGAATTGGTCGAAGAACCCCTAGGTCAAGCCGAAGTCCGTGCTGTCTTCCCCGTTGGACGTGGAGCCGTTGCTGGTTGTTACGTACAAAATGGAAAACTCGTTCGCAATTGCAAAATCAGAGTTGCACGCGGTGGCAAGGTAATTTACGAAGGTGTGCTTGATTCCCTCAAGCGGATGAAAGAAGATGCCAGGGAAGTCAAGGACGGTTACGAATGCGGTATTGGTCTCGACAAATTTAACGATTGGGTTGAAGGCGACATTATTGAAGCCTTCCAGATGGTTACAAAACGTCGTACACTCTCAATGACCAGGTAATCAAGGTGATGTGCAATACATCAAAGAAAGCAAACTACGTAATTCGTAATTGTAAGGGGGTTGATTCCCCCTGTCTCAGGAGAGCAACAAGGGTTTAATCCTCATTACACACATGAATTACGCAGTTTCGTCTTTCCTTATCTCCCAGGGGTAGAGGAAGGTCAGAATATTACGAACTATAAAATACTTCAATGCTTGGCTCAAAAAGTCAGCGAGTCTTGCTTTTTTACTTCATGCATCGTCGTAAAACTGAATAAAATAATAATTAAATGGGGTACTGTGTATATAGCACCCCATTTAACGTCTGTTTTCACTTGTTTTCACTTTTTTAACTCCTTTGCTAGATGATTATTAATACTTTTAACTGCTAAATTAAATAATGTTGATTTTCGTCACCGATGTAACAGAATTTGCATCCTCATCGCTATTACCTTATATAAAGGGAATAGTGAAAATAACTATTTTTGGGGGTATGAGTATATAAAATTCTGCCCCTGTTGACTCTCGGAGAAACTACTCGGAGTTAAGTAAGCATGAGTAATATTCATATCGAAAGCCAGTTTTCTGGCGATACAGAAATTTGGGATAGCTTAAAGAATGCGATCGCATCTAGTTCGGGTTTCCAACGTTGGTTGCTCGAACGCGGCTTGCAATATCAAATTCAGCCTCTCGAACAACAAGTACAGCGCTATTTGCGCGAAACCTTGGAAAATTTAGCTTATTGAGTTCATGGGTAGTAGTTGGTGTTGGTTGAGACTCACAGCATTCAACGAATACCTCATCTCTAGAACTAGAAACCAAATATGTTTTTTAAACTACCTTGTAAGCGACGTAGTTGGTTGAATGCCTTTTCTAAGCGATCGCCATCCACTTCGACTTCCGTACCAGGGTAGTTTTTAATGACTTCAATTAATTTAATATCATTATCCTGACTGGCTGACAACACTAAAGCTGAACGCATTGCTTGTCTGTCAGCTTTTCGCGAAGGTGTATGAATTACTTCGCTGATTTGGTCTAATACTACATTCCCCACCGGACTATTTAAAACTCGATCTAAAATTATTGCATTTACTTTTACCGGTTCCGTTAAATAACGACGTACCTTATTTGGGTCTTGCTGTGCGAGCTTCAAACCCACGCGCATGGGAATTGACAACTTACCATTATCGGCAAAATCGGCAAGTTCTGTGACCGAAAGCGACTCGCGAAAAACCCGATATTTTAAGACAACCTTCTCCGCAGCAAAAACAGTAGTAGTGTTAAGCAATACAGATGTGAAAATTGTGAATATTAGATAATGACGAATTTGCAATACTTTTGGCAGCATTTATCAAGATTTATACTAGTATTAATTTTAATTTAGACGACATCCTTAAATATTAAGTTGCCAAAAGTCGTTGAAATATTCTCTTTAATCAACAATCTTGATAATCTACCCCAGCTAAAAGTGGCAAATATCACCAAAGCACGAATTTAAAGCAGATTCAACATAATTTCTAGAAACTGTAAAGAAAATGTGCTGATTAAGTGCAAGTCTTCGGGTATAGTTTTGCATGGGTTTTACAGTTACATAACTGCCAAAAATACCTAATCAAACTTACTTTATTTAGCACATCATAGACACGAACCAAGATGACAATTCAGGGTTTAAACGATCGCCAACGCAACAATAATTGTTCCAAATTCGGCAACCTTTTCGCCTCATTTCGGACTTTGCCAGCAGGACTTGCAGCTTTGATGCTTGTTTCTAGTGGGTCAATCTTAATACCAGTTCCAGTTACCGCTAGCAACACCACAAATACATCAAAAGTGCCCATTATTACAGCACAAACGCCGGTAAATCAAAGTATACTTTACGTCAATCCAGCTACAGGTAACGATACGACAGGTGCGGGTACATCCGAAGCAACACCACTCAAAAGTATTACTTTTGCCCTCAAACAAGCTCAAGCGGGTACTATAATTCAACTGGCACCGGGAACATACAATACAGCAAATGGAGAAACTTTCCCTATCGACTTAAGACCTGGTCTTACCATACGTGGAGACGAAACAACAAAAGGGCAGGGAATTATAATTAGTGGTGGCGGATTCTACACCAGTAAAACATTTGCACGCCAAGATATTACAATTCTTGCTGGTAATAATGCTGTTATTGCAGGTGTTACGGTCACCAATCCCAATCAGCGTGGAACAGCAGTATGGGTAGAATCAACTAATCCGACTATTCAAAATAGTACATTAGCCAATAGTGTACGTGATGGCGTTTTCGTGACAGGTACAGGTAATCCTAAAATAGAGAATAATATTTTTACTCTTAACCAAGGTAATGGTATTTCTATTGCCAAGCAGGCAAAAGGTGAAATTCGGGGCAACGTATTTCAAAATACGGGTTTTGGTTTAGCAGTCAGCGAAAGTGCATCACCTTTAATTAGCGACAACCAAATTGTTCAAAATAACACTGGTGTTGTCGTCAACGGTTTAGCAAAACCAGTATTACGCAACAATGTGATTCAAGATAGTCGTGATCACGGTTTAATTGCACTGCAAAACGCGGAACCTGATTTAGGAACACAAGAAAGTCCAGGTCAGAACCTGATTCGCAACAATGGTAAGCAAGACCCGAAAAAGTTTTTTGATATATATAACTTCACTACCAATAAAACTATTATTGCAATTGGTAACGATGTAGACCCCAAAAGGGTTTCCGGAAAAATCGACTTAGTTGTTGCCACGGTTGAACCACCCCCAGGAGGTGCAGTTACATTTAAGGATGTATCTGCGAATTACTGGGCAAAAGCATATATCGAGGCTTTAGCGTCTCGGAATATTATTGCTGGTTTCCCCGATGGTACTTTTAAACCTGATGCACCTGTAACTCGCGACCAATTTGCAGCTATTATTGCCAAAGCTTTTAACCCACCTCCTAAAAGAGAAGCGATCGCATTTACAGATGTTAAAAGTAATTATTGGGCATTCCAAGTTATTCAAGTTGCCGTCCGTGGCGGCTTTATTTCCGGTTATCCAGATAAAACCTTCAAGCCACAGCAACAAATACCTCGTGTCCAAGTATTGGTAGCACTGGCAAATGGTTTGGGTATAACTACACCCAATGCTGGAGTTCTTTCATTTTACAGTGATGCTTCTAAAATTCCTGAATATGCAATCACCTCTGTTGCCGGCGCAACAACCAGAGGATTAGTAGTTAACTATCCCAACGTTAAGCAACTTAACCCAACTCGCGAAGCTACAAGAGCAGAAGTGGCAGCTTTTATTTATCAAGCTTTGGTTAGTTCTGGTAGTGTTCCCGCAATCCCATCTCCATATGTGGTGAAAACACCTTAGTGACAGAAAGTACAACTCAAATAGATTTTAAGGAATTTAATTTTTAGGATGGGTAGCTTACCCGTCCTCTTTTTTATTTCCAATCTGCTGAAATCCGAAAGATTATTCAATGAATATGCGATAAATAACAAATAATAGTGTAGGGCGACAATAATTAGTCACTGTACAACAAGATACAAAAATATCAAATCTCAATCAGAGCTTATTAAAGCCGATGGCGGGATTTGAACCCGCGACCGCTCGATTACGAATCGAGTGCTCTACCACTGAGCCACATCGGCAGCAAACAGTCGTTAATCATAGCACACTTCACTCAAATATGATAGAGCCAAATTCTCGAACAAAAACTAGTAAGAAACTTGATCCTCAAACCTATGCCCGTCTCAAGGCTGAAGCTTCTGCACCATATCGGGGTTTGCGTAGATTTTTCTATTTAGCTGTGGCTGGTTCCGGTTTTATTGGTGCGTTTATTTTTCTCACCAAAATCTTGGCAGGACGTGATATTGAAACTGCCTTATCTAACTTGGCGATACAAGCAACAGTTATCGCCGTTGCCGCATTTCTTTGGCGTTGGGAACAACGACAAGAAGAAAAGGAAAAAAAGAATAAGAAAAGTTGAATCCATGCTTCAACTTTATTTACAAAGCGACATATACTGACATATAAAGTCAGGAAATATAAAAAAAATATGAGGAAATTTAAAAATCAGATAATTCCTGAGAGACTAATAATTGTTCAAACAGAGTCAACTAAGATAAACACTCTGAAGTTCAGCAAATGTTTTTAAGAAAGGGTCAGCCAAATTTTAAAGACCCAAATTTTAATAAAAATTAGCTTTCTTAAAAGTGTCAGAAATGATTAAAAATCATTCTGGCATTTTTAATATTTATCGTGTTTTAATGCTAATTGCTTAAAGGAGAAATAGGTAAAATTTTTATTAAAGAAAAAAGTGTTTTATTGTTAATTTTTCATTTCTTTTCCTTAACCATAGCTTACTCCTCTAGGTAGCTTGTGCCAGAAGATGGAGCGAAGTCAAAACTACATTTTTATGGCGGGGTAGTATGGTGTGGGATTGTGTTGCATGTTGTGAAGCTAATTTTGCCTAAATGTACCTAAAAATTATGTTAAAAATACGTATAAAAACCCAGAACCTAATCTACTTGTTTTTGTTTGAGAATAATCCGATTTCGTCCTTGTTCTTTTGCTTGATATAAAGCTTTATCAGCCAGCAAAATTAAATCTTGGGGTGAAGATTCAAAGCTAGGAGTCATAGTACCAATACCTAAGCTGAGAGTGACAAATTGACTTATTGTAGATTCATTGTGTTCAATTTCGATTTCTCGAATTCCTGCTTGCATCGCTGCTGCAACATGGACAGCACCAGTTGCCGGGGTATAAGGCATAATAATTGCAAATTCTTCCCCCCCATAGCGTGCGACTAAGTCATGATTTTTCTGCGCCTTATATTTCAGAACTGTGGCTACTTTTTGTAAGCATGTATCCCCTGCTGGATGTCCATATTTATCGTTGTAACGTTTGAAATAATCGATGTCACACAAGATTAGCGATAGCGGGCACTGTTCTTGCGCCAATGATAACCATTGAGAATTTAGATATTGGTCGAAGTGACGACGGTTTGCAACCGCAGTCAATCCATCAACATTGGCAAGTTGTTGTAGAGCTTGGTTTGCGGCTTCGAGTTGTTTGTACAGTTGTGCTTGTTGTAGTAGTCTGCGTACACGTTGGCGCAATACCGCCCAGTGAATTGGTTTAGTCACAAAATCACTAGCTCCACATTCAAAAGCGCGATCTACAGATTCTGGATCATCTAGTCCTGTAATCATTAGTATGGGTGTGCGCTCCCAAAGCTTGGAAATAACAGTATTGCCAAATGAGCCATTACCACTATCAAAATCGGCAAGGGCAAGGGCAAGATTATTTTTAGCAATTTGGAGTATCTCTTTGCAGCAATCAAAGCCATCCATTTCTGGCATGATTGCGTCAATCAGAATTAAATCGGGTTTATTGCCGATATAAGCTTCCAAACACTCTCTACCGTTGTTCACATCGACTACTCGGTAGCCTTCTTGTTCCATGAATTCACGTAACAATAACCGTATAGTTTTGTCATCGTCAGCTATGAGAATCAGAGGTGGTTTGTTGGAAATTAGAATTGGGCTTTTGCCTGACATGAGTTGCGTTGTCTTAGAAATTCAGAGTCTTAGTATGATAGAACTAGTGGGCATCGCAGCAAAGTAGTTTTCAGCTTATCTCCAAGACTGAAGCTTTTAAGTCAGTACGACCCTGAGTTAACTGTATCCATTTGAGAGTAAGTGCCAATTTCAATATTCCTACAAAGTATTGTGCTTGGGTAATACTGTTAAAGTATTTGCGCCTCTGTGAGCATAGTAAAGGTGTGAGCGATCGCCTGGGAAATTCTGTATCATTTCGTGAGATTAACACCAGCACAGTATAAACGATACCGTGCAACACATTTGGTAGATGACTGAATTGCATAGTTAATTATCAAGAAGGCAAGAACTTGTCCTATTTTTGTAACCTGCCAATGGCTAAGTTCAAAAATGTTACTATTTATAGTTCCCAAGAATCCATGTAGAGCTTTCATTTGTGGGAAACATTTTTTATTCAAGTTCCACTGATTTGCAATTACCCCATCTGTAATGCTGGAAATAGAATCATACCAAGGGATGTAGCATCTCTGACTGGGAAAAAGCACATATGCTCTACATACTTGTTTCTGCCACAGTCCACTTGCCGGAATCTTGCTTTGACAAAAGCAATACATCCTTCGCCAATTTTTCTCTGTCCTTCATTAACTTCAAAACAAGAAGTTCTGTATTTGATGCGAGCAAGAAGCGTTATATTTATTGTTGCAAGTATGAAAATTTTTCTCATGCCAGACTCATTAATGTACCAGCAAGATGATTTTGTCGTCCTTGAAACTAATCAGCCGGAACAATTTCTCACAACAGCAGAATTACTAGAGAAATTGCAGGGAATTTTACAAGAATTTACATCCGCAGATATACCATACGACTTGCAGAAGTTTGATACTTTGGCAGCGCAAGCCCAACACTTAATTGATACCAGTTGTGAGTTAAATATTGGGCCAGGTAAATATTTACAGTGGTATGCTGTTCGTTTAGAAAAGTAATGAAAAAATCAATTTTTTTTATTCAGCATTTTACACTTTGCTAATCTTTCCTGGAAACAAAAGTATTCCCAACATCTAATTTTAATATATACGTAAGCCCATGCTACAAGCGAACCAAAATCCCTGGCAACAAGAAGCCATTATCATTCATTCTCAACGTCTGTTGCATAGTTACCAGCATTGGATGGGTGAGTCACTATTTGATTTGAGTGCATCTCCGGAAGAGATTGCTCAGAATTTATTTGATGCGCCTTTTGTAGTTATTTCCCACGGTACTGAACCTGATCCGATTTTTAATTATGGGAATAGTAGGGCTTTGGAACTGTGGGAATTATCTTGGGAAGAGTTTACAAAAATGCCTTCACGACAAAGTGTTAGAGATGTGGAGATGGCTGACAGAGAAAAGCTTTTGCATGAAGCCGCAACAACAGGGATTGTAAAAAACTATTCTGGTATTCGTTCTTCAAGTAGTGGGAAGCGCTTTCACATCGAAAATGTAATTTTGTGGAATGTTTTGGATGACAGCGAGCAATATTGTGGTCAAGCGGCGATGTTTTGGAAGTGGAAATATGTGTAAATATGATAACTTTGCGACTGGAAATTGTTGCTGCTTCTCTAATGAACTTTCGGAACAAATTTTGCTTTAGTCTAACTTGGAGATTCATTCACTTGATTGGTGGTATAAAAAATACAGTTGCTTCGGAAGTTATCATCCCAATCTAATAAATATAAGAGTTAAACCCTTGTAGGAATTGAGTAGCCGCAAATTTCCTATAAGGGTTTTAGAAAATGAAAAATTAAATTCGAGCAAGTTGAGAGGGTATTTATAAAAAAAGCATGAATTAATGCAAGAGGACATGCATAATTTTTACCAAAGTTACATGATCTTTAATTATTAGAAATATATAGCAATATACTTAGGAATTATTGACAATAGTGTGGAGCTTGTATAATACTTAGGTTTATTGCAAATATTTAGCAACTTATTTGTTGCCAAATAATCTCACTGCCATGCCTAATAACTTTATTTTTCCCAAGGAAAAGCTGTGGAGTCGTCGCCAAATATTGAAAATCGGATTAGCTGGCACAAGTATCGCTAGTGGGACTGCATTGTGGCAAACCTTGAGAAATTCGGCGAGGCTACCAGTAAAAGTGCCGCCCTGGGACGCAACAATGCAAGCACAAGCTGCATTACCAACATTGAATCCAATGAAGTTGTTACGAGACTTCGACTATGGCACGGTGAAGCGGGAAAATGGGCGGACTATTCGTGAGTTTCGTTTAACTGCGGGAACTTCGGAAATTCATCTCAATAGTGCTGTTTCTTATAATGTTTGGGATTTAAATGGTCGGATTCCAGGTCCAACACTGAGGGCAAAACAAGGGGAACGAGTGCGAGTCTTGTTTCTCAATCAAGCTGGGCATTCACACTCGTTACATTTTCATGGAGTTCACCCAGCAGAAATGGATGGGGTGCGTCCAGTGAGTCATGGCAAGGCGACAATTTACGAGTTTGATGCCGAACCCTATGGAGTTCATCTCTACCACTGCCATATTGAACCTGTGACGAGGCATATTGCCAAGGGGTTGTATGGCATGTTTATTATTGATCCTCCACAACCCCGTCCACCTGCTGATGAAATGGTGTTGGTAATGGCTGGGTATGATGTCAATGACGACAATAAGAATGAGTATTACGCTTTTAATGGATTGCCACATTTCTATATGAACAATCCGATTCGCATCTACAAAGACCAGTTGATTCGGTTATATGTTCTCAACATTATTGAATTTGATCCCGCAGTCACTTTTCACCTACATGCCAACTTCTTTGATGTCTATCGTTACGGCATGAGTATGACTCCTACTGAAAAAACTGATGTCATCACCATGGGTATAGCAGAAAGACATATTTTTGAGTTTGCGTTTCGCTATCCCGGTAAATATATGTTTCATCCCCATCAAGATGTGATGGCAGAAAATGGATGCATGGGACAGTTTGAGGTTGTTACAGGGAAAGAAGAAAAATCTTGAATTCGGCTGGTATTTTCAAGAATTTATGCAAATCTTTCTTACTTCGCAACACAATTACTGAGAAATAGTTGATAAAAAATTGCATTATATGAGAAATTAACGATAGCTGCTAATACTACACGCTGTCTAACTGGATTTTTAAGGCTTTAATTTTGTGACTTTATTGTTCTGAGGAGTAATTTTGATGAAAATTCGTTATGTCTTTTTGGCTGTAGCCGCTTGTGCCATGGTTTCGCTTTCGTCTTGTACTGGTGGTACACCATCAGCAGATAACAATTCAAGTAATAGTTCTCCAATAGCTGCTAACTCAACTCCTCAAGTTACCCAAGCAAGTCATAGCGGTCATAATAGTGGCAAGAAAATTAATATCAACTCGGCAATTTTGTCAGAGTTAGATAAATTTGAAGGCAAGCTTGGCGTTCCTGCTTTATCCAATAAAATCCAAGCTAATCGTCCCTATGCGGCTCCAGAAGAATTGGTAACGAAAAAAGTAATTACTCAGGAACAGTTTGACAAAATCAAAGAGCAAGTGACAGTTGAAGAAGTCACACTTACAGGTGAAGTCAAAGACGTTGATTATATGACAAAGTTGGGATTGATGAAGGGGCATCTCATAGTCGCTAAAGAATTGCTTGATCAAAATAAACCAAAAGATGCTGAACCTCATATTGGACATCCAGTTGAAGAGATTTATACTGATGTCGAAGAACAATTAAACGATCGCAAAGTTAAAGAGTTCAAAACGACATTGATTAGCTTGCAAGATTTGGTGAAAGCGAACGGGAAAGCTGAACAAGTCAAAACTAACTTCACTAATTCAATGCAAGCAGTCGATGGGGCAATTGCAGCACTACCATCCAACCAACGTTCTCAAAATAGTTTTGTGTTGCAAGTCATCAACGGTTTACTCGATTCTGCCAACTCCGAATATGGTGCTGCCGTTGCTAATGGTAAAATTGCAGCTGCGATCGAATATCAAGATTCTCGCGGTTTTGTAGTGTATGCCAATGAACTTTATAAAACGATCGCTAGTAGTATGGTGAAGGAAAATCCAGAAGCACACAAAGCTATAGAAGCAAACATGACGGAATTGGCAAAAGTCTGGAGTAGCGTTATTCCTCCTGCAAAGCCTGTGAAGACACCGGAAGAGGTGACTAAGCTAGTGAAAGCTATTGAGGTAGATTCTCAAAAGGCGATTGATAAAGTTACTACCCAAGCAAGTAGTTGAGGAGGGGAGAAGGGAGAAATGATGTTCCTTGCTTCCTAAGTTCTCCTAATCCCTATTATTTAATTACGAGAACATACGAGATATTTAAGAAGAGCTAAAATTATTGAAAGCGAAAAAACTCTATAAGTGTAAAGAATCAAGATAGCCTGAGACAATTTTTACATCAAGAGTGTATATTTTGATTCAAAATACTTTGTTTATCGCTAATGTTGTGTAATGTGAATTGACCGCTCATGCAAGAACTCGACCAAAAAAAAGCTATTGACCTGCTTAATACCATCATGGAATTTGAACTAGCAGGTGTTGTTCGATATACTCATTATTCGTTGATGGTGACTGGTCCAAATCGCATTCCCATCGTGACTTTTTTTAAAGCTCAAGCTAGCGAATCTTTGCTTCATGCTCAACAAGCCGGAGAAATTCTCACAGGTTTAGATGGGCATCCCAGCCTCAAAATAGCACCAATGGAGGAAACCTACCAGCATTCAGTTAAGGATATCTTAGAAGAAAGTTTATCCCATGAAAAGAAAGCTCTAAGTCTATATAAAGAATTACTTGATGTCGTCAGTGATGCCAGCATTTATTTAGAAGAATTTGCTCGGACAATGATTGGACAAGAAGAGATGCATAATCTTGAATTAAAGAAAATGTTGCGAGATTTTAGTTAATTTTCAGTAGTGATTGGCTAATAGCTACTAGTAATTGTATGTGGTTGTTAAATAATTATGATTGGTTATTAGTTTTTGTAATTAGTAACAAATCAGCAATTATGATTAACCAAATATAATGAACTATTTTTGCTGACATCATCTTTAGGCAAGAAAAAATATCCTCGACTTCAACAATTTATATTTTGGATATACTCAGAATATTATTGTTCCAAGAGTCGGGGATATAAATAATTTTGTTTTTTATTTTCCACGAATAGGTTTTAGGATAAATTATGATTAACTAATACCTATAAATTATTACCTATTAACCATTAATTTTCAGATGAACTTTAGTACTGTCTTACCTACTTTTGTAATTACACTTCGTGAAGGTGTGGAAGCTGCCCTTGTTGTTGGTATTGTTTTAGCTTTGCTCAAAAAAGCCAAACAATCACGTTTCAATTCCTGGGTATATGCTGGTGTTGGTGTTGGTATTGCCTTAAGTTTTTTAGTTGGAGTCCTATTAAACTGGTTTACTAGTGCCTTAACTAGAGCAAATCCTCAATATGCAGCCGTAACTGAACTCACCCTTGAAGGAATATTTAGTGTAATTGCGATCGCAATGCTGAGTTGGATGTTAATCTGGATGACTAAGCAAGCGCGATTTATGAAAGCTCAAGTTGAAGGTGCAGTGAATGAAGCACTAACCCAAGATGCAAATGCAGGTTGGGGTGTTTTTAGTTTAATTTTAGTTGCTGTTCTCCGCGAAGGCTTTGAAACTGTTTTCTTTGTTGCTGCGAATTTACAACAAGGTTTATTACCAGCATTAGGGGCACTTGCTGGTTTGGCTGCTGCTGCTGCTGTCGGGGTACTTTTGTTTAAGTGGGGTGTCAATATTAATATTCGCCAATTCTTTCAAGTAATGGGAATATTACTGGTGTTAATTGTTGCAGGTTTGGTTGCCAGTTCATTACATAAATTTGACGAAGTATTTGCCAATTTAGCATTGAGTAGTCGCGCATCAGAAAGCTTGTGCTTCTATTATGAAAGATTTACGAAAATCCACTCTTGTATTTTAGGGCCTTTGGTTTGGGACACTTCCAAAATTCTTCCCGATGAAAAATTTCCAGGAATTATCCTTAAATCTTTATTTGGATATCGCCAGCATCTGTATTTAGTCCAAGCAGTCGCCTATTTAACTTTCTTGTTCTCAATTGGTGGCATTTATCTTCGCAGCATCACTGGTAGTAGTTCGGGCAAAAAAGCAGTGACACAGAAAGGATAAAATAGGGAAAATAAAAACGGTTAATATCGAGCCAATAATCTTAACCATGTCCCAAACTACCGTTAAACAATTATTTACTTACCCATTTAAGGGATTATCCCCACAAACACAGACATGTGTTTACTTAAAAACAGGACATGGGATACCAGGCGATCGCGCTTTTGCTTTAATGTATAAAGATATTGCCACAGCCACGAATCAAAATCATTCAGTTTCTTGGATGAAAAAGCAAAACTTCGCCATGCAAAATGTTTGGCACGCTTTGGCAGCTTTAGATTGTAATTACGATATCACTACAGGATATTTAACAGTTAAATACCAGGGCATTGAATTACTAATTGCAGACACAAACACAGAATTAGGACGTAATTCTATTTCTAATTTCTTCACTGGATATTTGGCAGCAAGCCAACCTAGTCAAGCAGCTAAAAATAAACAACTTCAACCCCTACAATTAGTAGGAGAATATAATAAAACCCGTTACCCAGATCGTGAACCAGTCCATATTTCTCTAGTTAGCCAAGCAACTATCAATCATTTAAGCCAAGTCGCAGGGCAGCAAATAGATGTACGCCGTTTTCGCCCGAATGTTGTAGTTGAGGGCGTTTCTGCATGGGGTGAATTTGATTGGATAGGCAAGCAGCTACAAATTGGTAGCGCCAAAATTGAAGTTACAGCCCCAATTAATCGCTGTTTAAATATTAATGTTAATCCGCAAACTGGAGAACATGATATTAATTTACTTTCCCTATTGCAACAACATTTTCAACATGCTCAAACAGGTGTTGTCGCCAAAATAATTACTGATGGAAATGTTGCTAATGAAGATTTAGTTGTCTGTTTGTAATAATTTTATTTATATTTTACTACATTATTAAAATTCATATTTAACTTCAAATCATTCAGGCAAATACTTCTGCACAACATCCCAACCCGTTAGCGATACCCAAACAAAGACAAAAAACAACAAAATATTGACACTGACATGCAAATATCTAGCCCAAGAGCGATCGCTATTAATTTGCGTAGCACTGAAGGCTGAAGTTAAAACTAAGACAACACTGCTCAAGCCGGCGATGAGATGGGATGAGTGTCCCAATGAACCAAAATGACCTAAAGTTCCCACAATTCCAATTGCTAGGAGTAGCAATACCAGGAATACCATGCATATACCTATTGCATAGTGGCAGAGGCGGATAATGACAGTTTTATAAGTAAAATTACGATTGTATCTAGGATGCTGTCGCCTTATATACATCCAAATACCAGATATAGCTAGACAGAAATAAGCAAGTATCGATAAACCCATCGACCAAGCAGCGATTTTCCATAGCCAAATAAATGAAGGTAAATTCAAGCGCAGTAATCCCTCGAATGCAATCCTACCCCATTACTTTACTGCTGAAAGTGCAATGTGCGATCGCTTCTCAACAATGATGCTGATGGGTACATACTTGTGTGGTTTTCAAAGCCAAGATATAACTTTTTTAACTTCTGACTACTCTATTCTGAATTCAAAATTTTATATTTTTTTTAGATTTCCCTCACAAAATAGGGCTGCTAACCTCGCAACCCTTGTTTAAAGTAACATTTTTTTAATCAACCGATGCTAAACCAGCAACTTTTAAAGGTTTTGTTGTTTGTTCAGTTTGGGAATGAATTGGTGACACAATACTTGTTTGATTGATATTTTCGTTGACGAGTTCAGAGGTGTTTTCTAACTTGTCATTTTCAAGCTCGTCATCAAAATCGCTGACAATCAAGCGTTCGCACGGAATTGTATCCGAGATAATCGCGCTTGCCATCATTCCTGTATGAATCTCAAGATGAGATAACCTTGGGGCTTCAAAAACTAATCTTTGTCCGGGGAAAACCACCCGTTCAAAGTACCAGTTAGGAATATCAGAGATTCGTGCCACCTGGATTTTGCTCGTGGCATTTACGTAGCAGCAGAGAATTTTCCCAGATTGTTCTGGTGGTAAGGAGTCTAAAATTTGAGCCATAACTGCTGAGGAGCTTTACGCCACAATTTTACATTACACAACCAAAATTAACACCTGACGATCCCCATATGCTGTAACTGTTACTACCAACTATCATTTTCTACCAAAAATCTATCTTTAGACATGGGTAGTGGATAAAGTAATTATTTTTAAACTAGAGAATATATGAATTTTTCGTAAAAATATATGCTTTTATTGCATCCAACAATTATACAAGAAAGTCTATTTTATTCAAAGCATATTTCTCAAAACCAAGAAATATAAAACTAATATCGACGATGCAAATGCCTTTGCCCAAGGGCGTTAGACCCTATTGAACATATGTTCTAAGTACTCCTCTGGACAGGAATACAACTTTCAATTCTGCCAGATATCTGAAAGCGATCGCTGATAAAGTTCCCCATCTCTGCTAAAACTCGAATTTTCGCTTTTCTGATTTTTTAAATCGCAAAATTCAGCCTATCATTTTTCTTGGCTTTCTCTTGCCTTTATCAGTGCCCGTACATCAGCCAAAGCAATTCAATCTATTTATAACTATCTATGGATTATCCCTAAATATAACTTATTTTTAGCATCAAGCTTTTTGCTAAACCGTAATTACCAGCAACAGCAATTTTACATCATTAATATTTTGGGCATGGAAATCGTCAAATCTTCTCTTGTACATTTTTTAGCCATCACAACTTATTTGCCTACAAGCCCAGTAGAATCGGATTATGAGACAAAATGCAAAATAAATTTACAATCTATAAATAGGACTATATTTTTCTTCACCCCAACACAAAGGCAAAGATGGAAGTGAAATCAGAAATAATGGAAAACCGAATACTTTACGTTCGCCTTCCTTGTAACCCCATCTTTCCCATTGGGGTTGTCTACCTCTCAGATCATGTTCACAAGCAGTTCCCCAGTATCCAACAGAAAATTTTTGATCTGGGAACCGTACCACCTTTAGACTACACTTCAGCACTCGATCGCTGTATTGATGAATTTAAACCCACATTACTTGTGTATTCTTGGCGCGACATCCAAATTTACGCACCAGTGGGGGGACGTGGTGGAAATCCCTTGCAAAATGCGTTTGAGTTTTACTATGCCCTCAATCCTCTGATCAAATTGCGGGGAGCTTTAGGGGGATTAAGAATTTTTATGGCTTACTACGTCGAGTTATGGCGTAATGCTGGATTAATCCGACGTGGTTTAAAACGCGCCCAGAAATATAATCCCCAAGCCCGTACAGTTGTGGGTGGCGGTGCAGTCAGTGTATTTTACGAACAACTAGGTAAAAGCTTGCCCAAGGAAACAATTATTTCCGTGGGGGAAGGGGAAACTCTGCTGACAAAACTGTTGAGTGGTCAGGAATTTCGCGATGAACGATGTTATGTTGTTGGGGAAGATCAACCCAGAGAGCGTTTAATTCACGAACAACCAACTCCTCTAGAAAAATCTGCCTGTGACTACGACTATATTGAGAGTATCTGGTCAGAATTTAAATATTATCTACTAGAAAAAGACTTTTACATCGGCGTACAAACTAAACGCGGTTGTCCCCACAATTGTTGTTACTGTGTGTACACTGTTGTGGAAGGAAAACAAGTACGCATTAACCCCAGCGATGAAGTCGTAGCGGAGATGCGACAACTCTATAACAGAGGAGTGCGTAATTTCTGGTTCACCGATGCCCAATTTATTCCCGCACGCAGATTTATCGATGATGCTGTGGAATTATTACAGAAAATCATCGCTTCTGGGATGACAGACATTAACTGGGCTGCATATATTCGCGCCGATAATTTAACACCCGAATTATGCGATTTGATGGTGAAAACTGGGATGAACTACTTTGAAATTGGCATCACCAGTGGTTCCCAAGAACTTGTACGGAAAATGCGGATGGGTTATAACCTGCGTCATGTATTACAGAATTGTCGCGATTTAAAAGCCGCAGGTTTCAACGCTTTAGTTTCCGTCAATTACTCATTTAATGTGATTGACGAACGTCCCGAAACTATCCGCCAAACTATTGCTTACCACCGCGAACTCGAACGCATTTTTGGCGCGGATAAAGTTGAACCTGCGATCTTCTTTATTGGTTTACAACCCCATACCCACCTCGAAGAATATGCATTCAAGGAAGGTATTTTGAATCCAGGCTACAATCCTATGAGTTTAATGCCTTGGACAGCTAAAAAATTACTCTGGAATCCCGAACCACTTGGTTCTTTCTTTGGCGAAGTTTGCTTGCAAGCATGGCAGCAAAATCCTAATGACTTTGGACGTGAAGTGATGAAAATTCTCGAGGAAAAATTGGGTTGTGCTGATTTAGAAGCAGCACTTTCGGCTCCAATTGTACCGAAAGAAAAGCAGTTGGTAGGTGCTAAGTAAAGTTACTCAATCAAATTTCGAGACGCGCAACTTGCTATTTCCAGAGCAACTGCTGGCGCGTCTATTTTTTTTTGAGCAAGGCGATGATGCATTCAGCAGTTTACGCAAATTATTGCACAGTAGCCGTTGAATCATCACTATATTTATTCGCAATCAAAGTTTAAGTAGTTGTAACTCTCCAAATCAGTCTGTTAATGATGGTGAGAAAATTAAAATTATATTCATCTTTTCTCTTAGACTTCTTTTTTCTCGATGCAAAATGACTTTTCCCAGAGTAGATCTGAGGAATATCAGTAAACATAAATTATTTCTGATGCAAATATCTTTTCAAAAAAGAATTATCAGGTTTATATGAAGTAGCAAATACTCTACTGTATGAATTAACTGATATTTATACGGGTATCGAAGCACATTCGTAATTGCCGAAATTCACGTGTAACTTGGACATAACCAATAAATTTACTGAAGCATTTCCTAAATATAAACAGCTATATTATTACTCAAGTCAAACTAATCCGTGCAAGGAGAAGGGAGCATCTATAAAATGAATCGATTATCTTCCCTATCTTGGCATGAAGTCCGTGCAGCATTTCAAACAATCTGGGGATATGAAGACTTTCGCTCACCACAGGGTGAAATAATTCATGCTTTACTCGCACGAAAAGATGTGCTGATTGTAATGCCAACTGGTGGAGGAAAATCGATTTGTTTTCAACTACCAGCGTTACTTCAAACAGGATTAACGCTGGTAATTTCTCCATTAGTAGCTTTAATGGAAAATCAAGTTCAAGAGTTGCAGGAAAAAAGGTTACCTGCGGCATTATTACACAGTGAATTACCCTCATTTAAAAGAAGAAAAATACTACAAGCATTAGCACAGCAAAAGCTCCGCCTACTGTATATTTCTCCAGAGACTTTCTTTAGTCCTCCTGTATGGCAAATACTCTGCAAACCTGAACTAGATATAACTGCAATCATCCTCGATGAAGCCCATTGCTTAGTGCAGTGGGGCGATACATTTCGTCCAGCATATAGAAGATTGGGAGCAGCGAGAAGAGCTTTATTAAAAAGTAAACCACTAGGTACAAAAATAAGTCTTGCTGCTTTTACTGCCACTGCAAACCCTGCTGCCCAAGAAACAATTCACAAAGTTTTAGAACTCCAAAAACCAGAAATTTTTCGACTGAATCCATATCGCTCAAATCTGAATCCCAGTATTCGTATTGCTTGGACACCAAACAGTAGAAAAAAGCAATTATTAAACTTTATCAATAATCGACCTCAGCAATCAGGTTTAGTTTATGTTCGTAGCCGATATGATAGTGAAAATTTAGCTGCTTGGTTAGAAGAATTGGGTTATGCAACCGCAGCCTACCACGCAGGATTAGATGCAGAGGAACGGCGGACAATTGAAAAAGACTGGATCAACGACAAATTACAATTTGTTGTTTGCACAAGTGCCTTTGGAATGGGAATCAATAAAGCCAATGTCCGTTGGGTAGTTCATTTCCACGCACCATTATTATTATCTGAATATGTACAAGAAATCGGACGTGCGGGAAGAGATGGAAAACCTAGTGATGTACTGACATTAGTTAGCGAACCCACAGGATGGTTAGATTCGGAAGACAAACAGAGACAGCATTTTTTTGAAAACAAAATACGCGAACAGCAACAAACTGCACAACAACTTGCCAGAAAGTTACCACAACAAGGAGATATAGAAGCGATCGCTCAAAAATTTCCCAATAGCCTGATTGCGCTTTCGCTTCTCCACAGTAATGGTCAATTAAAATGGTTAGACCCATTCAATTATCTGATTTTGACGGTTGGCAAAACTCAAGCTAACAACCAATTAAATGTCACTAAGCAAATGCGTCAATACCTCTATACAAAACAATGTCGCTGGCAGTTTTTGTTAAATGGATTTGGTTTTAGCAAAAATATTGAAAATTGGCGTTGTGGACATTGTGATAATTGTCAATAACAATAAAATTTAGAAATCATCAATTTTCGAGAAATTTTACCTGACCCTGACCCTATACCCTGGTAATCTGGAGTAATGAATTACGATACTGCACGCAAACTACTTTTAGACCAAACGATCGCAACGGAAGAACACCCGGATGCTCTATTACTACGAATGCAGCAGGGAAAACCGCCTGTACCTGGTCAAATCACCTCGATTTTACTGGCTCTGAAAGTAGTATTTGAAGGTCTAAAAGAGACTACCACAATAGACCGTCAACTTGCTCACGCTTTATATTTACTAACAATTAAGACACAGCAATTATTTGCGATCGGGCGTAAAAATGGTGTAGACTGGCCCCCTCTTTTTAAGGAAGATTTATTAAGAATTGGGACAGCCTGTGAAGGTATTTTCTCTGGTGTTTGGCAAAATGTTAATTAATCAAGAGTTGGGATTTAAGGGTTAATATGAGCAACTAACGATTAACCCTTAAACATTAAACATTACCTATTTCGTAATTCCGCTTCCAATTTATTTAAGTCGCTTTTCAGTAATACAGTCATTTGACCTGTATAAGCTTTACCATTTTTCCCTTTAGCAATTTCCATCCAATAGGCATAGCGATCGCCGACTCTTAACTCTCCCCGTAATGCTTCACGGATAGGAGTTCTCGCCAATCTAGCTGAATTAATTGCGCTTTGGTTGGGATAGTCGTAAATTAACTGAGCATTGGCAAAATCCTGGTATACATCTAAACCATAAATAATTCGCAACGATTCCTGCAAGCGGTCAAAACTCATCCCGTTAATCGCATCGTACATCGCTAAACGCTCCGTACGAATATTACTACGGTCTCTCGTAAATCCAACAGCACCCGGAGGTAATACTGATGCTTGGAAGGTAAAGCGTTGTGCTGCTGTGTCACTTTTTTGAATGTAGAAGCGTTCTCTGCTATTGGGTTTTAGGGTGGGATGGTTTTTGATCCAGGAACCCACTTCTTCTGTAGACTGTCCGGGAAGTGCCTCAACTTGGCTGGGAAAAAGTAAGAAAGCAATAGGTAAAAGGAACAGACGAAGTAAGGATTTTTTGGAGATTTTCATAGTAATGAATGATACAGTGATGCCCACAAATGAGGGTAATCTTAGCTTTCCCTTTTTCGGGTAAATTCACTTCATCTAGTCAGAAAAAATGCCAAATCTTTTGGAGATTTATATTTCTTTTTGAGTAATAGATGGCTGTGCTGTATCTAAAAAATTAGCATCAATCCAATTAAGGACAGGGACGAGAGACATTAGCATTAAAGCCGAATACATGTCGCCTCCCCAACTATCATGCAGCCATTTAAACATGGCTTCGTTACCCGTACCGTGGAAAAATGTGAGAAATGTATTACGAATAATGTTTGCTGTAACACTAATGATTACAGCTAATCCCAGGAAATAAATTGTCTTTCTTTGTGATGATATTGTACCAGTCCAATACAATAACATTAAGCAAACATATATCGTTGTGAATAGCATTTTTAAACCAGCACAGTAGGGTGCAACTTCCACAACCCTTCCACCCATATATAAATATATGCCATCGACATTTATATTCATCCCTAATTGATTCAAGATGAATCCAGCTGTACCAGCAATGAAGCTTTGCAATGGCAATGTAA
Source organism: Calothrix sp. NIES-4101 (assembly GCA_004296455.1). GTDB lineage: Bacteria > Cyanobacteriota > Cyanobacteriia > Cyanobacteriales > Nostocaceae > Brunnivagina. The sequence goes on from AP018280.1 coordinate 3,079,389, forward strand.
AAGGAGCAATGAGATAGGGAATTGAATTAGGTGTTGCTAAAAAAACTAATAATAAAGGAAACCATTGCAGTTTCAGTCCTGCTTTTCCTTTCAACCACAAGCATAGTCCAGTCAAAATAATCGGCAGAGAAAGATTTACCCATTCGGTGATACCGCTAAGGTAAAAGAAACCACCTAAAAATAATAAGCCGATGCCAAGTGGATGATGGCTTTCACGCAAGCGATACCATAATTTTCGGTTTGTCCAGACGATATACATCGCAAAAGGAAAACCAATTAAACCGTGGCTAAAATACTCATGTTCGGTACTAATTGTTTTCTTAATCCAACCCTCACACCAATGTATAAATATCGGTGCATACAGTAATGTTAAAATGGCAATAATCCCATAATTAAATAACTCTTTGGGATTTGTGGTTCTAATTTGGCGTTGATACATAAAACAATTAATAGTTAATAGGTAATTGTTGGGGAATCAAAAAGGGTAAAGGTCAGAATTTGTAATGTTTTAGCCCAGCTATAACCATTAACCAATACCCATTAACTCAGACTTACTTAGTACCCATTAACTGCCAAAAGCTGTTGTTCTCCACTGAGAGTACAGGCGATCGCGGCTAAAACCTCCTTGACTTGGCTAGGGGTTAACCCTGGGTACATTGGTAATGATAGTATCTGTTTTGCCAATGTTTCCGCGTGGGGAAAATCACCGAGTTTATAACCTAAGTTGGTAAATGCTGGTTGTAAATGACAAGGTATAGGATAGTGAATACCCGTTTGAATCCCTGCATTCGCTAGTGTTTCTTGTATTTCCTGACGCGACACTGAACAAGAATCAGTAATCTTGACTACATATAAATGATAAACGTGTCCAGTCCCACTTTGGTTGACCATTGGTATAATTCCGTTGGCTGCGGCTGCCAATTCTGCATCATACATCTGGGCTATTGCTAGACGCAGGCAATTCCATTCTGCTAAATAGGGTAATTTTTCTAACAATACGGCAGCTTGTAGGGTATCCAAACGGCTATTGGTTCCTGGGTCGGTATGATAGTACTTGTAGGAAGCTCCGTAATTCCGCAAGCGTACCATTTTTTCGGCAACTTCAGGATCGCGTGTCAACAAGATTCCCCCATCACCAACCGCACCCAAATTTTTGCTGGGGTAAAAGCTAAAAGCGGCTGCTATGCCTACTGAACCGGCTTTGTATCCGTCACGTTCAGCTAAATGAGCTTGGGCTGCATCTTCAAAAATGAGTAATTTGTGAGTTTCTGCAAAATCGAAAAGCTGTTTTGGTGATACCATCTGCCCGTAGAGATGCACGGGAATTATGGCTTTGGTTTTTTTTGTAACAACTTTGGCTGCGGCTTCTAAGTCAATTAAAGCAGTTTCCGGGTCGCAATCAACAAAAATTGGAGTTGCACCTGCACGAATTACGCCGATTAATGTGGCTACAAAGGTATTTGCAGGCACAATAACTTCATCACCCACACCAATATTACAGGCTTGTAAACCAAGTGCGATCGCATCTGTTCCTGAAGCTACTCCCACCCCATATGCGGTATTGGAGGCTGCGGCAAAGGCTTGTTCAAAATGAGCTAAAGCTTTCCCTAAAACAAAATCTCCGTTGAGTAGAACCTTTTCAATCGCCTGTTGAATTTGATTTTGAATCGGTTGATGTTGAAAACTTAAATCTACAAATGGAATTTTGATGTTCATAATTGTTTATTAATTGTTTTGTCCAAAGTCAATAAGGTTGCTGAACTAGTTAATCTATGTTGATATTGAGCATAGATTAACTAGTGAATTTGCCACATCAAAAAAGGATATTTTTTGGTAATTTTTATGGTTGTTGCTTTTAGGGAAAAACTATTAGTTTTTTATTTCTCGGTAAGAAAATATTGCTAGATAGAGCTATAACCCTTGCTAAACAAGGACAATCACTAATTACATGAAAATGAATACTCATGATTGTAATTGTCTTGGTGAGAAAAATAAATAATTTTGAAAGATTGATAAAAACTGAGAAATAGGTTTTTAGTTATGATTAATGACCGAAAAAAGATATCAACAATGACATACACAAGTGAATTTACACTTATATATTGTGAAATCACAGACAAAAGAAACAATTGATTTTTTTAACATAGTCAATCAAGCAAAATATGATTGCGATCGCCTAAATTTTTCAGTACAGCACCAAACTAAAAACCAAAACCACAGTTAGTAAAAACAAAATCCTAATCAATAATTTGCCCTCAATCTTCTCTAATCCACATCAGTGATAATAACGATATATTTGCTATTATAATTACAATTAATAAGTCAGTAAATTGTCTGTACGTTATCATTAGATTTCACTACTTGTAATAATTATTGCCAGCGCTTGAAAAGTGATTGTAAAGAAATACAGCAAAATGCTGAAACAATTGCCTATAGCTGTTTTTAACTCAAGCTGAGGCAATATATTTTGGGTTAGGAAAGCAACTACCACGAGCGTATATTCTCGTAATCTTCAAAAAAATCTTGAAAATTTGTTTGTCGGACACAAAATTGGGGAATGCTTAGAAATAGAAAAATAACCAAATAAGAGTAGGTTATATGAAAATCCTTATCAAATACTTAATCAAGGTAAAGTAGTAATGTTAGAACCAGAAAATAAACTGTTTACATTCAAAGATGGTTGGAGTTCCCAAGAGAATAGAGAGTCCCAACGCTTAAACGCCTTATTAGAGTTAGGCTTGCGTCAATCAGAAACAATTCCCGTATTTGAAGAAGCTACTCAAACCGCCGCCCATTTTCTCGAAGCACCAATTTCGGTATTAGGATTTATCGATCAAGAACGTCACTGGTTTAAATCCGCGATCGGATTATCGCGATTAGGATTGATGAACCAACTTGCCCAAGCTCGTCAACTATCGCGTCAAGAATCCTTTTGCACCCTAGTTGTCGATAGTTCACAAATTGTCGTCATTAACGATACACATAAATATGTCAACAATGAACTGAACGTCAGCAAATTGGTACAGGAGTACGGAGTACGTGCTTACTTAGGTGCGCCACTAATCGACGCATCTGGTAATTGTTTGGGAGCGCTAGCTGTGATTGACTTAGTGCCGCGCAACTTTACCAACAGAGATATTGAATTTTTACAAATAATTGCTCGTTGGAGCATGAGTGAGTTTGAGCGTAACCGCTTACTGCAAGCCACTGCAAACGGAAATAATCTCCATACTAACTCCCCTAGAGAATTTGGTTGGTCATCCTCAAATGGTAATGCCAACGAAATGAAGCTAAGTGCTCCAATATTGAAACAAGAACTCAAAAAAGAAGCTGTCACCACCAACCATCTCAAACTCGACTTGTTATCGCAACTAACTCAAGAATTACGCACCCCTCTGACATCAGTGTTGGGAATGGCAAGCGTTTTAGGAAGAGAAATTTATGGCCCTTTGACAACCAAACAACGGGAATACTTGGAAATAATCCAACATAGTGGACGCTACCTCCTTTCCTTGGTAAACGAAATTTCTGAACTGGGAGCAATGAATGAAACTACAGCTGCATTAAATATTGCCCCCGTCGATATCGAAATGCTCTGCCAACAAGCCATCAACACCTTAGAAGAAGCAGCAAACCGCCGCGAACAAGACATTCGCTTGTCCCTGGAACCCGGACGCAGCCGCATTTTACCCCTTGACAAAGAGAAAGTTCGTCAAATTTTATACCACTTGATTTTTAGCGTGATTCAGGTTTCGGCAACAGGTAGTGTTGTGCGGATTCACGTTTCTTACAAAGAAGATGCCCTGAACATTACCGTTTGGGTATCCCATCCTTGGTTAGGTGATGGGATTACAGAAGTCGATCCGTACTTCCGCCTCAATCCACAGCCATTATTAGAACTGACAAGTGTGGCTCAGAACTATAACATGCATCCAGAAGCCACAGAGCTTGACGGTTTCTCAATCACAATGGAAAAGTCAAAAGATTTTGCCGCAGCAAGTTCAGGATTTATTTCTGTAAATTCTGGCGACTTAGATATGAACAAACCCCACAATCATCTCTCGCGTGAAAGCTTAGGTTTATTGTTAAGTTGTCAACTAGCGGAATTGCACGCGGGGCAAATCTCAATTCAAGGTTCTGCGGAATCGGGATATCGCTACGTGCTGTCACTACCATTGCAATCAGCAACAAAAGAACAGGCAAATGATGCTTAATGTGGGAGATAAGGATGAGGGATGAGGGAGTAGAAAAGTAAGTCTCATAATAAATCAGGAAATAAGGCATTTAGCATTGCAAACACCTATAACCAACCAACAATCAATAAGCAATCAGTATTTAATAAACCCATACCCAACATCCAAACCCCACTTTCAGCCAAATTGAGAATTACAGTAGTCAAGACAAAGACTTGATACCCTGGCTTTCTAAGCTTGTCAATTGATGTATGTCCTTAAAATTTTAATCATTAACTATTAATCATTACACTATTAACTCAAATCGCGATCGCCCTGTGGTTGATGACGAGGCAACTGAGGCAACTTGCCAATTTGAAGTTTGAAAATATGAGCTTTTGGGAACCACCCAGATTATGATGAAGTCGAACTTCTGTGCCGGAGTGAACCTTAATCGCCAGGTGGTTTATGAATTTAGTTTGGCAAAGATTTACGTTGTCTAATTTTCCCCTCCGGGAATATCTCGCGACTAGCTACCTACATCAATCGCTATTTGGTCCTTTGCGGCGTTGGCGGGAAACTAGTATTTTGATCCAGTGGGGGGAGATTATTGCTGCGGCTTTACTTAGCCTTTTGTATGGATTTGCCCCATTTGTTGCCAATGAATTAATTGGATTGATTTTGCTGGTGTGTGGTGCATTTTGGTTGCTATTGAGTTTAGCTGATGATACTAGTGACATCAATTCTCCTAGTGTCACCCCTATCCACATCACAGTATTTATATTCTGGGGAGTCGCATTTTTAGCTACGGCTTTATCGCCAGTGAGAAAATTAGCGATTACCGATTTCCGAAATTTTACGCTGTACCTGCTGCTATTTGCTCTTTGTGCCAGAGTTCTAAAATCACCACGCTTACGCTCTTGGATACTGACTTTATACATGCATGTTGGACTAATTGTCAGTATATATGGTGTGCGCCAAAAATTATTTGGTGCCGCCCAATTGGCAACTTGGGTCGATCCAGAATCACCGCTATCCAAGAATACTCGGGTTTATAGCTATCTGGGTAATCCCAACTTACTGGCTGGGTATTTGTTACCGGCGGTGGTTTTGAGCTTGATTGCGGTATTTGCTTGGAAAGGATTAGCCCGCAAATGCTTGGCGACGACAATGCTAATTGTGAATCTTGCCTGCTTTCGCTTTGCCGACAGTCGCGGTAGTTTCATTGGCTTAGCCCTGGCTGTAGTTGTCTTAGTCTTATTACTTAGATACTGGTATAAAGATGTATTACCAAGATTTTGGCGGACTTGGTTAATCCCGATACTTTTGGGTAGCTTTGTTGCCTTATTTGCGATCGCATTTGGGGCTTCGGAAACCTTCCGTCTCAGGATTGTCAGTATCTTTGCAGGTCGTGGCGACAGTAGTAATAACTTCCGCATGAATGTATGGACTGCGGTATTTCAGATGATTCGCGATCGACCTATATTAGGCATTGGCCCCGGTCACAATTCTTTTAATAGCGTATATCCTCTGTATCAAATACCACGGTTTACAGCCCTAAGTGCTTATTCTATTATTTTAGAAATAACTGTAGAAATGGGTTTTATTGGTTTAAGCTCATTTATTTGGCTGTTAATGGTGACATTTAATACTGGATTCGTACAATTACAACGCTTTTATCAACAACGTAGTGTTGAAGGACTGTGGATGATTGGGGCAATTGCCTCATTGGTGGCAATGCTCGGTCATGGTTTAGTTGATACTGTTTGGTATCGTCCCCAAATCAACACCCTGTGGTGGATGATGGTTGGTCTAGTCGCTAGTTACTGGACTTCCCCATCTCCCGGCAAAAATCGGGATACTATTTCCTCGGACCCACAAATAACAACCAGTTAAATAGGGCTAATACCATTTCCCATATTTTTCTGTTTTTACACCACACACAAAACGCCTTAGATTAATAGCCATCTAAGGCTTTTTTAGCTACATTTGTTTTCTATATTTAATCTTTATGGCAACTTCCCCTTTGCAAAAGATAAAAGATGTTGACACATCAATCACCGTGTCCTAACGTATCATCTGAGTTATTCCCGGTAAGTACCACCAACTGCATTAGGATCACGATATTGCTTTGGTTGCTCATTCCGGTTTTTACCAGCCAAACCAGCTAAACCGATTAAACCCAACAATCCCAACCAACCCCAATCAAAATTGCGATCGGCATTATTACTATCGTTGTAAACACCCGTATTCGGGGTTGTTGTAGTTCCGTCAGTATTCGTTTGAGCTTGTGAGGGAGCAGATAAAGGCATAATTGCTAAACTTGCAACTAATGCGCCAGTCCCCAGAACCTTGCTAAAATAACTTTTCATTGTTTCATTTCCTCATTGCAGTCCGATTAGTCACCACTTTACCTACGCACAAATATAATAAAATCAACCTGAAGCTATAAACTTAGCTTTGTTATAAGTAGCACTATGGGTAGACAACTATATTCAGTCTGCTAATTTTTAATTGCTGAAGAGTTAATTTGTAATAGATAATTGCCGACTGTTCTCAAGGGATTATTTATTGGTTATGCTAGAAACAGCGTAAAATAATATGATTAATAACTCATTTTACCTTTATCAGTTTCCCTACCTTGACAACTTTACCCAATAACCATTAATCAATAATCCCCAAAAAAATATTTGTAAATTAAACGCAACAAAATTATAGATGAAAGAAAAAAGTGAAGGATTCAAAGTTATCTGCGATAATCGTCAAGCACGTTTTTTGTACGAAATTCTCGAAACCTACGAAGCAGGGATTCAACTCGCAGGGACAGAAGTTAAATCAATTCGTGCAGGCAAAGCAAATCTTCAAGATGGTTATGCTTTAATCCGTAATGGTGAAGCATGGCTATTGAATATGCATGTTTCTCCTTACAGTCAAAGTAGCGCTTATTTCAATCATGAACCCCGTCGCACTCGCAAACTGCTATTACACCGTAAAGAAATTCGCACTTTAGTTGGGAAAGTGGAACAAGAGGGTTTAACTTTAATTCCTCTAAAAATGTACCTCAAACGTGGATTAGTCAAAGTTAGCATCGGGCTGTGTAGAGGTAAAAAACTCCACGATAAACGCGAAGACATGAAACGCCGGGACGACAAACGCGAAATGCAAAGGGCAATGAAGAGATATTAGGTTTGGATAAATCTTCGAGTTTCGATCAATTTCCGTTGTGAAAGTATGGCACGAACCAGAAAAATCAAGATCGAAGTCCAAATACATAATTTATTGTCAACACACAAACTTCTGGGTGCTTCGCACCCAGATTCACTAACACGCAAATTCAGTTATCAGAGAGAGAATAATATTATCTTCACAGTAAGTTTATAAAATCTGGCTCAGTTCCAGATTAACTTCATATAATTATAATCAATTGATTTTCTTTGCAAGAAGTATTATATTTTGTAAATGAGATTGCAAAATTGCTATACGTATAACTACGTATCCAAGTGCCCCTTGCTGCTTGCTCAAAAATTTCAAGTTGTAACTAGATATTACTGCATGGTTCAAAGTGATTGGTGGGAGTGCCAATTTGTTTGATATCTGTGTAGTGGAATATAAGGTCAAAATGAAAATTGCGTACCTGATCAATAAATACCCGAAGGTAAGTCATAGCTTCATTCGGCGTGAAATTGCTGCCCTGGAAAAGATTGGCTTATCAGTTGCAAGATTCTCCATTCGTTCTTGCGAATCTGAACTAGTAGACCCAAAAGATCAACTCGAATTTCAGAAAACCCAAATTGTTCTCGGGATTGGATTATTAGGTTTATTGCTAAACCTATTCAGTTTGGCGATTTTCAAACCCTTCTCTATCTACCGAAGTATACGTTTAGCTTTAAAAATCGGCTGGAAGTCAGATGCAGGAGTTTTACGACATCTGGTTTATTTAGCAGAGGCTTGTGTTTTGTGGCGTTGGTTGCAACAAGAGCAGGTAACGCATTTACACGCACACTTTGGTACCAATCCAACCACTGTTGCCATGTTATGTAATGCTATTGGGGGTGTTAGCTATAGTTTTACTGTTCACGGGCCAGAAGAATTTGACAGAGCAGAAAACATCGGCTTAACAGAAAAAATCAACCGCGCCAAATTTGTGGTGGCGATTTGTTCGTTTGGAAGAAGTCAGTTATATCGTTGGTGTGACTATCAACAGTGGCACAAGATTCACTTAGTGCGCTGTGGAGTTGATGAAGAGTACTTCAACCAACCAGAAATATTCCTTGCCGATATCCCTACGGAGATTCCTAATTTAGTCTGTGTTGGGCGTTTGTGCGAACAGAAAGGTCAAATCCTGCTTCTGCAAGCTGTGAAAAGACTGGCAGAAGAAGGATTCGACTTAGTCTTAACTTTAGTTGGTGATGGTGAATTGCGATCGCAAATCGAAGCACTTATCTGTGATTATGGTTTGGAAAAGCAAGTTAAAATTACGGGTTGGGCAAGTGGAACTCAAGTACAAAAATACATCACTAATGCTCGTGCCCTAATTCTGCCCAGTTTTGCTGAAGGTTTACCAGTAGTGTTGATGGAGGCATTCGCACTTCATAGACCTGTGATTAGTACTTATGTGGCAGGTATTCCTGAACTCGTACAATCCGATGTCAATGGCTGGCTTGTACCCGCAGGTTCAGTAGAAGAACTGACATCTGCCATCCGCCGGGTATTACGAATGCAACCTGATGAACTGAATCGTATGGGTAGTGCTGGCACAGTTTCGGTGACAGAACAGCATAATGTGCTTCAAGAAGCAAATAAATTAGCAAAATTATTTCATTCACATCTTGATGATTGGGAAGTGAAGGAAACACAGGAGAAGTTAGAAGTCGGTTTCACAAATTGAAAAAATACTTATCGCCAATCATAAACTATTCGCTATTTCCTCACCCCAATTAAATGACTACTCTGAAAAAACCAAGCTTAAAGAAACTTGCTGTCAATGGTGCAATCTGGACAATCACGGGTTATGGAGCTAGCCAAATTTTGCGATTTGGTTGCAACATCATCCTCACGAGATTGCCGGGAATTCAGCCAGAGTTTTTCGGTTTAATGGCGGTAGTGAATCGGTTGTTGATTGGTTTAGAATTATTTTCTGATCTTGGTATCGGGCAAAGTATCATCCAGAACAAGCGGGGAGAGGAAGAGGCATTTTTTAATACTGCCTGGACATTGCAAATCATGCGTGGACTTGTGATTTGGATAATTTGCCTGATAATTACTTATCCGGCTGCATCTTTTTATCAAGAACCGCGATTGCTTTGGCTGTTACCCATCATGGGGCTAGTATCAATCATCCTTGGTTTTGCTTCTCCATCGCAACCGTTATTGAATCGTCGCATGGAACTGAACAAAGTCATCGTTTTTGATTTGACTGTTCAGATAGTCTCTTTGAGTGTCTTAATTATTTTTGCTTGGCAGTTGAAGAGTCTGTGGGCGTTTGCTCTTAGTGGCATTATATCCGCAATTTTCCGAGCGATCGCTAGTCATTTTTTAATTCCAGATCGGAAAACTAAATTTGCTTGGGATCGGGATGCACTGAAGGAGCTTGTATCTTTTGGTAAGTGGATGTTTGTGGCGACAGCATTAATGTTTCTTGCTGAACAAGCGGATACGTTACTGTTGGGTAAGTTACTATCATTTGAAGTGGTAGGGGTTTATACTATTGCCGCAACGTTGGCAAATGTCCCCCGTGAAGCAATCAAAAGTTTAAGTTTTCGCGTCATTTTCCCCACTATTTCCAACAAAATTGATTTACCAAGAAGCGAGTTACGAGCTAAAATCATTCGCCAGCGTTGGTTAATTGTGGTTGCGACTGCTATCTGTTTAGCTGTTCTTGTGAATACTGGCGATTTAATCATTGGAACGCTTTACGATCAAAGATATGAGGAAGCAAGGTGGATGATGCCGATACTTTGCTGTGGTATTTGGTTCTCGATTTTGTTTTATACTACAAGCCCTGCTCTGCTGGCATTAGGTAAACCCTTTTATGCGGCGCAAAGTAATTTACTCAGATTCTTGACGATTAGTTTAGGAATGCCTTTAGCTTTTGCCTTCAAAGGAACTGTAGGAGTAATTGTCATTATTGCATTGAGTGATTTGCCTTTGTATGTTGCCAATCTTTATGGCATGTGGCGTGAAGGATTATCTTGTTTTATCCAAGATGTGAAGGTGACTTTACTGTTTGTCGGACTACTGATTTTAATGTTAACAATTCGTGGTTATTTGGGTTTTGGTAGTCCATTTGTTTTTTGAGTAGTTAGTTAAAAGTTGAAATTTACATAATTATGCAGTCTGTAACTCTACTTGAATTCTCTAGGGTTGAAAGTAATGCTAAATTTTCAGCTTATTGATATTGAGTTATATATTTTGCCTAAGCTTCAAGTATTTACATTTTCCACATATCTGAATAATCATTAGCCATGTTTAAACTAGCAACTTTTTGGAAGTGGTTATACTCCGACTGGGAAGTATCTATCGAGCAACAAATTCCTGGCTATACAATTTTATTACCAGTTCCTGGAGATTTACCTGTTTTTCTGAAAATTGCTTTAGAAACTTGTTCTACTCAGAAAAATGACAATTTAGTAGAAAGTATTATACTTCCAGATAAATCAGTTTCTGGTTTTGCTGAATTACTCAAAGATTGGGAAAGTAAACATTTTTTAAGTCCAATTCGTTTAATTAATCCTCAACCATTTGAACAATTGATTTCTCGGTATCAGAACAACCCACATAATAATCATTGGTTGCAATTAATTCGCGGAATTAATGCCACGCGCACCACCCATGCACTCCTACATGATGCAGATTTATTTATTACTCAAGATGAATTTATGAAGGCTCACTATCAAACATGTAATCAAAAGAATTTGGCATGTTTAGGTGTGAGTCCAGTCTGGGATACTTGGTATAAAGAAAAAGGTATAAAACACTTGACTGCAACTTGGGAAATGATGTTTAGTCTTGAATGGGCAAGAAGTTTTCGCCCTTGGGAACATCGTGGTCATAATAGTGAAATTGCAGGGAATACCCATACATTTGATACTACATTATATACTCAGTGTCATACTCCAGCAGAACGCATTAGCTATCAACACAAAGAATGGGGTTTCATACATTTTAATTATGTGATTTGTACTTATCGTTGGTTTCAAAAAAGTAAAGGAACCTTTGAAGATGAGTCTTTTCGTATTCTGTTAATTCGATTACTCATCAATGCTTTTGACGATTCAGCATGGAAGTATTATGTTCCGGAAGTTGATGAATTAGTGAAAGGGATTACTGATACATCTAATTGTGTTACTTATACACAGCAAAAAACGCGAGAAAATTATAGGGAATTTCGCTCAAAATTACAAATGCTCATCGATAGCCCCATTTTAAATGATGATAAGGCTACTATTTTGAGTGAAGGGGCGTGTAATTTTGATCGGGCATTTTATTAAATATTAATTGCCAAGACGCAAAGAATTTATTTCCTTGCATCTTTCGTTTATAAATCTATACAATTTTAGTGTTGATTTAACTCCTAAATAAATACCTCATCTACAAAATTCCCATGTAAACCATAGGGAACATGATGCTTGAGATGTAGTTTTGTAACGACTGTTAAATCTTTGGCATCTAAGATAACAATATCAGAACGATGATATTGTGCATCGTAAATTAACCCCAGTACCCAACCATCATCTTCACCCGAAGTATTAGCACGGGGTACAAAGATGGGTTCGCTAGTGAAACCTTTAGGTGCAGCACTCCAAAGTATTCTTTTACCTGTTTCTAAATCGACTTTTACGAATGCTTGTAAAGGTGCATTACCAGTTTCCTCATGGGCGGCACTCATATATAAAAAACGATATTCGCGTCCAACTTTATTGGGGTGTAAGCTGGGAAATTCGCAACTTCTCGATTCGATTAATTCGCGATTGACAATTCTATCTGCTAAGTTGAGAGAAAAACGCCAAAGTTGTCCGGGTTTGAGTGCTTCAAAATTGGTGTGACGAAAATCGCTATTGGGTTCAACTTCCGGTAGATTTTCGTAGCAAATCGAATCAACAATGATGTTGCCATTTTTTTCAAATGCATTGGCGTGGTGAAAAACGAAGCCTGATTGTATTTCTAAGATTTCCGGCTTGTCTACCATCGTGCTATTTCCTTGACGGGGTATGACGATAATGCGAGTTGGTTGATTAGCTTCAAATTTAATACATTCACCCGCACCACGTATTCCTAAAGCGAAGGGAAGAGGATTAAATTGAACAGGATTTTGGAAAAAGATACAGTAATTTTCGGTAATTGCAAAATCGTGAATGAAACAAAAACCTGGTACTTGGTGGGCATATTTTCTAATTACCTTACCAGATGTATCTAATTCAAAAATTGTAATTGTCGTCAAAAGTCCTGGTTTAATTGAGAAATTTACCATGCAAGGATTGCCGTTATCCATTACACATTTTGGTTCAAAATGGGGATGTGCGCCAAATGCTTCACCCTCTGATAAAGCACCGTGAAAATATTCTTTTCCTAATGTTTCTAATGTATATGTATCGAGAATATGTGGTTCCGCAGCTTCCCACAATGCTAGTAATTTTCCACCCCAATAGATAATGTTGGTATTCGCAATATTTTTCATTTTGAAATCAAAAATATTTGCGAATACTCCGCCGTTTTTCTGTGTCCCAAAAACACCTCTATAGAGAATTTTACCAGCTTTTTGTTCCTGAACGTATCCCTCAGTACGCACAAAACGATTACTGTAATGCGCTTTTCCATGAGTAAAGGTAATTCGGCTAATCATTCCATCCCCATCGAAAGGGTGATGAATTTTTTGCCCATTAATATCAAATAAACCGGGTCCATTTCTGAACAAAGTTCCTTCGAGTTCTGGGGGAATTTCGCCTTCAATATCGTCAATCCAATAATCGTATTCTTCTTTGAGAGATGTGTAACCCCCTTGCCAATCTGCGCGGGTATAGGATTTTACGGTAGAGATAGATTTTTGTTCTTGTGTAGGCATGTGGCTCAATTTCTTAATGTTTTTGATTAATACCAAAGTATTCTGATTGTAAAATCGCCTGGAATGATAAATCCCAGGCTAATTGCTCAAACTGAAATGCTTTATCTAGCATCTACGGAGCAATTTAAATACTACTCTGTGACTTCTTTTCCCGATTTGTGTAATATTAACTCTGGTACAAATTCGGGTATCAATGATTGCTCGTGGGTATTTTCAATTACAGGAGGAAAAGTACCGCTTTCACTTTGAGAATCTGCGGCAGGTAACCAATTTAAAAATGGTAGTGGTAAAACCGTACTGACGTTGGTGATAATTACCAACAAAGCCAAGTTATCAAAGTTACTTTCTGTAATCCCCATTACATGCATCAACCCTGCACCTAATTCATAGGAAAGTAACCCAGCCAAGTTGGAAACTGACATCAACAAGGCAAAAAATGTTGCCTCCACACCAGGAGGACATAACCGGGCTGCAAGTACTAATACTGGCATGTAGGCGATTTGCCCCATGACTGTAAGAACTAAACTATCACCTAAACTAAACCAGCGATCGCCAATTCCTAAACTACGATTAGCGTGGGTAACAAGTAGTAACATTGTCATCCCTAAAACTGCGGAAAGTACGGTACTCCAGCCGAAAATAACCCGGAAAGGCACGGTTTTGAGGTAACGCTGAAATATCCACACCCCTACTAAGGAGGCAATACTTGTAACTAAACGCACTCGTCCTAAAAATTCTGGTTCAAAGTGTAATTCGTTGGTGGTGAAGAAGAAAAAGGCAGAATCGGCTGTGGGTGTGGCTTGCCAAAGAAAGACAAAGGCTGTGGGAAGCCAAATTGCTTTTTGGGTAACAGCTTGGCGGAGTAGCTTAAATTGGTGTCCTACAGAAAGCTTTTCGTTCTCGTTGTTCTCTGCCTGATTTTTGCTAATCGGAGATTCAGCAATTAACCAAGCGACTGCCGAAACAATTAAGGGAAATGTGGCAGTAATCCCAAAAACAGTACGGGTGGTGAAATGTTGCAGTAGCACCCCACTAAAGTAAGCGGTAATTAATCCACCCAGGGCGGAAGCTCCCCAACACAGGGATTGTAGTGAACCTGCATTCGCTTGCGATTCTTTCCTTGCCCGTTCCACAACTAGGGAGTCAACAATAACATCGCTGACTGCAACCGAGAGAGAACCAAGTGCGATCGCAATTGTTGCTGCAACTGGAGTATTAACTATTGTTGCGAGGAAAATCCAAGAAATCGTCCCTAGTAAACCCGACAAAATCAAATATGGGCGGCGACGATAACCAAATATGGGTAAACCATCGGAAATAAAGCCAAATAACGGTTTGATTATCCAAGGTAGAGCCACAATTCCCAAAAGTGCTGAAACCTGCGCCGGACTCAGCCGCAGTTCATCTTTGAGGAAGAAGCTGACGGCTAAACGCGCCAACCCCAAGATACCTTGGACAAAGTAGACAGTCAGAATGGCGATTAATTCGGCATTCGGTTCGTTGCCGAAGAAAATTTTCTCTTTGACTGAGTCTTTGACCTTGGAGAAACCAGAGGGGGAAACCAGCATTGATGAATATTTTTTAAGATTTATTACTTTTCTATCATATCGAGTTTTTTAACTTGGCTGCATTGCTGTTGAGTTTTGTCAGGGTATTTTGAGGGAGTTGGGTGTTAATTGAGATATTGATCATGGGAATGCTGTAACTATAATTACAAGTTTAACGCTGACAAATATTTATCCCACCCATTTTCATCAACTATGGCGACAAAAACTTCCACAAAAGCTAAGTCAAGAAAAACTGAGGTAGCTAAAACTAATAAGGAGCATGTTTCTACTCCTCTAAATTCGTATCTACAAAATGAGATTAATCGACTTGCTGAGATACATGACGTTAGTTCCTCTGTTTTGACTGAATTTGCTCATTTTGTAATTAAAAATCATAAAAATAAAGATTTCAGCGAGAAATCTGTAAAAGTCAAGCCATTGACTCTAACTCAAATTAAGGCAGCTATATGTAAACAATTTTCAGTGCAAAATACCACAGAATTAAAAAAATCTGGTGCATTCAAAATGGCAACAGATGGGATGGATAATTTGAATCTTAGTGTCAAAGAAGGATGGGAAAAACTTTACCGTAAATTTGTTGGTATTTTGCCAGGTGAAGAAAATCAACAAGGCTATGGCTGCATTAATGGTATCAATATTTTTAACTACTTCAAACCTTGGCTAGTTTTTGATTTAGAACCTCAATTAGCAACAAAACAAGATATTAAAAATGCTTATCACAGATTAAGCAAAACTTATCATCCTGATGTTCCCGAAACAGGTGATGCAGCAATCTTTGATTATTTGACAATCATGTACAAAAGTATCAGTGCGGAGGCTTAAGTCATGGCAAAGAAAATGTCAGGCTTTACCATTCGCGAAATAGAACTAGCAGATGCTTTGGAGACTACTCATCAGGAATTAGATAAAATTATTAATTTTTTTGACTCCGATCCAAATGATCAATGGGAATTACGTGAAAATGACCATTTTATATATCTCAATAAGAGATTAAATGAAAGACTCTTTTCTGAGCACGGAGCCTATGCGATCGCTAAATACATAGATGAACAGATACCAAAAAGTATTTGGGCACGTATTACAGAGTTTATTACTAGGCACAAAGAAAAGATTCGCAATGCTTTTATTAGTCGTAAAATTCAAGAAAATAGTAGCTCACTAACAGTTAGAAATAATCGACATTTCTTATCAAAAAAAGATATTGTCAATATTCTTTGTACCAGTCATGCAAGATTGAATAAAGCCTTTGAGGATATACAGAAATCTCAAGAAGCCATGAAAATTGGTGAAGATTTTGATGATATTGATGGTGTGCGGTATTATTCTCTATTTGCCTTTTACAAATTATCGCAAAATTTAGGCGAGAAATTGACTGCTAAAGACCGTCGTAGTTGGTGTGAGGCAATCGAGGTTGTAGGGAAGAAAACCTTTAAATTAATCATAGATCAAGAGACTGCACGACAGAAAAGAATTGATTCAGCCATGAATGCTGCTAAAAAACGTGATGGCAGTTGCTGTCAAATCACGGGTAAAAAACGCGATAAATTTAATAAGACAGTGAATATTGTCGTACATCATATTTATTCTCAACAACATTACCCTGATCTTGCTGCTTCTACTGATAATTTAATTACTTTAACTCAGGAGGTTCATAATGAATTTCATGCTTGGAATGGTGGTTTTCAAAAACCTGCCACGGCTGAGAATTTCATTCAGTTTGCACAGGAACTATATCCTGATAATTATGAAATAATTTTGAGGCTGAATCAGATTAAAAAGATACTGATTTCCTAAGTTAATTCCCCTAACTTTTGGGCGCGATCGCATTTCCTGATACCTACTAACAACATCAGGACATAGCAATACTATGTCCTGCATTTGATAATTATCGGGAAAATATTTTTAACTAGAACTTAAGTACCATTCGCAAGTACTAGTATTTAAGCTGCGATCGCAACTAATTGAATATCGAAAACTAGGTCTTCGCCAGCAAGGGGATGGTTGGCATCTAAGCGGACAGTAGATTCGGAAATATCTGTAATTACAACAGGTATTACTTGTCCTGTGGGTTGTTGAATTTGTAGTTGTTGCCCTACTTCTGGTTCTAATTCGGGTGGCATTTGGTCACGTTCGACTTCAATGACCATTTCGGGGCGATATTCGCCATAGGCTTGTTCAACGGGGATATGTGTCGTTTTTGACTCACCTGCATTCATACCTACCACTGCTTCTTCAAATCCAGGAATCAATTGTCCTTGTCCGAGGGTAAATTCTAATGGAGAGCCACCATCTGAAGAGTCAAAGACTGTGCCATCGGTTAATTTTCCTGTGTAGTGAACTGTGACGGTATCACCTAATTTTGCTTGTGTCATTACTTTATCTCCTGACGTTTTTTATGAATGAAAATACTGAGGTATAGATTTTGGATGTGAACTTAGCAGTTATATTTATGTCATGTCATCCGTCTATAGTCTCAGTTGTAATGTCTGCTTTTGGATCATTCAATTTGGGTAAATCAAATAATTGTCAAAGCTGGCTGGAAAGTACAAAATACTCTCGAATATGCAGATTACCTTACTACGATACTAAGGATTGTAGACTCAAGGAAAAATTAAGACATTTTCTGCTTATCCTAGTAATGGCGATCGCACAAAATACTCTGGTATTTGGAAGAATTGTAACTGAAGTCGAAAAATTCAAAACAACTGTACTATAAAAATGAAGAAGTCTTTTGTGAAGGTTGCATCCAAAGGTTAGATGTTATGCCGAAATGCCTTCTAGTGGTGGAGTCTCCTGGTAAAGTTAAAAAACTCAGTCAAATTTTGGGGAGTGACTGGATTGTACGCGCTAGTTGCGGTCATATTCGCGAACTGAGTAATGAGGGTGAGGATTCTCTGGGATTTACGATGGATGGGGGGAATGTTGAGTGTCGTTATATACCCCGTGACCAGAAGGCAAAGGAGACAATTCAACAACTGAAGGCTGCGGTACGACAAGTAAATGAAGTAATTTTAGCTACAGACCCCGATAGGGAAGGGGAAACTATTGCTTGGCATTTAAAGGAGGCTTTGGGTTTACGGGAGCCGAAGCGGGTTGTTTATACGGAAATTACTGAGTCTGCGGTGCGTGCAGCTATTTCCCATCCCCGGAATTTGGATACAAATTTGGTTGGGGCAGGTTTGTGTCGGGATTGTTTGGATAAGTTGGTGGGTTATAAGGGAAGTCCGCTTGTTTGGGCTTTGAATAATGGGGCTAAGAGTGTTGGCAGGGTGCAGAGTGCGACTTTACATTTGATTTGTCAGCGTGAGAGGGAAATTGTGGCTTTTGTCCCCCAAGATTATTGGAGTGTGTGGGTGGATTATGCTGAGGGTTTCCGCGCTTTTTATCGGGGGACGGTAAGTGATGGGGCGGAGGAAGTGCAGTCGCCTGCGGATGTGAATGATGATGCCACATATAAAAGTAATGAAGCTCCGGAATCTACTCGGGTGCTATCGGAGGCTGAAGCGACGAGGTTGGTTGAACTGGCAAAAAGTCATCCCCACCAGGTAATTAAGTACGAGGGAAAAATTAATCATCGTCAACCCCCTCCACCTTTTATTACTTCAACTCTGCAACAAGCTGCGGGTTCACGGTTAAAGTTTGCGCCGGAGAAGACAATGCAGGTGGCGCAAAAGTTGTATGAGGCTGGTCTGATTACTTACATGCGGACTGATTCTGTGATGTTGAGTCCGGAGTTCTGTGAGTCTGTACGTAGATGGTTGGAGCAAAATGATCCGGAAAATTTACCCCAGAAAACTACTAGACATCGTAGTAGTAAAACTGCTCAGGAAGCGCACGAAGCTATTCGTCCAACGGATGTTTTTCGTCCTTCTACTCAGTTGCGACTGGAGTTATTGCCGGATGAGTTTAATTTATATGTTTTAATTTGGAAGCGGGCTGTTGCTTCTCTATGTCGTCCTGCACAGTTGCGAAAAACGGTGATACTGACTCAATCAGGACAGGTTTTGTGGCAAGCGAGGGGGCAGGTAGTAGAGTTTTTTGGCTATGCAAAATATTGGTTGAATTTGAGTAAGGATAGTATCTTACCAATTGTGCAGCAGGGGCAAATGCTGACTTTGGCAGATGCGGGACATGAAAAGAAGAAAACCCAACCGCCACCACGTTATAGTGAACCCAAGTTAGTCCAGTTGATGGAAAAGAAAGGGATTGGTCGTCCCAGCACCTATTCTCCCACGATCGCAACTTTGAAAAAACGTGGTTATGTAAATTTAACGAAGGATAATTTACAGCCGACTGGGTTGGGTTTGGAAGTGGATGAGTTTTTGCAGCAGGCTTTACCAGATTTGCTGGAAACGGAATTTACTGCCAAGATGGAAGATGCATTAGATGCGATCGCATCAGGGAAGCAATCTTGGCAGCAGTATCTCACAAATTGGCATCGGGATTATTTTGCTCCAGCGCTGGTGAAGGCAAAAACTGTTCCTGTGACTCCATCGAAGGTGGGTAGTAGTGACAATTTCGGCAAGAGTAATTTTGACAAATCTCGAACTCGCTGTCCTCAATGTAATCATCACCTGGTAAAAATCCCCAGTGCTAAGGTGAAGAAGAAGTATTTTTTGAAATGTGTTAGTGGTTGTGAGAATGTGGTGTTGTTTTGGAGTGAGTATAGTAAGAGTTGGGAAGCTCCTCGTTCGCAAGCTAGTAAGGAAAAAGATACAAGTCCCCAAAAGTCACATACTAATGCAACTACTGTCACAACATATCCCTGTCCGGTATGTAAACAGCCTTTGGAAGAATATAGTTATACGAAGGATGGACAGAATAAGAAGTTGTTACGCTGTTCTGAGCCGAAGTCAAGAACTGATGCTAAACATAAGGACGTTGCTTATTTTCATACTGCCAAGGGGTGGTGGAGTCCAAAGTTTGGGGAACTTGGGGTTCAATCTGGGGCAGGTTTGAAAAAAAAGTCAGGTAAATGAGTTATACCCATTCTTCAAAAGCAGCATAGCAAGTTGATTTTTCCTGCCAAAGTTGTAATAGAAAAAATCAAAGAGCAATTTCCAGAAAGAAATTTAACTGACATCTTGCACCTTCTCAATAAGGGCTGAGTGGGCACTGCTCACCTTACGCAGTAATAAGCATTACAAGCTTTTTCATTCTCAATAAATTCAAGGTGCAAGAAGTGAGATAACCAGTTTTGAGTAAGTATCCTGCACTTCTTTTTACTTGACTTTGATTTTTTGAATAATTACTAAGTGCTTTAAATATATTTATACTGAATATGTAAGAACTAAACATATAAGTATTAATCAATAGGATTTTAACTATTCGTATACTTTATATATGCATACGTTTTTATAAATGTTTAAAATTTCAAATGTTCAAACATTTAAATAATGAAGAAGTACCAAGCGATATTTATGCTAATTTGAGACACTTAAACATTTAAATGCAAAAATATCTAAACATCTATTACCAAGAAAAAAAATCTGATATGATTCCCGATAAACGCCGTAAAAACTATGATTGTGACAGTAGCAGCATTTAAAGGTGGGGTAGGTAAATCAACAACAGCGCTGCATTTAGCGACATATCTGCAAACAAAGGCTGACACCTTATTAGTGGATGGTGATTTGAATCGTAGTTCGTTGGATTGGTCGAATAGAGGTAGTTTACCCTTCAAAGTAGCTGATGAGGAGGATGCTGTCGGTTTAGCCAAACTGTACGAGCATATTGTGATTGACACACCAGCACGTCCAAAAACTGACGAATTAAAAAAATTGGCACGAGGATGTGACTTCTTAGTTATTCCTACCACACCAGATGCGATCGCATTAGCAGCCACTTTAAAAATGGTGAGCGAATTGCGGGGTGTCAGAACAAATTACCGAATTTTATTAACTCTTGTACCTCCCTATCCGAATAAATCTGGCGAAGAGGCTAGGGAGACATTGGAAGGTGCTGGATTACCTTTATTTAAGGCTGCTATTAGGCGCTTGACGGTGTTTCAAACTGCGGCTTTGGAGGGAGTACCTGTAAATGCGGTAAAGGACGCTTATGCGGGAATTGCGTGGCGTGGTTATGTGGAGGCGGGTAAGGAGATGTTGTCTTCGGGAAGAATGTAGTGTTATTTAATTTTTTCAAGAATTGAATTGAGGAGAGTATAAGTATTATGAGTGGTAAAAAGAGAGCAAGTCGGTTTGATGATTTAATTGATGCGGCGCGGAGTCGTCAACAACGGGATGATTTACCGTCTGTGGAAAGTAAAGTTGATGTTAAAAGTAAAAGTACTGACCCTAATTATATCCGCACAACTGTTTATTTACCTAAGCAATTACATAAGAGGATGAAGGCTGCTGCATTATTGCAAGATAAGCAAATGAGTGATGTTATTGCAGAATTGGTGGAGCAGTGGTTGTTGACGCAAAGTTAGTTTTTATCTCAGGTTTGTCTTGAGAATAATCAAAAATGATTCGCCAGACTTGATATTAATTGTTAACAGAATAATTGATTTATTATTGGGGAATCATCAGAAATTAAATATCCTTGTTTTTGTAGGGTGTGTTGGGCATAAGGCGTAATACACCATTATATAAAGTAATAGAATTGAGTAATTTGTTTTTTTATTTCCATGAGTTTATGTTGTTTTAATGAGACCATTTATAAAGTTACTAATTACACTTCAATAAATTGAAGCTTAGTTGAGTTTATAAATAGCCCCTAATCTAGTCATTAACTAAAGTGCAATTTCTTCACCTTTCTCGGTAAAGCGGACATCTTTAATGTTCCATTGGCTATTACTTGTCAAAGTTTTACGAAGACTGCCAAATAAAGCAAATTGTTCACAACTTGAAAGGGAAGTGAGAATACGTTTGGAATTTGGAGATAATCGTAAATCAACAGTAGCAATACCATTATTGACGTTAACACGGTATCCAGATAGGCTAAAATCGCCATTATCGCGTCCTTCCAAAACCTTACCTACTGCCCCAACTACTGGAGCCTGTGCGGAAACTGGTATCTTTTGAGGGACTAATTCCTGACACTGCGAATCACTCGTATAAACTGTAACTTCTGTTGTTTTACCTCTAGGTGTTTGGGCTGCGGAGGGAATAGCACTGTAACTCACTCCTATTTTCGATGAATTAGATGTGCTTGGCTTAGTCTTTTCCTGAGCTTCTTCTCGTGTTTTTTCTCTTAACTTAGCGACACTTGGGGATGGCGTTGGAGATTGGGTATTGCTAATTTCTGGAGTTTCACTGCTTGGTGTTGCCGAAGAGGCGACAGGTGGTATGGTGTCAACCGGGGCAGTATTCTCTGTTGCCGTTGGTGCGGGGGTTTCGCTACTGCGATTATTGGCGGTAGGGTTAGATGCACAACTGCTGACACTAGCTGTAATCACTGCAATAAGCAAGGGAAGTATGTACTTTTTCTCTGCATTCATGGATTTTCTCATGCTCCTGCTGCCGTGGGAGTTAAACTTTAATTTCAGTGTGAGGAGCGATATTTCCGTATAATTTTGTGGTTTTGAAAAAAAGGTAAGAAAGACACAGTAGTCAATCGTAAACTATTTTGTGCTTGGTGCGATCGCAATTCTCTATTCCAATCGCCAATGATGTTTTATTATTTGCTAACAGTTTGTGTCTATTTGGATGTATTAACTAATAGCCTATGTTTAGCACAGAAACTAGTACATATGACCCTCGGAAGGCGGAGTGGGAAGGGATATCGATAGAGAAATGGGAAGCTGCTAAATGGAAGCAGTGGAAGGCGAAATATCCGGCGACGGATGATTTGGTGAAGATAGAGCGGGAATATCTACGAATTAAGCATAGTGTGCAGGTTGCTAATTCGGCGTTAAGTTTGGAAAGAGTGAAGGTTAAGATTAAACTAACCAGTGCTAAATCTATTGGTTTACAGGGTACTTTTCCCTGCAAAGTTGGTGATGTGGGTAAGAATGGTAGTTTAAATAAACAATATACAATTTCTTTAGGTTTTACTGCCAATGATGTGGGTGTGAAAGCATCTGTGGCAAAAGCTCGTGAACTCGATTTATTATTAATTACTAAGCAATTTCAATGGACTCCGGAATTATTGGGGAAGCAAGCTCAAAACACTCAAAGTCAGTTTTTGATAGCAGAGAATAAACCAGAGAAGTTAATTAAAGAATTAATTCAGGAATATGAACAGGAGTTTTGGAAAACTCATATTAAAAATCGTCAAGGTTTAAGAACTTGGGATAGTCATTATCTGCGGCATTTGAAAAAGTTACCGCCAGATATGCCATTAAATTTGGAGTCTTTAGAAGCAGCCTTAGATAAAACAAAGCCAAATACATCATCACGCTTTTTTTTATCTTGGCAATTAAAGAAATTTTGTGATTTCTGTGGGTTTGATGGCGTTAAAACTGTTGATTCATACGCTACTCCAAAACCCCATCCTGCGATTAGAAGAATTCCCCATGACGAAGAAATTATTCAAGGATTTGATTTAATCGGCACTCCCCTTTCTCCGTTTGCTAGTAAAGATAATATTACTTTCCCGGAACAATGGCAATGGGCATATGGTATGTTGGCTACATATGGATTAAGACCTCATGAATTATTTGCCATTGATTTAGATGCTTTTACTGCGTCAGAAAATACCTTTCATTTACTACGATTAAATCCCAGTTTGACGGAAGGAACTAAAACTGGAGAAAGAAATTGTGGTGTTCCTCCTATACATCCCCATTGGGTAAAGTTATTCGATTTGCAGAATGTGAAACCTCCGACAATTGGGGGAAAATTAAGTAATCAAACAGCAAAATTACAGATTCGATTTCGCAATGTCAATTTAGATTTTCGTCCCTACGATTTGCGTCATGCTTTTGCTATCCGTGGACATCGTTTACAAGTCCCCATTAAAACTATGGCTGATTATATGGGACATACGGTACAGGAACATACGCGAACCTATCAACGCTGGATGAGTGAGGATGCGAATTTGGAGATTTATAAGGAAGTGGTAATTAATCGGATGGCTTCGAGTAAGGAAGTGATGAAGGAGAAAATTCGGGAGTTGGAAGCTGAGAATTTGGCTTTGAGGGGTGAGAATGAGGCTTTAAAGGGGATTTTGCGACAACATCAATTAGGGGAATTTTGATAATTACTCTTTGCATCTAGATGTTTAAGTTCTATAGGTTTTATATAAATGTTTAGATGTATAAATAAGGCGATACGCCAAAAACCTATTGCATCATTGCCAAATTATCTGTAAATCTAAAATAAACTCTGGTAATACATCCTCACCTGATAATTGCGTGGGATTGTCTAACACTTCTACAGGTTTTCCTAAGCGATATATTTCAACTTGATGTAATTTACGGTTAATTAACCAGCCTAGTCTTACCCCGTTACTCATATATTCTTGCATTTTCGCTTGAGTTTCCTTGAGACTGTCGGTTGGTGACATTAGCTCTAGGACGAAATCAGGGGCGATGGGGGGAAATTTTTCTTGTTCTTCGGTAGTAAGTGTGTTCCATCTTTCATTACTAATCCAGGAGACATCGGGAGAACGATTTGCACCATTAGGTAATTGGAAGCAGGTTGAGGAATCGAATAATACACCTAGTTTTGCCTGGCGATTCCATATCCCAAAATCGGTGTTTATTTCGGAGTTTATTTTTCCTGTTTCTCCTCCGGTTGGTGGCATAATTACAATTTCCCCGTTGCTGTTGCGTTCAAATTTAATCTCAGGATTATTCCGGCAAAGCTGGTAAAATTGCTCGTCGGTAAGTTTAATGATGTGGTTGAGGTTGATTGTGATGGCTGTCATGGGGATGACGGTAGTATAGCTGTGATTTCAGCGTAGCTTAATTTTTAGGAAGATATGCAGACTCAGGAAACCGGGTTTTTCTTTGCATCTACATGATAATAATTTGACGCATCACCGATGAAAACCTGGTTTCTCCCCTTTGCCAATGCTGGATGAAGTCAGGGTATTTGTGGTTTTTGCGTGGTGGGAGAAATCAAAAAAATCGATCCGCCGTCAGGTGGAAAAGAGAGGGAAAAGTAAAGAAGTGTAAAGGGAAAAAGGGGAAGGGAGTCCTCACGCAAGAACCACAACCATACGAAAACCCACATCGTAGAGGATGTTGGCGCGTTCCGCCCTATTGAAGCTGTAGCGGGACGCGGAACGGCAGAGACTAGGTTCGTAGAACCAGGAACCACCACGCAGTACCTTTCTTTGATTATCATTACCACTTAATCTAGCACTGCCATCTGTTGGAGCTTGGTTATAATTATCATTCCAAACGTCTTCACACCATTCCCACACATTTCCATGCATGTCGTACAAACCAAAGGCATTTGGTGGAAATTGTCCGACTTCTGTTGTTTCTTTTCTGTAAACTCCCTGGGGTGCAGAACCATAAGGTGTTGCAGTGCCATTGTAATTCGCCAAATCAGTGGTTATTGTCTCCCCAAAGTAAAATGGTGTTGTCGTGCCTGCACGGCAAGCATATTCCCATTCAGCCTCGCTAGGTAATCTGTAAGTTCTTCCAGTTTTCTGGCTCAACTTTTGACAAAATTCCACTGCATCATCCCAATATACATTTTCCACAGGTTTATTTGCACCTTTGAATCTAGCAGGGTTATTTCCCATAATTGCTTGATACTGCGCTTGGGTGACTACATACCTCCCCATGAAGAAACCTGGTACTGTAACTTGGCGCTGGGGACTTTCATTTGTGCTTCTCTCTGCTTCACTTTCTGGAGAACCCATTGTAAATGTTCCTCCGGGTATCTGTACCATCTCCAAGATGACACCATTCCCCAAGTCTTCAGCTAAATATCGCGCTTGCAGGTTGCGAGGGTTGGTAATATTTCCCTTTGCATCTACGGTGACGGTTTTAAAGGAAAAGCTTTGTAGTGATAAATTCGATGGTGTTGTTGAGGATGAGTCAGATTTTCCTAAAATACCTGAATTTCCTTTTTGGGTATCCCACATAGATATCCTGCCAGCGACAACAGCTAACCCAAACCCTGCACCAACCCAGCCCAAAGTTTTCAAAGTTTGCCGACGGGATATGTCTGTTCCTGGCTGTGTAAATGTTTGCTGCGTTTTGACTTTTGGTTTTGCCCTTAACCCGGCAACTGCCTCCAATGCTTGCGTTGCTGTAGGATACCTCTCTCCCGAACGATACCGTACCATCCCATCCAATACCTTCGCGGTTTTCTCACTCACATTTCCCCAATTACGCCAAATTATCTCATCATTTTTGGGGTCTTTTGGTAGTTGATGTGGTTGTATCCCTGTCAGGGCATAGATTCCCAGTATCCCTACTGCATACACATCACTACACAACTTGGGTTGTCCCAATGCTTGCTCACTAGGCATATATCCGGGTGTCCCAATGGCAATTGTCGAGGTTACTTGTCCCTGACTCATGGATAAACTTTTGATTTCCTTCACGGCACCAAAATCAATCAGGATTATTTTCCCATCGCTACGCCGCATGATATTTGCTGGTTTGATGTCACGATGGATGACGTTGTTTTGGTGGATGACTGCGAGAACTTCTAATATTTCCTGTAATAACTGAATAGTATCGGCTTCGCTGAGTTTTTCGCCGGGGATGATTTCATAACTCAAGTCTTTGCCGTCAATAAATTCTTGAACTAGGTAAAATTCGCTGTTTTCTTGGAAGTGTTCACTGAGCTTGGGTATCTGGGGTACCCCTGTTAAGGTGTACTCCTCAAAATGGTACATTTAGGTCTGTAAAGGTTGCAGGATGGGAGTTTCAACCAGGTTAGAAGTTTGTTGTTCTACTCTAGACTGCTTGCAGTCGCGTTGTTTCTCAGCCAGAAGTCGAGCAGTGGAGACGTGAGGACGGTTAGGTTCTCTTTCTCTTTTTGGTTGGGGCTTTTTTTCGGCTTTAGGACTGGAAGCAAAGCGTTTGAGGTCAACTGTCGCAGCCCATTGTTTTAATAACTCGGCAAAAGCAGGTAAACTCAGATGGTTTAAAAATTTCCATTCAACGTCGGGAATCGCAATCATCATACCCGTGTAGGTACTTTGAATTTCCTCAACTAAATAGTAATTAGAAACACCTGCATCAATTTTTCCTTGCCCATGGACGCTACGCAATGCTGATTTAATCACAGATAAAATATTGTAGGCAACTAGTGCCATGCAAAAGCTGAATAAAGCGGCTCTGGGATAACCTAAAGTCTTAATTTCGCATTCTAGAGTATCGCTAACGACTTGAAATAAACCCTCAACACTCCAACGTTTAAGGTAAATATTTGAGATTACAATGGGAGAAGCATTTTCTTTTCTGAGGTTGCAAAAAACTGCCACTTCAGTATCTCCATCGCGAGTTGGCTCATTTAAACGAACAACAACACGACGAGATTTTATCGATTCTCCTTCATATTCAATCATCACATCCTGCTCGAAAACTTTGCCTGTTGCACTATCACATATTTCCTTTAATTCTCCTAATTCTTTATAAGGCATCGATGCATGTTGGCGAATCACAAAGTAAGCTTTTCTCTTTGCAATTTCAACTAGAAACATACAGGTACAAAAATTTCTATCTCCCACCCAAACATCATTCTTTTCCACAGTTTCTAATACTTGGCTAAATAATGCTCTTTCCTGGGTATAAGCATCCTCACATGGGAATTGATCGATTGCCAGCATTAATATTGGGTCAAGCACAACTAGAGATTTTCCTGGTAATGGTCCACCATTCACTGAGCGTAAAACCGAAAGCCTATGCTCTGTTGCTACCAGGTTATTTCCATCAATTATCTTGATTCGATAACCAGGTAAAATTGCTGGCTGTTCTCCTCCTAACTCCGATATAATCGGTGCCAATTCTTTACTGCTATAACGTACTAAAGCTTGAGAAACTGAGGGTTCGATACCGTTAATTTTACTGTAGAAAGCAACACGGGAAACTCCTATTTGCTTAGAAAATGCCTTGTACGCTGCGCTAATTGATGGCCGGATGTTACATACGACTAAACTCATTATTCCCACTACTGTCGAAAACAATAATTCCTGTGTATATTGCTTTTCTCGCGTTGCTTCAAATAATTCATCTAATTTTTCGGCGCTGAAAATTCTTTCTAATGTTGCTCTCAGCATTACCGTTACCGGAGATACTTCAATAAAACGCTCGAAAATTGAACTCAGCATGACACAGCACCCATCAATTATCGTTACCTTCTCAACCTATAATCTCATGTTTGACCTTCTATGAATTGTTGGTTATTTTTTGCTGTTCTTTGATTAATATTGGTATATTTTCTTGTACCACAATGGTTTCAGCCTTTTACTGGTTCATTTTTTAGTACACCTTAACAGGGGTAGGTATCTGGGGGTGTAGGTTTCCTAGTTTGTACAAGGTGCTAGCTTCACGTTCAAATAGTTCTTTTGCTAGTTTTAATACTGCTGGCTCTGGGTTACTGGGTTGTAAATGCTTGACAACGCATTTAGGTTTCGGGGTGGTGGGTATATTTAAATCTTCTGCCAGATAGGTTGCACCAAATCCGCCTCTACCGAGTATTTTGATGATTTTATATCGGTTGCGGAGTATTTGACCGATTTGCATAGATTTACCTAAATGGCTTGTCGATTGTTTTTATTCTGCCATATCTGAGTTTGATTCTGAATTTTAAGGCTAATCCTACCGATATCTTGGAAAATCCCTAAAAATGCGATCGCATTTTTAGGGAGTATGTCCAGTGGAGGGGTTTATTCTTCACGGAAAACTCTGGGGCATCTTGCCCACGTGAGCGAGACGCTCACACTACTATTCAATTCTCACAAAATAAATATAATTACGTATTAATTAACTTAATTCCGTAACCTTTTAAATAAGCTCTTAGAATCAAATATTACTGATTTAATCGAGGTAGTTACTACAATTGTTATCTCTAATCTCGTGAATATCTAAATATATTTTTATCTACATTGATTGCGTCTGAGAATAAAAAATATTTTTCTTCGTTAAATTAACTACAACGAGTTCATTACCCGATATAATTTATCAGTCTTCTATTCATCTCCAATTTTATTCTTGCTCTCAAGTAAGCAATTATTTCCCTGTGGATGAGATAGATACAAGAAAAACATATAATGCCTTTAATATCTTGTGATTCCATAATATATATGCTGACACCTCAATTCCTCGAAGAATCCTGCTACTCTTTGGGTACAATGTGCGATCGCATCTAAAATAATTATGAATTTCCATAACACGATTTATGCAAAAAGTCAAGAAAAATAGTTAATTTTGGGTCAAAAAGAGGGATTAAAAAGTAAGAAATAATTAAGAAAGAGGATTTTGTGGAAAACCTAGAAGTATTGCAGAGAGGGGAAAGTAGATGGTGAGACCGCGCAGGGTCTATGCCCAGCATTGGCTTAAAAGTGAGCAGGTTTTGGATAGGATTGTGAAGGCGGCGGATTGTCGGCGGGATGACTGTATTTTGGAAATTGGACCCGGTACTGGCATTTTGACACGGCGTTTATTGCCTGTGGTGGGGGGTTTAGTAGCGGTGGAAATTGACCGCGATTTGTGTAAATTATTGGCACAGCAGTTGGGAGGAAGGGAGAATTTTTTACTGTTACAAGGCGATTTTTTAGAGTTAGATTTACCCGCTTTATTGAATAGTTTTTCTCCTTGGAAACATCAGAATAAAGTAGTAGCTAATATTCCTTACAATATTACTGGGCCAATTATTGAAAAGTTATTGGGAACGATCGCAAATCCGAATCCACAACCCTATGAATCGATTGTATTACTGATTCAAAAAGAAGTCGCCGATAGATTAGTTGCGAATTCTGGTTCTAGAGCATTTGGAGCGTTGACGGTACGTGTATCATATTTAGCTAATTGTGAATATATTTGTACGGTTCCCGCCAAGGCATTTCACCCAGCACCCAAGGTAGATTCAGCAGTGGTAAGATTAGTACCACGCCCCTTGGAAATAGCAGCAAATGACCCTAAGTATTTGGAAATATTGGTAAAGTTGGGGTTTAGTTCCAAGCGTAAGATGCTGCGGAATAATTTGCAGTCTGTCATCGAGCGGGATGAATTGGCGCGAATTCTGGAAACATTAGATATAAATCCCCAATCTCGCGCTGAAGACTTGAGTGTGGAAGAATGGGTGAAGTTGAGTAATCAGTTAAAAGAATTTAGTAATGCGTAGTTATAGTTTGATTGCACCTGCAAAAATAAATTTATATTTGGAAATAATTGGCGATCGCACCGACGGTTATCATGAGTTAGTGATGGTAATGCAGAGTATTGACCTAGCTGACCAAGTTGATATTATTGGTGGTGGGGATGAAAGTATACGGGTACATTGTCACAGTGTGGAAGTGCCCAGTGACAAAACAAATCTGGCTTATCGGGCGGCGGAATTGATGGCGAACAATTTTCCCGATGCTTTCGCCAAGTATGGCGGTGTTGATATTACCATTCACAAACATATCCCTGTGGCTGCGGGATTGGCTGGTGGTTCCACTAATGCGGCTGCGGTATTGGTGGGGATAGATTTATTGTGGAATTTGGGGCTAACGCAAATAGAAATTGAAGAGTTAGGTGCTTCCTTGGGTTCCGATATTCCTTTCTGTATTCGAGGAGGCACCGCTATCGCCACAGGTAGAGGGGAACAACTTTCTCCCATCCTCGGTTTGGAGGACATATATATAGTATTGGGTAAACATAAAAATCTGTCTGTATCCACACCTTGGGCATATAAAAGTTATCGCACAGCCTATGGGGATAGTTATATTCGCGATAAGGAAGATTTGGCAGTGCGCGCCAACGCTGTACATTCAGCACCAATGGTACAAGCAATTATTCACCAAGATATCCCCGAAATTTGTCAAAGATTGCATAACGATTTAGAAAAAGTGGTATTACCAGAGTATTCCCAGGTATCCCAATTACGTAGAGCCTTTGCTTCTGCCGGGGCATTAGGTACAATGATGTCAGGTTCGGGACCGAGTGTTTTTGCCATTTGCGAATCCAAATCACATGCAGAATTGATTCAGCAACAAATTCACCAAGAAGTTGCCGACAAAGATTTAGAATTGTTTATCACTAAATTTATTTCCCACGGAATCCAGGTATTATCGCCACAGTAGCCCATACCTTTAAGATGGTAGTTCTCAATTCATTTCACTGGAGATTCTAGAATTAAGGTACTATCACAGTAAATATAGAACTACCTGATAAAAGCATAGTTATATAACTATAGATAAAATTATGAGTGAAGAAAATATAACTCCAGAAGCAAAACCGAACCAAGACACAGTTACAACCAGTCCATTGCGTTGTCTAATTGGCTCACTAGTTGCCGGAGGATTAGCATATGGGATATATAACTTAATGAATGCGATCGCAATTAGTTTTGCGAGTAAGCCAATTACTACAGAGAATGAAATAGTATTTCGGATTACAATCGCGGTGCGAACATTAGTAGTGGGAATGGCAGCATTAGGAACAGGGATTTTTGGGTTAGTTGCAGTTGGGTTGTTTGGGTTGATGGTACAGACATTAATTCAAGGCACAAAAACGAGTGAATAATTAGTGAGATAATTTAGGAGAGTGGAACTGTTACACTCTTTAAAATATTCATCGGACGATACTCCTGGAGAAGCTGTAATTGTTCTGTATTCCTGACTAGCAACGCACCAGCAAAACCCAAAGAATTTACCGAAATCGATTCAAAACACTCACACAATCTCGGCACAAGTAGCATCCATTTCCTTGTCGCCAACAAATTGTAATTTTTTCCATCCTTCAAACCCACAGCTTGGAGTAAATTACAATAACATTCCCAAGTTGCCATCCCCGTCTTATCAGGATTGAGCCAGGTAAAAGCATGAACAAATGGCAATCCAGGGATAAATCCAATTGCATCAGTAAAAATTGCAGATGCAAACAAAGGTTCAATTGGTACACTCACACCAATATTTCCCAGAGGAAGAGGGACAATTTGTAAATGTTTATGTCTTTGACTCGCACCAGCAACTTTCCCCCCATTGTAGAAAGCCAAGCCATCAAAATCAGTCAAACAAGCCCACATCGCCGCAAAATCTTGGGGATTTAGCAAAGATTCCTGCTCTGCAAATGCACGAGTAATAATCAGTAAATGATTATCCACCACATTAAACTTATTCAAAATACAAACATGCGTCTCGGAAATATCCGCAACCCATAAATCTTGTTCGTAGGGAAGAAAAGGATTGAAATCTTTTTGCTTCTCCTCCTGTTTCTTTGATGCATCCTTACGTACAAGATTCGACAATACCCGCACCAAAAACTTTACCTCATCTTGCTCGACAACTTCGCACTCAGTGGGAATGGAAAGTAAAGCACCAGATGCCAACGCTATTTTTTTCGCAGCTTTGACGCGATTCCATAAAGTGCCAGGTTCGAGGAGTATGTCAGACATGGAAAAATTTTATCCACCTATCAATCTGTATCTGCAATTTCTGGCATCAAACAGAATCACCAACAGTTCGCTGAAAAGATTGAGTCAGAATCACAGCAGCCAGAATAATTGTACAGACGATCGCAGCAACAAATAAAGGTATATTATTGGAATGCTTAACTGCGATCGCAATTAATGCCCACACAGTTACCCAAGTGTATGCTGTGTCTTGGCAGCGAAAAGTCATCAGGAACCCGACTATACTTGCAACTACCACCATCACGATTGCCCAGATAGTTGCCCCATTATTCCAACCCAGAGAATACAACCCGCAAGCAACATTCACAATTGTAGCGACACTAATCCAACCCAGATAAATACTGATAGGAATTTTGGCAAACCATTTAAATTGACGGGAAGTAGGATTTTCTGGTTTTCTTAATTGCAGAAATGCGGCAATTAAAGATAATAAGATTACCAACATTGCCACAATTGAAAATACAAACATCCGCCCTAGAAATAAATAAACCCAAACAATTTGCGCGACACAAGCAACTATCAGGAAAATACCAGACTGACGTAAACTTAAATTACCTCTTTGTCTCGGTAAAATTTGAAATACTCCATAGGCAAATAAACCTAAATAAATTAATCCCCAAATTGCAAAGGCATAATTAGCAGGGATAATTAGCACATCCTTAAATAGAGTATTAGAAATTTCGCCAATATTAGCCCCACCCCAAGGAAAAATATTAGACCAAACATTCACCACAAAAGCCGCAATAATAGCAATCAGAATTGCCAATTGTGGGAGAAAACTTTGGTTGAATCCAGAATTAGATTGTTGCATAATTAGTTAAGCAATTTTCATCGTCAACTCTTTAATTTTAACGCAATCCTCTTTCTCACTTCTGGCTCAGAATTGCACTCAATTATTTAACTAGGAGATATATATTCACCATTTGTTAACTATCTTCAGAAGTATCTTCACACCTAGGTTCACATATACAATTCAAGCCAGATACCTATATTCCTATTTGAGTCTGGAGATAACGACTGATTTAGTTTTAGCTAAATAGCCTGATATATTATCTAAACAAGAGACTAAAAGCAGGAAATAGGAAATATTACCCTTGAACAATCGACTTTTTTTGAAGGAAAAATTACAAACCTTATTAGAGACAACGGCAACAACTAGCGATGGCTCACCCATCACCAATTTAAAGCTAAATAAAGCATTAGCTGACGAAATCGAGCAATTAACAGAAGAGTTAGAAGCAGTCAACCCCAATCTCTATCCTCTACTTTATGCCCCTACTCTCCTCCAAGGAACCTGGCAACTAAAATATTCTACAGCCAGAGAAATTCGAGCTTTAGATTCCCTACCCCTCGGACTCAAAGTAGGTCAAGTTTATCAAGATATTGATATTGCCAACAAATCCTTTTTCAACTTAGCCTTTGTCAAACACCCCTTGGGAATAGTATCAGGATATGTCAAAGTGACAGCCAGCTTTGAAATCGCCAAAGAAAATTCATCACCTCTACCAGACAAACGTCTCAACGTTTATTTTGATAAACGCTATCTCTCAATCGACAAAATTATTGGCATCAAAACACCTCAACTCAACCCCTTTAAAGTGGTACCTGCCAATAACCCCCAAGGGAGAACTCCTACCCTCGATATTACTTACCTAGATGAAAACTTCCGCATCGGGCGTGGAGGGGAGGGAAGTTTATTCATTCTCAGTAAAGCTGCATAAAACCATCAACACCTATCTATAAAATATCATCATCTATGTAGCCTCCGACAACCAATGCCCCGCGCAGTCACTAGAAGCAAACAACAAACACAACAGACAACAACCTCAAAACTGTGGCTGCTACTAGTTGGTGTCAATCAATACCAAGACCAAAAACTTCCAAGTCTGCAATACCCCGCCCTGGATTGCCAAGGATTAAGCGAATCCCTGAAGATTGCCACACAGCAATTTCCGCAAACTGAAGTAGTAAACTATAACGACTTTGCTAGTGAATTACCAACATTAAAGAGAGTTCGTAGCAGCATCGTCGAAATTACCACCACCGCCAAACCAGAAGACACCATCCTTTTTTACTTCTCCGGGCATGGAATCCTGCAAACTCAACAACCATACCTCTGTCTGCGAGATACCCAAATTGACGACTTAAGCAACACCTCCCTACCATTACCAGAATTACTCCAACTCCTCAGTCACAGCCAAGCACATCAGCAATTAGTCTGGTTAGATGCATGTCATAGCGGTGGGATGACACTACGAGGTGCATTAAACCCCACACAGCAAATCGTGCAGGTATTACAAAACGCCGCCGCCACCAGTAAAGGATTTTATGCCCTGCTTTCCTGCGACACCAACCAACAATCCTGGGAATTCCCCGAACTTGGACATGGTGTGTTTACATACTACTTAATGCAGGGATTACGGGGGGAAGCCGCCGATAACCAAGGGGTGATTACAGCAGATGGACTCTACAGATATGTTTACCACCAAACCCTGCAATATATCGATAAAACCAATCAGCAGTTGCGGTTGATTAATCAGCAGCGTCGTGGCAAAGGAGATGATAATTTATTCAGCGAATATCCTTTGCAAACACCCAAACGGATTGTTGAAGGAATTGGAGAAGTGATTTTAGGGAATATTTCCCCCACCACAGAAATTACTTCCTCCCGCATCGCCTTAGTTATTGATGGGACAACAAATAATCAAGATACCCTGACGTTGAGTAAAGTATTTCGCGGTACATGTGGATTTGAACTGGAATATTTACGTGATACTGATATCAAAAACTTGCGCGATCGCATCCAAGCATGTTTACAATTTGAGAATGAGACAGCCACAGCACTACTATATTTGCGTTTGCGATTGACAGAAACCCCAACAGGAGAATTTGCAGCAGTTATTGGTGACGATATTTGGTTGAGTCGTGATTGGTTGAGACAGCAGTTACGACGTAGCAAAGTTTCCCAACAAGTGATTATTTTAGATTGTCAGGCTGCCGAAACATTAAATCTCCAGGAATGGATTGAAGATTTACAAATTAATACCGAAACAGGCAGCTGTATAATTGCAGCTATTGCCCCCACCAATACACCCGAATTATTTGTTAAAGCCCTTACTGATACCCTCCAAGCAGCCTCACAACCAGTAGGATTATCCGCAGCCGGTTGGATTACCCAATTACAAATTAATTTAGCAGGCAAACTACCATTACATGTCTGGCTTTCCGGTACCCAAGGAGTGATTGAAATTATCCCCACAACCACCGGAGGGCAATCTCGCAAAACGCCAACCTTAGATTTAGGCATATGTCCCTATTTAGGATTAAAGGCATTTGCTGAAGGTGATGCCCAATATTTTTACGGGAGGGAAGACTTAACACAGAATTTGATTAACCATATTAGCACGCGATCGCATCTGGCGATTGTTGGCGCTTCCGGTAGTGGCAAATCATCGATAGCGCAAGCGGGGTTAATTTCTCAGTTGCGTTTGGGGAAACAATTACCAGGTAGTGAGAAATGGTTGATAACAACTATACGCCCTAGTGCACATCCCTTGGAGGTTTTAGCCAGGAAATTAGAGCAGAAAAATCAGCATCTGATTTTGGAAGGATTACTCTACGAAGGAGTCGAAGGTTTCGTCTACTGGTTGCGAAGTCGTCCCGAACCAATGGTAATGTTAGTTATAGATCAGTTTGAAGAACTGTTTACCCTGACGGCAGCAGAAGAGAGACAGCGTTTTCTGGAATTGCTTTTGGGGGCATTGCGGTATGCAAGTGATAAATTCAAATTAGTAATTACCCTCCGCGCCGACTTTATTGCCCCCTGTTTAGAAAATTCCGCCTTAGCCAACCTACTACAAACCTCCAGCATTTTAATTCCCCCCCATTTACATCCAGATGATTATCGTCATGTCATCATTCAACCAGCCGAACAAGTTGGTTTACAAGTAGAATCGGGATTAGTTGAGGTATTGTTACAGGAATTACATCATTCCGCAGGCGATTTACCCTTGTTGGAATTTGTTCTCGAACAACTGTGGGAATTACGAGAACATGGAAAATTAACTTTACTCTCCTATCAACAACATTTAGGTGGTATTGCTGGGGCATTGGAAAAAAGAGCCGAAGCAGTATATGGGAACTTAGATGCTGCCGCTCAAGAATGCGCCCGGTGGATTTTTCTCTCCCTCACCCAACTAGGAGAAGGAACCGAAGATACTCGCCGACGAATTTTTAAGTCAGATTTGGCGGTGAAGAAATATCCTCCGGCTTTAGTTGAGAGAACATTGCAAGCATTAACGGCGGCAAAATTAATTGTTATGAATCTGGAGGAAGAAGAATATCCAGGTATTGGCAAAGGTACAGAAATAGCCGACATTACCACCACTCATCCCCAGGTTACCATCGAAGTCGCCCATGAAATATTAATTCGTCATTGGTCAACATTACGCTGGTGGTTGGAGGAAAATAGGAGTAGACTGCGATCGCAACGTCAAATTGAACAGGCAGCATCTTTATGGAAGCAGCACCACCAACAAACTGATTTTTTATTACAGGGTGTGCGTTTGGGGGAAGCTGAGGAGATATATGTCAAATATACAGATGAGTTATCGAGTGATATTCAAGAGTTTATTGCCGCTTGCTTAGATGAACGTTTACGGCAAGCAAATGAACAGAAACAACGTCTGCGACAAACCCAAACAGCCCTAGCGATAATTAGTGTTTTGGGTGTTACAGCCACAGGTTTTGGTGGATTTGCTTATTTGCAGAATCGCACCGCCCAAATTCGCGAAATTACCGCTTTAAATGCATCGGCGACAGCTTTTTCAACTTCCAATCAGCAGTTGGAAGGATTAATCGCCAGTATTAAAGCCGGCAAGCAATTACAAAAAGTCTGGGCACCAAGTCAGGATATCCAAATCGCTACCGCCGCCACCCTCCAACAGACACTCTCCCAAACTCAAGAAATTAATCGTTTACAGGCACATACTGATAAGGTAAATGCAGTTAGTATTAGTCCAGATAGTCAGTTAATTGCTTCCGCCAGTGATGATGGGACTGTGAAAATCTGGAGTAGGGAAGGGAAATTAATTACTAATTTAAAGAATCATCAGGATAGGGTGACATCTGTGATTTTTAGTGCAGATGGTAAATTCATTGCTTCTGGGAGTGGAGATAAAACCATCAATTTATATACAATTGCTGGGAAATTAATACATACACTTTCCGGACATAAAGACTTTGTTACCAGTTTAGCCTTTAGTCGCGATCGCCGCATCCTCATTTCTGGAAGTCGTGACAACACAATTAAGTTATGGCGAATGGATGGTAGCTTAATCAGAACCATTAATGCCCATACAGGTTGGGTGAATACAGTTGCATTCAGTCCCGATAGTAGATTTATTGCGTCGGCTGGTGAAGATAAAATTATCAAAATTTGGGATATCGATGGCAAATTAATTCAAACTTTTCCCAGAAACCCAGAAAGAATTACCAAAATTACATTTACCCCTGACGGAGAAAAAATTATTTCCGCCAGTCAAGACTCAAAAATCAAAATTTGGAACCTACAAGGGAATGAATTACACAGCATTAATAGTGGACAAGTAAATAACATCAACCTTAGTCAAGATGGGAAAAACTTAGTCTCAGCAAATACAGATGGCACAATCAAAATTTGGCACTTGGATGGTAGTTTACTCTCCACATATCACAGCCCCAATCTCCAAATCAGTGAGATTGCCATTAGTAACGACAGTCAAATTATTGTCTCCAGTAGCGACGATAAAATCGTGAGAATCTGGGATTTCCCCAAGCCCCAAAAACAAAACCAAGCCACTTACAGCCTGGATTTCCATCCCCAAAACAACGAATTTATCGCCGCCGGTTGGGAAGGAAAAGTAACCACCTGG
Source organism: Calothrix sp. NIES-4101 (assembly GCA_004296455.1). Lineage (GTDB taxonomy): Bacteria > Cyanobacteriota > Cyanobacteriia > Cyanobacteriales > Nostocaceae > Brunnivagina. The sequence continues at coordinate 3,117,579 of AP018280.1, forward strand.
CGCAACAATCAACCCCAAAACTCATTCACAGCCCACCACAATATTATCTCCACCCTAAAATATAGTCCTGACGGCAAAATTATCGCCACAGGCAGTGCCGATAAAACAGTAAAACTCTGGAATGCCCAAACCCATCTATTACTACTCACACTCACAGGACATACAAATAGAATTACAAGTATTAGTTTTAGCTCCGACAATAATTTTCTCGCCTCAGCAAGCACAGATAAAACAGTCAGAATCTGGCGTATTCGTGATGGTAACTTAATCAAAACCCTCGGTGGGAATACAGATGAAATCACCAGCCTTAGTATTAGTAAAGACAGCAAATACCTTGCCACAGGCAGCGCCGATAATCAACTCAAAATCTGGCACTTCCCCAATGGTAACCTATTCAAAACCCTCCCAGGACATGAAAATATAATTGCTGCGATCGCATTTTCCCCTGATAATCAAACTATCGCCTCTGCTAGTTGGGATAACACGATTAAAATCTGGAAAGTTAGCGACGGTAGATTAATTCATACCCTCACCGGGCATAACGATGGAGTCACAAGTTTAAGCTTCACCCCCGACAGTCAAATTCTCGCATCAGGAAGCGCAGATAACAGCATTAAACTTTGGAATCCCAGAAATGGAAACTTAATTAAAACTCTGACTGGATACCCTAGTCAAGTTAATACCATCACCTTTAGTTCTAATACCAAAACATTAGTTAGTGGTAGCGAGGCAAATGGAGTTATTCAGTGGGATATTGATTTAAATAATTTAATTCCCCAAGGCTGTACAAAAATACAAAATTATCTGCAAAATAACCGAGATATTAAACAAAACGACAAAAATATATGCACATAGGTGTATATACATTAATTAGTCTGATTGAATTAAAGCAAGTTAAAAGCCGGTTTGAGCCTAATATAAATAGAAATGCGTCTACAAAATAATGTATGAGTGTTGAATATTGCGGAAAAATTTAACATTTATTCTTATTGATGGTTGTTTTAATTACTGTATATTCGGAACATTGCTGGATAATAGATTGGTTCAATTTTAAAATCCAAGATTATGATGTCAATTAGTGTTATCGTTCCCTGCTACAATGCCTCAGATGTTATTGATACACAACTAACGGCGCTAGCCAAACAAGAATTTACAGAACCTTGGGAAATAATTATTGTCGATAATGGTTCCACGGATAATACATTAGAAATTATCCAAAAATATCAACAACAAATTCCCAATATGCGTGTAATTTCTGCGACAGAAAAACGTGGGAGTGCATATGCACGTAATCTGGGAGTAAGTATCGCCCAAGGTAAATTTATTGCCTTTTGTGACGCAGATGATGAAGTCGCACCAGGATGGGTAACTGCAATGGTAAAGGCGCTTTCGCAAAATGACTTTGTATGTGGGCAACGTGAATATCATAAATTAAACGAATCTTGGCTAGTAAACAGTTGTCGCTATGCAGATGGAAATCAAGGAATTATAGAGGATGCTTATTTGCCCTATGCAGCTAGTTGTAATCTTGGTGTCAAACGTTGTGTACATGAAGCTGTGGGTGGTTTTGATGAAGAGATTCTCGTAATGTCTGATGTTGATTATTGTTGGAGAATCCAAAAATTAGGCATTCAGTTAAATTACGCACCAGATGCGCTGATTCATTTTCGCTATCGAGCAACTATTCAAGATTTATACAAAAGATATTGGAATTTTGGATACCATGATATTTTCTTGCATCAGAAACATCAAAAAATGGGAATGCCAAAGTTGATTAAGTGGAATGATTTTGTCAAAGATGCTGTAATACTCACCATTAGATTTGTGGTGAAAGTTCGTAACCAAGAAACTCTCGCCAAGTGGTTAATGGATTTTGCTTTCTTTGCAGGGCATTTACAGGGTTGTATTAAATATAGATATTTGCCAATTTAATCTCTAAGTTGCCAATTTTCCCAGCTTGGAGGAATTGCTGCGGGATTTTGAAAAATCACAGGTAGCCAAGTAGCACAGGGAAATTCATTTTCCAAACCCTGTAATTTTTCCCTTGCTTCTCTCACTGATTGATAGAGGGTGCTCCCATTCGCGAAAGTAGTCAAAAAGCTTTTTAAGAACTCCTGTGCAACTTTATCAGGTACAGGTTCCCGCATAACTATCATTTGGGGTATATGTAGTTCAATTAAATTTACACCCAAACCCAGCCCATCACAGGAATTGAAAATCGCTAGTTGTAAGCCTGATTGAATTGCCTTTTTGAGCGCATTTTTTAGTTGTGCAATTGTCAATGTCTCAGTTGGATTAATATAAATTCTGCCTAATTCTGCTTGACTCTGGGTATAACTATGTCCCGCAAAGAATAGTATATCCCAAGATTGCGATCGCAATTCATCATTGAGTTGTTGGCGTTGTGGCTCGACTAAAAATTTAATTTCGGTATTTGGTAATCTTTCTAAGATTTGTTTATCTTCGCTAACATCAATTCCTGTACTATTACCAATAATTGCTAAAATTTGAATTTTTCTATCTGCTGAGGGTAGCAATTGCGATTCTACACGGTGATATGTAGTTGTTCCTAAAGCTAATTCCGCATCATGGTAATTATCAAAAAAATTCCACAGTTGAAATGGCAATCTCCGTAAATAATAGTCTTCTGTTTGCAAAATTACCCGAATAATGTCAGTAGGATTGAGTTGGGCAAGTAATTTTTCTTTTACTAGTCGAAACCCCTCAGAACTATCCAACCAAACATTGAAAGATTGCCTTAATTTGTTCGCTAAATTTTCACATTCTTCGACAAAACTATGTCGGCTCACATTAGTAATTTGAGTATCAGGAATATCCAACCTTGAATTAGTTTGTAAACTTCCATAATAGGCAGACTGCCATTGACTATAAAGTAAAATTAACTCAGATGCCGGTGGTAAATTTCCTGTACATTCAGCAAAGGGACTTTCACCTTCCACTGCTAGTTGTAGAGTAATTGTAAAACCAGAATTTAAATCACCTTGAAATTTCAAAATAACTAACTTATTTACGACTTGCAACTCCTTTCTTACAGGTGCAAACATTTGTAGCAACTGCTTTAACTCAGCTTGGTGCTGTCTATATAAAGCAATTTGTTCATTTTTACCTTGCAATTCCGCTTGATATTTTGCCTCCAGATAGCTTTGAGTAAAATCAGCATGAATCCTCGCTTTATCCACCTCTCGACTGAATTTTTCGGTGACTTCAACCTTCACCACAACAACAGCATCACCCTTATTCTCAATTCCTCGAATACCAAACTGCATAGTTTGATTTTCAACCTGCATATGATTGAGCGCTGTATATAAAGCCTGTAAATCTAAACCATCACGAAAAATTAAATCAACCGTATTTATCGCCACTTGAAATAACTTTGTAAACTCCCCTGGCGCAAATACCCCACTACTTGGACGACGTTCCCCCTGATTATTTAATAAATAAACATAATCACAAATAACAGCATTTAATTCTGTCGTACTATCAATATTCCAAGCCTGTAAACAAGCACCAGTCAACTTCACCTGCTGAAAATTAGCTTTAATTGCCTGCGCCTGAGTAAAATTTGCACCTTCCAACCATGCACCAACAAAAGTTGCTTCACTCACATCTGCATTTGTAAAATCTGCATAATTTAAATCTGCATCAACTAGATTTGCACCTTTGAGATTACAGTAAATATATGCTTTCCCATTTCCGCGCTTCGTCACCAATAAATTACGGACTAGCGGATTCATTAAAATTGTCTGATTTAACCTGGCAAAATCCAACTTCTCTGCTAAATGAAAATTAGTATGCTTCAGGATAGAATTACGAAAATCAACATGTTTTAACCTAGCTTGCTGAAAACATACATTCGTCAAATTTGCATTTCTAAAACTAGTTCCACCCACAGAAGCCAAATAAATTCCCAATCCGCGAATAAAAGCAAACTTCACTTCATCAGAGAATACCTGCTGCGTTAAATAAATAGCTAATAAAGTACCAATGATTACCGTGATTATCCCCACATTCAGGGCAACTACTTTATTTGTAATTATTCCACCCAAGTAAACCCCACAAATACCACCACTACCCACCGCCAATAAAGCTGCAAAGAACCCGAAACTGCGCGTTAAAGTCACCATCATCACAAACGCCACAGCCATAACCAACGCCAGAGCAATCCCCACAGCAACCAAAACCCCAGCCACAGAACCAGCTATGACACCATCAATCGCCATTATAGCCGCCATTGCGATCGCGATCGCACCCACTACCGCCGCCGTACCCAAAGCCACTTCCAATGCCTGATGCACAATCAATACACAAAAAACAACTAGTGTAATCAGGGCAATTCCACCAGCCAGCAAAGTAAACTTGAACCCCTCTCTAACGGCAAAAAAAATAAAATCAGTAGCAATAATTCCCGAAAAAGCAGCCGCAAACCCACAAATTGCCGATAAACTTAAAGCCAAGCAAGATAACAAAAACAATTGATAGTTTTCCAACCCAGCTTGCACTTGATGAAAATTTGCCCCAATCAATGTAGTATCGCTAAAATTAGTCCCCCGAATATCTGCATGACTAAAATTAGCACCAGCAAGATTCACACCCCGAAATGAACGACCTCGAAGGTCTTTGCCTGTAAAATTTAAAGACACGACTTCGTAATTATTTCATCATCATTAATTATGCACCAGTTAAATTGACATGCAAATCCCGCATCACACTCTGAACATATCGAACTGGATGCGCCAATCCAATACCCCCCAAGGGTACTATTATCATTCCCTAAATTATAAAATCCTCAATAATCTCCGCTACACCCAAACTAATCCTCACACTAAACCTTTCCCCGACTTCACCACTAAATTTCAGTTGAATATACACATCAGCTAATCTTGCAGTCACAATTCTAAGTACTTTCCCAGATTCATCCAGTAGTGATAATTGCAATTCAGGAGGCAAGTATATCTCCCTCCCCAGTGGATAAACTTGCAACAATACCCCAAATTTTCGCCCCAATTTCGGAACTAGCGCCACCGCTAAAGCCACTCCCTCACCAGCTATATACATCCCCCAATCAATTAATTTGACACGTCGCACACCCACAGCAACATTCCCAGGATCAATTTGCCATAAACTTTCCACCCCTGTCCACAAAGTTTCATCATCTTGGGTTGTTTGCAACAGCTTAATTAAAGCTTGAATCGCATCACTGTTATTTGCACTCCCCGAGGCAACTTCACCCAAACGCTTGGCAAGTTTACGTAGTTGATATTCCTCCCTTTCTGCCGACATTTTTTGAATAATAGTGGTAATTTCCCCAATATCTGAGCATGAAGAGTGTTGATTATTACCACCACGAACCGCGATCGCTAATTGAGGCTTTTGTATAAAACTTTGCCATTCATGCTCAAAAATATTCTTTAACCAATTAGTGAGCATAATTCGAGATTGATTTCTTGCACCCAACTCTTGCTGGAGAGTCACTATATCAGTCAATAAATGTTCAGTAAAATGAATGCGATCGCGGTATTTTTGATAATGGTGATAAATATTCATGGGAATATGGAAAATATCCGTAAAATCTAGCTCTTGCTGACAAAAAGCACTCACACATTCCCTAGATAGCTGCTGATTGTTGTCACTGACATCCATCAAATAATGATACAGTTCCAACGATAAACGTTGACCCACAGCAGCCAACAAATTACAAACAAACATTTCCACAACTAACCAAGTTTCCGCCAAAAAATCCTGCTCTAAACCCGATAATTCCCTAGAAATAAGTATATTTACATTACTAGAATAATTAATTTCCCCAGACAATAACATCACCGTCACAATCTGACAAGCATCAGGTTCAGTAATAATAATTACATATCTAGAAGAAGCATAACCTTGGATAAAACTGCGCGCCACATCCGAATACAAAACCTCATAATCGGTAATATCTAAATCAATCGGAACTTGTGGAACTCGCCTAATTTCCCAAATTTCACCCGGCTTAGGTTTAACATTACCAGTTTCAATACGCATAATTACTTATTTCCAGAAAATTAGAGATAAGAATCGCCAATTTGGCATTACCCTAGTAATGTTAACGAGCGATCGCCTCTGCTTATTCCCATATCACCATTGAGTTTTTGTCCGCTTTTGCACCTGTTGACGTTCGCCTTTAGCTTCCGGAATCGGTAGCAAACCCAACTCACGAGCAACACGGAGAATTAACTCCCGACGACGTTTAGAAACCTCAGGTTGAGTAATTCCCATCTCCTGGGCAATAGTTGCCTGTTTCTTACCTTGAATTTGCCCTTGCCAAATTTGCAGATAGCCCCGCTCAGGATAACGCTGGTTGAGAGAATCAATCACACTCATCACATGTAACGTCAAATCTGCACGTTCCACAGTATCAAACAAATTCAACTCATCAGGAATAGTTTCCAATACAGATAAATCAGTTCCTGGTACAATTTGGTCTAAACTACTGCACTGACGACGAATCTCCCGCCGCACAAAATCAATTATCTCGTACCGCGCCACCACAGTCGCCCAACGGTAAAATTCCTCAGTACCCCCATGGCGAAATCTCCCAGCCTTGATAGCTTCCAAAACTTTAATAAAGGCAGTTTGCAGTGCATCCTCCCAAATTACTGAAGTTCCCTGCGTATACTTCCGAGCAATCCTTTCGATAATACAACGATGCTTGCGATCGAGCAGCAGAGACTCCTGGGAATCTGCCGATGGTTTGGATAACATCAGGATGCGTCCCCCCTATAAGATAGAGTTTGATTGTGATGCGGGCGCGATTTTCCTGTTTTCTTAAGTTTTAATTAACAGACTAACCGCTCACTGCAATATGATGATTGCAACCAATGCCACTACATCAATTGGCACTTCAATAATCTACATATTTAATAGATTTGAGCTTTTAATGTGCTGACACTCAGCAGCCAGATTTGAAAGTGGCACTTCATTAAACCTAGACAGAATTTAAAAAACCCGGTTCCTGGGGAAACCGGGTTTCTATGATTTTTTTACTCATAATTCAATATATTTGCTGATAGTGGAGATAATGTTAGTGATTAATAAACGTCATACTTGAGAACTAACCAAAACGAGTACCTCCTACTTCACGACGATTTGGTAATCCTCTTTTTGGAGGAGTACGCAGTTTCAAACTGAGTTGTATATCTTCTTGCTGGAAGTTTGTCACTAGTTGATTCGCATCAGTCGAAATATGGAAAAATTGACTGTTTTCTGTATAGTTATAAATGCCAGCAAATATTCCTGCTGTCATGATTGAAATTATAATAATTAATATAGATTTAACCTTCATTTTCTCTCCGCATTAGCCTTGCGGCTTTACCTATCTTCAATATTCAATAGGTCTGATATAGGGGAGATATGCAGGTTTAGTTCATCAAAAACTCACAAATTTAAGTTTTACGTAAGTATTGTATAAATAGTCTGGAAAATAATATTATCAAATGTTCGCAGAAGTGTCCTCTGGTAAGAGTATGGGTACAAATAAAATAGAATTGCGATCGCAATTCTAGATAAAACTTGTAAAAATATTTACTTTTATTTTCTTGATTTTCCCAGCATCAAGCCCCATAGGAGTATACTATCTATGGCTATTGTATCTTCCAGAATATTTATTTTATATCTAGACTCAAATCAAAATAAAGTTATATTCAGACCAACATTTACACCTACAGAAAAATTATTTAAATCAATTGAACTGGCAGAAGACGAACCAAACAAATAAGAGGCATAACTACCAACAAATAAATCTTGATTCACGTTATAAATTAAATCGACACCCACTTGATGTTGCGTATCAAATCTATCTTGATTTGTATAATCTTTCAAAGTTAAGCGATAATCCAAAGCACCTTGTAACTTAGGACTCAAATCATAACGCAAACGCGCACCCAATGAATTAGCTACACGACTTTGTGCCTTCGGTTCAGAAAAACTCGCACGTAAATCGTAAAATGAATCTAGCCGTAATCTTTGACTTAATTGGTCTTGTCTACCAATAGTAAAACGCACAGAATCATCAAGTAAAATGCGATCGCCTCTATCTTGATTATAAAGTCTGTCTTGTACCCATCCCAATTGTGCATACATACCCGGAGCCAATCGCTGCTGCACTCCCGCATTAAAACTCAGGAAATTATAGTTAAAGTCATCTTTCGTCGCAAACCTTGTTAAACCTCCCGTCGCTGAAGCTACCAAGCGAGTATCCTCCCCAAGTTTGGGAGTCGCCAGCAAAGTTGCACTATTTACAAACACGGTATCACTACGTTTAAGAAAATCAACAGCCGTAATATTGGAACTTGAAAACGCTGAAGAACGTAATAATAACTGCACATTCGGTTGACGCGGTTGCGGAGGTTGTTTCACCGAACGCGGTTTGATATCTCTGATTTCCCCTAATTCTTCTTCTACTTCCTTTTCACTCAAAGGTTCCGCATCTGGGAAACTGGCTGGATTACTTGGCTCTCCAAGGTTGGGTAATGCTTGTGTGAGGTACTCACTAGTAGTTTTTCCATCTCCGTCGAAGTTAGCTGGTAAAGTAAACTCTCCTGTTACTTCTGTTCGCGTCCCCATCTCATCCAATATTCTTTCTGGAGGTGCGACAGGTTCAGTAAGATTTGCGATCGCATTTGCCACATCAGAATCAGATTCTACTATGTTTGGCGATGTTGTTGTCTCCACCTCCGCCGCCACAACATAATGCATATCCCATAGCAGTAAAGTCATTAAAGAATAAAAAGTAAATAAATGAATACGCATAAATTAACCCTCTGAATCTGAAACAATATTTTTGATTGAGCAAGAATATCGGAATTAAAAGTCAAAAAAATATATCTTAGGAATTTGGATGCATCACTTTTAATTTCCATGAGAGATGTACGGGGAGACGCTCGAACCCTTACAAGTCAAAGTGTCGAAACCCGGTAATCTATGTGAGCTTTAATTTAACCTTCCTACTTACCTCCAAGGTGCTACACATAATTACTCTCTACGTGATACAAATCCATATCTTGATTCAGCAACTTTTATCGATGTTTGCAATTGCACTATTGCGGTTGTGGTTCACGTTGTGGCTCAGGCTGTGGCTCAGGTTGTGGTTGTGGTTCACGTTGTGGTTCAGGCTGTGGCTCAGGTTGTGGCTCAGGTTGTGGTTGCGGTTGTGGTTCAGGCTGTGGCTGCGGAACATCACGCCTTCCTTCCGGCACAGTCACATCACGTCTATCCTCAAACCCCCGCAATGGCTCATCAGAATTAGTATTGATACAATTAGTCGATAGAGTACTCGAAACACCACGACCATTAATACTACATAATCCCTCAATCCAATTTTGCTGTGCCTTCCAAGCAGCGATCGTATCCTTTCTGACTAATCTAAAAGTTTCTTGAACTTGCAGAGATTCCTTCAAAAGCAAACCTTCCTGTCCTGGCCCCAAACCTGCTGCTAACTTGGTAGTAGCATAAAAACGACTCAAATCAAAAGTTCTTACCTCACCCAAAACACCATTTTTAACATCAATCGTTTGTCCAGGTTGTACAATCTTAAATTGTTGACCATCACCACTAAAAACCTTAATGGGAACTCCCAAATTGGAAACAACAACAAGATTTTGACTTTGGTAGGCAGTCACAGAAAAACCACTGCCATCAGTTTTGGAATATAGAGCTTCTGTTTGTGATGGTAACTCCCTCATATTCGCCTCTACCCTAGTCTTTCCAGGAACCTCAACCGTTGTCCCCGCACTTCCCGGAGGCGTAATGGCAACCACAGTCCCATTTTGTAACTCAAATATAGTCTCAGCTACCACTTGACCATTTTTAAGCTGAATCCGTCGTAAACCGGGTTTAAACCGAAATATCGCCTTAGAACCAACCCGCAAAAACGAACCCTCATTAAACAGTAACTCCGCCAGCGAATTTTGTTTTGTTTGCAATGCATCCAGAGGACGTAATGCATCCTTAACTCTAGCCTTACGTGGTGCTTGATTAGACAACAACAAATCGACTAAATTGGCTAATTTATATACCTCTGCCCGGGTTAACTCAGGGTTTTGCTGCGCCATGACTGGACTAAAACAAAATATAGCTAGACTCACAGCTAACAAACTAAATTTTTTCTTCATCACTTCACACCTGTACTTGTCAAAAATCAATTAATAATTTGTTTGTAAATTAGTTTTTTTAAGTGCTGAATTCTGACACATTACTACCAATCTCTTGAAGATAAAAGACTTTGACATCTATTTAAATACAAATCGAATTTGCACATTCCCGAAAACAATCAGACCAAAAAACCGGGTTTTTCCCTAGGTAATTTTGCTGATTTGCAGAATAATCCCTAGAGCTTATGTTTTATAGTCAGTATAAATTCTTAATCAATCTAATTTCTCCATATCTCATATCAAGTCCGGATAACTCAATTTTTATTAGCAAAATAAAAATTGAAAAGCCCACCAAACTTGCAGAGGGGGAAATGAGCAAGCATGATGGGCACAGTGAGAACTCAGTACAAACCACTAAATCCCCACTAGAACGTCTCCTATATAATAACGGGTTATCCTCGTGAAAATATGCAAACTTTTTCCAAACAAATCTCCTAACTTGACTATTAGCTCACTTTTCTGCTTCAAAGTGTCAGTAATAACTACAATTGGAGATTGAGCGAGGGATTGTGAACTTTTGAGTATCAAAATCTCGGAAAAGTTGTATTCACAACTGGTATTAATTATTGTAATGCCGTAACAAGATACTATAATTTCCGGTAGCAACCATGACAGAATCACCCAACCTCCTGTTAACTATCGATTTTAACGACCCTGACTTGAACGACGAAGAGAATGAAGAACAAGTGCAAAACTTGCAAAGAGAACTGCGAGAGCTAGAAGGAGTTGAGACAATAGAGCCAGTAGTTGATCTCAACCCACCCATCAGACATAAAGCAATCGTTAGTTTTCTTACAGGTATTTTGATGGCGGAAGTTAATCCAGCCAACTTGAAAAGGTTATTTACATTTCTCTCTGACAGATTAGGGAATAAAGCAATTAAAGTCAAAATTAAAACACCGGATGGTAGAGAATTAGAAGTGGAAGTCAGTAGCAAAGAAGAATTTGAATATGCGATCGCTCAAGCGGAGAAATTTATCAACAAAACTTAAACGGCGCTTGTAAACCGTTGTATTAGAACCTATGTAGCTACACAAGACTCCCCATTTGAGCAGAATTTATGAGTGGGGAGCATTTTTATCTTTGCTAATTTCCATTGAATGCGATCGCCCGAATTTCCTGAATTTATTGTATTAAGTAACACAAACCTGCTTGAGAATATCTACCTAAAGAAAATGTATTATATTGTTACTGAGTATTACTCAGCACCTCAAGATTAAGGTAATTGTGAGTGCGATCGTCACCCAGAAAATGCTTGCAATTAAGTCAAAAGAAATTAAGTCGTCACGGGAAAGTATGTAATGAAAATATCTGGGGATGAACTCAGGAAGCTATCTGAAGCCTTACTTGATGCTTATCGCAGTCATAACGCATTAAAAAGAATGGTCAAATTTCAGTTAGAGGAAAATTTGGAGGCAATTGCAGGGACAGGAATACTCAAAAATGTTGTTTTTGAGCTAATTGATTGGGCAGAAGCTGAAGGGAAACTTGAACGTCTGATTATAGGGGCTTATGAAGAAAATTCCGGTAATCCAAAATTAAAAACGTTTTACGAAACTGTTTTTCAAACTCGGTTTATTACCTATTCCGTCCCCATAGCTAAAAACATCAGTCCCGATATTAATTGGCTCGGCTCAATAGACGAAGTGCAACTTCAAGGCTTTTGGCAGACTCAACCAGATTGGTACGATGTGGGATTTCTCAAAAGAGCTATTGAACAAGCTGCTTCAGTTTGTCGGATTGAAATTCCTACACAAAACATTCAGGCAACAGCTGTTTTAATTGCTCCGAGACTAGTTTTGACTAATTATCACGTTCTCAAGCTTGATGAAAGTGACGATATGCAAGCTAATGCTCTCAATGCTATTTTACGCTTTGGTTGTTTGACGACAGTAAATGGTACGGAGACAGAGGGGGAATCCTTTTCCCTAGATCAACAGCAGCCAATTTTACATTTTAGTCCTACGAAAAAACTCGATTATGTTCTATTACAAGTAGACAAGAGTATTCTGGCGGCAAAAGAAGTCAAACCTGCTCAGTGCCAGATAAATAGTTCTTTAGCTCCAAAAATGGGCATCAATCTGTTGCAGCATCCATCAGGAGACTCAATGAAATTATCAATTAGTTGTGATGGCATAGCTGGTGTATATTCAGACATGGGCTTGATACAGTATGTTAATAAAGCGGTGGGTGGCTCTAGTGGTTCGCCTTGCTTTGATGAAAACTGGAAATTAGTAGCCTTGCATCATGCTGAAAGAGCTAAATCTTTTGGCTCTATCCGTGAAGGGATTTTATTAACTTCTATCTACCAAGATATTCCCGCAGAATTCAAGAGTTTATTTAATGTTTAGTAAATGATAAATGAGAGAATTGAGAAATCGCAAAATGAGTCGTCGAATTATTGAAACACAACTACAAGCAGCAAAAACTTCCGTTACAGTTGACAATTACTTTCAGAAAATAATGAAATATATTCCCTCAGAAATAATTGGGGGATGGATTGCGATTCAGGGGATTGCCAAAAATATCACTACTCAAAATACTACTTTCCTTTGGGTAATACTTGTATTTCTTACTATACTCACATTTTTTTATATCAATAACCAAACATCGGAAGCAAATAAACCTCCTGCGATTAAACAAACTTTGATTTCTGTAGGAGCATTTATCATTTGGACGATTGCTATTGGGGGCGAGCCTTTTGAATCTTTAAGTTTTTATAATTCTGGTTATGGAGTAATTTTAATGATTCTCTATACCCTAACTATTCCTATTATCTCTCTGAAGCATGATTAATAAAGTATGACTAATTGGATTGGGACAATTTTAGAGATATGGGATTACTGGCTAAAGAACAACAAAAATTAGAGGAAGCCTTACTTGATGCTTATCCAAGTTATAAATCATTAAGGCGAATAGTCAAATATCAATTAGAAGAAAATCTGGAGGCTATTGCCGGGACAGGAAAACTTAAAGATGTTGTTTCTGAGCTAATTGATTGGGCTGATTCAAAAGGAGAAGCTGTATTAGAAAAATTAATTAAGGGTGCATATAACGAAAATCCAAATAATGAAAAGCTACAAAAAATATATAAGGAGCGTTATCCGTTCTCTCAAACTGAGATAGTTATTTCTCAAACTCAGTGGCAGGAACTTAGTTTAATTTTATCAGAAGTTGATTATGATATACTTCAAGCAGTTTGCCGAGAGACTTTACGAAATATAACTCAAAATATTGAAGAGAACGTACCTCAAATTATCAATATTTCAAATTTACGTACTCTTAAAGAAATTTTCCTAGAAAAATATCCGCTCAGAAAAGATAATATTCCAACTATTTTAGATTTTGCGGAACGGCTAACTAACAATAAACAAATAACCGATGTAAATACTAAAAATAAAATACAATTATGGCTAAAAGAAATAGCTCATAACAAGAATATTAAACTACCAATATATCAAGAAGTTAAACCATCATCATCAACAGTTAATTCACACCTATTAATTGTTGTTGAAAAAGAAGTTTTATCTAATAATTTTACTCTCCAAGCTGAACTTATTCTCAATTACAAAGAAAATAATCAACCCAGTAAAACTGAAGCAATTCATACTGATAGAGATGGTCTAGTAATTTGCGAATTTGATAATATTAAAAACCAAATTTACCAATTTATTAAAAATGCAAAACTTAAACTCATTACAGAATATAAATATATCAAGCATACTTTAACAATTGAACTCTTTTTACCGATTGATTACTTCGATAAAAATCTAGAATTAGAAGAAATTCCGGCGGGTAACAATCAGTCGAAGCCAATTGGTTATCAATATCAAGTTGTTACACGCTGTTTGAAAAGATATTTAATTAATGAAGAGACTAATTTTGGAGAATTTTTAACTAAGTTGGAAGAAAAATGGGATATTTTTCAAGACTTACTGCAAAATAACCCTATTAATAGTCATGTTCAGAATCAGTTTATCTACTTAGAAAATAATAATATTCAAGATGAGTTTGCCGTAGCTAATGAATGGCAAAAGAAATTAGCATTAAATATCACAAAATGTTTTCCTGACATTGAGAACCACGAGATAATTTTTATAGCGTTTCCTATGCTAGTGAGGTACAGTAACAGCAATGAGTAAACCAATTACGAATTTCATTTAAAGAGACTTTATTAAAAGCTATTTCAATAGCTTGTGCCAAATCTGGGTAAGTTCGGGCACCAATAGAACGTAGTGTCTCTTTAATTTTTGACCAGCAATTTTCAATTGGTGAAAACTCAGGAGAGTATGGTGGTAAATAAATTAATATAGCTCCTGCATCTTCAATCAATTTTTCAATATCTTTACCTAGATGAATAGAGCAATTATCCATAACAACACAAGCACCCTTCCAAAGTTTTGGGACTAATTTTTGAGAAATAAAAGCTTCAAATGTTAATCCATCAGTTGCACCCAAAATACTATATTGAGCAATGAGACCTCTCATACCTATTGCACCAATTAAAGAAACATTTTTGCTACGTTTATGGGGACGTTTACTATACGCTCTTTTTCCTTTAAGGGCACGAGCATTTTTTCTTATTAAAGACAAATTAACACCTGCTTCATCAATAAATATAAGGTTTTCAGGCAAAATGGCTTGAATTCTTAACCAAAACTCTACTCTTAACTTCTGAACTCTTTCAGTTTCTTTTTCCGAAGCGTGCAATGTTTTTTTTTTAACCGTGATGCCTATCTTCTTTAACATTCTATCGACTGTTGAGCGACCGATAAGAACACCTGTTTTTTGTTCTAAAGAAATACGAATTTCTGCCAACGTAGCATCATTATTTGCTTCTACAATTTCTTCAAGAATTTTTAATTGCTGTTCGTTTAATTTCGGTGGAGTTTGTTCTTCCCTCACTTTCGGAGCAATATTTCCTGTTTCTCGATATTGTTTGAGTATTTTTTGAACAAAGCTTAAAGCAACTTTAAATCGAGTTGCAAGCTCGCGTTGTGATATTTTATCTTCGAGATAGGTATCAACTATCTTCTGGCGTAAGTCAATTGAGTATGGTTTCATTTAGAATTTTTACCAGATGCACTACCTGATTAAATATCGTACCTCATCAGACTGAGAAACGCTATAATTCTCTTTTAAGAGGGGGAATCCCTATATCTTTATGGCATAACTGCCCCAAATTAACCTGTGCAGAAATTCGCCAACAAATTGATAATATTTTAAATATTGATTCATTGCAAAAAACACATATTTTATTGGAACATATTTGGCATACTCGTAAAAGTGCCCATGACCAATATAAGTCAGTAGAACCTATCAACTACTTTGGTTACCAGTTAGGATTTTTATATGACAATCCTGATCGAGTACCTGCAAAATTTAACTATGCTCAAGGAGGGGATGTCTTGAGTGGATATGATTAAATTAATTACTAAAAATAATTAATAAAAATAATTAATAAAAATAATTAATAAAAATAATAACTATTGGAGTTAAGAATGACTAATACAGAATCACAGAAAAATTGGCGATTATTTTTTGGTAGTGGGCAGCGAAATGAAGAAGCTATTAAACAACTAGAAAAGTTAGAACCTCCTCCTTGGAGACAATTTAGCGATCGCACAAATATTCCCCTCAATCAAAATGGGATTGATGAACGGTGGCAAGCACTCCAAGAATTATTACAAACGAAGAAGCAAAAAGAAATTAAACGGGGTCAAAATTTTCGTATTACACCAGATGCAATAGATGTAATTGATGCCGTCAATGCTGCTATTTACCTACGTCGTCCTCTATTGGTGACAGGGAAACCGGGTTCGGGAAAAACCTCTCTTGCCTATGCCATTGCCCATGAATTGGGTTTAGGACCTGTACTTTCTTGGGCGATTAATACCCGTTCTACCCTGAAAGAAGGATTATATGATTATGATGCGATCGCTCGTTTACAGGATGTTAATCAGCCTGGAGAAACAGAAAAAAATATTGGTGAATATATCACTTTGGGAGCAGTGGGAACTGCTTTTTTACCTTCCCTGCTCCCCAGAGTTTTACTAATTGATGAAATCGATAAAAGTGATATTAATCTTCCCAACGATTTACTCAATCTTTTTGAAGAAGGGGAATTCAAAATTCCAGAACTAGTTCGTCGCTCTCAAGATTCGCAGAAAAATTCTGAAACGCAAGTAAATGTTTACACCCAAGACCAAAATATTAAATCAGAAATTGTTGGTGGTTGGGTTCGCTGTTATGCCTTCCCTATTATTGTCATGACGAGTAATGGAGAAAGAGATTTTCCCCCGGCTTTTAAAAGACGTTGCCTAAGAGTCAGAATGCCAGACCCGAAAAAAGATGCTCTCAATGAAATTGTTAAAGCTCATTTTGGTGAACAATTTTTTCAAGATAAAAATAATCAAAATAAAATATCTGACCTGATTGAAGCTTTTCGACCTGATGATAACAAACCTCTAGAGCGAGCTACTGACCAATTATTAAACACTATTTACCTACTCACCCGTGAAGTTAGCCCGGAAGCTGAGAATGAAGAGTCTATCAAAGAAATCCTCTTTAGACGGCTCAATATTACTGATTAAATTAATTAGGAAGTTGTAATCAGTTCTAAGCTCGAATTATTAGAAAATGATGGTTGAGCATTGAGCGAAGCCGAAATGCTCGAAACAGGTTAATCTATGTGAGCTTTAATTTATCTGTCCTACTTAATCTAATTTAAATAGAATTAAAAAATTAGAATTAAAAAAATAAAGAATATGCCGCAGCCCCAACCAAATTTAAATAATTTCGCTCAGTTAATCGCCGAGTTAGGGGAAAAACTCAACCTCACTGGCGAAGAAATAGCTGATGTGTTGTGGCTAACCTTAAAACGGCAGGAATTTACAGAAATCAGCAATGTCAAGTCAGAGAATTTAGTTAATACCGACAGGGAAAATAACACTTCAAAAGATAAAAAAATAGCAGCAACAGACTTAAAAGATACAGACACGAAAAACACTCCCTTGCCACCACCTGAACGTATCCCAAAAGCACCTATTTATACTTCTGAAAGTTCTCCCCAAGCCCAAGGTTTACCTATCAGAATTCCCGATGCACCCTCCTTACGAGAACCTCTGAATTTCGCCCAATCTCTTTATCCTTTAATGCGCCGTGTAAACACAGGGAATCAGACAATAGTTGATGAAATAGCCACTGTTGAACGTGTTGCTTCCGAAAATTTTTCTCTGCCTGTAAATATTTGTTTTCCTGTCCTCAAATCAGAACCTGAGCCTTGGTTAGACCTTGCCTTAGTTATTGATGAAAGTCAATCAATGTTAATTTGGCGACACACCGTGAATGAGTTACAACGCTTACTCAAAAATTACGGTATCTTTCGAGATTTGCGAGTTTGGGGTATCAAGCCGAACCAAGAAGGGAACGCACTGCAAATTTTCTCACGTATGGGTAGCAACCATCGCCTCAGCCATCCCAAAGAAATTATCGATCCAACTGGGCGACGTTTGATTTTAGTCGTGAGTGATTGTGTTTCTAATATCTGGCGTAAGGGAATTATTTTCCCTGTGTTGTGTGATTGGGCGCAGAAGCAACCCCTTGCAGTGATTCAAATGCTACCAGAGTGGATGTGGCGGCGCAGCGCCTTAAGCTTAGGGACAGCAGTGGGTTTTAGTAGTTCGATTGCTGGAGTTGCGAATCAAGACTTGTTAGTTAATAAAAAATTTTTCCAGGAAGAAAAGACAAAAGTTCCTGTTCTCAGCCTTGAACCAGAACTAGCAGCCCAGTGGAGTCAAATGTTAGTAGGGAAAGCTGATGCTGTAGTTCCTGGATATCTCCTGCCAACTCAACTAAATATCGAAGAATATCCCCTTTTACAAAGGCAGCAAGAAGCACTCTCATCCCTCGATTCTCAGCAACGGGTTGAGCGTTTCCGTTTGAATAGTTCTCCTTTGGGGCGAAAATTGGCAGGACTCCTCGCCGCCGCACCCGTGATTAATCTTCCCATTGTCCGGTTAATTCAAGAAAGTTTGTTGCCCGAATCTCGACAAGTGCAAGTTGCAGAGGTTTTTTTAGGGGGATTATTACAACCGAAATCAGCACAAATTATTGAGCCAGATACTAATCCCGATGCTGTTGAATATGAGTTTAGAGAATTTCACATCCGCGATATTTTTCTCGAAGATGCTCCCGTGTGCGACTCTAGCGATGTTCTCAATGCCGTTTCTCGCTATGTTGCTGAACAAATGGGTAAATCTCTAGATGAGTTTATGGCACTTTTGAAAATGCCAGAAACCGCAGGACAAGAAAAAGAACAAGTGAAGCCATTTGCTGAGGTGACAGCTAGGATTTTGCGAAAATTGGGGGGAGATTATGTAGAGTTTGCTCAACAATTAGAGCAAGAGACTTTTGTTGCTACTGAATTACCACAATTAAAAACTATTTTATTAGTTGAAGATGAATTAAATGTTATTGAAAAAGTATCGACATTGTTATCTTCAGAGTATGGCATTACTGTTTGGGGGACTGGGGATGTTAATGAAGTCATTCAACTGGTAAAATCAGGCGAAATTGATTTAATTTTAATTAATTATCATTTACCCAATAGCTATTATCAGGGTAGAAGATTTAACGGGATTGAAATTATTCGCATTTTGAAAGGGAATCCTCAATTTTCTCAATCTTTACCTATTGTTGGTTTTTCAGTTGAGGAATACAGAAGAGAAGAATTTCTGAAATATGCAGATGGCTTTTATTCCAAGACTGAAGTTTTGGAAGGTAGCGATTATCAGAAGTTTGTTGACTATCTGCAAGCAGTCTTTAATCGGGTTACTCAAGGCAAATTTCCCAACACCGGAAAACACTATGCCATTACTATTGGCATCAACGAATATCGAAATCTTGGCTCAATACCACCAGCACAATATGCTGTGAGAGATGCAGTCATGATGCAGCAGTGGTTTAGTCACCGAGGTTTTGAGAAAGTAGATTTGTTAACCAACGAATCTGCAAATTCTATTTATCCGACTCAGGATGGGTGGCGATACTTTTGGCTAGAAAACTTCCCTCCATATACTTTATCTGCTGAAGATACTCTGTGGTTTTACTTTAGTGGCTATGGCATTTATCGTAACGGACAGGATTATTTGTTACTTACTGATAGTAATTTAGAAATACCAGAGGAAACAGGATTATCTTTGATTAATTTAGTTAAGCAGTTGCAGAGTTCTGGCGCAGGAAAGATAATTTTGTTACTGGATATAGATCGTCAACTTGCTGAACCGAACCTCTACCAAAATACCCGAACCACTCAAAATACTACAAGAAACTTTACTTTTGTTGAAGTTTCTCCCTTAGAACAACAATTACAAGGAGAAACCAATTTAGGGGAAGGATTGATTATATTTTCCGCCTCCAGTCACAAAGAAGGAGCCTACGAAATCGATGGATTGCAGCAGGGAAGTTTTACCTATGCTTTGCGGGAAGCTTTAGAAACCACCCAAGGAAATTTAAGTATGGAACGCTTGGAACAGTTTTTGAGGGTTCGCGTTTCTGAACTTAACAACCAGAATAATCTCCCGACGCAAACACCACAAAGTCTTATCATTCCCCCTTACCTTCAAAGGTGGATTCCTTTCCCCTCAAACCTTGAGGTTTTTACTTGCAAAACCCCCACAGTCAACCGTCGTGGTGAGATTCTTAAGGAAGATACTAAACTTGCTCAATACTTTACCGAAAATCTGGGTAAAAATGTTCTCCTGGAAATGGTTGCTATCCCTGGGGGTACATTCATGATGGGTACGGAAGATGAAGAAATAGAAAGGCTTGTTGAAAAATTTGATTGGGAAAGGTACAGAAGCGAAAAACCCCAGCATAAAGTGACATTACCACCCTTCTTCATGGGAAAATATCCCATAACTCAGGCACAGTGGAAAGCGGTAGCTGAGCTACCTCGCGTTAACTGCGAATTAAAATTAGAACCATCGAACTTTAAAGGAGATAATCTACCAGTAGAACAAGTTTCCTGGTACGATGCGTTGGAATTTTGCGCCAGATTATCAAAACATACAGGTAAAGAATATCGCCTCCCCTCAGAGGCTGAATGGGAGTATGCTTGTCGTGCTGGAACCACCACACCTTTTCATTTTGGCGAAACCATTACTGACAAATTAGTGAATTACAAGGTGAACGAAATCTTTGCTGACGAACCCAAAGGAGAATATCGAGAACAAACCACACCAGTTGGGCAATTTCCGCCTAATGCCTTTGGGCTATACGATATGCACGGGAATGTTTGGGAGTGGTGTCTTGATGATTGGCATGAGAATTATGAAGGTGCTCCAGTGAATGGTACTCCTTGGTTTAACAAGGGAGGTAACGAAGATAATCTTTTTCAAAAACAAGGTTCAGCCTTACTGCGTGGTGGTTCCTGGAGCAACAATCCTGAGAACTGCCGTTCTGCTTGCCATCTCAACGATCTTAGGGCGGAGCGCGTCCTTTTCAACAACGATTTTGGTTTTCGTGTTGTTTGTGGGGTCGGGAGGATTCGTCAGTAGCCCTTTATACTTTAGCTCTTTTGTCCTTTATTCTTTTTCTTTTTTCCGCCGTTAGACAGATCGATTTTTTTCCTCGTTCTCCTGCTGCGCGTAGGGTAAGTAGCCATCATGAACTGACGCACACCAGGACGGATGAAAATAGAAGCTAAATGTATCTATTTTGATAGCCATCGAACTTTTATTTTCAAGTCAGGTAGGTGCAAATAAAGTCAACTGTGTAACAGAATGTAAAAGCCTCATAAACCTTGCGATTACTTCGCTTCACTCCGTTACGCACTCCTGCGGAGAAGCAAGCTACGTAATGACATAACTGTAAATTTTTCTGCCCACCTAGCTTGAAAATAAAAGTTCGATTGGCAAATTATCCTGAATTAACTGTGGGAGATTTAAGCACAGCTTGGCATTATTACGAAAAAAATCCCGAACAAATCGATCAAGAAATTACCCAGGATAATTTGATTTAATAGCACAAATTACTAGGAATTTGAGTCATAGCAGTAAATACATCAACAATCTTACCCTGGTGTAATGATAATTGTAATCGATGAGCGATTTGCCAAAGACATAAGCGATCGCCTTACGGTTTAATAGGGGTAGAGTTAGGTGTTATTAATTTTCCCTATTTGCCACTTATGCCAGAAATCATCCAGTTAGAATTTCCTCTCGATTTAGTTATTGCTGTTGCCTTAATGGTTATTACCATTGGTTTATCAGCTTGGGAAAAACTTGGATTAGAGTTTAACCTGCTTGTGGCAACTGGAAGAACATTGCTGCAATTGATGGTTTTGGGATATGTGTTGGATTTGGTTTTTGCACTGAGTAATGCCATGAATAATGCTGTGGCAGTTTTGGCAATTTTGACAATAATATTCATCATTTCGACAACTGTAACGCGCAATCGAATCAGTACAAAAATTCCCTTAGTTTTACCATTAGTTGGGGTTTCGTTGTTTGTGAGTACAGCCTTAACTGTTTTATATGTAAATTTTTTGATTATTCAACCGAAACCTTGGTTTGAGGCGCGATATCTAATTCCGATAGCTGGTTTGGTGTTGGGTAGCGCGATGAATGCTGCTGCCTTAGCTGGCGAACGTTTGGTAAAAACAATTGATTCGAGTCATTTAGAAATCGAGACACATTTGAGTTTAGGGGCAACACCCCAGCAAGCAGTCGCACAGTACCGTAAAGATGCGATTCGTGCCGGGTTAATACCTGCAATTAATCAAATGACACTTGTGGGAATGGTGACATTACCGGGAGTATTTAGCGGACAGTTGCTGGGTGGTGTAAAACCAGAAGAAGCCGCATCCTATGAAATTGTAATTTTATTTGCGATCGCTTTTGCTAATCTCCTCACCACAGTTCTACTCACACGAGGCTTATCTAGACAATTTTTTAATGATATTGGGCAATTAAAGTAGGAGAAATCATAGGGATATTTGATCAATAATTACGAGAAAATTGACGCGGAGATAGGGAGATAGAGGGACGCAAAGACAAATTTAATGATAACTGATCAATAATTACGATACAATGACTACGGAGATAGGAAGATAAGGGAATGCAGAGAATAATTTCAGAATCACTAAATTAACAAGACTTGATATTATGAATTATTTGGTAAATTCACAAAGAATTTTCAAAAATCCCGAAAATTGCCAAATATCAACAGATATCTAGAAATTATGAGAATTAGTTTGAATATATGATGAAACCTCATTCTCCACGTTTTCCCTTGTTCTTATATTTACGCATCATCACAGTGGTAATTCTACTATTGCTGGGTTTTTGGGTGAGTCCAGGAATAGCCCAAAATGGGACAAAATATCCTGTAGTTGTGGATGGATACCAGATTTTTCAAGTCAGCGAATCCGGTCAATTTACTGCCCAAGAACGAGCCAAATTAATCAATTTTCAACTCAGAGAGGTTGTAAAATCAGACAAAGATATTCAGGTAAAAATTGAAGAGCGTAACCAATCACCAACGATTTTATTAGGCGATCGCTACTTACTAACTGTAACCGAAAAAGATGCTTTACCAGGTAGTACAACTAATGAACAAGCTTCACTGTGGGCTAAACAAATTCAGGAAGCATTAGCACAATCTCAGTCAGAACGAAGTTTCCAATATCTTCGCAACACTTCCATTCTGACTGCAAGTATCTTGGTGGGGGCATTTGCAATTTCTTGGCTGCTGGGATTGTTCCGAAAACGTATTTCACGAATTGTCCAGATCAAATTAAATGATGCACATGCACAGATATTGAATGCTGATTTACCCAAAGGATTAGCGTTACTATTTGACTTTATGCTTTTATTTGCCCGCGCTGGTATATGGGCGGGAACTCTTATTTATATAACTAATTTATTTCCCTATACTCGGCAATGGAGCTATCAAATCTCCTATGTTTTAACTTCTAGTTTCACATCTAAATTTATTACTCTGGGCAATAATTCTTACTCTTTAATCAATCTGCTCATTTTAGTAATTTTATTATTTGCATTAATTATTTTTGCCGGAACCATCACTAATATCTTGCGCTCTCGTGTTTTACAACAGATAGCAGGAATTAACCGAGGTGCTCAAGAAGCGATCGCAATTTTGACGAAATACAGCTTGATTGTAGTTGGTAGCATCGTCTTATTGCAAATTTGGGGACTCGATCTCAGTTCGGTAACAATTTTGGCTAGTGCCTTCGGTATTGGGATTGGCTTTGGTTTCCAGGATATTGCGAAAAACTTTGGTAGTGGTTTGATTTTGGTATTGGAACGCCCAATTCAAGTCAGTGATTTTATTGAGGTGGGAAATTTGTATGGTACAGTGGAGCGCATCAGTGCCCGCAGTACTGAAATCAGAACCCTAGACCATATTTCCATAATTGTCCCCAATTCCCGCTTTTTGGAAACTGAAGTCATCAATTGGAGCCACCGTAACCCTATTTCTCGCCTACATTTACCTGTTGGTGTATCCTACGACACGGAACCTGATTTAGTGAAAGAAGCGTTGCTAGATGCAACTAAAGACCAGCTTAGTGTTTTAGATACACCTCCTCCCCAAGTATTGTTTAAAGGTTTTGGTGATAGCGCCCTCAATTTTGAGTTGTTGGTATGGACAGCAGAACCCCACAAACAGTTTTTAATCAAAAGTAATTTATACTTCGCAATCTACGAATCTTTACGTAAGCGGAATATCGAAATTCCCTTTCCTCAACATGACTTACATCTGCGTTCTGGAAATTTAAAACTGTCTCCGCAGGTAGAGAAGGCTTTGTTGCGACTATCTGAAGAATCGACTAATGGATACAATGAACAAGGTGGATAGCTGTTATCCACTCTGGTTAAGCAGTTATCATTAATTTTTCTCCGCATCCATTGGTTTTATCCTAATTATTCATTTCTGTATAGCAAAGGAAGCGAATAAACCTGATCGAACAGTTCTGAAAATTGTAGATAAAATAGGATGGTCAGTAATATGAATATCGCCTAAGTATGCTTAAGAAGCACTATATTGGTGTGCTAATTGGGGGTAATGTTTGAGTTTATTTCGTAGGTACTATCAGCAAACTGCACCTAAATTTAGGCGATGTCATGCGGGAACAGCAAAGCCAAAAGTGTGTAAGCATCTGCATAAGCGTCTTTATTCTGCTGGCATGTTTGTGCTGGTTGTGCTATCTCTCTCCAGTGGATTAGGCTACCGTTTGTATAACCAACCCAAATTGGATGTCGGTAAGATAGCTCCCCAAACGCTGTTCGCTCCAAGTTTAGCGGATGTTGAAGATGTGAAAACAACAGAGGAGAGACGTAGAGAGGCACGTAGCGGTGCTTTAGCAGTATGGGTTGTCGATGCAGAAGTTAATCAGCAAATTCATCAAAATCTTCAGCAACTATTGGCAAAAGGTGATGCAATCCGTGAGGATTTGGGTAATTTTCCCTTTGTGCAAACTTCAGCATTATCTACTCCTGTGCAAACTTACCTGCGACAAGCATCAGAAACAGAATGGCGGTTAATATCCCCAAGCTGGGATAAAACTAGCAATCTAACTAGCTTAACTTCTGTCCAACAGGTAGCTGTCAGGGAAATGCGAACTTACCGCGAGTCAAATTCTGCCCCAGCTTTCTCACAACTATTAAAAGCGATCGCTCAAGCTCGTCAACGTTATACTACCACTCAAAATACCCTAAACCAAAAAGCGACAGCTAAACCAGAAACCCCTTACAACAGCAATTTCTTAAACCTGTCTGATACTGATTGGCAGGAAACTAAAATTCAAGTGCAGCAAACCTTAGACAGAATGTTGGCACAGGGTATCTATCCAGGGATATCTAAAGAGCATCTCAACTCTGCAATCACAATGCAGGTGAGAGTTTCCGTGCCAGCAAACGCACAATCTTTAGCAAAGCGATTGCTATCAACGGTAATCACTGCGAATTTAATTAAAGACATGGAGCAAACGAAGCTGATTGCCGAACAAACAGCCCAAGCAGTAGAACCAACAATAGTCTCCATTCAAAAAGGTGAAGTGATTGTTAAGGCTGGAGAAAAAATTACTCAAGCTGATTTTGTATTATTAGATCACTTTCACTTAAGTCAACGCGGTATTGATTGGCTACATCTGATGCGTTTTACTGCGATAGCGGCATTGGCGGTGGCTGTTTTCCGCATAGTAGAACAAAAAATTCGCCCCAAACTACGCCAAAGTGATTATCTCTTAATTTTCCTCCTCACCCTGAGTGCGCCGTTACTCATCATCTTCACCCAATCCTTGACAGGCTTAACTGCCATTGGTTTAATCCTTGGTAGCTTCTACGGTACTGCCATTGGCGGCACTGTTATGGGGTTGTTAACAATATTGCTCTCAATGAGTACAGAACTTAGCTGGCATTATTTAATACCTAGCGCGGTTGGTGGAATTCTGGGTGGATTAATGGCGGGACAATGGCGATTCCCCGGTAGAGAAGGACTACGAACAAGGGAAGAATTAGCTACCTTAGGGATATTAATCGGGTTGACGCAGGGAATAGTTTTTTTGTTAGTAAATACTGCGATCGCGCCTCTTTGGTATGCTGTAATAGGTTCAGCAGCACTCAACGGTTTTGCAGGCTTAGTTTGGAGCATCTTAGCACTAGGGTTAAGTCCATACCTAGAAGCCTTATTTGATTTAGTCACACCAATTCGCCTAGCCGAATTATCCAACCCCAATCGACCTTTATTAAAACGTCTCGCCCATGAAGCGCCGGGTACTTTCCAACATACATTGTTTGTGGCTACTTTGGCAGAGGCTGCGGCACGGGCATTAAATTGTAATGTGGAACTGGTGAGGGCTGGGGTTCTGTATCACGATATCGGGAAAATGCATGATCCGCTAGGATTTATTGAAAATCAAATGGGAGAACCAAACAAACACGATATCATTAATGACCCTTGGAAGAGTGCTGAAATTATTAAAAAGCATGTTAGTGAAGGGCTAGTAATGGCTCGTCAGTACAAACTACCAAGTGCAATTCAGGCGTTTATTCCCGAACACCAGGGCACTATTTTGATTGCGTATTTTTACCAGGAAGCGCAGCAACAAAAACATCCTGAAGAAGTCGTGCCGGAATCGGATTTTCGCTATGATGGCCCCATTCCCCAATCTAAAGAAACCGGAATAGCCATGTTAGCTGATGCCTGTGAGGCGGCATTACGTTCGCAAAAAGATGTCACCCCAGAAGCAGCGCTGGCAATGGTAAACAAAATCCTGAAAGCACGTTGGCAAGATAATCAATTGCTGGATTCAGGCTTAACACGGGCAGAAATGGCTCAAATTGCCCATATTTTTGTCCAGGTTTGGCAGCAGTTTCATCACAAACGCATCGCCTATCCTAAATTAACCTCCAATAATCAACCACCAAAGTGATATGAGGCTCCTATTGAACTTTGGTTCATAGTCTGTATTTGTGCTTAAAGATACATGAGTAACTTAGATTTCTCTTAGTTATAGCTAGGGTTGTATGTTCATTTTCGCTCCAGACCGTAGGATGCTGGCTTAAACTTAAAGTTTCTTGAAGATAGCCTTTTCCCAGTTCCATTGGCGGTAAATCGTATTCTTGTAAAACCTCTTGAATCCGCCCAAACGCTTCGGGGAGTTGGTTAAAAGGCAACTGGGGAAATCCATGATGCACACTGTGATAAGGTAAGCCTCCCATCAACCAATTAGTTAACCGATTCACCTGTAAATTGCGACCAGCATAAAGTTGAGTGAGCAGGTGTCCTTCCCGTTGACCCCAACGCCCATAATGCTCCAAATGATCCCGCATCTGGACAATAATCCCAATCATTCGCTCCAAGATAAACCAAAACAGCAGATAACGCCCAAATAAACCCTGGGATAGGGCAATAGTCCCGAAAAGACCCTGAATCAAAATCATTCCCCCCAAATCCAATCCGATTTGTTTTCGCAACCCAGAACGTAGGGAACTCAGGTGAATTCCTTGTCTCAAAGTTTTGATAACTAAGCCCAATCCTCCAAGGACAAACATATCAATGAGCCATTGATGGCGAACATACCAGCGTAAGAAAGGTTTGGCTTGTTGATACTCCTCTAAAGTCCATTCAACTCGTTCAGGATCTCGTAAATCAACTCCATTCCAAGCATGATGCAGTAAATGCAGTTCGGCGTAAGTTCCATAAGGCCACAACATCGGCCAAGAAATGAGACGGGGGGAAATTGCCTCAAACCATCCCCAACCCGTGAGGGTGTTATGGGTACTATCGTGAGTACAAATTAACCAAAATGCATATACAATACCTGCGATCGCTGTTACTAAGCTAAACAAAATCAGATTATCCAGCCGCCAAGCCAGGGTAATTAGACTGAGAGATAAAGCTCCGAGGACAGAAAAACGGCACAATCCCAGCCAAGGATTAACGTGACCAAAATCAGCCACACTTGAACGTAAAGCTTGATTAACATCCAAACCGAGTGCGGATTTTTTCATGAGGTTAAACTTACTCGTCTCACTACTACCTATTTTTGACTAAATTTAGGCGATCGCACATTTAATTCATCTAATGGTGAATACCTCGGTCAATTAATTGCTGCCAAAAGTAAAATTAATTGGGATAATTTTGGGTTATTTGGTGTAGATGGTGGAAAAAGGCTGATTGTCGGTTGGGTGCGATGCTCCGAAGGAGCGGTCTAACGACCATCGCGCGACAAACCTCAGTAAAATGTAAATTAATGTTGTAAATGTTGGGTTCTGCTTTGCTTCGCCCAACCTACGCAGAATTCCCGCATTTCTCACAACTATTGCGATCGCCTATCTCGTAATCCTTAGCCAGAGGGTATTTCGAGCCTTTTTGATGGGTCATAATTTTGTCGCAGTGCGAAACGCATAAATCTAGGTTTTATAAGGCTTTGAGAGATGTGGTGAGAAATCCGGGAATTGCGATCATGCTGTTAGATTTTGAGAAATTTTGGGTAGTATCTGATTAAGTAATTTAATCAATACTTACAAAAACAAAAAATGAGATTATTGCTAGTTATATCCTCTGTAATACTTTTATTATTGATTTTCTTTGTGGTATTTCCATTAATAAAGAAAATAGTTAAAAAGATAACAGGTAAAGAAATAAATTTTAATCCTGGGGTTAGTATACTTATGTTCTTTATAATATACATGATTATATTGTGTGTACTTTCTCAAATATATCTGATTATTTCAGGAGAAGTAGATTTAGTAAATGTACGTACATCTTTCTTCTCCGATAGAGTTAATAGTTCTAATACGGATAATTATTCTAACTTTATTTCCCAGGTAAAATTAAGCCTAAATTATAACACCACAGGTTTTATAAGTATGGTTGCTATGATATTACTTTTCTCAAAATTTATGTACAGTAAAATTAAAATTATTAGAAAAAATATTAAAACTAAATTGATTTTTATTACATTTATTATTCTTTGGCTTTGTTCGGTTCCATCTAGTATAATCGAAGGGTACGAGAAAGAACTTCGCATCTCTGAAAACTCTGTAGTTCTTAACATGTTTAATAAGCGTAGAGTCGGTAAAACTTATAGTGATAATATCAGAGGTTCTGAAGAGTGTTACAGTATTAATAGTAAATATGATAGTAATAATTTTGATGACCTATCATGTGAGAATACTGCTCAACTTTGTCAAAAAATGCGAAACTTAGGTGAACAAGATGTCCAATCCGAAAATATTGAAAAATTGAAGGATGTACAAAGTAGTTGTCATTCTCACGGGTGGTAGAAAAATAAGGCGAAGCATAAAAAAGCAATATCGCTATCTCAATATTCTGACTTTACTCTGCGACAACCTCTGCATCAACAAACAAAAAATCCCTCTCCACTTAGAAAAGGGACACAATTTAGCAAAATTTTAGAGAAAGATCAAAAATTTCCAGATGAGTAGTAGACAACTTCGAGGATAGGAGCCGTCTATGTTATCGCCAGATTTGAAGGCACAAGTCTTTAAGTTGCCACCCAGCCATCGCCTCGCACTAATATGTCTCATTGTTGAATCTCTTCAAGAGAGTCCAGTTTCTCAATCTGAACGCTCTGCTGCAATTGGGCGGATGCGAGGCTTGTTAAAAACAGACCGACCTACACCCACTGACGAAGAAGTGGCTGCCATGTTAGAGGAGCGACGGGTGGAGAAGTACCTCCAGTGAAAGTTTTGATCGCATTGTCAGTTTTTCGCAAACGCTGTCCAACGTTACTGAGACAACGCGATCGCATTTCATATCAAACCACAAAATAACAACCAATAAAAAATCCCTCTCCTAGCTGGAAAGGGAAAAATTTTGGCTAAAAATTTATAACAAGATCAAAACTTTCCAGCTAAAGCATCAACACATCGCTCACATAACAACGGATCATCTTTTGATTCCCCAACATGGGTAGAATAATTCCAACATCGATCGCATTTCTCCCCTTCAGCATCAACTACGCCAATTCCCCAATTTTCGCTCACAGAATTGTATTTTAATCCTGCAAGTTTCTGGGCGGAGTCTAACAGTTCAACTTGGGAAGTAATTAACAAATAACGTAATTCGTCGATACCGTTGCTATTATTTTCCAATGCCTGCAAAGAACTCCGTAATTCCTCATCATTGATGTACAGTAACACCTTCGCTTCCAAAGACGAACCAATATTTTTATCAACCCGTGCTTGTTCGAGTACCTTGTTGACATCATTACGAATATCCCGCAATTTCTCCCAGAAGGCGGCGATTTCGGGATTTTGCCATTTTGCATCTAAATTTACCCAACCCGCCTCAAATACCGATTTGTAGGGGGTTTTGTAGGGTAAAAACTGCCAGATATCCTCGGCTAAATGACATAATACAGGTGCGATCGCACGGGTTAAGTTTTCCAATGCCAGGTACAATACAGTTTGACAACTGCGGCGACGAAAACCGTCGGTAGTGCTGATATACAATCTATCTTTGGCGATATCGATATAAAAACTCGATAAATCTACCACACAGAAATTTTGGACTGTTTGGAAGAAACGGAAGAATTGAAAGCTTTCAAAGGCATCTGTGACTTCGTTAAATACCTCCGTCATCCGGTGCAACATGTATTTATCGACTGCGGGTAATTTATCATAGGGAACCGCATGTTTTTCCGGGTCAAAATCATGTAAATTACCCAACAAAACCCTGGCTGTATTCCGAATTTTCCCGCGAATGTCTCCCAATTGTTTGAGGACATTTTTACCGATACGTTGATCATTGGTGTAGTCTACCGAAGACACCCACAACCGCAGCACATCTGCACCATAGGGAGGCTCTTCTTTTTGATTTTTACCGCCATTGATGACGTTATTTGGATCAAGTACATTACCCAGGGATTTACTCATTTTGAAGCCCTTTTCATCCAGGGTAAATCCATGCGTCAACACTGTTTTATAGGGCGCACAATCATTGACAGCCACACTGGTAAGTAAACTCGACTGGAACCAACCCCGGTGTTGATCGGAACCTTCCAAATATATATCAACTGGGTAACGTTCCAACTCAGGGCGCTGCTGCACCACCGAAGCCCAAGAGGAGCCAGAATCAAACCAGACATCCATCGTATCGAAGCCTTTGCGATATTTGCGTCCATTGTGGCGGTACTGTTCGGGTAACAATTCCTCCACCGACATTTCCCACCAAGCATCGGAACCTTTTTCGGCAAAGATATCGCGGATATGATTGATGGTTTCTTCCGTCATTAATGGTTCGTTGGTTTCCTCATCGTAGAATACGGGGATAGGTACACCCCAACTACGCTGACGGGAGATACACCAATCGGAACGATCGCTTACCATCGGGGTAATCCGATTTTCGCCCTGGGCGGGTATCCAACGCACCTCTGAGATTGACTTGAGGGCGCGATCGCGAAATCCCTCGACTGAGGCAAACCACTGCTCAGTTGCCCGGAAAATCGTCGGTTTTTTTGTCCGCCAATCGTAAGGATATTTGTGTTGATAGGGTTCTTCTTTTAACAAGGCACCTACCGCAGACATGGCATCAATCACCGCCTGATTGCCATCTCCTAAGACATTCAACCCCGCAAACTGTCCCGCTTCCTGGGTAAAATTGCCGCCATCATCGACGGGGGAGAGAATTGGTAAACCATACTTTTGCCCAGTGATGTAATCTTCTTGACCATGACCGGGAGCAGTATGTACTAAACCTGTACCGGAATCAGTGGTAATATAATCGCCACCAATCAGGATTTGACTCTCGCGATCGTATAGAGGATGCTTGTAGGTAGAGTGTTCTAATTGTTTCCCCTTGATTGTGGTTTTTACAGTTAAATTCACGCCGAATTTTTCAGCCAGAGAATCAACTAAATCCTTCGCCACAATCAGATACTTAAACCGAATCTCACTCTGCGTCTCTGCATCTGGGAGTGAGGAAACCTCCACCACTGCATAATCCAAATCAGGATTGACTGCCACAGCTAAATTCGCGGGAATTGTCCAGGGTGTTGTCGTCCAGATAGCCACACCCAAATCTGGCAAATATTCCCCCAAGGACGATTTAGCAGCATCCGCCAAACTTACCATCGGGAAAGCTGCATACATACTTCGGGATGTATGTCCCTCTGGATATTCCAACTCCGCCTCAGCCAAAGCTGTGCGTGAACTGGGACTCCAATTCACGGGCTTCAAACCGCGATAGATATATCCCTTCAAAAACATCTGTCCAAAAACATCAATTTGGGCAGCTTCATATGCCGGAGTCAGTGTCAAATAGGGATTTTCCCAATCACCCCAAACACCATACCGCTTAAAGCTGGCGCGTTGCCCATCAACTGCCTCTAAGGCAAATTCCTTCGCTTTTTGACGCAACTTCAAAGGTGTTAAATTCTGCCGTTCTGCCTGTTTCATATTTTGCAGAACCTTCAACTCAATCGGCAAACCGTGGCAGTCCCAACCAGGAACATAGCGCACTTTTCGACCTTGTAAAAGTTGGTAACGGTTAATAATATCTTTGAGAATTTTATTTAAAGCATGACCAATATGCAATGAACCATTTGCGTAGGGTGGTCCATCATGAAGTATAAATATATCGCCGGGATTTTCTTGCGAAAGGCGATCGTATATCTTGTTCTCTTCCCAAAACTTCTGTATTTCTGGCTCACGCTTCACCGCGTTCGCCCGCATGTCGAATTTTGTTTGGGGTAAATTTACTGTATCTTTGTAACTTTTAGCTTCTGTCACAGCACTGATTGGTAAAGGAATATGAGGTCAGATTTTCACTATTATCGGTGAGAAGTTGAGGAGTGGAGAATATTGTCAGGGAAATAATAATCTTCATAGTGATTTTCAAAGTTTTGTTGTAGTATAATTGTAACACGCAGTTCTGGAAATGGAAAAATGCGATCGCTCCAGGCATGTCTGGTTGAATACTTATCATTAAGACTGACACGGAGACTGAGAGACGCGGGGACGCGGAAAAGTTTTACCCGTAGGCAGAGGGATTATGTATATTACTTTTTCAGCTTGATGGCGGGATTAACAGTATTTACTGTTGGATTGGGGCGCAAACATAAGATTTTTTGTTAAATATGAAAATATTTTCTGTGCTTGCACCGAACCAACAACTGTGACTATTAGGAAATTATTACCAACGTTATAACCATTGATGACGAATCAAGTCGTAAATTTCCATGTACTTTTGAGCCGGATTTTTCCACGAGTAATCATATTCCATCCCTTGAATTGCTAACTTCTGGAATATATCGGGGTTGAGATTGTATAAATCTATTGCCCGTCCCATTGCCGACTCTAAAGCATAATTATCACTTTCAAAGAAGACAAATCCATTCCGTTCTTCTGGGATATGCAATTGATCATAATCCCAATCAAACACGGTATTGACTAATCCTCCCACACCGCGAACAATTGGCACAGTCCCATATTTTAAACTGATGATTTGTGTCAATCCACAAGGTTCATAGTTACTAGGAACAACCATCATATCTGCACCAGCATAGATGAGATGGGATAATTCCTCATTAAAACCGAGTTCGAGATGAACATCAGGATTTTCAGCTAAAAACTTCTGCTCATGGGCAAACCAACTGTGAATACTGGGTTCTGTGGCGGAACCTAGTAATACAAATTGGGCATCTCGTTGCTGTGCATAATAAATTGCATGGTGAACCAAGTGAACACCTTTTTGAGCATCAAGTCTACCAATATATGCAATCAAAGGTTTATCACTATCAGCTAACTTCAGCCTTTCTCTTAATGCCTTTTTGTTATATGACTTTTGTGCAAATTCTGTAGTTGAGTAGTTGTATGGTATGTACTTGTCGCTTTCCGGGTTCCAAAAACCATAATCAATCCCATTGAGAACACCTTGAAAGCGATCGCGAT
Source organism: Calothrix sp. NIES-4101 (assembly GCA_004296455.1). Lineage (GTDB taxonomy): Bacteria > Cyanobacteriota > Cyanobacteriia > Cyanobacteriales > Nostocaceae > Brunnivagina. The sequence continues at coordinate 3,151,231 of AP018280.1, forward strand.
GTTGATATAAAGTATGTCCCAAGCCACAACTAATATCAGTGTGCTGTGCTTCCCAAGCATGATAAGGCGATACTGTCGTGATAGCGTTCGAGTAAGTAATACCACCCTTCATCATGTTTAAAGCAAATGGGTTAAAGTTATCCCGTAATTTATCGTATTGGAAGTAATATTCGGGACGATTCAAACCTGTTGCCTGCAAGACTTCATTCCCACATATCCCTTGATGCTTAAAATTGTGGATGGTGTAGCAAATGCGCTGATATTCCAAACCGTGATACTTATACATTTCATACAGCATCACCGGAACTAATCCCGTTTGCCAATCATGACAATGGATAACATCTGGAGTCTTGTTACTTTGCTGTAAAAATTGCAATGCCGCCTTACTAAAAAAGGCAAATCGCATCACATCATCATTACAACCGTAATAGCAACCGCGATGAAAGAAATTATCCGGCGAATGCGGTTCAATAAAAAAGCACACCCGTCCATGCACCCAACCGCAGTATACTGAACAGTGAATTTGACCATCGTACCAAGGCACCCACAACTCGCGGTATGCATCATGCAAACCCCAAATATGGTCATAACGCATACAATCATACATCGGGAGAATTAACTCGACGGTATGCCCCTGATTTTCTAGTTCCCTGCTCAATCCGTACACCACATCCCCTAACCCCCCCGCTTTGATGACAGGAGCGCATTCTGAGGCTATTTGCACGATGTACACTTGTTCTACTCCCTGCTTAATAAAAGTTCATTTATAGATTCATCATTAAGTATATGGGATATGTACTCATTGACAAACATTTGTATGGATGTAGTACAGCAAAAATCTATCTTTTGCTGTAGGTGCATATCCACAAAATAATTCCTACCAACAAAAACAAGACTCAACACGATTCAGGTTAAAGAGAAGCTCGTATCATTATGTCCCCGGCTAGATTACAAGTGTTTTTACAACTTGTAATATAAGATGCTTGTACATGTTCGCATATGTCAAATTTATTTAAGAAATTGTATTTTTTGTAACAAAAATAATAGTAATTTACTTTATAGTATAATCGCTAACCAAAAAACAGCCGTACTGCTATCGAATAAATAGTTGCAAAAGAATAATCATGTCAGTGTTTAAGTAATTATTTGATTAAAACTTGGTTAATTACAAAATAAATACTTCAGCCGTTGTTTGTTTGCCAATTTTAAATTTAAAGTATGTCGTTGATATGTCTAGCAAAAAGCAAATTATTTTCATTGTTAGATATTAAAACTACTATTTTTTCCTTCCTGGGCTGGATACATAAGCTTGACCCAGAGAAAGATACGGCTTATCTCAATGGATTCTCAAAACTTATACTTATGATAATAAAAAGACTATGTTATGTATCTGGAGATATAAGGAACATCATAACGAAAGACATATGTACAAATATAGGACTTATTAACTTATAATAAAGAACAATTAAAGTAACTTTAAGTTTTTCTTTGTCAAAGTAATCGAGGCGAAAGGTTAGTAAGTTATATCAACTATCTCAACCCCCAGTAACATAAAAGACACCAAAACATATGAACCCTCAATCAGAACGACGTATTGCATTAATTTCATTCCACGGCGATCCCGCAATTGAAATTGGTCGAGAGGAAGCAGGAGGTCAGAATGTCTACGTGCGTAATGTCGGGGAAGCCCTAGCCCGACTTGGATGGCAAGTTGATATGTACACGCGCCGAGTCAGCGCAGCGCAAGAAGAAATAGTTCAACATACCCCAGGTTGTCGCACAATTCGCTTTAGTGCAGGTCCGCTTGAGTTTATTCCCCGAGATGAATTGTTCCAGTATTTACCGGAGTTTATCGATAAATTTCTCAACTTCCAGCAGGAAAACCATCTTGTCTATGAAGTAGTGCATACAAACTACTGGATGTCTGCTTGGGCGGGAATGTATTTAAAGAAAGTAATTGGTAGCAAGCAAGTTCACACATATCATTCGCTGGGCGCAGTTAAGTACGCCACTGTCGAAAATATTCCGCCCATAGCCAGCCAGAGACTGGAAACTGAGTGTAAAGTTTTGGAAACGGCAGAACGGATAGTAGCAACAAGTCCGCAGGAAAGGGCACATATGCGTCAATTGGTTTCTACCAAGGGAAGTATTGATATAATTCCTTGCGGTACTGACATACAACGCTTTGGTTCCATAGATAGAGACGCTGCCAGAGTTGCATTAAACATCGAGCCTGATGCCAAGTTAGTGTTATATGTCGGACGCTTTGATCATCGTAAAGGTATTGAAACCTTAGTTCGAGCAATGCGAAAGTCGCAATTTTATGGTGACGAGAAACTGCAAATTATTATTGGTGGTGGGAGTGTTCCCGGACAAAGCGACGGTGTTGAGCGCGATCGCATTGAAGGTATTGTAGATGAATTAGGATTACGGGCTTGTACTACATTTCCCGGTCGTCTCAGTCAAGAAATTCTTCCTACCTACTACGCTGCTGCGGATGTTTGTGTAGTACCCAGTCATTACGAACCGTTTGGATTAGTGGCGATTGAAGCAATGGCAAGTGGTACACCTGTAGTTGCCAGTGATGTTGGCGGACTGCAATTTACTGTAGTTCCGGGGGAAACAGGTTTACTGGCACCACCACAGGATGTGGCGGAATTTGCCAAAGCGATCGATCAGATTATTTCTAATCCTGAATGGCGGCATAAATTAGGTGAAGCCGGAAAACGTCGGGTTCAAACTAAATTTAGTTGGGATGGTGTGGCAAATCAACTGAGTGAACTTTACTTACAAATCATACAAACGCCAACGCCAGTTGAGAAGGTAGTAGCACCAGAAGCGGAACCAGCATTTAGTAAATAAAATCTTCTCAGGATTATCGCCAACGCGCTCATTGTTCAGTCAATTTAATACTTTTGGGAAAACAGCCATTTTTAGAGCAGTTCTACTGCTCTTTTTCGATGTATATATCCCTTTATTACCATTACTGACTGAAAATAATAGAAAAATCAAAGATAAAACCTACGTTTTTTTAACCTCACGAGCCATGTTGAGGAAGTAGTCATCAATTTTGGCTTTTTTGCGGCGGTTAGTGGTAGCAGAATAAGAAGAAGTAGTATCTTGCTTATTTTCAATGCGCTCTTTGGCTTCACTCCGTTTCATGGTTTGCGCCTCATCTGTTTCCAAGAAATAATCAGTTTGAGTCAGACCGAAGCGGCTAGCAAAAAAGCCAAAGAAATTTTTGATCGAGTTCGCAACCAATTTAAACACAACAGAGAAAAAAGCGAACACGCGAATAAAAAAGTTGCTAATAGTTTGAATTATTCCAGACACAGCACCGCCCTCAATAAATTTACATAACTCATTCTATTATGATATTTTTAACACTAAAGATAGTCTGCCAATAGATGTATTTATATAATGACAATTGACTAAAAATTACTAATGAATCTTCTGTTGTGCATTGCCTTCACCGCTCCCAGTCCAGATTTACAGGCGATCGCATTTCCAAATTAAATACTTATATTTTTATGTCAAAATTGTTAAATATGCACAGTAAAATAGTATATGCGAACAGAATAAGTTCCCTACTATCTTCTCACCTCATCACCACCACCGCACCTGTAAGTATTTAATTTCCAATCCAACATAATTCCAAATCCAAAATCAATGCAGGAGATTTACTTTGAAATATCTCAAAGATAAAGTCACATTAGTCACAGGTGCTACGCGGGGTTTAGGGAAGGGAATTGCCATTGGTCTTGGTGAGGCAGGTGCAATTGTATACATCACCGGTCGCAGCCTCGATCGCTCAAATGCTGGTGACAAAATTTCCGGGAGTCTGCGGGAAACCCAAGCAGCAGTAGAAGCAGCAGGTGGTATTTGTATTCCCGTCCAGGTAGATCATAGCAACGATGAGCAAGTACGTTTACTATTCGAGCGTATCCAAGATGAGCAGAATGGCAAATTAGACCTATTAGTGAATAATGTTTACTCAGGCGTACAGGCATTAAAAGATGCCAATGGCAAGCCCTTCTGGGATTTTGAACCCAATCTTTGGGATGCTTGTAATCAAGTTGGTCTACGTAGTCACTATGTAGCCAGTATTTTTGCTGCCCGGATGATGACTAAGCATAACTCTGGATTAATTTGCACTATTTCCTCCTGGGGCGGCATGTCCTATATCTTTGGTGCAGCTTACGGTGCAGGTAAAGCAGGCTGCGATCGCTTGGCGGCAGACATGGCTGTTGAACTCAAAAAATATAATGTTGCTTCTATTTCAGTATGGCCAGGTATTGTTGGCACTGAGCATATCTCCCTGATGGTATCCGAAATAGAGCAAACCAATGCTAACAACAAGCAAACCTCGTTAATGAGCGATCGCTACAACTGGGAAACTCCTTTACTGACTGGAAGGGTGATTGCCAAACTTGCGAGTGAAGCAAATATTATTCTTCGTACAGGCAAAGTGCAAATTGTTGCTGAGTTAGCACAGCAATACGGACTGGTAGATCAAGATGGAAATCTTCCTGTATCCCTGCGTTCTCTGCGTTTTGTGCTACCTTCAGTCTTACCTGCACTGAGACAATATTCATCACTGATACCTGACCTTAAAATACCCTGGTCATTGCTGCTAATCAGTACCCTCAAATCCCCAAAAAATTGATGAATATCAATTTTTATAGTTGTTTTTATAGTTGTAATTTGCCAATAATGGGATTTAGAGAGTATTTATCAAAAAATATCGCTTCTCCAAAATCTGGCAACACATAAAATAAATCTCCGTGTCTCTCCGCGTCCCCGCGTCATCATCTTGTGACTATCTTTTGGAAATTGTTACGAGTTATTAATTTTACTTTGCCTGTTATATCATGTTCGGCTAATCACTTACAGTTAAGATTTCTCCGCGTCTCCGCATCTCTACGTCTCCATGTCAGTCTTAATAAGAAGTATTTAACCGGACATGATATTAGTGATATGTGATTTTTGCGACAATTTTAGATAGTATAACGAAAGCGTCATCTTGAGTATCTATGCTAAGTGTTGTCAATAATACCGAACTTTTAAAAAAGCTCTACAATGCTTTCGACCCATTTCGCCCTCTCCCAGCCGGAGACCCCACTTATGTAGACTGTCAGGATGTCCGGGGAGATGCGGATATTATCGAAGAACTAGGGAATCGCATTCAACTAGCTAACCAGAATACCTATCAATTATATTCGGGGCATCGGGGTGCAGGTAAGTCAACAGAGTTACTGAAGTTAAAACAGTACTTAGAAAATCGGCAATTTTATGTTGTATATTTTGCTGCTGATGAAGAAGATATTGACTCCGAAGATGCTCAGTATACAGATATACTCCTGGCTTGTACCCGGCGTTTGCTGCGGGATTTAGGTGATATTGCAAGTCCCCGTCCATTGTTAAACTGGTTGCAGGAGCGTTGGCAAGAATTAAGAGATTTAGCACAAACTGAGATGCAGTTTGAGGATATGGGGGTTGAATTGCAAATGTCTCAGTTTGCCAAGTTAACGGCAAATTTGCGGGCAGTGCCACAATTGAGACAACAGATTCGCGAGAAGGTTAATCCTCACACTGTAACTTTGATTAAGGTATTAAATGAATTTCTTAGTGATGCCAAAAAGCGACTACCAAATGGTTATACTAAACTGGCGGTGATTGTCGATAATTTAGATCGCATGGTATTAGTTAAAGAAGGCGATCGCACTAATTATGATGAGGTATTTTTAGATCGTAGTGAACAATTGAAGGCTTTAGATTGCCATTTAATTTATACTGTTCCCATTTCCATGGTTTATTCCATTAGAGCCACTGATTTAAGGGATATTTATGGGGATTGTTTAATCCTACCAATGATAATGGTGCGGAATCCGGCGGGAGAGGTTTATCAGCCAGGATTAAATAAACTTCAAGAAGTCATTCGCAAGCGAGTGCGACAACATGCACCAGAATTATCTTTAGAAACACAGATATTTGATAATCCACAAACAATCAATAAACTTTGTTTAATGAGTGGAGGACATGTGAGAAATTTACTTTTATTAACTCAAGATGCCATATCACGGACTGAAGAATTACCAATTACCGAAAGAGCAGTTCGTCGTGCCATCACCCAAGCTAGAGATACCTATCGTCGAACTGTAGAAAATCATCAATGGGATTTACTGGCGGAAATATTTCTTTCTAAACGCATTATTAATGATGATCAATATCGTTGTTTAATGTATAATCGTTGCCTTTTAGAATATCGCTATTTAGATGATGAAGAAGAAATGCATCGTTGGTATGATACCCATCCATTAATTCAAGGAATACAGGAATTTAAAGAAGCTCTGGCGAGACTTTCATGAATCAATCTATCAATGATTGGGATGATGATTTATCTCCAGAGCCAGAGGAGGTTTATCAAGATTTAATTCGCGCCCTCACACGCAAAGAAGGTTTTGGCTTATTTTTTGTCCAATGTTCACAAACTGAAGCTGAACGGGTGATTACGAGAATAAAACAGGAAATTCCTCAAAGGAAAATTCAGGTATTACGTTTAGCTGAAGCTATTAATAATTTATATCAAAGGGTGGCTGAGTTTACCCAAAATAAGCAAGTTGATATTTTATTAATTACTGGCTTAGAATATTCTTTGTATAAATATGAAAAGCGTAATTTTGGCGAAATTAGCGAAGGACAATTTAGTAATTTAAGTAGTGTTCCGCCAATTTTAAATCATCTTAACCAGCAGAGAGAAAGGTTTAGAGATGATTTTAATATTTGCTTTGTATTTATCTTGCGCTCATTTTCTATTAGTTACTTAATTCACCGCGCCCCAGATTTCTTTGATTGGCGCTCAGGTGTTTTTGAATTACCAATAACGCCAGAAGTATTTGCAGAAGAATCATCACGATTGATTTTAGAGGGAGATTATGAAGAATATTTAAAATTGACTCCTGAACAAAAAATAGGGAAAATTTTAGAATTTCAAGAGTTAGTTGCTGAAGATTATCAGCTAGAAATAAATCGTGCCGATTTACTCTTTAAATTAGGTAATTTATTAGTTGCTGCGAATGAATATCAAGCGGCGATTTCCTCCTACGATGAAGCAGTTAAAATTAAGCCAGATTATTATCAAGCTTGGTACAACCGAGGATTAGCGCTAAGACATTTAGAGAGATTTGAAGATGCTGTAGTTTCATTTGACAAAGCCTTACAAATTAAACCTGATTTTGACTCTGCTTTCAACAATCGTGGTGCAGTTCTAAGTGATAATTTGCAAAGATATGAAGATGCTATATCTTCCTATCAAGAAGCAGTAAAAATTAAACCCGGACTACATGAATATTGGTTTAATCAAGGGATTGCATTATTAAATTGTGGACGTTACCAAGAGGCAATTATTAGTTTTGAGCAGGCATTAAAAATCAAACCAGAAGAACATAAAACTTGGTTTGCGCGTGGGAATGCATTATATGCTTTAGAACTACATCAAGAAGCAATAGAAAGTTACAACAAAGCAATTGAATTAACCAATGCGATCGCAAGTATCAATCATCAGGAAGAAAGCAACCATCATAGTATTATCAATGCCTTAATTCAACAATATTATTTCCTTTATAAACTAGATAGTCTCATCTCTAGTTTTGTCGGCTATGAAGATTATAAAATCACCCCTTCAGTTGCCAAACTAGATTTATATTGGCGATCGCGTTTATATTTTGACTACCAGGCAGAAAATAACAATACAAAGGATGCAATTGTAGATTGGCTCTTAGGAATTGATTTGAAAATATTCGAGAAACTCAATTCTCAAGAACTGGAAATTGCCAAACAAGCAATGGAATACCGCTATAAAATTTTACGCCAAAGATATTTTAAATTTAGCCGAGAAAAAGCTTACAGTAATTTAATTTCTATCCTGACAGAATTTATCACATCACGGAAAAAAATCCACGCATTGATTACCTCTAACCATGAAAATCAACATGTAATTCTGGATATATTAGAAACAGTAGTTCAAGAAATATTACAAACTGATAAATATATTCAAGAGCATATTCATGCGATCGCCCAATATACAACAAATATAGAACTGCGAAATGCCTTACTCTTTGCGACTACAGAAGAATATTGTTTGCGTCCAATCAGTAATCAACCTGTAATAGTCCATGCTCTGATTAATTATTTATGTCGTAATCAAAGAGAAAATCCCACAACTCAACTCAAAATTAGGAGAGAAATTAGAAAAGGAATCAAAACAACTAGTAAAAAAGAAAAAAATATCCTACTTGCTAATACCAAAGAATTTCCAGAAATTAACCCTCCAGAAATTAATATTCAAGAAATAATTCAGTCAGATATCAGACAAACAGCAACAAATACAACATTTTTACAAAATATAGCCAAAGAAGAATTTGAAGAATACTTAGCCAAAAATGTCGGGCAAGATGGAGTTAAATGGTTGCAACTCTATCTTCAAGGCAAATCTCAAGAAGAAATCGCCCAACAATTAAATAAACCAATCAAAGAAATATATCAATTGCGAGAAAAAGTTAGTTATTACGCCTTGCGATTATTTGCCACACCAGGAAAATCAGGAATTATTGATACCTGGCTAAAAAATACTTCCCAGGAAAATAACTTTCAACTCAATCAAAAACAATGGCAAAAATTGTATCAAGAGCTCACTCCTCTACAAAGAAAAATTCTTGAACTCCGCCAAAAAAGTAAATCTATTGAAGTAATCGGGCAACAGCTAAAAATCAAACCAAATCAAGTTATGAATGAATGGACTGTCATCTATCTCACTGCCCAAGTTGTCAAAAATGAGGGTAAGTAGGTCGGTGTTAAAAATTGTCGTTATGGCAAGGCAAGAAGCAGAGGGCAGAAGGCAGGAGGGAAGAGATTTTCAAGTCACTTTACTTTTCGTTACATACTACTCTGCGAGAAGCCGCTCCGCGTCTACGGTTTATTTGCACCGTTCTACTTAACTCTCATTAAAATAATCTCATTCCTCAATTACCATTATTCCCAATTACCATGCCCTCCAGCATCCTCCAAAACCTAACGCGATCGCAGTCAATGTTCTAAAATAGACATAGAAGCATTCGAGGACCAGTTCACTGGTTATATACGCCTATCGAGACTATCTTTGGTAATCTCCAAGGTTTAAAGAGCAGCCAGCTAAAACAATTGCAACGGCTGTACCACCAGCGCTTACCGGGCGATCGCGTCACCACGCCCGAATTTTCCCAGCGTCTGGCAGCTATTAGCACTGAAATAAATCTCCCTGTGTGTGCCTACATCAATCGTCGCGGACAAGTCATCCGGGTTGGTGTAGGCACTCCACGTCAAACGCAGATTCCACCGCTAGAATTGCCCCGTTACGGCGCAGAACGACTTAGCGGTATCCGTTGCGTCGCAACACACTTAAAGTCAGAACCGCCAAATGATTCGGCTTTAACAGCAATGGCGATGCAAAGACTTGATGCCCTAGTTGTACTGAATATTACCGGAACCGGATTTACCAAACGTGGTGGTGGGGCGACTGGATATGTAAAAGAGGCTTATCTAGCGCACCTAACTGCACAAGATACTCGTATTTCAGTCAATACAAATTCCGGCAATAATGGCGCATCTGAAAATGACAAGGATAACTCCCTACCAACCCCAAGTTGGCATATTTCGCCACCAATGAGTTTGGATGTCTTGTCCAACCAAGATTTTATCGACTTGGTAGAAGAACTCGAACAAGAATTTCAACGCGAATTTAGTGGACAAGATGTTAGCAGCGATCGCGATCGGGTTGTGATTGTTGGGGTAATGACTGACAAAACCACAGCCCACCAATTCCAAGACATTGTCATTGAATTGGGACGGTTGGTTGATACTGCTGGCGGCGAAGTTTTGCAAACAATGTGGCAAAAACGCAGTCGTGTTCACCCCCAAACAGTCGTCGGGGAAGGAAAAGTCCAAGAAATCGCCCTCACAGCACAAACTTTAGGGGCGAATCTGGTTGTATTCGATCGCGATTTATCCCCCTCCCAAGTCCGCAATCTCGAAGCCCAAATCGGTGTCCGCGTTGTTGACAGAACCGAAGTCATCTTAGATATTTTCGCCCAACGTGCCCAATCCCGTGCGGGTAAATTACAAGTCGAACTGGCACAACTAGAATATATGATGCCTCGACTCACCGGACGCGGACAAGCCATGTCACGACTGGGGGGCGGTATCGGTACGCGAGGTCCTGGTGAAACCAAGCTGGAAACCGAAAGACGAGCAATTAGCAAACGCATTTCCCGGTTGCAGCAAGAAGTAAACCAACTGCAAGCACATCGATCGCGTTTGCGCCAGCGACGACAACATGAGCAAATTCCCTCCATCGCTGTGGTTGGGTATACCAACGCCGGAAAATCGACGCTGTTAAATACCTTGACAAATGCCGAAGTGTATGTAGCTGACCAATTGTTTGCCACACTTGACCCGACAACACGACGTTTGATAGTTCCCGGTGCGACGAATAATATACCCCAGGAAATTCTCATTACCGACACGGTAGGGTTTATCCATGAACTACCAGATGCTTTGATGGATGCTTTTCGCGCCACTTTAGAAGAAGTGACAGAGGCTGACGCTTTATTGCATTTGGTTGATTTATCCCATCCAGCTTGGTTGAGCCATGTTCGGGCAGTACGGGATATTTTGGGAATAATGCCCATTACACCGGGTCCGGCATTGGTTGTATTTAACAAAATCGACAAAGCGAGTAGTGAAACTCTTGCACTAGCAAGAGAAGAGTTTCCGATGGCTGTGTTCATTTCCGCCAGCGAACGTTTAGGTTTAGAAACCTTACGTCAGCGTCTTGGACAGTTGATTCACTACGCAGTTTCATCTCAGTAAATACCGCCATATGTTTTAGTGAAATAATTAACATAATTAATGCTCTAATCGGCTATGCAAGCTTGTTTAGAGCTTTTTTAATGGTTTTTCTACAAGCGTACAAAAAACAGTAATTATTGGGTGGGTAGTAAAGATTTTGACTTGTATACTAAAACAACGGATTTCCTATATATCAATTATGTATACAGAATCAGAATTAGAAAAACTAGAATCAAAAGAAGTCCAAGTCAAGCTTTTACTAGCAGGAGGACATGAGTACACCGTTTATCTCAACTCACATACTCCTTTATTACATAGTTTATTAACATCTATTGCCGCTCGTGCTTGCAAACAGGAACCAAATTATCACGGTTTATTTCAAATTCCTATAAATCAAGGTAAATCAATTTTGTCTTTTCCTAGCGAAAACCTAGTTGGGATAATTACAGAACCACCTATGCTGATTCAGCAAACAGAAGTAACTGAAGTATCCCAGGATATCAAAGCTGAGATTTTGCCTTCTGAATACATCCAGATAGATAATTTTTTGACTCCTGAAGAACACAAAAAACTAATTAAATATGTCCTCAAAAGAAAGTCACAATTTTTAACGACAAATACTTCTACCAACGACGCAAATTATCGTCGTTCAATGGCTCTCTATTCATTTCCTGAATTTTCAGAATTAATTCTCAAAAAAATCCGTGAGAGAATTCCAGAAATTTTAAATAAATTTGGGATTTCTCCTTTTACCATATCTCAAATTGAAAGTCAACTTACCTCCCATAACGATGGTAATTATTATAAAGTTCACAATGATAACGGTAGTCCCGAAACTGCTAGCAGAGAGCTAACATATGTTTACTATTTTTATCAAGAGCCTAAACCGTTTACTGGTGGTGAATTACTGATTTACGACAGCAAAATTGAAAATAACTTTTACGTACAAGCCAAATCTTATAAAACAGTGGAGCCACGCAATAATAGTATTGTTTTCTTCCTCAGCAGGTATATGCATGAAGTCCTGCCTGTCAGTTGTCCTTCTAAAAACTTTGCTGATAGTCGTTTTACTATTAATGGTTGGGTACGTAGATAAGTGTATTGCCAGTAGGATGTTTTCGGCACACCGTCACCCATTATCTAAAATTTGAATTTATCAAATTCCTGAGAACCTCAATTTCTTAAAGAAGTTGGGGTTCTGCTTTTATCAGCATCCACATTATCTTGCTGCGGATACAGAGAAACACACCGTTTAATAATTTCATCAATTTACATTTTCTACATAATTAATCTAGGAATTATTAAATAAATTTAAATCACTAATTATTTATAACGGTATTTGCCCTGATATATGAATACATAACTTGGCTAAATTCAAATAGGACTGTATTCTGATATGGTCATAAAAAATAAACTTATTACCGTAGTTTCACTCTTAACAAATTATTTTTTTACGAGAAAAGCTAATTTGTTAAAGACATTAAGAATACAGCAATAAATAGCAGACAAAAAATAATTTGTTTTCAATAATTGGTAAGTAACAAAATACAACAAACAACTTTTGATTTCTGTTTCAGGAGCTTGACTTAAAAATGAAAAAATCTATCTATACATTACTTTTATTAACAACTGCTGTATCCGCATCGTTTCTAAGCATGAACCCAGCGATGGCGAGAAATAATGGAAATGGTAATGGAAATGGCAATGGCAATGGCAATGGAAATGGAAATCAAGTAGTACCCCCACCAGCACCAGCGCCCGCACCAGCGCCCGCACCAGCACCAGCGCCAGCACCAGCGCCAGCACCAGCACCAGCACCCGCACCCGCGCCAGCACCAGCACCAGCACCAGCGCCAGCACCCGCGCCCGCACCAGCGCCAGCACCCGCACCAGCACCAGCGCCCGCACCCGCGCCAAGCGTTGTCAATTCTTTAATGTGTAGTGTAAATAACGTATCACTTGGAGGAACTTCTGCTACCGCTTGTAAAGGACCTTTTCAAGGTAATGACACAGGCGCTGGAAACCCCCTATTGACAAGTTTGAATAATGGTTTGTTTACAGCAAATGTAGGTTCTAACGTTACTTGGTCGCTAGCAGGGAAATCAGACGGTGGAACAAATAGTTTGGGCTTTGAAGCAGAAAATGGCTCCAACATAGGTTCCTGGAGTCTGGACAAAGCTTTCACTAGTGGTTTGGGTAATCTAAGTACTTTTGTTATCAGTCTTAAAAGCAGTACCGCATACAGTGCTTATCTTTTCCAAGACATTGATTTTTCTAAGACCGGTTTAGAAGGGATTTTCAATACTATTGGCGTTGCTTTAGATGGTAGTGGCAAAAATGGAAAAGACCTATCTCACGCTTCCTTCTTCGTAGCTAATTACTCAACCCCCACACCAGCACCAGCACCAGCACCAGCACCCGCACCAGCACCAGCACCAGCACCAGCACCAGCACCCGCACCAGCACCAGCGCCCGCACCAGCACCAGCACCAGCGCCCGCACCAGCACCCGCACCAGCACCAGCGCCACTTCCACCAGTTGTCCCAGCACCACCAAAACCAGATACCAAGAAAGTACCTGAACCTACTACTGCGGCAGCTTTAGGACTATTCGCCCTTGGTGCTTTGAAAACCAAGCAAAAGAACAATGAGAAGAATTCTTCCCAAGATTAAGTCAAAACGTAGAGTTTCATGAAGTGAGTTAATATCTGGGCTTAGAAGTACACTAAAACTTCTGAGCCTTTTTTTTGGCAACTCAATCTAAACCTGCATAAACCAAAACAGTCGGACATATCAACTGGTAGGAGCGAGAAAAACAAAATCGCTCGTAGAAAATGTAGAAAATCAATTACCTACCAGGAAAAATCAATGAATCTTTTATCTTCTAAATCTAGCCGTTTCGCATTAGCAATGAGTTTGGCTGTAGCAAGTTCAATTATTAGCACAGTTGCGAAGGCAGAAGCGAATCCCTTTATTCCTAAAACTACTGTCAGTCAAGCAACTATTCAAAAAATCGATAATCCCATTGTTCGCGACAAAATTGATATCTTGACTCCAGGAAAAATCAATACCACTGGTGCAGACCCATTTAAAGAAGGATTTGCTGATTTTAAAGAAAAACCAGGATTTGCTGACTTTACCAAACCCATTGATGGCTCAATTTTTACAAATCCAGCTATCAAGCAACGTCCATCCGCAGTTGGTACATTCAAACAAATTCAAACTCCTTAAGTTTAAATATTTGAATTCAACTTTCGCAAATTAGGTATTAATAGCGATAGTTTCGTCCACCCTTATTAAGTCTTTGGTGCGTTACGAACTCTCTTCTAACGCACCCTACAATACCTACAAATCTACAAAAATTATTTTGTATTATTCTCCTAGCAAAAGAGGTAATTATCATGACACAGGAAACAAAAAAAGTTCAATTTGTGGTCAAAACATCGAAACATTGTAACCTCCGTTGTCGCTACTGCTACGAATTTGCAGAACTAGGTAATAAGAATGCGATCGCACTAGCTCAAATTGAACAGATGTTTTTAAATATTGCTAGTTATTATCAAAATCTAGATTTTCCTATCGAAATTGAATTTGTTTGGCATGGTGGAGAGCCTTTATTACAAAAACCTGATTTTTACTGGCAAGTTTTTGATTTACAAAAAAAGATATTTAATTATGAAAATATTCAGGTTAGAAACGGCGTACAAACAAACCTTACATTATTGGATTCACAACGATTAAAATTATTGAAAGAAGGATTTGATGGGGTTGGAGTCTCAATTGATTTATTTGGAGGATTACGAGTTTATCAAACAGGTATTGAATCTCAAAATAAGGTTTTAGAAAACATCGACAAACTCACAGATGCAAATATTGATTTTGGTTGTATCAGCGTCCTAACTAAAAAGAATCTCGATTTTATTCCAGAGATATACAGCTTTTATCGCGAGATGAACCTTTCTGCCAGAATATTGCCTTTATTCAAGGGTTCATTTGAAAATCAACATCAAGGATTTGAAATCACTGCTTACGAAGTTTTAGAAGCATATAAAAAACTTGTAGATTTATGGTTGGCAGATGATAAATTTGTTTGGATATCGCCAATTTATGAAGCAATTAAACAAGTAATTTATCATTACAGTCCCAACGCACCCACGAGTTTCTACGACAAACGCGAATGGGAGTCAATTTATATTGTTGATGTCGATGGAGAAGTCTACAGCTATGCAGATGCTTACGCAATTACTCATACCCACGGTAATATCTTCAATCAACCTCTAGCAGATCTAATTAGTAGCTCTCAGCATCAAAAAATTATTCTGGAAGCAGAAGAGAGAATTCAAGAAACTTGCAGTCAATGTAAATTCTTTGGCAGTTGTAGCGGCTATCCTATCGCTGAAGGTAATCGTCAATATAACGAAATTAATCAAGATGGCTCGATTAATTGCATTGTTGATAAAGGGATTAGACAATATATTGAATATCGTTTATTTGAAATGGGAATTATTGATGTAAATAAAGGGGAAATTACACTCGACAAGTTCAATCTAAATAGTCAAAGTTCCCCGAGTTTAGCCTATATTTAATAGTTTGAGGAGCAACTCAAAACAATAGGTCAAAAAGCGATCGCAACTCCGGAATTTTCCTAAACTTAGTAGTCCCTAAATTTCTGGCGATCGCAGTTTGATATTAAAGAAAAGATTGTAAACAAAATATTATTATAGAATAGTCCTTTCAATACTCCTATCACTAAGGGCTATAATCCTTGCTCTAGATACTCTCAGAAGTCACTCCCCTTCTAAAATTCGTCTATAAAAAGCCCCTAACTGGAGGCAATAACCGAAGCGCAATGTGAGTAAGCGATCGCAACATCCGGAATTTCCCTCAATTAGTATCATCCCATTTCCGGCGATAGCAGTTTAAAATTAAGAACTGTAACTAAAATTAAGCATATTATGGCAGCCAAAGTAGAAATTTACACTTGGAGAAGTTGTCCATTTTGCATTCGCGCTAAAGGTTTATTGAAAAATAAAGGTGTTAACTTTACCGAATACAGCATCGATGGAGATGAAGACGCACGCGACAAAATGGCAGAAAGGGCAAATGGTAGGCGATCGCTTCCGCAAATTTTTATCAACGATCTACACATCGGTGGTTGTGATGATATCCACGCACTTGATGCCCAGGGAAAATTAGATAATTTACTGGCGAGTTAGAAATCCTGATTCCTGTCGGCTTGTCGTTGTCTCAACTTCCCACAGGATCGTCTGTGTTTAATGATGAGTTGGTAATCGCTGAACTTGACTTTCTGCGATCGCGGGTATTACGAAATTTTTCTTTTTCCCTTTTTTCCCTGAGGCTGCAATTGTGAAACTGGCTTTTATTATTGACCCTATTGATAAACTTGATCCCTGCCACGATACCAGTGTAGCCATTATGGAAGCTGCCTGTGTTTTAGGACACGAAGTTTGGATAACTCAAGCGAGTCAGCTAAGTGTAGTCAACAGCAAAGCTTGGGCTTTTCTCCAAAGAGTTGAACTGACACCAATTAAACTGATGAGCGATCGCTGGGTTGCTGCTAATCCTTGGTATCAGCGAGGTGAAAGTATCAATTGCTGCTTGGAAACTATGGATGCAGTATTTATGCGGACTGACCCTCCCGTTGATACTGCCTATCTGTATGCAACTTATATTCTTGACTACATCGACCAAAACAAAACTTTGGTAGTAAATAATCCTAGTGGCATACGGTCAGCGAATGAAAAAATGTATGCACTCCAATTTGCTCAGGCAATTCCCGAAACAATTGTGACTGCTGATAAATCAGTCATTCGCCAATTTGTCGATGCCAAGGGTGCAGCGATTCTCAAACCTCTGGGAAATAAAGCTGGTGAAGGTATTTTATTTTTGCAAGCAGGCGATCGTAATTTCAACTCAATAGTTGAACTTAGTACCCAACAAGGCAAAATACCTGTGATGGTACAGGTTTATTTACCGGAGGCGAAAGCCGGAGATAAACGGATTATTTTGCTCAATAGCGAACCAATAGGCGCTTTAAATCGTCTTTCGACTGCTGGCGAATTTCGTAATAACATGGCTGCCGGTGGTACAGTTGCCAAAACGGAAATTACCCCACGCGAGCTTGATATCTGCCAGCAACTAGCATCAACTTTGCAAAAAGACGGTTTAATTTTTGTCGGTATTGATGTTATTGGTGGTTATCTAACTGAAGTTAATGTTACTAGTCCCACAGGTATCCGCGAAATTGATCGTTTTGAAGGGACTCGTCTTGGTGAGCAAGTTATTAAATGGGTTGAGGGACAAAAGATTAGTGGTTTCGCAAGCTAAAATTGACGGGTGAAGATTGACTTGGAGAGATGGAGATACAGAGACGCGGACTTTTCGGTGGCGTAGCTGCACGTGTGGCTGGACTAGTTGCTTTGGTGGAGTAATGGGATGCTGGTATAGAAAGTTAAAAAAATCCTACGAAGTTCCTGCCCCTCTTTGGGCTAAAAACCCAATATTAATAGGCAGTTTGTTCAGTCACATACAGACCTAAACTCAACCTCTACAGTATCAAATAAAACTTCCAAACTCCTTCTCTAGTCGGGAAGGAGGAGTAAAATTTATCAGAAAAACTTATCTAAAAAATTTACATAGCAAATTTGCAGCAGGTAATGATATTGGCTTCCACTCCTGCTAACTTGATTTTGATTGATTTTCACGCTAATCCGTGTGGCGGCGGATTTTGCCCCAATCTTGGGGGTAATGGTTTTTAGAGAGATTGATGGAGAAAATTAACTAAGTTTAACTATCAATCGGTAACTTCAGGGAACACTAAATTACAAATACATAGTACAAACACTTCAATACAAATACTTCAACTACATGGAGTATTTGAATTTAAAGTTTTATAAATTCAAGGAATTACCTCGTCTTTAATACAATAAAACTATGATACATTAGTACTAACACCTGCCAGCCGCTTAAGAAAAATTACCAATTAGGACTTACTTAGTTTCCTGGGTCTTTACGTCTCCGTTGTAGAAAATCAGGAATATCCAATCCAGGTTTTTTGGGTTCTGCGGTTGGGGCTGGTGCTGGTGTATTTGCTGGCGGTTGTTGCTGTTGCAGTGGTCGCCGTGATTGCGGGGTGACAATACCAGGGCGTTGGTTGGCACTGGTTTGAGTTTGTGCAGTTTGGACTTCACCAGTGAAGCCAGTGGCAATTACTGTCAAGCGTACTTCTCCTTGGAGTCGGTCATCGATGACTGCGCCAAAAATAATATTCGCATTGGGATCAACTACTTCATAAATGGTTTCCGCAGCAGCATTGACTTCATGCAATGTTAAATCGCTACCACCTGTGATATTAAACACAACACCACGCGCACCTTCGATGGAGCATTCCAGTAAAGGAGAAGAAATAGCCGCGATCGCAGCTTCACGGGCGCGTGATTTGCCAGAGCCAATCCCAATTCCCATTAATGCCGAACCAGCATCAGCCATGACAGCCCGCACGTCGGCAAAGTCCACGTTAATCAAACCGGGGATGGTAATAATATCTGAGATGCCCTGTACACCTTGGCGGAGTACGTCATCAGCATAACGAAAGGCTTCTTGCATAGGAGTTTGTTCCGGGATCACTTCTAAAAGCTTGTTATTAGGAATGATGATGAGTGTGTCTACCCGGCTCTTAAGTCCTTCGATACCTTGTTCAGCTTGGCTGGTGCGACGGCGACCTTCAAAAATAAATGGGCGTGTCACAACACCGACTGTCAGCGCTCCCATCTCTTTGGCGACTTCTGCCACAATTGGTGCTGCACCTGTACCAGTACCGCCTCCCATGCCAGCAGTGATAAAAACTAAATCAGCACCTTCGAGGGCAGTTGCGATTTCATCTCGTGATTCCTCTGCGGCTTTTTGACCGATCGCAGGGTTTCCACCGGCACCTAAGCCTCTTGTCAATTTCTGCCCAATTTGTAGGCGACTGGGGGCAGATGCCAAAGTTAGTGCTTGAGCATCAGTATTGATTGACCAAAACTCTACTCCACCGACATCTGAAGCAATCATGCGGTTTACGGCATTACTACCACCACCACCAACTCCAATTACTTTAATGTTGGCAACCCTACCGGGAACAATGTCGCCAATACGGGCATCTTCAACAGGAATTTTTTTGCTGTCATTATTCGACCCAAAATTTAGACCCGAATGGCTAAAAGGGTTGTTGGAGTTTACGGAGAGCGATAATCCGGGCTGTCCTGGAGATTGCGAGTTTTTATATGTTAGCCCTTGGTTATTATCAAGTGTCATGGGATTTGCGTGCTTGTAGATAAACGGCTTTTTAAGGTGTTATTCACCTAGTAGGTCAACTATTTGCAAGGCTACCATCATTAAAGATGATATGTTTTCCTGTTGCTCATAACTTCCTAACGATTCTAGATGGGCGTTCGGAAAGTTGGTTTTTGGTACGACTTTAATCAAGTTATTGGCTTTTTGTTTGCCATCCTTTGAAGTATTAATCAGCGATCCGAGTGGTAATTCTAAAGAAGTATACCTAGTATTTACCTAAAATTGATATGTATAACTTCAAGCGGACTGTTGTTTATTCACTGCAATGTTACACTTTTACTCCGTATAATATTTGTATTATCAAAAACCGATACATTGAGAACAGTAAGTTAATAATTGTCACTAATTTTACAGTCGCATATGTATTTTTAGTTTCTCCGCAAAAACATTTCTTATCTTGTATCAATTGAAAAAGCTGTTGGCGACAACACTGAGATTTTTGGCTGGTTTTCCACATCACATTTACCTTTGCCAAGTCAGTTTAGTCGGATTTTGCCCCGATGGCGATAGGTTAGCGGAATTGGTCTAAAAATATGCTGAAGATGTATATTCTCCAAACAGGCGATCGCTTTTCAGCTTTGCAGTCAAAAGTATGATTGCACAGTCAAAAATTATTGACTCACAAATATACCCAGTGATAAAAACGCGCCTGATAGCGCGTCTTGTTTGCTCGATCAACTTTACCATTACAACACCATGACAACAGATTGCAACTTTGAATACATATGAAGACATATGAATACATAAGGTATGTAGTTTATATTAATCAAGTTTGTGCTAGCTATGTTGCTGACAAACTCCGCTTCTAGTAAACTGCGATTTTCTAGGGGAGAAGCTCGCGATCGCCAAGTGACTGAGTCAAATCTTACCAGTATCCCCCAAGAATCTGTGATTGCCTTTCTGGAGAAGGACGTTCGTTAAACTCAATCGATTTGCTCCAGACTACACTGTTTCCAGTCAGAGGACGAAAAGACAAATAATCTCTTCTTTGCGGAGGCCATGATCAAATTGTCTAACACCTTGTGCCTCATCTCTAGGTGTTTGGGCAATAACGAATCCCCATCTTACTCCCAAAAGAATGTTAAAAGTTTGTTCTCCTATTCTAATTAGAAGTTAATGTCTAATTTCGCCTAACTAGGCAAAAACTAAATACTCATTTACATATCGAACAAGATCAAATTTAGTTATCAACTAGAGATTTTGAGGTATTTATGAGGATAATGCCAGTTTTAAAGTTCAAAAATAGAGTTTATTGGCAATTATCTAGTTATTTGAGAATTTAACCATGATTTTCTCACCATCATGCTTCAATATTGTCTCCAATTTTCAGATTCTCAACTCTCAATCATTCCTCTTTTCCCTGCTAAATATGACTTAAATCTTCAGCCACAATCTCAAGGATTTAATCGCTGTTTTTTCAGAGCGTTTGTACTACGAGAAATTTGTATCATTGGTGAATCTGGGTCTTTGAGGTCGATATACTCAATTTGATTGGTATTAACTTGTGCTGGTAGCTGTGTCATTTGCAGAAGTACCTTAAATTTTTCCTGTAGTCGAGAATTAGGTGTGCCTAAATGTACCTTACCTAATTCGGTTTTTAAGATTAAATTGCTGGGATCACGCCAGTCAATTTCGGAAATTTTTACAGAACTGCGGCTGATAGTCTGGTAGACTTGCCCCCAAAACTGTCGATATTGTTCGGGAATACCGATCGCTTTGAGAGTGGGTAGTTGCACTTTTGCATTTGAGGAATTGTAGGAATCAGTTGGAATTAGTACCCCAGTGATATCAAGTACTCCTAACGTCTTCTCTGTTACTGTGTCATTACTGCTATTTCGCTCCATTCCCACCGCGATCGCCACGGGAATTCGTTCTTGAATTTCCACAACTAACCCTGGAGGTAGAAGACGACGAGTAACATTTGCATGGGCGATCGCCGGCTGCTTTTGCAAAGACTCAGCAATCTGCGATGGCTCAATTTTCCACATTGATTGGGGGTAAGATAAAGCGATTCGTGATTGTACAGCCTCATCGGAAAGCAATTGATTTCCGGAGACTTCGATATCTTTAGCAGCTTTGACGACCCAATTTGGTTGGATTGCACCCCATAACAAAGTACCAGCCAAACCACTAACAGCAACTGTTTGCCAAATCCTCTGAATAATCTTGACTCGCCGTTGTCGGCGTAACTTGTTCCGCCTCTGCGTTAAATCCGTGCGGGATACTGATGCGATATCAGCCATGAAAACCCCTTCCACACCTGAAATTTTCAAGTTTGCTGTCTTGCACTAATAATAAGCAAGTCATCAGCAAATTTAAGTGAACCATATTTGCAACACCAAACCACTTTTCCCGAATTTCCTGAAAATTCAAGTAAATTCTCAAAATTCACACCAAAATTTTTTAGCGTGCAGATAGATAATAATTTCTTTAAAAGTGTGCAGCGTTTATTTTGGAGCAAATGTAGCTTTTTGACTGTGGGGTGAGAGCCATCATCGGAGAAAAAAAGCTACAAATGAGGTATTGACAAAAACTAGATTAAATGGATGTACGCTGGTTTGTAGCTAAATATTTGATAGTAGCTATTCAGTCTTCAGCGTGAATCGGTAGAATGCAATGGTTGTAGTTTTATACTCTACCAAAAAAATATGGGAATGGGAAATTAAAGATTGGCAGCCAGGAAAAAGGTAAATAACAATAGCTGGATAACTATACCCAGTAAGCACTAGCCCATACCCAAAAAGAATTTCCCGGCACAGGTATTGCCAAAAATATTGCAAAAACTCCCTAACTGAATATATACTCCTGATTGATTGACAAATATTTGAGTCAATGTTATCAGGTTGGTGACTTACTTAATATACGGTGTATTCAAGACAATTTTCTATTCCCATCTAGAATGTGATGATTCTGGAATCTTCAGCGAAACATTCAGTATGTTTGGGTAGATAGAGATTGTCAAAACTTAAATAGCGGGTGTAAAAAAGACAGATACACTCGCCATCACTAGGGATAACTGCAACCTCTACCCGATTCAATGCTAGGTTGGCGTATAAAAAACGACATTAACTATCTGTTGTATAGCAAAAGACAGAGGTATTAATTGATGTTGTGACAAAAGTCGCTAGTCAAGTTGGGGTAGAGGAATCGTATATAAAAGTACCAAAATAATTGCATCTACATGAAAACAAGTCTAAATTTATCTAGATTTTTCAAAGCCTGTAACCCCAGTAAAACCTTAGTAATGGGTGATGCTGCGGATAGGCAGTATTACATTGACTTTTCAGATGTGCGCGGTTGCAAAATAGTTGAAGAATTGCAACGAACTATAGTACGTATTTCTCCTGACGAGCCAACCTGCCAGTTATTTACAGGTCACATTGGTTGTGGGAAATCAACCGAATTGCAAAGACTGAAAGCAGAGTTGGAATTGGCTGGGTTTCATGTTGTGTATTTTGAATCTAGCCAGGATTTGGATATGGCTGATATTGATGTCAGCGATATTTTATTGAGTGTTGCCCGCCAAGTCAGCACTAGTTTGGAAGCACTGCAAATTCGCACCAAACCAGGATACTTTACAAATCTATTCAAAGAAATCGGTGATTTCTTGCAAACTCCCATTGAGTTGACTGGAGAAGCCGAGTTTTCACTAGGTATTGCCAAAATCAGCGCCAAAACCAAAGATAGTCCACAGATGCGATCGCAATTGCGACAATACCTCGAACCCCGGACTAATAGTATTTTGCAGGCAATTAATGAAGAATTGCTAGATCGAGCAAACGAACAACTTAAAGCACGTGGGCAAAAGGGTATAGTCGTCATTGTCGATAATTTAGATCGGGTGGATATGCGACCAATGCCATCCGGGCGATCGCAACCAGAATATCTGTTTATAGATCGTGGGGAACAGCTGCGTCGTCTCAAATGCCACCTTGTTTATACAATTCCGCTAGCGTTAATTTTTTCCAACGAATACGAAACCCTCAAAAATCGTCTCGGTGGAGGAATTGCCCCCAAGGTACTACCAATGGTACTAGTTAGACAACGAAGTGGTAGCGACTACGAACCGGGAATGGCTTTATTACGTCAGCTTGTCCTTGCGAGAGCTTTCCCCGAAGCATCTTGGAATGAAAGGCTGGGAATGATTGCTGAATTATTCGACTCACCCGAAACCCTAGATCGCTTATGTCGCGTCAGTGGAGGGCACATTCGTAATTTATTAGGCTTACTCTATAGTTGTTTGCAGAGAGAAGACCCCCCATTTTCGCGAGAATCCCTAGAAGCAGTTATCAAAGACTACCGTGATGATTTGCTACTCGCCATCAACGATGAAGAATGGGAATTACTTTACGAAGTCGTTAATCAACAAAGTCTCAAAGGTGAATCCGAATATCAAAGATTGCTACGTAGCATGTTTGTCTTCGAGTATCGCGATCCCACAGGACGTTGGTTTGGTATTAGTCCAGCACTTGCCGAAACAGAAAAAGTCATCGCCTGGCAAAAAAAAGTTTTTAGGGCTGAGTGTTGAAGAGAAGAGGGAGAGAGGGGGGAGACATATTATTTCTTTCTCCGTGTCTCCAAATCCCCGCGTCCCCGCGTCCCCAGATTCCCGCCTCCCAAGCAAACTAAGTATTTATACAGTAGCAAATAGCATTAACATGAAATTCTGTGAAATCTATCAGTAATTACACAGTATTCATTCAGGCATGATAATGCCAAAATCATGTTTCGGCAGGTTGGCTACTTATTGTTCTTTTCTAGCCCAGTTTTGAGTTATGACAGAGTGGCAATTCACAGCAGCGATCGCAAACGCCAATCAACGTTCACTACAACGTTTGATTCGAGCGATCGCGCTTTCTAAAGGTCAATTTGCCCTGATTTTAGTTCGGTGCAACTACGGGCAATTACGCAGACAAGTGTTGGAAAACATTCGTTCGCTCACTAAAGATGTTTACTTACGCGAATTGGAGCTTTTAGCCTCCACAACTGCAAATCTACACAACACAATCGTCTCAGAACTTTATCTAGACATTCCTGCCGTGGCTGCTGATGCTTTACCATCTGCTGTAATGGTATTTGGTTTGGAGTCTGTTACATCCTTGGAAGATGTTTTAACTGGGTTAAATCAAGCACGTGATATTTATGCAGATACTTTTCCATTTCCTTTAGTGTTGTGGCTGAAAGACGAAGTTGCAACAATGCTGTTGCGTCTTGCACCTGACTTTAAGAGTTGGGCAGCAACAACGATTAAGTTTGAAATGGCAAAGGAAGATTTAATTGCCTTAATCCGTAAAGAGACTGAATCGGTATTTACTGATGTTTTGAATACGGGTTTGGATACTGGTAACCTAAATTCAAATTTAAGTTCAATCAATTCCATTTCTGGCGAAATCGCCACAGCCCGCGAAGATTTACTGCGTTTATACAATTTCCAACTCGAACCAGAAGTGGAAGCTGGATTGGAATTTGTTTTGGGACGTAATGCTTATATTGATGACAAAATCGAACCTGCTCTTGCTCACTATCAGCGTAGCCTGACTTTATGGCAACAGGAAGGAGACACAGGGGGACAAGGGGATGATAAAACTTACCGAGATGATTTTTCCCCCAGTAAGGCGCGGACGACATATGTTTCCGCATCTCCTGTGCACTCTCTCCACCAAGCCATAGTCCTCTTTCACTTAGGGCTGTGTTATCGCCGTATGGCTGATTTGCGTCCGGCTCTAAATCGCAGTTATTGGCAGGAAGCACTGATTTGGTTTAAGCAATCTCTAGATGTATTGGAATTGTCGCAACGACAGGATTTATTAGCTAATTTCATTACGCCAGTTTGCGAAATGTTGCAACGCCTGGAAGCTTGGGAAGAATTGCAGGCGATGGCGCAGAAGTCTTTGCAATTACATCAAGCGAATGGTAGCAAGGCACAAGAAGCTCAAGATTATGGTTTTTTAGCGGTAGTGGCGGCAGCACGCTCCAATTGGGTACAAACTTACGACTTGGCAAATACTGCCCGTTCCATTGCCGAAGCCGCTTCTGGAGTAACACGACAGCAGGAAAGTTGGTATCTTCTATTACTTGGTCGTGCCCAGCGTCATTTAGGTGAGTGGGAAGAAGCTATCAATAATTTGGAATGGGCGAAGGTTGTTTGTGAGCTTCAATACGAGCCGTCACTATATTTAGAGATAGTTGAGGAATTGCGATCGCTCTATTTTTTCGAGCGCCACAATTACAGTGAAGCCTTTACACTTAAGCAAGAAAAAATACAAATAGAACATCAGTATGGCTATCGAGCTTTTATTGGGGCGAGTCAGTTACAACCACAGCGCTACAAAATTAATCCCCTAGCTCAAAATTCTAAGTTTCCCCAAATTCCCGAAGAAGTTGCTCAAGAAATTGCCGCCTCGGGACGACAAAAGGATATCAACCGTTTAATTGAAAAATTAACCAGAACTGATTGTAAACTGACAATTATTCATGGGCCTTCGGGAGTTGGCAAAAGTTCCATCCTCAAAGCCGGATTAGTACCAACTTTACAGGAAAGAGCCATTGGCGATCGCATGGCAATGCCGATTGTGTTGTCAGCATATAGCGATTGGGTGACGGTATTGGGACGCAATTTCAACCAATCTTTAGCAAAGACAGATTTATCGGTCTCAATCAAATTTTCAACTTCGGTATTGTTGCATAATATCCGAGAATTAGCAGAGCGCAATTATGCTGTTGTGTTGATTTTTGACCAGCTAGAAGAGTTTTTCTTTACGATTAAAGACCAAGGGCAGAGAGTTCATTTTTATAAGTTTATTAGCGAATGTTTAAACATACCTTTTGTCAAGGTAATTTTCTCAATTCGCGAAGATTATTTACATTATTTATTAGAATTTGAACGGCTGTCCAATGAGAGAGGACGCAAAGGTTACGATTTAGGAGTAATTAACAAAAATATTCTCGATAAAGATATTCGTTACTATTTAGGCAACTTTTCGGTACAAGATGCCATTGGTGTAATCGATATTTTGACCCAGCGATCGCATTATGAATTGAGCAACGAATTAATTGACCAATTGGTGCAGGATTTAGCTGGGGAAGTTGAGGAAGTTCATCCCATAGAATTGCAAATTGTCGGGGCACAACTGCAAGCAGAAAAAATTACTACCCTGGAAGAATATGAAGAGTGTGGTGGTTCGGAAAAACTGGTAGAACGCTGGTTGGGAGAAGTTATTAAAGATTGTGGTCGCGAAAATGAACAACTGAGTTGGAAGTTATTATTTGAATTAACTGACGAAAAAGGAACAAGACCTTTACGAACTAAAATCGAATTAGCAGTTGCCTTAACGAAGAGTATTGATACTGCATTTAACTTAGATTCCGATTGGGAATTGATTCTCGATATTTTGATGGGTAGCGGATTAGTGATGCGAATGCGTGACGAGTCTGGAGATAGATACCAACTCGTCCATGATTACTTAGTTGAACCCATCCGTCAAAAAAATAACTACGGTATAGTTGCCGAACTCGAAAAAGTCAGGTTCGAGAAAACCCGCGCCGAAGTCGCCCAAAAACTGAGCCAAGAACAACTCAACTTTGCCCTCCAAAGACGACTGCGGGAAGCTCGAGTCGCAGGTGTTGCCCTAGCAATGATGACTGCCACCATTGGCGGATTGTGGTGGCAAGCCGATAGTCAAAAACGTGTCGCTGTTCACCAAAGTATCCGGGCAGAACGTAGCGAAAATAACTCTAGAATTAGTGCAATTACAGCCGCTAGCGAAGCCCTTTTCGCCTCAAATAAAGAATTTGACGCTTTAATCGAAAGTTTGCGGGCATGGCGTAGACTCAACCAAGCGGACGGAGTCCAAGCAGACACTAAAGCTCGGGTTGTCACCGCACTCCAACAAGCAGTATATGGAGTCAAAGAAATCAACCGTTTAGAAGGGCATACAGATGTACTCTGGGGTGTGGCATTTAGCCCTGACGGTAAAGTTATTGCCTCCGGTAGCACCGACAGAATGGTGAAAATCTGGCAACCTGATGGGAAATTACTACAAACCCTGAATGGACATAATTTTGCCGTCACACATGTCACATTTAGCCCTGATGGTCAAACCCTAGCTTCTGCGAGTTTAGACTCAACCGTGAAACTGTGGCGACGCAATTCCGAAACCGGCGAATTTAACCCCCATCCATATAAAACCATCGACGGGCACAGTGACGGGATTCTCAGTGTCAATTTCAGCCCTGATGGGGAACTGATAGCCACCGCCAGCCAAGATAAAACGGTGAAACTGTGGCGCAAAGATGGAAGTTTATTCAAAATTCTGCGAGGACACAAGGCAACTGTTAACTGGGTGAGTTTCAGTCCCAATGGGCAATTAATTGCTAGCGCTAGCGAAGATAAAACCATTAAAATTTGGCGTAGGGAAGGAACTCCAATCGCTACTCTACCCGGACACAAACAAGGTGTAACATCAATTGTATTTAGTCCTGATGGTCAATATATGGCATCAGGAGGACGAGACAGTTTAGTCCAACTCTGGCGCTACAACTACTCAGCCCCCGGAAAAGTTAATTTTCGCCTGGAAAAAACCCTACAAAATCATCGCGCTACTGTTTGGAATTTAAATTTCAGCCCCAATAGTAAATACTTGGCATCTGGAGGAGACGACAACACAATTAACCTCTGGACTTTAGATGGTTCCCTCCTACAAACATTTAAAGGTCATAATGATGCGGTGTCTAGTATTGCCTTTAGTCCCGACAGCAAAATACTCGCCTCCGCGAGTTGGGACAAAAGTGTCAAACTATGGAGCTTAGAATTATCCCACTTGCCAATTCTCTCCGGGCACGAAGACAAAGTCTTTAGCGTTGCTTGGAGTCCTGACGGTAAAATGCTCGCCTCTGCTAGTCGCGATCATACAGTGAAACTTTGGCAAAGAGACAATAGTGCTACCAATGCTCGCCTTGCAAAAACCTTAGTTGGACATCAAGGGCTGGTTCAAAGTGTAAGTTTTGATAACACTGGACAAGTATTGGCGACAGGAAGCCACGATAAAACAATTAAATTATGGCGACGTGACGGTTCATTAATTAGAACCTTAACTGGACATACCGATAAAGTTAGAAGTGTGATTTTTAGCCCCGATGGGCAAATTTTAGCCTCCGCCAGCCAGGACAAAACAATTAAACTGTGGAATCGTGACGGTGATTTACTCAAAACCTTAGAAGGACATCAAGGCTGGGTAAATAACCTCAGCTTTAGCCCCGACGGACAAATTTTAGCCTCCGCCAGCGACGATAAAACTGTCAAGCTGTGGCGACGAGACGGCACATTAATCAAGACCCTATCTTCCCACGACAGTTGGGTATTAGGGACAAGCTTTAGCCCCAGCGATCGCATTTTAGCCACCGCCGGTTGGGACAACACAATTAAGCTCTGGGACTGGGATGGTAAATTGCTCAAAACCCTACTTCGGGGTTACAGCGATAGCGTCAACGCCGTTACCTTCAGCCCCAATGGTGAAATCATCGCTGCTGCTGGTTGGGATGGTACAGTCAAACTCTGGAGTCGAGAAGGCAAATTAATCAAAACCTTCAACGCCCACAAAGCCCCTGTTTTAGGCGTAAGTTTTAGCCCCGATGGTCAAACATTAGCATCAGCCAGCGAAGACAACACCATCATTTTGTGGAACATGGACTTAAACAACCTCTTGCAACGTGGCTGTAATTGGGTGGGTGACTATCTCCACAATAACCGTAATGTCGAAGGACGCGATCGCAATTTATGCGAAGGAGTTTCTAGTACAGTAGGGCAGAAATGAAGCAACCATTCTAAAATGACAAAAAGCTTCTGAAATAAGCTTTATTCCTTCTGCCTTCTGCCTTCACGTACTAGTCACTGAAGCCAACGTGACAAATAATCCCTCTAACCCCCATCTTCCTCCTGCATATTTGCCAGTAAACCTTGTAACCGCATCCTTTCTATGTACGGCCATCCCCCCTCCATTTCAATCTCCCGTAATAAAGCATAAAGAGCTTGACGATTCTGTGGTAAGCTCGCCTGGAAAACACCATCTCGAATTTCTCTGTGTAAAAATTCTAACTGACGTAATAACGCCAACAGTGCGATCGTATCCCCCTCACAAGCCGCGATCGCATCTTCGACAGATATGCTAATTTTCTGGAGTTTGTGGGATAACATCCCTGATTCTGATTCAAATTGATTACTATTGCTCATCACGCCAAATTTATACTGGAATTGATACTAAGTGATTCTGTTGAGAAAAATTAAAAACTTGCAGAAATTAAAACAATAGTACAAGAACGTAGAATAGAGAGTGCAGAATTCAGGATTTTAGAATTCTGGTTCTGCACAGCTTTTTTTCTTTTTTTGCACGCAAACATAACAAGGTAAAAAAGTCCATAGCTAAACCTTTTGATTTTGAGCCAGAAAAAATAGTACGATCTGGCTGAAAAGCATATAAAAAACGGGCTGCGTGTAGTGGCAACACTGACACGGAAAACAACGATAACAGCGAAGCCGGCAAAAACCCTTTCTGGGTATTCATTCCAGCCTTCTCTTTCGAGTCTGGAATGGTGTCGTTGCGTCCAAGAGCGTTATTTTCCTGGCGCTCTGACTCTAACCAAAAATTTGTTGGTGTGAAACTGCGACAAAATGCCAGATTCATAGGACTTACGCACGGATTACCTATCTACATATTGTGTAGAGGGGGTAGATGAGTAAAGCAATGCTTCTCTTAATCGTCAGAAAGCATTCTGAAAATCTGATTTTTTCATCACCAGTGCGTCAGTCATAACTAAAAGTTCTGTCAAATAGTTTTGTCCAATGCAGCCTTTGAGCTTTATTATCCTCTGTAACCAGATGAGTTCTATCAAATTGAGTGCTCTGGGTTACTAAGGAATTGAACTCAAAGTAAAATAAAGCGATACGTCGAAATACGTTTAGCACAGCAGTTTTATCACTTAGATATTAATCTTTGACTTTGACTTTGACTTTGACATTGAGGTTGACATGAGGTATCGCGCTTTAATTGCTACATTGCTTGCTTTATGTTTGGGGTTTATCACTGCTTGTAGTGATGCTCCAACAGCTAGTACAACTGCTCTGACATACGAACAAATTCGTGGTACTGGCTTGGCAAATAAATGCCCCCAAATTTCTGAAACCAGTCGTGGCTCTATTCCTCTTGATTCCAGCCAGTCCTACACCATCAAGGAATTGTGTATGGAACCAACTAGCTATTTTATTAAAGAAGAACCCACGAACAAACGTCTGAAAGCAGAATTTATTGCCGGTAAGGTATTAACCAGGAAAACTTCTTCACTCGATCAAATCCAAGGTGACTTGAAGGTTAATTCTGATGGTAGCCTCACCTTCCAAGAAAAAGATGGCTTTGACTTCCAAGCTACTACCGTCAAATTACCTGGTGGCGAAAGTATACCTTTCTTATTTACCGTCAAAGGATTGGTTGCGAGTACACAACCTGGTTTAACCAGTATCAACACCTCAACCGACTTTAAAGGTTCATTCCGTGTTCCTTCCTATCGCGGTGCAACTTTCCTTGATCCTAAAGGTCGTGGCGTTGCTAGCGGTTATGATAACGCAGTTGCTCTTCCAGCTCGTTCGGATGCTGAAGAACTTGTCCGCGAAAACGTCAAAAGTGTCGATGTTTTGGAAGGAAATATTGAATTGTCAATTGCTCAAGTCAACAGTGCCACTGGCGAGATTGCAGGTACATTTGAGAGCATTCAACCTTCTGACACTGATTTAGGTTCAGGCGACCCCAAAGAAGTTAAAATTCGCGGTATATTCTATGCTCGCGTTGAATCTCAGGCTTAAACCTCGTCCTCATTGAAACCTGAGTGATTCACCAGGATATATTTCAAATGGGACATGATGTAGGTTGAATGGAATAAATGGTAGTTCGACATTAACTCAAACATTAACTCAACATTAACTAAGAGTATGAGTCGGGCTTGGCAAAGTGCCCAACCAACCTACAAAATTACTTCCTCGAATACTGCAAGCAACACAACCCATCAAACCTTGTTTGAATTTCTAATTCAATTTAGAAATTCAGCAAGTTTTTTTATTAAAAGGATATTTTAAAATCAACAAGAATAAAGAGACATAGTGGCGCTACGTCTCTAATCATGTTTTTAATTTGCAAGTCAAAATTACTGTTGCAACGAATCTTCTAAAGACTTAAGTTGTTTTACCCAATCTTTACCAACTTGGATACTAATATCTGAGCCAAGGTTCCCGGTACTTTCAACCCGAACTTCGCCAAAACCGATCGCATCACGAATAGTCTCAGCACTGCTATGATCACCTTGTTGGGCGACAATATGGGTCATTTCTAAAGGTTCACCCCAGCTTTTCGCGATATAAACATTACGATAACCAGCTTTTGTCAAGGTTTGAATTAACGGCTGGAGATTGGTTTTTTCGTCCCCAGTACTATCTTGAATCGCAATTCGTAACGAATTGGGTTCCTGGTTGTTTACTTGGCGGTTTGTGGGCAAATCAAAGTGTTGTGCCATTGTTTGGGCAATGCGGTTTTTGTTTGGTATCCAGTAACTCGCATCAAATTCGTTTTTCTCACTAAATCTACCCGGAACCATGAGTTGGAGGATATTTGAGCGATTGGTACGTGCGCCATATCCAGCTAATGCTAATAATTCCTCAACAGTGAGGTTGGTATCAATATTTTCTTTGACGACATTGAGAATATCTGGTATGCGAGTGAGAGTGGCAGGATTAAGAGTTTGATCCATTAATGCCCGCATTACCAATTGTTGACGTTGAATTCTGCCGATATCACCATTTTCATCGTGACGATAGCGTAATAATTGGAGAGTTTTATTACCGTTAAGATGTTGCTGACCTTTTTTGAGGTTAATGTAAAGATGCTGGGAATCATCTTGATATTTCATATCTTTAGGGACATAGACATTTACACCACCTAAAGCATCAATGAGTTTTTCGACACCCAGTACATTAATCCGAATATAGCGGTCAACTCCAACACCATCTAGTAGATTACTAACTGTTTTTGCTGTTAAAGCAGGTCCACCATGGACGTTGGCGGAGTTAATTTTTTTCCTGCCATGTCCTTCAATGTTGACGCGGGTATCGCGAGGAATCGATAGCAGCTTTAAATTTTTCTTTTCCGGATCAAAGCGGATAAGCAGCATCACATCGGCAAGACCATCAAAGGAATTGACTTGCGGCAGGTGGCGAAGACCCTTTGTTTCCTGAGGAGGATTTTGAACATCGGAAGAAAGCACACTCATCCCCATCACGAGGATGTTGACGGGACGGGTTAATTCCGAAAAGCGCAAGCCACTTCCAGAAATGCGATCGCCGTCAAAAACTGCGGCTTCAGAAGGACTCAGATTGGCTTGCATGAGCGGCGTGCTACTCAAAGAAACAGCCAGAAGTGCCCCTGCTGTTGCTGATACCATCGCTATACCACTCATTCCCACCCAAAACCACAGCCAACGACCGGATTTAGTAGTGATTTTTTTGTCGGTTGGGGTTGAAGTGTCGCTTGAATGATTTTCTTCCGCCGAAGTTCTTTGAATGGTCACTTACTTCCTCACACTTTGAAATAGATAGTATTCACTGAGTCCAATCTGAACATCCAGATGATTTTGTGTAACAATAACGATTTTTTAGATGATTAATGCTAAATTTTCTACTTTAATCCTAACCAAATACTTATAACAGTATTTCTCCTATTTTTTCTGTTGTTTATTCTGCAAATCCGGAGATGTTTCCTTGCAGTATGGCAAGATTTTATCTAATTTGCCTAGACCTAATCAGCATATACTTAGACAAAAGAGTGTAAATACGTATAAATACAGAGAATCAAAATTTGACTCTTAATTAAGAAGTATATTTACGTAACACTTGTTCAGCAAAGCGACTGAATCCAGGCACACGTTGTTTTTTGCGGCGAACAGCATTCAAAATCAACCAGAGGCTAACTAAAAAATAACCAGAAGTCAGAAAAGTATTGAGAACTTGGAGACGCAGGGTCAAAAAATCCGATGTTTGCTCTGCTCCTGTTGCCAACATGAGATATCCCAGTATCCAAGCGAGCGCCAGGGTGATAGACAAACGACTTGCCATTAGTTGTTCTTTGGTTCCTTGACGACTGTATAGTGTCCACAGCGAAGGGAAAAAACCGACAATCGGAATCATGTAGAGAATTAATTGTAAAGTAGAAGTGCTGTCGCTGGTTGTTATCTCCTTCGTAATTACGCCTTGATCGTCATCACTTGGGGTATATTTGTCAATCATTTTACGTTTTTTCATGTTTTTTTTCATGGAATTTTAGTGTAATCCTAAGTTAGAGAGATGTATCTGGGGCGTGTAGTTGAGATAATAAGCAATAGAGAGATATTTATTTTAGTTGTATCCCGCAATCGGCAGATGCAAACACGCAAGCTCTTCGACTGGTGGCAAACATTAACACCGTTAGCGCGATTCCTAGCGATCGCGCTCCTAGCTCCGTTGTTCGTTTTAAATGGATGGGCAATTTCGGCAATTTTCGCTTATTTCCACTCGTTGATTGTCATTTTAGTCGGAGCATCAGTGCTAGCGTTTCTGCTTAACTATCCCGTAAGTTGGATGGAACGCCACGGAGCCAAACGCGAACAAGTAGCAATACTAGTGTTTTTACTGGCTTTGTCTATTTTATTGGCATTAGGCGTAACACTGTTTCCTCTGGCACTGACCCAAGCACAACAATTAGTAGCACGGATTCCGGAATTGATCGATTCCGGGCGATCGCAATTGATGATACTCAACGAAAAAGCCGATACATTTGGGTTGCCCATTAACCTAGATGCTTTGCTGGTTCAAATCAACGATCGCGTTAAGGGACAATTACAAGCGATTGCGGGACAAGTCCTGAATTTAGCTGTAATTACCGTTACGAGTTTGTTAGATTTCCTCCTCACTATGGTGTTAACTTTCTATTTGTTACAACATGGTGACGAACTTTGGCAAAGTCTTGTTGATTGGCTACCAACAAAATTCCGCGAACCATTCTCGGATACTGTGCGTATGAGTTTCCAAAATTTCTTCATTACGCAGCTAATTATTTCTACCTGCATGGCTTCAGCCCTAATTCCCACGTTTTTATGGCTGAAGGTTCCTTTCGGGCTATTATTCGGCTTGACAATTGGGCTAATGGCACTCATACCCTACGGTGGTTCTGTGGGTATTGCGATGACAACGTCGTTGGTAGCACTGCAAGATTTCTCAATGGGGGGAAGGGTTTTAATTGCAGCAGTTATTGTTCAACAAATTCTGGAAAACTTGATTGCACCGCGAATTTTAGGTAGTTTTACGGGTTTAAATCCTGTCTGGCTACTAATTTCAGTTTTAACTGGAGCGAGAATTGGCGGGCTTTTGGGGGTAATTTTGGCTGTACCTACTGCTGTAGTTGTGAAAACCGCCTTAAGTGCCTTGCGACGTTCTTCCAATAGCGAGGCAGATGCAAGTGAAATCGATGAAAGTAAAAATAAAAATATTGTGGTGTCGGAGGTAGCTGCACCTGGTACTTGCGAATCATCTCCACCGGCTCAAGTCACTTCTGCTACGCCTGTGGCTCCGCAATTGAACCCATAAATAAAATGCTGCCTGTTTGACGATCGCGAATGCAAGCGAAAAATGGGCGATCGACAACCATTTCAAATGGTTTAATTGTTGGTTCAAACATCAATGCCCGAACCATTGTCACGGAAGTGGCTGCTGCTGCTTCCGTTCCTTCTTCATTAACTTCGACAAAGGTTTTATGTTTTACCTCGCTGATGGCTAGTTTTTCACCCATCCCCGAAAAATCTGCTTGACTGCTAAAGGCTTCACCCATACCCAAGGATGTTAAACTATCGTTGAGCTTCATTTCATAATTCATTTTGAAGCGGGGTAAGCGAATGGAACCTTCACGGTTGCTCAACTGCGACATCCATTTTTCCCAATTTTCCGCGTTTAATGTTTGGTAAAACGCTGATAAATTGGAATCTTTTTTCGGCAAGAACACATCAAAACTAATTTTGCCATCTTTACCATATGGTAAGCTGACTGCTTGAAAATTTGCGGTTTCTAGGTATTGATAATTGCCATTTTGCGACATCATGGGATGTTGTTTCTGCTGACCAGATGCCAGAAAAAATGGGTATGCTTTTGTCTGAGCGATATCGAATTTGTTCGTCCAATTACCTTTAAAGTAAATGGCATTAACCAATAATAAAACTTGGTCGGGAGTGAGTTGCTTAACTATGTTCTCAATTTTACCTTGAGTATTTTCTTTGACCCAAGCATTAATGACATCTGTAGCTGCGGCATCACTAAAGTTTAAATTTGTGACTTTAGCTTGGTAAAATTCACGATTGCGCTGGAGAAAATCAGATTTAAACTCAGCCTCTTGATTTGCCCACAGAGAATTAGCAATGTTTACTTGGACTTCCGGGTTAGGATTTTCCAGAATTTCCTTTAAGGCTGCATTTGAGGAATTAATTTGTTGCAGGCTTAATCCCTCTAATTCTAACGTTTTCGCGATCGCTGCTTTTGTCGAGCCACTAGCTCCGTTATAAGTCATTGCCAGAGCCATGGCGACGCTTGATGGTGAAACAAATATATTAGTATTGCTATTTTGTTGCCTATTTTCTGATTGCAAAACTTCCGAGAACAGCTTGAAACCAAACTTCGTATTTGCAGCTACAAGTTTTGTATCGGGCTTTGCTGTTGAATTGGACATGGAAGATTCCGTGCGAGGTGTTCGTGACTCAGCTACAGCACTATTATCACCACTAATGGAAGAACATCCAAGTACCCCCAGTAAGACAATACCTGCTGCTGCCAGTGCATATCTTCTTCCTAGACGCACACCATAACGTCGTTGTAGAAATATTTCGCGAGCATTACTATTTTTTTGCTTCATGCCATCACCCTTATTTTCACCCTTCAGGTACACCAGTTTGCCGGGAAAGGTTATACTCCAACAACCAAATCGCCGTCATTTGTTTCTGACTATGACATCCAAAGTACCTTTGTTATTAGGTGGTTACAGTTTTGGCAACAGTTCTTTTAATCTTTCAGCAACAAATATTTGAGTGTTAGTTGCTGGTAATTAAATGGATTAGTCAATAAGTATTTATTACTTTTACAGGGTGCTGATGGTTTCTAAAAATAAAATGAACCTCTGGGCATTTAGGCATCAAAAAAACTATGGTTAATGTTAGTCTGGCTACAAGTAATACTAATTCTCCAAAATAACAGATGATGACGCAAAGGCGCGGAGATGGTAGAGATAGGGAAATTTATGTATTGCCAGATTTGGGAGAAAAGTGATAACGCATCTCTACTCCAACTCCGCATTTACTCAATTTTTTCTAGTTTTGAGGATTACCAATAAACTCGATGGGAGCATCTAAAAAATTTAAGTGACAGCAAATTTTAGATGTAGCTTGTTGTCGCAGAAATAATATTATCTTCGGTGAATCACTTACAATTCATGCAATTATCCAGAGCGGTGGGAAAGCCGGAAAATCAGTAGTGCTTTATTGCTGCAAATATTATTTATGGTAAGCACAATGTGCTTACCAGCAAACCTAAACTTCAAAATGGTAAGATACAGCCCCCTCTTCACTAATCTTAAAATTCGCATTGAATTCTTTAGCTTTATCGTCTAAATAATCTTTTGCGTTATGTGGGGGTAGTTGCGACTGCATTGCAAAACTTAACAGAGTAATACGTCCGTGGTTTTCTTGTACCATCCGGTAAAAAAGCGATTGTAAGCGTTCATCTGTCTGTTGTTGAAGTGCTTTTTTTTCGTGCTTACCTTGTCGATATAAAGATAACGTCATCCATCCACCAAGGATACTACAGGGCAATCCAAAGACCAAACCCTGAACGGCTTTATTGCTTAAATCAGCGAGATAAGTTGGAGATGCAAACACGAGTTCGCCATCTTCATCTATACGTGCATTCCCTGGTTTATTCGCATTATTTCTTTCCATCACCGATGAAGCGGAAATAGTTAGAAACATAAAGCCGAGTATAAGCAACCAACCTGAAGCCAATTTTTCAGCAGTCTTCATAATTTCTTTTCAGACTTGAACCTCGCTTGCGATTTTAACTTCACTTGCGAATCTATACCACTAAATTTTTTGGGGAACAGGGAGGAAAAAAAGAATTAGTGATTTCTAAGTTCTGACTTTCCGATTCCCTAAATCTGAAAGTAATAATAAATGCCACCATCACTACTTAAATCAAAGGAGGCATTAAATTCTTTAGCTTTTGCATCAAGATATTCTTTTGCCTCTTGCCCAGTAATATTTGCCTCTTTTGCCAAAAGAAGTACGGAGATGCGACCTTGATGTTGTTCAATGAGATGATAAAAGGTAGACTGAAGGCGATCGCTGAGAATTTGCCGATGTTTTCGTCTTAATCCCCAAAGCATATATCCACCACCAGCCAATAAGGGAACACTAAAGGCAATACCTGCGGATGCAGTTTCCTTTGCTTCCTGAATTTGGAGGGAATTATTATTTTTATTCTGTAATTCGG
This sequence comes from Calothrix sp. NIES-4101, assembly GCA_004296455.1. GTDB lineage: Bacteria > Cyanobacteriota > Cyanobacteriia > Cyanobacteriales > Nostocaceae > Brunnivagina. The sequence continues at coordinate 3,189,064 of AP018280.1, forward strand.
GTAAAGCTGAAACAGAAATGATCAAAAAAATAAATCCTAGAGATAACATCCCAGCAGCAGCTAGTTTTGTGAGGAGTTTCATAATCGCAGCAAAGATTATGTTAATTTATTGCCGCGATTCTAACCTTACTTCCGTGTAGCTTCCAGTAGTCGCGAAAAATAAAATCGAGTTTTAGTCATTTCATCGCGGGCGATACTAAAACCATTCTCTTGGAGATATTTAACTATATCTGCTTCTTTGTGGAGATAGGCACGAGTGGCTTTGCTTGCACCAGGGAAGAAACTACCAATCTTTTTCAGTAAACTTAAAGCACAGGTTTTGGGTGCAAAACTAAGTATAATTCGTGATTCAGATAAAGAGCATAAATGGGAAATCATCTCTGCGGCTTTATCTTGGGGATAATGAATGAGAACATCCAGACAAATAACAGTGTGATATTTACCACTCAAACCTTCTAAGTCCTGTACTGCGAATGTCGGATTATCGTTATTACCAAAGATTTTTAAAGCCCGTTCCTTGCCTTCACCCACCATTGCCTCAGAAATATCGCTAGCAAACACCTTAGCACCAGTTTCCGCTAGAGGAATACTCAGGCTACCGACACCACAGCCAGCATCACATATGGAAATTTCTGGTAAATTGCCGTCAGCCTTGAGCCAGTTAATCACCTTATCAACAGTTTGCTGATGTCCATTACGAATATCAAGCTGGACTTTATTGACTTCACCATCGCCGTAAATACGTTTCCAACGGTCAAAACCCGTAGAATTGAAATAATCTTTAACAATTGTTTTATCGTCAGCTGCGTTCATGAAACTCAATTTTAAATAAATACTTCTCAATCGTTAAAGTAGCAGGAAAAAGGTAAGGGGGGAAGGGGGAAAATGAAGGTGAGGGAAGTGGAAAAGAATTTCATCTCTATTTCTTCTCTGTATCTCTGTGTCTCAGAAAATGCCGGATGCCAAAAAATTGAGAATCAATCAGCCGAGCTTTTGCTTTTTTGACTGCTGGATACATAGCACGAACTTACGGTAATCATCAAGGGCGTTATAAACCTGGATGACAAGTTTCGTTTTCAACACCGAAACGCAGAGGTACTGAATAAGGTGTTCTTAATTTAATCGACTTGAATATACTTTTTAATTGCCTCTAGTTCTTGCTGAATAAATAAAGGTTGATATCCCCAAGCGAACGCCTGAGAACTATCTAAGGAAACATCTTGAGGGCGAGGTGCTGACATTTTTACATCTGCTTGACGACACGCTTTTAATCCAGTTGCAGGAAGATTAAAAGTTTTCACCATTAATTGACCAAAATCATAGCGAGAAATTCTTTCTGCACCACCCAAATGAATAATTCCCTGAAGATTTTTTGTTAATACTAAAAGAAGCCCTGTTGCGGCTGTATTTCCACTTGCAGGGGTACGAAATTCATCGATAAATAAATTTAATTCTTTACCTGCTATTAATGTCTGAATAAAGTTTTGTAGGAAGCTTGTGGCTGTCGGTGTAAGATTTCCAAACATCAATGGCATTCGACAGACAGCAGTTAAAGGATATTTTGCCAACATGCCTTGTTCTGCTAAAACCTTTTGTTCCCCATACAAATTAACGGGATTTACCGTGTCTGTTTCTTTGTAAGGTGCATTTTTGCCATCGAATACTAAATCAGTGGATGTAAAAGCAAGAGGAATTGATTTTTCGGCACAAAGTTCAGCAATATTTATCGATGCTGTCACGTTGACTGCGTGAGATTCATCGGGATGATTTTGGCAATAGTTGGGTTGGGAGATTGCAGCAGTGTGAATTACTGCATCTGGTTGAATTTGAGCAAATATTTGTTTGAGGGATTGGTAATGAGCAAGATTTGTTTTAATTAATTTAATGCCGGCAATCTGAATATCGTGAGAGAAATATGTGCCGTAAATTTCCCATTGTTGTTGAGTTGATGTTGACGCTAACTGACAAACATGATATCCAAGAAAACCACTTACCCCTGTAATTAAAAGTTTTTTCATACCAAGTTAAAACTATTAGCTAAAATTACTCCATTCACAGTAATTTTACTTGATATGATTCCGACTCAATCTAATTAGTTTCCCAGACTAGAGAATATTCTTAATTCAAGAGTGCTTGAAAACGCTTGTCTTTACGGACTTTAGTAAAATCGCGGTCAGATTTAGCGAGTTTCTTGTACTTAGTTGGGACTAAATTTATTGCTTTTTGCAGATTCTCAATACTGGCATCGACGTTATTTTGCAATGCATAAGTACAAGCTTTGTTGTAATATGCTAAATCCTTTTTAGGATTAATAATTATTGCTTTTTCGTATGCTGCTATTGCTTCAGGAAAGCGTTGCAATTTACTTAAAGCGATGCCTCGATTAATCCAAGCTTCCTCTTTGTTTTGCTTAATGACGATCGCTTGATCATAAGCTGCGATCGCTTCTTGATAGCGGTTTAATCGACTTAAAACATTCCCCTGATTATACCAAGCTTCATGGGACTGGGGATTAGCTTTGACTGCATTTTTGTAAGATGCGATCGCACCATCAAAGGCACCTAGAGCAGTCAAGGCATTACCACGATTAATCCAAGCTTCTGCAAAGTCTGGTTTTGTCGCTAAAACTTGATCATATGTTGCGATCGCATCACGGTACTTGTGGGCGTTCAACAATTGGTTTCCTTGACGGAATAAACTATCTAGCTGTTGGGTTGTGTGGACTTGGTTGAGTAGTTGAGCAACATTCGATTCCTGCACAACTTGCTGTGTATATTCTCCTGGGGGATTCGCCACATTCCCACAGCCCAACATCAACGAAGTCATTAAGCCAGAGGCAACAAAACTTCTCCAAGAGGTCATGTTGTACCTACAAAATTCGTAATTATCATCCTAAAATTTCTGAAGACAAAAAAAAGTATGAGAAAACACTAATCTATTTTTCTTCACTGATTCTTTTTATTCACTATTTACGATTAATTGAAAAACCATTTTTTTGCTTGATTTTAGCCAATGGGTGGATATTTATAGATTTATCTAGAGTTCGTTTTTGGCTTTGAGAGTCGCTTTTATCTGGTTTTTACAGAAATTTTACATTAGCCAATCTTCCTAAATAACTAGGATGAATCATGCTAATAGCTGACTCTGAACAGCAAAAACTCTAAATTTTCCCCCTCATCAACAGAGTTATTACATGCCATAACTCAAAAGATTTCATTCGGGAGATTTATTTAATTCCGGCTATAGTATCTGTCAGTTGAATCAAGCAAATGAAGAATTAACAATGGTCTGACTTTTACATGTATTTGTATTTATTTACAGTTAGACAATATTACCATTTGTTGTTCAGCATTAGGTAATAGGTATTTGCTAATTTGGCAATATTATTTGACTTGACAAATAATACCTTCTGTGGTTTTTGAGCATATCCCCTCTTAATTAGACTTTGCCCACGTAATCATTCCCTGATGAGGGAAACAAGCGACATTCGTGGAAAAGAAAAAATATATTCCTGATTTAAATTCTCTAGCTATCTCCCCATCCTCCTCAATAACACTTGCCGAACCCCACCCTGTAGCAGCTACGATAAAACATCTGTTGAATTGAGTCATCTGGGCGAAAATATTAAGCATGACGATTGAATCTAATTCCAACCCATCCCAGCAACCACAAAACGAAGCAAACCTTGAGGATAATTTGCAGCCAGATGATTTTGATGGTGGCGATAATGGTTTTAAACCCGATGAACTGGCGGCTCAACAGGCTTTGGCAGCGATTAGTTCGTTGCAATCCTCAAAACACACAACTGCTTTAAAACAGGCACGTTCTACATTTAAAACCCACCTCCCCAATACAGCGATCGCGAAACCCAGGGCATTATTAATTACATTAATGGCGATCGCGCTGATTTTTATTGGCATGGCGACTAATACCTGGATTATTGGCGCATTCGGGACTTTAGTAACTTTGGTATTATCCATCGCTATGCTGTTGCCGTGGTTGCAAGAAGTGGTCAAAGAATGGATTTCACCGCAAGAACGCACAGTAATTTTTGGAATTTTTGGATTCCTGGTGGCATTGGTTGGTGTCATCAGATTTACAGGGATTGGGGATGATATTCTCCAGTGGGGACGACGGGTTAACTGGGATGCTTCCGGAACCCTCGCCGAATGGTTTGGAGCTTTGGGGCAAATCCTCATTGCCATCATTGCCGTTTACGTTGCTTGGCGACAATATGTGATTTCCAAGGACTTAACAATTCAGCAAAACCTACTCACAGTTCAGCAAAACATTATTACCCAACAACAAACCATTGATTCTTACTTCCAAGGTGTCTCCGATTTAGTCTTAGACGAAGAAGGATTATTAGAAGATTGGCCTCAAGAACGGGCGATCGCTGAAGGACGTACAGCTGCTATCCTTAGTAGTGTTGATGGTAGCGGCAAAGCCAAAATTTTACGATTTCTATCACGTTCAAAATTATTAACACCTCTTAAACGCGATCGTCATCTTGGACGTGCGATTCTTGATGGTAGCGGTGGATATGCTGAAGACAGAATCGCTGGATTGCGCGTGATCGATTTAGGTGTGATGCTGGCTGGTTGTGACCTCGCCAATACCGATTTGCGCTGGACTGATCTCTCCGAAGCCAACTTAGTTCGGGCAAATTTGAATAATTGTGATTTGGTCAAAGCTAACCTATCCCGCACTATTTTATACGAAGCGAATCTTAGTCATACCGATTTAAACTCAACCCGTTTCTTTTACGGTTCGGTGGAAACTGCATCACCCCGTAGTCGTACTGAAGCCCCCAACTATAAAACAGGCGAACACACTGGTGCAGTAATTGAAGATGCCGATTTTACTAACGCTCAACGGATGTCGGAATCAGTACGCTACTATTGCTGTGCTTGGTGTGGCGAAAACAAACGTAGTACTATTCCCGGTGGCTGTGAAGGTATTCCCAATAAATTGGGGAGGTAGAGGTGATTCCTGGATATATTCTTGCTTAGGAAAGAGCCGAAAATTTCTAAAAACAGTCAAAATTGACGACAGATTAAGCTGTGAGGCTGGATTTTCATAGTTATGAGAATTGAACATGTCCACTTTTATGTGGAAGATGCCAAAACTTGGCGTAACTGGTTTGTAAACATTCTGGGTTTTGAGGTAGTAGAAAATTACATACTTCCCTCTTTTCCCTTGAATAACACTCAAAAACAAGAATTTCACACCCTTACAGAAGTTGTCAAAAGCAATTCCATTTGTTTTGTTATTTCTTCCCCTTTATTACCCACAAGTCCTGTAGCTGAGTTTTTACATCACCATCCCCCTGGTGTGGCGGATGTGGCATTGATCATCGAAGATATGGAAGAGGTGATGATGCGGGTGGAAAGCTACGGTACGGAAGTATTACAACCTATTTGTGAATATCAGCAGAATGGAATTGACTTTAAATCCTGCCAAATCAAAGCTTGGGGTTCTCTTGCTCATACTTTAATCGAAATTAGAGAGATAGGTAATAGAGGATGCGGGGATGTGGGAATACTTCCACTCTCCGCGTTGCCTTGTTTGGACATTCCTCCATCCTTCCCTGCATCTCTTCCTCTCCTAACTAGCATTGACCATGTTGTGCTGAATGTACCCACCGGAGATTTAGAAAAAGCTGTGGCTTGGTACGAAAAAATATTAGATTTGCAACCCCAGCAAATATTTAATATTCAAACAGAATTTTCGGCTTTGCATAGTCGGGTAATGACTTCTCGGAATGGGAAAGTCCAACTACCCATTAATCAGCCAATTACCCCAAATTCGCAAATTCAAGAATTTCTGGATTTTAATCAAGGTGCTGGTATTCAACATATCGCTTTACGATCGCCCAATCTCGTCAATACCATCGCCAATTTTCGCGATCGCTGTTTACCTTTTCTCTCAATTCCAGATGCATATTATTCACAACTTGTCAAGCGTCCCGGTTTTAGCCTTTCTAATTCCGAAATCAAGGCGATCGCTCAACAACAAATTCTCGTAGATTGGAAAGAACAGGAACCTGATGCTTTGCTGTTACAAATCTTTACCCAGCCTATTTTTGGGAAACCGACTTTTTTCTTCGAGTTTATTGAACGTCGTCACCTTGCCCAAGGTTTTGGTGAAGGCAATTTTCGCGCTCTATTTGAGGCGATCGAATCTGAACAAATGAAACGCGGCAGTTTGCATTAATTTCGGATGAGGGTGCATTGGATAGATTCGTGGAATGTCTTTTCCCATCTTCCTGGCGCTCTCTCATTAGGTTTGATTTTTAACTGGCATTAATTAGCTTTTCCAAACTCACCCATCAGGTATTTAAAACATTTTGCCACATCAAAGCGATCGCGCCTAAGCTAATCTTGTAACAAAGATTTACATTTAATCTCCTCATTTAAGCAATCAATGTTAAGAATAATTACCGACTTTGATGGGCCTATAGTTGATGTTTCTGAACGTTACTACCGCGTTTACCAACTCTGTTTAGAGAAAGCCCGTCAGCCGCAACAACAGGTCAAAGTGCTGGGGAAAAAAGAGTTTTGGCAGATGAAACGCGATCGCATTGCGGAAACAGAAATTGGTATCCTTTCAGGATTAAATGAGGAGCAAGCCTTAGAATTTTCTAAATTGCGTAAGCAGACTGTACATACTCAGCCCTATTTTGAATATGATGTACTTGCAGAGGGTGCAATTGAGACATTGTCAAAAATCCAACATTTGCATGTTGATTTGGCAGTGATGACAATGCGACGGGTACGAGAATTAGATTATGCTTTTACGAAATATGATTTAGGCAAATTTTTTCTCGAAAATCGCCGTTATTGTTTAGCTAACGATTACGTAAAAACACGCGATATTGAAGACAAGCCGTTATTAATGCAACGTGCCTTAGCGGAACTGCCACCAGCTACCGATACTTGGATGATTGGAGATACAGAAGCCGATATTGCCGCCGCAAAAAGACATAATATTAAAGTTATTGCCGTTGAATGCGGAATCCGCGATCGGATTAAATTAGTAGACTATCAACCAGATTTAATTGTCAAAAATTTTAGTGTCGCTGTAGATATCATTTTGGATAATTGGCAGCAACAGGCGGGATAAAGTTTGCACAATTAATGTAGTTGTAATTCGTAATTACCCAGCTGAAAATTACGAACTACAAATTGTTTTAGTCGGGAGCCGCAACTTTGCCAATATGATGATTGAGTGACCAACGATGGTCAATTTCGATTGCGGAAAATTGACAAGCTTGTTCGAGATGTTTTTGTTGAACAGCAGCTTTGCGAAGAGTGATAATAAGCTGGTTAACCTGTTGGCGCAGCGCTGGGTTTTGACTGACTGCTGACATTGTTTGTCGCTCCAACATTTGTAGCAGCAGTTCGTAGTGGATTGGAGAAGGCAGAGGAATTTGCTCCATGAATTATTCGTAATAATTTGTATGAATGGTTGGCGATGGTCGGTAGACCACTCCTACGGAGTATCGCGAGTGAGAGCAAGTTGCTTTCTATTTAAAATTGTTACACAGGAAACAAGGCTTTGGTTAAAGTCAATAATTGGATGGTAATGAAGTTTTCGCAAAGAGATTAATAACGGCAGCTTTAATATCAGCTTGTTTGACGATAGATTCACCGATAAGTACAGCCGCAGCACCTGCTGTCGTCACGGTATTTAAATCGTTAGCTGTATGTAAACCAGATTCGCTAACTACTAAAATATTGCGTTCCTCTAAGGCTTTTTGACGTTGTGCAAGCAGTTTGCAGGTAGTCTGTAAATCTACTGAAAAATCCTCCAAATTACGATTATTAATCCCAACTAAGGAAACTCCATCTAATGCTAAGACTCGATCTAATTCTTCTAAGCTGTGAACTTCAATTAGAGGAGTCATTTTCAGGGAATTGGCAATTTTGACAAAATATTGTAAATCTTGGTCGCTAAGAATTGCGGCAATTAACAATACTGCATCTGCACCTTTAGTTCGGGCTAGATACATCTGGTAAGGATAGATGACAAACTCCTTACATAACAAGGGCAAATCTACGGCATTACGCACCTTTTCTAAGTTATTAAAACTGCCTTGAAAAAACTTTTGGTCTGTCAGTACCGATAAACAAGTAGCACCAGCACTTTCATAAACTTGGGCAATTTCTACAGGATCAAAATCTGCGCGAATTACACCTTTACTGGGAGAAGCCTTTTTCACTTCAGCGATTAATGCTGGGTTGGTTTTACCATGACGAAGTGCAGCCAGAAAATCACGAGTTGGAGGTGCAGTCATCGCTTGTTTTTGGAGTTCGTGCAAAGGTAATTTCTCACGCATTTGTGCGACTTCAGCTTCCTTATGCCAAACTATTTCTTCCAGAATATTATTCGGTTCCGTATTTTCTAAAGCAGTTTGGTAGCGGATGATAGATACATCGATAGCGGGGTTAGGATTGCGACGACGGATTTGCATTTTTAGAAAGTTAGGAGTTAAAAATTGGGTATTGGCAGTTAGGAGCTAAGTGTGGGAAAGTGAACTACTCATAGTTGCCTTCGACAAAATCGTTGGCTGCTGTTGAGCCTATACAATCATAGGAAAAGTATTTCATCATTCTGATTACATAACTCCTAACTGCAAATTACACTCCGACTGCCCGCTTGTAGGCTTCGTCTAGAACTTCGGAGAGTGTGGGGTGGGCGTGGACTAGGTGCGCGAGGGTATGAACGCTTTGACGGTTTGCCATGGCGGCGGAGGCTTCGTGGATTAAGTCAGATGCGTGTAAACCAAATATATGTACGCCTAATAGTTCGCCCGTGTCTTGGCGATATATTACTTTGGCGATACCGTCGGCTTCTCCTTCCGCTAGGGCTTTAGAGTTACCTTTGTAGTAGCTTTTGGCAACTCCGATTTCAAAACCTGATTCTTTGGCTAATTCTCTGGCTTGGGCTTCAGTTCTACCCACATAGCTAATTTCTGGGTGGGTAAATGCGGCTGCGGGAATACTGTCGTAATCGACTACTTTGCTTCTACCGCAAATATTTTCAACAGCAACAATACCCTGTGCAGAAGCTGCATGTGCCAGCATCATTTTTCCGGTAGCATCACCGATCGCCCAGAGGTGTGGTACAACTTCTCCGTTACTCAGTACCGCCATACTACCATTGACGGGGATAAAATTGCGGCGATCGCATTCAACTCCAACTGTTTCTAATCCCAAGTCTTTGGTGGCGGGGATGCGTCCAGTGGCGACTAAACAAGCGTCAACTTCAATTGTCTCGACATCTTCTTTGGTTTTGAAGTTTGCCAATTCAATCACTACAGGGGAACCAGGAATTACCCGCTTGGCGTAAATGCCAACGTAGGTTTCAATATCGCGGGGGGTAATTAAGGTTCTTTCCGCAAGTTTGGCAATATCGCGATCGAATCCCGGCATTAATTGGTCTAATGCTTCTATCATCGTGATTTCGCAGCCCAATGCCGAATAAACATCGGAAAATTCTAAACCAATGTAACCGCTACCAATAATTGCTACCCAATGAGGTAATGTTTCTAACTTCACACCTTGGTCACTGGTAAAAACTGTTTTGCCGTCCACTTCAATCCCAGGTGGCACAAACGGTACGGAGCCAGGAGCAATAATAATATCTTTGGCAGTAATAGTTTTTTCGCCAGCATCAGTAATAATACTAACTTTTTGTGTGCCCGCAATTTTCCCCCAACCTCGGATAATATCAACTCCGAGACGTTTAAGGCTGTTGGTTAAATCGCCCTGAATTTTGGCAGCGAGATTATTGGCATGATTAGCGATTGCCTCCCGTTCAAACTGGACGTTCCCAATTTGAATCCCTAATGACTTGAGGTGATGGGCATTTCGCAACTCGCGTACCTTTCCCGAAGCTGCTAGTAATGCTTTGGAGGGGACACAACCACGGTTGACGCAGGTTCCACCCATATCAGCAGCTTCTATAATTGCGGTTTTTAAACCACAGCCTACAGCGTGGAGGGCTGCACCATGTCCGCCTACTCCAGCACCAATAATTATCAGATCGTAATCAAATCCAAGACTCACGTTCATTATCCCCGCGTGCTTCGCCCTATTTATTCTCAACCGACCAAGCGATCGGTGCAAGTCCCTCAATTTTAGAATGTTGCTAAACCAAATTTATGATTTTGGCTACTAATAAGAAAATTATTTTGACGGTTGCGGGGGTAGTAGTATCATAAATCACTTGACTTTGCAATTGGATTCAGTAGTAAGATATCTGGGAGAATAAATACTGCGATCGCAATATTATTAACCATTAAGCACCACAGAATATTTTCTCTGTCCGCAGATAATATTCATATTTATTAAGTATCAATAAAGATGATTATTTTGCAGTATATTTACTCATGGAGTCAAAGTAAAAACGTCCAGATTTCACCTCTAATCTTGTGTGTTAAGAGGTACTGTAGGCGGAGTAGAAACTGTCCTGAGCAGGTAATATCAAACCCCAATGATTGTTTTAAAATACATCTCTACAGGTACAATACTGTATTTCCAGGGTGCAATTTTGAGGGATGAAAAGCGGGGAGCAGGAAAAAGCTATTTGGCAATGTCAAATGCCCACTGTCCAATCCTTTAGCTGAGAACTACCAGGATGACTGACAAAGCAAATCCAGGTGAAATACCGCAGATAAAATGACTCAACAGCAAATTGTCGAACTTGCCAAACAAGGTGATATTAATGCGATTGAGGCATTAATAAATGAATTGTTAAAGCCGCAAGGAATCACAGCAAAAGTCAGGTTTAAAGATAGTTGTTTATATGTTGCTTTAGTTGCTGCGAAGGTTCCTGAGAAAAAAGCTTTGGTGAGAATTATTTGTCAACAAATAATTCAATGGCGTGTAAAATCTTTGAATTATGCCAAAATTTATGCGGCACAATGGGGCAATAATCTACCTGTTTGGCAACAAGAAGTTCATTTGTATAAGTTGCGTCCAAAAAAGGTAATCAATAAATCGGTTCAGTTAACAACGCTTACTATTGGTGATAAAGCTTTGAGAAAAAATAGTAAATATAATAATTGTCAATCGTCCGAAAGCTTAGATAATTCATCAGAAATAGTTGGCAATTATTTAACGCTGGGTAAATTATCTATCCAAATCAATTCCACTTTTGGCAGTATTTTGAGTATTGCCACACAGAAATATCAAATTCAATCGCGTCTATCCCACACGTCAAAAGAATTATCATCACCAAGATTTCCCTATCTAATTGGACGTTTGAAGGAGATAAAAAGTGCTATTCATGCCTTAAACTCTAGTGATATATCTCCAGAATCCAAAAAATCAATCGAATTTTACGGTGATACTGGTTTAGGAAAATCTGCTTTACTACGTTATTTAAATTCATTTATTCAAGGCAAACGAGTTTTCACTGATGGCACGATATTTTTTAACTCTCACTATCAAACAGTCAGTGATATACTCCAATCGCTATTTGATATTTTGTACAGCAGTGATATTGCCTACAAACCTACAGATTTAGAAATTAGTCAAGCTGTCGATGGCAAAAAAATTCTCATTATTTTAGATGATAAAAATCTCACAGCCGCAGAAATTAAACAACTACAAACTGCACTACCTAATTGCCCTCTCGTATTAGCATCCACCAGCAAAAGATTGGATGAAACTTGCTTTACAAGTCAACTCTCAGGTATAACAACAAGAGATGCATTAACTTTTGTAACACAAGAATTAGAACGCACAGTTAACCCTGATGATTTTCAAGCGATAGAAGCATTGGCAAATCTATTGGCGGGAAATCCTTGGTTGTTAAGACTGGCGGTAACAAGCATTAATCAAGAAATCTATACTTTGGGTGAATTGGTTTTAAAGCTGCAACCTCCAGCTACAAATCACGTATTAATTGCAGGAATTTTGGCAGCGATACCAAAATCAGATCGCGAAATTTTGCTAATATTAGCAGCGATGAATGGTGTGCCATTGCTAGCAACACAGGTTGAGGCTTTGAGTGGATTCAGCACAACTCCGCTTATATTACAAAACTTAGCGAAGTGGCATCTTGTCACAATTGAACAAGAGCGATACTACATCAACGATATACTGATTAGAGTATTAGAGAAAGATAATAATCTCACTTCTTGGCGTGAAATAATCCTGAATTATTTTACTACTTGGGCAGAAAAATATCAGAGTTTGCCGAGTTTATTACACTCTGAGACTGATGTTTTCATGGAGATACTCAGTTGGGGAGTCAAAGCTAAAAATTGGCACCAGGTTTTACGCTTGGTACAAGCAATTGAAAGTTCATTAGCTTTGAGTAAACAATGGGGATTGTGGGAAAAAGTTTTAAAATTAGGTTTACAAGCGGCGCTGGCACTCAATGACAAATCTGCCGAAGCATTTATGCTGCATCAATTGGGAAGTAGAGCATTATGCTTAGAAGATATGGCAGCCGCAAGGAATTATTTAACTCATGCTTTAAAAATACGTAAGTCATTGGAGAATGAAAATGCAGTTAACATTACCCAGCAAAATCTCAATCTAATTAGTGTCATACTGTCCAAATTTGACGCAGATACAACAAAACTTACCTTAAATTTGATCGCTAATAATAGTATTTCCGCAAACACAAAAATACAATTATCAACAGTGACATTAATTTCCTTATTTTGTGTCGGATGTACTGGATTTATGGCTTGGTTGGTTTTATTACGTCCAAAATTGTTACCAATAGCACAAACAAACAGCCAAAATCTGCCTGCAAAATCTGATGAAATAGATTTAACACAAATAATCTTCACGCATTCAAAACTGAATTTTGGTAAGCAAGCAGTTAATACCGAAAGTAAAAGGCAAACTGTCACAATCGCAAACCAATCTTCAATGTCAGTACAGATAGGTAATATTCAAAAAGATGGTGAACAAGGCGATTTTGATGTGAGTAACAGTTGCGTAACTACAATTTCACCTAATCAAAGCTGTAATATTTCCGTTGCGTTTGTACCTATCGACACAGGTAAACACAGTGCTAGTTTAGCAGTAAGCGATCGCAATGGTAAAATTTTAAAAATGTTATTGATAGAAGGATTTGCAACTACAGCACAAGAAACATCAGACAATCTTGTGCCCGCACCGCCTCAAGTTAAACAAGAACCACTACCACTTCCGCAACCAAAATTGATACCGCAATCACCATTGCCAAAATCACCAAAACGAATCATTCCTCAATTCCCTGTTGCCGCACCTATACCCGAAAGCAGCGAATCACCGGAAGCAACTATGCCCACTGAGTCTGAGTCACCCCAACCTGGAGTCACAGAATCGCCGCAACCAGAAGCAACAGACACAACCCTACCAACACCAACCGAAGAAATTCCCGCAGTTATCGAAGCACCGACAACACCATAACTATTCAACCTCTAAAATTAGAATAAGCGATCGCAAGTCAAGCTGGAATTATGGTTACTAGTTGTAGTAAAAATTATTTTTCCCCGGAAGAATATTTAGAAGGGGAAAAGTATAGTCAAATCAAGCATGAGTATGTTGATGGTGAAGTTTACGCAATGTCAGGGGCAAGTGATGCCCATGTGACTATTAGTTTGAATGCAGCAATGCTTTTGCGAAATCATCATCGTGGTAGTGGTTGTCGCGTTTATGTGGCGGATATGAAAGTGCAAATTAAAACATGCGACATCAACCGCTACTATTATCCAGATGTGATGGTGACATGTGATGGGCGGGATAAGGAATCAGAGTATTTTAAAGCTTATCCCTGTTTGATTATTGAGGTTTTATCAGATACAACTGAAGCCATTGATAGAGGTAAGAGATTCAAAGATTATCGTCGTTTAGCATCGTTACAAGAGTATGTAATCATTTCCCAAAAAATAATGGATGTGGAAGTTTTTCGTCGGAATGAAAAGGGAGGTTGGGAGCTATCTGCTTTTGAAGCAGGGGAATTAGTTGAATTCGCAAGTGTTAATTTTTGTTGCGATATTAGCGAATTTTACGAAGATGTGGATTTAGATACTAGAAATTTTATCGCTTGATTCTACAACGCCGGAATATATTGCTGTATTTCCTCTAAAAATGGGCGTTTTATTGTTTCCAATAATCCTGATAATTTGCAAACAACTTCTTGTAGATTCATCCAAAATCCCACATTTAAAATGCAAAACTAAGATATACTTGGGTCATCGGTTGGTTTTAATTTTCGTAATATATTTTCAATTCTTTTAACACGTTCATTACGATTTTGCTGTTTAAAGATATTCAAAGCTTTATTTAAGGATGCAACACCTTCATCACGTTTGTTGACTTGCAAAAGCACCTGTCCTAAAAACATTAAAGCATCACCATATTCAGGATTAATTTCCAGGGCTTTACGAAATTGCGTAATTGCATCATCCCATTTTTCTTGACTGGCATAGCTAATACCCATACCATTATAAGCAAGTGCATAACGTGGATTTAAACGAGTTGCCTCTTGAAAAGATGCGATCGCATTTTCCGGTTTTTCTTGACGTAAAAGCACATTACCTAATTGATAATGTCCAAAAGCGTCTTTAGGAAATTTTTTTACTAGTTGGCGTAAACTTTCTTCGGCACCAGCCAAATTGCCTGATTGCATTTGCGAGTTAGCTGTTTGAATTAGCTGTCTTCTCTCTGTCTGCTCATTTTCCGATAATTGTGCAATCAGTATTCCTGAAGATAGGGTGGTTTGATTTGAGGATGTGCTGTTAGCCAAGACAGATGGGGATGCCAAAGATACAGATAAAATACCCAATATCAAGTAGTAAAAATGTATTGTAAATACTGACTTCAATTGACTTTTGATCTGCATAATGATTCCGTTGATTAGAGTCCCTGAAAGGTTACTTAAATTAGTTTGCCATTTAATCTCGATTTTTATCCATTTTTCCCGATCTAGTTCACGCAGTAGACGTGCTAGCGGCTTCTTGTAGAGTAGCAGGCTAAAGTTAAGGTTGTCAGTTAAAGATTTGTGGAGAACCAAGACTTGGGGGATTCTCCCCCAAACCCCCGATTGGGGGACGGTTGCGTCTAGGCTGTTGACTTTGTTGAAAATTAGGCGATTTTTGGTACTTTTGTTCGTAGCATTCAATCCCTCGTTAAAACCCAAGCAAAATAAAGGTTTCAGCCATTGTGACTATCCACGTTTTTTGCATGAACGAAATCCCAAAAAGGACACAGAGTCAACAGCCTAGGTTGCGTCCCCCAAGCCCCCTCCAAAAAGTGATCTGTTTTTTTGGTGGTTGATTTATATTTTTAGCTGAACTGTATTGCCTAATAGGGATTATTTTGAATTGCAATCCTTCCAGCGCTTGTTACTTTTACAAGTTTCCCCGTTTCAATCCCTGATAGGGATTATTTTGAATTGCAAGTTGAACCTGTTGATAAATTCAATCAAATGTTTAGTTTCAATCCCTGATAGGGATTATTTTGAATTGCAATTTTCCCTAGGTGTTTTTGATGCCGTATCCTGCTTACGTTTCAATCCCTGATAGGGATTATTTTGAATTGCAATGCGAATTTCCGCTTCCTGTGCTGCCAATTCCCCTGTTTCAATCCCTGATAGGGATTATTTTGAATTGCAATGGAGAACCAGAAAAAACAATCATCAGTTTCTACGTTTCAATCCCTGATAGGGATTATTTTGAATTGCAATTTCATGCACTACAGCCAACTGAGGATTTCTGCCTATGTTTCAATCCCTGATAGGGATTATTTTGAATTGCAATCCTTCGTCTGATTGCACTACCCAGCTACCATCTAGTTTCAATCCCTGATAGGGATTATTTTGAATTGCAAAAAGTAATTACGAGTAAATAAAGGATAGAAAAATGTTTCAATCCCTGATAGGGATTATTTTGAATTGCAATTGACGAAATTTCCTATTTTCAAATAACAAAAGATGTTTCAATCCCTGATAGGGATTATTTTGAATTGCAATTCACCTAAATAAATAGTCGCGTGTTTTCGGGAAATAGTTTCAATCCCTGATAGGGATTATTTTGAATTGCAATGCTTGGTACAGAACCCTTACTATATTTAGTTTTCAAGGTGCAGTTGCGCTAACCTCATCTAAAAGTACTGTTTCAAGCGATCGCTTGTCAAGAGTAAGCCAGATAAAAAAGGCTGAAACCCATATATAGAAAAGTTTTCAAGAATTGCGCCAACCTCCAAACGGGGAAAAATAGCTCAAACCAAGACAGAATCAACAATTCAGGCACTAAATTTAGCAGACAGTTTCCAACACCCACAGGTTAGCGCAACCAGCTAGCAAATATCTTTGTATTTATCTAAATCTATCTCCAGATAGATGTTAATTACCTAGTAATTTGGATGTTGATGAGTAGCGGATCGCTTATTGATGATAATTTTCCCATTGAGGATTATTATTTGGCCATTGGTATTCTGGATTTGGAGTTGTGCGATCGCGCTGTTGTAATTTCCAATTATACTCTTGCCATTGACGTTTATTATTTTGCCATTGGCGATCGCGTTGTTCTTGTAATTTGCGATTAAAATCTTGCCATTGATGTTGCTGTTGATTTTGGTTTCTTTGTAATTCTTGTAAATTCCAATTTCTGAGTCTATTTTGGTTGACTTGCCAAGGTTCGACATTATTAGCATCAAAAGATGGATTTTTTGCCAATGCTCTTGGTGAAAAACAGATGCTTGTTACTGTACTGAGAATTAGCAAGAATAAAAATGATACAAGTGAAAATTTGTGCTTCCACATAGGATTAAACATAGAGTTCATCTACTCCGCTCAAATTAAGTATTTTTTCTATTGCTTTGAGTCCTTATTAATCAGATTAACTAGAGATAATTTAAGAATTAACCAAATAAAACAGCTTCTTGGTAATTACCATATTCATCAATACTAACAATAATTCCATGACCTGCAAATAAATATCCATCATTATAAAAAAGCTGGATATTTCCGTTAGCATAAAAAACGATGTCTTCTAACTTAATACTATCAATAAAATCTTGTGTATCAATAATTTCGCCATTATTCCAATTATCATTATAAATCTTCAGCATTTGGTCGGAAATGAGACGACGTATATTCAATTCATTTTCCTGGAGTTTCGCAAAAGATTGGCGTGACTTCATAATTACAGCACCCGTTTCTGCATCATCTGGGTCTATAGTTACATTAACTATATGTTCTAAAGTGAATTGAACTTGACTTGACCAACATTCGTCATCATCATCCCAAGCTAATTCACCTAAGATTTCATCGTAAATAGTTTGTTCGGTCATTATAAATTAAAAGTAAAGTAACCTATTCTCGAAAGGTAAGTAAAATACTTAACTCGGAAATATTAATCCAAGATAATACAGCAATATTATTTAACTTGCAAACAATTTCCCAATTTTAATTATTAAACTAACAATATTGATTTATCTACGGCAGAATTCAGAATACATCCACAATATTTAAAAACAAAAAGAAGCTATAGGAATCCGGTTTGATTTATGAAAAAAATAATTATTGTAGGATGCGTTAGGATGAAATCCGTAACGCATGATTATCCTGAAGAAATATGAAATGGTGCGTTACGCTGTGCTCACAGCACCCTACTTTTGCACTTTATTTAATTCATATTCTTTAATCCCAATATTGTCGAGTGGCAATACAGAAAATGAGTAGCAAAATCAGACAAAATCATGAAATTGGTGAGAGAATTAACATCCCCCACCAACTTCTTGGCATCCTAAAATCTCAACCTCTACGCACCTTCGCGTAACTTATCCAAGACAGTTCTATCTTCTAAAGTTGAAGTATCTCCTGACACCTCTTCTCCTGCTGCCAAATTCCGTAATAACCGTCGCATAATCTTTCCAGAGCGAGTTTTAGGTAGTGCATCGGTAAAACGGATTTCACCGGGTCGAGCGATCGCGCCGATTTCTTGGACTACGTGTTGCTTCAATTCTTTACTAAGTTCGTCACTCCCTGTATACGTGCCTTCTAAAGTTACAAAAGCAACAACTTCTTCACCTTTTAAATCATCTGGCTTGCCAACAACAGCCGCTTCAGCTACCGCAGGATGGGAAACTAGTGCCGATTCAACTTCCATTGTTCCCAGTCTATGGCCGGATACATTTAATACATCATCGACGCGACCCATAACCCAGAAATAACCATCTTCATCTTTTCTGGCACCATCCCCGGCAAAATAGGTGTATTTCCCATCTTTGGGGGGAATATGTTCCCAATAAGTACGCCGAAATCTTTCGGCATCCCCGTACACTGTCCGCATCATTCCTGGCCAGGGATATTTTACTGCTAAATAACCCCCTTGATTATCAGGGACAGAATTTCCATCCAAATCGACGATATCTGCAAGGATACCGGGGAAAGGACGAGTTGCCGAACCGGGTTTGGTGGGGATAGCGCCAGGAAGCGGAGTAATCATAATTCCCCCGGTTTCCGTTTGCCACCAAGTATCAACAATGGGGCATTTTTCCCCACCAATCACCTTGTGATACCACATCCAAGCTTCGGGATTAATGGGTTCGCCGACAGTACCCAATAACCGCAGAGATGATAAATTACGCGCATTCGGATGTTGATCACCCATTTTAATGAAAGCACGTATTGCTGTCGGTGCAGTATAAAAAATATTGACTCCATATTTTTCAATTACATCCCAAAAACAGCCAGGATTCGATGCCCGAGGTGCACCTTCATACATCACCGTTGTTGCTCCATTGGATAGGGGGCCATAAACAATGTAGCTATGTCCCGTAATCCAACCGACATCGGCTGTACACCAATATACATCTGTATCCTGCAAATCAAAAATCCACTTGGTTGTCATGTGGGAATACAAGTTATAACCACCAGTGGTATGCACAACTCCCTTCGGTTTGCCTGTACTTCCGGAAGTGTAGAGGATAAACAGCATATCTTCGCTGTCCATTGGTTCTGGGGGACAGTCTGGGCTGGCTTTTACTTGCAATTCATGCCACCAATAGTCACGCCCTGTCTCCATTGTCACATCTTGGGCGGTACGTTTGATAACCAAAACATTGGTAACACTGGGGCAAGCACCATCAGCCAAAGCTTTATCAACTTGGGGTTTGAGGGGTACAATTGCATCTTTTCGCCAACCACCATCGGCTGTGATAACTAGTTTCGCTTTACCATCGTTGAGCCTATCTCGTAAGGCTTCGGCACTAAAACCACCAAAAACAACGCTGTGTACTGCACCAATCCGGGCACAGGCAAGCATTGCGATCGCAGCTTCTGGTATCATCGGCATGTAAACGCCGACGGTATCACCTTTTTTGACACCAAGATTTTTCAAGACATTGGCAAACTGACAAACTTCCCGGTGTAGTTGGGCGTAGGTGATGGTGCGGGAGTCTCCCGGTTCCCCTTCCCAAATAATTGCAGCTTTATTCTTCCGCCAGGTGGTGAGATGTCTGTCAATACAGTTGTAAGAAATATTAATCTTGCCGTTGACAAACCACTTCGCAAAGGGAGGGTTTGTCCAATCGAGGGTAGTGTCCCATTTTTGAAACCAGTGTAATTCGGTTTCCGCCAATTCAGCCCAAAATGCTTCGGGGTTTGCTTTGGCTTTGTTGTAGAGTGTTTCGTAGTCTGCGAGGCTTTTTACTTGTGCTTTTTGGGCAAACTCTACACTGGGTGGGAATACACGTTTTTCCTGAAGGATTGATTCTATCGTGGACTCGGACATAATTATAATTGCGATCGCGTGTTGTTACTGAACTTATTTTTAGCTGAAATTTACAGACAAATGTTTTGATTTTCATTAAAGATAACCAAAATTGCCAGGTTATGAGGAATACAATCCTTAGGATTAGGGTGTATGCTGCATCAAATTAGCTTTTGGAAGTAGAACCACGGGAAATTCAGGAATATCAAACAACAGAAAGTAAAATTCCCTTTGCAGAATAGCTGGAATCATTGTGAGATTTGCAAGCTAGAGTCAAAACCGGAAATTTAAGAGATTATAAATCAGTTGGTGACGGTGTTTACGAACTAAGAATTAATTTTGCTGGTGGGTATCGGGTTTATTTTGGACAGATTGGGACAAAAATAATACTTCTTCTGTGTAGTGGTATCAAAAAAACTCAAGACGAAGATATCGAAACAGCCAAAGAATGTTGGAGAGATTATGAAAGACGTGAAAATACCAACAGGTAGAAGTTATCGCGAACACCTAATTGAATCGTTGAAGGATTCTGAACATGCTGCTGCTTATATTGCTGTCATCTTGGAATTAGATGAAGAAGGATATAATCCTGATATACTGCGATCGGCATTAGCAGAAGTTGTGGAAGCAAGGAAGCAATTGGGTAATTTTTCGGAAGTTGGACAACTGTGTTTTCAGAAGTTGGATAATATGCTTGCGGAAACTGGTGGTAAGGAAATTTTAGCTTTAATTGAGAAAATGAGTTGCCTATGTAAACAATAATAGATTATTAAATTACATATCTTGTTTTCAGAAAATCATTATTGTAATGTTTATTAGCGATTTTAGATGAGTAATTTGGTTGTGGAAAATTTAAAATGCGCGAATTCCTTTATTCCGGAAGATAACTAATACTTGTTCTACCTCTTCTGAAGTGGGCGTTGGGGTTTCTTTAAGCTTATATTGGTAGCCTAATTCTTCCCATTTATATTCACCCATTTTATGAAATGGTAAAACATCCAGTCTCTCAACATTATCCAGTTGGGCAACAAAATCTGCTAAACCTTGAATATTTTCTACTTCATTCGTTAAGCCAGGGACTAAAACAAATCTAATCCAGGTTGGTTTCTTGATTTCACTCAAATATTTGGCAATTATGAGTGTCGGTTCAATATCAACACCTGTCACTTTTGTATAAGTTGCAGAGTCAAAAGATTTGATATCTAATAAAACTAAATCTACAAACTCGAACACTGGCTTGGCTATCTCTAAATTACAAAATCCAGAGGTATCTAAAGCTGTATGTATACCTAATTCCTGACAACGTCGAAAAATTTCTCGAATAAATTCCGGTTGATATAAAGGTTCGCCACCGCTAATTGTTACACCCCCACCGGAAGCTTTCATGTAAGAGGTATATTTTTGAATTTCTGCGATTAATTCATCAACACTTACCTTTTTACCATTTTCCAGATAGCGACAATCGGGATTACTACAATACAAACAACGCAAGGGACAGCCTGTAGTAAAAATTACAAACCGGATACCGGGACCATCAACTGTACCACAGGTTTCGACTGAGTGGATGTAACCGAATGTGGTTGTTGACGTGGTGACTTGGGGTGTTTGATGAAACATAAAATTACCAAGTTTATTTAATTGCTGTCAGCAAATTGTCCGGTAGCTGGCGATATTCAGCAAACTCCATGGAAAAAGTTGCCATACCTTGAGAAAGCGATCGCACTTCGGTAGAATATCCAAACATCTCTGCTAGTGGGACTTCAGCGCGAATTACTACGTCGTTGTTGCGTGTTTCCGAACCGAGTAATAAGGCACGTCGGGATAGTAATTTACCTTGGATACGTCCTAAAAATTGGCTGGGTGTCTCCACTTCGAGTAACATCATCGGTTCTAAAATAGTTGGTTTGGCTTTGGCAAATGCGGCTTCAAAACCCTGTTTGGCGGCGAATCGAAAAGCCATTTCTGAAGAGTCAATGGGATGATACGAACCACCTTCAAGAATTACCTTTACCCCCATAATTGGATAACCCTTCAGCCATCCAGTTTTGAGTGCATCTTTAAAGCCTTGTTCGCAAGCTGCAATAAATTGCTTGGGAATTACACCACCAACAACTTGATTTTCAAAGACAAATGAATCTTCACAGGGTTGTAAACTTCCTTTAATATGTGCGTATTGCCCAGCGCCTCCAGTTTGTTTTTTCAAGGTGAAATCAAATTGTGCTGGTTGAGTAATTGTCTCCCGATAAGCCACCGCAGGCGGACTCACATACACTTCAGCATGGTATTCTCTTTTCATCCTTTCTAAGTAGATTTCCAGATGCAATTCACCCATTCCAGAAATGAGGGTTTTGTGGGATTCTGGATCGATACTAACGTGTAAAGTCGGGTCTTCCGCCGCAAATCGGTGTAAAGCCTTGGAAATTCGGTCAACATCTACCTGACTTTTAGGAGTAATTGCAATTGTCATCACCGGTTCCGGGACAAATATACCTTCTAGGGATAGATTTGTACCTGGAGAACACAGGGTATCACCTGATGCACAATTAACACCGACTAAGCCAACAATCTCCCCAGCCGTGGCAAATTCCAGTTCTTGACGCTTATCAACCTCAATTCTCACCAAGCGATGCACACGTACTTGCTTTTGTGTGCGGCTGTTGTAAAGCTTGTCCCCTTGATGCAATATTCCCGAATAGAGCCGAGTGTAGGTTAGCTGACCAAACTCATCATCTATTAGTTTAAAGGCGATCGCAACTACAGGGTTATCGGGTTCGGGATAAATCTGCACTGGCTCATTTGTCGCTACATCTATCGCTGTAATCGCACTTCGTTCTACAGGAGAAGGTAAATATAGGGCAATTGCATCCAGTAAATTCTGCACAGCTTTATTTTTGAATGCCGAACCCATCAACACAGGTGTAAACTCTAAACACAGGGTTCCCTGACGAATGGCATCCCAAATTAGTTGGGGCGGTATTTCTTCACCGGCAATCAACTTCGCCATCATCACTTCCGAATGGATGGAAATTTGATCAAGAAGTTTGTCCCTAGCAACTTGTGCTGCTGCTTGTAAAGCTTCGGGAATTGGTTTTTTCAGCCAATTTTCACCATTTTCACCTTCAAAGTAATGGGCTGTCATCTCAATCAAATCAATCACACCCTCAAACCCATCTTCCAAGCCAATGGGGTATTGCAACACCACCGGATTTAAACCCAGTTTCTCCCGCAAGGCATCAACTACACGAAAAGGATTTGCCCCCACACGGTCGAGTTTATTGATAAAAGCGATACGTGGTACTTGATAGCGTTTCATTTGCCTATCCACCGTGATGGATTGTGACTGTACTCCAGCCACACCGCATAAAACCATAATTGCACCATCAAGAATTCGTAGCGATCGCTCAACTTCTATCGTAAAATCAACATGCCCGGGTGTATCAATTAAGTTAATTTGTGTACCATCCCAAAAACAGGTGACAGCAGCCGAGGTGATAGTAATACCCTTTTCGCGCTCCAACTCCATATAATCCATCGTTGCACCATCGCCTTCACTACCTACCTCTGCGATTTTGTGGATTTTCCCTGTGTAGTACAAAATGCGTTCGGAAAGGGTGGTTTTCCCGGCATCAATATGTGCGGAAATGCCAATATTGCGAATGTTACTGCGAGGAATCATAGTTATTATTCCTGAGTGCTGGCGTTATTATTCAATCCCATCTTTGAAGGTAATTAATAAATGTGAGGATTTTGTGAGCAATTCCAACTCTGACTGTGTCACAGCTTTAGGAGTTAAACAAAAATGGTTACTAGCGGTTAGCTTTTAGCTATTGGCTTTTAGAATCAATAGCGTATGATGCATTTGAATTTAGGCTAAATTTGTTGCAAATTTTTTAAAAATTCTCTCAATCGCTTGGGGATTGCATCTATATAGTTATCTCGAGTAACTGCATCCATATTTGAGAGCACAGGAATCCATCTGCATATATCTGGAATCGGTGATATTTTTTGTGATAATTCAAAAGCAAACTCTAGCTTTTCCCTAGTTTCATATTCAGTCCATGCTGACAAATAATCATCTTTGAGTCGCTGAAACCAAACTGATTTTTTCCCCAATCCAAATCTTCTGTTTAAATTTGCATATATATCTCGGATGCTAAAAAATGGATGGGAAATACTACTATCACCCCAATCCAAAAATATATAGCTGCCATTTTTAATAAAAATATTGCCATCATGTAAATCACCATGATGGATTGTTTCTGGTATTGCAAATGCTGCTAGTTGTTCACACAAAGAAGTAAATAAACCCGCACTATTTTGCAAACTTTGATATTCTGATACAGTAATTCCTTCGGGATGATTGATAGCTAATAATTCGGTGTTAGCTAGTAATTCCGCATACAAATGTGGTAACATTTCTAAACGGCGACCGCATATACCCAGCGCTAAAAGTTGATCTAAATGCGCGATCGCATGTTTCTGCAATTGGGCATATATGGGCAAAATATGCTGCCAATGTTGAATATCATTCTCGGTTTTTAAGCTTTCATTCAAGCTGATTCCACCATCACCCATAAGCAACCACCCATTTTCCCGAGATATTGCTAAAATTTGCGGCATACAATGGGGATACCAATGGGAGAGAATTTCCGTAAGTGCGGCTTCGTAGGCAAGTTCAGGAATAACAGCCTTGAAATAAATATCAGCTAAATTGGTCGATATTCGTAGTATAGTTGACCAATGACGAATGCGTACTTGTGCGATCGCGCCAATACGATTAATATTTTGTTGAGATAGCTGATTATCAATCCAGGAACTCGCTTTTGCAGACCAGATTGGTTCTTCCCACAGAAGTTTAGAAGGATTATTCATAGTGACAATAATGCGAATCCCATTATTTCCAATCAATCTCCTATAAATTTACTGTTCACAAATCATAAATTACGCGATGATACTCCTCATCATCTAGTAAAATCCACTCAACTCAATTTGTGATGTTAACTCTAACCAATCAATTGAGCAACCCGAATTGCTGAAGTAACCGCTCCTTCATGTAAACCATCCCCAAGATAAGCTCCTGCATGGTAAGTGTTATTCTCACCATTTGTAGCCACAATTTCATCTCTGTACCGAAATGACTCCACAGTATATAGGGGGGTATGATGTTGCTGAATGTGGAGAATTTTATCTTTGGCAATCAAACTTTCTAAGTTAAATGCCAGACTATATGCGGGAGGCGATGCGACTCCACACAGTTGGTTGAGATAGGCATTGTATCCCCATCCATTCTGGGTTTGAAAAAAATCAAATTCTGAAAAATTTTTAATTCCATATCTTCTATACATAGATGTATCGGTATGCAAAAAGGTGTGGATATGGTTTTCTTTCCATCCCGAAAATCGCTTGATTTCTGCATCTGTTGGATCAGATAATAATTTAATTACTTGGTCTGGTGGTGTCGCAAAAACTACTTTGTCAAAGATATCTGTTGTCCCATCTGCAAGGTTGATTTTTACTTGCTCTCCAGTACGGGAAATGTTGGTAATTTCAGCATTCAGCACAATATCACCTTGGAAGCGCTCCAATATTTTTTCAATATAGGAATACACTCCACCTTTAATTCTTACCCAGCTAGTAAATACATAATCTTTGAGAGCCGGAATTGCCAGTTCTGCGGGTAAATTATCGATGAGTTCAAATGCCATTGAGTAGCTATACATTGTCGATAACTTCAACCAGCAATTGCGGATACATTCTCGTTTTAAATATGCTGACATTGGTTGATTATAAAAATCTTGCATTCGCGAAAATTTTACTTGTAGCCAGAGTCCCGCAGAACGAGCGTAAAGGGTATCAAGACGTAGATACTCAAGTAAACGTTGAATTCCTGTGAAATTTTTTTGGATGGCGACACCAGACAGGAAATGACTACCATCTTTCAAAAATAATCCGGAGCCAATATTCACTGGTTCTAATTCCACTCCTAATTCTGCCATCAAATGCAAAAAATTATGGAATTTTACGGGGAATTCCAGCACGCCATTTTCTAAAATTTCCTCACAGTTCGAGTGATTAGGTTGGACATTTTGATTTAATGTCCGAATATGTCCACCTAAGATAGGTTGTTTTTCAAAAACAGTGACATGATGACCATTTTTATTGAGTAGGTATGCTGTCACCATCCCACTAGCTCCACCGCCAATAATTGCTAGTTTCATATCTAATTACCATTTACGTAATCCTAGCCCTTTGCTAAAATCATATCTCCCGATAATTTCTGATACAAATTCGCTCCTGTCCAGAATGTCGGAGCAAATCCTGGATAACCAGATGAGGCATTGCAAAAGTAAAAATGATTCAAAGATGTTTGATGATTCAATCTGCCAATGCCCATATTTTTCGGTGTCAAATTAGAACCATAGGAATTACCATTGGGGCACCAACAAAAGCGTTCATTAGTTGTGGGACTTCCGGTAACTTTGAAAACAAGATGTTTTCTAAAGTTGGGAATATAGTATTTTTCCACTATGTCAATAATGCTCTCAAAAATCTCATCTTTTTTCTGTCTATAAGCCTTTTTATCACGCTGTTGTAAATTGTTGAAGTAGTTATAATTAGCAACAGTCAAAAACTCGATAATTTGGCAATCTTCTGGACAATCTCGCTCCTCTGATGTCAGTAAAGTTGGTGTTGTGATTGCAAAACTGGGATGGGAAAAATCATTTTTTTCATACATTTGTGCAAATGTTTGATTTAAATCGTGATTTTCGATATGAAAAGTATTCCATTTGCCGAAACCGTAATCACGTAAATCAATATCCTTGACAACACAATAAGCCATGTAGTTGGAAGGAGAGTAATCGTAGTCCAGCTTATTTCTAACTGTGCGCGAAAACTTTTTCATCCCTATCATTTGTGCTGCTTTTTTCGGGTCAATATTACAGATAATTGTATCGCCTGTAAATTCATGACTTTGATGTGTAATTTTATCGGTAGCAATAACTCCATTCACAGTTTTTTCTGTCACAATAAAATTAGTTACTTCGTGATTAAGAAGCACTTCCCCGTTATTTTCGGTAATGACTTTCACCAAAGAATTAATCACATGTTCAAAATGCTTTGTTGGATAAAAAGCCCCTTTTTGATATCCAGTAAACAAAATTACCCAAGCATAGAAAGAAAGTTGATTTGGAGGTAATAAAAAATCAACCCATTGCAGAGCTAACAGTGTTTGTGCAGCTTGTGGCAACTTAAATTTATCAAAAACATCTTGAAGTGTACTATTCAAATACATCAAAGTCCTCAAAGCGACTCCAAAATGCTTGAATAATTCAGTTGAAATAATTGGTGGTGATAATATTTTTAACCCCTGACTTATCTTTTGAACTTCGGAAATAAATCTCTGAATATTATTAGTATGTTCAGGAAAAAGAGTAGAAAGTCTCTGAATTAACTTTTCCGGTTCCGAAGGAATATCCAGGGAATAACCGGGCATTCTCATATGATCAAACCCATCAGGACTATACCGCTCAAATGTCACTTCCTTATCCAAACCCAAGTGTTTGAGAACCCGATTTACCGTATATCCTTCACCACAATCCCAAACATAATGAAGTTGAGCATTAAACTTATATTTTTTTGCCAATGTAAACGTGTGCCCAAAACCCCCAGGATATTCATGTGCTTCTAATATCTGCACTTTCTTCCCAGATTTTGCCATGAGTGCCCCAAACACCAAAGCCGACAAACCGCTACCAACAATCAAATAATCTGTTTTCATGTTGTCTCTCCTTTTCCCTAGCTGTGCAAATATTTAGACTCACAAAAACTAGCTTTAACCTAAAATCAAAATCGTTCGTGGAAAGTCCGCTTAATCACATCAAGCTGCTGTTCTCGCGTCAACTTAATAAAATTCACCGCATAGCCCGAAACCCGTATCGTTAACTGTGGATATAGCTCCGGATGCTCCATTGCATCCATCAAGGTTTCCCGATTCATCACATTCACATTCAGATGATGTCCTCCATCATGGAAATAACCATCCAACATACCCACAAGGTTACGAATTTGATCATCTTCAACCTTCCCTAAAGCTGAAGGGACAACTGAGAAAGTATTAGAAATCCCGTCTTGTGCGTAGTCATAAGGTATTTTTGCTACCGATGCCAGGGATGCGATCGCACCTTTACTATCCCGTCCATGCATGGGGTTTGCTCCGGGTGCAAAAGCTTCTCCAGCTTTGCGTCCATCGGGCGTATTCCCCGTTTTCTTTCCGTAGACAACATTCGAGGTAATTGTTAATACCGATTGTGTGGGTGTTGCTTGACGATAGGTTTTGTGTTTCCGTAATTCCTTCATGAATCTGGTGACTAAATGCACCGCTATCTCATCCACTCGCTCATCATTATTGCCGTATTTGGGAAAATCTCCTTCAATTTGATAATCGATCGCTAATCCGTTGTCATTCCGCAACACTTTCACCTGGGCATATTTAATCGCTGAAAGAGCATCCGCAACCACCGACAACCCGGCGATTCCACAAGCCATGGTTCGGAAGATATCGCGATCGTGTAGTGCCATTTCTAATCGCTCGTAGCAGTATTTATCATGCATGTAGTGGATGACATTCAAGGTATTAATATAATTTTTTGCCAACCAAGCCATCATCCGCTCGAACTTACTCCAAACCTCGTGGTAGTCTAGGTATTCGGAGGTAATAGGTGCAATCTCTGGTGCGATTTGTTCGCCGGATTTTTCATCTTTGCCACCATTAATCGCATACAACAAGCACTTGGCTAAATTTACCCTCGCACCAAAAAATTGCATTTGTTTACCGATTCGCATTGCCGACACACAACAAGCGATCGCATAATCATCACCCCAGTAGGGGCGCATCAAATCATCACTTTCGTACTGAATTGAACTAGTTTTAATTGAGACTTGGGCACAAAAACGCTTAAAGCTATCTGGTAAGCGTTCTGACCACAGTACGGTTACATTTGGCTCTGGTGCTGACCCTAAATTATACAATGTGTGGAGGATACGGAAACTAGTCTTTGTCACCAAAGTTCTGCCATCTTCACCCATCCCACCCACACATTCTGTCACCCAAGTCGGGTCGCCGGAAAATAATTCATTGTAATCTGGAGTTCTCAAGAATCTTACCATCCGTAGCTTCATCACAAAATGGTCGATGAGTTCTTGCAATTCCGATTCACTGATTTTTCCTTGTTGTAAATCACGTTCAAAATAGATATCTAGAAAAGTGGAAATTCTGCCGATGGACATTGCTGCACCATTTTGTTCCTTCACGGCTCCTAAGTAGGCAAAATATAACCACTGCAAGGCTTCCTTGGCATTCGCTGCGGGATGACTAATATCAAATCCATAGCTAGCAGCCATTTCCTTCAGTTCAAACAGTGCTTTAATTTGCTCAGAAATCTCCTCCCGCAGACGAATCACATCTTCGTCAATGACATCCACTTCTAAAGATTCCAGTTGCGCTTTTTTATCTTCAATCAGAGCATCAACACCATACAAAGTTACCCGTCGGTAATCACCAATAATTCTGCCACGCCCATAAGCATCAGGTAATCCCGTAATTATTCCCGAATGCCGAGCTAAACGCATTTCGCGAGTATAGGCATCAAAAACGCCGTCGTTGTGGGTTTTACGATATTTAGTAAATATCTCTGCGGTTTGGGGATTGATGTCATAACCATAAGCTTGTAACGAGTCTTTAACTACACGAATACCCCCAAAAGGCATGATTGCCCGTTTCAGGGGTTTTTCCGTTTGCAAGCCAACGATTTGTTCGAGTTCGCGATTGATATAACCAGGATGATGGGAAGTAATTGTCGAAACAACTTCAGTATCAGTATCTAAAATACCTTCTTCCCGCTCAACTGCCATCAAATCCTGGACTTGATGCCATAGTGTTTGTGTACGTTGGCTGGCATCCGTTAAGAAAGATTCGCCACCAGTATAAGGATTGTAATTAGTTTGGATGAAATCGCGGAGATTAATTTCTTTCATCCATTTACCAGATTTAAAACCATGCCATTGTGATAACACTGTATGATTCCCCCGGTTTTTGCTGGTTATTTACTATAATTTGCTGAACTTATAAATTCACTTTCATTAGTACTTATAAATCAAAATCTTGAGGAACTTGTGAAGGTTAGTAGTTCGCTGAAAATTCAAAACTCAAATCAATTGCGATCGCATATTTTTGGCAATCGAAATGATTGAAAACTTGCTGCTGATATAAACAAGTTCAATCATGCCATTAACTAAGCTGTAACTACCATCATAAAGCAGTCATCATCATGAATTTATCAAAACGTTTCTGTTCTTAACAGAATGATTCAAAAATTAAAAAATATATACTTTCCCCCATCCTCACAAAATCCTCAAATTATTGCCCTATAACCAAAATTGAGACCCATGAGGAGATATCATGAAGCGACACAAACCTAGCCAATGGAGTAGTTGGGGACTGTGGGAAAGGTGGATAGTAGCAACATCCATCGCCGAAGTAATTGGTTTGGCGATTGTCGCGGTTGTGAGTCTGATTGTGAGTCAATTTGGTTATATCCAAGGAACCTTCACCTTAGTTGGTATTTTAGAAGGAATAGTTTTAGGCTTTGCTCAATGGCTGGTTCTCCGACGTTATATTCAACACTCAAGACGCTGGATAATTGCTACAGTCATTGGTGCATTATTCGCTTGGTTCTCTGGACTAACTGTTAGTGCTTTGATGGCAATTGCCTATGCAGGTGTATCGGATGTCACTAAAACTCAAGCCTTTATCAAAGGATTATTTTTATTGGGTGCTGGCTTGGGTGCAATGCTGGGGTTTTGTCAATGGTTAGTGATTAAAAATCAAATCCGCTTTTCGATTTGGTGGATAGTTGCAAATGCGATCGCTTGGGCTGTAGGTTTATTTGTAGCCTATATTGGTGTGGGAATGGCGCAAGAAAGTTTTAGCCTCCAAACAGCCTTAGTGACAGCAGTGACTGGTACAGCAATGGGTGCGGTAATTGGAGGAATTACGGGTACTGCTTTAGTTTGTTTGCTCAAATCATCACAAAAGCAAATTCACTAGACTTTTTCAGAATGATAATTGGGAGAGCTTAATATGTTAAAAGCAGTAGATGTAATGACAAAAGATGTTGCCACAATTCGTAGTTCGGCAACTGTTACCGAAGCAGTAAAATTAATGAAAGCACGTGATTGGAGGGCACTAATTGTCGAACGTCGTCACCCTCAAGATGCATACGGCATTATTACCGATGCTGATATTATGGCTAAAGTAATTGCTTATGGAAAAGACCCTTCTAAAGTGCGTGTTTATGAAATCATGACTAAGCCATGTATTGTGGTGAATCCAGATTTAGGCGTAGAATATGTAGCACGTTTATTTGCAGATCATCATTTATTACAAGCGCCTGTAATTCAAGGTGAATTAATCGGTATTGTCTCGGCTTCTGATATTATTGGGAAAAGCAAATTTGTCGAGTTACCTCGGACGATTTTACTTGAGCAAGAACTCCAAGAAGCTATTAAAAAATCTCATGATATCTGCGCCAGAACATCCCCACGTTCGGAAGAATGTGCTGCTGCATGGGATGTAGTTGATGAGTTGCAAGCAGAAATTGCCCATCAAGAAGCAAAACGAATTGAAAAAACAGCCTTTGAGGAATTTTGTGAAGAGTTTCCAGAAATATTGACAAGACAAGAATGTGATGAGTGGTGCAGTGGCTAAATGTTGCAGAGACGCGATATATTGCGTCTCTCAATATTTATTTATTGACAGTCTTGTTTCAATAATCAATTTATGATGGCTAATTATAAATATTAATATTAACATAACCAAAATCAATCTTAAAGATTAATAATATATACTACTCAAGTTTAATTGTTTGTATTTAGGAGATGGTAACGATGCGATATGTCATAAAAAAGCTACAGAATATAGTTGATAGCGAGACAAATGCAATGCCAAATTTACAGATTAATTCTCAAGGAGATACTGTTATCCTACTTCAAAAAATGTTACTGTACTTTGGTTATTTAACAAGCGATGCTTTAAATGGTTATTATGGTTCAAAAACAGATATAGCCGTCAGAAATTTTCAAAACGATCACGGTTTGTTAAGTGATGGTGTGGTAAATCAACAAACCTGGCAAGCATTAATCGAAAGTTTACCTGTATAGTTTTTGTCTCCTCACAATTTCCTCAAGTTTTTAGCATAGGCTGACAATGCAGCATTCATGAGGGGACAGTGAAGATGGAAACCAGTAGAATGACTGAATTTCTCTGTTTTTTACAAAAAGACCTAGCAATTCCAGCTACCGATTTGCAGCTAGCGCTACGACATCCAGAACAAACCCTGAATTCGTTACCGATGATTCTTTGGCAGTATGGACTTATTACTTTAAGACAATTAGAGCAAATTTTTGACTGGTTGTAGGAAAACAGAGGTTGAGCGATGTTCAAGCAATTGGAAATTTGTTGCTCAGGTAAAATCGCGATCGCCAGTTTACAGTTAGTTTACAATTATTGATTAAATGTCATTATTAGGGTGGCGTTCAGTTGTCAACTGACGGGAAAAGCCTCGCGAAGATAATGACACCTAATCATCATGACATGATACCCTGCACAAATTGAAGTGGTGCTAAAGATATCAAACATAAAGCCTACATAAGCTTACCATATAATTGGCGCAGAGCAGCTATTACAGGCGTACACAGAGAAAAATTAATGAGACTAATCTTGCTATTTGAATAACAATAAACTTATATGAATTATTTTGAAATCTTTCAACTTAAAATATACTTTTATTGATATTTTAATGAAAGACTAAAAAATCATAGTGGCAAAGTAAAATTCAGTCTTCTACTAAAAAGAATCAACTAAGTTAAATTAAGTTAAATTAAGTTTGTATATTGGGTGTATTTAGTTGACTAATTGGTTTTCAATCTTGCTTTCATGCCTACCAAGTGATTCGCGATCGCTAGTTTAATTTCTTGGTTTTCTGGGTCAAATCCAGGGGGGAGTAAATGAACTTTGTAACAACTCAAATTCTAATTGTTGATGATAACCTGGAAGACCAAAAAAACTCTCACCAATACTTATTACAGGATCAGCAACATAACTACAACATTATAGAAGCAAAGACTGGAGAAGAGGCACTATTATTGTGTCAGCAGGAATTTCCAGACGTGATTTTATTGGATAATCTACTGCCAGATATGGATGGGCTGGAAGTTTTAAAGCGGTTAAAGGCTCTGAGAGGTACGGATGAAGTACCTGCCTTGATGTTGATAGAAAAGGGAAATGAAGCGATCGCCACAACAGCGATCGCCACAACAGCGATCGCCACTGGAGCCTGTGAATATATAATTAAAGACAAAATCGCCACAGAAACTTTACGAATCGCAATTAATTTTGCCATTACTCGCGATCGCAACCAACGTCAGTTAGAAGCCTGCCGATTACCAAAAATTCTCACACCCCAACCTGGCGACTCTTCCGAACAACCTTTTGCAGAACTAAGTGATCACCCATTTCAGGCATTATTTGACAGTGCTCTCGATGCGATCGTGATCGCCGATGATGATGGTAGATATATTGATGTCAACCCTGCTGCTTGCGAACTGTTCGGTCTTCCGAAACAAGAGTTATTGGGCTTGAGGATTGTTGACTTTGCCGCACCAGGGTTCGATTTTAGTCAAGCTTGGCAGAGTTTTTGCGAACAGGGACATTCATCTGGTGAGTTTCAACTCCATCGACCTGATGGGACAATCAGAGAGGTAGAATTTAGAGCCACATCTAACTTTTTACCCCACCATCATTTATCAATTCTCCGAGATATCAGCGATCGCAAAGCTGCATTTGCAGAGTGTAAACACGTTGAAGCTGCGCTGCGGGAAAGTGAACGTCGCTATGCAACCCTAACAGAAGCGGCTCCTGTGGCAATTTTCTGGCTTGATGCATCCGGATATTGCACCTATGTCAACGATCGCTGGAGTGAGATGACGGGTAGACCAACAGATGCAGCAATGGGAATGGGATGGTTAGAAACGGTACACCCTGATGATCGTGAATATGTTATTAGTGCTTGGAATGAATTATGTGATCATCAGCAGCCAGGGCAGCCCTATCGCCTCGAGGCCAGGATTTTACGTCCAGATCACAGCATCGTTTGGTACTACTGTTTAATGCTTCCCGAAACCGATTCTACTGGTTCCCGAATCGGTTACGTTGGCTCTCTGATCGACATTAGCGATCGCCAACAAGCCCAAGAGAAAATCCGCGAACAAGCCGCCTTACTTGATATTACCGCCGATGCTATTTTTGTCTGCGATTTGCAGCAATGTATTTCCTACTGGAATCATGGTGCCGAGCATCTCTACGGTTGGCAAGCGGCAGAAGTCATAAGTAAAAATTGTTACAATTTTTTGTATCAGCAAATATCATCTCAAGTCGAAGCCGCCTTCAAAACTGTAGTTGAAAAGGGTGAATGGCAAGGCGAACTCAATCACATAACCAAATCTGGACAAGAAATCATTGTTCAAAGTCGTTGGACACTAGTGTGCGATCGCACGGGGCAAGCAACATCCATTCTCTGCGTCGATACTGACATTACTGAGAAAAAGCATTTAGAATCGCAGTTCTATCGGGCACAACGTTTGGAGAGTTTAGGCACACTAGCAAGCGGTATTGCCCACGACTTAAACAATATACTCACACCTATTTTGACAGTTGCTCAATTATTGAAACTGAAACTTCCGAATTTGAATGAGCAAAATCTGCGATTACTGAAAATTCTCGAAGACAGTTCTAAACGAGGAGCCGAACTCGTCAAGCAAATTCTATCTTTTGCACGCGGTGTTGAAGGTAAGCATGTGCCTCTACAACTTACCCATCTGCTCAAAGAGGTAGAGCAGGTTGTCAACAGTACATTTCCCAAATCAATTAAAATCCATCTGCATATACCCACACCAAATCTTTGCCTAGTTTTAGCTGATCCAACCCAAATTCATCAAGTGTTGATGAACCTATGTGTAAATGCCCGTGATGCCATGCCTGAAGGGGGTAATCTCAGCATTTCGGCGGAAAATTACTACGTTGATGATAACTATGCCAGGATGAATTTGGAATCAAAACCTGGCGACTACGTGGTAATAACTGTATCGGATACAGGGTGTGGGATGTCAAAAGAGGTTCGGGAGCGAATTTTTGAACCATTTTTTACCACCAAAGAACACGGCAAAGGAACTGGGCTAGGGCTGGCAACTGTTATTGGTATCATCAAAAACCACGGTGGTTTTGTGAATGTCCAGAGCGAGTTAGGCGAAGGCTGCCAATTTCAAATTTACTTGCCAGCCATTCAGCAAGGGATAACGTCGGCAACTGAGGACTTACAGACGATTAGAGGTAAGGGCGAATTAATTTTGGTTGTGGATGACGAAGCCTTTGTGCGAGATGTAGTCAAATCCTCCCTGGAGGAGTTTAACTACAAAGTTTTGGTTGCTAGCGATGGGATTGAGGCGTTTTCACTTTATGCACAACACAAAAATGAAATCAGCTTAGTATTAATGGATATACAGATGCCCTCGATAGATGGGTTAAAGGCTATCAGGGTTCTGCAACAAATAAATCCCTGCGTCAAAATTATTATTATTAGTGGACTGGCTTCCAATCGTCAGGCTCTACAATTTAGTAACATTAACGTGCAAGCATTTTTAGCAAAGCCCTACAGAATTAAGGAATTATTGGCTAGCATTCAAGAGGTTTTAAGTAAAACATAGATATAGGGACGTTATCTTTAGAATCGGGGGCATCTTCACATTTTCCTCACAATTAATCAATAAAGTAAAAATAAAGCGATCGCTAACAGGATGCCATATGTACAACTATATTTCTAAATCTAGGTTACATCGCTTAGTAATGTAGTTTAAATAAAGCGGCTCATCAAACTTATATTAATTGTTGGGGAAGGGTTATGAAATACAAAAAAATTCTAGTTGCTATGGATAATTCCCTCCAAGCTGCAAAAGTTTTTCAAGCAGCATTAGATATTGCTCAAAAATGTGGAAGTAAGCTAATGTTATTTAATTGCATCAATAGCTACTTTCTGGATGAGTCAGCTATCTCGATTGGTACAATGGCAGATGTTGATATTTATGGGACTCTCCAACAGCAACACAGGCAAAATTTACAGCAAGAAACCGCAAAAATCCAGGCTTGGTTAGAAGCTTACTGTCAACAAGCTAACCTTCGGAAAGTTGAGGCAGAATATACTTATAAATTCGGTGAAGCTAGTAAAGAAATTTGTAATTTTGCAAAAACTTGGAATGCAGATTTAATTGTATTAGGTCGTAGAGGGCATAAAGGTATTACAGAAATTTTGCTGGGTAGTGTTAGCAATTATATTCTCCATAATGCTCCTTGTACAGTACTGGTTGTCCAAGAAAAGGTATTTCCAAAAGAAGAAAAACAGGTTCATGCCACAACAGCCGCATATTAGTAAATATTCATACCAGTATTTATATCCTCGACTTTTTATAAGCCGGGGATATTAAAATATGGTGCGGTTAAGTAAAAATGGCTATTAGCTTTTAGAATAAATTAACGTATTTACTTCTGTAAACTTACCAGTACGCAACCACTGATGCATATTTTGAGGTAATTGAACTTGAAGAAGATAACTACGTAATTCCTCTCCTTCTAATACTTCTTTTTCCAAGAGAATCTCAGCAACTTCTTGTAACAGTTCCTGATTATCCTGAAGTATGACTAACGCTAATTGATGGGCTCCATCAATGATTCCCTTCACTTCTTGGTCGATTTGTTCAGCTATTTTTTCACTAATTGCTCGTCGCGGATTAGTTAAATTATTTAAAAATTGCTGTTGAATTTTCTCAAATGCAACAGGTCCTAATTTGGCACTCATTCCATACAGAGTCACAAATCTCTCAGCTAAATCAGTTGCTTTTTGAATATCATCGCTCGCACCCGTGGAAATGATTCCGAACATCAACTCTTCTGCTGCACGTCCACCTAATAATGTGACAATGCGTCCGCGAATTTCATCTTCAGTCATCAAAAAGCGGTCTTCTTCTGGTAATTGTAACGTATAACCTAAAGCCGCAATTCCACGGGGAACAATGGATATTTTTTCAACATTACCCGCACCAGGAGTAATTGCCCCAATAATTGCATGACCAACTTCATGATAGGCAACAGTCTTTTTCTCTACCTCATTGAGAACACGAGATTTTTTCTCTAAACCAGTTAATACCCGTTCGACTGCTTCGTTTAAATCCTGCATCGTCACTGCATCGTGGTTTTCCCTAGCAGCTAAAAGCGCAGCTTCATTCACCAAGTTAGCTAAATCAGCACCTGCAAATCCAGGAGTTCTGGCTGCTAGCTTCGCTAAATCTACATCTTTGCCAAGTTTGACATTTTTAGCATGAATTTTGAGAATCGCTTCCCGACCAATTTTATCCGGTCTATCAACAGCAATCTGCCGATCAAAACGTCCCGGACGCAGTAATGCTGGGTCTAAAACTTCAGGGCGGTTGGTAGCTGCCAAAATAATCACACCCGTGTTTGTCTCAAAACCATCCATTTCCGAAAGTAATTGGTTGAGGGTTTGTTCCCGTTCATCATTCCCACCGAGCATATTCCCAAACCCTTCCCGTGATTTTCCCAAAGCATCCAATTCATCAATAAAAACAATACATGGAGCCTTTTGCTTTGCTTGTTCAAACAAATCCCGTACCCTTGCTGCCCCAATTCCCACAAATAACTCAATAAATTCCGAACCAGAAATAGTAAAAAAAGGAACTCCAGCTTCACCCGCGATCGCTTTTGCTAATAATGTTTTCCCAGTTCCCGGAGGACCAACTAGTAATACACCTTTGGGAATTTTTGCGCCGAGGCGAACATACTTAGTTGCATTTTGTAAAAAATCGACTATTTCCCGCAGTTCGGTTTTTGCTTCATCGACTCCCGCAACATCATCAAATGTGACACCTGTACTGCCTTCTGCATAAATGCGGGCTTTACTTTTACCAATAGTCAATGCGGCAGGACTATCCGTCCCCGAACGATTAAACATAAATCCCAACATGCTGAGGAATATTACAGGAGGTATTACCCAACTTAGTAAAACCCATATCCAAGCTGCACTGTTGGCAGTAGAGGCTGAATACTCAACTTGATGTGCGCGGAGAATTTTTGGTAGTTCTGTATCGTTGGGAATAGGTGTAGTTAGATAAACTTCTTTAGGTCTAATTTTTGATTGTTGTGGATTTGCATCTGGTTTGAGTTCGTACCTAATCCTTTCTGCACCAATTTCCGCACGGATAACTTTACCTGCTTCGACTTGAGAAACAAAGGTGCTATAAGGAACTCGTTTTTGAGAAGGTTGTGCCCAAAACATCAAATTGATAAATATGAGCATTAACAACCAGAGCAATAAACTACCGCCAATCTGTTTGGATTCTGGTTTAGGGATTGGGTTTTTACCATCTGTTTCTACTGGCATAGTTCATTACTCCTCGTTAATTTTGCATTGAAATCCGAGATTTATTTAGTGATGATTAATTTGTAGAGATGCTGCGGAAGTATATGTGCTTGACTGGCTGGGATGAGACATATCTGTAGTAGGCGATCGCAAATGACGCTTAAACCATTGATTTGCTAATCTGGCAACTTCTTCTAATGCACCAGGCTCGTGAAATTGATGGGTTGCTTGCGGAATAATTTCTAACTTTTTGTTATTACTAGGAATTTGATTGAAGGCATCTTCATTCATTGTAATTGTTGGATAATCATCACCACCAACTATTAATAATGTGGGCGTATGTAGGTAAGATAGTGCCGGACTAAATAAATCTGTTCGTCCTCCTCTGGAAACAACTGCACCAACAGACATGGGACGCTCAGTTGCTGCCAGTAAGGCGGCTCCTCCATTTTCACTGGCACCAAAGTAACCAATATTGAGATGTTGGGTAATCGGGTTCAGCATCAACCAATCGGTAATTCCCACCAGTCGCGAGGCTAAGTGTCTAATATCATATCGAAAATGCTTGCTGCGACAATCGAGAGTTGCTTCTTCTTCCGTCAGTAGGTTAATTAAGATTGTGGCTAGTCCTGCTTGACGTAAAAGGTGAGCAAAGTATCGTAATCTGTAACTATATTTAATACTGCCAGATGTTTCTGGAATAACTATAATTCCGGCAGCATCTTCGGGAATCACTAATTCACCTTCTAGTTTGGCTGTTCCCACTTGAATAGTTAATATTTTTTCTTCAATGTTAAAGGCAAGTTTCTTATACATTCTCATTCTCCAACTGCAATCATCATTTACCAAATTAGATAATCTTAACTAATGGAAAAATTATCTAAGATTGAGCAATACTTTCACTGTCTACAAGTTTATCCTTGGCAGCAAAAAACTTCTCAATCGGAATTACTAACCCAATCGTTTCTCTATTAGATTTCACTATAGTATTAATCCCAATTAGTTGACCATTTTGATTGATTAATGCACCTCCGGAGTTGGCTTTATTAATTACAGCATCCGTTTGAATCCATTGCAATTTCTGACTCAATGTAGCAGCATTAGAATATTTTAAAGAACTCACAATCCCCACAGAAACCATTTGCTCACGTCCCAGAGGATTACCAATACTAATTACCCAATCTCCCAACTGCAAATCTTGCGATTTCCCAAATGATGCAGTGGTGAGGTTATTCGCATTAATTTTTACGGTTGCTAAATCTGATTCCTGATCAATTCCTAATAAAGTCCCTGAAAACTCACTTCCATCTTTCAAAGTTACTTTGATATTTCCTGCTCCATTAACAATATGAGCATTAGTTAAAATCACACCATCCCTACTAATAACTATACCGGAACCTTCGCCATTATAATGAAACTGAGGAATTTCTACTGATTTTCCATTACCAAAAAAGCCTTCAAAGGATGGGTCATTAAATATAGGTGGTATCGGAATTTTCAAAGTGCGATCGCTATCTATTTTCACAACTGCTGGTGCAACTTTATTGATGGCTGTGACTATAAAGTTATGTTCTCCTTGCGAGAGTTGCATAACTTGAGATTTACTATTTGTATCTGTTGAGGCGATTTTTTGAGGATTTTCGTAAATATCCTGGGGAATAAATTTTGTGGGGAATAATCGTATTGCCGCTAATGCTAAGGTTCCACCTAATATAGCTGTAATAATATAAGCAGCAATTGGAGGGTGCAAATTAACCGTATTTTTATCGGACGGATATGAAGATGTCATATTACACCTCTTGATTTGATAAATATAAACATGAAAATATAGAAAGTTTATATCCCTGGCTTTCTTTGATATCCCCGACTTAATTTCATAAATCAGGGACACAGGTTTTCTATTTTGTGTATAGTTTTCCCACCTGCAATGTCTCGGAACGATTGCCAACGATTCAGCCTCATACTTGTTGTTCCTCTCCAAATGTTTGTCAGTCCTAAATGCAAACTCCCCTCCGCTCAGGCTTGTGCTGATTAAAGCAAGCAAAACTGAACTTGATAAAGTCACTCTATGGACTCTACCTTCAGGATATAAAAAAATATTGAGGAAGTTGTGAAGATGGTATTGAAACTTAGTTTCATTCATCAGCTAATCTATACAAGTTAATATTCAAGAGGATTTAAAAGTATTGTTGCTTGCTCAACAGATAGGCAAAATTGATTCAAGTTGAAGTAATCAAATGCCGGGAGTACCTTGATAGGTTGGCTTTTTGTTAAAATTTCATAGCTAGTTGCTAATAGCTAGATACCTAGCAATACGGTTCGGTTAAAGGGAAAAGGGACAAGGGAAAAAACGTAAAAACAAGACTTACACCCGACAATTTTCTTTCATTTTTTGCTTATCCGAACCGTATTGAGATACCTAGAGCATAGCTATAAAAATCCTCAATTATTTGCAAAAATATTCGGCTCTTCGGCAAGTTTTATGGAGCTTGAGGTTTTTTTGCAGTAAAACCCTTACAAAACAATGATTACAAGCAACTATGATACTTTTTGAGGCTAAATTCCTATGTAATAAGGCTTTCAAGGATTTTTAGCTAAGTTTTCCATAAAAAGAACTGAAGAGCCAAATATTCTTTGTAGCCTGGATATTTTGGATATATTTTTAAACATCTCATAATCTTGACAGAAAACCTCCACATAAGTTCGATATTGTCAAGTGATTACCTCACAAAATCCTCATATTTTGTGACTATATTAAAAGTATGTCTACATGAGCAGTTTCTCTATTGGCTAGCAATGCAATTGAGAATGTAAAAATAACGAAGCAATTGAATAAGATACATTTTATACATTGTCTCAATTAACAACAAAAATATTGCTAGTTATTTATAATTCTGCAAACAAGAGTATTCAGCATTATTACTAGTCAACATCAGGAGATGATGTTATGAACTTAACAACAAGATACATGGGATTAAGCTTAAAGTCACCACTTGTTCCTTCTGCGTCTCCCCTATCTGAAGATATAGATAATATGAGACGGATGGAAGATGCTGGTGCTAGTGCAATTGTCATGCATTCGCTATTTGAAGAGCAATTTATGGATGATGAAGGGGTTAAATTCAATCACCATCCAATGACTCATAACAGTGATAAAAATTCATTTACTCTCAACTATCAGCCCGAATCAATCAGATTTAGAGTTGATCCTCAAGAGTATCTCAATCATATCCGCAAGGCAAAAGCAATAGTTGATATTCCCATCATTGCGAGTCTGAATGGTACATCGCTGGGAGGTTGGACAAATTATGCACGACTAATAGAATTAGCGGGTGCAGATGCCCTGGAGTTAAATATTTATAACGTACCTACCGATATGAGTTTGACAGGTACACAACTCGAACAAAATTACATCGACATTCTTGATGCAGTCAAAAGTGTTGTCTCAATTCCTGTCGCCGTTAAACTCAGTCCATATTTTACGAATATGGCAAATATGGCAAAACGTTTGGATGATGCAGGTGCTAATGCATTAGTCCTATTTAACCGTTTTTATCAACCAGATATTAACTTGAAGAAATTACAAGTTGAGCCGAATATTATTTTGAGCGAACCCCAAGCAAAGCGTTTACCAATGCGTTGGATTGCAATTTTGTATGGTCAAATTTATGCAAATTTAGCAGCTACAAGCGGTATTCATAAAGGTCATGATGTGGTAAAAATGCTTTTGGCTGGTGCTGATGTCACCATGATTTGTTCGGCTTTGTTGTTACATGGAATTGATTATCTACGAACCATTGAAAGTGAGCTTTGTGAATGGATGGATAAGCATGAATTTGCATCTGTGGAAGGAATGAAGGGTATTTTAAGTCAAAAAAATTGTGCAAATCCAAGTGCCTTTGAACGGGTTCAATATATGCGTAGCTTGTCTATATATAAACCGGAATGGGCACATACTCAAGATACATCTTACTACTTTGGTTGAACTCAAAAATATGATATCAACAGTGTAGCAGTGGGGTAAAAAATGAGTTGGTTACAAAAGCAGTGTGTTCTGGTTCCAAATGACTTTTCAGATGCTTCTTTTGAAGCGCTATTTCCAGCACGAGCATTCGTGAAGGATGTCTCTAACTTATATGTGCTTCACGTTATTACTCCAGTTTATGCTGTTGAAGTAGGAATGTTGTCCGAACAATTTGATGATGAGACACGCAAGAAAAAGTTTAGAGAAGCTATTTTGAGAAAGCTGCAAAATACAGAATTTGAGAATGTGAATATCCAAGTAATAATTGGAGACCCTAGTTCAGAAATAATTGATTATGCCAAAGAAATTCATGCTGATTTAATCGTCATACCTTCTGAAGGGCGCACAGGATTCAGTCGATTTTTGATTGGTTCTGTTGCTGAGAGAGTAGTTCGCTTTGCCCATTGTCCTGTTCTGGTTTTGAAGAAATAAACTGAAAAAAATCATCCATTAGCTGATAGTTTTTGAGTAAATTTCTGGGAAATTATCCAACAATTGCAATTTGAATAAAAATCACATTTTTTTTCAAAATACTAATCAA
The DNA here is from genome assembly GCA_004296455.1 of Calothrix sp. NIES-4101. Lineage (GTDB taxonomy): Bacteria > Cyanobacteriota > Cyanobacteriia > Cyanobacteriales > Nostocaceae > Brunnivagina. The sequence goes on from AP018280.1 coordinate 3,231,900, forward strand.
ATATTCGGAGAAAATTAAAAATGGACACTTTAACTTACTTTTAGCATCTGTAAATGAGGAGGATTTTGTGGTTCAAGCAATACATACTACTATCAAAGGTAGAGGTAGATATAAAGTTGATGGTCTCTATTTTCAAGAATCATTCAAGGAGTATCTTGAACTATCGATTACAGTAATGCCAGAGGTAATTTCTGTTGGTGCTAGCACATTAACTAGTAATATTTTGGTCATTTTTAACCCTGATATCAGCCATGCTTACATCCAGCAACTCATTGATAGAATAGTTTTAGATTATCAACAGCCGCCGAAGAAGTCTCAGCCCAAAAAAGTGTCTAAAATAGTAAGTAATTCGAGTCAAATTGTAGCCCCACTTGAAAATCAAAAAATAGAAGATTGGCATCTCATTGAAGCTAATGCTGTTGTCCAGTCTTTAAACTCCTCAAAAACTTTCGGCTTATCACACGAATCTGCTTTAGAAAATCTCCAAAAATATGGAAAAAACCGTTTACCTGAGTCAGCATCGCGTTCTGAACTCAGTATTTTTGTTGAGCAGTTCAAATCCCTGCCTGTAGCCCTCTTAACTGGTGCTGCCGTGCTGTCAACCGCAACAGGTGGCTGGATTGATGCTTTGGTAATTATGGGGGTTGTAGGCATTAATGCTGTGATTGGCTATTTTACGGAAAGTCAGTCGGAAAAAATTATCCATTCCCTGAAAAAACGCGATCGCCCATTAACTGTAGTTGTCAGAAATGGTAATATTACCGAGATAAATACCGAAGATATTGTCCCCGGAGATATTCTCATTCTCAAGCCGGGTAGCTATGTCTCCGCAGATGCCAGATTGATTGAGACGGAAAATTTGAGTGTCGATGAATCCGCATTGACTGGTGAAAGTATACCAGTAAACAAAACTATTAAATCCCTTTGTAGTGAAAATATTCCCCTAGTAGACCGAATAAACATGGTATACAAAGGTACTCTTGTCACTGGTGGGCAAGGTATTGCTGTAGTCACGGGAACGGGTAAATTTACGGAATTGGGTCACATTCAACAACTAGTAGGAGAAGCCAGTGTCACCGATACTCCTTTGGCAAAACAGTTGGATAAAGTTGGTAGCCAATTGGTAATCCTTAGTAGTGCTATCTGCGGAGTTGTGTTTCTGATTGGATTACTCCGGGGCTATCCTTGGTTAGTAATGTTGACAACATCCATATCCCTGGCTGTCGCCGCAGTACCAGAGGGTTTACCAACAGTTGCCACAACTACCCTGGCTTTGGGAATTCGCGATATGCGCCAACACCAAGTCCTAGTTCGCAGTTTGAATGCTGTCGAAGCGCTGGGTTCGGTACAGAAAATTTGCTTGGACAAAACCGGGACAATTACCGAAAACCGCATGTCGGTTGTGGAAGTACATGCTGATTCCCAAGTAATTCAGGTATGTGATAGTGAATTTAGTCATGGAGACAAACTATTTTATCCCTACAGTTGCAAAGAACTGATTCAATTGATGCATATAGTGGTTCTTTGTAATGAAAGTGATGTAGTGCAACAGTCAGATGGCGAATATGCAGTTAATGGTTCCGCCACCGAAAATGCTTTAATATATATGGCGATCGCAGCTGGGGTGGATGTAATTAGTCTGCGGGAAAAATACCCCCTCCAAGGGATTAACCAGCGCTCAGAAAATCGTAATATTATGAGTAGCCTTCATGGTACTTGCGACGAACAGATATTAGTTGCGGTGAAAGGAAGACCAACCGAAATTCTCCAACTCTGTAATTGGCGGATGCAGGCAGGAGAAATAGTTCCCCTGACAGAAGAGGATAAACTAGCAATTGAATTAGAAAATGAGCGAATGGCGGGTAAAGCATTACGTGTACTGGCGGCAGCTTATACCCATGTACATAGTGATAAAAGCAGAGAAAATACTGAACGAAATTTAACTTGGTTAGGCTTAGTGGGGATGACAGACCCAGTTAGAAAAGGCGTTAAAGAGTTAATGGGTCAATTTCATCAAGCAGGAATTGATACAGTCATGATTACAGGTGATCAAACTCCCACCGCATTTGCGATCGCCAAAGAATTAGAATTAGCTAACCACAACCAACTACAAATCCTCGATGCTACAGACATGCTCAGTATTAATTCTGAGGCAAAAATAGCACTTTTTGACAAAGTAAATGTTTTCGCCCGGATTAGTCCCGCCAATAAACTCCAGATTGTCCAAGCATTACAGTCAGCAGGGCGAGTAGTAGCCATGACTGGTGATGGTATCAATGATGCCCCTGCCTTGAAGGCAGCGCAAGTAGGTGTGGCGATGGGTAACGGGGGAACAGATGCCGCGCGGGAGGTTGCAGATATCATCCTTGCCGATGATAACTTGGAAACCATGATTATTGCGGTGAGTCGGGGACGAACTATCTACAACAACATCAGAAAATCTGTACATTTTCTTCTCTCTACTAACCTCAGCGAAATCATGGTGATGTTAGCAGCAACAGCAATTGGTGTCGGACAACCGTTAAATGCAATTCAACTGCTGTGGTTGAACCTAGTTACAGATATCTTTCCTGGTTTAGCACTCGCATTAGAACCAAGCGAACCGGATGTATTGAGCAAACCACCCCGCAATCCTGACGAAGCAATAGTTAAAACCTCAGATTTTGGCAACATTGCTTTTGAGTCTGGCAGTATATCCTTGAGTACTTTGGCAGCCTATGGTTATGGTATTAGTAAATATGGTGTCGGCACCCAAGCAAGTACCATTGCTTTTATGAGTTTAACTGTTGGACAACTTCTTCATGCCCTTAGTTGTCGATCGCAAAAATATACCATCTTTGATATTGGCAAACTACCACAAAATCAATATTTAAATATCGCTATCTTTGGTTCCATCGGCTTGCAACTACTTTCCTTGGGGGTTCCCGGATTGCGAATGTTGTTAAGTTTAACCCCGATAAATCTTGCCGATAGTATTGTCATTAGTAGCAGCGCATTTTTACCTTTGCTAATAAATGAAACCAGAAAAAAATTAAGTGCAGATAGGTAAGAAAATATGAAAAAAGATTTTTTGTTTACTTCGGAATCTGTAACCGAAGGACATCCAGATAAACTTTGCGACAAAATCAGTGATGCAATTGTAGACCGTTTTTTGCTCCAAGACCCCTATGCGAGAATTATTACAGAATGTGCCGTGTCTACAGGTATTGTTTTCCTAGCAGCCAGATTTGAACCAAATGCGAATGTGGATTTTACAAATATAGCCAGACAAGTAATCGATAAAGTTGGCTATAATCGAGCAGATTTTAATGGGAAAACCTGTAGTATTTTAACTAGTTTACAAGAATTACCACCCGCTAGCATTCATAACTTTGCAGAAACTGATGAAAAAAAATTATCCGACGCAGAAATTGAGCAAATTACCGTTAGGGATCAAGTTACAGTATTTGGATTTGCTTGCAAGCAAACCCCGATTTTGATGCCTTTACCTATTTATTTAGCCCATAAATTAGCAAGGCAATTGAGCGAGGTAAAATTGCAAAAAAAACTCAATTATTTATCGCCTGATGGTAAAACTCAAGTTGGAATTGAATATAAAAATCATAAACCATACAGAATTAACGGTATTTCCATTATCGCCAGTCAAAATAGTTGGGAAAAGCCGAATTTTCAGGAACTTGATGATGATATCCGCGAAGCCGTAATTAAACCTGTCTTTTTACACGAAGACATCCAACCAGACAAAAACACGAGAATTTTTATTGACTTTGACGAACCATTTAATGTTGGTGGCCCTTCCATTCATTCTGGCTTAACAGGTCGCAAAAATGCTATTGATACCTATGGAGAATATTCCCGACATAGTGGTGCAGCCTTAAGTGGCAAAGACCCCAGTAGAATAGATAGAATCGGAGCCTATGCTGCCCGTTATGCCGCGAAAAACATTGTCGCCGCCGATATAGCAGATGAATGCGAAGTGCAACTTAGCTATTCAATTGGATGTGCCAGACCTTTGAGTATTCAAGTCGAAACCTTTGGGACTGGGAGAATATCTGATGAAGAAATTACAAAAATACTGGAAAAACATTTTGATTTCCGTTTAGCAGGAATTATCAAACAATTCAATTTGAGATTTTTACCTTCCCTACATAAAGGTAGTTTTTATGAAAAATTAGCAACCTACGGTCATGTAGGGAGGACAGATATGAGTTTACCGTGGGAAGTCACAGATAAGGTTGGTGTTTTTTAGAGATATTTAATTCATATCAGTATTGTAGGGTTGCCAATTATCGTGCTTTTGCAATTACCCAAGCTGACTTATCAGTTCGCGTAACAACCCTGCTTAATAGTAAACGCAGACATCACCACTATGAAATCATTAGGTACAGTGGATGATAAGAAGATGTAAAATTAAGTTTTAGATAGCAAAAATTTCCCAGATTATGGAAATAACAAAAGTATCCAAGGAAGGACAAGTAATTATTCCCGAACAATTACGAAAATCTCATGGATGGGAAACAGGTCAGGAGTTAATTGTAATTGATACAGGTGATGGAATTCTCCTGAAGCCGAAAAAAACTTTCGCAGAAACGACATTAAACCAAGTTGCAGGCTGCTTAAAGTATCACGGTACGCCAAAATCCTTAGATGATATGGATGACGCTATCCGTCAAGGTGTAGAGGAATCATGGAATGGTGGTAGTTGATACTAATAACTACAATGGCATGAAACAGGTTTAGATTTTGCTGACGCATTTCATCTCGCTCAAAGTCAAAATCATACTGAGTTTTACACATTTGATGAAAAGTTTGTGAAAAAAGCGAAGGGGATAACTAATTGTGAAGTCAAGAGACCTTAGCATCGCAGTTACCCATCCCTCTTGTTCGTAAGTTGTATTAGATGTGCCATCCTTGACGCTACAAAGGACGTAATAAAGCGGCTACATCCTTTTATGACTGCCTTCTTCAATCTGGAAATGACGGAGGCGAACTGTACAGGAGAACTGGTAGAATACGATCGCAGTCCGATAATTTTTAACCAGCCGAAACTAGAAGTTACTTACCAATATGTTAAGGGTAGTTTTGGCTAGTAGTTTAGCAAAGCGAGCTTGCAGAGAGCAAAATCTGCCAGCCAAGTTCAACCCACAAATTTTAGTTTGGCGAACCAGTACTAGTAGGACTAAGGGAAGGAGGAAAGATAAAAACATCTTTGCGATCTAGCAATGATAATTCCTGTTCTAATTTATCGCAGGCATCACGCACCAAACGCAAACCCTCTTCTTGTGAAAGTTCGGCAACTGTGGGACTAAACTTTTGGAGAATTTCCGTTTCGATAGTTGTGTAATTGTCTAATTTCTCCCTCATTTCTAGCAAGTATTTACCTTCTTTGGTACCATCGATAATGGCAAACTCCAAAATTGAATCGAGATAACTCTTGACTTTTGGATGCTTGACTCCCTCAGTAGCAGCAGCATAGAGCAAGTCACCATTTAAATACTCAAAATCTGGAACCCAAAGAGATTGCCCATCTAGCTCAAATACTTGCAGTCCTTTTGCTGGTCGAACTTTTAATTTTTCATAACGGACTCGACGAGCCGCATTTTCAATCAGTAGTATTACTGCTAAAGTTACCGATGGATAGTTACTATCTATGCATCTAATTTCCACCGTGCCCAATTTATTTAGTCTGACAGGGTTCCATGCAGATTTGAGCAGACTTCCTCCGGCATCGAAGAAGAGATGACGCTCTACCCCTGCTTTATCCATTGCTTCCAACCAAGCATAAAAACGGGCAAATTGCTGTTCTACCAAGCCTTCAACGCAATGTGCATAAGGCATTAACCCACCAACTGGCTGTAAATGGGTGTAAACTCCCTCCCAGCCAAATTTTTCGCTTCCTCGGTAACGAATTGTGTGGGAAGCTAAACCAATTGCTTGACCTTCATAAAAAGGACATGCCCTTGCTAAAGATATCAATGCTGAATCTAGAGCAGTCGCGAGGTTATAGATATTTAACAACTCTTCCTGCTCAGGGATAGTTGAGTTGTAAGATACAGCAACGCGATCGCTAATTACTCCTGGTGATACTTCTAAATGGATGTGGGTGCCTGTACATTTGCCGGCGTGTAAAAATCTCTCATAACCAACAGTCCGGGCTTGAATGTGATAATTTAACTTGTCGCGGATAACTGGCATAATATGCAAGGGGTAACTAGAAAGGGGATAAAGCCGCAAACCCATTTTTTTCCCCGCAGTCACGGCAATTTTGAGGTTTTGCAGATATTCCCTGGCTAATTCCATCCCAGACTTACATGGAGGAGTGTTAATTTCCACCATACTTTTGACAAATTCCGTGACAAAATATTCTGGACTACGATTATTCTCCACAGCAACTTCATGACAACAGTGCAAAAACTCATCAGCACTTTCAGTCAATGCACCAGTTTCATCGACGATAAAAAACTCTTGTTCTAAGCCAATGCGACGTTTGAGAAAATTCATATATACCCCCTCTCGACTTGTTTGCTTAATTTGGTAGAATTACATTGCCACCAGTTTTCCCTCATCATCGATTCTCAATTTCCGCCTTCACTACACTAACTTCATCTGTATGATGGATGCGAAAACCCAATTTTTCACAAACTTTTTGCATTGCATAATTATCAGCCAGAATATCGGCTGTAATTTTAGTAATTTGCTCATCAACACTAACTTGGATTAACCTACGTAATAACTCCGTTCCCAAACCCAGACATTGATAGCGATCGCTCACAACAATTGCAAATTCTGCTACCTTCAATGCATGTAATTTACTTAATCTCCCCACTGCTAATATTTCCCCTGCACATGTTTGCGGGTGTTTCAACTCTGCAATCAGTGCCATCTCGCGGTCATAATCTATACAACACATACGTGTCAAACGTTCATGGGCAACTCGCTGACTTAATTTAATCAGGTGGAAATAGCGGAAATAAACGCTTTCCTCCGATAATGTTTTGTGAAATTGCACCATCAAGGGTTCATCTTCGGGGCGGATGGGACGAATTGTCACCTGGGTGTTATTTTTCATCGTCCATTGTCCGACATATTGACTGGGATAAGGACGAATCGCTAGCCTGGGTAAATCCTCTTCGCGTATGTTTGCATCGTGGAGAATAATCCGCGCATCCAGTGCCAGAAAACTCTCCGCAGAAGCTAGCAAAGGGTTAATATCAATTTCCCGAATCCAACGTTGTTCAGCAACTAATTGACTAAATACCACCATTAATTGTTCGAGAGCAGCCATATTAACACTTTTATTGCCGCGAACACCCTGAAGCGCCTTGTAAATTTGGGTTTGTTCCATCATCCGTCGTGCTAAAGTTGCATTGAGAGGCGGAAGTGCGATCGCGCGATCGTGAAATACTTCTACTAACTGTCCCCCAGCACCAAATAGCAACACTGCACCAAACTGGGAATCGATAGTGCTACCAATAATCAATTCATAACCATGCATTTTCACCATTGGTTGCACAGTCACACCCAAAAAATTCTCCCTACCAGCCTTCTGACTCACCGATGCGGCAATATGACGATAGGCTTGACGTACTCCTTCCCCATCCTGGATATTTAGCTGGACACCGCCAACGTCAGTTTTATGGGTAATTGTCTGCGAAAACAGCTTGACAACTACTGGAAAACCGATTTTTTCAGCACATGCAACAGCTTCATCTTCACTGGTAGCAACTGCCGTCGCCACAATCGGAATCCCGTAAGCTGCTAAAATTTGTTTTGATTCCAACTCCGTGAGAATAGTTCGCCCTGCTTGTCTGGCAGCAGCAATTATTTGTTTCACAACAGCCTGCCCATTCTCAGCATCCCATTCCCGATTTCCTAAAGCTGGAGTTTCGTAAATTCCTCTGAGGTTGTAGTTGTAACGCCACATATGGGTAAATACACGTGCAGCTTCATCAGGATAAGGATAAGTTGGAATCCGGTTGCGATTGAGAATTGCTTGACCTGCCGTTACCTCTGCTCCCCCCATCCAACTCGCAAAAATCGGCTTACTTTGCAACGCTTTGATTTTCGCCACCGAGTTTTTTAACTCCTCGGCAGTTTGAGTTGGGTTTGTCATTGCTTGTGGAGTTAAAATTACCAACAAACCATCACTATTGACATCATTGGCAATCACCTCAAGTGTTTTTGCATACCTTTGGGGGTCAGCATCACCCAGAATATCAATCGGGTTGCTGTGGCTCCAATGTAGTGGCAGGAATTGGTTGAGGGATGTACGAGTCTCTTCTGAGACAGGTGCTAATTCGCCCCCCGTAGCCATGAGGGCATCAGTCGCCAGAACCCCAGGACCACCTGCATTTGTGATAATTGTCAGTCGTGAACCTTGAGGAAGGGGTTGTTTTGCCAAAACCTCCGCCATATCAAACAAGTCTGCAATACTCTCAACCCGCAATACCCCACACCGCCGGAAAGCCGCATCCAGAACCTCATCACTACCAGTAAGTGCCCCCGTGTGGGAATTTGCCGCCTGGGCTGCGGCTTCAGTCCGCCCAGCTTTAATCACAATAATTGGTTTCGTTAATGCCACTTCCCGCGCTGCTGAGAGAAACGATCGCGCATCACCAATCGACTCCATGTAAATCACAATACTTTGTGTCTGCGGGTCATCACCAAGATAGTAAATTAAATCTCCCCAGCCCACATCTAGCATGGAACCAATGGACACAAAAGCACTAAAACCGACATTCTCCTGAAAACTCCAATCGAGAATCGCCGTACAAAGCGCACCACTTTGACTAATAAAAGCGACATTCCCGGGACGAGCCACAGCACTCGCAAAAGTTGCATTCAAACCGATACGCGGACTCATCACACCCAAGCAATTAGGCCCAATGATTCGCAGATTGCCGCGACGAGCCTGTTGTAAAATTTCCCGTTCTAACTCCGCACCCTCAACACCAGATTCTTTAAAACCAGCACTGAGAATAATTGCTCCCTTGACTCCAAAATCAACACAGTCACTGATAATTTGGGGAACTGTTGCTGCTGGTGTGGCAATAATTGCTAAATCAACTGATTCGGGGACAGCAGAAATATTTGGATAAGCTTTGATACCTAATATACTGTGTCGCTTCGGATTTACAGGGTAAACGGTTCCACCAAAAGGATTGCTAATCAAATTCCATAGCACCGTGCGTCCCACACTACCAGTTTTTTCGCTCGCACCAATCACCGCAACACTCTTCGGCGTAAAGATGGCATCAAGGGGATTGAGACTCTCAGTTCGCAAGATATCATAAGCGCGATCGATAATTGGTTCCACAGGCTTAGGCATGGTTTGCAACCTTTTTTGGATGGCTTTTAAGATTGAGATTATTAATATCCCCGACTTCTACCCTAGGAGAAATCGGGATTTGATTTAGGAAACAGCTAAAGTTGCTAATTCCAATTCTTTACCATGCCGTATCTCGCAATAGGGTTGTTGGCATTCCGGGCATTGATACAGTGAATTAATCGGCTTAAACTCAATATTACAATTAGAACAGTAACAAACTGTGGGCACATAGTTAATCTGGAGTTGTGCCATTTCCGCAATAGTCCCTTGTTTGACGACATCAAAGGCTTGCTCTAACGACTCCTTCGCCACATCAGCAGCCTCACCCAGGCGCATTTCCACCAGATAAATGTGATGAGCACCTTCTTGGGTAGCACGTTCCACAGCAGAGTCTAAAATATTTCGCATTAATCCAATTTCATGCATATATTTGCACCTTTGTCAATAATTTTGTTGATTTTTTCCAGCGCGATCGCTACTCCTCTTTCTCCAATTAGTGATAGATTTTCACCCAGTTCAAAATTCACTCCTGGTACTGTCACCAGCCAAGTGGGGGGATAATGACCGTAAATTGCTTGGGTAAGTGCTAATAGCGATTCAGGATTAGTGATATGTCCGGTGATAATTTTGTTGTTGCTAGGTTCCAGCCAGCGTACTTGGACATCAGGTGGGCTGTTTTCTAAGTTATTTTCTGAGCTATTTGGCAAACATTGTTGCCAAATTTCCGAACTGATACAAGCATCAACAAAAATCACTAAATCAGCAGCAATTAAATTTTCGGTAAGTTCAGGAGTAAGTTGGTGAACAGCAATGGACTTGACGTGAGTTAGATGTAAGCTATTGGCGACTCTTTGCCCAATGCCATCATCACTCCGTAAGGTATTACCGTAACCAATTACCACTACATTACCCATCGTTGTCAACTTTGTGATTGAGTACAACACCACTTTTACTTAGAAGTTAAGCAAAAAAAATGAGGAACTTGTGAGGAATGGAATAGATGAATCAAACATTCATTAATTTAAGTAACCTGAGTTCAGGATCAGCTGAGATAATGGTTGTGATGTTACTTTGTTCCAATTTCAGCACAATTCCTTGAATCCAACTGATATTTTTCTGTTATTAACAGCTAAAACCAAGAATTGGGGGATTCTCCCCCAAACCCCCTATCGGGGGACGGTTGCGTCTAGGCTGTTGACTTTGTTGGTTTTAAGGCACCATTGCTTCATACAATAATAGTGTCGTTAATACTTAGCACATTCAAAGCCCATGCAGGAGTTTAAAAGCCCAGTTAGTAGATTAGCACGTTTGTTTCAGAAAGGTCGAGATAACTGGAAAGAAAAAGCACTATTAAAACAAAAAAAGATTAGAGCCTTAGAAATCAAGGTTAGAGATCTATTAGATTCAAGAGAAGAATGGAAAAATCGCGCGTTGATGGCAGAGTCAAAACTAAAAGAGTTAAACATTGAAGGAGATTTAGACGAAAAAAAGAGGAAATTCAAGTCGAAGCAGAAATCATAGAAGCTATGGAATTAAATGTGAAGGGTCATCATTATGATGCCAAAATAATTCAGCAAGCACTCTTACTTTTAATTGAATGTGGTATCAGTTTTAGAGGAGTAGAAAAAGTATTTGAGTTGTTTAATAATTATGAAGAGCAGGCAACTCCAAGTTTCAGTTGTGTGAGAAAGTGGTTGGCTCGGATTGGAATATATGAATTGACAAAAGAGAAAGAATATCGTGATGATTGGATATTTATTGTCGATTTGACATTAGAATTAGGGAAACAAAAAGCGTTGGTAATTTTAGGCGTTTCACAGCAGCATATTGAAGAAAATGTGATGAAGCAGAAAAGAGGGTTGGCGCATGAAGACGTGAAAATTTTCGGATTAGAAATTATGGATTCTACGAAAGGAGAGATTATAGAATCAAAACTAGAAAAAATCAGTCAAAAAGTCGGCGTACCAGTACAAATAGTAGCGGACAATGGTAGCGACCTAGCTCGTGGAATCAAGCTATACCAGCAAAATCACCCAGATATTATCTATACCCATGATGTGACTCATGCAATGGCTTTACTTTTAAAATACCAGCTAGATTCGGATGAGAGATATCAGTCATTTATTCAAAAATGTAATATCAGCAGACAAAAATTACAACAAACAGATTTATCATTTTTATCTCCTCCAACACAACGTTCTCAATGTCGTTTTTTTAATGTAGAAAGGTTGACAAATTGGGGGATTAAATTACTAAATTCTTCTCCAGACACTTTAATTAAATTAATGCCAGATTCTGACCCTTCGCTGATTACTCAGAAAATAGTAGATAAATTGGGATGGTTAGTTGACTACGAATCAGACCTAATTCAATGGAACCAAATGGTGTCACTCACACGAGGTGTTGAAACTCAACTCAAACAATCAGGAATTAGTCATAAAACTCTCGATTTTTTTGAACAAAATAAAGTTATATTTGATGATAATTCTCTCCAGAAACTTCAACAAAGTATTTTGGGTTATTTGTCTGTTCAATGCCGAAAAATTAAAAACCAATCTACTTTTTTAGCTACTTCTGATGTGATTGAGTCATTGTTTGGAAAATATAAGCAATTTTCCGCGCGCTGTCCATTTAAAGAAATGGGTCAGATGCTGCTAACCATCTGTTTATCTACTATGAATCTGACGACAGCTTTGATTAAAAACGCACTTGAAACAATTAGTTTTTCAGACGTTGAAGCATGGCTATCTGAAGTTTTTGGTCAATCCACACTATCAAAACGAAAAACGTTGTTTTCAGGGGATTGTGACGACATTAAAAGTGCATGAACTTTTACCATGTCAAAAGGCACAGAGTCAACAGCCTAGGTTGCGTCCCCCAAGCCCCCTCCAAATAAGAAAGACAAAAGTTTTTGCAATCGACCAATTGCAAGGCTTCTTAATTCAAATGGAAACAAAACTCTTAACCCGAACTCAGGTTAAGTAACTAAACAAATTAATTACGCAATGGCAGCTTTTGGATCAATCAGTCTGTGGAGTTCTCTATATTCTTCAAGAGTCTTCACCAAAACCACATTTCAGTTCAATTTAAAATTACTTTGACTTTCTGCCAGCAAAGTATCTAATTCCTCCTGCATCTTACTAACCACTAGTTCATAGCAATAATTAACATAACCTCTATCCATTGCCGCCTCATTCCCATACCTTTCAAAGACGATCGCCGGACAAACTCTAGTGTGAATAGTTACAGGCAAAGGAATATTCGGTAGAGGGCCTATAGATAATCCCCAAGGTAAACCTAAATAGATGGGGAATACTTCCGGGTCAATTCCCATTAACCAGGGCATTCCCCATTGGTGGAATTGCTTAAATAAAGGGTATAAATCTGTCAAAACAAAGAAAGTATCGTGAGCACCTGTGGAGATGACGGGGATAATGGGGACATGGGCGCGCAATGCCAGTTTGATAAATCCCTGTCTACCAGCAAAATATATTTTATTACTCAGGGAATGGGGGCGAAATAAATCCTGTGCCCCACCCGGATATACTAATAAACTCGCATCGCTACGTAGGGCGGCGGCGGCCATTTTCGGATGAGCAATAATTGCCCCTGTTTTGGCGGCAAACTCAGCTAATTCTGGACTTACCCGCCAAGCTTTGGGGTGCATTAACCCATAAATTGGGCGTTCGACACCAAACCGAGAAAACCAGTCATACATCATCATGTGCATGTCTGGGGAAGCCATACCACCATTATGGGAACCGACGAGTAAAACTTTTTCATTTGCTGGTATATTTTCCCAACCGCTTGTTTGCACGCGGAAGTAATAGCGATAAGCAAACTCCCAGAAAGGCATTAGCGAGCGAATAAAATTGCGATCGCGTTTTTCTAACGACCATCCCAGTTTAGTTTTTACGGTTAGTTGCGGTTCGGACATTCAAGCAAGTTTCCCAAAAAGCAGATGTGCTATTACTTATATTGAATGTCTCCATCAGAATTAGCAATATAACTTAAGCTTGAGTTTGCTTAACTAACGTATCTAACTCTTGCTGCATATGATTTACAACCATCTCATAACATGTATTTACATAGGCGCGATCGCTTGCTGCTGCTTTTCCATATTCAGGAAATGCGATCGCCCGACAAACTCTGGTATGAATTTTTACGGGCAAGGGAATGTTCGGTAAAGGGCCAATTGCCAATCCCCAAGGTAATCCTAGATAAATTGGAAATACTTCTGGATCAACCCCCATTAACCAGGGCATTCCCCACTGGTGCAATTGCTTAAATAAGGGGTATAAATCTGTCAAGACAAAGAACGTGTCGTGAGCACCTGTAGAAATTACGGGAACAATGGGTACTTTTTCTTGCAACGCTAACTTAATAAAACCCTTTCGTCCGGCGAAATGAATTTGATGGCGCATTGAATAGGGACGAAATACATCTTGAGCACCGCCAGGATAAACCAAGACACTTGCGCCACTACGCAGTGCGGCGCTTGCCATTTTTGGATGTGCGGCAATTGCCCCGACTTTGGCAACTAACTCAGCTAATTCTGGGCTGACTTGCCATACTTTTGGATGCATTAACCCGTAAACTGGTCGTTCTAGCCCAAATCGATGAAACCAGTCATACATCATCATAATCATATCTGGAGCCGCCAGTCCGCCGTTGTGGGTGCCTACCAGTAAAACTTTTTCATCAGGGATATGATGCCAGCCACTTGTTTGGACACGGAAATAGTAGTGATATAGTAAACTCCAGATTGGCATTAGCGACTTGATAGAATTGCGATCGCGTTTATCTAACGACCATCCTGGTTTGGTTGTATATTGTGCTTGTGGCTCTGACATGAATGCATCTTTCCCAAAATTGCAATGGTGTTCCTATGATTTAAGGTTCCCAATGGCAATTATTAATCATCGCTGCCGGAAAGTTGTACAGAAAGTTGTACTTTTTGGATGATTCGGGAAGTTACATCAACAATAATCACATCTTTTCGGCTAATCAGTGACAATAAAAATTTCCCCGCGTCTCCGCGTCTCTAAGTCTCCGTGTCAGTCTTAATAATTAAGTCAATATCACACAATATCTCCTCCCCTATCCCCAAAGTCTTCTTCCAGCCTTCCCTTGCAATCTCTCATGAGCATCATTTAACAAAGCCGGAATATCTAAATTTTCTGGACATTTTGGCAAACAATCACCGCATTCTGTACAGCGATTACCTTTCATTCCCGGAAACCAATGTCCAGCATTTTCAAACATGCCATAACGATATTGCCCATAATCTGTCATCTCGTAGGCAACAGCCAGATTTCGCAATCGCAATACTTCCGGAATATGAATATTTTCAGGACAGGGCAAACAAGCATAGCACTGGCTACATTTTTCAGTCCCTAAAGCTAAATTTTGCTGCTGTTCCAACTTTGCAAGAGCGATCGCTTCTGCCTGAGTCAATTCTCCCCCATTATCTGCCACTTGTAACGGTGCAATTAATTCTTCGGGATTGGCTGCACCTACACTCAAAGTCGTTATCCGCCCATCACTAAGTAAAAAACGATAACTTAATGCTAGCGGTGAAAAAGGCTGGCAAAGTTCTCGCAGCTTTGCGGGTGGAGTGTATAATTTACCACCCTTATCGGCTGGAGAAATAATAAATATGCCCATATCTTTCTCTGCCGCCCGTTGAATTGCTGGGGCATTTCGCTGGTGAAAATAGTAATAATGCAGATTGACAAATTCAAACAAATCTGTATCTATCGCCGCTAAAATCAATTCGAGGGAACCGTGGGTAGAAAAACCAACATGACGCACTTTCCCCTCAGCGACAGCTTCCCGAACAGCTTGCATACAGCCATCTTCTGACTTTACCCAGTCGAGATGCTCCCAAGTATTTAAACCGTGAATCCCCAAACAATCCAGATAATCTAGATTTAACCGTACTAAGGATTCATGAATGTACCGACGCATGGTTTCCGCATCCGGTGTCGGTGGAATTTTGGTGGTGATGTAAATCTGGGAACGACACACCGATAGCCCAGATGTCACCGCACCACCCAAATACTCTTCACTATTCCCGTATCCCCTGGCAGTTTCGATATGATTTATACCCAGCGCGATCGCTTTAAAAATGGTTTGCTGGGCAATTTCCTCTGAACCCAAGTAACGCATGGTTCCCAAGGAAAAAACAGACAACTTGAGATTGGTTTTCCCAAAGCGTCGATATAACATTTTGGTTTTTAGATTTGAGATTGTATACTCTAGACTGTAGACTGTTGCTTAATTAACCTTTACCTTAGCCCAATCCAAAATCCAAAATTTCCAATCTCCAATCCTTAACTGTCCGTACCGAAGCGTTTGATTAAGTCTTCAGGTCTGAGGTTGGAGATAAATTCACGGAAAGCTTCTTGTTCCGCTTCATCAGCATCTCTGTCTACGGGTATTGATGCATCCGCTATCACCTCTTCCATTACCCATATTGGCGTATTTGTACGTAGAGCAACAGCGATCGCATCACTAGGACGTGCATCGATTTCCTTTTTATTTTCTCCCTGCTGCAAAATTAAAGCCGCGTAAAACGTATCTTTTTGCAGCGAGTGGATAATTACCTTTTCTAAAGTCATATTCCATGCTTCCAGAATATTGACTATTAGATCATGGGTGAGGGGACGAGGAGGCTTTTGGTTCTCCAACGCGCCCATAATTGCTTTTGCCTGTTCTTGACCTATGTAAATTGGCAAAGCACGACGTTCGGTGCTGTCTTTGAGTAGCACAATCGGGCTGCGGGTCATCGCATCTAATGCTATACCAGCGACTCTCATTTCAATCATTGGTTAAGCCTCTACAATCCTTATGAATACTAGAAGTGTATGTAACAAATCACACCTGCAAAAAGGTAAGATTAAGATTGACATAAACATTAGTCTTTACTCGCTATAATTGCTTCTATTAAACTCCCTATTTGTGATGAATGCCAGAGTAAGTTAAGTCAGTTGATTTTGACAATAATCTACTTACCCAAGTATGCCTTGAATTTACTATTCATGTATTGATATGTTTATACAAAATAAACTCAGAAATTATACTGAAATAGTTGGACAACAAGGTACTAAATACTGGGAAAAGAATTGGTGCTCATCGAGTGTCTCCTGTGGAGAATCGCGTTGCTAATGGGGAAAAAATCAAGCTAGATAAAACAAAAGCTGTGTTTACAGGATTAATTCAAGCATTAGGAACAATGAAACCCTTAGGAGGGGATAGTTGGCAAATTTCATTTATCAGCCATTCGTTAGATGTTATTTTACAAGATTTGGCATATGGCGATAGTGTAGCAGTTGATGGAGTATGTTTGACGGTCGAAAAAATATTAAATAATGGATTTGTGGCGACAGCTTCTCCTGAAACATTGCGAAAAACAACTTTAGGACAGGAATCAATGCAAAGCCGATATGTCAATATCGAAACCTCGCTGCGGGTTGGCAGTAAAATTGGCGGACATTTTGTCATGGGACATGTTGACGGCATTGGGGAGTTGGTGTCAACACAACAAACTGCGACTTCTTGGGAAATGACTTTTTCGGCTCCCAGTCATGTGGCTCGGTACATCGTCCCTAAAGGTAGTATTGCCATTAATGGTATTAGTCTAACTGTTGCGGAGTACAACCCTGATGCGATGCAGTTTCAAGTAGCCGTGATTCCGCTTACCTATGCTGAAACAAATCTCAGTCAACTTATACCTGGCAATTCGGTAAATCTTGAGGGGGATATTCTGGGTAAGTATGTCGAAAAATTCTTGACTTCTGGCAACCCCCAGCGAAATACGGATGAAGGTAATGCTATCACACCTGCCTTTCTGGCGGAAAACGGGTATTTATAAAAGGGATAGGACAGGGGAAAGTTCCCTTGTCCCTATTTCCTAATTACTGGGTTGCTGTGGTACTTGTGGCAGTCGTGCAGTTTGTATACTTTGCATTAGCTGCGCCAGAGCATACTGTAAATGTACACCAGGGTCAGTGGCTACCCATCCATTTTGTGTTAGCTGGCGAACTTCAAAGTGGAGGTGAGGGCCAGTAGAATTACCAGTGCTACCCACTAGTCCAATGACAGTTCCTTGCTGTACCCATTGACCTGGTTGAACATAAATTTGCGACATATGCCCATAAAGGGTTTGCAGGGCGTTGCTATGGTTGACTACAACCGTTAAACCGTAGCCACCAACAAAATCAGCAACTTCAATTTGACCTGTGTAAGCTGCTAGGACTGGCGTGCCCATTGCTGCGCCAATATCAGTACCACTGTGGAATCTTCTATTTCCGGTAATCGGGTGTGTTCTCCAACCAAATATGGAAGTAATTGGTGAGGGAACTGATAGGGGGAAAATAAATCCATTAGGATTGTAAGCTAATCCGCCTGTGTAATTGACACGGGGTAAAGTCGATTCTAAAGGAATGTTGTAGGCGACTTTACTGTCACGGGGTGCGACATTGGCAGCAGTCATTGGTAAGGGTAAAGTACCAGCATTGCCTGTGGGTGTTGCACTTAGGGTTGTACCTTGGGGTATAAAACTACTCGGTGCAGGAATAAAACGATTGGGGTGATAGGTATTTTTGTTTGATGATGCAACTAAATTCGCTGTATTCGTGCGATTAACACTGCGATTGTTCTCAGAGATTGGCATGTTGCTAGCAGCAGCGATTCGCGAAGCTCTCCAACCACTATTATTTTCCCTTGTTGCAGTTCCTTTGGTGGGAATTGTACTGGCGACATCACTGTGACTCTTACGAATCCAGCTTGGGGCAGTCGCGGAAGTCCGCTCACTTCTGGATATTGCTAAACGCTCAGCAAGGGAAGGGGTAATGGTTGCATTGACACAATTACCGGAAATATTATCTCCTGTGCCAATTACCGCACGGCAACCGTTAGAGCGATTTGTCAGGATGACGCTACTAGGGATGCTATTTGCTGATTCGTTGCGGTTAGTGTTGGCTGTGTTGTAATTGCTGGGGTCAATGTAGGCGTTATTATAATCTTTGGGTTTATTGCCTGTATTGTCGATATTTACAGGTTGATTTGGCTGTGCTAAAGCAGGTAATTTCTTGGGCGCGATGCGGACAACAGGCGATTTGATTTCGACTTGAGCTTTTTCTTCTCGATTTTGTATACTTGGCTGCGAAGTAACTTCTACCTGTTTTTTTTCAAAGCGATCGCTTGGAGTTACAACTTGATTGCGGCGAGATTCAGCAACCTTAACTCTTAATTTTCTCACAACTGGAACAGTTGCTGCTTCAGGAGTTTTTTGCTCACGAACTTTCCGGGTTGCTTGGGAAGATTGGGAAGCAACATTACGCTGCAAACGCTGTTTGAGTCGGGTACGGCGTGAAGAAAATTCAACCTGTGGCGATTCACTTGCAGTTTTGGGTGTACTTTCCGTAGTGGGAACTATATTATCGATCGCGGACTCTGTTTGAGCCAGCACCAAGCCACTACTCATTAAGCTCAAGCTACTCAGCCAGCAGAGGCTTTGTGCGGGCAGAGAGCGCTGCCACGATTGATTTTGCGATCGATTGGCATCTTTCCGGGCAGAATGTTTGCGCTGCGTCATGGGTTCTGGTGGATTTTACTGTAAGATAACTGGCAAATTTAATTAGAGGAATTACTGTAGCCCAGACTGATTGTACCTGGTTGTAAATAAAAATCCGGTGTTCTTACCGATTTTGATTCGGAATTTTCCATGCGAACATGGAGACATCCAGAAGAAGTAACGCCGATTACTGTACCTAGAAGGTTTTCTACGTATACGCTATTGCCGATATTCGTTAACAGATTGGTGTATCTCGGTAAAAGTATATCAATTCCTTTTTCTAAAAGACATTCAATCCCAGATTCTATACCAAGTAAGACCTGGGTGGCGAGGTTTTCTAAGTTGGTAATTCCGGTAACATGATGCAGTTTTTGCCAAGATTGCAAATTAATCCCTGTATCTGGTACTGGGTTTGACCAGTTGATACCAACGCCAATCACTGCTCGGTTGATTTTGTTGCCGCTAATTTTGGTTTCGGTCAGAATTCCGCCCAATTTACGTTGATTCAAAATTAAGTCATTGGGCCATTTGATGCCGACAGGAATATTGCACTTTTGCAATTGTCTAGTAATTCCCCAGGCAGTTGCAAAGGTTAGCTGATAACTATTTATAACATCCAAAGTCAGTGCAATTGCAGTTGATATATATAATCCTCCGCTCTGCGACAGCCATTGACGACCCCATTGTCCACGCCCTGCTGTTTGTTCGGTAGCAATTACTACTGTTCCTGATGTTGCGCCGTTTTGTAGTAATTCCCACAGAGTTTGGTTTGTGGAGTTGACAGTTTCGTAGAGATGTAGCGAAAAGGGTAAATAAGCTTGTTGACGAGCAGTATTTAAAGCAGTTTCTATTTTTTCTTGTTCGAGTCTCACAGGATTTAACACAGATTTACGCTGTTAAGTTTAGCTTGAAATTGGCAAGTGGGGTATATAGGCATTCTCCAGAAGAAAGCAGCAGATGGAGACGGGGAGACGGGGAGATGGAGAGAGAGGGAGATTTATTTTATGTGTTGCCGGATTTTGAAGAAACGGTATTACTCATTATGATTAATTGCGTTTAGATAAATAGTTCGTCAAAATCAACTATTCAATCAGCTTTGAATTCAATTGACGGGTTATGTTGAGATTTACTTAAATACTCCCCCATCTCCCTATCATCTGCTGCAAAAAACATCTCTCCAGCAAGTGTTAAGTAACTTCCGATTCAAGACTCACCTGTTTTTCCTGATTTCGACTTACTCAACAAAAACCACCATATTTCCAAACCAATTAACCCAAAGCCAAAAGTTGTCACTGCTACTTTTCCCCATAACGGCTGTTCAATCCGTTGAAACTCACTTGGGGGTGATATCTCAGACTTATGGGTGGTATGGGGTACTTCTGCAACTGTTCTGTAATTAGGAATACTGCACAAAAAACCTAAACCAACAAGCACACCAATAATTACCTTTTTCCTGAACATCATGCCCTCCATTTATGCAATTGCCTTGGGTTTAAAATTACGCAAACGTAGCGCATTTGTTAATACCGAAACAGAACTAAATGCCATCGCTGCTCCGGCAATAA
Source organism: Calothrix sp. NIES-4101 (assembly GCA_004296455.1). Lineage (GTDB taxonomy): Bacteria > Cyanobacteriota > Cyanobacteriia > Cyanobacteriales > Nostocaceae > Brunnivagina. Next base: position 3,252,373 of record AP018280.1, read on the forward strand.
TTGGGTTCAGTAACCAACCGAAAATCGGAAACAGAATACCAGCCGCAAGCGGAATTCCCGCAACGTTATAAATAAAGGCAAAAAATAGATTTTGGCGAATATTACGAATTGTTGCGTGGCTGAGTTGAATCGCCGTTACTACACCTTGTAAATCACCAGAAATCAAAGTAATATCGCTAGCAGCGATCGCGACATCTGTTCCCGTACCAATGGCAATCCCGACATCCGCCTGAGCTAAGGCAGGTGCATCATTAATCCCATCACCCACCATTGCCACAATTTTGCCTTCACTTTGTAATCTTTTAATGGTGTTAGCTTTTTGTTCGGGTCGAATTTCTGCCAAGACACGTTTTATACCCACTTCATCAGCGATAATCTGGGCAGTACGATGGTTATCTCCTGTGAGCATGACGACTTCTAAGCCCAATTTTTGTAGTGCTTTAATGGCTTGGGTAGATGTTGGTTTGACTGCATCAGTGATCGCAATTAAGCCTTGAATTTTACTTTCAATTGCGATGTATATGGCAGTTTTACCAAGAGACTCCAAACGTTCTTTTTCTGTTGCTAAAGCTTGAGTGTTGATACCCAACTCTGACATCCAGGCTTCTGTTCCAATTTGTACTAAGTAAACATCCACAATCCCCTGTACACCACTACCAGTGACAGCTGCAAACTTTTTCGCATCTACTAACCCGATTTCTTGAACTTGGGCATATCTAACAATTGCTTCTGCAAGGGGGTGTTCGGAATTACGTTCTAAAGATGCAGCTAATTGCAACAATTTGATTTCATTACCATTTGCTGTGCCATTGACAGTAACAAAATCGGTAACTGTGGGTTTCCCTGCGGTGATAGTTCCGGTTTTATCCAGGACAATTGTTTGGATTTTGTGGGCTAATTCTAAACTATCGGCACCTTTAATCAAAATACCGTTTTCTGCACCTTTACCAGTTCCCACCATGACTGATGTTGGAGTTGCTAAACCCAAGGCACAGGGACAAGCAATTATTAATACCCCCACCATCGTCATCAAAGCCAGGGTAAGATTACCCATGACATTAAACCAAATGATAAACGTTAAAAGTGCGATCGCAATTACTGCCGGGACAAAAAATCCTGTGACTTGGTCTGCTAACCTTTGAATGGGTGCCTTGCTACCTTGAGCCTGTTGTACTAGCTGGACAATTTGCGCCAATACTGTATCTTTTCCTACTCGTGTAGTTTGAAATTTAAAACTACCTGTTTTATTAATCGTTGCACCAATTACCTCATCTCCAGGTTGTTTCTTCACAGCAATACTTTCACCTGTCACCATCGATTCATCAATTGTTGATGTCCCAGAAATGACTTCACCATCAACAGGGATTTTCTCGCCAGGGCGTACTAATATCACATCTCCAATTTGTACCTCAGTAATAGGGATATCAATTTCTTCCCCATTACGAATTAAACGTGCTGTTTTTGGTTGTAAACCCATGAGTTTACGGATAGCTTCTCCAGTTTGTTTTTTGGCGCGACTTTCTAAGAGTCTTCCAAGTAAAATTAAGGCAATAATCACGGCAGAAGCTTCATAATATACATCTGCTCTTAAACCTTGAGAGATGAATAAATTCGGGAAAAAAGTAGGAAATAGCGAGTAAATAAATGCCGTACTCGTGCCTAATGCCACAAGAGTATCCATAGTTGCCGCATGACGTTTCCATGCTTTCCAGGCATTGATGTAGAAAGATAAACCGCACCAAAATTGGATTGGGATTGTTAGTCCTAATTGCGCCCAGGGGTGATGTAACCACATGGGGATAACAGGTATCTCTAAGCCTGTCATCATCGGCATGGAACCAATGACAATTATGGCACTCAGGATACATGAAACTACCACCTTGCGGGTTAACTGATTGGCTGCTCTTGATTCTCGACGTTTTTCGGCTACATCTTCCTCTATTGTTGGGTTTTGTTCTGATAAAAGAAATGCAGAATAACCAGCTTCATTTACAGCATTTTGGATAGTTGCAATATCTATTTTTTGGGCATCATATGCCACTGTTGCCAGTTCTGCACCAAAATTGACGATACATTCATTTACACCCTGGAGAGAATTAATTGCATCTTCAATGCTTCTCGCACAGGATGCACAACTCATCCCGCGTAGTTTTAAGGTTACATTTTCCATTTTTTTACCCCTATTCCCTACTTTTTATGCAACTAAGTAACCAGCAGTTGTAATTACTTCTTTAATTAGAGCTTCAGATGCTTGGGTTTCAACGTTAACTAACTTTGTTTTCGGGTTAGTTTGGACTACAGCCGTTGAATCAACTGCTTTTATTGCTGCTGTGATTGTCTCCCCACAGGCAGAACAAGCCATATTAGGAACTGTGAGTTGAAGTTTCATCTTTAACCACCTTTCTTCTAGAAACTAATCCTATTGTGAATTCTCCTGTCTACTGGAGAGTCAAGGGGGTAATATAAATAATTTTTTTTGCTAGATATAAGGAGTCAAGAAAAGGGGATGTGTTCACAGGTAGTGAATTCAAAATTGGAAAAATGCCTAGAAATGAGATTCTATGTGTACGCAGAGACAGCCTGAAGCCGAAATTTCATCCTGATTTCATTTTTAGCTGAAAAACTGAGTATTAGCTTTCCCTATTCAGACTCGGCATTTTATTGATTGGAGACGAATGTGAAATATATTCTGACGGCACTGGCGATTACTTCAACTCTTGTTGCTACTGGTTGTATCAAAGAAACTGCCAGCAGCCAGACAACTACTCCGAATACGACTACTACTGCGGAGGCAAACCATCACGAAGGTCATAATATGGATGGAGGGAAAACCTCGGGGACAGAACACAACTCCCATGGTAATCATTCTGCTGATTCTACATTAAAACCTGCAAATGCGATCGCAAAACTAACTGTTCCCACTAAAATTACTCCTAAGATACCTGTAGAGTTAGTAATTGATATTAAAGATAAAGAAGGGAAAACAATTGATAATTTTGATCAATTTCAAGAACAATTAATGCATTTAATCATTGTTAGCGATAATCTGGAATCTTTTAATCATATTCATCCAATATACAAAGGCAAGGGAAGATTTACAGTTAAAACAGATTTTCCCCAGGCAGGAGGTTATACACTCTTTAGTGACTATAAAGTCGCTGGGAAAGCAGAACAGGTTTCAATATTAAAAACTCAAGTTTCAGGTGCAAGTGGTAACAATACAGCCAAAATTGATTTGGCAACTACTAAAACTTTTGGCAATACTCAAGCTAATCTCAAATTATCTCAACCCACTATCAAAGCTGGGAAAAATGTACATTTGATTTTTAATTTATTAGATACTAAAAGTAATCAACCACTAAAAGATTTACAAAATTATTTAGGAGAAAAAGGTCATTTAGTTATCCTCAAACAATCATCATCATTCACAGAAGCTGACTATATCCATGCCCATGCCATGAAAGATACTCCAGAGGGTGAGATTCATTTTATGACTAGTTTTCCAAAACCAGGAAAATATAAGATGTGGGGACAATTTAATCGTAATGGGAAAATTATTACTGCTGATTTTTGGGTTGATGTACAATAAATATAGTTAGTATTGCATCTTAATTGAATTCTCATTTTATCAAAGAAGCTCAATCATATTTATTCTATCTGGGAATTTGATGCTCAGGGAAGCCAATTCGCAAAGAACCTTTAATTGCTGCATGTGATATGCGTGTGTTGCTAGTCGAAGATGAACCTGATTTGGGACTTGCTATCAAACGCACTCTCAACCAACATAAATACTTGGTTGATTGGGTAATGGATGGTACAGAAGCATGGATATATTTAGAAAATAGCTCGGCTCAATACACTGTAGTAATTCTAGATTGGATGCTGCCAGGAATTAGTGGTTTAGAATTGTGCCAAAGAATACGTTTGCAAGGCAACCCTCTTCCTATTTTGATGCTCACAGCTAAAGATAGAATGGAAGATAAGATTGCGGGTTTGGATGCGGGTGCTGATGACTATTTAATCAAACCATTTGGGATGGGAGAATTACTGGCGAGATTGCGAGCTTTGCAGCGTCGTTCTCCACAGTTCCAGCCCCAAATACTCACTGTTGGTAAATTTTGTCTGGATTATAGTCGCAGCGAAATTGTGAGTCAAAATGAAGCGGGTGAAAAGCAAATAATTTCTTTAACTAATAAAGAATTTCAACTGTTGGAATATTTTATGAAGCATCCGAATCAGATATTAACAACTGAACAAATCCGCAATCAACTATGGGAAGTAAATGCAGAAACAGGTAGTAATGTGGTGGCAGCCCAAATCCGTTTGTTACGTCGTAAACTCACAAATACTGGTTGTATAAACCCGATTGAAACTTTACACGGTTTGGGATATCGGCTGAATTTTACTGATGAATCAAAATAAACTTTTTAGGCTCACTCGTATCCGTTTAGCTTTATATTATGTAGTTGTCATGGGTTTAATTTTAAGCCTATGCGCTTTTGGCTTTTACCGAGCAGTATTTCATGCTCATGTTGTCGCTTTGGATAATGAAATTGAGTCGGTAACTGGGACACTGCATGATAGTTTAGAACTCAAGTTACAACAACCGGGAATTTTAGAACCAATTGCACAGCAGCTATTTCCAAATATCAATGATTGTAGTGCAGCAGTTACCTGTACTCAAAAACCACTGGATTCTAAACGCCATTTTCTCGGTATAGTCACCAAAAATAATTACTATGTGCGTTTTTTTGATACTTCAGGAAGATTAATTGCAACTGCTGGTGATTATCCACAGGGATTACCTACTATTTTTAATTCCCAAATATGGCAATTCATTCAAGACAATAAAGGAAAAGAATACCATCAAATTTCTGTAGAGTTGCATACCCAAAATCATCAAAACTGGGGTTATATGCAAGTTGGACGCAGCTTAGAAGAGTTTAATAGTTATCTTGATAGTGTCAAGTTAAGTTTAATCTTAGGGCTGCCCTTGGCGATGTTCATGATTGCTATTGCTAGTTGGTGGTTAGCTGGATTAGCAATGCAACCAATATATCAATCTTATCGACAAATCCAACAATTTACAGCCGATGTTGCCCATGAATTACGAACACCATTAGCTGCTACAGGTGCAACAGTTGAATCAGCACTTTTAATGCCTCAATTAGCAGAGGAAGAAACACGAGATATTTTACAAACTATATACCGTCAACATCGGCGACTTACTAGTTTAGTTGCTGATTTACTGATGTTAGCGCGTTTAGATAAACAACCAATTAAACAACAGGAATTATGTTGTCTCAATGAGATTGTTAGCGATTTGATTGAGGAATTTGCAGCGATGGCAACTTCTGTAGGAGTCACACTAAAATCTATAATTAGAGTGCAGCAACCTTTAAATATTATTGGCAATTCTGACCAACTTTACCGCCTAATTTCTAACTTAATTGTGAATGCAGTTCAATACACACCCACAGGTGGAGAAGTGACAGTATTTTTAAAGAAAAGTGATTCTTTTGCCATAATTAAAGTACAGGATACAGGTATTGGTATCCCCAAACATGAACTCCCTCATATCTTTGATCGATTTTACCGTGTAAATAGCGATCGCTCGCGCCGGACTGGTGGTTCTGGATTAGGTTTAGCCATTGTCCAAGCTATAGTTGCTCTCCATAAAGGTGAGTTAGATGTGGAAAGTGAATTAGGAAAAGGTAGCACTTTTACAGTTAAATTACCTTTAGATGTTACCCCACTGAAACGGAAGCCTTCCATTTCCTTGTTGAAAAATTGGTATCGCCACAGTTATCAGTTGCTGAGAGTTTGGTTAGCTGATTTCTTCTGACTAAAAAGAGTTAAATATTCATTAAACTTTTGAATGAAACTTAACTTTTTCCCGGCGTTGAATTATACCAAACTTGATACCATTGCTGCATCTGATTAATTTCTAGAGTTTGGGTTTTAATCATCGATTGGGCTAACTGGCGAAGTTCTGGTTTTGTACCTTTGTTAGCCACCATCTGCGACATCTTCACAGCCATTTTGTGATGGGGAATCATTTGACGAATAAATTCTTTGTCAAAATCAGAGGCACTTTTCAAAGCTTCTAAATCCACCTTCATATTCATCATATTCTTGTGCATTGATGCATCCATCATCCCTTGGTGCATCATTTGTTGGTGCCTTTGCATCATGGTTTCACTATTCATCGCCATAATCGGTACATCCTTGCCATACCATGCTTGATACCAAGTTTGCATTTGCTTAATTTCGCGGTTTTGGTCTTTTTTAATTACTTGCGCTAGTTTTTTTATTTCCGGACGTTTAGAGCTAGTTAAAGCTAAATCTGCCATCTGTACTGCTTGTTGATGATGGGGAATCATCATTTCGATAAAATGCTGATCAATGTGCAGCATCATTCCTCGTTTTTGAGTAAGATTCACTTGGCTTGGGTGATGGATATTATGCTGCGAATTTGGAGACTGAGCTTGGGTATTATTAGTAACTAACAATGTAGCGATCGCACTGCTAGTTAATAAGCCAACTAACCCATAAATCAGAGTATTATTTTTCATGGTTTTACCCGATCTCTTAAATGAAAATCTACTATATACAGCACTTTTGAGGTACGTGAGGTACACAAATTTCAGGTTAGCGTTTAAGCCTTTGAATTTTGATTGAGTGCTGTACCTCATAAACATCGAATCTGCTGTATTTTCAGTGTTTCATTTGTAGATGAAATCAGGATGAAATATAGTTATTGTCTTAATATTTATTAAAAATACTAATTATTACTTAATAAATTAACTATGTACTATACAAGAACAAATTTAGATAAAATATGCTTTTAGCTATATATTTTTTATCAAAGCTATTGCCTTATTAAATTATAGTAATTTTTCAAAATATATACAATTATTTTTTCATAGCCAATAGCTCCATAAAAATAGAGCTATAGTGCCTTGAAATATGATATTAATTTTTCGGTTTATAGATTCACGCTAAACCTGCCGTTAACTTTTTCACCACTAATATCTGCATTAATTCTCACCTGATATTGACCAGTTGTAATCCTATCTAATGTAGCAGCATAGTGTTTACCATCAGCATCATAGATTAGAGGAATTGTTTTTTGCTTGCCATCGGGTGACTGAATATCAGCAGTAACTTTTGCATTGGAAATAGCTTTGTGTGTATCGCCTGTTTGTAAATAAAAATCTAAGTGAGTTGCCTTCCCTTGCTTTTCAGGGACTAATTCTAAATGATACTTTCCAGTTTCCACAACTTCACCACCTTTACTACTACGAGAATGGTCAGTATTTTTCTGGCTATTTGTTGTAGCTTTCGCTGTGGATGCAGTTTGATTCTTTGCAATAGTTCCTGTTTTCTCAGTCTGAGAATTACCACTAGAATCAGCAGTTTGATTTGCACAAGCACTTAAAAAAAGTAATCCCACACTAGCCAGTATGAAAAAATTTAACTTGAGCGATCGCATAATTGTCTCCTCATCAATTTTTAATTTTTTATCAGCAAAATGGTATATATATTACCATCGGGATATCTAGTAAAAAGCACCAGCCAATAAATATTTAGATAACTGAACTTTGGATAGTCTTAATATCTTGAATATTTTGCTGGGAATTATTAGTAATTAAAAACTTACCAAACTTGGCATACAAAGCAGGTAAAACTAATAAAGTTAATGCCGTAGAAGTAAATAAGCCACCCAAAACTACAATTGCTAAAGGCTGCAAAATTTCCTTACCTGCACCACTACCAATCACTAATGGAACCATCCCTAAAGCAGATGTGAAAGCAGTCATTAAAATTGCCGCTAAACGCTCCATTGAACCGGCAAAAATTACCTCTTTTAAAGGCATTCCTTGAGCAATTTTACTATTATAATTATCCACCAATAACAAACCATTCCGTGTGGCAACACCAAATAAAGTAATAAATCCCACCAACGAAGCAACAGAAACTATTCCCCCGGAAATCGCAATTGAAAATACACCTCCAACTACCGCTAAAGGTAGATTAATCATAATCATCAACATAGCGGCGATAGATTTAACTGCAAAGTACATCAACACGGCGATAATTATAATTGAGATCGCACTAAATATCAGTAAATTTTGGGTGGCACGTTGTTCTGATTCAAACTGACCACCATACTGAATAAAGTAACCTGTGGGTAACTGGACTGATTGACTCATATCTTGCACCTAGCTGTGTAAACACGTAAAAGCGAATATAATGATGCAAAATCTTACAGGAAGCAAAGGCTTGTCGAAAGCAAAAAAAAGGTAATTAATAATACTACAAGCTAACTAATACTACGGGTTCGGATGCCAAAATAACAGATGCTAAGATGCTGTACGTTTCAAAGGGGATGACCGCCATGAAATTGTCAGATTTGCATTGGCAACCGAAAACATGAGAGAAAAGGCGTGAAATATCTGATTAAACAAAGCACTAAGAAAATGCTTGCTCACGCCCAAGATTTAGTGTACACCCTCAAAGAACTGATGCCGACGCAGTACCAAAAAGATAACCTAGAAGCGATGTTGGCGTTATTCTTAGAGGCACAAGGACACCCATTACCTGAACATAGTCAGACAAAATCCCCAAGCGCAATCAGTCGATTTTTAAATATCAATCCTTGGTCAACAAGGGAAATGATTCGGATAATTCGCTCTTCAGTATTACAAAAAGTTATCAATTCATTATCGTCATCAGGCAAAGGGCGCAGACCATTTTTACAAGTAATTATTGACCTGACGACTTTAGAAAAACGTGGCAAATTCCCAGAATTTAGTGATTTAATCAAAGTCTATAATGGTAAGCGTGGTCTCCATCTAGTCGTAGTTTATTTGGTAATAGGACAATGGCGCATTCCTTGGAGTTTTCGTGTTTGGCGAGGTAAGGGAACTCCTTCCCCTGCAATGCTTGGGCTCAAACTGGTTAAACGTTTACCTCTTTCTTTAACTCAACATTTTCAAACAATTATTTTAGCTGACACAGCCTTTGGCAGTGTAGAATTCCTTGAGGGTGTACGTCGGCTTAAATATCATGCTGTTACAGGTGTATCTAGTAGTCGTAAGTTGGCTGATGGCAGATTTTTAAGACGTTTACATCAACAGGGTCAACAGGTTTATTTATTTGGTTTAAATTTCCCCGTTACCGTTTCTTGGTATTACTTAAAACGCGATAATGGCAAACTAGAAAAACGCTTTGTTTTGTCTACTCGTCCAATTAAAGCTTCTACTCTTAAGTGGTGGGGCAAGCGTCGGTGGCAGATTGAGGGGTGGTTTAAAACTGCAAAGCATCGTTTTGGCTTACACCGTTTTGGGCAAGGGACTCTGCTGGGTATGTATCGCTGGCTTATCCTTTCACTGACTGCTTACCTCATTGCCCATTGGACTTATCTCCATTTTCAGGGCGCATCGCCACCTGATTGGGGTCAGGCTGCACAATCTGCCCTTGAATCTATTTTTCCACATATAATTGTGTATCTTCTTTTACTTGATATTCAACGGCTAACTCCCCTTGCACGTAGTCATGGTTTTGACATTCATATTTCCAGGTGCAAGATGTGAGTAAATGGAGCAGGGTGAAGCAAACCGTTTTACTCCTAAAATTGCCTGGAAATGCGATCGCACATCACTTAACTTTAGAGTTTTACAGATGGGTATGAAATTAGGATGAAATTCAGGGCGAAGGGAATATGATGCTCTGCAACGCCCAAAAATTTATGTATGCCCATCTAGTTGATCATTGATTGTTTGTAAAAAGGGTGAAAGTTCTTTATTTAATCTACCTGCGCGGACAAACTCTGCATAGGTATCAGCTTCAATAGCTAATAGCTCTCCTCGCAATTCGTCAGTTGTAAATTCTTGCAAATTGGGATATTCGTCAAGTAACTTGTCAATTTTTTCTTGCAAAATATTAATTTCTCCAACAATTAGCGTCTTTTGGTAGTTATAAAACTCAGACTTAATTCCGGGACGCTTTTGTGTTGTTTCTAAATATTCTAGTGTTCGTTCGAGAGCAACTTGACGGGCAATTGCTTCCATGTATTCTTGACGCAGTGGTTGCGAACCTAAAAGTCTCAGTTTTTCTAACAATGGCTGAGTAGTCAATCCTTGCACTAACAGTGTAAATAAAACGACTCCAAATACTGTGGCGATAATTTCTTCTCTTTGTGGCAGTGTCGCTGGTACACTCAAAGCCAGAGCAATTGAGACAGAGCCGCGTAGCCCACCCCACCACAACACAGTTTGTTCAGGTAAAGAAATTTCCGATTTAGCTAGCCAATTACTAAGATTACTCAATGCATAAATAGATACTGCTCTTGCCAAAATCATAGCGGCAATTGTAACTGCAATAGTTTTGAGATTATCCCCTAAGATAACAAAGCGAATCTGATCACCTATTAAGAGAAAAACAATCGAATTCACGAAAAAAGCTAGAAATTCCCAAAATTCAGTGACAATAATCCTGGTGCGGGGATTCATACCAATACGCGAACCAAAGTTACCCAAAATTAAAGCTGTGGTAACTACGCCAATCACTCCAGAACCACCAAAATTTTCTGTAATTAGGTACGTGCTGTAGGCGGAAACTAGGGTGAGGGATTGTTCTACTAGGGGTAAATCAAAACGTTGTGTCAGGTAGGAAATGCCAAACCCTACTAGTCCTCCGATACCGATACCAATACCCACCACCTGAAAAAATTCCCATAAAGCAGACTGTAGATTGATTGTGGTAGTACCTAATGGGAGAGCCACTAGCAAACCAAAAGCGACAACCGCCATACCATCATTAAATAAGCTTTCCCCTTCCATGAGCATTGTTAGGCGTTTACCTGCTCCTAGTTCCCGAAACAAAGCTGTTACCGAAACTGGATCAGTTGCTGATAAACTAGCTCCTACCAATAGAGCAATGCTCAATTCCATTCCCGCGAATTGATTTAGCCCCAAAGCGACTCCAGCAATGGAAATTACCACCCCTATTACTGCATACAGACAAATAGGTAACAAATCCCGTTTTAAATCTGACCATTTTAAGTTCCAAGCAGCTTCAAACAGCAGGGGTGGGAGGAAAATCACCAGAATCAATTCTGGGGAGAGATTTACTAATCGCACATTCACAAATGCTAGCCCTAATCCCACAATGACTAGTAGTAGTGTGTAGGGGATACGGCGAAACCAACTAAAAACCTGTGGCAGTGTGGCAACACCTAAAGAGACGGAGAGGACTAGGAGAAATTGTTGGAGTTGTTCTACAATTACAACTTCACCCGTGGCAGATTCTAATGCCATAAGAATATTCCAATTACAGAAAATATTGAGCATCAATAAAAGATATATAAACTATCAAAACACCAACATTTTATCCTGATATAATACTTTCGCCAAATTTAATCATCTCTTGAAAAGAGACTATAGGATTTAAATTTTCAGTCGAGTGAGTAAGTTTGTTATGTAGCCATTAGATGAAGAGAGGCAATCTGATTTAATAGAAAAGCCAATTTAAATGTATTTTCTAGTATAAAAATTAGTTTTATGATTCTTGTTTGAGAGAAAATAGTATCCTCGAGTTATACAAGAAATCGAGAACATAAAATAATATTATGAAAGCAAATTTTAACAAAATGAAGAGACTTTGCTTTCGTAGAGTTATTAAGCTTTAAAAAACTCCAGCTTTCAACATGGACGAGGTTTACAAAACATCTTCATCATAAAATCGAAGTGACAACAGCACATATGTTAAAAGTCATAAATACATTTATGATTAAAGTCATATTTTTTCTCACGTCCTGATGCTTTGCTCAACAAATCATTTTCCGTCACGTTTATTGTTTATAATCTAGCTAATGAACTCATCAGGAACAGTTATTTAATAACTGGCAATTCTGAGCGAGTATGAGATGGTGCGTTACGCTGCGCTAACAGCATCCTAGTTTTGCGCTTTATTTAATTCACATTCCTAACTAAAATTTTCATCATTTCAATTTGCTCTGCCGATAGTATTAGTTTTGAGGCAAATTATGGCAATAACATCTCAAGAATCGAAAGAAATCACGCAGCCACATCAATGGCATAATCTACCTGCATCGAAGGTTGCTCAACATTTAGACGTAAATCTGGAAACAGGTTTAACTTCAGATGAGGTAGTTAAACGGCAAGAGCGTTTTGGGGTGAATGAGCTTAAGGGCAAACCTGGAACCAGCCCAGTATTAAAATTTTTGTTGCAATTTAACCAACCACTACTGTATATTTTGCTGATTGCTGGGGCAATCAAAGCCTTAATTGGACAGTGGGTAAATGCTTGGGTAATTTGGGGTGTAACTCTAATTAACGCTATTATTGGCTTTATCCAAGAATCGAAAGCCGAAAGCGCGATCGCAGCTTTAGCTTCTTCAGTCCAAACTAATGCAACTATCCTCCGCAACGGTCGAAAGGTAGAAGTTCCCTCAACAGATTTAGTACCGGGGGATTTGGTACTTCTTGCTTCTGGCGATAAAGTCCCCGCCGATTTACGTCTTGTACAATCTCGGGATTTGCAAGTGAATGAATCAGCACTGACGGGTGAGTCAGTCGCTATTGAAAAAAACACCCAAGCTGTTCAGGTAGATGCGATTCTAGCAGAACGTACCAACATGGCTTATGCTGGCAGCTTTGTGACTTTTGGCACTGGTAAGGGAATTGTAGTCGCGATTGGAGAAGCGACGGAAACCGGACGTATTTCTCAACTCATTGAGCAAGGAACGAGCCTAAAAACCCCCTTAACCCGGAAATTTGATAAATTTAGCCGCACCTTGCTGTACATCATTCTCGGCATCGCTGCATTGACATTTGCGGTTGGGTTAGGATACGGCAATTCCTGGGTAGGAATGTTTGAAGCGGCGATCGCTTTTGCAGTGAGTGCGATTCCGGAAGGATTGCCAGCTGTTGTAACTGTGACATTAGCTATAGGGGTTTCCCGCATGGCGCGGCGACATGCGATCGTCCGCAAATTGCCAGCAGTAGAAACTCTCGGTGGTGCTACTGTTATCTGCTCTGATAAAACTGGCACGTTAACCGAAAACCAGATGACTGTACAAGCAATTTATGCAGGTGGTGAACAATATACAGCCACAGGTACGGGATATGCTCCAGAAGGAGAAATTTTATTAGATGAACAGCGAATAGATTGGCAGAATCTTCCGGCTTTAGGAGAATGTCTCCAAGCTGGATTATTATGTAATGATTCGTACCTAGAACAAAAGGAAGGAGAATGGCAGGTTTTTGGTGATCCCACAGAGGGAGCATTGATAGTTGTTGCCGATAAAGTGGGACTGCAACGCCATCACTTAGAAGCCCAAATGCCGAGGTTAGATGTCATCCCCTTTGAGTCAGAGTTTCAATACATGGCAACTTTGCATGAAGATGGGAATAGAGAAAATTCTTCACGACTGAGAACTATTTATGTGAAAGGTTCGGTAGAGGCAATTCTGAAACGTTGTCAGCAGATGTTCAATGTGGAGGGGAATATTACCCCTATCGATGCAGAAACTGTACATCAAGAAGTAGATGTGATGGCAAACCTGGGTTTACGGGTGTTAGCTTTTGCGAAGAAATCTGTACCTAATACTCAAGATTCCCTCAACCATGCAGATATCGAACAGGATTTGATTTTCTTGGGATTGCAAGGGATGATTGATCCACCCAGAAATGAGGCTATCAAGGCAGTAGCAGCCTGTCAAAATGCTGGTATTCAAGTCAAAATGATTACAGGAGATCATGCTGTAACTGCACGAGCGATCGCTCAAAGTATGGGTTTTAATAAAAATGGGGAAGTGCTAGCTTTTACAGGCAGTGAACTTGCCCAAATGGATAAATCACAACTGGCTACAGCGATAGAAGATGGGGCGGTATTCGCCCGTGTTGCCCCAGAACAGAAACTCCGCATCGTGGAAGCCCTGCAATCGAAAGGAGAAGTCGTGGCGATGACGGGGGATGGTGTCAATGATGCACCAGCTTTGAAACAAGCAGATATTGGCATTGCCATGGGAGGTGCGGGGACGGAGGTAGCCAAAGAAGCCTCAGATATGATTTTGACAGATGATAACTTTGCTTCTATCGAGGCTGCGGTTGAGGAAGGGCGGACTGTTTATCGAAATTTGCAGAAAGCGATCGCCTTTATTTTACCTGTTAATGGTGGCGAATCGATGACGATTTTGATTAGTGTATTATTTGCCAGGGAATTGCCTATTTTATCTTTACAAGTTTTGTGGCTGAATATGGTTAATTCTATTGCCATGACTGTACCCTTAGCCTTTGAGCCAAAGTCGGAACGGGTAATGCAACAATCACCGCGTAGCCCCCGTGAACCATTACTTTCTAAGAGTTTAGTCAAGCGGATTTTGGCAATTTCTATCTTTAACTGGATTTTGATTTTTGGTGTCTTTGAATGGATACGACAAACTACAGGAAATATCGATTTAGCCCGCACAATGGCAATTCAGGCTTTAGTAGCTGGGAGAATTTTTTATCTTTTAAGTATTAGTCAATTAGGGGTGGCTCTAGTTAAGCGGATTCGGGGGATGAAACAAACATTTAGTGATGCCTCAGCAATTGGAATTGGTATTGCGACTACAATAGTTTTACAGCTTATTTTTAGTCAGTGGAACATCATGAATAGTTTATTTGCAACTGCTCCCCTGACTTGGAATCAGTGGTTAATTTGCTTTCTCATTGGACTACCAATGATTGTCGTATCAATTATAGTAGATCGTTTTGACCCTCTCAACTAATATCGAAAATTTTCGCCTGAATAATGACAATCGAACTGACGCAATCAGACTAATGGGGAGATAGGGAAACACAAAGAACAATTAATGAACACTGAATTAGCTGGAGTAGATATTATATCCGGTTAAATATTGCTCATGAAGACTGACAAAGGGATTTAGAGACGCGGGACTCGGATAATTTTTTTCATCAGTGATTAGCTGGAATAGATATTACATCATGTTGAAAATATTTCCATGACTCTTTCTAATTCTAAGTCGGAAAGATAATCAACAGTCCAATTTGCTTGGCGCTGTAACATATGAAATGGGTAAGTGTTCGCCACTCCTAAAACCTGCATTCCCGCACGTTTTGCTGCTTGGATTCCTGCGGGAGTATCTTCGATCGCTAAACATTGATTTGGTAGTAAATTTAAATCAGGATATTTTTGATTGAGGGATTGTACAGCAAAGCGATAACCATCGGGTTCGGGCTTGCTAGTGGTGATATCATCCCCAGCGATAATCACGGGAAAATAATCTCTTAACTTTGCCCTTTCTAAGACAAGTTCAATTTCTTGACGGATTGCACCACTAACTAAACCTAATTTCAAGTCTTTGGAACGTATTTGAAAAATTAAGTCATCTACACCAGAAAATAGTGGTAATTTGTCTAATTTTTCTAATTCTTGGATATATAAATGAGCTTTTTTGGCAACTAACTGCGTCACATATTCTTCACGAATTACTCTCCCACGACTATTCAGTAACTCTTGTAAACAAACTCTATCACCACGTCCCAAACAAACTTTTTCAAATTCACCTGGTTTTAATCCTGTAACATTTTCACTAATTAAAATGTCCTTAATTAATCGCTTGTGGATTGGTTCATCATTAATAATGACACCATTAAAGTCAAATAGAACTGCCTTTAAACTCATTCGATTTTGGGTTTGCAATTTTATGTTTCTGATTTTAGGTTGGCAACTTTAGATTTTAGATTGATTTTTATCGAATTGAAAGCCCTATAAATTTATTGACAATATTTATTGACAATATTTAACACACAATATTAATCCAAATTCTCAAATGCAGGAGCAGGAAAACCCTGTAAATTATCATCTAATTTTTTAGGTACATATTGCTTGACATTTGCTCCCTGGGTACTTTCCCCATAAATTGGTTTCACACCACTAGTCACTTGATGTAACCACCACACATCTTGAGTGTGTACCGCTCCAAATCCAGCAGCACCCATCCATGCATCCGTACTACTGAACCCATAATCTCTGATATATGGTTCTTCAAAAACATGATTTAGCCATTCCATCTGCCGGAGTGACTTTTGATTCCCATCCAAAACTAATATTTGTCCGCCAAATGTTAGCAAACGGAAAGATTCGCACAGAATATTCTGGGATATATTAGTTGGTGTCTCATGAAACAACAATGAGGCGGTAATTAAATCAAACGATGCATCAGGAAAGCCAGTTATCTCTGCATTACCATGTCGCCAATTAATTTCTAAATTAGCCTCCATCGCTTTATGTTCAGCCCTTACCAACATGTATGGAGATAAATCTAAACCAACCACTTCAGCTTCTGGGAATGCTTTCTTCAACATTAACGTTGTCGAACCTGTACCACAACCTAAATCGAGAATACGGCGTGGCTTCACCTTTACCGCATCAATCAAAGCCTGTCGAATCCAACTTTCATGGGGAGGTAGCACATACTGAGTGACTGAATCGTAAGTAACCGCAGCCGATGGAGTCAGATATCCGCCCTTGATACCATGAAAATTTTGACTCCTGTAGTATTCTGGGATAACTACATCTGCACGTCGAATGTGATCGCACTCTTTTTCCCAATCTATACTTTTACTATACTGACTTAAAGCTTCTTCATCAATTAAGAAACGAACTACAGGTGATAAAAAACGCTCCCAGATAGTACTTTCACCTATTTTCATGGTCTTTTCGGCTCCATTTAGCTACTGAGATGACAATCCATTCTTTACAAATTGTAACGGAAAGTACTAGAATCTGCTCTAATTGACGCGGGGACTTAAAAGACGTGGGGATGCGGAGAAGTTTTACTTGTAAGTGATTAGGTGAACATAAAATGACAAATATCTAGAAATTCCTTGAGAATTGATGTATTTTGCCCAAAAACAAGAATTTGCTCACCTAAAATTCGATTTGCTTGGGAATAGTACGTTAAACTCTGCTTTTATTGAATGCCGTAAGGCTATACAGCACCCTACTTTTGTACTTGATTTAATCCACATTCCTTGGCATACCTCTGCGTTCAAAAAATCATACAAAAATCATAAATTAAACCAAACACGCAACACTTCCGCAACTGTCCAAGCTTGAGCAAAACAACCTCGTGGTGTAAATGGTGCATCCCCATCAAAAATTTCACTCAAGCTCCCAACTCCGTGAGCATTAAGATGATTTGCCATTGGCTTGAGAAATTGACGTGCTTGTGCAGGATTCGCATATACCTTCAGATGTGCCGACACAAATGCACCTAGCAACCATCCCCACACCGTACCTTGATGATAAGCTCCATCTCGTTGATACTGGCTGCCTTCGTAATTCCCCTGATAGTCTTTATCATTAGGACTGAGTGATCGCAAACCGTAGGATGTGAGTAAAAAACGCCCGCAAACATCGACTATAGACTTTTGTTGGAGAGGTGACAAAGCAGTTTCTGGTAAGGAAACAGCAAAAAGTTGATTGGGGCGTAATGTGGCATCATCTCCATCGGGTGTATCCAAAACATCATAACAATAGCCGAGTTGCGGATGCCAAAACCGTGAAAATTTCGCTAACGTTCGATCTGCGATCGCTGTATATTCTAAGTGGGGTTTACCAAGATGACGGGCAAAACTATCCATTGCTCGTACTGCGTTATACCAAAGAGCGTTAATTTCGATTGGTTTACCAATGCGAGGTGTCACTACCCAGTTATCAACTTTGGCATCCATCCAAGTTAATTGGGTTCCATTTTCTCCTGCATACAATAAACCATCGGTAGCATCGAGGTGGATATTGTAGCGAGTTCCTCGACAGTGCCAATCAATGATATCTGCAAGTATGGGAAAGAGTTGTTCGAGTAAGGTGTCGTCTCCTGTTGCTTGATAATAGGCGCGAATTGCTTCAAAGTACCAAAGTGTCGCATCAACAGTATTGTATTCGGGTATTTCTCCGGCATCGGGGAAGCGGTTAGGTAACATGCCCTCATTCACATACTTGGCGAAGGTACGAAGAATTGAACGGGCAACTTCCGGTCTTCCGGTGGCAAGGGTTAATCCTGGTAAACTAATCATGGTGTCCCTTCCCCAGTCACTAAACCACGGATAACCAGCAATCACAGTTTTACCGTGGGGTTCGGTGGGGGATGGACGTTCGACAATAAATTGATCTGCTGCTAATACTAAATGTTGAATCCAGGCTGGAGATTCTTTGCTTGGGGAGTTATTTGATTGCTGGGAATGTTCAATTTTGCACAGTTCTAGTAGTTTTTGCTCGTGGCTATGACGAGACTTGAGAGCAATTTCTCCCTGATGATGTTGAATTTTTGCTTCGGTACCGGCAATAACAGTAAAAGTTTCTCCAGGGTTAATAGTGACTTGAAATGTGGCAGCATGAAGATGATCTTCACTATCACTTAATCCTCGGTAACGTTCGATCGCGAGATCAAAACCATAGTACCAGTTATGTACTGGGGATATATTGGCATTTTCCGCAAATAAATATAGGGGTGTTGCACCGGGATATGCAGTTACAGAAATTCCTCCCTCCATCTGTTCTATCGTCATCTGCCAACCATTGGCTTGAGTACTGCCGTGGTAGTCACGATAATTCACCATTGCTTTGAGCGAGAGTTTCAATGGCTGAGTTGCACGTCGCAGCAGGTATTGAACATAAGTTGTATTTTCCCCTTGTTGCATCCAAATGCGTTTTTCCAGAATTGCATCCGCACAAGCAAATCGCCACAGAGGAATCGTTCCTTCCATGGTAAAACTTTCGATGTGACGAAATCCCTGGGGACTAACTATACCATCAGCCCAACGATTGGCATGTAAAGGGTAAGTACGCTCGTCGTAAACGACTGTCTCATCTAGTTTCGTAAGTAGCAAAGTTCGTCCTAGTGGTGGTTTTAGGGCTGCCATTAATAGCCCGTGGTAGCGACGTGTCAGTAATCCCGCGATCGTTCCTGAAGCAAACCCACCAATACCATTTGTTACTAACCATTCACGTGATTCTGCGGTGTCTAGATGACCACAAATTTCTCGCCCAAATTCGATGCACATTGCTCAACTCTGAGGAACAATATTTCGATTATCTGTGTTTGGGCTAAGTTTGTGTTGTGACTTCGGTTAAGAGTTGTTGAGGAGAATTTCGCTCATACCAGGTTTATCTAACAATAATTGCGAGAAAATTGATGCGGAGAAATTTGCGTCTGGAAAAATATGTAACGTCGAATCCAAGAAATATAACCTCAATCAACAAAAACATATCGCATCAGACTTGATATGAAAGGATTCAGAAGAAAATTATGCATAAACTTTCCGTATAATAAATAGCTAGCCTTATTGGGTGATTGGTTTAGTAAGTAAGCTTGATCATTCTGAGGAAGAAGTAGTAAATATAATGTGATTGTAATTTTGCGACGTAAGGTAGTTGGAGATGAGAGCGTAGTGATAAAGACTATCAAACTAAAATTTGGTAAAGCACCCAACTTGCCCTCGGCAGAAATACTTACTACACCTGTAACCGTATTTGTAGGACCAAATAACTCTGGAAAAAGCAAAATTCTTTCTGAGATTCATTATCGATGTACAAGCGGTCAATTAAACTCAATGGATGTTATCTTAACTGAAATTGAGTTTGACTCTTTTACGCTTGATATAGCACAAGAAAAAATCAGCAAAATTACTCTAAAGCCTGATTATAATGAAGCTCTTATGCCTGACAATATTATTGTTGGCAAGGGAGGAAACCGACAGCAGGTAAACGAGAACCAACTTCTTAGTGCGCTCCAAGATACAAATAGTCAAATCAATCTTTTCTGTCGGTGGTATCTTGCATTTAACACATTAATTCTTGATGGCAGAAATCGGATTAATCTCGTGAATCAGCAGTCTGCTGGTGATCTACAACAACCTCCTCACACTAGTTTTCAGGTTTTGTTTCGAGATGATGATAAGAGAAAGAAAGTTAGACGGATTATTTATGATGCATTTGGTTTACACTTGGTTGTCGATCCAACTAACTTGGGACAGTTAAGACTTCGTTTGTCTTCTCGCCCTCCCGCTACAGATATAGAGGAACGAGGTATTCACGAAGATGCTTTAAAGTTCCACTCAGATGCGATTCTCGTTGAACAAGCTAGTGATGGTGTAAAAGCTTTCACAGGAATAGTTACAGAAATAATTGCTGGTGATCCTGCTGTTCTTCTAATTGATGAACCTGAAGCCTTCTTACATCCTTCTCTAGCATTTAATTTAGGTAAAGAGATTGCTCTTACTAGCTCCGGAACTGAGAAAAGAATCTTTGTCTCGACACACAGTCCAAATTTCGTTATGGGCTGCATACAATCGGGTGCGCCAGTTAATATTGTAAGGCTGACTTACCGCAATGGAACTCCCACAGCACGAATTCTTTCTAATCAAGATATTTTGCGATTGATGAGGAATCCTCTATTGCGTTCAACAGGAGTGCTGAGTGGATTATTTTATGAATTTGTTATTGTTACAGAATCAGATGCAGATCGTGCTTTTTATCAGGAGATAAATGAACGTCTACTGCGATACAAACCAGAGTTAGGCATTATTAACTGTTTATTTATTAATGCCCAAAATAAGCAAACTGTTAAGACTATTATTAAACCCTTAAGAGAATTAGGTATACCAGCAGTCGGTCTTGTCGATATTGATATTTTGAAAGATGGAGGACAAGTCTGGACTGGTTTTCTAGAAAGTAGTTTTATTCCAGCATTAGAGCATCAATCTCTGGCAACCCTGCGTAGTCATATCGAGCAAAAACTTAAGGAGTCAGGAAAAAATATGAAGCGTAATGGTGGTGTAGAGATACTTTCTCATAGTGACCAAGAAGCAGCTAATAATCTATTTGATAAACTTGCTGAATATGGTTTATTCGTTGTACGTAAGGGTGAGCTAGAATCTTGGCTTCCTAATCTGGGTGCAACAGGGCATGGACCTACTTGGTTGATTGATATCTTTGAAAAGATGGGAGAAGATCCAGAATCATCAAGCTATCTAAAGCCATCAAGCGGGGATGTATGGTCGTTTCTTGGTGAAATAAAAAAATGGTTTGATAACCCAACTAGAAAAGGTATACCTTTATAAGGTATTACATTCTATATTCAAACTGACATAGACAGCTAACACCTTGTTGGTACGGACAGGACAGAGGTTATGGCTAAGAGGGTATTTATGTAAAGATCAACAACACCGCATTCATTAAAAAAGGATATTGACGACTATAATGCCGGAAAAAAGATTAATAGTAGTAAACGTCATATCCTTGTTGATACAATAGGTTTAATTTTAATGGTAGTTGTAATAGCTAAGAATTATTGAGCATAGGGACAAAGATGTAGGTTCTGTAAATACTTTACTCGAAAGATGGGTAATGCTCTGGTGATGGCTGGGGTTTGTGAGCAGAAACATCTCGTAGCCAGCGTTCTAATGTGAAATAACCCGAAGTTTTTATTCCGTCAATTGCCAAGTGATTTCCTCCCCCGCTCGTAACGGCACAAGTCCGGATTCAGGAAATGGCAATTCATCGGGAATGCGCCAAGTCGTTTTGGTCAATGTGATTTGTTCAGTATTGCGGGGGAGTTGATAAAAATCTGGACCATGGAAGCTGGCGAACGCTTCAAGTTTGTCGAGGGCATCAACGCTTTCAAATGCTTCTGCGTACAACTCCAGGGCGTGCAGAGCCGAATAGCAACCCGCGCAACCACAGGAACTTTCTTTGCTGTTGCGAGCATGAGGGGCACTATCGGTACCCAGAAAAAACTTGGGATTGCCCGATGTTGCCGCTTGCAAAAGTGCCAAGCGATGCTCCTCGCGTTTCAAAATGGGCAGGCAATAAAAATGGGGACGAATACCGCCTGTGAATAGAATGTTTCGGCTAAACAATAAATGTTGGGGTGTAATCGTGGCAGCAACATTGTTGTGAGCAGATAGGACAAACCTCACAGCATCGGCGGTGGTAATGTGTTCAAGCACCACACGCAGTTTGGGAAATCGTGATATGAGTGGAATCAAGTGCTTCTCAATGAACACTTTCTCGCGATCAAAGACATCAATATCGCCATGAGTCACTTCTCCGTGCAGTAATAGTGGCATGTCTACCTGCTGCATCGCTTCAAAAACGCGATCGCACTTGCGAATGTCCGTCACCCCGAAGTCTGAGTTGGTTGTTGCACCAGCTGGGTAGTACTTCACTGCTTTGATAAACTGAGAGGCTTTCGCTGCAATAATTTCTTCGGGGCTAGTGTTGTCGGTGAGGTAGAGTGTCATCAGTGGCTCGAACTGGTTGCTAGCCGGAATCGCTGCGATGATGCGATCGCGGTATAACGCAGCATCAGCGACCGAGCGTACTGGAGGCTTCAAATTTGGCATGATGATGGCACGGGCAAACTGGCGCACCGTATGGGTTATAACTGCTTTCAATGCCGCACCATCGCGGAGATGAAGGTGCCAGTCGTCGGGTCGAGTCATTGTGAGTTTTTGCATCTTTCAATCATAAATACAGTTAGCGATAGGACGAGAACCTGTGGAACCCATGTGTTTTCCGATTCTCGAATGGTACGCTGATTTGAGGTTGTGGAGGTGCTTTACTCGAAGGATGGGTAACTTTCTGGTGATGGCTGGGATTTGTGAGCAAAAACATCTCGTAGCCAGTGTTTTGCTACAGTTAGCACCACGTGGGGATGAAAAAAAGCAGTGGGTGGTTTGACTAGGTGAAAAACTTCAATAAAAAGTTGATGCATCTCCGGGTTTTCTGCACCTGTAAGCAAGATTTGGTCGGTGTAATATTGCATTATCCGCTCGATAAAATTTTGTTTTCCCCCTTCGGTGCTTTGCCAGCGAAAATCTTCTCCTGTCGCCATCATCCAAGCTACATCTACAGTTTTACTCAATTTGCGCTGGAAGGTACGCGAAAAACCACGAAGAAGCTGAGAATTAACGCCTTTCGATACATATTTTTGCAAGCATTGATCTAGTGTAACTGCCTCTAAAGCTGCAACCGTCATCCCTTGCCCATAAACGGGATTGAAACAGCAAAATGCATCTCCCATCACAATTAAACCATCGGGAAATTTAGTTAATTTTTCGTAATGTCGGCGGCAGCTTTCAGTATTTCTATACCCGTATATGGGAGATATTGGTTTAGCATCAGTGATTAATTCGTCTAGGTAGCGATATACACCCGCAGGAGCAACTTGCTGCGATCGCAAACTTTTAGCAAATTCTAAAAATCCCGCTTCATCTGTGGGGGGATAATCTTTGGCAATACCTGCCAATGTAATGACAAGGCGATTACCCTCAACTACTAACCAAACTGCACTGCGTTTCTTGTCGGGTGCTTGCGATAACGTCATGGCACCTTTGACACCTGGATACAGTGATTCTTTATACTCATACCAACGAGTAGCATATGCTAAGAATGGGTTGATTTTGGTTTCTTTTGGAGGTACGTAACCCATTGCCGTCAACCACTTGGGTGTTTGGGAATTGCGCCCACTCGCATCTACAACTAAATTAGCAGTTTGCTCGGTTTCGTTGCTTGTCTGCTTTTCTGTGTCTGGGATAACTCGCCACTTGACTCCCGTGATATTTTCTTGGGAGTCTGCCAGGAAACCTGTCACCATTCCCCGGACAAATTTAACTTGAGGATTTGCTTCTACGCGACGACGAATGAGATGCTCTACCAAATTCCGGCTACACAAATGGATACTAAAATCCGATGAGAATTGCGGATGTAAACCTCGCCAACCAAACCATTGAAAATCCTTTGTCACATCCACAAGTGGCGCACCTGCGGCAGTTAATTCGGCTTTAAAACCTGGAAAGATTTCTTCGAGAATATTTTGTCCCCGTTTGAGGAAAGCATGTAAATGTTGAGATTGGGGAACACCATGACGAGATTCGGCTTGATTGGGGAGGCGATCGCGTTCGATAATGATCACTTGATGGAAATATCGTGATAGTGTTTGTGCTGCTAGCAACCCAGCTATACTTCCACCAATCACAATTGCCTGAGTTTGATTTTTGATATCCCCATCAGCGTACATTTGACAACTCTCCTGTTTGCAAACTACTCTTGCTGTTCTGGTCTGCGGTGACATTTTTGTATTATTACTCAGTTTTTATTGTCTGGAAATAAATCTTCCCCTTGATAGAAAAATACTAAAAAGAAGTTGAATCTCTTTCAAAAATCAAAAATTAGGTTTTATATTACCAATTAACCATATTGATACTACATAAAATTTAACTAATCTCACCAATAGACTTATCTACGAAAGATAAAGTGCTTGCAGTAAAAGCTTCTTAGATACAAAGGTACACTTGTACTGTTTTGAGTGTCAAACGTAAAAATGAGGTTTCTGGGGTTTAAAAACAAAAATATTAAAAGTTGGGAAAAACATAGCTCTATTTTCAAGTAAATGTGGATGGATAAAGCTCAAAGATTATCACTTAAGATCAAAGAAGAATTTAGATGTAATCTAACTAAACCGCATACTGCCATTATTACGTGGTTGTAACGATGTCTAGCTAGGCGAAATCTGTCACTAGCAACGTGAAAAGTTTTAACTCGACAAATCAGATGCTCAACACCAATTCGTAAGGAGGATAACTGTTTATTTTCCTCTTTTTTTGCTTCGCAAAGCTCTGCCTTTTTTGGTTTCTTATGAGGTG
The DNA here is from genome assembly GCA_004296455.1 of Calothrix sp. NIES-4101. Lineage (GTDB taxonomy): Bacteria > Cyanobacteriota > Cyanobacteriia > Cyanobacteriales > Nostocaceae > Brunnivagina. Next base: position 3,277,116 of record AP018280.1, read on the forward strand.
TTGTAATCAGTTCTTCTCCAATGTAAGCTTTATCTCCTAAAAATCTTTGTCTTTTATCTAGTTTATCTCGATGATTTCTAAATAATTTAATATCACTTATCTTGCCAAAATGCCCTATGCAAATATCAACAATATCTTTACCTCCTGGCATCACTATAAACTGATTTTTAATTGTGTGCATTTTTTTCTTCCCTGAGTAATACTTTTTTTGCTCTTGATAATCACCAGGTCTCTCTATTGCTTGCTCTGCACTGTCTACTATTAATTCATACTCGCATAATTTTTCACAGAGTGCTTGGTATTTTTCACTATCATTTTCTACTTCTTCCATTTGAGAAGCAGGTAAAATTTCAAGGGAGAATTTCCACCCAATAATTAAATGTCTTATTTGCTTTGTTTCTTGAGACGCTGAATAGTAATCCTAGTATTTCAAATGTCGGCTTTTGTCTCAAATATACTAAACAAAGACATATTCCTTGTTTTACTGTCATTTCTGCGCTCCTTCCTCCTCCAGGAGCAATTAAACGAATCTTGTTTTTTTCAATTTCTGCTTGTTTCTCTATGTGCCTTTGTTCTGCTAACATTACTAATGAAATAAAATCCTCATATCTAATCCCAATCAATCGCTTTGCTTCCTGTGGGTGTGACTCTATTCTCTCTAAAGGACTTGTCATTGGTAGCATGCGTAATTTTACTTAGTCCTGATTATTCTCTCACGGAATTTATTTTAAAGACAGCTCTAATGAAAATAACTAAAGTGCTAGTGAATGCGATCGCTAGTTTCGGCTGTCTATTGGCATCTTTTCCCGCCAAAGCGGAATGGAAACCACAAGCTGTGATCCAAGGTGTGTATACTGGTATACAACAAATTCATGGATATCAAGGCACGCCGAAAGTTGTGTGGGATGTAGAGAATGGAGCGCGTGGAGGTTGCGGGAGAATTTATGGCAGTCATTATTGTCCCCGGAATCATACCGTTTATGTGACGAGAGAGCATATTCGTCTGGCTTATCAACATGGAGATGGGGCATTAGCATATATTGTTGCCCATGAATATGCCCATGCGATGCAAATTGCCTATGGATTTGGCGCTAGCAGTACACCAATTTCGGAATTACAAGCTGATTGTTTGGCAGGAGTTTATATTGGTTTAATTCCCAATATTGAATTTGATAATCGAGATATTCAAGAAATAGCTTCCTTTGCATATCGTATTGGTGATTATAATTGGCATGATCCCCAGCATCACGGTACACCAAAACAGAGAGTTCAAGCTGTTGTTTTGGGAATGCAATCTTCATTAAAAGGAAAAAGTGGTGTTGCCTCTTGTTTGAGGTGAAAAAATATCGGTATCAATAACTGCAAAGAATATATTACTATTACCAATAGAATCAATTTTGCTTGTGCATCACTGCCGAACAAATATATGTCTATAATTATTGCTCAAAACTTGAGCAAATCATACCCCGTAGCTATTAAAGAGCCAGGGTTTCAAGGTACAATATCCCATTTTTTTCGGCGCACTTACCGGCAAATTCGCGCGGTTCAAGATGTGTCCTTTGAAATTACTCCTGGTGAAATTGTTGGCTTTTTGGGACCAAATGGCGCTGGAAAAACGACGACATTGAAAATGCTCACGGGGTTAATTCATCCCACTAGCGGCAATGTCAGAGTGGCGGGACATATCCCATTTCGCCGACAAGAGAGTTTTTTGCAAAAAATAACCCTGGTGATGGGACAAAAGCAGCAGTTGATTTGGGACTTACCAGCGCTGGACTCGCTGAAAATTAATGCCGCAGTATATGGAATTAGCGATCGCGAATTATGGGAAAGGGTGGGAGAATTAAGTGAAATGCTGTCATTGGATGGCAAGCTTGTCCAACCAGTACGCAAGTTATCTTTAGGCGAACGGATGAAAGCCGAGTTACTGGCAGCATTATTACACCGTCCTCAAGTTCTGTTTCTGGACGAACCGACTTTAGGTTTGGATGTGAATGCTCAAGTTAGTGTCCGCGAGTTTCTCCGCCAGTATAATCAACGTTATGGAGCCACGGTACTTTTAACTAGTCATTACATGGCTGACATTACCGCCCTCTGTGAACGAGTATTAATGATTCATCAAGGCACTTTGATGTACGATGGCAGCTTAGATGGATTATTGGAACGCTTTGCGCCGTATCGTGAGATACATGTAGAATTTGCAGAACCCATTTCCAAAGAAAAGCTGAGATTTTACGGTGATGTCAAGCATGTTGAAGGGCGTTCGGCTTGTTTTATCGTCGCTCAGGAACAATTAACAGGCGTAGTTTCACGGTTACTATCTGAGTTGGAAGTAATAGATTTAACAGTTACAGAGCCACCTGTTGAGGAAGTAATTGGTAGAGTATTTGCAGCTGGAGTTGTTTAAGAAAGTTGCGAGTAACAACTGTTGGCTCATCAGTAGAGAATTACTTGTTTGCAATTAACCATTAACGATTAAGCAAATATGATTTGGAAGAAAGCAAAAACACTCTTAGTGGTGTACTACGCTTATATGGTAGAGTACCGGGCTGAATTGATTTTATGGGTTTTGGCGGGTTCGCTACCAATAATTGTCATGGGGGTATGGATTCAGGCATCACAAGGTGGACAATTTGGATTGACTCCTATAGATTTTGCCCGTTACTTTCTGGCTGTATTTTTGGTGCGGCAATTTACAGTTGTCTGGGTGATTTGGGAATTTGAACGGGAAGTTGTTGAAGGTAAGCTCTCATCTCGATTATTGCAGCCTTTAGACCCGGCTTGGCATCATGTGACTTCACATATCTCCGAACGTGCTGCCCGAATGCCATTTACAATATTATTAATTGCTCTATTTTTTATTCTTTATCCCCAGGCTTTTTGGATTCCTAGTATTTCACAAATATTTCTATTTACAATCGCAGTCCTGTTGGCATTTACTCTACGTTTTGTGATTCAATATACTTTTGCCATGTTTGCTTTCTGGACTGAACGGGCAAGTGCTTTAGAAAATTTTTGGTTCTTATTTTCTTTATTTTTGTCAGGGTTAATTGCTCCTTTGGAAGTATTTCCTGAATCTGTACGTGCTGTTGTTTTATGTACACCTTTTCCTTATCTAATTGATTTTCCCGTCAGCATTTTGGTGGGATTACCTACAGATATTGGCAGAGGATTTGCAATGATTATCGGTTGGACATTATTATTTTTGGGTTTAAATCGAATTTTGTGGCGTGCAGGTTTGAAGAGGTATTCAGGAATGGGGGCTTAGGAGTTATTTATATCAGGTTGCCCAAATAATTATGATAAAACTGACGCGGAGATTGGGAGACGTGGAGACACGGAGAAAAATTAATCAGAAGGAATATGAAATGGTGCGTTATGCTGCGCTTTTCTTGTAACTTGCTTCTTCAAGGGTATGCCGTAAGGCTATACAGCACCCTACTTTTGTACTTTATTTAATTCACATTCCTATTCTGCTGATGTAGTAGCGCTAAAGCACTACAAATATTTTGAGCAAAAAATATTTTGAGCAAAAACAAACAGCGCTACTACAAAACTTGCCTATGACTTCGGTAAAACTTGGCGCAATACATCAACCAAACTATCCACACTTTCGGGACGACTATTGTAACCCATCAAGCCAACTCGCCACACCTTGCCCGCAAGTTCTCCCAAACCACCACCAATCTCAACATTATACTCATCCAATAACCGGCGTGCGATCGCTTTTCCATCTGCACCCTCAGGAATACGAACAGTTGTCAGTGTTGGCAGACGGTATTGCTTTTCCACATGCATAGTTAAACCCAGACTTTCCATGCTTTCCCACAGATATTCTGCATTCTTTTGATGACGCTGCCAGCAATTTTCAATCCCTTCTTCTGCAATTAACCGCAATGACTCCCGCAAAGCATAATACATATTAATCGGCGCAGTATGATGGTATATACGTTCATTACCCCAATACTTACCCAGCAAATTCATATCGAGATACCAGTTTTGCACCTTTGTTGAGCGGTTTTGCAACTTCTCCATTGCCTTAGCACTCATTGTGAATGGTGATGCACCTGGAGGACAACCCAAACCTTTCTGACTGCAACTATAGGCTAAATCCACACCCCATTCATCGAGGAAAATCGGCGCACCACCCAAGCTAGTAACTGTATCAATGAGTAATAATGTCCCGTATTTTTGACATAGTTCAGCTACCCCTTCCATCGGCTGACAAGCACCTGTTGAAGTTTCAGCATGGACAAGGGCGAGAATGCGGGGACGATGGGTTTCAATGGCAGTTTTTAGCTCATCTAAACTAAAAACTTGTCCCCAGGGTTTAGTAATGGTTCGGACATCGGCTCCATAACGCCCCGCCATATCTACCAAACGATTACCAAAGTAGCCCATGACACCAACAAGCACCACATCACCCGGTTCCACAGAGTTGGCGATAGTCGCTTCCATTGCTGCGGTTCCCGTACCGCTAACTGCAATCGTCATCTGGTTATCAGTTTGCCACACATACCGTAGTAGCGATTGTATCTCATCCATCAGAGCTAAAAACGTGGGGTCGAGGTGCCCTACTGGTGCTGTATTCATGGCTGCAAGCACGGCTGGATGAGCATTTGAGGGGCCAGGCCCTAATAACAAGCGGTTCGGCATGTTTAGGGGCTGGAGGTTTAATTTTTGACTTGTGTTGAGAGAAATTGCTTGTGTCATGAGATTGGAAAAGAAATTGTATCTGTGCAAACTATTTTGACGATATCTTAAAGTTGGTCACAGTAAATATGAGAATTCCCCAGAACTCAGCTATGTTACGCATATTTAACTTAATTAACTCCAACATTAGAAGTTGATGTCATATTTGTGTGAGTCCTGGTAATATTGCGATCGCAATAGTTATTTTCTTCCCAGTAAAGTAACCAATTTTACTCAAGATTAATCATTTATGATGCATCTGTATCGCTTTCTAGTAATTCCCTTCAGTATAAATTGGGTTATGACATCGCAAATTAGCCTCAGTCAAACACCAACTAACATCAACACCACTCAAAACTATGCCCAACAAATAGTTGTTGCTATGAACCGTGCCCAACAAGCTTATTATGTCAAAAATAATCGCTTTACCAATGACATCAAAGCACTAGCAGTAAATCCTGTGGATACAGTTGATAACTCTTACCAATTCCGTGTTTTCATACACCCCCAGCGCAATGCAGTTATGCAAGCTGCCATATCTAAAAACAATGGTTACAAAAGCTATATTGGCTTAGTGCGTACTTATAATTTCACACTGCAAAATAAAACGCAAACCACCACCTTAGCAACTTTGTGTGAAAGTAGCGAAGCCAAACCCCAACTTCCCATCTGGGCAAATTATCAAATACCTGCAAATGATACTCCTGCTTGCCCAGTTGGATTTAGAGTTTCTATCGGAGGAAATCAAACTATCTCCGCCATAGAAAAAAAATCGCCCCCAGAACAAGCTTTAAGCAAGATGCTAGCGATAGCTGAGGAACAAGTGAGATACCACAGAAAACACAATCGTTTCAAAAAAGATTGGCAAGATATTCCTAGTGAAACAGATACTTATCTTTACCGCAGTTTTATACATCCGAGTGGAAAAGCAACAATGGCAGCAGCTATTACCAAAGGCTCTCGTTTTAAAAGCTACATCACTTTAATTCATACCTTAAAGTCTAAAGGTAATAAATCTAACTTGGCTTCCATTCAATGCATCAGTAAAGAAAACAAAGGGATTTTGCCCAAATGGTCAGATATTCAATTTTCTGAAGACAAACCAGCCATCTGTCCGACTGGATTTGAAGTGGAAAGGAGAAGATAATCCCCATCAATACCTTTCCACACCTGGAATATTTGCCAATTTTTTGGATACACTCGCCATTGCCTGTGCCGCCTCCCCACAAGTACGTGGTGTTGGAAAAATCTTACCAGGATTTGCTAAACCTTGAGGATTAAAAACCTCTCGTACCCATTTCATTGTTTCTAAATCTGCATCAGTAAACATATCTGGCATATAACAGCGCTTTTCGGCACCAATCCCATGTTCTCCGGAAATGCTTCCACCGACTCGCACACACAGCTTGAGAATTTCACCACCAACTGCTTCTACTTTTTCTAACTCGCCGGGAATGGCATTATTGTAAAGAATTAAAGGATGTAAATTACCATCACCCGCATGGAAAACATTAGCAATCCGATATCCCGACTTTTGACTTAATTCCTCAATTTCTTTCAATACATAGGGTAACTGTGTACGCGGAATTACCCCATCTTGGACATAGTAATCAGGGCTGACATGTCCAGCTGCGGCAAAAGCTGCCTTTCGTCCTTTCCACAATTTTAAGCGCATCTCAGCATCGGCAGCCGAAGTCACATTCCGTGCCCCATTTTGTTTGCAAATCTCAATCACACGCTGCTTATTCGCTGCAACTTCAACTTCCAAACCATCGATTTCTATTAATAAAATCGAAACAGCATCGCGAGGATAGCAATTTGTTTTCACAACATCTTCTACCGCATTAATGCTGAGATTATCCATGATTTCCATCCCACCAGGAATTATCCCCGCACTGATAATATCAGCAACGCTTGCCCCAGCAGCTTCAACGGTGGTAAAGTCAGCCAGTAAGACACATATAGATTCCGCAGTTTTCAGGATTCGTAGCGTAATTTCTGTCGCAATACCTAAAGTTCCTTCCGAACCGACAAAAATACCCGTCAAATCATAACCAGGCATTTCTGGAACTTGTCCACCTAAATCGACAATATCACCTTCTGGTGTGACAATCTTCAAGCCTAAAACGTGGTTCGTTGTTACACCATACTTCAAACAATGGACTCCACCGGAATTTTCTGCCACATTCCCACCAATCGAACAAATAATTTGGCTAGAAGGATCAGGTGCGTAGTAAAAACCAGCACCACTAATGGATTGTGTCACCCAACTATTAATTACTCCAGGTTGAACAACAACACGCTGATTCTCCAAATCAGTCTTCAAGATTTGCCGCATCATTGAAGTCACAATTAACACACAATCTTCGACAGGTAAAGCACCACCTGATAATCCCGTGCCCGAACCACGCGCAATAAAAGGAAGATTATATTTATTGCATATTTTCACTGCGGCGGCGACTTGTTCGGTAGTACGAGGAAGTACCGCCAGTGCTGGACGTTCGCGGTAACTAGCTAATCCATCACACTCATAGGTAATCAATTCTTCTTGACGTTTAATGACATTTTTAGCACCTAACGCCACTTCGAGTTCTTTAATTATGGGTTTCCAGTTACGTTGCTGAATTTTTACTTGGGTTTGCATAGATGATTGTCTTTTGCTGTTTTAGTTTGATCATATGGGTGTTATTAACATTGTGGCAGGTAAAGACAAGTTAGATTTTTGTCGTCACTAAAAAACGGGTATGGCAGTGATAGCCCACAATAACAGTAGCAAGACAATCAATACACAAATTTTCAAAAATATATACTTGCCAATGAGGTCATATACTGAAGTGTTCAACATAATCGCACCTCCATCTTCGTCTTTCAACAAGCAATTCCAGGCAATAGGTCAGGACTCCTGACACTAATTAAAATATACAATCAGAATTTGAGGAAATTGTGAAGGAAGCTTGATTCTCTATTTAGAGTCATAGATATTACTCTTCATTTCTTCGAGGGCGATTTGCTGATGGGATGCTGATGATTTCAATACATATCGTAAAGTTAAGAAATATTATCAATCCTTTACGAAAATAATACTCTTCACAACTTCCTCACATTTAAAAAATATGGTTAATCGTATACAAATGATGAAGCAGTCTCAAAAGTTTCTAATTTGTATGCATGTCATAATTTGAGTGTTAGCCATGAGTAATTGTCCTTGTTGTTCCAATGTCTTGCTAAGACATGTTCGCGGAAATGAAGTCTACTGGTTTTGCCGTAATTGCTGGCAAACTATGCCTATATTTGCGGAGAAGGAAGGATACTATGCATCAAAAGTTGTGAGTTTGGAATCAAAACGACCAATTTACTTGAAGCAAAAACATCGAGAAGTTTTATCAGCAGTTTAATCCCTTAATTTCAGCATTGTCGGGGTTCATGAGTGTGTTCAAATAAAAATATTCTTTTTTCACCAAAGAAGTGGCACAATTAAACATTTGCAATTTTTCCGAACAAGAAAAAAATTAAATTTAGAACATTTCCAGTTAATTAAATATCAAATTTAAAACCCTCAATGTCAATTGAGGGTTTGCTTAATCTTAAGCTTGTTTTTTTACTTATTTCTGAGGTGATATTAGTTTGAGAGAGGGAAGATGCACTATCACTAGTACAGGTCGGCGGAAATAAACCAACCATTGCAAATAGACAAAAAGATTGTTTTATGGGCTTTATTCCTTCTGCCTTCACGTACTAGTTTTCCAGTTTTTTAAACACTTTTATTAACCAATTAAATAAAACTGAAATTTCCATACATCTCTATCTCTACAATAATACTTATCCCTACTTGTACAAATACTCCTCTTCAGGTTTCTTATCACTAAACAAGCCCAAAATAGGACCAAGAATTGCACCAAAAACAAAACCACCTGCATGTGCCCAATAAGCAATACCACCACTTTCCATGCCGATATTTGTAGGTGTTTCTAAACTAGCGAAACCGTAAAATCCTTGCTGGAGAAACCAAAAACCCAGGAAAAAATATGCAGGGACTCTAAAAGTAGGAAAAAAGATGCCTAAAGGAACAACACCGAGAATTTCAGCTTGAGGAAAACGTAGGATATACGCACCCATGACACCTGCGATCGCACCACTTGCACCTAAGTTCGGAATATTTGAACCTTGGGCAAAGTACCACTGTGTCAATGATGCTAAAATACCACAACCCAAGTAAAAAATTAAGTACTTAATATGACCGAGTTTTTCTTCAACGTTATTACCAAAAATCCAGAGAAATAACATATTTCCGCCTAAGTGTAGCAATCCACCATGTAGAAATTGGGCGGTAATTAATGTAGCCCATTCCGGAATTGGTTGATTGACAGCAACACCAGTAAAACTGAGGCTAAGTTCGCGGGGTACAACAGCGAACACATGCATGAATCCATCTAGATATTGTGGCGGCAAACTCGACTCATAGATAAAAGCGAGTACATTAATTGCAATTAGCCCAAAAGTAACGTAAGGGGTGATTGTCGTGGGATTATTATCGCGAATTGGAACCACAGGCGTTTTCCTGATATGCAAGCAACAAGGTTCAGAGTACTTGATTTTTTAGGCGATCGCTTCTAACTAAGGTATGGTAATAATGCTATCTGAGGGTTATTTACAAATGAGTTGCTCTAAGTAAATTAGATATTCTAGAGGAAAACCCGCCAACAGAAAATATCCAAACTATTCGTTAAAAGTTAATTAGCTGCAATCTCATCTACCACTCACGTTATTTTTGCAACTCATAATTAACCACACAATCTAAAAACTTGCTGATACTGCAATTCTACAACTAGAACAAGAAAGACAGCGCTATCAAGATTTATTGCAAAAATTGCAGGGAAAAGGTATTAATCCAGAGCAATTATAGATTGTACTTATCTGCATATACATTTCCGGGATAAACTACTGCTTACCCAAAAATTACACATTTTTGAAGTAGTGATAGAGATTCGCAACTACCATATCTGAAGCCTGTTGTAAATTAGTTGTAACTAATATTTTATAACCAGCAGCAGATGATTTTTCCTGAATATAAAATTCGTATTGCCGACGTTTGGAAGGTTGAAACATAAAAAGTAATTGGTCTTGCAAGGAGTCAAAATGTGATTTTTTGACTAGGCTTGCGTAAGCTAATTGTTCTAGAGGTGCTGTCAATGATGTTGTCTGTTGTGTATCGCTAGTTTCGCTTAATTCTAAATTCTTGGCATCAAAAGTGTTCAAAAGTTGGAGTTCTGACTCCGGGAGTAATCGCATCCAATCAACTTGATGTTCCCACGTTTCAATGACAGCTAAATCGTGGTTACGAATTCGGCTAAATTCTGGGAAAAGAAAATCCAGTTCATCCTGGGAACTACAATTTGCTATGATTGTGCAAGCATTTTCACAGATGTGCGATTGTAGATGAGAAAGGCGATCGCTCACAGCAGAGCTTCGCGTCACTAAATATATCTCAGCAGCAGATTTAAAACCGCCAAAGATTTGAATTATTCCAGCATGGATAACCAATAATTCTGGCGGTTCATTCTGCAAAACTCCTGAAGGTGGATTTATTCTTATCTCTGTAAAAAGGGGGTTTATTTAATTGATAATATACCCTAAAATACTGAAAAAAATACATAAGTGAAAGTAATTTATGCCATATCAAATAACAAAAACTCCGCTGAAAATTCTGTTGTAATCATTAATAGTTGTGAATCATGAATTTGTACACTATCACCCATCACCAACAATTTACGATCAAATACAGCCACCCCTCGCACCATATATAACCAAGCATAACGATGAGGTTTTAAATTATATTTGATATAATCTCCTGCCTGTAAATAACAGCTATACATTTGAACATCTTGGTTAATTGTCATCAAAGCATTACTGTTATCAGAGGCTGCTAAGAGTAATAGTTTTCCACTATTTTCCTCTAATGGTAAATATTCCTGTTGATATTTTGGTTGAACTGGATGATTAGCATTAATCCAAATATTGAGAAAGTGAGTTGATTTGAACCTACAAGGATTCAATACTTGATAGCTCATGCTTGTTGTGGCGGTAGAGATTCCCACTTCGCCAGCTTCAATTAATGACTTTTTTCCCCAACTATTTTTATGTTCAAGTTGTCCTTGCACTACGTAAGTGATAATTTCTGTATTGCAATGATTTTGACAAGAAAATTCATGTCCGGGATAGAGATAATTGTCATTAATTACTTGCAAACATCTAAATCCCATCTGTTCAGCATCAAAAAAACCTCCAAAAGAAAAGGTGTGCTGACTCTCCATACATCTCATTTTACTGTTGCCGCGTTTCCAATATTTGTGGATGATATTTTGTGTGGTGTTCGCAAGCATATCTAACTCCCGATATTTGGATGGATATTGATAACAATGAGGGAGAAAACCCCTTTTTTATGCTCATGCGCCGAAAAAAGGAGAAATGGGAAGTACTGATTCTTGCACCTGGGTGAAAAACCAAGGCTGCGCGTTAAAAACTAAATTTCTGCTTTATCAGCCCGATTTTTTGGTTTTGTTGAGAATGATGCAAGACGTTCAGTTTTAGAATATATCCGTTGCACTTTTTGTTTAAGTCTATAATTCGCTATACAACAGGTTAGTCATGCAACGATAACCCTAATGTAAGAGTTTTGATGGCAATCTGTATAGAAAAATGCTGCTCTTTTTAGAATGAACTTGCGATTTTCCCAAAACTCATTCGCGGTAATAATAGCTGAAAGTATTGAGAGTTTTTAGATGTCAAATGATTTGTATGCAAGCTGTTCCGCATTGTTTGTGGGGTGACACCAAATTGGCGTTTAAAATAACGTGTAAAATGACTTTGATCGGCAAAACCACAACGCGCAGAAATTTCACCTAGAGCTAAATCTTGGTGTTTTAGCATTTGTTTTGCCCGTTCTAAACGTTGTTCAATCACATAATTGTAGGGAGTCATCCCCATTGACTGTTTAAAAAGTCGAATGAAATAATATTGACTCATCCCAACTGCTGCGGCAATTTCCGATAACTTGATATTTTCTTCCAGATGGGCTTGAATATAGTCGATAGCCTGTTTTAGTCTGTAACGAGATAAACCTTCTGTATCACTTGGCGACTGTAGTTTTTTGACACTGTAGTGTTTTAACAAATGTACTGTTAAAGTTGTAGCTAGAGATTCTGCATAAATATTTCCCAGCGAATATTCTGACTCAATATCGGCTTTTAGGGCTAACATAATATGCTCGATTAGAGAGTCGGTAATGGCAACTTGGGCAATTAATTCGATATTATTGTCATCCATTAATTCATGGAACACTTGCTTCACAAATTCCGGACAAAGTGCCAAAATTAAAAACTCGGCATTCTGATCCCATGCCATCCAGTTCTGGATATTTGCTGGTACTATACCAATACTGCCGCGACTAATTTCGTACTTGCCAAACTTACCACCCAAGCGCGACTTGAGTTGTAATGAAGAATCTTGATAATTTAAATTTAACCACAGCAGATGATGGGAATAATAATGTTCTGGACATTCGTGGGCTGAAGTTTGATAGTGAGCCAGAAAAACATGGTTCCAACCTGCACTCTGACTTGACAATGTGGGTAAATGAGACAGCAGTCGGTTCGAGTCCTCTGATTTTTTGATGTCCAGAACTAAAGCGTTGTCATTAATCATAGATTGCACCTGAATTGTTGCGTGCGACACTGCTGCTTGAGTCACAGTTTTCCTCGTTAGTTGGTAGTTACGGCATGGAATGGAAAATAAATCAATCCAAATTGGGGAACACAATGCCAAACCAACTAACAGTGAGACTTATACAAGATAATTGCAGCAAGCATAACAAAAAAAATTCAAGTGCAGGTATTTTTTTTCATATAAAAAATTAATACCGTTAATCATCTCAACTATTTACATAAATAAATAGACAAAATACCCAACTTATGTTTTTTACGTAATCATAATGTTTTGCTTTAATTTATTTTTTTCTTTCCGTAGTTTATTAGCTAAAAAAATAACTTGCTGACATTTGAGATTATTATAAAACTATTGATTTTGATGATTTATTGATAAATAATTTTTATTGCGATCGCCTGTTTTTCCTTTCTGTTTTTCGACAGTCCTAAATAATTAAACTCGAAGTATTAAAATTGAATCATACGAACAATACAGACTCGTATTATTACTGTTTAAACGTGACAGAATTAGATGCATGAAAACGCTTAAAAACGCGAAAATATAAAAATAGAGTCATATAAATCAAATTTACAGCAATAATAAGTCCTTTGCTTATCAAAGATTGCTGTAGCGGGAAAATATAAATACTGGCGATAAAAACTAATAACTTCTTTATCAGAGCGACTATTTTACCGTGATGTTTGATATCCCAGTAGGAAATGGGACTAATAAACCGGTAATTACTGAAAGGGTAAAAATGCCTATGGGCATCATCATGATGAACAGGCAAGTCACCAAGACAATGTAACAAAGCACTAAGGAGAATCATTTCCATCTGCCCACAGTTCAAGTAATATGTAACAACTATCCCCATTAAGATTAGGGGGATGGAATGAAATCCGTGAGTCATATTTTGCCAAAAAGGGCTAAAGTAAATTTCCGTCCAAATTCGTGTTTCCGATTGACGACGGATGATTTTTGCCCAAAAATACATGAAAAACATGGGCACATCTGGTAAAACTGCACCAAGAACGATGGCAATTGTGGCTTGGGGTTGTGTGGGTGTAATGAGAATTGCTAAATTAGCGATCGCATGACTCGGTGTATTCATTGAGGTTATGGGTGATTAGATTTTATTTTCCCTTTTTCCTTTTCCCTTGTATGATTTGTCATGAACTTGGCGATCGCCAATTGACTCTTGTGGGGTATTACAATTATCGCTGGAGCAACCTAAACCCCAAATTATGCACAAATCCCTTAGTTTTACTACTGCGCTATCTTGTGTATTGCTTGCACTGACGGGCGGATGTTCGCTGTCGGACTCATCTGCGAAAAAATCGACTTCACAACAAAATGTAGTGAATGCCGTCGCACCTATCCCCAAACCAGAACCACCTTTAATTTTTCCCCCAGATAATCCCAACCCAACAGCAAACGCCAAAGTATTAGAATACGTTAAATCTCTGGCTCCGTATGGTTCTGCTCAACAACGCCACGGAATTTGGATGCAATCTGGCGAGCAACTCTTGGCAAATCATCAAGGTACTACCCCAATGACTGCTGCCTCTATCAGTAAAGTCGCCACAACCTTAGCAGCATTAAAAACCTTCGGTGCAGAGCATGTATTTGTCACACAAATAAGTACAAACGGTATAATTGAAAACGGATTCCTCAAAGGCGATTTAGTTATTCAAGGTGGCGAAGACCCATTTTTCGTTTGGGAAGAAGCGATCGCTTTAGGTAATACCCTCAGGAAAATGGGTATCAAAGAAATTACGGGTGATTTAATTATTGCTGACAAGTTTTATATGAACTTTAGTCGCAACCCATCCACAGTCGGTAATTTCCTCAAAATGGCGTTAAATAGCCAAACCTGGAACACACAAGTTATTAACGCCTATAAATCATTACCAGCAGACACGCCCAAACCCCAGGTAATTATCAATGGTAAAGTCAAAGCCCTAACCATAGCACCCGCCAATATTCAATCATTAGTGCGCCACAACTCCTATCCCCTAGCTGAATTATTGAAAAAAATGAATAATTTCAGCAATAATGCCATGGCGGATATGCTTGCTGACTCAATTGGTGGAGCGCCAATGGTAGCTCAAATAGCCGCAGCCACCGCAGAAGTACCGCAAAATGAAATTTATCTCATCAATGGTTCTGGGTTAACCTACAAAAACAAAATTTCCCCCCGTGCGGCGATTGCCATGTTTCGGGCAATTGAAAAACACCTCAAACAGCAAAATATGACTGTTGCAGATGTCTTTACAGTCATTGGAGAGGATGAAGGAATCTTAAAGCCGCGTGCAATACCGAAATTTGCCGTCGTTAAGTCAGGTAGTTTAGATAGCACCAGCGCCTTAGTTGGGGCAATCCCAACGCAAAAACAAGGTACAGTCTGGTTTGCAATTATGAATTTTAGCGGCGACTTAGTACAATTCCGCAAACAGCAGGATATATTTTTAACCAGTTTAGTCAAAGATTGGGGTGCAGTCAGTGCAGCACCCGCAGAATTAGCAGCCAATCCAGCCAGAAAGGATAAAATTTCCAATACTGAAATAGTGATGACACAGCAGTCAACCGTAAGTCGGTAACGCTCTGAGAATAAAGTACAAAAGTAGGGTGCTGTTGGCGCAGCATAACGCACCATTCCCAATAAAATCGAAACTTGTAGGTGATTAAATTAAATTCTCATTCCTAAGTGATATATCGTTTCTCTCCCTAATCTTTCAGAATTTTTCTAACAATGACAAAGATATATTTTCCTTTGGCAACTTTCAATAATGAAACATTAAGTCATCTCCAGTCAGCCTAATCAGCTATGATTAATTTTTCTGTATGTCTCCCTTTCTCCCCATTTCCGCGTCCGTTTTATCGTCATTACTCAGGCAGAAATTAATGTCATGCTCGGCTAATTGCTTAAAATTAAAATTTCTCCGCGTCCCCGCGTCTCTAAGTCTCCGTGTCAGTCTTAATAAGAAGTATGCAACCGGAAATGATATCTTATCATCTGGGCAAGTCACTAATCACCTTAACAGAGCCAATTTTCTTTATTCAAAGGAGTTTTCCACTCATTAATCAACGTTGACGCAAACTCATGACGGGGAGGATTTCCCTCTGGACAATTACTCCAATATGCGATTTCGAGTGCAGTCTTTAAGCCATGCTCACTATTAATATCTTTGTAACATTCAATATACCTATGACAATCATATACACCCTGCATAGGTTCAGATGTACGCCTAGTATCCCCAACATAAAGAACAATATTGGCAGTAGCATCACAAATAAAGTATAAACATGCTTGACCTCGAAAATCTTTGTCTCGCAACAGCGAAGGGGATATGGATTTTCGCGGCAGAAAAAACGGGTTCACAGATACAGATGTTGTGGTATAGCAGTTTTGATTCTCGCAGGCGTACCTTTGGTAAGCCGAAATTATATTTTTCCAACGTGTTAGAGTATCTTTGCTTAACCTTTGCCTCATCGGTTCAGATTGAATCATCTGATGACTTGATTCCAAGTGATAAAGTTGGTTTTGAATGATGATTTGCAGTTCCAGCGAATGATATATCTTGCGAAGCCGTTTCAGAATGCGCTCTTTGCGCTTGCGTAATGTACCTTCGCTAACATCGGTAAAACCTCGCTCCTGATATTGCTCAACAATTTCTTTCCAGGACAGATTATCAATTATTTTTAGTGTCAATAGTTCTTGCTCATCTGGATTGAGCATTTTTAATGCCATCTCTACCAACTGGAAATTTTCCGTCAATTCCTCATTAGGGGTAACTCCACTACTAGGGGAAGACTCTAACCAACTTTCTTCCAATTGTAAGACTCTTGCCTGGCTGCGACTACGTTCCCGAATGATATTAAACGCAGTTGCTCGAATCCAGCCAAGGGGATTTTCAATTTGCTCACCTCGTTCAATTCGTTCAACACCGCGCATAAATGCATCGCTGAGAATTTCTGAGGGGCTATAGCACTCAAGTAAGTTAAACTGTTTGAGGCTGCGTTTAATAAACGCTAGCATGGATATGCCAGAAGGACTTCCAGAATTAAGTAAAACCTGGAACTCTTCAAAAAAGCGCTCCATCATTAGTGTGGACTCCTGGTTAAATTAATCAAATCAAAGCAAAGACAACTAAAAATCATTGAATCTTCACAATTTAGTGATTTTTATCCCAATTTTGTGACCTAGATAACCAAAATTCACATCCATCGCCGTCACAAATCATCTTGAACATTCACTATATTAAGGTGACATACAAACAGCATTTCACAGTTAAGGCGATCGCCTACAGGATACTACGCAGCGTCAAAGCATAATTTTTTGCATTGCGTCAGTCCATAATGCACATTAATTTTGAGAAAGGTTCTCCATAATGCTAATAGACATCAATAATTCCAGTTTTTCATTGACTTTAGAAAATCAACAACTTATTCAAGAATATTTTCAACTAGCGTTATTAGAAACATTATCTGAATCTGAAGCGCAGCGAATTTTGGAAATTATCGAAATAGCTCAACATGATGAATTTTTAAGCTTTTGGCTCAATGAAGCTGATCACCTCATCGGACATCAATTAAATCTCATTGATGAAAATGAATGCAAAAACCAGCAAGCTATACTCCAGGAATATCTTGATGCCAAATATTTAGAAATCAAGCAATTGACTTAAAAAACAACCCATGCTGATTAGGGATAAAAACTGATAAATCAGTGTGGTTTTGTCTTTTTATATAGTGAGTCTTGACTGACTGGTGTGACATGCTCAAGCTGAAACCAAAATCATACTAGCTTGCTGTGAATTAAACTAATTTAAGTCAAGGTCGTATTTTTATTTACCATTAGATTTTTGATCAATGGCTGATTCCTGATGTCATCACTAACACAGGACAAATGGCGGATATTAATTAGTGCATTCACATTGATAGACTCCACAGGAATTGCGGGGCTAGCAACAAAACTCATTCCCAGAGTCATACCAATTGTTAAAGCAGCAATTTTGACACAATTGTAATTCATAAATCCTCACAGAAAAAACATGTAAACATATGTAATATTAGACACCCACCCTGAGTAGATCATGGAGAAAATACTGGATGGAAAATCAAAATAACTTAATAAATCATGAATGGGGCTGTGGGGTTGCACCCTTTTTACCGCAACATGGGGTAAAGTGCTTAACTAATACATTCTTTAAACATGCAGTTATTTTGGCGATATTTACGGGAACTCTATAACTAGAGCATCGTTATTCTTAATTGCATATGAACAAAGCTGCAACACCTTATGAATTTTCCATTTTGAGTGTTTCCACTCAAGAAAAAATTGCTAGTCGTAGTTTAGCTAACAGTTCCGATACTGATGCAGATACGTTGAAACAGTTAGCAAATCATGACGACTTTTATGTGCGTCGTGCTGTCGCCACGCATTTTAATACACCAGTGACAGCATTAAAGCAGTTAGGCAATGATGTAGAAGAACAAATCCGTTTTTATTTAGCAGCAAATCCGCAAACACCAGTAGAAGCACTAGAAACATTAGCATTGGATGAATCTGGTGATGTGCGATCGCAAGTTGCTGGTAATGTGAGAACACCAATTAAAATTCTGGAACAGCTAGCTAATGACAGTTACACAGAAACCCTGCGTCAATTAGCTGAAAATCGGGCAACTCCTGCCGAGATTTTACAAAAAATCGGTCATCAAATGCTGGAAACTGCGGCAGATAAAACCCTATCAGGCTTAGAAGCCGCCGTATTGCGGGGAATTTCGGTTAATAGTAATACCCCTGTGGCAATTTTAGAACAAATCTGTGCGATCGCAAATCCCAATAATTACAATTGGCTGTTCCCTCTTGGTGTGGCTAAAAATCCCCAAGCACCAAATTATCTACTAGATAAATTAGCTAGTCATGATGATTATGATGTACGTTTTGCTGTCGCGAATAATCCCAGCACTCCTATTTTCGTTTTAGAAAAATTAGCTACAGATAAGGAGTATTCAATTCGCCAAACTGTGGCAAATAAAATCTAATTTATTATTTAATCTGGATATCGAATCAATTTTTGTAGAGATACAATTCTCGGCTGTGAAATCTCACTAGTATCAGCCACTATGTGTCTCTACCTTAGCATCTACAGTTTTTTCCCAACACTATCCACTCCCTAATTACCTCTTTCCTCGCAAGTTGAATTAATACTTCTTATGATAATTTTTTTTGGGTTGACACTAATGTCTATCCCAAGCTATCAAACAAATATTCAACATAATTAATTAATATATCATTCAACACACCAAGCCACTTCAAAGCAAAAATTCCAACCGAAAATTACATTACAGGACGACGCATAAATCTACCAATCGCAGAAGCAACAAGCAATGCAAGTTTTTGCTGTTTATGTTTGATGGATGAATATAGTTGAATTGGGGTTTGTGAATTTTGCCAATATAATTTATCGGTGATTGTCGGAGCGATACCATCTAAAACACTGCGAATAAACTTTTTCCGCCACGGTTTAACATTAGGTGCGATCGCATGGGACATAATTGTACCACCGGGCAGAAAATCCATTCCTTCAGGCCCAATTGTACTTAACGGTTCTGTACTCAACATCAGCGCCAAATTCATATATGTTTGGTCGCTATACAAATAAGGGTAACTATCTGTATAGTCATCATTATCAAAAGTATTTAAATTACTGATTTTTTGCTCACCTCCAGTTTCAATTAATTTTTGCCATAAAGCCAAAAAATGACAATGATTGCGATGAACTCCAATAAAACCAGAGTTATAATGATATTCTAAATCTCGCTGGCAAATAAAGCCTTGTGATTCTGCAAAATCTTGCCATGCAAGCCTGCGCGGGTCATTTGCTGCTACTAAATACCAACAATCTCCACATATGGCAATTCCTCGCTGTACCCAACGTTGGTAAAAATTCCAATGAGCCTTATTGACAATATCCGGATCAAAATAAAAAACGGCATCAACCTCAGGTGCATATTGTTGTAGGATTTTCCACATGAAGTCTGGCTTATAAAAGGCAAAGTGTTTAGGAGTATCTACTTCGACAAATCTGATGAAGCAATCTTCACCAATACTTAACTCGCGATAATTTTTAACTGGCTTTCCAGACTCTGCCCAACTAGGTAATTTCCCTCGGTATCCTACCCACATCACACCACGGAAACCTCGCTGATAGAGCGAGTTCGTTAAGACTCCAACTCCATAGTGATAGTCGTTTTCACACAAAGTACATACAGTTGCGTTTAACATAGGTTCCATAATCAATTGAATCTATTGTTATTTAGTGATGCTAGCAACTGTAATCTCCGCAGAAACAATAATTTATTAAAGTTTGTATGAAGTTGGAATTTTCTCCTCATTTGCAACAAAATGTAGACGTATCAGTTATTACGTCTTTATCAACTTGCTCTAGATTTTAGTGGGAAATTCGACACAAGCTGAGAATTTTAGTTGGGAATTTGAATCTCAAACTCAGTACCTTTACCAAGCGTCGAATGAACAGTGATGATACCAGAATGTTTTTCCATAATAATTTGCCGTGCGATCGCCAACCCTAACCCTGTCCCTTTACCGACTCCTTTGGTAGTAAATAAATGGTCAAATATTTTCTGTTGAATCTCTTCACTCATACCCTTACCATTATCAGCAATAGTAATTTTCACATTGTCATTTTGAACTGAGGTTTTAATGGTGATTTTGTTAGGATTTGCCTTAATTTCCTCAAAACTACGTCCTGTATTTGACTCATCTAAGGCATCAATAGCATTGGCGACGATGTTCATAAATACCTGATTTAATTGACCAGGAAAACAATTTACTTGCGGTAAATCTCCATATTCTGTAACTACTTCAATAGCTGGACGTTGCTCGTTAGCTTTGAGGCGATGTTTGAGGATTAAAATTGTGCTATCGATGCCTTCATGGATATTAAATGCGACTTGATAATCTTTATCGGCACGGGAAAAAGTTCGTAAACTGGTGCTAATATTTTTTAGCCTGTCACATGCCATTACCATTGCATTTATCATCTTCGGCAAGTCTTCTAAGCTATAATTTATGTCAATTTCTTCGGCATGTTCAATAATTTTCTCGTTTGGATTTGGTAGACTTTCTTGATATAACCTTAGGTGTTTAGTGATATCGGCAACAGTGGGTTTAGCTTGCTGGAGGCTAGCAGAAATAAAACCAAGAGGATTATTCATCTCGTGAGCAACACCTGCCACTAAGTTACCCAGTGCCGACATTTTTTCATTTTGTATTAATTGCAGTTGGGTGTCTTGGAGATTTTGCAGAGTTTCCTCCAATCGAGTTGCTTGTTGGCGAGTTTCTAAAAGTAAATCGGTTTGTTGGAGTGCAACTCCCATTTGTACAGCGATTTGTTTGGCAAATTCAATTTCCGCAGATTCCCAGTTACGTGAGCGATCGCATTGATGAATACAGAGTAAACCCCAAAGTTCGTCATTTTTCAGAATTGGCACGACTAATGAAGCTCTGACATCAAATTTTTGTAAAATTGCCCGATGACAATCTAAAACTTCGGCATTTTCTACATCTGGCATTGCACAGAAGCGTCCATTTTTATAGAGGGTGGCATAGTTTTCGCCAAAACAGTGGTCTTGAATTTTGTTAGCTAAAGCCGAAGTAAATTGGGGCAGTACATCTTCAGCGATAAATTCCCCATATTCATAATTTTCTCCCACATGAAACTGATATATACCAACACGGGAGGCATTGAGAATGCGACGAATATTTTGGGTGACTGCAATGAAAATCGCTTCTAAATCTAGAGATTCTCGTATCTGACTGACAACATTAAATAAGGTTTGTTGTTGCTGGAGAGATTGTTGAATTAATTGTGCTTTTTCTTGCGATTCTTGATAAAGACGGGCATTTTCTAGAGAGATAGCAGCCTGGGCTGATAGCATTTGAATCACTTTAATGCGATCGCTAGTAAATACTCCTGGTAGTAGTTTATTTTCTAGGTAGAAAATACCAATTAAATGTCCCTGATTAATAATTGGTGTACAAAATACACTCTTGGGTTTAAATTCGAGTAAATATTCGCCAATTAGCCCAGGAATATCTGGTTTGCAGTTATCTATGACAACTGTTTTTTGAGTATTTTTGACATAATTGATAATTTTCGTGGGTATATCTTGACAAGTCTCTAGTGACTGTGATTTGAGAATAGTTTGGATGTGAGTTGGGGAATTATCTTGATGATTAATAAAAGTAATTGCCTTAACTTGCAAATTGCCATTTTCTGACAGAATTAATACTGATTTTTTCGCACCAGAATTTTCAAGAATAATTTGTGTCAGACTCGCAATAACTTCATCTAATTCGATACTACCAGAAATAGCTTGAGCAGCTTTGAGGATGGAGAGAAAATCTAGAGCATCAGAAATATTAGTATGACTAGCAGTAGAAGTGTGGTTGGATACAGATGTCGAAGTGCGGGCAATAGTGGCAATGGTTTCTAGAGGATTAAAGCTAAATTTTTGTTGTTGGAGGATAGGTTGAAGTAACTCCGGATAGTGTTTTTCTAAGTCATCTGTTTTCGCTTTTGCTCCCCAGCGAGCATAGGAATAATATGCTTCTTGCATATATCCTTGGGCTGCTTTTTCTTTACCCCAGTCGAGGTAAAATTTAGCGACTAGTTCATTTGCTAAAGCTTTATCTTGAATAAAGCCGTTTTCGTGGGCAAATTTAATTGCGCGATCGTAGTATTCAATTGCCGCACACTTATTATCTAAAATATGATATTTGACCGCTTCTACCAAATCATATTTGTGTTGATAATTCATTGGCGCAGCATTAGCATAGATGCTGAGTGCTTTTTGATTTGCGTCAACTTGTGAGAGCAGTTTCGCTTGTTCCGAAGAATCTACTTGAGGATAAAGAGTCAGACGAATCAATGAATCGTAGTAGTAGTAAATGGGGGCAGAAAACATCCCCATACCTGCTTTGAGGTATTTTGCTCCTTGATTTGCATCCTGAATCGCCACAGAAAAATATCCAAATGAATAGCTAAGTATCAACTTACTCAAGAAAAATAGATGGAGCGCCAATTCGTCATTCTCTTTGAGGAGTATCGATAAGTGCTGTTCTTCGTCATCAACATTACTACCAAGACAACTTAGGTTTTCACCGAACACAGTAAAATTTTTAATAGAAGAACGAATAATATGTACCCAAGATAAAAAATGCTGGCTTGTCGAAAATTTGGATTGATAAATTTCTACCTCTTCTAATAAGTTTGCTAAATCTTCTGTGCCGCTTAAATAGGTGTAGAATAGCCTAAATGAGGTGGAAACAAGAGCATGAACTGAATCTCCTGTTTCCAACCCTACTTGATAGGATTTTTTCAATAAATCGATCGCCTGTCGGATATTTTGTCGATTTGATTGATTAAATGCAGCGACTTTAAACTGAACCATGCTCTGGACAGATTTTTCAGAAAATTTATCCATGATGCAGAGCGCTAACTGCCCAAATTGATACCCCGTTTCCAGTTGATTCAGAACAATGCTGACAACAATGCCAAAATCTGCATATCCCGGTGCAGAGAAGGGAGAATTACCATATTTAAGGGACAAATTTACTTGTTCGCAGGCGATGATAGGAAAGAGTTGGGGAGCCGCTTGGTGGATGGATGGGACAAGTCTAATCATAATCCGCAAAGCCGCTAAAGCATTTGCACTCTCCATCCGTGGCAAATTAACTAACTCTGCGATCGCCCGATCAGATAGAGATGCTAATGTGTTTTCTACTTGTTGCTGACTCTCTAAAGGTGTGACGGACTCAGGTATAATTACTCCTAATTTCTCAAGAATCTCGCGTCCAGTTATAATTGCCTCGAGTTGTCGATTTTGTACCTTATATGCCTGAAGTTTAATTTCATAAATTTTTACTTGTTTAAGTAAGTTACTGGTTCGCTGCAATACATTCTGACTCAACAATTCCATCTGTTCAAAATCACAATTGAGTAATGCAACTTCTGCCGCTTCTTCATGTAAGCAGTGCATCAAATCAGCATCAATATCCCAACCCCTGGCTGTTAAAAACTCCATCCCATAATTGAGATAATTTAGTGCCGCAATATAGGCAGTTGATTCTTTGGCTTTGCGCGCTGCTTTGAGGTTTAATTGAGCATATTGCTGACGCTGGGTAAGTAAATCAATCAACGAAATGCCACGATTTAACTGATTGATGATCTCAAAAATTCGCTCATCTTGTCGCGTTACATCAGCGTTTTGCAACAGCAGTTGTCCAATGTTGAGATGAGTCAGTTGTTTGTGTTCCTCTGGAATCAATGAATAAGCAGCTTGTTGGATGCGATCGTGTAGAAATTTATAGAGAATAATTTCAGTATTTTCCTGATTAACATCTTGATTTTCCGAACCAACAAAAAACTTATATACTTCAGTCTGGGGTAAAATTAAACCTTCCTGCAAGGCATTCCATAAACAACCTGCTGTTTCGGCTTGAGATTTCTCGCAAACAATAGCTAACGTTTCTAAATCAAACTTATTTCCCACACAAGCAGCTAGTTTTAAGATATTTTGAGTGGAGTCTGGCAGTTTTTGTAACTGCATTGCCATAAATTCAACTACATCTGAAGTTAGTGCTTTTTGATTAATTTTTCCGATATCACATTGCCAATATCCTTGCTCATAGTTGAAATAAATTAGGTTATCTTGGTGTAATGCTTTGAGGAACTGAGTGGCAAAAAATGGATTACCGTGAGTTTTTTGATAGATTAGTTGTGAAAGGGGAGATGCTAATTTTTCTGTACAAATTAAAGTATCAGCAACTAAGTGATTTAATTCAAATTCGTTGAGTGCTTTGAGAGTAATAGTATTAACTACCGCACCTATCTTTGCTATTTCATCCAATACCAGCATTAAAGGATGCACAGGTGATACTTCATTATCTCGATATGCACCTATTAATAATAAATAGCCATTGTTTTTTTCACTCATCAACAAATGTATGAGTCTTAATGAGGCAGAATCAGCCCATTGTAAATCATCCAAAAATATCACCAATGGATGTTTTGGATGAGTAAATAAATTAATAAATCTCTGGAATAGTAAATTAAATCTATTTTGTGCCGCAGTTCCCGATAGCTCTGGGGCAGGTGGCTGTTTGCCAATAATTCGCTCTAATTCCGGAATGACTTCAATAATTACCTGGGCACTATCTCCTAATACTTCTATAATTTGATTTTGCCACTTTTGAATTTGTTGCTCGCTTTCGGTGAGTAATTGCCCCATTAAATCACGGAAAGCTTGTACAAATGCCGAAAAAGGTACATTTCGATTAAATTGGTCGAATTTCCCTTTAATAAAATATCCCCGTTGTTTAACAATTGGTTTATGAACTTCTGAGACTACCGCAGTTTTACCAATACCAGAGAAACCCGCGACTAAAATCATTTCGCTGTTGCCTGTGGATACTCTCTCAAACGCAGCTAGTAGTTCCTCAACCTCCGTTTCCCTTCCATATAATTTTTCAGGAATAATAAATTTGTCACAAATATCTCTCTTGCCAATTTCAAAAGATGTAATTGTTCCGGTTTCTGTGATTTGCTTTAAACATATTTCTAAATCATGCTTTAATCCCAACGCACTTTGATATCTATCTTCGGCGTTTTTCGCCATTAATTTCATCACGATATCAGCAAGCATCTGGGGAATATCTTCTTTGTTCTTTAATCCTGTAGGTATTTTAGCTATATGACAATGCACCAACTCCATCGGATCATCTGATGAAAATGGTAATTCCCCAGTTAGCAATTCATAGAAAGTTACGCCAAGACAATAAAAATCACTGCGATAATCAATACCCCGATTCATTCTTCCAGTTTGTTCAGGAGATAAATAAGCGAGAGTTCCTTCTAATAAATTAGGATTGATTATTGTTTGAGTTTCTTTATGAAGAAGAGAAGAAATACTAAAGTCGATTAATTTTACTTGTTTTGTTTGGGGATGAATCAGAATATTAGCGGGTTTAATATCTTTATGAATAACATGATGACGATAGAGAAAATCTAAAGTATCACATAAAGATATCGCAATTTGTAAAAACTCTTGTAGAGATTTTAAATGTAAAGTTCCATTGGTGAAATAATCCTTGAGAGAAATTCCCCCAAAGTCCTCCATCACTAATATATAACCATTTTGAAACGGTTCTAAGCTGTAGGTGTAAATAATTCCCGGAAAATTGAGATTTTTAGCGATCGCATATTGATTACGAAATTGTACAAGTTCGCTAAAGCTGGGATACGGATTTTTCAGTACCTTAATTACTACTGGAAAGTTGTCATTTTCTCGATATCCTCGATAAACCTGGGTTCTACAACCATCATAGAGTTGTTCACTAATTCGGTATCCGGGAATACTGGCTTGAGTGCTAATCATACTAAGTTAATCTTTAAGACTTTTACACTTAGTATTCCCAAATGCGTTAATAAAATTACCTGACAATTACAAATATTGACTTATAGTGGAAGCTCCAGGATAAACTCTGTACCGATACCCAGGTTAGAATTACAACTAAGTTTTCCTCCATGAGTTTCTTCGACAATTTGCCTTGCGATCGCTTCTACAAATTGAGCGTGGGAGTTTAATGCCTGGATTTTCACTTGGTAAACTCCCATACAATCCAAGGGCGTTGTTGCATTGGCAATTGTGGCATCAATCCACCGGCTCATTTCTGCAAAATCACCTAGCAAGGAAGCAGTTTCAGCCACTAATTCATGTAACGTTAAAGTGCTGTGATATTGACGTTCCCAAGCTTCTTCCCCTAATAATTGCAAGCCAATTTTTGCATATTCAGGTCCTGCTTTATATGCAGTGGCGGCTCTGGCTCTACGACTAGCTATTAGGTTTAGTTGGGCTAATTCATCCCTTTCTACTTGGGCGACAATTAAATTAATCCCGTAATTTAATTGATTAACTAATTCAAAAATACGCTCTTCCCTAACCGATGGGGAAACCTTTTGTAGCAACGATTTACCAATTTGATAATGAACATTTTCCTTTTGTGTTTCTGGAATCAATGCATAAGCTGCTTGTTGGATGCGATCGTGCAAAAATTTATATGTAACAGCCTGGGAATTTTCTTGATTCTCTAATTTATTTGTTTCGCAAACAAAAAACTTATAAACTTCACTTTGCGGTAGTACAAATCCTTCCTGCAAAGCATTCCACAAACAAGCAGCAGTTTCCACCTGAGATTGTTGGGAAACAATTGCTAATGTTTCTAAATCAAATTGATTACCAATACAAGCAGCTAATTTCAACACATCTTGGGTTGAGTTTGGTAGTCTTCGTAATTGAAATATCATAAATTCAACTACATTATCCGTGAGTGCCTGCTGGTTAATTTGGCTAATATCACACTGCCAACATCCCTCTTCCAAGTTAAACTCTATTAATTTATCCTGATGTAAGGATTTGAGGAATTGAGTAGCAAAGAAAGGATTACCTTCTGTTTTGCGATGTACCAACTGAGATAGAGGAAATCCTTTATCTTCGGAACATTTTAATGTATCAACAACTAATTGATTTAATTTGATTTGGCTGAGGGGTCGCAGGGTAATTGTATTTATCATTGCACCCATATTTTTAATTTTGTCTAACGTCAAGATTAAGGGATGGGTCGGATATACTTCGTTATCTCGATATGCACCAATTAATAATAAATATTCTTGATTCTTATCACTCATTAATAATTGGATCAATCTTAATGATGCAGAATCTGCCCATTGTAAATCATCCAAAAATATGACTAATGGATGTTCTTTTTGAGTAAAAAGGTGAATAAATTTTTTAAATATTAAATTAAATCGATTCTCAGCAGCACTACCCGATAATTCTAAGCTAGATTGATTACGAAATTGTAATAGTTCGTTAAAACTAGGATATTCGGAAGCAAGAAATTTAATGACCACCGGACGACAATCTTTTTCTCGTATAGCTCGATACACTAACGTCTTAGAGCCAAAGTAGATTTGTTCGATTATTTTGTATCCACAGATGACAGGAACATCAATACTAGTGGTCATTACTACTTTCTCCTTTTGATCGATTTAATGCTGCTTCACTAGAGCTTAGTATTCCCAGAACTAGATACTTTAATAGCAATATCAGCAAAATATTCAGCGATCGCAGAAATAAAAGTATTAGATTATATAAATATTTTCACTTAGGATTGACTAGACCTATATCTTTACCTCCTTAACAATACTTGTTCCATATTTTGTTCTGAATTTAGTACAAGTATTATTACTGGCGAATAGGTATCTTAATCAGAAACTCAGTACCTTGGTTAGGAATGGAAAAACATTCTAATTTACCACCATGCTTTTCGGTAACAATTTGATAGCTAATTGACATTCCCATCCCTGTTCCTTTGCCAACAAGTTTAGTAGTAAAGAATGGGTTAAAAATTTGTTGTTTAATTGTTTCGGGTATACCGATACCATTATCTGCGATCGCAATTTCAATCCAGTCATTATCAATCACTAACGTCCGAATTGTAATTTGCTTGGAATTTGCTTCGATTTCGGCAAAATTCAATTTGCTATTTTTCTCTTCAATGGCATCAATTGCATTGGTTAAAATATTCATAAATACTTGATTTAACTGTCCGGCATAGCATTTAATTAGAGGTAATTGATCGTAATCTTTAACAATGTTTATACCTGGATGT
The DNA here is from genome assembly GCA_004296455.1 of Calothrix sp. NIES-4101. Classification (GTDB taxonomy): domain Bacteria; phylum Cyanobacteriota; class Cyanobacteriia; order Cyanobacteriales; family Nostocaceae; genus Brunnivagina. The sequence continues at coordinate 3,305,272 of AP018280.1, forward strand.
TCTGGTTTGTCTTTGAGGCGGTGTTGAAGAATAAGTAATGTACTATCAATACTTTCGTGAATATTGACTGCCTTAAACTCAGCTTCGTCCATCCGCGAAAATGTTCGTAAAGATAGGACAATTTCGCGGATACGTTGAGTACCCACTTTCATTGATCTAATTGTGTTTGGTAAATCTTCTTGAATAAAATCGACTTCTACATTGTCTAAAAACTCCTGAATTTCTGGGTGATTGCTATCATAATTTTTTTGATACAATGCAACTAAATTTAGTAATTCTTGAGTATACTCTTCGACGTAATCTAGATTTGCGTGAATGAAGTTAACAGGGTTATTGATTTCGTGGGCAACCCCAGCCACTAGCTGACCCAAACTAGACATTTTTTCAGATTGAATCATTTGTGTTTGAGTTAGTTTCAGTTGTTCTAGAGTATCTTTAATAGTTTGATTCTGAAGCTTTAATTCAGTTTCGGAAGCGACTATTTGGCTAAATCTTGTGAGCAAACCAAAACTTCGATAAAAGCTCAGAAAACTAGCTGCAACAATAACTGTGACAAAATCTGCTAAAGTCTGCCAGATAATCATATTATCCAATCCAAACATTTCAGTAACATGGAAAATATGACCAACTGCACAACTAAAAAATATACCAGCAATATTCAAAACTATTACATCAATTCCTGTTTCTCTGTTGCACCAAATACTATAAATGATGCTAAAGGAAATAATGAAATAGCAAAGCGAGATTATCAAGTTTTCGCCTTGTAATAAAAATAAATAATTACTTAATTCTTGATGATAAATCATATAATGTTTGCCTAGATGATGATGAAATTATGTGGAGATGTGAAGACATGATAAACTAGAGAAAAATAAATCATATTTGATTAGCTAAACTTTATATGATTTATGATTCAGATCAAAAAGAAAGTAATTATTTATTGAGGAATCATATCAGTGATAAGGTTGATATCTTCTTGGATTCTTCCTGACGAATGGGTATTTTAATCACAAACTCAGTCCCCTGATTAAGCATGGAAAAACATTCTAATTTACCGCCATGTTTTTCGGTAATAATTTGATAGCTAATTGACATACCCATACCTGTACCTTTACCAACAGGTTTGGTGGTGAAAAAGGGGTTAAAAACTTTGTGTTTGACTTTTTCTGGTATCCCAATACCATTATCTGCGATCGCAATTTCGATCCAGTCATTATCAATCACTAACGTCCGAATTGTAATTTGATTAGGAGTTGTTGCAATTTCAGCAAAATGAAGTTTGCTATTTTTTTCGGTAATGGCATCAATGGCGTTAGTTAAAATATTCATAAATACTTGATTTAACTGTCCGGCATAACATTCAACTAGAGGTAATTTGTTGTAGTTTTTAATTATCTGAATTGCCGGACGCTCTGATGTTTCCTTGAGCCGATGCTGCAATATCATGATTGTGCTGTCGATGCCTGTATGGATATCTACCTTTTTAAATTCGGCTTCATCCATACGCGAAAAAGTTCGTAAAGATAGGACAATTTCGCGAATGCGTTCAGTCCCCACTTCCATCGACTTGAGGGTTTTGGGCAAGTCTTCCTGAATAAAATCTAGATCGATTTCTGTGACTAATTCAGAAGTTTGTATGGGATGAGAATTGGATTGTTGAGAAATATTAACCAAATACAATAAATCTTGCATGTATTGTTTGACATGGTTAATATTTCCGTGGATAAAATTGACAGGATTATTAATTTCATGGGCAATACCAGCAACTAATTGCCCTAAACTGGACATTTTTTCTGATTGAATTAATTGAGTTTGAGTACGTTGTAATTCCTGTAAAGTTAATTCTAACTGAGTAGCTTTTTGGGTAAGTTCTTGGGTTCTTTGAGAAACTTTTTGCTCTAAAGTATGGGAATATTCCTCTAATTGACAATATAGTTGAGCATTTTCCAAGGAAATAGCTGCTTGGGTGGTGAGAAGTTGAATTACTTGTAAGCGATCGCTTGTAAATGCACCTACAGTTAAGTTATTTTCCAAGTAGAGGATGCCAATTACTTTTCCTTGTTGGCTAATGGGAGTACATAGCACCGATTTGGGCTGTTGGCTGCTAATATAGCGATCGCCGGCAAAGCGTACTAATGCACTCAAATTTTCAAAAACAGCCGTCTCTTGCGATCGCGCCACTGTATAAATTAAACTTTGAGGAATTTCCGCAAATTCTCCAAGAGGAATTTCTAATCTTTGCGTCTGTTGTGCATTAGCTTGAGCAACGACAAACCATTGTTTATCTTGGCGGAGGATTAAACGCCCAATTTCCGCTCCCGCCGCCGCAATTGTAGTCTGCATTAAGGTTGCTAGCAGTTTGTCTAATGCAATTTCTTGGGAGATGGCTTGTGCTGCTTTCATCACCACCGGAAAATCAAGCCATGAATTATGAGTACTACTGACATTAGTAACACTTCTCATCACAGTTGAGGCGATGGTTCCCTCATGGTTGAAGGGGAAAGTGGGAACTTGGAGAATAGCTGCTAGCAGTTGGGGATAGTTTTCTTCTAAATGGGCAATTTTAGCCTTGGCACCCCAACGGGTATAGCAATAGTAAGCTTCTTGCATATAGCCCGCCGCAACTTTTTCTTTGCCCCAATCGAGGTAAAATTTTGCTGCTAATTCGTTAGCGAAAGCTTCTTCTTGAAGATAGCCATTTTCTTTGGCTCCCACAATGGCGCGATCGTATAGTTCTATTGCTTCTGAATTTTGCTGTAAAAACCGATGTTGCTCCGCTTTGACTAAATCTAATTTGTGCTGATGGTTCATGGGGGCATATTCTGCCCAAGTTGTCAGTTTCTCGAGGTTTTGTTGAATACGTAGGTTGTATTCTCTTGAGTCTGCTGGGGCGAGCTTGTGGGCGTAAGTAAGTCGAGTCAGGGAATCATAAAAATAGTAGAGTGGAATGCTGGCTACGGCTGCGGCTCCACCTAAATACTTTTCCGCCATCTCTGAGTTTTCTAAGGCAATTTCCCAATTACCAAACCAGACACTGAGGATTAATTTATTAATGAATAGGATTGCTAGGGCGACATAATCATTGGCAGATTGGTGCAAAGGCAGCATTTCTGCCTCATTGTAGACATCACCAACTAGTGTAGAAATAGAACAATGCGATTCTCCCGACAAATTCAAAACAATTTGGTGATAGATGTTGTGATAGTTCAGAATTGTTCCCTGATTCAATCGCTGTATAACTTGTTTATACCGCTCAATTTCCGGAATCAGTTCGGGAAGTGGTTGACCTGAAAAATAAGCAAAGAAACAGTAGGAATAAGCTGAATAGCTTGTATAAGCAGAGTCCCCAGTATCTAAGCCAGTAGTGTAACCAGACTGAAGTTGTGGTAGGCTATCGCGCAAATGTCCCGTCCAGTGGGTGATAAATAAGCCGTTCATTAAAAATGCCCGGGCTTGAAATTCTTGATCTGCGAGTTTATTACATAGGGCTAATGCCAGTTGCCCAAATTCGTAACCCGCCCTATAGTCGTTCAGGATGGCGCAATGGAGAAGACCATAGCAAGCAAACAGGTAAGTTGATGCCCCCGAAATGCCTACACGGGCAGATAATTCCACCCCACAGTAAGGTAATAGTGGATATAAAGGTGGTGAAGCCAAAAAAGCTGGAGCGGCTAGTTTCACCAGCACTCGCATTACGGCAATAGCTTGCTCATCAGTTGCCAGGGGAAGATCAATAAGTTCTGCGCTTTGATAATGCTCTTGCAGAGCCGCTACGCGATCGCCAATGGCTTGTCTGGCTCGTTGCAGTGCAGTGGTATAATCTTCCAGGGTGGGTGTCTCAGGGAATTTGATTCCAAATTGGGCGAGAATTCCTAACCCCAAATTCAACGATTCCCGTAATTTACCTTGAGCGACTAAGGCTTCGATTTGAATTTCTTGGGCTTTGATCAAATCCAAATTATTTTTAGCCTGCTTCTGGAGTTCGCTCAATAACTGCTCCATTCTCTCAAAATCACCATTCAGATATGTTGCTTCGATGATGTCTGTGTAGAGGGATAAGGCGAGGGAATAATCTCGTTCCCAAACACTCGCTGTCAATAGTTGAATGGCTGTTTGGAAATAATCCACAGCAGAACTATAAGCTGTAGATTGCTTGGCTTGTCGTCCCGCCGTTACATTCAGTTCTGCTAATTGCCAGATGGCGGGAAGTTCCTGAATCAGTTGACGACCAAGATTTAACTGATTCACAATTTCAAAAATAGTCGCATTATTTGTGTATGTGCTGCTCTCATTGAACAACAATTGACCGATTTTCAAGTGTGTTGCTGGTTTCTCTGCCTCTGGAATCAGCGAATAAGCCGCTTGTTGAACGCGATCGTGTAAAAACTTGTAATCAGCGATCTCGGTATTTACTTGGACATTCTCCACTACCTCACCGATGTAAAACTTGTAGATTTCACTCTTTGATAAAATCAGTCCTTCCTGTAGGGCAGACCACAAAGCCGTTGCCATATCAATTGTAGATTCTTCGGCAACGATCGCTAAGGTATTTAAATCAAACTGGTTACCAATACAAGCCGCCAACTTAAGTACATTTTGGGTGGCTTCTGGTAACTTCTGCAACTGCAACGCCATAAACTCCACCACATCATCGGTGAGGGCGGCTTCCCTTACCCGCGCAATATCACATTGCCAATGTCTAGCTTGGGGGTCAAAGGTAATTAGTTGTTCTTGATGCAGCGCCTTGAGAAACTGAGTCGCAAAAAAAGGATTACCCTGGGTTTTTTGATAGACTAGTTTTGTTAAGGGTTGTACCAAAGTAATTGCAGATTTGAGTGTATCAGCGACTAGCTGATTCAAACTACTTTCACTTAAAGGCTTAAGTGTAATTGTATTAATTTTTGTCCCTGTTTTAGCGATCGCATCCAAAGTTAGCATCAATGGATGGGCTGCAAACACTTCATTATCCCGGTAAGCGCCAATCATCAGCAAATACCCTGTTCCCGACTCCGCCATCAGCAGTTGGATTAAATTCAACGAAGCCGAATCTGCCCATTGCAAATCATCCAAAAACATCACCAGGGGGTGTTCCGGCTTGGTAAATACTTGAATAAACTTTTGAAATAATAAATTGAAACGATTCTGGGCGGCAGTTCCCGATAGTTCTGGCGCAGGCGATTGCTCTCCAATAATCTGTGCTAACTCAGGAATAACATCAATAATTACTTGGGCATTCTCCCCCAGTGCTTCCAGAATCCGTAATTTCCAACTCTGCAATTGAGCATCAGATTCACACAATAGTTGTCCGATCAAATCACGGAAAGCTTGCACAAAAGCATCTAAAGGAATGTTACGATTAAATTGATCAAATTTTCCTTTGATAAAATAGCCCCGTTGCTGGACAATTGGCTTATGAACTTCGTTGACGATTGCAGTTTTGCCAATACCCGAAAAACCAGCAACTAGGATTAATTCCGCTTTTCCCTGGCTACCAAGCTTTGTCTGCTGAGACAGATTCAGAGGCTTTACATTAGTCTTCCCACCCAGAGAATCAGAATGGTGATAGTCATGAGGATAGTTATGAGAAATTCCAGCAGATCTATCAAAAGCAGCTAAGAGTTCCTGAACTTCGTTTTCTCTACCATATAACTTTTCCGGGATGAGAAAGCGATCGCATGTATCTCTTTTGCCAATTTCAAAATAGGTAATTTCCCTAATTTCGTGCCCAAGTTTGTGAAGTTGAGACAAGCATTTTTCTAAATCATGCTTTAATCCCAAAGCACTTTGATATCTATCTTCGGCATTTTTCGCCATCAATTTCATGACGATATCAGCAATCACTTGAGGAATTGCTGGATTCTTAATTGGCTCTGCTGTTTTCGCAATATGAAAATGCACCAACTCCATCGGTTCATCTGATTGAAATGGTAATTGTCTAGTCAGTAATTCATAAAAAGTCACACCCAAAGAGTAGAAATCACTGCGATAATCAATCCCTCGATTCATTCTGCCAGTTTGTTCTGGGGAAATATAAGCGAGAGTTCCTTCTAAGACATTGGGACTTTTAATTTCTTGGGCTTCTTTGGGCAGAAGGGAAGCAATGCTAAAATCAATTAACTTAACTTGCTTAGTATCTTGATTAATGAGAATATTTGCAGGCTTAATATCTTTATGAATCACTCGATGGCGATGAAGTTCATCTAAAATATCACATAGAGCGATCGCGATTTGTAAAAATTCCTGTAAAAATCTGATATTTCGTGTTTCTATATGGGTGAAGTAATTCTTGATGGAAATTCCCCCAAAGTCTTCCATTACTAATGCATAACTATTTTCAAATGGTTCAAGACTATGGGCTTGAATGATGCCAGGAAAATTGAAATTTTTGACAATAGTATATTGGTTACGAAATTGGACGAGTTCCTGAAAACTGGGATAGGGATTTTTCAGTAGTTTGATGACTACAGCTAAGGAGTCGGTTTTTCGGAAAGCACGATAAACAACTGTTCTAGAGCCATCATAAAGTGGTGTGCATACCCTGTATCCAGGAATATCAATAATTGTAGTCACCATACTGTATTCATCCTTTATACTGCCGTATTTATTATTCCCAAATAAGTATTAATATTTAATAGTTAAAAAAATAGTTAAAAATAATAGATTTAAGTACTATTAGTAACAAGCAAATTTAGGTAAATATCAGTATTCTGTAAAGACCTCAATTATTGGACAATTTTCGTTTATCTTTGAGGTAATTAATTGCTTCTTGTCAGTTCAATAGCTATTTATAATCTCGCTCTACCCTAAAGAAAACGATTAAATTATTACTAATATTGTTCATGTAAACAGCAACTATTCTCAGGAATCAAATCATCATGAATAGGTATTTGCTACAATAATCTCAATCGATTGTCTACTCTCTTAGCCTGATTAAATAATTGCTGTTGTAAATAGAATAGGAATTATTCTAGGCAAGGCAGTCCTTGCTATCAGATTGCTGAGCAAAGTTAAACGCCAGAGATGTATCGCCCTCAATCAACTAACTAAATGTCAGCACTTCATTCACTGCACCTGCTTTGCTAAGTTGTATGGAACACATTGACTAAATCTGCCTCATAAGTCTTTTTCACTCTGATTCCAAGCTAAATGCTGGGAGATGTATTAAATGTTATAAACTATTTCAGAGCTAAATAGTACAAAGAAAATACTTTTTTTTAAACAAAACACACCAGTGATATTACGTAAGTAGGTTCAGTTACTAACTCAAAAAAAACTTGATTACAATCAAGGAAGACGGAAATTAATCAATAAATTTGCAGAATCCAGTTGATTTTTACCTAATTTTAGTACCTAATATTGTCGTAATGTCAGGCTCAATCAAGCATGTCAGTGAGGATATTTGCGAAGATTCATAATTTGTAAAAAAAGAAGTATCTAGGTTCATAAATTCAGTAAATACACATAAATATCTGTAAAGTTATATCGTTTCTCCGAAATCCAGCAACACATAAAATAAAACTCCGTGTCTCTCCATCTCTGTCTCCTCGCATCACCATATGTTACTTTCTTGTGGAGAATTGGTATTAACTAATAACCTCCAATACCTTGTAGCCCAATATTTTACCTAAATTGCATAACTTAACTGCTAGCATGATGTTCAAACCAAGCAACTAGATTGGGTATATTTGCATAACTGAGAAACTCTTTCCCTAATAATTCTAATTCTTCGTTAATTAGGTAGATTGAATGAAATATAAACCGAAGAGGATACATTCCACCTCCAGAGAATGTACAATATAGTCTTTTTCTTGATTTTAATTTTCACCACGTATTTAATACTCAAATACGTCCAATTATTTGTGAGTCTAACTTCCTAAAACGCAGATTTAACTGTCGTTCTAAACAGCAAAAAGCTTCCCTCTCCCGATTTGATAGCTAAATTAATACTAACTACTCTCCCGCCACTACTGTATGCTATTTTCAGTAACGATATTCCAGGATATTGTTAAATATTTGCTATTTTCTGATTTGATTTGCTTGCAGCTTTTCAATTGGGGGACGCAAATATTTTTATCGTCATGATATCCCACCACTGAAATTTGAGTGCAAAATGAAGTGGGGGAAAAAGGCGTGAATTAGTTAATAAGTCATTAGCAGATACTTGAATGCAAAAGATTATGAGGATGCTTACAGAAGGTTTAGCGGGGATTTGGTCGAATTTAGCGATAAGTTGGGATTCAGGAGTTTTGATAGATGTGATTTCCCGCTTCGTGATGTGGGGATTATTCTCACTTTTGCTAGTTGAGGTGTTGAGAGATAGCTATCATGCTTTGTGTCACCAAATCGATTGGTTGGCAAAATGGCACAACAAACATCATATGGCATATCGACGAGATTTATCGATAGTTTCTGCAAAAGCTTATCAGGATTCGCAATTATATCATGACATGTTAGAGTCGGGTTTACTTGTGATCGCGATCGCCATTATTGCTGTCTTCAGCCATGAAATCGGTTTTGGCTTGGGGGTATTTTACGCTAGTGGCTTCTTATATGCCGCCAGCCTGCGCTATTTTCTGGGTACAATGGACACAGATTATGCTCACCGCCCAGGGGCATTAGAAACAACACCATCACCTTGGTGGGTAAATCGTAGTTACCACTGGCGACATCATTTTGATGATGTTAATGCCTACTATAGCGGTGTGTTTCCCTTGGTAGATAAAATTTTGGGAACCGGACTTTCGCTTCAAGGAAAAACGATCGCAATTACAGGTGCTTCTGGTGCATTGGGACAAGCATTGAGTCAAGAACTATTGCGGCAAAATGCGAAAGTTTTAGCATTGACAACTAATCCCGATAAATTAGCAGTCGAAGATACTGGTAATAATCGTTTCAAAGTGCTGTCATGGCAAATGGGTAAAGAAACAGAATTAAAAGAAAAATTTGAGAAAGTCGATATATTAATTATTAATCATGGAGTGAACGTTTATGGCGATCGCACCACTGAAGGAATTAATTCTTCCTATGAAATCAATACATTTTCTGCACTGCGGTTAATTGATATTTTCTCCAGTACTGTCACCGGGCCACAATCAAAAGCAACAAAGGAAATTTGGGTTAATACATCTGAAGCTGAAGTATCGCCCGCCCTTAGTCCACTTTATGAACTCAGCAAACGAGCTTTGGGAGATATTGTCACCCTCAAACGTTTAGATGATCCTTGTATAATCCGCAAATTAATTCTTGGGCCTTTTAAAAGCAAACTTAATCCCTATGGTGTTATGTCAGCAACACAAGTCGCCAAGGGAATTGTATTTTTTGCCAAGCGTGATTTTCGTAATATCATTGTGACAATTAATCCTTTGACGTACATATTTTCCCCGATTAAGGAAACCATGACTTGGCTTTACTATCGCATTTTTAGTCAGAAGAAAAAAGAATAATTACGGGCTATTCGGGGATAATTGAGATGACGCGGAGATACACTGATACGGTGATTATTTTTATGCAAATTCCCAAATCATCCTCCAATTATGTAACTCTCTCTAAATTAAATATCAAACTTCAAGATAGAATTTCAAGAGAGTGACGTGCCATCCCTCTCTTGATTTGTTTTGATTATAAGTACATACTTCCATTTGAGTCACATTTTTAAGGGAGGTCTTTCCCATATTCCCGACGAAAAGTCAGTATATTTCACCATTAACATCGTTGATAATTATGCAGCAATGCTACGTGAATTGGATTAATATTCCGGGAATCTTGGATTTGGTACTTGGCGATAACTTTTCAATTTGACAGTTTTGTGAGACTCTACAAAAATAACTACTTCTATTTCCGAAATTCTGGGTGCTGATTGTTACCAGATATAAATCACCGAGAAATTTATGACTGCTAAAAATTGGTATTTAGGAATTAAAAAATGTCAATCTTTGATTGCGATCGGCAGAATTGTAGGCGAATCGGTCTATCCTTATGATATCGGTAATGACTTTATGTCATTTCGGCTTAATTTTAAGTTCTTTGATTATTGTGAAGTAACGATTTTACCTTTAATTCCAAATTTACATTGGATAAAGAATAAACGCAACTGGGCTACATTTTCCGGTTTGGATTTTTAGAAATCCAATACCCCCACTTTCAACTAATTAGTAGCCTGATGTTGCCTAAACAGAAGCAAATTGAGGTAGCATCCGTTGAACTCGTCAAGTAAAAATAACCAAATCTTCCAGTTTGAAAGTCCAGATCATAGCCCAGGGTTTTTACTGTGGCAGGTGTCTAATCTTTGGCAACGAAAAATGAATTCGGGGCTAAGTAAATTGGGATTGACACATGTACAATTTGTGCTGCTAGCAGGCATAATTTGGCTCAACCAAGGACAAGAAACTGTTACCCAAGCTAAATTAGCGGCTCATGCAAAAACTGATATTATGATGACTTCTAAGGTATTACGTGCTTTGGAACAAAGAGGTTTAGTAAAACGGGAGATTGATGCAAAAGATACTAGAGCAAAATCACTAACAGTTACTCAGGAAGGAGAGGATTTGGCAGTTGCAGCAATTCACATTGTTAATAGAATCGACCATGATTTTTTCAGCACCTTAGAAGGGGCAGTCACAGATTTTAATGCACATCTACTGAAAATTTTAGAAGCAAGTAGATAGGGTCAAGAAAATGGGAGAGAATGGGGGTTTATTTATCTTTTTCTGTTCTCCTCCCGGAAATCCCCAATCAATATCAGCCCCAGAAGCGATCGCATGTAAATGTTGAGTATGGTAAGAATTTTTACTAATGAACTACTGTGATTAAATTTGATACCATGCTGTTAAAGCCACAGCCAAACCATCAGCAGCATCGTCAGGCTTAGGTATCTCATCTAAATCCAGTTCCCGGGCTACAGCCTCTTGAACTTCAATTTTTTCGGCATTCCCATACCCAGTTAAAGCTTGTTTGATTTGAGCTGGGGTAAATTCAACATACGGAACTTTATGCTGGGCAAGTACCAACATAATGACACCCCGCGCTTGAGCGACTAATATGGTATTTCCCATTCGATAGAAAAATAGTTTTTCAATTGCGACTAAATCCGGCTTGATATCTCCAATTAGAGTATGCAAATCATCAAACAAAGTACACAACCGGGTTCCCATTTCTGCACCTGCTGGTGTGACGATCGCACCATAATCTAACATATGTACTGGTGTATCTTGTAACCTATTTTGGTTTTGCGTACATTTAATCGCGCCAAATCCTAAAATAGCAAATCCTGGGTCAATTCCTAAAATACACTTTTCCATAAACTTGAATTTATTTTGATTTACCGAGACGGATTAATTATGATTAGTCAAATTGGCAACTTTAATTACCAGCCTTTGGTCTAATCGAATTGGGAAATGTCATAATTCCGCACTTGGGATTTCAAGCAGTTAGTGTACATTTTCTGTTAATCATTGTTTTAGACCACTGCGAAAAAATGCTGGTATGTCAATTGGTTTTATCAGACAAGCCCTAAATAGTCTGCAACAGCAGTCACGTCGTCGAACTTCCCACCGAGTTAGCCAGTGGTTCAAATGGCTGTCCCCTGGACTTGCTATCAAACGCTGGCTGCTAATTAGTGTCGGAGGTGTGTTACTTGGATGTTTGGGGTTAGCAATTTGGATTCGACTAACACCAATTTTTTGGGCAATTGAATTAATTAGAAATTTCTTGAGTAGAATCACCGATATTGTACCCTACTACATTAGCGGCCCTGTGGTTTTGCTCTTTGGTTTATTACTCCTAGTATGGGGACAAACTCGAACTGTGAGTTCGATTACTGAGGTCATTCGTCCCAATCCTGATCAGGAACTTGTTGATGTGTTACTGGCACATCGTCGTTTGTACCGAGGGCCAAAAATAGTTGTCATTGGTGGGGGAACGGGTCTTTCTAACCTATTACGGGGTTTGAAGACTTACAGTGCCAATATTACAGCTATTGTCACTGTCGCCGACGATGGCGGTTCTTCTGGTCGGTTGCGGCAAGAATTTGGTGTGCTACCACCGGGGGATATTCGTAACTGTTTAGCAGCCTTAGCAGATGAAGAAAAGCTACTCACAGAGTTGTTTCAATACCGCTTTAGCGTCGGTGATGGTTTGAGTGGTCATAGCTTTGGTAATTTATTTTTAACTGCTCTCAGTGAAATTACTGGAGACTTAGAACGGGCGGTGGCTGCGAGTTCTAAAGTATTAGCGATTCGCGGACAGGTTTTACCGGCAACGTTGAGTGATGTGAGATTATGGGCTGAGTTAGCCGATGGTCGCCGAATTGAGGGTGAGTCTAGTATTTCTAAGGCTGGAGGCAGTATTGTTGACTTTGGTTGTACTCCGGCAAATCCCCCAGCTTTACCCGCAGCGATTAGGGCAATCAAGGAAGCGGACTATATTATTATGGGGCCAGGAAGCTTATATACGAGTGTAATTCCCAACTTATTAGTGCCGGAAATTGCTGATGCGATCGCAGCAACAGATGCTCCTCGGATTTATGTTTGTAATATTATGACGCAACCGGGGGAAACCCAGGGATATTCAGTCGCCGAACATATTCGCGCCATTGATAAAGCCTGTGGTAGAGCTTTGTTTAATGCAGTACTAGTTCATAAAAAAACACCTTCCGCCCGTGCCTTGATTCGTTATTCTCAAAGTAAGTCTCATCCTGTCTTTTTAGATCGAGAAGATGTGACAAAACTGGGAAGACGCATTGTTTTAGCAAATGTAATGCATGAAGATGACGATGGATGCGTACGTCACGATTCGGAAAAGTTAGCCAAGGTGCTTTTTCGCTGGTATACCGGGGCTAAGGTTTAGATAGATTCGTTTTTCCCTGCGTCTTTGCGTCGGTTTACTCCTAGTATTCAGGCGAACCTAATATGAGCCTTTATTCCTACTAATGGGCAAAATTATAAAACTGATTGGGAAACCATGTTTTGCAAAGTCTCTTGTAAATCTTGCGTCAGGTTAGTTACAGCCTCTCTTGCCGATCGCTTATCTTTTTGATACATTGACCAGCGCTGGGTGACTGAAATTGGTTCGCCAACTGTAACTGTCGATTTTCGCAAACCCAGGCGAGGACGACGGGGAAGGGTGTTATCTTGAACTCTGGCTGTGATATCGAACATTAGCAATAAGATTTCAGCAAAGCGTTCGACAGTGGGTTTATCTTTAATATAATTTTCTGTGACTGCAATAAAGCTTTCAACTAACCGCATATGCTGCATTCGTAAGTCGGCTTCTGCTGCAACCCAATCAGCAAGTCCCCGCGCAAAGGGGGGTAAGCTATTTAAATCAGGTACGTCTTCGCGATAAATATAACTCCAACCAGCTTCCTCCAAACGACGACATCTATCGATAAATGTCCCTTGTGACTCAACACCGAAATATTGTTCGGCAACCTTTAATGCCGTATCTTGCAAGCGGTGCAGGCGGGCAAGTGTGATTTGTTCTGGGTTTGTGGATACATCCTCACTAATTTCTGCTAGTTTTTGCTGGTAAAAGCGTTGATAAAATTCTTCCATCTGTGAAAGTAGATTTTGGGCAATACAAAGCAAGCGTTGATAGTATGTTTCTTCTCTTGCCTCTGGCTTGAGGTTATATTCACCTGATTTAACTGGCAAACCAGTATCTGCCTCCAACTTAGCCAATAGCCAATCAATTTTTTCCCAAGGCGGTTTTGGGTAACTATATTGAATTGTAATTGGGACAATAAATACCTCTTCGCCACGATTCGCTTTGAGTAAATCTTCAACACACCAAAACGCCAACTGAGCAACGCCTGGTTCTAAGGGACTAACTATACTACTATGACCATTAGTTGCTCCTTCTGGTGCAATACTCACAGGCATGTCCCCGTGGAGAAGAATTTCTCTGGTCATTTTTAAACTACGTTTGTCAATTCTTTTACCACGACGGATTGGGAATCCACCTAAGAGAGAAAACAAACAACCCAGCCAATTCCCCGCCCAAATTGTCATACCGCGATCGTAGAGAAAATGGCTATGAATCGGCTGTTTCAGCTTGATTCCTAATCTATGAGCAGTTTCGGGAACGGCACGAGAAAGTAGATAAAATACCGATAATGGGTCATCGACTTCTGGGTGACGGAAGGCAATTAAGAAACGAATTTTACCTGCCTGGAATTGCTGGTATATTTTCGCTAGCGTTTCCACATTTTTAGTTTCCACGCAAACAATACCTGCTGGCAACCAAGGTCTCAAACGAAAGCGAAGTAAGATAGGTAAACACCACTGCGCTAGTTTCAGAACAAGTGGATTGAAATGAGGGGGAATAAATTTCAGTGGTGGTTGAGCGCAACGAATCTCTTCAGGCAATGTTATTCTCCATGCGGTGTGAATTAGCAACTATATCCACTGGCGAGAAGGTAAATAAAATATGGGTACGACTCCTACAAATAATGATGTTGTGGAGCTAGATTAATTTAAATTCATCTAAACTAATCTCGATTAAATATATTCAATATTTACAACCTTCAGATTCTCCCTGAATCTGTTGATAAATTCTGAAAAAATCAACATTTTGCAAAATAAACCTCGGTTCTTCAGAGTTCAGAAGAAAAAATTAATAATTTTGGTATGACGATCGCATCCTCTATCTGTAACTGTTACTATTCCAGTATTCCCAAAATTGACGGGCAATTTACCGAGATGCGATCGCAACTTAGTGAAAATGATAATTATTGTTACTGGAGTTTCCGGTTCGGGGAAAACTACCATCGGTAAAATGCTGGCGGATTCTCTCAAATGGGAGTTTCAAGATGCCGATAATTTCCATTCTCTAGATAATATCAATAAAATGCGTCAAGGCATTCCCTTAACTGATGCGGAAAGAATTCCTTGGTTAGAGACTTTGCAATTAGCAATTAAAAAATGGTTGCAGGAAAACAAAAATGTTGTTCTTGCATGTTCAGCATTAAAAGTGAAATATCGAGAATTTTTAGTTGTAGATCAGCAATTAGTGAAACTTGTGTATTTGCAAGGAAACTTTACGATCATTTCCGAACGCCTCCATCAAAGGCAAAACCACTTTATGTCGGCGCAACTTCTGCAAAGTCAATTTGACATAGTTGAAGAACCAGTTGATGCCATTAAGGTTGATATTGCCGGTTCACAAGCAGAGATTTTAGCGAAAATTTTGCAGCAATTGACAGTTCCGTAAATATTCAAACGGAAGGGCAAACAACAGTAAATGCCCCTATTCTCCAAAAGCAAGTAACAGATGATGGGAAAATACGGAGATTTATGTGTTGCTAGATTTTAGAGTAACGGTATAAAAAGGTTAGATACCGTTGCTTTCAAACCTCAATACTGTACTTAATTTACTGTTGATGTTGTTGGAGAAATATCTCTACTTCTTCTGGAGTTGGTTGAGATGCTATCGCACCTGGCTTTAGTGTAGTTAAAGCCCCAACTGCACTGGCATAGGTGATAATTTTTTTTGCTGTTACCACATCACTCAGACTCTGAGTCCCATGAGTGACAATTTGAGCAATAAACCCAGCTAAAAAGCTATCTCCCGCACCCGTCGTATCCAATACAGGAACAGCAAAGGCTGGTAGTTTACCCTCATTTTCATCCAAACAATAGGCACAACCATGTTCCCCATCAGTAACTAACACACCATCAACCGAGTCTAGACGATACTTAATTGCTCCGGCATCACTAGTATCAAACAACCATTCCGCCTCTTCTTTGGCAAGCTTGACAAAATCAACTTGCTTCAAAATTTCCTTAATTATCCCTGGGGCAATATCGGGATTCTGCCAAAAAACAGGTCGCCAGTTGACATCCAAGATAATCTTCATGTCAAACTTTTCTGCCAGATTTAAAGCACGACGAACAGCCTGAGCGCTTTCCGGGTAGGCTAATTCCAGAGTTCCCAAAACCAGGAAATCTGCGCTTTCAAATAGCGATTCTGGTAATTTTTTCGCCTCCAGATGTGTATCAGCAAACTCGCTAGTATCATATTTACCAAAACCAGCAAAATTGCGATCGCCATCCAAATTTCTGACAACATACACCTGTCGGGTTGGCGCAGTCGCGTGACGCTGCACTCCCTGAGTATCAACCCCAATCTCATTTAAAAGCTGCAAAAGTGAATTTCCGGCTTCATCTTCACCCACGCAACCCACAAAACCCGCAGGTATACCCAACTTCACCAAAGCACAGGCAACATTCGCAGGTGCGCCACCAGGATAAGGAGTCCAGGACTCCACCTCTTCCAGCTTTCGCCCCAATTGATCCGCTAAACAGTCAAACAAAACTTCGCCTAAACACAAAACACGGGGATTATTCATCTCAAATTTTTAATTTTCAATTAATTGTGCGATTAATTTTCGATTTTGAAGAAGACTGTTCCAGCTTAAAATCTACAATAAATTGCCCCGACATGTCGGCAATTGTTTGCACAAAAAAGCGATCGCATTCTTCTCACTCAACTAAAAACATAAAAGTAAATAAAAATTATTTAAATTTAATATTAAGAATGTAATTTTCCAGATATGATCTGCGGCTTTATTTTTTGACTAAAAAGTACGTATTTTGCAAAAATCAATCGTAAAAACGATTACCATAAAAAAATTAGTTATAAAGAATTAGCCAGAATCGTATTACCACTAACAGTTGAAACACCGACCAGCTAAAGAATCTTCTAAAATGAGAAAGAGCATATAAGTACATATACCAAGGGAGGGATAAATAACTCATGGCTGGTGGCGAGTCACAGACCCCTGTTAATCTGTCAGACAGAGAACTGCAAATCATCGACTTAGTAGCCGCTGGCTTAACTAACCAAGAGATTGCAGCTAAACTGGAAATCAGCAAACGTACAGTTGATAACCATATCAGCAACATTCTCACCAAAACGGGAACCGATAATCGAGTTGCCCTTGTTCGTTGGGCGTTGCATTGGGGCAAAGTTTGCTTAAACGATGTCAATTGCTGTTCTTTACCAACGAAACCAGAAGATTGAAGGCAACAGATGCGATTGTTTACCTGTGCGACTGGTTGATATTTCTTCTCCTCACGCCGCAGTTTGAATATCAACCCGAAGCCCGTCAGGCGACACAGACAAATCTCATATTGCCAACTCAGGAAGCTAGCCCAGGAAAGCGACTTCTTGCTACTATCTGGTAGATGCCTTTAGCATCAAGCCGCCCCAGAAAGAAAGCACAACAAACCAAAATCCTGACGGTTAGGAGAACCGCGCATCCACAACTTTGTGGGCATCGTTTCACCATATACCAGCTTTTGCTCCTCAGTAACCTACCCGTTGGTTAGAATTTCGCCAAATATTACCTCACAGACCGAAGCTTTACAACTTCGGTCTCATTTTGTCGGCATTAACCATTTCCTATGCTGGTAATTTCGCAAACATCCTTTCAACTAAGTCCCTAACTTTATTCTCTAAACAATTCCAATCCACATCACCACGTTCATCGATTAAACTAGTATCAACAGCAACTGCCTCATACCCAGATACATAGTCCCGAAAACAAACTTCATAACATAACTCCCACAAATCAACGTTTATCTGCTGGTCTTGACGCTGCAAACACAGATGATATCCTGGATGGGGCATAGGTAGTTTCGCAAGCGATCGCCGAATTTCATCTGCTTGTTCTGGTGTCGCAGTTTCGAGTTCCTCTACTAACCTTGTCACTGTTGCCTTGGTTTCGTCAGTCGTGCCAGGGGCCCAAATCAACACGTCTTGGTAAGTTCCTTTCCAGGGTGACACGTCAAGCTGTTTGCGGATATTATCAATGACGCGGATAAATGCTGGTTGCATCAGCATTTCAGCTTGATGCCATAAGTTCGAGTCCGTGATTTTCGGTGG
Source organism: Calothrix sp. NIES-4101 (assembly GCA_004296455.1). Taxonomy (GTDB): domain Bacteria; phylum Cyanobacteriota; class Cyanobacteriia; order Cyanobacteriales; family Nostocaceae; genus Brunnivagina. The sequence continues at coordinate 3,323,155 of AP018280.1, forward strand.
CATGGGTGATTTTATGTGAATTTTGAAATAAATTTACAAAAAATTACAAAGTATCTTGATTAAAGACTGGGTTTTTGCCTAAATCTTTTATCAAAATAGCGGATTTTGCTGTGGAAAATTTGGAGATATTTATTACCACCTGCTCGAATTGGGTGTTAACACGCTTGGAGGATATATGATTGGCAAGCTACTAGACTATCGTTATCAAGTTATCAGAGTTCTTGCCACGGGCGGTTTTGGTGAAACCTACATCGCGGAGGACACCAAACGTCCTGGCAACCCCATATGTGTAGTTAAGCATCTCAAGCCTGCTAGTAGCGATTCTAAAATATTTGATACTGCCAAGCGGTTGTTCCAAAGCGAGGCAGAAACCCTGGAACGTTTGGGTAATCATGACCAAATACCAAGACTTTTAGCTTATTTTGACGATAGTCTCGAATTTTATTTAGTCCAAGAATTTATTGAAGGGCATACATTAAGTGAAGAGTTGGTTACTAGTCAAACTTGGACGGAAGCACAAGTAATTCAACTTTTAGATGAAATTCTGAATATTCTCGATTTTGTTCATCAACAAGGGGTGATTCATCGAGATATTAAGCCAGATAATATTATTCGTCGCCGTAGCGATCATAAACTTGTATTAGTAGACTTTGGCGCGGTAAAGCAACTGCGCGCGGGTGCATATCCCAGTCGTAATATCGCTATTCAGCATTCGGCAACTGTGGCAATTGGCACTCCCGGTTATATGCCTACTGAACAAGGCCAAGGGAAACCGCGCCCAAATAGCGACATATATGCGTTAGGAATCATTGCTATTCAGGCTTTGACTGGTGTTGCACCAATGGATTTGCAAGAAGACCAAAATACTGGTGAAATTCTTTGGCAGCATTTAGCACCAGTAAATCAACAGTTAGCGACTGTATTAAACAAAATGATTCGGTATCATTTTAAAGATAGATACCAAAATGCCACAGAGGCACTACAAGCATTGCGGACTTTTATGCCCGCGCGGGTGTCTGCGGTACAGGAATATCCGAGGGTTTCCAGCCAGGCGATCGCTCGAGTCGCATCTCCCCAATCACGCCAAAAAACAATTGCAGTTGCACCGAAAAACAGTGAACCACAAGCAGTTGCCGCCACAGCGACTGCTAAAGTTGTTCGTCGTGATGCTAATGGCCCTGATTTACTACAAATATTGATTTTGATTTTACTGGCGGGTGGCGCAGCTTATTTCGCACCTGTGGTTGTGAAGAATGTCCAGGGTTTCGCAACAAATTGGACAAAGGGTAATAGTTTGGCTACGCAAACCTGTATGGCTGTGACTAAGGAAACAGCAAATATTCGTTCGGAACCGAGTGCGATTTCCACCGAGACGATTTTGCAAACTGCCAGCGAAAAAACTGGGTTTGAGGTGACGGGAACACGAACAAAGAAAGGTTGGGTACAAGTAAGATTAGATACAGGTAAGGTTGCTTGGATTCACTCTGATGTTGTCGGTAACAATGAAGAATGGGTGACTTGCCTGCGCGATCGCGGCATGGCGATGCGAACGATTAATGATAGTAGTGTAATTGCTAACCGTCCTGCACCTAAGCCCAAACCGAAAAATGTGATTGATTTATTTCCTTTTTCGGGCAAAAACAGTGAAAATACTGACTTGGGTAAAGCTATAAAAGTAGAACCAAAACCAATTGCTTCTGCACAACCGCAGCTAAGTAATTCTCAAGAAGAGGATAGCAAGGTAATAGCCAAAGCGCGAGAAAAGTACGAGTCAGGCGACTTGCAAGGAGCTATAAATTTATTAAAATCTGTACCTACAAGGATTGAGGAAACTAGTAAGATGGTTTCTCAATGGCAGCAAGATTGGGCAAAGGCTGAGGCTTTATTTAAGGATATTGATGAAGCTGTGGCACAGGGAAATTGGGATAAGGTAAAGTCCTATCACAATAATCCTGATAAGCTACCGAATATCAAATATTGGCAAGATAAAATGAATCCTCTGGTTCAACAAGCTGCGGATAATATCTCCAAGCAAGCTGAAAACTTAACCAAACAGCAGCAAGTTTGGCAGATTGATAAATCTCCAGTTGATCAGTCTGAAAAGATTGAAAAAAAGCAAAATCCCAAGCACGATAATTTTTTTAATCCCGAAAGTTTACTTAATTTCGGCAATTCAGAAACAACCGAAAATCATCTGGGGGAAAAAAGTGGGGAATAGGAGACAAGGAGATGATTTGCTATATCTCTGTATTTCTTTGCCCCCAAAGTTGGCTGGAAGAATTAATCTCCCAGCTACTCCCCTTTACGTCTCTACATTCCTATTCTCAGAAGTAATTTGAATCACTCGTGATGATTATTTTGACTGAGGAGTGGGGCGAACTAAACCAGCATCAAAGAAGTAAACGCGATCGCAATATTGTCTCCCACTCGAACAAACTGCTTCAATTGATACATTACTAACACTGCTAACATCTAACGATAGAGTCGTTGGTTGCGAGGGTGAAATTGTACGTGTTTCTGCTGGATTCCCATCTAAATAGACTCTCACTTCGACACCAGGACTGCGGTTATCATTGTCACGCATTCCGAATCCCAAATTCAAGGTTTGAAAAATTGGCTTTTGGCTATTATCAGGTTTAATTTTACAAGTCATGGCTGCCGAACGATAGCCAGGGCCAAGATAAAACTTACTAGAATAGACAGCCCTACCAATCGCCACATTCATATCTTCTTCGCGAACGTTACCGAGTCCGCTATTAACGCATTTAGCTTTTAATAAACTTGTGCTTCGGGGAAGACGTTGGGCTTGGGTAATATTTTCACCCATCATTATCCCCAAAATCCCCACACTAGAAAAGACGACACCACTAGCCATTAGAGAAGTAATCCACTGGATTTTCCGCATAAGATTCAAAAAGTAATATTTAAGACAATAAGTGAAATCAACATAATAATACGCGATCGCCACTATTTTTCTGAATCAGATTGCGGATTCGAGCTTCTCATCAGAAATGGTGGGGAGATTAGTTTCATCTCCCCATTTGCCGTATCCCCAAACCCTAATTTACTGAGACACGGAAACGCACAAAACCAAATTGTCCGGCGGGAATAGTACCCAAATTGACAACTACTGCACCATTATTGTTACTACCATTGCAAATATTGCTGTACTCCTGTAGAGGTGCTAGTGGACTCAAGAATCTACCATTATCAGCTCCACTACCTGCATTATTGACAGCAATGCTGTTATTCACATAAGTAGTCTCGTTGGGTATCAAGTCACACAAACGGATGTTACGGATATTTTCATTCCCCTCCGTCAGAAAGTACACTGTATACTCCACAGTATCACCAGATTGTAGGGGCGTTTCCAGGTTGGGAACACCCAGAAAGCGCTCTGGTTGCGGCAGTGTGTCGTCGTTGTTATTGTTTGGGTCGGCAACAAAGGTATTAAAATTAACAGGAATTGCTTGACCGTTTCTACTTGCCCCTGTGATGCGTTTAATTAAGCGAATATTGGGAGTATCGGCAGCACCTAAACGGGTAGAACGGAAACCAAAGTCAATATTCAGTAATTCTTGGTTTGGTTGCGTTAGATTTGCGGTCAGCGTCGTGTTTGTCGTGGCGTTAAATTCATTACTAGGTCGTATAGCTTCAACAGTGTAAGTACCTAGCGGTAAATTGGGAAAACCATAAATACCATTGCTGTTAGTAGTCGTTCTGCGAATCTCTTGACCATTAGCATCGCGCAAAATTAGGGTTGCATTGGGAATACCAGATTCCCCTTCATCTTGAACACCGTTGGCATTGCGATCGCTAAATACGGTGTCACCAATTCTACCAAAAGCTGGGGCACAAAGACGAATTGGAGCTATACCAATGGTTTCATCTTGCCGAGGTGCCCCAAATTCCGTACCTGGTTCATAAAGAATTTGAATGCGGGTGACTGCACCGGCAGGTGTGATGGCAACATTACCATCGGGGCGACTTGGTAAAGAGTTCTCATTGATACCTACAACTACGTTGCCTGTGACGCGAGTTGTATTTCCAACTGAATTCAGCGTCACACCAACAGCAGCATCACCATTGAAAGCATTCACTGTTACCCGATCTTGGAATGTGAATCCTAAATCACGTACGCCATCACGATCAACATCAAGAAGAGTTAAAGGTGATGCAAAAGTGATGGGGCGATCAAAAGTGATAGTCAGGGTAGCACTCCCAGGTGCAGGGGCTTTACCAATCCCAATGTGAAACCGGAGATTAGGTCCAGGTAAACCACCATAGACATCGTTATCAATTCTGGTTCCGTATACTTCATTCCCAAATTGAACCAAATTAGATTCAATAACTTGTCCGGGGATACTCTCGGCAAAACTTAATCTGACTCCTACTCCTCCAGCATTCAAATTTTGAGCCGTAATTGCTTCTACTCCTGTTGCTGGTTGCCAATTTACATTTGTGGGTATAGTTCCCACAGGACAGGTGGTTTGAGTCTGGGCAACTGCTTTTTGGTGAGAAATAGTTGCAAATAAAGCTATATGGGTCACTGCCAAGGTTGATGCGAGAAAGCAAAATTGTAGAGGTTTAAATTTTCTTCCCCAACTGCGATAATTTACTTGGGAACTTTCTTGCTGTAAGTGATGTGGATTTCGATGCAATATTTTTTGTATTGGTATAAATAAAGGGTTCATTTTTTCATCCCAACAGATAGATCAACTAGTTGTGAAGGTTGTTAATGGTTAATGCTTAATGGTTAACTGAATAATAGGGAAAATTAGAATTTTGACTCTTGTAATCAAGAGAATTTTAAATACTTAACTCAAAAATCAGAGATGACAATTCCCAAGTGTGGCAATAAAATCCACACTCGGTACTTAATTACTTTCGACTCAGGACTATTTAGTTTACTGTGACGCGGAAGCGGATAAACCCGAAGTTGCCACTAGGAACATTACCTAGATTTGCAACTACAGCACCGTTACTATTAGTACCTGGACAAATGTTGGTGAAGGAATCTAAAGGTGCAAGGGGTGTTAAATATCTACCACCACTAGCCCCGTTACCAGCACCACTAACGCCAATACTGTTATTAGTAAAAGTTGTTCCACTGGGTACTAAGTCACAGAACTGGAAATTGTTAATGTTTTCGTTCCCCTCTGTCAGAAAATAAACTGTGTATTCGATTTCATCACGCGATCGCACGGGCTGTTCGAGGTCAATAATTCCCGGAAAACGTTCCGCTTGAGGTAGATTATCATCATTGCTATTGTTGGGGTCAGGAACAAAGGCACTAAAGTTAGCGCCACTAATGGTTTGACCATCACGTCTAGCATTGGTAATCCGTTTAATTAAGCGGATATTTGGCGCTCCTGAATTACCTAAAGCAGTTGTCCGGAAACCAAAGTCCAGATTCAGCAGTTCTTGGTTTGGTTCGGTGAGATTCGCAGCTAAAGTTGTGTTTGTGGTTGGGTTAAAGTCGTCATTCGGTCGAAGTACCTCAACTGTATAGTTACCTAATGGCAAAGTCGAGAAGCGGTAAGTACCATTACTACTTGTGGTAGTTCTAGAAACCTCCTGACCGCTAGAGTTACGTAAAATCAAGGTGGCATTGGGAATACCTGGTTCACCCTGCTCTTGAGTTCCATTCCCATTGCGATCATTAAATACGGTGTCACCGATTGATGCACCTGGTGGTGGTGGAGTGCAGATACTTAATCTAGCCAAACCAACGGTTTCATCTTGTAGGGGTGTACCATATTCTTGACCTGGCTCATAGAGAATTTGAATTCGATTGAGTTGAGCCGCAGGTGTGGCGGAAACGTTCCCATCGGGTCTGTCGGGAAAAGAATTTTCATTGATCCCCACAGCAACATTACCTTCCACGCGAGTTGTAGTGCCGAGCGAACGCAGGGTGACACCCACCGGAACATCCCCATTGAAGGCATTAACTGTGACTCTGTCTTGGTAAATAAATCCGAAGTCACGGGCTCCATTGCGATCGATGTCTAGGATAGTTAGGGGAGATGCGAGAATTACAGGTCTCGAAAAGTTGATGTTTAAAGTGGCGTTTCCAGGTGAAGGAGTTTTTTCCAAACCGATATTAAAGCGGAGGTTAGGCCCAGGTAAGCCACCATAGACATCATTATCAATTCTTGTTTCTACGTTATCGATCACTCGTCCGGGAAGACTTTCACTAAAATTAAAATTGACCCCGACTCCACCAACATTGAGGTTTTGGTTTTGAGTGGTAATTGCCGCCGCACCTACTGCTGGTCTCCAATCGATAGTTGTTGGGGTAGTACCAACTGGACAAAATCCCTGGGTTTGAGCAACTACTTTCTGTTTTGGCATAACTGTCAATAACCCGATTTGAGTTCCCGCCAGTATTAGCGCCAGAAAATAATATCGCAGAGATTTGCAGATTTTTCGCCATCGACGATAGCTCTGTTGACTTCCAGCAGAAGTACTGCTTGCTGTGGGAGGTTGGCGCGATAAACTACGCAAGCCTCTATTCAGCATGACTTGTATTTGTTTAAATAAAGTTTTCATTTCAACCTCCCAAGATACCTCCACTGACAATTTCTGGTAGTGGTGGATTATTTACCGATGGACATTTGCGAGAACACACTGGTTAGTTTTCAGCTATGTCGCTTTTTACCTTCTCCGAGGACGCACAGGACTTGGTTGAGCCTGGTTACGTCTTCGTTCGATTTGTAAATCGTCTTCTTGCTCTTCGATTTGAATATCAACACCGCGAATATCCTTAAAGATGATTTCCGCCCGGCGATCGCGTGCATAATCGACAATATCTGTACTACCGGGAACCTTAAGTTGCGACTCACCTAAGGAACGAATTGTCATCCGCTCCGGTGCAACACCTTTACGTAACAAGTAATTTCTCGTTGATAATGCTCGTCTTCTACCCAATGCTAAGTTATATTCATCACTTGCCCGTGGGTCAGTATGCCCAACAATCTCAATCACAATTACAGGATATTGTTGCAACACCTCTGCAATCCGGTCTAATACCTGGGCGCTTGCTGGACTAATAAACGATTTATCCAAGGCAAAGTGAATATTGCGCGGGACGCTAATCTTCAATGGTGGTGGCGGTGGTGGCGGTTCTGGTGGTGGCGGTGGTTCTGGTGGCTTGGGTCGGGAAGTACACTGTGGTGGGACTATGGGCTGCGGGCGGGAGTTGGGCGTGAGGTTGGGGAAAGTACCCGGTTCGCCAATTACCGCAGCTACCGCCGGCTCCGAGGTGCCGTATTTGGGGTCGGTTGCGATCGCGCTAATTGCATCCCCCTGTTGCAGGTTACTAACACTGGCATTAAAATTACCATCTTGGTCAGTGGATACCGTTGTTAATGGCTGATTCAATGCTCCATAACCCAAGTCATAGATAGAATCTTTGCCACGCTGATAGTCGCTCAATTTATAAATTGTTACCTGGGAATTGGGGTCTGCTTTACCTTGGATGGAAACTCCCATAGCTGATGGTGGAAATGCCCTGGTTGTAAATTCCGGTGCATTAATGGCGGCATTCCCTGTTTCCAGACGACGGTTGCTGGAATCCCGTTTCGGGTTAGCACCATCTCCTTTTTGAAAGTCGCTCACATCAAGGTTACGCTGGTTAATGAGGTCGATGCTCAACCCTTCTAATACGGCAAATTTGTTGTCGCGAATAATATTTTTGACTGCGGGGCTGTTGCTACCAATATCGTTGCGGGGAAAGGCAGTAACACTAACACCTGGGCCAGTTTGGTTATCGATTTCATTACCAATTACTTGATGGTTACTACCCATCAAATAGACTGCTGCCCGTCGTAACCTTCTGCCGTTGTAGGTAATTTTGTTGTTTTGGAGGGTGACATTGCCATCGGGTTTAAATAGATACACACCTGCACCGTCGTTGGCACAAATTAAATTACCTGTAATTTGCGAATTCGTGACAACACCTTCAAAACGTAAGGCATCGGGCATTCCCGCTAACCCATTCCCGACAATGATGTTTTGTGTGACTACTGTATTTTCTCCACGTACGGAAGTAATAATTGCACTACCATCGTGGTAATAAATGCGGTTGCGGCGAATTGTTGTCCCTTGGGAGTTGAACACATATACCCCAAAAGCCGAAGTTTCTGTAGGTATTTTTTCATCAACTGTTAATCCCAACCAATTGTCCTCAATAGTGACATTCTTGGGGGGAATATCCCGTTTGGGAAATGGAAAGTTACTACTGGGTGGTTTTTGGCGGCTAATATCGGGTGGTGGCAATTTATGAGCAACGACTATATCCCCAGGTGGAGTAGTTAAAGTCACGGGTTTGGGAACACCATCATAAATTAAGAGGTTGCCCAATTGCTGTTTGATGGGACTGGCATTAAATCCATAAATGCTCAACCCGCGTACCGCAATTCCGTCGGCAACAATTGTTAAACCGCGAAATATTTCCGTATTTGCTGCTGGGGTTATTGCCACTACGGGAATGGGAATGGCAATTTCAGCCGTTGCCGACTTTGTCGCATCGTATCCCGGTTGAGTTGTCCCATCAATCGTTAAATTGGGACTTGCTAAATCTGGCAATATTTTTTGTAGTTGAATTGTGGTTGCACCTGCGGGCAAATTAAATTCAATCCGTGAGCCTGCCGTTAATGGCTGCACTTGAGCTTGTTCAGCAGGGCTGAGTTGCTCGAGTTTGAGGGAGCCATTTACCAGTTCCACCGCTTCCCGCAGAGTTAGCTGGTTATCTGCCTGCACATTACCATCTTGGTTGCTGTTTACCACTACCCGCAAAGCAGGTGTGGGAGTGGGAACTGGTACGGTAGTTGGTTGCTGTGCGAATTTGCCAATATTAGTTTTGTGAATATTGGCTTTATTAATAGTGAGTTGATTAATATCGACTTTACCCTCTGATACCTGACTAACGGCAACGCTAGCAGGCAACAGATACAAGCCAGAGGCTAACAAACTCAGGGTAATAGGGGAAGCAAAAATTGGCATGAGCAGCAACTTTTCCCCTACTTTTCTTCTCCTCGTACACCATAAATTAATCAATCTGGACATCAATCCTCACTCCTCTCCACTACACCTTGAACGTTTGCCTGGGGTTTGGCATGTTGCTGTTTTAAAAGATTGATGAGTTGCTGCTGTTGCAACTGTTGTGGCTGGATTTCCAACTGTTTATTTTCTGTAGAAATATTAGGCGCAACAGTATTACTGAAATTCAGTTCAGGTTTAATCCCCCGCAACCTATTGAGAAGATTTTGTCTTGGCTGTGCCGGAACTACGAAAGGTTGAGTTTCGTTTTGTGGCACAGTCTTTTGAGTCTCCTGATTACCTAGTTGTCTTGATTGAATATCAGTTGGTGGTGATTGCTGCAACTGCATCCCTTGACTGCTGGATTCAATCGCTTGATTTTGTTCAGGTTGAGTTTGCGTTTGCGGTGATTGTTGCTGTAACTTTTGTCGGAACTCAATACTAGGAGTTTCAGTTTGCCCCGGTTGAGTTGGTTGCGACTCGCTGCTGGGATTTGTGGGGAAAGGATTTTCTGGTGGTGTCTGGGGTACTAATCCAGAAACTGGTTGAACTTCTGACTCCTGCTGTTGTTTGGGAACAGGTTTTTGTAATCCGAAACCACCGAAAAGTTCGTTCAGCTTCAAACTGATGTTCAAATAGAAACCACCATCGGAGCGATACCCAGAGAAATCGCGATCGCCATTCACATCCACGCTGCCAAAGCTGTAACCTGCTGCTACACGTAAATCTGGAGTCAAATAATAACCGCTTTCGACTGCCAGACCATACTCCGTATACCCATTGCCAATGTTGGAATTTTGACCAATCCAACGACCTTCTACGGCGAGGTCATTTCGATATCCTAAGCGATAGGTTGCCCGCACTTGAGCGAGTTTTGCCGTGCCATCAAATCTGTCACCATCTGAGAAGGTGACACCATTCCGGAGGGCAAATTTACCAAAGAATTCCCACCGCCAATTGGGAGCATAAATACCCTCAGCCGAGAATGTATGACCTGTTACTGTCGAACCAATTAATTGTGATTCCGGGATGGAGTCAAAATTCTGCCGCCATTCATATTTGAGCAACCCGTTAAATTTATCGTTTGTCGGGTCACGATATGCCAAACCAATTTTCAGATTCGAGGTATCACCCAGTTCTTGGAAGCGAACACCAGAGACATTTCCAATACTCGATGCAGTCGGTAAAAATACGTTAGCTTCACCGGCTTGTTGATAGCGAACTAATGCTGTCAAAGCCGGACTAATTTTTCCTGCTGCTGCTGCCGAAATGACTAAGTTGTTATTTTCACTACCATCACGGTATTCAAATCGAGTACTAGCTTGGAAATTGGGATTATCAGTGTATTCAAGTCCCATGCTGTAGACAGAACCGGAGAATAATCCCAGGGAAGAAGCAGTTTGTCCAACAGCATAATATTGCTCGAATTGAGGTCCGGCGGCGGTGGCATTGAACATGTTTTTAAAGACATATTCGTAACCGAGACTCAGACGTAATCCCGGTGTGATCGCCCAACGATTATTCAGTCCGACTGCTCCTTGTCCCTGGAGTCCGTTGTATGCCGAAAGTACTGAATATCGCCCAGTAATAGCAGTATTCTCCGAGAATTTATGGTCTAGAAGTGTATCAAATGTGGTAATTGAGTTACCCCTGATTAATTCACTGCTATCAAAGAATTGATGTGCGAGTCGGAAAGTCACCCCTGGATATGCTTTCCAATCCAATCCTAATGTCGTTCTATTGGGATAGAGGGGGTCACTGTCGCCGAGATTCAATTCATTTTGGGCTTGGAATACCAAAGACTCACCCAAGGGCACCTTCAAGCGCGAAACGAACTGTTGAGCATCACCATCAAAGCGATCGCTCACCCGATCTTCACGGGAACGGTTGACATATTCGGCGCTGACTTCCGGACTCAAGCGACTCCTTCCTAAACGCTGCAACAGTCCCACACGAAAAGTCTGTAATTCATTACTGACTCGTTCTCCCGGACGTGCTAAAGGTTGGGGATTGAACAAGTCAAAGAAGTCAACAACTCTTCCTGGTGCTGTGCCGTAATTCTCTTCAAAGTCATAAGCTGCCCGGAAAGTCGTGGTTTCGGTTAATCTGGCGAGTAGAGATGCTCCATAACGGGTTTGTCCAGGTGAAAAACTGGAAGTGGCATTATTGACAAAATTCGGCTCTACCCCTCGGTAGTAAGCCTCAGCCCCAATGCGATCGCCAAAATTCCCACTCGCTTCAATCCGGTAAGCATTACCATCAACGCTATTTCCCGTGAGTAAGTCGCTGTTGGAACGGGCAAATTCCCCGACAATTTTGCCAGAACTACCCAAAGAGACCAAAAAATCAGCCCCATATAGCTGAAAATCGTTATCTCCTTGGTCTTCCCGCAGGTAACTTCCCCCAAAAAATGATTTCTTATCAATGTCATTCGAGAAGTTGTACTGCAATCGTCCAGCATATAGACTGGAATCCCTGCCGCCCTCATTTTGATAGGAGACAACAACACGCCGCACCAATGTTGCCCCAAACGGATTCAAATCCGTTGCTAAAATTGGACGACGGAATAATAACGTACCTCTGTCGTAATCAATCTCATAATCCTGACCCCGATACAAAGGTTGACGCTCTACTACCGTTCCCGGACGGTTAATCTCCTCCGCTTCCACGTAAACAGTTTCACTTCCCGGAACTAGTAAACGCTGTGATAAGAAGTAATTTCCACTCGTCCCATTTGGTACAAATGTATCGCGCTGAAAACCTTCGATGTTGTTTGCATACATCCCCGTAATTTGCAACGGTCCAAAGTTATAATTCAACTTCAAACCATGCAACTGCCGCGTAGTTGCTGTATACAACTGCGAACTCCGAGAAAATTCCTCGGTATTATAATCCCCCCACATTAAATAATCGGGTTCTGCACCAGGTATGGATGGAGTTCGCTCAAATCGGGCATAAACACTATCAATAGAGGGTGTAGTCGGTGTCATTGTCGAACTATCACCGTAGACAGGATACTGCTGTTCGCAAAACTGAATGCTGCCAAACAAACGGTTTCTGCCTTCGCAATCCTGGTTAATCGGTCGGTAGCTATTAAAAGCCCCCGTAAATAACCACTCCCCGACTTTTCCTGTCGCAAATACCGAAGCCTTGAAATCTACACCCGTACCATCATCAATGCTTCGCGGATTCAGAAAATCACCAAAACTTCCCCAATAATCAGTTCCTTTTTGACCAATTCGCAAGTTGATAATCCCCGTCGCTAACGAAGGACGTAAAAACGTGACAAATTCAACTTGGGTATAGGCTTCCAACGGCGCATCCGTCAACTTCTCCAAAATCGAATTATCATTTTGCTGAGGAAACGGCTCATCTACACGGGGACCAACTATCCTGGGGTCGAGTTGAGTTACATTTGGTGAAAAAGAACTAGACCTTCTTGCCCGAATTTTGTCAACTGCTGCCCGCACACGCACCTGTTGAGGCTTAATGTCAGCTTGTAAAGTGGCAATAAATTCCCCATCACGAGCTATGACTTGAAACCCTTGCTGATCGCGACTTTGGTCTGTACCAACAAACTTACCCGCACTGGTTGTCAAGGTGACGATGACATCCCCAAGAATTGGTTGACCCTTTTCGTCAGTCAATGTCCCCCGTAACTTAACCGTCGATCGCCCATCAGCTTGCGCCCTGGGGTCTCCGGCTGGGGCAATATCCAACTTGATTTTTTTGCCCTCATTTCCAGAAGGCAGGCTTGAAGGCGAAGAAGGCGCTGGCACTGTCCCCTGCCCAACTTGGGGTGTGGGAGAAATTTGAGAATTAGTTGGAAAATTTTCCGGGTTCTTGATAGTGGGTGAAGAAGAAGGAATTATTGGCAATGTACCACTATTACCACCTACACCACTCGGCGATGCTGGCGTTATTCCTTCTCCTGCTTCGGCAACTAAAAATGGAGACAAAGACGAATTGGACTTGTCTTTAGGAAAACTAGCTTCATGGGCGACTGATAGCGTTACCGCCCTTGCCGCAGAAGGCAACAGTATCTTGGCACCAAGCATTGACGGAAGTGCAACAGCAAGAAATGTCGAAAACACCCTGGCGTTACTCTTCACTAACATCTTCATGCACAAAATTGAAGATAATTCTGTTTCCCCTATGACAGTGTGTGGGGTGTCCCCCCTTTGACATTTGTAGATGTCTGACCCCAATTTATAAATACTGACTCCTAGCTTTTTTGTTTTCATCGCTTACCCTCTGAAAACGCAGGCGTGACCGCAAAATTTACCCTTGCCATACTCCCAGGTGCTAAACGCACCATCCGAGATTGGCTATTTCTTTCGATAAAATATTTATTCGGAGCTAATGCATAACCCGGTAGGCTTGTCAAATCCAGTGCCGCAGAGCGATAACCGGAAACAACATTTGCTAGGGAAAAAAGTCCATTAGCATCAGTGACAATTCGGTTGCCATCGTCCATATAAATGACTGCATTTGGCACTCCCGGCTCATTTGGCTGCTGTTCACCATCAAAATTCTTGTCGATGAATACACGCCCAATTAAAGTTCCGCAATCCGACACAATCCCAGGGCGAATCCTCAGGGAGTGGCTAGCCTGGTTACTTGTGAGATTTCCGGCTCTTGCCTGTGCAAGGTTTCTACCCGTACCTCTAACCGCATCGGGCGTGACTTCTACCGCGTAGGAAACATTTAAAGTTTGGTTTGGTTGCAGTTCTTCAGGCGTAGTGATGGTAACTGTGCGGTTATCACCACTACTAAGCGAGAGTTGTACAGTCCGATCGCCAATATTACCGCGAATTGAACGCCGTGCAAATAATAATCCTAGAGGTAGTCGATCAGTTACAGTCACATTCCTAGCAGCCACTCTTCCGGTATTCCTAATCGCCAATCGATAGATCACCGTATCGCCCGGTTCTGCCGCTCCTCTGTCACCAGTTTTGATGATTTCCAGCGCCGCCTGTCCAGCTCTCAAGGTGACAGGATTGGAATCAACAACCCTTCCTCCCGACGTTTCTGGAAGATTCTCCGCACCCACACGCGCGGTATTACGGATTTCAGTTTGAGCAGTACCCGGCAATACTTTATAAGTAAAAATACCTAAGGAGAAAATAGTAAAAAAGAGGCTTCCGCGCCTCAGCCATGATTGTATAGATGTCATTGGTAGGCATCAGTGTAATAGCAAAGGTTTCCTTAAAAATCAGGTTTTAAATTTAGGTTTTAAATTTTAAGAACCTAATTTCCGAATTTGATTTTTGCTGAATCCAAAATCAGCGAAAGGTGGGTCATCATGAAAAACATGCAGTTTTGAGTGATACATTTGCATCCTTCTCACGTTGGTTTATAAATTTTTTTTGTGATTAGAGCATGTTATCAAAAGAATATCCGTCCTCACAATACGGGTTAGTTTGCCGTGACAAATTTTTGCCCTATTTGAATATCTTTGCAATCTCTCTTTAGGGAGATGACTTTGCAGTTGATTGTATGAATAGCAGGATCAAAAATTAATAATTTTTGATCAACTAAGCTGGAGATTTTTAAGTCGATTCACTAAATTAATCGATCGTTTCGCAAGAGATGGTTTGTTAACCTCAAGATGGGAACTTAACGCCAATAGGGTGTAGGACTGTTAATTGTTAACCACCCAGCCTACTATGGTATTCGCGTGAGGACTATAGAACTCTAACTGAGTGATTGTCTGGAAGGCAGACTGATTGTTAGGTTTTTATGTTCCCAGAAGAAAATCAAAAATTTACCTATACTGCGATCGCAAATGTTTATGATTCTTGACAATCTCAGCAATCTTCTGCGAATAATCTGATCAACAATCTAGCAGATGTTTTTGCCGAATCTTGGGCTTTTTAGAGATCACTTCAGTAATATTACCCAGAAATTACTGATAAGAAATCAGGGATGCAAAAAAATCTTCAGTATTTTTTCTTGTCTTAAAATGCAGGGGTTTATCAGTATCCGAATTTCCCCGCACTTATAAAAAATAATGTTTGATTTTTTACTGAATACTATTGTCATTTATCTCATCATTCACTAGTTACTATGTATATAGTGAGATATTGAAGCTTGCGAAATTATACTCTTTTTCTAATCTATAGGGGCTTATATCCCAATAATTAGATTGATTATTTAGTAATTAATTTGGACTAATAACTAATGATATAAAATTATTTTAGTAGTACATTTAAAGTAACTTTAATTACATTTTTTTTGATTAATTTGCAGGATAAGTATGTTTTATAGGAATAGTAGCAATAAAACAATTAATACAAAGTTTTCAGAAAAGAGTGTTTTTGGCGCTTTGGTGGTGATTCAGAATATTCGATCAAAACTGAGCTTTTGCTCAAATCCAAGTACTACATAGCTCAACTATGTAGAAAGGTTACATTTAACCTCTCTACAAAAGTTTTGAGGTGGTAATTTGTTTAACCAGTGTAATACTACTGATTATTTAATTCTTGATTGAGAATAAAGCCAGATTTCAGTTTATAAAGACATGAAAAAAAGGCGATCGCATTTAACGAAAGCAAATTGCTATGAGTAGTTATGATTTTTAGTAACTACTGTATCTAGTTAATACGCATCGTCATATTCGTGAGATTCAACTCGTCTAGAGTCATTACTGCGAGGAGGTAAAAACTCCGCACGACGAGTAGTATTAGCCAGTGGAGGAGTTGGGCCAGTGTAAGGATGAATCACTTGAACAGTACGTACCGGACGTTGTTTTTGGGTGAACAAAGCCGATATGCCAGCAAAAACGATACCACCACCAACAGTCAAAGCAATGCCCCCAACCGCCCAAACAATACCCGATGACCACCAAGGAGTTTGAGATTGTTGTAACTGGCTACGTTGGTTGTTTTGGTTTTGTAACGCTTGAGCTTGAAACTGATTATTAAGATTTACCAACTGGTTTTGAAACTCTTGATTTTGTTTTCGCAATCCTTCGTTTTCCCGTTGGAGATTCTCTAACTGCATTTTCCCACGTTCGAGGTCTAAACGTAGCTGATCATTAGGAGCATTCGGTACAGGATTCGGTAGCACTGGCTGCCCGGGGTAGCCGCCATATATTTGACCTGGTTGCGGCATTATTTGTGGTGCAACAACAGGCGCTTGGATTTGCGGAGCAACCGATGTGAAGCCGGGTTGGGTTGGATTAACTGTTCCTTTTAGTAAAACAAGAGCTGCGAGTCCGGCGACTGCAACTCCGCCAATAAATGCCATACTTTCACTCATCGCTTTCGCCCCTACCTTGCGATGTCACTATATTCATTAACAGTTGAAACACTCTCACACTCATATACTTATACCTTAATTGACTTCACATAACACCCAAATCCTAATACACGGTGTCGGTAATTGACGAGCCGCCTCATACACGCTTTATATATTCAAGACGATATCTGTTAAATTGTCTACCAAAGAAGGTAAGAAATTGTCACTCTTAACACTTTCTATGAATTGTTTTCAGGCAATATTTGCGGTGAGTGATTTAAATTTTTTATCAGAGCATGAGATTCTCATTCAGTCGAGATAAATTTACTGGAGATTTACGCGCTAAGATAGCGCTAAATTAAGGCTTTGGCAAAATTCTTCAATAGCATTTAAACCTTGTTGGGGAGTTCCAGTTGCTAACCTTTTCACGATCGCACTACCGACAATAATGGCATCTGCGCCCCAATCTTTGATTTGTTTGGCTTGTTCAGCTTCGGAGATTCCGAATCCAACACCAACAGGTTTATCAGTAACTGCACGTATTTGCTTCAGTAAATCAGACACTCGTGTTTCAATTTGCGATCGCACTCCTGTGACACCTGTAACACTCACTAAATAAATAAAACCTTGGGAAGCATGAGCAATAGCTGCGATGCGTTCGGGGGAGCTTGTTGGTGCAACCAACAAAATTAAATCAATACCCATTGCTGCTGCTGGTTCGAGTAAATTAGCAGATTCTTCAAGCGGCAAGTCGGGTACTACCAAGCCAGCAACCCCCGCCTGTTTAATTGCTGAGAGAAAATTATCAATCCCGCGATTTAAAATTGGGTTGTAGTAAGTAAAGAGAATAATCGGCGCTTGTAAATGAGGAGTCGTCGCCGTCAACATTTCGAGAATAGCTTCCAAATTTGTCCCCTGAAGCAAAGCACGAGTAGCTGCGGCTTGAATTACAGGGCCATCAGCTAAAGGATCAGAGTAGGGTACGCCCAACTCAATCATACTAGCACCGCTTTTATCTAATACCCGTAAAGCCTCAGCAGTGGTATGCAAGTCGGGGTCACCAGCAGTAATAAAAGGGATAAAGGCACATTTTTGATTTTGTGCCAAATTTTGGAAGCGATCGGAAATTACAGTCATTGTTTTGATGATTTGGTTATCAGCTATTTGGTTATTGGTTATTGGCTATTAGTTATCCAAGATTGGGGATTTTGGATTGACAAACAACTAATAACTAACGACAAATAACTAATTTACCTGAGATTGCTGATCCTGCTCAATCTCGGCTTGAAGTCGTTCTAACTCTTCCGGTGTCAATTCTTCCAGTCGCTTTGTCAAATAAGCATCTTCATACCCTTGACGTTGCTTGTGGTAGGTCATTTGATTATTTACTGCCCGAAAAAGATATGTCAGCAACCAACCAATCAAACCTATGACGAGCAGGGCTTGAGTCCAAATACCAGCAGATTGGCTATCTAGGCCGAATTGCTGAAATATGATATAAACCAAGCCACCTGCAATAAAAACGCCTAAAACTATACCCAGAGCGTCAATACGTCGCATCTTAACTTATGACCTACCACTAACTAAAATTTAAGCCTCAATAGTTCTTCGCCGGGGTCGAAAATTGAGTACAGGCGACAGAACTAATAAACCAGGGAAAAAGAAAAATACCAAAAAGTACATGAGCAAGCGTTCTATGGAGCCAGCAGTATACCAGCGCCACTTCAAGTAAAACACGACTATCACTGGCATCACGAGGAGATAAGCTCCAGCCAAAATCAGATAAAGCAGGGGTACAATCAGGTCTACAGTCATAGTTCTGTTGCTATGTTTGAAGATATTAATCGCATTTTCACCATCATAGGCTGAATTACCGACTTCAGGAAAGCTATGCGATCGTTGCTTTCATGGTAGCTCGTGATGGGGGTAGAAGGAAAACAGCCCTGGGGTGTTAAGCCGGAGAGAGAAAGAGAAATAAGGCATAACAAATACCATCACAATTTTTTTTTCAAAAAATGTTGGACAAAATACATAATTGATGGTTAAGTATATAAGGCGGTGTTTAATGCCTCCAAAAAACAAGTGACTCCCAAAGTCAAAACGGGGGTGTGGCGGAATGGTAGACGCTACGGACTTAGAAAACTGAGCCTTGTTAGAGAAATCTTTCAAGTGGAAGCTCTCAAATTCAGGGAAACCTAAAGTCTGGATATTTAGAACCTAAGTAATTCAGATATGGCAATCCTGAGCCAAGCCGATTTAGAAGTGATAAGTTCTGAGTGAATTTAAACTTTTCGGAAGGTGCAGAGACTCGACGGGAGCTACCCTACGTTAAGTCGAGGGTAAAGGGAGAGTCCAATCCTTAAAACCTTCAGTAATTTTTCTAAGGCAGTAGTGAAAGCTACAAAAGGATGAAAATCCGTTGACCTTAAACGGTCGTGAGGGTTCAAGTCCCTCCACCCCCATCACAAAAATATCTTCATTCCCAATGTATGGTTAGCAAGAGATGCTAACCTTTATTTTTGGTTTATTTTAGTTTCAATTTTTAATTTTTAATTTGATTTTGCCTTCTATAATTCGGTAATTTCTCGGAAAAGTTCAACAAACTTACATGGAAAATTGCTTAATTATCAATTTTCTGTGAAAAGAATACTTATTTTTGAAAGAGAAGATTGATACTCTTGCTTGCCAAGGTTAAGCTGTTACATACAAGGTAAACAGCTAAATGATTGGTCTTGAGAACCGCAATGACCGCTAACAGCTTATTGAATAGTCAGGGCGATCGACATCTTTTAAAATCTAAAGATAAACGCCTCAAATTACAATATACGCAAGAGAGAATGTACGGTTTTTTACTGAAAATTGTAAAAAATTGGCAACCAGATGAAGTTTTGCGTGTATTTAAGCGTTCTTTTATTGATTGCTTAAATTCAGATGCTAGTAAATATTCGCTGGGAATATATATTGTTTTACTAGAGCATGGCGAGGAAGAATTTCGCCATACTATTAAACGCTGCTGCTACATATTAATTAATAATTGGGAAACTACTAGAAGACACAAATATATTCAGGATTTAGTTGAATTATTCACTAATTTAAAATTCAGTTTTAATCCCAATACTTCTGGTAAGCTCAAAAAAGCCAGAACTTGGATAAATAATTTTGTCCAAAGCGAAGATTATCAAGAATTACAATTATTTGCATATCGGAATGAAGATGTAAAAGGACATTGGACAAATCGTTATAGCTCCTACTTATTATTGGCTCAATCTCTGAATGATAATAATTCTAAGGAACAAAAAGAAGCAGCAAGAAAACTTTCAAGAGCTTTAAAAGATAAGTTTAAGTTTGAATTAGCGATGTATATTGCGCGATCGCAATTACAAGTGAATAATTCTGTTAATGTTCATCGCTATCGGAATCCTAGTAGTTTAGGAGATAATGCGATTAGGCTGATTAAGGCAATAGTTGTGAAGAAAGGAAATTTTAGTTATGACAATATTGCCAATATATTTTTAAAGCAAACTCAGCATGACATATTTCATGATTTTAAACAGAGTTTATTAAAATATTTAATATTTTCAGTACAGCAGCAGGAATTTACCGATACCTTACAGAAGCAGTTAGCAGAAAAATTAAATTCATGGAAGGTAGAATATGATGATTCCCCAGTTAACAAAGATTTAGTATTGAGAATTTGCAATCGCACAATTGATTTTTTAACTACAGAAAATGGTCGCGAGCCCTCAAGCTTGTTTGTCATGTTACTATCACAGGGACATCCATTAACTTTGGTGATTGTACTATTAAAAATAATTTTGATTTCTACTCATTCTCGCAGCCACTTAGAAATGCGAATTGCTAATTTAATTAGATATTATGAGCAGTATTTGGAAAGTGAGTGTATATGGTTTATTCATTTTATCGAGATTTTCAATATCACTTTTGCAATTTATGCGGAGAATATTGAATATAACTTAATTAAAATGAAAGAAGATGAGATAGAATCGCCCATGAATTATGTAGATAAGTCATGTTTGGATGATTATCGGGTTTTTTCACAGTTAAAAACTTTTAAAGAGGATTAATAGTTGACTGGTGAGGAATATTACCTATTCGCAACTTTTTCTGCTTCAAAACGCTGTTCAAGCCAAGCAATTCCCGCACCAAGAGTTTCAGCGAGAATACTAACTAAGCGGTATAAGACTGTGCTACCAATCGCTAATGCAGGTGGAAAATGACCTTGGAGTAATGCAATTATAGTGGCTTCAAATACTCCTAAACCTCCAGGAGCACCTGGAATCACAAAACCCAGGAACCAAGCAAAGCTAAAAGCCCCCAGTAGTAAAGGCAGTTGTTCTGGTTGTAATGGGACTAGTACAAATAACGTCAGGATAAAACCCGTGCCACGTAAAATTAAAAAAGTGAGTTCTCCAAATAGTGGTATTAGGGGATAACGTTGCAATTTTAAATAGTTATTAGTCAAATTATCTGAATTATTTGCTTCAGTTTTTCTAAATTTTAATTTTTGGGCAAAATTGAGTATCGGGTTGAGAAATCGTGGATAAAAAATACAAAGAATTGCGATTAAAGCCAGTGCTTGTAAAATTCGCAAATTAGTATCATTTTTTAGTGAAGTAAATTGACTACCCAGTAACACAATAATAATTAAAGCCGCAGTCGCCATTAATAAAGGCTCAAGTAAAATACTGACAGTTGCCGTCACCGTAGAAATCTTTGCTTCTTTAGCTGCCATAATGCGTCCATAATGGTGCCAAACATTTCCCGGTAAGTATTTAGCAACATTGGTTTTGAGATAAACTTGGATGAAGTGAGAGACTGGTACAGGTTGATTTAATTCCTTGAGCACCCAAGTCCACACCCAAGCAGCCCAGATGTGCGCCAGTAATGTGATACCAGTGGCGATCGCGAGAATAGCCCATCCAGCACTCTCAATACGGATAGCTGCCACTTCTAACCAGTTATCTTTTAAAGTTTTAGCTACAAAAAATAGCGTTCCCCCTAAAATTAGCCAGCGTAGTATTCGCTTAAACATAATAATGTTTTACGTTGATAGTTTTCCTGAAAAAAAAACAAAATATTTTCTCCTAAGTTCTGCTTTTTACTCAAGTGAAAAGTATTTTTAAGGAATTATAATTGAGGTTTAAATTTCCTCAATCTGCTATGAATATATTAATTATAATACTAATATATTAATTTGCAGATATTATGGTTTTATCAGCTTATGATAATTTTTCAAAAATAACTCTATATACAGGTTCACCTTTATTTTGTGTAGCTATTTCCCGTTCTGTTGGTACTTGGAATGGATTTTCTGGTAACCATTCACCACTACCTTGAATTTTAAATCTCGGATTTTCTAAAAAACGCGATCGCATTTCATTCGCTACAAATTCAATATCAGATTGCAAAAATATAATCCCTCCTTGTTCCAGATATTCTGCTAATTCTGTGACTAGTTCTGGTTGGACTACACGTCTTTTTGCATGACGATTTTTAAACCAAGGGTCGGGAAATTGGATTGAGACTCGCTGTAAAATTCCTGTAGGGATTCCCGATAAGATTGGTTTCAATGAATTATTAGCATTGCAATATAAATAATGTAAATTTGTCAGTCCTTGTTCATCACGCAATCTATTGGCATCAACTACTAAAGGCTGACGAATTTCTAAACCTAAAAAATTCCAATTTGATTCTAACTCCGCCATTTGCAGCACAAATCTCCCCCTCGCACAACCAATATCTAAATGTAACGGTTGATTTAGTTTTGTATAGATTTTTTCCCAGTCAACTGGATTAGCAGGGGTTTGATATTTTTGCGCTAGGGGATTAACATGCTGGCGAACTCGAACGCGAACCATATTATTAATTGCTTAGTGGTTAGTGGTTAATAGATATTGAATGATGTGATAATTCATGAGCGATCGCCCATGAAACTTGTTATCGCAGCCAGGCTTTACACTGGGCTCCTCAGAATTCTCCGATCCCCACTTTGAAACAGAAGCGGTATACTTTGTGCAAAGCCTTTAATTACACCCCAATTATAAAATTAACTTTTATTCAATGACTCCGAACTTTCGATTTGCTGTAGTCAGTGACTTGCATATTGCTCTTCCTCACACCATTTGGAATCATCCTAGCCGTTTTCATCTGGTTGAAGTTAGCATTCCTGCATTTGAAAGCGTACTCGAACATTTAACACAACTCGATTTAGATTTTCTTTTACTTCCAGGTGATTTAACTCAACATGGGGAACCTGAAAATCATACTTGGTTGCAACAACGTTTAGCAAAGTTGCCGTTTCCCACTTATGTAATTCCAGGGAATCACGATGTCCCAGTGATTGCAGGCGATAGCCAATCTATTGGATTTCAAGATTTTCCCCAGTACTATCGCAAGTTTGGCTACGAGAATACCGAAAAACTCTATTACACCTGTGAATTACTGCCTGGAGTCAGATTAGTGGCTCTTAATTCTAATAGCTTCGATGCAGAAGGAAAGCAAATTGGTCGATTAGATGAAGAACAATTACAGTGGTTGGAAATAATACTGGAATCGGCGACAGATGAATTAGTATTAGCTACAATTCATCATAATGTTGCCGAGCATTTGCCGAATCAATCTCATCATCCGATGGCGAGTAGATATATGCTGGAAAATGCATCTACATTAATCGAAATATTACAGCGTTTTGGCGTTAAGCTAGTATTTACAGGACATTTACACATTCAAGATATTGCCAATAATCATGGTGTATATGATATTACAACTGGTTCTTTGGTCAGCTATCCGCACCCCTATCGTATATTTGAATACCACCAAAATAAATACGGAAATAGTAGGTTACAGGTGTTATCCTACCGTGTTGAATCAGTGTCCGAATATCCTAGTTTACAAACATATTCGCGCCAATGGATGCGCGATCGCAGTTTTCCCTTTCTTGTTAAGTTACTTACATTACCTCCTTTGAATTTATCAATAGCCAAAGCTGAGGAATTAGCACCTAATTTAAGGGATTTTTGGGCAAATATTGCTGATGGGGACACCTTATTTGATCATCATCCTCACTTTCCGGCAGAGGTTAGCCGTTACTTTCAAGCATATGGCGCAATATCATCATCTGGAAGTCCAGCATTAGTCGATAATAATATTTCACTTTTTTTGTAGGGCAAGGGTTGAAAGAGATAAGGAGATAGGGAGACAGGAATAGAGAATAGACAATGTTCTTCTTGTCTCCAACTCATTATTCTCGCCTGAGGAATCATTACTTATGGCTCAATACCTTTGCCAAAATCAAGAGCGCTTTCCATAGTAGAGTTATTGTCTCCAGTATCCACCCTGTGCATCATGGTTCTAGCAGTTCACCAATTTCGCAAAGTCTTGGCTTTTAGAACTCTTCTAATGTGGATTTGCATAAATTCATTAAATCAATCGTGTCAGTAAATTACATATTCTGCTAATTTATCTATTTACTTTATTGAAATTATGAATCAAACAAGACTTAATACCCAATTTTGGACTCAAATCACTAATAATAAAATATTGAAACTGGTGACAATTCTCTCACTCTGCACCAGTTGTAGTATAGGTTATGGAAACCAAATAATGAGTGTTGGTTATGAAGAACAAATAATTGCCCAAAATCCTGTTTTAACACCAATTGAATTTGAACCACCACCACCACCCCCCAACCGTGGGGAACCGACAGGTAGAGCGCAAGGAGGAGCCGGAAGAGGTTGTGAACCAACAGCACTTGTTCCTTTAACTAAGTCCCAAAATGGTAATTTTTTATGGGGATTAACAGTGAGCGATCGCCCACAATTTTGGTTTAGTTTACCCAGAAAGTTGACAACAAAAGATGCAGTTGAATTTGTCTTAACAGATAATCTTGGCAAAGCAGTTTATAAAACGAAATTGAAAAATACTACCACTCCACAAGGGATAGTAAATTTTGCTATACCCCAAGAAATACCACCTTTACAAATTGGCAAAACTTATAATTGGTCGTTTTCTGTCTACTGCGATTTCCAAATTGTAGAAGATAAACCAGGAAATGTTCGAGGCAGTATTCAAAGAATTGCTGTAAATCCAACATTAAAAAAACAATTAGCTAGTTCTCAAAGCCCTATCGCTCAAGCTAGTATCTATGCCAAAAATGGTATTTGGTTTGATGCTTTAACAACCTTGGGAGTCAATCTCCGCAACAAAAAAGAACAAAATATTTCCTCTGCTTGGACTGAGTTGCTAAGACAGGTTAATTTAGAAAAAATTGTCTCACTTCCTCTGACTAATTGTTGCGATCGCCAACCAGTAAAGAATGAAAAGTAGTAACTGAAGAAATGGCAAAACTGGCAATATGAAAATATTTAGTAGTAGGGATATCTTCGCCACAAGAGCGAAAATATTCCTACTACTAACTTCTATTAATTACATTCAATTCAGCTTTACAAGCCTAGGGCAACTCTAGTTTGCGGTCCAACTTTACCATCAACTAACAAACCATTATTCAGTTGAAAGTTGCGAACAGCACGTGCTGTTATGGAACCGTAAAAGCCTGTTGTTGGTACACCTAATGCCCGTTGAACCTGTATCACCGATGTTCCTTGGGAACCCACAGCAAGGGTTACAGGACCACCAACGCCGAGTCCAGGGGTATTTCCTTGTCCAGGACGTATACCAACATATCTGGTTGCGACATAATTACCAGAAGATAAGCGGCTAAAACCATTGGGAGTATCAACAACAATGGCAAGTCTAGAACCATTCCGCAGACATCCCAGCACTGGAGCATTCAAACTTGGTGCAGAACGAACTCGTAAACAGCTACCATTAGTACGAACATAACCAATTGCACTTACTGCCGCTTGCGCTTGGGGAAGACTTGCAAGCAACATACCAACACTTGCAAATGCTAAACAAGCAGATTTAATTACCTTATGGAACTTGAAGTTAATTTTACGGAGTTTTAATTCTGGTTCTGCTGTTGCTCTTTGATTTGCATCAGCCATGACAGAGTAAGCAAGATATTCCACCTTGAAGTTCTCCTTGTCGGTTTTGGATGTTTTCAGTGATTAGAAAGCTTGAATGACTACAGAGAAGCACCAAATTTTCTCTGTTGATAACACTGACACTTTTGTTATCTCAAGGTATATAGGTTGTACATGAGATTACTAATTATCATAGAAGACTATTACTTAAGTACAGATTAAAAAAATATAAAAAAGACAACATTCTTCCGGATATTAATAATCTAGAGTGTAATTATAATAATTTGTCTGAAAGCTGACATCTATCTAAATGAATGTATTTTGGGTAATTCCATAGTGAAAAAGACTGAATTATTACTAAATACAGCCTTTTTATCTCCTTATTAAAGATTTTTGATAGCGATATATAGTTACTTAACTATTAACTTTTATTGGTGTAAAAAATATCGCGGCGGAAGCGAGAACCATTTCGCCACACTTCAACTCCTTGAGGAGTCACAAAGTAAGAAAAGCTACCATTGTCAGCCCGATATTGTAAATTATTCAGATTCCAAGCAGGTAGTTTCACAACTTGATAGGGATTTTGCTTGAGTTCGCCAATATAAAATAATTGTCCGTTTTCTTGACAGACTCGAACCCGCGCATTCACAGTTTCACCTGCGATTAAGGTTTTCCCATGACAACGATTAGAGGGATTATTGCTCTGAATATTATTAGCCACAATATTATTAGCCGCAGATATTGGTTGAATTTGGGTATTTTGCTGTGTTTTAGCGTTAGCGACTGTAGATGTTGTATTATTTGGGGATAGTAAAACTTCTATTGGGTTAACTGCTACCCGTTGATTGGTATGAATTTCAAAATGCAGATGGGGAGCGGAACTATTACCAGTAGAACCCATTTGTGCAATAGTTTGACCTTGAGTAACTTGTTGTCCTTGACTAACTAAAAGACGACTATTATGACCATAAACTGTTGTTTGTCCGTTCGGATGTTGAATCTTCACAACATAACCTAATCCCCAATCATCCCATCCAGCTTTGATAACTTTGCCAGCAGCAACCGCTAAAATTGGTGTTCCCGATGCATTAGCAATATCAATACCTTCGTGTTGATATTTGCGAAATCCCTGGGAAATGATTCCTTGGGCGGGGTAAATAAATTTGACTGAGGAATTTGTGGCTTGTGGATTTGGAGTGAGGTTTTGCGGGGATAGATTTTGTGTTAGGGTTTGCGTTTTCGCTGAAGTATGTATATTTGTAGTCACTGTCAAAATGAATCCAACTAAGCCATAAGTAGAGAGATAGAGAAAGTTAGTTTTTTTCATGAATTCAGAGTGATATTGCAACTACAGTTGAGACGATATTTTAATACATGCAGTTTCTGAAATAGCAATGTTTATACTGAATGGAACTTTTTGTGAATTATTCAAACATTTAAAATTTATTGATGTCAAACATCGTCAGAAAATCAAGACACACAACCAATAATCAGGATATAGTTGGGGAGTTAGTTAAATAGCTCCCCAACTATATCAATACCCAATACTTTAAAAGGGCAGGAATTGCAGTAACACCGAAGTTAATCCACTTACAAAGTCGAAGAAACTGGGTTTACCTGTGTTAACCTTTGTTTCACCTGGGGGAGTTTTGAGTTCAATAATGAAAGCTTGTGTGGTTTGAAGCCCATTAACATTACTTTGCTTCTTAAACAAATTTTCGGCTATTTGTGCGTCTTGAAATGCACCCTCACGATCAAATAATTGATAACGAGCGATTCCACGGGCTAGAAATGCACCTGCATAGTCGGGTTTAATAGAAATGGCGCGATCGAAATAATCTATTGCTTGTTGTTTGTTACCTTTTTCGGCTGCGGCAACTCCCAAAGCGTAAAATTCTTCTGGTGTCGCAATTTGCGAAGGTATTCCGGATGCTCCTTGTAAATTTGCACCATTAACAGTTACACCAGTTAATTCAATTCCATATAAATAGGCGTTTCTCAAATCTGTGCTGACAATTGTCGCTCCAGAGAGCTTAGCATAGTTTAGATTTGCACCAAATAGGCTAGCACCGCTCAAGTTTGCACCACGTAAATCCGCATTCATTAAATTCGCACGGCTGAGATTTGCACCTGCTAAGTTTGCACCACTTAAATCAGCACCCTGTAAATCAGCCATTACCAAACCAGCACCACTCAAGTCACAATTTTGACAATTTTTAGTTGCTAGTAATTGTCTTAGGTGTTCAGAGTTGGCAGCCTGAACGGTTGTGCCAGTAGTGATAGTTATTAAAAATATCGATGTGGCTAGAATATGGTTTTTCATAAACCCTAAGGCAGTATGTTCTAGTTGATACTCAACCTTAACCTATGAAAATAATGATTAGGGAAGGGTAACAAGCAATTTCATTGGCGGAAAAAGATGAAAAATAATCCTAAGTGAAAATTTAGGGTAGTATAGCGCCATTGAGATTTGCCCCATCTGTATAAGCATCATCTAAATTGGCTCCTTTGAGGTTCGCGCCGCTTAGATTGGCTCCTCTCAAATCAGCACCGCTTAGATTGGCATTAGTGAGGTTGGCTTGAGAAAGGTTTGCGCCTCCCAGATTTGCACCGCTCAAATCTACACCACTTAAATTCGACTTGGCAAGGTTTGCACCTCCCATTTGGGCTTGACGTAGATTCATCCTTCGCAAGTCTTTGTTTTGGAGATTAACACCACCCAAATTTTTACCAAGATTAGTTTTTAGTTGTGAGGTTGATTGTTGCGGTTGTGTTTCTGTGAGGAGAGGTGGATTGTTGCCTGAGGAAGAGGTTTCGACGGGTGCTTCCACTACATCCGGGGTAGAAATTAAAGTATCTGAAGATGTAATCGATGGAATATTTGATGGAGTTTCTGTGGTTTTGAGTAGGATGTAAATTAGACTTCCAACCACTATAACTGCTCCTGTGAGTACTGCCGCGAGGATGAATATTAGGTTTTGGCGCTGCTTTTGCTGAGACATAATGATTTAGTAATAGGAAAAGGGAATAGAAGTTTGAAAGGAGTTGTTTCGTTAATAGTTATAGCAATTGTGTATGAATATTTATTTAATTTAGGTACATTAGGAGTCATGAGCCATAATTTAAATATTTAAATATTGAGATATTTATGATTTTTAAATTTAAAATATATCTATTTCATGAATAGTCAATGCTAATATATTAATTTTAATAAACTTTAAAAAAGGGGTGGGGGATAAAGATGATTAAAGTTGCTACTATTAATATCCTATTTGATATGCAAATGTGGGATATTCGTGAGAATTTATTAATAGAAGGTCTAAGAAAAACCAATGCTGATTTAATTGGATTACAAGAAATCAATATTCAAGGGAATACAGGCGATCGCATTGCCGAAAAGCTGGATATGCCATATGTTTACAAAGTAAAATACCAAAAGCTACCTTTTAATAAAGGCCCGGAATATGGTATTGCTATCCTCAGCCGTTATCCGTTTATTCAGCAAAAAGAATTAGATTTACAAAGTCAAGGACGTTTAGCTCAATATGTCCAAGTGGAAATCAATCATCAACCTTTTATATTTTGTAATGGTCATTATTATTGGCAACCTGGTTCTTGTCAGGCAAGAATGGAGCAATTTAAATTATTAGTTAATTGGTTAGATGAATTACCCAAGGAATTACCAATAATTACTGTTGGAGATTTTAACGCAACTCCTGATACTCCAGAAGTGGAGTTTTTGCGAAGTCATTTTACCTCTGCCTATGCACAATATTGCGATCGCGAACCCGAATATACCTGTCCAACTCCTCTAGCTCAGCTTAAAGGCAGTGTCTCCAAGAAGATTGCATTAGGGATAATAAATGCAATTACACATCGTAATTTGAAATCTTGGCGGGGAACGCTTGATTATATATTTCTTAATCAGCATTTACAGGTGAATAACTGTCAATTAATTCTAACTGAACCAGCAGCAGATAATCAATATATATATCCCTCTGACCATTTTGGTATTGCGGCGGAATTGGCAATGAAACAGTAAAATTTAGAGAGAATATGCAAATGAGTAAATGCTGTCAATACGACAAAAATAGCACTTTTACAGATTACTATTTAGATAGTATTAAAGTAATAAAAATTGATTTAATCACAGCAAAAAAACTAGTTACTTGATCTAAAAAAATGCGACAAAAACTAGTTTTAAATATTATAAATAATTTTTCAAAACTATGCTCAAAATAAATAAGAGCATCTCAAAAAGAGATGCCCGTTATGCAGGAAAACCCCAGAGAGGGGAAGACCTACACCTTCCCAACAATCAGCAACAGTGACTAACTTTTAATTAGCCACACTCACAGTCATAGACGTGACTATTAGTAATCTTATTAACAATAATTATGTAGTGACAGCAGTATATGTACGGAAAATCGAGAATTGGGAATCATATCAAGTTCGCCTAAATAACTACGATAAAATCGACGAGGAGATTCGGAAACAGGTGGACGCGGAGAAAAATTAATAATAACTGATTAGCTAGACTTGATATCAAATATTAAAAATTGCCGAGACAACCTTGATACTGCGAGTTGACATAAGTTATTTGATTGTTGATTAAATAAATTTTTGAGCGAAATGATTGTAACGGTAAACAACTCCAGATACAGTTCCTAATAATAGCCAAGAGAGGGCATTGAGACGAAAATCAAAGAGACTAACATCGGCTATATTAAAAAGTATCCAGGCTATAATTACTAAGAGATAACTAAAAAAGATTAATTTGTCTTCTTGATTTAAGCATTGGGAGCGTTGTAATAGTTGGAATCCTGATATTAAAATCCAAGCAATGAGAATAATAAACAAAATTGTTGCTGGGATTCCGGCTTCGGCAGACAACATCAAAAAGAAATTGTGGGGATGTCCCAACCAAATGTGCATCTTTTCTTGGTATAGGGGTGTGAAGTTCCGCAATCCCCAACCTGTCAAAGGACGCTGTTGTGTCATATTCCAAGCAAAATCCCACTGAGTAGTTCGCATCAGTGCAACTGGTCTATTCGGATACATCTGGTCATTCAGACGTGCCCAAAAGAAACTAGGAACGACTTTGCGTAATATTTGGGCTATGGGTGGAGGTGCAAAGGCTGCTAACAGGATTGTCGCGACGATACTCGCCACACCTATGACTAAAATTCGCCACCCCTGATACACAGCATATGCCATACAAGCAAAAATTGCGATCGCCCAAGCATTTCGTGAGTTGGTTAAAATCAATCCGGCAAAGTTGAGAATTACCGCTAAGGTGAGGAAGCAAAGATGGGGAGACGCGGAGTTTGGGAGATGGAGTAAGATATTTCCATTTTTCTTCAACTCTTCTAGCCACAACCCGCTAGCCAGAATGAAGGTAATGGTTAAATAACCAGCCAGAATGTTGGCATACATAAATAACGAAGCCATACGCCCGACGGGATTTCCCCCTGGTAAGAGCGCCCAACCAAATATAGTTTGCCAAATTGGGGGTGTTGTCCAACTCAGGAAAATTTGTCCAAGTCCGAAAATTACAACTGGTATAGAAGGAATTACAAGTATCCAAGCCAAATGACGTAGTTGTGCTGGTGTTTGCATGATAGTATCGACAGCACAAAATAAGAGGATAAAAGGTAAAAAATTAAAAATACCTTCTATGGCGGGCGTTTTTTCCTGCGCCAAAGCAGTTGTAATGATCAGTAGTAGGCTAAAAATACCAAATCCCCAATTTCGGGGACGGCGAATAATTGCTTTGTATTTCAGTGCCCAGGTTACAAGCAATGCAAAACCAATACTAATTCCCCCGAAGATTGGGATGATAGGGAAAATGAATATCCCAACTTGCAGTGCATTCCAAGGTAGTTGAAGTTTAGATTCTGGATGGCGGTGGAAACTGAATATTTTATTGTTAATCATTCATTTGTTGGGAATATCAGGTATTGGGTATTAGTTATTGGATATTTGTTCTTGATGGTTGGATTTTAGTTCCAAACAATTATTAACCATTAACTATGATTTTTTACCCATTACCCTTTATCTTTTTCCTCTTCCCTGCCAACTAGCTTACGCTGGTTCCCAACATTCTTCAGCACGAGTCAGACGAATCTGAGCGATCGCAAATATTGTCGGAATAATGCGACCATAGTTTGTAGCAATGGTACGCCAACCTAAATCAGCTAAAAACCATCCCCACATCACTGGACCTAAAAATGTGAAAACACTACGCACAGCACCATATCGTGCCGCACTCACAGCCATACCCCGTCTTGCCATCTGCAAAGTTACATAACTTTGAAATTGTCCGGCGGCAACTTTTCCACCTTGGACTGCGGATTGTCGTGCTACTTGATACACAGCAAAATGTGCTGCAAATTGACGGGCGATTTGTTTGAGCAACAAGGGCTGAATCACGGATGTGACAGCTAAAGCACTACCACCTTTAAATAACAATCCTAAAGGATCAGGTTGCAACATCAAAGGCAAAGATGCTTTTGATGACATTGACTTGGCTAATTGAGCCTGTATTCTTTCTGTTAACTTTTGTTTGTCGGCTGCGGGTAATTTTTTCCAAACACGTCCTAATAAATGCAGGAAAACCTCGGCTTCTAAATCAACCGTTGCTAAATCTTGGGAATAAGCAATTTTTAAATACTTACAAACTTGAATTAGGGCTTGTCGATAAGTCACCTGACTGGTACGCCCCCGCAAAACGGTGACACCATCAGCCGCCAAATACCTAAATCTTTCTTCGAGTGCACTCAGCCAAGCCTCGCGGTTTTGACTTTGTACCTCAATCGGTTCAGGTGTTTGCACATAATCGAGGGGATTGTACTTGCGACTAAACAGGATTGCAGTTAAATCCTGTAATTCTTCCTCTGTTGCTAGTTCCAGGGCTGCCCTCAGTTCATCCAATTTCCCGTCCTCCACTACCGCAGCTATTATCTGTACCTTATTCTACTATTAGCAAAAAGTACTTATTAGTAGTTATTTATTCATTGTGCGTTGTCTTTTGGGTTTTGTGGTTTGGTTTATCTTGGTTATTTGTCCTTTGTTCTTATATTCTTAACCAAGAAGCAATACCTATTAATCAATATCTATTAACCAATACCTAATGACAGATATTATCGTAATCGGCGCTGGAATATCAGGTTTAGTGTGTGCCCAGCAATTGAGCCAAGCCGGATATTCGGTATTAGTAATCGAAAAATCTCGCGGTTTGGGTGGTAGAGTTGCAACTCGTCGCTTACTTGAAGGCTCTATAGTTATTGATCATGGTGCTTGTTATGTCAAGCCCAAGGGCGAAATCTTAACTCGGTTAATCGAGTTACTCTGTGACAATGGTGTGCTTCAAGTTTGGGATGGTACTTTTCTGGAAAAATCAACATCCTTGCCAGAGAATGCTATCTCAATCCCATCAACATCACCTGCCTATATTGCGCCTGCGGGAATGAGTTCTATGGCTAAATTTCTTGCCAAGGGTTTAAATATTACTCTCAATCAACGTGTTACTGGCATTAATTTAACTGCTGATAAGCACTGGCATTTGACTTTGGCTAACGATGGCAGTAACAATTCCCCAATCACTGCGAAAGCTGTAGTCATCGCCATTCCCGCACCTCAAGCCTTAGAATTGTTGCAGCCATTAGAAAGAGAGCTACTTGATTTGACATTTTTGGAAAAACTGCGATCGCTCGAATTTTTCCCTAGTATTAGTGTTATGGCTGGATATCCAGTGACATCGCAACCTCTGCCCCAATGGAATGCTGTCACAATTAAAGATGATCACATGCTTGCCTGGATTGGTTTGGATAGCAGCAAGCGTTTAAACCCCACTCAGCCAGTTTTTGTTGTCCAAAGTAGCGCTAATTTTGCTCAACAGCACCTGGAAACTCAAGATATACAATTGGTTGGTAAGCAAATTTTACAAGCTGCTGCGGATTGTACAGAGCTAGGTTGGCTTGCTTCCCCTGAATGGATACAAGTTCATCGTTGGCGTTATGCTTTTCCTCGTAATCCACTAACCACAAGTTTTTTAGCTGTTGAGGGTGACTCCCCTTTGGTTGCTTGTGGTGATTGGTGTGGAGGTAATTTGATTCCAGATGCCCTGAATTCTGGAATTGCGGCTGCTGCTAAAATTAATACTCAACTGCAACAGAGGATTTTGCCTGACACAAAATTCCTAGAAATTCTCTTTTAGTTAGTCGTTTTTTGGCTTTTCTCTATTGTTATTTTCGTCACAATCTTTCTGACGCGGTTAGGCTTGAAAAGCCTCAATTAAATGTCATCAATCGCCTCATAATTGATGCTTCCTCAAAGTTAAACTCAGTAGTGATTTATGTTCATAATGATTTTTATGAATTTTGCTGCTAAGTAATCTGATTCAGAGAAATAATTAAGTATAGATATTGCTTTTAATTCTTCATTTATAATTGAATACTTCAGTGAAAATATTTTTATTTAGGAGAAGGAAAACTGAAGGTAAAGTTTTGTTTCAAAACTCGGATTTTGCTGAAGCAGGTGGATTAGAACAGAACCAGTTCCTAACAAAAATTAGTTGTTATTTCACGACTCAGTCAGCCTGTGCAAATAAGCGAAAAGCTGAGTTTACTGGTTGAGATATGAATATTACAGGTTAGCTCAAATTGTGTTAGCAAAACCAATCTAACAGTCTGTCGATTTTACTATAAATACGGCTAAAAAGGAGTATAAAATAATGTATACAGTAGTGCGCTTCACCCCAAAATCAGTGGTCGGGGAGATTCAAAAGGTTTTGGACACATATGCTTACAACCCCTATCAGAAAGTATTTGCAGTTCCCGACCTACGCCAAGAACTAATAGATTACGTAGTGAATAGAATACCCTGTTTTGATAGCGATTATAAATTAGATTCAGTTTGTGCAATTAATAGCAAATTACCACGCAACCCATTAGAAGCACAGTTATACCTCCAAAACCTCATTCATCAAGGTATCCATGCCATCATGCAAGAAAAATCTGAATGGATTAGTCTTTTGCTTTGCGATACCATTCAGCCGGGATGTGAACCTTCCCATTGGTTTGGCTAGGTAATTAATGAATTCAAAGTTAATAGTCAGAAACAAATACATCTTAAGTTTTTATGGGGTTAAATCCCCATTTTTTGTGATTTCCTTTCACTAGGCAAGATTGTACCCTTTAACAGTAAAATATTTATATTGATGAGTAGTTAACAAAAGTTAAAATAACTGGATAGCCGAGCAATTATGGATATTCAACTTGATTTTCTCAGATATACTCAATGGTCGGGAATTGCGACATTAGTATTTGCCGCGATCGCAATTTTGGGTTTTGTGCTCAAATGGGGTATTCGCTTTCGCTTGGTGGGTACAACAGGATTTATGTTGGTGGTAACGGCTGGTTTATTTGCTTTGTCCCTAGCACCTTTAAAACGCACAGAAATTCCTGGTGCCATACACTACAGTAGAATTTACGATAACGGGGCGACACAGGTTGTGATTGCCCTACCACAAACTGTGACTCCGGTGGAATTAGATGCGACTCTTCGGCAAGCTGCCAGTGACTTGTATTCTTACGGGCGCTTGGGTGCTGGTGGTAACGGAAATTTAACCATTCGCGCTCGTACCGTGATTCACCCAGAAGATGGTCTTTCCGTACCTTTATTTTTAGGGCAGGTGACACGCTCCTTATCTAGTCGTGAAGATGCGGCTATGGCAATTGAAATTTATCAAGACAAATTTGCCCAGCTAGGCAATTCTAGAGCTTCCTAGTAGTTCGCTATGACTAGGAGAGAGGGAGACGCGGGGACGCGGAGATTTGTATCCCTGCAAAGTTACTTTGGTGGACTATTTTATAGATAGTCCTTAAACAAGGCTTTGTTTAATCAGGGAATGATTAGAACTGACGCAAAAACAGAAAATATTACCTGCGTCAGCTTTCCCGCCCGCACCATACATATCAAAGTATCCAAGTATCCAGAGATAACCAAAGACTGAAGCAGGAGTATGAGTACAGGCAATCATGGTTGCCTAGCCATGCTCACTTCGGAAATTTGTATTTGAATATACAATATTTATTATTGACGAAATGAATGAGATAAAATACTTATCTTCATGATTTCGCTCTTCAAAGCGCAGATGGTGAGTTGTTAGCAATAATTGACAAAAAACTAAAAACTAACAACAAATCTTTATTAAGAGTATGCAGAAATGTTACTGTTAGTTAATTAGTTATATGCCGAATAAATTTTTAACCGAAAAGTTGTCTACTCAAACTGTTAGTTCTATATCTTTCCTTGCAGTTGCGCCTGCGAAGGTAATTCGTGGTTCTCAGATTTTGGCAGCTGCTGTTGAGGACATTGCCCGTTTGGGTACACGCCCTCTAGTCATTGGTGGAAAAAATACCCTGGCTGCAATTGACACACTCTTGCAACCTCTGTTGCAGGCTAAGTCTTTGGATGTCAAAAAGACTTACTATAGTCCTGATTGTAGCGAAGAGAGTTTGCGAACTCTTCGTAGTACCTCAAAGGAACATAAAGCCGATGTGATTATCGGCATTGGTGGCGGTAAGGCTTTGGATACGGCGAAATTAATCGCCCACCAATTGAATTTACCTGTGGTGACTATTCCCACTTCCGGTGCAACCTGTGCAGCATGGACAGCGCTATCAAATGTATATTCAGATGATGGGGCTTTTCTGTACGATGTTGGCTTATCCCGTTGTCCCGATTTGCTGATTTTAGATTATGATTTAGTACAGACTGCACCACAACGAACTTTGGTGGCAGGAATAGGAGATGCGATCGCTAAATGGTATGAAGCATCCGTCAGTAGTGGGCATTCAGAACAAACAATCATTATTGCCGCAGTTCAACAAGCACGAGTATTGCGGGATATTCTCTTGCAAAAGTCTGTAGCTGCACTCCAAGAACCTGGAGGTGAGGCTTGGCGCGAGGTTGTTGATGCTTCGGTGTTACTGGCTGGTGTGATTGGTGGACTTGGTGGTGCCCAGTGTCGTACTGTTGCTGCCCATGCCGTGCATAATGGATTAACGCATATTTGTGGGCATGGCGAATTAAAGAAAAGTATCCACGGTGAAAAGGTCGCTTTTGGAATTTTGGTACAGTTGCGGTTAGAGGAGATGGTACAAGGTAACCAACTCGCCACCGCAGCCAGACAGCAGCTATTGAAATTCTATACAGAAATCGGCTTGCCAAAAAGTTTAGATGATTTAGGTTTGGGTGATGCAACTCTCAAGCAGCTACAAAAAGCCGCAGAAATTGCCCTCGATCCCAAATCAGATATTCACAGATTACCATTCAAGGTGTCGTTAGAGCAGTTAATGGCAGCAATGGTGTCAACGACTGCACCAATGGAGACGAAAGATACCGTGAATCGTGTTTCTGTTCGGGGTTTGAGTGACGAGGTTGAAGGATGAGCTTAAATTGGATTAACCCAGCAGAACGTATCAAGAAATTACCAGCTTACCCATTTGCGAGGTTGGATGAACTCAAGGCAAAGGCGAGGGAACAAGGATTAGATTTGATTGATTTGGGGATGGGAAACCCAGATGGGGCAACACCTCAACCTGTAATTGAAGCAGCAGTGAAGGCTTTGCAAAATCCTGCAAATCATGGATATCCGCCCTTTGAGGGGACTGCAAATTTTCGTCATGCCATCACAACTTGGTATCATCGCCGTTATGGTGTCACTCTTGATCCCGATAGCGAGGCTTTACCATTACTGGGTTCTAAGGAAGGGTTGGGACATTTAGCATTAGCTTACATCAATCCTGGAGATGTAGTACTAGTACCTTCTCCATCATATCCTGTGCATTTTCGCGGTCCCCTAATTGCTGGGGGAGATGTTTACAGCTTGCATCTGAAACCGGAAAATAACTGGTTAATTGATTTGGCGGCAATTCCCGACGAAGTGGCACGAAAAGCCAAAATTCTCTATTTTAATTATCCCAGCAACCCGACGGCAGCGATAGCACCTCGCGAGTTTTTCGAGGAAATTGTTGCTTTTGCCCGCAGGTATGAGATTTTGCTCGTGCATGACCTATGTTATGCCGAATTAGCGTTTGATGGCTATCAACCAACGAGTTTATTGGAAATTCCCGGAGCCAAAGATATTGGTGTGGAGTTTCACACCATGTCAAAAACCTATAATATGGCAGGTTGGCGTGTTGGCTTTGTCGTGGGGAATCGCCAAGTTATTCAGGGTTTACGGACTTTGAAGACAAATTTGGACTATGGGATTTTTGCAGCTTTACAAGCCGCCGCCGAAACGGCATTACAACTACCCGATAGCTATTTAGTTGAGGTCCAAAATCGCTACCAGACTCGCCGTGATTTCCTCATTCAAGGCTTCTCACAGTTGGGTTGGGATTTACCCAAAACCCAGGCAACAATGTACTTATGGGTTCCCTGCCCATCGGGAATGAGTTCTACAGACTTTGCTTTGGATGTATTACAGAAAACAGGTGTGGTGATGACACCCGGTAATGCCTTTGGCTCTGGCGGCGAAGGGTACGTGCGTGTTAGTTTGATTGCAGATTGCGATCGCCTGGGTGAAGTATTGCGTCGTCTGCAACAAGCCGGGATTCGTTATAAGTCAGAAGCCTTTGCCTAATTGCCATTGTATCAAATATTGAGTATATAGGTATTTACAATCAGTGAGGCTCCCATGTTTGATGGGAGCCAATTTTTACTGCGTAATGACAACAATAGTAGTGTAATTACCGAGATAACTTTCCATAGTTTACCGGATATCCAATCGGGAAATATTGGCTTATATATGGAGAAGCGCGACTAAATAGACATATATTTAGTTTCTGTTCCACTAACTATTAAAGACATCTAAACGGATAGTTTTTAGTTGAATTTATCAACAAGCAATATCAGAATGGGTATTATTTGCGACTGGTGGATGTCAACCTAAGTAAGTAGGTTTGGTTAATTAAACATAAAACCTGAAGAGAGTGTAGTGCGCTCCCTCTATTGGTTTTGATTGTAACTATATTACCTATCTCAGGTAATAGTTACTAGTCTGTTAGTTCACCAAAGCAACTTTGCAGGGATAAAATCCTGAGTCACACCTGCGGCGTAGCCGCCGAGTGGACTGGCGAACCTCGAAGAAGTCCGCATTCCCGTCTCTCCTATTTAGCTGGGCAAACCGCTAAGGCGCTGCCACAGACTATTTTTCTTTTTCCTTTTTTATAGATTTTATTTTTTACTTATTTTTTAAACTGTGTAGAACGAGGATTTCTAATGGATAGCGCACAAGCGTATGAAAAATGCTTAAAGCGATTGACATGGGCAACTAAGAGTCTCAAATTAGAAATTCAGCCGCACCAGTTAGCGAAGATAGCTGATTTGATTGTGCAGCCAATGACGGGACCTTGGCGATATTTTCATACTCCACAGCATATATTTGAAGTGGGTGGTACTGGAAAACCAATAGAAGTTTTAGCTGCACTCTTTCATGACTTGGTTTATCTTCAAGTCGATTTAAGCATTAACTTGAATCTGAGTTACTATATTTCCCCCTTCATCACGGAAATTAACAGCAACTTGACGATTCGTAAATCAGAACAACTCTTATCAGATCAAACATTTGCCCTTGTTGCTTCTGTATTTGGTTTTGTGCCCGGGCAAATACTCAACCCCTATGCTGGACAAAATGAATTTTTGAGTGCTTTGGTTGCCGCCAAAGTCTTGGAACCATTTGTGTTACCGCAACATATTTTTCAGATTGTCGCTTGTATTGAAGCAACGATTCCTTTTCGTGGCGAAACTAAAGATGGATTAACTGCTAGCGATCGCCTTTACAAACGTTTACAAAATACCAATATTGAATTTAGTTTAGGACTGACTGACGCAGAAATTGTGGAAACTGTCAAAGCTAGTGTCCGGATGGCAAACCGCGATGTCGGTAGTTTTGCCCATCCCCAAGCCGCAGAATTTTTAGCAAATACTTGGAATTTATTGCCGGAAACTAACCACAACCTAAGTACAATGGGTGCTTATACGGTTGGTGATTACCGAAGTGCTATCCAAACTATCGAAAGCTTTATGAGTTCCCTCAATCCCAAGTTGATTTTTCATCAGTTTCGTGGGGAACCGGACAATTGTAGTTATGAGCTATTGTACAAACGTGCCAGTCGCAACCTCAAAATTGCTAAATTGTACTTACAATCGAAGCTAGTGACGATCGCTTTAATTGAAGCCATGTCATTAACTATTGGTGTGGATATTCCCCTCACCATCATGATGGGGGAAATTCCCCTGCGTGGTTTTACCTTTATGCCCCTCGAACATTTCCTACCGGAAGTTGACAATCCCTATTCACCGAGAACCGATATCGAAAAAGAAGTATTCGACTTATTGACTATCGGACGTGCCAAAAGTATCCATAGCGATTTACAGCACTCACCAATTGCTACATTTATTGTTAAATCCATCGGATTCGACGCAATTTTCCACCAGTGCGATCGCAGCAAGCAATTTTTCCAAGATAATATTTCTTCAGAGGAATTTATTGGCGGTTTTTCTCCTCTCCTCGTCGAAAATATTATTGATGCTTTGCTACAGTTATTTGAAAGCCGCAAAACAGCGATTGGTCGTTGTTACAGTATTACCCGCACTACAAGTTCAAATTGTCAAGTATAATTATCCTAGCTATTGTCTCAAAAACGATCTCATAATCGAAATAGAAACATATCAGTAAAATAAATAATAAACATCAATGCCAACTTCCAGTGTCGTAGCTCCCAATCAGATCGCGTCAAGTTTTCATGCATTATCAGACCCTTTACGAATTAGGGTTTTAGAGCTATTACGACAACAGGAACAATGTGTTTGTGATTTATGTTCCGTTTTAGATGTCACCCAATCCAAGCTATCTTTCCACCTCAAAATTCTCAAGGAAGCTGGTTTTGTGGATTCACGTCACCAAGGACGCTGGATTTACTACAGCCTAAATCAGGCTCAGTTTACTATTTTAGAAGCATATTTAACTGAATTTAGCCGGATTCGCGATATTTTACCTGCTCCTTGCTGCCGGGATTAACTTGAGATCACAGGGCAATGATTTTATGTGAATCCAACATCATCCGACAATTAGGAATCACGTAAAAATAAGTAGTGCAAGCGTCTCGCTTGAAATTTCCCAAAGGTGGCAAGATGCCCCGGAGTTTTCCGTGAAAAACATCTCCCCGGAAACTCCTCTCCACACTACTTGTTCAATTTATTTTTACACGACCACTTAGACAACACCTAGGCTGTTGACTCTGTGCCTTTTTTGGGATTTTGTTCATACAAAAAACGTGACTATTCATGAAGGCTGTAAAGCTTATTTAACTGGGCTTTTGATTGACAATTTAACGTCACGTACAAAATTACTAGAAACCGCTCAAATTTTAACAAAGTACACAGCCTAGGCAACGCCCCAGAAGACTGAGAATCATTTAGCCGATTTCGTAACATTTGTACATTGCTTTATCC
The DNA here is from genome assembly GCA_004296455.1 of Calothrix sp. NIES-4101. Lineage (GTDB taxonomy): Bacteria > Cyanobacteriota > Cyanobacteriia > Cyanobacteriales > Nostocaceae > Brunnivagina. The sequence goes on from AP018280.1 coordinate 3,363,969, forward strand.
ATCAATTTTTTTTGATGTTTTTCACGTCTGGTAGTATTATGGCAATTAACATATCAATTTTTTTTGAAATGAGATGTGTATAGTTTTCATATGAGTCATATAGGTGAAGTCCATGAACGTAAAAGTCATGAAACAGGCGATCGCGTTTGGGCTATTGGCACTGACAGCTAGTTGTACAGCTACGCCCAAGTCATCAACAGTACCTTCGGATGCGAATCAGTCACAATCAGTGAAAGAAGTTGCAGCATCTGAAAGTTTGACAATTGTCAAGGTTGATGGTTCGAGTACAGTATTCCCAATTACACAAGCAGTTGCCAAAGAATTTCAAGCGCAATCTCAGAAAAAAGCACAGGTAGAATTGAATGTTTCCGGTACAAGCGGCGGATTTGATAAATTTTGTACTGGTGAAACTGATATTAATAATGCCTCACGTCCAATCACCAAGGCAGAGATGGATGTATGTCGTCAAAATGGAATTGGATATATAGAACTTCCAGTAGCATTTGATGCTTTAACTGTGGTCGTAAATCCACAGAACACATGGGCAAAAGACATTACTGTTGAAGAATTGAAGCGGATTTGGGAACCTGCTGCGGAAGGTAAAATTAAGAACTGGAATCAAGTACGTGCATCCTATCCCAATCAACCTCTGAATTTATACGGTGCTGGGAAAAAATCAGGTACTTTCGACTACTTTACTGAAGCGATCGTGGGCAAAGCCAAATCTAGCCGCAATGACTATAAAGCTAGTGAAGATGATGAAGAGTTAGTTAAAGGCATCATTGCCGATAAAGGGGCATTGGGTTACTTTGGTTACGCTTATTACCAGGAAAGCCAAGGCAAATTGAAGGCTTTGGGTATTGATGGCGGTAAGGGTGTAGTCTTACCATCACTACAAACCGTCGAAAAAGCCGAGTATCAGCCACTTTCCCGACCTTTATTTGTGTATGTCAATCCCTGGTCGAAGAAGAAGGAAGCTGTGTACGAGTTTGCCAACTACTACATCAAACAAGCCTCAAAAGCAGCTAGCGCCGTCGGTTATGTGCCTTTACCAGAAGAAGCATACCAAATCAACCAAGTTCATTTGAATAACGGCAAAGTTGGCACTGTATTTGCTGGAGAAGCAAAATTTGATTTGACTATTAGCGCCTTGTTACGAAAACAAAAGCAATTTTAGTAGTCTATAGATTTAAATATTAGCAAGAAGGTAGCTACATCAATGAGTATTCGTGTTGGTATTAATGGATTTGGAAGAATCGGAAGACTAGCTTTGCGAGCAGCATGGGGATGGTCAGAATTAGAGTTTGTGCATATTAACGAAGTCAAAGGTGGAGCCGTCACAGCAGCCCATTTACTCAAATTTGACTCTGTTCATGGACGTTGGACACCGGAAGTAGAAGCCCAAGGCGATCGCATTTGCATTGATGGAAGCAGCACGCTGACTTTTAGCGAGTATTCGCAACCGGGTGAAGTCCCTTGGGAAGATTTGGGTGTGGATGTGGTGCTGGAATGCTCTGGTAAGTTTCGGACTACAGCAACCCTCGATCCCTATTTTAAGCGGGGAGTGGAGAAGGTAATTGTGGCGGCTCCGGTGAAGGAAGGAGCGCTAAATATTGTCATGGGAGTTAATGATCATCTGTATCAACCGGAACAACACCACCTACTTACTGCTGCCTCTTGTACAACAAATTGTTTAGCTCCAGTAGTAAAGGTAATTCATGAAGGTTTAGGGATTAAACATGGCATTATTACCACGGTTCATGACAATACCAACACCCAAACAATTGTCGATGCACCTCACAAAGACTTGCGTCGAGCCAGAGCAACTAGTTTGTCTTTGATTCCTACTACTACAGGTTCGGCAACAGCAATTGGCTTAATTTATCCGGAATTGAATGGTAAGCTCAATGGCTTGGCTGTGCGAGTACCTTTGCTCAACGCTTCCTTAACAGATTGTGTCTTTGAAGTCGTCAGAGCAACTACTGTTGAGGAAGTGAATGGATTACTGAAAGCAGCTTCCGAACAAGCACCGCTTCAAGGAATTTTAGGGTATGAGGAGCGTCCTTTAGTTTCTATCGATTACAAAGATGATCCTCGTTCTTCGATTATTGATGCTCTTTCGACAATGGTTGTAGATGAAACACAGGTGAAAATCCTTGCCTGGTATGACAATGAGTGGGGTTATGCTAACCGGATGGTGGAACTAGCTCGTAAGGTGGCTCACAGTCTGAACTGAAGTCGGTTTGAGTTGCTTGCTCTTTCATCCCCCATCTCACCATCTCCCCTTCATCATCTTTTAGACAATTGATACTACTTATGACTTCCACAACTGCTTCTAGTGGCAATTTTAAGAATTATATTCTGGTGACACTAGCTTATTGGGGATTTACCATCACTGATGGTGCCCTGCGAATGCTGGTGTTACTCTATTTCAACAATATTGGTTACACTCCCATCCAAATTGCTTCTTTGTTCCTGTTCTACGAGATTTTCGGCATCGTCACCAACTTTCTTGGTGGTTGGATTGGTTCTCAATTTGGGCTGAAAATAACTCTTTATACTGGCATTGGGCTACAGATTTTTTCTCTAGTCATGCTCTCTTGGTTAAATCCCAGTTGGGCACAGTGGATTGCTGTAACTTATGTCATGGTGGCGCAGGCATTTTCTGGGATTGCCAAAGACTTAACTAAAATGAGTACCAAAAGTGCCATTCGCTTAGTTGTACCCCAAGATGCCCAATCTTCCCTATTTAAATGGGTGGCAATCCTCACAGGTTCCAAGAATGCCCTCAAAGGAGTTGGTTTTTTTGTTGGTAGCGCCTTGCTGGGTGGATTTGGCTTTATTAATTCCCTGTGGATTATGGCTACTGGACTATTCTTGATTATGTTTACGGGGATGCTATTACCCAAGGGCATGGGCAAAATCAAGAAAAAGGTCAAGTTTAGTCAGCTATTTTCTAAAAGTGAAGAAATCAATATTCTCTCGGCGGCACGATTCTTTTTATTTGGTTCGAGAGATGTATGGTTTGTTGTAGCACTACCAGTATTTTTACGTAGTGCGTTAGGTTGGTCATTTTATCAAGTGGGTGGATTCCTCGCCTGCTGGGTAATTGGTTATGGTATCATCCAATCCCTTGCACCAACATTGATTAAGCGATTTGGTTCCGGTCGTCCACCGCAAGCAAACACCGTTCAGTTTTGGACATTTATTTTAACAATAGTACCAGCTGCGATCGCGATCGGGCTGCAATTAGGTTTACCTGGTAATCTAGTGATAGTTGCTGGTTTAATGCTGTTTGGTGTCGTATTTGCCTTCAATTCCGCAGTTCACTCATATTTAGTGCTGGCTTTTACCGATGATGACAAAGTTGCACTCAATGTTGGTTTTTATTACATGGCAAATTCTGGTGGTCGATTAGCTGGTACAGTTTTGTCAGGTTTAATTTACCAGTTTTATGGCTTAATCGGCTGTTTATGGACATCGATGTTTTTTGTTCTGGCAGCAGCATTAGTAACTTTGAAACTACCAAATCCAAAACCAAGTAAAAATATTGCCTGGAAAGCTGGAAATAGTGATTAAAAAACTGAGGTTTCTATGAGAAAATCGACCTCAAAACAATTATCCTTTCTCGATCGCTTCCTCACCTTGTGGATTTTTCTGGCAATGGCGATTGGGGTTAGTCTGGGCTATTTTTTCCCTGGAGTAGAAACATTTATTAATCAGTTTCAAGTAGGAACAACAAACATCCCCATTGCGATTGGTTTAATTTTAATGATGTATCCACCTCTAGCAAAGGTACGATACGAAGAATTAGGGGATGTATTTCGTAATAGAAAAATTCTCGCTTTGTCTCTAGTACAGACTTGGGTGATTGCTCCAGTGGTGATGTTTATACTTGCCATTATTTTTCTACGTGATTACCCAGAATATATGACTGGATTAATCATGGTGGGAATAGCTCCTTGTATTGCAATGGTAATTGTATGGAGTGAACTAGCGAAAGGAGATAGTCAACTTACGGCTGGACTGGTGGCTGTAAACAGTATTTTTCAAGTTCTCTTTTACAGTGTCTATGCCTGGTTTTTCATATCTGTTTTACCGCCTTTATTTGGCTTAAAAGGAAGTGTGGTTAATATTGCGATTGGGGAAGTTGCCCAAAGCGTTTTTATCTATTTAGGTATTCCTTTTCTATCTGGATTTATCACTCGCGTTCTTTTAGTCAGAGCTAAGGGGAAGTCTTGGTATCACAATGAATTTATTCCTAAAATTAGTCCAATTACTCTAATTGCACTACTATTCACCATCGTGGTGATGTTTAGCTTAAAGGGCAATTTAATTGTTCAGATTCCCATGGATGTTGTGCGAATAGCAATTCCGCTAATCATCTATTTTCTATTAATGTTTTTGGTTAGTTTTTACATAGCTTGGAGAATTAAAGCCAACTATACACAAGCTGCAAGCATAGCATTTACAGCAGCTGGTAATAACTTTGAGTTAGCGATCGCTGTGAGTATTTCTGTATTTGGAATTAATTCGGGTGCTGCGTTTGCTGCTGTAATTGGACCTTTAGTAGAAGTTCCGGTTTTAATTAGCTTGGTTAGTCTCGCTTTTTGGTTCAAAAAGCATTTTTTCAAAGCATCAGAGCTAGATTCTCTGTAATCAATTAGATTTTTTATAAAATCTTTTATCAATCAAAATTCAGGAGTTAAGAGGCAGAATATAGTTTAGAAACTAACTATCCTCTGCCCCCACTAACTACTAACCGTTTGAATCGAAGTACCTGTAATGTTGATGCTAGTCAAGTTTTACAGATGCACAGCACTATGGTTTCCACAGGAACGATAAAAGGCTAACCATTTTAATAGAATACTTGAACAGTAACAAGTGAAAAAAATCACTTGACCTTTATTAACTAATCGAATAACGTAGGCGATTAGGTTTATTTATTCAAGAAAAATATGAATAAGAAATTCATTCTCTCTCTGCTTTCGAGTTCGACTATTTTCACTTCATTGATGTCAACTTTAGCTATTATTAATCCTGCCCATGCAATGGAACAGAAATTAATCCACACGCAAGATAATAGCACCTGTATTACTAATCCCCATGGTGGTCATAATTTTATCTGTATTCGCGATACGGAACGAAGTCCAGATGCAAAACCGATAACTTCTGCAACTATTGCTCAAGGGAAATCGGATATCAATGTAGCAATGCTGGATTTTACGGAAGAAGAAAGCGATGCGGCAATTAAATTATTTGGTTGTGATTGTCCTTTGTGTATGAATTCTTTACGTCAATTGCGCGGTACTGGAAATTTGGTTTATTAGTGAATTTATATCCCCAACTAACTAAATATATAAAAATAGAGACGTTATATCTAACGTCTCTACGCGTCTCTAAGTTCATGAAGTAAATGAACAAAAATATCTAAAAATTATAATTTTGTCCCACACTCAGGACAGAAATTATTACTTGGTAGATTCTTGGCACTGCAATTACTACAATAAACAACTTCCAAATCAGCTTTTGGTGCTTGTTTCGGCAAACCAATCATTTGGGCATTACTCTTACCTGGTGCAACCATTGGATAACAGTTCTCATCCTTGGTGACGCGAATATCCATGACAACGGGTCCATCATGCGCTAACATTTCTGCGATCGCATCTGCTAATTCTTCCCGCTTCTCGACTACCATACCCTTGATACCATATGCCTGACAAAGCAATTTAATATCTGGCATTCCCACTTCCATATTCGAGGAAGAATAACGTTCGCCGTAAAATGCTTGCTGCCACTGCCTTACCATCCCCTGCCAGCCGTTGTTTAAAATCATTGTCTTGACTTTTAAACCATACTGTGATAGAGTACCCAATTCCTGTAGGCACATTTGGAAACTAGCATCACCACTAATACAAACCACATTTTCCTCAGGGAATGCAGCTTGTGCGCCGATGGCGGCGGGGACACCAAAACCCATTGTTCCCAAGCCAGCGCTGGAAATCCAGCGACGGGGGCCATTTTTGAGGAATTGGGCTGCCCACATTTGATGCTGTCCAACATCAGTGGTGTAGAAAGCATTGGGTGCTTGATGAGCGACTTCAACGATTGCTTCCTGGGGAGAAATACTGTCAGGATAATGGGATGGAACAAGGGGATATTCTTCCTTCCAACGGTTAATTAAATGTAACCATTCCTCTGTTTGTTTGGCAGATTCCTTAACTCCGTCTTCCTTGCATCGCTTCAGCATGTCTTTTAAAACTTTGCGGACATCACCAACGATGGGAACCTCAGGAACCCGATTTTTTCCAACTTCTGCGGGGTCAATATCTATATGTATGACCTTAGCACGGGAAGCGAATTCATCCAGTTTACCCGTAACGCGGTCATCAAATCTGGCTCCAACGCAAATTAATAAATCGCAGTCGGTGACAGCAAAGTTGGCGTAAGCCGTACCATGCATTCCCAACATACCTAGCGCAAGAGGATGATGCTCGTCAAAAGCACCAATACCCATCAAAGTGGTGGTGACGGGAATGTTGAATAATTCAGCTAAGTGTTTAACTTCCTCATGTGCCGCCGATGCGATCGCGCCTCCGCCAACATACAATAATGGGCGACGACTTTCTCTAATTAAGCTAATTGCGGCATTGATTTGCCGGGGGTTTCCCTTCACCGTGGGACGATATCCAGGCAACTTCACCTTACCGGGTTCTACAGGAATATAATCAAATTCTTCCAGTGCCACGTCCTTGGGTACATCAATTAATACAGGTCCAGGTCTACCTGTGCTAGCAATGTAAAACGCTTCAGCAACAATCCGGGCAATATCTGCGGTATCACGGATGATGTAGGAATGTTTGACTATTGGTAAGGTAATCCCGTAAATATCGGTTTCTTGAAACGCATCAGTACCAATTGCCGGTCGAGGTACTTGTCCTGTGACAATCACCATCGGGATTGAATCCATATAGGCGGTGGCAATACCCGTTACCAAATTTGTCGCCCCTGGCCCCGAAGTGCCAAAACACACACCAACTTTGCCAGTTGCACGGGCATAACCATCAGCCGCATGGGCTGCACCTTGCTCGTGTCTAACAAGAATGTGCTTCATCGGACTTCCTGATGATTCGACTTTGTACAAATCATCATAAATCGGTAGAATTGCACCGCCAGGATAGCCGAAAATATATTCAACACCGTGGCGTTGCAAACTATCAAGTAATGCAAAACCGCCAGATGCACGTTGCGGTTTCATAACAGCCTTAGAAATCGAAACAATACTCGACTGAGATAACTCTTGGGTTGGGACAGGACTCATGGGGGAACGCGAGCGCACAGTTAAACCTCACGCAATAGCTAAACTAACTCTGATTTTTTGTATATTAGACTTCACTCTAATACTTTTTGTGTGCTATTTGCCAATTTTGGAAACAACATTTTAATCGCCTTAGCCGCTACTGGCGATCGCGTTAGTCGAGGATAAACCAGGTGGTACAACTGTGTGGCATTGGAAAAGTTCGCAATTTTCTTGCTACTCTAATTTTAGAACATACAAAAATGATTTTTATTATATTTCATATCTGTACCAAAAATTATTGTCGTTGCTGGTTCATATGTGGCTACAGATGCGAGAGCCGGTAAGGGATTCCCAAGCCAGCACAAGGTTACAAAATCGAAATCTGGGGTTTAATTTACTTCTGCTAAACTCTTAAATAAAGGCACGAGGAAAGGTTCCATGAATACTGTTGTGCTTAATCTAGAACCGATCGCTCATTTAACTGATGAGCAATTTTATCAGTTGTGTATTGCCAATAGGGATTTAAGCCTGGAGATGAGTGCAGCAGGAGAATTAATTATTGTGCCACCAGTAGGAGGAGAAAGCGGAAATCAGGAAGCTGGACTAATTACCGACTTAGAAATCTGGAATCGTCAAGCTAAGTTAGGAAAAGTTTTTAGTTCTTCAACTATCTTTATCCTGCCAAATGGTGCAAAACGCTCCCCTGATGCTGCTTGGGTAAAGTTGGAGAGGTGGGAAGCTTTAACACTAGAACAGCGAAAAAAGTTTCCCCCACTTGTACCCGATTTTGTAATTGAACTGCGTTCCGAAACAGACAGGCTTGCACCTATTCAAAGCAAAATGCAGGAATATGTAGAAAATGGTTTGCGTTTGGGTTGGCTAATTAATCCTCAAGATCAGCAAGTAGAAATTTACCGACTCGAACAAGCTGTAGAAGTTATGCAAATACCAGCGATTCTTTCTGGAGAAGATATATTACCTGGATTTGAATTACAAATATAGGTAGACTTACTTTGTTTTTGAGATTTTAACTGGCTAAATAATCTCGCTCTTTTAAGAATGGTACAGTGACGAGGGGACGCGGGGATGACGGGACGCGGGGACAAATATGTATATAGAGGAATAGAAAATTTTATTTTTCTCCCCCATCTCCCCATCTCCCCAACCCCACACTAAAGCCACTCACCTTGAAGTGTAAAAGCAGCCCAATAAAAAGGACTGCGGAATTCTGGATTTAACCACAGTTTACGTTGTGCCTCCCGCAAGGCGGCAGTTGGTGTTTTATTTTGCTGCAACATCTCTTGATAAAATTCCTGCATCAATACCGATGTTCCTTCGTCATTTACATTCCACAGAGAAACTACAACTCGCGCCGCACCTGCATACATTAATCCGCGTGTCAATCCCACTAAACCTTCACCATTGACATCTTTACCAAGTCCGGTTTCGCAGGCACTTAACACAACTAAGTCGGCGGGATAATTAATATTCCATATATCTTCTAAACGTAAAAAACCTGGTATTGAGTCGCCCTGGCGATCGAATAAAGAAAGTACAATTCCCGATAATTCAGGTTTGTCGTAATTTACAAAACCGTGGGTGGCAAAATGGAGAATGCGGAATTGGTCGAGGCTATTGCTGGTTGCCGAATTGAAATTAGCATCAAAACCGATCGCTTGCTGGCGACTTGCTGTCGGTACTAGTTTTAAAATAGCTTCTGCTTCTGTGATGGTACCGGGGAGACGAGTGAAACCTCTTGAAGGTTGATTTCTGATTAAAGTTTCGATTTGCGATCGCTCAACTTGTTCCATCTCTGACATGTCAGTTGTCAATTTTGCAACTATGGGATTGAGTTGTTTATTTTGCTTTTGAGCTGCAACCCTTTCGTCGTTGGGACTGTAAACTGGATCGGCAAACACGGCTAATTTTTTGGGTGCGGGTTTGCGGTTTGCGAGTTTTTGGCGTTGGATAGCGGTGGCTGATGCGGAGGGTAAATTGACTATTTCATGGTTAAGCATTAATGGTTGGTAATTGAGTTCTCCTTGCGTTTGAGGAGTTTGGTTAACATCAGGTAATGCTGCAAAGGGAATGTCTTGTAATGCACCATCGGCAACAATTACTAATCGTTTTCCTGGCAATTTCTTAGCCACAGGTGCCAGAATTATTTGACTCAATTCATTTGCTGATTGAATCACTTCGGGAGGTAATTCATGGGGAGTTTGAATCCCACCTCGAAATTTTTGTGCAGTATCTTCAATTTGTTTACGTCCCGGGAGTTGATAACTGGAGATGGAATTGGCTGTAATTGCCCAGAGGTAGCTATTTTTTTGATCTAAAGAATAATGTAGTAGTAGAGTATTTTTGTCCAGTAGTTTTTGGATTTGCGGTAATTTGAGGATATCTCGGTTGGGTTTGGGATTGATGACTTTTTCACGATCAGGATTTTGCGCGTGAATTTTGGCAGCAATACGATCTTGTTGTTTAATAATGTTTTTTATTTCTTTTTGGGTTGCTGCAATTAGTTGAGTGGGTTGTTGGGGTTGATTTAAGTAATGAGATAATATCTTTTCTTTCTCATTGTATTTTTCTTGCCAACGTTCTTCTTCCTTGAGTAAATTAGGGTCAATTCCCTTACACAGATTGGCTTTAGCGTCCCGTAAAAGTTCAATTAAACCCCTGGCGCGGGAACGTTCGGCGATGTGAAGTGCTTGTGCGTCATAACCTTGCTTAGGGTTTTGTTTATGCAACTGCATCAACAAGTCAATATAAAACTTGTAGTAACCTTGAACCGAGGCAAAGTAGGCACTACGTTGGTCTAAATTAGTATAATTTTTGCGTAAATCTTCAATAATTGCGATCGCGGCTTTAATCCGTTTCTGGGATTTATCTAAATTTCCCTGACTACGTTCTAATGAGGCAATATTTCCAAGGGTGGTGACTTGTCCGTTTCTATCCCTAATTGCTCGACGTAATTTGAGTGCTTGGTTGTAAGCTTCTAGAGCTTTGCTAGTTTCTCCCAAATCTGAGTAAGCTTGTCCAATACCGCTCAGTGCAACACTTTGGGATGATTTATCTCCTACTTTTTGCCATAACTGCCAAGCTGTTTCATATTTGGTAATTGCTTGTCGCAGCAATCTAGGGGACTGTTGCCGACTTTGCTGATATAGAGCTAATCCTGCTTCTAATGCTTGTTTTGCTGCTGGACTTGTGACGTTTTCTTGTGGGATTTTGATCTCTTCTGGTGCAATTCTGAGTTCAGAAAACGTAGTTTTGATGCGTACAGAATGAAATGAAAATACTATACCCAATAAAATAATTAAGGCGTAAAGACTATATTTAGGTCGTAAATATTGCCAAAATTTGAGTTTATTTTTAACTTTCATAACTTTCTACCTCATAGATTATGAAGTAATCTTATATACTTTTCTATTTCAGCTAATGCTTGTCAAGCATGTTATCTTCTATACTTTAAATGCTGACAAATGAGTTATTTAAATTTTCTTTCCCTAATTTTCTCCTGATATAGATTCAAATAAATATAGTATCTTTCCGCAAAATTACTTGTTTTTTTTTCTAATTAACTTTACAACTTGCTTGTTTAGGGGAAAATGTGGGATATGGGGAAATAGCAAGCAAATAAGTTTTCTTGAAAAAAAGATATTTAGTTACATTCCACATCTATCTAAAGTAGGGTTTTAGAGAACATTTGCTCCTGCAATTAGCTGCAATCATATCTATTTCTGACGTGTCAAAGCTGATGCAGTTTTCCTCAAAATCTTGGGAAATCTACTCTATACGTAAATATTGATCTAAATTTGTTTTTTATTCTGATATTTGTGAATCAAGCCTGAGAAAATATGTGTTACTTAGTAATAATAAACACATTAATTTTCTTTGCTCAAAAAAATAACAGACGGTGAGACGGAGATTTATTTTATGTGTTGCTAGATTTTGGAGAAACGGCATGAGTCATGTAAATACTGGTTTGCGATCGCAAATTCCTACTTGGCATGGAAGTACGATTTAATGATCGTAAATCAATTTTCTCAATTAAATTAAAATGATTACTGGGTAAAATATATTACCTAAATTGCATAATTTCAGGAACACATACAAATAAATCAATATCTATTCAAAAATAGGGATATTTAGAGCTATTGCTCAGTTTATCTTCGGTTTGGGTAAATATATACCCTATTTCACAACTTTACAGACACAAGAACAGATGAAATCTATCAACTCTCAAAAAAGTATATTTAATTCCCTATGCATCGCCCTAATTCTTTCCACACCGATACTATTTACTATCCCCGCCCATGCAGAGAAACCTGAACATGTCAAGCAACTTCTCGACTCCAAAAAATGTCGGAGATGTGATTTGAAAGGTGCCAATTTAAGTCGGCAAAATCTTCAAGGTGCAGAATTGCAGAATGCAGAGTTGCGACGTGCGGATTTGAGTCGCACTAATCTCAGAAATGCCAATTTCAGTAGCGCTGATTTGAGTAATGCTGATTTGACAAGAGCAGAATTACAGAATGCAAACTTCACTTCTGCGAACTTAAGCGGAGCCGATTTGCGGAATGCCAGTTTAAGTAATACTAATTTCAATAGTGCAGATTTAAGCAATGTTGATTTTAGCGGTGTTAATTTCTATAGTGTGACTCTTACTAATGCTAAACTGCGAGGCGCACGTTTAGATCGAGTAAATTTAAGTGGAGTTGATTTAAGTGGAGTTGATTTAAGTGATGTCGATTTGCGAAATGTTAATCTCAAGGGAGTAACCTTAAACCGTGTCAATTTGAGTAATGCGAAGTTGGACGGGTTTGATTTGCGTGGTACAAATTTGAATAATGCCAATCTGAGTTTTGCCAGTTTGCGAAATACTGACTTGAGTAATGCCAAACTAAGTCGTGCAAATTTAAGTAACGCGAATTTGAATAATGCAAATTTACGTGGTGCAGAACTGATTAGAGTTAATTTTAGTGGTGTGAGTCTGCAAGGTGCAGATTTACGTGGTGCGAACTTAGATGCAGAAAAGCTTCCTAATGAATCCTTCCAAGCAGATGCATCGGATTTTAGTCGTTGGGGCGATCGCCGTTTTGATCAAAAAGATTTTCGGAATGCGATAATTTATTATGATCGAGCTATTGCTATAGACTCTCGTTATACTGATGCCTATGCAAATCGCGGATTAGCAAAAAGTAAGTTAGGCGATTATGCCGCAGCTTTAGCCGACTACAATAAAGCCTTGGAAATTGACTCGAACTTTGCCAAAGCATATAACAATCGTGGTGTCACCTACACCGAACAACAAAATTACCCCAATGCACTTGCAGATTTTGACAAAGCCATTAGCATTAATTCTAATTACGCCGAACCCTATGCTGGCAAAGCCAATATCCACAGTTTGCAAAAAGATTACGCCGCAGCAATTATCCAAGCATCTGAAGCCATCCGCCTCAACCCCAAATTAGCAGAAGCTTACTACACAAGAGGATTTGCTAACTTTTCCTTAAAGAATTATCAAGCCGCCATCAAAGACTACGACAAAGCAATTGATAATTCTTCAGGCTGGGCAGAAGCATTTTTAAACAGAGGGATGGCACGTTACGCTATTGGTGAATTGAAAGATGCCACAAAAGACTTTGATCGCGCAATCGATATTAACAATAATTATATAGATGCCTACTACCAACGTAGCTTAAGCCGATTCGCAAGAAAGAAATTTGAGGATGCCATTAAAGATTGCGATCGTATTATCACACGTAACCCTAACCATGCTGAAGCTTACGAAAATAAAGCTAATTCCCTCCTCGCTATCAACAAAAAAGCTGAAGCGAAACTAGCTTTGGAACAAGCACTGAAAATCTACTTACAACGCAACGACACCAATAGTAGCCAACGGGTGCAACAAATTCTGGCAAAACTTTAGTCGGTTTTGTTCGTGGGTATTTAAGTAAAGCTAATTTCTGATATCAAGTTCGGCTAATTCAAACTACATTTAATTATTAAGTTTTAGTTTCGTCGAACTCACGTTGTATTGTATTTGTAGCTTTTCTGTAGTGCAAAAGGAACAGTTTCACCAAGAATCGTCTCCACACCTGCGGCGAACGTTGAATTTTGGCTGAGATGCTTGCAGTGTGTATCACTACAAAATAGTAATGATAGAAAGTACTTTGAATGACATCTGCAAATCAAAATATAAAGTTAAGCTAATTCTAAAGTCGCCGTAAGCTAAAAGCTAAAAACGATTGGAAGTCGAGCGAAGTGATTGTTTTGCAGCCAAGTACGATCCGCTCCCATGCTACAAACAATACACTTCAGAATCAATGCACCCCTTTTTCTCTTCAGTTAGTAATAAGGAGAAAATTATGAAGATACGTTTAATCACCACAATATTAGGCTTGGTTTTTTCGACAAGTGAAGTGTTATTGACAACGCTTCCAGCCTATTCTCAAATCCTACCTCAAAATAACAGCGTAAAACTTTTAGCTCAAACAAATTTTCCTATAAAGGGGAGTAGAGAAGATACAGTTCTTTCCAATAGATACATGAAGACTGATATTACTATTTCCAATAACGGAAGAATAGATGGAGTTACTAAAACTTGGTCTTGTAATCGCTCAGGTTTTACGGGGGGCGTATACATTGCGGTAACAGACGTAGCGGGCAATATCCTAAATGAACCAACGCAACGGAGATACGGCGTTAATGGAAAAAATTGGAGGGGTAAATGTTCTTCAAGAACAGATGCGTGGTACGAGCAAATACCTGAAAATAAAATAAATAGTGTGCATAGTGTAGTAATATAGCGTTTCCTATGCTAGTGAGGTACAGTAACAGCAATGAGTAAACCAATTACGAATTTCATTTAAAGAGACTTTATTAAAAGCTATTTCAATAGCTTGTGCCAAATCTAGGTAAGTTCGGGCACCAATAGAACGTAGTGTCTCTTTAATTTTTGACCAGCAATTTTCAATTGGTGAAAACTCAGGAGAGTATGGTGGTAAATAAATTAATATAGCTCCTGCATCTTCAATCAATTTCTCAATATCTTTACCTAGATGAATAGAGCAATTATCCATAACAACACAAGCACCCTTCCAAAGTTTTGGGACTAATTTTTGAGAAATAAAAGCTTCAAATGTTAATCCATCAGTTGCACCCAAAATACTATATTGAGCAATGAGACCTCTCATACCTATTGCACCAATTAAAGAAACATTTTTGCTACGTTTATGGGGACGTTTACTATACGCCCTTTTTCCTTTACGGGCACGAGCATTTTTTCTTATTAAAGACAAATTAACACCTGCTTCATCAATAAATATAAGGTTTTCAGGCAAAATGGCTTGAATTCTTAACCAAAACTCTACTCTTAACTTCTGAACTCTTTCAGTTTCTTTTTCCGAAGCGTGCAATGTTTTTTTTTAACCGTGATGCCTATCTTCTTTAACATTCTATCGACTGTTGAGCGACCGATAAGAACACCTGTTTTTTGTTCTAAAGAAATACGAATTTCTGCCAACGTAGCATCATTATTTGCTTCTACAATTTCTTCAAGAATTTTTAATTGCTGTTCGTTTAATTTCGGTGGAGTTTGTTCTTCCCTCACTTTCGGAGCAATATTTCCTGTTTCTCGATATTGTTTGAGTATTTTTTGAACAAAGCTTAAAGCAACTTTAAATCGAGTTGCAAGCTCGCGTTGTGATATTTTATCTTCGAGATAGGTATCAACTATCTTCTGGCGTAAGTCAATTGAGTATGGTTTCATTTAGAATTTTTACCAGATGCACTACCTGATTAAATATCGTACCTCATCAGACTGAGAAGCGCTATATCACATGCTCATACTCCCAAGGAAATAATTAGAAAAGAAGATGTAATGGAACTCATTCGGATAGGCGCAGAAGTTTACAAAGGTTCGCAGACAGGACAATAAGAGTTTCTTCCTTGGTGGTGCAGAAAACTTTTCTGAGTCTCATGACGGACTGCGTAGATGGTCAAAATAGCGCCTGAAAGCTATTATCCTCGTTCCATTTTTTGAGAAACGCTAAAATATCCGTCTCGTCGAAAATCCTTTAATTTATAAGGATTCCAGGACTTTTCTGCACCACTAAGGAGTTTCTTCATTATAATTGCCGCAAGCAAAGCCATGTGAATGATTTTGGGCGTAAGTCCTATAAGTCCTAATAGTGTCAACAGCCGCTACTGTTGGCATTCGCTTCAATTTGCGCTTTTCGCCCTGTGTTAATAGTTTTTCTAGTTTAGTTTGACTAGCATTGTTCATGTTTGAGTAATGGAACGCAAATCTTTGATCATAAGCTTTCCATCTGCTCTATTTCGGGATGCTTTCATTAGGGCAACGAAGATATCTAGCTTGATTGAGAAAGCAATGTCATTGAGAACCAAAACTTGCTCTCATAAAATTCTGTTACTTCCCTGACAATGTGCGATACATCACATCAGTCATGATAATTTTCCCAGCTTATTGCAAATTAACTCTTGAGAATAGATCAATGAAAATTTTATTACTCTGTGCATTAGTAGTTTTTCACTCTCCTGCATCAAAAAAGGATTAAGAAGCAACAGGAATGGGGGGATGTTTTATACCTTTACGAGCCTGAGTAAGAACCATTGCAATATAACCCCAAGGATCAACTTTTCTGAGACGACAAGTTTCAATGACACTCAAAACAGAGCAGTAAGCTAAACTGCCTTCAGTAGTGCGAGTACCATAGCTAATACGTCGAGCAATAACGGCATGTCGTAAAGCCCGTTCAGCCTCATTATTGGTTGCTGGTAATTGCGGATGATAAAAACACGCAACCACAGCGTCCCAATCAGCTAAAATAACCACCGATATTTCCCTTTCTCATACCAGGGTGTTTCATCAAGGTGGATTATTTCTGACGATTGCAATTGTTCAATTAATTCCTCAACGACTGGGGAACAAGCTATTCCTACCTCTCGAATACATCTGTCGATTGTTCCGACTGACAGCGATACACCTACCCAATCGTTCAATAACTCTCTTATTTTCGGTCGGGACATACGGTATCGTATTGCAACAGAAGCAATAAACGTTGCCAGCATCGGACCGACAAGTCCATACTCCTGCAAGCTTAAATCTCTGCTTCTTCCTTCAACTACCGAAACATACCCGACTAAAGGCTTTTCTTTTGTTTGGTGTCCACAGGTGCAAGTCGCCTGATAGTAATGATGAAGCGTACACTTTACCTCAATTCCAGACTCTAATTTTTCCAGTTCCAATACGTAATAGCCCATGTGGGGTTTTGCTTGTTGGTCTATTTCTAATCCACTGTTACACGATGCACAAGTTTTTGGGTAATGGGATATGGTTTGGTTTGGCACTAAGGGTGCTGTCCGCCATATCCCCTTAGCCCCTGGTTGTTTTCCCGGCTTTTTTAGAGCGAATCCCTTACTTTTTGGTTTTTCCCTGGATTCGGAAACAACCTTATCTTCTTGCTTTGGTTCTGTTTGTGATTCTGAGTGCGGTGTTTGTTCTTCTTGGTGTAACCCTGATTTTTCCTTACTTTTGAATTGGTCTGATGATGGGGGTAAGGAACTATTGCTCGAATTTTGCTCTAATTTTTCTAGTTGCTCGACTGCTAGTTTATGAAGATTTCCCGCAACTTCCACCAATTTCTGCTTGTCCAGAGATTGGAAGTAGTCCCGGTTCATTTGTGCTAAGTCTTCTTTACTCAGTCGGTTCATGAGCTTTTGGTTTGCATTGCACAATGATTTTTTACATTACCATATGAACTACACCCCTAGTTTTACCTACACTGCAAACTCTTGTTTTAGGGGGGAAAGTGAAAAACTACGTGCATTAACTATTTTTTCCGTATTAGGAATATCTCACCAAGCAAAAGCATCTAATCAGAATGCTTGTGAGAAACCTCAAACGATTAACTTACTCCAGCCTATTGACCAAAAAATATTAGATTGTATTCCTAAATTGGATTCAGTTGCTAGTCAATGGCAATCTAAAGCAAATAGTATTGTTTCCCAAGTCAATCGGGTCACAATTGGCAATCAGGGTAACACCAGCATAGAAAAGGTTGAATATAATGTGATAGGTAATACGATTTATCTTGTTGCAAAAGTACAACCTAAACACACCTGGAGCGAAACAATTCCTGCTGTAAAAACACACGTTCCTGTTACCAGAAATAGAGATGAAAAAAAGTGCGTTGGTTCGGGATGGCTTAAAAAATGTTTCACTATTACAGTGCCACAAGTAGGGATGGAATTACGAACAATTACACCAGAAAGAACTGTGTCTCACACTGCATCGGTTACTTGTAATTATGAATATACATTCAACTTGTCAACTAAAGAACAAAAACCTGTTTTTAACTGTGGTCAAGGTTGGACTGGTAATATCAAGCTGGACGCTAGTGCAATTACCTCAATTTTAAATGGAGAAATACCCAACTTAGCCACTTTAATTAGTAGCATAGACCTGACACCACCTTTATTTAAGGATGTCACCCGTGATGAGTATACTACAACTAGAGATAACATAATTGCTCAGAATCCGAACTCAGTAGTTTACTTTGCTTCAGAGTCCTTTGTTAATTGGGCATCAGTCAAAACTCAGTCAACTAACGTAATTCTAACTGCTCTTTCTGGTGGAGCATATAGTGCAGAGTTTATTCGCCAACTTGAAGAGAAATTAAGAAGTGAGGTCATTTATATGGCTGATTTCGCTGCTAAGACTGGAATCAATCTAGTCACTGAGCAAATAGTCTCAATGATCAAAGAAAGGAAAATACTCAATTTTGATCGTTATACAGTTTCTGTAAAGGTAGTAGATACGCCAAAAGTGGAGCAGAAATGTGTAGTTAATGGTAGCGAGTGTACTCCTCCAATCCAAGTGTCACGTCTAGGTTTTGCTATCATTGCAACACCTAGTAAGTAATGACTACTCCGGAAATAGATACGGGGTCACACCCTGTAATGGTCTAACCCCGTGGAGCATATAGATTATTTTGAATAGAATGATGCTTGCTTATAACCTGATAACACCAGCGCCAGTATTGCACCGTATTCACTGGCGCTTTTATTATAACCGGGAATTTTTTAAATGTCCGGTATATTGTTGTATCATTTTTTCTCTGCACTATAAGTATAAAAATTTCCCAAAGCCCCCACCGTTTCAAACTTATAGGAGGGAATCCACTCATTGAGCTTTAATTCAGTACGGTAGATGCTGAAAACTATAAAATCTTGTCTATCTGTAGTAGCGGCAATAATATCGCGAATTTGCGGGTTAACACTATCAAAGGCTTCGTTGCATTTAATGCCAGCAAGTTTTTCAATTTCCCCGATAATCCGAGGAGTTTTCTGACAAACGTTGCTTTTTAAATAACCAGTCAGTTCGCGTACAGCATACTGCTCATACTCAGCTTGACTGGGATTATTTTTAGTCATGACTACTCCCAGCAAAAATAGCCCCAAAATCCCCATAGATGTAACAATTGTTGAGACTTTCATGCGTTTAAACGTAAATTCGCTGTAATTTCTTGACTCTTGCCCCACTCCATCCGTTCCTTTTTCTATTTTTTTGATTTTTTGAAAAATCCCTGGATCGATTTCTTGTTGAATATGCTATTATACGAATCGTACGGCGGGTGTCGCCAAGTGGTTAAGGCAGAGGTTTGTGGTACCTCCATCCGTGGGTTCGAGTCCCATCATCCGCCCTGGCAATTAAAGTCATTTGTTTGAAACATTGGCTTGCTCTTGGATAAAGAGAAATGATTTAACTTACAAGTTAAATAACTATATAGATATTTTCTGTATCTTGAGTTAAATTTGCGGTTAAGTTTTTTATCTTTACGCCAACTTAATAAATCCCAACTATATGAAAACACATGAGACGCGACATCCAAGTACGTCTCAGAATCGCGTCCCCATCAATCAAGTTTCTCAAAATCAATACTAGAAAATTCCCAGAAGAAAGATAACCGTTACTCCACAGAGAATAAACAAGGAAGTAATCAGGATGTTAGCAACGCTGTGATCATGAATTGGCAGGTTACGAGTGTTATCAGCCATATGAATCTCCATCAGGATTCAAGATGATGCTATTTATTATAAACATCTGCATCAATTGAGAAAATATTTCAATTAAAAACTTGACTTTAATATACTAAAATTTAAATTTTTTGCAGTGATAATCATCATTTAAGTTACGTTTGGATAAGATTAAATATTAATTAAACTTGATTAAATACAAAATTATAATTTAACAAACAAATAGTCAAATCTAGATGATTTCCTGTTTCTGCACCCTGACTTACCTCTTTAGTTAGAGTACAAAATACTCAAAGATAAGATATTTCTAAAGAAGTAGACTGACATCTTGCTTCTACATGAAAATTAGCTTTATTGGGGATGGGGCACCCTAAAAACCTGAATTTGAGTTCAAAAAGGCTATTTTTGAACTCAGGAAAAAAAGCAAGATGTCTGTCATCTGGAAAAATATATTCGTGAAACAAGCTTTATAACCCCCACAGAAAAGTTACTAGTCGTATAAACTGGTCTTATAACTATGTCAGAATTACTACAAGCTGTCCTTGATAGTGGTGAGAAAAACGATTTACGTTCTCTGATGAGTGAAATCAGAGCAGATGAAAAACAATATTTACTGCGGAATGACATCATTAACCTATACAATCATTTTTGCGATAAATGCCAAAAAGAATCAGAATTTAAGCAAAATTCTCAGTTAAGTAAATTAATTTATTACACTCAAGAAATAATTCAGGAAGATTCTAACCTTTGCTTTATTATTCGGTCAAAAATAGCTGCTCAAGAAGTGTATCGATTGACTCCAGACTTAAGAATAGAAACCATGTCAACACAAGAGTTATTAGATACAAGGGACAGATTAGTTAATCGCTACAACCCCAACGATGGAGACTTATTAGAAATAGATTTTGCTCCCTTTTACGACTATTCACCTGTAATTCGTGACCCCAAAAATATTGGTAAAGGTGTACAGTTTCTCAACCGTTACCTATCCAGTAAACTGTTCGCCGACCCTAAACAATGGTTAGAAAGTTTATTAAATTTTTTGCGTTTACATCAATATAATGGGATTCAACTACTAATTAACGATCGCATTCAGACACAGCAGCAACTTTCCGAACAAGTTAAAAATGCGATCGCATTCATAGGCACTTTAGCGGAAACCGAACCCTACGAACAATTCCGCTTTCAATTACAAATGATGGGGTTTGAGCCAGGTTGGGGGAATACAGCAGCCAGAGTCCTGGAAACACTCAGTATTTTAGATGAATTAATCGACTCACCCGCACCCCAAACGTTAGAAGAATTTATTTCCCGGATTCCCATGATTTTTAAAATCGTCTTGGTGTCTCCCCATGGATGGTTTGGACAAGAAGGAGTGTTGGGAAGACCAGATACGGGTGGTCAAGTTGTCTATGTCCTCGATCAAGCCAAAAACCTAGAAACACAAATCGAAGCAGATATCGAACTAGCAGGTTTATCTCTACTCAATGTTCAGGCGAAAGTTATTATTCTGTCGCGCTTAATTCCGAACAGTGATGGCACCCTATGTAACCAAAGACTTGAAAAAGTTTATGGGACTGAAAATGTTTGGATTTTACGGGTTCCCTTCCGGGATTTTAACCCGAATATGACCCAAAATTGGATTTCTCGGTTTGAGATTTGGTCATATTTAGAGACATATGCGATCGATGCAGAACGGGAATTATTAGCTGAGTTTCAAGGTAGACCAGATTTAATCATTGGTAATTATTCTGATGGAAATTTAGTTGCATTTTTACTGTCGCGCAGAATGAAGGTGACTCAATGTAATATTGCCCATGCCTTAGAAAAATCTAAATATTTGTTTAGTAATTTATACTGGCAAGATTTAGAAAGTAAATATCATTTTTCGATGCAATTTACTGCCGATTTATTGGCAATGAATGCAGCAAACTTTATTATCAGCAGTACTTACCAAGAAATTGTTGGGACACATGATAGTGTCGGACAGTATGAATCCTATAAATGCTTCACAATGCCTGATTTATATCATGTAGTCAATGGCATTGAATTATTTAGCCCTAAATTCAACGTTGTTCCTCCAGGAGTAAGTGAGAGTTATTATTTTCCCTATTCTCGACATCAAGAAAGGGTCGAAAGCGATAGAAAACGACTTGAGGAAATGCTATTTAGCCTCGAAGATTCGGAACATATATATGGAAAGTTAGATGACCCTAAGAAGCGTCCGATTTTCTCAATGGCACGTCTAGATAAAATTAAAAATATCACAGGTTTAGCAGAATGTTTTGCCCAAAGTAAAGAATTACAAGCATCCTGCAACTTGATTTTAGTTGCTGGTAAATTGCGTGTGGAAGAATCGGGTGATAACGAAGAACGTGATGAAATCATCAAACTTTATCACCTCATTGATGAGTATAATCTCCACGGTAAAATTCGCTGGTTAGGAGTACGTTTATCTAAGACTGATTCCGGGGAAATTTATCGGGTAATTGCCGATCATCAAGGAATATTTGTACAACCTGCTTTATTTGAAGCTTTTGGTTTAACAATTTTAGAAGCAATGATTTCTGGTATACCGACATTTGCGACTCAATTTGGTGGACCATTAGAAATTATTCAAGATGGATTCAATGGTTTTCTGATTAATCCCACTAACTTAGAGGCAACAGCAAATAAAATTCTGGAATTTCTCAGTAAATGTCAGCAAAATCCTCATTATTGGCAGGAAATCTCTCATCGGGGAATTGAAAGAGTTTATAGTAGCTACACTTGGAAAATTCATACTACTAAGTTACTTTCCCTAGCGAGAATTTACGGTTTTTGGAATTTTACATCTCAAGAGAACCGTGAGGATTTATTACGTTATATAGAGGCTTTATTTTACTTACTTTATAAGCCGAAAGCGTTGCAATTATTAGCGGAACAGAGTAGTAGATAATTATTGTGCCATTTGGAGGGAAAAACCCTCCAAAATAACTGAATAAATTTGAGATGAATGTAATGAATATTTGTTTTTTATATATTCTTTGAAGACCGTCATAAAATTAAAGCTTAAGCTTTAATTGGGAAAAACTTATTTCGTCAACTCACCCCAAGTTTTTGTCCCAACCATACCATCTGCTACTAATTTTCGCTGACTTTGAAATGCTTTTACCGCAACTTCAGTCAATGCGCCAAAAACACCATCGACGCGAATAGCATACCCATTCGAGGCTAATAACTTTTGGAGAACCCGTACCGAAATCCCTGAATTTCCATATTGCAACACAGGAAGATTGGAATTGCGAAAAGGTTTGAATTTGCGAGAAGGCATTGTTTCATTAACACCAACATCAGCTAAGATTTCTGGATTTGGGGTGAAATTAAGACCCTCATTTACAGAATTTAATTGTGATAAACTGGGTTCTGTTATTGTAGTATCTGTACCAGAAAAGTCTTTGTTACGGACTTTAGCAGCTAACTGGCTGAGTATATTTTTAAATTTTAAATCCAGTACTATTAACGTCGTTGAAGAGTTATGGTCGATATGAGTAAACTCAGGAGGAGTTGCCTGAACTGCCGATATTGATTTTAGTAACTGGACTGAATTTGCCTCTATAAAATAGCTATTTTCGTACTGAAATGATAGCTGTTCTGGTAAATTAGGCAAGGATTGTTGCCTGCTTACGAACATGCTTGTCATCAGCAACCCAATATCACTCATTGTATCTCGTTTTACTAGCGCTCACATTCCCTTTGACAATTGAAAGTTGCTTAGTCCGGAAAAGATACCCACTAAGCATCAAAAAAATTATCATAAACTAATAAAATGTCCACAATAGTAGTTAAAACTACTTTTAGTCTTTTGAGAAATTGGGAAATTTATAGCTAAGCTTGCATAGTATTGGGAGTGATTAAATCATTTTCATGCGCGATCGCATTTTCTATCTTTACAATTATATAATTGCAAATTATCGCGTTAGTTCATTCCAAGTTCGCGTACC
The DNA here is from genome assembly GCA_004296455.1 of Calothrix sp. NIES-4101. Taxonomy (GTDB): domain Bacteria; phylum Cyanobacteriota; class Cyanobacteriia; order Cyanobacteriales; family Nostocaceae; genus Brunnivagina. The sequence continues at coordinate 3,387,315 of AP018280.1, forward strand.
AACTATCCCATCCACCGCTAAACCACGTCTGCTTTGAAATGCTCTCACAGCACTCTCAGTTAAAGCACCAAATGAACCATCAATACTGATGGGATAACCATTCGTTCTTAACAAACGCTGTAACACTCTCACTGACTGTCCAAAGTCTCCAAAACGTAATGTGGGTAGACTTGAGGAAGCTTGTAACTGCATAGTTGAGATATCGTTTGCTGATGTTTCTGCGTCCATATAAAACCCTTATAAAACCTAAATTTTTTAAATTCAACCGTATCTGTCATCTAGAGAGGTTGTAGAACATAATTCAGAAGACAGTATTACCCCCCTACCGAAAGAAGCCAAAAGTCCTGTATCTACCTTCTCTACCAAGAAAAACTACAAGCCAAAATTTGAAAATACGGAAATTGATACGCAAACATAAATGGGGACGACATACATCATCCCCATTTATTAACTATTGATTGATTAATCTCAATAAGCAAATCTAGGAACTAATCTAGATTCATCCAAGCAACTTATAACTGGGGAACGAATTGAGATTTATCAGGAACTTCCGCATACTCAGCCACAATTTGCCGGAACTCCTCACCGTCGATAGTTTCCTTCTCAATAAGTAAATCTACCAAGCGATCGCAAACTTCGCGATGATCCCGCATAATTTTCTTCGCATTTTCGTAACATTCATCAACAATAATGCGAATTTGCGAGTCGATACGTGAGGCAATGGAATCTGAATACTCAGAACGTGTTGTCCAGTCACGTCCTAAGAAAACTTCACCTTGCTGACTTTCTAAGGATACGGGACCCAAATCAGACATCCCGAAGCGAGTCACCATCTGGCGCGCCATCCCAGTTACTTGCTGCAAGTCATTTCCAGCACCAGTAGTCACCTCGGCCCGACCGAAAATCACTTCCTCGGCAGCACGACCACCCAAAGCGCCTGTAATCCTTGCCCGTAGCTGAGAACGAGTCACCAAACCCATCTCCTCATTCGGGGTAAACCAGGTTAAACCTTGAGCTTGTCCGCGAGGAATCAATGTAACTTTTTGAACTGGGTCATGATCTTTCAACAGGGTACCCACAATCGCATGTCCAATTTCATGGTAAGCAATTAACCGTTTGCTCTTACCATCAACCAACGGTGTACCTTCCATACCTGCAACAACGCGATCGACTGCATCGTCAATTTCTAACAAGGTAATTCCCTCTTTACGACGACGTGCTGTTAGGATGGCAGCCTCATTGAGCAAGTTAGCCAAATCTGCACCCGTAAAACCAGGGGTACGACGAGCAATAGTTTCTAAAGAAACACTAGGATCAAGCTTTTTATTCCGAGCATGAACTTGTAATACTTCCAAACGACCTTTGATGTCGGGTGCATCAACTGTTACCTGACGGTCAAAACGTCCAGGACGCAACAAAGCAGCATCAAGAACATCGGGACGGTTAGTCGCCGCAATAATAATGATACCTGTATTACCTTCAAAACCATCCATCTCCGTCAACAACTGGTTTAAGGTTTGTTCACGCTCATCATTACCGCCACCAATACCCGCACCGCGCTGTCTACCGACTGCATCGATTTCATCAATGAAGATGATACAAGGTGCATTATCTTTAGCTTTTTTGAACAAATCACGGACACGGGAGGCACCCACACCCACAAACATTTCCACAAATTCCGAACCGGAAATGCTGAAGAAAGGTACACCCGCCTCACCAGCGATCGCTTTTGCCAACAAAGTTTTACCAGTTCCCGGAGGTCCAACTAACAACACACCCTTGGGAATACGTGCGCCTACCGCAGTAAATTTCTCTGGCTGCTTCAAGAAAGTTACAACCTCTTGTAACTCTTCCTTAGCTTCCTCAATACCAGCAACATCATCAAACTTAACTCCAGTTTTGGCTTCCATCGAAAAACGTGCTTTCGACTTACCAAAATTCATCGCTTGACCGGGGCCACCAGGAAGATTGCTGGAACGACGGAACAAAAAGAACAATCCAGTAATCAATAGAACAGGGAAAATCAAATTACCCAATAATCCCCAAATCGCTCCATCATTTCGCACTGGGTGCGCGTCAAAATTTACGTTATTTTCCTTAAGCTTATTAATTAATTCCGGCGCACTCGATGGTAAATCTACACGCACACGCTGAACACGGTTATCAAGTGAAGGATCAACAGCTTCAACGATCGCAGTTCGACCACCTTCATAAAAATCAACGCTGGTAACCCGGTTCGCATCTAGATATTCCAAAAAGCGACCGTAGGTCATGCGCGTACTAGCTGTATTCTTTGTCATATCAGCCGGAGCAGTTGCAAAAGCCCCTTGCCAAAAGAAAAAGCCAATAACTAAAGCGGGTAATGTCCAGAGTAGTGCGACTCTCCAGGAGAATTTCATTTTTAATCTGCCTCTGCAAATACAACTTCTCAGCTTTGACAGCAACTGCTTTTAACTCGTTGCGACATTGCTACGAAACGGATATTTATAAATCCATTTTGTTTAACTTTGGTGCGCCGCATGGTCTACTTAGGGCCGAATCACCCTACGACATAACCATGACAGATGCAATAATCTTAATTAAATTTAACTTAATTCTCATCATTTATACCAGAAGATGTGAAAAAGGGTATTAGATAAGAGGATGGGGGTAATGGCGAAAAAGTCAATCAAATAAAATTTATCTTTTGCCCTTACCCTGATTAGAAACTAATTCGACTCCGTAATTTGCAAAGTATAGGGAAGATACCTATTTTTTTCATAGGAGCCAATCCAAACTTGATAGATTCCGGGTAGCCATTCTCCGACTATACCGGGATTTTTGCCATTGAAATCATCATTACACCAACTGCCACCAGGGCCACTAATAATTAGAGTGGTGTCGGCTGGACTTTGTACTTGCAGTTTGAGATATTCAAAGCGATTTTTTAGTTCAATGGTGTGGTCGGGCTTCTCATCAAAAAAACCAGTGCAAGGTCCTGTAGGGGTTTCGGTTCTCCCAACAATTTTTTTACCTGGTATTGAACCACCGCTCATTCCTCTAACTGGGTAGGGGTCTGGAGCAAATCTAGTCCCAATTGTCACATCTCCAAAAATTGCTGGTGGTGCTTCTTGGGCTTGGACAGTAGTGCTAATTGTAGAGGTGGCGACAACTGAAATTAGTACTAAAGATAAATTTACTTTTTGATTTAATAAGTTGTTTAACATCTTCTTGGCGATCGCATCATTTTCTAAGTGATGTAGATGACACTATTTTTACATTGTGAGTTCCCTGATTCTGGGTAATTGCCTGTGTTTTAAGTTGTCAGTGTATTAATACTTAATAGTTGAGAAAATCAGGTCATCTGAGTTTGAGAATGGGGATTACACACCTAAAAAATGTTATCAATCTGAAGTAGATTCGCTAATTTGAAAGTCCCATTTTTTGATTCCATAGAATTACCAGAATCAGGGAAGTAGGATGCACTCAAAAATTATGTAGAGATGTAGAGACGTTACATGTAACATCTCTACCAAATGAAATTTGCTTGTCAATCGAAATTATTTAGCTAAGGCACTTGTAAACCTGGATTTATCCAAACCAAGTTGATGCAGCAACAACCATGATTGAATCAAGTCAGGACCATGTCCTTCGCCAGTGAGTGCAGCACGTAAGCTTTTCATCACCACACCTTTTTTCAAGTTTTGCTCTTTCATAACTTGTTTAATGATGTCTTGAGCAGTGGCTTCTGTTAATTCTTGTCCACTTTCTAAAGTAGCTAAAACAGCATTAAGTGCAGTTATTGAAGCTTCTTGCTGTAATTGCGCTTTTGCCTCGTCATTATATTCTACAACTTCACTAAAAAATACTTTGGTCATCTCCACAGCATCTTGCAAACGTTTGAGACTAGTGGCAATTAAAGCAGTGATTTTTTCCAGCCAAGCCCTATCTCTACCAGCGTTAAATTGATACCCAGCTTTTTCCCAATAAGGAATCAGTATATCTGTCAATTTATCTATAGGCATGGCATGGATATACTGACTATTTATCCAATCTAATTTATCCCAGTCAAACTTTGCTCCAGCTTTGTTGACTCTGTCAAAACTAAATTCCTTTGCCGCGTCAGCCAGGGTAAAAATCTCTTGAGTTGAATCTGGTGGTGACCAACCCAACAACGTCATATAATTCACTAAACCTTCTGCTGTGAAACCCATTTCCTGAAAATCGGAAATTGAAGTTACACCATCACGTTTGGATAACTTACGTCCTTCTTTATTGAGAATTAGGGGAGTATGGGAAAATTCCGGTACTTTTGCGCCAAAAGCTTCATATAGTAAAATTTGCTTGGCTGTATTAGCAATGTGATCTTCACCGCGAATCACATGGGTAATTTGCATGTCCATATCATCCACCACTACTGCAAAATTATAAAGTGGTTGACCGATACCATCATCAGTAGCGCGAGCAATAACCATATCACCACCCAAGTCACTACCTTTCCAGGTGACTGTTCCCCGTACCAAGTCATGCCAAACAATCTCGCGGTTGTCATCAATTTTAAAACGAATGACAAAGTTACGCCCTTCAGCTTGGAGTGCAGTTTCTTGTTCTGGCGTAAGATGGCGATGGCGATTATCGTAGCGGGGTGCTTCCTTCTTGGCTGTTTGCAGTTCCCGCAATGCGTCGAGTTCTGCTGATGTAGTGTAACAACGATATGCTAAACCTTGGTCAATTAATTTCTGTACAGCACTTTTGTAGATATCCAGGCGCTGTGACTGAAAAAATGGTCCTTCATCCCAAGTTAAACCCAGCCAGCGTAATCCCTCTAAAATATTATCGGTAAATTCGGGACGCGATCGCTCCTCATCTGTATCCTCAATTCGCAAAATAAATTTACCATTGTGGTGGCGAGCGAATAACCAATTGAATACAGCAGTCCTAGCTGTACCAATATGCAAATTCCCAGTTGGACTGGGTGCAATACGGACTCTTACAGTCATAATAATTTTTTGATGTTTATTTTTCTCGATTTTTCAGTCTTCGCGATATTTGCGCTTTCCAAATACATCAGCATAACCTGAAATCAATGCTAGTTAAAGCATCCTGGCAATAACTGAGATTCAGACCTGTATTTGAAAATATTAATAAAGAGTAATTCTTAGCTAAGGTTTACTTGCTTAGGATATTGAGCTTGGGAACGGGACTGACGGGGCTCGAACCCGCAACTTCCGCCGTGACAGGGCGGTGCTCTAACCAATTGAACTACAGTCCCTCAATCGATTGCTTATTGGCAACTTTCTTATTATGCTGAAGCGAAAGAATTTTGTCAAGTACTTTTTGCGTCTTTTTGCAGTTTTTGCGGTTGATGCCGAAGATTTAGGAGTTTACAAAAAAGCAAGCATCCCTGAAATAATTATAATCATTACTCGCAGATAACAATTTTCTTGCTCTCTAAATAATCAAAATCAAGCAGTGAAGTCATGAAAAGAGTGGCAATTAGATTAAATGATTGGACGAGACATAAAACTTAAAACTTTGCTGAATGTCTTATCTAACAATTCTCGGAAAGTAATTCTTTGCTGTTTCTCAATTTCCACTAGTCTACTAATCATCTCCGGCTTCATTTTTTCATACTGAATTCGCAAAATATTTTTACTCTCATGTAAAGGCACAACTGGATTAGTTTTCTCGCTTGATTCTAGCCAATCATTCAGAGCTTGGCGCTGGCTCGCAGATAAATTTAATGTAATTACTTTTTCACATTTCTGCGAATTTTCTACTGCAAATAACAGAATATGATAGTAACCTGTCTTCGCCAGAGCCTGTAATATTTTTTGCCCATTAGCATCTTTCATATCTAAAAAGTATGAAAGCCAACGGGTGAGATTTAACTTATCATCACACAAGACATTGATCCATAACAAGAGTGGATGTAAATTATTTTTTGGTAAAATAAATTCACTTGTATTAATTTGTTTAGCAAAACTATCAATTTCTTTTTTAGGTAACATTGCCCACAAAGTTGGAATATTCCCATGAGTTGAATGCAAAATATTCGGGAAACAAATAAGTGCTTTAGGTTTATTTGCAGGCCATATTTTTTGTAAGCAAATTTTTTCAGAAATTGAAGTTACGGGTACTAGCTGAACTGATGAAGTCTGAAAAGTAGGATTTATTTTGTTTGTTTTTGAACTGACAGCCTTTAAAAATTCTCCATTTTGCTGCTGTTTAATTTTTTCTAATGTCTCTAAAACTTTTTCTATATTTTGTGGGCGATTTTTAACTTCTTTTGCCAAACACTTCATCACTAATTCCTGTAATTCTCTAGGGATATGAATATTAGGATTGACTTCTTGAAATTTCGGTGGAACTTGAAATCTATGAGCCTGATACCAATTACCAAAAGAATTATCTTTCATATTGAATGGATGTTTGCCAGTGAGCATTTCAAACATCAACACACCTAAACTGTAGATATCAGAACGTACATCTACTAATTTCCGCCCTTCCATATGCTCAGGAGAACAGTATGGCAAACTACCGATAAATGATTCAGTAAGCGTCATTCCTGCTCGTTCTGTTAAAAATTTTGCAATCCCAAAATCTAGGATTTTGACTATTTCTCCTGAGATGCTCGCTGCTGATTTATTAGACTCGCTTTGTTTACTATCTTCTAAAATAAAAATATTTTCTGGTTTAATATCACGGTGTAAAACTGGATAAATTTCACCTTTAAACTTAATTCCTTCATGGGCACATTGTAATCCTAAACATATTTGATTAATTATTTCTAATATTTGACTCAGACTTAAAGATTGAGATTTAATAACTGTTTTTAGATTTTTTCCTTGTAAATATTCCATTACATAAAATGGAATTTTATTTTCAGTCACTCCATAACTAAGAACACGGGCAATATGTTTGCTTTTGCGCCCTAATTGAGCTCCAATAAAAATTTCTCTTGCAAAACGCTGTGACATTTGCTGATTCGCAAGACTTAAGGATAGTATTTTCACTGCCACAGGAATACCACCTTTTGCAGCATCTTCTGCTAGGTAGACTTTCCCCATGCCACCTTTACCAATTAGCTCTCTAATTAAATAGCGATTGTTTAAAAATTTCCCTAGATAGTCGTCTAAGTCAGCTTTTTGCATTGCTTCATTTTTTACTATATCTTGCCAATTACAAACAGTCATAAATTTTATTTTATTAATTATCAATTTATATTTAATGAATTTGTTTTCTTATATTCAAGGATTAAGTTTTAGTTGTGTTTAACGACTAGGAGATAATGTATAGAACTTAGTTAACAAATAATGTGAAACAGCAATAAAGCTTTAATTTGACCTATGTGAATGTATCTAAACATGGTTTAACATACTTGTCTGGCAATCCCTATGAGAAATTACACGGAAACCTCGTAGTCTAGACACAAGTGCTAGCAATACTTTCAGTGGATACACTGAAATAGCTGGGAAGATTAGAGGGGAAAGCCCCTCTTCCCAGAGAATCTTAGGAATTGGTATGTTTATGGGTTATTGTTAAAATTGAGACGGCGTAATAGTTTTTGTAGAGGTGATGCGGTTTTGAGCCTGAAGGCAAGAAACTGAGTACGCTGGATAGATTGGAAGTTATTGTCGCTGACAAGAATTAAAGATGGCTGTCCATCTGGTAACTTGGAACCTAGCGTCAAGCCTTCGACATTATCCAATAAGACATCAAGGTTGCGTAAATCTAGCAGTAATTTTTTCTGTACAGGTTTAATATTTTTGGTATTAGTTGCTTGAAGACTGTCAATATTACTAATATCGGTTGCATCTTCGAGAGAAATTTGAAATAGGGCAATTCTAAACCCCAAACCTGTAAATGCACGTTCAATGCTGAGGAAATGCCCTTGATTATCAATTGCATGTAACTCAGGTAAACCTTGAGCATATTTACCAGTTATATTAATTAAGGGTTTTACCGCTTCAGTTACATACAAATACTCTTTATCAGCTTGATTTGTCGCCAGGTTATAGCGAAGAATGCGGCAAGAAGTGGGAATTCCTGGTTTCGCTTCCGTACCATCTTGAATGAGAGCATTTTCAGTAGCTGTAAAGAGATATTGTTTATTGGGGTTAATGGTAAGACTTTCCAGAGCTAAATTATTGCGAACACCTTTTTTGTAATCACTGGATGGTAAAAATTTATCAGGAATTGAAAGGTTGTTAATTTCCTTACCGGAAGCCAGCAAAAATTCTTTAATAAATGGGTTAATGATTTGTGATGCATCGCCTTCAGAAGAAATAAATACACTCCCTGGCTTACCCAAAGCGATTCCCTCTGTATCTACTGTTCTCGGCGCAAAATTTTCATTTTTGGCATTTAACAGCAACTTCACTCCAACAGGTACAACTCCATCTTGTTTGAGAGCTCCTTTACTCAAATCAATTTTGAGGGTGTAGAAGCGAGCAGGAGCTTTTTCACTGCGGTCATCAGAAATGGCATAATAAAGTTGGTTCTTTTCATCGTAGGTAATACCAGAAAGTCCCCCAAAAGCAGTCTTTTGAAAATTCATGCCACTAGGAAAAGTCGCTTGCCCAATAAAATCTATACCAGTAATTTCAATAGTATCTGAACTGAGATTTGTCAAAAATAAACTAATAATGACAATTGGGATACAAAAGTAAATAACTCGTCTCCAAACAGCAGCTTTTTTAATTAGTTTCATTGAATTTTTTGTATCATTAAATTCACCAACACAATACCATAACCAAATTCAGAATGTAGTATTGAGAATCGAGCACAAAAAATGGTAAACTCTATGGTGGAAACTGCTCGGAGAACGAGTCATAAAAATTAAGTCTTGAATTGCTTTTCTAGAAAACTAACTAGAGTTTGTCGAGGTACAATCCGTGATAAATTCGCGATCGCATTATTGGTAAGTCCACCACTAACAACTACAGAATCACCTTTTTCTAACGCTCGCAATGCATCCTGTACTACAACTTCGGGTGTCGTAATTTGTGTATTCTTAGCTGCAATTGTTTCTGGAAATTCAGCTTCTGTGAAAAAGTTAGTATCCGTAGGACCTGGACAACTACATAATACACGTACTCCATACCTGCGATTTTCTGCCCACAAAGCTTGACTAAAGCTCAATACAAAAGCTTTGGTTGCTGCATACACTGAAATATAAGGTATCGGTTGGAAGGCTGCGATCGAAGCTACATTAATAATACTTCCCGAACGATATTTTTGCATGAATGGTAAATATTTGTGTGTGAGTGCAACTAATGCCAAAATGTTTAACTGCACCATCTGAGTTTGGCGATTTACATCCCTCTGGGCAAACTCACCATAATCACCAAAACCTGCATTATTAACCAATAAATCGATTTTTATCCCCCGTTCTTCTGTATAATTAAATACATCATTAATTCCAGATGTTTCTGTCAAGTCTTTGACAATCACATCTACTTTAATATTGTGTTTTACCTGCAATTCGGAAGCCAATTGATGTAATTTGGCTTCCGAACGTGCCACAAGCACTAAATCCATCCCCCGAGCAGCCAGTTCTTCCCCAAAGGCTTTACCAATACCACCAGAAGCACCTGTAATTAGAGCAGTTGACATTTTGAATAGTGTGCGATTAGTAAATTACTTGATAAATAGTAACAATAAGTACGATTTTCTGGCATCATCGTTATGTAGTGTATGTGCAATTCTCAGTCTTACCTAGGAAATAGGTAAAGTCATCATGAACGGCTTTTTGGCTCTTCATGAGATGGTTTTGATGGTAAGAGATAGATAGCACCAGAGATAATTGTTAAGGCGACAGAAACCCAAAAAGCCGCGAGTGAGGGTATTTGCCAATTTGCCGATAAAGGTGCAATCAAAAGCGATATGGCAAGAATTTGGCTAACTGTTTTCAGCTTACCCCAAATATTCGCCCCAGAAATACTAGTTTGATTCACACGCCATCCAGCCACGGTTAATTCTCTCCCCAAGATGACAAACACCCCCCAAGCTGGTATTTGTCGGAGTTCGATGAGGGAAAGTAATGGTGCAAGTACGAGTAATTTATCAACTAATGGATCGAGAAATTTACCTAAATCGGTAATTTGATTTAATTTTCTAGCTAAATATCCATCTAGCCAATCAGTTAATGCACAAACGAGAAAAATTGCCAAACATATCCATCTAGATTGCACGGTGGGATTTTGCAATAAATAGAGAATAAATGGAATGCCGATAATACGGGAAAAAGTAATTGTATTGGGGATATTCATCGCTATTTTAAATTTTTTGCATGTAAGTTGGATCGAGTAATCACACAAGCTCAGATAATTAACTTTTTAGCAGTCGTAGAATATCAAGTTCCAAATTACCATGACGCAAACAGAAAACTCTCAATTCCGCAGCGAACGCGATTCGATGGGCGAAAAACAAATACCAAGTAATGTTTATTACGGTATTCAAACCCTCAGAGCAATTGAAAATTTCGCAATTAGCGGCTTAAAACCATTAGATACTTACGTAGATGCTTGTCTATATATCAAAAAAGCTACTGCAATTGTCAATGGTGAATTAGATTGCATCACCCCAGAAACCAGCAAAGCCATTGTGGAAGCAGCAGACGAAATCCTTGCAGGTAAACTTCGCGAGCAATTTGTTGTCGATGTGTATCAAGCAGGTGCGGGAACTTCCCACCATATGAATGTCAATGAAGTTCTGGCAAACCGTGCTTTGGAAATTTTGGGGGATGAAAAGGGCAATTACAAACGAGTAAACCCCAACGACCATGTAAACTACGGTCAGTCTACCAACGATGTCATTCCCACAGCTATCCGCATTGGGGGATTATTAGCGCTATCAAGAACATTACACCCAGCTTTAGAAAAAGCGATCGCATCTCTGGAAGCAAAAGCTGATGAGTTTCAAAATATCATCAAATCTGGACGTACCCACCTTCAGGATGCCGTACCTGTGCGTTTGGGGGAAAGTTTTCGCGCTTGGGCACAAATCCTCAGCGAACACCAAAACCGAATTTACACAGCTTCCGGTGATTTGATGGTGTTGGGATTGGGAGGAAGTGCCGCAGGGACGGGTATGAACACTCACCCCAAATATCGCGATCGCGTGGTACAAGTTCTTTCAGAGCTAATTAATTGCCCTTTACAACCGGCTCCGCACCTCATGGCAGCAATGCAAAGTATGGCACCCTTTGTTAATGTTTCTGGTTCTTTACGCAACTTGGCGCAGGATTTAGCGAAAATATCCCACGATTTGCGACTGATGGATTCGGGGCCAAAAACAGGATTCAAAGAAATTCAATTACCTCCAGTACAACCCGGTTCCTCGATTATGCCCGGAAAGTATAATCCGGTGATGGCGGAGATGACATCAATGGTTTGCTTCCAGGTGATGGGATATGATAACGCGATCGCACTGGCAGCCCAAGGGGGACAATTAGAATTAAATGTGATGATGCCACTTATTGCTTACAACCTGATTCACAGTATTGAAATTCTTGGTAATACCATCGCCGCACTCACCGATAAATGTATTCAGGGTATCAGCGCCAATAAGGAAAGATGCTTAGAATATGCAGAAGGTAGTTTGGCACTCGTAACCGCATTAAACACCCATATTGGTTACTTAAACGCTGCTGCTGTCGCCAAAGAATCCCTCGAAACAGGGAAATCTCTCCGACAAATTGTGTTAGAAAAAGAACTAATGACTGAAGCGCAACTCGCGGAAGTCCTCAACCTCGAGCAAATGAGTGCGATTGTACCTCTGAGTTCATAAGTCAGTCAAAGCTTAAACAAATCTTAATCCAGATGGACACCTACAAAACTGTATTAGTGTCCCTCTGCAAATCTAAGTAGTTTTGGCATTATTAAATACTAGGTTGGTAGAAACTATAATTCTCAAGCCTAATATCCCATCCCCAATCCAAAAAACTCCCATCCCTAACCCAAAATGCCTGCTTCCGTTAGCTTAATTCGTGCAACCTCTTACCAACATGAAGCTTTACGAGAATCCCTGGAAACGCTTCTCGAACCTCTTGGTGGAATGGCTACATTTGTCAAACCTGGACATAAAGTACTACTCAAGCCAAATTTGCTAACGGGTTCCCGTCCTGGTAAGGAATGTACCACTCGCCCCGAATTAGTTTATGCTGTTGCCGAAATGGTGATGGAAGCAGGTGGTATACCTTTTTTGGGAGATAGTCCAGCTTTTGGTAGCGCTAAAGGTGTGGCGATCGCTAGCGGTTATCAACCAATTTTAGATCAACTTCAGCTACCTATTGTGGAATTCCACGGTAAACGCTATCAAACTATCAATGAAGGATTCAATCACCTGCTACTGTGCAAAGAAGCAATGGAAGCAGATGTGGTTATTAATTTGCCTAAAGTTAAATCTCACTGTCAACTTGTACTGACTTTGGGCGTGAAAAACCTTTTTGGTTGCGTTCCTGGAAAAATGAAGGCATGGTGGCACATGGAAGCCGGGAAAGATGTCAACCGCTTTGGAGATATGCTGGTGGAAACGGCAAAAGCGATTAGTCCCGATTTAACTATACTTGATGGGATTATTGGGCACGAAGGTAATGGCCCTAGCAATGGGGAACCCCGTAAATTAAATATTCTCGCCGCTTCTACCGATGTCTTTGCTTTAGATCGGGCAATGGTCGAAATTCTCAATGTTGCACCCGAACAAGTACCTACGGTAGCCGCATCGATACGTTTGGGAATGTTGAAAGATGGGGGAAATATCGGTGAAAATATCAATTTTCCTAACTTACATCCCGATATTTTACAAATCGATGATTGGCGTTTACCTGATAAATTTGTACCAATTGATTTTGGGATGCCGAGAGTGATTAAGTCTACGTTTAAACATCTTTACATTCGCTTCATTAAGGAGCCAATGAGGGCTTATGGTAAGCAATAAGGTGATTTGAATTTGCACAAATTAGGAGAAATTTTGGCAGATTCTCTTAAGTGCAAGCTTTGTTACAACAATTTTATTGATTAGCAGAGTAAGCTGTAAATACCCTCCGATTGCTTAACCAGACCGCCCTAAACTAGTGGCGGTTTTTCTCATCTATTTGTTCTCTTCTATAAATCCCGTAATCTTGAGATTTTCCAATTCTCAGAAAGATTGCTAATATTACAGGAATATTATAGTTTTACTAATAGTGATTTTGATATTTACCTCATATTCTAAAAACTCTATCTAATGAGATATTGTCATTAAAAAAATGATATGGTAGTGATTGGTTTTTAAGTTTTTTTTATTCAACATATTTAAGTTTTGTTGACATTTTATTCACAAAGACAATTTTTTTCAATTGTCGATATGTCTGTATTTATTCTGTACCTATATGTAGCAATCAAGATTTTTTCAGCCTAATTCTGGATAGGTAAGATTGATAATTATGTATAACTACTGATCAAAATACCTAAAAATACAAAATATAACGCCTATTTCCGCATTTACTCTGTATCGATAGAAGGCAATGGTAATGATTAAATGACTAATTTTGTGAATTAATCCGCATCTATTTGCAAGGCTGGATATTGTAACTGGAGTGGGAACGAAAGACTGGAAAGGCTTTTATAGCTTGAGTATGAGCTTTCGTTACTTACACCCTGTCTCTGAAACTAGAGATAATTAATTACTGAAAAACTTGCTAGTTTATAGATTCGGAATTAGAATGTATGTTGTGATTATAAAATTACTGCATGTCAACTTTGTTGCTACAACTTTAGTTAGATAGCGGATATTTGAACAAAATAATTTAGATGGGATTGAACGGGTGAACAACTCAGTAATTATCCATAAATTCTCAGAAAATAGCTGGTAATACCGTATATGTAGAGAAGAATGTATAAAAAATTGTTGTATTAAAAATATCAACTAAAATTAAAAAAAAAAAATCGCTCGAAAAATTTTTAAATTATTAATTGTTATACAATGTCAAGCCAAATGTTAGCTAAAATAAGAATAGGACTCTCAGTATAGAGAGTTGATGAGATAGTAATGTCATGAGTTTTTCCTTTTTATGAATTCAAGTAGTCAGTCTGCTAATAGTGATACATCTGGTCATCGTTTAGCAGACATAGCAGGAACTATTATCGCAATGTTGACATTAACATTGCCTTTGTTTGCGATCGCTCAATTTTCTTCAGTGAATGTGGAAAATAGTAATCCGCAGACAGTAACTTACAAATTACCAGCGACACAGAAATAGTGACAAAGGAATATCTTTAAAAAACACATGATTTTATCGATAGCAAAGATATCGGGGTACATCAGGACATTTGCAATGGTTTTGCAGCCAGATAATCGCGGATTTGGGGCAAATTTAATATCCTCTGTGCGATCGCTTAATTCAACTCTAAATTCATACCTATTTATTTTGTAGAGATTAAAATGCTTAATATCTCTGGAGCGGCAGCTTTTAGTCAAGCTCCTCCAGAGGAGAATCATGACTCTAGAGAACAAACCCCATCAGCCTTGTCCCAATCAAAGGAAGCTAAGATTAATTTTGACGAATAGAATCACCATTGTATGAATTGAGGCTAGGTTTTAAACTAGTTAAATCATCGATATTACGCTTCATTGTCTGGCAAATTGTATCCAAAGGTAAATCATTGGCATCATAACCAAAGGGATTTTCAATTTCTAAACCAATCGCCTCAATTCCAAAAAGTGTAAAACTAATTAAAGCAGTAACCGAACCAGTCCACCAATGTAGACTCTCAACTATTTGAAATGGTAATAAGAGACAGTAAATCAATAGTAATTGTTTTAAGTGGATTGCATATGCTAGAGGAATTGGTGTCTTTAAAATCCGCTCACAAGCACCTAAATTATCGACTAAATTATTTAATAATCCCTGCATCCCAGCTAACTGATAGCTATTGAGACAATTTTGATGATACTGTTGCTGTAAATAGTCACTAATCCAAAATGCAACTTCCAGGGGTGGATTATTCATCATCGTCAGTTTCTGATATTTAGAAGACGGCATTAATTCTTCTAATTCTGCAATGACATTCTCTCCACGCAAATGCTGTTTAGTGGCGATCGCAAAGGCAACTAATAAATATAAAGCCGCGATTTTCCGATTTCTATCTTCAGCTTCAACTTCGTCAACCGACACCCAAATTTGTCTAGCTAAATTACGACTACTATTAACTATAGAACCCCAACTTTTTCTACCTTCCCAAAACCGATCATAGGCAGTATTCGTACGAAAAACTAGTAACAAACCCAAAACTATGCTGGGAATTACACTTCCTAAAATTGGTTGAGATACAGGTATTTTAAAATGAAATAGTATGGAAATCAAAAGTCCAAATAACCCGCACCAAATTACACGTTGGTAAATAGCAGCTATTACAGAACCTTTGACTTGGAATGTAAGTTTAAACCAATCTGGCTTTTTGGCTGTCATTGCTTCGATTGTTACACTTGGCTGATTCAATCCCTTCAGTATCTCACTTTTCGTAATCGACCACAGAGGGATCACAAATAGCAAAACAATGAAACCCTTTTGTGGAAAAGAGTTGTAGAGAAACGGATAGTTTCTAGAAGCGGCCTTAAATCTATTGCCCAACTGTGGCACAATAAAATACGGTAATAAGAAAATATTGTTAAAGGTAATTTTAGTGAGTTCAACAGCACAATCTACAGCAAGTGCGCGTCGCGTTGTTTTCCCCTTTACAGCAATTGTCGGTCAGGAAGAAATGAAGCTGGCATTGCTGTTGAACGTGATTGACCCCAAAATCGGTGGTGTGATGATTATGGGCGATCGCGGTACGGGAAAATCTACAACTATCCGGGCTTTGGCTGACTTGCTTCCAGAAATCTCCGTGGTAGAAAATGACCCGTTTAATAGCCATCCCAGTGATCCCGAATTAATGGGTGATGAAGTTCGCACGACTGTACAGCAAGGGGGAACTCCTACTGTTGTTCAACGTAAGGTGCAAATGGTTGATTTACCTTTGGGTGCAACTGAAGACCGGGTTTGTGGCACCATTGATATTGAAAAGGCTTTATCAGAAGGTGTCAAAGCTTTTGAACCGGGGTTGCTTGCCAAGGCTAACCGAGGTATTCTCTACGTCGATGAAGTCAACTTGCTGGATGACCATTTAGTTGATGTACTCCTGGATTCGGCTGCTAGTGGTTGGAATACTGTTGAACGGGAAGGGATTTCGATTCGTCACCCCGCCAGGTTTGTGTTAGTTGGTTCCGGAAACCCAGAGGAAGGAGAACTACGCCCGCAATTACTCGATCGCTTTGGAATGCACGCGGAAATTCACACTGTTAAAGAACCTGCATTACGGGTGCAAATTGTGGAACAGCGTTCTGAGTTTGACCAAGACCCCAAACCTTTTTTGGAAAAGTATCAATCAGAACAAAATGCCTTGCAGCAAAGTATCGTCAATGCTCAGACTTTACTTCCTTCCGTGAATCTTGATTACGATTTGCGAGTCAAAATCTCCGAAGTTTGTTCAGAGCTTGATGTTGATGGATTGCGAGGTGATATTGTTACTAATCGTGCTGCCAAAGCGATCGCAGCTTATGAAGGACGAACAGAAGTAACAATTAATGATATTCATCGCGTAATTACACTGTGTCTGCGTCACCGTTTGCGGAAAGACCCCTTAGAATCCATCGATTCTGGTTACAAAGTGGAAAAAGTTTTTGGTCGTATCTTTGGTGTAGAAGTTGCAGAGGATACATCTACGAAGAATGGTACGGGAGTAAAGACAGGGGTAAGATAGTTTTTTTGGAGGGAAAGGGTAATACTCGCGAAGGCGAAATGCCGAATGCGGCAGCGAAAGCTAGGTAATTCCCTACTCCCAATTTAAAAGTTTTGATTTTCCAAGTAATACAGTTGACTGCATCTACTCCACTCAAAACTCAGCGCTCAAAAATAATGCGAAGTCTACGTTTTTGGTTCGACACATTTATTTTAGCCAGTCAGTATAATCCGCCTCGATTTGTTGAGTTACTCATGTTGATGTTGGCGATTGCCAGCATTGCAGTATCGATATTATTTCCGACAGAGAAGCCTTATATGGTTCTGGGATTAAGTTTGGTATTTGGTTCGGCAATTTCGATTTTAGTGCGCGAGTCAATGATTCCCTCACACCAAAACCGCGTCACTCAAATCACTGCATTACTATTATTGATCACCAGTTTGTATGGTTTTGCAGATATATTAAATAATAGTTAATTACCTTAATTGGTAATTTCACCTGAGTTGATATTTTTCCATTATTTTTACCACTATTAATCCCACCCTTGCATCTCCACTAATTCAATACATAAATTATTAATTTGCTTTAAATCTGGTCGATTGGGCAAAGTTGATTCTTCATAGACTTGCTCCATTTCTGTTACCAAATCCTCTGCTATTTTCATTACCTGTTCGTAAGTATATTCGCCGCGAATAATTGCTCTTAAATCTTCTGCATCACCAGCTTCTCTGCGATCGACAATTATACTTCCTGATTTTAAAATTTCTAAACCACTGCGTAACAACCTGATGCAATGCATCCCATGCTTCAAGTCAAATCCGGATTTACGCTCCATTTCCGCCCTGGCTGGGTTACGATTTTTCTGCCAAGTTTGATAGGCGTTCCATTCCCGTAAGGCAACTTGGTAACTTTGGCTTTTTTGGAGTAAACGAATGAAATCTTTACGCCCAAAAGTCATTTTTTGGGAATATAATAAAGTCTCATCAGGCAAAGTATATTGCTTCAATAGACCTTTAAAGTCAATATCTGCCGTTAATAATTTGTATAATTGTTCCGATTCTTCTAAAAACTCAATTTTGCCGCGAATTAATAAATATAAATACTCTAAAAATGCATTTAGTTCTTCCTTGGAGAGAGGTTCTTCATTTTCGATCCCAAAATCAGTAGGAATCGGTTTAGATTCAGGAGGATTTAATAACCACTTGCGATGGCTTTCCATTTTTTTGATTTGAGCAAATGCATAACCAGAATATGTGTGTTTAACCTTCTTGCTCAAAAATAATTGGCGATGCTGAATTAAATGTTTACCAACTTCGGTTAAATGGGGATAGTCATTTAACCAAAGTAACTCTAATACATTTGGGTTGGCACCAGATAATAGATTAATGATTTTTCGCAGTTCATAGATAACAGTATCTTGATTTCCATCTAAAAACGGAAACATTCCGGATTCGCTATCCCAACCGCTATCTTTTTGTTCGATATTGCTAAAGCCAAGATAGTACTCCTTGGGGGCAATAAAAACTCCTCGGTAGTCATAATCAGACTCAGGACGATTTAAACCGTAACCGTGGCTACCTGCTAAACCAATAAAAATTGAGCGTTGTTCAACTTCTATACGTTTCATAATTTATTTAGGAGTAGGTAATAAATAAGTGAATCAATTCTAGATAAACTTAACCTAAACCAATACATAGCTATATAACCGAAATTGTATATTTCTGCTCCCGATTCTCGAAAAGAAAAAAAACTGAGCAGTCTTGGAGATTGCTCAGAATGTTTGGTGCTGTTCTGTGTCATATATAAATACAGCCCTATTCACAAAAATTACGCCAGTTGAGTCAAAAAATAATCAAAAAAATTATACATAGACATTTGCTGGACTTTTTTCGCTAACTGATTGACATTGATTCCTTAGCAAAATAATATAAGAGATTGTCTGTCTAATTTCCGCTCGGAACAGGTAGACATCCTGACAAAAGCTGGAAACAGGTTTATCGAGATACGGTAAACAAATATGAAACCAGCTACCTGTACGGCAACCTTTAAGGACAATTTATGAGTTACGCAATTATTGAGACTGGCGGTAAGCAGCTGCGCGTTGAACCCGGTCGTTTTTATGATATTGAATTGCTTCACGTAGAACCTGATGAACAAGTTACTATAGATGCTGTTTTACTAGTGCAGCACGATGGTGAAGTTACGATTGGACAACCCATTGTAGCTGGCGCAACTGTTCAAGGAACTGTAATGCGACATTTTCGCGATCGCAAAGTTCTAGTTTACAAAATGAAGCCGAAGAAGAAAACCCGCAAAAAACGCGGTCACCGTCAAGAAGTTACCCGACTAATGATAAATTCGATTAGTATGAATGGGTCGGTGATTGCTGACGCGCCAATAGTAGAGAGCACAACTGAAACTGCTACTGAAGAATAATTTTGAGAATTTAGAAGTCAGTTGTCATTAGTCAGGAAAATAAATAATTCTGGTTTAATGATGCTGATTTGCAAATTCCCAACATAGTTAAAAAGAAAAGATAGAGAAACAACTAGAAGCGGGAGGTAATCA
This sequence comes from Calothrix sp. NIES-4101, assembly GCA_004296455.1. GTDB lineage: Bacteria > Cyanobacteriota > Cyanobacteriia > Cyanobacteriales > Nostocaceae > Brunnivagina. Next base: position 3,406,628 of record AP018280.1, read on the forward strand.
TGGCAAGTAAGAAAGGTACTGGTAGTACTAGGAACGGGCGCGACTCAAACGCCCAGCGACTTGGTGTAAAACGTTTTGGCGGTCAAGTCGTTCGTGCTGGTAATATTTTAGTGCGTCAACGTGGAACTAAATTCCACCCTGGCAACAATGTTGGCATTGGTAAGGATGATACTTTGTTTTCTTTGGTTGACGGGGTTGTCACCTTTGAAAGAAAGGGCAAAAGCCGTAAGAAAGTAAGTGTTTATCCAGTTGAAGTTGCTTGTTAATTGATATTTTCTTGCTAATCAACTGATACAGAAGTCGGGCTTATTCAACAAGTCCGGCTTTTAAGTTTCTAGCAGAATCTTAGGTTGACATTAGGCGGTGAATCAAAGAACCGATACCTAAACCGGAAAGAGCTATAGAAGCCAGAGTGGCAAAAGCATATATTTGTTGCCAACCAGCAGTTTGAAAGTCAATTCGGACTAATATATTTATGGCAACAATCACTAAGGTATCGAGAAATAGCCGAAACCAGCCAAGCATCATAAATAGCAGCAGAGCGCCGACAATGGCGGCTATAAAGGTGCGAATATTAGATTTAAATAGATAATTAGTGTATTTATTAAACTCAAGCAAAGGCATTGTCATGATTGCAACTACTAATAATAGTGCGATCGCAATTCCAATCCAAGCAATGGGATTTAAATTAATTGCCGATATGAACCAGCCTAAACTGGAATAGGTGAGTAAAGCCAATGTCAAGGAAAGCCAGGGAATTTTTTTAATTATAGACATGCTGTGGCAATACTTTTTTCATTTAAAAATTTGATAATCCAATCTTTCTACAAGGTTAAACGCCAATCGGCTTTTCTGCCCCCATTTGTCTTGGTAAGATAACCATTATACTATTTTAGCAGAGTTGAGATTGAAATAAATTACATTGCTATATCATTAAACATAACTTTTGTCTAGAAATTTTGTCTAAAAATGTCGTCAAGTTAAATTTTGCTGATGAAAATTTACAACTGTCAACTAGTACAGGTCGGCGGAAATAAACCAACCATTGCAAATAGACAAAAAGCTTGTTTTATGGGCTTTATTCCTTCTGCCTCTCCGCAGTCGCTACAACGGGGGGAACCCCCGCAACGCGCTGCTCTCTGCCTTCTTACTTCTGCCTTCACTTACTAGCCATTAGTTAAAACTTTACTACTGAGGCTGAGCGAGTGTATCTTAGCCAAATTACCAATAATTTCCCAAAAATTAGTTAAATCTTTTCATAAACATTTGTAAACTGTTAGCAGCACTGTTTAAAAATGTACAACTAGGCGCACATTATATTGATAAGGAATATCATGAGACAGCTTATAATTGCCGAGCGTGTATGTCTAACTGGTCACATATTGGCAAAGGCTTTTGGACTAGCTGGGATTCTGCTAGTGATTCCCCATGCTGAGAAGTTATTCAGCTATGGGGAAGTAGGAGAAACCGCAATCCAAGTGAGTATGGCGGATGGCGGTGTCATTGACATAATTTTAGGAACTATAGCTGTTTCGATTTTTGCCTTCAGAACCTTGGGATGGCGAACTTGGCTAGGTTTTATGATCCCAGCAGTCTTGATATCAGTGAGTAGTGAATTATTGGGAACTAGTACAGGATTTCCGTTTGGATACTATAGCTATTTAAATGGTTTAGGATACAAAATTGCTGGATTAGTACCGTTTACGATTCCTTTATCTTGGTTTTACGTTGGCTTATCGGCTTATTTAGTCGCACGTGCAGGACTAGGAGTGGCAAAAAATCCGACTGTCCTGCGTCAAGTAGCAGCCGTCGCCCTGGGAGCAATATTATTTACCTGTTGGGACTTTGCCCTTGAACCAGCCATGAGTCAAACCTCCTTACCTTTCTGGTATTGGGAACAACCTGGTGCATTCTTTGGTACACCTTATCAAAATTATGTAGGTTGGTTTGGTACAAGTGCTTTATTTATGACAGTTGCAGCATTTATTTGGCGCAATAACCCCGTAAAATTAGAGCGATCGCAACTGAATGTGCCGATGATTGTTTACCTAAGTAACTTCGCCTTCGCCGCCGGATTAAGTCTAGGCTCTGGTTATTTAATTCCTGTCTCCTTGGGCTTTTTTGGTGGAGTCATTCCAGCAATATTGTTATGGTGGAAAGCTGTGAATGCAGAAGAAACACCAGCGATTACAGCAGCACCTATTCAAGTTGCAGCCAAGTAGAAATTGGCAACTGGTATTGTCGAAAAGACGGAAATAAGGAGACGAAAGACACTTGCTCGTGGACAGGAGAGGAGTTGGCGGGGAGATTTTTCAGCCAAACTCCAATTATTCCTTTTCATCTCCCCATCTCCCCCATCTCCCCATCTCCCCCATCTCCCCATCTCCCCATCCCCGTCTCCCAATGTCCCTGATTCTTCTTTTAATTCAAATACCAGCAGTTGCCATCTTACTTTCGCGTCTTTTCAAAGGAGCAAGAAGACTTCCCCCCATTCAACCGCAACCACCGACACTGGATATACTCGGCAGCGTCAGCGTCGTTGTGCCCACACTCAACGAAGCAGAAAGAATTGCACCATTGTTAGCTGGTTTGAGTCAGCAAAGTTATGAATTACGAGAAGTACTTGTAGTTGATAGTAACTCTCACGATGGGACTCCCGAATTAGTTAAAGCTTTACAAAGAAAAGACCCTCGTTTCCGCGTGATGACAGATGATCCTTTACCTGGAGGTTGGGTAGGTCGTCCTTGGGCACTACATAATGGATTTTTACATATATCTGCATCCAGCGAGTGGTTTTTGGGAATGGATGCGGACACTGTACCCCATCCCAATTTAATTGCAGGTTTAGTCAAAATCGCGATCGCTCAAGGATATGATTTAGTCTCCCTATCACCACAGTTTATTCTCAAGTATCCTGGTGAGTGTTGGTTACAGCCAGCATTGTTAATGACTTTGCTTTATCGCTTTAACCCGGCGGGCGTAAATGCCAACAATTCCGAACGGGTAATGGCTAATGGGCAGTGCTTTTTGTGCCGTCGCTCAGTCTTAGAGGCAGTAAGTGGATACACGAGCGCGAAAGGTTCTTTTTGTGACGATGTTACCTTAGCCAGAAATATTGCAGCTTCAGGATTTAAAGTCGGATTTCTGGATGGGGCAAAGGTCTTCAAAGTGCGGATGTACGAAGGTGCAGCAGAAACTTGGAAAGAATGGGGGCGTAGTTTAGATTTGAAAGACGCTTCATCGCGTGCTCAAACCTGGGGTGATATTTGGTTATTGGTGTCAGTACAAGCATTACCCTTACCAATAATTGGATTTTTTCTGCCCCTGTATCTCTCCAATTCTGCCTCTCTCCCCCTCACCTGGCTATTAGGAACCAACATATTTTTATTTTTAATTCGTTGGGGGATGTTGTTAGCGATCGCACCTTCCTATGATTTGACACAAGCACGCGGTGGCTCCCTATTTTGGCTTTCACCATTCGCAGATACTTTAGCAGTGTTGCGAATTATACTATCAGCATTGCAAAAGCCGAAGCAGTGGCGAGGCAGGAATTATTCAAATTGAATCATAATTGGGGCGATCGCAATTTTATCAAAATATTAACTTGTGACTTAGAACCTAGTGGTTTGCCAAGCCAGAATTGACGGGTTGAGATTGACTCGGAGATACTGAGACACAGAGATTTTTGTCCCTGCAAAGTTACTTTGATAAACTACTAGACTGAATAGGCATTTCTTGATTACGAATTACGTAGCTTTCCCGCAGGGTAGCGGGTGTTACGAATTACGAATTATGAATTGGTATCATAAAACCTCACGGTATGCGGAAAACTCAGAGTCTTTAGAACTGAGAGTGTCAATCTGCTTCTTCTTTAACTTTGTCCCCACGTTCGAGTTCCCAGAGGATTTGATTTCCTTCGCGACGCACACGGGAAACAATCCAATTTCGCCAGCGCCATTCATCACCGCGACTGGTGACAGCGCTAGCATGGACATCCATTAAATCAGCAAGCTCGGAACTAGTAATTAAATAACCTTTTTCAGCGATTTCATCAGCGATACGGAGAGTGTCCATTAGATTACGGAGTTGGTTAACTCTGACTTCGCAGGGTACATTTTCATGGTGATTGCTAGAGTTGATAGAGGCATCTATCATAGTGATTTCAGTGACAAGGGTATCTACTGCGCGAGTGTCATCGTTAATTATTGTCGAGTTTCCCCTATTTTCAGATACTTTTGCTACATTTAACTCTTTTTTTATGCTTAAAGCTATAGTTGACTCAATATCTCCCTGTTGCTTAAGTGATAAGCCCTTACCAGTAGCAAAGGCACGAGCAATAGTATCACACCTTTCGTTCCCAACGTTACCAGCATGTCCGCGTACATGTTCCCATCTGACTTTGCGGCTGTTGAGTTCGTCGAGAATTTCTAATAAATCTTGATTTTGTACAGGCTTGCCGTCGGCTTTTTTCCAACCTTTCTTTTTCCAACTTTTTACCCATTTGGTGACGCAGTTGATTAGATATTCGCTATCTGTGTAGAGGGTAATTGGGTAACTTTGCCCGGAAGCTTCAAAAAATTGTAAAGCTGCGATCGCAGCTTGCATTTCCATGCGATTATTGGTGGTTTGAGGGCAAGCATCGCCCATTTCGTGAACTGAACCATCATCATAATAAACTACAGCACCCCAACCACCAGGCCCAGGGTTTCCTGTGCAAGCACCATCTGTATATATACTTTCTATTGTCAATGAAGTCATAATGGCGATCGAAAATTTAGTATTACAGATTAATTGATAATTGATTAAACATCAATTAGGAATCAGGAATTTAGCTGAAAACAATCAGCCTTTAAGATTAGCTTGAGTTTTTTCGCGGTTATAGATTTTGGAATATTTTTTTACATTTAGTTGCTGTCCCTTGTTTATTGTAGAAGTTAAATCAAGTCTAGCTGCACAAATATATCTCTAAAACATGATTAATCAATATTTGCCAAACTTCGTTTGGTTTCCAGATTTTATATAAAGCTTGTTTCGCCTCATTTTCATTAATACCTTGTTGCAGGCAACGATAGAGATAAATACAAGCAGAAACTCGCATATTTGCAGCGCAATGAACCAATACTTTTTGATTTTGATGGCAATCCATGACCCGATGTGCCAATCAAATCTGATATTTGCAGATAGTGATATATCTTTTCTAGTTGCTGTTTAGACATCAGTTTGTTGTACTGGAATTAGATGACTAATTTACGCTTGTTTTTTGTTGAGTGCGAATAAAATAAATAAGTTCTGCTTCAGGAAACATATCTCGTTCTTATGTATTCATATAAAGTATTAACTCTTTGAATTAGGCAATTGCAGACTTCAGCAACTCTCATTCTCCTGTTTTTAGTTCTCGTCAGCAAAGTTGATAAAAATTAATATTTTTTTAGGAAAATTAACATCATGAACAGTCAAATAATCAAGCCAATAGTTCAAAGTGCCGTATTAATAACCTTAATGAATTTTGGATTACCGCAAACAGCTTATACAAAAACTCCCAAAGTCGGAAATATAGGAGAAAGTTCGGTCACAAATTCATCCACCAACTTGCCCACAAACTCCAAACTAGCCCAAGAAGTTGTCACACTTCGCAAACAAGGTGCAAGTGGTTTAGAGAAATTTCTCAAAACCCACGCCCAAGAGCTAAAAAACCCTTCACCACAAATACGCGCAGCACTAGATACACTTTGTCAGCAACGTGATTGTCATGCTTCCAAACTTTATTGGTATACAGATTTAGAACAAGCCAAAGCGGCAGCCAAAGCTAGCGGTAAACCCATATTATCACTGCGTTTACTCGGCAGACTCGACCAAGATTTAAGTTGTGCCAATAGCCGTTTCTTCCGGGTTGCCCTCTATCCCAATGCTGCCATATCTCAAGAATTGCGCGATCGCTTTATTTTACATTGGCAATCTGTACGTCCGGCACCAAAAATTACTATAGACTATGGAGATGGTCGTAAGCTAGAACGCACAATCACAGGTAATAGTATTCATTACATATTAGATGCTGCGGGTCGTCCGATTGATGCAATCCCCGGATTATATAGTCCTGTGGCATTTTTAAAACAGTTACAAAAATCACAACAAACAATCAGTGAATATAACAAGCTGAGTCCAGAAAAACGGGAAGCATATCTCAAGAACCACCATCAAGGCAGCATTCAAGCACTGCAAACTCAATGGTTAGCAGATTTAAATAAACTGGGAATTAACAATCCTCCACGACTAATTGAATCTACCAGGACAAACTCAACCCCTAATGCTGGAGTAGCAGGCAATATTGCTTATGCAAAAAGTCGGGTAGAAATGCCAGTCGTATCCCGGATTGAAGCCAATACACCCACCGATATTACTGATGCAGCTACTTGGAATCGCATCGCCCAACTTTACCTTGCAGATGCAAAATTAGACCAAAATAGCCTTGCATTAATCCAAAGCAAAAAGTTTTATACAAATAATCAATCTCCAAATGCGTTGCAGCGATTACGCAATAATTTTGAAACAGCAATGGCTTTAGACACAGTTCGTAACGAATATATTTTGCACAGACAAATACATCAATGGTTTGTAGAAGGACGTGATACAGTAAACGTCAATCAACTCAATGAAAAAGTCTACTCGCAGTTATTTTTAACTCCCAATTCTGACCCTTGGTTGGGACTTTTACCCAGCGATGTTTACAGTGCGATCGATAATGATGGAGTGCGTAAATAAGCACAAAATCATCACTTTAAAAGCATTTTTTAGAGATTAATAATGGGTTTTAATTACCCCTCTTTCGACATTATCGAGGAGGGGTTTTGTTGAACTTAAATTACATCTCATACCGATTCAAAAAAAGTTTGCAACACATCCAAAATATAAGACGCGATATAGCTTCTTACCCTTCGGGAACGCTAAGAGGGAACAGAAGAACTGAGTCGCAAAGCGACACGCTACGCGAACGCTAACACGTCTCTACATAATTTATCTGTCGCATTCTTGTTTCAAATTGGTATCATATTCGTCGAATCACTTACAATTCAAATTTCTCCGCGTCCCCGCGTCTCTAATTCTCCTTGTCAGTCTTAATAATAAGTATTCAACAGGACATGGTATAGTTCCGTTTCTCCAAAAGGCAACACATAAATCTCTTTGTCTTTCTATCTCTGCATAATTATCTGTTACTTTCTTTTGGATAATTGGTATAATTTTCTAATTTTTTCGCAACTTTTGACTAGTCTCAACTAAACTTTCCGCAAATTGGTCAAGTCGTTGGGACAGTTTTTCATCTAATAGTTTACCTTCAGCACTAAAGGCTTTCCAAGCTTGTCCAATTGCGACTTGTTCCAGAATAGACCAAGTGTGAGTCCATCTTAAAATCACTCGTAAATCATTGAGCGCATTACTGTTTGATTGTCCACCCAAAACGCTAATGAGTCCGGCAACTTTACCAGATAATTGCTCGAAACTCATTAAATCGAGGGCATTTTTCAACACTCCACTAACACTACCGTGATACTCAGGTGTAACCAAAATTAACCCATCAGCATTACTGACAGCATCCTGCAATCTTTTGACATCTGGGTAATCTGGATACTCATCACCGCCATCGCAAAATGGTAACTGCATCTTTCTCAAATCCAGAATTTCGACTTCTGCACCTAATGCTTGGACTCTTTGGGCTGCCAGTCCTAAAGCCATTTGACTGTAAGAATTGGCTCGTAAACTGCCTGCAATACCGACTATTTTCACCATATTTACTCCACTGACTAGAAAAATTGTTGATAATTCTGATTTTTAAATTAGTGACAAGATCACAAAATATCGAGACTTAAATAAACTCGTAACGACTATGACTTTATCATAACGAAAGCGATCGCATCTGTCAAATGCTTGTGAACGCAGACAGCTAGACATGTGGAAGGAGGAGAAAATCATTTCCCCATCTCCGCGTCGGTTGTATCGTAATTATCAGGCGAAGCTGATATTACTTATTGGTTTCTAAACCAGCAAATAAATTTTCCCAGTTTTTATGATTCGCTGAATTTTCAGTGGCTTTAACTTCAAAAGTCACATTGCAAGCTTGAGTATTTTGTAACGCCTGCACACATAACTCAGCAATATCATCACGACTAATTTTTCCGCGAATATTATCACCTTGCTCTAAAATTAATTCTTTTCCTCCTGCTTCTTCTGTCAACGCACAAGGACGGATAATAGTATAGCTAATACCGCTTTCTCTAAGACTATCTTCTCCCTTTAATTTCCAAGTTAAAATGCCACCTAATTGGTCATTTAATCGCACTGCTGGCGGTTCTTCTTCTAAGTTGATACCTGCTCTACCGGGTCGTGTTACACCTGCGGAACTAACAAGAACAAATCTTGATAAATTATGACCTCCATAGGCTGCGATCGACTCAATTTTTAAAGCAAAAGTACCAGGAGAAAAATGAGGATTTAATTGACCATCATACTCAAATTTACTTAACATTAATTGCAGAGAGCAAACTCGACTTTGATCAATTGCCGGACAATTTTTGACGACTTTGGCACGAAATACGGGAATTAAATCAGCAAAAGGAATACGAACATTAATCCAAGCACCATCTACTGTATCAAAAGAATAACTATAACCAACGCCATCCCAAGCGGAATCAGTGCGAACGAATAATTTATAGCGTTTACCATCACCTTGAATGCGTAATTCAATTCCTTCGTATCCAGATAAATTAATTGATGGTTGAAAATTTTTAGTTCTAACTGATGCAAATCCACCCGAATTATCAGTGGAAACATTACCTGTAAATATTGCCACATTATCAGTGAAAATCATGTTGCTGCTGCTCACACCACCCATGACAACATCATCTAAAGCGCCCCAAATATTTTTTAAGTTATTTAAACTTAAATCATTGAATTTGTTTGGATTAACTGAAGATTGAGTGAAATCAAATATAGTTTTTACATCTGCCTGAGGTAAATATTTTGCTGCGACATCAACTAAATTTTTCACCCCTTGATATTCGACATTTTCGGGTGTATCTCCCACGATTTCCGGCTGATAAAATTTCACACCTTGATTATATTTTTCCCGGTCTGGAGTATCTCCTTCTACAGGTTGGACTCGCACCGCAGTACAGCAAATCACAGCTTGAATATTTGCCATTACAAGAGGAGTTAAAGTTTCGATTTTAGTTATATCTGCGACTACTAATTCTGTGTCATTACCTAAAATTGCCCGTGCTTTTTCAATGTCGCGAACAAGAGAACGGACTCTATAACCCTTTTCTAATAAGCTTTTGACAACTCGCTTACCCACACCACCCGTTGCACCTGCTACTAGTATTACACCCACTTTTTTATCTCCGTCGGGTTTGTTTTGACTATCCTGTGGACGACCTTGAAATAATTCCTGTACCCAATTCAGTAAGGGAATTACCTCAAAATAGCTGAGGGTTTCCACAAATTTCCCGAAATCCCAGGGCTGACGATTTTTTTGACTCATAGTTTTACCTATGTGCTACCACTATAGATATATTTAGTGTAATGATTTTAGAGATGACTTAATTCTATATTTTGGCTGAAATTTAGTTGAAATTTCAATATTATATTCTTCGACAACAGTATTATAATCAACTGAGCAATGATATCTTAACTAACTGCAAATTCTTAAAATCTGATTTCTAACTTCTATTCCTATATTCTAATCCTAATATTTATTGATATATTATGCGTGCCAGAATCGAAGATGATTTATTATTTTTGCACCACGAAGATTTGCCCGAATATAAAAAAGGTGGTTCTGTAGTCAGAAATAGCTATTTTTGGGCACTCAAATCGATCGCAGGTAGAGCATCTCGTCACCGTGATTGGGAATATGAATCAGAGATTTGGGTAGCACTGGGAAGAATGTTGATGTCTTTTACAGAGTCGGGTTATTTGGGCTATCGGGAGACTGTGTTAGAATTTCCAGTTTATCAAGGAGAAATACCCGATGTTTTGCGTCCTGTTGCAACTTGGGAGTAGTAGCCGAAGAATGCGATCGCAAATCTTTAGATATTTATACGAAAAGATACCGTTCAGAATCAAACTAAAAAGCTAAAAATTCAAAAATACTGGTACTTTATTAAATTTATATACCTTTATCTCTCACCATTCCAGCTTCTAGTTTGTATTATTTAACTGCGAACACAAATTATTTCCTGTATGTATAAATACTGAAAAAAGTATTAACACTGTGTGTTAATTTGAGTTGTCAAGCATAACATATCAGGGTTTTTAGTTTTGTCTGAGAATAGCAATGATTCGGTATATAGTCATCATGTACGTATCAATAAACAAGATAAAAGTCAAATTAATTTATGCGATGTTTCTAAAGTCGGCAAAATTTGGGATAAGCACAAAGCAAATGCCGAGCGTATATCTAAATATTATATGAATGCTAGCGAAGGTTCTTTTGAACGTTATGCGATGCGAGTTAAAAAATGTTCCGAATGGTTAGAGTTTGAATTATCACTAGAAGAATCACAAAATACTCTACAATTAAATTTATTGAATGCACAATTTTGTCGAGTGCGTCATTGCCCAGTCTGCCAATGGCGAAGAAGTTTAATGTGGAAGGCAAAGGCTTATAAAATTTTGCCACAGGTTGTTGCTGATTATCCTAAATATCGTTGGCTGTTTCTCACATTAACAGTCAAAAATTGCGATATAAAAGAATTACGACTGACGATAGATTGGATGAATAAAGCTTTTAAACGGTTAACAGAGTTAAAAGCTTGGTCTGTGAAAGGTTGGATAAAATCAGTTGAAGTAACTAAAGGTGAAGATAAACTTTCCGCACACCCACATCTACATATTTTGGCAATAGTACAGCCTTCATATTTTAGTCATGGCTACATTTCCCAAGCAAGGTGGGTTGAATTATGGCAGCAATGCTTACGGGTTGATTATCAGCCAATAGTTCATATTAGCGCGATCGCAAAACATCATGACCCAAAGACATTAATTCCCGAAATCCTTAAATACCAGGTTAAAGAATCTGATTTGGTTGCAGACAAAGAATGGTTTCTAGAGTTAACGCGCCAACTACACAAAAGTAGAGCGATCGCAGTTGGAGGTATACTCAGACATTATATGCAGGAATTAGAGAAAAATAACCAAAGCCTCATCGACAAGAGTGAAGAGATAAATGAGGATAATCAGGAAAATTTAGTGTTTCGATGGAGTGGAAGTTACGTAAGTTGATTGCATATTTAAAGTTAGAGGTATAACTAAGATTAGCAAAGATACTCATCATCATTGAGATAAGGTGGTTTTAAGCCTCTAAAGAATGTAGAAGCACTACTGAGAAGGTATGAAGTATATTTAGCATGACGATGATGCGAATAATAAGATACCAAACGAGAATACTCGCTTATAGGAGCAACAAACTGAATTAATTGTGCTTTAGTTGAATAATGTTTTTCACGGTATATTAAAACTGGCTGATGGCTTGTTATGAGTTGTTTAGGCTTACTAGTAAAAGCATAAGGAACATATAAACGTCCTACTGGTATTCCTGGAATAGATTCCATATCAATCAAGAACTCAGGCATAATATTAAAATCCTTTTTAGTTCAGTAATTACATTAAAGTTCGACTGAAGAAAATATTTTCTTCAGTCGAAGTCAAGAAAGAATAAAAGATACATGTCTTTTATTCTTCATCTATTTCACCCACTTCTATCCGTTAGGATTTTGTATTATAAGGATTACTTCACTTGAAAACAATTAACAAGTAAGCTATCCACGTCAAGCTTAAAAATCAAAATTTGATCGCGGTTAACAATTTAAAATTTGAGACAAGTAGATAAATATATTACTCTTCAGATAAAAGCCCCTAATTGTTTCTGCGCCTAAGTGCTTTTTCCCAGGTACTATGTGTAAATGCTACAATCCTGAGTGGGGAAATGAGGATATTTAAATGCCTGCTTTAGCTAAATCAATCAAGTTTGGTACAGATGGTTGGCGCGGTATCATTGCCGATGAGTTCACTTTTGAACGTCTTGCTTTAGTTGCACCTGTCGCCGCCAAAGTTTTGTTTGATACCTACGGAGAAAAAGTCGGAAATCGCAAAATTGTTGTGGGTTACGATCGCCGTTTTATGTCGGAGGATTTTGCCCAGAAGGTTGCAGAAGTAGTTTCTGCGGCTGGTTTTGATATTTTATTAAGTGAAACTTTTGCTCCGACTCCAGCCTTTAGTTGGGCTGCAAAACAGGAAAATGCTTTGGGTGCTTTAGTAATTACCGCTAGCCACAATCCTGGTAAATATTCGGGTTTGAAGGTAAAAAGTGCGTTTGGTGGTTCAGTACCACCAGAAGTGACACAAAAAATCGAAGCATTATTAGCTGATGAAACTGTACCCGTTGCGGCAACTCCAGGAAAAATCGAAAAATTTAACCCTTGGGGTAGTTATTGTGACGGCATTAGCAGCAAAGTGGATATTACCAAAATTCGTCATGCGATCGCATCTGGAAAGCTGACTGTATTTGGTGATGTCATGCATGGTGCAGCGGCTGGTGGTTTAGCGATGCTGCTGGGTGATAAGGTTAAGGAAATAAATAGCGATCGCGATCCGTTATTTGCAGGTGGCGCGCCGGAGCCTTTACCCAAGTATCTCTCGAAGTTATTTGAGGTGATGAAAAACCATCGCCAAGAAAATCCTGGTGATTTAAATGTTGCATTAGTATTTGATGGAGATTGCGATCGGATTGCAGCTGTTGATGGTGCAGGTAATTTCCTCAGTTCGCAGATATTAATCCCAATTCTCATCGATCATTTAACTAAACGTCGTGGTTTCACTGGCGAAATCGTCAAAACCGTTAGTGGTTCCGATTTAATGCCCCTAGTCGCCAAGTTACATAATCTTTCGGTTTTTGAAACACCCGTAGGTTACAAGTACATAGCCGACAGAATGTTAGAAGCGAATGTATTACTGGGTGGTGAAGAATCAGGTGGGATTGGTTACGGTACACATATTCCCGAACGCGACGCTTTACTTTCAGCATTGTATGTATTAGAGGCAATTGTGGAGTCGGGGTTAGATTTAGGCGATTATTATCGCCAATTGCAGGAAAAAACCGGCTTTTTCTCGGCATACGATCGCATTGATTTACCATTAGCAAGTATGGAAGTTCGCGCTAAATTACTCGCACAATTACAAAAAGAACCATTAAAAGAAATCGCTGGATTGGCGGTAACAGAATGTAAAGCGATCGATGGTTATAAATATCGTCTTGCCGATAATCGCTGGTTAATGATTCGTTTTAGCGGCACTGAACCCGTCTTGCGATTGTATTGTGAAGCTGCCACCTTAGAACAAGTGCATCAAACTTTGGCTTGGGCAAAAGATTGGGCAGAATCATAATTGCTGACTTTGTATGCGTTTATCCCTTAAGAAACACTAGAGAATGTGCTTCTTAGGGGACAAGAAAACCCATAAATTATCATCAATATACAAATATGCAGAATTGGGTAAAGCTAATACCCGACGAAATACAGTCAACAGTCATCCTGATATAATAGGGTCATTGCCACAACAAGCTGATGCTGGATTTTCCTAGTATCCAGCAAAAATTTGGAGAAGAAAAAAATTGTCCCCTGGCTTGTGAATCATATCGGAGGCAATGTAAAAATGTCTTATCCCCTAGATACCAAACCGCTTTTACTCAAAGTTCGCAGTAAATATCTCCACGTCACTCCAGAAGAATTCGATCGCTTGTGCCAAGATAATCCAGATTTGCGCCTTGAATTAACCAATAATGGAGAATTGATTGTCATGGCACCCACATTTGGGGAGAGTGGAGAGAAGAATGGAAATTTATTCGGTCGAGTTTGGGCTTGGAACGAACAAACCGAATTAGGGAAAACCTTCGACTCTTCTACTGGATATGATTTCTCCGCAATTGGTGGGGGAAAACTTTCTCCTGATGTCTCTTGGATTGAAAACTCTCGCTTAGAAGGTGTTTCGCTAAACCAATTTATTCCCGTAGTGCCTGATTTCCTGATTGAGCTACGTTCCACTACTGACAATTTGAAGGATTTGCAAGCAAAAATGCTTGAATATCAGAGGTTGGGAGTAAAGCTAGGACTGTTGATTAATCCTGAAGACAAACAGGTTGAGGTTTATCGTTTGGGTAGAGTGGTGGAAACCCTGGAATCACCAATGTCAGTGAGTTGTGAGGATGTTTTACCTGGATTTGTACTCAGTCTGAAAAAGATTTGGTAGGTTATCCTGCTTTTGTTAATTTAGAGAATAGGGTTATCCACTAAAAATAGCAGCGTTGCTAAATCGAAGTATAAATCATACGATCGCTTCCAGCTTGGGGACACAACGCAACTGAACCTTACTTATTAATAATACAGTCGGCTTTTAACAGCAAAAAGTTTTCTGTTTCTACCACTGCACAAGCTTTAGTTACTGTCGCTAATGCAGGATTCTTTTCTAGGGATAAATTATTGACAGCTTCTGTAAAGACTGGCTGAAAACTTTTTAGCCAAGTCTTCCTAGTAAGATATTCAACCTGAAATGATGTAGTTTCCAGTAACCAAAAATCTACACCATATTTTTGAATTAGTTGTTTTGCTGATGTTAAATCTGGGCTATATTGAGCCTGAATTAAATCTATAGTCCGTTGGCGAATTTGGGTGTAGTAACCTAAATGAAACGGTAGTGCATATTCTCTCCCCACTAAAATAGGTCTTTGGGCAAAAGTCGGTATCTTATCTGCTTCATTCGAGAGAGTCGCAATTAAACTGTCTTTGGGTTGCTGTTGGAGATACTCATACAATGCTGATGCCGTCGAGGCTCTATAATCTGTGGTAGGAAAGCGTCCTGAAAGGTGGGGGTAAAGCAACAAAACTGATATTAAAGTTATTGCCAATCCTAGTTGCCAAAATTGATGTTTTTGCCGATAAGTCCGCAGTAACCAATCTAAGATTACAGCTAAGGTTATACCAGCTGCGATCGCCATCACAATGCGGAAGGTGTGTATTGTGTAGCGAGTCGGGAAAAATAACTTGAGTATTACAGCATGGGCAGTAAAAAATAATGTCAATGAAACAATAATAATTTGTGGCAATATTTTGGCTTGCGAGTTCACTAGATTCATCAAAGGGAATTTGTGAATCTTTCGCCTCAATAGAGGAAAAAACAACCCCAACCAAATCAGAGGCGGCATTAATGGCGGTAAAATTCCGCTATGTTGTTCAATCAACCAAAATCGTAAAGGATGGGGATGAAAAAAAGGATGTCGTCCTCCCGGCCAAAATTCTGGCATCATGAAAGCTTGAGTAGCTGTCACCACTGGGCCAAATTGGGCGGAAGTAAAAATGTAGGGTAACATGACGAGAAATGCTAACCCCGTAATTGTCATCACCCATAAATAATGATGACGTAATCGCATTAATAAAATACCTAAACAAATGAATATTAGGGGAGGGTAAAACAATCCTGCCAAGAGAATTAATAGGCATATATTTAACCACGAACCAGTGATGAGATAGTATAAAAAAGCTAAAAATATTGGGTTCACAAAAGATTTAGGTGTCGCAGAAACCAAGTCAGATTTAAACCAAAGACTTTGATTTAACAGTAAAGTGATGAGAAATGCCGCCCCAGGAACAGGGAAAATTTTGATACATAAGGAAAAACAATAAATAGTAATAATTAACCCTAAAAAAGTTGGGATGATTTTACTTAAAAATAGTGGCTCAACACCGAAATAAGCCATGATTTTATACAAACTGGCATATCCCCAAGGTGTAATTGATTGGAAATAATCGGCAATTAAATCATGCTGAAATAATTCTGGATCTACAAATTTTTGCATCCAAAATACATATTCTCTGGCATCATCTTGAGCCACATATGCGGTTCTCAAGCCTTTTTGTAGTGCTAGAAAGCTATAGAATAGGGAAAATCCTATACTTAAAATTAAAGGTAAAGCAATTTGTCTCCACGAAAGTTTTTCAGTAGAGGTATATAAAGGATTTTTTAGTGCTGTGATAATTTTATACAAATTCATGAAAAATAATTAAGGTAACTTGAATCCCTTCTGGATTTGAGATTTTTATGGGAGCAGTGAATTTTGGTGGGCTAATTTCCAAGTTGCGGCGATTAGCACAATATCTCCGTAACCCTTTCCAAATAGTTTTCACACCAGTTTCTCTCCATCAGCTTTATAACCCAATACGGTTCAGTTAAGGTTATCAGTCAATCGATTTGTTAAGAACCAAGATTTGGGGGATTCTCCCCCAAACCCCCAATTGGGGGACGGTTGCGTCCCCCAAGCCCCCTCCAAAAAAGTTGATCTGTTTTATTCGCAGTAATTGATTTTATTCTTAACTGAACTGTATTGCTTTATAACCAAGACAACCGCGCTTGACTGGCAATTGTATATATAGCTTGTCTTAATGTCGGTGGTTTCTGGGTTGGAATAGGATTTTTGCTAACAGTAACACATAATGACTGGGGAAATAAGCTAGTTAAATTTCCAAACTTAGGGGATTTAGTTATCAACACTGGGATTAAAAATACCTGAAAAATTATTTTTCCTGCTGTAGTTACCTGTATCCTTAATTCTCAAGGATATAAATTATTACTAAATCAGCAGCAGAATGGCTATAGATTTACACAGATTTTTTGAGGCGACTGACCCTAGTAAAACTCTAGTTGTCAATCTTCCAGAAGATAGAAAATATTATATTGATTTTTCTTCAGTGCGGGGTGGGGATGTGATCACCAAGCTGAAGCAAACAATTGCCTATTTCAAGCCTAATAAACCCACTTGTCAATTATTTACTGGACATATTGGTTGTGGGAAATCGACAGAATTATTACGTTTGCTCCTAGAATTGGAGAAAGATGGTTTTCATGTGATTTATTTTGAGTCTAGTGAAGACTTGGAAATGACCGATGTGGATATTGGTGATGTTTTACTGGCGATCGCACGTCGTGTTAGTCAAAGTTTGGAGAAAATCAATATTGCTGAACCTCGCAGGCTGAAAGAGTTGCTCCAAGGTGCGTGGAATGTTTTAAACTCGGAGGTTACGGGGGTAAAGTTAAAGGTTCCCAATGTAGGGGATATTGGTTTTTCGGCTGAGAAGGAAAAATTTTCTTTATCTCTGGGGATTGGAGAAATTACCAGTAAGGCTAAAAGTGATTCAACGTTGCGGGAAAGGTTGAACCAGTATTTAGCACCGCAAAAAGTTAAGTTGTTAGCTGCAATTAATCAGGAGCTTCTGGAACCTGCGATCGCTGAACTCAAACAGCAGGGAAAAAAGGGTTTGGTGGTAATAGTCGATAATCTCGATCGCATTGATAATCGCGTCAAAGCTTGGGGAAGAACACAACAGGAATATTTATTTGTCGATCAAGCTGAATCCCTCAACAAGTTGAATTGTCATGTTGTTTATACAATGCCACTGTCGCTGAAATTTTCCAATGATTATGGAATGTTGACACAGCGTTTTGATGACCCGAAGGTATTACCGATGGTTCCGGTAAAATTGCCGGATGGTAGCATCCATGAGCAAGGAATGGCATTGATGCGGGATATGGTTTTGGCAAGGGCATTTCCTGACTTGAACTCAGTGGAGAGATTAAGTAAAATTGCGGAAATCTTTGATAATGAAATGACTCTAGATCGTTTATGTATGGCGAGTGGTGGTCATGTGCGAGATGTGTTGAAGTTGTTGAATACATGTATACAGGAGGAAATGGCACTTCCCCTGACTCGTAGGACTTTGGAAACTGTAATTATTGGTCGTCGCAATGAAATGGTGTTACCAATTTCCGATGAGGAGTGGGAATTATTACGTCGGGTGAAGGAGAAGAAAAAGGTTAGCGATGATTCGGGATATCAAAAGTTGATTCGCAGTCGGTTTGTGTTTGAATATCGGGATAATGGGGAATTTTGGTTTGATGTTAACCCGATTTTGGCAGAAGCACGAGAATTGCAGTAGATATCGGTGAAAAACAATGTAGAGACGAGACATGTCACGTCTCTCTTTGTATTTTGTATTTTGTATTTTGTATTTTGTATTTCGTATTTCGTATTTCGTATTTCATTTATAAATATCCTTTAAAATCCAAAATCTAAAACTCAAAACCCTATGCAGGACGATCGCACAGAAACGTCATTAGAAGTCAATAATGAAAAAGCTTTACAGCAACTTGCTTGGGCTATAGAAAACTCTGTGGGTAAGTTTAAGCTGATTTTGGCAAGGTGTAATTATGCAAGTTTGCGATCGCGCCTCATACACAGATTACAAGAGATTTGTCAAGTAGAAATTAGTGTGTTGCAGTTGCGGGAGTCGGAGAGGACTCTGTTTGCTGCGGTTAGGGAGGAATTTGGGGAAAATTTACCTGCTGCCTTGATGGTTTTGGGTTTGGATAGGGTGGAGGGACTTTCGCAGATGTTAGCGAATGTGAATCAAGTGCGAGAGGAGTTTCGCAAGCATTTCCCGTTTCCCTTGGTGTTGTGGATTAATGATGAGATTTACAGGCAATTAATGCAGTTTGCTCCGGATTTGGAAAGTTGGGCAACTAGTAAAAGTTTTGCGATTCAGAAGGATGAGTTAGAAAATCATTTTAGAGAGATTGCTAATTTATGGTTTAGCGATAATTTGAGATTGGATATATATGATTGTTTAATTTTGAAATCGGAATTAGCAGCAGTCCAGAGAGATTTATTAGGTGATGAAATTCTTTCTAATTGGGAATTAGAGGCTGATTTAGAAACTTTATGGGGTTTTGTCGAAAAGGTTACGAATAAAAGAGATGCGGCGATTGAGCATTATCAAAAAGCTTTAAGTTTATGGCGGCAAGTTGATAATGTAGAAATTCAAACAGAAAATAAATTAAATGAAAATAAATTAAATGAAAATAAATTAGAACGTCAAGCAAAAATCATTGGTGAAATTTGCCTTTGTTATTATTTTAAAGCTCTCAAACATCAGGATAAAACTCATTCTGACTGGCAGTTAACAAAGGATTATGTAGGAGAATATCTAAAATTTATTGATGTTAATCAAAGACTAGATTTAATTAATTATGCTAGCATTCCCTTGGGTGAGATTCTGCGTGATTTGCAGGAATGGGAAGTTTTAAAAAATATATTTAATCGATTATCGGCAAGCCATCGAGCCGAAAATAACAAGCTAGATTTGGCAAGAGATTATGGATTCTTGGCTGAAGCTGCTTTGGGTGAAAAAAATTGGCTTGAGGCAAATAGTTATGCTCGGCAAGCATTGGATTTAATAAAAGACCTCTCCCCAACCCTTATACTACCTGGAGAGGGGCAAGAAGTTGTTGGTTTAGAAGCAGAGAAAGGTTTCGAGAAAGGTCTTTATTTATGTATTTTAGCTAAGTCTCAATATTATTTAGGTGAGAAATTAGAGGCAATTCGTAATTTAGAAGCAGCGAGAGAATTAAGCAGACCTCTAGAAGATGTCAGGCTTTATATCGATATATTAAACTATTTACAAAAGCTGTATTTTGAGCAGAAAGAATATCTCAAGGCTTATGATATTAAACAAGAGCAATTTTCTGTAGAACAGCAATTTGGTTTACGGGCTTTTATTGGTGCGGGTAGATTACAGTCATTTAAGGGCGATGGTTTTAGCACACAAGAATATAGAAATATTCAAACTACTAAATATAGCGAAGAGATTGCGCCGGAAATTGCTGCATCTACTCGTCAATTGGATGTGGAAAGGTTAGTCGCACGGGTTGGTGATACTCAGCATAAGTTAACGGTAATTTATGGGCAGTCTGGTGTGGGTAAGAGTTCGCTGGTAAATGCGGGACTTGAACCAGCTTTAAAAAATAAAGCGATCGGCATTAAAAATAATTTACCGTTGGTGGTGCGAGTTTATACTAATTGGCAGGAAGAATTAGCCAGACAAATTGAAGAAAACGTAATTTTTCCTCCTTCCCTTGTAGTGAATGGGGTTGAGAGGTTAAGTTCTTCAATATTTGAGAAATTAACAGAAATTGAACAGCGCCATATTCGCACAGTGTTAATTTTTGACCAGTTTGAGGAATTTTTCTTTGTTTGTACCGAACCAGGACAAAGACGAGAATTTTTTGAATTTTTGGCTAATTGCCTGAATGTTCTTTCAGTAAAAGTTTTTTTGTCGCTGCGGGTTGATTATTTGCATTATTTGTTGGAATGCAATAAATTGCCGAACATGAAGATTATTGGTAATGACATTCTCAGTAGTAATGTTTTGTATGAATTGGGGAATTTTACACCTGACGATGCAAAGTCAATTATTCAGCGTTTGACGGAGGGTGCAAATTTTCTTTTGGAGCCGGCTTTGATTGATAAATTGGTGGAGGATTTAGCGGGTTCGTGGGGAGAAGTGCGTCCGATTGAGTTGCAAATTGTGGGGGCACAATTGCAAGCTGAGAATATTAATACTTTGGCGAAATATGATTTATTAGGTAATCAAGGTGGTGAGAAAGCCAAGGAAGAATTAGTTAAGCGCTACTTGCAAGCAGTTGTAAAAAACTGCGGTACAGAAAATATGCAGGTGGCAGAACTTTTGTTATATTCGCTGACGGATGATAAAGGTACTCGTCCGTTGAAAACTCGTGCGGAATTAGAGCGAGATTTAAAGGAATTGGTTAATAGTTCTCATGGATTAGATATTCACCAATTAAATTTAGTTGTGGAGATTTTAGTTAAATCTGGGTTGGTGTTGTTGTTGCCGGAAAAAACCGATGATCGTTATCAATTGGTTCATGATTATATCGCTGTGTTTATTCGTCAGCAACAGGAACCAAAGTTAAAAGTATTAATGGAAGAATTGGAGAAGGAACGGGAACAAAGACAAGTTAGCGAAGAACAAAGGAAAATTAGTGAAACAAAGTTAAATAAATTCCTCAAACGTGCTTTGGCTGGTTCAATTGTTGCAGGATTTGGGTTGGCATTATTATCTATAACAACAGGTTATCAAGCATGGGAAGCAAATAAGCAAAAACAACAAGCTGATATTCACGCCGTGGAAGCACAGCTAAATTCTTACGAAGCATTTTTTAATTCCGGGGAAAATCGTGATGCTTCAATTACAGCTTTAAAATTGGCAGAAACCCTGAAACGAGGAAAAGGGGTGACAGCAGCGAACCAAATGCAGGCTACAGCAGCGTTATGGCAAGCAGTACATTCCAACTATCCAGTTATTGAACAAACAACCCTCGTTGGGCATAGCTCCTATGTTAACGGTGTGGGATGGAGTCCCGATGGTACAACCCTCGCTTCTGCTAGTGACGACAATACCATCAAACTCTGGGATACAATCACGGGTAAACCACTCAAAACCCTCACTGGACATAGCTCGGAGGTCATAGATGTGGAATGGAACACAGACGGCATAATCCTTGCTTCTGCGAGTAGGGACAAAACCATCAAACTCTGGGATGCAACCACGGGTAAACCACTCAAAACCCTCACTGGGCATAGCTCCTATGTTAACGGTGTGGGATGGAGTCCCGATGGTACAACCCTCGCTTCTGCTAGTGACGACAATACCATCAAACTCTGGGATGTAACCACGGGTAAACCAATCAAAACCCTTACTGGTCATACCTCTGGGGTCAATGCTGTGGTATGGAATGGCGACGGCAGAACCCTCGCTTCTACTAGTTGGGACAATACCATCAAACTCTGGGATGTAACCACAGGTAAATCATTCAAAACCCTGACTGGGCATAGCTCGGAGGTCATAGATGTGGAATGGAGCACAGACGGCAAAAACCTCGCTTCTGCGAGTAGGGACAAAACCATCAAACTCTGGGATGTAACCACAGGTAAACTACTCAAAACTCTCACTGGGCATACTTCGGAGGTCTATGGTGTGGCATGGAGCACAGATGGCAAAAATCTCGCTTCTGCGAGTAGGGACAAAACCATCAAACTCTGGGATGTAACCACAGGTAAACCACTCAAAACTCTTACTGGGCATAGCGAAGTGGTCATAGGTGTGGCATGGAGTCCCGATGGTAAAACCCTCGCTTCTGCTAGTTCCGACAAAACCATCAAACTCTGGGATACAATCACGGGTAAACCACTCAAAACCCTCACTGGGCATACCTCTACGGTCATGGGTGTGGCATGGAGTGTCGATGGTAAAACTCTCGCTTCTGCTAGCTGGGACAATACCATCAAACTGTGGAATGCAACCACAGGTAAAACGATTAAAACCCTCACTGGGCATAGCGAAGTGGTCGATGGTGTGGCATGGAGTCCCGATGGTAAAACCCTCGCTTCTGCTAGCTGGGACAATACCATCAAACTGTGGAATGTGACCACAGGCAAACCACTCAAAACCCTCACTGGGCATACCTCTGGGGTCTATGGTGTGGGATGGAGTCCCGACGGTAAAACCCTCGCTTCTGCTAGTTCCGACAAAACCATCAAACTCTGGGATGCAACCACGGGTAAACCAATCAAAACCCTCACTGGGCATAGCGAAGTGTTCATAGATGTGGGATGGAGTCCCGACGGTAAAACCCTCGCTTCTGCTAGTTCCGACAAAACCATCAAACTCTGGGATGCAACCACGGGTAAACCAATCAAAACCCTCACTGGGCATAGCGAAATAGTCAGAAGTATGGTGTGGAGTCCCGACGGCAAAACCCTCGCTTCTGCTAGTTCCGACAAAACCATCAAACTCTGGGATACAACCACAGGCAAACCAATCAAAACCCTCACTGGGCATAGCGAAGCGGTCGATGGTGTGGCATGGAGTGTCGATGGTAAAACTCTCGCTTCTGCGAGTTGGGACAAAACTATCAAACTCTGGGATACAACCACAGGTAAACCACTCAAAACCCTCACTGGGAATGGCAATTCGGTCACAGGTGTGGTATGGAGTCCCGACGGTAAAAACCTCGCTGCTGCTAGTGGGGACGAAATAATTTTATGGGATTTAGATTTTGATAATTTAGTTAAAAGTGCTTGTAGTCGTTTAGATAACTATTTACCTTTCCATACTGAAGTGTTAACCGATTTAAAATCCTGCCAAACTCCATCTCTTTTAGCTAGGGCTGCTGAGGTGTTGGTAGTTCAAGGGGAGCAACTTGTGAGAAATGGTGATTCTGAGGCTGCGGTGGCTAAATTTCAGCAAGCACAGAAGTGGAACCCACAGTTAAAATTTGACCCTGAGGAGAAAGCACGGGAGTTTCAAATGGAAGAACGGCTTAAATAAGGGTAAATAATGAGATTGTAGGATTTTTGTTTTGTGCGTTGAGGGAGAAATCCGGATTTTTTGAGATTTGCAGATTTTGTGCGATCGCACTTTCACCAAGAGAAATGCGATCGCTTGATTTTAGGTTTTTGTGGGGAGAAACCCGATTTTTTGAGATTTGCGGATTTTGTGCGATCGTACTTTCACCAAGAGAAATGCAATATCAATAACTATGCGATCGCTCGATTTCTGATTTGGAAGGCTGTAAATATATCTCAGGTCAGTTACCACCTTTACCCACCCTTGTGAGAAGATGATTCTTGAATGAAACTGCTGATACTAATCAGGGGTATTACCCCTAATTCGTCAATCGTATCTGGAGAGGTAATAGGCATAACCAAGCCATCGACTGCTTACTGATTATTTTCCAGAAAGCTGAACAAACTTATGGGGAGCCCGGTAAATCATTGCGATCGCAAACCGATTCGTAATTCTCAGTCAAATTCAACTGACGGTGTACCTCGGGTATAAAGTGACAACACTGCCCAATTATCGGGAGAATTAGTCATGCAGCAACCTTCACGTACAATCCTGATTGTGGATGATTCGTCCGAAGAACGCGAACTTTACCGCCGCTACTTGCTGCAAGACCCGGACTATGCCTACAGGATATTGGAAGTATCCCTGGGACATCAAGGATTAGAGTTATGGCAACAACAGCAACCCGATCTGGTTTTGCTGAACTATCGCTTACTTGACCTGGATGTACTGGAGTTTTTGGCTCAACTACCATCTCCAACCCCCCAGCCCTGCTTACCTGTAATTATCATGACCGATCAGGGCAATGAGGCGATCGCGATCCAAGCTATCAAAGCAGGTGCCCAAGATTACCTAATTAAAGGTCAGATTACCCCAGAGCGGTTACATCTGACGATTTATAGAGCCATTGAAACCGTACATATCCGTACCGAACTATACCAACGGATTGAACGGGAGCACGTGGTTAATTTACGCCAAGCCGACCTCGAGCGGGAGTCTCAGACGGAACTGGAATGCCAACTGCTAGAGGCAGAATTGCACCAGAGCGAAGAACGGTTGCGATCGGCGTTGATAGCGTCGCGCATGGGAACCTGGGATTGGAATATCGAAACTGGATGCATTCAATGGTCAGATAACTTGGAAGCAATGTTTGGTTTGCAACCTGGGGCATTTGATGGTTCTTTTCAGATGTTCTCAGAACGACTACATCCTGATGATCGCGATCGTGTTCTAGCGGAGATCGAGCGTGTGATCACCACTGGAGAAGACTATACCATTGAATTCCGAGTGGTTTATCCTGATGGCACGATTCGATGGGCACTGAGCCAGGGCAAAGTCTTCTACGACTCGCAGGGGCAGCCGGTGCGAATGATGGGCAACGATATTGACATTACCGATCGCAAGCAGGCAGAGGAAGCTTTACAAGTAAGCGAAGAACGATTTCGTCAGTTAGCAGAAAATATTGATGCGGCGTTCTGGATGAGAGAGGTATCCGAAAACCGGATTAGCTATCTCAGTTCTGCTTATGAGCGACTGTGGGGATTAAATCCGCAGGAATTGTATGAAAATCAGCAGGCTTGGATCAATTACATTCATCCAGATGATCGAGAGGCGACTGACAGAGCCTTTTGGGAAAAAGCCAGGCTTAGACAGTTTGATCAAGAATATCGGATTATCTTACCAGATGGTCGGACTCGTTGGGTGCGCGATCGCTGCTTTCCCATTCAAAATCAATCAGGAGAAATTTATCGGTTTACTGGAATTGCTGAAGACATTACCGATCGCAAGCAAATTGAAGCAGCCCTCTGGGCATCACACGATACCTTCCGTCACTTGGTGGAAAACTCTCCGTTTGGGGTCTATGTGGTTGATGCCGACTTCCGCCTGTTCCAGATCAGCAACGGTGCAAAGAAGGTGTTTGCAAACGTGCGTCCCCTAATCGGGCGCGACTTTGCCGAAGTGCTACACATCCTTTGGCCAGAACCGTTTGCTAGTGAAGCCATTGCTCACTTCCGGCACACCCTGGCAACCGGAAAACCCTACCATGCAGCCAGCATGGTCGAACGTCGCCATGATACGGATCAAGTAGAGTCCTATGATTGGAAGATTGAGCGCATCATGCTGCCAGATGGACGCTTTGGGGTGGTATGCCATTTCTACGACCTTTCGGGACGGCAGCAATTGCTACAGCGAGAGCAAGCCGCACGAGCAGAAGCAGAACGGGCAAACCGGATCAAAGATGAGTTTCTAGCCGTCCTGTCCCACGAGTTGCGATCGCCCCTCAACCCAATTTTGGGGTGGACACAGCTGATGCAAAGCCGTAAATTCCCCCCCAGCAAAACGGCTGAAGCTTTAGCAACGATTGAACGCAATGCTAAACTCCAGACTCAGCTGATTGATGACCTTCTGGATATTGCTAAAATTCTGCGCGGTAAACTGAGTATGAATGTGGCTCCGGTCGATTTGGCATTTGTGATCGAGGCGGCGATCGACACAGTGAGGACAGCAGCAGTTACTAAAGATATTCTCCTTCGTTCAGTGCTGCCTCAAATTGGGCAGGTGTCCGGAGATGCTACTCGGTTGCAACAAATTATTTGGAACCTGCTGGCGAATGCCATCAAATTTACGCCTGCCAAGGGACAGGTTGAGATTCACCTGGAGCGGGAGGGTAACCAGGCAAAAATAACCGTTAGCGACACTGGTAAAGGGATCAACCCCAATTTTCTGCCTCATCTTTTTGAGTCATTCCGGCAAGAAGATGCTTCAACAACTCGTCAGTATGGCGGGCTGGGATTGGGGTTAGCTATTGTTCGCCATTTAGTTGAGGCTCATGGAGGTACGATCTGTGCAGATAGCCCAGGTGAAGGACAGGGCACAACATTTATCGTTAAATTCCCCTTGCTCGATGCTGCATCAGAGCAGCCAACTTCTGAGGCTGTAGCCATCAATAAACTCGACTTGACTGGGATGCGAATCCTGGCAGTTGATGATGAACCAGATGCGCGAGAACTGTTAATGGTACTCCTCACGCAATATGGAGCAGAGGTGTTGACAGTTACCTCCGCTACTGAAGTGCTCGCCAATTTAGAATTATTTCAACCCGATGTACTCATTAGCGATATTGGGATGCCGGAGGTAGATGGTTACGTACTGATGCAACAGATTCGAGCCTTACCCCCTGAAAAAGGTGGGCGAATTTTGGCGATCGCATTGACAGCCTACGCAAGAATTGAGGATTATCAACAAGCGATCGCCAGTGGCTACCAACGGTATTTAACCAAACCTCTTGATCTCGATCAGTTAGTTAAAGTAGTGGTGGAACTATTCCACTGTGACACTTTTAGCTAAGTTTCTTGGTTGATCCACATCCAAACCGCGTCTTGCAGCAATGTGATAGGAAAGTAATTGCAGGGGAATTACGGTGAGGATTGGTGATAATAATTCATCAACATTGGCAACAGTCAGCAAATCTTGGAAAATCTCCCCAGCTTCACCATCACTAATTGGTGTCACACCAATTAAGCGGGAATCCCTAGCTTTAGCTTCTTGGGAATTGGAAATTACCTTTTCATACACACTACCAGGAACTGCGATCGCAACTACTGGAACTTTGGCATCTAATAGGGCGATGGGACCATGTTTCATTTCCCCTGCTGGGTATCCTTCGGCATGGATGTAGCTAATTTCCTTGAGTTTTAATGCACCTTCGAGGGCGATGGGGAAATTAATTCCTCGTCCCAGGAAAATCACATCTTGAGTTTCCGCGAAGTCGTGTGCCAGTTGTTCAGTGAGTTTATCTTGTATATCTATGGTTGCTTCGATTTCTTTGGGAATTAATCGCAAGCCATTAATTATTTCAGCGATTCTTTCTTGGGGAAGTGTTTGCCGACGCGAGGCTAAATCGAGGGCGAGGGCATAAAATGCCATTAATTGGGCAATAAATGTTTTGGTTGCCGCAACTCCAATTTCAATTCCCGCCAGGGTATTAATAATATGGGGAACCATATGCCCCAAGCTGCTCTCTGGACGGTTAGTAATACCTAAAAGTCGCGCTTGATACTTGGCATCTCGACCCTGACGGCGTTCTTTTTCCATCGCCAAAGCTGCTAGGGTATCGGCTGTTTCCCCCGATTGAGTCACACCAATCGTAATTGTATTGGGGGTGAGGGGTGCTGGTGCATAGCGAAACTCGGAGGCGTATTGTACTTGCGTGGGGATTTGAGCGAGTTGCTCTAGTAAGTATTTACCCACTAGTGCAGCGTGCCAGCTAGTACCACAAGCAACAATTTGAATTTGTTCTAAATCAGCGTAAAAATCGGCGGGAATACCCAAGTTGATTGGGGATTCTTCGGAAGCGTTAAAGTAAGCATCTAAACTTGCCCGTACTACTCCTGGTTGCTCGTAGATTTCCTTGAGCATGAAGTGTTTGAATCCCTGTTTTTCCACCATCGTGGGACTCAAATTCAGCAAGCGAGGTTGTTTTTTCAACCTTTTACCAGTGAAATCATAAATTTCCACCCCTAAAGGAGTTAGACGGGCAATTTCACCATTTTCCAATGGTAAAACAGCACGGGTGTGAGAAACGATCGCTGGCGTATCGGAAGCACAGAAAAATTCCCCTTGTCCAAAACCAATAACTAATGGTGCTTGTTGGCGAACCACAATCAACTCATCGGGAAAATCGGCGGAAATTACAGCAACGGCAAATGCTCCCTCAAGTTCCTGGACAGCTTTACGCACTGCATCAAAAAAGGGCGAATCCGATTCACCCATTGCAATTTCTTCTCGAAGGTATTGGGAAATCAAATGCGGGATAACTTCAGTATCAGTTTCCGAACGAAAATCGATACCAAAAGATTTGAGGCGATCGCGTAATTCCCGATAGTTTTCAATAATCCCATTTTGCACCACCGCCACACGATTGACAGTATCCATGTGGGGGTGAGCATTATGTTCTTCAGGCTTCCCATGGGTAGCCCAGCGAGTATGTCCAATCCCTATTTGCGCTGGAGCTTCTAGCTGTTCTAATTTTGAGCGTAAATTATGTAATTTGCCCTTCGCCCGAACACAATTAACCTCACCTTCCCAAATCGTCGCGATTCCGGCGGAATCGTAGCCCCGATACTCCAGTTTTTCCAATCCTGCTAGCAAAATTTCTGTCGCCGCTTGAGTTCCGATATAACCAACGATTCCGCACATTTTTCACACCGTTTTTGTTATTGAGGACAATTTAGCTAATTAGTCAATGTATCTAAAATATAACCAATGCAATATTTGTGATCATAGTTTCTGAAATTTACCAAAGAAAAAGGGACATCACGTCCCTTTTGTCAAGTCTTTAATATTATTTATTTTTGAGTGCGAATGTCAAAAATAAGGTTGGGCTAGGGTGGACACTACTCACAGAAATAATTAAAAGCGAGCAATGTCCATCCCGCTTTCTGCTAAAAGCGCTTTTTATGAGAACTTTTAGTTGTGTTTACAGGGGAAATTGCTAAAGAAATAGCAACATTCCTAGTAAGCTAGACCCATACTGCGAGTAGTTTCAGCACCCAAGTAGACTCGGATGCTGAGGAAGTCGGTAGGACAAGCGGTTTCGCAGCGCTTACAACCGACGCAATCTTCAGTACGGGGGGAAGAAGCAACTTGAGCAGCTTTGCAGCCATCCCAAGGCACCATTTCCAGTACGTCTGTGGGGCAAGCCCGAACGCACTGAGTGCAACCAATGCAGGTATCGTAGATTTTTACGGTATGAGACATTAAAAAGGCTCCTTTCGAGTAATCTTCTCTGCGAAAGAATCATTAATCAAGGGCTAGTTTACCTTAGTGCCTTAGCCATCGTAATCAAAAGGCTACATAACTTTAAAATCTGTAATGGTTATTGGTTAACAGGAACAGGAAAAGCGGGAAATTGGGGGAGAAAAGACGAAAACAGAATTTTATATTTCTTTATTTATTATTGTCTCCCCATCTCCCAACCTCCCTATCCCCCAATCTCCCCATCGGTTTTATCGTCAATTATTCAGGCGAACCGAATCCCTATTCCACTCTGACTCGAAACCTGACAAAACCAGCATTATTACCAGGTGTGTAATCAAGCGTACCGAAATTGACTAATACTGCACCTGTGGGGTTGGATTGGTTAAAACAGACGTTGTTTGCGGGTAGTGGGGCAACGGGGGAAAAATAACTACCTCTATCTGCGTCACTGTTGTTGGTTTGATTTGTAAGCGTATTCGCAATATTTAAAGAGATACCATTACCGGAACCAAAAGCATTGGGAATAAAACTTGTGCCGACGGGGATGGGATCGCAAAATCTGGCATTGGGTATGGTTTGGTTGCCATTAACGAGAAAATATATTGTATATTCGACTTCATCGCCGATTTTGAGTAATAGTTGTGGGTCGATGCGGATGACTCCTGTTGGCGCGATCGCAGAATTTACCCAAATATTTGTATTATCGTTGCTATCGTTAGGGTCATCGATCGCTTGGCTAAAGTCAACACCTGTGATGGGAATACCGTTGCGAATTACATTTGTAATCCGTTTGACTCCGTATAAAGTTACATTTCCTGGGGTAATGGGTGTTTGGACAATGATAATTGTGGGGTCAGCATTACTGTTATTAGGCTGGTTGATGTTCCTATTTGCATCGGCAATACCCGGATTAAGACCGGAACCAGGTTGACTGGGATTAGTGGAGTCACTAGCATCGGCAAGAATTTCTGGTTGGATATTTGCGTCATTTGGGGTTAAATCAATACCAGCGATGTTTTCAATTTGACCAACTGTACCAGGTAAAATGCGGGCATTGTAGATTAGGGTGAGTTGGGCATTTGCAGGTAGACTACCAGAATTAGTTAGGGGGATAAACTGCCCCGTACCATTGAAACTAGAAGTGGGGAGACTCGATGCAGCTTGAAACCCTGTAGGGAACTGGATTTGGTTGTTAGCATCTTGGAGAACTTGGAGTTGGGCAGGAATGCGATCGCTTATGGATATATTCGCGATCGTTGCGGCATTAGGATTAATAATTGTGAGGGTGTATTGTAAATCATCACCAATTGTCGGATTCCCGGAATTATCGTTATCTCGTAAAAATCTCACCGATTTATAAATACTTGGTTGTCGCAAACACTCAGCACCAGACGCAATCCCCGGAATTGTTCCGGAGGTTTGAATAGTTCCGTTGCCCCCTCCAACTGCCCCATAATTACCCGAATCATTAACAGATGAACCATCGGGTGAGGGAATTTGGATATCAAAAAAGTCTCCAGCCAGACCACCTGTAACATTTGTTGTGGGAGCAAGAGGAACATTTGCGGCTACAAAACCACCACCACCCCCGCCACCAGGTCCGTGGGGAATACCTCGGCGAATATCGCTACCATCACCACCACTAACATCCACCGATAGGTTTGTGGGGTTGGTTGTACTAGTATTTTGAGCAGTGAAAATCACACTACCTCCAGCGCCACCACCACCACCACCGTCATTAAATTGAATGTTAGAAGTACTGGTAAGTTGTATGGGTGCATTACTACCAGATGCGTTAACTGTACCTTGACCACTAAAAGTTCCCGCCCTGACTAAAACGATACCACCACCCGCCGCACCACTACTCGCCAATCCGTTGGGAGGAGTTCCAGCACCATCATTATTGGAACCAGCACCACCGCCACCGCCCATAATTACCCTGGTACTTGCGGCGGCAAATTGATTACCACCGCGTCCACCAATATCTTTTTGAGTGAACCACGTCAATCCCCCTTGTCCACCAACACCCCAGTTAGCACCACCACCACCACCGGAGTTTTCATCGTTACCAACTGCACTGATTACAGTTGAGTTTGTCGGGTTAACATTCACATCATCACCAGCTGGATCACCATCGGTTGCACCTCCTCCAGCATTTCCAAACGCCCCCCGACCAAAACTACCACCGGGATAGCCTTCATTGGCAACACCAGGATCAGGATTTAAAGAATTTGTAGCTGCATTGAATGTAAATCTTGGTGTTCCCGCCGTTCCTTCACCCTTGGAACCGTTAGCACCAATGTTTGTTGCGGCATTGGCAGGTGAAGGGGCGTTTAAGCCTTCATAAGTTGCTTCTGGAGAAGGTAATGTTTCGCCAAGACTGGGTGTGATGCCGAGTCTTATACCTGCGCCTCCACGGAAACCTTGACCGCTTACATCAATACTACCGCTCAGGTCTAACTGTTGGGCAACATCAAAGACAACGACTCCGCCTGATGAACCATCCCAAGGTACGGCGGTGACGTTGGAGCTAATGTTTGCGTTGAGATATTGGGGTACGCGGATGACTTGAAATGTTTGTTGTCCTTGGAGATTGTTGGCGGGAGAATTGATGTAGGTGTTCAATAATGCGCCGTTGTTGGCACCACGAACAGTGAGGCTGTTACCGCTAATTTGTTCGGCAACTGCATATTCATATTCACCGGCGTTGTTGCCTTGCATTTGCATGATGACTAGTAAGTCTCCTGCTTGGATATCGATATTTGCTCCTCGACGGGCACCCAGGGTGATATTTGTGCCGGAAATTGCTGTACCAGGGTAGTAGGTGTTGATGACACCTGTGATCGATGTTGAGTTATCTCTGCCTGGTGTCGCGCATAGTTGGGGTGCTTGCTGTGCGCTCACTTTGTTGGTGTTGAGGAGTAATATTAATCCTTGATGGCTAAAGGTTGTGGATATGAGAATTAAACAATGAATTAGTTTGAGTAAATACCGATATAAATATTGATTGGTGAAATTCTTTTTGGCTGATTTCATTTTTAGATGTTTAGTAATAAAAATAGATTGCTCGTAAAAAATTACGGAAATAATTACGGGAATAACGAAGGTGTGAGGGAAGCAATTAAGCTTAAGTGATACCAATCCTCCAAAAAGTCATAGATGGGAATGCACAGATGGAGAGGCACGGAGACGTGTTGTCAGATTTTGGAGAAACGATTTAAATTTCTGTACTAGTTTTCTCTTTCTCGGATGTATCAACTACCGTTTTGACAGTTGATTCTTGCTGTTGAGGTGGTGCGGGTTTTTGTCTACCAAAGCCTCCAAACAATTCATTAATTTTGTAGGTGAGGTTTAAATATGGCCCTCCTGCGGAACGATATCCGGTAAAGTCTCTATCATCGGCACTACCAAAGGCATAACCAAGTCCCACTCGGAAGTCGGGAGTGATGTGATAACCCCCTTCCAAGGCAATGCCAAATTCGTTGAAGCCTTCGGTGGGTTGTCCACGCCAACGTCCCTCCACAGCGACATCGGTGCGATAGCCAAGTTGGTAACTGGCGCGAACTTGGGCAAGATGAACACTACTGGAATTGGTAAAATTATTTGCTAGGTAACTAGTAGCATTACGTAAAGCATATTTGCCGTAAAATTCCCAACGCCAATCGGGTGCATAAATTGCTTCGGCGGCAAACAAATGTTCGATAGAACCGTTACCGTTACTCAGAAGTAAGTCATCGGGGATAGTGGCAAGGTTTTGGCGATATTCGTAGGATAGTAAACCATTAAATTTATCGTTGCTAGGATCACGATATGCTAAACCAACTCGCAGGTTGGCGCTGTCTGCTAATCCTCCTAGAAGTTGATTGGCTCCTCCAGCTTGTTGATAGCGGGCTGCGGCTGTGAGGGCAGGTGAAATTTTTCCCGTTGCATTGGCAGAGATAACCATATTATTCGCTTCTTTGCCGTCGCGATATTCAAACCGGGCATTCGCTTGGAAGTTGGGGTTATCAGTATAGTCGAGTCCGATGCTGTAGGCATTACCGGAAAAGAATCCTAGGGAAAATGCACTTTGTCCGGTGGTGTAGGGTTGAGCAAATCTAATCCCGGTTGAACTGTTACCAAAAATATTATTTTGGATTCTTTCATAACCCAAATTCAATTTCAGTCCCGGGGCTAACCGAATCCGGTGATTGAGTCCGACTGTGGCGCGATCGCTCATGCCGTCACTACCTGCGAAAATAGAGTAGCGTCCATTTAGGCTGGTATCTTCGGAAAATTTATGTTCGACTGTCGTATCTAAGCTGGTAATACTGTTACCTTTGATGACACCGCCATCAAAAAATTGATGTGCCAGTCGCATATTAATACCCGGATACAGTGCCCAATCTAAACCGAGGGTGGTACGGTTGGGGTTGAACACATCTGCTTTTCCTAAGTTGGTTTCGTTTTGGGCTTGGAATGTCAGAGATTCGCTGAGGGGAATACTGGCTTTCGATACCAATTGGCTAGCACTACTGCTAAATTGTTGATTGATGCGATCGTTGCGGGAACGATTCACAAACTCTAGCCCTAATTCGGCATTACCTAGTTTTTGTTGGATTCCTGCCCGAAATGTTTCTAAGGAATTATCGATTTTGCTACCTGGTGTTGGTAGTGGTTGCGGGTTGAATAAATCGAATTCTTCAGTACGTTGGGCAGGGGCAATGCCAAAATTTCGTTCCTTGTCGTAGTTAATATTAAAACTTGTAGTATCCGTAATTTTACTGTTTACAGATGCACCATAACGAGTTAGTCCAGGGGCAAAACTCCAGGTAGCATTATTGGCAAAATTTTCAGTTACAGAACGATAATAAGCCTGGGCTGAGAGATTGGGTGCGATTTTCCCAAATGCTTCCAAGCGGTATGCAGAACCGCTCACATTACCAAAAGCCAAAGAATTGTGATGCGATCGCCCATATTCTCCCACAATTTGACCGGAGTTACCTAAAGGAAAGAAGAAATCAGCCCCGTATAATTGAAAATCCTGTTCTCCTTGGTTCTCGTTAAGGTAAGTAGCGGCAATAAAAGGGGATGAGACATTAGTCTGCTGTAAGGCTTGTCCTTGTTCTCCCCGAAAGTTATATTGAACTCTCCCCCCATACAGCTTGCTGTCGCTACCCTTATCATTTTGGTAGGTGACAACAATTCGATTCGCTAAAGTACTGCCAAAAGGGTTTAATTCAGTTGAGAAAATCCGGCTACGAAATAGTAATGTCCCTCTGTCATAATCAATTTCATAGTCAGCACCGCGAGATAAAGCTTTACGCTTGACTACAGTTCCCGGACGGTTGATTTCTTCAGATTCAATAAATACATCCTCGCTACCGGGAATTACTAAACGACGCGACAGAAAATAATAACCACTAGTGCCATTCGGCGAAATAGTATCCCGTTGAAATCCCTGGATATTGTTTGCAAACATACCAGTAACTTGCAGATTTCCCAGGTTGTAATTCCCCTTAAAACCATGTAATTGGCGTGTTGTGGCTGTAAATAATTGGGATGTGCGGGCAAATTCAGAAGTGTTGTAATCTCCCCACATGAAATAATCAGATTCCGCACCAGAAATATTGGGAGTACGCTCAAATTTGGCGTAGACACTATCAGTTGAAGGAGTAGTCGCAGTGACAGTGGATGCATCACCGTAGACAGGATAAGCCTTTTCGCAATCTTGCACCCCACCAAACAGACGTATATCACCGTTACAGTCTTCATTCAAAGAACGTTGACTATTAAATGCACCTGTAAATAACCAATCGCCAACTTTCCCCGTTGCAAACACTGCTGCATTCAAATCAACATCAGTACTACCAATCTTTTGCGGATTGAGAAAATCCCGATTACTACCCCAATAATTTGTTCCACCAGCACCAATTCGTAAATTGATAACCCCAGTTGCTAGAGAGGGACGCAAATTAGTAATAAATTCAACGTTAGTGTAGGCTTCAGATACAATATTTCCCGTTTCTACAGAGGCGCGAATCTGAACATTTTCGGCTTTATCAGGTGCTTGGAGAGTAGCTGAAAACTTACCATTAATCGCTTGCACTTGAAACCCAGGTGCGTCATGATCTTGATCAGTGCCGAGAAATTTACCAGCAGTTGCACTTAAAGTTGCGATCGCATTCTCAGGAATTATCTCACCTTTCTCGTTAATTATTTTACCCGTAAATTCAAATCGCGATCGCCCATCAGCAGGAATTCGAGCTTCATTAATGGGTGAAATGACAATTTTTGCTTTTTGTTCTTTGACAGTAATTTGAACACTAGTAGATTTTCCATTACTAGTCTCTGCTGTAATAATATTTACACCATTCTCCAGAGGCAGATTATACCAAATTTGTGTATGTAGCTGGTTGGCTTCATCTTTTTGTAAATAGCTAGAAATTTTAGAATTAATTAATTTGCCATTGAGGGTGACTTTTACCTCTGAGCTAGGATGAAATTGCACCGCTAAATTTGTAGTTTTATTAGTTGTTTCACCTGCCACAGGAGTAATAATTCTCACGTCTGGAGAGTCTTGTTCTGAAGAAATAGATTTTTCTGTTTCTTGTTCTTTAATTATGTCCTGTTTCGTTTCCGATTCACTTTTAAATTCAGGTTTCTCATTACTTTCTGGCGGTGCAATACTGCGAGATTTATCAGCTTGATGACTAATTACTTCCCTAATTTCTGTAGACTTTTCTGCAACTTTTAGTTTTTCGTCTTTCTCTGTTTGTAAATCTAATTTTTTCTGAGCGATATTAGTTTGATTCTGAAGATTATCTCGATTATTTTGAAAATCAATAAACTGGTTATTACTATCTTTTAAAGGCTGCTCAAAATTTTCCTGAACAACTATATCTTTTTTTATTTTCTTATCAGCAACATCAGCAGAACTTACAACCTGTGTAGGTGACTTATTTTCATCAATATCATGAGCCAAAACCGGCTCTCTAGAAATCTTCTGTTCTTCCTTCCCTATCTTTGCAGTATTTACCTGAATCTTTTTAGGCTCAATCACCTTGGAAAAATCCGGATTACGCATTTCCGTATCCGACAAATCATCAGGTTGAGAAATAGGAGAAACAACAACCTCCTTTTCCCGATTCACAGCAGCAACCACATCCGAATTGTCAGCAGACTTGGGAACTTCCAAAAACAGAGAATTTCCACCCTCCGCAGCAACACTCGCACCAGCAAAAACAGGAATAGTGCTACACACACTCAACAAAGCCGTATCTAGCTTCTTCGTCTCAAACTTTCTTAGCTTCATCTGATTACCGCCCCTCTCTAAAAGCTGGAGTCACGGCAAAATTCATTCTTCCCATACTTCCAGGTGCTAACTTCAGCAAACGTGACTGACTATTCTTATCAATTCTGTAGAGATTTGGCGCTTGAATATAACCGGGCAAACTAGTCAAATCCAAAGTGCCGCTACGATTTCCGGCAATGACATTTGCCACCGAAAACATGCCATTCGCATCAGTAATAATACGGTTGCCATCATCCATGTAAATTACTGCATTGGGAATCCCCGGCTCACCTGGCTGTTGCTCCCCATCAAAATTTTTATCCACAAACACACGCCCCAGTAATGTCCCGCAATCAGAAAATATACCTGGACGTATTTTCAGTTGATGACTTGCAGTATTACTTCTAGCCCTACCGGCTGTTGCCACTGCCAAATTTCTCCCATTCCCCCGCATTCCATCAGGAGTGACAGTTGCCGCATAAACCAGATTTAAAATACCTTGAGGTGGAAGACTACCAGCAAAAGTAATATTAAAGTTGCGATCGCCTGATTTTGTAGCGGATACTGGTATTGGGGTGGTGGTATTATTGGCAATAATCGCTGCTTGCAAAGATTTAGTTTCAAATACTAACCCTAGAGGTAAAGTATCTGTCAAAGTTAAGTTATTCGCATTTGCATTACCATTATTGCGAATTGTAATACGATATAGTACGGTATCACCAGGTTTGACAGCAACTTTATCAGCAGTTTTAGTGATTCTTAATTCCGCAAATTCTGCATTGAATAAGGCTCGATTTGTATTAGTTGGTTGACGAAAATTATCACCTCCAAAGACAGCTGTATTCACTATCTCATTCGCAGAGACGGGTAGAATATTCGATGTGATTATTCCAGGCAGCATGAGTATGAGTGTAATCGGATGATGCTGCCACTGCTTAAAGATGAATCTCATTTCAATTTGGGTAATGTTTACAAATGAGTCTGAGCAATTGCATAAATTTTCTGCTGTTGTTCGCAGAGAAATTCTTTTAAATAGTTTTTGTTCAAGATGCAATATTGATTCAAATAAGAATGCTCTAAATGTTAAAGAGTGGTTAACTGACTGTAGTTAAACCAACAAACATTTTAAATTAAATACCCTGGTTAATTGGAGAGATAGATGCAGAGACAACCTACGTAAAAAAAGCTTTTCTTCAGATACCAAATATAACCACTGAAATATTAGTTTGTAATGAGCATTATACGGAATTTCACACTATAGTTTTTGGTTGTTACGTAAGTATATGAAGGTAAAAATACTTACGTATATAAAATTATTGTGAAGCGGATACTTTTAAAAACATCTATGATTTATTGATTTTGCTATTTCAATTCCACTGGAATCAATCTCAAGATTTTTTTATTTTTTGGGAACATAATGCGATCGCTGGCTGTCATTGGAACTAGACAAAATCAACAGGGTATACAATTCCGTTAATTTTGCGGATACATTTGGAGCCTTGTTGAATGGCATTTGTAGGTAACGTGAATATATTTTGATTATTTTTGGTGGTTTTGTTGAACATTCATCCATGCGACAAAAATAAATAACAACAATATCCTCATTAATTAACGTATGTCGCCTACGAAAAATATTTGAAATTAAATATTGTGCAGATATTTTTTGCGATCGCAATTTCAAAAAAAATTCTTCAAAAAATCCATCTTATCTATAAAATCTCCATTATTTTCAACCAAAAATTCCCTCCTCTTGACAAAAAATGGGTAATTTTTACTCATCAATGATTGAGAAATGTTAACTACCGGAAATAATACCGAAATATCAACTTAAATATCTTCTTCAACTCCATGAAAACTGCTGTAATATTTGAGTAAGTTCGCTAAATTGTGTTATGTCACAGCCCCAATCTTCTCTAAACCAGACATCACAAGCAATTCCAGTACAGAACAAAACTCAGAAGACAGGTAAATCCTTACCATTAGGGCTTATCATTAAATTAGGTAAGTTTATTTGGTCAACAATGTGGCATGTGATGATGTCACAACTTGCTCCACGTAACAAATCGGGTGAATATATCCGTCCTCAGAGTCAGTTTCGCAATTTTGTCAGTAGCACCGAAAATAGTCAATATCCACCAGAAGCATCTCGCTACCGTCTATATGTTGGCTTAGGATGTCCTTGGGCACATCGTACATTAGTAACACTAGCCCTCAAAGGGTTAGAAACAACAATTTCTGTATCAATTGTTTCCCCTTCTGCTGCGGGAATCTGGGTTTTGAATGAAGAGGAAGAAGGTTGTCGAACTGTGCCAGAAATTTATAATTTGGCACAATATAATTTAACACAATCTCAATACCAAGGACGATGTACTGTACCAATATTGTGGGACACTCAAACGCAAACTATTGTAAATAATGAAAGTGCTGAGATTATTGTGATTTTGAACTCGCAATTTAATCAATTTGCAAAAAACTTTGCACTCGATTTATATCCTGATGAACTTCGAGAAAGTATAGATAAGTGGAATGAAAAAATTTACCATGCAGTAAATAATGGTGTATATCGCTGTGGATTTGCACAGACACAGTCAGCTTACGAACAAGCCTGTAATGATTTATTTACGACACTGGATGAAATTGATATAGCCTTAGCAACAAGTAGATATTTGTGTGGAGATCAATTGACACTTGCGGATGTACGACTATTCACTACTCTATTTCGCTTTGATGTTGTTTATTACGGACTATTCAAATGTAATCGTCGCCGGATTCAAGATTACCAAAATTTAGGAGCATATTTACGCGACTTGTATCAATTATCAGGAGTAGCTGATACTTGCGATTTAGAAAGCGTCAAACGCGATTATTATGGGAATTTGTTTCCACTTAATCCCGGAGGCATTATACCCTTAGGGCCAGATATTAGCTATTTACTAAAACCACATGAACGGAATCATTAATCAGCATTATTGCCCAGAAAAATGTAATTGTCGTTGAACATCCATCTCAAAGCTAAAATATTCATAATTATTAGCAGCATTTCGGCTAAATGATTATATATATAAATCATACCCATCAAAACATATTTTTATTGCCAGTAGCAGTTCAGAACATACATAAAAACTCTTTTTAATCTGAAAATATAAATAAATTACTTAGGTATGAATTGAAAATATAAATAAATTACTTAGGTATCAATGCCTTAAGGACGACTAAAAATACTCAGTTACCAACACTAAAAATATACAAAAACTAGCTATGAATCAGAGGGCATTGCTATTAGTTAATCGTCATTCACGGCAAGGACAGAAAAACTTATCAGAGGCGATCGGCTATCTTGAAAAACTTGGTTTTGATGTGACAGAAGAGTCTACTGAACACCCCCAACACTTGGCAGAAGTGATTAAAGAGTATAAAAATAAAGTCGATATCGTCATTGTTGGTGGAGGAGATGGAACACTGAATGCGGCTGTAGATTATTTGGTAGAGACACAGTTACCATTAGGAATTTTACCTTTGGGAACAGCCAATGATTTAGCCAGAACTTTGGGTATTCCTAATTCTTTACCGGAAGCTTGTCAAGTAATTGCTACAGGAGAAGAAAAAAAAATTGATTTAGGTTGGGTAAACGGTAAGCACTTTTTTAATGTCGCCAGTTTGGGGTTGAGTGTCAAAATAACTCAACGTCTGACAAAAAAAGCAAAAAAACGCTGGGGAATACTGGCTTATGCAGCAACAGCGCTACAAGTGATTTGGGAATCGCGACCTTTTAGTGCCGAGATTCATGTTAATGGTGAATCTATAGCTGTCAAAACAGTACAAATTGCAGTGGGTAATGGTCGATACTATGGTGGTGGCATGGCAGTGGTTCATGATGCCACAATCGATGACCAAAGGCTAGATTTGTATAGTGTCGAAATTCAGCATTGGTGGCAAATTATCCCACTTTTGCCAGCGATGCGAAACGGACGGCATATTCACTGGCGAGAAGTACGTGCATTGCAAGGGCAAGATATAGAAATATTTACACGCAAACCACGTCCAATTAATACCGATGGGGAAATTACAACCTATACTCCTGCACGTTTTCGAGTTATTCCCCAGGCTTTAAAAGTTTTGGTACCAAGAACTAGGCAGTAGAAAATGGAATAGCACATGTTCTTTTACCTGTGCCAGATTTTTATGGAAATTTGCTATCTTGAGTAGTATGTAGCAAATAGAAAGTGATCAAGGTGGGTGCATCAAAATGTAGAATTAATTCAGTTTAATTCTGATTAATTCCGACCCCTGATTTCTTTCTAACTACTAAATTTTATATTTTCCAGGCGAAGATTGTGTCAACACCCGTAAATTCGCACTCAGTCAATTTAAAATTTTCTCAGGATATCAAATTACTTTTACAACGACTAGCAGAAAAGCCTTTAACCCTTGGAGATGTATTAGCTGAGACTTCAGAACGCAGCTTCAGTTTAGTGATTGCCTTATTAGTTTTACCATTTTTGTTTCCCGTGCCTCCAGGTTTAACCGGCCCTTTTGGTGCTGCTTGTTTGCTGCTATCAGTCCAGATGATTGGGGGGAGAAAATCGCCTTGGTTACCAAAAAAAATTTCTAGTTACAAATTTCCACGTCCGTTTGCAAAAGTAATGTTGCAAAACTTACGTCGCGTCACTAGAGTTTTAGAAAAAATTACCCGCCCACGTTTGGCTAAAATAGCCAATAATAATTGGACTTGGCGATTAAATGGATTGTGTATTTCCTGGTTAACGCTATTATTAATATCCCCTATTCCCCTGACTAATCCCATTCCCACTATCGGTATCCTCCTTTTGGCAGTTGCGGCGATCGAGTCGGATGGTTTATTAATGTGCATAGGCTATATATTAACGATTCTGATATCTCTGCTTTTCGCTTTCATCGGTTACGCCTTGTGGATGGCTCCAGGTTTATTACCCAAGTTTATTTCCTAGCATCTTCCAGTAGAAAAACTCCCAGTTATCGTAACTGAGAGTCATGATCATTAGGGTGCATATATCTTGTTTTCCATGCGAATTGTAGGTGCATCCGTAAGTTATTACGTATACAGAGATTGCAGACGTTGTATTCTATACAGTTAAATACATAAATGTAATTCTGTAATCTTTTATTTCCCATAGGTCATATAAGTATGATGGGATTTTGAGGGTGTCATGTATATCAGAATTTGAAAAGGAAAAACCTCAACTAGTTAATGATTGAGGTGGATGGAAGCTTAATCAGGGTGTATGTTGATTTCATGCTCTGTCCGCATGATTTTCAGGTGCATCGCCACAGTGATGAATAGGAAAGCAAAAATGGCACAGGCAAAAACTTCAGTTATTTTAGCTGAGGTCAAATTCATCAGGGCGCATCGATTTTTTCTATATCCACATCTCATATTAGGTTTGCCGGATGTGGAGAACAATCAATGATAACTATTCATCTGGACTGGATCTGATTTGGGGAATGAAAATCATCTAACAGTCTGCTTCGTAGCGTTTTTCCTTTCCCCTGGCGACTACATGTATCTAGTGAGTTGAACACGGTATCTATCTTTTTTGGTGACGGCGATTTCACCAACTTCTAAGCGTCCTTTTCCGCGAATGGCAACTAAATCACCCGTTTTGAGTTGCGAACTGGCTTGAGTAATTTCTTTCCAGTTGACACGTACATCACCGCCATCGATGAGATCGACCATTTTACTGCGGGACATACCAAAACCAGCAGATGCGATCGCATCTAGGCGCAGAGAAGCTTCCACAGTGGTAAGTTCTTTTTTCTTCGGCTCTCGATTTTTTAACTCGCTCAATTCGATCCGTCTGACTTGTACTGGTACAGAACGAACCTGCTTTAAATGTATCTCCAAAAAATCTGCTAATTCAGGTACAACAATAGTTTGCGCTCCTCG
This sequence comes from Calothrix sp. NIES-4101, assembly GCA_004296455.1. Lineage (GTDB taxonomy): Bacteria > Cyanobacteriota > Cyanobacteriia > Cyanobacteriales > Nostocaceae > Brunnivagina. The sequence goes on from AP018280.1 coordinate 3,448,884, forward strand.
CTCCCCCAGAACAATAATATCGCCAGTTTTGTCACGAACAATACCAGTACCAAGCATTGCACCGAGGAAATCGCGATGTGTAGCAGTATCAAACAAAAAATTACCAGCAATATCAAGAGCCACAAGTTCAACTTGAGACTGTTCTAAAGGAAGTTCAGAACGTGCGATCGCAATTCGTTGACGTTCTGCTTGTGGATATCCACCCCAAGCTACCAAATGAATTTCCGTCAAACGACTAAAAGCTCTCTGAATTTCTGCCAATTCGGGAGGAGAGAGAAAATCAGTCGTAACAATCTCCCAAGTTTTAATTGCTTGTTCCGCTTGGTCGATTACCCGGACAACAGTTTCTCGATTTTCAATACCTTTTAAAAGTTCTTCCCGTGGCAGCATAATACATTCTTTAAGTATCTTAAAGTTAATTGATTAGGTGTTAATGATTAGTTTTGAGGATTTATTAAGTCTTTTTGATTGGTCTTTATTCATGAATTTATTGTCATGATTATTGATCACCAATATTCACTAAGCGAATATCCATTAACTATTTTACCAACTCCCATTTGAACACATTTACACCAGGTAGCTCAGGTAATTTAACCGTTCCGACATTTTTCATGCCGACTTTTTCCACAACTCGAATTGAAGGTATATTATTTTCAGGCGTATGTGCAATAATTTTTCTTGCTTCCAATTGAGTAAAAGCAAAATTGACTAAAGCTTCGACTGCTTCGCTAGCGTAACCGCGATCGCGATATGCAGATAATACTTCATAACCAATCTCTAAAACTTCCTCACCTACACTTTCCTCACCTGCTAATTTTCCGCCAAAACCTAAATCTCCAATCAAGGTAGAATCATCGGTACGAATCATTAACCAAACTCCATACCCCAACTGGGAAGCATCATTTGCCAGCATTTGGATATATTTGGGTAAAAAATCTTGAACCTCTGTTGTGTACCAATCATCCGGCACATAAGCTGTTAACAGCTTTTCTAGTAAAGGCTTGTCCCTGTTAATTGTAGCTTGAGCAACTTCTAAAGAGCATGGAATTAACTCCAGACGCTGCGTATCAATATATAAAATTTGAGTCATTGAAAACAAAAACGTTGTTAGGGATTAGAGTTGTCAGCGTAACCCTGAATATTTTCGGGATCGAAGCGACGTAGCACACGAGTAGCATCGCGAGTGAGAGTATCTGAACCCTGAACTACGATTAGGTATTTTCCGGCATCCAGACGATTACGGTATGGTAACGCATCGCCTCCGCCAAAAACCAAGCCGACTCCACCACCCGAAACAATACTACCTAATCCTCCACTTACTGCACCTAAAATCCCGCCGATAATTTTATTACCAATATCACCCGCCCAAGGAAAAGTATCCAAACCAGTAATTGCATTGAATGTAAAACCGGCAAAAAAACCAAATGGCACTAACCATACCGCCATAAACTTTGCTTGTTTGCTGGCTTGCTCTTTGGGATCAATCAAGCCAAACTCATCTGCTGTTTTGTAGCCTTTGCCGAGAATGGTACTATTAATACCTTCTTTTTCGAGGGCAATATTAGCGGCTTCAGCTTGAATGCGATCTGCTAGTACAGCAACTAGATAATTCATTGTTTTAATTAATGTTTTGTTGAATTTGTGGAATCTGATTTGCATCTAACTAACAGATTACCAGCCCAAGTAATATCAGGTTTGCCTAAATCATGACGGTAAAACTGACACAGAGATGGGGAGACAGGGGGACGCAGAGACTTGAATACAGAAAATTGGATACAGAGAATGGAAATTATTTCGTTGATTAATAGTTAGTGTTTAAGTAGTGGATGATGGGTAAATTCTATTTGACTGAGTCAAAAGGTTCGCAAAAATTATCAATACCCTGTTTAATGACGTAAATCAACACTGGTGTTGCCAATATACTTGGGAACACTGGCATCGTTTTAATATGTTCCATCATTTCCTTGATGGAGCTATTTTGTAATGCCGGACGAAAATCTTGCTGGCAAATAATCGCCCGCCAATTTTTAGCTAGTGTATCTAACCATTCCGAGTTTGCACATTCAGGCTGTTGTCCAACCCTAATCGCTAGCGTCATAGCTGCGTCTTCTAAATCCCCTTCGCAGTCCTCGATTAAATCGAGTGCTTGTAAAGCGAGCGGATATTCTGAGAGTTGCGATCGAAATTGTGCTATTTCTTTGGATGTAACTGTAGTCATTGCAATTTTTCTGACTAACCGAGGCTTTAATTTCTCAGCTTATGTTATTGTACTTTTGACTTTTGGGGTGGCTTTTGGAAGAAAATTTGTGAAAAAGCGTCACATAGTGTCCTGATATAACCGCTTTGAAGAAGACATGGGGACAGTTAGAGGATTCAAGAAATATATTTTTTCGCCATTTTTCGTGACTGTCGCTATTGACTCCTGAGATGGAGACGACTCTCTGATTTGCCCCCTTTTGACAATTTTTTTAAATTTTTGCTTTCTTTCGTTTGCCGCTAAACCAGCCAACAGTATTTTCTGTATTCCGAAATCCTACTGCAACCAATTGAAGTAATCAACATATGCTGATTGCTTTAATCCCCTTGTCAAAATATCAATGCGCCGAATTCTCTTTTGGGTATTACCTCCTTTGAGCTTGCTCCTAAATTCCTGCCAATTCCGTCTAAAACTATACCCATCTGCCGTACCTGTAAATACCCATAAAAATACAAACCCCGATATTTCTGTGAAAGAAAAGACTTTATCGCCTCTAGAACAACAGGTGATTGTGGAAATGAATAAAGCCAGAACCAACCCAGTTGCGTATGTGGCAATTTTAGAGGCTTACAAGCGGCGTTTTGAAGGAAAGCGAGTCAAACTGTCAGCCCAGATTTATCTACAAACCCAAGAAGGAAGCATAGCAGTCGATGAAGCAATTCGCTACCTCAAAAAAGTCCGTCCCGTGCCAGCGTTAACAGCATCCAAAGGTTTATCACTTGCGGCAGGCGATCATGTTAAAGACCAAAGTCAAACAGGCATGGTAGGTCATTCCGGAAGCGATCGCAGCACCCCATTTTCTCGGATGGAACGTTATGGAAGTTGGCAAAATACAGCCGGAGAAAATATTAGTTATGGCTCCCATACAGCCCAAGATATTGTCATGCAATTAATTATTGATGATGGAGTAGCAGACAGAGGTCATCGAATTAATATGTTCAATCCCCAATTTCTAGTTGCAGGGGTTGCATTTGGGGTTCACTCTCGATATAGACAAATGTGTGTAATTGATTATGCAGGGGGATTTATAGAGAAAATTGCTTGAAATAGCGATAAAACCCCGATTAAAACACAATACAGTTCACAACAGGACTTACACAACTATCTCAAGCAATGGCGCGGTTACACTGCGCCGCGCGCCAAACAACTACACGATAAACATGGGAACAGACGGACGTTTGAGTTGCTGCACTAAATAATTTGATAACAATCCATGCTATAAGTACTATAAAAATGCGATCGCGCTGTGCCAGTTGCGTAAGTCCTGTCAATAATCACATGCAGACAGAATTTACTTGATACTAATTCTAGAGAAAGTGCCGAAAATACATCATTGCCTTTATCATCCCAAATAGATGCTAGTAAAGGCTTTGTGTGGTCTTCAATGGTGCGGGATTTGGAATATGATTGGCAAACACTAGTAGAAAATGTTGCCGATCCCAGTCACGTCCCTTTTGCACACCACGGAGTACAGGGAAATCGCGAGAAAGCTGCACCTATCCCGATACAAATTTCCCAATCTACACCAAATTTAATTGAGGCGAAAATTGAAAGATATTTGAAAAGTACAATTACCTTTCAACCTCCTTGTCGTTTAGAGTATTCAATTACGTTTGGGAATTCTGGGAAACAGTTGGGACCTTAGTGGTGCAGAAAAGTCCTGGAATCCTTATAAATAAAGGATTTTCGACGAGACGGATATTTTAGCGTTTCTCAAAAAATGGAACGAGGATAATAGCTTTCAGGCGCTATTTTGACCATCTACGCAGTCCGTCATGAGACTCAGAAAAGTTTTCTGCACCACCAAGCAGTTGGGACTTGTTACTTACTGCATTCCCATCAGTCCCGGTAAATCCCGAATTATTGCTCAATTTCCTCGTAATTTAGCCAAAACACTACATCGCTTCACCCCTCGCTGGTGGAATCACATCACAGAACGCAATTTGGTGCTTGATGGGGATATGGTACTTCTTCAACAGCAAGAATATTTGTTACAACAAAGACAAAGTTTGGGAAGTTGGAAAACAGCCTATAAAATGCCAACGAGTGCAGACCGCTTAGTGATTGAATTTCGGCAATGGTTTGATAAATATGCTCAGGGTAAATTACCTTGGGATAAAGTGGGAATTAATGCTTTAGGATACACAAAAATCAATCCAAACCGCGAAGAAGTATTAAACAGGTATAAACAACATACTCAACATTGCAGTAGTTGTCGTGGTGCATTAAAAAATATTCAAAATTTGCAACTATTCCTTTTGGCATATTTTGTAGTAGTAGTGACAATTGTTGCATTAATTCCGGATGCATCAAGAGTACAAATCGGCATCCCATTAGCTATATCTGCACTTTTAGGGTTGGGAATTTACGCAATTTTGAAGTTGTGGTTAGAGCCAAAATTTTACTTTATTGATTATATCCACGCAGAAAAATAGATATTTTTCGTGTTGGTAATTTGAGTTTTTCACTTTCATCTTTTCTCTTTTGCCTCTACCCTATAAAAAGTCATCTCTGTTTTTTTCATTTACACCTTAGTAGAGTAGTAGAGAAACTCAATGTTACACCAAAAATTGAAAATTTCCCTATTAACAAGAAAACTGCTTGCAGCTTTCGTATTTGGAAGCATTTCGATAATTATTGCCAGCTGTACATCTACTCCAGAAGTCCCCAAAACAGAAAACCAAGAGCAATCACAACCCAACAGCTACAAAAATCAATCGGAACAGGAAGCAGTTAGAACCAACCAAGATAACGATGATGACAAAGACAATGATGACGATGAGAAAGATGGCGATCGCAATCAAAACTATAATAAAGACAATGATGACAAAGATGGCGATCGCAACAAAGATGATGATAAAGATTAATTAGTTACTGAATTCGTCACACATTGCAATAGACGTAGAGGCGTTCCATAGGAACGTCTCTTTGTTTACCATCTCTTTGTTTACCAAATGTCCACACCCGAAAATATAAATAAAACTCTATATTATTCGTATTATTTTCAGTATTTTTATTACCCCCGTCCCCATGCCTGTATCCCTCATCGACACCCTGCGTCAACGTCGCCAAAATCTCGCAAATTTGATTAATTTTCCGGCAATTCTCTGGGCAGGAAATTCCAGTCCCCGCAATTTCTCGGCAAATGTGTTTCCTTACCGTGCTAGCAGCCATTTCCTATATTTTGCAGGATTACCTTTAGCAAACGCTGCTATTCGTATCGAAGCAGGTAAACTCGAACTTTTCCTTGACGAAGCCACACCCAGTAGTGCATTGTGGCATGGAGAAACACCCAAACGGGACGAAATTGCTGCCCAAATTGGAGCAGATGCAGCTTACCCGATGGCAGAATTAGCATCAAAAATCGACGGTGCTGCTACAATTGCCGTCCAAGATGCATCGACATGGACGCAACAAACACAGCTATTCAACCGGATGGTGTTACCGCAACTTCCACCCCAAGGTATAGATTTAGAACTAGCCAAGGCAATAGTCAAATTACGTCTCATTCATGACGAAGGTGCATTAACCGAGTTGCGAAAAGCCTCTGCTGTCAGCGTTGCCGCACATCAAGCTGGGATGAGAGCAGTGAAAAAATGCAAAACTGAAGCTGAAGTCCGGGCAGCAATGGAAAGCATGATTATTGCCCATGATATGAAGACTTCCTACAACAGTATTGTCACCGTTCATGGTGAAGTTCTACATAACGAACATTACCATCATTCCATTCAAGCTGGTGATTTATTACTTGCCGATGTGGGCGCGGAAACTCCTACTGGTTGGGCAGGTGATATTACTCGCACATTCCCTACATCTGGAAAATTTTCTTCTACCCAAAGAGATATTTATGATGTAGTTTTAGCGGCACATGATGCCTGTATTGCCGCAATGCATCCTGGCGTTGAGTATGCAGATATTCACCTTTTAGCTTGTAAAGTCCTTGCTGAAGGGCTGGTTGATTTGGGGATTTTACTGGGAAATCCGGAGGAATTACTTGAAAAAGACATTCATGCGCTGTTTTTCCCCCACGGTATTGGGCATTTACTCGGTTTAGACGTGCATGATATGGAGGATTTGGGGGATTTAGCAGGGTATGAAGAAGGAAGGGATAGAAGTCAGCGATTTGGTTTGGGTTATTTACGATTAAATCGAACTTTGCGTCCAGGAATGTTAGTTACTATTGAACCGGGATTTTATCAAGTTCCGGCAATTTTACAGTCAGCCCGATCACATTACCAGTATCTAATTAACTGGGAACGTTTGGAACAATTTGCCGATGTTCGGGGCATCCGAATTGAAGATGATGTCTTAGTTACGAACATGGGCACAGAAGTACTGACAAATGCATTACCTACAGCAGCGAAGGAAATAGAAGACTTGGTCTGTAGTGGTGAGAAGATTTAAGAGTCATAAACAATGCGATATTCTCAGTATTATCACTATTTAAGGTTTACTAATTGGCACATTAGATAATCTTATGTCTTTGATTGGAGAATAATGAAAATTTGAGGGAAAACTATGTAGAGCATACTCTTCTATATCTACCATTGAAAGCGATCGCGTGCCATCATGATCCCCAAATTTCTACATATTCCGTATCAAAAAATTACATCCTTGATGACTAAGGGTGAATTACTTGCAAATCAGCATCGAATGTCGATGTTTGTATTGGGTGGTACAGTGATTGCCAGTTTGACTTTATATTCACAATATCGGGTTGTGCGGAATTGGGTATCAAATAATTTGCAGCAGGAAGCTTTAAATCAGGTAGAGCAGGAAGGAAAAAATATTGATAGTTGGCTGGCAGTTTTGAAGACACAGGTAGAAGTACTCGCGAGTGAGAATACAGTTTTATCTTTAGACTATCAAGAGATAAAGCCTCGTTTTCAAGATAAATTGCAGCGTTTTCATGAATTTTCGGCTTTTGGATTCGCAAAATCAGATGGCTTACTGTATTCGACAAACTCAAATCCAGTCAACATCTTCGACAGAAAATATTTCCAGAAAGCAATACAAGGGGAAGTAAATATTAGTGATCCCCTGATTTCCCGTAGGACTAAAATTCCATCGATGGTAGTTGCTGCACCAATTTGGGCAAATTCTCGCTTCCAGCAATTGCCATCTAATAGTTCTCCCCTAGGTGTAGTGACTGGGGCTGTGAGGCTTGAACGTTTGCAGGAAGTAATTAGCCAATTAAAATACGGTGATAATAGCTACGGATTGGCGCTGAATTACCAAGGAAAGATAATTGCTCATCCCAATTTAAAATTAATTTACAGTCTTGAAAAAGCATTACCGAATTCAGTAAATGAAACTGACAAAAACTTGGCAAATCTGACAAAGAAAATTATTACCAAGAAGCAAGGAATTGACTTAGTATTTCTCAATTCTGGTTGGAAGTATGTAGCTTATGTACCCCTAAAACAAACTCAATGGTCGATTGCTTTAGTGATTCCCAAGGAAAATATTGCCGCCAAACTCTATGCTTTAGATGGGATAGCGATCGCATTGATTAGTTTATCAAGTGCGATTGTATTGATATTGTGGCGATCGCATATTTTTAAACAAAAGCAGTTAACACAATTAAGCCAGGAATTAGAACAAGAAGTCAGCAAAAAAACTAGCGATTTACGTGACATTGTCCTGCAATTAGAAAAAGAAATTATTCATCGTCAACAGGTGGAAGGCACGCTTGTTGAAAGTGAAAATAAATTCCGTCAATTAATTGAAAATGCTCACGATATTGTTTATTCCTTGACTTTAGAAGATGCGACATTTTCCTATTTATCACCCAAATTTACCGATATACTCGGGTACGAAGTTGGTGAATGTATTGGCAGAGATATTGCTGAAATTACCCATCCCGATGACATGCCAATATGTCTGAGAAACATCCAACAATTAATCACAACAGGTAGTAACTCTGCCACAGAATTTCGAGCTAGGCACAAGGATGGTAGTTGGCGTTGGTTGATTACCAGAGATTCTCTCATCAAGGATAATTCTGGTAATATAATTGGTATTCAAGGAATTGCGCGAGATATTAGCGATCGTAAAGCCGTAGAAGAAACACTAAAACGCAACCAAGAATTTTTACAAAGTATTTTTGATGGTGTCGATTATACGCTTTTTGTTATAGATGTCGGTGATGATGGAAAACTTCGCTATTCTGCTTGGAATCTAGCAGCTACAAGAATCACCGGATTCAAATCAGAAGATGTTTACGGTAAAACCCCAGAGGATTTATTTCCTAAAGAGATTGCTACTAATTTTCTGGAAAAATGTTATGCATGTATAGCAACAGGGAATTCGATTACCTATGAAAGTGAAGTCGCAGATACAAGTTCCCCAGAAATGTGGCATTTAACCACAATTACACCGTTAACAGATACAAATAGTCATCAAGTTTATCGCTTGGTTGGGAGTATATTTGATATTACTCAACGCAAACAAATAGAAAAAGAGCAAGCCAGATTATTAGATATTTTAGAAACAACATCAGATTTAGTTGGCACAGCAAGTCCTGAAGGGAAAAGTCTCTATCTGAATAAAGCTTGGCGGGAATTATTAGGAATTGCGAAGGAAGAAACGTTAAATATGGAAATTTCGCCAAGTTTCCATCCTCATTGGGCTTTGGAAAAAATTGTCAATCACCTTATTCCTGAAGCAATACAGAATGGAGTATCGATGGGGGAAACGGCAATTGTAGATCAATCTGGTCAAGAAATTCCGGTTTCACAAGTCGTAATTTCCCATCAAACAACAAAAGGTGAATTAGAATATATTTCTACTGTCATCCGAGATATTAGCGATCAAAAACAAGTACAAACAAAATTAGAAGAACAAGCACACTTTCTGACAAAAACTCTCCAGGAACTACAGGAAACTCAAACTCAACTAATAGAGAGTGAAAAAATGTCCTCTTTGGGTCAATTAGTTGCTGGTATTGCCCATGAAATTAATAATCCTGTCAGTTTTATATTTGGAAATCTTAATCATGCTGAAGAATATTTTCACGATTTAGTTGAACTCATAAATCTCTATCAACAACATTACCCAGAAATTCCTACAAATATTCAAGAAAAAATTGAAGATATCGATCTAGATTTTTTGATTACTGATGCCGAACATTTATTTACTTCGATGCGTTCTGGTGCTAAACGCATCCGAGATATTATCCTCTCTTTAAGAACATTTTCCCGCTTGGATGAAGCTGAAGTTAAACAAGTAGATATTCATGAAAATATAGATAGTACATTATTAATTTTACAGCATCGATTTAAAGAAACAAAACCGGAAATTCAATTAGTTAAAAAATACAGTAATTTACCACTTATAGAATGTCATGCTGGACAAATAAATCAAGTCTTTATGAGTCTTATTGCTAATGCCATTGATGCTATTCAAGAAAAGAACAAAAGCATAGTTTCTCAAGGAGGAAAAATATTAGAATCCTCTAATCAAATTACAATTAGCACCAAGAAAGAAGACTCAAATGAAATCATTATTTGTATTGCAGATAGTGGAATTGGTATAGAACCAGAAAAAATCACCAAAATATTTGACCCTTTTTATACTACAAAAGTAATTGGTCAAGGGGCTGGCTTAGGACTATCTGTCAGCTATAAAATTATTACTTCTCAGCACAAAGGTAAAATCTGGTGTGAGTCAGAACCAGGAGAAGGTTCTAAATTCTGGATTCAAATTCCTCAAGCTTTAGAGTAGTTGCAGACTATAATACTACTCTTCAAACACAGCGCCACGTTTTTTTAAATCGATTTTCATCTCTTCCGAAATGCCTGCATTCCATCCCAACCAAGTATTAAGCACATTCGCATGATTGAGTTTGGCATTAGTTAAATCAAAGCCTCTTAAATCGGCATCCTCAAGATTCGCATATTCAAAATTTACCGATGTCAAATCTTTGCCTTCATACTTACCATTCAAAATTTGCCAAACCACCAGCCATTTGCGATCTAATTTAGTTGCTTGATTAATTTTCACAAATTTTAATTTGGCTCTATCCAGATTTGCACCTTCCAAGTTTGCACCTTCTAAATTTGCGCCTTCTAGGTTTGCACCTTCTAAATTTGCATTCATCAAGTTAGCTGCTTCTAATTGAGCGTTACTGAGGTTGGCATTTCTTAAATTTGCATTTTTAAATTTTGCTTCGGTAAGTTTCGCACTCTGCAAAATTGCTTCTTGGAGACTTGCTTGATTTAATTTCGTACTATTCATATAAGCATTACGAAAGTCAGAATGATCAAGCTGAGAATTATCTAGATTTGTATTCCATAAATAAGCACCTTTGAGGCTAGCATGATTCAGTTCTGCACCAAATAAATTCGCATCAGTCAGGTTGGCATTATCCAAATTGACTTCCAGTAAAATAGCATGGGCAAGATTTGCTTTGCTTAAATTTACTGCGTTTAAATTTGCTTTACTTAAATTTGCTTCCTTTAAATTAACGCTACTAACATTAGCTTTGCTAAGATTTGCAAAACTTAAGTTAATCTTTTGTAAATTAGCACCACTCAGGTTTGCATTTTCAAGTTGAGCAAAACTAAGATTAGCGCCGTTCAACTTTGAGCCGCTAAGATAAATGTTGTTTAAGTTAGCTCCTGCCAACTGTGCATTCTCTAAATCCGCAAGAATTAAGCTAATACTGTTTGTCTCTGGATATGAATCCGTTAGAGAGCTTAGACTCAGAATTTGATCTAATAAATTACGATTCAAACCACTTTCGGTATTTTTGTGATTATCGGCGTTATTTTCAAAATGAGATAGTGCGAAGTTTTCAATATTTGACTGGGTAAAATGGTTATATTTTAGACTATTCTCACCCCTATCTTGAACTTGACTAACACATAATTGGGTTGAAGATTCTTGAGAATACTGAAATTTTAAGAGGAAAATTACCAAAACTGTAATCAAAAATAAGCACATCCCCATCACCAAAGCCGGTGCATCACCTTTCATCAACCACAATAACAGTGGTAAAAATACAGCAATCATAGTCATAAACTTAACTAAAAAAAATAACTTTCCTTTAGCTTGATTCTCAAAATCACCTCGATCGCGATCGGCTATAGTCATACCAACTTCCTCCCTAGCCCAAGATTAATCAATTAATTTTTACTTATTCAACAACAATGACTTACGTAATTTACTTGGTGTAAAAATATACTTGTATTCGTAATAACTATACTAACTCGTGATGTGAAGCAGCACCATCAGCCCTACGTGGGCAATATCCTGGTAGTTTATGTCCCTTTTGGGATATGCAAGGGTTTTGATAATTTCATCTTGATTAAATTCGCAGCTACTGTCACAACATCTTGATTCTTAAAAAATAATACAACAATAAAGACACATTTGGCAGCAGTTAGAGTATCAAATACAACTAGACAATATAAATTTCTCAGATAAATAATTTAACGCATTCTCGGAGAATAGTCTTTTTGAAGATTATTTCCAGATTAGCTTCAGTAATCAGTATGTATTATATAAGTAGTAGCAAATATTGATTACTTTTTTGTGAATCTACGTAAGAAAAAGAAGATTGAGTCAATCACTTAAATAATTTTCAATAATTATTGAAGTATCTCACACCGCTTTACGTGGCATTCAAAACGCCCTCAGTTATTGCATATCAGCTTACCTTCCCTTGTCGCTTCTGGTAGTAATCAATAAGAATTGGGGCTAATCGTTAATATCTTTTCCCTCTGCCCCTAGCTTTTATCCTGGGAACTGTTACAGTCATCAAGAAAACTACTAAGCTGGTTAATAGCGCAAAACTCTGTCGCAGTTAAGATTAGAAAAAATAGCGGTACTCTTAAAAACGCTAAATCTTTCTCAAAACTGCCATTCCTACCTGTAACCAAATCATGTTTGACGCACTATCAGACCGTTTAGAATCCGCCTGGAAAAAGCTCCGGGGACAAGATAAAATCTCCCAATCGAATATTCAAGATGCTTTGCGGGAAGTGCGCCGCGCCCTTTTGGAAGCTGATGTCAACCTTCAGGTTGTCAAAGATTTTATTACCGAAGTTGAAACAAAAGCACAAGGTGCCGAAGTTATTTCCGGCGTGCGACCTGACCAGCAATTTATTAAAATTGTTTACGACGAATTGTTAGAAGTGATGGGGGAAGAAAATGTCCCCCTCGCAGAGGCTAGCACAGCACCTACTATTGTCTTGATGGCTGGGTTGCAAGGTACTGGTAAAACTACAGCTACAGCTAAATTAGCTTTACATCTGCGGAAAATCAATCGCTCCTGTATGATGGTTGCAACTGACGTTTACCGTCCAGCTGCGATCGATCAATTGAAAACCCTGGGTAAACAAATCGAAGTACCAGTATTTGACTTGGGGAGTGATGCCAATCCTGTAGAAATTGCCAGACAAGGAATTGAACGAGCAAAAGCAGAAGGTGTTGACACTGTAATTATCGATACTGCGGGTCGTTTGCAAATCGACCAAGAGATGATGGCAGAACTTGCCAGTATCAAAGAAACTGTTCAACCCCACGAAGTTCTGCTCGTAGTAGATGCAATGACGGGTCAAGAAGCAGCAAATTTGACTCGTACTTTCCACGACCAAATTGGTATTACTGGGGCAATCCTCACCAAAATGGATGGTGATAGTCGCGGTGGTGCTGCTCTTTCGGTACGGAGAATTTCCGGTCAGCCAATTAAATTTGTGGGTGTGGGTGAAAAAGTCGAGGCATTACAGCCATTTTACCCTGATCGCATGGCATCACGAATTTTGGGTATGGGTGATGTGCTGACACTGGTAGAGAAAGCCCAGGAAGAAATTGATCTTGCTGATGCTGAGAAAATGCAGGAGAAAATCCTCTCAGCCAAGTTTGATTTTACCGACTTCCTCAAACAGTTGCGATTGCTGAAAAATATGGGTTCGTTGGGGGGAATCATGAAGCTCATCCCTGGGATGAACAAGCTTACTGATGACCAACTCAAACAGGGGGAAACCCAGCTGAAACGCTGCGAGGCAATGATTAATTCTATGACTAAGCAGGAACGTCGCGATCCTGACTTACTTGCGAGTTCCCCTAGTCGGAGGAAGCGTGTTGCCGCAGGTTCGGGATACCGGGAGCCTGATGTGAGTAAATTAGTTAGCGACTTCCAACGGATGCGTACTATGATGCAGCAAATGGGTCAGGGAAGCTTTCCAGGAATGCCAGGAGGCGGCGGAATGTTTGGTGGAGGTGGTGGAGCCAACCCATTTGGAGGTGGCAAGCGTCCAGCACCAGGATGGCGGGGTTATAATGATGGCGCAAGTGCTGGCAAGAAAAAACCCAAGAAGGATAAAAAGAAAAAAGGTTTTGGTAGTCTGTAGTCAAGTCACTATCAGTGCTAGCTTGCATTTGAACTAGGGGAAATGGCTCGCCTGTGCAGAGTCTGCCCAGTTAAATATCCTTGCCTTTTCCCTTTCTGCTTTCCCCCCTTTCCCCATTAACCAATTAAAGTGCTAAAATTAGCATTTCAGTATTAAACTGTGAAATCTGGAATCAATTAGGAGAATTATCTCTCAGTCATGATTAAATTGCGCTTGAAGCGATTCGGTAAGAAGCGGGAAGCTAGTTTCCGTATTGTCGCGATGAACAGTCTTTCTCGTCGTGATGGTCTTCCCCTTGAAGAATTAGGGTTTTATAACCCCAGAACTAAGGAAGTAAAATTGGATGAAGCCGGGATTGCTAAGCGATTGCAGCAAGGCGCTCAACCCACGGACACAGTGCGCCGCATCCTCGAGAATGCCAATATTCTAGAAAAAAAAGTAAGTGCAAAACCCGCATCATAAGGTGGCGATTAAATCTTCTACATCAACTCCTGACTACATTGGTTTAGTCAGGTTTCTCATCCAACCGTTTTTAGAGTCTCCGGAATCTTTGAGTATCGATTGTGAAACTTCTCCAACCCGAAATCGAGTTTGGATTCGTATTGCTTTTGATAATGCAGACAAGGGAAAGGTTTTTGGTCGAGGTGGGCGTAATATCCAGGCAATTCGTACTTGTGTATCGGCGGCGGCTCAATTAGTTGGGCAGTCTGTGTATTTGGATATTTATGGCAGTAATAGCGATCGCGATGGTCTATCCTTGGATGAAGATACTGCGGAGCGATTACCACCGCCAAGGGCTAGAGATAGACAAATTAACGTTAACAATAGCGGCAGCAATCGTCCTAATTTCATCAAACCTCGTACCCGTCAAGCTTAAGCTCCAATTCTAATATCAGAATGTAGTTAATAGCTGGAGAGAAACATTTATCTGAAGGGTTTCAGGCATGTATAGCACCTTGCAGATAAATGAGGTATAGAGAACAAGAAAATCACAGATGTAAACGCTCACGCCTCTGGGAAAGCAAGCCAGATGAAGCGTTACTGTGGAGTAGACGACTTCCGAAAACTACTCCATGTCTACCCGGAGATAAAGACATTGTAAGTAAACCGCGTCTACTTTGAAAACTGTAGCTTTTTTTGTAAGATTTTGAGATTGCTTGCTGACATTGCCATGACTTAATTGAACAACTAAAAACTCCAGTTACTAAAACTTAGCTGAGGTTTAGTTACTTTACTTTCCCAGCCTCTGTACTGTTTTCATTTTGTATTTAAGTTCTCTTTGATTTACAATTGCTTGTTTTTGCTGTGAGGAAAGATTTATCTTTTTTCTAATGGTATTAAACTTTGCCATAATATTTACTGTTGGTTATGCTCATGTAAATAAATTTAAGTGAACTTTTTCAGGAGGTGAAATTAAAGAGTGGCTGAAGTCCGTTTGGGTGAAAATGAGTCAATTGATTCGGCAATCAGACGTTTTAAGAAAAAAATTCAGAAAGCCGGAATATTATCGGAAGTCAAACGCCGAGAAAGATACGAAAAACCCAGCCTACGCCGCAAACATAAAGCGGAAGCCGCACGCAAAGGTGGACGATATTAAGAGGGAGAGAGGTTACAGGCAAAAGGAATAAGGATTTTATTTCTGAAACCTTCTACTTGATTGCAAATTCTCCCTTTTAATTTCTGGATGATGATTCACCTTTGTTATTTATTTTTATTTAAGTGAAGGTTTGAATCATTGATTTGTTCAAACCAATACGCATAAGGTAGAGATGCAATTGTTCGCGTCTCTACTTTAATTATTTAAATAATGCGTATTTTTTCTAACTCAGTAACACTCAGTTAAGTTAAGTTTTTTGATTATTAATTTTTTTGATTCTTAAATTTATGGCAGGTGCTTCAACCATTCAACTGCCCAATATCGAAAGTGCGATCGCACTTGCTGGTAAGCTGGAAGAAAATCTCAAACTCTTATCCCGTTATACTGGGGCTAGCCTGGTTTTACGCGGACAAGAATTGGTAATTACTGGGACAGAAAAACAAGTTGAACGAGCGGCAAATCTCGTCAAATCTCTCGAATATTTGTGGAGTCAAGGCAAACCTGTCTCCAGTACCGATATTTTAACGGCACTTCAAGCCCTGGATACCCAGCGTGAGGGTGATTTACAAGAATTACAGCGCGATGTGGTTGCCCGAACTCGTCGTGGAGAGGAAGTTCGTGCCAAGACTTTTCGCCAACGTCAGTATATTCAATCACTTCGCCACCAAGACTTAATTTTTTGTACTGGTCCTGCTGGTACAGGTAAAACCTTTCTAGCTGTGGTTGTGGCGGTACAAGCATTGTTAAATAACGAGTATGAAAGAATTATTCTGACTCGTCCCGCAGTAGAAGCGGGGGAAAAACTTGGTTTCTTACCTGGAGATTTGCAGCAAAAAGTCAATCCGTATTTACGTCCTCTTTATGATGCAATTAATGAGTTTATTGATTCCGAAAAAGTACCTGGATTAATTGAAAGAGGTGTGATTGAAGTTGCTCCCCTTGCTTATATGCGTGGACGCACATTGAATAATGCCTTTGTGATTGTTGATGAAGCTCAAAATACCACACCTGCTCAAATGAAGATGGTTTTAACCCGGTTGGGAATGCGATCGCGAATGGTAATTACTGGTGACATGACACAGACAGATTTATTACCTAATCAAGAATCGGGGTTAATTGTGGCATTACGCATTTTAAATGGTGTTGAGGGAATAGCATTCAGTGAATTTACGCAAAAAGATGTAGTACGGCATCCATTAGTACAACGAATTGTGGCTGCATATGAGAAATATGAGCGATAGGTTATTGGTTAATGGTTAAGGAAAGTGAGTGTTAGACTATTGGGGCTAAATCGCCAATACTAGTTCTCCAAAAATATCTGGATTTTATGTCTAATTCTCAATCATTCTCCAATGCTGCAAATCGCCAAAATAAAACAGTTTTGATTACAGGCGCTTCTTCAGGGATAGGTTTAGAGGTGGCGAAAATTTTTCGAGCATCGGGTTGGAATGTAGTTGCGACTATGCGAAACCCTGAAAATTGCGAGTTGGCGCAGGATGAGAAGATTTTGTGTTTGCCATTGGATGTTACCCGTCATGAGACGATTGAGAATACAATTGAAACTGCGATCGCTCGATTTGGTAGTATTGATGCGTTAATAAATAATGCTGGTTATGCTCTGGTTGGTGCATTTGAAGCTTGTTCGCAGGTAGAAATCGAGCGGCAGTTTGCGACTAATGTTTTTGGGTTAATGGCTGTGACTCGTGCTATTTTGCCCCATTTTCGCGATCGGCGACAGGGTATTATTGTTAATGTTGCTTCCATTGGTGGGAAATTAACTTTTCCCCTCTATAGTCCCTATCATGCAACTAAGTGGGCAGTTGAGGGTTTTTCAGAGTCGCTTCAATATGAACTCAAGCCTTTAAATATTAAAGTCAAAATTATTGAACCAGGGCCAATTAAAACAGATTTTTACACAAGATCAATGTCTGTTGCTCAAAAACCAGGTTTGACTGATTATGATCATTATGTTGCGAGAACGTTACCGCAAATGCAGAAACCAAGTATGGCTTCCCCACCGGAAGTTACCGCAAAGGTAGTTTATCGTGCGGTGACGGATGGTAGTTGGAAACTGCGCTATCCTGCTGGTGGTGGTGCTGGTATATTTATGGCTTTACGGAAGTTATTACCTGATGCCTTATTTCAAGCAATTATTAAAGCCGGAATTGAGCGTTAAGAAGTATCTACTAGATACTTAAATTCAAAGAACAGCTTTCCTTGGTTTTACCTTGAGGAACGAGAATTTAATAGTCTAAAGCTTTCGTCTTGATTATGAATGCTGGATTAGGCTCTGCTAACAGCATCCACATTTTGTCATTGATTTAATCCATATTCCTTAGTTGATAAATAGTTGTTGACAGAATGATTTGAGAATTTGCATAAGCTGCTCATCCGGGGAAATAAGAGTATATGCAGAGTTAAACAGAGCAAAACAGCATGAATGCGAACAAAGTAGCTTCTATAGCCATTTTATTAGTGGGAATGGGCTTATTTAATGCCAAAGCAGCAAATGCCAAACTTGCTGAAGAAGTCAAAACTCAATTGAATACACCTGCGAATCAAGTTAATATTTCTCAATCTTCACCATATACTATTGCTCAAGTTTCTAGAGCAAATTCCCCACTTTATGGAACTTGGAAGTTGAACTACAGTATTGATGGAATCCTCTATGAAAGCTTTCTAATTATGAATGGATATACAGGAGGCATGGGAACCACATATTTTGACCCTAATATTAGAAAAACCAGAGTTATCTCTCAATATATGGAACTTGGTTCCTCTTCACAAGGACTAATTTTAATTGGTTCTAATCCAATTGATTATTACACAAACAGACCAGCAAACTATAATCCAGACAACTTTTTAATGTCGATTCAACCTAACGGCTCATTAATAGTTGTAACATGCGATCGCGCTAGTAGATGTTCTAATGTAGATATCCAAGCTGTTAAGTAATGTATTATTTTTCCAGTAATGCATAACTTTGCCTAATTAGGAAGGTTATGTATGTAATCTTAATAATTTGCCAATTTGAATAGCAATAATGTTTGACTCTTGATAAACCGCTCTACAACTAAACCTTTCAATAATCTTCCTGGGGTTTATTTCATCTTCGGCTAATCAATTACAATTAAAATTTCTTCGCGTCCCCTCGTCTCTAAGTCTCCGTGCCAGTCTTAAAAATAAGTATTTAACTGGACATGATATTAATTCACCCTTACGGATATAACTTATCCCCACTTGCCGCATCAAACACAAACAAATAGTCTAAATCCAATTCTAAATTTAACCTTTCACCTGGATGCACATTAATGTTTCCACCTGCTTGAATATTAATCATTTCCGTCGAACCGGCTAAAGCTGTACGAATAAGAGTTTCCCTTCCCAAAGGTTCCACCACCTTCACCTCAACAGAAATTAGAGAAGGACTAGGAGAAATAGTAATGTGTTCAGGACGAATACCCAAATCAATCTGCTGTCCAGTCGCTAGCTTCAATTGCTCTTTCATGACTGATGAAATTGGTAAAATTTGACCAAAAACATCAAAACCATCACCCGTAAACTTAGCTGGTAAAATATTCATCGGTGGATTACCAATAAAAGTAGCCACCATTCGATTTGCAGGCTGATTATAAATTGTTTGCGGTGCACCAATTTGTTGAATTTTTCCCCGATTTAGAACCACAATCTTATCTGCTAACGTCATTGCCTCTACTTGATCGTGAGTGACATATACCGTAGTATTACGTAGAGACTGATGCAACTGCTTTAACTCCGCCCTGGTATCGTCCCGCAATTGAGCATCAAGATTTGAGAGAGGTTCATCCAGTAAAAACACCTGGGCTTGTCGAGCGAGCGCCCTACCTAATGCTACCCGTTGTTGCTGCCCCCCGGAAAGTTGTTTGGGCTTGCGGTCTAATAAATGTTCTAATGAAAGCGATCGCGCAACTTCCCCTACCCGTTGTTGTATCACTTTGGGTTCCATTTTTCGCATCTTCATCCCAAAGGCGATATTTTCAGCAACCGACATATGGGGGTAGAGTGCGTAATTTTGAAACACCATCGCCACATCGCGCTGACGTGCAGGAATATTATTGACTAATTGTTCTCCGATGTAGAGGTTTCCGGATGTTGCATTTTCTAAACCTGCAATAGTCCGGAGAATTGTCGATTTTCCACAACCGGATGGTCCCACCAAAACCCAAAATTCCCCATTAGGAATTTCAAAAGTGATATCTTCAATCGCCGTAACATTATTAAAGCGACGTTTGATATTTTCAAGACGAACATTTGCCATTTTCCAATTGGGAGGAGGTAACGGAAATTACTGTATAGGAAACGGGAAGAGTCCCTGCACCTTAACTGTACAATTGTACCGGAGATGATTTCATTATTTGGCTTTGTCTTAAAACTGCTTAGTAATTTAATACTCGATCTCTCGGAGGCGATCGCATTCTCACACAACAAGTATTCGACTGTAAAGCCAGTTAGTTTCTAGGCAATCTTTTACTTGAAATTACCAATTTCTTTATACATTCATGTTTAGAGAACTCCACAAAAAAGATGATCCCATGACGAGCCGGGTTTCGTAAAAATTTCAACAAACCATTTTTTGAGATGCGGAAGACGAAGGATTTGTTTTTCAACTTCTGCCATAGCCTCAGTTGTGAGTTTAACTCCTGTGGAGTAAACTTTTTTGATCAATGTCACAACCAGATTTTGACGTTTAATTACCCTTTTTCTATCATCCCTTATTAGTGGATCAATTATTCTGTGGAGACCTCTTATGTACTTGAAACAGTAGATGCCTCGTTGAAGGACTCACTCAACTTTTGCGCGTTTAAATTGGCTTTTTCTGCATTTCATGCGAACTGGATTCAACAATTAGATTGCTGGGATTAATAATGAGAGGTATAGTCCAGCTATTAGGAGTTTTTAGATTCCCAAGCAGGGTGAGTAAACAACGCCGCAATAACTCGCACACCTCGTAACTGATTCGATAGTGGTAAATGTCCTCTAGGTGCATTCAAATCCCAAGTAAAACCATTTGGGTAACGTGTCCAATTGTTACCATCCTTCCAACCAATTTTTGTCCAGAGATTATCCCAGTTTTTCCCCTGTGCGAGCCAAATTTCCCGTTGGACTGTGAAGCCAAATTTCCCTTCGGAATGAACTATCCATAATTTATTGATGGTGTGTAAATCCGTCACGGGGAAGCTATCGACTTCGGTAAAATACAACCATTTGCGTTGAGATGCGCTTTCACCCGCCACCTCACACATCTTTTGAATTGTCATTTTATCTGCGGCTTCAAAATCCTGTTTTGCTAGCAATTGCTGTAGAGGTTGATAATTAATCCCACAATCCGATTTGAGTGGGACTACACCTTCAGGAAAATGGGTTTGTAAAAAATCTGTGGTTTTATCGGAGTTGGCGTTTAACAAAAGTTGATAAATCTTACCATCAAGCCATGTTGCGGGGTTTTCACGGCGAGTGTATAAAAATTCCATGAGGATATCGAATCCACCGTCACCCAAACCAGCCAACTGGGGGATCAGTTGTTGTTGGACTTTTTCAGACCCATCGACTAACTGAGCGCGGAGAGCATCGATATCGCTTGTATTGCCTGATAAAGTCATAGAGTCCATCTGCCTGATAAGTTCTAGATTCTGGATTAAGGATTTTTGAGTTTCACATTTTAGATTAACTCATAGAAGTGGCTGATATCAAAGCTTAAAGTCGAAAATTTCGTGAGTTCAAGGCAAAATAAGATTGGGAGAGCCTAACCGAATTATACCGTGGCTACTGCTGCACTTTGGTGTAACTGTTATCCTAGGGGAGAAACCAGAGCATAAAATTCCCCAATTCATCAGCAAATAAGCAATTAATCAAAAACTAGCATCCTGTTATATAATCTCTTCAGGCTTAATTAATATTTAATTTGAGCCGAATTTGCATGTTCGAGATGCACTTGCTGAATAATGGTATCTCTGCGCTTCATGACTATGTAAGAATAAGTTTGGCAAATTTTAGGTTTAGAAAATCTGCGTTTACCCAAAATTAAAGATTTTATCCTCCCAGCCTGAATAAACCTGGGAAATATTGTGTTGCGGCAAAAATATCAGGAGAATATTGTAGATGTACGAAAAAATTACCCCCCCAACAACGGGAGAAAAAATTACTTTCAAAAACGGTGAACCAATTGTTCCCGATAACCCAATTATTCCGTTTATTAGAGGAGACGGTACGGGAATTGATATCTGGCCTGCTACACAGAAAGTATTAGATGCAGCAGTGGAGTCTGCGTACAAAGGTAAACGCAAGATTAGCTGGTTCAAAGTCTATGCGGGTGATGAAGCTTGCGACTTATACGGAACATATCAGTATTTACCTCAAGACACACTGACTGCGATCACCGAATATGGTGTTGCCATCAAAGGGCCACTGACTACACCCGTGGGTGGTGGGATTCGCTCTTTAAATGTGGCATTACGTCAAATATTTGACCTCTATGCTTGCGTGCGCCCCTGTCGTTATTATGCTGGAACCCCTTCCCCCCACAAGTCTCCAGAAAAACTCGATGTCATTGTTTATCGGGAAAATACTGAAGATATATATTTGGGGATTGAATGGAAGCAAGGTAGCGAAATCGGTACTAAATTAATTAAACTCCTGAACGAAGAACTGATTCCTGCAACTCCTGAACATGGGAAAAAACAAATTCCCCTCGATGCGGGTATTGGGATCAAACCCATTAGTAAAACAGGTTCGCAACGTCTAGTACGCCGAGCCATGAAACATGCTTTGACACTACCGAAAGCCAAGCAAATGGTCACTTTGGTACACAAAGGCAACATCATGAAATATACCGAAGGTGCATTTCGCGATTGGGGTTACGAACTCGCAACCAGTGAGTTTCGCAACGAATGCGTCACGGAAAGGGAATCTTGGATTTTAGAAAATAAAGAAAAAAATCCCAATATTTCTTCAGAAGATAACGCCCGAAAAATTGACCCTGGTTTTGATAACTTAACTCAGGAAAAGAAAACACAAATTGTCAAGGAAGTTGAAACAGTTCTTAATACAATTTGGTCAACCCACGGTGAGGGCAAATGGAAAGATAAAATCATGGTAAACGATCGCATTGCCGATAGTATTTTCCAACAAATCCAAACCCGTCCCGATGAATATTCCATCTTGGCAACTATGAACCTGAATGGAGATTACTTATCGGATGCAGCAGCAGCCATCGTTGGCGGTTTGGGAATGGGACCAGGGGCAAATATTGGTGATGCCTGTGCAGTATTTGAAGCTACCCACGGAACCGCACCTAAACATGCAGGTTTAGATAAAATCAATCCTGGCTCAGTCATATTATCTGGCGTAATGATGCTGGAATATATGGGTTGGCAAGAAGCCGCCGACTTAATCAAAAAAGGCTTAGGTTCTGCGATCGCTCAAGGCAAAGTCACTTATGATTTAGCTAGATTAATGGAACCACCGGTAAAAGAGTTAAAATGTTCGGAGTTTGCCGAGGCAATAATTAAGTCTTTTACATAAAAATAGGGAAATGCAGGGGTTAGGAGTCGTGTCAGGTTCGCCTAAATTACTGGGATAAAATAGACGCGGAGATGGGGAGATAGAGTGTTACTATGTTCGGCTAATCACTTACAATTACAATTTCTCCGCGTCCCCGCGTCTCTAAGCCTCCGCGTCAGCCTTAATCAAAAGTATTCAACCGGACATAATATGATTCATATCACTTAAAATTCCTAACTTACGCTGCTTGATCGGGGCTGCTGGGTTTCCTGCATATACTGTCATTGGTTCTAACGATTTTCCTGCAACTCCTCCTAGTGTCAATACTGCACCTTTACCAACAGTCACACCAGGTCCAATTACTGATTTCGCTGCAATCCAACTACTTTCATGAATATGAATTGGGGCGGGAACGAGCAAAAAATCTGGGTGATTCCAGTCATGATTTCCAGTACAAAGATATACATTTTGGGAAATACAAACATGACTTTCAATTATTACAGTAGCAATGTTGTCAATCCAAGCATCTTCTCCAATCCAAACATAATTACCAATAATTAAACGCCAAGGAAACTTAACTCTAACTCCTGGTTTAATCCGTACTCCTTGACCAATTTTGGCACCAAATAATCGCAAGATACATACTTTGAGATTAGATACAGGTAGCCAATGATTTTCAACCAAAGGTGAACCAATAAAATACCATAATATTTGTTTCCATAAAGGTGCTCCAGGGCTATAATGACCAGTACTATAATTATTTAAACGCATATAAATTCTGTTGACGAGTTTTCAAACTAGCACCAGTACGACCTGTGATAATCCAGAGAATTGAGCGACCACTGTCACGGAGAATACGTAATTTAGATTCTTTGGGTTGCTTGGAAGGTACGGAAAGAGGAGTAAAAACAATACCTTGACTACCGAGAACAAAAGTTGCGATCGCTTTTGCTCTTGGCATGTGAAAGTCTGATGTAATCAAGTATAAATGCTGGATTTTCCGCTTTTTGAATTCTTCTACTAAAGTCGTAAAATTTGTCACAGTATCGCTGGCATGATAATCAAGGTGAAGGCGATTATCTGCTATACCTGCGGTCTGAAAAATTGTACGTGCTTCTTGAGGTACAATTCCAGTGGAAACCCAAATTTCCAATTCTGGGTAATATTTGGCAAAGTTTGCGGTGTAGACTTCACGTTCAGTTTCACCTCCAAGTGTCAGGATTGCTTGCGGTTGAGGTGCTTGCAAAGAGGTGATATAGATGCGCACTGGAATAATAGATACTAAAAAGACAATAAAACCCGTGAAAAATAAAGTTCCATATTTTTTAGTCCAATAACTTAAACTTTTCACTCTAATTAACATGTCCGTATTATTGATTCAAGTAGCTGATTATAACCAAAATTAATCAAGAGACAGAAGTATGCTCTATTCGGATTTGATATTCCAGTAAATCTAATTACTTATTTAACATTTGTAGATAATGAATATTGTGTTGATTTACTGATTATTTTATTGAGCTTTTCAGACTCTATTAATCTAATGGATAATAATATTTCGGCTAACATCCGTTGATATGCATAATACCAACCAGCCTTCCCATCCCAAATTCCACCTTTAAGAATTAGACAGTAAAAAAATATAATCAATGGGGCAATGTACTTTTGCTTGCGAATTTTATCGCCTAAACTTAACTCTTGTGTTGGTGTTTCTAATATTTTTTTGATTTCTATCAGCATATAACGGTCTTGCGCCCATAACCAACGACTGAGTGGTTTACGGTCATCGTGGTAAATACTATTTTTTAATATATCTTGTTTACCTCTAACTTCTAACAATTGGGTGTGACCATCATCTATATAAATAGATTTTGATTTACGAAATAATGCTTGACGTGGAGGTAATATAGTTCCCCGCAATGGTTTACCAAAAATACAATACTCAAAACGGATAAAATAACCATCGATATCAGTTTGAGGTGAAATGCATTTAATTTCTTCAATTAGTTCTTTGGACAGAACATAATCTGCATCAAGGGAAAGAACCCATTCACTTTTAACTATTTCTAAACCGTAGTTCCACTGTAAAGTATGAGTGTCAAACTCACGTTTAAAAATTTCCACTTGAGGATACGATCGCAAAATATCTAGTGTGTCATCGGTACTATAGCTATCAATTACAACTATACGTTTTGCCCATGTCAATTGCTCTAGGGTACGACTAATATTCGGAGCCTCATTATAAGTGAGAATTAAGGGCGTGATACATTCAAGGATGTTTGAGTCAAGCATGTTGGCAAGATTTCTGTTGATTAAGAATAGATTGGTAAACTTTAATTAAGTTGGCGGCAATGCGGTTCCAAGTATATTCTTTAAGGATTAATTTGCGAGCGCGATCGCCCATTAATTTTGATTGTTGGGGATTGCTTAAACAAGCAATCAATGCATCAGCAATAGAATTTGGATTAATATCAACAATGTAAGCAGCTTCAGCTTCTCCAGCTTCCGGGAAATTGCAACCAGTCGTAATAATGCAAGGCAATCCTGAAGCCATACCTTCTAACACAGAAACGCTAAAACCTTCAGAGTATGAAGGTGCAACATAAACATCAGCAGCAGCTAAAGCTGCATATTTGATTGCACCATTGAGCATTCCTGTAAAAGTCACAGCATCCAAACAACCAGCTACATCAAAATAGCCTCGAACAGTTGCTAAAAAGCCTGTATTATCTGGTCCAGCAATAATTAAATGGCTATCGGGAAACTGATGTCTAACTTGTTTAAAAGCATTTGCGAGCAAGTCTAGACCCTTTTTGGGATCAATACGACCTAAAAAGATTATTAATTTGCGATCGCGAGTTTGGGGAAATTCATTCCAAAATATTTCCGGGTTGGATAGCGGGACAAAATCATGACAATGAATACCATTGGGAACAATATATATTGGAGTTTTGCAGTTAAGTTGTGCGATCGATTTTGCTTCTGATGATGCCAGCATTTGGATCGCACTGGCACGCTCCAATGCGGGTTTTTCCAAGAATGAAAAATAAAGACGTTTTTTATCAGCTTTGTAAGCTAGTGCCCAAGGTTCTAACATTCCATGTGGTGTCATCATGTAAGGAACTCCCTGCATCTGACAAGCCCAATGGGCTGGTAAGACAGGATAGGAAAATAGCGCATTTGTATGTACTAAGTCGTAATCACTAACATGCTGATACAACCATCGAGTTAGAGAAAAACTGAATTTGTAGTCGCCTGTTTTTAGGTAGGGAAAATATTGGATACGATAATTATGCTGAGTCAACCAAGTTTGTAGAGGTACATTGAGTTCTTCTGAACCATTGGCATTGGTTGTGACAATATCAATAGTAACTCCGGTATTAGCAAGAGCTTCTACTAATTCAATGACACATTTGGAAGGGCCACCATAATTACTTCCAAGCGCAGGAATTACAACTAAAATTTTTAATTGTTTGAACATCTTTTCAATATTTAATAAATATCTCTTAACGATGAGTCAGAGTATAATCAACTGCTTGACTTAAACCTTGGGCAAAGTATGCGGGAGAGAATTTTTGGATATGTTGGAGTGAAGCTTGACTCATTGCCTTACGGTCTATTTCATCTGAGGTAATTTTGAGTAATAATTGGACTAGTTCAGAAGCATTTTTCGGGTCAAAACCAAACCCATTGACTCCTTGGATGACCAAATCTTCAAAGCAACCACAGCATTTAGAAACGATCACTGGCAAACCTGCTGCCATGGCTTCGTTAACTACTAGTCCCCACTCTTCTTGAAAACTAGCATGGACGAAACAACCAGCATGGGCAAAGTAAGGTAACAGTTGCTCTTGTTGGAGAAATCCAGGTAGATGCACACAATTTTGTAACTTAAATAAGTTAATTTGTTGTTCAATCTCTGGGCGTAATTGACCATCACCACAAAGCACTAAATCCCAAGCATTCTTACCAGCTAACTGACAGTAAGTAGCATAGGCAGAAATGAGAAATGGTAAGTTTTTTTTAGGAACAAATCGATTAATTGCTAATAAAAAAGGTTTTGTAACCGGACGAGGTAAAGCTTTAATGTAGTCGGTATGAAAAATATCATTCCCAACAACATCATAGCCACAAAATACAGCATCCGCAGGCATTCCGAGTTTGATGGTATAGCGTTTATGCGGTTGTCCACCAACTAGAGCGGCATGATAGCGCCTCACAATCAAGCTTTTCAACTTCTCTTTCCACCAGGAACGCGAGCCATCATTCTCCGCAGTCTCCGAAAAAAGAATTGTACCTTTGCGATACCACATACACCACAACAGTGCCAACAACATCCCGGGGTGGGCATAGCCAGCAATAGCAACAACGTCAGGACGGGTTTGATTGAGAACATTAATTAACTTGCGACCAAGTAAATTTATTCCCGCAGTTTCCAGAGGGCGATCGCGAATCACTGAGATAATTGGGCAAGGGAATTTTTCTGTTTGTGTTTCCCAAGGATACTCGGCTTCATTTCTGGCTAATTCAATACCTATAACTTGCCATTTTTTTTGCTGACAATACTGAAAAAAGCCTTCTATTCTAGCTAAATGATAAGGACCGTAATTACAGAAAATCATCGCAATTTTTAATGTCATATATTTACTCCAAATTGCTTAAATTGAGGTGTTTTTACTCTTGCAAAAACAAGCAATCCTCCGAGAAAAATTAATCTAAATAACAAATCTGCAAAAAATTTTGTTGTTCCATGCGTAACTGATAACATAGCTGGCGAAAACAAACTAATATAGAAAAGTTGAGCTCCCAGACTATTTTTATGGATGGCAGCTATCCAGAGATTTTTAAATATATAAGCAACAAAGACAAAAAATATACATCCTAAATAATCAAATTGAGTAAATGAATCTCCAATACCTGTAATTGTTGTTCCTACTGGTATTGTGTAACCATATAAGCTTTTAGTATCATATTCAGACATTTTAAATTGTAGATTATTCTTAAACTCAGCGCTGAGAAATTGGGCAGGTACAAATTGAAATATTACAGAGTCCCAATATTGTGTTCCCAATCCATATTGGCTGTTTTTTACTGCCGCATCCATGAGTAATGCTGCATTTCTTAATTCTAAGTTTTTACCCTTCATAACAAAGTTTTGGAGGTTCTCAACTGGCTTTAATTGCCACAGCTGTTCCCAATTACCAGACTTTGCAATAGTTCTATATTCACCAATTAAAGGAATAGCAAATAAAGCCAGAATAATAAAAACTACTGCTAACCAGCGAGGTGGTACATAACGGCGAAAAAAACAAATCGAAAGTCCAATACTCAGAATAAATGTTGCTGTAACTTCCCGTCTTCCATAAAGAATAATTGTTTGGATGGGAATAGCCGCAGCAAAAGCGGTCAAAGTAAATTTGATGAATGTTGGACGTTTTAAAGCTGATAATAAAAAAATACTAAAACCAGGATATATCAACCCACTAAAGAAAAAATAAATAGTAATAATACCAGTCCACTGAGTATTTGCTCGTACTGATTCCGGTTGCAGGTTGATGAGAATTGTTGCAATATAACCAATAATTGTAAAAACAATTCCTCCATACATCATTTTTTTATCATCAAAATGTGCATCAAAACTACTAACAAATTTACGATTGATTGGTAATTGATAACCTAACCAACACATTGCTGCACATAAACAGCACATTAATAATACCCTTTCTAAAGCTTCTTCATTTGGTAGTAAAGGGTTATTAAATAATGCGATCGCCTGGGGTAAAATGAAGGAAATAATAATACCCCCCATAAAAAATGGGTATTGATAAACCCTTTCAGGACTCACTAACCCCCAAATCAATAATCCTGCACAAATAAAAATAAATAGATACAGATAAAGTTCTGCCATAAACATTAGCTACAAATGTATTGTGAATTCGATATTTTAGATAGTAGCTCTTTCATTCTTTAGTAAAAGGTTAGAATGAGAGCAAGTTTGCTGATATAAATTCACTAATTTTCGTGTGTTATTTCGCCAATCGTGATTTTGTTGTAATAAAGCCTCAATATTCTGATATCGTTGTTGCCATTCCTGTGGATAGGCAATGGTTTGAATAATTCCTTTTGCCATTGCTTGTAAATCTCGATTAGGGAAAAGATAAGCTGTATCAGGACGAAGGATTTCATTGACTCCTCCAGTACAAGAAAATCCTACAATGGGTACTTTACAAGCCATTGCTTCCCCTATTACTAAACTCAATTCTTCGTAATGAGAGGTAAAACCTAAAACATCTAAAGCATGATAAGCAGTAACAGTGTTATCAACTATTCCGGTAAAAATAACGCGATCACTAATTCCCAAATTGACAGCTAATTTTTTTAATAATTCCGCATCACTACCAGTACCAACTACCAAAGCATAATAATTTGATGGTAAGAGACTAATAACTTTCAAAAAATCATCAGTTCCTTTCATACCGCAGTGGAGACGACCGACAAAACCCACTACATAGACATTATCGGGAATACCAAATTGTTTGCGAGCATTGAATCGTTGATTTTCTGTCGCAGGAGTAAAGCGATCGCGATTTACTCCATTATAAAGAACACTAGTACGCTGAGTTTGATAGCCCCCTTGGTTAACTAGACTAGAGCGAGTATGTTCAGCAACGCAAATTAATAAGTCGGTAGATAAACGTTGTATATTCTGTGCAAAAACAGCCCGCGAAAATATCGATCTATCAGTTGCACCTAAATGACCATGAGAGATTTTGACTGCACCAAAATGAAAAAATGTTAGTAAATGACACCACAATAAACCATCATGGTGGTGAATAATATCTGGTTTAAATTTGCGAATAAATTCAAGCAAACGTCCAAACTTCCAAACATCATTGGAGTTAGCAATACCTAAATAATGAGCACGGTTTTTCAATTCCGATTGAAACAAACCCGGTTTTCCATAAACAAATAAGCAATGAGCATCTACTCCACATTCTGGTAAACGTTTAGTAAACTCAACAGCAACTCGAACTGCACCACCTGTTGCTGGATCATCAGATTGACAAATATGCAGCACTTTCAATTGTTGACTGGTAATTTTTTCACTAATCATATTCTTAGTCTTCATCCTTAATCCTCCTCCTCATCTGATTGAAAGTAATCTCAACTATTTGATTATGAATTCACAACATGTATAACCCTTTCAGCATATTTATCCCAAGTAAAGTCTTTCGCCCTCTCTCTCGCAGCAATCGCCATGCGATCGCGTAATTCTCGATTTTCTAGAAGTTCTTCAATTCGTGTTGCTAATATTTCTGAATTACGTTCGGGAATAATAAATCCTTCAATTCCATCTCTAATTACAGAACCAGCAGCTTCTGTAGTAATGACTGGTAAACCTGCTGCTAAAGCTTCATAAACAACTTCCGCAGAACCTTCAACTAAAGTCGGTAACACAAAAATATCTGCTTGCACAAATTCTTGGTGAATTTTACTTCTAGGTACTCGACCTACAAAATTTAGCTTTTGTGTCAATTTATGATTACGAATAATATCAGAAACTCCTCCAGCTACTCGAAATTCATAGTTACGATGACTGAGTTTTTTTGCTGCCATTCCCAAAATATGAATCCCTTTACGAAGTTCGGCTGTTCCCACAAATAAAATTCGATTTTTTTGGGGATTATTTCTCAGATTAAACCAAGTATCTCCCACAGCATAAGGTACTATTTGACATTTTTCTGGAGATACTCCAAATTCTTGTAACCCTTTGACTACAAATGATGATGGTACGATAAATATATCTGTAAGATTAATGAATCTCTGGAAAGAAGCATAATCTTGCTCAATAATTTGCGTTGCCATTAATGGTTCTAAATCATGAAATTCTTCTCTCTCTCTTTGAACAATAGTATGAATTATCGGTGAGATATAAATCTCAGTGAATATTTTGATCTGCTTTTGTTTCGCATATTCTAAAAAATCTGTCCCTTCCCCAAACATGGAGTAAATATGTGTAGCCTTTCCTAAGCCTTTTCGTATCATTGCTTGTCCAAATTCATGATTAGAAGCAAACAAAGATTGATATTGCTTGACTGTATTATTTCCAGCTAGTTTTTGTCTAGCTAAATACCGTAAAGCAACTAAATCGAAAGTATGTACTTTATCTTGAATTAATGAGGGAACTCGACGATTTAGCAAACGATTTAAGGCATCATTTTTAACAAAATCAGGACAAAATCTATCTAATATTCTGCCGATACCAGAACTTGCACAAAGGTCAGTATAAAAAGCTTCTAGCAATCCTGCCTGTTGTAAAATTATTGGTATCGCGTAGTTACGACGTGCGCCATTTTGAATGCTAATAAACCGTTTCACTGACGATATATCCTTACTTTTGACAGACGGGAATGCAAAGAGAATTGATTATTTTTATATAGCGTTCGCCTAATTTTTCGGCATCATATTTTTCTAGGTAAGTAGAACAAATTACTTCCGGAGAAATTACCTGTTTATTTATCAAATTGATGATATCTAACAGCCCATATGCATAGTTTTTAGGATTTGCAAATTCAACTAATTTACCCAAGCGAGAATCACTTAAAATTTCTGAGAATGCACCGACATTTGTGGCGACAATCGGACGACCACTAGCTAAAATTTCTAATGCGGCAAGACATTGTCCCTCTGAACGAGATGTAAAAGCAAACAGATGACATTCAGCGATCGCATCTCCAACTTGATGATTAGGAACATTACCGTAGAATATTACATCATTTCTAATTCCTAATTTTTCGGCGAATTTTTCAAGTTCTTGGCGCTGATAGCCATCACCAAAAATATGTAAGCTTATTCGGCTATTATTGTCTGCATTTTTCTGAAATTTAGAATTATATAGAGATTGTAAATATTGAAATGATTCTAATAGTAAATGAACATTCTTCTCCTTAACTAATCGACCTAAAAACCCAATTTTTATCTCTGAAGACATCGGTAATGCTTCTAATCTTTTAGACTCTTGAGGAATCAGAGGTATAACTTCAACACTTCCTTGATAAGCAATATCCTGCAAATCTTGCACAAATGTGGAAGATTGTACAAGAATCATATCAAATAAATTTAGTGTTTCTCTAAGTATATTCCTCTGTGTAAGATTCTCTGGCAATAGATGTCTATGGGCAGTAATGTAAACAAACTTTGTATTTTTGTTAGCAGCAAGTCGCATTTTTTGTAATATCTTTAAGGGAAATAGCTTACCTAAAATGACAATATCTGCTTTTTTAATTTCCTCAATTCCCCAAGGCAATAGTATCCAATCTGGTAAATTTAAATTACAGCCCCAACGCCAAGGAATACGAACTATTTTTACTTGTTTTTGTTGTATAACTTCCAGTAATGGCGAAAATTGACCCCAACAAAGTAATGTACAATCAAACCCTTTGCTCTGAAGATAAGTTAGAAGATTTCTCCCAAATGTTTCTACCCCTCCTACTGGTGCAAAACCACCACAGTAGAATAAAACTTTATTATTAGTATTTGCTGCCTTTAATTGCATAGTTAGTAAGAATACAATTTTTTAGTTTGATGTCGAATTTGATAATTTAGCTTTTTTTGTAGATACAATCTACCGCAGTTGTATTTCAGTATTCGACACCTGTGATTGATATAAGGACCAGTACTTTCCCTTAATTTCTAATAGTTCTCGATGATTGCCTTCTTCGATGACTCTACCTTGAGAAATTACGGCAATTTTGTCTGCTTTTTCAATTGTTGAAAGACGATGAGCAATTACAATTACAGTTCGATCGCGACTGACTTCTTCAATTGCTTTTTGCACAATTTTCTCTGATGTCGAGTCCAAAGCACTAGTTGCTTCATCTAATATCAGTATCTCTGGATCACGTAAAATAGCCCTGGCGATCGCAATTCTTTGGCGTTGTCCTCCGGAAAGTCTAGCTCCCCTATTTCCCACAATTGTTGCGAAACCCTGGGGCAATTCCTGAATAAATTCATAGGCATAAGCTTTTTTTGCGGCATTGATAATTTCTAATTCAGTTGCACCTGGATATCCGTAAGCAATATTTTCTAGTACCGTTGCATGAAATAAAAACGTATCTTGACTTACCATTGCAATCCCATTTCGCCAAGAATGACGTTGTATTTCTCTGAGGTCTATTCCATCAATTTTAATACAGCCATAATCAGGGTCATAAAACCGCATTACCAAATCTACCAATGTGGATTTACCACTACCAGAAGTACCAACTAAAGCAGTTGTTTTACCTTTTTCAATTTGTAAACTCATCCCATTTAAGGTAGGACTTGAGTTAGAAGGAAAAGTGAAGGTGACATTTTCCAAACTTAAGCTTGATTGCAATCCTTTGTATATTTTTTTGCCATCAGGTAAACTCAAATCAGCAGTACGATTTAAAAAGTCATAAATCGCTTCTACACTTCCCGATAATAACGATATATGCGATCGCATACCGTTCAGATGATTAATTCGAGGGAGAATTCGTAATAAAGCTAATGTATAAGTTAACAAAAATGGTAAAGTTGAATTTCTAGACGTTACTTCAACACTAGTCCCAACTCCAATTATAATTAGTAAAACAATAATTCCAATAGTTTCGGTTATCGGTACAACAATCGAATCATACTTATAAGCTTTCATCTCTTGCTGATGTCTTTCTTTTAGTAGTTGATTTACGCGATTAATTTCCCGGTACTCTGCATTAAAAGACTTGACGACACGAATTCCACTTACTAATTCTGTAATAAAGATAGAGAAGTTCTCAATTGATTTTGCTGAGTTTCTCCCATATTTTTGAACTGAATTCATAACTATTTTCAGAACAGGAACTAGAGTCACTAAACTCAAAATAGTCACAACTGTCATAATTGGCGATAAGCTAATTAGCAATACAGTTAATCCTGATATAAATAATACTTCACTAATAATCTCAATAATATAAGATGAAAGAACTTCGCTACGTTGTGCTTGTTCGTTTACATAACTAAGTATTTCTCCTAAGTTAGTCTGATTATAAAATGATAGTTCTAAATCTAAAAATCTTTGAGTACATAGTTGGCGCAGATGCAAACCAACACTTAGTTGAAATTGACGGATATTTAGATAAGAGAAATAGCGAGATAAATTTTTTAATATTGTTAATACTAAAAAACTTATGGTGATTGCCCATATCTGCCAATTTTGAGGAAGATGCGAGAATAAGCTCATTACACCTTCTAAACCCTTCTGAGTTTGACTAGTATTAGTAGCATTACTACTAGCTAAACTTTGAATTAGAGGCATCACTAATATAACAGTAATAATTTCCAAAATCGAAACAATTAAAGCTAGGAATACAGCTTTAGCTGCAATATTCCAGAAAGGTTTTATAAATTGAAAGAGAATTTTTGTAGTTATTTGAGACATAAATATTACGAAGAAAATAGAGAGAGAGAATGAGATTAGTTATAAAATATTGAGTCAGAGCAAGATGTAATTAATTATGTATATCTTTCGAGATTATTCAAAATAATTCACAAATTAGAGATAAATACTTGGAATTAGAATTATTTTGGTTATTTATATCGAGCAGATAATAATAATCATCAAGAAAGCAAAGATTGATTGCTCTAATTCTCAAGCCATTCACTAATCACATTCCGAGTTGATCATAAGTAATCAGTTTGATTGTTTCATAAAACACTCCGACGTAATACTTCTAAGTATTGTTTAGCAATAATTTCACAAGTAAAATTGGATTGCATATAATTTCGTGCAGCTGTACCCATTTTTTCCGCCAGATGTTTGTCGCGACTCAAATGACTGAGAAAATCAGCTAGTCCCCGACTGTCTCCATTCTCAAAGGCTGCACCGCAGTTCACCTCTGCCATCATGTTCTGCAAGTATGAATGCTGTGGACAAATAACTGCCATCGGTCGCCCAGTTGCCAGTGCTCCGTATACCTTGCTAGGAGCAACTAAGTTTTCCATTCCTTTGTCTACACTCACCAACGAGACATCACAAGCTGTCAAAGAATAGGGTAAATCTTCTTTGTCCTGATAGGGTAAGAATGCAATATTATGCAATCCTAACCGTTTCACCTCTTCTTTGAGAATTTTGCCTTTCGCCCCACCGCCAACAAACAAAAAGTGAATTGGTTCATCTTGGAGGTCTTTGGCAGCTTCCAGAATTGTTTCCATGTCGTGACATCGACCCATATTTCCAGAATACAGAACAGTGAACTTATCGACTAAGTTATGTTTCCAAGCAAACCAGTTATATTTTTTGGGTATGGGTACAATCAAATCTGAATCAGCCCAACTATGAATCACAGCAATCTTATTGGCAACTTCTGGACAGTTGTTCACCACATGCTTTTTCATATCTGGGCTCAATACAATCAAGCCCTTCGCATTCCGCCACACTTGACGATTAATAGCCATCCAAAAGCGACTAATGAAATGATGCTTGGGAATTACATTTAGTGCTACTGCAATATCTGGATATAAATCATAAAGGATGCAGACATAAGATATACCTAAAAGTAGGTGTGCTAAATAACCAATCAATGGTAGGAACGGTGGTGCCGTAGTCACAAGCAATAAATTATGACTACGAGAATGACGAATTAAATGGGAAAGCGATCGCACAAAAAACATGACTCCATTCAATGCTTTACCACGAATCCTTCCAGGAAACATCTGACTAGTACGCGATCGCTTAATTTTGACTCGACCATTCTTTTCGATTGCAGGTGCATTTGTAGTCCCAAATGCATAACCAGGCTGGCCTGTAAATACTTCAATGTCTACCCCCAGAGTACCGAGTTCATGTACTAATTCTTCGACTAACTGCCCAGTGGCAGCATAATCTGGGGGAAAGTATTGGGTGATGACAGACAGTTTTATTGCCTGCTGTTTTGTCTTTGCCCTCTGATTTTTTGCCTCAAACGCAGTAAATTCGTTTTGCAGCAACCTTCTACCTTCTTCACTTAAAGCCAAGTTATCTATCCTCCTGAGATTTTTCCTGTCGTCGTGCAGTTCCAATGCACTTAATCCGCAGCACGAGGTTTTCGATTGACCAATGAATGTCAAACGAGGAATGATTAGGTGGTAGGTAGATACGTCTCTGGTTTAAAGACCCATTCAGTAAGCAAACTCAAAGTATTATTTGGCATTGCTTACTTTCTCATCTCAATGCAATCTGGTATGTGTTCAATACAGCATTTATTACTTAGGGCTGTACTGTATATTATTCGCGGGATGGTCGCTTTTTCCCAAAATTTTCACCACTTGGAGAAACTTATTTCAGGATTACTTAGCATGATTATAACCATCACTTCCGCATCTAAATGTAAACCATTAATCAGAGTCTGAATGATTATACGTACATAATTCACTTAAACTTTATAGATAGTCCGTAAATTATAAAAAGATTTTAAATTCTAACTAAAAAATATTTATATGTGCTTACATACACAAGCTTTTTTCTATAAATAGATAGCTCAAAGCTGCTGAACAGAGTCGAGACGAGAAGTTTTTGATATATGAATAAGCTCGATTACAAACGCTTTTACCAAAAGTTAAAGTATTCAAAAATACTTTTAACTTAACAATACTGAAGAATTGATGATAAAGTTATTGTAAACTTATTCATTTATATGTAGTTGAGTTGTAGAATTTAAGTAGTCTTTTTTACAAAACACATCATACATCTATATATAAGTATTTGCAACTAGATTTAGTCAAAATATTCCGGAAAGTAAATTTATACCGAGAACAATTTATGTAATCCTTCTTAAGGAAATCTAAAGAAGCAATTTTTTTAAGAGCAATATTTCCACAGAAAGCACAGTAAAACGGACAAAATATATAACTGGTTGCAAATCATTGATCGTCTTATCTAAGCAGGCGCTATCGACTTAAACGCTCCAACAAACCAAACATTGTATAAAAAACCTTGCTGCGACCAAACCTATGAATACATTCGAGAATTCATCATCAGCTTTCTATTCGCAAAATGGAAAAGGTCAGTCACCTTTAATTTTGCACAGCCAACCCTCTGTTATCACTGAATCACAAGAAGATCAAGGTTTGCGCGATTTTTTTGGTGTGATGCGGCGACGGGCATTTGTTGTGTTGGGGATAAGCACGACTGTTGTCGGCGGTGTCATGGGGATGACATTGAAGCAGGAGATTGTATACGAAGGAAAATTTCAGGTTTTAGTTGAACCTGTGAAGGATGACAATAGCTTGTCTAAGGTGACATCCTCGAAAGAAGAAAACGGACAAAAGTCTGAGTTCGACTATGAAACACAAATTCAGGTTCTCAAGAGTCCTGAATTTATGAAAGATGCGATTCGGCAATTGCAAGTTTCATATCCAGAAATAGATAGAGAAAACCTGCTGGAAAAATTGAGTATCAATCGAGTTGGAGAAACTAAAATTATTGAAGTCAGCTACAAAAGTGGCAATCAATCTGAAATTAAGAAAGTTCTTGACAAACTAGCATCTGTATATTTAGATTACAGCCGCGAAAATAGGCAAACAAGCTTGCGCCAAGGCTTAAATTTTGTTGAGCGAGAACTTAAGGGAATGCAAACGCGGGTTGATAATCTCCAAAAACAATTGCAATTTTTCCGACAAAACAATAATTTCATTAATCCTGAAGCTCAACAGGAGCAAATTACCAATCAACTCAGACTTTTGGCAGAGCAAAAAATAGGTGTAGAGCAGCGCTTGGCAAAAGCACGTGCAGAATATACAAGATTACAGACAACAGAAGGAGGGCAAGCCGTATTACGGGATGCTGATGTGTATAAGCAGGTAGTGACTCAAATTCGGCAAGTAGAAGCAGAAATAGCCAAAGAACGAACTCGTTTTAGAGATGATACTGACATGATTGAAGTCTTGCAAGAGAAGCGGCAAAATATGCTCCCTATATTGCAAGAAGAAGCGACACGAGTTCTGACAATTAGAATATCTGAAGCTGTGAACGAAATTCAAAGTTTAGAACAGCAGAAGCAGAAAATAAATGAAAGTCAGCTTGTATTAGACCGTCAAGTCAAAGAATTACCAGTTTTAGCTCGGCAGTATACTGAACTTCAGCGCAAACTTCAGGTAGCAACTGATAGCTTGAATAGATTTTTGACGACTCGAGAAACATTAAAAATTGATGTAGCACAGAAAGAAACACCTTGGCAGTTAGTCCAAGCAGTTACTCTGCAAAAACAACCTGTTTCACCAAATCCCAAGCGCAATGGGATTTTAGGATTAGTTGCAGGTACTTTATTGGGAGTCAGCGCTGCCCTAGTCATGGAAAAGTTGGATACAACTTTCCGTTCGGTAGACTCGCTCAAAGAAAAATTGAGATTACCATTATTAGGGACAATTCCATTTCAAAGAAAGCTGCAAAAAAAACAGAGCTATTCTGCAAGTCTAGCAGCATCCAATCATCCCAAACTACTTGGAAATACTAGCCAACGGCAATTACCACCCGCATCTTATGACTTTCTTTATCAAGATGAATCATCTAAGTTCTTAGAAGCACTGCGGGTAATGTATACCAATATTCAGCTATTGAATTGCGATCGGCAAATTCGTTCATTGGTTGTGAGTTCAGCATTACCTGGTGATGGAAAATCAACTTTAGCTTTTCACTTGGCATTAACTGCATGTGCAATGGGACAAAAAGTCCTACTTGTTGATGCGAATATGCGTCGTCCGAATATCCATAATCTGGCATCACAAAATAACCATCAAGGATTAAGCAATTTTATTTCTGGTTCTGCAACGCTAGAACAAGCAATGGGACATTTGCCTGCCATGAGTGACTTGAGTGTGATCACCGCAGGGCCGACACCACCTGATCCAACAAAACTTCTATCATCTCGAAAAATGAGACAGTTCATGGTGGAGATGAACGAAGCATTTGATTTGGTTATTTATGATGCACCTCCTCTCACTGGACTTGCTGATGCGAGTTTGTTGGCATCTTATACTGATGGTCTTGTTCTTGTTGTTGGTATGGGTTCCACTGAGCGAGATACAATTCAACAAACTCTGGATGGATTGAGAATGTCGCAAATTCCGGTATTAGGAATGGTCGCAAACCGCGTTAAAAATGATTTAATTAATAACCATTACTATTACTATCAAGTTGAACAAACACCTGTGGAGGAATATTAATATATCCAGACAGAGGTAAGGTGTAAAACAGGCTGGCTTCACATTACTCAAAACTCAAAATTTACTCAAAATGGGGTGGGGTAAAAATCTCTAAGTCACTTTCAACCCGTAAATTTTCACTTGGCGAATCTTAGGGTTTAAAATTTTCCGCCTCCCCATCACCGTATTTGTTTTCAGAGAAATTCTATATTCTTCTACTATGCTGTTTTAAAAAACCGAATAATTTCGCGTACATGATCAAGAAATTGCCCGTCGGTAGAAAGCTGAGATATGGCTTGACGTGCTTCTCTAGATAAACGCTCGTGTTCAGTTTGATTTGTTGCTCGTAATTCTTCTAAATTGGCAAAGAAGCGAGCTAATTCTCGACGGGTTTCTTCAATATAGTTTTGTTGATTTGCTGCCACTGAATAAGGTTGTTCAGGATTTAGTTGTTCTTCTAAACGTTTAACTATTTCTTCAAGATTATTGAATCGATAACGTAATTCCACAACATCTTCACGGGGATATTTCCATTCTTGGCGAATCATTGTCAGCCGAGTATATAAATATTCGTAAGCACTAATTGCTGGTCTTAAGCCTGTTAATAATAATGCGGCTCCAGAGGAAATATAGCCAACTGCACTAATACCTGTAGTTGCTAATATATATAAACCAATAGCAGAAATTAAATGTAAAGCGATCGCAATAATTAAAGAACGTTTAGCGAGTATTTTGACATATTTTTGCTGTTTTTGATCAACGGAGATACCTTTTTCTTGAGATTGTTCTCCTTCAGCTAAGACTGATTTCGCTTGAAAATGAATATTCCAAGGCACTGTGACTATTACTAATAGCCACCAAAAACTAGCACCACCAATCACCCAATCCAGAAAGTTTCCCGCAGAAATATGAAACCACTGCAAAACACTGAATATTAGCAGCACAATAGCGACGATTCCTACGCTAGAACCGACGAAAAAATTCAAATACATTTTTTCTATTTTCCAATTAAACTATTGCCTTTATCTTGACATTTAGGTAACAATCTGAATAAGTGAATGTGATGGTTTCTAGAGTTACACACAGCTATCTCATGGTTGAGTAATTTAGTTAAGCACTTTCAAAGCCTGGTTTGAGATAAATACACAGAATTTTGAACACTGCAAAGTTACTTTTGTGGACAAATAGCATGAGTCCGGTTTAAAAAACTAATCACTATGAAGCATGATTTGAATCATCATTGAATCAAATAACTTCGCCAAATCGGTTCTAACTCACCACTAACTTTTTCAGCCTGCAAAAGCCGCCAAGTTTTACCTTCTTTTTGTAGCTGCATGTAAAGTTCAAAAGGCTTTTTTGCTTGATTTAACTGGCGTTTTGGTAATTTCATAGTTAGGTCATAAGTTCCCCGAATATGATATGCGGGTAAAGTTTGGATTGTTTGGTATTTTTGCTGATTAATCGCTAAGTGTTTAATTTCAAAGCTTTTGATGTTTAAATCTAACTGCTGGCTGAGTTGTTGCTGCGTTTGTTCCACTTGCAGAGTCAAAGCTTTTTTCACTAACCCATTTGTTGGTGTCAGTGGGTTACTGTTACATGCACTGAGAAATACCATTAACAAACAAATCGCAATCACCCGAATCATCCCAGTTTCTCCTTCACGCCTCTGCAACTGCGATCGTACAAGATATTTTAGATTTTAGATTTTAAAATAAACCTAGTACTTTGCCTAGTACTTTGCCAAGCTTTAATTGATGTAACGGGTTAAGATTAAATTCCAGAGGCGGGGAATGGGAGATTTTTTGACCGGCAAACTGAGTTTTGTAGACTACTACTGTGTCTATAAGTGTTTATAAACCATCAAATCTAAATAATACACGTCAGCGAGGCAGGGTTAGCAAGCGCTTTCACAACGGAATATTCTTTGTATATAAAATCTGCGATGGTGACTCCGAAAGAGAAACCACCCTGATCTTCAGGTATGGTAAATTAAATACCGAGACACTCGGTTTTCCAACTATAGACTCACCCAAGCATAACCTGAGATTAGTTAAAGGTTCGTACAAAAATATATGGGACGGGCGCAGCAGGACTCGAACCTGCGACAGACGGATTAGAAATCCGTTACTCTATCCAGCTGAGTTATGCGCCCATGATTAAATCACATTCGATATTCTATCTGTGTATTCCCAAAATTGCAATCAAAATTGCAAAGTTTTACCAGAGTAAAACTTTCATCTAAGTTAGCAATATATCAATTTACATTAAAAAGCACACAGCAGAGGGCTGTAATTGAGTATATTGTGTTGTCCAATTTCCTGTTATAAATGTGTTAACTTGTACGGAATATGATTTATCTGCATAGTCTCAGTGTAAAGTCAATATGTTTGGCTATATACAATATCGACAATGTGTGATTTATCTTTACTATTATCTATGCCCCTGTTAGGAGTTATTTGCGTTTGTCATGTTCATTCTTAAGCGTCAGGATGTTGAAATATCGAGCATTCAGCACCCGAAGCGGGACCAGCAGGTACCGATACTTTATTATCAGGGGCAGACTTTTCGTTTGATTAGCGTGTTTAAGGCTAGCCAAGAAGAAGAAGCTAAAGCTTTGTGGCGAGAACTAACCGATAACCGTGGAAAAGCTTGTGTATTGTTAGAAGAGGCCGATCGCTATAGTGTTTGGGGTAAAATACGTGCCGAGCAGATTAGTAGCGATACTGACAACCATGGCAGAATGAGAATTTTGATCCAAGCCAGTATTTTGCTATTACAGTCGGTACACATCGATATTGAGGAAATGCTTGGCAGTAAGCAAGCGACTTTATTTCAAAAGGATATATCTGAGGTTTGTAGGCAAAAGCAATTTCCACAAGTTTCATCGCCGGATGCGGTGAAGTATCTACTGAGTATTGATCCTTTACAGGCTCTGCAATTACCACCATGGCAAGAAGACCGAGTGATCACCTTTTTACAAGAATTGCATCGATTAGGTAAAGCCTATTTTGGGAATACTCATTTTGCCGATCCTGTAGTCGATCGCTTACAGGATATGCCCGAAGGCGATCGCTCCTTTTTTATGGGCTGGCTAGGGCAATCACCAATCAGTAAACTATGGCACTAGCATTTGGTAGTTTTACTTAGGTTGTTTTGAAACTGATGCGAGTATATTGATGGCTACAGCTATTGGTTCACT
Organism: Calothrix sp. NIES-4101; assembly: GCA_004296455.1. Taxonomy (GTDB): domain Bacteria; phylum Cyanobacteriota; class Cyanobacteriia; order Cyanobacteriales; family Nostocaceae; genus Brunnivagina. Next base: position 3,491,009 of record AP018280.1, read on the forward strand.
TTGTTTAGAAGCAAATCAATAGCCCAAAAATACAAGTTGCATCGGCATGGTTTGATGAATATGAGTCATGTATACAATAAGTCTTACCGCTCGAAACCAGTTTTATCAACCCAAAATATTGTATTAGCCTGTATGGGTTGGGGTGTACTCGCATTGCTATACTTTTTACTGTTTAGCGCCCAAATACCCACACAAACACCACAAGGAATAGAAGAACTGCGAGCAGAATGGTACATAATTGGTACAAATATTTTTGAGGCAATCGCTTATCTGGGTGCGGGTCTCCTCTGCTTGAGAAATTGGCGAAGTCAACAAATTGTTAGTGGTAGAAGGGTTTGGCTGGCAATTGGAATTGGGATGCTTTCGTTTTGTTTGGGAGGAATATTCTTTGGATACACCGAAATTGTTCTCAAAGAGGAGCCATTCCCTTCAATCGGCGATATATTCTTTGTAATTACCTATCTATTCGTAGGCTTAGCCATGATTTCGGCATTGCTTTCCAAGCGAATTAACCTCGAACCTTGGCAATGGATGATTATTATTGCGATCGCAGTGTCAGGAAGTGCGCTAGCATGGTTAATCTCTAACCAAACGTCGAGTGCAGGCAGCCCAGTTGCTGATTGGGCAATTCAAATCGCTCCCATATTAAATTGGTTTTACGTCGTTTGCGATGTATTGCTGTTGATCGTTGCGACTACTTTACTGCTAGCATTTTGGGGTGGACGTGTTTCTTTGTCTTGGCGAATGATTGCAGCCGCAGCATTTTCGCTCTACATTGCAGATATGTGGCAAAAATATGCCACAACTTCGATTCCCGAATACCAAAGTGGAGGGATACTAGAAGTGTTCTATGTGTGGAGTGGTGTGTTATTTGGTATGGGTGCTGTCTTAGAATACGACGCATCGCTATCACGTTCGCGACGCGATCGGGGACGAAAACGAAACTAGCAAATGTGGGTCTACCGTGAGAAAACTAACAGAATCAGACAAACAAGAGATACTCAAGTTATACCGCGAGAGTGCGGAAACAACTTCTACTTTGGCGGAAAAGTATGAAGTTAGTAACTCGACGATTAGCCGTTTGCTTAAAAGTACCTTACAGGAAGACGAGTATGAATTTCTCGTTTCCCTCAAACGGGCTGCACGAACCCCTGAAGGGAGAGCGCAGGTAAGTTACGATAACCTGCCAACGGCGTTTGTTCGAGAAGAGGTTGAGGAAGTGCCAACACTAAAACCTGAACCTGAGCCGGAACCGGAACCGAAGCCAAAGCCGACACCTCGTAAAGCTAAATCTATTACTAAAGAGCCTGTGGTGGTAGAAATGCCATCCAAAACTGAGGTGCCCGAACCAAAGTCTGGAGTCAGACGAGTGCGAAAGCGTTCGTTGAATGCCGATGAAGAACTGCAAACTTTACCTGTCGCCAGACAGTTGGATTTACTTGAACAGGAGCCAGAAGTTACCAGTATCCAAAGTCCATTATTAGTTGATGTAAATTCCCAAACAACTGCGATCGCCGAAATGTTTGGTGAAGATTTACTTGATGATACTGATGATTTGGATGATTTGGATGATGACTTCGGTGACGATGAGGATGATGAGGATGATGAGGATGAGTGGGAAGCTCCTCGTCCTTTAGTTAACCGTTCTCGCAGTGGTGACAGTTTAGTTCCGGTTCTGCCCTTATCAGCCGCCAGCCTACCAAGAACTTGCTACCTTGTCATCGACCGTTCGGCTGAACTTATCACTCGCCCCTTACGGGATTTTGGTGACTTAGGGCAAATTCCAAACCCGGAAACACAACAACGTACCTTGCCTGTGTTTGATAACCATCGGGTTGCCAAGCGCTTCTCGACAAAACGCGATCGCGTGATTAAGGTTCCTGACAGCCGTATGTTGCACAAGGCTCGCTATCATCTGCAAGCTAAGGGCATCACCCGTTTATTGATTGATGGTCAGGTTTATTCTCTCTCTTCTGTGTAGTTTGGGTTATTAGTCATTAGTCATCTACTATGGACTATTAATTATGAACTACGCCACAATTTACCAGGCTACCTTGGGGGCATAGCGATCGCTATGCCCTTCTAAATTGTGTTTTCATCTTTACCTATTTTTCTAAATTCCCGTTCTTGCAGTTAACAAATAAATTTTGAGGCGTAGCTTCTCCAGAACATTACTTTGTTAAGGATAAATAGGAACGGCTGGTTTGTGTTCTACGGGATTAGCTAAGTGATTATTTGTGGGATTATTAACGTGAGGACGGAATTCGACAACATCCCGCTTAATCGTGATGTCGTAATTACCGAAAAAGTCATGTCCTAAAAGTCCAGTTTCGAGTTCAGTCCCAGCGATGGCAACGGCGGTACGATTAACTTTAACTGCTCCAACTGCGATCGAACTAACATAACCAATTGGGAAAATCACAGATTTGGAACTCGCAGTATTGGCTTTTGCTTTGCCAACGGGTATTACTCCCAGTGCATTTGCCATATCCTGAGTAATTACAGTACCGCTAGCCCCAGTATCGACAATCATCTCAAATGATTGATTACCATTAAAAGTCACTTCAATAATTGGTGTTCCACCCATACGGCGTTTAATTGGTATGGAAACTAGCTTTTCTTCGCTTTGCTGTGCTAGTTGCGCTTGTAATAATTCTGGGATAGGTTGTGTTACATATACAGGGACAATCTCACGCTGCACTGGTTTTGCTTGAGAAACTGGTACCTGAACAGGGGCAACAGATTTTGGACGTGGGGCAATTTGAGATAATCCAGTTGCAGATGTTGGAGATTTAGGAGTTACATTCACTTCAGGGGCAGAAGCCAAAACTTGTTTCTGTCCTGGTGATAATGATTTTTGGCGATTAGCTACAGTTTTGATTTGAGCATACTCTACTTGGCGACGGTATTCACCGATTTTACTTTGGGCAACGTCAAAATAGGGATTACCACGCTGTATCTGACTCATGAATGCGATCGCGTCTTGATATTGATTAATCACTAAAGTCCAGTCAGAAATTGATTGAGCTGACTGACTGATGCTAAAAGCTCCCGCAGCTTTATCAAGTCCTCGGTCAAAAAAATTGACTTCATTTGCATTCTGTGATATGGATGATGACAACCTGGTGCCATCAGTACCACTTTGGGAACTAGCCTTTACCCGAACCGAAGCAGATTGATTGGGTGAGAGAATTTCACTGTTAGCTTGGTTAAATTGACTTTGGTTACCCTTTCCACAAGCAACAGTCAAAATTGCCAGGGAAATCGAGACAGAATAGAGCGTCGCGCGTAAGGAAAGATAATTAAACATAATTACAACAGATTTTACTCGCCCAAAGCTGTACAAATCTACTACCTGAGATAATTTTTCCTGCTTTCTTTAAAATAAAGACAAAATTCTGAAAGTCAAACATTTCATTTTATTCATAGAAGCAAACCTCGCAGTGAATCGACTCATGTCATAATTAACCATCGAAGCGGGAGTATATGAATAAGGGACAAGAAGAATCAATCCTTCTATCTCCCCCCTCTCCATCTCCCTTCACCTTCACATTTTTCCTTTCCCCTTTTTACATTGCTTATGCCACTATCTGACGCAATACCTGCCCTTTTTGTACTAGCAGATGGAACATCTTATCGCGGTTGGTCTTTTGGAGCCACCAGTACCACTATTGGGGAAGTGGTATTTAATACTGGGATGACTGGATATCAGGAAGTCCTCACTGACCCTAGTTACAACGGTCAGATAGTAGTATTTACTTATCCTGAACTCGGAAATACGGGTGTTAATCCAGAAGATGAAGAATCCAGCGCTCCCCAAGTTCGTGGTGCGATCGCTCGAAACATCTGCCATCGTCCTAGTAACTGGCGTTCTACCCAATCCTTATCTGATTATCTCAAACAACATCGTGTCCCTGGTATCTATGGTATTGATACCCGTGCCCTAACCCGCAAAATCCGCATGTACGGAGCCATGAATGGCGGTATCTCCACCGAAATTCTCGATCCTGGCGAACTACTCGAACAAGTCCAAGCAGCCCCAATTATGAAAGGCTTGAATCTTGTCCGTGAAGTTACGACTCGAGAAGTATACGAGTGGTCTGACCCAACTACTGATATTTGGGAATTTAACCCAGAATGTCAAGGAAATTCATCTCCTAAATATACAGTCGTGGCGCTAGATTTTGGTGTAAAACGCAACATTCTCCGTCGCCTGGTCAGCTATGGTTGCCGTGTTATTGTTGTCCCCGCTCACACCAGCCCCGAAGATATTCTCAAATATAATCCGGATGGAATTTTCCTCTCCAATGGCCCTGGCGATCCGTCAGCTGTCACAGAAGGGATTGAAACCACCAAAGCACTGCTCAAGGCTCAAAAACCAATGTTTGGTATTTGTATGGGGCACCAAATTTTAGGACATGCATTAGGAGCAGAAACCTTTAAACTAAAATTTGGACATCGCGGCTTAAATCAACCTGCGGGCTTGCAACGGCATGTGGAAATTACTAGCCAAAATCATAGTTTTGCCATTGACCCTGATTCGCTGCCAAATAATCTTGTCGAAATTAGTCATCTTAACCTCAACGACCAGACTGTAGCAGGAGTCCGCCATAAGACATTGCCGATATTCTCTGTACAATATCACCCCGAAGCTAGTCCTGGCCCCCACGATGCTGATTATCTCTTTGAACAATTTGTACAGACAATGCAAACTGCAAAACAAGCAGAAATTGCCACTGTTAGGTAAAAATAAGAAAATTAATGGTTGAGAGTTAATGGTCGCTGGTTAATCGGCACAGGTGATGTGGTAGACGAAAATGATCATTTTTGCCTTTGAATATTGCCCAATCCGAATTTCCAATTTCCCGTTAACCAATCTATTATGGACAAGATGCACAAAAACCATTTATACTGGAGCGTTCGCTTTAAATTAGGAGGAGGAAGTTATAGCTGAACCATTAAATTTAACCGTTAGCCTGCGAGGCACTCGTGAAGTCCGGGATAACTGTCAGCTATTCCGCCTCACAGGCTTATTAGATGCCTTTTCCGAACCGACATTCCGTAAGGTAATCGGAGGCAAAATAGACGAGGGTCCAAAAAATATTATTCTCGACCTCTCGCAAATTGACTTTGTGGACAGTTCAGGCTTGGGTGCGCTAGTGCAACTTGCAAAGCAAGCACAAACAAATGAAGGCACTTTGCAAATTGTCACAAATGCCCGTGTGACTCAAACAGTTAAGCTTGTGCGCCTAGAAAAGTTTCTCGCCTTACAAACAAGCGTTGATTCTGCCCTAGGTAACATATCTGGGCAAAGTTAAGCAAACTTGATTGTTTGACCAAACTGACCGATTAGCTATCCGATATTAAATCTGGATAGCTTAATTTTTACTCAATTTCGATTAGAATAATTTTTGTGGTGCATTACTTGGGTCATGAGGGTAAAAGTATGTAGGTGAATCGCAATTGCATCCTGATTGGGTTTATGCAAGATCAACAAAATGAGTAAAGTCGGAATTAGCGCCTATTGACGTTTCCTTGGTAATTAAATTATCCATAATCTCTTCTCTGTTGCTGAAAATGCAAAGTAGGGATCGTGTGAATGCGTACAATTTCAAATTTGAAGATGAAAATTTGCAACTTCAACCCATGTAATGCGCTAAAGTGTAATTCAAATACATGTATTCCAAAACAGCTTGAATTCTAAAGCTGACATTAAAAATTTCTTTTGATTATGTAGCCTTAATTATGCGTGATAAACCTGCATGGCAGATTGCAGGATTTTTTAGATTGTTTCGACTCATTTGCTCAACTAATTTGCTCGACTCATTTGCCTAGCTAGTTTATTCAACAGCAAGTCTCCCAAATCTCGCCGTGAGGAATTATCAATTTGTGAATTCAAAGGAGCATACGTTACCTGATAGCCAAGAAGATTCATCTGGGAATCAGTTTCTCAATCATATTTGTGAGGAAATGCTGACTCAGGTATCTCGCTCCGAAATTCAGCAACTTTCCCCGGCTACTTTAGCTTATTTGGGAGATGCAGTCTACGAGCTATATGTAAGAATGCATTATCTGCTGCCACCAAAAAGAATCGATCGCTATCACCTTTCGGTTGTGGGACAGGTACGAGCTGAAATGCAGGCGCTCCATCTGCGATCGCTGGCACCGCATTTAACAGATAATGAATTAGAAATCGTCCGTCGGGGTCGCAATGCCGCCACAGGACGACCAAAGAGAGTCGATCCCGATATCTACCAACAAGCGACAAGTTTAGAAACTTTAATCGGTTACTTGTATTTGACTGATGAAGCCCGTTTAACCGAACTCCTGCAAAAACTAAATCTAGAAAAATAGCGGTATCAGTATCAATATCTCAAAATGGCAACACTACATTAGTTAGTTTGTGATTAATTAGTTTGTATATTGAGATGACAGTGATGCCCCGTTGTAAGCACACCAAAAAAAATTATGGCTATTAACAAAGGCAAAAAGTTTAATCCTAAAGGCGGCGAAAAGCAGCGCGGGCAATCCCTGAAAATTAAGGGAAAGCGTATAGTGTCGCATTCAACCGGCGCTCCCCGAAAATTTAAAGATGAAGATAATCAACCAACTGGGCGATACTCCATTGGCAAATCTGCCCCTGAAGGACAAGGATTTACTGGAAGAAAACGCGATAAGTTTACCCCACCGACAATTGCACCCAAGAAAGTTGAACGGGGTGAAAGAAGTTATGGTGAGAAAAGCTACGGCGAGAAGAGCTATGGTGAGAAAAGCTACGGCGAGAAGAGCTACGGCGATAGAAGCTACGGTGAGAGAAGCTACGGCGATAAAAGCTACGGCGATAAAAGCTATGGTGAGAAAAGCTACGGCGATAGAAGCTCTAGCCCACAACCAGTAAAAATTAAGGGTAAACGTGTTGTGTCCCGTGTAGTAGGAACTCCTAGAAAAGCAGCAGGAGAAGCAAGTCGAGGAAATAGCTACCGCAGTGATACTTATCGGAATGATAACTATCGTCACGACAATTATCGAAGTGAGACAAAAAACAGCGATCGCAACTCATACCGTAAATATTCCCAACAAAATTCTCAACCGTTCGCATCCGAACAGCAAGCTGAAGAAACCGATATGATTTATGGTCGCCATCCGGTTTTGACAGCCTTAGAAAACCAACGTCACCTCAACCGCATTTGGATTACACCCCGTTTGCGTTATGATCCCCGCTTTCACTCCCTCATTATCCAGGCAAAAGACAACGGCACGGTAATTGATGAAGTTGAACCCAGACGCTTAGATCAAATTACATCCCAAGCCAATCACCAGGGTGTAGCTGCACAGGTTGCTCCTTACGACTATACTGGTTTCAACGATTTAGTCACAAAAGCTTTTGTTGGTAACGATGCACCAGTGCTTGTAGTGGCTGATGGAATTACCGATCCCCACAACTTAGGAGCAATCATTCGTACTGCTGAAGCCATTGGCGCAAAGGGTTTAATTATTCCTCAACGTCGTTCTGCCGGGATCACATCCACCGTGATGAAAGTTGCTGCGGGTGCGATCGAAAATTTTGCAGTTGCCAGAGTTGTTAATCTCAGCCGTACCCTCGAAGAACTCAAGGAAGCAGGTTTCTGGATTTACGGTACAGCTAGTAATGGAAACGTCCCTTTGCACACAGCCGATTTTGGTAACCGCAAAGACCCCAACAAAAAACTTAGCCCCATTGTTTTGGTAATTGGTTCTGAAGGCGAGGGTCTGAGCTTGCTAACACAACGTTGTTGTGATGTTTTAGTATCAATTCCCCTTGCTGGGAAAACACCCAGCCTCAACGCCTCCGTAGCCGCAGGTATGGCTCTTTACGAAATTTATCGTCAACGCTGGGAAAATACCCTGCATCTTGATAAATAAGAAACAATTTCTTGGAAAAAGTTAAGGTAAAAGAGTATAAAGAAATGTAAAGCACAATTTTTTTTCAAGGTACTCTTTTACACACAGTTCAAAACATCTACTTGGTGAAAACCATGAAAATCGTTTGGAATAACTTCAAAGAATTGTTAATTAATGCATACCAAAATCTTGGTTTAGCGTGGTGGGTGGAAGTAAAGACCCAAACACCAAATTGCACATACTATTTTGGACCATTTCTGAGTTCGGCTGATGCCAAAGTCCAAATCAAAGGTTATGTCGAAGACTTAGAACAAGAAGGAGCACAAGGGATATCAATAGATATTAAGCGTTGTAAACCTTCAGTTTTAACGATTGCAGATGACCTGGGGGAATGGATAGACCGCAAAGTTAAGCCTGTCTTTAGCGGTCAAATTTAATTTAGGGCTTAAACATACGTTCCCCGCAGTTCTCCCAAAAACTGTGGGGAATATTTTGCTGTTTAATTAAAATCCTGTTATTTCTGGGTGTTCTACCAGCCATTGATCAATGTCGTTTAATAACAACTCTGGAATTTCCCAGGGCAAGAGATGGGCTGTATTTTGGTAACATTTCCAATCGCAAGATTTCAGGTGTCTGGAGGTTTCTAGGCTAGAACTAGCTGTAATATGACGGTCTTCTGCACCAGCAAGTACTAAACTGGGACATTGAATTTGGTGTAAATCAGGTAAGCGATTATAGCCAGAGCGAATAGCTGTAAATAAGGCATTTGTTGCTGAGGAAGAGGTTTGCAAGTAAGCAGAAACCGCATAAGCCGCGATGTATTTGTAGGTACTAGGGGTATGTTGCTGGATGAGATAGCGAAATAGGGATTTCTTGCCAAAAGTGTCAATATTCCACTGCCAACCTGGTTTGATGAGATTACAAATTCCGGCAATACCAGTATAGATATTATCTCGCAAACTAATTGGTGGGTGGTTGCCCCTGGGTTTAGCGGATGTAGCAATTAAAACTAAGCCTGCGATGCGTTCAGGTAATTGTAATGCTAATTCCATTGCCAAAATTCCACCCAGTGACCAGCCCAAAACTAGACATTTTTGAATTTGGTATTGTTCCAATAAGTTTTCCAAATCGGCTAAATGGTCGCGCATGTTGAAATTGCCGTGAAATCGACTTTTGCCGTATCCTCGTAAATCTGGGGCAATAGTTTGGAAGCGTGTCGATAGATGGTTAGTAAATACAGACATGCTCAAACCTGAACCGGGGTGTCCATGTAAGCAAAGTATGGGGAAACCCTGACCTTGAATGTAAGTTTTCAGATTCGCTGGACGGTATGACATTTACAAAAATTAATAATAGAAAGTTAAGAATATTTAAAATTATTGCTATTTACAGCTATTTAGGACTTGCGATCGCATTATTTCCACAATTCAGACATAATTCCAGCAAGTCCAGAAGAATTGTCTGGTATTAATATTTTATCTTTGTAAGTTGATTGTTAGTTTGGACATAACATGACTGGTGCAGATTCGCTTCTGATACCAAGTTGCGTTATGTCGTAGTACCTTGAGTCAATGAGATTGCTTCCTACGTCGCAATGACCGGGTACTATATTTGAGTGCAACTTAGTATGAGTAAATGTATTTACTCCATAATCTCCAAATCTGACGATTATACTTATAAAATTAATGTATAAAATATTATTTATTTACTGACTTTCTGTCTTGAAAACTGTGGCATATAATGCTCATAAAAATATATGAAATTTCTACCTTACGAAGGGTTAATAATTTATTCTCAGTTAAGTCAAGAATCAGCAATACAAAAATTGATTGATGTAGTTGATTCTAGTTCAAATCAAAATTTTCGTAGCTCCGCAATTAAACCATATCGAGGAGAAATTATTGGATATAAGTTTAAGATACGTCGAATAATAAATTATAGAAATTCTTTTTTGCCAGTGATTCAGGGTGAGATAAAGTCAGTAAGAGAAGGATGTTGTATTGATTTAAAAATTCGACTAAATCTGATAGTTATTTGCTTTACCTTTGTTTGGTCAAGTCCTTTAATTTATTTGCTGTTGATGATATTTATAGTCATGATTATTAAGTTATTTTCCCCAGGATTGGTAACAGTAAGTGGAAGTATTCCTTCAAATATAATTTTTGCTCTATTCGGATTTATATTATTTTACTATTGTCTCGTAACTATCTGTTTTAAAATAGAGTCTACTAAAGCAAAAGTATTTTTGCAAAAATTATTTAATTAACCCAGTTTGGAGTTTTAATTTTTCTGCTTCTAAAAGTAGCATGTCACTTCCAGGACTAACGCAACTGTCACACTGCGCCGCACGCCAAACAACTACACGATAGACACGGAAACAGTAATTTTCTCATGATTTGAAGAATACTTAACACAGCAGATTACTGTTACTAATTTCATCAATTCCCTTTGGCTATGTCACTTTTACATAGTACATAGATATTATAAAAATGCGATCGCGCTGTGCTAGTTATGTAAGTCCTGATTGAGAAGAATATGCTTAAACTTATTCTGACTATCAGAATTATCAAACCGCAATTTACTATTTACTTGTCACAATAGTCAAAAGAGTCTACATTTGATGAGTTTTTGATAATGTTTCCCCAAAAACAAGCGAGGGTGAACCGTATTTCATCCTGCGATTGGTTGATAGAAGAGTTACCTGGTTTAAATGCAGAAGAACAATTACGACTGCAAGATTGCGGAATTTCCACAACAAGACAGCTAATTATCAAGGGGAAAACACCGCAATCGAGAATTGAACTAGCAAATCAATTACACATTAATCTTAAGTATGTAAATAAATGGGTGGCGCTAGCAGATTTAGCGAGAGTCCCCAGCGTGGGAACGCAATATTGTGGGTTATTGCTTCATGCTGGAATTGGTTCTGTAATACAGTTGGCGCAGATTCCCACACATCGTTTACATCAGCAGGTACTACGCTTGCAAGTCGCAACCATGCAACGACGGGATTTATGTCCTGCTGTTGATATTGTGCAACAGTGGACTCAGCAAGCAAAGATAGTTGCGAGTTATTAGTAGTGAATAATTAATTCACAATTATCGAAAATATCCAATTTCTTAACTTTTCACCAACACACCATTTAGAAAAATATCAGCTAATCCTTCTGCCATAGCTTGAAGTTCTTGGGGTGAAGCATCGGGAGATGTGATAGTTTCATTAGAGAAACCTGCGATCGCAAACATTCCTAAGAAAATCTTCGCGACTAATTTCGCATCCATCTGTCGATAGATTCCTTTGTCCATGGCTTCTTGGAAAAAGGCTTCAGCAACATCGGTCATTTTTTCGATGACTTCGATTTGGATTCTTTCACGCAAATCGGGGTGAAATTGGGCTTCCATGAAGCACACACGCATCATCTCGGCGTTTTTCTTCATATTCCACATCCGACGACGCATGACTTGAGCTACCGCTTTATAGCTGCCCATTTCGCTTAATTCTGTGAGCAAGTCGGTGAGAATTTCTACCCAACCCTGGGTTGCCACCTCAACCAAAATTGCCTTTTTATTGGGAAAATGACGAAATAAAGTTCCTTCCGCCACGCTCGCTGCCTGGGCTAAATCACGGGTGGTAGTGCCGTCAAACCCTTGGGCTGCAAATAAACGTTGTGCAGCTTGTAAGATGCGGCTGCGAGTTTGTGCCTCAGAAGGGGGGGGAGAATTAAACACGCGCATAACAGTTATCGTGTATCGTAAGATTTTCGGAACTGGTTTTGTGACATTATTGTCTATCGTCTGGAGCCGTGAGTATTGAAACCTGAATACGATTTGCAGAAAGGGCAGAGAGAGGGAGAAATTTTAAAAATTACAATCCTTGTTGTATAAGTATTTGAAACCTTTTCTTTTTAACCTAGTTAGATTAGGTGAGAAATAGTTTTAAATTCAGAGTCGGGATTGGAGTTGGAGTTTCAATTAATTCCCATTAGTTCCAATTCGCGATCGCAATTTATCCATATCTCGCAAGAGTGTAATTAATGGTTACTTTTTACGTATGAACAGATTTATTAGCTCCCAAATGAATATGCATTTGAGATGTACTCGACGATTAGACTTAATAATCGCCAGGATAAACCAATTATTAGAGTCAATGCGTCAATTAATGTTAATTTTTTTAACGGTTGTTTTCTTAGGATGGGGCTTTTTACCAGAAGTTGCCCTCGCCCAAAGTCAAGCCGCACCAACTATTCAAGCTGACAAAGAACTAGTTAAACCACCTGTAAAGCAATCTTCAATTCAACCATATCTCGACCAAGTAATTAAAAATTTAACTGAATTTAAGTTGGCGAATGGGATGAAATTTATAGTCTTGGAACGTCACCAAGCGCCTGTCGTTTCATTTCTTACCTATGCTGATGTCGGTGGGGTTGATGAACCTAATGGCAAAACAGGTGTAGCGCATTTCCTCGAACATTTGGCATTTAAAGGGACACCACGCATCGGTACAACTGACTTTAAGGCGGAAAAACTGCTTCTCGATACTTTAGAACAGCTTGATAAACAAATTACTGCCGCCAAAGCTGCTAAAAAAACCGAGGAAGTAACAAAATTACAAGCTCAGTTTCAAGAAGTTGAAAAGCAAGCGACAAAGCTGGTAAAACAAAATGAACTGGGACAAATAGTCGAACAAGCGGGGGGAGTAGGTTTAAATGCCAATACCTCCACCGAAGCAACTCGTTATCTTTATAGCTTCCCCTCGAATAAATTAGAGTTGTGGATGTCGCTGGAGTCCGAAAGATTTTTAGAGCCTGTACTCAGCCGTGAATTTTTTAAAGAAAAAGATGTAATTTTGGAAGAACGTCGCCTGCGGGTGGAAAATTCCCCCATTGGTTTGATGATTGAAAAATTTATCGACGCAGCCTACAAAGTTCATCCTTACCGTCGTCCAGTCATTGGTTACGACGAAGATATTCGTAACCTCACACCTGCTGACATTAGAAACTTTTTTGCTAACTATTACGTACCTAGTAATATCACGATCGCTGTAGTTGGTGATGTTAACCCCAAAGAAGTCCAGCGACTCGCACAAATTTACTTTGGTCGGTATAAATCAAGACAAAAAACTAAAGCAAATATTCCCGTCGAGCCAAAACAAACACAAACACGAGAAGTCACCTTACAACTAGCTTCCCAACCCTGGTATTTGGAAGGTTACCACCGTCCTGCAATTACCCATCCCGACGAAGCTGTTTATGACATTATTGGCAGATTACTCAGTAATGGGCGGACATCTCGCTTGTATAAATCGTTAGTAGAAAAGCAACGCTTAGCATTAGCAGCCCAGGGTTTTAGTGGGTTCCCTGGTGATAAATACCCTAACTTAATGTTATTTTACGCACTAACTGCTCCCGGGCGATCGGTTGACCAAGTTGCAGCAGCATTGCGGACAGAAATTGACAGATTGAAAACGGAACCTGTGACAACTGCGGAATTAGATCGGGTGAAAACCCAAGCCCGTGCCGAATTGGTGCAACAACTCGACTCGAATATGGGAATGGCAGAGCAGTTGTTGGAATATGAAGTCAAAACTGGTTCGTGGCGAAATTTATTTAAACAATTGGATCGATTAGCGATGGTGAAGGCTGTGGATGTGCAGCGAGTCGCTAAAGCTACATTTACATCGGAAAATCGCACAATTGGGAAATTGTTGTCGCAGTAAGGTAAGGAAGAAGGGAAAATTTGTCACTCAACATTCCTTAATCCCGCTTCTCCCCAACCTGGCGACACATCCATCCGCTTCTTTGAGGAAATGAAATCCCAATCCCGACTCTCACTCCAAGTTCAAGGAATATTTACAATGTTTAAGCGCAGGAAAAATAGTTTTATTTATACGGTGGTTTTAGCTTTAGCGTTTCTACTCTTGACTGTTAATTTCTCCTTTGCGGCAACAACCACGGAAGCCAAGCATTATACTGAGTTGCGCCTGCCACCTTTACCGGATGTGAAATTACCAAAATACGATCGCTTTACCTTGAATAACGGGATGGTCGTATATTTAATGGAAGACCATGAATTACCATTAGTCAATGGTAGGGCAGTAATTCGCACTGGCGATCGCTGGGAAGCTGGTGATAAAGTTGGACTGGCGCAGTTAGTTGGAACTGTCATGCGAACTGGGGGTACTTTAAAGCGTACACCAGACCAAGTAAATGAAATGCTGGAACAGCGTGCGGCGGCGGTGGAAACTGACATTGGCGAAAGTATGGGGACTGCTAGTTTCCAAACACTGAGTGAAGATTTGGATACTGTGTTTGGTTTATATGCCGAAGTTTTGCGAGAACCTGCTTTTGCTGCGGATAAGCTGGAATTGGCGAAAACACAAGAAGGTGGTAAGATTTCTCGCCGAAATGATGACCCTGATGATATTGCCCAACGTGAGTTTAAAAAGGTAATTTATGGGAAGACGAGTCCTTATGCGCGGACTACAGAATATTCGACATTAGCAAAGATTACTCGTGATGATTTGGTGAAATTTTACCAGCAGTACTTTTTCCCGAATAATATGATTTTGGGGATAGTTGGGGATTTTGATTCACAAAAAATGAAATCTCTCATTCAAGCCAAGTTTGGTAATTGGAAAGCCAGCCCAACCCCAATTAAAGCGGAATTGCCCAAGGTGGCACAAGCAAATGCCAGTGGTATATATTTCGTGAACCAACCACAATTGACGCAGAGTAATATTTTGATTGGACATTTGGGAGGACAGTTTAATAGTCCTGATTACGCCGCATTGGATGTCCTGAATGGGGTATTAAATGGTTTTGGAGGACGCTTATTTAACGAAGTGCGATCGCGTCAAGGTTTAGCATATTCTGTATATGGTTACTGGAATCCTAAGTACGATTATCCGGGTATGTTCATAGCTGGAGGACAAACACGCTCGGATGCCACAGTCCAGTTCATTAAATCAATTAAAACTGAAATTAAGAAATTGCAAGCCGAACCTGTAACCGCAAAGGAACTAGCTTTTGCTAAAGATTCTACCCTGAATTCGTTTGTGTTCAATTTTCAAGACCCTTCTCAGGTTTTATCCAGGTTAATGCGCTACGAATATTACGGTTATCCAGCCGATTTTCTGTTTACCTACCGTAAGCAAGTGGAAGCTACTACTGCTGCGGATGTCCAAAAAGTTGCCCAGAAATATCTCAAGCCTGATAGTTTAATTACGCTGGTTGTTGGTAATCAAAAAGCGATTGAGCCACCATTATCACAACTCGCTAATCAGGTAACTGCTATTGATGTGACAATCCCAGCGCCACCTCAAAGCCAAAGTTAAGTTACTTCTAAAATCCTCTCCGTCAGATTCAGTAATTAAAAAGTAATTTACGATTACCTGAATTGGACAAAAAACCCCTTCCAAGGAAGGGGCTAAAAATTTCATTAATCTCATTAATGAAGAAAAAATTTGATTTTTTTTTTCAGGTAGACTTTAACAAAAGTACACAACTTTTCAACTCATGAAGTTAAGAATATTAAGTTAAGAAACTTTAAGATGCGATCGCTTCTGTCTTCTCTTCCGTCTTAGTTTCCGCCTTCACAACTGGTACATAGGGTTTTTCTGCACCTTGGGCAAGATACTCTGCTAATTGTGCTTCGATTTCGTTGCGAACAATTTGGCGATATTCGTAAAAATGCTCAATGTGAGCGCAAGTTGCTAGATAATGGTCGAAAACTTTCGGGTTACGCTTCAGGATGCTAAATAGATGATGCCAAAATTTCCAGCGAGTTTCCCGTTTGATTCCCTGTCGCCAAATGACAATTAAAAAGGCTTTCAACACCACTAATTCTGGGAATTTTGCGGGGGCTGTCCAACTCGGACTACCCATCATCAAGAAGCAACGATAGGTACGATCTAAATACTTAACTGGGTCGTATAATTCGCAAAATGCTTCTATGTATTCTCTCGCAATATCTTCCAGAGGGCGGGTCGGTATAAAGTTCATCAATGTAGTTTGATTGATGTTCCCATCTTTGTTTTCCCGTAAACGTCCTTCTTTAATCAAACGATGCCACAATGCAGTATTAGGTAGCGCTTGTAACATCGCGAATGTGGTGGAAGGGATGGCAGCTAATTCTGCAAAACGCACAATTCGCGAACCTGCGCCAGCTTTTTCACCATCAAAGCCAATAATGAATCCAGCCATTGGGCGTAAACCAGCTTTGATGATGGTTTCCACTGACTCAGCTAGAGAACTGCGGGTGTTTTGAAATTTCTTGGTTAGTTGTAAACTGTCTTCGTCGGGGGTTTCAATTCCCAAAAACACGGCTTTAAAACCAGATTCCACCATCAATTCCATCATTTCCGCATCTTGGGCTAAATCAATTGATGCTTCCGTATCAAAGCTAAATGGATACTGATGTTCTGCCATCCATACTTTCAACTCTTTGAGCAACAATTTTCCATTACGTTTGTTGCCAATAAAATTGTCATCCACCATAAAAACGCTACGTCGCCAACCCAATTCATAAAGATAATCTAATTCTGCGAGCAATTGGGCTGGGGTTTTGGTACGGGGCTTGCGTCCGTAAAGGACAATAATATCGCAAAATTCGCATTGGAACGGACAACCGCGCGAAAATTGCACCGACATGGAATCGTAAGCGTCAAATTCCAGCAATTCAAAGCGAGGGATAGGGGTTGTTGTGACATCAGGTTTTTCTGTAGCGCGGAAAACTCCCGATTTTTCACCCTTGGCAACTGCTTCGACAAACATTGGTAGGGTAATTTCCCCTTCATCCAAAATTAAGAAATCGGCACCAACATTTTGGACTTCATGGGGTACAGAAGTTGGATAAGGTCCACCGACTGCAACTAATTTACCACGTCGTTTGGCTTCTTTGATTTGGTCGAGTAAATCCTGTTTCTGGACAATCATGGCTGAGAAAATCACAATATCAGCCCATTCCCATTCTGCCTCAGTCACAGCACGAATATTGCGATCGCACAATTTAAATTCCCATTCTTGGGGTAAAATTGCCGCAACGGTGACTAAACCTAAGGGAGGTAGTAAAACTTTGCGGTTTACTAAGTCTAGGATTTTTTCGTATGACCAAAATGTTTTCGGGAATACCGGATAGACAAGCAATACGCGCATAAATTTTTCACTCCTACCACTTGAATTTTTGTAGTAATTACGGTTGTAAAGTCAATTTATTCTTGCTCACCTAAAAGTTTAGATGAGTTTTGTGTAAATATGTTTCACCCTAGCACTTAAATAGAGATAAAAACCCTAGGGAAATCCAGACAGTAGTTGACGTGTTAGCAAATTGACATTCAAATTCAATTTTTTTGTGTCTGCGTCTCTATTTCTCTATTTGCAGAAAATTGTGTCACTCCGCTTAGCTTCAAGACATCGCTCATGGTTACACAGTAATTTGGTAAACCGTAGGTGGCAGGGTTGACTGCGTTTTTGTAGACGAAATGACGGTATTCCATACAGAAACGACTCCAAGCATCCATTTGAATCCGGAAGATGGCGATAATTGCGTTTGCTAAGGCGATGGATAAGGGAATGCGGAAATATATTTTTTTACCAAAGTAAGCGCTGAGTTCTTCTATTGCTTGGTTTGCCGTAAGTTTTTCTTGCCCCAATACCAAATAACGGGATTGATTTTCTGGTGGATAATCGATTAAATGTCTAACTACAGTTGCGATATCCCGACTGTGAATAAAGTGGAAACTACCGTCAGCTTTCAAAAATTTAATGATATCCACATATTTTGTCACCTCTGGGATTCCAGAAGTAATATGAGACACGGGTTTTGTTGTATCCCCTCCCAAAACTAATGTCGGGAAAACTGTAGTAATTTTGGGTGCGATTGCTAATTTCGATTTTTGCTCCAAACACTGATATTTGGAACGAATATAATCAATCCCAAATTCCCCAGCTTCGGGAAGTGGTTCATTATTACGGCTTAATACGCTAGCTGTGGAAAAATAAATTACCTGCTGACATTTTTCCGCATCTAACAAATTCATTAATTCTAGGGTTTTCTCGACATTGATTTTAAAGACGTTTTCCCCGCCCCAGGCAGTCGCTGTTAAAACCGCTACATCTATAGTTTTTAATAAATCAGCAAACTTCTCAATTTCCAACATGTCGCCTTGAAGTACGGTAACATTTGGACGCACACTTGTATCAATTTTTAATTTATCAGGATTTCTAACGAGTAAAAATAACTCATGCTCAGTGTCTTGAATCAATTGCTCGCTGAGGTAATGTCCCACACAACCGCTAGCACCCGTAACAAATATACGTTTTTTTGACATAGAAATAAAAAATGGTAATTCTGTAAGGACGTAAGATATTACGTTCTACAGGAGTTATGAGTTAGGAGTGTAATTAAAAGTTCCGATTCTCGTCAAGGTGTATGGATAGGAAGAATAGAAAAATATCTGTTGACTCACATCATATGTCAAAAAATCCTCGGAAATAATTATCCTGTGATGGGATTGCCTGACTTCAGCTTTGAGTCTCATCAAAAATTATTCCCAGACTTCTACATTGAATTGGGAAAAAATTACTAAAATATGGTGTCAATCGCAAAAGATAGAGCTTTGATTAAATTAATATCAGCACGAATTAAATTAAATTAAATTCAAAGCTGATTAATGCTGACTCTGGAATTCTAACTTATATCGATATAAAGCAACTGGACGCGAACCGGCTTGAAAGTAATTTTTATCTTGCGGTGAAAGATAAACTGCTGTAACTTGATCTGCTTCAATTATATTATGAAGATTATTGAGATTTTCATTGCTTACTTGACGATAAGCAGTAGTTGATTCCACATAATTAAAATAGGGATTAGCCTCTTTTTTGGCATCTCGGAATACTTGTTGAAACACTTCTGATGTAATATATCTACCATCATCTGTAGTTTCTATCCCCCTAGCAGTGATAATCGAAACTAACTGTTTGTCTCCACGCAATAAAGTAATTTGACGATTAGGTGATTTTGGGTCTAATTTCACAGATATTACGGCATCTTCTCCCAAATATGCTCTTGCCAAACTCAATCCATTGTAGGCTCTATCAGCAATAATTTTCGCAGCTTGACTAGATGATGGATTAATGGTGCGAGGAATTAATTTGGAAGCAAAATTAAAATCAGAATTAATCAAATTTGCTGTCTGTTCCGGCACAAATTTAACGGGAAAACTAACTGGTTGATTTAAATATTGACGGTTTGCGGCAAAACCTGGTGTGACAATATCTGGTGCTAAAGGTGCAGCCAAATCAACCAAAGTACTTTTTACCATCCATTCTCCAGCCATCCAACTAGGATAAACTAAATCTCCGCTTAGCGATCGCACGGAAGTTAATTTTTGCCATTGTCGAAAATCCGCTAATCTTTCGGCAAGTTCTCCAGCTTGAGCATCATCACTCAAAAATATGCCGATGATGAGGCACAAAATCCAGCACAAAACCCCAATCCTTCTCACCACAAGCACAATATTTGCAGATAACAAAACCATTAATTATTTTTAATTTTTATTTAAGAGTTATTTGCGATTCAGTATTAAGTATTGAGTATTAATACTCAATACCTAGCATCTAAACCTAAAGACTCACCAAAGGAATTGGTTCCCAAACTTCCCCATATTCAGCGCGTAACCCTTCCCATGCTTCGATTTGCCCAGATTCATACTCTCCTGGTTTACCCCATTGTAAAAACAAGCTTAAAGCAACTTCCTGTTTCTCATCTAAGAAGCGGATTGCGTAGGTTTTAAAATTACCCCGTTTCGCCTCACCAGTTTCAAATTTTACCTGTGTAATTTTATCCATATTGAAGTGAAATTCAAATCCTTCAGTATGTAAGTTCGCATACTTACCTTTCGGCAACTCTGCATAGAATAACTTCTCGATTCGTCCCCTCGCTTCTAAAACCGCAGCACTACTTGTAACAATGATGCGTAGAGTTTTCAAATTTTCGCAAGCTTCCAAAAAGTCTTTTAAATTTTTAGTCATTTTTTATTTATCCTTTCTCATCTGTTTACTCTGAGGTAGCAAAATGAAACTCTTGGCTCAGCTATTTTCCCAAAGTTTGCCAGCAAAGGTAAATAATGTAAACAATTATGGTTAAAAATCAAAAATAATGCCAAAAATTATAATGCCTAATCCCCAGTAGTTCACCAAAGGAACTTTGCAGAGACAAAAATCTCCGCGTCTCCGCGTCTCCGTGTCTCAGTATCTCTAAGTCAATCTCAACCCGTTAATTCTGGGTTAGCGAATCACTAGTCTCTTACTTCGACATTGGTGTTAATGTCAAACTACCCTTTTCGGGATATCCTAACGGACTTCTCTCACCAAATCGCCAGTGCTGTTGATAACGAGTTAGAAAATTTTGACCGACTATTCCTTCAACCCCCAACATCTTAAAAATATTGTCATTATCTAAAATAACAGCATCCAAATTATTAATATTATGTTCTTGTAAACTAACTTGATCTAATTGAATTTTCCTTGCGGATTCCGTTCCACAAAATCCTTGAACTTTAGTTTTTTTAGCTTGAGGATTATCTAATTTTAATTTCTGTGCTAATGGTTTTGAGATTACCATGACATCTGCTCCTGTATCGAGCATAAATGTAAATGGTCCTTGTCCATTAATTTTAACTTGTGTTGTCATTGCGCCCAGTTTTCCCTGTAATGGGATTGATTTTTCCACAGGTTGTGAAGGCTGTAACAGTTGCAATCGTAATTTTTTGGGATTAACAACAACATCAAAATTGCTTAAAAAATCTAATCCTAAAACACCCGATGTTTTACCAGGAATAGAATTTGCTGAAAGTCCTAAACCATTTAAACCGGAAACTTTTGCCGAACTCACACCCAGAGTTGGTAAGCTCAGAGAATCAGCTTTGACTTGAGAACAGTTTCCACCTACCCCCATATATTTCAACACATCACTAGGGATGGGCACACCCATGAGACGCAATTGCTGTGCATTTTTGCTGCTAATAACTGAAGCAGAAGCACCTGTATCGAGGAGAAAATGACTGGTTTTGCTACCAATATTAACTGGTACAGTTAAAACTCGACTGCGAGGAAGATAACGCAACCCCACATTAGTAGCATTTCCCTTACTCGTGGGTTGTGGTGGTTTAAAGCCAGTGACAGCAAACAAAGCCGAAACGCGATCGCTTGCATCTGGTCGTACTGTACCATTTTTTTCGAGCACCGCCACCTCAAACACGCATTGCATCGAAATTGCTTGTAGTGCTTGCTGATTTTTCTGGGAATTATTGGGAGTATTGGCTATTTTTGCTTGTACGCATTCGCGAATTTGCCCAACAATTTCTTTACCCAAATCTGTTGATGATTTACTTGATTCTGATGTAGTCTGACTAGTTGCAGGTAACAACAAGCCAAAATATGCGGCTAATAATCCTCCTGCTATCCCAATACCTAAGTTTCGTTGGCAATTATTCTTCTGGGGCTTATCCCTTTTACTTAGATATGCGAAAAAATTTATTTTAGGTTTGATATTCATCAAAAGAAATAATAAAGCAATTTATGGATGCTGTAATTGTTGTAACGTTTTCACTCTTCAACTGCAAGAGTATTTTTTCCGCAAGATACAGTTTACCTTTTTCGTATTTTTGCACTTTCCATAATAATATTCCCGACTTCTTCAAAAAAGAGCCGGGAATATCAAGATTTTATATTGATGAAATAAAAATTAAGCCAAATTTCGGCATCCTAGACTGCTTGTTTTTCCCGTGACAAAGCTAATTCGCCAGCAGCAAAAACACCATTTTCCGTAATAATTGCGGTAATTAACTCAGCCGGAGTCACATCAAAAGCTGGATTGTAATATTCTACCCCACTAATTGGTGTGAGCATTGTATCGCCAACTTGGTAAATTTCCGTAGGGTCACGTTCTTCAATCGGGATTTCGCTACCACTTGCTAATGCAAAATCAATCGTTGAAAGTGGTGCTGCAACGAAAAACGGGACATTATGTGCCCTTGCTACTAGTGCTAAACTATACGTGCCAATCTTATTCGCCGCATCTCCATTAGCCGCAATCCGATCAGCCCCAACAACTACAGCATGAATCAATCCCTGTTTCATACAGTGTGCAGCCATGCTATCAGTAATTAAAGTCACAGGAATACCTTCTTGGGCGCATTCCCATGTCGTTAATTTTGCTCCTTGTAGTCGGGGACGGGTTTCATCGGCGAAAAGCTTGTTTAAGCGACCTTCACGCCATGCCGATCGCACAACTCCCAAAGCTGTACCATAACCACCAGTTGCCAAGGCTCCAGCGTTACAGTGGGTTAGTAATGTGAGTTTTTCAGGGCTGGCTGGTAATGCTTTTAAGCCATTATCACCAATTAAGCGACAGGTTTGTAAATCTTCGAGTTGGATATCTTGGGCGGTTTGTAGT
The DNA here is from genome assembly GCA_004296455.1 of Calothrix sp. NIES-4101. GTDB lineage: Bacteria > Cyanobacteriota > Cyanobacteriia > Cyanobacteriales > Nostocaceae > Brunnivagina. The sequence continues at coordinate 3,513,344 of AP018280.1, forward strand.
AATACTTTTTTGATATCATCAACCGTACCCAATGTTTCATAGGCAACTTTGAGAGTCCGGGATATTGCCCAAAAAAGATTGACGGCGGTGGGGCGAGTTGCCCGCAACATTGCCGCAACCTGTTCTAATTGTTGCAAAAAGCGATCGCGATTATCACTTTGAATTTCCCTCGCGCCCAGATACATCCCATAGGCAGCAGCAACTCCAATTGCTGGCGCACCTCGGACAATCATGGTTTTAATTGCCCTTGCCATATCTTCACTGCGGTGAATTTCGACAAATGCATACTCGTTAGGTATGCGAGTTTGGTCAATAAGTGATACGGCATCATTATGCCAAATAACTGGATAAACCTGGTTGTTGAGAGGATTCATAGCAAAGATTTCAGAAGAGTTAACGGTTAGTAGTTAATGGCTTGTCAGAGTGTTAATGGATGTTGATGGGTAACTATTGGTCAATATCTACATATCTGATTATCACCAACAAAGGTTAAAAACAGTTTGCAACAACCATTCACCATTAACTATTAACCAATAACAAAAATAACTAGCTAAACTACAGACAATTGTTGTTTAAAGTAAGCCTGCATCACAGTATTTGCCATTTGCGAACTGGTTAAACCTAATTCTGCTTTAGATTGGTCTGGTTCTGCATGATCTACGAGAATGTCGGGGATGCCAATCCGCTTGACAGGAACAACAACATCAGCGTCGAGTAAAGCTTCGGCAACAGCTGAACCAAAACCACCCATTGTACAGCCTTCTTCAAGAGTGACAACACGACCAATTTTTTTAGCCAGGGGGAGAATGAGTTCGGTGTCTAAAGGTTTAGCAAAGCGGGCATTGATGACAGTTGCTTCGATGCCGTGTTCACTGAGAACTTCAGCTGTCTGCATGGCTGGGTAAACCATAGTGCCGTAAGCAACAAGTAATACATCATCACCATTGCGAACAATTTCACCCTTACCAATTTCTAAAGGTTCCCAACCTTCTTCCATTAAGGGTACACCTTGACCACTACCGCGAGGAAAACGCATAGCGATCGCACCATCGGTATATTCGACTCCAGTCACCAACATCCGTTGCATTTCGGCTTCGTCTTTGGGTGCCATCAACACCATATTGGGAATACAACGCAAATAGGCAATATCGTACATCCCTTGGTGGGTGGGACCATCAGCGCCAACAATTCCCGCCCTATCTAAGCAGAAGAAGACGGGTAATTTTTGGATGCAGACATCATGGATAATTTGGTCGAAGGCACGTTGCAGGAAGGTTGAGTAAATACAGCACACCGGACGCATTCCTTCACAAGCTAAACCAGCAGCTAAGGTAACGGCATGTTGTTCGGCGATACCGACATCAATATATTGATTTGGTAACTTTTGCTGAAGTTTATCTAATCCTGTTCCTGTTGCCATTGCCGCCGTAATTCCCAAAATCTTCGGGTTCTGTTCGGCAAGTTTGACTAAGGTATGGGCAAAGACTTTCGCGTATGCAGGTGGTTTGGGCTTAGTGGAGGGAATTGCTTTGCCAGTGGTTAAATTAAATGGGGTTTGGGCATGGTAGCCAACTTGATCTTTTTCGGCAATTTCATAACCCTTACCTTTGGTTGTCGATACATGTACCAAAACTGGTCCAGGAATTTGATGTGCTTGTTGGAATGTGGCAATTAATTCTGCCAAATTGTGCCCATCCACTGGCCCCATATAAGTAAAACCCAGTTCCTCGAACACTGCCCCAACTTTCGGCACTGCTAGACGCTTCATCCCCTCTTTAATCCGCTCAAATTCAGGAGATAACGATTCACCCACAAAAGGTAGATTCTTAACTTGCTCTTCAAAATTATCAGAAATAAATTGCATCGGTGGCGAAAGACGCATTTTATTCAAGTAACGAGGAATTGCACCGACATTCGGAGATATTGACATCTCGTTGTCGTTCAAGACTACCAACAAATTAGTTTTAGGCAAATGTCCTGCATGGTTGATGGCTTCGAGTGCCATTCCCCCGGTTAATGCGCCGTCACCAATAATCGAGACAACTTTGAATTTTTCCCCCTTTGCGTCTCGTGCTAGCGCCATGCCCAAGCCGGCGGAAATACTTGTCGAAGCATGTCCCGCACCAAAGTGGTCAAATTTATTTTCACAACGTTTGAGATAACCGGCAACACCATTTTTTTGTCGCAGCGTGTGAAAGTCGCTATAGCGTCCAGTAATTAGTTTGTGAGGATAAGCTTGGTGTCCGACATCCCAGATCACTTTATCGCGATCGAGGTCGAGTGTCTGATAAAGTCCAAGGGTTAATTCCACAACACCTAATCCCGGTCCCAAATGTCCACCAGTTGCGGCTACGGTTTGTAGGTGTTTGTCGCGTATTTGACGGGCAATCTGTTGTAGCTGACGAATCGACAGACCGTGCAACTGATTGGGGTGGGTGATTTCACTCAGGTGCATACTATAAGGTTTTCCTCTCTAAATATCTCTTTATTCTGATTCTCCCACGCTGCGGGCTGCTAGCAATATCAGTTATATTGCGGTTGTTTGAAATTATTTGTGTACTGTTTATTACTAAGTTATAACTGTTTGACAACAGCTAAATAATGTTTTTGTTATGACTCTAGTTGTTGAATTGGCGGTAATAATTAGCAATATCATCGGATAATATAGTCTTACGTGCATTCTGCGATCGCATATATTTTTAGTGTTTAATTTGACTTTGGGTAATAATTACATCCATCAAATCTGTAATTAAATTTTTGTTTTTTACTAATAATTCAGTCAAGATAGTTGGAGTTACCTGACGGTGATGAAGCTCAAAGTCATCACACAATTATAAAAGTAATATCGTTTCTCCCAAATCTGGCAACACATAAAATAAATTTTCCTATCTTTCTATCTGTGCGTCCCCGCGTCACAATCTGTTACTTTCTTTTGGAGATTAGTGTCAGTTTAGTGGGAACTAGATTCTGCTGTTTATGGGCAAACTTATAGCTTATTTTGGCAACACAAGCAATTCAAATTGTGGTAAATCGCAAATTTCTGCAAAGTCGGGTTCATTGATTGCAGATTCAATTAATTCTTCGGGATTTATCTTAATTGCTTTTTCCAGATTATCTAGGGCGTTTTTTGTTTGTTTTGCTAGAGCATAACAGCAGGCAAGATTGTATAAAGTATCAGCATCATCTGGTTGAATTTCTAATGCTTGATGATAGCTGACTGCCGCTTGATTATAGTCTTGTAATTCGTATAAAAAACCTGCTTGATAAATCCTTGCCAAGAATTTATCAGTCATACTTTTAATTGATTGCTCAAATATTTTTAGTGCATCTGCTACACAATAAACATCAATAAATACTTGTGCTACAACAATTGATTGTGGGTCTATTTGTACTAATTTTTCATAGCATATTAAAGCAGCTTCTACTTGACCTAATTTGGTTAAAGCTCTGACTTTACAGGCTAATCCATCGTGAGACTCTGGATTAATTTTTAAAGCTTGCTCACAACAATCTAAAGCCTCAGCATTTCTTCCTAATTTTTCCAGAACTTCGCATTTATGGCATAAAACATCTTCCTGATTCTCTGCCACTAATAAAAGTTTGTCATAATTAGCGAGGGCTTCTTCATAACGCTCCATTTCGCATAGCATTCTACAGAACTCATCCCTAGCTCCGAAGTGCATAGGGTCGATTAATAGTGTTTTTTGATAACTAATTAATGCTTCTTCGTAGCGTTCTAATTGATATAGAGCAAAGCTTTTATCCCACCAACTATCAAAATCATCTGGTTGCAGTGCGATCGCTTGATCCAAACTGACTAAAGATTCTTCAACCGCATCATGTATAATTTCTAATTGGGTTTGTCCGCGTCTGTACCAAGCTAAAAAATTATTGGGTTCAATGGCAATGGCTCGGTCAAAACAAGCAATGATTTCTTGTTGTTTGAAAATAATCTCTGTCTCCGATAAAGATGAATCGGGGAAAATTTGATGCCAAAGTAAAAACAGATTCCATCCTTTTTCACACCAAACTTTTGTTGAATTTTTGTCAATTTTTAGAGCTTGCTCCAGATAATCAATTGCTATTTCATGTTCGCCGTCTTCACAATATTTATTTGCTTGTTTTATCAATAACTCAACTTCATTATTTATATTCTGATTCGACATCACCAATTACCTATTAAAGCTTAATGTTCTCTAAGTTTTTATAAATTTTTATGGATTCAATTACTTATTTCAAATAATTTTTCGGGTCTTTCGCTACCCAACCTAAATCAGAACTAGTACGGATTTCAAAATGTAAATGTGGTTGTGGGGATGATGGCTGTCCGCTAGTTCCGACTATTCCCAACACATCACCTTGCTTAACTTGTTTCCCAACTACAACTTTGATTGTTTCTAATTGGGCGTAACGACTCTGCAATCCATTACCATGATTAATGATGACCAAATTACCATAAGTACCCTGGCTGTCTGCAAAGGCTACAACACCCTCAGAGATAGCTGTTACTGGTGTTCCCACAGCCGTAACTATATCAATGCCACTATGAAAGAATACTTCCCCAGTCTGCGGATTTGTTTGCCATCCATAGGGTAAAGCTACATTTGTGACTGCCGCTAAGGGATAACCAGTAAATTTTGTCGAACTAGAATTAGATGTGGGGATTGCTGCTGACTGTATTGCAGTACGTAATGTTGAACGATTCGATTCCGGTACAAAAACAAATTGAGGGTTTTTTTGACAGCCGTTAATCTCAAATAGGACATCAGCACGAATTTTATATGTTTTGGCAATATCAGCCCAAGTTTGACCACGCGGAAATTCGATGATAATGCCATTGTAGGGGGGAATGAGTATTTTTTTCCCGATTTTAACGTCCCGACTTTGCAACCCGGGATTCATCGCCGCGATCGCAGTTGTTGTGAGACTATATTGTTGAGCAATACTATCTAAGGTTTCGCCACGGGATACGGTATGGCGTACAAAACGCGATAAAGCTGAAGTTGGACAACTTGCGGTTTGCGCCAATGCAGTTGGCGAGATTGCGGAGATGATACCCAGAGTGCTAACCAACAATAGAAAAGAAGATAACGGGAACAGGCTAGAGAATGATTTCATGCATTAACTGAAGGGGAAAAGTGAGTTAAAATACTGAGAATAAAAGAGCTTGGCTTTTTTATTATTAAAAATTTTTCTTTAACTCCTTTAACTTTAGCTTGCTACTTTAGGTAGTTTTGAGTAAAGTCAAAGCCAGACATCTAGTGCCGAAGATTACAGCATTAATAGCGAACTTAGCTGTAAATTATTAGTTATATTTTAATTTGATTTTAATTTGATTTCTGGGAATCCTTCGCTCACGCCAGCCCACAACCCATCTAAAGTACCATAAATAAATAACTTTGCCCTTCACCCATTTTTTACGGGAAAGTTAGAGAAACTTATGAATACAGACCAAGTAACTAATCAGTAGTTAGTTGCAATTTCACAAAAAGTTTGGATTATAAAGTCTCAAATCCTTGCTGGTAAAGGCTTTTCTCGGAAAAATTATTTTCAACTAGCTTTTTGCTTGATTAAACTTATAGATTAGCGATCGCTTTACATTCCTTTTAATTTTTTTTGTATTTTTTTTGTATTTCTTCTAAATTTACTTCCCCTTAAGTGTAATGACTATGAAGTTATCCCTGAAGCAGCTTGCCACATATTTCTCTTTGGTGACGATTGGTGGCGTATTTGGTGGTGTTGCAGTTTTATTTGCCAGTTCTGTTTTGATACCCCAAAAGCGATCGTTTCAGGAATTAAAAAGTGTAACGCTGGCTTCTGTTCCTGAAACTATTGTCTCTCCTAAGGTTGGTGGTGTAATTGGGGCGATTAGTGATGATAATGTTAATTTTGTCACTTCTGCCGTTCAGCGTACTGGCCCAGCAGTGGTAAGAATTAATGCTACCCGTAAAGTTCCTAATCCCATTTCTGATGCCTTTAAAAATCCACTGCTCAGAAGGTTTTTTGGTGAAAATGAGGAACCCATACCCCAAGAGCGGATTGAGCGGGGTACAGGTTCTGGTTTTATTTTGAGCCAAAATGGTCAATTACTCACCAATGCCCATGTGGTGGCTGATACTGATACAGTTCAAGTAACACTGAAAGACGGTCGCTCTTTTGAAGGGAAAGTGGTAGGAGTCGATCCAGTTACAGATGTGGCGGCGGTAAAAATTGAAGCTGACAAATTGCCAACCGTCAAATTCGGGAATTCGCAAAACTTAATACCTGGACAATGGGCGATCGCAATTGGAAATCCTCTTGGTTTGGATAATACAGTTACAATAGGTATCATCAGCGCCACTGAACGCACCAGCGCTCAAGTAGGAGTTCCCGAAAAACGAGTTAGCTTTATTCAAACCGATGCGGCAATTAACCCAGGCAACTCTGGAGGGCCACTTCTAAATTCTCAGGGTGAAGTCATTGGGGTAAATACAGCTATTCGCGCCGATGCACAAGGACTAGGTTTTGCAATTCCGATTGAAACAGCTGCCCGGATTGCGAACGAATTATTTACCAAAGGGCGTGTCGAGCATCCTTTCCTAGGAATTGAGATGACCGATTTAACCCCAAATAAAAAGCAGCAAGTTAATCAAGAAAATAATCTCAAAATTAAACAAGACACCGGGATTCTAATTAAGGGCATTGTCGATAATTCCCCAGCCCAAAAGGGTGGCTTGCGTCGTGGCGATTTAATTCTCAAAGTGAATCGCAAACCTGTAAAAACAGCAGCCCAGGTGCAAAAGATGGTTGAATCTAGTTCTGTAGGTGACATTTTAGAAGTAGAAGTCAACCGTTACGGAGTGATTCAAACATTCAAAGTCGCCTCAGGTGCTTATCCAGCCAGGTAGTTAATGGTTAATGGTGAGTGATTTGGTTAATTATGAGTGATTTGATCAATCAATAAATAATTACCTACAGCCATTCACCAATTACCCACTATTACCCATTAATTTAGTGACTATTATTCAAATTGTCTAAATCCATTCGTTGCTCCATCTGGCGCAGAAAATATCCCGTCATCATCGCCGATGCTAGCATTCCTGCTAAATTTTCGCGATCGGTAGTAACTTGGACGCTGAAATTTTCCGCAGGTAGCATTCCTACTAGCCCTTGGACATTTTGGGAAATAATTTGCTTAATTTCTGGACTGACAGACTGGGCGACACGCGCTAAAACGTCAGGCGACTGGTGTTGGAGATACTTGAGTAACTGGTTGGGATGTTCCTCAAAGCTCTCGTTCAGAAGCTCGTTTGGGTGTTCATCGAAGTTGTCGTTTAAAAAGTTAGGGTCAAACACCATTGGCAATTTTTTAGCTTAGTTGCTAATTCTACTCTAAACCATAGCAGAAGCGTGAGACATATTACTTTAGATGGGAAAAGTAAAAAGCAAAAGGAGGAAAAAGAAATTTCTCACTCAGTATTCCCCCTGCTAACTGGCTTCTGCTTGTGGTTGAAAATCTAATTCTAATTGACGTTCCTCTTGACGAGTAATAAAGGGTTGTGGGAGTTGTTCAATTTGGAAATATTGATTGAACTTGGGTGTAACTTGGAGCGAGTAGGAACGAGACTCGCCATCGCGTCGTTTCCGGACAAAACCTTGTTCAACTAGTTCTTGAACGTGCTGATAAGCCCCAGAACCACGCACGTTAATTAAATCACTTTGGCGAATGGGATTGTGAAGTGCGATCGCAGCTAAGGTTCGGAGTGCTCCCACACCTAATTCTACCGGAATTAGCGTTTGCACCAAATCTTGGTAGTCAGAACGAACTTGCAGACAGTAACCACTGGCAGTTTCCACAACCTCCAAAGCTGTCTCTCGCCGCGCATATTCATCAATTAATTCAATTATTCCTTCTTCTGCCGTTGCGCGATCGCACGCTGCATATTCAGCAATTTCGCCTATGGACAATGGCTTGCCCTTTAAATAGAGAATCGCTTCGATTTTTGTCGCTGCTATAGTCATTGTTCTTGGTTATTTGGTCATAATTTATCAGTCATTAGTCATTAGTCATTAGTCATCAGTCATTAGTCATTAGTCATTAGTCAATTTGCTTTAATTAATTTTTGTTAATTAATTTGCGTAATTATTGGGTCAACAACAAATGACAAACAACATACGGTGAACGACAAACAACATATGGCAAATCGGACAAATAACAAGTGGCACGGATCATATCATTGTTTGATGAAAAGGTAAATGGTTGATGGGCAATCGGATCGAAGATTAGAGATGCCATACCCCTATTCTCTATTTTCCCTTCTCATTTCCAAGATAAATTCAGCGATCGCTAAATCTTGGGGTGTAGTCACTTTCAAATTCGTTTCTTCCCCTGGGACTATTTTGACTTGATAGCCACATTTCTCGAATAATGCGGCATCATCAGTGACTGCCCAGCCATTTTGCACGCCTTCAGCATGGCATTGTTTCAATAAATTTACATTAAAACCTTGGGGGGTTTGCGCCGCCCATAAATATTCTCGGTTGGGAGTATTCTGAATTACGCCACTATCATCAACTACTTTGATCGTATCTTTGACGGGAACAGCAGCAATAAAACCAGGACAATCCAGCACTGCTTCCGCGCATCTATCGAATAAATTAGGCGTAGCTAAACACCTTGCCCCATCATGAATCAAAACCTGTTGGGCATCAGAGGGTAGAGCCTGCAAGCCATTGTAAACTGATTCTTGACGAGTAGCACCACCAGCAATGAGTTCCACAGGCTTTTGCAAATTTAACTCTGCCAAAATTCCCTTTAACTCATCCCAATCATAGGGCTGCGAGATAATCCCAATCCATTGAATCGCTTGTGAAGCCTCAGCCGCCAGCAAAGTCCAAGCGATTAGAGGGCGCGATCGCAACATTAACAAAAGTTTATTGCGATCGCTTCCCATCCGTTTACCCATACCAGCAGCAGGAATTAGTAAATACATAGTATTTATTGAGTAGTAGTTAAGTAGTTAATGGTTAATTTTGGGTTTTCGCATAGCGGGAGAAGTCCAGTTTCTTAGTCTTCTCCTGACTTGAAAGAGTCATTCATTATTCTCCGCGTCCCCGCGTCTCCGTGTCTCCCTGTCTGCCTTTCATGCTTGGCGATGAAATTTTTTCATCGGGACTGCCTACTCAAGACTTTGCGTCAGAGAGAAACCGGATTTTTACCAGTTTGATTCTTTGCCTAATGCCTCATTCCCCATATCCAATTCCCAATAAACCATTAATCATTAACTATTAACCACTAACTACTAATAAAATAATGAGCGAATGAGCGTAAACAAATATTATGCGAGTAGTAGCCCTAGTAAGCGGCGGAATAGGCGATCAAATTCTCTTCTTTCCGACTATCGATGACATCAAGCGCTATTACCCAAACGCGCAAATCGATGTTGTTACCGAACCCCGTTCAAAGGCTGCTTACCGAGTGAGTAAGTCAGTCTCGGAGGTGATAACGTTTGATTTTAGCGATCGCAATAGTTTGGCTGACTGGGGTAACTTAGTTGGTACAATACGCGATCGAGAATACGATGTTGCCATTACCTTCGGACAAAGTTGGTTAATCGGTTTGATACTTTGGTTGACGGGAATCCCTACCCGTATAGGTTTCCAAGGTAAAGGTTCAGGTTTTTTAACCCATCCAATACCTTTAAACAAGCAGCAATACGCAGCTTGTATGTACCATGATCTTCTCAAAGGTATGGGTATTAATTCACCATGTCCAGAATTAACAGTCAATGTTCCTAAGTCTGATATTGAATGGGCAACCAATGAACAAAAACGACTAGGAATCAAAGACTCTGGATATGTGTTGATTTATGTCACATCTAAGCAATCTGCCCAAATCAGAGGAACCAATAATATTTATCCAATTGAAAACTGGGTTCATATAATTCAAGATTTTCAACACAAACAACCAGAAATGCCTATAGTCGTTGTTGCTGAACCCAATGACGAAGTTTTTATACGCAGCATCAAAGAATCTATTCCGAATATCAAAGTTATGCTTGCTGAGAATATCGGGAAGTTAACCTCAATGATTGCAGGTGCTAATTTGATGCTATCTACTGAGAATGCCCCCATACACCTGAGTGTGGCTGTGCAAACCTACACAATTGTCTTGTTTGGTTCCACCGAACCAACTACTCTATTGCCTCAAAGCGATAAGTTCCTGGCAATTAAATCGCCTACAGGTAGGTTGGCAGATATACCAGCTACAACTGTTTTAGAAAAACTTTGGGGTGGTTAAACTATCTCACCGAAAACGATTTAATTAGTTGCTATTCAGGCAGGCTTTTATGCCTGCCCAATCTGAATTTTCATTTTCCAAATTATAATTATCTTCGTTTTTCATTTTTATTTATTTATTTATTTATTTTATTTAAACCACATTTACTTAACTTATAAGCTTTTTAGCCTAATGATATGGATAGGCTGTGCGGTTCCAAGTCTCCAAATAGGCGATCGCAAAATTACACCCATTCTTCTAAAAAAGGTAACAGATGGTGATGCAAGGACACGGAGATTTATTTTATGTGTTACCAGAGTTTGGAGAAACAATATTACTACATAGAAATAGACTTGATTAATTATATCTCAGTATAAATACAACCGAGGAATTATTTACTACTGTCGTCTACTTAATTAAATTTCTGAAGAGAGTAGTAATATTTGAAACACTGTATATTTATGGCAAAACTTAGCTGTCAAACTAAGCTTTGTGATTTATTACACCTCGAGGAGTATCTACAATGCCAATGACTTTAATTCAGGGTAGATTCCGAATTGCCCAAACTGCTCCAGATGGAGATTCAATCCGCTTTTATGCTAACAATCCAGAACTGTGGAAAAAAATATCTCAATCAATTCGTACAAACAAAGCAGGTGGTGTACAGCTACGATTGGATGCAATTGATGCCCTAGAAACCCATTTTTCGCCAAGGGTTGGTAGTGTCGGTACGCAGCACCAACCACTCAAATATGCCCATGCAGCCGTAGACGAGTTACTAAAATTTTTGGGATTTCAAAAATTCACACGTGGTGATCATGAAAAAATTACTTCTTCTTCTCCAGATGAGGTTCCAGGCTTTATCTTGACTCGTTCTGCCGATGTCTACGGGCGGAGTGTGGCATTAGTATTTGCGGGTGAAACCGAAACAGAAGATGGCAGTGATGTTTTTTTAGATAAATCTTCGCTGCAAAAAAGCGCAAATTGCCATTTATTAAGCCAAGGGCTAGCGTATCCAACTTTTTACTCCAAGCTGTTTCCCGATTCACGCTCTGTGATGACTGCAATCGTAGAGCAAGCACGTCAAGAAACTAGAGGTTTGTGGAGTCAAGATAAAACTAATACTGGTTTTATTTTAGAAAGCTTGGAAACTATTACCGATCGCGTTGTCATTTTACCGAAGTTGTTTCGCCGTTTGTTAAGTTATTTAGCCATTAATGATGGCGGTGTTGAACTTGATGGTTTTGTTAACTATCTGGCTGCACAGAATGACAGAATAATTATTTTACCAGATGGTCATGTGACTGGATTTGATTATGTAGTTAAAGTTGATGGTCAACAACTTAAATTAAGTCAGCAACCTGAAGATATCATCTTTATCGAAAAATAAGTTTGTCAAAATCAAATATCCCCGACTTTGTCAATCGGGGATATGATTTGTGGGAAAACTAGCCAATCAAAACTAACCAACAAATGAGAGACGAGGAGCAACTTCTTGGGAACGGTCTACACCTTTAAGATAAGCTAGGACTGTGTCAGCATCAGACACCTCGAATGGGTCGATCGCACAATTATCTTCATATCCATTTTCTGCGAATATTTTTTCGATATTGCCATCATTGACAACCATTGCATAACGCCAAGAACGCATCCCAAAACCAAGGTTGGATTTGTCTACCAACATTCCCATTTTGCGAGTAAATTCTCCGTTTCCATCAGGTAGTAAGAAAACGTTTTTTGCTCCTATTTGCTTACCCCATTGGAACATCACAAATGCATCGTTGACTGACAAACAAATGATTTGGTCAATACCTTGTGCTTTAAATTCATCGTACAGTTCTTCATAGCGTGGCAAGTGTGTTGAAGAACAAGTGGGGGTAAATGCACCAGGAAGGGCAAATAAAACTACTCGCTTACCACCAAAAATCTCTTGGGTTGTGCGGTCTTGCCAACGAAAAGGGTTAGGACCGGGAACAGACTCATCACGAACGCGAGTTTTGAACACTACATCTGGAACGCGGGTAACAACTGCCATAGAATCCTCGTATTTAGTTAAAGAATGCGATCGCTATTTATGCAAAATTTATGCAAACATAAGTTCGTCGCTCTAAATCAGAGTAATTCTGATTTAAGAAGATGTCAACACTAATGTTGATTATGATAAATTATGTATTATTGGCTGATTGTGGTTAGTAGAGAAATAGACATCGGTATGCAGCAACAAGCGAGTGAGATTGTCCAAGTCTTGAAAAGTAAGAAGTTGCGGGTGACTCCGCAAAGGTTTGCAGTGTATGCAAATTTGCTGGGAAGAACAGACCATCCGACAGTTGAACAAATTTTGGCAGATTTGAATCAGGATGCACCAACTTCTTCCCAGGCAACAGTATATGCAGCACTCCAGGCTTTGCGTGAAGTGGACTTGGTGAGGGAAGTGCTGTTAGATGAAGGTATTTGTCGCTACGATGCGAATATATCGCAGCATCATCATTTTCGCTGTAGTTGTTGCGGGGCAATCGAAGATATTGATTGGGTGGCGTTTCCACCTCTCGATTTGAGTTGTTTGCGTCCAGGGTTGCAAGCTGAGAGATACGAAGTTACAGTCAAAGGCGTTTGCGATCGGTGTCAATCCCATTCCTAATTTGTCATTTCTAACTCCACACTCCCATGTCATGTCGTTTCTCTAAAATCTGGTAACACATAAAATACATCTCCGTGTCTCTCAATCTCCGCGTCCCCGCGTCATTACCTGTTACTTTCTTTTGGGGAATTGGTATCAATGGTGCATCAACAATTTCAATTTCCAATTTCTTGGCATTCTGTACTCGCAGAGGAATTTGACAAACCCTATTTTCGCCAACTCCAAGATTTTCTGGTTGAGGAGCGTCAAACTCAAACTATTTACCCACCAGAAGCGGATGTATTTTCGGCTTTTGAGTTAACACCTTATGAAGAGGTGAAAGTTTTGCTACTTGGGCAAGACCCGTATCACGATCAAAATCAAGCTCATGGTTTGTGTTTTTCTGTACGACCAGGTATAAAACCACCGCGATCGCTCATGAATATATACAAGGAACTCCAAGATGATCTTGGCTGTACTATTCCTGAAAGCGGTTATTTGGTCAATTGGGCAAAACAAGGCGTTTTAATGCTGAATGCCGTTTTAACGGTGCGATCGCATGAACCTAATTCCCACAAAAACAAGGGTTGGGAACGATTTACAGATGCGGTAATTAGTAAAATTAACGACAAAATTCACCCAGTAGTGTTTGTTCTCTGGGGTGGGTATGCCCAAAAGAAAATTAAATTAATTGATACAACTAGGCATACAGTAATTCAATCCGCACACCCATCACCACTTTCCGCTCGCAATGGTTTTTTTGGAAGCAAGCCATTCTCAGCAATTAATCAAGCCTTACTGCTACATAACCAACAAGAAATTGATTGGGAAATCAAGGATTAGACATCTAATACTTTTGTCTAATTATTCGACTGATTATCTACAGAACTACGCTCCTGTACTTCCTGTGTCGGCACAACAACATCCGCACCAGAAGAACGCTTAGAAGAACTTGGAGGTTCCGTAGGTACAACCACTGAATTTGCTGGACGTGACGGTGTTTGCGATCGCGTTTGTGAGGATTTTTTCTTCTCGACGGGGGCACTATTGGAGTCGCGTACTGTTCGCAATCGATCAACTAAGGAAGGTGAAGCAGGTGTTTGCGGTGTATTCGCTGAACCATTTCCCCTGTCTTCACTATTACGACGTGTTCCTGTTGTGTTATTACCTGCTGGCGTTTCATTACTACCAGGAGAATTGCGATCGTTACTATAATTGCTAGGTTTGGTTGTAGAGGTATCGCCACTTTCAGAACTACCAGCATTTGGAGACTTTTCAGAATTTAGATTGTTGCTATCAGTTCTAGAATTGCCACTAGTTGAGCTTGGTTCGCTATCAATTCGACGGCGACGTTTGTTGCGGCGTGTCGGAGTTGAGGTACTTGCTTCTATACGAGATGTTGCCGACGAGTCACTAGCTTCCTGGGCTGTACTTTCGGCTCTGGGAGACTGGCTTACTGTTGGTGCTGCGGAAAAGTTGCCAACAGGTGGAAAGTTATTTTGTTGTTCATCTGCTGGAGATGGCGCTTTTGTGACGGGGTTTGAGGCGAAGCGGATGGAGCTAAAACCGGCGGCAGCTGCCAGCATGGAAATACCAACACCAATAAATACCTTGGGTGTCATGGCTTTCTTGGCTATTGCTTTGATATTTTCTTGTCTGCGAGGTACTTGTTTTTGAGGAGCTACAGGGGAAGAACTTCCGACTTGGGTTGCGGCAACTGCGGCTGCTACCTTTGGCGCTTTTTGGCTCGATAAATCTATGGTTTGGACTGCATGGGTTGCCAGTGGTTGAGGTGTTGGCACAGCTAAGGCACTAGGTAATAGTTTTAACCATTCAGCGACTGTTGCCGGGCGAAATTTCGCATCAACTGCCATCCCCCGCATAATAGCCTGATTAACTGCGGCACTCAGATGGGGTTGCAGTTCACGAGGAGATGGCATTTTTTCGCGATCGCGTAATAATGCTGGCATTGGCAATTGTCCTGTCAGCAAAGTGTAAAGCGTCGCGGCTAAACCATAAACGTCGGTGGCTGGAGTACGTGGCGCTTGGGAAAGGTATTGTTCGATGGGTGAAAATCCCTCGGAAACCATCCCAGTGTGGGTTTGTCTAACTCCACTATTAAATTCGCGGGCAATGCCAAAGTCGATCAGCACTACTTCCTGAGTACCTTGGCGGAGAATAATGTTATCGGGCTTAATATCGCGGTGCAGCAAACCGTTTTTATGGACTACTTCTAAAGCGGCTCCAATTTGACGGACATAGTGAATGGCTGTGGCTTCGTTTAGAGGCATTCCCGCCATGACATAGGCTTCTCCCAAGGTTTCGCCAGGGATATATTCCATTACCATGTATGGCAATCCAGCCTCTATAAAGAAGTCGCTGACTCTAACGATATTTGGATGTACGCAAGTAGCTAAACGTCGTGCTTCATCCTGGAATTGACGCTCAAATTTGGCAAAATCAGGATGTTGTCGCAGTTTTTCATTCAGGGTTTTAATCACCACTACCTGATGCAAAAAATGATGATTGGCTTTGAATGTAATACCAAAGCCTCCCCGACCGATTTCCCGGTCTAGAGTATATTTGCCACCCTGTAATGTTGTACCAGCAGCTACCATAATAATTTTTGGTTAGAGATTTGCTTTTGAGTTTGCTTTGGGCAGTTTAATTATTTGATTTTAGATGAGTCTCAACGATTCACACATATCATTCAGCGATTATTCCACTAAATCCAGTTCACATTGAAGTTCCTAGTTTATAACTTTTGGTAGAGGCTGAAACATCAAAAAGGTGCATGTTTTCCGAATCAAAAAATAATCGCGGGAATTTATAAGGGCTAATTATGCTTCTCAGTGTCGTCATCACTAAAGCCATAACTCAGCTAGTTCTGCCCTTTGACGCTAAAAATGCCCTTTTAGTTGCGAAGCTGGCTATTTTTTAACATTTCAGGCATATTTTTAACATTTCGGGCATCAACTTTTGCATGTTAACTTTCTCCTGTTAATCACCAACTAAATCAGCCACTAAAATAAAATTTGCTCAAAAAAAATATAGTACAAGCATTTTATAGCAAGTTTGCGAAAAGTCAGCATTTTGCCTCTAAATTATTTATCAATAATCGAACTTAGTACAGCATTTCGTAAATCCGTGACGAAATAAGTGACCTATTGGTAAAGCTTTGGGAGACTCAATAACGCTACGAACTTGTGAAATGTTGTACTTAGGTACTTAATGACTGGCTAGGCTGAATTAGACTGAAAATCCTTGGTGATTAATTACAAAATGCAGTACATCCTGTAACTTTCAAAACACTGATTACTGGATTCTGGATTTTGCTGTAACTTTGCGATCGCTAAATTATTTACTTTTGGCACAAAGGTGGTACATCTGAACAAGATTCTGCTATACCTGATAGTTGGCTAATATACAAGACGACTTTTGATGATGAATCCTACAAGTTATCAACCACCTGTAGATAAGCTGTTGACTCTGGGATTAAACCTCGCCAATCAGCAGCACGACTATATTGCTGAATTAGGTTTGGGTTCGCAACACATACCCGATTTAATCAGGATGGGGGTTGATAGTGCCTTGTTAAATGCCGAATCTGGTAGTTTGGAAGCCTGGGCACCTGTTCATGCTTGGCGGGCATTAGGACAATTACGGGCAGAAGATGCGATCGCGCCGTTAATAGAATTATTTCACGACTTGGAAGATAGTGACGCGGTAAGTGAAGAATTACCCAAGGTTTTTAGTGATATTGGTGCTGTGGCGATTTCTCAGCTTGCTGCTTACTTAGCTGATGATTCCCATAAGTTATTGTCACGTGTGAATGCTATTAATAGTTTGGAGGAAATTGCCAAACAGGATGAGAATGCGCGAAATCTTTGTATCGTCGTGTTAACTCAGCAGTTACAAAAGTATCAACAAAATTCTCCCGAATTGAATGGCTTTATTATCGCTGCGTTAATCAATTTGCAAGGAAAAATTTCTGCACCTGTGGTTAAATTAGCATTTGAGTCACAGCAGGTTGCAGAGGATATTGTTGGTAATTGGGCAGATGTTCAAGAGTGTTTAGGTATTAGTTCTGAGGATGAGTTACAGGAGTTGCGAATAGAAGCATTCCTGGAATTTGCCAAGATTGCAGAAGTTGCGACACCAGTAGTAGAAATTACAACACCAATTTCTGAATTTGAGATTGAAGCAGAACACGATTTAGAAGAAGTTGGCAATGAAGAGCATGAAAAAGAACAAAATGTCATTTATGAGTTAAGTTCACAGGTTGAAAATCTAGAAATTAACCAAGAAGAAGTTTCCACTAACTCTGATATCATTGCCAATAAAAACATAGCTGAAATTGATATTGTTGAGAAACTACCTATCAAGGAGCAAGAGGTTACAGAGCTAATTGCCGATACTAGCCAAGCAGAAATTACACCAGAAAATATTGTTGATAATTCGTTAAGTATAGGAGAAGAAACTGTCGAGGAAACAACTTCAGATATTGATGTTATTCCTGAAGCGACAATCACTGTAGAGGAAACCGAGATTAATATTGTCGATAATATTGCTAATGATTCTCTGGAAGTAAGCAACAATCTATCAAAAAAAGATCAAGATAAAAATATAAATCATAGTCAAGATGAAATCGATAAATCTTTGACAGAAATTAGAGAAGAGATAAATTCAGTTGCTCCAAAATTGATAGAATCAATCGTTCCCGATCAAAATAGAGGTTTTGGCAAGCTGAGTAGTTCCAAAGAGAAGGATAAAGAAAAAGATAAAGAAAAATTTAAGCACAAGAAAAAGAAACGTAATTTTATTGATTTGTAATTATTATTTTGAGAACACAATACGGTTCAGAATAGCCAAGAGAATCAGTCTTAACTGATAAGTGGTTTACTTTAACTTTTCTACAAAAAATGCGAAACATGAATATCATGTCTTGCGAATTGCTTGTGATTATTTGTTCGCGTTACTTGATTTGGGAGCATCCACTTTTGGCAGAAAGACTCAAATAGCAAGCAAACCATTGAGATAAGCACAACGAACAGAAAGAATTTGGTTGACACTCTCAACATTCCACTGTGCGCCAGAAATTTTAATCCTAGTGCCAATCTGTTTAATCGCAGACTCAACCGCACCAGAACCAATAGGACAAAGTTGTTCAGCTTGGTAATAGTTGTAGTTGACAATACGAGAGCGATGTTTATTAAGATAAGCCATGAAGTTTTTCGCCTGTTTACCTCGGCAATGAAGAAATAAAGCCTGAGTATTATCTACCTGACCCTGCCATAAAAGAGTTTCAGCAACTTTAAGCCGCTTTAAAGAACCACCAACTTTATAGAGATTTTCTTTGAGGTGATACCAATCTAAGATTTCCCAACGCTCAAAGTTCCCTGGTTTACCAAACTCTTTGACGAGATTCCATACGCCATCATGACCATCCCCCAAGCAAACAAGTGGGTTAACGAGATTTTGACTATTAACATAATCAACTAATGATTGGTTGTCATCAAAAAAGGCACCATAGTAAATCCCTTGCAGACGAACGGTTTTATAATCTCGCCAGTGACAGCCTGCTTTCGGTTGACCTCTCTTGTCGGACTTTTCCTCCATCTACACTGACTTCTGAAACTGCTTGTTTTGCAAGTGGTAGTTGAAAATCTTGTGACAGCACTAATTTTTGTTGCGTTGAGTGACCCACTTTGACTCCTGTCAATGCCTCAACTTCAATTTCTGCTTTTTGGTATGATTCGTTAGCTGACAGCCTTAAACAACACTTTTGAAGTAATGGACTTAACCGGGTTCTTGGCTTCAAACCCAGTTTCTGTAACTGTTTGGCTTTAAGAGTCAGTTCCCCCACTAAGCTTTTAATTTTCCTGGTTTTACCTACCTTTGTTCCAGTTTTTTGTTCGATAAAAAAAGGGCTATTTCTGGACTGACTAGTTCTAATATTTGACTCCGAACTGTTTTTTCTATACCTTCGAGGTCTGTCAGCTTACTTTTATCTGCTTCTTCATACAGTAGTGTTGACAATTCTTGTAAACAGGCTTTAATTCTTTCTTGTTTATCCTGGTTCATGGTAAGTCATCCACACTGTGTTATCTGTTCTTATATTCTCCCAGAACTTGTATATCTTCCAAAAGTGGATGCTCCCCTTGATTTCTCCATCTCCATGTTTGTTTTTATCGTAGTGATTTAAGTGCAACTAATATTGACAAGCCTGATTGCCAGTTAGATTTAATTAAATGAAAACTGAAAGAAAACTGTAGTGTCATCTCCTAAATCTTTTTGACTGTAACCGCATACTTGGTCAATTTTTCTGCATAAAGATTGGTATAGGTAAAAATACAATTTTTAAAAATCACAAACCATAAAATGAAAAGTTTAAGATGAGTTTAAAGGTTTTTCAACTTATCCAATCAATATCTCAGCACCATATTGATTTGATACGTGCAATCAAAATTGTTGTAACCTCCACCTTCACTTTTCCATCCGTCATACCAAAAAAATCTCTAGCTTTACAAACCACACCGAACGGTTAACGATAAGATAGAATTATTAAAGCTTGTTTACAGAACTATCAAAACAATCCGACTTCTGTTATGGCAGGCATGTAAAAACTAATATCTAAAAACCATCTACAGTACCAAAACGCGCACTATGACGCTCCCTATCCGTAACGTCGCTATTATCGCCCACGTAGACCACGGCAAAACCACCTTGGTTGATGCCCTCTTGAGACAATCCGGCATTTTCCGCGAAGGCGAAGACGTTCCGGATTGCGTCATGGACTCAAACGACTTGGAGCGCGAGCGCGGCATTACTATTCTCTCCAAGAATACAGCTGTTAAATATGGCGAGACTCTAATTAATATTGTCGATACTCCTGGACACGCTGACTTCGGTGGCGAAGTTGAACGAGTATTAGGCATGGTTGACGGTTGTATCTTAATCGTTGACGCAAACGAAGGTCCAATGCCACAAACACGCTTCGTATTGAAAAAAGCGCTTGAAAAAGGTCTTCGTCCGATTGTCGTTGTTAACAAAATCGATCGCCCCCAAGCTGAACCCCACAGTGCTATTGATAAAGTCCTCGACTTGTTCCTCGAACTAGGTGCGGATGACGACCAGTGTGACTTCCCTTATCTGTTTGCTTCTGGTTTATCTGGATTTGCAAAAGATAAGTTGGAAGACGAATCCAAAGACATGAAACCCTTGTTCGAGGCAATTTTACGCCACGTTCCACCCCCAGTTGGTGACGTAAACAAACCTTTACAGTTGCAAGTTACCACCCTCGATTATTCCGAATATTTGGGACGCATCATTATTGGTCGTATCCACAACGGTGTGATTCGTATGGGACAACAAGCAGCACTCGTCACAGAAACTGGTGCGATAGTCAAAGCCAAAGTTTCAAAATTGATGGGCTTTGAAGGCTTGAAACGGGTAGAAATGCAAGAAGCTAGTGCTGGTTATATTGTTGCCGTCGCTGGTTTTGCGGATGCGAATATTGGTGAAACGATCACCGATCCTAACGATCCGCAAGCATTGCCACTAATTAAAGTGGACGAACCAACTTTACAAATGACCTTCTGGGTAAATGATTCGCCTTTTGCTGGACAAGAAGGTAAATTGGTGACATCAAGACAGGTGCGCGATCGCTTGATGCGTGAACTGGAAACCAACGTAGCTTTGCGTGTGGAAGAAACTGACTCCCCTGACAAATTCTTAGTTTCGGGACGGGGTGAACTACACTTGGGTATCTTAATCGAAACGATGCGTCGTGAAGGTTACGAATTTCAAGTTTCCCAACCACAGGTAATTTACCGCGAAGTAAACGGACAACCCTGCGAGCCTTATGAATTGTTAGTTTTAGACATTCCTGAAGAAGCAGTGGGTAGCTGCATCGAACGTCTGGGACAACGTAAAGGCGAAATGCAGGATATGCAAGTCGGTGGTAATGGACGTACAAACCTCGAATTTGTGATTCCTGCCCGTGGTTTGATTGGTTTCCGGGGTGAGTTCATGCGGATGACTCGCGGTGAAGGTATCATGAACCACAGTTTCTTGGAGTATCGCGGTTTGAGTGGCGAAATTGAAGCCCGTAATAAAGGGGTGTTAATTTCCTTCGAGGAAGGTGTTTCCACATTCTACGCCATGAAAAACGCTGAAGATAGAGGCGCTTTCTTCATTACTCCTGGTACCAAAGTTTACAAAGGTATGATTGTTGGCGAACATAATCGTCCCCAAGATTTGGAATTGAACGTTTGTAAAACCAAGCAATTAACCAACCACCGTGCATCGGGCGGTGAAGAACTAGTGCAGTTACAAGCTCCTATCGATATGAGTTTAGAGCGTGCGCTAGAATACATCGGGCCTGATGAATTGGTGGAAGTCACACCGCAGTCAATTCGTTTGCGGAAAATGGCAAAAAAGCTCGCTGGTAGAAGATAAAACGATTGTGGATAGTAATTTTGGATTAGTACATAGTCCAAATTTCTCAAATCTACGTAATCAAATCTAGATCATATATAACTTGATTGAGAAAGCCCGCAAATGCGGGTTTTTTATTGGGTATTGGGCACTCCCCGTTTGTCCAAAATCTGGCAACCAACAGATACAGATATATCTCCATGTCTCCCTATCTCCCCGTCGCCGCGTCCTCATTTACTCCCCACTCCTCACTTCCCAATTGATACAGTAGAGAGATGGTTTTTAGCAGAGGCAATGCAGTTAGATTTAATGACTATTCCATTATCTTCATTACCTTTACTGGCATCTACAACCGAGACAGCAGATGGTTCACTGGTGTTAGCGTCCGTCCTGTTGAGTCTAGTCGTAATTTACTTTGCCAGCAAACTTGGCGGAGAATTATCAAATCGTGTTGGTTTGCCCCCTGTTTTAGGTGAACTTGTTGGCGGTGTTGTTTTTGGAGTCTCAGCACTACATTTACTCGTGTTTCCAGGAGAAAATGTTGATGCTTCAAGTTCACTGATTATGCAGTTTTTGGAATTTAGTGATGGTTTAACTCCAGAAGCTGCCAATGGTGTTTTTCAAGCACAGTCAGAAGTCATTTCGGTACTAGCAGAAATAGGCGTAATTATTCTGCTGTTTGAAATTGGCTTGGAGTCAAATCTCAAGGATTTAATGGCAGTTGGTCTCCAAGCAGTAGTAGTTGCTTGTATTGGGGTTGCTGTGCCTTTTGCGGCTGGTACTGCTGGGTTGATGATATTTTTTGGAATTTCGGCTGTTCCGGCAATTTTTGCAGGTGCAGCATTGACAGCAACAAGTATTGGTATTACTTCCAGGGTACTTTCGGAACTTGGTAGACTGAATTCCAAAGAAGGGCAAATTATTCTTGGTGCTGCTGTCATTGATGACATTTTAGGAATTATCGTGCTAGCTGTCGTGGCTAGTTTAGCCAAAGATGGTGTTGTCGATGTTTCCAAAGTCGTTTATTTAATTATTGCCGCCACCGGATTTTTAGTAGGTGCGATCGCTCTCGGTAGTATATTCAGTAAAAGCTTTATCGCAGTTGTTGAGAGACTCAAAACCCGTGGTGATTTGATTTTACCTGCATTTATTTTCGCCTTTGTCATGGCATATATCGCCGCAGCTATCCACCTAGAAGCAATTTTAGGTTCTTTTGCCGCAGGTTTAGTACTTGATGAAAATGACAAACGCAACGAATTACAGCAGCAAGTCATACCTATTGCTGATATGCTCGTACCGGTTTTCTTTGTCACAGTTGGTGCAAGAACTGACCTAAGTGTCCTCAATCCAGCCATTCCCGCCAACCGCGAAGGTTTAGTCATGGCTATATTTCTCGTGGCGATCGCCATTATTGGTAAAGTCGTCACGGGTTTAGGTGTGTTCGGACAAGGAAAAATCAATCGTTTGGCTATTGGCGTGGGGATGATACCCCGTGGCGAAGTTGGATTAGTCTTTTTGGGTATCGGTTCTAGTACAGGAGCTTTATCCAAACCCCTAGAAGCTGCCATCATTATGATGGTAATTTTTACAACATTTTTAGCGCCACCATTACTCAGATTTGTATTCCCAGACCCTGATATCGAGCCTGTTAGTCTTATTACCGATAAACCAGCCCTTGAGGATTAGGGTATTTGGTAATACCAAAAATAAATGATTCCATAATTATGGGGATGGGAAGAACCCGTCCCCACTATTGATACGATTGACAAATTTATAATTGGATTTTTGATTACAAGTCCCTGAAATTAATCGAGGCTGATGCAAAATTTGCCAATGCTGCAATTGCCATAAATTGGGATTGACTAAAGAGTCCTCATTCTGATTATCTCTTTAGTTGGTAAATTACTAATACTGAGTCAGGCTTTGGAGACAAGTTTAATCTCAAAAGCAAATCGCAGCGTCGAAATTTCAGAGGTTTATGTTAGCATGTGACGCTACTAGCTGTATTTGTCACTGAGGAAGTATCCCTTGCTCATGAGATATATCCAGCATAGGTGCATCTTAAGTTACGTGTCTTTTAGGGTGACTGCATGAGGATTTGCCAATGCTGTCTTCAGATTGACAACTCCCATGAAATTGAATCAGGAGAAAACACTGTGAAACTACATTGGTTGCTATCTAGTACTTGTGTAACTATCTTCATGCTATCGTCGCCTAGTCGTGCTGCAACGCTCGAATCTTGGCGGTTCGATTCCAGTCAAAATCAACTGGAAATTAATACCGATACAGGAGTTCAACCCCAAGCCCAATTAGTATTTAACCCAACACGTTTAGTCATAGATTTGCCAGGAGTAACATTTGGACGCAGACAGGTGATACAACCTGCATCCGGTGCATATCGATCGCTACGGGTGGGACAATTTAATCAGCAAATGTCTCGTATCGTTGTTGAACTTGCACCCGGTTATACAATTGACCCCAAGCAAGTTAAATTCGAGAGCAAATCAGCTAATCGCTGGCTAGTAAAATTACCAGAACCCCAAATTGAGCGAAATAGTTCCCCTGCCGCCACAAATTCTGCTGCAAATACCTATAATTCCGTCGTCTTGGGACAGGACAAGAAATCTGATTCATCCATACGGGCTGGTAACCTTGCCCAAGGCGCAACTCAAATAGAAAATATCCAAATTACAGGCGACGGTTTCTTCGTGCGGACAAGCGGCGGTAACCCTTTAACTCGTGTGAGCCGCAGTCGCGATCGCCAAACTATTAATATTGATATTGCCAGTTCATCAATATCAGCAAACTTTTTACAGAGAGATGTTTCAGTTAATCGCTTTGGTGTCAATCGCGTTACTTTTTCACAAATTGATGGCAGAACTCCAATCGCGAGGATGTCTTTGCAGGTAGATAAAGACAGTCCCGACTGGCGAGTGAGTAAAAGTAGTGGTGGTTTAGTTGTACTACCAAATCGCCTGGGCAGTATTTCCAAAGGAGATTCTGGCAATAACCCAAATCCACCTATTTCTAGTCCCAACCGACCTTTTCCTGGTATCCCAGCCCCCGAACGTAATGACTCCCCAGCTACAATCCAATCTGTTGAACTAGGGGGCGGAGGTACACAATTAATTATTCGCGCAGATCAAAAACTCACAGCCACGGGTGGTTGGGATAGAACTTCAGGAATGTTCCGCATCACAATTCCCAATGCTCGCCTCACATCAAACGTTCGTGGACCATCATTAGATAGCGGTAGCCCACTTCTGCGGATTCGACTACAAGAACAACAGCAATCAGGAAGTGTTATCGTCATGCTGCAACCAGCAGCAGGGGTACAAATTGGTCAACTTAATCAGATTACGGGACAGTTTCTCGCCTTAGAATTAAATCGCTATCGTTCCATCCCCCCATTAAACCCACCAGTCGGACTACCTCCATTTCCTCAACCCAATCCTCCCAATCCAAATCCCACACCCATGCCGCCACCACGACGCAATGATGGGCGATTAGTAGTAATGATTGATCCGGGACATGGTGGTAAAGACTCGGGAGCACCTGGTATTGGCGGAACCCTAGAAAAAAATATTATTCTGCCGATTGGCATTAGGGTAGCGCAGATTTTGCAGCAAAATGGGGTACAAGCCGTGATGACACGTAATGGTGACTACTTTGTCACCTTACAAGGGCGCGTTGATATGGCAGACAGAGCGAATGCAGATGTTTTTGTGAGCATACATGCCAATTCGGCTGGTGCAAGTCGTCCGGATGTGAATGGATTGGAAACGTATTATTACGACAGTGGTCTGAGTCTTGCTCGCATCGTCCACGCTAATATACTTCAAAGTCTGAATATTCGAGACAGAGGAGTCAGACGAGCACGTTTCTATGTTCTCAGAAAAAGTTCTATGCCCTCGATTTTAGTTGAGACGGGCTACATGACTGGACAAGAGGACATTGCCAGGTTACAAACACCCCAGTATCAGGCGCAAATGGCAGATGCGATCGCGCGAGGCATCCTCCAATATCTTCGCCAACGATAGACACTCATGAACACCTAAACCTTTCAAGCCAATCAATCCTGAATTCTCATGTTTAAACAGAACACATTTTTTTGAAAAATGCAACTAAAACTGTTAAATATAAGCTAACTTAGGCATTGGTCATTGAACATTATGCATTGGGTGTAACGAACACATACAACTAACAAACGATTACTATACTAGGCATGGTTAAAAATTGGGCTTTTCAAAATGGCTATTAGCTTTTGGCAGTTAGCTGGAAACTAACTGCGATCGGTTATAACTAAAAGCGCTTCAGTTTACTATTTTCTTGTACTGAAAATTAATTTAGTGTTTGAATTGGCAAATTATGGATTGACATTGTATTTAAAACATGAAACTTTGTGGCGGAATATACCATCTAATCATCAAGAACTAAAATCTAATATTACTCGGTAAATAAGTCATAGTTGGAATTTCAGACTTGGAATTAATTCTATCTTCTATACTGTTTACAAGTATAATCTGATGCTTAATAAAGTACGTTTTAGCGACTTAATAGACTCAATAGTATTTAAAATTGTCAAGGTCAAAGCTATGCGTAGCATCTTTGTCAAGCTAATCGCAAAGCAAGTAAAAAACGAAGATATAGCATCGGAAGTTCTGCATAAAGACACCTAACTCCTCAAAGAAACTTCCTTGATTTTTCAACAAAGGTTTGGGCGGTGAGCTTGTTCCATAGACGACTAGCAAACCTAATAAGGGTGACGGTGTGAGGATTTGCTAACACTTAGACAGAATGACAACTCCCAATTTAATGGACTCAGGAGAAAACACTGTGAAACTACACTGGTTACTACCCAGCACTATTGTTACAGCTTTGATTATTTCCTCACCCGCTCATGCAGCAAAACTTAACTCTTGGCGGTTTGATCAAAGTCAAAATCGTTTAGAAATTACAACCGAAGGTGCTGTCCAGCCAAGAGCACAGCTAGTATTTAACCCAACTCGATTGGTATTTGACTTACCAGGAACCCAATTTGGTCGTCCTCAATTGAGTCAACCAGTTGGTGGTGCAATTCGGGCGTTGCGTGTCGGGCAATTTGATAAAGATACCACTCGTATCGTTGTCGAACTGGCTTCTGGCTATACTCTCAACCCCCAACAAGTTAAAGTTGTTGGTGTTAGTCCCAATCGTTGGACTGTACAACTACCCAAACCGGAACGCGAACAAGAGGGAGACAACGCAACCACAAACAACGTTTACAACGTAGTTACGACTAATAACTCCAATAATTCCAGTTCTAATACTTCTAATTCTAATAGTCTATCTAATAGTGTACCTAGCAGAACAACAGTGGTGGCAGCCACCGAAATTGGTACCCAAATTGAAAATGTCCAAGTTACGGGCGACGGATTTTTTCTGCGGACAAGTGGTGGTGGAAATCCGCAAATTCGCGTCATTCGTAGTCTAGATAAACGGGCAATAGATATTGATATCAGTGGCGCGACTATCTCACCTCAACTAAAAGAACGCAACCTGTCAGTTAATAAGCTTGGTGTAAACCGTGTTCTTTTGTCGCAGTTAAATTCCAGAACGCCTACTGTACGAATGCAGTTGCAAGTAGAAAAAGATAGTCCTGACTGGAGAGCCTCAAAAAGTGGTAATAACGCTTTCATTGTTATTCCTGGGACACCAGTAGTTCGTTTGCCCGATCGAAATAATAATGCGCCAACAGATAGGGATAACAATCAACCAGATCGACCTGTAAATAATGACATAGCTACAATTCAGTCAGTTGAACTCAACGCCACTGGCTCGCAACTTATTATTCGTGGAGACCAACGTTTAACAGGGAGTGGTGGCTGGGATAGAGCGACTGGACTATTCCGGATTACAATTCCTAATGCCAAACTATCACGAGACTTGCGAGGGCCTTCATTGAGTGCCAATAGTGCCGTACTCAGGGTTAAACTCCAACAAGAATCCAATAACGTCGCGATATTAGTTCAACCTGCTGCCGGTGTACAAGTGGGACAAGTAAATCAACTAAGTGGTCAGTTGATTTCTCTCGATTTGCGGCGCGGTAATATTGCGAGCAGACCCCCAACAAATCCTCCAATTAATCCTCCCGTTGTCCTACCATTACCACGTCCCAACCCCCAACCACTACCACCAGGCGGAGGTGTTGTCAACCCACCCAAGCCTCAACCCCGAAATCCAGTCCCTAAGGGTAAAATAATTGTGATTGTTGACCCTGGACATGGCGGTAAAGACTCAGGTGCTCCTGGAATTGGTGGATTATTAGAAAAAAATGTCATTTTACCAATTGGTAAAAGAGTAGCTGCCATTTTGGAGCAAAACGGTGTCCAAGCTGTCATGACACGGGATGCGGACTATTTTGTAGACTTGAAACCAAGGGTTGATTTAGCAGAACGTGTTAATGCGACTTTGTTTGTGAGTATTCACGCCAATTCAATTGGTGGTCGTCCTGATGTTAATGGTTTGGAAGTCTACTACTACGATAGCGGTTATCAATTAGCCGAAGCAGTCAGGAAAACAATTCTTCAAAGTATTCCTACCATCAAAGATAGAGGTACCCGCAAAGCGCGATTTTATGTACTGCGGAAGAGTTCTATGCCTTCGATATTGGTTGAAACCGGCTATATGACAGGACGGGAAGATAACCCTCGTCTTGGGACTGTAGAGTATCAAAATCGGATGGCAGATGCGATCGCACGTGGTATTCTCCAATACCTGAAGAGATAAGAGTCGCCATTGGCGATGCCCGATGACGGACACTTTCTTTCACAAAGGGAAGTAACCCCAGAAGTGTCCTTCCCCATTTCCATAATTTCTGATCAAAAACCTTGGCTAAATAATTGTTGAATTGCAATAAATCCTGTATCTTTAATCAAAACACAAAACAATAATTACCAGTGTTTCCATCTTCCTTATTTGAAGGCAATTTTTTCCAAATCTCCGATCAAGAACCCCAACGTGCCCCCATTGGAGTTTTTGACAGTGGTGTGGGGGGTTTAACGGTACTACGCGAACTCTATCGCCAACTTCCCCAGGAGTCAATTATCTACTGTGGGGATACGGCACGATTGCCTTATGGCATTCGCTCGCAAGCTGAAATTATCCAGTTTAATCGTGAAATTCTCACCTGGATGCAAAGTCAAGGTGTGAAAATGGCAGTGATGGCATGTAATACTAGCTCTGCGCTGGCACTAGAAATTATTCGCGAAGAATTTAATTTTCCCGTTATTGGGGTCATTCTCTCAGGTGCAAGGGCTGCCATAGAAAAAGGTAAGCGTATTGGTGTTATCGCTACTCCTGCCACTGCCAAAAGTAATGCATACAAAAACGCTATCCTGGAAATTGACCCCGACATGCAAGTTTGGCAAGTTAGCTGTCCAGAGTTTGTCCCTTTAATTGAACAAAATCGTATTCACGACCCCTATACAATAGAAGTCGCCCGTTCTTACCTAGAGCCTCTTATTGATCGCGAAATAGACACCTTAGTCTATGGTTGTACTCATTATCCTCACTTGTCTCCCATATTGCGATCGCTCCTTCCCAATAATGTCAATTTAATAGATCCAGCAGTGCATGTTGCCACTGCTTGCGCTCAAGAACTAGAATTACTCAGTCTAAGAAACAACCATCTACCAATGCCAACTCGCTTTGTTGTCACTGGTTGTCCACAGCAATTTTCCCAATCATCTATCAATTGGCTCGGCTGCACTCCCACCGTTGAAGTAATCCATTTTAGTGAGATTGCTGTATCTAGCACTCGGCATGATGCTATCAATTAATGGGAGGGTTACATAGATGAATGGGCAAGCTTAAGTGCGCGGTTAAAATCACCGCTAGAGAAAGTGTAGTGCAGCCCATCTAGGAGAACACTATACTTTCTGACAGCTATAAAATTTAACATAAACCTACCTGATTACGACTTATTGACCATTAACTGCTTCTGTAACATTAGATGTCACCGAAACATTTGTATCTTTGGTCTCAGTTTTTTGACTATTACGTTTAGCTAATGCTAATAATAGATAGATTGAAAATAAGTATCCGGTAGCTAATAAAACAATCATAATAGGCATTTCCACGTAAAACATGTTTTTACCATCTGCTTTGTCTACGCAATTGCAGCTTATCCTTCTTCATGCAATTCCAGCCCTCAATATTAATTATTGACAGCAAACAATGCCCATTACTACGAAGCACTGGAATGGAAGAACCTTGAAGTTAAGAATAAGTTAACTTCGTTTGTGATTATTTTTTTCTACAGATTTACTGCCATCAAGCATTCAAACCGCCAACATAGCTATTTACGGCTGAGAAGGCAGTTCTCACAAATCTGCATATTCTGAGTATTTTTCCCTACTACACAATAGGATATATAGCCTTTAATTATACTCAAAGGCTAAGGTTGAAACCTGCTGGGATAGCCGTAAAATGCAAATAACTTGCCTACAAAAGTTGTATCCAAGTTAATGAATCTCAGTAGCTACTTAGCTTTATCGATTCAACCATGTTGATTTCTATTTATGTACAAATCAAGACGGCTATAAACCCTAAGAGAGCGATAAACCTTCCTGAAGTGAATAACAAAAATTTTGAAGTCCCTTGACATTAGCGTAACATAACCGCCTCACCTTTTCGAGTGGTTAGCTGTTAATTTTGAAAAATTCTCTTTAATGCCAGTAGAAAATCAAATACATCGATTTTCTGGCATCACAATAATCACTAAGTGTGGTTAGTGCGATCGCTACTAGGAGCTAAAATTAAACTTTAGTTTTCCTCACGTAATTGATTTTCTAAAGCGATTTTTGTCTCTACATAGCTGGAGAAGCAATCAAAATTTCCATCAAATTACAGACTCAAAATATACTGCTATTTCTTCAATATCAATGTATAAATCTAAACTTGATTATACTATAAAAATCAAAAAATATATGGCTTGCGATACCAGTTTCAGGTCAAGATAATGAAGTTAGAAAGCTTGACGGAAAAAGTGTAGAAAACATTTGAGCGGATCATTTAGAACTGACTCACCCAAAAAAACTTATCTCGCCATGGACAAACTAGTATTCATTGAATTTGTTTTTTGGGTATAGAGCTTTGGTGTTGGTGCAGGCTAGCTCTTCTGGCAGGCTAGCAATCACAAAGCTTTATTTGTCGTCATCAGCATCCAAATCGCCTGGAAGTTGGCAAGTATTCGAGATTTTCAACACATCATACCATCAACTCAAGTTTTCCTTTTGCTTTCTATTTCTAAATACAACCGAAAAATACACAATCCGAAAATTCTGTTGTCCAGACTGTAAATAGTTGTTAAGCAAGCACTGGCAGCTAAATCTGGTGGATGGTGGTTAGGAATTGTAAATTCCCAAAACTTCTCAACCTATTTCCCTTTCAACCTTTTACAGCTTTTTCTTGATCAACGCTTTGCAGCAGCACTGCGTTATCTTAAAATGAGTAGAGAATATGTAAACTTTCGTAACTTAAGTCAGAGTCCGCCCATCCATGACCCCAGCTACCTCCTTTTTTACCCCTGTGGAAGCAGACCTGCAAATACTAGCAGAGAACCTGATACAGCTTGTTGGAAATGACCACCCCATCCTCTTTGCGGCGGCAAAACACCTATTTGGAGCTGGGGGAAAGCGTATCAGACCAGCGATTGTTTTGCTAATATCGCGGGCAACCATGTTGCAAAAAGATATTACTCAGCGCCACCGTCGCCTTGCGGAAATCACGGAGATGATCCACACTGCGAGTTTAGTGCATGACGATGTAGTTGATGAATCAGATGTGAGACGTGGTGTTCCCACTATTCATAGTTTGTTTGGCAATCGGATTGCTGTATTAGCAGGAGATTTTTTCTTTGCCCAATCATCTTGGCACTTGGCAAACCTGGATAATTTAGAAGTTGTGAAGTTGCTATCACAGGTTTTGATGGATTTTTCGGTTGGAGAAATCCAACAGGGACTAAATAGATTTGATACTAGTATATCCTTAGAAACCTATCTGAAAAAAAGTTATTACAAAACTGCATCTTTAATTGCCAATAGTTCCAAAGCTGCGGGAGTAATCAGCGAAGTTTCATCGGAAATTGCCGAACATCTGTACGAATATGGCAATCATTTGGGTTTAGCATTTCAAATTGTTGACGATATTTTGGATTTTACGAGTTCGACAGATACATTAGGCAAGCCAGCAGGTTCCGACCTCAAAAGTGGTAATCTGACAGCACCAGTTTTGTTTGCATTGGAAGAGCAACCAGCTTTAGAAGTAACCATCGAAAGACAATTTGCTCAAGATGGCGATTTGGAGAAAGCAATGGCTTTAATTCTTGATACCCAAGGGATTCAGAGGGCAAGAGAGCTAGCAGCATACCATGCTAAGTCAGCAGTTGAACACATTTTAGAACTTCCACCCTCGGAACCAAGACAAGCTTTAGCAAATATGGCGGACTTTGTATTAAGTCGGCTTTACTGAAAACTTTACCAAAAATTTATTTTAGCGAGTGACTCATTAATTCCCACAATGTTGCTTGTGACAAGTTAAGCTGATATCTGATAGTTTTTAGGCGATATCAGGAGGAATAGAACTGCGTCCATAGTTTTGTTGGAGCGATCGCTGGAATAAGGCTTGTAGATTCGAGCGTTCGATCTCAACAGTGTTATTGGTCGTGCCAGTCGTCTCAAAAAAAACTATACTATCTACGGGTTCTAATGCTACCAATTGGAACAAAACATGTGTCACGGGAATGGGTGCAACAATTACTTGAGGGTTAGACACAGCATCAGTGCTGGCTTTACCATCTTGTAGTGTAGGGTAAGCGTATATCACACATTTTTCGAGTTCTGGATTTGCACGGTTGCTTAATGTTGTCATCACCCAGCGTTCATCCATGTCTTGCAGGATATAGTATTGGGAATGACGTAATGAGGAAGCGATCGCGGAAAGGACAGGAGCGATTGCTGTAATCAGTTGTGGTGTTATACCATCTTGGGGTGCTTTGTCAATCAGCAATTGAATTTGTGCTTCTAAGTCCATAAATTACTTGTAAACCGATGGGTAGGTGTTAAGGGTAAAGTAAATCAAAGTGCAAACAATCGAACCAGAGTTGGGAATAATAGATTAAACCAAATCTGAAACTTTTGGATATACTTTGCGTTTAGCTTATACGCAAAACCTGAAACTAAACACCCGTCGTCCTACAGGTTGTAAATAGGTATGTTAGGGTCTTTTGAACAACGAGACTATGAATTTAGCCGCAACCACAACTATTCAGGGAGAAAATTCTATCGGCGTGGAGGCGATATTTGAACTCCTCTTCCAGGAGCTTCGACAATCAACCAAAGCTTCGGAGCAAAATTGCCACGATGTGGCAATGCGAATCACTGCCGAAGTCTACCGCATTTGCAGCGAAAGCAAACGCATCCAGGCTTCCGGTGCTATAGAAAGCTCTGCCATGACCCTTGCCCGACATCGGCTCTCCCAGTGCCTACGCTACCATCAGTTGGGTTCCAATCGGGGGCGCGTCGATCTCCACAGTACCTTAAGTGCGATTATTTATCGTTACATTAACCCTCCACAAAGGCAACTGAGCTACCAAGGGCGGTTGACAATTATTGAAGATTTTCTCCAAAGTTTTTATTTGGAAGCACTCAATGCTTTTCGACGCGAAAACCAATTAGGTGCTACCTACCAGCCCCATACCTTGCTTGAATTAGCGGAATACATGGCATTCACAGAACGCTATGGGAAACGCCGCATTCCCTTACCCGGACGACAGCAACAGTTGATTATTCTGCGGGCACAAACTTTTTCTCAACAGCAACCCCCAGAAACCTGTGTCGATATTGAACAAGCTGCTGAAGGTAGTACCAATGAAGCGGATGGAGCTTGGGAAGACCCGGCAGTACAGCGATTGCGGAGTGCAATGGCAACTCAACCGGAACCCGAACCACAAGAAGACACGCTACGTTCTGTGGTGATTACCGAGTTAATGAGTTATCTAGAGGAACGACAACAAACCGACTGTGCTGATTATTTTACACTGCGGTTACAGGATATGTCCGCACAGGAAATTGAATCAGTTCTTGGCTTAACCTCCAGACAACGTGATTACTTGCAACAACGTTTCAAATACCATTTGATTCGCTTTGCCCTCTTGCACCGTTGGGAGTTGGTCCATGAATGGCTTGAAGCCGATCTGAAAACTAATTTGGGTTTAACTCCCCAACAATGGGATACCTACATTGCTCAAATGGATGAGAAACAACGGTCTCTATTGGAGTTAAAGCAACAAGGACAACCCGACGAAAAAATTGCCAAAAGTTTAGGGTTGTCAATGGCACAACTTCAAAAACGATGGTTTAAAATTCTTGAACAAGCTTGGGAAATTCGTAACTCTTTAGTGTCCGGATCGGGTGCATCTACTCATGAATAGTGACTCAGAATCCTTGCAAAACCAGTTATTCCGGTGGTTATTGGCGGAAACCGCCCTGACATCAGATGATACTTCGGTCGAATGTAAGGAAAATAACGGGGTAGAAAATTTGACAGCTAAAGCTACTGATTT
The DNA here is from genome assembly GCA_004296455.1 of Calothrix sp. NIES-4101. Taxonomy (GTDB): domain Bacteria; phylum Cyanobacteriota; class Cyanobacteriia; order Cyanobacteriales; family Nostocaceae; genus Brunnivagina. The sequence goes on from AP018280.1 coordinate 3,547,262, forward strand.
AAACAGTAGAGAACAGCAGTTAGAATGGACACCCCAAACCTTTCAACTAGGAGAAATTCCTACTGTGCAAGAACGTTTCCAAGCCGTCCTTAAACGTCGGTTACAAATTCAAATACAAAACCATCCTCCTTTATTTCCCTGGGAAACTCAAGTAAAAGAATATCCAGATTACGCTGACAATCCATCAGTCAGTTTGGTTCCAGCTTGGGGATGGGCACAAGCCCAAGCTTCGCTGAATTTACCAATTGACTTACCTGAGCGGGTGTTTCGGCAATTGCTGGAAAAATGTCAAGCTTTGGTAACTTCTTCATTGCCACTGGGGGCAAAATTAGTTCAGGCAGTGGAGAGTTTGTTTCCCAATGACCCGCATACAATTAACGATTTAGCCGGATTGGTGCTGAGAACTCCTTATCGTTCTGCTGCCTCCAGCCTGGAGGTAATACCCAATTTGGATAGTGATTACTCAGAACTGCAACCCCGTCAGCAAATGGCTGTGTCATTATTAGCAGCTAAACAACTGCTGGATAACTTGACACTACCAATTTCAGCTACTAACCCAGTAATTGAAAGACAGTGGTTTACCAGTGCTGGGGCGATCGCATTGAAAGTTGAGTACCAAAGCCAAGGTTCACTGTCACAACTTTGTATTCGTGGCAATTTACCCACCAAGGGCAGTCTCAAAGTCGTGGGGAATGGTACCCAAGCAATGGCACAATCCTCTGCTCCCGGCAGCTTGAGCTTAGAAATTACCGATAATGCCAACGCTTCACAGCCACGGCAACCCTATACTCTCGAAGTCAATTTAACTGAAATTGACGAAAAACCTTTAACATTTTTAATCTTGCCTACACTGTAATAAAAAACACTGGCACTAAAATTTTAAATTATCAAACGCCATCAGTTTAGAGATGACGAATCCTGGTTTTAAAGCGTATCCTTGGTTTAAAGAAGCGGTCATAATTTTAGGCACTGACAACGTCGAATCATCGGCAATGCAGTGCCTCTAACGTCTACGGAAAGCAGCATAATTGAGGATTGGAAATCGGATTTAAGATTAGTTATTGTGGAATCGCATAATTGAATTTTCTGTAACTAATCTGTCAATATCTTGTTCCAATAATCGTAATTATACTGAGAAAGTTAGAGTCCGTCGCGTCTACGTTTCTGGATTGCAAACTGTTTGCTGCTTTCTAATCAAAATGTTGAAATTTACCAGGATAAATCGGCTTTGGCGTTTACCTCAATGGATGAATTGGCAGCAAAGTGTGTTTCTGCCATCTTTGTCGGAAACAGAAAGTTCCGTTCCCTTGAGAGTGCTAGTGTTGTTGTTGGTTACTGTAGGGATTATTGCCAAGGATATTGCAGCAGAAACTCAATCGTCTTTTTGGGCAGTACCTTTAAGTATTGTGGGTGCGAGTTGGAGTTACTACCGTCGTCACAATCGCAATGTATCGGTAAAATTTGGTATCGCCATTGGAATGTTAGTAGCACTGGGTGCTTTCTTTGGGCGACTATTGGGGGAGTTGAACGATACACGATTGGTATTAGCGGAATTGTTAATCCAACTCCAGGTACTGCACAGTTATGATATGCCTCGGCGCAAAGATTTAGGCTATTCGATTGTCATTGGGGTGATTTTACTTGGGGTTGCTGCAACTCTGAGTCAAACTTTAGCCTTTGCACCTGTTTTGTTGGTGTTTTTAGGCGTTGCTTTACCGACTTTAATTTTTGATTATCGATCGCGACTAGGGATTACCAATTTTCAAGAGAAGAAGGAGAAACGGAAGTCAGAAAGGATTTCTGCGGTTCTACCTTCTTATTTTTTATTGTTTACTCTCATCTTGGCGACTGGTTTGGGCATTTTCGCCATTTTACCGAGATTCCCTGGCTATCAGATGCGGATGTTTCCTGTTAGCTCCAATATTGAAGTCAAAGGCAATTTTACCGGACGCAGCATTATCAATCCCGGTTATGTGCGTCAGGGGAATGGTAATGGCAATGGTACAGGAACAGGTAGTGGAGGAAGTGGAGAACCCGGACAGGTTGATTCTAGCTTCTACTACGGGTTTAACAGTCGCATGAACCAAAATCTGCGTGGTGAAATGAAGCCCAAAGTTGTGATGCGGGTGCGATCGCAAATTGAGGGTTTTTGGCGAGTGCTAGCTTTTGATAAATACACGGGGAAAGGATGGGAAATTTCCCGGAATGAGAAAACCCAAACCTTTAAACGTTCCCCTTGGAGTTACCAAATTTTTCTTCCCCGCCCCAACTCTGTTGGGACTACTCAAGAAGTAGTACAGACATATGCAGTTGTTGACGACATGCCAAACTTAATCCCGGCAATGTCATACCCCAAGGAAGTTTACTTTCCTGCACCGATGATCGCAGTTGATACTGAGAATAGTTTACGGGCTCCGGTAAATTTAGTTGATGGTTTTACCTATACTGTGGTTTCCGAAGTTCCGATTCGCGATCGCACATTGCTGGGTAAAGCTGGCACTACATATCCAGCTAGTATTACCAAAAATTATTTAGAGATTCCCAGCGAGATTGCCGACAAAGTTCGCGATCGCACCGAAGAGATATTAGCAAACTATAACAAGAATCGAGTTGGGCAATCGGAAAAAAGTCTTGATTCTAACTATGAAAAAGCACTTTACCTCGCACAATATCTCAAACAACACTATAAAATTCCCGAAAGTTTAAACGAGTTTCCTTTTTTGACAGAGAAAGAAGACTTAGTAGAGGCATTTTTATTCAAATATAAGGGTGGTTATCCCGACTATTTCTCTACAACCTTAACGGTGATGTTGCGCTCAATTGGTATTCCCGCCAGGCTTGTGACTGGTTTTGCATCAGGACAATTTAATCCATTTACGGGAATGTATATTGTTCGTAATACCGATGCTTACGCAATGACGGAAGTGTATTTCCCCAAATACGGTTGGTTTGCTTTCGATCCAATTCCTAATCATCCTCTAATTCCACCATCGGTGGAAGAAACTCAAACTTTTTCTGTGCTTCAGCATTTTTGGAAATGGGTAGCGGGTTGGTTGCCTTCACCCATTAGTGGTTTTCTTAATAATCTCTTTGAGGTAATTTTTACCTGGTTGACAAAAACATTCCTGTGGTTCTTTGGCTTATTTGCCAAAGGTTGGTTTGGTATTGTCCAAGGGTTAATTATTGCCACAGCCTTTGGTTTCTCCGGCTGGTTAACATGGCAAGGATGGAAAAAGTTGTACAATCGCTCTGCCTTAAGGAAATTACCACCAATGGAAAGCCTTTACCAACAAATGTTGCAGTGGACTGATGCTAAAGGTTTGGGCAAACACCCATCACAAACCCCATTAGAATTTGCGAAAGTCTCTTACCAACAACATACGACTGCCACTGCTGAAGTGATTGATGAAATTTGCCAAGCTTATGTTGATTGGCGTTACGGAGGTTATGCCCCCAATTTACATCGATTGCGATCGCGATTGCAGGAAATGAAAAGAATTACCAACAATAATGCTTGGTTACAGAGGAGAAGCTGAACAATTTCTCAATCATAAAATTCGCAATTACCTCCGGGAAGGGTTACACCTATACAATTACAGCCACTACATAATTGTTTACACAGCAAGCCATCATGGGAGCGATCGCATAGTTAAAAAAGCTACTTGTAAAGGCTTGTGGAATTCAACCCCAAAATGATGTAACTTGCTTCTCGGAAAGTATTGCGGATTGCGAATTGGTAATTGCTGAGAGTGCTCTTGAGGCAATAATTTCAACAGTGTTGATTAGGTTAATCGCTCTTTAGGCATTTAATGAATTTTGATAACTTTATTTTTTGTATTATTAGTATAATCATATTCCTTTCTCAAAAGAATTTATAAAGCTTAATCGATATGAAAATCAACAAAATATACCTGTCTTCAATGCCCAGCTTTTGTTCTTTTCAAAAGCTAATTTGATGTCAGTCTTGCTGTAATAGGGGAATGAAGAGATACACTGTAAATAAAAATATAAGTATTTACCACGTAAAATAATGTAAATTTTATGTGTTTTATTTATCTAACACTGATAAAAATTAATAATATATACATAATCATTTCATCATAATTTACCTATATCTTGAGGATGATTTTAATTAAACTTGATTGATAAAGATTAAAAAAAAGCAATCATTATTTAAAAACAATTGAAGAACGCTAATTTTGGCGTTGAAACTGCTATTTTTTGGGGATAACATGAAAAATAGTACTTTGTAGAAACATAATTAAAGCGACATTACCGTATACGCATTGTAAAAAAAGTGCAATTCGGTTTTCGATCACGAAATGTTGCCTGAGATTGTGTTTCTCCTCACACCACGTTGAACGTCAGTTTATTTTATGGACATTCAGCTAATCAACATCGGCTTTGGCAATATTGTCTCAGCCAATCGAGTAGTTGCCATTGTCAGCCCAGAATCCGCCCCGATTAAGCGCATCATCACCGATGCACGCGATCGCGGCCAACTGGTTGATGCAACTTATGGTCGTCGAACTAGGGCTGTAATTATTACCGATTCCAGTCATGTGATTCTCTCAGCAATTCAGCCGGAAACGGTGGCAAATCGCTTTGTAATTTCACGGGAACATCAAACGGTAGATAATTAGATTAACTGGTGGGTTAAAATTCCCACCCAGTTTATTTTGTATCGGTAGTACTATGTGGATTAGAATAGTTTATCTGTCACTGATACTACCAATAAAAATTAGTCAACTGTCGCTGTATCAACTAAACAGCGACGCATGGCTAATGAATAATGTCTATTGATTGATTCATAGGTTGAGCGGATGATGCAACTTTTATCCATCCAGAATGGTGCTACTATCAAAAAATGCCTTTCACAAGGCAAATTAATTGTCTTAACAGGTCCAAGCGGAGTTGGTAAAGGCACATTAATGCGATCACTGCTTCAGCGTCATCCGGAACTATATTACTCGGTTTCGGCGACAACTCGCTCCCCCCGTCCGGGAGAAATTGATGGCAAACACTACCATTTTATTAGCCGTAGCAAGTTTGAACAACTAGTTGCTCGCGGTGAATTTCTCGAATGGGCTGAGTTTGCTGGTAACTACTACGGTACTCCCAGACAAGCCGTTCTCAACCAAATTAATTCGGGCAAATGTGTGGTGCTCGAAATTGAACTGGAAGGGGCGAGACAAATACGTAATTCTTTCCCGGAAGCCTTCAGCATTTTTATTTTGCCACCTTCCCTGAGCGAATTGGAAAAGCGTATACGCAGTCGAGGACAAGACCCAGAAGAGGCAATTATCCGCCGTTTGCATCGTGCCCAAGACGAAATCCATGCTGCTCACGAGTTTGATATTCAAATTATCAATGACGATTTTGAAGCCGCTTTAAGTTCAATCGAAGAAGCTTTAAATTCTTTTCAGCCTTGTCAAGAAAGTATGCTCTAAGTATTTAAGCTATTAGATATCTAGTAGTTAGCTAAAAACTAACTACTAATATCTAGCTGGAAATTCCCAGTTTTGACCATGCACAGTATAAAGGATAGTCTCGTTGATTGCACCAACCAGTAAAAAAGCTGTTGCTGCCTCATCTGAATCAGGCTACGAAAATTAAAATCGAAAAATTGACCAATCCCAAATTGACTAATCCAAAAAATATCGCTGTTCTCGGTGCAGGTGCATGGGGGACTGCTTTAGCTGCGATTGCCAACAATAAAAATCATCAAGTAAAAATTTGGTCGCGTAGTGGTTTAACATCTGGAGATTCTCTCTCTTTGGCTGATGTTGTCAAAGATGCTGATATTATTCTGTCGGCAATCTCGATAAAGGGAGTCAGTCAAGTTGCCAAGCAAATTCAGTCTTTATCTATTCCCGAAGATGTTATTTTTGTCACAGCAACAAAAGGACTAGACCCGGAAACGACTCGTACACCGTCGCAGATATGGCAAGCGATGTTTCCCTTACATCCAGTAGTTGTACTATCGGGTCCCAATTTATCCAAGGAAATTCAACAGGGCTTACCATCCGCAACCGTCGTTGCTAGTCGTTCGGCGACTGCTGCGGAGATTGTACAGATTGTTTTTTCATCACCACAGTTTCGAGTCTATACAAATCTCGATCCCTTGGGCGTGGAATTGGGGGGCACCTTAAAAAATGTAATTGCGATCGCATCTGGTGTATGTGATGGTTTAAACTTGGGAACTAATGCCAAAGCAGCACTAGTTACTCGGGGACTCACAGAAATGGTTCGCATTGCTGTGTCCTGGGGTGCCAAGGCGGAAACATTCTACGGTTTATCTGGTCTAGGGGATTTACTCGCTACTTGTAATAGTTCCCTCAGTCGCAATTACCAAGTTGGTTATCAATTAGCTCAAGGTAAAACCCTGAGCGAGGTTATCGCACATTTACAGGGAACTGCCGAAGGAGTGAATACCTGTAAAGTGTTGATGCAAAGTGCGAAAAAACAAAATATTTCCATACCAATTACAGAACAAGTGTATCGGCTTCTGCAAGGAGAAATTACACCTCGCCAAGCTTTAGAAGAATTGATGCTGCGGGATATTAAACCCGAATATCACGATTGATTAGTTATTGATTTTCAAATTCTGGATTTTGGTTCTCGCCTAGCTTTAGAAAAGCTTCCCTTACCACCAACATTACAGGCGATCGCATTCACGTGAACGCATAATTCGAGACGGAATTAACTCTAGCATCATAATACTTAATGAAAAAATGACAATTCCCTGACAAAAACCTTCAGGAAAGCACTAGGGAATCTATGTAGATATGATTATGCCACAGTCGAAGAAAAATTTTACCTAACTATGTTTATATCACGTGATAAAAGTTACCGTCAATAGGATTTGGTTTCTAAAATCTAAAAAATATTCCTAGAAGCTGTTATTATCAGTCTTTTTGAGTAAACCCTGGTAATATTTCGGAGCCATGCTAGCTACATTTTTTCTAAGTGTCAAGTATTAAATAGTACAACACACTAAAAAGCTCAAAAAAAATCCCAAAAATATCTGTCAACAGTGTTAGTTCCCATTAAATCGTGGGAACAATATCAACAGTTGATTAGCTGACCTTATCCTGCGGGAAGCAAGCTAAGGATTCCACCATTACTGAATGCAGGTCAATCCTTTGAAGCGTTGCTTACCACAATCTATTGTTACCTGGAGCCATTGAGACGATCCTTATGCCAGCAACATCTTTGTATACAGATGCCACCTACGAAGCCCCACAGTCTAGCCAAACCTTCGATCCTGAACTTGGAGTTGATGAAAGTGAATTGTCGGTAGAGGATTTGCAAGAACTGGAAATTGTTTCGCAAGAAGAAACAGCTAGTTTTGCAGCTACTCCTAATCGTCGCAGCACTGATTTGGTACGCTTATACCTTCAAGAAATTGGTCGGGTTCGGTTATTAGGACGAGACGAAGAAGTTTCGGAAGCTCAAAAAGTCCAGCGCTATTTACGGTTACGCATTGAATTAGCTAAATCTGCCAAGCAGGGAGATGAAATTACTTCACCCTATTCACGAATTATTGAAATTCAAGAACGTTTAACATCCGAATTAGGGCACCGTCCTTCGTTGGAGCGTTGGGCTAGAACCGCAGAAGTGGATGTATTTGAACTCAAGCAAATTCTCGCAAAAGGAAAACGTCGCTGGGCAGAAATCGCCAATTTGACTGTTGAGGAGTTGGAGAAAATTCAGAGTAACGGACTCCAAGCCAAAGAACATATGATTAAGGCTAACCTTCGCCTTGTGGTATCGGTGGCGAAAAAGTATCAAAATCGTGGCTTGGAATTATTAGATTTAGTTCAAGAAGGTACTTTAGGTTTAGAACGCGCTGTTGAAAAGTTCGATCCAACTAAAGGGTATCGTTTCAGTACTTATGCTTATTGGTGGATTCGTCAAGGTATCACTAGAGCGATCGCAACTTCGAGTCGTACTATCCGCCTCCCAGTTCACATTACTGAAAAACTCAACAAAATCAAAAAAGCGCAGCGCAAAATCGCTCAAGAAAAGGGTCGTACCCCAACTTTAGAAGACTTGGCTGTTGAATTGGAAATGACTCCAGCCCAAGTTCGTGAAGTATTGCTGCGGGTTCCTCGCTCAGTATCGCTGGAAACCAAAGTCGGTAAAGATAAGGATACCGAGTTAGGCGAATTGCTCGAAACTGATGGTGTAACGCCTGAAGAAATGTTGATGCGCGAGTCGTTGCAAAGAGATTTGCAAAGCTTGCTAGCTGATCTCACCACTCGCGAACGCGATGTAATTCTCATGCGTTTTGGCTTGGCTGATGGTCATCCCTACTCGCTAGCGGAAATTGGGCGTGCTTTGGATTTATCCCGCGAACGTGTACGTCAAATTGAATCAAAAGCTTTGCAAAAATTACGTCAACCCAAACGCCGTAATTTAATTCGCGATTACTTGGAATCTTTAACCTAAGTGAGCGAATTCTAATTCCCAAAAATCCTAATTAATAAATCTCAGCTACTTTACGAGCGATCGTAAGGTAGCATTTGCTTTTTTTGATTAGCTAAAGTTGTCATTGTTCATATTATTTAATCATTCAACTTGCCAACCTAATTTTGTCGGTTGTTTGTAAACCTTTTTCAAAGTATTTACATCCCTAGTAGAAATTAACGGTGGTTTACGAACTTGAGAAAAATATAAGACATCACTTACTAATGGACTATGCCCCCAAATTCCTAAAGCATGTCCGAGTTCATGACGTGATGCCGCAATCAGATATTCACCAGTTTGTGTGGGGCTTAATAAGATAGTAAATCTATGAGATAAAATATTTTTTTTTGTGTAGATATCGTATGTAGTTTGAGCTGATCGCGCCCGTGGTGGATTTCCCTGAAGTGGTGGTGCTTTGCGGATGATTTTAATATCTGCCAATTCCCCTGTATTCACCAGTTGCAAGGGTAAATAAGTATTCCATTCTTCCACGGTACGGGAGACTGTTTTTACCCATATTTCGGCTTGATTTTGGTTGATATTTGTGGGTGCTTCGATGTAAATTTTTACAGGAAAATTTGACCAGACTAAGTACCCTACTCTTGTTTCCTGAACTTGGTCAAAATAATCACCACTATTACTTTTATCCTCCCATTGTTGCAGAATTTCTGGGAGGGGATGGGTTTTTGCTGTCGGTAAATTAATTTTATTTACTTGATGAGATATGTGAACTTTATGATTTGTGGAAGCGTTATTTATAGGGTTTGCGATCGCAATATTGAAAATATTGAATGAATACGGTAATGAGTGAGAAGTATCTTGAGAAATATCTTTATAAACAGCAAAAGACTGCAAGTTGATTAAAATAACTAGCAGTCCAGTAAAAAAAATTATTCCTAAAAATACAAATAAATCCTGTAAACAGCAAGCAAATAGGATTTTAGGTTTTAGGTCGAGGATTTTCAGACATTTTCTCAAGGTTTTTTGTATTTTCCTCATTTACCTATTTCCTACATCCTATTGTTATTTAGGCAGCCAGCCGGCACTTAATACCACAGTCAAACCGAGGAAAATGGCTGTTAATGCCCAAGTCACGCGGTTAAGAGTATTTTCTGCACTTTTGGTACTACTAAACAATTGGGCTTGTCCTCCAATTGCCCCAATTCCATCACCCTTAGGGCTATGGAGCAATACTAATACAACTAAAGCAACAGCAGAAAATGTCCAGATACCTTGAACTATGTTTGTAACAGTCATGATAAAAATCAGGTGAATGAAAGTTTAAAAAAGTTAGAAGTTAGGAGTTAGGAGTTAGAAATGAGGGCTAAGAATAAAAATCTATACTTGATAAATTTTAATTCATAACTAATAACTCATAACTATGAACTAATAACTCATAACTATTAACTCATTAATTTTTTAATTCAGTGACATTCCAGCTTGTACGGGAGTGCGATTACCTCGCACATCGTAATCAGCAGGTTGCACTAAAGAACGCCCTGTCATTTCTGGGGGTTGCGGTAGCTGCAAAATATCCAGAATTGTAGGCGCAATGTCTGCTAGCTTACCATCATTACGGAGGCTAACATCTGTACCATGTCCGGGTATTTTTGCACCTTCACCTTCCACCACAATCAGAGGAACGGGGTTAGTCGTGTGAGCAGTCCAAGGATTGCCCCCCTTATCTAGCATATACTCAGCATTGCCGTGGTCAGCAGTAATTATTGCAGTGCCACCTGCTTTGTTAATACCTTCTAGCAATCGACCAACGCAACGATCTACAGTTTCAATGGCTTGTACTGTTGCTGGAATTTGCCCTGTATGCCCTACCATGTCCGGGTTGGCATAGTTGATGACTACCAAAGAGTAAATTTGCTTGGAAATCGCAGCCAAGGCGACATCAGTTACAGCTTCGGCGGACATTGTTGGTGCCACATCATAGGTAGCAACCATTGGGCTATTAACCAATTCACGGTCTTCACCCGGAAAGGGTTCTTCCAAGCCACCGTTAAAGAAGTAGGTGACGTGGGCGTATTTTTCAGTTTCAGCAGTGCGAAACTGCTTGAGACCGTTTTGGGAAATTACTTCACCCAGGATATTACTGAGATTTTGTGGCTCAAATGCGACATTGACAGCTAACTCTGGGTCGTACTGTGTGAAGGTAACGAACGACAGGGGCGAAATTTGCTGACGTTCAAACCCGTCAAATTCTGCACTTACAAACGCCTGGGTTAGCTGCCGTGCCCGGTCAGGGCGAAAATTGAAGAAAATCACACCATCTCCCGGTTCGACCGCTCCTGGAGCAATACGCGCAGGGAGGATAAATTCATCGGTGATACCTTCAGCATAAGAAGATTGGACTAGTTCCACAGCAGAACGTCCATCACCGTTGCCATCTTGTGTCATTACGTCGTAGGCGCGTTTGACTCGATCCCAACGCCGATCGCGATCCATCGCATAATATCGACCACTGACTGTGGTAATTTTGGCATTACCAATGCGATCGCAATAATTTTGAATTAGTCCAATTGCTTTTATGCCTTCGCTGGGTGCTGTGTCGCGTCCATCGGTAATTGCATGAATGCAAACTTGGCTAATTCCTTGTGTTTTTGCTAAGTCAAGTAGTCCAAACAGATGGCTGAGGTGCGAATGTACACCTCCCTCAGAACAAAGCCCAACTATATGCAGTTTGCCGTTTTCACGTTTCAGGACTTCCTGACAAATTTTCACCAACGCTGGATTTTGGTTAATGGAACCATCTTCGACTGCATCCGAGATGCGTACTAATTCTTGCGGTACCACTCTACCAGCGCCAATATTCAAATGACCAACTTCCGAGTTGCCCATTTGTCCTTCTGGCAAACCGACGGCTTTTCCTGACGTGCGAATGAGGGTATGTGGATACGCTGCCCACAGGCTACTCATCACGGGAGTCTTAGCCTGTGCGATCGCATTTCCTTGTTTCTCCTCGCAGTAGCCCCATCCGTCTAAAATGACTAGCACCACGGGAGCAACAGGTGCTTTGGTCATAATGAAACTGCCCTTTACTTTTTGTAATACCCGAATAATACCACTGCTACCTACCATCGCAAGTGGATTTCTGCTTATTAACTTCTTTTATGAGAAATATTCGCTTTTTTAGACATTTCTTAATATTTTTCGCGTTTAATTTTTACTGATACCATTTAGCAAAATGTATTGATTAATGCAATTTATCCAACGTATGAAAATGTAATTGATTTTCATCAACAATATTTAGTATTTAGATTAAATATATTTTTGAAAGTATTCACTACACTTTTCAGAAAAATGCTTTGGTAGAGACGCATAACATAGTACAGAAGGCTTTGACCCTCCCAGGTTAAACTAGTTTTGGTGCAAACCGCTTCACCATTTCCGATCAGGAGGCTTTTATGGCAGCAGACCTGCAACAAATTGCCAAGTACTTAGATAATCTTGGTTGGGAATATCGGGTCGAGGAGGAAGACGATCGCATCATTACCGGCGTTGAAGCCGATAATATCGAAGATTTTCTGATAGTTGTCCAACTTGATGAAGAGGGCAAATTTTTTCGGCTATTTGCACCACAAGTAATAGTAGGCGTACAAGATCATCCCTACAAAACCGCAATTCTACAAACAATGCTCGCAATCTCTTGGGAAACTAAAATGCTGCAATGGGAGTATGACCCATCTGATGGCGAGATTCGTGCCATAATTGAGTTTCCCTTGGAGGATTCGATTCTGACTGAAAAACAGTTTAATCGTTGCTTAACAGGCTTAATTCAACTGGTGGATTCTGTAGCAATACCACGCTTAGAAGAGGTAATGGAAACAGGTCATGATCCAGGGAACGTTGAACTTGGAGAGCGATTACTACTTAGTATTCAAGAACAGGCTCCGGGGTTACTCGACATTTTGGAGAAAGCAATGGAAGCTCGGAAAAAGCGCGGAAGTTTTCCCAACGATTGAGCCGAATTGTTCGTAAAATCGCTATACTCCAAAGTGATACCCTCTATGTATTGATTGTTTTCTGGGGCTGGATATATGACATCCTATGCAACCTCCTCTGCCAAAGCAGAAATGAGTGAATTACGGCGATTAAAGGGCTTACTACCCCCAGAATTGCAGAGCTGGGTGACGGTGGAAGGTACGACGGAAGTCAATCCTCCCCTAATCCGTTGCGAGGAAATTGGTAAAGACCAAGTAGAAATTCAAATTGATTTGGTGAAATGGGATACTCTGGCGATCGACCAACGCAATCTGCTTTTCTGGCATGAAGTTGCTCGCGTTCAAAATGACACAATCCCTAAAGATGGTTGGGAGATGGCAGCACTCGCCATTGGTTTGGGTGGTGCTGTCGGTGAACTTTGGGTTCAAGATGGTTTGCTATTAATATTGGCTTTAGCTTTATGTGGTGTGTCCGGTTGGCGACTTTATCAAAAAAATAGTGGCGAAAAAGTCGCTCGTGAATTAATCGAAGCCGATGAAAAAGCGATCGCTCTGGCACAACGTTTTGGCTATAGCCTTCCTAATGCCTACAAAAGCTTGGGGAGCGCCCTCAAAACTTTGATTGATACTACCCCTGCTAAACGCCAACGTTCCAAATATGAAGCTCGTCTCTCCGCCCTGAAACGTAGCGCTAACAAAGTACGCAGCAATAAATCATCATCCTCAAGAAATTTGGATGAAGGTTTTTAAAGTTTAGGTAATTAGCAAAAACATATCTAAATATTGCATGTCATCAGGGTATGGATTGCCCATCGTTGGGGCATCTTCCCTGTTCTCCACCTGCAAATTAATGTGGTTAGCTGTTAGTGTTTAGCTCTTTTACTAGCCAAAAGCTAACAGCTAATAGCTTGATAGCTAATTTCTGAATCTCCCTATCCTTTGTAATACTTGTAGTATTTAAAAAACTATAAATGTTGTAGAGACCTACACAAAACGTCTCTACAATCTAATAAGCTTGATTAGATAAGATTAGTTTTGTCAGAATCAATTGCCTTCAATTAACCTGAGTTCACTAAAATTATTTATATTCGTGGATTTTTACTACAACTGATGTAACATTTTATGAGTTTGGGGAATTACACGCACTTGTTTAACTAATCGCTTCATCATGGTCTGCCAACCTAAAACCTGGCTGGGAGAAGGTGCAAGCAAAACAAGCCCACCTACGAGTGCTGGCTCTACCAAAGGCGTGACGGGTTGTAAGAAGACGGGAATCTCCGGATTTACGTCAGCTACCAACTGAGCAAAACGTTCTAGCTCCCCAGTATCAGTACGGTCAGAAATAATTATCTTGACAAAAGTTTCGACTTGCGAATCATTGCACAGCTGGAGAAACCGAGCATGTTCCGAAAAGCGTTGTTCGCCACTTACGCTTGCGAGCTTGAAATCCATGCCTACCGAATCAATGTAAGGTAACACCATCGCTAGTTGTTCGGGACGATGACCACCAGTTTCTAAATATATTGGCAATCCAGTAGCAGCACGAACTTGAGGTAAAAATTCCTTGAGAAAGGATGCATGAAGAAGTGGTTCACCACCCGTTAAGCTAATGCTATCGTGTAAGCTAGGTATATTTTGCCGCTCTACCCATTGGAGTAACACAGGTAATGAAATTGGGTTAGAGTGAATTTCAAAATTACGTAATCCAGGGTAGGACTCAATTTTACATTGAGTCGGTGCATTCCAGGTATTAGCGCTATCACAAAAGTGGCAACGTAAATCACACAGTGCAAAACGAATAAAAATCTGACGGGTGCCAACGTTGAGACCTTCTCCTTGGATAGCAGAGAAAAGTTCAACTAGGCGTGCAGTTGGGATAACAGTTGTGTTCGCGGTCATGTGATGATATCTATGTGCTGCGTCTATCATTTAACGGCACAATAGCAAAGATGATTTTGACTTTATTTTTATATTGTGAATCCTGCTTTGCCTTTATCTGTGTCAAAACTTTAAAAAATTAGCGATCGCCCTGATTGCTAGTGGTTATACATTAGGTTAGGGTATTCGCTAGAACAATCATGTTTGGCAGAATACATCAAAAGAGCAACGAAAGTGCAAAGTTTCATGACTAGCCAACCCACAGAGGCAGATTTTCCCGTCACATTTCTGAACGAAACGGCAATAGTGCAGGTTCCAGCCAGGTTGAGCGTACTTGAGGCCGTAGCCTTTAAGCAAACCTGCCAAGAACTAGTTCAGACAAATGCTGTATTAAAACAAATTATTATTGCTTTTGACAACACTATTTTTATGGACAGTAGTGGCTTGGGAGCTTTAGTCAGTAATTTTAAAAATGCTCAAGAACAAGGGATTGAAATGGCACTCCGCAATGTCACTCCTCAAGTATTAGCAGTATTAAATCTGACAGGGCTAGACCAGGTTTTTCCAATAGAGTCGTCAGCAGGAGCAGAATCTCTGCCTAGTTATCAACTAGAAGAGGTATTGCCTACCACCCATCCTTCCATTAAATCTTGGATGAAGCGCTTGATTGATATTTTGGGTGCAATAGTTGGTTTAGTAATTACAGCTATATTATTAATCCCAATCGCGATCGCCATTCAAATCGATGATCCAGGACCAATTTTATTCGCTCAAACCCGTTGCGGTTGGATGGGTAAGCAATTCAAGATTTGGAAATTCCGCTCAATGTGCGTTGACGCAGAAGCTAAAAAAGCCCAATTAGAAAAGCACAATCAAGTCCAAGGTGCATTTTTTAAAATTGACAACGATCCCAGAGTCACGCGAGTCGGTCGATTTCTCCGCCGAACCAGTCTTGATGAACTGCCCCAATTTTGGAACGTACTCACAGGCGAAATGAGTTTAGTTGGGACTCGTCCCCCTACACCCAATGAAGTATCCCACTATGAAGTCCCAGAATGGCAGCGTTTAGATGTGAAGCCAGGGATGACTGGAGAATGGCAAGTTAATGGAAGGTCAAGCATACGCAGTTTCGAGGATGTAATTCGTCTCGATTTGCAGTATCAGAAAAATTGGAGTTTGTTATACGATTTGAAGCTTATTTTTAAAACCATCACAATTTTATTTAACAAAAATAGTGGTGCGGTCTAAAAAATTGCTATTTATGAACATCTAAAGTTCTAGTTAAACTTCCAAATCTTGCGTGTCCAACCCGATTTCCTCGCGAAGTTGGGTTTTTACTTGGGAATAGGTAAACAAGGAGAATTCATAATACTTTTTGGGAAGGCTAACAGCTAGGAAATAATTCCACCACAAATTTCCCTTAACTAAATATATACGTAAAAAAATTCGCCTATTTCATGATTTACATGGATTGATATACCGCATATTTAGCAATTAATGCCAACATCATATTCATCGCTGATGCTTATCTATTGTTAAATTGATTGTCAATATATCTAGAAATACTTAATTTAAGATGACGTGCGATCGCTCTTATTCACAATTTGGGTAATATCTTTTTATAGTTTATAAATATTTATCGAATTTTTACGTAAGTAAAAATTCTGATCCAACATCATGGGCAAAAAATTTTTGTATAAAAAATAGCTTTTACTCCCTGAAGAGGAAAAGTCAAATTTTACTCAATCTTCAATGAAAAATAACGGACATTAATAAACTCTGAAGAGAAAATTATTAATAACAGCGCTAAAAATGCACGGCAAGAAAACGCAAGAGTAGTTCGTTGTTAAACCAATAACCAGGGATATTTTAAGAAAATTTTATGCGAATCTTAATTTACTCTTACAATTACTACCCCGAACCAATAGGTATCGCTCCTCTGATGACTGAACTCGCAGAGGGATTAGTTAAACGTGGACATGAAGTAAGGGTAGTCACTGCCATGCCAAATTACCCACAACGTCAAATTTATGAAGCTTATCGCGGTAAATTATTTGTTACTGAAGAGAAAAATGGTGTCAAAATTCAGCGTAGTTTTGTCTGGATTCGTCCTCAACCCAATCTATTAGACCGCATTTTGCTTGATGCTAGCTTTGTTGCCACCAGCTTTGTCCCCGCGATCGCTGGCTGGCGACCAGATGTAATTTTAACAACCTCACCTTCACTACCAGGATGCCTCCCCGCTTCACTTTTGGGATGGTTAAATCGTTGTCCTGTGATTTTAAATTTACAAGATATTCTCCCAGATGCGGCGATTCATACAGGTTTACTCAAAAATAAAGCCCTGATAAAAGTCTTCCAGATATTAGAAAAGTTTGCTTACCGCAGTTCTACCAAAATCAGTGTAATTGCTGATGGCTTTATTGACAATTTACTTCAAAAAGGTGTTAAAGCCAGTAAAATGGTGAAAATTCCTAATTGGGTTGATGTCAACTTCATTCGTCCTCTGCCCAAGGAGGCAAGTGAGTTTCGTGCTAACCACAACCTGAACGGTAAATTCGTTGTCCTATATTCGGGTAATATCGCTTTAACTCAAGGTTTAGAAACAGTTGTTAAAGCTGCCAGCAAACTTCGCCACATTCCCGATATTACCTTTGTCATTGTTGGTGAAGCTAAGGGATTACAGCGCTTGCAACAAGAATGTTTAGAACAAGGTGCGGATAACGTTCTATTGCTACCATTCCAACCCCGTGAAAAATTGCCCGACATGCTTTCTGCTGCTGACGTGAGCTTGGTAGTACAAAAGAAAAATGTGATTTCCTTCAACATGCCTTCCAAAATACAAGTCGCGCTTGCTAGTGGACGTGCCTTAGTTGCATCAGTACCAGATAGTGGTACCGCAGCACGAGCAATTCGTCAAAGTGGTGGTGGGATAGTTGTTCCTCCAGAAGAACCCCAAGCGCTAGCTGATGCAATTTTAGATTTGTATAAAGCACCAGAAAAAGTCAATTCGCTTGGTTACAATAGCCGTAAATTCGCAGTGGAAAACTATTCGTTTGATAGTGCCTTAAATCAGTATGAGTCTTTGTTCTATGCTGTCACCGAACCAACACTAGTTCCCGAGCCTCTGCTTCAGCCAGTTGTGATTGAACCTGTTTCTATTGAGCCTAATTTTGAAGCTCTTTTTTATGCAGTCCCCAAATCAACACCGATTGTAGAATCAGCATCAATTACTCAGCGAAAAATTATAGCTGAATAAGTACAGCTTGGCATTAATTCACAAGTGTTTTGATAGACAATGTACTGCTGCTTTAGACTACGCAGAGGAATGCTTTAGACGCTTTGCGCCTACCTGTCAAATGCACCATTTTCAACCTAACCTAAAAAACCGGGTTTTTGAGCAAAATCGATCTTTTTGTAATCCTGGCTTTAGCCCAGGTAATATCCAAAACCCGGTTTCTGGCATTGGTGCAGCTTTATCAATATCAATTAAAGTCAAATTATTGAAATTCCTAAACATTAAATATTTAAGATTAATCAAAATAGAATATGGGATTTACACATCACAATCTCATTTGAAGAATCTGCAAGAGTGGCGTTCGTCCAAACTAGTTTTGTTTAGGGTATAAATAGTTTAATATCAATAGGAGGTCTCCACAGAATAATTGATCCACTAATAAGGGATGATAGAAAAAGGGTAATTAAACGTCAAAATCTGGTTGTGACATTGATCAAAAAAGTTTACTCCACAGGAGTTAAACTCACAACTGAGGCTATGGCAGAAGTTGAAAAACAAATCCTTCGTCTTCCGCATCTCAAAAAATGGTTTGTTGAAATTTTTACGAAACCCGGCTCGTCATGGGATCATCTTTTTTGTGGAGTTCTCTAGCCTAATACCCCCTCGTTGCTTGAGGTTGTCTTAAGGTTTCTATGTTGTATATTTTTATACAATCTTGAATAGCTAATTTATTCTGACTCCTGTAGCTTCCCCAAGCGGTATTATTCTAAGAATATTGAATTCTTCGTTTATGCTTCGGCAGCACTGCTATGTATGCGCGAACAAGTATTAACTTGGTTAGCAGAACATGTTCCAGCGACTAGGATTGATCATATTCTCCGGGTCGAAGAGATGGCAATAGAACTAGCTTCTTTGCACAATATTGACAGCGAAAAAACAGCTAGTGCTGCATTAATGCATGACTTAGCAAAATATTTTTCGCCGAAGCGATTGTTGCAAATGGCAAGGGCAGATGGTCTGGAGATAGATGAGGTGCTGGAGAGTAATCCCCATTTACTACATGCTGATGTCGGCGCAATTGTGGCTCGTGAAACTTTTGGTGTAAATGACAAAGAAATATTACAAGCGATCGCGAATCACACCTTGGGCAGACCAGGAATGAGTCGTCTTTGTTGTATTGTATTCTTAGCAGATAGTCTGGAACCGGCGCGGGGAGAAACCAAGGAACTCCAAGTTTTGCGAGAAGTTAGCTACTCCAATCTGGAACGGGCAATGTGGTTAACCTGCGATCGCACTGTTCAATACTTATTAGAGCGTCGATGTACTATTCACCCCAGGGTGATTACAACCCGGAATTGGTTTTTAAGCAAATCAAAATCAAAATAATTATGACTGGGTCGTCAACATGACACCTGTTTTTTTGTTAGTATTCAAAAAAACCTTGCAAACATTTGTAGTTTAAAATTTATTAGATGCGATTGTCAAAAATTGTTAAATAAAAACTAGCGCGACTGAGGTTTAATGTCCGATAACTTTACAGAAAACTTTCCATTACGGTCTACAACGGTGACGAATAGCCCAGTTGAAATCACAGCGATTGATGGCGATGATGCAAGTGGCAAGCTGGCTTTAGTGGCAGCAGATGCAGCATCAGATCGTAAGGCTGGAGATATATTGCTATTGAGAGTAGCAGATGTATCTTACATCGCAGATTACTTTGTGGTGGTGACAGGCTATTCGCGGGTACAAGTACGAGCAATCGCTGATTCAATCGAAGAAAAAGTCGAACAGGAACTCCAACGACTTCCCTTGCGAACAGAAGGAAAAGCTGAAGGTTCCTGGGTACTTTACGATTACGGGGATGTCCTAGTTCACGTTATGATGCCCAAAGAACGCGAATTTTACAACCTAGAAGCGTTTTGGGGTCATGGTAAACGGATTGAATTTACCTAGAACAGTATTCAGTTCACTAACACTGATGGCAGTGGGAGTTAGCCAACATGATTAATTCTTCGGTTTCATGTCCGGTTCCAACCGAACAACAACCTGTCAACGAGTACGAAGAGTTAAAATCCGCTTGGTTATTTCGCGATTGTGCCGCAAACTGGCGCAAGTACGGAGCGCGAATAGTGTGGATTTACGGTTTGTCCTGGTTTATTGCAGCACCATTATCGGCTGCAAGTTTTGCCCCTCATAAGTATACCGTTCAGTTTCTTCTGAGCAGTGCGGCAGGAGCAAGTATTGGTGTTGTTCTGATACTGGTACGTTTGTATTTAGGATGGTCTTACATACGCGATCGCCTTTTCAGTCCGGTAATCTTCTATGAAGAATCTGGGTGGTACGATGGTCAAACCTGGACAAAACCTGAAGAAATTTTAACTCGTGATCGGCTAATTGTAGCTTACCAAGTGCAACCAATTTTGCGACGCTTGCAATTTACATTTGCTGGCTTGGCTGTATTGTACGTTGCTGGTACGATTATTTGGCAGATTTTATAAAAGTTAGGAGTTAAGGGTTAGGAGTGAAGAGTAGGGGTAAACCATCTTGATTGCTTTGCCAATACAGCAAGTAGGATTAGAAAATAAATTTTTGAGACCCTAGTTAGCAATTTGTAACTCATAACTCATAACTCATAACTCATAACTCATTATCAGCAATGGGAAAACGAACTCAAGCCGCAGCATTGGAAGTCCGCTTGCTGCGCGAAGGCATCATCGAATCGAGACACATAGTTCAAGCTGTTGTATCTGACGAACGCGGAAGGATTTTATCAGTTGCGGGGAATGCCGAAACTGCTACCTTTGTTCGTTCTGCACTCAAGCCATTTCAAGCACTTGCCGTTACTGCTACTGGTACACTCGAACGCTACGATTTAAGCGATCGCGATTTGGCAATTATCACAAGTTCCCACAAGGCGAGCATTGAACAAGTGCGACAGGTGTTTAATATTCTCTGGCGAGCGGATATTGACTCATCAGCGTTGCAATGTCCAACCCCTCAAGGGAAACGCAGTTCTTTGGAATACAACTGCTCCGGGAAGCACGCGGGAATGCTAGCGGTGTGCCAGCAACGACATTTCCCTCTGAATACTTACATGGAGCGTAAGCACCCGATTCAACAGTTGATTATCACCAAAGTCGCAGAATTACTACGAATGCCCGCCGAAGAATTTATTGGTGCTCATGACGATTGTGGCGTACCCACCTATTTATTGCAAATTGGGCAAATGGCGCATTTATACGCCCAGCTTGCCTCTCGCAGCAATTTAGATATGGAGCGAATAGTCAGGGCAATGACTCACCACCCAGTTCTAGTCGCAGGTGATGGCGAATTTGACACTGAGCTAATGCGTCTGACTCCTGGCGAACTTGTCAGTAAATCAGGTGCAGAAGGTGTACAGTGTGTCGGTAGATTAGGAGAAGGCATGGGACTGGCTATTAAAGTTGTAGATGGAGCAAAACGCGCCAAATACGCTGTTGCCATTCACCTACTGCAACAAATGGGTTGGATTTCTCCAAGTTCCGCACAAGCCCTATCGGAGAAATTCATGAACGTCAATCAGTACAACCGTTTGGAAGTAATTGGAGAATTATCGTTTTTATAGTTGCCAAAATTCTGGTTTGGGTCTATACTAGTTAAAGACGACGCGGGATAGAGCAGCCTGGTAGCTCGTCGGGCTCAAGTGGATAAAATAACTAAACGCTTAAAAGTTATTTTTTCTGTGGGCGGTACGTAAAGAAACTTGCGTACGTTTATCTGTCAAACTCGGGGAAGCCACTAGCGCGGTAATCCCGAACCAAGCCGAGAATTTTGATTCATCAAGGTTTAAGGAAGGTGTAGAGACTGGAAGGCAGATACCCTAACGTAAAGTCGAGGGTAAAGGGACAGTCCAGACCACAAACTAGTTGAATCAACTGGGCAGTGAAAACTGTAGATGGTAAGCATAACCCGAAGGTCAGTGGTTCAAATCCACTTCCCGCCACCAAATTAAAAGGTTAAAGTAAAGCTTTGCAAATGGAAAATATTTGCAAAGCTTTATTTTTTATGTTGAACTAATTTGAATTAATTTGGATAATTAGTAATATTTGGCTCCAAAACTGAAGACTGTTGTACTTGACGTACTTATTAGTCGATGGGGACTGTAAAAACCTGTCGAATCTCCGGGCGAATTTTGATATATCTTAAAGTAGAATTCGTGCAAATCAAAAATATTCAAGTACAAGTATCTTAGTCAAACTATATTAATAAAGCTGGAGAGGAAAACAGTGAAGTTGCAGCGACCTATATTAGTTGGAGGGCTGGGATTGTCCTTTGCATTGTGGTTATTCGACACTTTGCAAGACACATTTGTCCAAGTTACAGAAGTGAGTTTGTTAAGTTTAATTGCAGTTGGTGGTGGTTTATTGTTATTCAAACAGAATCGCACCAACATGACTAAGTTTGAGGCAGAATTACCACGCGATCGCGCTACAGTTATTTCAGCGATCGCCAAAACCGAAGTCTTAGTCAACCAACTCGCCAACGAAGCCGCAAATCATCAGCATTTAACCAGTTTGCAGGAAAAAGTTTCCCAGTTGCAAGTCGAAATTGACCGCACAGAAATGCAATTGGCTGTAACTGGTGGAAAATCTGTTGGTAAATCTACTCTCATCCAGGTTTTACAACAAAATAATTTTGATATAGGTGTTACATCTCTAAAATTTCAAGAAACAACACCATTATTTCTCGAAAAAAAAGAAACTCCTGATACCGCAGCACTGAACACAGGCATCACATCAGATTACATTTTATTTATTACCAACGGTGACTTAACAAATACTGAGTATCAAACTTTTCAGCAGTTAAAAACCGCAAATCAAGGTACTATGCTGGTCTTAAACAAACAAGACCAGTATATAACAGGCGATCGCGAAAGTATTTTACTTTCCCTCAAACAGCGACACGAAAATATCGCCGCCACATCTGCTTCCCCTGTAGCCATTAAGGTTCGTAAGCATGGTGATGACGGCACCATAGCCGAATGGATGGAACAGCCTGAACCTGATGTACAACAATTAACACTAAAGTTGGCGGAAATCTTGACATCCCAAGGGCAACAGTTAATTTGGGCAACAACCGTTAGAAAAGCCAATATCCTCAAAGCGGAAACCCAAAATTACTTGAATGGAGTTAGAAAAGAACGAGCCAATCCAGCAATTGAGCAATATCAGTGGATAGCAGGTGCGGCTGCATTTGCCAACCCCGTACCGGCATTAGATATTTTAGCGACTGCGGCAATAAATGCTCAAATGATAGTCGATTTGGGGGGAATATATCAGCAAAAATTCTCCCTCGAACAAGCTAAAACCGTGGCTGCGGAAATGGGGGCTTTGATGCTCAAATTAGGTTTAGTGGAAATTTCTACTAAAGCCATCAGTACCATTCTCAAAACTAACGTAGTCACCTACGCAGTTGGTGGCGTGATTCAAGGAATCAGTGCAGCATACCTAACAAGGGTTGCAGGTTTAGCACTGGTTGAATATTTCCAAGTGCAAGAAGTTGCCCTAGAAACAGGTAATGGGCTGAACTTGGAGCAGTTGCGCCAAAATTTACAACATGTTTTCCAGCAAAGCCAGCAGGTATCAGCTTTACAAGGATTTGTGAGTCAAGGTGTGAAGAGATTACTACCGGAAGTTGCTGCTTAATTGCTGCACGCAAAGTCGCAAAGTTTTTGATTCCCAGTTTTGTGACTTTGCTCTATCGTAGTTAATATTTATTATTTTTATTTCTTTTAAATTGAGTAATTAATATTATTTTTTCCGTGAAAACCCCTGAATTATGGTTTAATTTATTAAAATAGTCTTAAGTTTTGATAAGATATTCTAATGGATCGCTGGTAGAAAAAACGATGGCAGCAGACTATCCAGATATTGATATTGCGCCATTTATCGACCACACGCTGTTAATTATGACAGCTACGTCGGCACATGTTGAGCAATGGTGTGAACAAGCCGATCGCTTTGGCTTTGCGGCAGTATGCATTTACCCTACATATGTCAGGCTGGCAAAAGAACTGCTTCATGGGAAAAAGCCTAAGGTTTGTACGGTTATTGGTTTTCCCACAGGGGCAACAACTTCAGCAACAAAGCTGTATGAGGCTTTAGAAGCAACGGAAAATGGAGCCACAGAATTAGATGTGGTTCTTAATTTAGGTTGGTTGAAAGCTGGGAAAACTGATGAAGTTCACCGAGAAATTGCGGAGATTTGTGAAGAAACTGGGCAAACTGTAAAAGTGATTTTAGAAACTAGCCTGCTGACTGATGCCGAAAAGCGTTTAGCAGCAGAACTGGCAATGGAGGCGGGTGCAGCTTTTTTAAAGACAAGTACGGGTTGGAATGGTGGTGCTACCGTCGAGGATATACGCCTTTTGAAAGAATTAGCACGCGATCGCGTAGGAATTAAAGCCTCAGGAGGTATTCGCACATCTGAGCAGGCTTTAGACTTAATATTAGCGGGAGCAACTCGTCTGGGCACTTCGCGAAGTATCGAATTGATTCAAGGACTTGATAAGCTGGAGAAGAAAGAATAGTTATTAGTTATTAGTTCTTCTCTTTGAGCAATACCCTGTTCCCAATACCGAATGCCCCATGCCCCATTCCCAATTAACTAATGAGTAGAACCTACAAAGCCACAGGTATTAACCTTAAAGCCCAAGCATTTGGTGAAGCGGATCGATTGGTGACTATTTTAACTAGAGAGTACGGTTTAGTAACAGCGATCGCGCCTGGGGCACGCAAGCACAACTCAAGTCTGGGCGGTAGAACTGCTATGTTTGTTGTTAATGAAGTATTAATCGCCAAAGGGCGCAGTTTAGACAAAATTACACAAGCTAATACTGTAAAATCTTATCCTGGTCTAGCTAAAAATTTAGGTAAATTAGCTGCTAGTCAATATTTAGCAGAGATCGTTTTGTGCCAAGCTCTAAGTGAAAACCCTCAAGAAGAATTGTATGATTTGTTAAATGAGCATTTAGATCGTTTGGAGTCGGTGGAGAGCAAAAATTTCTCGAAAGTATTAGCTCTTTTGAGTCATGCCATTTTTCAATTTCTCGTTTTAGCAGGATTGACACCCCAAGTTGAAGCTTGTTGTTTAACGCAACATCCACTCAAACCCGATTTTGGAGAACTAAAAAGCCAGGTTGGTTTTAGTGTCAATGCTGGTGGAACAGTGTCTTTGGCAGCTTGGGAACGTTTGCGACGTGAAGTAAATTCGCCAACAGCAGAAATTCCTCAATCTGTAGCTAGTTCTGTTGTGCGTGAAACTGGAAAAAATTATAGTGCTGAAGGTTTTCCAATCTACGAAACGATTTTTCACCCCGAAGAGTTGCCAGCAGTATCTAAACGCTTAAATGCGACAGAACTATATTTGCTTCAACAGTTATTGCAACCAGACATCTCACACTTTGATGCAGTTGAAGATAGTCAATATGAAAATTGGTTGTCTGTTGAAAATTTATTGCGTCAGTATACTCAATATCACTTTAGCCGTTCGATTCGCTCTGCTGCCTTAATAGATTCTTATTTTGCTGCCAACCATGATGCAACCGTCTGAATTACATAGAAAAAGTCTATCCCCATTACCTAACCACCCAGGGAAACATAATCGAGCGTCTGCACTCAAATCTACTAACGGTTCAAGTGCAAATTCTCATATTAATCCAAATATTAATTCAAAATCTTCAAATCACCTGTATTCTGAAGATTCACCAGCAAGAGGCATTTCTGAAGAAGAAAATATCATTGGTAATAAACAAAAAAATGATAACGGTCAAATCGAATCTAAGCTAAATTTAAGTGATTTGCCTAATTTAGATAACAATTTAGATCAAGCTAACGCTTCTATTACTGCGAATGGAAACGGTAAAGCAATTTCCTCTGCAACGGACAATAATAATGGCACAGGAAATCCTGATTCTAGGAGCCATGAATTAATCAATTCCGAAACATCAACACCTGATTCCGAGCAAGGCTTTTTACCTGTATTAAAAAACTCTAATTTCCTAGCACTTTGGGGTGGTCAAGTCTTCTGCCAAATGGCAGATAAAGTATATCTAGTCTTAATGATTGCTTTAATTAAAACCCAGTTTCAAACTGGTGACCAAACGATAAGCGGTTGGGTTTCAGCAATTATGATGGCTTTTACAATCCCAGCAGTATTGTTCGGTTCGTTGGCTGGTGCATTTGTAGATCGTTGGCGGAAAAAGACGGTATTAGTGGCAACAAATGTTTGGCGGGGAATTTTGGTTTTAGCAATACCGCCACTGTTATGGTTGACTCACGATTGGCATCCCATTGGAGCTTTACCAGTTGGGTTTTTAATTATTTTAGGAATAACTTTTTTCGTTTCGACTCTGACACAATTTTTTGCACCCGCAGAACAAGCCGCGATTCCCTTAGTCGTGCAAGAACAACATTTACTTTCAGCAAATTCTCTTTACACAACCACAATGATGGCATCGGTGATCATTGGTTTTGCTGTTGGTGAACCCTTGCTGACAAGTGCTGATAAATTGTGGTCGCAAATTGGTGGTAGCGGTGGTTTAGGTAAGGAAATTGTCGTTGGTGGAAGCTATGCGTTAGCAGGATTAATTTTATTACTGATTTCCACAAAAGAACAATCCCAAGAAATTACTAGTGAAACACCCCACATCTTTAGCGATTTGCGCGATGGATTAAGTTATCTCAAAGTGAATCAAGCCATTCGCAACGCCTTAATTCAACTAATAATTTTATTCTCTGTCTTCGCCGCACTTACTGTTTTAGCTGTCCGTTTAGCAGAAATAATCCCTAACCTCAAACCCGAACAATTTGGTTTTTTACTCGCTGCTGGGGGCGTTGGTATTGCTATAGGTGCAATCATTATCGGTCAATTTGGTCAGCGTTTTTCCCATACTCAATTAAGTTTATGTGGATGTATTGGCATGGCTGCATCATTGATTGGTTTATCTTTATTTACCAAGCAGTTATTAATGGTATTGGGATTTATTTTGTTACTGGGAGTTTTCGGTGCCTTAATTGGTATCCCCATGCAAACCACAATCCAAACCCAAACACCTCCAGAAATGCGTGGTAAAGTTTTTGGCTTACAAAATAATGTGATTAATATTGCCCTATCTTTACCCTTAGCCTTAGCTGGTGTTGCAGAAACATTTGTGGGTTTGCAAAATGTGTTTCTGGGATTAGCTGCGATCGCATTTTTGGGTGGTACTTTAACCTGGTATAAATCGAGCGATGGAAGTTAATTTATTTTGGTCTCAACATTTCAGTTTAGAAACCAATGATTGAGTCAAGTAGCCGTCAGGCAACATCATCATAGAGTTGCTTGATTTTTAACAAGCGAGGCTATATTTCCATCAATGACAATCGTAGTTTTACATATCGTGATTGCGCGGAGAATCCCAGCTAAAATAACAACATCTGCTATCAATGTAAAATCTTAGCTGGTGAATCTGAAGTGGGAAAACACATGGTTATAGGGAATTTAAAAAAGTTAATTTTTATTGGTTAGTGTTTAGATTGGCAGGATTTTATGATATTTAAAAGTCCAGAAGGTGCAAGATACTAAAAGCACAAACATAGAAAGTCAAATTTAATATATCTAACCTACAAGTTAGTAACTGATAAAGAATGCGTATAGCTTGGATTGGGAAAAAAACACCCTTTTGTGGTAATGTCACCTACAGTCGAGAAATTACAAATGCATTACTCGATCACAAACATGAAGTCAGCTTTTTACATTTTGCTCAAGAGCATACTCACGCTGAGAATTTGACTAATTGTCAAGACGTTCCCTTACCTTTTATTTACAAGTCTCAGGTTTATACTATTCCCACGTTAAAAGCAACTAAGGTATTAACAGATTCACTCAAACAGATAAAACCCGATATAGTTCACGCTTCGCTAACGCTGTCACCGCTTGACTTTTTTTTGCCGGAGATTTGCGAAGAATTGAATTTACCTCTTGTTGCTACCTTCCATCCAGCTTTTGACAGGAAGGTGACGACTATCGCCTCTAGTGCCCAATTTTTGACTTACCAACTTTACGCTCCCTTTTTGGTTAACTACGATAGTACAATCGTATTTTCCTACTTGCAAAAAGATTGGTTAGCCCGTTTGGGTGTCCCAGAGGAAAATATTGCAGTCATTCCCAACGGGGTTGATGTCATCAAGTATTCCCCTGGTGCTTCCCGGTTAAAGGAAGAATTTAAAGCCGAGCGCCTTTTTGTCTATCAAGGGCGGATTGCTCCAGAGAAGAATGTTGAGTCGCTTTTAAGGGCTTGGAAACAAGCGAAAATGGGAGTTGGTAGTAAATTGTTGGTTGTTGGTGATGGTGCTTTGAAAAACAACCTGGAACCATTTTACGGCTCGGAATATAACATTATTTGGCTAGGGTTTGTGGCTAGTGAAGAACGCCGCATCGAAATTTTACGGGGGGCAGATGTCTTTATTTTGCCTTCCTTAGTCGAAGGTTTGTCGCTGTCATTATTGGAGGCAATGTCCTGCGGAGTGGCTTGTATGGCTACAGATGTGGGTGCAGATGGGGAAGTACTGGAAAAAGGAGCCGGAGTTGTCTTAAATACAAGAAGTGTGCGATCGCAATTACGAACATTACTACCATTATTCCAAGACCATCCCGAATTAACAACATTGTTGGGGCAAAAGGCAAGACAACGAGTGCTGGAACGTTACACTCTTAATAAAAATATCTTGCAGTTGGAAGAATTATATAGCCAGGTATTGCAAAAACCACGAATGCAAATTATTCGCGGTGCGTGACAGTTTGATTTTAAATGAGTGAAATCACAAACTGATTATCAACCTGTTGCCAAAATCATCAATACAGTTTATTCGTTAGGCTTAGGG
This sequence comes from Calothrix sp. NIES-4101, assembly GCA_004296455.1. Lineage (GTDB taxonomy): Bacteria > Cyanobacteriota > Cyanobacteriia > Cyanobacteriales > Nostocaceae > Brunnivagina. The sequence continues at coordinate 3,575,701 of AP018280.1, forward strand.
AAAAATGAAAAAGTAACGAAAAATGCCCTTTGCTTTAGAAATTATTTCTGCCCGTGAAGTCAACCGCGATTTCGGAGAAGATAGTTACCGTCATTGGACATTATTGATTGGTGTCTTGCGATCGGGGATAATCAAGCTGCGAGAAGATATTGTCATACCTGCACACAATGGCAAACCTTTAGTTGCTAATATTATCGGACTGGAACCAAATATTAGTGATGCATTAACAGGAGAAAAATTATTAATGAAATCTTCCCGTGCATTCTCTCAAGATGTACCAGATTTCATGCGGCGCAGAGGTAAATTATGGCTCAAACAATCTGCGCGCAAACAAATTAAGTTCACTGATATCAATCAACCATTTATGGTTGTCACTTGGGAACCGGCTCATAATCCTACAGAGATTGAAATTGGTAGTATCGCCACGGAATGTTCCCAGGAACTCTACCAAAGTCGAGTCTTGGAGATGTTGCAGCAGGAACCCGAACGCATTTTACACTGTCGAGATTGTGCTGCACAATTATCAAATATACCGGAAGCAATGCCTTATTTAAAAGAGCTTCTGAATCACCCCAATCGAGAATTAGTTAAACGTGCAGTTGGGATATATAACTATTTGCACTGGCAAATGAAAAATAATTAGTTTTTATAGTCAGGCTTGAGCATATTCATGTTTCTAGTGCTAATTCACAACTATAAAAAACTCAATTAAGTTAGGAATAGCAATTCAAAATTAATAGTAGTCAACATAATCAGGAAAACAATTTTAGTTTGATGACTAAAATATGACCCCTACCCACACTTAACTACTCACAAAGAGAGAGTGCAAAATTGATTTTTATCTCTCAGCAATGAGATATTTAGTCTCTGTTCTTACTTTAGGCATTACGGTGAGCTCTTGTCAGCATAGTTACCTTCGAGATGAGAAGTCACTTTTATGAAAGTAGCTACTTAGTCTTTCTGTAGCTATTTTGCATATTTATGTGTTTTGGCGTAAGCTGTACTTAATAATTTATTTTAGTTACATAAATTGACTAGTTATTGTTGCCTTTATACATCTATTAACATGCTGTTTTCTGTAGATGTCCTAGAGAATACTGATGTTACTAAGTACCTATCTTGACAACATTAATTTCACAAGCAATTTTTGGGAAAATTGATTAATTTGTGATTAAATTTATTCAATAAATATGAAGATTTATCAACGTCACGAATGGTCGCTATCTATAGAAGATGCGATCGCTATTCAGGAACAGTTAAATCAAGAGGTAATAACCGAAGATAAACTCAAGCACGAGATTGAGTATGTTGCAGGGGTCGATATGGGATTTGCAGAAGATGGAAAAGTCAGTCGAGCAGCTGTAGCAGTATTAAGCTACTCCGATTTAAAGTTGCAAGAAACAAGTATTGCCTACCGTCCAACAACATTTCCCTATATTCCCGGTTTCCTTTCCTTTCGAGAGATTCCGCCAGTTATCGATGCCTTAGAAAAGCTAGAAATTACACCCGATATCATTTTGTGTGATGGACAAGGTATCGCTCACCCGAAGCGGTTTGGCATCGCCTGTCATCTAGGTGTGCTATTGGATATACCAACAATAGGTGTAGCAAAATCACGATTAGTTGGTAAGCATGAGCCACTATCTGAAGAAAAAGGTAGTTGGCAACCTTTAATATATCGGGGTGAAACAGTTGGTGCAGTCTTGCGAACCAGAACCGGAGTGAAACCAGTATACGTTTCTCCTGGTCATCGCATTAGCTTGCAAACTGCGATCGCTTGTGTTTTGCACTGTACACCTAAATATCGTCTTCCAGAAACAACAAGAATTGCTGATAAATTAGCTTCGGCTCGATAGAGAAAATTCATTTGTAATAGTCTACGAAAAGCTAAAGTTATCGCGTCATATCTGACAGAAAGCTGACATCTACCCAATTACTAAATTCCCATACCCAAATATTTGATACTCAATATCAATTCACCACTAAAACTTAATCAACTATAACTTTTCCTAAATATTTGATTCTCCTAGCAAATCGTGTTAGGAATCGCACAAGGCAAATTTGAAGTAACGATCGCAGGAGTCTTTGGGACTGAAACAATGAGCGCACTAATTCTTAAGTGGTACGATGCAGGTCAAGAAAAAACTCAGACAATTTACGAACAACAACCAACTAAAAACCCTGGAACAGTTCGCATTGGTCGCGATCCACTCAGATGCGATATTGTTTTGAGTCATCCGACAGTATCCGGTTTACATGTCGAAATATTCTTTAATCCCCAGCAACAAAGATTTTTGATTCGGAATCTCCGCGAACAAAACCCCCCCGTCGTCGATGGGAAACGACTAAAACGGGGAGAAAAACCTTTAAATCAAGGTAGTGTAATTCTGCTTGGACAGGCTCATATCCAAGTTGCGGGAGTATCTACTATTGAAGCAACGGTTTTGGCACCACCACCAGAAAACTTAGAGCGACCTGTACAGATTCCAGTGGCAGCACAACCAGCATACAAACCAGCCTACGGTTTAGAATGTCCAAGATGTCACCGTGTTTCGCCGATTGAACATTTAGAGTTAGGTTGTAAGTGGTGTGGGACTTCGCTTGCAGCCGCAGCTAGTGTTTTGGTGACACCAAACCAATAGCAAATGACCTTAGTCAATTTAGGGTAGAGCAAAGCAGAAACGGGCAAGGTGAAAGGGGAAAATGAGCAATAATCCAGAAATTCAATTATCTTTAGAAGACCCAGCAACGGGAGAACGACGGACACCGCGTTTACGTGCGCCGATCGCTTTTGGTCGAGAATTTGCACGAATGCCAGCAGAACACAACGGAGAGCGTGTGACGCGGATGGTATTAGATAGTAAGGAGGTATCACGCGATCATGCCTTACTAGAGTGGGAAGGAAACCAACTATTCGTCACAGACCAAGCTAGCGTTAATGGTATCTATGTTAACGGCCAACGTCAAAAACGCAGTGCGATCGCAAATGGTGATACTCTCCAAATTGGTCCCTATGCCATCACCATTACTTTTGTTGTTAGCAACACACCGCCAGTAAATATTAATATTAATCAAAATTCGAGAATTCATTTTAATCCTAATACTAACCTCCCCGACCCCAACTGGCGATCGCCTCAACAAGCAACACCCCTGGGCAGCAGTTTCCCACCACCCATATTTAGGGAGCAGCAAATTCCGGTACCAGCCATCCATGCCACAGGTTTACCTGTGGACGAATGTGACTTTTTAGCCATTGGTGCTGGATTAGGTAGCTTTATTTGGACTGATTTGTTGCGAATTTGTGGTGTCAAAAGCGAGAAAATTATCGCTTTGGGTTTAGAAAAAGAACCCTATGCACGTTACAAACGTCTATGTTTGAATTCACAAATTCCTTTACACGAACGTTTGCGATCAAATTCCGACTCTTGCCCGGATAATATTTGGGGATATCCCAGTTACGCATGGCGTGAAGCTTGGCATGATTTGACTAAAGGTAAGTTAAATCAATCTTTTCGATATTTGTGGCAAGTATTTGCCGAACCGACCTATGCAGAAACCTATACACCCCGTGCAGGCAATGTCTTCGACTCCATCGACCGAGAAGCAAGACGTATCGGGTGGGAACAGATTTATCGCTACGGGCGAGTACGAGGTATCCGCAAAACCGATGATGGCCGTTATTGTGTCGCCTACTCTCGCGCACCCGGAAACCATGCATTTTTAGTGACGCGATATCTGCATTTAGCAACTGGTTATCCAGCTATTCAGTTTTTACCTGATTTGCAAACATATCGCGAAAAATATCAAGATTTTAAATCGGTTGTGAACGCTTATGAAGAACACGACCACGTTTACGAACAACTCGAACGTCAGGGAGGTACAGTATTAATCCGGGGACGGGGTATTGTGGCATCCCGTGTAGTGCAGCGACTTTACGAAGCCAGAAGAAAGAATCCCAACATTAATGTACTGCATTTGATGCGATCGCCGAAACCAATGGGTAACAGATTTGGCAAAGCCCAACGTCTGGTCAAAAATCATTACGAATTTCAACCATTCAACTGGCCTAAAGCCTGCTGGAGTGGAGAACTCCGAGTCATGCTGGAAAAGGCTAGCCCCGAAGAACGCAAAACCCTACTTGCTGACTGGGGAGGTACTACTACCGCAGATCGTGGCGACTGGCAGCGTATCATCGAACAAGGGCGGAATGAGAGGTGGTACGATATCCGCTTTGGCGAAGTTAAAAATGTGGAACGCGATGCGAAAGGACGAACAATCACCCACATTCAAGAAAAAGACTTTGGGCACATGACCCTAACTTTAGATGCTGATTTTATTATCGATGCCACCGGACTTGATGCCAAAGTTGAAGCCAGTCCTTTGCTTGATGATTTAGTCAGACATTACCACCTGCCATTAAACAGCTTGGGACGTTTTGCAGTTGCAAATAATTTTGAACTGGTAGAAATGCGGAACGGTAAAGGACAAATGTACGCGGCTGGTGCGATAACTTTGGGTGGTCCCTATGCTGCCGTTGATAGTTTTTTAGGTCTACAATTTGCGGCTTTAACAGCAGTTGATGCCCTAGCGCAATCTCGCGCTCCCGGAGTAAAACGTTTAAATGCCCTAACTTCCTTTGGACAATGGTTGAAGTGGGTGTTCAATCAGTCCCCCTCTTAAAATTTATTAGTTAAATGCCCCATACCTAACTCAGGATTAGTGCTTTTTTCCTAGAAATCTCGCGTAATTCCCTAGAAATGTATAGAATCTTTAAGAGATAGCAGATAATCTATATTTAAAATGCAAACTTTTGTAAAACCTATTTCGATGCAGGTATCGCTGCAACCGACTCCCACGCCAACTCAACCCAAAAAGATTGTGGCACTAGGAGATAGCTTAATATATGGATTTGGTGACCCTGACGGTGGCGGATGGGTAGAAAGATTACGCCGTCAGTGGATGTTGCCCGATAGTCCCGGTCACGTAGTTTATAACTTGGGTGTCAGAGGCGATCGCACCATGCAAGTCGCTCAACGTCTCGAAGTTGAATTTCGTCACCGTGGAGAGTTGCGAAATCGTGTTCCCGACTTGATTATTCTTTCTGTGGGAGTTAATGATTCTGCCCGTGTCGGCAAGTTAGACGGTAAAAATTATACTGAGTTTTCCCGGTTTGAAACGGAAATTGCAGTATTACTGGAACAGGCACAGCAGTTGTGTCCGGTGCTGTTTGTGGGTATGGTTCCTGTGAATGAGAGTCAAATGCCCTTTGCAGAATGTTTGTATTATAACCATACAGACCAGTATAAATACAAAGAAGCTACACGTTTAGCTTGTGTTGAGAGAGGAATACCTTATCTTGATATTTTCCAACTTTGGATGACTCAGGGAGATAAATGGTTGCGCGATCGCCTTTCCGAAGATGGTTTACACCCTAATAGTTTGGGGTATCAAACTTTACTAGAAGAAGTTGTAAATTGGGAAGGAACTTTAGAAGTACTGAGTCCTGAGAGACACTTGCTAAAGTGACTGTTGAACGTAAAAAATTGATAAATAGGCTCTGATAACTGAGTAATTAGTTGAACAAGTATCTCTTTTGCCTTTTTATAAAAAATTAAGTTGATATCTTGCGGAATTTTCCTTGATTCTGCTGCAATTCTAATTATGCAAGCTTATTTTTCAGACTCTAACCCCTCATTCATAATTCCTAACTCTGCACTTTTAACTAAAAAATTATGACTCCTACACTATTTGGACGCTGGCAGACTCGTTTACTATTACTGGCTACGGTTGGTGTATTAGTCTCTTTACCCTTTGTTGTGACTGCACCAGATGCTGAACAAGGGATTTATTTTTGGGTTCTTGCTTATGTAGCGATTTTTGGGATTATTTGGGATATAGTTTATGATCGCATCCAAAAATATCGTTGGGATAGAGATTGGCCCGCAGTGTATCAACTTTTGGCGGGAATTTGGGAGATGGTATTTATTTTGTGTGGAGTCAAACTGATTGGTTTACCAGCAATACCAAAGGAATTACCACTAGATAAATTTATTTTGCACTATGGTGCTGTCTGGTTAGCTATATTTACTGTTTCCCAAACCCTGATGAGAGTAATTTTTGTGCGCTGGCGTTTCCGTGGAGGAGAGTGGCTTTAGGATAACTTGTTCAAAAGTTTTTCCTAGGGAAGGGTTATCAAGCATGATTTGAGATTAAGTTCGCTGAATGACTGGAAGTATTTGTCAGTCATTTTTTATTGACTATTTTTGATAGGATATCTACACGCGATCGCGTTTTAACCTTCTTTGACACTGTTGGCGAAATATTGCTTAACATTAAAAAGTGATAAAAACCAATCAATCTGGAGAAATTGTGAGTGACTTCTTGCAGCAGTTTTGGCACTAATCAGAAACTGTCAACCAGAAGTTTTATTTCTTGAATAAATCGATTAAGGGACTTCTGTGCTGCTTTGTAAGCTGAAGCTTGCCGTCCCAACTTCAATTCAAATAAAATGCGATCGCGTATTGCTTCAAAATCTACAACGTCATGCACAAAATTAATGGCTGACCGTTCCTTAAGCTCTAAATTTTCTTTTTGAAGATTCTGTACTTGGGTTCGGAGCCTCGGAATCTCCAGATCGTACCGTGTAATACTCGGCAATGGTTCAGAAAAATTCTGTGTATTAGAAGTAGAAATATTTGAATTTCCCCGTGTAATACATGGAGTCAGGTTACTTCTAACTATTTCCTCTAGATAGTCAGCCCTGGTTAATCCCAAGCATTCAGAGGCGATACCTAACGCCTTCCAGGTATCATCTGTTAGTCGTAAAGAACGCACCTCGCGGTAGTCCGAGCTTTTAATCGCAAACTTCCCCTGAATATCCCTTTTCATCTTTTTCATAGGATCTACCCACCATGTAATACACGGAAATTTTAAAAATCTTTTTAGTAGTTGTCAACCGTGTATTACATGGTATAGTTGCTTTGACTTATTCTTTAATCACCTTGGGGTTGCAATTGTTTGAAACGAGATGAGCGAGTTTTAGCAAGAGGTATACCATTTAGCCAAGCATCCAACCGTACTAAATTAAGCGCACAAGCAATGAAAACCTGCATCAAGTGAGTTTTCTTTAAACCGATGTAGCGAGATTGACGTAGGTTAGAGCGCCGTATACCTTGTGAATGTGTTGACTCGATACCAGCACGTTGATTATAAGTAGCTTTCCACTCATGTGTTTGTTGAGTTTGTCGTCGAGTTTGGAGTGCTATATGTTGCACTTGTGGAAGAAAAGTCAACTCCCGTGGTTCGGTTTTTGACTTAGTGCAAGATGAACGAACCGGACAATTTCTGCATGTTACGCCATTAAACCTCACACGAATCAGGTTAGCAATATATCCAGTAACTTTTGTTCTGCGCCACCAGCTAGTAATCGAGTCCGGAACTCAGAAAGGATGGAATAGTCAAAGCCAGGGTCAGTTAAAGGGAGGCTCAATATATACTTCCAGTCAATATGTCCACGTACTGCATCTGCCGCCTGTCTGTCAGATAAACTCTCCATAAATTGCATTATGCACACCAATGCTAGCCGCCAAGGTGTATACGCTGGCTGCCCGTTTTGTGGAAATAAGTCGGCAAATACTTCCTCCTCAAAGATACTTCCCAAGGTATCCCGGATCTTCATGTAAATATTTCCTTTTGGGAAAGATGCACGTGCCACCTTTACTGTTTGTTGAGGTATGTCGGGGATATTTTGGGGATGCATCGACATGGTAACAATTTATCTCAGCGTTCAGGATTTAATTATCCTATCGCTGCGGAAGTAATCAGAATTTTCGTGCAATATTACGTTGCCAAAATTGTTAAGCAATATTTCGCCAACAGTGTCTTACTCTCACCCTTGTACTCATATATCGTAACCTTAATATTATCTTCCCGGTTGACAGATACTGGGGTCTATGCAATTTTTGGTGCTTTTGATTTTATGAGGGCAATACCACGAGAAGACTTTGCTGCAAAACCACGCGAAAAAGTAAAATTTATCGCTACTGATTTTTATGAAAAATATTCTTTGTATAGTCGAGATTAGATACGCAAATTAGCTTAGTCTGTAAATATCTAAGAATTTTCTTCACATAGATATATATCCCCAAAATTAGCAACATGAATCAACACTTAATTATCTACAGCTAGCGAAAATAATCTGTTACAAAATAGTACAATTCTCAATCAACAAATTCGCTTATCTGGGAAAGCTTCTCCAGCCATACTTTGCAAACTGATAGCCACCAAAACCTCCACAAAGCTAAATTAAATTAAACCTCAACCAGTTTAAATTTCCAAGCAGTTTTTCCAGCCAAATAAATTTAAAAATACTCGAAAAGCAATTAAATTTAATGCTATTCCCTGAAAAGGTGAAAAACAATCTCCAAGGTAATTCAAAAAACCTAAACTCATTCCAAAGCAGAGGATAATATTTCAGATGAGTAATACACTCGAAAATCAGCAACTTCTAAAAATACCACAACCCAATCGCAAACATTTCTATAAAAAGCTATTCTCAATTAGCATATTTAGTATATTTAGCTTGTGTGGAGCCTTATTACTACCAAATATTCATACCGCGATCGCACAAAATGCTCAACTTCAAGAATGGCGATTTTTGCCAGAATTTGCCCAGTTAGAATTTACTCTTTCTGCGGCTTCCCAACCCAAAGTATTTTACCTCTCTCAACCCTCACGCCTAGTCCTAGACATTCCCAACACAAAATTAGGCTTTGTTCCCACTCGGCAGAATTATAACGGTGCAATTCAAAGTATCCGAGTTTCTCAACTCAAAGCTAAAACTAATATTACCCGTATAGTTCTCGATTTTGCACCAGGAACAAATTTTAATCCCAACCAAGTATTATTACAACCAGTTTCCTCGAACCGTTGGGTATTACGTCCCTTCGTTACCGGCTATAACCCTACTGTGACACCACAGGGATATTTCCCCCCACAATCTAATAATTCTCCATCAGCAACCCAAACACCACAGGAGCAAACTAACCTACCACCAGCAGTTTACGCACCTCAAGCCCCGAACAATAACTTGCCAGGATTCTATCCACCTCAAGTACCCAACAATAACTTGCCAGGATTCTATCCACCTCAAGCACCCAACAATAGCTTGCCAGGATTCTATCCACCTCAACCCACTGGAAATCTACCATCAACATTGGGAAATAGTAGCCTGCCTCCAGTCACTAATAACATTACTAATAGCACTCAACAACCTTTTGTCAGCGTTCCCCCACTCAACTCCAATAACACCTCAAAAACACCTGGCTCAATACTACCGCCAGCCAGCTTTCCCAACCCATCTGGAGGTTTTAATAATCCTCCTCCATTAATTAACCTCAATTCCGTTACTACCTACCCAAATAGCGTCAATACTGATACCAATCCCGGTATAGTTCCATTGCCCTGGGGACAAAGCATACCCAATCAAGGACAGTAATCACGTCAGTAATCAATCATAAAAATTTAGAGACGCGATGTATCACGTCTCTAATCATAAATAGCCTATTTCCACAATTATTAAGCTAATTGGAATTTAGTTTTTAATAGCAACTGAGGCTCTCAAAACATTACAGGCACTGAATTATTCAATTTAAATGTACCTCAGTTTAAAATCGTTCTGTTCCCTGAGGTGGAGCAACAGCACCAGGTTGAGTCAAGAAAAAGTTTTGAGCCGCTTCGTTTTGATATATACAGCGAATGTCAGGTTTGTCACTATCCAAATTACCAGTAAAACCAAAAGTATTTAAACGGTTTTTACAATCTCGCACCTGTTCTGATGTCACCAGATTCCTTTGTTCCAATATCGCCCAGTTATTTTGCCTAATCACGCATCCAGGACGCATACTAGGTTGACCTACATATACATTAAACGGGTTAAGAGTCACAAACAACCGAGCATCCATTACCATTGCACTCGCACCATACTGAGCACAAATTTCTGGGTTTGGAGCTTTAGTATCAATAAATTCACGGGAAGCTACATTGGATGGAGTTAATGTAGTTGTGGAACTAAACGCAATACCAATCCCAATTCCGAGAACAAACACCCCTCCCAAAATCGCTATGGTGGTGAAATTGAACACCGGGGATTGGAAAGCAGAAGATTTTGAAGTAGTAGCCGATCTACTTGGAGGTCTACGTCTCATTGTTGCTTTATCAAGTTTTAGCCTGTTTGGGAGTGAGTAGTCTAAACTGCCCTCCCTCCTTAACAGTATGACGATTATTCGCCCTAGTTGTGTGTGATTTTTGTATTTTAGTTAATAACTAGATAATACTAGGGGCGCGATCGCGCCCCTAAAAATTTATTCGTGGTTAACTAGTATCCTAAGCAACACTCAGCTAGCAACAGCGAAAGTCTTCTCAAGAGGAGTCCAACGGAAAGAGCGATCGCCTCCCCGTTCAACAATTACTTTTACACGTGGCTCCATACTAGGTAGTGCAGCCAAGTACTCTAACTCTTGATCAGAAAGAACATGCCCTTCGAGAATCCACAAAACCAAACCTTTCGACTTTGGCGGTAACTGCTGCAACTGATAAGTCAAAATCGGAGGTACGTAATAAACATAACCAACAGCCGCACCGCTACCAGTACTTTTCTTACCCAAATGTGGTGGTCTAACACCGTGAATTCGGGTGAGATAGGCAGCTACATCACCTAAACCCCGTGCCGTGAAGTTGAGCGCATTGTAACCCGCAGCACGCAGTCGGCGACGATACCGGCCTTCAAAACCCCCTTCCAGGGGAGCATAAACGCCTAAAGCGCCATATTTCTCTAAATCGCGAATTAGCCCTTTACCAGTGGTAATTAGTGCCATGAGTTTTTTTCCTATCCCACTTCGATACTTCTATTATTGACTGGGAATCGTTAAATTCAATTACATGATTAACTTATGGTCAACATTAGCGAAAATTAGGGCATTTTGCAGTGCCAAAGGCAGGGAAATGGCGCAAAGTATAGAAAGTGGGGGTGAGAAACAAAAACTCTTCTTCCTTGTCTCTAGCTCCCCCATGTTCTTCCAAAAAAATTATAGACAAAAATGTATTTACATTATATACTGTTAGATTGTGACCAAATTTAATGATCAATTAAATTTGTATTGCAGTGTAATACACTTTTGGCGACATCAAAAACAAGTTAGCAAGAATCTGATTCAAAAAATGACAATTCATTTTTAGATAGGGTAAACTATCTTGGTGACTCATAGACTGATAAGATTAATAGCCTTAGGGAAATTTTGGAGCTTCATTCGAGATACCAAAGCCAGCCTTGAGAGATTTAATTAGATTCACTAAGTTAGTCAAGACAGGCTAGACAAGCCTTCAGAAAGCTTGTAGAGTCGCCAGCAAAACCAAAACAAAGCAAAAACTGAGCATTAATGTTGGTTTCAGGCATTATATTTAAGTCTCAGAAGTGCGGATACTGAGTGGTTTCACCACTTAAGTCCGAAGCCAAAACCAAAGTGCCAGAGTAATACTGGAAAAAAGTGTTGCTGCACAACTAGCAGAGCTAATTCAAGCCGACATTGCAATGCCAGAGAGTGGCTTTTTAGGAAGATACTCCTCGTAGTAGTTCTGGTATAGTTTCGATGGTTAAAGATTGGTTAGACTCAGCAAATTCGCAGAAACTGCGGTAAGGCTAGATAGCGGTTTTCCGCTTACTACCAGAAAATTATCTGGATAGTTTAGACTGTTTTGTTTTGGTAAATCTGAAATAGATAATTAAAGATTAAGTAAAAAGGAGAACCAGTAACTGTGTCTGTAGGTATTCTCGGCACCAAACTGGGCATGACCCAAATCTTTGACGAAGCAGGAGTTGCAATTCCTGTCACCGTTGTCCAAGTGGGACCATGTACAGTTACACAAGTAAAAACTAAACAGACCGACGGTTACTCTGCCATTCAAGTTGGCTATCGCGAAGTGAGAGCAAAAGGTTTAAACAAACCAAAATTGGGACATTTGAAAAAATCAGAAGCCCCAGCTTTGCGTCACTTGCGGGAATATCGCATTGAAAATGCTAGCGAGTATTCTTTAGGTCAACAGATTACGGCAGATATTTTTAGCGCCGGTCAAATCGTAGACGTGAGCGGAACCAGTATCGGTCGAGGTTTTGCGGGTAACCAAAAACGTAATAACTTTGGTCGAGGACCCATGTCCCACGGTTCTAAAAACCACCGTGAACCCGGTTCTATCGGTGCGGGTACAACACCCGGTCGTGTATTTCCTGGTATGCGAATGGCGGGTCGTCTTGGTGGTAAGACTGTAACTATAAAAAAATTAACCGTTGTGCGAGTCGATAGCGATCGCAACCTATTACTAATCAAGGGAGCCATTCCAGGTAAGCCTGGAGCCTTGGTCAACGTCATCCCTGCCAATTTAGTCGGCAGAAAAAAATAATGTTGGTAGTTGGTAGCTAGTGATTGCTAGGTAGTAGTTAATGATATTTCGAGTCACCAATACTAAATACCTAATAACCAATAACTAAACAACCAATGACCAATAACTAATAACTAGTAACCGACAAAAAAATGTTTGAGTGTGTAGTTAAAAATTGGCAAGGGGAGCAAGTCGGACAAAAAACGTTCGAGATGAAAGTTGCCAAGGAAGAAAATGCCTCCCATATAGTACATCGCGCTTTGGTTAGACAAATGACCAATGCTCGTCAAGGTTCTGCAAACACCAAAACCCGTTCGGAAGTACGAGGTGGTGGTCGTAAACCCTGGCGGCAAAAAGGTACAGGTAGAGCGCGTGCAGGTTCGATTCGATCGCCATTATGGCGTGGTGGTGGTGTCATTTTTGGACCCAAGCCGCGCAAATTTAACATAGAAATGAACCGCAAAGAGCGGAAATTGGCATTGCGTACAGCATTTGCTAGCCGAATTGACGATTTAATTGTTGTCGAAGAATTTGGTACCCAACTATCGCGCCCAAAAACCAAAGAATTGGTACAGGCGATCACTCGTTGGGGTTCTGCGCCAGACGATAAAACTTTATTAATTACATCGGAACGTAACGACAACGTTTATTTCTCAGCCCGTAATATTGAAAACGTGAAGTTGCTATCAGCAAATCAACTCAACGTTTACGATTTACTAAACGCTGATAAAATCATCGTTACCGCACCCGCATTAGAACAGATTCAGGAGGTCTACAGTGCCTAACTATAATGACCCCCGTAACCTACCCGACCTCGTACGTCGCCCCATCGTCACCGAAAAAGCGACCATTTTAATGGAGCAAAACAAATACACATTTGAAGTAGCTCCTAAAGCCGACAAATTTCAAATTAAAGCGGCGATCGAAAGCCTTTTTGATGTCAAAGTCACCAAGGTAAATACTATTAACCCGCCGCGTAAGAAAAAGCGTGTTGGTAAGTTTGTTGGATTCAAACCCCATTACAAAAAGGCAATTGTTACAGTTGCCCCTGGGGATGAAGAGAAGATTCGACAAGTTCTATTCCCAGAAGTGTAACGGTAATTAATCATGGGTACTCGTTCTTATCGTCCCTACACCCCTAGTACGCGAGAAGTCACAATTTCCGACTTTGCGGAAATTACCAAAGACAAGCCGGAAAAGTCGCTAACGGTATACAAGCACCGTAAAAAAGGTCGCAACAACCAAGGGCGTATCACTAGCCGCCGCCGGGGTGGTGGACACAAACAGCTTTATCGCATCATTGATTTCAAACGCGACAAACGTAGCATTCCCGCGAAAGTTGCGGCTATTGAATACGACCCCAATCGTAATGCTCGGATTGCGCTGCTTTATTACCAAGATGGTGAAAAGCGCTATATTCTCCACCCGAATGGGTTGAAAGTCGGCACAACTGTAATAGCAGGTCCCGAATCTCCCATTGAAGATGGAAATGCATTACCTTTGGCAAACATCCCTTTGGGTACAACCGTTCACAACGTTGAATTGACTCCTGGTAAAGGAGGTCAAATCGTCCGCGCCGCTGGAGCTTCTGCCCAGGTCGTCGCTAAAGAAGGTGATTACGTCACCCTCAAACTACCTTCAACTGAAGTCCGCATGGTTCGTCGCGAATGCTACGCCACCATTGGACAGGTAGGAAATACTGAACACCGCAACTTGAGCGCTGGGAAGGCAGGACGTAACCGTTGGAAGGGTCGTCGTCCTAAGGTCAGAGGTAGCGTCATGAACCCAGTAGACCACCCACATGGTGGTGGTGAGGGACGAGCACCTATTGGTCGTTCTGGTCCTGTAACCCCTTGGGGTAAGCCAGCGCTAGGTTTCAAGACCCGTAAGCGTAAGAAAGCCAGCAGTGCTTTAATCGTACGTCGCCGTCGGAAGACATCGAAACGGGGACGTGGCGGACGCGAATCTTAGAAAAAGTTATGAATTCATAAGTTTAGGAGTTATGAGTTTCCACTCCTAGCTCCTAACCCCAACTCCTAACTTGAAATAACTCCTAACTGGAATCAAAATCCTATGGGTCGTTCTCTTAAAAAAGGTCCCTTTGTTGCGGATCATTTGCTCAAAAAAATAGACAGGCTCAACGCCAGTAACAAAAAAGAAGTAATTAAAACCTGGTCGCGAGCATCAACAATTCTCCCGCAGATGGTAGGTCACACAATTGCCGTGCATAACGGTAGACAACATGTTCCCGTGTTCGTTAGCGACCAAATGGTAGGACATAAATTAGGCGAATTTGCACCTACTCGTACTTATCGCGGCCACGCCAAAAGCGACAAGAAAGGTGGTAGATAGGAGAAAACTATGGCAACTAATACTACCAATGAAGTTAAGGCGATCGCCCGTTATGTTCGCATGTCCCCTTTGAAAGTGCGACGAGTTCTCGACCAAATACGTGGCCGAAGCTATCGCGAGGCATTGATCCTGCTCGAATTTATGCCTTATCGGGCTTGCGACCCCGTACTGAAGCTCATCCGCAGCGCCGCAGCCAACGCCGAACACAATAATGGACTTGATCGCGCTCAATTAATAATTACCCAAGCATACGCCGACCAAGGTCCAGTTCTGAAGCGTTTCCAGCCTAGAGCGCAAGGTAGAGCTTACCAGATTCGCAAACCAACATGTCATATAACTGTCGCTGTAGCTGAAGGTGCGGTTGCGGAATAACCCCTAACCCAATCCTTAGCCAATAATTACGCTATTTGTCGCAACTACGCGGTATATACAAAAAAATCCTACAGCAAGAAATTTTAGAGGAAGCATTTGTGGGACAAAAGATACATCCAGTAGGCTTTCGCCTAGGGATTACTCAAGAACACCAATCTCGTTGGTTTGCCGAGCCTAGCCGCTATCCAGAACTTCTGCAAGAAGACTACAAACTTCGTAAATACATCGAAGAAAAGTTAGGCAGATTAGCACAAAATAACGCAGGCATTTCTGAAGTTCGGATTGAACGCAAAGCCGACCAAATTGACCTCGAAGTTCGCACAGCTCGACCTGGTGTCGTTGTTGGACGAGGCGGACAAGGTATTGAGTCATTGCGTACGGGACTACAAGAACTTCTCGGTAGTAACCGTCAAATCCGCATTAACGTTGTTGAAGTTCAACGAGTTGATGCTGATGCTCACTTGATTGCTGAATATGTAGCTCAACAACTCGAACGCCGGGTTTCATTCCGTCGAGTCGTGCGCCAAGCAATTCAACGTGCTCAACGTGCCGGGATTCAAGGTATCAAAATCCAAGTAAGCGGTCGTCTCAATGGTGCTGAAATCGCCAGAACAGAAGCATCGCGTGAGGGCAGTGTGCCTTTGCATACCCTGAGAGCCGATATTGACTACGCATACTGCACAGCAAAAACTATCTACGGCATTCTGGGCATCAAGGTTTGGGTATTTAAGGGCGAGATTATCCCCGGACAAGAGGAAGCACCCACACTCAGTTCAAATCGTGGTGAACGTGGTGGCGAGCGTGGCGAACCCCGTCGTCGTGGTGGTCAACGTCGTCGTCAACAGTTTGAAGACCGCTCAAATGAAGGATAGTCGATAGTCATTTGTCATTTGTCGTTTGTTATTGGTTATGAGTCTGTAGGTTTTTTCTAAATCGTAGAAGCTCAAAGGCAAAACAACAAAGTACAAAATGCAAAGGGCAAAAGGCAAAAGACAAAAGACCAAGGACAAAGGACACTCGTACAAATCATGTTAAGTCCAAGAAGAACTAAATTCCGCAAACAGCAACGCGGACGGATGAAAGGGTTGGCTGCACGTGGTAGTTCCTTAAGTTTTGGTGATTTTGCTCTCCAAGCACAGGAACCATGCTGGATTACCTCAAGACAAATTGAAGCTTCCCGTCGAGCAATGACTCGCTATATTCGTCGGGGTGGTAAGATTTGGATTCGTATTTTCCCCGATAAACCAGTGACGATGCGTCCTGCCGAAACCCGGATGGGTTCTGGTAAAGGAAATCCAGAGTTTTGGGTAGCTGTCGTCAAGCCAGGGCGAATTTTATTTGAAATCGCTGGCGTTCCCGAAGCAACGGCTCGCGAAGCAATGCGTCTGGCTTCTTATAAGTTACCAATTAAAACCAAGTTTATTTCGCGTTCTGAAATAGAACCTCAAGAACAGGAACAGGAGTAGGTCATGCCGCTTCCCAAAATTTCAGAAGCCAGAGAATTAAGCGATGAAAGATTAGCTGAAGAGATTCTGGCAATTAAAAAGCAGTTATTTCAATTGCGCTTGCAAAAAGCCACAAGACAGCTAGAAAAACCTCACCAGTTTCGACATGCTCGGCATCGTCTAGCGCAGTTATTAACTGTTGAGAACGAGCGTAAAAGAGCAGCACAACAGGAAAGTTAGGAGTTAGGAGTTAGTAGTTAATAGCTAAGTGGCTAGTAGTTATTTATATATTTACCTGCTGGTATGAAAGCAAAAATTAACTCATAACTCACAACTCATAACTCATAACTCTAAGTAGTAGGAGATTATGGCAGTTAAAGAAAGAGTCGGTTTGGTAGTGAGCGACAAAATGCAAAAAACGGTAGTAGTTGCCGTTGAAAACCGCGCTCCCCATCCCAAGTATGGAAAAATTGTGGTGAAAACCCGGCGTTATAAAGCTCACGACGAAGAGAATCAGTGTAAGATTGGCGATCGCGTTCGTATTTCTGAAACCCGACCACTGAGTAAAACCAAACGCTGGCAAGTCACTGAAATTCTGAATAAGTAAAATCTACAAATAACATTGTTAGATTTTTCACACTTTTATTAGGAAGAGTAACCGTGATTCAACAGCAATCTTATCTGAATGTCGCCGATAATAGCGGAGCCCGTAAACTCATGTGCATCCGTGTACTGAGTAAAGGAAATAGCCGTTATGGCTTTGTTGGCGATCGCATTATCGCCGTCGTGAAAGACGCTATCCCCAACATGGGTGTGAAAAAATCCGACGTTGTGGAAGCAGTTATCGTGCGTACCCGCCACACTATCCGGAGAGATAGCGGCATGAGTATCCGGTTTGATGATAACGCCGCAGTGATCATCAACAAAGATGGAAACCCCAAAGGAACCCGTGTATTTGGTCCAGTGGCACGGGAATTAAGAGAAAAAAGCTTTACCAAAATAGTTTCGCTGGCACCGGAGGTGCTGTAATGACTGCCAAAAAGGAAAAACCAAAATTCCAGAAAATGCATGTCAAAACTGGCGATACAGTACAGGTAATCGCTGGTAAAGACAAAGGCAAAGTAGGTGAAGTGATGAAAGCACTTCCCAAAGACAGTAAAGTGCTTGTCAAAGGCGTGAATATGAAAACAAAACACGTCAAACCTCAAAGCGAAGGAGAATCCGGACGGATTGTTACCCAGGAGTATCCCATCCACAGTTCTAACGTGATGTTATATTCCACTAAGCAGAACGTTGCTAGTCGTGTTTGTTATACCGTCACCGCCGAAGGTAAGAAAGTGCGGATGCTCAAAAAAACAGGGGAAATCTTGGATAAGTAGTTAGGAGTTAGGAGTTTACAGTGGGGAGTTAATAGTAAATAGACTAACTACTCAAGCCGATTTGCGAAAAGACAATCGCCCACAGCACTCAATACTCATAACTGACTTTTTCCCTGACCAAGACCAGGGACATTAAGGACAAAAATTATGGCAAACAAGCTCAAGTCTACGTATCAAGAGACAATAGTCCCCAAACTGATAAAGCAGTTTGATTATACTAACGTTCACCAAGTTCCTAAAGTAATAAAAGTTACTATAAACCGAGGATTGGGTGAGGCGGCGACTAATGCAAAAGCACTCGAAGCATGTCTTTCGGAAATTGCATTAATCACTGGTCAAAAACCAGTGGTCACCAGAGCCAAAAAAGCGATCGCAGGTTTTAAGATTCGCCAAGGAATGCCTGTAGGTGTCATGGTGACTTTACGGGGCGATCGAATGTATGCTTTCCTCGAACGTCTCATCAACCTGGCACTGCCACGAATCCGTGACTTTCGTGGCATTAGTCCTAAGAGCTTTGATGGACGTGGAAACTATACCCTTGGCGTTCGCGAACAATTAATATTTCCAGAAGTCGAATACGACAAAATCGACCAAATCCGTGGTATGGACATCTCCATCATCACCACAGCGAATAACGACGAAGAAGGTCGTGCGTTACTCAAAGAAATGGGTATGCCCTTTCGCGATCAATAAGTTCATCTAGACAGAGGGAAAGATGGCGGCAAACGACACAATTGCAGATATGCTGACGCGCATCCGCAATGCCAATATGGCAAGGCATCAAACAACACTAGTGCCTGCAACAAAAATGACTCGCAACATCGCTAAGGTGTTGCGTGAAGAAGGCTTTATCGGCGAATTTGAAGAAGCTGGAGAGGGTATTAAAAAGAATTTGGTGATTTCCCTCAAATACAAGGGTAAAAATCGCCAACCCCTAATTACAGCCCTCAAACGAGTTAGCAAACCAGGTTTGCGGGTTTATTCCAACCGCAAAGACTTACCGCGAGTTCTCGGTGGTATTGGTATCGCGATTATTTCCACATCAAGCGGTATCATGACAGACCGAGAAGCACGCCGCCAAAATGTTGGTGGTGAAGTACTTTGTTACGTTTGGTAGTTATTTAGTCATTGGTCACTTGTCATTGGTCACTTGTCATTGGTCACTTGTCATTGGTCGTTTTTAATTAGTAAGTGAAAACATCAAATAACAAAGGACAAATAACAAAGAACAAATAACAAAGGACAAATAACAAAGGACAAAGAAGAATTATGTCTCGAATTGGTAAACGTCCAATTACGGTTCCGGCAAAAGTCCAAGTGACAATTAATGGAGCCAAAATAGTAGTCAAAGGCCCTAAAGGCGAACTTTCCCGCGACTTGCCCGCGAATATATCAGTCGCACAGGAAGGAGAAACACTTTCTGTTAATCGTCGTGATGACACTCGGGTATCTCGCCAATTGCATGGTTTGTGCCGGACATTGGTAGCAAATATGGTAGAAGGCGTATCTCAAGGTTTTCAACGTCGTTTGGAAATTCAAGGGGTCGGTTACCGTGCTGCTGTTCAAGGTCGCAATCTGGTGCTAAACATGGGTTATAGTCATCAAGTACAAATTGCGCCTCCCGAAGGTATTCAGTTTGCGGTTGAAAATAACACTAACGTCATTGTCAGTGGATACGACAAAGAAATAGTTGGTAATACCGCAGCCCAAGTCCGTGCAGTTCGTCCACCTGAACCTTATAAAGGTAAAGGTATTCGCTATTCGGGTGAAGCCGTTCGCCGTAAAGCTGGTAAGACTGGTAAGGGTAAAAAATAAACTATGAAACTCACTCGCAGAGAATCGAAAGAACGCCGCCATCGGCGCATTCGTGGCAGGGTCAGTGGTTCCTCAGAACGCCCTCGTTTAGCTATATTTCGTTCTAATGAGCATATCTATGCTCAAGTGATTGATGACACCGCTCATCATACCTTGGTCGCAGCTTCGACCTTAGAGCCAGAATTGAAAACTCAATTAACTTCTGGTTCCAATTGCCAAGCTTCGACTGAAGTCGGTAAATTAATTGCCAAGCGATCGCTTGAAAAAGGTATTACCAAAGTAGTGTTTGATCGTGGAGGAAATCTTTACCACGGTCGCATCAAAGCGTTGGCAGAAGCAGCCCGTGAAGCTGGTTTGGATTTTTAAAATTGGTTAGCAGTTAATGGTTAATGGTTAATAGTCAGTCTGCTTATAGTTAATATTTTATCAAAATAAATAACTAAATAAGTATTGACAAATAACTAATAACAAATAACCAATAACCAATCACAAATCGCAAAGGATATTAAATATGGCAACTGGTGGTCGAAAGAAATCTAACCGCACAAAAAAAGAAGATACTACCTGGCAAGAGCGAGTTATTCAAATTCGCCGTGTTAGCAAAGTAGTCAAAGGTGGTAAAAAACTCAGCTTCCGTGCAATTGTTGTTGTTGGTAACGAACGCGGGCAAGTTGGAGTTGGCGTTGGGAAAGCATCTGATGTAATCGGTGCTGTGAAAAAAGGCGTTGCCGATGGCAAAAAACATCTGATTGAAGTTCCGATCACTAAATCCAATTCGATCCCTCATCCCATCAACGGCATGGGTGGTGGAGCTAAAGTGATCATGCGTCCAGCTGCCCCTGGTACTGGTGTAATCGCTGGTGGAGCAGTGCGTACTGTTCTTGAATTAGCAGGAGTTCGCAACATCTTAGCGAAGCAACTCGGTTCAAACAACCCCTTGAATAATGCCCGCGCCGCAGTGAATGCCCTCTCTACCTTGCGTACTTTATCGGAAGTTGCTGAAGACCGAGGTGTTCCCATTGAACGCCTTTACGCTCAGTAATATCCACAACTCATTTCATTTAAGGACGAATGACAAGCCATGAGACTCCATGATGTCAAGCCGCAAGCTGGCTCCAAAAAACGTGGTCGCCGCGTCGGTCGAGGTATTGCAGCAGGTCAAGGTGCTAGTGCTGGTAGAGGTATGCGCGGTCAGAATTCACGTTCTGGCGGTGGAACTAGACCAGGTTTTGAAGGTGGTCAACAACCGTTGTACCGTCGTTTACCAAAGTTGAAGGGCTTTCCCCTCGCCCCTCGGAAAAAGTACACTACGATTAATGTAGAAAAGCTAGCTTCGCTACCCGCAGATACAGAGGTAACATTGGAATCTTTGAAAGAAGTAGGCATTTTGACTTCTGGTAAAGACCCATTAAAAGTACTAGGTAACGGGGAGTTGGGTGTTGCACTCAAAGTCAAAGCAGCAGCTTTTACTGCATCAGCTCGTAGCAAAATTGAGGCAGCTGGTGGGAGTTGTGAAGTTTCGCCAAGGTGAGCCCAGTAGATATCTTCTTCAGGGCACACTCCCAGGGCAAACAATCCTCGCTGCCAGCGCCAGGTTCACTTTTTCAAGGTAGCCCTCTATGATTAGTCGAGATAAAGCCCCAAGCGCTCAAGAAACTTTTATGCAGATGGCGCAAGCAGCTGGACTTCGAGGTCGGCTGCTTGTTACGGTCGGTATTTTAATTTTGATTCGGTTAGGTATTCACGTACCCATTCCGGGAATTGATCGTCAAGCTTTTGCGGCGGCGATCGCTAATAACAATCAAGTATTAAGCTTTTTGGATATCTTTTCGGGAGGCGGACTCTCGGCGCTCGGTGTTTTTGCGCTGGGAATTCTACCTTACATCAATGCTTCGATTATCATCCAACTTCTGACTGCTGCTATCCCAGCTTTAGAAAACTTACAAAAAAATGAAGGCGAAGCTGGTAGACGCAAGCTTTCTCAATATACTCGCTACGTCTCTTTGGGATGGGCAATATTACAAAGTGTTTTCATCTCAGCGTTTTGGCTACGACCATACGCAATTAGTTTTAGCCCCTTCTTTGTCGCCCAAACTGCGATCGCTCTTGTCGCTGGCTCAATGTTCGTCATGTGGGCTTCTGAGGTAGTAACTGAAAGTGGTATTGGTAACGGCGCATCCTTATTGATTTTTGTCAACATTGTCGCCACGCTACCAAAATCTTTACAAAATACAATCCAATTAGTTGAAAGTGGCGGGCGTGATACAGTCGGTCGTGTCATCGTTCTCTTACTCCTGTTCATAGTCACAACCATTGGGATTGTTTTTATCCAAGAAGGTGTCCGCCGCATTCCCATTATCTCCGCTCGCCGTCAAGTGGGTCGTCGCATCTTGGCAGAACAACGTAGCTACCTGCCATTGCGGCTTAATCAAGGTGGTGTGATGCCCATCATTTTTGCATCCGCCATCCTCAGCTTGCCTGCTTTGATTTCCCAGTTTGCTAAAAATCAAACTTTCTCGGAAATAGTACAGACGTATTTAAGCCCTAGCGGTAATGGCTCTTGGGTTTATGCATTAGTACAACTTGTCTCGATTATTTTCTTTAGCTACTTCTATTCCTCACTGATTGTCAATCCGATCGACGTAGCCCAAAACCTCAAAAAAATGGGTTCGAGTATTCCTGGTATTCGTCCCGGTAAGGCTACTAGTGAGTATATCGAGCGAGTATTAAATCGGTTAACCTTTTTGGGGGCAGTCTTCTTAGGCTTAATTGCGATTGTTCCGACTGCAATTGAGGGATTTCTAAATATCAGAACCTTTCAAGGTTTTGGTGCAACCTCGTTATTAATTCTGGTTGGTGTGGCGATTGATACTGCAAAACAGGTTCAAACCTACGTCATCTCTCAGCGTTATGAAGGAATGGTGAAACAATAGTGACGCGACTAATCTTCTTGGGACCTCCGGGCGCAGGTAAAGGAACGCAAGCCAAAGCACTTGCAGACCACTGGCAAATTCCTCACATTTCTACGGGCGATATTTTACGTCAAGCATTAAAAGAGCAAACTACCTTAGGAGTTAAAGCTCAAAGCTACATGGATAAGGGTGAATTAGTTCCCGACCAATTAGTAGAAGAGATGGTTGAGGAACGCCTGAAGCAACCCGATACCACCTCTGGCTGGATTCTGGATGGATTTCCTCGAACTGTAAAACAGGCTAGTTTTTTGGAAGCTTTATTACAAAAGCTAGATCAAGCAGGGGAACGGGTGGTTAATCTTGACGTGCCCGATGATATTGTGGTTGGGCGTTTACTCGAACGTGGACGTAAAGATGATACAGAAGATGTCATCCGTCGTCGTCTCGAAGTTTATCGTTCGGAAACTGCACCCTTAATTGACTACTACAGTTCGAAATCGCAACTGTTAATGGTTAATGGTAATCAGTCCCTGGAAGAAGTCACCGCCGAACTTGCAAAAGTTATTTCTTAGGAAGGGTTAATGGGTAATTGTCCGCAGCAAGTGACTAGTACCCAATTCCCTATTCCCAATTAAATAAGATATATTAATAAACTGTTGATATATTTGGCAAAACATGTGTTCTTGCAGTAGTAATACAACTGCGGGCGATTAAACAAGAACCAAAAATACTGAGTTGAGGAAAAAGCAAGTTGTCTAAGCAAGACTTAATTGAAATGGAGGGCACAGTTACAGAGTCATTACCCAACGCCATGTTTCGCGTTGACTTAGATAATGGCTTTAATGTGTTAGCTCATATCTCTGGCAAAATCCGCCGTAACTATATCAAGATTTTACCTGGCGATCGCGTCAAAGTAGAACTTACACCTTATGACTTGTCAAAGGGTAGAATTACCTATCGGTTGCGTAAAAAATAGGTTAATGTACAGGATTTTACCATAACAAAAAGTTTTTGGGTAATATCCACCATTTAAACTGAATATTTTTCCTAAAAATGCTATAATTTAACATTTGGAGTCAAACTAGAAAAATGAAAGTTCGAGCTTCGGTTAAACGAATTTGCGAAAAGTGCAACGTCATCAAACGTCGCGGTCGCGTTATGGTGATTTGCGTAAATCCCAAGCACAAGCAACGCCAAGGATAAGCCATTTTTGATAGATTTCGTCAGGCTAAATTTCATCAAGCATCGAAAATCTAAATATTACAACTACTCAGCATTCGCTGTTCAACATCTAGTTGTAGATTGCAACACAGGACAAGCAATATAGGGAGATATTCACAGTGGCACGTATTGCCGGAGTAGACCTTCCCCGCGACAAGCGGATTGAGATTGGTCTCACTTACATATTTGGAATTGGACTATCACGTTCAAAAGCGATTTTAGCCGCAACAGGCGTAAATCCGGATACACGAGTAAAGGATTTAAGTGATGCCGATATTTCCTCCTTGCGGGGCGAAGTCGAAAGCAATTACCAAGTAGAAGGTGATTTGCGACGCTTGGAAGCAATGAGCATCAAGCGCTTAGTGGACATTGGTACTTACAGAGGTCGCCGTCACCGCATGGGCTTACCAGTTAGAGGACAGCGCACTCGTACCAATGCCAGAACTCGACGCGGTAGAAGACAGACCGTAGCTGGTAAGAAGAAAGCACCAGGTAAATAAATTAACAACACTTGCGAATAGCAAGTTTTACGCTAACTCAACTAAATCGATATGGCGCGTCAAACAGGAAAAAAAGGTGGGAGCAAGAAGACAAAACGTAATGTTCCCAACGGAGTTGCTTACATCCAATCCACTTTCAACAATAGCATTGTCACCATCACCGATCAAAACGGCGATGTTATATCCTGGGCAAGTGCTGGCTCCAGTGGTTTTAAAGGCGCAAAAAAAGGAACCCCTTTTGCGGCTCAAACTGCTGCGGAAAGTGCAGCCAGACGAGCAATGGACTCAGGAATGCGTCAAATAGAAGTGATGGTAAGCGGCCCCGGAGCTGGGCGCGAAACCGCAATCCGCGCATTACAAGGAGCTGGATTGGAAATTACATTGATTCGCGATATTACACCGATTCCTCACAACGGTTGTCGTCCGCCCAAGCGTCGTCGAGTTTAGACCCAATTGGTTGGGCGGTTGTTGACAACATTTAAGAATCAATTAGTGTCACTTTCAAGCATAAGCAAAAATTACCCTTGGGAGTGACTTATGCTTGGATTTTTAGTCATTATTCCGTTTTGATTCTCCTCACTCGTATCGTGACCGTCTGAAAAAAGTGCAATGGAAGAAGTTGCGAAAACAGTAGCAATACCAAACAAAGAAACTTCCTTTTCACCCAATCAATTAGTATCGTCCACGTTTGTTGGAATATTTTCAGATATCTACAACTAATGTTAAATCATTTCAAGTTTTAGACTTTGGAATCATCTAGAAACGATCAGGACAAAGTGTAAATTCGACAGGTAATCTTATATTGCCTGCTAGCAGGACTGAAAACAAGGGAGGCTGCTCCGTGGCGCAATTTCAAATTGAATGTGTAGAGTCCAATACAGAAGAAACTCGGAGCCATTATAGTAAGTTTGTGTTGGAGCCTCTAGAAAGAGGACAAGGAACGACAGTAGGTAATGCCCTGAGAAGAGTTTTACTTTCTAATTTAGAGGGTACTGCGGTAACGGCATTGCGGATAGCAGGTGTTTCACACGAATTTGCCACCGTTCCCGGTGTACGCGAAGATGTTCTCGAAATCATGATGAGAATGAAAGAAGTCATTCTCAAAAGCTATTCCTCTCAACCTCAAATTGGTCGTTTGCTCGTTACTGGTCCAGCAAACGTTACTTCATCGCATTTTGATTTACCAAGTGAAGTTGAAGTGATGGACCCTACTCAGTACATTGCCACTCTAGCAGAAGGCGCAAAGCTGGAAATGGAGTTCCGCATAGAAAGGGGTAAAGGGTATCGTACCGTTGAACGTGGTCGGGAAGAAGCTACATCGTTAGATTTTCTACAAATTGACTCCGTATTTATGCCAGTGCGGAAAGTTAATTATAGTGTTGAAGAAACTCGCGGTGAGAGCAATATACCTAAAGATAGATTACTGCTTGAAGTCTGGACAAATGGTAGTCTTAGCCCTCAAGAAGCACTTTCTTCAGCCGCTAATATCCTGGTAGATTTATTTAATCCGTTGAAAGACTTTACTTATACGGAGCAGGATACAGGAATTACTGAGGACTTAGACCCAACGGCACAAATCCCCATCGAGGAATTACAACTTTCAGTACGTGCTTATAACTGTCTCAAGCGGGCACAAGTTAATTCTGTAGCAGATTTGCTCGATTATACTCAGGAAGACCTATTGGAAATAAAGAACTTTGGTCAAAAGTCGGCTGAGGAAGTTGTAGAGGCTTTACAGCGACGTTTGGGTATTACCCTGCCAATGGAAAGAGGTTCTAAGCACAATTAATTGTTAGTGGTTAAGGTTATTAGTTAGTTATTAGTAAACATTTGAGTTATTGATGAGCAGTTACTCAAGAAACTTTAATCAACAACTTAAGGATTAACAACTAACAAATAACAACTAACACCTAACAAAGAAATATCTAATTCAGTATTTATTGTTCACTGTCGATTATTATGCGCCATCGTTGTCGAGTTAAACAACTTAGCAAACCAGCAGACCAGCGTCGCGCCCTGTTGCGATCGCTCACCACTGAATTGATTCGTCACGGTAAAATCACAACAACCTTGGTTCGCGCCAAAGTTGTTCGTGCCGAAGTCGATAAAATGATTACTCTCGCTAAAGACGGTTCGCTTTCAGCACGTCGTCGGGCAATGGGTTATATTTTTGACAAACAACTAGTTCATGCATTGTTTGAACAAGCGCCAACACGCTACGGTAACCGTAATGGTGGTTATACCCGCATTATGCGTACAGTGCCACGTCGTGGTGACAATGCGGACATGGCAATCATTGAATTGGTATGAATTGGGCAATGGGCAGTAGACGGGAATAACATCTCTTACCCTGGATATTTTGCCAAAAACTAGGGTAGGCAATGTCAGGGAAATAACCACAATACCCAAATCCCCAGTACCCCATTTCTCAATAAACTTATGTTAGAGAGCCAGTCCACAGAACAAAAACGAGTCGCCCTGGTAATACAGTACCTGGGGACTCATTTTCATGGCTGGCAAAGGCAGGCGCGACACCGTACCGTACAAGAGGAAATCGAAAAGGCGATCGCCTTAATAGTTGGTCATCATGTCACATTACATGGTGCCGGACGAACCGACGCTGGAGTACATGCAGCCGCACAGGTGGCACATTTTAACATCAATAGTAAAATACCACCGCACAAGTGGGCAGCAGTTCTCAACAAGTACCTCCCATCAGATATATTGATAAGGGCATCATCAGAAGTTGATAGTAACTGGCACGCACAATATAGTGCAATGTATCGGCGCTATCGTTACACACTCTATACTGATGCGCGACCTAACTTATTTATCAAACCCTTTTGTTGGCATTATTATCATGCTCCTCTGGATGAATCATTAATCCAGAATGCGATCGAGCCTCTGATTGGCAAGCATGACCTGGGAGCATTTCGCCGCGCTAATTCCAAACGCGCCCATTCTTGGGTAGAAGTGCAAGAAGCAAAATGCGATCGCGATGGTTCATTTATCCATATTGAAATTCAAGCAGATGGGTTTTTGTACGGGATGGTGCGCTTTATTGTGGGAATGCTAGTACAAGTTGGTTCGCAAGAAAGGACAATTTCCAACTTCACTGAAATTTGGAAAAATCAACTCCGCGAACAAGTGAAGCACTCAGCACCAGCCCAAGGTTTATGCCTATTGCGTGTAGGCTATCCAGATTTAACTTTTTCAAAAGAAATTTGGTTTGATACCCAGCCAAAGTTTGTATTTAGTTATTAGTTATTTAGTTATTAGTTAATGGTTAAGAGTTAATCGGAATTAACCACTAACAATTACCAATTAACCAATACCAATTAACCAATAACAATTAACAATTAACCAAGGACAATTGACAAATGACAGCACAAAAAACATATCTTCCCCCAGTCAGTACCCTTGAGGGTGACTGGTACGTAATTGATGCCGCCGACCAACGTTTAGGTCGCCTAGCTACTGCGATCGCCATGATTCTCCGGGGCAAAAATAAGCCGGAATTCACTCCCCACTTAGATACAGGTGACTTTGTAATTGTCATCAACGCGGAAAAAGTAACCGTCACAGGTAAAAAGCGGACTCAAAAACTTTACCGTCGTCACTCCGGTCGCCCCGGTGGGATGAAAACCGAAACATTCGCCAAACTCCAAGAGCGGATACCCGAACGCATCATCGAAAAAGCAGTCAAGGGTATGTTACCCAAAAACAACATGGGTAGACATTTATTTACCAAACTGAAAGTGTATGCGGGTTCAACCCATCCCCACGCTGCCCAACAACCCAAAGAATTAAAAATTAACAC
This sequence comes from Calothrix sp. NIES-4101, assembly GCA_004296455.1. Taxonomy (GTDB): domain Bacteria; phylum Cyanobacteriota; class Cyanobacteriia; order Cyanobacteriales; family Nostocaceae; genus Brunnivagina. The sequence goes on from AP018280.1 coordinate 3,603,949, forward strand.
CATCCCAGGAGCAGAAGGTTAATGCAAACAACCGATATTAATAGCGGTCGTGCTATGTACTTTGGTACAGGTCGCCGCAAATCCGCGATCGCGCGTGTCAGATTAGTCCCCGGAACCGGACAACTCACCGTCAACGGCAAACCCGGAGAATTGTACTTTCAATTCAATGCTAATTACCTTGGTGTCATCAAAGCACCCCTAGAAACTCTAGGTATGGAAAATGACTACGACATCCTGGTAAAAGCCGAAGGTGGTGGCCTCACTGGACAATCAGATGCAGTTCGTCTTGGTGTTGCACGGGCACTTTGCCAACTCGACCCCGGAAATCGTCCCCCACTCAAGACTGAAGGTTATTTAACCCGCGACCCACGAGCTAAAGAACGTAAAAAATACGGTTTACACAAAGCTCGTAAAGCTCCTCAATACTCAAAACGATAATTTGGGAAATGGGCAGGCATGGGAACATCAGGACAGAGAAATACAGAAAAATAACATAAACAATAATACGTATGTATTGTTTGCGTTATTTCCGCCTGATCCTCACTGCGTCCTCCTATTCCCCCAAATAAAGTTATAATTTCTATAGATTCACCACGTAAGGAACAATGGCTAAAGAAGGTATTCATCCTCAGTGGTATCCAGAAGCTAAAGTTATTTGCAACGGACAAGTTGTGATGACAGTAGGCTCCACCAAGCCCGAATTGAACGTAGATGTTTGGTCTGGAAACCACCCTTTTTACACAGGAAATCAGAAGATTATTGACACCGAAGGTCGCGTAGAACGTTTCCTTCGCAAATACGGTATGTTCGACCAATCCGCCAGCGACCAAGAACAAAAGTAGCTGTTTGGCTTTGCTTAATGACGACCCGGCACTAGCTGTTGGGTCTATTTTGCGTATTTAGTTTACGTACTTTGCCAAAGCCAATTTAGTTATTTTTTTAAGGAGTGCGATCATGGCTGAACAATATTTGCTGGAGAAATTAAAATCTGTTGAACAAACTTTTCATGAACTAACCCGTCGTCTTGCTGATCCAGATACAGCTAAAGACCAAAATGAGTATCAACAAATCGCCAAAGCGCGATCAGGATTGGAAGAAGTAGTAAATACTTATGAAACTTGGAAAACAGCCCAAGATGATTTGATTGGGGCACGTCAGATTTATAAGGAGTCTGCGAGTGACCCGGAAATGCAAGAAATGGCTGGTTTGGAAGTTAAAGAACTTGAAGAAAAAATTGATTTTCTAGAGAATCGTCTCAAAATACTTTTATTACCCCGCGACCCCAACGACGATAAAAACATCATGTTGGAAATTCGCGCTGGAACTGGTGGTGATGAAGCGAGTATCTGGGCTGGCGATTTAATGCGAATGTATACCCGCTACGCTCAAACCCAAGGCTGGAAAGTCTCCTTGGTAAGCGAATCCTTGGGAGAGATGGGGGGATGGAAAGAAGTCATTCTAGAAATTAAGGGTGATAGTGTATACAGCCAACTCAAGTTTGAAGCTGGTGTGCATCGTGTTCAACGTGTTCCTGTTACGGAAGCTGGAGGACGGGTACACACCTCAACAGCAACAGTAGCAATCATGCCCGAAGTCGATGATGTGGAAGTGCATATCGACCCCAAAGATATTGAAATGAAAACAGCACGTTCCGGTGGTGCGGGTGGACAAAACGTCAACAAGGTAGAAACTGCGGCTGACTTGCTCCACAAACCCACTGGTATCCGCATTTTCTGTACTGAAGAACGCAGCCAGTTACAGAATAAAGAACGGGCGATGCAGATTTTACGTGCCAAGTTGTATGAAATCAAACTGCAAGAGCAGCAAGCAGCAATTACTTCGGCACGCCGTTTGCAGGTAGGTACGGGTTCTCGCTCCGAGAAAATACGGACATATAATTATAAAGATAACCGCGTCACCGACCACCGGATCAATCAGAATTTTTCGCTGACTCCGGCTTTGGAAGGGGATATTGAGAACATCGTTCAGTCTTGTATTTCCCAAGACCAGCAAGACCAGTTAGCAGAACTTGCGGCTTCTGCTAGTAATTAATTTTGGCAATGATTAAATTTGAGGATATGGGATAGCAGCAGTCAAACGAAAGTGGGTATTGTGGTTATCCCTTATCTTGTTTTATGCGATCACTTTAGTGACTTGCTGCGGGAGTATCAGGTTCAAATTAAAAACACCATAATGGATATTGGAGATGAGCGATCGCTTGTTCTTGTTTGAGGAGAAATCAAGAAACCAAATTTCTCCTATTTTAATTAAACGTGAGTTCGATGAGTGATAAAGCCTGAAACTCTTATCCAGCATTGTGTGTGAGAACCAAGAGTTTCTAAAAATCTCTGATTTTATTGAGAATAGAATCAGTAACCATTGAATTTGTGAATTATTGACTTGGTTCTCAACTAATGATTGAGGTAGCTTTGAGCCTTAGTGTCCAAAACCATTGATTCACAAGGTTTATAGCGTTTGAAATCCGTCGAACTCACGTTAATTAAGCGACACTGGTAAATAATTCACTAAATCCCTGAGCGGGAATCTCTGGTTTCGCTACTATTTCCACAACTTTATTCCTTGCCGCAGTTTCTGTTAGCGCTTCCACACAAACCTGAGCGACTTTTTGTCGGGGAATGCTACCGTCAAACAAAGTATCAGCATTTTGCATGACAATTCCATCCGCATTGTCTTCATTTTTTAAGCCACCAGGACGGACAATCGTATAAGTGAGTCCACTTTTCTGAATATATTCTTCGGCTTGCTTTTTCCAAACCAAAATTAGCCAAAATAGGTTGAGTGGGTGGAAAAACTGCGAGACACACAACGATGACACCAAAACAAAGTGTTCAATTCCTTTTGTTTTGGCAATATCCACCAAATTTTTTGTCCCTTCAAAATCGACTTTATATGGTGCAGTCGGGTCAAAACCCGGTGTTGCACCCGTAGCACATAGTATCACCGTGCTGTCTGCGATCGCATCTGCAAGTTGTGTGGGTTGCAAAACATCTCCTTGTACCAATTCGACATTGGCAGGAAGAATACCTCTGGCTTTGTCAAGATCGCGGACAAGGGCACGAACTGGAATGTTACGCTTGATCAGCTCTTCGACGATACGACGACCCGTTTGTCCTGTTGCACCTGCTACAAAAGCTTTCATTATAAACGCTATCCTAAGAAACTAGTGAAGAAAGAATATAGGAGTCAATAATATAGACTCAGGAATCAGAATAAAACTTGGAGATTTTGGGCTAATACTGCCAATTTTGCTATCGAAATTCCCAATATACAAAGGCTTGAATCTCATCTGTATAGGTGTTCTACAATAAGCGAGGGCATAAAACTATTTATAGCCTTGACCCGGAACTGCTTAAATTCTTCCTGCTGAAGTTATGAATTGAATGAAGTTGATTACATATTTTTAAGGTTTTGGTGAAAATATCAAAACAACACGAAAAATTACCTCCGAGATGGGAATTATTTAACTAAGGGAAAAGAAAAAAGATACAGGAACGCACTTTATGCTTTCAAAAGACCAGGAGTATCAAGTATTTGAAACCGATGAGCCTCTAATGTCCGTAACTTCCAGTCTGATAAATACTGAAGATGCCATTGTCCAAACAAATTTGGTAGATGGAAAATTAGCAACTCCCATCAAATTTTATGGGCATTATTGCGATCGCATGGATATGTATGCTCCAGCGCAGACGGTTGCGGAGTATTTAAACAGCCATCATGAATGGTTTGTCAATTGCGCCAAACCAATGAAGGTCAAGCCTTTGGGTCAAAATGGTTATGCTTTGGTCATTGGTAAGTTTGGTGCGTTCAACTATGAAGTCGAACCAAAAATTGGTTTGGAACTTCTACCGCCAGAAGAAGGCATATATCGTATCCACACAATTCCAGTTCCTGACTACAGTCCATCCGGCTATGATGTAGATTATCGCGCGAGATTGCACCTAGTCGAGAATCCTGCGGAGGATTTTTCCACAGATTCGCAACAAATTACAGGAGTGGAATGGGAACTTGATTTGACTGTTTATGTTCACTTTCCCAAATTCATCCAGCGTCTACCCAAATCTTTAATTCAAAATACAGGTGACAAGCTACTTAATCAGATTGTCCGCCAAGTTTCCCGACGTTTAACACGCCAAGTTCAAGAAAATTTTCATCAGTCTATAGGCGTATCTTTTCCCATTAAGCGTTAATTATTCATGGTTAATGGTTAATTGTTACTTGTTAATGAATAGTGGGTGCGGGGCATTTGGGAATTTTCAATCTCTACTAGCCCATAACCAAGAACGATTAACTAATAACTATTAACCAATAACTAACTAAGCATTACTTAAAATTCTTTGCACAATTTGTACGCCTGTAATCGCTTGCCAAGTGAATAAACCTAAAAGCGTAAAATTAAGCAAAATATGCGTCATTCTTGCCCAGTTTGCACCTTTTTGCATAAATGGTGAAAGTGCGGCGGAAAAAGCGATTGTAACTGTCATCCCCAATCCAGCGAGAAGGTGAGGGCCAACGAATAATTTACCATTATTAATGTAGGTGACAGCCATTCCTCCAACCGAACCAGCCACCATCAACGCTAACAGAATTGAGCCAATTTGATTGTGGCGAATGGTATAACGTCCTTTAATTAATTCTTTCTTTTCTTCTCCTTGAGCGCTACGAGTGCGCTGGACTTGCAAACCTAAATAGGCAGCATATAGCGAAACTAGTAATAAACCCCACATCATTACTGGATGCAGGAAGTTGAGCCAGTACTTTACCGATGGAGATAGTTCCATGATTACGTGTTCTCCCCCAAATATAAAATCTTCATAAAAATTAGCATAACTTTTTTTACAAAATTCTTCTTTACAAAAATCAAGGATATTTTTGTCCCCATGTATTGGGAAAATGAAGAAGTGGTTAATGGATAATGGCTAGTGGTTATTGCCCATTGCCTAATTCCTAATTCCCGATAACCAATGACAAAAGACATGTTGCTGCTGTTGGCAGCCCAAAGTGGTGATATCAAGAAAGTTCAGATGTTGCTAGCTGCTGGTGCATCGGCAGATATTTGCGATCGCCATGGGACGACAGCGTTGATGTATGCTGCTAATTACGGCTATGTGGAAGTCGTGCGATCGCTCATTGAAGCAGGTGCGGATATCAACTTACAACGGCAACAATATGGTTTAACGGCGCTGATGTTAGCAACCGCCGCCAATCAGTTAGATGTTGTCCAATTATTGGTTGCCAAGGGTGTAAACACCAATGCCACAAACGAAGATGGTAGTACAGCATTAATGGCGGCAACCCTCAAAGGGTATAGCGAAATAGTCCAAGTCCTTTTAGCAGCGAGTGCCGATACAAACATTCAAGACAATGACGGTGATACAGCATTACGACTAGCTGTGAAACAGGGACACAGCAATATTGTGCAATTGTTAGTGCAGGCTAGCGTTGACGTTAATGCCCTAGATGAATGTGGGGAAACCGCCCTGATGCTGGCAGCAGACTTAGGACAGATTGACATTATCCAGACATTACTAACGGCAGGTGCAAATGTACATCTGCAAAACCAAGATGGGACTACCGCCTTGCTTGCAGCCTCATCTGCCGGAAATAGCGCCATTTCATCACTATTACTTGCCCATGGTGCGGATATTAATCACCAAGATAGAGATGGCGAAACAGCACTACATTTTGCCGCCATCGAAGGATATGCCGATGTCACCGAAGTCCTGTTAAATCGTGATGCCAAAGTTGAAATCCGAAATAATCTTGGTGATACACCCTTGTTAGTTGCAGCATTACAAGGACACAGCCAAATCGTAGAGGCACTATTACGGCGAAACGCTGATGTTAACGTCACGAACCTGGGTGAAACACCATTAACACTGGCGATCGCTCAAAGACATCTGGATCTAGTTAAAGTGTTATTAGACTTTGGTGCAAATCCCAATTGTAAAACTACAGACGGCAAAACAGTTTTACTCAAAGCTTGCGAACGCAATTACACCAGTATTATTCAACAGTTAATTAGCAAAGAGGCTGATGTCAATTTTCAAGACGCAGTCGGTGCCACAGCCCTTATGTGGGCAGCATCGAGGGGCAACAGTGAAGTTGTGCAAATGCTCCTGCAAGCAGGTGCAAACATCAACCTCAAAAATCAAGGTGCATACACGGCATTAATGCTAGCAGAATTCAATAATTATGCCGATGTCGTAGAAATTTTAAAAGCAGCAGGGGAATGACACAACTCAGCACTCCCACTGAACTCACAATTGCAATCAGAAGGTAAAATTTATACTGGAATAATCTAAATATTTATAATCTATTAATCAATGCTTTCCTTATCTAAGCTTGTAAAAGAAAGACAGTATCCACAACTGATTGCATTATTATTACTTGTGCTACTGCTATTTATCGGGGCTGTACCGGGGTATGTGACAGGCAAATGGCAATGGAAGCAGCCCCCACCAATCCCCACCCTCAAAGAGTTAAAACAAATACGTACAAAAGGTTTGACTATTCCGGGATGGCAAACAATTGAACAAAAAGAACAAATAGTTGGTGAACGCAAATGGTCTTTGCAAACTATTCAAAAAGAAGGTACCGATAAAAAAGCAATTTTACTAATACTGCCCCAGAATGGTCCCATGGATCAACCTCAAGTCGAATGGACGGAGGTTAAAAGCTTCTGGCAATGGGAAATTGCCCAAGAGCGAGATGTGGAATTTACTGTTAAAGCACCACCCAGTGTCTCAAATCAAACAGATGTAAAAGTTAAAGCAAGATTTTTTCGCGGTTCTACTAAACAACAAACCTTTGCAGTTCTCCAATGGTACGCTTGGGCAAATGGTGGTAGTCCATCACAATTAAACTGGTTTATTGCTGATCAATCTGCACAGTGGCAAAAACATCGCGCTGCCTGGACTGCTGTGAGTGTGGCGATACCAATGGAGCCATTAGGACAGGTGAGTAAAAGCTGGGAAGAAGCCAAATCTTTGGGAGAAATAATTCAGTATCAGATGATGTCTAGTATTTTAATAAAACATACTTGACATACCCTCTTAGCAGTGCAGTGATTTTGGGGTCAAAAAACAATTGCAGGCATAGCCAGTCTGACATTTCCTAACTCAACTCGATGCTTTAGCCAAGTCAAAATATTAAGTAAAGTATAGAGTCTATCTGGCTGTAAATAGAGGTTTTGTATAAAATATTTACTCCAGCTAGGAGACAGTTTCTAGATTTCGAGAGTAAAATAGCCTCTCGGCGCTCCAAAGCTTAATAGTTGGGTAAAACTTCTAATTGGCTGTACGGACACCAAATGTTACACCAATGTTGCACCAAATATTTATGGCTCAGATTTGGAACATCCTTGCATTCCGCGCTTTCTGTTTTGCCAGTCTTCAGGCGGGAGTTTGCTTTGGAACATTAGCTCAACCAGCTTTTGCTCAGAATCACCAGTTTTCTCAAGTGCCACCGCCAGGGCAACCAATTCAATCTTTACCTGAGGAAACAGAATCCCCTTTACAACCAGCTTCCCCCCCAGCAAATATTGAGTCTACACCGCTAGATTTTAATGATGGGATTTCGCCGCAGTTCAATCGTTACTATTTAGGGGTGGGAGATTCAGTAAATATACAGGTGCAACGTCCTCCTGGTCGTTTCCGTTTAGGACAAGGGGATGCTATCAGCGTTGTAGTACAGCGTTTTCCAGATTTGAGTTTTCAAGCCCAAATAAATCCGGAAGGAAATATTATTGTACCGTTGTTAGGGACGGTGCAGTTGCAGAATCTATCGCTACAAGAAGCACAGGAAAGGATTCGTGCCAGGTACAACCAATATGTTGTCAACCCTGTGGTGGCATTGTCATTAACAAGTCAACGTCCCGACCAAACTTTCCAGTCGCAGGTCAATCCCGAAGGTAACATCACCGTACCTTTATTGGGAACTGTTTCCGTAAAGGGTTTGACATTAGAGGAAGCACAAGAAAAAGTGCGCTTGGGACTGAGCAAAATTCTTGTAGACCCAGTTGTCACAGTATCATTATTTTCTCCTCGCCCAGTACAAATAACCGTGAGTGGTGAAGTTTTTCGACCAGGGATTTACCCGGCAACGTCATCAATACCCCGTGTTACAGATGCCTTATTGTCGGCGGGTGGCTCAACAATGATGGCTGATTTACGACAGGTACAGGTACGACGGAGATTGGTTGATGGGACGGTAATTTCCCAGAATTTGAATTTATATGCATCTTTGCAAAATGGTGGTTCTTTGCCTAATTTACGTTTGCAAGATGGTGATGCAATTGTGATACCCCGGCGAGAAGTTGGTACAGATGATGGTTACGATCGCAATTTAGTTGCCCGTTCTTCCCTGGCTGTACCCCAAATCCGTGTCCGTATTCTTAACTATGCAGCAGGCGGTTTAGTGACTCAAGCATTACCAAATGGTAGTAGCTTTATTGATGCGATCGCAGGAATTAATCCCGAAAATTCTAACCTTCGTGATATTGCTCTAATTCGCTTTGATCCGGAACGAGGAAAGGCTGTAACCCAGCGAATCGATGCTAAGAGAGCACTTCAAGGAGATATAACACAAAACGTGCCACTACAAGATAATGATGTTATTGTGGTAGGTCGAAACTTACTGGGTAAAATTACTAACGTCCTAAGTACAATTACTAGACCTTTCTTTGACGTACAATCGTTTATTCGTTTCTTTGAAACTTTAGGCGGAGGAGGAAGTAATTAGGCAAAAAATACATGGGGATAAAGGTTATATTCAACCATTAATGCTCCATGTTTCTCAGTTCAGTTTCTCTCAGTCTCCCACTTAGCACTCAGCATTCACCACTAAAAAAATGACACCACCGATTGTTAAACGCTATCTCATTGCATTTGAAAAATACAAGTGGATTGGATTGGCTAGCTTCGCGTTAGTTGTAGCGGGTTCAACGGTGGTGGCTATGCAACCTGATCCACCTGTCAAATATATGGCAGATGCCGCATTGACTTACTCAGGCCCGCCAATTTCGTTCTCAACGATTGGTAGTGAAATTCAACAAAAAGGACAAACTCTCACTGCGGAAGATTTACTTTCCGAGCCAATTGTACGGGCAATAATTGAGAAAACTAAACTTAAGCCCAAGCAACTGTCGGCAATGATTGCCATTGAATTTCCGAAAGCTCCTAAACCTGGTGAAACCGGGTCTAGTATTATTGAACTCAAATATCAAGATACGGAACAAAAGCGAGCCGCAGAGGTATTACAAACCTTAATGCAAGCGGCAGTGAAGTTAAGCGCAGAAAGGAACACAGGTCAACTCAAATCTATTATTAGTAAAATTGAGGAACGATTACCACAGGCAAAGAAAGAACTGGAAGCCGCAGAGCAAAAGCTGGAAGCATATGATCGAGTCGAACGCCCGGCTATTTTAGCAGCCGAAAATGGTAGTTTGTTAACTGCTGTAACTACAAGTCAAAGCCAGCAACGTTTATTACAACAAACTTTGATTGGCATTGATGCCCAAATTCGTAGCTTGCAGAGTAAATTAGGCTTAACTCCCACTGATGCTTATGTTTCTTCAGCATTAAGTGCAGACCTGATTTTAAACAACTTGCGATCGCAAATTTTTCAAATCGATTCCCAAATCGAAGTCTTAAAAAAAGATTTGCGTCCCCAACACCCAACAATGGTGCAGTTGATGCGGCAAAAAGAAGCTTCGGAAAAACTATTCCGAGAGCGTGCCAATGAAGTTGTTAGTGGTGGTGGTAATGCTGCACCTCTACCAGCCAGTGTTTCGGCGTTGCGTGCCCGTAGTAATTTAGACCCGGCACGTCAAGAACTCGCAAACCAACTAGTTGCACTCCAAACCCAACGTGATACTCTCATCCAACAACTGAATAATGAAATTCGCCAAGAAGCAAAACTTCGCCAAGAATATTCCCTCATCCCCAACAAACAACTAGAAAGAAGTCGTCTCGAACAGCAGATACTCCTCAAAAAAGCTGTTTACGACCAAATGCAGTTAAAAATCACGGATGCCAAAACTGCTGAAGCAGAAACCGTCAGCAGCTTGAGTATTGCTAGACCTCCTCGCGTGATTGCTGATCTCAAACCCCCGAAAAGTGTCCCTGTGACTTTAGGCGCAGGAGGATTCTTTGCAATTATTATTGGTGGTGGTGTCATATTTTTATTAGGTTCCCTCGAAGGCACTTTCAAAACCCAAGAAGATATTCGCGACAACTTGAAACAAAAAGAAGTTGCCCTGTTGGGAGAGTTACCTTTACTACCAGTAGATGACCTTGAAAAAGGGGAATTACCAGTAATAATTTCTCCAGAATCACCATATTTAGAATATTATGAGAAATTTCGCAGTAACTTACGTCGAATTGGCAATAGCAATTTAAAGGTAGTATTAATCACTAGCGTTGGTAGTTCAGAAGGTAAAACAATTAGTGCCTACAACTTAGGAATAGCATCAGCCCGGGCTGGGAAACGTACTTTAATCATTGAAACGGATTTGCGATCGCCCTCTTACTGCCAATCGTTAGGTGTGGCAGTAGACCCCAACGCGACAATTGAACCATTACGTTATTATGCCAGCCCCAGCGAATGTGTCCGCCTCGTCCCACAAGTCGAAAATTTATACATCGTTCCTAGCCCTGGGCCAGTCCGAAATTCGGCTGCAATCATCGAATCAAGTGAAATTCGCCGACTCATGGAAGACGCAAAACAACGTTTTGACTTTGTTATTTTGGATACTAGCCCGCTAGGATTATCCAACGACCCATTATTAATTCAACCATACAGTGATGGTATGATTATGGTGGCACGACCCAATTACACCCAAGAAAGCGTATTTAGTGAAGCCATCGAGCAATTATCTGAGTCAGACATTGACTTACTGGGTGCAATAGTTAACGGTGCTGATATTATTGTCGCCCCGCCTCAGCCAGTGGTAGTTGTAGATGAAATGGATAAGGTTGCAGCAAACGGAAGAAAGTAATTAGGGCTGGCTGAGTAGTATTATGCTCGTTTGATACAGTATTAATACTAGTATTAATGTAAATCCCCACCCAATAAATAATTTTGAGCAGGGTTAGAAGTTGGTTTAACTAAAATTTCTCCGCATCTTTGCGTCAGTCTTAATAATTAAGTATTCAACCGGAAATGATATGAGTACTTTTACAATAGGGCGATCGCAGATTTTCCGATTACATCAAACGCACTTGCGACAAATTCATCCCTATTTTGGATGGAATCTCGTTTTAGCGACATGCTGTCAACGCAATCGCGGTTAATTGCACAGAGGAGTGAATGAGCTTGAGTTCATCTTCACGTAAGGCAAAGGGTTGTTTCCACTGAAGTGAAAGCACCGCTAGAGTTTGACTGCGGTAAACAATTGGTATTGCTAAATGTGCTTTAATACCGCTTTCCGAATAATGCGGTACCCCAGCCAATTTTTCATCGCTAGGTACATTTGCTACAACCTGTATTTGCTGAGTGGCAATCGCTTGAGTAACTAATGGATCACTAGCCAGCCAGTTCCCGATTGTACCATTGCTGCTGTAATTCCCTTGGGGTGACGTGAGTGCATTACCATCCACCATCTGGAGAATACAGCCATCCGCAGCAAAGCTGTTGCCAAAAGCACTAGCAATAGGAACAAGAGTATCCTCAAAACTAGAAGACATTTGTACCACATTGACTAATGATGTCAGTAATGACATTTGAGCATTGGCACGACGTAGTTCTTCGGTTCGCTGCTTGAGCAAGTCGTAGGTTTCCGCAGCACGTTGCACTACAGCCTTAAGCTCCGTCGGGTCCCAAGGTTTGGTAATATACTTGTAAACCTGTCCAGCATTAATAGCTTCTACTAAATCCTCAATATCGGTAAAACCAGTGAGGATAATACGAACAGTATCAGGAAACTGAGGAACTGTTTTACTGAGAAACTCAGTTCCCTTCATTTCCGGCATTCTTTGGTCGGATATGATGACTGCAACTTCCCCTTCTTGTGCCAGAACCTGGAGAGCATTGACACCACTATCAGCCTTGAGTACATTAAAGTCGCGACGAAACGTACGATAGAGCAAATCGAGATTGTCTGGCTCATCGTCAACTACTAATAGTTTGAGTTTTTTAGGTTTTTCAGAAGTCATCATCTTGTTTGGGAATTTTATCAGTTTTAAGAATCAGATTATCCATAAGATAATTCTTTTAAGTTTCTAATGATAGCGTTATATTCCATACCTCAGTTTAATGGATAATAGTAAGTATTAAATTGTGGAATATCCTGATTTTCTATATTAATTAATCTCTCTATAAATAATACATATCATTTTATACAGAAGATAGAGGTGATTGTCTCCAGTGCATATACTGATGCCAAGCAGGTGATATAGATAGCTATTGAGTTTGAGGTTTAAATTTCACCAGCAAATCCAGCAAGGCTGAAAAAAACTAAGAAAAATAGTATTGTTTAGAACATAGAATAATACTTGGTGTATTAAAGCCCAGTGATTAAGTGCAATTTCAGTTATGAGCGACCAACCACGCGATACTCAAAACCCAGGAAATAGTAATGATAATGCAGCAACGGAGTTGCTGAGGAAACTCAGGCAAAAACAAGGTAATTGGGTAGAGTGGGGAATTGCGATCGCGCAATTGCAGAAATCGGGTTACAATCCCCAAACCATCTTTGAAGAAACTGGATTTGAACCAGTTCAACAAAATCAGGTAGTTGTAGCTTCACAGGTTTTTAGCTCCGCCGAGAAAGTGGGAATTTCCGAAGAAGTGCGATCGCATTTTAGCAAACGTGCCAGCGACGTTTTGTATGAGTTTCGCTTGTTAACTCAAGAAGAACGAGCATCCGCAACAGAACTGGCATTTGCCCAAAAAATAGACTGCGACGAAGCCAAGGAAATTGCCAGAGCAATTAAAGATTTTTCCCGTTTCCGCAATCCTCCCGAAGGATTTACCAAACATCCAGGTGATGCAGTTGCATATCAAGCGTGGAAATATGCACGTCAATACTCCGATTTACAGGAACGTTCCCGTCTCATCGCCAAAGGTTTACGTTTTGTCCATTCTCCCGAAGCCAGAAAGCAAATCGAACAATTACTAACGGATTTTACTGTTACGCCCAAAAAACCCGCACCAATACTACCGCTTTACCGACTGGAATCAGCATCCGAGTTAGCGCGTATTTTACCCGTTGTGGGGGAAATGCCTTTAAAACCTGAAGATATCAAAGCAGTACCCATAGTAGAAGAGATTGGCGCATTCCGTATGGTGAGAATTGTCGGAGAACAAGCATGGGTTCCTCTTCCTGGCTGGCAAGTGGTTTTAGCCGCCGAAGACCCTGTGGTAATTTTATGTAATAGCGAACGATTGCCTAATCAAACTGTAAATTCTCCCGTTGAAGATGTTTTGGTGGTGTGCGATCGCTCTCAACGAGAATGGAATGATAGTAGTTATTTTGTGGTGGACAATAACGGGGAAATCGATTTTCAATGGTTTGACAGTTCTCCCGAACTAACTATATTAGGGAAAATTGTGGTAATCGTCCGTCCCAAGAAAGTTTTAGATGAAGACTTTAACAAAGATTCTTGGCAAATTGATGAGTAGCTCCGACTCCTGACATGAATATGTGTTGGGAACTTGGCAGATATAAATTTAGTCTCTGGCTTAGACTTAAATATATTCCGAGCCAAATTTTCACCGATTGGGTTGATTAATACTCTAATTTGCAACCAGACAAAATCAGCCGAATACTTGCTCATCAAAGCCTCACAACCAGGGTCAGAGTAAAATTGTACGTATTATCGCTGTAATATACATGACGAAATCGGCAAGTTTGTCTAAAATCTACTGAGCAACAGCCCACTGATGTGAAAATGTTGAAACAAACTCTATCTGTAATCAATAACCCTTTTAAGTAGATGAATAGAAAATTTGCCCTCACATTGTTTTCTAGCCCTGTATTGTTTGCTTCGATTGTGTCAATGGTAATGTTGACTCAACCAGCACAAGCAAATGAAGTGATCAAACAAGGCTCTTTGACTTGTATGCGATCGCCCCATTCCGCGCAGCATAAATTTGTTTGCGAACGTCGTCAGAATAATACAAATGTATCGGTAACCAACCAAGAGACTGTAGAAATAGCTCCTGATAAAGTCAACGAATTAAACTTTACTGAAGAAGAAAGCGATGCTGCGATCGCATTATTCGGTTGTGACTGTCCTTCCTGTCTAAATTCACTGCGTCAAATGCGGGGAATGACACAAATGGCTGTTTAATCGATAGTTGAGATTTTAGTTTTGGGATTTTCGATTCTGAGAATTTAACAGAACACAAAAAGTGGAGTTGGAATTAGTCCAACTCCATTATTTTTTTTATTTTGTCTCCAACAAGTACTGTCTTCTACCAATCACTTATTATTCGCGTAATACTCAGCACTTCAATACTAAATTCTGCCCAAGCTATGTAAACCCAGAATCACGCCCACTCCTAAAATATGACCGAAGCTAGCGCTAGCTAAAACAGCAGGTAAGCCAAAACCACCAAATAAGTTACCAGATGGCATTGCAGGTCCAGCATTAGGTATTTGAATGGTTCCCTTAGCAAAAGCAACAGCAAGAATATTGCAAAAAAGCATAATTCCCCCTACTGTTGGACTCCATTCTAGAGGAGTAGCAGCAGCAGTTGTAGCGATTAAAGTCGATGTCAGCACGCGATTTTCTCCTTAGCGATGTTTTAATCTTTTAAAAAATATTGCTTGAGAAAGTCTTATCAAAAAACACTAATCAAAATCTCGTTTTTGTATCACTAGTTAATATTTTGTCTTAATACTTCATACATATTTCATCATAATTATAACTTTCGCATTATTCCACATGTTTGCATTATGAGTATAAGTATATTTCTATACTTACTATAGATTGATGCGAATTTTATTTGAAAACTTTTATTTGAAAACTAATCGTAGATAAAACTTTAAAAAAGCTACACGATATCTATAAATTCAATCATCAACAAAGTGAATATAATAATCATTTGGAACCGTGATATTACTTAGTGTGTGAAGATAATGCAAAGTTTAATCATATTTTTTTTATATAGTCTGTATGTATCATACGTGATACTACTTTTAATCCCGGTGGTAGTTTTGTTTGTGGAATGTA
This sequence comes from Calothrix sp. NIES-4101, assembly GCA_004296455.1. Taxonomy (GTDB): domain Bacteria; phylum Cyanobacteriota; class Cyanobacteriia; order Cyanobacteriales; family Nostocaceae; genus Brunnivagina. The sequence goes on from AP018280.1 coordinate 3,619,146, forward strand.
TTACTGCATTATTACCGAATAAATTGAGTCATAATTATGACAAAATTACGTATCCTTCGGTATGTATTTTAATACCCGCACATAATGAAGCCTCTGGCATTGGCATGACACTCTCAAGTCTGAAAAGTCAGTTAACCACACAGGACAGAGTTATTGTGATAGCTGATAACTGCACTGATGATACTGCAAAAATAGCCCATGAATATGGTGTCACAGTTATCGAACGAAACGATACATTGCGAAGAGGAAAAGGTTATGCATTAGACTTTGGTTTGCAGTACATGAAAGCCAATCCACCCGAAGTCGTAATCTTCATCGATGCTGATTGTATTGTTCATCCAGGAACGATTGAAAAATTGGCAAAAACGGCTATTTTCAATAATCAGCCAGTGCAATCAACCAACCTTCTCAAGCCACCACAACCAATTACACCTAGACATGCAGTGTTAACGCTGGCGTTTTTAGTGAAAAATTTAGTTCGTCAGCGTGGAATGCACCGATTAAAATTATCAGCTTCCCTAACGGGTACGGGAATGGCTATACCTTGGTTTCTGATTAATAAAGTTAGTTTTGCCAGCAGTAATATTGTTGAAGATAAACAGTTAGGATTAGATTTTACCTTGGCTGGGTATACGCCAATTTTTTGTGAAGAAGCATTAGTAACGGGGTACTTTCCTCAACAAAAGAAAGCAGGAGAAACCCAAAAAACACGATGGGTTCATGGACATTTAGAAACATTGCGATCGCAACTTCCTCAATTCATGAAAGTAGGAATTTTCCAAAAAAGACTTGATTTAATTGCGATCGCTTTGGATTTAACAGTTTTGCCAATATCATTACTAATGATGTTATGGTTTGTTAGTGCAGGTTTTTCTTATTTTATTGCAGTGACAATGGGAATTATTTGGTTGCCTGTGATTACTCTCATTCAGGGAGTTTTGATATTGATTGCAATTGTTAGTGCCTGGATGAAATTTGGACGTGCAGAACTACCAACAAGGATGTTATTATCAATTCCATTTTACATGTTGTGGAACATGGGAATTTATTGGTCTTTTCTGATAAAGCCACAAAAGGCTTGGGTTCGTACTGGAAGAGATTAATAATTTGCTTGGCAATATTTCATCTGAACTTCCCCAGCTTAAATGTATCAACCAGTTCTGACAAAATTGTCAAGTGACACCTCAAATTTGCTCACATTAAGCCATAGAAAATTCAAAATATTCATTTAAATAAGAGCAAAATATAAAATTTGAAAGTCACTCTGGAAAAATTTAGTTATTTTTGGTTAGGGTAAGTTCAGTTTAATTGATAAATTACAAATCTAAATCATAGACATAATCAATTTATATGCCTACCATCATTATTGTATTGATAACAATCACATTATTGACATTTTATGTATTAGATAAACTCGCAAAAACTGCAAAAATTCAATTATTTGGAGAATATTTTTTAAAAGTAAACACAAAAGAAATGGTGGTGGCTTTAACTTACGATGATGGCCCCCATCCACCTTATACAAATCAGTTAATTAATCTCCTAAATAGATTAGAAGCCAAGGCAACTTTCTTTACAGTTGGTAAAAATGTTGAAGAGCATCCAGAAACAGTAATGATGTTAGTTGAGAGTGGTCATGAGGTCGGGAATCACTCCTACTCTCATAAAGAACTAATTTGGAAAAAACCTGCTTTTGTCAGTGCGGAAATAAATAAAACAGATGAGTTACTGCGGAGATTGGGGGTAAGAAACGAAATCCTATTTCGTGCGCCATTTGGATTTAAGCGGTTTACATTACCTTACATTCTCAATCGGATGCACAAGAAACATATATTGTGGAATCTAGACCCCAAAGATTATCAAGAAAACAATCCAGAGTTAATTGCTAACCGCGTATTCGAGAATGTTACTCCTGGAGCAATTATATTGTTACATGATGGGGGAGGCGATCGCACTGCCACAATCGCCGCGACAGAAATCATCATCACCAAATTACAAGCACAAGGCTACAAATTTCTCACCGTCTCGCAAATGCTTGCCCAGAGAAACAACACAAACTAGCAGTAAATAATTTAAACTCAAGGTGATAGTCCTCAATCTAATTACCTGTTAACGCTGCTGTTATGTCGTTTTCGATTGAATCATTGCCACCAAACCTGGCGAAAATTGTCCAGCGCTTCCAACGCGCAACAGACCAGAAACGGCGCTATGAACAGCTAATCTGGTATGGTACCAAACTCAAAGAATTTCCCGAAGCTGACAAAGTACCCGAAAACAAAGTTGCTGGTTGCGTTTCCCAAGTTTATGTTACAGCCACACTTGAAGAGGGCAAAGTAACATATCAAGGAGAATCAGACTCACAACTAACCAAAGGACTAGTGGGGTTGTTAATAGAAGGTTTGAATGGGTTAACACCCAAGGAAATAGTCCAACTAGCACCCGATTTTATCCAAGAAACAGGCTTAAATGTGAGCCTCACACCCTCGCGCGCCAATGGTTTTTACAATATTTTTAAAACAATGCAAAAAAAAGCATTGGAACTAGGATAAGGGGAAAGAATAGGGTGTTGCAGAATAATTAAGAGGATTGAGGCGGATACGAAGATATGGAGACAGGGAGACGTGGTGATTATTTTAGATGCTTAAATCCCAAAAAAAACCGGTTTCTTTAGTCTTCAGATTTTAGTTGATTAATAATCTCTAGCCAATAACTAATTAAAAAATACCCAATGTCAACCGATTTATTATCAGCGCCTACCGAACTGGAAATTGGTGGAAATATTCAAGAATACATTTGGAACTGGGAAAACCAACAAGTTCGGGTAGTTTACGAAACCCTTGGTAACGGTTCTCCTATTTTATTATTACCAGCATTTAGTACCGTATCCATGCGATCGGAAATGGCTGGTATTGCTAAACTCCTATCTCCCTACTTCCAAACTTTTGCTGTTGATTTCCCAGGTTTTGGCGACTCTGCCCGTCTTCCTTTCGACTACCAACCTGCTATTTATCAACAGTTTCTTGAAGATTTTATTACATCTGTTTGTAACCAACCCATTGCAGTAGTCGCAGCAGGACACAGTTCCGCATATGTCCTTAAACTCGCTCATAAAAAACCCAATTTATTCTCTCGAATTGTCTTAATTGCCCCAACTTGGCGTGGTCCTTTACCAACAATGGGATTAAATCGCGATGCTGCAACAACTGGTAAGAACCTAATTCGTACTCCCATTATCGGACAGTTACTTTACAAACTCAACACGTTGCCATCTTTTCTCAGTTGGATGTACAGTCGTCACGTATATGTAAATACTAGTAAACTCACCCCGGATTTTATTCAACATAAATGGCGCAATACTCAAAAACCTGGCGCTCGTTATGCACCAGCAGCATTTGTTACAGGTAATCTCGATGCAGTCCATAGCCAATCCCAATTTTTAGAACTTGTAAGTGGTCTAGCAATACCACTGATGGTCATGATTGGAGAATCCTCTCCCCCTAAATCGCGCGCAGAAATGGATGCTGTAGCCTCATTACATAACGTGATTGATGTAAAACTTCCGGGTACGTTAGGAATGCACGAGGAATATCCTCATGAAGTATTTGGAGTGATCGCACCATTTTTACAAGCTATATAGTTGAATGATTGTTTAAGGATTGTTGAAAAGAAACCTAGACATCATTAATTAGGAATCAATCAGAAATAAGACAAGAGAATGACACAAAATCTTAGAGAATCTAGGAAAATCCAATCTGCATTTATTCATGTGTATCTGCGGCTAATCCCTCTTGCAAAAATCATTCCTATAATTAATGAGCGAAAATCAAATATCATCTCAAAAAAGTAAACTTCTCTGCGAAAGTATTTATGACAGCAACAACAGATATATCAAATACAGTTCCCGTTACAGTCTTAACTGGCTACCTAGGTGCTGGTAAAACCACACTTTTAAATCGTATTCTGACCCATGAGCATGGTAAAAAAGTAGCCGTTATTGTAAATGAGTTTGGCGAAGTTGGTATCGATAACCAATTAGTAATTGATGCTGACGAAGAAATATTTGAAATGAATAACGGTTGTATCTGTTGTACGGTGCGCGGCGATTTAATTCGCATTATCGGCAACTTGATGAAACGCCGTCATAAATTTGACCATTTAGTTATTGAAACTACTGGACTTGCAGACCCAGCCCCCGTAATTCAAACATTCTTTGTTGATGAAGATATGCGGGAAAAATTAGAACTGGACGCAGTAGTCACCGTTGTTGATGCCAAGCATATTTGGCAACATTGGGATGCGGATGAAGCACAGGAACAAATTGCTTTTGCTGATGTAATTTTGTTGAACAAAACCGATTTAGTTAAACCAGAAGAATTGGAAGAACTCGAAAAGCGGATTCGTTCGATGAATATCATGGCAAAAATTTATCGCACCCGCAATTCAGAATTAGCAATGGATGAGTTATTGGGTGTAAAAGCTTTCGACTTAGAACGTGCTTTAGAAATTGAACCTGGTTTTTTGGAAGAAGAACACGAACACGAACATGATGATACTGTAACATCAGTAGCATTGGTCGAACATGGCGCACTTGATGGCGAAAAACTCAATACTTGGATGGGTGAGTTGCTACAAACCCAAGGAACTGATATTTTCCGCATGAAAGGTATTCTCCATATCGAAGGTGAGGATACCCGCTTTGTCTTTCAAGGGGTACATATGTTATTTGAAGGTAAACCCGATCGCCCCTGGAAAGCTAACGAAACCCGCAAAAATGAACTTGTGTTCATCGGACGCAACCTCGACGAAGCAAAGCTAAAAGCTGATTTCCTTGGTTGTCTGGCATAAAAGAATCACTGAGTGGTGTTGGGCAATTGTATATACCTATTCCACTCAGTACAGCCCACTCCCCAAAATCTATGACTACTTCCACAACTAATCTAGAATTTGCCCAAAATTATCTCGGAACCCTTACTGATTATGTAACAGCCGTTGCCTGGTCGCCTGTAGATTCGATACTTGCTGCTGTGTCTGCTGCGGGTGAGGTGGCTTTGTGGCGAAATGAAGAGTTAAATATTTTACAGACTGCAACTGGTACATCTATTGACTGTACCGCCTTTTCCTATGATGGGAAATTTTTAGCTGTTGGTGGACAGGATGGACGGGTAAAGATTTGGCATGATGGCGAATTAATTGCGAATTTAGACAATGCTCCCGCTTGGGTTGATAAACTGGTTTGGAATCCTCAAGGTAATCAATTGGCATTTTGTATTAAAACATACATACAGATTTGGGATGCCGAAAAAAATGAAGTGATTACTACTCTAAATTTTGAGGATTCGTCTCCTTTGGGAATAGATTGGAGTGGTGACGGTAAACACCTGGCTGTCGGTGGCAACAAGGGTGTAAAAATTTGGACTGGCGAAGATTGGGACGAGGAACCATATTTATTGGCAATGCCCACAGTTAGTTTGGCGATCGCCTGGTCTGCTGATGGTAGATTTCTAGCATCTGGTAATATGGATCGTTCTGTTTCTGTCCTCGAATGGGGTAATCCCGACCCTTGGGTAATGCGCGGTTTCCCTGGGAAAATTCGTCAAATTGCTTGGTCTGATATTAATGCACCCATTGGTGCGCCATTGTTGGCTACTTCTAGCGTTGAGGGTATGGTGGTTTGGGAAAAGTTGGCAGAGGAATCTCTGGGTTGGGAAGCGCGAGTTTTGACAAATCACGTTGATATTATTCAAGGTATTGGTTTTGCACCAAATAGCTTTCTGTTAGCTTCTGCCGCTAGTGATGGTTGGTTATGTCTGTGGAAAAAAGCGAAAACAGTTTCCCAAGTTCTGACAGGTGTTTCCAATGGCTACTCTTGTTTAGCATGGCATCCTCAAGGTAAACTCCTCGCAGCCGGAGGAGACAATGGAGAAATCATGATTTGGTCAAAAGTATCTCGGAATAAAGGGTTTGGTAAAAGTTGAAAAATTTTCATACTTCCCTGTTTCACTCACAGGGAACCCAATAACACCAAATTATTGTCATTAAAAATGCGATCGCTAGTAGCGAAAGTCTAGGATTTGAGATGACAGCACCGGGATGAAAAACTTCCACTAGCCAATGTGCTTTTTCTTAATGTCGGCACACAAAGCTTGAAGGTTGAACCTGGTAAGACTGTATGAAGCAGTTAAAATGCGTTTATAATAGCGCAGAAGAGTGTTGCTTAGTGTTTATTAAGACAGGATAGCAACAGTAGTTCAAAATCCCTTGTTTTCCAATGGGAAAAGTTCCAGTTGTATCTTAAAAAATGCCTCTTTAGGGTTTAATTATGAAGGTAGCTAAACAGATTTTATTTGCTTTGCCTGTAATGTTCGCTTCGCTGCTATTTATAGTTAGCCCAGCAACAGCAGGAATAGTTAAGCACGTAACTCCAACACAACGTATAGAGTTAGTATCTGCACATCCAATTTTTGCCACTATTACCCCAGGAATGTTTAACAAGTCCAATCCTATTGTTGATAGTATGGGTTGTAGTTGTTCTGCTTGCGTGAAAGCAAAACTTCAAATGGAAGGTAAATTACCACTAGCCAGCCTTTTGTAATAAGAAGTAGCCATCATCAACTTATGAAAGGATTGTTCATAATCGGGCAAATCTCTAAAATTAAGTTGAGTTGGCTATTAACTTTCTACAAATTATTATCTGTAATTGTGATGAGTAGTCATGAATATTTTATGCGGGTGGCGTTGGAAGAGGCGAAAAAAGGCAATGCCAGCTATGGTGCTGTAATTGTTAAAGATGGTGAAATAGTTGCTGCTGCTCATAATACAGTAGGGCAGGATCATGATCCTTCGGCACATGCAGAAATAAACGCAATTCGGATATTAACTTCCAAACTAAAAAATCATTCTTTGGAAGGATATCAAATTTATACGACTGGTGAGCCTTGTCCAATGTGTGCCGCCGCATGTGTCTGGGCGGGCATATCGGAAATAATTTATGGTGCTTCTATTCAAGATTTGGTAGAAGTCAAGCAATCACAAATTCATATTTCCTGCCAAGAGGTGATTGCTCAAAGTTTTAGAAATATTCGCGTCACAACGGGTATTTTGCGGAAAGAATGTATGGAATTATTTCAATAATATTTGTTTAAATAAAATTGAATATTAATTAATCAGAAGTATCTTCTAAATAGGATAAATAAGAGTTAGCAAAAATTGCCGCTTGAGTGCGATCGCGCAGATTTAGCCGATTCAATATATTGGTCACATGATTTTTGACTGTTCCTTCAGAAATATATAGTTGCTGGGCAATTTCACGGTTATTTGCACCACTGGCAATTAATTTTAAAACGTCTTTTTCACGAGGAGTTAATTCGGCTAAATTGGGTGGTGGTAATGTTTCTTGATTAGCAGAATTGACTGGAAAATGAGTTAAAAGCTTTTTGACTATTCCCGGTCCTAATTGCGTATATCCCTTATATACTGCACGAATCGCTACTGCTAGTTCTTCTGAGGGAGTGTCTTTTAATAAATAACCCATTGCCCCATGTTGTAAGGCAGTCGTCACATATTCATGATCATCAAATGTTGTTAATACTAATACTTTAACTTGAGCAAAATTTTTGTGGATTTCTCGTGTTGCAGCGACTCCATCCATAATTGGCATTCGCATATCCATTAATACAACATCTGGTTGTAATTCCCTAATGAAGTTAAGTGCTTCTTGCCCATTTTCTGCTTCTCCGATAATTTCTAAATCAGGTTCTAATTCTAATAATGTTCGTAATCCCTGACGAATTAAATGTTGGTCATCAACTATAAGAACTTTAATCATTTTTTTTAGTGATAATTAGGATTAGTAAATAAATAGATTAAAGATAAACTCAGTCATCAATTAAAAATTTCTAGTCCTTTCCCATAGACTTATCTGAGGATACAAAGTGAAGAGAAGCCAGCACTAGAAATACTATATTTTTCAAGTTATTCAACTTGTTTTGATAAGCATTGTTACCTAAAATTAAGTAGTCAAACTTAATGCGGCAGGAAACACTCCCTATCTAATTAGACTAATTAGAAATGATAAATTGGAATATTTACTTGTATTTTACAACCCTGACCTGGTGCAGTTTCAATATTAAATTTTCCCCCTAAAGCTTCAGTGCGATCGCGCATACTTTGCAATCCAAATCCTGTCGTATTTTTGTTTAAGTCAAATCCAATCCCAGTATCCTGAATTTGTAAATATAGTTCGGTTGGTGAAGTTAAAATTTCTAACTTGACTTCGGGGGGATTGGCATATTTACTAATATTTGTTAATGACTCCTGAATAATTCGATAAACAGCAACACTAATTTCGCTGGAAAGTTTCTCAGAAAAATTTATACTATAGCTAGGTTTGACACCAATTGTATGTTCTAAGTCTCTTAAGAGAGTAATGATTGCCTGTTCGAGTGATTCACCTTGCCACGGGTGCGATCGCATAGTCGAAACTGATTCTCTCACATCCTGTAGCGCTTTGGAACCAAGCTCTTTAGCTCGCGTTAAAAAACCCTCAGCTTTGGCGGGATTAGCTTGCCAAAGTTTTAAACCTGTTTCTAATTGTAGGTTCAAAGCTGTTAGCGAATGTCCTAAGGAATCGTGAATTTCCCGTGCCAGTCGGTTACGTTCTTCTAAGGTTGCTTGATTTTCAATTCTGAGGGCATATTCCCGTAACTTCTTGTTGGCAACAGCTAGTTTTTCTCGACTTTGCCTCTCTGATAAAACTGCATTCATTAACAATAAAGTAAAAATTAAAGTTAATAAAAATAAAATTGCTAAATTTAATCCAAAAAATCTAAATCTTTCATTGACTATTGCTGGTATAGGCGAATGGTAAAAACGTATCCTTAATGTCAGCAAAAACAATGAAAAAGAAATACTTGTGACTACTAACCTACCTGGCAACTCAAAAATCAAACAACTACGAATCACAAAAATTAAAAAAATTACCGGAAATACTCGTGCTGGTTTTCCCCAAAATAAAGCAATGATAACAATTAGGATAACTTGAAGCGCAGTGTAGAGGACTTTATGAGATTGCTTATTGGTGGGCAATCTTAAACCAAGAATTGTAAAAATCATCAAGGAGAAAATTGTTAAACCCGGATATCCTGTGTAGTTAGAATATCGCGTGATTGGATAGGGTACGATTGCCGAAATGGATGCGATCGCTAATAATATCCACTCTAAATATAATAGAAAACGAAAAGGATGATTATTAAATTGAATTGGACGACTCATAGTCAAAAGATAAATTAGAAATTTTAATCATTAGATGGAAATATATATCTAATTTATAACTCATAACTCATTACTACTAATAATTACCAGTCAAATTCGTCACTCTCGTATCTATGACATTCGTCACGGTGATATTCGTGACTTTTCTCAAATGCTGTATCTACATCAAACTATCTATGATGGTGACATCAAACAAACTACTTCTCAAGAAAGAGCCAATGAATACTAAAAATCTATCAATCGTAGCTGGTTTATTTGCTTTTAGTTTATCTGCTATTCCTTTTGCCGCTAACGCTAACGTATTTACCTCCCGTTCCGATTCACAAATTTTTGCTCAAGCACAACCTGTCAAAAAAAATAAAAAAGCTTATTTTGAAAAGTTTGCCCAAGAATTAGGATTGACTGATTCCCAAAAATCTCAACTAGCTCAGATTCGCCAAAATACAAAGGCTGAGATTGATAAAGTCCTCACACCTGAACAGCGCCAACAGCGTCAAGCTGCATCTCAAAATCGTGAAGGAAGAAGAAATAGAAAAGCTCAATTAAACTTGAGTGACGCACAAAAAGCCCAAATCAAGCAGATTATGCAGTCATCCAAAGCCCAAATGGATGAGGTTCTAACTCCCGAACAAAAGCAAAAATTAGAACAATTACGTCAAAATAGAGGCAATCGCCGCCAACAACGTCAAGGACAATAATGGCGTAAATCGTTAATATCAATTCGGAACTGCGGTTTCTACTGAGGAATAGTAGGAACCGCAAGTATTATTAAATGCAGTCACAAAATCATGCCATTTTCGGAAACATCAAAAAATAGTCATGAATTTCATTGAAAAAGTATATATTAGTGATTTTCTCTGACATGGCTTTGGTCAATCACTTTCTATAATGGTGAGAACAAAGCCGGAAAAATCTACGAGGCAATATAATGAAGTTTAAAAATTTATCACTGTTAGCAGGTGCTCTTGCACTTTCCTTAACAGCAATCCCTTACACCGCACATGCCAAGCCAGCACAGCAGTTTGCCCAAGCAAATCAACCAACCGTTGCTCCACCTCCCCAAATCAAACTGACACCGCAACAGCAAGAACAAGTTAAGAAAATTAACCTGCAAGTACGTAATGACATCAATAAGGTTTTAACTCCTGCCCAACGTAAGCAACTAGAAGCATCGTTGAAAGCACGCCGTAGCCCTCAGGAAATCACCACTGACTTGAAATTGACACAACAACAAGGACAAAAACTCCGTCAAATTGTTGTAGCTTCACAACAGCAAATTTTTAATAATGTTTTAACAAACCAACAAAGACAAGAAATTCAGCAATATCAACAAAGCCGTCAAAGCGGTAAACGATAATTTCAGATCAGTAAATCTCTGATGGCAGCAGGATTGGGAATAGGCTGGGCTATTGTTCTCCTCATCTCCCCTGCCCTATTTTCTTTAATTAATTCATATATACTAGTTGACCTAAAGGGGAATGGAAGTAGTATTATTCGCCTTTAGGTTCCTTACTGGGATAGTGCGATCGCCATGTCATTTGTACCTTTACATATTCACAGTGACTACAGTTTGCTGGATGGTGCCAGCCAGCTACCTGCATTAATCGAACGTGCGATCGCTCTGGACATGAAAGCGATCGCTCTGACTGACCATGGGGTCATGTATGGTGCAGTCGAATTAATTAAAACTTGTCGTGGTAAGAGTATTAAGCCAATAATTGGCAATGAAATGTACATTATTAATGGTGATATTACCAAACAGGAACGTCGTCCTAAATATCACCAAGTTGTATTAGCCAAAAATACAAAAGGCTATAAAAATTTAGTAAAATTAACATCGACTTCACATCTGGAAGGGATGCAAGGTAAAGGTATATTTTCCCGCCCTTGTATTAATAAAGAATTACTACAAAAATACCACGAAGATTTGATTGTAACTAGTGCATGTTTGGGTGGAGAAATACCCCAAGCAATTATGAGTGGTAGACCAGATGCAGCCCGTAAAGTTGCCCAATGGTATAAAGATGTATTTGGCGATGATTACTATTTAGAAATTCAAGATCATGGTTTACAAGAAGAACGGATTGTTAATGTTGAAATCGTCAAAATAGCCAAAGAACTAGGCATAAAACTAGTCGCAACTAACGATTCACATTTTATCTCTTGCTACGACGTAGAAGCACATGATGCCTTATTGTGTATCCAAACAAAAACGTTAATTAGTGAAGATAAACGAATGCGCTATACGGGAACAGAATATTTAAAATCCGCAGAGGAAATGCGAAAACTGTTCCGCGACCATTTACCTGATGATGTCATTGAAGAAGCCATTAATAACACTGAAGAAGTTGCTGATAAAGTCGAACCATACACAGATATTCTTGGGGAACCTCGCATTCCTAATTATCCCATTCCCGCAGGTCATACCACAGATACCTATGTCGAAGAAGTCGCTTGGCAAGGTTTATTAGAAAAACTACGTTGTAAAAACCGCAGCGAACTCGAACAAGTTTATAAAGAGCGGATGGAATATGAATTAAAAATGATTCAACAGATGGGATTCTCTGGCTATTTTTTAATAGTATGGGACTACATCAAATTCGCTCGCGATAATAAGATTCCTGTAGGGCCAGGTAGGGGAAGTGCAGCAGGTTCTCTAGTGGCTTTTTCCATGGGAATAACGAATATTGACCCCGTACATCATGGATTATTATTCGAGCGTTTCCTCAATCCTGAACGGAAATCAATGCCAGATATTGATACAGATTTTTGTATCGAGCAACGCGACAAAGTCATTGATTATGTAACTGATAAATATGGCAAAGAACGAGTTGCCCAAATTATTACATTTAACCGCATGACTTCCAAGGCGGTGTTAAAAGATGTGGCGAGGGTTTTAGGGGTTCCCTACGGAGATGCTGACAAAATGGCGAAACTAATTCCCGTTGCCAGGGGAAAACCAGCGCCTTTGAAAAAAATGATTTCCGATGATACTCCCGCACCAGAATTTAAAGAAAGATATGATAATGACCCCAGAGTTAAACATTGGCTAGATATGGCAATCCGGATCGAAGGTACTAACAAAACCTTTGGGGTACATGCTGCGGGTGTCGTTATTTCTGCCGAACCATTAGATGAGATTGTCCCTTTACAAAGAAATAATGATGGTTCCGTAATTACTCAATATTATATGGAAGATTTAGACTCAATTGGTCTCTTAAAAATGGACTTTTTAGGTTTAAAAAATCTCACCATGATTCAAAATGCGATTGATTTAATTGAAAAAAATCATGGTTGGAGCATTGATCCGTATGATATTACTGCCCAAGAACGCAAAGCCCAGAAAATACTGGCGAAAGGTGGAGATGCGGCGAAATTACCCAAAGATGTGAAAAAGACCTATGAATTATTAGAATTAGGCGAATTAGAAGGTGTATTCCAGTTAGAATCTTCGGGGATGAAACAAATTGTTCGTGATTTGAAACCCTCAAATATTGAAGATATTTCCTCAATTTTGGCACTATACAGACCGGGACCATTAGATGCTGGTTTAATTCCTCACTTTATTGATCGAAAACACGGACGAGAAGAAATTGATTATGAAAGTAATTTTCTCGAACCTATTTTAGATGAAACCTATGGAATTATGGTTTATCAAGAGCAAATCATGAAGATTGCTCAAGATATGGCAGGATATTCCCTGGGTGAAGCTGATTTGTTGCGTCGAGCAATGGGTAAAAAGAAAGTTTCGGAAATGCAGAAACAGAAAGAAAAATTTATCGATGGCTCCACCAAAAATGGTGTAAAAAAACAAGTTGCAGAAAAATTATTCGACGACATGCTGAAGTTTGCAGAATATTGTTTGAGCTATGACACAGAAATTTGTACTGTTGAATATGGCTTTATTCCCATTGGCGAAATTGTCGAAAAACGCATTCATTGTTCTGTTTATACTGTGAATAAATTAGGCAATATTTACACACAAGAAATTGTTCAATGGCATAATCGAGGACAACAAGAAATATTTGCCTATGAGTTAGAAAATGGTGCAATAATTAGAGCCACAAAAGACCATAAATTTATGACAGTTGATGGTCAAATGTTACCAATAGATGAAATATTTGAGCGGCAATTAGATTTATTGCAAGTAAATGGCCTGCCATAGTCCAAATTTTTACCCAAGCCCAACAAATATTAACTACTCTAGAGAGTAGATGCAAAAAAACTTGTTCATAGCAACTGACTAGAATAAATCAGTAAACTAGTTATAGGAATCACGAGCCTCTGAATCCTATACCTTATAGCTATTATTTACCAATGCCCCAACCATTATCTCAACAACCTGCACGAATTTGTATTTTAGGTGGTGGCTTTGGCGGTTTATATACTGCCCTACGCTTAAGCCAATTTCCTTGGGAATCTAATTCACAATCACACCAAAAGCCAGAAATAGTCTTAGTTGACCAAAGCGATCGCTTTCTATTTTCTCCCCTTTTATATGAATTACTCACAGGAGAATTGCAAACTTGGGAAATTGCTCCTCCTTTTGCCGAAATATTGCAAAATACCAATATTCGCTTTTGCCAAGCTGCGGTTTCTGGCATCGATATTGATCACATGCATGTGCATCTCCACGACGGAGTTGATATTGCTTGCGATCGCCTAGTTCTAGCCTTGGGTGGCGAAACCCCCCTAGATATGGTTACCGGGGCAACTTCATATGCCTATCCATTCCGAACTATTACTGATGCTTATCGATTAGAAGAGAGGCTGAGAATCCTCACACAATCAAATCTAGATAAAATTCGGATTGCGATTATTGGTGCCGGTTATAGTGGTGTTGAATTAGCCTGTAAATTATCTGATCGACTGGGTGAGAAAGGCAGATTTCGCCTAATCGAAATCAGTGACCAAATTTTACGCACCTCCCCAGAGTTTAATCGCGAAGCTGCTCAAAAAGCCCTGGATAAACGCGGTATTTTCCTGGATTTAGAAACAAAAGTCGAATCCATTACCCAAGACAACATTTCCCTCGAATACAAAAATCAAATCGATACTATCCCCGTCGATTTAGTGATTTGGACGGCAGGAAACCGTGTCAATCAAATAGTCCGAAACTTACCCCTCAAACAAAATCAACGGGGACAAATCAGCACCCAGCCCACCCTCCAAGTCCTCGACTACCCTCATATTTTTGCCTTGGGAGATATCGCCGACTGTCAAGATGCCGAAGGACAGCAAGTTCCGGCAACAGCACAATCAGCCTTCCAACAAGCAGATTACACAGCTTGGAATATCTGGGCAAGTTTAACAAATCGTCCTTTACTACCCTTCCGATACCAGCATTTAGGCGAAATGATGGCCTTAGGTATCGACAACGCTACACTTACGGGATTAGGGGTAAAACTAGATGGTAATTTTGCATATCTAGCTCGTCGCCTTGCTTACTTATATAGAATGCCCACATTAGACCACCAACTGAAAGTAGGTTTTAATTGGTTGGCGCGTCCAATTATCGAGGCTCTATCAAATTAGAGTTACACAGTACAGTTACATAACTCGGATGAGGGATTTGTGATACATACAAAATCTCAATCATTGAATTGGTTCTCTTTAGCCATAGTGATGCTACAGTTGCAAAGATATTGATGTCACTTTCAGCGGGTATCATGCTGAAGAAGCTACAAAAAAAGCAAATTTCTTTAATTGTGGGTGCTGGTTTATGCGCCTTTCTGGCTGGAGCAATGGTTGCAGCCCCGGAGATTGGTAAAAACTTGGGCAATCTGTTTAAATTGAACAGAAATAAAACCGAGTTATTGACCGAAGCGACTAAGGCAAAATCGATTGTCTTGCCTTTGGTGGTACAGTCTCCGGACGAAAGAGCCGCAAAACTCGAGGCTATTGCCAAGGGTTCACAATCAGCCGATCACAACCGTGCTAGGTATCTTCTTGCCAGCGATTTGCTCGAAAAGAAGAATGCCAAAGCTGCTCTGATATACTTAGACGGACTGGAAAATGATTATCCGCTACTTGCACCTTATGTTTTGCTCAAGAAAGCCCAAGCGTACGAACTTTTGAGTCAAGATGGCAAAGCTTCGGATTTACGACAAAAGGTAGTCAAGGACTATCCCAAACATCCAGCAACTGCCAAAGCCTTATATTTGATTGGTACTAACGAATATCAAGATCAAGCGATCGCTCAATTTCCTTCCCATCCCCTCACCTGGGAAACAATTCGTAAGCGTCTCGAACAAAACCCTAACCAACCAAAATTACGGCTAGCGTTGGCAAAATTTGCGTTCGATCAGCCTGGTATTGTGCCTGTATTAGAACAACTCGCTAGCGAACCAACGCTAACACCTGAAGATTGGGAAATTCTGGGAACAGCATATTGGGAAAATAGTGAATTTGGTAAAGCTGCATCTGCTTATAGTAAGGCATCTCGGACTCCCCGCAATCTCTACCGTGTTGGACGTGGTTTGCAAGTTGGAGGGCAAAGGGAAGATGCATTGAATGCTTATAAAGCCTTAGTTACAGAATTTCCAGAAGCCCGGGAAACAGGTATGGGCTGGTTGCGGATGGCAGAAGCTAGTAAGAGTAAGCAAGAAGCGATACCTTATCTTGATGCAGTCATCAGTAAATTCCCAGAACGTGCGGGAACGGCACTGGTTAAAAAAATTGAAATTCTCAAGGCACAAAATGATAGTAAGGCTGTGGAAGCAGCAAGAAAACTATTAATTGACAAATTTGGGAATAGCAAAGAAGCTGCGGAATATCGCTGGAAAGTTGCACTGGATAAAGCCAAAGCCAAGGATTATAAAGCTGCTTGGCAGTGGGCAGAACCAATTGCCACCAATAACCCCGACAGCATTTTAGCTCCACGTGCAGGCTTCTGGGTCGGCAAATGGGCAACTAAACTTGGCAAGCAAGCAGAAGCAAAACAAGCTTACGAGTATACAGTCAGTAATTACCCATACTCCTATTATGCCTGGCGATCGGCTGGTGTTTTGGGGTTAAATGTGGGTAATTTCAACAACCTCCGACAACTCAATCCCAAAGTTGTTGAATTGGTGCGTCCAGTTCCCACCGCAGGTTCGGAAACTTTCAAAGAGTTATATCTGCTGGGACAAGATCGAGATGCGTGGTTGCAATGGCAAACTGAATTCCAGAATAAAATGCAACCGACAGTCCCAGAACAATTTACTGAAGGATTATTGCAGTTAGCAAAGGGTGAAAATCTCAAAGGGATTGATATCATTTCCAAATTAGAAGATCGGGACGCACCTGAAGACGCAGAGCAATATCAAGCTTTGCACGAACAGTTAATTTATTGGCAAGCACGTTATCCTTTGCCCTATATCGAAGAAATTGAAAAATGGTCAAAGGAATATAAAGTCAATCCTCTGTTAGTCACAGCAGTAATTCGTCAAGAATCGCGATTTGAGAAAAAAGCAAAATCCATTGCAGGTGCGACTGGCTTAATGCAAGTCATACCATCAACAGCACAATTCATTGCACCTCAGATTAAGAAAGATATCAAAAATATCAACCTCGAAGACCCCAAAGACAATATTATGCTGGGAACTTGGTACTTAGGACATACCCACGACTCGTATCAAGAAAACTCATTACTTGCGATCGCATCTTACAATGCGGGACCTGGTAATGTTTCCAAGTGGTTGACTAGTTTACCAAAAGATGATCCTGATGATTTCGTTGAAAGCATACCCTTCGACGAAACCAAGAACTATGTGAGGCAAGTTTTCGGTAACTATTGGAATTATTTGCGCTTGTACAATCCCGAAATTTCCCAGATTGTTGCCAAATATTCAACCAAACATCCCACATTACCCCATCAAGGAGATACAGCAGGAACTCCATCTGCAAAACCCCAGCAGTAATGCTACAAGGAAAGGAGAAAGTTTTACTAATTCTTTCTCCTTTTTACTTAGTGTTGTTATAATTTCCCACCCTAATTTCAAGCTACACAATCAAGCTCAAAATATTTTACAAACAGTCCCTTAAGGCAACAAATCTCTGACATTTAAACTACCAAATTTATAATTTTCAATCACAACATCAATCTGCATGGATAAATCATAATCTTGGCGTTGTTTGTATATTGCTTCCTCACCATTATCAGGTTGTGTGTAAATTTCAATAATTCGTTCAACAAGATTAACTATCCAATAAATAGGAATACCTGCACGTGCGTAAATACGTTGTTTGTAATTGCGATCGCGCTCCAATGTGGAATTGGCAATTTCGACAACTAAAACTACATCTTCTGAGCCTGGATGACGTTCAAAATAATCGCGAGTCTGACCACGTATAATTGCTACATCTGGTTCTGGTTCGCTGTCTGTCAAAGTTATTGGTTCCTGAGTATCAACATACCAACCAGGTGGAACAATCTCCTCAAAAGCACTGCGAATCAATTTATTCGCAACACGATGTAGCGGATTTTTCGGCATCTTGTGAATTATTAACCCTTCCAGCAACTCTACAGGGTCATCCTCAGTAAGTATACCCAGACGAATCATTTCATGATATTGTCCCACAGTAAAGCGCCAAACTGCTTCCGTTGGCACAGTTGGCATGAGAGTAGTATATTCGTATGGGCTGGAAGTAGTGAAAGCCACAAATTTCTGGTTTAGTTGATGTCTTGATGCCTTAAAGATGATTCTAACACCTAGCAATTCTCAAAAAGACATAGAGACATAGCATCGCTACATCTCTAAACTTTAAGTTACAGCACTTTTGAGGTACGTGAGGTACACAAATTTCAGGTTAGCGTTTAAGCCTTTGAATTTTGATTGAGTGCTGTACCTCATAAACATCGAATCTGCTGTATGTGATTAATATGTGATTAAGATACTTCATTAACTGGAGATTAGGCAGGGTTTAGTTGGGTTCTTTTCTGAAGTAAACTCACAATTGCCGGTTTTTCTAAAATTCCCACCAATACCCCATTTTCACGAATCACAGCTAGTGCAGACAGCTTTTGTTGTTCGATTAACTGCACTACTTCCAACAAAGATTTGTCAGCTTGGACTGTGTTAGATTCAGCAATTGGTTGCATCACATCTTGAATTTGAGTTGCTGCCCACAATTGCGTGGGGATAGAACGCATATGATCAAAAGATATTGCTCCTACCAACTGTCCATCATTGTTAGTGACTAAAAATCGCTGCCAGTTTTGTCCACTCACAATTTGCTCGTCAGCAAACTCCCTCAAGCTCAGATGAGCAGAAACAACCGGGCTATCACTACTTACAGCATCACCAGCTGTTAAACCTGTGAGTCGTTCTTGTACCCGTGCAACTTGGGCTGCATTTCCAGCATTTTGCAATAAGAAGAAACCAATTAACAAATTCCAAAAGTTACCAAAACTACCAACTAATAGTAGTGGAAGTAAACCAGAAGCGATCGCTACCCAACCAAAGATTTGTCCAACTCGACTGGCAAAAACCACTCCTTTATTGGGATTACCTGTAATTTTCCACACAATCGCTTTGAGTATATTTCCGCCATCCAAAGGCAAGCCAGGAATCAGGTTAAATGCGAAGAGTGCCAAGTTCACAGAAGCTAATACACCCAAAATTGCCGCGAAGACCCCAGATGCTCCAGTCCCAAAACCAACACCTGTAAAGACGGTGAATAACAACAAGCTAACGAGAGGGCCTGCGATCGCTACCCAAAAAGCTTCTGCTGGGGTTTTTGAGTCTTTCTCTAAGCTTGCCAAACCACCAAATATGAACAGTGTGATGGATTTGACTTCAATTCCTTGGTGAATGGCAACAAAACTGTGTCCCAGTTCATGGGCAACAACGGAAGCGAATAGCATCAACGCTGTTATTAAGCCCAGTAGCAAAGCTAACCCATTCCCTAACCCAGGAAATGCCGCCCCCAATCCACTGCCATAGCTCCAAGTTACCAAACCCAGGACTAAAAACCAGGAGGGATGGATATAAAAAGGAATCCCGAAGAGGTTGCCAACACGAATTGTACTATTCATGGCGTTTACCTTTGATTTCTAAATTGAGAGGCTTCTGTTCACCTCTCTCGATAGTTTTATAGTAACGAAATGTTAAGCATTTTTAATATTTGTAACTGTAGTGGTGTCCGTCCGTAAGAGTGCGGTTATGCGACCTCAGCAGTACCTCAAAACCAGAAATAGCTCTAAGCTTTGTGCAAAACACCGCCTTAAGCTATCTTATTTTCTTAGTTAAGAAAATCTAGTTAACATGACCTCAGTTTATCCTCACAACAAAGCGAAAGCTCTCAAACCCGGTAGTCGTCGTCCTGCCAAGGAATTATGTAGCGAATGTGGGCTATGCGATACATACTATATTCACTATGTCAAGGAAGCTTGCGCGTTTATTAACCAGCAATTTCAGGAATTAGAAACAAAAGTTCACGGACGCGATCGTAATCTTGAAAGTCCTGACGAGTTATATTTTGGCGTACATCAGGAAATGATGGCAGCACGCAAGCAGCAACCCATTGAAGGGGCACAATGGACAGGTATAGTCAGTTCTATCGCCATTGAAATGCTCAATCGCGGCATAGTGGAAGGAGTTGTCTGCGTCCAAAATACTAAAGAAGATAGATTTCAACCAAAACCAATCATTGCCAGAACCCCGGAAGAAATACTCGCAGCAAAAGTAAATAAACCAACTTTATCCCCGAACCTGTCAGTCTTAGAAGAAATTGAAAAATCTGGGATGAAGCGACTTTTGGTAATTGGTGTTGGTTGTCAAATTCAAGCGCTACGGGCAGTTGAAGAAAAACTCGGCTTAGAAAAGCTGTATGTATTGGGTACACCCTGCGTTGATAACGTCACCCGGGCTGGATTGCAAAAGTTCCTGGAAACAACTAGTAAATCACCCGACACAGTCGTGTATTACGAATTCATGCAAGATTTCCGGGTACATTTCAAACATGAAGATGGTTCCACTGAACTAGTCCCCTTCTTCGGTTTAAATACAAAAGAACTCAAAGATGTTTTTGCACCATCCTGTATGAGTTGTTTTGACTATGTCAATGCCACAGCCGATTTAGTAGTTGGGTATATGGGCGCGCCTTTTGGTTGGCAGTGGATTGTTGTTCGCAACGAGACAGGTAAAGAAATGCTAGATTTAGTCAATGGGCAAATTGATACACAGCCTGTTACTTCTCAAGGAAACCGTAAAGAGGCAGTACAGCAAAGTATTCCTGCTTACGATAAAGCTGTAACTCTACCAATGTGGGCAGCAAAACTCATGGGTGTAGTCATTGAAAAAATTGGGCCTAAGGGTTTAGAGTATGCGCGTTTTTCCATAGATTCCCACTTTACCCGCAATTATTTATACGTCAAACGCAATCATCCAGAGAAGTTGGCAGCACATGTTCCCGAGTTTGCCAAAAAAATTGTCGAGCAGTATAAGTTACCGGAATAACTTCACGCAGAGACGCAGTGATTCCGCTTGACAGTGTCGATTTCCGTCCCGTCAAAGTGGCAAACCTGGAGGAAGATGCAGAAAAGGAGGTGTTTCTGTGTCTTTGATATTTTAATAGCAATATCCACAGCACAACCTTTTCTTAACCTGGACTTGGTATAACTAATTAGTTATCTGGAAATTTTTTACATGCCACAGGTGAATATATGGCAAGATTTAAAAAGCCGACTTTTGCCACTTTACCGAAATTTTTTCAGAGTCTTGATTCTATATCGAAATTAGTTTTTATCAGTCTTGGTATTGCTAGCTTCAGTTTATTGACTTTGGTTAGTTGGAGAATTTTGCTGCGTTTGACTGCACCACAAATTACAATCGCAGCTGGCGATAAGCAGGGTGAAAGTTATATTATTAGTGATGCGATCGCCAAGGTAATTGAAAAGCGTTCTAATATCAAAGTTAATGTGATAACAACTGGCGGAACCAAAGAAAATTTACAGTTATTAGAAAAAGGTGAGGTTCATCTGGCTACTGCCCAAGCTGATGTTGTTAGTGAAAATCTAGATGTATCAACTAATACCAATAATTCATCAAAACCTTCATTCAGAACTGTTGCAATCTTATATAAAGATTTATTTCAATTAGTTGTTCGTGATCCAAAAATTCAAGAATTTATCCAACTCAAAGGCAAAACAATTGCTTTACCTGTAGAGGGTGGACAATATAAATCATTTCAAAAAGTCGCTAGACATTATAGATTTTTTAATGAACTCAATGAAAATTTGGAAGTCAGAATTAAAGGCTTAGATATTAAAGATTATGATGATAAACAAGCGGAGGAAGATTTTAAATTTCAACGTGCGGATGCATTATTTCGTGTGCGCGCGGCCGGAAATCAAGGTATTTCTCTAATAGTACAGAATTATGGTGGCAGATTAGTTGGAATTGATCAAGCAGAGGCAATGAAAATTAAGCATCCTGCCTTTGAAGCCACAACAATCCCCAGAGGTGCATATAAGGGCAATCCAGCCGTACCCGAAAAAGATTTACCAACAATTGCTGTGTCGAGGTTGTTGATTACTACCAATAAAGTCGACGATGCTGTAATTCGAGATATTACACAGATTATATTAGAAAATCGCCAAGATATTGCTAATGCGATCGCACAAGAACATCCAGAGGTAAAACCTTTAGTGGCGACAATTAGTAAACCGGATAGTCAAAATGATTCTGCGGTACCTCCGTTACATGTTGGAGCAATTTCTTTTTATGACAGAGACAAACCGTCATTTGTACAAGAAAATGCAGATTTTTTAGCATTAGTATTAACAATGATTTTACTTTGTTTTTCTTGGATTAAAAATTTAAAATCTTGGGTTGCTAGCGGCAAGAAAAATGAAGCTGACGAGTATATAGAATTATCTATTGCTTTGATGAGTAATACCGATAATGAACTTCAGAAAAAACTCGAACGGTTTTATTCTAAACTTGAGACATTAAAGCAAGAATATGCAGGTGATTTTAGAGTTTGGATTGAACAAAAAATAGAACCACATTTAAAGCAATTGCAAAATAAATACCAGAATGATATGGATTTAAGACAGGAAATCCTTGATTTGATTTTTGAAAGAGCAGCAAAAGCTTTAGACGTAGATAATATTTCTCAAGAGTCTTTCCGAACTTTTAATGAAGCTTATAAAACAGCTAGAGAAACAATAGAAAGACAGCAACAACGTGCCCAACAAGGCAACGATTATATTCATGAAGCGATTCAGTTAATGAGTAATACGCAAATTAGTCTTGAAGATAAACAAAAACAACTTGATCAAGTTTTTAATAATGCGGCAATTGCGTTACTCAACAAAAAAATTTCCCAAGAAGCATTCCGAACTTTTAATGAAGCTTATAAAACAACTCGTGAAACAATAGAGAGGAACAGACAAATTTCACATCAGAACAAATGAGAACAACCAAATTCAGTTGTTGGTAAGTTACAGAAAAGTAGTTTAAAGGAATGAGTAAGCATTAATTCCTTTGTGTTTGAGAAACTCTTTCCCGTAAAATATCTCGAAATTGATTTATATCTGCCTCACTCATAAAAGCACGTTTGGGAAAAATATTGCAGCAGTTTTTAGTTTGATAAACCAGAAATAGGTTTGGAGTTTCCAGCCAACTTTCAAAAATCGCCCATTTCAAATTACTTTCCTCAACAGAAGTAGAGATTATTAAACCTTCTTCAACAACTTCAACATGAATATCACGTTGAGATGCTGGATGATTTTTCCAACTATATTTAAGTATCAAAGGTGGAATGATCTTCATCCCTAAATAAAAGCAGATGAATAATATTAAATTCGGCAATATTACATCTGTAATTATGTCTTGCAGTGTGATTTTACCACTTTGAATAAGTGGCAGCAACGACATAAAAATTAAAAATACCGCAATACCCAAAAAGTAAATTTTCAATATCTTTTTTGGATGTGCTTTGTTCATCTCCTGAAAGTCTTTTACATTGAGTCGGTATTCAAATATCATATATTTTTGATAACCTCTTGCCTCAAAAATTAAAAATAGTTATAGTTGTACAATTTTATAGCTCAAAAATTTTGAGAAAGCAATAATTATAGAGAGTTTCTACTAGAATCTCTCCATAACTGTTTTTATTGAGAAAATTAGACTTTTCCCACTGCTGCGATCGCCTTTTCCAACGCAATCGAAACATGCGTCCAATGGGTTCCCCCTTGACAATAAACTATGTAGGGTTCTCGCAACGGGCCATCGGCAGAAAATTCTAAGGTACTGCCCTCAATAAACGTTCCCCCAGCCATGACTACTTGGCTCTCGTAGCCAGGCATCTCATCAGGAACGGGGTCCAGGTAGGAACCAATGGGAGAACTCTGTTGAATAGCCTTACAGAAGGCAATCAATTTTTCTGGGGAACCAAGTTTAATAGCCTGGATAACATCTCGACGGGGTGCCAAAGGCGGAGGATTGACGGGATAGCCTAATTTATCAAATACATACCCTGTCAAATGAGTCCCTTTCATCGCTTCCCCTACCATTTGCGGTGCCAAAAATAAGCCTTGGTATAGTAACCTCAATTGGTCAAATGTTGCCCCACCCTCACTACCAATACCTGGTGCAGTCAAACGACATGCAGCAGCTTCGACTAAATCCTCTCGCCCTGCCACATAACCCCCAGCAGTGACAATTGTCCCCCCCGGATTTTTGATTAAGGAACCCGCCATTAAATCTGCACCAACATGCGTTGGTTCCTGGGTTTCGATAAACTCACCGTAGCAATTATCAACAAAACAAACAGTATGAGGATTTTGCTGTTTGACAATCTTTATAATTTTTTCAATTTCTTCGATTGAGAGACTAGAACGCCAAGCATAACCGCAGGAACGCTGAATTAGAACTAATTTTGTATTTTCCTGTATCGATTGACTTAATGCATTCCAATCAATTCTTCCTGCTGAAGTTAACTCCAATTGTCGATAACTTATGCCAAACTCAATAAGGGAACCTTGACCTTTACCTCTTAAGCCGATAACTTCTTCTAACGTGTCATAGGGTGCGCCAACAACGGCTAGCATCTCATCACCCGGACGAAGTACGCCGAACAAAGCACATGCGATCGCATGAGTTCCAGAGACAAACTGTACCCGGACTGCTGCTTTTTGGGCACCCATAACCTCAGCAAAGACTTTATCCAACGTTTCCCGTCCCATATCATCGTGTCCGTATCCCGTAACACCTGCAAAATGGTGCGCTCCGACACTATGATGGCGAAAGGCATTTAATACTCGTTGGAGATTTTGCTTGACTGTCGCGTCAATTCCAGAAAAAATCTGTAACAGTGCCTCTTCTGCTTGTCGCAGCTGTTCCAAGCTATTCATTAGTCTTTTGTTCCCAATTTATTAACATTTTGCGGGTTTATGGCGTTTCGCACCGAACTAAGCGAATGAATCGCAAGAGATAAGGCTCCTTCCAAAAATCCTATTGGCGGTAATGCATGACAATTGCTTCTTCAACCAAGTCCCAACTTAATTGGACTCACATCCTTTTCTTTTCTAGCTTGCACGTTGGTGCTTTATTTGCCCTAATTCCGAGCAATTTTAGCTGGCAAGCGCTCGGCGTGTGCGTCTTCCTCTACTGGATGACGGGTTGCTTGGGTATAACTTTAGGGTTTCATCGTCTAATTACCCACCGCAGTTTTCAAACCCCCAAATGGCTTGAATATTTTCTCGCATTTTGCGGTACTCTCACCTGCCAAGGTGGCCCGATTGCCTGGACTGGTATGCATCGTATCCACCATTTGCACTCAGATCAAGAACAAGACCCTCATGATTCCAACAAGGGTTTCTGGTGGAGCCATATCGGTTGGATGTTCTATCAATCCCCCGCTTTCGCTGATGTCCCCCGCTTTACTAAAGACATCAATGAAGACAAAGTTTACCAGTTTTTAGAGAAAAATATGATTTTACTCCAGGTCATCCTGGGTTTATCCTTACTTGCAATTGGTGGCTGGTCTTTTGTTGTTTGGGGTGTGTTTGTTCGCCTGGTTATGGTGTGGCATTTCACCTGGTTTGTAAATAGCGCTACTCACAAGTTTGGTTATAAAACCTACGACTCTGGCGATCATTCCACCAACTGCTGGTGGGTTGCATTACTTACCTATGGGGAAGGCTGGCATAATAATCACCATGCTTACCAGTACTCTGCACGTCATGGCTTGGAATGGTGGGAAATTGATTTTACCTGGATGACAATTCAAGTTTTACAATTCTTCGGTTTAGCAACTAACGTTAAATTGGCTCCAAAAAGAGAGTCTGCTGCTAGCAGTTAAGATCATCATTTTCTTGGTCGTCGCCATTGAAATTCCCCGCTTCGTGCTTATATCTCAAAATAGCGGGGCTTCAGATTCGTAGTATATGTTGCTATAATCTGAGAAACTGTTACAAAACTTTACCACAAGACACTTTTAGGAGTCAGGAGTCAGGAGTCAGGAGTTAGGCGCAATATATCGCACCGACACAGGAGTTAGAGCTGTAAATTAAAAGACTTTCATAAACAGCAAAGTCATAAAAAAAATAGATAGACTCAAGACTCAGCACTCAGTATTCAGAACTTCTTCACTCAATTAGAGTGACTTGGTAGTGAGGAGTATTCTAGGTATTCATGACAACATCAATAGTTAATAGCGAAAAAGCTCGTAGAGAATTAGAAAAAAGTTTCTCCAGCGACATCAACAATCCTGAGATCAAGCTCAAGCATATTATCAAATCCTTACCCCGTGAGTGCTTCCAAAAAGATAGTCGTCAAGCTTGGATGACGGTAGTTGTAAATGTTCTGATGGTTGCTTTGGGTTACGCTAGCTTAGTATTTGCACCCTGGTATCTTTTACCATTTGCCTGGATTTTTACAGGTACGGCGCTAACGGGCTTTTTTGTTATTGGTCACGACTGCGGACATCGTTCTTTTTCTAATAAGCATTGGGTAAATGACCTCGTAGGACACTTAGTTTTTGCTCCCTTAATCTACCCATTTCATGCTTGGCGAATTGGTCATAATTATCACCACAAACACACAAACAAGCTTGATTATGATAATGCTTGGCATCCTATCCGCCCCGAAGCTTATGAAAACAGCAGTCCGACTTGGAAAGTAATTCTGAAGACTTTTCTAACTAATAAACTCTGGTGGATTGGTTCGGTGGGACATTGGGCAATGATCCACTTTGATCCCAATAACTTCCTGGAAAAAGATCGCGCCAAAGTTAAGCAATCCATAACAGTTGTCGCTGTGTTTGCTGCAATTGTTTTCCCCACACTCTTGATTACCACAGGCATTTGGGGATTCATTAAATTCTGGGTTGTGCCTTGGTTAGTGTATCATTTCTGGATGAGCACCTTTACTTACGTTCACCACACAGCACCGGATGTACCATTCGAGAGAGCGACAAAATGGAACGAAGCGATCGCCCAACTTTCTGGTACGATTCACTGTAATTATCCTGCTTGGGTAGAGTTTCTCTGTCACGATATCAATGTTCACGTTCCGCACCACATTTCCACAGCTATTCCTTGGTATAATTTGCGAAAAGCATACAGCAGCATTCAAGAAAATTGGGGAAATTATTTGCATGAAGAATGTAATTTCTCATGGTCTTTAATGAAGCAGTTAACGGATGAATGCCAGTTATACAAAGAAGATAGCGGCTATCTCACTTTTAAAGAATACGAAACTGGGAAATAAATAGTAAATTGCTAACGATGGGAAGCTGAATATCTGGCTTCTCATCTTTTTTATTGCATCAAAACCATATCTCTAACTTCTGCGAAAATCGGTGATATATCACCCTACTAACCGAATTCATGATACAAACAAATCCAAAAATCACATTCGCAAAAAATGTTGGTTTTAGAAAAAAACTCAATCAAAGGGTTGATAATTATTTCCAAGTAAATAACATTGCTAAACGTGATAATCCAGCAATGTATTTCAAAAGTTTTATTATTTTAGTCTGGACTATTTCTGCATGGTGTATAACCCTATTTAGTCCCGATATTATCTGGATTAAAATGCTCGGATGTGTCTGTTTAGGATTAGGGATTACAGGTATTGGCTTTAGCGTCGGACATGATGCTAATCATGGTGGCTACTCAAATAAAACATCAATTAATCGAGCGATCGGATTAATTTATGATTTCATCGGACTTTCCAGCTACCTGTGGAGATTTCGCCATAACTACTTGCACCATACATATACCAATATTTTAGGACACGATGTTGAAATACATGGTGATGGATTGGTAAGGATGTCGCCCTATATGGAGCATCGCTGGTATCACAAATACCAACATATATTGATTAATTTTATCTATGCAATTATTCCCTTTTATTGGTCATTTGCAGACGTACAAATTATCTTATTTAAGAAAAAATATCATGAACATATAGTTCCAGTTAAGACGAAAGAGATACTTGTTTTACTCGCAGGTAAAATTGTTTGGTTAGGAATTTTCTACTTTATTCCTATCGCTTTGGGTTATTCACCACTGGAGGCATTGATTGGATTTAGCATTACCTACATGACGTATGGATTACTAATTGGTAATGTCTTTATGCTCGCACATGTCTTAAAGCCAGCAGAATTTGTCCAACCGGAAATGCCATCAAATAGTGTTGATGACGAATGGGCAATTCATCAAGTGAAAACAACAGTAGATTTTGCTCCCAAAAATGCCTTTATCAATTGGTATGTTGGTGGTTTAAATTATCAAGTTATTCATCATTTGTTCCCTCATATTTGCCACATCCACTATCCAAAAATTGCTCCAATTGTAGCTGAAGTTTGTGCTGAGTATGATATTGATTACAATATATATCCAACTCTAGGAGCAGCTCTCAAAGCCAATTATGATTTCCTGAAAATCTTGGGTACTGGCTTAGATGAAAATGAATTTTCAACCCCAGAGATTTTTGCCAAATCCTAATTTCAGCTAAAGTATTATTGTTTTGCAGACGTGACAATTTGGAATTGTCCCACAACTGAACTTGAAGACTGAAAATTAACTGGCAGAAACTTCAGTTTCTGTTCAGTAATCTCTATATTCGCACAGCAAAAAGTTGGTAACTTGAGAAAAAATTTGTGTTTTTAGCAACCTAATGTTAAAAATATTAAAGGCTAATTTGATTTAGCAGACAGCGCAAGTGATTTAAAAAAATTGCGCTATATTTAGTTGACAAAAATACCCCGGCTATAAGCTTAAAATAGAATAAAGTGACATCGAATACACTAAATTTCAATAATCAGCAAGCCCTTGAATCGCAAGAAGAAAGAACCAATTTACCTTTCACCCTTGGAGATTTAAAAGCAGCAATTCCTGCGGAATGCTTTCAACCTAGCGTTGTCAAGTCAATGTTTTTCTTCTGCCGCGATGTTGCAGTGATCGCATTACTTTATGCAATAGCCTATCGTCTCGACTCCTGGTATTTCTTTCCCATTTTTTGGGTGATGCAAGGAACTATGTTTTGGGCTTTATTTGTAGTTGGGCATGACTGCGGACACCAGTCTTTTTCCAAACACAAATGGCTGAATGACTTTATGGGTCATGTGTGTCATTCTCCAATTTTAGTCCCATATCATGGTTGGCGGATTAGCCACCGTACACACCACAAAAATACAGGCAGTTTGGAAAATGATGAAAGCTGGTATCCTTCCAGTGAATCGGAATACAACAAAGCTAATTTTCTGACTATGCTAGGGCGACATTATGCGTTTTTACTAGCGTATCCGTTTTACTTGTTTGTGCGATCGCCTGGTAAAACTGGTTCTCATTTTTCACCCAACAGTCCATTATTTAAACCCTCAGAAAAGTGGGATGTGATTACCAGTACCATTTGTTGGAGTGCGATGGTAGGTTTGTTAGGGTTCCTCACCTATCAATGGGGCTTTGTGTGGTTGTTGAAATACTACTTGATGCCTTATATTGTGTTTGTCATCTGGTTGGATTTGGTGACATATCTACACCATACCGAACCTGAAATTCCCTGGTATCGGGGTGATGAGTGGACTTTCTTAAAAGGTGCGGTTTCCACGATTGATAGAGATTATGGTTTTATCAATCATATTCACCATGATATTGGGACTCATGTCGCCCACCACATTTTCTTAAATATGCCGCATTACAATTTGAAGAAAGCGACTGCGGCAATTAAACCGATAATGGGTGAATATTTCTTTGAGTCAAAACAACCGATTTGGAAATCACTTTTACGTTCTGCAAAAGAGTGCCAATTTGTACCTGATAGTGGCAAAAAGGTTTATTACACCTACAAGTAAGTCATATCAAGTTCATCTCAATCACTGGGATACAACAGACGCAAAGAATGTTTAATCACAAGTGATGCAGGGGACATGATATCAATCAATAAGTAATCAAAATCAATAATATCCCCAAAATCCCTGACTTTGTGTAAGAGTCGGGGATATTTTGATCTTAGAGATTATCTTGCTCGCAATGCGGCTAAAATCGTCCGTTCCCCTGGACAATATGCTTAACTGTTGTCAAACTTTCTAAATTAATTAATCCCCGTCTATGTCCTTTCTGATTCGACATTCCTAAAAAGACGGCATCACCACCGGAGGGAGTACGAGAAAAACGCGGGGAGGCATTTATATATGTGGAAGCACTATTTACTCCCAAAGCAAATTGCCGACTTTCTTGATATGATTCAGTGACGATACAATCTGCATGTCCGCTACTATATTGATTTATCCAAGTAATAGCAGCTTCTAAGCTATCAACAAGTTTAAAGGCAACTGTCTTATTTAAAAACGCACTTCCCCATTCATTTACCTGTGCTAACTGTAATTGTGGAAATGCCTCCACTAATTCTTGATCTCCTTTGATTTCAAAGCCTTTTTCCTTCAAACTATTAAATAGTGTTGTTAGGGATGATGATAAAGTTTGACGATGAATTAAGACTTTTTCAATAGCATTTACGGGGTCAGGTTCGCTATTATGACTATCAATAATTGTCCAACGTACCATTTCTAAACTACTATTCAGCGACCAATAAAGATAACAGTTACCGATCGCCGATTTTAAGACAGGGACGGTTGATTGACGTACCACCTGCTGAACTAAACTCGCTCGCCCATAGGGAATGACTAAATTTAAATATTGTTCTTGGGTAACTAAATCACGGGTTGACGAACTATGCTCACTGCTGATGAACTCAATACAACCTTCCGGTAAGCCAATTTCAGTGATTGCTGCCAACAAGACATTAGCAATGGCAGCATTAGAATGGCTGGCTTCGGTGCTCCCCTTGAGAATAATGCTATTGCCTGTTTTGATGCACATTCCAGCTGCGATCGCTGCGAGTTCGGGAAAGGCTTCGTAAATCAAGGCAATTGTCCCTAATGGCATTAACTGCGAGTAGGTTTGTGAGTCTGCTAACTGGTAATCCGCCGTTCGTACCCGTCGTAATGGGTCAGAAAACTCCCCTAATTGCTGTAAAATTTCAACTGTTGTCTCCAAGCGCCGGGGAGTTAATTTTAGCCAGTCCAAAATTAAGTCGGGAACTGCCATTTCTCGGCTGGCTTCTAAATCGAGAGTATTCGCTTCTAAAATATCATCAAAGGCATTATTAAGCGCTTTTGCCATCGTCAGCACAGCGCGACTGCGATCTATTCCCTTGGCAACTGCTAACTTCAAAGAAGCGCAATACGCACGTTTGGCACTTGCAATCGCATCAGAGGCATCATCAAAATCATCAACAGTCATTGAAATTAAGGTCTGTGGGTAAGCCAGAGCATTAATGCTGGCAAAATAGCTAACAGTAGGGCTACCAATGCCCAAGCAACTATGGTGTTAGTGCTTGCCAAGCGTAAAGCCAACGGTAGCCATATAATCACTAGCACGAAAATAATCCCCAGCGCTACTGGTAAATAACTTTCTCCCAATTTTGGGTGAATTATATTCCAGCTACTTCCATTCCAACGCCAAGCTTTTTTGTAAGGATAAGTGGTTGAAAGTTGTTCCAGAACTTGTCCGTTGTCTTCCACCACAAAAATTTGCTGACAGCGATCGCAACCAAATGCCTCTGTCAGCGTAATTGGAACTAATGTCCCCCGACGACGACAGGGACAAGGATATTCGCTATTAAAATCTAATTTCTCAGGTTTTTGTGATTGCACAAGCAAAATTAAGAACTTGAGCCTATTTTATAAAATATAGCAATACTCTTGTGAGAAGTATTAGCTACCATCCCAATTATATTTCCTGCTAATTGCTTAGGAGTTGCTAATTTGGCGATGATTGTTTGTCATAACATGAGCCATAGTAGATTTTCCTTATCTTAAGCTATATTTTACTTAATTCTCGGAAGCTCCAGTTTAGCCCTAATTGGTACTTTAGAAGTAACTACAATAATAGTAGTACCTTCTGATTAACTCAGTTTAATTGTACTTACAAAGATTTACTTTTAGATTTTCACTTTCTCCTCGAATTATTTTCAATTAGAATACTTTTACGCATATTTAATGTTATCCAATTTTCTTCAAATTGCCGTATCTTCAGAGGCATATTTCACCCAATTTAGTTTGCAACGATGAGTGATTGATGCCTAAAATCAAAAATCATTTTGCTTTTATTTAGATGTCGATAATATAATGCCAAACATCCAAAACTCAATAAGTTTGCAAAACTGAAAAGTATTTTGGTAGATATGAAAATCAAGGTAACTATATCTATAGATTGCTTTTTCTAAAGAGCGGGTAACGCGATTCGAACGCGCGACATCAACCTTGGCAAGGTTGCGCTCTACCACTGAGCTATACCCGCAAACAATTCACTTTACTAATATGACACGATTCAATTTATTTGTCAATACTTTTGATTGGGTAATGGATGCTTGGCGAATGAAACAGTAGAGGGAGAGGGAGGAGAAGAATTTTGATATACCTTGCTTCTCCCTTCATCAATCCCTTTGAAAATTAATTAGCTCATATCTTCTGGTTGCTTCGCTAAGTCATCTAAGTTTGCACTTTTGAGCGATGCAGGTAAAGATTGAGAGTTACTAGGATAGGTTGTAGTTAATTGTGAGACTCCAGAGGAGTCACCTTGCTTTCCCAACGGATTACGTAATTGTCGCATCAAGCTACCCATTTCCATCGCACTCATTGCGTATTCCCAACCGAGATTGCTTTTAATCCCAGCACGTTCTAAGGCTTGTTGCATGGTGTCAGTTGTCAAAACGCCAAAAACCACAGGAACACCTGTTTGGAAACTAGCAGCAGCAATACCTTTAGCAACCTCAGATGAAACATAATCAAAATGGGGAGTTTGTCCACGAATTACAGCCCCCAAACAGATAATCGCATCGTAACGATGGGAAAGTGCTAATTGATGGGCGACTACAGGAACTTCAAAACTGCCCGGAACCCAGACATAATCTACTTGGGAACCTTGGGGATTAACATCTACACCGTGACGCTTCAAGCAATCTTGACATCCTTCAAGTAACCTAGTAGTTACCAAATCGTTAAATCGACCAATTACCACTGCAAATCGCAACGGTTCAGTCTGGGTAAAAGTTCCCTCAAATACTGCCATGATTGCCTCTCGGTTAACTTAAATTAAATATAGTTCTCGCAATATATATTTCCAGGAGTCCCGTAAAAACCGGATTGTTTGCAAAAAAGTTTCATCTGCATTGAACATGGAAGAAGATGTGGAGATGCGGAGAATATAAGACGTGGAGATGGGCAGATGAGGAGACGTGAAGAAAAGTTCCTGCTTCTATAACTCTTGATCATCGCGTCCCACTTCTAAAATTCTAAAATTAAATAGCAGAGAAGCCAAGGTGAAAGGTCGAAAGTACAAGGCAATAGGACAGATACATCCTTTACCCTTTACCCTTTAACCTTTACCTCGATCGCTCCTCTGCTGCTGATGTTGCTTATACTAAGTTTTCGGCTTTAGGTTGAGCAGTGGCTTAAACGACGAAAAAGTTTAAAATACCAACTACAATCACCAAAGCAATCCAAACTCCAGAGCCAAGCCAAAGCAGTTTTTTAGATTCAATCCAGCTTTGTGGTGTGGCATAGGCGACAGGAACGCCTACAACCATAACAAACGACATCAACACAAGAGCTAACAGTGCAAATTGGAATATGAAACCCATTTTCTCTTCTCCCAAAACAGCTATTTTTAAAGATAGGATATTTTACAGCACAAATATTACTGTTCTTATCTAAATTGTAAGGTATCAGAAATTTCGCTATTTTGGTTAATGATTAGTAGTGAATAATAAGTAGATATTTGTCAATAGTTATTCGCCATTTGTTACTCAATTATTCGTCTTGAGTCACTAAGCAAGCTCTATTGCCCCTGTGAGGAAGTAAGGGACAATAGGAAACCCCATATAAAGGACTGATCATGTCCAATTCTGAAGATTATGGATTTAATTTTGTGCCATACAACTGCCGATTTTGACGCACTAGGGGCTGCGGTTGGATTATCGAGATTACAACCGGGAAGTAAGATTGTCTTAACTGGGGGAGCACATCCACCGGTGCGGGATTTTTTGGCGTTGTATCGCGATGAATTCCCGTTGATTGAGCGTCGTTCGGTGAATCCCAAAAAAATTCGATCGCTCTCGGTAGTTGATACACAACATCGCGATCGCTTGGGAAAGGCATCTGAGTGGTTTGATTTACCCTATCTTGAAGATATTATCATTTACGACCATCACTCTGAACAAACAGGTGATATTCCCGCGAAACGGGTGTATATTGAGCCTGTAGGAGCCACAACTACAATGATGGTCGAATACCTCCAAAAGTCTTTGAATCATCAACCAACAACTTTTCTGACTACCGCCGAAGCCACAGTTATGGCTCTCGGTATCCATGTTGACACTGGCTCCTTGACTTTTGACCTGGCAACAGCCCGTGATGCTTTGGCTTTGGCATGGTTGATGCAGCAAGGTGCAAGTTTGGCGGTAATCAATAACTATTTAGAACCTGGTTTATCAACGCAGCTACAGCAATTACTTAAGGTAGCGTTGGAGAAAATACAATATTTATGTTTACGTGGATATACGATTGCGTGGGTAAACTTAAAAACTGATAGTTTTGTGCCAGGTTTATCAAGTTTGGCTTCACAACTGCGTTCAATTGCCGAAATCGATGTATTATTTGTGGCGCATGAATTCCCCGTTGGAGATGGCGAGGAAACGCGCTTGACTGTAATTGGGCGAAGTCAAATCCCTGATATTCACTTAAACGAAATTTTTCAAGCTTTTGGAGGTGGTGGACATTCCCAAGCCGCATCACTGAATTTGCGTGGTGTTAATTCTCAAGATATTATTAACCAATTGTGCGATCGCCTGAAGGAGCAAATCCCCCAACCTCTCACCGCCAGGGATATCATGTCTTCCCCGATTCGGAGTATTCGTCCGGATATGACGATTGCGGAAGCACAACGAATCTTATTGCGTTACGGGTATTCTGGTTTATCTGTTGTCGATGCCAATGGGCAATTAGTTGGTATAATTTCGCGTCGTGACCTTGATATTGCTTTGCATCATGGTTTCAGTCATGCACCAGTTAAAGGTTATATGACAACTAACCTGAAAACTATTACACCTGATGCGACAATGCCACAAATTGAAGCCCTGATGGTGACATATGATATTGGACGCTTACCTGTAATTTCCGAAAATAAATTAGTCGGAATTGTCACTCGCAGTGATGTGTTACGGGAATTGCACCAAGGAAGAGAAAGGGAAGGGGAGAAGGAAATAGGGGAAGAGAGAGAAGAAGAATCGATTAAATTACCAACCTTGGTGGAATTAAGAAGTCGTCTGACTCCTACTTTATGGGAATTACTCACCAAAGCCTCGCAAGCAGCAAAAAAACGTGGTTGGCACTTGTATTTAGTTGGTGGAGGGGTGCGCGATTTATTGCTAGCCGAAGCGGCATCTGGGACTTTACTCTTGAAAGATATAGACTTAGTGGTGGACGGGTTTCATCATACCGTCGATGCTGGTGCTGGTGTGGAATTGGCAAAGGAACTACAACAAATGTACCCTAGCGCTAAATTAGATATTCATGGGGCATTTCAAACGGCAGCTTTGTTATGGCATAAAGACCGAGAATTGGATTCATTATGGGTGGATATTGCCACCGCTCGGACAGAATTTTATCCTTATCCAGCCGCAAATCCCGAAGTAGAAGCCAGTTCTATACGTCAAGATTTATACAGAAGAGATTTTACAATTAATGCGATCGCTCTGCGTTTAACTCCTCCCCGTGCAGGTGAATTGCTCGACTTTTTTGGTGGCTTAATCGATTTAAAAGCCAAGCAAATGAGGGTTTTACATGCCAATAGCTTTATTGAAGACCCCACCCGCATCTATCGTGGTGTTAGGTTTGCAGTGCGTTTGGGATTTCAAATTGAACCGCAAACTGAAGGTTATATTCGCTACGCCATCAATAGTGGGGTGTATGATAAAACGGCACGGGAAAATAATAAAACACCCGCATTGCATACCCGTCTCAAAGCCGAACTCAAGTTAATTCTCGAAGCCGCTTACTGGAAAAATGCTTTGGAATTGCTGAATAATTTAGGTGCATTACAATGCATTCATCCCACCCTACAACTTGATAGGGAATTATTGCGACAGCTACAACTATTAGAACGGTGGTTGCGACAGTTTGATAAAGAGCACAACTTGATGCAATGGCAAATGCGGTTAGAAGCGATTATTGCCTATCTTGCACCTGAATATCGTGAGAAAGTTGCCAAGAACTTACAAATGCAAGAGGATAGCATTAAAAGATTAAGTGATTTATCGCGATCGCAAATTCAGATAGAATCAAACTTACCTACATTACAATTAAATAGTCAAGTGGTGCAATTCATGCGGCAATATGACTTACCGACATTGATATTAATTGCCCTACAAACTCAGCGTCCAATTCGCCGCAAAATTTGGTATTACTTTACTATTTTACGGAATATTCAAGCTCCATTAGATGGGAATAATTTACGGGGAATAGGTTATAAGCCGGGGCCACAATTTCGACAAATGCTTGATGATTTGTTGGCTGCAACATTAGATGGAGAAATTCAAGATCAAGCTGGTGCAGAAAGGTTTTTAAAAACCAATTACCCCAATCTTTCTTAGAAATTTATATATGTTATGTGCAGATTTTTTGGGAAATAACAATCTCTAGAAACCAGGTTTCTCTGGAACCAATCATGACTAAATTTTTCAGTATCAGCCATTAAAAACCCGCTTTCTCCCCTCATCGAATGCTGAATGTGGCGTAGGTATTTCAGGTTTGCACGTTGGGGGAGAAATCGAGTTACTGGGAAAACGATAATCTCTAAAAACCAGGTTTCTCTGGAACCAAGCACGACTAAACTTTTAAGCATCAGCAATTAAAAACCTGCTTTTTCCCTTCACCGAATATTGAATGTGGTGTGGGTATTTCAGGTTTGCGTGTTGGAGTGGGTTAGTAGAAAGTGTGTTTATGAGTTTGTCGTGGTAATTGGGGATTATTTGTAGCGGAGAAACCATATTTCTTGAGATTATTCTGCTACTTGAAAATGTCAACAAATTTTATTGTCTCATAGTGGAGGAAAGGGAAAATTAAAGAAGTAAAGGAAGCAGTTATTACACAAGCAATACTAAACGAAAACCGTCGAAGTAGTTACGGAGGAAGTGCGTATTGAAAGTGCGATTGGCACTACGACAGTTTTCTGGGAAGTTAACCCAGGAACCACCACGTAGCAATTTTAATTGATTGTCATTACCATTTTCCCAAGCTCTCCCATCTGTTGGTGCGCCATGATAATTATCATGCCAAACATCTTGGCACCATTCCCACACATTTCCGTGCATATCATATAATCCAAAAGCATTAGGTGGAAATTTTCCTACTTCTGTTGTTTCTTTTCTGTAAATACCTTTTGGTGCAGAACCATAGGTATAGTTACCATCATAATTTGCTAATTCGCTTGTAATTGTCTCACCAAAACAAAACGCTTTAGTTGTATCCGCACGACAGGCATATTCCCATTCTGCCTCACTAGGTAATCTATAATTTCGTGCTGTTTTCCAACTGATTTTTTGACAAAACTCGACAGCATCATCCCAAGAGACACTGTCAACAGGTCGATTTGCACCTTTAAAATAGGAAGGATTATGCCCCATAATGACTTCATACTGCGCTTGGGTAACAGTAAATTTACCGATATAAAAAGGCTGAATAGTAACTCGGTGTTGAGGCCTTTCATAACTGGAGTGTCCTTGTTCATTATCTGGGGAACCCATGAGAAAAGTTCCTCCAGGAATTAGTACCATTTCTAAATTCACACCATTCCCCAAGTTTTCTTTAAAAATTTCTGCCACTTCAACACTCCCATTTTCCAAAAATCCCGATCGCTTAAATGAGTTTGAGTCTATTTATTATTTATAGACGATCGCAAGAATTTAACAATAAATGGATCAAGCAACGGTGGGATGAATTTGAAAAATTTCGTAATTTTCTGTAGGCTACGCTCAAAAATGTCTTAACGTATACACGTAGTGCTATGAAAATCATCAAACTCATGTTATTTTAACTAGCAAAACGCACTTACATGATTTTTATACTTGGATGCAAAATCATATTTTCAGACTGGGAGAACTCCAAGTAAAAAAATGCCCAGTTGTCATTGCGTAACTTGCTTCTCCATTTCGGAGTATGGAGCAAAGCGGAATGTAGGCAAAGCCTTGCCGCAGGGTAGCAACCGCAAGATATTGGGATTGCTTCGCTCGCAATGACGGATTTTGGACATCTATTTTGTGGAGTTATCTGACTGAAAAAAGACTTCACAAGCCTATATTCAATACAACAGCAATGTAAAACCAAGTTTTTTCCTTTTACCGAATGCTGAATGTGGTGTAGGCATGTGAGTGAGGTTTACACGCTGAGCGAAAAATCCGGTTTTTCCTTCACAAGGATATACCTCCAAATTTTCAACTCACAATGTTTACTGAATTGTATTTGCGTTCCCATTCTTTATTTTCCGGAAAAATCTCTTCACGCTCTTCACAAAAGATTTTTACAGGTGTAGATTCTTTTTCTCTGGGTGTTTGTTAATATTAATTAAATTTTTATTCAAAAAGACCACTATGGCTCTATATGCGGAATTGCATCGGCATCTTGGGGGTTCGGTAGTACCTCGCGTGTTATGGCGATACTTCCAGCGTCATTCTGAGGAAATGATTTCCCGCTTTAGTGACTATCCGGCGTTTGAAGAATTTTATACAAAACCCCGTAATACTCTTGATGAATATCTGGAATTACACACTTTAGTGGAAAGTGTGCAAACGGTAGAAACTTTGCCTTACTTTATTTACCGTTTGCTGCGTGGAGCTTATATTTTCGAGAATTTGGCATATTTGGAATTGCGTTATACTCCTTACCTGCGGACTCCTGAACATTTGAGTCAAGGGGAACGGATTGATAAAATGGCGGAAATTGTTGATGTGGTGGGAAAAGCTAGTCAAATCCCCGAATATCCAATTGTTACAAGTCAAATTCTCTGTATGCACTCACGTTTACCTTATGAGGTGAATAAGGCAATTGTTGATTTGGCTGCACAAAGTCAAAAATTTGTCTGCGCGGTAGATGTGGCGGGTGGCGATCGCTATTATGCTGAAAGATTAGATGAATGGTTAAAGTTGTATGAATATGCCCTGTCTTTGGGTGTGAACACAACTGGGCATCTCTACGAAACTACCACCGGTTGCTATCCGGAGTTAATACCATTGTTGCAGCGAATTGGACATGGTATCCAAATTCCTTTACTGTATCCGGAATTATTACCAGATTTGGCACGTCGGGGACAATGTTTGGAGGTTTGTCCAACTACCTATATTAAGACGGGTACTTTGGATGATATTCGCCAATTGAAAACAGTATTTGATAAGTGCTTTGCAGCAGGTGTAGATATTGCTATTTGCACTGATAACGCAGGTTTACATAACGTGCGTTTACCCTTTGAATATGAAAATCTCTTGACTTACGACATTATTAGTTTTCAGCAGTTACAAGCTTGTCAAGATGCTGCTTTTAAACATGCATTTGCTTCGCCTTATCAACAGCGCCCTGCATCCTTGTTGAGCGGGATGTTGAATGCGCCAGTTGCGACAGTAGCAGCAAATCGAGAATGATTTTGGAATTTACCTAGAAAATAATCAGTGCGCCTCCATGCCAGCCTCAATCATCTTTTGATTCAAAAAATGTCGTTAATCTATGAATTTATGTCTATCTGTGTATCCTGTGGGTATACAGATTTTTTGTTTGATATGCAAATATTTTTATCTTTTGAGAGAGTCATTCTGTATTCTACTGCCAAGTATTAGTGATCA
Organism: Calothrix sp. NIES-4101; assembly: GCA_004296455.1. Taxonomy (GTDB): domain Bacteria; phylum Cyanobacteriota; class Cyanobacteriia; order Cyanobacteriales; family Nostocaceae; genus Brunnivagina. The sequence goes on from AP018280.1 coordinate 3,658,805, forward strand.
AAATTTGTCATAAAAATTAAAACTTTGAAAATTTGAAAATAGGTATAGGTGTTTACTCATAACTTAAAATAAGGGTTATGGCATCCACGATTCAAACTTTACCCAACGAAGTCGTACATCTAATTGCGGCAGGCGAAGTAATTGACTCGTTTGCGGCTGTAGTACGGGAATTAGTCGAAAATTCTCTTGATGCAGGTGCAAATCGAATAGTAGTGTATTTACATCCAGAACAGTGGCGAGTTCGCGTAGTCGATAACGGTTGCGGAATGAACTACGAAGATTTAGAAAATGCCGCGATCGCTCACAGTACGAGTAAAATACATCAAGGTGCAGATTTATGGAATGTTTGCAGTTTAGGGTTTCGTGGTGAGGCTTTACACAGTTTAACGACGCTGGCAAATTTAGAAATTTTAAGTCGAACTTCCCATATCCCAACATCTAATGGCACATCACGAAATGATGATGGATGTGGATGGAGAGTAGTATATGCTCAAGGTGGTAAAGTATTAGATATCGAAGCAACTGCGATCGCACCTGGTACAGTAGTTACCGTCTCGAATTTATTTGGTAATTGTCCAGAAAGACGGCAGGGTTTACCAAACATCTCACAGCAAATGAAAGCTGTACAAGCAATTATTTACCAAATTGCCCTATGTCATCCCCAAGTTGCTTGGCAAATTTGGCAAAACGATCGCATTTGGTTTAATTTGAGTCCAGCGACAACAATGGGAAAGTTACTACCCCAAATATTACACCAAGTTCGCCAAGGTGATTTACAGGAAGTTGAAGTTCAATTACCATCGCCTCAAACAAAAAAAGTCTTACAATTCACACCAGAATCCCCACCAGGATTTGCATATCGTCAACTTGCTCCTCTTCCCCAGCAAACTCTTCATCTAGTTGCAGGGCTTCCTGATAGATGTCACCGTCATCGCCCCGACTGGGTGAGAGTTGCGGTTAATAAACGCATGGTAAAAGTCTCAGAATTAGAACAAGCTATATTTAGCGCCTTTCATCGTACATTACCACGCGATCGCTTTCCTGTGTGTTTGTTACATTTACAAATTTCTCCCGAACACATCAACTGGAATCGCAATCCCGCAAAAAGCGAAATTTATCTAAACAATCTCGAATTTTGGCAAGAACAAGTTACCCAAGCCATAGAACAGGTATTACGGATAAACTCCGATACCATTCACACATCTGTTCACACTAGCCGAGTGACTAAATTAATTAAAGTCGCCGAAGCCGAAAACTCCTACAATCCCAATCGTTCAATTCAACCTCAATCCCCAGAACATCACCAAATCATTAATCACGAGGATGAGAATCACAGTGAACCCAAGCGGGAAAATCACGAAAAGATTGCAAAACATCCAACTTCTGAATCAAATTCTCAACCTTGTCCACAACAATTATTGAAAGCAGTCGCCCAAATCAACAACATGTATATAGTTGTCGAACATCCAGGTGGACTCTGGTTAGTCGAACAACATATCGCCCACGAACGAGTATTATACGAACAAATATGCGATCGCTGGCAATTGATTGCGATCGAACCACCATTAATTTTATTTCAACTCACACCCGCACAAGTCGAACAACTACAGCGTATCGGTTTAGATATCCAACCCTTCGGAGAAAAACTTTGGGCTGTACGTACTATTCCCGCAATGCTTAAAGAACGGGAAGATTGTCACGAAGCCATCTTAGAATTAAGTCAAGGTGGTGATTTAAAAGCCGCACAAGTTGCTGTTGCTTGTCGTAGTGCAATTCGTAATGGCACAGTTCTGACTTTGCCAGAAATGCAAACCTTATTAGAACAGTGGCAAAATACCCGAAATCCCCGCACTTGTCCCCACGGTAGACCAATTTGTTTGTCTCTACCGGAATCATCCCTATCACGTTATTTTAAACGACATTGGGTGGTTGGTAAAAGTCACGGAATTTAAAAAATGCATCATCGCATCATGGTAGTTGTGCGTCAATAAAGTCGTTTGAGTCAACTTTTCAGCCTTGCCATTCCCTAAATTCAAGTTTTTTGGAAAAGCCCTTGTAATTAATAGAGATTGTGCTAAGATGTTTAATCGTGGACAGCAAGGGTCGATGCCCGAGTGGTTAATGGGGGCGGACTGTAAATCCGCTGCGAGAGCTACGCTGGTTCAAATCCAGCTCGGCCCACATCCAAACAGTTAGAAGTAAAAGTTTTAAAAGGCTAATTTTTAATGATATAGTTAAATGCTAGCCTTTATGTTTACTTCGTTTTTATTTTCAATTGCCCATGTAGCTCAGTGGTAGAGCACACCCTTGGTAAGGGTGAGGTCACGAGTTCAATCCCCGTCATGGGCTTAGTATGTCGTTAATAATTTTCAGCGAGCTTGATAATTACGGTATATATTGCTGTAATTCCATATATTTTTCCGAAAACTCAGATTGAGAATGATAATACCTATCTCTGGCGATATTTAGAGATGCTTAGAATTTCGATATATAAGTCCAGCTAATTCAGTTGTTATTAATTTTAATTTTTCTCCACACCAGTTTGAGCATAATTGTGGAAGTGAACCTGATGAATATGTAATTTTAAAGTTCTTTTGTTTATCAGTAGTTTCAACATGGATACATGGTCTATATGTAAATTGAATTACTAAATACTTACAGAATTTTTACTTAGGTGTCATAGTTACTTCACATTTATTTGATATAGTTAGATTAATGCAAACATTTAGTTTGCTCCTCACACCACACCATAGCTCCCTTTTCAATTTTGAATCAGGGGGCTTTTTTTATTGGTATTGCTGTTGCTGTTGCTGTTCTGATATCAATTCCAGCAAAGAAGTTATACTATGTTCGGCTAATCACTTACCCTTAAAATTTCTCCGCCTCTCCGCGTCTCTAAGTCTCCGTGTCAGTCTTAATAATAAGTATTCAACCGGACGTGATGTTATCCCGCATTTCTCACTTCCCTTATCTTCTCAACTCGTTTCGGATTATAACTACGTACTTGTATCAATAATTATCTCAATTTGATATGAGCAATTCCCAGAGAATGAAAGATTATTTTTACACTAGTTATTTTCATTTTATTCTCATTATTGAAATTAGTAATTTTCATTTTTTAATCATAATATTCCCGATTGCCTTTCATCTTAATAAATAACAGCGCGATCGCTTTACTTTGGGTTTAAATATATGTATAGTGAAAATATTAAAAATGAAGGGGAGTAGCTAGCTGACACATACAGATAACTAAAAGATTAGTTACAAAGCTGTCAGTTCATTTGAGTCAACATACTGGTGATAAGCCTGGTTCAAATGGCAAATTTACCGTCAAAAGTTAAAAGTTAGTAATTCAGAACACAATTGGTAACTAACTAATAACAAATAAACAATAATTGCAAGCAAGACCTTCACTAAGTTCACACATCTAGTAATGTGTAGAGCTTGGTGAGGTCTGTGTTAGATTCACCAAGCTCTACACGCAACAACTCAAAAGGAGCTTGAGAGTGCTAACAGCCTTCACTGCGGGATTGACAGTTATTACTGCTTCAGAATTACTTGATAAAACATTTTTTATTGCTATGTATTTAGCCATGAAACATTCGCGTTGGCTAATATTTAGCGCTGCGACATCAGCCTTAGCAGCAATGACAATACTTTCGGTGGCTCTAGGTCAATTTGCATCATTTTTACCTAAAAATCTTGTACACCATTTAGAAATTGCTTTATTTCTAGGCTTCGGATTAAAATTAATTTATGATGCCTATAAAATGCCGATAAAAAATAACTGCGATCGCATTCTGGAAGAGGCAGAAGAAGCAGTTGACAAAGCAGAAGGAAAACTCGTAGCCCAAACTAATTGGGGAATCTGGCTCGAAGGATTTTTATTGACATTTATTGCTGAATGGGGCGACAGAACCCAACTTGCTACTATCTCCCTAGCAATTAACAACAACCCATTTGGAGTCACCGCAGGAGCCGTTTTAGGACATGCAATTTGTACCCTAATTGCTGTCACCTGTGGGAAAATGCTCTGTGGACGCATTACAGAACGCCAACTCACTTTTGTCGGTGGAGGCTTATTCATACTATTTGGAATTTTGGCAATCTTTGAAAAAAATTAGGAACTAGGAATTAGGGAAGGTAAAATTAAAAATTACCTTTTCCCTGCTTCCCCCTTTAGGGTTTCCAATCAGCTAATAAATTTGGATACTTCATTGGAGTCGGAAAAATTCCCCGTAAACTAGCTTGACGTTGTGGCATAGATTCTTGACTCATATTCCAGAGAGTCTCATAGAAAAAGAACGAGACACCAGCAAACTTGCGATCGCGTACACTTTTAACTTGTGTCTCTATCTGTTGCATAGGTACAAATTTGCCCTTCAAGCCACTGATAATACCAATACTGACAGGAATGTGACTACGTGCGGCTTTCACCTCTGGTCGATCTAATTCGCTATTGAATACCTTTAAATCATTGCGGTATATTTGCAAAACTAATTCTTCAACTAATCCCATTCTTTCCCATCTTGCCCAATCTGCTAAATAAAAGTCATAGGAAAAGCGCTGTGGATTTGGTGCCACTGAAATTATGCAATCTTTTTTGACAGCTTTAACAGCCTTAAATACCCGCTTCATGTAGTTGGTAATTTTGTTTGCCCGCCAGCGTAACCATTCCGGGTCTTGGGGACTTTTTGGTGGCAATTTACCCCGATGTTCTTTTTTGTACATCGCTACCGTGTAGGAATCATATCCTAATTCCGCCGGCAAACCAAAATGGTCATCGAATTGAATGCCATCAACATCGTAATTTTTGACAATCTCGACAATTAAATCTTGGATAAATTGCTGGACATCAGGACGAAAAGGATTCAACCAGACGCGATCGTGAGTACCCTCTTTCCAAATTTGCGTACCATCTCGACGACTAGTTAACCACTGGGGACGATGTTTGGCTAGCTGCGAATCTGCGGGAGCCATAAACCCAAACTCAAACCAGGGAATCACTGTTAAACCCTTCTCATGACCCTTTTCCACCACTTCTTTGAGCATGTCGCGCCCTTGTAACCCCGGTTCGGGATCGAGTCTTTTACCAATAACCCGTTCCGCAACCTTACTAGGATAAAGTGTCCAACCCCAGTTCCACACCGTTGGATACACAATATTGAAATTTAAATCTTTGAGACTTTGCAAAGCATTATCTAAGCGTTGTTTCTCAAACAGAACATTACTATCAATATTAGTTAACCATACTCCCCGCAATTCAGTCCTGGGTAAACGTGAAGCTGTTTGTGCCGAAAGTGGCAAAGAAAAGAGCATCGTTACAGCCATACTCAAAGCCACTAACCCAGTCAAAAAACTTCGCTTGCGACTCCACTTGACGAACCAATTCATATGTAATTTTCGTGTAACTTTAGCAAAAATTCATTACTACCGCATGATAAAACTACGACTGTACATAATGCAAAGAAGTTGCATTTTCTTTTCCCCATTAACTTTGTCCACTATTGGCAATTCAGTAAATTCCTCAGTTCATACGTATCTTTTCGGTGTGGGGTCATGCACCTCACCCTCATCTCTAAGACCCTGATTAAAATCGACCTAAGGTTATCCCAAATACATGTCAACAAAATTACCCACTTGCCAAATTAGATTGCCAATTATATGGGTAATTTTGCTGATATTTTTATTAGTTTGCATTGTTCTTTTAACAAACTCAGGGTGTGTGATGATAGGTTTAGTTAATTCACAAAACAGCGTGGTAAATACCACAGCTGCCATCAAGACGCTAGCAAGAGCAATAATAGTTGCTGGTGGTGATTTTTCGTTACTTTTAGCTTGCTGTAACTCTTCCAAACGACAGCAAGATGTTCTGAGTTTGTTAAAAGAATATTCACCAGTTGATATTGAGGAAATTATTATTCCTCCCAGTAGTGATACCCTATTCACAACCATTCGCACAAAGATTGGTTCGTCTCAACCCGAAGCGTTAATGATTAGGGGTTTGGAGTCGGTAACTGCGATTAATCAGCTAATTGTTTCCACTAACTTAATGCGCGATGAGTTACGAAAACAATTTCATTTCCCTCTAGTGTTGTGGGTTAATGACGATATTTTACGGAGACTTGTTTGGCTAGCACCCGACTTGAAAGATTGGGCAGCATGTACAATTAGATTTGATCTCAATCAAGCACAGTTAGCAAAAGCAGAACCGATTTCGGCTTAAAATTCAGTTTTTGCCAGCATTAGAATTAAATAATAGTGAGATAGCACTTCATCTTCAGCTTGAATTCTGCGTTGATAGTCTCTATTTGCAGAGAATTTCAGCAACCTTGTTCAAAAAACTGTTGAAGCGATCGCTAAATTGTTGCAACTGCGCTCTTATTACTCACGCAAACTTCACTCTGTAAATCTCTAACCAGTACATCATTAATATTTTTAGTTGCTAAACAATATTTAAATTCACGCGATCGCACTTTCGCCGCGCAAGCTTCACACTCCCACCCAAACAACCAAAACGCAATAGTAATTTATACTCCAGTCTTAAAGAATTCCACTAGAATCTGAGGGGATGTTTAATTTTCGAGCAGCATCAATAAGTTGACGATCAAGTGAGAGAAGATTTTCTATGCTGCGGTTGCGAGCAATTGCTAAATGTAAAGCGTCTCCTGCTCTCAATCCGGTCCCCATTGCTGGATAAATTCAGATGCGAGAATAAAATCAGCAGTTGTCACCGTAAAGACTGTGTAAGATTGAGCAATGTCTTCTTTAAATGAGTGTATTATCGCTTCCATTTGTTCTAAATTCAACTCATTCATCCGAACGCGACGAGACACAAGACTGGTAAACTCGACGGTTGTCCAATCGCTAATGGCTAATTTATCAGTAGGTATATTAAGCAGGATTGTCTCAACTGATGCACTGGTTGCTTCTTGGATGTAGAAAGGTGCAAGAAAGCTTGTGTCTACGTAGATCAATATCTTGCCTCTTGGCGTAAACTTTGGATGATTTCTATACTACTTCTTAGTGTTTGAGGTTGGGTAGCTCTTAGTTTATGGCGAGATGTTAAAGGTTGAGTAATATGTGAGATTGATGACAACCGAGCGATGGGTTTACCATGACTAATAATCACTATTTCTTCGCCATTTTTAACTTGGTTAAGTAGTTGATTTATGGTCACAGATGTGTGTGTAATATCTACTTGTTGCATAATGTCAGGCGGTAAATTCTCTACGAGACGCTGCGCGATCACAGTCTATATATTTATTTCTCAATCCTATCTCAACTTGATCAATGGACGCGAACTGACAAGCGCAAGCGATCGCACATCTCCTCAAACCCAATAAATGCGATCGACTTATCGTCGTGCAAGCTTCGCGCAAATCCCAGCCATACCAGAAAAACATACGTTCTCTTGGCTTTTATCATTTTGAGATATCCAATCTTGAATAACTAATAATACGACATACGAGACATGCGATATCGTTATTTACTGGGTTTTTTATGGAAGATTTTCCCAGGATAAGAATATCAGGTTTTATCGTTAAAATAATTTTTTAAATAAATGTCGGCAATGTATCTGTCAAGAGGAAGTCAAAGGATAGCGTTTGCTGTCTGTGTTAGTTTTACTCTGTCTACGGGAAAACTGAAAATAGACTACTTGGTGACTATCACTTGTGGCTACACAAGGCAAATCAACGCAGATTGCTAATATTCAGTCTGTGGAAATGGGTTTTGTTTGTTTATTTTCAAACTTATAGTTGGAATATCTAGGACTATTTCCCATAAAGATATATCCTCTTTTGATATAAATAAAAACAGTTAATAAAATTGAAAATTAATACTAATTTATGTTAAATTCATTAACAAATAAAAAATTCAAACAAGTTTTACAATCTGTTCACTTTTGGTTGTCAAACTATAAACCTAATTACCTCAACACAAAAAATGTCAGGATTTTAACTATTATGGTTCTTGACAAATGTATGGGCTATAATATTCAGGAAATTAATCAAATTGTTGTGCCTTTATATCGATTAGAAATTAGGGAGGATACTTATCAAAGAAGTCATCCAAATCTCAATGCAGTTTTTAGAGAAATCATAGAATGGTTTGAGGAGGAAAAAATCAAATTAAGACAGCAATTTCAATGTAATTTTCTAAATGCTGACAAATTCTACCAAGCCAATTGCACTCAACATATATCTTTTGAAGAATACCAAACCGAGAAAATCAACTATGTTCAATCTTGGGTAGAAAATCACTTAAACTCCAAATCCGATCACGAACAAGCAGCAGCAATTGCAACTGTTGAAAATCATGTACAAGTAATCGCAAGAGCAGGTAGTGGAAAAACTTCCACTTTGGTTAACCGAGCTTTATTTTTACAGAAACATTGCGGTGTTACACCTGATGAGATGTTACTTTTAGCCTTCAATCGCAAAGCTGCTAAAGAGATAGGAGAACGTCTGCAAAAACAATTAGAAGGCTCTATCCCTCATGTAATGACCTTCCATGCTTTAGCTTATGCTTTAGTCCATCCTGAAGAAAGTATTCTTTTCGATGAACCAGAAGGTGAACAAAACAAAAGCCGTGCTTTACAAACTGTTATTGATGACTACCTTCGCAACCCTAATTTTTATCAACAAATACGTACCCTGATGATGGCTCACTTTCGCAACGATTGGGAACGTATAGTTTTGGGTGGCTATGATAAAAGTCCACAAGAAATGTTACGTTATCGTCGCTCATTGCCAAAAGAGGGAATTGATGGAAAATACTATAAATCTTTTGGTGAGAAGGCTATAGCTGATTTTTTATTTGAACATAATATTAAATATAAATACGAACAAAATTTTTGGTGGAATGGTATTAATTACCGTCCAGATTTTACAATTTTCAAAGGAGAGAAACGAGGGATAATTATTGAATATTTTGGACTTGCAGGAGACTCAGATTATGATGCTATGTCCAATCAAAAGCGAGACTATTGGCAAAATAATCCTAACTGGGATTTACTTGAATTTGACCCTCAAGATTTAAAAAATGATGGATTAGAAGGTTTTTATGCTTTATTAAAGCAATCTCTGGAAAAATATGGAATTATTTGCGATCGCTTGAGTGAAGAAGAAATTTGGCAGCGAATAAAAGACCGTGCCATAGACCGTTTCACAAAATTAGTGAGGGGATTTACACAACGCTGTCGTCAATATTCTCTCAGCTCCTATGAATTATCTGTAATCATTGAAGGGCATCAATTTGCAAGTGATAGTGAACTACGTTTTGTGAAACTAGCAGAGACATTTTATAACTCTTATCTGGAATATTTAGAAGCAACAGGGGAAGAGGATTTTGATGGATTAATACAACAAGCTGTGAAAAATGTAACATCAGGGAAAACTATATTTAGGCGTAAATCTAGTAGTGGAGATTTAAAGCATCTTCGATATATTTTTATTGATGAATATCAAGACTTTTCAGACCTTTTTCATCGTTTGATCAAAGCAGTTAGAGCACAAAATCCTCAAGCACTCTTTTTCTGTGTTGGTGATGATTGGCAAGCAATCAACGGCTTTGCTGGTTCTGACCTCCGTTTTTATAAAGAATTCAATCGATTTTTTCAGCCTGCTGATCAACTGAATATATCTACTAATTATCGTTCGGCTAGTAAGATTGTTGATATTGGTAATACCTTAATGCAGGGATTAGGGACTCCAGCCCGTGCGAATAAAAATGAATTAGGAAAGATTGATATTGCTGATATTTCACACTTTAAACCAACTCCAAGTGAACAGGATGAACATCCAGGAGATATCTTAACTCCTGTAGTATTACGCCTAGTCAATCAGGTAATTAAGGATGACAAAGAAGTTGTTTTACTGAGTCGAAAGAATAGTTTGCCTTGGTATGTGAATTACGGTAAAAGACAAAATATATCAAGAGACGGAACACTCGATAATTTTTTAAAATTAGTGCATTCTTACCTTCCCGAAAATCTCCGACATAAGGTAACTATATCAACTGCTCACAAGTATAAAGGACTGGAAAAAAAGGTAGTTATCATACTTGATGCTGTCCCTGATTGTTACCCTTTACTTCATCCTGACTTGATGTTTACTCGTATTTTTGGTGACAGTATTGAGGGAGTTATAGAAGAAGAACGTCGTCTTTTTTATGTTGCATTAACTCGCGCTGTGGATCATTTATTGATTCTTACTGAGAGTAAGAACGTATCGCCTTTTCTTGAAGAATTACAAAGTAGAAAAACAATCTCCACACTAAATTGGTCTGAGTATCCACCTTTGGTTAAGTCTCTACAACGCATCACTATTAGAGTCGGGAACCAAGCAGGACGAGGTGAAAATGGCACTTACGCAATCCGAAACCTCCTAAAAGCTGAAGGCTATCGCTGGAATACAAATGGATGGAAAGCTTGGTGTCGCACTTACCCTGCACAAGGATTTTCAATAGAAGAGTTTTTTGCTAAAGCGATGTGGATTTCTCGTGCCGATGGCATTGAAGTGCGATTTTATGATGATTTAGAAACCCAGATAGCTGTCTATTATATTCACCAAGGACAGTTGAATAGAGGGTGAGGGGTAATTGTAAATCTGACGATGTTTCTATTCACCTTTACTTCTGGACAAATAATGTGAGACTCGACAAAATAAAATGGAGCTAACCGGTCTCGAACCGGTGACCTCTACAATGCCATTGTAGCGCTCTACCAACTGAGCTATAACCCCGTAGATGAATGACAAATGTTCTCTACTATTATACCTAAAGCTGGCTGTTAATACTATTAAACTCAAAAAATTTAAATATTATTAATACCTAATATTTTGGGATTATAAGACAAATTAATCTCAACGACCAGTCATTTTTATATGTGTAGTAAATAGCTCATACAGTGTCCCATTAAAAAATACACAACTAGCATGGCAGCAGCTGCTAAAGCAACTAACGTGCCCGCCAGCATTAGGGAAAATTCTTTCAGTTCTACAGCCCTTTCCATCAGGTGTAGCGACCAGGCGACCAGCGCTACATCAAAAACTAATATAGGTATTAACATTTGTCTTAAAATATATTTATTCTTCTTAACTAAGCTTAACACTAATTCCCAAAACTGTATCTAACATAGTTATTTAACTCAACCATCTAGCCAAAGAGTGGTGGTTAGATGGTTATTAGTTTTGTTTATCGGTTAGATAGTTGGGATAAACAGAGAAGGGATGCGAACGGGAACTTGACGATCGCGCAAATAATTCTTGATTTGGCTGACAGTTAATTGTCCGTAATGTAACAAAGAAGCTAAAAGTGCAGCTTCGGCTCTACCATCAGTGAGAGCGGAATGGATGTGTTCGCAAGTACCTGCACCACCCGAAGCGACGACGGGAATTTGTACAGCATCGGCAATTGCCCGTGTTAAATTGAGGTCGTATCCTGCTTGAGTACCATCAGCATCCATACTAGTCACAAGTAATTCTCCTGCACCACGTTTTTCGACTTCCATCGCCCAAGAAAGGGCATCAATCCCAGTATTTTCTCTACCACCTCTAACGTAGACATCCCAGCCTGGATTGTCGGGATTTTGGCGCTTACGGGCATCAATAGCAACGACTATGCACTGATTACCAAAGCGATCGCTCGCACGATTGATAAAATCGGGGTCGCGTACCGCCGCAGAATTAATACTAACCTTGTCTGCTCCTGCACGTAACAAACTTTTAACATTTTCTAAGGATTGAATACCGCCACCAACAGTCAGGGGAATAAATACCTGCTCTGCGGTTCGATAAACAACGTCAATAATCGTATCGCGGTCTTCATGAGTAGCTGTAATATCAAGAAACACTAACTCATCAGCACCGGCTTCATTGTAAACCTTAGCTAATTCCACCGGGTCGCCTGCATCCTTAAGGTTGACAAAGTTAACTCCTTTTACAACTCGTCCAGCCTTCACATCCAGGCACGGTAAGATTCTTTTAGCTAACATGAAAATTTTTACACTCCTTAGTAGTTGCCCGGAACTTAAATTTTAAATTGATGAGCGCACTCAGGTGAAAAAAAATAATTAGGGAGTTGGGGAGTCGGGGAGATGGGGAGAGTGGGAGAATATAAGAAGAATATGTTTCTTTTTTATCCCCTTTTACTTTGATCCATTTCCCAGACCTCACACATTAACGAACAATCAACCAAGCTATGGCAATCATCTCTTCAAAAAGACAGCCTCCCAACCCGGATGAGGAACCGAAGCGAAAGCGAGAAAACTCTCAAGCTAAAAAAAAAGATGACTTAAATTTGCGATCGCTCGATAATTCTGCCGATAATCAGCTTTTGCAACCGCAGGCAGCCGTAGATGAACAAGGGAAGCAAGAAGAGAGTATTCGTCCCCATCGTTTTGCTGATTATATTGGTCAAAAAGATTTAAAAGACGTGCTGGAAATCGCTATCAAAGCGGCAAAATTGAGAGGGGAGGTACTTGACCATTTGTTACTATATGGTCCTCCGGGATTGGGTAAAACGACAATGGCGATGATTTTGGCTTCCGAGATGGGGGTAAATTACAAAATTACTAGTGCCCCAGCCTTGGAACGTCCTCGTGATATTGCTGGTTTACTAGTTAATCTCAAACCGGGCGATGTTTTATTTATTGATGAAATTCATCGTCTCTCAAGAATGACTGAGGAAATTTTATACCCAGCAATGGAGGACTATCGCTTAGATGTCACTGTTGGCAAGGGAACCAGTGCACGAACACGGAGTATTCCCCTGGCGAAATTTACACTAGTAGGGGCGACAACTAGGGTCGGTGCATTAACTTCACCATTACGCGATCGCTTTGGGCTGGTACAAAAATTACGATTTTATGAGGTGAAAGAACTGAGTCAAATCGTCATTCGTAGCGCTCAGTTACTGAATACATCCATCAATGAAGAAGGTGCAGAGGAAGTTGCTCGTCGGGCAAGGGGAACACCGAGGATTGCAAATCGATTACTAAAGCGTGTCCGTGATTATGCGGAAGTGAAGAAGGTCGGGGAGATAAATCAAGTTATTGCAGCCGAAGCACTGCAACTATTTCAGGTTGACCCTGTGGGATTAGACTGGACTGACCGGAGAATGTTAAGTGTAATTATTGAACAGTTTAATGGTGGCCCGGTTGGGTTGGAGACAATCGCCGCAGCGACAGGAGAAGATACACAAACGATTGAGGAAGTCTACGAACCCTATCTCATGCAAATCGGCTATTTGAGTCGGACTCCACGTGGTAGAACTGCAACGACTGCTGCCTACAAACATATGGGATTTAAGCCACCAAAACTGCCGAATGAACAATTGTCTTTATTAAACGAATAGAGAATAGCGAAAAGATTGACCGAATGAAGAGCGAAATTTTGATTATTGGTGGCGGGATTATGGGCTTGGCAACCGCTATCGAACTGAAAATGCGGGGTTGCAATGTCACTGTCATTAGTCGCGACTTTCAAGCGGCGGCGACGTTTGCGGCGGCGGGAATGTTGGCACCAGAAGCCGAACAGGTACAAGGAGCAATGCGCGAATTGTGTTGGCGATCGCGTAGTCTCTACCCGGAATGGACTAGCAAACTCGAACAAATCACTGGTCTGAATCCAGGATACTGGCCTTGTGGGATTTTGTCACCTGTTTACCAAGGAGGGCAGGGACAAGGGGAAAATATGTCTTCCTCCCCCCTCCCCAATTGGCTCGACAAAGAAACCATCCACCAATATCAATCAGGACTTGGGGAAGATGTAATTGGCGGCTTTTGGTATCCTGAAGATGCTCAAGTTGATAACCGGGCTTTGGCGCAAACCTTATTATCTGCGGCTCAATCTTTGGGTGTGGAAATTCGGGAAAATATTCTCGTGGAAGGGATTCAACAGCAGCAAGGACAGGTGATTGGTTTGCAAACCAACATTGGTGTCATGCGGGCTGAACATTACGTCTTGGCAACTGGTGCTTGGTCTGATGAATTATTACCTCTACCAGTGCGCCCATGTAAAGGGCAAATGTTGAGCTTAGTTGTTCCTGAATATTTACCAAAATTACCTTTAAATCGTATTTTATTTGGCGAAGAAATATATATTGTTCCCAGACAAGTACGTGGATTGTCTGCCAACAATGCTCAAAAAGAACCTAGAAAAATTATTATCGGTGCAACCGTCGAAGATGTCGGCTTCACACCCAATAATACTGCCATTGGCATCGCCAATTTATTACAAAAAGCTATCCGTTTATTCCCGGAAATCAGAGATTATGCGATCGCGCAAATGTGGTGGGGATATCGCCCGACAACCCCAGATGAATTACCGATTTTGGGTGAAAGTCCACTGAAAAATCTCACTTTTGCCACTGGACACCATCGCAACGGTATTTTACTGGCACCCATCACCTCAGTTTTAATTGCCGATGTAATTACAGGGCAAAAAAATGACCACCTCCTAGCAAATTTTCATTACTCGCGCTTTCAATCACAAAATCAGTCATCTACGCCCACACCAATGTTTACAAACTCCACAAATTTGACAAATCTCTCCAATGGCAATGGGAAGGGCATAACAGTGCATACCCCGAATACTCCAACAGTGCAATCACCAATTGGAGATTCCCCCCTAATAATTGCCGGAAAAACCTTTAAATCCCGTTTGATGACAGGTACAGGCAAATATCGCAGCATTGAAGAAATGCAGCAAAGCGTCATTTCTAGCGGTTGTGAAATTGTCACCGTGGCTGTGCGTCGCGTCCAAACTAATGCACCTGGACATGAGGGTTTAGCAGAAGCACTTGATTGGAGCAAAATTTGGATGTTACCCAATACCGCAGGCTGTAAAACTGCTGAAGAAGCCATTCGTGTGGCAAGATTGGGGCGGGAAATGGCAAAGCTATTAGGACAGGAAGATAATAATTTTATTAAGTTAGAAGTAATACCTGATGCTAAGTATTTACTACCAGACCCAATTGGCACTCTCCAAGCCGCCGAACAGTTGGTGAAAGAAGGATTTGCCGTCTTACCCTATATCAACGCTGACCCCATGCTGGCAAGACATTTAGAAGATGCTGGTTGTGCCACGGTGATGCCGTTAGCTTCACCTATTGGTTCCGGACAAGGTTTGAAAACTACCGCAAATATCCAAATTATTATTGAAAATGCCAAAATACCTGTAGTTGTTGATGCTGGTATTGGCGCACCATCCGAAGCCGCCCAAGCAATGGAAATGGGTGCAGATGCATTACTAATTAATAGCGCGATCGCACTTGCTCAAAACCCGGCGGCGATGGCTTACGCCATGAACCTAGCCGCAGTCGCTGGACGCACCGCATATCTGGCAGGAAGAATGCCAATGAAAGATTATGCGATCGCTTCTTCACCGTTAACGGGAACGGTTAATTAGGGACGTGGACCAATTCGCAATTCGCATTTTCCCTAGTACCCAGTCGCGCCCCAGTTTGCTGTATCATATGCATTCCGACGCACTTAGAGGTTGAAATGCACCTCTGGTTTCCAATTGGTGTAAAATCGCCCCGGAATTAGGATTTCGCATTAAAGAACGCAAAAACTTTAAGCAAGTATGGTTGTAGTTTTCGATATCCAATTCTTCCAGGATACGGATTTTTTGCGATCGCGATAAATAACCTTTTACCTGGGCGATTGCAGCTAGAATCGATTGGTGTCTTAACTGCATCATTCGCAAAAAGTCAACTAAAATCTTGACAATTAAATCCTGACTCGATTGTGTGAGGGACATTTGGTGAAATAGCATGACACCAGTACCATGATGACGGCTTTCATCTGGTAAGAAACCTTGTAAAGTCAAGCTCAAATCGGGTTCACGACACTCAATCGCTAAACTCCGGTAATGACTTAAACTCCATCCTTCTAAGACAACCTGAAGCACAAATAAAATCACCGCTTTGTCTTCAGTATCAACAATATCTATGAGGAATTTGAGCAGTGGATGTTCTAATTCCCAAATTTGAGATTTTTGGGCTGGAGATTTTGGTAAGAAGCGGCTGATTTGCGCCAAGTGGGTAACTTCATCAGCACTGTATAAGGCATAAAGCATCTGCTCCTGAGTGCTTTCTGAGAGTAGCACCATTTTTGCCATGTAATATACGCCTACTTTTTCGAGTACATAGGCTTCTTGCAAAAGATTACAGCTGCACAATTGTAATATTTTTGCCCGTTCTGCGATCGGTGCATTTTGGAAAATTGTGACTTTATCCAAGCCAAAAAAACTAGCACCCCAGTAAACTAGATTATGGGGTTGAGTAACTGCCAAAGATGCAGAAAACTGCCCTAATCGAGAGCCTAAAGCCGAAGAAAGCCAGCAACTCAGCTTATCTTCGACTTCAGGCAAATTTGAACCTGTGATTATTTGTTGTTTAATCATTTATTAAAGGGACGACACGAAAACTAATTGCGTCGTAGTGATTACATAACTTTGATAATTAACTAGCTGCGATATCAATAAAAGTTCTGGTTTTGCATCTTGACACCCGGCGAATCAATTGGGCGGAGCTTTACCCATGCGATATTTCTGAAGAGACAGTTGTATATTACCATCGCCCAATTCTAGCCAAGTCAAAACCCGCTTAGAGAGTTCATCGGCAGTGAAGTTTTGAGTGAAATCTTTCGAGCAGAGCATTTGGCTTCTCCGATTCGCTTACCGCAATCAAAATTGCCCCATATTTAAGACTGTCATATCTACCTGAGTTTAGTTATTTAGGCATGTGGCAGTAAATAATCTGTCCCATTTTTTACCCATTTGCGGACAAGTGCTGAAACTTCAATAATTGCGAATATTAATTTTCTATTTGATACATATACTATTTAAGTATGCAGTAGGTTGCAGATAGAAAACAAAAGCTCCGACAGTGGCGCTCATCAAAAATTTACTTAATAAACACTTGAAAAAAATTTCATCCTCTCGACTGTAGCAGTTATCCTGGTTTTAAGTAGTGTTAGGCATGTTTCCCTGTGAATGATGCCAGTAATATTTCTTCTGGCTGACATCAGGGACGATAAGTATACAAAAGAGGTGAAAAGAAGTGTTGAAAACACTTTTAGTAATTACCATTGGCATTTTGCCATCGTTGTTTTCATTGTGGATAATTCGCAAAGCCCAGTGGCGAACTCGTGCGCGCCTACGGCAAGCATCTGCCAGCTTTCCGGGAGGAAGACGAATCCCCAGGGATAGTCATTGGGAGACAGCACGTAATTGCTCAGAAGAGACACTACGCGATCGCTATTATCTTGAAGGAGTCGGTTATCTGATTGGCGATATTAGCTGCCAGTTTAATGCACGTTCTGGCTACATTCGCTGTGCTGTCAACCCTAGTGGACCCTGTCATGGTTGTCGTTTTTATGAGCAGCGCGAATCGACCTATAGTGAAACCAGTATGTAAACTGAAAGCGTATTCATCTATTTGATTTCTTTTATTTCTTTTATTTCTTTTATTTCTTTTATTTCTCGTGTTTGTTTTATTTATCCTGCTTCAATGACTTTGAAAATACAAACTTCCCAGCCCAGAGCGTGAAAACTATTGATAAAGAAAGTATTAAGTTTAATCCTTTAGGGGGAAATCCGATTTATCAGCAAACAAGTAAGATGATACTAAAGACTTAAATCCAAGAAACCGGTGTTCTTTGGTATTTATCCGCAAAGTAGAATCATGCTAAAGGCTTAAATCCCTAAACTAATCTTTCTTTATTCTTAAGGTTTAGTTGATAAATAGCCCTTAACCTATTGGTAGTAATTATTAGCTATTTTGTTAACTGTTAATTAACAGTTGCTAGCCATCCCAAGAAATAGCAAACTCAAATTTATTAGTAAAATTAGAATAAGTAATTATGTCATTGTTGAGGAATAATTATGAAGGAAATGAAATATTACAAATGGTTCTGGTCTGTGCCACTAGGGGGCGACTTTGATACATGGGGTACGAGTACGTACTTTTTGGAAATAGGAGAAGGTGCCTACACCCATCGCCAAATCGAAGTTTACGAAAATGGCAATGTCTTGTTTTATGACAATAACCATTTCAGTGATAATTATGGGAGGTTAAGCGATAAACCGATTATTGATGATAATTTAGAAGAATTTGAAATTAGTAAAGCAGAATTTGAGCAGGTTTGGAACTCCAAAGTACCCATGAATCGATAACTGATACTAGATGTTAGTGTCATTAATTTTATGTTGAAGCTCCCCAGCTTCGTTTTGCTGTCCAATGACGATCAGAATTTTGATAAACATCTACATTTTGGAAACCAGCTTGCTCAATTAAATCCTTCACTTCATCAATTGTCAGCGCAGCCTGGAGAGAATCGCCAAACAACTTTTTTTGGCGTACATCACAATCTTTCGTAATACTATCAACTAATGCATTTAGTGTTTCAATATCGGCGGGTCTAAATAAATCACGGATTAAAATACCCCCATGAGGCTTGAGAATACGCTTAATTTCCTGAAAAAAAGGCAATGGTTCAGCTAGATGATGGACAAGACTATTGGATACAACCAAGTCAAATTGTCCATCCTTATAAGGTAGATTTTTGACATCAACTAATTCAAAGCGAATCTGCTTTTGTAAATTGACTTGCTCAACCTGTTGTCGAGCAATTTGTAACATACTTGCAGCCAAATCAACCCCAATGAATTGCCACTGCGGACGTAATTGCGCCATTATCGTGGGTATTCGACCAGGCCCAGTACCCGCATCAAGGACTAAAATAGGTTGAGTAGGTGCTAGAGCGATCGCATCATTCGCAAATGCAGTATTTACCTCAATAAAATCCATTGCATCATATGCTATTGATTCTTCCCAAGTATCCATTACTTCTGGTTCGAGTATTCTCTCCATAGTTTTTGATTCCCATTCACTAAATCAAGTTATTAACCACTATTAACCAGTATAAGTATTTTTATTTTGCGTGAGAGAAAAATACTATTTCTGGGCACACTAAAAGCATCAGAAGAGCTACCAGGGAGCATTGAATGTGGAAAAAGAATGGAATCATTCAAAAAACACGGTTCCTGCACAAATGACAACACATCTCCACCCAAAACAATGGGGTACTATTTCCCATGAGTTTAAGCATCATTCATCAGCAGAAGTACTAACTTCACCACTAGATGGGTATGCATCAGATGCATCGCGACTATTGCAGCAGGGATTTCAACAACAGCAGGCGGGTGAAGTTATTGCCGCGACAAAGTCTTTACAAGAAGCTTTAGCATTGTTTCAAGCATGTGGCGATTTACAAGGAGAAGCACAAAGCCTCAGTTGTTTAGTGCTTGTTGCTTATAATTCTGGAGACTATAAAGCTGCCATATCATATTCTCAGCAATGTTTAACTTTAGTAGAGAACACATCAGATTTACATTTGCAATTGCAAGCATTATCGCATATTGGTAATTCACATCGTCATTTAGGCAACCAGGAAAAAGCGATTGAGTTTCTCAACCGATGTTTAGATATTGCCATTGCTCAAGGAGATAAAAGAAGTCAGGTGGCAACGCTAAATAACTTAGGATTGGTATATAAAGCCCAAGGCAATTTACAACAAGCAGTTAAACTCAAAGAGCAGAGTCTGAAACTTGTTCGAGAACTCAAAGATAATTGGGGCGAGGAACAAGTCTTAAAAAATTTGGGCAATTCTTGGTATGCTTTAGGCGATTATGCCAAAGCGATCGCATATTACCAAGAATGCTTAAAACTCTGTTACGTAATTAAAAATTACCGGAATAGTATTCAAGTTCTCAAAAATTTAGGTAATGCATCATATGCTTTAGGAAATTATCACCAAGCAATTCAGTATTACGAAGAGCGATTCAAATTAGCTTGTCAAATCAAAGATAAACATAGTCAAGAACAATCATTAAGCAGTTTAGGGGTGGTTTGCGAAGCTTTGGGAGATTATTCCAATGCTATTAAGCATTATGAAAAGCGCTTAGAATTAGCCAAAGCCATAAAAGACCTTCGCGTCCAAGAACAGGCGCTATCCAGCCTTAAAGCTGCTTCCTATGCCTTAGGAGACTATACCAAAGTGATGCAATACGAGCGGATGATTAATAATTCGTAATTATTAGCTAGATGAAATCATGGGCTAATCTCAGACAATTAGAATTTCTCCGCGTCCCCACATATCTAAGTCTCCGTGTCACTCTTAATAAATTTAAGTGTTCAAGCGCATATGATGATATGACTCGGCAGTTCTAATTACTTTTGATTTCTTTGCTGAAGATATGTTAGTGCTTCCGAGGTTTCAATTTGGGGAAATTCTACGTAAAAATTGCTAACACTGAGAAAGGGTTCGGGTGTTTCCAAAACAATAATCCGGTTTTGTTTTCTAATTAACTTTTGCTGATTGCGATCGCAATTATCTCCAGAATTATCGCACCAATCCTGTAACCAAGGTAATAATTGTGGAGGAGCTACTGGTGAACAGATGAAAATTTGTGCTGGTGCCAACAAATTTAATGCTTTTGCTGCTACTGCTATTGTCATCCCAGTGGCGATACCATCATCAACTAAAATTAATGTCGCACCTTGAGGATTCACTTGGGGACAAAATGGCAGAAATTGTGATTCCAAGGATTTAGCTTTATTGATAGCAATTTCCATTGCTACTTGACGTTGACGTGAATTTCCTCGAAAGTTCAACAACTTCTCATTAGCCCACAGCACCAAACCGGATGCAGTCACGGCTCCAATTGCCAATTCTGGGTTATTGGGGTGGCTAATTTTTTTTGCCACCAGTACCGTGAGTGGACATTGTAACAAATCCGCAATTGGCGCAGCCACAGGTAAACCCCCACGTGGTAATGCATAAACAATTGGAATTGGCTCAACTCCAGATTCTATCAATTGCTGTCTTAAATTCGCTTGAATAATTTCTGCTAATCTTTCGCCAGCTTGAGTTCGGTTCAAAAAAAAGGGGGCATCTGTCATCAGCTTATCCCCATCAATGGTTAATTAATTTCTAAAATGCTAATGCTTTTATCATGACTGATTTTGTCTGCGAGTGAGCAATAAAAAATTTAGTACAGCAAATATCAAGTTAGTTAATTTAATCAAGATTACAACTAAAGTTGACATTCCCAACCCTGGGGTTATTTTATGACTCTTGTGAAATAAATTATGTGTCTAATTTTCAGTTAATGATATGCATTATTTGTTTTACATGTCAAACAAATTAATGTAATTGCCAAGAGTTAATGATTGTATCTGCGGTATTTAGATAAGTATCATAATCAACTTCTGGTGCAGAATAGGTAATGATATAAGCTTGATTATTTTTCACCAACCATACAGCTTTTCTTTTGACGCTAACTGTGTCATCTTTGCCCGAATAAACAACTACATGGGCAGAGGTATGGGGAGTATTTTGTAACTTTGTTGCATAGGATTCATGAATTTTAGCATCTGTAAAAAACTGAGTAATTTCATTTACTCTTAAACCTGTTAATTCATCTAAGGTGACAGGCTTCGTGAAATGTTGCGTTTCCAAAATTAATTCTATGGGAGAAGAGCTATTAGTTGGTAAAGAAAATCTTGCTAATTCTCCAGTTGTTTTATCTCCAATATCATTTTTATGCCAACTTTGAGGATAGTTAATTTTGATATTGTAATCTGGGTTTTCATATAATTCAAAACTAGAAGCAGTGATTTTTCTGGAAGTATTTCTAGAACTTTGAATAATTTCGTTCTTTGGAGAATTAACTACTCTCCAAGCAATCGGAAGTAAGACAACAGCAGATAGTAAAGCCGCGCTAGCGATCGCCTTTGGATTTTGCCACCATTTTTGCTGATTAATACTGGCTTCTAATTTGTCTAATGCTAATAAAACTTCACCCACAGACTGAAAGCGCTGGCGATAATCATGGCGAACCATTTTAGCTAAAATTGCCGCAAATTGAGGATTAACATCTTGCTGATTCCAAATTATATCTGGATTTCTTGGTAGGCTTCCCAAAGCAACACCAGTTAATCCTTGAATACATGTCATACCCAAAGCAAAGATATCACTGTTAAATTGTGTATTACCATTTTCCTGCTCGCTAGGCATAAATCCGTGAGTACCAATACGTGTGACACCCTGCGAATTTTCCATCACATTCGTAATTTCTTTAACGGCTCCAAAATCAATTAAAACTATTTTCTGATCCAAATGACGGCGAATCAGATTTGCGGGTTTAATATCGCGATGAATGACATTTTCTTGATGAACAAATTCCAGAATTTTTAAAACATCTTGTAAAAACGCGATCGCTTGCTTTTGAGTCCATTTTTGCCCAGATGCAAACTCTTTACTCAAAACATTACCAGCAATATATTCTTGAACTAAATAAAACTCTTGATTCTCTTCAAAATGCGCCAAAAGTCGGGGAATTTGATCGTGATTACCTAATCGATACAGCACCTGGGCTTCACGCTCAAATAATCGTGCAGCTGTCTCCCATGCCTGCGGATGCTGCATAAACATCGGCTTGAGGAGCTTGACAACGCAGTAGGGATTTCCCGGTAAATCAATATCTTTAGCGAGGTATGTCTCGCTGAATCCTCCCCTAGCTAAGTTTTGGATGATTCGATAGTGACCTCGGAGTGTCGTTTCTTGCATTCAATTCACCGATCGCAAAAACCGTGTTTTGTCGCTTTTGTCATCTCTTGATGATACCGATTGTTGCACAGATTTACCGGGACGGGAAGGCCAAAGGGGATGTCTGCCACACTCTGGCTGCATCGCTTTCCCATAAGCTTTGACAAAAAAAGATGACTAATACCTAAATTCAATCTAAAATTTAGTGTCTAAAATCTAAGTGTGTACGATGGTTGACCTCACACCGAATTCGAGTTTTAGTTTGACAATACGCCTAGAAGTTCCCAATCGTGTGGGGATGTTGGCTTCTGTAACATCATCGATCGCATCCAATGGTGGTAATATCGGTCAGATTGATTTAATCGAGCAAACAAGGGCTATTTCCACCCGTGATATTACTGTTGATGCGGCAAGCACGGAACATGCTGAGATGATTGTCCAGGCGGTGAAAAATTTGCCTGAGATTAAGGTTGTTAATGTTTACGATCGCACTTTCAATTTACATCGCGGTGGCAAAATTAGCATCACTAGTCGCATCCACCTCAAAAGTGTGTCTGATTTAGCAATGGCTTACACGCCTGGAGTTGGCAGGATTTGTAAGGCTATTGCCCAAAATCCTGAAGATGTCTACAATTTCACAATTAAGGGAAATACTGTAGCTATTGTCACCGATGGTAGTGCTGTGCTTGGTTTGGGAAACTTAGGTCCCGAAGCTGCTTTACCTGTGATGGAAGGCAAAGCCATGTTATTTAAGGAGTTCGCAGGTATCGATGCTTTTCCCATTTGTTTAGCAACCCAAGATACCGATGAAATCGTGAATACAATCAAAAATTTGGCTCCAGTTTTTGGTGGTGTCAACCTCGAGGATATTGCTGCACCTCGTTGTTTCGAGATTGAAGAAAGATTGCGGCGCGAGTTGGATATTCCCGTGTTCCACGATGACCAACATGGTACTGCAATTGTCACCCTAGCGGCGTTATTTAATGCCTTAAAGGTGGTACATAAGCCGATGGATAAAATTCGGATTGTGATTAACGGTGCGGGTGCTGCGGGTGTAGCGATCGCTCGTTTACTCAAAAAAGCCGGTGCAGAGACAATATTAATGTGTGACTCTAAAGGTATTCTCTCAACCACTCGTACCGACTTAACGGAAGAAAAACGGGAATTTGCTGTCAAAGCCCAAGGCAGCCTCGCTGGAGCAATTCAAGGTGCAGATGTATTTATCGGTGTGAGTGCGCCGGGAGTTCTCACCCCAGAAATGGTACGTTCAATGGCAAAAGACCCCATTGTCTTTGCAATGGCAAATCCGATTCCCGAAATCCAGCCGGAATTAGTCACTCAAGATGTGGCTGTGATGGCAACAGGACGTAGTGATTACCCGAACCAAATCAACAATGTCTTGGCATTTCCTGGAGTCTTCCGGGGCGCATTAGACTGTCGTGCGGAGACGATTACAACCTCAATGTACCTCGAAGCAGCCAGTGCGATCGCATCTCTAGTCAAACCATCCGATTTGAATAAAGAACATATCATCCCGTCTGTATTCGACGAGCGTGTCTCCACCGCAGTCGCCGCAGCAGTCCAACGCGCCGCCCGTGAAGATGGGATTGCCCGTTCTTAGTTCTTCCTTTTTGGCGGTTGAAATTAATTTTTGGGTCGTGTTTAGGCTCAATTATTCAGGATTAAGTAAATCAGTAGTAATTCCCGTGGAACCATAAGCCATTCATCCTCGAAATTTTCGATTTTCAGGGTTAACAACTGTTAACCCTTACATTAATTAATTGCCAAGTTAAAGTTGTAATTGATTGAATTATTTATTCATGATTCAAAAAGATTCATAAATATTCATAAATTATGAAACGGCGAAAATTTTTCAAGTATGGTGTTGCCACTAGTGCTGGATTAATATTTGTAGGTTGTGTTAAGAGCGATCGCAATTCCCCATCTCAAGTAACTGTTCCAGCTTCACCTGTCTTAGCGAAGGAACCACTTCAAGTAGGATTTGTTTATATTGGTCCTGTGGGTGATTTTGGGTGGACTTATGCCCACGATTTGGGACGCAGAGAAATGGAAGCGAATCTCAAAGAGAAGGTGAAAACAACATTTGTCGAAAATGTGAGTGAAGGTGCTGATGCGGAGAGGGTAATTAGACAATTAGCACTTGATGGGAATAAGTTGATTTTCACGACTTCATTCGGTTATATGAATCCGACTTTGAAGGTGGCAAAAGATTTTCCGCAAGTGGTATTTGAACATTGTACGGGATACAAACGTGCGGCAAATGTTGGAACTTATTTAGGTAGGTTTGAAGAACCGCGATATTTAACCGGAATGATTGCGGGAAAAATGACAAAATCAAATATTATTGGCTTTATTGGGGCTTATCCAATTCCTGAAGTAATTCGCGGAATTGGGGCGTTTACTCAAGGAGTGAGATTTACTAATCCCCAAGCAAAAGTTCGCGTAATTTGGGCACAAACTTGGTATGATCCAGCTAAAGAAAGGGAAACTGCACAAGCTTTAGTAAGTTTAGGCGCGGATGTTTTAGCACAACATACAGATTCAGCAGCCCCAATTCAATTAGCAGAAGAAAAGGGAATTTATGCTTTTGGTTACAACACCGATATGAGCAAGTTTGGAGCAAAAGCGCATTTAACTTCGGCAATTAATCAATGGGGAAAATTTTACACTGATAAAGCTTTAGCTGTCATCAATGGGACTTGGAAATCTGAGGAGGTTTGGCAAGGAATCGCCCAAGGATTTGTAGATATTTCACCCATGAATCCAGTAATTCCTCCA
Source organism: Calothrix sp. NIES-4101 (assembly GCA_004296455.1). GTDB lineage: Bacteria > Cyanobacteriota > Cyanobacteriia > Cyanobacteriales > Nostocaceae > Brunnivagina. The sequence continues at coordinate 3,684,222 of AP018280.1, forward strand.
GATGTCCAACAGTTAGTTAATGCTAAACGTGAGGAGATAATTAAAGGTGTTTCTCATCCGTTTGCTGGCCCTATTAAAGACCAAACAGGCGTGATTCGTGTTCCTAAAGGGAAAGTTTTAGATGATAAAGGTCAATTAGCAATGAATTGGTATGTTGAAGGTATTGAAGGTTCGCTGCCCAAATCACAAAGTTAAGACTCATGAACTTGCCGCGATCGCAACTGAAAAATATTACAAAATTCTACTCAGGTAATATTGCCAATCAAGAGATAAATCTGACAATTCAACCTGGTGAAATTCATGCGTTATTAGGGGAAAATGGTGCAGGGAAAAGTACCCTGATGCAGATACTGTATGGATTCATTAGTCCCGATGCTGGAGAAATTTTTTGGGAAGGGAAACAAGTTAAATTCAATCATCCCCTGCAAGCTAAAAAACTGGGGATTGGTATGGTTTTTCAACATTTTTCCTTGTTTGAAAAACTTACTGTGACTGAAAATGTAGCTTTAGCATTACCACAATCAGGAAAATTTAATTTATCACAGATTGACCGCAAAATTCGGATTATTTCCCAAGAATATGGTTTAAAAATTAATCCCGATTATCCTGTTCATAAATTATCTGTAGGAGAAAAACAACGAGTCGAAATAATTCGCTGTCTCTGCCAAGCTACAAAATTATTAATATTAGATGAACCGACTGCTGTCTTAACTCCTCAAGAAACCGATAAATTATTTCCAGTTCTCAGAAAAATTGCCGCAACTGGCTGTAGCATTCTCTTCAGCAGCCACAAATTAGACGAAGTCAAAGCACTTTGTCACAAAGCTACAATATTACGCCAGGGGAAAGTTATAGCTGAGTGCAACCCAGAATCAGAAACAACCGCAAACTTAGCCAAAATGATGATTGGTGCAGAATTACCGCCAAGTCGAAAACGGCAATTAATGCCTCCAGGTGCAGTATCTTTACAAGTACAAGATTTATCTCTACCAGCACAGCATCAATTCGCGACAGCATTGCAAAACATTAATTTTCAAGTCTGCACTGGTGAAATAGTCGGTATTGCTGGAGTTGCCGGAAATGGACAGCAGGAGCTTTTAGCTTTGTTGAGTGGTGAAGTATTATCTCCCCAGGCAAACATGATTAAGCTGGGAGAAATGCCAATCGGTAGCTATGGTGTGGCACAGCGCCGTCATTTGGGATTAGGATATGTGCCAGAGGAACGTTTGGGTAAAGGTGTTGTCCCCCACTTAAATTTGCTTGAAAATGCACTGTTAACTGCTTATGGACAAGGTTTGTTACGACGGGGTTTAATTAGAAATCACAAGCTCAACAATTGGACAAACAGAATTTGTCATGCTTTTAATGTCCAAGATGCAGCGAAAAATATCAACCCGCACATCCCCATCAACAGCTTATCGGGTGGCAACGTGCAAAAGTTTATTATGGGACGGGAAATCCAACAAAATCCGGCTGTATTAATTGCTGCACATCCAACTTGGGGTGTAGATGTCAAAGCAACAGCTATCATCCACGATGCTTTAATAGAAATGCGCGATTCCGGTGCTAGCGTTTTAGTAGTTTCCGAAGATTTAGATGAACTCTTGACTTTGTGCGATCGCATTGCTGTAATCTACAAAGGACAAGTATCTGAGTTAACGCCAGTTAGCAGTATTTCCCGCAATAAAATTGGAGAATTAATGTTAGGTATTGGGTTTAAGAGACCATTTATCAAGTAAATATTAATGATTCTTACGTGGGCAGAAAACAGGTTTCTCAACAACAATTAAAATGATGGACGATTTCAAGAGTCATTTTATTTAACTCAAATACTAAATTATGTCTCCCATTATTTCCTTACTCATCTTCTCCATTTAGATACTTTATGTCAGTCAATTGATCTATTTTCGGTAAGTGAGAAGTGGGAGAGACAGCACAAATAAAGCCAATTAAATTTAAGTGAATTGTAGAATATTTTAAATTTGGTAGCAAAAGTGTATTTAATTAATACATACGTATTTATTAAATACACCTGTATTATGTTTTTGTAACTTAATCACTCTAATTTGAAGCATTTACAACTCAAAAGGCAAATTCATATTAAGAAAATTACTCATGAATATAGATTTCATGAAATCCTAGAAGAAGCGCAAACTTGCGGGGAAGATACTCTTCCAGCAAAGTTTGTTAAAAGAGTGACAGCTAGGATATTCCCAATGACTAGGATTCAAGGCGCACGGGCACAAAAAGCGGGCGAAGTATTAGAGAGTCATGTTGAAACAACATTAAGGGCATATGGGTACTTTCAGGTATGTACACAAGTACCAAAAAAAGGACGTAAAGATTTATTAGTATCTTCAATACTGTTACCCAAACGTTACGCCAAGCAAGTTCACATTGGTACAGGAATTTATAAAACTGATCTATTTGTTGATTTTTTTGTCGTTGGTTTGCCAGTAATGCCATCGGGACTGATTATTGAGTGTAAATGGCAAGAAAGTGGTGGTTCTGTCGATGAAAAATTTCCTTATTTGAATTTGAACATACAAAATTCCTATCCAGCACCAACAATTATAGTTATTGGTGGAGAAGGAATGCGAGACGGTGCAATTGATTGGTTACGAGATAGGGTAAATGATAATAAAAATTTAATTGCTGTGCAAAACTTGGACAGATTTATTGCTTGGGCAAACAATAATTTATAAGGGTAATAGTTGATTCTTTAGTCGCAAGAAGTAATTAATAATTCGTCGATCGTACCACGATTATTAATATTAGAATTAATATTGCGCGATGCTTTCACTTTATAAATTTTGAATTTTTCACTAGTATAAAGTCTTAAGATAAAGTCACAATCAGAATTACAAATCATGACTTTCACACCTCGATGAATCAATTCTAAACAGGCATCACGTAACCTAATTTGGTCTTCTTCATTAAACGGATTTTTGCTATATGCAGTAAAGTAACTTGTACTGCTAATTGGATGATATGGGGGATCAAAAAAGACAAAATCATCACTATTATGAGCATGTTCAAGCACTTCTGTAAAATCTGCTTGCTTAATTTGGGCATTTTGCAGAGCATTTGAGGCTGCATATAATACTTCAACTTGACAAATTTTAGGGTCTGTATATTTTCCTAAGGGAACATTAAATTGACCTTTGGAATTAACCCGATAAAGTCCATTAAAGCAAGTTCGATTTAGATAAATTAACCTTGCAGCTATTTCTACATTACTGACACCGGGATTATTGCGAATTTTGTAGTAATAATCGCGACTATTAAGACTGTGTTGATATTGATGTTCTTTGAGTAAATCAATTAATTCACTCAGGCGATCGCGAACACAGTTATAAGTCGCAATTAATTCAGTATTAATATCTGTTAACAATGCGGAAGCTGGCTTCAGATGAAAAAATACGGCTCCCCCGCCCAAAAAAGGCTCGTAATAATTGTGATACCGAGGGAAGTATGATTTATATGTGGGAATTAACTTGTTTTTGCCACCTGCCCATTTTAAGAATGGACGCGGTAAAGTTTTTTTGGAAAGTTGAGTTAACATTGAATTAACATTTAAATCGAAATAGCACTTAACTACTAAAGCCAAACTCAATACAAATATGGCAGTTGTGAGCAATATTTTATATTAATTTATAGTAATCCTAAATAATTTGTGAAAATCTTTTCCTTGCCACTCTTGCCATTTCCACTATCTACCTTACAGGAAGCCAATTTTATATTACTGGCTAGGTATGGTTTAAATGTTGATTTTTTAAGTTGCTGAACGTAAACAGCTAGTAGCTAATTAGATATATAGACAAGATTATAACTTTCATAAATGATTTGGGAATGCTCTATGATTTTCTGGGCTATGTAGATTACAATTAGGTGTACGAATTACATCAAGATAAACACATACCATATTACAGGGCTATTTAGATTCAAATGTTTGACGGATTTTGGGACAACGTTCTTCGCTACCCTCGTTACTTTATTACAACTCTTTTGGGTGTGTTGTTAAGTACCTTTGCACCACTAGCACCCTTACTTAAACGCCCAACGACTTTAGTCGCTATTATTAGTCTACTAATTAGCGGTTTTATTTTTGTAACATTTACTTTACGTGCAATGTTGGGCTTGAGCGCTGTCTAGTGGATGAAAGTAAATTTACGACAAAGCATCCTAACTCACAATACAATCACAATACGATATTGTTATTGAATTGAGTGCGAGCTAGAACCAAAACTACAATTTTGTCTCATACTACTCGCTTTCACTAGCAAGGTTTTTTGTAACATAACCTCTCTTCAGGAGGCTCAATTTTTATGGCTACTAATCGTCGTGTTTCCCGCGTTGCTGAACTAATTAGACGCGAAGTCAGCCAAATGTTGCTGAGTGATATTAAAGATGATCGCGTTGGCGCTGGAATGGTTAGCGTCACAGATGTTGATGTGTCCGGCGATTTGCAGCACGCCAAAATTTACGTATCAATCTACGGTACAGATGAAGCTAAAGCCGAAACAATGGCTGGTTTAAAATCAGCGACTGGTTACGTCCGCAGCGAGTTGGGGGCGAGGGTTCGGTTGCGTCGCACCCCAGAAGTAATATTTATTGAAGACCGTTCAATTGAACGCGGTACAAAAGTATTATCGCTGTTGAATCAACTGCATATTCGTAACGATGATGAATTTGCGGAAAATTCACAAGATGATTGATTTGTAATTGGCTAATGGTGGTTTGAGAGCAATAATTCTCATCCTTATTATCAGAAAGTCTCAAAATCATTGTTTTTGCGCGAATAGCAGAGAAAACAATGATTTTAGATTATCCAGGGAGACAGGATATATTTATCTTTTTGCGATCCTATGTACTTTTCTTTTGGTCGTCAGCATGACAAACTACGACTGAATTAAAACCAATTCTTCTGTTTCCACAGCATTCATCTCATCCAAAATCTTCCAAACTTCTTGCATCAATTCATCTAAACCTGCGCGAGTTGCAGCCGAAATTATAAAGACTTTATTCTGAGAAACACGATGAAGTTGAGTCGCTAATTCATCTAAATCAATACTTTCACGATCTACAGCGTCGGTTTTATTCAATGCCAAAATATGTGGACGTGTAGCTAAATTTTTCCCGTATGCCGCCAATTCTCCTTGAATTGTTTGATAATCGCCGATAATATCATCGCTGGTTGCATCGATTAAATGGAGCAAAACGCGGGTTCTTTCAATATGTCGTAAAAAATCATGTCCTAATCCTGCACCCTGCGAAGCACCTTCAATTAATCCGGGAATATCAGCAAATACCGTCCCATCACCAGTAGGCTTTCTGACTACTCCCAAATTAGGTATTAATGTAGTGAAGGGATAATCAGCGATTTTTGGACGTGCCGCAGATAAAGCCGAAATTAGAGTTGATTTTCCTGCATTTGGAAGTCCAATAATTCCCACTTCTGCCAACAGCTTTAACTCTAAACGCAGTGACTTAATCTCGCCATCTAAACCCGGGAGCGCATATTCGGGGGCGCGGTTGCGGTTACTCAGAAAATACTTATTGCCTAAACCACCTTTACCACCTGCGGCAATCAACACAGTTTCTTCGGGTTTCGTGAGATCGGCGATGACATCACCTGTTTCCGCATTATAAATAATTGTTCCACAAGGTACATCAATGGTTAAATCTTTGCCATTTGCCCCTGTACAATTGTTTGGCCCACCACGGGAGCCATTGCCAGCTTTAAATTTATGGTTGTAGCGGAAGTCCAGCAAAGTTTGTAAATCTTCAACAGCACGAAAATATATTGAGCCACCTTTTCCCCCATTTCCCCCTGCGGGGCCACCTGCGGGAACGTATTTTTCACGTCGGAAAGCGACCATCCCATCGCCGCCTTTTCCAGCTTCGACTTCAATATTTGCCTGGTCAATAAATTGCATAAGTAATAGTTAATGGTTTCTAGTTAAGAGTTATTAGTTAATGATTACGAGCTAGAAATTAAGAGCCATATAATTATAGACTCTTAATTTACTCTTAACTCGTTTCTTTGATGAAAACCCAAACTATTCTTGCCACTTCTTGCCTAATTTTAAGTTGTCATTCCGCAGACTCTGCGTAGATAGATATTTGCCTGTAGTAACGCTGTACACGGATACAGGTTTCCTTTTTTATCGAGGGTAGACAGTAGACGATCGCCTACTACACCTTTGGTTTCTAATTCTCACTATGTTTATATATAAGGTGTAACATCTTCTTTGCATTCATCTGCGAGATAGGAAAGGGCACGAAAACGCAAACCTACAAGCTGTTCATAGAGAGGATTGATTTTACATAATGGGGGAATATGGACTATTTTACGTCCAAATAATTTGACATCCCGCGCAAAAGGACATTGGGAAGGAATCATTTTACACAAGAAACGGGCAACGCTAGGGTCTTGAATTTCGAGTCCATCTAGCCAGTCGCGTAGGGGATGCAATGGATCAACGGGACGTTTTAATGGTGCTGTTGGGGCTGCGGATGTTGATACTGCTGGCTTTAGCTCCTCTGGGTGTTCGAGGGTATAGCGTAATGCTTCCAGAATATTGTCTGGTTCTCCCAAAGCTTTGCACAACTCGTGCAACATATAATCTTCGCTTTTAGTATAAATACCATCCGCGATCGCCACCATTACCGCAGTCCGCAAAAAGTTCTCTGCTAGGGGTGTGCCTTTCCCCAATACATCAGCTAGTTCCTCTGGTGAAATATCCTCCAAAGTATCCATTTTCATGCCAGGAGCTAGTTCATTCTGGGTAATACTAGCAATTAGCTCCTGTTCTTGAGCATCAAAGTCACCATCTGCCCAGGCGATCGCTAGTAAACCCCGCAACCAAGCAGAAACATGTTCTTCACTATAGTTTGATTGAACCATACTCGTCATAAACTTCACGCCTCAAGCTATTTCAAGTCCATACTAGCCTGTGGAGACAAAGGGGAGAACAGGAAGTGGATGGCACGGACGAAGGTAGATGTGGAAACTACTAATCCAAATCGAATCATGTTTTAAATTGCTACCCGCAAAATTTTACGGTAAAATCTTTTCTAGACATATTGATAATTATTTTTAATTGTTACAACTCAGTTTGGATCAAGTTAGATCAAGAAGAAATTACATAATTCAGTCACAATATTTACTTTCTAGAGAGCATAAATGTATTCTCAGCAACTAAAAGTTAAGATTTTATTTGCTAAATTTTTGCAATAGTCTCTTGCGCTTTTGAGGCCAATCCTGAATTATTGAATCATCACCCATTGTCCAATTCAACACTAAAAGGTTATTAGTAATGTTTTATTTTGGCATTGAACATGAAGTTGCTTTCGTTGACTTCGTGGGAAACTTTGTGGATTTTTCACGAGCAAAGTTTGCTGATTTTAATCAAATTATTGCAGCATTACCTGAATATGCGAATGATTCTTTATGTTTACATATAGGGGATGCTGGGATTAGGAAGAAAAGATGGTACATTGAGGGTTTTGAGCGGTTCGGATTGAATGAAGAATTTGTAGAATGTGTTCCCAAGGGGATTGAAATCCGCACTACAATTCATTCCAGTATTCAAAATACTATTTGGGAATTAAATGAGAGTTTTTGCTTACTCCGAGATGTGGCTGCTAAATTTGGACTTTTGCCTGTTTTAATTAGCTATAATCCGGCTCTTACAGCATACGAACCGCAACCACCCTTAAATGCATACGAACTGAGTGAACTACAAGCTTATCCAGATGAGCAAACAGTGAATATTTATATGGTTTCCTATGGCCCTGATTTGAATATTTCCCTTGCTGAATTGCCAGTAGAAGAAGTGATTCAAATTGGTCAAAAACTGACTTATTATAGTCCTTATATTGTTCCTTTTAGCTACAGTTCTCCCTTTTACCAAGGTAGTTTGTGGGAAGGATTATCTGTGAGAACATTTATCCGTACAGGCAAACGGGCAGCCACAAGAGTATTTGTCGAAAAGCCAGAGCATTTGATTTCCAGTATTCCAGCATTGACAAAAATTGCTCGTCTGCCGGCGGAAATTGGGAGGATTGAATTTAAATCCTGCGATAGCTGCGATGATTTTTCTATATATGCAGGAATATTAGCTTTATTAAAAGGATTAATTCTTGATCATAGCTTACCAGGATATGCGATCGCGCCTGATACGGTAATGCATCAACTTTCGGCACGGGAAGCATTTGATAATGAGAAAATTTATAATACAGCATCTCAAATTATCCAAGCTGCCGAAATTGCCTTGGCTAATGATCCTGATATTAATCTGCTGGCTCCTTTAAAAGATATGTTAGAAAAACGACAAACCCCAGCCCATCAAATGATTCGTACTTTCCAAACCGGGGGTTCTATTGAACATACCTTAATGCAGACATATTCTAGTTTTCGTTAGTTGATTATGTTTTCATTATTAATATTTAATCAGTGGTTTTTTATTTTTGCAATATTGTTCTGAGCTTTTAAACTAGATAGTAACAATATTGCGAAGCCTAGTGATCAAATTTACATTCCTGTTAAAATTTGAGTCAATTCTTTTGATAAATCTACTTCTGACTTGGTCTTTTTGCTAAATAAAACTCCTGCCAAATAGTAATAATCGCCGGAATAGAAAGCTATGTCATTATTTCGCATTTCTTCAATATGCTGTTTAACCTTTGGCTCGGAACTATAATAACCAAATTTTAGAGGTGCAACAGTAAAATTACTGACATAGTAATCATTAGTTTTAGCATGTTCAATTGTGCTTTTTGGATTTGAGTAACTCGAAACTAACAGCAAAACATGATCATATCCTAATGATAAAAGTTGATTTGTAATTTCAGCACCGTCAATCCCACCAAAAAGTAATGGCATGTAGATATCGTTATCTGGTGCTGGCAAATATGGAGGGTTGGCAACTAGATATTCTGCTTCCGGTTGAGTTGACGCAAACAGACAAGAATTATCAATTATATATTTGGTATTCAAATGATATTCATCAATAGTCGAATTAGCGACTTTCCATGCATGAGAATTTAACTCAAATCCATGGACAACGCCGTCAAATCTATTCCGGAGTAATGAATTAATAACTGGACTACCATCTCCGGAACCAAATTCTACTATGTATGGGCTATCTTCACATTTTCTAAAGACAAAATTTTCGATACAGTTCGAGTAAAAATTCGATTCTTCAGGGCAGTAAAATATTTTTTTCATAGTCTTGAGGAGGAAACAAATGAGCAGTAATGAATCAGGTATTATTTATTTACAAATTATAAATTGAGTGAACTATGGCTTTAGCAGCCCTATCTCCCATAAACTTCTCTTGGTCATATCCCAGTAATATTTCCCATGCCTGATTTGGATACATTTCTGCTAAAGGTAACGCCACATCATCAAGCATCCATTGCCCATGACGTTCATCTTCACGAATGTGTAAGTCCCAGTAACCCATTGCTGCATCCGATAAATTTAAACGCTGAGCAGCAGCCATGTAGTTACGATAAGCACTTGGGCCGGCGACTTCAAAATATGTCAGACCTCCGCAATAGCGTAGATAGTGCCGCTTGCGTTCGGTCATCAGGAAGTTATGATTAGCACAGGCTAAAACTGCCCACGGAACTAAATCAAAGTATGCTTCCGGTTCTGTGTCCATTCCAAATTCATTTAACATTTGCGCGAAAAATGTCGAATGCTTGCGGTTAAAGCGTCCATTGCCATATTCTTCGAGCAATACTTTGACTAAAGTACATTGAATAGGATTGGCTGTACCGCCCAATATTCGTGATAATCGACTTCCTTCTACTAATCCGTCAAATGACGCAATGGCAAGTAAGTGACGGTATCCATCTGCATCCATTTCGTCGCGGATATAGTGACTCTCTGGTGATAGTTCCGGATTTAAGTCATACTGAACTCTTTTAATTAAAGCTTGCTTCACATCAAGATGTTGCTCGGCTTGATGCCGCAATGTTTCAATGCTTATTTGCGCTAATTCCCATTCTTGCCAAGCAGTTTCGATGCGATCGCGAATTTGCTGCAAATACAGCGAACGTTCATTATCATAATGATGTAAATCGTCATACCAGAATAAATACAACCGATTGATGCGGTAGAGAATGCGCTGAAGGAATAAATGTGCGGCTTCGTTGTGATCATTCTTTGAATTATCTTGATATGCTGCGCCAATTGCAGTATTCAAAACATTCTCAAATTCCCTTCGCAGTTCGGGTTTGATATGCAACTGTTGATCTAAGTTTTTTATAGCTAGCAAATCGATAAATTTCTGTTCTGCACGGTTGTATTTATCACTTAATTCTTTATTTTTTTGCGTATTTACACTAGAAAAATTAATAGTAGAGAACGGGCTTAAATGATTCTGCATGTGATTATTCAAGGATTTCTAAATGGTGGGAAATTTTGTCAGTTCCCACTATTTAGGGTTCCATGCAGTAGTAGCAAATACCTCATTCTCTAGCCATAAACGTAAATCAGTCGGGAGGAGTAATGAGTGTCGAGTGAAAAATTACATTCCGCCATTCCCTCTCATATCATCTTCGGCTAATCACTTACAATTAAACTTTCTCCGCGTCCCCGCTAAGTCTCCGTATCAGTCTTAATAATAAGTATGCAACCGGACAATGATATAACTTATCTTGCCTGACTGGGCTGACTGGGTGGAATTTGTTCGATAGTAATCAATGCTTCCATTACAGATTTAGCAATTGGTGCAGCTACAGTTCCACCATAGGCATTTGCGCCTTTGGGTTCATCAACGATCGCTAAAACAACATAACGGGGAGATTCGGCTGGTAAGATGCTAATAAAGTTTGTAATTCTGGCATTACTTTGATAACCCCCAGAACTACTAGCTTTTTGGGCAGTTCCAGTTTTTCCGGCAATCCGATATCCAGGAATCCTGGCTTCTTTACCCGTACCTTTGGCTGAAACTACAGTTTCCATCATTTCCACTACTCTCTGGGTGGTGATGGGTGAGAAAATCTGCCGAGGCTCTGTACGTGTTGGGGTATAGTGCATCTGTTCTTTGCTATCTAACAACCCTTTGACAGCGTGGGGTGTAACTAATTTACCGCCATTTGCTAAAGCTCCAGTCATTTGCACTAATTGTAAGGGTGTTAAGGAAAAACCTTGACCGAAAGACGTGGTAGCTGGTTCGATGGGCGTGGCGACAAATTCTTCTTGGTTTTTGAGTTGGCTAGCGACTGAAAAAGGTAAATCTGTTTCTAATTTTTGTCCTAAGCCTAACTTTTCTAACCAACCATAGTAAATGCTGGGGCGTAGGCGCTGAATGATTTGCACCATGCCGATATTACTGGAGTGTTGTAAAATTTGGGCGATAGTAATATTTCCGTAGCGTTTGTTTTCGGCATTTTTAATCGTGCGATCGCCTACCTGAATAATACCAGAATCATTGAATGTATCGTCTGGTTTGATAATACCTGCTTCCAGAGCGATCGCCACATTCAATGGTTTAAAAGTCGAACCTGGTTCATATAAATCTGCAACAGTCCAATTTTTAAACAGCGAAATGTCCGATTTAGAATACTCATTGGGGTTATAAGTTGGTTGCGTCACCATTGCTAGCAATGAACCATCATAAGCATCCATGACAATGACAGCACCACGTTTAGCGCTGTAACGTTTCATCTGATTTTTGAGAGCAAACCGCGCAGCACGTTGTAAGCGACTATCAATAGTTAGCTGCAAGCGCATGTCATCAAAATTTGGAAAACCTTCGGGTACATAATCTGGCATCAAAGCACCATTGCCAGCACGACTCAAACGCACTGTTTGTACTGAACGTTCCAAAAGCTTTTCTTGGCTGTATTCTAGCCCCGCTTGTCCGCGACGATCCAAGTTAACGTAACCTACCACCTCAGAAACTAAATCCTGCTGTGGGTAGAAACGTGCATATTTTTGGCGCAACTCCAAACCATTGAGAGATAATGCAGATACGCGATCGGCTAATTGTTCAGGTAATGTTGAATTTAAAGTAATACCACTATTCTTTGCTGCAAATTTAGTTTCTAATTCACTTACTTCTTTATCTAAAATTGGCGCTAAGAGCTCCGCTACCTTATGACGCGGTTCACTAAATTGCTTAGGATGGGCATACAAAGTATACACCTGTTGATCAATCGCTAATACATCCTTATTCCGATCCACAATCTGTCTACGAGGCATATAGGGACGCAAATTTACCATTTGTTGGTTTCGTGCCCTTTCCGTCAACTTAGGGCCACGCACAATTTGCAGATTGTATAAATTAAAACCCAAAACAGCGCCCGCCGCCATTAGTACTCCCCAAACAGCGAACAAACGAATTTTAGTATTAGATATTTGTTCTGTCGCTGGTGGCATCAAAGTATCCGGCGATTTCCGTGCTGTCCGATTTCGCAGACTGGTTTTAAATTCTGACTTCCGAAAATTTCGGAATTTGATTTTGCTGGGAAACTTCTGCATGGGGAATACTAAATTATTGGGTGTTGTTAAGTATGTACTTTGTTGTAGATGCCTTGAGTGCTGAGTTTTGAATTCAGATTTTTCTTTTCCATGTTCTGTTCCTAATACCCAGGAATAGACTTTTGCTCTTGTGGAGTCACATCATTAGGTTCGTTAGGAGAAACAGAATTGATAGAGTTGGTAGTTCCAGGCGCAACCTGTAAAAAAATTGTTCCGGCAGGGCTGGGAGAAACTAGTCCCGCATTCGGTTGTTCTGCATCAGCCGCCATTTTACTTTTCAGTACACCATTTGTAATGGTTAATTGCCGCTCATGACGTTGCAAATTTTGCAACCTCCGATAAGATTTACCCCAAAGTTGTTGCGAGTATACTGTCCAGCCATACGCAATTAGCGTTGCCATGACCAGTACAAATGATACCACTGCTGTTTGACGTTGCAACTGATGTAAACGCAGCAACCACATGGGCATTGCTTCTAATGCTGACATGACAGGAATTGTACTGCTGTTTTTCCCTTGAGTCTCAGATTTTTTTGGCTGAGTGCGATACTGTACTTGATTTAACTTCTGTTTGGGAATACTTGTTGAAGTTATGGGACTCCTGATATTTTCCGAAATTGGCAAAGATGAAGAGAGTTTCTGTTTTCCCGAACTAGCAATGGGAACAGAAGTACGAGAATTTGCACGAAGCCGCGAACGTCTACTTCCGAACCAACCAGCTTTTGTAGAATTAGCCTTTGCAGAATTATTAATATCTGATTTACGAGCAACAGCCATAGGTTTTAGTTGAGAGTAATTGATTGAGAGTCAACTTGGTTGAGATTGAAAATACTGTATTGTAGTTTAAGTATTAACCTTTGCGCGGGGTAAAATTTCCCTTAGTGTAAGCACTAGTCTTTGCCAATGGCAAAATTTACTCAAAATTAAGCAGGAACTCCATAGTTATGTTTAAGGGCATGTTTAGAGGCTTCTGCTGATTAAGCTAAAAAAAATTTAAAAAAAACAACAAATGCGGTATCTTAATGTTCAGGCTCAAAATTATTAGTGCCGCATTTGGTGAAAGAGGAGTTATGAAAATTAAAATCTTTGGTATTGCTCTTGTATTAGGTCTAGCAACAGTTCTTGGAGCTTGTGAAGGTGGTGACACACCCCCCGCAGGTACCACAGCATCCCCAACAGGTGAACCAACAGACGCTGGTGCTACAACTGCTCCAGCTACAACTGCTCCAGCTACAACTGCTCCAGCTACAACTAGTCCAACTGCGAAGCCCAAGCCTTAAATCTTAAATTTGGGAACGTTTGGGATTATAAATTTGGATTTTTCTCACTTCCAACTGAGTTAATCTTTTAACCTTTAGCTAGAGATTAGTCCAGCGATCGCTAAGTATTAGTTGTAGTATCAGTACTTAGAATTTTGGCAGCGTTAATAAATTTACGTATAGTCTCGCTGGAACTAGGCTTTAGCCATTTTCTCTAGCCTATTCTTATAGAATATAAAAATATTGACCTTGGCAACGCTAGCTGTCTTGCCAGGTCTTTATTTTATTTACTTAATTAACTTAAATGATGAATAATTGATATTGAAAGTTAATTGATTGATTATTAAATGTAATCGGATGCGTGAGCCGATTTTGGATTGATTCCAGGAATTAAATTGGGAATTATTTGGTCAGGCGGATGAAAATAAAAAAACAACTTGTGTTAGTGGCGATCGCAATCATCACCAGTATTTCCATCGGGATCGCTGATAGTTTGTCACAACCAGCATTATCTTTACCACCAGCCGACGATATACCCGAAGAAATCTTACGGACAGAGATCATTACCGCCGCGCGATCGCCTATTGATGGGAAAAAACTCACAGCCGCAGAATATATCGAACTACAAGCCCAACTACGCGTAGTTCCCCCACCCAAACTTGATCCCGAAATCCGCGACAGAATTTTTCTGCTTCAGATACGTAAAGCTTTACTGCAATTTTTCCCCTTTTTAAATTTTTAGGTTCAAATCAGCAATGCTGCATTCTCAATCTTGAATCCGGCTGTAATTGCAATTGATTATCGTTTTATACGTTATTTCCCGATGCTCTATGACCGATTCAGCATTAACCCTTAACTAAATAGGCGACAAAATTGCAAATAAATGTAAAGAATATATATAGACAAAGATAAAAAAAGAAAATTTACTTAGCCCTTTACTGCTGCACGTAGGTAGTTTCATGTCTATGACCACTCTCGCTTCCGAACAGGTTAACCGCATTATCTGGAACCAACATCAAGACCCTTTTGAGGTTCTCGGTTCCCATCTAATTGAGCAAAATGGTAAAAAGGTCTGGGCTGTGAGAGCCTATCTACCAAATGCAAGTGAGGTATGGGTAGTCCTGCCGGAAGAACGTAAAGAATACCCAATGGAAAGCGTGCATCATCCCCATTTTTTTGAATGTACGATTGAGATTAAAGAATTAAACAACTACCAGTTAAGAATAAAAGAAGGCGAACACGAACGGGTAACTTATGACCCCTATGCTTTCCGTTCTGCCAGAATTACAGAATTTGATTTGCATTTATTCTCAGAAGGTAACCACCACCGTATTTACGAAAAACTAGGGGCACATCCGACGGAAGTTGATGGCGTAAAGGGCGTTTATTTTGCTGTTTGGGCACCCAATGCTCGTAATGTCTCCTTACTGGGTGATTTTAATAATTGGGACGGACGTAAGCACCAAATGCGTAAAGGTCATACGGGCGTTTGGGAATTATTTATCCCCGAAATTCAAGCGGGGGAACACTACAAATACGAAATTAAAAATATTGAGGGGCATATTTACGAAAAATCTGACCCCTACGGCTTCCAGCAAGAACCCCGTCCCAAAACTGCTTCCATTGTCACTGACCTCAGCACCTATAAATGGAATGATAGTGACTGGATGGAGAAACGTCGCCACACCGAACCCTTGAACCAGCCGGTTTCCGTCTACGAGGTGCATTTAGGCTCGTGGCTACATGCTGCTAGTGCCGAACCAGCTATACAGCCTGATGGTACATACTCAGCTGTAGTTCCCGTATCTGAACTGAATCCAGGTTCGCGCTTTTTAACATACCGCGAATTGAGCGATCGCCTGATTCCCTATGTGAAGGAATTGGGATATACCCATATTGAACTCTTACCCATTGCGGAACACCCATTTGATGGTTCCTGGGGATATCAAGTCACTGGATACTATGCACCCACATCACGTTTTGGGACACCGGAAGACTTCATGTATTTTATTGACCAATGCCATCAAAATGGGATTGGTGTCCTTGTGGATTGGGTTCCTGGACATTTTCCCAAAGATGGACATGGTTTAGCATTTTTCGACGGAACGCATCTCTACGAACATGCAGACCCCCGCAAAGGCGAACATAAGGAATGGGGGACATTGGTATTTAACTATTCCCGCAACGAAGTCCGCAATTTCTTGGTGGCAAATGCGCTATTCTGGTTCGACAAATACCATATTGATGGAATTCGGGTTGATGCAGTTGCGTCTATGTTGTACCTCGATTATTGCCGCAAAGAGGGTGAATGGGTTACTAATCAGTATGGTGGCAGGGAAAATATCGAAGCGGCTGATTTCCTACGTCAAACGAATCATTTAATTTTTAGCTACTTCCCTGGTGCCATTTCCGTAGCCGAAGAATCAACTTCCTGGCCTATGGTATCCTGGCCAACATATGTTGGTGGACTGGGCTTTAATTTGAAGTGGAATATGGGTTGGATGCATGACATGCTCGATTACTTCAGCATGGACCCTTGGTTCCGTCAATTCCATCAAAACAACATTACTTTTAGCATGTGGTATCACCACAGTGAGAATTTCATGCTGGCACTTTCCCACGATGAAGTTGTGCATGGGAAGAGTAATATTATTGGCAAGATGCCCGGTGACAGGTGGCAAAAATTCGCGAATGTGCGGACTTTATTTACTTACATGTTTGCCCATCCAGGTAAGAAAACCATGTTTATGAGCATGGAATTTGGACAATGGAGTGAGTGGAATGTCTGGAGCGATTTAGAATGGCATTTGTTGCAATACGAGCCCCATCAGCAGTTAAAGCAATTTTTCGCCGATTTGAATAATTTGTATAAGAGCGAGCCTTGTCTTTACAGCCAAGATTTTGCGGAAGAAGGCTTTGAGTGGATTGATTGTAGCGATAACCGTCATAGTGTGGCTTCGTTTATCCGTCGCGCCAAGGATACGAATGATTTTGTAATTGCAGTATGTAATTTTACGCCACAACCCCATTCACACTACCGTATTGGTGTACCCGAACCTGGTTTTTATACTGAGTTATTTAATAGTGATGCCCGTAAGTATGGCGGTAGTAATATGGGTAATTTGGGTGGTAAGTGGACTGATAATTGGTCGATGCATAGTCGCCAGTATTCGCTTGATTTGTGTTTACCACCATTGAGTGTGTTGATTTTGAAGTTGGATAAACAGAAGACAGCACAGGTAATGGAACAGCAATAGTCGGATTCTCTGATTTGCTGTAAATTTTCGTAAATAGAAATTGTTGTGGAGGTGGGCAATAAAATTACGTAATGCCCACTTTTTTTTGATTATTTCTGGAACAATTAAATAATCTCAAACTCGATCTGGTGACTTTTTAAAAAACTATGGGTGAAGTGGTCAACAACATTTGTGTCACTTAATTCCAAATTATAAAAATCCACCACATCATGATTAAAGTATGGCCCTGCGTGCCAAGTTCCCAGATTTAACTTAATAAAGCAATTACCAGGAATTTGAAATGCTTTCATTTGTGATAAGTCGGGTTCATTCACGTCATTATTGGGTGGACAAACGGCGATTAACCAATCTTTTCCAGCTAAAGAACCCAAACATTGTGTACATTTAACGTGGCGGGTAATCGTATGAAATCTTGTTCCTCGTTTGTGCAACTGCATGATATAAAAACGTGGTATGCCCTGATCTAAAATTAATTGAGCATCTGTGCTATCAAATGTTGCACCATCTCGACTGGCAAAGATTACTTGTCCGTAGGGAGCAAAGCTTTCTGGTGCGATCGCTTCTGCTGGAATTGTTTGTATTGTTGTTGAAGTTGTCATAATTGGTAATTAAAATTTAGAATTTTTTAGCCGCAGGAATGATATTTTTTCAAATTACTTAAAATCTGATATATTCCGATGAAAGTGCTTAAATTTATTTATCAAGTTCTATCAAAAACATAATTATATTATCTTAATATTCACTTTATACATAACCTCTCAGACTTTGGGAATATATTTTAATCAACCATAATGGATAGTTCTAAAGACATACCCTTTAGCTAATAAATTACACCCCGGTAAATACGTTTTTTCAACTTCTCTGATTCGCTCTCCAATGGAGTATCAAGTGAGGGGTTCTCATTGGAAATCACCTTATACATATTTCCTCGATAAGTCATTATCTTCTCTGTGGGGGTTAACTGGGAATCTGTTTGAGAAACAGTGTTGATTTCAACAGTTATTTCATCTCCAAATACCTCAGAATCCCCTTTATTTGTTGTTTGAGGAGGAACTAATGTCGGGGAAGATGGGACTGTTTGCGGCTCATTTTTAGAGGCTTTGCAGGGTTGCGATCGCCAGAGGGTGAGTATAGATCCATCTTGTACTAATAAACACTGGATATTTTGTCGTTGATAGTCATGATACATTTGTTCCGCAGCAGCTTGAACTCGTAGGGAAAATGAGGTATCCCGCGAATACAAGACATCATCCAAAATCAGATGATTAAGATCAGATTTTATTGCCCCCATCCTAGCTAGGTCTTCTGCTAGAACAAGCTCCGTCATCTTAGAAATCCTGATGCTAAGTTATATGGTTAGCATATCAGTTTTTATTCTCTCAGTAATATTAAAAAATGTATTCAGCACAATAATGCGTAATTCCTGATTGCTGGAATGAATCTATCTATAATTGGGGAGCTAGAAGATTAGAGATAAACTAGAAAACTTTTATTAGACTGTTTGAAGATTATTTTTTCAAATGGGTAAATCGAATATGTTTAATTTAAAATACTTGCTTGAAATCAGCAAAAGGACTAATTGATTCAATGAAATTAACTCAAAAATATTTACCAAGTCTTGCTTTTAGCTTATTTTTATTATTGTGTCACAATCATATTGCTGCTGGAACTAATATTCCAAAATACGATAATCTTGGAGATAAATATACAGAAAAACAAAGCGATTTAATAGATAGTAAGATAGTAAATTATTTTCCGGCAGAACCTGAGTTATTATCAGAATCAGGTGTGATTTTAGTAAAATCAAATAATCAAAGTAACAGTGAAAAATTAAAATTATTTGAAAAGGCGATCGCAATAGCCAAGGGAATACCTGCTCCTAGTCAAAAAATTGACACTTTATCTGATATCGCTGTCAAATTAGCACAAACTGGAGAGAAACAACGTTCTCTACAAATATTTGACCAAGTAATTCAGTTACTTCAGAAAACTAACAAAGATTTTAGTGAATATGAAAAAGAAGAAGCATTACGTGACACTAGTATTAAATTAGCCAAAGCTGGATTTATTGATAAAGCATTAAGTTTTAGTAAACAAATTCCTTCTAATTTAATCAAAGCTCAAGTTTTTAATGAAATATCCTTGATTCTCACAGAAAGTGGAAAATACTCGCAAGCTCAAGAAATTTTAGGGCAAGCATTACAATATACTCGCTTAATTACAGGTAATTATTACTATGAAGCCAACGGCAGTTGTGCTAATTATAAACACGAAGTATTATCAAAAATTGCTGCTAATTTAAGTTTACAAGCTCAACTAAATAAAGCATTGTCGATTGCTCAAACTATCTATGGTTGTAGTTCTGCAAGTGGTGACTCTACACAAGATTATCAAGCTTGGGCTTTCTTGGGTATTTTAAATAATTTACGTCAGCAAGAACCAATAAAGCAAACTTGGTATGCATCTCAAAAAATTCGTTCTCCTCAAGAAAAAGTACTAGTATGGTCTAAAATAGCAGTAAAAATGGCAGATATGGGAGACACAGCTTTTGCTTTATCTGTAGCTAAGAAACTTGCTGCTGAAGTCCCATTACCAACAACAATTGGCTCAGGTTATGATATTAGTACTTTTTTTGTGAGAGAAAATGGCTTGGCAGAAATTGGCATTAAATTAGCACAAAAGCAAGAATTTAACGGTGCGATGCAAATTGTCCAAATTCTGACAGTAAATAAACAATCACTGCCTGAGTTTTTACGAGATTATTTTTCTTATCCCAAATATAAAGTTAGCGTTTTATCGGCAATAGCCAGACAAATGGTAGCAACAAAAAAGCTATCTCAAGCATTACAATTAATTCA
The DNA here is from genome assembly GCA_004296455.1 of Calothrix sp. NIES-4101. Lineage (GTDB taxonomy): Bacteria > Cyanobacteriota > Cyanobacteriia > Cyanobacteriales > Nostocaceae > Brunnivagina. Next base: position 3,704,097 of record AP018280.1, read on the forward strand.
AAATATTCCCGATCAAACTACTAGAATCTTTGTGCAAATTGCGATTGCTGATGAACTACAAAAAAATGGGCAGCAAGCCCGAGCAAAGCAACTTTTTCAAAGTTTATCTCTGCCAAAAACACCTGTAAAAGCTAGTAGTAGCGAGGATTCTCAAATTTTTCATGATATTGTTATCGCTTTAACTGAAGCAAAACAAACAGAAACAGCAATGCAATTAGCTAATTCTCTTGAAAATGCTCTTGATAAAGAGTCAATTTTAACTGATATCGCCATCCAACTAGCAGATTTTGGTGAAATTCAAGCGGCATTAAACTTGGTAAACAATCTCCAGGGTGAAGGCTCTAAAAAATCTGTAAATGACAAAGTTACTGCTAAGTTAATTGAACAAGGTAAACTAGAAAAAGCATTAGAAATATTAACAAAACAATCAGAACCTGACATCTCACTCATTAGCCAAATAGCTGAAAAATTTGCCTCAACTGGTAAAAAAGAGCAAGCGATCGCAACGGCTGAAAAGATTGCTGATAAACAATCTCAAGCAAAAACTCTAGCTGCGATCGCCTTGCTGCTACGTTGACATTGACAAATTAGTTCAAATTGCTTGAATCCACTCTTTAATTTCGTATTCAGTCCAAATTTGGTTTTGCCAATAAGGGTCATTTTCTACTAGCTGGCGGACGATTTCTTCGCTGTCAGCCTCATAAATTGCAAACACTTTTGTGACATCTTTGGTAGGACCAATTGTCATTAAAACACCAGATTCTTTTTGTTGAGCTAATCCATCAAGATGTGCTTGACGATAGGGGGCACGTTTTTCTAAAACGCCTTCGCAATAGCTTCCCCACATGATGTATTTTGGCATGACGTAAAAAAGTTATGAGTAATGAATTTGATTTAGAGAGTTGGGAGATATCGTCTCTACATTTCTAACTTCTGAGACTAACACCAAATTTTTCGACTAGTGCTTCGCGAACTTTCTGATGTACTGGTTCGATTTCGCCATCAGTGAGTGTTCTGTCGTTAGCTCGATATACCAAACGAAATGCTAAACTGCGCTGTCCCTGGGGGACATGTTCTCCTTGATACTCATCGAATAATTCTACCGATTCGAGTAATTCCTTGGCGGCTTTGTTGATTGAACGCTCAATTTCGGCAACACTGACTTTGATAGGTGCGAAAAAGGCAATATCACGATCGCTTGCTGGGTAAGTTGAGTAGGCTTTGAATGTGGGAATTTGAATTTCGTCTCGATCTAGAGCATCTATAAATACATCTAAATCAAGTTGAAATACGTAAACAGCATCTGGCAAACCCTTATCATTACGTAGCTGTGGGTGCAACTGTCCAAAAGTTCCGAGTCGAGTACCACCTATCCATAACGAAGCGGTACGTCCAGGATGTAAATAGGATTCGCGACGGTCGGGTTGATATTCAACTTGCAAGCCCATTTGCCTAAAGACATTTTCTAAAATCCCTTTAGCTTCAAACCAGGTCATAGGCTGGTCTTTACCACCACGCGACCACTTGCCAACGGTTCGATCTCCGCCCATAATACCAGCGATCGCATCAGCTTCTTGCAAACCTGTTTCTTCTTGCCAGAAAATTCGTCCAATTTCAAACCCGTTCAAAGCACCATTACCTTGTTCCAGGTTGTATTGGAAAGCATCAATCAAACCTGTAATTAAATCGGTTCGTAAAGCTGAATATTCTGCCAAGAGGGGATTACTCAATACTACCTGCCGTTCTTCCCCTGGTTTAACTAGCGAATAGTGAATGATTTCCGTTAAGCCAGCACCCCGCATAACATAGCGTAACTTACGCGTCACTTCTTGTTCAAATGGGAAATAGCCCCCTTCTGCTGTATCTGGGAGGGTGTCACAGAAGCGATCGTAACCGTAAAGCCGGGCAATTTCTTCAATTAAATCAACTTCTCTTTCCAAATCGCGGTAACGATAGGGAGGAACAACCACAGTCCAAGTTTGCTCACCACTGGGTGTTAATTGACATCCCAAGGCAGTGAGGGTACGTTCCACATCCGCAGCTTGAAGTTCCCCGGCATCATCATCACCCAAACGCACAGGCCCTAGTAATTCATTGACACGCTTTAACCGTAATTCTACTGAGCGATTCCAAGTCGTCGGGTCTGGACGAGTATCAGCAACTGTTTGCGTAACTATTGTGCCACCAGCAAGTTCAACAAATAAACTTAAAGTGCGATCGCAAGCAATTTCTAATCCGGCAAAATTAACCCCACGTTCGTATCGCGACGAAGATTCACTACGTAAGCCGACACTGCGGGAAGAACGGCGAATGGCGACGTTATCGAATAATGCGGCTTCCAAAACCAGGTTTTGTGTACCTTCGTGCACTTCGCTTTCGGCACCGCCCATGACACCAGCTAAAGCCACGGGTTTATCACCGCAAGTAATTAATAAATTTTGGCTGGCTAAGTTGCGGGTTTGTCCATCCAGGGTTTTGAGGGTTTCGCCAGCATTGGCAAAACGTACGCCAATAGTCAGATTATCTTTGCCACCAATTGCTTGTAATCTTTCTCTGTCAAAGGCGTGAAGCGGTTGTCCCCATTCTAACAAAACGTAATTCGTGATATCCACGACATTATTGATGGGACGAGTACCCGCAGCATGTAATCGCTGCTGTAACCATTCGGGAGATGGTGCAATTTTGACATTTTCTACCACCGTACCAAAATAAGCAGGACAAGCTTTGGTTTCTTCTATTTTTAAATTGAGACTAGTATCCTGAGGGGAGAGAGACTTTAAATTGCTGAGGTTCGTTTCGGGAATTGATAATTTTCCCCCTGTTAAGGCGGCAACTTCTCGCGCAATCCCCACCATACTCAAGGCATCCGCACGGTTTGCAGTTGCAGTCACATCCAAAACCACATCATCCAAACCCAAAAATGGACGGACATCGCTACCTAATTGCAGATTTTCTTGGGTAAAAATGTGGATTCCGTCAACATCGGTAGGTAAACCCAGTTCCTTTAATGAACAAATCATGCCATTGGAAGGAACACCCCGCAATTTTGCCGGTTTAATTTTTAAATCGATATTGGGTAAATAAGTGCCGACAGTTGCCACTGGCACAACTATATCCGCCCGTGCATTTGCAGCTCCACAAACAATCTGTAAATTCTCACCCTCACCAATATCAACTTGGCAAAGACTTAATTTGTCAGCATTGGGGTGTTGTTCGCGTTGGACAATGCGTCCAATTACCACACCATTAGCCCAAGTGCGACGGTCTTCAATATCTTCTACCTCAAACCCTGCCATAGTCAAGGTTTCAGCCAATTCTTCAGGGGTTAGCTTTATTTCTACTAGTTCCCGTAGCCAATTTAACGAAATACGCATGAATCTTAGTGTTTGTGCGAATAGCAGCTTAAATATATTAATGCACAGTTGAAGTTTGCTCTCATTGAGCATCTTTCCTTTTGGTGGCTCCAGTTTGTCAGGATGGAAACCCACCCCCGGAACCCGCTTTCACCTGCAACTTTATATTTTAGAGCTAATTGTGGAATGATTGAGAAATGCTAATACCTAATAATCCTAATAATCCTAATAATACTGATACCCTACATGTTTACTACAGATGATGAATACGAGGATACAGGAACGCAAAAATTAATTTTCAAAAGTGATATTTTGTCACAGTGTTACAAACACTTTTTTCTATTTATTGACAAGAGAATATGAAATTTTCTTTTACTTTAAATAACAGTGACAATCTGGTTTTTCAATTATCCATTCTGTTAAAGTGTTTAAGACAGTTGCTGCTAATAATCCACCCCCCAAAGTCCCTTCAATTGTTATGAATGGAATTCCTGAATGCATTAATTGTCTTTTGGCTGCGGGAGCATGACTAAAACCAATTGGCATTCCAATTACTAATGCTGGTTTAGGAATTTGCTGTTGTTTAATTGCGGCACAAATAGATAATAAAATTGCCGGCGCGTAACCAATGACAAGGATACTATTTGCAGGAATTTCTTGCAGCTTATCACGCCATTTTTTCTGTTGCCAAAATTCTTGTTCGGCTTCTATGGCAGTAGTAATATGGGGATTATCAATAAAAGTATCAATGCGACAATTTAAATGAGTTAATCGCGTGTCGTCAAATGCTGCTGCAACTGAAGAAATATCTGCAATCATTTGACATCCCGATTTTAATGCTGCTCGACTTGTTGCCAAAGCATTATTTCCGAAGCGGATAAATCCCACTAAACTCACATCTCCGCAGGCTAAAACCAACTTGGAAATTAAATCTTGTTCAATTTCCGAAAGGTGAGAAATATCTGGTAACAACCCTTGTAATGATTCCTGAAAATTTTCGGGATGTGCATGAACTTCTGTATCTAATCCAGCCCACAATTCTTGAAGTCCTTCTAATCCCGATTGAGTTTCGACTTCGATTAATTTGAGTTGTGCTAAAACATCAGCTTGGACAATTTGACAGTGTTTATCACGTCCAAGTAATCCTTCAAGTGCGGATGCCGTTTGTCGCAGTTGGGCTATTTGCTGCATGACAACTCGATATTGACGTTGTAAGTGTGCTGTGAGGGTAGGGTTATCGTCGTTTTCTGGTTCAGCGTCGAGTAATTGCCGAATGTGGTTGAGTTGAAATCCCTGTTGTTTGAGGGCGACTATTCTTTGCAACCGCCGGATATCTCTTTCAGTATAAAGGCGATAGTTACCATGCGATCGCATTACTTCTGGTAATAATCCTAATTGGTGGTAATGTCTCACCATTCTTGGTGTGATACCACTGCCGACTACATCTGTTAGTTCTTTGATGGTTAAGCATTTAGTATTCATTAATTCTTGCTATTCGGTATTTATCAGGGTTTATATTTTAATCCAACCTACCTGCTGCATCATTAAATTAATACTTAGATGGTGGTGCATAGTTACGAGATAATTTTAAAGTTTGCATCAAAATAATCCCCGCGTCTCCCCATCCCCCCATCTCCCCATTCCCCTCATATTCATATCGGATAGCGCGCATTAATCTGGCGTGCGATGCGACAAACAAAAACGCGGTTCAAAAGCTCCGTCAGCGTAAACAAAGATTCCACAAACCCTTCGCTATGATGGCACGTGACATCACAGTAATTGAACAGTACTGCACTCTCAATGCCCAAGAGAGAGAATTATTACAAAGTTCGGCAGCACCAATTGTTTTAATCAAAAAAAGAACTGGAAATATTAACCCAGAAAATTCTTATCCCCCTATTTCTGATTTTGTTGCACCTGGACAAAATTGTCTTGGTTTTATATTACCTTATACACCCCTACATCATCTCATCCTCAAACGGATGAATCGTCCGATTGTATTTACTAGTGGTAATATTTCTGACGAACCGCAATGTATTGATAATGATGAGGCACGGGTAAAATTAGCACAGATAGCTGATTACTTTCTGTTGCATAATCGAGAAATTGTCAATCGCGTTGATGATTCTGTAGTCAGGGTAATTGCCAATAAAATTCAAATCATTCGTCGTGCTAGAGGTTACGCACCAGCAGCGATAAAGTTACCAGATGGATTTATCCAAGCGCCTCAAATTTTAGGAATGGGTGGAGAATTAAAAAATACTTTCTGCCTCTTAAATTCCGGTAAAGCGATTATTTCCCAACACTTAGGTGATTTAGAAAACGCTGTATTATTTCAAGAATATCAGCAAACATTAGATTTATATTTGAATTTATTCGAGCATAAACCTCAAGTTATTGCCATTGACAAACATCCCGAATACTTATCAAGTAAACTAGGTCAAAAATTAGGCGATCGCAATCAGATTCAAGTCGTAGAAATACAACATCATCATGCTCACATTGCTGCTTGTATGGCAGAGAATAATCTTCCTCTGAATACAGAGAAAGTTTTAGGTATTGCTTTTGATGGTTTAGGTTATGGGGATGATGGAACACTTTGGGGTGGAGAATTTATCTTAGCTAATTACCAAGATTACCAAAGAGTGGCAACATTTAAACCTGTACCAATGATAGGAGGGAAACAAGCCATTTATCAGCCTTGGCGTAATACTTACGCTCATTTAGCATCACTATCAAATTGGGAAGAATTAAAGGGAAAATACCAAGATTTAGAATTATTTAATTTTTGGCGATCGCAGCCATCTCAACTTCTCGATCAAGTCATGAATAAACGTATCAACTCACCCTTGACATCTTCAGTTGGTAGATTATTTGATGCTGTGGCTGCGGCGATAGGAATTTGTCGTGAAGAATGTAGCTATGAAGGACAAGCTGCAATCGAAATGGAAGCATTAATTGATAGCTATAATTTTGGTACATATGAAGAATCAATAAGTTATGACTTTGAAATTATTAAGTCGAATAATATTGAATATATAGATTCACAATCAATGTGGATTCAACTCCTTGATGATTTGCAGCAAAATTTACCACCACAAGCGATCGCGATTAAATTTCATCAAGGATTAATTAATATCATAGTCAAAGTTGTTGCCAATATTCTCCAGCAATATAAGGCTAACCAATTAGTAATATCAGGTGGAGTTTTCCAAAATACTATTATCTTAGAAAAACTTCAACAGCAACTAACAATCTTCAAAATTCCAGTCTTAACCCATCGTATGGTGCCGACGAATGATGGAGGCATATCTTTAGGACAAGTCGTAGTTGCCGCTGCAAAATCATTAATTTAGACTGATTAAAATTTAGTTAAAAATTAATTAAAATTAATTTTGATTAACTCATCTTGAGAGTATATTTTAAATATCTAAAGAATGTATGGAAATACCATTCTAAATTAGTCAGCATCTTGATAGAATACACACTCCTAAAATTCGCACTCCCTACTACTAACTACTGACTTCTAGTTTATACTCTACGGATAAATAAATGTGTTTAGGTATTCCTGGTCAAATAGTTGAAATAACAGATATAAAAAATAAGCTAGCAACTGTTGACGTTAGTGGTGTCAAACGTCAAGTAAATATTGCTTGCATAGTTGACGAAAATCACCCACCAGAGTCATGTGTTGGAGACTGGGTATTAGTTCATGTGGGCTTTGCCATGAATCGAATTAATGAAGAAGAAGCGGCTGAAACCTTACAAATCCTGCAAGAACTAGCAGCCGCACAAGCAGCATTTAGCAATTAATTGGCTGACAATCATCATATCTAAGAGAATTGATTTGGTCTATTAAAAAAATCTAAAATCACAAATTCCTATGAAATACGTCGATGAATATCGGGAACCCCAAAAAGCAGAAACACTACTAACTGAGATTGAGAAAATCTCGAAACAATTAAACAAGCATGTCAAAATCATGGAAGTATGCGGCGGACATACCCATTCTATTTTTAAATACGGGATTGAAGAAGTTTTACCTAGTAATATAGAACTTATTCATGGCCCCGGTTGCCCTGTCTGCATCATGCCTAGAGGAAGACTAGATGATGCCATATCCATAGCGAAACATAGCAATGTAATTCTGACAACGTTTGGTGATACGATGCGGGTTCCTGGCTCGAAATTCAGCTTATTACAAGCAAAAGCTGAAGGTGCGGATATTCGCATGGTTTATTCACCATTAGATAGTTTAAAAATTGCCAAAGAAAATCCTGATAAGGAAGTAGTTTTTTTTGGAATTGGGTTTGAAACAACAGCCCCTAGCACTGCTTTGACTATCCTCCAAGCCGCAGCCGAAAATATTCAGAATTTCAGCATGTTTTGTAATCACGTGCTTGTAGTTCCTGCATTAAAAGCATTATTAGATAACCCCGATTTACAACTCGATGGTTTTATTGGCCCTGGACATGTCAGTATGGTAATTGGTTGTCAGCCATATGAATTTATTTCGCAGCAATATCATAAGCCAATTGTCGTCTCAGGTTTTGAACCAATCGATATTCTTCAGTCAATTTGGATGTTATTAAATCAATTACTCCAAAATAAGTGCCAAGTTGAAAATCAATATATTCGCACAGTTCAATATGCAGGTAACAAAAATGCCTTGCAAGCAATGAATGAAGTATTTGCTGTGCGAGATACTTTTGAATGGCGAGGCTTAGGGAATATTGCTCACTCGGGTTTAAAAATTTGCGATCGCTATGCTAGATTTGATGCCGAATTAAAATTTACAACTGCAAATATTCAAGTTGCTGATAATAAAGCATGTCAATGTGGAGAAATTTTGAAAGGTGTTTTAAAACCCTGGCAATGTAAAGTTTTCGGCACGGCTTGTACACCAGAAAATCCGATTGGTACTTGTATGGTTTCCTCCGAAGGTGCATGTGCAGCATATTACAAGTACGGTCGATTTGCTAAGGCTTTTAGTCAATTACAAATTGATGAAAATAAGGTTATCGCCTAGTTAATTATTAAATATTTACATTTACCAGCATTTACTGGAAATGTAATTTTGTAAAAGTTAAGCTGGTTTTTATAATAAGGAGAAATAAATGCCATTCGTGACAGTACAAATCGCCAAAGGTCACTCAGTAGAAAAAAAAAGAGAACTCGCCAAAGCAATTACAGATGCTTTAGTTACAACAATGGGTACTAAGCCGGAATGGGTGACAGTTCATATTGATGAATTTGAGCGAGAAAATTGGGCTGTTGGGGGTCAATTACATATTGATAAACATGCTGGTAGACATGTTGAAAAAGGTGTGTAATTCAACTTGCAATTGTAAGTAGTATTACGATTAATTACAGCACTAATCATATGTTTAATAAAAATATTGAAGTCTAATCCTCATCATGCTAGCTTTTGGGAAAGCCATGTAATAAACGCTTAGTTATTCATCATGAGTCAAAAAGCTATTTTGGGGAGCATTAGTCCGTTAATTCCTGCTGCAGGAGATGTCGAAAATTCAGTTAAATTCTACGAAGATAAACTCGGTTTTCGCATTACTCATCAAGAAGGTAATCCAATGCGTATGGCTATAGTCAAACGTGACTCCGCAGAAATATTTATTGTCAAAAGTGACTATATACCTTTAGCAGAGTCTATAGCCTTGCGTATTTCAGTGAAGCAAATCGAAAAATATTACGACGAATTATTAACTAAGGGTGGTGATATGATTCACCCAAATGGAAAACTAGAAACTAAACCTTGGGGAGTAAAAGAGTTTGTTGTTATCGATTTAGCTGGTATTTGTATCACATTCTACGAACTAATTAATAGTGAATCGTCTAGCTAAATTTCAACTATAAATCTAAAATCTAAAACTACAACCTAAAACTACAACCTAAAATTATAATGGGGTATCATGCCAGAAAGCCCTCTGTTTCAAAACATTGGAATTCACAAAAACGGAAACAATCATCGTCATTCGGCTAAAGTACGAGATAAATATATTACTTTAGCGCATGGAAGTGGTGGAAAAGCCATGCGTGATTTAATCGATGATGTCTTTGTTACTGCCTTTGATAACCCTATTCTCGACTCACTTGAAGACCAAGCAACTTTCGATATTTCCAGTTTAAGTAAATATGGAAATAAACTTGCTTTTAGTACTGATTCTTATGTTGTAGACCCATTATTTTTTCCAGGTAGTAATATTGGAGAATTAGCTATTAATGGTACAGTTAATGATTTAGCAGTCGGAGGTGCAAAACCTTTATATTTAACTTGTAGTGTGATTTTAGAAGAGGGATTAGCAATTGAAACACTGCGTCGTGTCGTGACAAGTATGAAAGTTGCAGCAACAAAAGCTGGGGTTAAAATAGTCACAGGTGATACCAAAGTAGTACAGCGCGGTGCTGCTGATAAACTATTTATTAATACGGCTGGAATTGGTATAGTGCCTGATGGCGTGAATATTTCTACGCAAAATATTCAACCTGGTGATGTTGTTATTATTAATGGTGAAATAGGTAATCACGGTACAGCAATATTAATTGCCCGTGGGGAATTAGCTTTAGAAAGTAATATTGAAAGTGATTGTCAGCCTTTAAATGATCTAGTCGCAAATATTCTGGAGGTTTGTCCTCAGATTCAGGCAATGCGAGATGCCACAAGGGGAGGTTTAGCAACTGTTTTAAATGAGTTTGCTTTGAGCGCAAATGTTGGGATTCGTATTCATGAAACAGCTATACCTGTACGAGAACAAGTGAAAGGTGTTTGCGAAATTTTGGGTTTAGACCCTTTATATTTAGCAAATGAAGGTAAATTAGTAGTCGTTGTCAAACGGGAATATGTTGATCAAGTTTTATCAGTGATGAAATCACATCCAGCCGGAGAAAATAGTGCTGTCATTGGAGAAGTAATTGATGCACCTCAGGGAGTAGTTTTATTAAATGCTGGCTTTGGAGCAGAACGTATAATTGACATGTTAGTGGGTGAACAATTGCCGAGAATTTGTTAGTATTTAGTCATTGATAACTAATAGTCTTGATAATTAATGATAAATTTTAATTGTGAATAGCAAATTATCCACTGTTCTATAAACAATGCATGAACTAGGTATTACTCAAAATATTGTTGCGATCGCATCTGAACATGCACAAGGTAAAAAAGTACAACGTGTATTATTAGAAATTGGCAAACTTTCGGCTATCATGCCTGAGGCAATCAGATTTTGTTTTGATATTTGTTCTCAAGGAACTGTTTTAGAAGGAGCAATATTAGAAATTAAAGAGATTTCTGGTTTAGCAAGATGTCGCTGTTGTGGTAATAGTTTTGTTTTGGAACAATTATTTGGTAGATGTGCGTGCGGTAGTGTCGATTTAGATTTAATTGCTGGCGAAGAATTAAAAATTAAAGAAATTGATATTGAAGAACTATGTGTGTAACTTGTGGATGCTCGGATGATGGTGATACAAAAATCACTAATTTAGAAAAAAGTGATATTGCTACTATGGATTTACACAACAACGACAAAGACGAGCATCATACCCATATTTTAGCTGATGGGACAGTGATAAATCATACACACAATCATTCACATCATTATTCTCATAGTCATCAAGATGTAAGTCATGAGAGCGCAAATACTCATACGAAAATACATGGAACTACTATATCTTTAGAAGCTGATATTTTAGCTAAAAATAATTTAATTGCTGCTCAAAATCGGGGTTGGTTTAAAGGTAGAAATATTTTGGCTCTAAATCTAATGAGTTCTCCTGGTGCAGGGAAAACTACATTATTAACTCGAACCATTAATGATTTAAAGAAAAAAGTATTAATTAGTGTCATTGAAGGTGATCAAGAAACAATCAATGATGCTAAAAAAATTCAAGAAACAGGCTCAAAAGTTGTTCAAATAAATACAGGTACTGGTTGTCATCTTGATGCGGCAATGGTGGATAAAGGCTTACAAGAATTAAATCCACCTTTAAATTCACTGGTAATGATTGAGAATGTTGGTAATCTCGTTTGTCCAGCTTTATTTGATTTAGGTGAATCAGCCAAAGTAGTAATTCTTTCGGTGACAGAAGGTGAAGATAAACCGATTAAATATCCCCATATTTTTCGTGCTAGTCAGGTGATGATAATTACAAAAACTGATTTACTACCTTATATAGAATTTGATATCGAGAAATGTGTTGAATATGCACGCCAGGTAAATCCGCAAATTCAAATTTTTCAAGTTTCGGTGAAAAATGGGGAAGGATTAAATTATTGGTATGAATGGTTAATGAATGGGAATAAATAGTCGTAATCCCAATTCTCCATAAGTCAGTAACAGATGATGATGCTGACGCGGGGACACGGAAATTTATTTTATATGTTGCAGATTTTGGAGAAACAATATAAATTATCTTTTCCTATCTTGCACTAAAGTATAACTTCTATTTGTCATCACTAAGAGATTAGTGAGCAATCAGAAATAAGTATTCAACGGTTAATGATTAATATCTCAGAGACTTTCAATCTATAGAAATTAGCAAAAATTAATTTCTCAGATTACAAGTCGGTATTAACCATTAACCATTAGCTAATAATTAATTCTGCCTACAACCAATCTCGATATGCTGATATTTCATTTACGCTAATTTCAAATGGCATTCCCTTCCCTGATGGCGGGTAAACACGAATTTTCGCATTTTTAGAAAAGCGTTCAAGTTGGTTACTAATTTGAGGTATATTGCTGACTATATGCCAATAACTCACAATATCCGGGCAATCAATTACTAATCTCAATATTGATGCTTCGCTAGTAAGATACCACTGACAATTTGATAATAATGCTCTTGTAATTTGGTCGCAACTTTCATAAACACATCTACCAATCGAACGTTCGAGTTCTACCTGCATCATTTTATCAAGCTGCGTCACTTGAGCAGGTGGCATATCGTCGGGAGAAAGAGAAGATTTGTTCATAATAAAAACCCCTTCCAGCCTATGGCTAGCTAAGAGATATTTTAGATTTTAGACTTATTAAATAAAATCTCAAATCTAAACATAAAATTTTCAAGATAGTTCTGCAATCAAAACAATATATTGATACTCATGAAATGGTCATAAATTTTGGCTGCAAAACTATCCCTTTATCGCCAATAATCGCTAGATAAAGTGGGATTTGTTGCTGTAATCGCTAGGGATAAATTATCATGCGATCGCATTTATAGCATTGCCCGTTAAAAATCATTACTTTCTGGGAAATATTATGATTTACTGTTGTTTTACACAGATGCAATCAACATAAATATAGATATACTCTTGGAAAAATGCTATGTCCAAGAATACACACACCATCTACCTTTATGCTGCTATCAAGTGTAGTTCCAACCACAAACGTGGATCTGCATTTTTTAAACTTGATTTTGGGTCACGTAATAGTCTTGATGCATTTAAAAAGACAACTTGCATTAACCCCATATTATCTGCTATTTCCCTAAAAACCTCTTTTTTAGCTTGGATATAAGGCATAATTTCATCCGAAGCATAAATCCCTACATATCGAATACGTTTTGGTGGTCTTCCCCAATAAGACACAATAACTTTGACATAACAGCCGTCTAATAATTCGCCGACTGTTGGGTAATATTGTTTTATGATTCTCGTAAATTCTCTAGCGAGAAGGTCTTCAGTAATCATAACAAAACTGATTTTATGAGCATTGTTCGCACTACAAAATATAACATATTTAATGTCATCTAAACCTGACAATTTCAACATGTTTATAAATCTTTAATGATGATTATTAAACCATTACAAAAAAAACCTGCTTTTAGCAGGTAACTTAATAAGTTTATTCAGTAACAATACTTTCTTTTTGTCAAATATTATCGTGAATTTCGCTCTGAAACTACTATTTCAGCTATGATTGAAGGCATATCTTTCAAGTCTATATATTTCTCTAAACCACGGGTAGGTGAAGAAAAAGTATAGTTAGGATCACACTCTCCAGTATCATAAACTTGAATAAACCACTTATCTGGTAATCCTTCAACACCAATTTCAACTACATACCAGTAGGGCCCTAGCATTCGTGAACTCAAAACCACAAACCAGTCTTTTTCTTCTGTGGAAATACTCCACTCCTCCATTAGAAAATCTAACGCTATTTTGCCAGCTTCTCTTGCAGACAAAAGCATTATTACTCCTTTGCTGAAACGTCTGGATATAAACCAAGTTGCTTAGATAATTCGCGAGCAATATAAACTAAAAATTCTGCACCTTCTTGATTATCTTCATGCACAAATATTGCTGCGACTTTTAACATTGTGCGGATTAATCCCGCATCTAGTAATTCTGGATGTGCTTCTATAACTTGTGGTTCTTCACCATTAGGGCAAGTAATTAATTTATCAATTAAGCCAAAATATTCATTTAACCTTTCTGGAGATTCTTCTTGATTGATTTTTGTAGTTGCTTCGTTCATGGTTGTTAGGTGATTAGTGACTGCTTATTTATTACTTGTTCTGAACTAACTAATATTGCTTAATTTTTCTCTCCTCAGTATAAATTAATCAAAATCTATTTCTCTTTTTTATCTATGTCATAGTGCCAAATTTTTTCTAATAGTTCTACCCGTTGTTGATAGGAAATATTCCTATGAATTAAGTATCGGTCATAGAGAAAAAATATTAGTACTAATCCCATAGGAAGAGAAAATAATAATAATTCTAAAATTAAAATAATTTTAAATGTATCTAGCCAATCTATAAATTCATGATTTTCTCCAGTAGAAATAGGTATTTTTTCGACATCTGTTGTATTTAACAAAATGTTGTTGACATAATTATTATGTAAGCTGTTACCTGAGCTAATTAGAGAATTGCTTTGCTCTAATTGCAAATGATTCTGCCAAATAAATCCAAACACTAATATTTCTGGAGATAGTACTGCAAAAGTAACCAAACTAACCGTGAGAATATTTATTAATTTGGCATTCATCCTAGTTATCCTTCACTTGGCAATGTTAAGATAAGGCTGACAATTAAAACTAATAAAGAGGGTGTAGTCTGCTCCCTCTGGGTTTGAGGTTTAATTAAATCTACTTAGTAAAAATAAAAAACAATCACATGTGTATAGTTGGTAAATGCTTTTACATTTTTACAATGTGAATATGTTATAATACCGGTTTTTATGATTGATTCAATCTGGATATTTGAATTTCAAAAACTATAATTAAAAAACTATAAATCCTGTTAGCTAATTTACACAAACTTCGCTCTTATCTCTGAGGGGTGAAGAAGTCCCCCCTTTGCAGGGGGGTAGAGGGGAATCTCTGCGTAAATCCTATTGCTTTTATATCAGTCACCTGCATCAACTACATTTTCAACGCCTCGAATTAATATTATTAAAATTATTACTGGAGTACTCAAAGCTGTGAACTCTTATTTGATAAGTAATGTGAGAATTTATTTGGGTAGGGGTTCTAGTATTTTTGAGTTGAGGGACTAGTATTTTAAGGATGGGGTACTTGCATTTATGCACTCAAACTTCAGTCATAAAAATTAATTTCCGTCTGCATTTAGAGGTACGAAATATAATTATCTCTGAATTGCGATCGCTTATTTACGATAATGTTATCCACGTACAATTATTCAAGATAATAAATTATGAACTATATCGAAAAAAAATGGATAAAAGTGATAAATTAATAATTAATTATTCTCTAGACTTGAGGAAGTAAGAATATTAGAGGTAAATCTATCCGATATAGAGGCTAATCAATCTAATTGCTGGATAAATGATTGCTTCTTTATATCAATGATGGTGAATTATAATTACTCACTTCTAATTTCCGCACAATTAGATTGTAAATTTGCACATAGGATACTAAAACTAAGTTTAATAAGCTCTTTACTCTAATTATCAGTGGGTATTTAAAGCTTATTAGCTCAATAAAAGTATGAAAAATCGAGATTGGCTTGTAACTGGAAATGGTCAGTATCAAGCCTGTAAAACTGCTCGTAATTGGGATTTACTGCGTGAAAACTATCGTGTTCATAGGTTTTTGACAGAATTAGAAAATCTACTGATGGATGCGGAAGATGAATCAAAATATCTCCCTGATATTCGGATGTTAGTCAGGCGATTAATTATTAATTCTTACTGGGTGCAAAGTCAGTATTTAGAAGCATCTTCACAAACAGGTACTTCGGTTTTAGTTTTATACGATGAGTTAGGTTTTCCTTTTACCGTACAAACAGTAACATTTGCACCAGGAACAAAATCAAATATTCATAATCACGGGACTTGGGGAGTTATAGCTATATTGAAAGGGGAAGAAAAAAATACATTTTGGAAACGTGAATCTCATCCAGACTCAGAAGATAAAATTGAGTCAACTGGAGAATTAACTTTGTTTCCAGGTGATATTATTAGTTTCACTCCTGATGCTATTCATTGTGTAGAAGCAGTCGGAAATGAACCTACAGTAACTTTTAATGTTTATGGTGAAACTGACCCGACACGGAGACTAGAATTTGACCCAGTTAATCATATTGCGAGAAGGTTTTAATTACTAGTTAATCGGTGAATAGAATCGATTTAATCATTAATAACTAATAACTAGTAATCATTCAGCAATCACAAAATAGGAGGAAAGCAATGGCAAAAGTAATTTTCTACGAAAAACCAGGTTGTAAAAATAATACTAAGCAAAAAACACTATTAGTTGCTGCGGGACATGAGTTAGAAACATACGATATTCGCACTTATGCCTGGACACCTGATACATTGCGACTATTTTTTGGAACTCGTCCGATAACAGATTGGTTTAATAAAGCTGCTCCCAGTATTAAGTCAGGTGAGGTGGTTCCTGAAAAAGTTGATCCTGATACTGCTTTAAAGTTAATGATACAAGACCCTTTGCTGATTCGTCGTCCCTTGATTCAAGTTGACGATCGCCGGGAAGTTGGTTTTGATATTGATAGGATTGATGCTTGGATTGGACTCAAACCTATTGATGCTTCGCAGCAAGCCATTAGCGAGGAATTAATGCGTCAAGATTTGCAAGGTTGCGCTCACGGTAATGAGCATCATCACGAACCTGGAAAATGTAAACACTAATTTCTACAGGATATTACTGGGTACGGTTAAGGTTTGTAGAGAAGTTACATCCCACTTCTCTACAGGCTATCACTCATAATTTATTTGATACTCATTAATCAATCACCAAAAAATACATAATATTCCTAATTATTTGTTCGTAAGTTTCCGCAAGACTCCTGACAATCACCTATTTTGCTTATTTTTAATTTACACATAACTCCAATAAACTAACTTTTTTATACATTGCTTTTGATTACATTTCTGAGAATGTGATTGTTATTACTGATTAATATAAAAACCAGTATCCTTGTCTTCTTAGATAACTTGAGGATATGAATCAGGATATCCAAAAATATTTGGCGAATTTGAAATAAGTGGTTATACTATGTCTTAACTGTGTTGCCAAACTGTGAATCTTCACTAGTGCTTGATTGCTGGAAAATACAGTTACATTCATTACATTAGTGGAACTAAAAATCAATATTAATATTCCAGCAAAGTATTGTTATGCTTTAATTTGAGCTTGTTAGGGTGCATTTTAGATGATGTAAAGCTCATATTTAAGTAATAGGTTAGTCATGAATTATCTGTAAAATCTACGTGAATTTTTGGTAAATTTCCAGCAAGTTTACTAGGACTATTGGTCTGGATATTCTACTGTTAGCAACTTGCGCGTATAAGTTGCAGTCATCATCTGAAAAAATTCATCATTAATTAATAATTTTAATCGCGACAAAATTAGCGATCGCCATTAGAATGAGATTTTTGTTTTGCCAAATAATTTATTTTATCTACAGAAAATATATAAACTCTGTAACTGCGACTGGGGAAATACTCTGCTAAAGGAGGAAACAATGAAAAGCGATATGGCTGTCGAACAATTGCGTCGCTATAAAGAATATGGAGAATCAATACTTCAATGCTTGCATCTAGTTTCCGAAAATCCTCCACCTCCACAAGCTTGGGTGCAAACGACAATCAATGAATTAATCCAAAATCTCGGTTATCATGCTCAAAAAACGGTAGAAATAGCTGCTTCTCCGGTAAAAATTGGCATTATGGGGGAGTTTAGTAGTGGGAAAACCTTGCTCCTGGGTAGTTTGATTGGCTATGCCGATGCTTTACCAGTTAGTGAAACGCCAACGACGGGAAATGTCACCGCTATTCATCTGGTACAGCAAGCTAATTTGCAAACAACTAAAATCGGACATTTCATCGTTCAGTATTTATCCCACGATGGCGTGCGTGAGTGTCTGCGCTACATGCTCAAGGAAGTCGAACAACGGGCAGTTGCCGCCAAGTTTCCTCCTTCTCCAATTGCGACATTGCGAAGTTTGCAACCGACAACTTTTGTGGATACCAAGAGTATTTTGACTTGGTGCGAATTGGCTTGGAATCAAACCCAGAGTTTAGAGTTGCGTTCTTTATTACGGGAAGTGGTGATTTTTGTACGTACTTATATGTTATACGGTACGGATATCTGCGATCGCAGTTACCAAGTGGAACACCTGACTGCGAAAAAGGGTTTGCGACTGGCGGAAGCGCCGATGAATATCCTCGAACTTGAGTTTGAAAGAATACCTATACCTTATCGACGTTGGAATAATTTATTGGAGCCAACGGCGGAAGATTTGCAACAGACATTCTCATTAATTGCCCGGATTGATGTGACGGTGGAGGTGTCACGGGAAATTTGGGATTTGTCGTCTTTACAGGGGACAAATGAGTTTATTTTGCTAGATTTTCCCGGTTTGGGTGCGGCTGATTCGAGTGTGCGGGATACTTTTTTGTCACTGCGCGAGTTGGCAGAGGTGCAAACAATTTTACTGCTATTGAATGGAAGATATCCGGGGGGAGCGACTGCGGCAAAAATTCGCAGTATGTTGGAACGCCACAAGGGCGAGGATTTGAAGGACAGAATTATTGTTGGGGTGGGCAGGTTTAATCAGTTACCGTTATCTACTAGTGATGAAAGGGCGCTGGATACTTTGGTACAGCAGGTTTCTGAGCCGGGTGATGATGCGGCAATATTTTCGGTATTTAACGAACCACTTTCGGAAGAAATGGTTTTGGAACAAGTGCCGATTTTGCAGTTGATTATGGCAAGTTCTGGGAATTTGACGACGGAGAAGAAGAATATTGTTTTGCTGTCGCAGTTGTATGGCTTGAATAAGTTGGCGGAGATTTCACGGGTTGTTCAGGTTTGCTCTCCGGAATTTTTACCAGATTTAGAGATACCTAATAAGTTAGACGAATTGCGATCGCGTGACAAGTGGCAACAGTTGAGTGAACTTTTACCAGCGAATAGTACCCTATCGAAGCAGTTGAGTGATTATGTTGATGATGGTGGTGTGGGTAGGTTACGTTCTTTATTGAAGGAACATGTTGCTGTGCATGGGATGAAGCAGTTGGTGGAGGATGCTCAAAGGAGTGCGGAGTTGCTGCGGAAGGAGCAAATGAATCTGGAGCATTCTTTGCAGGAAATTACTGCTTATATGCCGGTGGTGGAAAATCCGTCGTTTGTGACGCTGCGGCAAGTAATTGAAAATTTGGTGACGATTTATAGGCAGTTTCAAGATGATTTGGAAAAACAACCCATAATTAGCAATCGTAGTGGGGTTGCGGTAAGCGATATTGTCAAGGATGAACTCACCAATAAGATATTTTTTGATTGGAGTGAGTGGACTTTATTACTGGATAGGACTAAAAACGGGATTATTTCTTTGACTAAGAGTGAGCGGTTTTTTGAGGAAGATGATTTTGATGATTTGATACCGACTCAAAGTGAGGATTTTTACCCGGCGTTTGTGGAAACTTTGCGGGAAATGCAAGCTTTCGCCCATGACAGGATGACGGAAGCTGTGATTGATTTATTTGCCAAAATCTCACGTAATGTGGAACTGGAACGTAGTAAGCTGAATTCGATTATTTTGCCGGAGATGGAACAGTATATTCTCCATAATTTTGGCAATAAGCAAGCTAGAGTTTACCGAAATTTACTCCGGGCAATTGAACCCGCCAGTAAATGGCAAAAATTAGTTGTGGAGCGCAGTGGTTTAGGGGGAAGTATTACAGCCATTGATGCCCAGGCACTATTTCCTCTGGCGCAGCAGGATGGGAATCATCATCATGGTCAAATATTTGACTGGAGTCCGCAAAAAAGGTACACAGTTACCGCTCGCCCCTTCAACCATCAAATTGCAGTTTTGAGATTACGCGACGAAATTACCGCCAGTTCGGGATTACATTTGGTTCAGTATG
This sequence comes from Calothrix sp. NIES-4101, assembly GCA_004296455.1. Classification (GTDB taxonomy): domain Bacteria; phylum Cyanobacteriota; class Cyanobacteriia; order Cyanobacteriales; family Nostocaceae; genus Brunnivagina. Next base: position 3,723,825 of record AP018280.1, read on the forward strand.
TCAGTCAGTTAACTAAGCAAGTCAAAAGCTCATTTAACATTGCCACTAAAGAAATTGTCGATAGTTTACAGGATTTACTCAAATCCAAAAATGAACCCCTACTTCGATATATTGCCGCCGGAGAAGAACGCACTACATCCCAGCAACCGCCTTGGCTAGACGCACTTTCGCAAATTGTGACAATTTCCTATCCCCCTAATTAAAGGTTAAGGCACAGGGGAGATTCCATACCCACTCCCCCAATTCGCAATCCTCGCTAACTCCTACGAAAAGGCTTCGCCTACGCGAGGAGCAAACTACGCAATTAAGAACTCTCGACGCAGCAATGCGTACCATTACTCAAGACTCTTAAAAATGCCCATTAAAATCGAACTCTTAAATCGCTATCAATTGCGCGCCAAGGAAAATAACCTCCTAGTCTTACCTGTTATTGAAATCAAGCCCGATGAAAGCAATAATTTACCCTTTATTTCCCGAATTCAGATTACTGTCGCCGGAATGCCAGAGGATTTAGCGATCGCAATTCAAAATTCTTACCGAAGTGTTACTTTTAGCACGAACAACCTGTTGAGATTAACTAGTCCACAAAGATTAAAACAGTCAGAATGTTCTTGGAATAAGCCTTTGCCGGCGGGAGTCAATTGTACATTGGTGGTGACTGTGGAGTATTTTGACTCCGATATGACAGCAAATCCCCTCATGACTGCCATGAAAAAAACGACGACGGAGTGCAATATTTGGACTTTTGCCAATGAATCTGCCCGGTTTCAGATGACTGCACAATTGATTCCTCCGGAAGTGCCACCAATGAAGTCCCATATTACTTATCCGGGTTGGTTTGCCATTGATTTCGGGACTTCCAATTCGACGGTAACACTTTATGACCCTAAAGTTATCGTTACACCCGACACCTTACCCAGAGAACAAGAAGCACGATTACGCGATCGCATTTCCTTATGGTTAAATTATCGCCCCATTGAGGAAGTTCCGGGTACAAATCGGGCGGCTTGGGAAACTGAGTGGCAGAAGTTTTTGAGTGAGTTGGGTAAGGATTTTCCTAATACTCAACACGCAAATCGTTATAATTTTGGCGAGCTTTTGCTGCGGGGAATTACTAGTAATCAGTTACTGGAAGTTATCCGCCAAATCGAAATTTGTTTGGGCAAACGCTTAGATTGGTTTCGACGCACAGCCAGCAAAAATTTAAACCAGATATATCATGAAGTTTTCCGCGTCCCTGCCTTAGAATGGCAAAGTTTAATACCCGTAGAGTTAGACAAAAATCGCCGTCAACACGAAATTCCCAGCGAGTTGGAAGTGATGAGTTTGGTGGAAGGTGTATTTAAAAATACCTCTAATCAAGTTAAGGTTGTTTTAGGGGAACAAGCCAAGCAGCACCGTTTAGATGCCATTCGTCGGGGTGAAGATGATATTGAAGGTAGATTTCTGCATTCGCCGAAACGTTATTTTGGACAAGAGCGAACCTGTAAAATTACTTTGGATGGGAATGTGGAATCTATACCCATCAATACATTATTGCAATCGGCATACGCACACCTGATTGAATTAACTGAAAAGTATCGTCAAAGCAACCCTGGTAAATGTTCCGAGGGCAACTTTTACCGGGCAGTGGTGACATATCCCACAATTGCTTCCCCCTTTGTCAGACGGGAAATCGAGAACTTAGTGCAAAAACTCGATATTGCGGATGTACAAATGGCTTATGATGAAGCCGTTTCCGTGGCAATATTCTTTTTGTGGCGGGAATTTGGTGGTGATTTGAATGTGGGAATTGAATCCTTTAAAAGTCGCTGTCGCAAGGATGGTGAAAGATGGTGGCAAAATGTCTTGGTGCTGGATGTTGGCGGTGGAACTACAGATTTAGCTTTGATACGCCTAACTTTGGAAGAAATTAATCCCTTTGAGCCGGGAGAAGATAGGGGAGATGGGGGAAGATATTATAAACTCACACCCAAATTACTTGGTTCCTCCGGGCATTTGCAACTAGGTGGCGAATTAATTACCCTGCGATTATTTTTATTGTTAAAGGTATCCATTGCCGATTGTCTATTGAGTGCAGTTGCCGACGAAAGACTAGCTAAAGATATTTTAAAGGTACAACCAGAAGAATTGAGCGATCGCTTTCTGAATAATGGTAAATTTCAACCATATTCGTTATTGGAATGCGTCGATAAAGAAATTCGCGAAGATGACGCTTACAAAGAAGCACTCAACGCCGCCGAAAAAATCATTCCCACCCGGTGGAAAAACTCACCCACCCGTGCCCAAACCTTCTACACCCTGTGGGAACATGCCGAGGATGCCAAATTGACATTAGGGCAAAAGCGCCAGAAAGACACACCCGAACCTTTATATGTTCTCGATGGACATAAAATCGCCGACATCCTTGCTCAAAACGACATTCAGTTACCAAATGCCATCTTAGATAACTTGAGTGTCACCATCACCATCGAACAATTTGAAAAAGCAACCCTACCAGTCATCAAAGAAGCAGTTGCGATCGCTCAAGGATTGATCGAAAATGCTCTTGGGGACAAATCGCCAACATCTCCCCAATATCACCATCGCCACACAGAAAAAAATCAAGAACAAGTCGATTGGTTAATTCTTTCCGGTAAAACCTGTAACCTCGAATTAGTTCAGCGCGAACTTTACCGTGTATTTAGCCAATCAGATTACTTTATTTGGAACCACGAGCGAGTCACCTTTGAACCCGAATATACCAAACTCGCGACATCAGCAGGGGCATGTTTTGCCGAAAAATTGCGTCAACTTGGTTTTGCACCCAAAGAATCAAAAGAATTGCTGCGAAAAGGAGCAAACCAACTATATATAGATGTCAAAAACCTCTTTTACTTCCTGCCCTGTTCCTTTACCCGCGAAGTTATTGGTGCTAGTCCCGAACCAATATTTCACGCTGGACAACAATTATACCAACTTGAAGCTGGGGATGGCACCGCCAAATTTCGTAGTGGTTGGCAAGGAATGCAATTAACCAACAACATTATTCGTCAAGATTTTGAAAATATCAAACCGCAATTGTGGGGCAGTTACAACGGTGATGCCCTTCGCAAAACCTTGGGGATGAGTGAAGATGCCTTCAAAAATCAAATCAAAGTTCAGTTTGAAATTAATCAAAAGCTGGAAATAGATTTATTACTCTGTCGTGGCACTCCCCATTACTTCATTTCCAAAAATATTCCCTATATTGATGCAGCTAAAACCATAAATATTACAGCCATTATTACAGAAGATGGCAAAGTCGCAGGTGATATTGCTGTAAATGTTGTTGAATCCGCCAATGCCTTAAAAACTGATGCCCATACACTCTTATTTGCTGGCGAAAAAGATTACAGCAACCTCCTACAAATCTTTCGCGATGAAGAAGATAGCACATCCGAATTTACGGGATTAATTGCCGAATTACCACCCTTCCCAGCTAGCGGCAAACACACATTTTACTTTCAATATCACAACCCGAAATCAAACCAGTGGGAATTAATTGGAGAACTCAGCCAACCCCAAGTCAACAGCGAATATCCCTGTAGATATTACGTTTCCCTCACATCTAAAGGATTGCTACGTGTCCATGCATTTGAAATACCCTATTGGACATCAGATAATTCCGACTGTCTTCTCCAAGCAGGATGCGTATTTAGAGACATACTGCAACCACAACCAAATGATATTGAAGCAAAACGCGATCCATTTTCAGGAGAACATTAAATTAAACTCAGCCATCAGTAATCAAAACTTTTATGGAAAATCTCCACAAGTTATTAGCACTTGAAGATTCCCGTCTCGCTTGGGTTTTACGCTTAGGTTTACAGGGTTTACGCACTCAACTCCAACAAGCACTGCAATCGATTGAGGCTGATTTGGGTACTGTTGTCTGTGAAAAATTAATTGCAGAATTAGATTTGCTATTATTTTCGGAAAATCTCTCTGCAAATTTCACTGCGGAATCAGCAACTAATTATTTAGATGAAAACTCAAATAATGTACATATAAGCTGTGTTGAAGCAATCAATTATCCAGACACATCAAACACAATAGATGCTGCCACTGAAGATTATCTCAATTGGGAAGATGCACTCGAACCAATTACTGAAACTAGCAGCGAAAATATTCATCTCGAAATTACAAAACAATTCAAACTACAAAATATAATTGCAGCATTACAAGCCGACAAAGAACTCTTACAATATATCGGTGAATACGAATTTTATAGCGATCGCGATGGAGATTTATGGAACGAAATCCAACGCTTACTCCTAAGAATACCAGAAAAACAAGCTCAAATTTGGCGCGATCGCACTTTGAAATTTGCGGCTGATGTTGGTGCCACTGAAGAAAAAGAACTGTATAGACAAATACCATTTAATCGCTGTGAAATTATGTATCCAGGTTTAGCTGGAAGCATTAACAGCAATGGATTATGCCTCTCAGATCACATTCCCATCTCATCCCAACTAGTGACAGAAGATACAACAGCAGAAATAGAATTTCTTGCTGGAATTGTCTCAACATGGATTAAATTGATACATCTCGACCCACTACTACACCATGCCCTCAAAAGTGTCGATAGATTTGGTGTGCGGTCATTACAATCCGATTCCGAACGCTCAAAATATGCAACCGCATTACTGGAAAGATTTCGCCGCGTGCAAATTACTGCCAAAAATGCCGACCCCATCGCCACACTACGCGCCAGAATCGACTTAGACGAAGCGATTAACTCATTAGTATACTTGCCACCATGCGATCGCTATTCATGGTGGGGTAAATTGCAACAGGAAACTCGTCGCACCCTCGATACAGTCGTTGATAGAGTTCGTAATGCCGGGTATCAAATTCAAATTCGCCCTTTGTGGGGTACTTACGCAGATATTTACACCTATTCAAAAGACGACTTACTACTCAATATTGGCGGCATACCCGGCGAAGTATCTGCCTGTTTGCGAGTCTACGCCAAAATTAACGACGAAGTGCTGCCAGGACGAGTTTTATTCCGTTCTTCGTAAACATATACTGTTGAGCGGTTAGCTATTAGCCATTAGCAGTTAGCTAACATACTTAATAAAATAAGCACTAATAGCCATTTTTGAAGTCAAAATTTCAGCCGTTCTTAGTATAACTAAATATAGTTTTTCCAAAATCTGGTGTAAAATACATCTCCGCGTCTTTGCGTCATTCTGAGGCTACTCCTTCTTCCTCTGAATTTTCCCCTTGATCTCTTCCAAATCAGTATAGGCATCAGCAACATTAATTAAACTATCACTCGTCATTGATCCCAAACTGACAACTTCTACCTGTACTCCTTGATAGGCAATTGAATTGACAGCATAAGCAAGGTCGCCGTCTCCACTCAGAAGGACTATAGTATCACAAGACTTAGATAAAACCAGCATATCTACGGCAATTTCCACATCAAGATTGGCTTTTTTGGAACCATCCGGAAATTGAATCAATTCTTTACTAATTACCCTGTAGCCATTGCGACTCATCCACAGTAAAAATCCCTGTTGTTTCTCGTTGCTGCTATCACAGGCTGTATAAAAATAAGCTCTCATCAACTGACGCTCTTTAGTTAAACAGCGTAGTAATTTCGCATAATCAATTTCTAGATTTAGTTGCATTGCTGCATAAAACAGGTTAGCACCATCTATAAAAATAGCTACACGATCGCGATCTCTTTTATGTTGGGGTTTTCTTCGCCTACTGCGAGAAACCTCAGGTTCATCACTAAGCTGAAGAGATGGTGGTTCTACTTCTGGCTCAGATTCCAATTGCAAACGTAATTGGTTATTCATCTGAGGTCGTGGAAATAACTGCATTTTTGATACGGCTCCTCAGTAAGTAATTATTATTTGATTGAGATTTAAATCGAACGTATATGGGCTGGAATCGGGTAAATTTTGCGATCGGTAGCTCTTTCCTAAAAGTGGTTTCTCCATCAGATAATTCGCACTTAGCACAAATCAATGAACTTCGCCAGAAATGAGCGATCGCATTTAGCATCTGTCAAGAAATACTTAGTAGGTAAAATTAGCCTCAACAACATTTCCCCCACAGTTAGTCCCAAAAATATGACTCACGAATTTTCCCCACCAATTCCAAAAATATAAAATCACTAGATTTTGATTCACCAACCTTTGCGGAATTTGCCTGCCTATCCCGCCTCAAACTGGGATTTATCTAATTTCAATGATGGATATATTCCCCAAGCCCCGCTCAACTATCACTTAAGCATTAAAGGCTGTAGAGTTGATGCCCTGTATATACGGCACAAAACTAATTTTATATTTCCTTTATTGTTTACAGCCTTTCTGAGTAGAAACTACGTTTTTGTAGGAAAATAAACAAATATTTATCTTTTGCAATATTTTGTGTTTTTAGTTATTAAAATTGAGAGTAATATTTCTTCAGTAAGCTAAATAATTTCCTAAATAATTAAAAATATATTTACTTATTTGCATCTCTTATTCTAAATATTTCTTAACTTTTTATTGGAGATATTATTTAATCTTTTTTTTAAGATTATGCTATTGTATTTTCTAAGGCACATAAGAATTTAATTCATGGCGACGACGAGTGCCTCCTGTCGGAGTCAGACACAGTAATCAACTGTGTTTTTGTTCACCTTAGTTCTAACTACTATTAATTTGTAACCAGAATCGCACATAAATACAAATAATTGTGGAACGTAATCATCTACCCAATTACAAAACACAATTAACGTAATTAAGGGCGAACTTAAATATTTTTCTACAGCCCAGTAGTCTACCCCTACTGGGCTAAAATTATGGATAAAAATGGGTTCGTTTTAGCAACCGCATCGCTTATACCATTTCACGAAAAATCTGATACAGATGTAAATCCTGAAAGCTTTGCTGCATCTAAGTTATTTAATTGCGACTTGCGAATTGTGAATTGGTATTAAGTAAGTCGGCGTTAAAAAATCAACCTATGTAACGAAGTGTAAAGCCAACAAAGAGCTTATAAAAGAATCGTTCCAGGCTTTTTACAAAACTCAACATACCTTGGTTTTATCGTGCCGACTTACTTACACTTATGTTCTAGCGAATAGATAATATCAAGAAATCAATTAATCAATGAGTTTATTTAACTTGTCGAATACATCAGCATGATAGTGCCAAGGTAAATTGTCTACTGACAAAGTTGCTTTTCCCGTAACTCCATCAACCGCTAATTTATTACTGACAATTGTGTCTAAAATATTCAACTCAATCTCTAAATTTAACTGCTCTCTGATTTCTGCCTTCCATTGGCTATTTACCAAAGCTAGTGCCACCAATAAAGCAGTTCCTCCCCAATTAGAAACACCGCAAACTATCAGATAATCACAACTAGTAACGCAAGCTATTTTTTCACCATGTCGGATATTATCATAAATAATATTTCTGGGAATTTTTCCCATACCTAACTCATTCCCACCATCGCCAATGCCAATATAAGTAATAGGTGATGAATTATGAATGGAATTAAAGAGTAAATGCAATGGTGCTGTGTAGGGACTAATATCTTGTCCACGCATATTCCGGATAATACCATCCCGACTGGGGCCAGGACGTTCTATCGATATCACATGGGTAACTGGAATTGGTAAAGATTCCCAGGAATTTAACAACGAAACTACCTTTTCATCACTTCCATTTGGATTGATGGGCACAATATCAAAATTTAGATGAGACGGATTTATCTGAAATGGCATCACTGCGGCTAAAGCAGCACTTCTAACTGCGGGAAAGCACAATGAATCCGTAACTATTCTCACCATGACACCAACACGTAATAATGCTGCTGCTAATTGGACACTGCCTATAATGCCATCGGTTTCTGCTGCTGGTAAGTCGCCGTGAGGCAAATAAAAACCAGTGATAATGACTACATGAGGTTGCAAATGCTGGCATAGCGAACAGACAGCACCTAGTAACCCACCTTTTGCAGCCTTAACAAGTGGTTGAATTCCTCTACCTACATCTTGCCCGCAAATTAATTCTAATTGGGTTATTTTATCGATAATTTGTTGTGAATATCGCACTTTGGATGAATGAGAAAATGGGGCGCAAAGAAAAATTAATGATAACTGAATTAGCCGAACTAGATATTACCAATTAGTCAAATCTTCGTCCTTGATATCAGTAATAAACATATGTCCAGGTGAATGGGTAATAGCTATCTCTGGTTTTGCTTGCAGTAGCGCCACTTGAGGAGTCACCCCACATGCCCAAAACAGGGGGATTTCGCCAGGATTAATTGTGATTGCATCGCCAAAATCTGGTTGGTTAATATTAGTAATGCCTATCTCTTCTGGATTCCCCCAATGTACTGGTGCGCCGTGGGCTTTGGGGAAACGACTGGTTATTTGGATTGCCCGGATTGCATCGCTGGCAGGCAGGGGGCGCATAGAAACAACCAGAGAACCGGAAAATATACCTGCTGGTTGACAGGAAATATTGGTTTTGTACATGGGTACGTTTTTATTTTCTTCGATGTGACGTACCGGGATATTTGCAGCCAACATTGCCGATTCAAAGGAAAAAGAACAGCCAATGAGAAATCCGACAAAATCATCTTGCCATAAATCCTTGATATGAGTGACTTCTTGTATCAGTTCTCCGTGGCGAAAAATTCGGTAGCGAGGTAAATCAGTCCGCAAATCTGCATTTGGAGCCACCAATCGGGGTTCCGGATTGCCCACTTCAGTTACATCTAACACTGGACATGCTTTGGGGTTACGGTGACAAAATAATAGAAAGTCGAATGCGACTGCATGGGGTAAGATGACTAAATTCGCTTGGTTGTAGCCTGCTGCTAAACCGGGCGTTGGTGTTGTTATATCTTCTGTTCGGCAGAGTTGACGAACTTCGGAAGGTGTGAGGAATTTGTTCACAATAAAGGTAATTAACGGAAAAATAAGAAGTGGCAGTAAAATAGTTTATCCTTTCTTTACCACCATGTAGCTGGGTGGAATTAAAGCAAACTAGATGCTCATCCAGAAGTGGCTTTGAGTATTGGGCATAGTCGAAATGAGCGTAGTGGAAATGCTCAAAACAAATAATTCCGCCTTCCTACTTAAAAACACTGCTAAAAGTACATGATTAGGGATAATAGGTTGCTACTAAATTAATAGGAGAAAAATGCATAGGTAAACTTGAATACTTCATGACAACTTCAGTACTGCTCCAGTGCGATCGCAACAGATACAGAAATTATCATCCAAATACCCCTCAAACAAGCTCAACAATAAAGGTTGAAATCATAAAAATATTATTTAATAATTTTCCTTTTAGCTTTTCCCTTGACCTGATTACCCCTTTCTCATTTTCCCTTTCCCCATTACCTTTCTACCAAAAATCAGAGGTTGCAGGCTTAGATAATCTGCTATACTAGCTTTCTAAGATTTATATTCGGTTGTGAAAATCATTTTAGCTTTTAAAAGGGTTTCTCCGAATCTAACTCTCTACATATCCCGGTTTTGGAGATTCCTCAATGTCAATTTATGTCGGTAACTTATCTTACCAAGTTACAGAAGATGATTTAAAACGTGTATTTGAAGAATACGGTCGAGTTAGCAGTGTCAAATTACCCACCGATCGCGAAACAGGTCGGATGCGAGGATTTGCATTTGTAGACATGGAGAGCAGTGCCGACGAAGACAAAGCCATTGAAGGGCTAGATGGCGCAGAATGGATGGGACGCGATTTAAAAGTTAACAAAGCTAGACCTCGCGAAGAAAGAAGTTCCTCGCGTGAAGGTTGGGGTGGTGGCAACCGTGGTGGTGGTCGCCGTTTCTAAAACCTGTTTTCTAAACCAAAATTTAATACTTACAGCACTTTGGAAGTAAATAAAGTACAGTCATGGGCTTGAAAGCCACGTTATCAAGCCTTTTTACTTCTGACTACTGAATTATGCTGTAATTAGTTTCCAGCAGTTTCCAGCGATTGCTAGCAACTGCTTGGTCTTTCTTGCCTGCTAAAGTTTAAGTATCCACACTAGTGAAAAGGAGTCATACGCATGACACAAGTAGTTTTAGGCGAAAACGAAGGGATTGAATCTGCTTTGCGAAGATTTAAACGTCAAGTTTCGCAAGCCGGTATCCTCCAAGATGTCAGAACCAAGCGTCATTTTGAAACCCCCTTGCAAAAGCAAAAGCGTAAAGCTGTAGCTCGCCGCAAACAAAATCGTAGAATGCGAGGACGTTTCAAATAAGGTGACAGGGAAAAGGGAAATAAGGAATCGAGCTTAGGAGATTACCAATTTTTCCCCATACCTAATCCCCAATCAGATTTTTGTTGCGTAAATCTACCTCTCTAGATGTATCTTTAATTTGGACACAAATTAACCCTTTGCAGGTAGTATTTACTTGCAAAGTATGCATTTAGATTGAGAGGAGAATTTTTTTGAGAGTCTATCACCTATTAATCGCTATTATTTTGTTGGCGCTATCGCCACTTATTTTTAAGTCTGTTTTCAAGAAAGCTCCCAGTAGTAACGAGACGAAACCACCAGTTCTATCCCCAACGGTTTCACCTAACTCAAAATCAGAAATTACCCCACAAGTCCAAACAGTTGTCGGCTTTAAGCCAATAGAAGGTAATGTCTGGAAACGTATTTTGGGGAAGACATCAGCACCGACTGGCTGGAATGTTGCACCCTGCGAAGGAGATGCACCCTTTTTGTGTGTTTCTGCTGAAGGTAAAAATTTAGGCTCGGTGGAGATGTTAATTTATCCACTCCAAACTCAGCCAAAGTTACAAAAGTTGCTAGCAAGTCACAGTATTCGTAATCATAACAATATAGATTTCCCAAATCCGCTTTCCCAGGAAAAAGTCTTATTGGCGCTAAACACTTGGATTGCGGATGATTACATAGCACTTTCCAAAGACCGTCAAAAAGAATACACAGACAAAATTAATTTTTCCGGTTATCCACCGCAAACAGTAACAGTTGGAAAACTTCAAGGTGTACGCTACGGATTTGCAGGACTTAAACGCCAAGGTGGAATCCAAGAACAATATTTAAAGTATGTGGCGGTTGATGAAAATTCAGTATATGTAATTAATACAGCTTTTGACCCCCGTGCAGCCACCGGGAAATTTGACAAATATGAAAACTTAGCAGTTTTTGAGCCATTTTTGAGTGCGATCGCAGCTAATCTAAAACTACCCAGTTAAACGGTGTTTTTCTACATTTTGATCAAAAAAAGTCAGTCGTCAGTGATCAATAACTTAAAAGTAATAACTTTATCAACCTAATGATGACTGACTACTGACTGAAAATATCGAATCACATGATTCGCTAGCTATTGTAAATCTTCACGTGGAAATTTTCTTTGGTGGAAATTTTTAGCCTAAAGTTCCGCAAAAGCGCGTTCAATTAAACGTCGCGCCAAAGTTTGTGTACCTGTATGTTCGTAGTAATTTGTAGAAACATCCAGAAACGCCGCCAAGTAATCTAACTTATCGTCTGCAATTTGCATAAAGTTGCTCAAATTACCCACAACTGACTGCGGAGACAAATTTCTCGAAGTAACCAAATTACTCATCCAGCCTTTAACAGAGTCAAAACTTTGACCCATAAAATCAAGTTTCCCAGCAGCATTATTACCAGGGATTACATTCTGCATATCCTTGAAAGTGGAATTTTGTTCCAAATCACTAGGAGTCATGCTGTTAAGACCAGATATTGCTTTCTGAATAAAATCTGGCCCCAGAGGTATCAAGCCATCAACACAAACCAACGCAGCCATGCGAATCATGGACTCGCCACTATATTCTCCCAATGCCGCGACAAAATCGCCAATGCTGTCGCCAGGAATACCATTGATTTGACAAAAAGCAACTAATTCTGCCACCAGTTTGAGAGTCAAATCAATCGTTTGCGCTTTATCGGGCTTGGGAGTGAGTTTATCCAAAAAGCCCAAAAAGGAAACGTTTTCGCCAATTTTATTCGCTAAAGCCGCCGCACCCAAAGCTTTATCAGTCCCATCAACAGTTTGGTACAACCACATTGCAGTTTGGTAGCCCTGGGACTTGTCATTATAAAGATAAATTGCGCGTTCTCCAATTTGTTGAATCAACTCATCGTCTGATTCACCTGTGACATGCTTAATGGTATTCACAAAACCAGTAATATTTTGCCACTGACCTGGTGCGGCAAAATCTAAGGCATTCAACATCGAAATAGTTAAACCACCAGTGGGTAACTCATCAACTAACTGAAAAATTGATTTACTCACAAAAAAAGCTCCTCCGATTGAGTTATTTATTAATAGTTACTAGTTGCTGGTTAATAGTTAATAGTTAATAGTTGATAGTTAGTCATTTAGTTAATTAATAGATTCATTCACAGTTGATCGGCGATCGCGATTTCTGACTACAAGTAACCCTGTACTTCATTTACTTGTAAAATTCTGTACGTCAATCATTACTAAATAACTAACAACCAATAACTAAAAACCAAAATCCTACTTCAATCTTGATAACCCATTCAGGTTAAATTTCTGAAGCCAAGCTTCGCGATCGCTAGCATTAAATGATGGGTCTTTCGATATCGCTGTCACTTGGTACTTACCCACCAAAATAGATGTTTTTGTACTACCTAAAGTTTTAGCTGGATATCCACCAATTTTTTTAGAGCTACTGGAATAACTAGCTGCGGTTGTAGGTGTGCTAGAAGTATCGGAAACTGCCAATTGTGCCAGCACTTTACCACCTTTTTTCAAATTAGCTTCCGCAAAACCCTTCTTCTCTTGAGTGAAGACGCGGTCATACCCACCACCAGAAGCGGGGAAAAACTTATTAAACTCGCTGCCTTGAGTTGCATTCTTGACAACAGCCTGACCACTTTTCTGACGGCTACTTTGCTGCTGGGCTGCATCAAAACGCCCAGGTGCTTTATTAGTTGCACAACCAGCAGTCGTGAAGATTAACACAGACAGCATTAAGGCTGCCATAACTGAACGAATACGGGGAAATTTCATGATCATTATCTCCATTTGGTTGAAATTGAAGAATAGCTAATAAAGCATCACCCCGAATTTAACCTGTCAACGCATAATTTGGTAAAACTATACATTTTTTATAAAAAGAAAATTGGGTATTGGGTGATTGGGTATTGGATATCAATAAATTTCCTTTTCCCCCATCCCCTTCTACCCTTTTTCCTTATTCTTTATACGCTACTACAGCATAAAATGGGTCGCCTGCACCTGCACCGAGCCATTGTAAGAAATTAGGAACCGAACATTGACGTGAGATGACTTCAGGAGTGCTAAAGCCAGGTACACCAGTAAAATAGCTTTTGACTAATTCAACTCGACCAGATTCAGATGCGTCTCGCCAAGCTTGAATTGCTTTTTGATAAAACATGCGATTGGAAAAACTGATAATTGCCACGCCGCCAGGTTTTAAAACACGGTGAATCTCCGTAAAAATTGCTTCAGGATATTGCAAATACTGAACGGAAACACAATTAAGAACTGCATCAAAATCTTGATCGTTGAAGGGCAACTGTGGTTTATCATTCAGGTTTTGCACACAGTAATGATTTAAACGCAAGTTACGTGATAGTTCGTCTGCATTTAGTCCATGCCCCTCAACATGGGAAAAATTCATTTCTTCTGGTAGATGCGAAACCCAACTACTCATCAAATCTAAAATGCGCGTATTCGGTTCGAGCAACTGTCGATATAAGTCGGTTAGTTGTTGAATAAAGCCTTCATCAACATGGGTGACAAAGCGAGGAAACGAATAGAATAATTTGTCGTCGGAGTCATCTAGCTTAGTGCGTTCATTTGGTCTAAGCAGCATAAGAATCTTACAAGGGCGAATTTATGTGGCAAAAGTATGTTATTTTACGTCGATACCAAACTGTGATGGTTTGTGTGCCAACCCACATATTTTAAAAAAGACTCAACAATAAAGCTAGTAAGCGCATCATTAATTTTTTCTTTACTTGATTTCTTGACTAAATTTAAATGTTATATATCAAACAATCTCTTAATAATCTTTACTTGCCAATTCAACGTTTTCTAGCTCTTCCTTATATTAGTTTGTCTATTTGGATACTCCCATTATTACTATTTGGTGCTGGAAATAATAGTTTAATGGCACATGATGAAGGTCTTTACGCTGTGCGCGCTCGTCTCATGTTTGATTCGGGGGATTGGATACATCCTTGGTCAAGTCCGCATCATAAAACACCGGGATTTTATTGGTTAATAGCACTGACTTACAAGATATTTAATATTAGTGAATTTAGTGTTCGTTTACCAAATATGATTTTGGGGATATTGAGCATATTTCTATTATATGAAATTGGTAAAATCATCCTCAATCCCAAAATAGCTTGGCTGGCATCGGCGATTTTAAGTGTTAATTTTTTATGGTTGCAATATTGCCGTTTGGGTACTCCTGATGTACCAATGATTTTTTTAGTTTTGTTAGCAATATTTTCTTTCTTAAAAGTCGATTTATCATCTGATTATAAATATAGTTCGCTCTACTGTCTTATTGGTGGATTTTGCTTGGGCTTAGGTTTCCTCTTTCGGAGTCTGATGATTTTCCTACCAATAATTGCTTTATTGCCTTATTTAATCTGGGGAAATAGCCGCGATCGCTTGATTAATAAACCTAGTTTATATTTAGGTTTCTTCATTGGTTTAATACCGACATTAATTTGGTTATGCTTGAATGTCATTCATTATGGAAGTGTGAGTATTACCCAACTTTTAGATTTTGTATTTCGACTAGGCTCAAAACAAAGGGGTACAAATGGTATTTTATTTTATTTTTTGAGTCTTCCGGTTACGTCGTTTCCGTGGCTTTTCTTGGCGATAATTGGGTTATTTATTCCCATTTCTCAACCCTTAAATCAACATCAATCCAGTTATAAATTAATTTGTGTTGTTTTCCCTGTTATTTTATTTGTAGAACTTAGTCTTTTTTCCACCCGCCTTCCCCACTATAGCTTGTGTTTGTTCCCTTTTCTCTCGTTACTAGCAGCAGTTGGATTAGATACACTCTCTCAAATTTATACTTATACAATTACGAAACGGCGTAAATTAGTATTCATTCCAGAAAGTATTACATACCTGCATAAATTACCTCAAAAATTAAGTTACATTTTTGGTATTTTCGGAATTATATTTCTCATTGCAGGTATAGTTACATTCTACTTCGGTCAAAGCAAAATTCATCCATATTCAATTTTAGCGATAGTGGTAGGTTTTGGTTGGTTATTTTTACCAACTATCTGGATAGGAAGCTACCATTTTTATCTCAATTTTCTCACTGCTAATTGTTGGATAGCAAGTTGGCTTATTCCTGTTTGGCTAGGTTTAGCTGTCGCTGGTGGGAATGGTTTATTAAGCGACTACAACCCCGACTTTCGCAAATTTATTCAACAGCCAGAAATTTCACAAATTCTCAATTCTTACCCAATTAACTTTGTGAATGTTGGTGGTAAACCTGGCGTTTTGATTGATTTTTATACTAAAAATATTGGTAAAGAAGTATCTTCATTGACACAATTAACGCCGAGTAGCTATGCTTGGATAGAGAAAAAACAAGTTTTAAATTCTTCTGTACCCCATCGAATCATTGGGACAGTCCAAAAATATAGTTTAGTGCAAGTATTGAAATAAGATTACAAGTCAGACTGAAAGTAGAATTGATATTATCCCTGTCTAATCACTGCCGATTAAACTTTCTCCACTTCCCCGTATCTCTAAGTGAGTCTGAACTGTATTGAATGATGAGCCACTTGAAAAAAAAGAGTGTTATGATGATATTACGTACGCTAAGTAAATTTCAAGATGGTATCTATATCTGAATCTGATAATTCTCGATTCATTGCATCCTGGCAACAAGTTTTAGCACCACATAATCTCGGCTACAGAATCAAGCTACTCTCACAGTTGTTGACACGTAAGTTCACTGAAAAACTAGAACCATTTGGACTAACACCTTTCCACTGGTTAGTTTTATGTTGTTTGTGGCAGGATGATGGTCTCCCGACTTCGAGTATTGGCGATAAGTTACAACAGGTTGGCGGTACTTTGACAGGTGTGATCGATCGCATGGAGGAACGTGGTTTAGTACGTCGCGAACGTGATATCAAAGACAGAAGAATATGGCGCATCTGGTTAACCGATGCAGGGCGAAAACTTCAGGATATTTTACCACCCCTAGCTGTCGAGTTACGCGAAGAAGCCATGCAAGGGATTGCGGATAGTGATCGCGAATTATTTTCCCACATTTTGAACCAGGCGATCGCCAATATCTCTTAAATTTAGCTTTCAATTTAGCTACGGGGCGTTGTCCTCTATCTGTATCTATATTTTTAACCAAGCTAACTTCACCCTCATGCCTGAAGTCATTTGTTCAAGGGAATGGCAAGATATTTAGCATCCTAAATAAAATTATGTAAAATTAACTTAGGTAGATACTTAGCACACTAAATAAAATCACTGTAAATACTTTTTAGATATTTCATACAGGGTGGGTAATCAAGAATGCAAGTAACTAACAACAGTCTCAACGGGCAAAACAAAAAAATTGCGATCGATCAAAAAATGATTGCCAACAAACAAGATTTAGATGCAGGAACTGCTAGCGGCGCAGGTGCAAGTCTAACCACTGAAGCACCATTTGTGACTCCAGAAACAGAACAAGACAAAAGGCAACCAGCCAAAGGCAAGAAACCATTAGGATTGATTTTAGGGCTGTTGGGAGTTGGTGTATTAGCCGCAGGTGGATTTGGATATAATTATTGGCATTATGCGACAACGCACCAAGAAACTGATAATGCCACGGTTGCCGGACATATTAACCAGGTTAGTAGCAAAATTCCTGGTACTGTTAGCGAAGTGTTAGTAAGTGACAACCAATTAGTACAGCAAGGACAATTACTAGTAAAACTCGATCCTCGCGATTACCAAAACAAAGTCCAACAAGCAGAAGCCTCATTGCAAACAGCCCAAAGACAAGCGCAAGCAGCCGCAGCCAATATTACCCTAGCTTCGCAAACAACTAACGCGAAAACAGCGCAAGCACAAGGTGATGTTAGCGGTGCATTAGCAGCTATTTCGACTGCCCAAGCAGCAGTAGAAGAAGCCCAAGCCGGGATTCCCGCCGCCCAAGCAGCAGTAGCAGAAGCCCAAGCGGGGATTTCTGCCGCCCAAGCCCAGGTGAAACAGGCAAATGCGAACTTGCAAAAAGCTGAAGCTGACTACAACCGTTACAATGCGCTTTTCCAACAGGGTGCAGTTGCACAACAACAATTAGACACAGCTAGAGCTGCTTATGATGTTGCGGTAGCGCAAAAAAGTGCTGCTCAACAGGGTGTACAGCAAGCGCAAGCAAAATTATCGGCAACAAAAGTCGGAGTTGCACAGGCGCAATCTCGACTCGCCCAAGCAAGGGAAGGTGTCACCAGCGCTCAAGCGAAACTAGCTGCATCCAAAGGTGGGTTGCAACAAGCGACAGCAGGGGAACAGCAAACCAATGTTAACCGGGGACAGTATGAAGCCGCGAAAGCTTCAATTACCCAAGCTCAAGCAGCCCTTAAAGATGCCCAATTACAGCTTTCCTATACGGATATTACCGCACCCGCAGCCGGACGCATTGGTCGAAAAAACGTTGAAGTTGGCAACCGTGTGCAAGTGGGGACTCCGATGATGGCTGTTGTCAACAATGATTATTGGGTTGTGGCAAATTTCAAAGAAACCCAGTTAGGAGACATAAAACCGGGAGAAGAAGTGGAAGTTAAGCTTGATGCTTTCCCCAAGCATACATTTAAAGGTCATGTGGATAGTATTTCGCCAGCATCAGGGGCGCAATTTGCTTTATTGCCGCCCGATAATGCAACGGGTAACTTTACTAAAATTGTGCAACGGATTCCTGTGAAAATAGCCTTTGAGCCTGCAAGTATTCAAGGCTATGAATCGCGGATTTCACCGGGAATGTCGGCTGAAGTAAGTATTACGGTTAAGTAGTTGAGGAATACTAAGTGGGTAAGTGATGGGTATTGGATTCTGCCTCAAGGAAGTAGAGAAATTATTAAGACAGGAATTATCCTTATAAACTACACCACTTAACTACACCACAATTGTGCGGGAAAGTTGATTAATTCAAGGAATATTCTGTGGAAAATACAGGTGCAAGTTGGAAACATGTAATACCAGCTTTTCGATCAAGAAATTACCGCTTATTTTTTGTTGGACAAGGTATCTCGTTAATTGGTTCGTGGATGACTCAATTGGCAACCATTTGGCTGGTATATAGTTTGACTAATTCAGCCTTAATGTTGGGAGTTGTGGCTTTTACGAGTCAGATACCAAGTTTTTTTCTCGCCCCTTTTGGTGGCATTTTTGCAGATAGATTTTCCCGTCATCAGATTTTGATTGGTACACAAATTTTGGCGATGCTGCAATCGTTAAGTTTAGCAGCGCTGGCGTTATCAGGAATGATTCAAGTTTGGCATATTATTGCTTTGAGTTTATTGCAGGGGTTTATTAATGCTTTTGATGCACCTGCACGTCAAGCTTTTGTGACAGAATTAATCGAACGACGGGACGATTTGGCAAATGCGATCGCCATTAATTCTACTATGTTTAATGGTGCGAGGTTAATTGGACCAGCAATTGGTGGTTTATTGTTAGCACAAGTTGGTGCTGGTTATTGTTTTTTGATTGATGGTGTTAGTTATATTGCTGTAATTATGGCGTTGTTAGCAATGCGAGTCGGAGCCAACCAAATACCCAGAAGCAATGTTAACCCATTACAGAGAATCAAAGATGGGTTTACATATTCCTTTGGATTTCCGCCAATTCGCTCAATATTATTATTAGCTGCATTAGTCAGCTTATTTGGGATTCAATATACCGTGATTGTGCCAATTTTTGCCGCAGAAATTCTCAAGGGTGGTGCACAGACATTGGGTTTTTTGATGGCATCTTCGGGAATTGGAGCTTTAGTTGGTGGGATATATTTAGCTACGAGAAAGACAGTATTTGGACTAGGAAAAGTAATTGCGATCGCTCCAACTATTTTAGGGATTGCATTAATTGCTTTTGCGATTTCGCGATTATTACCACTTTCGTTAGTCATTATGTTATTTGTCGGTTTGGGAACAATTCTCCAAGTGGCAACTAGTAATACTGTATTGCAAATTATAGTTGACGAAGATAAACGTGGGCGAGTCATGAGTTTATTTACAATGTCTTTTTTAGGGATGACTCCATTTGGCAATTTATTAGGAGGATTTTTAGCGGAACGTATTGGTGCGCCAACCACATTAATTATTGATGGAATTGTTTGTATTATTGGTTCAATATTTTTTACCAGAGAGTTACCAGAGCTAAGAAAATTAGTACTTCCTATTTATACACAAAAAGGAATTATTAAAGGCAGTAATCCATAAATATTTACGAATAGTCTCAATATATATAAATTCCCTTTTCACCTCTTCTTTCTCCTATGACAAACTTAAATATAGCCAGTCAACCTAGCTCTCCTTCACAAGTACCCCTCAGAACTTGGATTGGGGTTTTAGCAAGTATGTTAGGTGCATTTATGGCGGTATTGGATATCCAAATTACTAATGCTTCATTACAGGATATTCAAGCCAGTTTAGGAGCAAGTTTAGATGAGGGTTCTTGGATTTCTACGTCTTATTTAGTTGCAGAAATTGTAGTTATTCCCCTGACGGGATGGCTGTCACGTGTATTTTCCTTACGTCGATATTTATTAATTAATACTGCATTATTTATTTTCTTTTCTATTTGCTGCGCTTCATCTTGGAATTTAAACTCAATGATAGTTTTCCGCGCCTTACAAGGGTTTACGGGAGGAGTTTTAATTCCTAGTGCAATGACTGTTGTTCTCACTTCTTTACCAGCAGCAAAACAACCCGCAGGTTTAGCAGCTTTTGGGATGACGGCAGTTTTTGCTCCTTCAATTGGTCCGACATTAGGAGGTTGGTTAACAGAAAATTTTAGTTGGCATTATAGTTTTTATATTAATATTTTTCCCGGCATATTAATGTTAGCAGGTGTCTGGTATGGCATATATCAACAAAAGCCGCAATTTGAATTATTAAAACAGGGTGATTGGTGGGGAATTGCTTCGATGGCGATTGGTTTATCTTCCTTACAAGTGGTACTGGAAGAAGGTAGTCGTAAAGATTGGTTTGGCTCGCCATTAATAACTCGTTTGGCAGTAATGTCAGTAATATTCCTATTATTGTTTTTTGCGATTGAACTGACGCGCAAACAACCATTTATTAATTTAAGATTATTACGCGATCGCAATTTCGGTTTGGCGACAATTGTGAATGTATCTCTTGGTGTGGGTTTATATGGTTCAATCTATATTTTACCTTTATATCTTGCTCAAATTCAAGCATATAATGCTTTACAAATCGGGCAAGTATTAATTTGGGCAGGTGTGCCGCAATTATTTATTATTCCCTTTATTCCCAAATTAATGCAACGTATTGACGTGCGCTTAATGGTAGCCGTTGGCGTATCTTTATTCGCCATTAGTGCCTTTATGAATGCGAAATTAACCTATCAAACAGGTTATGATCAATTAATATGGTCACAACTTGTACGTTCAATGGGACAACCATTAATTATGGTACCTTTGACTTCAATTGCAACTGCGGGTTTAGCAGCAAAAGATGCTGGTTCAGCAAGCGGTTTATTTAATATGATGCGGAATTTAGGTGGCTCAATTGGGATTGCATCACTGGCGACTTTATTAAGTAATCGCGAACAATTCCACTCAAATCAATTAGGCACTTCTGTCTCGTTATATAGTCAAGCAACTCAGGAAAGAATTAATCAATTAACTCAATATTTTACGAGTCGTGGTTCTGATTTAAGTACAGCACAAGAACAAGCAATAAAATCTATTGATAGTGTGGTTCGTCGTGAAGCTTTTGTGATGGCATTTAATGATTGTTTTTATTTTATTGGGATTGCTTTATTATTGAGTGGAGTTGCTATTTTGTTCTTCAAGAAAGTGAAATCACCAGGGAAGGCTGTAGCACATTAATTATGAATGAATATATCAATTCTCATGACTAAGGAATGTGGATTAAATAAAGTACAACAGTAACGCACCATTCCCAAACAAATTGAAAGTTGTAGATTATTCAATTTTCATTCCTAAGGAGATTTGCGAAAAAGAAATTACCAATGTTTTTGCTAGTGTAGCGGGCAAGATGCCCCGGAGTTTTCCGTGAAGAATATCTCCCCGGAAACTCCTCTTTGCACTACAAAAAATCTCTTAACTACAGGATGGTGTAACTAAAGCCGAATTCTGATTTGTTGGTTTCGGTGTGTTGGCAACTAAAAAAATCTCCCCACGATTATTGACTATCCATCCTTGGGCTTCCATAATCGGGGTCGCGGAAATGTTATTATTTTTTGATGAGGGCTGCCAATGCGATCGCTCCCCAAGATTTTCTAGCGATATCCAATCAGCATTGACAGTATTATTCCGCAAAGATTCTCGCGGGTTAACTGGTAATCCGCCTCGTCCAGTAATGGTAAATTGGCTATGGTTACGAGCAATCTGTTTGCAACCTTGAGATAATTTTGGTTCTTGCGGTTCTTGCGGAAGTTTAATTAATCCCCGATTTGTATCAATATCTAATGTATTTAAATTTACAACTCCATTCAAGCTCGGATTCGTTTGAGAAATCGCTGTAATATCGCTGGTTGAGTTTTTTTGCGGGTCTAATTCATTGGGATTACTACTTCCTAAACTCAGTGCTAAGTCTTCTCGATTACGTTGTGCAATGCCAAAAATACCAGTAGCTGTGATTTTTATTTTCCCACCGGAACCTGTATAGGCATTAGCTGTAATGTCGCTATTTTCTAGCTGGTTAGCAACTATAAAACCGTTGGGACTTTGAATGGTAATATTGCCACCATCGCCACTAGATTGAACTTTGCCGGCGCTAGTGGAGATTTGGCTATTGCGACGCATGAGCAGGAGGTTTTGTACATTGAGGATAATATTTCCCCCATTTCCTAAGTCTGTTTGCGAAATAATTTTTCCCTGACTATCTAAGAGTATTGAACGGGTATTAATGGTTAAATCCCCGGCTTTACCTAGATTGCGGGGATTACCAAGATATTTGCGATTTGGAGGAAGATTCACTTGACTGCTAACAGAAATATCTGCACCATCTCTAACAATTAAATTTTCTGTGTTGATGGTTAGTTTTCCCGCATTTCCCGAACCTAAAGTTTCAGCGATTAAACGACTGGGTACATTAGTAGTTGATTTTCCAGCTAACTCGATTGATGTGGCATTGATTGTCAAATTTCCTGCGTTTCCTGTCGCTGGAATTAATTCTTGAAATCTGGGAGGTATGAGGATTCCACTTGACTGAACTGATATTGTGCCGCCATTGCGAATATTTAATTTACCTGTGTTAATAGTGATATCCCCAGCATCACCCGTTTGATAAGCTGTATTTGCGATCGCACTTAAAACTGATGTCTCTTTTGAGAAATCAACAATACCAATTATATCAACAGATGTGGCAGCATTAATTGTGAGTTTTCCACCAGTTCCTGTTGCAATTGTACTATTTACTATTTGTCCACCATCGCGCAAAATTAATTTATTGACATCTATAGCAATATCTCCGCCATTGTTATTGCTGAAATTTAAGTCAATGATACCGCTACTAGCGATTTCAACAACATCACCTTTAACCCGAATATGTCCATTCCCCCTTTCACCTGTTGTCGTCAAAATTGAGTTTAAGGGAATAAAGGTGTCAGACATTCGAGCAAATAGTTGAATGTTCTGAAAATTACCGACTCCCTCATATCCTAATGTCCAACCTTCTGTAGTGGGAATGAGACTGACTAAGCTGTCACTCCCCACACTTCCTAACTCAATTCTTCCCTGTGGTGCTGTTAAATTCCCCCCATCCATTTTGATATCACCACCGACAAGAGCGAGGGTTTTTCCAGGAGATACTTGTAAACCAGGGAATGCTCGCAAGGAGTTTTTGACACGATTCAGACTTGCTTGGGATTTATTGATAATGCTGCCTGGGCTTTGTCCAAATTGCAAGCCAATTGGAGTGCTGATTGTTAGTAATGTTGGAGTTGGAGTTGTTGTAGTACTGAATTTACTCCCATCAGCAAAGTTAACACTGTTTGCGGTGCTGGCTATAAAGGAACCACCAATATTTAATGATGCTTGTTCACCAAACACAATCCCATTAGGATTAATCAAGAATAGGTTAGCAATCCCGTTAGCACGAATAGTACCCTCAATATTGGAAATCGATGTTCCGGTGACACGGGTAATAATATTTTGAATACTGGGAGAGTTATTAAAGTAGGCTGTATTTGTTGTTGGCAGAGAAAATGTTTCCAAGCTGTGAAATAAATTATTTCCTGCTTGAGTTCCTCCTTCGATTAATTGGATATTGTTCTGTGTGGTAATGCGAGAATTATTAGGTAAAGTATTATCTGGCGTGATTTGAGCAAAAACCGGATTTTCTGGAAATATGAATACTGTGACTAAATTTAGCAAAATAATCTTGTGAATTAGAATAAAAGTTTGTTTTGATGATTCTTGTAATTTATTGATTTTGTTGGGAAAATATATCATTTTAGATATCGTATCCTTTCAGCTAATTGCTGTCACAGAATTGCACCAATCTCTAATTAATTAGACTACATGAAAGTGGATACAGAAAAAACCCGATTCCTTAGGGGAAACGAGCTAATTTGATACTAAGTATATTCAGTAAGTGGTTATAATTCAAACCAATCAAACAAACAATAATGAATATAATTGTCAAATTTTTGCTGAGGAAGATAAATTTAATAACTGGCAATTTAGATTCAATTAGGAATGTTGCTGTACTCTCACAAATACACACCCTTATTTAATCTACATTCCTGTCGCAAAAATGATGGATGACAACTTCATTTTCTTAGCAAGAACAACACCAAGGGAAGCAAAGGCAACAACTTGCTAGCTTGATTTCTTCACCAGCCATTTCTGTCAAGCCTTCAGGAATTTTGGCATCGCTCTCGGTAAGAGTTTCTTGTTGTTGGCGTAACTCACGCAAATTCAGAGCCAGTTCAAATCTGATGATTTTTTTTGCTGTTAAACCATACTTTTCCAGCACCTTGCTCACGGCAGAGTTATTTATGCCTTTGATGAATTCTTCCCGAATTTCATACTGCATTTTCTGCAATGCAGTCGCGTCTTCAGGTAATTCACCGTAGCAGTCATTCTGGTGTTTGGGCATTTCTTCTAAGTTCATAATTCGTCTGACCTAATTAGTTGTGTACTATATTACTAGTTGTTTAAGTAAAGTTTTAGTCTTTACTGTTAGGTGTAACTACAAGCGACTTGTACTGTTTTCCGAATGACTGAGAATAAATAATTTTAGTGGGTTGAATAAAACATTAGAAGATGTATGCGCTTATTCCTGAGTTGGCTGACAAGCTTCTTAGGCTTCATTCCCCTTGGTTTACGCCTGCGTAGCGTCGCAAGTGAGAGAACGAAAGGCTCTATTAAAAGACTTTCCAAATTAAATGCTATGTCTATGAATGAATTACGCATACCGCCTATTTTGCCAAAGTGGCATTTTTTGACGTTTTTATTTGGCTATAACCCAAAATTCCCATAAAATTATCTGAGCTTTAAAAAACCCAACCAAAAGCAATGTAAAAAATATTACTGCTCTTGTGAGTGTTTGCCACTGTAATTAACAAATTTTAATATGATGCCTCAATTGAACCGTTTAAATGGCTATAGCTATATATATAGATTCTACTTTTACTCAAATTTTCTACTATGTACGTCGTTAATTCAGGTAGAACCACTAAAGGCAGAAGTCATAAATAAAACTAAATTTGTCGCCAAACCACCAGAATTATCTGTTCTCATCGCAGCAGAAGTTCAAAACCAAGTTCCCACCCCTGCAAACATCACTCCGCGTCAAAACACAAAACCACCCTCAACACAGCCTTTGCCAGAACAACTACCTCCAGCACCTTTACCGCCACCCGAACAGTTGCTAACTCCTGAGAATAATCCACCAATCCAGCCAGAAGAAACACCAGCAGGTAATATTCCCCAAACAATTACGATCGCCAAAATTAAGATTACAGGTAGTTCGATATTTCGCGATCAAGACTTTGCCGAGATTACCAAGAATTATATAAATAAACCGATAACTTTGGCACAGTTGTTTGAATTGCGATCGCAAATTACTCAATTTTATGTTGATCGAGGATACATCACAAGCGGCGCATTTATCCCACCCCAGAGGCTAGTTGATGGGGTTGTGGAGATTCGTGTGGTGGAGGGGGAACTCGAAGAAATTAAAGTCACGGGAACAAGGCGGTTAAACTCTAATTACATACGGAGTCGCTTGGCGCTGGCGACAGGTAAACCCTTAAATCGAGAAAAATTACTGGAAGCTTTGCAGGTTCTCCAACTCAATCCCTTAATTCAAAATCTGTCGGCGGAATTAGCTGCGGGAACTCGTCAGGGAACCAGTACCCTAGAAGTAACGGTGCGGGAAGCACAAACATTTAACGCCCAAATTAATTTAGACAATGGACGCTCCCCTAGTGTCGGTAGTTTTCGTAGACAAGTGCAACTGAGTGAGGCGAATTTGTTGGGCTGGGGGGATAATATCAGTGCGTCATATACAAATACAGATGGCAGCAATGCTTACGATTTTAGCTATACCGTACCCATTAACCCCCGTAATGGCACATTTGCAGCCAGTTTTGGTGCCTCTGATAATAATGTGATTGAGCAGCCATTTAACAGGTTGGATATTGAATCCTACTCAAAGTATTATGAATTGACATTGCGACAACCAGTGATTCAGAAGCCAAATAGTGAATTAGCAGTCGGGATGGCATTAACTCGCCGAGAAAGTGAAGCCAGCCTCTTAAAAGGGGAAATACCTTTTCCGGCGGAAGGTGCAGATGCGAATGGGAGAACTAGTGTCACCGCACTCCGATTTTTCCAAGAATGGACACAGCGCAGTAGCCAGCAAGTATTTGCAATGCGATCGCAGTTTAGTGTTGGACTTGATGCTCTCAATTCTACCATCAATGAAAAATCTCCCGATAGCAGTTTCTATTCATGGCGAGGACAAGCCCAATGGGTGCGTTTGCTGGCACCGGATACGTTATTTTTGATGCGTGGTGACTTACAATTTGCTGATAGACCACTTGTTGCCCTGGAACAATTTGGCTTAGGGGGACAAAGTAATGTACGCGGATATCGACAGGATGCATTACTCTCCGATAATGGATTTTTCGCCAGTACCGAAGTCCGCTTCCCTATTTTCCGCGATAAGCGATCGCAAACTCTATTACAAGTTGTTCCTTTTATCGATGTAGGAACGGTATGGAATCGCAGTGAGCGAGCAAACCTGGAGACTAATACTTTACTCTCAACTGGCTTGGGTTTACGCTTGCAATTAGGCAATAAATTAAATGCCCAATTTGATTGGGGTATCCCTTTAATTTCAATTGATTCACGGAAAAGTACCTGGCAGGAAAATGGTTTGTATTTTTCTATTATTTACACACCTTTTTAGGCATGGGGCAATTAAATTAATGTCAGGGAAAATTATCTCCCAATAATGTTCAGTTCAGGTTGTCAGCTTGATTCGCTCTGACAAAAACCAAGACTTGGGGGATTTGCCCCAAACCCCCTCCAAAAAATAAAAAATCAATCTGTTTTGTGTATAGCAATTAATTTATTTTCTTAACTGAACCGTATTGAATTATCTCCAGAGAAACTCTTTGGTGCAATTGTTGAAATTGTTGGGGGGAGGTTGAGAAAGTTGTCTAAATAAGGTTCGGTTAGGGAGGAAAAGGGTAAGAATAAGACTTAATCATCTATATGTGATTGATTCTAAAAACCACTAGCTAAAAGCTAACCGCTAATAACCATTTTTGCTTAACCGAACCGTATTGAGGGTTATCTATAAAAAATGAAATATCGATTTTTACTCATATTGTTGTTAGGTAGCTATTTAATATTTGGATTTGTATTCCCGAGTTTGGCAAATTCGGGACAGTTATTTCCGGCTCAAGTCATCCACTTACAAACTCAAAAGCCAAGATATGAATATTTAACCCCAAATCAAATTGCTCAAAATCCCATCACCCCCAATCAAACTGATGAAGGGAAAGAATTGTATGAAGCTGGCAGATTTTCTGAAGCGGCACAAATTTTAGAGCAAGCAGTACAACAATATCGGCAAAAAGGAGAAATTCTCAAACAAGCTGGAACTTTGGGTAATTTGTCTTTGACTTATCAGCAAATGGGAAAATGGACAGAAGCAAAGCAAGCCATCACTGAAAGTTTGCAATTGCAAGGAGTCGGAGTCGAAGCACATACCTCTACAAATGCCCCAATTACCAATCAGAAACTACTTGCCCAAACTTACACTATCCAAGGTAAATTATTTCTCTCAATCGGACAAACAGAAAATGCTTTACAAAGTTGGCAACAGGCAGAAAAAATATTTATAGAAGCTGGAGAGACGAGCAGTAGTATCGCAGCCAGAATTGCTCAAACACAAGCATTACAAATCTTAGGTTACTATCGTAGTGCGGTAAAAATTCTTCAAGAAGTCAACGCAACATTAAAAACGCAACCCGACTCAATTCAAAAAGTAGTTAGCTTGCGCTCCTTAGGTGACGCAGAACAAATAGTTGGTAATTATCAACAATCTCAAACAGCATTGCAAGAAAGTTTAGAAATTGCCCAACGCCTGCGTAATCCTCTCGAAATTAGTATTAGTTTATTGAGCTTAGGAAACAACGCCCGTACAAGCGATCGCCCAATTGCAGCTTTAAAATACTACCAACAAAGCTGGGAAATCTCTCCTGCTGCTCTGATCAAATCTCAGGCAATACTTAACCAATTCAGTTTACTTGTCGATCGCCAAAAATATACCGAAGCCCAAGCAATCATTCCGGAAATTCAAACCTTACTCAAACAACTCCCACCCAGTCGCAGCAGTATTTACGCCCAGATTAATTTTGCTGAAAGTTTAGTGAAAATGGGACGCGGGGAGGCAAAGAAAATTAGTACTGTAGCTCCAATCTTGGTAACAGCTATTCGACAAGCCCAAACTATTGGCGATACACTTGCAGAAGCTTACGGTTTGGGAGGATTGGGAAAATTATACGAATCCGCCGGACAATTGGGTGCAGCTCAAGAATTAACCGAAAAAGCAATCGTCATTTCCCAAGGAATTAATACACCAGAAATTACATACCAACTACAATGGCAACTCGGTAGATTATTAAAAGCACAAGGAAATATTAAAAGTGCGATCGCATCCTATGATGTTGCTGTCAACGCTCTGCAAAACCTACGTAGCGACTTAGTGACGGTCGATCAAAATGTGCAATTTTCCTTTCGCGAAGCTGTTGAACCCATATACCGCGAGTCAGTAGCACTGCAATTACAAGACCCGACATTAATAAACTTAAACAAACAAGCCAAAGCAAAAATCCTTGATCAAGTTAGACAACGTATCGAAGCATTACAGCTAGCTGAACTCGATAATTTCTTCCGTGAAGCCTGCCTACAAGGTCAAAAAGTACTCCTAGATCAAGTCGTAGACCGTGATCACCCGACATCAGCTATACTTTACCCAATTATCCTCCCCGACGCTCTCCAAATCATTGTCAAACTTCCCCAGCAAGAACTCAAACTCTACACCACCAAAGTTACAGAAAGCGAAGTCGAACAAACAGTCGCCCAACTACGACGAGATTTAATCGATCCATCAGCGCTGCGAGATGTCAAAAGGCGATCGCAACAGGTTTATAATTGGTTGCTCAAACCAGTCGCGGCTGACTTAGCCAAAACCCAAGTAAATACCCTCGTGTTTGTGCCGGATGGGGTACTACGTAACTTACCCATGTCAGCGTTATTTGATGGCGAAAAATATTTAGTCGAAAAATATGCTGTTTCCCTTAGCCCAGGTTTACAACTTTTTGACCCCGAACCCATAGTTAAACGACAACTCAATGCTCTCACCGCCGGCTTAACCAACCCGCCGCCGCAATTCCAGAAATTTTCTCCTCTACCTGCCATCGAACAGGAATTTAAACTCATTGCCGAAGCCGGTATTCCCACTACCACCCTAATCAATCAAAAATTTACTAGAACTGCCCTCGAAACCAAAGTCAAAGATGCCCCTTTCAACGTCGTCCATCTGGCAACCCACGGTCAATTTAGCTCGCAAGCCAATGATACCTTCATCCTCGCTGCGGATGGCCCCATTAACGTCCGTCAATTCGATCACCTACTACGCGATCGCGATGATAGTAGACCGGAAGCTTTACAATTACTTGTGTTGAGTGCTTGTCAAACAGCGACGGGAGACAAACGCGCAGCCCTAGGTTTGGCAGGAATTGCGATCCGCGCTGGCGCACGTAGTACCATTGCATCTTTGTGGCAAATTGATGATGAATCCACAGCAATATTTGTGGGTAGTTTCTATCGCGAGTTGAAGAAAGAAAATGTCAGCAAAGCTGAAGCATTGCGACGCGCCCAGTTAGAACTCTTGAAGAATAGAAATTATAGTTCGCCCGGTTATTGGTCTGCATATGTATTAATTGGCAATTGGTTGTAATTCCAGATTCACCTCAACATCAGCAAACTTATTGACTGTGGCTATCAAGTACAGCCTATTCTCCATCCTCCCAAGTACCCGTAATATGAGACACTGAGCAATGAATCGTAATAATTAGCTTGAGAATGACTACTACAATCTCCGATATTTCCGTTAAAACCATCAACGGACAAGATAAGGCACTCAGCGAGTATGCTGGAAATGTTATGTTAATTGTCAATGTCGCTTCTTATTGCGGCTACACTGGGCAATATAGCGGACTCGAACAGTTAAATAAAAAGTACCGTGATGCAGGTTTGCGAGTTCTGGGTTTTCCTTGTAATGATTTTGGCGCACAGGAACCAGGAACTAACGAAGAAATTGTTCAATTTTGCGATCGCAATTATGGTGTGACTTTCGATTTATTTGATAAAGTGAGCGCCAAAGGTGGTAATCAACATCCGCTTTATGCTCGACTCACTAGTTCTGTGGAGCCACAAGGCGATGTTTCTTGGAATTTTGAGAAATTTGTGATTGCTAAAAATGGTGAAGTTGTCGCCCGATTTAAAAGTGGTACAACACCAGATTCATCGGACTTAATCGCAGTCATTGAGAAGGAATTGGCGAAATAATTGGAAGTTATTGGGGAATTGGTAATTGATGATGTTTAAGCAAAAAATATTCAGACTGATTGATAAAGTCTCTGAGTATATTCAATTTTACCAATATCCCCATGACTTATGCAGATTAAATATAAAAAATTAATCATTAACTTCTCAAATACTTGCTTTATGAACGTCTTAATTATTGGTTGCGGTTATGTTGGTTCTGCGGTTGCTAAATATTGGCAACAAAAAATGACTTTGGTAATTACAGTAACTACAACAACACCAGAACGAGTTTTAGAATTAGAGAATATTGCCGAAAAAGTAGTTGTTTTACAAGGAAGCGATCGCGCTGCTTTAGAATCAGCTTTACATGGTCAAGATTGCGTTTTATTGAGTATTGCACCTAATCGTGGTATTTCCTATGCAGATACTTATTTAAAAACTGCTCAAACTGTTTCCGAAATATTAAAAAAATCCTCAGTGAAACAAATTATTTATACGAGTACTTGCTCTGTATATGGCGATAAAAATGGGGCATTAGTTGACGAAGAAACACCAACAGAACCACGCAATGAAAATCAAAAAATCCTCCAGGAAACTGAACAAGTTTTACTCACAGAATTAAAAGATAAATTACGTGTTTGTATTTTGCGATTGGGGGGAATTTATGGGGAAAATCGTGAACTCGTCAAAATTTACAGTCGAGTTGCTGGACAAACACGTCCCGGTGATGGTAGTGAACCCTCAAATTGGATACATTTAGATGATATTGTTGGCGCGGTCGAATTTGCACGACACTATCATTTGCAAGGAATTTATAATTTGGTGGATGATGCAAATTTATTAAATCGTGAGGTAATTGCCCGTGTTTGCGAAACTCATAATTTACCTCAAGTAACTTGGGACAATTCGCAACCAAGTAATCGAAATTACAATGCTAAAATATCCAATCAAAAAATAAAAGATGCAGGTTATAAGTTGATTCATCCCCAGATGATTTTTTAATCAAAAGATTGTAAAAGTAAAAATACAGGAGTTAGACGTTGGATATAATGCTTGTGCTTCTAGATTATTTTTGAGTAACGAAAAATAAATAAACCTTAAAGCCACTTCCAAGGAACCCTTGCTACACGCTATGATCGGGTATTGTCAGGTTGACTTCTTCGTTATCGATACCCATGACTGCATCTTACTCCGCATCTCAATCGACTGCTAACAAAGCCAATGCTTATATTACAGACCATCGCCAGGTAGATGTCAGCAAGCTGAGTCAGATGTACCAGCACTATGTCGAAGTCAAGGAAAAGTACCCCCATGCGGTACTTTTTTATCGTGTAGGTGATTTTTTTGAGTGTTATTTTGGTGATGCGGTAACCCTAGCGCAGGAGTTGGAACTAGTTCTGACTAGCAAGCAAGCAGGAGAACAAGGGCGGGTGGCAATGTCGGGTGTCCCCCATCATGCGTGGGAACGTCATGCCACAGATTTAGTAGCGAAAGGCTACGCTGTTGTGATTTGTGATCAAGTTGAAGATGCGGCGGCAGCAGCAGGTAGATTGGTACGTCGAGAAGTAACCCGAATTATTACCCCTGGTACACTCCTAGAAGATGGGATGCTCAAGGCGAGCAAAAATAATTATCTCGCAGCTGTGGTGATTGTTGGGGGTAATTGGGGACTGGCTTATGCAGATATCTCTACGGGGGAATTTGTCACTACCCAAAGTACAAATTTGGAGCATCTTACCCAGGAAATGATGCGGCTACAACCTGCGGAGGTATTAATTCCCACCAATGCACCAGATTTAGGAGCATTATTGCGTCCCGGCGAAAAATCTGCAAGTTTACCGGAATGCTTACCGCCAAGTTTCTGTTATTGTATGCGATCGCAAATTCCTTTTTCTCAAGGTGAAGCTCGCAGTCGTCTACTGCAAAAGTTTAAGCTAAAATCCCTGGAGGGAATTGGTTGTGAACACCTTCCCCTGGCGGTACGGGCTGCGGGTGGTTTGCTGGAATATTTGGAAGAAACGCAGAAGGAAAATCAAATATATCTGCAACCGCTCCGCAGTTATACGTTGACTGATTTTTTAGTTGTTGATAGTCAAACTCGGCGCAACCTGGAAATTACGCAGACAGTACGCGATGGGATTTATCATGGTTCCTTATTGTGGGCGCTGGATAGAACTTCCACAGCAATGGGAGGAAGGGCATTAAGAAGATGGTTGTTACAACCACTACTTGATGTTAAGGGGATTGGGGCGCGGCAGGATACAATCCAAGAATTAGTGGAAAATACTGCTCTGCGTCATGATATTCGGCAATTATTGAAACAAATTTATGATTTGGAAAGGTTGACAGGTAGGGCAGGTTCAGGAACAGCCAATGCTCGTGATTTGAAAGCTTTGGCGGATTCTTTATCGAAGTTGCCAGAATTAGCTTACTTAGTAGCGGAAGCACATTCACCTTTCCTGAAAGCGTTACAGAAGGTTCCTCCAGAACTCGAAGTTTTGGGACGGAAAATTAGTGCCCATATTGTCGAGTCTCCCCCAATTCAAATTAAGGAAGGCGGTTTAATTCGTAGTGGTGTGAATCCCCAGTTGGATGAACGCAAAGCTTTGGTTGAGGAAGATCAAAAATGGATTGCGAATTTGGAGGTTGAGGAACGGGCAAGAACGGGTGTACCAACTTTGAAAGTAGGTTTTAATAAGACCTTTGGCTATTACATTAGCATTTCCCGCGCCAAAGCCGACCAAGTGCCCACGAATTACATCCGTAAACAAACCCTAACGAATGAAGAAAGGTATATTACCGCAGAATTGAAGGAGCGGGAAACACGAATTCTCAATGCTCAAGATGATTTATTTAAGTTGGAATATGAGATATTTGTGGCATTGCGGGAAGAAGTAGCCCTTCATGCAGAAACGATTCGCAATCTTTCTCGGGCAATTGCTGCTGCTGACGTATTGTGCGGTTTAGCTGAGTTGTCGGTAATTCAAGGGTATTGTCGTCCGCAGATAGTTGAGAGTAGGGAAATATATATAGTTGATGGCAGACATCCGGTGGTGGAGCAATCGCTGCCTGCGGGTTTCTTTGTCCCCAATTCCACTAATTTGGGTAACGAGCAAAAACAAGATTCTTCTCCCGACTTAGTTATTTTGACAGGGCCAAATGCCAGTGGTAAAAGTTGTTATTTAAGACAGGTGGGTTTAATTCAGTTAATGGCGCAAATCGGTAGCTTTGTACCTGCCAAATATGCAAAATTGGGTATATGCGATCGCATTTTCACCCGTGTTGGTGCTGTCGATGATTTAGCCACAGGACAATCTACCTTTATGGTAGAAATGAACGAAACCGCCAATATTCTCAATCATGCCACCAAGCGATCGCTGGTATTATTAGATGAAATTGGACGGGGCACGGCAACTTTTGACGGGCTTTCCATTGCTTGGGCTGTGGCGGAATATTTAGCGACAGATATTACCGCGAGAACTATTTTTGCGACTCACTATCATGAGTTGAATGAATTGTCAAGTATTTTGGTAAATGTGGCGAATTATCAGGTGACAGTCAAGGAAATGTCCGACCAAATTATCTTTTTGCATCAAGTTCAACCCGGTGGAGCGCAAAAATCCTATGGGATTGAGGCTGGAAGGTTAGCTGGTTTACCTCCCGTAGTCATTAAACGGGCAAAGCAAGTGATGGGACAAATTGAACAGCACAGTAAAATTTCCATCGGCTTGCAAAATTTGGAGTAGGTGTTATACCAATTTACAATTCGTAATTCGCAATACTCGCTGTCGCGAGAAGCAAGCTACGCAATTAAAAAACTGAGATACAGCAAAGCTTTCAGGATTTACATCTGTATCAGATTTTTCGTGAAATGGTGTTAGTGGAGGGAGGTTATACGCCAGCCGCATACAATTGATCAGCAAGTTCAGTAATCTCATTTTTGAATGTCAGCTTTCTTCGCCAATGATTCGGTATACCTAATTCACCATAATATGCTCCAGCAATCTGACCACAAATCGCGGCTGTTGTGTCTGCATCATCACCCAAGTTGGTAGCCGTAAGAATTGCTTGCTCATAATTTTCCGTCTTCCAGAAACACCAAAGTGCTGCTTCTAAACTCTCTACTACATATCCTGTACCACGAATATCGTTGATCGTTTTATTTCGATACTCTCCACTCGCAATCGATTGGATTGATGATGATGCTACTATCTCTAGATTTTTACCGAAGAGAATTTCGCTTTTGCTGGCTCCCGATAGGGCACGAAAGAGAAGCTCTCCCAACAGGTAACTGGCATCAATACATTCTGCTGCACCATGTGTTGTTCGACAACTCTCACCAGAAAAGTGTAAAATGCGATCGCGGTCTGGAAAATAAAACATAGGAACGGGTGCAAGCCTCATCAAGCAACCATTTCCGGCAGTCCTTGGATTCGTAGAGCCACTGAATGGGTTACCAGAGATTTTGTATTGATACAAAGCTTGACTGACTGTATTGCCAATATCAAAACATTCCCCTGTACTGCTTAGATAACCTTCTTTATACCAATTGTAATAGCGATCCATTTGATCAACGGCATCAAATCCACCAAATTTGACCAAACTAGTAGCTAGACACAGCGCCATTGATGTATCGTCTGTCCATTGCCCTGGCTTCAGATTAAATGGACCTCCACCTAGCATATCTGCTACAGGAGGGAATGAACCACGAGATCGAAACTCGACTGTTGTACCTACAGCATCCCCTGTCGCCAGACCTAACAAACACCCTCGAAATCGCTCTAATGAATTCATAAGAATTTAATACCTTCCCAGTTTGATACTTTTCCTTCACAATTGGGAACTCTAACGTCAGCAATAATCCTGACTCAGTAGACGGTATCCCATGAAGAAAAAACCTGACTTCTACCAATTTACAGCGAGATTTGGCTGTGGCTTCATATTTGGACTTTTCGCTGCCACTAGTTGTTACTTTGTGCTTGGTGCCCAAACGATGCTGGGTTTATTTTGGGGATGGGTGCTGTTTTCGCTGCTATTTGGTTTGTTATCAGTTATTTTTGGCGATCGCTTTTGGACAAAAATATATCATTGGTTTCTGTAACATCAACCACATTGACTTTAACAAATATACTATTTGCTGATGAAATTCAACTCTCAGTCCTTCTCCTTGTAAAATATCAGGTACGAAGCGGTGTTACCTCAGCACCATCGCCGACTCAAATACTGTGGAAAAATCACCTTCAGATGCCGAACAAATTTGCCCAACTCATCCGGCTCATGTTAACTTCAGCATTATTGCGATCGCAGCTTCTGCGGGAGGGTTAAAAGCACTGAGTCAGTTACTATCGGCTTTACCTGCAAATTTTGCTGTGCCCGTTGTGATCGTACAGCACCTTGACCGGAAACATCGTTCGCTGATGGCAGATATTTTGAGCCGACGCACCAAGTTACAGGTTAAGCAGGCACAACAGGGAGAGTTGATGGAGGCGGGAATTGTTTATATTGCCCCGCCCAATTATCACTTACTGGTAACTAGTCAGGGTTATGTGGAATTGACACAATCGGAGGTGATACATTTTGTGCGTCCCTCTGCTGATGTGCTGTTTCAGTCGGTTGCAGAAAATTATAAATCACGAGCGATCGCAGTTGTACTCACAGGTACAGGTGTGGATGGTGCCATTGGGGTACGAGAAATTAAGCAAAAAGGTGGAACTGTGATTGTGCAAGATAGCAAAACTTCTGAATTTGATGGGATGCCGAAGGCGGCAATCAAAACGGGTCTAGTGGATCAAATTTTACCACTATCGGAAATTGCTACAGCCTTAATTGCTTTGGTAATGGGAAGTAATGCTGATGAGCAATGAAGAGGATAAGGTATTTACAACCCTGCTGGATTATTTGAAACGCACAAGGGGTTTTGATTTTACTGGTTATAAACGTTCCAGTTTGCAGCGACGCATCTGCAAACAAATGCAATTGCGGGAAATAGAGTCTTTTGGTGATTATTTGGATTATTTGGAAGTTCACCCCGATGAGTTCCTGGAACTGCTGAATACGATTTTAATTAATGTTACTGCCTTTTTTCGTGATGCTGCCGCTTGGCATTATCTCCAGCAGCAAGTTTTACCGCAAATTATCAGCCACAAAACAGCAGATGAACCAATTCGGGTATGGAGTGCTGGTTGTGCTTCGGGGGAAGAAGCTTATACCCTCGCCATGATTTTGGCGGAAACTTTGGGAGCAAAGGAATTTCGTCAACGAGTTAAAATATATGCAACTGATGTGGACGAAGAGGCTCTCACCCACGCTCGTCAGGCGAGTTATACCCAGCAAGCAATTGTCTCTGTTCCTATGGAACTACGAGAGAAGTATTTTGAGCCAGTGGGAAATAGCCAAGTATTTCGCGCAGATTTGCGGCGAGTGGTGATTTTTGGTCGTCATGACTTGGTACAGGATGCTCCGATTTCGCGCTTAGATTTATTGGTGTGTCGCAATACTTTAATGTATTTTAATGCCGATGCCCAAGCCAGAATTTTGGCACGGTTACACTTTGCTCTCAATCCCACAGGTGTTTTATTTTTGGGTAAAGCGGAGATGTTGCTCACCCACACTAACCTATTTACCCCTCTAAGTTTACAACATCGCATATTTACGAAAGTCACCAAAGTAAATATACGCGATCGCCTCTTAGTTTTGTCGCAAACTGGTGATGAGGAAGGTAGTAAACGTTTGGCTGTCCATGTGCAGTTGCGGGAAGCTGCGTTGAATGCTATGCCCCTGGCACAATTGGTTGTAGACTGTGCCGGAAATTTGGTGATGGCAAATCAGTCTGCCAGGGTAATGTTTGGCATTAGTTTGCAAAATATTGGCAGTCCCCTCCGAGATTTAGAAATTTCCTACCGTCCCGTCGAATTGCGATCGCGAATTGAGCAAGTATACAGCGATCGTCATCCCCTGGTAATTTCCGACGTAGTTCGTAATCTTCCCGATGGCAACATCCAATACTTAGATGTACAACTCACGCCCCTACAAGAAAATGGTAATGACTTACTGGGAATTGCGATTACTTTTACAGATGTTACCAGCTATCACAATCTACAAACAGAATTACAACGAGCAAATCAAGAACTAGAAACCGCCAACGAAGAACTGCAATCGAGTAACGAAGAATTGGAAACCACTAACGAGGAATTACAATCCACCAACGAAGAATTGGAAACCACTAATGAGGAATTACAATCTACCAATGAAGAATTGGAGACAATGAACGAGGAATTGCAATCCACCAACGAAGAATTACAAACAATTAATGATGAGTTGCGCCAACGTACCCAAGAACTTAACCAACTCAATGCTTTCCTCCAATCTATCCTCACAAGTATTCAGGCTGGGGTAGTGGTAATTGATCTACAATTTAATATCCTCAGTTGGAATAAAGAAACTGAAAACCTCTGGGGATTGCGAACCGAAGAAGTCAAAGGGCAGTCGTTTTTTAATTTGGATATTGGTTTACCTGTAAGTGAGCTACGGGAGGCTATCCGCACTTGTATTGCTGGGGAAAACCATATAGAGTTAGTTATAGATGCAACAAACCGTCGGGGTAGAAGTTTTCGCTGTCGAGTCACCTGTAACCCCCTAATTGGCATCGCAGGAAAGCGGGATGGGGTTATCCTCGTGATGGAGGAGGTGGAAGTATGACTAGTCTCGTGGAAAAAAGGCTTCAAAACGCCCAATTGAAAGTAAGTGCTTTATCGCAGCATAGTAATGAACTTCTCCTAGAGCCAGAATTACTCTCATCTGCCTTAGAAGAATTGACAGTAATACTAGAGGAACTTAACGTCCAATATGAAGAACTAGTACAAACCCGTCAGGAATTAGAATTAGAACGCCAACGCTATTGGGAATTGTTTGAATTTGCTCCCGATGCCTACATAGTTACTGATACGGGAGGTGTAATTCAACAAGCTAACCAATTTACTGCTGGGTTTTTCGGAATACGAAAAGAATTTTTGGTGGGCAAACCATTGGTTGTCTTTATTAGCAAAGCCGAACGTAAAGCTTTCCATGAAAAACTTAACCAGACAGTAGAATTACTTCAACATCGGTACTGGCAAGTCGAAATTACACCCCGTCGTGGAGAATCATTTCCAACTGCGATCGCGGTTACTGCCGTTTATGATATTCAAAGACAAATTATTGGTTGGCGCTGGCTATTACGTGACCTCAGTTTAGTTCCACAATCAAGAACATTTGTGAATACTTTGGAATCACCGCAGGAACTCCAAGAATTGCGATCGCGCTACATTCAGACAATTTCCCACGAATTTCGCACACCAATGACTGTCGTCCAAACCTCAGTTGAACTGCTCCAACGTTACAACGAGGCAATTAGCCAAGAGACAAAGACTAGGTGTTTCCAAATTATCAATACAGCAATTCAATCAATGTTGCGTTTATTGGAACAAGTATCGCTGTACAAAGCCGAGTTAAGTGAACTCAAAGCCAATCTCACCCGCATTAATATAGAGCAAATTTGTGAGGCTGTGATAGCAAAAGCCACTCTCCAAGAGAGTATCACCCTCCATCAATCCCAGACAGCCTATTTACATAGCTTCCAATGTAATTCTCATCTGAGCGAACCTTGGGTTTACTTAGATGCAACAATGCTACAAATAATTTTAGATAATTTGCTTAATAATGCCATTAAATACTCACCCCAAGGTGGTGAAATCGAATTGAATCTACGTCAAGAAGACCAGTATATTATTCTGGAAATAAAAGACCAAGGTATTGGTATTCCCACCGAAGACTTACCTAAACTCTACGAACCATTCCACCGAGCCAAGAATGTGTTTAATTTCTTACCTGGAATTGGTTTCGGTTTAGCAATTGTCAAAAAAATAGTAGATTTATTAGAAGGTGCGATCGTGATTAATAGTCAACTTGGTATCGGTACGACTGTGACTATTTCCTTGCCTTTGGTAGCAACTTTACCTACTGCAAATCATGAGTCAAATCAAAATTAAGGAAAAATTAGACTCAAATCCAAACAAATATCATCAAAACCAGGAATTGCGATCGACTGATTAGTTAAATAAATTAACTTGCTCAAGTAATTAAATTCACCTTGGGCATTGTGATAAGGTTGACTATAATGCTCTAGTTGCCTAGCTGGTAAATTCACAATCCAATAATGATTAATTCCAGCTTCCGCATACAAAGATAATTTTGTTTTTTGATCGTAATCTAAAGTGCTATCTGAGATTTCAATCACTAATAAGATATCTTCAGGATAAGGATGATGGGCGAGATAATCCTCATCTTTCCCTCTGGCAATGATGACATCTGGTTCTGGTTCACTGTTGTTGGATAAAGTAATTGGTTCTTGTCCGCGAATAGCTACCCTGTCACCTAAAAGTCGATCTAATTTTCGACATAAAATTGTACTACAGACACTATGCAGAGTACCTTTGGCAGCCATTTTAATTAATTCTCCCCTAATTAATTCCACCCTGTCATTCTCATTGAAAAAGCCGATTTCAATGAGTTTATGATATTCATCAATTGTGAATCTTTTGGGAGTAACAACCATAAAGTTTATCTAAATACATTTACTTTAACCTGGACTTGCAGCAGCAATTTTGCCCAGAATACCCTGAATATATCGGACAATAGCCAACATCAAAAACATCAACTTAACTGGGCAACTAATTGATTTTCTAACAGAGTTTCATTTGTCAATAAATCCTCAACAGTAATTCTTAAAAATCTTTGCCCATCAACCAAAAACATAATTTTCACGCGATCGCTTCCGGGAAAACCTGGTGGGGTTAAATTGGCAATACTCCTGGCACCATCTTTATCATTGAGGGGTTTCACGCTAGTCACACCACCATCAAGACGACGGGTAATTAACCTATCACCATCAAAGTAAACCTCAGTCCCCCCGCTTTCCGCCCCCAATTCACCCATAATTAACTCAATGCTGGGTTGATTTTCCATCGATGCACCCAAAACCAACTCCACTGGTTGACTCATGGGGTAGGGTTGTCCAGATTTGACGATGGGATGCCAACTGTGACGATTATTACGTCTGTCCCAGTAACGAATACCGTAGCTGTGATAGAGAAAATCCTTAATTTCCAAGCCCTGGGTTAACTGTAACGCCCCTTGGGCGATCGCTTCAAATGGGCGATCGCATTTAATGATACCTGCGTCAAAGTAATTTTTCACCCATTCCTGAACTGTGGGAAGTTGAGAAGTTCCCCCCACCAATAAAACAGCATTAATATCTGCAATTTCAATCCCTTGTCGTCTGGCTTGCTGCAACAAACTCGTCATCGAATCGTCAAGACGTTGAAAAAACCCATTATTTTTGAGGATTTCGGCAAATGTATCGCGGTTCAGGTCGATTTCATAACTTTCAAAAGTCTCTTCGTTGAAATAAACCTCACCAGCTTGAGTTTGGGTGGAAAGTTGAATTTTGACCTTTTCTGCTAAACGTGTTGTCAGGGGAGTTGTCACCAAACCTTGAGTTTTCGCAAAATGATCAACAATCCAATTGTCGATGTCAGTTCCACCCAAATTTTGACCAGCTTTTGCCAACACTCGCGCTGTTTTTACTTTCTGTTTTGAGTCTTCTGCTAGGGATTTGTTACCAAATTTCAACAAAAACCCTAACGGTTTACTACTTGCTGTTTGCTGAACAGTCTTATCCAACCTTACCAAAGACAAATCCAGGGTACCGCCACCAAAATCGATCACCAAGAGAATTTCGCGATCGCTCATTCCATAGCCTAAAGCGGCAGCAGTAGGTTCGTCTAGCATCCGTACTTCTTGCACAGCTAAATCTTGACAAACCCCACCTAACCAGTAGCGGTAGGTTTCAAAGCTATCGACGGGAACTGTCAACACCAACGAATCGACAACCTCTGGGGTGAAGAGACTAAGTTGAGAAATAACTTGTGTTAAAAACCACTTTCCCGCATCCTCAAACGTCACGTTCTGTCCGTCAATTTCTGGCAAAAACCCTTGAATATCAGCACCAATCCCCCGCTTGAAACTCCGAAAAAACCGAGGTTCATTAACTAAATCTAAACCTCGATCACGCACCTGCTGTCCGGCTAAAATCTGTCCCTTGCGGGCATCTTCCACATATACCAAGCTGGGAATGAGTGGTGGATTCAAACTTTGTTGAATCGATAAACCCGACAGACTCAATGTCTCAGGCTGCTGGGTAACAGGATTCCAGCGAGCAATTACAGTGTTACTAGTACCAAAATCAATTGCAATTGCCATTAGTTATCAATAAATTTCTTGTAAAGTAGCGAACTACAATAGTAATGTTACACAACTGTCGTGAAAGTTAAAGTTAAGAAGCAGGCGATCGCACAAAAATTTGGATAGAATCACGCTTGTTATATTCTAAACAGGTTAATAGCATCTCGCTGGTGATTTTTTATGACTTCTCCCATTAGAATCTTGATGTGTGCTCCCGACCATTACGATGTAGACTATGTGATTAACCCTTGGATGGAGGGTAATATCCACAAATCGTCACGCGATCGGGCGGTGGAACAGTGGCAAGGGTTGTATCAAATTTTAAAGCAACATGCGGTGGTTGATTTAGTTACACCTCAAAAAGGTGTACCAGATATGGTTTTCACCGCCAATGCGGGCTTGGTACTGGGTGAAAATGTAGTCTTAAGTCGTTTTTTACACAAAGAACGCCAGGGAGAAGAACCGTTTTTCAAAGAATGGTTTGAACAGAATGGTTATAACGTTTATGAACTGCCCAAGGATTTACCATTTGAAGGTGCAGGAGATGCACTTTTAGATCGGGAAGGACGTTGGTTGTGGGCTGGTTATGGTTTCCGTTCTGAGTTGGATTCGCACCCATACCTAGCAAAATGGCTGGATATTGAAGTGCTATCGCTACGACTGATTGACGATCGCTTTTACCATCTCGATACCTGTTTTTGTCCTCTGGCTAACGGTTATTTACTTTATTACCCAGGTGCATTTGATTCCTATTCCAATCGCTTGATTGAAATGCGGGTTGCTTCCGAAAAACGCATTGCGATTGAAGAGGCTGATGCAGTCAACTTTGCCTGCAATACCGTCAATTTAGAGCAGCTTGTCGTGATGAATAAAGCCTCCGATGGCTTGAAAGCACGACTCAACGCCGTTGGTTTCCAGGTAATTGAAACCCCCCTGACGGAATTTCTCAAAGCTGGTGGTGCAGCTAAATGTTTGACATTGCGTGTCACTGAACCTGTACTTGCGGATGTTCACGCCAATGTTCATGTCGAAAGTCGAATTATTAGCATTCAAGGACACTTACTAGATTCTGGTTTAATTAACCGAGCGCTAGATTTAATTGTTGATAATGGCGGTAGTTTCCAAGTTCTCAATTTCAACTTAGGAGAACAACGTCAAAGTACCTCCGCCGCAGAAGTGAAAGTATCTGCACCATCCCACGAGGTGATGGAAAGTATTATTTCCTACCTCATCGATTTGGGAGCAGTGGATTTACCCCAAGACGAGCGTGATGCCAAACTGGAAGCTGTGCCCAAAAACGGTGTCGCTCCCGATGATTTTTATGTCAGCACCATTTACCCTACCGAAGTCAGAATCAACGGTGAATGGATAAAAGTACAGAATCAACGCATGGATGGAGCGATCGCAATTTCCCATACTTCTGAAGGTGTGGTGGCGAAATGTAAGTTATTGCGCGACTTGGAAACTAGTGAAAGTGTTGTTGTTGATGTATTAGGTATTCGGACCATCCGCAAAACGGAATCACGGGAAAAACGGAATGCAGAAGAATTTAGCTTTATGTCTGCTGGGGTTTCCAGTGAACGTCGAGTTGAATTAGTTGTGGAACAGGTTGCCTGGGAATTACGTAAA
Source organism: Calothrix sp. NIES-4101 (assembly GCA_004296455.1). Classification (GTDB taxonomy): domain Bacteria; phylum Cyanobacteriota; class Cyanobacteriia; order Cyanobacteriales; family Nostocaceae; genus Brunnivagina. The sequence goes on from AP018280.1 coordinate 3,767,054, forward strand.
ATTCGGGACGCAGGGGGTAAAGTTGTTGTTAGTGCTGGACCTGTAGTTATACATACGGGTGGTGGCGAACATCTATCACGACTAGTTCGCGAAGGCTACGTACAAGCACTACTAGGAGGTAATGCGATCGCAGTTCATGATATGGAACAGTCGATCCTGGGTACATCTTTGGGTGTGGATATGAAGCGAGGTGTGGCAGTACGGGGGGGACACAGACATCACCTCAAGGTAATTAATACGATTCGTCATCACGGTAGTATTAAAAATGCTGTAGAAGCCGGCGTGATTAAAAACGGTATCATGTACGAATGCGTCAAAAACAATGTACCTTTTGTACTGGCTGGTTCGATTCGCGACGATGGACCTTTGCCTGATACTGAGATGGATTTGATTAAAGCACAAGTCAAATATGCTGAACAAATTAAGGGTGCGGAAATGATTTTGATGCTGTCATCAATGTTGCACTCAATTGGCGTGGGTAATATGACACCTGCGGGTGTAAAAATGGTTTGCGTTGATATCAACCCCGCCGTTGTGACAAAATTGAGCGATCGCGGTTCGATAGAATCGGTTGGTGTAGTAACAGATGTGGGTTTATTCCTCAGCCTCTTAGTGCAGCAACTCGATAAGTTAACAAGTCCCTATGTTGAAAAAGTTGGTTAGGTTAATATCTAGTTAATAACTAGCAATTAACCAGCAAATAACTCAATGAATTCGATGGAGTAAAGATTCTGGGGTGGGCATCTTGCCTGCCCTTCGTATTTTCAGCTAGGTTTAAGAAATGTAAAAACTCCAATCAAATATCTTTTAGAATAAGGACACAAAGGAAAATGCAAGGGGTAATTTTTAAAATACCATCTCCACTTCGCTGGTTGAGTATAATTACAGATTTTTTCCTATCTGGTATGGTAATTGGTCCCCTAATTGCTCCTTTCCTAGCTGCATCGGGCTTACCAATATTACCAATTATTGCCAATATCATTTACTTTATGGGGCATCATGTATGTCCACAGCCAAGTATGGGTTTGGAATTAGCGCCACCTTTTATAATGGCTGTATGTATGCGTTGCTACGGCACAGTTACAGGATTGCTGATGACACGTATATTGTACGCTGTCAATAGTGGCAAAGAATTTTACTGGCTGAGTCAGTATGGATGGAATGGAGTTGCCCTTGCGGCAGTATTGATGATGGCTTATCCGTTGGAATTAGCGGCGCAGGTTTTAGGATGGTGGGATTTTAATAATTATCTAGTTACACCATTTGGTTTAGTGACTGGTTTAGCATGGGGTTTATTTACAATGCCAATATTCCACAATAAACTTGAATGACTATGGAGCGCCATATTTTCAACAAGCCAGGATTAAGTGAGGAAGAAGTACAAAGACGGCGTGCAGAAGGTTTAGGCAATAATGTCTGTCTACAAACAAGTCGTTCCTATCGCCAAATTATCAACGAAAATATCTTCAATTTTATTAATATCGTTTTCTTCACGATTAGCGCTGTCATGATTCTGCTACGCCGCTATGGCGATGCCTTCCTAGTCATAGTGATTATTCTTAGCGGTGTCATCATTGCTGTTCTCCAAGAAATTTCCGCTAAACGCAAGCTAGACGAAATCGCTTTACTCAATCGTCCTCATGCTACGGTAATTCGTGAAGGTAAGAATATTAACATTGACCCTAGTGAAATTGTCCAAGGAGATATTATTGTCGCGACAGCTGGGGATCAAATTTTAGTTGATGGTGTTGTCGTTGGTGATGGGCAAATTGACGTTGATGAGTCTTTGCTAACTGGGGAATCGGATTTAATCCATAAGGTGGCAGAAGATACAGTATATTCGGGAACTGTTTGCGTCACAGGAAGTGCCTGTTTTCAGGCGACTAAGGTGGGCACAGAAACCATTGCTTATAAGCTAACCTCTGATGCTAGGGCTTTTCGTCATGTGTACACACCCTTGCAAAAAGAAATTAACTTGGTAATTCGGATTTTACTGTTGCTAGCTTGTTTTTTGTGGATTTTAGTGGGCATTAGCTTCACTAGTCGTTCCTATACCTTGGCAGATGTGGTACAACATGCCGCAGTAGTCGCGGGTTTGGTTCCCAGTGGCTTATTGATTGCGATTACTTTGGCATATGGAACCGCAGCAGTGAGAATGTTAGGTCAGGACGTATTAATTCAACAAGCAAATGCCGTAGAATCACTGAGTCACGTCAATATTCTTTGTTTGGATAAAACAGGGACATTAACGAGTAATCAGATGATTCTAGAGCGACTTTATCCAATCGGGATGACGGAAATTGAACTCAGGCAAAAATTAGGTGATTATGTCGCTAATACTACTGCACCTAATCGTACCAGTGATGCGATCGCATCTGCATGTAGTGGTAAAACTCGTGTTGTCAAAACTGAAATTCCCTTTTCCTCTGCCCGTAAATGGAGTGCAATCAGTTTTTCTGATTTTCCTAATCCAGGTATTTTTGTATTGGGGGCACCGGAGATATTAGCAAAGTCTGTATCGTTGCTGCCAGAATTACAAGTATTGATTGACGAAGGTTTTAAACAAGGATTACGGGTTTTATTATTTGCTTATACAGACAATGTTGATGCAATTAGTTATCAATCGGAACATGAGATTTTACCAGCTTCTCTCATTCCCTTAGGAATCATCTATTTTAGCGACGAATTACGCCCAAATGTTACTGATACGTTACACACATTTGCCAAAGCTGGGATTAACCTCAAAATTATTTCTGGAGACAATCCAGATACGGTAGCAGCATTAGCTAAACAAGCAGGTTTAAGTGATGATATCCAATTAATTTCTGGTTTAGAATTAGCAATTATGGATGATGTGCAGTTTGCCCAAGCTGCGGATAGTTGTAATATTTTTGGGCGCATTACACCCGAACAAAAAGCAAGATTAGTCAAAATCCTACGCCAACAAGGTAATTATGTAGCCATGATTGGTGATGGGGTAAATGATATTCTTTCTCTCAAACAGGCTTGTCTGGGAATTGCCATGGAAAGTGGTAGTAAAGCAACTAGAGGTGTTGCCGATATTATCTTATTAAAAGATTCTTTTGGCGCACTGCCATTTGCGTTTTTAGAAGGGCAAAGAATTCGGAATGGAATTAGAGATTCCCTGGCATTATTTATTGTGAGAGTATTTTGTGTTGCCTTATTAATTTTCTCTACTGGAATGGTTGCTGATAGCTTCCCCTTAATTAATAAACATAGTGCATTACTCGCAATGTTTGGCGTTGGCTTGCCCACAGCAATATTTCCAATTTGGGCAAAAGCTGGAGAAGTCCAAAAACATAAAAATATGGTGCGTTCTTTGTTACATTTCACAGTACCAGCAACATTAACCATGACATTAGTTGCGCTGTTAGTGTATTTACTCTATTTAGTTAGAGCTATCTTAGATTTGCCGCCAGGGAGAGAATTTACCGAACTTGATTACACTCTGCCACGTACAGCTTTAGTGACAATTTTAGTTTTATGTCATCTATTTTTACTTCCTTTTCTCAAACCGCCGACAAGGTTTTGGGTTGGTGCAGAACCTCTCAGTAAAGATTGGCGATATACAATAGCAATGTTAGTATTATTCGTTATATTTATGCTGACTCTGGCGATTCCCCCATTACGTCAATTCTTTGAATTAGCAGCATTAACCTGGCAGGATTGTTTATTTTTAGTTTTAGTGGCATTGGAGTGGTGTTTAATATTACGAGTTGTTTGGCGAACTCGGTTTTTTAATCGCTTCTTAGGAGTTGATTTAAATTAATCAATATTGACGATGAAAAAAAATAGTATTAAAGAAGATAATCTGACTCAAGCTATCCCAGAATATCCTGTAAAATTTTGGGAAATTATATTAATTATAATGGGGGCATTAGGATTAGTTGGTAGTGCGATAATTGGCTTAGGTAGTAAAGTTATTAAAAATATGTTTACACCAACTAGAGCAGAAGCAATTGCCAAAAGCCTATTTGATTATCAAATACCCGGTAATGCCCAAGGTATAGTTGGCGTAAACTTTGGTGCCAAGAAAATCGCTATTATTAATAGTCAGAAAAATCCACCAGATATTACCCTCTTTGTCAGTAAAGCCCCAATTGAACAAATCAAAGAGGAAGATTCATTAAACCTAGATATTACACTTCAAGAAATATATCAAGGTAGCTTTATCGCCACCTCTACAAAAATAGAAAACCAAGAATTATGTGGTAAATCTGTACCTGTTTCCATTCAAGCAGGTAAACATCTACTGGGTGAAGCATCTCAACCGATTGATGGAATTCGATATATGGCAAAAATCACAGATAATGGTGTTGAAAGAAAGGTAAATATAATTACTAATGGAAAAAATGCTCAAGAGAAAGCAGCAAAAGTATTTCATTCCCTAGAATGTAGATTTGAATCTTAAATTTTGCAATTAGTGCCTCATCTCAGATTCACTTGAATGATTACGATAAAACCGGCGAGGGGATGGGAAATAGCAAGACGTGGAAAACATTAATAATAACTGATTCGCCGTACTTGATATCAGGAAGAAACATGATGAACTGTTGTATGCTCCCATAGTGTGGCGTGATGGAGAACAAATATCTTGCTCATCCAGACAAAACCCCCATCTTCCCATCCCCGATGCCTTCTCATTCTCATGAGGGGTATCTACCCTCTTCCCCTTTGTTCAGTTCCACACGTAAGATTTTTGATCTACCGAGAAATTAATTGCTATTGGAAAATAACTAGGTAGGCAATTAAGATAATTCTTCAGGTAGAAGCGCAAAACCAAGTTACATCACCCAGTCTGGGATACTAAGCTCGCCTCAAAGATATGCTATAGTATCCTGCTTAATATTGTTTTACTAAATCTTAACCTATCTTTACTGGGATTTTAACCCCAAACCTGTTAACTTATTAATAATTCACTTTTTGCTGCAACATTTGAACCTCCTCATTCCCGAAATTTACGGGTTTTCGAGGAGGATTATTTTTGGGAAAGTAACAACTAGGAAAGTGAGAATAAGTGATGAATTTACCTGGCGCAGAAACATAATGAGTCCCCTCGTTGCTGGATTCCCCAAAGAGAGGTACAGAGAGCAAGAGTGATAAACCCATGATTTTTAAATTGCACACCTCAATGAAGCAATATCAATAATTAAGATTAGAGATGCTCAATGTCTATTCTTGAAGATTATGAACCTAGATACCATCCAATCTTTTTTACAAGCAGAAGTCGCACCAAAGAGTAATACGATTGACAGTGATGTCGATGCGTTATTCTGTGCGTTGCAGGGTTTAGGCAAGTTAAATTTATTAGCTTTGCGAGTTCCCAAAAAATGGGGTGGAAAGGAAACTAGCGAAGCATTTTTTGGTGAATTTCAAGAACTTGTAGCTCGATATTCGGGCGCTTTAGCATTTCTGCAAACACAACATCAGAGTGCTGCGGGAATGTTAGCTGCCAGTAGCAACAGAACTTTACAAGAGAAATATCTACCTTTAATGGGAAGTGGTGAAGTATTGCTAGGTGTGGGGTTTTCGCAACTGCGACGGGAAGGTGAAGCCTTAATGACTGCAACACCTGTAGATAGTGGGTATTTATTAAATGGTGTAGTACCTTGGGTGACAGGGTGGGGCATTTTTCAAGAGTTTATTGTCGCAGCAACCCTACCTGACGACAGTGCGGTGTTTGGCATCGTGCCGTTGGCAATAGGGAGAAAAGCCGAAACAGAAAGTTTGCAGGGATTGATTTGTTTTAGCGAAGTTGCAGACTTAGTGGCGATGCCATCAACAAATACAGTTACAGCCACCTTAAATAATTGGTTTTTAGCTGATGATTGTGTCGTTTTTATTAAACAACCAGGATGGATTCATGAACAAGATAAAAAGAATGTTTTGAAATCAACTTTTTTGGCAACCGGCTGTGGTTTAGCAGGTTTAGACATTATTCAAGATGTTTTACAAAGCAAAAATTTATCATCTATTAATGATGCTTTCGTTTTGCTAAAACAAGAATTGAATCATTGTCGCCACGCAATTCGAGAAGCGCAAAAAAATACTAGTCTTGAATTTTCAGAAAAATTGTATTTACGCGCCTGGGCGATCGCACTGGCAACCCGCATTTCCCATGCTACCATTGTAATCTCCGGCGGCGCTGCTAATTATAAACATCATCACGCCCAGCGTATCTATCGCGAAGCTTTAGTTTATACTGTCACTGGACAAACACGTGATGTCATGGCTGCAACATTAGAGAAATTGACAGTTCCAAATGCAAACCTCTCCTCATCTTTCCCCTCAAAAACCATTACCTATTCCCACGTGATACATCTTAGCCATGTAATTGACACCAATATTCCTCAGTGGCAAGGTGATCCTAGTGTTGAATTTATTACTGTAACAGAGCGACAAAATCAGGGTTATTACTTACGAAAGTTTGCAATGGGTGAGCATAGCGCTACTCATATAAATGCGCCAATTAGTTTTGAGGACAATGGTATAGGAATTGACCAATATACTGCGGATAAATTAGTAGTACCTGCTGTGGTAATTGATATCTGCAAACAAGTTGAGGATAATTATAGAAATAATTATGACTATACTTTGACTATTGCCGATGTCATGAAATGGGAACAGCAACATGGTGAAATTCCCCCAGGGAATTTAGTATTATTACATACAGGATGGGCGCAAAAATGGGGTGATACAGATAAATTTATCCCTCAAGATGCAGCCGGAAATGTACATTTTCCCGGTTTTAGTAGTGATGTCACCAAATTCTTATTAAAAGAACGCCAAATCGCTGGTGTGGGAATTGATACACATGGAGTTGATGCCGGCTTAGATACAGAATTTTCTGTAAACCGTTTAGTTTTAGAAAAACCCCGTATCGTGCTAGAGAATTTAACAAACTTGCATAAATTACCAGCCAAAGGAATTATAATTGCGATCGCACCTCTGAGACTGCGCGATGGTTCGGGTTCTCCTGTGGGCGTTTTAGCACTATTTTGAATTAGTTTAAGTTAGTTTGAAATTGACACATGAATATATATTTCTCAAAAATCAGTTGTGCTAAAAGCAAAAGTGAAAAGAAAACCAATATTCTTAGTTCAGCCATTTTATAGACACAGAGAGGCTTGCCGCAGGGTATGGTAGCTTCATTTCCGCCGAACTTTACGAGTAACTACCGAAAATTGCATTGATTTCCCCTATTTACTATCTTGTTTCTAATTATTCTCTGATGTGGGTTTTTTAAGCAATAATATAATTCCTACTGACGACACTAGTAATATAATCACACGCCAAAATCTTAAAGCTATTAATGTATTTGCACCCACTAAATTAAAAGCAGGCTCTGAAGAAAATGAGTTCACTATACCTGCAATTGACAAGAAAATATATACGCTATAAATAGCAATTGTGAACCATTTTGCCCATAATTTCTCCTTAGCAATCCCCAGTATTGCCAGGATTCCAGCTATTACAACCGCAAATGAGCGAAACACTTCTACAGTGGATACACGAGTTTCATATATACCCAGTAAAGTAAATGTTAAGAAACCAAGCGAGCCTATAGTCAGGAGCACTAAATATATAAGACTATATAATTTTGCAGTCTTAGTACATACTCTTTTTCTTGTGTGGTTAACCATAATTTCTTTCTTAAGAACATAGTTACTAAATAGTATAATTCAGTTATTACTGAAAATAAACTGAGAGCGTTTTCCAAGCAGATAAAGTACACCAATTGTTATGCAAAACTGATTCTCTAAAAGCATATATATTAATCTGTACCTCACTAAAATGATAAGATTTATATACATTTTTGACATGAATATGCACACAATTATCATGAGATTATATGAACTATTCCTCAATTTTAGTGAGCCTTTCTGATTTTATTTTTTATCTTTTTATGCTTGATCATGAAGGTAAATTCGCATTTAGGGTAACCTACTTATCTAAAAAATAACTTTCTTAAATCAAATTTTGGTCTGGGAATTATCTAGTATATTCAGATAAAATTGAAAACAAATAACTCAGATAGCGCAGATATTTTAACGACTCTAAATGCTTACTTATTGCCACCACACCGCTTGACGAAACCTCAAAACCAAGCGACACTAATTACAAAGATTCCAGTGCATTACTACTAGGAGTATGTAAATTATGACTAATAGCTTCACTTGTCGTAATTTTATCGATGGTAAATGGTGGGATAGCACTGGAAAAAACACTCTCGAAAGTCGCAATCCTGCATACAAAAGTGAAATTATCGCCACTTTCCCCCGCTCAACAATTGCAGATGTTAACCAAGCAGTGAAATCGGCTCGCCAAGCTTACAAAACATGGCGAAAAGTCCCCGCACCTGCCCGTGCTGAATATGTTTTTCTCGTCGGCGAGTTATTAATCCAGCATAAAGAAGAACTCGCACAATTAATAAGTCGGGAAATGGGTAAACCTCTCACCGAAGCACGCGGAGATATTCAAGAAGGAATTGATTGTGCATTCTACAGCGCGGGGGAAGGAAGACGTTTGTTTGGGCAAACAACTCCTTCGGAAATGCCCAATAAATTCGCAATGACAGTAAGAACACCTATCGGTGTATGTGCTTTAATTACACCCTGGAATTTTCCAATCGCTATTCCCTGCTGGAAAGCTATGCCAGCACTGGTATGTGGCAACACAATTATCCTCAAACCAGCCGAAGATACCCCAGCTTGTGCGACAAAGTTAATGGAAATATTCGCCGCCGCCGGTTTTCCTCCAGGTGTAGTGAATTTACTACATGGGGTTGGCGAAGAAGTTGGCAAAGCCTTAGTCGAACATGCCGACGTGAATTTGGTATCCTTCACGGGTTCATCGGCAACAGGTTCCCAAGTCGGGGAAATCTGCGGGCGTACCCACAAACGTGTATGTTTGGAAATGGGTGGTAAAAATGCCCAGATAGTCATGGAAGATGCAGATTTAGAATTAGCCCTGGATGGGGCAATTTGGGGCGCATTTGGCACAACCGGGCAAAGATGTACCGCAACCAGCCGATTAATTTTACATCGTGATATTAAAGCTGAATTTACAGCAATGTTGTTGGACAGGACAAAAAAATTACGTTTGGGTGCTGGTTACAATGCCGATACAGAAATTGCCGCCATCATTAATGAAAGACAACTACAACGGGTTTCTGAATATATGGATATTGCCCGTCAGGAAGGAGCCAATATATTAATTGGTGGGGAAGTTGCTGTGGAAGGCTCGTTAAAAGAAGGCTATTTTTTCAAACCGACTATTTTAGATAATGTTACACCCCAAATGCGCGTTGCCCGTGAAGAAATCTTCGGTCCTGTGGTAGCCTTAATTGAAGTAAGTAGTTTTGAAGATGCGATCGCAATTCTTAACGATACTAACTATGGGCTGTCTTCTTCTATTTACACTCGTGATATTAACCGTGCTTTTGCCGCTATGCGCGATATTGAAGCAGGTATCACCTACATAAATGGTCCAACAATTGGCGCAGAGGTACATCTACCTTTTGGGGGTGTCAAACAAACAGGTAATGGACATCGGGAAGCTGGCAGTGCGGCTATTGATACTTTTACCGAGTGGAAAACCGTTTATGTCGATTTTTCCGGTAGTCTACAAAGGGCACAAATTGATAATCGTGAATAGTATTGTCTTTTCTTTGAAACTCCAACATCAAACACTTGCTGTGCTGTCAAATTCAACTTCGGAAAATCTGGGATTGGCTTGCCAAAAATGATGTAGTGTTCGACTAATCCCTGACAATTAAAATTTCCCCGCGTCCCCACATCTCTAAATCTCCGCATCACTCTTAATGATAAGTATTCAACCAGACATGAGATTACGCCCATTCTGCGCCAAATTTAAACTACCACCCGCGCAATCAAACATATGTAACCCAAATTTCTGCGACAATTCCTCACAAACTTTCACCCCACGCACACTATTTCCTCGCGAATCCAATAACGGCGAAAAAACAGCTATCCCCATTTTCCCAGGAACCACAGCAATAATTCCCCCACTCACACCACTTTTTGCCGGGATGCCAATTTTATATGCCCACTCACCAGCAAAATTGTACATCCCACAAGTGTACATAACGCTGAGGATATCTTTAATATAACGACTATCAACAGCTTGTTCACCCGTAACCGGATTTACTCCCTTATTTGCCAATGCTGCTGCCATTATTGCTAAATCCCGACAATTCACCATCACAGCACATTGCTGAAAGTATAAATCCAAAGCTTCCTCAATATGTCCATCAATCATGCCAAAATTCAGCATTAGATGCGCCATGGCGCGGTTGCGATGTCCAGTGCTACGCTCGGATGTAAACACAGATATATCCACAAATACATCACGCCCAATATAGCGACGATACATATCCAGCAAGCGATTCAGCCGTTCAGTTGCATTTTTACCTTTAATTAAACTAGTAGTTGCGATCGCTCCTGCATTTACCATTGGATTATATGGTCGTTTCGATTGTTCATCCAAAATAATGGCGTTAAATGCATCGCCTGTTGGCTCAACCCCTATCCGCGTCAATACATAATCTCGTCCACAATCTTCTAACGCTAGCCCGTAGGCAAACACCTTCGATATTGATTGAATGGTAAATAGACGGTTAAAATCCCCAACTTGATAAACTTCACCATCTACCGTCGCGACGCAAATACTAAATAAATCGGGATTGACTTTTGATAGCTCTGGGATGTAATTAGCAACTGCACCATCCCCCAAGGATTTGTACTTACAATGCAAATCATCCAAAAACAATTGCAATGATGGTGCAACACTCTCTATTTTTTTTGATTCTAGATTTTCTGATTCTCGATTTTCTGAGTGTACCATACAGCTAATAGCTTTACCTTTGGTAAAATTACAAGTCTTTCAAGTCTTTTGATGTTTAGCATCAGTTCGTCTAAATCCTGTTCAAGAGAAAATAGCAACACTTCCTCTGCTGTGAAAAAAGGATTAAGAAGGATGAGAAAGGTTTGCCCCTAAGTCTAACTCTCCAAATTTAGAACTCATCCACACCAATACAATATCTTGCTATTGTTCCAGCTTGTTTGATTTTCCCATCATCTAGGACTTAGGAATTAGAAACTTTAACAATACCTACAGCAAATATTCACATTGTTTTGCAACACGCATAAGTATAGATATTTTGTGACAATTCATTAGTTAAACTTAACTTGCTTTAACGGAGCTTGAAGACTCAACGTAAATTTGGAAGTATCCTTGAAAGCTGTTTTGGTTATACATTCACAGACTCAAAAATTCCCATTGACAAACTAACATCTAATCAATGATTATAATTATTTATATAAATTAAACGGAAGTATCAAATTTATTCCAATTATTGTTCGTATTTTTACTTAAGTATAAGCATAAATACTTACAGAGATTGTGTATAAATAATGGCACTTATTTATCTTCATTTTCCTAATTGTCTGCTTTTAGGTAGTCTAATACTTACTTACTGAGGTACTTGTAAACTGGACTAAAAAATGGCAGATTTGGCTAAAATTGCCACTGGTAGATTACGTATCGAAGATGAGTGAGCAAAAGGATTTGCGGCTTTATCAGGTGGAATTCTAGAGACGTATATCTCAATAGATTTAGTTCCAAAAAAATATTAAGTTTCAAAAATTTTTTTCTGCTTTTTCCCCAAAAATTGTTACACAGCTAAAAAGCTTCTTGTGTCTAGGTTATAACCTTGTAACTTATTTTTCAGATGGCGAAGTTTACCAAAGTTTACGCTAAATCCCCGATCCCCAAGCATGAAACTTCGTGTTAGTCTGTTGCAGTCACAAACAAAAAGTGAAAGCGGAACGAGTTTGAGATTCTGCTCAATAGTCGCGCTGAATTAAGTGCGTATTAGCGGACCAAATCCGAGCTTTAGTTCTCGTGTTACTTTAAATTCGGACACATGAATCATAGATATTTCTTAACTGTTTTCGCCCTGCTAAGTGCATTTGTCGGCAGCCCATCGATCGCACGGAGTCAAACCACCGCGCAATCAAATTCGACATTACCTTCATCGCCATCCGGTGATGTGGTGAAGGTAGGGGAGTATCAAACCAAAACAGATACTCCTGCTGCAAGGAATGCAGTCACGCAAATCCACACGCACAACAAAGCAGGTCGTCAAGCAGCTACACTTTACATCCGTAATATTCCGGTTCTCACTTTTGTGGGGAAACAACAGGTAGCAAGCACAGATTCCAAAACCGAAACCAAAGTTGGTGCAATTGGTAATGTAGGTGGTGAAAATGGGGGCGTGCAACAGTACGCCCCTAATGCTAGCAATTCATCTTCTGTGAAGGTTGCAACTGTTGGGGAAAATGCGGGTTTAGCTAATCAGGTTAATTTAAGCAACGACGATCCAGTTCAGAAAGCGAGTATAGTAGCAGCTCGCATCAACGACCTAGTTCGTCAAAAAGTAGATGCCAACAAAATTACGGTTAGTTGGCGGCGCGGTGGTGAAGTAGCAACCGCTAACCAAGCCGGCAATAAGAATTTATCCAACCAAGAGTCTGAAGCTCGCTACGTAATCAAAGTTGATGGTCAAGAAATCGTAGCGATAGATAGCAATACCAGCTTAAGTGACTCAACCAACAATCAAGCGCAGGACGCATTGCAAGCCACAAATCGCCTCCGTAGGCTGATTGGGAATGCATCCCCGCTCACCGAGATTGCCAATTTACCTGTGAATGTACCAGCAATCTCGATACCTAAATCGCCCGATCAAATTGCGATCGCACCTGTGAAACAAGTCCTGAACGGTATAGCCTCGTTCTATGGCTATGACGGTTCGGGAAATAAAACAGCGACTGGTGAACGCTTCAATCCCGAAGGAATGACAGCCGCCCATCGCCACCTACCTTTTGGTACAAGAGTTCGTGTCACCAACATCCGTAATGGTCGTTCGGTAATCGTGCGTATCAACGACCGAGGACCATTTATTCGTGGTCGAATTATCGATTTATCCTATGGTGCAGCCCGCGTTATCGGCATGATTGGTAGAGGTATTGCACCAGTGAAAGTCGAAGTATTAGGGCGGTAAAAAGGAGTCAGGGAGAAGTTACAGGGAAATTTTTTCTTCTTCCAGCCAACTTTGGGGGAGACGGAGACTATCAAGAAGTAGAAAACTATTTCCTCCTGTGCCTGTTCTTGAACTTAACCAATTCTCCAATCTTCATGATTAGTAGAGGCGTTAGATACAACGTCTCTACTTTCTAGTTTATAGGCTTGTTTTTGTCAGTGTTTTTTACCCCTTTCCCCTTGCCGATTTTTCCCTGGCTGAATTTAGATAAACTAACGGGGGAGGGATCGATATAATAGGGGTATTTTGTGCGCCTGCTAACTACAGTTGCAGCTTTACGTTGTTTTTTAGGCAAACGCGCCTTAGAAACGCGAGATTTAAACTTCCTTGAGCCGCTACAATTTGAAGTAACAGCTTCTCATCAAACAGCAGTTGGTCTAGTACCAACAATGGGAGCTTTACATCAAGGGCATCTCAGCTTGATTCAACGGGCGCGAACAGAAAATGACACTGTTATTGTGAGCATTTTCGTCAACCCCTTACAATTTGGTCAAAATGAGGATTTTCAAAATTATCCTCGGACACTAGACGGCGATCGCCAGATATGTGAGCAGGCTGGAGTGGATGCTATTTTCGCACCGACTCCTAAGGAGTTGTTGGGGAGATGTTCTTCCCAGCAAACTCCGGAACCAATGGGAATGACTGCGAAGAATATAGAAGAGTCAAAACTAACACAGGTTATCCCTCCATCTGCTATGATATCTGGCTTGTGTGGTCGTTCTCGGCTAGGTCACTTCCAGGGTGTGACTACGATTGTTACCAAACTTTTCAACTTGGTACAACCTGATCGAGCTTATTTCGGTCAAAAAGATGGTCAACAGCTCGCTGTGATTAAAAAGCTAGTGTGTGACCTGAACCTGCCCATCGAAATTGTTGCTTGTCCAACGGTACGAGAAGCATCTGGTCTTGCTTTAAGTTCGCGCAATCAATATTTGAGCGCTAGCGAAAAGGAAGAAGCTGCGGTATTATACCGAGGTTTGCAACGGGCGATGGTAGCATTTAAAGCAGGTGTTCGTAACACCGACAAGCTCATTGAGCTTGTGCAGCAAGAAGTGGCGATGGTTAGTACTGTCTTAGTGGAATATATTGAATTGGTTGAACCGACTACTCTAATGCCATTGAAAACTATTCAGGAGGAAGGAATGCTCGCGATCGCCGCTCGTCTTGGTTCTACACGTCTTATTGATAACACCTTGCTTCGCGATCGCAAGCCCATTATCGCTATTGACGGTCCTGCTGGCGCTGGAAAATCAACTGTTGCCCGCCTTGTCGCCGGAAATATCGGACTAGTCTATTTAGATACCGGTGCTATGTATCGAGCCATGACTTGGTTGGTACAGCATGAAGGTATTGCCCTCGATGATGAATGCGCGATCGCGGAACTAGCGGCTCGATGTGTTATTGAACTTGCACCAAGTCAAAGCCTTGACTTTCCTGTTCAAGTATGCATTAACCGCCATGATGTGACGAATCAGATTCGCACTCCGGAGGTGACATCAAAAGTATCGGCGATAGCAGCACAAAGTGCAGTTCGCGAAGCTCTAGTTAAGCAACAGCAAAGCTGGGGCAAGAAAGGGGGTTTAGTCGCAGAGGGACGTGATATCGGGACTCATGTTTTTCCTGATGCCGAAGTCAAAGTTTACTTAACAGCATCGGTGACAGAACGCGCACGTCGTCGTTTACAGGACTTTCAAAACCAAGGTTTACCGGAAGTTGATTTAAAACAACTGGAAAAAGACATTGCTGAACGCGATTGGAAAGACAGCACACGCAAGGTTTCTCCACTACAGAAAGCCGCCGATGCAGTGGAAATTACAACTGATGGTTTACACATCAGTGATGTAACTGCGAAAATAGTTGACTATTATCAGCAGCGTTTATCGCAGTTGTAAATGGTATTTGAATACTATCAATTCGGTTAACTGCACACTTGTCAGGTAGTCAGAAAACTTTCACAACGGATTTCTGCTGCAAAATCAAGTTTTGCTGGTTTGTCATTCTCCGGAAGCCCCGGCGTTGCGACAATGCGGGGAAGTCGTAAAGGGTACTGTCTCCCCAACACGCTGCATTGCTTTTTCACACAGGTGTAATACCAATTCACAATTCGCAATTCGCAATACTCGCTCCGCAAGAAGCAAGCTACGCAATTAAAAAACTTAGATGCAGCAAATCTTTCAGGATTTACATCTGTATCAGATTTTTCGTGAAATGGTGTAAGTAGCAGAAAAATTATCGGTTGTTTGTATTCACGCTAGCGTAGAGTCGCATCTATAAAAAATACTGAAGCACTCTACTAGCTCAATACCAAGACTTGACGTTTTACTAGAGATGAGCCGATGGAGACAGTTCTTGCCGCCTACTGGATTAATATTATAGACATGTCATAGATAAAAACTTATCCATACCATTAGAAACAGAAATATAAAATACCTCTGATAGTAGTTGCCGAAGTAGTCAAATCTCCACAAAGTAAACTATTTTAAGATGTGGTGCATTTAATCTACTAAGTTTCACTTACACAGTATTTAACTGGATATTTTTGCCCTATTGATACTGACAATATCTTTATATCATTGTATACAAATTAAAATAGTATTACTAGTAACTTTATAGTTATGACCTTATTAAAGTCTGAAATCGGTCAAAACAAGACTACTCGCACGGTTGGCAACGGTATTCAATCAATATTTCTGATCTTATTTACATTAACGGCGATTAGCGTGATGAGTGCAAAATTAGCGCACTTACAAGTGATAGAGGGTAAAAAATATAGTGAAAAAGCTCAATCGAATCGGGTGCGAATAATTCCCAAACTACCCGAACGCGGTAATGTATTTGATCGTCATGGGAAAATTATTGCCACAACCCGCTATCCTCACTCAGTCTATCTTTGGCCGATGGCACACACCAAAGCTGGCTGGGATGAAACTGTAGCTCCGCGTTTGGCAAAAATACTTGATTTGTCTGTAGATGAACTGGAAACACAGCTGGAAGAGGCAGGTCCAAATTCATCCTCGTTAGTTCGGATTGCCCGCGATATTACAGAAGCCCAAATTACAGCTTTAAAAGAATACGAAAACCAATTACCAAATGTGGAAATTCATGCCGAGGCGGTGCGTTTCTATCCCTATGGAGCCACAACTGCTCATGTTACAGGTTATACTCGTGAACTAACCGCCGAACAGTTAAAGAAAAGAAAAGAGCAAGGCTATCGACTGGGTGATGTCATTGGGCAGATGGGGATTGAAAGAGCCTATGAAAAGGATTTAAGGGGTGAATGGGGCGGCAGAGAGGTGGAGGTTAATGGTAGAGGTCGTCCATTGCGAGTTATTGGCGAAAAACAAGCAAAAGCAGGTAAAGATATTCGCCTGACGATTGATGTTGAATTGCAAAAAGTTGCTGAAAAAGCTCTTGGCGATCGCGATGGTACAATTATTGCCATGAACCCCCACAATGGTGGGATTTTGGCGATGGTTTCCCATCCCACATTTGACCCGAATGTGTTCTCAAAACAACGCCCTTCATCGAAGGAATTGCAAAAAATTCTCCTGGGCGAAAACCATCCTCTACTCAACCGAGCCTTACGCCAATATCCACCTGCCAGTACCTTCAAAATTGTCACGACTGCGGCGGGACTGGAATCTGGAAAGTTTTCTGCTAGTACAATTTTACCAACTTACGGCTCTCTCACTTTTGGTGGTACTCGTTTTGGTGAATGGAACCATGCTGGTTTTGGTCCCTTAGGATGGACAGGAGCAATGGCAAACAGTAGCGATACCTTTTTCTATCAAGTTGGGGCGCGTGTTGGGGGCGAAACCCTAATTTCCTGGACGCGCAAATTCGGATTTGGAGCCAAAACTGGATTTGATTTCCAATCGGAAGAAATACCGGGATTTGTACCTGATAACGAGTACAAACGCCAAACCATGAAGCGGGACTGGACGGTAGGAGATTCGGTAAATATGTCCATTGGGCAAGGGGCATTGTTGACTACACCTTTACAGGTGGCTGTCATGTTTGCGGCTCCTGCCAATGGAGGTTATCGTGTCCAACCGCATTTAATTAAAGATAACGAAGAGGCAAAAAGCTGGCGTGAACCAATCGGCATGAAGCCGGAAACAATCAAAATTTTACAGGATGGATTGCGGAAAGTAATTAGTGAAGGCACGGCTAAAAAACTTAATTCCCCCACAGTTCCACCCATTGCCGGGAAAACGGGGACAGCCGAAGCATGGAAAAAGGGTATAAAAAGAAACCATACTTGGTTTGGTGGTTATGCCCCCGCTAATAAACCGGAAATTCTTGTGGTTGCCTTTGCTGAACACTCTGATGGCGGTGGCGGTAGCGTGGCAGCACCGATGGCGTTAGAAGTTATGGAACATTATTTCCAGAAGAAGTATCCGAATAAATACAAGAAAGTGGAACCCCAAGAAGAGAAGAAAAATTAATTTGCCAAAGTTCCATCAAGTTACCCGCACTACCAAAGCATAGGATTGTTCTTGAACAATGCGAAAAGCTCGTACAATAATTTCTACTTTCCCTGCGGGTACATCCGTCCAAATAATCTGCTCAATATTATTTTTCCGGTCAAATTCCGTTGAGGTAGCTGGCATATTCCCATGACGCTCTTGTCCATCTGCTGTCCGCAAAATCAAATCTAAGTCATTCTGGAGTGCTTCACCAGGAAAATCCGTCCATACCAAGGTTACTTTCAACAAAGAATCAGTTTCAGCAATTTCAATTTCGGTTTTTTCCTCTTCCCCTGTCTCTAAAGTTGTCCTTTCATCCTGGAAAGTCACCCGTTCTGTATCCCCTCTGGGTGCTACAGTTGCGGCTAAATCAACTCTACCAAAGCCTTCGGCATAATTCGGAATTTCGCCAGCTTCAGAGGGCACATATTGACCGACAATATCCTTAGCTCCATTAATTAACATTGCCTTAACTAGTGCGGCACTGGGTTGATGGTTGTATTGCTTTTGTAGATACTCCCTAACCACAGCAGCACAACCTGCAACTAAAGGTGTTGCCATACTCGTGCCCGACAGAAAAGCGTACAATTGATCTTCTGATTTGCCGTAAAATGCGTCAATTTGGGCTTTTCGCGAACAAGTGGAGAGAATTACACTGCCTGGGGCAACAATATCAGGCTTAATGCGTTCATTCATAGTTGGTCCACGGCTACTAAAAGCTGCCATGCCTTCTGGATTATCAGACCAGCCATCAGAAGCAATCGGTTCGGTTTGGTAGCGAAATAAATTCTTGTAGGGTTTTGCTAAATCAGGTCGATTATTTTCCGTCGCACCAACCGTAATACAGTTTTTTGCACTACCAGGGGAACTAATAGAACCATTGTCAACAATACCATTACTGTCGCGATCGCGCCCATCGTTACCAGCCGCAAAACAAATGACAATATCTCGGTGTTCCCAAACAAATGTGTCTACTTGCTGACAATTGAGGTCGTATTTTCCCGCCGTAGAAGCACCCCAGGAATTGGTATGCACACGGGCATTATCATCATTGTAGGGGACTTTGAATAAGTCATTCAGGTCATTCGGAATTCCCCCTAAACCACCACGAGCATCGAGAACTGATTGCAACACTAGTTTCGCTTTCGGAGCGGCACCGCGAATCGCACCCCCCATTTTCTCCGAAAAGCCATCCCCCAAAACTGAACCCGCAACGTGAGTTCCATGCCCATCTGGGTCTGCCGCACTAGCTTGTCCTAAAGGATATAGCTTCAACACTCTTCCTGTAAAGGCTGGATGCACATCTTCTATCGAACCCTGATCAAATCCACTATCTGCGATCGCAATTATTTCACCTTCACCTTGGAAATTGCCAATGCTATGGGTTTTGTCGGCGTTAATTATCCCTAAGGCGAGGTTATTGAATAGCTGCGGAGGTATATATTCTTCAATATGTCGCACCTCTGCAATGGCAGTTACATCTTGCAGATACTGATGTTGTATATTTAATCGCACTGAATTGGGTGTAAATTCTAGTTCTTGGGGATTGAGTCTTGCTGCAATCGCCAGACGATTTCGTAAGTTGTCATCAACAACAACGTTATTGTGAAACACGACTCTCACTGGTTGCGGTTGGCGTGATAACTTATCGATGGCGGGCAAATTTTGTATGTTCGTACTCTGTTGTTTCTCTGGAGCGCCGAGCAACTTAGGTGAAATTTTAAACCCTTCCAGATATGTATTCGTCCACTCAATGAAAGGTAAATTCATGATGGTGGCTGAATTTACGTTTTCGCTGTGGCAAATATAAGTATTTTCGGGTACGTATTCTAAAATTTCGATACCTAAATTTGCCAATTGAGTTTTTTGTTCACGATTGAGTGGCTGATTGACGTGAATGAGAATATACTCGGAATCAGAGCGATCGGATGCTATCAAAGTTCTCTGGGAATCTGTATCTATAGATACTCCATTGATGGTAATTTTTGCCATAATTTTATGCTGTTGATGGGAAGTGTAAGCACTCTGTAGTGAGAGCAAAGCGCCTCATATAGGGATGTTTGTAAGTCATCTCATGTCTGCTCATTTAACCTAAATAAAACTCGTGTAAAGACACAGAGACAACTTGCCGGGGAAATGTTCTTTCTGGCAAACTTTGGGAGACACGAAGAAGTATTATTTTTGGTTGTGTTAGCAAACTTGATAGAATCGCATGATCACTACGTGACCTATGTTATATTTGCAATCTGGTGACTTTCTCAGAATTACTGATTTAATTAATTTCTGTGCTTAAGTTAAGTAAAGTTTGTATATTTTATTGCAATATATTTGAGATTGGGCGGAAGCGGATATCTATGGAATACGGAGTCCGTTTCAATAGCTTTGCTATTTGCTTTGTGCTTTGGTAATACAATCCCAAGGATTCATCGCAACAGTATTACACCGGGTTTCCGGTAAATCATCTCATGATATACCTAACGCTTCTATAATCTTGGCAAAAATATCTCTATGACTTCAAAAAGCTAATCCTTAATAAAATTAATATTCTCTTTCTCTAATCATTGAGAAGTTGTAACATTATAATTAATTCACTTCTCCTTGACTGAACTATTGTAAATTAATCAATTCACAAAAAGTGGACACAAAACTTAAGATACAAAAGTTAAGCAATTCTCAGATATTTTCAAATTTAGAAGAAGTTTCTGAGTTTTTAGTTAAGCAGTATAAACAGATAATTTGATATATTACAGTTTCCCAAATAGTTGTCTCAAGTGATCGAATGTTACCGGATATTTGAGTTGTAATTGTGTATCCTGAAAAAATTCAATTCATGATATAAAAATGGAGGTCTAATGACTCCGAGTATTATGCGCCAGCTTTGGTCAGTAGTTGAAAAGACTCATTCTAAGACTCTATTAAACATGGACGATGCGAGTCTGGTACAACTGTTAGTCAAACAAACGAAGACGGAGGTATCTTTGGATGGTAACGAGACAAGTTACTTAAAGAATTATGTCGAATCACGGTTAGCGTTGATTCGCAATGTCGCCCAGGAGAGACTATATTTTTAAGACTATATTTTTAAGCTCGTACTAAAGACATGGAAATACCGCAGAAGTCATATCGGCTTCGCCTAAATAATGACGATGAAACCGATGCGGAGATGGGGAGATGGGGAGACGCAAAGAAAAATTAATAATAATTGAGTCTGACTTGATATGAAGAGCAGTTTTAATGGCAAACTGCTATACAAAAAAAGCTGGCAGAAGCAGAATTCTTCCCAAGCTAAGTATTTTATATTCTGAGTGCTGATTTTGGTATTAGTACAGTTCGGCGGAAATGAAGTTACCATCTAAAATGGTTGAAAAACTCAGAATATTGGCTTTCTTTCTTTCGCCTTCTTACAAAGTTAGACGAAGAGCAGCCCCATACGGGAGTTCCCCCTTTAAGGGGATTGCGGGGACGGAAACCGACACCGTCTACTTTGCGATTTTGCTTTTTTACTTTTGCCTTGACGTACTAGTCTCTTTTTTGAGGTAGATATCCTGTAATTAAGCAATCACTACCAACTAAACTAATTTCGATATTTTCTAAAGATAGAGCTTCAGTCATCCTGGTAAAACCTAAACTTCCTACGGGTGTAGGTGCCTTATCACCACCGATAATTTTAGGAGCAATAAATGCCAAAACTTTTTGAATTGCACCAGATGCGATCGCACTTGCAGCTAATGTACCGCCACATTCCCACAAAACGTTACAGAAACCACGTTGATAAAAGTAGTCCATGACGCGATCGGGTGTCAACATATCCATCTCTACTACTTCCACACCTTGATTTTGCAACATTACTTGAAACTCTGGATTTACCCCTGTTTCTGTTAATACCAAGGTTGGCACTGTTTCTGTTTGCCACATTCGAGCCGCCATTGGTAAATCGAGGGTACGACTCATCACTACCCGCAAAGGATTGTTAGCTCCTTCTTGATGACTGGTTAAATAGGGATTATCTTTTCTCACCGTATTTCCACCGACTACAATTGCATCAGCAGCCATGCGAAATTGGTATACCATCTGTCGAGCCTCTTGACTTGTTACCCAAGCGCTATGACCTGTATTTGTAGCAATTTTTCCATCTAGAGTCATGGCATACTTTAAAACTCCCAAAGGACGCTGGTGAAGAATGCGATAGATAAAGCCTTCATTTAATTTCCGACAAGCAGCTTCTTCGACACCAACAACAACTTCAATCCCAGCAGCACGCAAACGAGCAATACCCCCACCAGCAACCAAGGGATTAGGATCAATCATACCCACAACCACTTTGGCAACTCCAGCGCTAATTAAAGCTTCACTACATGGTGGGGTACGTCCATAGTGATTGCAAGGTTCGAGACTGACATAAGCTGTAGCCCCAACTGCATTTTCCCCAGCAGCCCGTAACGCGAAAACTTCCGCATGGGGTTCTCCGGCGCGAGGATGAAACCCCTCGCCAATAATTTCCCCATCTTTGACTATCACCGCCCCAACTAGGGGATTCGGCGAAGTTTTCCCCAATGCTCGACGGGCTAGTTGCAAACATTTCTGCATCATCCGCGAGTCAAAGTCAGATTTGAGAGATATGGCTGAAGAGACAAGCGATGGTGAATGAGAATTTGGTTCGGTAAGCATTGAGGAGTTTTCCATAGAATTTTTAATTAATTTGCAAATTACAGCCGGAGATTAATGTATTTAGAACTAATAAGTAATCGCGCAGAATTATTTACACACCAGTATCTAGTCTGGACAAGGGTTTCATGCCTTACTATTGTGTATAATTTTGTTTAACTACTTACCGTTTCTTTGCAACTTTGCATCATCTGTTGCCTGCTTTGGGAGAATTGGGATGACACCACTGGCACATAAAACTCATCCGGTGGGTGACGTGGCAATAATTTACTTGTTGTACATTAAAGCTGCTGTAAATAATGTTCAAATCGCGATCGCATTTGTTCTACAGTTAAATTTTGTGTCCAGTATTCCACCAAAGTCTGACCAAAAGCCCAAGCATTACGCTCTGGTGAGTTACTATCGTCTAGAAGCAATGACCAAAGCGATCGCAAATCAAACTTTAGAGGATTGTTGCTTTCGGGATTCAATAGCCCAAATAATTCATATGCCATTTGCAATTTACCAATAACTAACGGTAACTGTTCGGCGGGAATTTTCTCGGCAAGTAAATATGCCAGAGCTGGGGAGCCTGTGGAGATGGTGGAAATAAATTGTAGTACCGGACTTTTTAATAGTGCTGTGAGTCCTTGGGTTGTCGTCATTTGGAAGGTGTAATGATCGATAATTTTGGCAGCAGCCACAGTCCGAGCATCCAAATCACGCAAAAATCGAGCTAGTCGTTGCTGCTTGGCTGGATTGATTGCGGCAACTAAAGCCAAGGATAATGCATCAATGCCCCAAGCAACACGTCCCGTTTTTGTCTCACCTGTGACGATGGGTAACACCAAATCACAAAAATCCCCAAGTAATTCAGCCCGATATTTGGTGGCTTCCCGAATTGCCACTTCTTTAGGCTTTTCTCCCCATTCCCAATCATAGGGAGGTTGCCATTCCCGCAATGGGCGTAATTTATCTACTTGCGTCACAATTGTAATCGCTGGTAAATCAGGCACTGCTGCCCTCATATCCCGCAAAAAATCGGCATCTATTTGTAGGGAGGGATCAAGTGCAGGTGTGACTAATAATAGTAAATCAGCTTGGTTGGTATATTCTAAAACCGTATCCCGCAATCCCCCCTGATTAACTTGTTCATAACCAGGAGTATCCCACAACGTTAGTGTCTCTCCATCCGTTGTTTGCCAGTGATAACTTTGGATTTTATCTGTACTGGGCAAAACATCAACTTCCGCCTGCTCCGATGGAAATAAGCTATTGATTAAACTACTTTTACCTGCGCCAGTCCGCCCAATCAGCAAAATGCTCACAGGTTTTTGCGCGATCGCCTCAACAGGTTCGGTTTGTGCTAAAATCTGGCGGAGAGTTTGAGTTTTTTCAGGTGCAACTTTTGTTGTGGTGACATTCATAGAAATAGGTAACAAGTCGCTACCATAAAGCGCCACCGCTTGCTTACACAAATTCCGCAAAGCTGCTTCCCGCAGCAATTGATTCAAATTGCCCAATAATTGTTGGTTCGCTTGATTGGTATAACGCTGACTCGCACGTTTGGCGACTGCGGCGGCTGGATTTAACAACCACTGCGCCAAGTTCCAAACCTTCAAGAACTTCCGCGCCGATGGTTCTAGCTTTTGATAAACTTCATATGCTTCGTATGCTTGCCCAACACTAACTTGATTCAAAGCTGGCGATAACTTCTGCATCCAGCTATCCATATCATCCACTGTTCCCCGAATTAATCCATATGCTTGGGGGACGTATACATTTAACAGTGGATATTTAACATCTGGACAGTAAATATTGGCAATGTCAGCCACCAAATCCAAGCATCGCTGCCAAAAGGTTTGTAAATCTTCCCAAATTGGCGCATCATTTGCGGATGCCGCTAAGGCTCGCTCTAAAGCAGCTTCAGCCCGCATTGTTGCATCTGTGCCACTTAATTCCGTTGGAGTTGAGGGAATTGTCCCCGCAGATACCGCCTCCAGTTCCCGGCTAACTTCTGCCACCGCAGCTTCCACCTGCGCCAAAGCTGGTTTTGTCCACTGGACTACTAGCCAACGCCAACCCACAAATATTAGTGTAAATACAGCCCAAATCCAACTTAGTCCCCATGTGTGGATTTGCATTCCCGCAGCAACCACCAGAAAACCACCAACTAGCACTAGAGGCAGTGCTAAAACTATCCATTGCCAGACTTTTAAGCGTACCATTGCCCTGAATTGCCCCCACTTGCGATCACCAATAATTAGAAGTTATGGGATTTTTGCTGTTAGCTGGATTGTGTCATCCAGGAATTATCGGCTAAATATTTAGCTTCTCACTCCTGACTCCCAATTTCTTCTGCAAAACCTTCTTTATTATTTTTATATGAGCGCAAAGTTTAGCTATAATCATAGTTGATACCAAATTAAATGCATCTAAATGCCTCTTCCAGTAACTGCATGTTCTTATTTGTACATTGTCTACGGTATTCAAATCGAGAATATATTTCCGTATCAATCAATAAAAAAGATTGATATGTTTTGTCGTCTAAGACTCGAAATCATGTGCTATGATTAGAGAGGATGATAAAATTCGGCTTGTAGTTTGTTTTTTAATGCTTAGTATTACAGACCTCTCCGGATCTAAATCTCTACACTCTTTTGATACTGGAGACAGAATTTATGTCAGTTTATATCGGTAATTTGTCCTACGAGGTTAGAGAAGATGACCTCAGACAAGTTTTTTCAGAGTACGGAACCGTCAAGAGCGTTCAGCTGCCTGTTGATAGAGAGACAGGACGGATGAGAGGTTTTGGGTTCGTCGAAATGTCCAGCGACGACGAAGAAACTGCGGCAATTGAAGCTCTAGACAGCGCCGAATGGATGGGTCGCAGTTTGAAAGTTAATAAAGCAAAACCCAAAACTGAAGGTGGCTCCTTTGGTGGTGGCGGTGGCAGACGCGGTGGTAATAACCGTGGTGGTGGCGGTGGTTACTCACAACGCTACTAAATCTCATCCTAATTTGTCATTCGCAATTTAAATCTGTAATTTAATTACGGATAATTATCGAATAATTAACTTTTTAGAGTAATCAGCAGGCAATTAGCCTGCTTTTTGCTGTTTTTTTACAGGTTGGCAAAAAATATGTCGTGGGTTGAATTATACCTGAATGGAAAAACAGAAGCAGTCGATTGGGTTTGTACATTGCTAGCTGCAACTACGTATACGAATGATATTCACATAGATGAATCCCGCAATACCAAAGATGATTGGACATTTACTATTTGCTTTTACTTAGCGAATGATATTTACGCCAGTAAGCGGATTCAGGAGATAAATAATTTGCTTTCTCCCCTGCAAAGAACTGGATTGACGAGTGAAATTCAAGCCTATGTAGTCACAGAGAAAAAAGATAATGTCGATATCAGTAATTTTCCCGTTCGTATTGGCAAGCGATTTGTCATCTTATCCCCAGAAGCGGTTTATCAATCCCAAGCCGAAGAAATCAGTTTGCGCTTAAAAACGAGCCTGGCTTTTGGTAGCGGTTTACATCCAGCCACCATCCTCGCCATGCGCTTGCTAGAAAAGTATGTGACACCAAAAATGAATAGCTTGGATTTAGGTTCCGGTTCCGGTATTTTAAGTATTGCGATCGCCAAATTAGGCGGACAGGTATTAGCATTAGATAGCGATAGTATTGCTGTGGAGTCAACCCAAGATGCAGTCGAGCGTAATGCCGTTGCACAGCAAGTAAAAGTGATGCGGGGGAGTTTGGGGAAAGGTAGTGAGATGGGACATTGGATGGGTGGGGATATCCTGGGAGATATTACTACTATTGTCCCCAATGGAAGCTTTGACTTGATTGCCGCCAATATTTTCGGACGTGTCCATACAACCCTTGCCCCCGAATATCGCCAAGCCTTACGAAGTGGTGGCATGTTGGTGACATCAGGCTTTAATCATGAGTATGAAGAATCAGTGATGACAGCTTTGCAACAAGAAGGATTTGAGCTTGTGGAGGAGGAAAGATTAGGGGAATGGATTGCCTTAATTTTCCGAAATCGCTGAAATACATCTACTTCCGTTTTAACCAAGCAAAGACATCATCAACTGTGATAGTTAGACTCACACCATCCAATACTGGCAAAATATCCTTACCACTCAATAAATCCGGCAAGCTGTGAGGTTGATAGACTAAAATAGAACACTCATTTAGGTCAACCAACCAGCCTAACCGAGTACCATATTTAAGACAATGTAAAATATTTCCTGTCACCTTCGTTTGACTTTGAACATGAGAAAGAATTTCAATTACCCAAGGTGGTGCAAACTCAATCCCGCTACTGACAATATCACCATTTTCATCCAATGGTAATTGCTCAATTGTCACAACAACCACATCGGGAACCACAGAACGATTGCCAAAACTACAGCGCAATTCTGGAAAAGCTTCGTAATCACTACATCCAGCATCAATAGCTGTAATTAAACGTTTCTGCAATAAACTATGTTTACCTCCTCCCATTGGTTTTTGTACCACCTTACCATTGATATATTCCCAAGCTGGGGATTCGTCGATATATGCAAGTTGTAAAAATTCCTGGAGAGATTTTCCTAGTACTATCGTCATTGGATTATTCATGATTATTCATTCTTCAACCTAACCCAAAAACAACTTATAGGCAGGATTATTATTTTCATCCCAATAGGTATATCCCAAAGTATCTAAAAATGCCTGCCACTCACCCATTTCCTGTGGTGGAACCTGTACCCCCACAACAATTCTGCCATAATCAGCCCCATTATTGCGGTAATGAAAAACACTAATATTCCAATTCGGACTCATCGAACTTACAAACTTCATTAATGCCCCCGGACGTTCGGGAAACTCAAACCGGTAAAATAATTCGTGATGTGCCAAGGTAGAACGCCCACCAACCATGTGCCGCAAATGTAACTTCGTCAATTCATCATCAGTTAAATCTAACGTTTGAAAACCGCATTCCTCAAAATTTGCTACCATCTTCGCCCTATCGGCACGGTTTTGAATTTGCACCCCAACAAAAATATGTGCAACCCGCTCATCAGCAATGCGATAGCTAAACTCAGTCAAATTGTGTGTCCCCAGACATTCACAAAACTTACGCAGACTTCCCGCTTGTTCCGGAATCGTCACCGCAAATATTGCTTCCCGTTGCTCCCCATACTCAGCTCGTTCCGCCACAAAACGCAAACGGTCAAAATTCATATTCGCACCACAAGCGATCGCAATCAAGGTTTCGCCCGAAATTCCTTCTCTTTCCACATATGCTTTGGCTCCGGCGATCGCTAATGCCCCCGCAGGTTCTACAATAGAACGAGTATCCTGAAATACATCTTTAATCGCCGCACAGGTGTCATCGGTATTCACCAAAATAATCTCATCCACATATTCCTGACACAGGCGAAATGTCTCCTCACCGACTTCTCGGACTGCCACCCCATCAGCAAACAAACCCACCTGGGACAACCGCACACGCTTCTCAGCCTGTAAAGATTGAGACATGGCATCTGCATCTATAGGTTCCACCCCAATAATTTTGATTTCTGGACGAATGCGTTTCACATAAGCACCAATCCCCGAAATCAAGCCACCTCCACCAATAGCGACAAAAATAGCATGAATTGGCTGTTGATATTGCCGGAGAATTTCCATTGCGATCGTTCCTTGTCCAGCAATTACATAAGGATCATCGAAAGGATGAATAAACGTCATCCCTTTTTCTGCTTCTAATTGCCGTGCATAAGCATATGCATCATCGTAGGTATCCCCATGCAACACTACCTCGCCACCACGCGCTCTGACTGCATCAACTTTGAGTTGAGGTGTAGTCACAGGCATGACAATAATTGCACGGGTTCCCAGTTCCTTCGCACCCAGGGCAACACCCTGAGCATGGTTTCCGGCAGAAGCAGCAATTACACCCTGTTTGAGTAGATCGGGTGGTAGGTTTGCCATCTTGTTATAAGCACCACGAAGCTTAAAGGAAAATACTGACTGCATATCCTCACGTTTTAGTAGCAGCTTATTGTTGAGGCGCTGGGATAGATTTGGGGCAATTTCTAGTGGTGTTTCCTGGGCTACATCATATACACGGGCAGTGAGGATTAATTGCAGGTAGTCGCAGAGCATGGTGGTGGGAGGTTTGTTGATGCTGTGTAGATGTTTATTTTACGGCAGTTAGGTAACAGTTTTACAAAGGAGTGGGTGGAGTGCGTGGTGTGTAATCAGTACGAATTGATGTTTACTCAAAGAGTATTGTAAACTACTCAACATTGTTTATACCAGGCATAATTTGTATGAAAATGGAACCTGCTTATACTTCTGTAGGAAAGATTTTTGAATATAGACCAATGTTTTTTATTCCGAAGTATCAAAGAGCTTATGCATGGGAAGCTGAATCTGTTGAAGATTTTATCAAGGATTTAAAAAACTGTTTTGAAAGAAGAAAATCACATACACCAGTAAATCATTTCTTTGGAGGGGTTCTCTGTGTTAAATATCCTGTTGCAGGAGCAGTCAATCAACATGAATATGAAATTATTGATGGACAACAAAGAATATCAACTTTTACATTGTTGATGTGCTGCTTAATTAAGATATATAAAGAGTTACTCGATAAGGCTGAAAAATCAGATGATAAAAACAATAAATTTATATTAGAGGGGCGCATCAAAGTACTTTCAGAAAGGTTTATAGAATTTAATCAAGAGATTCAACGTACTATTAAAACCGTCGAAGTCATGAGACTATCAAGAGTCGATCATCACTTCTATAAAGAACTTATTCGTGATGTAAATGTGTCTCCTTCAAGAGATTCTCATAATAAGATTGATAATGCATATAAAATTATTCTAAAAGCTGTAAATAGTATCATTAGTTCGATAAGCTTAGAAGAACAAATGGATGATCTTGAATTAATACAAAATATTATAGATAATGATTTCACCATATTATATATGGTAACTGATAGTAAAGAAGATGCATTTAGATTATTCCAAGTCATTAATGATAGAGGAACTAATTTAACGGTTGGTGATTTACTTAAAGCTAAAATCCTAGAAATGTTAGAGGGTTTTAATGATGCTCAAGATAGCTGTGAACGATTCTGGGATGATATCCTTGCTGACTCTCCATCAAGCACAGCCAATTATTTGAACTGGATTTATGAATCATACAAAAGCAAAAGAGCTAAACAAGATGAGTTATTTGATATATTTCTTGATGGTTTTTTCCCAGAACATAAACAACATAAAACAAGTAGTTTTACTGATAGTGAGTCGAAACAAGTATATCAAGCAGTAAAAAATATACATGACGATATTTTAAAATGCAGAAAATTACTAGAAGGACAATGGCTATACCCAATACAACAACCAATAACTTACTGGGATACAACTCGCTTAAGTATCATTTTGAAGGAACTAGACCATACTTTGTCTGTACCATTATTTCTGGCAGCATCGCAACTTGACCACAAAATTTTTTCGCAGATAGTACAGATTGTAGAAAAGGTATTTTTTAGGTATAAAATTATTTGCAATCAACATGCCACATCATTAAAAAGTATTTATTATGAAGAATCACTTGCTATGCGTAACAGCCCCAACTCTTATAACGTCTCAGGACTACGGCAGAAATTGCAGAATCTAATTAACTTCAAAGCATCGGACACTACATTTAAGAACGCGCTGGAAACATTGGAGTATAAAGAATCTGGAGGGAGTAATAAACCTCTTAAATATTATTTAATGACTGTAGAATACTATTATCAGTGGTATTTAACTGTAGATAAAAAAAATTATTGTCATATTGATAAGAGTAGAGTATATGACTTTGCTGGAACTTCGATTGAACACATATATCCCCAAAAAGCAGCAAATAATTTTAGAGATGAAAGGCTGGAGCCACTGAAGAATACATTGGGTAATCTTACAATATTAGACCCCGCACAGAATACCATCGCTGGAAATGACCCTTTTGAGGCAAAAAGGTCACTTTATCAAGAATCTTCAGTTTTATTGACTAG
The DNA here is from genome assembly GCA_004296455.1 of Calothrix sp. NIES-4101. Lineage (GTDB taxonomy): Bacteria > Cyanobacteriota > Cyanobacteriia > Cyanobacteriales > Nostocaceae > Brunnivagina. Next base: position 3,797,379 of record AP018280.1, read on the forward strand.
GAATATAGCAAATAACCTAACTTGGACTGAACAAGAAGTAAAGAATCATAAGGAATTACTAATAGATATCGCTCTTAAAGTATTTTATCCATGATTCTTGAATGTGTATACTTTTGTATAGTAGCGATCGCACTTCCGTACATGTCTTTAAAAACAAATGCGATCACGTATTTTGAAGCTCGTCGTTATTTAAGATGTCACGAAAGATTGTAGTTTAAATCTAGAATAAAATGGTTTGATGACAACACTCTTGAAGAAATTCGTCGTAAAATTGCCAACGATGAATTTGAATTTTCCAAACATGCAGTTGATCAATCAATACTTAGAGGTATTAAAGTAGGGGAAATAAAGGAAATTGTAACAAATGCTCAGGTTATAGAAGATTACCCAGATGACAAATATGGAGCAAGCTGTTTAATTGGTGGTTTAACTACAGAAAATCGACCTATTCATATTCAGTGTAGCTATCCATCGCGTTCATTAATTAAAATAATTACAGTTTATCAGCCCGATACCATCCGTTGGAACGATGACTTTACTCAAAGGAGAAACAACGATGATAAATGATAATAATGAAAAATTGGTCGAGCAAGCGGTTACTTATAGTTTAGAAATTAATGGCAAGTTATTTTTAATTGAAAATGTGCCTGCACGGGTTAACGTGGAAACTGGCGAACAATTTTTTGCTCCAGAAACAGTAGAAAGGTTACAACAGATTATTTTAAAGCAGGACACACCTGTTCGCACGATCGCAACACCAGTTTATAATTTTATCGCGTGATGTAAAGAAAGCTTAATGATTTATAATTACTACGCGATCGCACTTTCCGACATGCCCTTAAAAACAAATGCGAATCGCTTAAGCAACCCCATACCCTACATATGAACGCTGATATGGTGGAATATATTTTGACAGATTCTTGAGTAAAATGCTCTTGAAAAAAGATGTACTCACCACATATACTTACCCCGTTTTAAATATTACCTGGTTTCAGCCAGCTAAATAACTCTCCAATACTAAGTTGAAAATCTCCCATAAATTCGGGAGTCGGAATTAATTGTTCGGGTTCTTCGCAAAATATTGGTTGTTTACTATTCGGATAAGCAAGAACAGATTTTTCATCGGGATCAATTAACCATGCCATCTCACAACCTGCATTTAGACAATGTAGGATATTATTAGTAACTTTAGTTTGATTTTGGTCAGGTGAAAGAATTTCAATTGTCCAGTCAGGATAGGATGTGAAGGTATTAGCAATATCACCATTTTCATCTAGGGGAATACGATTCCAGGTAAAAACAGAAACATCTGGGATGATGGAGCGTCCATTAAAGGTACATCGCAGTTCTGGAAGGGCTAAAGCAATACACTTTGGTTCAGTAATATTATTGATAACTGTAACTGACTTCCCCTGTAGTTTGCTGTGTTTTCCTTGCGGCATTGGCTTTTGGATAATTTGACCGTTAATATATTCACTAGCCGGTTTGGTTTCGGGGAGTTTTAGGAATTCGTTGAGAGTTAATAGTTTTGTAGAAACTTTTACCATAAGTTTGATTTTTTAAGTTTAAATATTATGAGGATGAATATATTTATTTTCTCAAATTCTCTGAGATTGTAGGAAATTTAAACTTCTATACCTGCGGTGAGTTTCCTGTTAATGTAGAGATGTTACGACATGTAATTTCAGTTCTCTAAAATACTGCTATGCATCAATCATCCATAGCAAACATTTAGAGAATTGATATAACACCTCTACAATTGAATAGTAGTTTAAACAGGTACAGCTTCGGCAAACTCCGTCAAGAATCTAAACGCCTTCACAATATCACCAGCGCATTCCCGAGGCGATTTATTGTAAAAGGAACGCCATGCGGAAGCTTTATCTTCGTCATATTTATCACCACGTTCCGGCTTCATTTCCAACCATGCTAATCTAACTGCATGACCAATAAGTACGTCTAAAACAATATAATCTTCAACCTGCAAATCGGAATTCTTAGATGCGATCGCACCTAATTCTACCAGTGTCTCGATACATACTTGACGATATTCGGGAGATTCGATTTTATTGAGCAGATGTTCTACCCGTAGGGCAAAGTTTTTCTCTCCGGCTGTCATTTCTGCTAACATAATTTCGCTATCGAGTCGGTTACGACGTTCGAGTTTATCGCCAATAACTACGCCTTTACAATGTTGCAACACTGACCAAACATTTTGATAAAATCCTGGTGGTACTCTCCCGGTTGAACCTTCGGCTTTGCGGTAACGCCTCCAACCAGCTTCGGGAACTTCGATTTGTTCTTCTAGGGTTGGGGATACCACTAACCAATTGATTTCGCTTTCTTTTTTCTTGATGTGCAATGATTCCTGTTGGCGCAAAACATTACTCAAGCCCGCATATTCTTGCATTACTTTTCGTAAGCGACTTTTTACCTCAAATGGCGATAATTGCATGAGTTTTTCGTAGGCTTCATCTTGAGTAATCATTAATTCTCCGGCAATTTCGCTTGTTAGGAGCAAAATTAGATAACCAACGCGCACCGTCAGCAACCCTTTAAATAATTCCGGTTCGGATTTGATTAAGTTGCTTAAATAGATGAGAATTTCTTGGGTTAATACTCTATCGCGGGCATCATCTCGACAGAAATTATTGATTTTATCAACAATTTCACTGTGGGATAAGGGTACTGTCATCAAGGAGTCTTCGCTATAAGCTTTGCCTACGGCTATTTGTTTTCCTCTGACAATAATGCTCGTAACAATATCCGATAAGCTAATATCTGCCATTTGTCGCAAACCTGCTGCCCGACGCACCACTGCCCAAAGTCCTAATTCTGCGGCTTTGGTGTATACTTCGTCGAGTAAGTCGCCAACTGTCACGGGATGGACTCCCCCACCAAATCCAGTATCAAAGTCTAAGCCTTGGAGTTTACTCAAGGTTCTTAATAATTCGATTTGTTCGTAAATATTTTCTGATGCTCGCAGTCGGGGCAGCAAGATTTCTAAATTAGTTTCGTATTCCATCTGAAATTCTTGCGTGTTTGCCAATTGCCCAATTTTTTCGGGTTTAAAGGCTAAGTACTTGCGGCGAGGAAGGGCATTTTGCAGGGAAGAATGGAGAAACTCGAAGTTTTGCAGATAATCAATTCGCTCGATCGCACCTGTTAAAATTAGTTGGTTGAGCTTGCCTAACTTTACCCGCACACCATTACAAATACCATCTTGGAGTTCTTGCATCAGTGCAAGTAGGGCTTCACTACCTACTTCTAACATGGTATGTGTCAGCATTAAAGTTAAGGTAGGTCGTCCTAAGTCGTTCCAATATTTTTGGATGTATGCTAGTTCGCTGCGAAGTTGATCGACTAAAAAGTGGTAATCTAAAGTTAAGTAGAATTGCTGAGAATCCAGGAAAGAAGGTAAAAATATTACCGTTTCACTATTGAGTCTAAAAAATCTGGAAGTCGTTAAACTACGGGGACGACGGGGTGGACGACCTGTTAATGCTAATTTATCATTACGTCCTATCTGAGTGTAAATTAAGATAAGATCTTCGGATTCACGAACTTGGATAGGTGCAACTTGTTTTGGTGTTTGTGTCTCGATGCCATAGACTTCGAGTTTTGCTTGTAAATCTTCGTCTTCGGCTAACAGGGCAATTTGTACAAGTGCCTCACGGTTCTTGCCCATTGTTAAGTATCTACCTAAAGGATCAATATCGCCAAGGGCAATTAATCCTTCACTTAATAGTCTACCCAGATAGAATAAACTTTGTGCCCAAACAAGAGGTACATTTTCATTAGGTAAACGTTTTTGGCTTTGGGGTTGGGCTTTTTCAGCTTCAATATTTGCCTGGGGTACAAAGTAAAGTTCCGGTAAAAGCAGCATTCCGTCCCGTTCGACAAGTACATTTTCCAAACACTTTTGGTAAAATTCAACCTGTTCCCTATCGCCCCTAAATAGCCCATCTAAAACAAGATACGTGAAAAATAAAGGCCATTCACACTCAATATTCTCAAACTGCTTCAGTTCCCAAGGCTCGTAATGCAAACGGTGTGTATCTTCCAAAACAGTTTGATGCCCATCGCGTAAAAAACGCTTGCAACCGTATTTCCCAGCTAGTTTATTAATGATATCGTTGCGAGTGCGATCGCGTAAATCCACATCTTCAACGGCAAAGGCAGGATAGCTAATCACGCTCAGTAATGCTGCATCGATTTCTTTGGATGCAGACTCTCTCGGTAATAAGGATTCTAACGTCAACCGGGTGCGGGCAATTTCATCAGATAAGGCATGAATTACCGATGCTTGGCTCCCCCGGACTCCAAATAAATCCAATCCATTAATGGCTTCTAGTGCGGCTTTTGCCATCCCCACAGAACTGGCATTGAGTTCGGCGCTACCATGATTAATTTTATTACCCCGTTCCCAAATTCCATAATCTGGCGTGCGATAGGCTCTACCAATGTAATAAACCAAATTTTGGACGAAATTAACCTCATCCAAAGTGTAAATAATTTGTACACCCGATGCTGTCATCTGTGCCAAAATCAATATAAATATTGAAGTTGCATCAAGTTGCAAATGTCCCCATTCATCATCACCCACCACAATATCCCCAGTGGCGGTGTTATATTTCGCGTGCAGTGCATCTAGTGGGGACTGGGTATGTTTGAATTTCTCCACTTTATGGGCTTGCCGCATCATCGCAAACAACAACCCTCGCATCAATTTTACTGTACTATGTTCGAGTTCATAGGTGCGTCCCTTATCATCATCAATCTTGCGGTACGCTAAAGCTAAACCCCAAACCGCCAAAATACTGTAAACATTATCACGCACCCATGCATCGGTATAATCTCCATGTGCCGTTATCGCCGTACTTGCAGGTAATAATCCAGTAATCGGATTTTGACGATTGAGAATTATTGTCTTGATTTGCTGATAATAGAATTCAAGGCGAGTGTGCAATTGGCTGGCAGTATTCATAAGTAAATTCGAGAACAGTTTCGGAAATAAACCTAGTGGCTGTAATGTCAATAAATGCTATTGATGCCATTGAAGGTATCTAAAGTTCCGCGATCGAAGCATCCGCCGCAGCCTTAAGAATTTATATATTATCGCTTGTCTGATGCTTTTGGTCGATGTTTCTGGGAGAGAGTGAACTATTTACATGTATTCCCAGTTAATTGCTACCAATGATTTGGGACTGTGACAAGATGACTGCATTTCTCGGATTATGAGTTAGATAATCAACACATATACTTAAGTGAAATTATCATTTTACTACTTAGGTAAGAGGATAAACAAATAACTTTAAATTATCATTTATACTTATGAGTTTATACGCATAAACATTTATAAATAATGTTATGAATTTGCAAAATTATTGCGGTATGAATTAATGAGATAAATGTGAATTTTTGGGTAAACTTTTGGAAATTGTATCAATGAATTTAATTTTATTTTGGGGATAGATTAGATTGATGAAGTCGCCGGATTAATCTTGGCTAAGGCTGTAGTTAGTATTTGACGGAAATATTCGGTGAAATCATGCAAAATGACGTTTTTAGGAGATTATGGATTAACTATCAGGCAAATATCAGGCAAAGGATTGGTGGCATTACTATATTGCCATTTTCATGTCAGGAAAAATACCAAGTTTTTGCATGTATTTGTTATTGCTGAATGAAATTTATCTAGGAATTGTCTGATTGTGCTTGACACCAATGCTGAGAGTAGTAGAATTTACTAAATTCCCATCAAAAAATTTGGGCACAATCATTACATGTTGTGCTGAATGTAACTTGTTCTTGCACATTTGTTGATGCTGGCACCTACACGGATTACACTATTCCGGGTTAGTATTATCAGTTAGCGATGCCCGAATTTTTGGATATCGATGTTGATTTATTAAGGATATATGGACAACAGTCCGCAAGATGGCAGTACTACCCTCCTCTAAGCTGGTGAGATCAGTCTCTCAGCGCGGGGGAGACAATAGGAGGTTTTTATGCTCGTACAGGATATTCGCAATGCAATTGTTGATATTGCTGACTTGAACCAGTTGAAATTCGATTTGAATAGTTTGCAGCCTGTTGACGCAGGTGAGTATATTACTCATTTACCGAAAAAACAGCGTGCGATCGCATTTCGGTTGTTGAATAAAAGTCATGCAATTGATGTTTTTGAATACTTACCACCGGAAGTACAAGAAGAACTGATTAACTCCCTACATGATGTACAAGTAGTACAACTTGTAGAAGCGATGAGTCCAGACGATCGCGCAGAATTGTTTGATGAGTTACCTGCAAAAGTTGTGAAGCGGTTATTGCAGGAACTAAGTACAGAACAGCGCCAAGCAACGGCAACAATTCTGGGATACGCAGAAGATACAGCCGGAAGATTAATGACGACAGAGTATGTCTGGCTGCGTGAAGGGTTAACAGTTGGTGAAGCGCTAAGTAAAATTCGCCGTCAAGACGAAGATAAGGAAACGATTTACTATGCTTATGTTACCGACAACAATCGTAAACTCGTACGAGTTGTATCATTACGTCAGTTATTATTCACTTTTCCAGATGTTTTAATTAAGGAAGTTGCTAGCGATAGAGTTCTGAAAGTCCATACGGAAACCCCACAGGAAGATGTAGCGCAAATTATGAAGCGCTATGATTTGATAGCTTTACCTGTAGTGGATCGAGAAGAACGTTTAGTGGGTATCATCACCATTGATGACGTTGTCGATATCTTGGAAGAAGAAGCCACTGAAGATATTCAGAAATTAGCGGGTGTGAGTGGTGATGATGGAGCCTTGGCTCCCCCCCTGGTGACGATTCGCAAACGTTTACCGTGGTTACTGGCGATTATGGGATTATACATTGGAGCCTCCAGTGCGATCGCTCCCTTCCAATCTGTAATTGCTTCAGTGCCGGTGCTGGCTGTAATCATGCCCCTATTTTCTAACACTGGTGGTACTGTTGGCGTTCAAGCTTTGACTGTGACTATTCGCGGACTTGGTGTTGGAGAAATTACTCCGCAAGACACTTTCAAGATTCTCCGCAAAGAACTAACTGCTGGATTAGGTACTGCCTTAGCATTGGGGACAACAATGGTCATCCTGTCGATGATTTGGGCATCACCTCAAGAACGTTGGGTAGGTTTGGTTGCAGGGATAGTTATGGCGACGAATACACTTGTTGCTGTGACATTAGGGACTTTCTTACCAATGGGTTTAAAGCGATTAAAGTTAGACCCAGCCTTGATTAGTGGTCCTTTAATGACTACAGTTTTAGATGCGATCGGTTTTGTGACTTTCCTAACGATGATTTCTATTGCTTTGAAAATTTTTAAATAAAAAATGCAATTCTGGTAACTTAAAAGTTAAGGGAATTCGGGGAATGAGGTTTATCTCTAAATTCCCCTATTTTTTTATGCAAATTAACCTAATTGAATCTTTGGTAAGTCAATTCTTGACTAGCTGCTGGCAAATGCCAACGCAAAAGACTATTAATCCCTGTACCCACAATATCACTTGATAAACCGATCGCCCGACGTGGGGCAATTGTTGCTAAGGCGATCGCATTTTCAACTTCACATATTCCCCATTTGATTAAATTTTGTACTCCAACTAATAAAGGTAATGTAGTACCCGACAAAGTCCCATCAACCAGTCTAGCAGTCCCATTTTGGACGGCAATTTCACGACTATCCCAGGGGTAAACTCCATCTGCTAAACCTAAAGGCGCTAAAGCATCACTCACCAAGAATAAACCTTGTTGATAATTACTGGCACGCAATAAAATATCCAACATAATTGGTGCAACATGTTCACCATCGGCAATAAACCCGCACATTACCTGGGGATTGGTAATCGCAGCAGCCAATAAACCAGGTTGGCGATGGTGTAATGGAGGCATAGCGTTAAATGCATGTGTCACCATTGTTGCCCCCGCCGCAAATGCTGCCTGAGCTTGGTGGGCTGTAGCTTGTGAATGTCCTAAACTGACAGTAATACCCAACTCCCGTAAATAAGGAATGACTTCCCCTGTGGTATCCAACTCTGGTGCTAGGGTAATGACTTTGACAAACTCAGGATGACTTCCCAACACCCGTTTCACTGCATCCACAGTCAAGGGTAACAAGTATTGTTGAGGATGTGCGCCGCGTTTTTGAACATTGAGAAATGGTCCTTCCAGATGTAAGCCGAGAATTTGCGCTAATTTTCCACCTTGCGATCGCTTGGTGTTGATACAATCAGCAGTATCAGCAATTAAATTTAAGCAACGGTGAATATTTTCGACAGCAGTGGTGACTATAGTTGGTAAAAATCCATCAACCCCACAATTCCATAAATATTCGCAGATTTCCACCAAAAAATTTCCATCCTTGTCACTAAAATCGGGAAAAGCCAAACCCAAAGCACCATTAATTTGTAAATCAACACCACCCAAAGAAACCCAATCGCCAGCACAGTCAATCACCTGTAAATCATTTGGGGGATGGCGTGGGAAAATCTTATCCATAGGCACAATTTCCTCAACAATCCCCTCTTGATTCAACAGCAACATCTGCAAATCTTCATAACCTGGTACACGGGCATTGATAATATCTACAGGATTAAGTACAGTATTCCCTGTTGCTGCCATCATAAATTTTAGATATTTAGTCAGAACTAAGCCAAATTATAGAGCGCGGAATGTACTGATTCGGCAATTACAAATTCTCCTTTCCCCATTCATTTCCTATGTCAACCCTAATTGGTATTATCATGGGCAGCGATTCCGATTTGCCCACAATGAAAGATGCGATCGCAATTTGCGAGGAATTTGATGTCGCCTGCGAAGTCGCAATTGTCAGCGCCCATCGCACCCCTGAACGCATGTTTGAATATGCAAAAACAGCACATGAACGGGGAATTAAAGTCATTATCGCTGGTGCTGGTGGTGCTGCACATCTCCCTGGTATGGTGGCATCCTTAACTCCTTTACCCGTAATCGGGGTTCCCGTTTCTAGTCGTCAGTTACAAGGTATTGACTCTTTATACTCAATTGTCCAAATGCCCGCAGGTATTCCAGTTGCTACTGTTGCTATTGGTAATGCCAAAAATGCCGGTCTTTTGGCTGTACAAATTCTTGCTACTCAACAACCAGATTTACTCGTAAAAGTACAGAAATATCGACAGGATTTACAGCAATCTGTAATGGCTAAACAATCAAAACTTGAAGAGATTGGATATCAAAATTATTTAACAAATATGTAGCACTACATACAGAATTATCAAGATTTTTGGGGTTAAGACATCGAAGTTCTCAACCCTAATAGGTGGTGTAAGTTAGCACTTAGCTGTATCATTTCTCTATTTATATTTAGCCCACGTAGCTCACGCGGGGAGAGGACACAGGGGACTTATAAAAATATTAGTTCACCCAAGTAACTTTACAGGGACAAAAATCTCCCTGTCTCCGCCTCTCCAAGTCAATCTCCACCCGTCAATTCTGGGTTGGCGAACCACTAGCCACCTACGTCTAAATCTACACTTAATCTATCTAGAAGATAAAGGTTAGATGTCAGTTGAATAGATGCAAAATTAAAAAAATTAACAAAATTCGCAAAATTAATTTTGATTGCGACTGAAGTTAGGAAATTCTGACACAGTAAACAATCCAAGTGATAATACTTGTTTGCAACGATGTATCACAAATTCGCTACGAGAAAAACTGTATTAGCTGTTACAGAACTTCCAGGTATTGACAATACACAATCAAAATAATTTACTCGTGTTTTTAATGAAAATTATTTTAATTTCGTGAAAGCATGAAAATATTAACCGTTCTTAATTTGGGCTAACCACACTTTATATATGTAAAGTCAAGGGCAAGGCAAGCAAAATTTAGATAAAAGTCAGGCAATTCTTAATTTTCTGACCGATAAAATCACCAATTGTAATTTTCAGAGGACAAATTACACATTCAATAATGTGTATTTCTTTTATATATTGGTGAATATTTTGATACCAAACAGCCAAATCTTTCCAGGTCTTACTGACAGTAATAACCAAAAAATTGTTAAAGACTCAATGAAGAGTACTTGACTGTTTGAAAAATAACATCATAATGAAGTCTTAAGAAAAAATTAACCTAAATTTTGCGATCGCAAATCAGCGAACCAGATTTAGCCAAATTTTTAATTTGATGCATTTAATTTGCAGAAAATGAGAATTTGCCACCTAAGTAAAGAAATTGATTTTTTGATTTTCAAAACAACAATGTCTAGCTTAGGGGTTAGTTTGTAGCTTTGATTTATGATGTTTAAAGCTTGTTCTGGTTAAGTATTGTCGAGAGGACGATGTTAAAACTGAAGCAAACCAAGAAATGGAAAAGAAGAAGTCGCCACTCTGCAACTTCATCAATAAATTTTTCAAAATACAGTGCGATCGCTTGGAGATTATTTGGCAACATCAAAGGGCTATCCCCAAGTTGGCAAGCAACTATTCCCCTAGCAGCAATAATTGTTCTGGCATGGGGTTATGCAGCAGTAGCCCAAACACCATCCGCAGGACCAACCACAGCCGAACTTAAAATTGCCCTGGATACCCTTTGGGTGTCACTCGCGGCATTTTTGGTATTTTTTATGAATGCCGGATTTTGCATGTTAGAAACCGGGTTCTGCCGTCAGAAGAATGCCGTTAACGTCCTCGCAAAAAACCTGATTGTATTTGCCTTAGCAACGGTTGCATTTTGGGCGATCGGTTTTGGATTAATGTTTGGCGATGGTAATGACTTCATTGGCTTGAACGGATTTTTCCTCCAAGGTACAGACAATAGCCCTGCAACCAATGATGCTTACACAGGCATCTTCAGTTCGCTAAAATGGGCAGGTGTTCCTTTATTCGGGAAATTTCTCTTCCAGCTTGCGTTTGCAGGTACAGCAGCGACAATTGTATCGGGCGCAGTCGCCGAAAGAATTAAATTAATTGACTTCTTAATTTTCAGTCTTTTACTCGTAGGTATTGCCTATCCCATCACCGGACACTGGATTTGGGGTGCTGGTTGGCTTGCAGACAGAGGATTTTGGGATTTTGCTGGTTCTACCGTAGTTCACTCGGTTGGTGGTTGGGCAGCATTGATGGGGGCAATATTCCTTGGTCCCCGGATTGGCAAGTACCAGGATGGACAAATCGTTGCCATGCCCGGTCACAATATGAGTATTGCGACTTTAGGTTGCTTGATTCTCTGGTTGGGCTGGTTTGGTTTTAACCCCGGTTCTGTCATGGCTGCCGATCCCAGCGCAATCACCCACATTGCTTTAACTACTAACTTAGCAGGAGCCACTGGTGGTATTGCCGCCACAATCACCGCTTGGTTGTATTTGGGTAAACCCGATCTTTCGATGATTATCAACGGTATTTTGGCAGGTTTAGTTGCCGTTACCGCATCTTGCGCTTACATTACCCTCAATGGTGCTTTTGCGATCGGTTTAATCGCTGGTGTGATTGTCGTCTTCTCTGTAACATTTTTTGACCGTATCGGTATTGATGATCCCGTTGGTGCAACTTCTGTACACCTTGTCTGTGGTGTCTTTGGCACCCTGGCAGTTGGTTTATGGTCTGTTGGGCCTGGTGTATATTCCTGGTATGGCGAAAATCTTGGTCCCGCCAAAGGTTTATTAGCAGGTGGTGGAATCAATCAATTGGTAACTCAGGTAATTGGTATTGTCGCCGTTGGTGTGATAACAGTTGTTTTTAGCAGCATCTTTTGGTTAGCACTCAAAGCCACTTTAGGTATTCGTGTGACTGCTGCTGAAGAAATTGAAGGTTTGGACATTGGCGAACATGGGATGGAGGCTTACAGTGGTTTCTTGAAAGAAGCTGGTACTGCTGGATTTGCTGAAGCTTCAACATACGGTAAAATGCCACCTTCAGGTGATTCCCCGACGAATTTGTAAGCAGTTTTGCTAACATAAAAACAAAAATAATATACCCGATTTCTGATAGCTAGAAGTCGGGTATATTAATTAATGAAACAAGTAATTAAAATTAACCTAAATATTTAATTAATACTAGTTCTAATTGAAATATCCCAATAGGTTTACTCAAACAATCAGTTGCACCTGCTTTTAAAAATCGATCACGTTGATGATAGGCACTTCCTTCAGGGCTGTCACTTATACCCATTGGTATCATTGTAATGATAGGTAATTCTTGCATATCTCGCTGTTTTCGCAAGATTCTGAGTATGTCTAGCCCGCTAATATCTCCTATTTGGATGTCAAGCAAGATTAAATTGGGCTTGTAGTCACGGATTCTTTCTAAAAAATGCTCTGCACTCACCATTAAATCAACTTCATAACCGATTGTTTGTAAATAATCTTGGAGTAAAATAGCTGTACTTTTGTCATCTTCTACTAATAGAATACGTCTAATATTAGTAGTATAAGAATTTACCGCTAATGAATTAAATTTTAACGAATTAGAGGTGTAATTTTCGGAATTTTCAACTGTAATCTCACTGTTAAATTCTCTATTTTTAATTATTTCTGGATGTGGTAATAAGATAGTAAACTTGCTACCTAATCCTAAAGTTGATTCTACCGTGACATCTCCCCCGTGTAATCTTGCCAGTTTCCTTGTTAGTGCTAAACCTAAACCTGTTCCCTCATACTGACGATTGAGTTGACTATCAAGTTGTTTAAAGGGTTCAAATAATAATTGGAAATTTTCGCTAGCAATACCAATACCTGTATCAATAACTATAAAATTGATTCCGAGTTCTGTCTTCTGAACTTCTAATAGTACTCTGCCAACTTGAGTAAACTTGATTGCATTTGTGAGTAAATTGAGCAGCATTTGCTTCAGCTTTCGTTCATCAGCTATGCAAGTCTCGACATTTGCGGCGATTTCAACAGCAAGTTCTAACCCTTTTTCATTTGCGCGATCGCTCACTGTTGCAACTACATTACTACATAAATCTCGTACTGGCAAAGTCACTAAATGTAACTCCTCCTTACCCGCCTCTACCTTAGATAAATCCAAAATATCATCAATTAGTGCCAGTAAATGCTCGCCACTGGTGTAAATACAATTCACATACTCTTGCTGCTTGTCATTCAAATATCCTGCCATCTGCTGCTGTAATAATTGTGACAGACCCATGATTGCATTCAATGGTGTTCGTAATTCGTGGCTCATCGTTGCCAAGAATGCGCTTTTGGCTCTACTCCCAGCTTCGGCGGCTTCCTTACTTTCTTGCATCTTTAATTCGTGACGTTTTCTATCAGTAATATCCTCAAGTAAAACTAAAAAAAACTTGCCAACTCCATCAGTATCTAAAATCAGCGAAATACTTAAATTAGTCCAAACGAAACTACCATTTTTATTGATAAATTGTCGTTCCATCTCGAAACTTTCTTTTCTTTTTGTCACCAATTGACGATACAACTTAAAATCAGTAGTGACTCGTTCCTCAACCACATAATTAGTAAAACGCTTCCCTGATAATTCGGAGCTACTGTATCCTAAGATTTCGCAAAAAGACGGATTGACATCAACAATCCGCGCTTCCATATCCACAAGTCCAATCCCAATCGAAGAGCGTTCAAAAATTGCCCGAAATTGTGCTTCGCTCTGGCGTAATGCTTCGTAATTGGTGATTGGGAAAAGTGCTTCTCTTGTACTGTTAGCAGTTAGAGTAACGGAGTGACTACGCTCAGGTTGCTGACGATGCTGTTGAGATTGACGCTGACATCGTGTCACTGCACGCAACAAGCTGTGATGTAATACTTGTGGAGTTATTTGACTTTTAATTAAATATTCATCGCTGCCAGCTGTGATGGCTTGTATCAGTGTTACCTCGTCATCCCGGTTACTGACAACGATAATGGGAATATTCGGGAATAGTAGATGGATGCGAGTTATTTGCTGAAAATCGCTAGTCTCTTGCCAAGATAAATCGCAAATAATGACATCAATCAATGGAGATTGTGTTTGTAGAATCTTCAGCACATCCGCAAATTCATCAACGCAATACAGGAAACTGAGTGCATTATCGAGTGCTTCCCTAAAACTAGCATCACTCTTCTCCAAAGCCACATTTTCAGCTTTGTTGATATTGCGACTAGCAAACAGTAATGCATTCGGTAATTGATACACTTTCCCCAATCTTCCAAATCTCCCTTATCTCGCTGATTTTCCTTATCTTCCTACCTCTTTTCCCTCTCCCCTTCTCAAGAAAGATATATAAACAGTGGAAGTTTGTCACAATTAAGTTGTAGCAACAGATGTAGAGGGATAGCCATGAACGACAATGAGGTAAGAATAGTTTCCTTAATACCTAGCGGTACAGAGATTTTAGCTGTACTTGGACTCACTGACAAAATCATTGGGCGATCGCACGAATGCGATTATCCTGAAGATATCCAGAATCGTCCGATTTGTACTCAAGCAAGACTAGATAGCAATGCACTAAGTGGTGAAATCCACAATAAAGTTCATGATTTGTTACAAAATGCTTTGAGTATCTATGAGATTAGAACTGATGTTCTGGAAAAATTACAACCTACTCATATTGTGACTCAAGATCAATGTGAGGTATGTGCGGTTAGTTTTGCAGAAGTAGAAAAAGCAGTGGCGAAACTTACCCAGGGTTCGCCCAAAATTATTTCCCTACAACCCGATATCCTCCAAGATGTTTGGGGTGATATTGAACGAGTGGGAAATGTCTTTGGGGTAGATGTCATCGAAGTTCTAGAAAATTTAGAAGCACGTGTGAAAATTGTTGAACATCGCACCAAGGGACTAGCAAAGAATGAAATCCTATCTGTCGCATGTATTGAATGGACAGAACCCCTGATGATGGCTGCCAATTGGGTTCCTGAATTAGTTCACATAGCAGGTGGAAAACCTTTATTTGGTGAAGTTGGAGAACATTCGACGCAGTTTAAATTGGAAAATTTGGTTGCCAGTAATCCAGATGCGATCATTTTTATGCCTTGTGGCTTTGATTTAAACCGTACCCGTCAAGAGGCAAAAATATTAACCAATACTCCTGAATGGGAAAAATTACATGCAAGCCAGAGTGGTAAGGTTTACATTACTGATGGTAATGCATACTTTAACCGACCAGGGCCAAGATTGGTGGAATCCGTAGAAATTCTAGCAGAAATATTACATCCAGAGATATTTCAATATGGTTATAAAGGCACAGCTTGGGATGTATTATCTAAAATTTAAGAGTCAAATTTCCAGGGTTATTTGTTAATCTAGCAGTCCTAAATTATTTGTATACTCCCCCAACAGAAGCAAGTCCAGGCATAGCCTTTGCTCTGCACTGAAAAACCCGTACTCTGCATTCACCGTATTCTCAGTATTATTTGTGGTTTACTCTGTAAAAATGTTGTTAACAAATCATCTAGGATTGCTATAGTTAAAATTAATGGTTATCTTTATATCCAAATATCCAAAATATTCGTATCCAATATCTATACCAGCCAAAATTAAACTTCAGTTCTCGCCGTACTATTAACCCAATTTATCAGTGCTTTCAAGCTTTCGGGAACTGCGGATTCACCAACACTGACTGTATGGCTTTTGCCATCATCTTCAACCGTTAACATGTAGTTAAATCGGTCAGGTTTGGGTGAGGGAGAATCAATATAGGCAGGCAAATTGAAAAAATCAGATTCTTGCAAAAGTTGTGGAAGTTGCTTGGCAGTATCTTGAGATATATCTGCCGTATCAACTTTAGTTGTTCTTGACATGCCTGCAAAACCACCAGTTCGCTCTAGATATACTCGCATATATATGTTGTCTTTTAAAGAACAAGAAAGCTTAAGAGAATAATTATATTATCTCTTAGTTAAAGAAAAACGAGCATATATAATTATAAAAATTACGAATTATAAATTAATACAGTTTAGCTCAGAGAAAAATAGTAGACACAGGCCATGTAACATCTCTACATAGCTACAAAAAACGTGAATTGTAAATCATGAATTATCTCAAGTTAAATCATTCATAATCTACAATTCATGATTGATTTAATTTACAGATACTCCAACCTGTTCCCAAGCATTTTGAACGGCTTTTTGCTCATTACTGCCCTCACCGTAGAGTTCGCCAGCGACTTTAACAATAATAGATGCAGCCCGTTGAAAATTGGAACCAGAACGCAAGCGATCGCATAATGCCATGTACCAAATTTTACCTGCTTTCTCCCAAGCATAACCGCCAATTTCCATCGCCGCTAGATAAAAGGCTCGGTTAGCAATACCGGAATTAATATGTACCCCACCGTTATCTTTGAAGCCGACATAAATGTCTTGGTAATGTGCTGGTTGGATATCTTTCCCTAATACGGGGTCATCATATGCTGTTCCTGGTTCCTTCATCGAACGGATACCAACACCCTTGACTTTTTCCGTAAATAGCCCTTCTCCAATCAGCCAATCAGCTTGTTCTGCGGTTTGTTTTTTTACCCACTGCTTCACCAAGGCTCCAAAAACATCCGACATCGACTCATTCAAAGCACCCGACTCACCAGAATAAATTAAGCCGGCTTCATACTGA
This sequence comes from Calothrix sp. NIES-4101, assembly GCA_004296455.1. GTDB lineage: Bacteria > Cyanobacteriota > Cyanobacteriia > Cyanobacteriales > Nostocaceae > Brunnivagina. Next base: position 3,813,941 of record AP018280.1, read on the forward strand.
GTAATACCATGGGTTAACTCATGGGCAATAACATCAATACATTTAGTAAAACGCTGGAATAACTCCCCATCCCCATCACCGTAAACCATTTGGTCGCCATTCCAAAAAGCGTTATCATACTTCAAACCATAATGTACCGTCGAGTCTAGTCGCAATCCCTGATTATCAATCGAATTGCGATCGAATATCTCTGAAAAGAAATCAAAAGTTGCACCTGCCGAATCATAAGCTTCATTTACTGCTTCATCACTGCTAGGTGGGTCTCCTTCTCCACGTACCAGTTTACCAGGAAGTGATTGACTAGTTCCCGCATCGTAGATTGTCCGGCGCTTCTCCCCAGGAGAAACTGCAAAATTGACACTACCCACAGCTTTGCGTCGTCCGCGAAACTCAGATGAAAGATTGAGTGCGTGGAAAGCCCAATCACGTTGAGTCTCAGTACCATTGATTGCGACTTTTTCCAACATGTATGGCGGAATCACGCAACATACAGAACAGCGAGAAGGATTATGCTGAGAACCAAGCCAACCAAATCCCAATGACTTTTTATGATTACGAATCATTTAGTATATTCTCCTATTTTCGTGAATTTATAGCAAAACGCAGCAGTATTTTATGATACAAATAGCTGACATGGAAAATTCTTCCATCCCAATCTTTCTAGTTGCTACAAGTTCAAGAATTGAAATTCCAATTTGGTAGCTTGATTCGGTATCGAAGTGTCAGATAATACTTAGCTTTGCTCAAAAAAGGTAATTATAACGTGAGTTCGGCGGAACTAAAACAGGGCAGGAGGTAGTACAGGCAGGTCTTTGGGGTAAATATCAATAGACGGTTTGTTGGGTAAGTAGGTATAAGCAATTACCCCTGTTAAGGTGTACTAAAAAATGAACCAGTAAAAGGCTGAAACCATTGTGGTACAAGAAAATATACCAATATTAATCAAAGAACAGCAAAAAATAACCAACAATTCATAGAAGGTCAAACATGAGATTATAGGTTGAGAAGGTAACGATAATTGATGGGTGCTGTGTCATGCTGAGTTCAATTTTCGAGCGTTTTATTGAAGTATCTCCGGTAACGGTAATGCTGAGAGCAACATTAGAAAGAATTTTCAGCGCCGAAAAATTAGATGAATTATTTGAAGCAACGCGAGAAAAGCAATATACACAGGAATTATTGTTTTCGACAGTAGTGGGAATAATGAGTTTAGTCGTATGTAACATCCGGCCATCAATTAGCGCAGCGTACAAGGCATTTTCTAAGCAAATAGGAGTTTCCCGTGTTGCTTTCTACAGTAAAATTAACGGTATCGAACCCTCAGTTTCTCAAGCTTTAGTACGTTATAGCAGTAAAGAATTGGCACCGATTATATCGGAGTTAGGAGGAGAACAGCCAGCAATTTTACCTGGTTATCGAATCAAGATAATTGATGGAAATAACCTGGTAGCAACAGAGCATAGGCTTTCGGTTTTACGCTCAGTGAATGGTGGACCATTACCAGGAAAATCTCTAGTTGTGCTTGACCCAATATTAATGCTGGCAATCGATCAATTCCCATGTGAGGATGCTTATACCCAGGAAAGAGCATTATTTAGCCAAGTATTAGAAACTGTGGAAAAGAATGATGTTTGGGTGGGAGATAGAAATTTTTGTACCTGTATGTTTCTAGTTGAAATTGCAAAGAGAAAAGCTTACTTTGTGATTCGCCAACATGCATCGATGCCTTATAAAGAATTAGGAGAATTAAAGGAAATATGTGATAGTGCAACAGGCAAAGTTTTCGAGCAGGATGTGATGATTGAATATGAAGGAGAATCGATAAAATCTCGTCGTGTTGTTGTTCGTTTAAATGAGCCAACTCGCGATGGAGATACTGAAGTGGCAGTTTTTTGCAACCTCAGAAAAGAAAATGCTTCTCCCATTGTAATCTCAAATATTTACCTTAAACGTTGGAGTGTTGAGGGTTTATTTCAAGTCGTTAGCGATACTCTAGAATGCGAAATTAAGACTTTAGGTTATCCCAGAGCCGCTTTATTCAGCTTTTGCATGGCACTAGTTGCCTACAATATTTTATCTGTGATTAAATCAGCATTGCGTAGCGTCCATGGGCAAGGAAAAATTGATGCAGGTGTTTCTAATTACTATTTAGTTGAGGAAATTCAAAGTACCTACACGGGTATGATGATTGCGATTCCCGACGTTGAATGGAAATTTTTAAACCATCTGAGTTTACCTGCTTTTGCCGAGTTATTAAAACAATGGGCTGCGACAGTTGACCTCAAACGCTTTGCTTCCAGTCCTAAAGCCGAAAAAAAGCCCCAACCAAAAAGAGAAAGAGAACCTAACCGTCCTCACGTCTCCACTGCTCGACTTCTGGCTGAGAAACAACGCGACTGCAAGCAGTCTAGAGTAGAACAACAAACTTCTAACCTGGTTGAAACTCCCATCCTGCAACCTTTACAGACCTAAATGTACCATTTTGAGGAGTACACCTTAACAGGGGTAGTATAAGCAATCAAACCAGCTACCAAATTAACCAAAAAGTTCAATGGGCTACGATGTCTTGAGTGCTCTTCTTACAAACTTGGGCGGGACGGAAACCGACACCGCCCAGTTTGCGCAATTTGACATACATTTTTGAGATAGTCATTTACTGACTCAATCACTGCTCGCTTGCGTAATAAGATTTTATCAATCAGTTTAACCAAGCGATTTTTCATATTTTTTTTTGATTTGCTAATAAACTCCAAACCTCGTTCATATAGCTCTTCAAATATTTTTTGCGAAACATAACCTCTATCCCCGAAAAGTTTGCCAATTATGTCTTCAGTCATCTCTGGAACTGGTTTTCGGTCATCTACGTTAGCTGGAGTTAGTTTAAAAGCAAGTAATTCTCCTTTATCATTAATAATTAAATGTAGCTTGAATCCATAATGCCAACCTACAGAATTCTTGCCCCATGCAACTAATCCTTTAAATACTTTATGAGAATGTGCTCGGCAATTGTGGCAAACATTTAATGGAGTTGAGTCGATAAAACTAATCCCTGTAATTTCGCCAGTCAGTGTGTTTAAAAAGCAACATAGTAACATTAAGCTCCAAGGCATCAATTCTACAAATCTTGTATAGCTAACTAGATTGGGAAAAGCGTTACGCCAACCAGGCAGCACATGCAAAGTGTAAAAATCTTTAAAAGTCCGATAGCCACTACCATGAAAGGCAATAACTATTGTCATCACTTCTGACAAGTGCATTCGGGAAGTGCAACGGCATTCTCCTGAAGTTGATGGTAGCTGCGGTATCTCTTGCCAGAAGCTTTCCCATCGCTTGTAGAAATCGTCGATATCGCAGAATATTTGGGTGATGTCCAGGCGGGATACAATGGTAGACATGGCTGAGATACTTATTTTTATTACATATTTTTTAGTCTCAGCTTTTTTTTGTACTATTTTTACCCATCCTCAATAATTCTTTGCGATTGTTCTATCCAATTACTCTGATTCCTTTCATCGCAAGCTTTTTGCTTCTACGATCGCCGTCGAACTCACGTTAATTATAAACTCGCACAATCTAGATTGGTTGAGGGTTAGACCCCTCGGCAAGAAATATGGGGACGGGAAGATTAATCATAACTTTGAAGAAACATATACGTTAGGTGTTGCAATGGGTACGAGTTCTGAATGATGGAATTTCAATTCACATCGACTAAACCTTACCCCCTACAGGTGTCATACCTCTACGGGGTAAAGCACATCTTTAATATTTAGGATAAACAGCTAAAATAAAAGCGCCAGTAAATACGGTGCAAAAGCTGGCGCTATTGTTATCAGGTATAAGCAAGCACCATTCTAAGCAAAATGTTCAGAATGCTCTACGGTGTGAGACCCATACAGGGTCTTACCCCTATTGTTGTTTTGTTTAGTAGCTTTCCAGTCAATAGTCATTCTAGATAATTGTGATTTTGTAACGCCCTACATTTGATGATTTCCGACCATATTAAATAGGCTTTTCCATTAAGATGCAAACCATCGGAGGTATATTTTGCATCTAATTGTTGTTCAGAATCGATCAAGTATGAATGTATATCGATGTATTCATGCTTAAACTCTGCTGCTAATTCTTGTAACTGTGAATTTAGATTAACTATTTTTTGATTATCTTCCCAATACAAAGAAATATGATTATTTACAGGTAAAATGCTCTGAATGAAAACTTGTGTTGCGGGAATTGAATTTTGAATTTCGGCAAGAATTTGTCTATATGTATTTATGGTTGCTCCTACAGATTTATGAATCATGACAAAATCATTAATCCCCACCATTAAATATATTTGTTTTGGTTGCGCGGCAATAATTGTGTCGATTCTTCCTAGGATTCGCTCGGTTGTATCACCAGAAATACCTCGATTGAGAATATTAGATTTAATATGGGAACTTGATAATAATTCAGACCATTCTCCCTCATCAGTAATGCTATCGCCCAAAAATATAATGCAGTTTTTTGGTTTAGATAGAAGTTCGTACTGGCTTTTTTTATGAATGTAGTTGGGTGGATTATAAATATTAAATATTTCTGATTTATTTCTGAATGTATTGAATATTTTCTTATTTAAATAGGAAAAGCCACCTTTTTTCTGCATGAAAATAAATGTCAAGCAGAAAAAGATAATATTCAAACCCACAGACATCAGTAATATTATTTCGCTCATAATAATTACAGTGATTCTAGTTAACACTACTATCTAGAAATTAATTACATCTCCAAATAATTCAATTGTTCATTTTTGGAGAAAATCTTCGATTTGTTGCCATACTTGCTCAAATAAATTACTCTTCTCGACATCAAACCATTCGATTTCTGGATAGGCTCGAAACCAAGTACGCTGACGTTTTGCAAATTGCCGTGTATGCAGTATGGTTAATTCCTTCGCTTTATCTAAGTCCATTTCTCCAGCTAAATATTGACGGATTTCTTGGTATCCCAGTGTATTTAACAATGGTAATTCTTCGCCAAACTTCCGACATAAATAATCTACTTCCTCAACAAAACCATCTTGAAGCATCTTTTCTGTCCGTTGAGCAATACGTTGAGTCAGATGTGCAGGTTCGCAATCCAATCCAATTTGGAAAATAGGGTAATTTGGTGGATTTTCTCCCTGCTGTGCAGAAATAGGAATTCCTGTCACATAATATACCTCCAATGCTCGTAAAGTCCGTATAGGGTCGTGGGGATGAATTTTTGCAGCAGCTTTTGGGTCAACTTGTTGTAATATTTCATATAAGTGACTTTGACCCCAAGATGCGCTCAAAGATTCTAAATGCGATCGCAATTCATAATTCGGCGCAACTCTGGGTATTTTCATCCCTCGCACAATCGATTTTATATATAAACCAGTGCCACCAACTAAGAGAAGTGGGGACATAAATTCTCTACTACTCTCCCTGTCTTCTTCCCCCTTGCCTTCAATTAATACCCTTGCCGCATCCTGGTAGTCAGCAACAGTCATTGTTTCTGTAGGTTCGCAGATATCTATTAGATAATGGGGAACCAAGTTTTGTTCGGTTGGGCTTGGTTTTGCTGTACCAATATCAAATTCCCGGTAAACTTGTCGCGAATCAGCACTGAGAATTACTGTATTTAGTCGCGTAGCAATTTCCAAAGCTAAACCAGATTTGCCTGTCGCTGTTGCACCACATATAACTATGAGTTTGGGCATGATGGGGAATTGGACATTATCTTAATCAGAAGCAATTAATTTTATCGGAATCATGTCAGGTTCGCCTCAATAATGACAATAAAATCGACGCGGAGATGGAAGATGGGGAGACATCGGCATCAAGAAAGCTTTTTTGGAGAAAAACTAGCGAAAATACCCAAAGCATGGTAATGTCTCATGGGGATATATATCTATTAGTTTAACTAAAACTATTTCCGTACTTGTACCCTATCCAAAACTTGTGGGTGCAACTAGAGAAGAACTGGCAGATACTAGGGATTCAGAAAATATTTTCTTCCCTAACTTTATAAATAACTAAGCAAACCAACTCAATCACCTGTTGTTACAGTTGTCACAACCCAATAGTCACCAAATCATGATCCTGACTTCAAAATTTGGCATTAAGACTATTAACCATCAATCCTGTCAAAATATTTATTTCCCCTACTATTCCCAAAAGTACAAATCTTAAGGCAATCTGTAGGACAAACTAAGAAGGATATATCCCCCAAATAAATCTAGCTTTAAATTGCCCTGTGGTCGTCACTAAGGCTTTTGTGCTAGAATCTTGGAGTGTTTTTGACTTTATCGCTATTTTTGCGACTTCACCCCCATGCATCAGGAGAATTTTCATGACGAGTAGTTACAGTGCCGAACAGATTCAAGTTCTGGAAGGTCTGGAACACGTCCGCAAACGACCGGGGATGTATATCGGTTCCACCGGCTCGCGGGGACTTCACCACTTGGTATATGAGGTGGTGGATAATTCCATTGATGAAGCTTTGGCGGGTCATTGTACCAATGTCGAGATAGAACTCAACCCCGACGGTTCTTGTCGGGTACAAGATGACGGTCGAGGTATTCCTGTTGACACGCACACCAAAACAGGTAAATCAGCATTGGAAACTGTACTTACCGTGTTGGGGGCTGGCGGTAAATTCGGAGGTGGTGGGTATAAGGTATCCGGAGGACTGCACGGGGTTGGCGTGTCGGTTGTGAATGGCTTATCCGAGTGGCTGGATGTCACAGTTTGGCGGGATAAAAAGGTACATACCCAGCGCTACGAACGTGGTATTCCTCAAGGCGATTTAAAAGCCCAGCCTTTAAAAGAAGCCCGGACTGGAACAGCTGTGCAATTTAAGCCAGATGACACTATTTTTACGACAGGTACAGAATTTGATTACATTACTTTAGCTGGTCGCCTGCGGGAATTAGCGTATTTAAATGCAGGTGTCAAAATTACTTTTACAGATAATCGTCTAGAGGTTATTAAAAGCGATACTCCAAAGGTTGAAACCTACGAATATAAAGGTGGTATTCGCGAGTATATTGCCTATATGAACGCGGATAAACAACCTTTGCACGAAGAAATTATTTTCGTTCAAGGGGAACGTAACAATGTTCAAGTCGAAGTTGCATTGCAATGGTGTACTGACGCTTACTCCGACAATGTTCTAGGTTTTGCCAATAATATTCGTACCGTTGATGGTGGGACTCACCTCGAAGGTTTGAAGGCAGTATTGACGCGGACGATGAATGTGATCGCTCGCAAGCGAAATAAAATTAAGGAAAATGAACCAAATCTGAGTGGGGAAAACGTTCGCGAAGGTTTAACTGCGGTAATTTCCGTCAAAGTTCCTGACCCAGAATTTGAAGGACAAACTAAAACCAAGCTAGGTAACACCGAAGTTCGCGGGATTGTCGATTCCTTTGTGGGGGAAACTCTCACCGAATATTTGGAATTTCACCCCGGCATTGCTGATGCAATTTTAGATAAAGCGATCCAAGCATTTAAAGCCGCCGAAGCAGCCCGTCATGCTCGCGAGCTTGTCCGCAGAAAGTCGGTGCTGGAGTCATCTCCACTACCAGGAAAACTAGCAGATTGCAGTTCCCGCGACCCCAGAGAATCCGAAATATATCTCGTGGAAGGTGATTCTGCGGGCGGTTCAGCTAAACAAGGTCGAGATAGACGCTTTCAAGCGATACTGCCATTGCGCGGTAAAATTTTGAACATCGAAAAAACAGATGATGCCAAAATCTACAAAAATAATGAAGTCCAATCGCTGATTGCGGCTTTAGGTTTAGGTGTTAAGGGTGAAGAATTTGATAGTTCGCAATTGCGATATCACCGGATTGTGATCATGACTGATGCGGACGTTGATGGCGCTCACATTAGAACCTTGTTACTCACCTTCTTTTATCGTTACCAACGGGCTTTAATTGAGCAAGGCTTTATTTACATTGCTTGTCCACCACTGTATAAAGTTGAACGGGGACGCACTGCAAGCTACTGCTATAGCGATCGCGAAAAAGACCGAATCATTGCTCAATTCCCTGAGAATGCCAATTACACCATTCAGCGTTTTAAAGGGTTGGGGGAAATGATGCCTCAGCAACTTTGGGATACAACAATGAATCCAGAAAGCCGCACCCTCAAACAAGTGGAAATCGAGGACGCAGCCGAAGCAGATCGGATATTTACCATCTTAATGGGCGATCGCGTACAACCAAGGCGTGAGTTTATTGAGACATATGGTTCTAAACTCAATCTGATGGATTTAGATATTTAATTGTATGGGGTTATGTTGAAACTGCAAGTCATTTTTGTGGTTTCATGGCGAAGCTTAATCAACAATTTCCGCAAAAGGGACTAACTTTAAGTTAGCCCCTTTTGTTTTCAGAGTCGGTCAAGAAAATAAAGGTATGACAGCACTTACACTCAAGCTTAATTCTCTAATTAAACTGACAAGAGAGCAGTTTTATCAATTATGTGCAGAAAATCCTGATTTACAGTTAGAACGCAATGCCCAAGGAGAGTTGATAATTATGCCGCCAACAGGAGGAGGAACAGGAAGAAGTAATGTGAATCTAATTCTTCAGGTAGCATCATGGAACGAGCAGAATCAATTGGGCGAGGTGTTTGATTCTTCGACTGGATTTACTTTACCAAATGGAGCCGATCGCTCTCCTGATGTTTCTTGGCTAGAAAAATCTCGTTGGGATGCTTTGACTGAAGAAGAAAAAGAAAAATTTATTCCCCTATGTCCAGATTTTGTAATTGAGATACTTTCCCCTAGTGATAGTTTGATTAAAACTCAGCAAAAGATGCAAGAGTACATGTCAAATGGATGCCGTTTGGGTTGGTTAATTAACAGAAAAAAACAGGAAGTGGAAATATATCGTCCCGAACAAGAAGTGGAAGTTTTACAATCACCACTAACTCTTTCCGGGGAGAATGTCTTATTGGGTTTTGTACTCAATTTACAACGAGTTTGGTAATAAAATTTTCAAGATTTAGGGGGAAATTGTGAGTTTCTCACCCGATAATCAACTCGACTAATTCCTTTCTCTTTGCCTTCTTTGTCCTGCCAGCAAACCCGCCAAATCGATCGCCGCCTTCATACTTGTCGCCTCAGCAATTCCCTTACCCGCAATATCAAACGCAGTCCCATGATCGGGAGAAGTACGCACAAAAGGTAAACCAATTGAAGTGTTTACCGCACGGTCAAAAGCCATTAATTTGACGGGAATTAAACCTTGGTCGTGATAAAGTGCTAAATACGCATCGGCTGGATTTTGGATTTGATGATTACCACCAAACCAAGCTTGACCAGGTTTTACCCACATGGTGTCGGGAGGAATGAAACCATCTAAATGTAAATTGGGACGATGACGACGCTCCTGTTCCAGCCAAGGAATTAACCAATCTATTTCTTCCCTGCCTAACTGTCCCTGTTCTCCACTATGGGGATTTAGCCCCGCGATCGCAATTCTCCCCTTATCGATGCCAAAGTCATTCTCCAGACATTCCGCCAGCAAATCTAGTTTTTCTGTCATTAATTCCGGTGTTAATACCTGGGATACTTGACATAAAGGAATATGTGTGGTCGCCAATAAAGTGCGAAGTAGCCAACCTGTATGGGGAGAACGAGCCACAAATAACATGCCCACGCGCTGGGAATGGGATTTTTCCGCCAGAAGTTCCGTTTGTCCGGGATAGTCATAACCCGCAGCTTTCCAAGCTGATTTGGCAATTGGAGCTGTGACGATCGCATCAAATTCACCCGCCATAGTTTGAGCGATCGCGCATTCCATATAAGCGAAACTCGCTGCACCACTGGCTGCATTCCCTGCCCCAACAGTTATATTTTTGAGGGTGAGAGAATCTAAGCTGACATCCAATATATTTAAATCGTCTGGTTCTGCAAGTACATCGCGATCGCAAACCGCTTGCAGACGCATGTAGCTATCCACAAGCCAATCTCGACTACCTGCGATCGTCAAATCAAATCTTTCTCGCAACTGGGAATCAGCCAAAGCCTTGAAAATTACCTCAGCCCCTATTCCTGCGGGGTCGCCCAAAGTTATCACTAAACGGGGGGGTAATACCACTGTTTTTTCCAATCTCGTCTCTGACATCAATCCTAATTTTATCAGTCCTTGCTTTCGAGATGCCCCTTTCCGACTTCACCCTTTTCCCCTTCCCTCCTCTGATAGACTTAATTTAAATAAACATTTCTCCAAGGACTATTAACTAATGAGTGGTGAACTTTTAAGCGCAGCATTACTACCTTTCAGCTTAATCTTCGTAGGCTGGGGTCTGGGTCAATTATTGCTAAAAATCCAAGGCGCAGAAGAAGAGTAATCTCAGAAATTCTGAGTCGAAAGTGCCGGAACAAAATGCTGGGTAGTAAAGTGCTGTCGCTTGCTAATCGCAGGGTGTGCTAAGTCGTTGAGAAAGTGCCAAGTAATTTAGACAAAACCACAAGTCAGAATACTCATAACTTATCCCTGAGCACACTCTGCGTCGGCACTTTCTTCAGCCGTTCCCAGAATCGTAGCTAGGACTTACAGCACTCAGCACCCATAAAAACTAAAAATCAAAAGTTAAAAAAATTGCCATCTTTGGCTGGTACTGTTAAATTCTGATAATATTCTATTAATAAAACTTTAAGTTTCGTAACAAACCCCCATGACAATATTAATCGTCGGTGCCACTGGCACCTTGGGAAGACAAGTGGCTCGTCGTGCTATCGATGAGGGGTATAAGGTGCGCTGTCTAGTTCGGAGTGCGAAGAGAGCCGCATTTCTGAAAGAATGGGGAGCCGAACTGGTTGGAGGCGATTTATGTTACCCCGATACAGTTGAACGTGCCCTCGAAGGTGTAACCGCCATCATCGATGCTGCAACTGCCCGTCCTACCGACTCCCTCAGTATCAAGCGAGTTGACTGGGATGGAAAAGTAGAACTCATCCAAGCCGCAAAAGCCGCAGGTGTAGAACGCTATATATTCTTTTCAATATTAGATGCTCATAAATATCCCGAAGTCCCGCTCATGGAAATTAAGCGGTGTACCGAATCGTTTTTGGCAGAATCGGGTTTAAATTACACCATTTTACAGTTAGCTGGCTTCATGCAAGGTTTAATCGGTCAATACGGGATTCCGATTTTGGAAGGACAACCAGTTTGGGTGACAGGAGAATCATCTCCAATTGCTTATATGGATACCCAAGATATAGCTAAATTTGCCATTCGTGCGTTAAAAGTTCCCGAAACAGAGAAAAAAACATTTCCTTTAGTGGGAACTCGCGCTTGGAGTGCCGAAGAAATTATCGCCGTCTGCGAACGTCTATCTGGCAAAAATGCTCGAGTTACGAGAATGCCAATCAATTTATTGCGCGCCGTGCGTCGCAGTTTACGCTTTTTCCAGTGGGGCTGGAATGTTGCTGACAGATTGGCATTTACAGAAGTATTAGCAAGCGGTAAACCTCTGAACGCTCCGATGGATGAAGTATATAGCATCTTTGGCTTTGATGTCAGCGAAACCACAACGCTGGAAAGCTACTTCCAAGAGTACTTTAACCGGATTATGAAAAAACTTAAAGAACTAGATTACGAGAAAAACAAATCTAAAAGCAAAAAACAGCAAGCTAAACGCAGTCCCTTTAAGAAAGTTAATAGTTAATCTTGATTGGGTATTGGGCAATGGACAGAGATATTGGGTATGGAGGATGGATAAAGACAAATAACCAATAACCAGTAACCAATCAAAAATAACAATCACCATTTAACCAATAACCAATAATCAAGAATTGGTAACTACTTGCTCAAAAATGTGCAAGTATTAACATAATTACAAAGCATCGCTGAGAAGAATTGGATATTTGAGTGTGCCGAAAGCAGGCATTATTTATAACGACGTAAAGCCGATAGCGAAACGCGTCGCTATCGAGATTAAGGACAAGCTCATCGCCTCTGGTTGGGAAGTCTTTCTCACAGTTGGAGTCGGTGGGATGTTGGGCTATTCCAAGCCTAATAGCCCCGTTTGTCACACCCCTATTGATGGTCTCACACCCCCTGGTTTTGACTCTGAGATGAAATTCGCAGTGGTATTAGGGGGAGATGGTACTGTACTTGCCGCTTCGCGCTTGGTTGCTCCTTGTGGGATTCCCTTGCTAGGAGTAAACACTGGTCATATGGGTTTTTTAACAGAAGCCTATTTGAACCAATTGCCTCAAGCGATCGAGAAGTTGGTTGCCGGTGATTATGAAATTGAAGAGCGGACAATGCTCGCAGTCAAGGTATTTCGCCAAGATAACCTCTTGTGGGAAGCCTTGTGTCTCAATGAAATGACTTTACATCGGGAACCACTGACTTCGATGTGTCATTTTGAGATTGCGATCGGTCGTCATGCCCCGATTGATATTGCTGCGGATGGAATTATCATTTCCACTCCCACTGGTTCGACAGCTTATTCACTCAGCGCTGGTGGCCCGGTAATTATTCCTGGTGTACCTGTGTTGCAGTTAGTCCCAATTTGCCCACATTCGTTGGCTTCTAGGGCTTTGGTATTCCCAAATCATGAACCAGTAAATATTTATCCTGTCAATACACCGCGCTTAGTCATGGTGGTTGATGGGAATGCGGGGTGCTATGTTTTACCTGACGATAGAGTATATTTAGAGCGATCGCATTATCCAGCAAAGTTTGTACGCCTGCAACCACATGAATTTTTCCGAATCTTGCGCGAAAAATTAGGTTGGGGATTACCTCACATTGCCAAACCAACATCAGTGGAATTACCGTAAAGGAATGTAATAATACGAGAGAAAAAGTGAGATGTGAGCGTCCAAAGGGAGCTTGTATGTAATTTACAGATGGGCGCTCTCAATGCTATAAGATGCTACCAGTCATAAATTACACGCATTTCTATCACCTTTGGACATCTGAATAATACGCTGAAGCCGCATTATGTTTTATGAAAAGCAACACACCATTCATCAAGATTTGGTGCGTTACTAGAATATCTAATTTTTTTTAAGCGCAAGTGCAGGCTACGCCAAGATAAATCAAGCCGGATGCGAATATTGATTAAGAGTTACGTAATATTTCAACTATATAATCTTCTAATTCTTGCCTTTCTCGATTGCTGGCACTGCGTTGATAATTTTTGATTGTTTCGCGGACAAACTGGCGCTTTTCACTTGCTGAAGTTTTTACCTTTGTACCTGCGTTAGCAAGATTTTTCTGTAATTCTTCCCAAGTGTTTTCAGCAACAGCTTCACCTACTTTGAGTAGTGCGGCAGGTAACAATCTTTTAGCCTCTTGACGAAATTCTTCTTCAGTCTCCAGCGAAGATGTGTCTACACTACTGAAATCTACACTACTGAAATCTATATTGCTGAAATCTATTTTCATTTCAATTGTCTCTTGCTTTATCCTTACCCATTTTATGCCTTATGAAGCACAACGACAGCATTATAGTTAGGATACTTCTTTTCTTTTTGTAATACATGACCTCAGACTCAATGAGGGAAACCTGCCCTTAGGGTGAGTATCATCTCACGTTTAGGGAGCAAATTAAGTGTATGTGCTGACTATATTTTTAAATGCGCCTATGAATGAGGAATAGCGACTATTTCATGATGGTAGTGTTATTTAAGTAATCATTGAAACAAGTTCAAGACTATCCTGTTGTGGCAGATTTAAGAGGATATGGGAATCGAGCAGATTAATATCTGAATGCTAGAATTTTGAAACTTTATTCAAGAAGGTAAGAAATGATTTCGTGCATTTTAGAATCTATGTTTCCCCAGAGATAAGAGTTGCATAATGCTAAGTATGGCTCGAAGATATGAATTTATTTTATTAAAAATGCCTTACTTTTGATATAGAAACTATTAATTGGCAATAAACCTATAGAGAGACGTGAGGATGCCATAATTTTTCTAACATTTGAGGTGTGAATTAATGGAACTGTTGGAGATATGTTCTCAATGTCAAAAATCAAAAATAAGCTAAATAGCTCATGTCGCCGCTTATATCGTCATTTTGCAATCGTACTAATGGTTGGTTTTATCTCGTTCTTCAGCCTCCAAGTTACGCCAGTACAAGCTGAGGGTTTTTACACTTTTAAAAACCATAAAAATGATCAAGTTGCCCCCCATAAGGGAAATAAAGAACGCTTCTTTTCAGGAGTTTCTGAAAATGCGGCAAAAGCAGATGAAATGAACAAAAAATATATTGAAAGTGGGAAGCGTGCTGGGGAAGTGATTCCTAAAGATTTAGGAACTGGAAGTCGTCAAAAAAATCCTGTAAATATGTTGAAACGCGCTGGTGAAGAATTGGGTAATGACATTCCCAAAAGAGTAGTAGGGGATAATAATTACGAACGCAGTCCCATTGAACAAGAATTGGTACGTAAGAAAGCAGCGCGAGGTGATTTTGGATCGTAATTTTTAATCAAGGGAAAATATAGCATAATATCTCCGCTTTTTTGCAGAAGTCGGGGATATAAGCCTTTTTTATAAATCAATACAAAGCAAATTAGGGTGCTGATTTATTAATAACGAATACTCGGTAAAAATAATATATCAATACCTTCACCGAGTACTAAACCTAATCCAGCAAAAATAATTAATAAAATCAATCTATCTAATCTTGTTAAACCAGCTAAAGTCAATTCAATATTAGTCAAGATTGTAGTTGCTAAAGGCATAAGAACCAGACTAAATAATAATGACCAACTGGCAACTAAACCAATTGTCAAACTGAGAAATAAAACAATTACTAAAGTTTGAGAACCAATTGCCACTAACTTTTCCAACCAGGAAGTAGTTTTCCAGACAATAGCTAATACAAACACAATTACAAAAGCTCCCACTAGCCAACCAATATGATAAGAAGACAGATACCATCCCAGCCAAGTGTAAGCCAGACAGAGTAGTAACAGTGGTTTGAGGGGAATTTTTACAAAGGTATCTATGCTCATATAATTGATCTATTTTTCTTGATGTTTCTTTATATTTATTTATGCTGTGTGCTGATAACAGCCTAAACTATAAATTTATTTTATTTAGCCCATCTTATTTAGCCAAAATCCTAAAAAAAAATTAAGATTTATACATCTTCCAAATGGAATAATTTTATCCTCTAAAATCTAAAATTTATCTTTGGGCTCACGATTTTCAAGACGATAATGTTCCAAGCGTCTAATTGCCATTACCAAACTTAATTTCATACGTGTAAATGCTTCTACGAGACTGCCAACTTCATCATTAGAGACTTGTTCAAAATCTGCATCCATATTGCCCGTACTTACAGCTTCTGCAACAAGTACAACCCGTTTAATTGGACGCACAACATACCGTCTCAACCAAAAATTAGCCATGTAAATTGCGATCGCAAATACTAATGTTACAATTCCCATGATGAGAAAAAATGATTCTTGGGCTTTATGTAATACTTCACTGGTGGGGATAGAAACAATTTGAGTCCCATTAATTTGGTTTAATTGCCAACCCATGCCGTTTTTATCTCCATAAATGCTAATCATGTCTTGGGGTGCAACATCAGGGGTACTATGACACCGCAAGCAACTAGAATCGGTAATTTTTAATGGGCGAGCAATATAAAAATATTTTTCTCCTTGAAAATTACGAAATCCAGTTTTTTCTGGGGTATTTTTGTTTTGACGAAAATCACTCACAATATCTTTTTCAAAATCATCAGCTAAGTCTCGAATATTTGTCGGATTTAACATTGCTTCTTTATACAAAAAGTCTTGATATTCTTGATTTTGTTGACGTAAGTTTTCAAAGACTTTGCGTGATGAGTAGGATGGTACAGTTTGTGGTAAAAAGCTATCTTTACCTAGATTGGCTTGTAAATATGGGGTGACTTCATTACTAGTGTAGGAGCGTACAGAATTGAGACTTTGAAAGAGCAATGAAGCGTTTGATGAGATTTCATGTTGGGTTTTATATTGCAAAATTTTAGCTAAGGCGATACCACTCAAAGAGATTCCACCAATAAATACTACAAGTAATAGTAAGGTTAACTTTTGCGCTAGTGTAATTTTCCTGATTTTTGTCTTTTTCAACATATTCCCTCGTTAAAGTTAATTCGTAATTTTAGCTATTAATGATTGAGAGTGAAAAATCATAGCAATAGGTGGGTAATACCCACCTTCAAAACAGCATATATTAATGTATATGAGTAATAGTTTTACGAGCCAATAAAAGATTGAAAATAATAGTTGTGATAATAGCAAAAAGAGCATTAATATAAAAGACTCCTTGGATTCCCCAAATACCGAACGAAACACCTGCAAACACCGGACCTAAAGCTCTTCCTAATGCTTGAACAGTAACATTTAGCGCCATAAAACCAGCCCGATAACCTTCAGGAGCAATTGTTGCTAACATCGATTGTAAAGAGGGAAAAGCAAATGCTTGAGATATACCAAAGACAATACAGGGAGCAGCTAATAACCAAGTATTTTGGATAATAGGAATTACTAATAATGACAATCCACAACCCATAAAACCACAGCTAATTAAGCTTTTTTCTGAAAACCAACGAGTTAATAATCCTAATTGTGAAGCTGCGATCGCAAATGCAATTGATTCGATTGCGAGAATAATTCCAATTTCGGTACCAGAAGCATGTAAACTAGTTCCAGCGTAAACAGGTATGTAGATATAAAAAGCACCTAGTTCAATTAGAAACATTGAAAATACTGTGAATAATAAACCTAATACTTGTGGATTTTGAATATTTTTCCAGGTTGTTTTCAGATAAGTTTTGAAGTTTAATGTTTGGGTTAATTTTTGCTGATTAGGTAACTTTAAACGAGTGATAATTAAGAAAGCAACGGGAAAAGCTAACAAAGATAGTAAAAATACATATCTCCAGCTAAATTCACCTAACATTCCACCAACAACAGGATAAATAGTCGCCGCCACCCCAATCATTGCGGCATTAATGCCCATTGCACTGGTTAGCATTTTCCCACTATATAAATCACTAATCAGAGTCAGTTCTATTGACTCTAAACTTGCAGAACCAATACCAGTTAAGAAGCGCCATTCTAATAAGGTACGAAAGTTACTGGCAAATGCACATAAAATACCGCCAATTCCGAAAATTAATAGGGAGGGAATGAGAATTTTTTTTCTGCCAATCCTGTCTGCTAAAGCTCCAAAAATTAAACTTCCAAATGTAGTAGGTAATAGGAAGCTTGTCATTAACATCCCTATTTGTTCAGTGGGTATATTTAGGGATTGAGCAATAATGGGGACAATTGGGTTAATACTAAGTACGCCGCTTGTGGCAATTAAAGATATTGAAATAATTAGGAATAAATTACCATCAAAAGTAATGTTATTCGCATTTTTATTATTGACTTTCCGAGATAAAGAACTCATAGCGGTGAAATCTTTGTTAGTGAACTATAAGTTCTTTCGCGGTGAGCCATTTTAATTTATGCACTGTGCTGACTGACATTTTGGCTGTGGTAGGCAGGTTTAATTAAACAGAAAAGCCAAAGAGAGCATAGTACCCTTCCTCAGGGAGTGCACTATACTCTCTTTACTAGTTTTAATTGTAACTACACATACTTAGTCAGATGTTGTATGATTTTTCCCATCAAACAACTATTTCCCATTTAATATCTCCCACTTTCGTGAATTCAAAATCTTTTTGCAAGGTTGTATTATCCATTTGCCAAATAGTATTTACACCAGTGCTGTAATTTCGCCAAACAATATCAAATTTGCCATCATTCGTAAAATCAGACACATGCTCAATTTTCCAATTGACATCATCGACTCTGTTAATAAAAACTTTTCGTTCCAGCGTTGTCTCATTCATCAACCAAATCATATTTTCGCCACTGCCATAATTCCGCCATAAAATATCGACTTTGCCATCACGATTGAAATCACTAACAGCTTCAATCTGCCATTTCACATCATTTGTTTTATCGATGAACACCCCGTCTACTAAAGTTTTGCCATTCATCAACCAAATAGCATTTTCATCACTCTGATAATTCCGCCATAGAATATCGACTTTGCCATCTCGATTAAAGTCTGCTAATTCTGCAATTTTCCAGTTGATATCTGGAACTGGTTCAATAAAATCTGCCTGCTTAATTGCTGTATCATTCATAAACCAAATAGCATTCTTACCACTCTGATAATTCCGCCATAAAATATCAACTTTGCCATCATTATCGAAATCAGCAACACCAGCAATCTTCCAGTTGATATCATCGACTTTCGTAATAGATACCCCCGAATCTAAGGCTGTGCCATTCATTAACCAAATGGCATTTTCCCCAGTGCGGTAATTTCGCCATAACAAATCAACTTTTCTATCCCCATTGAAATCTGCTATTTGTTCAATCTTCCAATCAATGTCATCAACTTTAATCAAAGATACACCTTGTTCGAGCGCAGTACCTTTCATTAACCAAATTGCATTCTCACCAGTTTGATAATTGCGCCAGACTAAATCGGGATTCCCATCACCGTTAAAGTCAGTATCATTTGCACCTTCATCGTTGAGAATTGTGCCGATACCCCTGGTATTAGGAAGAATTGCGGCATTAATAGGATTGCTCAAATTAACGAAGAATGATTCGTCTAGCTCAAAATTATTATCCCCTTTAACTTCTATCGTTATGGATTGACTGATTTGGTTAGGTGCAAATGTGACAACTCCACCCAACACCGGTATGTAATCACCATTGATATTTGTCGCTGTTCCATCACTAACTGTATAACTAACTTTGACTTCTTCATCGCTAGGATTGGATAAATCAACTGTAAATACAAATGGAGTGGTTGTATTTACATTTCCTTCCCGTTTTGCCACATTATTAATGCGAACACTTGGTAACGCATCATCGTTATTAATAATACCTGTAGCAGTGGAAATTCCTAAGACAGCTTCAGTCGCATTGCTTAAGTTTACCCTAAATGCTTGGTTACTTTCATATTTGCGATCGCCATTTACTAATACTTTAATTGTTTTGCTGGTTTCTCCAGGCGCGAAGGAGAGAATACCACTAGTTTCTATGTAATCCTTATCGGCAACTGTGGCTGTGTTGTCTGCTGTTGAGTAGTTAACTGTGACTGTCTCCTTACTGGCACTCGACAAGCTAACTGTAAAATTATACTCAGTAGTGCCTGTATCACCTTCATTAATTGAGTTCGTAACAGGGGCGATATTGACTAATAATGGGTTAACGGTGATGTTGAAGAATTGTTCGTTGGAAGTATCAACACCGCCATTATCAGTACCACCATTATCTCTGACTTTGACACCAATTCTTGCTGTAGTCGCTTTTGCTAAGACATTAACTGGTGTAAATACTAAATTTCCAGCAGCATCAATTGCAGGTGCAGCTTTAAATAATTCTGGGTTGCTATTGCTAGAGATGATGTATTCGAGAACTGTTTGGCTTGACTCGTAAGTGTTACCGGGAGCAAATTTTGCCCAGTTATTTATGGTTTGTGTACCTGCACCTGCATTAATAACTCTATCAGTACCTTTGGTAAAGGTTGGTACATCATTGACAGGATTGACGACAATGTTGAAGGTTTCTTCGGGGGAAGTATCAACAGCACCGTTTAATTTACCACCATTGTCTCTCAGCTTGACTCTAACAGTTGCATTCCCATACGCATTGGCTAAAGGTTTGTAAATTAGAGTTCCATCGCCTGTAATCCGGGGTTGTACCTCAAATAATCCTGTGTTGTTATTGGTAACGACAAATTCAAGAATTTGGTTTGCCTCATCAGGCGCACCTGGAGAAATATTAGTTGCCCAATTATTGATTGTTTGCAGGGTGGCATCTTCGTTGATGAGTTGGTCTTGTCTTTTGATAAAGGAGGGTGTATCGTTGATTGAATTAACTGTAATCGAAAATGTTTGGATACTAGAAGTATCAACTCCACCGTTATCTACTCCCCCATCATCCTGTAATTGAACACTGACAATTGCCACACCACTCCGATTATCAGCAGGTTTGTAGCTTAGGGTGCCATCTGGCGAAATAGTCGGCTTTTCGGCAAAAAGTTCATCGTTATTAGTAGTAACAATAAAATTTAACTGCTGTGCTTCGTTAGTTGCGCCTGTTGAGATGCGAGTCGCCCAACCTGTAGCAGTTTGCAATCCTGCATCTTCATTTATTGGTTGATTACCACCTTTGATAAAACTGGGTACATCGTTAATGGAAGTAACTGTAACAGCAATAGTGTCGATATCGGTTTGGGAGATTCCTCCGCCTGTGCTCCCTAAATCGTTGGTGACAATTTCAATACTCGTCTCACCGTTAAAATTGGCATTTGGTCTAAATATTAAACCATTCAGGGCTGTATTGATGTTACTTACAGTACCAGTTAGTTTGAGATTGGCAGTTTGATTACCACTGATGATAACGCTGTTATTGTTATTGATACTAAAAGTCGCATTGGTTGTCGTCAGCTTGACTTCTACTTTGTTTGTACCTGCATCAACATCGCTGATGGTAATGGCGTTATTGTTGCTGCTGGAGAAAACAAGGCTGCTATCTTCAATGATTGTGAAGGATTTACCGGGCAAATTATTTACAGGTTCATCGTTGATGGCATTAACTTTGATTGTGAAGGTTTGCGGAGCAGATATATCAACTCCACCATTAGCAATGCCCTCATTATCCTGAAGTTGCACGGTTACAGTTGCTATACCGTTAGCATTTTCTGCCACTTTGTATGTCAAGGTGCCATCAACACTAAGACTCGGTTGCTCCACAAATAAAGCATTATTATTGTTGGTGACAATAAATTTCAGAGCTTGCTGCGATTCATTTTCTGCACCTGCACTGATATCAGTCACCCAATTAGGAATAACTCGTGCGATCGCATCTTCATCTATCTTATCTTCAATTTTGCCTTGAACAAAACTAGGCGCGTCATTAACTGGGTTAATTGTAATATTAATACTATCATCTTCATCTTTTAAGTCTCCACCTATACCCGTATTCCCGAAATCATTGGTAACGATTTGAATTTTGCTATCACCATTAAAGTTTTTTGTCGGTTTAAAACTCAAACCATTAAGTAACGCATTTATGCCTGTGACAGTTCCCTCCAAGACAAGATTGCCTGTCGTATTTCCCTCAACTTTGACATCCTGAGTAGTCGCAACTGTTAAATTGCCGTTGCTTGCCGTTAATGTCACTTGGATAGGACTATTTCCGGCATCAATATCACTGACACTAATGAGATTACCATTCTCTTTTGAGAAAACCAGAGTTGCATCTTCATTAATACTTTGAGCATTCGGTACATTATTAACAGGTGCATTATTAATGGGGTTAATAGTTGTAGATACAGTCACTACTGCACTACTAAAAGCCGTAATTCCCCCACTATTAACCGTATTTGCAATATCCCCGTTGAAACTCCTGTCTGTACCATCCCAAGCGCGGAAACTCAGATTGGCAGAACCACTATAGTTAGTCTGGGGTTGGAAATAAACACGAGTCTTGCTGTCTGCTGCTAGTAATAAAGAACTTTCGACGGAAACTGAATTAAAGCGATTCCAAACGCCATCAGTATTGTAAAACCAAGTTCCATTAGTGGAATCTGCCGCAGTAATCGCAATCCCCACAAAAGAATCTTTATCTACATCGATAACATTGTCTAAGCCACCCTTGATTGAGTTCAAATCCACCAACTCCGATACCAAAGTACCCACATCTCCGACGGGTTCTCCAGCATCTTCATCAACAGCCTCCAACTTAGGTTTCTTAGATACATCCAATACAGGTGCATCATTAATTGCCTTAACTGTAATTATCGCCGTACCAATATCCGTACTAAAAGCTGTAGTGCCACCATTTTTATTGTCAGAAGTATCTGTGGTACCACCATTAATTCCAGTTGTTCTATCCCAAGCACGAAAAGTAATCCCTGCCGTACCGTTGTAATTAATTCGTGGCTGAAAATAAAGTCGCGTACTCGCATCTGCCGCTAACAATCGAGCATTCGACTCCAACGCAAATAATTGATTCCATTTCGCACCATTATCTATGCTGTAGAACCAAGTACCGTTGTTAGTATCACTTCCAATCACACCAATACCTGTAACAGCATTGATATCTATATCTGTGACATTATCCAAACCACCCGTAATCGTATCCAAATCAACTAATTGCGATACCAATGTTCCTACCGCACCAACCGGGGCAAGGGTATCTTCATCAATTGAAGTTGGTGCCCCCTGAAAATCATTCAGAATCGGTGCTGTATTCGCTGCACTACTAGCACCCAACTTAGTCCCTAATAGGTTATTTGTCGGAGAATTGAATGGCTCTAGATTCAAAGTAGAAGCAGACTGAATTAAATTTAAGTTAGACAAATTGCTGGGTTCCACTGGCTTACACCTATTTACGCGCTTTAATACAAATCGACACTGTAACGGCAGATTTACGTAAAGGTTTTATACCTTCCACATAAATTCAAGATTGCTGAACAAAAAGTACAAAGAGCCTGTAGATTCTAGATTCCAGCTTTTGTAATCTTCCTGTTCAATGCAAAATAAATGCGATAGCTGTAACTTTTTTACAGACAGACACTTAAGTAAGGACGAAGTTATTATTCCCAAATCAAATGGGAAATTAACATCAGCATGAAAAATCTCTCACCAAAATCTCGAACAATCTATATTGATGGTGTTGAAGAAACTTAAAATCTTTACTTTACCGTGCAGTATTCATCCCCGCGTCTACATCAGAAGCCCTTGTAGGCAGATAAATGCCAAGCAGACAATCAATGCTGAAGTTATTTTCCATAACAAACATTCGATATAAATCTCCTTGACATCCCCAAACCAGAAGAGTAAATTTATAAATAACGGATGTTCGATATAAAATGGAGATAGAAAAAGATTCTAGATAAGCACCATGCCCAAAATAGTTGACCATGATTTATACCGCAAAGAATTATTAGATAAATGTTTCGATTTATTTGCCGAAAAAGGTTACGCCTCAATTACGATGCGACAAATTGCCCAAGGCTTAGGCGTTTCTACGGGGACACTCTATCATTATTTCCCTAATAAAAAGACATTATTCGAGCATTTAGTCGAAAATATGATGCAAAGGGACATATCAATAGCAACTGCGGATTGGAAAACCTTGAAAACACGCCAAGAACGTGCAGAAGCATTAGGAAACTATTTAAATAATAATCTTGCCTATCACATTAAACATAGTTATTTGATGATTGACTTTTCTCAACATCAAGATTCTGAAGATTATAGTAATAGCGAATTTTGGAAACGTTTATGCGAACGCTATAAAGGTGTAATTTATGAGTTTATAGGTGTAGAAGACACTATTTTAGCTGATTTTGTCATGTGTTTTGTAGATGGAGTAATTCTCGAAAAGGCACTAGGAGTTGATACCGTTAATGTAGTTGAACAATGTGCATTACTGGGGAAAATGATTACAGCTTATTTAGAAAAATATTACTCGCATACAGAATAAATAAATAGCTATTTCATTCCCTAAACTTATGAATTAGTCTTGTACAAAGATGTCTATCGTGAGGGTAAATAAAAAATGCAAAATAATTGTCATTTAGAATCATTAAAAAATGTACTTTTATTTCCCAATTCCGCAGCATAAATAATCTTGCGAACTCTGCTGAAATTTGCGTTAAAAAAAATAAATTTTGGGAATCATAAACGTAGCATCTAATATAGATAGAGGGAAAAAATAATGAGTTTAAAAATATCTCTCAAACCACCTAGCAATGGATGGATGATTGGTTTAATCGTAGCTGCAACTGCTGTAACTGGCGGAGTTGTATATTATGGTGCTTCCCAATTTGGAGTTTTCAGTCAACCCGCAAAAAAAGTAGTGGAAACAGTTCCAGAAGTGCGAAAAGTGACAGCACTAGGGTATTTAGAACCGGAAGCAGAAATAATTAAGTTATCTGCTCCAATACCCCTAGATGGAGACAGGGTTACTCAAGTTTTAGTCAAAGAAGGTGACACGGTAAAATCTGGACAAGTTATCGCTATCTTAGATTCTCGAGACAGATTACAGGATGCTCTATTGGTAGCACAAAAACAAGTAGCGATCGCACGTTCAAAACTCGCACAAATCCAAGCAGGGGCAAAAACAGGACAAATCCAAGCGCAGAAAGCCACAGTCGCCAGATTACAAGCGCAAACTGTAGGTGATAAAGTCGGGCAGCAGGAAATCATTGCTCGTTTAGAAGCGCAATGGTTAGGTGATAAACAAGCCCAGCAGGAAAATATTGCTCGCTTGGAAGCCCAATTAGAAGGCGATAAACAAGCCCAGCAAGCGACGATTAAACGACTGGAAGCGGAATTAAATAACGCGGCATCAGAATATCAACGCTACCAACAATTATTCCAAGAGGGGGCAATTTCTAATTCTTTATTCGATGGCAAGCGGTTGAGTGTAGAAACTGCAAGACAACAACTCAGGGAAGCAAAAGCAGTCTTAAACCGAATTGATGCCACTAGTAATAGACAAATTAGTGAAGCAAAAGCCGTATTACGCCGCATTGATGCCACTAACAGCAAACAAGTCAGTGAAGCCAAAATTGCCCTGAATAGAATTAATGCCACAGGCGATAAACAAATTAGTGAAGCTTCAGCAACCTTAACAAGTATTGCAGAAGTTCGTCCTGTTGATATCCAAGTCGCACAGGCGGAAATTGATAATGCCGTCGCCACCGCCAAACGTGCGGAAACTGAACTTGAACAAGCTTATATTCGCGCACCAATAAGCGGACAAATTATTAAAATCCATACCCGCCCTGGTGAAAAGATGGGAGATAACGGCATTGCAGACTTAGGGCAAACCAGTCAAATGGTTGTAGTCGCTGAGGTTTATCAAAGTGATATTAGCAAAGTGAAACTTGGACAAACCGCAACAATTACTGGACAAGCATTTTCCGGGGAAGTCAAAGGTACAGTATCCCAAATTGGTTTACAAGTGAATCGTCAGAATACCTTTGCTAACCAACCTGGGGAAAACATGGATAGAAGAGTGATTGAGGTAAAAATTCGTATCAATCCTGAAGATGTCAACCGTGTGTCTGGGTTAACTAATTTACAAGTACAAACTGCGATCGCACTATAGTGTTTATTTGGCTTTATTTATAACGAATGTTTGTTTTAAGGAAATCAAAAGGAGGAAAGTAATGATAAATACACAAAAAATAGAAATACAAAAACTCGAAAATTCACAGATTCAAATGGCAAGCCAAGTCTTAGGAAGGGCATTTAATCAAGACCCAATTTTTGCATATATTGCACCTAAAAATCTTTTAGCAAAAGCAAAATTGATTGAATCTTCTTGCCAAATGTTATTGCGTTATAGCCAGTGTCACAATCAGATATACACAACTAAAAATGAGATTAAAGGGATTGCTGCATGGATACCGCCTGGATATGCAACAGATAATATATTGCGACTTTTTCAAGCAGGAATAATCACCGTATTATTAAACATTGATATCAAACAAATATTGATATCTTTATCAATGTTATTCACAGCAGAAAAATACCATAAACAAATGATGAAACAACCGCATTGGTATTTAATGATGCTTGGTGTTTCACCTGATTTTCAAGGACAAGGTATTGGGGGAATGCTTTTAGAACCAGTATTGCAACAAGCTGATATCGAAGGATTGCCTTGTTATTTAGAAACATCAACTCAAGCTGCTGTTCGTTTTTATCAAAGACATGGATTTGAAATTGTTTGGAATGGAGAGTTATCACCAGGTTCACCACAATTATGGATCATGATCCGGGAACCAAAAGCAAAAAAATAACATTTATCTTCTTTCTTTATTTCTTTCAATGAATCAAATTCAAATCAGATGATGTTACCCAAAAAACTCAGTCAAACATTCAAAAAAACACCTCTGGCATGGCGACAATTAATGAAAGAAAAAACTCGCCTTGCTATTGCAGTGGCGGGAATCGCTTTTGCGGATATTTTAATGCTAATTCAGATGGGATTTGAAGGTGCTTTATACGATGCATCAATTCAACCACATCGCAATTTAGACGCAGATTTAGTCTTAATTGAACCGCGAATGCAAACTTTATTTTCCGTTAAAAGTTTTCCCAGAGAAAGACTATATCAAACATTAGCTTATCACGGTGTCGAATCGGTGACACCAGTCTATATTTCAACTGGGCAATGGCGAAATCCAGAAACTACTTTAGAAAGAGCAATTTTGGTTTGGGGAGTTGACCCCACTAAGGCAACTTTTAAAATGCCGGAAGTTAATCAAAAACTAAGTAGTATCAAACCATTAAATAGCGTTTTATTCGATATTGCCGGTCGTCCAGACTATGGTGTGGATGGTGAAAAATTTAAAAAAACTAACATTTTTGAAACGGAATTAAATAGCAAATCCGTAAATGTTACAGGCTTATTTGTCAATGGTGCATCATTTGCCGCAGACGGTAATGTGATTACCAGCGACTCAACATTTATGCAGTTATTTCCATCTCGTAAACCAGAACAAATTGAAGTTGGTTTGATTAAGTTAAAACCTGGTGTAGATGTGGAAAAAGTCCAAAAACAACTGGCAGTAAATCTCCCTAAAGATGTGAATGTATTAACTAGAGAAGGATTTGCCCAAGTCGAAAAGAAATATTGGGCAGATGGTACAGCAATTGGATTTATTTTCGGTTTAGGTGTCGGCGTTGGTTTTATTGTCGGGATTGTAATTGTTTACCAAATTCTCTATTCTGACGTTTCCGAACATTTACCAGAATATGCAACATTAAAAGCGATGGGTTATACCGATAGATATTTATTGGGGGTATTACTACAAGAAGCTTTATTGTTAGCTATTTTAGGCTATATTCCCAGCTTTTTAGCTGCGATCGCACTATATAACCTCGCAGCAGGGGCAACAATGTTACCAATTGCCATGACCTTAGAACGGGCGGTAAATGTCTTTATTTTGACTGTTGTGATGTGTAGTGTATCCGGTGCGATCGCCATGCGGAAACTTCAATCTGCCGACCCTGCGGACATATTTTAAAAACAAACTTTTACAGTATAAAATAACTATTATGCAAGTCACAAATTCCACGGAATTAAATCAAGCAGAAAATAGCCAAGCTGTAATTTCAATTAATAATCTCAATCACTATTTTGGTGAAAATTCACTACGAAAACAAGCCTTGTTTGACATTAATTTACAAATCAATCAAGGGGAAATTATTATTATGACTGGCCCTTCCGGTTCAGGAAAAACCACTTTATTAACATTAATGGGTGGTTTACGTTCTGCACAGGAAGGAAGTTTAAAAATTTTAGAACAAGAAATTTGTGGTGCGAATAAAAAGCAATTAACCGAACTACGTCGGAATATTGGCTATATTTTCCAAGCACATAACTTGATGACATTTCTCACCGCCAAAGAAAACGTGCGGATGTCTTTAGAACTACACGACAAACATTTAGCAGGAGATATAAACGCTAAAGCTGTAGAAATATTAGAGATAGTTGGTTTAGGAAATCGTGTCGATTATTACCCCGAAAGCCTATCAGGAGGACAAAAACAGCGAGTTGCGATCGCACGTGCATTAGTTAGTCACCCTAAGATTGTATTAGCTGATGAACCAACCGCAGCACTAGATAAAAAATCAGGACGCGATGTAGTGGAATTGATGCAAAAATTAGCAAAAGAACAGGGTTGTACAATTTTGCTGGTGACTCATGATAATCGGATTTTAGATATTGCTGACAGAATTGTTTATATGGAAGATGGAAAGTTAATTAGTGATGGGATTGATGCGGCGGCAAAAGTTAAGTAGATTTGATTTGATTAATTACAGAATAGAGACTTGGCAATGCTAAGTCTCCAAACACAATATTAATTGTTAATTAAAAATCCATCTTTACTCATTTGCCAGTTTCCTGATAACTTCCAAATCCACATCTAATATCTCTGCTACCTCTTCTAATCCCATCCCTCGTTGCAGCAGCTTTTTTACCATTTCTAATTTAACTTCTTCCTTAACTTCCTGTTTAACTTCCTGTTTAACTTCTTCCTTAACTTCCTGTTTCGCCTCTTCCTTCGCTTCTTCCTTCAATTCTTGATAAAATCTAGTGCCTCTAATTAATTCTAGACTTAGCATTTCTTTTATTTCCTCCCTGCTCATATTCGGAAACTTATTTACAAGTATTGCTTCTATCAATTCTAAAACTTTTCTTTGAATAGCTGCATCATTAACTTCCTGCCTAGTTTTATTCACTAGTTGTTTAGCTGATTCTTTGGCTTTAGACTTACCCTCTACAATTAGTTTAACAATTCCTAAACCCAAGGAAGCAGATGATGTCTCTGCCATCTCATCTAGATAAAAACAACGTAGATGAGATTCTCTAAATACATTTAGACGTTGAGGAAAGTCTACATCATTAGTACGACTATCAAATATAACTGTAGCATACCACTCTGAATTAGATGGTTGAAACTGATAGAAGTACAGAAGAATACTAGTAAAGAATCTATAGCGCTTCTCAGTCTGATGAGGTACGATATTTAATCAGGTAGTGCATCTGGTAAAAATTCTAAATGAAACCATACTCAATTGACTTACGCCAGAAGATAGTTGATACCTATCTCGAAGATAAAATATCACAACGCGAGCTTGCAACTCGATTTAAAGTTGCTTTAAGCTTTGTTCAAAAAATACTCAAACAATATCGAGAAACAGGAAATATTGCTCCGAAAGTGAGGGAAGAGCAAACTCCACCGAAATTAAACGAACAGCAATTAAAAATTCTTGAAGAAATTGTAGAAGCAAATAATGATGCTACGTTGGCAGAAATTCGTATTTCTTTAGAACAAAAAACAGGTGTTCTTATCGGTCGCTCAACAGTCGATAGAATGTTAAAGAAGATAGGCATCACGGTAAAAAAAAAACATTGCACGCTTCGGAAAAAGAAACTGAAAGAGTTCAGAAGTTAAGAGTAGAGTTTTGGTTAAGAATTCAAGCCATTTTGCCTGAAAACCTTATATTTATTGATGAAGCAGGTGTTAATTTGTCTTTAATAAGAAAAAATGCTCGTGCCCTTAAAGGAAAAAGAGCGTATAGTAAACGTCCCCATAAACGTAGCAAAAATGTTTCTTTAATTGGTGCAATAGGTATGAGAGGTCTCATTGCTCAATATAGTATTTTGGGTGCAACTGATGGATTAACATTTGAAGCTTTTATTTCTCAAAAATTAGTCCCAAAACTTTGGAAGGGTGCTTGTGTTGTTATGGATAATTGCTCTATTCATCTAGGTAAAGATATTGAAAAATTGATTGAAGATGCAGGAGCTATATTAATTTATTTACCACCATACTCTCCTGAGTTTTCACCAATTGAAAATTGCTGGTCAAAAATTAAAGAGACACTACGTTCTATTGGTGCCCGAACTTACCCAGATTTGGCACAAGCTATTGAAATAGCTTTTAATAAAGTCTCTTTAAATGAAATTCGTAATTGGTTTACTCATTGCTGTTACTGTACCTCACTAGCATAGAAAACGCTATATCATAAAAGACTTTATCTTTGTAACATTGAACTTCTACAAAATAAATTGGTTCGTTAGGAGTAGTTTCTAAAGTTAAGAAAATACCATCTAACCGAAAGCTAGTTTCTTTAATTTCTTGGCTTTTAAACTCGTAAAGATTGAGATTTGTTTCGGGTTTCCCAATTAATTCAAAAAAAATCTCTGGGAATTCCTGAAAGAGCTTATAAAAAATGTTATCTGTCTTCATGAGACGAGTAGATGCTGGGCTGAAAAAAGTATAAGTCAAATATAATCAACCCAGAAACCCACTAAATATTATGTAGTGCTTCTACTAATTTCTCAATATGAACCCGTTCATGTACAGCCATTAAAGTCATACGAATACGACTAGTAGGAACTGTGGGCGGACGAATTGCTGGGGCAAAAATACCAGATTCCTTTAAATATTTTCCTACATTTAATACATCAGCAGCAGTTGCTAACTGCAAACATAATATGGGCGATTCTGAAGGAAATATTTTCAGACTTGGTAAGTTTTCCTGGATTAATGCTTGCAAATATTCAACATTGTTCCATAATTGCATTCTTCGCTGCGGTTCATTTTTAATTATCTCAATACCTGCTAAAGCTGCTGCTGTATCTGCAGGAGACAAAGCAGTCGTATAAATCCAACTAGGGGCACGATTCCTGAGGAACTCAATTAAAGTACTATTTCCCGCCACATATCCCCCCAAACTACCCACAGCTTTACTCAGGGTTCCCATTTGAATTAATTGTCTACCTGTACAACCCAAATGCTCAACACAACCCGCACCATTTTTACCTAAAACACCCGTACCATGCGCCTCATCAACTAACACCATGCTGTTAAATTCTTCAGCAATATCCAAAATTTCTGGCAAAGGGCATAAATCACCATCCATGCTAAAAACGCTATCAGTAATAATTAGACAGCGACGGTAATTTTGCCGTTGTTGAATCAGTTGATTTTTTAAAACTGCCACATCATTATGTGGATAATCAATCACATATGCACCACTCATAACTGCCCCATTTTTGAGGCTGGAATGGTTGTATTGATCAGATAAAATTAAATCCCGTTTACCCACCAAAGCGGTAATTGTGCCAATATTCGCCAGATAGCCAGAACTAAAAACGATCGCATCCTCAGTTTGTTTCAAAGATGCGATCGCACTTTCTAATTCTCGATGTAATTGCCGATGTCCTGTGAGTAGTCTCGAACCAGTTGTTCCCGTTCCTAATTCTTGAATGGCATTGATTGCAGCAATTTTTAACCTGGCATCACCAGCTAAACCTAAATAATCATTACTGGCAAAATTAATTACTTCTCTTCCTTCCAAATTAATTACAGCACCTGAACCACTGCGAATAGTTTGGACAGAACGATACCAATCGGCACGGTGGATTGTTTCGAGAGATTCTTCTACCCATGAATAAGGATTATTGGACATTTGCAAGAATTATTCACGCAGAGTCGCAGAGATAGGGAAATAATGATAGAACTAAGTAGATGACCTAAGTATATTGAGAATTACCAATGATTGCAGATAACTTCAAAAAATAATATTGATGCACTCTGGGTTAAAAATAATCCCCAATCCACAATCCTAGACTTCCGTACTGCTCAGATGAGCAATAGATTGACGTATCCAATCCTCAACAAAGGCATCTTTAGGCAACCCAATATCTTCGCTGACGTAGTGCAAAGCATGACTAACTTCGCTGGCTGTGTAACCAAGTGCTAACAAAGTACTTTGTACCTCTTCCAAAATACTCGGCGCAGGTCCTTGAGTAGCGACGAAGAAACCTGCTGTTTTCCGCCATTCGATTAATTTACTCTTAAGTTCCAAACAGATACGTTCTGCGGTTTTCTTACCCACACCCGGAGCTTGAATAATTAGCTGGACATTGGTGGTGACAATCGCCTGCACTAACTCCGGTACTTCCAGCGTATCCAGTAATGCGATCGCTAATGCCGCACCAATTCCGCTCACACTTAACAAATGTTTAAATAAATCCCGTTCCGATGGTGAGCCAAAACCATACAACAACGGAACTTCTTCGCGGATTTGGTAATGGGTGAAAATTTGGACTGTATCACCCATACTCGGTAATTGTTTCGCCAACCTCCCCGGAATCAACAAATCGTAGCCCATACCATTTACCTCGAGGGTAAGCGTATGACGACTCCCACTACTTTGAACACCAGCAACAATTCCTTTGAGATAACTGATCATTCTAAGAAACCAAAATGTTTCAAACCTTCTAAAATTCCACCTGCACAAATATTCTTTGCCAGGTAGCGATTATCAGCAGGATTTTCGCTATGCCATTGAATTAACTCTGGACGAGCATTCCCTACTATAATTCCTCTTTCTTCTCCTGCGGCAAATAAAGCAATATCATTGCCGGAATCGCCACAAGCAACGGTTTGTTCGGCTACAAATCCCCACTTTTGACGTAGAAACCGCATTGCCTGACCTTTATCGCTGTTCTTGGGCACAATGTCAAGGTCAATTCCGCTACTGTAGATTAACTTTATATTTAAACCACATTTTTGCAATTCTGTCTCAAGTTTTGGCAAAATTCTTTCGGAAGCTGATTCTTCAAGGAAAAAACTGACCTTAAAAGGTCGTTGTTCAGTATCGGGTTGTGATTTTAGTTCATCAAACTTATCAGTAATTGATACCACAGTATTGCGGTTCCATCCTGTCGCAATTTGTGCAGACCAATCGCGATCGCAATTATCACCCTTCGGGTTCGCCAGTTTACCAGAAAGGATATCTTCCCCAGGGACTGACTCACTACTATTTATGTAAATTTCTGTACCAACGGCAACAACTAATGCATCTGGTTCAATCAGTTTTTTCTCTGCTGCTAATTGACGATACAGCACAGATGAGCGCCCAGTCGCATAAACGATTTTCGAGCCATGCTCTTGGCGATGTTGACTTAATCTATGGTTGAGTTCTTGTAATGCTTTATCGTCTTCAGTATCGTGATTAACAAGAGTATTGTCCAAATCGGTTACGAACATAAACTGAGACATAGCAACCTCGTATGATAGTTTTCACCATCACAAAGTTTATGTTGTTTTGTGACTATTTGTTAACCAGGCTGAAAAATTAACATTCCCAACTTCTTAAAAAAGCCGAGAATCGAAATTGCTTAGTTTTTATATATAGCAGTCTATGTTTTCATTGAATACAGAGAGAGGCGTGACTGTATTGACATGAAACCATCTGTATAAATTCACGTATTTTCACAAATTCAGAATCTTTAGATACTAAACAAAACTCAACCAGTTAAACACATCTTCCACTTTTAATTGCCAATTTTGTAAAACATCTAAAACAGGCAAAATATCTTGCTTATCTTTTACTTCTGGTAATTGATTAGGTTGAAAAACAGTAATTGATTCATCATCAGGGTCAAGAAAATAACCTAACTTTGTCCCATTTTGAATGCAAAATATAATTTTCCGAATCACTTTGTTAGCAGATTGTTCCGGTGAGAGAATTTCAATAACCCAATCTGGAGCAATTTCAAATTTATTCGCAATTCTCCCTTTCTCATCCAGAGGAATTCTTTGCCATTCAAAGACAGCAATATCTGGCACTATAGATTTACCAGCAAAAGTACAGCGTAATTCAGTTAATGCTAATACTGATTTTTGAGATTCTCCCACTTGATTAATGGAAGTAGATAAACATGTCTGAAGTCGGCTATGTTTTCCTTGTGGCATAGGTTTCTGATAGATTTCCCCATCAAAATATTCGCTAGCAGGTTTTGTTTCCGGCAACTTTAAAAACTCATCTAAACTTAGTACTGATGTTGGTTGAATAGATAACGTCATAAATAATCATTCCCTACTTTGTTAAAATTCAGGAGTTGCGACTCAGCAATCATTAAAAACTGCAAAATTAATTAAATAATAATTCAACTGTAATTGATTATTCTCCAAGTCCCCCTATCTCTCCATCTCCTCATCAGTTTTATCCTAATTATTGAGACAGACTTGATATCAT
Source organism: Calothrix sp. NIES-4101 (assembly GCA_004296455.1). Lineage (GTDB taxonomy): Bacteria > Cyanobacteriota > Cyanobacteriia > Cyanobacteriales > Nostocaceae > Brunnivagina. Next base: position 3,847,575 of record AP018280.1, read on the forward strand.
TCATCTTGGAGAGTTTCAATCAATAAATCCACTTGCTGTTGACGTTCCTGCAAAAAACGATCGCATTCTTTCAAACCCTCCACCGCAGTTGCAAATTGCTCAAACACCTCCGCCAAATCCAAATCACCACCCTCAATCTTGGCGATAATCTCCTCAATCTCCCTCACCTTGCCCTCATAACTCCAAGTTCCTTCTTTCTTCCCAGCCTTACCCTTAACCATCTCTTCCCTTTGCGCGACATTTACTCAATTACCTTTACCTTCACATTACCTTCCCCCAACAGCACAGACAACTCTTCCCCCATAGATAATTGTGACTGCGATCGCACAATTTCCCCATTTTCTTTTCTTACCACCGCATACCCCCGCAACAAAACCGCCTTGGGGTCGAGAGTTACTAACTTCTGTCGCAACATTTCCACATGTTGTCGAGACTGCTGCAACTTCCCTGCTGTCGCTTGCAATAACCTCTGACGCTTCCAAGCTAGCTTCTGTACCTCCTGGGAAAGCTGTTTATTTAACCCCACCCTCTGCAAACGATTTCTTAAACCCTGCAATCTATCCTCAGCATCCCCCAATAAAAAACGTACTGCATCAAACAACCCATCAATCCGATTTAAATGCTGATTATACAAATCCGTCAGTGCTGGAATTACCCGCTCCGCAGCTGCTGTTGGAGTATGCACATATACATCAGCCGCTAAATCAGCCAAAGACTCATCCCGTTGATGTCCAATACCCGTAATCACGGGAATTTTGCAACTTGCAACAGCCCGCACCACCCGTTCATCGTTAAAACAAGCCAATTCCTCAACCGCACCTCCACCACGCGACAAAATTAAGACCTCCGCACGCCCATCTTTTTCCACCCTTTGAATTGCTTTGACAATAGAATTTGGTGCTTCCTCCCCCTGAACAATTGCTGGAGAAAACAACACATGTAACCCTGGATACCTTCCCCGTAAAGTCCTTTGAATGTCACCCCAAGCAGCAGCAGTCGGAGAAGTAACCACAGCAATTGTCTTGGGATGGCTGGGAATATTGCGCTTTCTCTCCTCTGCAAATAACCCTTCTGACTCCAAGCTACTTTTGAGTTGCTGATACCGCAGTGCTTGTAAACCTTCCCCAGCAGGTAAAACTTGCCACACCTGAAGTTGATATTCTCCACGAGAAGGGTACAACCTAATGCTACCCAAAATAATTACCTGTTCCCCCTGATTAGGCATCTGCATTAATTTGGGAACTTGGCTTTTCCAAGTAACACATTTAATTGATGCACCACCACCTGGGTCTTGGAGTGTAAAAAATAACCCCACACGGTGATTATTTGCACTAGAAACTTCACCAATCACCCAGATGTGGCGGAGAATTTCATTTTCTTCCAAAAGCAACTGAATATATTCAGTTAAACCAGCAACGGAAACGGCAGTATCAGGGATAGATGTACTTAGGAAGTCAAGATTCATGGAGATAGTAGGTATTTTAGGGACATCAATATTATTGATTGTTGCAAATCTCCAGCATCTTGATTCAGTTACTTGCTAATCCCTAATGTCAATATCGTACAAATCACAGAGAGTGCGGATTTTTTGCTTAACAAGCGATCGCACATTCTCTGGCGATACTACCATACAGTCAGGTGTGTATTGCATAATCTCCCGAATAAACCAAAATGTAGATGAAACCCTTCTTATCACCTTTTTGACGCGCAGTCTTTCTGGTATCCATTCAGTTAATGTATCTTCTGGTTTTGCTTGATAAGCAAAAGCTAAACCCCCAAATAAATGCATTTCCACCTCAATTTCTGCTAAACGCGATCGCCATTCTCCACCAATTTCCGTTACAGCAGCATCTTGTATCCGATCTAGACGCAAAGACCAGTTATGTTGTAACTCATCAACATCGAAATTTCCTTCCGTCTTCTCACACCAACAATCTAAATACTGACGCTTTTCGTGATTGGTAACTATTGCATAACGCACAGTAAAATCCCATACACGATGAGATGCATCTTGGTAGGAAAGTTGAAAGGGTTGCTGACGTTTAATATATCTATCAACTTGTAAACGCCAATCTGGGGGAGGATTACCCAGAAATTCCTCAATTTGAGTCCTTAAGGGTATTGATAACTCGCTACGCTCTAAAAGTAACTTTGCTATTTCCTGAGCTTGCTCATTTTGCCCAATATCTATTAACCCACGCATTGCTCGATCCAATGCACGGATACGACTTTGCGACCAATCATTATTGTTACCGAGTAATAGCTGACGACGAGCGATCGCTTCTATTAGTTTAGAGATATTTGGCTTTTCTCCCCATTTCATCCCAAACTCTAACGCTAAGGTTTCGAGTTCAGCTTTATCCCGTTCTGAAATTGATAGTGTTATTGACTGACCTTTACGACTCATAATTATACGGACACTTTTATGCGGACACATCTTGTCAATAACTATTTTGGATGGCAATATGGTGATTAACAACAGTTTACGGACATTATTTCAGTAGAAATCAAAAACTCGCACCATTAGCGCGAGAAAATTCCAGAGCTTTTAATAATCATTCACAAAACTGCAACTATTGGTTGCAGAAATTTATTAGTCTTAATTGCTACACAAGCTAAAAACTGTCACCATTGGTGGCAGAAATTGATTTGACTTTGTATGAAGGTTGCATTGGTTGTATGTCAGTCATTTATAGCATTAAGTTGAAACCTGTTTATTCTCAAACTGTCACCACTCCTACTAGTATAATATTGCCAGATAGTTGTTCGCTTTCTTGGCATCAAGCGGAGACTTACAAAGAATTGCAAGACCCAAATATTGAGGTTATCTTCAATACTGCGATGACTGGGGATGGTAAAAGTTTAGCTGCTTTTATCTCGGCGATGAACCATCGTACCTATAGTTTGGCAATGTATCCAACCAATGAGTTGGTAAGAGATCAAGAAAAGCAAGTACAAGGATATAAATCGCAATTTTTACCAAAATACGACCCACAGATATATCGTTTAACTGCGGCTATTTTGGATGATTATATTAATATAGGAAAATTGCCTTCTAGATTGGAAGGGTTAGAAGATATTGCAGCTTTAAATGAAATTATCCTAACTAATCCAGATTTATTTCACTATATCCATAACTTTTATTACCTGCGAGGTAAAATAGACAATCCCGACAGATTATTTCGTCGTATTGATGAGAGATACAAGCTTTTCATTTATGATGAGTTTCATATTTTCTCCTCCCCTCAAATTGCAAGTGTTGTTAATACAATGCTGCTGATTCGGAATACTGCCAATCATCCGAAAAAATTTCTCTTTCTGTCTGCAACGCCAAATCATTTACTGCAAGGATATTTAGAAAATGCAGGGATAAAGACTAAAATAATCAATCCTATTGATGTAGCTGCATATAAATTTGATTCAGATAGTGATGATTCCAACTGGAGACAAATTAGTCAACCAATAGATTTGATTTTTCCTCAACGATTGGAGCCGAATTTACGTTCTAGCTATGAATGGCTCGAAGAAAATATCGAACAAGTAATTTTAGAATTTTTTCAAAATAATCCTAATAGTAAAGGAGCAATTATTCTTAATTCGATCGCCGCAGTCAAGAAATTATTACCTAAATTGAAGGCAGTTTTTGAGCCACAATGGCAGGTAAGGGAAAATACTGGATTAACTGGAGAAACCCAAAAGAGAGATTCCGTTGCAGAAGCGGATTTACTTGTCGGAACTTCTACAATTGATGTTGGTGTCGATTTCAGAATTAATTTTTTGATTTTTGAAGCTGCGGATGCGGGAAATTTTATCCAGCGTTTTGGTAGGTTGGGGAGACACGCAGGTTTTGAAAAATATCAAGCCTATGCTTTAATTCCTAATTTCCTACTTGCTAGATTATTTGCAGATAAATCACCCCCACTCGAAGATAAAGAAACCTATGACAGAATCACATTTACTAATGCTATTCGTAGTGCATGGATAGATAGAAATGAATTTGAAAGATATCCCAAACGCTGGGGTGGTATTCAGTCGGCTTATATTTACTCTAAGCTCCAAGGTAATTACCACATGAAACAGAAATATCCCGATGTAGCGAAAAAATTCGGTACAGACGTTCAAAAAGCCTTGGGGATTAGTATTAAGCAAATGAACGGACAGTTCTACCACTGTCAAAATGAGGGAAAAACAAAGATTATCGATGAAGCAAGAAGTTTCCGAGGTAGTAGCCAGTTAGATTGTGCAATTTATGATTTAACCAATATTGAGGAACCAGAGGTAGATAGATTTAAAACTTATAATCTTCCCGGTATTCTGAGCAACTTTATTTTTGAATTGTGGGATGAGAATAGCTTTATGGAGAAGGCAAAGAAAGCAGGAGTTTCTACTAAGCGATTTGAGAAGGCTTTGTGCTATCTGAAATTAAAAGATTTTCGAGATGTGCGAGAAGATTGGCACTTTCACTATCCAGGGAATATCCGCGAACTAGCGAAAACAAGTAAAGTGCAGGTTTTGAAAGATTTGGAGATTTGCCAACCCCACGGTTACGGTATTCAACAGATAAGCGATGCAGTCAGTCGTCGTAAATTGGTTTGTTTCATCAGCGATCGCGATCGCAATTATTTACGCGCTGTTCTCAGATTACCTATGCATTTTCAAGTTTACCCTTTAACCGACCAAGCGGAGAATCGAGGTTCCTGGTATTCCATAGCTTTTGGGCAGGACGCTTTATTGTTGGAAACCCTTACATGGCATTGGAAACCCAAGGAGGATGAGGGATGGATATGCTAAAAATCAGAGAACTAAGACAAATTTGGAGGAAGACAAATGACAACAAATGATTTACTTTCTCGAATTTTTATCGATCCAAATATTTGCTCTGGAAAACCCTGCATTCGCGGACATAGAATTTGGGTATCTTTGGTTCTGGATTATCTAGCAAGTGGTACATCTATTGAAGAAATTCTTGAAGCATACCCCAGCATTGAAAGAGAAGATGTGTTTGCTTGTATTGCTTATGGTTCGGAAATGGCAAGAGGTGCTTTTGTGGAGTTACCTTTAGATACAAAAGAAGCGAGTGCATGAAATTAAAGCTAGATGAAAATATAGATTCAGAAATTTCAAGCAATTGAACTAGAGGAATAGGGTTTATGAATGAATTTGAAGATAATTTTGATGATTTACCAGAAGAGGTACCAGATTTTGATGCAAATCGGGAAGATGATGATGAGTCACCAATAAAAAAAGAGTTACTAGCAATTCGCTTATTTAAAAAAGCAGTTCAAAAAGCAAGAGGTAATCAAGGTAATGAGATTCTAGAACAATTCACAGAATATGTTTTACCGAATTTAATACAACAATTAGCAGGTGCGACAGCAAAAGGTGGTAAGTTTTTTGAAGTTACTATTCCCAAAATTAATGCCGAACGTGCCAAAGAAGGAAAGCTACCTGTTGATAGTACCAGAAATGCGGGAGACCAATCTTTAGTTGCTCATTTACTGAATGGTTTCTTTCCTACCTATAGAATTATTAGACATCTACAAACATCATCTGTCACAAGTCCAGTTAAACGCAACTGCGATCGATTACAAGTTTGTATTTATATCACTTCTTATTTGCTGCATGATTATGAGAAATTTCCCGAATATAAAGATTGGTTAATTGCTAGCGATCGCGAAGAGAAATTTAGTCTCAGGGATTGGGAATTAAATCCACCTAAAAAAGAAGATGCGCCAAATTTAGGACGTGATTATATCGCCAAAAAAATCAAAGATTTTGGTTTGCATCATTTATTGGGTGAAGATTGGCAAGATTTGATTGATGATATTATTGAAATTAGTAGCAATTCTGGCGTTAAACATGATTCAGATTTAGGACTTACTACTCGTGGTTTAAAAACCTTAGAAGATGATAGATTAGATAGTAGAATCAGACAAGATTTAATCGATTTAGTATCTCTGTCAGATATTTTTGCTTCGGTAATCAAACATCCGAGGGATGCAGAACATCCTCGACTGATAAAATTAATCGATCGCTTAAGCAACCATCAACTCAAGCTTACCTATCACTCACTCTCAGAAAATCGTGGTGTTCTCACCAATATCCTCAATAATGCTCTAATTGAAGCTCATCCAGAAGAGTTTTATACACCATTACTTTACTTACCCGATGGTGTTGTTTATTTAGCTAGTACTGACGCACCAACAATCAACACAGATAATATTCAGAATTGTGTTGTTATTAAGGTTAAATTCCTTTGTGCGGAGAAACTAAGAGAAAGACAAACCGGGTTTAACCGTGATGGTAAAGGATTGAAATTTGCAGATTACTACTGGCTATTCTTTGATGCGATTGGATTAATGGAAGTCAGCATCGATGCAGCTTGTAGATTACTTCCCGATAGTAAAAATGCATCTAGTGGTAAACGTAGTGAAAGTTTACAAAGCTATCAAGCGCAAGGGGAACTATCTGCTGACTTAAATGTACAATTTACTGCTGAAATTCGTATTGATCGCTTGGCTGAATTTGGGGATATTTTGTGTCGGGGAATTTGGGGTAGCTGGAGTGAAAAGGTTAAGCAAGCACAAAAAGATATACCAAAAGCCAAAAGGAAAGTACCTCCCGAATTAGATTTAACAGTAAAACTGGCTGAATATTTAGGATTATCCAATGAAATACCAGCAGTTAGACACATTCAATCCTTAAAGAAAACAGGTGGTGTTCCCCTAGATTGGTATTACCTAGCAGCACAATATTTCCGTAATAATCCTGGTAAAGATTTTGCCGAAATATTAGAAGTAATGCGAGGAATGGTAAATTATGCTGCAAGTTTAATTCAGCCGATTCTCGAAGATTTTCAAGATATTCTTGATGGATGGGAGGATTTAAAAACCTACGTCCAACGAGTAATCTCATTACCGACAGGAGCAGTTATCACACCAGAAAGTGACCCATTTTTACTTGAATTGCAACGTTATAATGCAGCCAAGATAACTGGAAGAGGACGGGAAAACGTCTGTGCAATGTCAAGTTCTGCTTACACTGTTACCGAACAAATGGAGTCAGCAACTTTATTTGCACCACAAGTTTATAGCAACCGTCAAATTTTATTTAATGCTCAAGCAGCGAAACGTCAAATCTGTTCGATTTGGTCAATTGAAATCATGCTGAGACAGATTTTGATGAACCAAAAAAATGCTGTTGGAGGTGACTTTGAAGGTCGTAAGTATCGCTATCTATATCTTTATCCCACTTACTTTTTTACACCAGAAACTAATAAATTCTTGCAATTAGCCTACAATCAATTTGCCAGAACTAGGTTTGACGCAGAGTTACGCAAGCATTTTATTACGGAACAGCAAATAGCAGAATTCGGCATCACAAATTACCAAAAAGTCGATACTCTGTTAATTAAAGAGAATCTCCAAGTAGAGGATGACAGAACTTTTAAAATTAGTTTTCCTGAACAAGAAACCCTAACGTTCTTTTTCTTGGGACTACCCCCAGGAAGAGATGCAACAGATACTGAATCTTGGGTGACACCAGCTTGGTTAGCATTTGCATTACCTTTAGTAATGGATGTGAAAGTTGTTGCGTCAGAATCTCCTGTTCCTCCTTTTATTAGTGGTGCTGATTTTGAAGAAACCGTGTTATTAGATGGAGAGCATCAAGCAATTCATTCTCTAATTAAAAAAGATACCTATCGTTTAGATAGTATACTTCCCATCGACTCAAATCAGCGCGATTTTTCACCACTAAATGCGCTAACTGCTGCTTATGCAATCCACTTAGAAGTTAATCGTAAAAAGGATGGTGACCCAGATTGGGGAAAACTATCAGATTTAGCTAGAGATTTAGAAACAAGTCCACTTTATGTATTTCATTACTTGAATAAATGGCTCCGAAAGCAAGACAAAATAGAGACTGTCTCTATTGCCAAAACTCGCTTGTATTTAGAATTTTACTACTACTTTGAACCAGGAGGAGAATCAGTGAATCAACTGCGTGAATTAACTATGCTTTACCGCAAATTTTATCGAGCAAAAAGCCAATATGCAAAAGCAAATGCGGTTCTCAAACCAATTGACGAAGCTGCGGATGTAATTTTGAAAATTGATAAAGCGGTTGCTTCTGATGCAGATTCATTAATAGATGTGGTTGCAGCACGTTTAGCAAAATTAATGAATAACGTTAGACGAAGAACTGCGGAAGGAAAACCAACCATTACTTTTGTGGATGGAAAGTGGAAACCAGCTTTAACTTCCGAAGAAGAACGTCAAGCAGTATATGACTTTGCCAAATATTTTGTTAAAGAAATTTTTGAGGGAAGTTTTAAAAGCGATCGCGCACGTTTAGCTGGTACGCAACTGAATCTAATTCGCGATACTTGCGAATATCTTTATCGTCTTGCAGATGACGAAGAACGAAAAAATCGTAAAGTCGATGAACCGGATGAATTACCAGAAACAGAAGTTGATGTTGATAATGCAGCTTAAATTTGAATTTTTTCAATAACTCATCTCACTTTGTCAAAACTAACCTAATTCTTTGGAGAAACACATGAGCTTTTTAAAAACCGTTGACGCTAAATTTTTCCACAGTGAAATCCCTGCAAAGCCAATGGGTAAGTATGCACATTTTATTACTATTCGTGTAACCGAATCTTATCCGTTATTCCAAACTGATGGAGAATTGAATAAAGCGAAAGTTAGAGCGGGAATTCAACATCAAGAACCAATTAGTCGTTTAGCAATGTTTAAACGCAAGCAATCTACACCCGAACGTTTAACAGGAAGAGAATTACTTAGAAATTACAAAATTGGTGATTGGGAAAAATGTGACTATAACGTTGATTTTAGTAAAACAACTCCCGATTGTATCTTCTATGGTTTTGCAATTGGTGACGCTGGTTCAGAAAAATCTAAAGTTGTTGTAGATACAGCTTATTCAATTACACCATTTGATGATTCTCACCTTAATTTTACTCTCAATGCACCATTTGAAAATGGGACAATGAGTCGAAATGGAGAAGTAACCAGCAGAATTAACAGCCAAGACCACATTTTACCGCAAACATTCTTCCCTAGCATTGTCACACTTAAAGACCCAACAGAAGCGGGATTTTTATATGTGTTCAATAACATCATTAGAACCCGTCACTATGGAGCGCAAACAACAAGAACAGGAAGGGTAAGAAACGAGTTAATTGGAGTTATCTTTGCTGACGGAGAGATTGTTAGTAACCTGCGCTGGACACAGAAAATATATGACTTATTAAACTTTAATGGGAAAATTAACCCACCCGATCCACTCAACGAAGATAATGTTCGTGAAGCTGCGACAAAAGCAATTGCGGAACTGATGACTCAAGAGTTTATTTCCCATAATGATTATATAGGCGATCGCTTTGTTCCCTTACTTGATGAAGTCAAGTTAATTACAAGCAATGAAAATAAGCTCAAAGAGCTATTAACTCAAGCAAATGTAGAATCTTCTGCTTATGCTCAGAAATATATTTCTAAAAATTCTGAAAAAGGTAAGAAAGGTAAAAAAGCAAGTGCTGCAACGGAGTAAAAATTATGGTTTTCATTTACCGTTGTCAGATTGAGTTACACGATAGTATTTATTTTGCCACCCGCGAAATCGGTAGACTCTACGAAACTGAACCCATAATTCATAATTACGCGCTCTGCTACGCGCTGGGATTAGTAGATAGCGACAAATATGCAACCACTGTCCCAGAAGAACATTCCTATCGCTATTTTTGCCCCGAACAAGTACCAAAATATGAGGAGCATTTAACCCCGCTAAATCAACAGGGTATTTATGTAACACCAGCTTGCTCTGTTAGCCATACATCCATCCTCAATACATGGAAATATGCGAATAATAATTACCATGTGGAGATGGAGAAAACCCAGAAAAATATTCCCAGCTTTGGCAGAGCAAAAGAGATTGCACCAGAAAGTATATTCGAGTTTTTTGTAATTTCTCAAAAAGAACTCAAATTCCCAAAATGGATTCGTTTGGGAAAATGGATGAGTAAGGCAGAAGTTACTGTGGAAAAATTACCACAACCAGAAACTAAGAGGGATTTATTTATCTGCACTCACCCATTAAACCCGTTGGATGTCATGTTTAGCAATCAAGTAATTAGTTACGATGTGGTAAATATGCCCCCTGTTAGTTTGATTCAAAATGTGCAAATGCGCGGACAATACTACTACTTTGAAAATATCAAAGATGTCATATTACCTGTAAATATTTCCTATCGTTTTCGGAATTAAGTTTTGGACGCAATACCTATGCGTCCCTACTTTCCAAAACCAGAACTACGCTTTTTCGTTTTCACAGATTGATTTGCTAGAAATTCTTTTGCAAAACCACCTTTATCTTGTAAAAATAACTTGCGAGTACGCTGACGTTGATATTCTTTTAATTCTGCTGCGAGGGGATGATTAGAATCTATTTCTAGGTGAGTTATGGAAACACAATAGGCTGTTTTATCTGTGGGGTCAGATGTTAAAGCACAGGAAATACCACCTTCATCACCAGTATAAAGAACAGAGGTGACTTCATATTCTTTGTCAGGATTGGCAATTTCTCCCTGTTGTTTTAACATTAGCAAAAATTGCTTTCCGGGACGAACTTTCATTGGTAAGCTGGCTTTTAATTTCTCAGTTAGTGCGATCGCTTGACTACGATCATCAATTTTCATAAGTTTTTCTCCTAATTTTTAGCTTTTTCCAGGTTTGTTATCTAATTCGTTAAAATCTATGCCTCACAGTCTCATCCTTAACATCATTCCCCAATCTCCCATCTACCCTAACTATCTTACAGGGAGACATTACCACGCCTTATTCCTCAATCTTATCAGTTCGGTCGATCGCACTCTCGGTGATAAGTTACATGACTCTACCGCAGATAAGCCTTTTACTCTGTCTCCTTTGCAAGTCAAGATGGATGAGGGTATACGACAACGCAGAGAAGCTGGAAACAGTCATATATTACAATATCAGCAGCAAAAACCTATTCCCCCTGGTACTCCTTGTTGGTGGAGAATATCATTACTTGATGACACCTTATTTAGCAAACTAACGCAACTATGGTTGAATATTAACCCCGAACAACCTTGGCATCTGGGTTCTGCGGATTTATTTATTACTAGCATTCTTGGTACTCCACAGTTTACGCAACCTTGGGCAAATGCTTGTTCCTATGACCAATTATACGATCGCGCCAGCAAAAGCGAAAAAACTATTAATTTTGCTTTGGCGACACCTACTGCCTTTCGTCAAGGGAGTTACGATACTGCTTTACCTAGTAGGGATTCGGTGTTTAAGAGTTTGTTGCAACGCTGGAATAAATATAGTGGGATGGAGTTTCAGTCTGATTGGATTGAGTCGATTTTTCCGAGTTTTTTTAACATCAAGACTGAAATTGCTAGCGATTCTCGTAGTAAATTTATTGGCTGTGTCGGTGAGATTAGTTATCGGATTATGGGTGATGTGGAAGTTGGATTAATTAAACAAGTTAATGCTCTTGCTGATTTTGCTTTGTATGCAGGAGTGGGGCGGAAAACACCTATGGGAATGGGAATGTTGAGGAGGATTTAGAATAAATATTCAGTCAAATTCTGAAGATTTAACTAATAGTCAATCAGCAATAAGCAATAAATAATTCACTAATAAATATCACAACTAGCAATAATTAACCCATGACAGAATATATTCCCATTGCGGCATTGAACCAATTTGCCTATTGTCCGCATCGCTGTTGGCGGATGTTTTGTATTGGTGAGTTTACTGATAATCAATACACAATCGAAGGAACAAGTTTACATGATAGGGTACATACAACAGGCGAAGGGAATAGAGAGGAAACTTGTCAAGTTCGAGCAATTTGGTTGAAGTCGGACAAATATCAATTAATTGGGAAATCCGATTTGATTGAGTTAGAAAATGGCGAATGGATACCAGTTGAATATAAGCGGGGAAAGAAAGGTGAATGGGATAATGATGAATTACAAGTTTGCGCTCAAGCTTTGTGTTTGGAGGAAATGACGGGAAAAGTTATCAAAAATGGGTATGTTTATTATGCTCAGACTCATCAAAGGCAATTAGTAGAAATTTCTGATGAGTTGCGACGGGAAACTATTAACACGATTGCTGATGTGACAAGATTAATTGAGACTGGAGCCATGCCACAAGCAGTTTATAGCCCAAGGTGTCGTGGTTGTAGTTTGTATGAGCAATGCCTGCCCAAGCTGGCAGAAAAGGTTAACAAATATTGTGAGGTGGGTTGAGATAATTGTTAACGCGATTTTTTGCTATTTTTCTACTTGTTTTTGCTGAATTTTAATAAAATTTGGAGATAATTTATGGGTACTGTTTACATTACTCAAGAAGATACTTTTATTGCCAAAATTGATGAAAGATTAAATGTAAGATTTGAGAAAAAGACGATTTTAGACGTACCATTACTAAAAATTGATGGTGTAGTGATTATGGGGCGTGCAACTATTTCACCAGCCGTGATCACAGAACTTATTCAAAACAAAATTTCTTTAACTTTTCTCACAATTAATGGTAAATATATAGCCCGTTTGGAACCAGAAATGACTAAAAACATTTTCCTCCGTTCGGCTCAGTGGAAAGCTGCTGGTGAGTCAATTCAAGCAATTCATGTAGCAAAAGCTTTTGTTAGAGGAAAGCTCAAGAATTATCGCAATTCACTGTTAAAAACTCAACGAAACTATACCGAAATTGACACTAGCGAAGGAATTAGTCAAATTGAAAGCTCTTTAGTGTCTTTAGAAAAAGCAACCACAATCAATTCAATTCGCGGTTGTGAAGGTGCTGGTAGTGCAGCATATTTCGGCTGTTTTAATGATTTTATTCGTGTCGATAATTTTAGTTTCAATAATCGCAATCGTCGTCCACCAATAGACCCTATAAATTCTCTTTTGAGTTTAGGATATTCATTACTGCGTCACGATATTCAAGGTGCATTAAATATTGTTGGTTTCGACCCATATTTGGGATATTTACATACCGAACGTTATGGTAGACCATCTTTAGCATTAGATTTGATGGAAGAATTTCGTCCTTTGATTGTTGATTCTTTAGTTCTTGGCACAATTAATCGCAAGATGTTCAAACCATCTGATTTTGTGACGGAGCCTGTTAGTAATGCAGTTTCTTTAACTAAGGAAAAATTACATGAATTCCTCAAGCTATATCAACAAAAAAAGCTAGATAAAATTACTCATCCTGTTTTAGGGGTTAAAAAAAGCTATCAAGAAATTTTTGAAATTCAAGCACGTTTGTTAGGTAAATATCTCATGGGTGAAACTGATAAATATCCACCTTTAATTATGAAGTAATAGTCAGATTTTTTCATGTTCTTGGATTTAAGTAATTAGCCATCATCTGACTCTTTGATGAGAAACCCGGTTTCTCCCTGCGCGACTATTTATCATCAGCCTTACTACTTTTTATCCCTCATATCCTTGATTTATGATGTTTGTTGTTGTTTCTTACGATATTCCTGAAGATAAACGCCGTACTAAAATTCATAAGATTCTTAAATCCTATGGACAGTGGATGCAGTATTCTGTTTTTGAGTGCGATTTAACTGATACTCAGTATGCTAAACTACGATCGCGTCTTTCTAAAGTGATAAAACCTAAAGAAGATAGCATTCGTTTTTATTCCCTCTGTGGTTGCTGCCAACCAAAGGTAGAGCGTATTGGCGGTGAAATGCCACGGGATAACACAATATTTTTTGCTTGATATTTGCTAGCTGGTTGCGCTAACCTGTGGGTGTTGGGAACTGTCTGTAAAATTTAGTGCCTGAATTGTTGATTCTGTCTCGGTTTGAGCGCTTTTTCCCTGTTTTGAGGTTGGCGCAATTCTTGAAAGCTTTTCTATATATGGGTTTCAGATTTTTTTGTTGGGGTTGCTCTTGACAAGCGATCGCTTGAAACAGTATTTTTTATGAGACTAGCGCAACCGCACCTTGAAAACTAAATACAGTAATGGTTCTGTACCAAGCTATTGCAATTCAAACTAATCCCTATTAGGGATTGAAACGTGCATGATGTTGATAACCAAGGATTAATTTACATTGCAATTCAAACTAATCCCTATTAGGGATTGAAACTAATTAAAAAGCTTGGGGCTATCAGATACTTAAATTGCAATTCAAACTAATCCCTATTAGGGATTGAAACACTTCTATGCCAAAGCGATCGCCGGACTGAATTGCATTGCAATTCAAACTAATCCCTATTAGGGATTGAAACTTAACCTAAAAACCGCGATCGCAGTTCATTTAAAAATTGCAATTCAAACTAATCCCTATTAGGGATTGAAACAGTTATAAATCGCACATCCAGCTTCGTAATATACTGGATTGCAATTCAAACTAATCCCTATTAGGGATTGAAACTTAAAGAATACTAAGCAAAGATATCTTAATATGATAAAATTGCAATTCAAACTAATCCCTATTAGGGATTGAAACCAATGAATATGTCGGCAATGGGTGCAGCCGCTCAAAGGAATTGCAATTCAAACTAATCCCTATTAGGGATTGAAACAATTAAAGGTAACTGATGTATTACCTATCATTAAATTGCAATTCAAACTAATCCCTATTAGGGATTGAAACTTTGAAGTTATACATCAACGAATGTAGTAACCTCAATATTGCAATTCAAACTAATCCCTATTAGGGATTGAAACCCCGGTTTTTCTGATTTTCCTTTGTATCAAAGTATTGCAATTCAAACTAATCCCTATCAGGGATTGAAACTGGTTAAAAGCTTCTCTGTAATGCATCTTTACATAATTGCAATTCAAAATAAGTAGCCAGGTTTAATTAAAGGTAGGATGTGTTAGGTGTAGCCTAGGCTGTTGACTTTGTTGGTTTTAAGGCACCATTGCTTCATACAATAATAGTGTCGTTAATACTTAGCACATTCAAAGCCCATGCAGGAGTTTAAAAGCCCAGTTAGTAGATTAGCACGTTTGTTTCAGAAAGGTCGAGATAACTGGAAAGAAAAAGCACTATTAAAACAAAAAAAGATTAGAGCCTTAGAAATCAAGGTTAGAGATCTATTAGATTCAAGAGAAGAATGGAAAAATCGCGCGTTGATGGCAGAGTCAAAACTAAAAGAGTTAAACATTGAAGGAGATTTAGACGAAAAAAAGAGGAAATTCAAGTCGAAGCAGAAATCATAGAAGCTATGGAATTAAATGTGAAGGGTCATCATTATGATGCCAAAATAATTCAGCAAGCACTCTTACTTTTAATTGAATGTGGTATCAGTTTTAGAGGAGTAGAAAAAGTATTTGAGTTGTTTAATAATTATGAAGAGCAGGCAACTCCAAGTTTCAGTTGTGTGAGAAAGTGGTTGGCTCGGATTGGAATATATGAATTGACAAAAGAGAAAGAATATCGTGATGATTGGATATTTATTGTCGATTTGACATTAGAATTAGGGAAACAAAAAGCGTTGGTAATTTTAGGCGTTTCACAGCAGCATATTGAAGAAAATGTGATGAAGCAGAAAAGAGGGTTGGCGCATGAAGACGTGAAAATTTTCGGATTAGAAATTATGGATTCTACGAAAGGAGAGATTATAGAATCAAAACTAGAAAAAATCAGTCAAAAAGTCGGCGTACCAGTACAAATAGTAGCGGACAATGGTAGCGACCTAGCTCGTGGAATCAAGCTATACCAGCAAAATCACCCAGATATTATCTATACCCATGATGTGACTCATGCAATGGCTTTACTTTTAAAATACCAGCTAGATTCGGATGAGAGATATCAGTCATTTATTCAAAAATGTAATATCAGCAGACAAAAATTACAACAAACAGATTTATCATTTTTATCTCCTCCAACACAACGTTCTCAATGTCGTTTTTTTAATGTAGAAAGGTTGACAAATTGGGGGATTAAATTACTAAATTCTTCTCCAGACACTTTAATTAAATTAATGCCAGATTCTGACCCTTCGCTGATTACTCAGAAAATAGTAGATAAATTGGGATGGTTAGTTGACTACGAATCAGACCTAATTCAATGGAACCAAATGGTGTCACTCACACGAGGTGTTGAAACTCAACTCAAACAATCAGGAATTAGTCATAAAACTCTCGATTTTTTTGAACAAAATAAAGTTATATTTGATGATAATTCTCTCCAGAAACTTCAACAAAGTATTTTGGGTTATTTGTCTGTTCAATGCCGAAAAATTAAAAACCAATCTACTTTTTTAGCTACTTCTGATGTGATTGAGTCATTGTTTGGAAAATATAAGCAATTTTCCGCGCGCTGTCCATTTAAAGAAATGGGTCAGATGCTGCTAACCATCTGTTTATCTACTATGAATCTGACGACAGCTTTGATTAAAAACGCACTTGAAACAATTAGTTTTTCAGACGTTGAAGCATGGCTATCTGAAGTTTTTGGTCAATCCACACTATCAAAACGAAAAACGTTGTTTTCAGGGGATTGTGACGACATTAAAAGTGCATGAACTTTTACCATGTCAAAAGGCACAGAGTCAACAGCCTAGACGCAACCGTCCCCCAATCGGGGGTTTGGGGGAGAATCCCCCAAGTCTTGGTTCTCAACAAATCAATTTACGAACAACCTTAACTGTAGCTTGCGACTTTACGAGTAGCCGCTAGCTATACAAACATTACCGCAACAGCACCACCAATCGCCGAAAAGATTGCTGAAACAACAGCCGTCACAAACAACCACCAAGCAGCACTAGCTACAGCTTTCCGCGTCTCCTCAGCTTGGCGCTGTGCCTGATGTTTTACCTCTTCTAAACGTCGCTGCGCCTCATTTTGAATACGTTCAGCCCTTTGCAACACATTGTTACGCGCCCGTTCAATCTGATCAATAATTTCATTGGCATCATCGGGAGAAATATCCTCACGAGAACTCATAATCGCCACTAAAGTATCACGGTTGAAAGAGTGCAATCTGTCGCGTAAAGCCTCAAAACCCGCTTGCGGATCATCAAATAACTGCCGCACATCCCGGCGAATGCTATCGTAGTTCAATTCAGGACGATCTAAAGAATTTAAGTAATTGCGAATGCGAGCAAAAATGCCATCAATCACATCTTGCATCCGTCGCTGAATGTTGCGAACTTGCTCAACAAACTGCTCCCGTACCGAGATAATATTATCAGCAATGCGCTCGGCTTCAATATCAGTAATATCTTCCCGAATCTTCAGTAAAGCAACAATCGTATCGCGATCAAAATGGGAAAGTCGTTCAGAAAAACTTTCGATTCCCACTCTAGGGTCATGCAGCAACAAATTAATGTCGCGTTTAATACTTTCTGGATTTAACTCTTCCTTCCCAGTTCCCCGTAAATATTCCTCCAAATATGCTTGGAATGTTTGCGCTCGTTCCTGTGTTCTAACTGCTAATCTCCGAGGGGCACGGATAATATCTTGAATCGAGGTTTGTACCGAATTAATAACTTGGTTAACTTGTTCCTCACTTAAATCCTGACGCTGACTCAGTAATTGTACTAATGTATCTCTATCAAATTGCGACAATCGATAGCGTAGAGCAGTTAAACCTTGCTGAGGATTTTGTAGCAGACGATTTAAATCTCTTTGAATGCCTTCAGGATTCAATTCATCCTTGCCAGTGTTACGTAAATAATCAGCAATTGTGGTGCTAACTGTATCATATTGTTCCTTGGCTTGAGCAATTACAGCTTTAGGTGCATGTTGAACGTCATGCCAGGAATGCTCCACATTATCAATAATTCGATTTGCTTCAGCTTCACTTAAATCTTGGCGTTGGCTAAGTAGCTTCACTAAAGTATCGCGGTCAAAACGAGAGAGTCTGGCGCGAATTGCAGCCATTCCCGCCTGTGGGTCGTCAACTAAGCGTCTCATATCAGCGCGAATCCCATCGGGGTTGAGTTCGGCTTTCCCAGTATTCCGCAGGTATGACTCTAAATTCAGCCACAGCGTCTCTGCTTCATATTGAGCTTGTTCCGCCAACCCTTTCGACTCAATTAAAACACGATCGCGCTGTTTTTCTAACTGGTCGAGAATTGGTTCTACCTCCTGGAATTGCATGTCGTTGCGTTGGAGTAAAATCTCGCGCATCTGTTGACGTTCAATTAGACTTAACCGTCGTGAGAGGGTTTCGTAATCGGCATCTGTGTCTGTCAACAACGGCTTAAAATTTTGCTCGATTTCTTCGGGAGTCAAATTTGAGAGGGGAGTGACTAACAAATAGCTTTCGACTCGACGCTGCAAAGCATAACTAATTTCCCGTTCCTCAGCTGCGATCGCATTGAGCAAAACTTCCTGGCGAATCGCTTCGAGGTGGTCGCTAACACGCTGAATTTCGCCCTGGGTCAACAATCCTCGTTGGTGTAAAATATTGGCGAAATCGTTGCGAGAAAGAAGTTGTAGTTCTTGGCGCACCTGGGCGGGGTCAGCTGCGGGGTCGTAAATAATATCACGAAATTCCCGATCAATTTTTTCGGGACTTAACTGCCAAGCGTAAGTATTGAGCAGATAATTTTCGACATCAGCCCGAATTAAGCTATAGGGTTGTTTCGGGGTGGGAATCCCCAACTTATCGGCTTGTTCTGTAACTTTATTTTTCGCCTGATTTAAAGTTTCCAGGATTTTTTCCACATCAAAGTCTGATAAATCAGTTCTTCCCAACACAATCCCCGTCAGTGCCGAGATTCCTTGTTGCAAAGTGCTTTGAACTGGGCCAGGAGTTTTTTCTGCTGCCTTGTAGTCAGTTTTTTGTTGCGATCGCATTTCCGCAATCAAACTATCCAATTTGGCATTGAGTTCGTCAGTTTTACTCTGTCCCGGCTTAAGATTTTTGAGATAATCGACCAACTCACCCATCCGGTCTTGTCCCCCTGGGTTACGAGATTGTTGACTGACAACCTGCTGCCATACTGTATATAAAGTATCAGCAATCCGGTTCACATCCCGTTTCGATAAATCGGTGCGATCGCTCACCAAACTCACCAGGCGATCGCGACTGACTTGACTACTAAGGTCAGCAGTACTAGTAACAGCTTTCAGTTCGGGATCATTGAGGATATTTTCAAACTCAGCCCTAATTTTTTTGACATCTAATTCTTGTGGGCGAAGCTTTTCTAAGTAATCCTCAATATTATCTCGAATGCCCGCCGGGTCAAGGGCGCTACCAAACTCTTTACGTAATGCCGCCGCCGCCGCTTCCGCAGTCGCCACAACTTGATTATTTACAGCCTTTGCACCCATTGCAGCAGTAGCCGTTCCCATAATTGCCTGGAAACCAGATGTCGCAGTATTTATCACATTTCCAATCAAGGAACCGACTGTAGTGGAACTTACCCACACTAACAACAAGAAATAAGCACCCCAGATTACTAAACCCAGAATTGCCCCCAAGCTAGGGCTAAGTATGAGCAAGCTGAGTTTAACAGCCAAAAAAGAAGCGATCGCCAGGGCAATAGTAACGGTGATAACAGTCCACAAACCTACAGCCGTACCGATTTTACGGATTGTACCGCCAAAACTGCCACTTTCCCCATCACTCGAATCAGAATCGGAATTATGCCCTAAATAGGAAATCCCCGCAGCAACTGAGAGATTGGTTAAAACGAACTGAATTGCAAAAGCGAGAATGACACCAGCGATTAGAGCAACAAAAAAACGAGGTCCAGAAGTAAATATTGAAGTTTGTGCTGGTGAAATTTGTGTAGTGTCTACTGGAGTTTGCAAAAACCACATTATTGGTGACTTTACTAATCCCCATGTAATTTTTAGAGTTTGAAACATCGTATTCTTTTCCTCTATTCCTTAAACTTGGTGGGATAAAATTACACGAAGCTATAATTTTTTATCTATAGGAATATAGAACTCCTAAGTCTTAAGAATCTTGTAAATTGCCTATCTTCTGCATCCATCCCTGGGTTTAAGCGTCTCTCCAACGACAGGTAGAAGTTTTTTTCATCTAGGCTATCTTCAGATAGCGATCGCTCTATCAACACCGAACAACAAAAATTTATAATCTTACTAATCATTGATGAGGACTCTGTTTCAGACAGTATTCTTACCTCTAAATGCTTGTGTATAACTTCCTATAGATAGATATTGACATGTAAAGATTTATTAAAAATCTCGTCCTTTGGAAGTGGTTGTATATTGTATCCCCCGACAGAAAACAAGTGATTGATGACTCGTTAGATTGGAATCAAGAAACGAATTTTTGGGGGAAGAAAAATGGAAACACGTCCGAGTACAGAATTGCCAACGATTGCCAATGAATATAATGGCAAAGACCGTAATGCATTTATTTTCGGTTGGACTCCTCAAGCCGAATTATGGAATGGACGTTTGGCAATGATTGGATTTCTAGCTTACTTACTGTGGGACTTGAGTGGTTATAGTGTCCTACGAGATGTATTACATTTTATTGGTTATTAGTGATTAATTACTAATGATTAATTACTAATTGATATTAGTGATATCTCCGATTTAAATCCCAAATCGGAGATATTATTTATAAATGATTGATAAATTACTTATAAATCTCAAATATTAAATTATTAAATAAAATACTAAATATTAAATATTAGCCAATTTTTACCTTTGGTAAACGGAACCAAAACCGAGAGCCTCCATCAGGAAGAGGAGAGTAACCAATTTCACCTCCCCAACGCTCAATAGTAATCCGGCAAAAATATAGTCCGAGACCAATACGGCCTTTTTTCTCTTTTCCTTGAGAGAACTTTTGAAATAAATTTGCAATCATTTCTGGTGGGACTCCACTACCTTGATCATTAATATGCACAAGAATAAAATCTTGATCCTGAAATAATTCAATCACGACAGCAGACTCACCGGGACTATGGCGAAAAGCATTTTCAACTAAATTTGAAATCACTCTTTCTAAACGTGATTTATCAGCAATTACTCTCCAATCTGCGTTGAAATCAATATTATGAGCTAATTTTAGTTGCATATGATTCAGCACAAAATTAGGCGTTAAGATTGTGATTACCTCTTGAGTAATTTTCAGAATATTTGGTGCATTTTTAACATCAATATCAAAAGATTCAAATGATTGTACTTCCGCAGAAAATGCATCCAATACTTCTCGAATCAGCATTTCCTGCTTAATTGATTGTCTGCGACCTATTTCTAAGCGTTCCTTACCTTTAGGAGTTAAATTTTCTAATTCTAATAGAGCTAAACAGCAATTAATGCCACTGAGTTGACCTGCAATGTCATGAATAATACAATGAATGAGGATTTCTTTTTTTTGATTTTCTTTCAATATTTGATAATAGTTTAAATTATTTGCACGAGCTTGTTGGATGATTGAAAACTTTTCAATGTAATCTTCATCTAACAATTCAATAACTAATATTTTTTGATTTTTAACACTAATGGCTGATGCTTCAAAATGACATTCTTTACCACCTAAGTCCTGTTCTACCCAGATTCCAGATTTAAGCGGAAAATTCTCATTTCGCTGCCAAAATTCCTCTGCATCAACCAAAAAGTTTTCTAAGAAAGGAAATTGTTCTTCGGGAATTAAAACCTCCATCCCTGATATTATTTTGCTATTACAAATATCTTTTACCCAAGTAGGAACACTAGCACTTACACGGAAACGACCTATATTAAGATATTCTAAAACCAAAACATTTAAAGCTGCAAATAGGTCTGCGGTAATATAGTTGTTCATAATATCAACATGCCGCTGATAATTTTACTGAAATTTGAGGATTAATTAAGATTGATTGAATATTCGAGTTAGTTTTTCATCTCTGAGAACAGATTCATTTGCATATTGTTGAATTAATGATAATTGTATTTCATCAATTGTCGCATCCAGCAGTAATACCCAATCACCTTCTTCTGAGGGGAACATATGAATATCTGCACAAATACCTTCATCTGTTTTCAAACAGGGTAGAAATAAGGGAAAATTATCTAAGGGAAGAAGTCCTTCTAAAAAGAAAATTTGCTGTTCAACCTTTTCTCCTTTGTGTAAGTTACTAACTCCGTAATCTGCCAATTTACCTCCCCAAGATGATAGACATCCATCTTTTGTGACGAGAAGATAAGCGAGTGAACGACTTTCGAGCATGAGATTCATCAGATAAGTAATTACAGATATGGGGACATCTAACATTTACCCCTCCAAGATTTTTTGAGCAATAGTTTCAAAAACTTCTTCTACTCCTTGACCTGTTTTCGCACTAGTTTGAATAATAATCCAGCCTTTTTGTTCTAGTTTTTCTATTTCTGCTTTATCAATTTCCCATTCATCAGTCAAATCAGATTTGTTAATAACAAGAATAAATGGAACCTTGCCAATAGTTTCTTCGACTCGATTTTGCAAACTGAAGGCTTTTTCCAGAGTATTATAACGAGTGACATCGACTACTAGTAAATAAGCAGAGGAACCTCTTAGATAGGACATACGTACTTTTTGAAATTCATCTTCACCATATAAGTCCCAAAGGATTAGATTAAGTTCTTTGCCGCGATAATTAATAGTTTTTTTATCTATTTTCACACCTACTGTTGTTTGATAATTATCCGAAAATATACTATGAACATATCTCGCCACTAAACTGGTTTTTCCAGTTGCAAAAGCACCCACCATACAAACTTTTTTCTGGAGCATATAAAACTAGTAATAATTTATTTATTAATATTTGTGATAGTAAGTTTAAAACTAACTCGACGATTAATATCTATATCTTGATTTTCTCTTGTTGTGGATGAACTCAGCGATTTATTTGCACCTAATCCCTCTGTGGTAATGTTTTCTT
This sequence comes from Calothrix sp. NIES-4101, assembly GCA_004296455.1. Lineage (GTDB taxonomy): Bacteria > Cyanobacteriota > Cyanobacteriia > Cyanobacteriales > Nostocaceae > Brunnivagina. The sequence continues at coordinate 3,870,436 of AP018280.1, forward strand.
GATTTAATCCTCGCGCAATTAAGTAATATTTTATTTGTTCCGCACGTGCTTGACTTAACTGCAAGTTGTATTGTTCACTTCCGGTAATACTGGTATGTCCAATAATATTAATATTGATGTTTTTCTGCAAATATTTTGCGATGAAGTTACTTTTTTGTAAATTAACAATAATTGTTTCTAATTTAGGTTTTTCGCTGGCAATTAAGTCAGTTTTTCCTTCCTGAAATAAAAGTTTTTCACGTTCTATTTCTGCTTGATACTTTTCCAATTCGCTAATATCTAGATTAGTCAATTTATTTTCTGAAAATTGAGTGATTCCGGGAATAAAACGCCACATGTTACGGGCTTCTAATATCCATTTTTGAGGTGCTGAACCAATAGCATAGAGAATACCATTACTTTCCACTTTGAGTGAGACTGTTTGAGGTGGTTGCAGTAATGCTTCTGCACGTTTAGTAATAAATTCAGGTTGTAATGATAGATAAGGTTCCAATTGATGATTAACTATTGCTGGATTTAGATTATTCTGTTTGAGGATTGTGCTGACATCTACAGCCAAAGGGTCACGCATTCCAGTAATGATGTATTTGCCACTTTCTTTATGAACTTTAGTAATTGTTATTCCTGGTTCGGAATTGAGTTGTTTCACAAAAGTATTCCATTGCTGCTGTTCGCGAATTGTTAAAGCAGTCCAAACACATAACCCAAAGGTAATTAATCCAATGAATGTATATGCATATGTATAGTTTGTTTTTGGGGGAACTTGATAGCGAACTTCAAGGCAATTTTCCAAGTAAGCTTGACTCAGATTAAATGGTTCTGTTTCTCCTTGAAAGTTGTAAAGTTCGTTGTCGAATCGGAGATGAATTTTTTCTATAGCATCTTGAAATATTAATCTCAGTTCTTGAGGTGCATTACCGCGAATAATACCCGCGATAACTGCTGTTGGCCCTTCTTCTATCCAAATTGTCAGTTCGCCAAAATTTAGGGTTTGCAATCGATCGCCAGTTGTGACATTAAACGAGTCGCGCACAAAGTCTTGAATAGCAGTTAGCATTGCTGAGACTAAATCAGGGTCTTGTGCTGCTACTTGAGGTGCGACAATATGCTGAAGTAATAATCCTGTATTTTTGTGGATGAGAAATACTTGTTCGACTCGGTAAACGAGGGTACGAAGCATCACAACTTCTGCGAAGCTTTTTCCTGTTTGTCGGGCTTCTAGTCGCCATTTAAAGCTTTGAATCGATAAACTATGCTCTAGAGTTTGATTCAATGATTGAATCATTTCTTCTAATGCAGTGGCGATCGCTCTTCGCGTGGATGGCCCCATAATGGGGAATATAGCGTCTGAAAGCACGTTTAAGTCTTTTTTGACGGATGCTTCTACCGCTTGCTCGATAGTGGGCACCATTGCTTCCACTAACTGCCGATCTTGGAGCGATCGCAATATTACCGCTTCTGGAAGGACACGACTAATATCTTCTGGTTTAATTTGCTGATTTTCAATATATTCATATATTTGATGCAGCTTATTCGGTTCTACTCCCAATAATAAAGCGCGAAGTTCGTCGAGTTCATCTTTGATTTTTTCTTTTGATTCTCGATTATCTACGTTTGGGGATTCTGTGGAAAATCCATTCGTGGAAAATTTAGTCATTTACGAAATCCCCCAGTCTGCGAGTGAGAATTAAAGCCCATTTGATTTAATACTATGTGTAAAACAATGACTAGTTACTCACAGTATTGTCCCACAAGGAATCTGTATAGAAAACTACTTATTACCAGTTATTCTCAAAATTACTGGGAGTTTAAACGAATTGCTAACTCACTTAATAAGTTTGCTAGAGTCGAACGGTCTGTTTTTGTAGTACGTAGTTCTGCGGCTTCGCGGCGTAATATTTCTAATATTTCCTCATATTTCTGTAATAGATCATCCTGTAAAGTCTTCGACTGATTGAGAATTTGCTCGCGAATTTCGCGTTGGCTATTACTTACCTGTTCGTCAAATTGAGTTAGTCTCTTTTCTAAAGCTGTGGTGATTTTTTTATTTTCTTCTGCTAGATTCTGTACACTTTCATCGCGATTATTTTGTTCTTGTTTCATGCGTTCGGATAGCAGTTCTAATTCTTGCTTAATATAGCTTTCAATATTATCCAAACGCTTTTTATTATCTTCACGTAGGTTAACTAATTCTTTTGACAAGCGTTCTTCTAAACGAGCAAACTTCTTTTCGACATCTCGTAATTGATTGCCAAAGAGAATGTCTCTAACCTTATCTAAATTGTTGATACCACTTACGTCATAACCGTTGTTGGTTAGTTTACTACTCTGAACTGAAGTTATTTGTGTAGAATCAAGAACATTGCGATCGTTATCGTATTCCATGTCGGGCGAATGCATAATCCCATCCTAATATTTGAGAGAGAGGCTTTATTTCCCAAGCAAATTCTAGCACCTGACAAAAGCTGAGTATTTTTCTACACAAAATTTTTACACATCAATACAAATTAGGACTTATACTAGGACTCTAAATTTACATAATAAGTACGTAAGTATATAATGATTCAGTTTCAGTAAAAAAATACAGCAGTTGAGAATTCCGAATACAGCACCAGCAAGACTTAAAATCCAAGGATTTCAGTCAAAAGTGAAATAAATAATTACTTTATTTATCTTCTGCTCCCACAGCATTGATATTTATAATAATCATCTTGCTAAAGTCGTAATTTAGCTCGACTTAAGATATATCCGCAAGAATAATTACAGCAGAAATCGGAAAAATACATATAACGCAGAAGTGATGAGTTGTAGCATCATAACTGGAATACCGTAATGTAAAAAGGTTTTGAATGATATCCGTCGTCCATGCTGTTCCGAGACACCAGCAGCGACAATGTTTGAGGATGCCCCAACTAATGTGCCATTACCTCCTAATGTTGCACCAAACATCATTGCGTAAAATAAAGGTAAAACCTGAATCGGTAACTGCCCATCAAAATCAGGTTGGAGAATCTCTGCTGAGACAAATCCAACATTCACAAGATACTGCTTGAGCAGGGGTACCATTGCTACTACCAAAGGAATATTGGGAACAACACTTGATAATATTCCAATAAAAAATACTAAAAATATCGAACCGAAGACAATATTTTTGCCTAAAAATACCGATAGAATACCAGATAAACTATTAATAACACCCGTTTTTTCTAACCCTCCAATTAATACGAAGATACTCATAAAAAAGATGAGAGTACTCCAGTCAACATCGCGGAGAATATTATTCACGGAATCGATCCGACTATGATGTGCAAGCAGCATTGCTAAACCCGCACCCAAAAGAGCAACAGCAGCAGGTGAAAGCTTTACCGGTAATTGTTCTCCAATCACAAAAAATAACAAAACTAAACCAACAATTACAGCACCTAATGTTAAAACTCGCGGATGATTAATTTGGGGATGAGGTAATTCTTCCAAGCTTGCCAGTTTTGTTTGCCAAATTTTCCGAAATAAAATTGGTAAAATAGCAACAACTGTAATTACTGAAATTACACCCCCTAAACTCAAACGGACTAGATAATCGGTAAAACTTAAATTAATGGCATCTCCAACAATAAAAGTTGCAGGATCACCAACAATTGTCAACAACCCCGAACTATTAGCAACAAAGACTAACAATATTAATAATGGGACAAAATTTACCCCTAATTCTTCCGCCATTGGGGGAATGAGAGGAGCGATTAACATTACAGTTGTGGCATTTGGTAAAACAGCACAAATAGGAGTTGTAATTGCCACAATCCCTAATAACAAACGCTTACCTTCACCTTTAGCGAGAATCACTAATTGCGTAGCTAAATAATCAAAAATTTTAGTCGGTTCAAAAGCTCTAACCAGAACCATGACTCCAAAAAACAATGCCAAAGTACCGTGACTTTTGCCAATGTAACCCACAGCATCTGACAAAGTCATGACATTAGTAAATACAAGTAACAATGCGCCTAATAAAGCGGCGATTGTTAAATGTATCCATTCAGTCATGATTAAAAATATGACACAAGTAAACGTAATAATGCTAACTAGTGCTTGCCAATTCTCCACAGAAAACCCCTAATAAAAAATCTGAATTTGCACTTCATGAAATCGAGAAACTTACAACATTAAAGTCATTCACATTTTTTGAATTCTCATTGTTTCTCCATAGTCTTAGATATTAGCCGAAATAAAACCACTGAGTCTATGTAGTGAAATTACATTATCTCTCAGAGAATAAAATATTTATTTTTTCTTTAGTTTTTTGGCGCGATCGCATTACTCATCTTGGGTAAAGTTATATTCGAGAAAATTGAGGGCATAGTTGCGGAGTTCATAATACTCTTTTGAGTTTCGCATAGCTGCGCGATCGCGTGGGTGCGGGAAGGGTACTTCTAATATCTCACCTATAGTTGCATGTGGTCCATTTGTCATTAAAATAATGCGATCGGACATATAAATTGCCTCATCAACATCATGAGTAATCATCATTACAGCTTGGCGATGGTTTTCCCAAATATCTAGTACTTGACGCTGTAATTTGCCACGAGTTAATGCATCTAATGCGCCAAATGGTTCATCCATTAATAGCATTTTGGGACGAATTGCCAAAGCACGAGCAATACCCACACGTTGCTTCATCCCTCCGGAAATTTCATCGGGATATTTGTCAGCAGCCGCATTTAAATTTACCATTGCTAAATGCTCATTCACAATACTAATTTTTTCGGGACGAGTGGCATTTTTTAACACTTCATCTACCGCCAAACGAATATTTTCTCTTACAGTTAACCAAGGTAATAAAGAATAGTGTTGAAATACCATCATTCTTTCAGCACCAGGTTTACGAATTTCTTGACCATCAAGTTGCACTGAGCCTGAAGTTGCTTTTTCTAAACCTGCAACTATTTTTAATAGTGTTGATTTACCGCACCCAGAATGTCCAATTACAGAGATAAATTCGTCTGCACCGATGCTAAGATTGACATTATGTAAAACTGTAAACTCACTACCATCTTTCTTACTGTAAGACTTAGATAAATTACGAACTTCCAAAAAACCATTATTCATAACACTTTGCTCTTGGTCATAATTGTGGTTAATAGTAGATTTCATTGTCTAATTTCTCCTGATTGTAAATAGAGTTGAGCGAAATAGAGGCAACACTAAGCGCCAAATACAAGAAACATATAAAGCTAAGACAAAAAGAAAGATTTGGGATGGTTTGCCCGAATTGAAAAACTCTTGAGATAACCAATAGGATCACTAGGATCAAAGGCTTTTTGATCAATAAATAAATCAGCACTAGCAATCTTGTAATCTTCTGTTGGTGATTTAATTCCCATCTCTGCCGCTATTTCACGGTAAAGGTCAGTGCGCCAAGCTTTTTTTGCTAATTCTTCCGCATTCTTCGGAAATTCTTTGTTTTGTCCCCATCGAGTTGCTTGAGTCATTAACCACAAACTTTCAGATTGCCAAAGAAACGTAGAATGGTCATTAGGAATACCCGCTAAATTAGTGGGTAAATCAAAAAAGATTGTGGTTTCCGGTAAATTGACTATCCGATTTTTCCCATCAAAACCACCATAATTATAGTCACCAACAATACCCGGATGAGTTAACTTTGGTTTTGCACCTGTAAACGAACGACTGGAAATAATTTTGACAACTTCTTCACGATTTTTAGGGTTACTACAATATTGACAAGCTTCAATCATTGCCTTCACTAAAGACCTATAAGTTTTCGGATTTTCATCTATAAATGACTCCATTACTGCTAATAATCTATCTGGGTGTCCCTCCCAAATTTCTCGCCCTTGAGCAAAGGTAAAACCAATATTTTCATTACCAGAAATAGCTCGAGTATTCCAAGGTTCCGCAACCATATAACCTTGGGTTGAACCTATTCGCATGTTTACAACCATCTGCGGTGGGGGAATAATAATAATCCGAAATTCTTGATCAGGAAACATTCCTGCCGCCGCCGCTAAATAACGAACAAAATACTCGTAAATCGCTGAACTGAGAACTACTGCCCAAATACGATTTTCGGAGGGCAATTTCTGGAAATATTTACGAAAATCATGCCCAAAAGTTTCTAAATCACCATTATATTCGCGCCACGGACGTAAACCAGCTTCCCACATTGCCTTATTCATTGTTAAAGCATTCCCATGACGGTGAATAGTCATTGCTGCACACAATGGAGCATGACGCGCACCCTCCGCACCTGTACGGGCATTTGTAACTGCACCACAAACTACAGGTGAAGCATCTAAGCGTCCAAAAATAATACCGTCCCGTGACGTTCCCCAACTGGCTTCCCGACTGAGGGTGACGTTTAAACCATACTTACGAAAAAATCCTTTTTCCCAGGCTACGGCAAAGGGAGCACAGTCGTTGACGGGGACATAACCAATAGTAAGATTTGGTTTTTCGAGGGTTTTGGGGTTGACAACTCGTTCGATTTCTAATGCTTGTTGAGAAAGATTTTGGGGGGCACGGTTGGCATTGATAGCACAGGAAGATAGGGCTGTGCCTGCGGTTGCCACTCCCAATCCTTTGATAAATTCGCGTCGCGTCCAGATATTTTTATTTGTATGACTCATCGTTGTGTATGGGAGGAGAGAATAGCAATAATCAGGTTAGTTTGATCTAGAAATTTTTATCTAGAAAAGCTAACCACAAACTGTTACCTTAAGAGAGTTTAATCAATCACTAAAATGTGAAATGCAATCAATTAAAATAAGAGCTTGATTGCCTGATTAATATACTCATCACGACTCATTATTTACGATGAGTAACTAATGTTTGAATTTTGCCAACTCCATAGTCAAGCAATAGCCCAGTTAAACCAATTATCAATACAGCAAGAAAAACTGAATTTAGGTTTAGACGACTCCATTCATCCCATACAAAAAAACCGATCCCAATGCCACCTGTCAGCATTTCTACAGCAACAATTACTAACCAAGCGATACCCAAACTAATTCGCAAACCTGTAAAAATATAAGGCAAGCTTGCAGGCAAAATAATCTTACTAATTTGCCTCCACTTAGGCATTTCCAAGACTCGTGCAACGTCTAAATAATCTCTATTAACACTGGATACTCCCAAAGCAGTATTAATAATGGTGGGCCATAGTGACGTAATAAATATCACAAAAATAGCCGATGGGTCTGCCAACTTAAAAATAGCCAGGGAAATAGGAAGCCAAGCAAGTGGTGAGACAGGTTTGAAAATTTGAATGACAGGGTTGAGCGCCATCATTGCTTGCTTAGACATACCAACTAAAAAGCCGAGGGGAATTGCCACTAAAGCGCCAAGGGAGAAGCCAATTAATACACGACGGAGACTTGCGAATAGCAGCCAACCAATCCCCAAATTGCCGGGACCACGTTGGAAAAAAGGATTAAGAATATAGTCAAGATTTGCGATAAGTGCTTCTGCGGGGGTGGGCATTAATTCTGGATTGGCGATCGCAATTAGCCACCACAATAAAATTACACCCAAAAAACCCGCACAAGGCAATAAAAAGCGATCGCGCAAAATGATTAGTTTGGTACGCCGCCAAATAGCCTGACTAGCAGCTGTAGCTACAGCCGCCAAATTCAATTGAAATATCATTATTATGCAACCTCAGCAGTGCTTAATTGCAGGTATAAAATCCGAGCAGTACCAGCCAAGGATACCGACAAGATTGCAAGGTTAAAAATGCTATCTTTTCAGTTTCCTCTCAATGCCGACGAAGTTAGCTGACGGGCTAGGGCTGAGAGATGCCCCTCTCTAGAGAGTGATGAGTCCTGGTAATTGAGTGCTGAGTGCATCAGTCCAACAATATTCACAACTCCTAACTGTTCAAGAGATACGCCCCAAAAATTGGTTCCTCCGTTCCAGTAACTTAAAACTTACTTCATGCTGATTACAAGAATTAAAAGTTACTGAATTAGGCTGACTTACTCTGACCTGAACCGTTAGTCTAACATTACTTCAGTATTTATTTCATCTACTATAAGTATTTATTATAGTATTTATTTTACCAATTGATAATACTCTTACAAATATATCGCTTTAGATAGGTGAAATATATTTGCTTTTCTGTCATGTTAAGGTTTGCTGCAATTACATTCACTCATCGTAATTTACTCTTTTAAGTGCATCTTCTGCGGCAGCTTTCTCTGCTTCTTTCTTATTCTTTCCTTTCCCAGTTCCGTATGATTTTTCACCAACATATACTGTCGCTAAAAATTCTGGTGCGTGTAAAGAACCTCCAGTTTGAACTGTTACATATTTAGGGGGAGTTGGGGTAATGTTACGCTGCACCCATTCTTGAAAGCGATTTTTGGAATCTACAGTAGAACGCGATAAAACTACACTTTCGGGAACTGAATCAAACAATGGCTCAATAATCTTTCTGACTGCTTCTATATTTGAATTATGATCAAGGTAGTAAGCAGCGACTACTGCTTCAAATGTACTACTAAGAAGGTTTTCATTTTGAAAACCACCTTCACGAATTGCACCTTTACCTAAGCGCATTCTCATATCTAAACCAACTTCTATGGCAAATTTGGCAAGTTGTTTCTCATCAACTAATGCTGAACGTCTCCGAGTCAATTCGTCTTCACTTTTTTCTGGATAGCGGTGAAACAAGTAATTTCCACTCAAGTAATTTAATAAAGCATCTCCAAGAAATTCTAAACGTTCATTATGTTCTCCTTCATGGGGATTTTCATGGATATAGGAACGGTGAGTCAGTGCAGAACGTAATAATTTTTCGTCCTTTAATTGTAGAAGTTTATGCATTTCAATCTTGAATATTTTTCAGCTTTTAGGTTCACTATTAGGGACTAATTTCAGTGAGAACATCCTAATTTTTTAAAAAATATTAGGTAGATAGACTAACTCGTATTATTCTGTAAGAGCAGTGTAATATATACAAGCACAGTGAGTAAAAAAATTTACCTTGCTAACCCCTATGGATTCTCCCGACAGCAAAAAGCTTTGCTACTTCCTCCCATTATTTAGTAAGTTACAGTCTTTAGGTATAGAAGTTTGGGAGCCATTTGAGCGTAACAATCAAGTGGATTTCTCGAAAACTGGTTGGGCTTATAAGGTGTCTCAAGCAGATGTCAACGATGTCAAAAATTGTGATGGTATATTTGCCATAGTTAATGGTACGCCACCAGATGAAGGTGTGATGATTGAATTAGGTATAGCTCTCGCACTCAATAAAGCAATTTTTCTGTTTCGCGATGACTTTCGTCGCTGTACCGATAGCGAATACTATCCATTGAATTTGATGCTATTTGCTGGTTTACCAGAAGCCAATTGGCAAGATTATTACTACACCAAGGTTGAGGATATTGATTCTCCATCTAAAGCTCTATACAAGTGGCTATACAGTAATTAGTGTAGAACTCTTTGTCACAACTATCTTGAAAGTAAGCGCGATCATAATAACCCTGGGGAATATTCTACTTTTCCGAGTTGTATTTATTTAATTCAGATTCCTTAGTTTTTAACTTTACTTATATTCCAACACCAAACGCAAGCGTTATGGTGCGAGACTTACAGCAAGAATGCTATGCTAACAGTCGATAAGATAAATCGTTTATAACCATGCCTGCGTCCACTACCCCAAATATTACTGCCTTCCCCCTGACAGCCGTTGTCGGTCAGGAAGCGATTAAATTGGCTTTATTATTAGCAGCAGTTGACCCCGGTTTAGGTGGAGTTGCGATCGCAGGTCGTCGGGGTACGGCAAAATCTGTCATGGCTCGTGCTATCCATGCTCTACTGCCACCTATCGAAGTTGTTAAAGGTGGTGTTAGTAATTGTGATCCCAACCACCCGGAAGACTGGGATGATATCCTGCTGGCTGACTCCACCCTCAGCCTTTCCCCTAGCGAGGAGGAGGGAAAAACAGAAATTATTCCCGCGCCATTTATTCAAATTCCCCTTGGTGTCACCGAAGACAGACTTTTAGGCTCAGTTGATGTGGAAGAATCTGTCAAACAAGGCGATACTATTTTTCAACCCGGATTACTAGCTGCTGCTAATCGAGGTGTGTTGTATGTCGATGAAATCAACCTTCTCGATGACCAAATTAGTAACCAGCTATTAACTGTACTCTCCGAAGGACGCAACCAAATTGAGCGGGAGGGAATTAGCTTCCAACATCCCTGTAAAGCCCTATTTATTGCCACATACAACCCCGAAGAAGGGGGATTACGGGAACATTTATTAGATCGGATTGCGATCGCTCTCTCGGCTGATGGCATACTTGGACTAGATCAGCGCGTTGAAGCCGTAGAACAAGCAATATCATACTCGCGATCGCCCCAAGAATTTCTCCAGCAATACAGCGAAGATATTGACTCCCTGAAAACCCAAATTATCCTGGCACGGGAATGGCTCAAGGAAGTTACTATTACCCCTGAACAAATAGCCTACCTTGTCAATGAAGCAATCCGTGGACAGGTTCAGGGACACCGTGCCGAATTATTTGCTGTCCGGGTAGCAAAAGCCGCCGCCGCTTTAGAGGGGCGCAATCAAGTTACGGCTGAAGACTTGAAGCGGGCAGTGGAATTAGTAATTGTACCGAGAGCGACTGTAATTCAAACACCACCAGAAGAAACACCGCCTCCCCCTCCGCCGCCACCACCACCACAAAATCAAGAAGAACCAGAAGATAGTAACGAACAGGAACAGGAAGAAGAGGAAGAGCAGGAAAACGAAGATCAGGAACAGCCGGAACAAGAACCACCAGGTATTCCCGAAGAATTTATTTTTGACCCCGAAGGTGTAATTCTTGACCCCAGTGTTTTGTATTTTGCCCAAATGGCGCAGCGTCAAGGAAAATCGGGAAGTCGCAGTTTGATTTTATCGGAAGATCGGGGACGCTACATCAAGCCGATGATACCCAAGGGGAAGGTGAAGCGTATCGCTGTAGATGCCACATTACGAGCTGCTGCGCCATATCAAAAATCACGCCGAGCCAGACAACCAAATAAGAAAGTGATTGTCGAACAGGGTGATATGCGTTCCAAGCGTTTAGTTCGCAAGGCAGGGGCATTAGTGATTTTTGTTGTTGATGCCTCCGGTTCTATGGCGCTCAACCGGATGCAATCGGCAAAGGGTGCAGTCATGCAATTACTGACGGAAGCATATCAAAGTCGTGACCAAGTAGCATTAATTCCCTTCCGTGGCGAACAGGCTGAGGTGTTGTTACCTCCGACTCGTTCCATCGCCTTAGCCAAAAATCGTTTAGAAAGATTACCTTGCGGTGGCGGTTCCCCCCTGGCGCATGGTTTAACCCAAGCCGTGCGGGTTGGTGTCAATGCCCAAATGAGTGGCGATGTGGGACAGGTGGTAATTGTGGCAATTACTGACGGGCGTGGTAATATTCCTCTCTCACGCTCCTTAGGTGAACCCCAAGACCCTGAGCAAAAACCAGATATCAAAGCCGAATTATTGGAGATTGCTGGGAGAATTAGGGCAATGGGAATGCAGCTTTTGGTGATTGATACCGAAAGTAAGTTTGTTTCCACAGGTTTTGCAAAAGAACTCGCGAAAACATCAGCAGGTAAATATTATCACCTACCGAAAGCCACTGACCAAGCGATCGCCGCAATGACTCGAGGTGCGATCGCAGATATGAAAGGAAGATAGAATGGGAGACGCTACAGGCATGTTAGCATTCGTGTAAAAATAAGTTGAACAAGTAGTGTCGAGAGGAGTTTCCGGGGTGATGTTTTTCACGGAAAACTCCGGGGCATCTTGCTCAACTTAAAATGAAGATACTGCAAATCGATAAATAATTGGTAGTTGCCTGAAAATCCACTTGCATCTACAGATTATATGTGAGATGATTCTATATTAATAAAAACTACACTATGTCGATTGACTAACGACAGTTTTATTAGCCAGTCTGTGCTAGCAATTTCATTTACTGACTTAGTTGCTGCAAACGTTGCCTGAAAAAGTACAGTATAACCTCGTACCTAGTATCGTCGATAGCAGATTAACTATGCATAATCTGCTATCTTTTTATCAATTAATTTTGTAATTTTGTATCTTATTTTTATATGTCACGCACCATTCATGAATATTTGGTGCGTGATGACTAGTTACATTTATTACAGGCTACTTAAGATTACAGTTTTAAGTTATTTTTTCTACTAATCAACAGCAATTAGAACATCAGAAGATTTAACCATCACATATGCTTCTTTACCAACTACGAGATTCAGGTTATCTGCTGATGATTTTGTGATGATTGAAGTTACTTCAATGCTAGGTGCGATTTCTAAGACTATTTCCGTGTTAATTGCACCAGGAGTAACTTTTTTAACTGTACCTTTAAATGAATTACGAGCGCTAATTTTCATAATCAGTATTATTTGGGGTAATTAACTGTATCAAATGTAGTATTTAAAAGAGAAAAACACCTCAGTGCATTCACTAATAAAAGTAAAATTACTTAGGTGTTATTTTTAATTTAAATTCATATACAACAGTGTTTTTACGGAAGAAGATTGATAAAAACAAACTGATTAATCAACTGCCACCATGACATCGCTTGCTTTAATCACTGCATAGGCTTGTTTTCCTAATGATAATCCCAATGATTGCGCTGAATCTTTGGTAATAATTGCTGTTATTTCAACTCCTGGCGTAAGTTCGAGTACAACTTCCGTATTCACAACTCCAGGTATAATTTTTTTGACAGTTGCTTTAATAGTGTTGCGTGCGCTAATTTTCATTGTTATCACCCTGTTGGAATCAAAGAGTATAATTCTACTAGCAAATAGTAACAGCTAAATCTAAACATTCCGACTCTGCTTCACACTTAATTAAGTATTTGTAGGGCTTGACAATAGACACTCTACAAATAGGGTTTGCTGAAGATGCTGATGAGCAATTTTCAAAAATATTGATTAGGGTAAACCGTACTCATAATATTACTGTTTACCGCACCTTTAATTAACGTATTTCCTAAGTCGGTATTCATCACTAATTAAGTGATAAAAACCGAATTTACACTAATTTAGATCATCACTAATATAAGAATTAAGCAACAGATTAAATTCTCAATTAACTAAACAAAAGCTAGGAGTTAAATATATGGCAGTTGTACGTTACAATCCTTGGACTGAATTTAACACCATTCAACACCAAATTGACCGCCTATTTGAAGATTTGCAAGCACCCACATTTAAAACTCCCGCAGCCGAATTAACTGAAACAGAAGATTCACTGCTCCTCAAACTCGAACTACCGGGAATGGAAGCAAAAGATGTAGATGTTGAAGTTACTGCTAATGCAGTAAAAGTAGTAGCAGAACGTAAAACCGAACAGAAAGAAGGTACTCGTTCTGAGTTTTATTATGGCAAATTCCAGCGTGTAATTACCCTCAACTCTAAAGTAGAAAATACCAAAGTTACTGCTGAATATAAGAATGGTATTTTGAATCTAACACTGCCAAAAGTAGAAGCAGAAAAGAACAAGGTAGTCAAAGTAAACTTAGAGCAAAATTAAGGTTTGCAAAGCTGGTAATTGATTGTTTTTAGTGTGACATAGTTATGTGTCTGCCTAGTTGTAAATTCAACTAGGCTTTTTATTTTTGTCGTGGGTAACAACTGAAGAGTACAATGGAATCAGAAATCCGTCCATTTTTTTCATTGCACCTCAATATGGCTTGGCGTTATACAGACGGAACTCACTTTTACAAGTTCGATTAATCTTTGTACCTTTGTATTGATAACAAGGTAGGTTCTAGGAAAATGGAAAATACATTACTCGATAAAATTTTTCGTGATAGTAATGGTGATATTGTTGTCGCCCAAAAGCCAAACCCACCACTTATTGTTTGGGTTGTAGCTAGTTTACTCAAACTAATTTTTACAAGTGGTGCAATCAATATAGGGCTAGATACAGTAGCTTTTGGTTGTTTGTTTACTTGGGCATGGGAGGAATTATTTCAAGGCGTTAATTATTTTCGGAGAGCATTAGGTTTAGTCGCTTTAATTGGGGTTGTAGGCTCTAGAATTCTCGCCCTAAAATAGTAAAAAACAACTACTTTTATATTCTTAAGGAATGTAGATTAAATTAAAGTGTAAAAGTAGGGGAGGCCAAAAGATGTGTGTATGGATTCTCTTCCTACAAAACTACTATCCTCCCTCTTTATTCCCATTTTCCTAGCATAGTATCACGTATCATTCTCAGTTATTCAATTACCCCATTACTAACTACTTTAATTTTTCTACCTTCCCATGTCTCTGAATTTCTGCGTCGATTTTATTGTTCTTTTCCGACAGCTTCATTCAAATCTAACCTACCTACGGCTCTATTCCCTCATCAATCCAAACATCAATTGCTGTTTTTACCTCTAGTTCAGTCGTAGCAGACCATTCTTTTTCGTTAATAGTTGTTTGAAATACAGTTCTTTTCCCGTGGCCAACTCTTTCTATTGGGTGTCCGCGATATACATTATTTTTAGGTTTAGGCATTTATTGTTTGGCTCTTTTTTTATCTAAATATTATTGACTATTCTAGCCAAAATATAACGAACTTGATCGCCTATCCTATATTTAATGGGGAATTATTGGGATTTAGTTTGTAAGTAGAGTAGCGGGCTAGCAAGCCCGCACAGCAACTCTATACCGGGAGCATCCTGCTACCTAATTTCTAGGAAGCGGGCTAGAAGCCCGCACTACAAAAAAACAATTTACACATTTGGGATGCTCCCCTCTACACCTTTATGACAATCAATCTTCAATTGAAATCTTTAATTTACATGGGTTCTTCGCCTTTTTGTGAAGATAAAAAATATCATTCCGGTAATTACCAGCGCAATACCACCTGAAGATTCGGGAATTGTTGTTGTTTTTAAAGGATTGGAGGGTTTTGTGAGATTTTCCTTACCTGATTCTACTGTGCGATCGAAACGGTCTTTATCAGCTTCAGCTTCTTTTAATTGTCTACGTTGTTCATCATTGACTAAGACAATCATTGATGAATAGGGAGTAACCACTTTAAACCTTTTTGCTAATGCGTGAATTGCATCAAGTTCGGCTAATTGGTCTAAATTTTTCTCCCGACTTAAACCTAAAATTAATTGTCGAGCTGCTAAGGGAGCGAAGGAGTCAGAATCTGTAGAGGATGTATTAGTTATGTTTTGGTTTAGTGTCTGAGTTAAGTTTTCCATCAACCAAGCGTACCCATCAACAACGCTGATAGCAGACTTACCTAATGCTGATTTTGTCGCTTGTCTTTTGAAAACCTCAGAAATATCTGTAGATACTCCACCGCCACTATTTTCAATTGTTTTAATGATGCTATCATCATAAGCTTTGGGAAGTGAGCCTAAATGTACTAACCACAAAGGTGAATTAATTTTGGGGAGATTTTTCTGATTCTTTGATAGTTCGTAACTACCTTCATCTGTAACTAACAACACACCATCATAAACCGTTTCTCCACGCAATTTGTCAAACTGCTGCAACATCTCTTTGAGTTGTGCAGTACCGTAAAAGGTCATTTTTTGTGGTTGAAATTGATTAATATCATCAATTCGTTTGGGTTCTGTACCAGGAATAGATGTAATGTACAAATCGGCATCATTGTCAACCAAATTATTGTTAGCGAAGCCCTCTTTTTTCAACCAATTAAATGTTTTTTCTAATTCCTGAATATGGGCATTCATACTGCGAGAAGTATCCAGCACAATCGCAAAGCGTTGATTTTTTGGTAATTGATAATCTTGTTGTTTGAGAGGCTTGGCAGTAATTTTATATTCATCTGTTGAGATACTGAAATTTACCTGTTTAATTTGCGGTTGAGGTGTTTGAGAGGCAGGTAAATATGCTTCTAACCAACTATCTAATTTTTCAGTAACAATTCTATTCTTCACTTCCCCATTACGGATACGTTTTGTGGGATTAATCAAACCATTTGTCCAAAAGATATTTCGCTTTTCACCTAATTGTGGTAGTGCCCAACCTTTATCTTGGCGCATCACTTTGTAAGTTAACCATAGATGCATTTCTGTTGGACTATTGGGTTGAAATCGAATTTCTACTGGTGTGCGTTTAACTGGTATGGGAAATGCCCGCAAACGATAATGTCTAGAACCGACTTGTTCTAATAATGCTGGATCAATTGGTCTTTCTCTTTGTACCTGGCTGTTGTATACTTTTTGTGCTGCACCACGGGGAGAAAGCACATATTCAAAGCGTTTTGATAAATCTGCGGTATCACCCAACCAGATACCTGTAATCACTGCGCTTTCTGGGAGTGAGAAGGAATAAAATACTTCCTGTACATCTCTGGTTTTGTTTTCATAAACCTCATACAGTTGTACATCTGCCCAATCTCCATGTTCCTTGACTGTAACTTCTTGCTGTCGTAACCATACTTTTTTCTGGTTGATATTGAGCAAACCTGCTTTAGCTTCATCTAAATTAGATGTCGATTTTAAAGCATGATTGATCGCATTTTGTTCCCCTTTTTGAATGGGTGTATCAAAGAATTGGGAGTACAGTTTTTCGGCTTTTTCAATATCAGATTCTGCCCCATTATATAAAAATGGTGACATTAATTGATTGTAGATACCTTGAATTACTTGATTAACCGCAGTTGGGAAACCAAATATCTTTTCATACATATGTTCAATATGATTATTATCTTTCACGCTACTTAGATAGCGGTAATTTGATAAATAAGCATTGACTAATCCAGTACGAATGATTTCAGATTTCGCTAATAATGCTTGACGTACATTATCAGTTTGTGGAGGATTTTGGAGAAGAGAAAAAGCTTGAACTTGTGGCTGTTGTTGAAAGGAAACAAAAAGAGTTATAGTTGCGATCGCAACTCCTAACATTCCCGATATTGCTTTTTTTTGTCCATACTGGGCAGCAAAGTTATTTAATATCTTGATTCCTGATCTAGTATATAAATATGCCAGTAATGATGGCATTGCCACAAACAAGGAACAGGACATTCCCAGCAGAATAAAATACAAAGGTACACCAAAGAAAATTGTATAGACTGGGTAATGTATCAATGAGTCCCACAGAAAAATTGCCCACTCAAATTGAAATATTTCTTTTATTAACCAAGCAGCTACAGGTAAAGCATAAAATAGCAAAATACTACCAGCATAGACACCAAAAAATAACATTAAACTATGTGCTAGCATTTGCAGCCACGCTAGGCTACGTTTTCTATTTGCATAACCATATAGCATTTCTAGGGCAAAAGCAGAAATACAAATCCCCACACTCAGCAAAATTTGAATGCTAGCAGGGGTAAGTTCTCGAAATATAAATAGCCGTAATCCACAAAGTAAAACTAAAGGTGCTTCCACACCATAAAATAATCGCAACAGTTCTACTGGTTGGTTAATAAACTTTCTCGTTCCAAGAATAGTACAAACTACTGGTACTGCGATTAATATTGTCAGGGAAATTAAAAAATCGACGGGAACCAATCCCTCAAAAGTTGCCAGGATGAGAAATATCCCGACAAATGGCAAAATTCCCAAATACACGGTTGACAAGAAAATAAGATTCCAACCCCAAAAAATAGCGGCATATATACCGTTTAAAAATTTTTTCATATACGGGTTTTTGCAAATGTATTTGTGATTGTGATTCTTGGAGTAATGATTATACTCATTGTTCCCAAATTCATCATTGAATTAACAAATACACCAGATACTTAGCTCATTCCTGAAAAAAACTCTTCACATTTTCTTTAATTTTCTAGTAAGTACACCGTTTGCCACTAACAGAAAAATTTTTCTGTTCGATTAACCTAAAATCAGCGCTTCAAAAAAAACATGCAGAAACGAGAAAACCTCGCCCAACTTATTCGCCGCACGGTGTTGGAATTTGAACAATGGCAAGCTGAACAACTCCAAACATCAATCGAGCCATCACAACCACAGACAAAACCTAAACGTCGTCGGCACAAAGCTACTGATACTAATTCTCCAAAAGAAAATAATAGATGAATATGCAGATATGGGGAGACACAGAGATTTTTGTGTTGCCAGATTTGGGAGAAACAGTATTAGGAATAGCGAAACTTAACATCGAGAATCTGTCCTTTGGCAACCTGGACAGATTTTAAACAACCCTGTAATAATTCCCGCTTATCTTCAATATCCAGTCTTTCCCAGTATATGGGGTTAGCAAAAGCTGCAACAATTCGATTTTTATGAACTAAATAACTTAGCTGCTGACTTTTTGTATCGGAAATAATACTAGCTATCTGTTGATTAATTAAATCGATCGCTTGATGAATTGCTGGGTTATTACCGGGAATTAAACTTAACTGTCTGAGTTGTTGTTTGAGTGCGACTACTTCTTCTGATTCATTAATAATATTACTCTCAAATGATAAATCAGCGATCGCAGCTACTGAGTCGGCTTTTTGACATAGTAAAGGGATTAATTGTTGCTCAATTTGCATATCATTAATCATCTTTTTATTGGCACAGAGACGATTTTTATTATAGTTATTACACTGATAGTAACTAATTTTTCTATCTGCTTTTTTACGGTATTGAGAAGTTTGAATAAACATCGAACTCCCACAACAACCACAATAGATTAAACCAGTAAAAATATTATTGATTTGGGTAGGTTGGCTACACCAAGCATTATTTCTATTTTTATGGGTAATTGTGAAAATTTCTTCCCTCTCATCCATTGTGATTAATGTTTGTTCGGGATGGGTATGCCAAACTATATTTTCTTCTTGATAAACCGAACTCCATTTGTTACGCTTTCTTTGATCATAGGCAGTACCACCAGCTAAAACGGGATTTTTGAACCATAGTTGCAATCCTTTGGCAGTCCATCCCAAACCAGTATTTTTGCTTTTTGGCTTCGTCAAAGCAGTACTAATATCATCACCAATATCAATTAAATTACTACTTTCTTTGTCCTTAAAAGCAGTAATATTGCGAGTTACACCAAAGTAAGCATTTAACTGTACCGCAGTCTGTCGAAATGACTTAGCCTGGAAATAGGTGTCAACAACCAACCTCGCTACCTGTGAACATGTATATTCTTTTCTGTCTTCCAGGGTGCAGACAATGGGAGTATGGTCTAACTCGTAGCGATCGCCTTCTCTAACAAACCCAAAAGGTACAATATAATGGGGCTTTTTATTTCTGCGTCGCACTTCCAAATCCTTAGTCACCCGCAGCGATAACATTTCTGTTTCAAACTCAGCCGCAATCACCCGGATATTGGTTGCTAACTTTCCTCCCACTGTCTCTAAATCAAAACTGTCGTCCAAAGCCTCCATTTTGACATGATGCTGCTGCAAAACATGCACAAGTTGACTAAATAAAACAATTGAACTAGTCAAGCGATCGATTCGTGTAAATATCAATTTTTGAATCGTACCCACTGGAGAAGACTTGACATAATCAATTAACCGTAATAGCCCATCCCGACGATTATTTGTGCGCTGGGCGATATCATAAAATATTTTTTTCGCCCCAGCATCTCGTAATCTGCGGATTTGCTTTGTGAGCGCATTCCCATCTGATTCTTGCTTTTCCGATGATTCCCTGGCATATCCGATAACTTCGCCCATATCCTATACCAAAATTGGGATTCTGAAATTATATCTGATACTAAAATCAATGCGGAGATCGGAAATAAGCTAATACGGAAAATTTTTAATCAAACTGTAAATGTTAGCTGTGGACATAATATTAATTACATTTCTTCTAACTCCTTACCCTTAGTTTCTTTAATTAAGAGAATGACAAAGAAAATAGAAATTGCTGAAGCAATAGTATACAAACCGTAAGCTGAACCTAAGCCAAAGTTTTTCAATAAAGGGGGGAAGGTAGTAGAAATCAGAAAATTGGCAAGCCACTGTACCGCAGCCGCTAAAGATAGGGCAGCAGCCCGAATTTTATTATTAAATATTTCTCCCAACATTACCCAAACAATTGGTCCCCAGGAGAAGCCAAAGAACACCACGTATAAATTAGCGGCAATTAAAGCAATGATTCCCGATGTACCAGGAAGAGTAGGATTTCCCGTGACTGCATCGACAGCAGCATTACCAAAAATCACAGTCAAAGTACCCAAAGTCACCGTCATGCCAATAGAACCTAGAGCCAGTAACGGTTTGCGACCAAATTTATCTACATATGCGATCGCAATCAAGGTAGTTAAAATATTTACAACCCCAGTAATCACAGTAATCAGTAAAGAGTTTTGTTCGGAGAATCCCACTGCCTGCCACAATACACTGCTGTAGTAGAAAATAACGTTAATCCCTACAAACTGTTGCAGAATCGACAATCCAATCCCTACCCAAACAATCGGCAATAATCCCCCACTACGACTGAGCAAGTCGGAAAATTTGGGTTTACGTTCCGTCAACACAGTTTGGCGAATTTCATCGATTTTAGCTTCAACATTACCACCAATGACTTTTTTGAGAACTACCCCTGCTTCTTCGTAGCGCTTTTGAGCAATTAAATATCGTGGTGACTCTGGAATCATTAACGCCGCTACCCCATACAGTACCGCCGGAGGAACTTCTGTCCAAAACATCCATCTCCATGCCGTCACCCCAAACCAAAATGGTGCTTCTGCGGAACCTGCTCCCGATGCAATAAAGTAATTACAAAGTAATGCTAAAAATATCCCCACAACTATTGCTAATTGTTGCAAGGAACCGAGTCTTCCCCGTAAGTGGGCTGGTGCAACCTCCGCAATATATGCGGGAGCAATCACACTTGCCATCCCCACAGCAACACCACCTAAAGAACGCCAAAACATAAAATCCCAAATACCAAAGGGAATTCCTGAACCAATGGCGCTCATAGTAAACATAATTGCCGCCACAACCATGGTTCTAATTCGACCTTGTCTATCGGCAATTGGCCCCGCAATCCAAGCTCCTAAGGCTGAAGCTAATAATGCTGAGGAGACAGCAAACCCTGTCATCAGGCTATCAATATTAAATGTTTTGCTCAAGGCTGCTACTGCACCATTTATGACAGCAGTATCAAAACCGAATAAAAAACCACCTAATGCTGCGGCGACTGCAATTAAAATTACATAGGTAGAATTTTGTTCTTTAGTTGCGATCGGACTTTTAAATACCATTTGCTATTTCCTACTTTCCCTGATTATTGTAATTTGCTGTATTGATTTGGCTGAATTTTGCTAGATTTATATGCAAATTATTTGTAAATTATCTAGCGCCAATTGCCAACTAGCAAAACCCATTTTCTGCAAGAAGTTGGGTGATGTTAATTATGTTCATTTAAGTTCATTAAATTTTATCAACCTGATAAAATTTAGATGCCAATACCGAATGAAGTTCTCTACTAATATGCAGATAAATTTGCAAATGTCAACTGAACTTCACCCCTCAATTATAGATAGTCATGTGTTCAAAGACTATCAACGTTGATTTTCTTTACTTATTTCTGGAATTATTAAGAAAATTTTAATTTTTTTGATTTCTGTTGCGAAATTAATGTAATATCCCAATTTACATCGTATTTAATCAGACTAGTGGTGCATCAACAGAAATATTATGCCGAATATGGATCAGGTTTTCACCCCCATCAGAAGATACAACAGTCCTAAGTTGACTAAGTCGAAACTAGCTCTGCTAGTCAGCTTTTAAAGCGTATCTTACTTATTTAGACGAGAAAAATAAGAATTTTGTCACTGTTCCAAATTATAAAAATACTCAAGCACTTCATCTCTCGATTAGTGTGTAAATCGTGATAATTTCTCATGGGCTTGTACCGAGATTCTCCTGGAGAAAATTTTGGTTTTAATGCCAACAAAGCTGAAATTGCGAGAATAGAAACATCGTATTAATCAACTTTTGTGTATATAAATTAAGTCGCTATATTGATGAAAAAAATTATGAAAAATGTCATGACCAATATTTCTCATTTGATATTTTTACCTCTATCATTTTTGAGTTTGAGTAATCCTGCATTAGCAGAAATTAAACGAGTTAAATTTAGTCATAACAGTCAAGATTTAATAATTGAAGTATTAGATGACGACCTGATTCATTTTGAGCTATCAGCACAGGGCAAAAGTTCCCCAATTGACGCTCCATTACAGACTTCACCGATGATTGCTCATAAAAATTATTCCGGTGCATCTGCCTATTCCCTGAATCAAAATATAATTGAAACCAAAGAAATACATGTCAAGATAAATCCGAATAATTTATGTATTTCTCTCACCGATAAAGTCAAAAAAGCTGCACTAACTACAATTTGCCCGCAGGATTTGCAGCAAGATTGGAAAGGTTTAACTCTCACACCCGAAAAAATCGAAAATATCTATGGTTTGGGACAGCAATTCAAAAAATTAGGTTCAGCAGATGGTGACTGGTTGAGTCATGGAGTGCGAGCAGAACAACCCCAAGGACAAGAACAAGCACATGGAAATGGTTTTATGCCATTTGGTTCTGCCGGGATGGTGGGAAATGTCCAATTTCCGATTATGTATGCTGTCGGCAAGAATAATCTCAACTATGCTCTATTCCTTGATAACCCTTACAAACAACGCTGGGACTTTAATAGCACACCCTGGAAAGTGCAAATGTGGGGGGATCAAATTCGCTTTTATGTAATGACAGGTAAAGATTTACCCAATCTCCGCCAAGATTATCTGGAATTAGTGGGTAAACCACCAGTGCCACCAAAAAAAGCCTTTGGTTTGTGGGTTTCCGAATTTGGTTATAAAAACTGGAACCAGGTAAAAACCCTACGAGATGGTTTACGAAAAGATAAGTTTCCTGTCGATGGCTTTGTTTTAGACTTGCAGTGGTTTGGAGGAATTATTCCCAATAGTCCAGATAGTCGGATGGGAGCATTAGATTGGGACGAAAAGAGTAATGATGGTAACGACTTTGAATTTCCCAACCCCGGCAAAGAAATTGCAGATTTTTTAGCAGATGGTATTGGTTTAGTTGCGATCGAGGAATCCTATATCAACAAGAATACCAGTACCTATGCAGCGATGAAAGCCGCAAACATGCTGGCATACAGCAAAACTAACAACCAGTGCGATGCAACCAAGCAATCCAACCCAGTGATTCTTAAAAACTGGTTTGGTGAAGGTGGGATGGTAGATTGGTCCGATCGCGCAGCAGGTGAATGGGTGCATGACAATCGCAGATTTCCTAATTTAGTTCAGAAGGGAATTCTGGGTCATTGGACAGATTTAGGAGAGCCGGAAAAATACGACGGTAATGCTTGTTATGAAGGAATAGAAGTTGCCGCAGGCAAACGTAAAAACCAGCATGGAGATATCCACAACCTCTACAACTTGTTTTGGAACCAGTCTATATATGAAGGTTATTTTCGCGATCGCCAGAAAATCAACCGCAGACCTTTTATTGTCACACGTTCCGGCGCACCGGGGATTCAAAGGTATGGTGCTGCGATGTGGTCTGGGGATATTGGTTCCAATCTGGAATTGCTGGCGACTCATTTAAATTCGCAAATGCACATGTCTTTCTCTGGAATCGATTATTACGGGTCAGATATTGGTGGTTTTCGACGCGAAGGCATTCCCTATAACGAAAACCATTCTGGAAATTTACAGTATGAAGCGGAAATGTATACCCAATGGTTTGCGAATGGTGCTTGGTTTGATGTACCCATACGTCCCCATACAGATAATAGCTTCCAAACAGAAAAGCGTTATGAAACATCACCAAACTTGGTAGGTGACAAACAAATCAATGTAGCGAATCTCCGCCAACGTTACGAATTAACTCCTTACTATTACTCTCTTGCTTACCGTGCCTTTTTACAAGCAGAACCTTTAATTGCTCCTCTAGTTTTCTACTTCCAGAATGACCCCCAAGTAAGAAATATTGGACATCAAAAACTAATTGGTAAAGATATGATGGTGGGAGTTGTTGCCAAACATGGGGAATATGAACGTGATGTTTATTTACCTCAAGGTAAATGGATAAATTACCATACAAATCAATGGTTAAATAGCTCTGGTGATTGGCTCAAATCTTTTCCAACCTATATCAATGGTATTCTCCGTTTGCCAACTTTCGTGCGTTCCGGGGCAATTATTCCTTTAATGTATGTCGATGCAGACACCAAAAATACCTTCGGGGATAGGCTAGATAAAACTCAGAGAGATGAATTAATTTTGAAAGTTTATCCTGATGAAAAGCAGAATGAATTTACACTTTATGAAGATGATGGTGAGACTATTAGCTATGGTAGAAACAAAGAGGCTCGCTATCAAACTAGAATTACCAACATTAAGAATCAAAAGTTAGCAAATATTGCCACAGTAACAATTTCTAAATCGATAGGCACATACAAAAATGCAATTCAACAACGAAATAATTTAGTTCAGCTAATTGTTGAGAATGCCAAAGCGACAACCGTAAGTATGAACGGGAGAAAATTAACTCAATTCAATAGTAAAGCAGACTTTGAAGCAACTGAAAGTGGTTGGTATAATGCTGGAGAAAATTTGATTCTGGCGAAATCAGGGATTCAAAATACTCAGCAAGAGAAAAAATTTGAATTTACTTTAACTAGCATTCCTGTGACGACATCTATAAATTTTGTCTGCGATAATGCTTGGACAAATTCTGGAGAAAGCATACATGTAGTTGGCAACCAACCGCAATTAGGAAATTGGGATATTAACAAAGCCCAAGCTCTATCTGCAAATATTAACTACGCATATATCCACAATCCACCACCAAATCATAACGGAATCGGAGCAAAAACACCAAAATGGACAGGCTTAATTTCAGGCTTGTCAACTAATACATCGATTGAGTGGAAATGTGTGAAAAAACTTGCCTCCGGTAAATGGCAATGGCAAACAGGAGATAATAACCGTATCCAAAGTAAAAATATTACTTATTCAGGTTCCAGCCAGGGAAAATTGTAGAAGACTTATTATCACAATGCTCAAATTAAGCTTTTGAGCATTTTTTGAGCATTTTATTATATGTTTGCCATATATCGGATAGAAAGCATCATACGCCAGATTAATTCCACCGATACTTTTGATGGCAACAATTTCTCCTTTTTGTAATAGAGTACAAACAGCATCTATTTCATCCAGCATCGAAAACATGGGAACTGTAAAAGGCTTGCCATCAGCCCGTTCTAGCCATGCCTTGGGACCACAAACATGGCAAGCTGTTGGCTGGGCATGGAAACGACGGTTTGTGACATCTTTATAATCGCGATCGCATGTTGGGCACATCGCAAATTCTGCCATGCTAGTATTGGTGCGATCGTAGGGTATGGAACGAATAATACTTAGGCGTGGGCCACAGTGAGTACAATTAGTAAAAGGATAGCGAAACCAACGACTGTAGGGATCAAAAATTTCGGCTTGACATTGGGGACAAGTGGCAGCATCAGCAGCAATTTGAGTATTAATTACATTATGAATACTGTTAGAAATGACAAAGTCATCGAAATTCAATTCGCCTATATATTGGGTTCGAGTTATTTCATTTATTTTTGCTAATGGCGGGCATTCTTGTTGTAATTGACGAACAAATTCAGTTATCTTATCCTCAGTCCCTAAGATTTTAATTAATACTCCTTTCCCATCATTATAAACTTCACCCTTCAAGCCTAATGCTTTAGCTATACGATAAACATTAGGTCTAAATCCCACACCTTGAACCACTCCATCAACTCGAATTTCTTCAGTTATCATGTCTAGTGCGAATACAACTTATTTAATAATAAAAATTATCTGATACTAATTATCTAATACTAACTTTCTACAATAATGTCCTGAAGAAAAGTTAATACTTTTCCCCCAAGATATCGCTACGCATCAATATTTTCGCCTCGTCATTGATTTTAGGAAATAGCTGTCATCTTCCATAGTAAAATTCGATTATTGCCAGAATCCGCAATCACTGCAATATCACCACATATCTGCATCCCATAAGACCAATTAACAGTATTACGCTTAGGTAGTCCAAAATTACTATTCTCACTCTTACTGTGAAAACCATTTTGTCCTAATAAACCATCTGCATCTTTACCCATTAAAGAGCGGATATCATCAACCTTTTTCCATCCCAGCAACCGTGAATTTGCAGTATCAGCCACGATTAGCCAATCATCCACAGCATCGACTCCATAGGGCATACTTAAACTACTAGGATTAGGAAAATAAACACCTTGATTTAACTCCACACAATCAAAACTTTTTTGACCGACAACTACCGCACAAGGTATATTATTTTCACTAGGGATTCCATCCCAAATCATGACTCTATTATTTCCGGCATCTGTAACAACAAGATTTTTTCCCCAAACAGTAATGTCATGACACCAGCGCATACTTGATGCTGATGCAGTCGCACCACCATTTTCATTGCGAGAAAGCATATCTGGCTGTCCTAAAACTAAGTCCGCAGGTTGACCATTTTCTGTAGGTAATTGATGCCAAATTAAGACGCGACGATTTCCAGTATCAGCAACAAATAGTTTTCCTTGATGATAAAAAACTCCGTAACACCAGTTCAAAGTATTCGCCGCAGCTATGTATTTACCTCGATTAGGTTTATTTTCCGTAAAATCCACTTGCCCTAATACTAAATCAGCAGGAACATGACTATCTTGCGGTACTTTTTTCCAGATTAAAACACGATGGTTCCAAGCATCTGCTACTGCTAAACCTTCACCACATGCACAAATACCTGTGGGGACATTAAATGTTGTTCTTCCTGGTAGAGTTTTCGCATTTTGTCCTTCATGAAAAAAATCAGGTTGTCCAATTACCCAATCTGCGGGTTGGCTATTTTGAGTAGGTAAATTTTTCCAACCTAATAACCGATGATGTCCTGTATCTGACACCCATAAAGAACCTTTTTCTGAGACTAAACAAGCTCCTCGCGGAGCAAACATTTCTATGGCACTTGGAGCCAAAGGAACTGCTAATTGTTCAGGCGTAATTGGTTTACCTAAAATTACTTCAGCGCCTAATTTTGCAAGTGGTAACTGTAACAAACTCAGGTTTGCTTCTGGACTTATTTTTGATGTGGAAGTAATTTTAGTTTTGAAATACATCAGTTTCGTTTGAATGTTTATGAATATTTAACTTACTTTTAACTTTTAATTCTTATCTACTTATTAAGTATGTAGTGACAATCAAAACCAATAAGAATAGTGTAGTATCTCCTCTCTGGAAGATAGCTACTTTAGGTTTTGTATTTAATTAAACCTTATTAATTATTTAACTGCCATAACATGTTTGATTTCTGGACAATATGTTTGAATTGCCTGTTCAATTCCTTGAGATAAAGTTAAATGAGAAGTTGGACAATTTCGACATGTTCCCATTAATCTAATCTCTACAGTATCCGGCAGCTTAATTGAGACTAATTCCACATCTCCATGATGATTCTTTAAATTAGGACGTACTTCTTCAATAGCAGCTTTTAGTCTTTGCTCTAAAGATGGTTGAGGTGGCTTGACAAGTTCGTGGTAAAGTAATACGCCATATACAACTTTGTCTGCAACGGCATTTTTTAATGCTGGCATTGATTCTTGCTTAACACTTTTAATTAAACGTGTTAATGCTTCTTTGTGTAGGGTTTCAATAGCTCTTTTTAAGCCAACAGCTACACCTCTTTGGCTTTCCTCCCAATCAGCTATAATTGCTTCAAAGCGACTGATTTCCTTAACTAATTCTTCTAAATCATCCATGTGGTTATTTATTGATTTTGATTAATTTATAGAATTACTATTTAATTTTTGAACATATACATAGAAGAGAGAGTATGAGGCGTGGATTATCCTCCCACGAAACCGCCATTATGTTAGCGATATTAACGCACAATGCTGAAGGTTTTAGTGCGTTATGAACTTCGTTTTTATGTACCGTAATGGCGCAACACGACAATACATTATTTTGTCAGCGCAAGTTTAGCCCACGCCAACAAAATTCAAACTCTACACTGGGTTTCGACACTTCGACAAGCTCAGTGCATCGCTACGCTCAACCCTAGTTCAGTAGTTGTTTTGATAATTGACAAATATCGAAAATTTTATTGCGTTTTAAAATCTTTCAATAAAAATGGTACTGCTACACCAGTTAATATGCTAGAAATTGCCACTGGTAATAATAGTGGTAGCTGTGTGAATGCTAGCAATATTAATAACAATGAACTAATTGCAGTAGCAATCAATATTTGTTTGGTAAAATATAAAGGGTCACGAATGAGTTTGCCTTTAAAAAATAATTTGGCAGAAAACCAACCAATTTTTAACATAACTTCTTCTCTCAATTTGCCAAAATGTAAATCATAACTAATCCAATTATGACTCCGGGAATTACACCCGCAGGAGCAAGTAAGCTTCCCATCATAGCGGAGAAATCATATCCAAAATCTTTTCCAGCTAATAATATTCCCCCAATAGCACCACCAAGCATAGATAATGGAATTGCTATCAGTAGCAACACAAATTCTGTTATCAGATTAATGTCACCGATCGCTAAATTTGTAAGTATGTTATTCATGATTATTTTGTTGCGATTATGTTAGCGGATTCCAGAGAGATATCACCAGGATTACGCACTTTTAACCCTTCATCGTGAACCGCGATCGCACGCAAGTTGTTTGTCACATAAGACGAACTGGTAAATTTTATCAATTATTACCCAGCCATTTGTGTTTACTGGCTTTTGCTTGATTTTATCTAACCAGTCGATATGTGAAAGCATCAGATAATACTATCTGCATCGCTCACAATTATTCTGTATTCAGAATAGCGTAAATTTAGATTAATTTGTCATTTATTCACATTTATTTTTATTTTTTCAGTCTCATTTGATTGAGTAAGTTTACTCATCTACTTAAACTATCATGTTGATTGTTTGCAAATTCCAACATTAATACTTATCAAACTTTATTAACTAAAATAATTAATTTTTATTAAACTCAAAGTAATTATATTTGCAAACATTGAATAATAAAAAAGAATTCATTCTTAACAGCAAAGGTAATAAAGCATCTACCTCAGCCAAATATTGATCAAAAATTACCCATACATAACAGATGGCAAACGTACTATGGTTGCAAGGTGGAGCCTGTAGTGGTAACACCATCTCATTTTTAAATGCTGAGGAGCCAACAGTCTGCGATTTAATTGCCGATTTTGGAATTAATATACTTTGGCATCCTTCACTAGGATTAGAATTAGGTGAAAATTTGCAAGCTCTGTTGCGAGATTGCATTTCTGGTAAAACACCTTTAGATATCCTCGTATTTGAAGGCACAGTAGTTAACGCTCCCAATGGCACTGGTCATTGGAATCGCTTTGCCAATCGTCCTAAAAGCCCACAAGCACCGTTGTGAATGACTTGTATTTCAAGTATTTCAGTGTTCAAAGTTGGTCATTCGCTGACACAGTAGTACAAATATAGTCACGATTTTAGGCACATATGGGACTAGATATCGAGTGGGAGTTGCAACAATTGAACTCGCGGTTAAAGGCAGGGGGGACAAGGGTGACGGTGGAATCACGGGGGAAATCGTTGTTATTGCGGGGCACATTTCCGCCAAAACCTCATTCCCAGAGAGATAAACCTTACCAGCAACGCTTATTTTTAGGGTTTAAGGCAAGTTATGCAGGATTGCGGACATCAGAACAGAAGGCAAAGATTATTAGTGCCCAACTGGAATTAGGAACTTTTGATTGGGCTGATTGGTTGGAGAAAGGGGAGCCGCAATTGTTAGAATCTGTATCTTTTTGGCTCGAGAAGTTTGAGGCTTACCATTGGAATAAAGTTGAGAAAAATCGCAAGTCGCTCCGAACTTGGGAAGATTCGTATTTGAGAGCTTTTGCAAAATTTCCTAACCAAAATGAACCTCTATCCTTAACTTTAATACTTGAAGCGATCGCAACCACTAAACCTGATACCAAAACCCGCCAAATCGTTTGTCATGGCATGTGGAAGTTAGCTACATTCGCAGGAATTACTGGTGTGGAAAAGATTCGGGAGTTGACGGGTGGTTATTCGCCGAAGTCAGTCAACCCTAGAACTTTGCCTTCTGACGAGACAATAGCAACTGCGGTAAATTCAATTAAACATCCCGGTTGGCGATGGTTGGTGGGAATGTTGGCTACTTACGGATTGCGATCGCATGAAGTGTTTAGTTTGGATATGTCTGAGTTCCCTATTGTTCGCGTGTCAGAGGATACCAAGACGGGAGAACGGATTGTTTATCCTTTGTATCCTGAATGGGCAGATGTTTGGAAATTGGACAAAGTCACTCTTCCCCCAATATCCCAAAACTACGACGGGAAAAAAACACCAGGACAGAGAGTCGCTAGGTGGTTTTGGGATAGTCAGCTGAGTTTTCGTGCCTATGATTTAAGGCATTCGTATTCTCGTAGGTGTTTTGAGTTTGATATACCCACCAACCGGGCTGCAAAGTTGATGGGACATAGCGAGTCGATTCACTGCCAAACATACCGAGCTTGGATCGATGAAAAATACTATCGATCCAAATTTGAACTTGATATCTTTGGGGCAGGGAAACCACAAGCACCTAACGTTGATCTGCTGGAGTACAACGCCACTCGATAACGGCTGGCAAATTTATTTTTATACTTCTTAACTTGGAGTTGGAACGAGCATCGTCAATGAAGTGAATGCCCTCTACCCAGTCACCTGAATCAATCCGTCTCATGATTGATTTTCTAGAGAAACCTTTGCCCAACTTTTCGCCAGTTTGGGCAATTGTAAGTAAGTCTTCGGGCTTGATAGTTGGCTTATTTTTTAATTTCATGTATCTTGCTGGAGCGCTCATTCTAGCTTAGCTAGATTTTGAAGAAGTTTAGTTACCTGCGATCGCAATTGGAGAACAGAAAGATATTTCTCTAGCTATATCAATTTTTTATATTAGTTAAGCCACTATGTTGAATCTGTTGATTTATTGTGATTAACTGCTTTTTTTATGAATGATTGTACTGCTCTAAAAGCCGAGTGGTGCTTGGAATACAACTAAAGAAAGAATTTATGAATTAATTAGAGATATCAAGGAAGCAATTGTTTAAGTTTTTGGGCTCTTCGGCAAGTTTTATGGAGCTTGAGGTTTTTTTGCAGTAAAACCCTTACAAAACAATGATTACAAGCAACTATGATACTTTTTGAGGCTAAATTCCTATGTAATAAGGCTTTCAAGGATTTTTAGCTAAGTTTTCCATAAAAAGAACTGAAGAGCCAGTTTTTGGAAATCATTACGTAACCACTTAGCTCAATTAGTGAGAGAATTTTTGGTGTTAGCCAACTCAAAATTTCTTATGTATCAACATAGCATCAGTTTTTTATTGACAATTTCGCTAAGCACAAACTTGCTGTTTCCGCATTCCTTAGCAGTAGCCGATTTTAAAGATCAAAAACAAATCAAAGCTGAAATTCCTACCCCAGCGATATCAATGACTACCAAAGCTGCTTTAGAAAGATTATTTACTAGTGAACAAATACAGACTGAATGGTTTGCGCCAGAATTTTTAGCTCAAGTTCCTATAGAACAGGTGCGGAAGATAATTACAGAGATAAAGAGTCAACTGGGAAGCTATCAAGCTGTAGAAAAAAGCGATCAAGATTACTTGGTTGTTTTCAGCCAAGGCTCAGTTCCAACTAAAATAGTTCTCAATCCTAAAGGGCAAATTTCCGGGTTGTTGTTCCAGTCACCTCAAGCCAAAGTCGCTAGTTTAGAAGCAGCAATTACTCAATTTAAGTCTTTACCCGGTAAGGTTAGGATCGTGGATTAAATAAGGTGTAATACTGCCAATAATATCAGTACACTAGAAGGGTAAATTGAGAACTGGTAAATGATGCACCCTTACCCTGGTGAAATTGAAGTTCAAATGCAACGATATTATGAATCGTTGTCGGAGAAGGATTGCCGCCGATATGCAGCAATTGAAGCAGTAAAATTAGGGTACGGGGGACAGGCATACATCCGTCGCTTGCTGGGATGCCATCACGAAACCTTACAATTAGGCTTGCGAGAACTTGAGGACGAAACGGCGCTTGGGCAGGAGAGGATTCGCCAACCCGGAGGTGGACG
Organism: Calothrix sp. NIES-4101; assembly: GCA_004296455.1. Taxonomy (GTDB): domain Bacteria; phylum Cyanobacteriota; class Cyanobacteriia; order Cyanobacteriales; family Nostocaceae; genus Brunnivagina. Next base: position 3,902,596 of record AP018280.1, read on the forward strand.
GAAATCAGCCTTCGAGACAATTGTTGGATTAGACGAGGCGTTTTTGCGAGTGTTGGAGAGGCACACAGCAGGTTCGCCGATGGATGAAAGTGTCAAGTGGACCAATCTCAAGCGTCATGAGATTGCAGGATTGCTGGGAAATGAAGGAATCGAAGTGAGTGTGACAGTGGTAGACCAGTTGTTGGAGAAATATAACTTTCGTAAACGTAAAGCAGTAAAGACCCTGGCAACAGGAGAGAATCAATATCGCAACGAGCAATTTGAGACGATTGACCAACTTAAGCACTCTTATCAAACGGCAGGTAATCCGGTCATGAGTATGGACACCAAAAAAAAGAATTAATTGGGCAGTTATACCGGGAGGGACAACTATACACTCAAGAAACGATAGAGGTGTTTGACCATGATTGGCCAACGCTTGCGACTGGAGTTGCCATTCCCCATGGGCTGTACGATATAACAGACAATGTGGGTTATATCCAGATTGGCATCAGCCACGATACCAGTGAATTAGCCTGTGACTCAATTCGCTACTGGTGGAACACCTATGGTAAGACGCGTTATTCTTTGGCAAATTCAATTTTGCTGTTATGTGATGGTGGCGGTAGCAATAGCTCTCGCTATTACATCTTCAAACAGGACTTACAGGCATTAGTTAATGAACTGGGCATCGAAATTCGTATCGCTCATTATCCGCCCTACACCTCCAAGTATAATCCGATTGAGCATCGTTTGTTTCCTCATATCTCTCGCGTTTGTCAGGGGATGATTTTTGAGAGTATCCAGACTGTAAAAGACTTAATGGCAAAGGCAACCACTCGCACAGGACTCAAAGTTTTTACAACGATTCTCGATAAAACCTATCAAACGGGTCGAAAAGTGGCTGAAGATTTCAAATCAAACATGAAGATTGTTTTTGATGAATTTTTGCCCCAATGGAATTACACCGCTAAACCAGAATTACACTTTATTTAATCCACGATCCTTAGTGTTTTAATCAGGGAAGGCAAAACAACAAAAGCCGCCTTAAATCCGCAAACACCATTGGCAGTTGGTTCCGCCTTCAAATTAGCCGTACTCAAAGCATTGAAATTAGAAATTGCGTCCGGGAAACGAAGTTGGAAGGATGTAGTTGAGTTACGATCGCAGAATAAAAGTTTACCATCAGGAATATTACAAACATGGGCTGATGGCTCCTACTTAACACTACAAACGCTGGCAGCTTTGATGATTTCGATTAGCGACAATACAGCAACAGATACGTTAATTAATTTAGTTGGAAAACAGAAAATTGAGTCGATATCTCCTCGTAATCGTCCTTTTTTAACTACCCGTGAATTGTTTGTTTTAAAAGGTAAAGAAAATCGAGATTTACTCAAACGTTATCAAACTGGTAATGAAACTCAACGTCGAGCAACATTAAAAGAATTAACGAAAAAACCGCTTCCTAATGTAAGTGATTTTGAGGGAGTTAATCCAGTTGCCCTTGACGTGGAATGGTTTTTTACAGCTTCCGAACTTTGCGGATTAATGGAAGAAGTTGCTGATTTGCCCCTGATGAGTATTAATCCAGGTGTTGCAAATTCTCAAGATTGGCAAAAGGTGGCATTTAAAGGTGGTTCCGAGCCTGGTGTTCTAAATATGACCACTTGGTTGCAGGCGAAAAATGGTAAAAATTACTGTGTGGTTGCCACTTGGAATAACAGCAACGCACCTGTAGAACAGTCAAAATTTATAGGATTGTACACTGGTATTATCGCTCAACTGGCAAGGAGTAAGTAAACCGCGATCAGCAGAGCTTCATGCCAAAGGCATATGGCGTTACCAATGGGAAATTTATGCTAGTAAAAAGCGCCTCTAACATGGTTTGATGGAAACTCCCCAACTTTTTCTGAATTCTGTTGGCGAGGAAATAGTTATTTTGAGAGGGTGCTAAAAGCTTTGATTTGTTCAAATTCTTTAGCCCGCTTTTGTATTTGATCACCAATGCGATCGCAAACTAATTCACATAGATCAAAAATTACAGGGTCACTGATAGAATAGTAGACACTAACTCCCTTGGGTTGACGGGACACCAAACCCGCTTGAGTCAAAACTTTTAAATGTTTTGATAAATTTGCCTGTCCCAAACCAGTCGCTTCACCCATTTCGGTAACGTTCATCGGTCCGGTTCTCAGACAACTCAAAATCTGTAAGCGACTAGTTTCAGAAAGTATCTTGAAATATTCCGCAACGGGAGCAAGCAATTCTGGGGAATTTTGTTGAGAAAGACTCTTTGACATAAAGATTAATCTAATTACACCAATTGTATTACTATATAGTTATTTTAGTCTCCCACTCCATCGTCGGTACAGTTTAGTTTGTCTATTCACATTTGCGTTTAGTATTTGCGTGAAATAGATGCCTCATTTTATACACTTAGACTGTACCGGGATTTTTAATCAAGTTTATTAAGTTTTGATACTTGTTTGCATTCTCTATTTATATAGCTATATAGTTATAAAAATAAAGTAACCATTCTGGCTTTAGAGGTAGAGGAGAATACTGCATGGGTCGTCATTCAGAAAATCAAACACAATTACTTAAACTTTCTGCTAGTCAAGTACCAGCAGATTCGCAGCAACGGGCAAAGCAATTTGTTTTGAATTTACAGGATGAAATTTGCACAGCACTAGAAGAACTTGATGGGAAAGCTCGCTTTCACGAAGACTGTTGGCAAAGAGCAGAAGGTGGACAAGGACGTACCCGTGTGATTCGAGATGGACGGGTATTTGAACAGGGAGGTGTGAATTTTTCTGAAGTATGGGGAGATAGTTTACCTCCTGCAATTTTGGCTCAACGTCCGGAAGCTGCCGGACATAGTTTTTTTGTGACGGGGACTTCAATGGTGTTGCATCCTCGCAATCCCTACGTGCCGACGGTACACCTGAATTACCGATATTTTGAAGCTGGTCCAATTTGGTGGTTTGGTGGAGGTGCTGATTTAACACCATATTATCCCTTTGCAGAGGATGCGATTCATTTTCACCAAACATTAAAGGGTGCTTGCGATCGCTCTCATCCAGAGTACTATCCAACCTTCAAACGTTGGTGTGATGAATATTTTTATTTACCGCATCGTCAAGAACAACGAGGCATTGGTGGTATTTTCTTTGACTATCAGGATGCTAGTAGTAAGCTTTATGTCGGTTGTCAACCAGATAGTCAAGCAGCACTCTATAGTCAGCAAGTTGGGACAGTATCTCGTAGCTGGGAAGATATTTTTGCTTTTGTCCAGTCTTGCGGTCATGCATTTTTACCCGCTTATTTACCGATTGTGCAGCGACGACAAGAAATAGAATATAGCGATCGCGAACGTCAATTTCAACTTTACCGTCGAGGTCGTTATGTTGAGTTTAATTTGGTATACGACCGGGGAACGGTATTCGGTCTACAAACCAATGGCAGAGCAGAATCAATTCTCATGTCTTTGCCACCTCTGACACGTTGGGAATATGGCTACCAAACACAACCGGGAAGCCCAGAAGCACAACTAACTGAATTTTTCCTACAACCCCAAGATTGGGCTAATGGGTGTTTGACCCAGAAATAACAACCTCATACCAATTCACAATTCGCAATACTCGCTGTCGCGTAGGCGCAAGCCTTCTCGAAGAGTGTACGCCGTTGGCGTTGTCGAAGACTAGCAAGCTACGCAATTAAAAAAAACTGAGATGCAGCAAAGCTTTCACGATTTACATCTGTATCAGATTTTTCGTGAAATGGTATCACTCTCGCTTTTGCACATACTGTATCCAGCACAATAGTCAAAAAGGCACTACTTATTTTACGTATTTTGTAGGAGGTATTCACCATGAGCAGCCATTTAGATATTTGCTTGCGAGAAGGTACCAAAGATTCGCACACAATGGCGGAAAATACTGCATTTATGAAATGCTTTCTCAAAGGGATAGTAGAAAGAAGTTTTTTTCGGAAGTTACTAGCAGATTTATATTTTGTCTACAGCGCCTTAGAGGAAGAATTACAGCGCAATCAGGAACACTGCGTCATGGGGTTAATTTATTTCCCCGAACTCAATCGCAAAACAAATTTAGAGAAAGATTTAGCTTTTTATTATGGTGAAAATTGGCAAGAAGAGATTTCGCCTTCTTCAGCAGGTCAGGTATATGTTAATCGGATTCGCGAAATTGCCAATACACAACCGGAATTGCTGATTGCTCATGCTTATACTCGTTACATGGGAGATTTATCAGGTGGACAAGCATTAAAAAAAATTGCTCGTTCGGCAATGGATTTGCCAGATGACCAGGGTACAGCTATGCATGAATTTGAGCAACTCTCGACACCTGAAGCGAAACGAGTATTTAAGGATAAATACCGTCAAGCGTTGAATTCTTTGCCTCTAGATGAGGCTATGATTGAGAAGATTGTCAACGAGGCAAATTATGCTTTTGCTTTGAATAGAGACGTATTTCACGAACTCGAAGCAGATGTGAAAGCTGCGATCGGCGAACATGTTTTTGACTTGATTACCCGTCAAGATCGGGTTGGAAGTACAGAGCGTCATTCTCCTAAATCAGATGTAGAAGTGATAACACCTGAATATAGTATTTAATGCCAAAATACTGCCTACTCTATAAGATACAGCCATTCAACGTAAGTCTGAGGGAGTAGGCTGAGTTTTTTGCCTGGTTCAGTAGGCTTTGTCTCAATCGCCAAACTTTCTGTGGGCGGTATTTTGGGTGTTAAAAAAAGACTTTTGTATTCAGATAGAGATGCTGTTTGAAGTTACACCTGCGGAACAATTCATCATCCGCAATATCGCATTGCTGCCGATGCCCAGCAAATTTTTCAAAGCTATTTAATTTGGGTGCGACTCTTTTAGTAGTACAAAGTATGGTATAAGAGTAATAGAAGACAAGTCAACCAGAGTAATGTTTCAGCCCAAAAATGGAAAAGATGCATCCTTGGTTGTCAAAAAAGAAAAACAGGGATAAGCACGGACATATGCAAGCATCTACATCAAATCCAGGGATGTCTTGGGAAGAAGCACGAGAAGTATTTGAAGAAATAGTTGGTTGGCTGGACTCAGATAGTATTTGTGGGTTGGAGCATGGAGAAATAGAAAGTAAGTTGCTTGATAATGGATATGAACTACTTAGAAGGCTGTTACAAGGGTACTTTGATAAGCGTTTAACAAAAGGAGAAAAAGCCAATGCCAAGCGAATGGCAACGGTAGCTTCAGTTTACACAATCAACCCCTTTGTTCGCACAGTTGAGCAAATAGTTAACCCATCCGATAAGGATAAGAAAATAAAGCGTCCTAAGCCTATTGGGAAAAGGGTTTGGGCTTCTGTTGCCAAGGAACCAGAAGTCGTCATTAAAGAGGCTTTCGATGAGGTATTGCATCGTGACCGAGATCGACAAAAACGCTTAATAGCCTTAGTTGATGGCAATAAGCAACAATTGTCACTCATGAAGAAATTTGCCAAAAAACACAACCTCGAACTCACGATTGTCCTGGATATTATCCATGTGATTGAGTATTTGTGGAAAGCTGCATTTGTCTTTTATTCCAGTACTGATAAACAAGCTGAAGCCTGGGTAACAAAACGTTTGCAGTATATTCTTGAAGGTAAATCGAGTGATGTTGCTTCTGGGATGCGAACAAGCGCGACAAAACGTAAACTCACACCCCAAGAACGCAAACCTGTGGATAACTGTGCCAGATATTTGCTCAACAACCGCGAATACCTCAAATACCATGATTATTTAAAAGCTGGGTTGCCAATTGCTACCGGAGTTATAGAAGGTGCTTGCCGCCATTTAATCAAGGACAGGATGGATATTACTGGTGCTAGATGGAGTTTAGCTGGTGCTGAGGCTGTCTTGCGGCTTCGTTCTTTGTATATTAGCGGCGATTGGGATAAGTATTGGCGCTTCCATTTACACCAAGAGCATAAACGCAATCATCTTGCTCTTTATCAAGGTGCGATTCCCTTGATGAAGCAAGTTGCTAAAGCCTGTTGCCCCATTACCCCTCCACCACTTCCAATACCAGGCTAAACTACATTCCGCGTCTTATTAAAAGAGCCGCACCCTTTTAATTTTGTCCAGTGTGTTGGTTAGGTATGAGAAAGTAGTCTCTGAATGCACAGATACTTTTAAGGAATCGTGTAAAAGTAAGTTGAACAATTTAATATTTGTAGTGCGGGCATCCTGCCCGCGCGAGCAAGATGCTCGCACTACTTATTTTTACTTGATGCCTAAGAATGCCCCATCTCCTAGAGCTTTTAAGGATTGTAACACTTTTGGCTACACAAGAAGTTAACCAATTACACTTAACATGACTCAATAGCTATCAAAATATTTAGTTGATTAGCACAGTAATTTATGGTTAATACTCTACCTCAATCCGCTCCCAAACAACCAAAGCAGGGGATTAAAGCACCAAGTAAAGAAACTGTACTTACTCCTCGGTTTTATACTACAGATTTTGAAACTGCCGCTAGCTTGGATTTATCAGATCAGCAATCAGAGTTACAGGCGATGCTGGAAGAAATGCGGGCAGATTATAACCGTCACCATTTTGTCAGGGATGAGGAGTTTGAAAAGTCTTGGGAACATATTAATGGAGAAGCGCGTAAATCCTTTATTGAGTATCTGGAACGCTCTTGTATTTCCGAATTTTCTGGATTTTTGCTGTTTAAAGAGCTATCCCGCAAACTCAAACAACGCAATCCACTTTTAGCGGAAATTTTTAACCTCATGGCTCGTGATGAAGCTCGTCATGCTGGCTTTCTCAACAAAGCAATGGGTGACTTTAAACTATCACTTGATTTGGGTGAAGTGACAAAAACCCGCACCTATACGTTTTTCCCCATTGAGTGGGTAATCTACAGTGTCTACTTGTCAGAAAAAATCGGTTACTGGCGTTACATTATTATCTACCGTCATTTAGAAAAGCATCCAGAAAATCAGTTTTACCCAATTTTCCAGAAATTTGAGAGTTGGTGCCAGGACGAAAACCGACATGGAGATATATTTAAGGCATTATTGCGATCGCAACCACAACTTTGGAACAACTGGAAAGCAAGATTATGGAGTCGCTTTTTCCTGTTATCGGTATTTGCAACTCATACGATAACGGTTCACGAGCGGGCTGGTTTTTACCACTCATTAGGACTTGATGCAACAGAATTTGACCGACAAGTAGTTGAGAAAACTAACGAAACAGCAGGTCGAGCTTTTCCTGTAATGCTAAATACTGACCATCCTAAGTTTTTTCCGCTTTTACACCAATGCTCGGATTATAATTTCCAACTTGCAGAGATTGAGCGCAGTTCTCAACCTAAATTTATCAAGCTGATTCGCAAATTACCTTTTCTTGGCGCAATTGTCTGGAATTTGCTACTAATTTACCTCATTAAACCAATTGATACCGAAAAATTACGGGGAACTGTACGCTAGATTTTAGCATTAAGGATTTTTTTGGGATCATGTGGAGAGGTTGTTGTGCAACCTCTCTAGAAAATCTGCGTTCAGAAAAACTACAGCTATATTTTCATGCTGGGTACATCCTGTCCACCCTCATCATATTCTGGTAAATCACTAGGGGCACCACAGGCAGAAATATTACCAGCAAAATCCACATCTGCATTCAGTTCTGGATGTTCTTGCTTGAGTTGGGCAATTTGTTCGCGAGTGAGAATCTTTGACTCATCAAAACCTAATTCCACCTTAGTTTGCAACCCATTATATTTAACTCTTTTCAGATTATAGAAACGCTTATTAATGGTGGTTTGGGCAAAAGCCTTCAAACAACCTAATAGATACTTGCGTTTAAAAGGGTCTTTCACAAACCAATATTCTAAGGTTTTGCGTAGGTAGAAACGAGCATAGTTTCGCAGTACACCTTTAAGCACATCCTCCCGTTCCATCGCTTCCGGTTTCATAATCGGAGTGACAAAATTATATTGGGAATAATCCCGAACTTCTACGCGATCGCCTAAATCCTGGAATAATTCCGAAAAAGGCCAAGGGGTGAACATATTCCAATTCACCATATCTGCTTTCCAGTCCAGAGCCATCTGATAGGTTTGCTCAATTGTTTCTGGGGTTTCGTTCTCCAAACCCATAATAAATTGGGCTTCGGCAATCATCCCATTTTGTTTTAAAAGTTGAATTGCTCGCTTGTTTTGTTCGATGGTGGTTTCTTTGCGGAACAAATTTAACTTTAGCTGTGCTGCTGCTTCCGTTCCCAAGGAGACATGCACTAATCCAGCTTTGCGATAAAGTGGTAATTCATGTTCATCGCGCAAAATATCTGTCACCCTGGTATTAATTCCCCAGTGAACACCCAAATTGCGTTCGATTAATTCGTTACATAAGTCAATAAATTTCGGTTTATTGATTGTTGGTTCTTCATCAGCCAAGATGAAAAAACCCACCTGATGTTCTTTAACTAAAGTTTCAATCTCATCAACAAATTTTTTGGGTGTACCGGAACGGTATTTGCGCCAAAATTTCCACTGCGAACAAAAACGACAAGTAAACGGACATCCTCGCGCATAATTGGGTACAGCAACCCGGACATTGAGAGGAGTATAAATATATTTACTCCAATCTAAAAGATTCCAATCTGGAGTCAGAGTATCCAAGTCAGCAATGGGGGGATGAGCAGGTGTGGCAACCACTTGACCATCTTCGAGAAAAGCAATACCGAGAATATTTTTGCGTTCTTGCTCATCAGTGCTATTAGCGATCGCTGTGAGCAAATTCACGGTAATTTCTTCACCTTCACCACGAATAATATAATCTACCCAAGGAGCTTCATGGAGAACTTCATTGTACATATAGGTCGGATGAACCCCACCCATGATTGTCTTTGCTTGGGGACAAACTTCTTTAACAATCTTCAGAGTTGTCTGTGATTGGTAAATCATGGGGGTAATTGCTGTTGCTAATACTACATCCGGTTGATGCTGGGCAATAATCTCCGCTAAAGCATCATCAGGAATATAATCTGTCATGGCATCAACAAAACGGATATCAGTAAAACCCGCCTTTTTTAATGCCCCCCCAACATATGGAACCCAACTTGGTGGCCAATTTCCGGCAATTTCTGCACCACCTGAGTGATAATTGGGCTGAATCATCATAATCCGCATAACGTAACTCCTAATTTTTGGCGGATGAATACCAAGTAATGATGCAGAGATTCACAAGGTAAGGTAACGTGTTATTAACAGTTTATTAACAGTCAGAATTGTGATAAGAACGCTCTATCCGACTATTCTCTCGCAAAATATTTATCAAATCCGTATCGAAAGCTAACTAGGGTTTGCTGAAAAAGTCTCCAGAGCGAATATAGAAGCTACATAGCTCGCAAAATTGTAGTTTCGTTCCCTAATTTCCAAATTTATTCAGCGATACCACAGAGTGCTCGCCAAGGGCATCGTACACAAAAGTGCAAGGGTTTTGAGATTCTAGACGTTATCACCTTGCACCTGTTTAGGAAAAAAAGACTTGAAATCCCTATATGTCCTAGATTCCACTTTGATTCAGCAAGCCCTAATTATGAATGCTTCCATCGGGCATAATTGCCCCCTGTAAGTCAGCACCTGTGAGAATTGCTCCGGTTAAATCTGCTGCTTGCAAATTAGCATTTCGCAGGATGGCATTGGTGAGATTGGCATAACTTAAATCTGCCCCTTTTAAACTAGCTTCAGTTAAATCTGTGGCTAAATCCCCCCATTGCATTGTCTGGCTCAGGTTGGCACGACACAACTTTGCCTCATCTAAGTTAGCGTGAGATAGTGAAACTGCCCTTAAGTCAGCGTAGCTCAAATCTGCTCCAGTTAAAACTGCATATCCTAAGTCTGTGCGCTGGTTGGCGCTGGGACGTAAGTCTGCTTGTAGTAGCAGAGAATTAGACAGGTTGGCACTGTTGAGATTAACACCACATAAACTAGCTTTGACTAGGTTTGCTCCATCCAGTAAAGTTTTAACTAGTTTTGCACCTGTTAGATCAGCTTCACGAAGAAAGGCACGATGCAAGTTAGCCCCACTCAAATCTATCCCCCAAAGAATGGCTTCACTTAAGTTTGCCTCCCAGAGACAGGCTTGGCTCAAGTTGGCTTTACCCAACCTTGTCTGACGTAAATCAGCATAACTCAAATCTGCCCCTTGAAGATTTGCACTGGTAAGTTCTGCTTCTAACAGATTTACTCGCTGAAAACTTCTCTCTCCAGCAGCATAACGTTTGAGAATTTCGTCTACATTCATAAACATCAATTTTTATACACCTGAAATAGTCACTACACCCAATGCCAACACGCTGAACGTGACAATTACACTAAATAGCCTTTAATCTTAGTCGAAACATAGGATTAGGGGTTTATTTTAGTAAATCTCCACTCTGCTATGTTCTTAACTTAGAAAAAAATGTTGAGGAACTTGTGAGGAAGCGAAAATTGCAACAGCTTTGGAAGGCTTTTTCTAATTCAGCAACTCGCTGTTTAAGTTGCTGATTTCTGATTTGTAAAGTTTGTAAAGTTTGGACTGACAGGTGTAGGTTTATTACACAGGTGCATTAGTAATAATTTAAAAAGAAGTGGAAAATATCCATACCTCTAAAGGTAGAAATAAGCATTATCATTATTGACAATAATAATAATAATAATAATAATAATAATAAATCGAATGCTTGGAGTTGAGCCCATCGAGGGTTTTGAAATTACTAAACCCAGAAAATTAAAATAAATTTTTGACCCTGTGAGTTTCTGGCATTGTTTCTGTAATTTGTTTTGGCTATATTACGCGAAGTGCGATCGCAAGTGATGTAGCTGCTGCAAGAGCGGCGAATGTGCGAACATGGTTCCAAAACGTCCAGTTAACGAGGTAGCTAGTCCATAAACTTGTGCCGTCGGTACTACCTGGTTCAACCTTTGCCAGTGCGTCGTTCATCGGCACATTGAACGCGATCGTCACTCCTAATGTGCCCACCAAATACAATAAACTACCGACAAGTAAATAGACTGTACCGGGTTGATGCCATTTTGACAGTGAGAAAATCACAAGAAAGATACAAGCCACAGCATTTCCCAAGAATACTCCCATGAACAACGGATTAATCACTGTGATATTAATCGCTTGCATGGCAGTAATACCCTCACTTGGTTGGAGTCGAGCAAGCGCAGTCATCACAAAAGTAGAAAAGGCGAAAAACACGCCAGCCATCAACCCACAACCTAGTAGTGCCAAAAGCTTTAATGCAAACATAAAATCTCCTCTGAATTGCCGAAAAAAGGCAGGAGTGAAAAAATATATTTTACCCTCTGCCTTGTTCTCTTTTCATTACTCAATATTCAGAGATGCTTTTATTTTCGCCGATAGTGTGCAGTCATAAATCCGTGCCATTTGCCATCATCCCCCAAAACGTGGGATGTTAATACGCGATAATCGTCACTCTTAAATACGAGCAAATCTCTGTACTTCGCCATCTTCCCTTCGCCACTCATCGCAGGCCCTTCAGAGTCAAGTGTCAGAACGGTTTCATCTGCATTCAACTCACCATCGTATACCCAAAGGTGGGTCATCATTGAGCCGATCCATGTACCTACATAGCGCTTTGTCTGCGGATTGTAACCAAGTGTCATTATCGTTGTAACTGCACCGCATTCCGGCATATTTCCTTGTCCCTCAGCCACAATCCAGAGTCCATCGAGCGATCGCACGCTTTCAGTCCCTGTAGATTTTTCGGAAGGACTATCCTGTTCCATCGTCACTTCAATTTCATATGTCCACTCACCAAGGAGCTTAGCTAGCCACTGATGCTCCTTTTGCAGTTCAGCTTTCATTGTTAATTCTGGTTGTACTGTGCTTGTCTCCATCGCTTTATCTCCTAGCTATAAAGTTTGATACGGATGCAGATCATCTTAAATAGATAACAAGTAGACTTTCTCCGTCCGGTGTCATGACTTGTTTGTATTTATACTTTTTCTTTACTACCAAACAACACTTGAATTCGTTTGTCTATTTCTTCAGATGAAATATCCTCTTGATGGGTTGCAATCCACCAATAACCTCCAGTTGGGTCTTTCACTGCTGCATGGCGATCGCCCCAAAATTCATCATTTGGCTCCATCACGGAAGTAGCACCTGCTTGGAGCGCATTTTCATAAGTTGTGTCAGTATCCTCTACATACAGGTAAATCGAACTTGGTATCGGTTTGAAGTCATATCTGGCTTCACTCACCATTATTGCCGAGTCACCAATTTTCACCTCAGCATTCATAATGCTGCCGTCTGGGTGCAGGGTACGACGAATCTCCGTGGCTGCAAATCCCTGTTTGAGAAACTCCAGTAGGTTTGCTGCCCCTTCTACAAAAAGATACGGGTTAACGGTATGGTAGCCTTCGGGAATTGCTTTAACTGACATAAATTTTCGCCTCCGAATAGTCAGAACAAATGTATTGTAGTTCAAAGCAACTACCTTGGCGACAATCTTAAAAATCTGTATCAATTAAGTTTTAAGTTTATAGTGATGCTCCAGAGGAGCCGCTTCGCGAACTGACAAGTTACAAATACGCAAAACTTCCGGCTGATTGATGGCATTATCTTCATTAAACTCAACATTGAATCCGATAATAAAGCACCAAAACACCATTATCGTAAATTTGCCGATCGCTCAATTCCAGAGATGTTTGCTTAACTACATCTGCAAACAGTGGAATTCCTGAACCCATCAAAAATGGATTTACCTTCAAAATCAACTCATCAATTAAATTCTCTTGAAAAAGGCTTGCAGCTAATTCTGCACCACCACACAGCCAAATATCTTTACCATTTTCCTGCTTCAAACTTTTCACAAATGCGATCGCATTAGTAGAAACAAGTTCAACATTTTCATCGGGACTAGCTTCCATGCTACGGGAGAAAAGATACTGCTTCATCTGAGGATAGGGATTGGTGATGCCAACCTTTGAACCGATTTCGTAGGTTTTACGCCCCATCAAAACAACATCAAAATGCTTATTTTCCGACTGAATACCCAAACCATCACGGAAATGTGCGGGAAATGTTTCGGGAAAAGTTTCTGCCAAACCAGCAATGTGTTCCCCTGACATCAGAAAACCATCAAACGAACCATCTTTGTGAGCAATAAAACCATCAACGCTGCAAGCTATGTAATATTTGAGTTCGCGCATAGGAACCTTTGTAATTTTCCAAGATTGTATGGGAGCGATCGCATTAGCAACCCTTTATCTTAGTATTGTGCCGCAGGAGGAATCTGCAAAAAATTACAAAACTGTTTCCATGAAAAAGAAATCAAAGCGGTCGCATTATCGCATCAATATAAAATTAATGATTGTGGTAATAGATTGACAGAATCTAGTCACAGATAGCAATTATCAATCAAAAATCGGAAAATCTGGAGACTTTATGCCTAAACTCAACGTTAAGCAGAAAAACTGGCTACTTTCAGCCCATGTTGCATTTGGTAGCATTTGGTTTGGTACGGCTTTGTGCATGGTAGCGATCGCATTGAAAAATACCCATACTACTAACGGTGATGAACTATATGCAATCAATGCAACTCTGAAACTACTAGATGATTTCGTGATAATTCCTTCAGCTAACTTGTCTTTGTTAACCGGAGGACTGCTTTGTTGGTTAACGATTTGGGGATTTTTTAAACACTACTGGGTAATTGTCAAATGGATTGCGACAGTTACGTTGATTAGTACAGGAACTGTTTGGCTAGGACCTTGGTTAAATGCTGCCACAAGTATTTCGGATATAGAGCGATCGCAAGCATTCAGCAATCCGCTATATACATTTGACATCAAAGGGGTTCTTATTGGCGGTGCAATTCAAACTTTATGTGTACTTGCCATCATCGGTATTTCTGTGCTGAAACCTTGGGGTAGAAGAATAGTAAAATCGCCTGAAGAATCCACTTCATCAAGCACCTAGAAAAAATTAATTTAACCTTTCTGATAGAGCATTCCGGAGATTGGCGAAGGACTCAGCGCCATACCTAGCGGGCGATCGCATTTCTCAAAACTTTCATCCCCGCAAGGGGATTAACTTGTCCGGGTGCTCCAATCCGGTTGTTGAGAATCGCTGAGTGTCAAGGAAATAGAAGAAGATAATATGATTTTAATCTTATCGTTTCAATCCCGTTGCCAGGAATCGTAAGGTTTCAAGTGCAGGAATCGGTGGATTTGAGGAGGGAATTAAAATGTTTCAATCCCGTTGCCGGGAATCGTAAGGTTTCAAGTTCGTAGAGCCTACAGGAGAAAGCATAGATGCTTTCTTCAAGTTTCAATCCCGTTGCCGGGAATCGTAAGGTTTCAAGTGTACTTTTTCAATCTAGCTACTTTAGCTGCTCTGATAGTTTCAATCCCGTTGCCGGGAATCGTAAGGTTTCAAGTCCGCCGTCTGAAACCCTTACAGAGTAAGGATTGTACAAGCAGTTTTGGCAGACCTCAAAAACAGGGTCATTTCAGCCCCGCTTATTGAAACAAATTATCATTTGTGCAGATTAAGGAAACGCTGTAAATATTAACTTGTCTAGGTTCTGGCGATTTTGGCAGAACCCCCCAGGTTTTAGCCCCCGCTTAGGTTTGCCAAACATCAATCTAGTAACATAACAATAGTAATATAACTAATTACTGCTGTCGAGTTGTGTGAAACAATATGTAATAAACCTCTTAGCCTTTTTTATTAGCTTTTGGCTAACCGCTAATAGTTATAGTTTCACAATGAATATTAATCAGGATTAGGTGGCATCTATTACCGTCTGGATAGTTGTTGTATGTGATGCTCTGGGAACAACGTAAGTTAAATTTTGAGTTCCCAATGTATAAACCCCTATTGACTTTCCACGTAAGAAATTAAACTTCAGAAGCGGTAATTCTGATGAATTTTGAACATCTCCGCAGACTCTAATATTAGCAATATTGCGACCTTTTTTGTCTACAGAATAAGTCAAGTCCACACGTGCCGCAGTTTTTTTGGCTGAGTCTAAAACAAGATAAGCAAAACGATTATTTCCTGCGCTATAAGCGGTACTAGAATAACTTGCCCCGTTTGTTTTTGCCTCTAGAATCGGAAGTTCGCCTATTTTGCGATATGAAGAATTTAAACGAGATGGACTACAAGATTTTGTAGTTTGGGCGTTAGCATGTTGAATTGCAAGGTTTGGGTAAAAACCCAAAGTTAGACCAACCAAGCTAGATAAAAATATAGACTTACTAATTTTTTTCACTTTATATTCTTCACTACTAATAAGAAGCACAAGTCTGCCGGAACAGTAGATTCCGTCCGGCAAAGTAAGCGTTTTCTAGCAACCACCTTCTGGGTTACGAATTTTGCTCAATTCAAACCAAGTACGATCGCCTACAATTCCATCAACTGTTAAACGAGTACGTTTTTGCAAAGCTTTGACAGCAGCCTCTGTTTTCGCGCCAAACACACCATCGATAATACCTTGATAGTCACCGCTAAATATCAATTTTTGTTGGATGATTTTTACTAACCCTACGTCTTTACTGCCTAATTTCAAAGTAGGCATATCCACAGGTGCGTTTTTAAATAATGCTCGCCAGGTGCGATCGCCTACAACACCATCTACAGGTAAAAATACATGAGCTTGGAAGCTTCTAACCGCAGATGTTGTCATGATGCCAAAAATACCATCGATTATAGATTCGTCAACTTCTTTTCTACAGTTATCGTAAAAACCTTTGTCGAATAATAGCTTTTGCAGTTCCTTAACAGCTGCGCCTTGGGAACCTTCTTTTAAAACAGGCTTGTTGAGTTTAGCTACTGATTCTGTAGTAGATGTCATTTTAGTTACCTATGAATGTAGTTTACGATTTGATGTAGGTGTTAATTTAATCAATAACAAATATTGGCACTAGCCTTACATAGCAAACATTTCAAAAGTTATCAAATTAATTTTGAGTTGTTTTTTGTGCCTTTTGTTTCGATATTTAAGGCTACAAAATCCATGACGAGTATTTCGGATAACAACAAAAGTTTTTTAGATTTTCTGAAAAATCATCAAAAAACCCCGGTATTTAATTACCGAGGTGACTAGAAGGATACGAATATTTTTGTTTGGGAGATAGGAGATACTGAAATCAAATTTTCTTAACTAACGGTAAATGCAACTAAAACCAAAGTTGTCACCAGCAATGCTGCGATCGCACCCTGGAACAGATATCGACGTTGTTCCCAAATTGCTGGGTAATCAGCATAGTACATACTTGGCTCGGTTGGGTAGTTATTTAAAACGCCGTCTTCGTTAACTGTTGTATACATAATCTTTTCCTTTATTTATCTTTATTTGTTGCTTTATGTAAACAATAGTAACAATATCGTTACAAATGGTCAATATTGCTTGACAATAAATAGTGTATATGTGTAATAAGAATTGCTTATCTTGGACAACATAAGATAGCTCCCAATCGATTTGGGGGCTTCGTGGCGAGAGTGGACTATAAAATTCCCAATACCCAGAACTTTCCGGAATCAACAGTTATTGGGATGTAGTCATTCTCAGACAAATGGCTATAACGAACTTATATAACTAAACTGCGGGGACTTACCCCAACTCAAACCCGGTCATCAAGGCTGGGTTTTTGGGTTTTGGTAGCAGCGTAACAGGTTTCAACTTACTGGTAACAACAACGTATCCTCAATTTCCTGGCGCACTTCACGGCTTACGTAACGACTGCGATTAAGACAATCAACTAGGAGCTTGTTTGCATCGTAATACTGCTGAAGCAATTTCTTCTGAGATTCGCTGAACTGCCAATCATGACCAATATTGCGGTGTTCAATCATCACGCTTCTGAGTTTTTCAGCCCAAACTTGACCGTTCTCCAGCCACCAATACTTTAATGCTTCTTCATCGACTTTTTTATCGACTTTATAGTCAGGAAGTTGGTTTTTTAGTTCTTGAAGCGATCGGTGTAATTCACTGTTATGGGTTCGCTTGAGGGAGAGAGTTTGCTCGAAGGTTCGGGAGACGGTTTGGGAGAAGGATTCAAGGTCAAGGTCGAGGGAGAAAGAGAGAGATAGGGAGAAGGAAAGAGAAAGAGATAGGGAGAGGTAGAGGTCGAGGTCGAAGGGGCGGTCGAGGGAACGGTCAAGAGAGAGGGGGGAGAGGGTTCGATCAAGGGAACGGTCGAGAGAGAGAGGGGAGAGGGTTCGATCAAGGGAGAGAGGGGAGAGGGAGAGGGAGAGAGAAATGTAGAATTCGAAGCTTCGGTCGAGGGAACGGTCTAGGAAGAGAGAGATGTAGAGGTAGAGGTAGAAGGCTCGAACAGCAGCAAGTTTATATTGGGTTTCCATAGAACAGACTTTTTCTTGAATCCAAGTTAGGAATTGCTGTAGTTTTTGATCCCCAGCGAGTGACGTATCAATTTGTTGTTTCATTAACTGCAACAATTTATCTGCACTTTTCAACATCCCAACTGTTAGTAAAAAGACTTCTCGCCAACGTTTTTCACTAATGTAGCTGGCTAAAATTTTCAAAGCATTTTCTTGGCTAGAACCATAAACAATCTCTCTAGCAGTAAAATATTCGTGAAATGTGAGGTGCGAAAACGAGTAAATACCCCTGGCTCGCTCTACTAGCAGTCCATGTTGTGCCTCTATAGATTTCAAAACTGTTTCACTATCGACTCGTAATGCATCTGGGTCGGTTTTAGCTTCTGGTAAATTGCGGATGTAATCTTTAATATATCCCTCAATATCTCTCTGTTTAAAGAAATAATTACTGTCCTTAAACGTAGTCCAGGCAATTTCACTAAGTAAATCTTCCTTATGTCCAACTGATAATTTTTTGTATACCTCATCTCCTCCATCTCGGACAATCCCACGCTTGGAATCCCATTTTCTGAGTAGGGTATGAATTGCCCTATTATATAATTCTGCACGGTCAGATGGGAAATCGCCTGAATCTTCAAATTCCAAACATAGTAACGTTAGCAGTAAGGGATTAGTGGCTAGTTCCTTAATAGGATTGTTTGATTCTAACTGTTGAATAAATCTTTCAGGTGCATCTGGTTCTTTATTCTGAAACCATTTACTTACAAATATTTTTATCTGTCGCTCATCAAAATCAGCTACTTCAACATCAGTAAATTTTTCAAATATATATTCTCGTGCTGCAATTCTACAAGTTATAACGAACTGATTTGTGGGATATCGTTCGGAAAATTCCTTAATTAGATTTATAATTTTGCTAATATCTTCTTCTTTTACCTCATCCAAACCATCCAATAAAAGTAAAAATTTTCCAGATTTTACTAGTTGAATTATTTGAGTATTCTTTATCACATTATTACCCAATTGCTGGACAATACAATCCTGTAAATCTAGCGGATTTTCAGCAAATTGCTTGAGAGTAATAAAAATGGGAATTCGGTTTTCTTGAAAATTTTTATTAATGCACTGAATAGCTAAATACTTCAAAAAAGTTGTTTTACCAGCACCAGGTTTACCCAAAACCATTAATTTTGCATGATTTTCTACCGCCTCTAAGCCTGGAATTCGCTTTTCAGTCACCTTACCTAACCCAAAGCGGTCAAATTCATCTAATTCGATTTTCAAGTTTTGCAGCAATTCAGGAATATCTAGCCCTCTGCGTCCAGTAATTTTTTCCAAAATATTGACATCAGTATAAATGTCACCTAAGCCAATAGGCTGGGTCATATCCAGCACCCGCATCGTACCGCAGCGCTCTTGGATATATCCTTTTAGCTTTTCCCGTACCTCTTGCACCAAGCTATCAATATCAATACTAATATCTGCCTCTTCAACATCTGTTTTAGTTGCTTCGTTACATGGTTCAGCAATTAAATCAGGTGAATTATCTAGACCAGCAATTTCTTCCCAATCTGACTCAAGTTTTAAGGCTTTACAAATTTCCTTGAATTTATCAATTTGAATTGCTTTTCCTTGAAAGAAATTTTGAATAGTATTACGACCAACTAACCCTGTCAAATTATTTGCAAGATTTAATTTCGTCTCATAGTGTCTTTTCAAAGCATTGGTAGCTTTTGTTAAACCTTTTGGGGTGGCGCTAACCTTTGACCTATTTTTGTTCATGCTTTGGCTAGATATTTTAAATTTGATTATCTATGCAATCAAAAGTTAAGCATAGAACAATCAAAAGAAAAACACAATAAAACCACCATGTAATCAGGATTTCAGGCATTTAGGTTGATTATGAAAAAGTAAACATCACTCACGACAAATGCACTATGAGCAGCACACCACTGACTGATAAAAACCAGACCGCTCAAGTAAATTTAATTCAAATTCAACCTGCTACTAAAATGCCTAATACCAACTCAGAAATAGAATTAAGTATTGCCCAAGAACGCTTGCGCCAAGCACAATACAGTTTTAACCTCGCCCTAATTGCAACTGCACTGTCTGCCTGTATCAGCCTTTTAGGTGCTGGGCTTTTACTATCCGGCAAAGTTCCCGAAGGAACTGTTACTGCTGCTGGGGGAATGGCTGCAAGTATACGATGTATTCAGCTTGCCAAAGATTCTAACGACAGGCTCGACAAGATTTTACCCGAACTCAAGGATGAAGATTAAGTCTAGCTCTAGCATAGCGGGCTGGAAGGCGATCGCTCGTTTCTGTCTTAATTGCACAGATAAAGGGTGCGATCGCTCAGCAAAAATCAATCTGAAGGAATCGTGGAAGAGATAGAATTTATGATGCGTTACTTTTTGTATCGATCGCTTTGTTGCGGTTTCACACACCCCAGCAGGAGATGATGATATGTTTTTTGTGAGCGAACCCTTTTTTCCCAATCGCGATACAAATTATGACTCTAAATTTATATTTTCTGCGACATGGAGAAACTACTTTTAGCCAAAGTGGTAATTTCTGTGGTCAAACTGATGCGGAGTTGACATCCGAAGGTATACAGATGGCACACAGTTTTGCTGATGTGTATCAAAAATTGAAGTGGGAAGCGGCTTATGTTAGCCCAATGAAACGCACAGTTGCTACTGCCAAGCCATTCTGTGATGCGATCGGTATGGATATGCAGTTGCGTGACGGACTTAGGGAAGGTAGTTACGGCAAATGGGAAACAAAAAGTAAATCCTTTGCTCAGGAAAATTACGGTGACAACTATGTTAAATGGTTAACAGAACCCGCTTGGAATGCACCACTAGCTGGGGAAACGGCGGTAGAGATTGCTAACCGTTCGATGCCTGTAATTGCGGAAATTCAAGACAAATATCCTCAAGGTAATGTTTTAGTGGTTTCCCATAAAGCCACGATTCGGATTATGCTGTGCAGTTTATTAGGTATCGATTTGGGACGTTATCGCTATCGAGTTAATATCTTAGTCGCGTCGGTAAGTATGGTTAAATTTGACGTTAACGGACCATTATTAGAAATATTAGGCGATCGCCACCATATCCCAGAGCATATTCGCTCTCGTCCAGGAACCTAAAAATTACGGAAATTTATTTTTCATAATTGTTTTTCTCCTACACAAACAGAATTAAAATACTGTTTGCTTAGATACTCATTTTTAAGACTGCAATCTGAATATTTACAAGAGTTTCAGCTAATTTACTGTGACATCAGACATAGCGATCGCACGGTAAAAATCGTTAATAAAGTTAATAAATACTTCTGCCTTCTTGTACTAGGTGATGGGGAAATACGTGGAAATTGACGCAATAGTATCAGCTATTTGAACCAATCAAACCAGCACGTTGAAATACTTCGTTGGCAGGAATTTCCAATCCTGGTAGTAAATCATCACTAATTAGGCGATCGTCTCGATAGGTGGTAGGAATACAAGCAGGTGCAAATATAGTAATGGTTCTGGCTTTTGTATCTACCACCCAAACACGAGCAACACCAGCTTGGATATAGTCAGTAGCTTTTTCGGTCATCTCACCAAAAGTTTGACCAGGGGAAATAATTTCTACAACTAGTTCGGGAGGAACAGGACAGGGTTCGTCTTTTAACCAATCAGCAGGAAGCTGGTTATAAGAAACATAGGTCAAATCAGGAACAGGCATCCAGTCTTGGTTGTTAATTTTTAATTTTATTGCCCATTCAACCTCTACTCGACCGTTACTTCGTAAGCATTGGTCTAATAAAATCAGTAAAGTTTTTTGGAACCGAGAATGAAAAAATTTAGGAGACATTTCGTCATCTTTATATTTGGGCACAGCTGCACCATTGACGAACTCATAGGTAACATCACCTTCAGGAAGGGCAAGAAATTCTTCCAATGTGAGACGTTTATTTGGAGACTGAACCATAGTTAGTAGAATAGAGGGTTTATTTTAGTTTAGGGTATTCCATCTATTGAAAAATCCCTTGAGATGTAAATGTAATTTCTTCTGGTAGAGAATCGGCTAAAGTATCTTTACCGAAAATCTTCGCTCTAAGTCAATGCATATATGGATTCAAAGAATTTTATGAGTGGGATAGGTTTTTGAAACTGAGGCAAAAATCTTCATTTTTTCTAACGTGATCTTTTGGATGGAACGGGCGCAGGTAATTTATATCCAGGAGCGCGAAAGTCATAAGAGCGTGGTGCTTCAGATGATTCTTGGGGTACTCGCTTGCGGTAATTTTGAGCAGAAGTTGGTTGTTTTTTTAATCGAGCATTTGGTCGATGCTTTAGTGTGCGTTTGGGGCGTTGCCTAGTTCGGTGGTTGGATGAACGGTTGTAGGGAAATTCTTTGAAAATACTGGGACGAGGATTGGTTTGTGCTAATACTGGCATACTAATCAAAAAGCTGATACCAGTAGCTACTGCTAAAACAGCCAACTTTTTGAGCAAAGTTATGCGGTTGAATAAATTCATGGCTAACTTAACCTTAATTGGTACATTGCAATTAATCGTAATTTATAACAAGTTACATCCAAAACAACACAACTAAAAATATTTGAGTAAAGAATAATCAGCGCCCAATGCTTACAAATACATACTCTTTGAGCATTGCTGTCATCTCACTTGCTGCCATGAAATACAGACAAAGAAAGCTGCAAACAATGAATGTATGATAATTATGGTTATATTAGCCGTGCCACTACTAAAGCTATAAATTTGGGAAGCTGCTGCTAGAGTATGGAAGATAGATAGGGCGATTAATCCTGGTTTTAATGCTTTTTTATCGGTTACATTCAGCATTAACAAGCTTAAAGTTCCTAAAGCCAAAGCACCACAGCCAATTATCCGCAGCAAGGAAATCGATAAGGCACTATCTTTTAAAACTAAACTGGGAAACAAGAGAAAGACACAACCAATTCCGATTTCAAAAATAGTATTGGCAATTAATAATATTCGCATTTTATTTATTTTGGTTCATAAGTAAATATGGGAGCTTGGTGTACATTTTCCCATATGCATATCCCGTTGATTCGGGGATAGGCATAACTCGAAAAATTAGGCACTATTTTAGGCACATTATTAACTATTTACTTTAAAAACATTACTGTACAAGAACTTTCGCTTTAAATAAAGTGTCATTGGAATCGCTTTGCAGAAAGACCAATGAAAGATTGGTTAAGCGACCTTGCCAAAGTTGCGAAATTCGTCGTCGCAGTGGGAGATTGTGCCACTTGGGGAGGAATTCCCGCAGTTGCACCTAACCCCAGTGAGTCCCAAGGTTTGCAATTCCTAAAACGGGAAGCAGGTGGGTTTTTAGGAACAGATTATCGGGCACAATCCGGTTTACCCGTAATAAACATTCCTGGATGTCCTGCACACCCAGACTGGATAACGCAGATATTAGTTGCGATCGCCACTGGACGTATCGATGATATTACCCTTGATGAATTCCATCGTCCAGAAACCTTTTTCAAGAGTTTTACTCAAACAGGTTGTACTCGCAATATCCACTTTGCTTACAAAGCATCCACGGCTGAGTTTGGTCAACGCACAGGTTGTCTATTTTACGATTTGGGTTGTCGCGGGCCAATGACCCATTCTTCCTGTAATCGCATTCTCTGGAATCGTGTATCTTCTAAAACCCGTGCTGGAATGCCTTGTCTGGGTTGTACTGAACCAGAATTTCCTTTCTTTGATTTAGAACCAGGAACTGTGTTCAAAACCAAAACCTTAATGGGAGTTCCCAAGGATTTGCCACCAGGAGTAACGCGCAAAGACTACGCTTTACTGACTATGGTTGCCAAAAATATGACACCAGCTTGGGCTGATGAAGACATGTTTATTGTTTAGTTTAGTTCATGCACATGAGGCAAAAAATAGGTGAAGAATTAGTAAGTTTTCGCACAGCTTGATTAACTTTTGCGAGTACGCCAATAATAAATTATAGAGATGTGATAGAGCCAACCTCCATTTGGAGTAACGCGATCGCACCTCTATATTTTGGGATTTAAACCCAATTGTTAATAAATCAAATCACCAGAAACTATTTCATTTTGAAATCTCGAAATAGATAAGGCATGACTATTCCAGTAATTAAACTGGATGTAATTACAGCTAGTCCTAATGGTATTTCAGTTTGTGCTAGCGATAGAAATAGCGTCAGCCCAATTACCGTGCCAAAGACAATTTTTTTGATAAAGTCAACAGGGTCACGAAGCAGTTGACCTTTAATAAATAGGCGAGTTGCAAACCACGCTATTTCTAACATGATTCCTCCTGATTATTGTGCTAGTATATTTAAAATTGCCAGTCCGAGTAATATTGTGGGGATTACACCTGCTGGCCCAAAGAAACCACCTAAAATAGCAGATAATTCATAGCCTAAATCTTTTCTGGCAATCAGTAATCCTCCAATTGCACCACCTGCCATTGATATGAAAGTGCCTACAATCAGCCAAATCATCCCTGTGAAAAAATTAACTTCATCTGCTGTTAAACTCACGATTAATTTATGAATTAATGGATCATTAATAATTTCTTCCATTATTTTCCCCTTTTGATGGTTGTTTAATTAATGTTTATCAAGATTTTTACCAAGATTTAGATAAAGTGTCATGCCGCTTTTCTTTATGCTAATTCTTGTTGGATTTCTTGTAATGCTTGCTCCACTAATTCTGCTTGCTCAATTTGTTCATGTTGCTTAAATATTTTCAGTGCTTCTTGATAGTAATTACTTGCTTGTCGTAAATTTTTTGAATTTCCAGATTCCCAATCTTCTAAATTGTCAGGAAGATTAGATAGAGCATTTGCTTTATTAGCAATAGTATTGGCATATTCTAAGGGAGTATCGCGGGGGTTACGAACTTTTAAAGCTTCATCGTAAGCAGATATCGCCCGTAAATTATTTTCAACAGGATGCGAACTGGGTAAATATTGCAGCGCATTACCCTATATAATCTATTTAGTTACATCACTATAGGTTCTTGATATATGGTCATTGTGGGGTATGCTCGCGTTTCGAGTATTGCACAGGCTGAAGATTCGGACGCGCTAAAGCAGCAGATAGATCGATTGAAGAAAGCCGGAATCGAACAACTATATATAGATATCCAATCTGGGCGCTCGGACTCGCGAAAGGAATTTAATAGGTTAATCGGTGATGTTAAACGAGGGCTAATAACAGAAATTATCGTTACCCGCATTGATCGATTGGGACGGACTATGCTTTCTGTTTGCAAGGCGATCGAAATTATAAAATCTAAAAACGTTAAGTTAACAATCTTAGATAGCCCAATTGACATAAATAATCCTTTTGGTATTTTATCTTTCCAACAAATGTCCGCAATGGCTGAGTTTGAGTCATCTTTGCTCTCTCAAAGAGTGCAGCATGGTCAAAGGTTTTTCCGTCAACAGCAAAAAATTTACAAGGCTTGCTTTGGATATAAGAAAAATAGTGAAGGAAAATTGGAGCCTGATAATACGGTAGTCAAGGAAGGTATAACCAAGTGGCTCATAGCAAGAGAAATTATTAATAAGCTTTTATCGGGTGAATCAGCAAATAATTGCAGTGCGTATTTACTGGCTGAATATGGTATTAGCTTCTGTGATAGCAGTATCGGCAAGTGGTTGAATCTACCCGCCCTGTTGGGGCACACAAGTTACTTTCATCAAAAAAGGGCGAAAGGAGGACATAAAGAACTTATTTATGATACCCATATACCCTTGTTAACAGAGACGGAAAGGGAACAGATAAGGCAGAATTTAAATAAAAATCGATGTAATTTTCAAAAGAACACGCCAGGAAATTACCCATTAGTAGGTTTAATGAGGTGCGGTGTTTGTGGTGCTACCATGTACCGCCAAGTCAACAGTAAGGGCATCCAATATGCTCGCTGTAATCGCCACGCAAAACAAAAGGAACTTTGCTCAAATAGTAAATGCAATCATTTACTTAAAATTCAAGATTTCGTTATTGTTGAAATCACTCGGCAAGCCAAAACACTCATTCCCCGAATATTAGAGCAAAGTAAAAAGGAAGAAACCGAATCACAGGAAGTTAGGGCATTGCGCGGGGAATTAGACGAATTACGCCAAATTAAATCATCTAATCCAATTATCCAAAATGCGATCGCAAACCTTGAGGTTGAATTACAACATGCGATCGCACGTCCAAAACATCAAATAACCGTAGTGAGTGATGATTTGCTGGATTTAATTAATCGGGCAAGCTACACCGAGTTCTGGGAATCCTTGACTGATGACCTATTAAAGGATGTTTTTGGGCAATTAGTTTCATCGGTCATTGTCGATGAGTTTGGGGAAATCTTAGTTAAATTGAGATTTTGAGGTGGCTCCCACTCTCGTAACTTCTGTATCAATTCTGCAAAAATTTCTTGTCTGGTTCTCATATTCGTCTCTCTGTGGCGTTCTTGCAGTAGTAAGTTTACTATTTGATTCAAATATTTCTGTTAGTGCGATCGCATTTGATTAATCAATCACTCGATTTGTTCGGGGGATAACTTCCCTCTGCTACAAACTGGCGAAGGGTATAGATTTCCGCCAGGATCGCGGACGTAAAAACAGGATTGCAATATGCCGAACAACAAGCTCGTGCGATCGCTTTACAACTTGATAAAGGTCAATTTAATTGGGCTGATTGGCAATTAGGTCAAGCACCAGAAACAGAAACTGTATCTGATTGGGTAGAGAAATTTGAAACCGAATATTGGAGGAGGCGATCGCGTAACCAACAAACAGAGACAACCTGGAAAAAAGATTACCAAATTGTTTTCCCTAAATTTGTTGAGTTTGCGAAGGATGCAGAAATTTCCGTAGACTTAATCATCAAGTTTGTAAGCCAAACAAAACCTGATACACGAAGTCGTAAAAGGGTGTGTGATATTTTAGGTAGACTTGGCAAATTCGCCAAGCTTGAAAATTTAGATGCAATTAAAGAATTGAGTGGAAATTATTCCCCAGGAACTGTATCACCAAGGAGTTTACCCACAGATGAACAAATAGCTCAATGGCGAGATAAAATTACCAATTCAGGTTGGCAGTGGATATACGGGATGTGTGCAGCATATGGTTTGCGTCCCCATGAAGTATTTCATGTTGACATGCTAGATTTCCCCATTGCCAGAGTCAGCGATGAAACTAAAACAGGAGAGCGATTTATCTACCCGCTATATCCGGAATGGGTGGAAAGCTGGAATCTAAAAGAGATTGTTTTACCAAACTTGGTATCAATGAAAGATTCCTCCAATGCAAAACTCGGAACCAAAATATCTGGTTTTTTTTACGACTTTAAAATTCCGTTTCCCCCATATAATCTTCGTCATTGCTATGCACGTAGATGTTTTGAATTTGGATTTACCCCTGATTTCGGAGCAAAATTAATGGGGCATTCAGTCACTACACATTGTAAAACCTATCGAGCTTGGATAGATGAAGCAACCTATTGGAAGGTATATGAAACCCTAACGCTCTTTCATCACTCTGGCTAAAGTAAAATAACTGTATATTAACTTATTCAGAATGAAATGCTACATAGCCGCTAAATTGATTCATAATATTTATTAGCTTTAAAAATCCAGATTGTAGGCTTGGAATATTAAAAACAGTGAGCCAAGGCTTGATTAAATTGAAAAATCCATATGGTTGAATAATGAGCCGCAAATTATTTAAAGTAGACTTCCATCCTCCATTAAAATTCCACCAGCTATGTTGACTATAAATTGATGGTTCTGACTCAGTATGTGGGTTGCTATGGGAATTTTCGGTATCGGCTTGGCTATCTACTTCTCGCGCGGCGGCGTGCCAGCTAACCATCAAATAAACACAACAAACTACTGACCACCATCTTTATATTTGTTCATAATTAGTTACTCGAAAATCTGCCCATCCTAATTCATTTTTAGCTTGTTTTAACCCATACTCAATCCAATTACGAAATCCATAAAGATTTCCAACTGTCTGTTTAATTTCACCTGGTAAATTACTAATTACATACCAGGTTCTGTTTTTTCGTTCTTTCAATATATCTTTAGTAATCTTCCAATATCTAATATCTTGGCTATTCTCTTCACTATTTTTACAAATAATTTCTTGGATATAATAGCTTTGCTCTTTTCCATTAGAAAATATTCGGTCAAATGTATGCCAGTCACTGTATTCTACATTATCTGAATTTAACCAAGCTTGATGATTACTTCGTACTGCTAATACGTATTTTAACTTAAACCCATTTAAAACTGTCCGAAATGGTTGACTTTCTCCATATAAACAATCTGCTAAAACCACATCAAATTTAAACCCTAGATTTCGTAACTCTTCAATAATTTCTCCAGCTAATTGTGGTTTAGTTTTATATACGTCATTTTCTTGAAGGGTAGATAAGGGTTTGAATACTTTAAAAATTAAAGGAAATACTATTGTTCCCAAAACTCCATAAGCATTAACTGATACTAAACCGTTGTCTACTTTCCCCAAATTTCCAATATATTGTCTCGATACATAATCCGTACTATCACCTTTCTTCTTATCGCCGGTTTCATCTATCACTAATACAAATGACTCTCCTTTTAGCATTGATAATGTTAGAGACAATCTTCGATTTTCCAGTTGTTTAATATCCCACGGTGATTCCGTTAAAAAATGATGTAAAGGCTGTTCGTTGTCTAATCCTACTATTTTTGCTATCGATGGCAGAGATTTTCGTTGAATTTCCGACATCATTCCCACGTGAAGGTACTTAAAACTTTCAAAACTTCTCACTTCTGGAAATATATCTTGATATGCAGCACAGTAGTCATCAATGAAGCTGACAGTGGTGGCTGGTTTTCTAGGCATTACCATAGATTTACTCTGAAACAAGTATTTTGTTCCTTATTATACTCTAGCTAGAGTGATGAAAGAGCGCTAGGTGCGAAAAGCTGCTGGAATGGCAAAATCGTTCAAAATGGCAGTAATGTTAATTTTTATAATTCGATTTGTACAGCCATACCGTCTAGCATCAATCCAATGAACTCCTTCTTGCCATTCCCCAGAACTAATTCTACGAAAAATTGAACTACGGCTAAATCCTTGACCTAATCGGATTGATGCTTGTTCAATTGACAACAGTTCTGCATCGGGGGGCAGCTTTGACATTGTTCGTTTAGTCAAATTAACCTCCTGAAATTTTGTTGATTTCACAACTAGATTAGTTTTTGAAAATGTTTAAAGCCGTAATGCTAACTCCAATTCATCAGAAGGAAGCATAAATAAAATTCGTATTTGCCACGCTAACCCATGTCTCAAATTTTTCACGAGATATCTAAACTACTTTCAGCAACAAACTTAGGTAAAAAACAAGCCTTTCTCATATTGCATTTAGACCCCCATCGAACAGCAGAGAAAGAATTGAGAACTGTCGAACAATACAATTGGAACGAAACACGCTTAACTTGATGAATGTGCAGCGAAACCATACACCTCTAATTACTTATACACACTTATCTTGATTTTGACAATTGCTTACTGACCCAGATAATTAGTGCTTAATATCAAGTTGTATAATATTGTTTAATCTATGATTATTTTTATACGTATCCAACATCAGCTAGATATTTATTAAAAGCTTGGTGAGATAAGAACTACACTACACTTAGCATTATTGCTTTATCAATAATGCAAGTGTAATAAATAGTGGTTAATATCCGAACACTGAACTTTTATCTCACTATGAAAGTCAAACTGTGAAAACACCTGTAATAACTGCTACACAAATCATACAAGGATTCAAGATAATTAAAAAACTGAGAAAATAGGAATATTAATAAAGTATTTATAGGTCTAATCTATCACAATAAGAAACTTAAGTGCTTATTTCCATCTCATAATTTCTTGAGTAATTTTGTGGCACAAATTGACACAAATTGATACAGGCTTGTGATGCTGCAATTAAATTTGCAATCCCCTTGTTAATAGAAGGTTATACCTCTTTAACTGTCATAAATTTAACAATAATTTGTTTGTGTATGTTGCAATGGAAACAGAAGAAGTTTATCTACGTAGTTATATCTAAAATTGTATACCAAGAAACTGTATAAAATGATTTCTAGACAAGAGGACAAAATAAATTTTCTGCATCTACCCAATGGGATAGTATTTAGTGGGAGTAGAGTTTTTTCATCCTTTTGGATGATTTGTTTTGCAGAGAATGGGTTCAAGATTTAGGAATCAGTATCAAGCATGACCAAAAAAACTATCAACTAGGAAATCAAAAGTCAGAAACCATGAACAAGAAGGCGGTTTGGATATTATGTACGTAAATATGGATGTACATTCTTCTCACTGTCATACTTAACCTCCGAACTTGATGACATAACGTTGGGACAAGCTATGGCATCAAAAGCCAGCGATTGTGACTCGATTTTTTGTTTTGCTTGAATCCAGGGATGCATTAGTATTTTCAATACAACTACCGTACTGACAAAATTATCTGAGGCAAAGTCACTAGTGGGATTAGAAATAATTCAACAATTATCCAAACTTTTAGAAGCCCAATCTCAAATCTAACTCCAACAACGCGCACTTTCAGCCAAAATCGAACATTTGAGCAAGTCATTTGCAACTCACAAAAAATGGTTGCAGGGAGCAAACCTGCATAAAATCAAGCTGGGGAAAGCTCAGGCAAATAGTTTAGGGAGAAAAGCATCTGCTTATTGACGCAAAAATGGAATGCGTAAATAAGTCGTTTTTGATTCGATGTACGGAACTGTTGGAAATTACCCACAGGAAGTTTTGGAATTTGTGTTTCACTCGGAAGGATTGTTTGTATGAGAAGGCAGAGAGCAGTGGGTTGCGTGGGTACTCTTCGAGAAGCCTCGCTCCGCTCGTCTACCCCGCGTTGTCGCAACTGCGGAGAGACAGAAGGCAGGAGGAGAAAACCCTCTTCTGTCGCTTGTATCCCAAAGGGTACTTGTTTTGAGACACACTGTTCTATTCTTCTATTTTTGTGTAAAGTCTTGACAAAAGGTATTTTCAATGGATTGTACTCAATACCCAAGTCCGATTTTCCATTCTGTAAATCCAAAATTTCTCCAACCCCATCCCTCATACTCATCGATTTACGGAGATGAGGTAGATGTATCAGATGTAATTAATTTAATCAGTAATAATCAATATCCCAGACCATTACTGATTAACCAAGAAAACACGATTGTGAACGGGCATCTATACTGGAAAGCATCTCTATCCTTAGGGTGGAAAAGTATTCCGGTTGAAGTGAGAGAATTTCCTAGCCCAGAAGCGGAGTTAGAAGCATTACTTTTGGAAAATATTGAACGTAATAAAACTAACGAACAAAGAGTACGTGAAGCCCTAGCTTGGGAAGAGATTGAAAAAATGAAAGCCAAGCAGCGACAACAATTAGCAGCAATTACGACCAATGAAAAATTAGGAAGAGATTTTGAAAAGACGTTTAAGGAAAATTTTCCTGGAGCGTCTATCAAAGGTCAAACGCGCGATCGCGTTGCTCAATTTGTTGGTTTGGGAAGTGGTCGCAATTATTCCAAAGCTAAGAAGGTTGTCACACAAATTGATAAGCTCATTGAGTTAGGAAATGTGGAATTGGCTGCAAAATTACGAAATACTCTCAATTCCCAAAGCATCGATGCAGCAGTCAAACTAATTCAAAATCGCGATTCCCCAAACCTCGAACAGTCTTCATTAAAAAGCCCAAGTTGTTGGAACTGCAAACACTGTAGCCGAGAGTCCACAGAAGACAACCATACTTATTTTTGCGATCGCTTCGGGTTACTAAGTTTCCTCGAACAAGACGGAGAAACGCGAGGTACAAATTGTCCGAGTTGGAAAAACCGCCAAGAAAAATCGGTAAATAATTCCAATCCTTCCTATTTCACCATTGCACTACCATCACACCTCAAACCCGCGATCGAAAACGCAGCCAAAATATCGGGGATGAATTTTATCGATTGGATAATCCAGCACCTACAAAAAGCGATACTCCCTCCGGGAGTGGCTGTCGCCAACGAATTATCCAAAGCAGCAAAAAGTATTCATTGATGGAAATAAAACTCCATGTCCAGAAACCATAAGAAAGGTCGATATTCTAGCAAACAGCACCCCTGTCCAATCTGCGGGAATATCAAGGGAAGTTGTAAACAAAATCACGACGGTAGTATTTATTGTTATCACTCCACTCCCAACTCCGCACCATCCGATTATGTTCATGTCCGGGAATTATCGGGTGGAATGGGGCATGAATTTATTGATTCATCGGTAGCCTCCGATTTATTAAGGGCAGCTGCGGAACTGCAAAGTCGGGGGAAAAGGGCAACCAGCAGAGAGATGGCGGACTTAACTCAACGACCATCGACCTGGGCACAAGCAGTTCAAAAGGCTTATCCTGCTCAGTTTCCAGAGTGGAATAATTTGATTTGTCAGCGTTCTCAAGTTACAGTTCGAGGGACAAATATCATACGCAAACACAGCACACAAATAACGCTTCAGGAAAATTTTCCACAAGCGTCACAACCGCAAACATTAAGTGAAGAAGAACGAGATAAAGAGTACCGCAAAATACTCAGCCAAATCGAACTTAACCAAACTCACCACACTCATTTAACGGATGTACGGGGACTGGAGAATTTCATCAACAGAATTGGTTTTTGCTCATGGCAAGAGTTGCAAGTAAACAATATTGATGTCAATTTACCTGGTGTAATAGAGCGGGAAGGGAAACCATATCTCTACGGACAAAATGGGCTATTTCTCCCCATCCACAATGAATTTGGACAAATTATCGCCTTCCAAATCCGTCCAGATGATACCAGTAGTGGCAAATATAAATGGGGTTCCTCTGCTCCTGGGGGTGGCAATAGTCCCCATCTAGATAGTGGAGAAATGCCACTCACATTCTGCCGTCCCCAAGAAACCCAAATCACTTCAATCGGTTTGGCAGAAGGAGTTTTGAAATCTTGGGTTGTTGCTTGCAGCCTCCAGCAAATCATCATTGGAGCATCCGGTGCAGCGTGGGACTGTAGCCCTAAGTTACTCCGGCGTTACCTCGAAAATATTGCTCAAGAACAAGACACATCGCTCTCAAATTTGGTCGTAGATTTGTATCCCGATGCGGGGATGCTCTCGAACCGTCACATTATGCTGCGTTACCACGAAACCATCAAACTATTACAACAATGGGAATGTAAGGTTCGTATTGGTTGGTGGGGACAGTGTACTAAAGATGACCCAGATATTGACGACTTGATACTTCAAGGCGATGGCAGCCAAATTACTTACATATCAATCGACGAATGGATGGCGCTATGGTCTGAAGAAATTCGCGATTTTTTGCTCAAAGATAAACAACAATTCAATACATCAGATTGGTCGGCTCCCGTGCAACATCCCTATCGTTCGGAATTAGGTTACTGGAAAAAAGTCAAAGTACCAACTGGAGAGCTAGAGTGGAAATGGATACCCAAAGCTGGTTTTAGCTTCATCGTCGAGCGAGAATTGGTTGGGGTTAACGATGAATATGGCGGGTTAGTTCTCCAAGTTAAACGCACCTATGACCCACCTCACGAACAGCACCGAGTGGTGGTTCCTGCGGAAATGTTGAACAAAGTCACAGACTTTATTAATTGTCTTTCCCGTGCCACAGGGAAAGTGTATTTTATCAACAAGTTGAAGATAGAAGAACTTCACAAGTATTTGCACAAAGAGCTATCCGCATATCGCGAACGTGGAGGAAAGCCTTATAAATTATCCGAACGTCTAGGTCGGCAATCGGATGGAACTTGGGTTTTTCACGACTGCCAGATATCCCCAAGTGGAGATTTTATTAGCGAAGAAGAATCGGGTTGGGTACTCAACCAGAGGTTAATTGCCAGAGAAAAAATTCCCATCCCTAAAATTAAACAACAACGAGAGCCAGATGTCTTACCGCGTTTGGTAAATTCGATGCGGAATTTCTTCGGGAAATCGGGATTTATGCCAGCATTCTTCACATCTGCTTTTTCTGTCGCAGGTCTTTTCTACGACCAAATTCAACAGGAAGAAGGATTTTTCCCAGTGCTGGGACTGTATGGAGATGCAGGGACAGGAAAAACATTGGCAGCAGTCACCGCACTATCGTTACTCGGTTTCGACCATCGCGGCAAAATTAATAAGGCTTCCGAAAGTGCCTACCACGAACGGTTTAAGCTTATGGGTGGGTTAACTCAATTCCTTGATGACCCCGATAAAACGCAAATTTCTTGGGTTTGCCAACAAATCAAAACTCAATTTGGTGGTGGTTCGCGCTCTGTAAGAGAAAATAATCAAGACCCCCACAGTCCGTTAATTGTCGCATCTAATTATTCAATTGGTGACGATGACCCAATTATTTTATCGCGGTTGATTCGCTTGGAATTTTATGGGTATCCCAATCCGACCGCATTTCCAGAACTCAGAGCAATGTCGCGTATCTGTTCCTCTGCATTACCCGATTTAATCAAGCTGGGCTATAACCAAAAGGGAGTTAAGGATTTAGAATCGTTGCTAATTCCCAAGTTACCGACCGCCCATGCTAGGTTAGCATCGAGTTTGGCATTGGCTGGTTATTACGCTTTTCGTTTGGCTGAATTATCTGGAGTGGTTTCGCCAGAAGAAGTTTGGGCTTATTTGAGTTCGTTGTGTGGCGAAGCAAATAACGATGAATCAAATAAATCTTCCCTGGATGACTTTTTGGATAAATTATTGGTACTGCGATCGCAATCCGAAGTTGGTGAGTGGAATTGTCGTTTAATTACCGAGGATGGCAATTTAGAGAATAAGAATTACAAATCATTGGCTGTTTATCTACACGGAACTTGGTCTTTAGTTACCCGTTACTTTAAAAACGAACTCCCCTACAGCCAAAAAATAATTCGCCAGCAAATCGAGAAAGCTGGTGGGAAGACATGTAGCAAACAGAAGTTTCATTGCGATCGCGATTCTTCGATTACCTATCAACGCTGGAAGGTAAATATTAAAGCTGATATCAACGGGGAAATCGTGATGCCGAAACCACCAGAAATGGTTGCTCGTAGTTGTGTGGAAATCCCGATCGAGTTTTTAGGCGAGCGATTGAGTAGCTTTGAGGGGATTTTTGAACACAATTTAGATGATTGTTCTGCCCAAGATATTTTATGCTAGTTTTGGAGATATAAGAATCTCAATTAGCAGGTAACAATGCTTCAGAGTTACGAAGCCATAATTGAAAATGGTCAAATTCAGTGGCTGACAGATGCACCAAAAGTATCCAAGGCTAGGGTAATTGTGACAATTCTTCCGGATACTGCGCCACAAGTATCTCGTCGAGTTCCAGCTAGTAGTATTGCTGGGAAAGGTAAAACCTTGGGGGATTTGGTCAGTCCCATTATCTCAGAACAGGATTGGGAATGCCTCAAATAATCGTCCTCGATACGCACATTTGGATATGGTTTATTACCCAGGAGTTTGAGCGATTTCCAACCCATTGGCGAGAAATTATTGAAACTGCTGAAATTATTGGGATTTCACCTGTATCCTGTTACGAAGTTGCCTTAGCACAACAACGCTTAAGGTTAGAATTACCATGTGCTGTTGATGAGTGGTTGCAACAAGCTTTGGAGCCGTCTGGCATTACATTATTTCCGATAACTGCTGAGATTGCACATAAGGCAGTTAATTTATCTCCTATCCACAAAGACCCTTTTGACCGCTTGATTATCGCCACAACACTTATTTATCAAGCAAAATTGGCAAGTATTGATGGTTTGTTCTCACAATATTCGGAACTTGATGGGTATTTAATGAGGTAAATTTTGGGAACACCAGACCTAATGATTCTTTAGGGTAGTGTACTAAGTCATGAATATACAGGCAGACATATTAGAACGTTTAAGCCAATTTAGCCCGACACCAGTAATATTATCCCCACCAAATCCAAACACAATTCTCTAGGTGCAACGCGATCGCATACCTACAAACACCAAAAATACTTATAGATAGGAGCGATCACCATTAACACTTCTATTTGCTATTCTCTTGCTGTACCTGCTCCCATGCAGAAATAATTCGCCTAAGATTGGCAGGATACTTTTGCAAATCGGTTTGGGTATACTCAAGAACGGCTCCATTGTAATTGAGTTGAAAGCTAACTGCATCAGCAGCGATCGCATCCATATCCAAATAGCTCAAACGATGAAAACGGTTAAAAGATTTACTATTTAACACTTCTGTAAACCCCTCTAATTCCTGTTTACTCAATTTGCGAATTGTTTTGAGTTGCTCGGGATTTTTAGCAATCGCACGACGAGTTAAAACACCATTATTCCTTAATTCGATCGCATAATATTCCCGCGAGTTTCCGGTGGTTTGGGCTGCTTGAAAAATAACCGAACTGTCGGATGTGGGGATAACTTTGTCTTTTTCGATAATACTGGGAGCGCTAATTTTGGCGTTGCGAGGCAAACTAGCTGCGGCGTTGTAGACTAAATTTTTACCATCGTTACTGGTGTGATAAACCCAGAAGCGATTTTTAGCTCGGTTGGAAACTACCACCCTCCAACCAGGAATAGCGATGGCAGTACAAGCTCCATTGGGTTGGGGTAAACCCATGCATCCATCCCAAGTTTCCCTACTTGCTGCATGAACTTGTAAATTATTTGGTAAAACACCAAAACGTTTCTGAATATCGCGTTGAATTTGGCGGAAAACACCCTGGGGTAATTTACCTGCGGATTGTTGTTTTGTGGCTTGAGCAATTGTGTGGGCTTCTGCAACTTGGTTAGCAACACCTACAGGAAAGATTACTTGACTACCGATAATTACGGTTAAGAGTGTATTTAAAAGAGCAACTTTAGGTAATAGCATAGATTATTTACTTTGTGATTTTTTGAGATGAAATCAATATAATCTACGAGTTTTGAGGATTTGAGGCGGTTACAAAATTAGATACACCATTCAAGCCTGGCTCAATACGATCGCTTTGTTTAGCTCGGCTAACTATATCTTCTATAAAATGGGGCAGATATTTTTTAGAAAATCATCAGTTTTACAAGCGCGAGACAGGAAAATTAGATTTGCGATCGGATTAATATTTTGCCAATAAATAATAATTCGACATTTTTTTTACTTTAAATAATTATCTCAATAGTATTCACAGTAACTAACTGTAATATTCACCTCAAACGTCGTACATACAAAGATTTCATTGGTTACTTATCTCCTTATTTTGAATAGCTATAGTTACCATAATGCAACGATATAAAAAATAGGCAGATTGTAATATCTCTACGTGTAATACCTAGATTAATATGTTTCTATTGGAATATGTTTGTAAGTAAAATATCTCATTGAAAAGACAAAAATATTACATATTTTCATTTGATTATGCATTTATACATAAAGCTAATGACTCTAATTTGACTAATTAAATAAATTATTTTTGAGAATAAAAATAGTAAGTGATATCCAACAATTGGATGATGAAAATTTAAGTCATGGAGCAGTATTAGTAGGAATAGAAAATTTTGTTGTGATTTCTATGTTTTTGAAACCAATTCCAAATACAGACTCGCACCAAAGAAATCATGCTCGAACTAATAGCTTAATGTTGACTGCAATTTCTGTAACAGTTGTAGATGTGGTCATCAATCCAAGTTTGATTGGAATTACGACGTTGACTGTTTCCGCATTCGGAATGAGTGCAATTTTCTTTCGGTGCGAGTTGGAAGGTTTTTTCAAAATCATCGCAAAATTTTCTCACAGCTACAAAATCACCTTGTCTGTTTTAATTCTTTGGAGTGTATTTCTACTATTAGAAGCCCTAGAAAGTCCGGTACATGCACAATTTTTTCAAAGTGCAGAAACTTGGATGACGGCGCAATTTACAGGTGCAGAAGAAGCGATTACTTTATCGTTTAATGTGCTACGAGGATTGTTTATTTTGTACCTGGGAATATCGCTAGTTAGGGTGATTCAAGCCGCAAGACAGGACGAAGATTGGCAAAATTTAGCTCGTACACCGATGATTATTTTAATTGCAGTGACAATGGGTGATATCTTAGCAAATTTGATTATAGGAGGTGGAGGGTAATACAATTCGCAATACCCGCTAACTCTTACGAGAAGGCTTGCGCCTACGCGGGAAGCAAGCTACGCAATTCGCAATTCGTAATTGGTAACTCGTAATTTTCTATTATCACTCAATTTATGGAGGATAAATCAAAATATCGCAAAGTTAATGTGGCTCTTGGGAAGCAACCGAATATTGGACCATTCCCTGCTGACCAATTAATACCTTGGGTGATAATTTGTGGACTTTCTTACTATTTAGCTCACGGTTTATTTCGACTCAATTGGGTTTGGACTGGTAGTATTGCAGCTTGGGGAATGGCAACTTGGTGGATTATTACTGCGAACGGAGTATGGAGGATTTTATCAAAATTTGTGGCAACCCCGAATTGGACAAGAATTCGTTGTTTATATCAGCCAGTAGTTAATTCAAAAATTGCTAATTCTAAGCAAAAAAGCAAAATCAAAAAAATCTAGGTTGTTGGGTGAGTGTCAAAGCAGAAAGTTGGTAAACGAATTGTTGAGAATGGAGAACAAAGAGTTACTCTAACTCCATTAGAAGATGCATTTGCACCGTTTGTAATGTTGCAAATTAATCTTCAAGGTCGTTCGGTTGGCGCTTATCTTTTACGCAAAGGTGTGGATAATTTCCTAATTCAATTTGGATTTGAATGTGCGGGAATTCATTCCACATTACGCAACGAACAAATCGATCCAATTTTTGATGCGATCGAATCCGGTTTGAAGGATTTACCCGACGGTGAGCGTTTAACTATACATCTAAGCTCGTTTACCAATGATAGTTTGAGACAACAGCAACTCAAAGATTTGAGCGATATTGCTCCTAACAAAGAACTGCAATATCTACTAATGGGGGAACGATGTAGAACACAACAATTAACAAACCAAGGAGTTCGGAAACCAAAAACTTTACGGCTCTATTGCACATATACAGTTGAAACTTCAAGCACGGGAACAACTGACGCGATTGAAAAAATTCTCTCGAAATTAGAACGCTTGTGGAAATCTTTTACAGGAGAAATTAACGAACTTCAATTTGTCGCAATCGAGCGACTTTTACACTCATCCTTCACCGACGGATTCCAATTATGGGAACAACTTTTATCAAACAAAATGGGGCTAGATATCCACCCCCTAACTGCCGAAACGCTTTGGGAGTATCTATGGCAGCGTTTTAACAACACACCACCCCGTCTGATTCCCCAACTTCTCACCCTTGATGACAATGGACTACGTGAGGAAATTTATTCAGATGTTTCCCCCGCATCTTTGCTCATGGAGTCTGAGTCATCTATCCCCATCGCAGATAGACGTTGGGTGCATCTTCAAGAAAAATACATTGGAACCCTAACTTTTGCCGATAAACCCGGTGGTTGGGTGGATAAGGAACGACAGCTACGTTATTTGTGGGAGGTTTTATCAAGGGAAAGAATTTATGACACCGAGATTTTCTGTCAGTTGATGCGAGCGAATGAAACCTTAGTAAAAACCAACATGCAGCGCTTGACTAAGCAAGCAAATACATCAGCAGCGCTTGCTCAAGATAAAAACTCGGTGGACGTGAAATCCCTGCTCAATATCAAAAAATCTGTTGCTGCACAGGAAGAACTTTATGAAGGTGCTGTTCCCATCCATACGGCGACGGTATTTTTGGTATACCGGAACACCCGCGAACAATTA
Organism: Calothrix sp. NIES-4101; assembly: GCA_004296455.1. Lineage (GTDB taxonomy): Bacteria > Cyanobacteriota > Cyanobacteriia > Cyanobacteriales > Nostocaceae > Brunnivagina. Next base: position 3,941,792 of record AP018280.1, read on the forward strand.
GACGAAGCTTGCCGTTACCTACAATCCTGCTTTCTCCGTCCAGCTTGGGTTATCAGAGAAACCGAATATCCCTGGCGCATTTGGTTACAAACTTTACCCATCGTTTGGGAACGCCTAATGACCGCTCCTTTTAACCGCAGGTTGGTCTACTTGAGTGGTGAAGTTCCAGGATTAATGCCCTTGGTAAGAACTAAAGGCGGGGATAACCAAGGTTTCGAGTTAATTGCAGAAGAAGGAGGAACACCTGTTCTTCTGGATTTATATAGCCAACACAAGAATTTAGGGTTATTTGCCACAACTCGCGCTGGTAAAAGTGTTCTGGCATCTGGTATTCTCACTCAAGCATTAGCCCACGGAATGCCCGTCGTCGCGATGGATTACCCGAAACCCGATGGAACCAGCACTTTTACCGACTACACCCAATTCATGGGAGATGATGGTGCGTATTTTGACATCGGCAAAGAATCTAGTAATTTGTTTGAGTTGCCAAATTTGCGATCGCTACCATCTTCTTTGCAGCAAGAAAGATTCGAGGATTACAAGGATTTTCTAGCAAATGCAATCTTGGCAATGGTTTCGAGTAATTGTCGGGGTGAATCTCAAGATGCGGTAAGGTCGATTATTGCTTTGGCTTTGAAAGCATTTTTTGGGGATGAATTAATACGCGATCGCTATGCCGAAGCATATACCAACGGCTTTGGTTCTGTAGAATGGCAGTCAATGCCAACATTACACGACTTTTTAGGTTTCTGCTCCCACGAACGATTGCGGTTAGATTCTCTGACTGGGGATACAAAAGCAGCTTTGGAAACCATACGTCTGCGGTTAAGATTTTGGCTTTCATCACGGGTAGGACAAGCTTTGGCTCAACCTTCAACATTTCGCAGCGATGCTCGACTTTTAATCTTTGCACTACGTAATTTATCGAACGATGAAGATGCGGCAATTTTGAGTTTGAGTGCTTACAGTGCATCATTACGTCGGGCTTTGGCTGCACCTGCGAGTATCTTTTTTATCGATGAAAGTCCAATTTTGTTTGAATTTGATGCTGTAGCTGCTTTGGTTGGTCGGTTGTGTACAAATGGAGCAAAAGCTGGTATCAGAGTAATTTTATCAGCGCAAGACCCAGATACAATTGCAAAATCTCCGTCTGGTTCCAAGATTTTTCAAAATCTGACTACCCGCTTGATAGGACGAATCCAACCGACTGCTGTGGATAGTTTTACAAGCATTTTGAAATATCCCCAGGAGATTATTTCTCGCAATGCAACCGAAAGTTTTTTTCCCAAAAAAGAGGGTTTTTACTCACAATGGTTGCTGGATGATAACGGAATATTTACTTTCTCCCGTTATTATCCACCATTCAATTTATTAGCAGTTGTAGCGAATAACCCCCATGAACAAGAACAGAGAACACAGGCATTATTGAAATATTCAGATCAATTCGTGGCGATTACAGAGTTTTCTAAGCAACTAGTAGGTAATGAATGATTGAAATATGAAAAAGCCAAAGAAATTCGTAATTTTTGGAATTGGCATTGGCGTAATATTAACGATTGGTATGTCTAGTGCTTCGGCATTAGAAATACCCAATCCCCTCGCTAAAGTATTCGACCAATGGCAGGAACAAATAAATTCAATAAATAAATATGTGTCCTCGACTATTTCCCAAAAAATAGAAGATTTATCGTCATCATTGCAGAGAGATTTGAACGCAGCAGTTAATGAATCTATTGGGAGTTTAGGTTTACCAGATGCGATAGAAACAAGAGAAAAAATTGAAGAAATCGTTGCATCTACAAACACTGCTGTTAATCCAGTTGATAAAGTAACCAATGAAATCGATCGACAGATTACTCGTGCGGATTCTGATAGTAATTTGAGTAAAGAAGGTCAAAAAATTACCAAACAGCAAGTTGAAAAAACTCAAACATCTATAGAGCAAGTTGAAAATTCTGGAGAAGCAGCACAGGAGGAAGTTGTTACCCAAAATGTGATGAAGCGTATTGCCCAGCAAAATACTCAAATAGCTGGAATCTTGGGAGCGATGCGAACCGATGGATTGAAATCTAAGCAATCGCAAGATTTAGCAAACTTGAATTTAACTAATATATCTCGTTCTCTTGATGGTCAAAATCAAACAGAGCAAAAGGAGGTGATTGGACAAGGATTTAATAATTTACGTACAGTGTCTCAAGCTAGGTTATTTTAATTTTATGAGGCAGGAGGCAGGGGGCAGAAGGCAGGAGGTAAGAGGAATAAAATACGACTAAACTTTAAGCTTTTGTAACGTAGATACAAGAATTATCTGAAGTTTATCTGCTTCTTCTAATACAGGATTTATTAATGCAAAATCAGCTAATCCAACCTCTTTAGCAATAATTAATTGAGTATCCAATTCGCGAAGAGAACCTAAAGCAATATGGAGAAATTGAATATATTCAGTTGTACTTTTCCTTCCATATCCTTCAGCAATATTAGAAGGTACAGAGACAGAAGCACGTCTGATTTGACTTGTTAAACCATATAGTTCTGATTTTGGAAAATGTTCTGTCAATTTGTAACAATTCGTAGCCAATTGAATCCCAGATTTCCAGATAAATTGTTCCCTGTAACTCATAATGTAAAAAATGATTGTTTTAGTAATTTAATCATTTTACTTCCTCCTCCTGCCTCCTGCCTCCTGCCTCCTGCCTTCTTTGCACAAACACCAAATCCAGGACAAGCTGCTTCCACTATTACCGAAGATGGGGTTGCAGCAAGTCAAGCAGTAGCTGAATCGATCGATAAATTATGGAATGATGTGTTGCAAGGAGGATTATATGGTGCGATCGCAAATTTAGGAGTGTTTTTTGCGGTTGGAACTTTGCTTATTTTCATCGTTCAATGGACGAAGGAAATGATTGATGGTGAAAGTTCTAAGGGTTTTACCGAGATAATTTGGACTATTGTTGTCATCGTTTTACTTGCTAATAACGGTCAACCTTTAGCATTAGCTACTCAAAGTTTGCGGGGAATTATCAACCAAACCAATCAAACTCTCCTTGCTTCGACTTCTGCGTCTATCCAACTCCAAGAAGCCTATCAGCAGGTAATGCTCAAAACTGGACAAGGAGATGCAATTCAATCTTTAGTAAATCAATGTAACGCGATCGCTGACCCTACACAACAAACTCAATGTCTGGAGAATGCAGCAGCACAAGCCAAGGAAATCGAAGCGAATTTAGACTCAGATAATCGTCCCGAATGGTTGAAAAGTATTAGTGATTTTTTCAATACCAATATCTTTCAATTGGCTGTTAGAGGATGGCTGTTTGGGTTTGCGATCGCATTTCAATGGGTTATTGAGGTTTGCATGTTATTGACAGCTTTACTTGGTCCATTAGCAGTGGGTGGTTCGCTGCTTCCTGTTGGTTCAAAAGCTATTTTTGCGTGGTTGACAGGTTTCTTTTCCGTGGGAATGATAAAGCTTTGTTTCAATATTATTTCCGGTTTGATAGCGACGATGGTATTGAATGCGGATAACAATGACCCGATGATTTTTGCATTTGCGATCGGTATTCTCGCGCCAGTTTTATCAGTTGTTTTAGCTGCGGGTGGGGGGATGGCTGTTTTTAATAGTTTTTCGAGTATTGCGACTTTTGGTGTTGCTACATTTGTTCAGAGAATAGTCAATAGAAGAAGCTATTAGCGATTAGCTTTTAGCTATTAGCTAACAAGTCAAATGGCTTAGTTAGTAATCAAAAGAATCTAGAGTAAAAGCAGATTATTTTTCCAAGCTAATGGCTAACGGCTAACAGCTAATAGCAAATTATATTCATGAACAATCTTAATTCTCAACCTACTAATAATAAACGACTGAGGTTTTTAAATCGTGCTTCTAAAAATGTTTCTACTGGTGAAGCTCTAGCATTATTTGCTGTTGGTACTTTTGGGTTACACCTAATTACATTTTTTATTTTGATATTAATCTATGGTTCTTACTCCCAACTCAATAAAAAACCAGTTCCAACTTTGGTTCAATTAGAAACAGGTTCTGCTATAAAAGTTGCACCGTTGGGAAATCGCGATCGCACGGACGCAGTTATTTCTCGTTTCGTCTCCGATACCATCACTTTGATGATGAATTGGTCGGGAAATTTGCCACCTAGCAGCATCGAAGAAAACACAAAACCTAAACCCGATAAGGGAATCAATATTGGGGAGCGGGGATTGAGAGGAAATAGAGTGACATCGGGTGCATGGCAAGCTTCTTACGCATTGTCGGAGGATTTTCGCAAAGAGTTTTTAAAAATGTTGGCATCGATGACACCACCAGGGGTTTTTAAAGGCTCGACTCAGGTCGTTTTGGTTCCGCTTTCAATTCAGTCACCGATAAAAATTGAAGAGGGGAAATGGAAAGTCAAGATGATTGCAAATCTGACTGTTTTCGATCGGGGAAATAATTTGGGTGAGGTGATTCCTTTTAATAAGGAAATATTCGTTCGAGCCGTGGAAGCTCCCGAAAGTCCAGGAAATACAAGTAGTTTAGCAGCAGCAATTTATCAGGTTCGTGCTAGCGGTTTGGAGATTTATGCTATTCGCGATTTACCACAGGAGAATTTATAATGCCAGAACAGGAAGTTGAAAATAATCAATTAAATCAGAGTTGGGATGAAGCCGGTTTTGCGAGATTATTAGGTTTGAATAATGAAAATCTAACAGATAATTATGAAAATTTAACAGAGAAGAAAACGGACTTTATCCAGTCAGAGCAATTATCAGAAGATGAGGTAAATAATCAAAATAATAACCCACTGGCTATCAACGAATTATTTGATGACCCTCATCTAGGTAAAACCCAACCAACTTTTTATGGAAATGCCTTTGCTAAATTTGGTGCAGTTGGGTTAGTAATGCTTGTAGTATTTGGTGCTGCTGCGACGGTTTTGAATAGTATTATGTCCGGTAAACCCAAGCTTGCACCTACAATTGCTAATCACGAAAAAAGTAAACCCAAAGTTGAAATAGCTGAAAACTCTCAGGAAACAGAAACAGGTAAGTTAAAAGCAGAATTAGCACTTTCCACCCAAGCCGAGAAAATCAAATCAGTAGAGCATTCCCAAAATCGTAAACCTGCAATTACTCGACCATTAACTCTGGCTAAAAAGAAAAATGTACCTCCTGCCGTCACACCCAGAGAAATCCCCAGGCAGCAAGTTGCATATATTCCCCCTTTAATCCCTCAGAGAGTTAGTTATCAACCCCAACGAGTGAATTATCAATCTCCTCGCACTAATTACCAATCACGGATTCAACCCGTTGCAAATAGAATAAATTCGCCGTCTGTAACCAAATCCTTTCCTAAACAAGAGGAGATGAATCCAATGGAGCAATGGAAGGAAATTAGCAGTTTGGGAAGTTATGGAAGTGTAGAAATGGTAACTACTTCTAAAACTAATCCTCAACTAGAGAATACTTCTGACCCTGACCCCAACGAACAACAGATTCATAATATTCCTCATGCAATTTTAGTCTCAGCAACATCAAATCAAAATCAAATAGTCCCAACAGTTGATAATTCTAATTTGGAACTACTTCACGATGAGGAAGCATTAATTATTGGGTATGAGAAAACACCACAATTAAGGATAGGCACATCTACCAACGGCAAGCTAATTACACCGATAATTTTGTCAAATAATGTAACTAATAATAGCAATAAACAAACGAGTGACCAACAACAAATAGATAAATTTATTATTCAAATTTCTGAATCTTTAAAAGCTGAGAATGACTCTATTATTCTCCCAAAGAACTCTCAAATCATTGTCCAAGTTAAGGATATCCAGAAATCCGGATTTATCGAACTTGAAGCAACGGGAGCGGTGATTGATGGGAATGAATATGTGATACCCAAAGGTGCGATCGCAATTCGGGGTAAATCAGGTCAACCTTTAATTGCATCCTCTTGGGGTAATAAAGGTGGAGAAATTGCTGCGCGAGATGCAGAAACCTTTGCAGTTGGTTCGCTAGCAAAAATTGGTAAGGTTCTCAACCAACCCAAGGAGGAACAAATCTCAACTAATAGTGGTTTTGGTGGTACGAGTTCCTTCTCATCAATTAGAAGAAATCGCTCGAATATTTTGGGAGCAGTTTTGGAAGGGGGATTTGAACCTTTAACTCAACAAATTCTCCAGCGCAATCAACAAGCATTACAAGAAATTCAAAGGAGGGAGGATGTTTGGTATGTCAAAGCTGGTACTGAGGTTCAGGTATTTGTAAATCAGACATTTCAGTTTTAGGTGAGGTTGTAATGGGTGGCAGGTTATTTAATCATATAACTATCATTTGTTTAATATCTTTACCACTTATCGATTTATCAGTGGTAAATGCTGCTGAAATTAGACAAGGTGTAAAGCAAATTTCCCAGGATATTGCAACTGGAAATAGCTCTGACAAGATACCACGAGTTGAATTATCACCGGGATATGGGGTGAATATTTCTTTTATTAAAACTGGCGAAATTGTTGAAAAAGTTTGGTTAGATAATCCAGCGATCGCATCCCTCGATGTTGATGGTTGTTTGAGTGCTTTGTCTCCGCACTGCGAACAGTCGGGAGCGACAGTCATACATCTACGAAAGATTAATAAATTAAAACTGCCTCAATTACCGAATACAAATACAAGCTTGCTAACGGTTGTGACAACAGGAAAATCCCAGAGGCAAGTTTATTTATTCCAAGTTGTAGCGGGGAAAAATAAGTCAAACTATCACACATTAGAAATTTTACCCAATTCCAATCTAATACCTGGATCGACAATTTATTCAAATACTAATAATAATCAATTGCAACAAATAATTAGAGGATTAAATATTAGTAAACAGCAAGGTATGATTTCTAATAATTCCCGATTATGGGGACGGATTGAACAGTTTTTAATCAATGTTAGTTCTGGAAAATCAGTTAATATCGCCGCTCGTGATAGCGGAATTTCTATGCAATTAATTAATCGGTTAGTCGAATTAGGTAGTAAGGATAATATTCCGCAACGCTATATCAACCATGCCAAATAATTTCTAAAGATAAAATCATGGAACATAACACAATAACTTTGACCGGATTGGGACTGTCATTATTAGTCGCAGGTGGAGTTATCCTCTTTCCACAACAACACAGTATGTCGAATCCTCCAGCAAAACAACCTCCAATACCCACCGTCGTGTGGCAAAATGCTCGTTTACCCGATTGGGATCGAATTACTTTCTCGAATATGCCTGCAATTAGCGAACCTGGCTCATTTCAAGCACCTCAAAATGTTGTCGATAAACTTGGATATAACCCTTCTCGTAGTTGGAATACCGGACAGAAACCAGATTCATTTACTATGTTGGGTGATTTTCAAGATTCTTTCAAATTACAAACCTTTTCGTTGACTGATATTTCTCAAATTACTAATCTAGATTTAGAAACAAATAAATTGGATAGTTTTGGTGTGATTAAACTTCAAACCTTAGATAGTTTGGTCAAGGCTATCCCAGAGCTAAAGGATTTCCCTATCTCTCAAGTTAAACCAATTTTAGATTTACTATCTCAGAATTTATCGACATCTTTCGACGCAAATCAAACCATTGAAAATTTTCTCAAGCAATCACCACATGTAGGTAAATTAAGCTTTGATGCGCTGAATTTAAAGTCCTATAATCTCGACTCAATCCCTAATTTAATAGCTACTCCTGTGGCAAGTTTTGATAAATGGCAAGGTGTATATATTTCGGAAATCCCCAGACTCAATAAAGTCCCATTTTCTCAATTTCCCAATCCCATCAACCCAGTTGGTACAGAAGTTGGGATAGTTGATGTTGCTTTCGCGACTGACGAACAAAAACGAGATAAAACGATTTCTGGAAGCAACAAGGAAGGTTTTGCAGTACCCTGTGAAAAAGACTGCGCTCATACCGAATTATCGGGTTCCCCTGCGGTACACGGAAAAGCATGGATTAGCGGAAAGTACCAGTTAGTAAAGGGTGGAAGGGGGATTTTAGGTTCGGTTAATGCTGGGAAAGAACCGACGGGAAGAAATCTGTTTGGAGATGCTTTCAAAGTCGCGGTTTGGGATGTATCTGAAGTTGATGGAATGATTTCCCAATCGTTATTTTTCCGGGTTTGTATGCGGAATAATTTCGTCGATTTAGGATGCACCCCCTATTTTATCGGTCCGGTTCTGTTTATGACATACAGGGAGAAAGAGCCGATATTTTTAGGCAGGATTGATACCGATAAAAATTCTATTTCTAGTGCTACAGGGCTAAAAAGCAGTGGTTTTCGATTCAATAATTCTCCGATTACTAGCAATAATGGTAATGATGCTGTTGCTAATTTAATCCCAGCATCAAAAGAGAATTGTAGAAATATGCATGTGTCTGGTACAAATATTGATGCTCTGAGTTCGGCTTTGTCAAACACACAAAATAATTATAGTTTTGTCGGTAATTATGTATGCGATTCTTTCGGTAATTGTGGAAGACAAATTGGAGCTATGCAATTCATATCCTCCAATCCTGATGTCCGGAAAATTATTGCAAGTAAAGCTGGTGGTCAAGAATTTTTATCAAAGCTAGATTCTGGAGAACAAATTACTGGTGAGGAAATGACCCAATATTTCTCTCCAGCCGAACAACAAAACTTAATTGAATCGCAAATGGAGAATTTACTATCCACAGCATCGCAACAAATTGACCCGGCTACAGGTAAAAACTTTACTGGAGAAAGATTAATTGAACGTGCAGCTCAAATGCAATTTGCAGGTACAAATATTACGATCAATTCCCAAGCTATTAGTCCTAGTGATACCAAGACAGTTAAAGAGTATGGAGAAAAAGCTAAAACAAAATACACTCAGAATTTAGAATCCATGAATTGTTTGTAATCTTATCTATCTACCATGCTGAGAAATATAGGTAATATTCCAAGTATTAAGTTTGAAAAATATTGTTTAATATTCTTTATTTCAGTAATCGCTTTTTCGGTTTTATTTTTGATTACCTACCTATCTCCAAATAGTAAGCTTAAGCTAACTGGTTGGCAGAATGCGGAGAATTTAGCATCAAAGCCTTTATTAAAAACAGTATTATCTCAAAAATTAATTCGCAATCTTGATATTTCATCAATTAAAGTTTTAAAAATCCCATCTCGCTCTGCTGGAAATTTATATATTTTCGATTATCGCTCTTCCCAACTTTGTGGCGCTGGTGGATGCTTATACTCGGTTTATAACCAATCTGGAAATATACTCCTAGAATTTATTGCTAATCCTTACCTACCACCGAAGGAAAATTTAATTCAAGTAACTGATATCGATAATTCAGGATTTCCCTGTTTGATAATTACACAACCTACTGTAAAGGAAAATATAGTTTCTCGCACTCGATACTGTCATGGCAATGAGAAATATATACGTTTAAATCAAGCTTTAACAGAAGTTGGAAAAAATCCTCAATAAAAAATAAATTTATGTCGAATTACTCTCAAACTCAGTCAGCTAATTCCAATTTACAAATTGAGAGACTGCCGAATTTAATGAAGTCTCAATCTGGTTTGATGTTACTCACTTGTTTATGTGTAATCGCTCTCTCAAAATTATTCTCCGCAACCAACAGTAAAAACAAAGTTGCTACTAGCTATTGGGGTGGTCGCAAAGAAAAATTAAAAGCAGCACGTAAGGCTAAAACACAGATAGCAAAACCAACCCGAAACTCTGTCGCTTTGTATATTGGAACCCCTCATGATGTACAAATCAATATCGAAAATCAATGGTATCGATCCGGTTTTGTCAAAACTCAACCCAATAATTTACCTTCCTTATTTTCACAACGCTCAACTTTATATGTTCCCGATGCACAAAGGGGAATTGCGGTAATTGGAGCTGCTGGTTCGGGTAAAACGTTTTCAGTAATTGATCCGTTAATTCGTAGCACTTTTGACCAGGGATTCCCTATGTTGCTCTATGATTTTAAATTCCCAGCACAAACCAAACGTGCTGTCGCTTATGCGATAAAACGGGGATATACGGTCAAAATATTTGCACCAGGATTCCCTGAAAGCGAAACCTGCAATCCTCTGGATTTGCTACGGGATGAAGAGGATGCGATCGCTGCTGGACAAATTACCCAAGTTATCTCACGCAATTTCGATCGAGGTGGAAATTCCAGCAGTGATAAGTTTTTCGAGGAAGCAGGAGATTCGCTAGTTGAGGGGATTTTGCTTGTTACCAAAGCGATCGCAACTCTGACGGGAGAGGATAAATACTGTGATTTGATGATGGCACAGGCGATTTTATCATTACCAAATTTACCAGCGCGACTCGAATTAGCATCCAAAGAAAAGCTCAAAGTTTGGACATCGCGACCATTATCTCAGCTAATCAGCGTCAAGGATTCCGAGAAAACAGCCGCATCGATTATCGGAACCGCGCAACGCATGTTTCAACGTTTTCTCAAGCGGGATTTTGTTGGTGCATTTTGCGGGAAAACGACGCTACCACTTGATTTGGATGGGAAACAATTGATAATTTTTGGGTTAGACAGGAATAACCGCGATATAGTTAGTCCCTTGCTTGCAGCGATTTTACACGCGATTGTGACACGAAATATCACCCGTACTGTACCCCGAAAAGACCCTCTGATTGTTGCGCTGGACGAATTACCGACGTTCTATTTACCAGCACTCGTCAATTGGTTGAATGAAGGACGGGAAGATGGATTCGTTGGAATTTTGGGGTATCAAAACATCGCTCAATTAGAGAAAGTGTACGGAAAAGAAGTCGCACGAGCAATCTTGGGTGGGACTGCGACTAAATTTATCTTTAACCCTCAAGATACAGAATCAGCAAAGCTTTTCAGCGACTACTTGGGAGAGATGGAGATTAAATTCAATTCCAAATCGCGAAGTACAGGGAAAGGTGGAGATTCCCGCAGTAGTAACGAACACCATCAGAAGCGACATTTATTAGAACCTGCACAATTCGCCAAAATGGGAACGGGGAGAGCGGTGGTTATCAATCCAGCTTACACCCGTGGGACGGAAGCTTATGTTCCTTTACTGCAAGCGATGAAAGTCCCGAAATCCGATATCGAAGAGATGAATTGGTCGGAAAGTAAGTGGGATTTTATTCGAGAAAAATTGATTGAAAGTAATGGAATTCAAATTAGCGATAAGGAGCGCTCACAACAGTTTTTAGAAAGGAGAGAATTAGCCGAACATTTATTCCCAATGCCAGATGATAAGGACAATATATTATCACCAGAAGACTTGAGAAGTGTATTTTAGAAACTAGTTATGCAAACTATTAAATTGAATTTAAGTTCCAAAACATCATTATTATTGTCGCAGTATCCAGAATGGGTAGAAAGAATTGATCGAGCTATTAATCAAGAACTTTTCACAATAGACTATTCTCCCCAGGTTGTTGAAGTATTCGACCAATATGGATTACTAGCTGGGAGAGTAAATAGCTGTTTTTCATACGAATCGACACGCGAGCCCGAACAAGAAAGTGATTTTATTGCTTGGTTGCTAGATGGGGAATTAGCTTTATTTTATGTTGGCTCGGAGTTGGTAATTAATCGTCTACAAATTTTAGCTACAGTATTTGGGGAGCTATTATAATGCCAGATATATTTGTGGTTAATACTAGCGATGCTAATTCGATGCAGCAACGTTATGAACAAGTAATTGAAATGTTGCTGCAAGCATTATTGGATGCAAAGCAAGATAATACAAAAGAAGGGTTGAAAATATTTGATGGAAATGAATTGGTGTACGGACGAGACAACAATCAATTTCGCGATAAAATATCTGGTTTATCTGGTCAATTACTAAATCCTCAACTGATTAGTCAATTACAAAAATTACGCTCTACACCGGTTGGAAAAATTGTTGAGGATGCAATTAATAAGCGAGTTGAATTGGATGGAAAAGTAGTTTTACAGTCAGATGAAAATGGAAAAGTAATTGTCAATCGATTATTACAAAAGGATAGGGATATCGGTCGAGAAAATGTAGATGAATTTAAAAGTACTGATCGTCATCAAAAATTAGAAGAAGTTATTTATCCAGAACTCTCACTGACAGAAAATAATTTAACTGACAGTACAAAAGCTAAAATTCCAGGTACAAAAAGAGTTGTTGAATCATTAGAGACCTTAGAAGATAACCCTTTAAAAACCTTGTTAAATGCTGAAATAAATCAACTACGATCCGAAATAAAGGCATTACAGCAAGAACAAAATTTATATCAAGAATTAATTCAACAAAGATTACAGCAACCCCAAAATACATCGTGGTGGCAAGAATTAAAAAACAAAGCTTCGATTGTTATAACTAGCTTTACTTCTGCTGCAAAAGTAGGAATCGACGAATATCAGAATAATTCAACACAGTATCAATTTGCAGCATCTATTAAGAACTTATTCCACCAGCAAACACAACCGGGTGAAACCCATTACCAAACCGATAATTACCAAATTTCTCGTAGTGGTTCGCTCTACGAAATTAAAGAGTCGGCAACAAACAAGCAAATAATGCAGTTTCAAGCGACTCCTTTAGGGTTAAAAGTTGAGAGAAGTAATCTAGAAAGAAATCATATCAAAGATTTTACAGCATTACAAACTTCGCTACATAAAAATCACACAGTTCCTAATTCTTTTGCTCCAGTAGGAAGACAAGAGGCTGAATATTTTGCTCGTGTTGAGAGGGTTAGTAATGCACTTACTGAATATGCGATCGCACAACAAAGAGAAGTCACTATCGATGGTGCTTTTTCCTATAAATGGCAAGCAAATCCTAATGGTGATGTACAGATTGAAGCCAAAGATGGAAGAGGTAATTTACTAGAAAAAACAGGAGGAAATATCAAAAGCATTATGAGCGATCGCGATTTAATTTACTTCGAGCAAATCCTACCTAAATTACAAACAAGCACAAAGAAAGTAGCCGTAAATTCTCTCAAATCGAACAATCATCAAGAAAGGTAATTAAATCTATGAAAATACTATCAGATTTAAACTTGTTAATGGATTCTGGTGTGCCAATTATCTGTATAAATACTCAAATCCAAGAACGAATGAATTTGCTAGGAAAAATCTATGTTGAATGTACTGCTCGCAAAGACATTCCAGTATATTTATGGACTGCGGGGTGGGGATGCTTGAAGTTAATTCGATTTGGGTCGAGTCGTCAAATTGATTATATTAATATAAATACTCAATTTCAAACCTTATTTACCAAAGAAAGGCAGAGGGCAGGAGGCAGGAGGCAGAAAGTTTTAGAAAATAATTCTTCCTTCTGCCTTCATGGTTTAGAGCAACGAAATTTATGTATGGGGATTACCTCCTGCCTCTCCGCAGTCGCTACAACGGGGGGAACCCCCGCAACGCGCTGCTCTCTGCCTACGTCCTCCTGCCTCCTTAAGAGCTTAGAATATCTACTCGATTCCCAAGAACCTGGAGTTTTCTTATTTGAAAATTTACTATCTGTAAATAACATAGATACTTACAAAATCGCGTCTCATCTCACTAATATTTATTTTGAATTAAGGAGCAACACCACTAAGAAACACCTGATTATTATTTCAAGTGATAATACACAGGTACCCGACAGTTTAAATCGTTTAATTCCTTCTCTCACCATGACATTGCCAAATCATGGCGATATTTCTGATATTCTTGATGACGTTTTACATGCATATTCAGAGTTTTACGATTCTGATAACTCTATCTTAGTTAATGCTGGAAGCGGTTTAACTCAAGAAGAAATTCGCTTGGGTTTAATGCTAGCATTGAATTCTTGTAATATTCCAACAATCGATATCCTAGCTACAAGTTTACTTCAATATAAAATCAACCGTTTTCGTACTTTCAATCTCAACTTTATTGCTAAATCAAATACTCCCGATTTTGGTGGTTTGGATTTGCTTAGAAAGTATATTGAGAATGTAAAATACGACTTTTTACCCCAAGCGCGGGATGCAAATATTCCCCTTCCCAAAGGTTGTTTATTAGTCGGACCACCGGGAACGGGAAAAACTTTGGCTGCGAGTGCGATCGCCAGCATATTAACTTTCCCTCTCATTAGCGTTGATACCGCAGCAGTTGTCGCAGGTGGTGCAATTTATCTCAAGCAATTACTCGAACGGGTGGAAGCTTGCGCTCCGGCAGTTTTATACTTTGACGAATTAGACAAGCTTTTTACTGCATCCAATGAGTCGGGGGAGGATATTACTTCCCGACAAATTTTAGGCACATTATTAACTTGGTTGCAGGATAAAACGAGTATGGTATTCGTCGTTGCAACATTAAATCGACTTGATGCGTTACCACCGGAATTAACGAGGGTAGGGAGATTCGATGAGATATTTTATGTTGGATTTCCCCAAGCTCACGAGCGCAAGCAAATTTTGATGCTGCATTTGGCTCGATTTGATGAGCGTTATAAAAATGACGATGTGCTGACAACAAAGGAATGGCGGATAATTCTCAATCAAACTGTTAATTGTACTGGCGCGGAGTTAGCACAGATTGTTGAGAAAGCAGTGCGTGCTTTGTTTTATCAAGGTAGAGAAATGGAAATTGGATTGCAGGAATTGCTGGAGCAACGGGAAATGATGGTTCCTTTGTATATGCGGGATACAGATAGGATATTGGCGATCGAGAATCGTGCTAAATATATTTGTCAACCTGCATCAAGTACCGATACATCGGAATTTGCACCTGTGATTACTTCCTTTTGGGGTGAGAAATAAATTGCAGCCAATTTTACTAACTTTCGCTACGTTTTATTAATCGCGGATAGATAATATCAAAAATCAAAACAATTGCTGCGTGAATTGGCATCACAACCAATAGCAATATTAATAACCGCACCACACCCATAATTATTTCAGCGAACGCGGGTTTTGGGGTCAGCCAATCAAAAGCAGAATCTAAAAATTCAACCACCTGTTCCTTCCCATCCACACATAACCAAGGACTGTGAGCAATAATTGCATGTTCGGCTTCCCAAGTGCGAACTGTATGCAGCGCATCTCGCAAAAACTGGCGATCGAAAATATGGGCAGATTGTACTCCCAGGGGTGTACGTCGGTACATTTGATTCCAACTAGTAGTAACGCGAGCAATCGGTGACAAAATTGCCGGGTCAAAATCCATAATAAAATCGGTAAAAATCACCGTGCGGGATTGGCAGTGGAAAAACACAACCTCATCAATCCAACCATTTCCCGATCCAAAAATGCACCAATCAATTTGCCCAACCCAGTCGGGTTCGGACATATCCGTTGAGAATGTTTTATCGAAGCTTAAATCTTTGCGTTTTGGTGCTAATCGTGGTGATGCGTAGATTTTTGCTTGCGGATAAGCTTGTTGCCAATCTCCCAGGAAAAGATGATGCAAATGGTTGGGAGAAACCAAATATTTGACGGTTCCCAAAGGATCGATATCTTTACGAATCGCTGGAGTCAAACAAATGGGAGACAGAATAAATAGGCTACCATCGTCAAGACGAATAACAACAGCACGATGGGGGTAAGGGTAACGAGGTTGGATTGGGGGACGGTAGTAAACATATCCTGTTGCCTCGATCGTCCAAATATTTTCGGCAATCTGAATTAAACCGCTTTCTGGTTTTGTGGGAACTGGGCGAAAACTTTGCACCATAGAGCATTTCTATTTGTGACTAAATTATATTATTACCTTTTGGGAGATGAGAATTATCACGCGAGATTATTCTCATACCCTAATTTATTAACCACACGAACAGCAATATTTTCCTGAGCGCAAGCCCTCAATAAAAAAATGGCTTTACGATTTTTATGACAAGCAAAATACTCCCATAACAACAACCAATCAGCACAACCCAAAGTATAGACAAGTTTGAAAACTTTATCTGTAAGTACCTGGCAAGCAACAACTTGCTGAGACAACTTCAATCTTTCAAAAAGCCGCCCTCGCTTATTTGAATTATCTGTCAACCAAGCCGGATTAGAACCAATACAACTCATGCCTGCTTCAATGCTAATTCGACATTCTCCCGAAGCAAAAACCAACACCTCTAGCTCAATGTCATTATCGAATTCAAGTTGAATCGATTTTGCAGAAGTCAAAAACGAGTTACTATGAAAAAAGTAAGAATTGGGAGCGACAGATTCAATGGTTGGTGGTATTAACAAATCAAAAATAAAATCTTCCCATTGACAATGTGTCAGGGCAAATCGATGGAAGGATAACCGACCATTATTGAGCAATTGACGTAAATAAAAAGCCAGAGTGGGTAAAGTATAACTTTTAATTACTTTCCCATTAGGAATCCGAACAAAAACTCCCTGTAAATGATTTTTGAGAAGAAACTTTTGCACATCTTGCTTTGATTGATAAACCACCTTAGCTAATTGTCGCTCGCTCATTACAAGCACACCATTCGGTAGCTTATAAGCTGGCAAGAAAATTTTCCTCCAAGTGAATTTTGATAGCACGACCTGGGGATAAATATCATCACTATGGAATGAAATATTTAGGTGGCATTGACTGATTAAATTGGCGATTGAAGTCATGAAAATTATACTTTTAGAGGCAGGAGGTAAGAGATAATCCTAAATAATAATGCAAGCAAGCTTAGACGCATTTAAACGACATATTTGGACATATTAAAATCTTGCAGTAAAGCTGCCGCAATTACGAACTAAGTACGTTTTAGCTTAACTCTTTTGACCGAAGAGAAAGGAATTCTGTTCGCTCTTTTCTTCTGCCTTCTGCCTCCTGCCTTCTGCCTTTCTTCGGTCATTTGTCTGCGCTCATGTCCCCAATTCGGCATGATTTTTACTCCTCTGTTCTTGTAATTGCTGATTCCAATTAACTTTGATGTCTAAAAATTTGATATTGGGGGTAGTAGGTAAAAATTTATCAATTAAAGATAGATGTTCTCGATTCATTGCCACGATGACACTGGGCAGATTTTTGAGGAATTCAACAGGTAATTGAAAATCACAAACCAAATACATGGTTTTAGATTTATGGGGAGCATTCAAAACCACCAAAGATAATGCTTCGATGGGAGAGGATACCAATATTGCTTGAGTTGTAGGTTCTCTGGAATGACCTCCCATAATCAAATGGAACCAACCATAATCGCGATTGCTACCGGTGTGAAACATAAAGCGATCGCCATCAACGGGTTTATGTAGATATGCTCCAGTTGCTTCGTTCGATAAATTTCGTGTCACAAACACCGCATTTCCGTGAATATCTGCATACAGCAAAGAACGCTGGTGCAGGGTGTGTAGAAGTTTTTGAGGGATACGACGCTTTTGGGTGAGATAATCCTCGATTTCATGCCAATTTTGAGGTGAATGCACTGGTAATACAATTTCTTCTACTGCAACAGGTAACTGTAAATTTCGTTGAATACCCGTGATTCGTAGGGTTTTTAGTTCCCGCTCTAACTGCTGTCGTAATTGTTCGCTTTTGAATGCAGTTTGCTTTAACTCTGTAATCTGCTGGAGAATACGCGATCGCTCGTTCAACTGATAATTAATCACCTCCAACTGGGGATTCAATACCTCAATTACTCTCTGTTTGTAGGAATCACCCGTTTCCTGTGGTTGCGGTTGAGGTAAGCAGGATTCCAAATCAAGAATCTGGGAATCTTGGTTTATCGCAGCATAATACTTCCTGATTTGTTCGTGAGTCGCAACACTTCCCCTAATTCCCCGCATTATTCCCAAATGTGCGACAGCAGCAGCAAAGCTATCTTGCAACTCGTACATTTTGTCCCTGTTCCCAAATAAAGCCTTACAGTTGAGCTTTCCCCACTCATCCAACGGTACGAGAAAAGCGTGAATATGGGGTGTCATTTCATCGAGGTGTAAGTCTGCACGAATAATGCGATTTCCCCAAGATTTATCCAACCATTTCACGACAGCATCAGTAAAGTTATCTAAACGATGTTTGTCGTAGCTTCCACCTTGATTTGGTTCATAAGGACGAAAGTATTTTGCGCTTGCGCTTAACAACATTTCAACAGCAATTACAGCGTTTGAGCGAATTTTCTGCGAACCAATTTTTTCTCGGACAAGAGTTATCAAATCAAGGTTATGAATCGGTTCGATAATTGAAACATTTTTGACTTCTAGGTTTGCATTGGATATATTTCTCATCCTGATTGTGTGTGCTTCGTGAGTTTTTAATTGCCCCCAGGATTTAATTTTCTGGATACGACAAATTGCAAAGGTCATAAGCAAGAGTAAAATTCAGGGTCAAAAAAGGCTAAGTAGGTCGGTGTTAAAAATTGTCGTTATGACAAGGCAGGAGGCAGAGGGCAGAAGGCAGAAGGGAAGAGGGTTTTAGGTAACT
Organism: Calothrix sp. NIES-4101; assembly: GCA_004296455.1. Classification (GTDB taxonomy): domain Bacteria; phylum Cyanobacteriota; class Cyanobacteriia; order Cyanobacteriales; family Nostocaceae; genus Brunnivagina. The sequence continues at coordinate 3,960,177 of AP018280.1, forward strand.
TTACTTTTCGTTATATACTACTCTGCGAGAAGCCGCTCCGCGTCTACGGTTTATTTGCACCGTTTTACTTAATACACTTTTATAAACACTCAAAAATATTTGTTTCTAATTTTGGAATTATGGGTATTAATTTTTTCTAACCATAATTCTATGATGACTGCTATTTGATGAATCGAAACGCTAATGATTAAATAATTTTATTGGAATTATTTTTCTAAATTGTCCAACACTATAAGTTATATAAATTTATCCAGCAATTTCTCCAATCATTTTACGTATTTTTGAGAAAAAGTGAGTCTAATTTAACTCATCAATATCTGTAGATAGACTGATGGTTTATCTGGAATCGTAAATTATTCAAGCCGCACTCTCAGTATCGCTCAGGGATTTATACATAAGCTTCATTTGCCTCAATTACTTTTAATCGCAACTGAAATCAAAGATATAGCTTTCAATATGTAATCCAATGCAAAGAGATATGCCTGAATTTTTATACAGGTAAAATTTCCTTTTCGTGATGAAAAGCAGTATCTATCTATTGCGAGATTGAATTAATCGAGCGAGAGTTGCTAACAAAGTAGGAAAGAAATTTCGCTCTTGATGAGAAAGCAAATGATTGATTTCCTTCCCCAATTATTGATAAGCAGTGCTGATAATTCACCCAATAAAATCCACGTTGCCGAAAAAATAGCAATATTCATTCTTACTAGCATTCTCAGGATTAGGTTTCAGCAGTTATCCCCAAAAAAAGTGTAGTGGGTTTCACTAACGACAAAACGATGGTTGGAAAATCTCAATTCCAGCGAAGCAAAGAAAATCATCGAACAGAACTCAACGAACCGTTCGAGTAGCAGAAATAAGGGCTTTTCCATAATCGTAAACCCATACAGCCAGGGAATTAAACCTCAAAACTATCACTGGAGTCAAATAGAGCCAAAGATAGAGAAAAAAGCCCCAAAAATCCATAAATATCGTTAATCTATCGGCTCCAGAAGTCTCCAATTGTCTCCAAAAAATATGACTTTTCATGAGTAAAAATACCCTAGAACACAATCACCTCGATTCTTCTCCCTTCGTAATTATTGCTCTCGATTTTGGGGGAAGTGGGACGAAAGGAATTTATTCGATTTACCAATATAAGCAAGCACACAGCTTATTTATGGAAGCAGAAGTTGCGGAAGTGACACAGGAATCGATCGCAAATTACGAACAGAATTTGATGGGAAAAACCAATCCAGAAAATCGAGCTTGGGTCAAAATTGATAGTCAAGTTAGAGCAGTGGGATATTTAGCTCAAAGCCGATATTATGCAAATTCTGGTTTGATGGAACTCAAATACGAACGAGCAATTTATAAAACCCTAGCTGCAATTTGGGTAGTTAAAGAAAAGCTGAAATTACCATCACAATTGAGAATAGCACTTTGCGTTTTACTTCCCCCTGGAGAGTTTGAAAATAAAGCCAACTTCGAGCAACTACTACGCAAATATTGTTCCGAATATGCAACACCATCTGGCAAACTTGAAGTCGATTGCGTGATGTTCAACTGCTTACCTGAAGGGGCAGGAATATATCTATCGCACCAAAAGCAAATAGGGGATGCGATAAAGCAAAAGATTTGTGCGATCGCAATGGTTGGTTTTCGTAATGCATCGGTTTTAATTTCTCACCGAGGTGTGGTTTCTAGGGACGGGAAAACATCGGATTTGGGAATGGTTAGGTTACTGGAAAAAGTCGTAGCTGCAAGTGCGGGACAAACTGTGGAAAGGTTGACGAGTGCGGTTGCGAATGCTGGAAGCGAAATCGATAGTCGTCCGTTGATGCGGTTATTGCGTTCTACATCTCAACAAGCGAGAAGCTCCGAGTTAACCACGCTACAACAAGCGATAAAGTTTGCTCGACATGAATATGCAAATAATTTGACAAGTTGGTTACGACAGGTAATTCCCTCTGATGTGGAGGAAATTATCTTTTGTGGTGGAACTACGGAATATTTGAAGAAAGAATTGAATGCTTATTATCGAGCTACACCCTGTATTTTTTCTGGAGTTAATATACCAAATTCGCTGGATAAACATAACCTTGGAAGTCGTCTAGCAGATGTTTATGGGGCGTTTTTATTCTTTGATGAAATGGTGAGGAAAGGCACAGATGCGAGAAGATAAAAATTCCTACGAGCAACGCAAAAACTTTCGCTGGAGATACCAACCTCGCAATCAAATGGATGTATTGTTAATCGAATATATTTCCACAAGTAACGTCAGAAGTACTACAGAAATGATGCTTTTGGCATTGAGAGCATTTTGGCTACCTTTTGCAATTAAATCGGCAAGTATTTCAGAGGACGCAAAACAAAAAATCATCACTGAAGCTTGCTGTACTCTCCTCAATCAACTCAATCAAATTTACGCCATATCTGGTTTTTCCCTCCCTAATTATTTAGTTCCTACCAACCCAACCGACTCAAAACAAATATCAACCCAAGAGCGATTCTCCGACAGAGACGCTACAGGTAGTTTAATTCCCCGAAGGGGTACGCAATCTTCAAATACACTCAGCATCGAAGAACAAAAGCAAGCAATTGGACAATTTGAATACGAAACTGATTCTTTTAGTAATTGGTAATCGAATATGAAAGGCAAGCAAAATAAGCGAAGCAAAGCAAGAACGAATCCTGCTGGTTTTGGTAAGTCCTCAAATAACTCAAATATCATTCAAGAGAATAGAGATTTTTTAAATAATCCTTTGTTGCTAACTTCTAATCCCATAAATGCAGAAATTGATGATTGGGAACAGGAAATAGAAGGCGGGGCAATTGAAGATGAATTGAATTCTAATCCAGAGGGTGAAAATATTAGCCATTTAACTATCCCCACCGCAGCACAACAAAACCCGAGCCTTACCCAAAATATCGATAATCAGATCGAATCTGTCGATGTTAATTCAAACAACGGAAATATAATATCTATCCAAAAGGGAAAAGAATATCTAAAATCTCCCCATAAAATCCATATTATTGATGGAGAAAAAGGAGGGGCGGGAAAGTCTTTTGTGAGTAGGGCTTTAATTGAATATTGTCAATTTAAAGAATTAGACATAGCAATTGTCGATGCGGATAATAGCAATCAAGATATTACCAAACTCTACGATTGTGTCGTACCTGCATTCTTTAGCGATGATGAAAAGCAAATCAAACATGCTGATAAAATCTTTTATCTGGCATTCGAGCGATCGGTAATTCTCAACTTACCTGCCCAAGTTTATACGAATGTTACGAATTGGATACAACGTAATAGTTTAGTCGAACTGGGCAAGGAAAATTCAATTAGTTTTGTCAAATGGTTTATCTGTACGGGGAGTATCGATTCGGTTAACTTCTTCCTCCAATCTTTAGAAGATTTGGGTAATGATATCCCCCATGTATTTGTCAGGAATATGGGTTTATGCGATGACTGGAAATATATCGAAGAAATGCCAGAGTTTCAGGATGCAGAAAGTAAATACAAATTTATCACTATCGATTTTCCAAAGTTTCCATTTTGGGAACGCAACACAATCGATCGCTTGGGAATCACTTTTAATGAATCACTCCAACATCCGGAATTAAAAGTAGTTTCCAGACAGCGTGTGAAGAATTTTCTTTCCCAAGCATACAAGGCTTTCGATGATACGGAGTTAATTTCATGAACCAATTAACTCAAACACCAGATGATTTACTTGCCGAAGCATTGAAAGGAAAAAGCGATGATTTTAAGCGTCGGGTGTTGGATTTTGCATCTAGAAGCGGATTATCTCGCGATGACCCATTATTCCTTGTTTTAGTTGCAACCGGGCAATTGGAAGCAATGCTAGAAGATGCACCCCATACTTTACAATTGTTGTTTCAAACCTGGAATCGGGAGTTAGCAAATAATCTAGAGTTAGTTGAAACAGTTGCGGTTGAAAGACAAAAAGTAGCGATTAACCGTGCAGCACAAGCTTTAATTCATGAATCTTTACTCCGGGAAGGTCGAAGCATTATTAATTCTGTAATTCCTGCTGCGATCGCGTTTTTCTTAGTGTTCTCGATTGGCTTTATTTCTGGTGTTTCTATTCCTCCTCTGTTGTTTGGTTTTCTGGGAGGGGGATATACAAAAGTTGCAATAAATAATTTGACATGGAACGAACTAGAAGCAATGAAATGGGCTATGGCTGGGGAAGGAAAATTTGCTAGGAATTTAGTGAATTGGAATCGTGGCTATCTGGAAAATGGGGAATGTCTCAAAGATACTCAACAATTGGGTTTGACTTTATCGCAAAATAACCGCAAAGCCAAATCAGGATTTTGTTTGATATGGGTCAAACCTCCACGAGAACGTCAATTTTTGGAAGGAAATAAATGAAGATGCTTCAGGAAAATTTTCCTTAAGCGTCTCAATCCCGAAATTAAAACTCAATGTAGTTTTCTCGCCAATATTCTTCAGATTTCGGATTTTTCCGTGCTTCTTCTTTCTCTAGCTCGATTTCTTTTTTGCGTTCTTCCCAAACTGGGTCATAAAAATCATCATATTCCCCATATCCCTCGCTAATAACTTCATCCGGTGTCATCGATGAAACTATCTGGTATCTACTGGTTTTTGGCTCGTTAACCATACATGAGATTCCTTTTACTGGATACCAGTTTCCATTGTAATTGAAATTTCTAATTACGTAGCAACTCAACTTATTTACGAATTGCTTATGGTTCTAAAACTAAATCATTTAGATACTAAAACCAAGCAGGAAACAGGAATCGAAGAAAAACTCGAAAACACTTTAGCTGAATATCTATTTCCTGGTGTTGAATTTAGTATTGGCACGGCTTATCCAGAGGCAACTATTCTCGAAGATTTGCAGGAATATAAAGGAAAAACACTGCAATTTTCAGCAGTGAAGAGGATGTATTTTGCAAGCGATCGCACTGTCAGAGAGCAGTTATATCCCAATCCTTCTGATGGTGCTGCCTATCCTTTATCTTTTACACCCTGTCGTAGTTTTCACAAATTAGAAAATACCAGAATTTTGGTGATTGATGATGTAACAGGGGAAAATGGAGGTGTTATTGCCAATGCTGATGCGAAGAAATTAGTTGGAGATTGCAAGGGATTAATTGACCATAATTTTGCATTTTCCAATAGTATAGATAAGCGTGCATTTCAGTTCCGACTTGGTATTAAACCTCAAGCTGAAAGTCGAGTTATGCGGATTGCCAAAGGTACTCTTGCTCCCGCACAACTGGACAAGCTTGGGGAATCATTTTTTCGTATGGGTGGTAAGGTTAGAGATGGGACTTTACGCACGAAGTTTGGCTACGATTTAGTGTTAGCAACATCTTCGTTTAAAGGTAGGAAGGGAGATGATGCGATTGCACCTGGGGAATACGTGCTATCGATTGGTTTAGGGGTAAAAGCATTAGCATTGTATCGAGAGCATAGTCTGGGAACTCAGATTTTGGTGAATTATCCCAAGGCAGTAAATCAGGAAATTTTACCCATAATTAAACAAGAAGCCGAACAATTAGCCAGTGACCAAAAAGATATTCGGAAATTGGCAAAGCGCTATATTGAAACTTACGAGCGACACAAAGCCATCATCGCCAAAAATCAACCAATAGAGCCAGATTTACAGGCAGATATCAATGGATTCTCTGTGTTTGATAATTTAGATTCTGGTGGAGAAATTGACGATTCCCAACAAGACGATGATTTAGTTACGTCACAGAAAGATTTATTGCTGTATTCCTTACTCAAAGCTGATTTAGATAATTACTGCCAGTTACTAGAACACCCTAAAATTGTTGCCGAACTCCAGGAATTTGCCAGAAAACAATGGGTCGAAATCGCTACGGGACGCTCAATTAAATTTACTTCTGGGCTAGCACAACCAAATTTGGATTTGCAGCACGATGAGATAAGCATTCCTTTTTTAAAAGAAGGAGAAGAACTCATCGTTACTCGTTCTCCATTGATTAATTCCAATGGAGTAATTACTTTGATAAATAAACATCTTCCAGAAATGTTGGATGGCTGTGTTTATATTCATCCCGCTACGGCAATGGATAATATGCAATGCGATTTTGATGGTGATTTATTAGCATTTGCTCCTAGTCGAGAATTTCCCTATCTGGCTGTGGAAGTCAAAGAGCGGAACTTACCAGAAAACCGCTACCCCGACATTATCAAGCGGGAAAAGGTGCTTTACCAAGGTAGTTTCGAGCAAATTGCTATCTCGGCAATGGAGAATAAAATTGGCATTATCGCCAACGAAATCCAGAAAAATATAGCCCTGCAATGCGAAATTTGTGCAATGCCAAAATCAGAAAAAGCTGATTATTTGAGACAGGTATCTCAGCATTTTGTTCGGGTATTACAAAAACAGCAACAAGATAAACTCCAAATTCCAGATAAAATATCAGACCAAATTAAGCAATTTGTTTCCAACTCAAATTCAAATAACACAGCACAAATCGGACAAAAATTACACCAAGTCAAAACCATATTAAAAGATTGCGTTGCCTCTCTTGGGAACGAGCTACAAGTAGCAGCAGATGGCGCAAAAAGTGCCCTGCGCCCCAATAACGAAATTATTAAATATTGCCAAGCTATTACCAACTATAAAGAAATTGAGTGGTTATCTGAAAAAAAAATCCCGAAGCGTTTACCAATCGAGGCATGAAAAGTAATGGTTATAGTCCCATCGATTTAATGATTCAGCAGACTAACCAAATTTTTGAACAAAATCAACTGACAGCAAGACCGATCGAACAATTCCGTCACCTTTATCCCAATATAGAATTTAATCCAGAACAAAAAGAAAAAGCGCAACAAATCAAAGCAGATTATAACTCGTTAGTAAAACAACGCATCCAGCTTGAAGAATGGGGGAAACACGAACATGGACCATACTTGGTAATTACTTCTCCCCTCACGGGAAAGCAGTTGGAGATTACCAATTTAATCCAGTTCGATATGGCGAAAAACCCGGATTTTTGGAAGTCTTCACAGTTGAGTATTCGTGTAGCCACCAGAAAGCCGACCAAAAATCTGCCGCACATTTTCAAAGCGACAGTAAAATCTGGCAGCAACCAAAGAGATGTAACGATTGGGACGATTAGCATCAAATCAGCAAAAGAACACAATATTCAACCTGGGATGTCGATACAACAGGGAAAAGTCGAGTTTCATTTCGGTATTAGCGATGGGATGATTGATGCTTTAAAACAGCAAACCAGGGAATTTGTTGAGTCGGTAAGGGAAGAAACACCCCTTAAGGAGAAAACACAACTTGCAGCTGCAATTCATGATGTCAGTCATACGGGGGAGAGTAAGAATTATTCAGGTTTGAAACGAGCGGGGGTTGCATTTACTGTTTTCTGTGAAGAAGCGATCGCCCAACTCCAAAATCTACAATTTACCGATATGCGGGTAATTGGAACCCAATTTAACGAGTGTGCGGGAAGGAACTTTGCAGGGGAAAAAGTTACGATTAAGTTTGAGGATGATGTAAATCCTCGCGAACCAGAGAAAACTGCTCGTTGGGTAACGGTGGAAGGAAACAAATTAGGGATTATCGATACGCGATCGCCCTATTTACTCGCTGGATATGAAGCTGTTGCAAGTATTACCTCTTCTAATAGTACAAGTGTTGTCATTACCAGCTTGAAAAATCCTACCAATCAAATACAAATCGATCGGATTCATCAATATGGTTTCAGCGATCGCAATTGGCAGGGTGAACAGGTCAAGATTACCTTGGAAGCTGGACAAGCTCGTAAAATCATCGCGAAATTAGACAACCAAATTTTGGGAATTTTAAACCAAAAATCCGCCGATTTCCTCTATCAACAACTCGCGTTAAAGGGGAGAACAATCCAAGAATTAACTATTACCGGGACTGTTAACAAAGCTCCCCCCAGTTATGCAGATATTACAATCGACCCAGATAGCGTTAAATTTCCTGAGTCTGCAACCTCAAATGCTGCGACTGTGCTGATTATTGACGGACTGGTAGAACCAAGATATCAGGAGAGAACAAAGCAAGTTTTGCAGAATATGATTGAACGTGCGATCGCTCGTGCAGTGGAAAATGGTTTCGATAAAATACGGTTTGTCGATATTTCCCCAAAACCTACACAAGAGATCGGAGAAACCCTACAACAGCTTTCAGAAGAGCAGAAGGATATTGAGATTGAGTTTATTGGTGCGAAGTCACCGAAACAAGGAGCGAGATTATTGATCCAATCTTCAGATATTATTTTGGGGGTCAAAACTGCTGAAACGACTGAGATTATTGATTTTGTCGCTAGTCAAGGGAAAGCTATAGCTACCTATATTCCAGAAACAGGAAGATTTAGAAGGCTGAATTTACCTGCGCTGCAAAAAACTAATCGAGATTTGCACACAGATTTATAGTGTTCATTATTGGTGTAATAGGGGCGATTCCGGAGGGAATAGCTAAGCGCAAGGCGCACGCTCCGCGAACGCTTACCGCCCTATTGTCTTCTTGTCGAAAGTCCAAAAAAGTTTCAATACCTAATAATCCCTAATATTATTAGGTATTGCAACTTCATCAGAATTCGTAGCAGAGTTAAAAGCAAGTTATAGCAATTTTTTCAACAACACTAGATAATAGGCAAAAGGATCATCATAATGGATACAAATGCTAGGAGTATCAAGGTAAATTTATATGCAGTAAACACCCCTAATTCATATAAAACAACTGTTTTTATAGGTCTATCATCCTTGGGTAATTCAAGTTGCCTGTAAATTCCAATTTCATCATCAACAGCTTTTAATATATCTCTTGCTGCATTGAGTATACGATAAGTTGTTTTCAACCATGCAAAAGGATTGGCTGCAAGGGCAATGACTGCTATACATAAAAGTATGCGATTTAAAACCCCCAGATTTTCCCTTTTTAGCACTACTGCCCCTGCAATACTACCAATGAGCAAGTTACTTGACCATGAAAATATATTCCACATTTTTTCGTTTATATAATCAATCTTATTCTCTAGTGAAGCCTTTGCTATTTCAAGATTTTTACGCCTGTCATTTGGTTCGATAATTGCCATGATATGAAGTTTAATTATTAATAAAATTTACACCTGCTCTGGGCTGACAAGATGTACTAGAGTTCCTCCCCCCAGGTTGGCGCAAAATTCTGGCTGAATATAAAGTGCGATCGCCCACGCATGGTTAATTGATTGTGCGAGTAGAGTAATTGACCCGTAGTAATGTGAGCTATTTTTTCATTGAAGAGGAAATTTCGCTCGTTTTTTGCAAAAATTCTTCTCTAGTAATTTCAGAATTTTGCAACTTCTTGAAGTAAACCTGTAACGTGTTTTGAGCTTCAACATCAAAAATTTTGGTACTTCCTGGAGTTGTTATTCCAACTATACTATCTTCGTCATCAGGTAAGCTTCTGAGAAATTTTATATAATACTTAGATTGATGTTGTTTATCCCATTCATAAAGTGGGAAATTTCTAATCTTATTTAATATCCTGAGTGCAACTTTACGGGCATCTTCTTCCTTTATCCATACTGTTAAGCTGTCTATCCTTGTTGCCCCTGGCGGTACCGCCATTACAAGCCACTTTCCAGATACCTCTGATTGTTTTACCCAGGTATAAGAAAAAGCTTCTTTTAAGGGAATATGCTGAGTAACTATACAGCAGCATCTATCATCAAAAACCTGAAAATGTAAATTTGGATTGCGAACTGCTAAATCAAAAGCAACTTGTCTTAAAATTTCAAATCTTGTCTTAGTAGTTTCAAAAACAGGTATTGCATTTTTATCGCTTTTATACTTGTTAATCAGTAGTCTTATTTGAGTTTTGATGCTGGAGTAAATTTTTCTTGAATTTGGATTTGGGTTATAGCCTTTAGACATAATCACTTACTACCAAATTTAACTACCATTACTTTATATTATCTAAGATTCACCCTTAATCTTTCCCAAACGGCTGTCCCAACCTCTCCCAGTTTTCCTTATTGAAGGGCGATCGCCACTTGAGTATCAAATATAATTCTAATTCCTGCCTAGCTTTCCGGCGTTGGGGAGTATGCAATAGGTATTGAGGTTAAGGATTTGAAACTTATTTCCTTGAATTTACAAAGTATACCTAATTTCTGTGGACTTGCTTATCGACTAAAAACTACATTTTACCGAACGGCAACTTTTGCCGTTCGGTAGCAGCAAGTTGTATGGAACTCTTGAACTGATGAGGCAACGGGAGCAGTATCAAATATAAAGCTTGAGCAGATAACTTATCAGTTTTTCTATCTAAACTAGAGCCGGATAATCCGTATATCCCCGTTCTAAATCCCGATCGCCTTTACCATAAACCGTTGCAAAATTCACCTCATTCAAAGGTGCATCGATCGCAAACCTCTGTGGTAAATCGGGGTTGGCAATAAATGGTCTGCCGAAGGATACTAAATCCGCTTCTTCACTTGCGATCGCCTGATTGCCTCTGGCTTTGTCGTAATTGCCATTGGTAATAATTAAACCCGAATAAAAAGGGCGAAATGTTGCCAATACGGGGTTGATAACACCATCGGTTTTGAGGTCATCCTCGCTTGGTTCCATTAAGTGAACGTAAGCCAGATTGAAGCGATCGAGTTGTTGGATTGCGTAACTAAACGTTGCTACAGGATTGGAATCATGCATCCCGTAAAAAGTATTGCTGGGAGATAGTTTAATCCCCACTCGCTCTCCACCCCAGACCTGACAAACAGCTTCCACAACTTCCAAAAGGAAACGAGCGCGATTTTCCACCGAACCACCATAAATATCCGTTCGCTGATTCGAGCCATCTTGGAGGAATCGATCAATTAAATAGCCAAATGCCCCATGTAATTCCACCCCATCAAATCCAGCTTGCATCGCGTTTTTTGCAGCTTGGTGAAATTCTTCAACGATACCAGTGATTTCCTTAAGTTCCAAAGCGCGAGGAGTTTCGATCGTTATTTTCCCTGCTGGAGTATGGAGCGTTCCCACAGGTGCGATCGCGCTGGGAGCGACAGGTTGTTTGCCATCGAGTAAGGTTGGATGGGAAATTGGACCCGAATGCCAAAGTTGCAGAAAAATCTTGCCACCAGCTTGATGGACAGCATCAGTTACTACCTGCCAACCAGCAATTTGCTCTGGTGAGTAGATTCCCGGACAATTCATGTATCCATTACTCATTGGCGACACCATCGTACATTCGGTAACAATCAATCCAGCCGATGCTCGTTGACGGTAATACTCCGCCATTATTTCATTGGGAATTCCCCCCACTGCTCGCAAGCGTGTCATGGGAGCCATCACGATCCGGTTTGGCAGATGATTGGCACCGAGTTGAATTTCGGAGAAGAGATTGCGAGCGCTCATGTATAAAACCTCGATTGCTTGGGAAGACTAATTTACAAGTGTTCGATTGACATTGCCTTAGCCGTGCATGGTTTAATTATCAAATCTGATATACAACTTGACAAGTACAAACAAAAAACTGCTATACACACATAAATGTATGTATGGAGAAGGATTGGTAAATTAAATGTCGAAGGAAATCGTATCTGCAAATGTGCTAGACAGCCATCCTTTCTTACGGCAAACCCTGGAACTGGTAGCAGATAAATGGGTTGTGGCGGTTTTGTATATACTTTCGGGTGGGACAAAACGCTATGGAGAATTACAACGGGAAATTGGCGACATTTCCCAGCGAATGTTAACGAAAAGCCTGCGGGATTTGGAACGTAATGGTTTGGTAAACCGTAAAGTGTATCCTGTTGTACCACCAATGGTTGAGTATTCTTTAACACCATTAGGGGAAAGCTTAAACGGGGTACTTAAATCATTATGCGATTGGTCAAATCAAAACTTTGATGAGGTCGAAGTTGCCAGAGAGCAATACGATAGACAGAACAAACGATGAATTATTACCCAAATCTGTTTTACATATCAAAAGTGATTGCGACTTTTCCCCGCACTTGTCGCTGTTCCAAATGGTGGATTGCTGCTGAAACTTCGCTCAAAGGATAGACTTGATCGACATTACGTCATCGAAGGTCGATACGATGGCTTGCATGATTTTGAATTTGGATTGGATTTGATTCTCGATGGTTTGGAACGGTTGCTAGAAAGGCAACAGGGCGAGAAATAGACAAATCTTCGATACTATTTAGAAAACGATTTAATACCAGACCCATCCAGGTTTACTGTTTTCCAAGAAAGTCCATTTTACCTATCTCGACCCCACAATGTCTGAGAATATTATAGGCAGTCGTAACATGAAAATGGACGTTGGGCAGAACAAAGTAAAGGATGTAGGGCATTCCCTCAAAAGTCATAGTGTCTTTACCAACCGGAAGAGAAATCAATTTTTCTTCCGAACCATCAATTTGGTCGGGGGTGAAAGTTTTGAGGTAAGTGGTGGTATTGTGCAGTCGATCGCGAAATTGAGCAAAGGTTGTTTCATTATCCTCCATCTTGGGAGCTTCCAATCCAGCTAGTCTGGCAATACTCCTTCTCGCGACATCTGAGGCAATTTGGACTTGCCGTCCCAAGGGAAACATATCGGGATACAAACGACTGGCTATCAGCACGGCAGGGTCAATTTTTTTGACTTCGGCATGGGCAGCACCCTTTTCAAGAATTGCCGCAAGATTATCCAGCGCTCGAATAAGTGTAGGTACTGAAACTTGATACATGGAAATCGTCATGGGTTTTTTCCGATTTTTCCGATAATTATGGGACTTCACGCTTATTGTCCACGAAATGGGACATTCGCGATCGAAAATTGCTGCCAGGAGCCTATCCCACTAAATTATTTAAGTCAATTTTCCAGAGATTTATACTCGATATTTGAATGGGAATTTCCCGACCCCAGGTGACAAGGGTATTCGTTTTCGGATTCCAAGAAACACTAAAAATACCACCACTATGACCAAATAAAGTTTGGAGTAGTTTGCCCGTAGCTACATCCCAAATTTTAATGGTACTATCCATTCCCACAGAAAACAGAATTTTACCATCTTCACTCCAATCAAAATTACTAACAGATGAATCATGACCGTACAAAGTTTTAAGTAATTTACCCGTGGTGACATCCCAGATTTTGATGTTTTGTTCCTGTCCTCCCATCGCAATACTTTTACCATCGGGACTCCAAACTGCGCTAGCAACATATAATCCAGGAAATTCTTGGAGCTTTTTACCCGTACTGACATCCCAGATAAACGTACCGGTAACACTTGTAGAGGCTATTTTTTTACTGTCGGGACTCCACTCAAAACCAGTTAATGACATGACTGAGGAAGTAAATTTATGGTCGAGGGTTTGCAATAATTTCCCCGTGGTGGCATCCCAAATTTTAATTGTATTTGAACTGGAAACTGGAGAGAGTGCGATCGCTTTGCCATCGTGACTCCAAGACACACGATAGCTGCTATTACCCGGTTCGGCTAAGGTTTGTAGTAAATTTCCCGTATTCGTATTCCAAAGTTGAATTTTTCCATCCTGACTCCAAACAGCAAGCGCTTGAGCGTGAGGATTCCAACTCATCGTCGAAATTTTGCTTTTATTTCCAGTCAGGGTTTTAATTAGTTTACCTGTCTTCCCATCCCAAAGTTTAATTGTGTTATCCAGATTTGCGTTCGCGAAGCGGCTCGAAAGGAGCATCGCAATGGTTTTACTGTCGCGACTCCAAACCCAAGCTAAATCTGCGGCTTTACCACTGTAACCGCTAATAGTTGCGATTTGTTGACCGGTGCTAACGTTCCAAAGTTTAATTGTTTTGTCTCGACTTGCGGAAGCAAGGGTTTTACCATCGGTACTCCACTGGACAAGATTAACTAAACCTTGGTGTCCGCTCAAAGTTTTGATTAATTTATTAGTGCTGGTATCGCGAATTTGAATCGTATTATCCGGACTTCCTAGTGCAAGGATTTGAAAATCGGGACTAATTGCAAGATTTGTTTTCGGATTCCCATTTTTGTCGGTGGTTTCGATCGTGATTGGTTTGATTGGTTGGGAATTATTTGTCATTATTTGGGAAGTTTGAGCGTGAAGACTTTTGTGCTTCTGGGAAATACCAGGCAACCGAGCGGCTCCGGCAAAAATTACTAGTGTTAAACCAAGTCCGACAGCTAGGTTTTTGCGGGAGCGAATTAAATTAGTAAATTTATGTAGATTCATAGTTATTTGGGAATTGATGAATTTAGATAGAAATTGGTTATTAGTTAAGTGATAATATGGGCGATTTTGGGGATAGCTTTGCTTACTGCATTTTGGCTACATTTGCTTTAATTAACCGCTTACCGATATATATTTCCCTCGATATGAGGGGGTATGTAGATTTTTCCCGCTTTTCATTTTCAATTTTCCTGCATACCCCCTCGCCTACTGGGAAATATGTAAAGATATTGGTGCCTTCCTCTCGATCGCGAAGGTGGAGTCAGCAGAGACAAAATTATAATTACAAACAAGAAAATATATGCGAACAATATTGAATTCACTAACCATCGCCTTTGCCAGTCTAATGCTATTTAGTAGTTATTCTTTTGCCAATACTCCAAATTTTTTAAACTCATGCCGTCAAAAGTCCCAGCTAGTCCCAGAAACTAAACGCACAGTTGAAGCACTACTGAAAGAGGTAGGAGAAAAGGATTGTGTCAAAGCAAATAGAAAACTGAGTAACTTAACCAGGCTCTCTCTTAATAATCAAAAAATCAGTGACATTAGATTGTTATCTCAATTTACAAAATTGACCGAACTCTTCTTAAGTTCAAATGCTATTAGCAATATCGAACCATTAGGGAAATTAACAAACTTGACCAGTCTGCGAATAGAAGAGAATCAAATTAAAGATATTAAGCCCTTGTTTAAGCTATCCAAATTAACTTTTCTCGGATTAAATAAAAATAAAATCGTTGATATTGCACCGCTAGCCAAACTCGATCGATTAACGAATCTGCAATTAGAAGATAATCAAATCAGCAATATTCAAGCATTATCTGGGTTAACCAATTTACAGCGAATTAGATTGAACAATAATAAAATTACCGATATACAACCATTATCGAAATTAACAAACCTCACGGATTTATACTTGGGAGAAAACCAAATTAGCAATCTTCAACCTCTAATGGGGTTAACAAACTTAACTAGTTTGAGTTTGAGAATCAATCAAATCGATAACATACAGCCAATATCGGGATTGCGAAACTTAAAATCACTCTGGCTCGACAAAAATAAAATAAAAAATATTCAACCCCTATCTGGATTAAAATCCTTGACGTTTCTTGGTTTGGAGGGTAATCAACTCAGCGATATTCAGGCGATCACGAATGTTCCAAACCTAATGTCGCTCAACCTCGCCAACAATAAAATTGCCAATCTTCAACCCCTATCTGCTCTCAAGGATTTGAGAACACTTTATCTAGAACAAAATCAAATTATTGATGTTAAACCACTGGCAGGATTAACAAGATTAGTGCGTCTTGTTTTGACAGATAATCAAATTGTTGATACTCAACCCCTAGTATCGCTCAAAAGATTAGATACCCTGGAGTTGGATAACAATAAAATTATTGATATTATGCCCTTGACTCAATTGACACAATTAGGTGTACTCTCCTTGAGAAATAACCAAATAGTTAATGTTGAGCCTTTATCAGCCTTGAAAAATTTAGTTTACCTACATCTAGGAAATAACCCGATTCCAGACAATATTTGCCCTGTAGAAGTATATAAATGTACTTTTAAAAAAAATTGATATTTGAGATGGGGAGTGGGGGATTATTTTTGAGATTTTAATTTCTCCTGTCGATATTGTTTTAGCTGTTTTTGTAAATCTAGAGGAAATTTTTTGATCGCATAACGCAATCCCTCACTAGAGAAATGCGTAATATTCCCCTCAATCCAATTAATAATTACCAAATCCCTGTCGCTCAAACCCAATTCCCGCAAACACCAACCAACCCCCGTTTGAGCAAACCGTTCGCTAGAACGCACTACCACACCGCAAGTATCGAGCAGCATTGGGGTAAAACTAGGAAAATTCTTGTCACCATGTTTGGCAATATTGACGAAACTAACAACGGACGCACGCTTTCTCCACAAGTTTTCAGCTTCACACCATTGCATTACTGCTACAGCACAGTCTCTTCCCTGTTGTTTGATAAGAGGATTGAGAACTTTGACGCAAAACCAATCACAGGTATTCCACTCCTTGATGTAGCCTTCGTCGAATAAAGTCACGAATTTGGGTAAACCCAACTCCCAATTAATTAAATCCTGTTTGAGCAAAAACTCTTGCAGTAGCAGTATTCCCGCTAATTTATCTTCTCCCCAGGATTCTCTAATTAAAGCGATCGCAATATCGAATTGCTGCTCAGAGGGAAAGCTGGTAAACTCGGTCGTTTTTGCCCAGGAATGGAGGAGCGATCGCCTTTGAAACGATTTCAGTCAGTTTGTAGGGTAGGGAATGTTTGAGGTGTTTTTAGCATAGTTTGATTGTGCGATGGACGAAGCCCAGTCTACGACCATCGCAGACTCGTTCGAGTTGTTGTTTGAGATTTTGCGATCGGTTTTTGGCGTTAATTCCTGTACTTGAATGTATCGCGAGATAATGATGTGGGAAATTCCGCATAACACCTTCATTAGGCTTCTCACAACCATGAACTTACGTTATATTTGAAACCGTTGCAATCGACATACTACAAATAGCAAACAATATGGACGAAGAGTTGCAATGGCGAATTACAGCTTTTTTTGATTATTGGAGACAAAGATACGAATTTATTTGTGATTTAGACTTTAAGAAGAACAATCACGAGGCTAATGTCTTGCTTTGGGCATCCCTTGATGCTCTTTCTAACTTGTGGGCAGAAAATATTGGGAAAAAGCAGTGTGGGAAGAAGGGAAAACGCCTTATCTTTGATGCTTTTCTTGCCAGTTACGGTGGGGAAATATTCCAAATTGTTTCATTACCTGATATTTGGAGTCGAGTAGACCGAGGAGACATTTGGACGGATCGGCAGAAGAAAGGGAAGTTACCTGAAGATGTATGCAAATTTCTCAGCACAATTGGAAATCGCAAAACACCTACGTTGATAGAAGAATATCAGCTTCGTCAAAGTTCCGCCGACTGGAGTTTAGATACAATTATCACTTCTACCTTGAGAGATTGTCCTGCAACAAATTCTACTGAGCTTGGAGAATGGCTGATTTTATCCCGCTATGGGGCAATTGCATACAAGCAAATGCGGTCTGCATACCTTCATGAGGGGAGGTCAGGGAAGGGGACGCATGGCTTTGACTTGTATGAGTCTGCTATACGACCAACTTATCTTAGCGGCATCTATACTACACCTCCTAGAATTGGTTTCAAGGTTGAATTTATGTTGGATATATTGGCGCGCTGCATTGCCGCATTTGAGGCTGATGCACTAACATTGCAGCAAGACCCCGTTCCAGAAGAGTAAGTAGGATAAATTTATACCTAAGAAAATGTTTCAATCTGTCTGTCGTCAGCGCAAAGCATAACAACCCCAATGCACGCCGACCGCCGAGAGGTTATTGATTTCGAGGTCATCTGCCGCAGGTAATTGGGAACGTTAAATCTAGCCATCGATCGCCTGTTGCATATTGCATATCGGACAAATCAAACCGATCGCCTATCCAACTCCACAGCAAAATACCCAGACGATAGCGATCGCACACCTAAAAGCTAATACCGATTAATTCGAGCGATAACGAAGCTTATCGTAATCATGCGTATCGCAAAACTTATCCCTGTGTGAGTAAAGCTATTTATTGGAATTAAAATTGTTACATTTTCAATCCCTTCAAAACTTGAGCCACTTCAACCGACTGCGATTCTAACTTGGCTCGAAGTTGCATCCTCAACACTGCCAACTTCTGATATTTTCCATCAACGCGATCCGCAATCCCCAACCGTCGTGCTGCTGTACGTATTCGACCCTGGGGTAATTTTTGTATCAATTCTTCGAGCGACGCAGTATCAAAAGTCTCTACAATACTTAAAGAGACTTCAGCAATAGCATCTAGATTTTGTCCTATTTTGTTAGTTTCATCAAAATAAGGGAGTGTATTTTTGATACGTATCTCTGTTTGATTTACTCCTGTTTGCACCAAGGCATTTTGATGATTATCTAATTGCTGCCATAAATCAAATAACCCATTGATAAAATCGAATATCATCAAACTCACCATCGCCATTACAAGAGCAACGATGAGGATGTTTAACAAATCTTGAACATTTACCATTTTCAATATCTCCTATTGCCCAGCGTGAAGCGAATGCTGGTATTTCACATTTTTTCCCCGTAAGGGGATTGTAAATTGGGGAGGTAGGCAGTAGGTGTTGGGGCTAAGGATTTGATGCTTATTTCCTGAAGTTACAAAGTATACCTATTTCTGCTGGCTTGCTTATCGACTCGAAACCACATTTTACTGAAGTGCAACAGTTGCACTTCCGAGAGAATCTACCGAACGGAAAAAGTTTCCGTTCGATGGAAATGTACTCCATGCCGTAGGCAGCTTGATAATTATTCCTGTGTTGGTTCAAATCCGGCGCAAATCTTCCAATCGACAACTAATTTCGGTTGCATTGAGATTCAACAAAGTTTTTCTTTCGGGATAATTAACATAGCAAACCTCTGGATTGGTGGGATGCATTCTCGTAATTCTGCCGCACCAATGATATGCAGGGCTATCTGGCTTATTACTGGCAACCTTTTCGCCAACTTGAAAGTTTTCAGGATTGGGATTTTCGATAACTGGGGTTGGGGTATATGCTGTCCTTTCGGGAAATATAGTTAAATTTGGTGGATGCATAACCTGGGCGGAATTCTCGCTATTTACCGCAGTATGTGTACGATTTCCCTCCCCATTTAAGATTTGGAATATTTTGTCTCGATTGATTCCATCATCACAATAATTTAGAGGTTTGACTTCCACTTTCGATATTGGATTTATCGCAGTTTGAGAAATATCCTCATCCTCTTTTAATTCCACACTATTATTTTCCTGCCATCGTCGATAGGCTAGTTTCTCAGCACGAGTTAATCCATTCCAAACTCTTAATTTAGCAGTTGAACTGAGCCGACCCACAAAGGATTTTACAAACGAAAAACTTTGATGTTGAATAGCATGTCGAATAGTCGCAATAGATTTTTCAATAACTTTTACATCCTGGGAGTGATATTCGAGTCCTTCGGCGATCGCAATACCAATTAATTCCATTTGAGCTAGCAAAACTTCTGGTTTGAGTGCAAACCGAGATTCATATTTAAACCGACATTGCCGATAAGCAAAATCTAAATAATCGGCATCGGGAGGAGAATTTAATTCGAGAATTGTCCACCACGATTTATAACTAATTAAAGAAGAAATTCTCTCTGCAACTCGAAAATCTAATTCTTGAGGACTCAAACCGTCCTGAGCAAATAGTTTTTGAAAATGTTCTGTAGCGTCTTGTATTGCTGATTTGAATTCCCTTTTGATTAATCCTTGGATTTGTTCTCTGGCTGCTTTAGAACCAGGATTAGGAGTAATTTCTAACAAATATCGCCAATAATGTTGGACGTTAATTTCCCAGTTGATTGAATTATTCTCAAAAATTAACCCGTCATACCAATCAACCGGAGGATTGTAATTAAACTGCTCGTAAAACAAACCATCAAGATTATCAATCGATTTACACTTGTTGTAAGCATTGACCGCACGAACTTTCAGAAACCGAAACTGCTTCTGCTGTTCGGGGGATAAAATTTCCTCAAATTTACGTTTTGTAGCTTTGACTTTATTTTTATCCGAACCAAAAACATGCCCACAATGAGGACAAATTTTCTCGTAAGCAGCAACCCAAGATTTACACTCATCACATTCTTTCGTAGGAATTGGCTCTGGGGGTGTACCTTTGATTTTATTCCCCGGACATAAATCGATCGCAAACGTATCCGTCGGTAATCCCAAACGCTTGATATTGCCGCAGAAATCCAAAAACCAACAATCTTCTTTCCCCACAAATGGTCGTAATCCCCGACCGTTCATCTGTACCCACAACGCTTTGGATTTGACCGGACGACAAACTAACACTGCGGATACGCTTGGCTCATCAAACCCTTCGCACAATACCCCAACACTGGAAATTAGTTGGATTTTGCCTTGGTTGTAATCTTGGAAAATGCGATCACGCTCCTCTTCAGGTGTCTCTCCGACAATACATTCAGCCCTGACACCCGCGCTACAAAACTGTTCCGCTAAATTCCGAGCCTGTTCGACACTGGCACAAAAAGCAATTAATTTGCGCTCTAGTTGGGAATCCCGTTGCAGATATCTCTGGATAATTTCCTGGTTCAATGCAGGTGTACAAACCGATCGCATACTATCTTCTGTGAATTCTCCATCCACAACCCGCAATTTCGACTCATCGATTAACCCGGTGTAACCAAATTGACGCGCCCTACATAAATGACCCATCTCAATTAATTCCTTGGGATTGGGTGCGCGAATCACAGCTTGGAAAAACTGACAGTAACCTTGGTCTGTTTTGCTACGCCAAGGAGACGCAGATAATCCGAGAAATTTGGTCTTGCTGAGAGCAACTATGCCACCGGAATAACGCAGCATGATTTTTTGCCAAATTTTGTAATAGGAACCCGTGTGTGCTTCATCCAATATCACCAAATCTATATCAGGTGGTAGCTCCCGATTTTGCAGGGTTTGCAGCATGGCAATTTGCACTCTTTTGGCATAGTCGGGTTGGAAAAAATCCCGCCAAATCACACTTGGTTCGATGCCGAAATAGGTGCTTAATTTTTCTCTGGTTTGATGAACTAATTTACCGCGATGAACCAAAAATAAAACCCGTTTCCCTTGATTTTCCCAGTCGGCGATTATTTTGGCTGCGATGATTGTTTTTCCCGCTCCCGTTGGTGCGTATAGCAAGACCGATACATTCCCAGAATCAAACCTGTTGTAAATCTGGGAAATCACCCCAGATTGATAGTCTCTGAGGGTTAAATCCTTACTGTTACTGGCTTCTGGTTGTCCTCGGGTCAGCAATTTTCTTACCTGGAAATTTGGCATTTTCAAGTTTTAACAAATACCTGAATGTTCGATGAGTCCGAATGAGTAAAACAACTGAACTACTTTTCGTGTATTGTATCTTTCCATATTCAACTTGAGAATTATTTATAACTATTGACGTATTTTTGAAATTTATAATATTAGTAGGTAAGGAGAAACACAAATTAAAAATCTATATTTCCCCTTGTAACGCTCATGCTATTTCAACTATTTCTGGTGTGGCGACATTTTCCATCCAAGATTGAATTGCTTCGATTTCCGGGATACCGCTATAAATAGCCTCAACTACGTTTCTTTGATAGGAATTAGTTGCATATCTGGGATGTTCAAATTTATCTTCTGCCCAAGATAAACACATTGTTTTAATTAATTCATCAATTTCTTTAGTCTCTAATTGATTGGGGCGCTCAACATTTTTGGACTGCAACCACTCCACAACTAATTCAACTGGATAATTGAGTAAAATTCTTACTTGCTTGACTCGTAAATCTTGATTTGGTTCAATGTTTGGGTTTTGCTGTGCTGAATAATTATGATTGGAATAATGTTCTAAAATGCCTGGAGAATTGCTAGAAGTCTTTAACCAAGTTTTTAGTTCCTCAGCAAATTCCTTCCCAGGATTCAAGTAAGTTTTGTCGGTAATTGCTGGACAACGACTTTTACTAATAGTTAAAATATGCGTATAATCTAACTCTCCCGCGACATCAAACTCGAATTCAATTCCACTTGCTTGTATAGGCGATGTACCGATTTTCTTAGGAGAATAAGAGGCTTTTCCATTCTTTTGATTCTCTTCGATTAACCATTCAGTTCTACTTCGCATTGTGGCGATGATATGACATTTGGAACCAATCATGGCATCCATTAATTTGCGTTCTAAAGGTCGAACTTTTGCCCAACCATCAAATCGACCTCCTGCTAATTCGAGTTCGCTAAACCATGCATGGGATAGGGAATCTATGACAATTATTTCGTAACCCATTGTTTCGGCTGATTGAAGTGCTTCGATGTATTTTGCAGGATGATAATTGGTCAATTCGCAAGTATCGAAATTGAACAAGTCTGCGTATTTGCTAGCACTTCCTCTTTCCGTATCAATCAACGCAATGCGCGAACCTAAATTTGACGCAATACTTAACGCGGAATATGTTTTACCTGAACCTGATGCACCACTCAAAGCTAGTCTCAGCTTGAGGTTTTCTTTCGTCGCTTTTTTGAATTGCATGATATTTTCCCCTGAATTTTGCAACTGTGGTGGGTTGAATTCCCCACCACAAATACATTTCTCCTCGGCAAGAATGGGAGTGGTTCTAAAAACTCCCCTTTTGGTTTCTATGCGGCTACTTCTTCAATTTCTGGTAATAGCTCGTATCCTTTGACAAAAGCCCATTGCGAAGTCGTTAAAGTTTCAAAGGGCTGGTCTAACAATTGCTCTAAACTTGCATCGTCAATACTTAAGGGAATTTCTGTAGCCCATAATGACCAGACTGCATCAAAGGCAGAATCACAGGGGACTTTTCTTGATGGACAAGATGCTCTAGTTACCCACCAATTTCCATTGCTACAACCAACTTCTCCAAGCTTTGTATCGTTGTAGTAAATACCATCATTCAAAATATAGAACTCAAATTTCTCGCATTCGGTAGTGATTTGGGACATGATTTCATTGCCCGTTGTGGTTGGTTCGGGTTCTTGCTGTTGTTCGGGAAAAGTTCCCTGCTTGTAATGCCAACGAATGTAGCTGTGGCACTTAGCCCAAGTGTTGGAACGATAAATTTCCTGTCCGTTTACCATTACAACCCAACGTTGGGTCACAAAATCATCGACATCGTGGGTAATGGTGGCGATGAGCTTGTTTTCTGCGTATATTTCGTGGTTGTAAAACGAGATTTCTACTGTTTTGAGGTTGTCACTTGCAAAAGCATTTTCAATTCCAATCTTTAAAGGGGAAATAGCCTTAGTTAATTGTTGGGGAATTTGCCCTATTTCAACGTTTTGCATCATAATTTTTAGATGTCCTTACTCTTAGATGGGTGAGGTCTAAAAGAGGGCGATCGACAGTTTTCCAGACCAAGCGATCGCTCTCACTTTTGATTCCCTTAGTATAGGCAAAAAGATTTCCCAGGTCAAGTAATTGTATATCTTCCCGTATAGGCACGAAAAACCAAGTATTTTATGTTATAGGCAAAATCTAGGCTGAAGAGTAGAATTAGGCATAGACGAGAAGCGATCGCAAAGGAACGAGAAACGAAAATATGCCAAGAAATCTAGCAGAAGGGGAAACCCAGATGAACTTTCGTATCCCGGAGGATAAGAAAATAGCTTTCCTGAAAAAGGCTAAAGCAAACGGAACCTCTGCCAGTAAGCTCCTACTCGAATTTATTGATAGCTATCTGGGGGTATCACCAAAGAATGATGAGATTGATAGCATCAAGAGAAAAGTTGCCGAACTAGAGGAGTTCAAGGAACGTGCCGAAAAAATCCTGGGGGAATTAGCAGCCTGAGAAGCGCTTCGGAGCAACTCAGGCTATCTCGCGAGCGTATTCGCCATTTTTTAGAATCCGAAGAGAAAACCCCTGAATCCTAGTATTCGGGGGCTTTGCATTTATAGAGACTATCATCGTTGCTAGGCATGATTCGTATCTATATACTATGACAAAGTAGCCTATAAAAATTATAGATATATTCTTGATTTTATGATGTTCTTTGTATAGGCTAAAGTTGTGCCTATATTCAAAAGCTAGGCAAGATTTGGATAAACAGAACCAAGTTTTCCCTGGCTTTTAATTTTTGTTTATATTTTCCCTCGCAAGCAATAAAGAGTTTTCTCCCTAATGCTTGCCTTTACCAAAAATTTTGGTGGCAATCGAAAAGCGAATGCCCCTACTTTGTCCTGCGTCAAAAGTTTCGGAGGAAATATGGACGCGATTGACTGTCAAATTCAAGACAAGTTTGGATTTTATACCCGTACAACTGATGGAGTTAGCGGAATGACGGTGACAGCATTGGCTGATTTTTGTGGTGTTGAGCAGCCTGCGATTAGCCAAATGCTCAACAAGATACGCGATTTCGACCCCATAACGAAGGATTTACCAAAATGCCTGGAAAGCTTTGCTGGTAAAGAATGGAGGCTCATAACGAATGACGAACAAAATAGCTTGTTCGTAATTGACGAACTTTGCCACGCCATTCTCGAATATTACGCGATCGATGCGAGAAAGTACAAAGGCAAGCAAATTGCAGTCAAAAATTATCGCACCATAGCCAAAGCTGGGTTAAGGGTATTTATTTGGTCACAAACTGGTTATTCTCCCCACTCCCTCAGCCAAGAACAATTTACACTACTGAATTCGATACCTGCGATGCAGAAAACTATCGCCCAACTCCAAGCGCAAGTACAAAATTTACTGCCACCACCAGCAAATTTCATCCCACCCGGATGGGATGCGGATGTGTGGGAGAAATTACCACCTCAAGATAAACGTCACTTTTGCTATCTTCACCGTCGTCGTAAATTCCGACCAGATAACCATAATGAGGATGATTCGGAGAATTTATCAGTACTGAAAGAACAGGTCAAACAGCGACAGAAAGACGAACTCAGAACAGTTATAGGACAAGTATCACCTGAAGAGAAAGAGCGGTTAGAAGCTGCCAAAAAACAAGCCTTGAAGTTATTTCGGGAGGCGTGAACAATGAGTAAACTTCTACACCAAGCACCGCATTTGTTCTACTCAAAAGAGATAGCAGCTAAAATTGGTCGAAACGAAGCTATCTGCTTGCAGCAAATCTACTACTGGATGAGCATACCGGGAGGTAAAGTAGTTGATGGTATCAAATGGTTCTGGAAGACATATCAGCAGTGGTCAGAAGAACTGCAATTATCTTTAAGTACCGTCAGAAGAGTAATCAGTAGTCTCAAAAGGCTTGGGTTGATTGCTGTCGAAAGACTATCAGCGAAAACTTATTACCAAGCAAATTGGTACACACTCCAAACCGAGGCAGTGCAAGCACTTTGTCAAAATGAACAGATCGATGCGATCGCATTGAATAATTCGATCTGTTCAAAATCAGCAGATGATATCAAAGACTACCCTCCAGAAGAAAACTCTCCTCAGAAACACGCTGTGGCTGGGGAAAAAGAAGAAGTGGACTGGAATAAGTTAGCTCAACAAACCGAAGACTGGGAGCAGTCCGCGAATGTGCCGGGACAGAAGATTCTGTCCGGCAACTTCGCACAGATTACTCACTACGTTCAAGACATAGAACAGGATAATTCGATTAGCTCCAAAGATAGTCATGAGGACAATTTTTCCGGGGGCGCGGTGGAGGAAGTCGAAGTTGATATGACTTTGGATAAGCAAAATAAATCCGAAATTAGAGAAATATGTACTGAGTTAAAAAGATTACGAATTAACCCGGAGCCATGTTTGGGGGTGATTAAGAAACATTGGGAGAATGTGCAAGATGCGATCGCTCGTGTAAAAGAAGCGATAAACGAGGGATGGTGTAATAATCCGACTGGTTTGTTTATCAATAGCTGTAAAAGTGGCGAAAAACCCAAAAATACTGTGGATGCGGGGGTTAAAGACTGGTTTGAGTCTTTGCGGAGAGAGCGGATTGTAATTGCGATGTCGGCAGGTTTTGTGTATACGTCTGAGGGAGAAGCCGTGGAAATTGGGGAGATGATGCGACGGTGTCCTATGGAGGGTGGGTAATATTGCGAGCAGTACTTCTCGACCGAGCATTATCTCATCTACGACACTTAGATGGTTTGCGGCAAATTATCCTCACAGTCACTGCAAGCAATTTAGCCGCATCTTCCCTTTACAAATCACGAGGGTTTGAGGTTTTTGGCTTGGAGTGCGATGCTTTATTTATTAATGGAAATTATTTCGATGAGGAACATTTAGTATTACGTTTGGTGGGTGAAAAGTCCGATTAATAAAGTAATTGGTGCAAATGGTTCCCGCATCAAATAGCGATCGCGAAGTGACGTTGGTAAATAGTGAGATGAACACAGGCTTAAACTCTAGACGTTTCGTTAAAATTCATATGCTCACTTACCAACACCGAATTGTTCGACTGCGCTGCTATTGGCAATCCTTCAGAGCTTCAATATCTGCGGCTACAATTTTCTCCAGATTGCGCGTAATTTTCTCGATGTCCCAATTCCACCAAGCGACTTCAAGTAGTACTTGGATCGCATTATCATCAAAGCGCTGGCGTATAAACTTCGCTGGATTGCCACCAACAATGGTATAAGGTGCAACATTACTCACCACGACTGACTTTGCGGCAATAATAGCTCCGTCTCCGACTTTTACTCCTGGCATAATCACCGCTTCATAGCCAATCCATACATCATTGCCAATCACCGTATCACCTTTGTAGGGTAGCTCATCTGGTTGAGTATCTATTTTTTCCCAGCCATTACCAAAAATTTGAAACGGATAGGTTGAAAAACCATCCATTTTATGATGTGCCCCATTCATGATAAACTTCACGCCTCGCGCCAAGGCACAAAACTTGCCAATGATTAAGCGATCGCCAATAAAAGGAAAATGATACAAAACGTTGCGCTCAAAATTTTCTGAATCTTCTGGGTCATCGTAATAAGTGTAATCTCCAATAATAATGTTGGGATTCAACACCGTATTCTGAATGAAGCAGATTTGTGGAAATCCCTTCATCGGATGTTTATCTTTGGGATTTGCTCCGTACAAAATCGATTACTCCCAACTTTCAAAATAGATGACATCTGTAATTGACTAAAAGCATTAAAGCAATGCGTTCGCCTCTGACGCTCACAGCTTTTTAAAATATCTAGCAACGGGAAACAGTCCAAAACCAGCTTTTTCATAGGTATGACGGGCAGGTGCATGACCGGGATCGGCTCCCGTTTCCACCATTGCAACAACCATTCCCGCTTCCTTCATCCAATCGAGAGCAAATTTCAACAAAGCAGAACCAATACCGCGACCTTGAAAACCTGGATCGACTGCAATCATATAGATTTCGCCCATACTACTCTCGCAATCGAGTTTGACTGCGACAAAACCCACAGTCACATCAGTATCTATTGCAACCCAGATATGAGTATCTTCCGCAGCACAAACATCCTCGACTACTTTTTGCTGGCTATTTCGCCAACCATCGGGATAAAAATGCTTGTATACCTCGGTGTCCAAGGCTTTCTGAATTGAATCAAACACCGGACTCCACGATCGCAGGGAAAGACGAATAACTGTATCTAGATGCTGGGGATTGTAAGGTTCTATCTGCATATTTGCTCCATGCGTTCGCGCAAGCGGACTAGAAGTCTATCGCTAAACTAGACTCTATTGTAATACGCATATTACATTTTTACTTTGTTCGCATTTATGCCGGAGAGGGACAAAAACCGATTTCTAGTTCACAATTCACGTCGCATCACAAGTTCGCCATCCTCTTCTTTTCCGGTGTAAACAAAACCCATCTTCTCGTAGAAAGGACAGGGACCACCTTCGGCTGGTACACAACTTGTTTCGACTGCATCTGCTCCAGGACGTGTTTTGAGGTGTGCGAAGAACAACTCCAGCGCCTTTTGCCCATACCCACACCCCTGGTATTTTTCGTCTATCATAAAGCGCCACAGAAAATATTCTTGTTGTGCTACGTTGTCCTCCAACATCAAAAACCCGACTGCCACATCGCCAGCGTAGATCGCGCGGAACCAAGCAACCTCTGGGTTGAAATGCGCTTCTGCGATCGACATAGCGTTGGATGCCACGAACTGCTCTTGGTGTGGGGCTACTTTTAAGCGGAGGATATCACGCCAGTTTTCCTTAGTAATCTCACGCAGCGTTACTTCGAGGTCGGATTTGGACATACAGAGTATTCTCCCTAAACCATGCCTTTTAAGAATAGTTTCTCACTCAGCAACACAAGCCACACCATATTCCCAAGGATAGGTGTATTCCCAAATTAGAGAAGGCAAAATAAATGATATCATCCCACCCAGGAGATAAATCATGGCTTCGGGAATCATGGTTGCAGGTCAATGGATCGCGGACGGGAATCAGCGCACTCAAAATGGTGAGTTCCATGAGATACCCACTACATTTCGCAGTTACATTACCGCAGATGGTGATTCTGGATTCAAAGCGGAAACTGGACGCTATCACCTCTATGTTGCTTTGGCTTGGCTTGTCCCTGGGCGCATCGTACCCTAATTATGCGGGAACTCAAAGGGTTGCAGGATGTAATTTCGGTTGCGATTGTCGATCCAATTATGAGCGACAAGGGTTGGATGTTTTCGGATGCTCCGGGAACGATTCCAGATACGGTTAATTACGCCCAATACTTGCAAGAAATTTATCTCAAAGCCAATCCCAAATTTACAGGACGAATTACAGTTCCAGTGTTGTGGGATAAGCAAACCCAAACCATCGTCAATAATGAATCCCGCGAAATTATGCGGATGTTTGATGTAGAATTTGCTTCTTTGGCAGCCCAGAAAATAGATTTATATCCACCTGAATTACAACAGCAAATCGATGAAACTATCGATGCAATTTATATACCAATTAATCGAGGAGTATATCAAGCTGGTTTTGCGACTTCCCAAGTAGCATACGATCGAGCCGTGACAGAACTTTTCGAGAATTTAGATAAATGGGAAATAATCTTAGGTAAACAGCGTTATTTGTGTGGAGACAAGCTTACTGAAGCAGATATCTGCATGTTTGTTACCTTGTGTCGTTTCGACTCAGTATATTACGGTCTGTTCAAATGCAATTTACGCCGAATTATGGATTATCCTAATCTCTGGAATTATTTAAAAACTCTGTATCAAATTCCTGAGTTCAAAGTTACCTGTAACCTCGACCATATCAAGCGTGGCTATTACACGAGCATGACGGATATTAATCCCAATCGTATTGTACCCATCGGATCGATTGTTGATTTTGATAATTAAAGATGGTTTATTTTTTAATTACAATTTCGCGATGAGCTACGTTCGATCCAATTACGGGAACCATCTCAAGAAACATCGATTCCCTTGTCGATCGATAATTTCTGCACCCAATCGAGAATAAAAACTAAGTCCGCGAAGATTTCGAGCATCCGCATTCCAAGCAAGATGGCTACAATCGTTTTCCTTGGCAATTTCAGCTAGCTTATCCATCAGTGCAGTTCCCGCACCTTGGCTTCTGCTATTTTCATCTACGTACAAATCATCGAGCCAAATACTCGGTTGACCGATAAATGACGAATACCTGAATCCAAACAATGCAAATCCAATCTCATATCCCGAAGATTCTGCGAGCAAAACATAAGCAAAAGGGTTTTTGCCAAAAAGCGTCTTGCTGATTTTCTCTGGGGAAACTTGCAACACTCCAGAAAATGCACCAATATCGTGATCGAATTCGGCTTTTTTCTGGATAAACGAGAAAATAAGTGAAATATCATTGGGATTTGCATGTCTGATTTTCATTCGCTTACTGTTTTCCTTTCTCTGGATTGTAGGGGACAACTTTCTCCACCTCATCTGCATCGTTGCGAGCAGCTAACACATAAACAGGTTCCGTTGCGCTCAAATTTCGAGGTTGGTGGGGAATACCGGGAGGAGTGAAAATGAAATCTCCGGCTTCACAAATTTGAAATTGGCTGAGTCCTTCCCCATATCTGAGTTCGACTCGACCCTTAAGCAGATAAATTCCAGTTTCATGGTCTGGATGGAAATGGGGTTCAGCGATCGCTCCAGGAGGAATAATTGTTAGATACATGGCGATTCCCTTTGCTCCTACTGTGTTCGCAGAAATACCAACAAAATTAGATAAGCTGCTGCTATTTAAAGTTTCGCGATCGGGACGGATAACGATTAATTCAGTTAGTTTTTGAGGCAATTGCCGATCGAGTTGGGAATGGTTGGATATTGTTTCTTCGTTCATTTCGATACTCCTAATATGTCTATAAATACAGACATGAGATAAATTTATTTTTAAATCTCATCTTGATACTTTCAAACTAAAATTTTCATAATTAGTATTTAGTTAGCAACAGCTTTGGATTCGATAATTCCAGAAAAGTCGATCGGTAAAATCAAGAGATGCAATTGAGATGGTATATTCACGATTAAGCGCTCCAGATTCAGCGTTTGATAACTTCAATCGCAAAACCCTCATCTGTAGATGGTGGTTGAAAGAAACTGGTGACATGATGGAAAACTTCTTCCGTATCAAATTGCGATCGCTCTGGATTAGTTTCTCGCCGCTTGGCAATTTGTTCTAGGCAAGTTTTATCATCGACATCAAGATAAATTAACCGATGGGGAATGTCTTGATCGAAGAATATATCCTTGAACCATGCTCTTTGATTTTTCGTATTTGCGGGAAAATCCATAACAACAGAAATACCAGAATTAAGCATATTTATGATATGAGATTTTAATAATTGTTTGAGGCGATTTGCGTATTTCAAACAATCATCAAAATCCTGGATTTCTTCCGGGTAAAGAGTCGATAACCAATCATCTTCAGATAAGATAATTGCATTTAATTCCTGAGAAATTTGTCGAGATAAAGTTGATTTACCCGCACCCATTTTTCCGCAGAAAAATATCAAAGTTCCTTTTGTTTTCATTTGCCCTATCCTGGATAAATATTACATCTCTAAACAGCGATCGCCATACCATTGACTCAACTCAAGCTCAATTTCGTCCAAAATAGCTATAGCTTCCGCGATGGATTTTGTTGCTAACAAAGCAAAAGCTGACTCCACCCGTTGTTGATAGTTGTGCGGACGCATAGCAAAATTATTTGCGATCGCTACTGCTCCTTTCTCATTCAGTAGGTACTCACAATTTAGTGCAAATAATACCTGATTCATACAAGCAATACTACGGAAACAACAGCCTGCTGCATAGGCGATATCGCCTCGTGCAATTGACTTTTTCCCAACTAACAGTGAAAAGCTAATTTCCCAAGCAAAGGTATCAACAGTTGCTTTTTGCAGTTCTGTCGGATAAGGCTTGGTTTTTGCTTGCAAAGCTGCGAGAACACCATGAGAATCAGCAAGTGGTAAAGAAATAGCAACTTCCCCCATATAAATTGAGGAGACAAAACCGTGGGGATGTCCGGGTTGATAATCAATTGTAATTTTCCCAAGTCTGCAATCATCAATCACGCGATCGACCTGAGCAACATCACGATAGAGAAAATCCACAGGTATATTTTTAATCTTGAGCCAACCACCACCATTAATCCATTTTCCCCATCCACCAATTGGTGTAATCAGATGGGTACGATGATTATCATCAAGTTCGCAAGCAAGTCGATCAAGAGCAATGACATCGATGGGATTGTCTGGTTGGTAATAAATTCCTAAATCTACATCTGACTTGGGGGTGTGATTACCTCTTGCGCGAGAACCTCCGAGTGCTACAGCTGCAATCCCTTCAATTGACTGCAAGCTTTCGACAACATCATAAATAAAGTCAGGTAATTGCTGATTCATATTAGCTCTACCTCAATTGAGTATCGAGCGTTGAAATTATAATTGCATAACATTTGTATTACTTGCGTTCATTATTCTTGGAAACTGGGAATTAAATAGGGAAAATTCTTGTCCTACAATAATAAAAATGCTTACGGAATTCCACTGTGGGATGCTTGTATTGTCTCCCAAAGCAGCCATACTGATATTGCCAAACCGATCGCACCACTAATTAATCCAGCCGATAGGGTTAGTAAATGCCGCGTATATCCGAGATAATAAACCCAAATACTTAAGGGAAATAGTAACAATAATCCAGTCAAAGTACCGGGACGAAGCTGTCGATATTTCCAACTTAAAAATAAATGGTCGAGTAGGGGATGGGTGAGACCAACAGCAGGTAAAATCATCCCTAGAATTTGCCATTGCCACCCCGCAAAGGCTGTAACAATGGCAAAGAGAAATACAGGTATATTTTCCAGAAATAATGCGCGATGGTCGTAGACCGGGCTTTGCCCATCGAAGACAAGCAAATGCCAGTCGGGTTTAACTTTTGCGTAGGCTGGTAGCCATACTTCGGCAATTGTATGGAGGATTAGCGCGATCGCGAGTAACCAAATCGATAAATTCTGTAATGTCATAATTTCTTGTAATTTAAGATTGCTGAAGTTTTTCTATTGAGAGGGCTTAAAAATTACTACATAAATACATTCATATTAGGTGTGAGTAATTCCAAGGATTTAGTCACACCCTATTCATGTATCACGAACTTTTCAGGATTTTATGCAACAGATATTTTGGTAAAAATTTTCCTGCAAACCCTTATAAATCTCAGCCTTTCTGATAATTTCGCATTGATTTAGTTATCTTTTTCCATTTCTCCTTTTCGGCGATATACTCCCTTTGGTCTTGTTTTCTTTCCATGTACTTAATTTCCTTCTGTAACTTTTGGTAATTCGCAAACCGCGATTCATCCAAACTCCCATCCTGCAAAGCTTGACGTACCGCGCAACCAGGTTCGCGTTCGTGTTGGCAGTCGCGAAAACGACATTGCCCTGCTAATTCTTCGATGTCTGCAAAGCTTCCCGATATTCCTTCCTCCCCACTCCATATCTGTAATTCCCGCATTCCTGGAGTGTCTATAATTAAACCTCCCGTGGGAAGTCGCATCAATTCTCGGTGGGTGGTGGTATGTTTACCGCGACTATCTCCCTGACGCACGGTTTGAACTGTTTGCACTGTTTCCCTCAGAAGTTGGTTGGTAATCGTCGATTTCCCGACCCCGGAAGAACCCAATAAAGCTACAGTTTGTCCGGGTTGTAAGTACGATCGCAGTGCTGCTAATTCTTGATCGATAGTCGCACTAATCGTAATAATTGGTACACCCAATGCAACTGACTCAACTTCCGTCAAACATTTCTCCAGGTTGGGACAAACATCGGCTTTGTTAAGAACAATTACGGGATTGGCACCGCTTTCCCATGCCAAAATTAGATAGCGTTCGATTCTTCGGGGATTAAAATCACCGTCCAAACCGGAAACTAAAAATACCGTATCGATGTTGGTAGCTACTATTTGCTCTCTGGTTTCCGCACCAGCTGCTTTGCGGGAAAATTTGCTTTTGCGGGGTAAAATCTCGTGGATGGTTGCAGTTCCTCCCTTTTCCCTCGCACGGATAACAACCCAATCACCAACTGCGGGAAAATCTTGGCGAGCATCACTTGCACGGTAGCGGAGTTTACCTGAAATTTCCGCCGATAGTTCGGCATTTTCACTTTGCAGAATGTAACTATTTCTGCACTCAATTATAACCCTAGCCACCGAAAATCCTTGTTGACGGTAGGGTTCAAAGTGGTTGGCAAAAAAATCATTCCAACCCCATAATTCCAAATTCATTGTGATTTCCTCAATACGTGTTACTTGTGCGACACAAGGCACGCAGAAGAATCTATTAGTTCATTCCCAAGTGTTTAGGTCTAATTTTCTAGACTGGAACAGCAAAATTGAAAAATCTAGATGAAAAAGCGAGATAGGGAAAGCTGAACCAAGAATTCTGCTTCTTGCGTCGGTTTTGTGGCGATATTTCGACAGAGATGGCAGTAAATACAGTCATAGTTCAACCTCCTGATTAGTATTTTCAAAGAGAGATTTTTAAATCGATCGAAATCGAATCGGATATCAGTTGACTCAAAATGGCGAGTTACGTAGAATACCCACTACATTTCGTGATGGGCAAAACCTGGACTCCGACCATCGTATGTCTGACTCGAAAGACTTCGATCAAGTTAATTGTAATATAATTTGTAGCATAAAAGAAATATAGATTGTGTACTTTCATGTCCGCAAAATTTGACCGTTATGGTCTGACAACCCGCGCGATTTCGGCTTCCGTGGCTGTTGCAAAACAGTACGGTATCGAGGTTGATGAGCCTAAAATTATTGCCGATGCCTATTCTGTGCGGGTTCATCTCCAACCTGCCCCAATTGCTGCTCGTGTGAGTACGATTACATCTATATTGCGTCAGCCAATTACGACATGGTTACAGCGCGAGCTTGCAGTGGTAGGATTTTTGCACTCCCAAGGTGTTCCTGTCGTTCCTGTTAGCGACCTTTTACCCGTCGATGTCCACTGTCACGATGGGCTGTTTATGACCTTTTGGCAGTACATTAGTCCCCTAGATGTTGTTCCCGACTCGGAAACAGTTGGGAAAATGCTGGCTGAATTGCATCCAGTTTTGCAGAACTATTCCGGTGATTTGCCCCTGCTAGCACCTCCGTTGAACGATATTCCCAGGGGAATCGCTCGCTTGCAAGAAATTGGTGATATTTTGAATGCCGATGATTTGAATTTACTGAGGGAAACTTACGATCGCTTGTTACCAAGATTAGAAAATCCTGGAGGTTTGTTACAACCATTACACGGCGATGCTCATGCCGGAAATTTAATTGCAACGGCAAAAGGGTTTTTATGGAACGATTTTGAAGATACTTGCAGGGGTTTAGTCGAGTGGGATTTGGTAAATATTGACGATGTAGGGAGAACAGCTTACGGAGAAATCGTCGAACCAGAAATGTTGGAAATATATCAACAATTGCGAAAGTTACACGGAATCGTTTGGGTATATGCACTATCACCGGAATTTCCCGATTGGCTTGAGTATGTGCGATCGCTTCTTGATGATTTGCGTGGCGATCGATAGGATAATTTTGCGCTCGACAGATTCTAGAAAGAGTGCTTGAATATCTGTGACATTGTTACTGTGGGAATATATGGGTAGAGCAATTTCTATCTTGCCATAATCGTGATATCTCTTGCGTAGTTATGAAAACTCAGTATTATACTGCAACGAGTTTGGATGGATTTATTGCCGACGATCGCAATTCCCTCGATTGGCTATTTCAATTTGGTGAGATGGAAGGGGATAGCTATGGCAATTTTCTTCGAGATGTTGGGGCGATCGCTATGGGTTCGACTACCTACGAATGGATTTTGGCTCACCATATTAACGAAGATGCCGAAAAGCCACAAAAATGGATGTACGAACAGCCTGCTTGGGTTTTTTCTTCTCGCAATTTACCAGCAATTGAGGGAGCAGATATTCGATTTGTCAGTGGAGATGTGCGAGCGGTACATCAACAAATGGTTACAGCAGCAGGGGATAAGAATATTTGGTTGGTGGGTGGAGGTGATTTAGTTGGGCAATTTTACGATCACGGTTTGCTGGATGAGATAATTGTGACGGTGGCATCGGTAACTCTTGGTAGTGGGGCACCTTTATTACCAAGAAAAATTATCACACCTCCACTCAAGTTACTGTCAGCGACAACTTATGGAGATAGTTTTGTCGAGCTTTGCTATCAAGTTCGCGATCGATAAAAAAATAGAAATTTACTTCGCAAGCTATGGAAATTGCAGCTATCCCATTTGAATTAGACCATTTATTTGTTTTGACCGAAATTGGTGCCCCGGAAGCTGAGGAATTGTGAGTCAGTGCGTTGCGCGGGTTCCCCGCGTTGAAGCAACTGACGAACCCGTAAGGGATAGCATTTGGATTGGTGGAGGGAACATCGAATACCCATCCCGGTCAAGGTACAGCCAATCGTCGCTTCTTTTTTCATAATGCGATGTTGGAATTGCTGTGGGTTCATGCTCCCGCAGAAGCAAAATCTGAGGTTGTTTCTCCCACTCATCTGTGGGAATGTTGGGAACATCGCCACAATAGAACCTGTCCGTTCGGGATTATTGTACGTCCGTCCAGCAGCAGTGCAATAAGTTAGCTCAACAAACCGAAGACTGGGAGCAGTCCGCGAATGTGCCGGGACAGAAGATTCTGTCCGGCAACTTCGCAAAGATTAATCGCTACGTTGAAGACATAGAACAAGTTAACTCGATTAGTCTTGAAGATAGTCATGAGGACAATTTTTCCGGGGGAGCGGCAGAGGAAGTCGAAGTTGTATCAACTTCGGATAAGCAAAATAAATCCGAAATTAGAGAAATATGTACTGAGTTAAAACGATTACGAATTAATCCGGAGCAATGTTTGGGGGTGATTAAGAAACATTGGGAGAATGTTGCTGGGGCACTTGCTCGTGTAAAAGAAGCGATAAACGAGGGATGGTGTAATAATCCGACTGGTTTGTTTAAGCTAAAACGTACTTACTTTGTAAGCCCGAAAACGTTACAGCAAGACTTTTAGGTTCCAAAAGATGTCACTTAGATGCGTCCAAGCTTATCAATAGCTGTAAAAGTGGCGAAAAACCCAAAAATACTGTGGATGCGGGGGTTAAAGACTGGTTTGAGTCTTTGCGGAGGGAACGGATTGTAATTGCGATGTCGGCAGGTTTTGTTTATACGTCTGAGGGAGAAGCGGTGGAAATTGGGGAGATGATGCGACGGTATCCTCTGGAGGGTGGGTTAACAGAGGCAAATTCATCAGCAAGGATTTAGTCTTTAGACATCTCCAACAATTAATAAAAAGGCGGTTGAAATGCTTATTCTACCGTACCAAAATGAGAGTTTATGGAGAGGTCTTTTAACTCTGGCGAACTGTATACTGTTGTTTAAGGCAGTATTTGCGTACTATCAAAAAGACTATGCTGGACTTAATAAGAATTCAAACACTTGCCCAAACCTATTCTCCCCAGGAAATGTTTGCAGCTTTGGTTTGGCAGCGTCGTTTTAATAATTTTTATGGTGACAGGGTAATTACTGACCTTTTTCAAAATCCCCATTTATGGTGTAGTTTTTTGTTTACCAAGCCGATTTTCGCCCCAGATGAAAATGGTTTGAGTTTTGGTGGTGTAATTGATACTCTCTTGGCAATGGCAAATTATCGACCGATGCCAGAAGATAGCATTATTCATTTTGTTAATTATCCCGCAGATACTCTACATATACTCACGGAAAATCAAGATACAAAGGTATCTCAATTAGTAAATTTTGGTAAGAAATGGCGGGCTGATTCAGTAGATGTCACCGATGGGACAGATGAGAATTATGCTTACCGACTCAAGCGACAATTGAGATATCGGCTTGAAGAAGCTTTATGGGAAGAAGAGAGTTTTGCTGGTAAAGATGCGGTGGTTATTTCTTACTGGTGGGATTAATTTTCATCAACATCTGAGATTTAGTAATATCTCGGCATGGGAAGATACATAATTGCTAGCAATAAAACGCAATCAGTCCTATGGAAGTAGCAGAAATTATCAAACAACTGGAATATAACGACACTGGAATTTTTCCCCGCGAGGCTTTGGAAAGTGCGATCGCGGCACAATCTGCCATTACACCTGTATTAATACAAACATTAAAAGATTGTAAAAATAACCTGGATGAATTACTCGATGATTCCAGTTATTTCTTGAATATATATGCACTATATTTATTGGCAAAATTTCGGGAAAAAGAAGCTTATCCAGCTATCATAGATTTTTTCTCCACCCCAGGAGATGCAGCAATAGATTCGACTGGAGATGTCGTTACCGAAGATTTGGGGAGAATTATTGCTTCGGTATTCGATGGTAATCTCGAACCGATTAAACAACTAATCGAAAATCGGGAAGCGAATGAGTATATTCGAGGTGCTGCATTAGATTCATTAATAACTTTGATTGCTCAAAATATGATAGAGAGGGAGCAAGTTGTTGAGTATTTCGCAGAACTTTTTCAAGGCAAAATTGAAAGGATTCCAGAAGATTATCTTATCAATAAATTAGTTGTAGATGCTTGTGATTTATGCCCGATAGAACTTAAATCACATGTTGAACAAGTTTTTGAAGATGGTTTAATAGATCAGATGTTTATCGGTAGGGAAGAGGTTGATGAAGCTATAGAATTGGGAATAGAAACATCTTTAAAAAAGCTTCGTCAGGATTCACATCATACTTTCGTTGATGATGTAATTGAAGAAATGGAATGGTGGGCTTGTTTTCATCAAGCAAATACTAAAAAAAGTTATCAGCCTTTTTCCATTACAGAAGAACTAACAAAATCGCCTCATCGCAAAAAATCTCAAGGGGCTAAAAAGAAGAAGATGCAGAAGCAATCCCGTCGCCAAAATCGAAAGAAAAAATGAAAGCAATGAGCAGATTTGAATATTATGAGAGCATCACAATAGCAAAAACAGCATTCAAATAAACTTGCAGGCATCGGATGTAACAGCGTTTATACTGAATCTGGTGTTACATGATTACAGGTTTTTACATCCAATGGCTCTTCCCGACTATCAGGAAATCATGCTTCCTTTACTAGGTTTTGTTGCCGATGGAGGGGAACATTCTTCTCGTGAGTCTGTTGAGCGGATGGCTGAATATTTTACCCTGACGGAACAAGAACGGCGAGAATTACTACCTAGTGGTCGTCAGTATACTTTTGATAATCGGGTTGGTTGGGCACGCACTTACCTCAAGAAAGCCGGTTTGTTAGAATCGACCCGTCGAGGGTATTTTCGCATCACGCAACGAGGTCAAGAAGTTCTCAAGCAGAATCCCACACGAATTGATGCTCGCTTTCTGGAGAAATTCCCGGAATTTATTGATTTTCGCAACAGCAAACCCGAATCTGGAACCGTGGGAGTGGATGAAAATGCCACTAACAGCCAAACCCCGGAAGAACTGATTGAAGCAGCAATCCAGCAGTTAAATCAGGAATTAGCAATAGAGATTTTGGACGCAATTAAGGCTTGTTCGCCAGCGTTTTTTGAGAAGTTGGTGGTCGAGCTATTACTAAAAATGGGGTATGGTGGGACACGTAAGGATGCTGGGCAGACTGTTGGGCAAAGTGGTGATGGTGGGGTAGACGGTATTATCAATGAGGATCGATTGGGGCTAGATGTAATTTATATTCAGGCAAAGCGTTGGGACAATTCTGTCAGTCGTCCAGAGGTGCAGAAGTTTGCTGGTAGTTTGCAGGGTTTGCGCGCACGCAAGGGGATTTTCATCACGACTTCTAGTTTTACTAGGGAAGCCAAGGATTTTGTGGAAAAAATTGATAGTCGGATTATTCTGATTGATGGCGATCGCCTTACCAAATTGATGATTGAAAATAATGTTGGTGTGACAGCACTTGCGGCTTATGAAATCAAGAAAATCGATAGCGATTTTTTTAGCGATACTTGAATATTAAATCTCTAGCTTCATTTCCTTCAAGGAAGATAGTTTGAATTGATGTTAAATATTGATTTTGGTTTTATTTAGTAGTACTTTTGTCCTGTAAATCAAATGATTTGGTTTTGCGAATTTCCCAAAAATCCCCACATAAAACAACTTCGCAAAAATGCTGAAAGCACGTAACTGACAAATGAAAAATCGTCAGTGATAACCATCACTATTTATTTCCCAAAAAATCACATCTGGTAATCATTATTTTTTCCGGACGTTTTGTTAAAGATATGTTAAAAACAGTAAAACAACTTACGTGATTTTACTGTGGCTTCGAGTGAGTTAGAAAACATTATAGTTTTTCTGCTACTTTGGGCTGCTGTTGTATCCACCTATGACAGACACCCTTGATCGAAAAGAGAAGCAAACAATACAACCAGGTTCCATTGTGCGTTGCCGCGATCGCCAATGGGTAGTTTTGCCTTCAGAAAATTTAGATGTAGTGCGGTTGCGTTCTTTATCTGGGAATGAGGACGAAATTACAGGTATTTACCGACATTTATTGGAGACGAATCTGGAAGCGATCGCATCTGCAAGTTTTCCCTTGCCATCAGCGAATCAAGTTAAAGATCATGCCGCAGCACATGTGTTGATGGATGCAGCGCGGTTGTTGCTGCGAAGCGGTGCGGGACCTTTTCGCTGTTTAGGACGGTTATCGCTGCGTCCTCGTCCCTATCAATTAGTGCCGTTGTTAATGGCATTGCGGTTGGAAACGCTGCGGTTATTGATTGCAGACGATGTTGGCATCGGTAAAACTATTGAAGCTGGATTAATCGCCCGTGAATTTTTAGACCGGGGTGAGGTGAAGCGAATAGCAGTTTTGTGTCCGCCCCATTTATGTGACCAGTGGCAGCAGGAACTTAGGGAGAACTTTCATATTGATGCGGTGGTAATTCGCTCTGGGACAGCTTCTAAATTAGAGCGGGTGGTGCCGGGGGATGAGCATATTTTTAGTTATTACCGCCATATTATTGTGAGTTTGGACTACGCCAAAGCTGACCGGAGAAAGGCAAGTTTTATTACTCATTGCCCAGATTTGGTGATTGTGGATGAAGCCCACACCTGTGCTAATGGAAATAAGAAAAGTACATCTCAACAGCAACGACATCAATTAATCCAAGAAATCGCTGCAAAAGCTGACAGAAATCTACTTTTACTTACCGCAACACCCCACAGTGGGATTGAAGAGGCGTTTTTATCGTTGTTGGGATTGTTGAAACCAGAGTTTGGGCAATTGTCGTTGGATTTTCTCACAGAGGAGCAGCGTAAAACCTTAGCCCAACACTTTATCCAGCGACGACGGGCTGATGTTAAGTTGTGGTTGGGGAATGAAACGCCTTTCCCAGAGCGGGAATCTGCGGAAATGCCTTATAAACTCTCGAAGGAGTATAAAAGTTTATTTGAGGATGTTTATAACTTTGCGCGGGGATTAGTAAAAACTACTACTAGTGACATGAGTTATGCCCAGCGTCGGGGTAGATATTGGTCGGCTTTGGCGTTGATTCGTTGTGTGATGTCTTCACCTGCGGCAGCTATTGCTACTTTAAGCAAAAAGGGAAATCGGGAGTCGGGAATGGGTATTGGGGAAGATTCTCCAGTAATAGATGAAGATTTAATGAGTTCCTATGTTTATGACCCAGCCGATAGAGAGCAGGCAACAGACGCAGCTCCAACTATGGTTGTAGAACAGGGGCAAGAAAGCTACGGTGAGAAAGAAAGGCGTAAATTAAGAGAGTTTGTCAAAGCTGCTGAGGCTTTGCAAGGTAAAAAGGATTCTAAGTTACAAGCTTGTATTGAAACGGTGGAATCTTTGCTTCAGGATGGTCACAATCCGATTCTCTGGTGTCGTTACATTGCAACGGCTAATTATGTGGCTGAAGCTTTGCGGCAAAAGTTGGAGAAGAAAAAAGGAGAAATTCGGGTAATTGCGATTACTGGGGAACAGTCAGAAGACGAGCGAGAAATTCGTCTGGAAGAATTAAAATCCTATCCACAAAGGATATTAGTTGCGACTGATTGTTTAAGTGAAGGTGTTAACCTCCAATCCCACTTTAATGCTGTCCTCCACTACGATTTACCCTGGAACCCCAACCGTTTAGAGCAACGGGAAGGTCGTGTAGATAGATATGGACAACCCGCAGAAAAGATAAAAACTTTTTTACTCTTAGGACAAGATAATCCTGTTGATGGTGCGGTGATGGATGTGTTGGTGCGGAAAGCTGTACAGATTCACAAGACTTTGGGGATTACTGTTCCTGTACCAATGGATAGTACTAATGTTTCGGAAGCGGTATTTAAATCGCTGTTTGATAAAGCTACAGATGTGGTACAGCTATCGTTGTTAGATTTACTCGATGGGGAAGAATCTGCGGTGGAGTTGGTTCATAGCAGTTGGGATAAAGCCGTCGAGAGAGAAAAAATCAGTCGCACTCGGTTTGCACAGCGCAGTATTAAACCGGAGGAAGTTCAGCAGGAATTGATGGATTCTGACCAAATTTTAGGTTCCCAAGAAGATGTGGAAAGGTTCGTCAAGTCAGCTTGCGATCGCTTAAATTGTTCTCTCATCAATAAGAAACTTGGGAAATGGCTATTACCTTCGATTCCCAACTTCCTAAAATCTGGGTTGGGAGAAAAACCCTTATTGCTGACTTTTACCCATCCCGCACCGTCTGGGGTGGAATATATCGGACGCAATCACCCATTAGTGGAAGGATTAGCGCGTCATATCCTTGAGGATGCGTTGGTAAACCAAGATAATCCCATTGCTGCAAGATGTGGTTACACCGTCACGGATGCTGTGGAGAAGCGGACGACGTTGTTATTGGTGAGGTTGCGTCATCTATTAGAAGCAAAAAGCTCCAAACAGCAACGCACTGGCTCAACATTACTAGCGGAAGAGTGCGCTGTAATTGGGTTTACAGGTTCTCCTTCTCAACCAAAATGGTTAGAACCGGAGATAGCCAACGATTTATTACAACAATCCTCACCAGTTAGTGATACTCCCAAAGTTATCAAGCAGGAAGAAATCGGAGAATTGCTAGAAGATATTGGCGAGTTAGAGGGTGATTTAGAGAAATTTGCCATAGAGCGATCGCATAAACTTTCCCAAAGCCACAAACGAGTTCGCTCCATCACCAAAGAAGGAGCAATTCAAGTACAACCCCAATTACCTCTTGACATTTTAGGAGTATATATTCTCCAACCCGGAGGGAAAAAAGGCTCGTAGTAGCGTTACCCTTCGGGAAGCTTCGCAAACAGCGCACTTTCTCAAATATCTCCTCAACTATTTTCTCCAACATCTACTAATTATATTTTCTAGCTATGAATACAGTTTTAACAGCCATACAAATCGAAGGGAATATACTAGCTGCTGATATCACTTCTTTACTATCAACAGGTAGTATTAAAGGGCAACAATCAGAGGATTTTGGATTAGCAAAAACCGACAAGTTAGCAGATGAAATTGCTACAGCTTGGGGTGATGCTAAAGCTTATTGGGCTGCATTTCAACGCAAATTAGCCCGACTCCCGGAAGACGACACCGCAACCACAATTACCCGCGAATGGGGTGTTTCATTGTTAGAAAGTCTCGGTTATAAACCTGTTTTGACTCGTCAAGCTGAAGATGTGGACGGACAAAGTTATGCAATTTCTCACCGCGCTCTAACTCCAAAAGATTCAATTACGAATTACGTTAGCGAAGCTCCTCCGCAAGAGGCATTACGAACTACGAATTGCGAATTGCGAATTACGAATTATCCCCCCATTCATATTGTTGGTTGTCGGTTGAAATTAGACCAACGTCCACCAAGTGGAATACCGAGATTATCAGCGCATGGTTTGGTACAGGAATATTTAAATAAAACCGAACATTTATGGGCGATTACTACTAATGGTTATCGTTGGCGATTGTTGCGTGATTCATCTTTAATGACGCGATTATCCTATGTTGAATTTGATTTAGAACAAATTCTCAATGGTGAAAACTTTGCCGAATTTGGCATATTTTATCGGCTGTTTCATCGCTCCCGTCTCCCGGAAGATGTGGACGATGCTGATAAATGTTTGTTGGAATTTTACCATCAAGAAACCCTGCAACAAGGTGGACGGGTACGGGATAAATTGCGGGATGGGGTGGAAGAAGCATTACGAATTTTCGGTAATGGCTTTATTCAACATCCTGATAACGAGCATTTACGCCAAAAATTCTCAGATAATTACGAACTACGAATTACGAATTACGAATTAAAATTTTATCGTCAGTTATTGCGTCTAATTTATCGATTGCTATTTTTAATGGTGGCAGAAGCACGGGAGTTATTATTAATTGGAGAGGATGTTGAGAAAGGGCGAATTTATCGAGAATATTATAGTGTGGAACGGTTGCGGCGATTGGCAGAAAAACCGAGTTATCGACGGGAAGGTTTTCAAGATTTATGGCGGGGTTTGTGTGTTACTTTCAAATTATTTGATGAAAATTGGCGCGGACAAGTATTAGGTTTGTCTCCGTTGAATGGGGATTTATTTGGTAGTAATACTTTACCCGATATTGATAATTGTGCCATTGATAATTATGATTTACT
Organism: Calothrix sp. NIES-4101; assembly: GCA_004296455.1. Taxonomy (GTDB): domain Bacteria; phylum Cyanobacteriota; class Cyanobacteriia; order Cyanobacteriales; family Nostocaceae; genus Brunnivagina. The sequence goes on from AP018280.1 coordinate 4,004,019, forward strand.
GCAAGCGATTAAACATTTATCTTTGTATGTTGATAAAAATGGCTTGCGACGGGTTAATTACGCAAGTCTAGACGTTGAAGAATTAGGTAGTGTCTATGAAAGTTTACTTGATTTTCATCCCCAAGTAAGAGTTAATCAAGAAATATATGAATTTGTTTTGGTTTATGGAAGTGACAGAAAAACCACAGGTTCATTTTACACCCCTCCACAACTGGTACAGCAATTAATTAAAACTGCCCTAGAACCAGTAATTCAGGAGCGCTTATCTCGTTCCCAGTCTGCGGCTGGGAATGCATCCCCAGAGGCTCTGCCTCCTGGTAAAATTGAGGTAGAGCCTCAGAAATTGCGTTACCATGCAGGGTCTAGTAACGAGGATAAAGAAAAAGCATTATTGTCACTAAAAATAGTCGATCCAGCCTGCGGTTCGGGACACTTCTTATTAGCAGCAGCGCGTCGCATTGGTAAAGAACTAGCACGGGTTCGTACGGGGGAAACTGAACCAGGAAAGGAACCTTTAAATCTAGCGATTCGTGATGTAATTCAAAACTGTATTTATGGCGTAGATTTAAACCCTTTGGCTGTGGATTTGTGTAAGGTTGCGCTATGGATTGAGGGCTTTTATAGCGGAATGCCTTTGAATTTTTTAGACCACCGAATTAAATGTGGTAATTCCCTTGTCGGTGTGTTGGATTTGGAGGTTTTAAAAGAGGGAATACCCGATGAAGCTTACAAAGCTGTGACGGGGGATAATAAGACTTTATCGACACAGTTGAAAAAGCGGAATAAAAAGGAACGGGAAAATCAAGGACAATTAACAATATTTGATAATTTGGAAACCGAACGTAGCGAGTATATTGAAAATGCGCGGGTATTGGGAGAAATAGCGGAAACGACACCGCAAGAGGTGAGGGAAAAGCAAGCAAGATATAAACAAAGTCGCAATCAAGAAAAAAATCCGGGATGGTGGCGAGATTTTTCGGCTTGTAATTTGTGGACTGCGGCGTTTTTTATGGGGTTGACTGAGGAAAATTTGCAGTTATTACCCACAAGTGCAGCGTTAAGTCAGCTTTTACGGGGTAATTCGTCAACGCAAAAAGTTGTAGATGCTGCGAATAAGTTAGCGGAAGAGAAGCGGTTTTTCCATTGGTGTTTAGAGTTTTCCGAAGTATTTGAGCAAGGTGGCTTTGATTGCGTGTTGGGGAATCCACCTTGGGAAAGGATTAAATTACAAGAAAAGGAGTTTTTCGCTTCTCGTAGTGCGGATATTGCGAATGCTGCGAATAAAGCTGCGCGGGAGAAGTTGATTAAGGAATTAGCAAAGAAAAATCCTGAGTTAGCACAAGCTTTTGATGATGCGAAACATGATGCGGAAGCACAGAGTAAGTTTATCCGCGAGTCTGCAAGATTTCCGTTGACTGCGGTAGGGGATATCAATACTTATGCTGTGTTTGCGGAGACTACGAGAAATCTGATTTCAACTGAGGGGAGAGTAGGTGTAATTGTTCCTACGGGAATTGCGACTGATGATACTTGTAAAAAGTTTTTTGGAGATTTGACGCAAAAGCAAGCTTTAGCAAGTTTGTATGATTTTGAAAATAAAGAAAACTTATTTCCTGGTGTTGGGCACGGTAGATATAAATTTTCGTTAATATCTATATCTGGGAAAGCTGTAAAAGTAGCTGATTTAGCTTTCTTTCTTACTCAACCCAGACAGCTAGAAAATCAAGTAAGGATTTTCCAGCTTTCATCTAAAGATATTGCATTAATGAATCCAAATACTCTTACTTGTCCAGTCCTTCGTACCAGTACGGATGCTGAATTAACCAAAAAAATTTACCAGCATGTACCTGTTGTCGAAAATGAACGTACAGGTAAAAATTCTTGGAGTATTTCATTTATGCGTATGTTTGACATGGCTAATGATAGCGGGTTGTTTAAAAATGAAGATGGTGAAAATTTATTACCACTTTACGAAGCGAAGATGTTTTGGTATTATAATCACCGCTTCGGTGATTATGCAGATTATCCAAAAGGCGCTTTGACTTCTCATTTACCAGATATACCAGAAAAACGTTTTGAAAATTTAAATTACTACATAAAACCTCGTTATTGGGTAAGTAAGGCGGAAGTAGAAAATAGATTAGCTAGTAATTGGAATTATAACTGGTTGATTGCCTTTAGAAATATTAGTAATGCAACTAATGAGAGAACCGCTATTTTTAGCATTTTGCCGAAGGTGGCTTTAGCTCATAGTTCAACAGTATTAACTATAGCGCAAGAAAAAGTTGTTGTAGTCTCATGCTTACTCGGTAATTTTAGTAGTTTAGTTTTTGATTTTGTAACTCGCCAAAAAATGGGAGGAACAAATTTTAGCAACTTTATTTTAAAACAACTTCCCCTCCTTCCTCCTGAATTTTACACCCAAGAAAATATCCAATTTATCACCCCCCGCGTCTTAGAACTAGTCTACACTGCATGGGATATGCAACCCTTTGCCAAAGACATGGGATACGACGGCGAACCATTTATTTGGAACAGTAACCGACGGGCAATATTAAGAGCAGAATTAGACGCATATTACGCCAAACTTTACGGACTTACCCGCGATGAATTGCGATATATCCTCGACCCTGCGGATGTCTATGGTGCAGATTTTCCTAGCGAAACATTCCGTGTATTAAAGAATAATGAAATTAAACAATTTGGCGAATATCGCACCCAAAGATTAGTCCTTGAAGCCTGGGATAGAATAATTCGTAATTCGTAATTCGTAATTCGTAATTCGTAATGCCTCCTGTGGAGGAAATGAGTCGCAAAGAGACAAGCTAACGTAATGCATAATTTTTTATTTGTGATTGGGGGGATAAATGGAAAATAATGTAGCTATAACAGATAGAACAAAGCTATTTGCCATTAGAATCATTAAAGCTTGTTGTTTTTTGGATGAAAAACCGGGTGTCTATCGTACATTATCAAAACAACTATTAAGTTCTGGTACTTCTGTCGGTGCGAATGTTAGAGAGGCTCAATCTGCTCAATCAGACAAAGACTTTCTGCACAAGCTAGAAATAGCCTTAAAAGAAGCGAGGGAAACACAATATTGGTTGGAAATATTGATTGAATCGGATTTAATAGACAAGCCTAAGTTTGAACCATTGCTCCAAGAAGCAAATGAAATCGGCAAAATCTTAGTAACTTCAACAAAAAACTCAAACTAAAATAATTACGCAGCTAACGACTCCACAAACTAAAAACGAAGAATTAGCTACCTTGCTTCCGCATAGCGTTACTACAAACTAAAAACCACGAACTACGAACTACGAATTACCTACCTTGCTTCCGCCTAGCGTTACTACAAATTACGAATTACGAATTACGAACTACAAATTATTATGTGGACATTATAGCGTTTCCTATGCTAGTGAGGTACAGTAACAGCAATGAGTAAACCAATTACGAATTTCATTTAAAGAGACTTTATTAAAAGCTATTTCAATAGCTTGTGCCAAATCTGGGTAAGTTCGGGCACCAATAGAACGTAGTGTCTCTTTAATTTTTGACCAGCAATTTTCAATTGGTGAAAACTCAGGAGAGTATGGTGGTAAATAAATTAATATAGCTCCTGCATCTTCAATCAATTTCTCAATATCTTTACCTAGATGAATAGAGCAATTATCCATAACAACACAAGCACCCTTCCAAAGTTTTGGGACTAATTTTTGAGAAATAAAAGCTTCAAATGTTAATCCATCAGTTGCACCCAAAATACTATATTGAGCAATGAGACCTCTCATACCTATTGCACCAATTAAAGAAACATTTTTGCTACGTTTATGGGGACGTTTACTATACGCCCTTTTTCCTTTACGGGCACGAGCATTTTTTCTTATTAAAGACAAATTAACACCTGCTTCATCAATAAATATAAGGTTTTCAGGCAAAATGGCTTGAATTCTTAACCAAAACTCTACTCTTAACTTCTGAACTCTTTCAGTTTCTTTTTCCGAAGCGTGCAATGTTTTTTTTTACCGTGATGCCTATCTTCTTTAACATTCTATCGACTGTTGAGCGACCGATAAGAACACCTGTTTTTTGTTCTAAAGAAATACGAATTTCTGCCAACGTAGCATCATTATTTGCTTCTACAATTTCTTCAAGAATTTTTAATTGCTGTTCGTTTAATTTCGGTGGAGTTTGCTCTTCCCTCACTTTCGGAGCAATATTTCCTGTTTCTCGATATTGTTTGAGTATTTTTTGAACAAAGCTTAAAGCAACTTTAAATCGAGTTGCAAGCTCGCGTTGTGATATTTTATCTTCGAGATAGGTATCAACTATCTTCTGGCGTAAGTCAATTGAGTATGGTTTCATTTAGAATTTTTACCAGATGCACTACCTGATTAAATATCGTACCTCATCAGACTGAGAAGCGCTATATCAGTAACAGATACATTTCTAAACGAACTCCTAAATTTACCCCAAAGTATCAGCAAAAAAGTTACCAAAGCCATAAAAATTCTGGAAAAAGACCCAATTTCCGCACAAGGTAACGCGAAAAAGCTCAAAGGATATCAAAATAATATCTATCGCATTCGCATCGCTGATTACCGGGTTTTTTACAGCTTCGGACAGGGTTGGGTAAAACTTCTCAGCGTTCGCAAACGGGACGAAAGAACCTATGAAACCGAAATTCCCCAATTTGATATTCCATCCCCACCACCGGATGAAGTGATAATTGAGGAAGAAATTGTTAGCATTCCGGTTATTCCTCCTTCAGAAAATACTTCAAGAAATATCAATGATTCCCCAAACCTCATATCTAATTCCTTCCTAACTACTCCACTTCCCCTCAAATTCAATCCTTCCCTTTTGCAACAATGGAGAATTCCATCAGAATATTGGCAGGATATTCTCAAAGTTGAAAATGCAGAGGCAATTTTAGAATTACCAATTCCCGATCGACTAATTGCTCGGATTCTCGATAATCTGTATCCTCGTCCCATTGAAGAAATCGCAGAACAACCGGAATATTTACTCGCAGATGTGGAGGATTTAGATAAATTCTTTACAGGTGATATTACAGCCTTTTTATTAAAACTCGATCCAGAACAGGAAAAATTACTAGATTTTCGTCGTGATAGTGCGGTGCTTGTCAAAGGTGGTCCAGGTACGGGAAAATCAACCCTGGCACTATATCGGGTCAAAAAGCTGGTGGATAGTGGTTGCAGTGCGATTTTATTTACAACCTACACCAACGCTTTAGTCACCTATTCCCAACAACTGCTAACCCAACTATTAGGACAAGCACCAGAAACATTGGGAGTTGAAGTCAGTACGGTTGATTCGCTAATTTATTCCTTCTATATCCAAAAATATAAAAATCAAAAATATAAAAAACCTAAATTTGCCAGCGAACAAGATTGCTTGAAATATCTCCAAGCAGCAATTTCTCAAACCAAAATCCCCACAAAAAATGTCTTTGAAAGTCGAGTCATCGCTCAAACCTTAGAAAAATTGGGTGTAAATTACCTGCTTCAGGAAATCCAAACTGTAATTCAAGCTTGGGGAATTTCCTCCGTCGAAGCGTACATGCAAACACCACGACAGGGAAGGGGAACACCTCTAAAAACAAATATTCGCAAAGTGATTTGGTTAATTTATCAAACTTGGATAGCTTTGATGGCACAAAATGGACTAACTACTTGGGAACAAGTGCGATCGCAAGCTTTAACATTGGCTTTAGAGAGTAGCACCAAACCCTACCAAGCAATTATCATCGACGAAGCACAGGATTTATCACCAGTTGCATTAAGGTTTTTACTCACCCTCACCAGCAATTTAAACGGAGTCTATTTTACTGCGGATGCATCCCAATCCCTGTATCAAAGGGGTTTTAATTGGAAACAAATCCACAGCGAACTCAAATTTACCGGACGAACTCTAGTCCTCAAGCGCAACTACCGCAATACACCACAAATTATCAACGCTTGTACAAACATCCTTGCAGATACGGAAGCAGGAGATAGGGAATCTCTCCATCAAGAACCTTCACCCCACCAGGGTGATTTACCAACTCTATTATTAGTTGATAGTTGTGACGAAGAAATTCAAAAAATCCGCGAATTTTTTATTCGTTACGCACAAAAATTCCGCCTTCCCCTCCACGGAGGTGCAGTATTATGTACGACAAACTATGCGGGAAAAACCTACGCGGAAAAATTAACTCAATTAGGTCTGAAAGCCGAGTTTGTCACTGGTAAAAACATCGATATAAAAGCCCACCACATCAAAGTTTTAACCCTCCATTCCGCCAAAGGATTGGAATTTCCCTTTGTGGTCATTGTCGGATTAGAACGGGATAACATCCCTTGTATTAATAAAAACTTACAGCCCGAAGAAATTACCGCTACAATTAACGAACAAAGGCGATTATTTTACGTTGGCTGTTCCCGTGCAATGCGTGCATTAATGGTGTGCGCTTCCCAATCCAATCCCTCAGAATTTGTTGATTCTCTCAAAAGAGAAAATTGGCTCTCAATATAATTCGTAATTTCTAGTTCGTAATTTTTAGTTCTTCATTCTTATTACTATGAAAATTCCAGTTAAATTACAAGAATTATTACAACAACCAGAAACTGCCATTACTTCCATTAGTGCATTAATAGGGCAGGGATTGGCTTTAGTTGATTGTTCTGGTGTTGACACTGTGACACTGGAATTTTTAGATTTATTATTTGCCAATATTCCCCAGGATTGGGATTTTATGCAAATCGCAGAAGTTATCGATTCCACGACCTTGATCGATACTTTTGCCCTACAATTATCAGATTACATCGATAGGCGATCGGGGCGAACACCAGATAATACGATAAATAGGGATGGTGGAGCGATCGCTTCCCGTGGGGTAGAAACACTACAAACTACAAATTACCTCGATATTTTTCAATTTCGCAACGAAGTCATCGGTGATTATCGTCAATATATCGAAAGCTTTCTGAAAATTCGCAACCAAAAAGTAAAAGAATTTGTTGATAAAGAATTAGATAAAGGACAACTTTGGACTGACCCTTTAGTACAATTAAATCCCAAATATAAAGCAGGTGCAACTGTCAGGGAATTAGTCAAACAAAATATTCTCCATCAAGATAGCGAAAAGTATTTTTGCACCAAAGAGGGAAAACCTTTCACTTTTCACTACCATCAAAAACAAGCTTTTGAAACTGCTAAAAGTCAACAACCTTATGTAGTTACCACTGGAACTGGTTCGGGTAAAAGTTTAACTTACGTTGTCCCGATTATTAACGATTTACTCCACAACCCAGATATTAGAGGTGTGAGAGCGATTCTGGTTTATCCCATGAACGCTTTAATTAATTCCCAGGAACAAGAACTGCGAAAATTCCTCGATAATGTCCCCAATACTCATATCCGTGTCGAAAAATATACCGGGCAGGAAAGCTTAGAGCGGAAAACCCAAATTCAAAATAATCCACCGCAGATATTGCTTACCAATTATGTGATGCTGGAGCTAATGCTAACGCGATCGCACGAAGATATATTAGTCGCTTCTCCCCATCTCAAGTTTCTCGTACTCGATGAATTACATACCTATCGGGGAAGACAAGGTGCAGATGTCTCGATATTAATTCGTAAACTCCGTCAACGCAGCCAAAAATTACGCGCTACCGATAACAAATTACTCTGCATTGGTACAAGTGCCACAATGTCATCAAAGGGTACTCGTCAGGAACGTCGTCAAGTTGTCGCGGAAGTTGCAAGTAAGCTGTTTGGTGTAGAAATTCAGGTCAGTAATGTCATTGATGAAACCTTGGAACCTTCCATACAACGTTCTGAACCAAGCATTGAAGAATTGCGAGAATGTTTAGAAAAAGGTTTACCTCCTGAGTCGGAACGTAGTTTGGAGGAGTTTGAAAAACATCCCCTCGCTGCTTGGATTGAGATGAATTTCGGTTTGGAACGGGAAGAGGAGAAAAGGAGGGAGGGACAAGGGGAAGTTTACGATATTTCCACAAAGCGATCGCTTAATTATTTGCGTCGTCAACCAATTACTTTGGAAGAAGGTGCAGAAAAATTGGCTCAGATTTTGAGTCAAGGGGATGTAGATGCGCTAAAGCGCTACTACGAACAATCCTTAAATATCCTCAAGCAGATGTTTTTGTGGGGAAGTAAAACCAAAGGGTTAGCGTTTCGTTTACACCAGTTTGTTTCCCAAGGAGGTAGCGTTTATGCCACTATCGAACCCCATGATATACGGTCATTAACCCTAGATGGACAATATTCAACAACTAATAACCGCTTGTTATTTCCCTTGGTGTTTTGTCGGGAATGCGGACATGACTATTATGTGGTGCGATACGATGCCAATAACCATACTGTAGTTCCCCAACTACCGACGATGTTGGAAGCTCCTGATGATGATGAAAATGTCCAAGATGGTTATCTCAGTCTCGATGAAACCGGACTTTGGGATTATAATGACGAAGAACGACTTCCTGATAGTTGGTTCCGGGAAACGAAGAGACAAGGACGGGTAGTTAAGAAAGAATATGAGAGATTTATCCCCCGCAAAATCTATGTTCTGGCTAACGGTAAAGTTTCCACTTCTCCCTTAGAAGGTACACCATGCTGGTTTATTCCCAAACCTTTCCGCACCTGTTTAAATTGTGGTGTGTTGCATGATGCAAAGAAAAACGAGTTTTCAAAACTATCACGCTTGAGTAGCGAAGGTAGAAGCACGGCAACAACTTTACTCAGTCTTTCCACCGTTAATCGTCTCAAACAAGTATATACGGATGAAAAAGCTCAAGCGGCGAAGATTCTCAGCTTTACCGATAACCGTCAGGATGCATCTCTGCAAGCGGGACATTTTAACGATTTTGTTCAAACCAGTTTTCTCCGTGCTGCTTTAAACCGTGCAATCCAGGAAAACCAAGAATTAACCCACAAACAACTGGCTACAACAGTAGTGCAGTATATGGGTTTATCCCAGTCTGATTATGCTTCTACACCTGCGGAGGTGGGAATTGGGAAACGCAATAACGAAAATGCCTTTCGAGATTTAATCGAATATCGTCTCTATGAAGATTTACGTAGGGGATGGCGAATTATTCAGCCAAATTTAGAACAGTGTGGTTTGCTGACAATGAAATATATGGAACTGGAGGAGGTTTGTCAAAATGATAAAATCTGGCAAAAATATCGCCATCCAATTTTACTCCAAGCTACACCGAGCGATCGCTACAACGCAGCAAAAATATTTCTCGACCAGTTACGGAAGGAACTAGCTATTGATGCGGAGATTTTACAACCCGAAGGTATCGAACAGTTACGCCGGGAAGTTACCCAAGCCCTCAAAGAACCTTGGAAAGTCGAGAGATATGAATACTTACATAGTGCCAAGTGGGCAACTACTGATACTAAAAACAACAAATACAATAAATTCAGCATCATCAAACTCACAGCCCGGAGTAAGATTGGTAGATTTTTGCGATCGCACTCTGCTTGGGATTGGTTGCTGCAACCTTTAACTGAGGAACAGTACAACGAATTAATTGCAGCCTTAATTGGCGTATTGAAGGATGCTGGTTACTTATCCGAGCAACCCCAGGGAGTACAATTAAAAATAAATGCCCTAGCATGGATAGCTTCCCAACTCCAACAAATACCCGCAGACCCCCTAACATCGAAACGTTTACAAGGGGATGAAAATACCGATATCCCCATCAATAGCTTTTTCCAAAACTTCTATCAAAATAATGCCCACAGCATCAAATCGATGGAAGGACGGGAACATACCGGACAGGTGAGCAGTAAGGATAGGCAAGAACGGGAAGATGATTTTCGTAACGGTAAACTTGCTGCATTATTTTGCTCTCCCACAATGGAACTAGGTATCGATATTTCCGACCTCAGCGTCGTTCATATGCGTAACGTTCCCCCCAGTCCCGCCAATTATGCCCAACGGAGCGGACGTGCAGGGAGAAGCGGGCAAGAAGCATTAGTATTTACCTACGCCTCTATTGGTAGCGGTCACGATCAGTATTTTTTCAAACGCCAAAATCAAATGGTAGCGGGGGTTGTTGCTGCACCTAAACTCGAACTTGCCAACCAGGATTTAATTAAATCACACATCTATTCAGTTTGGTTAGCACGTACTGGGATGCAGTTTGGCGAATCAATGAACCAAATTCTTGACTTGGAAGTGGAAGGTTATCCCCTTAAAGGGAGCATTCGCACCCAGCTAACCTTGACACAGCATCAGCTAGATGAATGTTTAGAAGCGATCGCATCAATTCTGGAAGATAAATTTTGTACCGATGACCTGAAAAAAGTATCCTGGTATTCCCCAGACTGGTTAAAATTCACCCTTGATAATGCGATCGCAGCATTTGATCGAGCTTGCGATCGCTGGCGAAAACTTTATAGTGATGGAGTCAGCCAACTAGAAAAATCCCGGTTAATTATCGATCGCTCTGCACGGGGAAATAGTACCCAAGAAGAACGGGACAAAGCAGATGCAGAACAAAAGGAAGCTCAACGCCAAATCGATTTACTCGTCGGTAACTTACAAACCAAAAATCAAACTCAATTTGAATTTTACCCCTACCGCTACTTTGCTGCCGAAGGATTTTTACCAGGCTTTAACTTCCCCCGTCTTCCCGTTCGTGCCTATATCCGCACCAGTCCCGACAGTGGTGAATTTATTTCCCGTCCCCGTAGTGTAGCTTTACGGGAATTTGCCCCTAATAACATCGTTTACTACGAAGGTAGTAAATTCATGGTGACAAAAACTAAAATAGCCGTTGGTGGCATCGAAAACCAATATAACCGAGTTAGCGTCTGTTTTAACTGCGGCTACTTCCATCCTAGCGATGACCGGGATATCTGCGAAAATTGTGGTGTGCAAATCAAACCCGACATTAACGGTAACATTGCCAAAATTAGCCGCTTGCTACCAATGGAAACCGCAATTACCCAAAGACGCGATCGCATTACCTGTGATGAAGAAGAACGCCTCAAATATGGTTACAATATCACCACCCACTACCGCTATAGCGAACAAAAACGCAAAACTGCCATAGTCCACACCTCAAGCGGACAAGCTTTCCTGCGTTTAACCTACAGTCCTACAGCAAATTTATGGCGGATTAATCGCGGTTTGAAGAAAAACCGAGACGAACGTGGATTTAAACTGGATATTAAAACTGGAGAATGGGGAGATAATGGCAATAACCAATCTTCAGAAAATATCCACTCTGAAGTCCATATTTTAGTAGAAGATACCAGCAATATTTTACTGGTGGAACCTATTGGTATTGATGGTGAAAAAAACGAAGCCTTAATTACCACCTTCCAATTTGTATTGGAAACAGCTATTCAAGCCGTTTATAAACTAGAACCCGATGAACTCGATTCCGAACGACTGGGACAAGGCAAATATTTACTATTTTGGGAGGCAGCAGAAGGAGGTGCGGGAGTACTTTCCCAACTCATCGAACAACCCAACGCTTTCCAAAAAATTGCCGATGCAGCGTTAGATATTTGCCATTTTAAAGAACCTAAAGATAGTTGTGTTCAAGCTTGCTATGAATGTTTGCTATCTTACCGCAATCAATTCGACCACCCTTTAATAAATCGCCATTTAGTAAAACCTTGGCTGGAGGAATTACTAGAAAGTAGCGTCATTTGGGAAATTGACGAAGCAGTACGCCAACAACAATATCAACAATTACTCGCATTAACAGACCCAAAATCAGATTTAGAAAGACTCGTCTTAGCAGAAATTTACCACAAAGGCTACAAACTACCCGATACAGCCCAAAAACTAATTCCCGAAGCAAACATCAAACCCGATTTCCTCTATCAAAAAGAGAAAATTGCTATTTTTTGCGACGGTTCGGTACACGATAGTCCAGAAAAGAAAAAACAAGATAAAATCGAACGAAACAATCTCAAATATAGCCATAATTATCAAATTTTGATTTTACGATATGATGAAGAATGGGTAAATAAATTAGCCATTTTTGCTAGCTTATAAACAAGTATTAAAAAATATAGATTTGCAATAGCTCATATTTGCAATTAGCTATTGGAATCCCATACCATGCATAATTTACCAAATTCTCCTGTTTTACGTCTGAACTTAACTAATACAGTTAAACTTTTAACAACTTTCCTATCTCTTGTTCCCCAGAAAGACCCTGATTCAATAGAAAAACGAATTGAAAAAGGACAAAATCCCTTGGGGAACTGCCCAACTTGCAACGGAGCAATGTGGTTAAATCAAGAAAAATATGGCACTTACATTGCATGTAAGTAAAAACCCTGCTCACCACAAACGTAAAGTTACCCCTCAAGATGGAACATTGCTGGCAAGACTCATGAAAATAACTTGCCCTCAATGTCAACAACAAATGAAGGGTGTAATAAACAATACAAATGGAATGGTTTATTTACGCTGTACAAAGCAGAGTTGTAAAGGTGGGTGTTCATTAGAGAAATATCTCTGAACAAGAAATCTTCGCTTGCAAAATACATCACATGATGATTAATTCACGCTGTAATATACCGAGTCAAAATGCTCATAACCTCTCCTGGATTCTCAGTCGCTAACAATGGACTCCAATTTTGTATATCTGCATATCCAAGCTGCTGTAAAACTTGCATTGTAGTGGTTACAGTTTTGGGTGAGCCAATGAGAATGTGTTTTATTATCTCCGGTTCTTGTAGTTGTGAGGAAATGGGTTGAACTTCGGGAGTTTGTGTTTTATTAATACTAATATCACCCACAAAACTACGGTATTTTAACTGCATCAAGATTTCTCCTTGTTTTCAGAAATACTTTTCTCCATGAGAGCATTTACTAATCGAAAATATTCCCTTTCCCAGGAATTAACTACCCGAAAATATAATCGAAACGAGCCATCAGCATACTGTTTTACATCCGCCTCATTAAACAATATTTCCTGTTGTTGTAACCATTGAGTAACACATTCATGAAACTCTGCCAAAAACAAAGCTGGAAAATAAATCCTTCCTGTTTTCTCACCAGTATATTGATGAGTTAATACTTGAAATTGCGGTGTACTCAAAACTTCCGCCATAATGTTCGCTCCCGATCACTTTTTTATAACTATTGCCATGAGGCTAATAATTGAAAAAGGCAGAAATGATTTTACCTGCTTTCATCCCTGCCTTTCCTGGATTAATTTGATGTTGATTCAAGATATTTGAGAAAGTTTGACACTTTCCAATTCAATCCATGAGCTTTGTCAGCAATATTTGGTTTAGATGATTTCCCATCACACAGGAGACAAGCACTACATTGCACGCGGTCATCTTCTGTGTGTCGGCAAAGTATTTCGTTATCGCTCAATGGTGTATCGGGAGCGATAATTCTAAAAGTTCTCCATCCTAAATTTTGCGATTGTTTCGCATCAGCTTCGGTTTCAACAGAAGCCATGAGATATTTCTGCCACCGGCGATCGCAACTTTTATGCCGATGCGTGTATCCTGTATGCTTACCCGATGCCAAAATAATCGGCTCCCAAACTTCTAACGGTACTGCTGTCGGGTCGCCGTAGGAACCCAATCTAATGGGATAGCGATAGTGTTGTAAAAGTGCTAATTATTTCTCACTAAATTGAGGATAATTGCCAGCAAGATAGGAGCGATAAATATTATTTGGAGTGAGAATATTAACGTAGCAACTACCAGTTCTGCTCAACTTTAACGGACAATTACCACAAATCGAATTATCCAAACCATGTTTTGCTGCATATGTTGGTACGTTGCGACAACAATCATAAGTTGTCCAAAATGTACATTTAATGCTTGTATTTACTTATGGTCAACTAATGCTTGTCTAAATCTTCATTGTATATTGACCTTGGGTCTAAATATCAAAACCCCGGTTTTGTAAATAATCCAGAAAATATTTTATTTATAACCCAACTCGTGCAATATTTCAGACAATGTTATTTGAGCAGTTTTCTTGAACATATATCCTGGATTATTTAAAAATTGATTAATTTTTGCGGAGGTAGGTTTAATACTCTGATTATGGAGTTGTAAAGCAGCAAAACGAACCTGTTGCCGGATTTCTTCTCGCTTTTGAAGCGCAGATTCAAGTTTGTACTTAGCATACTTTTCAGCAATTTCATAGCACTTTTCGGGAAAATGTTCGTATAATGCTCGGATGCCTATTCCTATCCTTTTAGAAACTTCTGTCAAACTAGAGGGAGGATACTCATCCTGATAATTTTGAGAAAAAAGTGCATTTTCTATTTGCTGATGTTTATCATTTTTACGGTATAAAGCATAGTTTGCAGAAATTTGACGACTAATTTCAGGAAAGTAGTAATAGAAAGTTGAATTGGCTTTTAGTCCCAAACGTTTCCGAATGTCTGTTACAGATTTTGGAGGATACTCTTTCAAAGCCTTTAACAGTTCTTGCTTAATTTTACGCAAACCCAGAGGTTTTCTTTTAGGCTTTTCTTCATATTGCCTAATTTTTGATTGTTGATGAGATGTTAATAGACTAACTATTATATCATTAGATAATTCGCAAATCTGTCCATTCAAGAAATCTATTAGTTCTATATTTAAACAGGCACAAATTTGCAACGCTTTAGTTAATGTAGGAATTGAGTTACCCGTAATCCACTTAAATAGTCCTCCATGAGATATCCCACAAATTTGAGCAAAAGCAGTTTGATTGGCTGGAGTTAATTGATTAATATAATCATTTATTGATTTGGCAATTATTTCTCTTTTAGGGGTAAAAGACAAATTAGGAACTGTTGCTATTAACTTTCCAACATTTCTGATTATCCAAAGTTGCGATTCTATTTCTTTTTCAGGCAATCCTTGAGTTTCTGATATCAAAGGAGTTCCAAGCCATCCTCCGCACTTAGAACAGTATCCAGGTCGAGAATGGAATTCTATAAAGTACATCCGTTTCTGACAATGAGGACAATTAGTTTGCAATGATTGGAGATGGTGCTGACAAATAGTAACTTGATTCAATGACCAAATTAAAGGCTCAAATAATACTTGCCCTGTCATCTGCCACTGTTGATAACAAATTGGGCACCAGGCTTTAAAAGGTCGGAACAAATCCTTTGGATACAAAACTTCTCTAAATGCCAATAGTGTTAAAAATTGTAATTGATTGCACCCGGTTAAAGTCTGACAGGCATTAACAACATTACTTGCCATCAAACCTGTACCATTATATGCTCTACTTTCTTTTTCACTAAGAAAGTTTTTATATATATCCGTGATATCAGACGCATATTCTGGCTTTAACATTGGCATCACTTCCCGACATATTAACTGTCCAGTAGACATACAATGTGTTTGAGCTAAACGAGCAATGTAACCAGTTAAGCTTTCGACATCAGGCGTTGAAATCCCGATAGGCTTTAGGTGATATAAGTGACTACGTTTGGGAATATCAGGTAAGCCTAAATCGTATATTTCTAATGGTTTAAATTTCAATATCATATATTTTTCCTCATGTTTATTTAAATGCTTGAAACTTTTTTGAAGAGATATAAACCAATTCGCAATTCGTAATTCGCAATTCGCAATTACGTTTTGTCACAGGGTTTTAACTCCGTGACAAAACTGTTCGCCTTAAAAGGCGAGGTT
The DNA here is from genome assembly GCA_004296455.1 of Calothrix sp. NIES-4101. Lineage (GTDB taxonomy): Bacteria > Cyanobacteriota > Cyanobacteriia > Cyanobacteriales > Nostocaceae > Brunnivagina. The sequence goes on from AP018280.1 coordinate 4,019,691, forward strand.
TTAGACCCGATTGTTTCGATAATTGAGATATTCTCGTGACAAAATAATTTATTTATGATTTTTCTGATTCGCGAATTCCAACTTTATCGCGTTTGGGATTACGTTGAAATGGTTTTCTTTTTTGTCTGGACTTGTAATTATTAACTTGTTGATTATCGTCACTATTTAACCCATCATGCTTATGCATTTTAGTCTGACTATTATCAAATCCAAGAATGGCACGTAGATTCTTATTTATATATTTATTATCTATCAGTTTTTCTTCCCCTTGGATTGCTTCGGATGCCATTTGCTCACATTCACGAGCCGATTTAGCTGTTTCTTGAAGATGTTCAAATGTTAGAGTCGTTGCATTTTCAGAAATACATAGGTCATAAGCGTCTGTTAGCCAACCAATAAGAGTGCCAATATTTCCAATACTGCGTTCGTAACAAAATTCCCAGTATTTCTGTCGCAAAGGTGGAGTTTGCACAAGTGGCATTTTCAATTGAAGATGTTCCAACACTCTTAAAAATTCATTAATATCTTTATCACAATCCAGACTATAGCGTGGAAAATGGATAATTTTAGTGCGTCGTGAAAGTTGTGGACTTAACTCCAAAAAATTCAGTAACTGATAAGTACCAAATCCAGTCCAAGGAACCTTAGTTAGATTGACTGCCGACTTTACACAGTCCATATGTGCTTGTAGAAGTTCTGCACCTGCCATCTTACCGATGTGCTGAAATTCATCAACTGCTAAGGTATAAGGGTGACGATGAATCAACGCTTTTTCCATAGAAAAACGTAAAGAATCCTCCGTTGCTTTCAAACCTATCATCAATCTTCCCTGATGATTTCGACTAATACCATCTGATTCGTAATCAATTTTTTGCTCAATACCTGGTTCATCAACCGCTAATAATATGGTTTTGTAAAAATTTTTCCAGCGAAAAGTTCCTTTTCCTGGTGCAAGTGCTTCAACACGAACAATTGGAACCCAGCCAGGGTCAGCGGACATTTGTTGTATGCTCTCAAGCAATATCTTCTTTTCGAGCAGAGATAGCAAGGTTGATTTTCCAACACCTGATGGACCAATTACTAGAATGATTGAGGCTCCTGCTGGTTCATGAATAGTACGAAAAACCTTGTTAAAGGCTATTTTTAATTTTTGGTGCATAATTGCAACATTGGGATTTTTAAAATAAAGCAATCTTTGCTCCAGTGGTGCCTCAAGAAGAGATGGTGGGAATCCATATTCATTAGTCATTACCATTCCTCCAAAGGTTCAAAAGTTTCGTTTATGACTTCAGACACAACAACTTCAGAAAGTTGTACTTTGGTTTCTGTTGCGAGCAATGTCGGTTGTTGTTCTGGATGAATCGGATTTTCTGAGACAAATGCAATTACTTGTTTTAGTTCTGCATCTTTTAGATGCTGCTGTTGTACAGCTTTTTTAGCTTGAAGCCAAGCTGGGGTGAGCAAACTCTCTTCCATTTCAATACGTTTGAAGAATCCAGCCAGTTTTTTAGCCGTGACATCACCAAACTGATAATTTTGAAGTTTGTTAAGCTTTCTAAGTTCGGAAGCAGCTATCATCAATTCTCGTACTGAGTGTCCAGACAACTCCCAGATGTAGCGAGATTGACATTGCACCCACTCACCTTGTACGTAAGCATAGGCTACTGTGATGTCGAATGGATCGTACTTAACATCTACTTTTTTTCCGCGAATCAAGCTGAATGACGAATGCCAGTAGTATATATAGTTAACTTTTACACCATCCTGTGTTACTTTTCTTTTACCAGCAAGGGTAGTCACAGATGGTAGTGCCACTAATTTAAATTCTTCAGAATTAACCAAAGTCTGTTCTCGATTACCTGCATTTGCGTTTCCAATATTAAAAGCTTCCCGTGGACTCATTCTCAATCCTGGGTGCGGACAATTATCATATACTTCATAACAATACTCACAGAAGTATGCGTACAACTTCGGTAATGTCCAAATTGCATTATTCTTGGGATTTACTGAGCTTGTGACTTGGCGAACATTTTTCATAATTTGGGTATTCCCCATCAGATTATGCCAAAATTCTTTGTCCGCTACTCCAAAAAAAGACTCAATTACTGAACCATAGCGAGGTTTAGCTGGGGGTCTTTGCTTTTTGGTAATCCCAAAATAAGCTAAAAGGGTTTCAAAATCAGTACTGTCAAAATCTGTTCCACAGTCCACCACGATAATTTGAGGCAGTTTTCCATATCTGGCAACGCAGATTCTCAAAACCATCATATTAGAACGATAAGAAGGTGGGTCAAAAGTCATGTAGACTGCAAGTATTCGTCGGGAGTAAGCATCAATCATTAATGTTGCCCAAGCTCTTCCCATATTGATTTGTTCGAGTTGTTCAGATTCAGATAAAGATGACTCGCACACACCATATTTCAACATAATTGAACTCAGTAATTCCACATCTACTTCTGTATGGTCGATGTGGCAAATTTCAAATGGACGGTCTCCGTGAGTTGGTGTTCCTTCGAGATGCATATACCAGTAAAATGGTTCTTCTTTATAAGCTGCTCGGCTACCCATACGTTTGCTTTGAAGCTGATGTTGGGGTCGTTTTCTCACTGTTAGCCGATATGTTTCTTTTGATGGAGCTTTAAATCCATTCGCAATGCATTTTTCTTTGAAAGATTCGTATGCATGGCGAATTGAAGGTTGTTTGATGTTTTCATAATTTTCTTCAATGTCTGATAACATCAGTTCAAATACTTCTTGTTCGAGACTTTTCCTACGCCATCCTTTATTGTGATGTTTGGGAATTAGCCCAAGCAGACCTCTACCGTAAATTCTTTGTGCAGTTTGATAATTTTTTATCCAACGTCTTTGTGTACGAGTGGTTGACTTAGAAGTAATACCGCTGAGGAATTGCTCGATTTCTTGAAAACGTTTATTAGCTGTTTTGAGGTCTTCTTTACTTGCTTTTTTGAGTATTTCCTCGATGTCTGTTTTGGTCATTAATTTTTCTGTATTTGCAACTCCATGTATTTTCCGTGATTTCACTAAATTTTCAAAAATATTGTTGGGTAGTTCAATAAAATTTCCATTATCTCCCAGTAATCCAATTGATTTATTTCCGGGGTTAACTATTTCCCATTTGATACCATCCCAATCAATATATGTTCCAATAGCTACTTTAATTGAAGTATCTCCTCCAGTCGCTATTATTTGGCTTGAAGCCAAATTTTTGTAAATCAAAGCTTCTTCTGGGTCCAGATATACTCTTACCTGTTCTGGTTGACCCAAAAAAGCACTTTGCAAGTCAACATACACTTGATTCGTTGCAATCAAAATATTTAAATCATCAATACTAGCAATTTCCTGCTTAATTATTTGTGCTAATGTAATTTCTGGTTTTTGGCTGATAAGAGTACGAACATTTTGAATTACTTCATCTACAACTGATAACTGTTTTCTGTTATAAAAATAATCAGATAACCAAATAAAATTGCGTAGAAATATCGAGTTTATTTCAGATGACGAACGAACAATATAGTAAAGCCCTAATTGAGAAGCTACTTCTGAGCCTGGTGGGCATAGCCATTTACCATCCTGTGTTTTTTGCCAACGGTTAGGACTTTCTTGAGCTTTTTTGATTAATTCTTTCTCTGTTTTGTATTCTTCCCAACCGGCAGAATCTTTTCTAATTACAAAAGTATCTGGTGTATGTCTATGGTAATTTCTTCGCCCATTTTTACTGAGGTAATCTAAGAAAATTGGCGGTGGCTGGTCATAATATTCAAGTACGTTTTCATCGTATTCTAGCTGGTAGATATGTGCTAATTCGTTACGGTGTGATTCAAATTGAATAGTTACTCCCATTTTTTGACTGGGGTAACGACCACAAACATTATTTATGCCTCCACCAACTCGACGTGATGGTTCTGACGAGCGAATCTGCTCTATTTGCTTTTTTGCTTGCTCATTTAACTTTAGTCTCGTACACCAAATGTCAAATCCAACAGAAGTCATCATTAATTGATTCCTCCTATTTTTATGGCTGATTATTCTTGCAATTAATATTCTAAAGCTTGAAGAACGAGAATTAACCACTATTTGAAATGGCTGTGCTTGTTAGAAATGTCTATCTACAATACTTTAGCCAATTGTTTTTCGCCTTGAGTTGTTCTTGTTGAACACACGATGCTTAATATTTTGTCTTCCACACTACCTACATAATGCTATAAAAAATGCAATAACTTTGTGAAAGAACTTCATAAAAGTTATTTAAACAAATATTTCTTTCTATTCCATCGAGAGGACAACTTATGGAATATCAATTAATCTTTTGGTCATCTTTTGGTTGTTAAAATATTTTTTAACAACATGATTTATCTATTTAAAAGTATTTCTCAAAGCTATTAATGGTCAACTATTGCTTGTCATTACGGACACATAATAATTGTTGTCGCAGAACATAATTTTGTGAGAGAATCCATGATTGAAGTTGCCTCCCAGTTTTGCGGTTAGATGTGGGGTTCACAAAACCAGTTAATATCAAAACGATGGGAGAGCCATCAATTAAGGATGCACCTTCCCAGACGACATAACCATTTCGTAGCATATTCCTAGTAGATGAATAATTTTGTCAAAATTTGGGTTCGGATAAAAAGCACACTATTTGAAGCGGAAATGTGCCTTTAATCAAAATCCTCCAGCATCGATAATGCCAGAGGATTTATAGGTTTGATTGGATTTGATTTGGAGTTAGTAGTTGGTACTTTCTGCAACTACTTCTGTTTGAATATCAACCTGGTTCCGCTCCATATATTCGCGTCTGCGTTGCCAGGATATATCATGTTCGGTAAGTAAATCTTCCAAGGTTTTACCAAACTTACGATTAGCATATTCCAATAATTGTTCTAGGGAATATCGCTTTTCTTCCACTTTCCCGAAATCATTAGCAAATCGTTCTTTGAATTCATCCCAGCTAAAGGTTTCCTTCAGGCTGCGTTTGGCTACTAACCCACACAGAGAACGAATGGAATAGTAGACTTTGGAATATACACGTTCGGAATAATCGCTGACGGCATATTCGCCCAAAATTGAGTTATCTATGGTTTGGAAATTCGTTGTTGATTGTTTACGTGTAGCCATAATTTGACTCACCTTTACTTCTTCATCTCCCCATAGGCGTTAGCCTTTTCAAAACCAGCTAGTATCGTCGCAGTCTGAAAACAAGTCTGCTCTTTCTCGATAATTTTGATACTCTATTTCCAACTGCTGCAAATCTGTATCTGATACCAAATTTTGCAATTCTCGCACTATTTCTCGAACATGTTTTTCTTGGTTGATGCCTGAGTAGTAGGTTTTGATAAATTTGTCAGCTTTGCTTACGAATAGTTCGAGATTTGTCACAAATGTTTGCTCATTGCTAATTGCTTGCACCATAATTATTCCCACAATGTTTATGACTTTGATGCAGATTAGTATTCACTTGGGAGTATGAGAACTGTTTCTACCAAATAAAGCTTGATGTGACTGATGGGGAAATCTGTGTATTCGATTTCTTGGCGCAATACTTCTTGATTTGTATCCCACTCGCAAATCAAGATGCCTGAATTATTCTCAACTCGTAAATGCCAAATTTGGAATTCTCGCAGGTTGGGATTGGAGAGAAGTTGTTTTGTTTGATGGGAGAATATTGCATCGAGTAACCAATAGCAGTTTGTTTCGTCTGCTAGATATTTAATGCCTTCGGTATATTTCAAGCCAAGCCAGTGTCTGTAGAGAACTGTCGAACCAGTAAATTGGTCGAGTGCGGCTTTTATTTGGGATGGTGTTTTCATTGTTGTGAATCTCTGGATTTGATAGATTTCACAATTTCCAAGGCGTGAGCCGTTAAAATAAAGAATGCTGGCAATTTACCAGCAGTAAAGAGCTATATTCATTTTTTTGTTGAGGAAACGGTTAAGGAAAATTTTCCTGGAGCGTCCTTGGAAACACTTCTCACTCAGGAAATTTTGCCGCCTTCCCATCTGGCTGTAACGCTAAAGCAATGTTTATAATGATTAACTTATTTTTATATTTGTGGCTTATTAATTAGAGAAATTATCGACTCGAATATCTCTCCAAATATCCGAAACTTGCCATCCTGAGTTTCCGACTGATTGTACTAAAGGATTGTCCCTGGCTGGAATATATTGAGATTGATTCCTTTGGACAATTACGGGTTTTGATTCCGGAATCGCTTCTGAAATATCCTCGTTCTCCGGTTTAATATTTTGTTCTTCGTCTTCTATTTTTTTTATTTTTAGCAGGAGTAGCTGTTCGGATTTTTTGATTAATGTCATATTTAGGTTTGAGAGGAAAACTAAAATATTATCGCCAAGCAAATACACATAGATTTATCATCTTACAATTGAATAATGAACTACCAGCCCTTACTTCGTTGAAGGAGTGGTATCTACATCCAGTCCGGTAGGGGTTGATTTTTGACGTTTCACTTGACCTAGTTGCTTCATGCTTCCAGCTTGCTTACGCTTGCCAGTGCTTGAAGTAGAGCTACAATCATCTACGTCTGAGACGCTAGTTCCTAACGCCTGTAGATTATTTAAGTGCCAAAGTAACATTACCTCTGCGGAGGCGATATCTCGCTGTTGAGTGTATCCGCAGTTATTACAAGCGTGAGTTCTTTGTCCTAAATCTTTCTTTTCTTGATGTCCGCACTTTGGACAAGTCTGAGATGGTTTTACTTTTTTAGTCGGAACCTCAACAAATAAACCACCAATGTCTGATAATTTTGCCTTTAGAGCATCTTTTATCATGCCCATTCCAACATCAAGAATTGATTTATTTAGTCCGGATTTTTGTTTTTTACGCTTGCCTTTTTTGGCTTTAGCACTCATGTTTTTTACTTCTAGTTTTTCAGTTACTACCGTGCTGTTACTGCTAATTATCCGTGTAGTTTCCTGATGGACAAAATTTTGACGTTGATTAGCAACTTTACGATTCAAATTACTAACCAATGACTGCACTTTTTTCCATCTTCTAGAAGCGCTAACTGGGCGGTGTCGGTTTCCGTCCCGTCCAAGTTCGTAAGAAGCTTTTGTTTTATTTTTGAAATTAGGAGAGCGTTTGCGACGCTTTGCTTTACCTAATTGCTTGTTTCTTTGTTCTGCTTTCCTAAAAAATCTTGGTGCAGGGATTAATCCACCATCGGTTCCGTTAGTCCAAGCAATTGCATCATTACAACCTAAATCAATTGCAACAGTGCCACCTTCGGACGGACGACTATTTTTTAGCAAAGTATCATCAACATCTAAAATTATGGAAGCATACCATTTGCCATTACGGTTCACAATATCTAAAGCTTTAGGATGTCCCCAAAGTCTAGCTTTACCACGTATCTGAATTTGACCTATTTTTGCTAATTCTAAATAGCCATTATCACCAGTGCTATGGACTTTCCAGCCAGTGAATGATGGATAAGTCCATCCAGAGTAATGCCTAATTGATTTGAATTTAGGGTATGCACCAAGTCCTTTTAAAAAGCGTTGGAATGCATAATCTACACGCTTTAATGTCGCTTGTAATGCTTGAGAATTTATTTGCTTGTACTCTGTCCAAACTTCTTTGAAATCAGGTAAACAATTTTGTTGTTCAAAGTAGGTAACAGACTTGCCAAATTTTTTGTACGAAGTAATCCTGTTAGACACTGCGGCATTGTACAAATCTTTGTGTAGTTTGCGATGGTAGCACAACTTTTCATTGACTTGCTTTGTTGGATATAGTCTGAAAGTTGCCCTACGTAACGCCATAATCACTCACCTTCTGTTCAGTTGCTTAACCTATGTTATACTAGCACCACAATAATTCAGTTTTCAATATGAAAACGCAACTAAGAAAAGGCTCTCATGCCGTTTTCAAGATTCAGTTGCATATAGTTTTTGTAACAAAGTACCGCAAGAATGTTATCAATCAAGCTATTCTGACTAAATTGGGTGAGGTATTTAGTCGTGTCTGTGAGAAAAGAAAATGTGAATTATTAGAATTCAATGGTGAAGAGAATCACGTACATTTATTAGTGGATGTTCATCCAGACAATAATATTTCTCAAATGATTAGTTCACTAAAGTCAGCATCCAGTCGAATTATTAGAAAAGAATTTGAAGATTATCTAAAACAATATTATTGGAAGAAAGAAGACCCTAGTTTTTGGACTGATGCGTATTGTGTCCTTTCTGCTGGTGGCGCACCACCAGAAATAGTGAAGGAATATATTAAGGGGCAAAACAAACCAGAAATATAATTAGATGCTGCTTCGAGCATCTGCTGCTATCCATCCCCAGCTTGTAGAAGCATGGGGAATTCCGCAACTAAGAAGTTAAAAAATAGTACTAATTAAGAAATATAAAATTATAGATATGATTGTAATTTATCTGGTATCAGCAAATTCAACAACGCGGGTTTGTCTGATGCACCCGATAGATAACCAAAGCTTCGCGACACGCGAGGTGTAAAGCCGATCGCTTATCACAACGCAATACTAAATGCTCAAACCGCAAGACACGATATTTGACGACGAGCAAACATTTGGTTACCCAATCAATTGATTAATTTACTACAACCTGCGTAAAACCCTCTTTCCCCATTCGTATAAGAAATTAAAGGAGAAGGAGAGGCTATGAATTACATTCTGGATTCTAGTTTTGATTTTAGTTTCGATTCTAATTTGGTGCGATCGCGTCCCAGACTGTACCCCAGGTATTTTAAAATACCTAAAGGGCTTAATTGAATATTTTTTTATCAAAGAATTATTATCGAGCGTCTACTAGATATACGAATAGATATAGAAAAACATGAAAAAATTAGTCATCCTGCAATTTGATGGTGATTTTTCTACGGGGTATCAAGTAACCTTGGAAGTTGGTGATGAAGGTAAGCGTCCTCATGTGCGTATCCGGGGAGCATTACCAACTGGTAGTAGTATAATCTCAGCTTTTCGGGATTGGCGTAGTTGTTATCGCAGTATATATAGTAGCGATCGCAGTATATATGAACAATCTCGCATTAAAACGAGCGGTGGAAGAAATATTAATCTTGCCAGTTTTACTCAGCAATGTAACGAATCTGCCGAGAGATTATTATTTGAGTTTAATTCCTGGTTGGAGTCGCCATCATTTGAGGAGATTCGTAATTGTTTATTGGCATTACATCCAAATCAAGAATTAATCAATCAAGAATTAATCAATCAAAAACAAATAAAGCCCAAACAGGAAATACGCATTATTCTGAGTAGTGACTGTCCAGAATTGCGTAAATTACCTTGGCATTTGTGGAATTTATGGTTGGGGAATGAAGTTGCTTTGAGTGCAACAAATGCGGTAAAGAGGGAAAGACCATATCGGGAAAAGATTCGGATTTTGATTGTGTTGGGTGATAGTACGGGGATAAATATTAAACGCGATCGCGCTTTCTTGGAGCAATACTGTCGGGATGCGGAAATCGTCACACTTGTCCAACCAGAGCGGGATGAGTTAAATCGTTATTTGCAGGATGAAATTGGTTGGGATATTCTCTCTTTTTCGGGACATTCGCACACTCAAGATAGTCAGGGACGAATATTTATCAATCAACATGATAGTTTAACGATGGGAGAACTACGGGATAGTTTGCAAGTTGCGATTCAACAAAGGTTGCAATTAGCTATTTTTAATTCCTGCGATGGTTTGGGAATTGCCTATGAATTGGAAAGCTTGCATATTCCCCAAGTAATTGTCATGCGCGAACCCGTTCCCGACTTGGTAGCACAGGAGTTTTTAAAGTATTTTTTGGAAGCGTTTACGGGTGGTAGTTATTTGGGTGTTTCTGTTGGATATGCACGCAAAAAGTTAGCGCTGTTGGAAGATGATTTTCCCTGTGCTAGTTGGCTTCCTGTTATTATCCAAAATCAATTAGAAATCCCTCCAACTTGGCAAAGTTTGGGAATTACAACCAGTCCCTATCGGGGTTTGATGGCTTTTCGGGAAGAGGATGCGGAGAATTTCTTTGGACGGGAAACGTTTATCGAGCAGTTGGTAATTGATGTGAACCGCAAACCTTTGGTGACGGTAATTGGTGCTTCCGGTAGTGGGAAATCATCGGTGGTGTTTGCTGGGTTGATTCCCCAATTGCGTCGGGATGAAAATTCCCAATGGCGGATTATTTGCTTTCGTCCGGGGAAAAATCCCTTTGAATCTTTGGCTGTAGCTTTGATGGGGGATGGGGAAATCGGAGAAAATAGCCGTTACCAAGAATTGGAGTTGGAAGTTGAGTTAAAGCAAGACATGTCTGCGTTAGGAAATATAATTGCAGAGATGTCTGGGGATGTTTGCCGGGTTTTGCTAGTAGTTGACCAATTCGAGGAGATTTACACGCTTTGCTCGAATTTGAAAGAGCGGCAAATTTTGATTGATGGGTTGTTGAATGTTTGCAGAGATGAACGGTTTTCTGCCACGGTGGTGATGACATTACGGGCGGATTTTTTGGGTAAAGCGATGTCCTATCAAACACTAGGTAAAGCTTTGCAGGATTTTCCCCCGTCTTTGCTGGTACCGATGAGTCGCGCAGAATTGGAAAGGGCAATTATTCAACCTGCGGCTAGGTATTCGGTGGAGTTGGAGGAGGGTTTGGTTAATAAGTTGATTGATGATGTGGGTTCGGGGGAGGGTAGTTTACCGTTGCAGCAGTTTGCTTTGACGCAGTTGTGGGGGAAACAACGTCCAGGATTGTTGACGCATCAAGCTTATATCGAAATTGGTGGGGTAACGCAGGCTGTAGCAAATCATGCGAAAGCTGTTTATGCTGGGTTGAGTGAGGAGCAACAAAAAAGAGCGCAACGGCTGTTTATTCAGTTGGTGCAACCGGGGGAAGGTACGGAGGATACCCGGAGGTTAGCAACTCGTGATGAGGTGGGGGATTATTGGGATTTGGTGACGTTGTTGGCTAACGAGCGCTTGTTGGTGACGAACCGTAATGAGTTGGTTGAGGATACAGTGGAGGTTGTGCATGAGGCTTTGATTCGGAATTGGGGACGGTTGCGGGGGTGGATGGATGATAATCGGGAGTTTCGTGTTTGGCAAGAACGGTTGAAGGTGGCTTTGCAGCAATGGGTGGATAGTAATAAAGATGATGGGGGTTTGTTGCGGGGTGCGACTTTGGCTGTGGCTGAGGATTGGTTGCAGAAGCGGGGGGAGGAAGTTAGTAAAGCGCAGCGATGGTTTATTGAGAAGGGCGTGGAATTGCGGGAGCGGGAGAAGAAGCAGAAGGAGAGATTACGACGACGGGTTATTGGTGGGTTGGCTACTGGTTTGGTTTTGGCTTTGAGTTTGGCTGGTTTTGCAGGTTGGCAATGGCGAGAAGTACAAGTTCGTGAAACAAATGCTCAGTTAATTGCTGGTAGTTTATCTGCACAAAAACTCTTGGAATCTAAATCGAATGACTTAGAAGCTTTAGTTGAGGCTGTTAAGACAGGCAAAAGTTTGCGGCATTCGTTGGGTGTGCAGCCTGAGATCAAAATGCAAACTTTAGCAACATTGAACCAAGTCGTTTATGGTGTGAAAGAGCATAACCGTTTACCAAGTGGGGCTATAAGCGTTTGTTTTAGCCCAGATGGCAATATTATTGCTTCTAGTGGATTGGATGGGATAATAAAACTTTGGAGCAAAAACGGTAAACTACTGCAATCTTTCAAAGGTCATGAGGGGATAGTTTACAGTATTCGTTTCAGTCCTAACGGCAATACTATTGCTTCTGGTGGATCGGATGGGATAATAAAACTTTGGAGCAAATATGGTAAACCACTGCAAGCTTTCAAAGGTAATAACACTCAGGTTATGAGTGTTCGTTTTAGCCCAGATGGCGAAACCATTGCTTCTGCTGGAGTTGATGGAGTAATCGAATTTTGGAGCAAAGATGGTAAACCACTAAAAAGTATTGAAGCTAATCGTGGAGAAGTTTCAAGTATTAGTTTTAGTATTGACAGCAACACTATTGCCTCTGCTGACGGGACAGTTGATGACCAGAACACGAATATCAAACTTTGGAGTAAAGATGGTAAACTACTGCAAAGCCTTGAAGGTCATAAAGGTGGAATTACAAGTGTTAATTTCAGTCCTGACGGCAACACTATTGCTTCTGGTGGATGGGATGAAACAATCAAACTTTGGAGCAAAGAGGGTAAATTACTGCGAACCCTCGAAGGTCATCGTAACCCCAAAGGTGCTCGAAATTCTGTTTGGAGTGTTAGCTTCAGTCCTGATGGTAGTAATTTAGTTTCTGTCGGTTCCCCTGACAATAAAATTAAACTTTGGAGCAAAGATGGTAGAGAATTGCAAACTCTTCCAGGTAATGGTTCGGGTTATGAAAGTGCTAGTTTCAGTCCAGACAGTTACACTATTGCTGCTGGCGGTTTGGATAAAATTAAACTTTGGAGCAGAGATAGTAGAAAACCAGAGACTCTCAGTAATATTTATACTAGCAAAAATTTCAATACTACTGCTTCTGTTGAAGATGGGAGAACAATCAAAATTTGGAGTAAAGATGGGAAACTACTGCAAACTCTTAAAGGTCATCTTAGCCCGGTTCGTAGTGTCAGTTTTAGCCCTGATGGCAACACCATTGCCTCTGGAGATACGGACGGGAAAATAATACTTTGGAGTAAAGATGGTAAACAACTGCAAGTCATTGAAAGTGGTTACCGGCATACGATTTTATCTATCACTTTTAGCCCAGATGGTGATACTATTGCCGTCTCTGGTCTTGGTGGAATGTTAATACTTTTGAACAAAGACGGTCAACTAAAACCTCTCGAAGGTCATTTATCCGGTACTGATGTTTCCGTTAGTTTCAACCCTGATAGAAATATTATTGCCTCTAGTGATAGTAGCGGCGGTAAAATCAAACTTTGGAGCAAAGATGGTAAAGAATTACCAGGAATTGGAGTTAATGGTTCCCTGGTTACTTTCAGTCCAGACGGTAAAACAATTGCTTCACTTAATGATAGAACAATCACACTTTGGAGCAAAGAGGGGAAAATACTGAAGACTTTAAGAGGAGCTTTAGATCGTATTTTTAGCATTAGTTTCAGTCCAGATGGCAACATTATAGCCTCTGGTAATAGAGATGGAACAATCACACTTTGGAGCAAAGATGGTAGAGAAATACAAACTTTTAAAGGACATAATGGTGAGGTTACACAAGTCAGGTTTAGTGAAGATGGCAAAACCCTTGCTTCTACTGGAGACGGGAAAATAAGTCTATGGAATTTTGACCTTGATGATTTAGTAAAAAAAGGTTGCGATTGGCTGCACGATTACCTGCAAAATAACCCCGATGTCAGCACAGAAGATAGACGTTTGTGTGACAACATCAAAACAATTCGCAAGTCGTAATTCGCAATTCGCAATTTGAAATTGGTGATGTTGGTGTGCGATCGCGTTTCTGATTCAGGCTGAATTAAAAACGCGATTGGTAAGGTTATTTCAGGTGCGATCGCATTTACGAAAAAGCTTAAATTAGAAGTGCGATTGGTAGGATTTTGTAAGGTGCGATCGCATAAGCAAACAGAATTAAATAATCTGTGCGATCGCTGACATTGCTATAATTAAAACAGAATAATTACATTATCCTTTCTCTCAACTATGGAAATCACAAAAATATCCAAAGAAGGACAAGTAATCATTCCCGAACCATTGCGAAAATCTCATGGTTGGGAAGTAGGACAGGAACTAATCGCAATTGATATGGGTGATGGAATTCTTCTCAAACCGAAAAAACCCTTTTTAGAAACCACATTGGCTGATGTTGCTGGTTGTTTAAAATACCAAGGTACAGCAAAAACTATTGAAGAAATAGATGATGCTATTCGTCAGGGTATAGAGGAATCATGGCATGGTGGCAGTTGATACTAATGTAATTGTGCGTTTTTTGACTCAAGATGATGAATTGCAATATCAAAAAAGTCTAGAAATTTTTCAAACACAGAATGTTTTTATTCCTGATACTGTAATTTTAGAAACTGGATGGGTACTTAGATTTGCTTATAAATTTAAGCCTGTGGAAATTTGTGAGGCTTTGAAAAAACTTTTTGGCTTACCGAATGTTCACCTTAATAACGCAAATCTTGTTGCTCAATCACTGCAATGGCATGAAGCTGGCTTAGATTTTGCAGATGCTTTTCACCTTGCCAATAGTCAAAATCATACACAATTTTATACTTTTGATGAGAAGTTTATCAAAAAAGCGAAGGGTTTAACTGACTGTCAAGTGCAGCAACCATAACTTTGTATTTTTATCTACATAGCGATCGCGTTTACGATGCGGGGGGAATTTAAAGCGCGATTAGTGTGTTTTTTGAGGTGAGATCGCGTCAAATTTTCATAGGATAAAGATACTAAGAAGCGAATTTTTCTAAAAAACGGCTGAAAACATCCTTATCCATTAAACCATTTTCATCTAATATTTTACGCACAGCTACTAAATGCATAGTTCTTACATTTGCTTGTTGCTCATAGCCAGGTAAAACAACTAATGTACCTAGTGGAGAATATTCATAGACTTTATGCGAGCCAGTTGTTGGTATTTCCACAAAACCTATACTCAATAGCAATTCTTCGAGTTCGGCAAACTTAATATCTCTAGTCATCATGACGAATTACCCCTCTCAGTTGCTTGAGTACATCATTCTTAAATGTAGCAAATTTTTTAATAGCATCTTGGTTAACAATATTCTTTGTCGGCACACGAACCATTATACTGTCTCGAACTTGTTGTAGGTCGAATTTTTCTAAATTCTCAAAGTATGCCTGTAAATATAACCAGTAAGCCTCATTTATCTGAGCATCATATATAATTAAAACGCATGGCATTGGCTCATTTAACCATAGTTCCAAGTCCGAACGATTCAGCTTAAAAGTAACTGTTTCATTATCTACTAACTTAATTAAAGAACTGGTTGCTTTTAATTGTACATATATTTGACCATTTTCAATTTCTCCATTCTCGTCATAAGTAAATATTTGCAAGTCATAGCCATAATCATATTCAATCCGCTCTACTGAATAACCACACAAAAATATGTATCTTTCAACATAATTAACGCTTAAGTCGGCGATGATGTGTTCTCTTGGTCTCTTTTTTCTTGGCATTATTTAATTAATCGTCATTTTTCAATAATTTTTCGCCTTCCCAAATGCTATCAAATAACAAGTGCATTAGCGTCAGCTTTCCACAGGAATCCCATAGAAAATATGGGTTGAATAGAAGTGCGACTGGTACGGTTTTTTGATGTGCGATCGCTTACAGTAAAGGCTAAATTAAAAGTAACGATCGCGTTTGTGCTAGGGTTAAATTGGAAGTGCGATTGGTACTATTTTGTGAGGTGCGATCGCATTACTATAATGCTTGAATTAAAAGTACGATTGCTAGGGTTTTGTGAGGTGCGTAGGCGTAGCCCGTCGTAGACATCGCTTGGCTAGTTAGGATAGAAGCCAATAGCACTTTGCACACCTTAACTATGAGGTAGAATGGTAATACTCCCAGATGAATCAATTAAGTTGTGTCAGCGAAGGATAAATTTCACGATATTGTGAGATTAGCTTTGGAAAAAGACGGGTGGAATGTTACAAACGACCCTCTGTATATTGATTTTGGTCAAGTTCAGATGCGTATCGATTTGGGAGCAGAGAAGTTACTTGCAGCAGAAAAGGAAGGAGAAAAAATTGCTGTTTAAATCAAAAGTTTTCTAAATCCATCAGCTATCACTGATTTTCATCTTGCTTTGGGACAATTCCTTAACTATCGCACTGCTCTTAGGGGAAAAGAACCAGAACGTAACCTATATTTAGCAGTTGGTGCAGAAACCTATAATGATTTTTTTACGCTTCCGTTTCTACAGCTTCAAATTCAAGAATTTCAATTAAAGCTAGTGATTTACGATACTGAAACTGAGGAGATAGTAAAATGGATAAGTTAGAAAAATATAGGGAATACATTCAGCAACTTTTGACAAAATATGGTAGTTATAAACCTTCTTATGGCGATGTAGAAGTAGAACAAATATTTGATACTGTCCGCGACCATTATCAACTTGTTAATGTAGGCTGGGAAAATAAACATCGTGTGTATGGTTGTTCAATACACATCGATATCAAGAATGAAAAAATTTGGATTCAGTGGAATGGAACTGAGATAAATATTGCGGAAGAGCTAGTTTTAATGGGAGTTCCCAAACAAGACATTGTGATCGGATTTCATTCACCTTATAAAAGACAGTTTACAGATTTTGCTGTTGGTTAGCAAGTAATTAATAAAACATGCAAAGCTTGCTTGGTGTAGGTTTTTCGCCTTACTATATGGGTTGAATCAGGAGTGCGATTTGTGTAGTTTTGTGAGGTGCGATCGCTTTACTATAAGGCTCAAATTAAAAGCGCGATTGGTACTATTTTGTGAGATGCGATCGCATTTATGATAATGCTGGAATGAAATGTGCGATTGGTACTATTTTGTGAGATGCGATCGCTCCTACTTCTGTCGCTCCTGTAACCTGATACTACAGAAATAATTTTCAAATATTTTCCCAAAAACTGCGTAAAAACTTCCCAGTCTTTTCGTAGAAGAGTTTAAAGAGATTGGGGAGAAATTACCATGCATTGATAAAAGTCCATATATACCGGGTTAAAGCTCGATACCTGGGAATTTTACCGAGTGGTGTTGCGTTGCTTCCGTCGAAGGTGCAAATTTCCCTCCCAAAGCTCAAACAACTATTTACCCTACAGTATCTTATGTATCTATGATGACAACAAAATGCCAAGCATTCGAGGTGCAGCAGGAGATTTCGATGGATGATGATTTTGATTTACAGTTGCGTCAGCTAATCTGTGAAGCACAGCAGTATACAGCTAAAAGTGTAGAGCGTCGAAAAGCATTGAATCGATTAATTACCAAAATACAGCAATCCAAGAAATTAAAAAGGTTTATACAGTGGCAGGATTTACCTGATTTTGAAGATATTTATCACGAAGCTGAAGCAAAAACCTATCTGGAGATTTGCAATAATATTGATAATTATTACCCAGAATATAAGGTGATGGCTTGGGTAAATCAAATATTCAAATGGCGATTTCAAGATGTTTTAAGACTACACCGAAATCAACCAAGAATATTATCCCTTGATGAGTTAGATAGTTGTAATAGTGATTCGGACAAATCTACCAGTAAAGAGTTATCTAGAGTTGCAAAGGAACTCAAAGATAAATTAGTTTCTGAAAGTGAGGATGAATTAGAATTATCAGCAATTAGAGTTTTTGTGGAAACAGACTCAGAAGGACTTTTACAAAATACTTATATTGGTGAAGATACAAATGCCAATTTACAGAAAGTCATATTAATGAGATTAGATAATGAAAGATGGGAAGATATATCTAAAAAAATAGGTCACCCGATATCAAGGCTATCTGAGCTATATCAGCGCAATATTAAAAAGCGTAAAATTATCGATTATTTTCGTAAATATTTACAGTAATTCTTAAGTAATTTAACTAGCTAGTTAGTTACACTCATAACAGCTACACAGGCAAAAATCACACTTGCACAATTATATTCAATGAAAATCATGAACACTAACCACGAACGAACATCTTTTACTATTCCTCTGAGTATAGAAGCTCATGAAAGAGCTAATCAAAGCCGACAGGGAATATCAAATACTGAGGATGCGAAAAAAATCTATCTCAATACTTTAGCTGTGTATGCAGTCAATTATTATCTTAATTGTATGGGATTTAAAACTAATTTATCAAATATAGATAATAGTAATCCGTGGATGCTTAGTTTAATTGATTTAGCTGATTTAGATGTAAATAATATTGGCACAATCGAATGTCGTCCAGTTTTACCAGATGTAGAATATTTAGAAATTCCCACCGAAGTAAGAGCAGATAGAGTTGCTTATGTGGCAGTACAATTTAATCAATCTTTGAGAGAGGCAAAAATTTTAGGTTTTACTACTCAACAATTGGCGCGGGTACATTTAAGTAAATTACAGTCTGTTGATAATTTACTCGATTATTTAACTGCAAAAGAAGCAAAAAAAGAAATAAAAAAAGTGGGTGCTAGAGTCAATATTAGAGAATGGATGCAAGAGATATTTACAGAAGGTTGGCAAAGTGTGGAAGAGGTGTTCAGTCAACGGGATTTAAGTCTTAGATTCGCCAGAAATTTTAGCATTATGCGGTGCAAGAAAATTGATATTGGATTTGACTTAAATGGTACTTCTATTGCTTTAGTTATTAAGCTTGTTAATCCTCTGGAAAAAGATAAATTACAAATCCCAGAAGAAATTAAAATTGTTATCCAGGCTCATCCATCTCCCGGTACTGGGAACTATTTACCCCCAGGATTGAAATTAGTTGTAATTGATGAGAAAGGGGTGGAGGTTGATTCTATAATTTCTCGACAAAATAGTAATTTGGTGGAAATTCCATTAACTGCGGAGTTGGATGAAATTTTTCAGGTGGAGATGATTTTGGGTGAGTCAAAGGTGGTACAGGAATTTGCTGTATGATTTTTAAATAATAAATAATTTTGTGGGACAGGCAGAAATGCCTGTCTTCTTGCGACAAAAAAGGGCTGAAGTCCTTACTAGGAAAAAATTAAAAAAATCAATTGCGTTATCTATGAAAAAGTTGGTTATTTTAAAATTTGATGGTAATTTTACGTCAGGGTTTCAAGTCAATTTAGAAATAGCTAATGAAGGAGAACGCGCTTATCGAACTACCACAGCTAATATCCCGGTAAATATTACGATTCCGCAATTATTAAATAAATGGCATGATATTTATTGTAGTCGATATGGGCAATATCGAGTTAAATCTGGGGGTAGTCGTCAGTTTAATATTGAGTCTTTAAATCAAGAATGCACGCAGGGAGCGATTAATTTACTTGATGAGTTAAATCAATGGTTAAATGCTTCAAGTTTTACTGTTATTGCTAATTACTTAAAAGAATTAGATTCTCAAGATGAAATTAGAGTCATAATTACGACGGATTGTCATAAGTTACGTCAGTTGCCTTGGCATTTGTGGAATATTTTGGCAGATTTCTCATTTCTAGAAGTGGCTTTGAGTTCGCCGAATGCGGAACGGAGAGAGCGGGTTTATCGAGAGAGAATTCGGATTTTGATTATTTTGGGGGATAGCTCAAATATTAATGTTGAAGCTGATAAAAAGCTGTTACAGAATTTTTGTGGTGATGATGCGGAAATTGTTTTATTACAACAACCATCACGGGAGAAATTAAATAATTATCTGCAAGATGAGATTGGTTGGGATATGTTGTTTTTCTCTGGGCATTCTCAAACGGAGGAAAGCCAGGGGAGGATTTATATAAATCATCATGATAGTTTGACGATGGGGGAATTGCGGGATGCTTTGCAAGTAGCGATTCAAAGACGCTTGCAAATTGCATTTTTTAATTCTTGCGATGGTTTGGGGATTGCTTATGAGTTGGAACAATTGCATATTCCCCAAGTAATTGTGATGCGGGAACCTGTACCAGATATAGTTGCACAGGAGTTTTTGAAGTATTTTCTGCAAGAGTTTACTGGTGGAAAGTCTCTATATATTTCGGTGAGAAATGCGCGGGTTGAATTACAACAACTAGAGTCAGAATTTCCCTGTGCTAGTTGGCTTCCAGTAATTATTCAAAATCAGACAGAGACACCACCAACTTGGCAAAGTTTGGGGATAATTTCTTTTTGTCCCTATCAAGGTTTGAGTGCGTTTAAAGAAGAAAATGCCGAGTATTTTTTTGGGAGAAATAAAGCAACGGCGAGTTTAGTTACTGCTGTTAATAATAGACCTTTGGTGGCTGTAATTGGTGCTTCGGGTAGTGGGAAATCTTCGCTGGTGTTTGCTGGGTTAATTCCCCAGTTGCGTCAGGATACTATTAATAATTGGTTGATTTTATCGTTTCGTCCGGGTAAAAATCCCTTTGCTGCTTTGGCTGTAGCGTTGGTTTCGGCGTTAAATTTACCAGACAATGAGCGACGTTTAGCTGAGTTGGAATTGGATGTCAATTTACAGCGCGATTCGACAAGTTTAGAAAGGTTTATTACCTCACCCCTAACCCGTCTCCTGGAAGGAGAGGAGAAGCGGATTTTGTTGATTGCTGACCAATTTGAGGAAATTTATACCCTGTGTACGGATGCAGAGGAACGCAAAATTTTCTTGGATGGTTTGCTACAAGCGGTTAATAATGCAGCATTTTTTACCTTATTACTCACCTTACGGGCGGATTTTTTATCTAGGGCGTTGGATGATTATGAGCCTTTTGGGCGGGCGTTACAACAGTATGAACTAGAACCTGTGGTGCGGATGAATCGGAAGGAATTGGAAGCAGCGATTACACTCCCAGCGAGACAATTGGGTTTTGAGTTTGAGGAAGGTTTGTGTAATACGATAATTGATGATATCGAAGATGGGGATGGGCGTTTGCCGTTGTTGGAATTTACCCTGACTCAGTTGTGGAAGCAGCAATATGCGGGAAGGTTGACTCATCAAGCATATAAGAAAATTGGCGGGGTGGAGCAAGCACTGGCGAATTATGCAGATATGGTTTATGCAGACTTGAGGGAGGGGGAACGGGAAACAACGCAACGGGTGTTTATTCAGTTGGTGCAACCGGGGGAAGGTACGGAAGATACCCGCAGGTTGGCGACGCGGGAGGAAGTGGGGGGAGAGAATTGGGATTTGGTGACGCGCTTGGCTGACAAGCGGTTGGTGGTGACGAATCGGGATGAGTTGAGTCATGAGGAAACGGTGGAAGTCGTCCACGAGGCTTTGATTCGCCATTGGGGACGGTTGCGGGGATGGATGCAGGAGAACCGCAAGTTTCGCATTTGGCAACAGGGGTTGATGGTTGCGTTGCAGCAATGGGTGGATAGTGGTAAGGATGAGGGGGCTTTGTTGCGGGGTGCGACTTTGGCTGTCGCGGAGGATTGGTTGCAGCAACGGGGTGGGGAGGTGAGTAAACCGCAGCGATGGTTTATTGAGAAGAGTGTGGAGTTGCGGGAGAAGGAGCGGAAGCAGAAACAGAGGTTGCGGAGGAGTGTGATTGCTGGGTTGCTTTGTAGTTTGGTGGTGATTTCGGGGTTTGCGGGGTTTAGTGATTTTAGTAGAACCGATGCTGTAATTGGTAGATTGAGTAGCAGTGCGGAAAAATATTTTGAAATTAATGACCAGGAAGCAGCATTAACAGAAGCTATTAAAGCTGGAAAAATTCTCAAAGGAAGCATTTGGAAACCTTGGATAGGAGGGGAAACCCAGATGCAAGCTATATCTACATTGCGGGAGGTGGTAGACGAGTTTCAAGTTAAAACCTTCAAAGGGCATATAGACTGGGTTAATAGCGTCAGCTTTAGCCCCGATGGCAAAACCCTTGCTTCCGCATCAACTGACAATACGGTGAAACTGTGGGATATCAACAGTGGTCGGGAAATTCAAACCTTCAAAGGGCATACAAAAGATGTTAGTAGCGTCAGCTTTAGCCCCGATGGCAAAACCCTTGCTTCCGCATCAACTGACAAGACGGTGAAACTGTGGGATATCAACAGTGGTCGGGAAATTCAAACCTTCAAAGGGCATATAGACTGGGTTAATAGCGTCAGCTTTAGCCCCGATGGCAAAACCCTTGCTTCCGCATCACAGGACAATACGGTGAAACTGTGGGATGTTAACAGTGGTCAGGAAATTAAAACCTTCAAAGGGCATACAGAGTGGGTTAATAGCGTCAGCTTTAGCCCCGATGGCAAAACCCTTGCTTCCGCATCAACTGACAATACGGTGAAACTGTGGGATGTCAACAGTGGTCGGGAAATTCAAACCTTCAAAGGGCATACAAGCTATGTTACTAGCGTCAGCTTTAGCCCCGATGGCAAAACCCTTGCTTCCGCATCAACTGACAATACGGTGAAACTGTGGGATATCAACAGTGGTCGGGAAATTCAAACCTTCAAAGGGCATACAGGCAATGTTACTAGCGTCAGCTTTAGCCCCGATGGCAAAACCCTTGCTTCCGCATCAGAGGACAAAACGGTGAAACTGTGGGATGTCAACAGTGGTCGGGAAATTCAAACCTTCAAAGGGCATATAGACTGGGTTAATAGCGTCAGCTTTAGCCCCGATGGCAAAACCCTTGCTTCCGCATCATTTGACAGTACGGTGAAACTGTGGGATGTCAACAGTGGTCGGGAAATTCAAACCTTCAAAGGGCATACAGGCAATGTTACTAGCGTCAGCTTTAGCCCCAATGGCAAAACCCTTGCTTCCGCATCAACTGACAATACGGTGAAACTGTGGGATGTCAACAGTGGTCGGGAAATTCAAACCTTCAAAGGGCATACAGGCAATGTTACTAGCGTCAGCTTTAGCCCCGATGGCAAAACCCTTGCTTCCGCATCAGAGGACAAAACGGTGAAACTGTGGGATGTCAACAGTGGTCGGGAAATTCAAACCTTCAAAGGGCATATAGACTGGGTTAATAGCGTCAGCTTTAGCCCCGATGGCAAAACCCTTGCTTCCGCATCAACTGACAATACGGTGAAACTGTGGGATATCAACAGTGGTCGGGAAATTCAAACCTTCAAAGGGCATACAGGCAATGTTACTAGCGTCAGCTTTAGCCCCGATGGCAAAACCCTTGCTTCCGCATCAGAGGACAAAACGGTGAAACTGTGGGATGTCAACAGTGGTCGGGAAATTCAAACCTTCAAAGGGCATACAAGCTATGTTACTAGCGTCAGCTTTAGCCCCGATGGCAAAACCCTTGCTTCCGCATCATTTGACAGTACGGTGAAACTGTGGGGCATCAACAGTGATCGGGAAATTCAAACCTTCAAAGGGCATACAGAGTGGGTTAATAGCGTCAGCTTTAGCCCCGATGGCAAAACCCTTGCTTCCGCATCAACTGACAATACGGTGAAACTGTGGAATCTCGATTTAGATGATTTGTTGGTAAAAGGATGCGGGTTAATACGAGGCTACCTGCAAAATAATCCCGATGGCGCAGAAGATAGACATTTGTGTGACAACATCAAAACAATTCGCAAGTCGTAATTCGCAATTCGCAATTTGAAATACCTTTATGAGATGGGATTTTTCTCGATTATCTTTGACGGTTTGCTGCGATCGCTTTACGGTAGGGGGTAAATTCAAAGTGCGATCGCTTTTACAGTACGACTTGGTTGAGAAGTGCGATCGCTTTACGGTATGGGTTCAATTCAAAGTGCGATCGCTTTACGGTATGGGTTAAATTCAAAGTGCGATCGCTTGTATAGTAAGGCTGGATTTAGAAGTGCGATCGCTTTACGGTACGGGGTAAATTCAAAGTGCGATCGCTTTTACAGTATGGTTTGGTTGAGAAGTGCGATGCCCATTCAACTAAAATAAATATAAGCCGACACACCACATCCTACGGAAAAAACATGAAACCATCAAATTTACGTAGCAAACTTCTGACAGAAATCAATCTCATCCCTGAAGAAAAACTGGAAGAAATATATAATTTTATCCATCATTTCCGAGTCGGTGTAGAAGCATCTCAAAGCACACCCGAACAAATCATGGAGTTTGCAGGCTGTTGGGATAATATGCCAGATGAGACATTTTCCGACTTCAATGAAGAAATAACTACACGTCGTCAACAGGCTTTTTTGGGAAGAAGAAGTGATGAAAGCAGCCTTAGTTGATACGAATATTTTATCCTTGTTTTTCCGCAATCAACCCCTAGTCGTGGAAAACTTCAACGCATATATTCAAGAATATGGCAAAATCAACATCAGCATCATCACCTATTACGAAATAGTAAGTGGACTGAAGCACCGTGACGCACAAAAACAATTAACATCTTTTTTAGAATTTGCTTCATACAACGTAGTTTTACCCCTCACAATAGAATCAACAACAATTTCTGGCGAAATTTATGCCAGTTTAAGAAAAAAGGGAACACCAGTAGATGATATAGATATTCTCATCGCTGGTATCGCCATTACCAACGATTTGGTTCTTGCAACTAATAATTTGAGAGATTTCGAGAAAATCGAAGATTTAGAGATTGAAGACTGGAGTCAGACGTAAAAGCGTTTAATTTTGCATTGCTCACAAAACTTGCGATCGCTGCAACTAATCATCTTGAAACGGTGCATTGCGCTAACACGACTACCCAACCGCAAAAAAATTTTACCAACTGCGTAATTACATTGAAAGAAATTCGTAATCTCTTGTGAAAGGGTTCATAAGTAGAAGTCATCGCAAAATGCGATGGTCAAAGACCGCTCCGAAGGAGTATCGCTCTACCTTTTAGAGAAAAAGAGGATTTCTTAAATGCAAAGTAATTACATCCCTGCGGGTTTATTGAAGCGATATTTTGCCCACTTATTTGACATCATAATTCTATCTATAATTACTATTGTCATAGGAGGGATTCTCGTTGTAATTTATAGTTTATTTCTCGAAACGGATAATATTCCTGACAAGGTTCTTGAATATCTCGCATATGGGTTGTTATTTGTAATTTCTTGGCTTTACTATACGCTGATGGAAATTTCCCCCAGACAGGCAACTATTGGCAAACAAGCAATGGGGATTTTTGTTACAGACTTAAATGGCGATCGACTCTCGTTTAAAAGAGCAAGTGTGAGAAATTGTTGCAAATTTATCCTAATTTTTATTTGGAACATTAGCTCGGTCACAATGTTTTTCACAGAAAAAAAGCAATCTCTCCATGACATAATGTCTAGAACTTTGGTTGTACAAAAAGTTAAAAATGAGAATTGAAGAATATTATCTGTTCGCAGTAATTTCGTAACCATGCAGATATATCAGAATAGTAGCGGCAGATTTTATCGGTGCGGTGCGAATCTTATGGGATGTAAGTGGTTCGCATGATATCAAAGAATCTGCTGTTTTTATCTGTTGGTACTGGTATGTAAAGCTTGCGCGATGCAAGTCGTTCGGAACATCGATTCATTTATTCACAATTTTTATTGTAGCCGTTACACATCCTAAAAAACATCATATTATTCTTCGATAAAATCAAAACGAATATTTTTCAAACTGCGTAATAACACATAAATAAATTCGTATCTTCCTATGAAGGGTTTCAGACAATATAACTGACCTAAAAAATAATACCTTGACATTATTCATAGGAGATACGTAATCATGAAAATATGGAAATTTGCGCTTACAATCCTAGTATTCGGAACTTCAGTTTACTTACCCAAAGCACAAGCCATTAGCATATCCAAAAACCAGACTAGCCAATCCGAGTCACCAGTAATTTTAGCGCAAGCAAATACAAGTTATGGTTGGAAAAGTATCTCTTCTAGTAACTGGAATTTTTCTGGTATTTTGCCCACAGAATCAGGAATTACCACAACCCAATACAGCGATGAATATGTGTCACTGGAGGGAAAAATTTCACAAGGCAATGACAGTACCTATGCAATCATTTCTGGAAAGTATTTGATAGATATTAGTCAAGTTGATCCCAAAGAATTATTAAATCTATTTGGAGGTGAGTTTCAAGATAAATTCAGAAAACTACATCAAAGCCGTAATATTTTTCTCGGTCGATATCCTGGCAAAGAATATACATATAAAGAAGGTAAAAGAATCACCAAACTCAGAATATTCATAGCTGATCAGCGTATATATATGCTCTTGGTCGAAAGTCCTTCGGTTGGTGATGCTAGTAAATTCTTTAATGCTTTTAAAATTCTGTAGATTCAGTTTTTATATTTTAAGTAGTGCGGGCATCTTGCCCGCTTTTTTATGAATAAAAATAGTATAAAATGCGTAAAAATACTATTGTTATCTCGTAGATATTATCAAGAATACTCAACAATCAAATAGCAACAATTATGATGATGAAAATTCCACATATTCACAAAATCATCTCCACCACACTAGGATTAAGCACTATACTAATAGTTTTTAATATTCCGGCGATTGCGGAAACAACTGCTCCATTATCCAATTTATCAACTATCAATTCGTCGGCATCAAATCTACAAGTAAAAACGAGAAAAACTAACTTACAGTGGGTTTCTAGTGTTGCCGAAAAAGTTATTCGTGCAAATGGACTCGATGACCATCCTTGGCGGATTCAAATCAGCGATGAATATGACATCAACGCCTATGCCAGTGAACTAAACAAAATAGTCATTTATAAAGGCTTACTCGACCAAATACATGGTGATGATGCTGCTTTAGCTTTTATCATTGGTCATGAATTAGCCCACCATACTCAACGTCATTCCGCACAACAAGAAGAAATAGAAACACATCTTAAAAAACGATTACAGAAAGAAGCAGAAACCGAATTTACACACTGGCTTGTTGCAGAAAAAACAAAATCTGTTAAACCTATTCCCGTTATTACAAAAGAAATAGTTAAACAAAGAATTGCTATTCAGAAAAAACAGGAATTAGACAAAGCACTACAATCATTAAGCCGTCAACATGAATTAGAAGCTGATGAAATTGGTTACACCTATATGGCGAAATCTGGCTATGACATTAACGGAGGTTTCCGAATTTTTAACTTGCTTTCTCGTTTACCTTCTGACTATACAGAAAATAGTACCCATCCACCCACACAACAACGTATTAATGCATTAAAACAAGTCGTAATCAAACACCCTTGGTTGAATTTATGGATAGATGGGAACCAACGATTAACAAATAACTCTCAACCTCTTAAATTTACTTTATCTGAAGATGGGATTTCTCTACGAATCAATTCTCGATTCGTGCAGTGATAAATAAACTCAAAGTGCTTGCAAAATTTACCATTAATAACCACAAATACTAATACCCCTATCTAGGGGTACGATTTGTCATAGCTATTTGTGGAGTCATAATCTAATTGTAATCTAGTCACTTGACCTGTCGCCCATTGTTTGCGATCGCAGTTACTTTTAATTGCAACTTGTTCACCAAAAATATATTTGGGAGCACAAATGCTGAATAATGATACAAAAATTTAGATGCTGAGTCAGATTAAGCCTAAAAAGCCTAAAATTACTCAACCAAACAATGGATTATTTCGATAAAATTGCTACTTATCTGATGTTAATTAAGAACATTATTTGCTTTGCAGCATTCAGTAAGAGGTTGCTTGGCTAAACTTTCCAAGCCAACAGAATTTAACAAACTTGTCCAAGTCGCCATTAAAGTTGTATCTTGAGGATTCGCAAGACGCAATTGGGCTAAAGTTGCGATCGCATCATACCAAATTCCTTGTTCTGCATAGATTGTCGGTTTTTGTTGGGGTTTTGCTTGTTGGATAAGTTCGGTGAGAGTTGGATTATTCTTTGCTCGTTGTATCCATCCTTCTACATAATCAAGTTGATTTGAGCTAATTTGACTTGTTCCCTCTAAATTACATTTAACCCTAACTTTCAAAAACCAGTGATACATTGTCTCTGGTTCCAATGGAGCTAGGGTTTCCGGTAAACTAACGTTGATAATTCCTGGGGATATTGAGGTCAAGGAAGTTCGATATATTGTTTGGCTTTTATTGTTAATTTGTTTTTGCAGTACGAATTCCATGTTTGCAATCACAGTATTCTGATAGGGAACAAAAAACAATAAGTTAGGACGTTCTGCATAGGTCAATCCCCAAACTTGAGTTAAACCAACCTTTGGTTCGTATGCAGGAACTAAAGCCATAAGCGTTTGCCCATTAGCATCGCAACCACGACTTGCCGAATTTCCGCGAGTACCAGTTGTTCCTCGATCTGGTGGGGGTTGGGGTGGTATGAATTTAGTTGCCGAATTGCCGCGAGTACCGCTTGTTTTTCGATCTGGTGGAGTTGGGGGTGGTGTAAATTTACTAGTTGATGCAGCCCATGTGGGAACATTTCGAGCTTGCGATATTCGAGATTGTAGTAATTGCAAGCATATTAAGCTAGTTAGTAATGCTATTCCCAAGAGTCTAGAAAGTTTAATTTTGTACCAGTAATTTTTCATAGCGCAAAGATTGGATGATTAATTTGGATTGTAAATTTGGATTACGAACTTAGCTTTATCAATGCTGCGATCGCTCTATTGTGTTTGTTTGTTATTGGTTTCTTGTTTTCCCTCTATTTCGAGATTGGAACGCAAAACAGCAGCGCTACAAAGTAATACCATCAGGGCTGGGATTAAAGGAATCCAGTAACCAAAAATTGTTAGTATATTTAAACAAATTAAGTACAAAGTGATTGATAGAGTTATAACTCCAGAAATAAAATATACAGCCTTACGAAGATAACTAGTAATTAATATACCTCCCATTGACCACAACCAAACCCAAATTATTTCGTATCCCAACCACCAAGTAGATAATATTGGTCTGCCATCTAAAACTGCACTCAGTAACTGGCTTGTCATTTGTGCTTGTAAAAAGACTCCTGGTATTTCCTGCTGTTTCCCTTGACTATTCTTGTAAGGTGTGAGGGAATAATCACGGAAGCTTTCAGCAGTTGTACCAATCAGAATAATTTTATCTTTGACAATATCAGCTTTAAATTCATCGGACAATACTTGTTTTAATGTTACATTTGGGACTATGGCTTCTGGTGTTGGCGATGAGCGATAGTTAAGTAAAATTTGATGGGAGAATGCATCAATTCCTTGATAGCCTCCAGTCTCTCTCTCTATTAGCTGGAATCTCAGTTTTCCTAATTGCCATGTATGCTTGTTATTGAATTGTAATTTAATTCCTTTAGTAGACAAATAACGCAATGCTAGCTGTACGTTTAATGAATAAGGTGCGGTACAAGGAGATGAAAGTGGCGGAGTTAATGCTAAAAGATGACGACGCACGACGTTATCATTATCTAAAACTGTATCGCTAAAACCGGTATTTTCTTCAGGTATTCCCGGAGGTGGCTTAATTCCTGGTGTTCCTGCTTGAGGATTACTAACTTGACATACCGCAACAAAGTTTGGATTTTGCTGCATCAATTTCACCAATTCAGGATACTTCTTATCTATTGGGTAATCATGGTATATGTCTAACCCAATTGCTATTGGTTGATACTGGGATATTTTTGCTAATATTTTGCTCAAGGATGCATCTGATAGGGAACCACGAGGTTTGTCTTTGGCTTGGTTCTGCACATCTTCTTCTGTAATTTGAATTACCAGTATGCGTGAATCGGGTAATTCTTGGGGACGCGATCGCATTAGTTGATCAAATACTGCTAACTCTGCTGCTTGCAAAGCCCCCAAATATCGGACTCCCATAACTAATCCTGTGACGATTACACTTGTTAGTAGTGTCAAGGAAAGAGGAAATTTCTGTTTTACAGGTTGCTTATTGCCGGTTAAAAAAGGAGCATTCACACCAACTAATTCTTGCCAATTTAAGGGAATTTGGGCAGGATTTTGATAAATTACAGGCAACCAAGTTGCACAAGGGAAATGATTTTCCAATCCTTGTAACTTTTCCCTTGCTTCTCGCACAGCTAAGTACAAAGATTCACCACGGGCAAAAGCTGCTAAAAAATGCTTTAAAAATTCCTGCGCGACTCGATCAGGAACCGGTTCCCGCATCACAATAATTTGGGGAATTTGTAAATCGGCAAGTTCCCGGGCTAAACCTAAACCATCGCAGGAGTTAAAAATTGCTAATTGTAAACCTCGCGCCACTGCTTGTTTAAGAGCATATTTCAATTGGCTAATAGTCAAATTTTCAGTTTTATTAATAGAAATTAACCCAGTTTCCCCTGTTTCCAAACTAGAACTATGTCCCGCAAAAAAGAGAATTTGCCAAGGTTGATCCCAAAGCTGCTGGTTCAAGTCTTGGCGTTCTGGCTCTACTAAAAATGTCACATCTGCATTGGGTAATTTTTGGAGTAATATCTGGTCTGATTGCGTATCAATTCCTTCGCTGTCACCTAAAATTGCTAGAATGTTCACAGATGCGGTAGTCGGTGCAAAATGTTTAACTTCTTCGTAGGCAGGGGCTATCAATGCTATCTCTGCATTCGGGTAGCGTTCCAGTAAATCCCACAAATGCCAAGGTAACTTTTGTAATCGCAGGTCTTTTGTTTGCAACAGTACCCGTACCCTGTCCTTTGGTGCAAGTTTTTCCAACCACTTTTCCCGAATGGGACGAAATGACTCACTCTGAAGCCAGATATTTAACTCAGCTATCAATGCCGCCGCCGCTTGCTGACATTCTCCGATACTAGCAACAGATGTTGGCGGTTTCGGTAAACCAATCGGACGAGCAGATAATTTGAGGTTGTGGTAAATAGTTTGCCAGCGATGATAGTGGCGGGGGATTTCTAAATTTGGTGGTAATTCGCCTGTAATTTCCACAGATGGATGGGCATTTTCATCACCAATTTGCAGTATTACGGGAAATCCCTGCTCAAAATTTCCCGTTCCTAATTTTAAAATTACTAACTTGCCCATAAGTTTACTACAGATGGCGAGGCGAGGTACTATTTAAACCTGAGTTCGGGTTAAAACGGGAAATTATATTTTTCGTTGTAACCAATGGTGAGAATAGGGACTAACTCTTTATTATGCAGAAAATTCTCAGATAACTAGCTTTGAAAAATCAAAAGTTACAAATCCGCTATCAATCTCACTTTACGGAGCAAGAAACGCAGCACCGTTTCTTCACGGGAAATAATATCAACCCTCCCTTCCATTCCTAATTGAATGTGACACTGATTTTTCCCTTTGCCTAAAACCAAGCTTTCTGGCTGAATTGTAACCTCATAAAAAGCACCTATTATTGTAGCTTTTGGACTAGCATCACTGTTAGAAACAAGTCCATTTGTGCCATTTTTTGGTGGAGTCATGGTATCTGGAGAAATTGCCTGAACTTCACCGTCGAGAGTACCGTAATCTGGGTAAGAACAAGCATTCACACGCATTTTGATTTTTTGACCGATTTTTAATTTATTTTTATCTTCAGATGCCACTGCTGCTTTGATAAGTTTGGGAGCATTACTAGGTACTATTTGCACTACTTCTTCCCCCGCACGTACAGTTTGACCTGAGTTTCGCAGATTAATTTGAGAGATGATCCCATCAGCAGTAGCTGTAATTGCGGTATGGTTCAATTCAATTTCCACTTGTTTGAGTTCGCTACTATCTCGTTCCAACTGCTTTTCAGTTTCAATTCGTTGCTTAACTAGGACTTGGCTTTCCTTTTCTAAATTCGCTTTGTTACTTTCCCCCGCAGCTTTTTCTTGAGCAATACGCTCTGTCGCAATTGCTACTCCAGCATTGCTAGGATTGAGGGCTGCTTGAGCGCGTTGTCTTCTGGCGATCGCAGCAGATACAGCTTGTTGTAACCGTTCAATTGTTTGTTGTTGTGTCTCCACGACAGCTTTTTGGGCTTCCACTGCCTGTTGTTGCTGTTTTGCAGCTAGTAGTGCTTCTTCCAATTGATCTTTAGACAGTGCTCCTTGGGTAGCTACACTTTCATACCGTTTCTGTTTTGACCGAGCTGCACCTAAAGCGGCTTCTGTCGCGTGGAGATTAGCTTGTGCTGTTTTTAACTGTGCCTCTCCAGCTTGCAATTCTTCCTGAGCTATTCTAATATTGGCATCGGCTTCTTTAACATCTGAAACACTAATATTTTTTTTATCTTGCAATTCTCGACGACGACCTCTTAACTCAGCTTCAGCACCAGTAATAATTCGGATAATTCTGTCTGTTTCGGCGCGAATTTGACTGTTGAGAGCATTAATTTGAGCGTTGATTTGCACTAGTTGTAATCTAGCTTGCTGGATACTAATTTGTAATTGATTTTTTTTGGTTCGCAGACGGGAATCATCAATAGTCGCGATCGCATCTCCTATTTTGACAACTTGATTTTCTTTGACATAAATCTGCATTACCTGTCCTTCTGTCGCAGCTTGGACAATACGTAATTCCCCTGTGGGGCGGACAACTGCTTGTCCTTTGACTGTTTCTTTATATTTGGTAAATGCAGCTACTGGAACAGCTAGTCCAATAAAGCAAAGAATAAACATCCCACCCCATGTTGTCCAGCGACTAATTGATGGGAGAAATTCATTGGTTTGAATTGGAGGTAAAAAATCTGTGTTGTTAACCATGATGTAGTGTGAATAAACCGCCAAAGTACGGAGAACGCAGGGAAGGAGATCAGAGAGGAATTAGTTAATAATGGGAGATTTACCGTTACGGTTAACAGGTGAAGATGTGAGTAGCAATGTATTTTGAGAGGGGGCAAAATCATCTAGAAATTCTAAATGTTCGCCGGGTAATTTTCGTAATTCTTCTAGTGTCCCTTGAATTTTTAAGCTTCCATTTTCTAACAATACAATCCAATCGGCGCGTTGTATGACTTTGGGGCGATGACTAATCATTATCGTAGTTTTACCTCGACGATAATATAAAAGTCGCTCTAATACTTGGGCTTCGCTTACTGGGTCGAGTGCGCCTGTAGATTCATCTAATATCAATATAGGTGGGTCTGTAACGATTGCTCTCGCTATAGCTAATTTTTGCCTTTGTCCACCAGAAAGATTCGCTCCAAATTCTCCTAAAACTGTTTGATATTTATCGGGAAGTTTGTTGATAAATTCGTCTGCACCAGAAACTCTACAGGCTTTAACAATATCTTCAAAACTGATGTGAGGATAGCTAAAACGAAAATTATCAATAATCGAACGACTCCAAAAATGGGGGTCTTGGGGAACTAATATTACCTGTTGACGCAAACATTCTAAAGATAAGTCTTGCTGATTGTAGAAATCATAACTAATATTACCCGATTGAGCTTTATATAAACCAGTAATCAATTTAGCAAGGGTACTTTTTCCACAGCCAGATTTACCAATAAGTGCAATTACTTTACCACCAGGAATATTTACAGAAAAATCTTGTAATAAGTCAACTCTACCTCCATGGTGGAAATTCAATTCAGTACAGGTAACATCTGCATTGCCAGGAATTTGCGCCCAAGGTTTTTTAAAATCATTTTCGTCTTCTGGGGTCGCATCAATAACTTCTGTGAGACGTTGAACGACAATTTGTGCGGTAATAAATTCATCAACTAATCCAATTACTGCACTGAGAAAGCCAAGAAAATTCCCACTCATCCCGTTATATGCCATCAATTGCCCGATAGTTAAACTACGATTAATTACCAAGTAACTACCTATCCAGAGGATGCCAATATTAATGAAAGTGGAAAGAATGCTGGTGACTGTGCTACTGTAAAGTCCCAGTTTCATGTTACTCCAGCCCAGATTGGCAAGGCGACCGTAATTGCTTTGGTATTCTTCCCAGGCTTGGGGTGTAGCTTGAGTAGTTTTTAATACTTGAACCCCACGAACGGTTTCTACGAGAAAGCCTTGATTTTCCGTACCAGAAATAATCAGATTGCGAGTTTTTTGGCGGATTGCTGGTAAGAAAAGTAAGTTGACAGCAGTGATAATAATAAATGCAAGTATAGAAGCGAGAGTTAATTCCCAACTGTAAAAGAGCATAAAGCCCAAGGAAGCTACAGCGATAAAAAATTGGCTAGGTAATCCCAAGACAATTTGGGACACTAAATTATTAATGGAGTTGGCATCTGCAATGCGGCTGACAACTTCCCCACTGCGTCGCCCTTCAAAGTAGGATAAAGGTAAGTGTAGGAGCTTGCGTCCGTATTCTAATATTAATCCTAATTGCAATCTTTGACCGAAATGACCGATGAGATGGGATTGTACTAAAGCAATGGTGCTTCTAATTAGGTTCATGACGATAACGCCGATCGCCACTGTGGTTAATAATTGAGTATCTCCCCGTACTAACACATCGTCGGTGAGTAGCTGCATCATAAAAGGAGATGCCAGGGAAAGCAAACCAATGGCGATATTGATAGCGATCGCCTGAGCTAAAATAAAACGATAAGGGTAAACCCGTTGCAGGTATCTTCCCAAACCGCCAATTTGATCGGATTCTTGCTGGTAAAAACGGCTGTCATCTGGAGTTAAAAGTAACATTACCCCATTAACCCAACCCGTCATTAATTCTTTTTGGGAGAGGTAACGGATACCAATGCCAGGGTCAGCAATTACATATTGTTTACATTTTTGCCCGTACAAGACTACCCAGTGGTTGCCTTTCCAATGAATAATGACTGGTAGGGATATTTGGTCTAATCGCTCGATAAGTTGAGGAGTCGCTTTGACTCGACGCACATTAAACCCTAACGCCTCTGCTCCCCGACTTAACCCCAAAAGGGATGTGCCCCTGGAAGCAGTACCAACTGCTTCCCGGACGCGATTGAGGGTAAAAGTGCGATCATAATATTTGGCGATCATCGCAATACAAGCAGCACCGCAATCTTCTTCACTGTGTTGCAGAACAATTGGATATTTCATTTTTGGTACAATTATCTAGCAAAAAATTTCAACTCTGCTTTATAAGCTAATAATAGTTCAGCTTCAGTTTTTGATGATTAAGTACCTCAACAAAATTAAATATATATTTGTCATTGCGTAACTTGCTTCTCCATACGAGTGTGAAGCGGAGCGTAACGACGCATAACCCTTAGCCTTCTCAGGACGGCTTCGCCAACACAAGATTCGAGTTAAATCAAATTGACTCGCAAGTATATATTTTTTGTTGAAGTACTTATGTTTTTGTCTTCTATGGAGACGTAGCAGTACTACGTCTCTACAAAGTTGTGGATTTATCTGAACTGTATTGCCTTATGACCCATTAGGCTACGGTATATAAATCTAGATCCCAGGGATTACCAGGAGTGTAGTTGTTATTTTGAAATTCATATGTTCGTCCGTTGGACAAATTATATGATTGGTCTTGTTTGTATGCATTTCGACCGTCAGTATCAAAGGTTATTTTCCCTCCACTGTAAGCAGTCCATATCCATTCTTCATTTGGTTTGTGTAAAAATGACTTACCATCCAAAATATAGGTAATATCATAATTAGTTTTGTTTTTAATCGTAAACACCTCGTACCCACCGCTAATTGTTTCTGCTGCTTGTTCGTCAATTTCTTCAACTAAACCAAGCTCTAAAACACTTTGATTGTTTAACATGGTTCTTCTCCTGTTTCAAATAGAGTGATAATGTTACGGAGGAAAAGTATCTCGTTTTTGTACAAAAACTTTATAAGGAAAACCTATATCCTAAGTTTTTTACTTTAGCTAGTCACAAAGTTGAGATACTTCTGTGATTAAATGCCCCAGAGATATTTACACCTTTATTGTTATGTTTATGAGGTGAACCTCTCTGCTGTCACTCTCTACGTCAGACTTTTAGTTTTATGCACCAGTATGAACAATTTTTTGAAAAAGATTTGGTAATATGCCCAAACCCAAGCAGAGAAGGTATTTGTGACACAGAAATGGGGGG
This sequence comes from Calothrix sp. NIES-4101, assembly GCA_004296455.1. Lineage (GTDB taxonomy): Bacteria > Cyanobacteriota > Cyanobacteriia > Cyanobacteriales > Nostocaceae > Brunnivagina. Next base: position 4,055,118 of record AP018280.1, read on the forward strand.
ATTTGGGGACACATTGATATTGCGAACACTTTGCGATACTCTTGCAAGGAGTAGCTATTGCGATCGCACAGTCAGATTAGAGGGTGAGGGGAAGAAAAGGAGCAAGCAAAAATTCACAATAAGTAGCTTTTTTGTTTGCAAATAAGAAAAAATTAGCCAATATTTTTTACGTCATATAGAAAAATGGTATATGTAAGCAAAAACACTTGATGGCAGCAATAAATTTATGCAAACCAGGCAAGGTATTCCTGAAATCTTTTCCACGTTTGTGCAATTTGATGCAGACTCTTTTAGTGGTTGGGTGACCGACTCTCGACTGCGACGCAGTATTAAGGCTTGTCTGGAACAGTCTTCACAGCAGGAATCAGATACTTTTTGGGCGCTTTATTGGCACAAAGTTTGGCAAAATCAATCTAGCATAGTAGCAGAAGCCCATATTTCTGCCTATTTACAAGAAATCTGCTATTGGGTTGCAAGAAAAATTGCCTTCAATTTTAAAAATGAATCTTCTATCGCTGATTGCTTTCAAATTGCCATTTCCCGTGTCTCAAAAATTTTAAAACGATTCAATCCTGAATATAGTTCTAATTTAAAAGGTTATGCAGAACTGGCTTTTGAAGGTTTTATCAAAGACTCGCTGCGTTTACATCGGGAAACTGATATCTGTACAGACTGGGCTTTGTTGCATAAAATTAGCCGTAAGCGTTTGATTGATTCTTTGCAAAATGCAGGTTTTAATAATCCTATTATTGATAGTTATGTTTTAGCTTGGGAATGCTTTAAGGAACTCTCTGCTAGCACAATAAAAGTTCGCAAGTTGGTAAAACCAAATACTTTAACTTGGGAAGAAATTACAAATCTCTATAATTCTCAACGCTTAACTCAATTAAATTCAGCTACTCCTAAAGCAACTCCAGAAACATTAGAAAAATGGTTGAGTAGCAGCGCTAAAGCTGTACGTGCTTTTCTTTACCCCAATATTATTTCTGTAGATGCACCGATCGCAGCAGCAGAAGAAGGTTCTTTATTAGATAAAATACCAGTGATCGCAGAAGAATCACCACTTGCAGAACTAATCGCTCGTGAAGAGATAGTAACCCAACAACAGAGGAGCGAACGCTTGCGACTATTTCTCAACGAAGCCATAACAAAGATAGATACCCAATCCCAAAAATTACTGCAAGCTTATTACAAACAACAATTAACCCAACAGCAAATTGCTGAACTACTGGAAATTAAGCAATATCAGGTTTCTCGCCGTCTAAGCAGCATCAAACGTGAATTACTGCAATCTCTTGCCCAATGGAGTAAAGAAACTTTGCATATTTCTCCCACACCAGACGTACTCGATGCCATGAGTTCAAGCTTAGAAGAGTGGCTTAAAAAATGCTGTTGACCGTTAACTCGTTTGTTGTTTCTGTGGAGCCATCCTAAAATTATGTCTAACGCACCTTTGCCCGCGATCACCGATGATCGGTTTTATCTAGAAATTTCTTCACCTCCCGACACTTCAAAACATTCTTACTCAACAGCAGGAGCTTACCAACGTGCCTTCTGTAACCAACAGTGTTTAGATGGAATTTTAACTTGGTTAAAGGAAGAAATTTCTGCCAACGCCAGAGTTTATCCTAGTAATACAGCATTGCCAAGTATTTGGGAAGTGGTAAATGGCACTGCAATTACAGTGGATAACCTGCGACTGGTTTTAGTTCCAACTTTAGCCTTCGATGGGGATGAGTTGCGTGTACCTCAAGAATGGGTTGATATTCCCGAATTTATTGCCGACTATTACCTGGCAGTTATGCTCAATCCTGACGAAGAGTGGATGACTATTTCTGGCTATACTACCCACCATAAATTAAAAACGATCGCAGCTTACGATGCTGGAGACAGAACCTACAGTTTGGACTCGGATGATTTAATTCGAGATATTAATGTTCTCTGGGTTTCACGGCAATATTCCCAGGAAAATTTACGCGCAGAGATTACCGCTTTACCCAACTTGCCCAAAGCTCAAGCAGATAATCTATTACAACGGTTGGGCAACCCAGATATTAAATTTCCCCGCTTGCAAGTCCCGTTTGCTTTGTGGGGAGCATTATTAGCTCATGGTGGCTGGCGACAATATTTATACGAGTTACGACAAGGGATTACCCAAGAATCAATTCAACAGCGATCGCTGACAAAATGGCTACAAGACGGGTTACAAAATGAAGTATCTAATCTTACCCAATTATTGGGTTGGAATCAAAAAATGATACGTTTGCGTACCGGAATGCGGGGAAACGCACCAATTCTCGGTTTCTCGCGACAATTACAAATTGCTGGCAATCCTTACGAATTATGTGTTTTTCCTTTCGGAAATCCAGAATCCCAAGCTTGGCGATTTGAACTGCGAAGCATTGTTGTGGGAAATCATATTCCTATTGGTTTTAAATTGAGATTATTAACGGAAGACTTACAATCTTTTGAGAATAATGAAGATATCGTGATCGCAGCAGTAGATTCATTATATGTTGATGTCATTGTTGAGCCAGGGGAAGGTATTGTTTGGGAAACAGAGCCTTTAGCAGAAGAATGCGATCGAGAAATTTTGCGGTTTTAGTGCAAGCGAACTAGGTGTGGCAAAAGTTGGAAGAGATTGAGGAGTTATCTATGGGGAGAAGTCGGCTAATTTTTCTGTCAAGATTTTTGGCGATCGCTGTTTCCTTCGTACAATCTAGTAGTACTCAAGTCTGCGCGCAAAATATTACCCTAGATGGGTCATTAGGAACAACAGGAACCTTAACAGGCACTAATTACACAATTCCTCAATCAGTGGGGCAGACTGTTGGTAATAACTTATTTCATAGTTTTGGCAAGTTTAATCTTAATAGTAACGAAGCAGCAATATTTCAAAGCAATCCCAATATTGAAAATGTTCTCTCTCGTGTCACTGGTGGAAATCAATCTTTCATTGATGGATTGATTCGGACTAATAGCGGGGTAAATCTTTTTTTAATCAATCCCAGTGGGATTATATTTGGACAAAATGCGCGGTTAGACGTGGGTGGTTCCTTTATCGCGAGTACAGCGAACAGTTTGAAGTTTGACGATCAGAGTGAATTTAGTACAATTAATCCGCAACAGATGTCTTTGCTAAGTATTCAAGTTCCCATTGGCTTGCAATATGGCAAAAATCAACCAGCAGAAATTACGCTCCAAGGACAAACTGATTCTGAACTAAGGGTTGCTTCAGGAAGCAGTTTAATTTTTGCTGGAGGAAAAATTGACATTAACCAATTTAAATTATTTGCTCCTGGTGGACGAATTGAACTGGTAGGATTAGCAAGTGAAGGGGCAGTTGATGTCAAGGTTAATGGAACTGATGTGAGCTTGAGTCTTCCTGATAAGATAGCGCGAGCCGATGTTTCACTAAATAATGCCGAACTTAATACAACTGCTGATGGCGGTGGAGACATCAAAATTGACGCTCGTAACTTAGATTCATTAAAAAGCTTTATAAGCAGTCAAACTAATGGTATCGGAGACGGTGGGAATATATTGTTGCAAAGTACTGGCTCTATATCTTTTCGCGAAGGTGGCGTTGCTAGTGTTACTCGTGGAGAGGGAAACTCAGGCAATATTTCATTGAAAGCAAACGGCTCTATCTCTTTTGGTGCAAGCAGTATTTCTACTAGCAGTACTTCTGGCTTGGGAGATGCTGGAAATATTTCACTAAAGGCAAATGATTCTATTTCTTTTGTAGATGGTGGTGGTATTTATAGTGATATTGCTTATGGTTGGGGTGTTGGTGGTGGGATATCCTTAGAAGCAGGAAACTCAATTTTAATTACTAAAGAAGTCACATTTGATAGCGAAGCAATTAGCGAGCGAGGTGACGCAGGAAATATTTCTTTTAAGGCAGGAGACTTGATAGTTGTTAGCGATAGAAGTGCTATATACACCACCTCTGGTGGCAAAGGGGATGCTGGTAAAATTAGTGTCCAGGCACCTTATTTTTCACTGCTTAATGGTTCTGCGCTAGTTTCCACAACCTCTGCTGAAGGGAAAGGAGGTGATATTGAAATTAATGTACCTAATGCTGTTAATATTTCTGGACTCTATCCTATCCCTGTTTACCCTGATGATACCTTACTGGCATATAGTAGTATACGAAGTAATGCTAGCTCTGGAGCTACTACTAAAGCGGGTGATATCAGAATTACAACGAAGACCTTGCAATTATCAGATGCAGCCGTTGTAAATGCTGGAACTAGCGGTAGTGCGATGGGTGGTAATATTAATTTTGATACCCAGACAATAAAGATTATGGGCGGTGCCAAGTTGTTAACATCTACCTTTGGCTTTGATAGAGGTAATGCAGGTACCATCACAGTCAATGCCAGTGAAAAAATTGATATTTTAGGCAGCGATCCAAACTTTTTTGAACAAAAGCAACAGAGAATATCCTATTTGTCTAGCTTCGATGAGCAAATCAGTCCCGCCAGTGGACTATTTTCCAACGCGACACCTGATTCTAATGGCAATGGTGGCACTATTCATCTGAATACCCCTGTTCTGTTGCTGGCTTATGGAGCGCAGGTTGTTACCAGCACAGTAGGAAGTGGGAAAGCTGGAGACATCTACCTTGGTAGTCCTGATAAACCTATTAATCAAATTACTATATCAGGAACAAACACGGGTCTTTTTGCCAGTACTCAAGCTTCAGCTATTACCCTACCGCTAAAATTTACAACAGTTGACGAAGTAGGCGATGCTGGACAATTACCCAGCACGGCTCAAACTATTCCCATCGTTCCTGGAATTTTTGTTGAAAAAATTTCTGGTAGTCTTGATAGTACCAACGATGTAGACCTGTATCAGATTGAATTGCAGGGAAATCAAACTTTTTCAGCGTCAACAACGTTTCTCTCTCAAGTAAGCGATACTCGTCTGTTCCTTTTTGATAGCAATGGTTTTGGTGTATATGCTAACGATGATACAAGTATTCTATTGCAATCATCCCTACCATCCAAGAATCCGTTGACCCCTAAAAATCCTGGAACTTACTATCTAGCTGTTAGCCAATACCCTGTAACTGCTGTTAGTAATGGCGGTGAAATCTTTAGTTTTCTTACTCCCACAGAAATTAGGGGTACCACGGTAAAAGGGGGAAGTTTACCCTTAAGTGGCTGGGATGGTAACGGCGTTGAGCAAAATACATACACTATTTTACTTAGTGGACTTAATGCTGTGCCGCAAATTTTATCGGGTGGAGAGGGTGGTAATATTACTGTTCATGCAGACTCTCTTACAGTTAAAGACAGCGCTCAATTAACAGCAAGTACCGGTGGTAGTGCGAAAGCTGGAAATATTCAAGTAAATGTCAATAGCTTAAATATTTCTGGTGGTGGGCGATTACTTAGTAACAGTTCTAGTAATGGACAAGCAGGCAATATCACCATTAATGCAGCTAATAATATGAATCTATCAGAACCAGGTAGTGGTTTATATGCCAACACTACTTTGGGTTCGATTGGCAACGGTGGTAATATCTTCATTGACCCTAGAATTCTAAGCATTCAAGATGGTGCAAAAATCGCCGTCGATAGTCAAGGACAAGGAAATGGCGGCAGCATTGAAATCGCAGCAGGTACCCTTACGCTTAATAATGGAAGTATTACCGCCGAAACTCGCAGTAGTAAGGGTGGTAATATCACCTTAAACTTGCAAGAGTTATTATTGCTACGCAACCACAGTAAAATTTCTACAACAGCCGGTAACAATCAATTTGGCGGCGATGGTGGTAACATCAATATCAATTCAAGATTTATTGTTGCAGTTCCCTCAGAAGACAGCGATATTACCGCAAAAGCTTTCAATGGCAAGGGCGGTAATGTCACAATTACAAGAAGAAATCAAGGTATTTTTGGTATTGCAGCGCGTTCTCAAGAATCACCCACTACTAGCGATATCACGGCTAGTTCTGAAAATGGAGCACAGGGACAAGTTTCCATCGAACCACCGGATATAGACCCCAGTCAAGGTTTAATCGAACTACCCACCAATATAGTTGATGTGTCCCAACAAATTGTCCAAGGTTGTGCTCCCAGAAGGGGACAAACTGCTAGTAGATTTGTCTCCACAGGAAGGGGGGGAATACCAGAAAATCCCTATGAACCACTACGTAAACGTGCAGTTATAAATAACTGGATAACGCTTCCAAATAATGAAAATCAACACACAAGGGAAATCAAAGAAGAAATAACAACAAAACCAACTTCAAAAACAATTGTGGAAGCCCAGGGTTGGATTGTCAATCCTCGTGGAGAAGTCGAGTTAGTTGCCCAAGTTTCTCAATCTCCTGGGGGGAATTTTAATAATTATTCACAGCAATCAACATTCAGTTGCAATTAGTTGTACGCGATAATAATTTTATCGTTGCCAGATTGCAGCATACCGGTCTTGACCGTTGAGACTATAACCGCTAACGTCTACAGAACGATAACCTTGGGCATATATCGCCGATCAAATTGTTCGTTTTTTTTGAAGATTTCCCATAAGCCTTATTTTTAGGGGGTTAATTGGATGTATTTTTTGGTCACAAAATTTAGTAAAATTGTTTGCATTAAAAGGGCTGGGGTGATATGCCAAATCGACCAAGAAATGTGAGAGTCATGTCCAGTTCTTGCTTCTCTAGACTCGATGCATCATGAATAATATTTTCTGTTGGAGCAATGTAGGCTTGATCTGGCTCTAAAGCAATTTTTACTACTGGGTAATCAGGGAAAGTTGCCATAAATATAGCGGGCAATTCAACTCCACGATAGTAGCGAGAAGCATTGATCGCTGTAGACAAACCCAACATTTCAAACATCTTCATTAAAGAAAGATTGATAAACAGAAAGTAACGTGTTTCCCTACCGATATTAATACAGACCCGATTTTTAGATAAATGTCTGCGTTTGAGTGGAGCTTTTTCCCAACTATCTAAATGCAGACCAACACAAGGTTGATTAGGAAGAAATCTAAGCGCATCAACGGTACTGGTGATTAAACCCGATTGATGGCTATGAACACCCAAACATGTGGTGCGCTCCGGGGTTAGAGTATAATTTTGCAAATAGGAGGAGATATTTTCAATGATCGCTTGATATTTTGTATGCAATGAAACTTTACTAATATTGTCTTCTAAGCGATCAATATGTAAATTAAGAGTGCCGATTATTTCCCTGAGTGGCTCAATTAAATGATTAGGAATTTGCAACACCCCAATATATTTACCCAAATTCCACTTTCCACAACATTTGGGTGACAGCATTAATTGCTCTTTTTCAGCATTAACTATTTTCCATTCTTGCCTGGGAATGAAAGAATTTGGCAAATATCCCTCTTGCACTGCTATTTCTATCGGTAATACTTTTGTGCCGTTATTGATTTGTAATCTAACCGAAGCGATATCAATCGCTTGTTCGGCAACAATTTTAACATCATCAATTAATTGGCTTGTACAATCTATATTGGATTTTGAGAGGTCAAATAGCCCCCTTTCTTTTAGCAGGAAATGATTACTAAGCATGAACTAATACTAAATTGGCGGAAGAATCAAGATTGAGGCGGTCGAGTGCAATTATATGGCTATGAGGATCGATAATTCCAATTTCGCATAAACGTCGATTAATATACTCTAAAATTCCACGATCAACAATACATTGAAGTACACCTCTCTCATCTACAGGGTAATATTCACGACTCCCTTCAGCCATTGGATACCCACTACAACTACCAAAATAGGAACAATCACTACAGGTTTGTTCTATACGCCTTTCCGCATCGCGGACAATTTTCCAATGTTTTTCATTATCTATAACTTGAGCTAAAGATGTAATGAAAAGGTTGCCATGACTACGATTGGGATCGTAAGCATCAGCGTAACTATAGACTGCCCCATCTGTATTTACTAAGTATATGGATTCCCACTCGCGCTTATCATAAAATGTTGTTGGAGAATTGGGACTATAATGATTGATGACTTGTTGAATCGCTTCACGAACGGGAGTGATGAATACAAACTCTTCGTCCTCTAACCATAGATCAACAATTTGTTTATAAGCTTCTAGAGTATCGTATGCACTAATTTCAAAACCATCATGCTGATTATCAAAAGAGCCTTTAAATAGAGGTAGTATCCTGACACTTAGATTCATCGAACGATAAAAATGATAAATATCACTAATCCGATCAATGTTGCGTTTAGTTAAGACAGTAATGCAGCCAAAATCAACTCCTGCATCTGTCAGTCGATCCATATTTTCCAAGACTCGATTTTGAGATTCTATTCCAGTTTGATAGATTCGTAATCCTCCAAATAAATCTATAGATACTCCTACATTATCAAATCCTTCGGATAGTAACCTTAACCTCTCTCGATCTAATAAAGTGAGATTTGTTTGCACCCCATTCGTTACACAATCGCAATCACGATCAAAAATTTGATGCTGAAGATTGAAGGCTTGCCAATAAAAATTTGGATGTTGTAATAATGGTTCACCACCATGCCAAATAAACTCAATATCTACAGGAAAATCTAATTTTTGATAGTAGCTCGCAATATTTCGGAACATTTGTTCGACTTGTTCTAAAGTGATTGCCTGCTTGTTTCCTAACTCCGCATATTCATAACAATAGCGACAACGTAAATTACAATGTTTAGAAGTTTTAATTACAAACTGTACCGATTTTCTTATACTCATAATATTCTCCAATTATCTTGAATTTTCTTGGGAGTGATGAGGTACCGCATAGAGTGCGGTATCTCATCAGATATTGAGATTCAACTAAAGACTAATACTTTTGAATATTGTTGAATTGTTCTACAGCAGAAGGACGGATTTTATATGCGGGATTAATCCTCTCAAATTCTGTATCTGGTTTTTTGAAATTTACAAATGGAGTTCCTGGTTTAGCCTCTCCAAATTTAGGTAGATTAGGATGGGCATCGTGAAAATCACCTGGTTTTCCCCCATATACTCCCCCTGGTTGTATGATTCTAATTTTTCTCATCAGTTGAGGATTTTGTTGAATCACAGAACCATGATCAATCTGGGTAAGATTTTGTTCTTGGATAGACTGAGCTTTGGCAGATGTAGATATCAAACTAGTAGTAATAGCTAAAATCATTGCAAATGCTAAACGACCATTTATATTCATGATTTTTGCTCCTGATTATTGATTGTTTCTACGAGAATTTCGACAATAAAGCAGATATAAATAATTACCGTACTTTTAAATGTGAAGTTCTCTTCTGTTTCTCTTTACGACTACTTTTTGGGTTTATGCACTGAGGTGAAAAATATTTGTGTAATTGCCACAAAATTTGTTGAAAAAGCGATCGCTTTTATCAGAGTAATTTTTGGATAAATGCGAACATATTCAAATATTAATTAATATTCATCTAGTATCAACAGATTTTTCGCTCCATTCAGAGCAAGTTGAATGTCCTAAAAAGCGTGAATTGCAACCTTGAACTTTGATTGTATAGCGACTATTTGGTCGAACATTTTTAAATGTAAAAGAGCCAGAACGGTTTTCCACTTGTTTTTCTCCACCCCTTACCCGATAGCGGACATTATAAAAGTCCCAATTTTTGATACCATCAAATCGGAAGATTACTTTATCAGTAGATTGATAGGATTCGTTAAAACATGGTCTATCAGCAGGGCAAAGGTTAACATCGCTAGCCATGACTGGAGATTGAATTGCAACAGTGGTTAATCCTAGTAATAATTGTGTAGCAATTAATGCTTTACTGGCTGAGTGAAATTTATCTAACATAGTTGTTCCTCAAATTCCATATTTTTAGGTGAACTTTTTTCTGTTGCTCTTTACGACTGTTTTTTGAGTTTATGCACTTGGTCGTAAAATTTTTTGATTGTAAAATACGTTTGACAAACCGACAGGATCAATTACAAAAAATGTGTTAGCACTTAGTCTACGGAATGTTCTAAATAAGTGCGATACCGCCCTTACTCTACCCTTGAGGAACATTTTCGAGGAATGGTCAGCTTGACTAACACATGGATTTTGGGGAATATTGATTACATATGCAACAGTTTTTCAAAAAAACCAGAGCTTATTTTCACGCTTGATATGAGTTGAGAGAATGTGTCTGGCAACGTCTTGAACAACTTAATAAATCAATTGTCGTTTCTATTACAGGTTGGGGTTTTATTTTGGATGCTTTATTTGTATCTGGCTTTTCGTGAATTGGTGTTACGTGCCAAATTAAGTAAAGCGAAGAATAGGTTTGGTAATAAAGTTAAGGACCAACACGGGTTACTTTCATACAGCCCTGACCGTCATTATAAACCTGCATAATTGCGTATTGATTTGACTGAACTAATAGACTCACATATTGAGCGGCGCTTGCACTGTCGTCACAGATTGTAGTTGGTTCGCCCGCTCTTAATGCTCGATCTGACCAGGTACATTGACCAGGAGACAAACCTTGAGTTGCAGCACCACCTCCAGGTTGAAATCTGATTCGTACCCCATTCCCTCCATCATTTCTGATGCTAATTGTACCTCCACCACGACAGGTCATCGGATAACTTTGTTGAGCATGTGCACTATTTGCAGCTAGAGTTGTAGCCAAGATTGCAGCAACAGCAGCAGTTTGAGAAAGTCTGGAAAATAACGTCATCTTTTGGCTCCTTATGTGTATTTCAATTAATCAAGAAAAGGCTGTAAAATTCTGCTTAAGGATTTGCGACAAGTGAAGGTGGTAAATTAACTGAGGCTTGTAAAGTTAAAATATATTCACTTCCCTGGGGAATTTTGACTACCTGGATTTTTTCCGATGAAGTCAAACCACTCAAAATTCCCACGGCAGAACCAACTAAGGCTCCGTTTTTGATACCATTTAAGTTACCACCACCGACCGCGCCAACAAGTGAAGCGCCAAAACGACTATAAGCACCACTATTTTCTTTGGCTTTGTCAATACCGGAAGCAACCTTGATGGTGTTAGCTGGAACTACAGCGCTTTCAGCTTGTAAGGGAATAATTTGTCCTTTGATAATGACTGATTCGGCAATAATTTTAATTCCCTGTTTAGTCGGTTTCAGGCTGCCATTTACCCGCGATTTTTCTGGAGCAATAATATTACCATTGCTATCATATATTGGCTGGGTTGTTAACAGCACTATCGGGTAACTTTGGCCTTTTTCCGCATCCAGAGTGACATCAGCAGGTACAACAACAATCAAAGCAGCAGATTGAGGAATCACTGTTCCTTGACTAACTGTTTGTGTTTTGGGAATTGTTAATTCCTCCGCAACAGCAGGAATTGCAGTTAAACCTAATAGCGATAAAGATACAGCAATATTTAATAATGCGTGAGGTTTCATGATATTTTGTTCCTGAGCAGAAAATATTTTTTCTTAGTTTGGTAAGGTAAGGGACTTGCGATTTAATAATGCACCAATATTTAAATGTTGATTACTTTTAAATCAGGGCTTCCAGGCGTTGTGACTGGTATTTTATTTTGATGCAAGTCCCTAAGTCGTTTCCAATTCCTCTTTCAACTTCTCCTCTACAAAGAAGAGGCTTTAAAATCTTGATGTTTGCTTAGTTTTACCACTTCAACAAATCTTTCATCATCTCTGTGCGTGCTTTTTGGCGCTCGACCTCAGCTTTTTGATCGGCGATATGACGAGCAGTTGCATTATCTTCTTTGTTCATATCAACTTTACTAACTGACTCGATCACCCGATCGCAGTCTTTTCCTTGACGGACTGTACTGGTGGTTTGTTCATTTATTTCTTTCCTTGCTCTTTCAGATGAACTATCTGTTTTCACGGAATTATCATCTTTGTGAGAGCGATCAGTTTTGAGACTACCTTCATGAGATTCTTCATGACTTCCATTTGCACCAATCCCCAAGAAACTGCCTCCACCAGAGGTTTTTTCCGTATTCTTGTAGCTGGAATCGGCAGTGTCTTTAACATCAGAAGTATCTTTCACATCTTGAATATCGTGGGTTTTGCTGGAATCATCAGAAACAGTTTTAACAATCCGGCTATCATTACCTATGTTAATATCTTTACATGTGTCGATAGCATTAACTGCTTCAAAATTAGGCATTCCCGCATAGATAGGCGCTGTTACAGAGGTAAATAAAGTGACAATAGTTAGTAAGGAAGTAGATATTTTTAGGGGTTTCATAGCTGTTCTCCAGATGATTGATTCACTTGTATGACTGGTTAATTGTCTAACTGCAAACATCAGTTTTAGGAATGTTTAATATATATGCAGTTGAAGTTAGAATTGTTATCAGTTTTCGCCTCATTAGCTTCACCGCCATCGCTATTGGCTGTAACGTAGAAGAGATAAGAGCCTTCCTCAAAGGGTCCAACCGTAACTTCCTGATTTTGTCCTGCTTCTCCAGGTGCGATCAGAGATTCATCCACTTCAGACTCCGCCACAACTTGACCAGAAGGAGGAATGCTTCCCGGACAGGCGTTACTTTCTTTACCAACGAAAAATACCTGCAATTTGTCCTTAAATCCTTGACTTGTACCCTGACCTTGATTGCCGACATTCCACTGGACTTTAATGGAAGTAGTATCATCAGGAATACCAACATCCCCTCCTTGAACCAAGACCTGACCGACAACTAAATCTGCTTGGGGACTTGGATTTTGTTCCTCAGCACGGACGGAATTAGAAATTAAGGCGATCGCCATACCAGGAATAATCAAAGAAATTGTCAGTAAACCCCAAGGTTTAAAATACATATTTTTGCTTGTTCGAGAAGTCATATTCTTTTCCTTGATCTTGAAATAGATTACAGGGGGATAGTTTGTAATACTCGTCTGGAAGGTGAGAAGCAAAGCTACGTAATAAAATGACTCTTGACTCTTGCTTCCCTCCTCACAAATTAGAAATGCACAACTTGAATTCGTACATCTGCACCTGTTTTCATATCCCCTGATGCAACTTGCTCAAATTTACCCATAAAATTGCGGAAGCTTTCACTTTTACGAGTACCATCAGCAGGGTCGATAATGTCTAGAAAAGTGCGATCAACAGTTCCATCTCCCTTCATTCCGGTAACAATGCGAGCGTGAATAGCTGGAGATGAACTACTTCCCTCATCTGTTGTCACCCAAAGGGAACCGTGTTTTTTCAACAAAGACAATAAGCCTTCAACTGTGTAGCTTTGAGGTGCTTCTGCTGTCATATTCAAGGCTGACAAAAATGCTTCTTTATCAGCTTGTTTTAATCCAGTATCATCATCAAATATTTTGCGGAATTTCTCGCCAGCTTTATCCATTACCTGTTCAATCGAATAGCTGGTTTGTTCGCGCCAACCAAGCATCATAGTCGCAGAAGTTGCCCAACAAGCGTTTGGTTTTGGTTGAGAGATCGCAGGAACTGTGTCCGGTACGGTGTAGTCAATCGCATTAGACCCCTGTCCTTCAGTGACATCTTCAGCTATAAAAATTGTGGTGTTGTTAGAATCTAAATTTTCAGCTAATACCGGATTATAAGCAGAGCTTATTAATAAGGAGAAGCTGATAATCGCAAGGCTCAATAAAGAATACTTTTTCATGTTTTTTAAGGGCGACAGGGAGAAAAAGAAATGACAAATGACTATTGGCTAATTTAATTACCAACCCATCAAGCTTTTGAGGATTTCAATTTCTGCTTTACTCTTGGAAACTTCACGAATAGTTTTGTTGTCCTCTCGATTCATTTCCACTTTGGAAATAGAATCGGCTATTCCATCACAATCATGACCAATTACTGGTTGAACATCTTTTTGATTTGTGGTGCTAGCAATACTTGTACCCTGATTAACCGATGGTTTTATCCAAGCATTGATATCGGTAACACTATCGATCGCGCTAATGGTAGTTGATTCGATTTTACTGCGGTCTACGGTACCTACATTGATAGTTTTACAAACTGCTAGAGGATTATCTGTACTCGATAAATCCGGTAGATTTGTTTTTGATTTGGTATCAGCGAAAGCAGGCAAAACAGAGCAAGTTAATGTAGCTGCTACAATGAGACAGCTAGCAAATGTAAAAGTTTTCATTGTTCTATTACTGTTGATTAATTAGTGTGGAAAAACTTTGGGAAAGTCTTAAAAAACCTAGATCACTTTCCTTTATTGGCCGAAATTCTTTATCAGTACAAGTCGTCTTGATGCAGTTGTCACGGACTGGATTTATTAGCGGTACGGGTTTAGAGTCAAAACAACGCCTCTGGGAAACTTGAATTACGTTAGTTTTATCGTTGAGACTATCAAAATAAAGACTGCAAACCTTGAGCTTTCCTTTTGACTCTTTTGTCGCTTCTTTTTCAATGCAAACTGCGCTGGTCTTGACCCGCTTACCTAGAGGTTTAGTTTGGTAGCTTGGTTGGTCGAAACTACAGAAGGTACCATCCTCTGGAAATTGACTAGCATAAGCAGAAACCCCAGAAGAAAGCATTAACACAAAACTGAAGGCGATCGCTTTAATAGACTTATGTGTCATAATATTGACTCCTTTTGCTTGAAAAAAGGCAAATCTTCCTTCTGCTGCTCTTTACGACCGCTTTTTTGTTTTATGCACTCAGTCTGAAAATATTTTTGGAAATTCTGCGGTAAGCGAAGCTATGCCGTAGGCTTATCGCCCTACATTACCCAGGAGCGGGGTACTTATAAAAAAAGACACAAGCATAGTTAATTCTTGCACCTCTGATTTATTCAACATAAAAATTATTTTTTTACTTGCAAAGTTTACAACTGCGCTTCTATTCCACTTCTCAGTGAGTTTCATAATTCTCTTTCTAAGGACTTTAGCGATGAGACAGAAATTTGCAACCCCTGACAGACTAAAATTACTGTAATATTCAGGATTATTTTAGATTTAGCGTCTGTATTTTCTCTTAAGCTTAGATTAATTAACAATACATTAACTAACCTAAATTTAACTAAAACTACTATTTTGCAGGAGAATTATCTATGCCAAAAACTTGGCTAATTTTGCTGTCAAAAATTTTGGCGATCGCAGCTTCTTCGTTATACTCTAGCAGTCAGGTATTAGCACAAAACATCACCCTGGATGGTTCCTTGGGAGTTTCAGGAAATTTAACTGGCCCAAATTACACAATTCCTCAAAATGTCGGACAAACTGTCGGTAATAATTTATTCCATAGTTTTGGTAGGTTTAATCTTAATAGTAACGAAGCGGCGATATTTCAAAGTAATCCCAATATTCAAAATATTCTCTCTCGTGTTACAGGTAACAATCTATCGCTAATTGATGGGTTGATTCGCACTAATAGTGGAGTAAATCTTTTTTTAATTAATCCGAGTGGGATTGTCTTTGGTGAAAATGCGCGTTTAGATGTGGGTGGTTCTTTTGTTGCGAGTACAGCAAATGCATTGAGATTTGGAGATTTGGGATATTTTAGTGCTACTGAGAAAAATTTCCCTTCTTCTTTGCTGACTATCAATCCTTCGGCATTGTGGTTTAATCAAATTAATCAAAATGTAGGTATTAAAAATAACTCAATTGCACCCGCAGGAAAAGAATCAGCAGGCTTTGATGTGTTTGGTTTACGAGTACCAGATGGGAAGAGTCTGCTGTTGGTGGGTGGGAATGTCAGCATGGATGGTGGAGAATTAAATGCTTATGGTGGGAGAGTTGAGTTAGGGGGGTTGGCAGAACCAGGAAATGTAAATATCCTGTTTGATGGCAATAATCCCAGACTGGAATTTACGGAAAATGTAGCTCGCGCAGATATATCCCTGAATCAAGCATTTGTGTTTGTCGAGGAGGCTGGTGCTGGTAATATTACATTCAATGCTAGAAATATAGAAATACTGGGAGGAAGTGAGCTTTCTGCTGGTATTGGATCGGGTTTGGGAAAACCTGACACGATTGCTGGGGATATTATTTTAAACGCAACTGGGGCGATCGATGTTGCTAAGAGCTTTATTTTAAATAATGTGCGCTTAGGAGCAAAAGGTAATGGGGGTAACATTACCATCACTTCAGGGAAATTTTTATTACGAGACAGTGCTGGACTTGATACCTCAACTTCTGGACAAGGAAATGCAGGGAATGTGACAGTGCGTGCAAAAGATTTTGTTTCTCTTGCAGGTGCTGGCATCTTTAGTACAGTAGAAGCAGGAGGTGTCGGTAAAGGTGGCAATATCGATATCAATGCAGCAACCCTATCTCTAAAAGATAATGCTCAATTGCAAACTATTACTCGTGCTGCATCTGCAACTCAACCAGCAGGACAGGGGAATGCAGGCAATGTCAATATTACAGTTGCTAGCGCTGTTGATATTTTTGGGGAAAAAAACGGTTTTGGTAGTGGAATTATCAGCAGTTTGGGTAGAGGTTCAGTTGGTAATGGGGGTAATATTACGATTGATTCTGGTTCCCTCTCATTACGAGATGGCGCTCAATTGGTGACCTCAACTGCTGGACAAGGAAATGCAGGGAATGTGACAGTGCGTGCAAAAGATTTTGTTTCTCTTGCAGGTGCTGGCATCTTTAGTACAGTAGAAGCAGGAGGTGTCGGTAAAGGTGGCAATATCGATATCAATGCAGCAACCCTATCTCTAAAAGATAATGCTCAATTGCAAACTATTACTCGTGCTGCATCTGTAACTCAAACAGCAGGACAGGGAGATGCGGGAAATGTCAATCTCAAAGTTGCTGGCTCTGTTGATATTTTTGGGGAAAGAACTAGAATAGGCAGCCTGTTGAATACAGGTTCAGTTGGTAATGGGGGTAATATTACGATTGATTCTGGTTCCTTCTCATTACGAGATGGCTCTCAATTGGTGACCTCAACTCTTGGACAGGGGGATGCAGGGAATGTGACGGTGCGTGCAAAAGATGGTGTTTCCATTACTGGTAATGCAGTCATCTTTAGCACAGTAGAAGCAGGAGGAGTGGGTAAGGGAGGTAATATCGATATCAATGCAGCAACCCTATCTATAAAAGATGGTACTCAATTGCAAACTATCACTCGTGCGGCATCTGCAACTCAACCAGCAGGACGGGGAAAAGCAGGCAATGTCAATATTAAAGTTGCTGGTGCTGTTGATATTTCCGGAAGGAAAAACGGTTTTGGTAGTGGGATTTTCAGCAACTTGGGTATAGCTTCAGTCGGTAATGGGGGTAACATTACGATTGATTCTGGTTCCTTCTTATTACGAGATGGAGCTCAATTGGTGACCTCAACTGCTGGACAAGGTAATGCGGGAAATGTAATGGTGCGTGTAAAAGATTTTGTCTACATTACAGATGCTACGATTTTCAGTACGATAGAAGCAGGAGGGGTTGGTAAGGGAGGCAATATAGATATCAATGCTGCTTCGCTGTCATTAGCTGATGGCGCTCAATTACTAACCTTCATTCGTAGAGCATCTGACACCCAACCAGCAGGAATGGGAAATGCAGGTAATGTCAGTATTAAAGTTACTGGTGCTGTTGATATTTTTGGGGAGAAAGATGAGGTCAGTTCGATTTTAAGTCGGTTAGAAGCGGGGACAAAAGGCGATGGTGGTAACATTACCATCGATTCTGATTCGCTCTCACTGCGAAATGGCGCTCAACTCGATGCAGCTAGTTTTGGACAAGGAAATGCAGGTAGTATTTACATCAATACCAAAGATACGGTAAATATTTCTGGAACTAGTAAAAAGAGCGGATTGTCTAGTGCTTTATTTTCTTCTACAGTCGAAAATTCTACTGGTAAAGGTGGGGATATTAGCGTAATCACTAAGATTTTTCGCATCTCAAATGGTGCTTTATTAGACGCACGCACCGTAAATGACAAAAAGAGTGGTGATATCAGGGTGAGTGCAGATATTGTTGAAGCACTTAACGGTGGACAACTTACCACAACGAGTTCAAGCAGCGGAAATGCAGGCAAAATTACAGTCAACGCAACTGACAAAGTGATTATTAGTGGTAGCGACCCTAATTTCAGCAATCGCATTACTAAATTCCTTGATAATGTACTGAATGTTGGCGCAAATAGCGGCTTTTTCGTCAGTTCTACAAGTTCAGGAACCACAGGCGATATTGAAATCAACTCTCCCAAAATTACCTTAGATAACCAAGGTCAACTCAACGCCAACTCAACATCGGGTAACGGTGGTAACATCAACATAAACAGCGATTTACTCCTACTCCGTCGTGGGAGCAAAATCTCCACTGACGCAGGTACAGACCAAAAAGGTGGTGATGGGGGTAACATCAACATAAATTCAATATTTACCGTCGCAGTTCCCAATGAAGATAGTGATATTACCGCGAATGCTTTTGACGGCAAGGGTGGTAACGTGACAATTACAGCCAGGAATCAAGGCATTTTCGGCATTGAAGCACGTTTTAAAGAATCGCCTACTACAAACGACATCACAGCTAGTTCTGAAAACGGAGCGCAGGGAGAAGTTTTCATTAATCAACCTGATACTGATCCTAGTCGCGGTTTAATTGAATTACCCACCAACCTAGTTGACGCATCCCAACAAATAGCTCAAGGTTGCACTCCCAGAATGGGGGAAACTACGAGTAGATTTATCTCTACTGGAAGGGGAGGAATACCAGAAAATCCCTACGAACCACTACGCAAACGTGCAGTCATAAATAACTGGGTAGCGCTTCCAAATAATGAAAATCAACAAACAAGGAAAATCAATGAAGAAATAACAACAAAACCAACTTCAAAAACAATTGTGGAAGCGCAGGGTTGGGTTATAAATCCTCGTGGAGAAGTAGAGTTAGTAGCACAAGTTTCTGCGGGTAATTCTCATAGTCCTTCTATCCAATCCAATTTTAGTTGTAATTCGTTTCCTGTCCTATCTCAGTAAACAATTATTCCTTTTTTCTGTAGTACCTCTGCGTTTAAACAGTTATGATTAAACTCAATTTTAGTAATAAATGGAAATCTTTAATTACTCTCGCATTAATAACCTCTTTAATCTGTACTAATATTCCTGTTATTGCCAAAGTTTCAACAAATAATTCTGCTGCCGATCGCCATAATCTAACCCAAAATACAATAATCCAAAATCCAGATGATTTACTGCAACAGGGAAAATTACTATATGATGCAGGAAAATTTGCTGATGCAGTTAAACTTTTGCAACAAGCTGTTGACAATTATCGTAGCCAAGGTAATAAATCATCGCAAGCAGTAGGGTTAAGCAATATCGCTCTAGCTTATCAAAAATTGGGCTTGTGGCAAGATGCAAATCGAGCGGTGACAGAAAGTTTGCAATTACTAGAAAATAGCAAACCAAATCTTGTGGTTTTAGCGCAAACATTAGACATTCAAGGCGGCATTCAACTAGAATTAGGACAAGCAGAACAAGCACTCTTCACTTGGCAACGCTCAGAAGCAATATATAAACAGATTAATAATCAAAATGGTGTTGTGGGTAGTCGTATCAACCAAGCACAGGCATGGCAGATATTAGGATTTTATCGGCGATCGCTCAATTTCTTAACTGATTTAAAAGCACAATTACAATTACAACCAAAATCTTCAACCAAAGCGATCGAGTTGCGTTCCTTGGGAGAGGCTTTACAATTAACAGGAGACTTACAGCAATCCCGTCAATTATTGCAACAAAGTTTAGAAATTGCCCAAAGTTTGCAGTTGAAACCAGAGATAAGCGCGACACTATTCAGTCTCGGTAATAATGCTAGAGCACAAAATGACATCAAAGCAGCTTTAAACTATTACCAACAAGCTGCCCAAGTAGCGCCAGATAACATTACTCAAGTACAAGCAAATATAAATCAGTTAAGTTTGCTTCTGGGTACAAAACAGCGATCGCTAGCTGAGGCACTGTTACTACAAATAAAAACCCAACTTGCTAGCTTGCCTCCCAGCCAATCGGCAGTTTATGCGCGTATCCAATTCGCACAGAACTTAATGAAGATGGGCAATACAAGTACAGAGACAGCCAAAATACTAGCTGATTCAGTCGAACAAGCCAGAGTTTTAGCAGATAAGCGGGCAGAATCCTATGCGATCGGTACTTTGGGTAATTTATACGAACAAACTCAACAGTGGAAAAATTCACAAGACTTGACTCAACAGGCTTTATTTTTAGCCCAAACTATTAATGCACCAGATATCTCCTATCGCTGGAATTGGCAATTAGGAAGGTTATTAAAACAACAGGGAAATATTCTCGGTGCAATTTCTGCCTATGATACTGCGATTAGTGAATTGCAGTACCTTCGCAGCGATTTAGTTGCAGTGAATCGTGATATCCAATTTGACTTTAAAGAAAGTATCGAACCTGTATACAGACAGTCTGTAGAATTGCTATTAATGTCTTCAGAATCTAACCCAAAATCTAATCTTAAAATGGGAATTAGAGAACAAAATACAGAAGAAAATTTAGAAAAAGCCAGACAAAGAATAGAATCTTTACAACTTGCAGAACTTGACAATTTCTTTCGTCAAGCTTGCATTAATGCCCAAACAGTCGTGCTTGACAAAATTGTGGACAAAGATAATCCCACATCTGCAATTGTTTACCCAATCATTTTACCAAATCAACTACAGGTTATCGTCAAAATTCCCCAACAAGAACTCAAATCCTATCAAGTTAATATTAACCAACAAGAAATCGACAATAAATTAGCACAACTTCAAGACTATTTGTTAGAACCAGATCGCACGGAAGAAGTGCAAACTATGTTACAAGAAGTCTATAGTTGGTTAATCAAGCCAGAAATGGAGTTGGATTTTGCTAAACATCAAGTTAACACCCTCGTATTTGTATTAGATGGAGCTTTGCGAAATATCCCAATGGCTGCATTATACGATGGGCAAAAATATCTAGTCGAAAAATATGCTGTTGCTTTAAGTTTGGGGCTGCAATTACTCGCTCCCAAACCCCTAGCTAAAGAACCCCTCAATGTTTTAGCAGCAGGTTTAGTTCAGCCACCACCAGCCTACTCTAAATTTCCATCCCTACCAGGAATTAAATCTGAGTTTAATCTAATTTCCCAAACGGGGATATCTACGAAACAACTGCTCGACAAAGACTTTACTAGTACAAACCTAGAAAAAAACGTCAACACAACACCATTGAATGTGTTGCATTTAGCTACCCACGGACAATTTAGCTCCCGTCCGGAGAATACTTTTATATTAGCCAATGATGGTCCAATCGATGTTTTCAGATTCGATAGTTTACTACGTCGTCAAGGAGAAACCAACAGTCAAAGCCTGGAAATGCTGGTGTTAAGTGCCTGTCAAACCGCATCCGGTGATAATCGCGCCACACTAGGTTTAGCAGGAGCATCCATAAAAGCAGGGGCACGTAGTACTTTAGCCTCACTGTGGCATATTAACGATAATTCCACAGCAATTTTAATTGGCGAATTTTACCGAGAACTAGTTAAGAATAAGGTGACAAAAGCCGAAGCTCTACGGCGTGCCCAGGTAAAATTACTCAAAGATTATCCTAATTATAGTCGTCCTGGTTTTTGGGCACCTTACATACTAGTTGGTAATTGGCTGTAATTTTTTCAAAATATTTTGCGATTGAGTGCATAAGTTCAGAGATTAGTCGTAAAGAGCAATAGAAAGGAAATTAACCTTCAACAATAACTTACACACAATTAAATTTACTATGAACACAAAATATTTGTTTGGTTTTCTTGCCACTTTAGGAATGATGGTTCCCTCATTTATTGGGATTTTGCATTCTGAGCCAGCAGTTTCACTCTGCACTAGTCCCAAGGAAGCTGGAAGATGGACGAGCATAGATCCAAAAGGAGACCCCTACATAATTGAGATTAACATGACGGATTGCGGTGACCAAGTACTCAATGGAGTACAGACGCAAACTCGATATGCAGTCAAAGTGTCTGTCAAACAATCATCTGGGGCTCTCTATCAGCGATCGCAGGTTGAAGGACGGCTTGTAAATTCCGGAGGAAAACGTTGGCTTTTTGCGAAAGTGCCTACCGGTGGCTACGTAGATAATATGTGGATGCGTACTGAGACCGTCGCTGGAAAAACACAACTCTACGTCAGCATTCTGCACAAATCACTAGATAGTAAACCCGACGCGAGATCGCGGTTTTGGTACTCGAAGTGAGGTCTAAATTTTAGAGATTGGTGAAAGTGTGGAAGTATTTCGCTCCCTCGCTTCCTAAGCACAACTAGCAAGTTCTACAAGCTGATAAGCTTGACAATCTAGATATCCCGACTGTCATCCATTGAAATGTAGTATCTTACTACTAAGTATTGAGTGATTTATTTTACTTAAAATTAAACAAGTATCAATTGCGACAAGCGGAGCTTAATGCCTCTGGCATATCGCAGTTCTGTCTCGCTCTCAAATCATCCAAAAGCTTATCTAAGCTATGAACACTAATAGTTCTTTCAATCAGTGGACAATCCGTAGTAAAAACTTTATAGATTTCCCCCGATTCCATTTCATAAAAGTTGACAATTAATCCTTCACGTTTGGCATAACTCAGTTTTTTGATTGGTTCTGGAAGCATCTGACATACAGATTTTCTTTCCGACTCTGAGAGCATCTTCCAAGCTTCTTCTTTTACTAGTTGATATTGATACAAACCCCTCCGCACATCTGCATAATCTGAAGCGTGACGCAGTATATCTGCAAGAATTACTGCATCTTTAACTGGTGTTTGATTTTTGACTAAGATTTCTGGTTGTGCATCTATCACTTCTGCAACATCACTCTCTCGACAGTCAATATCTGACTCTTGAGATTCTTCAAGATATTCGGAGCCAGTATATTCTTTTGATTCTTCTCCATCCCTCTGCCACAGGGTTTCAAATTCTTCTTGTTTAGATTCCCTGTTTATTTTCTTAGCCACATCTCCCAAATCACTTATCAAATTTTCTTCCGCAGGCTTTGCTGCCACAAAATCATCAATTTCATCTTGGGTGATTTCGGTTTGCTGTTTTTCGTATAAATCCTGAATAGCCATTCTCACAATACGCTGTGGTGACAATCCCGTTTGTTCTATCAACTTCTCAGTCAGCACTCCCGTTTGCTGGTCATCTTCCATAATCTTGCCGAAGGTGTAATAGCGATTACCATCAGCTGTAGCTCGCCAATTTCCTTCTTTTTTATCTTTACTTTGGGATTTGAGAAATGCCCTTCTCTCTTCGATTAGTTCCAATACTTCAGTGCAGTTAAATTTGCGATATTCTTGCAACTCGTGAATCAATACTTTGTAGTTGCGCGAGCATAGACGTAATAGTACTGGCACTGGTAACACAGCTAAATCTTCAGGACGATTAACGAAAGCTTGGTAATGTTCGGCAATTTTGAGCGATCGCTTTTCCTCTGTATTCCCCTTATCCCAGCCATATTCTGATAATAATGCCCGGTATCCTCGCTTGTTGTGGGTTTGCTTGCATTCGTAGAGTAGGAAAGCTGTGTGCAAATACTCCAAGGTACTTTGCTCGATATGCACCGTGGGGTTGGAGTTGACTTGATGTTGTTGTTCGTAACTTTCGGTTGCAATAGTTAGTACATTCATGGTAGATTCGCTTTGCTTTTATTTGATTCTTGGTCTGTGCAAAAGACCAATTTCTCTAATTTGACCAACTTGAATAGCTGAAAAGATAACTCAGGCTGCTTTGTGCCATGTGTTCGATGTTCGCGCTTGGGAAATCGCAGCCAGAGCGTAAGCCAAGGTGTGTTTGTGGATGCGGGGCATTTTGCTGAATGAGATGTCTTGTCCCCATTTTTGTACCGAACGAGTGCCAACATGGAGAACTTGCGTGAGAATTTTGATACAACTTTTATGAAAATCACTGTGAGAAACAGCCCTTAATTTTTGCTGCTCGGTTAAGCCATTGAGAAGAATTGTTTCCAAGAAAGTCTGAGGGTTAATTTGGGGTGGAATATAGCGACCATCAATGATATTTACAATCTCCTTCGAGCTCATACCACCAGCATGTACGTAAGCCAGCCCGATTTTGCAATAGTTGGGTATTCCTTCAAAATTAAGGTCATTTCCCCAATTACGTACTGTCGCTCTCTCTACGTTAAAAATCGAGCTTAATACGGTGACGCAATTCTTACGATATTGGGAATTAGTTTCTTCCTCCCAAATCGATTCGGGACTAAATTCAGCAATCCCAAAGCAGTAACGCAGAAATTGTCGTGGTTCTAGCCCTTGACTTGGCAGAAGTTGGAGAACATGTAAGTGGTTCATAATACTTGGCTCTTGTTTACAAAATTCACATCGCAATAAGTACATCTCATTGAAAAATATTGTACATCTATATAGCATCTTTATAGCAGCATCTATCAGTGAGGATTGAAGGTAGGATAAAACATGAAATCTAGAAGAAAAGTAATTGTGAGCAAAAGGATAAGCGTTTCAATTCCAGATTTAACCCATGAAAAACTACAAAGGTGGGCTGATATTGAGGGCACCAACCTTGCCGATTTAGCATCTTATCTGTTGCGTAGAGAGGTTGAAATAGCTGAAAAAGAAGGAAGGCTTAAGTCTCCAGAGGAAAAAGCAAATAACAATACCCAGAATTAGTCCTTTTGTGTTAGCGAAGCCGCATTTATCGCTTCCGGACTTGGTACAACTTTTAGCTGCGAAAAAGCCTATTGGTTCAAAGTTTTGTGGTCTAAGCAGGTTTCTCTGTTGGACTGCAAAACAGGATTGAACAGTTAAAAGCAGTTCATTCATACTCCAAAACTCAAATGGCAAGAGAAAAGATCGAATAGATTGTTAACTTGTTACAACTTCGCAAGCACTAGACTTTCCTTGGGAAAGCAACATCTTTCCGAAAGCGAAAATTACATCGATCGCGAAGAATTGATCTGATTCTACCATTTGTTCATGAACAATAATGTACGTGAACATAAATTTTTGAATGATTGTCGTGGCACTATTTGATTAAAGAACTAATGTTCATGATTAAATGCACGCCAAAAACGAAAGAGGAAAAAGAGGAAAAGGCGACTATACACAGGTTTCAGGGTATATTCCGAAAAATCTGGCGATCGCGTTTAAGACTACTTGTGCAGCAAGGGAGCTAACCCAATCGGAAGCTTTGGAGAACTTGATCGGTGAGTGGTTGGAACGTGAAGGAGTTGATATTGAAGCGTTTACCCCAAAGCAAAGTCAAAAGGAAACTTAAAATTGGGATATTAGTTTGGGGTATTAGTTTATTTCTGGGTTTCCTTAGCCTAAATTAGATATTTTCGTAGGCTTGCAAGCGATCGCATAGCTGATGCACCGAGAAGAAGCACAGTTTTTACAGAGTTTTGACTCACTACACCCTGCGGGAAATTTTCTCTACATCATTGTCCTGTGTTTTGAGAGAAGCTTCACTCGAACAAACAATTTCTGCACTTTAAGTCTGATCAATATAAGTAGACCGGTGTTAAAAATTGTCGTTATAGCAAGGCAGGAGGGAAGAGGTTTTCAAGTCAGTTTACTTTTCGTTACATACTACTCTACGAGAAGCCGCTCCGCCTCTACGGTTTATTTGCACCGTTCTACTTAGATGATTGAATTCGTGACTGAAAATAGATTTGGATAGGAAATGTTCGAGTTACGAATATTTTTACTTTTTTGGGCGATACTGCAATTACTGTCAATTTGGGAATATCAAAAATATTTGCTATTTGATGAATTATAGATACAAATATAGTTGCAATACTATTAATCAATATATAACCTGACAAGTGTCGATTCATACGGTAAGTTAACTCAACTTTAGTTGAGCTAAACATAAACAAAATCGATTGGGATTGTGAATTATTTTTTTATTCACAAATCATAGAGTACAACTTCAGTTTTAGTTGTATGAAATCAGGAATAATACTCAGTTGTAATTGAGTGAGCATGGCATATGAAAACATAATCTATACACAAAAAACACTGGCTCAAAGGTACGGAATTTCCATCGCGGCTTTGCAACGTTGGTATCCTTTTGCGGGAATTGTCAAACCGAAAAAACGAGGTGGATATTTTGATTCTGCAACTGTTGAGATAGCAGATATTTTCTACGTTGCTATCAAAATTCGGCGATTGACATTTGAAGAGTATTTAAAGCAAGTAATCCCTGCGGGGGGTTTGGATGTTTACTTGCAAAAAGTAAATAATATGAGCCTGTATGAGTTTTTAACCAAATTCATTTCTCCGCAAGAAAGAGAAAACGAAATTGTCCAAGCAGTAATTAGGAGAATAGAACGACATGAAGCATATAAATCAGCTAGCTATTCAGCTACAAATATCGCCTGAAGTAGTTCGCAATATCTGCCAAATTCTCGATTTAGAAATAAGTGGAGATACGGTTAGCGAACAGATCGAGTTGCAATTGGTGAATTTAAAAGCTGCTGCAACTAAAGAAAATATGACATTGGAGGAAGCAGCACAACATTTATTGGAAATGCGGGAAACTCGCAGCACTCCCGACGAACAACACCGTTTCAACAAACGCGATTACATCAAGCAACGCTTTGGAGTCGATCCAGAAACCGCAGCACCAGATAGTTTTGTGGGAATGCTCTACCAAGACACCCATCGTGGTACTCAATTGGGAGAATTGCGTCATAAAGTTGTTCTGGAAACTTCGACTTTGGCTTTGGAAGAATTTGTATTTAATGGAACAGGTCATAATTTGAACCTAGATGAATACACTCAAGCCCAAGAACGTATAAATTCGCGCATCGACAATGATTTTTTCGCCAAGGTCAACTGGGGAGAAAACAATTCGCAAGTCGCAATTCGCGGTTCGCAGTTGAAACAGTTGAAGTCCTCGCAGACGAAAACCGGACAATCTCCGAAGAAGTAGTAGCTCAAATGCTACCGATTTGTTACGAATTCCGAGATGAAAGTTTACTGACTTTACGAAAAACATCGACTCTGGCAGTGTGTATAAATCTTCTTTCAGTTGTCGCTGGTACGGTACTTGGAACGTGGGTCGCCGTCCCTCCAACCCAAGAAAGGCAGCAAATTAGCAGCATTCAACCAATTTTGATTGGCGTAGGAATCGGCGAAATCATTGGGTTAATTTTGGCACTGTTATTAATTTGGACGAGAGGTGAAAATGAGCGCAGCATTTGATTTTTTGGTAAATGCAGCAGGTGGATTCTTGATGAATTTGGGTGTTTCGGGAATGGTGGGTCAATTGATGGGAGTTGGTGCGAGTCTTGCATTACATCCATTGTTGCTGCTGACTGGGATAATTGTTGGTGGTGCGGGGATTGCGATCGCTCGTGAACTCAACAAGCGTCCCCATCTATATTTGGTAGTCGATAACACGGGTGAGGTTTGGTAATGTTTAGTACGAAACCGTTGCGGAACAACAAACTGCCATTACGAAAAAAGGTCAACGTACCTTTATTAACAACCTGTGCAACGGTTGGAGCGGTTTCCTTGATTGGGATAGTAGCATTGACAGTGGGCTGGAAACAACAAATCCCCACAAATCAAGCCAGTGAAGTCCAACAAGCCAAAGCCCAGGTTTCCCAACTCCGCGAAGTTTACTTAGAAAAATTATCCCGCACCGATTACAACATCAATCAACTTGCTAGTTATTCATCCGAGGGAACACCGACTTTGACAGGTTGGCGACAATTAGCCGCAGCATTGTGGGGACAGCAATTGAAGGGGGAAATTGCAAAGATGCAGAGCGATGATAAGTCGGGTTTCTATCGACTTCACTATATGCCTGCGTTGGAAATCGTTAAATTCAACTCGCTGGATGTTTTACTAGAAGCGGCTTCTGGCAATGATACTTTTTACTGGGGATATCGCAAGACTGATGGCACGAGAGTAGAAGAGAAGATTTCTACAGGTGCTGCTGCGGTGATGATATTGGGGAAATTAGAGGCAGTAGATTATGCCCAAAACCTGGAATCGCAACCATCAGTAGATTTAAACCAAATGCTAATCCAAATCCGTAATGCTCAAGAACCATACTCTCTAGCCCAAGCGCAGTTATTGCGATCGCGTGGTTATTCTGACCCTGTGGAACAACTCGCTCGTGTACGGGAAATTCGCGAACAAATCAAACAGCAAGAGCAAGAACGAAAACTGTATCTGAATGGGATGAAGGAAACAGTTCGACCCAAAATACCAAGTCCCCAAGATTGAGGAAATGCATCATGTACGTTAAGTTTACTGCTGCCATAATTTGTATTACCTTGTGTTCGCTCAATGTTGTTGCGGCAGTCAAACGTACTCCGATTCGTACCACTCTTGAAGGTTCCACTCGCACAACTGTTGAGATGATGCCATCTCCTAATTCCTCTGTGCATTGGATGAGTGCAGTCATTTTTATTGCTGGATTTGCAGGTTTTTTGGGTTGGGGAATTTCAGCATATAACTGTTCGCTGGAAAGAGAGGAAATAGCTGAAGATTTGCCCAATCAAAATAATTTCGCGACTTCTACAAGTACTCCATCATCTCCATCAATTAATCCTGTTATTTCTGGGAAAAACATTATTCAATTTACTCCTCGTTTATCTGAAAATTTAGAAACTAAATCTCAAACTCTATCCCCAGAAGAATTTTATTCCCAACTCCAACAAGAAGATTATTGGGACAATAATGAAGATTCCAATAATAATCCATCAGCTAGTTAATTTTGTTGAGGTAATCATGAATAAAAACCGCCGTAATTTTGATGTTGATTATTCCGAAAGTGGGGCAATTATTCCTACTACTCGCTTGCAAGGAATGTTAAATCAAGTGCAACAACAAGGAGGAATTGTCAACCAACAATCGGGAATGCCTGTAATCGATACTCACCCCTTAGAGGTTCGATATGTCAACTCCCAAGCTTCACAAAAACCTAGAGTTCCCCACATTGAAATTCCCTACGTAGAAGTGTGGAAAGCCCACAGATTGCATCCCCAAAACACCTGGCGTTTTGTCTGGTATCCTGCCTATTTTCTTGGGGATTGCATCAAATCTCCCATTGGTGTGGGTGCAGTAGGTTTGTGGTTGTTTGTTCTGTTGATTAATTTTTTACTCAATGGCAGTTATACAGGACCCGGTTATGCTTCGGGGAAAAAGATTGAAGTTGTGCCAGAAAAAGTACCATCATTTGCGATGCCAGTATTTCGGCAGTTGGAATAATGTGGGTAAAAGTTTGCTTTGGATTTACATTATTGGTGTGGTTACTAGATATTCTCCAACCTGGATACCTCAAGTTTTATAACTTGAAAAACGTAAATTCAAAGATTAAATTTCCCATCAATAGTGCAGTTCTTTCTCAACCGACATCAACCCCCACTGATTCGATTTGTAATAACCCAAAAAATAATTTTGAGAAGTTACTAAGTTCCACTAATTCGAGTTGTAAAAATGCGAATCAAGCTGGAAATTGATAGTACTAAAACTGCTTCAGAAGATACGTCAATTGGAGCTAGAAAATTTGAACGTAACTCAATTGATAGAAATTGGTATTATGCTTTTGCAACTTTACTCTTGACTATTGCGATCGCACATCCTCAAATCTCTTCCTGGATTGAATCGCAACCATTGGTCAAATCTCTGCAAAACCTGATTGGTGAAGGCAATACAAGTATTACGAATGATAGAAGTACCAGTCAAATCGCTTTTCCTACAGTCAAAAACACCCCTGTGACGAGTGGATTTGGCTGGAGAATTCACCCAATTACCGGAGAACGCAGATTTCATACTGGTATAGATTTTGGTGCTGCGATGGGTACTCCAATTTATGCGATCAGCAACGGAAAGGTTGAGTTTGCAGGGAAAAGAGGTGGGTATGGTAACGCTGTAATTGTGAATCATGGAGGGGGAAAATCAACGCTTTATGGTCATGCAAGCAAACTTTATGTGCAAGAAGGACAGCAGGTTAGACGGGGACAAGCGATCGCAGCAGTGGGTAGCACAGGTATGTCCACTGCACCACATCTACATTTTGAGGTTCGAGTGAACGATAAACCTATTAATCCTCGTCCTTACTTGCAGCAATATTTAGCAGGTCGGTAATATGTTATGGAAAATATTCATCTCCGGCTTAATTGGTGCTGCGAGTTCGGTTGCTTTGAGTTATGGAATTGCTTCTGTTTCATGCGGTTTAGTTTCTCCTAATACTGATAAAATATGCCTCGTTAGCACTTTTGGGAAGTCAATTGATAGTTGGAAATTAGGTTTTATTATTGGTGGTATATTTGGACTATTTCCTGGAGTAGATTATCACCGTGTTGCCAGTAAAATTAAACCAATTCATTTATCTTTAGCTTCGATTTCTTGTTTGGGTATTTACTGTTTGTTAGGTTCTCAAACTTTTGGATTTAAAACTAGTTCTCTTCAGACTAATATTGGAGTAAATTCTAAATATTCTCCGAAAATGCAAGCTTTTTTAGCAACTATTCGCTGGGCTGAAACTGGAACAAATACAAAAGAAAGTTATCGTAAATTAGTTTTTAATGGTACTTTTAATAACTTTTCAACACATCCATTAATCAAGCAATGTGCCCCAATTAATGGTAAACGAGTTTGTTCAACTGCTGCTGGTGCTTACCAAATGCTAGATAAGTCTTGGTGGGACTTGCAACCTAAGCTCAAACTAACTGATTTTTCACCCCAATCCCAGGACAGGATGGCTGTTGAGTACATTCGTCGGAACAATGCGATCGCGGATATTGAATCTGGTAATTTCACGAAAGCAGCATGTAAAGTTGGCAAGATTTGGGCTTCCTTTCCTTGTAATTCCTACAATCAAAATCCCAAAAGTATGCAGGAGTTGAATAATTATTACCAACAGCAATTGTTAGCCTTGGGAGGTTGATAATGTCTGATTATAATCATCAGGAGATCGCTAATGCAGTGTATAGCCTCAAATCGCAAGGATTATCAAATCAGGAAATCATCACAGAAGCCGAGCAAATATTTGATTTAAGTCAGCAGCAGTATATTATTGATGTTCTTGAAGAATCGGATTTTGGCAGTAAAATCATTCGACCCACCAAGAGTTATGACCATAATTATTTATTTGAACTCATTTATCAGGCTGTAATTAGTGGCACTTCTGCTGAAGAAATTATCGATGTTTGTTGGGCAGAATTAAACTTAGAAGATTTGGCTTTTTCTAAGTTGGCTTTGGAATATATTTTAACCAATCGCTACATTAGTAAATATGAACGTGATGCTTTTATTGTCGATTTATATCAGCAATATCAAAAAAGTAAATCCTATCAAAGTTTAATCAAGACTGCGGAATCCACTAAAAATATTTATTTGAAGCAACTTGTTTATAAAACGGCTGAATTAGTTGCTAAGAAGACTGGAGAAGTTCCATCTTTAGTCGTTGCTCAAAATGCTGTAAATACTAATAATCCCGATTATGATAATATCGCGATCGCAGAAAATTTTAATTCTCAAGTTGGTGACAACTTAGTCGAAACCCTGAATGATTTTGGCATTACCTGTAGTTACCTCGATACGAAAACTGGTCCCACCTTCAAACGCATCAAAATCAAGTTGGGGAAAGGGGTTAGCTTCAAGAAAGTTCAAGGACTTGGTAGCGATTTGGTTCAACAATTGGGGGAACAACTGGGATTTGATAACCCACCGATGATATCTGTTATACCCGGTGCTGTCGTATTCGATATTCCCAGATGCGATCGCCAAATTGCTAATTTCGCAGATTATGTGGATTTAACCAATGAGATTGATATTAACCGCATTGTTATCCCCGGTGGTGTAGATGTCGATGGGAAGTATATCGAAATCTCCCTGTGTGACTCGAATGTTTACCATACCTTGGGAGGAGGGATGACTGGTGGTGGAAAGAGTCAGTTTGAAAAAGCGATGGTTTTATATTTAGCGTTGCGCTATCCTCCCAGTTTAGTCAAACTTGCCCTCAGTGATGTCAAACTGGTTTCCTTAACTTGCTTTAATGGACTTCCCCATCTCATCGCACCTGTTGCCGAGGATGCTGCAAATACCTTGCAAATTTTCAATTATTTGGTTGCGGAACAGGAACTTCGTTATCAAGAATTTAAGCGGGTGGGTGTGGAAAATATCAAAGAGTACAACCAAATGTTTCCCAATTTTCCCATGCCACGAATCGTTTCGGTGACAGATGAGTGTTTCGATTTGCTGTCCGATAGCACCTATAAGGACTCTATCGAAACAGCATTGATGAAATTATTAGCAAAAGCAGGTGCTGCGGGTATCAATATTTTCTTGTTTACCCAACGTCCTGATAAGGATGTGATTAAACCATTAATTCGCTCGAATTGTGCGGGTAAGATTGCGTTTATGGTGTCCCGTCCCGAAGATAGTGGGATTATCTTGGGTAATCCTGATGATAACCGCGCAGCAAGTTTATTGGGTGGTGGGGATATGTTGTATAAGTCACCCAAGAGTGTGATGCGTCTCCAGGGTTTGTATTTGGGGAGTAAGGCTAATTTTCAAGAGTATTTAAATCGAGCGATGGATGCAGATAATTATGCAGATTATTGGGATTCTGGGTTGGATTTTTCTAGCTTTGCAACTGAAAATCAAAATGTTATTTCTGACAGGAATCGCAACTTACGGACAAAGTTAAATCAATCTGTAATTAACTCACTAACTGCAAATAATCAATCAGACGAATTTTCATTTCATATTATCCTCGATGATTTGACGAAATCTCAAATAACTTCTCTCTATCGTCGTGGCTATGAGTTACATCAAATTGTGCAGGAGGTGTTTAATTTCTCGCGGGCTGATGGTAGGAAATATAAGCGGATACTGGTATAGAAGATGATGAGAGCATAACTTATGACCTGCTTAAAGTAAAATTAATTTTAGAAGAACATAAAGGCTTTGAGCGTTTTCGGAGATATCTAGTCAATCAAAAGCTGTAAAAGCCAGTAATATACAAGATGATTGATACCTTACTCGCACCATCTCTACCAAATTATTATGTAGAACGTCTCGAATACAACCGAGAGTTAAAAACTCGTCTGCTGAAAAATTCATCAGATGTAGGTGCTTTGGTCGTGACAGCTATTGATGGCTTGGCTTCGGTTGGTAAATCTACCCTGGCAATGGCTTTAGCACATGACCAAGAGGTGCAAGCTCATTTTTGTGACGGGATTCTCTGGGTAACTTTAGGTCAACAGCCTAATCTTTTATCGCTGCTTAGTGCTTGTACCCAAGCATTGGGGGACTACAACTTTACACCCATCAGTGTGGAAGCAACTTCCAATCAACTGCGTACATTGTTGTATGAAAAAGCTGTGCTGCTAATAATAGACGATGTTTGGAATATAAAGGATGCACAAGCATTTAATGTTGGTGGAGCTAGCTGTCAAGTTTTGGTAACAACCCGCGATGCAGAAATCGCCGAAGCTCTCGGAGCTAACCCCCCATGTTGTTTGGATGTGATGGAACCATCCCAAGCAATGGAACTGCTGACTAAAAAATTAGGACGCTCGATTACTGCTATAGAATATCAGCCGGCGCAAGATTTAGCTTCATCCGTTGGTTATTTTCCTCTGGCGTTGTCATTGGTAGCTGCTGAAATCGCCAGTTGTACAACTTGGACTCAATTATTAGAGGATTTTCAGCAAGAGGTAGCGCGATTAAAAAATCTTAATCGACCAAAAGCAGAAGAAATTACTGATGAAACCATTTTAAAACGCTTGCGCTTAACAGCATCATTAAATTTGAGTCTCAAGCGAATGCCTAAAGAAAAGCAGGAGCATTTTTCTTGGTTGGGGGTATTACCGAAAAATGTTACCATCACTAAGATGATGGCAGCGACTCTATGGAAAATGGATATATATGATGCTGCTAAGACATTGGAATACTTAGAAAATAAAGCAGTTTTATCACCTGGAGTTCCTTTAAAAGATGGGACACCAACGTACCGTTTACATGACTTATTTCATGACTTAGCACGTAATTTGTTGACTGCTCCACCAAACCCAGAGGATGAAGATAATCTATCGGGGTTGGGTATAACTTTAGCCTCTGCTCACGCGACTTTTTTGGAGACTTACCGAAATAAAACCTCTAAAAATCTTTGGCATACCTTACCCGATGACGGGTATATCCATCAGCATTTAGTTTGGCATTTGTCCAAAGCTCAAAAGGTAGAAGAAATTCACGAATTATTACGAGAAGATTCAGAAACAGGAGGTAATGGTTGGTACGAAGCTTGCGCTCGCTTGTCACAAACTGCCAATTTTGTAACTGATGTTTTTCGTGCTTGGGAATTGGCAGAAAACTCCTGGACTGAAACAACCTTGGCTCAAGTTATTGGGTTGCAGTGTCGCTATGCTTTAATTATTGCATCCCTTAATAGTTTAACAGTTGATTTACCAGTAGGGCTGCTGGTTGCGTTAGTTGAAAAAAATATGTGGACTCCTGAGCAAGGACTCAGTTACGCAATACAAAGCTCGAATCCATCACAGAAAGCAAACTTGCTTACACAGATAGCCAATCATGTGCCATCAAAGTTAAAAGAATTAGCACTGTCGAAAGCTCTGGCTGCTACTAGGGAGATTGATACCAGGGAGGCTGAGGATGAAAAGTTTCGCGCCCAGGTACTAAGTAGTTTGGCTGACAAACTGCCACCAGAATTATTATCAGAGGCTCTGGCTGTTGCTAAGGAGATTCATTTTGAGAGCTATCGCGCCGATGCCATCAGTAGTTTGGCTGACAAATTGCCGCCAGAATTGTTACCAGAGGCTCTGGTTGCTGCCAGGGAGATTCAGAATGAGGAGTTTCGCGTCCAGGTACTAGGTAGTTTGGCTGTTCAGTTGCCAGAATTGTTACCAGAGGCTCTAGCTGCTGCCAGGGTGATTCAAGATGAGGATGACCGCGCCGATGCCCTAAGTAGTCTGGCTGATAAATTCCCAGAATTGTTACCAGAGGCTCTGGCTGCTGCCAGGGTGATCGAGAATGAGTATAATCGTGTCAATGCTCTAAGACGTTTGGCTGATAAATTGCCACCAGAATTGTTACCAGAGGCTCTGACTGCTGCCAGGGTGATTCAGGATGAGGGCGATCGCGCTGAAATACTAAGAAGTTTGGCTGATAAATTCCCAGAATTGTTACCAGAGGCTCTAGCTGCTGCCATAGAGATTCAGGATGAGGAGTATCGCGCCCAAGCCTTAAGTAGTTTGGCGGTTAAATTGCCACCAGAATTGTTACCAGAAGCCGTGGCTGCTACTAGAGAGATTGAAGATGGAGAGTTTCGCGCCTCTATTCTGGGTAGTTTGGCTGTTCAGTTGCCAGAATTGTTACCAGAGGCTCTAGCTGCTGCTAGGGAGATTGGGTATGATGCGTTTCATTTCGATGCTCTAAGTAATTTGGCTAATAAATTTCCAGAAGTGCTACCAGAGGCTCTGGCTGCTGCCAGGGAGATTCAGAGTGAGTATTGTCGCTTCGACAACTTAAGAGGTTTGGTTGATAAATTGCCACCAGAATTATTACCAGAGGCTCTGGCTGCTGCCAGGGAGACTGAGGATGAGGAGTATCGCGCCTATCTTCTAAGAAGTTTGGCTGATAAATTCCCAGAATTATTACCAGAGGCTCTGGCTGCTACCAGGGAGATTCAGGATGATGGGGATAATCGCGCCTATAATCTAAGTGCTTTGGCTGATAAATTGCCACCAGAATTGTTACCAGAGGCTGTGGCTGCTGCCAGGGAAATTCAGGATGAAAAGTATCACGTCGAAGCCTTAAGTAGTTTGGCTGATAAATTGTCACCAGAATTGTTACCAGAGGCTGTGGCTGCTGCCAGGGAAATTCAGGATGAAAAGTATCGCGTCGATGTCTTAAGTAGTTTGGCTGATAAATTGTCACCAGAATTGTTACCAGAGGCTGTGGCTGCTGCTAGGGAGATTCAGGATGAAAAGTATCGTGCCTGTATTCTAAATAATTTGGCTAATAAATTGCCAGAATTGTTACCAGAGGCTGTGGCTGCTGCTAGGAAGATTCAGGATGAAGAGTATCGTGCTGATGTTCTAAGTGATTTGGCTGATAAATTGCCAGAATTGTTACCAGAGGCTGTGGCTGCTGCTAGGAAGATTCAGGATGAAGAGTATCGTGCTGATGTTCTAAGTGATTTGGCTGATAAATTGCCAGAATTGCTACCAGAGGCTGTAGCTGCTGCTAGGAAGATTCAGGATGAGAAGCATCGCGCTCAAGTCCTGAGTAGTTTGGTGGATAAACTTTTACAAATACAAAAAACTCAACTTTTTTGTCTCTGGGGAAAAACTCTTCACATCTTATCTGTTTACACTCGCCCAGGTTTACTTAGTGATATCAATATTTTAACTCCAATTATAGATACTTTAGGTGGCGAACAAGCATTGAGAGATACAGCTTATGCTATTCAAGATGTTTCACGGTGGTGGCGATAAAATTTAAAAATCGCTCTTTGAGTCAACATACGTAAATATAACGATTGATAAAAGTCAAGGCTGAGTTTGGGAACGTTTCGCAGCATCAGCTAAGATATCTGCATTGAATTTTTGGGGGATATTTCCCACACTCGCAACTAAATCCAGTTCTACTATCTTTCCATCTAAATCGCTACGATATAACCATTGCGATGGTTTCCCTTCGCCCGATTTCTCTTTAGTGAGTTTGATTAACCATCCTGGGGTTTTGGTTGAATTACAGCGTTGTTCAGTTTTGGGAAGTTCCAAGCAATCATTTTTCCATACTCGTGGCTCGACCGATACAACTTGTACTTTTCCAATCTGTTGTTCGTTGAGTCGGTTGACATCACTTATTACTTGTTGCTTCACTGACTGAGGTAAACTTTGCAACCAATTTACGCGAAGGTTATTACTTAGATTTTGGGGTAAAACTGCGTGATATAACCAACTTTGCTTATCTGCATTAATTCTTATAGCCCAGCCTTTGTTACCGATTTTGTTGCATTTCTCATTCTTGGCTGGCAAATTCAAGCAACTATCAAATCTTTTTGATTCTACCTGCCCCACCTGGACATTCGCCAGTTTCACATTTAACCTTTTCGCCATATCTTGACGCACCTGTAAAACTAAAGATTGAGGTATACCAGATACTTGTGACGAAGATTGAATTTGAGCCAATTTGCTAGGATTGGCAGCAGAAGTATAAGGATGTAGATTGCAAACAGCCAGCATCAAACTGCTCGCTATCGTCCAAATAATCACTTTCTGCGTCATAGAATATATCCAGATGAGCGTAACTTAGATGACGTAGGCTAGATAGACTTAGTTGCTGTTGATGTTTAAATTCAGTATTCTGATATTTTATTTTTTGGGAATTGCTTGTAATTTCCAAAGCGACAAAAACTCCTTAACTTTTATTTCGCAAATATTCCTCATACTCAATCTGAAATTCTCGTGATTGTTGAAAATCAATAGACCGTAACGAAAGCTCTGCAACAACATCATCCTTTTCAGTTTGAGCTAAAGTAATAATTCCCGGTTTTTGAGGAATACAAAACTCATTATGGTCATGATAAGTAATCGTCACAATTGTACCTAACGAACCCCCATCTATTGATTTGATAGTACTCCACATCCAACGCTGTTGATTTGTTTCTTCTTGATTTCCCCATTCTCTGGATATACTAAAATCTCCTGGGAACCTGGGTTCTGGATACAAATTAACCTGTTTTAGATGGATGTAAACTGGTCGAAAGAGGAAGTTTAAATAAGCTCCATAAGCCATATCTCCCGTTCGCTCGAAAGCACGCAGTAATTTATCATGATGTTTTTCTAGTAATATTTGCCAATTTTCCTCTACGTGGCTTTCAATGTATTTACCAATGGCAAAAATATCATCGTTCTTATTTTCTGCGAAAAATTCTAACAATGATTGCATTGTTGATAACCTTCCAATTCAGTCGATTCTTAATTGTGACGCATCATCAATAGAAAATATTGTAAAAAAATGACCTCATCTGGACAACAAAATATGACAAGGGTGTGAACCTCTCTGTTTGAGATAGGTTGTGGGGTTACAACCGACAAAACTACGGAAGTCATGAATAAAATGAGCTTGGTCAAAATAACCACAAATTAAAGCAATATCGTTCCAATCAACACATGTTTTTTCTGCCAAAAGAAGAAGGACAAACCGCAATCGTTGAATACGACAAAATGACTTGGGTGTTAATCCGACAGAATTACAAAATAATTTCCCAAAATAGCGGTTACTAATCCCAATTTTATTGGTTACTTCCTGAACTGTTGGTATGGGTAACTTTTGAAATTCACGCAATCCAAAACCAACAATTGTATGCGGTTCCTGTGGTTGCATCATCCTGAGAAAAAAACGTTCTAAAACTAGAAAGCGAGTTTTTATTGTGGGAGCTTTTAACAGTTTTTCTCGTAATTGTTCGACATGAAAACTCCATAATTCCTCCAACGATATGACTTGATTGTGTAATTCTCTAGCGGGAATTTGAAAAAATGGAACACTACCACCTGGTTGAAAACGTACACCCATCACCGATATCTGACTGTGGTTGTCAATCATGAGGCTTTGAGACTGAATTCCACATAATCTCATGCTGCTTGTGCTACCACACTCTTCCTGACTAGTGCGATCAAACAGAGGTATGGTATCGGAATCAAGGTTTATAACCAATTCCATCGCTCCAATCGGTAGCAATTTTACCCTGGGAGAAGATATTTCATTGCCCTCGCTCGACCAGAAAAATTTGACGAACTGGGATAGGGGAAACCTGGGAACAAAAGTATGGTAAATCGTTGTTCGAGTCATATCTATCCATCTCAATGAAAAACAAAAAAGAACTAAGTGATTACTAGGTAAAATCTTGCGATTGCCTCGCCCCAAAATTCATCGTTTGGTTCCATCAAGGATATTGCACCTGCTGCGATCGCTTGCTGACCAAACCAAGTACGTCCAACTTTTTCAGATGTAATGCTATCGAGCAAATAATGCAGCCACCAAAATTTTTGCGACTTCATATTTGGTATAAAAAACGAATAATACGGGAAGAAATACTGACTAGGGCAACAAGCGATCGATATCCCTTGACTGATGGAGAATCCTAATTACCTCAATCCCATCATCAACCTTGGTATAAAGGGTTATTTTCAGGTTGCCAATCTCCTTCCCCGTACCACATGTCTCAACTAAACATTCGCGATTGTACCTACAAATTCATTGCGATCGCGTAGCGGCTCCTACGGAGCATCGCAGCGCAAGTCCTCAGGGGGAGCAACAAAAATTATCCTGGTGCTGCGGGAAGATGGGCAATTTCTGAAGATAAACCAGCGCAACAAGTCTTCTGAAAATCAGATTATTTATGTATTTTGTTATACTACAAATAGGCATGATGTTCTTGTGATTACTCCATTTACATCCTCGCAATTTTGAAAATGGGGATTTGCTCGCAAATTCCTCGCGTTAAGATTGTAAGATAGACTACTTGTAATTTTTAACAGAATATTGCAGAAATTATATAGATATTTAAAAATTATTATGAACATGAATAATACTGAAAATAAAATCACGAAAAAAAAATTATTTCTATTAGATTTATCAAATAAAACAGAGGCTCATGATGAATTAAATTATTTACTTAAAAACTTTTGTGGTACAGTAATCAAAAGCTTATCAGATGTCAATATAAATTTACAGATTAACAAACTTTATGCTTGCGGTGATATTAGCAGTTTAAGTAATACTGACTTAACTATATACATTATAAAAGAATTATCTTTTAACTATGAAATGCTAAATAGCCCAAACTTAAAAATAATTCAAATTGGTCAAGTCCCTATCATTATAAGTCAGGCAGGTGTTTATTATAGACAGTTATTTAAGGATGATACAGATTACTTCAATGTGATAAAATCTGAACATAATTTTCAAGAATTAACAGAATCTAATAAACCTGGAATCGCCTTGAGAAAAGGTATATACCTTACGGAAGTAACTAAAGAAATACATAGTGAATCTGGGGAAAAAGAAAGACTTTACTTCAGATTATTAAGATGTTCTAGTAATTTTACTGGGCCGACTGATAATTTTCGCGCTACAGATTGCAAAATAATGAACGTAATAAACTATGCAGCAGAAGATGTCTTTGAGCGAAAAATAAAATTGAATCATGTATTAGCTCAGGTTTACGAAAATAAAAGCAAAGATGAATTAACAGGAAAAGAAAGTAAAGCAAAAATCAAAGCACACTCTGACAAAACTAAAGATATGCCAAAAGAAGCATTGATTGCATTTTGTACATTTTACGATCGAGAAGGTTTTCAATATTTAAAGCCTTCAATTAAAGATAGATACGATTGGTGCCACAAAAATATCAGCGGATTAGCAACACTACATTTTAAATTAAAGCCAACAGTTATAGATACGAATTTAGAAAAGGAATTTACAGTCGTTTTATATCCCAATTCTGTATTTATCATTCCATTATCTACTAATAGATATTATACTCATGAAGTAAAACCTTCTATTTTAAATAGCGATAAAATACCTACTAGACTAGGTTATGTGGCTCGTTGCTCAAACTTAGAAGCTATGTATTTTAATAATCAGACTTATATTATAGAAAATCAAAAAATGATTAAACTAGAACCAATAACAGAGGCTAAACAACAAGATTTAAAAGACACTTACTATGAAGAAAACTATACCGAGAAAATGGTAGATTATGGAGACGTTGATTTCAGTATTAACCTAGGAGATTATCAAAGACCGATATACTAATAAAAAAATCTATGATTAGAAAAGATTTTTATGTTTTTAGACTGGACATTGATGACAATATATTTGAGTTACTAACTAATTCAATTGAGTTTGAAGATATTAACAAAGGCAGAAAGGGTTGTGTATTAGTTAAAAGTGAAGAGCGTGGAATTCCAATTGTTAGAACAACCACTAATTACAAAAACCCATCATATCATTTTTCTCAAATACATAATATCATCATAGAGAAATTAAATAAACAAATTCAACAAGAGATAAAAATCAAATCCTTTGAGTTTAATAATGCCTTAATTGAAGTCTATGATAGAGAATATTATAAGATGGGTTATCACTCTGATTTAGATATGGACTTAGAGGATGATTCATTCATTGCTCTTTTTTCTTGTTATGAAAATGCATCGAACTTATCAACCAACGCTTTAAGAAAATTAAAAATAAGATGTAAGTCCACTTCAGAGGAATTTGAAATAAGTTTAACAAATAACTCTTTAATCTTGTTCTCATTACAAACCAATCGTGAATTTGTGCATAAAATTATTTTAGATGTTTCCAAAAATGAGACTACAAAACTTGGAACAAATCGATGGTTAGGGCTTACCTATAGAAAATCCAAGACCTTTATAAAATTCAAAAATGGATTGCCATTTTTAACTAATGGAGACTTACTAGGAGTGGCAAATGATGAAGAAAGAGAGGCTTTTTATAGGTTGAAAAAGCAAGAGAATGAAGTTATCAATTTTAAATATCCAGAAATAAACTATACATTAAGTATAGGTGATATTTTAGAACCAAAACAGGCATAAGAGTCTTGTAAGTTTGCAGAAACCTTAATGAGGAGAAAGAAAAATACACAAAAGATGGAATTGGCTGAGTGGGAGGGGTTTCAACCATAATTAGGGGTTGCTGAATAAGAAAGAAAAACTTACGTTCTCTAGATTATCTAACCAAAGAAGTCTATTTAAGTGCAAGATAATACGGTAGGATAGCCCAAAATCCTTGCATCACCGCGACCATCAGTACAAAAATGTACTGTTTGTAACTATGTACCGAAAACAGGGACAAAATCCAATCTCACCAGAGAACTTTGAACTGAGCTTTGAAGGCAAATTATCATCAGATAACCGTTGGGTAGTTTTGGCATCTTTAATACCATGGGGAGAATTTGAAGAGGAATATTCTTCCAGGTTTTCTATGGAGATAGGAGCACCAGCAAAGTCATTCAGGATGGCATTAGGAGCATTAATAATTAAAGAGAAACTGGGTATAAGCGACAGAGAAACAGTAGAACAGATTAAAGAAAACCCTTACCTACAATACTTTATAGGGATGTCTTCTTATAGCAATGAAGCACCATTTGATGCATCAATGTTAGTTAATTTTCGAGAAAGAATAAGTGCAGAATTAGTCAACAAAGTGAATCAAGAAACTGTGAAGAAGATACTAGAGACAACATCTTCTCAGAAAACTGAAAAAAAAACAGAAGAACCAGAAGAACCAGAAGAACCAGAAAAAAAAGCTAATTCACCAAAAAATCGGGGAAAATTAATATTAGATGCGACTTGTGCTCCCGGTGATATCAGCTATCCGACAGATATTGGGTTACTCACATCTTGCAAGGTTGCAGACAGAAAAAATTATAGACTCTCTTTATGAACAGATAAAAGGAAGATTAGAGAAAAAACCAAGAACTTATCGGGAAATCGCAAGACGTGACTACCTAGCAGTAGCGAAAAAACGTCGGGTATCACACAAAGAACGAAGAGCAGCAATAAAAAAACAACTTCAGTATATTAAAAGAAATTTATCTTATATTGAACAAATAATAATTTCAGGAGTCAACCTAGAAAGTTTAAGTAAGCGACAATATAAGATGTTGCTAGTAGTCACAGAAGTCTATAATCAGCAACTATATTTATATGAAAATAAAAAACAGAGCATTGATGACCGCATTGTAAATTTAAGTCAACCACATATCCGTCCAATTGTCCGGGGTAAAGCCGGAAAACCCGTGGAATTTGGGGCTAAGTTGTCGGTTAGTTACTTTGATGGATATGTATTTTTAGACCATATTAGTTGGGACAACTTTAATGAATCAGGAGATTTGAAAGCACAAGTAGAAGCGTATAGAAATTCTACTGGTTATTATCCAGAATCGGTTCATGTAGATAAAATTTATCGCACCAGAGAAAACCGAGCTTGGTGTAAAGAAAGAGGTATTAGAATTAGTGGAATTCCTTTAGGAAGACCTCCAAAAAATGTGAGTAAAGAACAAAAAAAGCAAGCTTTACAAGATGAAAGAATTCGTAATTCTATTGAGGGAAAGTTCGGACAAGGTAAAAGAAGATTTAGTCTGGGTAGAGTGATGGCAAAACTATCTCATACTTCTCAAACAGCAATTGCTATTACTTTTTTAGTTATGAATCTTTCTACTCACTTGTCACGGGTTTTTTATGCCTTTTTATGTCTATTTTTGAAAAATACACCTTTTTTAGAGATTGGCATAATTAAACGTTATTATTTTGCTGGCTACAGGCGACAAAAACTTATCTTTAACCAGGCTTAAATAACTAGTCAACCCAAAAGAATTGCTTTTTCTGACTTTTTCAGCAAGCCCTAATTAACATATTAGTCTGACGGACTAAACCTCCAATTCCTTCATTACCTGCAACCATTTGCCTGGTGTTGACAGGGTTTGCTGGAGAAATTTACTGGTTAGATTGCTGACATTCGCTTGATATAGTAGGGTGGCATAGCTAAAACAACGAGCTGGTTTTTTGAACCCATCGTTACCATAAACAGAAATTAATTCTGCCAGTTTTTCCTCCACTTTCAAGATTATTTTGGGAGCAAGAGTCAGTAAATCATGCATCCACTGTTCCTTCTGGTTAATAAAAGCAGATAATTCTGAATTGGGAGAATTTCTAAACTCATCACAAATTGCCTGAATTTTTTCCCACTTATAACTACTCCAGGGTTTAGCCACCATCACTGGTAACTGCCATTTAACTATCTCTTCTTGCCAATAGTCTTTAGCTGCTTGTACTTGAGCAATCTCAAAACTAGGTAAAATAAGGGCAGTTAATGTGCCACCATGACAGGCTCCAGTATCAATACCATAGGCTTTTTGAGGGATTATGAGAGGATTATCCCCAACAACG
This sequence comes from Calothrix sp. NIES-4101, assembly GCA_004296455.1. GTDB lineage: Bacteria > Cyanobacteriota > Cyanobacteriia > Cyanobacteriales > Nostocaceae > Brunnivagina. The sequence continues at coordinate 4,098,997 of AP018280.1, forward strand.
CGATGACCAAAAATTACTGGCTTAACACCTGTATATAACTGGCTCCAAGAGATATCTCCATAGCGTTTTCCCAGATGCTTTTCACCCGCAGTGCAACCACACAAAACCTCTTCCCTTTGTTCTTCAATGGGTATACCATCTTCTACCGCAGCATGAACGAAAATTGCCGATTCGGTTTCATGGTAGTAAGGTAGATGGCTAATCCATTCTAAAAATTCGTCATAACTGTCGCCAAATTGTAGTTTGACAATTTCCTGGGAGTAGGAAAGAGTTTGCCTGAGATGTTTGCGTTCGTGATTACCCATCAACACGATGGTATTGGGACGATTTTTGAGAAAATCATACACCTTGACTGAATCAGCCCCGCGATCAACAATATCCCCCAAAGAGACTAAACAATCTTCCTCTGTAATTTCTACTTTGGCTAATAGCTGAAGCAGTTCTGCATAGCAACCATGAATATCGCCAACTACAATTGTTCGCATAGCTCAAGTTCAATCGAATAATTTTAGTGTAACATATATATTACAAAAGTAATATATAGACGAAAGTTGCGAAGTATGGAAACTATGTAGATGAAAAATAAAAAGGTTGTTAATTTTATCAGTGGACACCTTGATATAACTCAAGCAGAATTTGAATATGTATTACCGTCCTTTGATTGATCGCGCGATGGCGGCAGCCACTCCTTCCAGGAGTATCGCTCAAAACGAATGTTTTGTTGTTGGAGATGCGAGGGGTACGGACACCCTAGCACAACAATATCTTTGGGGACGGACAGAAGCAGTAATTGTTTATCATATGTTTACCAGTCCTCGCAATAATCCCTGATTTTCAACCCGTGGTGGATTTCAAAGTGATGTAGAGCGAGATACACAAATGACGTTGGATTCTGACCGAGATATAGCTTGGGTAAGACCTGGAAGAGAGAAATCGGGTACACAAGCAAATTGCGATCGCAGAAGTTTGCTTGGATAGTTCGGAAGCATAACATAATTACAACAATTCGCAATTCGCCACAATTAATCATTCAATATCAGTATTCTCGATTTTGGAGATTACTCGCTAGGAAAAACAATTGAATGTGACCCTGACTTGAAAATAAAAGTTCGACGGCTATCAAAATAGATACATTTACCTTCTATTTTCATCCGTCCTGGTGTGCGTCAGTTCATGATGGCTACTTATTTTACTTCTCCGTTCATGGTTAAAGTTGTGATAGTCGAAAATCGACTGTAATGTCCTTTTTCCCAACCTCCATTTTTGAAAATAAAAGATAGATAATCCCATTCCTGATAAGCATCTCGGATGACAAGGTTATCTCCCTCTTGCGGTGTATAGTCAACATCAAAGCAATTTCGGTCATTGAGATTGAGTAAAACCCATTCGTCCGTTAGCCCCTTTCCTATATCCGTCACAGGAAGCTGGTATTCCCCTTCTATCAGTGGTTCATCGTCGCTTATATATTCTTTAAATGTAGATAAATACCATAGATACACCTTGGGACTTGCTGCTTGCTCCCGTTTGTATCGCCTTGAATTTTTGTTATGCACAATGGGTTTTTCTTTATCCTTGCAAGTGCATAAAATAAAGCCCTCGTCAAAGTCGCACATAATCGTAAATACTAAGATTTGAAGTTTTTTACTATGCTCATTTTTATTCTTTAAAGTTATGGTGAATGCAATAGGAAAGAACAACTACCTTAACATAACGAGCAAACGGTAGCAATGAAACAATTTATACTTATATTAGGGATAGGAATTTTACTTGTACCTGTAAAAGTCACTTGCGGTTCTCCTGATGCAGCCTGCGCTCAACCACCATTACCTGGAACCAATAGTCAAGCTAGATATTACTACGAATATGAACCACTGGGTGTAATGTTAGTAGAGTTAGTGATTCGGACAAACTTGCCGTTTTATTACTTCAGTGGCACTGAGGATGCTTATTAAGTTAAAAAGGGTGCATCTCAGTTTTTATTTCTTAACCAGAGAATAGAATGTCATTGCGAGCGCAACGAAGTGGAGCGAAGCAATCGCAGAATTCTCTCAACAAAAACGAGTCCTCGTGATTGCTTCGTCGTTACCTCCTCGCAATGACAGAATACAACTATACATGTTCTCCACCAGATACTTCTACGGAATGTGGCACATACCACGGGGAATTAAAATTTAGAATTGGTTTTACTCCTTTTGTAACTACAAAGTTTAATTGTAATTGTCTTTTTGGTACACCTAATCGTGTTGGTGAATGGGTAACGATTCCCTTGGAAGCCAACCGAAATTCAACAGTATCTGCGATTAAAATTAACCTAAAAACTGGCGAGCTTCTTCCAAAATGAACTGCAAAACTTTAATTTATAATCCGAATCAGCAAGAAGCAATTACTTTAACTGTCGATAAAAAGCGTCATAAATTGGTACGTTGGGATGTTGCTGATACACCCCAGATTTTGTCAGATTCTTCTTTGGAACGATATACAAAATTAAGCTTACTTGCCAAAATACCCCAAGCAAATGCGATCGCCATTATTCAGTGTAATAATATTTACCAACCTCCATACAAGCCAGTCAATGCCATCTTAGAAATTCGTCACTGGGAAGATTTTAGCTGTATCCAGGAAATAGAGTTAACTGAATGCACCGATATACCAGGTTGTGTCACGATTACTCCCTGTCAACAGTACATCGTCGTTGTCGAATCCTATGCTTCGCTGTATCTAATAGAATTGCAATCGGGTATAGTTAAGCGTTTTGCTTTTGAGACAGAATATAATTACAACTTGGTATTTGACCCAAAGATGCAGTTTTTTATCAACTCATCAATTGACCAATTCAGCTATTTTGAACTTCATTGGATTGATGATTTAGCGACTGGTAAATTTTCCCTTCGAGGAGCTTTTTTTGGGGATATGCGCTGTCATAACGATACCATTATTTTTAGTCCCAACGAAGACGCTTTTATCCATACTTGCTATCATTTTGAACGGAAATTATTGGTGACATACCGTCGATTTAATCGTTCTCAGCTATTTAGCGATCGCAGTCATTGGGGAATAAATAATCATCCTACTCCAAGTTCTGTTCTCGATAAAGTTTGGGAAGTATCGCTACCATACATCGAACATCAGCATGATGAGGAAAATCTTTGGCAAAGTGATATTGCTTTTCTCAATGACCAAACCTTAGTATTAGGAGCAGGAAAAACCCTGGCTTTGCTAAATATCCAAGATGGAGTCGTGAAAGCAGAGTACCAAACAGATGCAATTATACAGGCGATCGCAATAGATACTGCATATCAGCGAGTAATTGCTGCTACCCGTAATGGGGTGTTATGCTTTCATCTGTAGCACTTGGCGATCGCAATTTTCTTATCAGCAACACAAAGTTAGAACAGCGTTATCTCTTGTAGTTAATGAACAAACTTACTCCAATCTCAATGATTAGAATTCTAACACTTGTTATAACACTAGGTTTAATTTATTTTTTATTACGTTTTGCCTTCCCAGTAAACTTTTTAAAAACTCATATAGTTGACTGTAATCAAGCTCATAAAATTGCCAAAATATCCGATACCTTTCTCAGTGCAATTGGTGATCCATCTCCAAAAGAAGCAGAAATTATCGCCCAAAGATATATCACAAAAGCTTTTTGTTTAAATGATTTAAAGGGTGACAATAGCTTCAGTCCTAAATCATATTTCTTTAATGGCTCAAACTTAAGCTCTAAGTATCAAATTGTTGGTTATCATGGTGCTGGTTTACGTAGTCCAGGTAGCTTACGAGTCAAATTTGACAACGGGACTCTCCTAAACTTTTGCTTTAGCATGATGGTAATTAACTGCAACCAAGCTCAAGAATGCGATTGTCCTCATGATTTTAACTGGGAACCAAAACCAAAGCGATATGGACAATCTTAATGTGAAAAGACTTGGCAAAATAGCAATATATATAACCTTATTTATTTGTGCCGCAATTCTAATTATTAGCATTTACCCTGGTGCATTAAATAGTTTCTTTTTTCCAGTTATACTGGTGTCAATTTTGTGTGTACCAATATTTGCAGTATCAGTAATTCTCTTCTGGATATTGAGAACTTTAGGAAGACGGGATTTAAAAAGTATTAGGCTTCCCCGTCAAACTTTTGTACCCTGGAGAGAAGTTACTATCATTGCAGGTATAGTTTTAGTTTGTTATGTCCTGCTCAAGTTCTACATTCCCCGTCGTTTAGCATTTATGATATCGCGAACGGCATTTGAACAAGTTCGAGTACAACATATTATATCTGCAAAAGTAAAAATCACATTAAACCGCAAACTCGGTTTATATGAAGTTGATGAATACGCTATGGATTCTCGTGGTGGTGCATATTTTCGTGTTTTTTCGGGTGGTGATGGTCTAAGTCCTGATACCATATCCTATGGTTTTGTCCATCAACCGAATCATGAAGGAAGTCCATTTGGTGCTGCTGAGTACCAAGTATTTTACTTGTACGGTGATTGGTATTGGTTTCGTGTATCCGATGATTTTTAGGGATGACAGTTGAGCTAGTTTTGAGCTATGGATAAGTGACATTACTACTTATGAATTCACAAATATGAAATATCATATTCACCATCCCTTGATTTTGCTAGTAGCGATAACTGGGATAACATTGTTTTCAATTCCATCTTTATCTAGTGATATTCATCAATCAATATCTCCCATCACATTTAAGTCTACAAAAGAGAATTTATTACCCCAGTTATGGAAGATAAAAATCAACGGTAAATACGGATATGTCGATGCTCAAACAACTTATCCAGTAGAACTTCAATCAGAAAAATATCCCTTAAAAACTCAAATCTCACCAGCAGAAATTACCGAATTAAATCAGATTTTTGAATTTGATAAATTTAATCACCACAAGGCGATCGCTCTCCGCAAACGGCTACAACCCTTAGCCGATCGAAATGATGCAGTTGCTTGTTACTGGCTGGCAAAAACCTACAATTTGGAAGAATTTGGCATTAGGAAACAGAGCGATCGCCAATCAGCTTTGAAATGGTATCACAAATCAGCCGAGCTTGATTATGCACCTGCTGCATATTTTCTCTACAGAGCCTATTTTTCTGGATTGATGGGTTTACAAAAAGATGAAAATGAAGCTAGCAAATGGCTGCATAAAGCCAAGGAAACATCTTCTGGAAAATTATTATCCGAAACCCTGATGGAATTTGTTGCTTTTAGCGACCCAAGTGTAAAATTCATCAACTTGCGAACAATTCCAAAAAATGCTGGGAATTATCTTGAATATCTACGCCAAATATATATATTAACTCCTAATAATAGCTGGGTAATACACAAATATGGTAATGCGCTCTACGAAGCCAAACGTTACACAGAAGCCTTACCAGTTCTAATTAATAGTGATAATGCCTTTGTTTGGCAAAAAATTGGTCAGATGTATGAGCAAGGTTTAGGTACTCCAATAGATATAGAAAAGGCTTTGTTTTGGTACAAAAAAGTGGCACTTGAAGGTAAAGCTCAAGAAAATGGAGCCAATCCAATTAGTACATATGGCAGACTGGAAATTTATCGCTTAATCTGCTTGAAAAAAATTACAACACAGCAAGCAGCGCCTTTATATAGTTCTGAAAAATACCAAAATGAATTTGCTCAATTTAGCGATAATAAATGTAATTATAGCTCTTAATATGATGTATGTACTCCAGCCTGCGTAAGTCCTGGATATATTTGGCTACCAATCCAATAATTATATAATTTTTAAGAAATTAGAATCTAAAATATTACGACATAATGAGATGACAATAGAGATGGGAATTCTCCAAATTAATACCGGGAATTATGAAGTGATTCCTGTTGCAACTAGCGAAATATTTTACCAATTTTGGTTGCCTGCTTGTAGGTCTCTTGGATTACAATTCATCAGCCATTTTCATGATGGGTCTTTAAATGTAGTCTCAGCAGAAGATGTTCCTAAAATTGTAGAAGAATTGATTTGTTTACATTCTTATACTTTAGAACAAGAAAATTTAGCTTTTATTAGCGAGAGAATAGAACTTATAATTCAGGTATTTCAGACAACAGATGCTACATCATATGAATATGATTTTGGATAATGAATGTAATTTTAAAGATTGATATCTGCTAAAATGAAAAAACTAAGCAAGTAACAAATTCTAGAATAATTATTTATCACTTGGGAATAAAAGATAGAATTCTACTTATTCATAAACTGGAAACAAATAATGACAATATTAATCCTATTATTGCATCTGTGAAAGAATATTTAGCAAATGATTAGGTAAAGTAAAAATTTTTCTCCAGATGATGTGTAATTTAGGGATACAATATATTATATATGTACTCCAACCTTTCTAAAATTCGTTGCGTTCGCGTAGCGGCTCCTACGGAGCATCGCATCTCAGCTTTCTCTGCATTAAAGCCAAAGTTATACCGCATTTTACCCATGTTCTCAATTCGCCATTGGTTGATTTTATAATCGATTTCATCTCTCATTTTCACTTGCTCATTTGTGAGTTCGGGATCGATATTGAGTCCGATGGTTTCTGCAAGGAGTCTAGCAACATTTACCGAATGAAAGTATGGGTAATCTCGAATTAACTTCCCAGAGCGAAGAAAAGCCAGTAATCCTTCAATTGTAGATAACCCATATTGAATATTATCTAGAAAATCCTTGAGCCATTGTTCTGGGGAAAACTCACAAAAACGAATCCAATCCCCCTGAATTTCAACCTCGTATCCTTCCTGGGTGAGAAACAAATCCCGCACAGGATTATCCCAATCGACAATTCGTAACAACCCTGGATATTGCCGTTCTCCTGGATTTTTGAGCCAATCCCTCGACTTTGCCGCTTTCAACTTTGCGAGGAACTCAGGTAAAGGCTGATTCCATAGTTCCACAGAATTGTTTGCCATAACTTCCTCAACCGACCAGTAATGTCCTAGCCGTTCCCAATTACCACCATTGCAAACTTCTAATAAAAATGTTCTGTAAATGTCAGGTAGTCGAATTCCATGTTGTGCTTCTAACGCGCTCAACTTTTTTTCAGAACCAATTGGCGGATTAGTCGTGATTTGGGCATAGCGATTGTATGGATCGAATTTTCGCAAGCGAGCGAGGGTAACGTGAATTCGTTCGGGAACGCTTAACCATTTTCGCAGGGGTAATTGGCAACCGAAATGACGCTCCACTGTAAAAATGTCTTGATCGTACACCCTCACGCTCCCTTTCGTATCGTGAGAGAACTGAATTTGTAACTGAGTCAACACCTGACAGAATTGAAGAGCCTCAGCATCAGTTGGAAATAGCCCCACAAGATGGGGATGCTTGATTCTCTTGATCTCCCGATACATAAACTCACAAGCTTCAGCCTCATCCGTAAATTCAAACAGCAGCTGTTGAACCGTACCACGCTCGGTATAAACGACTTGCCAGTTATCATCTGTTTGAATCAAGCAAATCTCATCATCACCCATTTGGCGAATCTGATACAAGCTACAACCTTCACCCCAAAGTTTAAGATCGAGTAACTCTGCATTCAGATATTGAACATATTCCCACATAGTTATGACTTCCCTTGTTCTGCACGAAAAAACCGGAGAAAGCCCCCATCAAACCATTCCCCATAGTTAAATCGTAGTTCCCCGGATAGTAGCATCTGACCTCGACAGTAGAGAAAGTAGGTTTCTTTTGGGAAATAACTTTGCAAAGGGAGCAATCCTTTTTTCAACGCTGCGCGATCGCCATTTTGCCATAATCTTGCCAGGTGAGATGCTAAACAGTTCAAGAAAAATTCAGCTTTTGGTAAGGAAGTATCTGTTCCTAAAGTTACCAACTCATCTTCTCGTCCTCTCCAATCAACAGACATTTCCCAATCTTCGACGGGAGGTAAGCAGGATTCCAGCGAAGCCCAGACAACTAACTCTAGGTACGTCGGCTCATTCACGTTGGTAAATAAGGCATTTGCATTTATCGTCATTGTAATTTCTAAAACCGTTAACAAGCCGATCGCATTGGGATACACATTTCCTGTCACGAGTCGATACTGTTTCCCATCGGCTTCAAAGGGAATTGTATACGGGTACTGCAATTTTGCTTTTTGAAAATGCTGTAAGCAAAGCTGATGAAAGTCAGGTTGAGGTAGTGGTGGATCAAAAAACATCCAATCTAAACACAAACTATTTTTTTCTTGGCTCACAGAAGCACCATTTAAATAGCGCCATAGCTTTTCAGCTTGAATGACACAGCGTTGCAGATTTGGATAAGCAACTAGACGAGCAAGAATTTCTGGCGAGATTTCCCGGTTGAGTAGGTTTGCTATCGCCATCTGATGCAGCAGTTCATATCTAATTGCAGCAACCTGATTGGGTGTATATAACTGGGCTTGTTCTGCAAAAAATAGTAGATATATACTCGCAACTTCCTCAATCTCAGATAAAATCTGGGGAATTAGTAAAGAGTGAGTAGGACTCGCAGCAGATGCAAAGCGTAAATTCCACTGGGTTTCATTAAGCAGTTCAATTCCCTCAATTTCTTGCAGATTGCTCCAATTCCGCGCAACCTGTATTACCTTGAATGCAGTGTGATAGGGAATACAGTACATCGGATAGTAACTTCCTGGATGCCATAAACAAATCGGTTCATTGTAAGACTCGCCATAAATTTGAAACAGTTGATCGATCAGTTCCCAAACCGCCCAATTTTGATAACCTTGGGGTAGTTTCCAACTACTCTCACCAATCAACTGCTGACAATCCCGAACAAAGAAGCGATTATCCTCACTCTCATACATTTCATGCGCCTGAAAGTACTGCCAAAACGCATCATGATGGGCATGACGTGCCAAAAACTCAATCAGGAGCGAATCGTCATATTTAGTTATAGCTTTGCGACTGTGGCGACCAGAGAATAACACACCTGAATCGCTTTGTGCGATCGCTAGTGTATATCCATCAATTAGAACAAAGGTTTTTCCAGGCTTATCTCTCATCCAGCAACTGGTTCAAATAGGTGAAAAATGCTGTAATAATGGTTAAATGCTTGAATTTCTCCAACCTTAACCATTAAAGAGGTATGAATTCAGCATTTTCTAAAGCATTCCTCCAAGCGATCAAAGCAGCTATACGATAATCAGACTCCCTACAGTCATATTCGTGATAACTGCCATTAAAGACAATAATTTTAAGGGATGAAAAAGCTTTATTTTCTAGATGAGAATATTTAATCAGCCCATCGATAATTCCTTCGATCGAGTCTGAAATATATTCGTCATCTGTCTCATTTGGAATTTGCCAAATAATTTTAATCTGATTGTTCTCTAAATTCCGTTCTAATTTGAATACAATATGAGCGGGCTGACCGATATTATAGCAACCTCTGATATATTTACCCTCAGTAATTAATGGTTCTTTAATTGAATAACGTTGATACTCACAACCATGCCAGATATCTAATTCAATTACATTCTGAAATGTTTCCCAAATATTTACTAACCAATGCCACTTTTCCACATATTTACAAATATCGTCCCAAGCGGAGTTACGAATATGTTTATAAATTTTCAGCAATATATATAACTCACGAATATCCTGTTTATTCGGCTCCTCTTGGATAACTAATTTCATTAAATGTTGAGCAACTGTGATAGTTTCCTGGGTAAATAGCTCTTCTGAGTCTTCATCGTCTTCATATTTTCCTAATTCTGGTTGCTCATGTAGTGACTCAATTATTTTATTTAGCCAACCAATCTTTTTTTGTCTAGCTTCATAAGTATAGTCTTTTGCCCAGTATAATTGTTTGCGGTTCATATAATCAAATTGTTTCTAATAATAATTGTCAGATATATTATACAGAAAGTACTATAATGGTTTTACTAGGTCTACCATATCTCATCTAGCAAATTTCGTTTTCTTTCTAAAGGAATTGCGGGACAATTTTCAATAAACTGCTTCAACCTAGCCTCGGACAAACCCATTAAATATCCTTGGAAAAGAAGATATGGACTTTGCTGAGAATTCAAAATTGAGATCGATTTTTCGATTTTGTAAATCTCTTCATTTAAAAAATTGAGATGCATTTGTAACCATTGCTTCGGTGTATAGCGTTCCATCACAACATAGGTCAACAACGGTTGTAAGCAGATTTGAATTTTCACTTCATGTCCTTCTTGCGTCAGAAATAACCCGTAAGTCTCTTGTTCTGGAGGATACAAACCAATTCGTAATAGTCCAGGAAGGGCGTTAATTTTCAGGAGATAGGGTAACTCGACTGCATCAGATTGCTTTCCTGTTGACAGAAATTGACTAACGAAATCAGGCGGTGACTGGTGCCATAACTGGGTAGAATTATGTTGGATGATTTCATCAATTGTCATCCAGCAGTCGCGCTCGGCACAATCCCAACACCCTCCATTTCCCACCTCTAGCAAAAAAGCAGCATAGGCGAATGGTAGCTGAATTTCCAATGCTTTTAGAATCGCCATTGAGCCAAGCGGTGGATTTAAGTCTATTGCCAAACACATTCTATCTGGATCGAGGTATTTCAAGCGATCCAACGCGAAACTAATCTCCCTAGCAACTTCAATCATTGCAGTTTGATGGGCGGTTAAATGCATAGCTCTAACCCAGAGACTTGCTCCAAAAACATAGTAGCAAAGGATTCACAACGAGGCATGATTTTTGGAAGTTCAACCCGTAGCAGTGCGATCGCAGCATCAACATCCTCACAATCACAGTATAAGTGTTCTAGATGATACCCTAGTAAAGCTTCGGGGGTTTCCGTACTCCCACAGCAGTTGTGAGCAACCCAAGCGATGAAGGATTGTACTGAGCCATCGCATTCGATATCCAACAAATAAGCTCGAATAAAAAATTCCTCTGAGTAGCCAAGGGCAATTGGAAGCGTTTCAATTAATCCTTGTTTGATGCACACTTTAGCACCTTTAGCCGCAACTTCCAGTAAATCATCAGCAGGTTTTTCAATCGCCAGAATCTGAGCATCAGCCCAAGCGATTAGGTTCTGCTCAGACACCAACCCAATATTCCACAGGGTGAGTGCGATCGCTAAAGGACTTGGATTTTCCAGTGACATACTCCTCACATCTTCCACCCAAAAAATGGTGATATTAAATACTCAGCATAAAGCTAAAAGTATTAATTTATCGTTAAAAGCAAACAAAGGTACTGTAGCTATATCGCCCAGATGTTTGATTTTGCTGTATGTATACGTAAATGTGCAAGATATTAAGTTAACCTAAATTAGGATTTATTAGCTCAAATGTTCTCAAAACTAAGATGGCGATTGCTGCTTTTCATATTTCCCTTGGTGGTGGTTGGAATTTATCTGCTGCAACCGACTCCCCCCGCACCTTGTGGAAGCCTGAAAAAATTTGGCGCGATCGAGCAAGAAGGACGCTGTATCATCAATCGTAACGTTACCCTGGAAGGCAATCTCAAACGACTGCCCAATCAACTAACCGTCAAAGGCAACCTAACTATTAGCGGTACGTACATTGAAGAACTGCCCATTGCAATGGTGGTTGACGGAAACCTTTTCTTGTACAAAACTAGCATTGCCAAGCTCCCCCCAGATTTGCAGGTTCAAGGAAGTTTCGATCAATATAGTGGATTTGGTTCTCCAGGGGTTAAATGCAGTGCAATCCCTAAAACTGCTTTTATCAAAGGGAATCGCAACTGTCACTAATTGCGATCGCAATAGACTACAAATCAAATCTGCTAACTGTATGTCGCCACTCAGCAGACTTTGCCACACTAATTCACTAATTGGATTCATCAATTTAGTCCAATTTTAAAGAACAATGTTACAATCCTGGCGAATCAAACCCAGGAAATCAATCGTGCCTAAACAATTTTCTAATCTCAAGTGCTTGAGATTTAATCGTACCTCTTTCACCCTGTTTGCAACTCTATTTGCAATAGTTGTGATAATTGCCCTCTTCTTCCGAGATGATTGGATTAGACCGTTACTGGGCGACGTTTTAATTGTCATGGTGATTGCTTACTTTGTTCATGCTTTTATTGCAATTCCACTACGGAAGGTTGCTATTGGAACTCTCATTTTTGCCTACTTGATTGAGTTGCTTCAGTTTCTTAATCTCATTGATATTTTAGGCTGGCGAAACTCCCAGCTAGCTCATTTAACAATTGGATATACTTTCGACTGGCGAGATTTGGTTGCTTATACGCTGGGGATTGCGATCGTTCTCCTCACTGCCAATCGTTTGAAGTCATAAACTAGTATTATTTTCCTCTTTATCGAGTATTGATCATTGCTTTGAGATGGCGTAAAAGTCCCAGATTTAAACGATTTGGGCATTGCCTACTTCTGGTTTGACTGCCAAAAAACTGTGACTATTATCAAAATTATATTTGATGATAGCTAATATCTCCAACTTGATTTTCTGGATGGCTTATATATTTTATATTTTCACGAAAATTTTCTATATGAATACTCAAAAGAATATCAATGTTTCCCCCATAAATCGTCCCACTTTCTACATATACATACTATCTATATTCGGTTTTATATTCTTGATCTGCTTGATTTGGTTATCGGGAAATACTAAATATTCACTCAGAGGAGACTTATTTAGTAGTTTTTTCTTGACGATTTTAGTTCTAATTATTTCTATTACCGCAGTGATTCTAATTTTTAAATCAAATTTGTCTCGGTGGTTAAAGTTCGTATTGTCTATACCTCAATTCTTGGGGATAATGCCCTTAACTTTATTTATTGTTCAATTGTTTGTAGTCATTTTTATTCTTGGAGCAGTATGTAGAACTGACTTTGTTTCTCCTAGTGGGAAAAAATCTATCTCAATTAGCGAGTCATGTTATATGGACTGTTCTCATACTGTTTTTAGACATTATTGGATACTGGAAAAAGAAATCGGCTCAATTTCCAATAATTCCAAGAGAAGATGCAAAACAGAGGATGATTTCCAAGTAATTTGGAATTCTGATGAAACTGCAATTAGATTGAAAGAAAATAATAATTATACTCAATCTCAATTACAAGGAAGTTTATTAATAGATTGACTGGAATTGCAAGATGGAGCAACGCTATTTGATATCGAAAAATTTATAGGAAGTAATAAACTAATATTATTTTCCTCTTTATCGAGTATTCATCATTGCTTTGATATGGTGTAAACGTCCCAGATTTAAACGATTTGGGCATTGCTTACTTCTGGTTTGACTACCAAAAAACAGTGACTCAAACTTGCAGTACTGAGTTTGATAACGCTCCCAAAGAGCTTGAGTGGTATCTTGCCCAGATGTAACTGGGGCTTGCTGCGGCTCGTCTTCTGGATCGTATACAGCTATCCCGTTTAAATCCGCAATGCGATCGTTATTTAGCCGAGCTAAACAGCGATGATAGAGCATCGGTGCCATAGAACCTTCCTTAAAAGGCTCAACCAACTCAGTACAATGTGCTTCACGATAGTCTTGCCAGGACTTCTCGGCTACCATGAATGTTTGCTGATACTGCTTCGATAGTCTTTTTGCCCAATCACCATAAATGCTTGATTGCAAAAACTGAGTTGTTTTTGACCAATAGACCGCGCACCGATTTAACCCCAACTGCGTCTTATCCACACAATTTAGTTCGGGAATTCCAGGTCGTACAGAACCCTTGAAAAGAGCCAAACCACAAGTAGGTGCTGCCAAAAGTTCTTCAAGTTGACGAATTCTAGCCTCTCTGAGACGCTCATGACATTGAGCCAATCTCAGGGTGTTCAGGGAGAATAGAGCTTTTTCGATCTGGCAATACTGAGTTTGATATTGCTCCCAGTGACGTTGCACCGATGAATTTCTCAATTTGAGTTGATCAAGTAAGGATTCAAATCGAGGATCGTGAGATTGGAGGGTAATAATCTCACCACCTCTCTGTAATTCTAGAATGCGATCGTTATTTAATCGCGCTAAACAGACAGATGTTGCAATGGGAAAGTCTGGAGTATTGCGTAAGCGTTGAGTTAACTGTTGGCAGTGTTGTGTTTGAAACTGATGCCAGGATTTATCCGCGATCGCCAGTTGATGTTGAAGGGGTACAATCAGTTGGGATTCAACATCTTGATAAACCAATGATTTGAGCAAATGGGTTACTTCTACCCAACGCTTTGCACAGCGATATTCACCCGCTTCAACCTGTCGAACACAGTCCGGTTGCAAAACCCCAGCAAATCCTAGTACCACGGTTGGAGAAAGTTGATTCTGTGGCTTGGCATCTGACGCAGGGATAGCTTGGCTCGGTTCCATACCAAACTGAGTTCCAAATAAAATGATACTCGCAAATATCGCAATCTTAAATTTCATCAAAGTAAATCGCCCAAATTAATCCAATCAATGCCGCGAACTGATAAAAGCCATTCTGGCATCCAAGAAACAGCGCTTGCGCTATCGCACCTCCTACTATAAAAAATATACTGGCTTCGTTAATTATTCATTCAAATCAGTATATTCTCGGAAATATTAGAGATTTTTCTAAAATTTCTAGAAGTTAACTTGTAGCTAACTTGCAGTGTTAAACATTAAGCGTATTATTTGACCCGGTTTATAGGGGATTAGTAACAGAATAATGGAAATACATGGCAATCAATATCAACTGGTTACTGGATGGGAAGGAGGGCGAATTAAACTGCTCAACTCCATCGAGTTGATGTCCTAAATTATAGAAGATCGCTCTGTTATGGGAGCAACCTTGAATTGATGTATTCCTATGAAAATTTCTATTTGGTTCTTTGCCTTCTTTTTACCTTGGTACTGCTTTTTGCTGTATCGATCGCGTTCTGCGTATGTTGTACATCCGTGGGAATCAGAGGCACTTCTTTGGGTGCATGTTTTACTGCTCTGGCTGTTTGGTATGGCATTGGGGCAGCCTTACGCTTCATCAGGGCTACCAATAGACAATCACGGGCGGAGTTTCGGGATGGCGCGATTAATCTGGAATCCAATGCTGGGAATCTATGCTCATAGTGCTTTTGTGTTATTTCCCTATAGCTGGATGGTTTGGGTGCAGCAGCGACGGTTGCATTTTCTAACGCTGTTAGTACAGGTTGCATTTGCGATCGCAGTTTCCCATTGGCAAAGTTTAGTCTTACCGAATGCATGTGATTACGAAATTCCAGAGGTAAAAGCGATGTACTTGTGTGGTTAACCTCGAACCAGCTATATTTCCCAAACCCTGCTGCTGGGCTTTTTTCTCCCCAACTCCAACAAAGATTTCGCAAGATCGACTGCCCCCAAACCCAACGTCTATTGGAAGAATTAGTGATGGAACACCCCGAACTCATCGAAGAAATCAATGGTTATGTAAACACGATCGTGAAATTTCCAACCCCAGAAACACCATCCTCAAAATCTACACACTTCAAACAAATCGCTATTAATCGCAAACAAATTATTATGCTATCTCGAATATTTTGGTAATAATACTAACTTAGATATTGAATTTTACGTATTTATATAGAGCAAAATTCGACTCAAGACTTTACATAGAGATAAAAAATATACAAGTAATATCCAAATTACAAAACCTATAATAATTTCTCCATAAATACACTGCACGAGCATCGAAGCATTTCTCCCTGTTTCCTTTACTATTACCACCTCTGGACAACCAACCCCAGAACAGTTTGCAGATATCGCCATGCGATCGGCATTTTCACAATTTTGCTGATCAATGGAGCTATTCACCACTGCGTAAACAAGATACTGGAGAAAATTATATGAGCACGATCACAGTCAATGACGAAACCGAGATTTACTACAAGGATTGGGGTAGAGGACAGCCCATAGTTTTTTCGCACGGTTGGCCTTTGTCGGCTGACGATTGGGACATTCAGATGATGTTTTTCTTGAATCACGGCTATCGCGTCATTGCTCACGATCGACGAGGTCATGGACGATCTAGCCAAACAAGCAATGGACATGATATGGATCATTACGCCGACGATCTTGCCGCGCTCACCGCACATCTTGATTTAAAAGATGCTATCCATGTCGGTCACTCGACAGGGGGCGGGGAGGTCACACGTTACATAGCACGCCACGGCGAGAGTCGTGTTGCCAAGGCTGTCCTCATCAGTGCAGTGCCACCACTAATGGTAAGAACCCCTGCAAATCCTGGCGGACTGCCTAAAGAAGTATTTGACGACTTTCAAGCGCAGGTGGCTACCAACCGAGCCCAATTTTATTGGGATGTGCCAGCCGGACCCTTTTACGGTTACAACCGTCCAGGTGCAAAGGTATCCCAGGGTGTGATTCAGAATTGGTGGCGTCAGGGCATGATGGGCGGTGCAAAGGCTCACTACGATGGCATTGTGGCTTTCTCCCAAACTGACTTCACGGAGGACCTGAAGAAAATCCAGGTGTCCACCTTGGTAATGCATGGCGATGATGATCAGATTGTCCCTTATGAAAACTCCGGAGCGTTGAGTGCCAAGTTGGTGAAAGGCGCAATATTGAAAACCTACAAGGGTTTTCCTCACGGTATGCCGACAACGAACGCAGATCAAATCAATGCTGACCTCCTGGAGTTCATCAAGTCCTAGATGTCAAGCCGAGACAAAATGGTAGACATTGCTGAGACCCTTATTTTGATTGCATATTTTTTAGTCTCGGTGTTTTTTGTGCCCTTTTTACCTATTCTCAATAACTCTCAGCTATTGCTCTCCATCTCGTTTCTAAAATTCCCTTCGAGTCAAGGTTTCTCGAACGAACAGCAGTTTCTTCGTGTAAAAGATAACCTAAGAACCAGAATTAACAACTTTAACTTTGACAGGTACAGGTAACGCCCCACCGCGCAACTGTACGCTCAGGTTGTTGGCATCGGTAGCATTAAATCGTCCTGTAATAACTGCCGTACCACCAGTAATACCAGTGGTAGCATACTGAGCCGCGACAGTAGGAGAGCTAATTAGTTCGTTGTCAAGGAAAATCCCAATCGCACGACCAGTACCCGCAGTCTCCTTTGTAAGTGCGGTAAACAAATCGCCACCCTCTTGGTTAAAGCGAATGGCAACTTCCCAACCGTTCCCTTGGGTGGGTTCAGCATAAGCATCTTTGAGGTATCGACTAGTCAGTGGTGGTTTGGTACTTGCAAATAATTGAGCGATCGCTTTGCTGTTGTTTTCTAGTGCTTTTTGATTTTTAGCAATTACACCTGTGTCTTTACTTGTTTGCGCTTCTTGCAGTTTAACTTTCAGTTCGTTGCGTGATGCCAGTAAAGAAAACAGTTGAGTTTCCGTCCTTAGTTTTTGTTTTTTAAATTCTAATTGTGCGATAGAACCTAATACCCTTACTACTTGTGTTGGGTCTTTAATTCCTGGCAATTGAACTAAAATCTGGTTTTTTACCTTAGTTTTTTGGACAACTGCCTCTGAAACACCAAGACCGTTGTTCGACCTTCAATAACTTGAATTACAGCCTCTAGTTCGCGCTCGCTGATTTTTGGAACTGATGATGTTTCTTGTAGCTCAACAATTAATTGTGAACCCCCTTGCAAACTTTGCCCCCGTGACACATTCAAACAACTAGTTAATGTTAGCGATATTATTGTTGATACCAAGGTAAGCGAAGTCAACTTTCTCATACCTATTACCCCTAAAAAATATTATCTACAAGCGAGAAATTAGTTTTTCCCGAAATTGGGTAATTTTTATGTGATCTCTCTGTGATATTATTCTGTCAAATCACATCATACTCTCCTACACGCTGTCATAATGCTCTGCCTTCAGCTATGCAAGGCAACTCTACAGTACAAAATGCCAAATACTAGCATAGACAATGCACTCTTCAATGGGCATTAAGTAATCCACACAAGCGAGGTAATGCTCCTCAATAATCTGTGTTATCAGCACAGTGCCTCAATGAGTCATCTTCAGGTGGAAGGCGGAAGATGGAGAATCGTATTTAAATGGGCAACCGGGAGTAAATAACTAGAAGCGGGTTATTAGTTCTAAATTATGCCCGTTGGGGTCATAAAAATAGAAGCCACGTCCCCCTTTTCTGTGATTAATTTGACCCTTATTTTGATGCATCGGGTCACTGCTATATTCAATACCTTTCTCTTTAACCCGTGCAAATATTGCATCAAATTCCTCATCGCTAACATGAAACGCATAGTGGTGCGACTCAAACACTTCGCGATCTGCAAAGTCCAAAGTTAACGTTTCATTGACACACACAGCCGCAAAGTGACCACCACCAGACTCTACCTTCAAACCAAAGATGTTTGCAAAAAACTGCGCTGATGATTCTTTATTATGTACAGGTACAATAGTGTGATTTAAAGTAATAGCCATGCTACACCTCTAAAAACTTATTGGTTGTTATACCAATTCTCCAAAATCGAGCTACAAATAGAATCGACGAAAGTATTGTTGCATCTAGATTTATGAATTACCTAGCTTTTCCACACGATAGCAGGTATTGCAAATTGGTATTACTTCTAGGATGACTCTTTTAATCCTCTGTTGCCATCATCCTGGGGAATAGTACTAACGCTTTACCCGGATTTCTCACAAGTGAGAAAAAATGCTTGCATTAGCCAAATTTAAGATGATTTAATTAATACATCATCAAAATACCTCCAGAACGTGGGCAACTCCAAGTAAGGACCGAACCAATCAAAGATATATACAATACATTAAAAGTAGCTAATACTGAAACAACTGAGTTCTAGAAATAAAAATTGATATGCCAATTCAGGGGTTTAAATCAAGTAAAATAACCCTAAAAACCAGCTATTAAAAATCAAAATCAGTATGAATTAAATTAGGTCATTATCAGCCAGGGCAAGGTAATTGAGATAAACTCTTATAAACCATTGCGAAAATCTCTTGATAAGGACAGGCACTACTAATTGCGATTAAAATCCGTCTTTTACTAATGGTAATGACAGCTCCTAACTTCAATAATTTTGTGCGTATAGTCTCAACAGTTGCATTTTTGAATTCCGTCTTTGCTAAACATTGTTCTCGTAGAGCATTCATCAAAATATAAGCAATAGACGCCAACCACAAACGTAATTGATTTCCTTCAAAAGTATGGGTACTTGTTCTATCACTATGTAACCCTAGCTTTTGTTCTTTTAAACAATTTTCCATATTCCCGCGCGGGCAGTACTTTTGAGTATAAAGTCGCCCTGGCGGGATTTTATTAACAGGGAGCGAAGTGACTACAAAGCGAGTATCGACTTCTTTATAGCTATATTCAACTTTGGCGACAACACGACGATGACGGCTCCAACTATCTAGAGTTTGGTAGTCAAGAGAGCAATACCAAACTGAGTTATCAACAAATACTGCTGCGTCCTTCTTTAAATCTGGTGATGGAGGAAATAAGGTTTCAAAAAACTCGACTATATGTTGAATTTTTCCTGAGTATTCTTGGGATGCACGATACTGAATTGACTTAGTTGCTTGGAGTAGCCTATTATTTGGAGCCAGTCCCAATACATAATCAATTTCAGTTTGAGATTCACACCAACTCATTATATCTTCTCTCGAATAAGCACTATCTCCACGAATAATAATTTTCACATCTTTCCATCGTGAGCGGATTATTTTTATTACTCTTTGTAATTCTCCTAATCCTCCTTCCGCCGGGTCAACATTAGACGCACGAAGTTTTGCCGCTAGTATTTGTTTACCGCAGAAAATATAAAGTGGGGCATAACAATATCCTCTGTAATAAGGATTAAAAAATGTTTCTTCTTGATTACCATGAACTAAATCATCGGTAACGTCTAAATCCAAAATTATCTGTCGTGGTGGCTTTCGATAAGATTCTAAAAATAGCTCAACTAAGAGTGTTTCTATGGCTGATGCATCATGTTCAATACGGTGATATCGACTATCTGCTCTTGAAGAGACATCTTCTGGACAATGTTCGAGGCGATTTAACGTACTTTTTCCGGCCAGAGTAATTGGTTCTTGTTCTAAATTAATTGCTTTTCCTACTGCCAGTGCGAATATCGCATCATGGCGTAGAGTTTCGTGGTCATTTATGTCTTCATAGCCCATGATTAGACCATATATTCTTTGTGCAATGAGGCTATTAACCGGATGCAGAATTTTATTTGGGTCTCGGTAGTCTTTGAAACATGCTGCCAGCCGTGATGTTATCTCTCTTTTTTTGTCCAGTTCCGCAATTAATGTTAATCCTGCATCCGATGTTACAGCCTCACCCTTGAAATTAACTATAACTGGACATGACTTTACTTGTTCAAATCTGAACTGTTCCGGGATACAATTGTTTTTATTTGGGGTCATACTTCAAACTGCTAGGATACTTGTGCAATATAGATTTTGGCAGTTTTTGACCCCTATTTTCTCATTCTTTGTGAGAAATCCGGGTATAGTCTCTAAGTGTGTATGTCATAGAATCTAAAATCAACTCATTTTTTGATTTAGTCATTAGAAAGTTAGATTTGGGTAACAGTTTTCTTGGTTTATTACATCAATAATTCATCGAATCTCGTAGTACCTAAACTTCTCAGCTACTAGTACATCACCGCACCAATAAATATTCTCTTCCCAATAGTACAAAAACCGAGAATATAATTTTGACTTCATAGCGGTACTAGTTTTTTGAGATGCAACATTCATAAATTAGGAACATTCAACATGAAAGCAGTAGTTTTTCACGGAATTGGAGATATTCGCTTAGATAACGTCCCAGAACCCAAAATTAAACAACCCACAGATGCAATTATTCGACTCACTTCTAGTGCTATTTGTGGTACAGATTTACACATGATCCGGGGTACATTCACAGGCATGAAACCTGGCACAATTTTAGGTCATGAAGGTGTGGGGATTATTGAAGAGATTGGTTCCAATGTGCGTAATTTTAAAGTAGGCGATCGCGTTGTCGTTCCCTCGACAATTGCCTGTGGTTACTGCTCTTACTGTCGTACAGGTTATCAAGCTCAATGTGATAATGCTAATCCTCACGGCCATAACGCTGGGACAGCTTTTTTCGGAGGCCCAGAAGCAGCCGGCCCCTTCGATGGATTGCAAGCCGAATATGCACGGATTCCTTACGCCAATACAGGGTTAGTCAAACTACCAAAAGAAGTTACAGACGACCAAGCAATTCTTTTATCTGACATCTTTCCTACAGCTTACTTTGGTGCTGATATTGCAGAGATCACACCGGGGGATACAGTCGCCATATTTGGTTGTGGCCCTGTAGGACAGTTTGCGATCGTTAGTGCCAGACTATTTGGTGCAGGACGGATTATCGCCGTAGATACAATTCCCTCACGATTGGAAATGGCTCGTGATTTGGGTGCAGAAGTCATTGATTATAATGCCGAAGACCCAATTGAAGCGATCCGCGAATTAACGGGAGGAATTGGCGTAGATAGAGTCATTGATGCAGTTGGTGTAGATGCAAATGCGCCTGACAGTGGTCCGGCTGCGGAAAAAGCACGCAAAGAAGCACAACAATTTCAACAGCAGTTACAACAAATTGCACCGAAAACTAATCCACAAAATGGCAATTGGCATCCTGGTAATGCACCTTCTCAAGTCTTGGAATGGGCAGTTCAAGCTTTAGCTAAAGCTGGTACACTTTCAATTATTGGAGTTTACCCACCCAGCCATAATTTCTTTCCTATCGGTATGGCGATGAACAAAAATCTCACCATTAATATGGGTAATTGTAATCATCGCAAGTATATTCCTACTTTGGTGGATTTGGTTCGTAATGGCACAGTAGACCCCACAAAAGTCTTAACTCAAATTGAACCGCTAATGTCAGTTCTTGATGCATACAAAGCGTTTGACAAACGGCAACCAGGCTGGGTGAAGGTAGAATTAGTTCCAGGAAAAGCTTTAGCTAATGTTTAGAATTTTTATCAATACTGTGTCATAAACCGAAGATTTTACATCAGCAAGTTACCCAACTTGCTGATAGTTTTTGCTTTTGAGTATAGGAGGCTGTACAGCAAAATTTGAAGTTTTTCTTATGGAAGAATCCTTGCAGATTACTATTTTGATCAGTGTAACTGTTGTAGCTGGTATTGCTGCTCAAGTTTTTGCTGGTTATTTTCAAATTCCTAGCATTGTCTTACTACTTTTATTTGGGATTCTTCTAGGGCGAGATGGTTTAGGTTTCTTATATCCATCTTTGTTAGGTGTAGGTTTAGAAGTTGTAGTTTCGCTGTCAGTGGCACTGATTTTATTTGAAGGTGGTTTAAATCTACAACTAGGAGAATTAAAAGAAGTTTCTAGTAGCCTTCGCAATCTTGTTACTTTGGGAGTGTTAATTACTTTATTGGGGGCTGGAATGGCTGCACACTGGCTTAGTGAATTTCCTTGGCCAATTGCTTTTCTTTATGCTTCTTTAGTAGTTGTCACAGGCCCAACAGTTATTAATCCTCTACTCAAACAAATTGGTGTTGAAAAACAAGTTTCAACACTTTTAGAAGGAGAAGGCGTTTTTATTGATCCAATTGGTGCAATTTTGTCTGTAATTGTGCTGCACTTTGTTCAGAGTGGAAATGTGCAACCGCTAATTTTAATTAAGGGTTTGGTTTTGCGTTTGGGTATCGGCGGAGCTATTGGTATTAGCGGAGGTTGGTTACTATCTCAACTTCTCAAGCAAGATAAATTCCTCTTGAAAGAGCTAAAAAATCTAGTTGTTTTAGCTAGTGTTTGGGGTTTATTTAGTTTGGCACAGGTGTTGCAGGGTGAATCTGGTCTAGTGGTTACTGTAGTTATGGGAATAGTTTTGAGAGCTAGTCACCTATCTTCAGAGCCTTTGCTGCTTCACTTTAATGAACAGTTGAGTATTTTATGTAATTCAGTATTGTTTATTTTATTAGCAGCAGACTTATCAATTGCAAGTGTTTTCGCTTTGGGTTGGGGTAGCGTGCTGACAGTTTTAGTCTTGATGTTTATAGTACGTCCTGTTGATATTTTAATATCTACTTGGAATCAAGGTTTTAATTGGCAACAGCAGGTATTTTTATCTTGGGTTGCACCTCGGGGAATTGTTGCTGCTTCCCTAGCTTCTTTGTTTTCAGTTTCTTTGGCAAAACACGGTATCAATGGCGGGGATGCGATTAAAGCCTTGGTATTTTTGACAATTATGATGACAGTGTTTTTGCAGGGAATAACAGCTGGTTATGTTGCTAACTGGTTCAATTTAGGCTTAAGCAGTCAAAACAATCAAAAGTATTTACAACCAGCAAGTGATTATATCAGTACAAATAAATTAGAGGACAAAAGTATTAGTATTTCTGAATTAGTCGAATCTTAGTTTAAACTTATAGCTATGCAATCTCAAGTTCGTAGTCATTCTTATTTCTTAGCTACCCAGCCTTCTAATCCTCGCAATCCTCTATTTGTATTTCTCCCTGGGATGGATGAGACTGGAAAAGAATTGATGTATATTCAAACAGCAGGTTTAGAGACTGCTTTTGATGTCCGTTGTTTTGTAATTCCACCCGATGATTTAAAAGGTTGGGATGAAATGACACAACGAGTAGCTGCTCTAACTCAGCTTGAACTAGAAAAAGCACCACATTCATCTGTTTATCTTTGTGGTGAATCATTTGGGGGTTGTTTGGCGCTAAAAATTTTAGAGAAATTTCCGCAACTATTTACAAGAGTTATTTTAATTAATTCTGCTTCTTCTTTCTCTCGTGTCCCTTGGTTAACTCTCGGTTCCCTTTTATTTCCTTTAACACCAAAATTCTTTTATAAATTCTCTTCTTTGATATCTTTACCTTTTCTGGCACATTTAAATAAACTTTCATCTCCTGCTAAAGAACAACTTTTGAAATCCACCCGTTCTGCACCTCAAGCAACAGCTAATAAGCGTTTATCTTTAATGAGAGAATTTCATATTGACCAGCAAAAACTAGCTCAAATTACTCAACCTGTCTTAATAGTGGGTAGTAAATGTGATCGACTTTTACCTTCAGTAGATGAGGCACAACGGTTAGCTAAGATTTTTCCTCATCATCAAATTAAAATTTTACCTGATAGTGGTCATGCCTGTTTGCTAGAAGAGGATGTTAATCTTTACAAACTTTTAATTTCCGAACAATTTACGATGTAATTTAGCTTGATAAGTATGAAGAAATCGCAGTTAAGAAATTTTATTACCATGTCAACGCCAATTAATAAATATTTGCATCTATCTAATAGTAGTAAAAATACTACTTCTAGCAAGTATTCTAAGTGGAAAAAAATAAGTAATACTCTAGGTAAGAAAGCTATTTGTATACAATTGGCTTTGGGAAGTTTTGGCATTAGTTTATTACATACACTCACTATTCATCCGGCTTTAGGTGCCGAAAATATAACTTTTTCTTATGGACTTTTAGAACAGTCTATCCCCATTAAATCACTTGATACCTATGCTAAAATAGGTAAAATAGATGAAGATTTAGCTACTTATACAAATTCTATAAATAAAAAGCAACTAACGCAATTACGAAAAGTATTAGTAACTCCAATTCCTTTAAATGCCACAGAAATTTCCCAGTTTCTTTACACACCAATTGGCGAACGACTATTAACAAATTTAGGAAGAATTATTCAAACAGAGTCTCGTTTATCCGGCTTCTATGCAATACGTGCAGCGCTAATTTTAGCAGCAGCCACAGAACCAAAAAGTTTTACTCTTTTAGATATATTAGAAAGATTTCCTGCCCAATCAATTTCTATTAATTTGGCACGGAGTTTAGAAATTGTGGCTCTTCGGCAAGTTTTATGGAGCTTGAGGTTTTTTTGCAGTAAAACCCTTACAAAACAATGATTACAAGCAACTATGATACTTTTTGAGGCTAAATTCCTATGTAATAAGGCTTTCAAGGATTTTTAGCTAAGTTTTCCATAAAAAGAACTGAAGAGCCGAAATTGTTAATACATTACAAGATTTAATCAATCAAACTCAGACAGCAGTAGCATTCATTAACCAACAATCTCAACAAGAAGCAACAACTGTCTCTGCGTTGAATGTTGCGCCATTAATCAACCTCAGACAACTAGGAAGTTTTACTTGGCAAAAGCAGACTATCACATTGAATGATGTATCACGTAACCGAACTTTTCCTACTGATATTTACTTACCAATGACAGAAACACCTTCTCCAGTGATTGTAATTTCCCACGGATTAGGTTCTGACAGAAATAGCTTTGTATATTTAGCCGAACATCTTGCTTCTTATGGTTTTGTGGTTGCTGTTCCTGAACATCCCGGTAGTAATTCGCAGCAGTTACAGGGATTATTGTCAGGTACAGCAGATAGAGTTACTAGCCCTAGAGAATTTATTGATCGACCTTTAGATGTCAAATATCTATTAGATGAACTCTCTCAGTTATCACAATCTAACCCAGCATTTAGGGGACATTTAAATTTAGACCAGATTGGTGTAGTCGGACAATCATACGGTGGCTATACAGCTTTAGCTTTAGCGGGAGCCAAAATTAATTTTACAAAACTAGAAAAAGACTGCCCAGCCTCAGAAGATACGCTCAATATTTCAATATTCTTGCAGTGCTTGGCTGTACGTTTACCACAGAATCAATATAATTTATCCGATCCTAGAGTAAAGGCGATTATTGCCATTAATCCGGTTGATAGCCAAATTTTCGGGCAAGCTAGTCTGAGCCAAATTAAAATTCCAGTGATGATTGTTTCTGGTAGTAATGATACAGTAGCTCCAGCTTTACCAGAACAAATTCAACCATTTACTTGGTTGACTACTCCCAATAAATATTTAGTATTAATTAATGGCGGCACCCACTTTTCAACTATTGTAGAATCTTCAAATTCAGTTGTGCCAGTTCCTAGACAAGTAATCGGTTTGAGACCAGAATTAGCTCGTAGTTATGTTAAAGCTTTAAGCATTCCTTTTTTTAAAACTTATGTAGCCCAACAACCAAGCTATATTTCTTACATTAGTGCAGATTATACTAATACTATTAGTCAGCAACCACTACCTCTAAGTTTAGTGAAATCTTTCAATTCTGAGCAATTACAACAAAATTTCAAATAGTTTAATTGCTGGGCTTAATGAAGGCAGATACAAAGTACCTACTCTAAATAGAAGATTATAGTGATGTAACTAAATGGAATATGTACCAAATTATTTTGCAACATTGCATATTCTCTAGGATGTTCTATCAGTTGAATATGCTTGAGTGCGGCTTCAAATGACTGTACAGCTAATCCATGCCGCAAATATTCTTTTTCCGATGATAGTGGCATTGAAAGGTAGGCGATCGCAATATTGTTGTGCAAAATAGCATACTCCTGGGGAAACTCTTCCCAGGTAAACCCTCGCAATGCTTCCTGATACGCTTTGATACTATCGCTAATTCGCGCTAAGTTATGGTTTGCTAAGGACTGTAACACTAACCCCAAATTCATTTGCACTTCGGCAACTTCCTGCGGTGTCGCCAAGGAAAGCATAATTGGTAATGCTTCCTCATAACCTGCTTTTGCTTGCAAAAGTAAATCCGTTCCTCCTGCGGGAATAGCCTGTAGCGCATTAGCCATTCCAGCCATTGTCCTGGCTTTTAGCAAAGGGTAATCATCTTTGCATAATTCATATGCTTGGTAGTATAGCGATACCGCATTACGCAAGTCCTTTGGTGCTTTCGGCTGTTTTTGACAACCTTGCGCCAATTCAATCAACATCTGAATTTTTTCTTCAGTTGTTGCGGACTCGGATGCGATCGCTTCCATTGCGGCTTTGACTGTTGAATCTGTAATACTAGAGGACATGTCTGTTCTCTTGAGAGATTGGGGAGGATTGAGTGTTTTGTTGTTTAGGCAACTTCATGAGATTTTTGGGTTAATTAATTTCACTCCATGAACAATTAATTTATACAGATATAGATTGTGATTTCACCACACCAAACTCACAATTTTCTTTAATTAACCTCAGTTAACTCAGATAAAGTATATATATGCAAGTAATCGCAAGTAGTTACTAGTTAACAATTAATAATTAACCATTTAATCAATAGTCAATAGTTAGTAGTTAACATTTTCTATTAATTCAGTTGTGTTGTTATTTAAATTTGTGATTTAAAAATTTTTAATTTGAAATTGGTGCCGCAGATAAATCACATAACGATAAACATCCAGGACTTATTGCTCATAAGTTTTCTGTATAATCAGACTCACAAAAACAAAATATGTTTTTTGGTAAATAGACAAAAATAAAAAATATGGTATCCGATACAATAGAATTACCCCAAATCTGATATGAAAAAAGAGGTAGTAACAATCAGAGTTATCTAATTTTGGATTTGAGAGAAACATGATTTTAGATGCCCAAGAAGATAAATATGGATGCTTTTGAGTTTTCTCAACAAAATTTATCTCATTGGTGCAAGTATAATCTCTTCTCAAGTCAGCCAATAACTTGTTGTAGCAAAATATCATCTAAAACTCAAACTCTAAAATCCCAAATTTCTAACTCTACACCCATAATCGGCAGGGTAAACAATCAGAACACAATTAGCAAATGACAAACTTACTATGGCTACAAGGTGGTGCCTGTAGTGGCAACACCATGTCATTTCTCAACGCCCAAGAACCTACAGCTTGTGATTTGATTGCGGACTTTGGTTTTAATCTACTTTGGCATCCCTCACTAGGACTGGAACTGGGTGAAAGTCTACAATCAATGCTGTGGAATTGCGTGTTAGGTAGGATTCCTGTAGATATTCTCGTATTTGAAGGTTCGGTGGTAAACGCACCTAACGGTACGGGGGAATGGAACAGATTTGCCGATCGCCCCATGAAAGACTGGTTAGCTGACTTATCTAAAGTTGCTAATTATGTTGTTGCTGTGGGTGATTGTGCAACTTGGGGAGGAATACCAGCGATGTCACCTAACCCCAGCGAATCTAAAGGTTTACAATTCCTCAAACGTGAGGAAGGTGGATTTTTAGGCAAAGACTTTCGTGCCAAATCCGGTTTACCAGTAATTAATATACCTGGATGTCCCGCACACCCAGACTGGATCACACAGATATTAGTCGCGATCGCCACCGGACGTATCGGTGATATTGTCTTAGATGAACTCCACCGTCCGCAAACTTTCTTCAATACCTTTACCCAAACAGGATGTACTCGCAATATTCACTTTGCTTACAAAGCATCAACAGGTGAATTTGGTCAACGCAAAGGTTGTTTATTCTACGATTTAGGCTGTCGGGGGCCTATGACCCATTCTTCCTGTAATCGTATTCTCTGGAACCAAGTTTCATCGAAAACTCGGGCGGGAATGCCTTGTATTGGTTGTACAGAACCCGAATTTCCCTTCTATGACCTCAAACCGGGGACTGTATTTAAAACTCAGACACTCATGGGTGTTCCTAAAGACTTACCTCCAGGTGTGAATAAAACGGGTTACGCCATCTTGACAATGGTAGCTAAAGATACAATGCCGGCATGGGCTGAGGAAGACTTTTTTACTGT
Source organism: Calothrix sp. NIES-4101 (assembly GCA_004296455.1). GTDB lineage: Bacteria > Cyanobacteriota > Cyanobacteriia > Cyanobacteriales > Nostocaceae > Brunnivagina. The sequence continues at coordinate 4,127,503 of AP018280.1, forward strand.
TTAGTTAATAGTTATTAGAGGCTATGTATAAAGTAAATCTTCAGACCAAATAACCCAGGTTTCTGGGATTGAAGTTTTGATTTAAGTATCGAGCATCATCTTATTTTTTGATGAGTAAACGGGTTTTCCCTGCACGGTAATGCTTAATATTTACTTTATTAATGGTCTCTTAAGAATCAAATTACCTATTAACAACTAGCTAGTAAAAATTAACCATTAACAAAATCCAAAGGAGAGGAGCATGGGAACTCAAATACTTGATATATCACCAGTTGGGAGAGTCGAAGGTGATTTAGATGTGCGTGTCGAAATCGAAAATGGTCAAGTTGTTAATGCTTGGACTCATGCAGAATTATTTCGTGGTTTTGAAGTAATTTTGCGCGGTAAAGACCCACAAGCAGGGTTGATTGTGACACCTCGCGTATGCGGTATTTGCGGGGCTTCTCACCTCACAAGTGCAGCTTGGGCACTCGATACTGCTTGGGGAACAACAGTTCCCCGGAATGCTATTCTAGCTCGCAACCTTGGTCAAATCGCCGAAACCATACAAAGTATACCGCGTTATTTCTATGGTTTATTTGCGATCGATTTAACCCATTCCAAATACCGTCATAGTCCTTATTACCAAGAAGCTTGTAAGCGTTTTTCTGCATTTACTGGCACATCCTACGAACAAGGAATCACACTTTCAGCAAAACCCGTAGAAATCTACGCCTTGTTTGGTGGACAATGGCCCCACAGCAGTTATATGGAAATAAATGGCGGAATTGCTTATATAATTAGGGTCTGGAAGGGATAGGTGCAATAATTCCCTGACTTTTCCTTAAATCAGGCGATCGCAAACCAGTTATATTTGCAATCATCCTTCTCCAAATCTATTTATTTTCCTCAATTAATAGTCATTTAATTTTATAAATCCTTACCTAATTTTTCCCTAGCGCTTCTATATTATCTGGGGTTGGTAAATTGCCGAGCTTGCTGGATATAAATCAGATGTTTTGTAAAAGGCGATCGCAGTTCGCGATCAAGAAATCCAAGGCAAGTAGTTAAGTATAATTATTTGCTTATTATTGAAGTATAAAGCCCCTTTTTTATCAATATAAATACGTAAATAGTAATATATAAGTTTAGATAGTTACATGTTATTTTGGGTATATAAGTATTATTTCCTTGTTTGGAAATTGAGCGATCGCTTTTCTCAAAGAGATTTAATAGTGAAGTTCGACGGCTTATATTTATAACTTAGTTCAAGTGCATTGCAAAAGCTATTGAGGAGATTTAGCAAAGCATTATAGTAAACGTAAGCATCGTCTCTTTCATCTTGAAGAAGGGCATATAAGGTTAGCTCTGGCTCTGGAGCTAAGTGATATTTAGGGATATCTAAACCGGCTTCAGTTAAGCGCGTTGCCGCGATCGCAACTAACAATGCCCCGATTGTATTAGACTCTCCGTTGCGAATTTCACTCAGTCCAGGCAAAATTATATCGGCTCCTGGCAACTCATTGAGATTCATGATTGATCGTCCTCCGGGCTATCTTCACAACGTTCAATAAATTTCTCGACTCTGCTTCTAAATACATCAGGGTTAAGAGAGGGGAATCGGATTAGCTCAGGTGCAATTGCTTCAAAACAATTCCGTAGCTCATTCAAAGAGAATAATTTTTGTTTGTACATAGCTTCAATATCTTTAATATCACGGTCAAATCCCCTGGATAGTTTAGCAAGAGCTTGGGCTGTAAAATCATAGTGATAAAACGAAATATGACCTCGCTTGCCAATGAATACGCTTCTATCGCGCCATCCTGGAAGAGGTGGCAAGAAATCCTGCGGAGATGCCAATTCGATATTGATGTTTAATTCTTGTTTGAGCTTGGCGATCGCTTGAAAAATGCCTGGTGGTTCAGGGTCTAGACGAATATCGACATCAACTGTGGAGTTGCGCCATCCAATTAGTAGGGCACTAGCTAGGCTGTTGACTTTGTTGGTTTTAAGGCACCATTGCTTCATACAATAATAGTGTCGTTAATACTTAGCACATTCAAAGCCCATGCAGGAGTTTAAAAGCCCAGTTAGTAGATTAGCACGTTTGTTTCAGAAAGGTCGAGATAACTGGAAAGAAAAAGCACTATTAAAACAAAAAAAGATTAGAGCCTTAGAAATCAAGGTTAGAGATCTATTAGATTCAAGAGAAGAATGGAAAAATCGCGCGTTGATGGCAGAGTCAAAACTAAAAGAGTTAAACATTGAAGGAGATTTAGACGAAAAAAAGAGGAAATTCAAGTCGAAGCAGAAATCATAGAAGCTATGGAATTAAATGTGAAGGGTCATCATTATGATGCCAAAATAATTCAGCAAGCACTCTTACTTTTAATTGAATGTGGTATCAGTTTTAGAGGAGTAGAAAAAGTATTTGAGTTGTTTAATAATTATGAAGAGCAGGCAACTCCAAGTTTCAGTTGTGTGAGAAAGTGGTTGGCTCGGATTGGAATATATGAATTGACAAAAGAGAAAGAATATCGTGATGATTGGATATTTATTGTCGATTTGACATTAGAATTAGGGAAACAAAAAGCGTTGGTAATTTTAGGCGTTTCACAGCAGCATATTGAAGAAAATGTGATGAAGCAGAAAAGAGGGTTGGCGCATGAAGACGTGAAAATTTTCGGATTAGAAATTATGGATTCTACGAAAGGAGAGATTATAGAATCAAAACTAGAAAAAATCAGTCAAAAAGTCGGCGTACCAGTACAAATAGTAGCGGACAATGGTAGCGACCTAGCTCGTGGAATCAAGCTATACCAGCAAAATCACCCAGATATTATCTATACCCATGATGTGACTCATGCAATGGCTTTACTTTTAAAATACCAGCTAGATTCGGATGAGAGATATCAGTCATTTATTCAAAAATGTAATATCAGCAGACAAAAATTACAACAAACAGATTTATCATTTTTATCTCCTCCAACACAACGTTCTCAATGTCGTTTTTTTAATGTAGAAAGGTTGACAAATTGGGGGATTAAATTACTAAATTCTTCTCCAGACACTTTAATTAAATTAATGCCAGATTCTGACCCTTCGCTGATTACTCAGAAAATAGTAGATAAATTGGGATGGTTAGTTGACTACGAATCAGACCTAATTCAATGGAACCAAATGGTGTCACTCACACGAGGTGTTGAAACTCAACTCAAACAATCAGGAATTAGTCATAAAACTCTCGATTTTTTTGAACAAAATAAAGTTATATTTGATGATAATTCTCTCCAGAAACTTCAACAAAGTATTTTGGGTTATTTGTCTGTTCAATGCCGAAAAATTAAAAACCAATCTACTTTTTTAGCTACTTCTGATGTGATTGAGTCATTGTTTGGAAAATATAAGCAATTTTCCGCGCGCTGTCCATTTAAAGAAATGGGTCAGATGCTGCTAACCATCTGTTTATCTACTATGAATCTGACGACAGCTTTGATTAAAAACGCACTTGAAACAATTAGTTTTTCAGACGTTGAAGCATGGCTATCTGAAGTTTTTGGTCAATCCACACTATCAAAACGAAAAACGTTGTTTTCAGGGGATTGTGACGACATTAAAAGTGCATGAACTTTTACCATGTCAAAAGGCACAGAGTCAACAGCCTAGGCACTAGCTCCACCTGTAAAGTAGATGCAGCCTGAACCCTGGGCTTCTCTACCTAAGACTTGCATCAGACGTTCTAACTTCTGAGTATCAATATTTGCACGCATATTTTTGCCGTATCACCTGCCTCAAGTGGCGGGTTGGATTGTGCGATTTTGTAGTAGATTACAAGTTGATGCAATTCCTATTTTACCCTGAGTAGTGTAAGTGGCAATCATACTAACTCGATATTAGCGATCGCGCAGCGTGCCGGAGGCATCGCTTTTCTCAAAGATGTTTAACGGTCGTCTCTTCAAAAGAGTCGCACCCAATTTATTATTAATCTTAAAATTAAGACCCCCAAACTTACTGTTTCTCATTAATTAAGTCAAGTATCTCTTTGTACTCAGTAACTTGTCCTTGATTAAAAAGCAGCCCAGCAGCTTTTTGAAGATCCTCTGTCGCGCCTAGCTTATCTCCCATTTTCATACGCAGAAAACCTCTAAACTTGTAAGCTTTCCCATAGTCAGGTTTGAGACGAATTGCTTGATTGTAATCTTGAAGTGCCTCCTCATATTTAGCTAAACCTTCATAAGCTAAACCTCTAAAAGCATATGCTGCAATGTACTGCGAGTTCAGCGCAATGGCACGACCTAAAACTCTCACTCCATACTCATATTTGTTTACTTGAACATAAGCACATCCAAGCTGGAAATGACCTTGAGCTATTGAAGAGTCAATAAGTATTACTTTTTTGTAGTCTTCAATGGCTCCTTTGATATCTCCGAGCGCTTCACGAGAAATACCTCTGTTACTGTAAAGTGCAGCCTCATTATGAGAGTAGTGAAGAGCCTGATTATAGTCTTCAAGCGCTTTCTTGTGTTCTCCTATACGAGCAAATGCGAGACCCCTGTTTCCATAAGAGATAGGATCATTTGGATTGAGAGACAATACTTTATTGTATGCTTCAATTGCACCCTTGAAGTCTCCTTGATGTAATTTGCGATCTCCTTGCTTAGATGAAAAATTTCCAGCAAACAAATCAAATATCTCCCTCATAACTAGTTTTTCCTATTAACTTCTCTTCTATGTATAGGGTTCCCAAAATTAGAGGATGTTTAACATTTTTCTAACTCAGTACGCAATTACGTTTTAACAGTAACTTATAAGCAATGCTTCAACCAAGCGAAGCGAAGTAATCTAACTATTTATTATATGTAACAGTTACGTGTCATAAAACTAATGCATCCCGCTAGAGAAACAAGTATTTCAAGCATTCTTCTGAAAATGCAATCTTTCCACTTCCAACTTTAACCTTTCATTCTCCATCCTGAGCGCCAATATTTCATTCTTCTGCAACTCAATTAAAGCCTTTTGACTAATAGCTTCCCCAAAGGCTTTTTTCCGGTTCTCAATTCCAAACCATCTTTGATAGGTTTTGGTATGTTCATCAACAGTATGACCTAAATTGTCTGCTGCGGCTTTAATAGGTATTCCTTGAAGATGCGATCGAATCGCGCAAGCATGACGCAAATCATAGGGTTGAAACTCAATTCCAACTTTCCGAAACCATCTGGATATATCTCTCCGCATCCAATTAATATTTTGCACAGATGCTATTTTCGCAACTTTTTTATCTAAAATTTTTAATGGTAAAGTATTTTTTAAATCAAATAATTCTAACCATTCGGGAACAAAGGGAATAACTTCTCGATATCCAGTTTTGGTATCTTTATCGACTTTCCAAGTATTATCTAAATTTTGGGAAGATAGCCACCAATTAATATCTGGTTGTACAAATAATTCCCTTGGTCTTAACCCAAAGGTTGCCAACATTCCATATATCCAACGCCACATTTCCCAGGTGTCAATCTCATCGCTGATGTTTGTATTTTTGCGGTTGAGGGCAAATTTTTCAAATAGGGTAAATGAGTGAATTATTTTTTCGTCATCGGGAATTTCTCTATGGGCAGGGGTGACATTATCCCGTGTGACATCAAGTGTAAATCCCAACTGAAAGGTTTTAATAAAAACGGAAGATACCGCAATCAGTTCATTTTTTTTATTTCCCTGAAATGAATTAATAATTTCCTCAAAGTTATTTTTTGTTGCCAAAGTGGTCAAAGGAAAGTTTCTTTTGATTACAGATATATAGTTAGCAAAAGTATTTTGACTGGTGATAGTCTGCTGACGGCTTTGATAATATTTTTCCGCAAATATATCTAACAATTCCCCAATAGTTTTTATCTCTTGTTTCTCTCTCGATTTAATTCCTAAATACTTCTCATTCCACTCAAAAGTATGACGAGCAATTAATTTACCTAACTCGTAACTTTCCTCGATCGCAGTTTTGAGTCCTTCTAAATTTGCTGGTATCCCCAAGGATAAATCATACTGCTTTTTTTCCTTAACAGAGCAATCGCGATCGTCTGGCTTTAACGGTAGGGTAGCCCGCAATTGCAGGGAATTGCCAGTTTGTTTGATGCTAACTTTTACCCGATCTCTTTTTAAATTAGTATTTGCTTCGACTAACTTCTGCTCAAAAACTTCCTGATAGTGTAATTCCGTTGCTTTAATTTTCGCCATTGTTCCCCTATAACTGCCGTCTGTGGTGTTTTGCGGCTCAAAGTCTGCAAAAATATCGGCGAATAAGTCGGTGATGTCTGCGTCGAACTCTGCATTGGTAAATGTGCGATCGCGACGACTACCTCTTGCGGAAGTATTGCAATCATCCTGGTTTTGATTTTGCCCGCTCATTCCCTAAATCTTCCCTAATTTATAAGCTGGAATGGTGAAAATAAAATGTTAGTGTGAAACCTAAAGCTATTGAAATTAAGTTATTCGCTAACAAATTTGCAACATTAACTAGAATATCACTAGTTGCCACAGCAGTTATATGGTGCCAGGTGGTGTCATGTGTGCCCCCACTTTGACTGATGTGACTCGCGCTTGGTCAATTTTGGAATATTTCCGCCGCAATTGGATCGAATCAGTTTGGTTGGGCTGTTCTTTGGAACGATATGAAGAAATTCGTACCTACGATGACTTCATGGCTTGGCTCAATGAAAAGCCCGAACATTGGAATTCTGATTTGGGAATTTATTGGCGGATGGGTTTGGATATTGGACTCGATAAGTTTGGTGCGGGTGTTGGTAAGTATGTCACTTGGGGATATTTACCCCACGAAACTAAATATCAAAAACCCACTATTGCCGGACGCAATGCGGCGATGATTATGAAGAGTGGTGTGTATGATAGTTTTACCGATACTCACGCGGCAATGGACGAAGGATTTGTCCGTGAGAACATGACCCACTCGTGGTACGAAGAAAGCGAAACCGATATTCACCCACGCGATCGCACAACCAAACCTAGCCCCAACAATAAAAAAGACTTCAATAATGCCTATTCCTGGTCAACAGCAGTATTGCACCAAAACTTAGGCAGACTCGAAGCAGGTCCCCTTGCCCGTCAACTTGTCGCTGGGGGTACACATGGGGAAGGTTGGCAACACCAGGATGGTTTTATCCTTGATGCCTTCAAAAAATTAGGTGGTGCCAGTGTTCACCTGCGACAGTTAGCACGAATGCATGAAATTGTCAAGTTGTATCGTCAAGCTGAACATTGTCTGCGGGAATTTCGCCTCAATGAAGATTGGTACATCAAACCTGAAGAACAAGATGGACAAGGATGGGGTGCAACGGAAGCCGCAAGGGGAGCGCTGTGCCACTGGATTAATGTTCAAGGTGGCAAAATTAAAAATTACCAGATTATTACACCAGGTAATTGGAATATTGGCCCTCGTGATAGCCAGGGTATACGGGGACCAATTGAAGAAGCCCTGATTGGTACACCCATTGAAAACCCTCGTGATCCTGTCGAAGTTGGACATGTGGCACGTTCTTTCGATTCTTGCTTGGTTTGTACCGTTCATGCCCACGATGCCAAAACAGGAGAAGAATTAGCTCGTTTTAGAACTGCATAACCGAACTTTTTTCATCTTGTTCTCTCTTGTCTCCTTCCTTGATTCCCAGTCTCAAAGCTGGGAATATATACCTTCCTTTTGAAAATTAAATATAGACACTAATAATTAGTAGCAAAATGTACGATTTAGTTTTACAAGAAGAGTTAGTCTTGAGCCATTACACGCTACACAAAAATTAAAAAGACGTATCTACTATTTATTAAAAAAATAAATTTACCAATAGCCATCTTATTCAGAGGAGTCACAGTAAATGCATTCTATTCATAATGAGACATTTCCCGTACATATCACAGTTCAAATTAGAAAAAATATTTACTCAGCAGAATTGTATTTTGATGAAAAAGCTCATATTTCCTACTATCATGATGTCAGTGAAGCCGAAGATTACTATATTAAATCCCTACTGGCAGAAGTCACACCAAAATATAAACATAAAGGGAAATACTTTTTACTTCTTGACCTACGCAATGTACCCAAAGTGGGAATGGTCATTTTACCTCTTGACAAAATAAACGAATTATACACATTTGCTAAAAATACAGAAAATGAAAGCTTTATGGCTAATACTAGTATCTGAAAGCATCCTCTCATCAGTCAATTGTCATTATTTACAAATTACTTATCATCAGTGATAACTTATTTCTCCTCAGCAATTAAAAGCAAAAATGATGAGGAATAATTAGTAAATTTGCACATCAAAATGGCAGATGCAATCAAACTGTTGAATTAATTACACTTATCTCATTAAATTAGTAGGAACAACTCGTGTCTGAATTAGAATTACATCAATATCTTCCACGTCTTTCTGAAGAAGCTTTAAAAGAATTTACACAATGGTGTGTCATAGATCAAGCAACTGAAGCGGGCTTTGAATTAATCGTCGATGAAAGTAGATTAACTAACTTAGCACCAGCCTATTATATCGAAGAACTAGTTGACCAATTTGTCAAAGCAACCAGAAATACAATTGCAGGTGGAATGGCGGTACTAGCTGCGGGAAAACAAGCCGATAGTCATGCTTTGAAAGGAATACCAATTGTAGTAGATTTTATCTCGCTGTATGTCAAATACCTAGTTCCTAAAGGTGAGAAAAATATGTTACCCGCAGATGAAAAACTAGCTCTAGCTGGACAAGAACAGTTTGATAAATTATGTGAGATTGCCAAAAAATTTGGTGTTGATTTAAAGGCGTAGAAAGGCAGAGATGGGAGTTGCGATTTTTACTTATTCGTAGAAAATTATATCTTGAAGATGCGATCGCAATTTCCCCGAATATTTTCCCAGAATATTTCTGAGAACAGCTTACGTCTTTAGTATGAATCTCTCCTCCTTCGTCAATTCTGCTACCCAATTAGTAACCAAATTACCCATGCTTATGATAGGATTCCCAGACAACCATTGAGGGATGGGGGCAATAATGGCGCTAGTGTGGTTAATTAGACATGGTGAAAGTGAAGCAAATGCTGGTTTTCCAACCGATGAACAAACAAATATTCAAATAACTGAGAAAGGACATCAGCAAGCCAAGCAAGTAGCCTCATTTTTCTCACAACAACCTTCATTAATAGTTACTTCACCGTTTGTGCGGACTAAACAAACTGCTCAAGCAACCATCGACAGATTTTCTTCAGTTGCACAAGCAGAATGGCAAGTTCAGGAATTTAATTATTTAGCAACAGCGCGACGTAAAAACACGACGTTAGCTGAAAGAAAACCAATGGCAGAGGAATATTGGCAACGAAATGACCCTTTTTATGTCGATGGAGAGGGAGCAGAATCGTTTGCCGAAATGATGAGTCGAGTACATAGCTTGCAGAGGCAAATTAAAGATTTGCAGGAAGAATTTGTGGCTATATTTACTCATGGGATGTTTATGCGAGCATTTTTATGGTCGCTAATTTTTAATTCGGTTGAAGCGACACCTGAAACTATGTATCAAGTTCGAGTCTCCCTAGATTTTTTTAATATTCCGAACGGTGCAATTTTAAAATTAAAAACACAGGAAAGGAATATTTGGCTAGGTGGAGTATTAACCACACATTTATTTGATTTAACTGCTTTAAATAATGCGGATTAAGCCTCTTCATGTTAACAATTATTGGTTGCGGAAATTTGAACCGCAGCGATGATGGAGTCGGTGTCATTATCGCTCAACGTCTCCAGCAATATTTAACGCAAAACCCCCATCCTCACGTCTCGGTTTATGACTGCGGTACATCTGGGATGGAGGTAATGTTTCAAGCGCGTGGTAGCCGAAGATTAATTATTATTGATGCCAGTTCAACAGGTTCGGAACCGGGGATAGTATACACAGTGCCCGGTGAAGAATTGGAAACTCTACCCGAGCCGAGTTATAGTTTGCATGATTTTCGCTGGGATAATGCGATCGCATCTGGTAGAAAAATATTTCAGCAGAATTTTCCCCGAGATGTAACAGTATATTTAATTGAAGCTGCAAACCTTGGTTTTGGTTGGGAATTAACCCCTGCTGTACAAAATGCAGCAAATTTTGTATTTGCAGAAATAGTTAAAGTGATGAGTAAGGAGTAATGAATTGAGAATTAGGGATTAGGGATTATAAATTAGGAATTAGGAATTAGGAATCAAGAGTTAAAAAGTTAAGAGTTAATAATTAGGAGTTATAAAGAAATCTTTGCCTAGTAGTGATAATAGCGCTGATAACAATGAAATAACACCTATTATTTTGCTCTTTTCCTCTTAACCTTTTTCCCTTTCTAAGCACCTTCTTGATGCTCTCTATAAACTCCTAATTCATCAACACGCATTTCAAACGGGATACCTTGTGCTTCTGGTGGATAGACGCGAATTTTGGCGCTAGTAACAACTTGTTTGAGCAATTTTGCCATTGGTACCATCTTACGCAAAACTTGCCAGTTAATCATTTCATCGCGACATTCGATCGCCAAAGTTAATGTACCATTGATAGTTGTGACATACCAACGACATTCAGAGAGTAAATCTTGAATTGTGCGATCGCATCCATTATAAAAGTATTTACTGATTGAATACTCCAGTTGTTGCCGCAGAATAATATCTGCTGATGTTAATTGCACTGGATGTGAATCTTCCTCGTTAAAGAAGTACTTTGCCATTTCCTCCTCGCTTATTTTTCCTAATTAGTTTTACATGGCGATCGTGAACAATATTAATTTCTATCTCCAGATATTTTTAATTGAATTCTAGTAAATATCACCCTGTATATTAATTGCCAATATTTAATTCCGGGGCGGAGATAGAAACAATACAAATGCTTAATTTTGAGTGAAATCTGATGCACGCACTAACAATCAGCTTGAGTTAACTGATTTCTCTTAACTGAGCAATTTATTCCCAATTTCAATTCAATATTTCCATTGCACTCTGTCAAGTTTATCTATTTTCAGTCGTGCTGTTTTTGATTGAATTCTTCTGGCTGAAATCAACTCATCATGAAATTTTCTTATGCAAAATTGCTTGAAAACTATTTCGATGAAAGTATTGACTTTCAGGAAAGTTTGTAAATGTTTAATTGTTTGTGGCAGAAAATACAGATTAATTCATCTTTTTAAATATTCTGAACATCTTGAATTTGTTCAAAATAATCATTTATCATCATTTCAAGAGATATAACCCTGGATGAGAAATAATCTAATAAATTATTTACTTACTGCCGAAATTAATGCTATATTAAAAATCCGAATTAGCTGATTATGACTTGTGAATCATCACCGAGAAGCATCTTGATTAATTTGAGGTGGATATGTAGATTTACCCTCAACCCGAATACAAGATACTATACCCAGCAAGCAATATTCAGATTTTCAACATCAATATATTATTCTCCTCTGCTCTAATTTATGGCTAGATTTATAATAAAGGTAACTTCAAAAAAAAAAGAATTTATTGATACTATTAGTTGGTAACAAATTGATGATACCAGCAATATAAAAATACCTGATTGGTCTCTTCTAGAAAATTTTTTGCAAGAAATATTTGGTTCTTCAGGAAGTTTTATGGAGTAAACAAATTAAATCCTGATTGTAAGATAGTAAAAATATAAAAGCTAAAGCTGTAATTACTGCTAAATAAGGCTTTAATAAATATAAACTATGTTGTAATAAGCCAAGAGAAATGGATTGAGTGATGACGAAGTAGAGTCAATGCTAAAAAAGCAGGTATCACAGATATTAAATATCAACCTAAGTCAGGTGAGAAGAATAGGAATAGATGAAATAGCATTAGTAAAAGGGCAAGGTAATTACTTGGCAGTAATAGTAGATTTAGATACTCGTAAACCAATTGAGATAGTGTGTTCGAGGAGAATAGAGGATATCCGCGAAGTGCTTATCGGTTGGGGAGTTGAGGTATTAGAAAGAATAGAAGAAGTAAGTATTGATCTCTGGAAAGCCTATAAAAACTTAGTAGAAGAACTAATGCCAAATGCCAATATCACAGCAGACAGATTTCATGTGATGAAACAGGTGAATGAAGAATTAGATAGTATGCGTAAAGCAGAGAAGAAAGCGGCAATGTCTTTAGAAGACAAATCAGAAAAAGCTCATAAATTAGAAGCTTTAAGTAAAAGTAAATATAGCTTGCTTAAAAACCAAGATGACTTAAATGAAAAGCAAAAAGATAAATTAGAATCAGTGTTAAAAGTATCACCAAAGCTTGGAAAAATGCACGAGCTTAAAGAGAAGTTCCGTGATATATTTCAAACAACTACATCTTGGGGAGATAGCATAACAAAATTATTAGATTGGATGTGTGAATCCGAATCATACTTTCCAAAAAGTCTAGGTACAATTGTTCGATGGTTTGGTGAAATAGTTGGTTATTTTGACGGTAGAACTACCAGTGGAGTAGTGGAAGGCATTAACCTTGGTGGTGCAGAAAACTTTTCTGAGTCTCATGACGGACTGCGTAGATGGTCAAAATAGCGCCTGAAAGCTATTATCCTCGTTCCATTTTTTGAGAAACGCTAAAATATCCGTCTCGTCGAAAATCCTTTAATTTATAAGGATTCCAGGACTTTTCTGCACCACTAAGGGCATTAACAACAAGCTTAAATTGATTAAAAGACTTGGATATGGCTTTCGTAACTTTAGTAATTTTAGATTACGTAGCCTATTAAATTGGCATTTTAATGTTAATGCTCCATAAAATAGACCGAAGAACCAAATATTTTAGAAAAACCTTAAAATACTCTCTTATCCCCAAAGATATCATTATTCAAGCAATTTTCAGAATTTGCAGCAGTTAGAAAATATAGTGATAAAAATTCTTAAATAAAACTTTCCTGCTAAGCCAACTCAAACATAAATTAAATCATCTAAAACTTAATTCAGTACGATATCTGAGTATAATTACTCGGTTATATCATAGACTTCCAAGTAATTAAACATGCAATTTTTGTATGCTGTGTGAGGCATAAGCCTGAAAACGCCCTCATATACAGTAATAGAGTTGAGTCATTTATTTTTTGGAGTTCCCTAACTCAATTAAAAAAACCGGCATCCGATAGAATTATCGAAACCGGTTTCCTTGTGAAAGCACTTTTATTTCTGTTAGTTTCACCATTAGTTAGAAGCCCCTATATATTACAGGAGTTCTAAATTTTTATCTGGCTTAGAGAGTTAAACCAAGAATAAAAAGACTAGTCAGATAAAAAATGATGAAATTAACACTAATTAGTATAGGTAGTGCTATACAGTGTGCTCGACAGCTTGTTGATTATTAGTATTATTTCCAGCTTGGTTTGCAAATGTTTCTCTTGCAGTTTTTTCTGGTTTTGGAGCACCATAGTAACCTGCTTCAGCTTCCAGTTCATCTACTAAATCCCATGCTTCGATTGTTCTCTTAGAATCCTCACCATAATTTGCAGAAATAGATCGAGCATCAGAGATTGCTTTGTGAAGTTCTTTTTGTAAGAAGAGCAATTTTGGTTTTTCAACAAAATTACCTTTGTTGAGAATATCAGTTACAGAAATAATACCTAAAAGCTCTTTTTCAATCACAGGTGCACGACGAATACCTGTATTAGCAAATAGACGTGCTACATATTCCAAATCCAGATCAGGATTAACAACAACACAGGGTTTAGTCATGATATCAAAAACATGCATCCGTTTGGGGTCTTTACCATAGGCTGCAACTTTATATGTGATATCAGTTTCAGTCACAATTCCATAAGCATCACCATTGTGACGAGGCTCAACAATCAAAGCACGTAAACCTTTGAGTCGCATGAGTTTAACAGCTTCCTCAACAGTTGCAGCACCACGGATAGTTGCTACTTCTTGAGTCATGATATGTTTAGCTCGCATAATCTTTGCTCCTTGAATTTAAGGCGTGTCCAAAAATAAATGAAATTCAATTCAACTAAAGGGCTGCTATTTTTACTAAACTTACAATTGTGCTAACTAGCGTATTGAGTTATCCAATCACCCTAAAGTGTTGAATTGTTCAACTTAACGCTGTTGAAAATAGTGGCAGAATCTGACTAAATTTTGGAATTTTGGATGTGATATTTGTGGAAACTTACATTAGGAATGCAGAAGCTCTTTTTTTGTTAGGCGATAAGCCCTTACTGATTTTTTCTTGCAGAAGTAGAGTTTCTTTGTGTAAGTCTCTAAGTCTATTTAGACGATTGATAAATCTGATATTTTCAGGATTGATTTACGCATTTATACTTGAATATTCCCAAAATACTTGATATTGTATTTCCCGACAATTCAGATTTAGATGTCTTGTTCAGTTTGCCATTATTTTGGTTTTGTGTTTAGTGAGATGAGCAACTTTTTAGCTCACCTTTATCCTATCACTAATCTTTTTTTGAATCATAAACAAAACCTAAACATCTGGCGTAGTTAATACATTTTTCTTATCAGTAATTTTGTAATAATTAGTTATAAAATTCGTCAAAAATATACTTTAAAAAACTTTTAAAATGTCAAAAATTTTATACTTTGATCTAAAATATAAATATCAAAAATAGTAAACAAGCTTATTTTAATCTTGGTGATATGAATTATTAAATAGATATTTCGGAAAAAGATTGAAAACCTATAATTGTACACAGAAAAAATAACTAATTAATGTGAGTTATATAGAACCTAAAATCAAGCTCCTACTTACTAGGTTCAAGGTCATATTTTATTCATAGTAGCTTGTTTCGCTGGAGGAATATTCATCTCAAGTCTGGCTAATCAGTTATTATTAATTTGTCATTACCTCCCCCTATCTCCTAATCTTCGCGTCGGTTTTATCGTAATTATTTAGACAACCTGATATCACGTCAAATTAAAACCTCTTTTCGCAATAAAAAAGTCATAGCTATAATCTAGCCATGACTTGAAGATGAGCCAACATTCAAACTCAGTCAATATCCCCAAATACAATACGAACAGAATAATGAATTTTGCGTCACACCTTCAGAATCAGAGTATGTGTAGAGTGCTGACCGAACAAAGGTATTAGTTGAATTACTTATTCTGCTTAATCAAGCATGATTTGGAATGACTACAAATAAATTGCTGATTTATACCAAATAAGGTTCTTGGTGAGTTTTGATTGTGCAATTGGAGCGAGGGTAAGTAACACAAAGTAAAGCGAAACCCTTAGACATTTGCTCGTCATCCAAGAAATTTTGATCAGACTGATCGATTTCACCTTCAACTACTTTGCCAACGCAGCTAGAACAAGAACCAGCATGACAAGAAAAAGGTAGTTCAATACCAGCTTCTTCAGCACCATCGAGAATGGTAGTTTCTTCGTCAATTTCAATTACGGTGTCAAGCTCTTCTTTTTTGTTGATTAATCTAACTTGATAAGTAGCCATTCTTTCGTTCTCCTCAAAAAAAGTAGGATTTGACAGTTTTGTAATGCTCCTAAGCCTTTTAGACAGGCTACCAGGGGTATACAAAGTGAGTTGAAATAAGTTGTGACTTAATTTCACTCAAGGAGCAAAAATAAATTTATCAGGCTCTTTAGCCTGCAATGCCAAAAGGACGACTGATGCTGTTGGATATAGAATCGGTTATTGGCAGGGTGTCCCTTTTGGAGTACAGTCCCCAGCACTGAAGGACTTGCCGCAACTGCAAGTATTTGTAGCATTTGGGTTAGTGAACTTAAAGCCACTTTCCATCACACCTTCAACAAAATCAATTACCATACCTTCTAATAAAGAAGCGCTTTTGGCATCGACATAAATCAACACCTGACCTTGTTCAATGACGACATCATCAGGCTTAGGTGAAGAGGTGATTTCCATGCCATATTCGTAGCCATTGCAACCACCATCTTTAGCCGAGACACGAATACCTTTTGTCGGCTTCTGGGAATCAGGTGCAGAACCAAGCAGAAATGAACGGAGGCGAAGCTCTGCTTTTTCTGTTAATGTAATAGCCATCAATTCTCCTATTAGTTGGTGGTTATTTAGTTATTAGTTATTGGTAATTGGATATCTGGTTATTAGTTATTAATTATTAGTTATACTAGTTGTCGAAGAGACTAATACTTAACAACCAACTAACTATTAACGATTAATTATCCTCAATAAACCATTAACATTTAACTTTTTTGTTAGTGGTGATGATGAAAGCGATCGCAAGTAGTGTTTCCACTGGAAAAGGAGAGTAAAAAAAACTTAAACCCACCCAAAACATCGCCATTAAACTAGCTACTAGCTGCACAAGTTCAACATTAAACTTACACGCTACAAAAACACAAGCGATCGCAAGTGTTAGGGTAATAAATGAGGAAATCATCTATACCTACTTACAATTGCTGGTAGTTTCCATTGAATTGGAACCAGAATAGCGCCATGGTGCATTATTACCACAGACCGGACATTCGCGATCGCGATAGGAACGACGCTTGGCAAATTCCATTCGGTGCAAGTCAATTGTCAACAGCTGCGACAGTAAAGGCTGACTAAAGCCAGTAATCAACTTCACCGCTTCCAGTGCAGTCAAACAAGCTAGTGTTCCCGAAACAGCACCAAGAACAGAGAAAGCACGTCTATCCCAAACTGGTTTTTCGGGAAATAGACAAGATAGACAAGGAGTAACACCAGGAATTATCGTAGTCAGATATGCTTCCATGCCATCCATTGCCGCTTCCACCATCGGTTTACGCCATCTGACGCAAGCATCGTTGAGCAAATCGCGTTCCGTGAAATTGTGGGCACAATCCAACGCCATATCAGCCGATTGCACTAATGAATCCACATTCTCTGGGGTGATGTAATCAAAGACAGTTTCGATTTCCACATCAGGATTGATAGCCTGTAGTGTTTCTTTAGCTTTGAATACCCTTGGTTTACCGACCCAATCATCCGTCATTAAAATCTGACGATTCATATCATCAAGTCGCAAGTCACCACCCCGAACGAGAATCAGTCGCCCAACGCCTGCAACCGCCAGGTAAAGCGCCGCCGTACCACCCAATCCTCCCACGCCTGTAACCAGCACTGTTGCTGACTTTAAGCGCTTTTGTGCCAATTCGCCAAAGTTAGGGAGCATCATTTGGCGGCGGTAACGTTCTAACTCGGTAGGCGTTAGGTCAATCACTTTGTACCTCCTAATCAGAAGTGATTTCTGTCAGCGTGACTACATTTTTAGGCTTCTGATTAAACACTTTGAACAGCTTTTGTTCTTGAGGTGTTGAGTCCAGAAAAACCTGATAGGCTTTTTCCAAAGCTGCACGATATAGACTAACTTTGTCAGCAAAACTTAAGCTGGGATTTTGCTCGTCTATTTCTTTAATATTTAAAGAAAACTTCTTCAAAATATGTAGACGATTAACATTTACGACTTTTGCATCATAAGGAAGCTCAAAAAATTTAAAATACTCTTCAGCTTCAACTATTTGTTTAAATGTGTCAAAATCTGCACTCATTTTCCCTGCTCCATTCTTTTTAATTCTTGCTTCATCTCATCCAGCTTGCGGAAAATCTCGTAAGTCTCCGCAGCAACCTCCATCAATGTCTGGTAATCTGTTGGTAAACCTTCTGCAAGGTCATGTAAATCCATTTTCATTTGACCAGCTTTACTATTGAGGCGCTTAATTCGCATTTTTAAATCATTAATCGAATCCTCAATAGCAGCCTCATTAGTTTGAGTCATTACAACTTACCTACTTCTGGGAATCGCTTCGTTAAATCTACAGCTTGTGCGACTAATTTCTCTCCTTCTTCTGCGACTTTTTCTAATGATTCAAAACCATAGCGATGGGCATCACGTATAGTTTTGCGAATCAATAGAAGATGACCAGCAAAGACTAAAATCCAGCCAAAACCTTCATGATTTAAATCAACAACAACCTGAGATAACAAACCTGTTTCTTTCTCAATACAAGCAGCTGCCGCCCGATAGAAGGCATTAATTCGGCTGATTGTCATGGGATCGACATCACCATCAACGGGGATTTCCCGTTTCTTTTGCTTGCTGACAATATAAGGTTTGAGTAGCAACTCATCCGTCCAACTACGATAAACACCATAGATATCTTGAGCGCGGATTTGTTGGGTTATTGCCTTCAAAAAAGCCGATTTTTCAACATCAAAAGTAGAACTCGGCTTAACACTATTTGTATCGCTCATACAGTTGCTTCCTCCTCTAAATCATCTTCAAAGTTGCTTGATTTTGGTTGTAAAGCCTTACGTAACCAAGGAGGTGGATTACCTTTGAGAGTCTGAACTAATTTATTTAAAATATCAGCAATTTTGTCCTCATCTGATTTAGCTTTTACAGGAGTGACACCTTTTTTGATTAATTTTGCTGCGGCAGTTCCACCAATTGCGGAAACATAAACGATTGTGCAATCATTTAGGGCTTCAAGTTTGGGAGTAACTTTATCTTCATTGCCATCTTGTTTTAAGTCGCCCTCAAAAGTGAGAGTTTCAATAAATTCATATCCATTATCGGATATTTCATAAACGTCAATTTCTCTTGCCCAGCCAAAATGAGCATTAATATGTACTCTATCACTAGTTGTAAAAGCAATCTTCATTAGCTTCCTCGAATTAAATAAGTGCTGAGTCGAAGTGAAAATTTAGGTGTTGAGATTGAGGAGTTATTTGTTGTCAACGCTATTCTAGATTGAGAATAATAGACCATTATTTAGATATGTTTTTACTGAGAAAAATATATATCTAATTAATCACTATTAACTTCTGACTATTTATTAGATTTCATACTTCAAATCTCTAGCTTTCATCTCTTCTGTTTCTAACAAGATATTGCCAATATCAAACAAAATATCCATTGTGCCTTTATACCCAACCTTAGTGAATTGACCATTACCTAAACGGTCAATAATTGGGATACCTTGACGATAAAGTGGAATTCCTAAACGTTTAGCAATATTAGCAGCATGGGAGTTACCAATTAATAAATCGGAACCCTTAGCTAACTCCTCAAAATCCTCATAGTCGCCAATCACAACCTTGTCAATTGGTAGTTGCTCTAAAAGTGGCGATCTCGTTGTCGTCACAGCCGCTTGAATTTCTGCCCCCATTGACTGTAAAAACAGAACGGTTGACCACAACAAATCTGGCTCTAAGGCTAAAGATATACGTTTACGCCCAAAATAAAAGTGCGTGTCTAACATCGCATCTTGTAATTGTTTGCGTTGATGGCGAAATTTTTGGGGAACACTTACGCCACTGACATCAGAAAGTGCCTGCAAAAACTCATCTACAGGTTGCAAACCTGTCAATTCTGTAAATACTTCAAAGGGGATTTCAAAGCGCTGTTCCAAAATTTCCGCAGCCCCTCGGACACTTTCACCCAAAGCAATTGTAAAAGCCGAACTCCCGACTTGCTTTAGTTGTTCTAAAGTTGTGCCACCAACTGTAATTGGACTCCATGAATCATCCAAATGACCATCCATTGAAGCCGATAAGTCGGGAACAACAATAGGTGTTAATCCAAATTCACTAACAATATCTTTTACCTGCTGGATATCACCGGGAGTAAATGCCGAACCGGCTAAGATATTCACCTGTTGGGGAATAGTTCTACCTGCTTCAGGTACATCCCTAACAATACCCTCAACTGCGGCTGCAAATCCGTCTTGCAATGCACCTTTAAAATCCGGTGAAGACACCAAGATTATTGGTAAACTATCTAATTCTGGATGAAGTTTGCGGAAATCCTTGAGAATTCCCTGCATATCATCACCTCGCGTTTCCGTCAGTCCAGTCGTACATAAACCAATTATTTCTGGTTTTGACTTCTCCATCAACGTTAAAATCGCTTGGGTAATATTATCTTCACCACCGAGAATAGTTGTCACCTCCGTCATTGCCGTCGTTGCCAAAGGTATTGCCTCACGGAAATGTTTGACTAAAATTACCTTTGCAAAAGCAGTACAACCCTGCGAACCATGTAAAAGTGGAACCATTCCCTTCAGTCCTAAAAAAGCCATCGCTGCACCCAACGTCTGGCTTTGTTTAAGAGGATTAACTACAACAGGTTTATTTGGACTTGAAACTATCGCCATTTATTTACCTCCCGGAATGCGATCGCGACGCGGTACAATTCCAGTAAAGGAATATCGTACCTTCACTAAACATGCCCCTATACAGATTTCGACTTCCCAGATAAAGTCTGGAAAAACTACACAAAAATCTCTTCCGGCAAATCCAACCAATCCAAGCTAGACTCAGCCAAAATTTCAGTCCCGAAATCCCAAGGGGCGGGCTTGCGAATTTGCTCCCACACAGGGCTATGCAAAGCCTCATCTAACTCCCGCGCCATCTCCACCATGCCACTATATCCAGCATAGGTATGATGACGTTCTTGGTTAATATCTAGAAAAGGAATTCGAGCTTTGAGTGCGGTATATTGGTTACGACCTCCAGCAATCAGCATTTCTGCCTTTGTTTCATTAATTACTCGTAAAATTTCTTGAGGATTGCCCTTTTCTAAGGTAATTCCATCTTTTCCAAGTAATTTTTTAATTTTGGCTTTGTCCTCTTCCGTACTTTTTTTGGTACTGGTCGCAACAACGTCCATCCCCAAGTCTTGGGCAGCCGAAATAATCGACCAACTCTTCACTCCACCTGTGTAAATAACTACCTTTCTACCCTTGAGTCGGGCACGATAGGGAGCCAATGCCACATCTAATTTCGCATTTTCTTCGGCAATTAACTGTTCGGTACGGGCTTGCAATTCCACATCGCCCAATTTTGCGGCAATATTCCGCAAACAACGGTTCATATCCTCTACGCCATAGAATGATTCCTCAATGTAGGGAATTCCGTAGCGTTCCTCCATCTTCCGCGCCATATTAATCAACGCTTTGGAGCAAATCATCACATTCAGCTTGGCACGGTGAGCATAGGTAATTTCTTGATAGCGAGCATCACCAGTTATTTTGGACAAAACGCGAATGCCTAATTTTTTCAATAAAGGCAATATATTCCACATTTCCCCAGCGATATTGTACTCACCAATGAGATTAATATCATAAGGTGTTGTATAGTCTGGTTCACCAGTCCCAACAACATACTCTAGTAAAGCTTCACCACCAATACGATTACCAAGGTTTTTACTACCTACGAAGCCAGCAGCATTAACTGGCACAACGGGAGTGTTAATTTTCTTTGCTGCCGCTTGGCATACCGCATCCATATCTTCGCCGATGAGCGCTGTAACACAGGTCGAGTATACGAATATCGCTGCGGGGTTGTAGCGCTTATGGATATCCAAGATAGCTTTATAGAGCTTTTTTTCTCCGCCGAAGATAACATCATTTTCGCTTAAGTCTGTTGTAAAGCCCATTTTATAAAGCGTGGGACCCGACGATAGACTGCCGCGACTACCCCAGGAGTTACCAGCGCAAGCGATGGGTCCGTGTACTAAGTGAGCAGCATCAGTAATTGGTACAAGAGCAATCATTGCACCATCAAATGCACAACCTCCTTGGGCTGCTCCTGGCTGTGCTTGTTGGCTACATACTTTCTTTTTCTGGCTATCTTTTTGACTGTTATGTTCGCATCCGGGTTCAGTCAAAAGTTCGTTGATTTTTGCTTGGGTAATTTTCATAGTTCTGGCGCTGGATGAGATAGTTTAATAGTGTAATTTCGTAATAATGCTGCTACTCCCCTATGGGAAGACTGACGCTGATGTAATTTGTAATATCTAATTTTTAATTCCCAATAATAAATTGATAATTTTTAACTCCTAAGTATGTGGTGACAATCAAAACTAATGAACAAACGGACTGTGTAATTATTCCTGGAAAATTATGCTGTTATCTTGGGAGTTTTATCTTTAGATTTAGCCTGATTACTTCATTATTAACTATTATTTATGACTTTTCAGTATTAACTAATAACTAATAAGAAAAAGGAAAGGAAATTTAGAAAAACTAGAAAGATGAAGAATAAAAGATGAGGTATTTGATTTATTTTCCTTCATGCTTTATTCTTCAATCTTCATCATTTATCCTTTTCCTTTTCCTTTGTTGGCACGCCGCGAGTAATTAATTCTTAGCGAATTAAGTCGAAGGAGATGTCAGTTACACCAGTGATGTTGCTGTTGCGATCCATTTCATCAAGTAGTGTATTAACAACCCAGTTGAGAAGATTTAAACCACCTTGGTAGCCAAGGGTAGCATAGCGGTGTAAGTGATGGCGATCGAACAGAGGATAACCAATGCGAACCATAGGAATCTTGGTATCGCGCCACAAGTATTTACCGTAGGAGTTACCAATGAAGAAGTCAACAGGCTCGGTAAACAATAAGCTTCTAATGCGTGGACTATCAGGTAAAATGAAAAATATTGCTGTCAGGTCTGATATATGGACGTTTGGGGATATGCTCGCGTGAGTACAGATGAGCAGGCGGATGATGAAGGAGCGCTAATTAAGCAGATGCGTCGCTTGCGAAGTGCTGGAGCCACAAAAATATATTACGATGTGGAAAGTCGTACCAGTGATAAGCGTAAAGGGCTGTTACAGTTAATTGAAGATATCAACATATTACTACCCGAAAAAGTATCGAAGTTATTATTTATTCGCATTGACCGTTTAACTTCTTCATCAATGACCTTTTATCGGTTAATGGATGCATTGAAAAAAAAAGGCATACAACCGATCGCACTTGATGAACCATTTGATCTATCAAGTATTGGCGGTGAACTCACAATTGATGTGAGATTGGCAGCATCTAAATATGAAGTGAAAATGTTAGGAATGCGAGTCAAAAAAGAGCGCGATGCTCGTAAAGCCAACAAAAAACCCCATTGGAATGCACCATTAGGTTATGTGGTTGAAAATGACAAATATAAACGTGACGATCGCCCCTGTGTTTGCTTGATTGACGATAAAATGGAAATGACGCGATCGCAATTGATGCGATTTGTATTTGACACTTTTTTGAGTGTAGGTACGGTATCACAAACAGTAAAGAGACTACACGATATTTTCGGCATTCAAGCCAATGCTGTACCTAAATATCGCAATGATACAGTGAATTTGTTAGGGGAAGCAGAGGAAATTATCCTCGAGAACATTAACAAATCCCGTAGTGGTGGGTTAAATCTGCGTTATCCCCACACAAGTCTAAAATGGTCTGTTTCTGGTTTGCGCTCTATTTTGGTAAATCCTGTTTATGCTGGGGGCACGCTGTATAATACGGTGGTTCGTCCCAAAGGACATCGTAAACCCTTCGATGAATGGGAAGTTACCTGGGGAACTCACGAGGATGAAGCAATTATTACCCGTGAGGAACATGAACGCATCAAAGCCATGATTCGCAGCAATAGAAATAACCGATGGGTAAATGAACAGAAATACACCAACCCATTTGCAAACTTAGTCAAATGCCAACATTGCGGTGCAGCCTACAGTCGTCAGTGCAAAAAATTAGTTAAGAAAAAGAATTTTGTTAGACACCATTATCAATGCAGTTTTTATAGAACTGGTGCTTGCAGTAATGGACGTATGATTGCTTCCGATGACTTGGAAAAACAAGTCATTCAATATCTAGTGCGGGAAGCTGAACGATTAGCTGGCTTAGTCGAACAAGATATTTACATCACAGAGGAGCCACAAGAAGTAAAGACGTTGCGAGCATCTTTAAATACCCTAGAAGCACTACCTTCAAATCCAGCAATTGAAAAAGCCAAAGAAGATATGAGAATGCAGATTGCTGATGCGATCGCCACTACAAATAATACTTGCAAACAGTACCTGATTGCCAAAGAGCGAATTCTGGCGGCATTTTCCAACCAGAAGTACTGGGAAGGATTAGCTGTGGAGGATAAAAGGGCTTTATTGCAAGGATGCGTTCAGAAAATAGTGGTAGATGGGAACCTGGTGACTGGGGTTGAATTACTACATTTACATTAAGCAACTTGAGACTGATGACATTTTGTTTGGCTCTGCTGCTGCTGTACTTGTGAAGCCTGTTGTAGCTGTGCTTCGCGTTTTTCAAACTCAATGACAGTACGAGCAACTAACTCTGCTAGGGTTTCACTTTTCATAATTGATCTATATCGCTTCTTTGACGATAGCTGGGAAGTGAAAATATTCTGTTAGCCGCAAGCTCTTTGATTTGCTGTGATTCCTATAATTAAAAAATAATTAAAAAAGCGATCGCAATTTTTTTGTGCGATCGCGATTCATATTATGCCCACTTAAATACTTGTCGTATCAAGTTCGGCTCATCTAAATGATTATATTTTCTCCGCGTCTCTCTATCTCCCCATCTCCGCCTTGGTTTTGTCGCCATTATTTCGGTGACACAATGCGGATAGTAATTCTGACTACTGCGCTTCACTCAAATATCCCTGAGAATTAAAGGAATTTAAGCAGGAACGACTTGGGCAACTAGTGAGCGTTTATCAAAGGACTGCACTTTTCCTACTTGAGCCAGAGCGTTGACAATCCGTTGTAACAATTCTCCAGCTTGGTCACGATATTGATGTTCTCGACCCCGTAAACGAATCACAAACTTTACAGAATCACCTTTACTCAACCACCCAATAGCTTGCTCAATGCGTAAGTTGTAATCAGCTACACCTACATTCGGACGCAGCCGAACTTCCTTTACCGTAGGTCTAGCACTATGTCCCTGACGCTTTTTCTTTTTATACTGAAGCTTACCATAGTTAACAATTTTGGCGACTGGAGCATCCTTGCTTTCGGAAACGACTACTAGGTCGAGTTCTAAGCTTTGTGCCAGTTGTAGAGCCTCATGTGTGTCGATCAAACCACGGTTATTATTTTCATGGTCAATCAAGAAGACTTGAGGTGACTTGATTTGCGAGTTCATTAATTGCTTGTGGATTGCGATAATCATTTCCTCCTAACTATTCAATACTTTGCGAGTGCAACTAGTGCTAACTTAACACAACACTAACTAGTAATTATGATTTCTTAATATAATACTCTCTTACTTTGTTCAATATAGTTCAATATATATGTGTATTATTGTGTCGTTTCCCCTGGTTTGATGGGAAATATATCTTCACACCTTTGCTACTTCTAGTTACTGAATCCTTCAAAACCTCCAACTGGAGAGTCATGTAACTGAATCAATCGATAATTACCCCAACATATGTTCTAAAGATAAACGAAAATAAATGCATCTTTTTTTCAAGCTCCTCCCCAAAAGCGATCTGTTATGTCATAATGAAAAGCGAGAGTTAATTCGGTTAGCAGCGTTTGTTTTTAATATTGACAGGTTTTTTGTTTTTCGTATTTACAAACTTTTCTCCGAAACCTAAATCTCTACACATTTATTACTTCGGAGACAGAGTATGTCAGTTTATGTAGGCAATCTTTCCTATGACGTTACAGAAGATAGTCTTAACGCCATATTTGCAGAGTATGGCTCTGTAAAACGTGTTCAGTTACCTACTGACCGCGACACAGGACGTATGCGCGGATTTGGTTTCGTTGAAATGGGTACAGACGCTGAAGAGACAGCAGCGATTGATGCCCTCAATGGTGCTGAATGGATGGGACGTGACCTAAAAGTAAATAAGGCGAAACCCAGAGAAGATAGAGGTTCGTTTGGTGGTAATCGCGGAAACAATAGCTTCCATAACCGCTACTAAGATTTGTAAATTTAGCTCTTCGGGCTAACTCATTAATCTAGTTAAATTCGCAAATTATTTTTGCGCTTCATGGCTCAGGCAATCTTGCTTGAGCCATTTTGATGCAATACTTGGATTACAAATAAAAACACAAATATAGAAGCATAAATTGAAATCAATTAAACTGGGAATATTCCCCTGCTTTTGCGCTTTATTTAATCCATATTCCCTAGAAAGCAAAATTTATTTTTTAACTTTTTAACTTAGACACAACCAAAAGCTTAACCTAAATTTGGCGAATTTTTAACTATACCTTTGCTAATCCTTCCTTGTCTTAGTAAGAAGATTAGATAGCAGCTTGCAAAAACATCTATAAATAGATAGATATTTAGATATATGCACAAGTTGCGATCGCATTACGTTTCTATAGGTGTCAATCAGCACCTATGATGACCTATTCTAATTCAAGGTGAGGAGTAAAAATGCTGGAAATTATAGCTACAGCTTGGCTATTACTATTATTTGGTGATTTTTTTTCTACTTTTGCATACCACGTACCTGAACATGTTTTTGGTAGTCTCCACCTGAAAACACACCACTCAGCAAAAAAGGATTTTCGTCACTACGCTATCCTCATGCTCAACTATCAGGTTCTTTTAGACGGTTTTCTGGGTGCTTTACCTTATTTGCTAGTGGCAATATTATTGTGGTCTTTTTCCCCTGTTGGGGTTATCTGCGGACTACTTTTAGGTCAATTTCATGTGTGGTGGCGACATACTAATATTATGGGTTGGCAAACTCCCAAATTTATCGTTTTCTGGTGTCAGATTTTATCCATCACCACCCCTGAACAACACTGGCTCCACCATCAAAAAACGAATACAGGTTTTGGGGATATTTTTACATTCTTTGATTTACCTGCAAAAGTCTGGTTGCGCTGGCTCCGCTTACTCAGAATGTATTTTCGTTCCTCACTTGTTTTCTTAAAGTAGTGCAAGCTTAACTTGGCTACAGATTTTATATCCCCGGCTTCCTAAAAAAGTCGGCGATATCAAACCATGATGCAGTCAAGAAATCTTATCTATAAAAATGAGTTAGAGAAGCTCGGCGATCGCGATAGAATTTAGAAAACCATGCCCGGTTGCTACTTAACCTCTCCACCCGCAAAAATATTTGATTTTTAATTCTGCTGTAAGATATAAAATCATCTCTCCATAACCTTCGTAAAACTTAGTAATGACGGACTACTTCCGCACAAACATTGCAGCAATGTCTGCTTATATCCCTGGTGAACAGCCCAAACCTGGTAGCCAAATTATCAAACTCAACAGCAACGAAAACCCCTATCCTCCCTCACCTGCGGTGTTGGAAGTCTTACAAAACTTTAATAGCGAATGGTTGCGACGCTATCCAAATGCCTATGGTGAGGATTTTCGTCAAGCAGCGAGTCAAGCTTTAGGTGTCCCTAGCGATTGGATTATTGTTGGTAATGGTAGCGATGAATTATTAAATGTCATCATGCGCGCCTGTACGGAACCCGGACGCAAAGTAGCTTATCCGACACCAACCTATGTGCTGTATAGCACTTTAACGCAGATGCAATCTGCGGAACTTGTAGAAATTCCTTACGGAGAGAACTACGAGTTTCCCCTAGATGAATTAATTGTTACTAACGCTGATGTCACATTTATTGCAACGCCCAATAGTCCTTCCGGTCATGTAGTGCCAATCGATGAATTGCGGAAATTTGCCAGTAAATTATCTGGGGTTTTGGTAATTGATGAAGCCTATGTGGATTTTGCTCAAGAAAATGCTTTGAATTTAGTGCGGGAATTTGAGAATGTCATCTCAATACGTACTCTTTCCAAAGGTTATTCTTTAGCTGGTGTGCGTTTAGGTTTTGGGATTGCCAATCCAAACTTGCTAAGTGGACTATATAAAGTCAAAGATAGTTATAACATTGATGCGATCGCCATTGCTGTGGGAGTGGCTGCAATTAGTGACCAAGTATATAAAAATACTTGTGTAGCCAAGGTGAAAGTATCGCGGACAAAGTTAGGGATAGACTTACAGCAATTAGGTTTTCGTGTTTGGGATTCTCAGACCAATTTTTTATTAGTGCAACCACCGCAAGCAAATGCAGAGTATCTCTATCAAAAATTGAAGGAACAAGGCATTTTGGTGCGCTATTTCCAGCAACCCCGATTAGATGATAAATTACGCATTACTATTGGCACTGATGAAGAAAATCAAGTACTGATTAAAGCTTTATTTAATCTCATGAATTAGTCAAGACAAAATAAACGTGATCTATTGATGATTTCACATTTATCAAACCTAATATTTATTTAAACAGAGAAGTTAGCAAACCAATAATAGCTCCACCACCAACTAGCCAAGCAGAATTTACTTTAAAACGAATTAAGAAGACTGCTGAAATAATGGCAATTATCACAGCTAAAAAATCCACAAATGGAGCTTTTGTTAAAGTTAAAGTCGCTATTCCCAATTGCAAAGTCACAACAACCATCAAAGCAACAGCACTAACATTAACCGAATCCAAAAATGCACTGGTCCATTTAGAAGAACGTAAAAAAGGAATGAGAGGATTGAGAATTGCAGTAAAGAAAAATGATGGTAGGAAAATTCCCCCAGTTGCCACAATTGCCCCTGGGACACCGGCAATGACGTAGCCAATAAAAGTAGCAGTTGAAAGTACTGGACCTGGAGTAAACTGACCAATTGCGATCGCATCCAATAATTGCTGTTGTGTCAACCAACCATACTGTTCAACTAATTCCCCTTGCAGAAACGCCACTAATAAATAACCACCACCAAATAAAACGCTACCGACTTTCAAAAAAAACCACCATAATTGCCACAGGGTCACATTTGCTATTGATGCAGTCATCACTGAAGTGGCAACTGCTGTAGTTGTTTGCAAAGCAGCACCTGCACCGAAACTAGCGATTAAGAAATTTGCGCTCTCACCTGGCAATTCACCAGTTTTACCAGTACGTAACCAAATCATCCCCAACAATCCCCCAATTAATAGGGCAATTATTTCATTTAGCCTGAAAACCAACACCAGCAAGGCAACTCCAAAGGCAATGACTAACAGTTTACGAGTCTTGACTGCCTTTTTTGCCAACACCCAAAGAGCATTGAGGATAATTGCAAAAACTGCTGGTTTAATCCCGTACAGTAGAGGTGCAAGCTGGGGTAAAGTACTATAAGTGACATAAACCCAGGCAAATATGCCTGTAATTAGCACCGCAGGTAAGATAAAACTGATACCGGCAATAATCAACCCCAGCCAACCCCCATAAACATATCCCACATGAATAGCCATTTCTGTAGAATTAGGCCCGGGAATTAAGTTCGTTGCACCTAATAAATCGAGAAAATGCTCCCGCGTTAGCCATCTACGACGTTTGACAACCTCATCTTCAATCATGGCAATATGGGCAACTGGCCCCCCAAAGCCAATAAAACCTAATTTTAAAAAGAGTTTGGCAAGTTCGCCCAAACGATGTGACGCTGATGTCTTCATGGATGATTGATGCCTGAATAAATTGTAACAGCGACGCTAATAACTAAATGGTAGGCGATGTTGGCACGATCAAAACATCTTTATAAAGTGAAAATCACGCGGAGATGTAGAGAGAATTTGTAGTTGAATTTACTAGCATAATAGTACTCTCAAATTGCACTCTCAAATTTTATGGAGCCGGATTAGGATAACGAGTATGAACTGCGTCCAATTCTGACAAAATTTCTTCATTTAGAACTACATCAATACTTTCCAAATTCTCTTTAAGTTGTTCTAAAGTTGTTGCGCCAATAATTGTGCTACTAACAAACCAACGAGTTCGTACAAATGCTAAGGCAAGTTTTGCTGGTGTCAGATTATGTTTATGAGCAATTTCTACGTACGCAGCAACTGCATCATTCACATTAGGCTTATTGTAGCGTTGACCAAATCCTGCAAACAAACTAATTCTTGTCTTCTCTGGTTTACCATGTAAATATTTGCCAGATAAGAAACCAAATGCCAAAGGACTATAAGCTAATAAACCGATATTTTCACGATAAGAAGCTTCCGCTAATGCCCAATCAAACACACGATTCAATAAATTATATGCATTTTGAATCGATACCACTTTAGGTAATCCCAACTGTTGAGAAATATGACTAAATGTAGTTATCCCCCAAGGAGTTTCATTACTTAAACCGACATAACAAATCTTACCTGCTTTGATTAAATCTGCAAACACAGATAATTGCTCTGCGATCGCAACTGTCTCTCTTTCTTGATTTGGGTCAAATGCTGCATTTCCAAACAAAGGAACGTAGCGATCGGGCCAGTGAATTTGGTATAAGTCAATATAGTCTGTTTGTAATCGCTTCAGACTATCATCTACTGCTTGTTTAAGGTTAATACTATCAATCGTATTCACTCCATCACGTATCCATGTCATATGCCGACTAGGGCCAGCAATTTTCGTTGCCACAATCAATTTATCTCGTTGCTGCTGTTTTAACCATTCCCCAATATAAGCTTCTGTGAACCCATATGTTTCCGCACGGGGTGGAACTGGATACATTTCCGCAGCATCAATAAAATTCACTCCCTGAGAAATTGCATAATCTAATTGTTGATGAGCTTCTTCGATAGTATTTTGATGCCCATAGGTCATGGTTCCCAAACAAATTTCCGAAACTTTTAGATCACTATCACCAAGTTGCTTATATTGCATAATTTTGTATTATCTTCTGTCTTGATTTCTGTAGTTGTATTTGCAGGTAATTCTAGCATTAATACAGTTTCATGATTTGATAATTCCTTTTTTAAAGCTAATATTTACGGAGATAAAAAATTCGGTAATTAGATTTTGCGAGAGAATTTTGTGACAAATATTTAGACTTCAAGATAAAATTTGAAGTCCAACAAGGTTGGTTAATAAACTTTTACTTAAATTGCCACCCCCGCTAGCTTACTCTAATCAAAAGTACATCATAATGCAACTGAACTGTTTGCAGAAAACCTTTATATACTTATACAACTTACAATCGATAAATTAATAGTAATTAATGGTTGAAGATTTAATTTTTTCTGTCTGGTTTTAATAAGCGAATATGTTTTATAAAATACAAAAATCTGAATTTTACTCCATACAACACTTGTATTAATTGATTTTTTATGCCTAAGCATCGTATCAATATCATCATAGATGGCTTAGATAATTCCATCGTTTCAATTACAAAAAGTAATGTGGTCAGGAAAAATAGCTTAATTTAGTTGGATAGCAAACATATTACTCTACGGAAGTGCCACAAGTCTTTTTGAATCCAAACAGTAGCACCTTGACCGAATGGGCTAGCTTTAAGCATTGCTTCCATTTCAGCCTTAAATTCTTGGTCACCGTTGTTGCAAAGGATGTGAACAGGTTCAGCACCCATTTCCAACAAGAAACTGGTAACACTGATAATCAGGTCAGGATCGCCGTAGATAGCGAACTTCTTACCGTGAATCCACGCATAAGAGTCAGTCATTGCGTCAACTAAGCGACCACGCTCAACTTCTAACTCAGCAGGGATTGCTTTACCAGTCAATTCCGAAATAGTTGTCAAGAACTCGTCAGTACCTCTAACACCAAAGGGACGAACAACTTTGGTGGTTTGCTTCCAGGTTTTCTCGATGTATTCACGAGTTTTCTGGGTGGTGTAAGCTTGAAGACAAACAGTAGCTTTCGCATTGATTGTGTCAGCCACATCTTCAATTTTTGTACCACCTGGATACATTTGGTACTCACCATCATTAGGTGCATCAAAGTAGTCGCTGGTGTCGGAAACGATGGTGTGTTCAACACCCATCAAACCAAGCATCCGCTTAACTTCACGGTTGTTACCTACATAGGTATCAAAACCAGAGATAACATTGATTTTACCGTTTGCTTTACCTTTCTTACCTTCGGTGAGGTTGGTAAGAATACCTTTCATCATGTTGTCGTAGCCAGTGGTGTGAGAACCAACAAAGCTAGGAGTGTGAGCAAAAGGAACAGGTAATTCTTGGGGAATTGCACCAGCACCTTTAGCGTTGGTGATAAATGCACCCAAGTCATCCCCGATAACCTCAGCCATACAGGTGGTGCAAACAGCAATCATTTTGGGTTTATAAAGTTTGTAAGAAACTTCCAAACCTTCAATCATGTTGTTCAAGCCACCGAATACAGCAGCATCTTCAGTCATCGAAGAAGAAACCGCAGAGCAAGGCTCTTTGTAGTGACGGCTGAGGTGTGTACGGAAGTAAGCAACACAACCTTGTGAACCTTGAACAAAGGGAAGAGTTCCTTCAATACCCAGTGCTGCGAACATCGCACCTACTGGTTGACAACCTTTAGCAGGGTTAACTGTTAAAGCTTCACGAGCAAAGTTCTTTTCGCGGTATTCCCAAGATTTTGTCCACTCGGAAACACGTTCTACTTCAGCGTCGCTGTGAGCGCCTTCAAAGTTATCACGTTTGTTTTTGAAGAGTTTGGTGTATTCTTCCTGCTTAAATAGGTCTAAGTGGTCAACAATTCTATCCGGATTCTGTGGCATTTCTTTATCTCTTGTGTAGCGTAATGGGTGAACGGGAAGTGAGGATTTAGGAATTATAAGTTAGGAATTAATATTTCCTGGAGTTGGGGGAGTTAGGAGTTAGAGATAAGAAATTAGCTGTTAACTCTTAACTCCTCACTCCTAATTCTTAACTTACAAACCTAATCCTTTACTAATTAAGCAGCTTTCTTAGCAGCACCTTTCTTCCAAGGAGCGCCAATTAGGCTCCAGGTGGGGCTATTGAGCGCCAAATCCATGTCGCGAGCGAAGATTGCAAAACCGTCATAACCGTGATAGGGACCGGAGTAATCCCTTTTTTGGTTTGATATTTTTCTGATATTTAATGTTAGCAATTAACACTTTTCTCTTTGGTATTGTTTAGAGATAACATAATTGTTTTTAGTCTAAATATAGGCTAATACCACAGTGGTTGTTCACAGTTATAAGTACTTATTGCAAAGTTAGGTATTACTAGTTATGTGACGAATTATTCCGAATTATATATTCCTAACTTCTGGAATTATATCAATTACGTATCTCAAGTCTGCGCCATCGAAAGGATAGTATATGAAGCCTAGCAAATGAAAGCAAAACTATTACAGGAAGTCGAAAAAGTAAATCTGCGTTTAAAGTCTGCGAAGACAAAGGTGACAATTAGAGAATCAAATGGAAGTCTGCAATTAAGAGCGACGTTACCAATTAAACCAGGAGATAAGGACACTAATGGAACTGGAAGGAAGCAATATAATCTCAGTTTGAATATTCCTGCGAGCTTAGAAGGTTTAAAAACTGCTGAGGAAGAAGCTTATGAATTAGGTAAATTAATTGCTCGTAAAACCTTTGAATGGAATAATAAATATTTAGGAAATGAGGCTATAAAAACATATTTTCAATTAAATTTAAAAACAATAGGAGAGTTATTAGAAAAATTTGAAGAAGAGTATTTTAAAACCCATCAACGTACTATAAAAAGTGAGCATACTTTTTTTTATTACTTCTCTCGTACTAAAAGATATACAAATATTCAAGATTTTGCGACTGCTGAGAACCTAATTAATTCAATTACAAAAATAGATAAAGCGTGGGCAAGATATAATGCAGCTAGAGCTATATCTGCTTTTTGTAACACATTTAAAATCGAAGTAGATTTATCTAAATACTCGAAAATTCCTGACAATAATTCCCGGAAAATACCCTCAGATACAGAAATATCCGCAGGAATGATCAAGTTTGAAGAATATATCAATCACAGAGGTAATCAAGTTAATGAAGATGTCAAAAATAGCTGGCAGCTTTGGCGCTGGACTTATGGAATGTTAGCTGTTTTTGGTTTGCGTCCCAGGGAACTATTTATTAATCCTGATATTGATTGGTGGTTAGATTCCGAAAATATTGATTTAACTTGGAAAGTAGATAAAGATTGTAAAACAGGGGAAAGACAAGCATTACCATTATATAAACAATGGATAGAAGAATTTGATTTGAGAAATCCCAAGTATTTAGAAATGTTGGCGGTGGCAATTAGTAAAAAAGATAAAAATAAACATGCAGAAATCACCGCATTAACACAGCGAGTTAGTTGGTGGTTTCGCAAAATTGGCTTAGATTTTAAACCCTATGATTTGCGTCATGCATGGGCAATTCGAGCGCATATTTTGGGGATTCCCATTAAGGCTGCGGCAGATAATTTGGGGCACAGTGTACAAGTGCATACTCAAACATACCAGCGTTGGTTTTCCTTAGATATGCGGAAGTTAGCGATTAACCAAGCCTTGAGTAAGCGAGATGAAGTTGAGTTAATGAAGGACGAAAATACGAAGTTAAAAATGGAGAATGAGAGATTGAAATTAGAGATTGAAAAGTTGAAAATGGAGTTGCTTTATAAGCAGTATTAAGCTAAAAAAAATAGGCAATTGAGTAATAATCTTTAGGCTTGCTTAGCTTCGAGCTTCTTTGACTCTGTTTGGGCCATTCATACCATTGCTCCCTAAAACTTAATAGTGAACTAATTCCCAAAAAGGCGATCGCAATTCGCAATTATTCTCATCCAATAAAAAATCCTGATCGCGTTAATTAGTGCGATCAGGATTTTGTGGGTGGCACTCT
Organism: Calothrix sp. NIES-4101; assembly: GCA_004296455.1. GTDB lineage: Bacteria > Cyanobacteriota > Cyanobacteriia > Cyanobacteriales > Nostocaceae > Brunnivagina. Next base: position 4,161,872 of record AP018280.1, read on the forward strand.
ATGTCATATATTTGACATCAAAGTAGAGTAATTCTATTTAGCCGCAGCCGCTTCCCGTTCTTTAGTTTCCTTAATCACCGTCTCTGCTACGTTGGTAGGACATGGTGCATAATGGGAAAATTCCATTGAGAACTGACCGCGACCAGAAGTCATGGTACGTAGGTCACCGATGTAACCAAACATTTCACTCAGGGGTACGTCTGCTTTAATACGAGCGCCCGTAGGTGTTGTTTCTTGAGATTTGATGATGCCGCGACGACGGTTTAAGTCCCCGATCGCATCTCCCATATAATCTTCTGGTGTGAACACATCGACTTTCATGATGGGTTCGAGCAACTGGGGTGCCGCTTTGGGTAAGGATTGGCGGTAAGCTGATCTCGCCGCAATTTCAAAGGCGATCGCTGAGGAGTCAACGGGGTGGAAACCACCATCAACCAAGGTAATTTTTAAATCGACACAGGGGAATCCAGCTAATACACCCTTACCGATGCTTTGCTCGAAACCTTTTTGGACTGCGGGCCAGTATTCTCTGGGTACGCTACCACCTGTGATTTTTGTCTCGAACTGGAACCCGCTTCCAGGTTCGCCTGGTTCGATGATGTAGTCAATTTTTGCGTATTGACCGGAACCACCAGATTGTTTCTTGTGGACGTAACCATCTTCAAGGCGTTTGGTAACAGACTCGCGGTAAGCTACTTGGGGTTTACCAACTTCCACTTCCACACCGTGGGTGCGTCGGAGAATATCAACTTTAATGTCTAGGTGTAACTCGCCCATCCCTTTAATGATGGTTTCGCCACTTTCGGCATCGGTTTCCACCCGGAATGATGGGTCTTCCTGTACCATTTTACCGAGGGCAACACCCATTTTTTCGGAACTACCTTTTTTGGTAGGTGTCACCGAGATGGAGATAACTGGCTCTGGGAACACCATTGGTTCCAAGGTGGCGGGTTTTTTAACGTCGCAAAGGGTATGTCCGGTTTGGACGTTTTTCATGCCGACAATGGCGACGATATCCCCTGCTTGAGCGGAGTCGATTTCTTGGCGATCGTTGGCGTGCATTTCTACCAAACGGCTAATCCGCTCGGTTTTGCCTGTAGCGGTATTGAGAACCGTATCACCTTTATTTAATACACCTGAATAAATTCGGGTAAAGGTGAGGGCACCAAAGCGATCGTCCATAATTTTAAAAGCTAGCGCTCGCAATGGTCTTTCTGGATCAACGATCGCAAATTCGCCGGTTTCATTACCTTCCAAATCAACTTCTGGCTGGGGCTTCACTTCGGTGGGGTTTGGTAGATAGTCAACAACAGCATTGAGAACTAACTGCACACCCTTATTTTTAAACGAAGAACCGCAATATGTAGGGAAGAAAGCGAGATTAATAGTACCCTTGCGAACACAACTCTTAATTTCTTCGATGGAAAGTTCTTCACCTTCTAAGTATTTTTCCATCAATGCATCGTCTTGTTCCACAGCTGTCTCAATTAGCTGTTCGCGGTACAATTCGACATCATCCTTCATCTCAGGCGGGATTTCTTTGATTTGATAATTCATTGGGTCGCCAGAATCATCCCACACCCATGCTTTTCGGGTGAGCAAATCGACTACGCCAGTAAAATCATTCTCCGTACCAATGGGTAGCACCATCACCAACGGTTTAGCTGCCAGGATATCATTTATTTGCTTGACAACACGGTAAAAATCTGCACCCACCCGGTCGAGTTTATTAATGTAAATGACACGGGCAACCTTCGAGTCATTTGCGTAGCGCCAGTTGGTTTCCGACTGAGGTTCCACACCACCGGAAGCGCAAAATACACCGATCCCACCATCCAGAACCTTGAGAGAACGATAAACCTCAATGGTAAAATCTACGTGTCCAGGAGTATCAATAATATTGAATTGGTGGTCGTTCCAAAAGCAACTCGTTGCGGCGGATTGAATTGTGATACCTCGCTCTTGCTCCTGTTCCATGAAGTCCGTTGTTGCCGCACCTTCATGTACCTCACCGATTTTGTGGATTTTCCCGGTGAGTTTAAGGATTCGTTCTGTTGTAGTGGTTTTACCAGCATCTACGTGAGCAAAGATACCGATATTTCGATAACGAGTGAGGTCTTTCATGTTTGATGTTTAACTAACTGCTAGAAACCGTTGGCGTTCGCGTAGCGCTTCCTCTGGGGAAGATCGCCCTAAAATGGCACTATATGGAATAATCAATATTGCCTTCTTAGCCAGCAAGGGCTGGATTTTCATAACCTAGAACACTAGAAGTTATCCTTGATGTTCTTGGCAAACTTAATAATTGTTAAATAATTATAAGTTAACCCGCGTTCGACAGGTTGATTCAGGTGAAAAAAAGCCTGAACTTTAATTGTAGACAGAAATAATCATTATTTTGAGCGGATGCGAACTATTACGTCTCGATTAAGTTAGCACAAGTTTAGGACAATGAAGACATTTTGTGGTATGTGAGGCAGAGAAGTTCCTCGATACCTAAGCAGAAATCATTAGGGAATGTTGTTTGCTTGATTAGCTCTAATTTGAGCCGGTAATCTACCACGGGATTTTTGCAGGAATAAAAACCTCCGAATCTATCTCAATTGGTGAATTTTAGTTGGGCTTACTAGTAGTCTGGCAAGTCAACTTTGCAGGGACATCCCCACGTCAATCTCAACTCGTCGATTATGGGTTGGCGAACTGCTAGTCTAATAAAATGAAAATGCAAAAAGTTTTTTAATTTACAGATTAGCTGAAATATAAATTTCGATTATCCTGAAAACCTATATATAATCAGCCTTTGATATTAATAGTTCTCAATAAACATTGTGATTACAGAACCAAACAAAAATTATTTAGGCTAAAAATTAAGCTCTTGATTGATATGAACTCTAAAAAGCTTGTTTTAGGGGAGTTTTCAGCCGCATCATCAAGCTCGGAGTAATCCCAAGAGTGCATTTGACGGAAAGGTAAGCCCATCTTTTAGATATAATGTGGCAATCAAAATATGGATATAGCTATACATAGCTATGACACAGTCACCATCGAGTTTGGCTATGGAGCGATCGCCCGCTTCAAGAGAAAAAAGTGACAGCGACGCAATATTCTTGGTCTTAGTAACGGGCAAGCCAAGACAATAAAAAAACCGATGTGCATAAACGAGGGAAACCCTACATATTCAAAGTAGTACACACTCAAAACAAACAATTTGATTATGCTTCACCTCAAAAAATTAGTTAATATTACACTCTTAGCAAGCGTATTATTTTCTCCTGCTGCTATGGCACAAGAATTGTTAGGCACACAAGCAGGTAGTCTCAAACAACATGTTCCAGTTCAATGCGAAAGTGTAAAGGAAGGAGGATGTATCCCCGACAAAATAAAGACTAGACCAACTAACCCAACCAACCCCAAACCAACCTCTACTGATACTGCTAAGAAACCACCGAAGGGGAAAGTTATACTCGGTACGCCTACTTGCAAAGATGCTAATGGCAACGTGATTAAATGTTATTAGATTCACGTTTCTTGATAAGATTGAAATCACGATATGTCAAGAAATTAATTCCCTGATGGGGAATGCTATTCTTTGTTGCCTTTCTGAATCGCTTAATCAGGTGAGATGAAAGGCGATCGCACAAATAACACAATTAGTAGAGTAGGCAACCAGCGAGTTACTACAGTACTTTTCTGACAACAACAATTAACTTAATTTGATTTCCCGTCACTACCTAAATATTCCCGATAACCGCAAATTTTTTCATCGCGCACATCAAAGGAAATAGCAATACGGTTTTTATAAGGTTGTCCCCGCATCATTCCTTCATCACGAAACTCAAATACAACTGTTGTTTCACTACTAGTAACTCTTTCTACGGTTGTTAACTTAATAGTTTGACCAAACACTTCTGTAACATATTGAAAAAAATCTTTTGCTCGTTCTTTTCCAACATTTAAACCGTGGTATTCACCAATAGGAAACCAAAAAGTAAAGTCATCTGTCAGTATATTCAAAAGTGGGTTCCAATCACTTGTTTCAAAACCATACATTAAATTGTCAAATGCTTGTTTAGCTACTTTGAATGTTTTTTCTGAAGCTTGTGTCATAAATTCTGGTTCCCGTACATCCATCGTGGCAATAACATTGACTGCAAGGTGATAGTTGAGTTAAATAATAACCAAATACTCTTTTACAATTTACCTGACTCTAATTCATCAAGATATATGAATTCAGGAGCTTTAACTCCTGCTTCTTCTCTAATTTTCACTAGTTGAGGTGACTCAAAAAACTTTCTTGCATCTGTTATTGATGTCCAAGCTGAGAAATGAACTATTTTATTGGGTTCATTTTCATACTTTAAGACTTGATAGATTCTCTCGCCAGCATCTTTGCGGATGCCAGCAGCACTATCAAATATTTTTTTCCAAGTTCCATAATCGGAGACTTCATGGATTATCAGTACATATTGCATAGTAATCACATAAACGAGATAATTTTCACTCTTCATCATATTAGTTCAATTCAATTACCATCATTGGATAGAGTCAGAGAAGGAAAATTAATGATAGCTTGAGATGATGGAAAGTTTATCTCAATCCGCGAAGTGAATAATTCAGTATTAATTTCCCTTACCCTTACCGCGTCTATAGTTATATTGCCAATTAACATTGGTGGTGATACTGCCCAAGGTTCAACCCAAGCCATGAAAATGTCTTCATTTAACCTCAGTTCCCAAAAATGGCAAAACCGCGTGCTAGTGGTGTTTGCGCCGTCTGTTAATAACCGTACCTATCAACAGCAGATGCGGTTATTTAACCAACACCAAAACGGTTTTACAGATAGAGATTTAGTTCTGGTTCAGGTTTTGGCAACAGATAAAAGCTATGCCAACGGACAGTTAATAGATGAGTCTTCTGCTGCTAATTTGCGAAATCGTTTTGGAGTTGACAAAGAAAATTTTCGCGTTATTTTGGTAGGCAAAGATGGTGGTGTTAAGCGCAGTGATGCTACACCAGTACAAGCAACAGCAATATTTGAGCAAATTGACGCTATGCCCATGCGCCAACAAGAAATGCAACAGCAAGGTAGAAAGTAGCTATTATGATTGTTGTTCATCTCAACAACTCGCGATCGCAGCGCATAAACAATCGCATAACAAAGTAGGTTAATAATTTTATCTCTGAAATCAAAAATGAACAGAGCTAAAAGCGTTCACTATGCTGACCTCTGATAACACAATACCCCAGTGAGTAATCTTACATATCTAATTACAAGAAAATACAAGTAGTTATTGGGCTTTTAGGATTGTCATACTTCGAGCAGTGCATTTATCTTATCGGTAGGCGATCGCATATATGTTGTTAAGGGCATTCTGTTCGCTACGCGATACCAATTTTTGGTCGCCAAAGGCATGGCAATTCCAATTCCCCAACATCCCCCTGATTGTGTCCGAAATCGTCCAACATAGCCTTGTAGTCATTATCAGACAAATGGCTATAACGAACTTATATAACGAAACTGCGGGGACTTACCCCAACAAAAAACCCGGTCATAATGGCTGGGTTTTTGGGTTTTGGTGAGGGTATGGCTGTAAATTCGGTGTTTCATACCGCACCTGTGGCTGACTCTCCACAACAATAACTGCCCCGGTGACAATTCGACTTCCCACCCCGATGGTAGTGAAGATGGCATCAGCCACCAAATTTTCTTTGCGGTTATCCCTTGGGTTGCGGTTCCAGTGGTGAACTTGCAAGTTATAAATTCTGAGTTGAGAGAGAGTTAATTTATATTCGTAGAGTTTACGGAATAAACTTTTTAGCCATGTATAAAAATTGTAATGCTTTTTCATACATTTACTAAACTCTGAATTTTACAGGGAAAATAAAAATGCGATCGCCAACTCCAAAGCAACGACGACAAGAGTTAATAGATACATATATTTTATCACGTCGTAGCATGATGATGCTAATGGCTGTAGCTGCTACTCCGGGTATAGAAATGTTACTGTTCGGTGGGAATAAATCCTCACAAGCTAGTGCAACAGGTAATTTTGAAAATTGCAATCCGGGTTTGGAAACTTTACTATCCAATGAAAATCAACCCTCAAAACCCAAACCACCAAATAATCCCAACATCCCTACCTTACCTCACAAGGATACAAAAGCAACTCAACAAGAACGCCTGCTTCAGTTGGGCAAGGCTCGCGAAGAATATCAGACAGGGTTACGGCTGCCTAATTCTGCGAAAGTGAAGACTTTACCCGCTCAAGAAGCATTTTCGGAAAGATATAACAATAATCGAGTCATCTTATCGGAGAAAATAGCAGCTAATCAACAAGCATTTCTCAGCAATCCTCAACCTTTTCAAAGCTTCGATGACTACGCGGCGTTGTTTCCCGTTTTGCCGTTACCAGGTATTGCTAAAACCTTCCGCAACGATGATGTATTTGCACGGCAGCGTCTTTCTGGCTGCAATCCCATGGAACTGAAGAACGTTCTCAAACTGGGTTACAGTCTTCGCGACAAAATGGGGATAACGGATGAGATTTTTCAAGCTGTACTGGGCGCGACAAGAGGCAGAAAGCCGATTCATAATAATCAGACTCTCAACAGCGCTATTCGAGAAGGGAGTTTATTTGTCACAGACTATGCGGTACTTGATAGCGTTACACCGAAGGAAACGCAATATTTGTGCGCCCCCATTGCCCTCTATTATGCCGCAAGGATTCGCGGCGATTTTCATTTAATTCCCATTGCTATCCAGTTGGGACAGGTACCAGGAGAAAGTTTACTTTGTACACCTTTAGATGGCGTAGATTGGACTTTAGCCAAATTAATTACCCAGATGGCTGATTTCTCCATCAATCAACTGTACCGTCACTTGGGACAAACTCATCTAGTAATGGAACCAATCGCCTTAGCAACAGTACGCGAACTAGCTGCTCGCCATCCCGTCAACGTCCTCTTAAAGCCTCATGTTGAATTTACAATGGCAATTAATAGCCTTGGTGATCAGGTGTTGATTAATCCGGGGGGAGCAGTAGATGTTATCTTACCAGGCACTTTGGAAAGCTCACTCAAACTCACCGAAAGAGGGGTATCCGACTTTTGCAACAACTTCAGCAACTTTGCACTCCCGACTAATTTACGTCAGCGCGGTGTTGATAATTCTTCGATTCTGCAAGATTTTCCCTATCGAGACGACGGCTTGCTCATCTGGAATGCCTTAGAAGAATATGTGAGTCAATATATCGGAATTTACTACAAATCCAACCGAGATATCCGCGAGGATTTCGAGCTACAAAAATGGTTCCAAGCTTTACGGAAACCCGTTAGTGAAGGTGGTTTTGGTATAGTTTCATTACCAGCAAGCTTGACGAACCGCAACCAATTGATAGATATTTTGACAATCATTATTTTCACCGCAGGTCCGCAACACTCAGCGATCGCTTGGACTCAATATCAATACATGGCTTTTATTCCGAATATGCCCGGAGCGCTTTATCAGCCTATTCCCACAACCAAAGGAAAATTTGCAAATGAAAATAGCCTCACGAGTTTCCTACCGGGAGTCAAACCAAGCCTTACTCAAGTCCAGTTTATGTCGTTAGTCGGTACCAAGCGCGACCCCAAGGCGTTTACAGACTTCGGTACAAATAGTTTTCAAGACCCTCGAGCCATTAGGGTTCTTAGAGATTTGCAGAATCGCTTAGAGTCAGTAGAAAAACGGATTAAAATACTTAATAAACGTCGCCAAGAATGCTACCCTGCTTTTCTACCCTCTCGAATGTCGAATAGTGTCAGTGGATAGGAATTCTCAGAGTTTTAAACATTACTTTCTTGAAGAGAGTTCGATGGCTGATTGTAAGTAAAACGGTTTCAATATCTGCGGTTTGAGTATTGACAACTGGAGATTAAGCTCTGTAATCACTGATATTCCATCCTTAAGAGGGATAGGATATCAGCTAAATTAGTTGAAAATTAGTCGAGAGATTAAAAAGTCACAAATAATTTACTTCTAGGAAAACATTTTATGATCGTTGTCCATCATCTCAACAACTCGCGATCGCAGCGCGTGCTATGGCTACTTGAAGAATTAGGTATCGAGTACGAACTTAAATACTACGAACGCGATCCAAAAACTATGCTAGCACCAGCATCGCTGCGTCAAGTTCATCCACTCGGTAAGTCACCTGTAATCACAGATGCAGACCTCACAATTGCCGAGTCAGGTGCTATTGTAGAATACTTAGTGAATACCTACGGCAACGGTCGGCTAATACCAGCATCAGGTACACCAGAACATCTGCGTTACACTTATTGGCTGCACTATGCTGAAGGTTCGGCAATGCCACCACTGCTACTCAAGCTCATCTTCGAGAATTTTGGCATAGGAGATAGTGACGCAATGAGTGCATTCATCGCGCCCCAAATTCAGCTTCATTTTGATTACATCGAAAGTGAACTCAGCAACAGTACATGGTTTGTGAGTGAGGAATTTACCGCCGCCGATATTCAAATGAGCTTTCCCTTAGAAATGCTTGCCACAAATGCTACTGAGGTAGGGAACCGACCAAAGATAAAGGGATTTCTTGAGCGCATCCATACACGACCAGCTTACAAACGTGCGCTTGAGCGCGGAGGCAAATACAACTTCGCTATTTAAGATGACGGTGGTGTTGTCTGAAAATAACGCTGTATATCAAATTTATTTACAGGAAAGAGGCTTTGGAATTCAGGGTTACGAATATAACCAATTATAAAAATTTTGAAGTCAAAAAAGCGATCGCTTGGCGTTGCGATCGCTCAAAATCATAAATCTTCCCTATTTATTGCTTATTACCCCAGGGTAAACGCATCTAAATAGCCAAAATATTGGCAAAATAAGCTTTTCCAATGAGAAAAAAATATGAATATGGTATCGAATATTTTTAATCAGAAAAAATGATTTAACATCCAATATTAATTGAAAAAGATGCAAGTATTTATCATTAAAATTACATCAATAAATATCATAAATATGAATATACTTACGAATTTAATGTATTATTTAAATAATTATTTTGAAGGCGAGATAAAATTATTTGTTGAATAAGCTAACTAAATATTCATTATCCCAACCAGCTTTTTTTCGCTTATTATTGACTCCAATCTTTGATGATTTCTCTTGGGTTATAAGACTGTGGGCAAATATGCCTTAAAACGGCAAAATTAGCTGGAGCATTATCTTTACGTATTCGAGAATCATCTTCGTGAAACTGAACATCCAATACCCAATGTAAACAATTCTCTATCTGCCAATGGCTACGTATTGCATTACTAAAAAACTCTGCATTTCGGTCTATACTCATAATATAATAACGACTTTCTAACTTAGTTTTACCATTTGCAATTCTCAAAGTATCAACCTTTCCAATACTGTATAGATTTGCCCATGCATCTTTGAGGTCAAGAAGATGTCCGACATTATTTAACACGCTGTAATACCTAGTAACTATTCGTCCGTGACTCTCATCAACCAAACGATGCTCTGTATGCTGATATTGTTGAAATTTAGAAATAATTGCATCTTTAAATAAAGCTTCTACTTGATTATACAAGTTTTTTTGATTCTTCTTAAGTGCAATAATATAATCTGCTTCTTGCTTGACAATTTGTTTAACAATTGATTTTTGACAACCCATTGCATCGATAGAAACAATACAGCCTTTGAGAGATAATAGTTTAATCAATTCTGGAATCGCTGTAATTTCATTTGATTTATCATCAACTTTTAATTGACCTAAAACTAATTGCACATTTGTCGCCCATGCACTAATCATATGTATGGCAGCTTTATCTTGACTTTTATCATATGAATGGCGCAGGGTTTTACCATCAATTGCAACAACTTCTCCCGAAGTTAATTTACTAATTGACTGAATCCAATTAATAAAACTTGATTGAAATTCCTCTGGATTGATACGAGCAAAAACACGAGCAAATGTATCGTGTGAGGGGATACCATTCGGTAACTTTAAAAATTTTTTTAACCACTGTTGCTTGGCTTTCCCATATTCTTCTATTTCACCCCATGTATCTGCTCCACAAACTACAGCACAGATTGCAATTGTAAAGATATCCAGTAAGCTATGTCGTTTTGTGCGTTCTACTCTTGGATCTTTTACCGAATCAAAGTGGTCTGCGATCGTCAATTTTGGTTTCAGTTTCATCTCAATATTTTCATTTCTTCAGATTCTATAGAACTGAAAATACAATTGCACTGACACTATTTTTCTGCTATTGACGCTCTTTCAAGATTTCTGAAAAAGGCAACTTTGTCGAACAATAGTAAATATACTGCAATAATTACTGATTTAGTGTCATAAATAAAACTTCTATCTCTAATAACAAGACATTCTAGAAAATTCATAAATGTAATACTTAATTACTAAAATGATTTGCTTTTATGAGTCAAGTAAGCTCTATTTATTTTAAATTCACTAATAAAGCTTTTTGTCAATACTTGTGATGTTTTTTTAGATGCGTTTCCCCTGGCCATAAAATACTGCTAAACCTGCAAGCGCTACCAAATAAACATGATGTTCTAAAAAAGCCAACCCAGCATCTAAACTACTTTGAAGAGTTTCTTGAGCTTGACTCAGTTCTGGCAAAATATGAACAAAAACATAAGCGACAGATACCCCACTACCAAAAGACAGCCAGCGACTACGAGGCGTGTAGTGGAGGAATCGTAGTTTACCAGAAAATAAATGTACGATAGCTAGGGCGATCGCACATATTGCAGTGTACATATTTATTCTTAAACCAAAACGGGAATAACTTTCTCACCAAAAACTTCAATTGCGATCGCGCTTACAAGGCCAGTGTTCTCCAGTAATATGCTCGTTAAGTACTTGACCACTGCCAGACAGTCAGCCAAGACCAAGCGAAACCACTTTGTCCTTGGTCTTCGCTCCAAGGGTGAAAATGATCAGAAGATAGCGCATGGGTAAAGCCTTCTTGTTGAGCCATTTTCACATATTCCAACAATTCGCTGGGTTTGAATTGTTCGTGGGAAGCGTGATATCCAATCTTTGTCATAAGGTTAAGCTGATGACTTGAATTACTGAACGCGAATTTATCAATTAGTAATGTGTCGATAGCGAGCCTCGATGACGGAATAGATACCGTAAGCAATCAAACCCAAAGCCACTACACCCAAAATCCAGGGGCCAAAGGGTTGCTGCGCCAGAGATGCCAATGCACCGCCTAATCCCCTAGCTTGAGAGCCATCTAATTGAATTGCTGCCACTATTATAAAAAGACCGATGATACTAAAAACAACGCCACGAGCAGCAATCCCAAACTTACCCAGACGCATTGCCCAAATTTGTTCAGTCCGACTCATTTGATAAAGTTTAAAATGGCGACGAAATTTGCCTTTGTATGCTTGATAAAGGTAAGAAATTCCAACACCAATAACTGTCAAACCTAAAAGCACTACTAACCATCTGCCAAAAGGTTGATTGAGAAGATATATCGTCCAATCTTCAACTGAATCGCTATCGTTACTACTTCTTGAACCAATAATTAGTTTTATAGATGTTACAGCCAAACTGAAGTAAGCGATCGCACTAAAAGCATAGCCCAAACGCTTGGCAATTCGTTTAGCATTCATTTTTTGACCGGAATTTTCTGGGTCGAGAATAGTTTGCACAAAACGCCAAACTGCATATCCAATCAGCCCAAGGGTGACGATAGCAAGGAGAAATTTACCGAAAGGTTGAGTGATAATCGTCTCTAGCGCACCACTAGTATCTGTAGTTTTGCCACCAGAACCAAATGCTGCCTGTGCTGCTAGAAAACCGACGATAAAATAAACTAGACCTTTGGCAGCGTAGCCTAATCTTGCTAATTGCTCAACCCAAGCATGGGAAGCTGCTTGTCTAATTGGCTGTTTAACTTTTTCAGGAAGTGGATCGCGTAGTGCCATATTTTTATTTATTTGGGTTGGGTTAGGGCTAAATATTTTGAAGCTACCCCAAAATTTCTCCTATTAATAATTTGGAGATTATGGCAATTTTCTACATCCTCCTTAATAGATAAATATGCAATAGTGCTGGTAAGACTTGTCCCATGTTTGGGTTGCATTTCAGCTTGTCCATGTCACCAATCGTTGCTCCAAAACTTGTACAAAACCGATGGCAATTTGAATTAAAGGCCAGCCTACTAAACAAATAAATGCTGCTCTTCGAGTAGTAATATCTAAACCTTGGCGCACTGCGACAATTATTGCCAATAAACTCCACACCGCTAAAATCAACTCAATAGGTCTTCCTAGTAAGGGAATGAGAGTTAAAAAATTTAATACTTGCGGTGCATAGGCAAAGCCTGTAGGAATAAGTAAGTCATGGTAGGTGGGATCAATAGGTTTGAGCCATTGTCCAATCTTCCAAATTGTGAATGTCCAAAAATAGTATCCGGCGATAACAGCGATCGCATCAATTAAAAGACCCGTCAAAAGTATAAAAATTGTAGCTCGATTTATTAATAAAATTACGCCACTACCTATAGCATGAGAAATAGCAGCTAGAATTACAATACTTAGGGCTAATGTCTGGTTGCGCTGTGTATGATGAGCATTTTCATAGAATTTGCCATTCAATAATAGAGCATACCGAAGTGTATTACACAAACCTGACCTTGATTTAATACTGTTGCTGCCCATTTTTTCTAACTAATGAAGGATGAAAAATCACAAAAAGCAGAATTTTATAAGATAAGCAATTAAAAATCAAAGCTTAAAGCTCAAGATTATTTTATTTATTAACTATATAAAACAATAATCTCAAATGCGTAAGATTGGCGGACAAATACTACTATTGTTGCAAAGTGGAACATTAAAGCTGTTGGTTTTAGCAGGGATAATACTTCTTGTTTGGGGAACTTTTGCCCCTGTAGGAACTTTAGTATGGTGGTTAAGTCAAAGTTCTGAAAGCTTGGGAATTAAGAAAAACCTCACGAAAAAGTTACCCAGAGATAACCGTTCACTTAAAGTTAATAAATCGGAAAATATTGATTGCTATATAGTTTTTTTACCAGGAGTGGGAGATTTTTCCGCCAACCAATTAACTCCAGGCGAAGAATTTTTTTTAAATAAATTAGAGCAAATTCATCGTAATTGTGTAACAGTGCGGGATGTTTTTCCTTACTCCGCAGCTAACGAAAGTTTAGGAGGGCGAAGGTTTTTAGCACCTCTGTGGAGTGCAGCCGAAAAAGCAGATGGTTGGTTCTCTAATACAGATGTTGTAATTAAAATTCGTAATCTCTGGCGGTTTGCTATTTCTGCCGATAACCGTTATGGAGATATTTATAACTTAGGAATTGCGGATGCGATCGTTGATCGCATGAATGCTGTGTACCCTTTATCCAAACGTCCAAAACAAGGGCTGAAACTGATTTTAGTTGGAACTAGTGGCGGAGTACAAGTCGCTCTTGGTGCGGCTTCTTATCTTGAACAGTGGCTAGATGCTCAATTAATTGTTGTTTCAATAGGCGGTGATTTTGATGGCGAAAAAGGTTTTGATGTAGTTGACCATGTGTATCAACTTGTAGGTTGCCGAGACTGGATTGAAGATATTAGCCAGATTGTATTTGCTTCACGCTGGCCAATAACAGTAGGTTCACCTTTCAATCAAGCTCGTCGTCAAGGGCGTTATACAGTTTTAAACACAGGACCTCATACTCATAGCGGGTCTCGAGGCTACTTTGGTACAACAAAAATCGGACAAGGCCAAACAACTTATGTAGAATTAACACTCAAAAAAGTAAATAAACTGCCAATTTGGTCTAATCAAAATCAGCAGCAATAGTCTTGATGGTACATACGCACAGCTTAACCAATACCTTCGCCAAAATAAAGAGGGCTTCCTATAGTAGAGTAATTGTTTACCACAACGACAACTCAATCACGACAGAAAGCCCATGCCAGATATATTAGCACTGTTAGAATGCTTGCAACGACACACAACAAGAACGACTTTGAGACGTTGGAGCCGAATCCATATCGGCAATGCTAGCAATGACTGGAAGAATAACAATGCTGGGCATATCGCGGTGGTGTGGAAAAGGCGGAAGCTATAGAACAATACAACGATTTTTTGCTCATTCGTTACCTTGGGCAACGTTGTTTTGGGTGTTTTTTAGAGAACATATATTTTGTAAAAAAGAAACATACATATTAGCAGGAGATGAAGTAGTAGTTAGCAAAGCAGGTAAGAAAAGTTATGGCATCGAGAGATTTTTTTCTTCTTTGTATAATAAACCGATACTTGGATTATCATTTTTTGCATTATCCTTAGTTAGCATTGAGCAAAGAAAAGCATTTCCAATGGGTATTGAGCAGGTAATAAAACAAAAAGTAGAGAAGCCGAAAATCGTAAAAGAAGAGACAGAAAAATCTCAAGAACAGTCAAATCCAGAAGTTGTAAAAAAGAAGCGTGGACGACCAAAGGGAAGTAAAAATAAAGACAAAAAAGAAGTAGTTTTGAATTCCGAGCTTCTACGTATTCGTAGTCTAATTGAGGATTTACTCAAAAAAATAAGTAAGTTTTTACCATTAACTTACTTGGTCTTGGATGGTCATTTTGGAAATAGTGGTGCTGTAGTGATGGCTCGGAAGCTAGGCTTGCAACTGATTTGCAAGATGCGATGCGATTCTGCATTATACATTCCTTATGAAAATCCAGACCCTAGTCGTAAGTATGGAGATAGAATTGACTATTCATTGATACCAGCTAAATTTCTTAAAAAACTGAGACTGTTGATAATATTCGTACAGATTTTTACCAAACTCAACTTCTCCATAAAGAATTTTCTCAAGCGTTAAATGTTGTAATTATAGTGCGGACAAATATTGCAACATCACACCGAACTCATGCTGTCTTATTTTCAACTGACTTGAATTTGAGTTACGTGCATGTAATTGATTATTACAGTTTGAGATTTCAAATCGAATTTAATTTTCGCGATGCTAAACAATTTTGGGGACTCGAAGATTTTATGAATGTTGGTAAAAATGCCGTAACAAATGCTGCTAACCTGGCATTTTTCATGGTTAATGTTTCCCAAGTTCTGCTTTCTTATTTTCGCAAGTTAAACCCTGATTTTAGTATTACAGACCTGAAAGCAATGTTCCGAGGTTACAAATATGTTGAGGAAACGATAAAACTCCTTCCGCAAAAACCAGACCCAGTTTTACTCGCAAATATTTTTCACAGAGTTACCAATTTAGGACGTATCCACCCTGCCGATCCTTGTTCTACGAGTTCATAAATTTGGCGAAGGTATTGTATTCATAGTTTGCCATCTTTATATACACCAATATCAATTAGTGATGCTCAATTTGCCTGGAATTAGGGGAAATTAAGCCTACCAGGCAGAGGCGCTGCATTAGTGCGATCGCTGAAATGCTGTTACGATTCATGCACTTATATTCCTCCAAAAATAAATCCAAATAACGAGACTTAAACAAAAAAAGAGAGAAAAATCGGGTAAAATGAGCTACTAGTATAGCTTTTACGTCAAAGTAACATCCATGAAAGAGACAACCCCCGCAGCAATGCCGCCGTGTTTTGAGAAATGGTGTCAACGATTTGACGAAGCTTTTACTCATAAAGCCCAAAAAATAGGATTTAGGAATTATTTGGGAGGATTATTGGGGGAAAGCGAGAGAAAAAACCTTTCTCAGATGGCTTTTAACGCTATAGGGGTTGAATACCATAAATTACATCACTTTTTAACTGAAGCACCGTGGTCTGATTCCAAGGTTAATGAACTTCGATTAGAGACCATGAACAAGTGTAATCAAACTAGAATTAGTAGAGGATTTAGCTTGATAATTGATGATTCTGGTCATAGAAAAAGTGGTAATTTTACCTCGGGAGTGGGAAGACAGTACATTGGGGAAATTGGTAAAACAGATAATGAAATAGTAGTGGTAACAACCCATCTTTATGATGGACGAAAAAGCTTGCCATTAGATATAGAGTTATATCAGCACGCAGATTCCTTGCCATCAGGGAAACAATATCCAGAATTTGAGAAAAAAACGGAACTGGCAATCAAGTTAATCGACAGAACTATAGAGAGAAAGTATCAACCAGGAATCGTACTTATAGATGCTGGATACGGCAACAACACATCCTTCTTATTAGAGCTAGAAAAGAGAGAATTAAAGTATTTGGGAGGATTAGCAAAAAATCGAAAAATAACTATTAGTGTATCAGAGAATGTTAAACAAACAATAAGGCTAGATGAATTAGCACAAAGCTTACCCAAAGAGGCTTTTACCAAAATTGAGATGAAGTTAGATAAGCCGAAAACAGTATGGGTAGTAACCAGAGAAGTAGAGATATCACAACTAAAGGGAAAGAGAAATATTGCTATCGTTATGAATGCTGAGACTTTCTCTGAAGCGACTGATATAGACTATTTTATCACCAATATTTCTACCTCAATTGTTTCGCCAAAATGGATAGTTGATACCTACTCTCAAAGAAATTGGGTAGAAGTTTTTTATAGAGAAGCAAAGGGGTGGTTGGGATTAAAAGAATACCAAGTTCGAGATAAAAGGAGCTTAATGCGGCATTTTATCTTGGTATTCTGTGCCTATACTTTTATTCTTTGGCATCAACTCACAGGGGGCTTAAGACGTAGGTGGGCGAATAAATCTTTGAACACCTTTACTGAAGCTTTAGAAGCATTTAGAACAGCTATGTCTTATCGATTTTTCGACTGGTTGACCCATAATCGCGACGTATTTGCCGCTTATAAAGCTAGTTTAGGCTACATTTGGGCTTAATTTTTGTTTAAGTCCCACTAAGTTTTTTAATTGCGTAGCTTGCTTCTCGCGGAGCGAGTATTGCGAATTGTGAATTGGTATCAGTCCTGATTTAATAAACAATCTGTTTTATATTTTTGTTTTGTTTAAATCCTTCCTATTTCTCATGTTTTCTTCATAGGTTCTGAAGTAGGGATCGGTTGGTTCATAAAAGTAAGGCTCCATTGTGTAATTGTAGGGAGCAGGAGTGCCCATTATTCCGAACATACCCGGCATTGCTAAAGGTACTAAAGGGCGATAAACACCTCTAACTCGCTCTTCATAATCATTATCAATTGCTAAACCTTCGCTAAATTCCGGGAGATTTTCTACTTGCTCTTTGGTTAGTCCAGGCACAAATAAATGTTGCTTCTCATAGTTCAAACGAGCTAAAGCAACAGGAAGCAGCACTTTTTTACCAAAAACCCAAAAACCTGTATCAATGATAAAATACCGTAGCCTCCCATAGTGGCAAAGGCATTAATACTGTCATCTTGAACTACTTGAAATGTATAGGGAATATTAGGACGAGTACTATTTGCTGCTAACCATTCACCAATTTGATTAACGTAATTATTCACATTTGAATCGCGGTAAAGCTGAATCTGATTGCTACTAACAAGCTGCTGATTAATCTCCCTACCTAAATCGACTTCTTCGGCATCGGAAATGTTAGATAACTGATAGATTTGGACTCCTTGACGCAAGAGGTCAAGCAACGAAATTGCCTCGCTTTTTTGGGGTGAAGCTACACCAACACTAACCGCCACTACACTCGACAGTAATAAATATGAACAGCGACGATAGAAACGAGGAGAAATGGAAAATAAAGAACGCGACATAAAATACTGGGAATTCTTAAGAATGGTATACAGTTTCCGCAACTAAAACAGTTTGATTCTGGTTGGTGTTGAGGATATTCATGGTAAAAATGTTTGCTCTATAGACAATTATTCCAGTTGTGATAGTTGTGAAAATTCTTATTTTTGAACACACTCAATACATCTTTTGAAGTAGGAAGAAAGATAGCTGGTGAGTTATTGCGGAATTGCTGAAGGATAAACTTCATTTGCAACTAACACAGGTCTATTGCTGTATTCTGCTTCTAGTTGCTTCTGCAAAGTCAAATCCCATTTCAGGTCATAATCACGTTCAAGTTCAGTGACAACAAATGGACGTAATACACCTGTGACTGCAACTTTTTCGCCTTCATTCACAGTTCCTTTAGGAGTGCCGGCGCGGATTACTAATAAGTCTTGCCCACCAAATAACTTATCTTCATCTAAGGTGAACGAATTGGCATTTCTAATATCTTCTACTTCACCTGTTACTGCCAGATTCTTACCGTAGTATAGATTGGGATTTGTGGTAATTTCACCTGGTTTAGGAGCCAGTGCGATTGATTGAGCGATAATTGCAGGTTGACTCTCATAGTCTTTATACAAGTTTGGATCTAAACCCAAGTTATAACTGCGATTAATATCTGCAATGACAAATTTATTAACTTGACCTGTCACTTGAATAGGCGTGTTTGGATCGGTAGGTAAATTAAAAACTCTACCTGAAGCATTGACAACTATTATTGGTTCACTCCCAAAAAATTGCTTATCGCTAATTGTAAAGGTTGAAGGGCCTAATGTTCTGATCGGTGTACTTCTCACCGTGACAGTTTTACCAATTAGTTGATTTGTATTATCTGTAACTTCTTCTGTAGTCACGTTGGTTTCTGGGGCTGCGGCCTCTTGTTCTAAGTTGTTGGTACAAGCTCCAAGCAACGCTGTAGAAAGTGCTAAAGCAATAGCTCCTTTGGAACTCCAGTTAATTTGAAAAACATTAATCATTTCAAAATCTCCATTCAAGTTGACTACAATATCAGGTTCAGCTTTTGGTTTGTCTTTGCTGCTGCATTCTTAAAGTTGTAGCATTTGGCGGACATCTAGCTGAAACCATAACGCGATCGCGGTGTGGCTCTTCGTAGAAAATACTCGGACAAGGATTAACTTTAGGTGTTTGTTGTTGTGCTACTGCTGATAAACTCATTGTAGACAAACCGATTATTAAACTGCCAAAAGCTGTTCCTGTTAATCCAATTTTCTGCCAATTAAAATGATTTAAATTGTACATAAATACCTCATGGCGATTTTATTTTTTCATTGATTGTTGGAAAAAATTTCATATTTGTGACTAGAGTCAAAGTTTAACTATCATTTCGGAAATTATCTCAATATTCCCAATTTAGTGTATGTAAGATAAGATTGAGCTGCTCAACCAAAAGAGGAGATATGAAAACAGACTGTATTTTGAGACTAAATCCTAATAGTGGAAAAATCGAGGAGAATTCGAGTTGATTTAGAGAATATAACTTGAGTATTAAAATTAGTATGCCAATAGTAGTAGCTATATCTATAAAACGGATATTGCACTTCATTACTCTTCTAACCAATAGAGTAGACCCAGAGAAGTAACTCCCCCAAAAAAGTGAGCGCCAATCATATTAATGTTTGCAAACATTACAAAAATATCTAGCGAACGAATTACATTTACTGCTTGATAAATTGCAACACCTTGAGGCTGTGCTACTGCTTTACCTAATATAATTGAAACCGTCGTTTCCGAAGCAATAAAAGCTATTAATAAACCTACTAAACTCACAAGCAATCCAATTCGTAGATTTTGAATTACATCTTCCTTCTTGGGATGATTTTGAGAATTTGGCGTTTGTAAAAGTTTAGCCATTTTTCGATAACCCAAAGCCCAATAAACTCGAAAGCACAGTAATAGAATACCAACAATAGCCAAAAATATCCCAAACCCTATACCTGCATTGCTTGTCTGAGTAGTTATGTTGCGGCTAAAGTACGCCAACAATATAGAAATGCCAGAAATACCACCAAGTACTAATTGTACCCAAAAACTAATTTGACTTACTAAACGCAATGTAGCAGCAAATTTCCGTTTGCTTGGTGGATGTGAAAGTGATTCTAAATTATTTATCATATACATATACCCCTAAGTAGATCATTTAAGTAAATATAGGAGACTAGAGTTTAATTTTGTATTTTATATATAAAACTCACCAATTAATGTATTTACTTTTTAGAATATTAGATTGGGTTTTGCCTTTGGAAGTAATACCTGAAAATCCACAACTAATATTGAGTTAGCCTTAATTTAGGAGATAAAAGTGGAAAACTAGTGGAGAATATGTATTTTTGGGCAAAATTACTACTTAAGAAAGAGACTAATAAAACTATAGATAGACATTTTTACAAGCAAATCTACCTAAATTATAGATACTACAGTAATCCTACCCCTGGTATCCAAATTTTCACCAATCATTTAGGATTGCTATAGTATTATTTAATTCATGAATAGCTGAACTGGAAACACCAGATTTTGTAATATACTTTAGCTCAAGGCTGCTTCTACTTGAACAGCTAATCTCTGAGGATTAAATGGTTTACTAATTATGCCTTTGACACCTAGATTACTGAAGAAACATTCGTTATTAGCGCGTCCTCTAGCTGTAAGGAAAATTACAGGTATATGTTTAGTTGTTTGATTAGCCTGTAATTTTTGAAAAGTCGTCAAACCATCCATATCAGGCATCATTACGTCCAAAAGTATGGCATCGGGTTGAGATGACTGAGCTAAGATTAATCCTTGATTACCTGAAGTAGCAGTCAACACCTTCCAGCCCCCCATTATTTCTAGACAAGTCTGAATCAATTGACGGATGTCATCTTCATCATCAATAACTAAGATTTGCTTAGAGGTCATCGTTATTATCTTCCTGTTTTAAAATATTATTACTTAGTGCTTTAATTCTTCCAATGTAATGAGGAGCATTGTTTAAAGCTACCATCCTCTTGAGATTAATTTTTAATGTTAAAACTTGAAAGTGGAAAACTAGGGTAGAAGTTTAATAAACAGATGGCATAACCAGAAGTAATAGAGCAAAAGTAATAGAAAATGTGGAGATTGACACGATGGGCTTTCCCCCGCCTTCCCTACAGAACGCTCCGCGAACAGCGATTCTCGCAACTACAAGGCTATAGCATTGCATTCTTAACGGTTTTACTAGCTTTACTACTGACACTACTTCTATGGCAGCTACACAGACTGAATTCTATTTACCCACTGTTTTTAGCTGCTGTCATGGTTAGTTCCTGGTATGGTGGCTTAAACCCAGGACTGTTAACAACTTTTTTATCTGCTATCGTCTGCGCCTACTTCCTTTTACTCCCTTTCTATTCTTTGTCTGTTGCTGGGTTTGGTGCGTTGGGGTTGCTTCAGTTTGTGCTAGTAGCATTGTTGATTACCTTACTTAACACTGCACTACGTCAGGCGCGATCGCAAGCTCAAATGAACGCGCGAGTAGCCCAGCAAAATTACGAGTCTCTACGTCAAATTCAAGACAGTCTGCGTCAGAGTGAAGAACGTTATCGGTTGCTAATAGAAGGAGTAACTAATTACGCAATTTTCATGTTAGATCCAAACGGTAACTTTACTACCTGGAACATTGGAGCCGAGCGTATTCTAGGCTATCAAGAAGCAGAAATTATTGGTCAACCTTTTGAGCAAATTTTTTCACCAGAAGCAACTGAACGCGGACAACCACAACAAGTATTAACGAAAGCCGTAACTGAGGGTTTTTCTAAGGAAAATCGCTGGCATATCCGTAAGGATGGTACATTTTTCTGGGCGCATTGTGTAATCACACCTTTACGAGATGAAAATGGAAATCTGCGCGGTTTCTCTAAAATTATGCAAGATATTACTGAGCGCAAACAAGCTGAGGAAGAAAAAGAGCAATTGCTGCTACGAGAACAAGCTGCACGCGCTGTGAGCGAGGCGGCGCAAAGTGCAGCAGAAACTGCAAACCGTTCCAAAGACGAATTTTTAGCAATGGTATCCCATGAATTACGTACCCCCATGACTGCAATTATCGGTTGGGCGGGGATGTTGCAAACGGGTGTGCTAGATGAAGCTAAAGTAACTCTTGCACTGGAGATAATCGAACGTAATGCTAATTTGCAAATGCAACTTATTGAAGACTTACTTGATATTTCGCGGATTGTTAGAGGAGAACTTTCACTCTCCATTGATTTGGTAGATTTAGTAGAAGTAATTACAGCCGCGATCGAGGTTGTACAATCACTGGCAGATACAAAGAGTATTCAAATTGAAACTATACTTGATACTTCAATAGAAAAAATTTCGGGTGATTCAGATCGCTTGCAACAAGTTGTGTTAAATCTACTCACCAATGCAATTAAATTTACACCCAACGGCGGACGAATTAAGGTGCAGTTGTCGAAGGAAGTGGGCAATAGGGAGTGGGCTTGCCGTGAGCGTAGCCAAAAGGGAGTAGGGAGTGGGGAAGAGTTTTCCCAACCTTCAATTCCTAACTATGTTCAAATTCAAGTCAGTGATACGGGTAAGGGCATCAGTGCTGACTTTCTACCTCACGTATTTGAGCGCTTTTGCCAAGCAGATAGTAGTCATACTCGGTCAGATAAGGGATTAGGTTTAGGGCTAGCGATCGCACGTCATGTGGTAGAACTGCATAGTGGTACAATCCAAGCCCAAAGCCAAGGAATGGGTCAAGGAGCAACATTTACAGTCAAGTTGCCTGTTTTAGCTTAAACGGATTTCTTGAAAGTTAAGCATTTCTTTCTTTTCTTTGTCTCTATGCATCCTTCTCTCAAAAGGATAACCTAACGCGAATGCAGTTGCTCAAAAACGCAAACCTGCTCATAGGTTAATCAGCAGTTTGCTTTTTTGGCGTTTCAACCAGTGCAGAAAGCACAAGCAAGCTTAGCCCAAAGATTTTGATAATGGCATTAGTTGCGTGTGCATATTCCCATTGATCCCGATAGCGTGTCCAGTTTGCCGGAATGGGATTGGTTAGCCATCGAGCAAATTCAGCATTCATCGGTGCAACAAACACTATCCAACTCACGAACGCTAGTACCAAAAGTACTGCTCCACCTAACGTCCAGTAAAAAGCTGAACGGCGTTTGCGGACTAAAAATGCCAATACAATTGCCGTTAGAATTGCACCTACTTCAAAAACTGCACCGACTGAGCCAAACAGTCGATAAACGTTCTTAAAAACTGTTACTTCAACCCAAAGTTGCCGATCAAATTTGATGCGTTGCGGCAATTCTACTAAATGTGCCATAGATAAGCTGAGACTCAGGGAAGTCAGCATGATCGTAATGAATTGCCACATTCGTGTGAGTGTCATTTTCTTTAACATCTGCTAAGTTGTGCAACTGTACTACATTTCTCGCAAACAATTACTCCACGACTACTTTGAATGAATGATAGTAATGGTGTAGATAGTTTTCTACTATCTTTGGAAGGAAGTTTTCTACTAATTTAGAGTGATTAAAAATAGCGATCGCGTAAAGCAGGAATGTAACCAGACTCAAAATCAGCAGTCAAAAGTGTTGAGCATCATCAATGGGATGATTGCAAAGATATTTTTAAACCTTGCCTTTGATAGATGTCAGATTAAACTGAAAAGGGCATAACCTAAGTTAGAGAAATTTGATTACAGCGCTTAGGGTTGCTTCTACAAGCAAACATTTTCATGAGAATTCTGTTGGTTGAAGACGATGATTTGCTTGCTCAAGCTGTAGCTACAGCTCTTACAAAACAAAAGTATGTAGTTGATATTGCTGCTGATGCTGAAGCTGGTCGGGAATTGATAAGTGTTTGTAACTATGACCTGATTTTGCTAGATGTGGTTCTGCCAAAGCTGGATGGTATCAGTCTTTGTCGGCAATTACGCCAGTCAGGACATCAAATGCTGATTCTGCTTTTAACGGCAAAAGATACTAGAACCGATAAAGTTATCGGTTTAGATGCTGGAGCAGATGATTATGTAGTCAAACCATTTGATTTTCAAGAGTTATCAGCTCGTATTCGTGCTTTATTACGTCGGGGAAATACTTCTTTACCTCCAGTTCTGGAATGGGGAGCCTTGCGTCTTGATCCTAGTACTTGTGAAGTGACTTATGCAGACATTTCTCTAAATTTAACAGCAAAAGAATTTAGCCTTTTAGACCTTTTTTTACGCAACAACCAGCGCATCTTTAGCCGGAGTGCGATTGTAGATCAACTATGGGGTGCTGAAAAAGACCCACCAGAAGAAAATACGATTAAATCTCATATCAAAAGTTTACGGCAAAAGCTAAAAGTAGCAGGTGCTAAATATGATTTTATAGAAACTGTCTATGGAATGGGTTATCGTTTAAAAGCTATATCTCATAAGCAAAGTTGCTCTATACATGAGCCAGAAATAGATTTAAATCAACAGCAAATTTTACTAACAGCCATTGCTCAAGAGCGGGAAAATTTCAAAGCTAAGGTTGGTTCGCGCATTGCAGTATTGAAACTAGCTGTTGATGCTTTAAGAAAAAGTACACTTGATACTCAATTACGGCAAACAGCAGAGCAAGAAGCTCATAAACTAGCTGGTTCATTGGGTAGCTTTGGCTTTCCAAAAGGTTCGTTATTAGCCAATGAGATAGAAGATTTATTTCAAACTCAAAAATATATTAGCCAAGCTAAATGTTTTTATTTAGATAAGCTCTTGATGGAGTTGCAACGAGAGCTAGAAAAAGCCCCAGTTGAACAAACCCAAAATCTACTCTTAATAATTAGTAATGAGCAACCAGTAGTTGAGGAATTGATCAAGGAGGCTGAGAATCAGGAACTACAAGTTAAAATTGCTACTAATATCGCCGCCGCTAGAAGGATAATCCCATCTTTAAATCCTGATGTGGTACTACTTGATATTGATATTGCAAAAGACAGCTGGGAATTACTTAGAGAATTATCTCAGCGATCGCCTACGGTGGGCGAAACGCCAACGCCACAACTACCTGTGTTAGTTTTTACAGAGCAAGATAATTTTAGCGATGCCTGTGGCGGGCTTCGCCTACGCCTGGAGGTTGTACGAGCTGGCGGACGTGGTTTTTTGCAAAAATCCATGCCACCTAGCCAGATTTTGGAGTCAGTGAGTCACATATTACAACAAAATCGTATTACTGAAGCGAGAGTAATGATTGTAGACAACGATCCACAAGCGTTAAATATTATACAACAATCTCTAGAATCATTGGGACTGACTCTAAAAATTCTTAAAGACCCACGAGATTTCTGGGATACTCTGACAGAATTTTCTCCAGACTTGCTAATTTTAGACGTAGAAATACCTCATATCAATGGCATTGAACTTTGTCAGGTAGTGCGTAACGATCCGTACTGGAAATTCCTCCCAGTTCTGTTCCTGGTTGATAATTTATCAGCAGATATTGTTGAGCAAATATTTGCAAGCGGTGCTGATGATTGTGTGAATAAAACTATTAAACAATCACAAATAATCACTCGAATATTGAACCGTATAAAGCGAAGATAACTATTTAAAAATATAGATTTAGTAAATAAAAATAACCAAATATATGAATAAATCTGCAAAACAGCAAACTAAAAAAACTGGGAAAGTGAATTTTTAGATTATAAATAGCAAAATTTTGGAGGTGAATTGTGCACTTCGGACAATTGGTCGGGTTTATCGCTCTTCTTATATCTCTTTATATTTTATGGCAAATTCGACAAATACTTTTGGTGGTATTTGCAGCAGTAGTTTTAGCTACAGTCCTAAATCAAATAGTGAGGGTTTTTCAAAGATTTCGCATTAAGCGAGGCATTGCAGTTGCCATATCAGTTATTCTCTTATTGGTCGTTTTAGTTGGTTTTTTTGCACTGATTGTGCCGCGTCTTATTGACCAATTGCAACAATTTGGTAATATTATGCCTATAGGGCTAGAACGGTTGCGATCGTTGAATAACTGGTTACAAAATATAATTTCTGACCAACTATTAGAAAATATTCGAGGGTTGAGATATCTAACTCAAGGTTTACAAGATTGGTTAAATCGGTTAATAAACAACTTTTTTAGCTTAGTCAGTAGTTCACTTTCTATTATTTTAGGTTTGCTGCTCTTTGTAGCTCTTACCATCATGTTATTAGCAAATCCTTCGCCCTATAGACGGGGATTTCTCATGCTATTTCCTGCCTTTTATCGTCAGCGCGTTGATGAAATCCTCAAAAAGTGTACAAACTCCTTGACTGGGTGGATAAAAGGTACACTCTTGACTATGTTTGTGATTGCAACATTGAGCTATATTGGATTGTTAATTTTGGGAATACCACTGCCATTAGTTAATGCTATATTGGCAGGGTTACTAGAATTTATTCCAAATATTGGGCCAACCTTGAGTGTGATTCCGCCTGCACTACTAGCATTAAATGAAGAACCTTGGAAAATTGCCGCAGTTATAGGTTTGTACTTTGGAATTCAGCAGATTGAAAGTTTATTTATATTACCTTTAGTGATGAAAAGCCAAGCATCTCTGCTGCCAGCAGTTACTTTGGTAGCAGTGGTATTTTTTAGCAGTTTTTTTGGTTTATTAGGTATATTCCTAGCTGTGCCTTTAGTAATTGTGTTGCAAATTTGGATAGAAGAAGTTTTAGTGAAGGATGTACTCAATAACTGGCAGAAAAAGAATAATCGATAATTAGATTTTTAATGTGATAACTGTAAGCTTGCTCTTGATAAAATTACTTGATTTTTTAATTTATAACGTTTGGAGTAGGGTTTTCTATCTCTAAGAATAGATGCTTTTTTCTGAGAATTGTATTTAGATATAGTTAAAGGCAAATATATTACAGTAGAATACACTGCAACAAGGCTACGCCTAAAGAAGTTGGAAATTAGAGTAGCTTTGGCTTATCGAAATGGCAAAGCTACACTCACAACATTATAAAACAATTAATCTTTGTCACTCAAATCTAATTTGTTGCTTCACTCAGTTGCAAGCTGCTGTAGATAGTAATTAGCAATATTGCAAGGATGTGATCATGAAATCTAATCATACTTATCGATGGAGAAAATTACCTGTCGTTTCAACCACGCTTTTGTTAGCAGCAACAATTTTTGTAGCTCCTACTTTTGCTAATGAGATAGAGCAAACTCAAGGTTTTGAATCTTCTAGTTCAGAAAGAAGTGGTTATCTATTAGCCCAAGTACCAGCTAGCTGTCGCCAAGTAATTGCAAGAAGTGGTCTTCGAGTTCGGGAACAACCCTCTATTAACAGTAGAGTTATAGGAACTATACAAAATAACCGCAATGTTACGATTCAAACTGATGTAAACACTAATGGTTGGGTGCCTATTTCAACTCCACTTCCAGGTTATGTCTACGCTCAGTATCTTGGTATGTGTGATACAGGAGCAGCACCACCCCCAAGCAGCTGTCGCCGTATTGTTGCTAGTGCTGGCAATTATCTTGGTTACTGTCGTTAGGTGATTGTGCTTTGTTACAGTTTCTGAGAGGCTCTTTGAAGCTACTTATCTAGTGATAGTAGCTTCCTGACGACTTGTCCATTTTCGCAATGTCCATAGACTAATTAAAGCTGCTAATCCAGACCCTAACGAGTCCATAATTAAATCAATAATTGTGTCATCCAAACTTTCAATTACTTGGGTGTTAAGAATTTTTCCCGCAGACCATTCCGTGACTTCCCACAAAGCACCGATCGCAATGCCAAAACTGGTAATTGTCAACAGATACAATAGGGTATGATTGCGAAATATATTCAACATTGAGCTATACACTAAAAAACTCAACGCTAAGGTAATTGCAAAAGTCGTATAAGCATGAACAATTTCGTCATAAGGCCCTGGCATACCAAATAAATCCCATACCCAACCAATAGCATTTAACAATGCAGCCAGCACAAATAAAAAATCAAATAAAGTGGGTAATTTATCATCTAGGATGACAAATACAAAGGATATAACAAGAAATAATGCCAGCCCCAAGGCATTTGACCATTTACCTTGAGATGCTGCGGCTATGACAAAAATTGTTAGTACAGCCTGTCCTATCCATGCGATAGTTCGATAACCTTTCCAATTCAAGCTTTTCATAATTATTATCTCAAAAATATTAATTTAAAACGTCCTTTTTCTGGTTAATCCCAATCCTTATTAGTGTCATCATTGTTTAAATTTTTAATGACCTGATAATAACTCTCTTCTACATCTTTGTAGTCTTGTTCTTGTGAGAGTCCCTCACGACTATCTTGTAAAATCATGTCAGCGTGATGACGCAGGCTTGTTTGATATTTAGAATTATTGGTGTAAGTAGCAATTACAGCTATAGCTTCTAATAAACGAATAGTTACTCCTGCATCCGACTTTCCATACTGCCGAATTTGGTTAAAAGCACGATCAAGCAATCCTTGAAAATCTACTCCTTGGGCAATGAAGCGCAATTTTTTATTTTTATCGTAGCAATAGGGTGAAGGGAAATCTCGTTGAACTAAGTGGCACAGTCCGGCGCTAATTCTGTCAATACAGCGAATTGCAGTAAATGGATCGTTTATTCCGGGGGAAATGGCACGCAGAGCAATTTCTACTAATTGATCAATTGGAAACTCAATATCCTGTTGTTCTGTACGTTCTTTGCCCAAAATAAAAGCATCATTAATTTGTTTGGTAAGTTTTTTATTTACTTTTTTTCCAGGAAAAACCAAGGCTAAATCGCTCCCTTGAATTAGAAATTTTCCTGGTCTAACCTGAAGGCGTATGAGCAAATTATGTTTACAAGCGATTTTCATCAATTCTCCATTATCAATTGCTTGTAAATAACCAGTGCCATTAGCTCGAATCGGTAAAGCCTCTTTCTCAAAGGACATGGGAATTTCTTCAATTCCAAGGCTATGTTCTGGTTCACCATGCCCAATTCTTTCTGGAAATAGCCGCTTAATTGCTGAATGTAAATCTTCACTCACATTTTCGATTACGTGAGATGCCTGAATTATGGTTGAAGCATGATGGATAAAATAAATCAAAACACTAATACTAATAATTGCCAGTAAAGTGCCAACTGTAACTGAAAGTTGTGGCACATATTGTTCGTATCCATCTCCTTCTCCATGAATTGTCCGCAGTACGAACAAGCAGTAGATGAACGTACCAATGAATGTGCCTAGTACAACTTGATTACCTGTATCCTGCATAAAATTACGCAGTAGTCGCGGCCCGAAATTAGAAGCAGCCAATTGAAGCGCCACAATTGTAATTGAAAAGGCTGTAGCCGCAACACTAATCATCGAACCTGCAACCGATCCGAGAAGCGATCGCGCTCCATCAGCTCCACCTGTGTAAACCCACCAATAATCAATGTTTACCTTGCCTGTACGGTCAAGATTCAGCATTGTGAAAGCTAAAGCAGTAGCTCCCACTGCCATCACTGCTGGTATAAACCAGTAACTTGAGTGGAGTTGATCCCAAAGTTTGCTTAT
Organism: Calothrix sp. NIES-4101; assembly: GCA_004296455.1. GTDB lineage: Bacteria > Cyanobacteriota > Cyanobacteriia > Cyanobacteriales > Nostocaceae > Brunnivagina. Next base: position 4,191,123 of record AP018280.1, read on the forward strand.
TTTGACATTTCTCATTGTTCGTTGGTTTGAGAATCTACTTTACCGTTGTTATCTTCTGAGGAGCGTACTTGAGCAAGTAACCTGAGTGAATCGCTGATACGGCGAGGCTTCGGTACTTCACCTTTACCTGCGGGCCAACCTTCACGCTGACGGGAGCGGTTTCCATCTGTCTCTTCTGTCTGGTCATGGAACAGAATTTGTTGAGTTGGGAAGGGCAAATCAATGCCGTTTGCAACAAGTGTTTTCTTGATTGCAGAAAGCACCCTATCCCGCGAAATAAGATTATCTGCGCGTCGTGGTGGATGAACCCACCAGCGAACACGGATGTTGACGGTGCTTTCTGCAAGTTCCATTACTAGTACATCAGGAGCAGGTTCTTTTAAAACTTCGTCTACACGGTACATTGCCTCTAAAATTAACCGTTTGGCTAGGTCAATATCATCGTTGTAACCAATGCCGACATCGTATTCTAATCGGCGGTTATCAAAGGCAGTGTTTACAGTTACCGAATTAGTAAATAATTCCGAGTTAGGAATGACAATCCGCCGACCATCATAAGTTCTGATTGTTGTGGCACGTGTTTCAATATTTTCGACCGTTCCTTCAAAGCCTTTAAAAACAATTTGGTCATCAATTTGAAAAGGTTCAGTCAGCAGAATTAAAATTCCTGCTAAGAAGTTTTGCAAAATATCGCGGAAAGCAAAACCAATCGCCACACCACTAATTCCCAACAATTGCACTAAATCGCCAGCCCTAAATGTGGGAATTACAATCGAAAGGGCAATAAATAACCCAAGTAAAATTATTATTCCTTGTGCTAACCTTCCTAGCACTAATCCTAAGTTCCGGGCAGAGCGACGGTTGCGAGTTAAGCGCTTGACTAATGCCTTAACTCTGCTGGCAACAAATAAAAAGATTATAAAGACAAACAACGCTAAGGCAATGTTTGGTAGCAAAGCTATGAAACTGTCGATCATGCTTTGAACCTTATCCCAAGCTGTGGAGATTTCTGCATTCATGAACTTTCCTCACTCATTAATGTTTGCTAACGTTAACGCTCAGAATTTTGATGCAATAATTCTTGAATTTCCCCGCGTAATGCTGCGATTTCACTCTGAAGCATTTGAATCGATTTCGCTCCAGCTAACTCTGCTTCGTCATCATCAGCATCACGATCAATAAAGAACGTTGCCAGAGTTGCAGTCACATAGCCAAACACAGCAAACGCATACAACGCTAAGAAAAAACACAACACCCGACCTTCAGGGGTTTTCGGCCAATAATCAGAACCCATCGTCGTGATGAGCATTGCTGTCCACCAGAAGGCAGTGCCGTAGTTATGCAGCCCAGATTCTACAGGAACCTCATTTTCAAAGGCATACATCCCTGCTGCTCCTACTACAGTAACGATCATTGTTAACGCCACAACATAACCAAACCCTCGACGGCTAATACTTGCTGCTAAAACCCGCATTCCTCGGTTAGCACGAGTCATAACTCGCAACAGTTGTAGCCCTCGCACAGCCCGCGCTGTTCGTAGTATCCGTAACACCCGTATAATCCGAAAAGTCCGCAGCGCTGGTAACACCAAAGAAATAGCTGTTAGCCAGTTGCTTTTGATATAGTCAGGTTTATGAGGAGCGATCGCTAATTTAAGTAAAAAATCTAATATAAAAATAATCCAAATGGTAATGCTGAAGGCTTCCAGTAAAGAGTTTAATCCCCAGATGATCTCGATGATGAATAGTGCTAGCCATACAAAGCCCAACACCAGCATAGGAATTTCTAGCCAATCTTCCAACTGTTGCAAGACTTCATTACGTTCTTTTTCTAGGGCTTGTTTTTCTAACTTAGAACTACTCATAAATAGTCTTATTGTTTACTAGCAGGTGTTTCTAGCACGTTGACATCAACTAAAGGTGTCACATTAAAGTCCTGTTTCAATAATTGGGTTTGAATTGATTGAGTGAGGCGATCGCGTATTTCTTCACTAGACCCTGTAACTCCCGGTTGACGCTGCACATAAACAACAGATAGCAGGGTATCCTGTCCTTCAATATTGGATCGTGTAAAGCGCACATTCGACTCGACTAATTTTGCTAAACCAACTTGCTCCACAGCTTTTTGAACTTGAGCGTTGGCACGTTGGGCAAGGCTAGAGCATTGTAAATTGGGAGAATGAGAAAATTGCCAAGTTAGTAAACCTACCAATGCGATGACAGTTATTACCAAGGCAGAAAAGAATACCCGTTTTTTACCACGCCCATAGCGAGTTCCTTGAGCAGACAGCCCAAATATTCGGAACAAGAGGGATGCTGAAAAATTAATACCGCATAGTTGCAAAAACAGTAAGAACAGCCCCGAAATTGCCATGTCCCACCTACCGACTGCACTTGCCATACCCACAATTCCCGCAGGTGGAGCTAAGGAAGCCGCAACTAACATTCCGGTTGCTGCCCCAGAGACTAAACTACTCCGTTCTGACTGTACCAAATTGAGCGCCCCTGCTGCGCCGGCTGCCAATGGCAAAATCACTGCTACTGCTGAAACTTGGCTGCTTTCTAACATTAAACTGGTGGGAATTTCTTGCCGTAATATCAGGCTAAGTAGCCAAGTAGTGGCAATTGTGACTGTTAAGGCAGCAAAATATCGTAGAATACTCCGTCCTAAGAGTTTGCGATCGCCCCATGCAGTTGCGATCGCTGTATTCATTGCTGGGCCTGCAAACGGTGCTATCAGCATTGCCGCCACCAGCAAGTAAGCTGTATTTGTATACAAGCCAATCCAGACTACAAAGCCTGCCAGTGCTGCATAACCAAGAAAGCCTCGCCAAGAGCCAACACTTTGCAAACCAGAAAGAAAAATCTCAATCGGACTGCGTTCTTCCACATCTACAACTTGTTGCGGTGCTTCCGATGCAGGGGGTTGCAGAGTCATCACACCAGTTGGTATAAGCGTAATTTGTACTTTGGGCAAATCTTGCAATTTGTCCAGAACTTTCCCAACTTCTCGATTAGAAACGTGAACAATCACTACATCAATCGGTTCTTGTGCATTTCCTTCAAATCGAGCCAGATTTGTGCCGTTATGAGATTGGGCAATATCGATAACAGCTTTTCCATTTCCCCGTGGTACTTGGATAATGAGTTGACGCATTCTGCCCTCCTACCGCTAACCATCCTGCTTTTTTAGGCTATAACTCTACTACCCAAAGAAAGATTTTTGGAAAGATGTAAGTAGGTCGGTGTTAAAAATTGTCGTTATGGCAAGGCAGGAGGGAAGAGGTTTTCAAGTCAGTTTACTTTTCGTTACATAGTTCGGTTTATAGCGATCGCACAAAATATCAATACTGCGGCAAATACAAGATTACATCAGCAATATTTGCCTTACCAAAGCGTTTGTATTCTAAAGAAATATCAATCCAAAAATCTTATTTTTTTGTGTTATATCTACAGCGATCGCGCGGATATGTTTGATTTTCTATTTACCGCCTTGGCGGTTACCATAATTGAAAATGTCGAAAAATTGCAACATGATTGACCTCAGCGCTGAAGCTTGGGAACAACGGTATCAAGAAAGTCGAGATCGTTGGGATTTGGGTTGTCCGGCTCCACCATTGATCAATCTTCTGGCATCAGCCCAAGCCCCTCAGCCTGGACGCATGGCAGTTCTAGGTTGTGGAAGTGGACAGGATGCGATGCTATTTTCAGTTGCAGGGTTTGATGTTGTTGGGTTTGATTTTGCTCCTAGCACAATTGCCAAAGCCTCTACCACAGCCAAAGCACGCGAACTGAGCGCATGTGAAGGAGGCTGCAATGTTTATTTACGCAGAAGCGCTCAACTGTTCTTCAGAAACCCAAGCTCCATGAAAACCGTAAGGAACACGTTGGGGAATTAACACCCGCGCTACAGGTTCGGCATTTACATCTTGAGCATTAACTACCACGAGTTCAGATGTGTCTTCTTGGCTATCGTAAACAAAAGTTATCAGCCAACCTTCATCTTCTGATGTCGCATTGGGAAAAGGTACAAAAACCGATTCACCACCATAGCGTCCTTGCCCAAATTCGTGGGTTTGAGACTTGCCATTGTCATTGTCATATTTAATTAAACCATCGAACAAAGGCATGGAACCCTGTGCCATTTTCCCAGCATAACCATATCGGGTTTTTCTTCCTAAGAAATTTTCATTTACACGAGGAAATTCCGCAGGTACATCATCTAACATTTGTTCGCATACTTCCCCAGTGATGAGATGAAAACGCCATTGATGTAAGCGGGGAATATCCCCATCTGGGTCAGATTGTGTACTTATAGCACTTAAAATGCTAGTAGAACTCATCCTACAGCCAATCAGCACGACTTCATCACCTTCTTCGTAGGCATTGAGAGTATGGAAGACATAACAAGCAGGACTTTCAAACCAGCGAATACTACTGTTATCGCCATGACGTGGGACAATACCAAAACGACTGGAGCGATCGCGCTCAAACATCATTATTGGTTCTCCCTTTTGTGCCCGTTGGGGGCTAAAAGTCAAGGGCAAATCCATAAAAATTGTATAATTTTCGGTGATGGCAAAATCATGCATCATCACTCCCATTGGTAAATCAATCGGTACTGTTCGCAATAATTCACCCGATGGGTTAACTACACTATATTGCAGATATGGTGGTGTGAAGGAGTAGCCAAAAAACATCATTTCACCCGTTACCGGGTCTACCTTGGGATGTGCTGTAAAAGCTGATTTTAGCTGATCATTATAAGTATATTCACCAGTTGTATCTAAATTGGGAATCTGAATTTTGTGAGGCGCACCACCTTCCCACAGTGCCAAGAATTGACCAGCGTGCCAAATTAAGGCAGTATTTGCAGTATTTTTGTAGAAACCGTAGGGGTTATCTTGCTGTGACGGTTCTAACATCCCACTCCAAACAGCTAATCCTGCTTCCTGTTCAATTTTCCATCCTTTTGTTTGCACGTAGCGGTTGCGATAAGTCGCTTTACCATTACGAATTTGCACACCATGCAACATTCCATCTCCATCAAACCAATGATATTGCCCAATGGGTGTCCATTGCGGATTGGGTCCATTTCGCACGAACATCCCCGATAAGTCAGGAGGTATTTCCCCAATTACTTTGAGAGTGTCAGTGGTGATTTCTTTGTCTACTGGTGCAAAGTTGCCATCAAGATAGGGATTGATTGCTGTTGTAACCATTTGTGATTATGTGTAGATATATATTAGTATTTTATTCAAAATATCCGCGATCGCTTTCAATTAATTATTTAGAAAGTGCTTTTGGATAACCTCGATACTTCCACTAAAAATTTCGTTTAACCAAGTAGATAGGGGTAACTTTAGGATAGAATGAATGCCAAAGCTGGTAGTTCGCTACATTTGAAGGTATTTATCAACTGCACCATTCATCGGTAAATAAATAGAAGTAATCACACCCATGAAAAACGCGATCGCCAAAAATAGCAAAGATGGCATTGACATTGTAGAAATATCCTGTATAAATTCCCTTAAAATAAATAACTACCAAGCTCTTAAATATTGGTTGGGATAAACGTGATTCTGTGCCCGTAAGGCTTTTGCGGCTCGATGCGACCAATAAGGGTCTCGTAGTAGCTCACGGGCTAGTAATACCATATCAGCCTGTTCAGTACGGATAATATGCTCGGCTTGCTCCGGACTTGTAATCATTCCGACTGCGGCGGTAGGGATATCTGCTTGACGACGAATGCGATCGCTTAATGGGGTTTGATATCCAGCACCAACGGGAATCTTGACACCAGGGAGCAATCCCCCGGAAGAACAATCAATTAAATCAACACCAAGGCTTTTCAGCTTTTGACTGAGGGTTATACTTTGCTCAATATCCCATCCTCCTTCTACCCAATCGGTTAGGGTAAAATCTGCGGCAATATCTCCAACATTTAAAGTTGTTCTTTCGATAAATTCTTTTGCGAGTGTATCGGTAGCACGCTGCATAATTCCAGCTTTTTCGACAGGGAATTTATTGATAAATTCAGCGCGAAATGCATCGAGAGCAGTTTTTAAATTCATGATTTTCTCCTAATTAATTGCCCATACTTGATTTGTTTTCTGGGTAGAGACGTGATGTATAACGCCTCTACGAGTAGGTATAATATTTTTGGTAAAGTTACTGTGGTAACATACCCGCGAATTGCTTTTCTACAGCTTTTGGGTCTTGCTGAATACCTGCAAAAACCTGTTTTGATACGGAGTCAGGATAGACATCTTCGTTACCTTGTTCGACCCCTTGTAATGCTGCTTGGGCAATTTGGATGGGTGGAAATTTGTCTAAAGGAACACCTTCTGACATCGCAGTATCTACAGGTCCGGGGAACACTCCCACAACTAAGGTTCCCTGTTGAGCAAGTTCGGCGCGTACACCTTGGGTAAGGGAATATAATGCAGCTTTGGAAGCACTGTAGGATGCAAATACTGGTACATTGACAACTGAAGCGATGGTAAGCAAGTTGATTATTGCACCTCCACCATTTTGTTTGAGAATCGGTGCAAAAGCGCGAATCATGTACAATGTGCCGAAATAATTCGTGGACATCTCCCATTGAGCGGTTTCTATGCTGTTTGGAGCAAAAAATCCACCGCTACCTAAAACCCCTGCATTGTTGATGAGTAAATTTACATCTTGTATTTGCTGTGCGACTTGGATAATTTGGTCGGGATTGGTAACATCTAAGGCGATCGCAATTACATCTTGTAATGATTCGAGATTGCGTGCTGTTGCATATATGCGTTTCGCACCTGCTTGATGCAATGCTTCAACGAATGCTTTACCGATTCCGCGATTTGCACCAGTAGACATCTCCAATAAATACCAAACCCCTGCTATCAAAAGCTTTCAGTCTGTAAATGCAACTATGATTTTTTCGCAATTAGATACGATAAAATAGGGATTTGATATATTTGATGATAGTAATAGGGCAAAAATATGTAAAATTCTGCACGAATTTTAGCCAGATGCCGAAAGATTTATTACATTTGGTAATATCAGCGCTTTAATTCTCAATCTTACTAATCCACAAACAGTCAGAATTACTTGCTCATATTTTTGAGGTTTAAGTCTAAATCTTTCTTGGACAACTCGGAATATCTTTACCGAACGGATTCGGTGTTCTACCAATACCCTTTTAGATGAAAATTTCTTATTTTGTTGTTTTTGTTCAACTGTTAACTTCCCATTTTTTGGTTTTTTAATTGGAGTGTCAATTAAATCTTCTCCTTGATAAGCTAAGTCACCTTTAAATCTTTGCTTTGGATGGAAATTATCCCTATTTTCTCGAAACAAAGTTATGTCATGTTTCGGTCCAGGCTCACCAGCCACGACATCAACAATATCACGAGAATTTGGCAGGATAGCCATTTGAGTTTTAAATGTATGTTTACATGCCTTTCCAGAGTAATATTTTTCCTGCTCTTTATTGTGTCCAGGTCTTTCCCTGACTTGCTCATAGCTATCTATAATTAATTCGTAGTCGGTTAAAATTTCTTGAACTGTTTCGTAGTCAGTATCATTTTTTTTTACTTGTTCAAGCAAACTAGAAGGTAATAAATCTCTTAACAATGGCAACCAATAGTGAAAAGTCGAATTTGCTGTTGATTCGCTGACTCCAAATTGAATACCAATCACTTGAAACGTCATCAGATGCCGGAGATAAACTAAAGTCAATATCACTTGTTCTTTAGTCGATAATATTGGCTGTCTTCCACCACCTTTTTCAATTAGTCTCACTTTTTTATTTTCTAGTAAAACTTGTTTCTCGTTATGCAAGATTTCTGCATTTTTAATCAGATTTTCTAGTTCAGTATAATTTAAACCAATTAATCGTTTTGTCTCTTGAGGATGCTCTTCGATGTAATTCAGTATATCGCTCATTTTTTTGTGCTAAAAAGACCCTATTATATTCTTTTACCACAAAATATTTATATTTTGGAGATGTCTATTGGGTGGAAATTCTCCCTTGAAATTTTACCTGCTTCTCAAATGGAAGAAGTAGAAAATGATAGTGAAAAATACCAAGCACTCTGTGAAAAATTATGCGAGTATGAATTAATAGTAGACAGTGCAGAGCAAGCAATAGAGAGACCTGGTGATTATCAAGAGCAAAAAAAGTATTACTCAGGGAAGAAAAAAATGCACACAATTAAAAATCAGTTTATAGTGATGCCAGGAGGTAAAGATATTGTTGATATTTGCATAGGGCATTTTGGCAAGATAAGTGATAGTAAATTATTTAGAAATCATCGAGATAAACTAGATAAAAGACAAAGATTTTTAGGAGATAAAGCTTACATTGGAGAAGAACTGATTACAACACCTCATAAGAAACCAAAAAAGGCAGAGCTTTGCGAAGCAAAAAAAGAGGAAAATAAACATTTATCCTCCTTACGAATTGGTGTTGAGCATCTGATTTGTCGAGTTAAAACTTTTCACGTTGCTAGTGACAGATTTCGCCTAGCTAGACATCGTTACAACCACGTAATAATGGCAGTATGCGGTTTAGTTAGATTACATCTAAATTCTTCTTTGATCTTAAGTGATAATCTTTGAGCTTTATCCATCCACATTTACTTGAAAATAGAGCTATGTTTTTCCCAACTTTTAATATTTTTGTTTTTAAACCCCAGAAACCTCATTTTTACGTTTGACACTCAAAACAGTACAAGTGTACCTTTGTATCTAAGAAGCTTTTACTGCAAGCACTTTATCTTTCGTAGATAAGTCTAAAGAAGTACCCCTGTTAAGGTGAACATTTGTACTGACGATTTATAGGGGTTTCAGCACCGCATCCATTAAAAATTGAAGGCAAAAAATAATGCTTGCGTTAAAAATTTAGGTTCTGCGATTAGAGGTAGAACGTAAGAATGGGACTTCTGGCTAGTACATTATTGGTACACCTTAACAGGGGTAGTCTAAAGAAGATACACAACTAGTTTTGGGAAAATAGATTCTCTTGCTGTTTGTGCAGCTTGTCCCCAATCAGGTGGGGATGCTGGCTGAGTATGCAGATAACTCCAATGAGCGATGAGATAAGCAGTGAGAGAAAGAATTAGCCAGCGATACATACCCTTGAGAGTACCTTGACCCTTCCCTTCGGGTTCGCCAGTTCGACGGGACGGAAACCGACACCGCCGACTGGACTCACCAAAACGATGCAAACCAAAGCGATGTTTGGCAGTTTTAAACCAACCTTCAATCTGCCAACGACGCTTACCCCACCACTTAAGAGTAGAAGCTTTAATCGGTCGAGTAGACAAAACAAAACGTTTTTCTAACTTACCGTTATCACGTTTCAAGTAATACCAAGATATAGTAATACCAATTCACAATTCGCAATTCGCAATTCGCAATTAAAAAACTTAGATGCAGCAAAGCTTTCAGGATTTACATCTGTATCATGTTTTTCGTGAAATGGTATAACAGGAAATTTCAAACCAACTAAAATAACTTGTTGTCCTTGTTGATGTAAATGGCGTAAAACTCTGCCATCAGATAACTTACGACTAATAGCTACGCCTGTAATAGCATGATATTTAAGGCGACGGACACCTTCAAGGAATTCGACACTGCCAAAGGCTGTATCAGCTAAAATAATTGTCTGGAAATGTTGAGTTAAAGATTGAGGTAAACGTTTAACCATTTTGAGTCCAAGTCTTGCGGGAGATGGAGTTACCTTACCTCGCCAAACCCGAAAATCCCAAGGAATACGCCATTTTCCTATTACCAAATAAACTACTACTAAATGGAGACCACGCTTACCATTATAGACTTTGATTAAATCACTAAAGTCTTTGAATTTACCACGTTTTTCTAGAGTTGTTAGGTCAATTATTACTTGTAAAAATGGTCTACGCCCTCTACCAGATGAGGACAATGACTTGACAACTATTTGTAATACATGATGACGAATTATCCGAATCATTTTCCTTGTTGACCAAGGATTGATATTTAAAAATCGGCTGATTGCACTTGGGGACTTTGTCTGACTGTATTCAGGTAATGGGTGTCCTTGTCCTTCTAAAAACAATGCCAGCATAGCCTCTAGGTTATCTTTTTGGTACTGTGTCGGCATCAATTCTTTGAGGGTGTAAACTAATTCTTGGGCGTGGGCAAGCATTTTTCTTGCTTTAATTTCGATATTTCACGCCTTTTCTCTCATGTTTTGAGATTCAAATGCAATCATCCCTATATCTGAGGTCAACAAGTTTTTGCATTCTATCATCTGTTTTTCTCTGTATTTATGATGAGCCTAATGTTACATTCATTACTAAAAATATTTAATTAGTTCTATTCACCTGTTGTTATAGTTGGGTACTAGTTTATTTGTCCTTTACGGGTTACTACGGTTGGTGCAAGATGTGAGTATACAGTTGTTGGTACGTTCAACCCGCAGTCTGCGTTTAACCGATGAGGGAGAGAGGTTTTACGAACATTGTCGTCAAGTAATGGAAGCAGTCACAGCAGCAGAAGCGAGCGTGGGGAAAAGAGTCAAACCGAGTGGTTTGTTACGGGTTAATTGTCCGGTTTCTTTTGGGCATTTTGTGATTATGCCTTTAATGCAAAGTTTTTTGACGCGATATCCAGCAATAAAAGTCGATTTAACAATGAGCGATCAATTTATCGATTTAGTTGAAACAGGCGTGGATGTAGCAATTAGAATCGGAGATGTCAGAGATACAGCTTTAATCAGTAAAAGAATCGGCATTACTCGCCGAATTACAGTTGCTACAAATGATTATTTTCAAAAAGCTGGAGAGCCCCAAACACCATCAGATTTAATTCACCATAATTGTATTGTTTATACACAGTTGTCAACTGGGAATGAATGGTATTTTCAAAGACAGACGGAAACGATTAAAGTCCGAGTTAACGGAAATTTTCAAGCAAATAATTCTACCGCAATTAGGGAAGCTGTTTTAGCAGGGATTGGTATTGCTATTTCGCCAGTTTGGTTATTTGGAGATATGATTAATACCGATAAATTGAAATCTATCTTGCCAGATTATGAGCCTACCCCTCTACCAATTTATGCTATGTATAGGAGAACTAGATTTACTCCTGTAAAAGTTCAATGTTTTATTGATTTTTTAAATACAGAATTTCAAATTAACCCCTGGGTTTCTGACTATGGTCATTAGCTATTAATATATAGCGAAGTTTGTTCAGAATAAATTCAATCGGTTAATTTTCTTGATACTCAGCAAATTGTTGAATAAGTTTTGCAACTAAACCTGTCCATCCAGTTTGATGACTAGCACCAATCCCTGCTCCATTATCACCGTGGAAGTATTCATAAAATAAAATCAAATCTTGCCAATTAGGGTCATTTTGAAACGTTTCTGTACCACCATAAATAGGTCGTTTTCCAGAATCATCTCTCAGAAATATTTTCGTTAATCGTTGTGATAATTCCCCAGCTACTTCCCAAAGTGTCATCATTTTCCCGGAACCCGTGGGACATTCAACTTGAAAATCATTTCCCAGGTAATAATGAAATTTTTGCAGAGATTCTATTAATAGAAAATTAACTGGAAACCACACAGGACCACGCCAATTAGAATTACCACCAAACAAATCGCTACTGGATTCGGCAGGTTCATAATTGACTATAAATTGAGAACCGTTAATATTAAAATTGTAGGGATGTTCAGCATGAACTCTCGAAAGTGCCCGAATTCCATAATCTCCAAAAAACTCACTTTCATCAAGCATTTTCTGTAAAATTAATTTTAATTTATCTCTAGAAACAATCGCCAATAACCTCCTAGCTCCCACACCTTTCGATTCCATGCAAGCTACATTTTGTCGCAAGTCAGGACGATTTTTAATAAACCATTCCAAACGTACTTTAAAGTCAGGAAGTATATTTAATATTTCTGGCTCAATAGTTTCAACAGCAAATAGAGGAATTAGTCCCACCATTGATCTAACTTTTAGGGTAATTTGCCTGTCACTCAGATGTAAAACATCGTAGAAAAATCCATCTGATTCATTCCACAAAGTATCTTCTCCTTCGCCAATATGATTCATGGCATCGGCAATATAAAGGAAATGCTCAAAGAATTTGGTCGCAATATCTTCATAAACGGGATTAGTTTTTGCTAGTTCTAAAGCAATTGTGAGCATATTTAAACAATACATAGCCATCCAACTAGTGCCATCCGATTGATTAATATGCCCGCCCGTCGGTAAAATGGCACTGCGGTCAAATACTCCTATATTATCTAAACCAAGAAATCCCCCTTGAAAAACATTATTACCTTCAATATCTTTGCGATTTACCCACCAAGTAAAATTGAGTAATAATTTCTGAAAAACTCTTTCTAAAAATTGTCTATCTGCACGTCCAAACATCTTCTGTTCAATCTTATAAACACGCCAAGTTGCCCAAGCATGAACAGGAGGATTCACATCACCAAATGCCCACTCATAGGCAGGAATTTGCCCATTGGGATGCATAAACCATTCTCTTGTTAAAATATCCAATTGGTTCTTCGCAAAATCTGGGTCAATCATTGCCAAAGGGATACAGTGGAATGCCAAATCCCACGCCGCAAACCACGGATATTCCCATTTATCAGGCATGGAAATTATATCTTCATTGTTGAGGTGAAACCACTCATAATTTCTGCCATTTTTTCGTGATTGAGGTGGAGGAGGTGCAGCTAAATCACCCTTAAGCCATTTTTCTACATCGTAATGGTAAAACTGTTTAGTCCACAGCATTCCAGCAAAGGCTTGACGTTGCACGTTTTGCATATCTTTGCTGATATCAAATGGTGTAATCCTGTGATAAAATTCATCTGTTTCTTGCTGTTTTTGAGCAAATATTCTATCAAAATTATCACCAAAAGCTTCAGCTAAGTTTGGGATATCACTTAACCGTAATCTAATAGTTTTAGTTTCACCAGCACCAACTGCTAATAAATAATTAGCTACTGCTTTTGTACCTACTTTTTCTGGATTTACTGCCTCTTTTCGACCATGAACAATATAATCATTAATTCCGTCTTTTACATAGAAAGAAGTATTAGTAATACCAAATACCTTTTTAGTATTTGTTTCATTTTCTGTAAATAAAAGCTCAGTTGCTCCCTCACAATATAACCATCTTTTTCCTAAACTTGTGTGAAAAGATTCGATAATATTCAGAGAATTATCTAATTTAATTTCTTTTAGAGCAGGTTTATTTATTTCTCCATCCCAAGACCAAGTATTGCGAAACCAAAGTGTTGGTAAAACATTCAGCGTTTTCGCTTCCATACCTCGGTTAACTACTTTGATTTGAATCAAAATATCCTCAGCAGTATTTTTGGCATATTCAACGAAGACATCAAAATATTTGTTTTCATCAAATACACCTGTAGCTATTAGCTCAAATTCTGGCTCTTGACGACCTCTGCGCTGATTCTCTGCAACTAATTGGGAATAAGGAAACGCTATTTGGGGATATTTATAAAGCGCTTTCATATAAGCATGAGTGGGACTATTGTCAAGATAAAAGTAATATTCTTTTACATCTTCTCCATGATTTCCTTCATTCCCAGTTAAGCCAAAAAATCGTTCTTTGATAATGGAATCTTCCCCATTCCAAAGAGCAACAGCAAAACATAATTGTTGATGGTCATCGGAAATACCAAAAATGCCATCTTCACCCCAACGATAGGCACGCGATCGCGCTTGGTCATGGGTAAAGTAATCCCAAGCAGTACCGTTGGGACTGTAGTCTTCCCGTACCGTTCCCCATTGGCGATCGCTTAAATATGGTCCCCATTTACGCCATTTTGCTTGATGATTCCGGGTTTGTGCTAATCTAATTTCTTCCTGGGTTAGATTTGTCATATCATTTCCAGTCCTGTCCATATATTTTACCTAATTAAAATTTACTCAGAATAGTTGACATAAGTAGCATTAAGTAGGAATAACAATTTTGGAAATATTAAGCCATGCGTTCAATCAGGCGATCGCCCACACGTAAAGCATTGGCAATAATTGTTAATGTGGGGTTAACAGCAGCGCTGGAGCGAAAGAAACTGCCATCGACTACATACAAATTATCAATGTCGTGGGTGCGACAATTAATATCCAACACGGAAGTTTTGGGGTCTTCACCAAAGCGACAAGTACCACACTGATGTGCAACACCTTGCAAGGGTAGTTTTTTGCGGAAATAAAAGGAGACGGGAATAATCCGTTCACCATAACCAATCATTTTCAATACTTGCGTCCAGCGATTCACTAGCCGATTGTAGGCTTCGGTGTTGTTCTCTGTATAATTTAACTGGATAGAATCACCCCGCAGGGTAACACGGTTATTGGGGTCAGGCAAATCTTCAGCAGTTAACCACCAATCTACCGAATGAGTGGCGATCGCCTCAAAAGCATTTTTTTCCTGAAACGATAGTCCCAAAACTGAGGGAGACTCTTGAGCAATCATATCTGCATTCACTTTCCCTAATAACTGCACATGACCCATAGGATAATCAAAATCTGCATCACCCCAGTAAAAATCGTTAATTGCTAAGGTTTTTTGAAATTCCGTCAGATTGGGTTTTAAGCTCACTCCAATAATGGCTCCATTTTGATGCTTCATTAAATTTCGTCCCACCTGATCCGAACTATTTGCTAGTCCATTAGGGTGGCGATCGTTAGCCGAACGCAATAACAGAGCAGCAGAATTAATTGCTCCACAGGAAACAACTACAATGTCACTAGAAAAAAGGTGTTTTTCTCCATTAATTTCGGCTTCTACAGCAATGATTTCTCGTCCAGAAGGATTTGTATGTAGTCGTTTTACCTTGGCTTCAGTTATGAGGGTGACATGATCATACTGCTCTGCTGGACGTATACAACTCACATCTGCATCAGCTTTCCCATTTACTAAACAAGGAAATCCATCACAGGTATTACAACGAATACAGTCACTCAAACGACGATTGACTTCATTCAACTTGATTGCCAGTGGCAGATAAAAAGGATGATAACCTTTTGTTTTCAGCAAATCATGAATCTCTTGAATCCGGGGTTCGTGGGCAATTGCGGGATAGGGATAATCTTCATTTGTAGTTGGTTCTGTGGGGTCTAAACCACGCTGACCATGTACTTGATAAAGCTTTTCAGCTTGAGTATAATAGGGTGCGAAATCACGGTATTTGAGAGACAATTCTGGGGAGATACCACCCTTGTGAATCACCTGCTCAAAGTCTTTTTCTCGCCAACGAAATAGCGCACCACCATAAACTTTAGTATTACCACCAACAAAATAACTCGTACCCGGATTAATTACATTTTCTTTTTGGTCATACCAAACTTCGTGAGTGTGATAGCGCTCTTTTTGTACTACTTCTACCGTATTCCAGTTAGCTTTCTCACGGGGTAAAAAAGAACCACGCTCCAAGATCAAAATTTTCTTGCCAGTGGGAGCTAGACGATAAGCAAGTGTACCACCACCTGCACCAGTACCAATTATGATTACATCGTAGTGCGAAATCGTCATGATTTATCGAAATAAAGTAAAGCTGAAACCTAGATTTTAAATATCTAAAACCACCCTAGAACTTCCAGGTTGAGAAATACAAATTAACACTGAACCCTCATCAATTTCCGCAGTTGGTTCTTCCTGATAATTAACATTTCCCCCATTGACTTTACAGATACAAGTCCCACAAACACCCACTCGACAACTAAAAGGTGGATTAATATCATTAGCTTCGGCAAATTCTAAAATACTGCCGTCTCCCTCTTGCCAATTCAAAGTTTTACCTGATTTTGCAAACACAATTTCTGCTGCTTTTACACCATCTCCAACAGTTAGATCAGGTGCTTGTTTTTCCGATGCAACTTTCATTGGTTTCCCAAAAGATTCAAAGAAAATTCTACTTTCAGGTACTCCCAATTCCTTTAATTCTGTCATGATTGACTGCATAAAAGTTGGAGAACCACACAAAAAATACTCAGCTTCTTGCCCAACTAACTGTTGAATTAAAGCCGCATCAACATAACCAATACTATGGTATTTTCCTGTATCTTCAGGAGTGGGACGACTATAGCGGTAATGTACATTTAAATTAGGATTTTGTTGGGCAATTTCCATTACCTCATCACGAAAAGCATGATATCTGCCATCCCTAGCACCATGTACAAACCAAATTGAGCGATGAGGATTCATTATAGTCACAGCTTTTGCCATACTCATCATGGGAGTAATTCCCACACCATTACTAATTAGCACCGCAGGGATGGATTTTTGCACATCTAAAACAAACTTCCCATTGGGTGGTTTGGCGGGAATTATCGAACCTTCGTGAATAAAATCATGCATAAAATTAGATGCTATTCCTGGTGGTACATCTAACTCTTGGGGTGCTGGTTCACGCTTAATTGAGAGACGATAATATTCACAGAGTTGAGGATAATCAGAAAGCGAATAGGTACGAATTACTGGTTTATTTTGTCCAGGAATATCCAGTTTAATTGTTAAAAATTGACCTGGCTGGAAGTTCGGTATTTCGCCTTGATCTTCAGGTTTAAAGTAAAAAGAGGTGATTTCTTCGCTTTCTTTGACTTTGCGAACAATTACAAAATTTCGCCAATCTTTCCAAGTATTATCAGATATTCCTTGATTAGATTGATTCAAATTAGGAACTGATTTTTTATCTTTTGTTTTACTTGTATAAACCAAACCAAAAATAGCACCACAACCTGTACCTAACAATGAAGAATATATCCCCAATCGATAGTTAGATTTACCTTTAGGACTAGTCACACCAATTATCAAAGCTGCTGTTAAGGTGGTGATAGAAAAAGCAGTCGCTGCTGCGGTTAAACTTCTAACTAATGGATTTTGAATTCTTCCCAAACTTTCTAGCATGGTTATTCCCCTCTGAAATTGCAACTATACAGATAAGTTTCGTCCCGATATTAAGAACTGGGGAAATTATCGCTTCAAACTGTCCATTACTGATATTTTGACAATACCAATTTCTGTAATCTTGCGGGTGACAGAATTGGCAGCGCCAAAGATGATTATGGCACACCACAAATAAATTTATCCTGGGATGTTATGCACAAGTAGAAGAAGTTATACCTGCATCTAGCCTTGGTAATAGCTAATTAAAGCTCCGTTTTGATTCGGGGCTCAGCTGAATTGTACAAGGCTTTATATTGCATTGCAACTCGTAAAGTTTGTTAATGTGTTGCTCTTGCCAACTAAGAGGAATTTCTAGTAAATCTCGTGCTCCCGTCATCCCTTGCCCAATAAATAAGAGTAGGGCAACACAGTTGAGAATAATATGAACTGTTCGCCAGCGATTTTGTCTATCTTTGTAAATGTCTTGGAGAATCGCCAGAGAAAAAATCATTAACATTGAGGCGGTAATACCATAGTAATAGTGGGATACATACCACTCATTTCCCCGGCGATATACCTCTGGTTGACAACCCAAGAGAATTAATCCCATGCCAGTCAAAGTCGCAAATATTCCTCTCCATGTAGGTGTTTTGGCTAGGTAAAGAAAGTAGAGTGAAATAATAGTTGCAACACACATGGCGATAACAAAATAAAATCGCAGAGGTTCTTGTGTAATTACTTGTTTTTCCAACATTTTTGAGAAAATAGCAAAAGCAAGTCCTAGTAATGAAATTCCAACTACAGAACCAGTTAGCCAACGTCCTAGTTGCACATGTTCTTGTCCGACAACAGGAGGAATTTTACTTTTACCACCAGATAAACTTTGCAAACGACGCTGGCGAGTAGCCCATGCAAAATTAGTTACAATACCAATTAAAGGAAACACGAAAAATACTGCTATTGCCGGATGCAATAATAAGAAAAAATCTTTGCTTTCCATAAATAATTTTTCCCGAATAAGTAGATACTAAAATGTTTGTAAAGACAAGATATTTTTGTTGCATCTCCATCTCTACAACTTCAAAAAATATCAAAACTACTACTTAACTTCTTCTGGTGCAAATTTCTCAACTTTATCTTTATTGACTGCTACTACTACGTCAAAAGTTGAACAGTAAGACAAGGTGACATTGTTTTTATTGTTGTAAAGATTAACAACCATATCTGCACTACCAGGTTGAATACCGATTGGTTCTAAATCTCTAAAGAAAAAACGACGCATTGCATCCGCACTAGCAAACTGTTTTTTATTCTTGGTAACATTTCAATGTGCTGCTGGGGAGTCATATTCGTTTAGTGATTTTGTGGAGATGGGATGTTTTTGTTATATCCCCATCTCTACAGCTTCAAACAATATTCAAACGACTACTTAACTTCTTCTGGTGAGAATTTTGCAACTTTACCTTTCTTGACTGCTACTACTACGTCAAAAGTTGAACAGTAGGAAAAGGTGACATTATTTGTCTTGTTATAAAGATTAACAACCATACCTGCACCACCAGGTTGAATACCGATTGGTTCCAAAGCTCCAAAGAAAAAACGACGCATTGCATCCGCACTACCAAACTGTCCTTTATTCTTGGTAATCATGTCAATGTGCTGCTGGGGAGTCATGCCCGTTACGTCTTTTGTTTCTTGTGCTGACACTGTAGCCGAATTAGAATTGACAATTTTTGCTGGAACATCGAAAACAGCAAAAATACTCGCTAAGGTAACGATTGTTAATACTGAAGCTGGCTTGAACATGGATTACTCCCAAAATATCAGAATATTGAATACTAAGTAGATGTGGTAATTTTTGCAGCAATATCCACGAGAA
The DNA here is from genome assembly GCA_004296455.1 of Calothrix sp. NIES-4101. Classification (GTDB taxonomy): domain Bacteria; phylum Cyanobacteriota; class Cyanobacteriia; order Cyanobacteriales; family Nostocaceae; genus Brunnivagina. The sequence continues at coordinate 4,209,907 of AP018280.1, forward strand.
AAAATATAGGCTTAGAGGCTGGTAAAGTCACATGATTAGAATCAATTTTCCAGACAAAGTTTATATCAAAAAACATTTATTCAATAAAATATTTACTTATATTAATTTTAATCACGGAGTATTATTTTTCTTTTGATACGTGTCAGAACACCTTCATTTTCTAATTGGGTGAGAGTACGCGATAATGCTTCAGGGCTGATACCGATATCGTTGGCAATCTCTTTCAAGGCTTGTTCTAAATGAAGAATTTTTTCGTTGGTAGGTACCATGACATGCAGGTAATGAAGGACGCGATCGCGAGCCGAACGAATCCCCCGCAATTCCAGTAGTAATTTTGTGGAGTGCAATCGCCGTGCTAATTGTTCTGTAAAATTTCTAGATAAATTAAAATCTTTTTCCATAGAATTTAAAAATAACTCTTTGGGAAAATAAATTACTCTTGTGGAGCTTTCGGCAATAGCAGTACAAAGATATACTTCGCTATATAGTGCTACTTCCGCAAAATACTCACCAGGTTTGACTGAATAGTGATTGACAGTGTTACCAGCTTCTGTATAGTGAATCAACTTGATACGACCAGATTCAACCATAAAAAGAGCTTTTGAAGGCTCGTTCTGACGAAAAAGAATCTCGGCATCGGCTAAATCATAATAGGTAATAGCAGTTTGTAGGTCTGCTGGTAATTTTTCTATTTGGAATTTATTCATAAATCATTAATACCTGTTTGAACGTTAGTACCTTAAACTGCTATTTCGGACATATTAAGGCATACCTTCAATCAAGCGATCGCCTTCATCAATGACATTTTGACGATAACCGCAGCGAAAAATACAACGTTTATTATTGTGGTGATGTAATTTAGCGCAATGTACAGCCCTTTTACCTTTTAATTGCACATATACCTCAGCAGCCAAGAGCATTCCTAAAAGTGGCGCAGTGAAATAAACCCAGATAGCTGTCCAATTCTGAGCAAGAATTGCCGATGCGAGGGTACGAGCGGGATTCATACTCATCCCAGATAGGGGCGCTTCTAGGGTAATATAGGTTGTAATTAATACTGCTGCAAAAATCCCAGTCCAGCGTGACAGTTTCGGGATGTTTGATACAAATAGAATCATCAACATCATACCGAATGATATACTGAGTTCAGCAATAAATGCGATACCTACACCACCCATTCCGGGAACTGTAATCATGTAATTTATAGAAGGGTCGGCGAGTCCTTCGGGAAGCTTGGCTGAGGCTTGCTCTAATAACTTTGTTGCTAACAATAATCCCAGTAATCCACCGAGGAATTGAGCCAAAATGTAAAAAACTGCATCAGTAGGCTTAATTTTGCCCAGACGAAAGAAAGTAAAAGTAACAACCGGATTGATATGTGCGCCGGATTGCTTACCCCAAGGAGAGTAAATAATTACGATCGCTGTTAATCCCATCGCCACCCCAATGATGAACCGTCGTAAAAGTGGTTCCGAAATCGCCTGTTGTATTGGTGAAGCGGGATGTTCTAGCAGTACAGTCACTACCGCAGCAGAAATCATAAAAATGCCCAATCCCGCAGCTTCCATAAAGTATTCAGGATAGTGACGGTATAAAGTATTCATTACTGTTCCTGATAATTCCAAAGCAATCCACCATCTACAAAAAAGGTGCTACCTGTGATGTAATCTGCATCCGCAGAAGCCAAAAACGCTACCATAGAGGCGATATCCTGGGGTTGACCGAGGCGACCAAGGGGAATATTCTGCAACAATGCACCTAATTTTTCTGGATTATTTAACAGCTTGGTATTAATTGGAGTTGCGATCGCTCCGGGGGCAACGTTGTTAATAGTGATACCTAAAGCACCTAGCTCAACTGCCAAATTGCGAGTGAGCATTTTCATTCCACCTTTGCTGGTACAGTAAGCCGCAAAATTGGGAAATGGCAGTTCTTCATGCACCGAACTGATATTGATGATTTTTCCAGTCCGGTTGGTGGCAATTAAATGTTGAACAAAGGCTTGAGTCGCAAAAAATACACCCTTTAAATTTACATTCATCACAGCATCGTAATCTGCCTCTGTAACTTCCCAAAAGGGTGCGTGTTTTTCAATCCCAGCATTGTTTACCAGAATATCTAGCTTGCCAAAATGCTCAATACTTTCGGTAATTAACTGCTGCAATTCCGAAACGCTTCCCAAGTCTGCTTTAATCGTAAAGCCATGAGATTTAGGACACTGAGCCATGTAACATTTTCCACCCACAGCTTCTACTTTTGCCAAGGTATCCTCAGCCCCTTCTGGATGGGAGCGATAATTAATAATTACATTTGCACCCTCTTGGGCAAGACGCAAAACAATTCCCTGTCCAATTCCCTGACTGCTACCAGTCACTAAAGCAACTTTATCTTTAAGTTTCATACACTTTTTTTGTTAGTGGTTAGTTGTTTGCATGAAGTGTGTAGCAATCAAAAATCCACACACTGATATTATCCATTGCTCAAATGGGCAGCTCCAAAGGTTGCATTAAATTTGCGGCACCAAATCACAGCAGATTTGTAATCAGCTAAATTAATATTTTGAGGAATCGCATAATTTTGAGCACCACTAAAATTTTTGAGACGACCAAGAATGACGTAATCTCCTTTTTTCAAAGAGTAGGATGGTGGTTTAGTTGAAGCAATTACGTTATCCGAACGATGTAGAATTACAACCAAATCTGGTCCGGCATTGGAAGTCTTAAATGACTTATCAAGCTCTAGAAAGGATTGAGCATTTTTTGTCGTAATGCTAGCTTTTCCTTGAGTTTTATGCTCCCCAGAAACAAAATTACCAATTTTCGTCACATTTGACTGCTTAGATTTGCTTAACTGGGCAACAGAATTAGTTTGTGTTTTCACTGCGGTAGAATTTTCACCAGAACGAACTGTTTTTGCACAGCTAACTACTAGAAGGGATGCGATACCAAGTGTTAATAAAACTTTAAAATTCATGGTTTGAGATTCCTATGATTTAACTGTAATCAGGGATGTTATGTTTCTGTAATTCGACTTAAATTCATTGTGGCTTGAGTAATCAATTTGAAGATTATTAGATTCTAAGAGTTTTTGTATTTAATTCTGAGATTATCCTGCTCTAGTTTTTATGATTTTCTCAGCAAATTTTAAACTTATAGGTTTTATCCAAATATCTGCAAGCCCAGTAATGACAACAGGAGAGCGATCGCTTGCAGGTGGTAGAGATGAAACGGGTTGAGGACGGAAATTAAATAGTACTATTCTCTTGCGCGGATGTTACGCAATACTTGATGTCACTCATCACATCCTTTTTTGGTGATGGCTGTGTTTGCCTGCTTACCTTGGATGCACCAGAAGAAATTAAAATTACACCAAATCCTAACACTATGGTTACAGCGACCGTTGAAGGGGGAACCCTAAAGCAAGAGTTTAATCCTCTAGAAAATGCTGCGGAGTTCTTAAAAGATTAATATGTTACAGGTCATCAAATTCAAGCAAAAGGTTTGTAGTTTTGGGATGTTAGCGGTTATCGCAGTCCTGGGGTGTGGCTGTGAGGATAAACCAGTGTCAAAACAAGATGACGGTCAAGCTATTGCCGCAAATATTCCCGCAATTGCGCCAGTTTTTAAAATGCCAGAGCCAGAAGTGCAAAAGGGACGACAGTTTGAAATATCCCTGACTTTAGACCAACCGGAAGATTTAAAAGTTAAACAGGGCGATCGCATCATGGCTGGTCAAATCATCGCCGAGCGGCAACCTACAGAACAGCAGCGTTTAACCCAGATTCAGTTAGTAGGACAAATGAATGCGATCGCGCGTCCTCGTGAGGAAATATATTTAGTCCAAGCTAACCAGGAAGTAGAAATTGCCCAGGCTCAACTCAAAGCTTATAAGGATTCATCGCCTTTTACCGATGCTGCCCCTGTTCCTATGTCCCGGTTGGTTAAAGAGCAAGAATTAGAAGCCCAACTCATTGCAACTGCAAATAAACGTAATGCGATCGCATATCAGCTAGAGATAGCCCGTCAGGAGTTATTGCAAAAACAGTCACAATTGCTACTCCAACTCAAAGCCCTTGATGCTGAAGCACAAAGGCTGAAGGTAAAATCTCCCTACACCGGAACTATCGGCAGGGTAAAGGCTCAACGCGGCTTCAATAATCAAATAGCAGTCACCTTGGTGATTGATGCTACGGAGATAAAAAGGTAAAACATTTAACTCAAATATTACTGGTACTGGAGCGATCGCGGGTGTGATTGCTCTTGCCGCTACACTTTTCCCAACTAAAAAAATCCGGTTCTGTGGGATGGATGCTACCAAAATGAATAAACCCACATTCCGCCTGATTTGGGAGAGGGAGCGATCGCCCAATCTAAAAAGCTAGTCGCAAAATTAATATTTATGACTTCTCAAATTATGGTATTTACGACTGTTTATGTGATGACGGTATGACACAATGGCATCCAGCATTTTTAAAGCTCGGTAAAACATTAGATGAATGCGCCGCTAAGTATAGGGGTTTTTGTCGCAAGTACAAGCCTCAACCAAAAGCGGAGAAACGAAGTCATTGGGGTAGCCATTTGCTAGCCGGAATACAAATGTCAAAGAAAAAATCAACTAGTAAGTCATCTCCCGGGCAACTACCTTTATCGGAAAACCCCGATGTAAAAGCTGTTGCAGAAAAGTTTGTAAATACAAACGGTTACAGCACAGAATTTGGGTAAATTTGCTAATATTAAATTGGTTTCTCTCCCGAATTTCCGAAACACCCACACAGAGCGCGGTTAATAGAGAAAAGTGAGTAGGGAGAGAAACAGCGCTAAAAGGATCTTGTGGCGTGTTCGACATCAAAAAACAAAGGCTCGCTTTGATGCGATGCTGGAGTAACTGTAGTTTTTGCAGTTTGCTTCAATTTATCACGTTTGATAATATGTGGTAAAACTTTTTGATGCACGAATACGCCCAAAACAAAGTTAATGTGCGATTTGTAGCATTAAAACGCATCACTTCAAGGCAGCCTCCAACGTACTTACATGGAGGTAACAATGCTACAGACCGAGAACAATGTATTAACCCCAAGCTGGTTCGTTTCTTGCGATCGCGGCTTGGGGTTTGTTGTTTTGATTCGTAAAAACTCGTTCCCAGAAAAACGCCTGGTATTTCTCCAGGCGAATCATTATATATTCACTTCCATCTTACCTATGTCTGAGATCAAAAAAAGTGCAAAACCGCTTCCTCAAAAACCAAAGCGTCAAAATTCCCAACTTTGGAAACTACGTCAGTTCTGCAAGTTCTGGCAACCAGTAGTAGTATTTGCCACTGCGATACTCATGTTCTTACTGAAGTTGATTTTGATGCTATGGCGGGAATTTCAGTCCTAACTAAGTCTGCATGATTTAGGGCGATCGCTTGGCAAGTCAGGTGCTACCACACCAATGCTGGGCGATCGCTTCTTTCCCCCAGAACCAAAAAATCGCCTGACTGCGATCGCACAACCCAAAATATTACCCCAAACAAAAAGCGCCCCTCAAAGGAGAGACGCTGATAAAGCGATAGCTTGAAAACAATATCGTCGTCTTAGCAAAGATTATGAATATCTCCCTGAAATGAGTGAGGCTGCTATATATGCTGTTATCTCACATCTTGCACCTGGAAATATAAATGTCAAAACCACAACTACGTGCAAGGGTAGTTAGTCGTTCAATATCAAGTAAAAGAAGATACACAACTAGTTTTGGGAAAATAGATTCTCTTGCTGTTTGTGCAGCTTGTCCCCAATCAGGTGGGGATGCTGGCTGAGTATGCAGATAACTCCAATGAGCGATGAGATAAGCAGTGAGAGAAAGAATTAGCCAGCGATACATACCCTTGAGAGTACCTTGACCCTTCCCTTCGGGTTCGCCAGTTCGACGGGACGGAAACCGACACCGCCGACTGGACTCACCAAAACGATGCAAACCAAAGCGATGTTTGGCAGTTTTAAACCAACCTTCAATCTGCCAACGACGCTTACCCCACCACTTAAGAGTAGAAGCTTTAATCGGTCGAGTAGACAAAACAAAACGTTTTTCTAACTTACCGTTATCACGTTTCAAGTAATACCAAGATATAGTAATACCAATTCACAATTCGCAATTCGCAATTCGCAATTAAAAAACTTAGATGCAGCAAAGCTTTCAGGATTTACATCTGTATCATGTTTTTCGTGAAATGGTATAACAGGAAATTTCAAACCAACTAAAATAACTTGTTGCCCTTGTTGGTGTAAATGGCGTAAAACTCTGCCATCAGACAACTTACGACTAATAGCTACGCCTGTAATAGCATGATATTTAAGGCGACGGACACCTTCAAGGAATTCGACACTGCCAAAGGATTAGTAAGCTGAATAGCAAATGTATTTATGTTAGCGAAATAACTTGCGATCACAAATTATTTTCCTTGTATATAGCGTTTCTCAGTCTGATGAGGTACGATATTTAATCAGGTAGTGCATCTGGTAAAAATTCTAAATGAAACCATACTCAATTGACTTACGCCAGAAGATAGTTGATACCTATCTCGAAGATAAAATATCACAACGCGAGCTTGCAACTCGATTTAAAGTTGCTTTAAGCTTTGTTCAAAAAATACTCAAACAATATCGAGAAACAGGAAATATTGCTCCGAAAGTGAGGGAAGAACAAACTCCACCGAAATTAAACGAACAGCAATTAAAAATTCTTGAAGAAATTGTAGAAGCAAATAATGATGCTACGTTGGCAGAAATTCGTATTTCTTTAGAACAAAAAACAGGTGTTCTTATCGGTCGCTCAACAGTCGATAGAATGTTAAAGAAGATAGGCATCACGGTTAAAAAAAAACATTGCACGCTTCGGAAAAAGAAACTGAAAGAGTTCAGAAGTTAAGAGTAGAGTTTTGGTTAAGAATTCAAGCCATTTTGCCTGAAAACCTTATATTTATTGATGAAGCAGGTGTTAATTTGTCTTTAATAAGAAAAAATGCTCGTGCCCGTAAAGGAAAAAGGGCGTATAGTAAACGTCCCCATAAACGTAGCAAAAATGTTTCTTTAATTGGTGCAATAGGTATGAGAGGTCTCATTGCTCAATATAGTATTTTGGGTGCAACTGATGGATTAACATTTGAAGCTTTTATTTCTCAAAAATTAGTCCCAAAACTTTGGAAGGGTGCTTGTGTTGTTATGGATAATTGCTCTATTCATCTAGGTAAAGATATTGAGAAATTGATTGAAGATGCAGGAGCTATATTAATTTATTTACCACCATACTCTCCTGAGTTTTCACCAATTGAAAATTGCTGGTCAAAAATTAAAGAGACACTACGTTCTATTGGTGCCCGAACTTACCTAGATTTGGCACAAGCTATTGAAATAGCTTTTAATAAAGTCTCTTTAAATGAAATTCGTAATTGGTTTACTCATTGCTGTTACTGTACCTCACTAGCATAGGAAACGCTATAATTTCCTAATGAAATAATTATAAATAAAATTTACAGTTGTTAAACAAAATGAATAAAAATAATTATTATGACAAAATTTCCCAGATTTATGATCAAACACGTTGGTTGACAGAATCTGTAGCAGCAGAAGTTGCAGATTTTATGATCAAGCTTGTATCTGCAACACCTAAAACATCTTTTTTAGAACCTGGAGTTGGAACTGGATTAAATGTTATTCCTTTAGTCAAGCGTGGTTATTCGGTGACAGGGATTGATATTTCTGAACAGATGCTAAATCAGTTTCGGCAGAAGTTAAACGGAACTCCTGAAAACTTGACACTAGTTCATGCAGATGCTTCTCAGTTACCATTTGAGAATGGCAGCTTTGACGTTGTATTAACCGTGCATATGCTGCATACTGTTAGCGATCGCCAAATATTTTTAAATGAAATTGATCGAGTTTTGAAACCAAAAGGCTTTTTTCTCAATTGTCAGTGGATTACCCCACCAGCGAGAAGGGAATTTGAAGCCCATTTTCGAGCAATACAATCTAAATATGAGTCTAAACACAGTAATTCTGCACCAGAATCTAAATCCCCAGTTCATGCAATAGAGGAAGTCGATTTAGAGCAATATTTACGCACCAAAGGCTATCAGTCAAATTACTTTATCGCCAAAGAATGGAAAGTTAGTAACACTATTGCCGAATTGCTGGATTTTTACAAATCGCGAGCCTATGGATTGTGTTGGCAAGTGCCGCAAGAAGACTATAACAAGGCAATAGCTGAGTTTGAGCAGTTTTGTACTAACCATTACGGTTCCCTAGAAAAAGTAATTTCCTCCGTCGCTAAGTTTGAAATTTGGGCTTATAGACATCCCACATCACCCTCAAATTCCTAAACTGGCTGGATTTTTCTGCATCGCTGAATATTTTGCAATACTTAATGTTAGAAAAACTAACAATTAGTGTATCATAAATCTTGTGATTGACAGTGCATATTGGTTGTAAGCCCCACCAAGACTTATTGAGCCAAAGTCTGCGTAAGTTTGGATTGGGAAGAGTTGGAAAGTCACTGAACAGGTGAAAAAATCATTTCTGAAAATAACGTAGCAGTTGAGAATAGCCTTTTTCTAAATTGCCAGTTTTAGCTGTCGCTCCCCATTGAGCATAATAGCAGTAAGCTTCTTGCATATACCCAACTGCTATTTTTTCTTTCCCCAAAGCCAGATAAAATTTAGCTGCTAATTCCGACGCTAGGGCAACTTCAGGAATGTAGCCCTTTTCTTTGGCGATCGCAATAGCATAATCGTAATTTTCCCTAGCTGAGGCTTGATTACCTAAAACTCTTTGCCGTTCAGCCTCAACTAGATGCCATTTGTGCAGATGATTCATGGGGTTATGTTGCGCCCATTGAGCTAAAGTAGTTTGATGAGTCTCCACCAAGGCAAGAATTTTAGCTTGCTCAATTTCTGACAGTGTAGAATATACAGCCAAATAGCTTAACCCGGCATAAAAATGGAAAACTTCAGTATAAATTGTTCCTATCATTGACCGCAAATATAGATTAGCTTGGGCAATGTAATCTAGAGCATGACTGTAATTGCCAAAAAAATAGGCAAGCATTATTTTGTGAATATAGACACTCTTGAGCACAGTAAAATCATTATCCTGGTGGTGCTTAGGAAGCATTACCGTTTCATCATAGAAAGTACCTCTTAATAAATCTGGTTGATTGACTATTTTTCTCCAGTTCTGCACCGTTTGTTGTATCAACTTTAGTTGAGTTAGAGGGGAATTTTGCTTCATAGTCTCTAAAACAACACAGTAATTTTCAATTTCTGCTTCCCATTTGTTTAAACATACTCCTGCGTAGAAATTAGCATCTGCATAGATAGCTATACTGTAGCCTGCATGTCGGAAATCACCAGTTTCCATTCCAGCCAAATGGCACTTTTTCATGGTTGGGATTATTGCCCTCAGTCCTTCTTGACGATGTTGGAGAAAAGTACCAAATAAAAATAAAGTCAAGGGCTTGAATTCCTGTGCATTCAAATGATTGACTAAATTCAACGCCAACTGTCCGAAACGATAGCCCTTTTCAACCTCTCCCAAAAAAGCAGACAGCACCATGCCATAGCTTACATACCCAATGGTTGATGCGGATGTATTTCCAAATTCAAGGGATAGATTGATCATTGTGGCGCAAAGCAGAGGTAGCAAGGTAGGACTTGCCCGAAAAATGGGACCAGATAACATTGCTAACAGTTGCATCGCCGCTATTGTAGTCGGATTACTCATCACAGGGAGACTAATCAATTCCTCAATCTGTTGACCTGAGATTCGCTTGGAAAGGCTTTGTAATGCTTTACCTGTCAAGTGTTCTTCAGGTTCAGATGGTAAATTGACCCCCAATCGTGCTAGGGCATTTTGACCCAGAGCGATCGCTTCCAACATCTGAGCCTGATCTATTAGCGTTTGGATTTGAGCCTCGTAAATATTAACTGTTTCTAGTGTGTTCATTATGACTTAATTTATACTTAAGTTAGCTAAAGTTAGTATTCCCGCATACGCAAAGAAGATGAACTCCAAAAGCACTATTACTTTTTTTGTGCAACAAAGCCGTTATTTTTTGTCATCCTCGTAAAACCGTAGAAGCGATTTTAGTACTTGACTAAGTTTTTACTAATACTAAAAATATGATCGGGAATGATGTGTGTATCGAAGTTAGGGAAATCCCGTACTGAGGCATGTGTATTTGGGTCTCCAGTAACCATACGTACTAAATGATTGGTTCCTTGCTGAAAATAATAGGTTGATTGCCCTTTTAAGGGTCGGCTAAATGTCCAAGCATCTGTTCGCATTGCCAATATTGTATGGCTACCTGCATAAGTCGCATTATTCCGAATCAAGATATCTTGCGTCAACAACAACTCATGACATGCATCCACATCATCACTTAAAGGAATTGCCTGATAAATGGTTTGTTCCCTACCCTCTGATTTAGTGTAGGCTATTTTCGCCTTACGTGTTTGTCCCTCTCCAGGGGTAAATATTTCCGACATCCAGAGGTTGTATCCAGTTTCTTCCTCAGCCCAGGGATTAAATAGACCATCAATGCGGCAAACATTTCGCCTGTAGTCAAACCAGCAATATCCTGAAGTCATTCTATCTTCCTCCAGCATAGGTTGCCAGTAGGAAACATAACTAGTACTCCATTGAATTGGAAGCATTGGTGGTGTCTTATATCTTTGTTCTAGTTCCATTTTGCCTTTTTGGTTTTAAGTTCTGAGTACAGGGTTTGTAAACTGCAATGTCGGTCAATGGGTTGCGATACCTAGCTTTTTTGGTGCGGCTTTACCAACGCAGATAGCAGGAGTCAAGGGCTTATGAATCGCGATGTCGTAAACAGCTTGGAGTGCTGACTCAATAGAGCCTTCCATCCATGCTGGAAGCCTAGAACAATGTTCGCCCGCAAAGAAAAGAGTCTTCTGGGATTTTGCGATGTCCTGGTAATGCCGATGTTCATATGACATATCATGGTTCCAAGGAACAGAACATCCTCCAGCACTCCATTTGTAATTGCTCCAAGCAATACTTGCTGCATTAAAAATTATGCCTTCGGTTTGAATTTCTGGGTGAATTTTGCTCAGAGCATTTTGAACATAGACGTTGCGATCGCACTCTGGCATCATTCCTAGATTTTCCGCATCATTGCCAATAGTATAACTAGCGAGTAATACGCTTTCCTCAGAGGAGTTATTTTTGATTGAGGGATAATATATCTGGCGAATGCCTTCATCGCTGAAGGAAGCACCACCAAAGATTCCATCCTTTTCCCAAAAGGGGCGAGCGCAATGAAACAAAACCTTGGTTGCTGCCCAGTAAACTGTGTTGTGAATTGTAGTCAGCTTGTTATCGTCAAACCCACTTAAATTCATTCGTCGCAGGACTGAGAATGGTATGGTGCATAATACATAGTCGCAGTGGCGCGTATACAATCGTCCTGACTCTAACCAGGAAACCTCAACACCATTGTCAAGTACTTTCAGGGCGACTACCTCTTGGTTATATCTAATTGGAGCCTTAATTGCTGTCGCTAAACTATCAGTCAATTGATCCATCCCTCCTTGCAGTTGGAATAAATCATGGCTCGTTTCAACTAGAATATCGCCAAGGAATAAATCAAGTGCTGTACTGCATTTTTCTCGGAAGTTTGGATAAGTTTTGATAAATGCGTGGATGTCAATAGACTTACCTTGTTCGTTAAAGAAAGGTTGCAAATCTATCTTCTCCAGTTCATCCATCAAGTGCGAACTCAGGTCTTGCTCCAGACATTCCCGTAGTTCTCCACAGCTAATAGCATCAACTATAGTCTTGAACCAAGCCGCAAACAATCGGGTATTCTCGTTATACCGCTCGTCCTGGAAGAGTCCTTGATAGCAGGTTTGCAGCACCATCTCAGACACATCTCGAACGCGAAAGACTTTTCCACGAATTCTCAGTCTGGCATTATGCTCCTCGAACATGGTCACAAACTTGCATAACTTATGGCTCAGTCCCATCTCGTGAATGTAATCCAAAACGTACTCATGGTTGTGAGGAATACGCATCGCTCCCAGTTCTCCATAAGGAACTCCAGAACCTCTGCCAAAACGATGTGTCCAGACTCGACCACCAATCCGTGGACTACCCTCCATAATATCGATTTGGTGACCCAAACGTTCGAGTTCATAAGCAGCTACCAAACCTGCAATACCAGCACCCAGGATGGTTATGCGCTTATTTTGTTGGTAATTGGCATCCTTACATTCTTGCCGCTTTGTTTTCAGATTTATTTTTAAAGCACTTTTGCTCTCTAAGTATTTATTAGTCTTATTTGCTACATAATTAAACATTGTCACTGACTAATTAAGATTAATATTTGTTAGTTTAAGATGTGAGCGCTAAGAGGATGTTATGTATTGTAACAACTATAGTATCGAGCATCTTATAACAATCTTGAAATATTAGGCTGGAATTTCATAAGGGTAATAAAACGGTAATTCTTGCCAAGATAAGATGAAGGTAAATCAGTAATAACACTATATAATGTGTAAAAAATAAGTTTTAATTCATCTTAATTCATCATTTGTTATATTGAATTTGGCTAGTAATCAGAAACGTAATCATCAGATTAGGAATTAGTATTCATGTAAACAATAAATTGAACAAATTGAACAAGTAGTGTGGGCATCTTACCCACCTTTGAGAAATAGCAAACGAGACGCTTGCACTACTTATTTTTAGATGATTCCTTAGTTGGAGTAACCGGATGGATTTTGAAAAGCACCAACTATATGATCGATTTCTTGTGCTATTGCTAACATTTCTATCTCCTGCCAGCGCTTACTGACAACTTGCATCCCAATAGGTAAACCATTCTGAGTTTGTCCAATGGGAATTACAACCGCAGGATGTCCGCTCAGGTTAAATGGCATTGTGTATGCACCGTTGGCAACTCCGTGGGGATAAAGTTTACCGTTGATATCAACTGCACTCCAAGCTGGACGGTGGGTAAATGCAGATGTGGCTGCAACGGGCACAAGCCAAACATCCCACGGTTCCAAAGCTGCATCGATTTGGGCTGTGAAATTGTCCCGTTCCGTTAGTGTTTCAAAATATCCTTTGAGAGTGGGATTTAACAGTTCCGGTAAAAATCGGCTGAAATCTCCTAATTTTCGTAGTTGCTTGTCACCTTGGGTTGCAGTGCGATATATCAACTCCAAACTGCGACGGATGTTGTATTTGTCTTTGGGTTGGGCATAATTATTGATGTATGCAGTCATCCGCGAATAGAGGTTAAGCATATTAGAAATATTAAAATTTGGAGGAAGCCAACGTTTGGTTTCTACACCAGCTTGGGATAATTTCTGCATGACATTATGCATTGCAACTTTTGTTTCCCCACTCACGGGAACCTCTTCCCATTCATCAATCCAAGCTATTTTGAAATTCTGCAAAGCCTTTCCAGATGGCACATCTAGAGGGATTGGTGGTACATCGGGACGACGAATATCAGCACCTGCGATTAACGAGAAACATAGTCGAATATCTTCCAGAGAACGGGCAAAACAACCTACTGTCATCATTTGTCGCAGACATATAGGCATTCCTGGTACTTCTGGAATTGTCCCTGCTGTAGAAATGCGACGGTCAGTTGGTTTTAATCCATACACACCGCAGAAATGAGCAGGTTGACGCACCGAACCGGCAAAATCGTTACCCAAATCCAACGCTGAAAGTCCAGCGGCGATCGCAGCAGCACTACCTCCAGAACTGCCTCCAGGTGTGTATTCTAAATTCCAAGGATTATTTGCCCGTGGGAATAGGGAATTAGTACTTTGGTAATCACCTGCTAATTCTGCCATGTTAGTTTTCCCTAAAATCACCGCTCCCACACTTCGCAATCTGGCAACAACAGTGGCATCCTGCTGGGGAAGATAATTTTTAAGGGGAATATATCCCGCAGTCGTACGTAGGTTTGCTGTTTCAAAAATATCTTTAATAGTGATGGGAACACCATGCAAAGCACCCCAATTTTCCCCTTTGGCTAAAGCTTCATCTGCAAGCTTGGCTTTAGTACGAGCATTGTCTGCATCCAAGGTACAAATGGCATTTAACTGGGAATTATATTTGCCAATTTGAGCCAGGTACGCATCGATGACTTCCACAGATGAAACTTCCTTTTCTCTAATCATCCGTGCTAATTGATGGGCAGAAGCAAAATTCAGGTTAGTCATAAGCAGCAACCCAGTATTTCTTGATAAAGTTAATTCTATTCACTTTTAGTTAATTATATTAACTAAATTCAAAATTACAAATTGCGAACTGTTCTGTTCTATGGGTCGTCCAATTAAAGAAAAATCCTTGACACCACAAGATGTGATTAATGCTGCGATCGCATGTTTGGATAAAGAGGGTGAAAGTGCTTTGGGTGTAAATCGTGTGGCACGAGAATTGGGGATTAAACCTCCGGCTATTTACAAGCACCTGGATGGGAATACGGGATTGCGACGAGCCGTAGCTTTGGCTATTTGGCGAAGTTATTTAGTCGATTGCCAAGAACAGACCACTGAGATTATGGAACCTCATGACTTGTTTCGTGCTACTGCACTTTGCACGCGAAACTTTGCGCGATCGCATCCGGCTCAATACACTGTGATGATACAGTATCAAATGAAACCTACTGATCCAGAAGAGGCGGAAATTATTCGGGAGTCTTTGCGTTTATTTCAAAATGCTCTGCAACTATACGAATTGAGTGACGATGCTTTAATTGACGCAATGCGGATGGTGAATGCAGCAATTTACGGTTTTATTCTCAGGGAACAGTCGGAATTAATGACGCTGAACCGCTCTGCCGACGATAGTTATGGGGTAATGTTAGATGCCTTAATTGTAGCGATCGAATATATTCATCGTATCAATACAAGTAGCTAGACACGAGAAATACGTTCATGAAGAGACTCCGGTAGGAATATCGCATTCTTGATAAATCCGAATAATGATCGCCAGTAACAGAAAATTGTCACAAACCAAATAATATACATTTTATGGACAACGATAACGATAAAAATGTTTGGTGGTCAATTCGTAAAAAAGCAATTGCTTACGGTAAAAGAAGTCTGGAATGGAATGCAAAAACTAATTCTTTACCTCCATTGTATTTCACTGATTCTATAAACCTTAAACAAAGTGCTCTCAGTTCTGAATCGGACAATTCTTCAAAAAAGTCCGCTTGATTTAAAGCCTCAAGTATATAAATATCTTCTTCAGTTTTAGACTCACGAACGCTCTTTTGTTGTTCGTGAATTTTTATTTGATACTCTGTTTCTGCGATTGTGGAATTAATCAAATCATTTTTTGGAAGAGTTTGTAATGTTGCTAACTGATGCTTTAAGGCAAGTAATTCTTCAGAAGTTTCTATTTGCTTCGCTATTGTTGAACTATTAACTGCATCCAAGATACTTTCAGCAAATTTGATTAATTCTCCAATAGTTATTTGTTTTACAATTGATGCCGAAATTTGCTTACTATTGCTACAAACAGATTTTCCGAATTTTTTATATTTTATACACTGGAATCTTAAAGAATTATTACTGTCTTTTGAACCCGCACCAGTTTTGGACATACCAGCACCACATATCCCACAACGGAATAACCCAGCCAAAAAATGTGTTTTAAATTTGGCAGGGTCTTTTTTATGTAAAAAGGATGTAAGTTTTGATAATTCTTCGTATTGCTGTTGAGTAATTAAAGCTTCATGTGTCCCGTAATGCTTTTCTGTTTCTCCTGTCTTTAATTTGTAAAATGTATGTCCCCGAAGTGCAGGATTATGCAACCACTTGAGAATACTAGTAGGATACATTTTAATACTATGTTGCTCCACTAACCACCGAGAAAGAGATGTGAAGGAATTTTCGTAAAGCTTGTTAATTATTTCTTTTGCGATCGCCCAATTAGTAGGGTGCGGAGTACATTTTGAATTTTCATCTTTAGTATACCCAAATGGGGGCTTACCAAAGTATTTGAGATTGGAACGAAAATACTCAGTTCCAAAGGAAACTCTCTCAGATAGCAATCGACTTTCAAATTCTGCTAACCCGGCAATATTATTAATAGTTAGCCACCCAAAAGCAGAATTCGTATTCCCTAGCGGGGAATCTAGAATTGTTAGTTTTACTCCTACTTTTTGCAGTGTTTCTATTGTCCTGTGGATACTAATAACATTTCTCCCAAGTCGATCTAAGCGCGTAACAATTATTTCGGTTGCTACTCCATTTTTGGCAAGGTTAATTAATTGGTTAAAATTCTTCCGCGTATCTTTTCTTCCAGACTCAATATCATATAGGATTTTTTCAGCACCAGCTTTTTCTAATCTATGAATTTGCTGATCGAGGGCTTCTGTATCTGCTTGATGGCGAGTAGATACACGAGCATAACCTATACGCATAGAGGTTTTTTGAGATATTTCATGGATGAAATCAATCTTACCACATTATATTTATAATCCATCTTCTGGAAGACGTACTTCTCTTTAATCCCTGAAGCGATTAAGTCAGGTTTCTTAGCTTTGACAAACTCTTCAAACTCATAAGCGGTAACATCATCGTAAATGATGGTCGCATTATCAATGTAGTCAGTAGTACGTTTGTAATCGTCATTGTGTGCAAACTCGTAACCAGTACCAACAACCTTGATACCCAAGTCTTCAAACGCAGGTACAACGTGACGGGGACGCAAACCACCAACATAAAGCATAACGGTGTTACCTTCCAAACGGGGACGGTATTTCTTCAGCACCGCATCCATTGTTGGTTGGTATTTAGCGATAACTTTCTCAGCGTTATCTTGAATTTTCTTGTCGAACTTAGCAGCAATCTCACGCAATGAAGCAGCAATTTTGTGAGGTCCGAAGAAGTTAAATTCCATCCAAGGTAAGCCGTATGATTCTTCCAAACTACGACAGATGTAGTTCATGGAACGGTAGCAGTGGATCAAAATTAACTTAGCTGCGGGTCCTTGGATCAATTCGTTGATGGTACCGTCACCAGACCATTGAGCAACAACGCGCAAGCCCATTTCTTCGAGCAACATCCGACTTGCCCATGCGTCACCACCAAACTAATATTGTACAACACAGAATTTTGTAGTATCCTTGTGAAAAACTACTATTTGACGGTATGCGAGTAGGATATGCCAGGGTCAGTACTGGGGAACAAGATGACGCACTTGTACAACAAATGGCGCGTTTAGAGAAAACTGGAGTTGATAAAATTTTCTCAGATATCAAGTCGGGCAAATCAAACAAGCGTAAAGAATTTAACAAACTATTGTCCTTGTGCAAAAAAGGAGAAATAAAGGAAATAGTCATTACTCGGATTGACAGGTTAGCGCGTTCAGTAGTTTCAATGTCCCGCGCGATCGCACTGTTTGAGGAAATGAACATTAAACTAACAATCCTTGATGCACCAGTTGAGAATATATCGAATCCATTCTCGAAATTCTCTATCAATCAAATGGGTGCATTAGCTCAGTTTGAGAGCGATTTGTTGCAAAGTCGAGTCAGGCATGGGTACAACTATTTCCGAGAAAAAAATAAAGCACCTTCCCACGTTCCCTTCGGCTACGCTCGAATCGATGAAAAATATGCTCCGGACTTATCTCTGCATGAATCAGGTAAAACCAATTGGGCGATCGCCCGTGAAATTATCGATTGGATGATTGCCAATAAAGCATCCATTAGAGGAACAGCGCATTACACTCAATCCCAGTATGGCATCCGTTGGTCGATCACTGGTTTTCATAACTGGCTGAAAAATCCCGTACTCCGGGGACACACTCGTTACAATGTCCATAATAAACAGCACAAGCCGGAAGAATGGGATGTCAGGAAAGATACCCACACAGCACTCATTGACCCAATAACCGACGAGCAATTGCGATCGCTAATGGAACAGAACCAGCGCATTTGGGGTGGAAATCGACTACAAGGAAATCGCGGTACGGGTTTACTTTCTGGTCAGATTTACTGCAACTGCTGTGGAGGGAAGTGTTACGTTAGTCGCAAAGACAAGGATTTATTAACTTGTTCCAAAAGGAACACTTACGGTAAGACCTATTGCTCAAATAAACGTGCAACACCTTTATCTAAGGTAGTTGAGTACGTTGACAATGCCTTAAGCGAAAAGGCGATCGCACTACGTGATTATGCATTGTCCGAAGATGAACCAGAACCAAACGAATTAATCGAATTGCGACATAAATTAGAAAGTCTGGAAAAAATACCCAAAGACGATGTTATCGAAGATGCTATAGCAAGGATAAAAATAAAAATTCATCAATACAAGAAAATTACACCCAACCTAGCTTTAGTAGATGAATGGGTGCACACCTTCTCAGATATTAGATATTTTCAATTACTGCCACAAGAGAAGAAGTCGGAGTTATACCGAAAGTTTCTTCATGCAGTCGTTATCGATAGCGGCTCTGTTGTCCGTGTCGAATTTGTCGAGATTATCTAGCACTAGTTCGGGGTGAGCCAAATAATATTTAACTGTTTCATCGTCTAAGTGCTTCACTTTCTGATACACAATCGCTGTCTTTTTTAACCAGGAAGGAAGCGATTCTTTTTTAGTGACATCCATAATCGTGTTTTGCATCTGTGGCGCTCTTGATTAAGTTTACTCAAGGGTCGAAATATTTCTGTTACAGGCAATCTTTTTACGATAAATCTTCATCCCGCTAACGCGATATTCTTATAGAATGCTGCACATCGCATTTAGACATTGAAAGAATGACAGTGATATTAATATTTAATGATCCGATTTCATTGCAACGACAGCAATAAATGAAATTCGCATTTGCCATAATGAATTACCATACTCCAACAGGGAGTGATACTTAAGTCATACGGTTAAACTACGCCGACCTAATGTCTCAAATTTTGTGCGACATACCTAATTTTTTTCAGTAAGAACTTAGGCAAAAAACAAGCCTTTCTCATACTGCAACTAGACCTTTATCTAACAGCAGAGAAAGAATAGTCGATCAGCATAATCTAAATGCACTTAACTAGATGAATTTGCAGCGGAACAACTTCCAACATAGTAACACATTTATCTCCATTTTGACAATTTTCTTACTCTCTCAGAGAATTAATACTTATATATTAGTCTATATAATATTGTTGTATTTATTTTTTTTTACACGTAAGTAGGTGGGTTGAATTAAATATAAAATGATATAGCACTACATAATTCTTATTTCACGGGCTTTTAAGAGGATTAATCATTTTACAAATAATTACGCCTTCCTACTTATCAAACACCAATTATATATCGATTCAAAGGTTTGTCAGACAAGAATTATACTACAGACACAGTGTTGATAGAGGAATAAATAAAGTGTAATAAATAGTAGTTAATATACGAATACTGAATTTTTATCTGATTATAAAATTAAAATGATAAAAATTGCCAAAAGCACCGGAAATGCTGGCTCATAGCTGTGTGGGAATCCTGTTCAAGTTCTATATGAGCGATTGAATATGGTTGATTACCCAGCCCATTGGCGAGAAATTATCGAAACGTTTTTGGGATCATGAAGAAAAATCTCGATATCAGTCACCGAGTAATTGAGTAATTTACGGATATCATAGATTCCAAAAATGTTAATTTCCAACTTGCCTGTTTTCTCAGAAACATCTAATAGTTGATTGCAAATTAGTTCGTCTTAACATAAATCAAGTTCACATAAACATTTGCGCTACACCAGTAATATTATCCCCACCAGACCCAACTGCTCACATATCCCCATAAATCTGACAAATCGCAGTAGATAATGGTGATTTTAACTTAATCGAATCAGGATTGTAATAAAAATTTTAAAATTTACAAATATTTTTCTGCCGACAAATAATCTTGCATTTTTTGCTTTTAATTATGATTTAAATAGTATCCACAGTAACTAACCAAAATCACAGGCGAAAACATCATAAAAATCAACATTTGATTCGTTACTAATCGATGATTTAATTATCATCAGCAACCAGCGATTAGATATAGATGCCATGTTCCTTCAGTCATACTTTCCGGTGCAAAATAGGCAACCCCCATCAAATTGCGATGGTCGGAGACCGGGCTTTGCCCATCGCAAAGCCAAATGCCAGAACTATCAGTTGCATCGTCGAAGCAAGCAGCCAGTATTTGAGCGAGTCCCCCAATTTCCTCTGATTGGAATAAACCAGTCGCCTCAGCTAAAGCCAATAATGCGGTAGTATCATCGGGTACAATTGCTCGAATCATGCCAACTCCCCATAAAGTTCAAACATTAACATTTATCCACGGCACGCAGCTTAACAACAAAAATTAGTAAGTAAATTATTTTACCGCTACAACGAATTAATCAACTTTCAATGTTTTATACTACTATTTAGTAGTATGTATTTACTAATCAATCCTGTCAATGTGAGCCAGAAAAAAATCATTCACATCGACATGGATGCTTTTTATGCATCCGTCGAGCAGCGCGACAATCCCGAATATCGAGGTAAACCTTTAGTGGTAGGTAGTTTACCCAGTCAACGCGGGGTAGTCGCAGCCGCAAGTTACGAGGCAAGGAAATTTGGGATTCATTCAGCCATGCCTTCGAGTTTAGCAGTTGCCAAATGTCCCCATCTAATCATTGTTCGTCCTAGATTTGAGGTATACCGAGCCATATCGACTCAAATCCACAACATATTTAGACTCTACACCGACATTTTTGAACCCGTGGCATTGGATGAAGCCTACCTTGATGTCACCGAAAATAAAGGGAAATTAGCCTACGCTTCCACCGTTGCCCGACAAATTCGCTCGCAGATATTCCACGAAACCAACCTGACTGCATCCGCAGGAATATCGGTCAATAAATTCTTGGCAAAAATGGCATCTGGATTGAAGAAACCCAACGGGATGACAGTGATATTACCGGAAGAAGCCGAAAGCTTTGTCGAAGCGTTACCAATTGAAAAGTTTCACGGAATTGGTAGGGTGACAGCAGCCAAAATGCAATCCTTGGGGATTCGCAGTGGGGCAGATTTAAAGGCACGTTCACTCCGTTAAAGCAAGTCAAGGAAACCAACTTCACATCGCTCAGAGCAAGTCTGACTAAACTGGGAGGATAGCGCAACGCTAAATATAAAACCATCGCTTTTTCAAACTGACTCTTTCCACCACCAGTCATCCCTCCTCCCAAGGTATGGTAAACATTTGAGTCAAACAGGGAGATTTCGATATACTTCCCATCGACATCTACACCACCGGGGATAACAACGCGGTTAATATCAATCTCATTGGTTAAATCCACATAATCTGCGAAATTAGCAATTTGGCGATCGCATCTGGGAATATCGAATACGACAGCACCGGGTATAACAGATATCATCGGTGGGTTATCAAATCCCAGTTGTTCCCCCAATTGTTGAACCAAATCGCTACCAAGTCCTTGAACTTTCTTGAAGCTAACCCCTTTCCCCAACTTGATTTTGATGCGTTTGAAGGTGGGACCAGTTTTCGTATCGAGGTAACTACAGGTAATGCCAAAATCATTCAGGGTTTCGACTAAGTTGTCACCAACTTGAGAATTAAAATTTTCTGCGATCGCGATATTATCATAATCGGGATTATTAGTATTTACAGCATTTTGAGCAACGACTAAAGATGGAACTTCTCCAGTCTTCTTAGCAACTAATTCAGCCGTTTTATAAACAAGTTGCTTCAAATAAATATTTTTAGTGGATTCCGCAGTCTTGATTAAACTTTGATAGGATTTACTTTTTTGATATTGCTGATATAAATCGACAATAAAAGCATCACGTTCATATTTACTAATGTAGCGATTGGTTAAAATATATTCCAAAGCCAACTTAGAAAAAGCCAAATCTTCTAAGTTTAATTCTGCCCAACAAACATCGATAATTTCTTCAGCAGAAGTGCCACTAATTACAGCCTGATAAATGAGTTCAAATAAATAATTATGGTCATAACTCTTGGTGGGTCGAATGATTTTACTGCCAAAATCCGATTCTTCAAGAACATCAATAATATACTGCTGCTGACTTAAATCAAATATTTGCTCGGCTTCTGTGATGATTTCCTGATTTGATAATCCTTGCGATTTGAGGCTATACACTGCATTAGCGATCTCCTGATGATTATAATCAGACATTATCAACCTCCCAAGGCTAACAATTGCTGTTGGTAATAATTATTCAACTCCTGCATACTTTTGGGATTTTGATTGTAGGAATTACAAGGAAAGGAAGCCCAAATCTTGCCAACTTTACATGCTGCTTTCGTGAAATTACCAGATTCAATATCCGCGATCGCATTGTTCCGACGAATGTACTCAACAGCCATCCTGTCCTGGGATTGGGGTGAAAAATCAGTTAGTTTGAGCTTAGGTTGCAAGTCCCACCAAGACTTATCTAGCATTTGGTAAGCACCAGCAGCAGTTGAACAAACTCGTTTACCATTAATTGGGGCACATTGCTTGATTAATGGATGTGTTGAAAAGTTATTAAAAGTACCATTAAAAACTAATTTACGATAACTTTCTTTTGTATTTGTTCCAGTTTCAGCCCAGCGAATAGTTGCTAAAAAAGCTTGCATTTTCGGAGAATATTTAGAATTTACTCCAATATTAGTCTGAAGAGAACTAGTTTTAAATCCAAAAGTTTGAGAACCTAACAAACAGTAAATACCCAAACAAGAAATCGAAGCTAAAGATAAATGAATTGGTTTAATTTTACTGGCAACACGGTGATAATCTACTCCAGGAAATAGTCCAAATATACCACCAATAATAAAACCTAATTTCCAACTATCAGTTGACTTCCCAAAAGCGCTAACGAGGCATATTTTATCAGTATTAGGAGAAACTAAACCGCATGAAACAGAAGCAATTCCATAACTCAAAGCAACCGAACTCGCAGCACCAATTAAGCCGGAGATGAATATTTTCCATAACATATTACCGACCTGCTAAATATTGCTGCAAGTAAGGACGAGGATTAATAGGTTTATCGTTCACTCGAACCTCAAAATGTAGATGTGGTGCAGTGGACATACCTGTGCTACCCACTGCTGCGATCGCTTGTCCCCGTCTAACCTGCTGTCCTTCTTGCACATAAAGTTTGCTTGCATGACCATAAAGCGTTGATTTTCCCCCTCCATGATTCACAATTACAGCGTTACCATACCCACCTCTTTTCCCTGCAAACTCAACCTTTCCGTTGCTGATCGCATAAATTGGAGTACCCATCGCAGCACCAAAATCTATACCAGTATGAAATCTGCGTTCTCCGGTAATTGGGTGAATTCTCCAGCCAAATCCACTCGTCACAGGGGTGTTTTTGACTGTAGGAAAAGCGATTTGACTGGTACTTCTATCATTCGTAATACTTGTATTGCCTTCACCAATCAGGTTTTGCAGAGATTTGACCAATGGTTGCGATTCAATCCAGGAAGAGATTTGAGGATGTGCGATCGCAATAGTCAAGAGTAAAGTTGCAAAAGCATAATACCAATTTCTATCAATTGAGTTACGTTCAAATTTTCTAGCTCCAATTGACGTATCTTCTGAAGCAGTTTTAGTACTATCAATTTCCAGCTTGATTCGCATTTTTACAACTCGAATTAGTGGAACTTAGTAACTTCTCAAAATTATTTTTTGGGTTATTACAAATCGAATCAGTGGGGGTTGATGTCGGTTGAGAAAGAACTGCACTATTGATGGGAAATTTAATCTTTGAATTTACGTTTTTCAAGTTATAAAACTTGAGGTATCCAGGTTGGAGAATATCTAGTAACCACACCAATAATGTAAATCCAAAGCAAACTTTTACCCACATTATTCCAACTGCCGAAATACTGGCATCGCAAATGATGGTACTTTTTCTGGCACAACTTCAATCTTTTTCCCCGAAGCATAACCGGGTCCTGTATAACTGCCATTGAGTAAAAAATTAATCAGCAGTACGAACAACCATAATCCAACAGCACCTACACCAATAGGAGATTTGATACAGTCACCAAGAAAATAGGCAGGATACCAAACAAAACGCCAGGTGTTTTGGGGATGCAATCTGTGGGCTTTCCATACTTCCACATAAGGGATTTCGATGTGGGGAACTCTAGGTTTTTGGGAAGCTTGGGAGTTGACATATCGAACCTCTAAGGGTTGAGTATCTATCACAGGCATTCCCGATTGTTGGTTGACAATTCCTCCTTGTTATTGAACTTGATTTAACATTCCTTGCAAGCGAGTAGTAGGAATAATTGCCCCACTTTCGGAATAATCAACATTAAAATTACGGCGGTTTTTATTCATGATTACCTCGACAAAATTAACTAGCAGAGGGATTATTATTTGTATCTTCCTTATCTTCCCAATAATCTTCTTGTTGAAGTTGAGAATAGAACTCTTCAGGAGATAAGATTTGAGATTGTGTTTCTGAATTTAAAGTGGAATTGGAGGATACACGAGGGGTAAATTGAATAATATTTTTTCCAGAAATAACAGAATTAATTGATGGAGATGATGGAGTACTTGCAGAAGTAACTAAATTATTTTGATTGGGCAAATCTTCAGCTATTTCCTCTCTTTCCAGCGAACAGTTATATTCAGAAATTCCCCAACTCAAAAAAACTGCAAATCCAGCAATAAAAATAGCTGCACTCAGCCAATGTACAGAAGAATTGGGAGATGGCATCATCTCAACAGTTGTGCGAGTGGAACCTTCAAGAGTGGTACGAATCGGAGTACGTTTGACTGCCGCAACAACATTGAGCGAACACAAGGTAATACAAATTATGGCAGCAGTAAACTTAACGTACATGATGCATTTCCTCAATCTTGGGGACTTGGTATTTTGGGTCGAACTGTTTCCTTCATTCCATTCAGATACAGCTTTCGTTCTTGCTCTTGTTGTTTAATTTGTTCGCGAATTTCCCGTACACGAGCGAGTTGTTCCACAGGGTCAGAATATCCGCGCGATCGCAATAACTGCGCTTGAGCTAAAGAATAGGGTTCTTGAGCATTGCGAATCTGAATCAACATTTGGTTTAAATCCACCGATGGTTGCGATTCCAGGTTTTGCGCGTAATCGATTGCTTCTAATTTTCCCAGTATCATCACCGCAGCAGCACCCGTGGAAATCTTCTCTTCCACCTTCGTCCCGTCGGTTTTACGATATCCCCAGTAAAACGAGTCATTACCAGAAGCCGCTTCTAGTAAAACATCCAGCGAGTTGAATTTAACGATTTCTAATGCAGGCATATAGTGAAGTCGATAGAAACCCGACTTATCATCGCTCTGCATCTTTGCAATTTCCCCCTTCAATTGCTGTCCCCACAATGCTGCGGCTAATTGTCGCCAACCTGTCAAAGTCGGTGTTCCCTCGGATGAATAACTAGCAAGTTGATTGATGTTGTAATCGGTGCGGGATAATTTTTCTAAGTAAACCTCCCGAAGTTCAGCAACCTGTGATTTGGCTGTTTGCACTTCATTGGATTGATTTGCTGGGATTTGTTGTTTCCAGCCCACTGTCAACGCCACTATCCCAATCAAGGAAACCGCTCCAACCGTTGCACAGGTTGTCAGTAAAGGTACATTTACTTTTTTTGAGGAGTGCAATTTGCGATCACGCAACGGTTTCGCACTAAACATTACCAAACCTCACCCGTGTTATCGACTACCAAATATAGATGGGGACGCTTGTTGAGTTCACGAGCGATCGCAATCCCCGCACCACCAACAATTATCCCAGTCATCAACAACAATGGATGTAGGGCAAGAGTTGCACCAACTCCCATAAATTGCCCCACCATCCCAGAAACACCCAAATTCATCAACAACCCACATGCTGTATTTACCAAAAAATCAAATGCTGCGCTCATTTTCACACCGTATCCAAATTACTAAAAGTGCCAAAATTAACCCTATAATTTCGCCGATTCCTACGCCAATCAAAATTGGTTGAATGCTGGTTATTTCTTGCTTCTCTTGAGTTGGGGGAACTGTTACCCACGTTCCAAGCACCGTACCAGCGACAAGCGAAAGAAGATTTATGCCCACTGCCAGAGTCGATGTTTTGCGTAAAACCAGCAAACTCTCATCTCGAAGTTGGTAGCAAATCGGTAACATTTGCGCGACTACTTCTTCGGAGATTGTCCGGTTTTCGTCTGCGAGGATTTCAACTGTTTCGGCTGCGGTATGGAAGTACTGACTAGTAATGGATGACTTCCTTCCCCCCAGTTGACTTTGGCGAAAAAATCATCATCTATGCGCGAATTTATACGTTCCTGTGCTTGGGAATATTCGTCAGTTGTTAAATTTCCCCCTGTTCCGTTAAACACAAATTCTTCCAAAGCAAGGGTCGAAGTTTCCAGCACCACCTTATCGCTCTTTTATGTCTCTGGCGGGAGAAAAATATATAGATTTTTAAAATTATTTCAGTTTTTAAAGAAAATATACCTTTCAGAGCGCTTTTTGAGGCACAGAGAGTCAATATATATTATAAAAAGATACATAGAATAGCCTTATACCATTTCACTAAAATCGTGAAACATATCCAAATTCTGAAACCCTTGTAAAATCAGGATTTATTAATTGCGAATTGCGAATTGCGAATTGTGAATTGGTATTACAGGTGACATGATTTATCACTTAATCTGTAAAGCAGAAAAAGCCTACGTGAATATTTGTAGACTGAATTGGTAGCGTGCGTTGTATTCGACACACATCAATAGTGAATGACTGAAAATTTGTGATTTAAACACAGGCTTGTTTTTATCCAGAATCCACAGGTATATAACCTTGAAATAGGTTCATGATTTCTAGAATTTTCTGAAATCCTAAAAGCAAGTTTTTATTAATAAAGACTGCTAACCAAGGCTGAATTAAATTCCAGAAAATATATGGCTGAACAATTAATCTTAAATTGTTTAATGTTGATTTCCACCCTCTTTTATAATCCCACCACTTGTGCTTACTAAAATCTGATGGCTCTGGGGCATTTCCCTCGGGTGATTGCTTATCATATGATTCATTTCTTGCTTGCGCCTGTAAACTTACAAAAAAATAAACGCTCATAACAATTTCCCACCATTTATCTATTTGGTGGTATTGTGTAAGTCTAAAATCTGCCCAACCCAGTTCATTTTTACCTTGTTTAAAAGCATATTCTACCCAATTGCGAAATCCATATAAATTTCCTAATTGTTCTGCTACCTCGCCTTTTAAATCTGTTTTAACATACCAAGTCTGATTTTTTTGCAACTTTTCTGGGTCGCTGGTAATCCGCCAATATGTTTCTGGTTTGGATTCGCTAAAAATTATTTGTTGTATATATCTTTTTTCGGATTTTCCATCACTAAATACACGTTCAAATTCCTGCCAATCACTATATATGGCTGTTTGCAGAGGTGATGCTAATTCTCTATTATTACTTCTAATCGCTAGTAGATAGTGCTTGTTATATTTTGATAAGGTTGAGACAAATGTTGGACTTTCACCATAAAGACTATCTGCTAAAACCAAATCAAAGTTAAATCCTAATTCAATGAGTGTTTCAATTATTTCTACAGCCAACTGAGGTTTAGTTTTATATGCTTCTCCTTCTTTAAGTGTTTTTCTTGGTTTAAAGACTAGAAATATTAAAGGAAACGTTAAGTCTCCTAAGACTCCATAAGCATTAACTGAAACCATCCCATTATCAACTTTACCTAAGTTCCCAATATATTGTCTTGCCACATAGTCTGTATGGTTTCCTTTCTTTTTATCTCCGGTTTCATCGATTACCAACTTAAATGCACGTCCATTTAACATTTTTAATGTCAGTTCTAATCTTCTATTTCTTAAATCCACTATTGACCAAGGTGAATTTGTCAGAAAATTTTGTAGTGGTTGTGCATCATGTAAACCTACAGCCTTTGCTATTTCTGGTAAGGATTTACGTTTAATCTCAGACAAAATTCCTACGTGAAGATATTTGAAATTCTCGAATGTCCTCACTTCTGGGAATAAGTCCTTATATTCATCGCAGTATTGGTCTACTACGGTGATGGTTGCGGTAGCTTGTCTTGGAAACAATCTAACACCCTTACAAAGTTAAAGTAACAATAGGCTTATTATACTCCTGCGAGAGTAATAAAAAAGCGTTATGACGCAATTCTCCTAGTTGAGTACCGCGATGGGTGTCTTGGTAGAGCATTCCCACAAAACTATCTGGTGCTGCGGTTTCTGGATCGACTCCAAAGCGTTGTTTGATGTAATCGCGCTTGTTGAAACGATGTTCTTCGTCGGCAGTGCTACGAGTTTCCCGCATTACTAATAAATGCTCTGCTGCTTCCTCCAAAGTCATATTTTCTTTGCTTGCAGCAGCTTTTAAATTTACCACTTGCAATTCAACTTGTTCGCTAACCGTATCTCCACTAATTTCTAAATCGAGGGTTTTACAAATATTACGAATAATTTCAGGCGATATTTGTAGCTGAATAGCTAGCTGATTTATATGCTTCATAACGATCGATTCTCCTAATTACTGCTTGGACAATTTCGTTTTCTCTTTCTTGCGGGGAAATATATTTAGTTAGAAAGTCATAGAGGGTGATTTTATTTACCTTTTGCAAATAAGCATCCAACCCACCCACAGGAATTACCTGCTGTAAATATTCCTCAAAGGTTAATCTTCTGATTCTGATGGCGACATAAAATATGTCAGCTATCTCCACCGTTGCTGCGTCAAAATAGCCCCCGCGTTTTTTGGGTTTGACAATTCCCGCGTAGGGATACCATTGTTGCAATGCGGCAATTGAAATTCCGTACCTTTTGGCAAGTGTCTTCTGGGTATGGATTACATTTTCATATACCATGCTCGCTCAATTCCAACTGAATATGAGTGTTGATGCTGCAAGGGATAAACTCAAGTTGGACGATAATGTTTGTGGAATAAAAAATATTTCACAAATCCAGTTGCTTTAGTTAGGATTGAACTCAACTAAAGCTGAGTTTAATTTCTGTCCAATTCAACAAACAATTGTTAGGTTACAAACTAGGTATGGGTAATGCAACTATGTTTGTGTATTGGGTTGTAAATCAATATAAAAATTACTTTTGAGTATAATTTTCTATTGCGGAAATATGTAGTGATAACTATTTGGACCAAATTTAACTCACAGTTGTGGCAACGAATTGAGTATACTATTCCTGTCTGAGGGATAAGCAAATAGTGACATACTCCTACATAGACTGAATACACTACAGTGTAGGCTTCTCATCGACTCCAGCTATTGCTATCTCCTTCGGAGAAAGATTTTCAACGTAAATATTTAGAACAAATTAAAAATGACTATGGAAGTTTGAATATTGGTATTGGTATGACGTTACTTAGCAATTTGATTAATGCAATTCGAGGGGTGACAGAAATCGAAAGTTCGGAGCGCGATCGCACTTTCCAAAGTACCATAGCAATTGTTGGTGTTGGCTTGGCTGTTAGTTCTTTTGTTGCTTCTATTGCTGGACAATTTCCAGGTGCGACAAATCCCAAGGAAGCGGCTAAGTATCCTGTCGGTTTAGTAATATCACAGTTGGGAGTGGCAGAACCTTGGCTTTCTCCTGTGATATCTGCAACGATTAGTTTAGGATTTGGGATATTATTTGCGTTTGTTATTTGGTTGGGAATAAAAGTGTTTGAATCTCTCCGAAAGTAACGGGTATTGTTTGAGGGGAGTAGTCTAAAATTGATTATTTTCAGGCTACGTGGAAATTACAGATTGATAAATTTCACCTTTTTTAAGGAAAATATCGAGAAAAATTTTATTTGACAAAATTATTTATTCAGAATTTGTTAATTCCTGAATCAACTGTTGAAGAGTCAGAATTCGTGGGGTAGTTACTGGAAAATCACTACTGTTGCGAGTAACAATTACATCAAAGTTATTTAGTGCCGCAGTGCTGTATTTTATTGTATCTTCAAAATCCCGAAAGTTGATGGTGAGTGCCATGTTGATTACATTACTATCTACTGTTGCAACCTGACATAATGTTACAATTTCTCGCAAAAACTCCAACGCTAAATCTCGACCTTTAGCTTTGCGGATAATATAGTAAAGGTCGCCAAATGAAGATGCACAAATATAGCCTTCAATCAGCCCCTGTTCAACTAGCGATATAATTGTCTCGCTGTCGTCAAAAAATGGTTGCCGTTCAAGAGCAACGTCTAAAATGACGTTTGTGTCTAGCAAGACTTTCACAGGTTATGTTTCTCCTTTAAAGCTTCCCATCTCGCCTCATCTGGGTCAAAATCAGCAGAGGTAGGTTGTGTCTTTTCAAACCACTCTTGTAAAGCTTTAATTTTCGTTCTTCGTTTTGGTGTTTCTGGTTGTGGTTCGTTTATATTTACTGGAGAAACCGTCTCGGCAGATAGTAAGACAATTACTTCCACGTCCCCAGGTGGCATTTGAATGGGTTCGGTAATAACTAAGTTACCAGTCGCGTCGATTTTGCCCTTAAGCTTGTATGCTTGCATAATCATTGCCCATATCATTCTATTTCTAGAGTATCTCGCGTTGACAAGAAGATTTATTGAGTATTTTCCTCTTTTTGATTTACTTTCGCAGCGACTAACCGCACCAACTCAATATCTAATACCAATTCGCAATTCGTAATACTCGCTGTCGCGTAGGCGCAAGCCTTCTCGAAGAGTGAAGCGGTCGATTCCGGATACAGTTAATAATGCTGTCATGGTGGTGGCGGTTTGTTTCTAGTCAAACCTCATGCGAGATATTAGCCGTTTGAGATTCGCTGGTTCTAGACCAAACTGATGAGCAATATTATGTTCCTCATCTTCCGTCGGTAGTGCATCAAGCGTTAGTAAGTAATTTAAAAACGGTTGTAAATTCCCCGAAGCTAAATCTCTATGTCGAACATTTGATGCTTCTTGGGCAACTACCAGATTCTGTAACCATTCCCGTACTTTCCCTTTTTCCGGTAACTGCACACCGAGCGCTTGACATGACGCTATAAATTCTTGCGCGATCGCAGCATTACTATCTAATTGTCCTAACCAAACATCAAATTCCTCACCTTGAGGTAATTCTATTCCTCGTTTCCAGCTAAATGTTTGTAACCTTTTACCCAAACGAATTCTTTCTAAAAGGTTTGTAGCAGTATCTTCATCCTGATTAATAATTTGAGGGTCATTCGACCCAAAAGCCATTTTATCTAAAAGCCAAATGGCAACTTGTCCAGGTTTGGGAGTAGACAAATTGAGAGTTTCGCAGGCAACAGCCAATTCGGTTCCCAAAGACGTGTAACTAGCAAGCCATTCCTCAACATGACCAGAACGAGGGGTTGTAAGCCCTTTCTGAGATAACCCAACAACCTCCAAACCTAAATTTACTAGGCTTCTAACTACCATTGACAAGCTTTTACCCATATCAGGTATCAGCTTCTCAATTTGAGTACGTGTATCAACATTAATATGAAACGTCACGCGGTCTTTTTCCATATCAACTGGACGACCACGTTTTGGAGGTTGTTTCGGGTTTTGCTCGGACTGTTGTTTACTCATTGTTAATTCAGTTTACCGAAACCACAAGGCATATTTGAAGCGTTTTTAAACAATAATTTTAAAAAACGTAACGATTAAACTGTGGTAAAGTATTTAAGCACTGCTAATAAATGAAGATATGTAAATAAAACACATACAAGATTATTACCTTTGGTATTCTTGAACCAAAGGCACAAAAAGTTGAGATGACATGAGATTACTTGTTTGGGTCTCAAGACCTGGTGGGAAGGGAAATCGACTTTATATATATCGATAGGATTACGACCATTATGGAAAACTAACAGTAAATACGATACTTTCAAAGGGAATGACAGCCGCGATGGGCAAAGCCCAGTATACGAACATCGCATGTGTAAGGGCGTTAATCATGATAGATGACTTTTATCAATTACTTTCGTATTCATCTACCGCCTTGACTTGCTTTACTGCTGCTTATTATTCCCATTCTCATCTGGATATTTAATCTTGCCCTGCTCCTCAGCTATTTCCACGTCCCTACGCAACAAATAAGATGCTAGGTCAGCCAAGCTTGTGCCTTGAATGTCAGCCCACTTCTGTAACTTCTCGTGGGTCAAATCGGGGATAGAAACGCTAATTCTTTTGGTCACAACAGATTTTCTTCTAGCTTTCATGTTTCATCGTACCTTCGATCTGAATTACTTATTGCTGCGATATAGCATCTTTTCCGATGTAAAATAATTGTATAAACGATGAGCGTTCTAGTTGACGTGTCCAAACATCTACCCAAAGACCATTTTTTAGGTAAAGCGAAAAGTTAAACCACTCCCATGAAACAGCAGCAAAATATTGCATCCAAGCAAGCTGCGAATTACCAAGCCGCCTGAAAATTAATATTTTTGCTCCATATCCCTGCCAAATGACACAAGGAGGTTTGATTTATTTGGAATCCTGTTTATCAAGAAGTTCCTTTAATTCAGCTAAAGTCATCCCTTGGCTTTGAGCTAAATCCTCAAGCTGTTGGTTAATGAGGTCGAAATTCACTTCCAGTCGCGCTGAGATAATCTGACTTGCATAAGCACTAGGAGTTTTACCGCTAATGGCAGCCCAATACTTTAGCCTTTGGAGGTTATAGCGGGAAATTGTAATATTCAGTCTGACATTTTCTTCAAGCGGCATTGTTTCAACTTGGAGCTTTGACACGTTTATCCTCCCTTAAAAATACACCCTAGAGATGCTATCGAACTCACAAGCCAAAACAAGAGTTACATCTTTGAAAGTCCACTCTTTTCGTTGACACAATAACTTATAGCGTCTCTTTAGTTACGTTGTGCTATCTATACAGTGTATAATATTTGAAATTGAATTTGTGAAATATTTGAGTTTGCCCCGAATAAGCGATCAAGAATATTCCTATGAACTATCTGCTCAAACACCTGCCAAACCAAGGCTTAGAACCCCGACAATTCCTTCGCCATTGCTTTGGTATCGCCGATTTAACTCCCGCAGAACTACTAGAAGAAGAAACCGACTCCCAATACCGCAAAAAATGCATCACCGTACTCTGCGCTATCTTCGACATCCAACGCGCAACGGTTCGCAAATGGGGAAGTGACCTCAATTTTGATGGAATGCCCAATTACTGCAAAATCACCCTGGCTTATATCCACACAGGCGGGATTATGCCTTATGAGCTAAACAGTATTCTCAAAGGTGAATACAAACCACCTTCGATTGATGCTCAAACCTTTCTCGAAAAAATTCTCCTCAACGGTTTAACAGAACAGCAAGTATTGCAAACTGTCTCCCATGCCAACTTTCGCACAACTTGCATCAGAACCCTCACCCAAGTCCTACATATCGGCACCAAGTCGGTTCAAGATTGGGGACAGGATATTTCATTTCGGAAAATGCCCCGCATCCACAAACACACCTTGGCTTATGCCTTAGCTGCGATTTCCCAAGCGCAAACATCTAACACATGGCACAAAGCAGCCTGAGTTATCTTTTCAGCTATTCAAGTTGGTCAAATTAGAGAAATTGGTCTTTTATACAGACCAAGAATCAAATAAAAGCACCCAAAATCTACCATGACAGCACTAACTATTGCAACCGAAAGTTACGAACAACATCATCAAATCAGTTCCAACCCCACGGTGCATATCGAGCAAAGTACCTTGGAGTATTTGCACACAGCTTTCCTACTCTACAAATGCAAGCAAACCCACAGCAAGCGAGAATACCGGGTATTGTTATCAGAATATAGTTGGGATAAGGGGAATGCAGAGGAAAAGCGATCGCTCAAAATTGCCGAACATTTCCAAGCTTTCGTTAATCGTCCTGAAGACTTGGCTGTGTTACCAGTGCCAGTACTATTACGTCTATGCTCGCGCAACTACAAAGTATTGATTCACGAGTTGCAAGGATATCGCCAATTTAGCTGCACTGAAGTATTGGAACTAATCGAAGAGAGAAGGGCATTTCTCAAATCCCAGAGTAAAGATAAAAAAGAAGGAAATTGGCGAGCTACACCTGATGGTAATCGCTATTACACCTTTGGTAAGATTATGGAAGATGACCAGCAAACGGGAGTGCTGACTGAGAAGTTGATAGAACAAACGGGATTGTCACCACAGCGTATTGTCCGGATGGCGATCGCGGATTTATACGAAAAACAGCAAACCGAAATCACCCAAGATGAAATTGATGATTTTGTCGCAGCAACCACAGGGGAAGTGGATGTGGTTGAGGATGCTGACTGGGAATATTTGCAAGAACCGGAAGAATTAGATATTGGCTGCGAAGAAGATGGATACGTTGAAGTTACAAATCAAACTTCATTATCTGATACACAAACGGATGCCGAAATCCTTGCAGATATACTGCGTAGTGCCTGGGATTATGAGGAGGTGCGGAGAGGTTTGTATCAATATCAATCAGTAAAAGAAGAAGCATGGCATTTGCTTTCTAATTCGGAGCGTCAATCTGTATGCCAATTGTTGCCAGAACCAATCAAAAAGTTGAGCCATGCCAAACAGGAGAGATTGATTGTTAACTTTTATGAATTAGAGTCGGGGGGAATGTATGCAGTTTTTACTGCGGATTGTCATTTGATTGAGAGAATTGTTAGCATTCACAGTTTGGATCAGTTTTTAGATGACTTGAGAGCGAAGCTGAAGTTCGATTAGAGCATTTTTAAATATAAATTCAAATATACAAAAGTGGTAGAAAAGGAAAATTCATATTCTGGTAAGATACATTGGTACTGGTTCGGTTGAAATGGTTATACACAAGCTGTGCGGTAAGCGAAGCTATGCCGAAGGCTATCGCCTGACCGTTCAGATAACGAGTGTTTACTGGTTGCCACTTATAATAAATGGTGATAGCTATAAAGTCAGAAGATGAAAGTTATAAAACTGGCGGCAATTATCGATGATTCGGGTAATTTACACCTTGATATTCCCACCGAATTATCATCTGGTACGGTTGATGTGGTTGTTGTTGTCAATCCAAGCACCCCAGATACTCCTCAGATGAAATCCTACGATTTTTCTGATTTAGCAGGACGTTTAAATTGGCAGGGTGATAGCATCGCCGAAACAAGGAAGTTACGTGATGAGTGGTAAACGTTACCTACTAGATACAAATGCCATAGTTGCTTTATTAAAGGGTTCTCCAGCGTTAGTGACATTATTGCAAAACGCCGAATGGGTAGGAATTTCCGTCATCAGTCAAATTGAATTTCTAGCATTTTCCGGGTTGAGTGAAAGCGATATAAATTTATTTGCAGAACTTATCAAACGTGTTGAAGTAATTGATTTAGTTGCAAGTAACAATTTATTAATCGAACAAATTATTCAAATTCGGTTGCAATATCGGGTAAAACTTCCTGATGCAATTATTGCTTCAACTGCGCTTCAAGCTGGAGCTAGTTTAGTAACTGCCGATAATGAGTTAACAAAGGTAACAAGTTTGACAATTGTTAATACCATTTCACGAAAAGCCTAATACAAATAACGCCTCTAAAATAAAATCCCATCCAGCGATAGATTTAATTTGAGAAGTAGTCAATTTATTTAGCTGTTTCCAAACTGCTTCTTTTAACTCATCTAATGTCTGAAAGTATTCCCATTTTAAACCTTTCTTAATCTCTTTCCAAAGCCTCTCAATTGGATTAACTTCTGGTGTGTATGGAGGTTGAAATAAGAGAATTATATTCTCTGGTACTTGGAGATATTTACTAAAATGAAATGCGCCATTATCTACTTGAATTACATGTATGTCTTCCGGGTATAATTGAGCTAAATTTTCTAGAAATATTCCAAAACACAGAGTATCTAAATGCGAAAATTCAAGAGCGAAGTTCTCTCCTGTTAATGGTTCTACTACTCCGTATATATAAAAATTATCTCGTTTCCATTGAGTATAACCTACTGGCTTTACACCTGTAATTGTAATTAACCTTCCTGTTACAGTTTGCAGTCCAAATCTGCTTTCATCACCACACCAATAACGTATCTGACGATGCTGCTCACACGGCGGTATTAAATACTTCTTTATCACTTTTAACAATGAAGGAAGTTTTTTTTAAACTCTTCTTCCGCTCCTTTATTTTGCTTGACGCTGCGTGGACGTGGTGCTTTTAATTTTGCTTTCAATTTATAGCGCACAACTTCATGCACAACTTTATATGATGCTTCGACTCCAAATTCAGCTAAAAGCCAAGTGCGGACTTCCTCGTAGCTTTTAAACCCTGACGAGTATGAGAGTTCCTTTTGGATTTGCGATCGCACATCCAGTGGTATCTTTTTTGGTCGTCCTGAACTCTTACGCGCACACAGCAGGTTGCTTAAACCCCCTTCTCTGTAGAGTTTTAACCATCTTTGTATCGTTATACGTCCTCGACCCAATATGACAGCTAGGTGTTGTACTGTTTCTACCTGACCTGTTTTCAGCAAGTACAACGCTTGAACTCGTTCCTTACCTGACCCTGTTTTCTGTTCTCTCAACAGTTCCTGGAGTTCTGCTTGTGTTTCATTTATCTCCAGTTTGATAACTCGACACATTTTTCTAAATCAGTAATTTCTCTCCTATTAAATGTATCATTATTTTAGTGAAATGGTATAACTGGTAATGACGATCGAGCGAAATATCCAAACTATGTGTATCAGAAAAAATCGCTTAGTTTAGTTTGCTGGTATCAGATAAATTGCATTCAAATGGATAATTTTATATTTCTTAACTAGGGCAATTTTCAACTATTCAAATGTAAAATGATAAATCCTACGTAGTTTTTCACTCTCCTGCATCAAAAAAGGATTAAGAAGCAACAGGAATGGGGGGATGTTTTATACCTTTACGAGCCTGAGTAAGAACCATTGCAATATAACCCCAAGGATCAACTTTTCTGAGACGACAAGTTTCAATGACACTCAAAACAGAGCAGTAAGCTAAACTGCCTTCAGTAGTGCGAGTACCATAGCTAATACGTCGAGCAATAACGGCATGTCGTAAAGCCCGTTCAGCCTCATTATTGGTTGCTGGTAATTGCGGATGATAAAAACACGCAACCACAGCGTCCCAATCAGCTAAAATTTCTTTTGCTAGAGCCTTTAACTTACTATGCTCTGCAAGCGTAGCCAATCGGCAGACTCTGTATAGGCGAGCGGGGTGTGAGTCTTTTTCATCTGTATCCCCGTCGCCGATAGCAAGTGTATGTATTAGTTCCCTCAGTTCCTCTAAAAGCCACTGCCCTAAATCCGCCACTTCTTTATCTACTGCTTCGGTCAAAGCGATCGCTTTACGAATCAGATGAGCTAAACAATGTTGGCGTTTTGGGTAATGACTGTAGGCTCCATACCCATCAGTTACTAACCATCCCACAAATGCATCACTGATCAACCGCAGTAATTCTTCTTGACGACGACTACCGATGTGGTAAACGGCAATTGTTTTCGTAATCGCTACCCATAACCACCGATATTTCCCTTTCTCATACCAGGGTGTTTCATCAAGGTGGATTATTTCTGACGATTGCAATTGTTCAATTAATTCCTCAACGACTGGGGAACAAGCTATTCCTACCTCTCGAATACATCTGTCGATTGTTCCGACTGACAGCGATACACCTACCCAATCGTTCAATAACTCTCTTATTTTCGGTCGGGACATACGGTATCGTATTGCAACAGAAGCAATAAACGTTGCCAGCATCGGACCGACAAGTCCATACTCCTGCAAGCTTAAATCTCTGCTTCTTCCTTCAACTACCGAAACATACCCGACTAAAGGCTTTTCTTTTGTTTGGTGTCCACAGGTGCAAGTCGCCTGATAGTAATGATGAAGCGTACACTTTACCTCAATTCCAGACTCTAATTTTTCCAGTTCCAATACGTAATAGCCCATGTGGGGTTTTGCTTGTTGGTCTATTTCTAATCCACTGTTACACGATGCACAAGTTTTTGGGTAATGGGATATGGTTTGGTTTGGCACTAAGGGTGCTGTCCGCCATATCCCCTTAGCCCCTGGTTGTTTTCCCGGCTTTTTTAGAGCGAATCCCTTACTTTTTGGTTTTTCCCTGGATTCGGAAACAACCTTATCTTCTTGCTTTGGTTCTGTTTGTGATTCTGAGTGCGGTGTTTGTTCTTCTTGGTGTAACCCTGATTTTTCCTTACTTTTGAATTGGTCTGATGATGGGGGTAAGGAACTATTGCTCGAATTTTGCTCTAATTTTTCTAGTTGCTCGACTGCTAGTTTATGAAGATTTCCCGCAACTTCCACCAATTTCTGCTTGTCCAGAGATTGGAAGTAGTCCCGGTTCATTTGTGCTAAGTCTTCTTTACTCAGTCGGTTCATGAGCTTTTGGTTTGCATTGCACAATGATTTTTTACATTACCATATGAACTACACCCCTAGTTTTACCTACACTGCAAACTCTTGTTTTAGGGGGGAAAGTGAAAAACTACCTCAAAACAGCTAATAAACGTTTTCAAGAAATCGAGCAATTCCTCAGCGGTATTACTTCTAAGTCAACCACTCGTACACAAAGACGTTGGATAAAAAATTATCAAACTGCACAAAGAATTTACGGTAGAGGTCTGCTTGGGCTAATTCCCAAACATCACAATAAAGGATGGCGTAGGAAAAGTCTCGAACAAGAAGTATTTGAACTGATGTTATCAGACATTGAAGAAAATTATGAAAACATCAAACAACCTTCAATTCGCCATGCATACGAATCTTTCAAAGAAAAATGCATTGCGAATGGATTTAAAGCTCCATCAAAAGAAACATATCGGCTAACAGTGAGAAAACGACCCCAACATCAGCTTCAAAGCAAACGTATGGGTAGCCGAGCAGCTTATAAAGAAGAACCATTTTACTGGTATATGCATCTCGAAGGAACACCAACTCACGGAGACCGTCCATTTGAAATTTGCCACATCGACCATACAGAAGTAGATGTGGAATTACTGAGTTCAATTATGTTGAAATATGGTGTGTGCGAGTCATCTTTATCTGAATCTGAACAACTCGAACAAATCAATATGGGAAGAGCTTGGGCAACATTAATGATTGATGCTTACTCCCGACGAATACTTGCAGTCTACATGACTTTTGACCCACCTTCTTATCGTTCTAATATGATGGTTTTGAGAATCTGCGTTGCCAGATATGGAAAACTGCCTCAAATTATCGTGGTGGACTGTGGAACAGATTTTGACAGTACTGATTTTGAAACCCTTTTAGCTTATTTTGGGATTACCAAAAAGCAAAGACCCCCAGCTAAACCTCGCTATGGTTCAGTAATTGAGTCTTTTTTTGGAGTAGCGGACAAAGAATTTTGGCATAATCTGATGGGGAATACCCAAATTATGAAAAATGTTCGCCAAGTCACAAGCTCAGTAAATCCCAAGAATAATGCAATTTGGACATTACCGAAGTTGTACGCATACTTCTGTGAGTATTGTTATGAAGTATATGATAATTGTCCGCACCCAGGATTGAGAATGAGTCCACGGGAAGCTTTTAATATTGGAAACGCAAATGCAGGTAATCGAGAACAGACTTTGGTTAATTCTGAAGAATTTAAATTAGTGGCACTACCATCTGTGACTACCCTTGCTGGTAAAAGAAAAGTAACACAGGATGGTGTAAAAGTTAACTATATATACTACTGGCATTCGTCATTCAGCTTGATTCGCGGAAAAAAAGTAGATGTTAAGTACGATCCATTCGACATCACAGTAGCCTATGCTTACGTACAAGGTGAGTGGGTGCAATGTCAATCTCGCTACATCTGGGAGTTGTCTGGACACTCAGTACGAGAATTGATGATAGCTGCTTCCGAACTTAGAAAGCTTAACAAACTTCAAAATTATCAGTTTGGTGATGTCACGGCTAAAAAACTGGCTGGATTCTTCAAACGTATTGAAATGGAAGAGAGTTTGCTCACCCCAGCTTGGCTTCAAGCTAAAAAAGCTGTACAACAGCAGCATCTAAAAGATGCAGAACTAAAACAAGTAATTGCATTTGTCTCAGAAAATCCGATTCATCCAGAACAACAACCGACATTGCTCGCAACAGAAACCAAAGTACAACTTTCTGAAGTTGTTGTGTCTGAAGTCATAAACGAAACTTTTGAACCTTTGGAGGAATGGTAATGACTAATGAATATGGATTCCCACCATCTCTTCTTGAGGCACCACTGGAGCAAAGATTGCTTTATTTTAAAAATCCCAATGTTGCAATTATGCACCAAAAATTAAAA
This sequence comes from Calothrix sp. NIES-4101, assembly GCA_004296455.1. Classification (GTDB taxonomy): domain Bacteria; phylum Cyanobacteriota; class Cyanobacteriia; order Cyanobacteriales; family Nostocaceae; genus Brunnivagina. The sequence continues at coordinate 4,250,245 of AP018280.1, forward strand.
ATAGCCTTTAACAAGGTTTTTCGTACTATTCATGAACCAGCAGGAGCCTCAATCATTCTAGTAATTGGTCCATCAGGTGTTGGAAAATCAACCTTGCTATCTCTGCTCGAAAAGAAGATATTGCTTGAGAGCATACAACAAATGTCCGCTGACCCTGGCTGGGTTCCAATTGTTCGTGTTGAAGCACTTGCACCAGGAAAAGGAACTTTTCGCTGGAAAAATTTTTACAAAACCATATTATTAGCGGTTGATGAACCAGGTATTGAGCAAAAAATTGATTACGAATCAGATGGTATTAGTCGAAATCATCAGGGAAGATTGATGATAGGTTTGAAAGCAACGGAGGATTCTTTACGTTTTTCTATGGAAAAAGCGTTGATTCATCGTCACCCTTATACCTTAGCAGTTGATGAATTTCAGCACATCGGTAAGATGGCAGGTGCAGAACTTCTACAAGCACATATGGACTGTGTAAAGTCGGCAGTCAATCTAACTAAGGTTCCTTGGACTGGATTTGGTACTTATCAGTTACTGAATTTTTTGGAGTTAAGTCCACAACTTTCACGACGCACTAAAATTATCCATTTTCCACGCTATAGTCTGGATTGTGATAAAGATATTAATGAATTTTTAAGAGTGTTGGAACATCTTCAATTGAAAATGCCACTTGTGCAAACTCCACCTTTGCGACAGAAATACTGGGAATTTTGTTACGAACGCAGTATTGGAAATATTGGCACTCTTATTGGTTGGCTAACAGACGCTTATGACCTATGTATTTCTGAAAATGCAACGACTCTAACATTTGAACATCTTCAAGAAACAGCTAAATCGGCTCGTGAATGTGAGCAAATGGCATCCGAAGCAATCCAAGGGGAAGAAAAACTGATAGATAATAAATATATAAATAAGAATCTACGTGCCATTCTTGGATTTGATAATAGTCAGACTAAAATGCATAAGCATGATGGGTTAAATAGTGACGATAATCAACAAGTTAATAATTACAAGTCCAGACAAAAAAGAAAACCATTTCAACGTAATCCCAAACGCGATAAAGTTGGAATTCGCGAATCAGAAAAATCATAAATAAATTATTTTGTCACGAGAATATCTCAATTATCGAAACAATCGGGTCTAAAACCTCGCCTTTTAAGGCGAACAGTTTTGTCACGGAGTTAAAACCCTGTGACAAAACGTAATTGCGAATTGCGAATTACGAATTGCGAATTGGTTTATATCTCTTCAAAAAAGTTTCAAGCATTTAAATAAACATGAGGAAAAATATATGATATTGAAATTTAAACCATTAGAAATATACGATTTAGGCTTACCTGATATTCCCAAACGTAGTCACTTATATCACCTAAAGCCTATCGGGATTTCAACGCCTGATGTCGAAAGCTTAACTGGTTACATTGCTCGTTTAGCTCAAACACATTGTATGTCTACTGGACAGTTAATATGTCGGGAAGTGATGCCAATGTTAAAGCCAGAATATGCGTCTGATATCACGGATATATATAAAAACTTTCTTAGTGAAAAAGAAAGTAGAGCATATAATGGTACAGGTTTGATGGCAAGTAATGTTGTTAATGCCTGTCAGACTTTAACCGGGTGCAATCAATTACAATTTTTAACACTATTGGCATTTAGAGAAGTTTTGTATCCAAAGGATTTGTTCCGACCTTTTAAAGCCTGGTGCCCAATTTGTTATCAACAGTGGCAGATGACAGGGCAAGTATTATTTGAGCCTTTAATTTGGTCATTGAATCAAGTTACTATTTGTCAGCACCATCTCCAATCATTGCAAACTAATTGTCCTCATTGTCAGAAACGGATGTACTTTATAGAATTCCATTCTCGACCTGGATACTGTTCTAAGTGCGGAGGATGGCTTGGAACTCCTTTGATATCAGAAACTCAAGGATTGCCTGAAAAAGAAATAGAATCGCAACTTTGGATAATCAGAAATGTTGGAAAGTTAATAGCAACAGTTCCTAATTTGTCTTTTACCCCTAAAAGAGAAATAATTGCCAAATCAATAAATGATTATATTAATCAATTAACTCCAGCCAATCAAACTGCTTTTGCTCAAATTTGTGGGATATCTCATGGAGGACTATTTAAGTGGATTACGGGTAACTCAATTCCTACATTAACTAAAGCGTTGCAAATTTGTGCCTGTTTAAATATAGAACTAATAGATTTCTTGAATGGACAGATTTGCGAATTATCTAATGATATAATAGTTAGTCTATTAACATCTCATCAACAATCAAAAATTAGGCAATATGAAGAAAAGCCTAAAAGAAAACCTCTGGGTTTGCGTAAAATTAAGCAAGAACTGTTAAAGGCTTTGAAAGAGTATCCTCCAAAATCTGTAACAGACATTCGGAAACGTTTGGGACTAAAAGCCAATTCAACTTTCTATTACTACTTTCCTGAAATTAGTCGTCAAATTTCTGCAAACTATGCTTTATACCGTAAAAATGATAAACATCAGCAAATAGAAAATGCACTTTTTTCTCAAAATTATCAGGATGAGTATCCTCCCTCTAGTTTGACAGAAGTTTCTAAAAGGATAGGAATAGGCATCCGAGCATTATACGAACATTTTCCCGAAAAGTGCTATGAAATTGCTGAAAAGTATGCTAAGTACAAACTTGAATCTGCGCTTCAAAAGCGAGAAGAAATCCGGCAACAGGTTCGTTTTGCTGCTTTACAACTCCATAATCAGAGTATTAAACCTACCTCCGCAAAAATTAATCAATTTTTAAATAATCCAGGATATATGTTCAAGAAAACTGCTCAAATAACATTGTCTGAAATATTGCACGAGTTGGGTTATAAATAAAATATTTTCTGGATTATTTACAAAACCGGGGTTTTGATATTTAGACCCAAGGTCAATATACAATGAAGATTTAGACAAGCATTAGTTGACCATAAGTAAATACAAGCATTAAATGTACATTTTGGACAACTTATGATTGTTGTCGCACATTCCAACATACGCTGCAAAATATGGGTTGGATAATTCGATTTGTGGTGATTGCCCGTTAAAGTTGAGCGAAACTGGTAGCTGCTACGTCAATCTCCTCACTCCAAATAATATTTATCACTCCTATCTCACTGGTAATTATCCTCGATTTAGCGAGAAAGAATTAGCACTTTTACAACACTATCATTATCCAATTCGACTTGGTTCGTATGGAGACCCGACAGTAGTACCCTTAGAAGTTTGGGAGCCGATTGTTTTGGCATCGGGAAAATACACGGGCTATACCCATAATTGGCGAGACACAAATAGCTTATGGAAACAGTATTTAATGGCTTCAGTGCATAGTATCCCGGAAGCAAAGCAAGCACAAAGTCAGGGATGGAGAACGTTTAGAATCATTGCTCCCGACGCACCATTAAGCGATAACGAAATACTTTGCCGACACACGGAAGACGACCGAAATAATTGTAGCACATGTCTTTTATGTGATGGGAAATCATCTAAGCCAAATATTGCTGACAAAGTTCATGGTTTGAATTGGAAAGTATCAAATTTTCTCAAATATCTTGAATCAAAATCAAATTAATCCAGGAAAGGTAGAAATGAAAATCTTCATTCCGCCTTTCTCATTTATTAGCCTTACGGCAAAAATATGTAAAAAAGTGAATTGGGAGAAAAATTATGGCAGATGTTTTGAGTGAGCCGCAATTTCAAGTATTAACTCATCAGTATACGGGAGAGAAAACCGGAAGAATTTACTTTCCGGCTTTGTTTTTGGCTGAGTTTCACAACAGTGTTATTCAATGGTTGCAGCAGCAGGAGATTATTTTCTACGAGATGGATGTAAAGTATTACGGGGATGGCTCGTTTCGATTATATTTTCGAGTAAATAATCCCTTAGAATAGGAATATTTTCGATTAGTAAATGCTCTCATGCAGAAAAGTACATCTTTAGACATATTCCAAAAGGAATAAAGTGGGTATAAGTTCGGTTTTATGGGAAAAGAACCGATAATAACCAACGAAGGAGTAGATGATATACCCCTGTTGCTAAAACAACTAGTACAGCATGGCGGAAATAACCAGAGCATTATATCTGGAGACCATGAAGAAGCGTGGTCTCCCAGCATTGAAGGCTCCACCTTCATTCACGAGATAAGCTTAGACGCATCTAAATGACATTTTGAAACATGAAAGCCTTGCTATAGCGTTTTCTAGATTACAATTTAAGCGCGTTTTAGCTTAGTAGCCTCGCAGATTATGCTCCCATGCTCCGCGTGGGAGCTAGGAAAAGATAGGCGTATTTCCGCCATGCTGTACTAGGCTTTCCAAACAGTATTTACACTCAGCTTGATGGTCAGTCTTTTACTCCTGAGTAGTTTTTCTTCTAACTCTCAAAAAAATGAGCGAACTGGGAGTTAACACTTGCCTTGCTGCGACTTCCACCAGTTTCTCGCTGCTATCTCACCCTTGTTTCAATTTGGCTTCTAGGGTATATCGCAGAGGGACATCAGGCGATCGCACTTCTCAAATAATGCGTTTTTGTTCTGTAAGCGGGGAAAGACAAAGTGAACTACCCCACCCTAAAAAGGGATGCTGTCTAAAAAATTTGTGCGATCGCAAGCAAGATTGTTTCTACTGTTGATTTTGTGTGAGCGTAATTTCCATGTTTCGAGATTAGGCATGAAATGTATAATTATCTAATTATTCGTGTATTTACGGCTTAAAACTATTAAATGCTTACCGTTACACCAGAGGAAATTACTCAGTTTCGCAGCCAGTTGGCAGATAGTCCAGAGGCTTTAGTCGCTTTGGACACTATCGAAGAGTGTGAAGGTTATTTAGACGATGCTGTTCCACTGCTGGTTATGCGGGAAACTGCACAGGAAGCAGATAGAGGATTAAATGATTGGTTGGAAAAATGCCGCCAATTTGTTTGTCAGGAGGAAGTTAGAGAAGCCTTGGAATCTGGATTGCTTGCTCCAGCTATAGAAGCGATCGCAATAGGTGCTTCCATTCCTCCTGGTATAGCAACTGCACTCAGTATTTGTGTGTTTAAACTGGGTGCGAAAAAGTTTTGTAAAGTCCCCGAATCTGGTGCCTAAAGTCCAGAAGCTGTAAATCCAGCCCAGTAGTAGGGATTTGCAAAAGGTAGGGGTTGACGTTGCTTGATTAGTTTTAAAGATTCTTGAAACCTGATGCGTTGTCCTACTCTTAATTGAGCTAGGACGGTTTCAATCTGGGTTTTGTGTTCCTCCAAAAATCTGTCTAATCCCTCAATAGTCAGATTTCGCAGCCAGTTTTGAGCTTGTTTCAGGGCTATGGCGATATCTCCTGGTTCCAGATTATCAAGTTTGAATAAGTTTTCGTAGAATTTAATCATCAAAAAGCTGGTGGAAAGGTCTTCTACTTTCCATAGGGAACTAACGACACTGGGACTACCAGCTAATAGAAAACCGCTAGGTAAACCAATATATTCATCACTGGTATTTTGAAAATCAATTAATCCAGTTTCGCAGGCGGAAAGGGTGACAAGGCGACATTTTTCTAATTTGAGACTGAAGATTTTATCTAAGGTAAGGCATTTGTCTAAATCGTGGGTTTCCCCTACCCGCACATTCAGGTAACGTTCTGGGTTGGGTGTTGTTGATGTGTCTGTGATGGGTTCATTTGCCAAGATTAGGGCTGATTTACTGGCATTGGTCAAGTTAAAATATCCGTGACAACTAAAATGGGCGCAGTGGTAAGTATTTAAGTCAGTATTATTAATAGCTGCGAGTGTCGCTGCTGTTTTTTTCAGGACATTGGCAGTATTAAAGTAGTTTTGAATAACTTGTACTTCTAAGTCGGTGTAGTTTAAATCGCCTGTGGGGTTTTGAATTGCAAATAGGGATTGAAAATCAGGACGTTTGCGCTGTTGTACCTGTTGCAGTAGTTGACAACTGGGTGCATAGCTCACACCACCAGCAAATAAATCCAGCAGACAAGACGAATTTTCAGAATTTTGATTTACTGGGAGTGCATGAAGGGGTAATAAGTGCAAAAACCGATGGGGAATTAGGATGAGTTTGTCGCAGTGCTTTAGTATCTGGTTTAATATTTCATCAATGTGCAGAATTGAGGCTAATTTATTGAGTGCCTCTCCTAAGCTATTCAACCATTGGTCTTTTTGCTCGTAGTAGTTTTGTAAATATTTATCTCCCCAATTTCCTAAAGCTTCTAGGTCTTCTGGTTGGGATTGCCAAACAGTTACCCCTCCTTGTTTTGTGACAATAAACGCCAGAATTTTATCATTGAGAATATACCACTCGATAATGGCTATACGCTCATCCAAAGTAGCCTGTAATGAGTCGAATTTGAAACCATAACCAACAGGTAAGTATTGGTTTTGCAATTCATTACGCTGCTGTCGCAATTGTTGGAGATGTTGTGCTAATTGTTGGGGATTTTCAGCTTTGCCATTTTGGATTTTATATTGTCCTACGGCTATTTCATCCCTGTATGTTTCTAGTTGAGTGACTACTTCTGGAGGGAAGAAGGTTTTAGAGTCGCGTTCGAGGATTTGTTCAACTAAATTGCGGGTTTTACTACGTTCAACATATTCAATCGCCTCGGTGATTTTATTTAATTCCAGGCAAACTTCTACCATGCGGCTATAAACTTGGTTAAAGGATTCCGCTTGTTTACGTTTGCTTTCTTCTCCAGATAGTATTTCTTCCCGTAAAGATTCTATGGTGATAATTGCAGATTTAAACCGATCGTAAGCTGAGGTAAACTGGTCTTCATCTTGGTAAGTAATTGCCAGGTTAAATAAAGTTTTTGCATGGTCTTGGGGAAAGGTTTCGAGGGTTCTGATAGTTAAAGCAGCAGTAAAAGCCGCGATCGCATTTTCCAGATTCTCGGCTTTCTCTCCTAAGATTCTATTACCGTAAGCAGCCCCCAGATTATTTTGCGTCATTGCCCAATCTTCAGGAGAGGCACTGCGCGTTAAGACTTCCAGAGCCGCAATATAAGCTTTGATCGCATTTTCCAGATTCTCGGCTTTCTCTCCTAAGATTCTATTACCGTAAGCAGCCCCCAGATTATTTTGCGTCCTTGCCCAATTTACAGGAAAGGCACTGCGGGTTCTGACTTCCAGCGCAGCTTGATATGCAGCGATCGCACATTCAATATTCTCAGCGCGTTCTCCCAATATTCTGTCACGGTAAGCCTCTCCCAAATTATTTTGCGTCATTGCCCATTTTTCAGGAAAGGCACTGCGGGTTCTGACTTCTAGTGCAGCTTGATATGCAGCGATCGCACATTCAATATTCTCGGCTTTCTCTCCCAGGATTCTTTTATGGCAAGCAATCCCCAGATTATTTTGTGTCATTGCCCAATCTTCAGGAAAGGCGTTGCGAGTTAATACTTCTAGTGCAGCTTTATATGCAGCGATCGCAAATTCAATGTTCTCAGAGCGTTCTCCCAAAATTCTGTTACGGTAAGCCTCTCCCAGATGATTTTGCGTCCTTGCCCAATCTACAGGAAAGGCATTGCGAGTGAAGACTTCCAGCGCCACAGTATAAACCGCTATCGCTTGTTCCAAATTCTCGGCTTTGTCTCCGAGTATTCTGTTACAGTAAGCATTCCCCAGGTTATTTTGCGTCATTGCCCAATCTACAGGAAAATTGCTGCGGGTGTAAACAGTTTGGATGATTTCGTAACCAGTAATGGCAATTTCCAAATTATTGGCTGTGCTACCCAAAGGAAACTGCATAATTAGATTACTAAAATTACCAATTACATCAACGATGAATGTTTTTCGATCTGGTTCTACTTCTGCTAAAGTATTTTTTGCCCAATGGTGCAATTGTTCTGCAAAAATGGGGTTGAGTTTATCAGTACTGGCTGCCAGCAACGGGTAAATTACTTGAGGATCGCCGTCGCTCTCTGCTGTTTTTCGCAATACTTCTAAGATAAATGACAGGTAAACATCTATATCTTCTTCCGTGATGGCGGTAGTTTCTGGGCTGAGTTGTGCGGCTAAGTTCCTCAACCAATTAGCGGCGTTTTCCTCTCCCTGTTCTGCAAAATGCTCTGCTACTGCTGCTACTACCTGCACAAAATCCGCATCCAGCAATTCTGTATTTGCTGCTAATATCTCCGGTGCGTTTCCGCTAGGGCAAGTTAGCAGAATTTGAATTAGCTGGTAATAAGCTTGTAGGCGCTGTTCCTTCATGGGCAGGTGTAGTTAGACGCATCGTGATGAAGCTTCAACAGTATTATCCTCCATTTATGAAAAATGAGAGGGTAAAAGTTTTAGCTCTTTCTTAAAAATGCAACGGTGTACATGCAATTTATGGAATTACCCCACCCTCCCTTTTATAAGGTTAGGAAACTGGATTTTCTGGTTTCCCCTTTGCAATCTTATTTTGGCGATCGCATTAGACTTTGAAACCCTGTCAGGTCAATAGTTAGCTCTTTTTTCTTGGGGGAAAGTTCAGTTCAAAAGTTGGGTGCGATCGCCCTCCCCCAACTTTATAATTAACAGTATTGTGCGATCGCCCTCCCCAAATTTTGGATTAACAATATTCAGCGATCGCCCTCCCCAAATTTTGGATTAACAATATTCAGCGATCGCCCTCCCCAAATTTTGGATTAACAATATTCAGCGATCGCCCTCCCCAAATTTTGGATTAACAATATTCAGCGATCGCCCTCCCCAATCTTTGAGTTAACAGTATTGAGTGATCGCACTCCCCCAACTTTATAATTAACAGTATTGAGCGATCGCCTGCAAGCTGATTGAATGGAAACGCTAGGAAGTTATCAGGCTGTTAAAACTTGCTTTGCTGCGACTTCCATCAGTTTCTCGCTACTATCTCGCCCTTGTTTCAATTTGGCTTCTAGGGTATCGCAGAGAGACATCAGGCGATCGCACTTCTCTACAATCCGTTTTTGTTCTGCAAGTGGTGGTAAAGGAATTAAAAGTTTTTCCAGAATAGCCAGGTTAATATTTTTTTGTGCTGTAGATGGTGCATAGTCCTGAAGATTTTCTTTAGCCGTTCGCACAAAATAGTCAAAATAACGAAGCCAACTCTGCCATCAGTTTTTGATGCTCTGCTAACATCTCATCTAAATCAGCGTGTTCTACATCAACTTTGTGAGGATTTTTAATATCTAGGTTGTAATTATTCGCTTTCAAATCAGCAATTGAAACCTGCCAAGCAAATTCATTTTCCTCGCGGTTATCCCACCATTCTTTCTCCGGTGCAAACTCCTCAAAGCGAATCGGCTTAGTTTTCGAGTATGACTTATACCCTGCTGGATAAGGGTGTTCATAATACCAAATAGTTTCTGTTGGTTCCCCTTTAGTGAAAAACAGCAGATTAGTTTTAATACCTGTGTAGGGATTAAATACACCATTTGGTAAGCGCACAATTGTATGCAGATTGCAATCTTGCAATAGTTTTTCTTTAATGCGCGTTTTTACACCTTCCCCAAACAGCGTACCATCTGGTAAAACTATTGCGCCTCTACCGCCTTCTTTGAGTAAATGAGCAATCAGCACTAGAAATAAATCTGCTGTTTCTCTGGTGCGGAATGTAGCGGGAAAATTATCCTCAATTCCATCTTCTTCCATCCCACCAAAAGGCGGATTTGTAATAATTACATCCACCCGTTCTTGCGGACTATAATCGCGTAATGGTCGTGCCAAAGTGTTATCATGTTCTGCTTCTGGTACATCAATACCATGTAAAACCAAATTCGTTACACAAAGGTTATAAGGTAACGGCTTTTTCTCAGTTCCGCGAATCGTCCGTTACAGAATTTCTGGTACATCAGCACTTTGAAAATGTTGGCGAATGTAATCAATTGCTGCTGTTAAAAAGCCACCAGTACCGCAAGCAGGATCGAGGACAATTTCCCCTAATTGCGGCTTAACTCTATCAACAATAAACTTTGTCACCGCACGGGGAGTATAATATTCTCCCGCATTTCCCGCGCTTTGCAAATCCTTGAGAATCTTCTCGTAAATTTCGCTGAATTGTTTTTTCTGCTCTTTTTTATTAAAGTCAACTTCGTTAAGTTTATTAATTACTTGGCGGATGAGAGTACCATTTTTCATATAGTTGTAGGCATCCTCAAACACCTTACCAATCATCCGCCCATGGTCATCGGTTGCTTTAGTTCTCAGTTCCTTGAGGGTTTTAAATAAAGCATTATCAACAAAATCTAGTAAAGCATCTCCAGTAATGCCTTCTGCATCTGCTGCCCAGTTACGCCAACGCAACCCTTCAGGAATCGGAGATTTATAATTATCCTCTAGCAGTTCATATTCTTCTTCACGCGCATCAAAAACTTTGAGAAATATCATCCAAACTAACTGGTTAATGCGTTGCGCGTCACCATCAACGCCCGCATCTTTCCGCATGATATCTTGAATAGTTTTAATTGTAGTGCCAATGGACATAATTAGTTTGGTGCTGTTTTGCTGCTAGGGAATTGGAGCTAACTAACCCGAAAAAACATCATATCGTAATTCCAGGTTGTCAAGAAACTCGATATAATTCTTCCTTCAGCACCGACAAGGCTTGTAAATAACCTTGCTTACCACCAAAAATCTTAATTATCTCTAAAGGTGTCCCTAAATCACTAATTGGTTTAACCTTCAACACATCCAAACTTTCAATATCTTCAATCCCCTCATCCGCATACTTATCCAACAAAGCATTTAAAACCGTTCTGGCTGGTTCGCCATACTTGCTAAAATAATCACGCTTGCGGACATTATTCGCCCTTTCTTGACGTGTTAATGGCGGTTGATCAAAAACAACATGACAAATCAAATCTAAGGGGTCAAAATCCTTACCCACCTCTTTTTCTAAGCCTTCCAAAGGCACACCCAATTCTTGTAACTCTTGGATAATAGCCTGCTTCTGTTCGCTCGAATGCCATTTATGTAAAAAAGCATCTAACGAAGCATACTCTTTGCTAACTGTTTTGCGGGTATAGTCTAGGCTGTTGACTCTGTGCCTTTTGACATGGTAAAAGTTCATGCACTTTTAATGTCGTCACAATCCCCTGAAAACAACGTTTTTCGTTTTGATAGTGTGGATTGACCAAAAACTTCAGATAGCCATGCTTCAACGTCTGAAAAACTAATTGTTTCAAGTGCGTTTTTAATCAAAGCTGTCGTCAGATTCATAGTAGATAAACAGATGGTTAGCAGCATCTGACCCATTTCTTTAAATGGACAGCGCGCGGAAAATTGCTTATATTTTCCAAACAATGACTCAATCACATCAGAAGTAGCTAAAAAAGTAGATTGGTTTTTAATTTTTCGGCATTGAACAGACAAATAACCCAAAATACTTTGTTGAAGTTTCTGGAGAGAATTATCATCAAATATAACTTTATTTTGTTCAAAAAAATCGAGAGTTTTATGACTAATTCCTGATTGTTTGAGTTGAGTTTCAACACCTCGTGTGAGTGACACCATTTGGTTCCATTGAATTAGGTCTGATTCGTAGTCAACTAACCATCCCAATTTATCTACTATTTTCTGAGTAATCAGCGAAGGGTCAGAATCTGGCATTAATTTAATTAAAGTGTCTGGAGAAGAATTTAGTAATTTAATCCCCCAATTTGTCAACCTTTCTACATTAAAAAAACGACATTGAGAACGTTGTGTTGGAGGAGATAAAAATGATAAATCTGTTTGTTGTAATTTTTGTCTGCTGATATTACATTTTTGAATAAATGACTGATATCTCTCATCCGAATCTAGCTGGTATTTTAAAAGTAAAGCCATTGCATGAGTCACATCATGGGTATAGATAATATCTGGGTGATTTTGCTGGTATAGCTTGATTCCACGAGCTAGGTCGCTACCATTGTCCGCTACTATTTGTACTGGTACGCCGACTTTTTGACTGATTTTTTCTAGTTTTGATTCTATAATCTCTCCTTTCGTAGAATCCATAATTTCTAATCCGAAAATTTTCACGTCTTCATGCGCCAACCCTCTTTTCTGCTTCATCACATTTTCTTCAATATGCTGCTGTGAAACGCCTAAAATTACCAACGCTTTTTGTTTCCCTAATTCTAATGTCAAATCGACAATAAATATCCAATCATCACGATATTCTTTCTCTTTTGTCAATTCATATATTCCAATCCGAGCCAACCACTTTCTCACACAACTGAAACTTGGAGTTGCCTGCTCTTCATAATTATTAAACAACTCAAATACTTTTTCTACTCCTCTAAAACTGATACCACATTCAATTAAAAGTAAGAGTGCTTGCTGAATTATTTTGGCATCATAATGATGACCCTTCACATTTAATTCCATAGCTTCTATGATTTCTGCTTCGACTTGAATTTCCTCTTTTTTTCGTCTAAATCTCCTTCAATGTTTAACTCTTTTAGTTTTGACTCTGCCATCAACGCGCGATTTTTCCATTCTTCTCTTGAATCTAATAGATCTCTAACCTTGATTTCTAAGGCTCTAATCTTTTTTTGTTTTAATAGTGCTTTTTCTTTCCAGTTATCTCGACCTTTCTGAAACAAACGTGCTAATCTACTAACTGGGCTTTTAAACTCCTGCATGGGCTTTGAATGTGCTAAGTATTAACGACACTATTATTGTATGAAGCAATGGTGCCTTAAAACCAACAAAGTCAACAGCCTAGGTATAGTCTTTAATTGATTCCGTAATCAGCTTACCGTCCCTACCGTGGTATTGCTCGCGAATAAAAGCAATAGAAACCTCTTCGTCTGTAATTACATACTTTTCTCGCTTTTGCTTGCGCTCAAGCTCCCCATCATCTACGATTTCCCCATCATCAGGAGGATTAATTGGCTCATCGGGTTTGGGTTGATAAACTTGTACAGGTTCCCCATCAAACTCAGGGTCAGCAAATAACTGGGTCGCTTGTTTAAAATCGATAATTGTGAAGAACATTTTCCCGTAGTCTTCATCAATGCGCGTTCCGCGACCGACAATTTGCTTAAATTTAGTCATCGACAGAATGCGCTGATCTAAAACAATCAATTTGCAAGTTTTCGCATCAACCCCCGTCGTCAGTAACTCAGAAGTAGTCACAATCGTGGGATATTTACTTTCCGGGTCAATGAAATTATCTAATTCTGCCTTACCTTGAGCATCATCCCCCGTAATTCGCATAATATAGCGGCTATTTTCTGCCACCAAATCAGTATTTTCATTCACCAACGCTACCCGCATCCGTTCCGCGTGGTCAATCGTCTCACAAAAAACGATGGTTTTAGCAAAGCGATCGCCTGATTTGAGATAATCAGAAATTATCCTGGCTACTAACTCAGTCCGCTTCTCTAAAACCAAAGTTCTATCAAAATCTCGCTGATTAAATACTTGGTCGGGAATTTCTTTACCATATTTATCCCGTTGTCCTGGCTTTGGCTTCCATCCACTCAAATCTTTATCTAAGTCAATGCGAATCACTTTGTAGGGAGCTAAAAAACCATCCTCAATCCCTTGTTTGAGGGAATAGGTAAAGATAGACTCACCAAAATAAAAGCTGTTAGAAACTTCTTCTGTTTCCCTGGGAGTAGCCGTTAAGCCAATCTGCGTAGCATTTCTAAAATATTCCAAAATCTCTCGCCATGCAGAATCCTCAGCCGCGCTTCCCCGATGACATTCATCTATAATAATCAAGTCAAAAAAATCTGGCGAAAACTGCCGATAAATATTTTTCGCCTCCTCATTTCCCGTTACCGCCTGATACAAACATAGATAAATTTCGTAAGATTTATCTATCTGTCGCTTCTGAATTTTAGTCATTCTCGCACCAAAGGGTTTAAAGTCATTCACCCTAGTTTGGTCAATCAAAATATTCCTATCTGCCAAAAATAGAATACGCTTTTTCGCCCCCGACTTCCACAACCGCCAAATAATTTGAAAGGCTGTAAAAGTCTTACCTGTACCCGTAGCCATTACTAATAGGATACGGTTTTGTCCCTTGGCGATCGCTTCAATTGTCCGATTAATGGCAATCTGTTGATAATAGCGTGGCTGTTTTTTATCAGGACTGGGATAATAATCTTGAGCCACAATCGGCTGAATCTCCGAGTCAATCCCCTTCCAATCGCAGTATTTTTGCCAAAGTTCCCCTGGTGTCGGAAACTGGTCAAGGGGAATTTCTCGCTCTCGCTGTCCTTCGGTCACTGTGCGATCGCACATCATAAAAGCGTCGCCATTCGAGCTAAAGATGAATGGTACATCAATTAATTCACCAGTTGCGATCGCCTGTTGCATTCCCGCACTGACACCGTGATTATTATCCTTAGCCTCAATCACAGCCAAAGGTACACCAGGCTTGTAATACAACACATAATCAGCCCGTTTCTGCTCACCCCGACTAGCAAGCTTACCCCTCACAATCACCCTACCCTTTGTCAGCGTCACTTCCTCTCGAATCTGAGTATTAATATCCCATCCCCGACTAACTAAAGCAGGTGTAATATATTTCGTACAGATATCACGTTCACTCAGAGATTTTTTGTCAATTACTTCTGACATAAACACAGGTCGGCATTCGGTTGAGAGGGTTGCGTAAGTATAATTCTAGACTTAAATTCCCGCCTGCTGTTAAGTATGAAACGATATATTGCTATGTGAAAGACGTACCGGAGATAGCCATAAAGTTAGCCTGCAATGTTTGCACAGAATTGTGCCAGGTCATTCATAACAACTAAAAGTGAAGCAAATAATTGCAGCACGCAGCATAGTAGTCTTGAATGCGAAGAGAATTCGATAAACATTAGTAAAAGCTTTGTATTGTCATCTTCACGAATACAAAACTTTGAACAAGAACAGGTTATGGTAATAAAATTGTAATAGGAATGTTGAGCTTAAAGTTTTCTCGACATAGTACGATAGTACTAAAACTTAATTGATATGCAAATACGGTTTAAGTTTCACCCTGAGAAAGCTGTTGAAGCTGCATCGGCTCCTCAGTTATTTTTATGGAAAATTAACACTAAAGTGCCAGTTTAATAAACTGCGTAATCTAAAATTGCGGCTCTTCAGTTCTTTTTATGGAAAACTTAGCTAAAAATCCTTGAAAGCCTTATTACATAGGAATTTAGCCTCAAAAAGTATCATAGTTGCTTGTA
The DNA here is from genome assembly GCA_004296455.1 of Calothrix sp. NIES-4101. GTDB lineage: Bacteria > Cyanobacteriota > Cyanobacteriia > Cyanobacteriales > Nostocaceae > Brunnivagina. Next base: position 4,265,390 of record AP018280.1, read on the forward strand.
ATCATTGTTTTGTAAGGGTTTTACTGCAAAAAAACCTCAAGCTCCATAAAACTTGCCGAAGAGCCAAAATTGCTAAAGTTACGAAAGCCATATCCAAGCCTTTTAATCAATGGTTGAACAGATGGGGTCAGATTCATCTAACATAAAAGAAATCAGATGCCGCCATGAGTCAAAAAGAAAGTAAGTAGTTAAGGTACGCAAATCATTGAAGAAACGTTTGCGCGTGCCCAAAAGAGAGCGAATCTGTTGGTAGTCCGTATGCGAACGAAGGATTAGGTGAAATTTAATCCCACCAATAGGAAATAACGACTGCATCCCTATCGCGTTGTTTATCCTCTCCCCATAATGCTCCTTCAAATCGATATCTTAATTGCCGCTTGAGTCGAAAGCTGTAATTTTCATCTGTCCCATCGGTGACATCTACTGAATCAGCCCGCCATTTCTTACCAAAATTCACTAATTGAGATACCTTTGTATCTTGATTTTCCGTGAGTATATGTAGAGTATCTGCGGGATAATTAACAAAATGAATAATGCTATCTTCTGGCATCGGTCGATAATTTGCCATTGCCAAGAGAGTATCAATTACACCACCAAAACTCAAACCATTTTCATCTGGGGCGAAAATCGGCTTGGTAAACAAAAAACTACACCATAAATGGGGATTTTGAAAAAGGTCAGTAATTACCCTGTCACCATAAAAATTATTAAAACGACGCTGCCAAACTAAAGCAGCAAACATTTCCTGGGGAGAATAGGTTTGAGCAAGTGTTTGAATTCTTATTAAGTCCAGCATAGTCTTTTTGATAGTACGCAAATACTGCCTTTAACAACAGTATACAGTTCGCCAGAGTTAAAGACTAAATCCTTGCTGATGAATTTACCTCTGTTAACCCACCCTCCACAGGATAACGTCGCATCATCTCCCCAATTTCTACCGCTTCCCCATCGCTCATATAAACAAAACCTGCCGACATCGCAATAACAATCCGTTCCCTCCGCAAAGACTCAAACCAGGATTTTACCCCCGCATCGACAGTATTTTTGGGTTTTTCGCCACTTTTACAGCTATTGATAAACAAACCAGTCGGATTATTACACCATCCCTCGTTTATCGCTTCTTTTACACGAGCAAGTGCCCCAGCAACATTCTCCCAATGTTTCTTAATCACCCCCAAACATTGCTCCGGATTAATTCGTAATCGTTTTAACTCAGTACATATTTCTCTAATTTCGGATTTATTTTGCTTATCCGAAGTTGATACAACTTCGACTTCCTCTGCCGCTCCCCCGGAAAAATTGTCCTCATGACTATCTTCAAGACTAATCGAGTTAACTTGTTCTATGTCTTCAACGTAGCGATTAATCTTTGCGAAGTTGCCGGACAGAATCTTCTGTCCCGGCACATTCGCGGACTGCTCCCAGTCTTCGGTTTGTTGAGCTAACTTATTGCACTGCTGCTGGACGGACGTACAATAATCCCGAACGGACAGGTTCTATTGTGGCGATGTTCCCAACATTCCCACAGATGAGTGGGAGAAACAACCTCAGATTTTGCTTCTGCGGGAGCATGAACCCACAGCAATTCCAACATCGCATTATGAAAAAAGAAGCGACGATTGGCTGTACCTTGACCGGGATGGGTATTCGATGTTCCCTCCACCAATCCAAATGCTATCCCTTACGGGTTCGTCAGTTGCTTCAACGCGGGGAACCCGCGCAACGCACTGACTCACAATTCCTCAGCTTCCGGGGCACCAATTTCGGTCAAAACAAATAAATGGTCTAATTCAAATGGGATAGCTGCAATTTCCATAGCTTGCGAAGTAAATTTCTATTTTTTTATCGATCGCGAACTTGATAGCAAAGCTCGACAAAACTATCTCCATAAGTTGTCGCTGACAGTAACTTGAGTGGAGGTGTGATAATTTTTCTTGGTAATAAAGGTGCCCCACTACCAAGAGTTACCGATGCCACCGTCACAATTATCTCATCCAGCAAACCGTGATCGTAAAATTGCCCAACTAAATCACCTCCACCCACCAACCAAATATTCTTATCCCCTGCTGCTGTAACCATTTGTTGATGTACCGCTCGCACATCTCCACTGACAAATCGAATATCTGCTCCCTCAATTGCTGGTAAATTGCGAGAAGAAAAAACCCAAGCAGGCTGTTCGTACATCCATTTTTGTGGCTTTTCGGCATCTTCGTTAATATGGTGAGCCAAAATCCATTCGTAGGTAGTCGAACCCATAGCGATCGCCCCAACATCTCGAAGAAAATTGCCATAGCTATCCCCTTCCATCTCACCAAATTGAAATAGCCAATCGAGGGAATTGCGATCGTCGGCAATAAATCCATCCAAACTCGTTGCAGTATAATACTGAGTTTTCATAACTACGCAAGAGATATCACGATTATGGCAAGATAGAAATTGCTCTACCCATATATTCCCACAGTAACAATGTCACAGATATTCAAGCACTCTTTCTAGAATCTGTCGAGCGCAAAATTATCCTATCGATCGCCACGCAAATCATCAAGAAGCGATCGCACATACTCAAGCCAATCGGGAAATTCCGGTGATAGTGCATATACCCAAACGATTCCGTGTAACTTTCGCAATTGTTGATATATTTCCAACATTTCTGGTTCGACGATTTCTCCGTAAGCTGTTCTCCCTACATCGTCAATATTTACCAAATCCCACTCGACTAAACCCCTGCAAGTATCTTCAAAATCGTTCCATAAAAACCCTTTTGCCGTTGCAATTAAATTTCCGGCATGAGCATCGCCGTGTAATGGTTGTAACAAACCTCCAGGATTTTCTAATCTTGGTAACAAGCGATCGTAAGTTTCCCTCAGTAAATTCAAATCATCGGCATTCAAAATATCACCAATTTCTTGCAAGCGAGCGATTCCCCTGGGAATATCGTTCAACGGAGGTGCTAGCAGGGGCAAATCACCGGAATAGTTCTGCAAAACTGGATGCAATTCAGCCAGCATTTTCCCAACTGTTTCCGAGTCGGGAACAACATCTAGGGGACTAATGTACTGCCAAAAGGTCATAAACAGCCCATCGTGACAGTGGACATCGACGGGTAAAAGGTCGCTAACAGGAACGACAGGAACACCTTGGGAGTGCAAAAATCCTACCACTGCAAGCTCGCGCTGTAACCATGTCGTAATTGGCTGACGCAATATAGATGTAATCGTACTCACACGAGCAGCAATTGGGGCAGGTTGGAGATGAACCCGCACAGAATAGGCATCGGCAATAATTTTAGGCTCATCAACCTCGATACCGTACTGTTTTGCAACAGCCACGGAAGCCGAAATCGCGCGGGTTGTCAGACCATAACGGTCAAATTTTGCGGACATGAAAGTACACAATCTATATTTCTTTTATGCTACAAATTATATTACAATTAACTTGATCGAAGTCTTTCGAGTCAGACATACGATGGTCGGAGTCCAGGTTTTGCCCATCACGAAATGTAGTGGGTATTCTACGTAACTCGCCATTTTTAGTCACCTGATATCCGATTCGATTTCGAGCAATTTAAAAATCTCTCTTTGAAAATACTAATCAGGAGGTTGAACTATGACTGTATTTACTGCCATCTCTGTCGAAATATCGCCACAAAACCGACGCAAGAAGCAGAATTCTTGGTTCAGCTTTCCCTATCTCGCTTTTTCATCTAGATTTTTCAATTTTGCTGTTCCAGTCTAGAAAATTAGACCTAAACACTTGGGAATGAACTAATAGATTCTTCTGCGTGCCTTGTGTCGCACAAGTAACACGTATTGAGGAAATCACAATGAATTTGGAATTATGGGGTTGGAATGATTTTTTTGCCAACCACTTTGAACCCTACCGTCAACAAGGATTTTCGGTGGCTAGGGTTATAATTGAGTGCAGAAATAGTTACATTCTGCAAAGTGAAAATGCCGAACTATCGGCGGAAATTTCAGGTAAACTCCGCTACCGTGCAAGTGATGCTCGCCAAGATTTTCCCGCAGTTGGTGATTGGGTTGTTATCCGTGCGAGGGAAAAGGGAGGAACTGCAACCATCCACGAGATTTTACCCCGCAAAAGCAAATTTTCCCGCAAAGCAGCTGGTGCGGAAACCAGAGAGCAAATAGTAGCTACCAACATCGATACGGTATTTTTAGTTTCCGGTTTGGACGGTGATTTTAATCCCCGAAGAATCGAACGCTATCTAATTTTGGCATGGGAAAGCGGTGCCAATCCCGTAATTGTTCTTAACAAAGCCGATGTTTGTCCCAACCTGGAGAAATGTTTGACGGAAGTTGAGTCAGTTGCATTGGGTGTACCAATTATTACGATTAGTGCGACTATCGATCAAGAATTAGCAGCACTGCGATCGTACTTACAACCCGGACAAACTGTAGCTTTATTGGGTTCTTCCGGGGTCGGGAAATCGACGATTACCAACCAACTTCTGAGGGAAACAGTGCAAACAGTTCAAACCGTGCGTCAGGGAGATAGTCGCGGTAAACATACCACCACCCACCGAGAATTGATGCGACTTCCCACGGGAGGTTTAATTATAGACACTCCAGGAATGCGGGAATTACAGATATGGAGTGGGGAGGAAGGAATATCGGGAAGCTTTGCAGACATCGAAGAATTAGCAGGGCAATGTCGTTTTCGCGACTGCCAACACGAACGCGAACCTGGTTGCGCGGTACGTCAAGCTTTGCAGGATGGGAGTTTGGATGAATCGCGGTTTGCGAATTACCAAAAGTTACAGAAGGAAATTAAGTACATGGAAAGAAAACAAGACCAAAGGGAGTATATCGCCGAAAAGGAGAAATGGAAAAAGATAACTAAATCAATGCGAAATTATCAGAAAGGCTGAGATTTATAAGGGTTTGCAGGAAAATTTTTACCAAAATATCTGTTGCATAAAATCCTGAAAAGTTCGTGATACATGAATAGGGTGTGACTAAATCTTCGGAATTAATCACACCCAATATGAATGTATTTATGTGGTGATTTTTGGTGGGATAAAGTTTTCTCAATGGGAAAATATCAGCAATCTTAATTACAAAATAACTATGGCATTACATAATTTATCTATTTGGTTATTAGGGCTTGCCTTAATTTTGCATACAATCGCCGAAGTATGGCTACCAGCCTACGCAAAAGTTAAACCCGACTGGCATTTGCTTGTTTTCGATCGCCTATTATTTTTAGAAAATATACCCGTATTTCTCTTTGCCTTTGTTACAGCCCTTGCGGGATGGCAATGGCAAATTCTAGGGATGATTTTACCTGCTGTTGGTCTCACCCATCCCCTACTCGACCATCTATTTTTGAGTTGGAAATATCGACAGTTCCGTCCTGGTACTTTGACAGGATTATTGTTATTATTTCCCTTAAGTATGTGGGTTTATTACCTGGGATGTACCCGACATTTACTAACCCTAACAGCAGGGTTAATTAGTGGTGTGATCGGTTTGGCAATATCAATATGGTTACTTTGGGAGGTAATGAAAGCACCTCAGAGTGAAATTTCGTGAGCAATTTTTATGCTTGGCACTTCGATATTGCTGCTTGCAATAACTCAGTATCAACATCCCACCAATCTTGCAATTTAACTAATGCGGAATACAGGCGATTATCGCCCATTGTCATTGCCGCTTCCACGCATAATCTTCCCACGCAACCGCTTTCTAGTTCTGCAATCAATGGTTCAATTACCCGTTCATCTTTTCTAATCGCCAAACCCAATAATGCTTCTCCACGAATTTCGGCAATTGTGCCATCTTCTCCTACTTCAGAAATGATACGTTTATATAACGCATCTCGAATTTCCTGGGTATCGATCGCTATTTGCGAACCCAAGCCAAAGGTTGCCCAATTTCTGATATCCTCATCTTCGTCACTAGAAAGTTCTATTAATGTTTGAATAGCTAACTCATCTTCCTGACAATTCAACCCGAAAACAACACCCATCTGCACGTCACTATCAGCATGATTTTTTAGTTTAATTAATGGCAAAATTCCCCTTGCATCTTGTAAATGACCAAAAGCATAGCCAATTGCAGCTAAAACATCTTTATCTTTTTCTTCTTGTGACAGTAGCTTTAATAAAACATCTCCGCGATCAAGAATACAGAATTGCTTTTTTGTCGTTCCTAATTGCGCTAAAATGTTAACTCCTAAAGTTCTTTCCTGGGAATTTTCACTTTCACATAATTTTGATGCTGCTGTAAATTCCCCATCACCTCCACGGATATGTAAAACATATACCAAATCCCAATAAATATCTTCATTTTCTGCGGTTAAAGCAGCTTGAATTATTTCCTGGGTGCTGCTTTCGTTTGGTGTTAAATGTTCCACTTGGTTTGGCTCAGATATAAAATATCATTATAGAACTGTGAGGTATTTACTATAGAAATTAGCAATGAAGACAGGGAGCAACTCGAACGCTTGGAGCAAGAGTTATGGGACTCAGATATTGATAACGAGCGTCTTCAGGAATTGCTAGCAGAAGATTTTTTTGAATTTGGACGTTCTGGACGTGTTTGGTATCGAAAAGACACAATTACAACAGTGCGTCAGAAAAAAGATATCATTTTTCCCTTACCAGAATTCCATATTCGTCTGCTTGATGAGAATATTACCCAAGTTACCTACGATAGTGCATTCACTTATGATGATGGTGTTGTCGAACATACCCATAGAAGTTCAATTTGGTCGCGAACAACTAATGGTTGGGAACTTCGGTTTCATCAGGGAACACCTTTTTCTTTGCCATTAGAAAATGGAGAATAAAATGGAAAATTCAACTAATTCTACCCATTTAACTCCCAGTTCTAAAAAAAACAATGAACACAATTATCTACAGACCATCCAGCCAAAAAAAATGCGTTTGCTGCGACCAATAAGCGAAGATGAAATGATTGCTGTGTTTCTCAAATCCGAAATTGCTTCCCAACGTTGGTAAGACCAAGAAATGATCCAAGCACCTGAAATATTCACAACACCAAGGCTAATTTTACGTCGTTCTTGCCTTGAGGATGCAGAGGCTATTTTTGAGTATGCAAGCGACCCTCAAGTAATACACTACATGGATTATCGCCCTCGTACTGATATCAACGATGTGACTAAATCTATTACAAATCGTCCCTTACTTTGGAACCAAGGGAAAGAATTTACTTGGATTCTTACCGTTAAACCCGATGACCGAGCAATTGGGACTATCGGTTGTTGTGTAGAAGGACACATGGCGGATTTTGGCTATTTACTCAATCGCAAGTATTGGGGAAACGGATACGCAACAGAAGCAGGAAATGCTGTTGTCAACTGGTTAATGAGCATTCCAGAAATTTACCGAGTTTGGGCAATTTGCGATACAGAAAATCTCGCATCCGCAAGGGTTTTAGAGAAAATTGGTTTAGTGCGCGAGGGGATCTTACGTTCTCATACAATTCGTCCCAATATCTCACCAATTCCAAGAGATGTGTTTATTTATGCGAAGGTATGTTAAACCATCGCCGTTTAGAGATGTAATATTTATCCAGGATAGGGCAAATGAATACAAAAGGAACTTTGATATTTTTCTGCGGGAAAATGGGTGCGGGAAAATCAACTTTATCTCGACAAATTTCTCAGGAATTGAATGCAATTCTCTTATCTGAAGATGATTGGTTATCGACTCTTTACCCGGAAGAAATCCAGAATTTTGATAATTATTTGAAATACGCAAATCGTCTCAAGCCATTATTAAAATCTCATATCATAAATATACTTAATTCTGGTATTTCTGTTGTTATGGATTTTCCCGCCAATACGAAAAATCAAAGAGCATGGTTCAAGGATATATTTTGCGATCGAGACATTCCCCATCGGTTAATTTATCTTGATGTTGATGATAAAACGTGCCTAGAACAAATTGCCCAGCGACGGGAAACCAATCCCGAAAGGGGAATATTTGATACGGAAGAAGTTTTCCATCATGTCACCAGTTTCTTTCAACCACCATCTACAGATGAGGGTTTTGCGATTGAAGTTATCAAACGCTGAATCTGGAGCGCTTAATCGTGAATATACCATCTCAATTGCATCTCTTGATTTTACCGATCGACTTTTCTGGAATTATCGAATCCAAAGCTGTTGCTAACTAAATACTAATTATGAAAATTTTAGTTTGAAAGTATCAAGATGAGATTTAAAAATAAATTTATCTCATGTCTGTATTTATAGACATATTAGGAGTATCGAAATGAACGAAGAAACAATATCCAACCATTCCCAACTCGATCGGCAATTGCCTCAAAAACTAACTGAATTAATCGTTATCCGTCCCGATCGCGAAACTTTAAATAGCAGCAGCTTATCTAATTTTGTTGGTATTTCTGCGAACACAGTAGGAGCAAAGGGAATCGCCATGTATCTAACAATTATTCCTCCTGGAGCGATCGCTGAACCCCATTTCCATCCAGACCATGAAACTGGAATTTATCTGCTTAAGGGTCGAGTCGAACTCAGATATGGGGAAGGACTCAGCCAATTTCAAATTTGTGAAGCCGGAGATTTCATTTTCACTCCTCCCGGTATTCCCCACCAACCTCGAAATTTGAGCGCAACGGAACCTGTTTATGTGTTAGCTGCTCGCAACGATGCAGATGAGGTGGAGAAAGTTGTCCCCTACAATCCAGAGAAAGGAAAACAGTAAGCGAATGAAAATCAGACATGCAAATCCCAATGATATTTCACTTATTTTCTCGTTTATCCAGAAAAAAGCCGAATTCGATCACGATATTGGTGCATTTTCTGGAGTGTTGCAAGTTTCCCCAGAGAAAATCAGCAAGACGCTTTTTGGCAAAAACCCTTTTGCTTATGTTTTGCTCGCAGAATCTTCGGGATATGAGATTGGATTTGCATTGTTTGGATTCAGGTATTCGTCATTTATCGGTCAACCGAGTATTTGGCTCGATGATTTGTACGTAGATGAAAATAGCAGAAGCCAAGGTGCGGGAACTGCACTGATGGATAAGCTAGCTGAAATTGCCAAGGAAAACGATTGTAGCCATCTTGCTTGGAATGCGGATGCTCGAAATCTTCGCGGACTTAGTTTTTATTCTCGATTGGGTGCAGAAATTATCGATCGACAAGGGAATCGATGTTTCTTGAGATGGTTCCCGTAATTGGATCGAACGTAGCTCATCGCGAAATTGTAATTAAAAAATAAACCATCTTTAATTATCAAAATCAACAATCGATCCGATGGGTACAATACGATTGGGATTAATATCCGTCATGCTCGTGTAATAGCCACGCTTGATATGGTCGAGGTTACAGGTAACTTTGAACTCAGGAATTTGATACAGAGTTTTTAAATAATTCCAGAGATTAGGATAATCCATAATTCGGCGTAAATTGCATTTGAACAGACCGTAATATACTGAGTCGAAACGACACAAGGTAACAAACATGCAGATATCTGCTTCAGTAAGCTTGTCTCCACACAAATAACGCTGTTTACCTAAGATTATTTCCCATTTATCTAAATTCTCGAAAAGTTCTGTCACGGCTCGATCGTATGCTACTTGGGAAGTCGCAAAACCAGCTTGATATACTCCTCGATTAATTGGTATATAAATTGCATCGATAGTTTCATCGATTTGCTGTTGTAATTCAGGTGGATATAAATCTATTTTCTGGGCTGCCAAAGAAGCAAATTCTACATCAAACATCCGCATAATTTCGCGGGATTCATTATTGACGATGGTTTGGGTTTGCTTATCCCACAACACTGGAACTGTAATTCGTCCTGTAAATTTGGGATTGGCTTTGAGATAAATTTCTTGCAAGTATTGGGCGTAATTAACCGTATCTGGAATCGTTCCCGGAGCATCCGAAAACATCCAACCCTTGTCGCTCATAATTGGATCGACAATCGCAACCGAAATTACATCCTGCAACCCTTTGAGTTCCCGCATAATTAGGGTACGATGCGCCCAGGGACAAGCCAAGCCAAAGCAACATAGAGGTGATAGCGTCCAGTTTCCGCTTTGAATCCAGAATCACCATCTGCGGTAATGTAACTGCGAAATGTAGTGGGTATCTCATGGAACTCACCATTTTGAGTGCGCTGATTCCCGTCCGCGATCCATTGACCTGCAACCATGATTCCCGAAGCCATGATTTATCTCCTGGGTGGGATGATATCATTTATTTTGCCTTCTCTAATTTGGGAATACACCTATCCTTGGGAATATGGTGTGGCTTGTGTTGCTGAGTGAGAAACTATTCTTAAAAGGCATGGTTTAGGGAGAATACTCTGTATGTCCAAATCCGACCTCGAAGTAACGCTGCGTGAGATTACTAAGGAAAACTGGCGTGATATCCTCCGCTTAAAAGTAGCCCCACACCAAGAGCAGTTCGTGGCATCCAACGCTATGTCGATCGCAGAAGCGCATTTCAACCCAGAGGTTGCTTGGTTCCGCGCGATCTACGCTGGCGATGTGGCAGTCGGGTTTTTGATGTTGGAGGACAACGTAGCACAACAAGAATATTTTCTGTGGCGCTTTATGATAGACGAAAAATACCAGGGGTGTGGGTATGGGCAAAAGGCGCTGGAGTTGTTCTTCGCACACCTCAAAACACGTCCTGGAGCAGATGCAGTCGAAACAAGTTGTGTACCAGCCGAAGGTGGTCCCTGTCCTTTCTACGAGAAGATGGGTTTTGTTTACACCGGAAAAGAAGAGGATGGCGAACTTGTGATGCGACGTGAATTGTGAACTAGAAATCGGTTTTTGTCCCTCTCCGGCATAAATGCGAACAAAGTAAAAATGTAATATGCGTATTACAATAGAGTCTAGTTTAGCGATAGACTTCTAGTCCGCTTGCGCGAACGCATGGAGCAAATATGCAGATAGAACCTTACAATCCCCAGCATCTAGATACAGTTATTCGTCTTTCCCTGCGATCGTGGAGTCCGGTGTTTGATTCAATTCAGAAAGCCTTGGACACCGAGGTATACAAGCATTTTTATCCCGATGGTTGGCGAAATAGCCAGCAAAAAGTAGTCGAGGATGTTTGTGCTGCGGAAGATACTCATATCTGGGTTGCAATAGATACTGATGTGACTGTGGGTTTTGTCGCAGTCAAACTCGATTGCGAGAGTAGTATGGGCGAAATCTATATGATTGCAGTCGATCCAGGTTTTCAAGGTCGCGGTATTGGTTCTGCTTTGTTGAAATTTGCTCTCGATTGGATGAAGGAAGCGGGAATGGTTGTTGCAATGGTGGAAACGGGAGCCGATCCCGGTCATGCACCTGCCCGTCATACCTATGAAAAAGCTGGTTTTGGACTGTTTCCCGTTGCTAGATATTTTAAAAAGCTGTGAGCGTCAGAGGCGATCGCATTGCTTTAATGCTTTTAGTCAATTACAGATGTCATCTATTTTGAAAGTTGGGAGTAATCGATTTTGTACGGAGCAAATCCCAAAGATAAACATCCGATGAAGGGATTTCCACAAATCTGCTTCATTCAGAATACGGTGTTGAATCCCAACATTATTATTGGAGATTACACTTATTACGATGACCCAGAAGATTCAGAAAATTTTGAGCGCAACGTTTTGTATCATTTTCCTTTTATTGGCGATCGCTTAATCATTGGCAAGTTTTGTGCCTTGGCGCGAGGCGTGAAGTTTATCATGCATGGGGCAAATCATAAAATGGATGGTTTTTCAACCTATCCGTTTCAAATTTTTGGTAATGGCTGGGAAAAAATAGATCCTCAACCAGATGAGCTACCCTACAAAGGTGATACGGTGATTGGCAATGATGTATGGATTGGCTATGAAGCGGTGATTATGCCAGGAGTAAAAGTCGGAGACGGAGCTATTATTGCCGCAAAGTCAGTCGTGGTGAGTAATGTTGCACCTTATACCATTGTTGGTGGCAATCCAGCAAAGTTTATACGCCAGCGCTTTGATGATAATGCGATCCAAGTACTACTTGAAGTCGCTTGGTGGAATTGGGACATCGAGAAAATTACGCGCAATCTGGAGAAAATTGTAGCCGCAGATATTGAAGCTCTGAAGGATTGCCAATAGCAGCGCAGTCGAACAATTCGGTGTTGGTAAGTGAGCATATGAATTTTAACGAAACGTCTAGAGTTTAAGCCTGTGTTCATCTCACTATTTACCAACGTCACTTCGCGATCGCTATTTGATGCGGGAACCATTTTTATACTACAATATAATACAGCTAGTTTATTAGTTATCTTTGACACCCCAAAGTCTATGAAATATCCTCCCTGGTAATCCTCTAGCGAAACACCGCAACGGCAATTTGAATTAAAACTTTTCCAGTTTTGTTCTCCCAGAAAAACCACAAATACCCCTACGACGTGGATTCCTCCATCAACAAGCCAACGATTTTGATTTGTGTTGGTTACTTAATGTTGGAAATAGGAGAATGCACAATGTCATTGCGCGGTAAAAACAAAACTGCAAACAAAGTATTTTTATTAACCATTATTTTTCTCATCGTCGAATTTCTAGATGAACTAGTTGATGGAGTTTATAGTCCAGCTTTACCCCTAATCCGCAGCAATTTACACCTGAGCTACACCCAAATTGGGCTGTTACTGACCATACCCAATACCGTTGGTAGTATCATCGAGCCGATATTGGGAATTTGGGCAGATATCGGTCAACGGCGATCGTTGATTTTGGGTGGTGGGATTGCTTTTGCGGGGGCTTTATTACTAATTTCCCTCAGTCATAATTTTCCCCTATTATTGATAGCTCTGATTTTGTTTAATCCCGCATCGGGTGCTTTTGTTAGCCTTGGACAAGTAACCTTGATGGACATCGAACCGCAGCGTCACGAGCAAAATATGGCACGTTGGGCTTTAGCTGGTTCTCTGGGAAATACAATTGGTCCTGTTATATTTGTATTTGCATTGGGATTAACAAAAAGTTGGCGAAGTGCTTTTTTTAGCTTGGCAACACTGACGCTGTTGTTGTTGGTAGGGTTATGGAAATATCGTCAACTCATTCCCAATACACCTTCCCAAATTGACGAACCAGTAGGGGGTTTGGGGGAGGGAATTGGTAATGCAATTAAAGCTTTAAAGCGGGGTGAAGTATGGCGATGGTTAACTTTGTTGCAATTTTCCGATTTAATGCTGGATGTATTACGTGGGTTTGTGGCGCTGTATTTTGTTGATGTAGTCGGTGCAACTAATACCCAAGGGAGTTTAGCGACCGCTATTTGGTTAGGATGTGGTTTACTGGGAGATTTTTTATTGATTCCATTACTTGAAAAAGTACGGGGAATCACTTATTTGAAATTAAGTGCGATAGTCGTTTTGTTTGCTTACCCAGCTTTTTTACTCGTACCAAGTATCAGTATTAAGTTATTAATTCTGGGTTTACTAGGCTTCTTTAATGCAGGTTGGTACTCGATTCTCCAAGGACAATTGTATACAGCAATGCCAGAAAAAAGTGGTACAGTTCTGACCTTGAGTAATTTGTTTGGTTTAGTTGGCGGTTTCATCCCTTTGGGGTTGGGTTTATTGGCTCAGTATTATGGATTGGGAAGCACGATGTGGCTATTGGTTATTGCACCAATTACTTTATTAATCGGACTTTTCACCCACCAAACGTAATACTAAATGTTCCTCATCGAAATAATTTCCATTAATAAATAAAGCATCGCACTCCAAGCCAAAAACCTCAAACCCTCGTGATTTGTAAAGGGAAGATGCGGCTAAATTGCTTGCAGTGACTGTGAGGATAATTTGCCGCAAACCATCTAAGTGTCGTAGATGAGATAATGCTCGGTCGAGAAGTACTGCTCGCAATATTACCCACCCTCCATAGGATACCGTCGCATCATCTCCCCAATTTCCACGGCTTCTCCCTCAGACGTATACACAAAACCTGCCGACATCGCGATCGCAATCCGCTCCCTCCTCAACGATTCAAACCAGTCTTTAACCTCCGCATCTACAGTATTTTTGGGTTTTTCGCCACTTTTACAGCTATTGATAAACAAACCCGTGGGATTATTACACCATCCCTCGTTTATCGCTTCCTTCACACGAGCAAGTGCCCCAGCAACATTCTCCCAATGTTTCTTAATCACCCCCAAACATGGCTCCGGGTTAATTCGTAATCTTTTTAACTCAGTACAAATTTCCCGAATTTCGGATTTATTTTGCTTATCCGAAGTTGTATCAACTTCGACTTCTTCTGCCGCTCCCCCGGAAAAATTATCCTCATGACTATCTTCAAGACTAATCGAGTTAACTTGTTCTATGTCTTCAACGTAGCGAGTAATCTTTGCGAAGTTGCCGGACAGAATCTTCTGTCCCGGCACATTCGCAGACTGCTCCCAGTCTTCGGTTTGTTGAGCTAACTTATTCCAGTCCACTTCTTCTTTTTCCCTAGGGCGTGTTTCTGAGGAGAGTTTTCTTCTGGAGGGTAGTCTTTGATATCATCTGTTGATTTTGAACAGATCGAATTGTTTAATGCGATCGCATCGATCTGTTCATTTTGACAAAGTGCTTGCACTGCCTCGGTTTGGAGTGTGTACCAATTTGCTTGGTAATAAGTTTTTGCTGATAGTCTTTCGACGGCAATCAACCCAAGCCTTTTGAGGCTACTGATTACTCTTCTAACGGTACTTAAAGATAATTGCAGTTCTTCTGACCACTGCTGATATGTCTTCCAGAACCATTTAGTTCCATCAACGACTTTGCCCCCAGATACATTCATCCAGTAGTGGATTTGCTGCAAGCAGATAGCTTCGTTGCGACCAATTTTAGCTGCTATCTCTTTTGAGTAGAACAAATGCGGTGCTTGGTCAGGGGAAACGCATCTAAAAAAACATCACAAGTATTGACAAAAAGCTTTATTAGTGAATTTAAAATAAATAGAGCTTACTTGACTCATAAAAGCAAATCATTTTAGTAATTAAGTATTACATTTATGAATTTTCTAGAATGTCTTGTTATTAGAGATAGAAGTTTTATTTATGACACTAAATCAGTAATTATTGCAGTATATTTACTATTGTTCGACAAAGTTGCCTTTTTCAGAAATCTTGAAAGAGCGTCAATAGCAGAAAAATAGTGTCAGTGCAATTGTATTTTCAGTTCTATAGAATCTGAAGAAATGAAAATATTGAGATGAAACTGAAACCAAAATTGACGATCGCAGACCACTTTGATTCGGTAAAAGATCCAAGAGTAGAACGCACAAAACGACATAGCTTACTGGATATCTTTACAATTGCAATCTGTGCTGTAGTTTGTGGAGCAGATACATGGGGTGAAATAGAAGAATATGGGAAAGCCAAGCAACAGTGGTTAAAAAAATTTTTAAAGTTACCGAATGGTATCCCCTCACACGATACATTTGCTCGTGTTTTTGCTCGTATCAATCCAGAGGAATTTCAATCAAGTTTTATTAATTGGATTCAGTCAATTAGTAAATTAACTTCGGGAGAAGTTGTTGCAATTGATGGTAAAACCCTGCGCCATTCATATGATAAAAGTCAAGATAAAGCTGCCATACATATGATTAGTGCATGGGCGACAAATGTGCAATTAGTTTTAGGTCAATTAAAAGTTGATGATAAATCAAATGAAATTACAGCGATTCCAGAATTGATTAAACTATTATCTCTCAAAGGCTGTATTGTTTCTATCGATGCAATGGGTTGTCAAAAATCAATTGTTAAACAAATTGTCAAGCAAGAAGCAGATTATATTATTGCACTTAAGAAGAATCAAAAAAACTTGTATAATCAAGTAGAAGCTTTATTTAAAGATGCAATTATTTCTAAATTTCAACAATATCAGCATACAGAGCATCGTTTGGTTGATGAGAGTCACGGACGAATAGTTACTAGGTATTACAGCGTGTTAAATAATGTCGGACATCTTCTTGACCTCAAAGATGCATGGGCAAATCTATACAGTATTGGAAAGGTTGATACTTTGAGAATTGCAAATGGTAAAACTAAGTTAGAAAGTCGTTATTATATTATGAGTATAGACCGAAATGCAGAGTTTTTTAGTAATGCAATACGTAGCCATTGGCAGATAGAGAATTGTTTACATTGGGTATTGGATGTTCAGTTTCACGAAGATGATTCTCGAATACGTAAAGATAATGCTCCAGCTAATTTTGCCGTTTTAAGGCATATTGCCCACAGTCTTATAACCCAAGAGAAATCATCAAAGATTGGAGTCAATAATAAGCGAAAAAAAGCTGGTTGGGATAATGAATATTTAGTTAGCTTATTCAACAAATAATTTTATCTCGCCTTCAAAATAATTATTTAAATAATACATTAAATTCGTAAGTATATTCATATTTATGATATTTATTGATGTAATTTTAATGATAAATACTTGCATCTTTTTCAATTAATATTGGATGTTAAATCATTTTTTCTGATTAAAAATATTCGATACCATATTCATATTTTTTTCTCATTGGAAAAGCTTATTTTGCCAATATTTTGGCTATTTAGATGCGTTTACCCTGGGTTAAAGACTGGTTTGAGTCTTTACGGAAAGAACGAATTGCGAGCTCCGCAATCAACCCTTTTTCTTGCCAAGACTTTAACTCGTCAAGTATCACTTGCATCTGCTTCATGTCATCAACAGGGGAGACATATTCAACAAAAAATACATCCACCCCATCGATATTAAGATGATGGCGTAATTGCTCGAAGTATTGACGCAAAGTATTAGGTGACCTGTATTTTTATCAATAAAGAAGCCGCCCAAATCATCCAAAAAAGCAATAATAAAATATTGACATAGTGACCTTTACCAAATTTCTCATCTTTTAACACTATAATTGCTGGTATAAATAATGTTAGATAAGTAAGTCGGCACGATAAAACCAAGGTATGTTGAGTTTTGTAAAAAGCCTGGAACGATTCTTTTATAAGCTCTTTGTTGGCTTTACACTTCGTTACATAGGTTGATTTTTTAACGCCGACTTACTTATACGAATAAATCACCATAGATGACTATTATTTGATTATTTTCCTGCGTAGTTTTTCACTTTCCCCCCTAAAACAAGAGTTTGCAGTGTAGGTAAAACTAGGGGTGTAGTTCATATGGTAATGTAAAAAATCATTGTGCAATGCAAACCAAAAGCTCATGAACCGACTGAGTAAAGAAGACTTAGCACAAATGAACCGGGACTACTTCCAATCTCTGGACAAGCAGAAATTGGTGGAAGTTGCGGGAAATCTTCATAAACTAGCAGTCGAGCAACTAGAAAAATTAGAGCAAAATTCGAGCAATAGTTCCTTACCCCCATCATCAGACCAATTCAAAAGTAAGGAAAAATCAGGGTTACACCAAGAAGAACAAACACCGCACTCAGAATCACAAACAGAACCAAAGCAAGAAGATAAGGTTGTTTCCGAATCCAGGGAAAAACCAAAAAGTAAGGGATTCGCTCTAAAAAAGCCGGGAAAACAACCAGGGGCTAAGGGGATATGGCGGACAGCACCCTTAGTGCCAAACCAAACCATATCCCATTACCCAAAAACTTGTGCATCGTGTAACAGTGGATTAGAAATAGACCAACAAGCAAAACCCCACATGGGCTATTACGTATTGGAACTGGAAAAATTAGAGTCTGGAATTGAGGTAAAGTGTACGCTTCATCATTACTATCAGGCGACTTGCACCTGTGGACACCAAACAAAAGAAAAGCCTTTAGTCGGGTATGTTTCGGTAGTTGAAGGAAGAAGCAGAGATTTAAGCTTGCAGGAGTATGGACTTGTCGGTCCGATGCTGGCAACGTTTATTGCTTCTGTTGCAATACGATACCGTATGTCCCGACCGAAAATAAGAGAGTTATTGAACGATTGGGTAGGTGTATCGCTGTCAGTCGGAACAATCGACAGATGTATTCGAGAGGTAGGAATAGCTTGTTCCCCAGTCGTTGAGGAATTAATTGAACAATTGCAATCGTCAGAAATAATCCACCTTGATGAAACACCCTGGTATGAGAAAGGGAAATATCGGTGGTTATGGGTAGCGATTACGAAAACAATTGCCGTTTACCACATCGGTAGTCGTCGTCAAGAAGAATTACTGCGGTTGATCAGTGATGCATTTGTGGGATGGTTAGTAACTGATGGGTATGGAGCCTACAGTCATTACCCAAAACGCCAACATTGTTTAGCTCATCTGATTCGTAAAGCGATCGCTTTGACCGAAGCAGTAGATAAAGAAGTGGCGGATTTAGGGCAGTGGCTTTTAGAGGAACTGAGGGAACTAATACATACACTTGCTATCGGCGACGGGGATACAGATGAAAAAGACTCACACCCCGCTCGCCTATACAGAGTCTGCCGATTGGCTACGCTTGCAGAGCATAGTAAGTTAAAGGCTCTAGCAAAAGAAATTTTAGCTGATTGGGACGCTGTGGTTGCGTGTTTTTATCATCCGCAATTACCAGCAACCAATAATGAGGCTGAACGGGCTTTACGACATGCCGTTATTGCTCGACGTATTAGCTATGGTACTCGCACTACTGAAGGCAGTTTAGCTTACTGCTCTGTTTTGAGTGTCATTGAAACTTGTCGTCTCAGAAAAGTTGATCCTTGGGGTTATATTGCAATGGTTCTTACTCAGGCTCGTAAAGGTATAAAACATCCCCCCATTCCTGTTGCTTCTTAATCCTTTTTTGATGCAGGAGAGTGAAAAACTACTTTCCTGCCAATTTATAGCAAATATATTAATCACGCCGAAAAATATATTGGTAGTAGCAGCCCACAATAACCATAATGAACCATATTTACCAATCTCGTAAGGTTGAGTAATTATCTCAGTCCATTTTCGCAATATATTGTCAGCTAACTTTTGATTCAGCATCAAGTATAAAAAGATGCTGCCGATAATATTCCAAAAACCTAATGCAAGAAAAAAATATTTTTCCATGAATTTATTTACAAAATATTGGATTTTATAAATGCATTAAAAATTGTACTTAAAATAATTAATAAGCTCTATTAATAATGTTTCCCATGTCAAGCATAACTGTAGATTTTTAACTTAATATTTGCTGCCAAGACATATTTTTTAAATTTAAGACATAATTATTTTCATTATCTAAATACCCTAATGTATCCTGAACTTGACACCAAACTTTACCTTCAGTAATGTATATTTGAGATGGTTTTTAATAAGATGCTTGATGCTGACTAATCCATCCGGGCTTTTCTCCATTGGTTTCAACTTTTTCAATGTTGAATGTATGGCAATTTAACCGATAAACAGGTGTATACTCGCAAATTCTCTCATTTCTATAGCCCAAGCAACCAATTATGTAAATATATTTTTCAACTAGAGTTGCAGTATGAAAATCGGTAGGTGGAAAAATATCTTGGGGATAACCAAAAATTGTAAATGTACCGTCACCTTGATGGACAACGACATCATTGTATATAAAAAATGGTGTTATTGATGATTTATAGAGGCAATTAATATTCACTTCTCTACCTAGTTCTTATTTAACGCCTGCGATATTTCCTTGTTTAGAAAAATCATGAATTTTAATTACTAGATTACCTCTTTCAGTAAATAATTAGGTTATATCGGTGCGATCGCTTGTTTGAGGATGGGATTATAAATTCGTGCTTTGCAATCCATAATTCCTATACTAAGCTAAATCGCAAATTTCATCACAATGGCATAAATAATTTTCACCTATCTTGATGACACACTTGAATTTTTTCTCTTGACTCTGGATGGGTAAGAAAATAGTCTGATAACCAGGAACAACTTTGCTGGATAAAATTATCCAAATTATCATCTAAGTTCCAGATTTTGAAAGTATTATCGGAACTAGCAGAAGCAATAATTTTGCTATCGGGAGTAAAGCTAAGGCTAATAATTCGACCTTGATGTCCCCACAATTCATTCAGCAAGCTACCATCTGAAACCTTCCATAATTTAATTTTCATATCATCGCCCGTTGAAGCTAAAATTTTTCCATCTGGGCTAAATGTTACCCTTCTAATATCACTTTGATGGGCATTAATTTTCTTAATTAGTTGACCATTATTCACATTCCACAATTTAACTTTACTATCAGTTCCACCAGAAGCAAGTATTTTTCCATTTGGACTGAAACTAATACTAGAAATGTGGCTACTGTGACCTTTAATATTTAACAGTACAGAACCGGTGATGACATCCCATATTTGCATATTGCCATAGGAACAAGCAACACCGAGGGTTTTACCATTAGGATGAAAATTAATATCTCTGACTACACAATGTTTATCTGGTGTATCTTTGAGGACTCTAATCGCAGTACCATCTTGAATATTCCATAGTTTAATTATTTTACTATTTTTAGTCGCAATAGTTTTACCGTCAGGACTAAACCTGACACTGCTGTATCTGTAACCATCAACAAGAGTTTGAAACAGACGACGATTTTTTACATCCCACAACCGCACTGTTTTATCATCACTAGCGGAAGCTAAAAATTTTCCATTAGTACTAAATCGAATACTGCGAATCGCTTTATTTGGTTCGTGTTTAAAGGTGAATAATAGCTGTTTATTTTGCATATCCCGCAGTTCGATCATTCCCTGATTACCTGCGGATGCAATCAATTTACCATCTGGACTAATGCTAACGCTAATCAAGTTATTTCCAGATGCATAGGTATCGACTTTAGTTTCTAAATTCCATAATTTAACCGTTTCGTCCACACTTCCCGATGCTAAAGTTTTACCATCAGGACTAAAAGCCACACTCCAAATTCTACCTTGATGTCCTTTGAGAACTTGAATATCGGTGGAAACATCTTTAATATTATCGACTCTTTGTAACTTAATTGTGCTATCAGCACCCAAAGCGGCTAAAGTTTTACCGTCAGGACTAAAAACAACACTCCAAATCGAAGTGCGATATTCTTGAATAGTTTCTAGTTCTTGACCATTTTCTAAATTCCATAATTTAATACTATTATCTTCACTACCAGAAGCTAAAATTTTTCCATCTGGACGAAAAGCTACGCTTCTGACATTTCCTTTATGACCTTTCAAGTTTTTCAGCAAATCACCCGTTGCAAAATCCCATAATTTGACAGTACGATCAGCTCCAGCAGAAGCGAGAGTTTTACCATCCGGACTCAAACTTAAATGTGTTACCCAACCGCGATGTTGTTTCAGAGTCTTTAATAATTTACCATTTTCGGTATTCCACAATTTAATTGAACCATCGGAACTAGATGAAGCTAAAACCTTACCATCTTGACTAAAAATGACACTTCTTACCCATTGACTGTGAGCGTGAATAGTTCTGATTAACCTATGATTTTCTACATCCCATAGTTTGACGGTTCCATCATCACTTGCAGAAGCCAAAATTTTACTGTTCGGGCTAAATGTAACTTGCCAAATATTATCATTATGACCGTTAAAGGTGAACAGTAAAAAACCCTGTCTATTCCACAATTTAACAGTATCATCTTCACCACCAGAAGCTAGGTATTTACCATCGGGACTAAAACTCACACTTCTAACCGCACCTTGATGAGATTGTAGGCGATCGCGTTCTCTAATCACAAATAAAATCTGTTGTAGTGTTGATTTGACTGCTAACTTTGTCTTACCTTCTATGGGTGCTATTTTTTCTAGTGTTTTTAACTTTTGTGCAGCTTCCAAAACTTTTAACAATGCATCAAATGGATTTTCCGATAAAATTGCTTGCGCGGATGAACTAAGATTTATCACCTGAGTTTCAGCCAATTCTTGTTCTTTCCGTTCCCGTTGTTTTTCACTGATATCTGCTTTCTTTTGAGCATCTTCCTGTGCTATTTCGGCTTGTTCGCGACGAATTTGAGCTTGCTGTGCTAAAGCTTGTAAATATTTTGCTTGTCGTTGGGCATTTACTCGCGCAGCTTCAGCTTGATCGCGTCTTCTTTGAGCATTGATAGCTAAGTTTTCTGCCTCTTTGGCTTGTTTCTGAAAACTCTTCTGTTGTTGTTCGGCTAGATGTGCGGTTTCTGTTGCTAACTTTTCCCTCGCGATCGCTTGTAAAAATTCCTGCTGCACCTGTTGAGTTTCGATTTGGGCTAATTTGACATTTTCTTTTTCCTCATCAGCTTTGCGAGCATAAAAATCAGCTTCTTTTGCCCATCCTATGGCAATTAAAATCATCCCGATAATAGAAATAGAACCGGCCATCATTGTTCGTTTTAATTGTCGTTTGGCTAACTTAATTTGTCCGGCGACATGATTAACTTGTTGTTGAGCATTTTTTGTTTGTAAATTTGCTATATTTAGTTCTTTCTCAGCATTATCTAAAGCAATTTCAAACTGTTGTATTGCTAAATTTTGACTATCAGCAATAAATTGATAATCTAAATCTGTTAATTTTTTACTATTTGCCCATCCTAGAGCTAATTCTAAATTGTCACCTTTAAGTAAATAATCAGTATTTTGACATCCAGAAGCTTCCCATTTTATCAATGCATCTGTATAAAAATCAGGTCGTATTTTTTTTAATTCTTGTTCAACCCAATCTTGATTAAAAACAGACTCATAAATGCGATTATAAACTTTTAATATTCCTTCTTGCTTAACAACCAAACCAGATAATCTTAACTCTATTTGTTCGCGACTATCATCAGCGATAATCTCTCCTTCCTGCAAAATCTGCTGATATAATCCCAATAACCGACAAGTTTGAGACTCATTGCTTAATAGACGTTCCTTAATCGTCTGTAAATGTTGTTGCTTATCCTGCGTCCACCAATTATCAATAATTTTTTCTCGAACAATTTTTGCTACCCATCCTAATTCCGAATCAGGGTGTACAGATGTAGATGAATATATACAAAGTATTTGACACAGCCATTGCGTTAAAAATGGTTGTCCACCCGTCCAATGGAGAACATCCTGTAATGCAACTTCAGGGTTATTGACTATTCCAACAAATCCCTGTTCGAGCGGAGTTGCTTGCTCAAGTTCTAACCCAGTCAATTCCACCGCTTGACTATCAATATTAAATGGTGTGAGATTATTATCTGCAATTAAATCTGTGGGAGTTGCCACACCTAATAAGGCAAAGGTGAGACAATTATATTGATAATTGTCAGCACGTTTATTATAACAGCTACGTACAAAAGCAAAAAAATCGTCTTTAAATTCTAAATTGATTAAATTATCGATCTCATCCACAAAAATAATTATTTTCTGAGGATGAGGCTGACTAATACATTTATTTAATAACTTCTCTTCAACAAATTTACTTAAGCGTAATAAAGGAGAAATATATTCATTTTTACGCCACCATTCTCCCACATCAATTTCTAAATCAAAACCACTGACGATTAAACTCAAAAAACCGCCAAAAAATTCATCTGGAGTCACTCCATAACCACAAATATCTCTCATTTCAATTGCACAACAGGTAAATCCTTCTGCTGCTAATCTACGCATAGTTCGCACTCGCAAACTGGATTTACCCATCTGTCGAGAATTTAAGACATAACAAAATCTACCAGATGTTAAAGCCCTATACAGTTCCTCATCAGCTTGTCGTAACACATAGGTAGTTGCAGTCAAAGGTAAACTACCACCAACTTGATAACAATTACTGACTTTAGCTACTGTATTCATAAACTATCTTGAGGATTTAATCACATTCATAATTGCTATTTTTTGATTAATCAGAATAAATTGAAATTAAATATTAATAGTAATTAAATATGAATGATAATTAACTATTAAGTTTTAACTACTCTCTTGACAACGCTGACGAAAGTACAAATGATATAACTTATAACGAGGTCTAGCACTTATTGGAGAAAGTGTTACCAAACCTAAATCATTTAACTGAACAGATGTATCTTGATTTAAAAGCGAGTCAAATTCAACGGCTGTATCTGCCATCACAACTCTTTTAAAAGCCCCAATTAATTGAGAAGTAGCTAAGAGATTCTGACAGTGTTTCTGTAAATGATAGCGATAAATGCCCCATCCAGTCATAGCTGTTTGTAAAAATTCTGCTAACGTTACATTTTCCTGTACGATATGTTTAATTGCTTCTCCAACTAAATAAGGATGTCCACCGAGCATTTCCATTAACTGGTTAACTTCATTTTGACCCCAATCCAAGCCAGATTTTTGTGCGAATAACAAAACTTGTTCACTTGTAAAATCAGGTAAGCTGATTTCCGTTCCTGCATTAAAAGGAGACTGATTAATATCCAGTTGAGTATAAGCTTGAGTGTGCAACACCACCAATCGTAATTGTCGCCATAGAGGACGAGTTTTTGCATCTTCATGCCAAGTTCTTAACATCCCTAAAAACTCACCCGTAATTTCTGGGTAAGGAAAAATTTTATCAACTTCATCTAAAGCTATAACCACAGGTTTATCAGCAGTCAATAAATATTTTTCAAAATAAGTTCTACACTTAATTTTGCTATTTCCCAAACTTCTACGAAAATGCTCCGCAACTGGATAATTCATCTGCAACATCTCTGTAATACTGGTACATAACCACTGTAAAAATGCATCTAAGCTAGAAAAATCCCCCACCGTTGCATCCCGCAGATTTAATTCCACAGTTCGATAGTCTTGATGATTTGCATAATGCAATATTCTCGACATCAGTTCTGTTTTACCCGTTTGTAAAGGTGCTTTGATCCTCAATAAACACCCCGGTTGAACAATCTCAGCAAAACAGCGCTCCTCAACTGGAGGACGCTCAATATAGAAAGATTCAGTTGGTATTAACCGTTCTGGCAGAGTTTGACTGATATCATTAAATATACACTTATGTTGCTTCCAACCCCTCCTCAATGCTTCTTTGAAATTATGCTTGCTAACCTTTTCTCCCTTTCCCAATGCTTCTGTCAGCTTATTCCATAATTTATTACCAACATCTTTATTGAGATACTCTGCACTGTAACCGTAATTATCTGCCATCTGTGGATAGGTGACACCTTCCCAAGAAGCTTGCAGTACAGTTATTTCAATATCTTTCAAATGAATACCAGTATGATTAAATATAAGCTTATCAGCAAATTCCAGGGCTACTTCCCAAGTAAAATCTGATTCTGCCATACGCTTACAAAGTTGAATAACTTTGCCTTTAACTTTCTTGTATAGCTTCATCTCCAAAAATAGTTTTTCGGAAGCGAGCAGATAGGCTTTACATTTCTTTATAATTAGTTTTTGTTCAGCAGCCCCTAATTGTGAGTTCATAAAACAATACTGGAAAATAACTGAGGCTAAATTAATTATAGTTATTTGGGAACTCATTTTCATCAGTTTGATAAAAAACCTGACTTTATCCTATTTTGACTGATAAGCACCTGACTTTATCCTATAATTACATCTTTATTTGATAATTTTAATGTCTGACTATTTCCTATTGTGAGCTTTATTTATTTACGCCATGATATAGCCATGAAGTGAAGAGATGAATAACTAATAAATTCAAATAAATCATTTTTCATCTCTCAACTAGAGATTACAATATTCATGGGTAAAATATATGAAAATTACACCAGTTTTTGCAACAGGCTTGTTACTGAGTCTTGTCACATTATCTTCAACAATCAATCCAAACTCGGCTGTAGCACAATCGAATCAAAAGCCTTACTGTACAGCGGCATCAAATAAAGGAATTAGTTATTTTCGATATGGTACTGATTCAATCGATAATGCTTGTTTTGATGTTTTTCAAAAGGTATTAAATGCAGGTCATAGTGTAGATAGAGCCGAATGGGGATATTACAAAACCAGTGGTCAAAATACTGGAAAAATTTCTTGTATTCAAGGACAAAAAACAGTGAGAGGAAATGGAAGCGACTTTTTTAACGAAGCATCAAATATGCGTAGCTCCTTAGGTTGGAGTGGTTGTACTTACAAGGTAACTAATTAGTTAATTGGCTCTTCTGTTACTTAATGTAGTCTGATTTTAACTATCAATATTAGTGATGCGATTCATGAAGTGATCGCATTACTAACCTTTAATCTGTTCGCTCCTTTTTTATCTTTTCGGAGTTATTATCATGTTTCATCGCAAACTCTTAACACCATTAATGCTCATAAATACTTTATGTGCTATTTCTCTTTCCAGTGTCGCATTTGCATCAACACCAGTGAACCCATCTTGTCCTGATGGTTGGATACCTGCAACACCTCCTTTAAATCCTCAACTTGGTTGTATTTCTAATCAGATTAAACCCCGACCTTTACCTGGGAAGATTCAAAATATCCGTCAAACACCCAATTCAAATAGTCAAATTAACTTCCCACCCCAAATTCCCCCTGTATTTAAAGTTAATCAATGTGAATTAGGTGTCATCGATCCGGTTGACTGTCCAGAAAATAATCCAATTCCAGCACCAAGAGACTAATTCAACCCTTAACTTTATCTTGATTAGGATGGGTGACGCGACTTTCCTCATTGGGATTAAAGCGTAAACCCATCTAATAATAAAACCAAAATTGTCAAAAAGCCCTGAAAATCAATATACGTGTGGGGAAGATGTTCTGGTCTTACAACCCAACATGAAACTTTTCCTGTCACAGTCACTACAACTTTTGATATCCTGTACCGTAAGCAAGTCATTAGATGTTGGTGTTGTTAATGTATATAGAACAATCTCAACCTGCGAGCAATATCAATCGACTGGATTTACTTTTCTTAATTTTTTATTGCTAGAGAATAAATACTTTTTGCATAAGCGATCGCAGTTCGGACGTAAAGATATTATATAGATAAGTAGCAAAAGAGGGTTGACTGATCTGTGATGGACAGTACAAATACTGTCAATATTTTTAACTTGGAACTATTCAAAGTATTTATTCTCAACTCAAGTTTTAGCACCTCAAGTTTTAGCAAATCAACTTGAGAAATAATCAACAATGTATCTAGAAGGAGTTCAAGCAATGCAAATATATAGATTGATAACAGGAGTATTTTTAAGTTTGAGTATCGTGTCAACTGGTTTCTTTGCAATGATAACCAATGTTCAAGCAGGGGAAGGAAAATGTGGTGATTCTGCTTCTGTTTGTCAAGAACCTCAAACACCAAATCAACCAATAATTAGTATTCAATATACTATTGAAAATAAAACCAATCAAGCTATTCGTTTTGCTTTACCGACCGGTAAAATTTATGAATTAGCTCCCGGTCAGAAAGGTACTTACCAAAATACTTTACCTGCTAATCGTTTACGTTTATTTATTGTTGGTACAGGTCAACATTATCCCTTACGAAATGGTAATTATCAATTTCGGAAAGACAGCAGTGGCAAAACTTTATTTGCACGGGTGACAGCATCTCGTAGAACTAATACCCGCATCCATCGAGTTAGTCCTTCCCCCCAAAGGAGTCATATCCGCGTACTTACGAATTTACCGAATCGAGTGGGAACAGCACCTGAGAAAAAAACCAATATAACAGATTCATCAACAGAAGCAACACCAACCGAACATCAAGAACCAGAAACACCAGATTTGGAATCTCATAATAATTCTGAATCTAATTTGATGGGATTAGAAATAATTCGAGAAATTGCCGGAATTGTCAAAACTGCAATTACCACAGAAGCAGAAACCGAACAAAAACGGATTGAAGCTTTCAATCATCAATCAACAGCACCTGAAAATTCTGATAATACTCATACTGCCAATGATAGTTTAGGAAATACCCAAAAAACAGCTACAACTACAAATTTACTTCCAGAAACCCCTCCGGCGATACGCGAAGCGTCAAGTCTTCGGCTTATCGCACAAACAAATATTGATACGGATAGCATTTTAGCAAAGTGGGGTTGGACAAAAGTTGAATGTTTGTCAGAAAATCCAGTTGTGACAATTACAGGATTAAGTGATCGCGATCTTTGTGTAAATCCAACGGAAAATATACCTGTAGGAAAGTATGAGTATAATCGGTCTTCTCATCAATTAACACCTATTAATCAACAATAAATTTCTTTACAAACACAGGATAGTTATCATGAAAACAACTATGAAAATTTTGGCAAGTGTAACTTTAATTACAGTTTCAATTTCGGCTGCTGCATTTGCACAAATTTCACCCGATCAAACAAGAGCAAAAATCTCTTCTGTATCTTCAAACTCAACCCTTCCTAGCATTCAAGCACAAGCACGACGACAAATAAATCGAGTTAATTGGGAACCCAAACAGCAAGTCGATGCTGCAATTACTGCTTATCAAAATAAATTTAACGTCCCCGGAATGAGTGTTGCGATCGCGCAAAAAGGTAAAATAGTATATGCTCGCGGTTTTGGCTTTGCAGACATAGCTAAACAGCAAAAGGCTGACTCCGCAACGGTATTTCGGCTTGCATCGGTCAGTAAACCGATTACAATGGTTTTGACAATGCGTCAAGTTGAAAAAGGTCTTTCCCTTGACAAACCAGCTCGTTCCTATGTCCCAGAATTACCTAGACACCACACCTACACTGTTGGTCATCTGTTGAAACACCAATCCGGAATTCGTCACTATCGAGGTAGCAAGCGTCCAAATTGTGAAGTTCCGAATAACCCTAATTGGAAAGATTCAAGTAATACCCAATATCCAACAGCAACAGATGCAACCAAATTATTCAGTCAAGACCCATTGATGTTTAAACCAGGTAGCAAATCTTGCTATAGCACCCATGCTTATACTGTTTTAGGTGCGGTACTCGAAGCTTCATCAAAACAGTCATTTAGCAAATTAGTCAATCAAGAACTAACTCAAGGTCTAAATTTACCGAGCTTGCGTCCAGAAGTTATTAATCAAACTAATAGTAAACGGGCAAATATCTATAAAAATAAAAATGATATTAATGACAAAAATATACCAGCAAATCGGGATAATTTGAGTTGGAAATATCCAGGTGGTGGTTTAGAGTCAAATAGCGTTGATCTGGCTAAATTCGGAATAAAAGTGATTGATGGTTCATTTCTTTCTCCTCAAGCGAAACAACAATTAGGATGGGGAAATGTTTTTACCTATAGTGGTGCCCAGACAGGTGCGGAATCTCACATTCGACTGGAATTTTCCAAAGGTATTGTGATTGTCTTATTATCCAATCAACGGATTAGTTTAGACGAAGATGACCCCAACCAAGGACAAGAAGGTGTAGGAAGACTAGCGAAGGCAATTAGTGACATTATTAATTAGAAATTAATAATAACGCTGGTGTTAGTTCATTATTGTCCAACTTAGAACTACATAAATAAATGGTGAGATTACTATGCGAAAATTATTTTTTGTTTTTCCATTATTGTTAGTTACCTTTTGTGGAAGTATTTTTAGTGCAGTAGAAGCACTTCCCTCTCAAGAGGTAGAAACCACTTATTACAGCAATGCCTCTAAGACAAAAGTGGTCGGTGGTTCGATTTTATCCTGTTATGGAGGATTTAAAAAATGGGGTAAACAAACACAGTACAAAACAAGGTTCATAAGCCCCTGCGACTAAATGAGTTTATTAATGAGTATCTTTCGCCGTAAATTCTCTGAAACTCATGCAGGTAAGAGATTATAGCCCAAAACATTAGCCTCTTACCACACAGTATTTATTATTCTCTGTGGTAGACGAAAAGCAAATATGGGGTCAGAAGTGCCATTGCATTCATACACAAATTATCATTAGACATCAAAAGTGCTAGAACGTTTATATAGCAACGCTTTCCATACCATTAGCTACCTAAATGACATTTTTAATAACATGAATCTATCCCACTATTACGAAAATGCTTATTTGCTTAAGTAAAAATTCTCCTGAAAAGCTTAATTTTTCGTTTTTATCTCTAAAAAATATTTGGGCTTTCCAGCAAAAATATTATTAGTGGGATAGGTTAATAATTAACTTTAATTAACTTTTAGGAACAGCAGCACAGGTTAGTGATTTTTGCATATTACTAGAAACTTTATCTGCAACTAATTCAATTTTTCCTTGGGCATTGCGATGCCAGCTAGTAGCTTGAACAAAAGTTTCTGGGGTGGTGGGGATTTTCGCTTGTACTGGCTGAGTTTGACGGAATGCAGAGATGTCACGCACATCAGACCAAGTGCGATCGCTCCTCAATTCTTGTGTAGGATTTTGTGGCACACCACCCCTTCCTGTGGCGATAAAACTACTATCATTATTTCCTGAACAACCTGTAGCAATTTTCTGAGATGGATCGGTTAGATTTGCAGGTAATTCGACTAAACCAGAATTTGGATCAACACCAAAGTTATTAATTTGCACTGTGCCACTAACTCCAAATTCGGAACTAGCCGTAATGTCACTTTCCGGGGTGAGTTGGTCGCGGAATTCTAGTCCAAATAAACCCTGAGTTTGAATATTAATATTACCACCAGCCCCTTTAATCGCATTGGCAGTGATATCGCTGTTTTCTAAACCTATAATAATCGGTGCATTAATGCTGATATTGCCACCTGTGGCTGTACCTGTGGCATTGGTGTTGATGTGACTCCCATAACGCATCAATAGAACATCAGTATTGAGAGTAATATTACCGCGATCACCTGCGGAAACTTCCGAAAGCAAACTGCCTCCTTGTTCCAGCTTAATTTGGTTGGCATTAACAAGCAAGTTACCTGCATTACCGCCACCTGTATTACTGACGGAAATTTGCCCATCATCAAGAACATTGAGTTGATCTACCACTAGATTAACTGAACCCGCATCAGAGCTAGTCGTGGAAGCTGCCGTAATGCTACTTGGGAGAATACGACCATCAGTTAAGGGTTGGGAATTACCCTTTACAGTTATATTGTTGACTTGCAAGTTGATATTACCTGCCGCACCATTGCCATCTGTGGAGGAGTTAATTTGTCCACCATTGAAGACACGCAAACTATCTGCTATCAAGCTAATGTTGCCCCCCTGGCCTGTGGAATTTTGCCCAACTGCTACAGTGATACCACTGACAGCGTTACCAAGAAGATCAACCACGGGATCGCTAACCTGCACGTCATTGGCTTGAATCGTGATATTTCCTGCTGTACCTCCACCTGCAAGCGCAGCTATTGGGCTACCTGCAATTTGACTGGAGATGCTTCCACCGTTGGTGAGAGCGAGTTGACCCGTGTTAATTGTCACATTGCCCCCTTGACCAACCGCCCCGGTTAGAATTGAACTGACGATCCCACTGGTACCATTATCCGGGTTTGTGCCGCGAATCTCCAGACTCTGAGTCGCTGTCACGGAAATATCCCCAGCTTTGCCAGTTAGAGGGGAGAAAGCACCAAACAAATCGGTGCTGATACGTCCCCCATCTAGCAGGCGTACCCGTTCAGCCTCGACCGTAATTGCACCACTTTCATTCTGTTGTCCTCCGAGAATAAGCGTTCCAATTGCACTGATTGGAAAGGAGTTTCCTGTAATCTGACTGCGGAATGGCGCATAACCAATAATTTCTACATCGGTGGCATGAACTGTGACATTACCTGTTTTGGCATTATTGATCGGCGAGAAGGTTAAAAAGTCAATAATACCCAGGTTAGAGGAGTTTATCCATCCTCCGTTGGCAAGGCGCAATCGTTGAGTATCAATGGTGGTATTTCCAGCTGTTGCTCCACTCCCTTTTACACTGGTGGTTAAGCCTGGAAAAGTAACATTATCGGGATGAGAAACACCCAGCAGATCCACAAATTCTGTAGTTTTGACGGTAATGCCCTGTCCTTGAGCATTCGCACCAGTGGATGATTCTATATTGGAACCATCTTGTAAGGTTAACCCCCGTCCCTGGATATTAATTGCACCACCAATTGCTCCACTGGTGTTGATATAAGAGGACTGTTGCAGGGTAATATCGCCCCAGGTGGGCGATAGGGATGAACTCGCCAATTGCCAGTTGCCAGAGGTAGGGATACTCACCGTGCCATTTTGCATTGCCCACAGTTCCACACGACCATCCGGCGCAGAGATGTTGGCACTATTGATATCGATTTGTCCCCCAATCAGTGCCAGGGTTTGATTTGGTGCAATGGACAATGTTGGCATCCGAAAGAAGAAATTGTTGCTAGGTGTACCTTGGATTGCGATGCCTCCCGCATTACTTCCCACCTGCAAACCCACAGGTACACTCATGGTCAACAACGGTGGTTCAGTTGGATTTACAGCATTAAATTCTGTCCCATCGGCAAATTTAATACTATTCGCTGTCGTCCCCACAAATGAACCGCCAATATCCAATTTGGCATTTTGCCCAAACATAATTCCGTTGGGATTCATCAAAAACAAACTCACAGAATTATTCGCGTTGAGAGTTTGAATTAATCCATCAATATTAGAAATATTTCCACCTGTAACTCGGCTAAAAATGGTAGTAATATTTGGTGTATTTGTTAAATTAAAAATCGCTGCGCCACCTGTTGGTACAGAGAAACTACTAAAGCTATGAAATAAGTTATTACCTTTATCAATACCATTAATAATAGTAAAATTACTGCCATTTTGGTTGACAATAGTGTTGGTAGTCCCATCGGATACTACTTGAGCCACAGATGAACGCATCATTCCTGGTGTTAATAAACCTGTCGTTAATATTAATAGGAAGGTTATGGTTTTCATTCTTCAAAAATTTCCTCCACCTGAGTTAAACTCATAGTTCCCTGAATGAAATTTTTAATAACATACTTAACTTTAATTAACTTTTAGATTAACTGATAGGAATTGCAGCACAGGTTAATTCTTGTTGTACTTGAGTAGGAGGTTTATCTGCAACTAATTCAATTTTTCCTTGGGCATTACTATGCCAAAATGTAGCTTGGACAAGTGTTTCTAGGGTGGTGGGAATTTTCGCTTGTACTGGCTGAGTTTGACGGAATGCAGAGATGTCACGCACATCAGACCAAGTGCGATCGCTCCTCAATTCTTGACTAGGATTTTGTGGTATTCCACCTCTTCCGGTGGCGATAAAACTATTACCACCGTTATCTGCACAACCTGTAGCAATTTGTTGTGATGGATCGGTAATATTTGCTGGTAATTCTACCTAGCGTGGTAAAACTTGCTAGAAGAGGTTATAAATCATGTACTCTATGGAATGTGCTTCCAGCAGACTTTCCTCCAAGTTCAACAGTTTATAGCTATTACAGAAAATGCAACGCAAGGGAGTTTGGGAAAAATTAAACCATGCACTACGTGGTCGGGTTCGCTCGAAATTAGGTAAATCAACACAACCAAGTGCGTTAGCGAAGCTCGCCGTAGGCATCGCAGCAGATAATCAGTCGGTAAAAACGGCTGAAAAAAGGGAGCCAGTGCGTTATGCGGCTTCGCCGACTTGAAGCAACTGGCGTGGGATATCTACGGCTTTGATGGTGGCAAGCGCTGGACATTGCTTTTTGGAGGATGGCGAAAATATTATACTTGCAGACTCGCTGTTGTGGAAGTAATTTGTGAAGATTGTTTAGTAATATCGCTAACAGAATATTCGCCTAAAATCGAGTTATCTATTGTTTGAAAACTAGTCACCGATGATTTACGTGGAGCCATAATTCAAATACCTATTAAATGATTCATTTCCCTGTTGGCGTTAGCCTTTTCAAAACCAGCTAGTATCGTCGCAGTCTGAAAACAAGTCTGCTCTTTCTCGATAATTTTGATACTCTATTTCCAACTGCTGCAAATCTGTATCTGATACCAAATTTTGCAATTCTCGCACTTGATTATCTTCGCTGATACCTGAATAGTAGGTTTTGATAAATTTGTCAGCTTTGCTCATTGCTAATTGCTTGCACCATAATTCTTTACCCAATATTCATGACTTCGATGTGACTTAATATTCACTGGGAATCATGAGAATTTCTTCAACTAAATAGAGCTTTATGTGACCGAATATAAAATCTGTGTATTCGATTTCTTGGCGTAATACTTCTTGGTTCGTGTCCCACTCACAAATCAAGATTCCAGAATTATTCTCAACTCGTAAATGCCAAATTTGGAATTCTCGCAAGTTGGGATTGGAGAGAAATTGTTTTGTTTGATGGGAGAATATTGCATCTATTAGCCAATAACAATTGGTTTCATCTGCTAGATATTTAATCCCTTCAGTGTATTTCAAGCCGAGCCAATGTTTGTAGAGAATTGTCGAACCAGTAAATTGGTCGAGTGCGGCTTTTATTTCGGATGGTATTTTCATTGTTGTGAATCTCTAGATTTTACAAACTTCACACACACATGGGCGTAAGCCATAAAATAAAACTGCTGATAATAAATACCAGCAGTTAAGAGATTATGGTTGATTAGTTAAAACTACATTTTTGACCAAAGTAATTTATTTACTGCCGCTAAATCTTCTTCGATAAATTCTTCACAAAATTCCTATGGGTACTCAAAAACGACTGTGTAATTCCAGTTATTTGTGGTGCTAATTCCATTGACTTTACTCACTTTTTGGCGTAAGCCATAAGTAATTGATTATGCTTGTAGCGAACTAACTCACTGCTATTTCAACACCTACCGAATGTGTTTCTTAGAAGTCAGGGTCTAAATTTACCAAGCTTACGTCCAGACATTATTAATCAAGCTAACAATAAACGGGCAAATATCTATAAAAATAAAAATGATGCTAATGACAAAAATATACCAGTAAATCGGGATAACTTAAGTTGGAAATATCCCGGTGGTGGTTTAGAGTCAAATAGCATTGATCTCGCCAAATTTGGGGTGAAAATCATTGATGGTTCATTTCTCTCCCCACAAGCACGACAACAATTAGGATGGGGAAATGTTTTTACCTATAGTGGTGCTCAAACAGGTGCAGAATCTCACATTCGGCTTGAATTTTCTCAAGGTAATGTGATTGTGGTGTTATCCAATCAACGAATTAGTTTAGATGAAGACGACCCCAACCAAGGACAAGAAGGAGTAGGAAGACTAGCAAAGACAATTAGCAAGCTCATTAATTAGAAAAGATTGAAATTTAATCGTATGACATTATGATGTTAAATGATTCTTTTCTGATTATGCTCGAGAAGCTTTAAAATTATCTCGAGTATTAATTTTATTCATGTAATGATTGTTTCGTAATACTATTCACCTTTTCCAAAATGCTCCAGTTGAGTAGCATTTTTTGTGATTACGAATTGCGAATTGTTTTGTTGAATTACCGCAAGAAGGAGAACAAAATCCTACGGGATATATGAAAGCTTGTTTGGCAACTTTGTCAGCGTTAACAGGCTACTACGAGCTTACTGTGGAAGGATGGTTTTATGGGAAGCCTTACCATTATTCAGTAGAAATATTACTGCGATGTTTGCATTTGATTTTTACATTGCAGTAATATTTAGAGTAATTAAATTTAGAAATAAGATTAAATCACATTTCTATACGCGCTTCAAAATACTGTCGATATAGCTCACAACTAGGTATAACCTGATTCTCGTGTAGTTTTACCAAACCCATACTATGTAGTTTAAATGCACTTAACTGTTCTAATTCTACAGGTGTTGGTGATTTGATTACTTCGTCGTATGCTGCTGCTAATTGGGGATGCTCTTGTAGGTTTCGTAAGTGTCGATGCAGATGATGGCAATAAATACCTGCATCTGTTGCTGCGGTTTTAATTAACTGTTGGAAAGTTAGATGACCATATGCTAAATGGTATAAAGCTTGTTGAATTAAGTATGGATGTCCGGATAGCAGTTGCATCAGTTCTGAGAGTTCATTTTCAGATAAATCCAGTCCATAGCGTTTTTGTAAATCGATTAACTGTAAGTGATTAAATGCTTGCAATTCAATAGCTAAACCGACATTAAAGGGTGATTTATTAATATCTAAAGGGATATAAACTTCTGTGGAATGGATAATCAGTAGCCGAAGATTTTGCCAATTAGGATTACCACTATCACCATAGGCTGCTTCTTCATACCAAGAACGGAGTAATGTAAAGAAATCATCGGCAATTTCTGTATGTAAAAATACTTCGTCAATATCATCCAACGCTAATACCAAAATTCCATTAATATTTGGTAGTAAACAGTCTTCAAAATAAGCAGTACAATTACTTTTACTACCAAAGGTATCACTCCAGTAATCTTCGACTCGATAGGGTAGTTGTAATTTGCGGGTAATAGAGGTACAAAACCAGCGCAAAAATTTATCTAAGTCATTAAAAATACAGCGTTCTGCTCGTTGTAAACTCAGTGCAACTGTATTCACTTGATTCTGTTGTTTGGCATGGGCTAAAATTCTCACCATCAAGGAAGTTTTACCCATTTGACTGGGTGCTTTAATCCGAATTAATGCTCCTGATCTGTTAATCTCTTCATAGCAGCGTGATTCTACCCCCGGACGCTCGATATATAAGGGTGATTCTAAAGATATTAGTCCTACTTGTGCTTCTAATTCTGTTTGTTTGGATGTGGAGGATGGTAAATAGGATATTGTTGGTTTTTCTTTCACCTCTTCAGATTCTGCAAATGCTCGTTGTGCTAAAACTGCCATTAAATTAGTTTTACTAACTTTTTCTCCTAAACTTAATGAAAGAATCTGCCACAATTTAGGACCTACATCATGTTTAATATATTCAGGAGCATAACCACAATCATCTGCAATCTTGTCATACTTTTGACCCGATAATGCGCCTTTGAGAACGGCAATTTCAATATTTTTGAGGTGTCTGTTAGTTTTGTGGAAGACTGCTGCATCTGCGATTTTGAGAGCTAATTCAAAGGCGATCGCGTCTTCTTTCATTATTTCTATCATAGCTATTCCTCCATTTTTCATAAAATATTTTTCATGCAAATAATTAACTTAAATTAAAATTCCTTCATGTAATCGCGATCCTTGGCTAATATTCTCGGCAAATTTATGTAGGAGATGGGTAAAATAATGGTCAGGGTAATGTAAAGAAAAAATCCCCTTACTACCTAGTTCTGCCATTTCTGGTGAGAGTGGGAAAATACCTGACACTGGAAGATGATAGTTTGTTTCGACTTTTTGCTGGAGTTCAACCAAGTCTAGATTTATGGGTGTTTTATTGATAGCCATCATCATATTTTTCACTTGTAACTGATGAGCAATATTCACTGTTACATCAGTTCCTTGAAAGTCCTGGCGGTCTGGTCGTAAAATAATAATTAATAGATTAGATATAGCTATAGACAATAAAGTCTCTCGACTTAAACCGGGGTGAGTATCGATAAATAAATAGTCTAAATTAAGTTCTTTAATTAATCGTCGAAATCCACTATTAAGAAAACTCACGTTGTATCCATCACTGATAATTTTGGCGATATCTTCAGGATGAATACTGGCAGGAATTAAGAAAAGCTGACCTTTTTGCTGGTTGGGAATATAATCACTAATATCATATGCAGCCTCAGTAATAGGAATACGATTCCACAAATAGTCATTTAAGGTTTTTCTGTCATCATTAATATTAAATAGAGCATGAATACCGGGGGATTGTAAGTCAGTATCAATTATTGCCACTCGTTTCCCTTGAAGTGCAATTAATACTGCTAAATTAGCTATGAGGTTAGATTTACCAGTTCCACCCCGGAAGGAGTGCATCGAGATAATTTTAGACATAATGTTTTTGACACCAGAATTGAGATTCCTAGCAGTCCATTACTCTAAAAAATAGGAATGATTAACAACTGACCAGAACAGGGGGAGATGAACCACTAGCTAATTTACTAGTGTGATGCGATCGCACCTTTTAATAAAAGATCAGTTTTGCTGTGCAGATGGATTTGTAAAACTGGTCTTGACAAAAATAGACACTAATGGTATTAAAACAAATGCTTTGTTTTTGGAACATTTGATGAATTTTTGGGAATTTGATGAGAAATTTCCTGAAATAGATTATTATGCAACTTAAAGATACATCAGTTTACTTGCTAAATTTGATTGGCGATCGCTTAAAATTTAGAAGTTCGTGATTTTCATCTTCTTAAGAGAATGTCTCAGTCAAGTTTTCAACGTGCTAATACTCTGAAAGCAGCTTTTCTGGCTTGTAATGTTGAGCCGCTTGCACCAGCAGAAATGGAACGCTATTATGTCGATTTGTCGGCGGTACGAAAAACTTCAGCTATTGATAATGTCAGCACAATTTTGGATTTTCAAGAAGCAGGTGATTTTACAACAATTTTATTTACCGGACATCGCGGTTGTGGTAAAAGTACCGAGTTAAAAAAAATTCAAAGTCTTTGGGAAAATAATTATCGGGTGATTTATTTGGAAGCAAATGAAGAGACAGATATTAATGATGCCCGATATACAGATTTATATTTAATTGTGATTAAACAAGTTGAATTTGAATTACGAAAATTAGATTTGAGTTTTGATAAAGATTTATTAAAAAGTTTTGAATCGTGGTTTAAAGATATTACTCAAGAAAACGAGCAAAGTGTTGAAAAATCAGTCAACGTTGAGGCAGAAGCAACTCTCAGTCCTACAGCACCATTTCTTGCTAAACTAATGGTTAAATTGTTGGCACAAATTAAAGGCTCGGATAAGCAAAAAACAACTATTCGGCAAACTCTAGAAAAAGATTTATCTCGTCTCAAGTCTGATACCAATTTGTTATTAAGTGACGCTTACATAAAATTGCGAAAAAAATTTCCTGAATGCAAAGGTTTATTAATTATCTTTGATAATTTGGATCGAGTTCCACCAGGAGTAGCAGAACATTTATTCTTTGATTATGCGGCACAGATGCAGGAATTAAATTGTACAATTATTTATACAGTCCCGATTTCGATTCTTTGCTCGCCAAAAAATCCCCTGAATCAATTTGATGGTAATCCTCATATTGTGCCAATGATTAATATCTATGAATTTGAACGGCATAAATGCGATTTAAATTATAATCAAATAGGCTTAGATGCAATGGCAAGTGTAATTGAAAAGCGGGTGGATATTGATGCAATTTTCGAGAGTCGCGATCAATTATTAGAATTAGCAAAAGCAAGCGGTGGACACGTACGGCAGTTAATGCAAATGATGCGCTCGGCTTGTCAAACAGCAAGTACCCGCAAACATCCAAAAATTACATCCGAAGATATAGAATATGCAGTTAAACAGCAACAATTTAGTTTTGAGAGGTTTATTCCTGAAGAACATTACTCTCACTTAGCTCAGGTTTGTTTAACTAAAGATGTTAGTAAAGATGAAATTGGACAATTAATGTTATTTAATACTTCCGTATTGGAATATAACGGCGATAAACGATGGAATTATCCAAATCCGGTGGTGAAGCGAAATGAATTCTTCCAACAAGCTCTCCAATCAGCACAACAACAGTAAATTCCAAACAGAAATAAGCAAATTTATTGCCTCTAACCAAGATGAATTTGCTGAATTGGTGACATTTGTCGATTTTGCCGAAAAATTTACGTTAGGTTTTATTGAAATTAATTTTTCGCCCGATATAGATTTATTAATTGCTGGATTACGACAGGATTCTCAGTGTCAGGGAGTCCAATTTGTAGTTTTAGATTTTCCTGACGCGAATTTGCGCTTTCTGCGGGATGAATTAGTGCAGCAGTTAGCCAAAATTACTCAAGAAACAAATAAAAAACTGGTTTTATTAATTCGGAATTTAGAAAAATCGATAGGTGTTTTTGGTGATTATCCGCCAGTCTTACAAGATTTAAACTTTGTCCGCGATTCCTATCGTCAAACCATACCGCATCCGCTTTTATTTATCTTGCCAGATTATGCGATTTCACGGTTAGCAAAATTTGCGCCCGATTTTTGGGCTTGGAAGTCAGGATTATTTCGCTTTAAAACTACAGAGTTAACTAAAAATGAGGCAATTGCTCATACTCTGAATGCAGATACCAATATAGAACGCATACCTACACCAGAACAACAAGAACGCATCGATTTATTACATCGCTTGTTGATGGAATATAACCCCACTGGAGAAACACCCAGCCGAGAAAATCTTCGCAATTGCTGTAATATTTTAAATGAATTAGGCAAAGCGTATTTAAGTCAGCGTAAATCAATTAAAGCCAGAGAATATTTACAAAAAGCTGCGGAAATTATTCAGAAATTTCCTGATTATTCTCTACAAATCGAAGTTTTCAACCAGTTAGGTAAAAGCTATCAACAGCAACGACAGTTTGATAATGCAATCAGCTATTATCAACAAGCTTTAGATATTGCCGAAAAGCAGAAAAATCGTCATGATATTGCCAATTCCTTGTTTTATTTAGGTAATGTTTCCCTGGATACGCGACAGCTTCACCAGGCACGGAATTATTATCAACAAGCCCTGAAAATCGAAATTGAATTTGGCGATCGCTATGAATGTGCTGGGACTTACCACCAGTTGGGAATCGTTGCCCAAGAGTTGCGCGAATACGACCAGGCACGGGATTATTATCAACAAGCCCTGGAAATCAAGATCGAATTTGGCGATCGCTATGAATGTGCTGGGACTTACGCAATGTTAGGATTGCTTGCACAAGCTAAGGAGAATTACGCGGAAGCTAGGGCGAATTTGCAGACAGCGTTGGAGATATATGTTGAGTATCAGGATGAATATATGGCTACAGTGACGCGGGAGATTTTAGAAAGTTTACCGGAGTGAGGGATTAATCTTCTCTACGTTTTTTGTTGATTTTCATATTTATTGAAGTTGAAGATTTAAGTACGATAAGTTCAAAACAAATAAAGCATATTTTAAGTTAGAATAAACAGCAAAAATATTTTAATTTATATACGATATGGTCTTTCTACATTCTCAATTTCTACATCCTTTACTTCCTCAAGGTCAAGACTCGCAAGCTAACCAGAAATTAGGGAAAGAAATTAGTCAATCAGGTCAAGGCTACTTTAGTCTGTTAAAACAGGAAATTGAAGCCCTTACAGAGCAATCATCCTCTAAGAATCATCAATTACGCAAACAACTTGATGCCATACCGAGGATTCAAGAAGTTAATCAGCAACGTAGTCAACTGCAAGACAAAATGTGGTCTTATACTCAAGCAAGCATAGACAACGATCGCGATCGCCTGATACAAGCTTATCAAAAACATATTAAGGGGCTGAGTCAATTAGAACTGAATCCAAATTTATTAATTCCCAAGCATCAAAGTAAAGTTGATATTCATAGAATGCCTGGTGGTTATCTGGAAGAGCAAGGGGACGATGATTTTTGGACTGGTGTACTATATGATCATGGAGTATTTCTTTATGGAATAGGTTGGTTAGGTTCTCTCAATGATGAGCTTGGTCACACAATTATTGAACAAGTTTTAAAATCTCACTACCCCGAATTTAATCCCCAGCAAATTTTAGATATGGGGTGTTCTGTTGGTCATAGCACTCTTCCCTACACCCAAGCTTATCCAGATGCTCAAGTTTGGGGTATTGATTTAGGAGCTTCCCTATTACGTTATGCTACTGCTAGAGCTAATGGACTGGGAAAAAAGGTATATTTTGCCCAGCAGAATGCCGAACAAACTGACTTTCCAGACCACAGTTTTGACCTAGTGGTGAGTCATATTTTAATGCACGAAGTCCCTAATGTGGCTAAACAACGTGTCTTTAAGGAAAGTTATCGTTTACTTAAAACTGGGGGGATAATGGTGCATTTAGATAGTTTGTTATTTCTATCTCCTCCTAACCCAGCAGCCCGTTATTTCCGAGATACAGAAGTTTATTATAACTCCGAACCTTTTGTGGGTTGTGCTAATTTAGATGACTTAAATAACTTAGCTCTAGAAGCAGGTTTTGCCCCTCAAAATTGTCATCTATATCAAGTTTCTGGTTATTATAGTCAGCAACAGGGTTCAACCCAACCGAAATGGTTAGCTTTCTGTGGGGTTAAAGGTTAATCCCCTGACGGATAGAAGTACTACTTCTCAACTTTTGGATTAGCTGGGGAATATTCCCCAAATTGCCACCGTAAAGGTGTAGAATTTGCTGTTTCTAATACCTGTTCAATTTCAAACTCGACTAAACGCTCTGCTCCGATAAATTCATTTAATCTGTCTGCATCCCAAATTACTTTTGCTTTCCCGATTAATTGCAAGATATTACCTGTTTCAAAGTCGATAAATAATAACCCTGCGTTGGGATTTATCTGTAAATTACCGAAGGTTTGAAACATATTATTTCCCGCATAATCAGGGAATAATAATTGGCGATGATTTAAGACTTGAATAAATCCCGGAAATCCTCCTCGATGGGAAGCATCTGCACCACTTTCGGGATGAAAACTAGCAATGAAAAATGTGTCTGCTTGGGTTATCCAATTTTGATGTTTTACGCTTAAAGTTTCTCTGGTAAAAGTTTGTGATTGTTCTCTAGATTCAGTTATATTTTTTTCGATGTGACGGGTTTGGATGTATTTGGGACAGTTAAAAAATGTCTGAGTAACCTGTATTTTTATACTATCTGAGCCTAACTCAGCTTTGCCATTGAAGCGCGATCGCCTACGGTTTGACAAGTCAATCACCAATAAACCAATATTTTGGTTGTGGTGCAGATTTTGGTACAG
Source organism: Calothrix sp. NIES-4101 (assembly GCA_004296455.1). GTDB lineage: Bacteria > Cyanobacteriota > Cyanobacteriia > Cyanobacteriales > Nostocaceae > Brunnivagina. The sequence continues at coordinate 4,307,899 of AP018280.1, forward strand.
TGGATCGCTAGGTGTAAGGCTACCATCTAAACTAATCTCTAGGGTCTGTTGGTTCAAAGCTTGGATAAAACCAGGTTGTCCTGTTAATAAAGATGCCCAAACTTGACCATGTATATCAACTGTAGCGGCGATCGCTAATTGTTGCGTAACTAGAAATTCCTGTGCTGCTGGTTTAATAAAATCGCTGATGACACTACACAGTTTTTGCGCTTCTTCTCGTTTCCCTGCTTGGGTTTGGACTGCTATTTCTCCGGAATGGAAAGACATGGGGATTTGGAGGTGATATGAATATGATTCTCAATTTATCTGATGTTATCTAATTAACTCTAGATCGGTTTGGCGATCGCTTCGCTTGCACTACGTGAACGCTCAGACAAATAAAACTGATCTAGGCAAACATTTATGAATATGCTATTGCAATCATGATTTAAATTCTGAGATATTGATACCTATAAAAAATATGTATTAGATAGGATGCATAGACAATAGTGGCAACTCTCAAAGCCTCTCAATCCGGACTAGGGATTATCAAGCAAGCTAGAATTGCTAAGGGTTGGTCTGTGGATGATTTTCGCTGGTTAGAGTCAGCTAGCGAGGTTTTGGATGTTTCTTGGTCAGAAAGTGGTGTTTTAGCGGTGGGAATTTCCGAGGGTACTTGGAAAAGATTTCTAGCAGGGAAAAATCCCATTAATCCTGAGGCTTTTAAGGCTTATTGTCAGGTGTTGGGATTGAATTGGCAAGAGGTTATTGAAAACAAGGTAGAAAAACTAGTTTCCCCTTCCCCCACTCCTGTTACAGATTGGGGAGATGCTCCCGATGTCTCAATTTTTTATGGTCGTCAGGTAGAAATACAGTTAGTTAAGCAGTGGGTTATACAAGAAAATTGTCGTTTAATTACGCTGTTGGGGATGGGTGGGATTGGTAAAACGACTCTTTCTGTCAAGGTAGCACAACAAATTTTGGAGACAGGAAATATTGAGTTTGTAATTTGGCGAAGTCTGCGTAATGCACCACCGATTGAAGATATTTTAGTTGAATTAATTCAGTTTTTATCGTCACAGGAAGAAACTTTTTTACCTAGTAGTGTATCAGCGAAAATTTCTCTATTATTAAAATATTTGCGTAGCTCGCACTGTTTGTTAATTTTAGATAATGTTGAGTCGATTTTACAAGCAGGTGAACGTACTGGTCTTTATCGAGTTGGGTATGAGGGATATGGGGAATTATTGCGATGTTTTGCAGAAACTTCTCATCAAAGTTGTTTGCTGTTAACTTCGCGGGAAAAACCCCAAGGTTTAGCTAGATATGAGGGAGAAAATTTACCTGTACGTTCTTTACAATTGACAGGTTTAGCGGATAAGGAAGGGCGAGAATTATTTGCTCTCAAAGGTCAATTTACTGCTTCCGAGGGAGAATGGCAAGCTTTAATTTCCCGTTATGGAGGTAATCCCCTGGCTTTAAAAATTGTTGCGTCTTCAATTCATGATTTTTTTGAGGGAGATATTTGTCAATTTTTAGAGATATCTCAACAAAGTACGTTTATTTTTGATGATATTCGAGATTTACTCAATCAACAATTTAATCGCCTGACAAAGTTGGAACGAGAAATTATGTTTTGGATTGCGATTAATCGTGAACCTATTTCATTATCTGAATTACAAACAGATTTTGTTACTCCAATTCTCCCGCGTGAGTTGTTAGAATCCCTAGCATCCTTACAAAGACGGGCTTTTATTGAAAAAACTACTGGTGGTTTAACTCAGCAACCTGTGGTGATGGAATATGTGATTAATCAAATTATTGAGTTAGTCTCTGAGGAAATTTTTAATCAGGATATATCTCTATTTGCAAGTCATGCGTTGATGAAAGCACAAGGGAAAGACTATGTGCGTGAGACTCAAATTAATTTGATTTTACAACCTGTGATTAATCAATTAATCAATCAATTGGGGAGTTTAGAAAATATTTCTCATTATATCAAGCAAATTATTTCTAACTTACAAGGAAAAACACCTAAAGAAACGGGATATGTCGCTGCTAATTCTCTAAATTTATTACATCAAGCTGAAATTGATATTAGTGGCTGTGATTTTTCTCGTTTAACACTTTGGCAAGCTTATCTACAAGGTGTAAATTTACATGATGTGAATTTTGTTAATTCTGATTTATCTCGTTGTGTATTTACTGAAACTTTAGGTAATATTTTATCTGCTAACTTTAGTCCAAATGGAGAACTTTTAGCTACCTGTGATACTGACTGTAATGTGCGAATTTGGGAAGTTCAAACAGGTAAATTACTCTTGATTTGTCAAGGTCATCAGAACTGGGTACGCTTCGTCACTTTTAGTCCAGATGGAAAAATTTTAGCAAGTTGTGGTGCGGACCATCTGATTAAATTATGGAATGCTAGTGATGGTATTTGCATTAAAACTCTCATTGGACACCATCATGAGGTATTTTCTGTTGCTTTTAGCCCCAAGGGTAACATTTTAGCAAGTGCAAGTGGCGATCGCACGATTAAAGCCTGGGATATTCATGATGGTAACTGTATCAAAACTCTTACCGGACATACAGATTGGGTGCGTTGCGTTGCTTTTAGTCCCGATGGGGAAATATTAGCAAGTAGTGGTGCTGAAGCGCAAATTAAATTATGGGATATGGAATCTGGTGAATGTCTGCAAACCTTAATAGAACATCAAAGTTGGGTGCGTTCGATTGCATTTAGTTCAGATAATCAAACTTTAGCAAGTGCAAGTGGCGATCGCACGATTAAAATTTGGAATTATCAGACAGGAGAATGCATCAAAACCTATACAGGACATACAAACAGCGTTTATTCAGTCGCATTTAGTCCTGGGGGTGAAATACTAGTGAGTGGAAGTGGCGATCGCACTGTGAAAATTTGGGATTGCGACACTCATACTTGCATTAAAACCTTGTATAAACAAACTAATGAGGTTTGTTGCGTTGCTGTCAGTCCCGATAATCAAACAATTGCTTGCGTCAGTTTAGACCAAACTATGCGATTGTGGGATTACCATAGTGGACAATGTTTAAAAACTTGGCAAGGAAATACAGATTGGGCACTTCCTGTAAAATATAGTCCAAATGGGCAAATTTTAGCCAGTGGGAGTAATGATAAAAGTATTAAATTATGGGATTTGCAAACAGGAAATTGTTTAAGAAGTTTGCAAGGACATACAGATTTTATTTATGGAATTGCATTTAGTCCAGATGGACAAATTTTAGCTAGTGCGAGTACCGATTCTACGGTCAGATTGTGGACTGTAAATACAGGAAAATGCTTTCAACTTTTACAAGGACATACAGATTGGGTTTATGCTGTAGAATTTCATCCCCAAGGTGAAATTATCGCCACTGCAAGTGCAGATTGTACAATTAAAATCTGGGATTGGCAGACAGGAAAAAGTTTAAATAATTTAACAGGTCATCATGATAAGATTCTGGGAATTGCCTTTAATTCTGATGGGAAATTCTTAGCTAGTAGTTCAGCTGACCAAACTGTGAGAATTTGGGATTGGCAAACAGGTGATTGTGTAAAAACTTTAAATGCTCATGAAGATAGAATTTATGCAGTTATATTCAGTTCAGATGGAAAGATTTTCGCAACCTGTAGTACCGACCAAACAATTAAACTTTGGCAATTCCCAACCGGAAAGTTTTTAAAAACTTTAACCGGACATCATAACTGGGTTTTTTCCATCGCTTTTAGTCCTGATGGTAAAATCATTGTTAGCGCTTCCCATGACCAAACTGTGAGAATTTGGGATGTAAATACAGGTGAATGTCAACATATTTGTGCTGGACATACCCATTTAGTTTCCTCGGTTGCATTTAGTCCAGATGGTAAATTTATCGCTAGTGGTTCTCAAGACCAAACCGTGAGAATTTGGGATATCAATACGGGTGAATGTAGGAGAATTTTCATTGCGAAAAGAATGTATGAAGGGATGAAAATTACTGGAGTCAAAGGGTTAACAGATGCGACCATTTTAACGCTCCAAGCTTTGGGTGCAGTCGTGTAAATATTCATGATGTTTTTTCTGTTGTCGTTAACAACCACAGTTTTTCTAGCTTCTCGACACGTCGTTTGCAAATAGAAGCTTTACATTTACGATAGCTAATAACTGTCAACAGAAAAAGTAGAGGAAAAGAAATGATGAAATATCCAATCAAAGGATTAATTGCAACATCATTTCTTGTTTGAAAATGAGCTTGGGATGGAACTGCTATTTGTAAATACATAATTCTGCTCAGTAAATAATCTATCAATGACAACCACGTATATAGGTGACACCGCGATACTTAAGTTCAAATCGAGAGAAAGTTGTCAATAATCTTGGTTTGGAGATACGGTAACTAATTCCTCGATATTTTGCATTCTTCTCATACTTTGTGCTTGTTAATTCCGAAATATCCGATTCATAATGGGAACCACGATAAGATAGTTGCATAATTTTCTCTGGGTATTTGAATGTGACAATTTTGAGAATATGACTTATATTTCTTCTCGTCGATGTGTAAAAGTTATGGATTTAGCACTTAACTTTTCATCAACTATATTTTGACTAATCTTAAACTCGTTCCCTGAAAAAGGGTGTGCTAGACTTTCCTTGCATCTAACACACCTCTACAAAATCAATCTGAAAACTATTGATTTAATTACCACTATACTCAAGCGAGTGGTTTACAGGAATTTCTCCATGAGATTGCATGGACAATCTCTGAGGAGCGCAAGCTTGTGTAAATAACAAAATACTAATTGATAAACCGAGTGTAAGCATTCTATTCCAGCGAATATTGTTCGTAGAATTGATGAAAGTCTTCATGATTTCAACTCCTTCAAGGTGTTCTATCATTTTTATAGAATTGACCAAGAACAAAGTCGATACAGAAAAGTTAAGGAATTCAAGATATCAGCTAACTTAACTGGGAACTTAACTGTTATCGCATCATTATTAATCACAGCAGCTTTAATGCAGGGTTAATATAGGTAGTGGACTGACACAGCTACAATGTTGTATTAAATTTTAGAAATTTTTGAATAATTTAGAGCGCTAAAGCGCAACTATAAACCTTTTAGATTCTACTATGGTAAGAATATACTAAATAGTTTAATTTTAATTTAATTGAATTTATATATGCAATTTTTGAGGTGATAAGAATTGTTTATTCTGTAATTGTAATGCAATTCTTTTACCTGTACACCAACCGTAATATCCATAGGTTCCGGATGCACCTAATTTTTTTTCAAACCCCACAAAGTAAAGTGTAGGGTCAACAACTGATTGACACTTACCATTCGTTTTTGGTAGTAATCTATCGTCGAGATTTAGATATAATTCAGACTGTCTCAATATTTTATTAATACCAGGACGAAAACCAGTCCCTAAAATAATTGCATCATAATCCTTTGATTCCCCATTGCTGAAAATCACACCAGTTTTTGTTAATTGCTGAATATGACTATAAATAACTTTAATATTTCCTTCTTTAATTTGTTTAACAGTACCTCTATCTACCCACGCTACACGACCATAATTAACCTCCATGTCGATGGCTCCCCTATCTTCTGGGTAAATAGAGTAAGCGCTCAAATCTAAAGCAAAACGCCGAACAAATTTATCATACTCATTAATTTCTACTTGTAATTCTTCTGGAGTAAAATCAATAGCTTTCTCCATTGCTGCGATTTTAGTATCTACTGTATGCTTATGAAACAAACGTTTAAAATATGACCGAATTTGCCATAACCAATATTGTAGCGATCGCAATCTAGGATAGAGAGGAAATACCCAGCGTTTACCACGAATTAACATATCAATACTACTAGCACCATGTTCGTATAAATCTAGTGCTATTTCTGCTGATGAATTTCCTGAACCCAGAACTAATATTTTCTTGTTTTTATAAGGGATACCATTTTTATATATACTACTGTGAATAATCTCACCAGTAAAATCTTCTTGTCCTACAAAGCTGAGAATGATAGGTTCATTAGTTAACCCAGTACAGATAACCAATACTTTACATTTCAGGATATCTTTATTTGTTTGTATCTGCCAGTCATTATCTATTTGATGATTAATTTTGTTAATATTTTGCACCTCTTCATCAAAACGAATATGGTCATAAACTTGAAAATGATGTGCATATTCTGTTAAATAATCCACAATTTCATCTTTAGTTTTAAACGTGGAATAGTTTCGCTTACCTGCAAAAAAAGGCAGAGTAAAATAAGGATTTTGAGTAACTAATCTTTCGTAAGCATTTTTCCAAATTCTGGCGACAGTTTTACCCTTTTCGATAATTACAAAATTCTCAATTCCGAATTTTTTCAAACTAGCAGCTACGGTAATACCGCAAAAACCAGCCCCAATGATAATAACGTCTAGTTCAGCATTCATAGTATTGACTTGAATTGCAAATATATTTTATCTTTATAAAAGCTTAAATTTCAACAGTCAATATAGATTAGTTAAGGTATTTAAGTTAAACCTCTCTTCCATAAACACTCAAGTTGTAAGCGCAGAGGTTACGCGGTGTTAATCCATCTTCGATCCAGCTAATGACTTAACTTTTCTGTATTGACCATAAAATCATTAATATCTATATATAAAAATATCCATTTGCAATCCAAGAGTTTATTATGAACTTAGTTAACTTATTACTGCGCTATTCTTGGAAAATTATAGTTATCTCAGCCTTACTTGGTTTATTAAGTGGATTTAGTACAGCCGGATTACTTATTCTTGTAAATGCTCAAATTAACAATTATCGATTAATTAATCAACTTGTGTGGAGTTTTATTGGACTTTGTATTCTCCGATTTATTACTAATATAACTTCTAAATATTTATTAATTATTCTCGCAGAAAAAGCAATTCTCGAATTACGCCTCATATTAAGTGAGAGTATTTTAGCCGCTCCACTATATCAGTTAGAAAAATTAGGTCAACATAGAATTTTAGCCACACTAACCGATGATATTTTATCCATCTCTCGTACAGTTTATGTGATTCCCACATTATGTATTGATATTGCTATTGTAGTCAGTTGTCTTAGTTATGCATTTTGGTTATCGCCAATCATATTTTTTATAATCATAACAACTTTATTAATAGGAATAATCAGTTATCAAAAAATATCAGAAAAGGCAACATCATTTTTTATATTAGCTCGTTTGCAAGAAGATAAATTATTTAACCATTTCCGTAGTATTACAGAGGGAACAAAAGAACTTAAGCTTCATTATCAGCGACAACAAACATTTCTCAAACAAGAATTAAAACAAGCAGCACAATCATATCAACGTCAAAATATAGCGGGTTTGACAATATTTACTGTTGCTGCTGGTTGGGGAAATATCTTATTTTTTGTAGTGATTGGACTGATAATTTTTGCTGTACCTATTTTTCAAGTGATACCCACACATATTTTATCCGGATACGTGTTAACTATTCTCTATCTACTTTCACCTTTAGACTATATTATGAGTGCTATTCCTACTTTTAGTAAAGCAACAGTTGCATTAAATAAAATTGATTCCCTCAAACTGTCATTATCCAATCAATATTATCGGAATAATTTAATATATTCGCTGGCAGTAGAGAATCATTGTCAACATCTAGAACTTATAGGTGTAACTCATACTTATTATCAACAGGATGAAGATACAGCTTTTACTCTTGGTGCTATCGATTTTACTATTTCGGGTGGTGAAATTGTTTTTATCATCGGTGGAAATGGTAGTGGTAAGTCTACTCTGATTAAACTCATAACTGGTTTATATACTCCTGAAATCGGAAAAATATATCTGAATGGGAAATTAGTAAGTCAGGAAAATCAGGAATGGTTTCGTCAACATTTTTCAGTAGTATTTTACGATTTTTATTTATTTGATAATATTTTAAATCTCGGTAAAAAGATTAATGATAAACAAGTCCATGATTATTTAGTAAAATTGCATCTAGATAAAAAAGTTACCATCAAAGATGGTATAATTTCCACAACATTATTATCTCAAGGACAGCGAAAACGCCTAGCATTATTAACAGCTTATTTAGAAGATAGACCGATTTATGTATTTGATGAATGGGCTTCTGACCAAGACCCAATCTTTAAGAAAATCTTTTATACAGAATTATTACCGGAATTGAAGAGTAAAGGTAAAGCTGTAATTGTCGTGACTCATGACGACCAATATTTCCATCTATCAGATAGGATAGTGAAATTAGATTATGGCAAGATAGAAAATTAACTGCAAGTGGTTATCAATAAATAGGAGTAAATTATATCGCTCTTGCTTTTCTGTCGATTTTCATATTAATCCCATTGATGTTGAATATATAAGTTATTTCAGAAATTTATGAATTTCCTGTAGATACTGTTTTTTGGTTGTAAACCCCCAATATTTGCTAATATTTCATGACCTTTTAACAATACGACTGTTGGCGCACTTCTGACACCAAAATTCATTGCTATTTCTGGTTCTTCAGTCATATCAATTTCTACGAGATTTAATTTACCTACACAATCCTGAGCAATTTGATTTAGAACCGGTTTGAGAGTTTTGCAACCAGGACAATGAGGTGCTACAAACTTGAGAATAATTAATCTATCGGATTCCTGCATCAACCACTTAAAAGCAGTTTTTCCAGTCAAGAAAGTTTGGTCAATAGAAAAAATCTCTGACATGATTTATCTCCCAAATGATTATATAATTTTGCAATAAAACAATAACTATGAACCGACAAACCACTGAGTCCCTGTAAACAGGTAATACACACCAGTTAAAATCAGTGCGACACTACCAAAGCGGATAATTCCCTCGGAATGATTCAACAAACTACGACTTTGTTTTGCTAATCCTGTAAATAAACTTGCGAGAAAAATTAATAGGGTATAACCAAGCGCATAACTTACCATTGTCAACGTACCCAATAACTGGGAACCCGTAGCTGCTGCTGATGCTAACACCGCAAATAATACTGGACTTGCACAGGGAGAACTCACCAACGCAAAGGTCAAACCGACTCCATATGGTCCAGCTTGGGGAAGATTTACATTCATCTGCGGTAAGGGTATATTTACCACACCCATCAACCACAGACCCATCACAGCCATGATTAAGCCCACTACTATATTAATATAGCCACGGTACTCCACCATTACGGCTCCCGCGAAGGAAGAAACTAAACCAAACAAACTTAAAATAGTCACCGCACCCAAAACAAACAAACCTGCTTTACTAAAAGCATCCCAACGGGATTTGATATTGAGTGTACCGATATAGCTGAGATTGACAGGTAAAAGTGCGAGAATACAAGGAGACACAGATGCGATCGCACCACCTACAAATGCTAATGGTAACAAGACAAAAGGATTGGCGGTATCCTGTTTATCGAACCATTGTTGGTAGCGGTTTTCGACAATGGAAATTAATCGCTCGATGGGATGACTAATTGCAGGTCCAATGGTGATAACTAGAATTAGTGATAGTAATCCCAATCCACCGTAAACTAGCCATTTTTTCGAGATTGGAAAACGTCGGGAAGGGGTTCGCTCTGGGGAAGATTGGGGTATTGGTTTCATGAAATTCTCTGTAAACAATGAAGAGATAGAGATTAATTTTTGGCTATTGCAGCATCGATGACTTTGGTGTAGTCAGCTTTGTGTAGATCTTGTAGGATGCGTATATTAGATGAGGATTTTGGTAACTCGCTGGTCGCCTACTCTACAACACATCCTACTGGACTGACACCAGGGAGCGAGACGCTCCCACTACTTTTGACCTATTTTTTTGCCACAGCAGCGTTCAGGATTTTGGTATAGTCAGCTTTATTGGCATTATTTTTATACATAGCTAAAATGTTACCCGTCGCTGGGTCAACAATCGCCACTGTACTTGTTTGACTCTTGTTAGCTTCTAGAAATTTACCTAAGCCCAATCTTTGTGCTGTTGCTTCTGTTTGTTTGAGCTTACCTTTATCGGTGACATCCAGAACTACAAAATTCACTTTACCTGCATAATCCCGTTTCAACTGCGATAGGGTGGGAGTAATATTTTTACAACCAGCACACCAAGTAGCATATATATCCACCACTACAGGTTTACCCTGAAGTTCTTTTGCTAGAGGTCCTCCGACGGATTTCACTTTACCTGCACAGGGATTTTTCCCAGCACAGGGATTCCCTTGAGCAATTTTGGTAATTGATGATTGAGCTTCAGTTGCAGAGATACTAGTTGAGGTTGTTGCAACCATAGATGCAGTCAAAACTAGGCTGCTCAGACAAATTTTGAGCAATAAATTCGCGTGTTTATGCATAAAATTCTTCCTGTCCTCAAGCTGAAAGTGTTTAATGGCGGTATGCTGCCACGAGAATAGTCAATAGTGGTGCATCTATTTACTAAGACGACTGAGGGTGAGAATTGGATTTAATGAAATTCAATTTTTTTTCTTCGTGTTAAAAATTTACAGATTAACAGTAGCGATCGCTGTTCTTGAATTAGCAAAGAAAACCTTGACGCCCACGTCCATCCCAACATCCCAATTAATTATTAAGTTTATTTAAAATCAAATATCCCCATCTCACGCTAAATCCGATCGCTACCCCTGTTAAGGTGTACCAATAATGTACTAGCCAGAAGTCCCATTCTTACGTTCTACCTCTAATCGCAGAACCTAAATTTTTAACGCAAGCATTATTTTTTGCCTTCAATTTTTAATGGATGCGGTGCTGAAACCCCTATAAATCGTCAGTACAAATGTTCACCTTAACAGGGGTAATCCGATCGCCTACCCCAGTCGTCATATTATATAGACGGCTTTTTTAAGCAAAAATATCTCTGTGTACGTTGTGGAGCGAGGTGATAATGGAAAAAATATGCAAAACGGACGACTGTATTAGTTTAGACATGGATTAAAAATTGCATGGAGCCTAAACAACCCCAGTCAAATTTAACAGGGCTTACCGATGTGACGGATGAAGCTTTGTTTGTAGCGCTCAAAAATGGCGATGCTTCTGCATTAAGCGTTTTATTTAATCGTCACGGTCGGTTGGTGTATGGATTAGCACTCAAAATTTTGACGCATCCCCAGGAAGCGGAGGACTTAACCCAGGAAATTTTTCTGACACTGTGGCGAAAAGCATCTACTAATCCCGACTGTCGCTTTTTTGTCCGCTACTTAATCACGATAACGCGATCGCGTGCCATCGATAAAATTCGCGCTCGTACTAGACAACTCAAACTTGTGGAAAAAGTAGGAACTATGAGCAATGATATAACACCCGAACCGACACCCACCGAACAGGTAAGTAATGCAGAGCGATCGCAAAGAGTTAATCATGCTCTTTCTGAACTCCCAGAAAAGCAACGTCAGGTCATAGAACTAGCTTATAACCAGGGATTGAGTCAATCGGAAATTGCTAAACAACTGGATATTCCCCTAGGTACAGTTAAAACTAATACCCGTCAAGGATTATTAAAACTCAAACGGATTTTACTTGATGCAGATATCTTAATTTATGAATAAATCTTTTGATTCTGAATATATAAAAAATTTAGCTGCGGGATTTGTGGTAGATGACCTTTCCCCGGAAGAAGCTGAGGAATTTCGGCTATTACTTGATGAGCATCCGGAATTGATTGCTGAAATTGAGGATTTGCAGGAAGTTTTACGACAGGTTGTAGATGGTTTTATTGAAGTGGAACCACCTGCTGATTTGTTGGGTAAAATTATCTCCCAAGCCGAAGTAATGACAACTCAAAAATCAAATATAAATGATATTCCAATTCAGCAACAGAATAATTTACTCATACCGAAAAAATCTCAAAGATGGACAAAAATTGCTGGTAGTATCGCCGCATTATTTGTGGTAATTTTAGGTGTTGATAATTATAGATTGAGGCAAAGTTTGAGTGTTGTCACCGCCGACAACCAAAAATTACGCCAGGATTTTGCTCAAGCTCAAGCTGTCAAAAATATGCTGCAAAATTCCCAAACGCGATTGTACACTTTTGCAGCATCTAGCTCTACAAATAACTCTACAAATAACATTCCAGATAATGCTTCCGGAAGTATAGTTATTAATCCTGAAAAACAAAAAGCAGTCATGGTGTTCCAAAATCTACCCGCTCCACCCCCCGGACAGGTTTATCTATTGTGGACAGTTATCGCGGACAAAAAATTACCCTGTGGTCAAGTAAAACCCTATTCCTGGGGAACTGCTTCCTATGAGTTACCATTTACAGAACAAATGTATAAAGAATTTTCCCATCCCCAGTTTTCTGGGTTAGTTGTGACATTAGAAACAGATGCAAAGGTTTCTCGTCCAACAGGAAAAGTAGTGATGCAGAGTTCACATATTTAAATTTTACGGGAAAAGAATGGTGACTTCTACAGATTGTCTGCATTCTCAAAACTGGCTAGTAAATGATAGTGGTGACTATATTGCCTTAAATCTGGAGGAACTTACTTTACCAGAAAAGCCCTATCGCTTATATCGATTCCTCACGGAATTAGAAGATATCCTGGATCATATTACCGATGATTGTTTTCGCATCCAGGCAATTATGCCATTAGTACGGAAATTATTAGCTAGTTCCTATTGGTTACAAATGGAGTTTAGCGAACCACCAATTGACCCCGGTTGGTCTGTAAAATTCCTGTATGATGAGTATGAATTTCCTTCAACTATCCAGATGGTTGCTTGGCTCCCTGGAAATATTTCTCCAATTCACAATCACGCAACTTGGGGAATTGTCGCTGTTGTTGGTGGACAGGAAAAAAATCAATTTTGGCGAAAAGTTTCTACTTTAGAATATCCAAATCACATTGAATGTGTTGGTGAAAAAATTTTGGTTCCCGGTGATATTATTGGTTTCACCGCCGATGCTATCCACTGCGTTGAAGCGTTAGGGAATGAACCAGTGGTAACATTCAATTTGTATGGAGAAACCGCATATCATCAGCGTTTTGAGTTCGATCGCGTCACCCATGAAGCCAAGAATTTTTGAGATTGAGTGACATTTTAGTGAATTCCGTAAAAAACCCCTCACTTACCGCTTCGGAGAATTTACACCAACCCCATCACATAATCCCCTCTCATCTTCTTTGACATTCGCACTATTCCTTAAATAATTCCTCACGCGATCGCAACCCTCCTTCAATAATTTATCTGGGTGAGAATTTAAGTCTAAATGCCAGAAAATTACATTTCCCAAGGAGTCGGAGGAGGCTAAAAGCTGATGATTTGGATTAAAGCTGACACTTTTAATTCCAGCGTCATGTCCCCCAAAGGTTTGCAGAACATTTCCATCTAACGTCCATAATTTAATGGTTTTATCTTCGCTTGCGGTGACAAAGATTTTACTGTCTGGATTAAAAATCAGGCTATTGATTGCACCTTGATGACAATATATGGTTTGTAATAATTTACCCTGGAAATTCCATAATTTAATTGTATTATCGTGACTGACTGTGGCAATTGTTTGATTATCGGGTGTGATCGCTACAGCTAAAATACCTGCTTGATGTCCCCGTAGAGTGATTAATTCTTTCCCCTGTCGATTCCAAATTTTCGCGGTTCCATCTTCGCTACCAGTGACGATAGTTTCACCATCAGGACTAAAATTGACACTTCTTAATCCTGCTTGATGTCCCCGCAATGTCACTAATTCCTTACCAGCTAAATTCCATAATTTTGCGGTATTGTCCCAACTTGCACTCGCAATTGTTTGACCGTCAGGACTAAATACAGCACTCCTCACATCTGCATTGTGTCCTGGCAATGTCACCAATTCTTTACCATCCAAGTTCCATAGTTTCACAGTTTTATCCCGACTCGCAGTCACAACGGTTTTCCCATCTGGACTAAACTGCAAACTTCTTAATGTATCGCTATGACCCTTTAAAGACGTTATATGTCGAACTTCTACACCTTCAAGTTTCCAAAGCGTAGCATGATTTAACCTTCCCGTCGTACCCAAAATTTGACCTGTAGGGTTGAAACTAATACTAGTAGAAGCAGATTCACCCAGATTTTTACTCCAAGCAGGGGGATTGATGTCTGCACCCATATTTGACCCTTGCAGATTCCACAATCTCACAGTTCCATCCTCACCACTGCTAGCTAGGGTTTGATTATCTTTGCTAAAATTTACACCCCAAACAGCATCTTGATGTCCCTGTAAAACTTGTAACTGTTCCCCTTGACGGTTCCATATTCTCACGCTTCGATCCCAACCTGCGGTAGCAATTGTTTGACCGTCACGGGTGAAAACTGCACTCGCAACTGTATCCCAATGTCCCTGGAGAGTAGCGAGTTCCTCTCCGTGTAAATTCCAGAGTTTCGCGGTTTTATCCCGACTAGCTGTAATTAAACTCTTACTATCCCGACTGAAATTAACATACATGACCCAATCGTCATGTCCGCGCAATGTTGCTAATACCTGACCATCAAGACTCCAAATTTTTGCAGTACCGTCCCGACTCGCAGTCGCAATCCTATCACCCTGGGGACTAAAATGGATGGCGACCACAGGTTGATTGTGGGTTTTGAAGAATTTTAATTGTTGTCCCTGCAAATTCCACAATCGCATTGTCCCATTCCATTCCATAGATGCGATCATCTTACCATCGGGACTAAATCCCACACAGGCAACCCAATCTTGGTTAGGTAGGGTGACTAACTCTTTACCATCAGCAACACGCCAAATTTTCGCGGTTTTATCCCGACTGGAACTGACTAAGAGTTTACCATCGGGACTGTAATTAATACTCCAAACGGCATCCGTATGTCCCCGGAGAGTATGCAATAATTTCCCGTCACGCTGCCAGATTTTAACTGTTTTGTCCCAACTAGCACTAGCTAAGGTTTTTCCGTCGGGATTAAATTTTACCCGTGTGACAACATCACCATGACCAATGAGACGGTTTTCTTCACGCACCCAATACAGCGATTGACGCAGAGCTTTATCTACTTGTACTCTTAACTGTAAATCCCCATTTTGCCAGCCAACTTGTTTGAATTTGATACCAGCTTTTAAACTAGAAAATAAAGCATCAAAGGTTTGTTGAGAATCAAAAGATGCTTCCGAGGAAATCGTTAAAGCTTTAATTTCACCCAAAGTCACCTGCTTTTTTTGTTGTGCTGTTTGCCACATCAGTAAGCTAGATACTCCCAACAATATCAAAGCAACAACAGACACCAGCGATAGTCCCAGTAAACCCCGCCGAATTGTATTTTTCGCTTGTTTTTCAGCATCCAGGAGGATTTGATTTGCTTGTTCCGATGCAATCAACGCAGTTTGTACTTCTCGTTTCTCTAGTTCCTCACTAGCAGCTAAAAAGCGGTAATCTAAGTTACTTAAACTTTTTCCCTTTGCCCAAATTTGAGCATCAACAAGCGCTTGTCCCCGTAAAAGATAATTTTCATCTTGATAATTAGATGTTACCCAAGCATTAAGTAAATCTGCATAGGGTCGCAATCGCTTTAATTGCTTTTCCACCCATTCTAAATTAAATACTTCTTGATAGATGCGATTATAAACCTGTAAATTGCCTTGTTTCTTAACAACCAACCCTGACAACAACAACTCGATTTTTTCCGGGGAATCGTCAGCAGGAACAGCACCATTTTCTAGGATTTGTAGATATAACCCTAGTAATCTGCTTGCACGTTGTTCGTGAGTCAGTAATCTATCCCGTATTGTTCTTAAATGGGGTGGTTCATCCTGCGCTGTCCAATTTTCGATTATATGCGATCGCGCAATTGCAGCTACTTGTTGAGCAATTTCCTCTGGTTGCGTCAAAATTTCCCGCATCAACTTTTGCAGATAGGGGGATTCACAGCTAGAAATTATTCCCCCTTCTTCCCCTGTTCTCTTTTCCCCATACAGTGCAACTAATTGACATAATTTTTGGGTGAGAAACGGTTGTCCTCCTGTCCAAACAAGTATTTCACTCAGTACAGCGTGGGGATTATCAAGCTTATCTGTCAAACCTGGTTCTAATGGTTCGACTTCATTTAAAGTAAAACCATTTAAGGCGATCGCGCGTCCAATATTAAAGGGAGTACGGGTTTTATCTGTAATTAAATCAGAAGGTGTTGCTACTCCCAACAGCGCAAAAGTCAAACGTTTATGTTCGTGACAGGAACGGATCAGGGCAAAAAAGTCATCAGTATTAAACGACAAACTCAAGGTACTATCAATTTCATCAAAAAAAATCACTATCGGTTGCTCAATAAACTCTGGTAGAACTGATTGCAGCAATTCACCCAAACGTCCCACAGGGGAAAAATCTTGTCTTTGAGCTAACCAATTGCGGAGATTAATGTGTCCCGATAATCCCAAACTCCGCACCAATCGCATAATTATATCTGCATACCACTGGTCAGCAGTAATATTGCTGTTACCAATTCCCGACAAATCCACCGTCGTGCAAATAATCCCATCTGCTTGCAATCGTTTCGCTACCTGTACCCGCAAACTAGATTTTCCCATTTGCCGACAGTTGAGAACATAGCAAAACTCACCCGCCTTGAGAGCATTGTACAGTTCATCGTCAGCATAGCGAAACACATAACTGGGTGCATCAACAGGTAAACGACCGCCAACATGATATTCATAGGATGAAGTCATTTTTTGCACAGGTTTACCTGCCTTTCAATTACAAATTAATTCCTATTCTGTTCTATATATATAGTTTGCTGGTGGTGCTGTCGATGTAGAAAAGTTAAGGAATTCACAACTTTATGGATAAACCACATTGATTTGAGATGAGATATTTGCAGCAAAGATAAAAAGTAGCGATCGCCTTCCTTCAAGTCACCAAGACCTTACGAAACACTATTTTGTCCTCACCCACTTGATAAAAATCCCGAATTCGCGCTTCCTCTTCAAAACCGCACTTGTGATAAAAATCTCGAACATACTTAAAACTTTCCAAACCGGAGGTTTCCACCAATAGTATTCGCTCCCCTCGTTCTACTAGCATTTTTTCGATCTGAGCTAAAAGTGCTGTACCTCTTCCCCGTTTCTGATATTTGGGATGGATAGCAATTAGATATAAATTCCACGTTCCTTCGGTCATTCTTTCCGGTGCAAAGTAGGCAACCCCGACCAAATCACGCTCGTCATCCGTGAGCCAAATGCCAGAACTATAGTATTTATAAAGTAGTGGGAGCATATTGCTCCCCACTGGTAGTAGCACTACTCCAAGTTTCAAAATGGACGAAGTTTAGAAAGTTCCTATCAACCCCTAGGCAATAGCAACTGCGCTAATGCTCTGGCGCTTTCCTGGGGTGCGTTAAAGTTGAATGCCAAATTTAGACGACGCGGTTGGT
Organism: Calothrix sp. NIES-4101; assembly: GCA_004296455.1. GTDB lineage: Bacteria > Cyanobacteriota > Cyanobacteriia > Cyanobacteriales > Nostocaceae > Brunnivagina. The sequence goes on from AP018280.1 coordinate 4,325,272, forward strand.
TCATATATACCATTTCTAATGCGATCGCCACTTGACCGCTAGCAGCCACATCTAGGTTGGCGTTGAATTGAGCCGAGCGCACATCCAGTAAACTATTTAAACCTTGTTGGCTGATAAAAGTGTTGATTTGTGCTATTGCTCCCAGCGATCGCGTTGTGGTTTGTAGTATCTCACGGGCGCGATTCAGTCCAGTGTTAGCGAGGGAGAGGGAAGCATTGAGACTAACAATTTCTGGATCTGCATCGATGGGTATCTGACTCACCCCATTACGAGCAGCCTGTAAGCTAGCTTCAAACCGTGATAAGGTTGCTTGAGCGGCTGGTAATCCTGCTTGTAATCCTGCAAGTTCTGTACCCAACCTTGCGGCTTGAGCAAGTGCCTCTGGATCGGGAATACATTGCCGTCCAATGAGGGGAATATCTGTACACCGTTGCTGACGCGAAAGGCGATTAATCTCCCGTTGCAGGTTTTGAATCCGACTGTTAAGACTGTTGAGACTATTACGGGCATTTGTCACATCTCGTTCGAGTTGTTGAATCCGTTGATTTGCAGTCGCTCGTTCCTGTTCTACAGTTTGTCGTCGCCGACGAATGCGATCGCTTAAGCGATTGACTTCCTGTTGGGCGCGATCGACTTCTTGTTGAGCCGTATTAATACTATTGCTGGCATTACGAGCAACTTGTTGAATCTCCCGCGAAACATCATCCTTGAGGAACCGCAACAAGTCATTTTGCATAGTTGCAGCAACCTGGAAATTACGGCGATCGCCAATACCAGGAGTTGTAACAACCAAAGCAGCCTCAAATCTATTGAACAGTCTTCCCGCTATATTGAAGCGTAATCCGGCTGTAGTTGCCTCGATACGCAATTCCTGGGTAATTCCCAATACAGAAACCAGTCCTGAAATGAATAGCTCAGAATTAACAGAGGGACCCAACCGTAAGCGGAGTTGAGGGTTTATTTCACCCTGAGTACCCCGAATTTGCAAAATCCCCGCTCCCAAATCGATCGCATCCATCACAGCTCGCACTGTCAGCCCATCAAAGTAATCCACATTCACAAACGCATCTGCACCCCAACCCCAAACAGTCATCCGTCCTTGTAGAGTTACACCTGGTTCGCGGAACAACACCTGACCAATTTGGGTGGGCACTGGCACAATATTAACTTTAACGTCTTCCATCTGGGCATTAACAACCGTTTCCAAAGGTTGCCGCACCTCTGCTGGTAGGGCATTATAGGCGACAAAGGTGGGTGCAGTCATGGCACTCATCAATTGTAGGAAAGTTAAGCGATCGGTTGACCCTGCCAAAACAAACTCATCGGGGTCATTACTATCTACCAAAATCGATATACTGCCATCAATATCTCCCAGACGCAAGTTACCATGCAAACCAATGTTGTCAATCCAGGGTGAGGAATAGGTAAGCCCCAGTTGCAGGGAGAGTTGACGTATGATGATGCCAGGAATACCAAAGGGATTAACCCATTCATCGGTATTTTGAATTTCCCCAGTGAGTTCACCTTCCGGGCTACGTCCGGTACCATTGAGAGTAAAGAAACTGGTGAGGGATTCAGCTTCAGTCCGCACACCACCAGTGAAAACTAGGCGAGTCAGTTGCCCTTTTTCCCGTAGTGTCACAACAATATCTTGGGCAATACCTAACTGCGCTTCTGGGGGCGCTCCGGAAATTTCTAACCCCACATCCGAACGTGAAAAACTAATCTGGAAATTCTCACCCTGAATCAAATCAGTATTGGTTCGCACCGACCCTTCCAGTACATACTTAGGTAATGACTCATCTACCGTTAGGGCTGCGTGAACTGCCAACTGTCTGACATGGAGCAGTCCCCCCACCAATTCCCAAGTGCGATCGCCTGAATTCTCTACCTCCACATTGCCGTAGAAGTTAAATCCCCGATTGATAGCCGCATCTAAGCGTGGATCGTAGGCTTGGTCACTGGAAGATAAAATGATTGCAGGAGCAGTAAACCGCATTGCTCGAACAATCGGAATATCAGGAAAGACATTGCCAATTCCCCAGGAAGGTACTTGATTCGCCAGTTCTGGTAAGGGTTCAAATTTGAGAATGGCATGAGGAACACCCTTGAATAGGAAAAATTCGGCTGTGAGCAACACTCGATCCAAACCCAGGTAAGTTACTTCACCAGTGATTCTCGTCTTCGTATTTTCAGGAGTCGCTACGCGAACGCCACTTTCAATTTCCCGTCCAGGATCACCTACTAATCCCGGTTGTCCTTCGATAAACTCAATCGTGGGATTCTCAATTTCCACGAATACATTGACCACACCACCAACAATCTCGCCTAAAACATTAAACGCACCCAGAAGGTCACCACTTAATTGCAGTCGATTACCTTCTACACTTTCCCGTAATCTTTGCATCAAAGCATAATGAGGTAATGATATCCCCATTGCTGTTTCCATTGCCATCAATGCACGCTCTATCGATTGCATAATCAACTCCGTAAAATTAACTGAATGATTCAGTTTTACAAGGATTCATTGATAGGGTCGATACAGAAAAATTAGGGACTTGAGCGTGAATAGCTTTCTTAACTTTTATGGGCGATCGCTCAAATCAGACACCACTTATTCCATAGATTTAAGAACAAAGCATATACTTTTTGCTTCACTTTTCTTCTCCTCCTCAACAGGGTTTGAATAATCGCAACCCCACTCAGCTAAAATCATTCACCTAGCAACACACGGGTTATTCGATGACTTACGCGGTTTGGGGAGTGCGATCACTTTAGCATCTTCTGGTAAAGATGATGGTTTGCTAACTGCGGAAGAAATTTTGAATTTTAAACAAGAACTGAACGCTGACTTAGTTGTTCTCAGCGCTTGTGACACAGGTAGAGGAAGAATTACAGGTGACGGGGTAATTGGCTTATCACGCGCTTTCATTAGTATATAAATACCAAGCGTTGTTTTCTCCCTGTGGGCTGTACCTAGGCTGTTGACTCTGTGCCTTATTTGGGATTTTGTTCATACAAAAAACGTGACTATTCACGAAGGCTGTAAAGCTTATTTAACCGGGCTTTTGATGGACAATTTAACGTCACGTACAAAATTACTAGAAACCGCTCAAATTTTAACAAAGTACACAGCCTAGGCTGTACCTGATGGTGAAACAGCATTTTTGATGGAAAAATTCTACGAAAATTGGCTACAAAATATTGACAAACAAGACAAAGCAATAGCATTACGAAATGCGATGCTGACAACGAAGGAGAAATATCCAAATCCCCGTCAGTGGGCAGCATTTACCTTGATTGGGGAAGCTGAGTAAGTAAAAATAAAGTATTTAGCACTTGCAGTATGGACATTATCAATTGTGATCGCAATTCTGCCTTGCTCTCAAATCATCCAAAAGCTTATCTAAGCTATGAACACTAATAGTTATTTCAATCAGTGGACAATCCGTAGTAAAAACTTTATAGATTTCCCCCGATTCCATTTCATAAAAGTTGACAATTAATCCTTCACGTTTGGCATAACTCAGTTTTTTGATTGGTTCTGGAAGCATCTGACATACAGATTTTCTTTCCAACTCTGAGAGCATCTTCCAAGCTTCTTCTTTTACTAGTTGATATTGATACAAACCCCTCCGCACATCTGCATAATCTGAAGCGTGACGCAGTATATCTGCAAGAATTACTGCATCTTTAACTGGTGTTTGATTTTTGACTAAGATTAGACATCTCCAATAAATACCAAACCCCTGCTATCAAAAGCTTTCAGTCTGTAAATGCAACTATGATTTTTTCGCAATTAGATACGATAAAATAGGGATTTGATATATTTGATGATAGTAATAGGGCAAAAATATGTAAAATTCTGCACGAATTTTAGCCAGATGCCGAAAGATTTATTACATTTGGTAATATCAGCGCTTTAATTCTCAATCTTACTAATCCACAAACAGTCAGAATTACTTGCTCATATTTTTGAGGTTTAAGTCTAAATCTTTCTTGGACAACTCGGAATATCTTTACCGAACGGATTCGGTGTTCTACCAATACCCTTTTAGATGAAAATTTCTTATTTTGTTGTTTTTGTTCAACTGTTAACTTCCCATTTTTTGGTTTTTTAATTGGAGTGTCAATTAAATCTTCTCCTTGATAAGCTAAGTCACCTTTAAATCTTTGCTTTGGATGGAAATTATCCCTATTTTCTCGAAACAAAGTTATGTCATGTTTCGGTCCAGGCTCACCAGCCACGACATCAACAATATCACGAGAATTTGGCAGGATAGCCATTTGAGTTTTAAATGTATGTTTACATGCCTTTCCAGAGTAATATTTTTCCTGCTCTTTATTGTGTCCAGGTCTTTCCCTGACTTGCTCATAGCTATCTATAATTAATTCGTAGTCGGTTAAAATTTCTTGAACTGTTTCGTAGTCAGTATCATTTTTTTTTACTTGTTCAAGCAAACTAAGTAAGTCGGCGTTAAAAAATCAACCTATGTAACGAAGTGTAAAGCCAACAAAGAGCTTATAAAAGAATCGTTCCAGGCTTTTTACAAAACTCAACATACCTTGGTTTTATCGTGCCGACTTACTTAGAAGGTAATAAATCTCTTAACAATGGCAACCAATAGTGAAAAGTCGAATTTGCTGTTGATTCGCTGACTCCAAATTGAATACCAATCACTTGAAACGTCATCAGATGCCGGAGATAAACTAAAGTCAATATCACTTGTTCTTTAGTCGATAATATTGGCTGTCTTCCACCACCTTTTTCAATTAGTCTCACTTTTTTATTTTCTAGTAAAACTTGTTTCTCGTTATGCAAGATTTCTGCATTTTTAATCAGATTTTCTAGTTCAGTATAATTTAAACCAATTAATCGTTTTGTCTCTTGAGGATGCTCTTCGATGTAATTCAGTATATCGCTCATTTTTTTGTGCTAAAAAGACCCTATTATATTCTTTTACCACAAAATATTTATATTTTGGAGATGTCTATTTCTGGTTGTGCATCGATCGCTTCTGCAACATCACTCTCTCGACAGTCAATATCTGACTCTTGAGGTTCTTCAAGATATTCGGAGCCAGTATATTCTTTTGATTCTTCTCCATCCCTCTGCCACAGGGTTTCAAATTCTTCTTGTTTAGATTCCCAGTTTATTTTCTTAGCCACATCTCCCAAATCACTTATCAAATTTTCTTCCGCAGGCTTTGCTGCCACAAAATCATCAATTTCATCTTGGGTGATTTCGGTTTGCTGTTTTTCGTATAAATCCGCGATCGCCATCCGGACAATACGCTGTGGTGACAATCCCGTTTGTTCTATCAACTTCTCAGTCAGCACTCCCGTTTGCTGGTCATCTTCCATAATCTTGCCGAAGGTGTAATAGCGATTACCATCAGTTGTAGCTCGCCAATTTCCTTCTTTTTTATCTCGACTCTGGGATTTGAGAAATGCCCTTCTCTCTTCAATTAGTTCCAATACTTCAGTGCAGCTAAATTGGCGATATCCTTGCAACTCGTGAATCAATACTTTGTAGTTGCGTGAGCATAGACGTAATAGTACTGGCACTGGTAACACAGCTAAATCTTCAGGACGATTAACAAAAGCTTGGAAATGTTCGGCAATTTTGAGCGATCGCTTTTCCTCTGTATTCCCCTTATCCCAAGCATATTCTGATAATAATGCCCGGTATTCTCGCTTGTTGTGGGTTTGCTTGCATTCGTAGAGTAGGAAAGCTGTGTGCAAATACTCCAAGGTACTTTGCTCAATATGCACCGTGGGGTTGGAGTTGATTTGATGTTGTTGTTCGTAACTTTCGGTTGCAATAGTTAGTGCATTCATGGTAGATTCGCTTTGCTTTTATTTGATTCTTGGTCTGTACAAAAGACCAATTTCTCTAATTTGACCAACTTGAATAGCTGAAAAGATAACTCAGGCTGCTTTGTGCCATGTGTTCGATGTTTGCGCTTGGGAAATCGCTGCGATTGCGTAAGCCAAGGTGTGTTTGTGAATGCGGGGCATTTTACGAAAAGAGATATCTTGTCCCCAATCCTGGACTGATTTGCTGCCGATGTGCAGAACTTGGGTGAGAGTTCTGATGCAGGTTCCCCGAAAGTTGGCATGGGAGACAGTTTGCAATATTTGCTGTTCTGTTAAACCGTTGAGGAGAATTTTTTCGAGAAAGGTTTGAGCATCAATCGAAGGTGGTTTGTATTCACCTTTGAGAATGCTGTTTAACTGATAAGGAATAATCCCGGCTGTGTGGATATAAGCCAGGGTGATTTTGCAGTAATTGGGCATTCCATCAAAATTGAGGTCACTTCCCCATTTGCGAACTGTTGGACGTTGAATGTCGAAGACAGCGCAGAGTACGGTGATGCATTTTTTGCGGTATTGGGAGTCGGTTTCTTCTTCTAGCAGCTCTGTGGGGGTTAAATCAGCGATACCGAAGCAATAGCGCAGGAATTGTCGGGGTTCTAAGCCTTGGTTTGGCAGGTATTTGAGAGGATTGTAGTTGTTCATGGCAGAAATTCCAGACAGGTCAAAGGTTGACTCAAATATTTAACTTTTCCAGACAAAGCTGAAATTGAATACTTTCTTGCTTCTTCCTCGGTTCATAAATTGTATTTTTATAAAATTAACTCTATAGATTCCCTGAAGAATCTTTAAAGCATCTTTAAAGTTAGAATAGCATAATAGAATCTTTAAAGCATCACTGGAACATCGCAAGAGATAATAAGGATGTACATTAATGAAGACACAGCGAGAAGAAGTATTAGACATGGCAGAGGATAACGTTCGGTTTTCAATTACCCTATCCCCCTATGACTTTCGGAAGTTAAAGCTTTGGGCAAAACTCCGGGGTCGCTCCCCTGCTGCTTTTGCCGCTCAAATCATCGCTGCAAGGATAGAAGCCAATTTTGAAACTATTAACCAGCAACTCGACGAATATGCAAGGTATAAGAATATTTCTATCGAGGAATTGGAAGCTAGTCTTGATTCTGATGGTTAGGTAATTTACTCTTGTTAGCCGCTTTTTGTAACTAGATTTTTAGTCATCTTGTTTCATAGGAGTAGTTTTGCTTTTCGATTTACCTAAAGAATGGTCTTTGGGTAGATGTTTGGACACGTCAACTAGAACGCTCATCGTTTATACAGTTATTTTACATCTAAAAAGATGCTATATCGCAGCAATAAGTAATTCAGATCGAAGGTACGATGAAACATGAAAGCTAGAAGAAAATCTGTTGTGACCAAAAGAATTAGCGTTTCTATCCCCGATTTGACCCACGAGAAGTTACAGAAGTGGGCAGACATTGAAGGCACAAGCTTGGCTGACCTAGCATCTTATTTGTTGCGTAGGGACGTGGAAATAGCAGAGGAGCAGGGCAAGATTAAATATCCAGATGAGAATGGGAATAAGAAATCTCAGTCTTAGAAATCCATCGATGAAATCAAGTAACGCAGCATTAGAAGTTGTAAGTTACCAAATTTCTTTGCTCTGTAGTCGAGCGATCGCTACTTTCACGTTTTTAGGCAAGTTATTTAGATAAAGGCAATTTTTCTTGTTTATACATAAACAGAGCCTGGAGAAGTTATTTACCGATACAAGTATCCTAAAACCTAGTAATGAACTATGTCAATAGGTAATGCACTTAAGTGACAAATGTTTAGAATAGAGCAAAAATAATGAACTATAACTAGTTTCTTTATTTTGACGTGCCAACCAAAAAGCCTAGAACAACGATTTACCTTGAACCAGAACTGATGCAAGCGCTTGAAGAAAGAGCCAAGCAAGAAAAGCGCACAGTCAGTAATCTGTGTAATTTATTGTTGGAACAAGCGATGAGCGAATGGTTGAAACAGAAGGGAAAATAAGCCCTTTTCGCAAATGAGCTAATTATTGTAAATTGCTGAAAAAAGCACAACTTTGCGGAATTACGTGATAATACGGTGAAGGTAGCTATAAAAATCCCAAATAGGCTATGTCGCTAACTTTCACTTTTGCCCTCAGTCAAAACCAAACTTTTGAGTTGCGCTGCAATTACGGTACTCGTCGTTTGGATACAAATGCGTTGGCGGCGTTAATTAATTTGTGTGAGGAACAATATTATACTCAGGATTTTGATCGCCCCGCACAGTTGCAAAATATTGGTCGCGAATTATATCAATGGTTGGATGGGAAGGAAGGTTGGTTACGTCGGGGTTTGGAGGAAAGCGACGAACAGCAGATTTACCTCGATTTAATTCAAACAAGTGAAGCACAAGGATTGAATCCGCAAACCCAGAAAGTCGCGTTGGGGTTGGCGCATTTGCCTTGGGAATTGTTACACGATGGTTCGCGGTTTTTACTGTTGGAAACCAATCTTTTACCTGTGCGGAAGGTACAACAACGCCAAAATAGGGTAATCGGGACGCAAAATCGCCCGTTACGGTTGTTATTTATGGCGACTTCCCCGGAATATCCAGGGATTTCACCTCTGGGTTTTGAACGGGAAGAGACGAATATTCTCAAAGCGACGGAAAAACAGCCTTTGGCTTTGGTGGTGGAAGAAAGCGGTTCGGTAGAGGAATTAAAAAATCTCGTACAATCCTACGATGGAGATTATTTTGATGTATTTCATCTCACTGGGCATGGGGTGATTTATACGGAAGCAAAATTTGGTAATTTACTGCCACCAGGCAAGCAAATCAGAGATAATACGCCTTGTTTTATTACCGAAGATGATTTTGGGAATGTTGTATTTACGACTGCCGAGGATTTAGGGAAAGCCTTTAGTAGAAGTAATAAAGGGCGGTTTCCACGGGTAATTTTCCTTTCCGGCTGTCATACCGGACAATTGGCGGATGGGGGAACGGTTCCCTCGATGGCTCAGGCTTTGGTGAAAGCGGGTGCGAGTGTAGTATTAGGTTGGGCGCGTCCGGTTTATGATACAACGGGTATTGTGGCAGCGACGGCGATTTATCACGCTTTGGCGACGGGTGCGACGGTGGAAGAAGCGATAATTACCGCGCACCAGGAAATGATTAGTCAAAAATGTCCCGATGGGCATTTATTGCGGGTTTATCGGGATACGCGGGAAATTGGCAGTTTAGTGACATCGTTGAGGGGAAACAAGGGACGGGAAAAGCTGAAATTTAAAGCCGCAGAAAGCGAGTTTTTGGATGAGAATAATATTGTCAAAGTTGCCAGTCGTGGGGAGTTTGTGGGGCGCAGACGGGCTTTACAGAGATGTTTGCGGGCTTTGCGGGAAATGAGCGGCGAGGTAGGGGTATTTATTGCGGGAATGGGTGGACTTGGTAAAAGTTCTTTGGCTGCGCGGTTGTGTACGCGGGTGCAATCGCAACGGGAAAATTTTGAGCGTGTGGTTTTGGTTGGTGTAGTTGATGAGGTGGGTTTGCTGGGGAAATTGGCAAGTAAATATCAACGCTTTGCAGAGATTGGGGAAATTTTGAACCAACCAGGGGTTTCTCTACAGGGACGGTTAGAGAACTTTTTTGATGAAATTGAGACGCAGCATGAGAAACCGTTGTTACTGGTTTTGGATGATTTCGAGCAGAATATTCCCCCAGCGAACATCGAAGACGGTAGTTTGCGGATGACGACGGAAGCGTACCGGGTTCTGAAAGCGATTTGTGCGGCTTTGGCGGAAAATCAAGCTGAGAGTCGATTGATTGTCACCTGTCGCTATTTACGAGAGGATACTTTACCACCCCATAATCTGCATTTGGAAAGTTTAGCAGCGATGGGGAGATCGGATATTGATAAGATTGTCCGGGATTTGCAGGGAGAAGCCAAGGAAAAGTTACAGCAACAGAGGATTATTAAAATTGCCGATGGGAATCCGCGTTTGTTGAAGTGGTTGTTGGATGTGGTGCAGTTGGAAGTATCAGAACAGACAGAAATTGCTGGGGATGAGTTGTTGACGCGGTTGGAAGCGGTGGAGTTGAAGTTTCGAGAGAATATTTTAGCGGAAACCCTGTTGAGTGGGTTGGGGAATGGGGAAAAAAAGTTTCTGGCTAGGTTGAGTGTGTTTCGGTTGCCGGTGACGGAGGATATTCTTAGGGGTGTGGCATTTTCTCAAGAGGTAGCAGAAGCGCGAAATGTTGAGTGTTTGCGTTTGGTGGAATCGGCGACGGTATACGCGACACAGCAGCCAGAATATCGGGTGACAACGATTTTAGAACCATTGTTGCAAGATGGGTTGACGGTGGAAGAATGGCAAAGCACCAAAAAAGCTGCAACCGCAAGCATTTATAAAACCTGGTGGGAAGAAACAGGAGACACCTACAACGAAGAACAAGCACGGGAAATCGTCAGGTTAGCAGTATCCGCAACAGAAAAAGAAATTGCCATCACCATTGGGGATTTGATTGCTAATACATGGGTGAATGGTAGCCGTTATGTGGAAGTGCTGGAAATATGTCGGGAAATTCTCCAATTAGGCGCAGATTACCGGATTTTAGGAACTATTGCCAGAGCAGAAGAAACTTTGGGTTTAGTTGCAGATGCAAGGGAGCATTATCAAAAAGCTTTGGAACTTTGCCCAGAGGATGAATTAATTAGAAAAGCTGCCATTATTCACAACCGCACTTTACAACCAATCCTTACAAATATATGAATCCATCAACAATGTGCGAGGCAAAGCTGCTACCCTCCACAATATGGCAGATTTAAAAGCACAACAGGGAGAAATAGAAGATGCGATCGCACTTTACAACCAATCCTTACAAATATATGAATCCATCAACGATGTGCGAGGCAAAGCTGCTACCCTCCACAATATGGCAGATTTAAAAGCACAACAGGGAGAAATAGAAGATGCGATCGCACTTTACAACCAATCCTTACAAATATATGAATCCATCAACGATGTACGAGGGAAAGCTGCAACGTTAAATAATATGGCTTATTTAGCTGGAAAAATAGGGGATACAGCTAGAGAATTAGAACTATATTTGCAAGTTGCTGATATTTTGGGGCAAATCCGAGATTACATCAACTTACGCACAGTCTTAAAGAATTTAGGTGTCACCGATGAAAGCCAGAGAATTATCTACTTTGCCCAAGCGGTGTGGTTGTGTCTGCGGGTACAAATTCCCCTGACAGCTACCCTAGAAACTTTTGAAAGTATGTACCAATCGGTTCCCCAAGGGGATGAAATAGAAGCTTTACTGGGTGCGGGTGTGGTGTATTTGTGTGCGGTGCGTGGTGGAGAGCATCCCCAGTTAGAGGAGTTACAAGAGCGTGGCTTCAATATTTTATTAGGTGCGGCAGGGGCACAGGGAATTGAGACTCAGGAAGCGTTTGATACTTGGTATGAGTCGCAGCAGTTAAATAATCCTGAGTATTATATGCCGCGACTGTACGAGAAATTGGCGGAAATCGTCGGCGATGAATGGCTATTCGAGCGATTTTAAGATGACGCAGCATAAAGTCGAATCCAAAATTAGCTCATAATATATGTACGTGGGCACTTTTTATGTTTAATTGTCTATGAGCAACTTACTTCTCAATATTCCTCCCAACCTAAAAGTTACCCAAGAGCAATTCGCCCTCCTTGCTGCTGCAAATCGAGACGTACAGCTAGAACTAACTCCCACTGGAGAACTAATTATTATGCCCCCTACGGGAGGAAATACAGGTAAGCGTAACATAGACATTGAAGGACAACTTTGGTTTTGGAACCGACAAACAAAACTAGGTGTTGCTTTTAACTCCTCAACAGCTTTCCTACTTGCCAATGGAGCAGAACGTTCTCCCGATGCGGCTTGGGTAAGTCAAGCCAGATGGGATAAATTGAAACCAGAAGAACAAGACTCCTTTCCGCCACTTTGCCCAGATTTTGCGATTGAATTACGTTCCAAAAGTGACAATATGGAACCACTACGTAGAAAAATGCAGGAATATATCGATAATGGATTGCGTTTGGGGTGGCTAATTGATACAAAAAATCAAAAAGTGGAAATTTATCGTCCCAATCAATCCGTAGAAGTTGTGAATAGTCCCACAAGTTTATCTGGAGAGGATGTTTTACCAGGATTTGTTTTAGATTTACAAGTTGTGTTTAGCTAGCAATTTTGAAGACATTTGGTTCCAGGCAGATTGTAAAATCGAAAAATTGCGCCACCAATCCAACACCAACCAGTGTGAAAACTGACACAATCTTCTACCGCTTATTCCAAAGCTTCCCCAGCATCTTCTTTGAACTCATCAACCAACCCCCAGAAACCGCCAACACCTACCAATTTTCCTCCGTCGAAGTCAAACAACTGGCTTTCCGTATAGATAGTGTATTCCTCCCCCAAGACAACCCCTCATCCCCCATCTATTTCGTAGAAGTCCAATTTCAACCTGACAAAAAACTCTACTCTCGCCTATTTACGGAAATCTTTCTTTACCTCGACAAAACCGAACTCACCAACAATTGGCGAGGAGTTGTCGTATATCCCAACCGCAACACAGATACAGGCGAGACCGAGAGGTATATAGAACTACTCACATCCGGACGCATCACGCGCATATACTTAGACGAACTCGATACCCCAACATCAATCGCCATTGCAACTGTTAAATTAGTAGTAGAACCGGAATCGAGTGCAGTAACAAAAGCCAGGGAGTTAATCAACCTTGCCAAACAACAAATAGAATCGGAAATAGCCCAAAGGGAATTTCTTGAACTAATAGAAACCATCATCGTCTACAAATTTCCCCAAAAAAGCAGAGAGGAGATAGAACAAATGTTTGGATTTAGCGAATTAAAACAAACCAAAGTTTACCAAGAAGCCAAACAGGAAGGGAGAACAGAAGGCAAACTGGAAGGAAAATTAGAAGCGGTTCCTTTAATGTTGAATTTGGGTGCAACAGTAGAACAAATTGCTGAATCTTTAGATTTGGATATTGAGTTGGTGCGGTCAGTTGCAAGCCATAAATAAAAAAAGCGAGGAAGTCTCGCTCCCTCACTATTAGAAAATTAGTACAGCCTAACTAAATCTTGTTGTTACATTGAGATGTAATAACTTTATTTTTAAACTACACTAACCGAAAAAACAAAGCTATTTGCATCCAGGGATATAGCGGTAATTCCTAATAATGAAGCTAATTCAGTACTGCCGACTTTTACCAAAGTGTCATTACCTTGTTGTAAAAGTGTTAAGCCACTAAACTTACTCACGCCAGTAATACCGCCAATACCAATTACGTCAATTCCTGGGGTAAAGTCGGTGATAATGTTTTTACTCGTAGGGAGGCTAGCATTCACAATCCAGAAGGAGTCAGCGCCATTACCGCCAGTCAAGCGGTTATTTCCTCGATCGCCAGCAAATAGCACATCATCACCATCACCACCAAATAAGGAATCATTGGAATTAGAGAAAAGTTTGTCATCTCCAGAACCACCATAAAGACGGTTATTGCTACCACCACTGATGAGAATGTCTTCACCTGAGCCACCATAGAGGTATTGACGAGAACCTTCAATTACTTGCAGGGTATCATTACCTGCTCCACCAAATAAGTTATTACTACCATTGGCTTCGACTACGGTAAGTTCATCGTTACCATTACCCCCATCAACATTAGTATTTTTTGCAGGTTCATTAGCACCAAGAAAAACGCGATCGCTTCCATTACCTGTGGAGACTAAAGAGTCACTACCAGCAAATACTGTGTCATCACCGTTACCAGTGTTAATAGTATTTTTTTGGCTACCCTCGACAGTATCCGCACCGTTACCTGTGAATAAAGTTTGACCAGGTTGGAGATTGTTGCTAGTACCAAATTGAATGTCTGGTTTTTTGGCAGGATCTACCTCAAACTGGCTGACAATTTGCGGTTGACGGCTAATAACTGCACTGGGGTTAGCGGCTAATTCCTCACGGTTGTATGGTTCAATTCCATAGGTGGTGACAGTTAGCTTCTGAGTTTGGGGGTCAATATTAAACTCAGTCCAGCCGTAGGTTTGGGTGGCGATGTAATCTCCTTGTAAAAGCTTGGCATTAATTAAGCCGTTGGCTTCGGGGAGATTGTTATTTAAGCCTACAGGGTCATAACCTAAAGGAGTTAGACTAGAATTTATCGCCTGTTTGATGAAATCGTCTTTGTCGTTGGCTAGGCTATCGGCATCATTGGCGACAGCAAGCGAATCGTATAAGGCTTTCTGTGCTGGGGTGAGAAAGTCGGCTACTGTTGGGCCAAAGGGCGCATCGAAGGCAACGGAACCTGTGCTAATCTCAAAGGCACTAGTAGCAATTTGTGCTTGACCTGGGGCTAATTGATAAGTGAGATTATTGACGACTGTACCGTGAATATCAGCAGTGACAAAGACAACGTTACTGATGTTGTTATCATTGATGAACTTGAGAATTTCGGTGCGTTCGGCGGCGTAACCCTCAAAGCGATCGCTCGCAGCAACTACCCCTAAATTCTGGATTGGCTCTGGCACCATGATAAACTTCCAGGTGATGCCGTTATTTTTGGCTTCTAAGAGGTCGCGTTTCAGGTCTTCTAGTTGCTGTTTTCCTAATAAAGTGCGATTACTCTGAAAGGATTTGCCTAGATAATCAGCAACTTGCGCGGGATCGTTGGGGTTAGCAATATCCGGTAATTCTGGATCTCGGAAGGAACGGGTATCGAGAACGAAGGTGGCAGCATCACTGCCGTAAGTATTATAACGGTAAAGTTTACGTTCTCCATCAGTGCGGGCATCACCTGTTTGACCGTAGAACTGATCGCGGATGGGGTTGTATTCTTGGAAAGCTTGCAGACCGTTGTCGTATAGTGGTGAGTCATTGACTAACCCGGAACTCGCACCATATAAAGCTTGATCTGCGGCTGAGGCGGTGGCTAAATTCTCACCGCCTGTGAAATCGTTGACTACCTCATGGTCATCAATGGTTGCCAAAATAGAAGTTGAAGCCCGTAAATCTTGCCAAGTATTTTTACCATAGCGATCGCTGTAGACTTCTGCTTGTTTAGCGCGGTAATCTTCTAAAGTTGTAGCTTGGGCTTTTTCTGTGCCATCTGGGTTTCTCAGTCCGGGTGAGGGGTAGTCTGCATAGATGGTATCGCCAAATTCAAAGAAGAATTTCAGGTTGGCATCATCTGCATTGCTAATAGCTGGATAGGGTGCTAATTCTCCCCGCCAGTCCCCAGAGACACCAAATTTTAACCCTGCTTTTGTGCCAATATTTGCCGCCGTACTAAATTTACCTGTAGCGGTTGCGCCTGCTGCGTCGGTGACTCTGTAGTAATACTGGGTTCCTGCTTGCAGTCCCGCCACTTCAACTTTCACAGGCTGGTTGATATTAGTAACGCTGACGGTTTTTGTGCCTGCGATCGCATTAAAGTTGGCATCAGTTGCATATTCAAATTTCACGTCCCCAGGGAAAATACTCCGCGCCCAGAGAACTGTAGAGTTTTGGGTGGTATCACCACTGGCGATTCCATTCACCGAAATTGGTGTTGCAGTATTAGCAACTTGTTGACGGCTGGTTGCGGTTGAACTCCAGTTACCATCAATAGGGGTAATGGTAATATTTCGCTCTAAGAATCTGCCCCCTTCCGATGACAAATCTCCTGTACCTGTATTGCTGGAAGCCCCTAAAGTTAAGCCAGGAACTCCGGGCTGAATCTCAGCTACCTTTAAACCCAGGCTGCTAGCTTGGTCAAATTTGGTAACTGCAACCCCTGTAATTGTGCTGAATTTGGCAATATCGGGATTATAAGCAGGGATATTGATATTTAAACCTGTTCCTTTCGGCAGTAAATCTGCATTACTACCTTGAGTGGCTTGGAGTTGGTTAATCGCATCAACAACCAACCTCGCACCGATTTCATAGGCTTTTTCCGTGCTGGATTTATCGCCTGTTTGTAACCCAGCAAGGTCAATTCCTGCACTAACTGCGATCGCCGGAATGCCATTTTGTAATGCAGTTACCGCCGCGCTGATTGTACCAGAAGAAACGGCATCTAAACCGATGTTTTCACCTTCATTAATGCCGGAAATCACCAAATCGGGTTTATTTATATTCTCCTTAGATAATATGTAATCAAGTCCCGCCCAAGTGGTGACAACTGGAGTCCCATCGACATACCATTTGTTTTTGCTGGTATCAAATTCTACAACTTCCATATTCTGGAAAATCTTATCGGTGTTGATGGAAGTACCTTTCCCGCTTTGCTGGTCTTTGGGTGCGACTAAAATCACGTTGTGACCAGCAGACGTTAAAGTTTTGTAGATGACATCAATACCTTTGGCTTGATAGCCATCATCATTCACCAGCAGAATATTTAACGCCTTGCTAGCAGGCTTGATTGCATCCATTAAACCTGGGACTTTTAGGTTAGCAAGAGAACTCAGTGCTTGGCGTTCACTTTGGGTTGTACTCCAATCGCCATCAAAGGGAGTTACCGTCACTCGCCCTGCTAAGAATTGTTCGCCTTCTGAGAATGGTTTTGGTGTTGTCCCATCAGGTAAGGAATTTTGAGTATAAAGTATGCCTTGTCCTGTGCCAAAGTTAGGCGGTAATTCCCCAAATTTGAAATCAAAACTACCTGCACTGTCAAACTCTGTAAAAGCTATACCTTGAATTTTGTCAGTTGCCGGGATATTGACATTTAAACCAATACCTTTTGGTAAGATAGCGGGATTATTGCCTTGTTTTGCTTGTAATTGGGCAATTAAATCGACAACGTAATTAGCACCAACATCGTAGGCTTTATCAGTACTGGGGTAGCCTGCACTACGTTCTGCTAGTTTAACACCCGCACTGACTGCGATCGCAGGCACACCGCGATTTAATGCTGAAACTGCGGCGCTGAGAGTCCCGGAAATGATTCCTTCTAAACCGAGATTTTCGCCTTCGTTAATCCCAGAAATCACTAAATCTGGGGGGTTATCTTTTAATATGTAATCGATTCCTGCCCAAGTGGTGACAACTGGTTTACCATCGACATACCATTTATTTGGTTCATAATTAACAACCTCTAATTGTTTGCCAAATTTCTCGGTATCCAAGGCTGTACCTTGACCACTTTGTTGTTGCTTTGGTGCAATTAATGTGACTTTATGACCCGCCGCAACTAATTTGTTGTAGAGAACATTTATCCCTTTTGCCTGATAGCCATCATCATTTACTAAGAGAATGTTCAGGGATATTTTCGGTTTAGTAACTGCGATGTTATTTGGTAACTCCAAAATTCCCAATCTTTCAGCAGGGGTCTTACCTGTAACGTTGAAATCGTTGTCATTAATTAACGCTAAAGTGTTGGGTGCAACTAATGCTAAACCCTCTAATTTTTCGACTCCGGTATAACCTAACTGGGCAGCATTGGCGATTAAGCTTTTGCTCACAGGGGTAATTTTAGCAGTTGTTAACTCAGCCGGAGTTAGTTGTTCAATGGTCTTCCCATTAGGCAAAGTAAAGTTAGCAGGATTATGGATGTTTGTCGCACCTGCCAAATTAATTTGATAGATTAATTTGTTACCAGCAGATGTTCCATTATCATCACGTTCCACAACTGCAAATTTATCGTTCCCCAGAGAAACTGCATCGCCGATTTTATCTGTGGCTGGTAGACCTTCGAGAAGATATAAATACTCGCCTGTTACCTGTTTACTGATGATATCAAATTCTAAAATTCTCAGATTGCGAGAAGCTTTAGAAACTGTATCACTAGCATTAACAGGATTATCAATTGGACTTTGAATAAAGGCGTATAATTTAGAACCTTCTAAAGCCACAGCTTCAAATCCGCGATTGTTGCGGCGTTGGGCGTAAAATTCTGGTAATATCTCAGTTCCAAAAGTACCCGCGCTTTGATCTGGGTTGGGTGCAGTTGCGGTTCCTTTGGGGATAAATCTATCAATTAATTTACCCTGACTATCAAAATAGTAAATTGCGGGACGGTATTCATCTACCATCCAATAATCACTGTTTTCTGCAACTACAATTCCTTCTAAATCTGCACCTAACGGATCATTAGGTAGAGGTTTATTATCTAAATCAACGCCAATTTCATCGGTATAAGCTGTACCATTCGCCCCAGCTTGTAAATTTGGTAGTCCGGTTAATGGGGTTTTACCATCTGGGCGGAATAACCCAGTACGTTTAGTAATTGTAATTTCGCCTGTGCTGCGGTTGAGTTCAAAACTGACGATTTCTGGTTGGAAATTTGGTAAGTAAAATGGTCGATTTGCACCCACATGTTCACCATTAGGGCCTCTGTCTGTGTGGGTAACAAATCGCAGATTACCATTAGGTGCAATTCCTTGGAAATATAACCCAGAAAAACCACCTAAGAAAATATCTTCGCCTTTGGAAGTTGTACCTAACTTTGGTAAGTTTTTAAAGTCGTAAATAGTTAATTTAGGTTGAGCAACAGGATTGCGCGGATTGTAACTAGTGGTGTCAATATTTAAAGGAGTGGAGAAGGTGTTAGCGATATTTTCCCAAGGTACTAATTTGAAATTAGAGTTGATATTTTCTGTTTCATCACCATCGCTAACTAGTTTTGCAGGTTCATTAGAACCATCTTGAGTGACAAATAAACCGTTGGGGAAGTTAGGGCCAAGGGGTACGTTAACAACATCTGCACCATCAGATTCTTGTACACTATCAATTCCCCCATTGTTCCCAACCGCAAAGTTACCTAAGTAATCATTATTGCCTTCACGGGTGTAAGCAACAAAGGTATTATCACCTTGGCTAGATGCTAACAAATAGCCTGTACCATTTTTACCGTAGTAGATAGTTAATCCTTCCACATCATCGGTAAGGTAATTACCACCCAAGCCTTTAACTTTATCAATTAACTTCCCTGTTGTACCGCCGTCGGGTTCTGCTTGGAATTTCCAAATACCAACATCTTCTTGACCAATGTAGATAAAACCAGTTTCTTGGTCAACAACCATCCCCTCAGTCTGCGCTGTACGTTCAGGGTCAGCAGGGGAAGGAATGGTGAATTCCCGCACCCGTTCCGCGCCAATTTTACCATTACCTTTATCTATGAGTTTGAACTGGGCGATATCTCCAGTTTCCCGACGACTGGTAAAGACGTAGTAATCATTGGTAATGGGACTACGATATAAAGCTAGTCCGTAGGAACTGCGAGAAGATGAGGAATAGGGCGCAAGAAAGGGTGGTGCTTGGAAAATCGTCCCCAGACTGCTATCGGTAATATTTTCGAGATACTTACCGGAGGTGGTGGGATTGGGATTAATTTTGAATATTGCTAGTTTATCGTTACCGCGATCGCTCGCAACGGCAATATCTATTTTTTCATTACCTAATTCAAAACCATATTGCAAATCAATGTTGTTGTAGCGAATACCGCCAGGATTCACTTCCTGCAACAGTTTACCTGACAAGTCATACACCCGCAGTCCGGCATTTTTCACTGAGGTGAGAACTAAGCTACCAGCCGTATTGTTAGCATTAATATAAATAGCTGGGTCATCAGCATCAGCGCGTTGGTCTGTTGGTAATGTCTCATCGTCTAATAAATCAGGACGAGTTTCCACCCTTGGTGCGGCGGTAGGTACTAAATCTGCACCCAAAGTTAAGATTTGGGTATATTGGGTTGTACCAAAGTTGTTGTCACTCACCAAAACAATCGATTGGCGACCATCAGCTAATTTCGGCCCGAAAGCTATACCCTCAATGTTATCTGTACCAGTAATTGGATGATTGGGGTCTGTGGGTAAATTCAGGTCATTTAAATTCAATACAAGCCGCTTTTGGGCTGGTTGAATAGCAGCTAATTGAGTGGCGCTTAAATCTTTGATTGCGTCGATACTGCTAATATCCGTTGCACCTTGTAGGGAAATTTCGTAGATTTTAATCTCATTCCCGAAACCCTGTGCAAAAGAACGTTCTAAAGCTAGTAATGTACCGCGATTATCAATTGCTAATAAATCCACCAAGCCGTTATCAGTAGCACCTGTAGCTGGATTTGGGGTAACAGATGCATCTGTAATATAGAGATATTCCTTTTCAGGCTGTCCCGTTACCAGATTGTATTGCAAAATCCGCGAACGGCTACCTGTGGTAGTGGAAACCCTTGGTCCATCTTGAAATAAAGCGTTTTCTGTGGCGGTGAATAAAGTTTTTTGGTCAGGTGTAATTGTCAGACTTTCAAACGCCAAGTTGTTGTATACCCCTGCGGTTTGGGTATCGCCAGCATCGACAATACTGTTATTGTTAGTATCCTGAACAACGGGTAAAAACTTCTTGGGGACAGCCAAACTGTGAACTTCTTGCCCCGTAGTCAGGGAAAATTCTTTAATAAAGGGATTGGTAACACGACCAGCACCAGGATTGACTTCACCTTCAGAGGAAATAAAGACCGTACCATTGTTAGTTAAAGCAATCCCTTCAGGGTCGAGACTATTGAGAGCAAAGAAATTACCGTTAGCATCTTTTAGCGGCGTAACATTGGTAAAAGTCGCCCCAGTTGTAGCAATTTTTGCCGGGTCAGTAGTAAAAGTATAAAAGCGGGCGGGTGCAAATTGAGAGCGATCGTCAGAAATAGCGTAGAATTGTTTTTCATCTGCATCATAGGCGACACCAGACAACCCACCCAAAGGCGCTTGTACACCATTTACCGTTCCCGCTTCACCAGAGGGAATAAAGCCTGTAGGTAAGATAGTTTGTCCCAAAAATCCCACTTCAGGAATCGTTTTCCCTGCTGTTGTCGGCCCTGCTTGTACATCTGCATATACTAAACGATGGTCGGAACTAGGAAAACCACCGGGAAGACTGGCGTTAAAAGTACCTACTAAAGGAAAATTAGGGTCACTATTTACAGGCCAAAACACTACGGAATTATTAACAGTCAAATCAGCGGAGGGTAATACATAGTCAGTCCGCAAATTACCTGGTGCAGTATCAGCAAAATCTGCGGTATCAAAATTAGCATTCCCTTTTTGGTTAACATTTGCACCACCCTGTAAAGTTGCTTGTTGCGCTGCGCCGGGACTGGTGGGGATGACATTAGTATTGATACCAGGATTCTGTAATAGTTGGCGAATAGCATTGTCATAACTATCACCATCCACTGGATCGGCATTTTGGTCGCCCATAATTACAAAGCGCGAACCAATAGCAATCCCGCCTTTTTTACCTGCATCATCATAAATGTAATCGCCTTTATCTGGGGTGATATAATCTGCCCAAAAGCGAATCTCATCATGATTGCGCTTACCGTTGCGGTCTTCGGTTCCATCAAAGGTTGGTGGTGTGGGATGACTCAAGAGAACATGAATTGTCTCACCGTTACTTTTAATTGGAACATCCCAATGACTCTTGGAAGAAAGGCGTAAGGCGTTTTGTTCTTCTGGCGAATACCAAGGAGTATTAGAATTAGGAGTTGAAATACTAGAAAGCAAAGAATCTGGCATATCCTGCCACAGAAAATTTTGGAAGGTGCGAATATTAGCAGTATCAATAGGATATTTAGAAAGTAACAACATCCCAAACTGACCAGGAAAATTACCAAATCCTAAAGCATCATCACCGTATCCAGATGCGCCTGGGGTTGTAACAATTTTCCCGTCATTATTTAAATCGAACCCCGAAGCAATTCCTGTATTTGAAGGTGCGATATAAAAGTAGGGATAATTAACAGGATTTGCACCATTTTGGCTCACAGCAAGATAATTTTGCTGGAATAATTGCACCGCCTGTTGAGGATTCGCTTGGACGTAATCGAACTCGTTGACTAATAATATATCTGGATTGTTGCGTTGGATAATTTCCGCAACTGCTTTCGCCTGATTATTATTAGGTGTAGATAAATCAGTAATTAACTGACCATCAGCATTGCGGTTCAGGGAAGCATTGAATTGGGAAAAGCGGATTATGTTGGAAGATGTCATAGATAAATTTGCAAGAGATTGAGTTTTAGAAGCTTAAAGCCATCATTTTATTAGGCAATAGTTTATAAATATGTATTAAGTTTTTAGTAAAAAATATCGAATCCTGTTACTCAAATATTTGCTGACTAGCAAGAAGAATTAGCCTGATGCTAAGAAGCATAAGTGCAAAGAATAATAGTTGAATATTTCTAAGCCTTCCCTAGCTATATTCAGCAAAATTTATTTATACAAGTTCAATTCCTCAATTTATCTTGGTAAAGTTAAGAAATAGCTAGCAAACGGTTAAAAAGAATAATTGGGGTTGCTAAAGAGGCAAATACAGCATTTTTTATATATTGTGCACAATCTTGGGTAAAAGACTTATGAGTCATCGACAGCAGCAAAGATTGATTATTATATTACAATATCTTCGCCAAAAGTATGAATGGCAAAAACCTTTTTGCCGTCAAGGTTTTCAGCTAAAACAAATATCGGTTTTATCTGTTTGGCTGCGACTCCAGAGTCCTTATATATCAAGCTTTATAACGTAAAAATACTGTGCGGAAATACCGGACATGGTTTTTAAGTTATCTGGAATTTATAAAGGCTATTTCACTCATACGAAAAAAACTTGCTCCTACAAGCTTTGATGTTATGTCATCACTCAGAAATCTGGCGAAGGTATTGGAAAAAGCGATAGTTTTATATTTAGCATTACGTTATCCACCCAGCTTGGTAAAACTTGCTCTTAGCGATGTAAAGCTGGTTTCCCTGACTTGCTTTAACGGACTTCCCCATCTCATCGCACCTGTTGCCGAGGATGCTGCAAATACCCTGCAAATTTTCAATTATTTGGTTGCATAACAGGAACTTCGCTATTTAGAGTTTAAACGGGTGGGGGTTGAAAATATCAAAGAGTACAACCAAATGTTTACCAATTGTCCCATGCCCCGGATTGTTTCGGTGACAGATGAATGTTTTGATTTGCTGTCGGATAGCACCTACAAAGACCAAATCGAAACAGCATTGATGAAATTATTAGCAAAAGCAGGTGCTGCGGGAATCAATATTTTCTTGTTTACCCAACGTCCAGATAAGGATGTGATTAAACCATTAATTAGGTCAAACTGTTCGGGAAAGGTTGCGTTTATGGTGTCCCGTCCCGAAGATAGCGGGATTATCTTGGGTAATCCTGATGACGATCGCGCAGCAAGTTTGTTGGGTGGTGGGGATATGCTGTATAAGTCACCCAAGGGTGTGATGCGTCTCCAGGGTTTGTATTTGGGTGGTAAGGCTAATTTTCAAGAGTATCTTAACCAAGCGATGAGTACAGTTTCTAACACTCCTTTTTGGGATTCATGATTTTACGAAGACTCAGGAAAACCAGAGTATATCAAAGTAGGAAAACCAATCTCAGGCAGGCGAGTGTCAAAGTCGTCTTGGTTTTTGGGCACCTTACATATTAGTTGGTAATTGGCTGTAATTTTGTAAAGCTTCTCAGGCAAAAACGCGATCGCATTCCCTTCAAATACCCCAAACCGCGATCGCACACTCAAAATTTCCCCACAAACGCGATCACCATCCCAAAACTCGATTCGTCATTGCGAGGAGGAACAACGTTGCTTGCATCCCGAAGGGTAGCGATCTCCTAATTTTTGGGACAATGATACAAAAGTTTACATGAACTGACTCATATCCTTTGATTCACCTTGATTGAATCTGCTGTATTATTTATGATTTATCGTCGCAACTCCTCAAATACTTGGAATGCGTCGTTGCTAAAGCTAGCGCAGGTACATGGTAAGTAAATTACAGCATCCTTTTAGCCCTGAGTAGAATATTTAATCAAAGCAAACATATGAAAACAAGTCAATCTCAGCAAATACAGCCAATTAATCAAAGTTTCCAATATTATGAAGCATCTGAAGGTGGATTAAATTTAAGTGACTTCAAAGACAAGATTATCCGGCAGATTCATGTGGTAGTCGGAATCACTATTTTTATGTCGTCTTTAGCTTTTGTTAGTGCCCTCAGACGTACTCCTACCTATGAAGCTGGTTTTGAAATACTTTCTGAGCGAGTCAGTATTGAAACCAAAGTGACTTCTTCTGTCTCACAATCGCGAGAAACTACAGAAGACATTGGAGCCGTTACTTTAGATGAAGTACAAGTAAAAAACTTAAAAAGTCCTGATCTCATTGCACCTATTGTCACAAAATTAAAAGAAAAGTATCCAGGAATTAATTACGACTCGATTACTAGCACACT
Organism: Calothrix sp. NIES-4101; assembly: GCA_004296455.1. Taxonomy (GTDB): domain Bacteria; phylum Cyanobacteriota; class Cyanobacteriia; order Cyanobacteriales; family Nostocaceae; genus Brunnivagina. Next base: position 4,349,397 of record AP018280.1, read on the forward strand.
CAGCTTAAAAGCTGACGAAAAAAAAGGAATTTTAGAAGTATTTTATCAACATAGCGATCGCGAGCAAGTCAAAGATGTTTTAGAAGAGTTAATACAAGTTTATTTGAACTATAGTTTGAGAAAAAGGCAATCCGGAGTAAATAGAGGACTAGATTTTTTAAACCAGCAAATTCCCAGAATACAGACTAAGGTAAATATACTTAATTATAAATTACAAGAATTAAGGAAAAAATATAATATTATTGCTCCAGAAGCTCAGGGTTCTCAACTATCTCAAAGGATAGATACTTTTATTATTAAGCAGATTGAATATAAATCACAATTAGAAAAAACTCAAAGACAAGCTGCTCTTGCTAAAAAAGAACTTAATGAGGAATCGACTACATCAACTACAGCGATGCTAATTGGGACTTCTCGATATAATGCACTATTGGAAGACTTGCAGAAAATAGATAGCGAAATTGCCAAACAATCTGCGATTTTTTCAGATCAAAGTACCAAAATTCAGAATTTACAAGAACAAAGACGAGCCATAGTTTCTCTCATAAATTTAGAAATAGCTACTATTCAACAAAAAATTGATAATCAAGTTAGTTTAGAACAAAAACAGATACAAGCTATTAATAGAGAAATCGCAAATATGCAAAAAAGTTTCCAAGAATGGTTGGAGGTGACAGGAAAATACGAAAATATCGAACGAGAAATGACAATCACAGTTAAACAGCTGAATGAACTTTTAATTCAACGAGAAGCCCTACGGCTGGAATCTGCTCAAAAGGAAGCTCCTTGGAAGTTGCTTACTCTCGTAGGGGAACCCAAAAGGAATGCTGCTAGTATCGCAAATTACATAGTATTAGGTACGGTTTTAGGGTTGTTGCTTGGTGTAGGAGCAGCATTACTCTTAGAGACATCTCAAAATCTAGTGTACAATCCTAATCAAATTCAAGAAATTACTAATCAACCAATTTTAGGGATTATTCCCTTTAATAACTCTTACAACAACTTGTATTTTCAGAAAATACTTGATTTCATTAAACAACTATATTCAAAAGAAAAGCAGTCAATAAATAAAAATTATAATAGAAACTATGCTGTCAAAAATTTGCTTTCCCCATATGTAGAAGCTTATGTTTTTTTAGCATCTAACTTGAGCTTATTTGCAAAAGACAAAGACATTCATTCTCTGATTGTTACTTCTACGATATCAGGGGAAGGAAAATCTACTGTGGCGCTTAATTTAGCTAAAGTTATAGCAGCGTCAGGAACTAGAGTCTTAGTTGTTGATGTTGATATACGTAATCCAGGGAATTTAACTAGTGCTATGGCATTAAGTTCAATCAAAGGTTTAAGCGATATTTTATTATCTGATAATTTAGATGCTGCTATCAATATCAAGAGCGTTATTGAACAATCTTTTTTAGATGAAAATTTATTTATTTTGTCGTCAAGAAATACAAATAGCGATATTAATATTAGTGGCTTACTGGCTTCTGCAAAAATGCGAAACTTGATGCAAGAATTACAACAAATCTTTGAGCTAGTCATTTATGATGTTGCTTCAATTGTTGATTATGCCGATGTCAAGTTGTTAGCTAATAACACTGATGGAGTAGTGTTAGTAACTGGTTTAGGTAAGTTACAAGGTTTAAAGCTCAAAGAAGCTGTTTCTCAATTAAATATATCTAAAATACCTATGTTGGGTGTAGTGATTAATCATTTGACTAATTAATTGGCAATAACTTTCCGTTTTAAGAACACTTTGAATTAACTCGATCATATAGATTTAAATATTGCTTGGCTATATTTGATTTTTCAAAGCGCTCTACATCGGTATAGTTTGATAAATTAGGTTTCTTTATCGATTGAATAATGGCTTGGCTGAGGTTAGTAACAGCATCAGTCTCTAAAGAAAAATAAGTACAGTCATTAGTACCAACTTCTCTAAAAATTGGGATATCAGAGCAGACAATTAAATTTCTGAAGTGGAGAGCTTCAGCTAGAGGCAGACAAAAACCTTCCGTGGCAGAAGGAATTATAAAAACTTGACAATTTTGATATAACCAACACAATTCTGGATCATCGATCGCAGCTAGTAGGATTACTTTATTTTCTACAGATAAATGGCTAATTAAATCTTTAATATTTTGAGTTTCTGGTCCATAAGTCCCAACAATGACTAATTTAGTATCTAAAACTAATTGCTTGTTATTTAGTAACTGTGAATAAGCTTTAATCAACAAATCTAAATTTTTATTCTGACGATGTTGAGCAACAGATAATAAAAATAAACTATTTGCTGGTATCTTTTGAGGAACTTGAGGTTTAACATTCTCAAAATCAACAAAGTTATAAATTACATCAATTGCTGTACTGGGTTTAAGATGGGGAAAATAAAACTTTAGTTTATCTAATGTTACTTTAGATACGCAAGCAAGACCATCGCTATTACTAATACATTGATTTAAAAATAGACGATTAAACCAAACTTGAGGAAAGCCGAAGTTATCGGGACATTCGTAAGGGTATAAATCATGAATCGTAGTCACCACAGAAGCATTAAATTTAGCTCTGAGGAACGGGAAAGGAAACGAAAAATGAATAATATCTGCACGGAGATTATTTACTAGTTGGGGTAAACCCCTGAGAAACCAAATATTTCTGGTGAGAGAACTGTTTTTGATATTGACACTAATTAGTTGAATTTTTTCAGAGGTCAGAGGAAAAGAGGTTTCAAAATATTTTGTTTGCCAAGCTCCTATCACTAAACTGATTTTGGTAACTTCTTCATTTCCTGCTAAACAACGAGCTAGATTAGCTGCGTGTCGGCAAACACCAGTTGGTTGAATAGGTCGATGTAAAGCGGCAATTAAAACATGCATATTTAATTATTTTTTTTCAAATTGTTCTCTAAAGTTGAACCAGCTTTCCAGATGGGAGTACCTCGCTCGTATGCACCAATATCGGGCGCATCACCAACAAAATTTTCTGTAATACCAGGAATTATCACCCCAGCATCAATAGCTGGAGAGTTTGACTTTAAGCTAAAGTCAGGAAGATATTTTGCTTCTTTGGTAGGAGGTTGAGAAAACTTCGGATTATTGTTTATAAACAAATTATTGGATTGTTTATTGGCAGTTATAGTTTTAGATGCTGCAAAAATATTATTACGTGCTGCAATAGAACCTCCACCCATAACCACTTCTCCCATAAAAGTATTATTAAAGACTCGCTCGTATCCTCTAGGACTACCTACCACGAAGTTATGGTTGTCTTTTCCTCCAGTTAAATTCCAGACTACATTATGGTGAATAGTGCTGTTAAAGCTTTCGAGGTCTAAATAAATACCGCGAGTACCCCAGAATGGACTAAAAGCTTGGGTATCTCGAATCCAGTTATGATGAATCGAACCACCTTCTAAATTAATGTAGCAGCAAATGTAAATAGCTCCTAAGTCGGTACTGAGCATACCAAAGCGAGAAATATCATTATAAGCAATTTCAATGTTACCAGCATCTGTACCTGCGGTATGCCAATCAATATTAATTGCGTCACGACCAGCACGAGAGATTGTGTTATGGGTAATTTGATGACCAGTGCCATTAATGCGGACAGGAGCGGCATAGGACACCATGTAATTACTGTTGGTAATAATATTGTTGGTTACTGTATGATTTTTCCCTTCTAGCAGTACACCATTACCAGAACTCCACTCGATTATTGAGTTTTTGAGTGTATGACTGTTTCCACGTAATTGAATTCCAGTATCGTGGGCATGGGAAGCCACAATTAAACCATTATCAGAGTTAGGAGCTTGTTCTGAATTGGGTAGGGGTGGAAGAGTCATGTGGTGGGACACATATTTAGCTCGAATACCATCAATAACTATATTAGTGCTGCGATCGCTCGTGGTAATTGTGTTAGCAAATAGGTTTAAATTACGTAAAGAGATATAAGAGCGATCGCTTAAATCGAAAGAAAAGTTGCGCTGTTTGACTTCTACTTTCGTTGGTATCTTACTGTCAAAAGCCCAGAGGTAAAGAGTTTGGCTTTTATAGTCGTAAAACCATTCTCCTGGACTATCAAGTAATTCTAATTTGCCAAATAGATAAAACCAAAATCCGCCCCTATCCCAAGGAGCAGTCATTTGAGCAGTTAATTTTCCTGCTGTTCCACCAGTTATTGTACCTGTGCGGGTGGTATACCATTCATTAGTCCAGACTTTTGCACCAGTCCATCCCTCAGACAAATGAGGAATTTCTTTGTTTTCAATACTAGCTAATAGTCCTCCCTGACTTTTAACCCCTCCACCTATGAGAGTAGGACGTAGGAAATCTCGTTTTTCATCCATATTGGGAAAACGGGCTTCTGGCATCATTTCCCCATTGATAAATACCTGATTGGCAAAGAAATCTATATCCCTATAGCCATTGACAGGTAAACTCACCTGGCGACGATAAACTGAGTTGCGATATGTAGTCCATCCTTCAACTGCTTCAGTCCCAGAAATAGTGACATTTTCATTTTTATAAGCTGCAAAGGTTATGGGTGCTGCTGCTGTCCCTGAAACCCCAGGACGAACCTCCTCACGATAAATGCCCGCTCTTAGCCAACAAGTTCCCCCTGGCTGAACAACAGTGGCACATTTTTGAATAGTTTTAAACGGGCGATCGATTGTTCCAGGATTTTTGTCTGAACCAGTTGGTGCAACAACGTAAACTCGATTGCGTGCAGAGATAGCCAATACGAGCAAAGTACTGATGCTAGTTGATGAAAATCTTAATATGTTCATGAGATTTGAAAATTTCTAGCCTCTAACATTACTCACAAGTTAAGCTCATAACCTATTTGTCAATAAGCAATAGTGCTTAAATTTTGGGACAAAATGGGGCTAAAAAACAGAATTTTTCAGTCTGCGGTCGCGTCATATCAAAAAGCATCTTTTACTCCTGTCCTACAAATTGAGTAGTCAGCTAAATTTGATACTCAATATGCCTTTGATTTATAGCTTAATTACTGTTGACACAAAGAGATTTACTTTAACTTGTGACGAATGAGCCTCTAATACATGTTTTCTTTCATGCCAATGTAATCCAATCAAAAGAGCTACTGAAATCATGTAACCTGGTTCTTCCATTTGAGTCAGAAAAAAACCATAAACTAGGGTATTAAGAACTAAATACTTAGAAAAGTCATCTAGGCAAAGCCGTTGCCATGTGAAAATACCAAGATAGAGATAGCTTCCCAATCCCAAGAATCCGATGTCTCCCCAAATACCAGCCCAGCTAAATAATGGAACAAAAAAAGTACTTGACATTAGAATCCAGCTACTATTTATCAACTCCCAAATTCTTCCATACAGTGGATGTGTAGTAGCTCCCAGAGGACCCAATAAAGACCAATAATCATGAATTGTCCATCCTCCGAGACGCCCCAAGGTATGACCAGGTCCTAGACCAAATAACCAATTCAATGGTGATTTATAGTAGGAGATAACCATACGAATTCCTTCTATTTTTAAACTAGGACCAGCATCTGGTCCTTGATACATATCTGTTCTGTCCAAAAAGTATCCAAAGAGTTTCAAACCTTCTACATTGTATGCTGCCCAATAAAATGCATACAGTCCTAATCCAAGACAAATCCCATAGGTAAAAAACTGCTTGATATTTAGAAATTTGCTTAGTACTAGAAGTACCCAGCCTAAAAAACAAGTTAGGAATACTTGTTTAGTATCAGAAATCACTATGTGATGTATGGTAGCTGGAAACACCAACATTCGAAGCCAAGTGGGTATTGATTTTATATACAAAAAAAAGTAGAGACCAACCATGACAGATATGCCCGCAGAAACATAACCACCAGCTCCAGCTAGATAAAAAGTGCCTTGAACCTGATCTTCTAGGGTGTAACCACCAACCATACCCATCCGACCAGTACTAAGCATAAAATATTGGACTTCGGCAGCCAAAAAATTAATCAAAGCAGAAATTAAAATCCAAAAGCGTATTCTCTCTATTTGCTTGAAGGAAAGAGGCGTGGCAATAATAGCAACTAATAATAGAAAAGGTTCTCCGAGAATTAAAAAATTAAAAACAAGATTGACTAAACCAGCCTCATTTAAAATTGCACTCGCAAACATTACAACAATAAAGATAAATAAATGGACTAATAGCACCAGTGAAATATAAATCTGTTCTCGATTTTTTGCACGAGTCGTTGTTATTGCAACTCCAAAAGTAACTAGAGCAGCTACAAAGTGGAAGAAGTTTAGTGCTGAAGGGGCATGGGCTATGCTACAGAATATTCGTGAATAAAAAATAGTTGAGAAGGTAAAAATAATCAGGGTTGTTGTACCTATATCATATTTTTTTTTTGCAATATTAAGTTTTTCATATTTCATACATCATTTTCTGAATATTGGTATAGATTTTAAATTAAATATGATGCATATCATCCTAACTCCTTGAATTGAATAGTTTTAGGACTTACGCAAGCATCACAAAATAATGACAACTGGCACATATAATTAAGTCTGAGTCAAATCTTCTAAGCTATACTTTATAAGCATTAGAGCCAAATTAATCCTATGTGACAGTTTTAGGATAAATGTGCTATTTGCCAGTTGCGCGAGTCCTGAGCTTATGTAAAACAGCAATCAAAATATGCCTAGACTTTACTTTTGTTATTTACCTATCTTTGAATAATAAAAAAATAGAATCTTTAAAGAGCTAGAGGCTTAAATATGAAATTGGAGATGTAAGTTTTACCCAAGGAAGCATGACCATGATAATTGTTGGTATCTTGATATTTCTCTAAAGAAAAATCATTCAAAGTTTTTAATTCTCCATTAATCAGAAAGAATCCTTCATACCCCAAAGATAAAATTTTCGTAAATATTTCATCGATATTTTTATCAGGGTGATGCCTCTGCTCAATTTCAACCATTATAGTTGGTCGTTGCTGTTTTAATAGTGCAACCGCTCCGTCAATCACAGCTTCTTCATGACCCTCAACATCAATTTTAATAAAACCAACATTAGTATGTCCTTGATGGTCTAAAGGCTTCAATGGTACAGTATAGGTTTTTCCTGGTGAAACACCAATATTGTTACTTAATGTCCCTAACTGATCGTAGAGAAAACTATCGACAATTGGAATTGATAAGGTAGCTTGTCCCTCTGAATTTGATAGAGCGATAGTCTGGACTGTTACATTTGAACTTACTGATTGAGTCAGAAATTTGGCTAATTCTGGATTTGGTTCATAAGCAAATACTTGACGCGAGAGGCGTGAGAGAAAGTAAGTGTATACGCCTTTATTTGCACCAATATCTAGGCTATTTTTATTTGGATCAACTAGAGACTTTAAAATTCTGAGTTCCGGTTCTCCATTTCGATAATTCTTCATCGCAATCAAATGAATAACAAAAGAGGGCGGCAAAATTGCCCTTATTGATTTCTTAATTCTCATCATAACCATTAATTATTACCTCTCAATGAATAGCAAATTTATTTTCGATAGATATTCTAACTTTATTTAAGTAGCCATCATGAACTGACGTACATCAGGACGGATGAAAATGGAAGGTAAATGTATCTATTTTGATAGGCATCGAACTTTTATTTTCAAGTCAGGTGATCACTAAAGAATCAACCTATGTGACAAAACGTAAAATCAGCGAACAAATTAGAAATAGTTTATTTCACAGTTTTTACAAAACTAAACATGAAAATAGATATATAGATATGTTTACCTTCAATTTTCATGTCTTCTGGTTTACAGAATTCATGACGACTGACTTGAAAATAAAAGTTCGATGGCTATCAAAATAGATACATTTACCTTCTATTTTCATCCGTCCTGGTGTGTGTCAGTTCATGATGGCTACTTATTTACTGATCTTTTCATAATTTGACTGTATACTTCAGCCACCTCTTTAGCAGTATTTTCCCAAGTAAATAACTTTGCTCTAGCAAGCCCTTTTTCAACCAATTCATTATAATTCAGAGAATTATGGCAAAGACGAAGAATTTTACTGGCAATTTCCTGAATATTTCTTGGATTGACTAAGATACCAGCATCACCTACAACTTCAGGCATCGCCGAAACATTTGCTGTAATGACTAGAGTTCCACAAGCCATTGCTTCTAAAAGAGTAATACCAAAGCCTTCATATAGCGAAGGAGCAAGTAAACAATCGGCAGCATTGTAAATCTGACACAAAGTCGATTTATCTGGTTTACCCAGATACTTAATGTTGTTGTCAAGGTTGTAAGTTTGAATAAAATCTTTCTGCTCTACTGTAAAATCTGCACCAACTTTCCAAAATTGTATCGCTAAATCTTTTTCTTTCAAAATGGCTAGGGCTTGAAGGATATTTCCTATATTTTTGCGGGGATGATTTGAACCCACATTAAGAAGACAAGTTGTTTCTGATGAAACTCCCTGTTGGTGACGAAAAGATAGAATTTCTTCTCTTGGTAATGGTTGAAATATAGGTTCAACTCCATTGGGAACTATCTTAATTTTCGTCGGATTAATATTTAGTATTTGAGTTGTATCTTTTGCTGTTGCCCCAGAAACCGCAATTATGTTATCTGCATACTTCATCCCTTTAACAGAGTATCGCCAAGCATTATTACTAAGCTGCGGTATTTGCGTGGAATTTTTGGCATTATCAGGATAAGAAAAATTAATTAAATCATGACAGGTAACAACGGTTGGCTTACCTTTTCCTTGTAACCAATATACGATGTGTCCATCACAAGGCTCCACGATATGGAAAATATCTGCTGCTTTTATCTGTTGACTAATCATTTGAGGATAACGCCAAAAACGCTCATAGTATTTTTGCACTCTGTAAGCTAAAGAGGAATTGGTTCGATCAAAAGGACGGGGTGCAAAATCAATAATTTCCCAATCTGGACGGACGGTTTTGATCCCCGCAATAAGATTGTTACTATAAATATCGATGCTAAATTCTGGCATCGTCCGTACTATTGCCACTCTCATTGTCTAGCTCCAAAACTAATTTTTTCTGATGTAAAAACAAGATAATAGTCAATCTTTACCTATTAAGACGGTGTCAAGCTGACTTAATTACGTGGTAAGTTTATTTTTCTAAATACCAAACATGTATTTAGAAAGTAATTTGTTTTGAATAAAAATATTGATAATTAGCCAGCTGATTATAAAGCTAGCCCCAGAGTAAACTAGCATAGAAGCGACTGAAACAGCATCGGTAAATTGAGGTAATAAATTTAGCGAAATGACTTTTACTGCACTATTAGTAAAAGGATGAATTAAATAGATACCAAATGAGCATAAACCTAAATTGCTAATTATAGTCTGAACAGTCTGATTTTTAATATAAATAGAGCCAGATATACCTAAAATTAATAAAGAATAGGCTATCAGAATGTCGCAAAATACGCTATGAATAAATTCTCTTATAACAATATTGCTAAATACAAATATTACGAAAAATGAGGCGATCGCCGATTTAGTATAAATCCACCTTGGATTTACTTTAGATAACATTTTATTGCCGATTGTTGATATCAATAAATATGGTAAACATCTAACTATCCAAGATACTACCACCAAAACTAATCTAGTCAGTGAATAGTTGAAACCGTGAAATGAAATCCATTCTAACAAACTTGGGAAAGCAATATAAGAGCCTAAATTAAATGAATTGCTAGAAACTGTAATTATGTAATCAACGATAATGCTTAATCCTGCAAGAAAGAACATCACTTGAGTTGAGGTTTGGTTGCGTTTTAAGTATTTCGCCAAAAAAAGCAATACTCCCCCTGTAAATAGAAGTGGTAGAAAATATAGATGGTATGATGCAGATCCTAAAAAAATAATTGATAATGGGTCTCTAAACAATTTACTTAACTCAGAGCTTTGACCGGTAGATAAGAATAAAACTGATTTAGAAATTATGAAAATAAGGCTCCAAATTATATATGGTACAATAATACGATTAAACCTATTACGCCAAAAATAAAATGAGATATCAGGAATTGTTTTTTTAGTAAGAAAAAAGAAAGAAGCAGCTAGAAAAAAAGGAACAGCAAAATAAAATGAATACCTAAGCTTTTCCGCCCAATAACCAACTGGTATTCCCCAAGTTTCATCGCCAGAATGTAATAAAATAACAGCATAAGCTGCAAATCCTCGACATAAATCTATTCCCAACAATCTCGTTTTTTTGCTCATAAATTTATTCATTAGTGCAGCTTGACGGTTCAAGCTATTTATTTGCTTATAATGTGCCATACATCGAGGAGTCGTTTGGCAATCCGTTGATGAGAATAGTACTTGTTCACCATATTAATGCCATGGCGCGCCATCTCCTTTCTCCAATGGGGGTTGCGAATCATCCGATCCAAAATTGTCGTTAGTTCCTGAATATTTTCTTCCTGAAATATCAGATTGTTACACTGAATTACGTTGGGAATTTCGCCGCAGGTAGAACCAATAACCGGAATGCCCATTGCCATTGCTTCTATCAGAACGTGACCAAACTGTTCTTTCCAGTTAGAAATAGTCCTAGAGGGAAGTACCAGAACGTCAAATTGGCTAATTGCGGTTGGTGCTTCTTCATGAAGAATTGCTCCTTTCCAAGATATCCAGTCTTCGATTTGCAATGCCTTTGCCTGTTGTCGCAAGGCTGTTTCCTGAGAACCAGAGCCACAAATAATTAAATTACACTTTAACCCTCGATCTTGAAGTTGCCGTACAGAGGACAACAGCAGATCAATTCCTTTTTCAGGTACCAGTCGTCCTAAGAAGCCGATATTAAACTGCTGACGATCACATTTTACCAAGTCTGATGTGAACAGATGAGTATCCACTCCGATTTGGGGCATAACTTCTAATAAACCTTTGTAACCCCATTGACGCATTATATTGGCTCCATCCTGATTACCAGGAATAAGAAAGCTAACGGTATTAAGAACAAATTGACAAGTCAACCAACGTGGAAAAGGTAAGCGACGTTCTATATTTTCCCAACCGAAGACGATTAGAGGTCTATTTATTAGCTTCGTCAAAATTGCCAATTCAAAGGTACAAAGGGAAAATACCTCTTCTTCTACTTGCACGATATCGGGTTTAAAGTCTGTCAATACTTGCCATACTTGCCAAGGATTGTAAAAATGAGCCCCACCCCTGCTACTAAATTGAACGGGTGCTGAATATATACGAATTTGTGGATAGGGATTTTCTACAGGAATCAGACGGTTCCATTCTCGCGCTTTCCAGTTACTAGGGACTAAGAGTCCGACTTCAACTCCTTCCACTTCAGTGATCGCATTAAGCTTACCTTGGTTCATACCAATGGCGTAAGCGTGGCTAACAAACAAGACACGCAGAGACGACTTGAGAATTTTATTATCTTTAGACATTTATTTCTCTAAGACAACAGTTCGTAGAATTCCAGTCATTTCCTTGTCAGGAATTTCAAAAAGTGTTTTCACCTTCTTACTAAATGGTGGTTTGTCTAGAAATACCCCAGACCCATGAAATAAACGAGTGTAAGGTCCGTGAGGAATATCCTGATTTGGAAGTTCAACCTGACCTGTTGGAATATGTTCTGTAATTAAGATAAAAGAATAATTTTGTTTTTCTAAATTTTCTAGAACCGATAATATTTCAGCATTTGATAAATGTTGAAGTACTTGACGAACTAGACATAATTCAGAGGATGGCAATGAGTCTTTTGTAATATCTAAACAGTGAAATTGGACTCGTTCATCCCCATATTTCTCGTTATTTAGCTTGATAACAGAATCTACAATATCAACACCGGTATAATCAACATCAGATGTGATAAATTGGCTGGCAACTCTGAAATCACCACAACCCAAATCTAAGACTTTCTTAATATTATGTTCTTGGATAAACTGGTCAATTTGCTGGCTGTATTTTTCTGCAATTCGATCATCTGAACCAGTTCCGGAATAATATTCGCCTTTGTTCCCTCCCCACAAGTTCTCTTCGTAAGTTGAAGTAAATGTTTCTTTCAATCCTCTACTATTAAATCTTCTATGTGTTTGTTTTACTTGATACTGCGTTTTAAATTTCAGTAATTTTGATGGTAACAAGCGGTTAATAAAATTTCGAATTCTTTTGGGAAAAACTTGATTAAAATCAACCATGTTTTCAATTCCTGTAATTTATTTTTTTGTTGGAAAATTTAGAGTTTTTCAAAATCGCGACCAGAAAGTATTGCAGGGAATCAATCACTTTTTAGAGCCCTTGCAATGTGGGCATCTCAGCAAAATAGTGGGATACTACACAATCCTGTACTAGTGGGCGTTTCAGCCAATACTGCTAACTGTAAACCCAATTGGCGTTCCTTTTGCAGCAATTAAATTAATGATTTCTGGATGAGGTTTATTTTCTTTAAACTCTCTAATTATTCCTGCTCCACAATACTGCCATACACCATATCCGTAATGTTTAAGCAACTCTAGTATTTCTGTAGAATGATACTCAAAACTAGCATAGCTGTTTGGGGCATATTCGAATATCCAAGTAGGAGCTTGATTAACAGGTAGACTTAAAAGCTTTGTAGCCCCTTGAAAAACAAATTTCTCTGCTCCTTCTACGTCTACTTTGATCAAGTCAATTTTGGTTGCATGATTTGACCAGTATTCATCCAGAGATGTAGATGGAACACAAACTACCTTGGCATTATTATCAAGGTTTTCATGCTTGCGGAGAGAGGACATTGCTGGTTCATCACTAATCTCGAATTCCATTTCACCAACTAGATCACAAACTGCTGAACGATTTAGCTTGACGTTACTAAATTCATTTATTTCAACATTTCGGCTTAGAACGGGAAATATATGGGCTTGTGGCTCAAAGGCATGTATTTGACCAGTAGAACCCACTTTTTGAGCAGCCAGTAGTGTGTATTCACCAATATGTGCCCCTACATCCAACATCACCATACCAGTTTGTAGAAAACGAAGTATGAAATCTGCTGTTTCTGGTTCAGAAAACCTAAAGTAGTAAATTGATGCACCTGAGCCACTCTTCGGGGTAGTAATTTTTAGTCTATCCCCCAGAGGAACTGTAAAAGGTTGACTAGTTATAAGCCACCGAAGCCTCCAAACCAAACGTTTCCAGACGGCTTTTAGGGGATTTTGTTGAACATCTGGACGACTCAAAAACCATCTTATTCTCTTGTATACCATAGATTTTTTGTCTTAGATTATTTGAGCTTTGAGCTTTGTATGTTGGGTTTCTCACAATTTACCTGCTATGTAACCAATGCCCTAACTTTTTTTAGTGCCCAGTCAATTGTTTTTGGGCGGTAGTGCGGGGCGTAAAACCAAGTGACTCCTGTTTTAGCTAAGGGTAATGGCATGATTCCTACCCAGAGAAACCACAAGCTATGAATGATACGCTTTTGAGGATTGTAATTGCTATATTTCCACAAACTACGAATTCCCAGGTAAATTAGACACAGAATCTTGTCATCCGGATACTGATGGTTTTCTAAATCTAGGCGTAAGGATACAAGACGAACGCGGAATCGTCCTACTGATCTGAGTTCGAAATCATCGGGAAGTTTATAACCAAGTTCGTTGTACTTGCCAATAATCAACGCCTGCGCTTGGGCATCATGAAGCAGAAACCGGCGAAAACGATCAGCTGATAGCGTTGCTAATGCCCACTGGTTACTGTCATGAATTCGATAGACACCTAAAGATTCTTCAACAGCAACAACTTCGCCATAGAAAGGAATCAGAGTTGAAAGGTAATCATCGGACGTTAGCTTGTATTTATCAGGAATGGGGAAAATATGCTCCATTGCTTTACGATTTAGAGCATTACCACTGGTTGGTGTTCCAGCATAATGACTGCCTTCTAGTAAAATTCGCCAAACTTCCCCTTCTGCTAGAGGTTGTCCTCCTTGAGGCAATGAGTATCCCATCGATTCTCCAGTGCTACCAACCACTGTTAAGCGGTAATGCACTTTGGCGATATTTGGTTTCCAGACAGCTACCACTTTTTCAACGGCTTGTGGCAAGAGAAAATCATCTGAGTCAAGAAAAATAATAATGTTGCCCCGACTAGCTGCAAAACCACTATTGAATGCTTTCCCCTGTTTACCATTTTCCTGATAAATTGGCATAATGCGATCGCCATAGCAGGCAATAATCTCACGAGATTTATCGGTAGAACCATCGTCTACAACTATGACTTCTACATGAGAATAAGTTTGATTTAAAGCACTATCAATTGCTTCTGCTAAAAAGCGATCATAATTGTAGTTGTTGATAATAATACTTACTACAGGTTGCTCTAACATAGAGTTTTCTTGACTAATATCCCACTGATTTTATTTATTAACTGGTAGTGCTAACATCGAATTAAACTATACTATCGTTAAATGCCGAAATAAATTACGAAAGAAACCTTCAGGAGATAGCCATTCTTCCCATAGTCTTCGACATTGATACTGTAACTCGACAAACTCTTGTGCTGAAAGGGAATTATGAAAATCAACTATTTTTTCGGCGATGGAAGATATCTCGCTTTCATCCACCCAAACACAATACTTTTTCCAGTTAATAGTAAAATCATAAGGTAGTACACAATCCGTATTGATAAAAACTGGAATCCGCCCACAACTCAAAGTTTCATATAGACGCATGGAATAGTTCTCATACCCACTACAACAAACAACATAATCACAATCAATGATATTCTGAACGTATTCTAGACGTAGTTTCTCTGCCATTTTTTCAGGTTCCCAAGAAGATTCTTGTAATGCCTCGCTAGCAAAAGAAAAATGTTGCCTAGTAATAAAGTTAGTTTCTATTAAAGAACTTTTAGATAAATTGGATAAAGCTATCACCCGATTTGTATAACCAGTTTTGGAATAAAACTTTTCTGTTAGTCCGACTATATCTCCAGCTAGGCGCAAGAATGCCTTTAATTTCTTTAGACCGAATGGGAGTCCAAGAGGCGGTGCATAACCACAAAAACCAACTTTAGGCTTTGCTTGTTTCTCACGGATAGGAATCTGACTCATAAATTTTTGACTAATAAAATCTGAAGTCCACTCCGGTATCGCAAATTCATGAGACTTTCTTTTGGATTGAAAAAATGCTGTAGAAAAAATAATGGTGTTTTCTAAGTTTTGATCGCAATTCCAATCTCCATGTGAAAATATAGCTACTGGTTTATCTAATTCTTTTGCCCTTCCTATAAACTGAATCATTACTTCATCGAAGTTGCTCAAATGCCAATAGGCAGGAAAAATAGCTAGATCGGCTTTTTCTAGAGAAGTCATTTCTAGGAAATATCTACTTTGATCGATAAACTTGTCAAAAATTTCGGTCTTAAAGTGCTTAGGATCGTCCGGTAGTTTGCCCCAAAAGGGAGTCAGAATTGCTACATATTTTAAAGTTTCAGGAAGAGTTTTTTTAGGAAGATAATTTTGATCGGAGAAAATTTTTAGTTTCATGTAACACAGTGTTGTTGAAAATGACAAGTTCAAAGCAGTTCAACTCAAAATAGTTCCAAGCAACTCTTGTACTGATTTGCCAGCAATAGACCAATTTAATCGAGATTGATATTCGTTGAATGAAGACAAGGCTAACTGTTTGTAATGGTTGTAGTTGTAAAATAGTTGGATAATATAGTCACAATATTCTCGAACATTAGCTTTCGTCTCGAACAAACGACCGTTGATGTCATCTCGAATGATTGTTGGAATACCACCAACTTTTGTAGCCAGACACGGTACTCCGAAAGAATTCGCTTCACATAAGACAATTGGCGAACAATCAGCCAGTGAAGGAAGAATCAATAGATGAGATTCAGAGAATAATCGATTGATCTTCGCCTTGCCTTCATCTGTAGATTTATTAATAAATCCCAATGGTTTTACAAAGTCAGGTATTGGTTCATCCAAGATTGGGTCGCAGCCCACAATTGTCAATTCAGTCTTTAAACCAGCTTCATTAAGTGTTTTGGCGACTTTAAAAGCAACATCACCACCTTTGCGAAACCAATCTACAGCCAAAAAAAGTATTTTGCATTTATTAGACGAGCGAGATTCAACTAAATGTCGCACTTGATCGAGGGTTCGCTCTTCGGTAATATTTGCTCCAAAAGGAATAACCTTTACTTTGGAAGGATTTGCTTTGTAATACTTAATCGCATTTTGTGCTGCCCAATCCGATGAATAGATTGCCAAACTACACTTTTCAAGAGCTATTTGCTCCATTAAATGCCCATCGCGAATTGCTTCATCACAAAGATGACTATAGAGCGGATAAAAATCCAAAATATTGGCAAATGTTGCATCTGCCCAAAAAACAATCGGCAAATCGCAGTCTAAATAACTAATTGGATTAGTAGTTGCACTAAAAACAGCATCCACTTTGCACCCTATAAGTTTGTTACTTATTTGATTAGCAAAGTTCTTGAGGATAATTGGTTCTGAGTTATTAATATAACGCTGCCGAAAAAGCTCATAATAATGTCGCTTACATTTTCCAAGAATTTTAAGATGCAACCTATCTTTGAGTGGACCGATGTAGTCGAGATTAATATGCTGTCTTTTTAGTGCCTCTGCAATATAATATCCAGTGCCTGACCATTCATTAGAACCCTTTAAATTTGTTGCATCGTAATGAGTAACATAAGCTAATTTCATAAGTTTGTTTCTTTCTTAGCTGTTATACGAAACTTGAAACTAAAATTAGAGATTTGCCTTTAAAATTAAGGCTTTTATGCAGCTATATCCTGAATTTTATCCCAAAGGTTCAAAAGTCAAATTTAAAAGCTATCTTTATTGCCCAGTAAGGGATATGAGCTACTTTACAGACGTTTTTAACATAACAAGTAATGAAGAACCATAAGTTGTTGTTTTAAATTTGTTAAGAATAGCTTTTTGAAAATAGCTACAGAGGCTTCACTTATTCGTAAATACTGATAATTTTAATTGCGATTTTTTTAGTTTTTATTTACCTAAAACAACTTCTCGATAGCTCCCCGATTTAACAATCCGACCCTGATCTAATTGATAAATGCGATCGCAATGTTCAATTGTCGAAAGACGATGAGCAATAATTATGATAGTCTTTTTACCGCTTAAAGCTTTAGTCGCTTCTGTCACCAGCTTTTCTGTTTCGTTATCCAGAGCAGCAGTTGCCTCATCAAACACTAAAACTTCTCTTTCATGATATAACACTCGCGCAATCCCCACCCTTTGACGTTGTCCTCCAGATAATAAAACTCCTCCCTCACCAACAACTGTTTTAACGCCGTCTGGAAGTTTTTCAACTACTTCCCTTAATTGAGCCATCTCAATAGCTTTTTTCAATTTTTCTTGGTCAATTAAGTGGTCGGGAACCCCAAAAGCAATATTTCGCTCCAGGGTATCATCTATCAAAAATATAGACTGGGGAACATAGCCAAGCATATTTTGCCAGGCGCGTAAATCTTGATATACCGAAACATTATCAACTTTAATATCTCCTGATTGAGGTATAAAAAGCCCCAGAAAAAGATCGATTAAGGTGGTTTTCCCTGCGCCAGATTTACCAATTACTCCAATAGATTCTCCCTTACGGATATTTAGGGAAATGTCTTCTAGTACATTTTTTGTGGTGTTGGGATATTGAAATGCGAGTCTATCTAAGATAATTTCATCCAAAAACTGAAACATTTCAATATTTTGACTTGGTAATAAGCTGGTAAAATTACCAATAGAATCAAATTCAGTTATGATTTTTTCTTTTTCTAACTCTTTAAGGTCAAAGAATAGTCGATCAAAAGAATAAATATTGCCTCGAATTATATTAATACCAGAGATTAAATTTCCGACTGCCGGAAGCAGGCGAACTGAGGCAAGTGCAAAAATTCCTAAAACTCCACTAAGGTTTTGTGTATCATCACGATTTAAAGTGATAAATAAAAATGTAAAGCCAATCAAGAAGCTAATCATTAACGGCTCCAGTACAAAGCGAGGAAGATTACTATAAGCTGAAGCTAAAGTGGTACTTTTGGCGTAAATCTTTGTTTGTTCTTCCATCTGATACTCAAAATAGGATTCACAACCAATTACACGAGTTTCCTTCAAGCTCCCTAATCCATGATTTGTAATGCGAATTATCTCACCATAAGCATGAAATCCCTCTTTACTCCAGCGAGCTAAATGCTCTTTCATTGGATGTAACAACCCAAGTGAAATAAGTAGTAGTATGGCAATAAATATCAAGGCGATCGCATTGGTTTTTATTAAAAGAATTATTAATGCTAAAACAATTACAGCATTAGAGGTAAATGTCAAAAAGGTAGATACTATACCAATAGAAACTGCATCTGTTGTGCTAATAATATTTTGAATAAGACTTGCCGAATTAATACGTAAATGATAGCTATAAGGAGCTTCAATATATGCTTTCAGAAGCTTACAAGATAATTTTCTTTTTAAACCAAAACTAAATTGGAACACTGCTTTTTGAGCATTAAAGCCTAAAAAAGCTTTTATATAAAAAGCAACAATAACTATCAATCCTAAAAGTATCAAAAATTGGTGTTCTGATTTCAAATTTAACTGTTGGTAAACTAAGTTCAACCAGTAAACATTTTTAATCGAGCCTGGATTGATCGTGATTGCAATGAATGGACCAATCATTCCCGTTCCAAAAACTTCCAATCCAGAAACAAGGATGAATAAACAAAGTATCGCTACAAGTGACTTATAATCTCCCTTTGTAATGTATAGAAACTTCGATATGAATTGAGTCATAAGTACCTAATATTAAGATAGCTGTCTAGAATTTACAACCTTAGATATTTGCGATTTTAAAAAGTAATAACTTGGGCGTAATGAAATAAATGAACGCCGTGCATCAAAGAAAAGCTGCTGTTCCCAGCGAGGCATTGAACACCAATTTTTATAGGCTGGTACTGCAACGTTAGTTAGAAAACTTTGCCATCTTGCCACCATATTATCTGGTTGTGTTTCTTTGGCGCGCAAGTAACCATTTTCAACCATTGCGTGGCGCAGTTCTTTATTATCCCGAAGCCGCTTGAGAGATAATATTACCTCCTCTAGTGAAGTTGCCTCCAGGTAATCTAAATCACTTTTTCTCTCAGCCAGAAATGCTGATTCATGACTTAAAATTGCCGGTATGCCTGCGTGCCATGCACTATAAAGTTTTGAGGCGGGTTTTCCTCGCCAACCATTTTGTTGGCCAAAGCTTCGTATAGCTAGAATTACATCAGTATCACTATAATTATGCCATTCATCGTGGTTCAATTTCTTCTGAAACTTCAATCCTAAATTTTTGAGATGCTCGTACCAAGTGCAATTACGAAATTCTGGTACTAAGTTTATTTCATTACCAAGGAAAGTCACATTCTCAAAGGTATCGCCTCGGTTATGATCACGAGGAATAATGGAAGGCTGAGGCCAGTGGGGGATAAAGTGGCTTTCCCAAAGTGTCATAAAACGTTTTGGTATCGCTTGATAGGGGTTTTGAACCACATGAAGTTGTGCATAAGGATGTCTATCCACATCTGCTCGAAGGCAAACCATTAGTAACTTTGAACCTGGCTGTATGGAATTATCAAGAAAGTCTCGATGCGAAATAACAATCCCCTCATCAGGTATCGTTTCTACGAGCTTACACGGAAAACCATAGTCATTGAGATAAAGATAGGTTTGTAATGTCCAAAAGCAACCCCCACTCTGCATGGGAGATATAGAATGTTGATCGCATTGCCATTGCCAATAAGATGCAACATTTTCAGGCAACTTGCTAGTTAACTTACTAATTAGAGGGAAATAAAAGTGAATAGGTGGTAAATTTATGGTTTTACTATAAATCTCAAAATTCTTTTCAGCAGATAAGTTATTAAAATCAGACATGGGTATTTATCCTAACCATTTTTTAAGCTTTTGGAATTTGTAAGAAAGCTTAAGCTGAAGTTTCTTCCAGAAAGTGAATCGCCAACCTTTCCATGCCGTCTTATCTACATAGCGATAGAAATACTCTTTAAATAGTGCATCGTCAGAATTCCAAGGTTTTGTTGCTGCTGCAAAATGAATAACATAAGGTTTATTTATCAAATTGTTGTAAACATTTTCTGAAAAGGGGCTTTCATTCCAAGAAGCATATTCATAAATCCCTGGAGTAACATTCCATCGGAGATCGAGTTCGCCCCATTCTCCTACAAATAGAGCATTCAAAATATCTTGGTCAGCGAAACGTATATAATCTTTGTTTTGTTTAAGGTAATCTATTGCTTTCACAGAAATTTGCTCAGAACGCCACTTTTTTATGTTGATAAAAATAACACCTGAATTAAAATATTTTTCATTTGGATTGATTCCTAATTCTTGATAATTCAATATTCCATTATGAGATGAGATTGAGTGAATCCATATATCTTGTGCTGCTAATAAATAGTTATCTCCTAAGTTTTTTTGCCAAAGTTTATCTAAATCTTCTTCAACTACTAAGTCACAGTCTAGGTAAATTGCCTTTTCAACGTTGTCGGGTAAAAGATCGGCAATAAATAATCTGTAATAGGCAGCAATAGTCAGGTGTTTTTTAGCTTGTCCATTTGTTAAAGTGTATTTGACTACATCCTCAAGTTTTTTAACTAGAGAATCTGGTCTATGGATAAACTCGATCTCAGAATTTTTGGAACCAAGCGTTTTTAATATTTTTTTCTTATTCTTGTTCTGGATGCCTCCATCAATGATAAATAAAGTTATCTTGCGATCGCTCTTAATATTTTCAATTACAGAACGCGCCATAACTGCTAGAGGCATTGCATATTTATCATCGGCGGCACAAACTACAACGATAGGTTCTTCTTTTTGATGAGTCTCGAAGCATTTTTCACGATTTAAGTTGTCAACATTTGTAAACATGGCAATACTTTGTGATTATTTATTGATATTAATTAGCGTGAACAAAATGATTAATTTTGCACAACCACTTAGTATGGCTATTAAAACCATTCAGGCAATAGATAGGGCAAACGCAAGAAAATTTATTCGTTGTATCTTTTAGCGATCACCTTTTCCGAAACTGACAGAAGAGAGGTATGATCGGTAAAAGTAGTAATTACAGCGAAACCATTCAGGTAGTAATAGTTTAAATGGATAATTAGAAATCCCGTACTGCTTGATGAGATCGAGCCAACAGCAAAACCTTTTGTCCGTAGGCATCAATGGCAAATACCACTGAAGCATCCTATCGCAACTCATTTCTGTATCTGAACCAAATACACGAGGTATTAAAACATCTGGTTCATCCAGAATTACTCTATCTATAGGATGAGACGAGACAGAAATTGGGGCCAAAGTCGGTATATAAGCATAAATATCCTCCAGAGTTCGTTGCCAACTCTTTCCTACATGAGTATCTATAATTTTTTGTCTTGTTGCCTTCCCCAGCGTATTTCGATATTCCTCATCTTGAACTAACTTTGAAAGCACTGATGTGTATTCTTCTAAATCTCCCACATGAATTAACTTATTCGTCAAACCTGGGGCATCAGCACCGAGAATAGCGCAAGCTTCGGAAGCATAAGGAAACCGACTCACCAAGGGAATTTCATAACAACCAGCTTCCAGCAAAGAGGTATTTGAGGAAAAAGGGTATGAGTCTACATAGATATCAGCTGCTTGGTAATAAACATCGGTATTATCAGTTTCACTGAAAGATTTAATTCTTCCATTAGTTTGTTGAATTGCATTTGACCAATCTTGGCGATCACCAGCCCCAATCACAATAAGAATGGCATTCTGATGTTGTTTCAACAATGGCACATGTGCATCAGCAAAGCTTGTACCATTGATAGTCTTGTACTTTATCCCTCTAGCTATAGAGAGGACTACAACACTATCTTCAGGAAGATTAAGCTGTCGTTTTGCCTCAATACGTGAAAGTGTACGATGAATTGGTTCTAAATTGATGGGCAATAATACATTACGCTTCGCTTCAATGCCTCGACGCTGACGCGCGATTTGCATTCCAGAATCACGCAGGCTAATCACAACATCACTCACACTCGCTCCTAACCAGAAGATGTGATCGCCATGATCCAAAAACGCAATTGGTGGACATTGCTCTTTATTAGCAAAGGTGATAACTGGGAGTACATCGTAATTATGGATATGTAGCACAACCAAGTCGGCATCGGATGCAAGCTCTCTTAATTGTTTTGCCCAGGAAACAATACTACCGACGCGATTATTTAAAGTATATATTTTGCCGTCGCTGTTGCTTACAGCATCCCTCAAAAGCTTAGGAACTTTATTGGGAAACTGTCGCGTTAGAACAAGGGAGTGAGAACGTTCCCTATCTCGGTCGATCCATCGCCGTAGCATTTTGGAATGCCCTCCGATTGACACCATTGAAGTACCAACATGCAATATTTTCCTAGGAAATTTGGTAGAGAGAGCATTTTTCCTGATGTAAGGAGTACTTTTGATAACCTGCCGACCTATTGTCAGAAGGATATGTTCTAGTTCTGGGCTAACAAAAAGACCTGGGTGTTTACTGGTAGCGTAGCTGGCTGCCATTTCTCCATAGATAGCTGCCGTTTCATAATCTTTACGCTCTAAGGAATCTTTTGCCTGAGCCACTAGCTTGCGAAATTCGCTGAAGTTCTGCGAAATTAAATGCTTGCCTTCTTCACTCCAAGAATTTAGAGTATCTCCAACCATTGTATTTTTCACATCATTTTCTCCATTGCTAGTGATACCATTTTTAAAACTCAACACAACCAACTTTAATGCTTAACTATTTTCTGTTGGGATTTAGATGATAGTAATTCCAGGACTGGGAGTTTGAGGCTTTGCTCCCATATCTGCAAAAACATTGACGGCAATTTGCTGAACACGAGGATCAACTCGCTGTATCCCCAATGGGTTTGGAACATTATCGTCATCTAATCCCCACATCCATTGAATAGAACCCGTTGAAAAAACCTTCGCACCACTCGGGGCTGTATAACGAACAGTGTTAGCAATATTAGTATTTGTTCCTGGAGGAAGTGGAGGAAGTGTACCAAACGGGGTAACTGGTGATTGCGATAAAGTTATAATTCCAGGTGGAGTAAAACCATTATTGACTACTGCATCCCACTCATATCCAACTAATCCTGGAAGAATATCCCCATTCTGGAGACCAGTATAAGCATAGTAAGGATCTGAACTGTTAGTTACTACGTGATTGAATCCTCTGTAAATTACATCTCCCCCAAGTGCGCCGTTATCCCCTATATACATAATTCCGAGCAATGAGTTTTCGGGTCTATTCAATTCAGGACTACGGAACAAAGTTGTTGCCTGAGAAATATCATCTTGTGCAACTGGATCGAGTGCCCAATCTTGTTTATAAGCAACCATAACGCGGTTAGGTTCTCCAGTGCTTGAAGGCTCAAATCGCACTCGCCAGTATGCTGTATTGGCTGAGAAAAACGCTAAATTGATGCCGTTATCACGAGCTTGTTCAACATTATCGAACATTTCCATCGACCAATACTCATCATGACCAACGGATAAAAAAGTTTTTTGAGAATACAATTGTAAAGGATTTTCGTGAACATCAATATTTGTGTAATAGGAAACCTCATAGCCTTGGGATTCAAGCCATCTAGCCATATTGTATTCCCAAGTCAAGCTACTGTGAAAACTTGATCTATTAGCGAAACTCCAGTATTGAAAAGGTCGATCAAAAGATACTTTATAAGCTTGCTGACCACCCAGACTGTTAGAGGTATACGTACTATAGCCACCATAGTTGTTGTAAGCTGCATTGGTTGTGACGCTACTTTGGAATCCAATATCTGCTGGGCGATTGTCATCCCTGACCACGAATTCCACTTGATTTTCTTTACCAGTTCTAATATCTATCAATTTAGCGATATATAGACCACTAGTCCAGTCATTACCAACCTGTAGATTATAGGAATTATTCCAGTCAAACTCTGCTATCCTAGTGCTTGGGTCAATTGTAACATCGGACTGGGTAGTGCCATTAAGCAACCCGCTACTAGTAATGAATCGACCTCCAGCTCCCCCGTAGTAACCTAATCGATAAATATCAATTTTGTACTGTCCAGGTTGAGCTAAAGAAACCTTAAACGGCAAGGACTCACCTTTATTTACGCTTGTAGCTGTAGCGTATCCTATAATCTCGTCATTGATAGCCAGGTTAGAGAGATTAAGTTCCCAATCTCTAGTTCCAGGTTTTTGGTTTTCCAAAACAATTTGATTCTGAGCAGCTACATTCACTCCCAAACTGGAGATATTCTCACTACTACCAAGATTATCAATGTAATTCGCTAGCACTCGCACTTGCTGTTCCAAGAAAGCAGTAGTTAATGCGAAGGACTTCTGCGTAGCTCCACTAATATTACTCCAGGTGTTGTTTACTAATTGCTGCCACTGATAAGTGATGGAACTTTCACTAAATCCATCGGCATCAAAAATATTTGCTTGCAGGGTATTATTTATCGTAGCACTCCCACCTAACATAACTATACCAATGTCATTGACATTAGCAATAGCTGCGGTTGGGGTGCTGAAGATGTTTTCGCTACTACCCAAAGCATCTACATAGGTGGCGTTGACCCGAACTTCTCTACCGACTTGTGCTTGGTTCAGTGTCAAGGTTTGTCCGCTAGCTCCACTAATATTAGACCAGGTATTATTGACCAACTGCTGCCACTGATAGGTAATGGCACTTCCAGCTAGCCCATCTGAGTCTGCAACTGTGGCTGTAAGGGTTTGATTTTGTGTTGGTGTACCACCACTAATTGTTACCGTACCTGGATTGTTGTTGCTGGGTGTTTGTAGAGGGGCAAACACAATATCTCGATAATAATTACTATTACGGGTAGATTGAGTTGGCAATGTTCCTGGGGTGCCAAATACTCCATTAGAACCATCAGCTATTGTACGGATATCTCCACTAGCTACTACATTGTTGAAGGCATCGAGTGTTCTGGCATAATAGCCATTGCTATTGACCGAAACTACATAGGTCGTATTGGCGGCAATCGTTAGGGGAGTAGCCAAAGCTTGCTCTTGCCAGCCTGATGCCGTTTCATTGGTGAAAGTAACGCTAGCTAATAGTTGCCCCGTACTCGACCAAATTTTACCTATGTGAGTACCGCTTTCGTTTGGTGTTTTCCAGTAGCGAACCGATTGAATCTGCCCTGCTGTCACACTTTGAAATTCTAATCCCAGTTCGTATTGTGCCCCTCCGTCTGTTAAGTTGATATCAGTCGGAGTCGTCGTCGGCGCAAAAAAGGTTTGCAAGTTAAAGGCAATTGGAATGGTTGCAGAACTGAAGATGTTTTCGCTAGTTCCTAAAGTGTCAGTATATGTTGCATTGACCCGAACTTGATTACCGAGCAAACTACTGTTTAGTGTTAGTGTCTGGTTAATCTCTCCATTGATATTTGTCCAGGTGTTATTGACTAACTTCTGCCATTGATAAGCAATAGTTACCCCGTTCAATCCATCAATATCTGTAACTGCTGCTGTGAGAGTATTTCCCTGTGCAGCCGTTCCGGTGATGCTAACTATACCAATGTCATTGATATTAGCAATAGCTGTGGTTGGAATGCTGAAGATGTTTTCGCTGCTACCCAAAGCATCTACGTAAGTGGCGTTGACCCGAACTTCTCTACCGACTTGCGCTTGCTTCAGTGTCAAGGTTTGTCCGCTAGCTCCACTAATATTAGACCAGGTATTATTGACCAACTGCTGCCACTGATAGGTAATGGCACTTCCAGCTAGCCCATCTGAGTCTGCAACTGTGGCTGTAAGGGTTTGATTTTGTGTTGGTGTACCACCACTAATTGTTACCGTACCTGGATTGTTGTTGCTGGGTGTTTGTAGAGGGGCAAACACAATATCTCGATAATAATTACTATTACGGGTAGATTGAGTTGGCAATGTTCCTGGAGTGCCAAATACTCCATTAGAACCATCAGCTATTGTACGGATATCTCCACTAGCTACTACATTGTTGAAGGCATCGAGTGTTCTGGCATAATAGCCATTGCTATTGACCGAAACTACATAGGTCGTATTGGCGGCAATCGTTAGGGGAGTAGCCAAAGCTTGCTCTTGCCAGCCTGATGCCGTTTCATTGGTGAAAGTAACGCTAGCTAATAGTTGCCCCGTACTCGACCAAATTTTACCTATGTGAGTACCGCTTTCGTTTGGTGTTTTCCAGTAGCGAACCGATTGAATCTGCCCTGCTGTCACACTTTGAAATTCTAATCCCAGTTCGTATTGTGCCCCTCCGTCTGTTAAGTTGATATCAGTCGGAGTCGTCGTCGGCGCAAAAAAGGTTTGCAAGTTAAAGGCAATTGGAATGGTTGCAGAACTGAAGATGTTTTCGCTAGTTCCTAAAGTGTCAGTATATGTTGCATTGACCCGAACTTGATTACCGAGCAAACTACTGTTTAGTGTTAGTGTCTGGTTAATCTCTCCATTGATATTTGTCCAGGTGTTATTGACTAACTTCTGCCATTGATAAGCAATAGTTACCCCGTTCAATCCATCAATATCTGTAACTGCTGCTGTGAGAGTATTTCCCTGTGCAGCCGTTCCGGTGATGCTAACTATACCAATGTCATTGATATTAGCAATAGCTGTGGTTGGAATGCTGAAGATGTTTTCGCTGCTACCCAAAGCATCTACGTAAGTGGCGTTGACCCGAACTTCTCTACCGACTTGCGCTTGCTTCAGTGTCAAGGTTTGTCCGCTAGCTCCACTAATATTAGACCAGGTATTATTGACCAACTGCTGCCACTGATAGGTAATGGCACTTCCAGCTAGCCCATCTGAGTCTGCAACTGTGGCTGTAAGGGTTTGATTTTGTGTTGGTGTACCACCACTAATTGTTACCGTACCTGGATTGTTGTTGCTGGGTGTTTGTAGAGGGGCAAACACAATATCTCGATAATAATTACTATTACGGGTAGATTGAGTTGGCAATGTTCCTGGAGTGCCAAATACTCCATTAGAACCATCAGCTATTGTACGGATATCTCCACTAGCTACTACATTGTTGAAGGCATCGAGTGTTCTGGCATAATAGCCATTGCTATTGACCGAAACTACATAGGTCGTATTGGCGGCAATCGTTAGGGGAGTAGCCAAAGCTTGCTCTTGCCAGCCTGATGCCGTTTCATTGGTGAAAGTAACGCTAGCTAATAGTTGCCCCGTACTCGACCAAATTTTACCTATGTGAGTACCGCTTTCGTTTGGTGTTTTCCAGTAGCGAACCGATTGAATCTGCCCTGCTGTCACACTTTGAAATTCTAATCCCAGTTCGTATTGTGCCCCTCCGTCTGTTAAGTTGATATCAGTCGGAGTCGTCGTCGGCGCAAAAAAGGATGTGGCAAGTAGCCCTTGATAGTTATTTAGAAAAGATGATGTAAAAGGCGTATCAGTTTCGATGTTCCCGGTTTTATATTCCAAAACCCAGTCACCACCTTGATAATAGTCACCCGTTAAATTTGTGGAAGCCGCAATATCAGCTCCTGTTAATTTGCTCAAATCTTCAATAAAAGCTTTCCCTAGTTCTCCATTTGCAACGTTACATCCAAAAAAGAGCATATCTGCATCTGAAGAGAGGGATGAACTCCACTGCTGTAACTCATGTGAGTATTGTTGAAGAGAACTAGGAGTAAGAAAAGTTTTACCTAACTGTAATTCGGCAGTATTTCCATGGGAGATAATATTAATCTCTTTAATCTCTTTATGGTTCTTTAAAGTTTCACTAATTTGAATAATACCATCTTTTGTAGGGTCTAGAATAACTGTCAGACTTGACCTCAAACCTGCCACAATATTCGTAATATCTGAAACATTAGAATCTACAAAAGTAATTGTTTTCGGATTTAGTAATGGATTCCCTAAAGAAGCTTCGAGTACACTTGAATTTTGAAATGACATAGATTAATGTATAGATTATGTATATTTTCTATTTTCAATAAAAGAAGTATCAAACATTAACTTCATATCCAATTACATAATACTTCTTGCGATAAAAGTTCTTGTGGTTTATTTAGTAAGCTCTTGAACCATTCGATTGTCCGATATATACCTTCCTCAATCTCAATTTGCGGAATAAAATCAATAATTTCACTAATAATTTGATTATTTCCTTTATGTCGCATAACATCACCAGGTCTAGAAGGCTGAATTTGAATAAATTCTGTTGGATTGAGATTAAATTCTCGACATATCAACTCAGCAATATAACGTATAGATATTTCTTTACCTCTACAAAGATTGAGAGTTTGGCTATAAACTGCTGCTGGATTACTAACAACTTTAATGACTGCTTGTGCAGCTTCTTCGACATAAAGAAAATCACGAGTTTGGTTTCCACTACCAAATAAGACCAATGGCTGACGATTCATTGCTCTAACAATCATTTTAGGAATTACTTCACCTCTACATCCTTGCCAATGTGAATTAGGACCATACATATTAAACGGACGAATAGTTGTCCAACATAAGCCATAAGTACGACCGAAACTGTATACGTACATATCCTGAGCAACTTTAGCAGCAGCATAGGGAGTTTCAGGATTTAGTGGATGTTTTTCGTCCATAGGGACATAGACTGCGGAGCCGTACACTTCTGATGAAGAACAATTTAGAAATAAATCAACCTGATTTTCTTTTGCAGCCTCCAAGCAGTTAAGTGTCCCATCCACAATCACCTTGTTCACTCGAAAAGGCTCTTTAATGGATTGCCGTAAATCTAATACTGCTAAATGAATGACAGTCTTACAGCCCATAAAAGCGTGATCTACATCATCTTTATTTGTGATATCACCGTGAATCACAGTGAGTTGGGGATGTTTACAAACTGAACCTAAGTGCGACATCTTACCATTAGAAAAGTTGTCTAAAACAACAACTTCATTTCCTAGTGCAAGTAGGCGCATCACCACATGAGAGCCTAAAAAACCTGCACCACCCGTTACAACAATTTTTTGTCTCATATTTTATTTAAACTCCTTGATTGTATTGGATACCTCGTTTACCATAGATTCTGGTAGTTCAGCATACATTGGCAGTGATAGTACTTCCTTCGATACTTTCTCTGAAACTGGAAAATCGCCAGCATGATATCCTAAGTTTGAATAAGCAGGCTGCAAATGAACTGGAATAGGATAGTGAATTCCAGTTTGAATACCTTGTTGATTTAACCACTGTTGAAGCAGATAACGCTGAGAAGACCGCACAGCATAAATATGATAAACATGATGGCTGTAGGGCATGACTGTCGGGGTTTTCACTCCCGAATCTGCTAAAAGCTTGTCGTAATGTGCTGCGTGGGTTCTGCGTGCTTCTGTCCATTGGTCTAAATAACGTAACTTCACCCGCAAAATTGCTCCCTGAATGCCATCCATACGGTAGTTATACCCCTTGAGAACATGATGATATCTTTCTTCTTGCCCCCAATCCCGCAGCATTTTTATCGTGCGAGCATATTCAGGATTACTGGTGACAACTGCACCACCTTCGCCATACGCTCCTAAATTTTTGCCAGGATAAAAACTAAAGCAGCCAATATCCCCAATACTGCCAATTCTTTGCCCTTTGTACTCAGCGCGATGAGCTTGGGCAGCATCTTCGATAACGGTCAAACCATGACGGCGAGCAATTTCGACAATTGCATCCATATCTGCGGGCTGACCATATAAATGTACTGGCAAGATTGCTTTGGTTTTGGCAGTTATAGCTTGTTCTATTTTTGTAACATCAATGGTGTAAGAGACTGGATCGATATCGACAAAGACTGGTGTAGCTCCTGCATAGCAGATTGCGGCAACCGTAGCAACAAAAGTGAAAGGTACAGTAATAACTTCATCACCTGGACCAATCCCGGCTGCTAGTAATGCTAAATGTAAGGCGCTAGTTCCCGTGTTGACAGCCAAAGCGTAGTCTGAATTGCAGTAAGCAGCAA
Source organism: Calothrix sp. NIES-4101 (assembly GCA_004296455.1). Taxonomy (GTDB): domain Bacteria; phylum Cyanobacteriota; class Cyanobacteriia; order Cyanobacteriales; family Nostocaceae; genus Brunnivagina. The sequence goes on from AP018280.1 coordinate 4,379,417, forward strand.
ACTCTTCCTCAAAAGCCTTCACTTCTTGACCCAAAACAAATTGTGTACTGTCTAACACCTTTAAAACAGCATTATCAATTTCGTCTTTGATGCTTAAATACTGAGTTCTTAAATCTACAAATGGAATCATACTCCTACCTCTGCTAAATTTAGTTTTACTAATTGACCCTGATTTTTCATCGAGCAAGTAGCCGCTTCTAATATTTTTACGATTTGTAATCCGGCATATCCATCAGTCATTGGACGTTTACTCTGTTCGATACAATCAATAAAGTGCATTAGTTCTGTCTGCAATGCTTCTTTCATTTCTACTTTTGGTACCCATATATCACCAGTACGGTAACCGATTAGCATTTGATAGACTTTTTCAGCATTATCATTGGGATTGCCATTTAAAGTAATACCTTTATCATATATTTTTAATTTTTCACTAGGCTCTAAATCATCAAAGACGATCATTTTTTGACTACCGCCTATTAAAGTGCGTCGTATTTTAACTGGTGCTAGCCAGTTCACGTGAATATGAGCGATTAAATTTCTTGGGAAAAATAAAGTTATATAAGCAATATTTTCTGGTTCTCCAGAAATATGACTTATGCCTGTAGCGGATACGGCATAGGGTTGAGATTGCAAAACATAGTCCATAATAGATAAATCATGAACTGCTAAGTCCCAAAGTACATTAACATCATGTTGAAATAGTCCTAAATTGACCCGCACTGAATCGTAATAGTAGATATCACCCAGTTCTTGACTGACTACTAAATCGCGCATTTTCTGAACCGCACCAGTATAGACAAAGGTGTGATCCACCATTAAAACTAAATTACGTTTTTCTGCCTCTTCAATCAACCTCAGTGCTTGGTCGGTTGTAACCGTCATCGGTTTCTCTACTAAAACATGCTTGCCTGCCTTTAATGCTGCCAGAGCTAAGTCAAAGTGTGTAGATACAGGAGTTGCGATTGCGATCGCATCTATGTTTGGATTAGTGAATATATCTTGACAATCTGTAGTTACTTCAATGGCTGGATATCTAGTTTTTGCTTTTAACAATAATTCTGTTTTAAAATCACTCACCATGCTAACTTTAGCCCGTGACGATTCAATGAAATTACGAACTAAGTTAGGGCCCCAATAACCATAACCAATTACACCAATATTAATTTTATTTTCCATTGATTTTTTATTTCCTTGATATCCACTTGATATCTATAAAATGCTTATATTTTTGAGCTATGAGAACGAACATCTCTAATTACACGAGCTGGAACTCCGGCGACAATAGCATAGTCAGAAACATCACTAATTACTACAGCACCAGCTCCAATAATCGCTCGTTTACCAATAGTAATTCCTGGAAGAATAGTGGCATTACTGCCAATAGAAGCACCTTGTTTGACTATAATTTGAACTGCATCCCAATCATCTTCGGTTTGCAAACTACCATCTTCATTAGCTGCACGGGGATAGCGATCGTTAGTAAACATCACCCCATGACCTATAAATACCTCATCTTCCAGAGTTACTCCATCACAGAGAAAGCTATGGGAGGAAATTTTACATCTTTCTCCGACAATGACATTCTTTTGAATTTCAACAAAAGTACCAATTTTAGTGCCACTGCCTATTTTGCAACCATAAAGATTAACCAAGTCTGGATGAAAAATAATTACATTATCACCTAACAAAACATCATCACTAATTGCCATGTTTGTGATTACAGATTAATTACATTAATTAACTAGAGCATTTTTCGAGCTTGTTTTAGTGAGAAATAATTTTGGCACAGTCTGAAATGCACAAATCTAAGTAGCGAGAAATTCGGACTGTTGTTCTGATACTTTTGGATTTAGCCATAATCCTTTTCTCCGCAAATACTGTTCTACAATAACCATTCGTAATTGTTCACAAGATAAAATGTTAGTTTCAACCAAAATTTCTCCTAATTTTTGTGATTTTTTTGATTCTTGAATCAGCAAGGCTTTTTGTAGACTTGAGAGCTTAATTATTTTTTTATCGACCAAAATTTCTCCTAGCCTAATATTTTGATTTTTTAAATAATACTTAAGCTGGGGTAAAGAAATAAAATTGTTTTGAATTAAAATCTCTCCTAATTTCAGGTGGGGAAATTGCTTTTGTATTTGTAATGATTTTTCTAAGTCCTCTTTACTTAATAGCCCCTGTTTAAATAGAATTTCACCAATCTTACTTGGAGAAGTATCTAGTTGATTAATATCTATCAACTTTTTTTTTTCTGATAAGCTGTGACGAGCTTGCTTAAATTGTTCTTTGTAATAAACAAGTAACTGTCTAATAGCTAAATACATAAAAGGAGGAATCGTACCTCCATAACGTCGCCACAGACGACGTGGCTCTTGCAGGAAACGGTATAACCATTCTAAGCATAGGTTTTGAATCCAATAGGGTGCTCTGGGAGTATTTCCTGCATACATAGCAAAAACTGCACCGACACCAATCATGACACCTTCAATTCGTCCTTGATAGTGAGACATCCAAATTTCTTGTTTAGGACATCCCAGACAAACAAAGATAATTCCGGCTCCACTTTGATTAATTTCTTTGATGAGTTCAAGATTATGACTTCTGTCAATTTCATCAATTGCCACAAAGGGGATAGCTTTCATCCCGGCGATTTTTAGGATTGGATATTCTCGGTCTAGCTTTAGTTTCATTTTGTCTAAAATGTCTTGAGTAGACCCCAGAAAATAAACTGCCGTTCCCATTGTTTCGGCTAAAGCACACAAACTCAGGAAAACATCCATTCCTGCAACTTGATTTTGATGGAACACTCCCAATTGACGTAACATCAGTACCAAAGGTTTACCGTCAGGAGTTACTAAATCTGCTTTGTGTAAGATTTTTTTAAAGGAAAGGCTCCGATAAGCCTCCATAATCATATGAACATTGGCTAAACAAACAACTTTGCTAGTCCTCATTTTTGCCCAGCGCCCAATCAACATGATTTGTTCATCCAAAGGCAAGCAAGTAATAGGAATATTAAGTAGTTCTGTTTTCGGGATCATTATTGTCACCAAATATTTATAGCAAAGCAATCGATAATAATGAATATAATATAGATGTTATTTTTACTTTTATATTTCACATTTAAAAAGGAGCTAGAAAAGGGCGAAAAAATATAAACTTTGTTCTAAAATTAAGGATTATCTAATTCCTTAATTATTGGGAAAAGCCAAATTTAGAAAGTATTAAGATAATTGACTATTCGAGCTTTTCGGCATTGGCCGAATCATCACGATTTACACAAAATGCTTTATAGATTCAGGGAACACTTATTTCTCTGTACAATTACTACTATGAATTGAACAGAAAAGTCAATAGGATTCAGAGTAATTACGACTAAGTTAATCTTAATCTTTACATGTTAGAACTATTTGACAAAATTCAGTAAAAATTATGACCTACACATTGATTTTATTGATATAAATCTATATAATTCTCCCATTAAAAAATAAAGATACAGCAGATTGCAGGCTATTTGATGTCGCTAAATCTATTATTTATTAATTCATCTTCACTCAGTAGTCATTCAGACACCATGATGACTTTTAATTGCCACAACTAATGGCATTTTAGATACCAATATATTTGCTAAAACCCTTCAATAAACAAAAACGATCGCCAATAACAGAAATTTACAGCCTGGGAACTAACTTTAATAAAAGAACGCCACAGAAAGACGATGCAGCAAGAAACAGCATGTTTTATAATTACTGGCTGGTAAGTGCTTAGGCAAAATTAATGATATAGCGGCATTATTGAAAGAGTATAGTATTTGCAAGGGTTTGGGATGTTCGGAATGTATGATTAATTTTGCACTATTACTTAATCCCGCATTTCTCACAAGTATTGCGATCGCCTATCTCGTAATCCTTAGCCAGAGGCTGTTTCGAGCCTTTTTGATGGGTCATAATTTTGTTGCAGTGCGAAGCGCATAAATCTAGGTTTTATAAGGCTTTGAGAGATGTGGTGAGAAATCCGGGTTAATGACTGTCATTAAGTACTTTCAATTTAATAATTTCTTTATGTAATTTCAATATTTCTGAAGGTACTGGAATTTATTCATCTAGATTCAGATGCGATCGCAGATGATTTTGCCGTCAAAGCTTTGATAACAGATGCTGTGGTAATGAGGCTATATTAGCTTTGCAAAATATGGCTGAACAATTTGTAACAAAGAACTCAGTCATGCTTGGGAGCCTGGATGAATGTATATCCGGCAGAATTAGTAGCATTTTGGAGGGAAGTGATCGCTCAACAATGGGGAAATCCAACAAATATTGCAGGAATTATCTGCTCCCAGTTGAGGAATATATTTCTTTCTTTATTTTTGTATATTTGGGATGTTCCCAAATCAATGCATAGGTCATAAAAATTGGAGCATCTTAAAGAATTAGACACACCTTTCTATATTTCCTATGTTGTCCAATATAACTAATGTTGTAGTCACCAATCAACGCAACATCATAAGGACCTGGTTCAAAGTCGAGTTTATTTTCTTTCTTTGCTTTGTCGAAGTGGGGGAATACCCAGTCACGGATTGCGTCGTTAGCAATGTGGTGACCCAAGGATTGCGATACACCACGGAAACCTTCGCAACGAAGAGGAATAACTGGTTTGCCAATTTCTTTGGCAGTCTTCTTCGCTACTGCTTCGATGTCATCCCCAATCAAACCGATGGGACACTCAGATTGAATTGAGATACCCTTATTCAGTGGGAAAAGTTCATCGATTTCGTGGATGAGTTTGACGAGTTTTTTGTCACCACCAAATACGATATCCCGTTCTTGGAAGTCAGAGGTGAAGTGCATGGTACCGAAAGAATCGACACCAGTTTTACCTACGTAGTAGTTACGACGACCAGACCAAGACCAGTAACCACAACCAACAGGACCGTGGCTGATATGAACCATGTCTTTAATCGGCCCCCAAACCACACCCTTGGAACCTGCATATGCACAACCACGAGCGGTCATTACACCAGGAACGGATTTGATGTTTGACTTAACGCCGCAATCAGATTTGCCTTCTTCATGGACGTTGAGGTGTTTTTGGCGTTTTTTCTTAGATTTATCAGGATAAGCTTCAAGAACTTCGCTAATCAGCTTCTGATTTTCTTCTACAAGATTCTTGTCGGGAGGTGTCATATTTGCCTCTGTTACTTGTAATTAAGTATGTGGGGATAATTGCTTGTTACGTCTGAATGTTAAGAGAAGGGGGAAGAGGGAAGGGGAAGGTGGAAGGCGAGAGCAACATTTGCTCCTCTTTGTCTTCCTGATATTTTTATCTTCCTGATCTTCCTAAACTTCCTTTTCTCCTTTTCCTACATTGCTAGTTATTTGGTAGCTTCAGCAGGCTTACCGATGATGTCAGCGTGCTTGGTGTCGTCATCCAAAATACCGTATTCAATCAACAATGCTTCCAAATCATCCATTTCCATTGGTGTTGACTTTACAAGGGGGATAGACAAAGGTACGATCGCCTTGTAGGGTTTGTAGGACGCGATCGTAATGCGGGTAGGTTATGCGAGGGTAAGTACTGGGGAACAGGATGATGCGTTAATCCAGCAGGTATCAAGATTGGAAAAAGCCGGTGCCGTAAAAATATATTCGGATATTAAGTCAGGGAAATCCAGTAATCGTAACGAATTTAATAAAATGCTGGCACTTTGCCGTCAGGGAAAGATAACAGAGGTGGTGGTTACTAGAGTTGATAGGTTAGCCCGATCGGTAATGGCGATATCGAAGGCGATCGCATTATTTGAGGAAATGGATATCAAGCTAGATATTTTAGACGCGCCAGTTGAAGACATATCGAACCCTTTCTCGAAGTTTTCCATTAACCAAATGGGAGCGCTAGCCCAATTTGAAAGTGACCTATTACAAAACCGGGTAAAACATGGATACGCCTATTTCCGGGAGCAATGCAAAGCGCCTCCGCAACCACCGTTTGGCTATGTACGAGTGAATGAAAAGTATGAACCAGACATGACGGTGCGGGAATGCGGAAAAACTAACTGGGTTGTAGCTAGAGAAATAATTGATTGGTTTTTGTCCAATAGGGCATCTGTGAGGAAAGCAATCCAATGGATACATGATACTTATGGATTAAGATTCTCGACTACTGGTTTTACTAATTGGATTAAAAATCCTACTTTGCGGGGGCATACTCGCTACAATGCCAAGTTCAACAACAATCGCCCTGAGAAATGGGATATTCGCTTGGATACCCACCCAGCACTTATCGATGACCAAATCTGCAAAGAAATCGAGTTAGTCTTGGACAATAACAAACGTCGATGGGGTCAAAATACCAAAAGTAAAGGCATTTTGTTGTTATCAGGGCAGGTTGTTTGTGGGTGCTGTGGGAGTAAGTGCTACGCCAGATCGCGCACTCGCTTTTTTACTTGCAAGAAACGAGCAAGCTATGGCAATAGTTACTGCACCAATAAAAAACGTATCTCCGTTGAGGCAGTATGCGATGCAGTGGACACAGAATTGACTAAATGGGCGATCGCACTGCGGGATTATGCCCTCTCTGACGAACCACAGGAAGCACCCGAAGTGTTGGAGTTGCGAACAACATTAGAAAATTTACAACGATTGCCACAAAACGAAGCGATCGATGATGCAATTGCAAAAATCAAAATCCAAATATCCCAGTACAAAAAGCCAGTACCCGATATGGCATTGGTGGATGAGTGGGTCGAAACCTTCTCCGACCCAGTATTTTTGAGAACAATCCCCGAACTAGACCGGGCTAATCTGTACCGCAGGTTTGTCCGATCCGTCACCATCTTGGACGGTAGCGTTACTGCGATCGCCCTCAACAATATCTAAGTCTAAGTTAGCCAGGTAGAACCGAATTCTGTTTTCCGGAAGGTGTTTAACTTGGCGGTATCGTGTCGCCAATCTGCGGAGTCGTGAGGGGAAAGATTCGTATTGCATCGTTCTGTCTGTGGCGTTCTTTGTTTAGGTTAATTGATTGTTGAGGAAATTTTGTTAGTGGCGATCGCTTTAGCGCTGCCGTACCCGCGCATTGGCTGTAAGTCTTGCGATTACTTGGTGTTCGGTGATTAGCATTGCCCATACCATCCACTTAAAATCAGTGTCCCAAGTACTTGTTAAGGCAACTATCATTACCCAGTTTTGTTACTGCAAGGCTTCTACTATGTAGACTGCTATTGAGAGATACGGAGGTTAGAGGGCATTGGATGGCTTATTAATGGGTAAAATCGAGTTCGTTAGGCTAGCTCGGTCTATTGACGGAACAGGAAAACTTCAAGACATCGCTATTAACGAAAAGCAGGGTCTTTTGACATTTATGAGAGAAAATGTTTCCAGTACTGAAACTATTTAAAAACTAATATTATTAGTTATGGACACAAGGAGACGCGATGAATTGATTGATACTTTGTGTTGGTTGGTCAGGAATATAAAGATTTAACCATTTGGTAAAAATCTCATCCCGTCCATCTTTGGGTTCGACAAATTCATACACCCGTTCCCGCTTCCCCCTACTTCCCAATCGTCCCACATAGGACAAACTCACCCCCAATTTATCTAACAGGGTGTGAACAATTGCCATCGGAGTCATCCCCTCAGACACGGAAATCCCCAAGTAATTTTTAATAATGTACCGATTCTCAACAGCTACCTGTTTAAGTTTCAGTGAAGCAGCATCGGAACCACGAAACATCACCCCAGGTGTTAGGAAATAGCGAATATTCAAATCCTCCAACATCAACACCTTAGCCAATAGGAGCGATCGATTAAAATCCGGCTTCCAAATCGCATTTTCACCAGCTTCAATTTGCATCTTTGCTGTAGCAGCATCCCTTGCAGGAAGCAGCTCTCGTCCCAAAGTCATGAAATAATGCAACCGCAATTGAGGGTACCAACCATCGTCATCCCTCCAAACCAGTATAGTGGTCACTTCAACCCCATAACGTTGTTGCAGCAATGCTTTTCGCTCCTGATACCTCTCAATCTTCGTCTTATTTTTCTTGTCTTGTAACTTTTTTAGCCCAGACTCCGAAATATCCTCCGCATCTGCCACAGCTTCGTATTCATTAAGCTTTAATTCACGGGATATCAGCTTGACCTCTTCAAAAATCCCTTGACTTTCAACTTCGGGACATCTTGCACCTGGAAATATGAATGTCAAAACCATGACTACGTGCAAGGGGAGTTAGCCGTTGAATATCAAGTAAAAGAAGATACACAATTATATGTGGAAAAATAGATTCAAGGGCAGATTGTGCAGCCTGACCCCAATCAGGTGGCGATGCGCCCTGAAAATGGAGATAAGTCCAATGGGCAATGAGGTAAGCAGTCAGTGAAAGGATAAGCCAGCGATACATACCCAGCAGAGTCCCTTGCCCAAAACGGTGTAAGCCAAAACGATGCTTTGCAGTTTTAAACCACCCCTCAATCTGCCACCGACGCTTGCCCCACCACTTAAGAGTAGAAGCTTTAATTGGACGAGTAGACAAAACAAAGCGTTTTTCTAGTTTGCCATTATCGCGTTTTAAGTAATACCAAGAAACGGTAACGGGGAAATTTAAACCAAATAAATAAACCTGTTGACCCTGTTGATGTAAACGTCTTAAAAATCTGCCATCAGCCAACTTACGACTACTAGATACACCTGTAACAGCATGATATTTAAGCCGACGTACACCCTCAAGGAATTCTACACTGCCAAAGGCTGTGTCAGCTAAAATAATTGTTTGAAAATGTTGAGTTAAAGAAAGAGGTAAACGTTTAACCAGTTTGAGCCCAAGCATTGCAGGGGAAGGAGTTCCCTTACCTCGCCAAACACGAAAACTCCAAGGAATGCGCCATTGTCCTATTACCAAATAAACTACGACTAGATGGAGACCACGCTTACCATTATAGACTTTGATTAAATCACTAAATTCTGGGAATTTGCCACGTTTTTCTAAAGTCGTCAGGTCAATAATTACTTGTAAAAATGGTCTGCGCCCTTTGCCTGATGACGATAATGAATTGATAACTTTTTGTAATACTGAAGAGCGAATTATCCGAATCATTTCCCTTGTTGACCAAGGATTGATATTTAAAAATCGACTGATTGCGCTTGGGGATTTTGTCTGACTATGTTCAGGTAATGGGTGTCCTTGTGCCTCTAAGAATAACGCCAACATCGCTTCTAGGTTATCTTTTTGGTACTGCGTCGGCATCAGTTCTTTGAGGGTGTACACTAAATCTTGGGCGTGAGCAAGCATTTTCTTAGTGCTTTGTTTAATCAGATATTTCACGCCTTTTCTCTCATGTTTTCGGTTGCCAATGCAAATCTGACAATTTCATGGCGGTCATCCCCTTTGAAACGTACAGCATCTTAGCATCTGTTATTTTGGCATCCGAACCCGTAGTATTAGTTAGCTTGTAGTATTATTAATTACCTTTTTTTTGCTTTCGACAAGCCTTTGCTTCCTGTAAGATTTTGCATCATTATATTCGCTTTTACGTGTTTACACAGCTAGGTGCAAGATATGAGTTTACCCTGCCCAACTGTTCAGATATAACAGTTGGGGTGTTGAATGTAAGTTAGATTTATTCCTTGTAAATTACAAGAATAGTTTGCAGGGATGTGAATCTGTTCATTGCCCAAAATGGAGGCAGAAGGAATAAACCATGTCCATAGAACATTTCGACGTTGTGATTGTCGGAGCAGGACTTTCCGGAATCGGCACAGCTTATCAGCTACAGAGCAAGTGCCCAGGAAAAAGCTACATGATTCTGGAAGGAAGGGACTCTATGGGTGGAACCTGGGACCTCTTCCGCTATCCAGGCATCCGCTCCGATAGCGATATGTATACACTCGGCTATAACTTCAAGCCGTGGAAAGAAGCGAAAGTGATCGCCGATGGACCGTCAATCCTCAAATATGTTCAGGAGACTGCCACAGAGAACGGTATCGATAAACATATCCGCTATGGTTATCTCGTCAAGAAAGCTACTTGGTCAAGCACCAATTCCACATGGACGATTGAAACTCAACGCAAAGGTACAGATGAAACCATCTGCTTTACCTGCAATCTCCTGCTGATGTGTTCTGGCTACTACAGCTATAAAGGTGGCTACACCCCCGAATTCAAAGGTCGCGATCGCTTCGAGGGCAAGATAATTCATCCGCAAAAATGGGACAAGAGTCTCGATTATCGCGGTAAAAAGGTGGTAGTCATCGGTTCTGGAGCAACCGCAATCACCTTGGTACCAGAAATGTCTAAAGATGCAGAACATGTAGTGATGCTGCAACGGTCACCAACTTATCTTTTTTCACGCTCCGACGAGGATGCAATTGCCAACTTTTTGAGGAAGTTTTTGCCTGCCAAACTGACCTATCTCATCATGCGTTTGAAGTACATCGCACTTCAACAGATAACTTATCAGACTATGCGTGCTAGACCGGAGATGAGCAAGCAGAAACTGATCGACATGGTGCGTCAAGAACTTGGTGCTGACTATGATGTTGAAACACATTTCACTCCGCGCTACAATCCTTGGGATCAGCGTCTGTGTCTAGTGGCGAACAGTGACCTGTTTCAGGCGATTAAGTCAGGCAAGGCATCGGTTGTCACCGATAATATAGAGACTTTCACTGAAAAGGGTATCCTCCTAAAATCGGGTCAGGAACTAGAAGCCGATATCATTGTCACGGCAACGGGACTCAATCTCCTTGTACTTGGTGGTGTAAAATTTGAAGTTGATGGTCAGCCAGTTGACTTCTCGAATACTTATGTCTACAAGGGCATGATGTATTCCAATGTACCAAACCTTGTTTCGGTCTTTGGCTACGTCAATGCCTCCTGGACTCTACGTGCTGACCTGATAGCGGAATATATTTGCCGCATCATCAATCACATGGATAAGACTAGCTCTCCTCAATGTACGCCACGTCTGCGGGATGAAGAGCAGAATATGACTGCACGTCCCTTGGTTGAGAATTTCTCCTCTGGCTACATACAAAGGGTGATACACTTGTTACCGAAGCAAGGCGATCGCGAACCCTGGACTGGTGCTCAAAGCTACAAAGGTGACAAAAAAATGGTTCGTTGTGAGCCGATTGAAGACGGTGTGCTGGTATTCAGTTCTGCCCCAGAAATTCAGAAGCATTCGTGATAGCTGAGAAGCGAGTTTATTTGATATACACGTGACTGATGAGAAAACTTCTAAGAAACACATTCGTTAGGTGTTGAAATAGGGATGAGTTCTAAGCCAAAAGCTTGAGCTTTTTTATTGAGGTTTTTGAGCGTGCGCTCTCGATATTGTTGCTCGTAAGCATCAATACCAGGGTCAGTATAGCGATCGCCAGATGTCCAAAGGCGATAGAAAATACGTGCCAATTTATGAGCAGTAGCAGTAATCGCCTTGGGAGCGCCCATTCGTGATTGCATACGACGGTAATATGCACCCAAAGCAGAATGACTGCGACATAGAGTTTGTGCAGCCATACGAAAAGCGTTGGCGGCTCGATTGACAACAGAACGAGTTTTAGAACTTTTAACTTTACCGCCAGTAATACGACTACCAGGGCATAGACCTAACCAGGAAGTAAAGTGCTTAACACTTGGAAAACGAGAAGCGTCTAAACCGACCTCAGACAGTAATATCAATACAGTTAAAGCACCAAAACCATCAACAGCTGTAAAATCAACTCCACTAATACGGTATAAATGTGTACGCAGGTCAAATTGCGGCGCATTACCAGGTTGCTTTTTACCCCGGCGTTTAGGTTTGGCTAAAGGCTTTTGTTCGACATCAACTTTATCAGTAAATGATGCTAAACATTGCTCGACTTGGCAATCGCATTTCTGGATTTGAGTCTGATAAAACTCGTAAAGCTGTAGTTCCTGTTCGAGGATAAAAACTAATTCGGGACGATAATTTCCAGTCAAGGAAGCTGCTATTTCTTCCAAGCTAGCCTTAATGCGCCCATCCTTAAAAGATGCCAATTTAATTGGGTTGCGTTCCCCAGAAACAATTGCGCGAATGATGCTCAAGCCAGTAGTGCCTGTAATATCGCTGATGACTCGATGTAATTGTATATTCATCTGTGTTAATGCTTTTTGCATCCTCTGTACATGGGCGCAAGCACTTTTAATCAAATTATCTCTTTGACGTATATAGCTACGAAGCATACATATCTGGTCTTCTGGGCGAAATGAACCTGACAGTAAACCATAAGTATGTAACTGTTGTAGCCACTGACAATCTAAGACATCGGTTTTACAACCTGGTACAGTTTTGACGTAGTGAGCATTCACCAACTTGACTTCAAAACCGCGACTTTCTAAAACTTGGAATACAGGTATCCAATAGACCCCCGTTGATTCCATTGCGATAGTCTCAACACCACATTGCTTTAACCAATCTGCCATTGCATATAAATCAGCAGTAAAACAAGCAAAACTACGTACATTCTCCTTATCTCTTCCCAAGGGTATACTTACCCAGTGCCTATCTGCACCAATATCAATGCCTGCTGCATTTGGGTTTATTAGTGAAAAATTCGCATCTAAATTCTGTTTTTTAGACTTTTGGGGTTTTCTCATCAGAAGGATTGAGTTGCATTACTTGTTAGCGGTATCATGCCTGGGTGGGGCAAATAAATCTAATCTTCTAAACGGGATAGTGACAATCACTTCACCAATATTGCCGCCAACAGCACCCAGAACCAGGCTTATATACGGGCGCAAAAAGCACCATTGTTAACACGGTTGTAGCTGTCATGACACCAATAAGAGTGTAATATTTATTGACCTTAACGCTCCCAATACTGTGTTTCTTTTATTTGTTGCTAGTGGCGTAGTCCGCTAGTTGGAGGCTTATATCTTGCACCTGGGTGAAAAACCAAGGTTTCTTGAGAATTACTAATCATCAAAACCTTAATTTTGGGTTGAGAAAACCAGTTTTTTAGGTCTTGTTGAGAATGGTGCAAGATGTGAGCGCCCAACTAGCCGCGTTTTTCGCCGCTAGCAACAAATGAAACTAACACCAATTCGCAATACTCGCTGTCGCGTAGGCGCAAGCTACGCAATTAAAAAATCTAGATTTAGCAATGGTTCCGTAGATTCCATCTGTAGCCTAATTTTAGAGAATTGGTATAACACATTTTTCCAAAAGAAATAAAAGCTTTGCTGTATAGTTCAACGTCTGCTAAGTTGTGCAACTATACTGCATTTTTCGTGGATAATTACTCCACGACCACTTTCAATACTGGTGCTAGTAGTGGTGTAAATAGTTTTCTACTATGTTTGGAAGGAAGTTTTTTAAAAATTTAGAGTGAAAAGGAATAGCGATCGCCCACAGGTTTCTCTTCACTAACTTTAAATTTAACAGTACTTTAAAATCCAGCAACAAAAGCGATCGCGTAGCAACCCCTCTGAAGTATCCTGTAGTAAATCAGAAAGAATATCGCAGTCGTAAGCTGACGTGCAGCTAAATTGTATAAATAAAAAACATCAAGTTATTGTAGTGCGGAGAGAAGTTTCCGGGGAGATGTTCTTCACGGAAAACTCCGGGGCATCTTGCCCGCGTCTAATACACAAGTTAAATGGGCCACAGCTTATTACAACTGTTGACGTAAAGAGTTAATATACTTGCTAATTTCCCGTACTCTTCTCAGCAAATTTAAGGCTGCTTCGGCTGTACGGAGGGCTTACGAGCTTTACCGCGTTTTTTTACTCTTGAAATTTAGCGATTTCCGTTCGCGGGATTGTAAACCAGCCCTTGACTTCCAAAACTGGCTGAAAACTTTGGTGGTGGGTGGTTCTGACAATTTATTGATAGCGTAAATTCTTGGCTGCGGTCTTCTCCCAATAAACCTACCGCATCTGCACGACACTGGCGACAGTGGCGCATCATTTTCATGTTACCAGAACAGCTATCTTGTACTGATTTCAATTCCGAAGATGTGGGACCACGCTGTCCAGTTAAGCCAAAGTGAGTGCCATGTTCAGGTGCGGAAATCAGGGGCATAATGTTGTGCAGAAATGCGCCGTTTTCGCGAATCATCTTGTTAACTTCAACAAGATGTTGGTCGTTGATTCCCGGAATCATGACTGAGTTAACTTTACAGAGAATGTCTGCTTCTCTAAGTGCTTGCAAACCTTCCATCTGTTTTTCTAACAGAATTTTGGCACCTTCAACACCTCTATAACGCTTACGTTTGTAGTGAACCCAGGAATAAATTTGTGCGCCTATTTCAGGGTCAATTGTATTAAGAGTAATCGTAACGTGGTCAATATTTAGTTGTTTGATTCTATCTATATATTCGGGCAGCATTAAACCGTTTGTTGATAAACAGAGTTTAATGTCTGGTGCTTTGTCAGCAATTAATTCAAAGGTTCGGAAAGTCTTTTCAGGATTAGCTAATGGGTCGCCAGGGCCTGCAATTCCCAATACTGTCATTTGGGGAATTTTGCTAGCAACAACTAAGACTTTGTGTGCTGCTTCTTCGGGTGTTAGCAATTCGCTAACTACACCGGGACGGCTTTCGTTTGCACAATCATATTTACGGTTGCAGTAGTTGCATTGAATATTGCAGGCTGGTGCAACTGCAACGTGCATTCTTGCGTAATGATGGTGTGCTTCTTCACTATAACAAGGATGCTTGGCGATGCGTTCCTTGATTTTTTCTTCCATTTCCACGGTGGCGCTGTTGCCTGTGCATCCGCAAGTTAGGTATAATGCTTTTGGCTTGCCATGAAAAACTGTAACTATGCGTGATTTATCAAGGGCTTTAGGGTATTGTCGCGTTTCCACCCAACGACAAAATACAGAGGGACATGGGTTGGAGCGCTATATCGATCGCTTAAAACAATATGGCTTGACTGATGAACAGATTCATTGGGATATCGAATCGGGTGCTAGCGAGAAGCGTAAGGGATATAATCGCGTTTTGGAACTAGTGCGATCGCATCAAATTGATCAAATTATTGTGCCATGTTTTGACCGATTCACGCGATCGGCTTTGGGCTGGGAAGTCGCCCGCCAGGAATTACAAGAGTTTGGGGTGGAGTTACTTTTCCTTGATGGGGGAGGATTAGACCTGGAAACTCCTGAAGGTTTGTTTACTTCGCGAATATTAGCGGCGATGTCTGCACAAGTTCGAGATAAAAATAGATACAACTCAATTCAAGGGCATAGATACTTTCAAGAAAAGCGGAAAATTTATCGTGCTGTCTTTGGTTTTGTGAAGGAAGGAGATAGTGTCAAACCCAATCGCGCCGAATATCGAAACAGTGGCAAATCCTATGCTGATGTTGCGATCGAATGTGTGTCCATGTTTATTGAGACTGGGGAATTGGCGAGAACTATCCGCCGGATGATCGATAAATACGGAGTTGTGCGCCTAGGTAATTCAAGCTGGGAAGATTTCCCGCGAGATATCTCAAAATTTCGCAAGTGGCTAGAGCATCCCCAATTATGCGGCATGGTTCGATACTATCCTGATGATGCGAGTAAAACACTGATACTTGAATCCAACCATGAGAAGATTATTAGTGTTGAGCAACACAACCAAATTAAAAATTTACTGAGTAAACACCCACGGGCAAGGCGAATTTACCCAAATAATCCCCTAGTGGGTATTGCTTTTTGTGGGGTGTGTGGCGCGAAAATGGAGAAAGTCAGCAATACTTATGGGGGTAAGCGTTACGAGCATTTGCGCTGTACTGCTGCATATCCACCACCCAGAAAAACACAGTCATGTCAATCACGAATCTATTTCAAGTTAACTGATGCCGTTGCTGCTTGTATAAAAAAGTTAAGGGAGAGGGCAGAAGCGATCGCTAATAATATTCCATCGGTACATATTCAAGATATACCTCCTGAAATTATTGAGTTGCAGCAGCAGATTTTAACTTTGAAACGGTTAGATGATCCTGATTTGCAAAGTGTAATCTTAAATAAGGAGCAGCGATTAGAAAGCTTAATTAAATCGTCTCAGCTAAATGTTGTTGCTGATGAGATGCGAGGTCGAGTTTTGCGAGGGCTGGCATCGAACAAGGAGTTCTGGGATGCAGCTAGTCCGGCTGAACTGACTGCCATTTTTCATGAATTGGTTGAGTCTTTAACCTGTTTGGAGCTTGATGGAGTCCGGGTTTTCTCTGCACAGCTTAAAATCTGATTTCTTTCATCCTCTGGTAAAGAAGCCAAATACCGCTCTGCCATTGCCCATAAAATGTCTGAGACTTTTTTGCTGATTACCATTGTTCTGTGTCGGTCGTTAATTTTAATTTAGTTCATGGCTCAAAAAAATCTGTTATGGAATAACCGATCGCACTTGGTAATTTGATATCATGTCCGAAACCAAAACTTGTGATTAAAAATTCTCTGCTTTCCCCTATCTCCTCATATCCCCATAGGCACAGATGATATTAAGGAATCATGTAAAAATAAGTAGTGTAAGCGTCTTGCTTGCTATTTCCCAAAGGTGGGCTTTCCAACCCCGGAGTTTTCCCTGAAGAACATCTCCCCGAAAACTCCTCTCCACAATACTGGTTCAATTTATTTTTACACTTATACTTATACTTATACTTATACTTATACTTATACTTATATGGATTTATTTTTATATAGATGTATGACATTACATAGTTGTGGATAATTTTGGAATTTTGGACTACAAATAATCGCCACTTTTCCCATCCGCCCCAATCATCTCATCATTCTGCAATGCCAGATGTATTTCTACTCTTTAACAGATTGACAATGTTATTTTACTTGTGTATTTTCTCAAGTCTTTGTTATTTGAATACTTATCTCAACAATTGATACTATTCGCGATTTAATCTGTGATTTATTTTATGTAATCGTCTTAACCATTACTGAATAAGTATTCTAGGACAAGCTTCATGAAAACTTTAAGATTTCTTTGTGTTAACTTTAATTTTTTCAGTCAATTTTGTAGTTAGATATCAAGTGCTGATTTTCTGTATTAATGAAGACAAAATTAATCTGTAATCATTCTTTGGATAGATACTTTTGTCGTTTGGTATATCATAGTTTTATAAAGGACAAAGTTTTATGAAGGGGAAAGTCTGTTTGACTTGATGACAAATCTACAAACCTTTATTCCTACTATTCCCAATTTGTCACTATTGTCTTCATTTACCCCCGATATATGGTGTTTCCACAACAAGTGAGGTACATCAACCTCAGACTCTGGCTAGCGAAATCAGTATCTTCCAAAACACACCCTACTGAGTTCGGAAACCATTAAGTAATTAAGCAAAATTAATTACACAGATATCCCAGTTGCAACTCTTGCCAATATTTCCGTTTGCTCACTTAGTAATCGAATATTGATTTTTGAAGAATAGTAAATTTGAGTGATGAAGGTTAAAAAGAGGGTAGTAATACTGCATAGTGACATGTTTATTTACACATTTACCTGCTTCTAAAATTAATTGCCATAGAAAACAAGTAAAGAGGAAGACCCATGGAAATCGCAAATATCACACTCGCAATCGTCCACTGGGATATCCCCCTAGTATTCCAAGAATCTAGGGGAAGTCACCCAGTAATAGTTGCACATCAATGTCAGCAAATTCATTAGTAATTAAAACTAAAACTGTTACATCTGTTACACCTTGGCGGGATCGCAACAGATGTGCAAATTGCCCACGACTACAACTACTGGATAATTATTATGCCATATTTTGAGTGTCAACAACAATTAAATAGAGGTTTGATACTTGATGGGTATTACCCTTCGATGAACACCACATTAAGTATTTTTCATCGTATACGGATTTACAATTTATACCCGCATCTACAGCCAGAATATCGACAGTGGATGGAAATTTTGCTCTTGGCTAATACAAATAAATCACCTTAGTTTCCTTTGTTGAACTTCTACACAGCCCCATTTTTCGGGTGCTTGTGTTCTGTGACTAGTAAATAACAATGGAGACGAGAGTATGCTATCAATATTTTCCCAGGAAGATTTGTGTCAAAAAATTGACCAGGTTTTAGGTAGTAAGCTGGAAGAAAGGGATTTGCAAAGCTGCGTGCAAACTACTCAAATCTTAGAACCACCAGTCGCCAAATTATTCTGGCAGCTACCAGAGGCTGAAAAAGGTATTTACATTGTCCTTGAGGGTAAAGTTAGACTCTTAGACCAATTTGAAAACTTAATTACTACCCTTGGTACAGGGGCGACATTCGGGGAAGTGACTCTGTTTGAGCAATCAGAATTTATCCCCTACATGGCAAAAGCTTCTCATAACTTAAAACTTTGCTACCTGTCGCAACAAATATTGCATCCATTGCTGGACAAATATCCCCAAATAGGCGATCGCCTTTACCATCGGGCAGAACTTTGGGATTTACTGTTGTTGTGTCGTCAAAATATCCAATTCCCCCAGCACACATCACAAGTACAAGGGTTTCTCACAGCTTTATCGATACTTGAGCGTCATGATTTAGACAGTGTAGAGGAAATACCTGTACTCAAAGGTGGCAAACTATGGTTACTGTACCGGGGTAAATTGCTGCTATCTGATGGTAATTCTTACATACCAGGAAAAATCTATGTAGACTTTCCCCCGGAAAATTGCCAAGTACAACCACCAACCACTGCATATATTCTCAAAAATGCTGATTGGCAAAGCGCACTCCAACATTGTCCAGAATTAGCCGAGTTTGTCAGCCCCCAACAACGTCCACTCTTGCACCCAGAGCCAAAACCACGTCCGAAGCGTAACAAGATCGAGCGTTTGGACTCATCCCCAAAAATTATTCCCTTTCCTGGACAAGAACAACCATTACCACCACAACCCAAGAAAACCCGTCCTTATTTTCCCAGTCCCAAGGTGCAAGCGGGGCATTGGTGGGTGCGTTTTACCCATCAATATCCCTTTTATGCTCAACATAGTGCCTCTGACTGTGGTGCTGCTTGCTTGGTGATGATTGGTCGTTATTGGGGTAAGCATTTTAGTGTGAATCGCTTGCGGGATATGACTAACGTCGGTCGTAGTGGTGCATCTTTAGCGGCGATCGCAACAGCTGCGGAAAGTTTGGGTTTTGCCACTCGTCCGGTGAAAGCAACTTTGGATAAATTCGCCGAACAATCTTTACCTGCGATCGCTCACTGGGAAGGTAATCACTTTATCGTTGTCTATGAGATTAGCAAAAAGCAAGTAATTGTTGGCGATCCTGCCCTGGGTCAACGCCAACTTACCCCCAAGGAATTTACCGCAGGTTGGTCTGGCTATGCATTACTTCTACAACCAACATCCCTACTCAAAGATGCTCAAAATCAGGATGTGGGCTTGTGGAAATTTTTTGAATTAGTTAAACCCCACTCGAAAGTCTTGATCGAAGTTTTTATGGCTTCGGTGCTAATTCAGATATTTGGATTAGTCACTCCAGTATTCACCCAGTTATTACTAGACCGAGTTCTGGTGCAACGCAGCATTGCCACCCTGAATGCTGTTGGTGTGGGCATGATTGTTTTTGGGTTATTTAGCATTGCCATGAACGGAGTGCGAACATATCTCCTCAGTCATACAGCCAACCGCATTAGCATTTCCCTATTGGTAGGTTTTATTAAACATACCTTTCGCTTACCCCTTTCCTATTTTGAATCCCGTTATGTCGGGGACATCATCTCCCGTATCCAAGAAAATGAAAAAATTCAAAGCTTCCTAACCGGTCAAACCCTGTCTATTGTCCTGGATATGCTGACATTAGTCGTCTATCTGGCGCTAATGTTCTGGTATAGCTGGAAAATGGCATTATTTGTCCTCGTCACCGTACCACCATTTTTTATTCTGGCACTGGCTAGTACAGGGATTTTGCGCCGCATCTCCAGAGAGATTTTTAATGCTGGAGCCAAAGAAAACAGCTATATTATCGAATCCCTCACAGGTATTCGCACTGTTCGCTCATTAGCTATTGAACAAACAGTACGCTGGCATTGGGAAGAATTACTGAATAATTTAGTCAAAAAAACCTTTAATGCTCAGGTAATTGGCATTCGCCTCTTCATGCTCAGTGGTGCGATTAATACCTTTACCAGTACAGCATTAATGTGGTTTGGAGCATGGCAAGTCATTCAAGGAGAACTCACCGTTGGCCAATTAGTTGCCTTCAATATGTTGGTGGGTAATGTTTTGGGGCCTTTCCAAAGGTTTTCCCAACTCTGGAATGAATTCCAAGAAATTATTATTTCCACCGAACGCATTAATGATGTCCTGGAAGCAGAACCAGAAGAAGATTTACATCATAAACCCCGTAAGACTCTAGGTCGATTGCGCGGTAACATCCGTTTTGATCATGTCACCTTCCGCTATCACCCGGAAAGTAAAACTAACGTCCTTGAAAATATCAATTTTGAAATCCAGCCAGAGCAAATGGTAGCTGTCGTCGGCCGCAGTGGTTCCGGGAAAACCACCCTGAGTAAATTAATTTTAGGATTATACCCAGCGACAGATGGCAAAGTCTTAATTGATAATCATGATGTGGCGGGAATTTCCTTGCGATCGCTTCGTTCTCAAGTTGGAGTTGTCGATCAAGATACTTTTTTGTTTGGTAGTACCATCCGAGAAAATATTGCCATCGCCCACCCAGAAGCAACCCTCGACGAAATTATCCAAGCCGCACAATTAGCCGGAGCCGATGAATTTATCCAGCAATTACCCTTAGGTTACGATACCCAAATCGGTGAAGGTGGGGGAATGCTCTCCGGGGGACAACGCCAACGATTGGCGATCGCTCGTGCTTTACTGGGAAACCCCCGTTTATTGCTGTTTGATGAAGCTACCAGCCATTTAGATACAGAATCAGAACGGATTATTCAGAACAATCTCAAAACCATTCTCAAAGGGCGCACCAGTATAATTATTGCCCATCGTCTTTCCACTGTTCGCAATGCTGACTTAATCCTGGTTTTAGATCGTGGTGTCTTGGTGGAAAGTGGTACTCATGACGAATTAATTGCCAAACAAGGCCATTACTACTACCTGAATCAACAACAGCTAGCTCAAGTCGGTTAAGCCAGGAAAATTGTAGGGACGCGACATGTTGTATCTCTACACCTGCATTTACTATTTTCAGGAATAGAACCATGCCATATCCATTTACCAATTCCTCATCTGCACTGACTCAAGAAGAGCATAATAAATACATAGACTCCCGGAATAATAGTGATTTTGCTGAAACAGAGCAATTCACCACAGATACAGTCAACGATTTCCACTATGCTACCGAAGAACTATTAGATGCCTTACCTCGGATTTGGACTCGTGGTGTATTTTACGCTCTACTAGGCTTTGCTGTCCTCGCTCTACCCTGGGCAACCTTCTCAAAAGTAGACGAGACAGGAACTGCCAGAGGACGAATAGAACCTCAAGGTGCAACCCAAAAATTAGACTCTCAAGTTGGTGGGAGTGTCAAAAATGTCAAGGTAAAAGAAGGCGGTACTGTCAAAGCAGGGCAGGTTTTACTGGAACTGGAGTCTGATGTTCTACAGACGGAACTTCAACAAACAGAGGCAAAGCTTTCTGGGTTGTTAAATCAAAGGTCACAATTAGATGTTTTGAAAAACCAACTACAGTTAACCCTTGGCACTCAGGAACAACAAAACCAATCCCAAGCCTTAGAAAAACTCTCCCAAGTGAACCAAGCAAAACAAAACCTAGATGCCAAACAGAGTATTTATAATCTCCAAAAATTAGAAAAACAAGCATTAGTCAATCAAGTAGAACAACAAATTAGTACCTCTGGAAATGACCAAAAGTCAGCCGCCAGTCGCTTGCTGATAGATTCCAGACAAGTCCAACGCTTTAGCCAACTCCTCAAAGATGGTGCTGTTTCTGCAACCCAAATAGACGAACTGATTAAACAAGAACAAGAAAGTAAACGACTTTATGAAAAGGGGAAATCTGACGTTAAACAAGCAAAATTGCGGCTAACAGAAGAACAAAGCCGCTATCAAGCAACCATGAGTCAATTGCAGGCTGATATTGAGCAAGCAAAGCTGCGACTCCAAGAAGAACAAAACAGTTATCAAAGCCTACTCCAAACAGGTAAACTAGCAATTTTAAAAAATCAGCAACAACTCAAAGACTTACAATCCCAGATCACCGGACTACAATCCCAAATTCTCCAAACTAAAAGCGAAATCACATCCCTAAAGATACAGTTACAGCAGAGAATAGTGCGATCGCCTATTGATGGAATAATTTTTGAATTGCCATTTGCTAAACCAGGAGAAGTAGTACAACCTGGACAGCGAATTGCTCAAGTTGCACCTAAAAATGCTGAGGTGATCCTCAAAGCTAGTATGCCCATACAGGATAGCGGCTTTGTAAAAGTGGGAATGCCAGTCAAAGTTAAGTTTGATGCCTATCCATACCAAGAATATGGCATTGTCCAAGGCAAAGTGACTTGGATATCACCCGACTCAAAGGTGCAACAAACACCTCAAGGAAATATTGAAAGTTATGAATTAAAAATTACTTTAGAGCAGCAGTATGTCGATAACGGCGAAAAACGTATTTCCTTAAGCGCCGGACAAACTGCAAATGCCGAAGTGATTATTCGTCAGCGTCGGATAATTGACTTTGTTTTGGATCCATTTAAAAAACTGCAAAAAGGCGGTTTAGAAATGTAGCCTGCGTTATGGAGAGAGGTTCTTTATATTCCAATTCTCATCTACCCAATCCACAGGAGCAAGATAATGCATCCAATTGAGCTAATGAAAAAATATAGTTGGTCTTACGGCAGACTAGCCGCAGAGTTTGGAGTTTCAGAAGCTGAAGCAAGACGATGGGGATTTAGAAAAACTGCTACTAACTACCGAAATCCACCGTTAATGGCTTACAAACTAGCAGAAAAAATTGATCAGGAATTATCAACTATGTTTGCATCTGCTTAACATTATTGAAATACTTAAAACCCGGCTTCTTGAAGAAGTCGGGGAGATTTCAGAAAAAATTAGGAAAAAAACTAGTAAGTATGCATAAATTCATTTATTCTTCTGTTTAAAGTACAACCTCTTCATGCAGTAGCCCGGTACAAATTTCCAGATATAAACTCAATCTTGCCATTTTTAATCTATCTTCTGGTAAGAATTATGGATAATTTTATCTATTCTACATAAGTAGCTGGGTGGAATTAAAGCAAACCAGATAACGGGTTTCGGCTACGCTCAACCCTCGTTCTGTAGTTGTTTTGAGCATTGAGCGTAGTTGAAATGAGCCCAGTCTAAATGCATCTTACAAATAATTCCGCCTTTCTACTTAGCACCATTGTTACTACCAAAGTGACCTAGACCCCACTTGCAAATAGAGTTTTAATTAGAAACGATAAGCCAAGAATATTCTTATTAATTTGTTGCACGTCTCCACATCAATTTTGTCTCAAGTATTTAAGCGAAATTACTATTAGAGAGTTAAGATTATGCCCGAACATCTGAATATTTCGATTTCAGATATCATTCACAGGCTCAAACTATCTTGCCAAATTCCCGATGTTGTCAGAGCCATAACATCTCAAAAAATTATTACCGAAGCAGCCCAGGAAGCTGGTATTGAGCTAACAGAAGCTGAATTACAGGCAGAAGGAGATAAACTTCGCTTAGAGAAAAAACTTGTTACAGCTAAAGAGACTTGGGCTTGGTTAGACAAACACCATTTATCTGTAATGGATTTTGAAGAATTAGTCTATAACAGTCTCATTTCTAAGAAGTTAGCGAATTATCTCTTTTCGTCTCAAGTTGAAAAGTTCTTCTATGACAACCGTATAGATTATGATGCTGCTGTCACTTATGAAGTCATTTTCGAGAATAGAGATTTAGCATTAGAACTTTTTTATGCTCTGGAAGAGGGGGAAATTACCTTTCCGGAAATTGCTCGTCTATATATCCAAGAGCCAGAACTTCGTCGTACCTATGGATATCAAGGGTTACGACACCGGAAAGATTTTCGCCCAGAAATTGCTGCGGCTATATTCGCTAGTTCTCCACCCGAAATTCTCAAGCCAATTACTACACCAAAGGGGGTGTATTTAGTTTGGGTAGAAGAAATTATTCAACCCGAACTAGATGATAATTTACGAGAAAAAATTATTTCTGAATTATTTGCGAATTGGTTAAAGCAACAAGTAGAGGTAATGGGAATGAATACTCAGTTAGATTTAGATACTAATTTGCAATCACAAGAGCAACTAGTGAAGCAAGATTGATAGAGCTATTATTTTATTTTTAAATTCATATTTTCATGAATAAAAACCTTAGTTAATAAATAAAAAACAATATATTTAGACTTCCACTGAGCAATCATTTACATATTATTGCTCAGTTTATTGCATAGTTTTATCTTAGATAAGATAGACTGATTTAATCATTAAAAATATGGAAGTTTTTATGAGTAATTGTTATTGCAAAATGCCCTCAAAATTATTGACTTTTTTTCTGAATTCGTTAAAGTATAAATGTGAGCAAAAACAAATAGCTCACGAACAAATTCCCAAAGACAATTTAAGTAATTCTCAGGAGAAACCCAATGATTATTTCAGATTTAAACCTTTTGGAAACTGTTGAAGCTTCTGCTGTTATCGGTGGTGGTGGCGTTAATTTTAAGAGCAAAATCGAGTTCGACAAGAATGTAAAAATTAAACAAGACTTCAAAATCAAGAGCAAGCTCGATTCTGACGTAGATGTTGATGGTAACTATGCTGGTGCAGATGCAACTGCTGATGCATTTGGTAAAGACACCTTCTCTTACACCATCACAGGTGCTCAGGTAAACGCAGGTAAGAGTTCTGAGTCTTTCTCACAGTCTGTTGCGGCTACCGATAGTTTCTCCATCCGCAAACGCTAATTCCTAATTTCTCTAATATCCTTGGAGTAATTTATTTGTAAAGTATCTTCACCTCGATAACTATGAGTTGAAAACTTGACAAAATCCTCCAAGATTAAAAACTTGCTGAAAGTTAAAAAAGCTTTCAGCATTTACTTAATTTCAAAAGGTTTAGTGATGAGCAACTTAAAAATTTTCGATCTTAGCTTTTGTGAAATAGCTAATGCTAGCGAAATTCAAGGTGGATTGTTCTCTGAATCAGCAATTGATTTATTCGATTTCTTAAAACAATCTATTATCCCCACATTTCAAAAAGAATCATCTGAGGAAAAAGATGACTTTGTGGATGAAACCTTCCGCGATGAAAGTGGAACTTATTACGGTCGTCGGCTGTTAAGTAAAGATGGGAGAAAAAGACTTTATTCACTGATTAGTAACAGAGATGGTGTTAGGACTGCCGTATCTTTGACAACTGTTAGTAGTTAATACCTAAATTTACAAAAATCGGTGTTAAAATTATGAGTCAGCAAAAAGTTGTTGTCAAACGTATAGTCTCACCTGATGGGAAAGTGATTGCTGAATCTAAAAGTATAGTCTCAACATCTGGTAATAGTGAAGATAAGGCTATTCAAAATGTTTCTGTGAACATTTCATCGAGTAATAGCTCTAGTAGTTCTTCATCTAGTTCTAGCAGCAGTTCATCAGCATCTAGTTCTTCTAGCAGTTATTCAGTGTAGAGCTTGCAATTAAAAAATATCTCAAATTTATCACGCAGCAAAAAGTGATATTGAGTTACATGAAGCTCCCGTTAATTGGGCTAAATTATTTTTTCTTATTCTCTTACTGAATTTACTTGGTGGACAAATTTTTTGTAGTGAGGAATCTGTGAGAAATTTCTTAATCATCTCCGACTTAAGTTATTTACAGTCCATTAATAATAGCAGTTTGCTAGTAGGTGGTGCTTATGCTGGTACTGTTACCACTACAACAACCAGTCAGGGATTTGCCACTGCTGGCGCTGGAGCAGTTGCTGTTGGTAAGACTACTTATACTTATACTAAGACTAAGGCAACAGTTAAAAATCGTGGTAGCTTTGACTATAGTAGAGCTGATGCAACAGCCTTAGCTTATGCAAGAACTGGAAACAAAATTGCCTCATCTAGGGATAGAAATACTTCAATTTCACTGTATTTGACTAATCCTTAAATAGCTTTACCCAGGGTAGTAAATATCAAAACTGCGATCGCTCACTATCAATAATCCATTCCATCTCTATGAATCCAAACTTGGCAAAACCTCAACACAAATTGAGCCTGCATAAATAAATGTGAGAAATTACAGAATAATTTCCCACCTTTATATTCCCAAAAATAATTTAGTAATTCCTGGATAACCTCTCATTTACCATCTAAAACTATAAGACCACGAGGAAAAAGGCTACATCACTTTTACTCCCTTTACCTTTGCCCTGAATCTAACTTGCTTAATGTCTCTAATAAACAAGAATCGGTAGGACAATTATGGATCGTTATCGAGTTGTGGTTAAACGGATAGTTTCACCCAGAGGAATAATCATATCTGAAGCGAAAAGCATTGTCAAGTAATCTAGCGATGTTAAAAGTGAAATTAGTCAAAGTGTTTTCTAAATAAGTCTAAATAAGGAGTAAATAGTACCATGTCTCTAGAAATTTTAGAGAAAGTCAAAGACTTCCTCATCAAACTAGTCAAAGATGAATCTTTCCGTACTCAATTAATGAGCGAGAAAGTCGAAGAAGTAAAAAACGCTTTAGATAATGCTGGCTATAATTTTTCTGCAGATGAATTTGAAAAAGCCACTATCAGAATATTAGAATTAAAAGAATTAGGTGAGTTTGAAGACCTCACAGAAGAAGAATTAATAGGTGCTGTCGGTGGTTTGAGGTATGCTTATCCTCCTCAAGAATATCCTAAACATCCCCGCTACCCCAGACCATTTCCAAAACCATACCCTAAACCTTTTCCCAAACCAATCAATCCACAACCTCTATATGGCATAGTGCTTGATCCACCTGTACAAGCACTGTATGGGGTAGTTGTACCAAACGACTTATCTACAAAGTAGTTAAATACTAAAGTGCTGGATGAGAATTAAAAAATCAAATAGTTGAAAAAAGATTGATTATGATGAAGATTGCAGACTTGTCCTATTTAGAAAATACTCCAGGAAACGAATTAGTTATAGGTGGTGCGAGTGGCACTATAGCGGCTCAGGCTTCAGCTGGAGGAGCTAATTCTCTGACTTTAACTGATACAGATTTAAAACTAAAAACAAAGAAGAACGGCGGTTCTAAACTCAAGGGTACAGGATTGGCTTTAGCTATTGGTGAAAACCCTGAAGCTAATGTCTATTACAGTCTTGACGGCTTTGATAAAGTTAAAGTCAAAACTTTTGATCAACAAGGAGCAAACTATGATTTGGAGATTGTGAGGATAAAGGCGATTGATAAGCCGAATAAATAGATATCTCCGAAAAAAAATGTAGAGACATGTAGTTTGCTCTCCCAGAATAATTTCCCGTCTCTACAAGAATTCTGGGTAGTGAAATAAAGAATCAGCCATGTCATATAGCCGCACCAGTTATGCAGTTTGGGAAATAACCCTAAAATGCAATCTTGCCTGTAGCCACTGTGGTTCCCGCGCAGGTAATGCACGCACCAAAGAACTCTCTACAGAGGAAGCATTGAACCTCGTTCAACAAATGGCAGAAGTTGGAATCAAAGAAGTCACCCTCATCGGGGGTGAGGCATTTCTGCGTCCAGATTGGCTAGAAATTGCCCAAGCGATTACCCAAGCGGAAATGCTGTGCGGTATGACTACTGGCGGCTACGGCATTTCCCTGGAAACTGCACAGAGGATGAAAGTCGCAGGAATTCGTACAGTCTCTGTTTCCATTGATGGGTTAGAATCAACTCACGATCGCTTACGGGGGAGAAAAGGCTCTTGGAAATATGCTTTTAAAACCATGAGTCACCTGCGGGAAGCTGGTATTGCTTTTGGTTGTAACACCCAAATTAACCGCCTCTCAGCCCCAGAGTTGCCCCATATCTATGAGTGTATTCGTGATGCTGGTGCTCGTGCTTGGCAGATTCAACTCACGGTTCCGATGGGGAATGCTGCTGATAACGCAGACATACTTTTACAACCCTATGAATTATTAGATATTTACCCAATGTTAGCCCGCGTTGCCCGTCGTGCCTATCGAGAGGGTGTGCAACTCCAGGCTGGAAATAATATTGGTTACTACGGTCCCTATGAGCGACTATTACGGGGTCGGGGGAATGAACATGAGTTCTCTTTCTGGCAAGGCTGCGGTGCTGGACTTTCTACCTTGGGAATCGAGGCTGACGGAGCCATCAAAGGTTGTCCCTCTTTACCGACAACAGCTTATACAGGCGGTAATATCAGAGACAAAAGCCTCAGGGATATAGTTGAAAATGCGGAGGAGTTACGTTTTAATTTGGGAGCAGGAACACCTGAAGGGACAAAACATCTGTGGGGTTTCTGTAAAACCTGTGAATATGCAGAACTTTGTCGTGGGGGTTGCAGTTGGACGGCTCATGTATTCTTTGACAGGCGAGGTAATAATCCTTACTGTCATCATCGTGCTCTTGTTCATGCAGAGCGAGGTGTGAGGGAGCGGGTAGTTCCGAAAGTCAGAGCGCAAGGACTTCCCTTTGATAATGGTGAATTTGAACTTATTGAGGAGCCAATAAATACTCCTTTGCCAGAAAACGATCCATTACAGTTTAGTGCTGACAGCATCCAATGGTCAGAAAGTTGGCGGAATGAAGCTTTTGTACTAAAAGAAACGCATTCGGTTTAGGATTTCAAGTATTTTTACTGATGGAAAAAGTAATAGACTATGGCGGAAAATTCAGAAACGCCTCAAGTTCAAGAAGAAATGACTATCTCGGAATTCTCGCCAGATGAATTGGAGAAAACACCTCTGCTTCCTCGTTCTGCTTGGCGTAGTCAAGTAACTTATTTAAAAACACTTTTAAAAACAAAGCAAATCTTAGATAAGTCGGTAGGTAAATAAACAATAGTGGGTTACGGACTGTCGTCCTAACCCACCCTACAAATTGCAGATTTTGTGATGTTATTAATTATGGCTAAATAGCGGAACCCTGTGCATCCGCAACCACTTATTTTTGATTGGGTTGGTGTGGGTTCCTTAATCGAGGGATTTGCTAGCCCTGTAGATTGTGGTGTCATTTAATTTCGCGAATGTCGGGTACTTATACTGCGCCACGGTGGGACAATTTGAGATTTCAGATTTGGATTTTGGATTTTCCAAAACATATCTAATACCAAAAGCCTGGAGTGAAGAAAGGAAATCGCGCCTGAGACTCACATTGTCCTGTTGGAACTAACCCAAAGGTGGGTAAGTATACGGCAGGCTGTAAAACCCTTATTTCTCGGCTGGTGTGTGTCAACGCTTGAGATGCGGGTGAAAAGTTATGTGGGTTCATCAAAGCGCGATTTCTCCACAGGGGCATGGTGCTATCTCATCCCTCCACTCACTTTTACGTCCTTCGGCAATCAAATCTATTTATTAGGCTTGTTTGCTTGAGGGGCGCTTTAGTGATTGGCGATATATGTTTTATATCAGCCAGGGTTGATGAGGGCAGTCTATTCGTCTGGATAAGATTTATTGAATTTATTAAGTTTTGTACTCAAATCCTGAAACGCAGATATGGGAATAGTTAAAAGATTTGGAAAAAATTTTTTCGGGCGGGGGTACGAGTATTTCTGGGTGCAGCGACGAGTATTTATGGTGTTGGGGTTAAGTATTGTTGTACTCAGTTGGAATCCTTGATAGATAAGACTTTGAGGCGTATTTTTAAGTTTCGTAAAGGAATTTATTGTACTCGATTTAGGTTTATGTACTTAAAGTTTATATGCTTGAGCTTATCTACTGGAAATGCGATCGCCTCTAATTACTCTAATTATCTCTAATTATATATATGATGATCTATATTTTGGAAATTACGTGAGGTTCAATACATTTAAACTGGATTGATTATGGTAGTGAAAGTCTGAACTGGCTGATGCAGTATTAATCCAAAAATTCGCGAAATCCAATTCTGTAATCAACATATCATTTATTTTTTGCAAAAAAATCCAATTTATCTTTTTTTAATCTTTCAATTGTGAATATGTATTATTGTTGCGCTGACATAATCCTAATCAGGGTTTGCGTTAAAACTAGTATCTACATTATTGATATTAATTATTAACAAGCTCATTTTTTGTTCACTTTGAACTGAAAGCCGATTGGGATGAAAGGCTGATGAATCAGAGATTTTGCTGGTTCCACTTGCAATCTTTTCCTGGACAAGTGGCTTATTTTAGGTGAGTAGTCGAGAAAGCTCTCCCAAAATTATCCCTCTCCGAAAAGGTGGAGAGGGCGCAAGCACTGCCAGTAGTGCAAAAGTTCTATTAAAGCTGACTTCTCTGGGCAGAGGAATACACCACAGTCCATAATGATTTATCTGGGGCTACTTAAGGATAAAACAAATCGACATAGGGAATATTTAATCGTCAGCGATAAGTCAAGCCAAATATAATCGACTGCTTATTTGACACCTAGTAATTCAACATCAAAAATTAGTGTGGCATTGGGAGGGATGGCATTACCAGCACCGGTTGCACCATAACCTAAATTTGCAGGGATAATTAATTGACGACGACCGCCTACTTTCATTGTACTTAAGCCTTCGTCCCAACCTTTGATAACTTGTCCAGTACCGATCGCAAAATCAAAAGGTTCATTGCGATCGCGGGAGCTATCAAATTTAGTACCATTCTCTAAAGTGCCTGTGTAGTGAACGGTGACGGTTTGACCTGTTTTTGGTGTTGCGCCTGTACCAACTTTGAGGTCAACATATTTTAAGCCAGAGGGAGTAGTTACTGGTTTAGCAGAGCTACTTGGGGTTGTGGTGGTGGTGGGGGATGCTGTCGGAGATATTGTTGTGGTAGGTGATGTTGTTGGCGTTGGCGTTGTTGTTGGCGTTGCAGTTTCCGTTGAAGCCGCTAATGATGGGCTAGTGGTTGTATCGGGGTTAGCGGATTGTTGAGTATCGCTGGTTTCGTTACAAGCTGCGATCGCACAGCAGATGATTGTTAGTCCTACACACCGTAAAATAGTTTTTAGCATCTATGCTTCTCTGTTGGGGTATCAGCCGAAATTTTTACAAGTTCCTAGTGTATACGAGAATATTGAAAATTGCCCAAAGTGATTTGATGAGTGATTTGATTATTGGTGTTTTATTCCTTTAGCAATAGATAATACAATTCACCTTGATTAACGATCGCACCTGCTCTATCTCCGGCTTCTTTGCCGACACCAATATAGTAATCGACTCTACCGGGACTTTTGATTGCGCCTCCTGTATCTTGATCGAGTACGTAGCGACTAACAAGATGCTGTTCAATTTTATTTTGATTAATTTTGTTTTTACTGATGAAGGGAAAAGGGGCACGAATGATTGCTAATGCTCCGGGAGGCATTAATGATTTATCTGTGGCGATCGACCTTTCGGGTGTAATTGCGACACTGAGACTACCGCTAGCGGGAGCGCCTTTGGTATCTTTAAAGAAGATAAATCGAGGATTTCGAGGTAAATAGTTATTTTGTTCGGCTGGATTTTTTTGTAAATAATTGATTACTTTTTCCAGGGTAATTCCCTCTTGTTCTAATTTGCCGTCTTTGATTAATTCCTTACCCAAACTTACATAATCATGCTCAGTATTTCCGGCATAATTAATAGTTGTGCTGGTGCCATCGGCAAATTGTAGGACGGCAGAACCTTGGACTTGTGCAATAAAAGCATCCATCCGTGATTTTAACCAAAATAATTCTAAACCCTTTAATTTACCTTTTCCTGCTTGTAAAGCATCTACACCTTCCAATTCTAAACGTGTGGGATGGGGTTTACTCCAGGTGGAAAAATCATCTGGTAAGCGGTAAATTGGATATTTGTATTCTGCGGTAGGTTTACGGCTCGCGGCGTAAATTGGTTTATAGTAACCTGTGAATAAAATAGTGCCTTGATTATCAGAGCCGATAGATTTATAAAAGACAAATTCCTTGTTCACCTGCGTTTGTAATTCTCTTGCATTTGCGGAATTGACAACTAATTCGCGAAATCTTTTGAGACTTTTTTCGACACGCGATCGCGTAATTTCGGGAATAATATAACTTTGATAGGCTGTGGCTGCTGTTGGTGTTTGCAAATAACTTAAACTATGATCAATTGCTTTAAGTAAATTCTCTTTATCCCCCTTTTCTCCAGCTTTACCCCATAGTTGATTGTCCAGGAAATAATTTTCATCTGCTGGTAATGATGTTTGTAATGCTAAAGGTGGTGGAGTCGGGATTTTTTGTGTTGCTGTTGGTGTTGGTGTGGGATTTTCGGAACTGATACTTTGTTGAATTTGTTGTTGCTGATTACACGCTGATAGGGGTAAAAAACACAGAGATACAATCAGGATTCTTTGAGATATATTCAGGTAAAATCTAGGTTTCATTGGCTTAGTTGAAATTCTGCGATCGCACAGTTGCTAAAAGTAATAAAGTCATATTTGTAGTGATAGTTGGGAAAGTCAAGCAATTCTTCAGTAAATTTCTAAATACAAAAAAGAGGCAGGTAAAATTCCCGCCCCACAAAAATGATGATTAAAATTTCTCCGCGTCCCCGCGTCTCTAAGTCTCTGTGTCAGCCCTAATGATAAGTATTTAGCCGGACACGACATCACATATCAGCTAACCCATTTTTGTTAACTGAAATTCCCTTAATATGTTCGTGTAAATTGCAGCAACGGCGCATTAATCTATACCCACCAGTTGATGCTGATTGAATCACAAACGGGCAACCCGGAATCACTGGAAGGTCTTTGAGGCTGCGGTTTTCGTCTTTTGCCGCCAAGGTGCGCTGAATGCTAGCACCATGTATATTATCAAACTGTTGACGAACTCGTCTCCAGGCTAATTTCCCGCCTTCCTTGCCTGCTGGGTCTTCTTCCATTGGTTCGGGATATGTTGCTAAGGAAATTACATCCCAGTTGGCATCCATAACTAATGTACCGCCTCCATAGACAGTAAATGCAGACATGCCACCGAGAAAATCAGCTACCATTTGCGAATATTCATAGGTGTATTCAAGGTAGTGTTCGGTAATTTCTTGAATGGTAGTTGTTTTGCCTTGTTTGACTTTATCAATGCGTCGGGTGGTAGTAAGTAAGCGAGGTTTGAGGAAACGACTGACACCGGGAGGAATACGTAATGCTTCCGCATTTTCAATGATTGCCCGGTTTAATGCCCGCGAGTCTGAATTTTGTAACTTTTTAAACACATCTCCAATCCCTTCAGGTGCCGTGAGGTCGAGTTTTTCATTCCACAGGTTGCGTGAGACAAAAACTTCTTTGGCGATGTCTCTAAATTTAGAGTCGTTGGGATAGACTTGTGCATCAGCTGCGTAGATTAACCTCGCCAGCATCGGCATAGATAATGATGTCGGCGGTGTATAATGTAATGCTCGAATCAGCATTCCTTTCATCCAGCGTGTCACTTGGGATAAGGCGATCGCAAATTCGGGGAAACCTGAGGGTCGAATAATTTCTACAAGTTTCTGCATAATTTCATAAATCGCCGCCGTCCAAACAGTCGATCGCACATGGGGTTCTTTGGGACTTGCGGGAGAATATTTTTCCCCTTCCAAAGCGGAACGCAAGTAAGGTATGGAAGCTCCAAAGATGCCAACACCAAATTCCTCTGCCAAATTGGAAAGTAAACTGGGGTGACGCATATCACCACCTGTTTGCCGATAAATATGCTCGACAACACTGGGATATTGTAAAGCCGAGAACATCGCTAAAATATCGCTGAAGGACTCGTGTAAAGCTGATGTATCAATATCGGTGCTGTAGATATAGAAAGGACGGAAGGTATCGAGGATAGCATGTCCTAGTTCGTGCGCGACAATATCGTGCGACAAACAAGTCCAAACTGGGGTGCGTCGGAAAGGAGAAGTAAAGTAACCAAAATTTAAGGAAGGATTCATCGGGTCGTAATATGCATTCATCCCTTCAAATGCATGGGGACGAACAATTAATGGACTCCCATCTTTCCAAACTAAAGCATGACCAATTTCTTCTTCAACTAAATCTAATGTACGACTCAGGACACTAAATACATTAACTTGATGAAATTCAGGATTATCAATTAAACCGTTTTGTTGGAAATATTCAAAGGATAAATCCCCTTGTTTTGACCAATCTGAACTACTATAAACGGTTTCTCCTTTTTCATTAGTGTCACGAATTGTAAACCGACTTGAACCAGTTGCCAGTAAATAATCTTGATCGAGAGGGAATAAATAATTATCGCGGAGTTTTGCCAAACTGGGGTCTTGTAAAAACATCCCCATTTTCTTGCTTAGAGGTAGGGGATTTTTAGCTGTGGAATCTTCTTTTTCGGCAGTAATGGCAGAAACATCTGATGTAGTCTCCACTTTGCGATCAAGTTCAACATCTAAAGATGTTGATTTCCCTTTTTTAGTGGCAGTAGCTTTGGTTGTAGAAGTTGTTTTTTTATTTGTACTGTTACCTTTTGCCGATACTGGGGGTTTTGTCTCGGCGATATTTTGGGAAACTTCTGGCTGAACCACTTCCTCTACAACTATTTTTGTCTCCGGAGCTTGTGTATCAACATTTTTTTTAGTTGCAGAGGCTTTACTTGCTGTTTGTTTAGTTTTTTCAATGTTGGCAGTTTTTGTGGCGATCGGTTGAATTTCTTCGGCTATTACTTGTGTGTTGGCTACATCTGTAGAAACTGATTCTGTTTCATTTGTTGCAGTAGCTGTTGTTTCTGATTCGATTGATTCAGCTACAGATGTATTTTTTTTTGCACTCGCTTGCTTTTTTTTTGCTGCTATTGTTCTGCTGGTAGATGGATTTTTTCTAGCTATAGGTCTCTTTCGCTCTGCCATATTTAAGTATCCTCTTATAGTATTCTTTTTTGCTAGATAAACCGCTCGATTCTATCATCAACAACGATTTAAATGTCAAAAAAAATACTTAATTGTTGCAGAAGAGGTCAAAAATGTAACAATTACTCAATATCTTTGCGACGGCTAGCTATTAACTGTTATTTGAATTATCTAAAGAATACAGCTACAAATTAATCTCCGCGTCTGTGGGTGCTCGTTTCCATCATTGATCGTAAACATTTAAGGAATCAATATCAGACCTCATCAATGTTGACTCAGCAAGTTTTGGATATTTCTAATGATGTTGATGGGGTGAATTGAAGTATCACCCAACGTCAACAAAACGATCAAATTTAGCTTGGGCGTGACTTTTGTCAGCAAACATTTATAAAGTCAGCTTAATGCTGACTTCCGTAGAAGAAACCAGGCTTCCCACCAAAGAAGTAGGATTATGCTGGATGCTGTAATCCCAGAAACCAGGTTTCTTTGATCTTACGGTTTAGTTGATAAATAGCCCCTCAGCAATATTAATTCATCGCTGAATTCATCACTCAGCTAGCGACTGGCAAATAAATAGGGGTAGATTTGACATCCACCCCCGTTTTTTCTATTGTTTTTTCTGGTACGCATCGTCCAACTGCTACTGCAATAGGTTTGATGCTTGCAACTAATGCCACCATTTCCTCTAAAGATAGTGCTTGTTGGGCATCGGAAACTGATTTTTCAGGTACGGGATGACATTCAATAATTAACCCATCTGCACCACATGCGATCGCTGCACGGGCGACAGGTGCAACGAGTTCGCGCCTACCAACCGCGTGGGATGGGTCTACAATCACTGGTAAGTGGGTAATTTGTTTAAGTGCGGCAACTGCACCCAAATCAAGGACATTGCGAGTGTAATTGTCGAAACTGCGAATGCCGCGTTCACATAGGACCACAT
Organism: Calothrix sp. NIES-4101; assembly: GCA_004296455.1. Taxonomy (GTDB): domain Bacteria; phylum Cyanobacteriota; class Cyanobacteriia; order Cyanobacteriales; family Nostocaceae; genus Brunnivagina. The sequence continues at coordinate 4,415,268 of AP018280.1, forward strand.
CAGGATTACCGTGGCTCAGGATATATTCACCTGCCATCACAAATTCTTCAATGGTGGCTGCCAACCCACGTTTGAGCAGAATAGGTTTACCAGCTTGTCCTAATTCTTTGAGTAAATCGAAGTTTTGCATGTTGCGACTGCCTACTTGCAGCATATCAGCATGGGTAGCGATCGCTTCTATTTGGGAAATTGCCATGACTTCAGTGACAACAGGAAGATTGTAACGCGATCGCACTGCTGTTAAAATTTCTAATCCGGCTTCTCCCATTCCTTGGAAAGCATAGGGAGAGGTGCGGGGTTTGTAAACACCACCCCGTAAAGCTTGAATCGATGGCTGGAGTGTATTGGCGATAATTTCCATTTGTTCCCGGCTTTCCACTGTGCAGGGACCACCAATTACGATTAATTCCTTGCCTCCTATAGCTACAGTGTCGGTAAGTTTGACGATGGTTTGGTGTTGGGGGTTGGATTTGTGGGCTAGTTTGGCGTTTTTCATTGTGGTTAATTGGTTAATGGTTATTTGTTAGTTGTTGTGGTTATGGCTGCTAATGATGGATAGGAGCTAATAAAAAAGCCCGGAAAGCTACGTTTCCGGGCTGGGATAGTTCGTTTGCACGACTTTCTCTCGACCCGGAGGACTTCCGAACCAAAAATAAAAACCGTAAAACCAGCTATTTGGATAAATCATGGTGAATGGAGTAAGAGAGAAATAGGTAATGGAACTAAAAAGCAAAAAACCGCAGAGTTGGCACTCTGCGGTTCACCGGGCGGTTTTCGTGCGGAAAACCTGACTCACTCCCGGTGAACCGCTCTAAACCAAAAATAAAAGTAGTAAGTTTTGCTGAGATTCATTGAACTTATTGCTGAAGAAATCTAGAATTATATGTTTAATCCAAAACTAACAGAGTCAGTTAACTATGTCAATATTGAGTAATCAGAAAAATCCAAGTATAAATTGCGGAAATTTTGTTGCAAATACTGAGTTTAAAAGTTGCGATCGCTCCCTCATATGTATCTGAACTGATGTGATTACCTTTATGGGAGTCTTGCGATTGGGATAATACTTAATTGATGTTAGGGAGATTGATATTCTTAATTTGAATTTAATGATTTATTCCGGATAATCACCTATTAGTAAACTCTTATTAACTAGTCACTACTTGAGAAATCGCTACGTGTAAAGCAATTATGAAGTCAAGTCCAAAAATTTTATCAACATCGTTTAATTATGACGGTGATTACCCCTGTCCTGTTTGTCGTGTGGGTAAAATTTCCCATATGCCGATGATGGAGGCAATGTCTTGTGATTTTTGCCAGCAGATTTTTACCGTTAATATTGAGCAACAACAATTAAAAATGCCTTCCCGTCAACCCCCTTTAGTATGGCGTTGGAATGGTTTTCATTGGACAGAAACCCAACTTGAAGGTGTTGAATTTGGTTGGGGTTATGTTGTAGCCGCCCTAGCTTTTGTAATTTTACCTACAAGTTTAATTAGTATTGTCGCTTATAATTTTCCTCCTTCCCCACAGGCTCCATTAACCTGGGTTCCATACTTGTGGGCAGCTTTAACATTTATCTCCCACTTCACGATTATTTTATGGCTATTTATAGAGGTATACCAAATCCCAATTAGGGCATACTTAAGAGCAATACGTGAACGTCTATTATTTAGATAATGTTTAGATCAAAAGGGAGATGAACAGAAACAAAAAGCACAAGCACAATTTCCTCAGCCCAATTTCCGAATGCAATTAGTCATCAAAAACTCGACAATAATTGTAATTCGCATAATATTAGAAAAATTTGTCGAAAAAAAACACACAGATAGAGGGCGACATCGCTCATAATTAAGTTGGTTAAAAATAAAACGTCTTATGAGAGAGCTGGAGCGGTATTACAGAGTATTAGAACTGGAGCCTGGAGCTTCTCTTGATGAAGTCAATCAGGCTTACAAGGATTTAGCTTTTGTATGGCATCCAGACCGTATGCCGCAGGATAACGATCGCCTGAAAGAAAAAGCTCTATTAAAATTACAGCAAATTAACGAAGCACGAGAAAAATTGCGATCGCACAAAGCTCGTTTGCACGTTTCCTCAACGAGAACTTCTTCGCAATCTGTATCAAAACCAACGCCATCACAAACCACTACCTACAGAGCTGCGCCACATACTCAGACGACATCGAGACAAGCCTCTGCGTCTCCCCCACCCCCTTCTTCCCCGCCTTCATCCTCTCCATCCCCATCCTATTCAACTCAATCGACTTCCCCACAACCACGAAAATCACCGGAACCAAGTTACCAACCACCAAAACCCCATCCCGATTTGAGTGGTAAGGATTATAGTGGCGCAAATCTGAGTAATCGCGATTTCTCGGGGCGAAATATGAGCTATGCAAATTTGAAGGGTGCAAATCTGAGCGATACATTTATGCACAAAGTCAATTTGTATGGTGCGGATTTATCGGAAGCCAACTTATTTCGGGCAAATTTACTTTTAGCTGACTTACGCGAAGCAAATTTACAGTCTGCAAATCTGATTGGAGCCGATTTAAGTGGTGCTGACTTGCGCGGGGCAGATTTACGCGGTGCCAGGGTGATGATTGGCGATCGCGTTCAAGTTAAACTTATTGGTGCTTTGTTAAATGGTGCAATTATGCCCGATGGCTCAATTCACGAGTAACTTTTAACTATTAAAAAGTCTAGAAATAAAGTCTAGAAAATTCTGTTGTTACTACATTTGTAGCAAAATACACATACAATTTTTGCACCGTAGAAACATTATCTGTAACTGTAATGTTTCTACGGTGCTTATTCAACCTCAGGTATACCGTTTCTCCAAAATCTGGGAACAAATACATATCTGTGTCTTTCCCATCTCCGCGTCATGATCATTTTGGAGAATTGGTATTATTTATTCAGGCGAAATGCGATCGCCATCTCGGAGATTAATCAAACCAGCAGTAACAATTTTCTCTCCCGGTTTTAGTCCCTCGAGTACTTGGTAGTTGTTACCTTGAATATGACCAAGTTTGATACGTCTGTGTTTAGCCACTACTTGAGAGGATGAACCTGATGGTTGTGTTTCCGCAACATAAACAAAGGTTTCTCCAGCAATACGCGAAATAGCTGAGGCTGGAATTGACACTCCTGGACGTTGTTTCCAAATCAATCTAGCACGGAGAAATTGATCTGCTTTCAACTGGTTTTTAGAGTTATCGTAGAGTGCTTTTACCAATACAGATTGAGTATTATTTGTAGCTTGAGGAGCGATGGAAAATACTTTACTAGTACCAACAGTTCGTCCTTGAATATCCAGAATTTCCACCAACATGCCATTTTGTAGTTTAGGTGCTGATTCAATCGGGACAAGGATATGTACTTCTAAGGGATTATTTTGGGTGATGGTTAATAAAGGAGTTGAGGTACTGACAACATCGCCCACCTTAATGGAAATCTCACCAACATTACCAGTGAAGGGAGCGGTAATGCGGTAGTTCTGAGGCTGTATTTGTACCTCTTTGGTACTTGGTGTCTTAGTTTGTACTTGTTGAACGGCTTTTTCTGCCTGCGCTATCACTAGTTTTTGCGCCTGAATTTTGGCTTCAGTCGCGCTTAAATTTGTTTTGGCTGTAGCCAGGCGAGTTGCATATCGGTCTTTAGTTTGTCTAGGGACAGCACCTTGAGAGGCAAGACCATTGTAGCGGTCAAACTCCTGCTGATTTAATTTCACCTCAGTTTGCTGACTAATGCGATCGCTTTCCAATGTTCTCAAGCGAGAACGAGCAATTTCCAACTGAGACTCTGCTACTGAGGTTAGAGAAGAATTAGTTGGAGAATTTATTGGAGAGTTTATCCCAGGTAATAGTGCTTGTGACTGGCGAAAATCAATCTGGACAAGAGGTGTACCTTGTTTTACAGCATCTCCTGATTTTGCCAATATTTGTGTTACTTGACCTTGAATGCGCGACTGCAAGGTGGCGGAACGACGCGATTCTAAGCTAGCAACAAATTCTGATGTTTCCTGAACAATGCCCTGTTCAAGTGTTAATAGCTTGACTGCCACACCTCGTAATGCTTTTGTGGTGTTAGTTGTGGCAGTTTGAGGGGTTTGATTTTTAGGAATCAGAAAACGCCAAATACCCAGTCCTGTACCTATTGCAGCTAGGATAATTAACAACGACCAAATCCACCGAGGTTTGTTTTGCGGTGGGTCTAATACTGTTGGCGAAGAATTTTCTTCAAAATCGTTTTGCGGTTCAGAAGGAGTCATGATTTACAAAAACCTTGTATGTGAATGAGAAGCAAGTAAACCAGAATTAAATAACTGGAATTGAATAATGTAAAAATTACTTATTTAGCTAATACTAAATGGAAGAGAATATGGTATTGCATCCATCAATACTGTTTTCATGTATTTTGGCTTCTCAATTGCAAAATAAACGATAAGCTTAAGTCTACATAGGAACTTAGCTTCTTGTCCTATTAGTTTTTGCGGAAAATTTGGAATTATATAGTAATAATATCTCTCACGGTTATGTGCGTGTAATCAATAGTTTATTTTCAGTGACTAAGATATTTAGATAAAATTGTCAAAAATATTACTCTGCTTCTCAATTTGATTTACTGAGTTTGAGATGGGCAATGTCTACGACAGGCTAAGCCTCCCGCATTTCTAGTGATGGGGTTAATGTGGGCGATCGCTCTGGTTTATTTACAAAAGCTTTAAGTTGAAATTAACTTGCTAAAGTTGCCTGGTTTAAGTAGCGGAAAGTACGCAAACTGTAATTGTTCATAAATTCGGTTTCATTTTTGCTAACACTTATTAGAGGCAGTAACTCATATGATTAGATTTCGTTTACTTTTGATGTTTGCAGCCGTTGTGCTTATGTTCTATATTTTTTCACCGCCAACCTTTGCTGTAGCTACACAGTGTCAAATACATAAAAATAGTGAATGGCGCTGTGCAAAAGATAATTATAGAGCAGACAAAATCAAAATTACTAACCGTAGAGACGAGAGAGTTTCCTTTAAAATTGCTAAATGGAATAGCACCTGTGGAAAGCAAGGGTCTAATTATTCTGATACAAGCTACTCTTTAAAACCAAGGCAAAGCGGGTCTATTAAATTTGAAAGTGCTGCTGCTAATCAATGCAAAGAACTCTTTGTTTACGATTGCTCCCCTGATTGGTGTACAAATATTCTTTCAGTTAATCCTAGTTAGTCACACTAGCAAGTAGAGGTATTGAGCGATCGCCTTTGATGATGCAATTGATGTGGGCGATGTCTACAAAAAACTCACCTACACATTTCTGATAATGGAGTTGATTGAGGCGATCGCTCTCGTTGTTTACAAAAGCCATAATGTTGATATTAACTTGCTAAAGTTACCTTGTGGAAGCAAGTGAAAGTACGCAAACTCCAATTACGGAAAAATACATATTGAAAGGATAGCTATTGTGAAGATAAAACAACAAATCATTCCCTCAATAAGTCCATGTTCATTGGCTCAAAGTAATTTAAAAGCAGCACAATTATTTTTAGTAATCATTTCTTTTTCATTTCTGGTGTGGGTGGTTGTATTTGTCACGACATTATTTTTCTTATCTCAAGAAGTATCTCAAGACAAAAACCAATTTATTTTAGAAACAAAAAACATAATTAAGTAAAGTTAGGAGAAATCAATGACTACCAATTCATCAAAAAATTCTCCCAACGAAAGTAATCAACAATTAAACAATGATCAGAATAATGGCAATCAAATATCAAATCAACCTCAATCTCAGCAGGATGAAAAAGAAAAACCAGACTTTTTAGAAAATGTGCCTGGTGAAAAATTCATTAAATCGGTTTTAAACCCTTTTTTAGGTTTCCTACAGAAAATCGGTGTAAATGTCAATAGTACATTAGTAACCTTTGTTATTGGATTAAGTTGGTTAGTCACTATGGAAATTCCTAATCATCACCAGACATCTCGCTCTGGAGCTTGGGATATCATTAACTCGGCTTCAGATCAGTCAGGTGATGGTGGAAGAACCTCTTCCTTAGAAGACTTAAATAATTGGCAAAAGCAGCGACAAAAATGGAATATTCCTTTTGTTTCTGACTTAATCTTTGGTAGTGAAATCAAGCTAGAAGCTCTAAAAGCTAGTAATGCTAATCTTAGTGGAATTAAATTGGACAGAGCAATTCTCAACTATGCAAATTTCCAAGAATCTCAATTTTGGAATGCTAATTTTGAAAATTCTATTTTAAAAAATGTAAATTTTCAAAGAGCAATCCTGGCTGGTGCTAATTTGAAATATGCTCAACTGCAAGGTGCCAACTTAAGCGGTGCTAATTTAAGTTGTTTTCACAAAGATAACCAACAACAAGACAAACAGGATATTAAAACACAATGTACTGAACTGATAAATGCTGATTTGACAGGAGCTAAATTGATTGGTGCCAATCTTATAGGTGTTGATTTGACAGGAGCTAATCTGAAAAATGCTGATTTAACTGGCACTGTCTACAATCAACGAACGTTAGACACGTTAAAAATAGGAACTCCAAATTTTCAACAAGAATTAGAAAATAAGGGCTATATGATAAAACTTGGGATTAAACTTATTAGTAAAGACTTAACTGATGTTAATTTAAGTGGTGCTGACTTGAGCAATGCTGAATTAATAGGTGTTAATTTAAGTGGTGCTGACTTGAGAGAAGTAAATCTTCAAAATGCCAATCTCTCTCGCAGTGTTTACACGGAAACAACTAAGTTTCCAGACGGTTATTCTCCAAAAAACGCATATCTAATTAAGCATGGTATTAAGTTGATTAATAAAGACTTAAGTGGGGTCAACTTAAATAATGCCAGCTTAGTTGGTGTCAATCTAACAAAAGCCAATTTAGCAAATGCTATACTGACTGATGCCGATTTAACCAAAGCTCAATTAAAAGAAGCCAACTTGGAAAATGCCAACTTGGAGAATGCTAAGGTGAGCGAAGAACAATTAAAGGCTGCCAAAAGTCTGTGCAATGCAAAAATGCCAGATGGAGAAGTATCAGATTTTGGGTGCAAACCCTAAGTAGGGAAAAACATAGCAAGTAACATTTACTTGTAGATAGGCAGTGATATTCACACTGGTAAATTACTGTAAACCATCAAACCTACCTTACACCTTCCACCGCCCCCAAAGCCAAAAGAGCCGATCGCTGTGCTGCTGTTAACCCAGTTACCCCCCTGATATTCATCCCTTCATAAAGGCGATCAACCTTCAGGGTTTTCATGCACTCACCTGTTCCCACATCCCAAAGCTTAATTCCCTCATCTTGACTAGCATGAACCAAGATATTACCAACAGAATTAAAGCAAACAGAACATACTCCACTACTATAAGTATGCAACACTTTTAAACAGGTGAAGTTATTGATATCCCATAGGCGAATTGTTTGATCAGAACTCGCGGATGCCAAGATACAACCATCTGGACTAAAACTCAATGACCAGACGCTAGAAGTATGTCCTGGCAACACTTTTACGCAAGTAAAGTTAGTGGTATCCCATAATCGAATTGAGCCATCAACACTACCACTAGCGAGCATTTTACCATCTGGACTAAAACTCAATGACCAGACTGCATCAGTGTTACCTGACAAAGTTGTTATACATTTACCTTCACCCACATCCCACAACTTAACCAAGCAGTCCTGACTAGCTGTAGCTAAAGTATTACCATCAGGACTAAAGTTAACTGACCAGATTGCATTTGTGTGACCTTCTAATGTTTTTACACATTTATGCTCGTGATTATTCCACAACTTCACGCTCGCGTCCCTACTAGCACTAACCAAGGTTTGACCATCTGGACTAAAGCTAACTGATGTTACTCCACCGCTATGACCATATAAGGTTGTAATACAATCACCAGAAATAACATCCCACAGTTTAATGCTGGTGTCATCACTGCCACTCGCTAATATAGAACTATTAGGACTAAAGCTAACTGACCATACCCAATTTGTGTGACCTTGTAAAATTCTAGTAGAGTACCCAGACGCAACATCCCATAGCTGAACTAAACCATCACAACTACCTGTCGCCAACATATAATCATCAGGGTTACAACTGACCAAAAGTACCCCACTGGAATGACCCTGTAAAGTTCTCACACACACACCTTTGCTTACATCCCATAAACGGACACTGGAATCCCTACTAGCACTAGCTAAGATTTGATCATCAGGACTAAAAATAGCTGAGTACACTTCACTGGTATGTCCGTGGAAAATTTTCACACACGAACCTTTCTGAACGTTCCACAACCTCACACTGGAGTCATGACCACCTGTAGCTATGGTTTGACCATCTGAACTAAAGCAAACTGACCATACCCAATTTGTATGACCGTGAAATGTTCTTACGCACACACCTTTACTCACATCCCATAACCGAACAGAGTGGTCACTACTGCCACTGGCAAGAGTTTTACCATCTGGACTGAAACGAACCGAGCAAACCCTACCATCATGACCTGACAAAATTTTTATACAAATACCTGTACTGACATTCCACAAACGGATGTCGCAATCTTGACTACCACTTGCCAGGATAGAACCATCTGGATTAAACCTGACTGAACATACCGCACTAGTATGACCATGCAATATTTTGAGACATTTACCTAAATAGATATCCCACAACCGAATTGAAGTGTCTAGGCTACCACTGGCTAAAGTTCGACCATCGGGACTAAAGCTGACAGACCAAACAATACCCTTATGTTTATCTAAAGTTGTTAGACAATTTCCTGTTTGTGTATCCCACAATTTGATCAATCCATCATAACCACCACTTGCCAGAGTCTGCCCATCTGGACTAAAGGCGACCGTCCAAACCACACCTTCATGTCCTTTAAATGTCAACAAGTTTTTTCCATCTACCATTTGCCACAAATGAATCTGCCCATCCATATCACCTGTAGCTAATAGTTTTCTGTCTGGACTCAAGGTCAGTGAATAAATACTCTTTAAGCTTTTAGCAAATACAGACTGATCAAAAGCAGTATTTTGGAAATTAACTCCAGCTAAATTTACACGCTGTAAGTCAGCTTGCCTAATGCTCAAATTTGAGAAGTCATACCCCTGTAAATTTAATTGCAAATGCGCTAACAAGTTGAGGATATTGCCCCCCGCATATCCTGTTAATATTGCAGCTTGCTGTCTTTGCTGCTCTATTACATCCTGCAACAAAATTACCAACTGTTGTTGACTGCCCATCTCTAACAACAATTGCTCAAGCAAGGGTTGTACAATTAGTTGCTTTTGTGTTTCTCGGATGTAGTCTTTAGCTGTTGCCTTAATCAAAGCATGAGTTTGAAACAAGGGTAAACGGACAGACTTTTCTCCTACTAATTCTTGACAAACTTGTTCAACCAATCGCTGTGTCGTATATTCCATCACGACTGGTTGCAGAAAAAAGCGATCGCCACTTTTTTCAATTAATGAGCGTTGTAATAAAGATTTAATTGCTTGTGGTAATTGACGCTGGGAAGCAGGTGTAACGATATCTTCAGCTAACTGCCTTAGGGATACAGGTTCTCGATTAATTACCAGCCAGTACATTACTTCTGCTTCTACTGCTGACAAACGCTGAAACTGGCATTCTAACAGGTCGCGGATGTCTTCAAAAATTAGTGTTCCCTGTTCTGCATATTCCAAAACAGAGGCAATTCTCCCGTTAAAAAGTTCTTGGGTTCCGGCTGCAACCATTTTGAGGGCTAAGGGATTACCTCCATAATGCTCAACGAGTACTTGCCATTCTCGTTCCGTACCTGTAAACTCCCCTCTTTGCAAAAATAACTCTTGTCCCTCACTAGGATTTAACCCCTTTAATGGTAGAGACTTCACCCCAGCTCTATCTCCTTCTAACGGGATCATTTCTCTGGGTTTTTCCCTAGAAGTAATCAAAACACAACTTTGATGAGGTACTTCACCTACACACTTGAATAATTGCCCATATCCCTCGTAACCAGGACGATATTGTCCTGCTTGACCATCACTAGTTAAAATTGTTTCAACATTGTCTAAAATCAGCAGACATCGGTTTGATTGCAAACATGCCATCAGTTGCGATATTTTCCTATCAAAATCTTCGGGGATCACTACATCTTTTCGCAACGCCCACAGCAAAAATTGCAGGATGTTGGTTAATTGCTCTTCTACTGATGGTGCATTTTGCAGGCTGCGCCACACCACTACCTCAAATTCGCTTTGAATTTGCAGCCCTAACTTAACTGCTAAAGTGCTTTTGCCAATGCCACCAATTCCCAATAATCCAACTAAACGACACCTTTGTTCTAATATCCACTGTCGTAGTTGTAATAGTTCTTCACTGCGACCATAAAATACAGATACATCCGGTGCTTCTTGCCAGTCATACTGAGGATTTGTGCGTCGGATTTCCGAGTTGTCAGGGGGGCTGGGTTGGGTGTAATCGCTTCTACACAATTCTAAGCCAAAGGCAGCAAAGGCAGCTTGCAACGAACTCCTATCTACAGGTTCGGTACGTCCCTGTATTTTAGATATAGTATGCAGTGCTAGTTGAGTGCGATCGCTCAAATCTTCCAATGTAAAATTATTACCAGCATTCTCAGCTAATTCGGCTCTAACTTTTGCCGATTGGAACTTATCCCAGCCTTGAAGGGTAAGGATTACGCCCCGATTGCGTCGAGTTTTTTGCTGTTTCATTTGCTTTTGCTTTACCTAAAACTATGTAGATGCTCCCTTAAGAAGGGAATGCTTTGGTACAAACAGAAACAGACAACCTTAAAAAATTAACCTTATTTCCAATGATAATATGTTTTGACCAGTTATAAACTTGACGATATTGTGATCGCATAAGTCGTCTGTGTCAAATACATCTATTCATCTCAACATCATCTCACAAACGCGATCGCTACTAGTCTCAGGTAACTACCAGTTTATTTGCCTGTTATTTGTGTGGCGATCGCACTAAATTTTGAAGCACAGGCAAAGTAATTTAACATCATCATCACTTGCAAACATTGCTCCATAAGCATTTTGACTTTTTTGGTGTTTATTAGCAGAATGTGGTGGTTTCGCTATGCCTATTCGTGAAGGTAAAGCACAAGAAATCTACATCGTTACCTCTGGTGAAATGATGGCGATGTATGCAGCGAACAACATCGCTCGCGGTATTTTGAAATATGCTCACTCCGGTGGTGTACGTCTAGGTGGTTTGATTTGTAACAGCCGTAAAGTTGACCGTGAAGCTGAATTGATCGAAAACTTGGCTGAACGTCTCAACACTCAAATGATTCACTTCGTACCTCGCGACAACATCGTTCAACACGCTGAGTTGCGCCGTATGACTGTTAACGAGTACGCTCCTGACAGTAACCAATCTCAAGAATATCGTGCATTGGCGAAGAAAATCATCAACAACGAAAAACTTACCATTCCTACCCCAGTAGACTTTACAAGGGGTACATATAAAACTATCGAGCGATCGTCTCCTCCGCACAATCGCGTCGCGACTCCAAGACGAGTATCGCGTTTAACGTACCTTCACATAAATAAACGGGCGTACATCGCACCATCACTTATCTTCAATTAATGACTTCAAATGCGATCGCCATTGCTGCAAGTTTTTTGGCATCCACTCCTCGCACTCCTGTAGCTAATTGGACTCCTTCAACATTAATCCCTCCCCTCGTTCCATTATCTAAGTCTGTCAGTAATTTATCGGTGATATCCAAGAATTCATCATTATTGGGTGCAATTGGTCCACGGGAAATTTTTCCTCTAGTAGCGATTTCTTTGAGTGCTTTGAGGGAGTTTCTCAGAGGAGATGTACTAGAAATTATTAATGCTTCTGTAATTCCCAAAGGTTTACCAATAGTTAGTTTAAAGCCATCGTCATTTCCTGGAATTATGCGTTTATCTTTCGCTGGTAATAATGCTGCATCTTCCGAATCAGTCCAATTATTGGGAAAAATTATCGCCATTTCACCCGCAGTATCAATGACTAAAATACTGATATAAATAGGTACTGATTCTTGATTCTCGATATTGAAAACTATTCGTGTACCCACTGATAACTTTGGTATTTGACCATCCTGAATAATTGGTTTATTTGGTCTAGTTACACTTCCATCTTGTTGTTTGCTTATTCCGCGAGTTGGCAATGCTTTACTAATAATTTTTTGACTTCCAGCAATATCAATTGATGCGGTCACTTTTAATAGTGATGTACTATTATTCCCGACCATTTGTTTAACAATTCTCGTTGCTAGTAAGGATTTAAATTTCGGTTGCAAACGTTTTACTGCATCGGTAAGAGTTTCATTTGCACTACCAAACGAGTCCACAACAACTTGGTCTAGAGATGGTAAAAATAAACCCCAACTACCTACCACAGGTAAATTTTTCACCTGGTATTTTTGTAATTGCTGATATCTAGATTGGCTCATACGACCAAATATATATTGTATTTCCTGCTGTCCTAAAGCTAAGGGAGTAATGCGATTAATTGCTTTTAAAGCCTGCTGTGCTTGGGTAGCAGTATTAGCATCAAAACTATTATCCAAACCAATTTTTAATGTTAAATCCTTGGGAATACCGCGAATTCTTTCTTGTAGAATTGTCCCCGGTTGGATTGGAGAATTTCCCCTCGCCGCAGCGACGAATCTACCCTGTCCAACTAATCCCTGACGTGATTCTAACTTGACTAGTCCCGTTTCTTGACCCCTAGAGTTAACTGCGCTAAAAGCAGCTTCTTGGTTAAAAGCTTCAAGCGATCGCGCATCAATTCCCCCTAACCACAATTCTACTTTATCGCCTTTTACTTGTGTCACCACTGCTTCGGCATAGGATGTATTAAAAGGAGTAAAATAAATCGCTGGATTGGGATTTATTTTATTATTTACTTCCAATTCCGGGTCTTGCAAAATACCACTATTTATCGATAGAGTTTTTGTATTGCGACTGACATCAACCACTGCTCGATTTACTGATTGGTTGGCTGTTTGTTGCCACAAATATTGGGTAAATAAATAAGTAAATGCTCCCGCATGAAAATCATTAAAAGGTGCATCGGCGGCATATTGGTCACGTTTTGCAGAAGCAATTACCACACCTTTAGCAACACCTTGACGACGCAATTTAATAAAATCTTGATTCGATAAATTTAATCTTTTTAGCCACTGTTTTTGATAGGCAAACTCATCGGCAAGGACTTGAAATTTACTACCACCATTGCGCGATCGCACGACGAAATTTCCACGTTTCGCACCCCCCGAATGGCAGCTATCCAAAACCACAGTGACATTATCGGTTTTCAACGCATACATGAGTAAAAACAGTGTGTGTCCCATAATATCTTGCACCACACCACCGGAGGCATTGTAACCAGAATCAATAGGAACTAAGGTACTATTTAAACCATCAGGATTGTCTTTATCTGGATCGACAACTTGGGAACCATGGCCGGAAAAGTGAAACACCACCACATCCCCAGGTTTAGCTTGATTAATCAGATGTTGTTCAAACGCGGTTAGAATGCCTTGACGGGTAGCTTGTGCGTCGATGAGGATTTTTATATCGTTGGGGTTAAAACCAAAGCGGTGGATTAATAAGTTTTTTTGTAACAAGACATCATTGACGCAACCATTGAGGGGATTCATCCCATTTTCGTACTTGTTAATACCCACTAATAGTGCTAATTTGCGTCCAGTATTTTGCGCCAGTACTTGAGTATATTTACTAGCTTGTTGTGTAATGTCTAACTGGCTCAAACCCAGCGTTGCCAGGGTGGAACCGGAAAATTGCAGGAAATGGCGGCGTTTCATAGGATTTTTAACTTAGAATTTTCTTGTTATTTATACTTCTAGAGGTTTTGGGGGGTATGTAAAAATTTCCACCACGATTCAAATATAGTTCATCACTTTACGGGTTATTTAGGTTTCAATCAACCCAATTGCATTTGTTGGAGCGTGTCTATAAAATTTGGCTCTTCGGCAAGTTTTATGGAGCTTGAGGTTTTTTTGCAGTAAAACCCTTACAAAACAATGATTACAAGCAACTATGATACTTTTTGAGGCTAAATTCCTATGTAATAAGGCTTTCAAGGATTTTTAGCTAAGTTTTCCATAAAAAGAACTGAAGAGCCTAAAATTTGACAATTGCGATCGCTAATCACCTAATTTGAATTTGCCTACTGCAAAGATGCTGTCACGGGCAAATGATTATAAATTGAATATAATATTTGAACATAATATTAAAACTTCTCTAGTAATTATTTATTCCCAGGAAGAAAATTTATTTCTGAAGCTAAATCTTTGATACTTTGATTTAATAAATCCATAAATTTTTGTTTACTACCCGTCCAATAAATTTTTTCACCAATAAAAATATCACAAATGAAAGGCACTAACAGAGCTTCACCTTTAGGAAGTACCTTTCCCAACCCATACATAAATATTGGATATATTGGTACATCAGGGTGGCTTTTCGCCAAGTGAGCAATTCCACTTTTAAAAGTTGACAAAGACTCTGGTTTTCCCCTCGACCCTTCTGGATAAATAATTAAAATATCGCCATTAGCTAGAGCTTCCGAGCAATTAATTAATGGATTTTCCCGGACACTTAAATTTTGACGTTTGAGACTAATAATATTCAGAACATTTAGTGAAAACCAAGCTAAAAAAGGATTTCTGAGAAAATAATCCTCTGCGGCAACAGGTCGTAATTTATCGAGTAATTTAATTGGGAAAATTGTCATTAAAACCATCGTATCCAAATGACTATTATGATTAGCAACGATAATTGCAGGACCGGATTTTGGTAATCTTTCTTTGTTGACAATTCTCAGTCCGATAATAATCAGAACAACAATTCTAATAACAATAAGAAAAAATAGTAGTCTTAATAATTTTTTCAATTCGTCCCTTCACAATTTTCTGTACACAACCAAATATAAAATACCTTTTCTCTATCCTTAATTTTCCCATTTCTATTTTCAATTAAGTAAACTCTGGAAATAGAAATAGGCAGTAAAGTGGAAAAACAAGGGTGCTGTATAAGTCAGACTATCAATGCGATCGAGAATTCCTCCATGTCCGGGAATCAAACTACCACTATCCTTTACCCCTAAATCACGTTTCAAAGCCGAAATTGTCACATCACCAACGAAACCTGCTATGGCAATTAGTATACCGATCGCCAGGGCATAAAGCGGTTTAAAAGGAGTTAGCCAAGGGGCAATAATTACAGCCATCAAAGTAGTAGTAGCAATACCACCTAAGAAACCTTCCCAGGTTTTATTGGGACTGACTTTAGGTAGAATTTTATTACGTCCAAGAGACTTTCCCCAAATATATTGGGCAATATCATTGATTTGTGTTAAAAATAATAGGTATAAAAGGAATCCAGCACCACCTGCTACGGGATTTACATCTGCTGGAGCCATTAACAAGTAAGCCATGTGACCAAAGCAATAAACAGTGAGCATCAAGCCCCAGTGTATAGTTCCCACAGCTTTGAGAAAACCCTCTGTTTCCCCTATCATCACCATTCGCATTGGTAAAAATAGAAACATATAAACCGGGATAAAAATGAGAAACATCACATACCAATTTATATAAATCCAGTAATATTCAATTATCAACCCCAAATATGCCCAAAATATGACTCGGCGATCGTCTTGACGAGTTGGGATGAGAGAGAAGTATTCTTTGAGAGCAAGAAAGCTGAGGAAAGCAAAAAATATGATGGCTATAGTCCTATTTAAAGTTAAGGCTATGGTGAAGAGAATCACTATTATCCACCAAGATTTAACTCTTTGTTTGAGTTCTGTATGGTCTGTTTCTGGATTACGAAATGCCAGAATTTGAACTACTAATGTTGATAAAACTAAAAGCGTAAATATGCCAGCAAATGCCCATAAAACGTTAATAGAGGGTAGATTCAACATAATTTTAGTTACCTATTTTCTAACTCAATTAGAGTATTTCTCACGCGGTTAAAAATATTCCCCGCCAGCAAGGCTATGGTAAGAGTAAAAATAATATCTAGCCAAATACCGGGAACAATACCAAAACCAAGAAGTAAGGAAATCAGAGCAAATATAAATGCGCGATCGCTCTTACCCATCGGACCATCGTAACGACGACTCCCACCTGCTACTACACCAAGAACCCCTGCCATTTCGCTAATAATTGATAAAATAACGACGACCACAACTAGATAACTAGAGATATGGGGAATAACAGCAAATGGGAGGTAAAGAACTGCATCTGAAATGACATCTGTAAGTTCGTTCAAAATTCCCCCGAAAATGCTTTTCATTCCGTGTTCCCGTGCGAGCATTCCATCAATAGCATTGAGTGCCATCCGAATTAACATCACGGGAGGAACAATCAACAGTAACCAGTGATATTCGTTCCATAGGGTAATAGCAATACCGACCAATGTAGACAATATGGTGGCGAAAATAGTTACCTGATTGGCTGTAACTCCTATACTTGCAATTCTATTTACCAGAGGTCTTAATTTATTTTGAAAAGTCGGTTTCAGTTGATAAAGGCTATTCATATACGTAAGAATTGTAGCAGGGACATCTCGCCTACCCATGTTAGCAAGATGTCGATTATAGTTTATTTTTTCACTGCTCGAATGGCAGCATCTGCATTAATTAATCCACTACCAAAGAAAACCTGTTTTTCCGATGTAGAAGAAGAGATAAAACCTTTACTCACCAAAGTCTGATATTGTTCTTTCTCTTTCTCCGAAATCTGTAAACCATCGTAACTTGCAGTCGATTTGAGAATATTAATAATCTGCTCTCGATTCAGCTTTCTATTAGTATCTTCACCTTTCATCAATGCAACTACCCCTGCAACTGCTGGAGAAGAAAAAGAAGTACCCTGCATCCACCAATATTTTCCTCTCATATCAATAACATAAGACCAACGGGAATTGGGATAGGCTAAACCTTGCCAAAATGCTTCCATCCAGGTTCCTCCTGTAGTGGGAATCCCCCCCAACCAGCTGATTGGAGTACTGAAATCTCCACCAGGTGCGACTACACCTAATCCTTTACCATAGTTACTATAAGGTGCGCGATCGCCAAATAAATTTGTTGCTCCAACAGATAACACTCCCTCATATCCCGAAGGATAACCAACGATGGGACGGTTAGAATTGCCGGAGGAAGCAACTATAACTAACTTGGGATATTGCTGGAATATCTGCTTGAAGGCTAATTCTTCTGCATCGATGGGAACTGTTCCCCCCAAACTTAAATTAATCACATCTGCTCCCCGATTTGCAGCATAACCAACAGCTTCAATTACAGAAGCTCTCTGAATGCTGCCATTTAAACCAAACACTCGTACAGGCAAAATCTTGGCATTGGGCGCGACTCCCGATACTCCTTGAGCATTTTCGGGTTTAGCTGCAACGACTCCACTGACTAAAGTTCCATGGAATTCACCACCAACATCTGCACGAATTTTGTCACGCCAGCGATCGGCTATTTCTTTTTGTAGAGTTTGGTTATTTATTTTTGCTAATTCACTTGGTGATAAGTATCTTCTAATTAATTCAGCATCAGATAATTTAAACGTATCTTGTAATTTCCTCCGTAAAATATTCATTTCTAAAGGACTCATTTTTGTATCTGGATCGCCAATCTCACAGGGATTTTTGCTATTACTTGATTCCGAAAAATCCCAACCATATTCTTCTTGCGGACATTTATCGGCTGTCGATACTTTGTATAAATTATTTTTTAAATCTGGATGGTTCCATTGAATTAAACTATCTATCACTGCCACAACAACACCTTTACCACCGTTACTATTTTGCCAAGCTTCGGTAACACGTAAATCGCTACGAGTCGATATAGATTGTGGAGGCTTTTTGGATTGCTTATTCTTAGTAGTTTGCTCTTGGAGACAGTTTTGTAAGGCGTTAAAACCCTTAATTGGTTGTTGCAAACATGTTTTCAGGGGAGCGCTATTCAAGTGCCACTGTAAACCTAAATAATTTGTGGTTGAATTATTCCCACGTTGTGTAATATTTGAAGATTGTGTCTCGAACGATGCAATATTTAGTTTTTGAGGTTTTTGTTGAGCGATGTCAACAGAATTAGAAACAGATTCAAGGAAATTTGGTGCGGCAGAATGTATTCCTTTAATTTGATTGAGTTCATTGGCAACATTTAACACATTTATACCGGAAGCTGTGGTTGATTTCACAATATAAATATTGGGAAAGAAACGTAGGGGACGAATAATTTCTAAATTATTTTGTTTGAGAATAGATTCCTTGTCTTTTTCGCCTATATTTGCTTGAAATCCGACGACTATTTCGTTCGGCAAAATAATTGTATCTTGCTGATTTGCGCGACTTAATACAGGTAAAGAAGCCTTGACGTAACTTTGATTTTGGATTTTATTTTTGATTGCATCGGTATTAGTAGCAGGTAACGCGACAACCGCATAATTTCCTCCTAAAGGCTTCACCTGTACCTGGGAAGCTCCACCACCACGAGTTCCTGCACCTATTTTTAAATCTTGTTCTAGTTGTAAATAAAGCGGATTATTGTTGCCATTGCGGGTATTTGCTACAGGTTTAAATTCAACTGCGATCGCATCTTTTTGTTGAGTTAATGGAACACGCTGTCCTTTATAGATGTAAAATAATTGATTATCATTTAATTTTGTGGTGAGAGCCGATGCATTTAGATTAAATTTGCGACTGATTGCTGTCAATGGAAAGATATTTGTCACAGCTAAAATAGTACTAGCTAAAAGAATGCTAGATACAGCAATTTTGCGATTCATGATTGATATTTCCTAGAAATAATATAGTTATTGGATACTTGCAAATTCACAAAAGGTCGATACTTCCCTGCTTGTTTATTTATATTTCCCAACCATAAAGGGGGTATGCAATTTTTACGGGAGTAAATGTGGGAGTAAATTTTTACCGACTAACTATCACTCCGCTTCTCCAATCAAGGTAAAAGCTGCCCAAGCACTGGGATTGGGATGCTGTTTCATTGTCTTCAACATTGCCTGTCGTAGCGCCTGAGCTTTATCGGGACTTTTTTGCAGATTTTGATAAAATTCTGTCATTAGCTCTGCCGTAGGCGCATCTGGAACCGCCCAAAGTGATACTAGTACACTGGGTACACCCGCACTAATTAGGGAGCGCGATAAACCAATTACCCCATCTCCAGAAATCCTTCCCCTTCCAGTATCGCAAGCACTGAGTACAACTAATTCGGCATTTAGTTTTAAATCCAGGATTTCCCCGGCAGTCAGTAATCCGTCACTTTTTTCGTTGTTTTTGTTACCTGGAGCTAGAGCAATACTACTATTTAATCCTTGGATATCGTCAAATAAACCGTGGGTTGCAAAGTGGATAAATTGAGCTTGAGACAAACGTTTAGTTACTTCGGTTTCCGTCGCCTGGTTACCGATGAGAGATTGAGTTTTGAATAATTTAGCGATCGCATTTGCTTCTAGTTCCGCACCAGGTAAAGCTGATAATTGTCGTGGTGATTCTCCAATTTTTGGGGATACATCTGGCATGGTGGGATTTCCGACAATCAGCATATTATTTCCCTGGATGGGTTTGTTGCCGATGCGTTGTTTCTGTTTGCGAGTTAAATCGAGAACCTGAATTGATGGGGATGTGAGGATGGTGTATTTTTCAATTAAATATTTCCCGTCTTTGTCTTGGAGTGCGGGGAAGGGAACCAGGAATAAGCTACTTTGAGGAATGAATGTAACTCTAGCGTTAGGGTTTTGGGGAAGTAAGTCTGCGATGGGGTTGATTAATAATTCGTGGAGACGTTTGAGTTTATTGGTGGTTTTGGGCGCATCGGGATTGTAGGTGACATCAATACCGCGAAAAGCTGTACCCCTAACACCAATTGATTCGCGGGTGATCGTTACGATATCTTTTAAAGTTGTGTTTTCTTTTTGCCACAATGGTTTTAAATCTGCTTTGCGGAAGCTGACTTCTCCGGTAGGTTTGATGACCCAAATATATAATTCCGATTCTTTGCTTTGTTCTTTACCTGCGATTTTGAATTCGTCAGTGATGATTGAATATTGAACCAGGGTTGCATTTTGGGATTTGGCGATTTGTTTAATTTGGTTAATGTTTATTTCTGGGGAAGTATTACTATTAGGTTGCAAACGACTAATTAACAAGTCTACAAAAGCTCTAGCACGTCCATTCTCTGACACTTCTAAAGCTGCATCGGTTTTATTTTGAGCAATCAGTACTCGCTGCAAAATTTCATAGGTACGTGTTTGCTGCTCAAAAATGGAAATTTTCAAATCATTTCGATCAGCTAACTTACCACGTTGAGATTTCCAAACTTCAATTCCTTGCTTTAATACCCTTTCTGCTTCGGAAAAATTTCCCAATTTATTAAAAGTAGAACCCAAATTATTCAGCGTAGCACCTTCACCAAAGCGATCGCCTATTTGTTTGAATATTCCCAAAGCTTGTTGCTGGAGGTCAATGGCTTTTTTTGGTTCTCCCAGAACATCATACATATTCCCCAAATTCGTGAGGACAGATGCTTCCCCGGAACGCTCACCGATTTCTTTGGCAATTTTTAAACGCTGTTGGTAGAAGTCTATGGCTTTTTGATAGTCTCCTAAAGCATCATACACTGTTCCTAAATTACCTAACGCCCTGCCAATACCGGAACGATTACCGATTTTTTTGTCAATTGCTAAAGCTTGTTGGTAGGATGCGATCGCTTTTTGATAGTCTTTGAGGGAACCATAAGCATTTCCCAGATTTGTCAACGCAGCACTTTCACCGGTACGTTCTCCAATTTGTTTGGAAATTTGTAAACGCTGTTGGTGGAATTCAATCGCTTTTTGATATTCTCCCAAGGAATAGTAAATATTTCCCAAACCACCCAACGCACCACCTTCACCGGAGCGATCGCCTATTTTTTTGAAGATTGCTAAACTTTGTTGGTGGAAGTCTATTGCTTGTTTGTAGTCTCCTTGGGAATAGTAAGCATTTCCCAAGCTACCGATTACATTACCTTCACCAGGACGATCGCCTATTTGTTGGAAAATTTTTAAAGCTTGTTGGAGGAACTCAACCGCTTTTTGAGACTCCCCTAAATAACTGTAAGCATTTCCCAAACTATTCAACCTTGTTCCTTGAACTGCGCGATCGCCAATCTCTTTCGCAATTGCTAAGCTTTGTTGATATAACTTAATTGCTTTTTGGTATTCCCCAAGAGAAGAGTAAACAGCTCCCAAATTACCTAGTACAAGACCTTCACCTCGGCGATCGCGAATTTGGGGGAAGATAGTTAAAGCTTGTTGGTAGAAATCAATTGCTTTTGGGAACTCTCCTTGGTAGTAATAAACATTTCCCAAATTCAGCAGTGCTTTTCCCACACCGGAGCGATCGCCAAGTTCCTTAGATATTGCTAAACGCTGTTGGTGGAATTCAATCGCTTTTTGGTATTCCCCCAGGGAAAAGTAAACACTTCCTAAATTACTCAAAGCAGAAGCAATACCTGGGCGATCGCCAAGTTCCTTAGATATTGCTAAACGCTGTTGGTGAAACTCAATTGCTTTTTGATATTCCCCCAGAGCATTGTAAGCAACTCCCAGATTACCCAGAGAACGACCTTCACCAGCGCGATCGCCAATTTGTCTAAAAATTACTAAACCCTGTTGATGGAAGTCAATTGCTTTGCGATAATCACCGAGAATATAGTAAGCATTTCCCAGATTACCTAGTGCTTGTGCTTCACCTGTCCTATCCTTAATTTGTCGATATATTTGCAGTGCTTTTTCGTAAGACAACAAGGCAGCTTTTAAATTACCTCTTTGGAACTGATCTATACCTTGTTCTAATAGTTGATCGGCTTGATTTTTACGTGCATCTATCGTCTGGGCTAATACCTTTGGTGTATTACTTAAAATAGGCAAATTACAATTAAACAAAGTTGAAAAAACAGCCAATAGAAAAATGAACCAGCTTAGACTAATTTTATTTAATCCAACTTTACCAAAACGCATAATCAATAACCCCTCACCATTACAACAAACCAATTGACGTAAAACCAGCCCAATCTTGCGGATTTGGATATTTTTTCATTGTTTCCAGGATAGCTTTGCGAAATGCAGTCGCTTTATCAGGATTTTTACTGAAGTTTTCATAAAATTTAACCATTAAAAATGACGTTGCCTCATCACCAACTTCCCAGAGGGAAGCAATAACGCTATCTGCACCAGCCACAAAAAAAGCACGGGAAAGCCCAACTACCCCATCGCTTGTGATGCGTCCTAAAGCTGTATTTGCAGCACTCAATACCACCAAATCGGCTTTGAGAGGCAATTTTTGGATTTCTGTAACCGAAAGCCAGCCATCGTCTTTTGCGGAAGTAGCAAGAGCGATCGCATTCGAGTTATTGAGATCAACAGCATGGGCTGCCAGGTGTATAATTTTTGCCTGGGGCATTTTTTGCACGATTATTGTTTCTGTTGCTACATCACCTGTAATTGCTTGGGTTTTGAATATTTTGGCAATTGCTTTTGCTTCTTTCTCTGCACATGGTATTGGTAATAGTTGTAAGGGTTTTTCTCCGAGTTTTGGGGGGAATTTGGGTGCAGTTGGATTTCCAACTATTAATAATTCATCACTTTTAATATTTATATTGGTGCTTTTACGGGTTGATATTTTTTCAGATTGACGTTTGATTTTGCGTTGATAAAGAGAATTTAATAC
The DNA here is from genome assembly GCA_004296455.1 of Calothrix sp. NIES-4101. Taxonomy (GTDB): domain Bacteria; phylum Cyanobacteriota; class Cyanobacteriia; order Cyanobacteriales; family Nostocaceae; genus Brunnivagina. Next base: position 4,438,058 of record AP018280.1, read on the forward strand.
CTGAATTGATGGTGCCGTCGAAATTACGTGTTTCTCGATTAAATATTTACCACTATTATCTTGTAGCGCCAAAAATGGAACCAGAGACAAATCACCTTGAGGAATAAAAATTACTCGTTCTTGTATTTTTTGAGGTAATAAATAGGCTATCGGTTCAATTAATATTTGGTGTAATTCTTTGAGATGCGATTGTTGTGTATTTAAGTTTTGAGGATTTGCGATCACCTGCGAACAACTATGCTGTTTCTGAATTAATTTTATAAATGAAAATCTCTGCTTACACCTTCTTGCTTGCAAATTAATCTCACGCATGAAGATTTCACTGTTTGGTTTGATTACCCAAGTTAACAGCCTTGATTCCTGCATTTGTTTTTTGCCATTGACGATTATCTCGTCGTAGAGAATGGAGTATTGAACAATCGTGGCGTTTTGGGTTTTTACAACTTGCTTAATTTGTTCTAAATTTAGAGGTAGACTATTAAAATTATCAGCTTTGAGATTGTCTTTGCTAAAAATAGATGATGTATCTATGGCAATTCCCAGGCTACATATCAACAGACTCAATATGTAAATAGACAAACTGAAAGGAGCTATTTTATAACATTTTTTAGGAGATATAAGATTAGGATTTTGCATATTGGTTAGGCTTTTAATACCTTTGTCAGTTCGCAAGGAGAGATTTTTGAATTACTGCGAGCATATAGCCCGCAGATAATATCAAAATATTTATTTACATTCAATAAATGATTGCAGCTTAGGCATTACTGATTTTATTAATGATATTAAGTGTCGCCTGAGCCATATCTTTCATGTTATCTTTTTCAAATAGATTTGCTGCTATTTTTAGGTCTGTGATCGCATCATTTTTACTTCCTAATGCATAATTAGAGAAACCTCGATATAAATAAGCAAAGTGAATGCTATTATCCATCTGAATTGTTTTATCTAAATCTGCTTTAGCTGCTTGATAATTTCTCAATTCATAGTAACTTGCACCTCTACCGAGATAAGCATATTGATTATTTGGTTCTACTTTTAGTATTTCATTAAAAATTTGCAATGCAGCTTGATAATTTTTATCTTTGAAAAATAAGTTAAATCCTTGCTTTAACTTAGCTCTAGTATCTTGATTATTTTCTGTTACTTGTGCAGGAGCTATCTGAGATTCTGTTGAAATTTGATTTTGCTGCAATTTAATTTGAGCGTTTGCATGAGGTATACATACTGTTAAACCAAGTACGACGATTACGGATGCTAAACCTTTTAAACCTTTCATTTGAGTTTCTCCAATTTAATAATGGTAGTTTGACTAATTTGACAATAGTTGACGAGTTTTTGAAATCGAACCCTTTGCTGTTATGATTATTTATATTTCTCAGTCAAAAGGGGGGTATGCAGTTTTGGGAAAATGGTGTGTTTCGCTTTCCTATTGTTTTATATCTCTGGCTACTTTAGGGGGTATGCAAAAATAGTTGTGAATGAATTTGTGCTGAATAAATAAATTGCATAAAAAAGACGTAGCATTACTACGTCTGAATAATTTCTGATTTCCAATTCCTTTTCAATCACATAACTGATTTGGCAAATCCTTGATTAACTGGGACAATTCTGATGAGGGTTTAGGGACAGAATATGCTTGCTGTAATGCATCTGACCATAATCCTTGTTCTGCAAAATATTTGGCTTTGACTAATGCGATCGCTTCTACGCTTTTGTTTTTCTGTAATCTTTCCAAAAGTTTTAACTCGCTAGTAATACGGTTGCGTTGAGGTGCTTCCATGATTTGGAAGGGAATAAACATTACTGGAGAACTACTTGCTTGATTTAAAAAGATGAACCATTTATAGGTTTGACCTGGTTTTAAAGGTTCACCTTGATAATTTACACTTTGTTTTCCCGTGACAATTTGAGTATTTAAATATTCTTGATTTTCTAGAGTTCCTACTGCTATTTTTTTAACTTCTGCCACTTTTGCAACTCCCTCACTATTCTGAGATACTCCATTTTTCCAAATAAATAAAGGTTGAGTATTCCAAATAACTCGATTTTGAGCAGGAGCATCTGGAGAAATGAGACAAATTGCTTGTCCAGGGCGGGAACCACCTTTACGGGGTTTTATAGAAAGAGGGCTAGAGTAGGTTAGGTATCACTCTTTATGGTGATTTCTTCTGAAGAAGATGCTACGCGATCACGCGAAGCGCCAGAGGCGATCGTATATTTAGGGCTTGCTAAGAATTCTGTAACCCCATCAGCAGGTAGCAATAATCCTCTGCACCGGTTGTTAGACCGCGCTCACTCATTACAGCACTTCCGGCTATTACACAATACAATTTTTCCTTGCTCCTTTCCTACCCGTATTTTTCATGACAAATTTGTAACCATTCAGCAACACTTTCTGGTGTTCCATCGGTAAGTTCCCACAAATCCGCAGCAGACCACATACAACCACTGATTTGGTGTTCGTCTCCTAGTTTGGGTGGTTTGTAGATAATTGTGTTCATTGTTCTTTGGAACTGGGAGTTAAATAGATAGAATTAGTTGGATTTTTTGCTAAATCTATAATATGCAATTAACACTGACGGTAGACAGGAGGTAATCTGTGATTTCATGTCCGGTTGCATACTTCTTATTAGGACTGACACGGAGACTTAGAGACGCGGGGACGCGGAGAAATTTTAATTGTAAGCGATTGGCGAACATGATATCAGGCAGCCAGCCGTAGTCCTTTAGAAGGAAGAGTGTCAATCAACTAATTTTTTGATATCCCCAAAGGCTCGATAAAAACCTCCACTACCTGATTCTCGCAATTCTTGTACCAAATAGCGATCGCCTTCGACGCGGATATCTCTGGGGAACTGGACTTTCCAGTTAGGGTTATATCCTGGGGAGACAGCCCGAATTCTCAATTTAGGATCGTGGATTAAATAAAGTGTAATTCTGGTTTAGCGGTGTAATTCCATTGGGGCAAAAATTCATCAAAAACAATCTTCATGTTTGATTTGAAATCTTCAGCCACTTTTCGACCCGTTTGATAGGTTTTATCGAGAATCGTTGTAAAAACTTTGAGTCCTGTGCGAGTGGTTGCCTTTGCCATTAAGTCTTTTACAGTCTGGATACTCTCAAAAATCATCCCCTGACAAACGCGAGAGATATGAGGAAACAAACGATGCTCAATCGGATTATACTTGGAGGTGTAGGGCGGATAATGAGCGATACGAATTTCGATGCCCAGTTCATTAACTAATGCCTGTAAGTCCTGTTTGAAGATGTAATAGCGAGAGCTATTGCTACCGCCACCATCACATAACAGCAAAATTGAATTTGCCAAAGAATAACGCGTCTTACCATAGGTGTTCCACCAGTAGCGAATTGAGTCACAGGCTAATTCACTGGTATCGTGGCTGATGCCAATCTGGATATAACCCACATTGTCTGTTATATCGTACAGCCCATGGGGAATGGCAACTCCAGTCGCAAGCGTTGGCCAATCATGGTCAAACACCTCTATCGTTTCTTGAGTGTATAGTTGTCCCTCCCGGTATAACTGCCCAATTAATTCTTTTTTTTGGTGTCCATACTCATGACCGGATTACCTGCCGTTTGATAAGAGTGCTTAAGTTGGTCAATCGTCTCAAATTGCTCGTTGCGATATTGATTCTCTCCTGTTGCCAGGGTCTTTACTGCTTTACGTTTACGAAAGTTATATTTCTCCAACAACTGGTCTACCACTGTCACACTCACTTCGATTCCTTCATTTCCCAGCAATCCTGCAATCTCATGACGCTTGAGATTGGTCCACTTGACACTTTCATCCATCGGCGAACCTGCTGTGTGCCTCTCCAACACTCGCAAAAACGCCTCGTCTAATCCAACAATTGTCTCGAAGGCTGATTTCCGTCCACCTCCGGGTTGGCGAATCCTCTCCTGCCCAAGCGCCGTTTCGTCCTCAAGTTCTCGCAAGCCTAATTGTAAGGTTTCGTGATGGCATCCCAGCAAGCGACGGATGTATGCCTGTCCCCCGTACCCTAATTTTACTGCTTCAATTGCTGCATATCGGCGGCAATCCTTCTCCGACAACGATTCATAATATCGTTGCATTTGAACTTCAATTTCACCAGGGTAAGGGTGCATCATTACCCCTGTTAAGGTGTACCAATAATGTACTAGCCAGAAGTCCCATTCTTACGTTCTACCTCTAATCGCAGAACCTAAATTTTTAACGCAAGCATTATTTTTTGCCTTCAATTTTTAATGGATGCGGTGCTGAAACCCCTATAAATCGTCAGTACAAATGTTCACCTTAACAGGGGTAGGGTGCATCATTTACCAGTTCTCAATTTACCCTTCTAGTGTACTGATATTATTGGCAGTATTACACCTTATTTAATCCACGATCCTTACCACCTTCGCGGTAGCATTCAACTATTACTCCTTGAGCAACTTCGACAGGTGTAGCCAATTGTAATTCAGCCGAAGGTGCTATACCTTTTTGATTCGGTGCTTTAATAACTGTAGCTTGGGGAATATTGCCGGACTGAGCTGCGGCGATCGCGTTTGGGCTAGCATCAATACAGGCTAAGGTACCATCGGTGGTAACTATATAGATATGATTATCGAAAAATTGCATCGACAGGGCTGAACCGCAGCCGGTACCCAGTTTCCATAGTAGTTCTCCTGAATCTTGGAAGCAGTAGAGGGAGGAACTGCTGTCACCGGCAAATAAATATTTACCATCAACTGTAGCCGCACAAGAATAAACGGAATCATGGCATGAATAAACTGCACCCGCTTCACCCTTCTTACTAAAACTATAGACCTTGCGATCGCTAGCACCAGCATAAACAGTCGAGGCTTCTTGCCAACCAAATAATACCGCACCCTTGGTTTTTTGATGCCACAACACGCGACCTTCTTGGTTACTATACATCGTCACACCACCACTATGTCCGTGGTAAACCCCATCAGAGTCGCACCGCACCATCCAACCGGAATTCCCCTGACTCAACCGAGTCCATTGGGATTCGTCATCATGATCGATTGTTGTTAATCCGCCATTTGCATCGGAGACGGCTAGTAACCCATCTTTAATATCTAACCAAAAAATATCGACGTTTTCATCAATTTTGTATGCTAAACGTGGTAATTTCCCCGTCAAATCATAAACATTCCCGTCATCACAACCCGCATAAATCCAAGCATCATCAGCAACTAAGCACTTTACACCATCAGGTAACTGAAACTGATTAATTACTTCACCTTGGGGATTGAGTGCAAAAACCTCACCAGATTGATTTCCCAGCCAACAACGATTTGCGTCGATAAATATGCCGAAAGCCGACGATTGGGATTTGAATTTCCACAAAATGGGTGCCTGCTTTGCCGAAGACGCGATACTTGCAACAGCACGTCGTGTGATTTTGCGTTTTTGACGTACTCCCATAATCGCTACTTCGTAACCGCTTTTAAGCTTCTCGTTAATCTTCTTTTTCGCTTCCGCTTGTGCCTTCTCTGGGCTAGGATAAACTTTGCTCTGAACCCGTCCAGAGTCGCCAATACGACCATATCGAATAATTAATTCAGTATCTTTAACTATAACTTCGTAAAATTTATGTGAGCCTCCATCAGCCTCAGAAAGCTCTAAATATGTCTTTTCTTCAGCCATTACAACCTCAATTCAATATGTATAGAGTTTTTAAGAATATCTAGTTCTGTTTTAGCTATTTAATTAATACCTGTCGATATGTTGAAGGAGAGACACCACAGAAGACACTTAAATAAACGCAATGTATATGGGCATTCGCTTTGATGCGATCGCTCCTAATCTTGGAAAATTATAAAGGTTACTTTCCTATGCGCGAACTCAAATATTACATAGCTTGCAGCGTTGATGGTTTTATTGCTCATAAAGATGGTTCGTTTGATGGTTTTCTCATGTCAGGGGAACACATTGCTGGTTTAGCAGAGACTTTTCCCGAAACTTTTCCCGCACATTTCCGTGATGGTTTGGGTATTAAGTCGGAAAATAAGCATTTTGATGTTGTTTTGATGGGACGTAAAACCTACGAAATCGGTTCAAAGGTTGGCATCACTAATCCCTATCCTCAGATGAAGCAGTATGTTTTCTCCCGTAGCATGGAAGCTAGTCCCGATGAAAATGTTGAACTGATTTCGACTAATGCGATCGCATTTGTGAAAAGTTTGAAGCAGGAAAATGGTAAAGATATTTGGCTCTGTGGTGGTGCAGAATTAGCTGCAAGCCTTTTTAAAGAGAATTTAATCGACGAGTTAATTTTGAAGGTCAATCCATTTTTGATGGGTTCAGGAATTCCACTGTTTGCAGATGTAGTTCAGCAAACATCTCTGGAATTGAGCGATCGCCAAATTTATGACAATGGTGTTTTGGTGCTTCATTATCGGATTCAATGTTGAGTTTAGTGAAAACAATGTAATCAATCAGGCGAAATTTTGCCTATAGCTTGGCTAAAAGCCAATAAATTTCGAGGAAGCAGGAAAATATGCAACAGTTAGGAATGCCAATATCGGAAGTAGAAATTGATGTATCCCTCGTTACTAGTTTATTACAGGAACAACACCCCGATTTAGCACAGTTACCGATTCATGAGGTTGACGCGGGTTGGGATAATGCCATATTCCGATTGGGTGAGGATTTATCGATTCGACTTCCCCGCCGTCAAGTTGCAGCTAAACTCATAGAAAACGAACAAACTTGGCTTCCCCAAATAAGCGATCGCTTGATAATACCCGTTCCCAATCCTTACCGAATTGGTCAACCGGGAGGCAATTATCCCTGGAGATGGAGTGTGTTACCTTGGTTAACTGGTGTTGCTGCTGACCAGCAGGAACCCCATCCCGAACAAGCAAAAAATTTTGCCTTGTTTTTGCAATCGCTCCATCAACCCGCACCAGCAGATGCACCAAAAAACCCATTTCGAGGTATACCTTTGCAGCAACGGGAGGTAATGCTATTGGAACGGATGCAACGATTGGAAACAAAAACCGATTTGATGACTCCGAAAATTAAAAATATTTGGAATCTGGCTTTGAATGCACCCATAGATACTTCACCAACATGGTTGCATGGAGATTTACATCCGCGTAATGTACTTGTAGAGGATGGGATAATTACAGGTATTATCGATTGGGGAGATATAACCCAAGGAGATATTGCCACTGATTTAGCTGCGATTTGGATGTTATTTTCGGATAGAAATGCTCGCGAAAAAGTAATTGCGGAATATGGGAATATTTCTGAAGCCACACTGCAACGAGCCAAGGGATGGGCAATCGTTTTTGGTGTATTGTTGTTAGATACGGGGTTAATCGATAATACTCGTCATGCGGTAATGGGAGAGAAGGTATTTCGTCGTCTTTTAGAGGATAGGGAATAGAAGAGTTCCGATTTGAACAGTAGACATCTCCAATAAATACCAAACCCCTGCTATCAAAAGCTTTCAGTCTGTAAATGCAACTATGATTTTTTCGCAATTAGATACGATAAAATAGGGATTTGATATATTTGATGATAGTAATAGGGCAAAAATATGTAAAATTCTGCACGAATTTTAGCCAGATGCCGAAAGATTTATTACATTTGGTAATATCAGCGCTTTAATTCTCAATCTTACTAATCCACAAACAGTCAGAATTACTTGCTCATATTTTTGAGGTTTAAGTCTAAATCTTTCTTGGACAACTCGGAATATCTTTACCGAACGGATTCGGTGTTCTACCAATACCCTTTTAGATGAAAATTTCTTATTTTGTTGTTTTTGTTCAACTGTTAACTTCCCATTTTTTGGTTTTTTAATTGGAGTGTCAATTAAATCTTCTCCTTGATAAGCTAAGTCACCTTTAAATCTTTGCTTTGGATGGAAATTATCCCTATTTTCTCGAAACAAAGTTATGTCATGTTTCGGTCCAGGCTCACCAGCCACGACATCAACAATATCACGAGAATTTGGCAGGATAGCCATTTGAGTTTTAAATGTATGTTTACATGCCTTTCCAGAGTAATATTTTTCCTGCTCTTTATTGTGTCCAGGTCTTTCCCTGACTTGCTCATAGCTATCTATAATTAATTCGTAGTCGGTTAAAATTTCTTGAACTGTTTCGTAGTCAGTATCATTTTTTTTTACTTGTTCAAGCAAACTAGAAGGTAATAAATCTCTTAACAATGGCAACCAATAGTGAAAAGTCGAATTTGCTGTTGATTCGCTGACTCCAAATTGAATACCAATCACTTGAAACGTCATCAGATGCCGGAGATAAACTAAAGTCAATATCACTTGTTCTTTAGTCGATAATATTGGCTGTCTTCCACCACCTTTTTCAATTAGTCTCACTTTTTTATTTTCTAGTAAAACTTGTTTCTCGTTATGCAAGATTTCTGCATTTTTAATCAGATTTTCTAGTTCAGTATAATTTAAACCAATTAATCGTTTTGTCTCTTGAGGATGCTCTTCGATGTAATTCAGTATATCGCTCATTTTTTTGTGCTAAAAAGACCCTATTATATTCTTTTACCACAAAATATTTATATTTTGGAGATGTCTAGTGTATATTTATTGTCTCTACTTGAAAAATAAAAGTTGAGATTTTCTCGATATAAATACGCAAATAGAAATATTTGGGCGTTGCAGAGTCAAAGTATAATCATGCGATCGCTTCTAGCTTGTCTTTTTCTGAATCTGCATACCCCTAAAATTTCTAGAAGTATGTAGAAATAACCCCGAAGTTTAAAAAACACTAATCGATGAAAAAACTAAAAAAACAGATATTACTTGGTTTAATTACCACCCTCACATTGAGTGGAAGCCTTTTACCAGTTCAAGCTCAAAGAACAAGCAGTAAAAATCAAGCATTTTCCTATATTGGCTCAATTTATCAGGATTTACCTCCAGGAATCGAATATATAAGTGGTTGGGTTGTGGGTGATCAATTTAATGGTCGCGAATACTCGGTCACTCATATCAAAAAGGGATATCAACAGATGCTATGGTTCAATACAGTTGTGTCGAGAGATAAACAAGGTAAAGCAACTTTTAAAGCCATAGACACGATGAATTTACCAAAGATAAATGCTTCTCAATATCTGGGTGGCTGGGATTGTGGACGGAATGGAAAAAAAGACCCAGAAATTGTTGCAATTGTTAAAAATGAAAATTCTGAGTATTTAAGAAACACGTCAAGGGCTTGGCGCGCTAATCGGAAATCGGGTAAGTTTGAAGCTATTTCGACCAGTGGTATTTTCTGTATAAATCAAGGTTGGGGTGTTTAAGCAAATGGGTTAGTGAATAAAATCATGCAACGCAAAAAATCCTTGCTTTTAAATTTTATCTTCGTGAGTTTACTGGCACTGTTGATGATTCGCGATCGCTTACCAAGTCCATATTTTTTATTGTCTATTTCTACCAAAGATAATCAATCCCTCACAGTACCTAACCATTTGATACATTGTCGGCTCAGTCAAAACTTACACTGCACAATTCCGATTCTCCATCAAACGTTGGTTATCGAAGAAGTTGAACCTCCATCTCTGGATTGCCAAGCTAAATTTGGCAAACAAGCACCTACTTGTCAATGGTTACAAGCATCTGCACTCGAACATATTTCCATTGAAGATTTAGAATTAACACCAATCCAAATCGCAAGCATCGAGTATTCAATCAAGCCTTTTCCAACTACGCGAATCTTTGATGAGCCTAATGCAAACGTATCTGTATTAGCTTTTCTATGGGTAATCGCTTCAGTATTGAGTGTGCTGAATGGGATGGATGCTGTGTATTTTTATGCAAGAAAATTTTTCCCAATCCGAAATCCCCAAACTAAACATATTATTGCAGGTTTATTGGCTGCGATCGCGGGATTGGGAGTAATCGTTTTTCTAGCGTTGAGTTTTCTCTTTTTGGTGATGAAATTTGGGTATGCAGATTGATGGAAATAGCTAAGATGACTATACGCGATGAGCCAACGGTATGCTCCACAGGAGTTTTTACGCGATCGCTTTTATTTGCAGCGAGATTTGCAGTAGTTGTCAGCGACACGCTGCTGCTGTAAATTCTTGACTAAATCGATTTTGAGATGTTCGGGTTTGTTCGAGAAAAAATCTTGATATGCTGAGCGATTGAACGTTTCAGCGTGAATCATTCCGACAACACTACCAATCGCGAGGGCAATTTGACAAGGGAAAATTTGCTCTTTTGTATAAAAATCAATCAAATCGCGATTATGCAAAAAAGTTTGAGTCTTGAATTATTCGGTGAGATTTTGAGAAAACCTGCATACCCCCACAAAATGGGAGAAGTATATATTTTTAGGTTGACCCTGAAGTGGGAAATAACTATAAATGCGGTGCAAATACCATGTTTGCGCTGGAAATATCAATGATAAGACTAAATGAATAGGAGAAAAATAAATGAAACGCTTACACAAAATATTGCCCATTGCGTTACTCAGTCTGACGGTAACAGGTCTGAATATAAATGCACAGGTAGCCAACGCAAACACAACAAAACAGCCAATTCAAATAGCCCAAAATAGCCAAGCTGCTAGCTATTACCAAGAAGCCGTGCGACTACTTGATGCCAAAAAATATCGTGAAGCAATTGCTGTAATTAATAAAGTGATCGTGATTGAACCAAATAATCAAAATGCCTATTATTTACGAGGTATTTGCTATCAATATCTCGAACAACAACAACAGGCAAAAGCAGATTTTACTAATGTCATCAAATTAGACCCGACATTTCCCTACGGGTATCTAAGTAGGGGAGTTTCTAATTATTTACTTCGCGAAAATAATAGCGCTATTCAAGATTTTAAAACCGCAGCCGATTTATTTACCAAAGTTGGTGATACAAAAATGGCGGAAACCGCATTGCGATTTGCAAAACGAGTGCAAGAATGATAATACGGATTACGGTTAAAAATTTAGTATAAATAAGTGTTTGAATTTACTAAACTTAATTCGATTTCAAAAATAACAGGAAAAATTAGGGTGGTGTGGGCTGACCGCCTGCACTGCTTATATCAAGGTTTTTCTACTTACAAAAAACTGTATCTTTTTGCAAAAATCTTCCCGTGAAAATGCCACAATCCTCAGCCAGCCGTAAAAGTATGTTTGATTCCCTGCAAAAGCTTATTTATTGTGGTTGCTTTAGTGTATTTAGCCTGACTTTACTCTCTGAATCTGTTGGTGCAGGGGTGAATCGTCAACAGTTGCAAATAACCCAACAACCAACTAATAATCAATCAAATGCAACCCGCGCAGAAGCTGAGAAGTTAACTCAGGAAGCAAAGCAGCTATTCCATCAGGGAACAGCAGGGTCTTTAGTTGCAGCGAAAAAGAAATTGGAAGCAGCAATGGTTTTATGGCAAAAATTGGGAGATAAATCACAGCAAGGGGTTACTCTCAGCAATATAGGTCGTATTTACGATAGTTTAGGAGATAAACAACAAGCACTTAAACTGTATAATCAATCCCTACCTTTAAGGATAGAAGTAGGGGATAAATCTGGACAAGCTACTACTCTAAATAATATCGGTGCTATCTACTCAGATTTAGGAGATAAACAGCAAGCACTCAAATTTTTTAATCAATCCCTATCTTTGTCGATCGAAGTAGGGGATAAATCACAGCAAGCTGCGACTCTCAATAATATCGGTCTTCTATACGATAGCTTAGGAGATAAACAGCAAGCACTCAAATTTTTTAATCAATCCCTATCTTTGTCGATCGAAGTAGGGGATAAATCACAGCAAGCTGCGACTCTCAATAATATTGGTCTTCTATACGATAGCTTAGGAGATAAACAGCAAGCACTCAAATTTTTTAATCAATCCCTATCTTTGTCGATCGAAGTAGGGGATAAATCACAGCAAGCTGCGACTCTCAATAATATCGGTCTTCTATACGATAGCTTAGGAGATAAACAGCAAGCACTCAAATTTTTTAATCAATCCCTATCTTTGTCGATCGAAGTAGGGGATAAATCACAGCAAGCTGCGACTCTCAATAATATTGGTCTTCTATACGATAGCTTAGGAGATAAACAGCAAGCACTCAAATTTTTTAACCAATCCCTGCCTTTATCTATCGCAATAGGAAATAAATCTGGGTTATCTGCTACTCTCAATAATATCGGTGCTGTCTATAATAGCTTAGGAGATAAACAGCAAGCACTCAAGTTTTATAACCAATCTCTACCTTTAATGATCGAAATAGGAGATAAATCTGGCTTATCTACTACTTTAAATAATATCGGTGCTGTCTATAATAGCTTAGGAGATAAACAGCAAGCACTCAAGTTTTATAACCAATCCCTGCCTTTATCTATTGAAGTAGGTAATAAATCAAAACAAGCTATTACTCTAAATAATATCGGTGCTGTCTATAATAGCTTAGGAGATAAACAGCAAGCACTCAAGTTTTATAACCAATCCCTGCCTTTATCTATCGAAGTAGGAGATAAATTACAACAAGCTATTACTCTCAATAATATTGGTCTTCTATACGATAGCTTAGGAGATAAACAGCAAGCACTCAAGTTTTATAACCAATCCCTGCCTTTATCTATCGAAATAGGAGATAAATTACAACAAGCTCGTACACTCAATAATATCGGTGCTATCTACTCAGATTTAGGAGACAAACAACAAGCAATCAAATTCTACCGCCAATCCCTACCTTTAAGGGTCGAAGTAGGGGATAAATCTGGACAAGCTAATACCCTATCGAATATTGCTGCTCTCGAACGCAGACAAGGAAACCTACAAGTATCCCTCAAACACATCGAAACTGCAATTAATCTCATAGAAGAACTGCGAGGAACCTACACCGACCAAGACCTAAAAACCCAATACTTCGCCACAGTCCAGGGTTACTACAAATTCTACATCGACCTGTTGATGGAACTACACAAAAAAGACCCATCCAAAGGTTACAACGTCCTGGCATTGAACACTAGTGAACGTTCCCGCGCTCGTGGTTTAATCGAACTGTTGGCACAAGCTAATGCCAAACTCAGTAAAAACACTGACATTCAACTGATTGCCCAAGAACAGGAATTACAAACTAAGCGGCAAGCTCAAGAAAAAAACCTGGCTCAATTAGTCAACCAACCGCAGGTCTCACAAGAGACAATCAAACAAACTGAAGCAGAAATTCAAAATATTATTAACCAACAAAAAGCCCTGAAAGCGAAAATCCGCGAACAAAACCCGGAACGGGATAAAATCACCAACCCCCAACCGTTGACGTTAGCGCAAATTCAACAACAACTCGACAAAGACACCGTATTACTGCAATATTCCCTCGGTAGCGATCGCAGCTTTTTATGGTTAGTCACCCCCACATCAATGACTAGCTACGAGTTACCCAAGGAAGCCGATATTACCAAGGTCGCGAATCGTCTCCACACTGCACTCGGAGATTCGGGGGGTCAAACTAATGTTGCGATCGCATCTGCAACTGAACTCAGTCAATTGATTCTCACCCCCGTTAAAGATAAATTAGCAGGAAAGCGGTTGGTTATCGTTGCGGATGGGGTACTTCAACAAATACCCTTTGCTGCATTACATGACTTAAATGCAGAGGGAAGGGAACAGGGGACAGGGAATAGGGAACAGCAAAAAGAAATTGCTCCCTCTGCCAATAATTCTAATAACGATAGGGGTCGAGGAATTGATGTCCAACCAGACCCCAAAAAACCGGTCAAAGTCAATCCCAATTATCAACCCCTAGTTATCAACCACGAAATCGTTAATTTACCCTCTGCATCAACCATTGCAATTCAACGGGAAAAAACCACTAACCGCAAACCCGCACCGAAAAAAATCGCGGTTTTAGCTGACCCAGTATTTGGTCAAGATGACGAACGAGTCACCGGAAAACCTGGTTCCATCCTTCCCGACCTGGAACTGGAACGTTCTGCCCTCAATCGTTCCGCCAAAAGCCTCCAGCGCAATAATTGGAACCGCTTACCCTACACAGCTAGCGAAGCCCAAGCAATCTTAAAACTATTTCCGCAGACATCGAGTTTACAAGCGTTTAGCTTTGACGCAAATTACAACTGGGCTACAAGTAAAAACCTCAGCCAATACCAAATTTTACACTTCGCTACCCACGGTTTTGTCAACCCCGACCAACCCGAATTATCGGGAATCGTCCTGTCGTTGTTAGATCAAACAGGTAAACAAATCCCCGGTTATTTACGGTTAGCAGATTTATTTGAACAGGATTACCCAGCCGAATTAATTGTGTTGAGTGCGTGCGAAACCGGACTCGGTAAAAATGTCAGTGGTGAGGGCTTAGTAGGGTTGACAAGAGGATTAATGTATGCTGGTGCGGAACGGGTCGCGTTGTCATTGTGGAAAGTCAACGATGAGGGAACTTCGGTATTAATGCAGGAATTTTATAAACAAATGCTCACCAATAATCTGACACCAGCCCAAGCCTTACGAGCAGCGCAGAAGCAACTGTGGCAGGATTCCCAGTGGCGTAGTCCCCACTACTGGGCTGCTTTCACCTTACAAGGGGAATGGAGGTAAGTAAACAGTTATCAGTCAACTTTTTAAATTGCATACCCCTGTTTTTGCCAGATATATAAAAACTCAGGTATCAAAATAACCCCGATTATCAGACAAATCAACGGAGACATGAATTATGTTGAAAAATTGAAACACTGTTAGCAAGTTACCTAATAGTACAAAAATACTGTATAGTATCTGATTTGAGTTTTGCGATCAGCAAATTACTTGGAGGTGATGTCTTCGACAAGCCGCTAGCGCGTCTACGCGTCCCACCAATTTTTTTATTCTCCCCAGCAACCAAACCAAAAGCAAGGTAATTTAGTTTTCCTTGCTCTTGTCCCATTGAGTGAATAATTGGCAAATCAACCGATGCTTCAAGGATTTGTAAGTCCAGTAGAGAACTAAACACAAAACAGCTTGCCCCCGAACCTTGCACAACAACTTTTGAATTTTGCTGTTCTTCCAAATGTGTCCACACTTGTAGTGCGATCGCACGAGCCAGCAAAGGAGGAACGCTATTACCGATGGCTTTGTGGGCAGCCAGTTTACTTGTCCCAAAGCCGAACCAATCAGGAAAACTGTGTAACCTCGCAGCCTCACGTACCGTTATTACCCGCGTATGTTCATAGTGTATCGGTCTTGCTGCCGTTCGATTCCCACTCCCAGCGCGTAACGTCGGGGAAAATCCATCGGCTGATAATCGTTTTGCCCAAGTCGTCGGCTCCTTTTCCCCTGGAATCGTATCACCATATTTCTTTTGCGTCGCGGCTGTGTGTGCTGTTGCGAGACATCCGCTAATGATATTTGAGGATTTTGCAGAATTAGGGAAGATTTTGTCTAAATATTGAGCGTATTCACCCTTTTGGTTTAATTTCCAAGTATCAGTTTGGGTATTGATGGGAATGTGGGTTAGATCAGCGATAGCGTCGAAGACGCTGACCTTCGGTATCGCATCCCCCACATTAAACTTCTTCTCGCTCCCGACAGGTGCAGCAACCTCACCAAATTTCGACCCAACCCAGATAGCTCGTTGTCGTTTTTGCGGTACGCCGAAATCTGATGCTGTAAGCAACCATTTGGAGAGGATATAGTGTTCTTCGATTTGTGCGATCGCATTCCCGGTAATTCCAGCAAACTTCTTCTGTGCGATAGCGGGAACATTCTCCATCACAAACATTAATGGATTGAGTTCCACCACTAAATTGATGAATTTGAGAACTAGCTGACTGCGATCGTCATTCACATCTTGCTTACCAGCAACGCTAAAACCTTGACACGGTGGACCGCCGATAACTGCCGCAATTTCCCCATCCCAATCTGGATATTTATGGTGAATAACTTCTCTAATTTCTGTTGCAGAAATATCTCCAATATCCCGAAATAAAACTGTCGCATCTGGAAAATTGAGGCGATATAACTCTAAAACTTTTGGATTATTATCTATCGCTACAGCAATTTCAAATCCAGCAGATTCAAAACCCAAATCCAACCCACCAATCCCACAAAATAAGCTGACGACTAACTTCTTATTTTTGGACATAAAACTAAGCCAATAATTCAGATATTGTGCGCTTAATTTATATTCTATAATCAAATAATACTTTTGTTCTTTACATTAGTTATTCTCATATATAAAACTATTTTATATTTCTGGCTAAAACTTGATTTATTGCGTTCAATCTACGTCGTTGGTCTAGGGCAATGCAATTCCATCGCCAACGGTCCGAAAACGCCGAATATTGTCGTAATCTAGTCGTGTAGTATGTATTTTGAGGATTCGCACAAATCGAAAATAAACCAACCCTTGAATTACCTGCTTCTAACTCTCCATCCCTACGGCGAAAAGCCTCAACTCTTGCCCATAAAATAGCTTCTTTACCTTTCAACCCTTTATTCAATGCATCAGCATACTTTTTAGGAAAGGCATCAGAAACACGAGGAGATGCTTGATTCCATTGGTCTAAATTATTGATGAATGCTTCAACATTTTGCTCTGTATTGACACCTGCATTTTCAAGTTTTCTAACTAATCGAGGAATCCGACTTCTTGTTCTCGCCAAGCACCCAGCGTCAGCATTTGCAAGGTTTGTACCGCCCCGCCCTTGGTCGCTACAGAATCCGCGATTGACCTTTTGGTTGCCGGGATCGACATGATAGTAGTACAGTGAAGTCTTGGTTCCATCGATTTCACAATTTCCTTCCGCCGCGCATATTGCTAATACGCCGACGGAGGAATTATTCGCGAATAAGTTATTTATATTCCCCGAATATGAAGTGTTAGAATCTTGGATGTTTTCAACGCTGTCTTGAACAAAACTAACTGCTGGTTGACTGATTGCAAAACCAGATACAGCGATTAACAAAATAAAATTTGATATATCCCAACTACGTCCTAATTTATTGAGATTCATCATTGATTAAAAGAATAGTAAAAAGAAAATAACTATGCCTATTTCTCCACTCTGCGCTATTAATGTATGAATAATAATCAGATGGGGAAAGATATTTTTTCACTCTCACTTTTAACCACACTCCCCTCAAATACTAAAGTTTTAATTCTTTGACACTGACAAAACCAGTTGAAAATATGAAATTACTATTTTTTTGATAGTCCGTGTCTTTTTGCAGAAAACTTATAAACTCTTGATGCCCTTTAGATGTACGTCCAACTGGGCAACCAGCAGAAGCATCATCGACTAATTTTTGGTCACTCGCACTATGTTGATTTGCACCAATTTGAGAATGCTCTTTTGTAAGGATTCAGGTGTGGGGTAGTTGACATGGGTAGGTGTAGTACGAGAATATCGACAGCATGAGTCAGAAAATGCCAGCGATTCAAAGGGATGAAGAATTATACCAATTGCCGAAAGAGGAATTGGTAAAAATCATCCAGGCATTGAGAATAGAATTAGAAAGGCTCAAAGAAATAGTAAATAAAGACAGTAAAAGCTCATCAAAGCCACCATCACAGGACATAATCAAAAAATCAGAAAAAAAGAAATCAGAACAACAGGATTCAGAAGAAGGAGAAAAAAGAAAGCCAGGAGGGCAACCAGGACATGAAGGAAAAACCCGTAAAGGTTTTGGACGAGTAGATAGAATCGAAATGCTACGTCCAGAAAAATGCCCGTACTGTGGAGGAATTCACTTTCTTGAACTTGCAGATAAAATCGAAAAGCAAGTTGTGGCACAATTTGTAGCAAATCCAATAGAAATAGTTGAATACCAACGAATTCATCAACAATGCAGTCACTGTGGAACAGTAAGTGCCGCAGATTGGAGCGACTCAATAGTACCGGGGCAAGATTTGGGTTTGCGCTTACAAGCATTAATCGGTTGGTTAGGAAATTATGCCCACATGCCGTATGAGAAAATTCGCGAGTTAATAGAAGAATTAGGGCAGATAGATATTGGAGAAGGAACGTTAGTAGCAACCAATCAAAGAGTTGCACAAGCAATAGAAAAACCAGTAAAGGAATTGTCAGATTGGGTAAAAAGTGAGCAGCCAAATATCCATGTAGACGAAACACCCTGGACAGTAAAAGGGGTAAAAGAATGGCTATGGGTGTTTGCCAATAGAGGTTTTTGCTTGTTTAAAGCCGCAGATACACGTTCAAGAGATGAACTTGAATCGATATTAGGAAGCGAGTATACAGGGGTTTTGAGCAGCGATGATTTTAGTGTTTACAATGGCTACGCTGCGAATGCACAACAAAAATGTTTAGCGCACATGCGTCGGCATTTCAAGAATTTGAGCAAATCTCCGGTATTACATAATCATGAGATTGCTTTATGTTTTATCGAATTAATCGATGATGTGTTCAAGAATTATCAGCAGTTTCAAATTACTGGCTCCCTTGAAGCCTACAAACAATGGGCTTTTGACTTCAAATCCACTATTAATAAAGCTTTCAAGGAATGGATACCACAAGCTGGTGCAACAGCGTTGAATTTGTTAACTAAATTGCGAGATAAATACGACCAATGGTGGTATTGTCTCGACCATCCTGAAGTTCCTCCCGATAATAACCTCGCAGAACGTAACTTGAGATTAGCTGTCACTAAACGAAAAATTAGTGGTGGTTCGCGTTCGCTTGAAAGATTTGGAGATACTGCAAATCTATTAACTGTTGTGCAAACTTGTAGGAGTCAGGGACGTTCTGTAATTGGCTTTTTTGCGAATGCAATACTAGCTCATACACACAATCAAATTATTTTTCCTTCCCTCATTCCTTGCTCCGCGACCTGAATCCTTACAATTTGAAAGTTCCAATTCAGTTTGAGATTGAGTTACAAGGAATGGGTAATCAAAAATGTACTTCCAGTGATGAATTAGATAATCAAGGAATAGAAAATATTACAAATGCTGTAGATACAAATGCAAATTTGGTCATTAATGAAATTAATAAACTTCAAGTTTATGAGCAACTAGAAGATTTATCAAATAAACTCTTCAGCCACATCCTGAAAGAAAATGGCAGGCAATTACTTACTGATAATGATGAATTTCAATTGCCGTTAAATCATGCTTGCCCTCAATTTTATGAGGAAGAAGAAAGCTTAACAGAATTATTAATCAACAATAATTTTCCTACAGATTCTCATCTGCAAAACCAACAAGAAAATGACCAGAAGAATAAATATACTCAGGAAGATGAACCCATAGAAGAAAAACTAAATGAGGAAAAAAGAAGCGTTAAAAAACGAAAAGTACGTTTTGCTGACTCATTAAATGATAGTTTGACGTTGGCTGTGAATTGTGTGGGAGCAGTGCTACTGTTGGGTAAATTAGCTAACTATAGCTGGGAATAGTATCTTTATTTTTTATATCGATAAACATGTAATCAGTAGTTAGAGTCGGAATATTTACAAATTCCACAAATATCTGTAGAATGCCTAGATGAGGATAAATATCAATACCAATTTAGACGCGATCGCAATTTTAACTTGCGGAATGACTGAGTCTGTAAGCGATCAAACTTATCTTTCCCTAGCTTCCGGAAATGTATATTAGCATGATTGATTAGGCTCAAATCCAGTCACCCTAAACAAAATATACTCCCAAATTCTGATTGTTCCTTGCTTTACACAGATTCAAGGATCAGAGTAAAAGTATATATGCATATATATGCATATATTGCGTGAATATCATCTGCTAATATCCATGTACATAGTAGAAGCTTTCACAAAATATACTTTAGATGGATGATACAGCGATGATCAATATATCTTCAAGATATTGGAAAATTTGGCGAATTAATCCGGCTGGGGAGAAATTAGGGTATAAACAAATTCTAGTTCCAATCGCTCAAGAGTTTTCCAAAAATCAAGTATTTGATATAGATAATAATAACATTCAAAATTTCTTATTATCGTGTTTTCATGCAAAAAAAACTCAGATAGATGCGGTTAATCGCGCTCAGGCAGGACTTTGCCTCAGATGTTACGTTTCTGAACCCATACTGAAGGAATGTAAAAAAATAGACTCTTTGTTTAGTGGTGAAAAGCAATTTACCTATCGAGATTTATTACCTTTTGTCCTCAATGATGATGGACAAAAATTAATTATTTTAGATCGAGACGGCAAAACCCAACTAATGGTAGATGACAATAGTCAAGTTAAAATATCTACATATAAGTTTTTCTCGGTGACGGTGTTACAAACATTTAATGCTGATTTACAATCTCGGATGAGTTTGGATAATTGGACTTATTTACAAACGAAGCAAAATCCCGACTTAAAGAACTTTTTGTCTGAATTTGGTTTTCAAAATTTAAGTGATTGGGCTCTTTTAAACCGAGCAAGAGTCAAGCAAATCGAACGTTTATCAACTCTAGAACGCTTTGTTGTTGAAGCTTTTCATGCTGTTTATCGTCGTGATAGACGAATGCAACATCATCAGGGAGCAAAAAGATGTCCTGATCCGACAAATAGTCAATTACAAGAAATGTTAGCTTATCTAAAGCAGCAACAAGTTTCGATTGATACAACTATCGAACTGATGAAACTACTCAAAAATATTGCTCTACAACTAAGAAAATATGACATTTGGAGTTCTAGAGAATCTTTAGATATATATGATGCGGAGAGTGGTACATATCAACCAAGACGTGATTTGTCCGTTGATTCTCTTGATGAAGCAGATTTAGAACAGCAGGAATTTTCCCAATTTTTATATAAACATCTTGATTCAAGTTTGAACGAGATAATTCGCCAAGAAGTAGAAGCAAATATCAAAAAGCTACAAAAAAGTAATAAGTATGCACCTTTTGCAGATAAATACATTCAAGGCTTACAGCTTTACTATTGTCAGGCAATGTCTTTAAAAGAGATTGCACCAGAGTTGGGAATGACTAGTTGGGATCAAGCGAGACGAGTGCTTAACCCAGGAGATTTGTTAGCAAAGGTGCGGACAAGAACTGTAGAACAAATGCTCGAAACTGTTTTGGAAAAAGCCGCAGAAAAAGGTTTGACAAAGATTCCTCCCGAAGCTAATTACCTGATAGCTTTGACGGAACAAATAGAAGCTTACGTCGATGCAGAAGTGTTTCAAGCCGCAGCAGAAGAAATTAGAGCCGGAAAAAATCGAAGCATGGATAGTAGCTATGCTGAAAAACTTCGTAATTATATGTACCAATGCTCACCAAATATCCTAAATTAGGGTCATGAATTAAAATTTCTCTTGACTCAAAATAATTCTAAATAAATCTAACGTCAGAATCAAAGTTAGGTCTTCCAAGCCGAAAATTATATTTCTATTGGTTTTACAGGCTTGGAAATAGGGTGATGAATGAGTTTTCTATCCACGGTAAAATTTTAATCGATATGGAGCGATCGCAATTTCCGGGAATGAATTTGGATGTCACAACAGAGTGTATTTCCAAATTCAAAGGTTGAATGATTATTCCTGGTGCTGGTCATTAGGTTTCCTGAAAATATCCTCAGTAACTAAATGAGGTTTTGCTGAAATTTCTCACAGATTTTGGTAGTTAATTTGTAGGGAATATTTTTTATTATCTATCAATAGATAGATGCACAAGGCTGCAAAAATTATTTTATAATGAGGTGATTCATGAAATGAGTGTTGTTCTGAAGTTGTGAACAATTAGCATAATTTGACTATACTTCTTGTCTACATACTGAAAGCAAGGAGAGAAATCACTTCAATACAAATTTGAGCAACACATTATTTTTGTGAATGAATAAAGCAATTCTTATTAATCTGGGTAGTGGCGATTTAAATACTGGTTTTGCTCGTGTTACAGTTCAGTTGTGGGTAAGTGGCTATTCACGACCACAGCAATTTGTTGGTAGCTTGCCTGCTGCACCTATTTTAGTGCAACTATATAGAAATTGGCAATCAATTTATACGCATCTTTGTAGTCGATTGGTAGATGCCAACGAGCTTCGCAAACAACCGCAGCTAACATCGGTTGATAAAAGTAACAAGGATGATGATGATGACGAACTGGAAATAATCAGCGAGGGAATTACCAATATTTCCCAAGTTAACTTTGATGAGGTTTGTCAACTGTTAGAAGAGAATTTGAATGCATGGTTAAATACTCCAGGTTTTGCGGGTATTGATGCTCAGTTGCGATCGCAGCTTGATCGGGAATTAGAAATTCAGGTGACACTGGAAACTAATGATGGTATTTTAAGGCGTTTACCTTGGCATTGTTGGCAATTTTTACAAGATTATCCGCAAGCAGAATTAGCACTTTCTCAACCCGAATATATTCGTCAACCACAAAAGCAGCGAGAGAGTCATAATCAAATTAGAATTTTAGCGGTTTTGGCTAGTACAGATGGAATTGATTTAGCCGCAGAGCAACGATTCCTCGAAGATTTACAGGATGCACAAATTCATTTTCTAGCCAATCCTTCCCAAACTGAATTAAATAGACAATTAGTCGATCCCCAAGGTTGGGAAATTCTCTTTTTTGCTGGTCATAGTCATACTGAAGGGGAAACAGGAAGAATATATTTAAATGAAAATCCAACAGATAATAGTTTAACAATCGCCGAATTACAAGCTGATTTAAAAATTGCGATCGCAAATGGTTTAAAGTTGGCGGTTTTTAATTCCTGTGATGGCTTGGGATTGGCTAATAGTTTAGGAAAATTGTATATTCCGACAACTATTATTATGCGTGAGCAAGTCCCTAATCGAGTCGCTCAGGAATTTTTTAAGTATTTTTTACAAGGATTTGCCCTGTCTCATTTATCTTTATATACATCTGTACGGCGAGCACGGGAAAGGTTAAAAGTGATTGAAAATGAATTTCCTGGTGCTTCCTGGCTACCTGTAATTTGCCAAAATCCCGCCATTGAACCACCAATTTGGTTAAATATTACCGAATCGGTACGGTTGGTACTTTCCACAGAAAAAATATATGCTTTCCAAAAAATTTTACTCGATTTAATTGGTCCGATTGCACCTAATTTATTACAAAACTTGTTAACACAAGTGAGTAATTATGAGGATTTAATGAGGCGATTATTGCCCTATTTATCGACAACTCAGCAAGTTGAATTTCAACAAAAAGCTAACTCCCTTTTAGAGCAATTGTCCGCCAATTTAGAGGAAGATAATGATGTAGTCAATGGAGAAAAGGAAATTGTCGATGCGGAATTGATTCGCAGGTGTGAGCAAATTTTAATAGAATTGGTAGGGCCAATTGGAAATATCTTAATTCAACAAGTCTTAAATTTGGGCGAGCGTCCACCCAATGCATTCATCGAAGCGTTAGCAGCAAAAATTCCCGACCCCCAACTACGAGGTAAATTTCAACAGCGCATGAGGAAAGTTGACTAACACAGGAACTAGGATTTTGATTGATTTTGATTCAGTAAATCCATTGCAATTAATAAACTAGCCCGCATTCGTTCAAATGCGATCGCCAGTAAACCAATTTCGTCCTTTGAGTCTTCTTGAAAGTGACTACTCATATCCCCCGTACTAATCGCATTTGCAGTATTGGCAATTTTTCTAATTCTCACAATCACAACCTTTTTTAAGAGAAAATTAATCAGTAATGTAACTGCTAAGAAGATAGCAATGACAACACTTATACTCTTAAAAAAAGCTTGCCTAGCTTTATCAAAGACCTCCTCATAAGGAACATAAACTATTTGTGCGGCGACAATATCATTCAATTTCCAACCAAATCCGCGCTCACCATATTTTGCAATTAAACTTTTAGGGGCAATTTCCGGACGAGAATGGCAATCCAAACATTTTGTCTGTTTAATTACAAACGGACGAGCAGTATAAAATCTCTTACCAGTTTCATCGCTCCGAAAACCACTGAGTTCTAACTTCTCTGGTTGTGACTGAAACTGATTAACTAATTTGGTCTCAAAATCATCGGCTTGATCAAGAGGATTGGTAGGATTGAGAGTAGCATCTTTATAATGAAACTCTTTATACGCTTCGTTTTTACTTAGATAGCGAGACACTTCTCGAACCGAAAATGTGGGTATGGCTTGGGGAATAAAGTTTGGAGATGTAGCTAATTTAGGTCTGAGTAGGGGATTAACTTGGTCTTGAGTATAAAATCTCAAGGAATTCATCGTTTGCATCAGTAATTCTGCCTGGATAGAAATCTCATACTGCGCTCTTTGATAAAGCACGTTTGATAGAGTTATCCCACTGAGAATAATACCAGCTAAGAAAGCAATCATTAGAAGTGAATTAAACTTGGCGTTGATTTTAAAATTTTGAAAGCGAATATTTAATTTAGGCATATTTATTTTGCAACACTCACGCTCATGGAAAAGGTAAAAAATGAAAAACTTTTCACCCTCAAGCAAATGTTACCAGCTTGATGAAGTATGATAAATATCTTTTCCCCTAATGTTCTACTAACCTAAAAATGACGGGTAGAGGGTTTTAGTGAGTAGTAGAATAGTAGATATCCCCAAAAAATAATGTAGAGATGCTATATCAAAATGTCTCTGAGGGAGTTTCAGTTCACACATATTTATCATATTTATCATATTTAATTTTCG
Organism: Calothrix sp. NIES-4101; assembly: GCA_004296455.1. Taxonomy (GTDB): domain Bacteria; phylum Cyanobacteriota; class Cyanobacteriia; order Cyanobacteriales; family Nostocaceae; genus Brunnivagina. The sequence goes on from AP018280.1 coordinate 4,462,623, forward strand.
CATCAGGTCTAATATAATTTTCCCCGCAAAATTTTCTTGATGAGCTCCCTCATGAGAAGTGCATAAGCTGACAAGAGTGACGTTTAAATAAATAGTATGATAATTTGCCAACAAAGCAAATAAAATACAACCCCACCCCTAACTTGGATACCGTGGGGAGTTTTTTGTATCTCCCTATTGATGGAAAGACGATATAACTAAATATACTCGACAGTTGTAACGGATTTAATTGATAATCTTAATATACTGCATCAGTTTTAACGACTTACACCTATTTACCTGCATATGCGAGGTAAAATCATGCCCAATTTAGATTCTGCTCAAGATTTAAGGCTTTTATTGCCAGAAACCGTCTGGTTAGAAGCCGAGCATTTTGCATTTGCAAACCAAGTTAGTTCTTTAGAGACGACTCAAGCCGAAAATAAATGGCAAGTATATCTAAATACATTAGCGCTCATTGCCCTGGAGATATGGTTGGATGATAGGCTTGTCTCAAAGGAAAAAGCGATCGCTCGAGATATGAGCGCGATCGCAATTGCAGGTAGTCTTAAATTAGGTGATTACAAATTTTGCGCGATCGCAACTGAACATTTACTCGACGAAATTGTTAATTTCCCTCAAAAATTAATTGAACAAACAGATTCAACATCTCACTTTTATGTGCTGCTTGAGGTGTTAGAAGAAGAGGAAGAAGTTGTGATTCGCGGCTTTTTACCCCACAACCAATTGCTCAAAATACAAGACAATTGCCAATTCACACTCTCTGAGGGTTGTTATCAAATTCCATTATCTCACTTTGATATTGAGCCAAATCACCTATTAACTTATTACCGCTATCTTCAACCAGCTAATTTTACTGCACCTGTCACTGCCTCTGTTAGTGATAAGTCTGTTAGTCTAGCCCATCAAATTAGGGACAATATCGCTGATATTTTCAGTACCAACATCACAAAATTAAGCCAATGGTTGCAAGGAGTAATTGATGAAGCCTGGCAGAAAATAGATTCCCTCACTAACCCGGAATTAGCTTTAGCTTTTAGTACACGAAATGTCGAACGAGACACTAAAAGGGCAAAGATTATTGATTTAGGGATTGAGTTAGGTAATAAAAAATTTGCACTGTTATTGAATATCTCGGCTGATATTTCAACTGAACTATTGGAAGATAAAGAAGAAAGTCTTATTTCAGAAAGTCCTCCTAAAATAAGCGTTTTAGCCCAACTATATCCCCTCAATGGAGAAAGATTTTTACCGCCAAATGTAAAATTAATTCTACTCTCTAAAGCAGGTAAAACTCTGCAAGAGGTGACAGCAAGAAGTCAAGATAATTACATTCAACTCAAACCATTTAAAGCAGAACAAGGGAAAAAATTTAGCATTCAAGTCAGTTTAGGAGATGCTACTGTCAGAGAAAACTTTGAATTGTAAGTGAATATTCTCTAACTGAAGAAAATGCAATCTAAATTTGATTAATCATGATTGCAAAAGAAATTTTATTTTTTGCTTTCAAGGGAATCAACTCTGGCTTTAGCAAAAATGATAAATATGAGTGTTGATACTTCTTGAGTTATTTGCTTACTATGATCGGGGAAGCAATATTGACTTTATTAGCATATGCCATAACCCATGAATATCAACTAGATCAAGCCACAAGAGATGCACCACGTCCAGCAAGTACAACTTTTTTAAAGACGCTTCAATCAGTTTACTTGAAATTAGCCAAGGAAGAATTACCAAATACATCTTTGGAATTACTCAGAAATCAAGGTGTTCCCACAGTTAGTGACCAAGAATTTTTACAACACATCCAAAAAAATAGTTCAACTTCGTCACATTTTACTGGCTTTGGTAAAAAATGACGGTTGGACTCGGAGTACCGTAGCAATTTTTTGAAGTGAGGAAAAATCGATAGTTTATAAATAAAAAGCCGAAAAAGAACCGAACTTTCCCATTATTTTTTAAATTAGATACTATTTTACTCCTGGGCTTTAGCACATAAACTGTTATATAAACACTGTTACATAAACAATGATTTATTCAGTTATCATCAATCTGGGGTATGGTAATTTACATGAAGGGTTCCCCGTAGTGACTGTGGGATTGCGGGAAGCAAATAATCCGCGATCGCAGCAATTTATGGGGAGTTTGCCACCTGCGCCGAATTTGGTCAACTTGTACCGAAATTGGCGGTTGATGTATCAGAGTTTGTGCGATCGCTTAACTGTTGATTCTAGCAGGAGTGTCAGCAAATATGTTACAGATGATGATGACGACGAACTAGAAATTGATGAAGCTGATATTACAAATGTTTCTATCGTAGACTTTGATGATATTTGTCAACAGTTACAGTTAAATATTAATAATTGGTTAGATTCTCCAGAAATTTTGAATATTAGTCGATTGCTGCGGGCTGGGCTTCACCCCGCAGATGAAATTCGGGTAATTATTGAAACTCAAGATACTATTATTCAAAAATTACCTTGGCATTGTAGCAGTTTTTTCCAGGATTATCCCCATGCAGAAGTTTCGTTTGCTAACACTGAATATCAACAGACTCTTCATTTAGGTAGGTCAAAATTTTCTTGCCATCAAGTCAGGATTTTGGCAATTTTAGGGAATTCTCAAGGGATTGATTTAGAACAGGAAAAACAGTTTTTAAAAACTTTGCCGGATGCAGAAGTGGAGTTAATAATTAAACCTTCTCGGCAAGAATTTAACGATAAGCTGTGGGATTCCCAAGGCTGGGATATGCTTTTTTTTGCGGGGCATAGTCAAACAGATGAGGAAACGGGGATAATTTATATTAATGAAAATTCTACTCATAATAGTTTAACAATTGCACAATTAACAGAAGCCTTGAAAGCAGCGATTGAAAAGGGTTTAAAAATAGCAATTTTTAATTCCTGTGATGGATTGGGTTTAGCCCATAGTTTGGGTAAATTAAATTTACCAACAACAATTGTCATGCGTGAACCTGTCCCAAATCGGGTTGCAGAAGAGTTTTTTAATTATTTTTTACAAGGATTTGCTGTTGAGCAAAAATCTTTATATACATCTGTCCAAGAAGCAAGACGTAGATTACAAGGATTAGAAAATGATTTTCCTGGTGCAAGTTGGTTACCAGTCATTTTGATTAATCCCGCCGAATAACCTCCAAATTGGGAAAGTTTAAAAGGGGAAAATTCCCATAACAAATTATCAGAAAAACTTACCAATTTCACAAAAATATCAAAACAGCGTCAGGATTGGGGTGATGCAATTGATGTATCTGTATTTTATGGACGTAATGATGAAATTAATCAATTAAAACAATGGATTTTAGAAGATAATTGCCGATTAGTGACGATTATTGGGATGGGTGGAATTGGCAAAACTGCTTTGTCTGTGAAATTAGCAGAATTGGTCGAGAATGATTTTGATTGTTTGATTTGGCGTAGCTTACGGAATGCGCCATCTGTAGAGGAATTATTAAGGGATTTAATTGGGTTTTTATCAACTGAATCTCAAATTGTTATCAATAATTCTGTAGACAAACAAATACCACAATTGGTAAATTGTTTGCGTGAGAAACGCTGTTTAGTTGTTTTAGATAACCTGGAATCTGTTTTAGATAGTGACCAAAAAGCAGGAAATTATCGCCCAGGATATAGAACCCATTTGGGATCTATCTAAGCAGTTGCCAGTCTTTTAAGCATTAGTCGGACAAAACAAAGATTAACCTTGGTGGTAGAATTCTTAAGGGTTCTTTCAAAATTCTTGACCAAACTTTTACATCTCTCCATCCAAGAGTTGGTTCTTTCTATGACCCACCTTGCTTTGACTGGAACAAAGCCAATATTCCTTCTTTTTCTTTTTGTGCTTTGGATGGTTTTGGTGATAGCTTAAATTTAATCTTGGTCATTATTTGCGGATAGATTTTCTTTAACTCTTCCTCTAATTTTTCTGGGTGATATCCATTATCAAGAAGGATAGTAATTTTAGGAATATTAACGGGTTTAGATTTGAAATAATCAATGTTGTCAGACAACATTTCAATTAATCCTTGGTCATCAGATACCGACGCTTTGGTACAGTGAGTAAAAAAAGGGAACCCTAAAGTATCTACAGCTAAGTGCCTTTTAATACCATTTGTAGATTTGTAGAAACAGAACCCTTTCGTCTCTAAACTAGCATTACAAGTATTCTTTACAGCTTGTGAATCAATGATGATTAAGGTTGTCCATTTCGGTTTTTTTTTAACCTGTTCGCGCACTTGTTCATGCAGAATATCTCGGATATTGTCGATTATTCCTTCTTCTCGCCACTGTTTGTAATGCCAGAATACAGTTGAGTAAGGAGGCAAGTATGAAGGCAAATCACACCAATTACAGCCATTTTTTAGCTGATACAGAACCCCATCTAAGATTTCTCTTTTACTCCAAGTTGGAGGTTTGGTTCTCTTTTTCTTAGGTAACAGGGGTTCAATAATTTCCCACTCCTTATCCGTCAAACTACTTGAATAGCCCATTGTCTCTTGATTCACTCAGGTTATGGAAGGTGCTTCGCACCTTCCATAACCTGCGGTAAAGGGCGATCGCATTACTAAATATGTACTTGGTAATCACCATTTTGGATTATTATACCGGAGAATGTAAAGATACCAAATGGGTTCTATATTTGTGAGGGCCACGGTTGCTCCTCTGCTCGCTGTAATGATTGTCATTTTACTAGCTGTATCTTTTATTTCTTGGAAGTCTCTTATTGAAGCAGATCATGCAGTGGCTGCTGAGTTTTTTAATCTGGATTCAGCAACACCTGGTAATCTCTTAGTGTATCAATGTCAATTATTCCTAATGGAAAAGGAATACTAAACACTTGTTTTTCGTATTTTTGGATTAATTTTTTTGCACCCACCATCTCACATAAAGTTATGAGTTCGGAGAAAAGTGTATGTTTAAACAAAACAGGTACACCTAATATATCTGCATATTCACAAGCAATAATAGGTTTTCCCGTAGAATGATATGCTGTCACTAAATGATTAATAATTTCCGGGGACAAAAACGGCTGATCGCATACAGTAATCACTGCTGCATCTATGGTGTGAGAATAAGTTTCCAAAGATATAATTCCCTGACGAATTGAGGAACCCATTCCCAAATGCCAATCTGGGTTTTCCACTACTCTTACAGAAGATAGGTTTACTTGAGAAGTAATTTTTTGTGCATTTGCCCCCAGAACTACGACTACAGGTTTGCATACTGAAGCGATCGCACTTTCTATAGTATGTTGAAGTAAGCTACATCCCTGATAAGGTAACAGTTGTTTCGGTGTACCCATGCGGGTTGATGCACCTGCTGCCAAGATAATAGTGGCTATATTCGATTCCACATTCATATCCACATAGATTTTAATTGCTCAATTTTGATTTCTCGGACTGGATTTGGTTGGTTAATTGCTTCAGTACGGTGTTTCAAAAAGCCACCATCGCGATTTGCTAACACAGCTTGAATCTCTGCAATCATTGATAAAGCGATCGCTTCTGGTGTATTCCCACCAATATCTAAACCAATGGGTGCATGTAATTTTTGTAACTGGCCTGGTGTGCATTCTACTCCTTGTATAATCAAATCTTGTATTAACTTGGCGATACGTTGCTTTGACCCCAAACAGCCTAAATATTTGATATTAGAAGGCATTAGCACTTTGAGAATGTCTAAATCATCAAGGTAATTATGGGTTGCGATCGCAGCAACTGTGTAATCATTAATATGTATTTGCTGGTGTAAAATTTCCCTGCGGCTCAGAATTACTTCATCAGCCATGACAAAACGCAGTTTACTTGCCTCATTCGCCCGACAATCAAAAATTGTGACTCGCCAACCTAAGGCTTGAGCAAACTCTGCTAATGGTACAGTATCACGACCTGCACCAAAAATTATCAAGTGTGGGGGTGGCTGAACCAACTCGATAAAAACATCTACTTTACCTATTGGTAGTTGGTATTTATGGAAACTTGGATTTTTATTTTCTAAGGCCGTACTGACATCTGTAAATAAAATATCAGTAAAATATTTTTCTCTTATATCAGTGTTAAAACTACCATCTAACTTGAGCATTAAACGCTCCCCCACTTGGACATTGATTGTACCTTCCACAGATACAACGGTGGCAATAATACCTGGTTGCTGGTTACGGAAACATTGCTGAATAAAATTCAAGGGATTAAAGGGATTATCTGAACGTAGAGACTCAATCAGGATTTGCACTATACCATTACAACCAAGCCCAAATCCCCAGATAATATCCTCATCAGCAGTAGTGTCATAAGTAACAACTAGGGGTTTACCATCAGCCATAGAAACACGAGTATGTTCTAAGACATCATTTTCTAAACAACCGCCGCTAATGGTTCCTACCAAATTACCATTTGATGTAATTAGCATCCTAGCACCAGGTCGGCGATAGGTAGAACCTTGAACATTGACAACAGTAGCCAGAAATGATTTTTCGCCTTTGTGTTTACTTGTGGCAAATGCTGTCAAAATAGAATTTAGCTCTTTCATTTTTCCTGCTGGAGACTCCCGGTATAACAGAGCCGAAAATGGAGATATTCTGATGAATAGGATATTGTATTATCATCAACAATCAAACTTTTCTCGGAAAATTCGCATATTCTTAGCTGAGAAAAATTTAGATTGTGAACTCAAAGAAATTAATCTGTTAAATAAGCCCCCTGAATTTCTGAAAATTTCTCCCATCGGTAAAGTCCCCGTGTTTGTTGAACAAGATGGTACAGTTATTTGGGATTCTACATTAATTGCGGAGTATTTAGATCAAACCTATCCCCAACCTTGTTTTTACCCAAGCAATCTACGGGAACTGCTTGAGTGTCGAAAATGGGAAGAATTAGCAGATTATTTAGGTGATAATATCATTAACCTATGGGTACTCAATTTAACCAACGATCTAGCCCCTAGTCGCTATCGGACAAGATTAGAAACGTCAATTAATCGGCTTTTACCAATTTTTGAGCAACAATTAGCCCAGTCTCAATACTTATTAGGTGATCACACATGGACAGCAGCAGATGTAGCAGCTTTATGCTCCTTTGGTTACTATAGCTTTCGCTTAAATGAAGATTGGATTTTGCAGTATCCTAATTTAGGAAATTGGTTTAAAAATTTGCACGATCGCGAGTCAGTCAAATCAACTGTTCCTATGCATTTGAATAAACTATGAACCTACACGCAAGCGCAGAAAAAAACACTCAAATTGAGAAATCTTCTCAACCACTTATAGAAAAAGTCGCGATTATTGGTGCTGGACTTGGAGGTTTGGCTGTTGCTGTAGCACTCCGGAAACTCGGATATGATGTGCAAATATACGAAAAAGCACGGGATTTTCGCCCTATTGGTGGTGGTTTAGGATTGTTCCCAAATGGTTTGAATTTCCTGGATGCAATTGAACCTGGGATAGTAGAAACTATCAAAAACTTAGGTTGTGAGATTCAAACAAGTGTTCTGAAAAATACTCAAGGTGAAACAATTCGCACTAACCCAGCAAGCAGATATGGGGATAAATACGGTCAGCCATTAATCACTGTTTGGTGGTGGCATTTGCAACAAATTCTTGCCTCTAAGTTACCCTCTGAAAGTATTCATCTTAACCATCGCTGTATTGGTTTTGAACAAGATGAGCGCAATGTGTTTATATATTTTGAGCATGGGGAAAAAGTTTGTGCAGACTTGTTAATTGGAGCCGATGGTATAAATTCGGCCGTTCGAGGGGCTTTAATTGGTGATGGCAAACCCCGCTATTTAAAAAGTATGTCTTGGCGTACTGTAATAAAATGTCACCAAGAGTTACTTAATCCAGGTGAACTAACATTTGTAAAAGGGAATCAAGAATTTATGTTCTTGTTGAATCTGGGAGACGATTACATTTCTTGGGTTTATCGTAAATTTTTTCCAGATTGTATTGTTTCCCAAGATGCAGGTGAGGTCAAATCTCAGGTTCTTAGTCAATTAGCTGACTGGGGGGAATCATTGCGATCGCTTGTGGAAGCCACACCAGCAGAGCGAATTCAGGAAGGAATAATTTGCGATCGCTTACCCCTCAAGTCTTGGAGCAAAGGCAGAGTTAGAGAACTCCACAAAAAAAATGATCCTATGACGAGCCGGGTTTCGCAAAAATTTCAACAAACCATTTTTTGAGATGCGGAAGACGAAGGATTTGTTTTTCAACTTCTGCCATAGCCTCAGTTGTGAGTTTAACTCCTGTGGAGTAAACTTTTTTGATCAATGTCACAACCGGATTTTGGCCTTTAAAAGTAAGTGTTCTTGCAAAATACAGGACTGATTCAACGGTGTCGAGTAAACTACCATTCCAATGCTGTTCTAGCCAACCAAAACTACGTTCTACAGGATTATACTTACTATGGTAGGGGGGATAGTAAGCTAGCTGTAAATTCAGGTTTGATGATGAAGAAAAGTCTAATATTCGTTTCATAAACTGAGTACGACGAGAATGATTTTCTCGTCCGTTGTCTTGATTAATAACCAGTTTATTAATGTGATTAAATCGATGTTTTACTCTTTGCCACCAGTTTTCAATCAAATCAACAATACAATCAGCAGTCAATTTTGAAGTTACAAAAAATAGGAATAATTCGTTGTACTGAGGTAAAAAAATTCCGTAAGGGGTAACAGTTATAGCCTCTGCAAAATCATGGTCCAATGAAATAGTTGGTATACGAGTTTTCCCCCCTCGGTCAAACTCACCAACTTTTACTGCCACCTTTGCATCAATTGATATACGTAAAGTATTGGGTTCATTATCTGCTTTAGTATTAATTTTTTCTAATTCTTGGAAAATTGCTTCTGTTTCTGGAATTTTCCTTATTGGCTTGGCTTTTATCACTCTTTTTAATGTGTAGCCTAACTCGTTTAACCGCCTTCTGATTGTTTCGTTTGATGGTAATTCCCCATCCCTATAACCTTTTTGTTCAATTAGTTGCCGACGTACTTCCGATGAAGTCATACGAGTATACAAACGAGTACTTTTAAAACTCGGGTCAGTTTGGCTTTGTGGGTCTACTAATGATTTCATATCCTCTAGTAGATGAGGCAATTTTTCCTCAATTCGTTTGCGACCACTATTGGCAAATGCATCAATGATTGGTTCACCACTCTCCAACTCTTTCATCCCTTTACGAATAGTGCGTCTATTCCACCCCAACTCTCTTTCTGCCAAAGTTTGTCCACCAATCCCAAAACCTTTGACAACTTCTGCCATAAATTGCCGCCGGTCGCTTGCCTTAAGCTTTTGCGCTGTTTTAATGTACAGAGATTTGAGGCTCTTGCTTAGCTCAATCATGGATTTTGGAGACTTCATGCAGACTGTACACGTTTAATTACCCTTTTTCTATCATCCCTTATTAGTGGATCAATTATTCTGTGGAGACCTCTTACTTTATTGGGTGATGCTGCCCATCCGATGTCACCTTCTATCGGACAGGGAGCAAATAGCACCTTTGAAGATGCGTATGAACTGGCGTTGTGCTGTTCCCAAGCATCCAGCATTGAAGCAGCTTTAAATACTTACGAACAGCGTCGCATACCCCGTACAGAATTGATGCAAAACCGGAGTGCTTTAGGTGAAATGCGTTACTACGCAAGCGATACCGAGGCTATAGAAAGGCAAATGCAGGAGCGATCGCAAATGACTATTGAAGAATATCAAGATTGGGTTTTTAACTACAAGCCTGTATTAGAGTTAATTCCATCCTCGGTATAGCGAAGATTGATTGACGAAACTTAAACAAAAAAGACACATCTTAGTTAATTTGATAATGACTCACTTTTCCTGGACTAAACAGTGGTATCCTGTAACTCCTATCAGCTATATAGAACCCTCTCATCTGACTGCAATTACTTTACTGGGGAAAAAGTTGGTAATTTGGAGAGATCAGCAGCAAAAATGGGTGGCAATGGATGATGTTTGTCCCCATAAATTAGTGCAGTTATCTTTAGGAAGTATTGATAAAAATGGCAACCTCATGTGTCGCCATCACGGTTGGTGTTTTGATGGGACAGGAAAATGTACAAATATTCCCATGTTGAGTGATGAAAAGGCTTTAGAAACTGCTTGTAAAAGCGAGCGATCGCAAATTACTACATATCCGACTCAAGTGTTACAAGGATTACTGTGGATATGGGCAGATAATAGTCCTACTGCTTTTGAGGATAGTACCTTAAAACAACCTGTGCTAATGCCAGAATTTCAACTTGATAGCTCTGCAACAGATTGGTTTATGTCAGAAGTTCCTGTTGGTTATACTGTCTCCTTTGAAAGTAGTTTTGACCCTTCCCACGCTCAATTTTTGCATAATGGCATTGCTGGGTTTTCTCCTGAAAGAGCTATTCCCATGGAAAATTTTGAAGTATCTGGAGAAATTTCTGCTGAAAATGGTTTTACTTTAAAACATTCTGGTTACAATATTTTCAACAAGGATATGGATGCAACACGGCAGTTCAGTCCCCCTTGTTCCAATACAACAATCTACAAATATTCTAACGGTAAATCTGCTTTATTTCAGTTATATTTTGTACCGACAAAACCAGGTTATTGTAAACATATTGGTAAGTTTATCACTGATACCTTTGCTCAAAAACGCAACTTCTGGTTTGAGCTACTGCCTAAATATTTACAAACTGGATTAAGACATTCATCTAGTTATAAGTTAAGTAACCAAGATTTATCAATGATGCATTCCCAAGCTGTGAATGAATCACTGGGAGATAAACCTTGGCAAAAGTCATATTTTATGCCCTCATTAGCTGATGTTGGCATCGTTACTTTTCGCAAATGGTTAGATGAATTTGCTGGTGGTAAACCTGCATGGCAAGGAATGAAAGAAGTACCTTTTCAAGAATTAAGTGACGAGCAGTTATACGATATTTGGCACAGACATACAAAGCATTGTCCTAGTTGTCGGCAATCTCTAGTATTGATAGATAAAGTCCAAGATTTTTGTCAAAATTTTACGGCAGTATTGGCAATTTTAGGGTTGTTATTAATAGTGGTTAATTTACCGACAAAAATAGTTTTAATACCTATTTTATTAAGCCTATTGAGCTTAATTTGCTCCTACAGAATAGGATTAATTAGGGAAAGGTTTATTAGCAGTGTTCCCAAAAAAGGTTTACCCGTTGTTGATTTATATAAATAAGGAAGGCGATTTATCAACTATAGTATCAAAAAAATAGATAATTAATTGCTGATGCCATTGTAGTAATGTAGTAATAACAAGTAATCAAGTGAGCATATGAGTATAAATTTAGTAGAAGTTCAGAATCAAAATTGGAGTAATTTCTGTAAATATCACGTTGGTGATTGGCACGGAAACTGGACTACATTTTCTTCAGAAGGTGAATTAACTAAATCCATTCAATGTATTAGAAGTTTTCGTCTCAATGAAGACGGTACTGAAATTCAACATCACAATCACTACACTTATGAAGATGGAAAAAAAGAATCGAAATTCTATGGTAATTATAATAAGTCAATGCTAAGAAGTCTGTTTTTAGACAACTGTTTTTCCTGGGGAGAGAAACAAGTAGATTCAGGAACAAAATTCTTTTTCGAGACTGGTTTTAGATATGAGCAAAGACGGATAAGTGTAGTCGGGATTTATAAAAATGGTATTTCTATAGATTCAGTATTAGTCATTTCCGAACATATTGCAGATTTTCCAGATAAACCTACTTCAGTTGTAAAACAAATTACTGGGATTAACTGGAATGGAATTAGTAAAACAATTACAGATGATTACGAAGTATCTTCCTCACAAGAAAAAACATGGACACCACTAGAAAGTTTAGGAACTGATTACTTTACCATGCACTTTTCTGATGGTATTTCAATTAGCTGTCCCCAAGTGATAGAAAAAGGACAACAATTCGTAACAATAATTGATTGGCAAGTATTACCTACTTTTTGGCAACGTGGTGTCCGAAAATATGATCAATCTGGATTCTCAAGTCTGACTTTAGAGGAATTTTACAAACCCCAATAAATGTGAATGAATAAGCGTTGAATCTAACATCTTCCTATTTTGCATATTACAACAACTTATCTGGTGTAATTGGTAGATCACGAATACGTTTACCTGTAGCATGGTAAACAGCATTAGCGATCGCAGATGATACTCCCGTAATCCCAATTTCCCCTGCACCACGCACCCCTACGGGATTAAATTTATAGTCAGGTTCCCCCACAAATGTTACCTCAATCCGGGGTATATCTGCATGGCTGGGATAATGATAGGTAGCCAGGTCATAAACCACAGGATAACCAATATTGGGGTCAAAATGGCACTCTTCCATTAAGGCTTGCCCAATCCCCATAATCACACCACCCCGTATCTGGGAGGCTGCGGTTTTGGCATTCATTACCCGTCCAATATTCATCACCGACACCCAACGAGTCACCCGCAACCGGGCAATTTCTTCATCCACGCTGACTTCACAAAAATGTGCCCCCCAGGATTGGAATGACCACTTTTTCCCCTCTTCTCCGGGTGCAGCTGAGGCTGTGGCTGTAAAAACACTTTCCCCCGACTCACTAAGCTTAGTAAAGGCTTCCGGGGCGCTTGTGACTTGTGCTGTCTGCAAAACCTCCTCACAGGCTGCCATGACTGCGGGGACGAGGGTAGCTGTCATCTGGGAACCACCCGCCATACCACCGTTGGGGAGTAAAGAATCTCCCAGTTCCACCCGTATCTTTTCTACGGGTAATCCTAATGTTTCCCCTGCTGTCCCGGCAACAATGGTATACGCCCCAGTACCCATGTCATTGGCACTGGTAAGAATATGTGCTGTACCGTCGGCTAATAAGTTGACGGTAACTGTGGCGACACTGCGTAAACCAGGGAAGGTTGATGCCGCCATACCCCAGCCGATAAGTTTACCATCACGGGTAAGCGATCGCACCTGTTTTGGCCTATTTTCCCAACCAAATTGTGCTGCACCCACTCGCAAACACTCGGCAAAATCCTTAGCAGAGAAAGGTAAACCCTGGCGTTGGTGTTCTTGAGTTTCATTTTTTAACCGCAGTTCCACGGGGTCAATTTTTAACTCCCATGCCAATTCATCCATGGCTGATTCCAGTGCCCACAATCCCGGATTTTCACCCGGAGCACGCATGAAGGTTGGTACTCCCACGTTCATTACCGCCAAGTCCTGACTGGTTCGCAGGTTGGGGGCAGCGTACATGGTGGATGTGATGCCTGTGCAGGGTTCCGTAAAAATATCTACTGGTGATGTACAAGATTTAGCTGTGTGCTCTATGGCTATCAAGCTCCCATCGGCACTTGCTCCTAAACTAATTGTCTGTTCTGTTTGGGAACGATGCCCGGTATTTGCCGTCATTTGTTGCCGACTGAGAACGAGCTTCAGGGGAACTTGCAGTTGACGGGCGGCGGCGGCACAAAGAATTCCGTGGGACCAAGGGAAAGCTTTAGAACCGAATGCTCCACCAATAAATGGGGTAATAATTCTGACCTGCTCTGCGGGCAGCCCAAACAGTTCTGCATAGGTACGCTGACTGCCGATTACCCATTGGGATGGTTCGTAGATAGTCAGGTTGTTTCCATCTTGCCAGTGGGCAATAATGGCGTGGGGTTCCATAGATGCGTGGAGTTCGGTAGCAGTTGTGTATGTGGCTGTAATCTTCCTGTCTGCCCTTGCTATACCCGTGCTAGAGTCCCCGGAGGTAAAATTCCCCTTCTCAAACTTCATCGATTCCCCGAACATGGAGGGAGCTTCATTAAAAGTCGCTTTATTGGCTTCGACAATTGGTGTTTGGCTGGCGTATTCTACCTTAACTAAATGGGCGGCATGACGCGCCCGTTCAAAGGTATCTGCAACTACCAAACCAACAATTTGTCCTGCGTAATAAATTTGGTCGTCTGACAGTGGTAGCCGTGCCTCGTAGATTTTCGAGGTCATGAAATTATTAGTTGGTTTTAATACTGGGGGTGCATTTTCATGGGTAAAAACCGCAATTACACCCGGTGCTGTGACTGCCTCTTGGCTATCAATCCTGGTAATCTGCCCATGGGCAATAGCAGCAGTCACCAAATAACCGTGAACCAAGCCAGGGATTTGATGTTCCGCAGCGTAAGTTGCTGTCCCTGTCACCTTTGCTCGTCCATCTTTGCGGTTCATGCTACACCTCCTCCTTGGACAGAAACCATCAGGGCGCGACGCATCGCCCGTTTTGCGAGTTCGACTTTATAACCGTTGTGAGTTAGGGTTTGGGCTGACTCCAAGGCAATTTCTGCGGCTGCGGTGAATGTTGTGATATCCGCCGACTTACCCAGCAAAAACTCCTCTGCTGCTGTTGCCCGCCAAGGCTTGTGTGCGACTCCACCCAATGCCAAGCGTACAGCTTGGATTTTATCCCTTTGCAAGTTTACAGCTGCCGCTACGGAAATTAGAGCAAAAGAATAGGAAGCGCGATCGCGGATTTTCAAGTAAACCCCAGATTTTGCCCAGGATAATGGGGGCAGAATCACGGCGGTAATTAATTCCCCTGGCTGTAAGTTGGTGTCTTGCTGGGGTGTATTTTCTGGTAAACGATGGAACTGGGTAAATGGTATCTGTCGTTGTCCTTGGGGACTTGTTACTTCCACCACCGCATCCAATGCAGCCAAAGCCACACACATATCTGAGGGATGCACAGCAACACAATCTTCACTTGCCCCCAGGATGGCATGGTTGCGGTTAATGCCATGAATTGCGGGGCAACCCGTGCCTGGTTGTCGTTTATTACAAGGAAAAGCAGTATCGTAATAATAGGGGCAACGGGTACGTTGCAGCAGGTTTCCCCCCACCGTCGCTATGTTGCGAATTTGCTGGGATGCACCAGAAAGAATTGCCCTAGTTAACATCGGGTAATTGCGGCGAACATGACTATTATCTGCCACTGCGGTATTACTAACTAGCGCTCCCAGACGCAGGCTAC
This sequence comes from Calothrix sp. NIES-4101, assembly GCA_004296455.1. GTDB lineage: Bacteria > Cyanobacteriota > Cyanobacteriia > Cyanobacteriales > Nostocaceae > Brunnivagina. The sequence continues at coordinate 4,477,632 of AP018280.1, forward strand.
CATCAGTCATGGTTTCAATCCCTTGCATCTGTAACCGAGAGATATCAATTAATTGCGATGGCTGATCTAAAAATACTTTCATCCGGTCAATTAAATTGGTACCACCAGCAATAAACTGGGAATTTGCGTCAGCAACTGCTTGATTCACCGCATCTGACAATGAAGAGGCACGGACATAAGTAAAGTTATTCATAATGCTTACTTCTCCTGAGATTCACGTACCATCATCGTTGCCATTGCAGAGGGCGGTTTTTGTCCAATTACCTGCTGTAGTGCTGCCAAAATCCCATTGTAAGCACTGCATCGACAGAGATTTCCACTTAGTCGCTCCTTAATTTCCATCTCCGAAAGTTCAGTTAATACTGGGGGACTATCTAAATCTGGAGTCACCGCACTCACACAACCCCGTTTAACTTCCTCCATCAGAGCCACAGCAGCGCAAATTTGTCCTGGAGTACAATAACCACACTGAAAACCATCATTCTCAATAAAAGCCTCCTGTACTGGGTGCAGAGTGTCCCCTGTTGCCAAGCCCTCAATGGTAACAATTTGCTTATCTGCCTGCATCACCGCTAGACTCAAACAGGAATAAACCCGTTGACCATCAATTAAAACGGTACAAGCTCCACACTGTCCGCGATCGCATCCTTTTTTACTACCTACCAATCCCAAATATTCACGGAGGGCATCTAAGAGGGTTACACGTGGTTCAATGCTCAGAGAGTATTGTTGAGCATTAACGGTAAGAGTCACATTCATCTAGGCTTCTTCTCCTTGTACAGTGTCCTTAATTACACTTAACTTATAGGATCATCTTTTTTGTGGAGTTCTTTAACCCTCTTCTGTCACTCTCCGAAAAGCTTTATTATTTCTAAATTCTAGAGTTCTGAGACAGTAGGCGATCGCAGACTTTTTTCTTAATAGAAATGTCTGAAGACATAGAACTTGCCAAAATTAGATGAGCAAATGCCACATTGCCTAGTATACCTTTTGTTCAGAAAGTATTAATAATAGAAAAAACCGGAGAGTGGCAGAAGAGGACTAATATCCAAAAAATCAACATTAGACTTGTTGCTAAATAGTGGAATAATGGGCAAGGAACAATGATTCGATACCTCCTTGAATGTTGAATATTGGCAGAATCTAACTCATAAATAGACTAAATAGACTCTTAAGAGCAACCACAGGGTAAATTTTTGATTTTAAGCCCTACAACTAGCGGGAAAACCTATGATCAATAACTCTGATACCAGTGATTCATCCTGATATGGCTGACTGTGCAAGGCTTTTAGAATGTTATTTATGAACGGTTTCAGAGTTTTCCTATGGTAAAATTAAGAATATCGCTTCAAGAAAAAACTCCACAGAACAGTAATTATGCATCAAGAAGAATCCTTGCGAGAGTTCGTCCTGCGACTCATAAAACAAACTCAAGAACACAGGCGCAAAAAGGAAGGTATCAGTAAAGTTAATACCGAAAAGAAAAAATAATGTTTTTGACGACAGGTGCATCTATAACGATTTTTTGCACAAATTCCCTTAGGAATCTTTTTTTGTCAACATCTGGTGTAGAGTCCCAAAAATCATCGATGGAAATCATCTCAATCAAAGCAGAAATCTGAACTAAATCAGGAATAATAGTGTCGGCATTTCTGACAAGATACTCAATTCTCCCCTCGGTTTCTTCTATGGCTTTTTCAATAAATTCATTGGGTTCTAATAGTCTTAAACCGTTTAATGATTTTCGTAAATTAACTAATTCTTCGGATTCAACAATTTGAGGGATAGAAGATAATTCAACACGTTTTTCTATAATTTCAGCCAATTCAGTTGCTTTTAAGTTGAATAAAGCCTTTACTCCGGCATCAATTTTTTTATCGGATATCATTGTTTTGCTGCTACATCTACCACTCCGATAATTAGAGCATTGATACCACCAATATTTAGTTGGATTGTCATTTTTATTTTTGTAATATTGTCGAGTAAAACCACCACCACATTGACAACATTTTAATATATTAGTATAGGGATTTACATCTGTTTTTTCCGAGTTGCCAACCCAGCGATTATTTGTATTATTTTTAATCATCAACTTGATATCTTCGTGTTGTTCACGGGAGATTATTCCTTGATGAGTTCCCCATTGCACTTTCCACTGTGTGAAACATTTTCTTTTTTTCCTTTTACCATTGTCATAATCATAAGTGTCATAGTGTGTCCCACCGGCATAAACAGGGTTGACTAAAATATTTCGGATAGTCATCTTCGAGAAATGTAACGGTACTTGAGCAACATGTGTAGAGCGATATTTAGTAGGTTGATTATCATCTATTGTGATTACATTTGAGGCTTTTTCTTTTATATTTCTGCGGGAAGCTAATAACCCAAATAGATCATGAATTTTTTTGCAAGTTTGTCCTATAGATTGAACTTCTGCAAATATATTAAAAATTAATTTAGCAACTTCAATATAGGTGAATTCTTGTTTTGTTGAGAGCAAACATACCAGAGGTTCATTATTAGGAGTGTAAACACCGCTTTTTACCATAAACCCAAAAGGTGCATTGTTGTTTGCCTTCCCTTGGGTTCTCCGATATCCTATTTCTGTTTTTACTCGGTGGGAAAGCATCTTTATTTCAAATTTGGATGCTGCAAGCAGTAAATCAATAGTTAGTTCCCCTCCCATCGACTCAGCATCAATGCCTTGTTCCAAAGATATCAGAGTTATTTTTTTGGATTTCAGCACCTCCAGTAAATTATAAAACAATCGAGAAGATGAGCCAATGCGATCGATGCGGGTAAATTTTAAGGAATGTACCTCACCTATCGAAGAGTTTTTTAAATCATTGATTAATTGATTTAACCCATCCCTGCTTTCCGTACTACGAGACTTAATATCAAAATATATTTTTGTGCAGCCAGCATTTTTTAGCCGTTGAATCTGCTTACCTAGTGCGTCTGCGTCTAAGTTTTGTTCTTCAGTCGAAATCCTGGCATATCCCCAAGATATAGAATTCTCGTTTTCAGGCGGCATAATCTTGGATAATTGTAGTGATTCTGATAGTTTATATTACCGTATTGATAGTGTCTATTCCTGTAGCCAAGAATTTACTAAAGATAAATTCATGGACATGGCTCCCGAATATGACTTAGAAACCCGCCAAGAAGTGCAAGAAGGAATCGAGAAATTTAGAGCCGAACTCAAAGCTGCTAAAGAACAAATTGCTTTGACTAACGGTACAAATTCTCAGGGAACGGCTGTTAAAGAAAGAACTAAAATCCTCGTTGCAGTTGCAACTAAAGGTGGTGGTTTAGTTAATCAACACTTTGGACATGCCAAAGAATTTCAAGTTTACGAAGTTGATGGTAGCGAAGTTAAATATGTAGCTCATCGTCGAGTAGACCATTTTTGCCAGGGTGGATATGGCGAAAAAGCAACTTTGGACAATATCATTAATGCCATCTCCGATTGCAAAGCAGTATTAGTTTCCAAAATTGGCGAATCACCCAAAGAAAAACTCAATACTGCTGGGATTGAAGTAGTTGAATCCTATGATGTCATTGAAAAAGTTGCTTTAGATTATTACCAAGAATTCACAGCCCACTAGTGGTTAATAGTTAGTAGTTAATAGCTAGTAGTGAATAGCTGATAACTAAAAACTAATTGATGATTGACGATGTTAACGGTTGACTGTTGGTGGTTACTGAAAGGCAATTACCAACACCCAGCCAGTAACATATACAGCCAAAAGACTCAACCGCTAGTAATCAGGAACCGATCGCTCTATGGGTAGTTAAATTAAATAAAGATGATGATTTGATCCCAGGTAGTCAATAAAACAATGTGCCCATAAAGCGATCGCTCATTACCCATTACTTGATACCCATTACCACTCCTGCGGAGTATCGCACTGAAATTAGGAGGAGCATCTCAAATGACTTATAAGATTACCAATAAGTGTATTGCTTGTGATTTGTGCGTCCCTGTCTGTCCCACGGGTGCAATTACAATCATCGATGGGCAGCGTTCTATTGACTCCAAGCTGTGTAATGGGTGTAATGATACAATCTACACTGTTCCTCAATGTATAGCTGGATGTCCTACCTGTGATGGTTGTGTCAAAGCTAATAAAGATTACTGGGAATGCTGGTTTGATACTTATAAAAAATGCATTGCAAAATTGACTAATAAAGACAATTATTGGGAAAAATGGTTTGCATGTTATTCCCAAAAATATTCACAAGAACTAGAGAAAAAACGTTCATCAAAAGTCGCATAATTTGCGAATAGTTAATAGGTAATAGTTAATTTCAATGTTAATTTTACATCGCCTCATCCATTACCAAATCACAATTAACTAATACCAAATATTAACAATTATCTAGCCCTCACTCACAAAGTTTCAACACAATGAAGAAAGATTGTATTTACCTCGATAATAACGCAACTACAAAGGTAGACCCTTTAGTTGTCGAGGCAATGTTGCCCTATTTTTCCGAATTTTACGGCAATCCCTCTAGTATGCACGCATTCGGTGGGCAAGTCGGAAAAGCAGTTAATCAAGCCCGCGCACAAGTGGCAGCATTGCTTGGTGCTGATGAATCAGAAATCATCTTTACAAGCGGTGGAACAGAGGGTGATAACGCAGCTATTCGCGCCGCACTGCTGGCACAACCAGAAAAACGCCACATTATTACATCCCAAGTAGAACACCCAGCAGTGTTGGCACAGTGCAAGCAACTGGAAAGCAAAGGTTACACAGTAACTTACTTATCAGTTAATCGCCAGGGACAAATCGATTTAGACGAACTCGAAGCTGCACTTACTGGTAACACCGCTCTCGTCTCGATTATGTATGCAAACAACGAGACTGGTGTAGTTTTCCCCATCGAACAAATTGGACTGCGCGTTAAAGAAAAGGGCGCATTGTTCCACGTTGACGCGGTGCAAGCAGTCGGGAAAATACCGATGAATATGAAAACCAGCACCATTGATATGTTAACCATGTCTGGTCACAAAATTCACGCACCCAAAGGTATCGGAGCATTGTATGTCAGACGTGGGACTCGCTTCCGTCCAATGTTGATTGGTGGAGGACAAGAACGGGGTAGACGCTCAGGGACTCCGAATGTACCGGGAATCATCGCTCTGGGAAAAGCTGCTGAGTTGGAATTGATACATCTCGAAGAAGCGACCAAACGCGAACGCAAAATGCGCGATCGCCTGGAACAGACTTTGATATCTAAGATTAGCGATTGCGAAATCAACGGTTATGGTTCAGAACGCTTGCCGAATACCACTAACATTGGTTTCAAATATATCGAAGGTGAAGCAATTCTTTTCGGATTGAATCAATACGGCATCTGTGCATCTTCTGGTTCGGCTTGTAGTTCTGGTTCTTTGGAACCATCCCATGTTCTCCGGGCAATGGGATTACCCTACACAATTTTACATGGTTCGATTCGCTTCAGCTTGTGTCGCTACACCACTGAAGACGAGATCGATGCAGTGATTGCAGTCATGCCTGGTATTATCGATCGCTTGCGTGCCCTGTCGCCATTCACAGACGACAAAGCTGCTTGGTTGCAAGAACATGAGCAAACTTTAGCAATTAAGTAAACAGAAAGTTATAAGTGCTGAGTATTTGGATTTATTAAACAAATCTCACACTTATTTCTGGAAATTGACCAAATTCAACTCAACCTCTTTTTTACTCCTAACTCATCACTCCTAACTGTACAAGGGCATATGTGGGAATATACAGATAAAGTATTAGATTTGTTCTATAACCCTAAAAATCAAGGTACTCTCGAAGATACAGGCGAAGCAGGTGTGAAAATTGCCACTGGTGAAGTTGGTAGTATTGCCTGTGGTGATGCCTTAAGATTGCACCTAAAAATAGAAGTTGAACAAGATAAAATTCTTGATGCACGCTTCCAAACCTTTGGCTGTACTAGTGCGATCGCATCTTCAGAAGCTTTAGTCGAATTGGTTAAAGGTTTAACTCTCGACGATGCTCTCAAGGTAACTAATAAACAAATTGCTGATTATTTGGGCGGTTTACCAGAAGCAAAAATGCACTGCTCAGTCATGGGACAGGAAGCACTCGAAGCCGCTATCTATAACTATCGTGGAATCGAAGTAGATACTCATGAAGATGACGATGAAGGTGCATTGATTTGTAGTTGCTTCGGTATCACCGAAAACAAAATTCGCCGCGTCATTTTAGAGAATCAACTAACTACTGCTGAAGATGTAACAAATTATGTCAAAGCTGGTGGCGGATGCGGTTCCTGTTTAGCAACCATTGATGATATTATTGAATCAGTTCAGAAAGAAGCCACAACGGCAAAGACAGTAAATAATACGAGTAATTCCATCAATGCAACGGGTGAGTCAGCAGCTCCACGCCCCCTGACCAACGTTCAAAAAATTGCACTTATTCAAAAAGTCCTTGACGAAGAAGTTCGCCCCGTACTCATCGCTGACGGGGGAGATGTCGAACTCTACGATGTAGACGGTGACATTATCAAAGTTATCCTCCAAGGTGCCTGTGGTTCTTGCTCCAGCAGCACAGCAACACTCAAAATAGCCATTGAAGCTCGATTGCGCGAACGAGTTAGCCCCAACATTGTAGTTGAATCAGTTGGCTCTCCAGTTCGGAAATAGTTAAAAATTAATTACTCAGTACATTCTCGAAGCAGGCGCAGCGCCTACAAAAATCATTAGTTAGCACTCCTCGAAAACAATGCAAAACACAACTAATTTGATTGCGGTTGAGCGTCCGCCACCGTAAAAGGCAACGTTCATCGTGCGAAGACGCATCCGAAGCGTCCGTAAAATGCGGTTGTACTCATCACCTACAGATGCGATCGCAATATTTAACCAAACAGACCCACCAAATCAACCAATTGCAGGAGAATAGGTCATCATGTCCGACGAAAGAATTAGACAGATAGCATTTTACGGAAAAGGCGGTATCGGTAAATCTACAACCTCGCAAAATACCCTAGCTGCAATGGCTGAAATGGGTCAACGCATTATGATTGTAGGTTGTGACCCTAAAGCAGACTCAAGTTGTTTTTATTAAGTAAACACACATTTGACCTAAAATCTTCAATGAAAAATTTTCTGAGGTTTTGCTTGTATGAAAATAAAATCACGCAGTTATTTGTGTAATACGTTCATGCGATCGCAGGGTTCGTCAAAATCAATGATTGGTCCTTTGGGCACAATTCTATTGGGATTAATATCAGTCATACTCATGTAATATCCCCGTTTGATATGGTCTAAGTTACACGTCACTTTGAACTCAAGAATTTGATACAACTTTTTTAAATAATTCCAGAGGTGGGGATAGTCGATAATTCGTCGCAAATTACACTTAAAGTGACTGTAATAAACTGAGTCAAAGCGATATAGCGTTACAAACATACAAATATCGGCTTCTGTGAGGAAATTGCCACACAAATAGCGTTGCTTGCTAAGAATAATTTCCCATTTATCTAAACTCTCGAAAAGTTCTGTCACCGCTTGTTCATAAGCTACTTGGGAAGTGGCAAATCCAGCACGATAGACACCAGCATTGATTGGTGTATAAATTGCATCGATTACTTCATCAATCTGCTGTTGCAATTCCGGTGGATATAAATTTATTTTCTGCGTTGCCAACTCTGCAAACTCAACATCAAACATCCGCATAATTTCGCGGGATTCGTTGTTGATAATGGTTTGATTTTGCCGATCCCACAACACCGGAACCGTGACTCGTCCTGTATATTTAGGATTAGCTTTGAGGTAGATTTCTTGCAGATATTTTGCGTGATTTACTGAGTCGGGAATACTTCCCGGTGCATCAGAAAACATCCAGCCTTTATCGCTCATAATCGGATCGACGATCGCAACCGAAATTACATCATACAGCCCTTTTATTTCCCGCATAATTAGGGTGCGATGTGCCCAAGGACAACCCAACGCAACATAGAGATGATAGCGTCCAGTTTCTGCTTTAAACCCACTCGAACCATCTGCGGTAATGTAATGGCGAAATGTTGTCGGTATCTCATGGAACTCCCCATTTTGATTTCGCTCATTCCCATCTGCTAGCCATTTACCTGCAACCATCATTCCTGATGCCATAGTTCTCTCCTGGGCGGGATGATGTAATTATTTTGCCTTTGTAAGTTTGGAAATACACCTGTCTTTGGGAATAGCGATCGCAATTGCCAAGCGTAAGAATTTAGTTGGTCTGCTTAATGACTTCTGTCAGTATCCACTTTGCGTCTAATGGGCTGAGACGACTCCATTAGAGTATGCATAAAATCACTGGCCGGATCGCTATATTTTATTATTGATATTTTGTGATTCAAACTATAGAAAAAAGGGACGTATATGATTAATGAAGCTCGATTGGAATCTTTTGTCCATCAAGTCGTCAACGATATGGCAGCAAGTATGTCTGGTGTGATGACCAATATTGGACACAAACTCGGTCTATATAAATCAATGGCTGGTGCAGGTGCAATAACTCCTCAGCAGTTGGCGCAAAGGACAAGCACTAAAGAACGCTACGTCCAAGAATGGTTGAATAACCAAGTTGCTGGAGGCTATGTCATTTACAATTCCGAAAATCGCACCTATGAATTACCTGACGAACATGCAATGGTATTGGCAAACTCAGAAAGTTCCGTATTCTTGAGTCCAGGTTTTGACCTGATTTCCTCAATGTGGCTCGATGAAGACAAAACGATCGCAGCCTTTGAGACAGGTAAAGGAATTGCTTGGCAAGAGCATCATCCTCGGTTATTTTGTAGCTGCGAAGCATTCTTTAGAAACGGTTATCAAGCTTACTTAACAAATGCCTGGATTCCCGCCCTCGAAGGAGTAGAAGCAAAGTTAAAAGCTGGTGGAAAGGTTGCTGATATTGGTTGTGGTCATGGTGCATCCACAATCATTATGGCTCAAGCGTTTCCGAACTCTACCTTCTTTGGTTTTGACTACCATTTTGATTCGATCGCCACAGCCCGACTTCGCGCTCAAGCGGCAGGTGTTGCTGATAGAGTTCACTTTGAGGTGGCGACAGCAAAGAACTACCCAGGTAAGGATTATGACCTCGTTTGTTTTATGGATTGTCTCCATGACATGGGTGACCCTGTCGGAGCAGTTAAATATACCAAGGAAACACTGACAGATAATGGAACAGTGTTGTTGGTGGAACCTTTTGCAGGTAAGAATATTGAAGACAATATTAATCCTATAGGTCGGATGTATTATGCGGCTTCAACTGCAATATGTACGCCGAATTCCCTTTCCCAAGAAGTTGGGCTGGGCTTAGGAGCGCAAGCAGGTGAGACAAAATTAAGTGAAGTCTTCTCGGAAGCTGGCTTTAGTCAGTTTCGTCGTGCCACAGCAACTCCTTTCAATTTGATTTTAGAGGCGCGAATTTAGGAAACAAAAGGTGTTGTCTCGATCAATGCGATCGCATTTGTGAAAAGACTATTAGTAACTATGAAGCGAAGCGCCTTCTTGACAAAATCCTCTGGCATCCCTTCGCTGCTGAACGAAAAAAATCCTCAATATGCGTTGTCTGAATATCAAATCATCCCCAAGGAGAGCTGATTATGACAGAAGAAGTATCCAATCATTCTGATTCCTACGAACATTTTGCTCAAACGCCAACCGAACTGATCATTGTGCGTCCTGACACAGACACGCTCTTGAGACAAAATTTGCCCCATTTTGTTGGCATCTCTGCAAATACAACGGGTGCAAGGGGAATTGCCATGTATCTGACGATAATTCCTCCAGGTGGAATTGCCAAACCACACTTACATCCAGAGCATGAAACAGGAATTTATCTGCTCAAGGGTCAAGTTGAAATCCGTTATGGTCAAGAACTCAAGCAATGCCAATTCTGCGAGGCGGGAGATTTTATTTTCACTCCTCCCGGTGTTCCCCATCAACCCCGGAATCTGAGTGCGACAGAACCTGTTTACCTGTTAGCTGCTCGCAACGATTCGGACGAAGAGGAGAAGATTGTACCTTACAATCCAACCCTGGAAGTGGAAGACGACGGTTAGGTGCTTCTGTGTGATTGACTTGTAATCTTGTTAAATCGCTACTATTGAAGACTCTAACCGCTTTTGAGGAACTCGTAATAAGGAGACACCTACCAGCAACATCCAAACTTCCCAGAGGATAAAGCCGACGGGGGTTGCTTCCACCACAGGAAAGCTAGGAATAATTGTCGCAAATAGTTCAGTGTGTCCCAGCAGTAACAAAGGTGCAGTCATCAAACCCCACCAAGCAACCCAGGATTTGAACAGAGGCGATCGCAACATAACTACCCCAACTCCTACTGTCCAAGCGACGAGTAAGGTTTGTCCTAAATATTCACCGATCGCCACTCCACCATATTGATGCACCACTTGGAAAGCGATCGCAACGGCAGCACGGGTTGATTCACTGCTTGCGGGATTTACTTGGATAGCTGCTAAAATTGGCACTACAAATACCCACCGCATTAATCCTACTGCTTGGAGGATGCCGGAAAATGCTCCCATTGCCGTAGCTGCGGGGAGATAGGGAGTATCTTTGCTAGCAATAACTTTGTGTAGCAAAATAGTCGCGGGTGTGAGAAGTAAGGCTGTGACAGCAAAGGCAAACCAATTAAAAATCAGCGCTGTTCCCCCTGCATGAAAGCGCGTTAGTACATAATCGACTGGTTCCCGAAGAATATCATCATACCCAAAGGTTTGAATTAGCAGTACATAAGGAATATTCGACAGCACAACCAAGGAAATGAAGAGAATCCCGGTAATTCGGGTGAGTTTTAAGCGGTTCATGGTTACTCCTGAAATTAAACAGTAATTAAAATAAGTTCTGAATTTTGCATAGTTGAATTTATTGCCAATACTTGAGGAGCGATCGCTCGACATCAAATATCTGAGCCATCCCGACTAATGAGTTAATTAACAAGTGGAAAACAAAGGGTGGTATACCTACGGGAATGGTGTCTGCTAACTTGAGTAAAATAGCCAATTGCAAGAGATTTTTCGGCATTCCTTCCGGGTTGACTTTGTTGTCGATCGCCAATCCATATAATCCCCGAATAAATTTTTCAAACCCCGTAGCCGGACGATTTTCTGTGGTAAATGTCACCCAATCCTGGGAGTTATTACAAAAGCTATGGTGCATCCCTGCTAGAACTTGTATACTTTCTCCTGGTTGTAGCTTTCGCCAATTACCTTTTTCCCCGACTTCCATATCTAGACAACCTTCTAACACTGTGAAGGTTTCGTGCATTGTGGTGTGGTAATGTAACGGACTACCTTTCGCTCCTGGGGGTAAATCGAAGCGAATTTTGGCATAATTTCCTTGACTTTCCTGAGCATTGTGTAAAAAAGTCATGCGATCGCCCGTGACTGGATTTACAATCGTTTCGGGGTTGGTTGCTTCTGGTGTTGACATCTCGATACCTAATTCTTTATGTTTTGGAAACATTGAAATTGCCGTTGATATGTTTTTTGTGTTGATGATTCCAGAATAGGGCTGAGAATGGAGATATCAATTGACACGCCACGCCAGAAAATTGACCGATAACGCCAATCTGCCAAGAAAATGCCAGAAGCTAAGTTTTCCATTGCCATTGTCAGAGATATTGTCCAATACGTTGCCGCTCAAGGGGTTGATATCAATTGCCTTTACAATGCTGCTGGTATAGATTCAGCATGGCTGGATGACCCCGATCAACAGGTATCTGGGGAAGTGCTACAAAAATTATGGCGGGAAGCGGTACAACAAACAGGCGATCGCAACTTAGGATTACATATTGGCGAAGCGTTCGATTTATCCGCCATTGGTATCGTTGGTTATGTGCTACTCAATTGTCAAACCTATGGGCAGGTTTTAGAAAAACTTTCCCAGTATACCCGATTATTTAGCCAGGGTGTTGCCATCCACCATCGCATCTCGGAGGGATGGGTGCAGTGTGATTGCGAAATTGTCAGGGATGTGAAAAACTACCTCCTGGATGAGCCACGTCAACCTATTGAAAGCACCTTTGCCGCTCTAGTTACCGCTACCGAGCAACTGACGGGAAAAAGACTGCCAGTACAAACAATATGCTTTCAACATTCCCCAGTCGAGGATTGTGGTGAACACCAGCGCATTTTTCAAACAACAGTGAAATTTTCCCAAGCCACGAATCGGATTGTATTTGCTGCCGATTGCCTAGATTGGCAGGTGCGATCGGCAAATCTCAGCCTGCTCTCTGTCTTTGAAAATCATGCTGCAAATATGCTAGCAGCCCAGACTCGAACGCAGACATATTCTCACAAAGTAGGGGAGAAAATCGCCCAAAATTTACAGGGAGAGTTACCGACAATTGAGGCGATCGCTCGTAATCTCATGGTCAGTATCCGCCAACTCCAACGGGAATTACAAACCGAGAATACATCCTACCAGCAAATTCTGGATGAAACCCGCAAGGAATTAGCCCTACAGCATTTAAACGACCCGGAAATATCGATTCATGATGTAGCATTTCTTTTAGGTTTTTCCGAACCAAGTGCTTTTCATCGTGCTTTCAAACGTTGGACGGGACAAACACCAAAAAACTATCGATTGAGGTAATTTTATCAAGACTTACGCAAACACAAAAATAAAAAAATCATTATTTTATTCATAAAAATCCAATGGTAAAACAAATGAATTATCAAGGAACTTTGATATTTTTCTGTGGAAAAATGGGCGCTGGTAAATCTACATTGTCCCGTAAAATCTCTCAAGAATTAAATGCAATACTTTTGTCTGAAGATGATTGGTTATCAACTCTTTACCCTGAAGAAATCCAGAATTTTGATGATTACTTAAAATATTCAAATCGGCTTAAACCATTATTAAAAAATCATATCAGAAGCATACTTAATTCTGGAGTTTCTGTAGTCATGGATTTTCCAGCAAATACAAGGAATCAAAGAGCATGGTTCAAGGATATATTCTTAGATGAGGGTATTCCCCATCGGTTAATATATCTTGAGGTAGATGACAGAATCTGCATAGAACAAATTGCCAAGCGGCGAGAAAGTAATCCAGAGCGATCGCACTTTGATACGGAAGAAATTTTCCATCACGTCACCAGTTTCTTCCAACCACCTTCTACAGATGAGGGTTTCGCGATCGAGATTGTCAAACGCTGATTTTTTGAACAGCCTGTACAGCTTGTAGTTGAGTTAGAATTAAATTTAATTATTGGCATATATTGGCAAATTTTGTCATAATTAAAGAAACTTTAGCCAAGGTTAATAGCCAATGACAACGCTAAATATATCTTTACCTGAAGCTATGCGAGCTTTTATTGATGAGGAAGTAGCCAAGGGTGGTTACAGTACAGCAAGTGAGTATATCCGCGATTTAATCCGTCAAGCTCAGAAAAAAGCTGAAGAAAAAAAGTTAGAAGCAATGTTATTAGAAGGTTTGGATAGTGGAGAATCAATTGAGGTGACAGATGAATGGTGGGAACAAAAACGTAGTCAAATTATGCAACGTTTCCAACGGAAGAATAGATGACGCGACGTATTCTGATTACACCAAAAGCAAGCGAAGATATTAATCTATCTCCTCCTAAACTAAAGCTGAGTTAAGATTATGAGAAAATATCTAGCGCCCTAATGACCAAATTACCTAAACGTACCAAGTCTCAAAAGATTGGTACAAGTGCAGCGGATCTACTCAGTTATGTTTTTGCTGAATTTTGCAACGTTATTCCTGTCCCACAAGAGAGAGATTTGGGCATCGACTTCATCTGTGAAGTTATGCAGGATGAGTATCCTACAGGAAAGTTGTTTAATATTCAGTGTAAAGGGAAAGAAGAAGCAAAAGTAGAAATTGATTCAATTACAGTTCCTATTAAAGTTGCAACCCTCAATTACTGGTTGCTTCAACCAAATCCAACATTCTTAATTGTCGTTGATTGTCAAAACGCTTGCTTTTATTGGTCTTTCCCACAAGATTTTCTCTGCTCACTTCATAATAAAAATTGGCAAGAACAACAAACAGTCTCAATTCGGGTTCCTATCCAAAATCAATTTGGTCAGAATATAAATATCTTACCCACCCAAATAGTTTCAATAGTTAATTCAAATGCATCTGTAACTCCTAAAAATGGCGATTACCTTGGAACATTGACACTTGGAGATGCCATTGATAGAGCAGCCATTGATTATGGATTGTATGTATTTAAATCGCCCTTCCATCGACCTTTTCAGTATATAGGGATGACTATAGCTAATGCAGCAAGGGTGGTCAACGCTAAACCCAATCAAGCAGGCAATATTATCGTTGAGTCTGAGGAGGCTCATATGCTATTAGAGGCAGAAGGCAATTTTATTAATTATGTAGATATTGAGTTGAAAAAGACTGCACCTTGGAGTCAGAAGCGACCGTTTAATTCTAAGGCAATTTTAGGAGTACTTAGTATTAACCCAGCAGAGTTAGAACTAGCTCGTAAACAGACCGACTTTCATACGTATTATGATCATAAGAGAAAGTTAAAGATCGGTGTATCTTGTCAGTATGATGGCGCACCATTATCTGTGGGGTTTAGCAGTAAATATTATGGGGCGTAGAGTAAACAATATAATTATGTTGTGTTGAACGAATAATACAAGCGATGCGACCCAGGAACTACTATGCGATCGCATTCCCCAAACAAAATCACCGTCCACCAGGATTAGCAGATGGAGGGGGAAGCCAAGGACTACTACCCGCAAATCGCACATCCCCATCTAAACGACTGTGGAAAGTAAACAAAGTTGAATTACTTTCCATCAAACTAATTCTCCAACCGAGAACTGGGGTTTTTTCACAAGCGGGTTTAGTGATAGTCACACCTAAACAAGTATCATCCCAAGTTACCAGTTCAGCCCAATGTAACCGAAAATTACTCTTAGGTTTCCCAGTTTGCACGGATGCAGCTTTGATAGCTTCCTCGACAAGATAGGACGGAACACTTTTGGGAGCATCAAATTCAAACCCGTTCTTAGTTGCGTAATATACCCATTGCTGTTTGAGTGATGAAACCAGCACTTTCCAACCAAACACATTATCCCGAACTGGAACTGCTCCCTGTATCGGTCTAGAGGGGCCATCCCCACCATAATTAGACCATTGCAAAGTTTGAACTTGATCAACTTTCCAAGCCGAACGCTGGGTTTGGGAACGTTTCGCGACATCAGATAATATATCAGCGTTTAATTTCTGGGATAAATTACCCACACTCGCAAGCAAATCCAGTTCCACTATCTTCCCATCCAAATCGCTGCGATATACCCATTGTGATGGTTCCTTTCCATTTGAGCGATCGCTTTTAAGTTTGATCAACCATCCAGGGGTTTTTGTCGAGTGACAACGTCGGTCTGTTTTGGCAAGTTCTAAACAATTATTTTTCCATACCTGTGGCTCCACTGATACAACTTTGATTGTTCCTACAGGTGGTTCGCTGAGTAAGGTAACATTGCTAATTGCTTTTTGTCTCACATCATTAGGTAAGCTTTGTAACCAATTGACGCGAAAATTATTACGCAAGCTTTTGGGTGAAACCGCATGGTATAACCAACTTTGCTTACCAGCAACAACCCTGACAGTCCAACCTGTGTAACCAATTTTCTGACATTTCTCATTTTTAGCTGGCAGATTCAAACAACTATCAAATATTTTCGACTCTACCCGTGCAACCCGCACATTAGACAGCTTCAAATTTAACCGTTTCGCCATATTTTGACGAAGTTGTAAGATAACAGATTTAGGTATCTCTGGTACTTTTAACGAGGGTTGCGCTTGAGATAATTTACTGGAAGTCGAAGCAAAAGTATGTTGGTATGTATAAGGAATAGCCAGCGTTAAGCTGCCTACTATTGTCAAAATAGTAGCTTTCAGCGTCATAGAAAATATATAGATAAATATGACTGAGATGACGCAGACTAGATAAACTTAGTTGCCATTAAATTTTTCAGCGATCGCCTGCTTGAATTTCTAAAGGCATTTTTATTTTGGATTTATAGAGTAACTAGTTAGGATAATTTCGCTTTCCGTAGGGTAGATACGCAGAGAGATTTTCACAACTAATTGAGGATGACTATAGTAGGTAGTAGAAATTACGAATTACGAATTACTTTTATTCTGATAAAGTAACCAAATGAATAGAGGAGAACCAATAAGTGCAGTGACAGAACCGACAGGTAATTCGATCGCACCAAGTCGAGAAAGTAAATCTGCAAACATTAATAACCAAGCTCCACCCAAAGCTGATAATGGTAGTAAAATTCGGTGGTCATTACCAACCATTAAACGAATTCCGTGGGGAACTACCAAACCGATGAAACCCACCAACCCACTCACACTAACCGCTCCTGCTGCAAGTAAAGTCGCTACTGCTGCGACCAGAAAACGCGATCGCACTAAGTTTACACCCAATCCCACCGCCAAATCATCACCCAATGCCAGCAAATTTAAAGAGCGTGCTAGCAAACACCCAGCAATTAGAGCAATAATTACATAGGGTGCTGCGGTTGTCACTTCCTTCCAACCTCTTCCATTCAAGCTCCCGATTAGCCAGTTCAATGCTTGCTGAATTTGTCCATCTTCCGCAAGCAAAAGCAAGGTACTTTGAACAGCACCAAATAATGAACTCACCGCAACTCCACCTAAAATTAACCTTTCTACAGAAATTTTATTACCAGAACGACCAAGAAAAATTACGATAGCCGTCGTCATAATTGCACCAATCCAAGCTGCCAGGGGAATCCAAGCCTGAAAAACTTGCAACACTACCATCACAATCACAACTAATCCCGCACCTGCCGAAATCCCCAAAATAAAAGGGTCTGCGAGACTATTCCGTAACATTCCCTGCAATAATGCCCCAGACATCCCCAAAGCCGAACCCACTATCATCGCTGCCAAAATACGGGGAATACGCAAATCCCAAAGTATCGTTTGTTGAAGCTGCTCACCTTGCCGCAGTAGCGCTTGTAACATTTGCTGGAAACTTAGAGGGACTGCTCCCTGGGAAAGTGATAGTAGCAGTGTTAGAAAAAGTCCCAGCAGAAGAAATACAACAGCCAATAATACGCGATGCTTTGTTAAAACTGCTAGAGTTTGCTTGCGAAAGGAGGATGGTAACATATTCATACTTCAATTAGAGTGAAAGTAAAGCTACTATTTAATTTGCATAATACCGTCGTAAAATCACCCAGGAAACGACAGGAGTTCCAATCAGAGCAGTCACTGAATTAAGTGGTAAAGTCATTTGGTTTCCTGGTGACATGCACAATAAATCGGCAAACAACGCCAAAATTGCCCCCATTATCATCACCGCAGGGACTAAAATATGATGGTCGCAGCTATTAAACATACTCCTGCAAAGATGGGGAACAGCCACACCCAGAAATGCGATCGGTCCGCAAAATGCTGTGATTACACCTGCTAATATTGAAGCACTTGTAATTACCCAAAATCTTGTTCTTTTCAAGTTTAAGCCTAGAGTTAAAGCGTAGGAATCACCCACCAACAGAACATTCAACGGTTTCGACAACACGGCAGCAACCACCAACCCCAATAACACCACACCCGCCAAAACTGGCATTTGTTTCCAAGTCACCCCTGCAAAGCTGCCAAAAGTCCATTGCAGATATGTTTGGATTTGCTGGCTATTGCTAAATTGTAACAAAATGCTAACTAATGCACTCGTCCCATATCCAAACAACAACCCCAAAATTAATAGCGTGATTGTATCTTGAACCCGACGGGACACAAGTAACACCAATCCGAGCACAGCAGCAGCACCCAAGCTCGATGCCAACGCCAAACTTAAATCACCAAAAACACCCAACGTTTGAAAAACTGTCCCTGCACCAACAAAATTTGCCGTCAACACAACCAAAGCAACACCCAACGAAGCACCTGAACTAATTCCTAACACAAAAGGTCCCGCAAGTGGATTTCTAAAAATAGTTTGCATCTGTAACCCACTCACCCCCAAAGCAGCACCAGCAAGCATAGCAGTAACAGCTTTCGGTAATCTAAACTGAAAAATAATATTCGTCCAACTAACCTTTTGTGCATCCCCACCAAACAAAACCTTAACAACGTCACCAATAGGAATTGGCACCGAACCAAGAGCAATATCTAACAAAAAAACTAAAATCAGCACCCCAATTAGTAATACAAAAAATAAATATTTTCTACTTCTTAAATACTTCCGATTACAATCTGATATATTCTTAATTATGTACATATATATCTCTCTGTGCCTTTGCACGACATTTTTCCAACCTTAATCGACACGACGATAAAAAACTAACTCATGCTGTGGTAAAACATCCGGGTGAAAAATTTTAATTAAATCCGATAAAACCACATCAGGATTACTAACACCCCCCTCCCAATAATCATTTCCTCCACCTTCATTCACACGCAAATTATTATTAAAAAGATTGCCATTTTTAACAGCTTTAAAATTACCATAACGACTATCTTCAGCTAAAACCTCTTTTTTAGACTTCCATTTCTGACTAAGATTCAACCAAAAATCAGCATTTGTTGCCTGATCGATAATTGCCTCAAAAGACAAAGGTAAACTTCCCGAAGACTGCTCATGACTCCAAAGGTAATTTGCCCCCGCATCCTCTAAATACTTGGCTGCATAACTATTACCGCCTGGCATATACCAAGTACCTTTAAAATTAAATCCTACAAACACACTTGGACGTGATTTCACATTTTTTACCTTAGTTGCGATCGCATCATATTTCTTGGCTACTTCCCCAAATATTTGTTCCGCTTCCTTCTCCTTATTAAAGAATAAAGCTGAAAATTTCAACCATTCACTTCTACCTAAAGGTGAATCTTCGATATATTCAGCATTGATTGCCACCTTTAAACCGGCTTCTAACAACTTTGCATAATTATCGCTTTCCGCATTTCCAGTTCCATAAGTTGTAATCAAATCTGGATTAAGTTCTAATATTTTTTCAATATTAACGTTGGGATTATTGCCAACATTTGTGATTTTACTTAACTTGATTTTTTTTACTACTTCGGAGGTGTTGACATTTTTAGTATCACTGACACCAACTAATTTATCTACTACTCCTAACTTCGCTAAATGGGGTAAATGGGTTGTAGAAAGGGAAACCACAGAATTAACTGGTACAGTGATTATTTGGGAGTTTGGAATATTTTTTTGAATATCTTTTGGTGCAGGAGTACCACATTGAACTAAAACATATTTAAAAGCACTTTTCGCATCTTTCCAAGGATTATTAATTGTAATTACTTTATAGTTTTGATGATATTCCACATCAAAACCTTTAGCACGGGTAATACGAACTTTATCGGGAAAATAATCGCGGTTAACATCGTACTCTTGCACGCAACCTGCATTAAGAGCAGATTTTTCAGGATTATTTATTTTAGGGCTTTGGCAGGCAATGATTAATATGGAAATAATAAATATATTGAAAATTAAATGAATTAGTTTTGAATGCCGTAATTTATATATCACCTTGCTTCAGCTCCCTTTGCTTATAAATATGAATAAAGACATAATAAATGTTGTCAGTTGAAGATAGCGTGAAGTAAAAGCTGATAGATTGGTTCAAACTGGTAACTAAGAATACAAAATTAAATATATATCTATCATTCTTTGTTGGTAATGACTAATCCATCCTAAAAATTCGTCATAGCTGTCGCCAAATTGTAATTTAACAATTTCCTGGGAGTAGGAAAGAGTTTGCCTGAGATGTTTACGTTCATGATTACCCATCAACACGATGGTATTGGGACGATTTTTGAGAAAATCATACACCTTGACTGAATCAGACCCGCGATCAACAATATCCCCCAAGGAGACTAAAGCGTTATTTGGAGTTGCTGAATCAAAGTATGAATCATACGATCGCTTCAAATTTGCGAATGTATAACGCCCACAGCGCCTCTGAACCGTACTTAAGATAATAGATTACGAGTTTCGGAACGAAGAAAAGTGATCGCTGCTAACAGAATTTCTCAGGCGAGCAATTAACCTGGAATCAGAACGCCACAGAAATATAATGCAGCAAGAAACAGTACCCCAAATTCTCTTGAGAACCGCGCTACGATTTCATCAAATTAAGGACTTGTCATCTCCTCAGATTAAGGAATTGATGCCATTAAGTGAGGTTGAATTTCAGAAGCGTCTGGGAGAGATTCGTTCACAAGATAGTTCCCCCAGAGCATCAGGTTCTCAAATCTCCAAGTCAGACCCGCAAAAAAACGGTCAAAATCTTGCCGTTAGCAACGATAACCTTTTCCACCAGTTCTAAATACACCTTGCGCTTGTCGGAGTTGGGCAAATTTTCCCAATATTTGAGGTCGCTAAAAGTTGCCCTTAATATATCCACCAAATCGGCATCGCAGACTGTTTTGGTGGCTTGTTGCTGTCGGAGTCGTTCGATTTCTGTGGTTGTTTGGGCGATCGCAGCTTTGATAATTTCATTTTCAGGCATAGATTTGAGATTTTGCAATTGTTGCCTCAAGTCGATCACCTCTGGAAGTTCCTGCTCGTTTTCAACTGCGGAAGCTGTGAGTATAGCTATTTCCTGCATACGCTTAGTAAGAGCATCATCTACTGATGCCATGATGTCGGGTAAGTATGTAGCTTGAGCATTGGTACAAAAAGAATTGCCTTGGATGTCATGTTGCTTGCATCGTACCCGGTAAGTTGCCCATTGGCGTTTGAGAATAAAGCATTTATAACCGCAACAACCGCAGATTAATTGTCCTTGGAGGGGTAATGGTTCTTTCATCTCCTTATTTACCCCATATGCAAATCGCGTTCTATTTTCTTGCAAACGTCGCTGTATATTTCGATATGTCGTCTCGGAAATCATCGGGGTATGGGTGTTTTGGTGAACTTCCCATTTTTCGGGATGATTGAGATTTTCTCGCATTCCGTAGGCAGTGTGTCCTCGTAACACAGGGTTAGTCATCCAGTACCGCAGTCCTGGGAGAGTCCATTTTTTGCCAAACTCCGACAGCGAATAATTTGCAGTACTCCGCAATGTGGCGTTATCGCTAAGGAAGAAATTAATGATTGCGATCGCTTTGTCCCAATTCTCCGGATCGGGCGCGTATTTCTCATTTACCCGAATCAAACCAAACGGTGGTTTTGGTGCTGCTTTTTTCTGCTCTCGAAAATATGCCATCCCATGCTTAATCCGACTCGACAGTAACCGACTTTCAAATTCGGCTAATTGGGACATTTGAGAAGCGCTAAACCATCCAAACGGACTGGAAACATCATCGATAGGTGCATCTAAAATATTTAACTTGATACCCAAAACCTCAAATGTTTTCAGGGTTTTATGGGCAGTGATGACACTCCGAGCCAAGCGATCGATGCGGGTTATGATTACCTCAGTTACCTCACCTTTCTTACACAATTCCAGCATCTGATTAAATTGGGTGCGTGAGTCCTTCCGTCCCGATTCTACATCTGCAAAAATCAAAATAGCACCCGCACGTTTTACCCGTTCGGTTTGTTGATTCAAAGCGTCAGTTTCCGATTGCTCGACGGTTGAAACCCTTACATAACCTATCTTCATTTTTATTTGTGGTACTATCTACATCAATAATACCACTCAACCCGTTTGATGCTTCACTCGAAAGCACAAACCACCGTATTGCACTTGGCTGCTGAACGTGGAGCCGTGGAAGACCTCGAACTCGAAGAAGTCATGCTCGCTGGTTTCCGTGGCGTTAAGTGCGTAGAATCTGGTGGTCCAGAACCCGGTGTAGGTTGTGCAGGTCGTGGTATTATCACCGCGATTAACTTCCTCGAAGAAAACGGCGCTTACCAAGACCTAGATTTCGTATCTTACGACGTATTGGGTGACGTTGTATGTGGTGGTTTCGCTAACTACCGCTAAATAACTCAAACATATACTATGATTGGGAAATCGTCTTTTTGCACTTGTAATGCGGGATTTATCAAGAGCATTGGGTTATTGTCGAGTTTCCACCCAAAGACAGCATACGGAAGGACATGGGTTGGAGCGTTATATCGACAGATTGAAGCAATATGGTTTAAGTGATGAACAAATCCATTGGGATATTGAATCGGGTGCTAGCGAGAAGCGTCAAGGATATAATCGGGTGTTGGAATTGGTGCGATCGCGCCAAATTGATCAAATTATCGTGCCCTGTTTTGATAGATTCACGCGATCGGCTTTGGGCTGGGAAGTTGCCCGTCAGGAGTTACAAGCATTTGGGGTGGAGTTGGTATTTCTCGAAGGTGGCAGTTTAGACTTAGAAACACCAGAGGGGTTATTTACCAGTCGGATATTAGCAGCGATGTCTGCACAGGTTCGGGATAAAAATAAATACAACGCTACCCAAGGACATCGGTATTTTCAAGAGAAAAGGAAGATTTACCAAGCCATATTTGGTTTCATCAAAGATGGGGATAGTGTGATTCCCAATACTAAGCAATATCGGAATACCAATAAAACCCATGCAGATATTGCTCGTGAATGTGTGTCCATGTTTATTGAGTCAGGGGAATTATCGAACACTATTAGAAGACTAACTCAGAAATATGGATTAGAGCGGGTTGGTAAGTATAAATTTGAAGATTTTCCCAGAGATGTGTCCTCATTCCGTCGATGGCTAGAAAACCCGCAATTATGTGGAATGATTTGCTATTACCCATTCGACTCAGAGAAAAGATTAATTCTAGAATCAGACCATGAGGGGATTATATCGATCGCCCAACATCAGCAAATCATCCAAATTTTATCTACCCATCCCTGTGGTAGACGTAAATATATCACAAATCCCTTGGTAGGCTTGTGTAAATGCGCTCAGTGCGGTTCGACAATGGAAAAGCGATCGTCACAAATCAATGGCAAAATCTACGAATACTTAAAGTGTCCAGGTGCTTATCCAAAACCAAGTCAACCGAAAAAATGTAGCGTACGTACTTATTTTCGCTTAGAAGTTGCGATCGATGTAGCGATTCAAGCATTAAAGGAAAAAACAGAAACCATCGCCGATCAAATGCCAGTCGAAACCACAGAGGTAGTGCCAGTCGAAGTAATAGAGTTGCAACAGCAAATTATCAAGCTGAAGCAACTAAATGACCCCGATTTTCACAGCACGATCGCTATTAAACAACAAAAATTAGAAAGTTTAATCAAAGCCTCAGAGCTAAATGTAGTTGCTGATGCCAGCAGAACCCAAGTTTTGCGTGGCATTGCCATGAGCGAGGGGTTTTGGAAAGTTGTCACTAGGGAAGAATTAACTGCAATCTTTCACGAATTAGTCGAGGAAGTGCTTTGTTCACTGGTAGGGGGAACACAATTCTTCTCTGTGCGACTCAAAATTTGATTCCGTTCTGCTTCCGTCAGAGAGGCTAAGTACCTCTCTGCTACTGTTAACAGGATATCTGCTACTTTTTTAGAAATTGTCATTTGTTCTGCATCGATCCGATATCTTTAGGTTAGTTATTCGGTCGAAAATTTCTGTTAGTGGGGAACTAGTAGTGTGCCAAGAACAAATTGACGCGGAGATGAAATATCTACTCATGCTTCTATCTCAAAGCATGTAAACTAAAAATATTCGAGCCTTTGAATATTGGTTCCTGTCCTAATATAACTGTACTAAAGCTATGATTGTTTAGTAATTCTGTAATTTTTTCGACTCTGCCATCTATGTCGTGAACTTCTACTACTACTTGCTTTATCTTCTGCCAATCCTGCTCATCAATTCCCAAAAATACATCTAATTCACTTTTTTCGACATCAATTTTTAGTAAATCTATTTGTTGAATATTATGTTCCCGCAAAACATCTGATAATGTTCTTAACTGGCAATTTACCCGTTCTATTTGAAAAGTTTTTTTTGTTTGTTTTCTCAAGATAATTAAGCGTAAAAAATTAGGTAGCCAACGTAGACGACGAATACGAGGAGGGGCTTTATCAATATTGTTGATAATTGTTGATTCTAGGTAGTTTTTCACTTTCCCCCCTAAAACAAGAGTTTGCAGTGTAGGTAAAACTAGGGGTGTAGTTCATATGGTAATGTAAAAAATCATTGTGCAATGCAAACCAAAAGCTCATGAACCGACTGAGTAAAGAAGACTTAGCACAAATGAACCGGGACTACTTCCAATCTCTGGACAAGCAGAAATTGGTGGAAGTTGCGGGAAATCTTCATAAACTAGCAGTCGAGCAACTAGAAAAATTAGAGCAAAATTCGAGCAATAGTTCCTTACCCCCATCATCAGACCAATTCAAAAGTAAGGAAAAATCAGGGTTACACCAAGAAGAACAAACACCGCACTCAGAATCACAAACAGAACCAAAGCAAGAAGATAAGGTTGTTTCCGAATCCAGGGAAAAACCAAAAAGTAAGGGATTCGCTCTAAAAAAGCCGGGAAAACAACCAGGGGCTAAGGGGATATGGCGGACAGCACCCTTAGTGCCAAACCAAACCATATCCCATTACCCAAAAACTTGTGCATCGTGTAACAGTGGATTAGAAATAGACCAACAAGCAAAACCCCACATGGGCTATTACGTATTGGAACTGGAAAAATTAGAGTCTGGAATTGAGGTAAAGTGTACGCTTCATCATTACTATCAGGCGACTTGCACCTGTGGACACCAAACAAAAGAAAAGCCTTTAGTCGGGTATGTTTCGGTAGTTGAAGGAAGAAGCAGAGATTTAAGCTTGCAGGAGTATGGACTTGTCGGTCCGATGCTGGCAACGTTTATTGCTTCTGTTGCAATACGATACCGTATGTCCCGACCGAAAATAAGAGAGTTATTGAACGATTGGGTAGGTGTATCGCTGTCAGTCGGAACAATCGACAGATGTATTCGAGAGGTAGGAATAGCTTGTTCCCCAGTCGTTGAGGAATTAATTGAACAATTGCAATCGTCAGAAATAATCCACCTTGATGAAACACCCTGGTATGAGAAAGGGAAATATCGGTGGTTATGGGTAGCGATTACGAAAACAATTGCCGTTTACCACATCGGTAGTCGTCGTCAAGAAGAATTACTGCGGTTGATCAGTGATGCATTTGTGGGATGGTTAGTAACTGATGGGTATGGAGCCTACAGTCATTACCCAAAACGCCAACATTGTTTAGCTCATCTGATTCGTAAAGCGATCGCTTTGACCGAAGCAGTAGATAAAGAAGTGGCGGATTTAGGGCAGTGGCTTTTAGAGGAACTGAGGGAACTAATACATACACTTGCTATCGGCGACGGGGATACAGATGAAAAAGACTCACACCCCGCTCGCCTATACAGAGTCTGCCGATTGGCTACGCTTGCAGAGCATAGTAAGTTAAAGGCTCTAGCAAAAGAAATTTTAGCTGATTGGGACGCTGTGGTTGCGTGTTTTTATCATCCGCAATTACCAGCAACCAATAATGAGGCTGAACGGGCTTTACGACATGCCGTTATTGCTCGACGTATTAGCTATGGTACTCGCACTACTGAAGGCAGTTTAGCTTACTGCTCTGTTTTGAGTGTCATTGAAACTTGTCGTCTCAGAAAAGTTGATCCTTGGGGTTATATTGCAATGGTTCTTACTCAGGCTCGTAAAGGTATAAAACATCCCCCCATTCCTGTTGCTTCTTAATCCTTTTTTGATGCAGGAGAGTGAAAAACTACGATTCTAGTTGATTTTGTAACTGTTTTGCTTCTTCTGGAAAAGCGTTCGATAAAGCTGTTGCATGAGGATAATAATCAAATTGAGTAATCTTTGATTCACTAGAAAGACCATATGGAAAAACTTTAATTTTTTCTGAATTGAAACTTTGGGCATTTGCTTGCAACACATCAAAAACTGCTGGAATTGGCTCGAAAGCAAATATATTAACGTTTTGATGGCATAGTTCGTAAACAGACAGCGAAAACAAACCAATATTGGCTCCGACATCAAATACAGTATCTCCTGGATACAACTCGATTCCGTTCTTAAAATATTCTTGTACTTGTTCACAAAGAACTAGAGCTTCTTCTGGATTAATGGCAAATATTTTCATGCCATTGGGAAGCTTTGTTTCGGACATTAAATTAGTCATAAATATACAACCTGTAAAAAATACTTGAGATTAAATTTTTGATAAATTAGAGTTAGCTAATACAGGCTTCCCGTTAGACACAACCTGCTCGATAATATCAGCAGCGCGAATAACTCCTCCAGCTTGCTGATTTGCTTTTTGTAACCTCATGGCATTCCTTTTGTAAGATTCTTGTGTCAACACTTTTTGAATTGCAGTTCTCAATTTAGAAACATTTAAATCTGAAAGTTTTATCATTTCCCCGCAACCAGTCCAAGCAATGCGTGAAGCGACTCCAGGCTGGTCATTCGCAATGGGAATCGCGACCATCGGCACACCAGCATTTAGTGATTCTAAAGTCGTATTTAATCCAGCATGAGTAATCGTAAGAGCCGCTTTTTGTAGTAATTCTAATTGAGGTGCATAACTCACAACTAAGGGTGAGCCAGGTAACTTTGGTAAAGAATCTTGACTCATTCCTCCACCCAGGGAAATAACCAATTGTGTATCTAATCCCACACAAGCTTCCGCAATATTTTCAAAAACTCCCATAAGGCGATTTTGTAAAGTTCCCATCGAGGCATAAATCAAAGGTTGTCCTGTTAACTTTTCAAAAGGAAAATCAACAGTAGCTCTTGAATTTGACTTGTGGTAAGCTCCAGTAAAATGAAAACATTCTGGTAAATCTTCCCTTGGAAATTCAAACTCAGCAGGTTGCTGAGATAATTGAGCTAATTTTGAATAAGCATCATTGGGAGAGATATGGGGGGGTAAATTCCATTCATTGCGATATTGGGCTATGGTCTCTCGAATCGGTTTTCCCAAACGGTTTAACAAACGATAACCTGCTCTATTACGAACTTTAGCCCACCAAGCAGGATTATATTTCCAACTTGTATTAAAGGGGGGAACACTAATATCCCGATTAATCATTAAAGCAGAACATACGCTAACAAAGGGAATATCAAGATATTCTGCAACAGTTCCTCCTGCTGGCGAAACTTGGTCTACTAGTAATGCATCAATTCCAGCTTTTTTAATTGCTTGTGGTGCTTGTTGAAGAAAAGTAGCTGTTCCTTTCTGTATCGAATCTATTGTGTATTGCAATGCAGCTAATCCGCTTAATTTTCCTAGTTCGTCAAACAATTGCTGCATATATCCATACGGGCATTCTGATTCTGCGATCGCTTGAAATTCTAATCCAGATGAAGCGGCTTTGCCTTCAGAATCAAGGATTCCTACTACAGTAACTCGGTGTCCTCGTCTTTGCAGTTCATATCCTAGTGTTGTCATCGGATTGAGATGACCAGTGGAAGCTGGACAGATAATACCAAAATGAGTCATATTGTAGATGCTCTTAGCTACTTAATATATTTATCGCGATCGCACTTCAAATTATGCAGTTTGATGCCCAATAATTGCTGGATATTGGCAAAAAATAAAAAGACGCAATTTCTTATTGCGCCTCCATATCTAGAATATGAGATTATTTGCCATCCAAAAATGAAAATAATCCCTATTATTGCAAATTCAAAAATTTCTCCAACGCGCTTACCATACTTGGTGACCAACGGCGAATATTCTTAACCCAATTTATATCTTTATAACGTGGGTCGAGTCCAACAGCCGCAACCCAGTTGCTTTCAGCTTCTCCCTGTTCACCTTTTGCCCACAGGGCAGCTGTCAAAGAAGCGCGAACATCAGCAAATTTGGGATACTTACGAAGAATATTTTTCATTTGGTGAATTGCTTCGTCCTTCTCACCAGTTTCGTATAGTGCGATCGCATAATTAGCACGGGCAAAGGCAAAGTTAGGAGCAATATCTGCTGATTTTTGATAATCTGCGATCGCTTGTTGCCATTTTCCTAAACCGGCTTCCGCATTGCCCCGGTTATTATAAGCCATTGCATCACTGGGGTCGAGTTCAAGGACATGGTTATAATCATTAATCGCATCTTCCCATCTTCCCAAACCCTCCAAGGCAGTACCGCGATTCAAATAAGGGTCTGTGACATTCGGCGCAAGCTCAACCGCCTTATTATAATCCGCTAAAGCTTCATTTAACTTATTTTGACTGACCCGCGAATTTCCGCGATTACTCCATACTGCTGCATTTGTGGGGTCTTTTTCCAAAACCTGTGTCCAATACTTCTCAGCCGTCTCAAAATCACCCCTATCTGTTGCGGCAAAAGCCTTATCTCCCAACTCATCCCGGATTTGTAACTGTTCGGGAGTCAAATTAGATGGTGGTGACTGTGCAAAAACAGGTTCACCCCAACCCAATACTAAAAACAAACTCAGAAAAATAGCGATTAGCTTAATCATCTTCAATTTAATAGCGTTCCCATACTGACTAATCTACATCTAAAATCATGACGATAAGTTTACAAACCTGCAAACAATGCGATCGCATTGTTTACCAGTTCTCCAAAAGAAAGTAACAGATTGATGAAGCGGGGACATGGAGACGGGAAGACATGGAGATTTTATCTGTTGCCAGATTTTGGAGAAATTAGAAATATTATTATCTACCAAAGACTTAATGTAGTCAGGGTTTATCGCCTATCGCCTTTATCTCATTGTTGGGGAAATTGCGATTAATTTGTTTGGTTGATGGGAAAAAAGAAAGGGAGAACTATATAAAATATCAATTACCCCTTCCACTTTTGCCCTAATCCCAAAAACTACCACAAAGCCCGAATCGGTGAATCATTGCTACCAGAACCAGTAGAGGTAGAACCGGAGGAATTTCCAGAATCAGTGGTTGTTGAACCCGAAGAGTTTGTGGATTGACTTTGGTCTACATTGGTACTGTTATCGATTGTGGTTTCGTTTTGGGCTACCTTGTCACGATTTTCAGAGTTTGGAGAAGAACCTGTAGCTGTACTATTAACATTAATATTGGCTGGTAAAACGCTTGAAGCTCGATTCGGGTTTTGTCTGGGTGCTTGAGCGTTCTGTCCGTTCATAGGGAACCAAGTACCAATCAGAGTACCTAGTAAAATTGCTAAACCGCCAGCCATCAAAATAAGTGGTGTCCATCTGCCCATATAATTTTCTCCTTATTTAACCTTCACTTGTCCAAACTATTTGAGGATTTTGTCCCCAAAAACCATCATATTTTGTTACTTTGAGATCGCCTAGAACCTGAGTTTGACAGGCTAAACGTAGATTATTGCCAGGTGAGTGGGGTGGTAGGGAACATCGAGTTTTGTCGCGCCAATTAGGCTCATTAACTTCGCCTTCTACAAGGACTGCACAAGTTCCACAACTACCAATTCCTCGACAGTTAATCACCAACGCACCGCCATTGTAGAGGTCAATATGATTTTGTAGCAAAACTTTTCTTAAGTTTGCTCCCACTTTGCACTCTATTGTTTTACCCTGAGCTAGTACCTTTGGCATGTCGTATCATCAATTGGCTTTTGCTGTATATTGACACATCGCCTCAAATCTTGTCTTGTTTTTCCCGTACTATGACCGTAATTTCCCCATCTCATGTTTGGCTCTACGACACTACACTTCGGGACGGTACTCAACGTGAAGGCTTATCGGTATCGACAGAAGATAAATTACGCATCGCCCGTAAGTTAGATCAGTTAGGCATTCCATTTATTGAGGGTGGCTGGCCTGGAGCTAATCCCAAGGATGTCCAGTTTTTTTTGCAGTTGCAAGCAGAACCGCTCGAACAAGCCGAAGTTGTTGCTTTTTGTTCAACTCGTCGTCCGAATACATCCGCCGCTACTGAACCCATGTTACAAGCAATTATTACTGCTGGTACTCGTTGGGTGACAGTTTTCGGCAAATCTTGGGATTTACACGTCACCGAAGGTCTAAAGACTACTTTAGCGGAAAATCTCGCTATGATCAGTGATACGATCGCCTATCTTAAGAATCAGGGCAGGCGTGTAATTTATGATGCTGAACACTGGTTTGATGGCTACAAAAATAATCCGGAATATGCCTTGAAAACACTCACAGTTGCCTCAGAAGCTGGGGCGGAATGGTTGGTATTATGTGATACCAATGGTGGTACTTTACCCCATGAAGTTACTCAAATTGTTCAATCTGTAAATAGTCATTTATCTGGATTGAATCAGGATTTTTTGATAATAAATGGAGAAAAACAGCCATTGCCCCAACTGGGCATTCATACCCATAACGATGCTGATACCGCCGTTGCCAATGCGATCGCAGCTGTGATGGCGGGTGTGACAATGGTTCAAGGAACAATCAATGGTTATGGGGAACGCTGCGGAAATGCAAATTTATGCTCATTAATCCCGAATCTGCAACTGAAATTAGGTTTTAGTTGTATTGAAGATGAGCAAATTTCCCAGCTAACCGAAACTAGTCGTTTTGTGAGCGAAGTCGTTAATCTTGCCCCCGACGAACATGCACCTTTTGTTGGGCGATCGGCTTTTGCCCACAAGGGCGGTATCCACGTTTCCGCAGTTGAGCGCAACCCCTTGACTTACGAACATATCCAACCCGAACAGGTGGGAAATAGTCGTCGCATTGTCATCTCCGAACAAGCTGGTGTCAGCAATGTGCTGGCAAAAGCCCGTACCTTTGGGATCAATCTCGACAAACAAAACCCCGCCACGCGCCTTATTTTAGAACGTCTCAAGGTATTGGAAAGTGAGGGTTATCAGTTTGAAGCCGCCGAAGCTAGTTTTGAATTATTGATGCGTGATGCTTTGGGCACTCGGCAGAAGTTTTTTGAAATCAAGGGTTTTCAAGTTCACAGTAATTTGGCACAAGGGAAGGAATGTAAAAACCCGGCATTAGCAACCATTAAAATAGCAGTCAATGGGAGGGATATTTTAGAAGCTGCTGAAGGGAATGGTCCTGTGGCTGCTTTAGATGCAGCTTTACGTAAGGCTTTGGTAAATTTTTACCCTCAAATACATGAATTTGAGTTGAGCGATTATAAAGTGCGGATTCTCAATGGACATGCGGGAACTGACGCAATTACAAGGGCTTTGGTAGAGTCACGCAATGCCATACAGCGTTGGACAACAGTTGGTGTATCCGTAAATATACTTGAGGCTTCCTATCAAGCTGTCGTAGAAGGTTTGGAATATGGATTAATGTTGCAAATTGGGCAAGATAATTCGTAATTGATTGAATACTCAAAAAGTTGGGTTTCTCCCTTTACCGAATCTTGGTGTAGCTGAGATTTGGTTATTTGGGGTTTTTGAGTTGTGGGAGAAATTGGGTTTCCTGGGATAGCGAGATGCCCAAGAAACCAGGTTTCTCCTCACAGTCAAGCATTGTATCAACAACTTTCAGTAAAAATAGCGAATTGGACATCAGAAGTATTATGTTTATTTTTATAGTTTTCATAAATGCAATAGCCTACCTGATATGCTAATTCTGCTGATATTTTCTCAGAATCACCTAGAATTATTCTCCAGTAGAGATGTTGATACAATACTAAAAAAAATTGATGTTTCTCATAATATTTGGTTACGTTGTATTAACTTTCGCGATCGCACTGGAACTGCAAAAATTATTAACCATTTTCAAATTGATCCATCACGAATTGATATGATTTTTAATCGTTCTCTGACTGGGATTGATGACGAAATGGAAGATTGTCTATTTGATGGCTATGAAATCCTAACTCATCAACTCAAAAATCGAGAATTTCAAGTAGCACAGGGTAGTATTGTGTTAGGCAAAAAATTTATTATCACCTTTGAAATCACTGAGATTAAAGTTCTCACTATACTAATTAATAATATTCATAAGCGAATTATAAATATTCAAGAATGGGATGTTGATTATATTTTATATCTAATTTTTAAAAATATTTTAAATAATTATCATAGTGTATTTGATTATATTTCTAGATATCTTGATGATTTAGAAGATGAGGTTTTAGCAAATTCTGGTAATGAAATAACGTACCGTAAAATTGCGGCGATGAGACAATCAACTCGTTCTGGACGGCGTAACTTTCAAAATATTAGGTCACTTTTAGCTCTGATGAATTATGAAGATTTTCAATGGATTAGTCAGCCAGTAAAAGTATTATTCAACCAAGAGTTGGTTCACCAAGTTGATCATCTCTGGCAAGAATATCAAGCGTTACGAGCTTGGATGTCAGAATTAATGGAAATTCAACGCGATAATATTGCTAGCAAAACCAGCGAACGAATTAATCGTTTGACTATTCTTTCCACTATATTTTTACCAATCACTTTTATTACGGGATTTTATGGAATGAATTTTAAATATATGCCAGAATTAGAGCAATCTTGGGCTTATCCGGCTGTTATTAGTATAATAATATTAATTGTGTTTAGTAGTATTGCATTCGCTAAAAAACAGCGTTGGTTGTAGCGTATATTTAGATTGCAACTAAGAATTTATCAAGAATATTATGATAAAAAATACTTAATTCTACTCTGTATTTCGCTGATTTAATAAGTAATGTAATTATATAACCAATACACCTTAAAGCTTCATAGAACCGTATTGGCAGAAATCGGGTTTCTTTTGAAATCAACATGACCATTTGATGTATTACCGATCGCGATCGCCTAAATATTCCCTTCTCTGTATCAAAAATTACCGTCCCTCTGCCTAACATTTTGCCTAATATCAAGCTAATATCCCTGAGAATACGAGCTTATTTGAGTTTTTTATGGTATGGAAAGCCAATTTTCTAAAATCTCAGTTCTGGGAATTTATCCGTATGGTGTTAGTCTGATGTCAGAAATGCGATTTACTCAACGCTACATTGCGAAGTCGTATTTCTGCTACCGTATTTGCTCCCCAGTCACGATAAGATTCTAGAACAACGATCGCATATTGCATATTACAAGGTCTAATGGCAGAAACTTTATTTTTTAACGCTCTGCGGGAAGCCATCGATGAGGAAATGGCGCGTGATGCTACGGTTCTAGTTATGGGAGAGGATGTAGGACATTATGGCGGTTCCTACAAGGTGACTAAAGACCTCTACAAAAAGTATGGTGAACTTCGGGTTCTAGATACACCTATTGCCGAAAACAGCTTTACTGGGATGGCTGTCGGTGCCGCGATGACGGGTTTAAGACCGATTATCGAGGGTATGAATATGGGATTTTTATTGCTAGCGTTTAACCAAATTTCCAATAATGCAGGAATGTTACGCTATACCTCCGGTGGTAATTTTAAAATTCCCATGGTCATTCGTGGTCCCGGTGGTGTGGGCAGACAGTTAGGTGCAGAACATTCGCAGCGTTTGGAAGCCTATTTCCAAGCGGTTCCCGGTTTAAAAATCGTTGCTTGTTCGACTCCTTACAATGCCAAAGGATTGTTAAAGGCTGCTATTCGCGATAATAATCCGGTGTTGTTCTTTGAACATGTATTGCTGTACAACTTAAAAGAAAATTTACCTGAAGAAGAATACCTATTACCGCTTGATAAAGCTGAGGTTGTTCGTTCAGGAAAAGATGTAACTATTCTTACTTACTCTCGGATGCGTCACCATGTGATGCAGGCGATGAAAGGTTTAGAGAAAGAGGGTTATGACCCAGAAGTTATAGATTTAATTTCGCTGAAACCGTTAGATTTTGATACCATCGGTGCATCAATACGGAAAACCCACCGCGTCATTATTGTGGAAGAATGTATGCGAACTGGGGGAATTGGTGCGGAATTAACAGCCTCAATTAACGATCGCCTGTTTGATGAACTCGATGCACCTGTATTGCGGTTATCTTCGCAGGATATTCCCACTCCCTACAATGGTTCGTTGGAAAGATTAACTATTGTCCAACCCGAACAAATTGTCGAAGCTGTGCAAAAAATGGTGGCAATGCGGGTTTAGGTAAGAGGGATGAGGGCAGCAGGAAGAGATGTCTCGCTTTCTCCTCCCTCTATCCTCTGTTTGAATTTCGATGTTGTTAAATTTTTCCCAATTGTGCAAAGGCTAAACTTCTTCTGGATTAATTCCTTTTGATTTTAGTAAAGCCCGTAATGCTTGGAGTTGGGTTTCTGCCTCTTCAGCCCGTTGACGTTCTTGTTCAGCCCGTTGATATTCTTGTTCAGCCCGTTGATGTTCTTGTTCTCGAATTTGGTCTAATTCCAAATAGGTCAAAAATTTTTGTCCATCGGGACGAAATATTTGTAATTCGCCATTCTTAACTTCCAAGCGTATACCTAAACGGGGACTGACCCAAGCAATTATTTCGCCAATTTCCCGTAGTTCATTATTTTCACGTAACCAACCCGTTAATTCTCCCGTCTCTGGGTCATATAGATAATATTCTTCGACTCCGTAACGTTGATAAAATTTGTATTTGGCAATCATCTCTCGGTGGGTGTTACCAGGAGAAAGAATTTCAAACACAACTTGGGGAATAATATTTTCTTCCTGCCATTGTAAATAGGAACCGCGATCGCCTTTTGGTCTGCCGAAAACCACCATCACATCAGGTGCCCGACGGATACTATTATCTCCCTGAACGGGATACCAGAACAAATCTCCGGCTACGAACACATTTGGCTCGTGAGCAAATAATAAATCCAAGTTTTTTTTGATCAGAACGATCAACTCAAACTGCTTGGTGTTATCTGCCATTGGTTGTCCATCGCTCTCAGGGTAGATGATATCCTCTGCTGTCGAGGGTGACGATTGTATAATCATGGCTTTTCGTGGAAGGCATGTTTAATGCCCTATTTTAACTTTTTATCCTCAATATACCCAAATATATGTGACTGCAAAATTCATAACTCTCCAAAAGAGGGTTATTATATCGTTTGTCGCACTCCCGTTATGGTATGCAAAAGCAGCGATCGCTATTAGCTCTAATATTAGTCATGGTAATCGCCGCCATCGCGGTGATTGCTTCTCCTGGATTACGTGTGCCCCTTGGTTTAGATTTACAAGGCGGTTCCCAATTGACAATTCAACTCATACCCACTAAGGATATCCCCAAAATTACCGAACGCAATCTGGAAGATGTTTTGCAGGTTGTGGAATTCAGGGTTAACGGTTTAGGGGTTGCTGAAGCAATAGTCCAAAAAGCTGGTGATGATAAAATCCTGGTACAACTTCCTGGTGTCAAAGACCCGGAACAAGCAGAACGGTTACTAGGTGGTACAGCACAGCTAGAATTTAAGAAGCAGAAAGCTGGTACAGAAACCAAATTTTTTGAGTTAGTTACTCCCTATAACCTGCTCAAAGAGCAACTGAAAACGGCTCGAAAAGCTAAAGACCAAGCAGCTATTACCAAAATTCAAGCAGATATACAGAAAGCTAATCAGGAAATTGGGGAATTATTTGAAAGTACCAATCCACCTTTAATTGGTAAATTCCTTCAAGATGCTCAAGGTGCTCCGACTCAAGGTCAAAACTGGGAAGTTAATATTCGCTTCGATAAAAAAGGCGGCGAACTTTTTGCCCAGTTGAGTAAGGAAGTTGCTGGAACTGGACGCACTACTGGTATTTTCCTTGATAATGCGATCATTAGCTATCCGACAGTTAGACCTGAGTACGCAGCAACAGGGATTACAGGGGGGAATATCTCCATTTCTGGTAACTTTGACGCTCAAGAAGCCATTGATTTAGGCGTGCAGTT
Organism: Calothrix sp. NIES-4101; assembly: GCA_004296455.1. Classification (GTDB taxonomy): domain Bacteria; phylum Cyanobacteriota; class Cyanobacteriia; order Cyanobacteriales; family Nostocaceae; genus Brunnivagina. The sequence goes on from AP018280.1 coordinate 4,513,328, forward strand.
ACGAGGTGGTGCTTTACCTGTACCCGTGGAAATTGTCGAAAATCGCACTGTTGGCGCAACTTTGGGTCAAGATAGTATTCAAAGCAGTATTTATGCTGGGATTGGCGGTCTGACACTTGTGCTTATTTTCATGATTCTGTATTACAGACTACCCGGTGTCCTGGCAGATATTTCCTTAATCATTTATGCATTGCTTTCCTGGGCAGCATTTGGGCTGTTGCAAGTAACAATGACCTTACCTGGTATTGCTGGATTTGTTCTCAGTATTGGGATGGCAGTGGATGCGAATGTGTTAATTTTTGAGCGTACCAGAGAAGAACTGCGGGCTGGGAAAACCCTCTTCCGTTCAGTCGAATCAGGTTTTTACCGAGCATTTTCCAGTATCTTAGATGGCAACGTCACCACATGGGTTGCTTGTTTCTTCCTGTTTATCTTTGGTTCTGGTTTAGTTAAGGGTTTTGCTGTCACTTTGGGTGTTGGTGTGGCAATTAGTATGTTTACAGCAATTACTTGTAGTCGTACCTTAATGTTTATGGCGATCGCAATTCCCGCTTTCAAAAAACCGGAATATTTCTGTCCCAACTTATCAGCTAGCAATAGCAAAAAACCGGAGGTGGCGCAATGAAACTAGCTGTAAATAAAAAGCGATCGCTCTGGTGGATTATTTCTTTGGTTATTATTGCGATCGGTATCATATCGATGGTAATTTCCACTTTGAACCCGGAGATCAAGGCTCCTCTCCGCCCTGGTTTGGATTTTATTGGTGGTACTCGGTTACAGGTGGAAAGGGACTGTAAAAAACCAGGAAATTGCGATCAAGCGATCGATATTAATCTTGTCCGCGATGTTGCCAAAAGCCAAGGACTAGGAGACGCTAGCATTCAACTGGTGGCAGATAGGGAAACACAACAAGATAACGGTATCTCCATCCGCTCCAAAAATTTGAATCCCGAACAACGTAACCAACTTCTGAATACGTTAAGCGAAAAAATTGGCGCTTTTGACCCCAATAAAACTTCTATTGATAGTGTTGGCCCAACTCTGGGAAAAGAACTATTTACTAAGGGGCTGCTCGCCTTAGGTTTATCATTAGGTGGTATCTTAATTTATTTAAGATTTCGCTTTCAATGGGATTATGCCATCTTTGCGATCGTTGCGTTGTTCCACGATGTTTTAATTACAGTGGGAATCTTCTCAATCCTGGGTTTAGCGCCGACACGTATCGAGGCAGATAGCTTATTCGTAGTGGCATTGCTAACAATTGTTGGTTTCTCTGTTAACGATACGGTAGTTATTTACGATCGCATCCGTGAAACTTTACAAATTAACTCGAATCGTCCCATCGCCGATATTGTAGACGATGCGGTTGACCAAACCCTATCGCGATCGATTAATACTACCCTCACCACCTTACTGACGTTGTTTGCGATATTCTTATTCGGTGGGGAAACCCTAAAGAACTTTTCTCTAGCGCTAATTGTTGGTTTCACAATGGGAGCTTATTCTAGTATCTTTGTTGCTAGTACGCTGCTCACATGGTGGAGACAACGTAGTGAACAGCCCACTTTACCAGAAAATACGGAATCGGTAGCCAATTAACTGGACATTGGGGATAGGACATCGGTGCATGGGGTATAAAGGCTATCACCAATACATCATTAATTTCTGAAGATGTCTATTACCTAATTCCCATAGCCCAATTCCCATATCCCAATTTCCATAGCTAAGTAATTTATGGAAGAATTTGAAAAAGACCAATTTTTTTTAGGGCAAGTACAAAAATTGCACCGTTTAACTGTTTATGGTCGCTGGATCTTCGTCGCTTCAGCATGGCTGCTAATTATACCATTTTGCTTGTGGAATTTACGTTCAGAAATTAGTTTGTGGAGACAATATTTTACTTGGGTGGCTGTGCGCTATGGGCTTTACTACCATCCATTTGCCACTATTGGTTTAGCTTTTTGTATTGGCTCAATGTTAGCGGTTTTAATTTGGCAAAGTCGCAATATTCTTTTTGGTTTACCAAAATCTGAAAGGCAACGTCTGGAAAAAATGGTTTGTCGCATCCGAGAACAAGGAGAAACACATCCTCTCTGGAAGTGGATTCAGTAATAGGTAGTTTGAGTCTTGCCAGCAATTATCGCTAATATTGAGAAATATTGTTAAATTCACAAAGACTTCCAAAACAGTGATGGTAATAGCTTTACAATCAGGATTTCAGCCCTTTAATCTGATATCTAATCCAAAAAAGGGCTAGGGGATAGACTGAATGAAACGGCGGACTTTTTTGCAGCAATTTGGTAGCATATTTGCTATTTCCACAGCAAGTGAGATTGGGTGGCTATTACCTGGAAGTATCGACTATCAAGCATTGGCAGAATCGAGTCCCCGTAAGTTAGCTTTATTGATTGGTGTTAATAATTACCTAAAAATTCCGGCTTTAACTGGTTGTTTGACAGATGTGGAATTACAAAGGGAGCTTTTGATTCACCGTTTTGGTTTTCAAGCATCGGATATTTTGTGTTTGACGGATGAAGCTGCGAGTCGGGATTTAATTGAGAAGGCTTTTTTTGAGCATCTTGCTAGCCAATGTAAACCTGGTGATGTGGTGTTTTTTCACTTTAGTGGTTATGGTAGTCGCATCAAGTCAGAAAATGCCTTGATTCCCGTAGATGGTTTTCTCAATGTCGAAAATAATCAAGTCGCGAATTATTTATTAGAAGATACTTTATTGTTAATGTTAAGGTCGTTGCCGACTGAAAAGGTGTTTGCGGTGGTAGATGCCAGCTACAATGCTGCGAGTACCGCGAATCTCCAAAATCGTGGGTTAGCGATTCGTACTCACCTCACGGATGCCAATATTAATATCGCCACCAGTGAGATAGATTTACAAAAAGAACTTAAAAATAAAATTGCCACTACTCCTCCTGCTTTGGTTGTATCTGCAACATCGAATGCCAAGCAGTCTGCACAAGAAATACAAATGACAGGGTTTAGTGCAGGTATATTCACTTATGCCCTAACGCAATATTTGTGGGAAAACACTCCTACAACTACAATCAATATGGGCTTGGCAAGAATTGAAAATGCCATACGCCAGTTAGGTAGTAACCAAACACCAAATTTATTTAATGCCAAGAAAACGTCTCTGCGCTTGAATTTTAGCGATAGTTTGCTAGCAAACAGTGATATTGGTGCTGAAGGTGCCGTTACAGCCATTGAAGACACAGGTAAAACAGTGCAATTGTGGTTGGGAGGAATTTCACCGCTAATTCTCGAATATTATGGTGTCAATTCACGTTTCCGCATTATCCCTAGCGACAATTCCCAGTTACAGTCACTTAATTTGCGATCGCCAGTTAATAATTCCCAAGATATAATTACTCAAAATAAAGTTTCTCCAGAAATCTTACTGCGATCGCGTTCTGGTTTAATCGCCAAAGCCACAATCGTTGATAATTCCTTTACTCCCCAAGTCGGACAACTAATTCAAGAAGTGGTGCGGGTAATACCTCGAAATATCAATTTAAATATTGCGATCGATAATAGTTTAGAACGCATTGAACGAGTTGATGCCACCAGTGGCTTTGCTACTGTTAATCATGTTTCTAGCATCATTGTTGGAGAACAACCCGCAGATTACATATTTGGCAAGCTACCAGAAACTAAAACCAAAGATTCACTATCTCAGAGTCGCTACGGTTTATTTAGCATAACTGGAGAACTTATCCCCAATACATCAGGAGAGGTTGGAGAAGCAGCGAAACTGGCAGCACAGAGGTTAAACCCCAAATTACAAACATTATTAGCAGCAAAATTGTGGCGTATTACCAACAACGAAGCATCATCACAGTTGAGTGTCAAAGTGGTACTAGAAGCTACCAATAGCAACACACCACAAATTATTATGCAGCGTGAAACCAACCCCTACAGACACGCTCACAGCCTCAGTTCTATTTCTACAGGTACTCACCTACAATTTCGAGTCGAAAATAAAACTTCACAAATTATCTATCTAATGCTATTTGGGGTGGATAGCAGCAAAAACCCTTTAGCATTGTATTCTTGGCAAATGCATCCTCTGGAAAAAAACACTGAAACCACGACTTCAGCCACTCAACCATCATTACAAAATATTAGTATCGAACCAGGCGCAACTATTACCATTCCCCAAATTACTCCTAGTGTTGAATGGGTATTACAAGGAGTTAGTGAGATTTGCGAAACTCAAGTAATCCTCAGCACCGCACCATTCACGCAAACAATTGCAGCACTAACAAATACCAAACTAACCCCCGTTGAGCAATCCCGGATTATGGCTTTAGCAAATCCAAGCGAAGTCACACTTGCATTACTCCAAGATTTGCACAATGCAAGTACATCTAAAAAAGATATTAGCGATGTTTACATGTGGGATGTCAATAATTGGGCGAGTTTCAATTTTGTTTATCAAGTAGTGTGAATGATTTGGGTTCGCCTATCATTTTGACAATTAAACCGACGAGCAAGGGAGTGGGAGAGTGGGAGAGTGGGAGAGTGGGGGAGAAATTAATAAAAGAAACCTCTTTCTTATTTGTCTCCGTGTCTTTGCGTCCCCTCCGTTCTCTTATCCCCTCATCCCCTCATACTGTTAAACCAGCATTTCCAAAAGATATGCAAAACCAGGAATTACTTCACGAATGACTCAAATATATTTTTGCAAAATCGCTTCCAACTTTTGTTTTGTGGCTACAGGTACACTGTCCAAGCGCGTTAAGATTGCATATTTCAAAGCCGAATGAGATTCGCTCTCTGGTGGATTCGCATTCAAACTTCGTACTGCTTCTTGAATCACCTTTTGAGCATTCACAGCATTCCTCTGTAAATTTGCAACTACCATCTCCACAGTAACATTATCATGATCAGGATGCCAGCAATCGTAATCTGTCACCAACGCCATTGTTGCATAGGCAATTTCTGCTTCCTTCGCTAGTTTTGCTTCTTGTAAATTCGTCATGCCGATAACCGTTGCACCCCAACTGCGGTACAAATTCGATTCAGCCTTTGTCGAAAATGCTGGCCCCTCCATACAAACATATGTACCACCACGATGTAAACTGACATCAGGAAGATTTAGTTCTGCGATCGCATCAGCAACTACTTGAGCTAAATTTTTACATACAGGGTCACCAAATGTAATATGTGCAACTATCCCTTCACCAAAAAAAGTTGAAATTCGGTTTCTTGTCCTGTCAATAAATTGATCTGGAACCACCATGTCTAAGGGTTTGACTTCTGCTTTGAGAGAACCCACTGCACTGGCGGAGATAATATACTTAACTCCGAGCTTTTTCATCGCGTAGATATTGGCGCGAAAAGGTAATTCTGAGGGTAATAACGTGTGATTTCGACCATGACGTGCTAAAAATGCTACTCGTGCCCCATCCAAATTTCCCAGGATTAATGCATCTGAAGGTGAACCAAATGGGGTGTCAATATGCACTTCTTCAACATCTTTGAGGCTGTCCATTTTGTATAGACCGCTACCGCCAATAATTCCTATATTAGCTTCTGTCATTGTTTTTATTTGTACATTTGCACAACGCCAAGCTATTTTAGCGGTAAATGCGTAATTAAAGATGATTTATTGCTTCACTTATACTTCTACTTGTATCATCTATAACTATTTTTCAAAAGGCAATTTTGATTATTGAAATATATTTTGATTTAATCTCAACAGATACCATCCGTGAAAATATCAATCAGAAGCTTTCCATAAGTTTGATTATCAGTAGACTTATGTGACCAGGAAATCAAGTAATTGTGATTGAGTTAATCTACCACAGAGACTAATAAATTGAGAATATGCTGCTCTGGCAACAGTATCAATAGATGTAAATCAATTCACATTTTCTTATAAATGCTGTATAAATTTTAACAAAAATACAGATATTTATGATGAGAATACTTGAGTAAATCTTTCAGAATTTCTTAATTTTTTAGTCAAGAGTCAAGAGGCTCGACATCCGTAGTTTCTACCTATACACTGGTATAGTATTTTGTTACACTTCTGCTAGTGTTGCAACAATATACTTCATTCCCTTTGATATTTGTAATCAAAATCTTGGCATAGTTTCAGTTCTGGTAGTATGTCAATAAGCTTCCCAAAAATCAATTTTTGAGTATAACTGCTTACATTAGACAATTACTAGTGATATTTTTTATAGAGTTAACATTTATTCACCACTATTTATCAATGAATATCATGACGAAAAATATGACAAGAAGAACAAGAATGCTAGTTCATAAAATTTGGGGGGGGGGGAATGTAAATCTAATTATCAGAAGATATTGTTAATTTCTTAATTAGAGATAAAAATTTACATATTATCTTTTCTGAATAACTAGCTAATTTTAGAACTAGAACAAACTAAAAGCATCACATTTGCATAATTGCTTTCAAAGTAAAAATATCATAACACTAATGGTTTACGATCGCCGAGACTACCATGATACATTTAATGGTTGTTTTACTCATCTACTTGAAAGCAACAATAGTCGCTTTCTGTCTTTTTGTTTTCGGATTAATTAATTGTTCTCGTTCAAGACAGAAGTTGGTTGCTGAGACTAAAAGCTTGACAAGTAGACTAGATTTACAGGGTGCTAGCAGCGATTTTGTCAGTAATTTTATAACTTTAGAATCACAATCTGAAGATGTTTCAATTGGATATTTAGCACCTTCATCAATATCTCATTTAAAATATTTAAATTCTCATGCTATTGCTAGCAGTCGCAGAGAGAACATAATTGTCACCACGAATTGGAAAGATTTAGACTGGCAAAGTAACGTGCAGAAACAGGAAGTCAAACACGATATTGATTCACAGTTTAGTTTAATTCAAATTGAACTAGAAAAAACACGATCGCTACAACAAGCAACTCTAGAATCAACAGCCGATGGGATTTTAGTGGTTGATAGTCAAGGAAGAGTCACTGGATATAACCGTAAATTCATCCAAATGTGGGGTATTCCGGAACATGCGCTCAAAACTAGAAATGACAAGCAGACTTTAAAAATCGCACTTAACCAACTCAAATATCCTCGAGAATATTTTGCGACTATTCGTGCATTGCACGCGGAGCCGAGCAAGAAAATTCACGATGCGATCGCCTTTAAAAATGGTAAGATATTGGAGCGATATTCCCAACCCCAATGGGTAGGTGGGCAAATAGTTGGTAGGGTATGGAGTTTCCGCGACATTACTGCATCTCAACTAGCCGAAGCCACAATTCGCCATCAGGCTTTACATGACTTACTCACAAATTTACCGAACCGAATCCTCTTTAAAGATAAATTGGAAGCAACGCTGACACAAGCCAGCCACAATGATGAAAAATTAGCTGTCTGTTTCTTAGATTTAGACCGTTTTCAGACTATTAATGATACATTAGGCCATGCAATCGGTGACCAATTATTACAAAATGTTGCCCAACGAATTAGTCAATGTTTACGGGAAGGAGACACTATTGCCCGTTGGGGAGGTGATGAATTTACTATAATTTTACCGAATATTCAGGATGTGAAAAATGCTGCAAACATCCAAGAAAAAATAATTGCTGCCTTTAAAGCCCCATTTAATATTGAACATCATTGTTTATATATTAGTGCTAGTATTGGAGTCGCCCTTTACCCTGTAGATGGGGAAGATGCTGAAACATTAATTAAACACGCCGATACCGCATTATATAGTGCGAAATCAAAAGGGAAAAATAGATATTTATTTTATAATTCGGATATAACATTACAAACAACTGAATTATTTATATTAGAAAATAGTTTGTACTCTGCATTAGAAAAAGAAGAATTGGCAATCTATTATCAACCCCAAGTTAATATTAATACTGGCAAAATTACGAAAATGGAAGCCCTGCTACGTTGGCAGAATGCAAAATTAGGGCTAATTCCTCCAGAAAAATTTATTCCCCTAGCAGAAGAAACAGGATTAATTGTACCAATTGGGGAATGGGTATTGCGTAATGCTTGTATGCAAACAAAGTATTGGCAAAGATTATTAGGATTACCTTCACTGTCGATTGCGGTAAATTTGTCTGCACGCCAATTTCAACAATTAAACCTAGTCGAAATGGTACAGCAAGTGTTAACAGAAACTGGATTATCTCCTGAGTGTTTGGAGTTAGAGGTTACTGAAAGCACAGCCATGCAAAATGTCGAATTTACGAAGGAGATTTTAACTGAATTGCATGAAATGGGTGTTTCCATCTCAATTGATGATTTTGGTACTGGATATTCCTCATTAAGCTATCTCAAAAACTTCCCAATTCAGAGTTTAAAAATAGATCGTTCGTTTGTACGCGATTTGACGACAAGTACCCATGATGCAGCCATCACTACTGCGATAATTACCTTAGCACATGGATTAAACCTTGCTGTTGTTGCCGAAGGGGTAGAAACAGAAGAACAGCGCAATCTACTACGGATTCTTAACTGCGAACTGATGCAGGGATATCTTTTTAGTGGTGCCTTGCCTGCTGAAGAAGCAACGAAATTATTACAGCAATATCAATTACGGCGAGTGAGCAGCCAAACAAGATTAGTTGCTTAGTCCCAGAATTATCTTGAATGCAAATTGTTGTGCCAGCTTGAATCTTTCGGTATATTACGAAAGGTATAACCCAAACCTGGGTTTCGCTATCCTGAGTATCAAAAGAATTAAATCATGATATTTACAGGCAACAAGCATGACAGATGCAAATGCTTCAAATGCCAACTTCAGTCGCCAGCAATTGTCGGGTGTGGTTACAGAAAGTAGTATTCTCCAGGTTTTGCCACCAGCAAATCTCTTGAAAATGCGTCTGGTTGGTGATGTCATGAATACTCAGGTAATTTATGCTTTCCCAACTGCATCAATCCTGGATGTTACTCGATTAATGGCTGACAATAACACGAGTTGCGTAGTCATTATCAAAGAGGAAGTCGCGAATGAGAAGTCTCTCATCCCCATTGGTATAATTACAGAACAAGATATTGTGCAATTTCAAGCTTTAGGTGGGAATCTCGCCGAAATTACCGCCGTAAGTGTAATTAATAAACCTTTATTTTGTCTAACTCCAGTAGATTCCCTATGGTTCGCCCATCAGCAAATGCAGGCGAGAAAGCTAGGGCAATTGGTAATAGTTGGCAATCAAGGGGAATTATTGGGGATTCTGACTCAGAGCAGTTTCTGGCAATTATTTGACCCCGTAGAAATGATAAACATGATTGCCGAGCTACAGCAAAACATCGCCAATCAAGCCGCAGAAGTCAGCCAACTGTATCAACAATTACACCAAGAAAAAAGCGATCGCCAAAAGCTAGCAGCGAAATTACAAGAGAAAAGCGAAGAATTAGAAAGAATAGCTGCCACCAACGCACATCTGCAAGGGGAAATCAACGAACACAAACGAACAGAAGCCATCCTCCGCCAAAGTGAAGCACGTTTCCGGGCACTTAGCGAAACTTCGCCTGATATTATCACTCTCTGCGATCCCCAAGCGAATGTTTTCTACCAAAGCCCATCTGTAGAGAGAACTTTGGGATATTTACCAGCAGAATTTTTGGGACACCAACCTTTAACGTCTGTACATCCAGACGACTTAGCCAACATCCAAGCAATTATGGCAAATATGCTGGCAAAACCGGGTATTCCCCTAGTTCTGGAATATCGACTGCGACACAAAAATGGTTCCTGGGTATGGCTGGAGTGTGTAGCAACTAATTGCTTGCATGATGATGATATTGGGGCTTTTCTGTTTCTCAGTCGGGATATCACTCAACGCAAACGTACTGAAGCCGCACTGCGAGATAGTGAGGAGCGCTACCGTTCTGTAATTAAAGCGATACGAGAGGGAATTGTAGTCCATGATGCAGAAGGTCGGATTATTACCTGTAATGCCAGTGCTGAAAGAATTTTGGGGCTGACAAAAGATCAGATTATGGGGCGAACTTCTCAAGATTCGCGCTGGCAGACAATTCATGAAGATGGTTCTCCCTTTGCCAATGACAGTCATCCAGCAATCGTGACATTGCGTACAGGTACACCCTGTTTAAATGTGGTGATGGGAGTTTATAAGCCAAATGGGGAATTAAGCTGGATTTTAATTAATTCAGAGCCTTTGTTTCCATCTGGAGAAATGACTCCCTATGCTGTGGTTGTCTCATTTTCCGATATTAGTAGACGTAAAGAGGCGGAAGTAGCCCTCAGAAAAAGTGAATTGTCATATCGAACGTTAGCGGAAAATCTACCTGCAATTGTTTATCGAAAATTTCCAAATGTGAATAACTCGATGGTGTTTTTTAACAACATGGTAGAAACCATGTTTGGCTATAAAACTGAAGATTTATGTGTGGGCGAAATCTGTTCAATCAACTCTCTCATCATTCCTGAAGATAGGGAAAAGATTGCCACCACCGTTCAAGATGCGATCGCCAAACATCAACCATTCCAAATCGCATACCGTTTATATGATCAAGATGGAGCAATTCGCTATTGTTGGGAACAGGGTAGACCCATTCACAATCCTGATGGTGAATTATTACATATCGATGGCGTGATTTTTGATATTACGAAAAGTAAACAAGCAGAAGCAAAGATTTATGAGCAAGCCGCATTATTGAATATTGCCACGGATGCTATTTGTGTTCGCGATCTAGAAAATAGTGTTTTATTTTGGAATCAAGGTGCGGAAAATTTATATGGCTTTTCTGCGGATGAAATACTTGGCAAAAATGCCAACGAGCTTTTACACAAAGATAGTAACTTGTTAGAAATGGCGATTCAAACAACGATCGCATCTGGTTATTGGCAGGGAGAATTTACAAATTTACGAAAAGACGGTAAAGAAGTCATTGTTGCGAGTAGTTGGACTTTAATGCGTGATGAGACCGGAAATCCAAAATCAATTCTCACCGTCAATACTAATATTACTGAGAAAAAGCAACTGGAACAGCAATTTTATCGTGCCCAACGTCTGGAAAGTCTTGGTACTTTGGCTGGTGGTATTGCCCACGATTTAAACAATATCCTGACACCAATTTTAGCAGTTTCTCAACTGTTGCCTTTAAAATTGACAAATCTCGATGATCGCATGATTGAATTGCTAAAAATGCAAGAAACAAATGCTAAACGCGCCGCAGATTTAGTCAAACAAATTCTTTCTTTTGCTCGTGGTGCGGAAGGTAAAAGAATCGCGATTCAAATTAAGTATTTGCTGACGGAAATTGAAAGTATCGCCAGGGGCACATTCCCCAAATCAATTGCCATTGAGACCCAATTACCTGATGATTTAGGAATAGTAATTGCTGATGCAACTCAATTACATCAAATCTTCATGAACTTAGTTGTCAACGCTCGTGATGCTATCCTCAATGAAGGTAAAATCACCATTGCTGCGGAAAACTTTTATGTTGATGATTACTATGCCAAAATGAATATTGAGGCAAAAGTTGGTGACTACATTTTAGTGACAATTACTGATACGGGAGTGGGAATTGCACCGGAAATTATTGATCGCATTTTTGAACCATTTTTTACAACCAAAGATGTTGGTAAAGGTACTGGTTTAGGATTATCAACTACGATTGGAATTGTCAAAAATCATGGTGGATTTGTAAATGTATCCAGTCAATTAGGCAAAGGTAGCCGATTTCAAGTTTACTTACCAGCTAGTAACAGTTGTATCAGCCCAACCTTAGAACAGTGGAAATTGCCAGTAGGAAAAGGCGAATTAATTCTCGTGGCAGACGATGAAACTGTCATTGCTGAGACCACAAAATCCACTTTAGAAAATTATAACTATAGAGTATTAAAAGCCAGTGACGGAATTGATGCGATCGCCACTTATGTTCAAAATAAAAATGAAATTAATCTTGTCCTCATTGATATGATGATGCCGCTTATGGATGGGGAAAATACTATTCGGACTTTGCAAAGACTCAACCCCCAAGTTCAAATTATTGCGATGAGTGGATTAGGTTCGCCTCAGATGGTGGAAAAAGCCGCACGTCATGGAGTGATGCAATTTTTGTTAAAGCCTTTTACCGCCAAGGAATTATTAACTTCTTTGCATAGTGTTTTGAGTGGTGGCACTTCAAATTCTTAGAATTTATGATCTCCACCCCAATACTGTTGCAACTTGATGCGCCAACTCCGTAGGATTAAATGGTTTGGCGATCGCATCTTTGATTCCCAGTTCTGTATAGCGCTTTCTATCGCTAGCTTGTATCTTTGCTGTTAAAAATATCACTGGTATATTCTGAGTAATGGGATTTGCCTGAAGTTTCTCAAAGGTAGTAATACCATCCATATCCGGCATCATTACATCCAAAAGAATCGCATCTGGTTGTTCGTTAGTTGCCTTATTTATACCTTCTCTCCCGGAACTAGCGGTTAATACTTCCCAATTAGCAACGGTTTCCAAGCAAATTTTGGTTACTTCTTGGATATATTCTTCGTTGTCAACAACTAAAATTCGTTTTGTCATATCCAGTCCAGCTAATCAGTTATCATTAGTTTTTCTCCCCATCTCCCCATCTTTGCGCCGGTTTTATCGTAACTATTCAAGCGAACCTGATATCATTCCTGATTCCCCGACTGACGATTTTGGGTAATGCGTGTGATTAACTCCATCACTTTTTGTTCAAATTCTTGGGTAGTAGTCCGTCCTTTGGTTAGAAACTCCGTATGTCCTAATTTCAGTTTAGTGCGTTCAGTGTCGTTTAAATCGCAGGCAGAATAAACCAATAAGGGAATATTACAAAGACGATTGTGTTGCTGTAACCACTCCACAACGTCGAAACCAGTATATTCGGGTAAAATTAAGTCGAGAATGATTAAATCGGGTTTAATTTCCTGGCTTTGACGAATTGCTTCTTTGCCAGTTTTGGCTATCACAGTTTCAATTCCATGACTTTCGAGTAATGTCGCTAACATTTGAGCAAGATTATCATCATCTTCGACAACCAGAACCCGAATGTCTTTGGCGTTATCTACGAGAACTTGAGATAGGGAACGTAATAATGAGGCATTTGTAATCGGTTTACAAACCCATTCGGCAAAATTTTGATTTGATTGTTTATCATTGCTGGGATGACAACAACTACAAATAATAATGGGAATATTTTCGGTATCTTTTCGCTGTTTCAAAATTCCCATAACTTCCCAACCATTCATTCCTGGCATCACCAAATCGAGGAGAATGATGTCGGGATGTTGATTGGCAGCAGCAGTGATAGCGGCTTCTCCTGAGTCTACAGTGAAGACACGATAGCCTTTTTCTTCCAGTAATGTTTGTAGCTGATTTCTTGCACCTGTATCATCGTCACAAATTAAGATGCTGGGGGCGTTTGCTTTCAGTGATTCTTGGTTTTTCGGAGTCGATAAGAAGAACTTCCGCATGGGGATGGTAAAGTGAAATTCGCTGCTCTCCCCCAAGACGCTTTCTACCCAAATTTGTCCGTGATGTTGCTGAACAATACTTTTACAAATGGCTAATCCCAAGCCGGTACCATCTTGTCTGCGGGAATCAGAAGCATCAACTTGTTGAAATCTTTCAAATATGCCTTCTAACTTATCTTCTGGGATTCCCCTTCCATTATCTTTAACGGTAAATAAAACCTCATTTTCCTGCTGTTTGACTTCTAAATAAACCGTACTACCTGCCGGAGAAAATTTAATTGCATTACTCAATAAGTTTGTTAACGTTTGGATAATACGATCTGGGTCTGCCAATATATTAATAGGTAGGCTGGCGATCGCTAGATTTATATGTGCTTTGTCGGCAAGAGGTTGGATAACGTTGAGGGATTCCGAAATTAAACTATCAACATCACATATTTGTGTTTCCATTTTGACTCTTCCCGACTCAATCCGTTCGATGTCGAGAATATCGTTAATTAGTCTCACCAAACGTTCGGTACTATCGGTGGCAATTTGCAGTAAGCGTTTACCTTGTTCCGACTCCGATTTGATTAACCCACTTGCCAACATCCCCAAGGAGCCATGAATTGAAGTTAGGGGTGTGCGGAGTTCATGACTCACAACCGACACAAACTCATCTTTCATTTTTTCTATTTGTTTTCTGTCACTAATATCTTGCAAGTAGACAGTGTAAATAACTTCATCACCCAAAGTTAATTTAGAAATCGAAGCTTCCGCCGGAAATTCTGTACCATCTTTGCGTTGGGCAAAAATCTCCTGACGCTCTGCCATTCTTCGGGCTTGGCTGGCAGATTTCGCAAACTCTTGCACATGCTTTTGGTGGGCTGGACAAAAGCGGGATGGAATTAAGATATCGAGCTTTTTACCTAATACTTCTTCTGTTTTGTAACCAAATATTTTCTCGGCACCGGAATTAAATAAAGTAATACATTGATGACGATCAATTGAAATAATTGCATCATCGGCAATATTAATAATTCCGGCAAATAAAGCCTGGGAATCTCGTAATGCTACTTGGGTTTTGTGTTGATTTTGCACAATTCGTCGCAGCAATTTACTTCGTTCTAAACGATTCAGAATCCGGGTAATAAGTTCGGGGGCAATTATCGGCTTATTCACGAAATCATCTGCACCAGCAGTAAAGACTCGATTGATAATATCTGTATCATGATGAACTGTGAGAAACAAAATTGGTAAATCACTCCAATTAGGATTATTACGTACTAATTGGCAGAGTTCAATACCACTTAATTCCGGCATTTCCACATCGAGAATTAATAAATCTGGTTTGGTTGTTTCTAATGTTTCCCAAAAGGATTTTGGACTATCTAGAGTATGTACCTTTAAACCCCAAGGCGAGAGTAATGTTTGTAATATTTCCAGTATTTTCGGGTCATCATCAACTGCCAAAATTGTATGCCCATGTTCTACTGTTTTTAGCTGTTGATTGGGATGGAGAGATTCTTGAATTTCGGTAATTTCTTGTTGATGGGAATGGGGAGATTGTTTAATTTCCGTAAATAAAGCTTTAACTAAACTGCTGAGTTTCTGAGCATCCTTTGCATCTAAATCTTTGTCACTCTTGAGTATTTTTTCGATTTTTTTAGCAATTTTTGACCCTTCTGGGAAACCAAAAGTACCTAAAGAACCAGCTAATGTATGGGCTTCCTTCTGTGCTGATGCACGCAATTCCAAGTTAAGATTTTGATTAATTAAAGCTGTTGCCGCTTGGATTAATATATTTACTTGTTCATCTACCCTAGTTTGATATTTCTGCCAGATGCTGGCAATTGCTGCCAGAGTTTTTTGGTCTGTATTTTGGTTAGTATTTTGATTTGTAGTGTGAACAGATTTGGATGTTCGGGGTGTTGTTTCTTCCTTGGCTATTGCCTTCAAGCGATAACCAATCCCATATACAGTTTCGATTAAATCACTCGCTGCCCCTGCTGCTTTTAATTTGTGTCTTAAGCCCTTGATATGGGTGCGAACAGCTTCTTCCCCTGGTGTTTCTTCATAGGACCATAAATGCTCTAAAATCATGCCACAGCTAAACACGCGCTTACTGTTACGCATGAATAATTCCAATAAAGAATATTCTTTTGGTGTCAATGTTAATATTGCATCTCTATATCTCACCTCACAACTACTGGGATCAAGTTGTAATTCCCTGACTTCTAAAACTGGCTGGGATGAGACTTTTCCCCGGCGTAAAAGTGCGTGGATACGAGCAATTAATTCCTCTTCATCAAACGGTTTCACCAGATAGTCATCCGCACCCGCGTTTAAGCCAATCGCTTTATCATGGCTACTGTCACGTCCTGTTAACAATAAGATGGGTACTTGTAAGCTTTTATTCCGAATTTGATGGCAAAGACTAATCCCGTCCAACTTGGGGATACCAACATCAAGCAGAATTAAATCGTAATCGTAGGTTGAAATTAAATCCCAAGCGGTTTCTCCATCCGCAGTGGTTTCCACCGCATAATTTTGATTGGAAAGGATTGCTGTAAGCGCTTCCGAAACAAGTGCATCATCCTCGACAACTAAAATTTTCATTTCAAAACCCTTGTTTGACAGGAGCTTCTGTGCAAATTCTCATATCTTCTAGTATCGATGATAAAAGAGATTTGCGATCGCGATTCAGCTTTGTTTACAAATATCCATGCCAATTACTTAGTATTTCCTAATTCCTGGCGTAATCTAAATAAAATTGTATCTTTAGGAACTTGGGCAAGAATTTCTTGAATTACAGTACTCGCGCCAAATTGTCCCCAAGTGCAACCTTTTTTTAGATACACTTGAGCCGCCTTACCGACTGTATAAGCGCCATAGCCAGCAATTCCTGATTGGACAACAGCACTACCCAGAAATCCAGCAATATTACCTGGATTGTCAGCGCTAGTGACAACAGCAGCACTTTTTCCCAAACCAAACACCAAACTTGTAGCCAACTCCCCCAATAATAAACTACCAGAGCTAAATAAAATTGTTTGCAAAATTTTCGCGGCTTCGTAACCCGTCATTGGCAACCCGTATAATTTGGAAAGCGATCGAATTAAGGCTAAATCTACAATTGTGCCGCTAATTACATCAAGAATTGCCACAGGATTTAAGCCCACAGCCACAGCCTTATATTTTGCATATTTCCAAATCAACTCTTCGGCTGCTTCGTCCCTAGCATCAATTGTTTTTTGAGCTATAATTTCTTCGGCTTCCCGTGCTTGTACTAAAGCATTTAAGGCTAATAAAGATCGACCTTCACGATTAAGAATAGTTAAAATTATTTGCCTTAACTCATCAATTTTTGGTGGTAAATTTTCCCATTCGTAATCAACTTTACCATCAGGATATTCTACGCGCACTTCCAAAGGAGCAGGTTCCGCAGCAACCATGACAATTTCATCGGGTTGTAGAGGTTTTTCTAACAGATTTCCTGCACCTAGTTGTTGCAAATTCCGATAAACTGCTTCTCTGTCGGTATCAGGATATAAATCAACTTTATTAAACACTAAAATCAATGGTTTTTGGGATTTTCGCAACTCCAACAAAGCTTGATACTCAGTCCTAGTAATATCACCCGACACAATAAACAAAATCAAATCTGCTTGCTGTGCCACATCCCGCGCCATTTGCGCCCTAATTTCACCCGCAATTTCATCTAATCCTGGTGTATCAATTAACTCAATTTGTACCTTGTCACTAGGACTCCAACGTACAGAGCGAGGATACTGCGTGACACCGTTAAGGGGTCCAGTTTGCAAGATTTTTTGCCCTAGTAAAGCATTGAGTACAGCCGACTTGCCGCGACTCACCAGCCCAAATGCCGCAATACGAATCACATTATGATCAAGTTTATTGAGAGTTGCGTTAAGCATCTCCAATTCCGGCTTGAGCAAACCTGCCAAGTCATTGTTGTGGCTTGATTGTCCGGGTTTACGCAGATTATTGTACCAAGATAAAGTTTGGCGTAGACTAGCACGAGCGCGGTTTAGGTGGGTTTCTTGCTGATTGTTCGACACTGGGATGAATTTGTAGGACTATATTGATTTTAGATTGTTAATTTTAGATTTTGGATGTGAGATTTTGGATTGCGATCGCGCTAAATTTATAATCAAGTGTAGTCAAATTTCTATAGGGTTTCCCAGGGAAGAGATTGAGATTTGTGTTTAACACTGAATGTTTATGACCTCATTTTTTGCAGTTCCACCTCTACAGGAGATTAATAGTGCGATCGCGCATCAAAATAATGTTCAATTGTATGTGTTACGTCTTGATTTGATACATCCGTTTGTCAATGGGAATAAGTGGTTTAAGTTGAAATATAACTTAGAAGCTGCAAAAGCCCAGAATCTGACAAAACTGCTGACTTTTGGTGGTGCTTATTCTAATCATATATATGCAACTGCCGCAACTGGAAACTTATTTGGTTTGCAAACCATAGGTGTTATTCGTGGAGAGCAGACTTTACCACTAAATCCAACATTAGATTTTGCAGTTAGTCAGGGAATGCAACTGGTTTATCTTGATAGACAAACATATCGTACAAAGCAGACAGCAGAATTACAAGCATCCCTAAAAAATCGCTTTGGTGATTTTTTCATGATTCCTGAAGGAGGTTGTAATTTAAATGGTGTTAGAGGCTGTACGGAAATAATCTCTAACTCTGCCTCTTTAATCAAGGATGATTTTGATATGATTTGTTTAGCTTGTGGGACTGGTACAACTTTAGCGGGAGTTGCACTTTCATTACGCCCAAAACAGCTTTTAATTGGTTTTCCTGTACTCAAGGGTGGAGAGTTTTTAAAGCCAGAAATTGAGACTTTGTTAGCAGAATATTTATCTTCTGATTTACCTATACCTGGAGATAAAAATATATCTTGGGAATTAATACATGATTATCATTTTGGTGGCTATGCAAAGGTAAATGAAGAGTTAGTAACTTTTCAGAAAGAATTTGAGAAATTATATAAAATTCCACTTGATTATGTTTATACAGCTAAGATGTTTTATGGAGTTATGGATTTAATTCAGCAGAGATATTTTAATAATTGTCGTATTTTGCTAATACATACTGGTGGATTACAGGGTAATTTAGGTATAGAGAAAAGATTAAAGAAAAGATTAAAGTAGTGAAACTTAATTATAAAAAATTAACCTAAAATTTGAGCCGACAGATTTTTGATATTTTTTGATATTTTATAGATGTAATGTCTCCAATTTATTTCTATTATATCTTAATCTTGGTTCAATAATATGTGCAGAAACACCATAATACTGAGCCGCTTGTGACATCTTAAATCTTAGTAAATTATCTGAGCCTAATTGTATTTTTTGATTTGGCTTTATCGGATAAATTCCTAAAATACGAATAATTTCTGTCGCTACAGCCTTTGCAAGTAAAGGTGGAACTGAGTTCCCAATTTGTCGGAAACCATGCCATTTTGTGATGTGAAAACGAAACCAGTCGGGGTATGAATGTAATCTTGCAGCTTCTCTAACTGTAATGCATCGGGGAAGAAAAGGATGAATGGGACGAGGAGATGTAAATGCACCTCTATTACTAGCAGTTCCGGCTCTAAGAGTGTTACAAATACTTTTACCATCAAGTCGATGAAAGTGACTTATTGATTCTGTTTCTCCTGGTTTTGTTTGTTGAAATCGTGCAATTGATTCTGAATTATGTTTCGTGCGACTACTACATGTGAGAATCTCGAAATTATCAACTCTATCAGACTCCGATGTTAGCAAAATATTATTAGCGAGGGGAGATGCAATACGTTCATAGGCATAATTATCTTCCATTGGAAATAGTCCCCGTAAGACACTACCATACTTACTAGGCTTCTTATATTTTGCTATCACCCAATCTCGTTTAAATAATTCTGGGTAATGTTCTATTTCTGGTAAATCTCCAATAGCATCCCAAACGGTTGGACAGTTTGCTAAATTTGCAGAGTTGACTATATATTTTGACTTGCGGATTAGTGGCGGTTTTGTAAATGGTTGAGGATACTTTGGTAAAGTTAAACCCTGCCGACAACCAATGATAAATAATCTTGCTCTATCCTGAGGAACTCCAAAATTTGATGCATTCAGCACACAATATTTTTCTTCTACTTCATAATGACATTTCCTAAATTCATCAATAATTTCGCTCAAGAAACTCTTATGTTTACCAACAGTTAATCCAGGGACATTTTCAAATACAAAATATTTAGGTTTGAGTTCTAATATAATTCTTAGAAAGTGAAAAACCAATGTATTGCGAGGGTCATCTAAAGCTCGTTTACCTATCATTGAGAAGCCCTGGCAAGGAGAACCACCAAAAACTACATCTATTTCTCTCTTGCCAATAGCAGAATTATTTCTAATTTCTTCACCTTTAATTTCAGCAATACTTTTACAGAATATTGATGTCAACGGGAAATTAAATTCATGTATAGCGCAATGTATGGGGTCTATTTCTACAGATGCAAGTACGTCAAATCCAGCTTGTTCAAATCCCAGCGACATTCCCCCTGCACCCGCAAATAAATCTACACCAATAGGACGTTTATTTCTATTCATTGACTTGATATTTTTGAACTCAATCTACATGTTTGAACTACTATTGATTTAGCTTAACAGAGTGTGAGTGAATATCAATAATCATGAACTAAACATGAACTAATTATGAACTAATTCTTATATTTTGTATACTTTCCTCCTAAAGCCTCAACAATTGTTTGTGTGTTTGCCTCCATCATTTTTATATATGTATCACCTTGGCTACCTTTTGCGCCAATTGAATCAGAGAATAATTGACGTGGTGCTAATTTAACTCCAGCTTCTTGGGCTACAGTCGTAATCAAAGCAGGGTTGATTGTTGTTTCCGCAAAGATAGCAGGTACACCTATTTTCTTAATTGCATCAACCAATTGCTTAACTGTTTGAGCGCTGGGTTGTTCTTCGGTACTAATACCAATCAATGTACCCGCGATCGCAATATTGTAAGCACGTCCATAATATTGAAATGCATCGTGGGTGGTGACTAATTTACGCTTTTCCGGGGGAATTGTTTGTATTTCTTGAATTATCCAGCTATCGAGTTTTTGCAATTCATTTGTAAGTTGATTGGCATTTTCGGTAAATTTGTCTTTATCTTCTGGAGATAGTTTCACTAACTCATCTCGAATTGCCTTTGTCATCGCGATCGCATTTTTCACATCTCCCCAAACATGGGGGTCTGGGACTATTTCGCCTTTGCCTTTGTCGAGTTGTAAGGGTTTCACTACTTCCCCAATGGGTACTTTTCGCGCTTTTCCCCCGACTGAGTTCATCATTTTGATAATTCCCGGTTCGAGATTGTAACCGTTATACAAAATCAAATTCGCTTCTTCCAAAAAACGGCTATCTGTGGGTACTGGTTCGTATGTATGCGGGTCTGAGCCAGGTTGAAGTATTCCTTTTAACTCAATCTCATCCCCACCAATTTCTGCTGCTAAGTCTGCAATAATTGTGCTAGTCGCTACTACTAAAGCTTTTTTATCACTTTCAGAGGTTGTAGTGTTAGGCTTTGTTTGCGTACAACCTAGTAATACTAGAGGTATTAAAAAGCTAATAAATATATTTTTCTTCATTAGAGGAAAGGAACAAGATTACTGATTAAAAATATGACTAAAGACGTAGAACATCTTTTTACTTCTATCGCAAGCATTGGTTTTACTTATAGCTGGTATTACTCCAAATTATAGATTTTTTCATAATTCTCTCATTTTTATAGTAAGCTTGAGTAAACAATTATTCAATCACCTATTCTTGAAAGAATATTATGGAAGCTAATCTAGGGTCGCAAAATCGCCGTAATTATCTACAATCTCGCGAAATTACGGCGCAATCAGTAGCCAAAAATCTAGAGATTGAGTCAGTTTTAGGGATTAATATTACTGATATCAGTGTGTATTACCGCACGCAAGCAGCTTTGCAAAATATTAGCTGTAATGTCAAACCGGGAAGATTGACAGGTATATATGGCCCCAATGGTGCAGGGAAAAGTACGCTGATGAAGGCTATGTTGGGGTTAGTTCCGGCGAGTGGGAATGTGATATATCAAACAAAACTTTTATCAACGCAATTGGACAAGGTTGCTTACGTACCACAACGTAGTCAGATTGATTGGACTTATCCTGCTACCGTTTGGGACGTAGTCATGATGGGTAGAGTGAAAAAGACTGGATGGTTGCGGCAATTTTCTACGGTGAGCCGCAAAGTTGCCAAGGATGCATTGGCAAGGGTGGGAATGAGTGAATTTATGCATCGCCCCATTGGACAGCTTTCAGGTGGACAGCAGCAACGGGTATTTTTAGCGCGGGCGTTGACGCAGGAAGCAGAAATTTTCTGTTTTGATGAGCCTTTTGTAGGCATCGATCAAAAAACCCAGTCGGTGATTTTTGAGATTTTTCATGAACTTGCTGACGAGGGAAAAATTGTTTTGGTTGTGAATCACGATTTAGGTGAATCTATTAACCATTTTGATGATTTAATTTTATTGAATCAAGAATTAATTGCTGCGGGTTCTCGTCAAGATGTTTTGACGGAAGACAATTTATATCGTGCTTATAGTGGCAGGGTGATGTATTTTGGGAACGCAGCTTAAAGGAATCAATCATGACAAATTAGTTAATAAGTAGGTCGGTGTTAAAAATTGTCGTTATGACAAGGCAGAAGGGAAGAGAATTTTAGGTAAATTTACTTTTCGTTATATACTACCCTGCGAGAAGCCGCTCCGCGTCTACGGTTTATTTGCACCGTTCTACTTAGTGGATATTTATTAATCATTAATAACTAATCATTAACCAATCATCAATAACAACATGCAATCATTAATTGAACCGTTACAATATGGGTTTATGCAACGATCGCTCATTGTCGCGATACTGGTAGGATTGTTGTGTGCTGTTGTCGGTAGCTATTTGATGGTACGACGATTGGCTTTGCTGGGGGATGCTATTAGTCATTCGGTACTTCCCGGACTGGCGATCGCTTTTATTCTTGGTGGTAATATTTTTGTAGGTGCCTTCATTGCTGGGGTTGTGAGTACAATGGCAATTGCTTGGATTGGAACGCGATCGCCCATCAAAGAAGATGCCGCAATGGGTATAGTATTTTCGGCTTTTTTTGCTCTGGGAATAACTCTAATTACTGTAATTCAAAAAAGTAATAAAATTGACCTCAATCATTTTTTATTTGGGAATATTCTGAGTGTTACTACTGACGAAGTTCGTGATACCGCGATTATTGCCGTAGTTGTATTAGTAACTATTTTTGCGATTTATAAGGAATTATTATTTTATACTTTTGACCCCCAAGGTGCTCAAGCCGCAGGTTTACCGGTAAATCGCCTCAATTTTGGTTTGATGTTGTTAATTGCTTTAACCATTGTTGCCAGTATGAAAGCTGTTGGTGTCATCCTAGTTTTATCGCTGCTCATTACTCCAGGAGCAACAGCATACCTATTAGTGAAAAGATTACATCAAGTCATGATTTTAGGCGCAATTATCGGTGTCTTTTCTAGCATTAGTGGTATGTATTTAAGTTATTTTTATAATTTCCCTTCTGGCCCTGCGATTGTATTAGTTGTTTCCGGATTATTTATACTTGCACTATTATTTAGTCCGCAACATGGTATTTTTACCAGTCGTCAGTTCCGGTCGAAAAGTTCAATTTAAACCTTCATTTAAGGCTTAAATGAAAAAAAGTAATTTTCTGTTTGAATTTTATGCAAAGCTGGCAAAATTGAGTAACTTCAAGTTATTATACTTAATCAATGATAAATTTTGCGGCTAGATTATAGTTGAAAACGATAAAATTGATTTCAATTTATTATAAATGCTGTCAAGATTACTGTCGAATTAATTTAAATTGACTTTAATCAAGACAGAGACTGTCTGGTTTAAGGCGTACAACAAAATGACGGCAATTATCCCTACTATTTTAGCATCTGATTTTGACGGCGTAATTTGCGACGGTATGGTTGAATACTTTGAGGTGGCATGGCGAACCTATTGCCAAATCTGGACACCGAAAAAGCAAATACCATCAGATGCATTAGCATCAAAATTCTATAGTCTTAGACCAGTTATTGAAACGGGTTGGGAAATGCCTGTTTTAATCAAAGCTGTGGTAGAAGAAATACCTGAAGAAAAGATTTTTAAAGATTGGCTGAATATTACTCAAAAAATTCTTGCAGACTATAACTTAAAATCTTCAGACATTGCATTTACTTTAGATAAAATACGCGATGAGTGGATTGCAACTGATTTGGAAGATTGGATGAGTCTACATCGATTTTATCCTGGTGTTGTTGACAGAATTAGAAATATTATTACCAGTGGTACACAACTATATATTGTAACTACGAAAGAAGGACGTTTTGCCCAGAAATTATTACAAAAAGAAGGAATAGAATTACCGCGAGAAGTAATTTTTGGGAAAGAAGCTAAACGCCCAAAATATGAGATTTTACGTGAATTGAAGCAGAAAGCTGGAGGTTCACAAGTTAGTATGTGGTTTATTGAAGATAGGTTGAATACTTTACAATTAGTTAAGCAACAAAGTGATTTAGAGGATGTGCAATTGTTCCTTGCTGATTGGGGTTATAATACTCCATCTGAGCGATTAATAGCTCATAATGAACCACGTATTAGTTTATTATCTTTAGGACAATATGTACAAGATTTTTCCAAATGGGGTTAGTTAAAGGGAATTTACACCAGCCCAAGTAATTGGTGAACAACTAACCAAAATATGAATATATAGATAACTGTAGAGACGTAACACGAATACGCCTCTACAATTTTTTGGGTTTATTTAGTTATGATGATTAACGACGGTAAACCCAACGACCTGGAACCCATCTACGACCGTAGGCTGTTTTTTCCCAATAAGCAGGAACCCATACTCGACGAACTACTTGCCGTTGTCGGACATTTACTTGTCGAACATTTGGTCGCCGAACCTGGTTGCGTGGCACATTATAGCCACGTTGTTGAGTAATAACGACAGAGGAATGAGGCCCTCCCGCTTGTAATTTCCACCTCTGCTGCTGATGCAGGCTTGGGAAATAAGGAAGCAACTCCCAATGGAATTACAATTAGAGCAGTGGCAACGATCGCACGTTTCATAATCACATTACCTTAGTTATGGAGTGAAACCTGCAAATCTCAATTTTGGGAGCATCAGACATGTGGTAGATGTTCCCAATCAGAATTTAAAATGAAGTTGTATACTTTTTCAGTATATTTATTGAATCTGATTGCTACCTTTACTATTTCCACAGTATTTAAACTGGGGATAATTCAGTAGATTTATGCAGGTGATATTACTGTAAAGGTTTGAATAGTAATCATACATGAGCATAAAGTCATTATTACAATATGACTAAAGTAACAATATCAACAGTAATTTTAAGTGACGTGAATTGAAGCAATTTGATTAAGAATACGATCGCGACATTACAAAACAAAGAGCGAAAACAGGCAGTTGTAAATGATTTTTGCAAATAAACACCTACCACTACCCTAACTAGCATGTATCGTGCAAAACTAAATTACAAACAATAATTAATGATCGCGTTAATAAGGATTAGTGGATTATGGATGTCGGTTTAATTTTGTCAAACATCTTAAATCCACCTGTTTTGGCTTTTTTTATGGGAATGCTGGCAATATTTCTCAAGTCTGACTTAGAAATTCCCCCGCCCCTACCAAAGCTATTCTCTTTGTACTTACTATTTGCAATCGGTTTCAAAGGTGGTGTCGAACTGATTAAAAGCGGAGTTAGTCAAGAAGTATTTTTGACACTACTCGCAGCTGTTCTGATGTCCTTACTTGTCCCCATATATAGCTTTTTTATTCTCAGGTCGCAACTTGATACCTATAATGCAGCTGCGATCGCATCGACATATGGTTCAATTAGTGCAGTCACCTTTATTACGGCAGGTTCGTTTCTAAACCAACTGGGCATCCACTTCGATGGCTTTATGGTAGCCGCCTTAGCCTTGATGGAATCCCCTGCAATTATCATCGGTTTGATTTTAGTAAATGTATTTGCAGTCAAACAGGAAAAAAGCGAGTTTGCTTGGGGGGAAGTATTACACGAAGCTACCCTCAATAGTTCTGTATACATGCTTGTTGGTAGTTTGGTAATGGGTTTACTCACAGGGGAACATGGTTGGGAAAAATTAAAACCTTTTACCCAAGATATGTTTTATGGAGTTCTTACCTTCTTTTTACTAGATATGGGACTTGTTGCCGCCAAAAGAATCAAAGATTTGCAAAAAGCAGGATTATTTCTGATTTCCTTCGCCATCATTATTCCCATAGTCAATGCAATCATTGGATTGTTGATTGCTAAATTCATCGGTTTGCAGCAGGGAGATAGCCTGTTATTTGCTGTTTTGTGTGCGAGTGCTTCCTATATTGCAGTACCCGCAGCCATGCGAATTACTGTCCCCGAAGCCAATCCCAGTCTTTATGTCTCAACGGCGCTGGCAGTCACTTTTCCTTTCAATATTATTGTTGGTATCCCACTTTATTTATATGCAATTAATCTTTTTTGGAGATAAATTTTATGTTGTCCGTTAAACGTATGGAAATCATTGCCAACTATGTGGAACTAGGCAAGATTTTAGATGGGTTAGAAAAATCAGGGATTGAAGACTATACTGTGATTCGCGATGTTGCTGGTAAAAGTACACGAGAGGATGGCAAGCACGATTTAGCAATGACTATGCTTGATAACATCTATATCATTGCCTTTTGTAAACCAGAAAAAATTGCGATCGCCTCTGAGGCAATTCGTACTATTCTCAATAAGTATGGTGGTTCCTGCTTTATTTCTGATGCGATGGAATTAAGAACCATTAAATGTGTGGGTTAATTTTCAGAGCTTTGATAATGAAATATTAATCCAAGGGGTGAAATTTATTTTTTGGTACAACGGTAAATTAATTAATTCCCAATCCATTGAATTAGATGTTAATAATCTCGGCTTACTTTACGGTGCGACTATATTTACAACACTACGAGTTTATGATGCCTCTCTCAGTCACCCGCTCACCAACTGGGAATCACATATTCGCCGAATTCAAACTTCTATAGATTTTTTCAATCAATACTGCAACTGGTATCAACCCAATTACAAGCAGATAAATCAAGGTTGTGAAGTCATGAAACAACACTTCCCTGTGTTGCGAATTACTGTTTTTCCTGATGGGAAAGAATGGATTATCGGCAGAAATTTACCAGCAAACTTAGCCGTAAAACAACAACAGGGGATTACCGCGATGATTGCCAACTCAAATTTATCGCGATCGCTACCCAATTACAAGACAGGTAATTATCTCACACCTTGGTTAGCAAAATCAATTGCTGAAAATGATTCTTCTCAGGAAGCAATCTTTGTCGATGAGTCAGGAAACTGGCTAGAAACCACAACCGGAAATCTCTGGGGATGGAAAGATGGTTGTTGGTGGACACCTCCAATTGATGCGGGCATTTTACCAGGAATCATGCGATCGCATTTGCTCAATTCTCTCAGGAATCAACATCAAAAAGTCCGCGAAGAAGCTTGGACACAAGAATTAATTCGGAGTTTAGAAACCCTTGCTTACTGTAATTCTGTGGTGGAAATTATCCCCATCCACAGCGTTATTCAATCTACAGGCAAATTGAAATATAATCCTCAAAATCCCTCTTTAAGAGAGTTACAAAAAATTTTTATCTAAAGCAAAGTTGGACTGTTCTGCAATAATCGATAAATAAAACAGCAATGAGAAGGTTTACAACCAGATGCGCTTCTTTGCATTATGCTTGCTAGGGATTATGTGTATTGGATGTGGTGATATAGCTTTTCTAGATAAGCAACCACCAAAACGGGAATCATGGGATTACAGCCAGTTTATTCAACAAGTCGAAAAAGGCAACATCACAGAAGTCAAAATTAGCCGAGATCGGAAAGTAGCTTTAGTCAAACTAAAAACTAATCATGTAGTCACTGTCATCTTGATAGATGACCCTGGATTAATTGCAAAGCTTGCCAGTCAGAACGTTGACATTAGCGTTTTACCTTAAATTAACAAAAATTTTGGTTTATATCTCTCCAAAGCTTCCTTGTCCCAAATCTTTGCTATTTGTCAGGTTAGTTTTTTAATGATTAAAACTAGAAATCCTTCTCAGACTCCTAAAATTATGATATGGATACTTTGTAGTGGAAACCGTCCAGAAGTACCCAAGCATATACTTCATCACCTCGCTACAATATAATCCCAGTCCACTTTATTCTCAGCAAACACAGAATTTTTTTCTTACATGAAAATTAAGGCATTATGCGATACCTTAAGATAAGTTAACATATTTCTTAATTACTACCTTCTCACCCAGCAAGTTGCGGTGATAAGCAGTTAGCCGAAGGGCATAAGGCGAATCCGAAGGGAGCGCAACGTCATTCTCTACGTTAAGAGAAACGCATAACAAGTACAGGAGGATTGACCTCGGTGAATAACAAAAGATGGAGAAATGCGGGGCTATACGCGCTATTACTTATAGTCGTCATTGCGCTGGTTACAGCGTTCTTTGACAAACAGCCATCAAGTAATGCTAAGTGGCGCTACAGTGAGTTCATTCAAAAAATCGAAAAGGGTGATGTTGCTCAGGTAAAACTGTTTCCTGACCGCAGTGCTGCTAGGGTTAAAGACCAGAATGGTAATCAGTATGATGTAACTTTAGTTGAAGACCCAACATTAATTAATACGCTTACCGAGAAGAATATAGATATCAGCGTTTTGCCCCAAACCGACGAAGGATTATGGTTTAAGGCACTCAGCACCTTATTTTTCCCAGTATTACTATTGGTAGGTTTATTCTTCCTGCTACGACGTGCTCAAAATGGTCCCGGTAGCCAAGCGATGAACTTTGGTAAGTCTCGCGCTCGGGTACAAATGGAACCCCAAACTCAAGTCACCTTTGGTGACGTTGCGGGTATTGACCAAGCTAAACTCGAACTCAACGAAGTTGTAGACTTCCTCAAAAACGCCGATCGCTTTACCGCAGTCGGTGCCAAAATTCCTAAAGGTGTATTGTTAGTCGGTCCTCCGGGTACTGGTAAAACCTTGTTAGCCCGTGCTGTTGCTGGTGAGGCTGGTGTACCCTTCTTCTCCATCTCCGGTTCCGAATTTGTGGAAATGTTCGTTGGTGTGGGTGCATCCCGTGTCCGCGACTTATTTGAACAAGCAAAAACCAATGCCCCTTGTATCGTCTTCATCGATGAAATTGACGCAGTTGGTCGTCAACGTGGTGCTGGTTTAGGTGGTGGTAACGATGAGCGGGAACAAACCCTGAATCAGTTACTTACCGAGATGGACGGGTTTGAAGGTAATACTGGCATCATCATTATCGCCGCCACCAACCGCCCTGACGTACTCGACGCAGCTTTATTACGTCCCGGACGTTTTGACCGTCAGGTAGTGGTAGACAGACCAGACTACGCTGGACGGGTGGAAATTTTGCGGGTACATGCCCGTGGGAAAACCTTGGGTAAAGATGTGGATATCGAACGCATTGCCCGTCGTTCCCCTGGCTTTACAGGTGCAGACTTGTCGAATTTGCTCAACGAAGCCGCAATTTTGGCCGCACGTCGTAACCTGACTGAAATTTCCATGGATGAAATTAACGATGCGATCGACCGTGTGTTAGCTGGTCCAGAAAAGAAAGACCGAGTAATGAGCGAACGTCGCAAGCAGTTGGTAGCTTACCACGAAGCCGGACATGCTTTGGTTGGCGCTTTGATGCCCGACTACGACCCTGTACAAAAAATTAGCATTATTCCTCGCGGTCGTGCAGGTGGTTTAACTTGGTTTACCCCCTCAGAAGACCGGATGGATAGCGGACTCTACAGTCGTTCCTATTTGGAAAACCAAATGGCTGTGGCTTTGGGTGGACGCATCGCCGAAGAATTAATCTTTGGTGACGAGGAAGTAACTACAGGTGCTTCCGGAGACTTACAGCAAGTGGCGCGAGTTGCCCGTCAAATGGTAATGCGCTTTGGTATGAGCGATAAGTTGGGGCCTGTTGCTCTCGGTCGTCAGCAAGGTAATATGTTCCTGGGAAGGGATATCATGTCAGAACGTGATTTCTCCGAAGAAACTGCATCTGCAATTGATGGAGAAGTGCGTAAGTTAGTTGATATTGCTTACGATAGAGCCAAGCAGGTGCTGGTTAGTAATAAGCATGTTCTCGACCAACTTGCAGAGATGTTGGTAGAAAAAGAGACTGTGGACGCAGAAGAATTACAAGAATTACTTGCTAACAACGATGTACAAACCGCAGCGTTTGCATAAAAGCTGTGATTCTTGATTCTGTCATTTTCTACTCTCGCAATTAATTTTTTGCATATTCGGGTGGGCACAATGCCCACCTTTTTCGGTTTTAATTTCCACATCGCTTTTCTCAATTCTCTTAAATCCTGATTGCTGAGTCATATCGAGTCCGGTAAGTCAGTTATTATTAGTTTTTCTGTGCGTCCCTCTATCTCCCTATCTCCGCGTCAGTTTTATCGTTGGTATGTTAGGTGGACATGATATCAGTGGGAACCTAGTTGATCATGATTAGTTCTTAGTCGATATGTATTATTTTCTGCTGACATTTTTGTTACATTGAATTAAAAATAAGTAAAAATGCTCAAAAAAGCGTATTTTAGAAAACAGTATTTCTAGTCTTATTGGGTTAAAAATTCAACCATCAGAAGAACTTGTTTGCGTCAATTTTCTATTTCTACAAAACTCATGATTCAAAGTGTAAAATCCATCCCAGCCTTTGACAACAAGCAACAATACGCTACTATCGAAGCCGAAATTAGTGCTGCTGTCCTAGAAGTTTTAGCATCGGGTCGTTACATCGGTGGACCAGCAGTTAGTTCCTTTGAACAAGCATTTGCAACCTATCACCAGGTCAAAAATTGTATTGCTTGTAACTCAGGTACAGATGCTCTGTACTTAGCTTTACGTGCTTTTGATATTGGTGCGGGAGATGAAGTAATTACTACACCTTTTACTTTTATCGCGACTTCTGAAGTCGTGAGTGCGGTGGGTGCCAAGCCTGTGTTTGTTGATGTTGACGCAAATACCTACAACTTAAACTTACAGCAAGTCGCAGCAGCCATTACACCCAAAACCAAAGCAATTATTCCAGTACATTTATTCGGTCAACCTGTCAATATGACAGCTTTGATGGAATTAGCGAAACAGCATAATTTAAAGGTGATTGAAGATTGCGCTCAATCAACAGGCGCAACTTGGAATGGTGAAAAAGTTGGTAGTATCGGCGATATTGGCTGTTTTAGCTTTTACCCGACAAAAAATTTAGGTGGTTGTGGGGATGGTGGTGCAATTACCACTAATAGTTCCGAGATTGCTGAGAGAATGCGAGTGATCAAAAATCACGGACAATCGAACCAATATTATTACAGTGAAGTGGGTGTAAATAGCCGCTTGGATTGCATTCAGGCTGCAATTCTCCACATTAAATTACGATATTTAGATAATTGGAATGCTAAAAGAAAATTAATTGCATCTCGCTACAATCAATTTTTATCCCAAATCCCTGGTATTCTCACACCTCAAGAAATTTCCGGTGGTGAAAGCGTGTGGAACCAATATACAATTCGTATTCTTGATGGCAAACGTGAAGAGGTGCGTAAAATGCTACAAGACAAGGGCGTAAATACAATGATTTACTACCCGATGCCATTACACTTACAACCTGTTTATGAAGATTTAGGGTATAAATCAGGTCAATTGCCAGTTGCCGAGCAATTAAGTCATGAAGTCACCTCATTACCGATGTTTCCCGAACTCAGTGAAGAACAACAAGATCAAGTAATCTATGCGGTTAAGGAAGTAATGGGTTAGGAATTGGGAATAGGGAATTTGTAAATTCCCATTCCCTAGGTTTTAAATTCAGCAAGCTAAATTCAGTAAACTAAATTCAGCAAACTGAAATTAAGCAAAATTATGCGATGAGGTGTTAGTGGTTGCTAAAGCCTCAACTAAGCTACGTACAGCAGCAATCATGGCAATTTCGCTATTGAGTTGGTTAATTGCAGAACCGACTCCAACACCAGCAGCACCAGCAGCAGTAGCCAAGGGCGCTGTGACATTAGAAATACCGGAAGCACAAAGTACGGGGACAGAAACAACGCGAGAAATTTCGTAAGCAGCAGCTAAGGTTGGTGTTGCTTTTTCGATTAATCCCAAAGTGCCGCCATGTGTTGGTTTACTGCTTGTACCACCTTCGGTTTGAATAATATCAGCACCAGCTTTGACTAGTTCTTCAGCGAGTTGTACTTGCTTATCTAACGTGAGGATGTGGGGTACTGTAACTGAGAGAGTAATGTCTGGAAGTAATGCACGGGTTGCTTGGGTGAGTGCAAGAACTTCTGGGGCTGCAAATGTTCTACCTTGGGCGTAGAAGGAATCAAAATTTCCGATTTCAATCAAATCTGCACCAGCCGCAACAGCTTGGAGAAATTTGTCTGGTTCGACGGCGGAAACGCACACAGGTAGACTAGTGATACTTTTAGCCAATTTCACTAATTCCACATCGGCGGCGATATCAACAAAAGTTGCGCCACCAATTTCGGCAGCTTTTACCACTGCTGCAACATTTGCCGCATCGAAGTTGTTTAAACCGCTTATTACTTTGAGGGCGCGGCGAATTGCAAATGCACGTTGAAGTGTAGAATGCATCGTCATAGTTAGTGTGTCAAGCATTAAATTAGAATCATTGTGACATTATGAGTACACTTCCGGCTAGAGGCTGAAGATATCAGTGTTATATTTTGTTTGGTATAAACTTATGAATCACATCGCGTTTCATTCACAAATTGAAGTGATTAGATTTAGATTATGATCAAATATAGTCAAATATTTGCGATCGCTTAAATTAATTAATCTGTGATTTCTCAATATATTCAGGGAAAACATCCCTAAGTTTTGGAAACATCTATAAGAAGAATAAATCAAGGGTGAGACTATTTAAGCTAGTCTCACCAAAATAATTATTTTGCTAGCTGGGGTTATGATTTTTTAGATATTGTCAGAAAATTGACTAAGCAAGGACAAAATCAACATCATTAGTCCCAGCAGCTTCCGATTGCCCAGATGTTAATAATTCGCCATTTACATCAACAGCAAAGGGGGTTCCAGCTAAATTGAGATTGTAATCAGTTTTATCCCCTGTATAGCCGACACTGGCAACCATTTTACGTCCCGCATCTGTGTATTGGAACGCCATCATTTGATTTTTTTGTTGTGTGTTATCAAAAGCCCAAATTACCATATATTGTTGACCTTGATAGTCAAAGATTTTGGGTGGGCGATTGGGTGTATATCTACCAGCATCGCCAAAGCTAGCATCTAAAAATGCTTGTACAGAAGATGGTTCTACAGTCGCATAGGCAACTTCATCGGGCGATGTTGCTTCGGCATCTCCTTGACTTTCATCAACTACTTCTTCCTCTCCACGATTTTGAAAATAATCTACTGCTGCTTTCGTTCCAATTGCACCCACAGCAGCGACACCTGCACCAACTAATAAATTACGAAGTAAGTTACTCATAGTTTTACCTAATGGGTAGAAAGTTCCGTGCATCATATTATCATTCCCTGCACCAGATGATAAATTTATTCATTAGGTAATAGAACAAAAATATCTGAATTTAGCACTTAAAAAATTTAAATTTATGATGTCTTTAATGCTTAAATTAATCTTTGAATGGGAGTCAGTAATACTACGGCTGAAACACAATACTTAAACACAATTACTATAAAAATTAACCATGAACCATCGCGCTTTATTTCCAGCTTTAGCCAACAAAGCTTATTTTAATTATGGCGGACAGGGACCAATGCCACAGGCTGCAATTGACGCAATTATGGAATCCCAAATCAAAATGCAGCAGTTGGGACCTTTTGGGAATGCGGTTGTTCCTTGGATAAATGAACAAATGTTTTCAGTGAGAAATGCGATCGCAACTCATATTCAGACTACACCAGAAACGATCACCTTGACTGAAAATGTCACTGTTGGCTGTAATATTGCCATGTGGGGTGTTGATTGGCAAGCCGGTGACAATTTATTACTTACAGACTGCGAACATCATGCTGTGGTGGGAATTGCCCAAGCCATCAGCCAACGCTTCCAAGTTGAAGTCACAACCTGTCCAATTCTCAATGCTAATAATCCGGTGGATGTGATTGCTGAATATCTTCAACCAAATACTCGTTTGCTTGTTGTCAGTCACATTCTCTGGAATACAGGACAGGTTTTAGAACTGGAAAAAATCTCGCAAATATGTGCCCAAAATAATACCCTTCTATTAGTAGATGCTGCACAGTCATTTGGTTCCATGCCCCTTGATATGCAGCAATTAGGAATCGATTTCTATGCTTTTACGGGACATAAATGGATGTGTGGTGCTGCTGGTTTGGGGGGATTGTATGTAAGTCCTCAAGCTAAAGAGAAATTACTACCGACATTTGTCGGCTGGCGGAGTGTTATCACGAATACACAAGGATATCCACAAGCGTTTCAAGCAGATGGACGTAGCTATGAAATTGCCACATCTGATAATTCCTTATTTGCAGCTTTAAAAGTGGCAATGGACATTCATGAACAATGGGGAAATATTCAATTACGTCACGAAAAAATACTGAGAAATAGTAAATATTTGTGGGAAAAATTACAGGATATTCCCGAAGTTAAATGTTGGTTATCTTCACCACCAGAAAGCGGTTTAGTCTCATTTCAAATTCAGAATTTACCGGCAAAAACTAGCCAAAAATTAGTTCATTTCCTCGAATCCCAAGGCATATTTACCCGGACAATTGCTAACCCTGATTGCATTCGTGCTTGTGTACATTATTTCACTTTAGAATCAGAAATGGATCAGTTAGTTGCAGCGATCGCAAAAGAATTAAGAATTTAGCCCAATAAGTTAATGCTCCGCAGTAGAAGATACACGGAAAAATTCTGTATAATACCTAAAATAGGAGGGTAAAAAAGAAGTTTTCCGTATATTCAGACAAGAATCCGTTGTAATGGTTGATGTATGAGGATTAAGAAAAAGATTATACGGAAACTTTCCGTATAATAAATAGTTCGACCGCTTTTTGAAACTCTATTCAAAAATGCTTTATAACGGATTTTGTATTTGCGGAGATACTTATGAGCAAAGTCAGAAATATTCTACTAGTTCATGGTTTTTGGGCGGATGCCTCTTGTTATTGTGACCTCATCCCGCTCCTTTTAGCGGAAGATTATCAAGTTATCGCTGTCCAAAATCCACTTATATCTCTAGAAGATGATATAGCTGCAACGAAACGCGCTCTGGATCGCATTGAGGGAGATTGTATTTTGGTTGGTCATTCGTGGGGTGGTTTCGTTATTACTACAGTTGGCAACGACAAACGAGTTGCTGGTTTGGTGTATATTGCGGCGCTTGCTCCTGATGCTGGTGAATCCATGATTGATCTTATGAGTAAATATGGCTCCCCTTCACCGCATTTTCAAGAGCAAAATGGTTTTGTTTGGATTTCTAAAGAAGGTATTGATGAAGTTTTGGCAAGTGATCTTTCAGAAGAAAGAAAGGCATTAATCCATGTGACTCAAACAACACCATCTATATCATTAACGGAAGTGAAAGCAAGTTCGCCGGCTTGGAGAGATAAACCAAGCTGGTATATCTTAGCGACAAATGATAAGGCAGTTCCGCCTGATTTACAGCGTGATATGTCTCAGCGAATGAATGCAAAAACAGTTACGGTGGAGTCAAGCCATTTTCCTATGATTTCGCATCCGAAAGAAGTTCTGGGAGTAATCAGGGAAGCAACAGCGAGTAGTCAATAAAAACGCAGTCGAACAAGTCTGGTGCAGAGGATTGAGCAAAGCTGCTTGTGGTGTCACCAAATTCTTGGCAACCGCTGACCAGAATCGTTAAATCGACCACTTCACTCAGTATACTTGCAACATATGCTACAATTACTAGTTAGGTGGCGTATTTAACTGAGTACAAGCAAAGGGATCGTAGACTTTTACGATTGCAGAAGTCAAAGCTATGACAATGGGGAGTTGCGTGTTCAAATTTGCCATCATTTGCTTTAGTATTCAAAGGTTAGTGCTGGGCAGACTGTTTTAGATATTGCAGTCATCTTGCGATCACAGGAGCAAGCACAAAACAAAAATGACACAAAAACTGTATGAACTCTTTTCAGCTATTTTCCCACAAAGTCAACACCTTAGCCCAAGTCTAATTATTTAAGAGTGACGCGGAGACTTATACAAATTCTCCAAAAGAAAGTAACAGATGGTGACGCGGGAACGCGGAGACAGAGAGACACGGAGATTTATTTTATTATGTGTTGCCAGATTTTGGATAAAGGATATTCGGGGCGCGGGAAGGTGGAGAAATTTTCATGCTCAGGGATTAGCCAAGCACAATATCATCCTTTTGAGTAAGGTGCTAAGGCTAAAGTTTTCGTCACATCGGTAAGGAAGACACGATCGCACAGGTTAAGTAACTCAACCTCAGCCTGTGTTTGCCGCATTATGCACAGGAATTGACCTTCAGCATCGACTAAGAGGTCGATTGTAGAGCAAATGAAGTTAACATATCTTGCTCCTGGTAGTATGTACAGGTGTGCATACTATAATTGAGATGGTTTACCAATGGAATCGAGACAAAGCAGCAGCCAATCTTCGTAAACACGGTATTGACTTTGCCGATGCGGTGTCCATTTTCTCTGATGATCTGGCAATTACTATTCCAGACGAACGATTTGATGAGGAACGGTTTATCACGATTGGTGTTGATGCATTTGCACGAGTTTTGGTAGTTGTATACACGATGCGGGACGATGAGATTCGGATCATCTCTGCCCGCAAAGCAACCCGACAAGAGCGGCAGCAGTATGAGGAAGGATAAGTATGGAAGCTGAATATGATTTTAGTCAGGGTAAACGAGGGGCAATCGACCCCACATCACCTGGAAAAACGCGTATCACTATTCGGTTAGATGATGAGGTTTTGGAATGGTTTCGTGAACAAGCGCACCGTGCAGGTGGAGGAAATTATCAAACAATGATTAACGAAGCCTTGTGTCAGCATATTCGGCAGAGTCGCGAACCTTTAGAGGAGACGTTACGTAGAGTTGTACGTGAAGAACTTGAACGTATTGAACGTTAGGGGACTTTTTGAGGGCTAATACTAATTCTCCAAAAGAAAGTAACAGATGGTGACGCGGGAACGCGGAGACAGAGAGACACGGAGGTTTATTTTATGTGTTGCCAGATTTTGGAGAAAGGATATTAGGGGCATGGGAAGGTGGAGAAATTTTCATGCTCAGGGATTAGCCAAGCACGGTATCATCCTTTTGAGTAAGGCGCTAAGGCTAAAGTTTTCGTCACATCGGTAAGGAAAACACGATCGCACAGGTTAAGTAACTCAACCTCGGTTTGTGTTTGCCGCATTAGGCGCAGGAATTGACCTTCAGCATCAACTAAGAGGGCAATGTAATTGAGGAACATTTTCAGGTAGCCGACACGCGATCGCACTGGTATATTTGCTGAGTTAGGGGTTTGCCATAAACGATCAATATAGTTGCGTACCTCTACCAAAGGCACAGGTGTGATCGCTTCTCCTCGCAAAGCCTGGCGAATTTGCTTAAAAATCCAAGGATTTGCGATCGCCCAACGTCCTACCATTACACCCACCGCGCCTGTTTGAGTAAGCACAGATATAGCAGTTGCGGCAGAATTGATATTGCCATTGGCCAGAACTGGACAATCAACCCGGCTCACCGCTTCCGCAATCAAATCGTACTTTACTTCCCCGTGGTACATATCTTTGACTGTGCGACCATGTAAAGAAAGTAAATCAATGTTGTGGCGAGCAATGATATCTAAAATTTTGTAAAAGTTATCTGTATTTTCAAAGCCTACACGCATTTTCACAGTTAAAGGGCGATCGTTGACTGTAGAACGTAGTTCCGCCAAAATCTGATCCACTTTTTCCGGTTCACGCAGCAATCCACCACCAACATTTTTACGATAGATTCGAGGTGCTGGACAACCCATATTCAAGTCAACTCCAGCGATATTGTAGCGGCATAGTTCCCGTGCTGTTCTCGCTAAGTCGGGAATGCTTTCGCCAATCATTTGAGCAAAAACGGGGCGACCTGTATCATTTTCGGTGATTGCTGCCAAAATATCACGATTTAGCCGTGAGGTATCGTTGACGCGAAAATACTCGGTAAAGAAGTAGTCAGGGCTACCATAATGAGCAATAACCTTCATAAACCAGAGGTTTGTCACGTCCTGCATAGGAGCAAGAGCCGTGAGGGGTAAGTCCGGATGCAGTGATTGGGGGAGCGATACCTTAGGCATAAAGATGAGGAGCGATTAATAACGAAGCATCACTGTATCATTGGCTGACGCGGAGACTTAGAGACGCGGGGACGGGGAGAAGCTTGAATCGTGAGTGGGTAGAGGGACATAGACATACATAATATAAATTAATTTAACTTGGGTGGGATGGCGATCGCAAATTACCTGGTAAATGTTTTGGTGCTAGGGTTTGTCAGGCTTTACCGTATAATTGGAGCGGTTTAGATTCGCAAAAATTATCTTGGTTTTCCCGCCGTGATTTCCTCTCCTGAAAAACTACGACAATTGTTAGCCAGCCCAGAAATAATCGTCATCCCCGGTGTTTACGATTGCCTCAGCGCCAAACTTGTCGAACAATTAGGTTTTGATGTGGCTGCAACAAGTGGTTTTGGTATTGCCGCATCTACCTTGGGTGTACCTGATTATGGCTTGATGACTGCCACCGAGGTTATGTATAGTGTCAGCAGAATCGCTCAATCTCTGACTATTCCCCTGATTGCGGATATGGATACTGGCTACGGGAATGCTTTGAATGTGATGCGAACTGTTGAGGATGCAGTGCGATCGCAAATTGCAGGTATTATTTTAGAAGACCAAGAGTTTCCGAAAAAATGCGGACATTTTGAGGGTAAGCGCGTTATCCCCACTGAGGAACATGTGAGTAAAATCAAGGCTGCCGTGGCAGCACGAGGTGATAGCGGTTTAGTAATTATTGCCCGTACTGATGCCCGCGCTGTCTTGGGTTTGGATGCAGCGATACTGCGGGGACGTGCCTATATTGAAGCGGGTGCGGATGTGTTGTTTGTTGAAGCTCCTCAATCTGTGGCAGAATTACAAGCGATCGCTGATGCATTTGCTGGTGTTCCATTGGTTGCAAATGTGATTGAAGGGGGTAAAACTCCTCAACTTTCGGCAATCCAGTTACAGGAAATGGGTTTCAAAATAGTCTTTTTCCCACTTTCTACTTTGCTTGCTGTCACTAAGGTGATGAAATCTTGTTTACAGGAGTTGAAAGCGCAGGGAACGACGGCAAATTTTACAGAAATGGTAGATTTTACCGATTTTAAAGAATTGATTGGTGTACCGCAATATTTGCAAATTGAGAAACAGTTTGAAGTATAGGTGCAAAATTCTCAGGATTGTAGTCAATAGGTTGCTGTTAGAGCTTTTCAGATAATATATCGAAATAAACCAAGAATTGGGAGAAGTTGGGAGGAGATTTTCCTTCTCCCAAACTCCCGTGGGGACTATCCCCCCAAACTCCCCCAAACTCTCTACAGAAGGTTGATTCGTTTAAATTGGTGATTAATTTTTTAGAATTGATGCTCAAATATTTTCTTAACTAAATAGTATGGGGCTTTTCATCCCATTTGTGTCTATTTAGAGATTGCTGAAGAACACACGGCGAGTTACGAGTATCATCACCGCGTCAGTCTTAATAATCAGCATCAGCATAAATCACCATTGTCCATCGCTATAGAATTTAGCAGCTTGAAAAAGAAGCTTGAACAGGAAAAATCCTAATCTTGCTCAAATTCAGGTGTTGATAACTACGGATATCTAATTGGATTAAATGAGGTGTAAAAGTAGGGTGCTGTTAGCGTAACGCACCATTCCCAATTAAATCGGAATTTATTAATCACAAATTCAGAATTAGTCATGAAAATGGTTTTTGTATATGAGCATTCCCGAAACATCTACAAACAAAAATATTAGTAATCACACTGATATTAATACTAGTATTGATAGCAATAATAGTATTGAAACTGATGTACTCATTGTTGGTGGTGGCCCTGTTGGTCTATCACTGGCAGTAGAATTACGCCATCAAGGTATTAATTGCCTCCTGATAGAACAGACTGATGGCATAGTTACTGACCCCAAGGTAAGTACAGTCGGAGCGCGATCGATGGAGTTTTGCCGCCGTTGGGGTATTGCCCAGCAGATACGCAATGCTGGTTGGTCTCCCGAACATACTCTAGATATTGCCTGGGTAACATCGGTTGGTGGTCATGAAATATACCGAGTCCATTTTCCTAGTTATGCCGAGAGAAGCTTACCTGATTATGCCCCAGAAACTGAACAGGTATGTCCGCAAGACTGGTTTGCACCAGTGTTTCAAAATTTTCTGGGACAATATCCCGATGGACTGATTAAATATCACTCTCGTTTGGATAGCTTTGAACAAAACTTTGCACAAACTAATGGGGGTGTCATTTCCCAAATCACGAACTTGGAAACAGGAACTACTGAAGTCATTCGTTCTCGATATCTCGTAGCTAGCGATGGTTCCCGCAGTTCGATACGGAAAGCCTGTGGTGTTGATGCTCCCACATTCCACCCGACACAAACCTATCAAAGTGTGGTTTTTAAAGCGCCTCTGCTAGCTGCTCAAATGGGGAAAAACCATGCAATGGTCTATTATTTGGTCAATCCAGTAATTCAAGAACCATTACGGGCAGTGGATGGGAAGGAACTGTATCGGTTAATTTTAAAACCACAAGCAGATGGTCAAGTACGCGATGCCGAGGAAGCTATCCGAGCGGCGATATCAATTGATACTCCATTTACAATTGTTTCTAATGTTCCCTGGCGCTTAACTCATCGAGTGGCTGAACATTTTCGAGTGGGAAATATTTTCTTTGTTGGTGATAGCGCCCATACATTGTCTCCCTCTGGTGGTTTTGGAATGAACACGGGGATAGGTGATGCTGTTGATTTGGGTTGGAAACTCGCAGCTACCATCAAAGGCTGGGGCGGAGATAACTTACTTGATACCTATGAAATCGAGCGCAAACCGATCGCAGTCCGCAATCTGGAAGCAGCTAACGCCAATTTGGAGCGCACTCAGAAACGGAGTATTCCGCCCGTTATTACTAGTGATACCCCAGAAGGCGATCGCATTCGCCAAGAAATGGCTGTGGGGATGGAACGTAGTAATGTGAAACGGGAGTTTGATGCACCGGGAGTCCATTTTGGTTATCGCTATGAATCACCAGTAATTGTTCCTGATGGGACAGCTCCGACTGATGATGCTTTTCAATGGTTGCCAACTAGCTATCCCGGTTGTCGCGCTCCTCATGCTTGGTTGGAGCCTGGTAAATCAACTTTGGATTTATTTGGTCATGGGTTTGTGTTGATGTCGTTTGCGTCAACGCCAGATGTGGAAAAATTAGCCCAGGCTTGTCAGGAGAGGGGTGTACCATTTACACATCAGCAAATTCATAATCCCGAAATTGCCCAGCTTTACGATCGCACCTTTGTTTTAGTTCGACCTGATGGACATGTTGCTTGGAGAGGCGATACTTTACCTGAGAATCCGGGGGCTTTGATTGATCGGGTGAGGGGGTGTTGAGGTGATGAAACTTTATTACGCTCCGGCTTCATCCTATTCCCAACGAGTCTTAATTGCTCTCTATGAAAAGGATGTCAAATTTACTCCCATTGAGGTGAATCTTTTTGACTCAGAATCACGGGAAATTTATCGGCAAATTAATCCTTTTGGGAAAATTCCCACATTGCTTACTGATGAAGATTCAGTATTATTTGAAGCAAGTATTATCCTGGAATACCTTGATAAATCTTTTCCCCATCACTGCCGCCTGATTCCTGAAGATTCTCAACAAGCCCTGGAAGTGCGGTTATTAGAGCGGATGGTTGATGTCTA
The DNA here is from genome assembly GCA_004296455.1 of Calothrix sp. NIES-4101. Lineage (GTDB taxonomy): Bacteria > Cyanobacteriota > Cyanobacteriia > Cyanobacteriales > Nostocaceae > Brunnivagina. Next base: position 4,554,945 of record AP018280.1, read on the forward strand.
TGTCAATACTGGGCGCGAAGCTTTATTTCGCGATCGCCAACGCCCGGAAGCGGAGCGAAATGGCAAGGAAGTTGCCAAACCAAAGCGGTTATTAGAGACAGCATTGATTTTATTTGAACAAAAATTGGCAAATCGTACTTGGTTAGCTGGTGATGAGTTTTCTTTAGCTGATTGTGCTGCTGCTCCCACCCTTACCTATTTACGTATGGTTTATGACTATGGATACTTGGCTAATTTGACTAGTTATGTCAGACGTTTGCAAGCGAGGGCTTCTGTAGCTAAGGTTTTCAACTCTGGACGTGAGCAAATGACACGGATGTTATCGGAATTACGGTATCCGTTAGAACTAGTACCAATTATTTAGACAAGCAAGATATGGCCTCTCAATATATCTAATTCCAATACATCTAATCCCAATACATCTAAAAATTTTCTTGGAGATAAATTCATGACTACTTCCACAATCGACAGATTAAACCCATTTCTGCCAGCAGTAACTTCAGACCCCTATACTTATTATCGTCGCTATCGAGAACAAGACCCAGTACATTGGGGAGTTTCATCAAATCCGAATTTATCTGGTGCTTGGTACGTTTTTCGCTACGAAGATGTGATGAAAATAATGGAAGACCGCAGATTTGGTCGTGAACATCTCAAGCGGGATGATGTGGAAACAACACCGGTACCAACAGCCTATAGTACCTTCCTAACAATGGTAAGTAAGTGGATTGTTTTCCGGGAGGCACCCGACCACACGCGCCTGAAGTCCTTGGTAAGTAAGGCATTTACTCCCAGAGTTGTGGAAAATTTGCGTCCGGCGGTTTACCAAATTGCCGATAGTTTGTTAGATAAAGTTCATCCCCGGGGGGAGATGGATTTGGTAGAAGAATATGCGTTCCCTCTGCCAATTATGGTAATTGCGATGATGCTGGGTGCCAATCCCGATGATCATCCCCAGTTTCGCAAATGGGCGTTAGCTTTACAAAATGCTAGTGCTTCCCGGTTGAAACCACCACCAGAAATTTATGAAAATGCAGAAAGAGCCAGCCAAGAATTCATCGAATATTTTAAACCGATTATTCGCGATCGCCGCGCCAATCCCCAGGAAGATTTGATTTCTAACCTCGTGAAAGCAGCCGATGAAGGGGACAAGCTCACTGATGAGGAAATTGTGGCTACCTGTACTCACTTGTTAACGGCAGGACATGAAACCACAGTTAACCTCATCGCCAAGGGAACCCTCGCCTTACTCCAAAATCCCCATAGTTTTAAACTACTGCGATCGCACCCTGAATTGATCCCGAATGCAGTGGAGGAGATAATTCGTTACGATACCCCCATTCAAATGGTGACACGTTGGGCATATGCAGATATCGAAATTGGTGGTCAATTAATTAAACGTGGTGATAGTGTCGGTATTATGCTGGGTTCAGCGAATCGTGATCCTCGGCGCTTCCAGAATCCGGAAGTGTTTGATATCCAGCGTGAAGATACCAAAAATGCTGGCTTTGGTGGTGGAATTCACTACTGTCTTGGTTCTACTTTAGCCCGTGCCGAAGGTCAAATCGCCTTGAATGTCTTGCTCAACCGTTTACCCGAACTGCAACTTGCGACTGAGAATATCGATTGGGCTAACAATATTATTTTTCATGGACCAAATCATTTACCTGTTACCTTTAGAAATTGAAGAGGAGGGAAATGAGGAAGATTGGGGAGATGGGGAAATCTACCTGAGCTATTTCGGGAGGTTTTGAAAAACTGTATCATCATCAAGTCCGGCTAATTAGTTATGATTAATTTGTCTTCACGTCAGTTTTTTCGTAATTATTTAGGCGAACTTGAGATCACCTCTTTCCTCATCTTGCTCATGCTCATCTAAAGAAAAACTAAGTTTATGCGCCAATTTCTGTGAATCTGAATAGACTCAAAAAAAGTGGGTTTGGATGCGGTAAGAGAATGGCAGTTAAGAAAAACAAGCATGTAGGATTTGGCACGAAGAATCCCAATTCCGAACTTCGCCAAGCGGAAGGATTGATTAGAAAGGGTAAATTAGCGGAAGCACGACACATTCTCCACCAGTTGAGCCTGGATTTTCCCCAAAATCGCCAGATACTCATGCATTTAGTTAATGTTTGCTACGAATTGCAGGATATTCCTAATTATGGACGTGCTTGCGAATTACTATTAGCGATCGAGCCAAAAAATGCTGATGTTGCCTATGGACTCAGTGGTGCATATTTAATTACTAAACATCCACTGATGGCTCTAGAAGCCTTCCGTAATGCCTTAAGCAACTTTCCTGACCATGAAAAAGCTGATATGGCTAAGAAAGAAGTGGCAAAATTGGAAACTGGTGTGGATAAATTGCTAGTGGATATTGGGTTAGGTGGCGAAGAAGGCTATAAAATAGCGCTATTACACGAACGAGGTCAAGTATATTTAGAACAAGCTGAATACGTGAAAGCGCGGGAAGCAGAAGCAACTGTAGTGCAATTACGTCCTAATTTTGTTTCAGCATACAATAACTTGAGTTTGCTGAGTTTCCTCGAAGGAAATTTAGATGAAGCTATTCAGATTTGTCAGCAAGTTCTTAATATTGAAGCCGATAATGTTCATGCCCTAGCGAATTTAGTACATTACTATTGCCTGCAAGGAGATTTTGAACGGGCAAAGGAATTTGCGGAAATTCTCAAAGCCTCCAAGGCTGACGCTTGGGACGTTTTAACGAAAAAAGCCGAAGGGTTAAGCTATGTAGGTGATGATGAAGGTATTGTACAGATATATGAAATAGCCAAAGCATCTGATGATTCCGACTTAGAAGCTAGCGCGGGTACATTTTATCACTGGCTAGCGGTAGCCATGATGCGACTGGGTAAAGTCGATGCAGCTCGCGAACATTGGCAAAAAGCTCTGGATTCCCTAATCAGCAAACAACTAGCTCAAGAAAATCTTGATGACTTAAAAAAATCGCCTGCCCAGCGTCATGCACCTTGGGCTTTTCATTTTGGGCAATGGGTGACACAAAAAACCCTCGACGAACTCAAACAAGTCACCCTTGCTAGTGGGAAATCTCAGAATGAAGCACAGATATCACAAGCCTTACAGCAATATTTTGCGGATCATCCCAAATTTATCAATATTATATCTGCCTTGCTAGACAGAGGCGATCGCCAAGGACGAGAATTTGCTTTTAGTTTGGCTTTAGCGGTGAAAACCCCAGAAATGCAAGCTGTTTTGCGCGAGTTTGCCTTAAGTCAACGCGGAACTGACGATATGCGCCACAAAGCAGCTATGAAGCTATCTGAAGCGGGAATCTTACCAGAAACTATCCGCATGTGGTTGCAGGGTAAATGGCAAGAAATTAAGTTAATTAGTTATGAATTTCACGAAGAACCGACTATTAAACATTCTCGCCAAGTTCTGAAAATCATGGCACAAGCGATATCGTTAATGAAGACAGGTGATCAGCAAAAATTGAAACATGCTGAAGTTTTGCTGAAAGATTGTCTCGCGATTGAACCTGATTCTCCAGACTTGTTAAATAACTTAGCACTTTGTTACCAGTATCAAGGGCAAAGTCAAGAAGGAGACGAGTTATTACGTGAAAATATAGAGAGATTTCCCGATTACGTCATGTCGAGGGTTGTGCTGGCTAGCGGACATCTAAAAAACGGCGAACTTGATGCAGCAGAGGATTTACTTAAACCATTGGAGCAGCGAAAACGGTTTCATTTCCAAGAATTTGCCGCATTTTGCGATACTTTGATTGAGTTATTACTAGCGAAGAAACAGCGTGAAGGTGCAAAAGCTTGGTTGCGGATGTGGGAAGGTGTTGATCCTGAGAATCCTGCTGTATTGAAATGGAAGGCTAAATTTGGGGGTGGGTTAATGCAGAAGTTGGAAAAAGGAAGTTTTTGAGAGGAATAAACTGACGGTACAAACAAAAAGCACTACGTACATACGTAGTGCTATAAAAGCTTGGCTGCGCTCAATGCTCAAAACACATGACTCCACTTCCCACTGACTCGAATGAGCAAATTAAGCTAAATCGAACAATAAAATTTCTCCACCAACTTCAGTGCTAATTTCCATTTTTTCTTCGCCACTAATTTGTACACCATCACCTGCACGCAGTTCTTCGCCGTTCAAAGTAACTATTCCTTTAGCTACTTGTAACCATGCATGACGATGGGGTTTTTGATGGTAATTGATGACATCACCTGCATTTAAAAGTGATACGTACAAATCCACATCTTGATGAATTGTCACTGCCCCATCACGTCCATCTTTTGCCGCAATTAAACGTAATTTTCCACTACGTTCTTCGATGGGAAATGCTTTTTGCTCATATCTAGGTTTGAGATTTTTTTCATCTGGTAAAATCCAGATTTGTAATAAGTGAACTGGCTCAGTTTGGGAATGATTGTACTCGCTGTGCATAATCCCAGTTCCAGCACTCATTACTTGTGCTTCACCAGGAAGAATCACTGAGCCTGTGCCTAAACTATCTTTGTGTTCCAAGGCACCATCTAAAACATAAGTTAGAATTTCCATATCTTTGTGACCGTGGGTTGCAAATCCTGCTCCTGGTGCTACTCGGTCATCATTGATAACTCTTAAAGAACGAAATCCCATCCGAGCGGGGTCATAAAAGTTACCAAAAGAAAATGTGTGACGGCTGTCTAGCCAACCAATTTTTGTAGTCCCGCGATGATTGCGATCGTGAATGAGATGGGTGACAGTGTTCTGAGACATAAGTTACTCCTGATGGGTTTAATTTGAGATTTTTTAGATAGATTACTGTGCTATTTTTTGATATTTATAGGAGTTTTTTTGCATGTTTTAATCTTAAGATATTTATATACGAAATGAAAAGTACGCACTGAAAAGTGCGGTACTTACTAAAAAGATACTATTAATATTTCTGGTTATAAAATTAATATTTCACTGTTTATTTATCCGTCGCAATGATGTGCATATCAATGTGCTGATGTCTAATTAAGTCCATTAATTTTTGCGTCAAGGAGCCCTTGAAAAACCTTCTCCATTGGGATTGCTGACTTTCACCAATGACAATTTGGGTGACATGTAACTCGGTGGCGATATTTGCAATTTCCTTGGCAACATTGTGACTACTCACTTTGAAAAACTCACCACCAAATTCTTGACATAGTTTCCAGCAGGTTTCAATATGCAAACTTTCTTCTTTGGTGAGGAAGCGCTCCGGATCATTAACAAAAACAGCATACAGTCGCGCATTCATATAATTAGCAATTCTAGCTCCCCGACGTAATAATTGTACGGAATTTGGATAAGTGGATATACATACTAAGACTCGCTCATGAACGCTGCAACTTTGTCCTGGTGAGGGTGAAGAATTTGCTTCTTCTTCGACTGTATCAGCGACTTCCCGTAATGCTAATTCCCGTAAGGCAATGAGATTACGTCGTTGGAAAAAATTCTCTAGGGATTGCTCGATTTTTGCTGGGGCATAAATTTTACCCTCCCGCAGACGCTCTTCTAAAGTTTCTGGAGTAACATCAATTACTACTACTTGATTAGCTTCGTCCAGTAAGCGATCGGGAATACGTTCGCGAACCACAACACTGGTAATCCTCGCCACTAAATCATTTAAACTTTCTAAGTGCTGGATGTTAACTGTAGAGTAAACATCAATACCTGCCGTTAAAATGACCTCTACATCCAGGTAGCGTTTTTCTCGTGGAGAACCAGGGACGTTTGTATGAGCCAGTTCATCGACTAGAACTAGCTGCGGGGAGCGAGCAATAATAGCATCCACGTCCATTTCTGCCAATGTGACATTTTTAACTACTATTGTTTTCCTGGGAATTACTTCCAAACCTATTGCTTTCTCTGCGGTTTCTTTACGTCCGTGGGTTTCCAAAATACCTATAACTACGTCAATTCCCTCTTCTTTGAGGCGGTGGGCTTCTTCCAGCATTTTGTAGGTTTTACCGACTCCTGGAGCCATGCCGATAAAAATTTTATGTTTGCCACGCCGATGAGGACGAATGTAGGAGGTATCGGGTGAGGGTTTCGACGAGTAGTACATAAAAAAGAATAGAGAAGTTAGATCATGTCTAGTAGAATACTGATTATTAAGACTGACACGGAGACTTCGAGACGCGGGGACGCGGAGAAATTTTAATTGTAAGTGATTAGCCGAACATGATATTAGAAGTCAAAAAAATTAACCATCTAGGGCGACGTTGAGTTTGAGGACGTTGACTCCAGGTTCACCAAAAATACCCAAGAATCTATTATCTATATTTTGTTTTACCAAAATTTTAATTTGGTTTGGGTCAAGATTCCGAGATTTAGCAACACGTTGAATTTGGGCTTCGGCAGCAGCAACACTAATATGAGGGTCTAAACCAGAAGCAGAAGTATAAACTAAATCGGCAGTTGCTGTGACTCTAAATTGTTTTAAACGTGCGGTTTCCTTTTGGATACGTTTTTGCAAATCTGGGTTACTAGGTGCGAGGTTACTAGCTCCAGAGGTTCCCGTAGTCAAAATTTCTGTTTTTGTGCTGTAGTCAACAGCGCTTGGACGACCCCAAAAATATTTTTCTTGGGTAAAAGGTTGACCAATTAAAGCCGAACCAAGTACCGTATTATTTTTTGTGATTAAGCTACCATTCGCTTGATAGGGAAACAATATTTGCCCAGAGGAAATCATGAAAAAAGGATAAATAAATGCTGTTAAAAACCATAAAATTAAAGTTGAACGAATTGCTTTACTGATTTGACGTGTCTGACTCATATTTTTAACTCCATTTGTTTGTGTAAAATAACTTTCACAGTTAACGTCAAGTGTCACAGAGAATCTATTTAAACCTTGTCTTCCTTGAGAACTGTAGTTTTCCACAAAGACCTTGAGATTACTACTCTCCGAGAAGCCACTTCGCGTCTACCTTACGTCGCAATGACGCATTTGAATCGTTAAAAAAAACTCCGGGTTTCATCATGTACGAGGTTTACAAAACTCTGCGTTTAAAATATTCATTCCCAAAATTAAAATCTCTCCGGCTGAAAAATCACAACGAATAAATAAATAGACAAAGCTACAGTCACAAATCCCAAAAAAGCAATATTATAAGCTTGCCAGCGTGGTATATCTCCGGGTGTTGTCGCTTGTACGATTGGAGATAAAAGTACATTCAAGCAAAGTACGAGAAATAAACTTAGAGGGATTCTGTTTTCTTTTTTCCCTACTAATACAAAGAATTCCGAAAAATCTACCAAAAAATCCTTCATATCATTCCTTCCTAAATTAAATTATGCTAACCCCACCGCAGCAATGAAAACATCAATCACCTTGATAGCAATAAAAGGAGCAACTACCCCACCTAAACCATAAATAAAAATGTTTCGTTGTAATAATTGGTCGGCGCTCAGAGGTCTAAATTTCACACCAGTTAATGCTAAAGGGATTAAAGCTGGAATAATCAAAGCATTGTAAATTAATGCTGATAAAACCGCAGATTGGGTACTTGCCAAACCCATCACATTCAAAGCGCTAACACCAATTCCTGGAAAAATAGCCGGAATAATTGCAAAATATTTAGCAACATCATTAGCTATAGAAAAAGTTGTTAAAGCGCCACGGGTAATTAATAGCTGTTTCCCAATCGTCACAATATCAATTAACTTGGTTGGGTCTGAATCTAAGTCCACCATATTTGCAGCTTCCTTCGCTGCTTGCGTACCGGAATTCATGGCAACACCGACGTTGGCTTGAGCAAGTGCAGGTGCGTCGTTGGTTCCATCTCCGGTCATTGCGACTAATTTACCCTGTGCTTGTTCGCTACGAATGACCTCAATTTTATCCTCCGGAGTAGCTTCAGCAATAAAGTCATCAACTCCTGCTTCCTCTGCAATTACCGATGCTGTAACTCGATTATCTCCAGTTAACATAATGGTTTTAATCCCCATCCGTCGCATTTGGTCAAACCGTTCGTGAATTCCTGGTTTGATGATGTCCTTGAGATAAATGACACCGTAGAGGTCATTATCTTGACATAGTGCTAAGGGAGTTCCACCTAAACGGGAGACTTTTTCAAAAGCAGCATCAAGTTCAGATGTTAATTTCCCATTTCGCGATCGCACAAATCCTTTAATTGCGTCTACCGCGCCCTTACGTACTTCTACGCCGTCGGGCAAATCAGTACCACTCATCCGAGTTTTGGCGGAAAATTCTAAACCTTCTGCTTTGCTAATGTCAAAATTGACTGTTGCGCCAAATTTTTCCGCTAGTTTGACAATGGAACGTCCTTCTGGCGTCTCATCGAATACACTCGATGCCAAAGCTACCTCCGCAACACTATTGAGTGAATGCCCATTTACAGGGATAAATTCCTCAGCCATACGGTTTCCCAAGGTAATTGTCCCAGTTTTATCTAATACTAGTGTATTGATATCACCACAGGCTTCCACCGCTCGTCCAGAGGTGGCAATGACATTAAACTGAGCTACCCGATCCATCCCAGCAATCCCGATCGCACTTAATAAACCGCCGATGGTTGTAGGAATTAATGCCACTAACAGGGCAATTAATACGGCGATACTCACTGGTGATTTGATATAAACTGATACTGTTGGGAGGGTAGCAATTACCACCAAAAAGACTTGCGTCAGTACTGCAAGTAAGACAGTCAAAGCAATTTCATTGGGGGTTTTACTGCGGGAAGCGCCTTCCACTAAGGAAATCATCCGGTCAATAAAGCCCTGTCCAGGATCGGCGGTGACGCGAATAATCAACTCGTCGGAGGTAATGCGGGTTCCTCCGGTGACGGAACTGGCAATATCTGTTCCTGGTTGCTTGAGTACGGGTGCAGATTCTCCAGTGATGGCAGATTCATCCACTGAAGCAATGCCAGCAATAACTTCCCCATCAGCAGGAATAATATCACCAGCAATCACTTTCACGCGATCGCCCCGACGTAAGGCTGTGGAACTAACTTCCTGAGTTGTGTCATCAGGAAGGAGTTTCCGGGCGGTGGCATCGGATTTTGTTGCCCGTAATGAGTCGGCTTGAGCCTTCCCCCGTCCTTCGGCGACAGCTTCAGCAAAATTAGCAAAAATTACGGTAAAGAACAAAATGACGGTAATTAAGCCGTTAAATAATCGTGGATTTTCTCCGGGGGAGATGCCAAATAAGTTTGGTTCGACTGTTACTAGTGCGGTGATAATTGTACCTACCCAAACCAAGAACATCACCGGGTTCTTGAGCATGTGACGGGGATATAATTTGACGAACGCTTGTTGAAATGCCTTTGAGTAGAGTCCAGAGGTTTTGACTTTCGGGGTATGTTTGCGTTCTTGACGAGTTTTTGTTGTGGGTTGCATAGTTGATTTGGGAATGGGTTAATTGGCAATTTGTGATTAAGAAATCTGCATTCTCAACTTCATCCCCCTTTGGCAATTAAAAATGCTTCGGCAATGGGTCCCAAAACCAAAACGGGGAAAAATGTTAATGCACCGAGAATCAATACCACCCCGCCTGTAACCCCTGTAAAAAGTCCGGTATCGGTTCGCAGGGTTCCTGATGTCATGGGAACAGCCTGTTTGCGGGACATTCCATCAGCAAGTAATAGCAGGGCAAGGATGGGTACGTATCGTCCCAGTAAGATACTGATACTTGTGCTGAGGTTCCACCACAGGGTGTTATCTCCTAGTCCTTCAAAACCAGAACCGTTATTAGCCGCAGCAGAGGTATATTCGTAAACCACCTGGGAGACACCGTGAAAACCTGGGTTACTGATGCCTCCTAATGTGTCAGGGAAAGCAAAGACAATTGCCCAAGGAATTAAAACAGCGAAGGGATGAACTAACAGCACAACACTACTCAGGATAATTTCTTGTTTTTCGATTTTTCTGCCTAAAAATTCTGGGGTTCTTCCTACCATTAACCCAGTCAGAAATACTGCCAAAATTAGGTAAATAAATAAGTATGCTGTGCCTGTTCCCTGTCCTCCCCAAATTATTTGTAGAAACATATTTGATAGGGTAGAAAAACCACCAGGAGGCATTAAAGAGTCGTGCATTCCGTTAACAGCACCACACATAGTAGCGGTTGTGGTGACTGCCCATAATGCAGTTTGTGCCCAACCAAAGCGAACTTCTTTTCCTTCTAAGTTAGGTTGTTTTTCTCCTAATAAATTGTTAGTTAGAGGATTCCCATTAAATTCACCAATAGCTGTAATTACTATCAGGAAAACAAAAATCACAAAAACCAGCCAAAATACTAACCATGCTTGCTTCAGGTTGTTAGCAAACATGCCATAGGTGTAGATAAATGCTGAAGGAATAGCTATCATTGCCCAAGTTGCTAGCAGATTCGAGAAACCATTGGGGTTTTCATAGGGATGGGCTGAGTTGATGCCAAAAAATCCACCACCGTTTTCACCTAATTGTTTTATGATTTCAAAATGGGCAACTGGTCCACGGGCAATTGTTTGAGTGACACCTTCCAAAGTTGTGGCTTGAACTGGTGCTGCCAGGGTTTCGGGTACACCTGCAAATATTAAGAAAAATGCACCAATTAGGGAAATCGGTAAAAGGATACGGGTAATTGATTTAGTCAAATCAATATAAAAATTACCTAAACTTCTGCCAGTTAAACCTCGAATAAAAGCAATACCTACTGCCAAACCCGTCGCAGCTGAGGTAAACATAAGAAAGCCAAGCGCAAACATTTGGCTGGCATAGCTAAAGGTTGTTTCACCAGAATAATGTTGTTGGTTTGTATTAGTGACAAAGGAAATTGTGGTGTGTAATGCTAAATCCCAAGAAGGGGCACTAAGTCCGGTGGGGTTGAGTGGTAATATTCCTTGAGTCATGAGAATGAAGAATACCAAAATCCCCATTACTAGATTACTGTAAATTACTGCGATCGCATATTGTTTCCCCGTCATCTCATGTTGGGTATTTACACCAATTAGAGCATAAATTATCTTATCGATGGGAGAAATTATTGGATCAAGAAATGTTTTCTGCCCCATATACACATTCGCCATATATTTCCCTAAAAAGGGAGTGGAAGCAATGACAAGAAGTAATGTCAAAGCTATTTGCATCCATCCTTGTAGCATTAAATATCAAAGCTCCTAATGAGGATAAGTTAAAGCAATTTTCCAAAATAAAGTAACAGATGGTGACACGGTGAGGCTGAGATAGAGAGATAGGGAGATTTATTTTATGTGTTGCCAGATTTTGGAGAAATGATATTACAACTATGTGTAAGTTGATATTGGAGAAAACACTCATCGAATGAATAGTAAATCGGATGATTTTGTTTGAGAATGTAATTTAGCTCTGTAATTTGTGACGAATTTAGCGCCACAGTGAGTAAATCATCTCCGCAGTAAATTTCTAGTTCCTGATTTGCTAAAATAAGTTGATCGTTCCTCACAATCGCCAGGATAAAACAGTTTTCAGGTAGTTGTAAATTATTCACGGATACACCGCACAAGATACTATTTACCTGAGTTTTAACTGTAGTTAATCTCACTGACATAACAATGTTTTTTACATTTGTTTGGTAAATATTTGTGATTGGATTTGATGTATTTCTAGGGATTTACATCTTAACTTCAATCATGAATTAATTGTCTGCAAACAACAAGTAATAGGATGATATAAAAATGTGTTTACTTTTTTGTTTAGTGTTTAGGTGATGTTTAGATGTAGAGATATAGGAATCATGTTTGATAGTTGTTGGCGTAGTCTGTGCTTTGCACTTATAAATCTCGTATTGTAGTATTGTAGGGTGTGTGAGAACGGAGTTCGTAACGCACCAAATCCCCGCGAATGTTACGTTAGGCTGTGGCTAACGTACCCTACGTATATTTTCAATAATCAAATCGGACTCTTATCAGAGTAGCTTCAAAAAGTCAAAATAAATTAAAATAAATATTATATATATACAGATATGGGCAAGAAAATAAACAAAAAATAAATATCCAATTTATCAATAATGATTATTTAACATAGGACACTAGCGTGAATGATGTTTGGGAAAGCAAAATCCCTATTAAATAGCTCACGTTTGAGCAAAACATTACTAATTGTGGGAATATTTCTACTGTTGGGAGTTCTTGAATATTCCACCCCCAATGATTACGTTTTTGGCTATCTCTATAGCGGAGCCATATTACTTATAAGTTCTTGGTTTGGGGAAGTTGCCACTTTACAAGCAACTTTGTTTGCAGTCAGCTTAACAATGTTAAACATCTGGATACCAGGACGAGAAACTGTTTTAGTTTCCACAGTCGCTAGTCGAGCGATCGCTTCAATCGCTTTGATTGTAACAGGTTTTTTAAGCCAAAAATTACAACGATCGCAGGAAGCGATTAATACCACTACGGCTAAATTAGAAGCGCAGGAAAAATTAGCCCGACTACGGGAAGACTTTGCTTCTACCCTCACCCACGATTTGAAAACACCCCTTCTCGGAGCAATTGAAACCATCAAAGCTTTTCAACAGGAAGAATTTGGTGAAGTTAGCATTACTCAGCAACAAGTTTTAGCAACAATGATACGCAGTCATGAGACTTCGTTAAAATTTGTGGAAACATTATTGGATGTTTATCGAAATGATGCTGATGGCATCAAGTTAAACTTATCACCTGTAGACTTAGTAGATTTAGCGGAGACTGTCACTGCGAGTTTGATTCCTTTAGCGGCTAAACGACGCATTCATATATCTTTGAATTATGGAGAGTCCGATTTTCGCCGTTCGCTGTGGGTGTTAGGCGATACATTCCAACTCCAAAGAGTATTTACAAATCTGCTCATCAATGCTGTTAACCATTCTTGCAGAGGCGATCGCATTGAAGTGGTGTTTGACTCCCAGGCATCATACCAGGTTGTGAAAATTCTGGATACGGGTGCAGGGATTTTACCAGAACATTTTCCCTATTTATTTGAAAGATTTTATCAGGGATATAGCGACAGACAAGCCAAAGGTTCAGGGTTAGGGCTTTATTTATCACGGCAAATTATCACTGCTCATGGGGGTATAATTTGGGCAGAGAACAGAATTGATGTGGAAACAGGAGCGATGTTTGCCTTCAAACTACCAGTGCACCTGTTCCAACACGGTAAGGATTGTGAATAAAATAATTAGATATTTATAAATAAACTACAAAGTTATTTGCCATTTTTTATCGATTTTGATGATAGAACCATTGAAGGTAATAAACTCAGTTCTAGTTGCAGTAGATTGATCGAGCCACCAAAGAGCGATTTCTCCACTAGCTTGATTATGCCACAACAAATCAGCTTTACCGTCACCGTTATAATCAGCATATGCTTCAATTTTCCAATCAGCAGAAGCAACTTCAAGCCGCTTCGCATTTTTATCGACAATAAACTCCCCAGTAATAGAAAAGTTATCACCATCTAATTTGGTAGTATCTACAAACCAAAGAGCGATTTCTCCAGTAGCTTGATTGCGCCAAAGAATGTCATCTTTCCCATCATTGTTACTATCATTGACAGCAACAATTTTCCAATTTTTATCTGTAATAGTTGTGATAAACCTGGCTTGCTTAAGTTGAGCGCCATCCATTAACCAAAGAGCATTTTCACCAGTGACTTTATTCCGCCAAACAACATCAGCTTTATTATCAGTATCGAAATATCCAACACCAGTTATTTCCCAATCTGTGGGAATCACTTTATTGCTAAAAAACTGGGGATTAACTGTAAAACTATCCATGAACCAAACTCCACTTTCACCTGTGGTTTGATTGCGCCAAACAAGATCATCTTTATTATCTCCATTTAAATCACCCGTTGCTACCATATCCCAGCTAATCGGTGCATAAGTAATAGTTTGTTTGGAATTTAAATCAAAATCATTAAATCCATTTCTCAGCCAAATAGAATTTTCTCCAGTTGCAGTGTTTCGCCAGAATATATCTGCTTTATTATCACCATTAAAATCACCAGTCATGATAATTTTCAAATTCGAGTCTTTAATTTCTGGAGTGATAGGTGCGAAACCATCGATTGCAAACTCATTGAGTTTCCAGATGGCATTTTCTCCGGTACTGAGATTACGCCAAAGAATTTCTGCTTTGCGATCGCCATCAAAATCATGTTTTTCTTTGGCGGAATTATTAACTGCACTCACTGTCACATCAAATGTACGAATAACTGGTTTAGTACCATCATCAATTGTCAGGGTAATCTTCGCGGTTCCACTTTGATTTACCCCAGGAGTGACAGTAATAGTTCTATCTGTACCCGTACCTCCAATCTGAATATTACTATTACTAATTAAAGTCGTATTATTGGAAGTTGCCGTAATCGTTAAAGAGTCATTATCCACATCAGCAACTTTGAAGAGTAATGCCGAGGTTGATTTTCCAAAATCAATTGTTTGATTAGGAATAGCCTGATTCGTCGTAATCTTCACATTGTTGAGGTTGACAGTTGCCCCTGCGGTGGGTGTATTGTCTCCAAAGAAAACAAAATTGGCTTGTTCGTATGGATCGGGAGGTGTAACTTTAATACTTCCAATGATAGGTACAGGTACAGAATATGAAGCTGGTTGAAAAGGAGTATAATCTCGCACGCTACCAGTCAAAATCCGGTTGTTATCAGCAAATAGACTGTAGGTGTTACCAGTAATCGCCAAATCGTATTTGACAGCTTGTGTCTTGTAGTTTTTCACTTTCCCCCCTAAAACAAGAGTTTGCAGTGTAGGTAAAACTAGGGGTGTAGTTCATATGGTAATGTAAAAAATCATTGTGCAATGCAAACCAAAAGCTCATGAACCGACTGAGTAAAGAAGACTTAGCACAAATGAACCGGGACTACTTCCAATCTCTGGACAAGCAGAAATTGGTGGAAGTTGCGGGAAATCTTCATAAACTAGCAGTCGAGCAACTAGAAAAATTAGAGCAAAATTCGAGCAATAGTTCCTTACCCCCATCATCAGACCAATTCAAAAGTAAGGAAAAATCAGGGTTACACCAAGAAGAACAAACACCGCACTCAGAATCACAAACAGAACCAAAGCAAGAAGATAAGGTTGTTTCCGAATCCAGGGAAAAACCAAAAAGTAAGGGATTCGCTCTAAAAAAGCCGGGAAAACAACCAGGGGCTAAGGGGATATGGCGGACAGCACCCTTAGTGCCAAACCAAACCATATCCCATTACCCAAAAACTTGTGCATCGTGTAACAGTGGATTAGAAATAGACCAACAAGCAAAACCCCACATGGGCTATTACGTATTGGAACTGGAAAAATTAGAGTCTGGAATTGAGGTAAAGTGTACGCTTCATCATTACTATCAGGCGACTTGCACCTGTGGACACCAAACAAAAGAAAAGCCTTTAGTCGGGTATGTTTCGGTAGTTGAAGGAAGAAGCAGAGATTTAAGCTTGCAGGAGTATGGACTTGTCGGTCCGATGCTGGCAACGTTTATTGCTTCTGTTGCAATACGATACCGTATGTCCCGACCGAAAATAAGAGAGTTATTGAACGATTGGGTAGGTGTATCGCTGTCAGTCGGAACAATCGACAGATGTATTCGAGAGGTAGGAATAGCTTGTTCCCCAGTCGTTGAGGAATTAATTGAACAATTGCAATCGTCAGAAATAATCCACCTTGATGAAACACCCTGGTATGAGAAAGGGAAATATCGGTGGTTAATTTTAGCTGATTGGGACGCTGTGGTTGCGTGTTTTTATCATCCGCAATTACCAGCAACCAATAATGAGGCTGAACGGGCTTTACGACATGCCGTTATTGCTCGACGTATTAGCTATGGTACTCGCACTACTGAAGGCAGTTTAGCTTACTGCTCTGTTTTGAGTGTCATTGAAACTTGTCGTCTCAGAAAAGTTGATCCTTGGGGTTATATTGCAATGGTTCTTACTCAGGCTCGTAAAGGTATAAAACATCCCCCCATTCCTGTTGCTTCTTAATCCTTTTTTGATGCAGGAGAGTGAAAAACTACAGTGTCTTGGTATTAAAATCTACTTTTTCCCCTTGAGTAAATAACGTATTAGACAAGGTGTTACTTTTAGTAGGATCGGGTTCTGCCGCACCATCATTTTGTGCCCAGATTTGATCGGACCAAAAACCTAATTCAATTCCCTTTTTATCGTTACCAATGACAATTACACTAAAACCAGCGC
This sequence comes from Calothrix sp. NIES-4101, assembly GCA_004296455.1. Lineage (GTDB taxonomy): Bacteria > Cyanobacteriota > Cyanobacteriia > Cyanobacteriales > Nostocaceae > Brunnivagina. The sequence goes on from AP018280.1 coordinate 4,571,121, forward strand.
GATCGTCTTTACCATCTAAGTTTTTATCTGCACCTATACGAGAGGTTTCTGATTCAAGTTGAGCGGTAAAACTGATGATGTATCCAGTGGTTGGATCGAGAGTAGGGAAACTATTGTTTAAAGTTACCAGTTTAGAATTTGTGGGTATTGTGGAATCAATCCTGTAGTTAATATAACCTGCATAAGCTAAATTATTTGTGGCTAATTTAGTTCCACTATTTGTAGTTGATGGAATAGCAGTACCACCTAATATAGCAGTTGTATCTTGGTAGTAAAACCAAGGACCATTTGGTGCAGATATGGCATCATTGGGTAATTTTTGAGTGCTACCATCATAAACAAGCAAAGGCTGTCCGACTATTGGTGCATTACTAGATGAAGTAACACCTAATTTGTATATATCTAGAGGATTGGCTGCTGAAATATCGAAAGAATTTGTTACAGTTGTTGTAGATAAATCGGCTGAAGAATTATTTCTCATGGGTCAATCTTTACTTAAATAAATTTAGTAGTAACATTCAGATTTTGAATTAAGTAACATTAAAAAATATGGTTTATCGACAATAGTTAATCTGTGATAATCCTCCGCATATTTTTGAAAACGCTAGGTAAATATACAAAGTAATATTCTAACTATATTTATTACTATTGAAGTAGTAACCTTATATCTAAAATTCCTTCTAAGAATAATTTAAATTAGATTATGACGAGAAAATTGGATATCGAAATAATAGTAATAATGTACAATCTCTATTAACTTAATATAGATTTTTCCATGTTAAAACCTGGAATTTTCAATTATTCAGATAGGTCATTGCGAGATAGGTAGAGGCTGTATTTTACCGTAGGATGGCAATCTCAAAGTATATGTGCTTTATCTGCAATCTTTAATTTGCAGCTAAAAAATAAGTCAGTGTCAGTTTTGCCTACTGCTCTATAATTAATCAGTGATTTAAGTAAGTAACTTTACTATTAAGCTGCTCTATACATAAAAATCTCATCCGAGAATTTACTGAGTACTTACATCGCCCGTGTTTTTAAACTAATTCAGAAATCAAACCGGATTCCTATATATAAAAGTCAACAGTCTAGTACGTGAAGGCAAAAGTAAGAAGGCAGAGAGCATCGCGTTGCGGGGGTTCCCCCCGTTGTCGCGACTGCGGGGAGGCAGAAGGAATAAAGCCCATAAAACAAGCTTTTTGTCTATTTGCAATGGTTGGTTTATTTCCGCCGACCTGTACTAGTGCAGCATATATTACTATTAGAAAATATCAAATCATCATAATGAATAGTTGAAAAATGTCATCTACTCGGCTAAAAATCCTCCTGGTTGAGGATGATGAATTGTTTTTATTAGGGTTACGTGTCAGATTACAGCAGGAACCAGGATTAGAAATTGTAGCTGAAGCGGAAGATGGAGAAACTGCCGTAGAATTTGCTTCCCAGTATCCTCTTGATATTGTTCTCTTGGATGTAGGATTACCAGGAATTGGAGGTATCGAAGCTTGTCGTCAAATAAAACAGCAACATCCCCAATTACCTGTACTAGTCTTAACCTCCCACTCTCAACAAGCATTGATTTCCCGTTTGATTGAGGCTGGCGCTCAAGGATATTGTTTAAAAGGTATACCCGCCGAAAAATTAGTGTTAGCATTGCGTTCTGTTGCTGCTGGTGCGTCTTGGTGGGATGAAACGGCAACCAAAGAAATTCGCTCGAAATTTACATTTAACTCCAATGTTTCCGAAATAGAATACATCGCCAGTACTGCAAATCCCACAAATCCACTTACACAAAGAGAGCAGGAAATCCTTGTATTATTGGCACAAGGCAAAACTAATCAACAAATTGCTAATGCACTATATATTACTTCTGGGACAGTCAGAGTCCACGTCCATACAATTTTACAAAAATTAGAGGCACGCGATCGCATTCAAGCAGTTACCGTTGCCATGGAAAAGGGTTTAATTGCCAGTGAGATATCGAAATATTAACTAATCATCCTCAGTTTCCCCATCCGCCAGTTCAATACCTAAGGCAATTTGATAAATGTGACGACGATTCATCGAAGTCAACTGTGCTAACTGACGACTTGCTTGCGATCGCGATACTTTTTGACTCATAATTTTCTTGAGTTCGACAACTATTTCTGCATCCGAAAGCTGAGGTTTATTCGCTTCTACCCCGGCGACAACTAATGTATATTCACCCTGGGGTTCCTTTTCTTGATAATACTTACAGGCATCTGCGATTGTACCTCGCCAAAATTGTTCATAAAATTTTGTTAATTCTCGTGCCAAAACAATTTGTCGTTGCCTTCCCAATACTTCTGCAAAGTCTTGTAAAGTTGCTCGTAAACGATGGGGCGATTCGTAAAAAATTAAACTACGGGTTTCTGTTTGCAAAATTTCCAATTGTTCCCGTCTTTGATGGGTTTTTGGTGGTAAAAATCCCTCAAACACAAATTTATCTGTGGGTAAACCACTCGCAGATAAGGCTGTAATTGCAGCACTGACACCGGGGATAGGTACAACCAGAATACCAGCATCAACACAAGATTTTACCAGTTCGTAACCGGGGTCAGAAATACCGGGCATTCCTGCATCAGAAACAAGTGCGATCGTTTTTCCTTCACTGAGTTTTTGGAGTAATTCGGGGATACGACTACTACTATTATGTTCGTGGTAACTGATTTGCGGAGTTTTAACTTGAAAATGTTGTAATAATTTACCAGTATGGCGAGTATCTTCCGCAGCAATTAGATCGACATTTTGCAGTGTTTTCACAGCCCGAAAAGTCATATCTTCCAAATTGCCTATTGGTGTACCGACAATGTAAAGTGTACCTGGTTGAATTTCCATATTTTAGCTAATTTGCAATTGATAATTGGTAATTAATATACTCTCAATTTAGCACTGATTACTTAGTAGTTTTTATGAACGGATTATTTATAGGTTTAACAACTTTAGATTTAATATACCTTGCTAATTCACCACCCCAAAATAACCAAAAAATAGTAGCTTTAGATTATATTGTTGCGGCGGGAGGTCCAGCAACAAATGCTGCTGTGACATTTAATCATTTAGGGAATTCAGCAACAATATTGGGTGTAGTTGGTTCTCATCCGATGACGCAACTAATTCGCAGCGATTTAGAAAAATCTACAGTGAATCAGAATTATCAAATTAAGATTATTGACTTAGAACCAACAAATCTAAATCCACCTCCAGTTTCCTCAATTATTGTCAGCGAAGCAACAGGTGAAAGAGCAGTAATTTCCATCAATGCAGTCAAAATTCCTGCTAGTATCCAGGCTATCCCCGCAGATATTCTCCAACATATTGATGTTTTTGATCTGATTCTCATCGATGGACATCAAATGGAAATTAGCTATCATATTGCTGAAGTTGCCAAATCCAAAGATATTCCAATTGTCATTGATGGTGGCAGTTGGAAACCGGGATTTGAGAAAATTTTACCGTTTGTTGATTATGCTATTTGTTCAGCTAACTTTTATCCTCCCAATTGCAACAATAGCGAAGACGTTTTTACCTATCTTTCTCAATTCAGCATACCTCACATCGGCATTACCCACGGTGGCGACTCCATTGAATATCTCATCTCAGATTTCTCGTTGAATACAGAAAGATTGGCAGTTAAGTCATTGATTGATGTACCCAGTATTCAAGCAGTTGATACACTGGGTGCGGGAGATATTTTTCACGGTGCTTTCTGTCATTACATATTACGCGAAACATTTGCCGAAGCACTTACTTTATCGGCTCAAATTGCAGCCTATTCTTGCCAGTTTTTCGGCACTCGTTGCTGGATGCTGTCGTGAAGGCAAAATTAAGCATAGGAAGAGCAATATCTATCGAAATACAACGCTTTTTTGTGAGAATTTAGTTTACATTGAAGCGATAAAATGCTATTATTAATTTATAAGATTTTCATAATGGGAATATTTCTGCTTCTAAAAACATTGCTTAATCTCAATTATAGTGAAAATAGTTCCATACAGTTAATTATCCCTGAAAATGTCCAATAAATTCTTCTTTTAAATAAAAATTTACAAAAAATGACACAATATTAAAAAGTGAAAATAGTAAGGTTGCGATCGCAAAACCAGGAAAAAGCATGAAAACACCAAAAGAGATATTAGAAATTGCCCGTCCGATTACTTGGAAAGCTTCAGAATTGCTGCGCTCTTTTTATCAAGGAACAGCGAATCAGAACTTAAATATTCAATATAAAGACGGTAAAATAGATGACCCAGTCACAGCCGCAGATATCGCTGTCAGTAATTATTTAATTGACAAGTTACAATCAGAATTAGGAACAGAACATTTTGGCTATATCAGTGAGGAAACTTATCAGGGTGAGCAATTAAAAAATGAATTTGTATGGATAATTGATCCACTAGATGGCACAAAAGATTTTATTGATAAAACTGGAGAATATGCCATACATATTGGCTTAGTAAAATCTGGTCGTCCAGTATTAGCATTAATTGCTGTACCTGAGTTAGAAAAGATATATTATGCAACTAAAGATGGAGGCACCTTTGTCGAAACAAAGGACGGAATTATAAAGAAATTACAACTTTCCGCCACGAAAAAAATTGAAGAATTAATAGTATTAGTGAGTCGCTCGCATCGTAGCGAACCTTTAGATTACATATTAAGTAATTTGCCCTGTAAAAATCATAAAAATCTTGGTAGTATTGGCTGTAAAATTGCCTCCATCGTGGAAGAAAAAGCCGATGTATATATTTCCCTATCAGGTAAATCTGCCCCCAAAGATTGGGATATCGCCGCACCAGAATTAATTTTAACTGAAGCCGGAGGATTATATACCAATTACAATCGCTCGTTGTTGCAATATAACACTGGAGATGCCAATCAATGGGGTGGTTTACTAGCTAGCAATGGTAAATATCACGATATTTTATGCCAAGCCGCAGCAAAGTATCTTGCAGAGTTTCAAAGTAAATCTGAGGATATATAAATCTGAGAATATATTGTCAGAAAAGATAGTGAATTTTAACAATTTCAGTGAAAATGGCTGATTAGTTCCAACGCTAACGAATCTTGACTAATAATAGCACCTTGGCGATCGCATAAAATCGTACCGACTTTCAGAGTGTAACTAGCATATTTGTGCACGTAAACTTGGGATTTTTGACTAATTTTAGTTGCCAAATGCGTAAATACTAATTCCGATAATCCCAACTCTAACAATTGTTTTTGGGCAGCATCAGCCGTTTTGGATGCTAAAACAGTTTTGACAGTCTCTAAATCTCCCCCAGATGCAACCACCGCCGCGCTAATAATTTCTAATTTTCCATCGGCTAAATGACTAGAAGTATTAAAAATCCCACCCGCCAATTTAATTAATTTACCGTGATAACCCAACAATAATACAGAACTGACTTGATACAATCCCGCCTCTACCAACATTGCACCAATCCAATTTCCAGTTTGAACAATGGCAGTTTCCGGTATATTTAAACGTTGAGCAACTTGCATCCCATTACTACCTATACAAAAAACTAAATTTGAGCAAGTTTTCACTTTTTGTTGAAGTTGTAAGCGAAATTCTTCCAAATAGTCAGCAGCAGATAAGGGTTGAGAAATTCCACTAGTACCTAACAAAGACAATCCCTCTAACACCCCAAATGCTTCATTAGAAGTTCGTTGTGCTAATTGACGACCTTCAGGGAGGATAATTGAAACTGTCACTGTCTTATCTGTGGGAATCAGTGGTAATAAATTCGCATCAAACAAACGACGAGCATAGTTATAAATTGCCGCTTCTCCAGCACTAGTTTTCCCCAAACCCTCACCAGCTTCTAAAATCAGAGCTTGCGACTGTCTAGGCGATAACCGCACCCAAGCCCAAATGGGGGTATTTCGTGTCAAATCGAGATTATCTCCAGGCTCACTGATAGTAATCGCTAAAGCACTGTGAGTATCTAATATTGCTACTTGAGAAATAGAAATTTCGGCGATGTCGGGAAGTAAGTCAATTTCAACGGTTGCTAAAGAATCCATTTTTTCACATAGATAAATCAAAGCTGCTTTAGCTGCTGCAACTGCGAAAACTGGGAGAGTATAACCTGTGCGTGCCATAAAGTTTTCTGGGGGTAATGCTCACTGAAAATAGTAGGTTGTTCACAACTGTTACTTTTACATAATTTATGGGAATTATAAAACCGCAGTCAGATATGAATTGATAACTAAAACCAAATGCTGGGATTATCTCGTCAAATTGTGGGAACATCACTAATTTCTTTACTATGCTTTACGGGAGTTGCCTGCTTGCAATTTCCGCGAATGCAGCAACAACTAAGTATTAGTAAACAAACATTTTCACAGCAAAGTTTAGAAAGAGAGGAAAAGTTAGAAAAAAGTCGTTTGACTTTCTTCAAAAAAATTCCGGCATTTGGATTTAATAATGTTCTGGCAAATTGGGTATATTTAAATTTTTTACAGTACTTTGGGGATGATGAAGTTCGTAAAAAAACAGGCTATGAATTGAGTCCAGAATATTTTGAGATTATTTTAAAACACGACCCACGCTTCAGATTAGCATACCTTAGTCTTTCCACAAGCACATCACTATATGCCGGAAAACCCGAACGGGCTGTAAGTATCACAGAACGCGGTTTAAAATCATTAAATCCTTGGGTTCCTAAAGATTCTTATTATATATGGCGGTACAAAGGAATTGATGAATTATTATTTCTAAACAATTCTCAAGCTGCTAAAAAATCATTGCAAAATGCAGCAGATTGGGCAAAAAAACACTCAGATGAAGAAAGCCAAATATCAGCAATGGTTTCTCAAAATACAGCCAACTTTTTAAGTCAAAATCCTCAGAGTAAATATGCTCAAATTTCTGCATGGGCAATGGTTTTACAAAATGGGGTAGATAAAGAAACTCAAAAACGCGCTATGATTGCGATCGAAGCATTGGGTGGTCAAATAGTTCAGACTCCTCAGGGAAATCAAATTAAGTTTCCGAAGCAGGATTAATGATAAGAGGGAGATGGGGGAAGATGGGGAGAAAATTAATCAATAATTGATTTGTTGAATTTTACATAAAAATTACATATAAATTTAATTTAAAATAATATTATTTTGATTAATAGTAAATAATTTGAAGTTGCTTCAGACAATTTTACATAGCTAGTTGATAGTGACAAGCAATTAATTATGAACTAAATAGTCGGGTTCAATTAAAGCAAAGAAAATGTCAGGTTTCGGCTACGCTCAACCCTCGTTCAGTAGTTATTTTGAGCATTGAGCGTAGTTGAAATGAGCCTTACAAATAATTCCGCCTTCCTAACTCGGCAAAAACTAACCTATACTTCCGCTACCATCTCTTCTTCTTCTTTTTCAATAAACATTTGCACGCGGGCACGATAATCTCTTAATGTATCATCTACCCACTCGCGATCATTACTGTTGATGTAAAGATGTACAAGCGGTTCACTGGCATCCGGTAACATCAATATCCAACTATCATCGTAGGGTTGGCAAATTTTTACTCCATCGATTAATTCCAGGTTTTGTGCTGGGTGTGTCTCCACTAAATAGCGCATTAGTGAACCTTTTACAGTCCAAGGGCAACGCATAGTGTAAGCTTTATGGATAACACGGGGTAACTCAGAACGCACTGATGCCAGGGAACGTTCTTGTATTGTCAACATTTCGATTAATTTAGCAATGCAGAACATGGCATCAAAACCGGGGTGCAATTCGGGGAAAATAAAGCCCGTATCACCGCTACCACCCAAAACCACATTAGGATTTTTGTGGCAAGCTTCCATTAATGCCGTAGGATTTGCCTTAGTCCGAATTACCCTACCATCGTGACGACGGGCTATTTGTTCGACTGCACTGGATGCGTGAACAGGAACAACCACTGTACCACGTGGGTTGGATGTCAGCATCATATCTACCATCAACGCTGTCAGCATTTCGCCACGAATCGGAATCCCCGACTCGTCAACTAAAATTAGTTGTTCGCCATTTGCCGATACCTGCACGCCAAAATTTGCCTTTAATGCCTCAACAACATGCCCCAACTGCGTGAGCAAAGCTTCTCGGTTCATTGCAGACATGGTACTTTTATTCAAACTGGCGTTGAGTACAACCGCATCTGCACCAAAATTATCTAACATTTGCGGCAATACTGCCCCCGACACCGCATAAACATAATCAATCACCACTTTGGCACGACTATTACGAATGCTATCAATATGTAAACAATTTTCAAAAGCTGTGCAATAGTTATCAGCAACTTGACTAGGATATGCCACATCTCCGATTTCCTGAATTTGCGATCGCCGCATATCCTCTTTAAAATAAGCCCCTTCGATTTTTTTCTCTTTAGACTTAGAAAGATTTATACCCTGGGCATCCATAAATTCAATGAGTATGTAATCGGGTCGATCTGGATGCACACGCACGTGAATCCCGCCAACAACGCCCATTGTGGGAATTACGGTACGGGTGATCGGGATAGCTGTTGCATCAAGATTTTGAATATCTATACCAACAGACATTAAACCCGCAATCAGCGATCGCGTCACCATACGGGAAATATTCCGTTGATCACGAGAAACTGCAACTTTAGAACCTGGTTTCAAAGTTGAACCGTAAGCTGCGCCGAGTTTCACGGCAAATTCTGGAGTGACATCAATATTTGCTAATCCTTGTACCCCACGCTGTCCAAAGAGGTTACGCTGTGCTGTATTTCCCCAAATTAAATTAATATTTAAAATTGCCCCAGATTCAATTTTTTTACTGGGCCATACCCGTATAAATGGACTAATTTGCGCTTCTTCGCCAACGCTGGAAAGGGAACCAACTACCGCCCCTTCTAATACATGGGCACGACGATCTACCCTTGTTCCCCGTGCAATTACGCAGGCACTCAGTTGAGCTTCATCACCTATAATTGCACCATTCCAAACAATCGGGCGCTTGAGGTTAGCATCAGCACCAATTGTCACGTTATCCCCAACTACCGTACCACCCTCGATTTGTACTCTGGCACCGATGCGACAGTTATCACCAATTACCGCCGGAGCTTCGATTTGGGCGCTGGGTTCAATGTAGGTATTTTGACCAACCCATAAACCGGGAGATACTTCTTTGTAAGCAACATCAAGTTTTACCTTCTGTTCCAATGCATCGTACTGAGATTCGCGGTAAGCATCCAAATGACCAACATCACACCAATAACCTTGAGCAATGTAACCATACATTGGTTCATCTTTGGCTAAAAGTAGAGGAAATAAATCTTTGGAAAAATCGCATTCGGTGTTAGCTGGTAGGTACTCTAAAACCTCTGGTTCGAGAATATATGTACCTGTATTGACGGTATCGGAAAAAATTTCGCTGGTGGAAGGTTTTTCTAAAAAACGGTTGATTTTCCCATTTTTATCTGTAATGACGACTCCAAATTCGATGGGATTGGGGACGCGAGTTAAAATCAAAGTCGCTTTTGACTTTTGTTGTTTGTGAAATTCAATTGCTGCGGTTAAATCAAAATCTGTTATACTATCGCCACTGATAACTAAAAAAGTTTCATCTAAAAGTTCAGCTATATTCTTCACACAGCCCGCCGTACCTAAAGGCTGGTCTTCCTCAACGGCATAGGTCATTTGGATACCAAAATCGCTACCATCTTGGAAGTAATCGCGCATGGCATCTGGTAAATAATGCAGCGTTGCAATCACCTCGTAAATATTATGCCGTTTGAGAAGATTGATGATATGTTCGGCAATTGGTCGATTCAAAATCGGTACCATTGGCTTGGGCAAGTCGCAAGTTAAAGGACGAAGCCTAGTCCCAGAACCACCTGCCATTAATACTGCACGCATAAATCCTCCTTTACTAATTTCACCAGATGTAACCCCAAGAGCGATCGCTCTTAATGATTATTTTCCTTCTTTAGTTTCCTATAGAGGTTCGGGTTTGAGGAACTTCCCTAAGAAGCATCTGCATGAATGTGAGAGTCGAACTAATCGAACACTAACTTGTTTGTCAAGCCAAAATCAAGCAAGGGCTAAAATTTGGTTTGCGGTTATCAAATCAAAATATTAGATATCTCCGAAATTATAGTTTCTGGGTTCTAGTCTATAGAACCCTGGCAAGTTTTTTTGTGATCTCCATCTGGATTTGATTTTTCTACATATAATTACTGATTTTAGACATTAAATATTCTCAAACCCAACAATTATCTACAAACCTCTACTTTAGATAGGTACGTTTATTAAGATTGATGTGGCAACCTATAAACGATTGAATCAACAGTATCTTGAGTAAATAGGGGGTATCCATTGCGCTATAAATTTGTGGCAATAACTCTATCTTCAATAGCGATCGCTGTGGGAGTGATGCCAAAAGTCACAGCGCAGTTGCCAATTCTTCCGATCCCGAACCTGCAAACACCCACCTTAAACAGTAATAATTCAGACAATAAAATCGTCACAGATTGGGTTTACTTGGATGGTCGGCGTTTATTTCAGGTGACTTCAACTCAGGCAAATCTGGGAGTGAGAATAGAGACAATTCAAGAGAATTTAGCTCAAATTAAGCAAAGTTATCTCCAGAACCAGGATGGATTACTAGATATCAAGGTTGAGGGTATCAACACAGCCAAAGAAATTACTGTTAATGATCAATACCTTGTCACTCTCTCTGAACAAGATATGAGAGCGCAGAGCCTCAACTTTAGCAACTTCGACCAAGAAATCCAAGATTTATTGCAACAACGTTTACAAAAGGCAAAACAAGAACGACAGACGCAATTTTTACTCCAACAAGGAATAATTGCCACTGGCACTGGAGTAGCAATGATTTTCATGAGTTGGGGAGTTGCTTACTTCTGGCATCGTTCCAAAAAGAATCAGTCCCAAAAAATCTTGTCAACTTCACAGACAGAAGAACCAATTTCTAATTTACTCAGTCTCAAACAACAGCAAAATTTAAAAGAAGTAAAGCGGCGACTTGTTCAACTCACCCAAGGCGGTATTTGGGGAGGAGGAACTTACTTCATCTTGGGTTTATTTCCCCAGACACGATGGTTGCAAGTGGCAATTCCTGCGGTTGCTCAAATTCCTTTAAGATTAGGATTTATCGGACTTTTAATTTATGTAGGAGTGCGTTTTAGCTATTTCTTGATTGACCGTTTTGCATCTGCTTTAGTCAAGAGTCGTGTTTTACTCACTCCCGAAACATCTAAACGACTCCAGTTAAGGGTCTCTACTATTTCGGGAATTACGAAAAGTGTGGTGACGACTGTATGGATAGGAGTAGGCATCCTGTCAGCTTTAGCAACCTTGGGTATAGATTTAATTCCTTTGCTGGCGGGAGCGAGTTTAGTTGGTGTTGCAGTTTCTCTGGCATCCCAAAGTTTGATTAAAGATGCAATTAACGGCTTTCTCATTATTGTCGAAGACCAATATGCTTTGGGTGATGTGATTGCTGTCGGGGATGTGGGAGGATTAGTAGAAAATTTGAATTTGCGGATGACCCAGTTACGGGATGCGGAAGGACGCTTAATCACTATTCCCAATAGTGAAATTAAAGTTGTTGCTAATCTTTCCAGTCGTTGGTCTCGCGCCGATTTAACAATCCCAGTCACCTATCAAGCTGATGTTGACAAGGCTTTGGATTTGATTAAAGCTGTTGCCTCGAAAATGCAAGCAGATGAGGATTGGAAACAACACATTGTCGATCATCCCGAAGTTTTGGGCATTGATAATTTTGGCGATCGCGGTTTAATTATTCGTGTATGGATTAAAACACAGCCCCTCAAACAGTGGGATGTATCACGGGAGTTTCGCCGTCGTCTGAAAATAGCTTTTGATCAAGCCGGAATTTCCATCCCCATACCCCAACAAGCAATTTGGATGAATCAAACTCCAGTAATTAACTACGGAGTTGATGCGAATGGTTCTGTGGATCACAAAACTAATGTCTAGTTGTCAAGAGCTAAAAAATTTGAGTTATATTTATAGCTAGCGCGTTGGTTTTGGCTATTGAGTCTAATTGCCATCGCTCTGGCTCAACATTTATAAACAAAAATTTATAAACAGGTAATGACTTCTCAGTTGTTTAATCAAATGTCAATATAGGTGTAGATAATATTTACTTTGAATTCTACCAGTTGCTTTTGGAGTTAATGAAATGCCTAAATTAATTATTTTGGCTTTAATTGTGATTTATGCCGGTGGAGTTTGGAAGTTTTGGAATGGGTTTGAACGAACTAACTTTCAACGCACTTTACCAAATCGCTTACTCTTATCTTTATTTTGGCCGGCACTGATTATTGCTAATAAATCCTATCGTCGTAATTTTAGAAAGGCGCTCAAAGGTTAAAAATAAAAATTAGCAATTTATGGGAGTTCTGCCCCAGGTTTAAAGGGATGATATCCGAAATCTTGATATTTGCTGGAAAAGTTGTAATATCGAGACTCACAGTTAGCGATCGCGCTTGAGTCCTTAATTTTCAGCCCTACCATAATTAGGGCATTTTTTATTTAAAAAAATACAAAAATTAGAAAAATTAAAAAAATTATTGTCAACACTAATATCTTTAACTTATGAGATAATGCGGAGATAGATGATAGAAAATTTACGATTAATCATCTAACATCATGAGGTAATATTTATCTCATGTTGAGTACCTTTTTCTGAAGATGCAATCTTTAATTCAAACACTGCAATTAATCGCCAATCCCACAATTTTTTTTGATAATTGTGCTCTCCAATATGGCGATACATTTACTATGCAAGTTTTAGGGATAAACTCGCCACCTGTAGTCTTTTTTAGTCATGCGGAAGCAATCGCTGAATGCTTTGCAATTCCTGCCCAAAAATTAGATTTTCGGAAAGCTACACATGTATTCCAACCCATATTTGGCGATAATTCTATTGTCCTGCAAGAAAGGCAAAAACACAATCGCGATCGCAGTTTATTAATGCCTCCTTTTCACGGGGATAGAATGAAGTCATATGGTGAGATTATTTGTCAAATTACTCAAGAAGTAACGAAACATTGGCAAGTTGGCAATGTTGTTTCTATGCAAACAATCATGCCAGATATTACATTACAAATTATCCTGCAAGTTGTATTTGGAATAACTCCTGGGGAAAGATATCAAAAGCTGAAGAAATTACTCAGCAAGCTACTCGATGATATTACAAAGCCTTGGTATTCGAGTTTATTTTTCTTTCCACCATTACAGCGCAATTTAGGTAAATGGAGTCCCTGGGGAAATTATTTGCAGCGTAAGCAAGAAATTGACGAATTAGTTTATGCAGAAATTGCTGACAGAAGATTAATTAATGATACTTCAAGAAGCGATATTCTTAGCCTATTAATATCAGCGAAGGATGACAATGGGCAGTCCATGAGTGACATAGAATTAAAAGACCAATTAATTTCACTTTTGCTGTTAGGGCATGAAACAACGGCAGGTGTTTTATCTTGGTTATTTTATCTCATTCACTCACATCCCCATGTTAAGAAAAAGATAATTAATGAATTAAATCATTTAGGCAAAAATCCCACACTAGCAGAAATAACCCACATGCCATATTTGTCTGCTGTCTGTCAAGAAGCCATGCGTCTGCATCCGATTGCCTTAATTTGTACACCACGAATGGTAAAAGAACAATTAGAAATAGCAGGGAATACATATACACCTGGAACTGTTTTAGTTCCCTGCATTTATCTGGCACATCGTCGTCGTGAAGTCTATTCTGAACCAGAAAAATTTATTCCTGAAAGATTCTTAAATCAAAAATATTCACCAACTGAATATTTACCTTTTGGCGGTGGTTATCGAGGTTGTATCGGTTCGGCTTTTTCCATCTATGAAATGAAGTTAGTTGTAGCCAGTATTTTATCACAATTTCAATTGAAATTGGTTGATAATCGCCCTGTTAAACCAGTCCGTCGTGGAATTACAATTGTTCCATCTGGTGGTGTACCGATGAAAATAGCATGAGCTATATTAAAACGTCCAGATTATCTATTTTTTCAGAGTTCTAGAAATTATATAAAAAGTAATACATTTATATTGCATAGCTGATTTCATCACCTTAATAGAACCTTGAATAAAATGCTATAATACGCATTGTTTAAGTAGCAATTTAGACTATTCATTGTACATCAACAAAACACTATGAAAAGTTCATCGCGCAAAAGAGACTGGGATGATACATTTGTGTGGATGTTTGTAAACTTAATTGTATCATTTCTTATATCTTTAATATCAATCAGATTTAATATTGATAATTTCCAGTCTTTAATACTAGGATTTCTATCATTTCTCTCTCTCTCTTTGGCACAATTAACTTTTATCACTTCATCATTCAAGAATGAAGCCACTATTATCACTTCTGAAACTAGAGAAAGGGTATTGATAGATGCCGAGTTTAAAGCATTAAATCTAGATTCTTATCTTCTAGAACTAGTTCGAGAAATTGCTCATATAAGTGGCAATATACTAAATGCTGGTAGTCGGAAAAAAGTAGATAACTTGGGTCTTAGTTCATTATTTGATAGACAAGCTCTTGAAACGCTAGAATTTTGCTTGCAAAATCTTAAATACTTATCTGATGGAAATCTTAGATTTAAAAAAGAATTGAGCGATATAAGATGGAAAGAAATAATGGGCGCATTGCATACTTCATATTTTACAACCAATGTTTTAGGGAATCCTGATTCTCTTGGTCAAAAAGACTTATTAGCTTACATTGAACCTCAAAAAAAAGCAATTGAACGTGGTTGTAAAATTGAGAGAATCTTTATATATAAAGATGAAAAAGAATTACAACAATATGATAAGGTAATTGAAGAACAGAAAAAAATTGGAATATTCGTAAAAGTCATATCTCTCAACAATTATGATAATGGAGAGCAGAGATATTTATCAGAAATAATAGGATGTTCTGATTTTGCAATCATTGATGGAGAATACGTTTACATTACAGTAACTGATAACAGTTTTAGCCGAACTAAATATATTGAGTTAACAAATAATAAAGAACGCTTGAGAGCCGCAAAAGCTTTATTTAACAGTGTCAGTAGTATTGCAGTTGAAAGATAGTAAATATCTGTTTATTAATGAATTAACTCATGATTTTTCCATTTGGGGTTGAACACTATCCAAATAATCTTGATGAACCTGTTAATAGCTGCTGGGAAGCAGCTATGTCAAGAAACATCCACCTTGAGCAAGAGTTAAAAACTCTAATTTTTCAATCAGCATCAAAGACTATTTTATATCATGGTCCAGGTCATAGAAAATTTGATATTAATAAGCTAGAAAATAGTGGGAAAAATATTAGATTATTATCTAATATTGAGCTAGCCAAATATAAACTTGAACGAGGAATAATTAACCCTTTTAACATTGATAAATATGGACTTTTTTATGATAAAGTTCTTATTTGTAGATCAATATTTGGTCTACAAAAAGTCTATACAAATGATGGGACTTTAACTGGTTCTATTAACTTTTCCCCAGAGCTTTTGTTGGAGTACTATTCAAACCCTGTAATTGGAGATTGGTCGTTCCCAGATGGAAATATTTTTGCTGTACCTCTTGTAGAAAGAAATCATCTTTTTTTAGATAAATTTGACTTTGGTTCTTACCAGATTAATCTAATTAAACATCCAAAAATTTGGTGTCCAACTCAATATGCTATCCTTTTTTCTAAGGTGTTTGAAAATCTTGATTTTTCTGGACGCCATGTATGTGATGTTGGTTGTGGGAGTGGTATATTAGGCATTGCGGCTGGATTAAAGGGTGCTAAAGTTGTTTGTACAGATTTGAATCCATACGCTGTGGAAAAAGCAAAAATTAATGGGAAGTTGAACAATATATCTATTAAATCATTTCAAGGAGATTGTTTGTCAGCGCTCCCAAATAATTTCAAAAATAGCTTTGATTATATAATATCTAATCCTCCCACCTTGCCTGGAACTACTGAACCAGTCAGAACTGATGCTGCTAGTTGGAATGAAAATGGAAATGGTCGATATGTTCTTGATTCACTGTTAAGTAAAAGCCATTATTTTCTTAAACCTGGTGGACGCTTAATTGTTGCATCTAGTAACCATCAAAACTGGAATTTAACAGAGAAAATCCTTGAGTTAAAGTGGAAAACTTGGATACTCAAACTCTGTGAAGAAATTCCGCTTTCTCATCTATATAATAAATATGCAGAAGAATGGTATCAACAGCATTTGATTACTCGTTATGATAATGGCTATTTGGATACTATAAAAATAATCGAAGCATGTCAGATTTAAGCACTAATACCAAATTGTATGTGAAAATTTATAGAAGTGATTTTTATTTAGCAAGCTTTTGGTTAAATTGATTCTGTGGAGCTTCATACTAAAAATAGTATAATACATTAAGTGATCAATTAAATGTTAAGTAAAAAGACAACCAGATCATAAGAAAAATCATAGATTTTGAAGCAGTAGTAGGTCTCCATATTTAGACAAAAAAATGATTATTGAAAGTTTGAAAACTTTGTTTGCACTCAAGGTGAAGGATTTTAACTCGATTTAGTGGCAGCATTCATCCAAAAAGTTAAAGAATTAACACAATGATCTTATTTATTCTTAGGAAAATTTACCTTTCGTATTAAGAAAATGGAGATGGAAAAAGGTACGATCATCCTGGTCATCCAAGTGCTGCTAAATTAAAGATACCTGCATAGCTAAACATGCAAATAGATGTTGAACTATTTACTGTCAATAAACGATTTCCATTAACAATCAGTTACGGAACAACGGCACAAACTACTAATATTTGGGTAAAAATTTCCGAAGATGGGATTGAAGGCTGGGGGGAAGCGTCACCATTTAGTGCTGGAGGAAATCCACTGACAACGGAGATGATTAAAAGCTCAATAGAGAAAATTACTCCTACCTTAGAAAAGTTTCATCCGCATCAACAGCAAGAAATAGAACACACTTTAATCAAAGCAAATCTCCCATCCTCAGCCCGCGCTGCAATTGATATTGCCTTACATGATTGGTTGGGAAAACGAGTTGGTTTACCCCTATGGCAAATTTGGGGATTAGATAAACATGCGATCGCACCAACTTCTGTCACAATTGGAATTAATACACCGGAGGCAGCCAAGGAACGTGCCAAAAAATGGTTGGAATATGCTGATATTAAAGTTTTCAAGGTGAAACTCGGAAGTCCAGATGGTATTGAAGCTGACAAGAAAATGTTTTTAGCGGTGTTGGAAGCCGCATCAGCCCAGGAAGTGTTTGTTGATGCCAATGGGGGTTGGAGTCTCGCGGATGCGGTAAAGATGGGTAATTGGCTGGCGGGAATGGGGATTAAATATATTGAACAACCGCTAGCAAAGGGGCACGAAATTGAACTGAGGGAATTAAAACAACATCAGCCCTTACCAATATTTGTTGATGAAAGCTGCTTTACCAGTATTGATATTCCCCAACTGGCAACTGCTGTAGATGGTGTTAATATCAAGCTGATGAAATCTGGTGGTTTAACCGAAGCAATGCGGATGATACATACAGCCCGTGCATGTGGTTTGCAGGTAATGTTTGGTTGCTATTCTGATAGTGCATTAACAAATACAGCTGCGGTACAACTTTCTCCACTGGCAGACTATTTAGATTTAGATAGTCATCTTAATCTAGTTAATGACCCCTTTTGTGGTGCTATTCTGCACGAGGGATGTTTGTTTCCAAATGACTTACCAGGCTTGGGGGTAGAATATCGTGCGGCTAGCGCTTAATCAAAGGATTGTCATTCTGTTACATGGGGGTATTCAAGGCACAGTTGGAAAAACTGGCTTATCCCTGTTGCGTTATAGTGAAGCCCCAATTGTGGCAGTGATTGATAAAGAATGCCCCGGAAAATCTCTAACTGAGTTGACAGGAATTCAGAGGGATGTGCCAATTGTGGCATCGTTTATGGAGGCGATGAAGTTCAAACCCCAAGTATTGGTAATTGGGATTGCTCCCAATGGTGGCTCTTTACCAGATGATTATTGGCATGAACTTAAGGATGCCCTCAAGGCGGGAATGTCAATTGTGAACGGTTTGCATACACCTTTGGCAAATATACCAGAATTGCGATCGCTCCTTGTCAAACCAGAACAGGTAATTTGGGATGTGCGTAAGGAGCCACCAAATTTAGGTGTTGCTAAAGCATTGGCACGTAATCTGGGCTGTCGTCGTGTGTTGACGGTGGGTACGGATATGGCAGTAGGGAAAATGTCTACGAGTTTAGAATTACATCATGCGTCAAAATTACGGGGATGGCGTTCTAAATTTTTGGCGACAGGACAAACTGGTTTAATGTTAGAGGGCGATGGCGTGCCCTTAGATGCTATCCGTGTAGATTATGCAGCAGGTGCAGTCGAAGCAATGATGCTGCGGTATGGCAAGAATTACGATATTTTGCATATTGAGGGACAGGGTTCGTTATTGCATCCAGCATCGACGGCAACGTTACCATTAATACGGGGTTCGCAGCCGACACAGATGATTTTGGTGCATCGAGCAGGGCAAACTGAGGTAATGGAAGGTGTACCGATACCTGCACTCAGTGAAGTTATTAAGATGTATGAGATGGTAGCCTCAGGGGCGGGGGCATTTGCAAATGTACCGATTGCTGCTGTTGCTTTGAATACAGGACATTTGGATGAAGTGACGGCAAAGGAGGAAATTCTCAAAGTGGAGGATGAGACAGGTTTACCTTGTACGGATGTAATTCGATTTGGCGCAAATAAGTTATTGGATGCGGTGATGCAAAATTAAGGGGTTCTTGATTGTCTTGAACCTAACATCAGGATATTCCTAATATAGAGGATGTTGAGATCATCTTTGGGTTTGGCGCACCCATATATTAATCGTTATCGATGTGAATATTTATCATGCGCCTGTACCCAATCGACAAAATCTTCTATAGTTACGCCTCCTCAGTGCGATCGCATCCTTGTATAGTAGAAACAGTATGGAGAAGCTTTCCTGGTTTGATTTGCTGTTTTGAGGGAGGTTTACCTGTATTAATGGCATAATTAATCGCTAAAAGTCGCAACCAGAAGCCAGGATAACGAGATTCTAACCAAGTTTGATTTTGCTTGAGGAAACCAGGAAACCAAAAACCAAGTAAAGCGCAAACGATCGCATGACGGGTAAAATTGACATAATTACCCAACCAGCGAAATAAGTCTTTTGCTCCCGCCAGTTCCCAAATCCACAGTAATAACAGGGGATTTTTCTTGGCAGCCTTTAATGCCAAACTATTAAATGTGAGCCAGTCAAATCTATCCTTAATAAAATTCTCCGCCACTTCCGGGGATGAATCTGCCAACAAACCAAAGAAATTATTCAACATCGAGTTAATCCGTTGCGGGGGTAAAAATTTCCCCGTCGGCACCATCATCCCCTTAGAAAACATCCAGGTGACAGCAATATTACTTTGGAAAGCACGAATTTTATTTAAATGTTGGAAACTGAGTAAATCATGTTTCAAAGCCACATCCAGTAACTTCGTCAAACGTTCCAAATTGCGAACCAAGGAACCAAACCCAGTAAACACCAGGGGAGACTGTAACGAAGCAGCATCACCGATCGCCATTATTCTATCAAAAGCCACAGTGCGATCGCGAGCATTGGTACTAAAATGTCCAGGAATATAACCAAATGTCGGTTTCTTCCACTCCAACTTGTCCATGTCACAGCGTCGATATTCCGGCAAAATCGTGAAAAAGTCCTCATACATCTCCAATAATGAACCAGGATTTTCAGCGTTGACTTGGTGATAGTGGAATAAATAAATCGTCAATTCATCGCCAGCCGCCGGAAATAACTCCCAAATTAACTGTCTTCCCCGCGAAATATCTCCGTGACTATACAACACATCCCCATAAGTCGAATCCCAAACCCCCGGTTCAAAACCCGATACTACCGCACCCACAGTTGGACAAACACTATCAAAGGCACGTTGCCCATTCAATTGCCAAGCGATTGGTGAAGCTGTCCCCATCGCATCGATGAGTAACCTACCACTTACTTGTTTTTCTACACCACTTGTTAAATCTTTAACAGTGATAACAACTTGAAAATTATCTATATCCGCACGTATAAATTCAGTCTCACCCCAAATTTCACCGCCTGCTGCTTGCAACTTCTCACCGCACATTTGCAGCCATTTATCTGATTCCAAAGCAATATTTAATACAGTTGGGGTATGTAATATCGGCGCTTTTAAATGTGGCGGATTATTGGCATCAAAAAACTTATTAAATCCATCTTCATATTCCCGGGCAATAATTAACTCCACTTCACTCGGAGTCAGTAAACCCAAATTAATTAAACTTTGAATTTCATCCCGCGAAATATTCCACTCCCGATTCATCCTTCCAAATGGCAACCTTTCCACCAGCAAAACTTTATAACCCAACCTTGCCATCACCGCCGCATGGATAACACCCAAAGCACCACCGATGTAAATGAGATCAAATTGGGGAGTTCGGGAAGAAGGATTTTCTCTATTTTCTTCGCCCCGAAAAATCACCTGCTTTGGTTGCTGGGGATTCTGCACACCTTCACGCCAACGCTGTTCCCACCAATAAGCACGTTTCAAATCATATTCACCATTAGGCATCTTCTGGAAATACTTAACAGTCAGGGGATAACGCGGTGCTAAAGCCTCAAAAATCGATTGTTGCGATAAGTCGATTTTTGGAGGTTCCGGGTATTCATGGGGAAAGCGATCGCGAATATTTTTTGTTATTTTCTTGACAAATGTCCCTTCATATGAACTATAATTCTCACCCCAGCGAAAAACCTTGAGGTAAGTAGTTCGCTGTACCGACCAGACAAAAACTGACAGTTCATTCGGTAATTTATCCGAAATACCTGAATTTACGGTTGTAGAATCAGCCATTCTCAGGCGAAAACCGTCATAAGTCACGATTTTTTGACCAAATCCCACCTCAAATTCCCTTTGCAGCCAAGTTAAAACCTTTGCCGTATCGGGAGTCGGGATTTCTAGATAAAGTAGTTCTCTCATTTTTTTGGCAAACTCCGATAAATCTACTCATTAAGACAGATTTAATAACTCTGTAAATTGCGGTAAACTCCGCGCTATCAGCTAGATGAAAATCCAGTAAAGAAATCTTAAGAATTTAACAAATATACCTTTCATTCGTTCGCTTATAACCTCACACCATGAATTATCCCATTCCCGACAACCCCGAAGACATTTTTGAGATGCGCCAACAGCCCGTTGACGAAGAATTAGTTGCAGCTGCCATTGCAGGTGTAATTAGAATCGTCCGCGCCCAAGGACAATCCCTGGAAGAACTAACAGCCCAAGTACTTGCAGACGATACATTACTCGACAAACAACAACGTCGTTGGCTGAGTCAAGTAGTCTCCCAAGCCTGGGATAGCATCGCCTAATCTTAAGCAGCTACCAAAATGGTATCGGCTATGGGCGAACAATTTCCCCAGTTTTTAGTTCGGCAAATTTTAATAAATCAAGTCAAATCCAAAACATCTATTTCTCATTTTTCAGCAAAATTACCTTTTCCTGATTGCATTTTTCAAATTCTGGTTTGTATGTGTGGTGTGAGAATATTTATTGTTTGCCTTTGCAATCAGGATTAGCAAGTTAATATTATGTCCGCCTAAATACCTACAATAAAACTGACGTGGAGATGGGGAGATAGAGGGAAGCGGCGAAAAACTAATAATAACTGACTTACCGGACTCAATATTAATAAGCTGCGATGCAACTAAAATACCCCCGACTTTTGAGAAAACCGAGGATATCAAAACACTCTCAAAGCACAGTTATTTAGTGTTAATGATTACATTTGCCGACATTCCCGGAGCAATTCGCGATTCAAAACCCTTAATGCTATCAGGCTCAAATACTATCTTGACTGGAATCCGACGAACAGCATTGGTATTTAATTGGTTCGGGTTATTAGTGTAATTACTAGCTGAGTAAGTGTTACTGGGAGAAGGAACAGCAACACTATTAACTGGACTGGGGGATACTCTTTCGATTTTTCCCACAAATTTACGACTGGGGAAAGCAGCGATTTTAATTTCGGCTGTTTGTCCTGGCTGTAATTTTTCTAACTGGTTTTCTTGGAAGTTGGCCACAACCCAAGGGTTTGGCTGGACGACTTCCAGTAGAGTTTGTCCAGGTTGAACTTGTTGCCCGGCACGGACATTAATGTTGCCAATTTGACCTGATGTCACAGCATTGATATTTGCGTAGGAAAGTTGAAGTTCCGCTTGTTTCAGTTCAGCTTGTCTTTGTGTAACTGTTGCCAGGGCTGCTTTATACTGCTGACGATTGACTTCTATTTGTTTGTTGATACTTTGGGTTACTTTCGGCAGCACTAGCTTGGGTTGCTCGCCGGGAACAGGACTCAAGGGTTCGGAAATAATCGTCGTCGGCACATTATTAATATTCTCCCGCGCCACTTCTGCTTGTTGTTTCGCAACATCTAATGCCGCTTTTGCTTGAGCTACAGAAGCTTGAACTTCGCGGGGATCAAGTTTGATGAGAAGCTTACCAGGATTAACTTCTTCGCTGTCTTTAACTGTGACTTCAGTCACAATCCCGGCAACGCGGGATGTAACAGGATAAGTATCGGCATTGGTGTAAGCAACATCAGTTGTCAGATGATGTTGACTAAATTGTGACCAACGGTAGTAGTAGATGCCCGATGCGATCGCACCTGCACCTAAAATTACACCAATAACTATTTTGGGCAACATCTGACGCGAACTGGAAGATTTCTGTCTATCTGTTGGTTCGGAAACATCAACTGGGTTTGTAACAGTAATATCTCCGCTATTTATTGGAGTATTTTGTGTGTCACTATCTATTACTTGCTGAGTATTTTGAGAAGAATCAGTACTTTCCATCATCGACCTGCGGCTAAATTTTGTATGGTTATAGATTCAGTTAGTTAACAGGATAAGATTCCAGCTAGTCAATACTGTAGGTAATTGAATTTTGCTAAACCTAATACCACTAGATTCAGCCAGTAAATATACCTTTCCGAAACAAATCCCAGTAAATATGCCAAGAATTCTAAATATTACTAAAACATTACTGCTAAATCAGAGCGATCGTATTTACTTCCTTGCATAAGCAATCAACGTGACAATGATTGTAAATTTTTATGTTTTTTTGTAAATTATTGTGATAGCTTTAAGTAACGGGGACTACATTTTCATCCCCAAAAGCTCTTGATTGCAGCTGTTTACGAACGTACGTAAATCCAAATCCATACAAGGTAGAAATCTCCTATGCCATTCACCATTGATTCAGCACGTAATATATTTCCCAACACTCTATCTGCGGATGCAGTACCAGCAACCATTGCGAGGTTTACTCAACTCAGTGCAGAAGACCAGTTAGCATTGATTTGGTTTGCTTACTTGGAAATGGGTAAAACCATTACAATTGCGGCTCCTGGTGCGGCTAATATGCAGTTTGCGGAAGGAACCATGAATGAAATCAAGCAAATGGGTTTCCGGGAACAGTCACAAGTTATGTGTGATTTGGCAAACCGTGCTGATACACCAGTTTGTCGAACCTACGGTAGTTGGTCTGCAAATATCAAGTTAGGTTTTTGGTATCAGTTAGGAAAATGGATGGAAGAAGGAATTGTTGCTCCAATTCCCGAAGGTTATCAACTTTCGGCAAATGCAGCAGCAGTATTACAAGCTATTAGAAATTTGGAATCCGGTCAACAAATTACTGTGTTGCGGAATGCTGTAGTTGACATGGGATTTGACCCCAACAAATTGGGAAATGCCGCTCGTGTTGCTGAACCTGTAGTTGTTCCTCAAGAATTATCTCAGCGGACTCAAGTCACTATTGAAGGAATTGATAATGCAACCGTGTTGAACTATATGAACAACATGAATGCCAATGACTTTGATGAACTAATCAAGTTATTTACCCCGGATGGAGCTTTACAACCTCCGTTCCAAAAACCAATTGTTGGTAAAGATGCAGTATATCGCTTTTTCCGTGAAGATTGTCAAAATCTGAAGTTACTCCCAGAGCGTGGGGTTGTTGAACCTGCTGAAGATGGTTACACCCAAATCAAAGTTACCGGTAAAGTACAAACTCCTTGGTTTGGTGCTGCTGTAGGTATGAATATGGCTTGGAGATTCTTATTGAATCCTGAAGGTCAAATTTTCTTTGTCGCCATTGATTTGTTAGCATCTCCCAAAGAACTACTAAATTTAGTTCGTTAAAAAAGTACTGAAGCACAAATAAAATTTGGATGACTGAGCGCTCTTAATCATAGAGCGCTTTGCTACGTTGGAATTAACAATACACTCTGGTAAAGTTAATAACCTCAAAGATTTGGATAACCCCATAAATTTTAGATTTGATAATGCAAGTGACAGATACTCAGTGGTCTCAGACAGAACAGGAGGTGGCTAAAGCAGCCTTCGATAAAGCTTATGAACGGGAAATCAATGCTTTGATTTTAGAAGTTCGCGAACAAGCAAGTGCGATCGCACATCTCGATCAGATGTGGGGTTTACACGATTTTTTAAGTGCTAGAAGACACGACATTGATGGCAAATATGACTACAGATATTCTGTGCTTATCTTTGTTTTTGCCCGTTTAGTTAAAGAGGGTTGGCTCAAACTTGAGGAATTGTCGGGGTTAGACACAGATAAGATCAAAAAGGTGGCTGCTTTGTCGCGCATGTAAGTGAGATAGTTTAGTCACCAGTAACCAAGTCCTGCGGAAATGCTACAGGGTAGGTTCTGCCTTTGGTGTAGCCGTAGAACTTGGTTCATATAATCGAAACTATTTTTTAAATTTAAACTTTAAACTTTTAACTATTTTCAAGTTTTATTTTCAAGACTTCAGAAATTCCCCCTTTTAAAAGTATTTCTTGCAGAGATTTCATATTATTCAATTTGCTCAATGACTTATTTTCAACAGCTTTGAATTGAGTTGATGCTGATTCTTGACTATGCAAAGTGGCAGCAAATTGCTTGTAAAGTTCTGGATTACTAGCAAAATGAAAAGCTAATTCTTGCCCAACTTCTTGCAAGCGTTGTGGTAATTCGGTTTCGCTGACTTGTAATATTTGGCAAAGATGATTATTCAACTTGTCATCGTCTCGAAAGAGAAAATTATTTGCCGATTCAGTTGTTTCTAATTGTGATGCAAATAGATGGCTAAAAGTCTCGATTCTACCACTATCAACAGGTGAATACTGTTGCAATGCCATCCCTGGCGCAATAATTGATTGATTGACATTATCAGGCAAAGGTGCATCAAGTAACTTCTCTGCATTCACAATACCCATACCATGTTTATTGGGTTGCCACGTCGGGAATTTATCGCAGGTGTCACGCAATAAATTATTGAAAATAAAGGGAATTTTTTCTGCCCCATAGCGGGCAATTAAATTATCTCGTCCATGATATGAAAGCCACAAAGCGGCGACACCGGCAACAAAAGGCGCTGAAAATGAAGTTCCGGAGCCACTTTCAATACTATATTTAAATTCATTACTGTTATCGTCTCGGCGACTTTTGGCATACCAAATCGAATCCCCTGGTGCTGCCACATCTACTTGTTTACCAGTTGTTGCACCCCACCAAATTCCTCTGTCCACGGTACTGCCTGTAACAGCTATCACTTCATCGTATGCCGCAGGATAAACGACAAAGGGAACCGTTGTTCCTGATGCTGCCACAATTATTACGCCTCGCTTCTGAGCGTAAATTATCGCTGTTCGCAAACGTTGGTTGGGGAAACCCGCACCTAAACTAATTGTGAGTATATGTACACCGTTGTTTGCTGCATATTCAATTGCTTCTGCAAGATTACGAATGCTCAAAAGTACAACTGAATATGAGACTCGTAGGGGAATTATTTTTGCACCTGGTGCAACTCCCGTCACATACTTACCGTTAGGATAATTAGCTTCTCCAGATGGAGGACTAACGATAACACTAGCGGTTGATGTACCATGTCCAGGATTATTGATAACTTCTCCTCCCGATCTTTGCAGTTCATCGATTGGGTCATTATCATTTTTAATAAAGTCGTAACCTTGTGCTGTAAGTAAATTATTAATTATTTCTGGGTGTGGTGTATACCCAGTATCGGGATGAGCGATAACAATTCCATCGCCAGGTAACTTATCGGGGTTGGGGAAAAACCGCTCCCATGTTTCAAAGACTCGAAGTTGCCGGAGACTCCAATCTGGATTTTCACCTTCATCCGTAACTTGCCGATTGGCTTGAATATCAAACCCTCTCAGTTGAGGTTTTAGTTGTTCATCCCAGTTTGTACGTTCTGGTACGGGAACGGTAAATAGAGGTTCTGCATCGATAATACCAGGCTGCGATCGCAATTCATAACTCTTATCCCAAGCCTCTTTGACTGTTAATGCATCATCGTTGAGAGTGATTTCAAATTCGGTTGAATTATCACCAATTGCTTTTAGTCTCCAATCCCCACCAAGCACTTGAGTGACGATGTCTCTACATCTACTCTCTAATCCTGGTGTCACCATTTGAATAAAAAAACCTTCAAAGATAGGAGGGATGTAATTAGAATTGTTTGGTTGTAAGCTAGCTGGCATAAGTGTTTTATCTCTCAGTGACTACAACAAATAACAAAAGGTCAAATCAGGATTTCAGTCAAATTCATAATAGTTCTTTAAATTTCACATTTCTTAATTTTTACAGTCTACTCAAATTGACGGCTTGAGATTGACTCGGATAATTTAATTATTTAATTCCTCCTAAATTGCTTTAGTGGAATATTTAGGATCGTGGATTAAATAAGGTGTAATACTGCCAATAATATCAGTACACTAGAAGGGTAAATTGAGAACTGGTAAATGATGCACCCTTACCCTGGTGAAATTGAAGTTCAAATGCAACGATATTATGAATCGTTGTCGGAGAAGGATTGCCGCCGATATGCAGCAATTGAAGCAGTAAAATTAGGGTACGGGGGACAGGCATACATCCGTCGCTTGCTGGGATGCCATCACGAAACCTTACAATTAGGCTTGCGAGAACTTGAGGACGAAACGGCGCTTGGGCAGGAGAGGATTCGCCAACCCGGAGGTGGACGGAAATCAGCCTTCGAGACAATTGTTGGATTAGACGAGGCGTTTTTGCGAGTGTTGGAGAGGCACACAGCAGGTTCGCCGATGGATGAAAGTGTCAAGTGGACCAATCTCAAGCGTCATGAGATTGCAGGATTGCTGGGAAATGAAGGAATCGAAGTGAGTGTGACAGTGGTAGACCAGTTGTTGGAGAAATATAACTTTCGTAAACGTAAAGCAGTAAAGACCCTGGCAACAGGAGAGAATCAATATCGCAACGAGCAATTTGAGACGATTGACCAACTTAAGCACTCTTATCAAACGGCAGGTAATCCGGTCATGAGTATGGACACCAAAAAAAAGAATTAATTGGGCAGTTATACCGGGAGGGACAACTATACACTCAAGAAACGATAGAGGTGTTTGACCATGATTGGCCAACGCTTGCGACTGGAGTTGCCATTCCCCATGGGCTGTACGATATAACAGACAATGTGGGTTATATCCAGATTGGCATCAGCCACGATACCAGTGAATTAGCCTGTGACTCAATTCGCTACTGGTGGAACACCTATGGTAAGACGCGTTATTCTTTGGCAAATTCAATTTTGCTGTTATGTGATGGTGGCGGTAGCAATAGCTCTCGCTATTACATCTTCAAACAGGACTTACAGGCATTAGTTAATGAACTGGGCATCGAAATTCGTATCGCTCATTATCCGCCCTACACCTCCAAGTATAATCCGATTGAGCATCGTTTGTTTCCTCATATCTCTCGCGTTTGTCAGGGGATGATTTTTGAGAGTATCCAGACTGTAAAAGACTTAATGGCAAAGGCAACCACTCGCACAGGACTCAAAGTTTTTACAACGATTCTCGATAAAACCTATCAAACGGGTCGAAAAGTGGCTGAAGATTTCAAATCAAACATGAAGATTGTTTTTGATGAATTTTTGCCCCAATGGAATTACACCGCTAAACCAGAATTACACTTTATTTAATCCACGATCCTTAGGGCTTTTTAGCTAGGAAAGCGGAACCATTTATTTTGAGCATTGAGCGTAGTCGAAATGCTCAAACGAACAACTGAAAGGGAGTTGAGCGTAGCGATGCCCGGCATTTGGCTTGCTTTAATCTCACCCAACTACTTTATCAGCATTAAAAAGTCTTCAAATCCAAAAGAAAACTACCTCGTTGATGAAAATCAGCTTCCACAGCACAATGAGTTAATGCCCAATAACTCACTTGACTATTCTTACATTTAATCACGGCAGTAACTCCCACTTCCAAGTCTTGTTTGGGAGGGATAATTTTATCTAATTCAAAGCTTAAAGCTAATTCTAAACAATCCGCACTATTTTGAATCCTAAATGGTAGTTTTGTCAACGCAACTTCTGATTGCATTCCTTGACGATATCCCTCGAAACTGTAAACATTCCAATCTCCACTCGGAGAAAGATTAAATTCCCAATAGCGAGGTGAGTTTTTAACACCAACAAAGAACTCAAAACACGTATGTTCCCAAAGTTCATCTTTTCGCTGGGGAATATTGGCTTGAGAGGGAATTTCGACTTCTGTAATATTGCCTCTGAGGGCGTAGCTAATATTTAATAAGTTATCATTCTGGTTAATATTACCAATAATTGTGATGTTTGGTAGTGTTTCTATAGTTGGAAAAGGTTGGAGGGTAAAAGTCTGTTCCATTGGCAAAGAATGAGTTAATAATTCCTAATTGTCAATTAATCTTACAATCTTGCAAATCTGCAATAATTCGATTAATAGTCTGTGCTTGCGATTCAATACTTTCTGCTAATTTAAACTGAACTAATGCCCTGAAAAGATTATGCTCTGGGTATTTAATCTTAAAATAAACATTTCCTGCTAAATAGTCAGTGAAAAATCTTAATCCCAACTCAAATGTAATTAGTCGAATTGCATCATATATATACAAATAATCATTTTCTGTCATAAAATCCTGGGCAACGGCAAGATAGCCCTGGAGGATACCCTGAGACAAATCAGTATCAAAATAAACAGCTTCCCAGTCTTCTATCTCTTCACCAGCAGGGTTGCAAGCAGAGCGTAAACAATCGCCAATATCATAATGTATGAGTCCTGGCTTAATCGTGTCCAGGTCGATCACACTTACTGCTTTTTTTGTACTGATGTCGAACATGACATTATTGATTTTGGGGTCGCCATGCATTAAACGTAACGGTAGTTTATTCTCCGCTTTAGCATTTTCCAATACATTCGCCCATTTTTGGCGATCGCTCACAAATTTTAAGCAATATTTGACTTCCTCAGAAATGTTTGTATTGGTATGTAAAGGTAAAACTTCTTCGTATTGTTGCAGATAGGTGGGTGTAATGTGGAATCCTGGAAGGGTATCGGCGAATTGTTCTGGTGAGAGGTCACCCATGAGATAGTGGAACATACCCAAAGCATAGCCAACCTCTTTGCTATGTTCAATATTCTGTATGGTATCAAATGACTGAGAATTCTGAATAAAGCTAATTGCTCGCCAAAATGAACCATCTATATCGGTATAGTGATCAAAACCATCTTTGGTTAACAAAACACGGGGAACCTCCCAACGCCGATCTAAATGTATATTTTTGAGTTTTTGATCAGCATATTCTGTGAAAATCCGCATATTCTGCATCACTAGTTGCGGTTGCGGGAATACGTAATGATTGATTCTCTGTAAGATAAAATTTCTGTTGTCAAGTGTATCTAAGCTAATTAAGTAAGTGTCATTAATATTACCACTGCCAAATACTTTTGCCTCCGTAACATTGCCATTAAGGGCAAATTGTTCGGCAATTTTTAAGTAGTCTGTGCCTTTTATTTGAAGTTCTTCCGTCATATTTTTAATTTTGACTTAATTTAGTTTAATTGAATCTAATATCTAATCTCGTAATTAATTTTGTAAATCGTGACTATTTCAACTTCTCTAATATGAATAAAAAGAACTCCTTATTATAGCAGAAAATATTTATGTCAGAGTTATTATGTAATGACGTAAATGACGTAAAAACTAAAATACCCCACTTCCTTAAAGAAGTTGGGTATCTTGCTTCTCCTAAATAATTCAAGGTTGCTGACTAGATTTCATCACTAGTAATGCTTGACTTAGAAAATAATCTATTACGGCGAGAAAAACCAAATAAACCAACTACAAATAATAGCCCTATAATATTGCTTGCCTCTGGTATTGTGGTGGAAACAGGAGTTTCAGGAGTCGGGATAGTTGGTGGTTCTGGATTCGGGTTAGTTGGTGGCTCTGGATTGGGTAAAGATGGCGGAGTCGGTTCGTTGGGAATTTGTGGCTGTGGCTTGGGTACGCTAGGCAAGTTACCAGAAAACAGGGTATTGTGAAACTCGCCACTACCAGATAAAGAAGCAGCAACTAAATTTCCTTCTATATTCCCATTATTAAATTGGACATTAGCTTTCGTTGCAAGTACACTTCCTTGGAAAGAGAAACCAGTAGTTTTTACTTGAATTGCATCAACAAAGTTAAACAAAATATTTTGTTTATTCAGTCCATTCAGGTTGAGTCCAAAGTTACCAATGTTGACGCTATCACCTAAAATATTAAAAATTACTGTGGAATTACCACCTACTCCATTAATATTCAGATAACTGCTGTTAGAAAACTGTGAACCATCAATAGTGAAAATATTTAAATCGCTATTGTTGCCCTGAAGATGAATTCCACTCCATTTATACTCTGTAGTACCAGTAGAACTTAATCCGCCTAAAAAGCCAGAAAGATGAGTTAATTCTTGGCGGGCTGCATCAAAATTAAGTGGTGTACCTGAACTAACACCGCAGTTTGGAGAACAGTTGAAGTTGACAGAAGTTTTTACTTTACCGCCTACAACAGCATTGCCACCAAAAATTTGACCACCGTTGTAGGTTAAATCTCCACCTACTATCAACCTGGTATCTGTTCCATTAGAATTACCTAGACGGTCAGCGATACCGAAATTACTGAATGTTGCATTACCACCAACTGCTACACGACCTTCTGAATCTGAACTTTGATTCATGTCTCCAAACACGAAGACATTGTAATCTTGTGCAATTCCCAAATTAACAGCCATAGCTGGTTCTATTAAACTTGCTATAGTGACTGTTGCTAGAGACAGAGGAATCAATACAACTGTTGTGTTGTGTCTTTTCGACATTGATTTAGGATGAAAAAACAACTGCTACTAATTTAGTTTTCACTTAATTAATGTTAAATAAATTTAGTATTAAATTATAGATAAAATATCGTATTTTTAAGATAAATTAGATTACCGTATTCTCCGCATCATCAAATCAAGAATATATTTATCTATTGCATTTATTTTGTTAAATTAATTTCCGAATCTTACAGCAATCATTTCCATATATATTCATGCATATATATCCATATATAATTTATATTTGATTTTTCAATAATCAGTATATTTATATCTGAATTATTCGTAGTTATTGTCAGGAAATTGATAAATTGGATCTATTACAACTCAATTAAAATGACTGTAAACAATATCTAACTTATACTCAACAGTATTCATCAAATAGTTTTGAATAAATCTGGAGTATTCCATGATTAACTATAATATGACTTTTTTCACTCACGATCGCTGATGAAATATATATAAAATTAAATAAAATTAAGTTACAGAATAGGGTATAAAGCACTGAACTGAGATTAAATTAGCTTGGGAATATTCCAACTAAAGTTTGAGAATAAAGATTATTTTGCAAATTTCTGACAAGTTAAATTAATAGCTAATACAGTGCTTGTAATTTTTTGCATCGACTCATTACAGCAAGACCACTATGATTTCCGACTCAATTGAACCAACCATCAAGCAACCACTAAAAAAGAAACTACGCTTTAACGCCCTTGGGAAATGGCTAGTTTTTTTATCACTACTGTTGTTGGCGGGTGGAGGAGGGTTTTTTATCTACCAACAAACAGTGGTTCAACCTCGTCAACAAGCAAGACGTAATCGCCAAACAGTTCCCATTGCCAGAGAAAACTTGACAGTTACTGTGACAGCAAATGGAACTATCCAGCCAGAAATGTCAATCAACCTCAGCCCCAAAACATCAGGAATTCTCCGACAATTATTTGTCAAAGAAGGAGATGCAGTTGAGGTTGGACAGGTGGTGGCGAAAATGGACGACTCAAATCTGCAAGGACAACTTCTCCAAGCCAAAGGACAACTCGCACAAGCCGAAGCCAACCTGCAAAAACTCATCGCTGGGAACCGTCCCCAAGATATAGCCCAAGCCCAAGCTCAATTAAACGAAGCCCAAGCCAATCTCCAAAAAGTAAAAGTTGGTAATCGTCCCCAAGATATAGCCCAAGCCCAAGCCAGACTCCAAAACGCCCAAAGTCAGTTACAGCAAGCCGAATCAACCTTCCAACAAAACGATCGCCTCTACAAACAAGGGGCTATCTCCGAACGTACCTGGCTCGATTCTCAAAGTTTACGCGATCGCGCCCAGTCTCAAGTATTAGAGGCACAAAAAGCCCTAGAATTACAACAGGCAGGTTCTCGCCCCGAAGATATCCTCCAAGCCCAAGCCACAGTCCAACAAAGACAACAGGCATTATCCTTGGCGAAAGCTGGCTCTCGCATCGAAGACATTGCCCAAGCCCGCGCCCAAGTTATTTCCGCACGGGGAACCCTGAAAACAATCCAAACCCAAGTCAACGATACATTCATTCGTGCCCCATTTGATGGTACTGTCACCCGTAAATATGCAGACCCTGGGGCGTTTGTGACTCCTACCACTGCTGGGAGTTCTGTATCTTCCGCAACATCATCCTCAATCCTTTCCCTAGCCTCAGCCAATCAAATCGTCGTCAACGTCGCCGAAAGTAATATCGCCCAAATGCGCCTGGGTCAAAAAGCGATAATAACAGCAGATGCTTACCCAGGAAAGAAATTTGCAGGTAAAGTCACACAAATTTCCCCCCAATCGATTGTTGTCCAGAACGTTACCAGTTTTGAGGTTAAAGTCAAAATTCTGGACGACAAGGAGAATCTTTTGCGTTCCGGGATGAATGTTAATGTCACATTTGATGCTGGTACCTTAGAAAATGTTTTAGTTGTCCCCACAGTAGCGATCGTTCGCCAAACCGAAGGTACAGGAGTGTACGTCCAAGGAGAAAGTAACCGTCCCAAATTTGTACAAATTAGCACAGGACTCACAGTCAACGATAAAACTGAAGTTCGTTCGGGTTTAAAAGGTAGTGAGCGCATATTTATCACCTTCCCCGAAGGAACGCGCCCTCGCTCTAGGGTTCCTGGAGGTTCCAACAGAGTACCTGGTTTGGGAGGCAGGTAATTTAATTTGTTAACTAATCTAATGCAAAAGACAAGCAAATCCAGATAAAAGTTTTATGCAATGCTGCGTGCGATAAAGTACAAAGTATCACCAAAAATTAGCTCAGGAGAAAGCATCAAGATGGAAAAGGGGAGGCTAGAAGCTTTTAGTGATGGCGTGATTGCCATTTTGATTACGATCATGGTGCTGGAATTAAAAGTGCCGCATGGAGCCAATTTAGCAGCCTTACGTCCCCTAATCCCAGTGTTTTTGAGCTACGTGCTGAGTTTTATTTATCTCGGCATCTACTGGAATAATCACCATCACTTGTTGCAGTCAATCCGGCACGTTAACGGTAATACTCTCTGGGCTAATCTGCACCTGCTGTTCTGGTTGTCCCTAATTCCTTTTACCACTGCTTGGATGGGGGAAAACCACTTCGCCACCATTCCAGTTGCTCTGTATGGCGTGGTGTTGTTCCTCGCTGCGATCGCTTACTTGATACTAAGTCGTGTTCTCATTGCTCATCATGGCAAAGATTCGGCGATCGCGATCGCTCTTGGTCGAGACTTTAAAGGTAAGATGTCGGTGGTGATTTATGCTTTGGCAATTCTACTTTCCTTTCTAAATGCCTGGTTTGCCTGCCTACTATATATTTTAGTTGCAATTATGTGGCTAATCCCCGACCGCCGTATTGAAAGAACTCTAATTTCGTGAAGAAAAAATATAGTGTAGAAAATTTGTGATTGAAACGTTGAGAATATCCGAAAATTTATACTTAATAGTCACTATCTGCCACACAGATACCTTTACATTTAATCCCGTTCGTAGCAGTACGCTGACAATGAGAACATAAAACTTTTTCGTTTTCTGTGTCTGGATTTATTTTGATATTATCACTTGCTGGTAAATTGTCTCGTTCGTTTTGGATGTTGACAGTCATAAGGGTGGAAGAATTTTGTACTGTTGATATTTTTACAAATCAGTTATGAGCAATGATTAATGATTAATGAGCCGCAATCTCATCATGACCTTGTAAATCAAAACTCATTGAGTCTCGTCTTTATATTCATAATATTCATTCATAAATATTCAGCAATAAAGATTAAGCAACCAAATAAATTACGCATAAGAATCCAGTCTCCATATATCTAAGCAGGTAGGCTTAATTAAATAATAAACCCCAAGAGAGGACACTAGACTCTACTTTATTGGCTTTGATTGTAACCCACGTCATGACTGGATTCCAAGACATAATTCCCTTTCATCTCATGTTTTTCTAATCACCTACAATTCAAATTCCTCCGCGTCCCCGCGTCTCCAAGTCTCCGTATCAGCCTTAGCAACAAACGTTAAATCATACCAATATTACCCTGACAAAATGATTCAATGGATAGCCATACCCTATGCTAAAACTCAAACCAAAAGAATTTAATAACTCTCTGGCTACAGAAATTACTAAAATGGCTGTAGAGTCCCTATGGAGCAATAAGCTACGAACAGGACTAACAATGCTAGGTATGATTATTGGCATTAGTTCAGTAGTGGCAATTACTTCCGTCGGACAAGGAGTACAAAAAGCTACCGAGCAACAAATACAATCCCTAGGCTCAGATGTGATTTTAGTAATAGCCGGGGCTTCTAATACCGGTGGTATTAGTCAGGGTGGTGGTTCGGCTTCGACTCTGACTTGGGATGATGCTGAGGCTGTCGCCACACAAGCTAGTGCCGCCAAAACTGTAACAGCTTTTTTACAACGGGGTTCAATTCAAATAGTTTATGGTGGGCAAAATATTTCTACTGCCGTTGTTGGTACAGATTTGAATTATCCTGATGTTAAAGATACTTATCCCGAGCAGGGGCAATATTTTTCTCAAACCGATTTAGATAGTGCCGCACCAGTGGTTGTTTTAGGTACGAAAGTCAAGGAACAGCTATTTGGAGAACAGGAAGCAATCGGCAAGGAAATTCGCATCCAAAAGCAGCTATTCCGGGTAATTGGGGTGATGCCAACGAAAGGTGCTGTCGGTAACATGGATCAAGACGATCGCGTTTTTATACCCCTAACAAATATGTCCCGGCGAATTGTTGGTAATAATGCCATTTCCGGTGTTTCGATTTCCGGGTTTTGGGTATCGGCAGCAGATAGCAGCCAATTAGATGCCATTCAATTTCAAGTGACAAATTTACTTCGCTTACGACACAATATTTATCCACCCCAATTCGACGATTTCCGCATTATCAACCAAGTGGATATTGCCAATACCTATACTAGTATAGTCGGCATGTTTACGGTGATGATTGGTGCGATCGCCGGAATCTCTCTGGTGGTTGGTGGTATTGGCATTGCCAATATTATGCTGGTTTCGGTTGTGGAAAGAACTAAGGAAATTGGCATTCGTAAAGCCATGGGAGCCACAAAAAACGCCATTTTGACTCAATTTCTCACAGAAGCCATTATCGTTTCCACCGTTGGCGGTAGCATCGGCATTGGATTTGGCATGGGAATTGCGCTCGCTGCTTCTAGCATAATGACAATTCCCCTCGTGATTTCACCTTGGTCAATAATTACAGGTTTTGGTATTTCTGCCACCGTCGGCTTGGTTGCCGGTGTTGTCCCCGCCAGAAATGCTGCCCAGTTAGACCCAATTACAGCATTACGCAGTGAATGAGGAATACTTTTGGCAATTTTCTTCAACATTATGTAATATAACGAACATTTACAGTGCAAAATGTAAAGCAGTATTATTTATTGCTTTATACTGCTTTATACTGGCTTGATATTTCCTACTCAATATCTCCTAAACCGGCTTTGCCCATGAATGTCTCTCTGACCCAAGATTTATCTCCATATCAATTAATAATTGCCAGCAGTGAACATGGTTGTCAACCGTTGTCTGTATCTCCGGCGACATTATTAGCGATGGTGCGATCGCAAATTGATGTTCTCATCGAGCGACAAATACCAGCTACCGTATGGACAAAGCTTCCAGGAGGAAATATTTGGCAGGCGGAATTACTGCGCTACCAGCAAAAAGGAGATGTATCGGCAAAAATTTACAGTTTCCATTTGGGAAAATCGGTAAATGATTCGCCAAATGTGGTGTCAGGAAATTCCTTCCATCTACAATTATTTTTACCATCAGGGCAAATCCAGCGCGAGTATTTTTGGATGGTAGTATCTCCGCAATTTTGCAGTTTAATTGTGGCATTACGTCCATCTCGAAGTATCAAAAGACAGCAAAAGTTAAAAGCAAATGCAAAACCGAAAGCATCATTAGTAACACTAACTTCATTTGATAGTAAATTAGTGCGGCATGTGGTGGAAAATATTCAACATGTAGCACTTGAGCCAATAGTTAATGTTGATGATGACGAAAAATCTAGTTTTACCGACGCTACAGAGTCCTCAATTTTAAGTAGTTTGCTGACTCGGCAAATGCAGAGACAGGAAGAAATTAACCGCAAGCGGAAAAAATCGCAATTAATTAAATTACAACAGAAAAATCAAAATCTTGACAATAAGCTCCAAGAAAAAGATATTTATTTAAATCATGTGTGTCAGGAAATCCGCACACCCTTGACACATATGAAAACCGCCTTATCGCTGCTCAACTCCCCAGCACTGAAACCACCACAGCGACAGAGATACTTGCAGATGCTACATTCACAGTGCGATCGCCAAAATTCTCTCATTACTAGCGTACTGGAATTAGTCGAACTCGAACAGAATTTGAAATCTGCTAATTTTGAGACTGTTCACCTTGCTGATATTGTACCTGGGGTAGTCAGTACCTATCAACCGCTCGCCCAAGAAAAAGGGATTATGCTGGCTTATACCGTACCAACTGACTTACCTGCTATTTGGTTTGTTCATGGTGGACTCAAGCAAATAGTAATTAATCTCCTGGGTAATAGTATAAAATTTACACCCAATGGCGGTCAGGTTTGGGTAAAAGCTCGGCAACAAGGGGAATATATCTTGTTGGAAGTCCGCGATACTGGTATTGGAATTAGCGAAGCTGATATTTCCAGAATTTTCGACCGTTTTTATAGTACCCGTCCACCAAGCGAAGAATCTGGGGGTGCGGGATTAGGTTTAAGTGTTGTGCAACAATACCTACAACGCTGCGGTGGTTCCATCGCTGTCAAAAGCAAGCAAATGGAAGGTTCTACCTTTACTGTACAACTGGCGCTATCCAAAACTTCGGTATTTGCAAAAACACCACAGAATCCAGAATATAGCCGTCACCAGTAAATTACCAACCGCAAAATTTGTCTTGATTGACTGGCAACATCCTGTAATCAATTAGTCTGTGTCTTCTTCATCTTTACCAAAAGATACACAAGGACTATCAATTTTTTGTATTGGTTGAAACGAACTGCAAAAAATTACCGTCGCACAATTAACTCCAGATTCATCAGGATGAAGACATTCGCTCAAACCTTCTACAAAAGTATGAGAAATACATTCATTACAGATAGTTGGACATGCTGATAATTGCTTGTTGTTTGTATTATACATCTACAAAAACCCCAATTTCATCAAAATTTATCTATGTACAGTGCGGTTTTTTCTCTGGTAAAGACCTCACATAACCGCAATGCTAACCACTAATATCTAACTGTTTACTTATCACTAGTTGCTTTTTATATACTTAGTTAAACATGTCTAATTTAAAATTATAAATTAAATGCAATTTTTAGATATATATTCTTGACATTTTAATCTACCTTACGATAGTATTCGCCCTATAATATAAATGTCAGTGCGCCCATATTTAATTAATATTGAAAAGCTCTCAAGGCAAATGTAACATTGGTTTATTGTTCATTTGTATCTAAAATGCCTGCAAATCTAAACATGTAAATTGATGATATATCTGTATTAACGTAAGGAGAGCAGATATATAGGAAAAGCGAGACAATTATATTGGTACGTAGTTATACTGATACAAGGTAAATCCCTTTTGTTTATCTCATCTGCAAGTACTAAATCGCTGAAATGAACCATATGTAAATTTCTTGTTTAAGGGCATATATAGCAGCTTTCAATCATCTGATATTGGGGCTAACTTTGGACAAGATGCAATCCCTCAACACCCATGCGAATCTGCCAAAATCCCAATTGCTCCAACCCATTTAACGCAGAGGAAAATAAATTCTGTAATAGCTGCGGACAAAGCAACTTTGGCGACTTGTTGCGAAACCGCTTTCGTGTATTGAGGCTTTTAGGAGAAGGTGGTTTTAGCAAAACCTATGCTACAGAGGATGTAGA
Source organism: Calothrix sp. NIES-4101 (assembly GCA_004296455.1). Lineage (GTDB taxonomy): Bacteria > Cyanobacteriota > Cyanobacteriia > Cyanobacteriales > Nostocaceae > Brunnivagina. The sequence goes on from AP018280.1 coordinate 4,609,910, forward strand.
TAGACTCGATGCACCATGCGTCATCAAGCAATTTTTTCCTCAGGTACAGGGAACAGCAGCACGTGCCAAAGCCGCGCAGTTATTTAAAGAGGAGGCGTTTAGACTCTATGAACTAGGAGAGAATCATCCGTCAATTCCGCGCCTGCTTGCTTATTTTGAGCAAGGGGCAAGTTTGTATTTGGTACAGGAGTTTATTGAAGGGGAGACTTTATTTAAGGAACTCCAAACATCTATATTTGATGAAGCAAAAATCAGGCAATTATTAACCGATATTTTACCTGTGATTGGCTTTATTCATTCGCGCAATGTGATTCACCGAGATATTAAACCGGAAAATATTATTCGCCGTCACGGTGATAATCGATTGGTATTAATTGATTTTGGTGGTGCCAAACAAATTACCCAAGCAAGTATTGCCCGGCAAGCGACAGTAATTTATACAATTGGTTATGCACCTAGCGAACAAATGGCTGGTTTTGCTTGTCATGCTAGCGATTTATATTCATTGGGCGTAACTTGTGTGCGGCTATTAACAAAATCTTTGCCACAACAAGATAGATATGGAAATATTTATGATCCCCTCTATGATGCGATTAATGCTCAGTGGTTGTGGCGGGAAATGTTGAGCCAAAAGAATTTAAGTGTCAGTGAGCAATTAGGATACGTATTAGATAAATTACTCAAAAACTTGGTTCGAGAAAGATATCAATCAGCACTCGAAGTTTTACAGGATTTAAATAATAATAGCTTTATGAACTTTTTTGGGATGATGACGATTCCTCAGTTGGAAACAGCCTCAGAAACTTCGTCACTCAATAATCCACCTATTCAAACTCCATCTATTCAACCTTTACCCATTCAAAATATACCTACTCATCAACCAACAATTAAATCTCAAGAACTATTAACAGTTCCAGCTTTTCATGTTTTTGAATTTGAGGTACTAACTTTAGATACACAGGGTAGAGAAATTACCAGAGAACGTAATAGTGCGCGTTACTATTCTGAAGACTTAGGAGGCGGGATTTTCTTAGAAATGGTATCGCTTCCGAGTGGAGATTTTCTCATGGGTTCTAGGGATGGCGAAGGAGATGCCGACGAACGTCCACAACACTTAGTGACAATTGAGCCGTTATGTATGGGTAAATATCCGATTACCCAAGCACAGTGGCGGGCGGTTGCGGCTTTACCGAAAGAAAATATTCCCTTAAATCCAAATCCCTCAAAATTTAAAGGTGCCAATCGTCCTGTAGAAAATGTATCATGGCATGAGGCACAAGAGTTTTGCGATCGCTTGGAGAAAAAAACTGGACGGAAGTATCGTTTACCCAGTGAGGCGGAATGGGAATATGCTTGTCGGGCAGGTACAACAACACCATTTCATTTCGGGGAAATCATCACACCCGACTTAGCCAACTGTGGTAGTAGCGACAGTGCGATATTAGAAGGTAGAAGTCGATTTCGCCGCGAAACTACTCCAGTCGGTAGTTTTGAACTGGCTAACAGCTTTGGATTATATGATATGCACGGGCTAGTTTGGGAATGGTGTGCCGATCCCTGGCACAATAATTATGTTGGCGCACCTAATGATGGTAGGGTTTGGGAATGGGATGGAGACAGAAACCGTCGAGTCTTACGCGGTGGTTCTTGGAGTTTTAGTCCTGTGTTGTGTCGCAGCGCTAGTCGTAGTTGGAATGAGTCTGATGGTGGCTTGCGGATATGTGGTTTTCGTGTGGTTGTTAGTCTTTAGTGCTTCCCTAAAACCAAAGTATCGGGGGTAGATATAGCGAAGCTCTCACCAGGGGCAAAATAGGCTGAAAACATTGCTGGTAAAGGGTTTTACTTCATATAGTTATTTCATAGTTTTGGCAGTTTTGACAGACGCTTTATAAGCAGAACCACAAACTGGACAAAAACGGTGTTGCACGAGACACCCGATCGCGTATGCCAATTTGGGGACAATACACAATCGGTACAACTGTATGTTAGGGGTAAACCCTACTCAGTGAGTATAATTTTATGAAAACTCCCATTGCGACACTCAAAGGTATTGGTTAATTGAGTGACGCGGTCTTCAAATTTGACTCCGCCAATTTGGTGTCGGTAGGTGACTCTAAATCTGGTTAATTCGTTTTTGATAAATCGGAGATCGCGTTTTTCAGTAAATGATTTACCAATATTCAGCTTTTCTTGTCCGTCGATACCTAACAGAAGCTCTGTCCGAAATGGCTTGCCGACAGCACTAGTATCTTGATACTCAAATTTAGTAACCTTAATCGGATCGTTAGTGCCATTTTCTATGGTAATGCTAACGTTTTCGCAGACATCTGCTGCCGAGGCTTGAGTAGCAGAACCAACAATAGTCGCAGAACCAATTGTTACGACACTTAAACTGAGCAAAATTACAGATTTAAAGTTCATGATTTTTTTAAGTCATTGCTTTGTCTACAAATAACTCCACGTTTGAGCGATCGCGTTTATGCACTCAGACCCATTCTTTCGTTAAATTGTTGAGCTAAATCTGCCTAGTAGTCTAAAACTTAATCACAGCAAGACTTTCACACTATCTTGCCCCTGGTGACAGTTTTGCTACACCTACCCCTATCGGCAGCTAAATTTTCATGCCCAGTGATGTTGTTATTTTAGATATAGGTTTGTAAATATAAGTTTATTGAATGTTTGTAATCCCCACAGCGTCACCATCACTGCGGTAATTCCAATGCCCTAAGAAATTAGGATGGGATTGTTTCTAAAATTACAGCGCCTTTTCTATCTCCATTTCCATTCCCAACGCTAAATTGGCATGGTGATTACAAACTTTGTCCCCTCTCCAGGAACTGATACACAGTGTATTTGTCCATCATGTTTATCTACAATAATTTGTTTAGCGATCGCTAGTCCCAAACCAGTACCTTTATTGACACCCTTAGTGGTAAATAAATGGTCAAATATACGCTGTTGAACTTCCTCACTCATCCCAACACCATTATCTGCAACGATAACTTTGACATGTTGATTTTCAACCAAGGTAGTAATTGTAATTTGGTTGGGATTGGCTGTAATATCTTCGTAACTACGACCTGCACTAGCATCTTCTAAGGCATCTATAGCATTTGCCAAAATATTCATAAATACTTGGTTTAGTTGCCCTGGGAAGCATTCCACTTGCGGGATATCACCATATTCTGTAAATACTTCAATCGCCGGACGATTTTCGTTAGCCTTGAGACGGTGCTTGAGAATCAAAATTGTACTATCAATGCCTTCATGCAAATTAAATGGCTGTTTGTAGTCTCGATCTGCCCGCGAAAAGGTTCTTAAACTAGTGCTAATATTTTTAATGCGATCGCAAGCCATTGTCATCGAATCAATCATTTTTGCTAAATCTTCAATACAAAAATCTAAATCAATTTCCTCAGCATGTTCGATAATGGCATCGCTGGGATTCGGCAAGCTTTCTTGATACAGCTTCAAGTGTTCGAGAACATCATTAATATTTGGTTTTGCTTGTTTGAGGGTGGCGGCAATAAACCCCAAGGGGTTGTTCATCTCGTGAGCAATACCTGCTACCAAATTACCCAGCGCGGACATTTTCTCATTTTGAATCAGTTGTAACTGAGCTTGTTGTAACTGTTGCAGTGATTGAGTTAATTCTATGGTGCGTTCTTCTACCCTTTGTTCTAAGGTACGAGTAAGATAGGAAATTTTCAGGTGCAGCTTTAATCTGGCAATTACTTCTTCCTGTTGGAAGGGCTTGGTAATATAATCAACAGCACCAATTTCCAATCCTTTCACTTTGTCTGTAGCATCAGACAAAGCCGTCATAAAAATTACAGGAATATTTTGAGTGATTGCATTTGCTTTTAAGCGACGACAAGTTTCAAAGCCATCAATACCTGGCATCATCACATCCAAAAGAATCAAATCGGGGGCTGCATATTCAGTTTGCTCGATCGCGGATTCTCCATCTGTAGCCATCCGAGCTTTCCAACCATATCCCTGAATTGCTTCTGATAGTACCTTGAGATTATTCGGATTGTCATCTACTAACAGGATATGCATGGGCTTTGAGAAAAAATCGTCCATCATTGTCGTGCCTCTGCTGTCATCAAAGATTTAATATATTTGCGTATTTTCGAGGTTTGAAAATTAGTAGTTAGTTTCTTTAACTCAGCCACAAAGGGAGCTAGCTGCTGATTTTGTTTAGTTAGTTCCCCCAATGCTCCTTCAATTGCTGGGATATCTCCCATCATTGCCAGGTGATACAATTGCTGCAAAATTTCCTGGGGTGGCAAAGCTAATTCACTACTAATTGATTGTTCAGGTTGAGAAGGAGACTGTTTGAGGATAGATTCTGCATATATCCAGTCAGCTTTGAGGACTGATTGTAGTGCATTCAGCAGTTCATTTACTTGCAGGGGTTTAGGAACAAATGCTGCTGCTCCTGCTTGTAAACTTTGTTGGCGATTTTCCTCAAAGACGTTAGCACTAGAGACAATAATTGGAATTTCACGGGTTTGGGGATTTGCTTGTAGATGAACCATTAACTCAAAACCATCCATATTCGGCATGGCTAAGTCTAGGAGAATCATATCTGGCTGATATTTAGTTGCTAATTCTAATCCCTGTTGACCCTCAAATGCTTCCAGAATTAGACAGCCAATTTCTTGTAGCAAGTTTGTCAAAATGGAACGGTGGTTGTCATCGTCATCTACAACCAGAATCCGAGGTGCATCACCCCGAATACCACTGATTTTTTGTGGATTTGCAAGAGTTGTGTTTTCATTCCATTCATGGGCAAGAGGTACTGTCACATCCAGCCAGAATAAACTCCCTTCACCCAGATGACTCTGGACTTGAATCTGACTCCCTAGTAATGTCGCGATTCTTTGACTGATAGTCAATCCTAAGCCTGTACCTTCAGAACGCTGTCCTGCGGAACCGACTTGTTCAAAGGGTAAAAAGATTTTTTCTAGTTGGTTAGGTGACATCCCCACACCCGTATCTTCAATTTGAAAACGAATTGTTTTCGTAAGGGATTGACTGGATTCTGATTCAGCTTCTAAAACATCGACTTTAAATGTAACACTGCCATTATCGGTAAATTTAATTGCATTACCCAGCAAATTAATTAAAACTTGGCGCAATCGTTTTTCATCGGTTTCAATTGCAGCAGGTAATTTATCACTAATTGCAACATTAAAACTAACCCCTTTTTGCTCGGCTCGGATACCACAAATCTCAGTGACACCATGTAAGAAACTAGGAATATGAACTACAGTGGGGACTAATTCCAATTTACGTGCTTCAATTTTTGATAAATCAAGAATATCATTTATCAGCATTAATAAGTGTGAACCACATTGATAAATAATACTGACACCTTCCTTATCTTTATCCTGCAAGTTTGGCGATTGTTCCAACACTTGAGCAAACCCCAAAATCCCATTCAACGGAGTTCGTAATTCGTGGCTCATATTTGCCAAAAATTCACTTTTGGCATGGTTTGCAGCATCAGCAGCTTGTTTGGCTTCTAATAATTCGTGAGTGCGTTCTGTGACTTTTATTTCTAAGGTTTTGGAATAATCTAATAATTGACTGTTGGCAATTTCTAACTGTTGATTAGTTTCTTCTAGTTTCTTTTGTTTATAAGCATTAGTACTGGCAATAACACTACTAATAAATGCAGCTAAAGCAGGTGTGACCGGAATCATAATACCAGCTAAAAATATGCCATAGCTACCACCTAATAATGCCCCACTCAAACCGACAGTTGACCACAGAATTTTCCCACCGGGAATCCGGCGTTTGTTGGACATACTAGCTAAATACCAACTACCTAGAGAACCGATCGCCGACCAGAAAACAATCCAGAATGACGTAGATATCCCAGAAATGCCGTGGATAGTGGTATTACCTATTTTTGCCCCTCGCACCATTTGTAGGGCAATATTGGCATGGATGACTACACCGGGAGTTGGTTTTTGAGCCGAAAGTAAAGACGAACTGAAGGGAGTGCCGAAAAAGTCATTGGTACTAGTAGCAGTTGAACCAATAAATACCATGCGATCGCTCATTAAATTAGCGGGGATTTTTCCCGCCAATACATCACGCATCGTCACTGTTTTAAATGCTACCTCTGAACCATGCCAATTGAGAAGAATTTGATAACCTCCTACATCCCCATCGCTATAACCTGCTTCTTGATGTTTCAGAGGTTTGTAAATGGCTTTCCCCAATTGAAACTTCAGTTGCTTTTCATTAACTAATTCCAGGCTAATCTTGTCAGCTTCGAGATATTTCAAGGCTACACGGGTTGCCAACCCTGCTTTAATTTTCCCATCCTCCTTGGCATCTTCAGCTGTCAACAGGGCACGACGCACATGGCGATCGCCATCTAATACCAAATCAGCTAATCCCACCTGGTCATTTTTTTTCAGTTCTGGTGGGGGATTGACCCGCTCTCCAGTGATTTTTTCCACACCGATTAAATTGGGAGTAGTGCGAAAAACCTCTACTAACTTTTCGTATCCAGTTCCTTCTGGTAAATCCCGATACAAGTCTAAACCAATTGAGCGGGGTTTTTGTTCTTTAATTTTTTCTAATAATTTTGCTAACGACCAGTCAGGGACAGGCCATTTTCCTACTGATTGAATATCACGTTCATCAATAGTGACAACGACAATTTCATCAGCTATTGTTTGTTGCGATTTCAGTCGCATCCATTCATCACGTAGTTTCCACTCAGGTAAATTAAATAGTCCCAAGGATTGTCCAGCAATGACTGTCAGAGTAACACTAGGAATAATAATTAAAATACTACGAGTTTTTTGAACAAAGGTCTGGAATTTACACCACATGCCATATATTAAATTATTTTCAATTCCTGTAGAAAGAAATAGCGGGGAGGGTTTTCGTTTCCCCTCCCGATGCAAAAGACACTATTCCGTTTTTGGGTTAGCTGCGTTCTTACTCTCCTAATTTCTTAGTTGGCAGATGATATTAATGGAGCTTTGGCAATCTCTTTCAAGCTAACTGAAGAAAGCAGTTCCCCCCATTGTTTGCTGATAGTTGGATTATTGGGCTGACTGGCATGGAGTTCTGCCAATGTTGCTACACAGTCATACCACACACCATTTTTACCTAACACTTCTGCTCGCTTGAATGCGTCTTGCTGCTGGATTGCTGTTGCTAATTCTGCACTAGGCTGGATGCGCTGAATCCAACCATCAACATAAGGGGTGCTGGGACTGAGTTGTCCATCCACCTTCAGTGCTAGGAACCATTGATAATTCTTACCCACAGTTAAAGCTGCCGCTTCCTCTGGTAATTTGACTGCGACGACACCAGACTTCCCAGCTACAGGAATCGTCATACTATGGTGCATATTACCAACTTCATCTTTGATGCTGAACACAGCTTCTTTAGCATCAGAAGCCGGAAGATATACCATTACTGCCGGACGTTCAGATACTGTTGTTCCATAATAACTTTGAGGCATGAGTCCAATTAATGCTGATGGCCCCGTAGCAGCTACTGTCGATGGATTCAAGTAGTAAGTACCAACGCGGGAAGCCCCACCACTTGCCTGCTGTGGAGCGCTGTTACCCTTGGCTGGAGTAAACAGATTCCCACGGGAAGCTCCACCACTAGCATGTTGCGGAGCGCCGTTACCCTTGGCTGGAGTAAACAGATTCCCACGGGAAGCTCCTCCTGTTGCTTGTTTGGGAGCACCATTTCCTCTGCCAGGAGTAAAGAAACCACCACGGGAAGCTCCTCCTGTTGCTTGTCTGGGAGCCCCATTTCCTTTGCCAGGAGTAAAGAAACTACTACGGGAAGCTCCTCCTGTTGCTTGGGACGGGGCACTATTTCTAGATGGTGGTGTAAATGTGACAGCATTCGCACTACTGCATACAGTGCTCGTTATCAGAGCAATTACCGTAGCTAAATGCCAGGGACGTAGCACAGTCAATGAACTCACAAAATATCTGCTTTTCATGGTATTTTACTCATTTTTGTTAATTTTTGATGTCAAATACATTGATAGAATCTGTCTCAAAAATTTGTTTTAACCTTCAGCCTCAACCAAGCTAAACAGGGAATATATTTCCTTTTATAAGCGACTTCAGAGAAAAAAGCCAGGAAAATATACTGTTGTTTTAAAACAAATGCCATCAGTATTATCACGTACTAAATCCAGTTACCAACTAAAACAAAAGCAGACCAAAAGAAGGGGTCGCGGAAATCGGTTCGATGAATTAGGTTTATCTGAGCTTGTCGCAAGGCTTCAGCTTTAGTAATTTTTGGTTGTCGCAGTTGTTCATAGAAGCTAGTCATCAGCATCTCTGCGGCTTTATCTTTAACTGGCCAGAGAGTTGCAATGGTAGAGCGAGCACCAGATTTAACTGCTAAACCAGCCAGTCCCAAGACAGCGCGATCGTCCCCTGTGGCGGTATCACAAGCACTCAATACCAGTAATTCGATCGCCTTCGATGCATTCCCACTTCGATTTTTTAAAAGTTCCGACAATTCCTTCACGTTGACTCGTCCATCCCACGTCAACAGGTAAGTATCTTCGAGACGGGAACTAAATTGTCCGTGGGTAGCCAGGTGAACCACATCTGCATTACTAGATTTAACGCGATCGCCTAATGCTTGACTAGTAAATTGCTGATTTAGCAACATATTCGATGATACTGTTTTCGAGATTTGCTTGACTTCCGATTCCACTGCCGGTAAAGCTGCAAAACCAGAGCGAGATTCACTAATACCACCAACAATCGCGTTAATTTTATTTTGCTGGAGGGAATGTGCTGCCATTAGTTGCAATCCTGGAGAGAGAGCAACTGCATATTTTTCAATCAAATACTGCTTGCCATCGTATAGGGCTGCCATCGGTATATTCCGCAGCTTCCCATCCAAAACAAAAACCAGCGTTTTCGTATTTTTAAAGGCTCCATCCTGTTCTGCTGGACGAATCAACCAATCATAAATTTCTTGGGTAAATTGCTTCCTTTGCTGAGAATCGGAAACCGGATTGAGATAAACCAGTAAATTATTTAGAGTTTGCTCAATTTCCGTTTGAGATTTGCGAGTTACGTAATAACGCAGAGGTTGTCCGGTTTGGGAAATAATTGTAGCTAGGCGATCGCCTAAAATAATTGGGTAAATAACTGATGCAGTGGGGTCTACTTTATCAATTTGCTGGGCTTTATCTAGACAAGCTTCCCGGAAAAAGTTATCGAGTTCGGCAACTTGTAGAGATTCGATCAATTCACGAGCTTGTAACAATTCCACCTGGGTTGGTTGCTCGTCTAAAAGCAAAGCCACTAATTCCCGATATACAGGTTCTACACTTTCGCGGAAAGAAAATTGGACATCAGGGTTAATTGCAGCTAAATCAGAACGCAGTGCTTTTAATGACCTCACTGCCTCAGTATAGGCAGAAATAGCTTGTGCTTTATTACCCTGTTGCTTATATGATTTGCCGACCTGCCATGCTGACTGAGCGATAATATCATCTGCTTGGATTTTGCGGGCAATATTCAAGGATTTTTCCGCTAACTCCTGGGCTGAAGACCACTGAGAGGTGCGACTATAAATTTGTCCTAATTGATACAAAGCATGAGATTCTGCGGCAGCATCTTGAATAGTTTGGGCGGATTTAACTGTAAGAGTCATCAGCTGGGCTAAGTCTTGGCTGGGTAAAACTTGATCGGGGTTTTCCAGTTTATTCAGGGTAGCCACAAAATTAATCGCCGCATATAGGGCAGTATGGCTGGGAGGTAGTTCTGCAAGCTGTTGTTTTAGCTGTGGTGCGAGGGGAATTGCATATTCGAGCTTGTCGTAATCCACCAACAATTTGAATCGAGCTAAACGGGCTTGTAGCGCTTCATTTGGATTATTTGCAGCCTTTTCCGCATCTTCAAAGTAGTTTAATGCAGTTTCTGGGTCTTGGGAGTCTGCTGCTACTTTCCCTAAACTAGAGAGAATTGAACTTAACTGAGTTTTGGCTTGAATTTTATTTGCCGTTGCTAGGCTCTGTTCTAGTACTTGCTGGCTTTGGGTATCACCGATCGCATGTAAAGCCAAACCCAGCGATCGCAATCCACTGACTTTGACTTCTGAATCTGGCATTGCTGCCATTTTTTGGCTTAATTCTTCTAATTGCTGCCGAGAACGTCGGTAAAATCCCAAACTTTGTAAAGCCTGTGCCTGGTTAATTTGACTGCCCAGACTTCCGGTTGTATCTCCCGCTTGTTGATAATATTTTTGGGCTTGCTGCCAAGTGGCGATCGCCGTTTCTGCTTTCCCTGTACGCAGTTGTAAATTTGCTTGGGTATTCAGTGTTTGTGCCCAGACAATCGCATCAGCAGAGGGTTTAGTCGTTTGCAAAAGTTTTATGCTTTGTTCGATCGATTTTTGGGCTGCTTCCCACTGGTTAAGTTCCTGTTGTGCCAGAGATAGATAACTTAAACCGAGAGCTTGATTGAGGCGATCGCCTGTGGCTTGATACTTTTGTACTGCGGTTTGCCAAGCTGTCACTGCTTCGTTAAAGCGTCCCAAACCGTAAAATTTTCTTCCCTCCTCTAGCAAATTAGTAGATTGAGAAACAGAAATCACAGAAGATTCTATAGCTGAAACATTTACCGGGCTGGTTTGCTGTCTTGGCACACTGTTTAACCCAGAAGGTGAAGATGCTTTGACAGGTGCAATGGTAAATGCCAGACACAAACTGAAAATACTCAAGCTGACATACAGCCAGCGAGTTTGTCTTATTCGGAAAGCCATAAGTAATTAACCAATATTCATAAAAACTTGTGGGAAAGCGATCGCAGCACAAGTGCGTCAAGAATCAGTAAACTTATATTGCCCAACTTATGATTCGATATATCAGGTGATGCTATTTCAGGAAAAATTCTGAAACATATCCAAGTTCTAAAATCCTTGTTTATCCGGGATTTCTTAGTTGCTAATGGCGTAGCTTGCTCTTCGCGGAGCGAGTATTACGAATTGTGAATTGGTATGATGGGGTAGAATATCCGAAATTTTTGAAAAAGTGGGCGTTTGGACTACTAGAAGCCGCAGTACAGGTTAATACTTTTGTTTAGGATTGCGGTTATTAGGCAGGGTAAACGCATCTAAATAGCCAAAATATTGGCAAAATAAGCTTTTCCAATGAGAAAAAAATATGAATATGGTATCGAATATTTTTAATCAGAAAAAATGATTTAACATCCAATATTAATTGAAAAAGATGCAAGTATTTATCATTAAAATTACATCAATAAATATCATAAATATGAATATACTTACGAATTTAATGTATTATTTAAATAATTATTTTGAAGGCGAGATAAAATTATTTGTTGAATAAGCTAACTAAATATTCATTATCCCAACCAGCTTTTTTTCGCTTATTATTGACTCCAATCTTTGATGATTTCTCTTGGGTTATAAGACTGTGGGCAATATGCCTTAAAACGGCAAAATTAGCTGGAGCATTATCTTTACGTATTCGAGAATCATCTTCGTGAAACTGAACATCCAATACCCAATGTAAACAATTCTCTATCTGCCAATGGCTACGTATTGCATTACTAAAAAACTCTGCATTTCGGTCTATACTCATAATATAATAACGACTTTCTAACTTAGTTTTACCATTTGCAATTCTCAAAGTATCAACCTTTCCAATACTGTATAGATTTGCCCATGCATCTTTGAGGTCAAGAAGATGTCCGACATTATTTAACACGCTGTAATACCTAGTAACTATTCGTCCGTGACTCTCATCAACCAAACGATGCTCTGTATGCTGATATTGTTGAAATTTAGAAATAATTGCATCTTTAAATAAAGCTTCTACTTGATTATACAAGTTTTTTTGATTCTTCTTAAGTGCAATAATATAATCTGCTTCTTGCTTGACAATTTGTTTAACAATTGATTTTTGACAACCCATTGCATCGATAGAAACAATACAGCCTTTGAGAGATAATAGTTTAATCAATTCTGGAATCGCTGTAATTTCATTTGATTTATCATCAACTTTTAATTGACCTAAAACTAATTGCACATTTGTCGCCCATGCACTAATCATATGTATGGCAGCTTTATCTTGACTTTTATCATATGAATGGCGCAGGGTTTTACCATCAATTGCAACAACTTCTCCCGAAGTTAATTTACTAATTGACTGAATCCAATTAATAAAACTTGATTGAAATTCCTCTGGATTGATACGAGCAAAAACACGAGCAAATGTATCGTGTGAGGGGATACCATTCGGTAACTTTAAAAATTTTTTTAACCACTGTTGCTTGGCTTTCCCATATTCTTCTATTTCACCCCATGTATCTGCTCCACAAACTACAGCACAGATTGCAATTGTAAAGATATCCAGTAAGCTATGTCGTTTTGTGCGTTCTACTCTTGGATCTTTTACCGAATCAAAGTGGTCTGCGATCGTCAATTTTGGTTTCAGTTTCATCTCAATATTTTCATTTCTTCAGATTCTATAGAACTGAAAATACCATTGCACTGACACTATTTTTCTGCTATTGACGCTCTTTCAAGATTTCTGAAAAAGGCAACTTTGTCGAACAATAGTAAATATACTGCAATAATTACTGATTTAGTATCATAAATAAAACTTCTATCTCTAATAACAAGACATTCTAGAAAATTCATAAATGTAATACTTAATTACTAAAATGATTTGCTTTTATGAGTCAAGTAAGCTCTATTTATTTTAAATTCACTAATAAAGCTTTTTGTCAATACTTGTGATGTTTTTTTAGATGCGTTTCCCCTGGGTTATTAGGGCTGATTAGCACTGAATCATTTTGTTTTTGAAGCTTATCTAAACAAATTACGGGAAAGCTACGTGATACGGAACTGGTTATCCTCTCCGTAACCATATAAACCAGTATTTACTCTAGTGGCATTTGTAAAAAATACTGCCACTATAATTTTGTTTGTAGTTAATTTTTTATTGACATACGGGACATACAGGTAAATGCTAAAACCCATCCCGGAGGATGGATAAGTAGCCCCAATTGATGAGAATCTCTCTTCGTAAGGGCGCATCTATTATCTGCGGTTTTAGTTTCTGTGTCTCATTTATCTCTAAGATGCTTGTAATATCTGCTAATCCTAATAAGTAGGAAGGCGAAATTATTTGTAAGCTCAAAACAACTACTGAACGAGGCTTGAATGTAGCGATGCCCTGAGCTTGTCGGAATGTCTAAACCAGACATTTGGTTTGCTTTAATCTCACTCAACTACTTGGTATTAATTAACTATAACAAACCTGACGGGGCGACAAAACAGTCTAGAAAGCTTATTTGGTAAAGAGTGTAGCGATTCGTGGTAAGAAAAGATAGGTCTAGTTATGTCAAGAAGACCTATCTAATGATAATGTTGCCTGAATTGTACCAAAAACATTTAAAAAGTCAACTCAGCCTTGCGGATTACATCTTTCTTAAAATTTTGATTGCCCTGCTGCAATCAATTAAAAAAGTTAGTTTGGAAACCTTAGCTACAGTTCTACCAATTCCAATTACATTTGAAAGCCGGAGAAAGAGAATACAGAGGTTTCTATCATTACCAAACCTCTCAATTGAAAAAATTTGGTTCCCGATTGTTACCACATGGTTAGAGACAGAATTCACCTCCGAAAAAATAGTTCATGTAGTAATTGACCGTACAAATTGGGCTTGTGTAAATTTGTTTATGGTTAGTGTTGTTTGGGATAAAAGAGCGTTTCCAGTATATTTTGAATTATTACCCAAATTAGGTAGTAGTAATATTAATGAACAAACAGCAATTATTTCTAAAGTTTTACCAGTTTTCAAAAATCATAAAATTTGCGTATTAGGAGACCGAGAATTTTGTTCGATAAAACTGGCAAACTGGCTTAGAGAAAGAAGCATTTACTTCTGTCTTCGTATTAAAAAGAATCATTTAGTTGAGATGCAAACAGATATTTGGTTAGAATTAAATGAGCTAGGATTATCTCCAGGTGTCTCTTTCTTTTTGAAAGGAGTAAAAGTTACAAAATCTCAAGGTTTTACAAGCTTTAATCTTGCATGTAAATGGAAGCGGAAAATCTTGGGAGTGGCACCCGAAGAAGGATGGTTTATTTTAACAAATTTAGATAGTTTAGAGTCGGCGATCGCTTACTATAAAAAAAGATTTGATATTGAGGAAATGTTTCGAGACTTTAAGAGTGGTGGTTATAATCTAGAGGGGACTAATGTATCTGGTGAACGGTTAATTGTTCTAATTACATTGATTGCGATTGCTTACACTTCTGCCACAATTCAAGGACAAGAAATAAAACGTAAAGGAATACAGAAATATGTTGGTCGTGTTAAAGAATATGGGCGAACCCAAAGGCGACATAGCAGTTTTTATATCGGCTTATACGGCAATAATTGGGTCAATTTTATGGAACCTTGTATAGAATTAGTAACCGAATTAATGAAATTTAATATCAATAAGCGAAAGTATTATCAACGAGGATTGAGAGCTATGAGGCTTATTTTATCTGCCTCCTAGCGATTTTTGTCGCCCCGTCAGATAACAAACACAGTTAAGGTAATAAATAAAATATACAAGTCAAGCAACTTCTTAGTTAATTTTACATAACCATTAGGACAGATTCAGGAAAATTTGATGGCAAATTCAGGGCAATATCGCCTCTCCTTTGGCTATATAGGAGATTGAATTGTTATTTGCATGAGATAAATGGACGGAAAGTTACATCTGTGTGTCAGACATAAGCAAAGGAGAAGGGTGTCAAATGAGCCAAGATTTTATGAATAACTCTATTGTTAACTCATTGTTTTTAAGAAAAAATTCTCACAATAAACTAAATATTATGACTATGACAAAACCTCTTACCTTTATATTTATATCTGCCATATCACTATTAGATCATCAACAAGCATTTGCCCAAATTCCTAATCCTGCGGCTGTACCACCAAATAGTCTCCAAGATAATTCCCCGACTCCACTCGAATCTGATTTTCTCCCCCCAGCTTTAACACAAGAGCAGTTAATCCCCACTCCCAAAACACTAGAACCACCAATACCAGGCCAAAATTCCCCTGACGCTAAATTTCAAATCGATCGCATTGAAGTAGTTGGTAGTACTGTCTTTAAATCTGAAGATTTTACTCCAATTACATCTGGTTTTGTGGGACGGGAAGTGACATTTGCAGAATTACAGCAAGTCCAAGATGCAATCACCAAACTCTACACCGATAAAGGTTATGTCACTACTGGAGCCTTAATTACTCCCCAAACCTTAGAATCTGGAGTTGTCAAAATTCAGGTAGTTGAAGGTAGTTTGCAAGATATCAAAATTACTGGTAATAATCGCTTGCGAGGTGAATATATTCGCTCGCGCCTTCGAGTTGCAAGTCAGAAGCCTCTGAATGTACCGCGTTTGCTAGATGATTTGCAAATGCTCAAACTTGACCCCCAAATTAAAAACCTGTCAGCAGAATTGCAAACAGGGGTACGTCCAGGTACAAATTCGCTACAACTCCAAGTCAAAGAAGCAGACACATTCAGAGTCACCACAACATTAGATAATGGGCGATCGCCTTCGGTTGGTAGTTTTCGTCGCGGGGCAGAATTACAGCAAGCGAATTTACTCGGTTTTGGTGATTCTCTCAGCATTGGTTACAGCAATACCAACGGTAGTAATACTCTCAATACCAATTACACCCTACCTATCAATGCTCGCAACGGGACAATTTCCTTTTCCTACAGTCAGGGAAGAAATGAAGTCATCGAAGAACCCTTCAGTGTCCTGGATATTCAATCCAAAACCCGCACCTACGAACTGGGAATACGTCAACCCTTACTCCAAAAACCTAGCAAAGAAATTGCCATAGGTTTATCTTTTTCTCGTCAATTTAGCCAAACAGAACTCGGTATTGATAATATTGGCGGATTTCCGCTCTCACCTGGTGCTGATTCTGAGGGAAAAACCAAAATTTCCGCCTTCCGCTTTACCCAAGAATATACCCAACGTAACACTAAACAAGTTTTTGCAGCGCGATCGCAATTTAGTTTAGGGGTTGATTGGTTTGGAGCGAATGTTAATAATAATGCTCCTGACAGTCGCTTTTTCGCTTGGCGTGGACAAGCCCAATGGTTACGAAAATTAGCTCCAGATACACTATTTATCGTTAAGAATGATGTGCAAATTGCGGCTGATTCCCTAGTACCCTTAGAACAAATGGGACTAGGTGGACAAACCACCGTGCGTGGTTATCGTCAAGATTCACTACTGACTGATAGCGGTATGTTATTGTCGGCAGAATTTCGCCTACCTGTTGCTCGAATTCCCAAGTTAGGGGGAGTATTACAAGTTACACCATTTTTAGAAATCGGCAAAGGCTGGAATCATAATGGTAGTAATCCAGGCACTAACACACTAGTTGGGACTGGTTTAGGTTTACTTTGGCAGCAAAATAATAGTTTTTCAGCCCGTTTAGATTGGGGTATTCCTTTAACATCCGTCGAGGGAGAAAGAAGTAGTCTGCAAGAAAATGGTTTGTATTTCTCACTCAGCTATTCGCCATTTTAGATTACAGATTCAGCAGCTTAACTAACTTGGCAGAAGTAATTAAAGGTGGCTAAAATCCCTATGCAAACATCAGCAGCATTTCTGAATAAAAAATTTCAAACTGTTGTGAAATCGCTATCAATAGCTAAGTGGCAGTATATTTACTATATTCTCACAGCCTTTAATCTACTTACTGTCTCCACCGGTCTATACCTCGGTCATAAGATTATGGACATTTATACTCAGTCCATTACCGTGAATCATCATTGGGTTGCGCGACTGGAAACCTATTCGGAACTGGATCACCTTTTAGATGCTATCAATGCCCCTGGAAATGATATTTTCGATTCTCGCGATGTTGAGCTTCAGTCAAGGAAATTAGAATCAGCCCAGAACATCTTTCAGAAGAACATTAACCTGATTAGAAAAGAGCTAAAAACTCAGGTCGAGCCAGCACAGCTAACAGATTTGCTCAAGGATTTGGATGCAGTGGAAGCCGCAACGGCAGAAATGGTTAATGAAGCCAAACTAATTTTTGCCTATTTTCGCCAGAATCAGACCGAAATAGCTGGTAGACATATGGCAGTGATGGATCGTCAATATCACCAAGTTAATGAAGCACTGGCTAAATTTCGACGGAATGTCAGCCAGATTCCGCAGGGTTTATTGGAGCAACAAAAACTAGCCGCAGATGGGTTTCGCCGGTATGGATTGGTGAGCGCTAGCACAATGCTGCTTATGATTGGAGGTGTGATGTTTTATGGGCATAAACTAGCCCAAACAATGAAATCAAATGCCGAAGAGAAAGAACAATCAATAATAGAACTACAGCAAGCAGAAGTCCTCTTAAAGGAGCAAACCCAGCAATTGCAAATGACCCTAGAGAGCCTCCAAAAAACCCAATTGCAATTGGTGCAAAGCGAAAAAATGTCGAGCTTGGGAGAGCTTGTGGCTGGCATTGCCCATGAAATCAATAATCCCGTCAATTTCATCCACGGTAACCTG
This sequence comes from Calothrix sp. NIES-4101, assembly GCA_004296455.1. Lineage (GTDB taxonomy): Bacteria > Cyanobacteriota > Cyanobacteriia > Cyanobacteriales > Nostocaceae > Brunnivagina. Next base: position 4,627,503 of record AP018280.1, read on the forward strand.
GTTCATGTTCGAGACTATACCTATAACCTTCTCGCATTAATCCAACTTTACCAGAAGTTTTACCCCAATGCGGTACCAGAAATTCAAGCCGAAACGGACGAAATCGACTTGAGTTTTTTGCAGGAAGATTTGATTAAGCTCCTTGATTCTATGAAGCTAGGAACCGATCGCATTCGTCAAATTGTTTTGTCGCTGCGTAATTTCTCACGGATGGATGAAGCCGATTTTAAGCAAGTGGATATTCATGAAGGTATCGATAGCACACTACTGATTTTACAACATCGCCTCAAAGCCAAATCAAATTGTCCAGGAATTGAAGTCATCAAGGACTACGGCAACTTGCCCCAGGTAGAATGTTATGCAGGGCAACTGAATCAAGTTTTTATGAATATTTTATCCAATGCGATCGATGCATTGGAAGAAAAGGACACTAAGCGATCGCTTGAGGATATCCAAGCTAAACCCAGTCAGATTACAATTCGCACATCGGCGATCGATGGACAATGGGTGGAAATTGCCATTACCGACAATGGAGTTGGGATTGCCGAACATATTCAACAACGCATCTTCGATCCGTTCTTTACAACTAAGCCCGTGGGAAAAGGCACGGGTATGGGAATGTCCATCAGTTATCAAATCATCACGGTAAAACATAGCGGTAAACTCAAGTGTTTTTCTACCCTCGGACAAGGAACTGAGTTCGTAATTCAGATTCCAATCCAGCATTCGCTAAGTTGTAGCTGAATTGCGCCTACTGAATTTCACTTAGATGAAAATGTGAGTAACAAAATTGGCAACCCTAAAATTAAAGTTGAAATGGAGATAAGGTGATGAAAGTAACTTCTTTGTGCTTGGGTTTGGTGAGTGGAATTTTCACTGTTGGGATATTGCTACCAGCTTATTCTCAAGTGATATCAGATGGAATTATTAACTCACATCTTGCACCTGGAAATATGAATGTCAAAACCATGACTACGTGCAAGGGGAGTTAGCCGTTGAATATCAAGTAAAAGAAGATACACAATTATATGTGGAAAAATAGATTCAAGGGCAGATTGTGCAGCCTGACCCCAATCAGGTGGCGATGCGCCCTGAAAATGGAGATAAGTCCAATGGGCAATGAGGTAAGCAGTCAGTGAAAGGATAAGCCAGCGATACATACCCAGCAGAGTCCCTTGCCCAAAACGGTGTAAGCCAAAACGATGCTTTGCAGTTTTAAACCACCCCTCAATCTGCCACCGACGCTTGCCCCACCACTTAAGAGTAGAAGCTTTAATTGGACGAGTAGACAAAACAAAGCGTTTTTCTAGTTTGCCATTATCGCGTTTTAAGTAATACCAAGAAACGGTAACGGGGAAATTTAAACCAAATAAATAAACCTGTTGACCCTGTTGATGTAAACGTCTTAAAAATCTGCCATCAGCCAACTTACGACTACTAGATACACCTGTAACAGCATGATATTTAAGCCGACGTACACCCTCAAGGAATTCTACACTGCCAAAGGCTGTGTCAGCTAAAATAATTGTTTGAAAATGTTGAGTTAAAGAAAGAGGTAAACGTTTAACCAGTTTGAGCCCAAGCATTGCAGGGGAAGGAGTTCCCTTACCTCGCCAAACACGAAAACTCCAAGGAATGCGCCATTGTCCTATTACCAAATAAACTACGACTAGATGGAGACCACGCTTACCATTATAGACTTTGATTAAATCACTAAATTCTGGGAATTTGCCACGTTTTTCTAAAGTCGTCAGGTCAATAATTACTTGTAAAAATGGTCTGCGCCCTTTGCCTGATGACGATAATGAATTGATAACTTTTTGTAATACTGAAGAGCGAATTATCCGAATCATTTCCCTTGTTGACCAAGGATTGATATTTAAAAATCGACTGATTGCGCTTGGGGATTTTGTCTGACTATGTTCAGGTAATGGGTGTCCTTGTGCCTCTAAGAATAACGCCAACATCGCTTCTAGGTTATCTTTTTGGTACTGCGTCGGCATCAGTTCTTTGAGGGTGTACACTAAATCTTGGGCGTGAGCAAGCATTTTCTTAGTGCTTTGTTTAATCAGATATTTCACGCCTTTTCTCTCATGTTTTCGGTTGCCAATGCAAATCTGACAATTTCATGGCGGTCATCCCCTTTGAAACGTACAGCATCTTAGCATCTGTTATTTTGGCATCCGAACCCGTAGTATTAGTTAGCTTGTAGTATTATTAATTACCTTTTTTTTGCTTTCGACAAGCCTTTGCTTCCTGTAAGATTTTGCATCATTATATTCGCTTTTACGTGTTTACACAGCTAGGTGCAAGATATGAGTTAACACCACTGTCAACTCAATTGACAATAATTTTACTATTCTTAATGGTGTAGAAAAAGGTAATAATTTATTTCATAGCTTCAGTAATTTCTCTGTACCCACTGGTGGTTCAGCTAGCTTTGATTTAACAAATACACCAAATATTACTACCATTTTTAGCCGAGTTACAGGTGGAAATATTTCTAATATTGATGGATTAATTCAAACTCTCAACGCGAATAATTCTGTGAGTTTGTTTTTGATGAATCCCAACGGAATTATGTTTGGGCAAAATGCCAAATTGGATATTGGCGGTTCATTTGTCGGGACGACGGCGAATAGTATTAAATTTGCTGATGGTACAGAATTTAGTGCTGTGAATCCCACTGAAGCACCGTTGTTGACGATGAGTGTACCTGTGGGTTTGCAGATGGGAAGTAATGCCGGAGCGATCGCAGTACAAGGAGCACCTGCCAACAATTTCTTCTTTCGGATGCCAACATTATCAACAGCACCAAATCAAACGTTGGCACTGATTGGGGGACAAGTCGATATCAATAGTGCAAATATCTCTGCACCGGATAGCCGTGTGGAGTTGTGGGCGATGCAAAATGGCATAGTGAATATATCCACCTCCGGTAACTGGCAATTGGCGAGTTCATCTCTATCGCCAACTTGGGGCAATATTAACCTGCAAAAGTCTTCCAATATCAATACCAGTGGAGCGATTGGTGGTGCAATCAACATTCGGGGACGGGGGTTAACCTTACAAGATGGCTCACATATAGAATCGTCTACTTATGGCGCAAATAAGCAAGGGCAGGGCATTAACGTTCAGACAAGAGAATTTGTAGATGTGCTGGGTGTCTCTCATCCCGATAATTATCTCTTCTCAGGTATCGCGACAAATGTGTCTGGTAGCACAAGCACTGCTGGGAATATTCAGATTGATACTCAGAGGTTGCGCGTGAACACGGGGGCATGGATTTCTTCTATAACTTCTGGTACGAGCCTATTTACCAGTCTTCCTGTTACCGATTCCAACACAGGTCAAATTATTGTCCATGCTACTGACGTAGAGGTACAGGGGTATAATCCAACGCCTAATGCCTTCGGCTATTCCGTCAGTGCGATCGCAACAATGATAACTCATATCTTGCACCTAGCTGTGTAAACACGTAAAAGCGAATATAATGATGCAAAATCTTACAGGAAGCAAAGGCTTGTCGAAAGCAAAAAAAAGGTAATTAATAATACTACAAGCTAACTAATACTACGGGTTCGGATGCCAAAATAACAGATGCTAAGATGCTGTACGTTTCAAAGGGGATGACCGCCATGAAATTGTCAGATTTGCATTGGCAACCGAAAACATGAGAGAAAAGGCGTGAAATATCTGATTAAACAAAGCACTAAGAAAATGCTTGCTCACGCCCAAGATTTAGTGTACACCCTCAAAGAACTGATGCCGACGCAGTACCAAAAAGATAACCTAGAAGCGATGTTGGCGTTATTCTTAGAGGCACAAGGACACCCATTACCTGAACATAGTCAGACAAAATCCCCAAGCGCAATCAGTCGATTTTTAAATATCAATCCTTGGTCAACAAGGGAAATGATTCGGATAATTCGCTCTTCAGTATTACAAAAAGTTATCAATTCATTATCGTCATCAGGCAAAGGGCGCAGACCATTTTTACAAGTAATTATTGACCTGACGACTTTAGAAAAACGTGGCAAATTCCCAGAATTTAGTGATTTAATCAAAGTCTATAATGGTAAGCGTGGTCTCCATCTAGTCGTAGTTTATTTGGTAATAGGACAATGGCGCATTCCTTGGAGTTTTCGTGTTTGGCGAGGTAAGGGAACTCCTTCCCCTGCAATGCTTGGGCTCAAACTGGTTAAACGTTTACCTCTTTCTTTAACTCAACATTTTCAAACAATTATTTTAGCTGACACAGCCTTTGGCAGTGTAGAATTCCTTGAGGGTGTACGTCGGCTTAAATATCATGCTGTTACAGGTGTATCTAGTAGTCGTAAGTTGGCTGATGGCAGATTTTTAAGACGTTTACATCAACAGGGTCAACAGGTTTATTTATTTGGTTTAAATTTCCCCGTTACCGTTTCTTGGTATTACTTAAAACGCGATAATGGCAAACTAGAAAAACGCTTTGTTTTGTCTACTCGTCCAATTAAAGCTTCTACTCTTAAGTGGTGGGGCAAGCGTCGGTGGCAGATTGAGGGGTGGTTTAAAACTGCAAAGCATCGTTTTGGCTTACACCGTTTTGGGCAAGGGACTCTGCTGGGTATGTATCGCTGGCTTATCCTTTCACTGACTGCTTACCTCATTGCCCATTGGACTTATCTCCATTTTCAGGGCGCATCGCCACCTGATTGGGGTCAGGCTGCACAATCTGCCCTTGAATCTATTTTTCCACATATAATTGTGTATCTTCTTTTACTTGATATTCAACGGCTAACTCCCCTTGCACGTAGTCATGGTTTTGACATTCATATTTCCAGGTGCAAGATGTGAGATAACCGGAGGAGAGCGGAATAACGGTGGTGCAATTACCATTGAAGCTGACAGGGTAAGGGTGCTAGATGGTGCGCGTCTCAGTACCGATGTAATTGGTCCGCTTATTCCTCCTCTCACACCGACAATTGGCAATGCTGGCGACATTTTTGTGACCGCGAGAGAAAGTTTAGAGATTCGTGGGACAAACCCCGGTCAGTTTAGCAGTGGGATTGCTAGTTCAATTCAATTTTTAGGGATTGGAGAGGCGGGAAATATTAAGATCAATGCCGGGCAACTTGCCCTATCTAACGGTGGAACCATCACCAGTGCGATCGCCGGCAATCTCATTGCTGCTAATGCAGGCCAAGGTATCGCAGGTGATATTACCATTCAAGCCAATGATGTGCAGGTTAGTGATCCCATATTTGATCCTTTTAGTCAGGCTACCAGTGGTATAACGGTAGCAATAGGGTCAAATGCTACAGGCCAAGGGGGCAACATTAACCTGAATGCGAATAGTTTACGGGTCCTCAATGGTGGACAAATTACCTCATCCACAGATGGCAGGGGTGCGGCAGGTAACGTTAATCTGCAAGTCAACAATATAACCGTAGAGGGTATCTCCCAACCCTTAACTGATGGTCGTATTCTCCCAAGTACGATTACGGCAGCTTCTACTACCACCTCTGATGCTGGTTCAGTTAGTTTAGTGGTAAATCAACTTAATGTTCTCAATAATGGGCAAATTTCCGTCAGTAATACAGGTGGTGGTAATGCAGGTAACTTGTTAGTCAACGCCAACCAAATCAAGCTGGAAAGAGGAGGCAGTCTACTTTCGGAAGTCTCTGCGGGCGATCGCGGTAATATTACTCTCAATACGGATGTTCTATTAATGCGTTATGGGAGTCACATCAACACCAATGCCACAGGTACAGCCACAGGTGGCAATATCACCATTAATGCACCGATTATTATTGGTTTAGAAAACAGCGATATTACTGCCAATGCGATTGAAGGGGCTGGTGGCAATATTGATATCACGACTCAAGGTTTATTTGGACTAGAATTCCGCGACCAACTAACCCTGGAAAGTGACATTACAGCTAGTTCCCAATTTGGAGTTAGTGGCACAGTACAAATTAATAACTTTGGTGTTGATCCAAATTCTGGTTTAGTAGAATTACCCGCGAATGTTACTGACCCGTCACAACAAATTGCTACAGGTTGTGCAGACACCAGTAGTAATAGTTTTATTGCCACCGGAAGAGGTGGAATACCGCAAAACCCTAGTCAGGAATTGAGGAGCGATCGCACTTGGTCTGATGTCCGTGATATCTCTGCATTCCGCCAAACTCAGCCAGTACAAGCGAAAATCTCCACCACCCCAGAAAACCCCACAGAAACTTTTACTCAAGCTACTAGCTGGCATCGTAACGCTCAAGGAAAAATTGAATTAGTTGCTGATAAAGTTTTTAGTAATATGCAAAAATCATTAACCTGTGCTGCTGTTCCTAAAAGTTAATTAAAGTTAATCATGTTATTAAAAATTTGATTTAGGGAACTATGAGTTTAACTCAGGTGGAGGAGATTTTTGCGAATGAGAAGCATAAGCTTTCTATTAATATTAACAACTGGTTTATTAACACCAGAAATGATGCGATCGGCTATGGCTCAAGTAGTATCAGATGGGACTACCAACACCATTGTCAACACCAATGGTAATAATTTTACTATTCTTAATGGTATTGATAAAAGTAATAATTTATTTCACAGCTTTAGTAGTTTCTCTGTACCAACAGGTGGTGCAGCGATTTTTAATTTAACAAATACACCAAATATTACTACCATTTTTAGCCGGGTCACAGGTGGAAATATTTCTAATATTGATGGATTAATTCAAACTCTCAACGCGAATAATTCTGTGAGTTTGTTTTTGATGAATCCCAACGGAATTGTGTTTGGGAAAGATGCCAAATTGGATATTGGCGGTTCATTTGTAGGGACGACGGCAAATAGTATTAAATTTGCTGATGGTACAGAATTTAGTGCTGTGAATCCCACTGAAGCACCGTTGTTGACGATGAGTGTACCTGTGGGTTTGCAGATGGGAAGTAATGCCGGAGCGATTAATGTGCAGGGACAGGGAAGCCAATTGATCGATATTACTGGCTTTGGTTCAGCTAGTACCCTGAATACCCCCGCCGGATTACAGGTTGAAGCAAATAATACGCTGGCGTTAATTGGTGATGGGGTCAACTTTTCCGGTGGTGTTGTTACTACAGAGAAAGGCGGACATCTAGAACTAGGTAGTGTCAGTGCTGGGAACGTAGAACTCAAGACCACTCCTACAGGTTGGGTTGGCGATTATTCAGCCGTGTCGCAATTTAACGATATTCATCTGGCACAAGAATCAATACTTGATGCTAGTGGTGGCAATGGCTCAATTCAATTGCAAGGACGAAACATTAGCTTGACTGAGGGTTCTGCTTTATTGATCCAAAACGTAGGAACACAAGTATCTGGAGGAATTACGGTCAATGCCACAGGCTCTCTTAATCTCACAGGGAATACAGCCAACGGTCAATTAGGAAGTTTAATGCAAATCAATAACTTAAGCACTGGTCAAACCGGAGATATTACCATCTCTGCCGCAGAGCTATCTCTCCAAGATGGAGCAAGACTTATAACTAGAAGACGTAATCAAACAGATGGTGGAAATATTACCGCAAATGTGAAAGGCACGAGCGAGATCAGTGGCTTTAACCTCGCCAATCCAGCCGTTTATTCTGCACTCGTAACATTTTCAGTAGGTGATGGCAATGCAGGAAACATCGCATTATCCACGGGGAATCTAAGGGTTCTGGATTCGGCTACAATTCTTTCTATAGCCTTACGCTCTGGAGACACTGGCACAATCCAAGTAAGTGCAGCAGATAAAATAGAAATTGCCGGTTACAACCCGATGGCATTTGCCGAAAGTTCGCTATCGACCTTTACTCAAGGTTCTGGTAATGCTAATAGCTTAGTCATCAACACCTCTAGATTAGTGGTTCAAGGGGGGGCATCTGTTGGATCTTCTACGGTTGCTGCTGGTTCAGCAGGTAGCGTGGAAATTAACGCTTCAGAGTCCATCGATATCCAAGGACATGGTACTGAGAGTAATGCTGGGGTAATCTCTCGTATCACTTCAAACGCTGAACTTCTTAGTCCAGAGACTCAAGCTGCTTTTATACTACCTGCCATTCCCACTGGTGATGCAGGTTCTCTCATCATTAATACCCCATCCCTACGCATTACTGATGGGGCGGCTGTGAGCGTCAAAAATGATGGTCCAGGGCTTGCAGGGAATGTGCAGATTAGTGCTAACTCTCTGGTTCTAGACAACAAAAGCAGTATTGTTGCTTCTACCGCCTCTGGAAACGGAGGAGATATTCGTTTAAACCTACAAGATCATCTGCTGATGCGCCGCAATAGTCTGATTTCTGCCACTGCTACTGGTAGTGGTAATGGCGGCAACGTTACGATTAATTCTCCCGTGATTGTGTCTATTTCTTCAGAAAACAGTGACATCATCGCTAACGCTGTGCAAGGGGCAGGTGGGAATATCGCCATTAACACGCAGGGTTTATTTGGTCTAAAATTCCGCGATCAACTCACCCTGGAAAGTGATATTACAGCTAGTTCTCAATTTGGCATTAACGGTACGGTGGATATTAATAATTTTGGGGTTGATCCAAATTCTGGTTTAGTGGAACTACCAGCAAATGTTACTGACCCGTCACAACAAATTGCGACAGGTTGTGCAGACACCAGTAGTAATAGTTTTATTGCCACAGGAAGAGGAGGAATACCACAAAATCCTAGTCAGGAATTGAGGAGCGATCGCACTTGGTCAGACACACGCGATATCTCTGCATTCCGTCAAACTCAGCCAGTACAAGCGAAAATCCCCACCACCGCAGAAAATCTTGTCCAAGCTACTTCTTGGCATCGCAATGCTCAAGGAAAAATTGAATTAGTGGCAGATAAACCTCCTACTCAAGTACAACAAGGATTAACCTGTGCTGCTGTTCCTAAAAGTTAATTAAAGTTAATCATGTTATTAAAAAATGTCATTTAGGGAACTATAGATTTAAATCAGGTGGAGGAAATTTTTGCTAATGAAAGCCGTACCTTTTCTATTAATATTAATAACTGGATTATTAACACCAGGGATAATGCGATCGGCTATGGCTCAAGTCATATCCGATGGAACTACCAACACCATTGTCAACTCAATTGGTAATAATTTTACTATTCTTAACGGCATAGATAAAGGTAATAATTTATGGCTCTTCAGTTCTTTTTATGGAAAACTTAGCTAAAAATCCTTGAAAGCCTTATTACATAGGAATTTAGCCTCAAAAAGTATCATAGTTGCTTGTAATCATTGTTTTGTAAGGGTTTTACTGCAAAAAAACCTCAAGCTCCATAAAACTTGCCGAAGAGCCTAATTTATTTCATAGCTTTAGTAGTTTCTCTGTACCAACAGGTGGCGCAGCGATTTTTAATTTAACAAATACACCAAATATTACAACTATATTTAGTCGGGTTACAGGTGGAAATATTTCTAATATTGATGGATTAATTCAAACTCTCAACGCGAATAATTCTGTGAGTTTGTTTTTGATGAATCCCAACGGAATTATGTTTGGGCAAAATGCCAAATTGGATATTGGCGGTTCATTTGTCGGGACGACGGCGAATAGTATTAAATTTGCTGATGGTACAGAATTTAGTGCTGTGAATCCCACTGAAGCACCGTTGTTGACGATGAGTGTACCTGTGGGTTTGCAGATGGGAAGTAATGCCGGAGCGATCGCAGTACAAGGAGCACCTGCCAACAATTTCTTCTTTCGGATGCCAACATTATCAACAGCACCAAATCAAACGTTGGCACTGATTGGGGGACAAGTCAATATCAATAGTGCCAACATATCTGCACCGGATAGCCGTGTGGAGTTGTGGGCGATGCAAAATGGCACGGTGAATATACCCACCTCTGGTAACTGGCAATTGGCGAGTTCATCTTCATCGCCAACCTGGGGCAATATTATCTTGCGACAATCCTCCTATATCAACACCAGTGGGGCAACGGGAGGAGCAATTAATATCCGGGGGCGGGGATTAACCCTGCAAGATGGCTCACATATAGAATCCTCTACTGGTGCGAATGGGCAAGGACAGGGTATCACCGTCAAGACCACAGAATTTGTGGATTTACTGGGTGTCTCGCATCCCGATAATGCAGCTTTTCTAGGCTTAAGCACCAGTGTAAAAGGGAGTGGAGCCACTGCCGGAAATACCACAATTGATACTCAACAATTGCGCCTTGCCAATGGAGGATGGATAAGCTCCTTTAACCTTGGTATTGACTCTTTGACCTTCTCACCGATCAATAATGCCAAAACAGGGGACATCACAGTCCATGCCACCGATGTAGAACTGAGTGGTTATGCACCATTCCGCGTTCCAATTGCAGGAAACACTTTTCTAATAAGTGCAATTGGAACGATTATTTTCGGAGGACAACAGAATGAAAGTGGTGCCATTACAGTAGAGGCTGAGCGGGTACGGCTGCTAGATGGGGGACGTATCAGCACCGATTTGTTTGGTGCTTTCTCCCCTGTAACTGGCAAAGCTGGGGATATTTCCGTGACAGCAACTCAAAGCCTCGATATTCGTGGTACAAACCCGGACAATGGTACCAGTGCGATCATCAGTTCAATTCAAAACTTGGCTGATGGTCAAGGAGGTAATGTAACAATTAACACAGGTCAACTCGCTCTCACCAACGGTGGAACTATCTCCAGTCAGATTACAGGCAGTCCAATCGCTGCGCTTGCAGGTAGAGGCACAGCAGGAAATATCACGATTCAAGCCACTGATGTGCAGGTTAGCGATCCCGTGGTTGATCTTCTTGGTAATGCCCCCAGTGGTATCACTGTAGCAGTAGGGCAAAATTCCACAGGTCAGGGAGGCAATATTAACTTGACAGCCGATAACTTGCGCGCCTTCAATGGTGGACAAATTACCTCCTCCACAGATGGCAAAGGTGCGGCAGGTAATGTCAACTTGCAAGTCAAAAATATCACCGTAGAGGGTAATTCCCAACCCTTAACTGATGGTCGCATTCTCCCAAGTAGTATTACAGCAGCTTCTACTACCACCTCTGATGCGGGTTCAGTTAATCTAGTGGTAGATCAACTCAACGTTCTTGATAATGGGCAAATTTCCGTCAGTAATACAGGTGGCGGTAATGCAGGTAACTTGTTAGTCAATGCCAACCAAATCAAGCTGGAAAGAGGAGGCAGTCTAGTTTCGGAAGTTTCCGCAGGCGATCGCGGTAATATTACTCTCAATACGGATGTTCTATTAATGCGTTATGGGAGTCACATCAACACCAATGCCACAGGTACAGCCACAGGTGGCAATATCACCATTAATGCACCGATTATTATTGGTTTAGAAAACAGCGATATTACTGCCAATGCCATTCAAGGGGCTGGTGGGAATATTGATATTCAAACTCAGGGTTTATTTGGACTAGAATTCCGCGATCAACTAACCCTGGAAAGTGACATTACAGCGAGTTCCCAATTTGGAGTTAGTGGCACAGTAGATATTAATAACTTTGGTGTTGATCCAAATTCTGGTTTAGTCGAATTACCCGTAAATCTAACAGACCCGTCACAGCAAATTGCCGCAGGTTGTGTAGATAGCAGTGGTAGTAGTTTTATCGCCACCGGAAGAGGAGGAATACCCCAAAATCCCAGTCAGGAATTGAGGAGCGATCGCACTTGGTCTGATGTCCGTGATATCTCTGCATTCCGCCAAACTCAGCCAGTACAAGCGAAAATCTCCACCACTCCAGAAGCCCCCACAGAAACTTTTACTCAAGCTACTTCTTGGCATCGCAACCCTCAAGGAAAAATTGAATTAGTTGCAGATAAACCTTCTACTAATATGCAAAAAGCATTAACCTGTGCTGCTGTCCCTAAAAGTTAATCATGTTATTAAAAATTTGATTTAGGGAACTATGAGTTTAACTCAGGTGGAGGAAATTTTTGCTAATGAAAACCATAACCTTTCTATTAATATTAACAACTGGTTTATTAACACCAGGGATAATGCGATCGGCTATGGCTCAAATAGCATCCGATGGGACTACCAACACCATTGTCAACCCAAGTGGGAATAATTTTACTATTCTTAATGGTATTGAAAAAGGTAATAACTTATTTCACAGCTTCAGCAATTTTTCTGTACCCACAAGTGGTGCAGCTATTTTTGATTTAACAAATACGCCAAATATTACTACTATTTTTAGCCGAGTTACAGGTGGAAATATTTCTAATATTGATGGACTAATTCAAACTCTCAACGCGAATAATTCTGTGAGTTTGTTTTTAATGAATCCCAACGGAATTATGTTTGGGCAAAATGCCAAATTGGATATTGGCGGTTCATTTGTAGGGACGACAGCAAATAGTATTAAGTTTAGCGATGGTACAGAATTTAGTGCAGTTGATTCAAATACAACTCCTTTATTGACTATGAATGTCCCTGTCGGCTTGCAGATGGGCAGTAATCCTGGTGCAATTACCGTCGAAAACACCGGACATCTTATCACCATAGGCTTTTTTGCCCCCGCCGATCGCAGCAACAATCCCATCGGGTTACAAGTTGGGGCAGGCAATACCTTAGCACTGATTGGTGGAGCCGTGAACTTCTCTAGTGGCATTGTTACCACAAATGGGGGGGGACATCTAGAAGTTGGAAGTGTTAGTGCTGGGCAAGTCAAACTTAACTCCACTTCTACAGGGTTGGTTGGGGATTATTCAGCAGTCAAGCAATTCAACGATATTAATTTGGCACAACAATCTTTGTTAGATGCCAGTGGTAGTGGTGGCTCAATCCAATTACAAGGACGGAATATTAGCTTCGCAGAAGGTTCTGGTGCCTTGCTACAAAACTTTGGTACACAACAATCTTCTCAGGGCATTACTATCAACGCTACTGGGTCGATTAACCTAAGTGGAAATACATCCTATGGCAAATTAGGGAGCCTCATCCAAATCGATAATTTAGGCATCACACAAACGGGTGATATCAACCTCTCCGCCGCACAGTTATCCCTCAAAGATGGGGCACACATCCATAACTGGACATTTACGCCAATACCTGGTGGCAATATTACAGCCAATGTTGCAGGTGCGATCGCTATCGAAGGTTTTGCCCCAACTAATCCTCTCGTTTCAACTTCAATCACATCCATCACATTGAATTCCGGCAAAGCAGGTGATATTACTATTTCAAGTGATAACTTAAGAATTCTGAATAGTGGTAGTATCAGCACCATATCCACAGGCTCAGGGCAAGCAGGAATTTTAAGATTCAATGTAGCAGATTTGGTCGAAATTGCTGGTAATAATCCCTTTACAGCATTATCAAGTTCAGTAATTTCATCGGCTAGTAACACAGGAGATTCTGGTAGTACGTTCATCAACACATCTAGATTAGTGATTCGAGATAGTGGAATACTAGGGTCTAGCACGGTTGCATCAGGTGCAGCAGGTAGCGTGACAGTTAATGCTTCGGAATCCGTAGATGTTAGAGGTAAAGGCAGTGGATCAATTCTTCCTGCCCGCATTGCCTCAAGTGCCGAAATTCTCGATCCAGTTACTCAAGCTATCCTTGGACTTCTTGCCATTCCTACCGGTAATGCAGGCTCTCTAAGCATTGACACCCCATTGTTGCGTGTCACAGATGGGGGATTTGTCACTGTCAAAAATGATGGACCAGGTAAAGCAGGAGATTTGCAGATTAATGCCAACTCAATTTTCTTAAACAATCAAGGTAGTATAACCGCATCGACAGCTTCTGGCGATGGAGGAAATATTAGATTAAAGTTGCAAGATTATTTGTTGATGCGTCAAGAGAGCCTTATTTCCGCCACTGCCAATGGTGATGGTGATGGTGGCAATTTATCAATTAACGTACCGATCGCCGTTGGGTTAGAAAATAGCGACATCATTGCTAACGCCGTGGAAGGTCGTGGCGGTAACATTAACATTACTACGCAAGGGATTATTGGTCTAGCATTTCGCAATACCCTCACTCCCCGCATAGACCAAACAAATGACATTACTGCAAGTTCCCAGTTTAATGTCAATGGCGATGTACAAATTAATAACTTTGGTGTTAATCCAAATTCTGGTTTAGTTGAACTACCAGGGAATGTTACCGACCCGTCACAAAAAATTGCTACAGGTTGTGCTGATACGAGTGGTAGTAGTTTTATCGCCACAGGCAGGGGTGGAATACCGCAAAATCCCAGTCAAGAAGTGAGGAGCGATCGCACTTGGTCTGATATTCGTGATATCTCTGCATTCCGCCAAAATCAGCCAGTACAAGCAAAAATCTCCACCACTCCAGAAGTCCCCACAGAAACTTTTACTCAAGCTACTTCTTGGCATCGCAATGCTCAAGGAAAAATTGAATTAGTTGCTGATAAAGTTTCTACTAATATGCAAAAAGCATTAACCTGTGCTGCTGTTCCTAAAAGTTAATCATGTTATTAAAAATTTCATTTAGGGAACTATAGGTTTAAATCAGGTGTGCGATTCGTTGGGTAGAAACTAACCTTGAAAAGGGTGGAGGATTACCCGCAAAGTTACTTAGTAACTTTAACAATTTGATAGTCATATGGGTGAGGTTTGAAACCAAGTCCCATCCTCCAGGTGCGGGAGTGAAAGCACACAGAGCGCAGTCTCGAACTGTGTCCCCCAAGGTAGCGACTAGCCATCAATCCTTGAAGCGGGGGTGAAAGGTGTTAAATACTGGAAGCCTAATCTGGTATACATCAAGCAGGAGTTCATGAGTAGGAACACGAAGGTATGTTTGAACCATCGTCAGGAATAACCAGCGTAATCAGGCTGAAACGCTGGGAGTCCCAAAAGGGCAAGGATAATGGGGAGTTGGCAAGGTCCTGGGTGTCCAACAAGCACTTCCTCTAAACCCGGTGGATAGTACCGCTCTAAAAACTCAAACAATGACTATTAGAAACGAAGTAACCTCTCGTATGTTCTCAATCTCTAATAATTGAGTAGGTGCTAACTAATACTACGAGTAGGCAAGATTGATTCAAAAGCAAACGCCTCACTGTAATGGTGAGGATAGGCAGACAGAATCACGGTGATTTGGAAGATGAAGTTTCCAGTAGCAGTAAATATGTCTAATACGAGTTTTAAGACTACGGGGGAATGGCGCTCTATCAACTGGCGAAAGCTGGAGCGTAGAGTGTATAAGCTGCAAAAGAGAATTTATCGAGCCTCTCAACGTGGCGATGTAAAAGCATATCGCAGACTCCAAAAAACCTTGATGAATTCTTGGTCAGCAAGAGCATTAGCGGTTCGTAGAGTTACCCAGGATAATAAAGGGAAAAAGACGGCTGGTGTGGATGGTGTTAAGTCGCTGACCCCAAAACAACGTCTAGCCCTAATCGATAAACTAAAACTGGGTTCTAAGGTTAACCCGACTAGGCGTGTATGGATTCCCAAGCCTGGAAAGGATGAGAAAAGACCTTTAGGTATACCTACAATGAAAGACCGAGCCTTGCAAGCGCTCACCCTACAAGCCTTAGAGCCGGAATGGGAAGCGCGATTTGAACCTAACTCATATGGGTTCAGAGCCGGAAGGTCATGTCATGATGCAATCGAGGCAATATTCAATTGCATCAGGTATAAACCAAAATTTGTGCTTGATGCTGATATAGCAAGTTGTTTTGACCGCATCGACCACTCGGCACTGCTTAAAAAACTTTCGACATCCCCTACCATTCGCCGTCAAATACGAGCTTGGTTGAAAGCGGGGGTAATAGACGGTAAGCAGTTGTTTCCAACATCGGAGGGAACGCCCCAAGGCGGCACTAATTCGCCACTTTTGGCAAATATTGCCCTCCACGGCATGGAAAACCGAATCAAACAAGCCTTTCCAAAAGGTACAATCCTCAAAAAAGGTAAATATTCTGGTTATCAACCAGGAGCGATGTTGATTAGGTACGCCGACGACCTGGTGATTCTTCATGAAGATATAACCGTCGTCCAAAAATGCCGTGAAATCATGGAGGAATGGTTAAAGGACTATGGCTTGGAATTAAAGCCCAGTAAAACAAGATTGATACATACCCTATCAACATATGAAGGGCAAAAACCAGGATTTGATTTTCTTGGTTTTAATATACGTCAATTCTCCAAAGGAAAACACCATACAGGTAAAAATACCAAAGGGGAAAAACTAGGCTTTAAAACCATCATCACCCCAAGTCAAGAAAAAGTTAAGGCACATTATGACCATTTAGCTCGTGTAATTGATGCTCATAAAGCAGCACCTCAAGCGGCGCTCATTAAACAATTAAACCCGATTATTCGGGGTTGGGCTAATTACTTTGCTACCGTCATCAGCAAGGAAATCTATGCATTTTTAGATAACCTGGTTTACCTAAAACTAGTCTCTTGGGCAAAATTCCGTCACCCCAAAAAATCATGCTTTTGGGTGTCAAAGAAATATTGGCACTCAATAGACGGTGATAACTGGGTATTCGCAACCAAGGAAGCAGGAGAAAACCAAGTCCGGTTACTTGACCATACCCGCATTAAAATAGCGCGGCATATAAAGGTTATTGGCGTTGCTTCCCCATACGATGGGAATTTGATTTATTGGAGTACAAGAATGGGTAACAACCCGGAAATGCCCAAAAGGGTGGCTTCACTCTTGAAATGGCAAAAAGGGAAATGTGCCCACTGTGGTTTGTTCTTCCGTGAAAACGATGTGATGGAAATTGACCATATCATCCCAAAATCGCAAGGTGGTAAGGATGAATATAAAAATTGGCAACTTCTACACAGGCATTGCCACGATACAAAGACTGCTGAGGATAGTAGTCCCGGCACTCAATCTGGTTGTAATAGTACCAAGCCTAAACCACCCTCCGAACTAAATTGGTTTTGGGAAGAGGATATGTTGGTAATGAGGTATACCTGACAAGTACCAATTCACTGAGGAGCCGTGTGAATTTAACGGTTCAAGCACGGTTTTGGAGAGCAGTGGTTCCCGTGAGGGAATCACTGACTTTACTAGAGGAATTTTTGAAGAATGAAAGCCGTACCCTTTCTATTAATAGTAACAACTGGGTTATTAATACCAGGGATAATGCGATCGGCTACGGCTCAAGTCGTATCGGATGGAACTACTAACACCACTGTCAACTCAAGTGGTAATAATTTTACTATTCTTAATGGCATAGATAAAGGTAATAATTTATTTCATAGCTTCAGTAATTTCTCTGTGCCTACAAATGGTGCAGCGAGATTTGATTTAGTAAATACACCCAATATTACGACTATATTTAGTCGGGTTACAGGTGGAAATATTTCTAATATTGATGGATTAATTCAAACGCTCAACGCGAATAATAATGCCGTGAGTTTGTTTTTAATGAATCCTAACGGGATTGTATTCGGAGAAAATGCCAAGTTAGATATTAGCGGTTCGTTTGTAGGGACGACAGCAAATAGTATTAAATTTGCCGATGGGGTGGAATTTAGTGCAGTCAATTCCAGCGAACCACCTCTGCTGACAATGAGTGTACCTGTAGGGCTGCAAATGGGAATTAATGCCGGAGCAATTCAAGTTCAAGGTACACCTGCGAACAATCCTCAGTTTCGGACACCGACATTGTCGATGAAAGCAAATCAGACCCTGGCGTTGATTGGAGGGCAAATCGATGTCAATAGTGCCAATATTTCTGCACCGGATAGTCATGTGGAATTGTGGGCAATGCAAAATGGCACAGTGAATATTCCTACCTTTGGCAACTGGCAATTGGCAAGTTCATCCCTCTCCCCTACCTGGGGAACCATCACATTGCAGCAGTCTTCCTCTATTGATACAAGTGGAGCTAATGGAGGAGCAATTAATATTCGCGGACAGGGATTAACCCTACAAGAAGGCTCAAATATAGGTTCAGCGACGGGTACAAATGGCCAAGGAGAGGGGATTACCGTCCAGACAACAGAATTCGTGAATCTACTGGGTGCGTCTCATCCTAGTAATGTTGTATTTCCGGGTTTAAATACCAGTGTCAGAGGAGGTATGGCGACTGCTGGGAATATCACAGTTGAGACTCCACGCTTGCAAATTGACAATGGGGGATGGTTAAGCTCTGTTAACATGGTTACCAATTTTTCTGCCCTCTCGTCGCAGCCAATTAGGAATAGCAAAACAGGGAACATTATGGTTCGGGCTACTGAGATAGACATACGTGGTTATACACCATTCATTAATCCAGCTACAAGAGCTGTTGTATCCAGTGCAATTACAACACTTACAGGCGGAACACAGAATGAGAGTGGTGCAATTACAGTAGAAGCCGAACGGATACGGTTGCAAGATGGGGGGCGTATCAGTACTGATTTGTTTGGTCTCTTAGCACCTGCAAGCGGCAGAGCAGGAAATATTTTTGTTACAGCAAGCCAAAGTCTAGATATTCTTGGCGCTAGCCCAGCTAATGCTACGAGTGCAATCATTAGTTCAATTAACATTTTGGCGAATGGTCAAGGGGGCAATGTTACAGTTAACACAGGACAACTAAGGCTCGCTAAAGGTGGGACTATCTCTAGTCAGATTACAGGGAATCCAAATGTGGCGATTGCAGGCAGAGGCTAGGCTGTTGACTTTGTTGGTTTTAAGGCACCATTGCTTCATACAATAATAGTGTCGTTAATACTTAGCACATTCAAAGCCCATGCAGGAGTTTAAAAGCCCAGTTAGTAGATTAGCACGTTTGTTTCAGAAAGGTCGAGATAACTGGAAAGAAAAAGCACTATTAAAACAAAAAAAGATTAGAGCCTTAGAAATCAAGGTTAGAGATCTATTAGATTCAAGAGAAGAATGGAAAAATCGCGCGTTGATGGCAGAGTCAAAACTAAAAGAGTTAAACATTGAAGGAGATTTAGACGAAAAAAAGAGGAAATTCAAGTCGAAGCAGAAATCATAGAAGCTATGGAATTAAATGTGAAGGGTCATCATTATGATGCCAAAATAATTCAGCAAGCACTCTTACTTTTAATTGAATGTGGTATCAGTTTTAGAGGAGTAGAAAAAGTATTTGAGTTGTTTAATAATTATGAAGAGCAGGCAACTCCAAGTTTCAGTTGTGTGAGAAAGTGGTTGGCTCGGATTGGAATATATGAATTGACAAAAGAGAAAGAATATCGTGATGATTGGATATTTATTGTCGATTTGACATTAGAATTAGGGAAACAAAAAGCGTTGGTAATTTTAGGCGTTTCACAGCAGCATATTGAAGAAAATGTGATGAAGCAGAAAAGAGGGTTGGCGCATGAAGACGTGAAAATTTTCGGATTAGAAATTATGGATTCTACGAAAGGAGAGATTATAGAATCAAAACTAGAAAAAATCAGTCAAAAAGTCGGCGTACCAGTACAAATAGTAGCGGACAATGGTAGCGACCTAGCTCGTGGAATCAAGCTATACCAGCAAAATCACCCAGATATTATCTATACCCATGATGTGACTCATGCAATGGCTTTACTTTTAAAATACCAGCTAGATTCGGATGAGAGATATCAGTCATTTATTCAAAAATGTAATATCAGCAGACAAAAATTACAACAAACAGATTTATCATTTTTATCTCCTCCAACACAACGTTCTCAATGTCGTTTTTTTAATGTAGAAAGGTTGACAAATTGGGGGATTAAATTACTAAATTCTTCTCCAGACACTTTAATTAAATTAATGCCAGATTCTGACCCTTCGCTGATTACTCAGAAAATAGTAGATAAATTGGGATGGTTAGTTGACTACGAATCAGACCTAATTCAATGGAACCAAATGGTGTCACTCACACGAGGTGTTGAAACTCAACTCAAACAATCAGGAATTAGTCATAAAACTCTCGATTTTTTTGAACAAAATAAAGTTATATTTGATGATAATTCTCTCCAGAAACTTCAACAAAGTATTTTGGGTTATTTGTCTGTTCAATGCCGAAAAATTAAAAACCAATCTACTTTTTTAGCTACTTCTGATGTGATTGAGTCATTGTTTGGAAAATATAAGCAATTTTCCGCGCGCTGTCCATTTAAAGAAATGGGTCAGATGCTGCTAACCATCTGTTTATCTACTATGAATCTGACGACAGCTTTGATTAAAAACGCACTTGAAACAATTAGTTTTTCAGACGTTGAAGCATGGCTATCTGAAGTTTTTGGTCAATCCACACTATCAAAACGAAAAACGTTGTTTTCAGGGGATTGTGACGACATTAAAAGTGCATGAACTTTTACCATGTCAAAAGGCACAGAGTCAACAGCCTAGGCAGAGGCACAGCAGGGGATATCACTATTCACGCTACTGATGTACAGGTCAGTGACCCCATTATTGAGCGGTTTAGTCAAGCTCCCAGTGGTATCACTGTAGCGGTAGGGCAAAATTCCATCGGTCAGGGGGGTAAAATTAACCTGACAGCAGATAACCTGCGCGTCTTTAACGGCGGACAAATTACCTCCTCTACAGAGGGTAATGGTGTGGCGGGTAATGTTAACTTGCAAGTTAAAAATATTACTGTAGAAGGCATATCTCAACCTTTAAGCAATGGTCAGATTTTACCTAGTAACATCACAGCAACTTCTACTACTACCTCTGATGCTGGTTCAGTGAGTCTAGTAGCAAATCAACTCAATGTTCTTAATAATGGGCAAATTTCTGTCAGTAATACAGGTGGTGGCTATTCTGGAAACTTGCTAGTTAATGCCAACCAAATCAAGCTGGAGCAAGGAGGTAGTCTGATTTCGGAAGTTTCCGCAGGCGATCGCGGTAACATTACTCTCAATACTGATGTTCTATTGATGCGTTATGGCAGTAAAATTAACACCAATGCCACAGATACAGCCACAGGTGGCAACATCAGGATTAATGCACCGATTATTATTGGTTTAGAAAATAGCGATATTACAGCAAATGCGATTGAAGGGGCTGGTGGCAATATTGATATCACGACTCAAGGTTTATTTGGACTAGAATTCCGCGACCAACTCACCCCGGAAAGTGACATTACAGCTAGTTCCCAATTTGGAGTTAGTGGCACAGTACAAATTAATAACTTTGGTGTTGACCCGAATTCTGGTTTAGTAGAATTACCAGCGAATGTTACTGATCCGTCACAACAAATTGCTACAGGTTGTGCAGACACCAGTAGTAATAGTTTTATTGCCACCGGAAGAGGTGGAATACCCCAAAATCCCAGTCAAGAATTGAGGAGCGATCGCACTTGGTCTGATGTACGTGACATCTCTGCATTCCGCCAAACTCAGCCAGTACAAGCGAAAATCTCCACCACTCCAGAAACCCCCACAGAAACTTTTACTCAAGCTACTTCTTGGCATCGCAACGCTCAAGGAAAAATTGAGTTAGTTGCAGATAAACCTTCTACTAATATGCAAAAAGCATTAACCTGTGCTGCTGTTCCCAAAAGTTAATTTCAGTTCTAATAGTGTTAGAAATTATACTATCTTGGGAATCTTAAATACTAAGTGTAAAACGGGATTGGGTTATGGGTAATATCTCTGTTTGGTTTGGTTTGATTGGCGGAATTATAACAGGTGCAATTTGGAGTAATTCTGTTAATGCTCAAGTAGTTTCCGACGGAACCCTCAAAACTACCGTTTCCCAAAGTGGTAACAACTTCACTATTACAAATGGCGATCGCATTGGCAATAATTTATTTCATAGCTTCAGTCAATTTTCTATTCCCACCAATGGCTCTGCATTATTTAACAATACCGCAGATGTACAAAATATTTTTAGTCGTGTCACTGGCGGTAGTGTTTCCAATATTGATGGTTTAATTCAAGCCAATGGTAGTGCTAATCTATTTTTGTTAAATCCCAGTGGGATTATTTTTGGACAAAATGCCACCTTGAATATAGGCGGTTCATTTGTAGGAACGACAGCGAATAGTATTAAATTTGCTGATGGGGTGGAATTTAGTGCCACTAATCCTGGTGCAACACCATTGCTGACGATGAGTGTCCCCATTGGCTTGCAAATGGGCAGTAACCCAACCCCCATCACGGTTCAAGGAACAGGTCATGCCCTAACAGCAGTCAGCACCGTCGCCCCCATCACTCAAAACCCCAGTTCCTCAGAACTGCGGGTAAAGCCAGGAAAAACCTTGGCATTGGTGGGGGGTAGCTTGAATCTCACTGGTGCAACCTTGAACGCGCCCGAAGGACGTTTGGAATTGGGGAGTTTAGACGGAGTAGGACTGGTCAGTTTGAATCCCATCTCCCAAGGTTATCAGTTAGGTTATGAGAGCGGACAAAGCTTTGCAGATATCCAACTTACCCAAAAATCCTTCCTAAGTATAGGAGCATTACCAACTGTAGGGGCATTAAATGCTGGTTCCGTACAGTTGCAGGGGAAACACATTCAAATCAGCGATGGTTCAATTATATTTTCCAAAAATCTGGGAAATGTCGCTGGGGGTGAATTTTTTTTACAAGCTTCAGAAGGGATTGATATTGTGGGGACAACAGCCAACGCCCAAATTCGTAGTGGCATCCGCTCTGAAGGCTTGAATACTGGCGCAGGTTCACCCATCCGTATCATTACTCCCCACTTAACCATCTCCCAAGGAGCAGGAGTCAACACAAATGCTTTTGGATTGGCAGCCAGTGGTGATATTCTGATTGATGCCGGGACAGTGGAGTTATCTGGTTTCTCTCCCATCAACCCCACAGGAGTAACCTCCCTGACTACCTCTTCCCGAACAGCTAAGTCAGCAGGCAATCTCTCTATTAACAGTAATAATCTACTAGTTTCTCAGGGAGCAGCCATCTCTTCAGTGGCATTAGCGAGTGGTTCCACAGGGCAAGTAACTATTCGCAGTAAAAATACAACTGTCACAGGAGACAATCCGGCAGGACTCTATAGCAACATTAGTGCAATCACCTATGGCACAGGCGATGCCCAAACCTTAACGTTAGATACAAACCGATTACAACTGCTCAATGGGGGAGTGGTTAGCACCACATCCTTCTTGATTGGTAAAGCTGGAAATTTAAACATTAACGCGACGGAATCGATTCTGATTGACGGACACAGCCAGGCTAACAATAGCAGTATTAACTCAGCCGTTCTTATCCCTCCATCATTACTCCAAAAGTTATTCAATTTGCCCAATATTCTGTCGGCGAACGCCGGAACTGTGAATGTAAGCACCCCTAACTTGACTTTAAAGAATGGCGGTGTAGTTAGTGTTACCAATCAGGGTACGGGTGATGGTGGCAATATCAAAATTGCTGTTAGTAAGATGTTCTTAGACAATCAAGGTAGCATTCAAGCTCAAACGACATCGGGTGAGGGAGGTAATATTACCTCACAAGTTAGCGAACTGTTGTTACTACGTCACAATAGCTTGATTAGTGCAACATCAGCAGGTACGGGTAATGGCGGTAATATTAACATCAATGCTCCAGTAATCGCTGGGCTAGAAAACAGTGACATTGTTGCTAATGCAGTGAAAGGAAGAGGTGGCAATATTGATATCACCACACAAGGTATTATTGGTCTAGAATTCCGCAATACTCTGACTCCAAGAGTTGACCTCACCAATGACATTACCGCTAGTTCCGAATTTAATGTTAATGGCACAGTTCAAGTCAATACTATTGGTGTTGACCCTAATTCTGGTTTAGTCGAACTACCAGCAAATATAACCGACCCGTCACAACAAATTGCTACAGGTTGTGCAGATAGCAGTGGTAGTAGTTTTATCGCCACCGGAAGGGGTGGAATACCACAAAATCCCAATCAAGATGTAAAGAGCGATCGCACTTGGTCTGATGTGCGTGATATCTCTGCATTCCGCCAAACTCAGCCAGTACAAGCGAAAATCCCCACCACCCCAGAAACACTTGTGCAAGCTACTTCTTGGCATCGAAATGCTCAAGGAAAAATTGAATTAGTTGCAGATAAACCTTCTACTCCAGTGCAACAACAATTAACCTGTGCTGCTGTTCCCAAAAGTTAGTTAAATGTCTAAGGTGACACGAATACTTTGATGTGAAGAGAGAATCAAATATGGAAGGTATGAGCTTTTAAGTAATGTTTGGGATGTATTCTTTACTGTTAATACTATATATAGGAAAAAGAATAATATGACCTAAAAAATATATAGCTAAAAATGAAATTACCTTTATTTAGTTTATTTCCAAGTTTAAGTCTTGTTCTTTGTCTGACTTTAATGCCAAATGTAAGAGCAAACGCGATCGCAAACCAGCAAAATCAACAAATATCAGTACAAGAAATAGCGACAAGAAAGGAAATTAGAACGCTGTTAGGTTCAGTCGGTCGTGCACAACAAGCACATTTTCTAGAAAATCATCGTTTTGCAACCCAGATTAAACAGTTAGGCTTGGGTGACGACATCCAAAATAGCATTCCAGGTTATCAATGGCAAGTATTTACTGATAAGAAAGCCGAAATAGCTGCGATCACGGTATTATCACCAAAGCAAAGTGGCTCACGAACATATGTTAATTTTGTTAACCTAGCGATATCAAGCGCAGGAGAGAAAATCACAATAACAACATTGTGTGAAAGTAAGCAAAATCAGCGCATAATTCCCAAGGTACCTACTAAAATTTTAAAAAATCAGGATACGATGAAATGTCCTTCTGGTTTTAGAAAATTTGAATTGAGTCAGGATGAAGAGAAAATATATGAGCAAGTAAAGAAAGAAAAAGAGCTAGTTAGCGTTGTCGGTATATTTAATTCTCTACAAAAACAATATTATTCTCAAAATCAAGTATTTGCTGATAGAAATGAAGAACTTCTGGGTTTTGACATTAATAAAATTCAGCCACAGTTAAAATCTAGCTTCAAATTATTGCCAATACAGGATACAAAGCAAGGAATTATTACCATAGCGACTTTCCCCAATCAAAATTATAAAAGTTATTTAGGTATAGTCAAAACTACAGAGAAAACATCAGGTAAAGTAGAATCTCTGATTTGTGAAGTCCCGCAACAAGAGTCTATAGATTTACAAAAATTGAAAAAATTATCTCTCAATATTTTACTCAATTGTCCTCCAGGTTCTAAAGAAGTGAGTCTGAGTTCTGAGGAAATTGCATATGTAAATGAAGGAAAGGAGAAATTACAAAACTATAAAGCAGAAATTGCAGAAATCAAACAGCCAAAAAAGACACCATTTTTAAAAGCTGCGGATAAATTAGCTCAAGAAGGGAAATATTTAGAGGCTCTAGAAAAGTATTATTTGGCATCAGGAGCTTTAGGAATTAATGAATATGATATTTTATTAGAGTTTAGTGGAGAATCTACTTTTAATCCAACTCGGGATGCTTTATTTAAAAAAATAGAACTAGTTTTACAAGCTGCAAAACCACTGATAGAACAACAAAAAAAAGAAATCCAGTCAGAAATGTATAGTGTATTTGACAGATTTCCGAATGAAAAAAATCACACAGGACAAAAAATTAAAGAAATAGCAGCTTCGCAGTTAGGTTTTAATATTTTAACTACTCCTCAACAAGAATTAAAAATTCCTGCAAATAAAAGTGAAGAATTCTCAGAGATTGCGGAATCATTGAGAGAGTATTTTAATGATAAGTCAAAAAAACCTAATCAAAAATTGTCTGATAATTTACGCAAATACACAAACAAAAATAGAAGGGCGATCGCGACAATTCGCGACTTATTACTAAATGGGGAAATACCACGTTGGGGTACAGACTATAAATGGGTTAAAGAGGGAGATTTTGCTGCTTCTGCTCCCAGCTATCTGAATATTGTCAATTTACAACGTTTGCTAGCAATTGATATTTTAGATCAACAGCAACAAGGTAATAATCCAGAAATGCTAAAATCATTAGAAGCTTCTTGGAGACTGAGCGAATCATTACAAAATGACCCATCTTTACTTGGTCAACTTGTGAATATAATTATTAGGCGATCGCAAATCCAAGTTATGGAGAAACTGGACAATTTACCTGTAGTATGGCAGCAACGTTTGCTAGCATACGATTATACAAAATCAATGATACAGGCATTAAAGGTTGAAGCCTTCTCTCAGTTACAAGGTTTAGACAAAATTATTACTCCAGAAAAAGATACAGCTATAGCTAAGTTATATCGGAATTGGTATGGAGTCAATACATACAAATTAAACCAGGCATTTTACGCAGAAGTAGAACGGCAACAAAACAATCTTTGTTCAGTTGATATAAAAGCTCTAGAGAAACAGTATTTCAATTCTGAATCCTCCATTAGTCCTAGCTATGTTAATCAAATTTTGAAAGCACAACATTTGATGCTGGAATCAGAAATGATGCAAAAAGTTTTACAAATTAAAGCAGAAATTGCTCAAGGAAAAACTGTACCAAATTATCTCCTTAATATTCCTTCAAGTATTTGTTCAACTAATAAATGGGTCTATAAATCTTTCCCTAATGCTAAATGGTCTATTTCTCTAGACAAACAACCTACTTGGCAATCTCGAATTGCGAGATCGCCTCTAACTTACACTGGCGATCGCCCTTAACCTGTGTGGCTATTCCTCAACAGCGATTAAGTTAATTGATTGGTGTACAAAGTAACGAATGGTGGAATTGATGCAAGTTAGTAATCAAGTAGCAATTACAGCCGCAAATAGCATCCATACAGCACCGGAATTATTAACAGAATTGGCTGGACATGAAGATATACAAGTTCGTCAAGCTGTGGCAGGAAATCCTAATACTCCAACAGATGTGTTACTTCAACTTGCAGAAGAATTTCCGCAAGAGTTTGTTAAAAATCCCGTTTTACCTTTATTACAGTTAGAAAATCCTGAATTTCATAAACTAATTCCATATTCGGTCATACAGAATATTTTAGCTTGTGAAGGTGCTCCTCAAGAGTGGTTAAGATTGTTTGCTACTTATGTATGTTATGACTATTTATTGGCAATTGTTCACAATCCTCAAGCCAGCAAGCAAGTGCTGCAATTAGTTGCAGAAAATGAATATTGCGGTGCTGTTATTCATGAATTGATAGAATTGCATGTAAATATTGCCGGAGAAATGAAGTCAGGCTGGCAAGAATATGCAGATAATAAGTTACAGTATATTCAAGATATTCTTAAATCTGAATATTATCATCCTAGAGATAAAGGACAATATTATAAATTCACCTTTTGGGAATTGGGCCTGAGTTGCAACTTCGTAAAACTTCAGAATATGTACGAGAGACTATCGCTAAATGTACCGACTCTCCACCAGAAAAATTACGGGAATTATTAACTTTAAAAATTAAGATTACCACTATTGTTGAGGTTGCTAAAAACCCCAAAACTCCTATTGATTGTTTAATTGAACTTGCCAATCATAATAGTAGGATAGTACGGGAAGCTGCCATGCGGAATCCTAGTTTACCACGGTCAATAGTTAATAATTTTTTTCAAGAACGATTTTTAGCGACAAATCCGCATACAGAGGTAGAAAAGTTACGGGAACTATGTGTGAGTAAATGGTCATTTATTCGAGCAAGAGTTGCAAAACATCCTAATTTAGAGTTAAGTGATTTGAAAAAATTAGCGCGATCGCCTGAATTGAAAATACGGGTAGCTGTTGCTAGTCATCCTCGTGCGGATGTACGCATACTCAAACATCTAACTGGAGATAGAAGTATTCTAGTTCGTCGAGCAGTGGCCTTAAATAGCCAAACACCTCAAGAATGTCTGGAGATATTATCGCGCGATCGCAATGTATATGTGCGTGCTAATGTGGCTAAAAATCCTTGTACTCCACTAGAGATTTTACTACTTCTTTCCCAAGATAAAGATAGTCGTATAGTTAAAAATATTGCTTTTAATCCTGCTATTCCCCAAGAATTGCGATCGCAATTACAGTTAGAAATTCCTCAAAGGGAACCTGAACACATTTACTTATGGCGAAGGCTTTTTAGCGGCCCATACGAATATAATGGAATTCCGATAAAGGAACTATGGAGTCAAGAACAATACGACCTAGCAGCAAGTGCAATTACACCAATCCCTCAATTATTAGAACTGATTAAAATCACACCAAATGATATTTATTGGGAGGCAGTACATAATATTTGTCAACAAGTAATTTGTAATCCCGATATATCATCAGAATTATTACTAGAAATTTTGGATATTCGTAGTATTGATATATATGCAGCAGTAGCTTCTCATCCTCATATCTCTGATGCAGTTTGCAACAGAATCGTTAATAACGAATTCAGAGACTATAGACTAAGTTTACTGATGCTGCAAAATTCCAATATATCTTTAGACTTTATAGAAAAATTATTATCACATAGAAAATCGGAAGTTCGCCAATTTGCATTAAAGAAACACCAACAAATATTCGCGGATAATGACATTAAAAACATTTTTTTGACTCAATATAATGCAGCTACCTGTGAGCAAACTCCACTCGAAAAATTAACTCAACTATCCAAGCATAAATCTGTACTTATTCGTGAAGCTGTTGCCAAAAATCCTCGTATTATAAAAGCATATAGTTTTTGTACAAAGATTAGAACTTGCCTAGAAAGACTAGCAAAAGACAAAAATCAATCTGTGAGGATAGCTGTTGCTAACAACATCAATACTCCAATTCATATCCTAGAAATTCTGGCTAAAAGTTATCAATATGAACCCGGTGTACATACTCGTTATCAACGTCACCATAACCGTAAAGAACATAAAGTTTTTGTAATAGCAGTCAAAAAATTAATGCAAATTGCTCCAGAAATTGCCAGTAAATATCTAGTTCAGTATATAGAACCAAATTGTCATACACTCGATTCAATTCCATTTCGTTTGGCTATTCTGCAAAATTTCCCAGTACCTATCGAATATTTAGCTAAAAAAATAAAAACATTACATTTATTTCCTTGGTATGAACGTTATCTCATCGTCCAAAATCCTCAAGCATCAACAGAAATTCTCCAAATGTTCTTGAAAGATGTGAATCGAGTTGTACGAGCAGCAGCAAAAGCGAGATTGACTGAAACACAATAGGACTATAACTATCGCCCAAGTCTTCATAGCCGATAAATTTTCTACTCAAATACAACCAGAATTAAGCTGCGACTTCTCAGAGTTACTAATGTTACAAAAAATACTTTTTTGGGTAACTTATATACATAGGGAAAAGGGAGATAGGTTAATGAGAGTAACTTTTACTTTGCTTGGTTTAATCGGTGGAATGTTAGTATGTGCTATTTGTAACAATTATGTTAAAGCTCAAGTAATTCCCGACGGAACCCTCAAAACTACTGTTTCCCAGAGTGGTAATAACTTCACCATTACAAATGGCGATCGCATTGGGAATAACCTATTTCATAGCTTCAGCCAATTCTCTGTTCCTAGCCAAGGTTCGGCATTCTTCAACAACGCTTCAGACATCCAAAATATTTTTAGTCGTGTCACTGGTGGTAGTGTTTCCAATATTGATGGTTTAATTAAAGCTAATGGTAGTACTAATCTATTTTTGCTTAACCCTAGCGGCATCATTTTTGGTGCAGATGCCAAACTGAATATAGGTGGTTCATTTGTTGGAACAACTGCTGAAAGTATCAAATTTGCCGATGGGAATGAATTTAGTGCCATTAATCCTCAAACTCAGTCGTTATTAAGCATGAATGTTCCCATTGGTTTACAAATGGGTAGTAATCCAGGTGCGATCGCTGTTCAAGGATTGGGACATAATGCTCGATTAAGCGACTCGTTTCAGGTTTCTGGACTAAACATTGAGACGAGAGGACTACAAGTGCAACCAGGGAAAACACTAGCACTAGTAGGTAGAAATGTTACTTTAGATGGAGCTTTACTCTCTGCACCAGGAGGACTCATAGAACTAGGTAGTATCGCTAGTGGAAACGTTGTTCTCAATTCAGTTCCTCAAGGATTTGCGTTCTCCTATCCCAATACTTCCAGCTTTAGCAATATTCAAATAAGGCGAAGAGCTTTAGCATCTACACGTAATTTAAATGGAGGTAATGGAGGAGCAATCCAAATTCAGGGGAAACAGATCAGCATCCAAGATGGTTCCCTGGTATTAGTACAAAATCGCAGTAACCAAACTGCTGGTGATATTAGAATCAGTGCCACGGAGTCCTTAGATATTATTGGCAAGTCTCCTGATTTTCAGAGTTCCAGTAGTTTAGTGAATGAAACTATCTCCTCCGGTGCAGCAGGGAATATTATTATTAATACTCCACAACTCAATATTGACCGGGGTGGGTATATTTTCAACCGTACTTTTAGTGCAGCACCGGGTGGCAATATTCTAGTAAATAGTGATAACGTGCGGGTTAACGGTTTTGCATCTGGTGATCCTTCTGCTTTTCGAGCAATCAGCCAAATCTTAGCTTCTTCCTATGGGAATGGAAAGGGTGGAAATATTTTTGTTTCTACTCAAAACCTGTCTGTTTCTGCCGGAGGGAATATCGCAGCAAGACCCTATGCTTCGGGTAATGGTGGTGATGTTAATGTCAAGGCAGATACTATCGAGGTAAGCAGCAGAGGAACTCCAAATGGTAGTTATTTTAGTCTTATTTCTACTGCCACATTCGGGGCTGGTAACGCGGGAAATCTAGCGATTAACACTCGTAAGCTGTCAGTTCAAGCTGGTGGGAGAGTGTCTGCTTCTAGCATAGTTTTAGGAAATGCGGGTTCACTTAATATTAATGCTTCTGAATCGATTGATGTAAGTGGGATAAAGGATGCAGCTAATCCAAGTTACATTGGTACTGCTGTTCGTCCTGTTGGTTTATTTGCCCAAATTTCTCGGGCTAATGCAGGTAACACCACCATTAACGCACCAACTTTGAATATTACTGATGGTGCAACGGTTTTTGTTCAGAATACTGGTTCTGGTACTGCTGGGGTTCTGCAAATTAATGCCAATACCCTCAAACTTGATAATGAGGCAAGTATTTCGGCATCCACAACGGCGGGAGAAGGAGGCAACATTAACCTACAACTGCGGGATTTATTATTAATGCGTCATAGTAGCTTTATTAATGCAGAAGCTGGTGGTAGTGGTAATGGTGGTAATATTACAATTAACGCTCCCAACATTGTCGGCTTAGAAAATAGTGATATTATCGCTAATGCAGTGCAGGGAAAGGGTGGGAATATTCAAATAGCAACTCAGGGAATTATTGGCTTACAGTATCGTGACCTCCTCAATCCTAGAGAATTGCTTACCAATGACATTACTGCTAGTTCGCAATTCAACCTTAGTGGTACAGTCAAAATTAATAATATTGGTGTTGATCCCAATTCTGGTTTAGTTGAACTACCTGCAAATTTAACCGATCCATCACAAAAAATTGCTACAAGTTGTGCAGATAACAGTGGTAGTAGTTTTATCGCCACAGGAAGAGGTGGAATCCCGCAAAATCCCAGTCAAGAATTGAGGAGCGATCGCACTTGGTCAGATATTCGGGATATATCTGCATTCCGTAAAAATAACTCAGTCATTGGGGAAATCCCCACAACCCCAGAAACCCTTGTCCAAGCGACTTCTTGGCATCGCAATGTCCAAGGGAAAATTGAGTTAGTTGCAGATAAACCTTCTACTCAAATGCAACAACAATTAACCTGTGCTGCGGTTTCTAAAAGTTAATGATGTTAGGAACAATAGATATCTACGAAAATATTTTATTTGCAATTCAACTACTAAAGCTAAAGCAGCCAAGGTTGGTTTCAATCCCTGATAGGGATTATTTTTAATTGCAATATAATCTAAATCTTTATTTAATTTAGAAAATAAGTTTCAATCCCTGATAGGGATTATTTTTAATTGCAATAGAAATTAAAGACAGTTTATTGTCTTTTCTTCCTGTTTCAATCCCTGATAGGGATTATTTTTAATTGCAATAGACACGCGATCGCAACGTAACTCTAAGAGAATGGAAGGTTGGTTTCAATCCCTGATAGGGATTATTTTTAATTGCAATAATGAATCACGCACAGATGATGCTTTCTTAGGCAGTTTCAATCCCTGATAGGGATTATTTTTAATTGCAATTTTTTATTGCCGAATAATATTCTTAGGGATAGCCGTTTCAATCCCTGATAGGGATTATTTTTAATTGCAATAGCTCGCCACAGAACGCTTACTATATTTAGTTTTCAAGGTGCAGTTGCGCTGATATCATCCAAAATAATGTTTCAGCTGCTCACTTGTCAAGATATAAACTAAACAAAATATCCCAAACCCAGCGATAGTAAATGTTTTGGGAATCGCGCCAACCTCAAAACCGAGAAAAAACCTTCAAACTCATGCCCAGTAAATAATCCAACCGCAAAAATGAATTATTCTTTTTCTACACCTTATGGTTAGCGCAGCTAGAAGAGGAAATATCCAGAAATCACTAAATGAACCTGCGGTATTTGCCAAAGAATTAATCGTTTCAGCCAAAGATGCAATACTCACGATGAAGTATTCCTGATGTAATGCGATCGCATTTGCTGAAGTTTTATTTTTGATTATGCATGAAAACTATTTTAACAAGTCGTGTCTTGAACCTGTTAAAGAAATTCATGTTACGGGAATACTTAGACCAAGAATCTATATTGAAAAATGTATCGGGATTTGATTTGTACTCAGTAGCCTAGAAGACAATGAAGAAAATAATACCATTAGATAATTTTACGATTTTGACACCTGACACTACAGATGTAGTTCAGCAAAACTTGAAACAATGCCTATTCTACCGAGGAAGCATTTCCGAACAAGGCTTTAAAATTACTCGCAATTTATACCGTTCTGTATTTACACTGATAAAAGGACGTTTTGAAGCACAATCTCATCAAACTGCTGTTCACATACAAATAAGCCTACACCCTTTTTTAATTGCACCTTTAGGGTTATTTTTTTTGTTTTGGTATGGAATCGCTGTGCCGGGTATGTTTGAATCTGCAAAGTATATCTATGCAAAACCACCGCGTGTCACGATTCCTGACGATGGCAATGTCGCTCAAAGCGCAATTGCAGCAATTAGTTCTGCTCCTGAAGGTACTATGCCTACTCATTTAGCGGCGATATATTTAGGACTCCCTATCGTGCTGCTGATTGTATTTGTGGTGTCTTTTTGGGTAGATGCAAAACAAATTCGACGTGAATTGACTCAAATTATTCGGGGAAAAATCTAGTACGTGAAGGCAGAAGTAAGAAGGCAGGAGGCAGAAGGAATAAAGCCCATAAAACAGGCTTTTTGTCTATTTGCAATGGTTGGTTTATTTCCGCCGACCTGTACTAGTGAGATCATGTTAGGCTAATCACTTACAATTAAAGTTTCTCCGCGTCACTCTTAATAATCAGTATTCAACCGGACATGATATAAAACCTGTCCCTATCCGAGTCAGGGAGGGACAAATTTATTCCTTGATGTTTCCTAATAGCGATTCAACATTTTTTTAATTACTTCTAAAAAACGTTCCATATCTGCTTGACAAATTGCTCCCATTGTGGAGACTCGAAAGATTGACTTTGATAAATTTCCTTGTCCAGCATAAATTATATAGCCTGCTGATTTGAGGCGATCGTGGAATTCTTCGTAGGTGAAATTTTTAGGCAATTTATAGGCGTTAAGGACTATAGATGAGTCTTCTTGTGGAAGTATTGGCTCAATTCCTATTGCCGTCAGTCCTTCTCGTACAAGGTTTGCAAGTTGGGTATAATGCGCCTTTCTGGCTCGCCAACCGCCTGTTTCTTCCAGTTCTTCTAAAGCTTCTGCGAGGGCGTAAAATATTTGTGGAGATTGGGTAAAAGGAGTTCCCCCGGCATCTTGTTGACGGCAATAGGTTCCTAAGTCTAAGTATAGGGTGCGGGGTACTATTTCAATTGGTGGTAAGGCATTACGCTTTAAAATTACAAATGCTGTACCAGGAACCCCATGCAAACATTTATTTGCTGTAGCTGCACAAGCTGTAATTCCCCAAGCAGCAAAATCAATTTCTTCGGCACCAAAACTACTGACGGCATCGACTAAGATTTTAATATGGCGATCGCGGCAAATTCGAGCTAGTTCTTTTAAATTATTTAACCGTCCTGTAGTGGTTTCGTGGTGGACGACAGCTAGATGGGTAATATCAAGATGACTATCAAGAAATTCTGTTAATAGTTGAAAATCTATTGCCTCTCCCCAAGGATGATGGACAATACTGTAATCTAAGCGGTGTATTTGGGCGATTTTTGCCATCCTTTCACCATAAACACCGTTTTCTACCACCAATAATCTACCACTCCTGGGAACTAAGCTTGTTAACATTGCTTCTACTGCTGCTGTTCCTGAACCAGTGAGTAATACGGTTACCCAATGTCTTGCTTGTAACCCGTATATTTGCAGTAATTTCTCCCGAATTTTGGTTTGCAGTTGGGAAAATTCAACTTCACGGTGACACAAATCAGGCTGGAGAAGGGCATTGCGAACGCGATCGCTTAAAGTAACTGGTCCTGGATTGAGTAAAATCATCGAATGTTTGGAGTTAAGCTTTGAGCATTGGAGGTGACGGAGTAAGGAGTAAAAAAGATTACATATTACCCTGTTATTTTTCCCTTTTCCTATGAATATGATTCATCAAACGTTGTAAGACGGCTGCTGGTGACATATTTGGACGGGGTAGGTTCTCAAGCGTGCCGGGACGAATTTTGAGATGGGCAAATTTTGGTCGATTTTGAGTTTTTTCCATAAATAATGCCTCGATTAGACCTAATTCACTCCCCATCAAAGTAGTTCCATAACTACACGCCTCAGCGATTTTAGCAAAGGATACGCCCCGTGATACAGTCGCTTGTGCCCCTGTGGAATCATGGACTTCATTATCTAACAAGATATGGATAAAATTAGCACCTGCATAAGCGCCAATAGTAGCAAAGTTACCCATTCGCATTAATGCTGCTCCATCACCATCAATGACTACAACTGTTAAGTCGGGACGTGCTAAAGATAGCCCCAAAGCCAAGGAGGAGGCACAACCCATCGAACCGACAACATAAAGATGATTTGGGCGATCGCTCAAAGCAAATAATTCTCTACCTGTATATCCAGTTGTGGCAATTATTACTGTATCTTCTGGGTTGGTTTGTTGGACAATTGCCTCTAATGCCTGATGTCTAGTATTTAAAGAGTTTACAGATTGAGATAATCCCACCTCTCCCCCTCTCCCCATCCCCCCCTCTCCCCATCCCCCCACTCCTTCTTTTGTTTGCAAAGCATGGGGTGCTACAGTTCCTTTTCGCATAATTAACGCATAGGGGCGATGCTCTTGCTGCATATAATTATGAGCACGTTGTAGTACTGCTGCAATTTCGCTGGCCTTGTCAGGAAAATATTCCCAAGGAATCCCCATTGTTTCCAATAATTTGTCGGTAATTTGTCCCATGAGTTCATGCTGCGGTTCGTCTTTGAGGTTCACGTCTCCCCGCAAGGTGCAAATTATTAATACTGGGATTTTAAAGATGTAAGTTAGCGAAGTTAAAGGACTAACAGCATTTCCCAAGCCGGAATTTTGCATCATCACCACAGCCCGTTTGCCACCAATCACCACACCTGCTGCTGTTGCTAATGCATCACCTTCGTTGGCTGATGAGATGTAAGTTAATTGAGTATCATTAATAACGTAATTAATAAACGGAGTCAGAAAAGAACAAGGCACTCCTGTATACCATTCAAAGCCTAATTTTCGGGCTGCTTCAACAAATTGTTCGGCTTGAATCATAGTTCTTTTACATTTCTACGAATGTTCTTTTTTTATCAATGCAGGAGTCAGGAGTCAGAATTAAGCAGGGGATTATGTAACTTTGGCTGCAAATTTCCCTAATTTAGAGTCATGCTACTGGAGATGATATAAAACATCAATTTTTATCATTAATCAAGTTTTATTTAAATTAATTATTATTTAAATGCGATCGCAATCTCAAATTATACTGGTACACTAGTTCTATACGATATTTATGGATAGTGTTTGTTGTAGAAGGTGCAGCCAGTATTGATTGTAATACCTCTAGAAAAATGGGATACTGTTATTTTCCATCAAAAGAAAGCGTTTCGGATACAACTTTTCAAAACCCAAAATCTAATTGACAAACGTCTAATATGAAAGCATCTGCAAAATTCGACTTCGAGGATGAAAGATTTAATGCACCACCCTCTCAAGTCATACCTTGGTGCCAGATGATTAATCCGCGATATAACGATGATGGGGTACAATCCCACGGATTAGCGATTAAACTCGATAATGCTCAAGCTGTGGGATTTGAACCAGATGATAATTGGCAAGAAGTTGAGCATGAATTTTCATCTGGAGTCGAAAAAGTTTATTTAAGCACTACTCCTAAGATAGTTATAGTGCGTCGAGGGCCACTATCGGTAAAAGATAGAGAAACTGGAACGAAATTAGGGACATTACGCGATAATTACGATGCATTTTTAGCAGACAAACTCAAGTTTAAAACTTTTACTCGCTATCTGATTTTTTTGGTGGGTGAAAATAAGAAGTTTTTGCATGAATCACCATTACAATTAACATTACATGGTGCAGCCGGAGCCAGTTTTAGTAAAACCTATTGCGAATATCAACAAGGAAGAGCATCGGGTGGGTTTGTTGTCGAACTTGAACGTGCATATGCGAGTTTTCGGAAACAGCCATTTATGCCCAAAGGCGCTTTATTCCACGCCCACGGGATATTTTGTCCCATAATTGAATCTGAAGAAAGAGGGATTCATCCGAATACTGTTTTAGTGGCTTCTACAGTTGACTATAAACATCCTACAGTCTCCACTTTAACCCAGTATTTAATTGCTTCCGACTCTCCCGAATCGGCGCTGATTACGAGAGCATTTGAAGATTACAAAGAATTTGGCAAAGAACAAGTCCGCACTGAAGCTAACGGGAATAGTGGCAATAACGCCAATAATGGGAATTATAACAAAATGGCGATCGCAGGAGTTGCTAGTTCTTCCTATGTTTACGCCGATGATGATGACTTTGCCTATCCGCCTTATTAATATCTACCTTTTTAAATGAGGGAAGGGAGAGGAGAAATATGTAATTTCTAAGTCTCCCTGCCTATTTCCTTTACTTTTCTTTACGATAGGGTGCTATTTCTTTACCAAAGAGAGTTCGGTACATGAGCCGATAAATATCGGTATTGTCGAGAGTACTCGGCAATTTATCAGCATTTAATCCTTGCGCTTTAGAAACGATTGCACCTACATTATCGCCTCCACTTGACCAACCAATCGCAAATGGAAAACTTTTTCCTTCTTGATTTGCTGCCGAAACGAATGGAGGTGTTGATGTTCCTTCTTTACCATCCCAAGGTGCGCCATTGTTACTTTTTGCGGGAATTGGTTTGTTAAGGGGAAAATCTTTTTCTGTCACCCCAATTACTTCTAAACCTCCAGCATCACTATCGGCGGCGGTAAGTAGTAATGTATTTGGGTTGTTCTCGATATACTTCATCGCTATACCCACGGCATCATCTGCACGTTTCATTGCTTCTATCGTACCTGGAGCATTATTGTAGTTAGCAAAATTATCGGTACCTTCTTCCTCCAAAACCACAATAAAGTTTTTGTTTTTCGCCGACAAAATCTTTAACGTTACATCCAACATTTCTGCAACAGTTGGCGCAGTGGGAACATAAAGAGGTAAATTATCCTTTTTTAAATCTTCCTCCGTCGCATCATTGTAGGTGTCATCTGCGGCGAAAACACCCAATACTTTTTTTGTATTTGCAGGTAGTTTTAATAATTCTTGGCGAGTATATACAACCGTATAACCCTTTTTCTTGGCAACCTCAATTAAATTCACACCATCAGTACGCTGACTTTGTTGTGCTGTGCTGTGTTTTCCCGCAGTTCCTTTGGGAAGATACCACATTTCACCACCACCCAAAATCACATCAACATTCGACTCGACTATTTGCTTAGTAATTTCCGCAAATTGACGACGATTGGGCTCTTTCGCCACAAAAGCCGCTGTACCTGGTTCATGAATCATTCCCGAATTAATGATAGCAGTACCTTTTCCAGATGCGATCGCTTCTTGAATAATTGTTTGGGTTTTACCAGAAGCCGCGACAACAGGTTGTAGCTTTTCATCCAAACCAAACGAATCAGCATTGACTTTGACTCCAGTTGCATGAGTCACCGCACCACCGTTGGAAGTCGCCGTCAGTTGGTTTTTCATATGTCCCAGGTAAACACCCATGTGGGACATCTTATCCCAATTCAATCTACCATCTGGGCCATAGTGTAACATTCTTGCCGCACCCCAGTGAGAAGGGCTTGTACCATCGGGATGGATAAAGATAACATTTCCTTGCTGGGAGTTGCTGGCATTGCTATAAGCTTCACCACAACTAGTAATTACAACTAAACTCAATGCTGCTAGACTGATAAACTGACATAAGTGACGCATTGTTTTCAAACCCCACTCCATTTTAGATTTCGAGATATATTACTGACTTTAGGAATAACGCAAATATTTTTAGCAAAAATATCGATAATTTAACAAGGATTGATGGAAATTAACATCACACTACTAAGCCATGATTAAAATTTGGTTAACTATTTGTGTGAGTTAAGGATGGAACATATAGGTAAACTTGATTCTGAACCTGGAAAAATATGACAACAGCTAGTAATCCAATTTCAAGCCAGAATGCATGGGCAAAACCCATTCTGGAAACTGCCAAAGAGTTTCCCCACACACCCATAACAACTAAGGAGGGTAAAATACCTAGTGGATTACGAGGTACATTATATCGTAACGCTCCTGGTAGATTAGAGCGTAGTGGTATCCGCATGGGACACTGGTTTGATGGCGATGGAGCAATCTTAGCGGTAAATTTTGCTGACAATGGTGCCAGTGCAACTTTGCGCTACGTACAAACCAAGGGTTACCAAGAAGAAGCAGCCGCAAATCAACTTATCTATGGGAATTACGGCACTGTCGCACCAGGTTCAATATTCAATAAATTATTCAAAGGTACCAAAAATTCTGCGAATACCTCAGTCCTCGCACTTCCAGATAAACTTTTGGCACTATGGGAAGGTGGGAAGCCTCATGCTTTGAATTTACAAACTTTGGAGACTTTGGGCGAAGATGATTTAGGTATGCTCACCAATGGGTTAGCTTATTCTGCACATTACAAACAGGATACACAAACAGGTGAAATATTTAATTTTGGTATTAGTCCCGGTTTAAATGCAACTCTGCATATCTACAAGAGTACAGCTAGCGGTGACATCATCCAAAAAGCAGTTCATCAACTCGATGGCATCTCTTTAACACATGATTTTGTCTTAGCAGGGCAATATTTAATCTTCTTCCTGCCTCCCCTGCGTTTAAACTTGCTATCTGTAATTACAGGTAAAAGTTGCTATTCTGACGCTTTTAGATGGCAACCCAGCAAAGGAACACAATTTTTAGTGATTGACCGTGAAACGCTAAAACTAGTTAGCCGTGGGGAAACTGAACCTTGGTTTCAATGGCATTTTTGTAATGGGTATGTAGATACTAGCGGTACAGTGATAATTGATATTGCCCGCTATGAAGACTTTCACACAAATCAATTTTTAAAAGAAGTCGCAACAGGAAAAACCCACACCATTGCCAAAAGTCATCTATCGCGGGTTTATTTAAATCCCCAAACTGGAAAAGTCCTCAAAATTGAGAAAATCTTCGATAATCACTGTGAATTTCCCAGTGTACCCCCAGAAAATGTCGGTAAAGAATCACGCCACGCATATTTATCAACATTTCGCAATCCAGCAGAGATGAAAGGAGAATTATTGAATGCGATCGCTCATTACGATTACAGTAAAGATGTCCTTACCATTGCTAACCTCGGCAGCAATCACTATCCATCGGAACCTATTTACGTCCAAGATAAAGAAAATCCATTGCAAGCTTGGATTCTAACTGTCGTTTACAATGGTACAGAGGATGGGAGTGAAGTTTGGATTTATGATGCCCAGAAGTTAAATGAAGAACCCATATGCAAACTTAAATTACCAGACGTGGTTCCCCACAGTTTTCACGGTACTTGGAAACAATCTCTCACTAAGTAAAGATTCTTAATGATGTGTAGTTAGGGGATGATTTCAGAACTTGTCTTAAAAATCATCCTCCCATCAATCTAAAACTATCCCTATTATTTAGTCACACCACAATTAATATTTCGGAAATCTGGAAAATATTTTTTGCATACTTTTATTAAAAAATAAATATTAAAAAATGGATAATTATCATCATAATTTTTATCTCTCCCTTACCAACTTTGTCATCTAAACCTCATTACATGTTTTTTGGATAAGTTTTGATAATAATTATTAACGAATACATTAATTATCGACGGTTACATGTAATACATAAGTAAAGATTTTAAGAGAATACAGTTTCAACTCAAATTGTAAAAAGTAGGTAATATGGCATCAAATAAAAATTTTTTCTCACAATTATTTGATTTTTCTTTTTCGGAATTCCTTGCCCTGAAAATTGTCGGAGTTCTTTATGGAATCGGCATGTTTTTTGCGGGGATATTTACCCTGGGAATCGCCGTCAACTCTTTTAGAGTGGGTTTTGCTTCTGGTGTTGTTGGTTTAATACTTGCTCCGATTATATTCTTGCTGTATATTCTCTTCATTAGAATTGCTCTAGAAGGTATGATTGTTGCCTTTAGAACTGCTGAAAATACTGCTCGGATTGCAGAAAACACCAAACATTTGCGAAATCCCTGATGTAAGATTAATAGTTAGAAACAAGGTCGGTATCAATAAACGATCGCAGGTTCAATAGTTCCATTATCATGATTAAACTCAGCACAATATTTCCAAGCTCAACTTATTCATACTGACCTGTTTCTTCAACTCAATTCAAGTTTTACATTCAGCTTTTAAGTAGAATTGTTAATTAAATTAAATGAAATTCACTTAATTACTGATGGACAACGCTGGCGCAGCCATAAAAAGCTGAACATTTTCTCTGTTTGTAGCAAATTTCAAGTATTTAGATGTCATTTGCGGAGTCAAGAATTCAATCATTAACCTGTTTTCTACCCAGAACTCAATTACGTCAAAGAAAGACTCGCGATCGCAATATACCACACGCCAGCCTTCCCGTTTACCAATCTCCTCAATTTCCTCGCGGCTAACTGGTACAGAAATTGCTGCATGAGTAGCTGTAAATTCCGAAGCGCGATCGTTTATTCTAAAGTGACATTGTTCATCAGCGTCACCAGGTAATATTTCTGAGCCTAAAGGATAAACCTCAATTGCCGTTCCCTGTTCATCAAAAGGAATCACCAAATAGCTACCGGGATGAGGAGGAAAGGGCGTAACGTTGGCTTTTAAAACTTCAGCTAATACTTGAGCAACATGCTGGGGTTGGCGAGCAGCAATGGAAATGTGATGAATCATAATTTATGTAACCTCTGTTACTGTTTGCATGACAAATTAGGAAACACTCTGATGCAGAGCTTTTCCGCATAATTTCTTGAGTGAAAACTAAAAGTATTGTTACGCAGAACAGACACACAAGTACTATAAAATACTAGTACATCGTCAAAGATGTCTGCAATCCAGATTGTTGCGTTTCTGACCTTGACAAGCGACGTATATAACATTACTCACAGGTCTAGTGCGATCGCATCGAACTCATGTCCTGTCCAGTTTAATACTTATTATTAAGACTTAGAGGTGCGGGGACGCAGAGAAATTTGAATTGTAAGTGATTAGTCAATACCTTCGCCAAAATAAAGAGGGCTTTCCGTAGTAGAGTTATTGTTTACCACAACCACAACTCAAGAAACACAGAAAGCCCATGCCAGATATATTAGCACTGTTGGAATGCTTGCAACGATATACGACCAGAACAACTTTGAGGCGTTGGAGCAGAATTATATCAGCAATGCTAGCAATGAGTGGAAGAATAACAATGCTGGGCATATCACGGTGGTGTGGAAAGGGCGGAAGCTATAGAACAATACAGCGATTTTTTGCTCATTCATTACCTTGGGCAGGGTTATTTTGGGTATTTTTTAGAGAACATATATTTTGCCAAAAAGAAACATACCTATTAGCAGGAGATGAAGTAGTAGTAAGCAAAGCAGGAAAAAAAAGTTATGGGGTCGATAAATTTTATTCATCTTTGCATGACAAACCAATACAGGGATTATCATTTTTTGCATTATCCTTGGTCAGTATTGAACAAAGGAAAGCATTTCCTATCAGGATTGAACAAGTAATCAAACCAAAAGTTGAGAAGCAAGCAAAATTAACAGAAGAGACAAAAAAGCCTAAAGAAAAACCAAATCAAGAAGTCCCAAAAAAGAAGGGCGGGCGACCAAAGGGAAGTAAGAATAAAGATAAAACAGAAGTAGTTTTTACCTCAGAGCTTCTACGTATTCGTATTCTAATTCAGGACTTGCTCAAAAAATTAAGTAAATTTTTACCGCTAACTTACTTGGTATTGGATGGTCATTTTGGAAATAATAATGCCGTGGTTATGACTCGGCAAATGGGCTTACAACTAATTTCTAAGATGCGCTACGACTCTGCCTTGTATATCCCCTATGAAAATCCAGACCCTAGTCGTAAATGCCGTCGTAAATACGGTGATAGAATTGACTATTCATTTATACCAGATAAATTTCTCAAAAAAACTGAGACTGTTGAGAATATTCGTACAGATTTTTATCAAACTCAACTTCTCCATAAAGAATTTTCTCAAACATTAAATGTTGTAATTATAGTGCGGACAAATATTGTAACATCACATAGAACTCATGCTGTTTTATTTTCAACTGAGTTGAGTTTAAGTTATGTGCATGTGATTGATTATTACAGTTTGAGATTTCAAATCGAATTTAATTTTCGCGATGCTAAACAATTTTTTGGACTCGAAGACTTTATGAATGTTGGGAAAAATGCAGTAACAAACGCTGCAAATTTGGCATTTTTCATGGTTAATATTTCGCAAGTTTTGCTTTCTCACTTCCGTAAATTTAACCCTGATTTTAGTATTACAGACCTTAAGGCAATCTTCCGAGGTTATAAATATGTTGAGGAAACTATAAAACTCCTTCCGGAAAAACCTGACCCAGTTTTACTCGCAAATATTTTTCACAGAGTTACCAATTTAGGACGTATCCACCCTGCCGATCCTTGTTCTAGCAGTTCATAATTTTGGCGAAGGTATTGATTAGTCCAACACGATATCACGTCTTCACGAAGGGCAGAAGCAAACACATTTTTTCTTCTGCTTCTGCCTTAACCCATCTAAAAAGAACCTAGACAAACCTAATAGTGTGCGATAATGTAGGCAAAATCGCCGCAGTTAATCATCCCGGCGGAACAATCCAAACATCGGGCCAAGAATAATACCAAAGACGAAGCCACCTATGTGCGCCCAATAAGCAACTCCTCCACTTTCAACACTCATATTGGCAGCAGCTTGTAAACTCGCTAATCCCGATACAACATTTTGTACAACAAAAAGTCCGATTAGCAACATTGCCGGGACTCGGAAAGTAGTAACAAAGAAAAACAGAAATGCTAACGTCATTACCTGTGCTTGGGGGAAACGGATGAGATATGCACCTAAAATGCCTGATATCGCTCCACTAGCGCCCAAAGAAGGAACAATTGAATTAAAATCGATGAAACATTGGCAAAGCGCAGCTAAAGCACCACAACTAAGATAAAAAATTAAATATTTAAAATGTCCCATCCGGTCTTCGATATTATTACCAAACACCCATAAATACAACATATTTGATAATAAGTGCCACCAA
Organism: Calothrix sp. NIES-4101; assembly: GCA_004296455.1. GTDB lineage: Bacteria > Cyanobacteriota > Cyanobacteriia > Cyanobacteriales > Nostocaceae > Brunnivagina. Next base: position 4,671,299 of record AP018280.1, read on the forward strand.
CCACCATGTAAAAATTGTGAAGTGAAAAGAGTAGTCCACTCACCAGCAAAGTTATTTTTCAGTTCAGCCGGAATTACCGCGTATGTCTGAAAAAATGGCTCAATTTGTCTACCTAAGCTCAGTTCGTGAAAAAAAATCAAAACATTCATACCAATCAAACCATAAGTCAGGTATGGAGTGATTCGTGTGGGATTTTCATCGTATAGCGGAAACACTGGCTGTTTTTCCTAATATTGCTTATAGATGCAATATAACTTGAGAACCTTGTTTATTGTAGAGACTCCTATCGAGTTATCGCGACTATAGTTAAGAGTGACAGTAAACTGGAATAATACTGAAAAAGTCTCAAAAGTCAGTATAATTTATATCCAGCGTTAACTCAAGTAATTGTAAATGTTGCAAGAAATGATTTTTTTAGGTTTAATATAACCCGACTTACTTTTTGCGCGTTTTCCTTTACGCTATCCAAATGACGGCTAGATAAAATCTCATGACAATCTCATACTCGGAAACACGAGACATCGAAGCGGCTCAAATTGTCGTACTGTATAAAGTAAATCGTTGGTCTTCAGTAAGAAAACCACAATTACTCTACCAAGCATTAATTAATTCCCACTACTTAGTCTCTGCATGGGATGGAAAACGCTTAGTGGGGATAGGTAATGCAATTTCCGATGGACATTTAGTAGTTTACTACCCCCATCTTCTAGTTGATCCAGATTACCAAGGGCAAGGTATTGGTACAAGACTAGTAGAAATGCTCATCAAGAGGTATGAGGGATTTCACATGCAAATTTTAGTTGCAGATAACGAAGCAATTTCATTTTATGAAAAATGTGGTTTTGTTAAAGTGGGGAATAGCCAGCCAATGTGGATTTATGAAGGAAATGAACATTAAAGTCATTAGTTATCTACCCCTAATTTGGGAAGCTAAAGCTAGTAGTTAGCCAAGCTAAAATTGAATAGTTGAGATTGGCTTGAACATTTTTAGGCGCGCAAAGTTGCTTTGGTGGATTACTACAGTATGTTAGAGATAAAATAAAAACTATTAGATAAAATATTGATTTTATTTTTTATCTTTATATATAAAGCAGGATAAATATGTTTGATAATGCATCATTCGACTTGTTTTCTGCATTTTCTACAGTTTTAACTATTGACACAATTTTACGTTTAGCTAATAACTGGAATTCAGTTTGGGATAACTCAATTACATCTAAAGACCGCTTATTGATTCAGCGAACTGCAACTTTTATTTTTATTCCTATTGGTGTATTTTTTCACGAATTAGGACATGCCGTCACTACTTTGTTATTTGGAGGAGAAGTTGTTGAATTTCAATGGCGTGTTTTTTGGGGTTATGTAGTTCCTCAGGGGAGTTTTACTCCTGAACAAATTTGGTGGATTGCCTTTAGTGGCAATTTAATTTCAATTGCCCTTGGCATCTTCGGATTAATCGCCGTATTCTTCGTCAAAAAAGCCGTTATTCAAGAATTACTCTATACTTTTGCAATTGTTGAATTAGTTTATTCGTTAATTTTTTATCCTATATTTTCATTTACAGCTTTCAGAGGAGATTGGCTAACAATATATAATTTTTCTATTCAGCCGTATGCTCAAATCACTCTGGGATTTCATTTATTATTACTTTTAAATTTATGGTATATCACCAAAAGTCAATGGTTCTTAAAATATCTCAAAATTCCGAATTATAACCATAATAGCAAAGATAGTTATCAAAATAATGTAATTATTGAAACACCAAGGTTAATATTATGTGAATTCAGGCGATCGCATGTGGCAGAATTAGTAGAAATTTTAGGGAAACCAGAGGTCATGCGTTTTTCTCCAACTGGTGTAATATCACCAGAGGAAACAATTACTACAATGCAGTCTTCTCTTGATTCTTATGTAAAATATGGATATGGGAAATGGGCTGTAATCTATCGTGAGACAGGACAATTAATTGGTTATTGTGGGATTACATTTGCAGAGATAGAAGGAAAAAGAGAAAACCAATTAGGGTATCGATTAGACCCGGATTTTTGGGGACAAGGTTTAGCCACGGAAGCAGCAAATGCTTGCTTGGAATATGCATTTAATACACTAAAATTAAAATCTGTATGGGCAATTGTCGAACCAGAAAATACAGCTTCTATCAGAGTTTTACAAAAGCTGGGCATGGAATTTTTTAAAGAATCATTATCCTTCGATAAAGTAGTTCACATATACAGGAAAACTACCAATAATCTTAATAAAACTTAGGCAAAAATGTATCTGATTTTTGTAATATTAAGTTTCTGGTTGTAAATCTTGGCTATAAATGACTTTTCCAGTGAGATTATGCAATGCAACAGTCATGACTTGACTATCAGCATTAATTTTCACCGTCCCAAAAAATTGTAACTCATCCGCAGGCGATCGATTTGGTTTCATCTCTGATGTAACACTTTGAAATTTTACTTGGGGAGCAAAGGTATTATCTAGTTTGTTGGGACCAAAAGTACCGGAATTCATCGGGCCAGCAACAAATTCCCAAAAGGGTTTAAAGTCTTGAAACTGGGCTTTATTTGGGTCATAATAATGGGCTGCTGCGTAGTGAACATCAGCAGTTAACCAAACGAGATTACGAATATTTTTCTGTTTAATAAATCGTAGTAAATCAGCTATTTCTAATTCTCTACCTAAAGCTACTCCATCTCCATTACTAATATTCTCAAAATCCACTTTCCCATCAGTTATCATTAATCCTAATGGCATGTCACTCGCAATTACTTTCCAAGTTGCTTTTGAATTGAGTAATTTATTTTTTAACCATTTGATTTGGGAATTACCTAAAAACTCTGTCTCTGGACTCATTGCTGGTTGACGATTGGGGGAATTTGGTCCCCGATAACTACGCTCATCAAGCATGAATATTTCTAGCAACGAACCATAATTAAATGCACGGTAAATTCGCTCTGGATCATCAGCATTAAAGGCTATTGGTGTATATTCTAAAAAGGCTTTTTTAGCTCTTTTCGCTAATAGCGACACATCCTTAACTTGGTAGCGGTTATCATCAAGAATTTCTCCCGGATACCAATTATTTACGACTTCATGATCATCCCATTGCACTAGTTGAGGTATCTCTGCATTAAAACGACGGACATTCTCATCTAGCAAATTATAGATATAATTACCACGAAATTCTTTGAGGGTTTCAGCAACCTTTGATTTTTCAGGTGTTGTCAGATTTTTCCAAATTCTCCCGTCATCTAACTTCACTTCCGCTTCCAGAGGTACATCAGCATAAATATAATCACCAGAATGGATGAAAAAATCCGGTTTTAGTTGTCTAATCGACTCGTATATTTTCATTCCACCCCATTCGGAATTAATACCCCAACCTTGGCCAGCTGTATCTCCTGACCACGCAAAAAATATGTCTTTTTTAGTACCTTTATTACTTAGATTAGGAGTATGAAAAGTACCTTGAACTGGAGCGCTATAAATATTAGTATTTACGAAATCTTGGAAAAACACGCGGTAAAAAATTTGCTCTCCTTGCGGAAGTCCGGAAAGATTGACTCTAGCGGTAAAGTCGTTTTTTTCGGTAGTAAATGCTCCAACTCTTCGGCGTAAATTGCGGAAAGATTCATCTATCGAGTATTCAACAATCATTCGTGATGGTTTATTACTACGACTCCAAATTACGGCATTATCGCCATTGATATCGCCACTAGCAACTCCGTAAGGTATTTGAGGGCGAAGTTTTTCGGATGTTACAATTCCTGGTGCTTGAGCAAAAGTAGATTTGGATAACAGGTTATTGGTAATAATCGCACCGCCAACGGTAGCAGCTGTTAGCAAAAATTGACGACGGGAAAGATAAGATGAAGAATTGGGTTTCATGTAGCTAAGTTTCATGCGTGGAAAATTGTCAATAGCAGACTGAATTTTGTCAGCCATAGTTTTTGTATTTTAGAGGGTGTTGAGAAAGGAAAGGTAAAGAAGAAAATGTAGTAAATGCAGTAAATAAATGGGTATATATTAAAGTAACTTGTTATCTCACCTGGCACTGAGGACAAAATTGCATGAATTTATAGCGATATTTTGGACAAAGAATCTGTATATGTAAATACTTGCTGGAAAAAGGTTAGTGTCAGCCTGATTGTCGAGTAGGCTGAATGTAGGCTGTTGACTTTGTTGAAAATTAGGCGATTTTTGGTACTTTTGTTCGTAGCATTCAATCCCTCGTTAAAACCCAAGCAAAATAAAGGTTTCAGCCATTGTGACTATCCACGTTTTTTGCATGAACGAAATCCCAAAAAGGACACAGAGTCAACAGCCTAGGCTGAATGTGCTTACCTCAGCTCTGCAAAATACTCAGAATTAACGCAAAATTCAACTATTCTCAACCAACCTCAAGCATCCTCTCACCCTCGGAATCTGATTAATGGGAACTCTATTACCTCCACAACCCCGTGTTTTGATACTATTTAATCCGTTTGCTGGTCAAGCATATCACCTTAAGCAAACTCTAGAAAGTGCTGCTGATATTTGGCGAAAAAATGGCTGGGATGTTGAATTGCGTGCGACTCAAGCCCCTGGCGATGCAACTGTAAAAGCACAGGATGCTGCCAGTAAAGGCTTTGATGTGGTTGTAGCAGCTGGGGGTGATGGTACGGTAAACGAGGTGATGAATGGTTTAGTGGGGACTAGTACAGCTTTGGCTGTCTTGCCGATTGGAACTGTGAATATTTGGGCGCGAGAATTAGGGTTATCGATGGATTTACGACGTGTCGCAGCAGCTTTTTTGCAAGCACAAATCGAACAAATCGATGTTGGTAAAGCGGGAACACGTTACTTCCTATTAATGGCGGGAATTGGGTTTGATGCAGCTGTGACAGCGACTATTAATCCTAGAGAGAAGAAAATGTTAGGAGCGATCGCATATGTCAAACAGGCTTTACAATTGTCTTTGTGCTTCCAAGGGATCAAAAGCCACATCCGTATCGATGGTAAACGGATAAAGGGAAAAATCTTAATGGTGGTAATTGGTAATAGTCAGCTTTATGGTGGTGTTGTGAAGTTGACGGCACATGCGGTGGTGAATGATGGTTTGCTTGATGTCTGCATCATTAAAGGGCGCAGTATGTTGGTTGCTCCTTTACGCTTGCTGTCTGTTTTTAGACGACGCTATAATCTTGATCCCAAAGTAGAGTATTATCGAGCGCAGAAAATACAAATTAAAGGAAAAAAAACTTTCCCTGTCCAAATTGATGGGGATTATTTAGGTACTACTCCGATGAATTTTGAAGTTGTTGTTGGAGGATTGCGGGTTTTAGTTCCTCCTAGTGTTGATAAGTCATTATGGACTGATAGCTATATGGGTGAGGGTAGTTTCAAGTCATGAAAGATTGGATACAAATCAAAGGTATTGTCAAAAAAGGGTATGGAGTGGCATCAGGGAAATCTGGAAATCCTCGTTTCCCTCAAGGTACTATTGAAATGCAAAAGCCTTTTTTTCGTGAGCAAGGGCTTGATTTAGATGCATATTTTTCGGGGACGCTTAATGTTTCCATCTATCCATATAAATACGAAATTAAACAGCCGAAATACACATTTAGAAATGTGAAGTGGTCGCCACATGAACCAGCCGAGGACTTTTCATTTTTTAATTGCCAAATTTTATTAAATACAGGTAAATTATTGAGCGGTTTAATTTACTATCCACACCCAGAAACTAAGCCAGAACACTTTCAATCTCCCGATATTTTGGAGATTATGACACCCTTCATTAGTGGTTTACAATATGGAGATGAGTGTATTCTTGAAGTCAAGAGTCAGCAGATAAATATTATTTGAATATAGTTAATATAGTTAAATATGGCTACATATAAAGGGAGCATCCCAATTTTGCAAAAATAAAATTTGTAGTGGGAGCAGCGTTCGACTGAGCTTCGCCGAACATCCGAAGTCTTGCTCCCTAATCTCCAGGAAGCGGGCTAGAAGCCCGCACTACAAAAAAACATACACATTTGGGACGCTCCCACATATAAAACCCGAAGAAAGTGTAGTACTCTCCCACACTCTTTTTATTGGTTTTGATGGTAAGCACATACTTGTACATGAGCTTTTTCCCGTTCTCCTGGGCACTGAAAGGGTGAAGAGAGATATCTTAATATGGCAACACATAAAATAAATCTCCGTGTCTCTTCATCTGTGCCTCCCCGCGTCACCATCTGTTACTTTCTTTGGGGAAACTGATATTATTGCTGCACCCAAACAGAAACAGAACCACCATGACAGCGAAACTCACCCCAACCATCATTATTAGTATAAATTGCTTCCTGGATATGCTCGGTTATATCAACAAACTTGGCATTCCTTTTACCAACTTCCATCCATTTACTACCTGCTGCACCATCACTCATAATTACAGCCATCGCTTGCGGATGTTGTTCGTCGCCTAATCGTGTCCAACCAACTGTATTAAAATGGTCAAAATACTCATATTGTGAACCATAGGCATAATGCTGACGGGCGTACAACAACTTATCAATTAACCAGCGATGGGAAGGCATAGATATTTTATAGCGATTACCATCGCGCCCCCAATCTTCGTATTCTGCACCGTAATAATCAGCGTAAAAAATACAGGGATATCCTTCCTGACGTAGAAGAATGATGGCATAAGCAAGCGGTTTAAACCAAGCTTCAACCACCGATTCTAATGCTTGCAATGGTTGTGAATCGTGGTTTTCTACAAAAGTCACAGCATGGGTCGATCGCTGCTGCATTAATGTACCATCTAAGATAGTCCGCATGTCATAGTTTCCACCCGCTTTACTGGCATAGTGAAAATTGTAATGCAGAGGTACGTCAAACACGGACATCTTGCCAGCGACTAAATCAATATATCGGTGTATGGAACTGATTTCGGGAACCCAATATTCACCAACAACAAATAAATCTTTCCCAACATGCTTCTCCATGGCATCTAACCACTCAGGGAAAAACCAAGTTGCAATGTGTTTGATGGCATCTAAACGAAAACCATCTACACCAGTTGTATCAAGATACCATTTACCCCAATGAGTAATTTCTTCGCGTACCCATTTATCTTGGAAATCTAAATCACAACCCATCAAATAAGCAAAATTACCCTTTTCTAGGGAAACATAATCGTCAAATTGCTTACCTTCCACCAAGTAAACTGTACTGCGATCGCTTCCATTATATTCGTTATAGTCAACGCCATCAAAGTGATACCAGTGCCACTCAAATTGAGAATATTTATTGTCTCTTCCAGGAAAAGAATAGTGAGTATAGCTTTTGATTTCTTGGAAATTCCCCTTGGGATGTAAACGATTATCCTGGGAAAATGGAGTCGCTTTAAATGCTTCAGTAGAATCACCACCCATCCTATGATTTAAAACCGTATCAGCATAGATATTGATTTGGTAATTATGAAGTGATTTAATTGCATCCAAATATTGCTGACGAGTTCCATACTTAGTCCGAATTGAACCTTTTTGGTAAAATTCACCTAAGTCAAATAAATCATAAACGCCATAGCCAACATCGCTTTTTCCTGCACATCCCTTATATGCAGGTGGTAGCCATATCGCTGTAAAGCCTGATTTCGCCAATTCTTGAGCTTTTTTGCTGACCTCATCCCACAGATTTCCATTGTCAGAAATATACCAATGGAAATATTGCATGATTGTGCCGTTTATCTGTGCCATTATCCGCCACTCATATCAGTATCTTGGCAATCATCATCGACATCATGATATTCGTCAAGCGATTAAGCGGATGTAAAATTATAGACATGCAAGCACAATATTTACAGGATTAACTAAGCAAGAGCTAAATCAACCTCAAATCTTTCCCAAGGTTGTGGTTCTACAACTTTTGTCGGCAACTTTTTCTCTGCTATCAAATTACGGAAATCCTCCACAGTACCGGAACCTCGTAATGCAGACACTAAAAGTCCAGAAAAGGAAATATCACCTCCCGCAGCAGTATTCATAATTATCTGGGGTTTTAACCACTCAATTACTTCCAAAGCATTATTCATGCCCTTAATAAAAGAACCTACGAAAACAATATCTAAATTCACAATTGGAGTGATAACTACATCAACAGGCGCAAATTCTTTTAGTGTTGGTGAATGATATCCATGTGGCTCGTAGTATAGTGTTGTCTTGTTAGTTAAATCTCTTAACAAATAGCCATTTTCCACAAGCATTGGACCAATTGGAGAACCAGGAAAAGCCCGAATTTCCAGTTGATTTTCTCCCAATTGATCAGAAAAATTAAAAGTCTCACCATGTGCCAAGGTAGTCACTTTTGTATAGCCGAGTTTTTGGACAACTTTGGCAGCATTGGGAGAAGCAACAACAGGAATATTGCGATCGAGTGTTGCTAATGTAGGTGGATGAGCGTGGTCTTCCAAACCCTGAGATAATAATATCAAGTCGATATTCTCTGGTATTTGACGCTGTAGATTTCGCTCTGCTTTAAAAAACCAAGGAGCCTTACCAAACACTAACGAATCAACCAACCAAGGATCAAGCAGAATTCGCGTTTCTCCCATTTCAATTAGCCAAGAGTTACTATCGAGCCAAGTTAGATACATTTGGTTATGGTTTATTTTTTTGGAAGTAGTGTAACTATATATTAAGTTCAGTATACAACGTCAAACCACTATCCCTAACTTCCTTAAGGAAGCCGGGATATGAGATTTAGAAGTTGTAACCAACTCCTAATGACAAACCAACTTCTGTATCATCGATAAAACCAACATTAATAGCTGCATTGGCGGTAAATTGAGTCGATATAGGCACGTCAACACCACCAGTTAGCAGAAAGCCAACATCTGTATCATCACCTGTGGCAATTGCGACACCAGCACCAAGATAAGGTGCAACGCTAATTCGTTGAGTGCCTGTGTCTGTGACTGATTCCACCGGAAAATCTACTGTTACCGGAATCAGAAAAACGGTGTTGTCACCAATGACAGCAGAGGGACGTAAGGAGAAATTACGAGTTAAACCAATTTTGCTAATGACTGAAAATGCACCTTCACTAAGTGCAGTATCACCACCAAGTCCAATATTACCACCAACACCTATATAACTTGGACCTCCACGGGTTGCCGTACCAGGTGATATTGTTGGGGCTGTTTCTTGAGCAATAACTGTAGGTTCAGGTGAAGAAGTTGTAGTATTTTCTAGTGTAGAATTTGTGGAAATTTGTAAATCTGCGGCTTTATTACTGATTGTTTGGGCGGTGGCGCTAGAATTTGTCAAGCTAAAAATACCAGTTGCTAAACTGAATAAAATTACTATCTTTTGCAAAAATTTAGATTTCATAATTCCTTCCTTGGTTACAAATATAAACGTCTAAGATTTGAGAGTAGAAATGCCTAATCTGCTATGGCAATATTAGTAATCACTCTCCTAATTCAATCAAACTAAAGATTTGCTTTTAAATAGACATTCTCTGGTTATATATGTGTTGCTATCTTTAGATATAATTTATTTCTACCTGTAAGTAGATACATAAAATAGACATTAATGCTAAAGATATTTTTGGTAGTAAAAATATGACAATAAATAAAATAATTAGAATATTTTATTCACATAAATTAATAAAAAGCAAAAAACTTGATAATATTACTGAATAGATAAAAATTGTTATTGAAAGTTAGTTGATACCTGATAATTCAAACGAGAAAAAGAAGTACTATTGAGAAATATTCACTGGCGCTGACTTCTTTTTTATCTCTTCTGATATACACAAAATCTTCAAAAATATGACTAATGATACATATCAGCTTATTTATCTTTGAGCTATCTTAGTTTTGAATTTATACCAACATCAAATGATAAAAATTAATAAAAACTTCCCAATCTATGCATTCAAGAATACGAAATTTTTCTCAAATAGTTAATAATCTAGTAATGAGCAACTTGCGATCGCAATAGTTAAGTGAAAATTCCTAATGCAGATGAAAAATAATATACAAAAATCTCCCATCTCTGAAGTGAATATTAATAGTTCTCATCAGAATGCTCAAAGTACTCAAACTATCCAAACCAAGGATGCTAATTCTCATCAAATTAAACTGCAAAATACGACTATTGCGTTAGCGGGGAATCTAATCGCATTTATCTTGTTTTGGATGGGTTTCCTGGCAATTGTGTCCAAAATGAGAGCATCGTTACAAAATCGTAAAACTTCTACAACTCAAGCGACAGATATTAATTTACCCTGTTCTCAGTGTCAGTATTTTTCCCACAATCATCACCTGAGGTGTGCGGTGAACCCTTCCACTGTACTCACAGAAGAGGCAACGAATTGTGCAGATTATTGTTCTCGTGAGTAATACCAATTTCCTTGAACAATGCTATAAATCACATAACTAGAAATTGCTATAGGCATAGGAGCCATTTGGGGAGGGGGAAAGAAGAATTTACAATTTTTAATCTTGTATGCTTTCCCAAATTGCTAGGTACGGGAATTTGGAGTTAAGTTGTGGGGAAATCCATTAATCCATTGTGGTGTTAGATTTGCTAGCTTAAGGATAATGGAAGCAGCACTGATGACTAAATGATTTGCTTAAAAATATTGGTGAGAAATATTTTTGTAACCCTTCCCCGCACCCAGGATGTGAAATTATGACTAATTCCCCCAAGCCAACTCGCTTTTATAGCCAAGAAGATGTGCAACAGATTCTTCATCTGGCGATCGCCCGTCAGGTGGATAATGATGATAAGGAATTTTCCTATGAACAATTATTGGAAATCGCGAACGAGTTGGAAATAGCACCGGAGTCCCTGAAACTTGCTGAAGGTGATTGGTTAAGCAGACAAAGCGAGACTCAGCAACGTTTGGCTTTCGATGAATTCCGGCAAAAACGCTTTCAAAAACGCCTGGGTAATTATGCAATTTTCAATGGATTTCTGATATTAGTTAATTTAATTGGCAGTTTGACTATTTCTTGGTCACTCTACCCTGTGTCATTTTTTATACTTTTAATCGGGCTAGATGCTTGGAATACTTTTAATCAAAAGGGTGAAGATTACGAAATCGCATTTCAAAAGTGGAATCGCAGACACATGATGAAAAAAACCTTTAATAACTTGGTTAACAGATTTTTGAAAGCAGCAATTGGCTAGGGGCAATTCGTGGCGGGAAGGAAAACTCTTCATGCGAGCAAGTAAAATTTATTCCTCGCAATCCTTACCCTATTTCATTTATTATTCTTAATAAACTCGACTAACCAATCTTTGACACTGCGGGTAGCACGGCAGTCGTCTTCATTGTAGCGTTGAATGATTTCTAGTAAAGTGCGATCGCCTGTTTGTAACCATTGGTCATACCAGTAAATACACTTAGCTCCACTAGCTTCACTATCACGCCATTCAAACCCCAGCCACTTAGCAATTGCTTTGAGCGCGTAGCTTTCGATAGGTAAGGTGACGCTGGTAATGAGTTTTTCATACACATCCACAAAACGACTTAGGACTGGCAAAACCACAGAATAAGGGGTGTGATATAGCTTTGCTAAACGTTTAACTGTATCAAATTCGTAAATGCAGAAATGGTAAATTGGTGCGTCGGGATACTGATTAACTAAGTGCAAAAACTGCTGCCAAACAAATTTTTCTTCATCAATATTTTCGGCTAAAAAAGAATAAAATTCTTCTGTTTTTGCTTGTTTATCAACGACTAAAACTCCTAACAAATAATTCAGGTTTAAATCTGGTTGTGCTTCGATATCAAAATACAATTCAATTTGGGAAGGGACATGAATATCTCTGGCGGCAATTTGATTTGGACGTAGCGAAGATAAACTCACATAACCCACATCCAAATCAGTTTCATCAATTTCTTGCTTTTGTATCAGGTTTGGCAGGATAAACGGACGATTTTCAACGATAGATTTAGCCTGCATAACAATTTTTGGTGCAACTAAGGCATCAAATCCTGGCAAATTCTCTAAATCAATGGGATTTGTATTGGCAAGAGATTCTGGTGAGGTAATATCTAAATTTTGCAGTTGAGTATAACGAACTGGTGTCACTCCTGGTAATAGTGATAAATGTTGTTGTTTTTTAGCAACTTCATGGCAAGTACTATACCAATGGCACAAACTACATTTTTGCCGCGAAATAAATACTTCCGGTGCAGTTTCATTTGTTAATGTTTGTACATATTCCCGGAGAATTTGCTGCATTTGGTACATCCATCGCCGCAAATCAACAGGATAACCCGAATCTTTTCCTCGTAAAATTAACCAAGCTGTCGTCGGTTCGACTTCTTGGACTATTCCCAATACTTGAGCATGATATGCAACAGCAACTTGATATTCTTGTTTAGGACGCTTGCCAAGTTCAATTGATGCAGGAATATAAGTCCAATCTCCAAATTTTGATTGTCCAGGTTGTTTAATTAATAAATCAGGGCAACTAATTAATGTATATTCTTGTCCAATCTGATTATTAGTTTGAGTATTATTTAAATTAGGAATAAATGGATTTTTTGATATTGTTTCTACAGATTTTTCCGGAGAAGATGATAAGTTATTTTGTAGTTGAGAATTCAGATTATCAGAATTATTATAGTTATGAAAAATCTTCGTAGCTGAATTGACAAGATTTTCATTAATCGTAACTTGTAACTTTTCTAGAGAATCAATTTCCGAGTCGATAGCATTTAAAGATTCCAAGTCTGGAGAAATTGGTAAACTATACCATTCAATATCCGAGAAATTCGCGACAAGAACACCCTGATAAATACAATCAACACCTTGCTGCATCAATTCACAAGTTGCATTTGCACCCGCACGCCAATTACCCGCATGATAGTTTGGGCGAATGTGGCTTTTACTCTTGAGAATACTTTTTTGATGGATAATTTTATCTTGTTGAAGTTTAATTAACAAATCAGTCGGTTTATCCCGCAATGTGCGATCGCTATGGGTATCTAAAAACGGTCGGCGTTTGCAGCGTTGATATTGCAGCAGTAGTTCGGCATTTATTAACATTCTTCTAAACTAGCAAATAATTAGCATAAATCGGCGTAACTGAGGTGACTAAAGTCAATCTAAATGTAACGTAACGTTTCTCAAATTATATGGACAAGCAAGAACTGATTTCCCAAGTTGTAGTTACAGCGACACAGATGCGCGATATTGAAGGACGTATCTTTGCCGCCGGGATGCCTGTTGCCGCGCTGATGGAAAAAGTCGCCGGCTTAATTACCCAATGGATAGTCAAGATTGGGGAACAAGGAGATGGAAGCATCTTTCCTCGCCCTCTTTTCTCCTCTGATATCGGCATTCTCGTTGGTCCAGGTCATAATGGTGGTGATGCTTTGGTGGTTGCTCGTGAGTTGTATTGGCGCGGGTATAAAGTCAGGCTATATTGCCCATTTACAAAGTTAAAAGAATTGACTTCGCAACATTTGCAATATGCCCAAAGTTTAGGTATTGTTTGTCACCAATCTCTTGATGCTTTACAAAATTGTGATTTCTTAATAGATGGTTTATTTGGTTTTGGTTTAGAACGCAATTTAACGGATACTATCGCGGCTGATATTGATACCGTTAATGCCTGGGCAAAGCCTGTTATTAGTATTGATATACCGTCAGGTTTGCATACGGATACAGGTGAAGTGCTGGGGACAGCCATTCGGGCGACATATACCTTGTGTTTGGGTTTGTGGAAACTCGGTTTATTGCAAGATCGAGCTTTAGAATATATTGGCAAAGCTGAATTAATCGACTTTGATATTCCTTGGGCAGATGTGGAACATGTTTTAGATAACACAAGTAACAGCATCAGCAAAATTCATCGTATCACTAGGCAGGCTGCTCTTTCTAGTTTACCTTTGCCCCGCCCAGCAGTTACACATAAGTATAAAGAAGGACATTTACTCTTAATCTGCGGTTCGCGAAGATATGCAGGAGGGGCAATTTTAACTGCTTTGGGTGCTAGGGCAAGTGGTGTGGGAATGCTTTCTGTTGCCGTACCGGAATCTCTCAAACTTTTGCTGGTGGCGGAGTTACCAGAAGCCTTGATTATTGGTTGTCCGGAAACAGAAACGGGAGCAATTTCTCGATTAGAATTGCCAGCTAATACCCGTTTGGATGCATTTAGCGCGATCGCCTGTGGTCCCGGTTTAACAACTGATGCAGCTACTGTAATCGAGCAAGTATTAGAAAGTCATGATCCCTTAATTATTGATGCTGATGGATTGAATATTCTGGCAGCGATGGAAGTTGCTCAGGGGGGAGCAATAAGAGCGTTACAAAAAAGACAATTTAAAACAGTAATTACACCGCATACAGGAGAATTTAAACGCTTATTTCCCCAGATTCCCGACGTAGCTAATAATAGAATAGAAAGCTTACGTGAAGCCGCAAAACAAAGTGGGGCAATCATTTTATTAAAAGGAGCACGAACTGCGATCGCGAATGCTGATGGCAGTATTTGGATTGTGCCTGAAAGCACCCCTGCTCTTGCCCGTGGTGGTAGCGGGGATGTGTTGACTGGGTTGCTTGGTGGCTTGATTGCACAGGGAATAAATAAAGACGGGGTTGAACAAATCGTCGCTACAGTAGCTTGGTGGCACGCCCAAGCGGGGATTTTGGCAGCCCAGGAACGAACGGAGTTAGGTGTGGATGCTTATACACTGACGCAGTATTTATTGAGAGTGCTGAGGATGGAATATTGAATTGAATCTGAATTTCAAAGTTGACTCTTGGGGCGCGATGCTTGCGCCCTGAGATAGTTTTGCCTATGTCTAATTTATTCCGGAACACGGCTGCCAGTATTTGTAGTTATGGGTGTTCCTCAAATAAAACATACACATGTGGGAACAAGAAAAATGCATAACCTAGAAAAGCCAGACGTATATATATATTGAAAGGGTTCAAACCCTAAGCCAACAAACTTTAATTACTATTTAAAACCATAAGGTGACTGCCATGACAAGCTTTACTCAATTACAACCACAAAAAGACATTCTTTCTCCTATTCGCAACTGGTTAGAATCGATTGAAATTAAAAATCCTAAATTAGCTCATTCCTTATGCCAGTTAATTCCTTCCCAATGTCCATTTGAACGCGATATCGTTGTATTTGGTAAGAAATTATTTCATATTCCACCAATGTGCAAGTTAAATCCTTTCTACGAACAAGTGGTTGGCTTGCGATTCAAAGCTCTCTGCTATCTGGCAGATGTTTGCGGTGAAGATGTTACAGCTTATTGCTAATAAGAATTTCGCTAGCGATATTAATTTTTCATTTATTTGGTAACTTTAAACTGAGCCTAGTATCTTCCACCACATTAGACTAAATTGAGAATTCTCAGATATTAAGCTTTGACAATTATTCCCGAAGATTTATTTGAACTAAAAACTGAGTTAATCTTGGTAAAATATCAGTTTTAATTGGTTCACAATTTTACAAAATTAAACGCAGAATTGATTATTTTGCCTGTTACTGAATCCTACTACAGAAATCCGGTTTGATTGATGAAAAAATTAAGTATTGTAGGATGCGTTAGGATGAAATCTGTAACGCATCCTTATTAAGGTTTTGGTGTGTTACGCTACCGCTAACTCACCCTACGGTACTAAATATAAATGTAAATTTTAGATTATTTTAAGCTTTAGCAATCGGATTCTGTAAAAATCGCCTGTATAAAGTCAATCAGAGACATATACAAGTAAAAACAAGACTACAGACAAGTTTCTTTGTCATTGCGAATTTTGCGTATTATTCTTGAAATAATTAACTAATTGAAAATTGATGTCACCGCACATACTATTAGTAGAAGATGAAGTCAAACTTGCTCGTTTTGTGGAGCTAGAGCTTGGCTATGAAGGGTATAAAGTGACGATAGTACATGATGGATTAGCTGGCTTGGCTGCTGCCAAAGAGTCACAACCAGATTTACTGATTGTAGATTGGATGTTACCGAGTTTATCAGGCTTGGAAATTTGCCGCAAATTGCGAACAACTGGAGACCAAGTACCTGTAATATTATTAACAGCAAAGGACGCAGTTAGCGATCGCGTTGCCGGATTGGATGCGGGAGTCGATGACTACGTTGTCAAACCCTTTAGTGTGGAAGAATTATTAGCGCGAGTGAGAGCGCATTTACGCCGTACTCAATTAGCTGACCCAGATTTGCTACAATTTGAAGACTTGAGTTTGCACAAGCGCACCAGAATTGTGAAACGCGGCGAAAAAAAGATTGAGTTGACAGCCAAAGAATTTGACTTGTTGGAATATTTACTACTGCATTCACGCCAAGTGATAACACGCGATCGCATTTTGGAATCCGTATGGGGATATGATTTTATGGGGGATTCCAATATTATTGAAGTTTATATTCGCTATTTGCGTTTAAAGTTAGAAGCTAACCATGAAAAGCGTCTGATTCAAACAGTGCGAGGCGTTGGTTACGTTCTCCGTGAATAAACAAAATATCTGCTAGCATCTACCTTTGATTTTCTTAACCAGTTCATCGGCAATTCTCAGCAAAAACTCATAAAACTAAAAGTAAATTAGATTTAAATTAAACTAGGCTCCTTGGATAGTTAGTTATTTTTATATTGCAGAATCTATACTGGGATAGGTGTTCGCACTTATCACCAGATTTTTTATATATTTTATGATAAAAAGATATACAGATAGAAATGCAATCTAGTTTATCAGTTCCTTTTGCAGAAAATTATTGATCAAATGATCCAATTATTGGAGATAACTCACGTTTGATGATAGTACGTACTATATACAGTGGCAATCACCAAGATAATGATAAAATTTATGTTAGAGGCTATTTCACAACTAAAGCTTAATACCAAAGAAACTTCATTGCTGGAATTTAAGTATCCAGTATAATCCTAATTATTTGCTGATAAACCCACTTTTTCCTGACGGGATTCAGCTTACATGAACACTTGAAAAGTTTCTCTGAGAAGAAGATTACCCTTGAAATTATTCTTCCAATCCAAAATCTCAAACCTCAAATATCTAACCGAAAATTTCCATGACTTATCTCGAAACCGCCGCCAACTTCTATAGTGAAGTCGCCCAAACCCCTCAAATCGGATTATGTTGTGTTCAAAGTACATCCCTTCAGCTACCAGGATTAAAAATTCCTCGGAAAATGCGGGAAATGAATTATGGTTGTGGTACAACAGTTCATCCTACAGAACTGAGTAACCAACCAACCGTTTTATATATCGGAGTTGGAGGAGGTTTAGAAGCCTTACAATTTGCCTACTTTTCCCGTCGTCCTGGTGCTATTATTGCGATCGATCCAGTTGCAGAAATGCGCGAAGCTGCTAAAAGTAATCTAGAAATCGCTGTCCCAGAAAATCCTTGGTTCGACACAAGTTTTGTGGAAATTCGTGCAGGTGATGCTTTTAATTTACCTGTTGCTGATGCTTCAGTTGACATAGTCGCTCAAAATTGCCTTTTCAATATTTTTGAACCCGAAGATTTAAACCGTGCATTAACAGAAGCATATCGAGTCTTGAAACCAGGTGGACGTTTGCAAATGAGTGATCCAATTTCGACTTGTCGAATACCTTCACATTTACAACAAGATGAACGTTTGCGGGCGATGTGTTTATCAGGCGCACTTACCTATGAAGAATATATTCAAAAAATCATAAATGTTGGATTTGGTCAAGTAGAAATTCGTGCCCGTCGTCCCTATAGATTATTGAATGCTCAAACTTATAATTTATCCGAACATTTACTTTTAGAAAGTCTGGATTCTGTCTCATTTAAAGTTCCTATACCCAGTGATGGGGCTTGTGTTTTCACTGGGAAAACAGCAATTTATGCAGGTGCAGATAATTACTTTGATGATGGTGATGGACATATTCTCCAGCCTGGACTTCCCTTGTCTGTTTGCGATAAAACAGCCGCCAAATTCGCTAAAAATATGTCAGAACAAATTATGGTTACTGATTCCACGTGGCATTATGACGGTGGAGGTTGTTGTTAGTAATTGTTAAGTTAGTTGGTTCTTCAGGAAGTTTTATGGAGTAAACAAATTAAATCCTGATTGTAAGATAGTAAAAATATAAAAGCTAAAGCTGTAATTACTGCTAAATAAGGCTTTAATAAATATAAACTATGTTGTAATAAGCCAATCAAGATATTTTATACTAGAAAAGTAAAATTTTAGGGGTGGCTATGAAATTTCCTGTAGAACAAATACTAAATCTTCCCGACATGAAAGTATTAGATTTTCAGGAAATAGAAGGGGGAGAAATTATTATTACAATAGAAAAAGATGTAAAATACTCGACTTGCCCGCACTGTGGAAAGCCGACTTATAGTATACACCAAAGTCATTGGCGAATGATTCATGATTTACCTTGGAATAAAAAACCAGTACTGTTAAGAATGAATCGCCGCCAATTTAAATGCCACAAGTGTAAAAAAGTGTTTAGCGAGCAGCTAGATTTTATAGACAAAAGTACATGTTATACGAAACGACTAGCACTCGATATAGTTGAGCAAGTATTGAATAGTAACGTTCATAGTGTTGCCAAGAGAAATGGATTGAGTGATGACGAAGTAGAGTCAATGCTAAAAAAGCAGGTATCACAGATATTAAATATCAACCTAAGTCAGGTGAGAAGAATAGGAATAGATGAAATAGCATTAGTAAAAGGGCAAGGTAATTACTTGGCAGTAATAGTAGATTTAGATACTCGTAAACCAATTGAGATAGTGTGTTCGAGGAGAATAGAGGATATCCGCGAAGTGCTTATCGGTTGGGGAGTTGAGGTATTAGAAAGAATAGAAGAAGTAAGTATTGATCTCTGGAAAGCCTATAAAAACTTAGTAGAAGAACTAATGCCAAATGCCAATATCACAGCAGACAGATTTCATGTGATGAAACAGGTGAATGAAGAATTAGATAGTATGCGTAAAGCAGAGAAGAAAGCGGCAATGTCTTTAGAAGACAAATCAGAAAAAGCTCATAAATTAGAAGCTTTAAGTAAAAGTAAATATAGCTTGCTTAAAAACCAAGATGACTTAAATGAAAAGCAAAAAGATAAATTAGAATCAGTGTTAAAAGTATCACCAAAGCTTGGAAAAATGCCTGACGGGGCGACAAAACAGTCTAGAAAGCTTATTTGGTAAAGAGTGTAGCGATTCGTGGTAAGAAAAGATAGGTCTAGTTATGTCAAGAAGACCTATCTAATGATAATGTTGCCTGAATTGTACCAAAAACATTTAAAAAGTCAACTCAGCCTTGCGGATTACATCTTTCTTAAAATTTTGATTGCCCTGCTGCAATCAATTAAAAAAGTTAGTTTGGAAACCTTAGCTACAGTTCTACCAATTCCAATTACATTTGAAAGCCGGAGAAAGAGAATACAGAGGTTTCTATCATTACCAAACCTCTCAATTGAAAAAATTTGGTTCCCGATTGTTACCACATGGTTAGAGACAGAATTCACCTCCGAAAAAATAGTTCATGTAGTAATTGACCGTACAAATTGGGCTTGTGTAAATTTGTTTATGGTTAGTGTTGTTTGGGATAAAAGAGCGTTTCCAGTATATTTTGAATTATTACCCAAATTAGGTAGTAGTAATATTAATGAACAAACAGCAATTATTTCTAAAGTTTTACCAGTTTTCAAAAATCATAAAATTTGCGTATTAGGAGACCGAGAATTTTGTTCGATAAAACTGGCAAACTGGCTTAGAGAAAGAAGCATTTACTTCTGTCTTCGTATTAAAAAGAATCATTTAGTTGAGATGCAAACAGATATTTGGTTAGAATTAAATGAGCTAGGATTATCTCCAGGTGTCTCTTTCTTTTTGAAAGGAGTAAAAGTTACAAAATCTCAAGGTTTTACAAGCTTTAATCTTGCATGTAAATGGAAGCGGAAAATCTTGGGAGTGGCACCCGAAGAAGGATGGTTTATTTTAACAAATTTAGATAGTTTAGAGTCGGCGATCGCTTACTATAAAAAAAGATTTGATATTGAGGAAATGTTTCGAGACTTTAAGAGTGGTGGTTATAATCTAGAGGGGACTAATGTATCTGGTGAACGGTTAATTGTTCTAATTACATTGATTGCGATTGCTTACACTTCTGCCACAATTCAAGGACAAGAAATAAAACGTAAAGGAATACAGAAATATGTTGGTCGTGTTAAAGAATATGGGCGAACCCAAAGGCGACATAGCAGTTTTTATATCGGCTTATACGGCAATAATTGGGTCAATTTTATGGAACCTTGTATAGAATTAGTAACCGAATTAATGAAATTTAATATCAATAAGCGAAAGTATTATCAACGAGGATTGAGAGCTATGAGGCTTATTTTATCTGCCTCCTAGCGATTTTTGTCGCCCCGTCAGAAAAATGCACGAGCTTAAAGAGAAGTTCCGTGATATATTTCAAACAACTACATCTTGGGGAGATAGCATAACAAAATTATTAGATTGGATGTGTGAATCCGAATCATACTTTCCAAAAAGTCTAGGTACAATTGTTCGATGGTTTGGTGAAATAGTTGGTTATTTTGACGGTAGAACTACCAGTGGAGTAGTGGAAGGCATTAACAACAAGCTTAAATTGATTAAAAGACTTGGATATGGCTTTCGTAACTTTAGTAATTTTAGATTACGTAGCCTATTAAATTGGCATTTTAATGTTAATGCTCCATAAAATAGACCGAAGAACCAGTTAGTTTTAGGTAAAGTGCAATTACTGCTAACTTTCAGAGTTTATCTTCTGTCAAAATTATTTAGTAGTATTGTATATTTTATCTTGCCGACTTAATCATACTATTTTTCATATGTTTATTAATCAAAGATTCGTTTAAATAATGCAACAAGAAATAGTATTTACACCATTTGAGCAAAAAGCGAATTCTCAATTAACCAAACAGCAAATTACAGTTTTGCAGGTGAACTTAGGTAAACGTTGTAATCTTGCCTGTTCTCATTGTCATGTCGAAGCTAGCCCCCAACGAACTGAAGAATTATCTCCAGAAATATGTGAACAAATAATTGAATTAATTAATAAATTTCCACAAATTAAAATAGTTGATTTTACTGGTGGTGCGCCGGAAATGAACTATGGCTTTAAACCATTAGTAGAAGCTGCAAGAGAAAATCATAAACAAGTAATAGTCAGGTCAAATTTAACTATTTATTTTGAAGCTGGATTTACTGATTTACCCGAATATTTTACCCAGCATCAAGTACGAGTTGTGGCTTCTTTACCCTGCTATTTAGCTGATAACGTTGATAAAATGCGTGGAAAAGGCGTATTTGATAAATCAATTCAAGCCTTACAATGGCTAAATAAACTTGGCTATAGTAGTAACCCAAATTTAATTTTAGATTTGGTATATAATCCTCAACTACCCGTCAATGAAAACTTTTCTTTAACTCCTAACCAGGCAAAATTAGAAAGCGATTACAAAAAATTATTAAAAACTAACTTTGATATTGTCTTCAATAATTTATTCACAATTACCAACCTACCAGTAGGTAGAACTAAATTCCACCTAGAACGGACTAAACTTTATCTTCCCTATCTAAAATTTCTTGAATCCCATTTTAATCCTGTAACTATAGATGGTTTAATGTGCCGCAATGAACTCTCTATTGATTATTTGGGTAATGTGTATGACTGCGACTTCAACCAGATGATGAACTTAGCCGCAAAAACCTCTAGTGGTGAAATTTTGACAGTAAAAAATTTACTAGCGTTAGGTAGTTTAGATGTCATTGAAAAAATACAGACAGCTGCCTATTGTTACGGTTGTACGGCTGGTAGCGGTTCTAGTTGTGGTGGAGCCTTAGTATAAACTGCAGCACCAAACTCCAAATTGGCTACATTCAACTTTTAGCGATATACATCTATGTGACAGTTTCACCTGCTCGTTACCAAAATTGTTACGGGCGATCGCTTGCCAATGAATGCGTTTAAAATTACCTACAGTTATGCTTCTCACATTACCCCGAAAACCGTGGATCCCTCCTAAAAGCCACGGTTTTTATTTTTCGCTTTTATTCCTTGGTTACAGCAAAAAAAACTTGTTACCAAAATTGTTACCAGGTCTGCTGTCCTCGGAATTGCCTCTATGATGATATGTAGTTAAGCTCCTCACATCACACTAAAAGCCGTGAAATATAATTTCACGGCTTTTTACTAATATTAGTTGTCAAATATCCTTATTCTCCCGTTTACCCCTGGGATTTGCACTAAATTTACGAGTCGAAAACGCTAAAGCACAACTACGAACAATTTCCTATTGCACCATTCATTTTGCTCTAGATAGTCCACTACCAATACGGTTCAGTTAGGGAGAGGAAGGGTAAGAATAAGACTTAATCACCTATACGCTGTTGATTCTAAAAGCTAACCGCTAATAGCCATTTTTGCTTAACCGAACCGTATTGAGTTCACTACAGTGCTACAGTGCTTAATTTTTGTCATAAACCAAATCTGATTTCTATATCTATATGCTTGAGTATAAATCTTGAAATTAGTCATAGAGATTTCCGAAATAATCTAATGGGAATTTGAAGTCATTACCATCAACAAAAATATAGACTCATCCAATTTCTCTACTAATTTTCAAGGATATAATAATGGCTTACACTGCTTATATTTCTACCAAAGAAGGTGATAATCTCAGCGTTCGTAATCGTGCCAATGGCGACGTTGTCACATCTTTAACTAACGGCACAGAAGTAACAGTAATCAGTGAACCTATATTTGCTGGTTCGAGAAATTGGGTACAGATTGGCACAAATCGCTGGGTTGCCCATGAATTTTTAACAGTGATTCGGAGTGCAAAATTAGTAGCCAAAAGAACTACAGAAACTATTAACGGTTTAAGAATATATCAAACTAGATTAATTGATGGCACTGGTAAAGTAATTAATACAGTTCGTGCAGTTTCTGGTCGCGCAAATAAACAAACACCATCGCATATAGCCGGTTCACAAACACCCTTACCATTTGGTATTTATAAATTTGATTTTCTTGGTTCAGTTGAATTTAAAGGTGGAGAATTTGGTGGTGTTTGGTCACCAGTCACACCAATTTTTAAAACTGGACGTTCGGAAATTGGCGTTCACTACGATCCATCGGCTTTATTAAACAACGCCGATAGTGGTACGGCTGGGTGTTTTGCCACTCCAACTACTAAAGAAAAAGATATTATGACTAACTTTATTCGTACTTATAAACCGACCCATTTAATTGTTTATGAAGGTTAATTCTTCCATAATCAATCTAAACCAATAATTCAGTAATTAATAATTTTTTGTGCAGATAATAGGAAAGACAGGCAAGATACCTGTCTCACGAAATAATAATTGAACTTAATAATTGCACCTGTCCAAAGCTTAGAAATTCATCTCAGCAGCTTGGACTTTTTCTACTTGTTTCTTCTTCAAAACTAGCATTATTTGTGCCAGCATAATCAAAGAAACAAATGCAACTAACCAACCAATGCGACTAGCATCTTGTAATACGATTTCGGCATCTTTTTGACCGAAACCGCCAACATTAGGATTATTAGTGAGTGCTTCACCAGTTTTTACAGCTTGTCCTTCCGATACAATTAGTTCGGGGCCAGCAGGTATAGTTTCAGTAACAGTTTCTCCAGATTCAGTCTGGATGGTTACTGCATACTTAACGTTACCGTCGCTGTCTTCTTCTTTAGCAATTTTGCTAATAGTACCGGCAGCAGAAGCAGTGTATTGATTGTTGTTACTCTTTTCACCTGTAGGGTAAACCTGTCCGCGTCCGCGATTTGCGCCCAAGTGAACCGAATATTTCCCAAATTGAATACTTTTATCGGTAGCAGGATTGGGGGAAAGAACGGGGAAAACGATTTCTTGGTATTGCTCACCAGGCAAAGGCCCAACGATAATCACGTTATCTTTACCTTCTCCGTAGGATTGGAAGTAAGTATCGCCTACTTCTTCCTTTAATTCTTCGGAAATGCGGTCTTCTGGGGCAATCTTAAAGCCTTCGGGAAGCATTAATACTGCGCCAACGTTCAAACCAACTTTAGAACCGTCAGCACCAACCTGTTGCACCTTAGTATCGTAGGGAATCTTTACAACTGCTTTAAAGACAGTGTCAGGTAAAACAGATTGAGGAACTTCAACTTCAGCTGGTTTTTGAGCAAGGTGACAGTTTGCACAAACAATCCTTCCTGTCGGTTCACGAGGAGTTTCGGGGTAGGTTTGCTGCGCCCAGAAGGGATACGCTTCGGCGGCTTGGGGTGATGCGATCGCGCTAGCAAAGAAGAATGTAACAACTGCGATCGCAACTAGCAATGATTTTGCCATTGCTTTCATGGCGGACTGAAACCGCGTCGTCGTGCAAGATTTTCTCATCTCTATAAGGACTACTATTTTGTCTCTAACTAGTTATTAAGCCCACCAAGGTTCTTCGCCTGTACGGAAGTCGGTTTCTGTCCAAGGCGTAAGCAGGATTTTGTCATCCTGTACGGCAGCATGGCTCAATGCCAAAGACCTTGGTGCAGGACCGCGAACTACTTTACCAGTTGCATCATACTGCGAACCGTGGCAAGGACATTTAAATTTGTTTTCTGCGGCGTTCCAGGGTACAACGCAACCCAAGTGGGTACACACTGCGTTAATACCATAATCTGTAATAGCTTCCTTGCTTTCGACGACAATATATGTAGGGTCTCCCTTAAGTCCTTGAACGAGAGTGCGATCGCCTACATTATGGCTATCGAGAAACTTGCTGACGAGGACATCGTTACCCAATTCGTCTTTTGCTGTGGCTCCACCACCAGCGCCACCACTAGCAGGGGGAATAAAATACTTAACGACGGGATACAATGCTCCCAGAGCAACTCCTGTCACAGTTCCGAACGTCAAAAGGTTCATGAACTGCCGTCGCCCCATATCGGGCACGTCCATTGATTCAGAAAATTGAGCCATAATCCGAGCGTTCTTTGTGTATTTTGTTAACAAATTGGACCAGAGTTCTAGCACTTTTTGAAACTCTTGTCCCAAATTAAAAGATGCCAAGACCCACAAATCCGCACAGCAGTTGCCACAAAGAAGAGAAACTTCGCAGTTCACTGCCTCTAGAATTTTCTCTTCAGAGATTATGCTCTCTAAAGATATATCTAGCATCTTTTATGGTAGCATTACATTTCTTTATATTCTTATCATACTTGAGTTACGCAATTTAACATCATCACGAATTGTAAAATTGTAGTTAGGTAAATATATGACCGGAAAAGAATTACGCGAGATGTTACTAGCTAAGTGGGGTCGCTCGTATGATGTACAATTGCGACGCACTCAGGGTAAGATTTTTATGCAAATAATGTGGAAATACTTAGAACAAGCCTCTTTCCCTTTGAGTGAGGAAGAATACCAAGAACATTTGGATAGTGTGGCAAATTATTTGAATGCAATGGGTGGAACATCCCAAGTTCAGCTATTTATATTACAAACACGCGAGAAACCACGTTTGGGTAAAGCAGTTAGTATCGCTTTAGATTTAGGCGATCGCGCCACAGAATGGTTAGTTGAATAACTAATTAAATAGATATCTGAAGAATGGTTAGTTGAATAACTAATTAAATAGATATCTGACACTGAGACTTTTTATTAATTATTATTTACCTAACAATTTCACTAAACCAATACCACCAAAATATAAAAATAAAACTGCTCCTGCTAACAAGGTTTGTGTTAATGGGTCAGTAGAAGGTGTCAGAACTGCACCCAAGACAACTGCACCCATAATTACTATTCGCCAACCTGCAAGCATTTGTGCAGATGAGACAATTCCCAGGGCGCCCAACAAGGTTTGAACAATCGGAATTTGAAACGCTATTCCTGTTAAAAATAATAAAGATAAAATAAACTCAAAATACTTTTCTATTGACCAAGATTGTTCGACAACTTCTGCACCGTAGTTAATAAAAAAGTTTAATGCTGCGGGAATTAGTAAGAAGTAAGCAAATACCAAACCACCTACAAACAAGATACTTGAACCAAACACAACAGGGGCAAGCAAGCGACGTTCACGGCGAGTCAAGCCAGGAAGTACAAACTGCACAATTTGGTAAAGAATAAAGGGACTAGCAAGTACCAAACCTGTATAACCTGCAACTTTGATCGAGACAAAGAAAAATTCCCCAGGTGCAAGCTGCAAAAATTTGATTCCGCCTGCGGGGACTTCAAGTAGCTTAACTAGGGGTTTCACACCGATGAAACAAGCAGTTGCTGACAATGCAACAGCGATTAATGAGTAAAAAATCCGCTGTCTCAGTTCTTCGAGGTGATCGAATAAGGACATTTCGACTTCATCTGGTGTTTGATCGAGGTTATCGCTGGAGCTTTCGCTGTCAATTTCAGGGGTAGTTGCTGTGTCTGTGTCTGGTGAAGTCGTCATGATTTGGCTCAAAGGTTCTTGGCATAGTTTCGTTAACTATTTTATCTATGGCTGTGGCTGCCACAAACTTTTTTTGCCAATCAACCCAATTTTTATCCGGTTTTACTGGGTTTTATCTGCATAAATAAGTAGAAAGCCGAATTATAAGTATTTACTACTTATAAAACTGCGAGTTAAAAGTTAGGAACTGATATTTTGTATATTCAGTCATTCACAAGACAGACAATGCTCAGTTCTCTTAATCATATCTATATAATTGGAATTTAGAAGTCATCATTCAGAAATCAGAGTACAATGACTCGATTTTGACTTGTTATTCCTGTACTATTCAGAGTTGTTATATCTACCTTAATGTCAATGTCATGAATATTATTTTACTGGGGTTTTTATGAGTAGACTCGTTTACTTGGGCACGATCGCATTATCTATTTGTGTGTGGTATTTAGGTAGAAATTTTACAGCTAACAATTTGTCTATCTTAAATCAAGATACTACAAAAACAATCAATTCTGCTACACCAACAGCAAATCAAACAGTACAGATAAAACCTTATTTAATTGCGGGGCGGAATGAGAAACTAGAAAATTGTATGCGTTCAGGTAATTGCAAAGATTAATACATAATTATTTCTATTTCCCCTTTAGAATTGCGGAAATCCTTTTGGTCAAGCATTAAGTTAGAACTGGGCTTGCGTTTGTATTTTTGTTCTGATAAAAATAATTTTTAATTAAATATAATTACTTGTATTTGTGATAAATACTCATAATAAAATTTTTATATGATGCTGGAATGAGATAGCGTTTACTTAGCAAATATACTACATCTCACATCTGTCTGGATAATTCTTTCAGGATTTAATCTGTACCTCACGGGATATATAAATACCATATAGGTATTCACAAAATTAAATAATGTCAAGGAATATTTTCGTGATTTTGAGGCAATTCTCAAGCGAAGATTTATCAAATTTAGGATTTATACATTCACCACAAAGTCGAAACAGGAGGTCTGTTTTCAGGGCTGATACCTTTTTAAGTTACTTACTGAAATTTCCCGATTTCTACACAATCAAATATGTGATTTATCTCTGATACACAAAAGAAATAATTTGTACAGTGCCTAAAGCCTCAAATTTCGTGTGTCTGATTTCCTGTGTTGACAATGGTTACAATTAGTAAGTTGATTGCAGTCATGACATTTTTCCTTCACAAATAATAAATCAAAGCCTAGTTATCTAGTACAAAAACTCAGATCAAAATCCGAAAAATAGTGTTTTCGATTTGTTGTCTTGGAATAAATGTTATTAGCAAATGGTTAATAGGTAATAGTAAAGGGTAATTCTACGGATGTCTCAAAAATGAATCAATAGTCACTAATAATTAGCAACTATTAACCACGAACAACTAACATCAATTATTTTTCCTCAGAGAATTTGGATTGACTATGCTCCTAGATTTAAACAGATTTTATCAAGCGTGCAATCCGAGCAAACCTCTAATGATGGGAAATGCTGTAGATCGCCAATACTATATTGATTTTGCTTCGGTGCGGGGTGGCAAAATTATTGAAGCGTTACAGCGCACCATCACACGAATTTCGCCGGAGACACCAACCTGTCAACTTTTTACAGGTCATATTGGTTGCGGTAAATCGACCGAATTGTTGCGGCTGAAAGCAGAGTTGGAACAACAAAAGTTTCACGTAGTCTATTTTGAATCTACGCAGGTTTTAGATGTTGTAGATTTAGATGTGACTGATATTATGCTAGCGATCGCTGGACAAGTTAGCGAAAGTTTGGAAGCGATTAAAATTCGCCTGAAACCGAAATATTTTGTCAAATTATTCGGCGAAATCGTCAATTTCCTGCAAACACCACTTGACTTAGAATTACAAGGTGAATTATCAGTTGGTATCGCCAAAATTACCGCAAAAACTAAAGAAAGCCCAAATTTACGCCGTCGTTTGCGGGATTACCTCGAACCCCGGACAGAAAATATTCTACAATCAATTAACCAGGAACTTTTAGAGCGTGCTAATCAAGAATTGAAACAGCAGGGTAAAAAAGGACTTGTTGTCATTGTCGATAACCTGGACAGGGTTGATATTCGGATTTTGACTTCAGGACGTTCTTTGCCTGAGCATTTGTTCATAGACAGAGGTGAGCAACTTCGTAAACTCAATTGTCACGTTGTTTATACAATTCCCCTAGCGCTAACTTTCTCTAACGATAGCGTCCACCTCCAGCAACGTTTGGGTGGTGGGGTTGCGCCCAAGGTATTGCCAATGATACCCATTATGCGACGTACTGGGGAAATTTATAACCCTGGTTTGGCATTAATGCGACAAATGGTCTTGGCGCGTGCTTTTCCGGATGTCCATCCCATTGATAGACTAGAATTGATTACCGAGGTCTTCGATCATCAAGAAACTCTCGATCGGTTGTGTCTAATTAGCGGTGGTCATGTTCGGGATTTACTCGGATTATTATTTGACTGTTTACGAGAACAAGACCCACCCTTCGATCGCGAACTTGTAGAGATGGTAATCCAGCGACATCGGGATTTTCGGGCAAATCCTATTGATAGTCATGAATGGGATTTAATATTTCAAGTCGTCCAGGAGCAACGAGTCAAAGGTGATATTGAATACCATACTTTGCTACGTAGCTTGTTTGTATTTGAATATCGTGATCAAGATGGTGCCTGGTTCGCCGTCAATCCAGTTTTAGCCGAAACGCAGAAGTTTAAATCATGGTTGGAAAGCACCCAGCAGCAGAAGGCATCTTAGCGGCAAATGACCGTGCCTTGAATAGTTTACGTCGGGCGATCGCCTTCTCGCAAGGTCAGTTTTCGCTCTGTTTGGTGGGTTGCAATTATGGGGTGTTGCGGAAGCAGATGCTACAGCGATTGGAAGAGGTGCTGGGGGAGGAGTACCCAATCCATAAGGTAACTTTGTCCAGTAATGTAATTAGTTTATATTCCACTATCCATGCAGAACTTGCCAATAAACAACCAGCAGCCTTAGTGATTTTGGGTTTGGAATCCGTCGAAGAACTCGATGACTTGCTGCGAACCATTAACCATATCCGTGATGAATTCCGTAAACGCCATCCTTTTCCCATGGTGTTTTGGGTAAATGATGAACTGCTGCGAAAATTGCGGCGGTTCGCCCCAGATTTTACCAGTTGGGCGGCAACTCCAATTCGCTTCGAGATGACTACTCAGGAGTTGCGGCAATTTTTACAAGACAAAACCGACACACTGTTTGCACAGATTTTAGATATTGGGAATGTTTCTGATAGCAAGGAAAGCCCCCATAAAACATTAGGTGAAGTTTGGGACTATAGCAGCTATGAATTTCGCTGTGCTATTCAGGAGTTACAACATCGTGGTATTGATTTAGAACCGGAACTTGACGCTTCACTGGCTTTTGTTTCTGGTTTAGATGATTATGCCAACGATAAAATTGATTTGGCGATCGAGTTTTTTCAACAGAGTTTAGAGTTTTGGCAACAAGAGAAGACGGAGAAATCTGCTTTCTCTCCTTCCCTTCCCTTCACATCCTCCATCCCTCCCAATCCCCCACCGCCTCACCTCCTCCGTCAAGGAGCCTTACTTTTTTACATTGGTCTGTGTTACTTTCGTCTAGCAGAGCGATCACACATCGAACATCGCCAACGTTGGCAACAGGCAAAATCCTATTTTCAACAATGTTTGGATGTATTTGAGAAAGCACAACGTCCCGATTTGATGGCGCAAATTATTGGGCTGTTGGCGGAGGTTTTGCAACATCTTAAGGAATGGGATGAATTACAGGTAGTTGCCGATAAGTCAGAAAAGTTACATCATGCCTTTGGGACTAATTGTCAACTAGCTTACGATTTTGGTTTTTTGGCAAAGGTTGCAGTTGCCCGTGAAAATTGGGGACAGGCAAGTCAATTAGCGCGGGTGGCGTTATGGCAACTCCATGAAGCGAAGGAAAATAGCTATTCGCCACCAAATTTATTTCCCTTGCTAATGGGACAAGTTTACCGTTTAACTCTGGCACAGGCATTACAAAATTTGAGCGATGGCGGTAGTAATCCGTTGCCGGAGTATCACAAAATTGCTGGTGAACAGTTGGAGTTGGCGAGTCAGGAACTCAATGCCGCCCTGGTTGGAAGTGATTTTAATTACGATGTTTATAGATATATTCGCTTATTGCGTTGGTTGCGATCGCTATATTTTGAATCTGGACTATATTTAGAGGCATTCATTATCCGGCAAAAGCGGCGCTCGGTGGAGCAGCAATACGGTTTGCGAGCGTTTATTGGGGCAGGCAGGTTACAACCACAACGACATCCCAAGACACCCGCATTGAGTTCGCCAACATCAAGTGGTAGTGTCGCTTTAGAAATTACCGCTTCCGGGAGACAGCGCGACATTCACAATTTGATTGCTAGGGTAAGTCGGGCTGACCACAAGTTAACGATTATACATGGCCCTTCAGGTGTGGGGAAAAGTTCCACGGTGACAGCTGGCTTGGTTCCAGCGTTGCAACAACGGGCGATTGGTGACCAGATTGCCGTACCTGTGGTGCTGCAAGTTTACACTGATTGGGTGCGGGAATTAGGCAAGGCTTTGGGAAATGCGATCGTTGCCACCAAACCCGTGGTGATGCGGAAGGCGGCGCTAGATACTTTACCACCGTATCCGGCGACTCCAATTACTATTGATGGGGTTTTGGAACTGTTACAGGAGAATGCCCGCAATAGTATTATTACTGTGTTAATTTTTGATCAAATTGAGGAATTTTTCTCTGGTTGTAGTTTGATACAGCTACAAGAATTTGATCACTTTTTATGCGTTGCTTTAAATGTAGCTTTTGTGAAGGTAATTCTCAGTGTGCGCGAAGATTATTTACACAGGCTATTGGAATTTAAACAGCTTTCGGGACTGGAAGCAATTAATGAGAATCTTCTCGATAAGAATATTCGCTATCAATTAAATAACTTTTCTCGCGAAGATGCCAAAACTGTTATTCAAGGATTGACTGAGCGTTCTCAATATCATCTGGAGCCAGCTTTAGTAGATGCTTTGGTGGAGGATTTATCGGCGGAATTGGGGGAGGTGCGTCCAATTGAATTGCAGGTTGTTGGCGCACAACTCCAAGATGAGCGAATTCTCAGTTTGAGTAAATACGAACAGTTTCGCCCAAATAAGTTAATTGAGAGATATTTAAAGGAATTAATTCGTGATTGCGGGCCAGAAAATGAAAGGGCAGCTTTATTGGTTTTATATTTATTAACTGATGAAACTAAAAAGCGTCCCTTTAAAACCCGTGCAGAGTTAGCAGCAGAATTGGCGGAATTAGAAAATGTTGAAAAACTCGAATTAGTCTTAGAAATTTTGGTGCGTTCTGGATTAGTTGTCTTATTTCCAGAAGTGCCGGAACGTTATCAATTAATTCATGATTATTTAGTTGATTTGATTCGGATTTTGCAACAAGATGAACTTTCGTTGCAAGAACAAGTTAAAAAACTTCGCCAGCAAGTACAGCAAAGCGAGTTAGAAATTTCTCGCCTAAATAGCGAACTGCGTCACAAAAAACAAGCCAAACTCCAAGATAATTACCCGCAAACAGGTTCCGATTTACTGGGAGAATTAAAAGAGTTACGAAAACGCGATGAAGTTAGTCGCGTTGAACGCGATCGCCTTTTAAGTGAAATTGAACAGCAAAAACTCCAAGCGGAACTAATTGAAACCGAAAAACAGCGCCAACATCAAACAAGAGTCAATCGCCTCCTCAAAAGCGCTCTCTTTGCTTCATCTATGGGGATGCTATTATTAATAGCTTCCATTGGCATGGCATTTTACCAAGGACGTAAAGCTGTCATTGCTGCCAGTGAAGCAGCTAGTGTATCCAGTCAAGCCCTATTTACTTTAGGTAAAGATATTGACTCCCTGCGGGAAGGATTACGCGCCGCCAGAAAACTTGACCAAGCAATTTTCCCCCATCCGAAAACCCAGCAAATGGTCAAAACTGCCCTCTACCAAGCCACCTATGGAATGCGAGTGCGGGAAATTAATCGTTTGGAAGGTCATAAATCTGACATTAATAGCGTGGTAATTAGCCCTGATAATTTATTAATTGCCTCCGCCAGTAGCGATGGCACTGTGAATTTGTGGGAAAAAAAAGGTAAAAAAATACATGAGCTTAAGGGACACTCCCGCAGAGCCAATAGTGTTGCCTTTAGTCCCGACAGTAAAATAATTGTGTCGGGGAGTGCCGACGGAACCGTGAGATTGTGGAATATCGACGGCAAACTCCTACAAACGATCGCATCAGGGCAAAAAATAGTCAACAGCGTTGCCTTTAGTCCTGATGGTGAAATCATCGCTTCGGCTGGCGCTGACAAAACCGTGCGCTTGTGGAATCGTCAGGGTAAGCTACTCAAAATCTTATCAGGGCACAGTGACGCAGTCTTAAGCGTTGCTTGGGCAGCTGACGGCAATGCGATCGCATCTAGCAGTAGTGATACAACTGTAAAATTATGGAGTCGCGACGGGAAATTAATCACAACTTTACCGGGTAGTGGTGAAAAAAATACAGTTCTCAGCGTTGCTTGGTCACCCGATGGTAGGATGTTGGCAACGGCAAGCTGGGATCATCTTGTCCGGTTGTGGAGCCGCGATGGTAAATTACTTAACACCCTAACTGGACATAAACACGTAGTCAGCAATGTCGCTTTTAGTCCCGATGGCAAAACCATCGCCTCAGCAAGTTGGGATAGAACAGTCAAACTCTGGAACTTGAATGGGACGGCTTTAGAAACCCTGAAAGGACATAATGATTTAGTTAGTAGTATCAGTTTTAGTCGCGATGGGCAAATGCTCGCATCGGCTAGTCGTGATACAAATATCAAGCTGTGGCGATGGAACTATATGCCATTAACCAGCATCAAAGCCCATTCTCAGGAAGTATCTCAATTAAGCTATTCCCAACAAGGTGATTTGCTTGTCTCCGCTAGCGAAGACCACACAGTGAAAATATGGAGCCGTGATGGTAAATTACTACATCAATTAGTTGGACATCAAAAAGAAGTTTGGGACGCAAATTTGAGCCCTGATGGTCAGTTTTTGGCGACTGCCAGTGAAGATAATACTGTCAAATTATGGAGTCGTGAGGGTAAATTAATTACTACCTTAACTGGACATCAAGAACCAGTTTTAAGTGTAGATTGGTCACCAAATGGTGAGAGAATCGCGACTGCAAGTGCCGATGCTACCGTAAAATTATGGAGCCGCGAGGGTAAATTCATTACTACTTTAACTGGACATCAAGATACAGTGAATTGGGTCAGTTTTAGCCCCGATGGTAATTCAATTGCTTCTGCAAGTGACGATAAAACAGTAAAAATCTGGAGTAAAGAGGGAAAATTAATTAGAGATTTATCTGGTCATAGTCGTTCTGTTTTTGCTGTAGTCTGGTCGAATGATGGTAAATTATTAGCCTCCGCCAGTCTCGATAGTACAGCAAAATTGTGGAGTCCAGAAGGCAAGAAATTAAAGACTTTGACAGGTAATGGTGAAAGCTTTATAACTGTCAGCTTTAGTCCTGATAGTCAAACTATTGCCACACTCAGCGAAGACAAAATTCTACTTTGGAATCGTCAAGGTAATGTGGAGTTAGCTGTAAATGCCGAAGATGAAACCTTTACCACTTTAACGTTTACTCCAGATGGAAAAGCTTTAGTCACAGGTAGCAGTACCGGTAAAGTCGTTTTTCGGGATTTAGCAGATACAGAAATTAATAAATTACTCACTAGAGGCTGCGAATTATTGCAAGATTATTTGCAGAATAATACCAAAGTCCCCAAAAGCGATCGCTCTTTGTGTTCCTAAAGTTTTTAGATACAGGCTAGCAGTGTTAGTACGTAATCTATCACAGGCGATCGCACTCCAAAATTAAATTTATGTACAGATTTGTGTAGTCTAGTAAACCTTGATACTATGTAGCGCTAAAATTTCAGGTACTCGTCCAATTAATAGGAAGTACTATGGAACTACAGCAAGTAGAGTCCAGTATGGTTCGCGCTGTAGGTTACGATGAAACTTCGGAAACCCTCGAAGTTGTCTTCAGCAGTGGTAAAATTTACAAATATTTTCCAGTTCCTAAAAAAATATACGATCAATTATTAGCCGCAGAGTCTAAGGGAAGTTACATGCAAGATGCTGTAATTGACTGCTATCAATATCGACAAATTAGAAAGCGGAGTCGATAGTATTCATCGTAATTAAAAGATGCCTGCTCATCTTTTTGGTAGATATATTATTTAAGGTTAATAGATAGGTTTATATGAATCCCTATCGCCTATTTCCCAATACAAAACTTACTAAATATTCGCTCTAAAACTGATTCTGTTACTTCCTCTCCGGTAATTTCTCCCAATGCATGAATTGCCGTACGTAAGTCAATCGTCCAAAAATCAAAAGGTAAATCTTGCTCTATAGTCTTTTGTACTTGTGCAAGTGAGGTTTTTGCTTGTAATAAGGCTGCGGCTTGACGTTGGTTAATTGCAAAATCTATATTTGCAGCTGTGACTTTTTTGATTTTCACTGTTTCTAAAATAGCTGCTTCTAAATCTTCTATTCCTTGATTTTTTGCGGCTGCTGTTTTAACTAGTTTATTTATTTCTTGTGGATATATGAAATATTGCGCCTCTATATTTTCTGGAGATAGTAAATCAATTAAATCGATTTTATTAATTACTAAAATTAACGGACGGTGCTTTACCTGTTCGTAAATTTCCTGATCCTCAGATGTCCAACCTTGAGAAGCATCAAGAGTAAGTATAACTAAATCTGCCGCTTGAGCAGCTTTGCGCGATCGCTCGACACCAATTTTTTCGACTGTATCTTCGGTTTCCCTAATTCCGGCTGTATCTAGTACTTGTACGGGGATACCACCGACAACTAACTGCGATTCCACCACATCGCGGGTGGTTCCGGGTAAATCGGTGACAATCGCCCTATCTGTACGACTCCAGGCATTTAACAAACTTGATTTTCCCACATTGGGGCGACCGACAATTGCCACTTTTAAACCAGTTCGCAGTAACTCCCCTGTATCTGCTGTAACAAGAATACGATTTATTTCCCCAGAGATTTTGACAAATTCCTGAATGATATAGTTACAATCCAAAGGCGGTAAATCGTCTTCAAAATCGATTCGCGCTTCAATCTCCGCCAAAATATCCAAACATTGATTGCGTAATTGACGAATTGGTTGTGCTAATTTCCCTTGCAACCCGGCTAAGGCAGTTTGGGCGGCTTGAGATGATTTTGCTCCGACTAAATCTGCAATACTTTCAGCCTGTGTTAAATCCAAACGTCCGTTTAAAAATGCTCTGAGGGTAAATTCACCAGGTTGCGCTAGCCTTGCGCCATTTTCTATACATAACTGTAATACTTGTTGCACCGCCATAATTCCCCCATGACAGTGAAACTCCACCACATCTTCGCGAGTATACGATCGCGGGGATTCCATGATTAATAATAGGGCTTCATCAATAGTTTGTTGTGTTTGTGGATGGCGAATATAGCCGTAAAGAATGCGGTGACTTTCCCAAACTTGTTTTCCTGGTGCATAGAAGAGTTTTTGAGCAATGAAAACAGCTTCAGTACCAGATAAGCGCACAATACCTACACTACCTTGTTGTGGTGCGATCGCGGTAGCTATGGCGGCTATGGTTCCGGTGGTGGCGAATTGTTGGGACATTTAAAAGCAAACATACAGAAGTTCAAGTCACCAACTAATTTTAAACTATTAATTGCAATACTTTATGGTCAGGAATTAATGTCAACACATGAGAGTTGGTGATTGGTTGAGTTATTTTCGACAATATTTTCCTCTGTTGGCTTTAAAACTTACAATTTTCCCATTTTGTATCTGAATATTGAATTTGATTTTTGAAACGCCATTAAAATAGCTGAAGATATTTTGTCACACAGATATCATCAATCAACAAACTGAAATATTTTTGTCTTATTTGCAGATACATATCTAAATTATTGCTAGTAAGTTTGTTGTGGGTATTTTCCGACTCTGAATATCTAAATTTTTGTATATTTATACGTAATCAGAAATGAAAAAAATACTGTTTTTTTCTACATGGCTCAGTTTGACATTGGCTTTAAATCTAGCGATCGCAAGCACCTCGCCGAATCAAAAAATTACAAACTGCATTCATGTCACAGAAGATGATGTGAAGACACTATTTGACAGATGGAATAATTCTCTACGCACAAGAAATCCAGATATCGTCGTCAGTAATTATGCCAAAAATGCAATTTTATTGCCAACAGTTTCTAATCATTGGCGAACAAATAGCACTGAGATTCGTGAGTATTTCGTTAAGTTTATCAAAAATAATCCAGTTGGCAAAATAGACAACAGAATAATTAAACTTAGCTGTAACTCAGTCATCGACACTGGGTTTTATACATTTACTTTTACGACTCAAGGTCAAAAGAAAACAGTGCTTGCCAGATATTCATTTGTGTATGAATATCTGAACGGGAAATGGTTAATTGTTAGTCATCATTCCTCAAAAATGCCGGAGTCGTGAAAATGCAGATAAACCACCACAATTTAGCCACTGATAAAATTTGCAATTTTTGTAAAGTAATATTAAGGACTGTTTCATTTCAGTCATATCTACCACATGAACAGGATAATCAGCCGAAAGTCCGTGATACTATGCTTTCGGTAACATGTAAAAAATGGGGAGAAAACCTTTGACACTCCGGGTTGCTGTCGTTGGCTCAGGTCCTGCTGGTTCATCTGCTGCTGAAGTTTTGGCAAAGGCTGGCATTGAAACCTATTTGTTTGAGCGCAAGCTTGATAATGCCAAACCTTGCGGGGGCGCTATTCCCCTATGCATGGTGAGTGAATTCGACTTACCTGCGGATATTATTGACCGTCGGGTAAGGAAAATGAAAATGATTTCGCCCTCGAATCGCGAGGTTGATATCAATTTAATAAATCAAGAAGAATATATTGGAATGTGTCGTCGCGAGGTGCTGGATAGTTTCCTGCGGAATCGTGCAGCAAAATTGGGTGCAACTTTAATTAATGCAACTGTTCATAAATTAGATATTCCCAGCAATAATACAGACCCTTATACCATTCATTATGTAGACCATACCGAAGGTGGGGCGCAGGGTATTGCAAAAACCTTAAAGGTTGATGCCATTATTGGGGCTGATGGTGCAAATTCCCGCATCGCCAAAGAAATTGATGCAGGGGATTATAATTATGCGATCGCTTTTCAAGAGCGGATTCGTATTCCTGAAGACAAAATGGCGTATTACAACGATTTGGCGGAAATGTACGTCGGTGATGACGTTTCTACCGATTTTTATGCTTGGGTATTTCCCAAATACGACCACGTTGCCGTGGGAACTGGCACAATGCACGTTAACAAAGCTAGCATCAAGCAGTTGCAAGCTGGTATTCGCGCTCGTGCAGCCGAAAAACTCGAAGGTGGGCAAATCATCAAAGTTGAAGCCCATCCTATCCCCGAACACCCCCGTCCCCGTCGGGTAGTTGGACGTGTGGCTTTGGTTGGCGATGCTGCTGGTTATGTAACTAAATCTTCCGGTGAAGGTATTTACTTTGCAGCAAAATCGGGACGTATGTGTGCGGAAACTATTGTTGAGTTTTCCAATGCTGGCGCGAAAATCCCCACTGAAAACGACCTCAAAGTCTACTTAAAGCGTTGGGATAAAAAATACGGCTTAACTTACAAAGTTCTTGATATCCTACAAAATGTTTTCTACCGTTCCGATGCGACTCGCGAAGCATTTGTCGAAATGTGTGGAGACCTTGACGTACAAAAGTTAACTTTTGATAGCTATTTGTATAAAACAGTTGTACCCGCAAACCCTATTACTCAACTGAAGATTACTGCTAAGACAATTGCTAGTTTGCTTCGCGGGAATGCCCTAGCACCCTAATATAATTAGCCATTCTTTGATTTGCAGTTTTAGGAAATAGAGTCAGGAGCGTTGATTTTTCATCTTCCAGGCTTTATTTTTCTAAAGCTGCTAATTTTTTTGCTGAAGTTTGGTTTGCGATTCTCCTGCATTGCGGCGAGGTAATACCAATTCGCAATACTCGCTTTCGCGAGAAGCAAGCTACGCAATTAAAAAACTTAGATGCAGCAAAGCTTTCAGGATTTACATCTGTATCAGATTTTTCGTGAAATGGTATGACGCGGTGACGCAAAGATGGAGAGACACGGAGATTTATTATTTTATGTGTTGCCAGATTTTGGAGAAACAATATAAAACACCCGCATCGGCTAACTGTTTATTTTGACGATATCTTGAGCAAATCTTACCTGACTTTAGGCTGCGACTATCTCTACATCCCTTATCTGTATGTTTTTTCCTGCAATTCAAATCGTAATATACTCAAAAACTAAAAAGCACCCTCCGGAACCGGAGAGCGCTTTTTAAGTATTATCTAGAACGAACCTAGACTTAGCCGAAACCAGCAGTTATTAGCCGTTGATTGCAGGTGCAGTGAGTGCAACAGGAGCAGCATCACCAGCAGCCAAGTCAAGAGGGAAGTTGTGAGCATT
This sequence comes from Calothrix sp. NIES-4101, assembly GCA_004296455.1. Lineage (GTDB taxonomy): Bacteria > Cyanobacteriota > Cyanobacteriia > Cyanobacteriales > Nostocaceae > Brunnivagina. Next base: position 4,710,396 of record AP018280.1, read on the forward strand.
ACGCTCGTGCATTACTTCCATACCCAAGTTTGCACGGTTGATTACGTCAGCCCAGGTATTGATTACACGACCTTGAGTGTCGATTACCGACTGGTTGAAGTTGAAACCGTTCAAGTTGAATGCCATGGTGCTGATTCCCAAAGAGGTGAACCAGATTCCCACTACAGGCCATGCTGCCAAGAAGAAGTGCAAGCTGCGGCTGTTGTTGAAGGAAGCGTATTGGAATATCAAGCGACCGAAGTAACCATGTGCTGCAACGATGTTGTAGGTTTCTTCTTCTTGACCGAACTTGTAACCGTAGTTTTGGCTTTCGGTTTCGGTTGTTTCACGTACTAAAGAAGAGGTTACCAAGGAACCGTGCATTGCACTGAACAAGCTACCACCGAATACACCTGCTACACCGAGTTGGTGGAAGGGGTGCATTAAGATGTTGTGTTCTGCTTGGAAGACCAACATGAAGTTGAAGGTTCCGGAGATACCCAAGGGCATACCGTCAGAGAAGGAACCTTGACCGATAGGGTAGATCAAGAAGACTGCGGTTGCTGCTGCTACTGGTGCAGAGTAAGCTACGCAAATCCAAGGACGCATACCTAAGCGGTAGGAAAGTTCCCACTCACGTCCCATGTAGCAGAATACGCCAATGAGGAAGTGGAATACTACCAATTGGTAAGGACCACCGTTGTACAACCACTCATCTAAGGAAGCTGCTTCCCAAATGGGGTAGAAGTGAAGACCGATCGCGTTAGAGGAAGGAACAACTGCACCGGAGATGATGTTGTTTCCGTACATCAAGGAACCTGCTACTGGCTCGCGGATACCGTCGATGTCAACGGGAGGTGCGGCGATGAAGGCAATGATGAAGCAGGTGGTTGCTGCGAGTAGGGTGGGGATCATCAATACACCGAACCAGCCGATGTAAAGACGATTGTCTGTGCTAGCTATCCAGCTACAGAACTTTTCCCATACGTTGGCGCTTTCGCGTCTTTGTAAGGTTGCGGTCATGTTTTTATGATTGCTTTATTGTGATGAATGATATCGGGTAGGTCTTTCTACCTGATGAGTAAATACTAACGTCTTTATTGAGTTTTGTAAAGTATTTTAATAAAAAGTTTCTAATTCCGGTTTAGGGTTAATACTGCAAAGGTTTCCAGGTTTCCGAACAATTCCATATCAAAGCGATCGCACATTACATATTTGTAGTAAATGTAGTGTGATATTACTGGATGTATGGTTGTGTCTTATATATATTGTCTGATGCGGTCATTAGTAATTTATGGTTTGCGATCGCACAACTTTTGATGATGGGATGAACAAGATTTATTAATTGTGCGTGATCGGATTTGAGTTATTGAGGGTTAACATCCACAGGCATTAGACTTGGTAGCATCCGAAGAATTCGTTTTGTAACCATCTCGCTTCCACCAATCCAATCCACCGATAAGTTCCTTCACACGAAAACCAAGTTTAGCCATTTTCATAGCTCCTTTAGTTGAGGCGTTGCAGCCAATACCATCGCAATAAGTGACCACTAGAGCAGTTCTGTCAAGGTGATTTGTTGTTTCTTCGCTCATTGTTCGGTGAGGAATATTGATAGCTCCGGGGATATGTTCTTGCTGATAGGCATCCGAGGAGCGCGCATCAATAACCAAGATATTTTCACCAGATTCTAATGCAACCTTTAAATCCCAAGAGTCTGTCTCAAATTCAAGCTTAGATTGGTAGTGTTTTATCTGTTCGTCCATGGCAAAAGTCTCAGTGCTCTCATAAATATAATCATTATACTGAGAGCTTTCCAATAGCTAGTCACTTCAATTTATAATCTACAGGCCATAACCCTGTTTAATCACACTAGACAGAGTAAATATAATTGACTTTTACAATACCTTCGCCAGATTTCTGAGTGATAATGTAGCATCAAGGCTTCTGGAAGTAAGCTTTTTTCCGTATAAGTGAAACAGGCTTTATAAATTCCAGATAACTTAAAAAGTACTTCTGATATTTCCGGACGGCATTTTTATGTTGTAAAGCTTGATTTATAAGGACTCTGGAGCCTTAGTCTAAACAGATAAAGCCGATATTTGTTTTAGCTGAAAACCTTGACGGCAAAAACGTTTTTGCCATTCATATTTTTGGCGAAGGTATTGTTTTAAGAAAAAAATTGCGTTGAGAAGGCAAGACAGTCGAGTTTGTTCAACTGACAATAGAATCATTCACCATACTTTATTTGAAGCTGGGAAACCTGATACTACTACACTAGATACGATTTACGAGTTTTATATGCTTTTATAGCGTTTCCTATGCTAGTGAGGTACAGTAACAGCAATGAGTAAACCAATTACGAATTTCATTTAAAGAGACTTTATTAAAAGCTATTTCAATAGCTTGTGCCAAATCTGGGTAAGTTCGGGCACCAATAGAACGTAGTGTCTCTTTAATTTTTGACCAGCAATTTTCAATTGGTGAAAACTCAGGAGAGTATGGTGGTAAATAAATTAATATAGCTCCTGCATCTTCAATCAATTTTTCAATATCTTTACCTAGATGAATAGAGCAATTATCCATAACAACACAAGCACCCTTCCAAAGTTTTGGGACTAATTTTTGAGAAATAAAAGCTTCAAATGTTAATCCATCAGTTGCACCCAAAATACTATATTGAGCAATGAGACCTCTCATACCTATTGCACCAATTAAAGAAACATTTTTGCTACGTTTATGGGGACGTTTACTATACGCTCTTTTTCCTTTAAGGGCACGAGCATTTTTTCTTATTAAAGACAAATTAACACCTGCTTCATCAATAAATATAAGGTTTTCAGGCAGAATGGCTTGAATTCTTAACCAAAACTCTACTCTTAACTTCTGAACTCTTTCAGTTTCTTTTTCCGAAGCGTGCAATGTTTTTTTTTACCGTGATGCCTATCTTCTTTAACATTCTATCGACTGTTGAGCGACCGATAAGAACACCTGTTTTTTGTTCTAAAGAAATACGAATTTCTGCCAACGTAGCATCATTATTTGCTTCTACAATTTCTTCAAGAATTTTTAATTGCTGTTCGTTTAATTTCGGTGGAGTTTGCTCTTCCCTCACTTTCGGAGCAATATTTCCTGTTTCTCGATATTGTTTGAGTATTTTTTGAACAAAGCTTAAAGCAACTTTAAATCGAGTTGCAAGCTCGCGTTGTGATATTTTATCTTCGAGATAGGTATCAACTATCTTCTGGCGTAAGTCAATTGAGTATGGTTTCATTTAGAATTTTTACCAGATGCACTACCTGATTAAATATCGTACCTCATCAGACTGAGAAGCGCTATATCTTTTGTAAGAGATACTTTATTTTATTAGCTTAATAAGTAATTAATCAAAACTAAATATATATTTTCATTACATATTTGGGTACTTGCAGAGGTCACTAATATACCGAAATTTAGTGTATGAGTATAAGCATAATATTGTAATATCAAGGGTTTTAATTAATTAAACTTGACTTGCAATAGTATCATTTTTTTGCTCAGTTACCGACATGAAATACTTAAACAATAAAAAATATTTACCTGTATATTTTATGCTCGACTTTATGTTCTTTAGAATACAAACATAAATTAACTTATCCACTAACATCGGACGAATTAATATTATTATCTTAGTCTTCCATGAGCCGCTTATTAACTATTGCTATTCCTACATTTAATCGCGCTGAACTGTTAGACAAACAACTAGAATGGTTAAGTCAAGCGATTTTAGGATTTGAAAATGATTGCGAAATCCTAATTTCTGATAATTGTTCAACTGATAATACTCAAGATATTATCAAAAAATGGCAGAATAAATTGAGCAATATTATATTTATATCCAATCGTAATACCAGCAACATTGGTGTGATGCGAAATATTATGTTTTGTCTAAATACTGCTCAAAGTAAATATGTGTGGACGATTGGTGATGATGACCCAATTAAAAATAATACTTTATCATATATTATTGATAATTTGAAAAAGCATCCAGAGTTGTCTTTATTAGTTCTTAATTATTCCCGATTTAATGCTATTAGCTCCCAAATTATTAAAGAACGTAATTTTAATATTACGGAAGAAAAAATACATGATGATGCCAGAACATTCATCGAGCACAATATCAAAGAGGGTATTTTTGGGTTTGGTTTTATGACTGCTCAAGTATATCGAACCGATACAGTGAAAATGGCATTAAAAAAATGGCAAAATTCCTTGAATAATTTAGAAATGCAAGTTTTTTGGGGAGCTTACTGTGCATTACAAGGAAGCATCAAATTTAGTCATGATGTCTTTGTTGAATATACTTGTGGAACTAACTGTCTTAGTGATAAAAAGACGTGGTTTAAAGTATATTATGCAGATTTAGTCAGAGTGTATACAAAGTTAAAAGAAATTGGATATAGCCCGGAATTTTGCCAAAAACTAATAATCCGACATTTCACCCACCAACATACTTTGAGAATACTGCTTGGAGCAATCAGAAGATATCCAATTCTGGGCTTGAAAACGGCGATACCTTACTTGTTTGTGGTTTTAAGTAATACTTTTCAGTTAATGCTAACAAGGAGACAATTTTCCTAAAAAAAAACTTTAATCTTTCAATTTTTAATCTAAAATTTATGAGCCGCTCTCAATAATGCGATCGCTTTCCTCAAAAGTTATATTATAGATGTTACCGAAAAAGAATATAAAAGCCTTATATAGCAGGGTCAACGCCAGAAAAATGACATGATAATATGCTAAGGAAATCCAATTGTATGGGTCTTTCCAATTGTTGCAGGCAGATTTTGGGGCATCATCTGAAGTGATATCATGTCCGTCTACATACTCTTAATAAAACTTATGCAAAGAGCTAATTTGCAAAATATGTAAGATAATTTTATTATTGTTGTACTACCAGACATGATATTATACACCATTTAAATACTAATATCACAACTGTGGAGTATTTCAGTAGCGCGATCGCACTTCTTAAAGCACTACTCCCAATGCTAATTTTGGATTGAAAATAGGGTCAACTGAGTAACATTTTAGTAGCAACGAATCATCAAGCGTTCACAAGGCTGATTTACAAGGGCTAAAAGAGACTGTGTATTAAATTTTGTTCGCATTTTTTTGACATTACTATTAAAATGCAACATAAGATAAATCTGGTAATTATGTAGTGAATCCAATGCAGTTGGGACAGCCGTTAGGTTCAGTTACTCAAGGTTCGCTGACAGGTGGACTCGAAGTGCGTTTGCACCCCGATATTTCTGTAGAAGATATGCGGGTAGGAAAATTTTTGGTTGTGCAGGGGATGCGATCGCGTTTTTTCTGTATGCTAACTGATGTGGCGTTGGGTATGGCAAATCAGCGCATCATTGCCAATCCCCCTAATTGGGAAGATACTTTTTTACGAGATGTATTGGCGGGTAGCGGTACTTTTGGAACCATCAACCTGGCACCAATGTTGATGTTTACTCCAGAAGTTGAGGAGGATTTTCCCAGCAAAAATGGGAAATCTGCAAATGCATTAGTCAGAGCCGCTACAAAAGGTTTAGCATCGTTTCAACCCCAAACTAGTACAACAATGGAATTGTTACCAGTAAAAACAATTCCTAGTCATTTTAGCCAAGTTTACGAAGCGTCGGAAGAGGATTTTCGTCGCGTTTTTGGTTGGGAGGATGACATCCATCGCAAGAATTTTTCCATCGGTAAGCCATTAGATATGGATGTTCCGGTATGTATAGATTTAGATCGATTTGTCGAACGGAGTAATGGTGTATTCGGGAAATCTGGTACTGGTAAATCGTTTTTAACTCGTTTGCTTTTGGCGGGAATTGTCCGCAAAAATGCCGGGGTAAATTTAATCTTTGATATGCACTCCGAATATGGTTGGCAGGCTGTTTGTGAAGGAAAAACCTACAGCACTGTGAAAGGATTAAAACAATTATTCCCCGATCGCGTAGAAGTATACACCCTCGACCCGGCATCAACCAAGCGCCGTGGTGTACAAAATGCTCAAGAATTATATCTTAGTTACGACCAAATTGAAGTTGAAGATATTCGCTTGTGTAGTCGTGATTTGGGATTGTCGGAAGCTAGTTTAGATAATGCGAATATTTTGAGTGCAGAATTTGGTAAAGCCTGGATTCTTCAGTTAATCAATATGACAAATGAAGAAATCAAGATGTTTTGCGAAGAAAAACGTGGACACCAAGGTTCAATTACCGCATTGCAACGGAAATTATTGCGATTAGAGAATTTAAAATATATGCGTTCTGCATGTCCGCAAAACTACGTCAATCAAATTTTAAAAACCTTGGAAGCAGGTAAAAATATTGTGATTGAATTTGGTTCGCAGTCGGACATGCTTTCCTATATGTTGGTGACAAATATGATTACCCGACGCATCCACCAACATTATGTAGGTAAGGCAGAGCAATTTCTTCAAAGCGGTAATGTTGTTGATAAACCGAACCAATTAGTAATTACAATTGAAGAAGCCCATAGATTTCTCGATCCTGCAATTGTCGCTAGTACTATTTTTGGGACAATCGCCAGGGAAATGCGGAAATATTTCGTCACATTATTAGTAGTAGACCAGCGTCCATCAGGAATTGATAATGAAGTTATGTCTCAAATTGGGACTCGTGTGACTGCTTTATTAAATGACGAAAAAGATATCGAAGCTATATTTACTGGCGTATCTGGTGGTACCGCATTGCGCTCGGTTTTAGCGAAGTTAGATTCTAAACAACAAGCATTAATATTAGGACATGCTGTACCGATGCCTGTAGTTGTCAGAACTCGTCCCTATGATGAGAAATTTTATGCGGAAATTGGTGATCAAATTTGGGAAGAAAAAGCTGATGATGAGGTGTTTGCGGCTGCGGAATTAGCTAAAGCAGATTTGGGATTTTAGCCCGACTTTTGAATAGTCGGGTATCTCACATATTCCTACTCTCTATTCATCCGAATTAAGTCAGTTAAAATACTATCCAAACTCCCATTCACCTGAATTTTCTCAATTTTCTCGGCAATCCTTTCTAATACTTCTAACTCCTTCAACCTCAAGGCAACGGGGTTGTCTTCCATTACCCTGGCTGTATTCAACATACTGCGGGTGGCTGCGGTTTCCTCCCGACGACGCACCACATTTGCTTGGGCTGCTTTTTCAGCTTCCACAACTTTACTCAAAATCGTCTTAATTTCCCCAGGCAGAATTATATCCTTCACACCTACAGAATCAACTTCGATTCCATATGCAGATGTTTTTTGGCGGATATATTCAGAGATACTGATGTCAACAGCACCTTTATCTTCTAATAAAGCATCCAAAGTCTTTTCACCGACAGCACCACGCAATGCAAACTGTAGTTCTTTGTACAAGTATCCAGAAATATCCACCAAAGTATTTTTTGCCTGCAATGGGTCTACAATCCGATAACCTGCGGTAAGATTCAAGCGGAGAGGAACTTTATCCTTCGAGAGAATATCTTGTCCTGATATTTCCAAATTTTGTTGACGTAAATCAAAGACTGGAGTTTGTAAACTACGTCCAAATATCCACCATGCATGTAAACCTGGTTGGAGTTGGGTTTGAAATTCCTGATTAATGTAGAGTAAACCAATATGCTGAGGTGGCACTTCGCAAACATGTAAAGAGTTGTGACTCAAGGTATATGTTGCTGGTACGCCCGATATCAATTCTGCAACCAGATGTTGAGGTAATTTCGCATCAACACCAATGTCAATTACTTCCACTTCTACACCTTGCCAGAATAATTTGCGATCGCATGGTGCTAAGATTGCAATGACTTTACCTTGATACCGTACAATTGCAACTTGGTTATTTTGTAATTGTACAATTTCGCAATATGCTGCCACAAAGTCGGGATGTCTTTCAATTAAAACTTCAGGGAGAGGAAAATCGGGGTTGGGAATGATACGACTAATTTTATTGACAGCAATAGTTTTATCTAAATTCCAAAATGCGTATTCTCCAGGTTGGAGAGGGCGCACAAAGTTATTTTGGACATATAATAAGCCAATTTCCGCCTCGGAGATTTGAAATTTATTCAACCCAAATAAACTAATTCCTCGAATTTGCTGGACAAAGTTTCCAGGTAATTCTAAGTTTTCTTCTAAGTCAAAAATATGGGTTTCAACTTCAATAAATCCGCGCCAAAATGCCCGTAATTGGTTTGGTTTCACGCTTACCCAATTTTGACCTAAACGAACTAAAGCTGCTTGCCTAAATGTAGTTCGCACAATCACTACATGCTCCTGGAGTTCGCTACCATGATTTCGCAGTAACAATTCCAGGTTTTCAATATTCGCTTCTGGTTCGTTTAAATCGTAGGTTTTCACTTGCCAATTCCGACCAAAATAAGTGTAAGTTCCAGGCTGTAAAATTTTCTTAAAATCGCTACGATTATATAAAATACCGATTTCATTGGGTTTGATATAAAAGGATTTCCACATATTAATATTAATAGATAATTGAGGTAGTCTCAGACGATTAAATAAATTTGAGTTCATAACCATATTTAATTGAGCAATCCAACAGTTTTTATATTCCCAATTTTGCAGAAAAGTCAGGAATACTGGATCATCACATATTTATCTAGCCTGTATTACATATACTACAAAATATTTTTAAACTCCGCAAGTGTAGGTTTTACAATGCGAATGCGGGTAAATGTATTTCTAAAGCTGGATTAAGAAAGTTGAGATTGTCCCCAACTATCCTTGGATAATTCAAGATCAAAACAACTTTCAAATATGCCGTTCAATTTACCAGTTCCAGAATTTACCAAGAAAAACTAGATTTGACAAACGAAGGACATACTCAAGTTAGAGAAATACTAATTACTCTGGCATCTTTATTGTTACTATCAAATATCACGAATGACACCTAATAGTAGCCTACATTGCAGAGTTGACAAAGTAATGGACTCGAACCATCTTGGGATTTCTCCCGTTTCCTAATTGGCTACTTTCTGAGAGTAGTGTCCTTTAACCCGGACAGGGTTTTGCTAAAAGTACAGGATTTGAACCTGTTACAAATCGATTAAATGTCGATCGCTCTACCAAATGAGCTAACTTTTTGGTGTACGATGCAAGAGTTGAACTTGCGCCCAATCGATTAATGTCGATCGCTCTACCAACTGAGCTAATCGCACGATAGAATAGTCTGTGCTTTACGATATACGCTTCATCCAGAGGTTCGCGCACCAGTTGGGTATACAGAACCCAAACCATTGTTAGGCTATCATACTACTATTCCACTACTCAATGTAACACAAGAAAATGTGAAGTGCTAGAGGATGACAATATTAGTCATTAATTGAAACATATAAATAGAGGCTAAATTGTAGCATTTGTCAATAATTCCAAGCAATAAATAGTAGTCATCTCCCCTCGGTTTGAGAGAACATGTTAGTCAATTAGAATTAATGGGAATAATGTAGGTAGATTTTTGGCAAGTTTACCAAATTATGCAGTATCCTCTCCAACTAACCTTCAAATTTTGGGCTTTTTCTCCCCAAATCTCTGTTGTTGATGCTCAAGGAAGTTTACAGTTTTACGTTAAACAGAAACTGTTCAAACTCAAGGAAGCGATTACAGTTTTTGCAGATGCGGAGCGTACTCGTTCCTTATATTACATCAAAGCTGACCGAATTATTGATTTTTCAGCACGCTATGACTTTACCGACGAAAACGGTGCAATCATAGGTGCGGTGAAACGGCAAGGGTTAAAATCATTATGGCGAGCGCGTTATGATGTCTTTAATGGTGAAAGTGTTAGTTTTACGATTCAAGAGAAAAATCCTTGGGTAAAAGTTGCTGATGCCCTTTTTCAAGAAATTCCCCTTGTGGGGATGTTGAGTGGGTTTGTTTTTAATCCTACTTATTTAGTTCTTCGCGCTGATGGTGCGGTTGTGATGCGGTTAGAAAAAATTCCTTCGTTTTTATCGCGACAATTTACTATCAAAGCTTTGGATTCACTCAATGAAAAAGAAGAAAAGCAAGTTTTACTTAGTTTGATGATGATGTTACTACTGGAGAAAAATCGCGGTTAGATGGATTTATTGTCAGAATGTGATATTTGATGATCATGCAAATAGAATCATAAAATGGAAATTTTATACACCTTGGTTAGCCAAGGTGCATTTATTTATATTTATTTATTTATCAAATGATATTTGGCGAATTCCAATTCTATAACCAGACAATACACCACCTTCACCAATCGCTAAGGTTTTACCATCTGGATGTAAAGTTGCAGCACTCACATAAATCCTACCGATATTTTGGTCATTATCTAGCTTAATTCCTGCAACCAAGTTTTTTATTTTCTTACCATTACTAATATTCCACAAATCTACAGCATAGGAAGAACTGACTGTCAGTAAATGTTCTCCATGTTTGCTAAAGATTAAAGATACAGTATTCTCAGAAATATTGCTTACTAATTTTCCTGAATTTATATCCCAAAAATTAATTGTTGTATTGGTTTGTAGCTTTCCTGTACTACTAACAAGTGTTTTGCCATCAGGACTAAATGCTAATACTCCAATCGCTTCTGGAGTTCTGGGGAAAGTTTTTATTAATTTACCAGTTTGAATATCCCAAAGTCGAATTGCGGTATCGCTATCTATTTCATAAGCTCCACCAGCGCTAGCAAGAGTCGTGCTATCTGGACTAATTGCTAGTGTCATTACCCAGTCATTATGTTCTTTTAAAGTGCGAACTAATCGACCATTATTCAGATTCCAAAATTTTATTGTTTTATCAGAACTTGCACTAATCAAATTTTTACTATCAGGAGTGAATGTTAGCTGACGGGGCGACAAAACAGTCTAGAAAGCTTATTTGGTAAAGAGTGTAGCGATTCGTGGTAAGAAAAGATAGGTCTAGTTATGTCAAGAAGACCTATCTAATGATAATGTTGCCTGAATTGTACCAAAAACATTTAAAAAGTCAACTCAGCCTTGCGGATTACATCTTTCTTAAAATTTTGATTGCCCTGCTGCAATCAATTAAAAAAGTTAGTTTGGAAACCTTAGCTACAGTTCTACCAATTCCAATTACATTTGAAAGCCGGAGAAAGAGAATACAGAGGTTTCTATCATTACCAAACCTCTCAATTGAAAAAATTTGGTTCCCGATTGTTACCACATGGTTAGAGACAGAATTCACCTCCGAAAAAATAGTTCATGTAGTAATTGACCGTACAAATTGGGCTTGTGTAAATTTGTTTATGGTTAGTGTTGTTTGGGATAAAAGAGCGTTTCCAGTATATTTTGAATTATTACCCAAATTAGGTAGTAGTAATATTAATGAACAAACAGCAATTATTTCTAAAGTTTTACCAGTTTTCAAAAATCATAAAATTTGCGTATTAGGAGACCGAGAATTTTGTTCGATAAAACTGGCAAACTGGCTTAGAGAAAGAAGCATTTACTTCTGTCTTCGTATTAAAAAGAATCATTTAGTTGAGATGCAAACAGATATTTGGTTAGAATTAAATGAGCTAGGATTATCTCCAGGTGTCTCTTTCTTTTTGAAAGGAGTAAAAGTTACAAAATCTCAAGGTTTTACAAGCTTTAATCTTGCATGTAAATGGAAGCGGAAAATCTTGGGAGTGGCACCCGAAGAAGGATGGTTTATTTTAACAAATTTAGATAGTTTAGAGTCGGCGATCGCTTACTATAAAAAAAGATTTGATATTGAGGAAATGTTTCGAGACTTTAAGAGTGGTGGTTATAATCTAGAGGGGACTAATGTATCTGGTGAACGGTTAATTGTTCTAATTACATTGATTGCGATTGCTTACACTTCTGCCACAATTCAAGGACAAGAAATAAAACGTAAAGGAATACAGAAATATGTTGGTCGTGTTAAAGAATATGGGCGAACCCAAAGGCGACATAGCAGTTTTTATATCGGCTTATACGGCAATAATTGGGTCAATTTTATGGAACCTTGTATAGAATTAGTAACCGAATTAATGAAATTTAATATCAATAAGCGAAAGTATTATCAACGAGGATTGAGAGCTATGAGGCTTATTTTATCTGCCTCCTAGCGATTTTTGTCGCCCCGTCAGGAATGTTAGAGCATTAATTCCTTGACTATGTCCTGTAAATTTGAAAATCATTCTGCCAGTCTTAAGATTCCAGACTTTAATTGTTGTATCTGTGTCTGGCTGGCTAAAACCTCCTCCAGCAGCTAATAGTGAGCCATCGGCAGAAATCGCTATTGTATTGACTCCATCTTTACCAGCATTAATTACTTTTTTTAATTGCTGCTTTTCAAAATCCCAAATATTAATTTTATTGTAAATACTTCCACTAACTAATGTTTTGCCATCAGGAGTAAAAGCTAAGGAATCAATATCATAATTATGCTGTCCTTTGAGAGTAAATATAAAATTCTCAGCAGCTTCATAATTAACTAATTTACATGGTTGATTTATAGATGTATTTTTATTCTGAGACGCCAGAAGATGATTATGATTTATTTTTGATTGGCTAGTAATCTTTGTAAGATTATTTTTTTCATTGAATTCAGAAATATTTGCCTTGACTAAATTGATACAAACTATATTCACTCCTATAACTGAGAGGAATAGAGCAATGGGTAGAAAGTTTTTTTGAATTCCCAATAGATGATTAGATAAAATAAAGTTTTTCACGTTGACATTAATTTATACATAGTTTATTTAGTAATATCGACGTGAGGTTTCTTGCTTTTGTTGCATTGATTACAGTTAAAATAATCTAAGTAGTAGCTAAGCTAGGACATTATGGAAATTGATAAATCTTGGGAAACTACCAGCGATGCAGCAGTATTAGAAACTGCGGGTTTGACAGACGCGCAATATCAAAAGAAAATGCAACGGCGTAAGCAAGTTCAAGAACAGCGCATTGCTGAAGCAATACCCGAAAAAGGTTTAATTATAGTCAACACAGGTAATGGTAAAGGTAAAACCACAGCAGCATTAGGCATGGTTTTACGTTCTTTAGGACATGGTTATAAAGTTGCAATCATTCAATATATTAAAGGCGCTTGGGAACCAGCCGAAAAAAAAGTTTTTAGTCTTTGGGAAGACCAGTTAGAATTTTATGCAATGGGAGAAGGCTTTACTTGGGAAACTCAAAATCGCGATCGCGATGCTAAAATAGCCCAAGCTGCATGGCAAAAGTCATTAGAATATATTCGTAATCCAGATTTTCGCCTCGTACTTTTAGATGAAATTAATATTGCTCTCAAACTAGGCTATTTAGCAGTTGAAGATATTCTCGCAGGGCTAGCAGAAAAACCCGCACCAAGCCATGTCATTTTAACAGGTAGAGGCGCACCTCCAGAATTAATCAAACGCGCAGATTTAGTCACCGAAATGACTCTAGTTAAACATCCATTTCGCGAACAAGGTGTTAAAGCCCAAGCAGGGATAGAGTTTTGATTTTTGAGAAATCTTGAGCAAAATCCTTACTCTTGGTAATTCTCAAACCATGATTCTAAATCAGCCATCTGCGTAAAATCTAATAAAGCTTCCCCTAAAGCTTCTAATTCATCCACAGAAAGCCAACCGAAACGTAATTTTAGCTGTTCCGGCAAAATACCAATTTTATGATTTAATTGTCGTAAGATGAGCGATCGCGCTTCTTCTTCTCTTCCTTCCTGTCTCCCTTCCTGAAGAATATCTTGATAAATTACTGACTCCCGCATCATACCCTCCCGAAACATTTTCTGAATAAATCCTTTCTTAAATTTTAGCCCAGCTAATATCTGGACGTAGCTAGATACTTCCCGGCGTTGTTCTGGTTCCAGTTGCGCGACTCGTTGAGCAACATTTTGCAACAACGCTTCGGAATTATTTGATGCTGCCAGGGATGCTAAAGGCAACAATGCTGAATCGTTTAATAACGGAGTTGGGTCTTGTTCCCATAACCTAATTACGCGATACTCATGACGTGTAGATTCGAGTGTAAAAACTGTCTCGATGATTGTTCCTTCTGCGGGAGGTAAAAGTAAAACTACAACTTGAGTCACAGGTAATCGATACAAGCGATGTAATCTTACCCAGTAATCCAACATTCGCAAAGGCAAGGGTGGATTCGACTCCCATTTGGTTTGAAATTCCAGGTGGAGAATGCGCCCTTTTAGTTGTAGAAATGTTACATAATCTGCCCGAATTGGCTCAATGCTGAGTTCAGTTTTCAGTACTTCTACAGATGCTTGCTCGCTACCTAATACCCACTTTGCAAAGCGATCAGGATATTTTTCTGAAAGTAGTTTGCAGAGATTATCAAAAGACATGCAGGAAAGCAGTGACAATGCCCCTCATCATATGGCAGCTTGGTGACAAAATTAGCAACAACGTGAAAAAAGTTTACTCTTATGTCCATCTACTTCCACGAACAACTTCACCGCACCCCGGCGCTCATGAATAAATTGCGGGATTTCCCCGTAACCATTTGTGGTGCTGGAGCATTGGGTGCAAATATTGCCGAAAGTCTAGCTCGTTCTGGCTGTGGTAAGCTGCGTATCATCGACAGAGACAGAATTGAAGAACGTAACTTGTCTACACAGCCTTATTACCGTTCCGATGTCGGCGCATACAAAACCAAAATTCTTGCAAATATAATTTATCGGGCTTTGGGAATCACTGTAGAGGGTATAACCAAGGAATTAACCGCAGCCAATACCACACAATTATTATCAGGCAGTAAACTCGTTATTGATGCATTCGATAATAGTATTGCCCGTCAAGCCGTCACTGATAATTGTAGTAATGTGCAAATTCCTTGCTTGCATGTTGGTTTAGCCTCAGATTATGCTGAAATTATTTGGAACCCAGCTTATCGCGTTCCCTCATCTGCGAATGATGATGTTTGCGATTATCCCTTAGCCCGAAATTTAGTTATGCTTGCAGTAGCGATCGCATCGGAAACGGCTATTAATTTTATTTCTACCCAACAGCAACAAAGTTTCACTGTCACCCTAGCTGATTTTGCCGTCAAGCCATTTAATATATAAATTAAATACGGATTGATCAACTTTGGTGCAGAAATGGGAAAGATAATATAATCATGTTTCCATTTGATTATTACGTTGATAGATTAGTCAATCGAGAGTGAGTGCTACTTAAAACAATGGAGCCAAATCAAAAAGAACTGCGAACTGTCGCCAACCAAGAATTTATTGAAGCCCTAAATCAGTTAGGGGATATTCTTCAAGAAAGTCCTCCGGATGAGGAAGAAGCAGCATTGGTGGAAATTCAACCAGAAGAAAGTTCTGAAAGCGAATCTGATCAGAAATTTGATTTAGCAGCTTGGGAAGATGCTGTCGCTGATATTGAACAATATCTTGAAAACAGAACTTCAACTTAATCCAACCAACACTAACTACTATTTGCTAATTACTACTAGATATTAACTACTAAACTATATAACCACTAACTGTTTAATCGTTGTGTTTCAATATCCAATCTAGATATGCCAATATATCCCGGTCTTCGGGGTTTTGCAGCATTCTTTCTACACGTTCTTGTAGATTGAGGCTGTCCTTGTCTTTGTTAGTCCCCTTGCCTTGAGAATTATCTCGGAGAAGATTATATAGCCTCTGAACATAGTGCTTAGGTAAAGTCACTGTTATTTCTTTGGCATTGAAAAACTCTAAATTTTTTGTACTCATTCTTTGCCCTCCTCATTTAGTCATTTTGCGTTGATCTGACAAAGCTTATTTACTTAATTGCTTCCTTAATTACTCATCTCTATAAGTATTGCCTTGATTGTAGTTACTTATAAACCGCAAAAATGCGTAGTTGCACGATACTAAGTATTATTACAGTTGCAATTGTCTGCAACAAAAAATACTTTGATAGTTTATGCCATCCTGAGTTACCATTTCAGATTTGTGACTTTGCAAACCTAGAAATAAGCTATTTAGCTGCGAATTTGACCATCTTGAAGGGACTAAAGGCTTTTAGGCGATCGTAATCCAAAAATTTCGTCTTACCCAAAATATTTTCGTTACATGAATAATCTGCATTTAAACAAAAAGATTATTCTAAATACCATCTAAATTCAACACAAACATAGGTAAAACATCTTTACCCGATAAACTTTCCTTTTAAAAAGATATAGTTAATATTTGGATTCACTCTCTAGAGAATTTAACAGCTTTTCACAAAACTCGACAATTTTTGACTCATTCGCACTCATCAGGTTTATATTATTCTGCTGAGTTCGGAAGCTAGAAACATCTTCCTCTATATATCTACTTTCTTGCAATGTCAGTTCTTTTGCACGTCCATACCCATTACTTGATAATCCCCATATAATAGCTAATCCTTTGATAAGGATAATTTTTAATTGCTCGTTATCAAGTTTAATAGCTACTGTATCATTTTCATCAGAGAAAATAGCCAAACTACCTATTGCACCACCAATAACTGTTCCTAGTTGTGAACCAACTGCAAATCCATTAATAAAACCAGTACCTGGGACAATAGCAAATCCGATAATACCACCTAAAAGACCACTTAAGGCAGCTAATACAGCTGCGGCATTTGCTCCTATACCAGCTCTTTCTCGCCAGTTAGGTTCCGACCTTATTTTAAAAATAATCTCTTCTTCGGAAGTTGTTGGATTTTCAGCAGCGATTTTGTAAAGGAGAGAAACAGGTTCAACAAACAAGTAAAGATGGTGATTTATCTTTTCCACTAGTTGTCTTTGAGCCTCTTCTATTTTGTCTTTGTTTTCCGAGTCTTTTTTGGGTATGCTAACTATCGCTTCATTTCTACAGTCAATAATTAAAGTTGATAGCATTTTGCAAGCTTCTTTTCTTATCTTTTGCTGCCTATCTTTAAATCTTCTTAGCCCTTCAGTAAAACAAGATTTTTGTTCATCATTTAAAATTTCAAAAATGCTTTTATAAAGTTGATTTACTTTTATTGGATTATCCCAGTGAGCGTCAAATACAACTATTTGCTCAATCGATTGTTCTCTAAAAAAACTTTCCCATTGGTGAACACGACCATCAACAATGTCTTTATTCGTTGCTTCTAATTGTTTTTTATATTGATTAATAACACCTACTATTTTTGTAGATTTATGTCTTATAATCGATATTTCTTCTTGGTAACTATCATCCGGAACAACACTGAGACTTGCGACATAAATTACTACATCACTATCTTCTAGGGCTGCGATCGCATCACGATCGTAGTTGATTTTAGATTCCCATTTTTCAGATATTTTAAACTCTGGATTCTCTTTTTTCGCATCTAAACACATCATCACAATCGGTGCATATTGAAAACCAGGAGTATCGATAAATGTGGCTTGCAAACTTTCAAAATAATAGGCTTCTCCTTTCTTAGTTACATTTGCACAATCTCCCACCTCACCAATGGGACTTTTCATTAACGTTCTTATAAGAGACGTTTTGCCTGTGTTCGTATGACCAGCGATCGCAATATTTATTGTTTTCAGTTTGTTACTCATAGGTATAATCTAATTATTTATTAGTTGCAACTTTAACGATTAGTGAATGGAGATAGAATTCTTCTCACGAATTTGCTAACAGAATTACCAATAGCATTTCTATATTTAACAATTGCGAATATCAAAAATACGACCCCAGTTAATATTAATGGTATTAATGGCTCCCAATGTCGCTCATTTTCATATTGCTTTAGTTTTTCTATCTCTTTACGAATTACATTTGACCGATCAATAAGGTTATTAATAGTTTCCTGTAATGTTGCAGAATATTGTTGAGTACCACCATAGTTAGATATAGCAATAAAGTATTTTTGTTCCTGTGTCCCTAACGATACTTGATTATTTTCTGGATAGATTACGCAAGGTTTTCTTGGATGACAATAGTGATCAGACTTGTATTTAACAATTATTCCATCACTTGCCAATGCATCCATTTCTTTTTCTCCTGGCATTCCTTCGTTAAACGCAATTGTTGCATCATCTAATGACTTAAATAGTTTGATTCCTGTAAAATGTTGGGATAGTTGCTCTTGTGTTGTTGTTTTTTCTACAACCCCAACATTGAGCTTTTTTTTCAATATGTCTAAAATTTCTTGTGGTAATTTATTTTTGAGATTGAAATTTTCCCAAACTTTTTTTCTAATCAAAAGTTTAATATTAGTTTCATAGAATATATTTGACTCTATAATTCTTTCTTTATATTGAGGCATCCCTTCTTGTTCAAGAAATTCAAGAATCCCTTTTGAATTAGGACCGCACTGAATGTCATATTTCAACTTTTTGTCATCTGTGATAAGCCCATCGAGCCGAAATTTATCACTAGTCTTATTTTGCGTCGCGTTGATACTTACTGTAAAATTTGGATTATTGGAAAGTTGACGCAATTCTTTTTGTAATTCGTGACCAAAAACAGCGCAAAATCCACTCCATCTACCATTAGTATTTTCCCCAAATACTGGTAAATCGTCACGGATATACAACTTAATTTCATTTGGCAAATTTGTTATGTTTATCGATTGTGAATTTGTTTTAGTAATGTAAAAAGATATAAAAATAAAAATAGTAGCTATTAACTTAAATACAGTCAGTTTAAACAACTTTCTTGAAGCCGAAAAGCGTGGATTATATTTCAACATATAAAGATACTATCTTTTAGTGACAGAATCGCTTGAGAAAAGTTCCCGAGCATATATTGGGCTATTTATTTATTTTTACTCAATTATCTCATCATAAAAAATCTACGCACAAAGAATAATGATAATCTTTCAATAATGCTTAATTTATTGCTTTCTAGATTGAAATATCATGTAAAATGTCATCTGTTATTTTTATTTGCAAACAAAAAAGACGCGATCGCTCGCGTCTCTACATTTATAATTTATGGTTATTTCCCAACCAAAATTATTCGATTCCTTCAATCTTGTCTTCAACTTGCTGATATAATTCCCGCAAGCGATCGAGGTTTTCTTCACTGGTTTCCCAATATCCTCTACCGTTTGCTTCTAACAAAGTTGTCACCATCTTTCTAAAGGAATGGGGATTGAGATTTAACAACCGTTCCTGCATTTCCTTATCTTCCATGAAGGTGCTATTCGCATCTTCGTATATCCAGTTGTCAACAGCACCGGATGTTGCACTCCAACCAACGGTATTAACTAAGCGCTTCGATAATTCCCGCACACCTTCGTAACCGTGGGATAACATTCCTTCGTACCATTTCGGGTTTAACAATTTGGTGCGGGAATCCAAACGAACGGTTTCCGAGAGCGATCGCACTTGGGCATTGGCGGTGGTAGTATCTGCCATGTAGGATGCTGGCATTTTCCCATCTTCCCGCAGACTTGCAACCAATTTTGTCGGGTCGGAGTCGTAGTAGTGGGATACGTCTGTTAAGGAAATCTCCGAAGAATCCAGGTTTTGGAATGTCACCTCGGCAGTTTTCAAGGTTTTCTCGAAGATTTCCCGCGAATTTTGCATCATTCCAGGATCATCGGCACTGAAGGCAAAGGATTTGCGTTTGAGGTACATTTCCTGTAATTCCCCTTCATTTTCCCAGGTGCTATTTTCTACCGCCAGGTTGATGTTGCTGGAGTAGGAGCCGGATGCGTTGGAGAAGACGCGGGTTGCTGCTTGACGCAGATTAATCCCCATTTCTTCCGCTTGCGCTAGTGCATGTTTGCGGATAAAGTTCATTTCCAAGGGTTCTTCTGCTTCTGCTGCCATTTTCACAGCTTGGTCGAGCAGGTTCATTTGGTTGATGAACAGGTCGCGGAAGACTCCTGAACAGTTAATGACTACGTCAATGCGGGGACGACCTAATTCGGAAAGAGGTATTAATTCTAACTTGTTAACACGACCCAAGGCATCGGGAACTGGTCGTACACCAACCATCCACATAATTTGTGCCAGTGATTCCCCGTAGGTTTTGATGTTATCTGTACCCCAGAGTACGCAGGCGATGGTTTCCGGATAATTACCACCATTTTCTGTCATGTTCCGCGCCAGCAAGCGATCGACGACGATTTTGGCTGATTGAACTGCGGCTTGGGTGGGGATTGATTGGGGATCGAGGGCGTGGATATTTTTACCTGTAGGTAATACATCCGGGTTACGGATAGGGTCGCCACCAGGCCCTGGTAGGATATATTCGCCTTCTAAGCCGCGCAATAATCCTGCAAGTTCTTTGTCCGCACAAACTTGTTCCAGACAAAATTCCAGGTACTCGAATAATTTCTTCAGGGAATCGGTATCAACGTTGGTGTAACCAGCTTTGTGTAAAGCTTCTACCCAAGGTTCTTTTTTACCCATGTTGAAGAAATTCAACTTGGAAATTAGGGAAACACGACCTTCGGAATCGGTTTGAGCTTTGACTAATGCAGTTACAGCCGCGCGGATTGCCAAGGTCATATTTTGTAGGAGTTCTACATCCTGCAAAATACCTTTATCGCTGTTTTTGTAAATCTCTTCCAAGTCGCGGTAAATACTATTGGCGATGATTCTGGGTAAACCGAGCAGTTCTTCTTCCTGACGGTCTAAGCTAGCAATATTTACCAAGGTAGCGATCGCTTCTTCGGCGGTGGGTGGTTTACCAATGACGTGCAAACCGCAGGGTAATAACCGCGATTCGATTTCCATCAATTTACGGTAAACAATACCGACGATATTATCCCGCTCCTCCTGGGACATATCCTTTGCGTCGGTTTCTGGTAACTCGATGTCTTTATCAAGGTTAACCATCCGCGCTTTGTCCATGATGGTGTTCACAATGGGGATACCCCGACCACCATCTTTGAGGGTTTGGTAGGAAGCAATTAATTCGCTGAGTTCCTTTAATCCTTTGTACAAACCAGCATTTTCTGCGGGAGGTGTCAAGTAGGAAATGATTTCTGCATAACCGCGACGTTTGGCAATTGTCGCTTCGCTAGGGTTATTGGCGGCGTAGTAATAGAGATTGGGAATACTACCAATCAAGTTATCAGGGTAACAATCACCCGACATCCCCATTTGCTTACCGGGCATAAATTCCAGGGAACCGTGGGTTCCGAAATGTAATACCGCATCTGCACCCCAGACCTTTTCTAGATAGGTGTAGTATGCCGCAAAACCGTGGTGGGGACTAGCGGAGCGGGAGAATAACAACCGCATGGGGTCGCCTTCATAACCAAATGTCGGCTGTACACCAATAAATACATTCCCAAAGTGCTTACCGTAAATTAGTAAATTCTGCCCATCGCTGTTGAGATGTCCGGGTGGTGGTCCCCAGTTTTCCTCTAAACGTTGGGAATAGGTAGTTAATTCCTCATATTCAGGAACCGACATCCGGTAAGCAACATTTAATTCGGGACTATTGTATTGTGCTTGGGCATCGTGAATGACCTGTTCCATCAATTCCTTAGCACTTTCTGGCAAATCCGGTAAATCGTAACCGTTTTGTTTGAGTGCCTTCAACACCTCGTAAATGGAACCGAATACATCTAAGTAAGCTGCTGTTCCCACATTGCCTTTATCGGGGGGGAAACTAAATACAGTGATGGCAACTTTTTTATTGAGTTTGGGTTTACGGCGCAAATTTGCCCATTTAAATGCCCGTTGCGCGATCGCTTGGACTCGATCCTGTAATGCGATCGCTTTTCCAGTTGTGCCATCTCGACCCGACATAATTATCGGTTCAATCGCCCCATCTAATTCGGGAATAGCGATTTGTAAAGCTACCTGAATCGGGTGTAAACCTAAATCGCTATCCAACCACTCCTCAGTAGTTTGGAATACCAAAGGTAAGGCCACCATATACGGACGATTCAAACGCTTCAGAGAGTCGATCGCCTTGGGATGGTCTTGTCGAGCAGGCCCACCCACCAAAGCAAAACCTGTCAAAGATACTACCGCATCTATTTGTACTTGCTTAGTAGTCGGTTCGTAGAAATAGGCATCCACAGGCTTAGAAAAGTCCAAACCACCTGCAAACACCGGAATCACCCTTGCACCTAATGATTCCAATTCTTGTACCATTGCCACATAGTGAGCATCATCTCCAGTGACAAGGTGAGTACGTTGCAATACTAAACCAACAGAAGTCGCTAAAGGGTCTTTTAAATCGTTTGATATATCTTTGCGGCTGTTATACCAGTTGAGATATTCCCGGACATCTTCAAACATCGAAGGTGCGAGAGGATGCCAGATACCCATGTCGGGATAGGTTACAGGTTCTTGGTATTCCAAAGGAGAGCCGATATTGCGTCTCTCGACATTGTTATTATTTTTATCAAATACATATTTATCAGCCAGCATCAACAGGAAATTCTCCAGGTTTTCTGGGGAACCACCTAACCAATACTGAAAACTCAGCATGAAATTACGTGCATCCTGAGCTTTTTCTACGGGCAGATACTTCAGCACATTGGGGAGAGTCCGCAACAACTTCAGCATCCCATCTTGGAAGCCAGCGCCGGATTTCTCCTTCCGCTTCTTCATAAACTGAGCGATCGCACTTTTCGATTGTCCCAGTTGTGCGAGGGAAAAACTTCCCATCTTATTCAATCGCATGACTTCGGGCATCGATGGGAATACAACTGCCACATCCAAATTATCCCGGATGGGTGTTACAGCCTCAACAACTTTTTGCGCTAAATCTTCAATAAAAATTAACGAGGCAATAAAAATATTTGCGGTTTCCAACTCCCGCTTAAACTCGTCATAATTTTCTTTGTCGCGAAGTTCTTCAATCAAATAGCCGCTAATCTCGATCGCCAGATTCGGATTATTTTGATTAATCTCCCGAACCGCTTGCGATAAAGCACTTTGATACTGCGACTCTAACACGACATAGACCACCTTGAGTAAATGCCGTCCCCGCAAATCGTCGGGTGCAATATGACGAATGGTGGACTTGACGTGAGTGAACATGCTAACGAAGCTCCTTAAATGCGTGTTCTCTTCTTTAAAGGGTCAGCTACATGTTTGGCAAGCGTAGGCAAACCTTACATGTAATATATTTCGACAACTTGAGGTACTATGAAGTTTTTATCAGAAAAGTCCTTCATAAAGCCGCATTCGTCGTCTGTTTGACACAAAAAGATATAAAAACGGAAATTTACTGTTACAAAAATTTAGATTATCAGAAAGCAATCACTCACACAAATATTAAATTTTATTTACATTTATTTATAACTATTTAGATATTAATAATTTAATCAAAGATTATTTTATACGCCTAATCAGGTTTGTGTAGATTATGGAAGTTAGGGTTGCAGTTGTTTCGGAAGCTGATTAAAAAATTACTTTTGTCGTGGCGTTCAGGAAATTTAGGAGTTTAAATATATAAACATGAATAATATGACTGCACATATCCTTTTAGTTGAAGATGAAATTAAGTTAGCAAGATTTGTGGAATTGGAACTAAGTAGCGAAGGTTACAAGGTGAGTGTTGCCCATGACGGTATGACTGGTTTAACTTTAGCGCGGGAGTCATCACCAGATTTAGCTATTTTGGATTGGATGTTACCAGGGTTAACAGGTTTAGAATTGTGCCGTCGTTTGCGTTCAACGGGCAATAAGATACCTGTAATTTTGTTGACAGCCAAAGATGAAGTGAGCGATCGTGTAGCTGGTTTAGATGCCGGTGCTGATGATTATGTGGTGAAGCCCTTTAGTATCGAGGAATTATTAGCCAGAATTCGCGCCCATTTGCGTCGTACTCAAGAAACAGATGAAGATTTATTACAGTTTGAAGATTTGACTCTAAATCGTCGTACTCGTGAAGTGTTTCGCGGTAAACGAGCGATCGATTTAACAGCAAAAGAGTTTGATTTATTGGAGTATCTGCTTAGTCATCCTCGTCAGGTTTTTACGAGAGAACAAATTTTAGAAAAGGTTTGGGGTTATGACTTTATGGGGGATTCTAATATTATCGAAGTTTATGTGCGTTATTTACGTTTGAAGTTGGAAGAAAATGATGAGAAGCGGTTGATATATACGATGCGTGGAGTGGGATATGCGTTAAGGGAGTAATTTTGTTGTTCACAATTCACTTATATCCTCGAATTCTTTAAGAAATCAAGGGTATAAGTGAATATTAAATATTGAATTTTCTTGAGATTTATTCAGATTTGTTAGGTAAATTTGAAGCCTGAATTATGCAAGTTTTAGTATCACAATTTTGCTGATCAAGTTGTTGTACATATGCTTCTTGCCAACTCAAGGGAACTTCCAATAATGACAGTATTCGAGTCATCTCCTTCACTATTAGCCAGTTATTTATTAATCTCGGTAAATATTGGTATGCTTGAAGATATGAGTTGAATGCAAATTTATCAAAATTACTTAACTTCGCTAGGTGCAAAAGCCGTAATTCTACCTTTTTTGACTGCAACTACGACATCGTAGGTTGCACAATAAGAAATCGTCACATTATTGGCTTTATTGTAGAGATTAACAACCATTCCGGCTCCACCAGGTTGGACGGCAAGTGGTTCTAAATCTCCAAAAAAGTAACGTCTGAGTTGATCGCCACTGCCAAACTGACCTTTACTTTTGATCAGCATATCAATTTTTTGTTGAGCTTTTAAGCCAGTTGCATCTTTCATTTCCTGTTTCATTTCTTGGGCTGATGCTTGAGTCAGTGAAGAATTAATGAGTTTAACTGGCGCATCCCAAATCGCTACCATACTAGCTAGGGTAATAGTTGCAAGCAGTGAATTAAATTTCATTTTTTACTCCTGAATGTTTGGTTTGAATGTAGTGTTTGCATCATCTCGACTGTCCAAAGTATCACAGTCAGCCCTGAGAACTAGTTGAAACCAAACCAGGATTTTTCTGAATTTATCCCTAAAAAAACTCAATTTTTACTCAGCATTTTTTCAGATTTACCTCACCCTGACTTAATCAAGTCAGTTTAGCATCAAGAAAAAGTGTTTTCATGACAGGGGTTTTATGGTTTCCAGATATAGCAGACGGAAGCGTCAAATCCACAACAAAATTCCAGGACAAATTTATCTTTGGCTGGCTATTTTGATTTTTGGAGCATCTAGTGCAATAACTAGGAAACTGACAGAAATTGGTGCTCAAAATTTTATAGGCGATCGCAATCCAATTTCTCTATGTAATGTATTATTTGTAGGTAATTTGTGTGCATTGATGGTTTTGATTATAATCTACTGGCGACAGTGGAATAGATTTATATTAAGAAAAATATCCAAGCAAACCTGGTTTAATCTGACAATAGTCGCTATTTTATCAGGTGCGATCGCACCTGGTTTAATTTTTCAAGCATTGGCATTAACGAATGTTAATAATGTTGTTTTGGTTGGACGTTTGGAGCCACCTTTAACATTAGCTTTATCAGTTTTGTTGTTGAAAGAAAGAGTCAGTTTTTGGTCAATTATAGGAGCATTAATTTCCTTTATTGGTGTTACTTTAACAATTATTCTGCAACCTCCAGGACAGGAGATGATGAATTTGCAAGGTTTTCATATTGGGATTGGGGAAGTATTGGCAGTGGTGGCAGCATTTGCTTTAGCAGTATCGACAATTATTGGCAAACAAAATCTTACTCAAATTCCTTTGGGAATTTATAGTGTTTTTCGTACAGCTTTGGGAACCGTAATATTTTTCTTTATTGCTTTAATACTTTATGGTGGCGACCATTTTATGGATGCATTTTCACCTTTTTTGTGGCAGTGGATGTTAGTATATGGCGTGGTAATTGTGGTGCTAGGTCAGTCATTTTGGATTAAGGGTTTAAGAGCTTCCACTGTTTCTGTTGCTTCTCTAGTTGGCTCTTTTACTCCAATTGTAGGAATTTTAGCAGCTTATTTAGTTTTGGCTGAGGTGCCAACTCTAGCTCAGTATACTGGTGGTAGCTTAATTTTAGTTGGCATTTTCATCAGTCAAATTGGAATTAAACGTCAGACTTCTCATGTTTCTAAGTTTGCCAAGAAAAGTTCTACTGCAACCGAGCAAAAGTTAGAAAGTAACATGGGATTTAAGGGAATTTAATATCAAAATATTATTAAGATTAATTTGAGAAAATATTAATTTTGGTTCTGAAAATATATAATTAATCAATCAAAATAAATAATTATTAGCATCACAATTGTACCCAAGAAGCATCGGGCGATCACTCCGCACCATTAGGTAATTTAATACCAGTATTATCTATAATCTGACAAATTAAATAATTGTTGCGTAACTCTACCATTTCTGTTTCCTGTTTCCCCTCCAACTGGTGGCATAATGATTAACTGCTCTGTGGCGTTGCGCTCAAATCTGATATCGGGGTTAGAGCGACATATTTGATAAAATTGCTCGTCTGTTAATTCAATAACTGATTTGAAATCAACTTTTAAGGCTTCCATCGGGCGAATTATCAGCCAAAAACAACCATTTTACGAACTTACTCGCTTTCAGAGGAGACGATTGTTGCTTTGGCTCAGAATAATTAATTAACAACCCAAAACGCTTGAAAATATATTAATTCAGAATTTTCTTTAACTTCTCATTAACTATAGAACCACTCAAAGGTAAAATATGACATTGTAATCAATGGCGGACTGTGATTGAGCGTTATACCTTGCCTGAGATGGGCAATCTTTGGACAGATGCTTATAAGTTTAAAACCTGGCTGGATGTCGAAATAGCCGTTTGCGAAGCACAAGCAGATTTAGGCTATATTCCCAGTGATGCGGTTAGAGAAATCAAAGCGAAAGCGAATTTTGACCCCAAAAGGGTGCTAGAAATAGAGGCAGAAGTCCGCCACGATGTGATTGCTTTTTTAACAAATGTTAATGAGTATGTCGGAGATGCGGGGCGTTATATCCACCTAGGAATGACGAGTTCCGACGTGCTGGATACGGCTTTGGCGCTGCAAATGGTATCTAGTTTGGATTTGATATTGCAGCGACTCGAAGATTTGATTGTGGTAATTCGCCAAAAAGCAGGCGAACATCGTTATACAGTAATGATTGGGCGATCGCATGGTATTCATGCTGAACCAATTACTTTTGGGTTTAAACTAGCTGGTTGGTTAGCGGAAGTATTGCGAAACAAAGAACGTTTGTTAAATGTTCGTAAAACAACTGCTGTTGGTAAAATTTCCGGTGCTGTGGGAACTTATGCCAATATCGAACCCCGTGTTGAAGCATTAGCTTGTGAAAAATTGGGACTCAAACCTGATACTGCCTCAACACAGGTAATTTCCAGAGATATACATGCTGAGTATGTTCAACAATTGGCATTACTAGCTGCTTCCCTGGAACGTTTTGCTGTCGAAATTCGTAACTTGCAAAAAACCGATGTCCTCGAAGTTGAAGAATATTTCTCTAAAGGACAAAAAGGTTCCTCGGCAATGCCCCACAAACGGAACCCAATTCGTTCTGAACGATTGACGGGGATGGCACGGATGATTCGCAGCTATGCAGTCGCAGCCGTGGAAAATGTCGCCCTCTGGCATGAACGGGATATCTCCCATAGTTCAGTCGAACGGGTGATGTTACCGGATGCTTGCATTTTGACTCATTTTATGATTTTTGAAAGCATTGATTTGATTCAGAATTTATTGGTTTATCCCGATAATATGGCGCGAAATATGAACTGCTATGGAGGAGTTGTTTTCAGCCAAAGGGTAATGTTAACACTGGTTGAAAAAGGAATGCGTCGAGAAGATGCCTATAGGATTGTGCAGGAAAACGCCCATACCGCTTGGAATAAAATCGATGGTAACTTCCGCGATTTAATTACTCATGATGCGCGGGTCAAAGAACAATTGTCATCCACCGAAATTGATGCTTGCTTTAACCCACAGCATCATCTTCAGCATTTGGATGAAGTGTATCAACGATTGGGGATTTAAGGAATAGGCAAAGGAGAGGGGGAGAGAGGGAAAGAAGGAAGATTTTCTTCTATATTTCTATCTCTTTGTCCCCGTATCCTCACTCGCTTTTTCTCAAAAATTGGTATACAAAGGGCTTAGTGGTGTGCATCATTGTCAATCTTTTTGAAGTATTTTAATTTTCTGTATAAAAATATTGTCAAAGTGGGTAAGTTGAGAGAAACACCCCTAACTCAATAATCTAAGCGATCGCAGCCACTATGATTGAAGTTCTAGCCGCACTTTCTGCTTCTGCGGCAGCAGGTATAAGAATAGCCTTACCACTATTATTTATGGGATTGCTGCAAGGAAATGTTCTTTGGTCACAAGTTCCGATTTTATCTGGTGTTTCTTCTCCTTTTTTGCTGGGCTTGCTAACTGCTTTGTCTCTAATTGAAGTATTTGCCTCCAAAAAGTTAATTGGGCAAAGGGTGTTACAGGTAGTTCAATTAGTTTGCAGTCCGGTGGTTGGAGCAATTATGGGTTTAGCTTTTATTAATCCCGCAACAACTAATCCTGTGTGGCTATTGGCTTTGGTTAGCGGGGGTTTGGCTTTTATTCTCAAACTTGTACAAGTTGGTTGGTTTTTCCGTTTGCAGGGTTTGCCATTGTGGGCTGTTTTTATTCAAGATTTTTTGTGTGTTGTGTTGGTGATTTTTGCCTTTGATGCGCCTTGGCAGGGTGGTTTAATCGCTTTATTACTACTTTGGTGGGCTATTCGTAGCGGTAAGGTTTGGTATGATTGGTATCGGCAAGGAAGCAAACAAGGGATTTGAGATTTTTAATTTTGAGTTTATAGGTCAAGATCATGTCCAGTTAAATACTTATAATTAAGACTGATACAGAGACTTAGAGACGCGGAGAGGCGGAGAAATTTTAATCGTAAGTATTAGAGAGATATGGTATCAATCTCTTCAAAAAGGAAATTTTAATTGTATCGGTTGCTTACTGGCAACAAACAAGGCAGGTAAGATACCCGCCCCCAAAAATATTATTGGATTATTTGTGAATTGTGCTTTTCTCAAAAACTACATTGCTCTAATGCAATAAACCCACCGCATGTAATAATCCATGCCCGGTGAACAACTCAAAAACTAAAGCAATAAACCCTAGCATAGCGATTCTTCCATTCCAGACTTCTGCACTGGTGGTAATACCCCATTCCCAACTTTCAGGAGGGTACATTTTCACCTTTTTTTTCATCTGCGTGACTTGCGATAACTCCAACGGCGGAGATTTGATGGCATCAAGTGCTAAATCCGCTAAGGCACGAATAAAAACGGGGTGGGTATTTAATGCTGGAACCCGACGGAAATTATGTATACCTGCTTCTTCTGCTAGTTCGCGGTATTCAATATCGATTTCTTCTAATGTCTCAATGTGTTCGGAGACAAAACTAATGGGAACAACAACTAAATCTTGTATACCTTGTTCCCCTAATTCGACGATCGCATCTTCAGTATAGGGTCGTAACCATTCTACTGGGCCAACACGACTTTGGTAAGCTAAAGTATAAGCGTTGGGACGGTTGAGGGTACGCATGATTAATTCCGTACATTCCTCAATTTCCTGCTGGTAGGGATCGCCTGCTTCCTCTACGTAACTTTTCGGGACACCATGAGCGCTGAAAAATACATGTCCTTGTTCGGGATTTTCCAGTTGGTCAAGTTCCTGAGCGATTAACTCTGCCATTGCTTGCAGATATCCAGGTTGTTTGTACCAGGAGGAAATAACGGTATATTTTTGTGCTTGTAATTTGGGGTCAGTTTTCCATATTTGTTCCAGCAAGCGGAAGCTAGAACCACTAGTGCTGATGGAAAATTGGGGGTACAGAGGCAGAATTACTAATTCGTCAACTTGATCTTGAGTCAAACGCGCGATCGCTTCTTCTGTGTAAGGATGCCAATAGCGCATTCCTATATATATTTCTGCATCTTCGCCCATAGCTTGCAATTGTTCCTTCAATGCTTGCCCTTGAGCTTCTGTTATTCTTCGTAACGGAGAACCACCACCAATTTTCTTATAATTTTCTTGCGATCGCTTCGTTCGCCGCGTCGCAATAAACCATGCTAAGGGCTTTTGCAACCAAGGAAATGGTAGGCGAATAATCTCTGGATCAGAAAATAAGTTGTAAAGAAATGGCCCGACATCTTCTAATTTATCGGGGCCACCGAGATTGAGTAATAATACGCCTACACGACCCATAGCAATTCTTTTCCCCCAATCTTTTTTCAGGTTTTTCACTAATGTTAACAATATATCTTGATTAAATATATAAGTTATAAGTTCTTCATAGGGAACCAAGCTGTGGCTACAATTTTGCGAGACTTAAGCTATCGATATCAATGGTTATATGATGCGATCGCTCGTTTATCTGCTCTCACCGTCGGCGGTGAAGCTCGTTTTCGCCAACTTGCTTTACAAAACTTAACAATTCACTCAGATACAAAAATCTTAGATTTATGCTGCGGTAGTGGTCAAGCAACTAGATTTATTGTTAAACTTTCTCAACAAGTAACTGGATTAGATGCATCTCCCCTATCTTTACAAAGGGCACGTAATAATGTACCGCAAGCAAATTATGTTGAAGCCTTCGCCGAGAAAATACCTTTGAGGGACAACGAATTTGATATAGTTCATACTAGTGCAGCCCTGCACGAAATGCAACCTTCCCAGTTGCAAGAGATTCTCAAAGAAGTGCACCGTGTATTGAAACCTGGTGGAGTTTTTGCGATCGTCGATTTCCATCAACCGACAAATCCCATATTTATACCCGGTTTAGCTGTGTTTTTCTGGCTCTTTGAAACCGAAACGGCTTGGCAACTAATTAAAACCGATTTACCCAAATTACTTGAGGAAGTCGGGTTTGAATTATCAGAAGTTGTTTTACATGCAGGGGGGAGTTTACAAGTAATCCAGGCAAGAAAGTAGAGGGTGTCAAGCCTTAAACCTCCCTTTCTTTACCAAAAAGGGAGGTATCGAACTCACGTTAAGTTGGTATCACTAACGTCAAAAATTCTAATCCATTGCAAACTTCACAGACACAACAGCAGTAATATCCTTTTCAATGGATGAAGTATCGTAAATACCGGAATTACTGACTTCCGTGGAGTTGCGCGACGTAATTTGGAATACACCTGTTTGGGCACTTTGAACAGAACCGACTCGATTCCCTGTACTCTTGGCAATGGCTTCAGCCCTTGACTTTGCGTCTTTTGTCGCTTCTGCAACCATTTCAACTCGTAACTTCGCTAGTTGTGTATATAAGTACTCTGGAGGCTCGGAGATTAAAGGAATACCTTCATTAATTAATGATGTTGATTGCTGAGATAATTTAGCAATACGCTCAATATCATTTGAGCGAATTTCAAAGCGCTGATTTAGTCTGTATGCAAGAGTTTTACCTGTTTCCCGCCCATTAATAACTTCGGGAATTGTTGAGGTATCAATAGGGCTTAAAGTAATTGTATTTTCTGGAATTTGTTGTTCTTTGAGGTATTGTTGCACCCGTTCGGTACGAGTTTTCAGTTCTTGGTATGCTGTTTGTGGTGTGGGTTGCTGACTGGAAATAGACATTCTCCAAATCACATAATCAGCACGAATCGGGCGTTTTGCTGAACCTGTAACACTGAGAGCATCATCTGGTCTACGGATGTTACGAATTGCACGAGAATTCATGTATGAACTCACTACTAATGCAATTGATAAAGCTGCTAAACCTGCAAATAATTGAGGGAAGCTACGGGATGAAGAAGAGTCTTGCATAAGTTGTATTTAATAATTTGTAGATTCTTGTAAAGATATGAAATTTACCCTTAACAAGTTAGTTTGCAACTTGTGGGTAATTATGCAACCCCAATAGATTTAATTCCATTAGATAGAATGGTGACTACCTTTCCCTGTTAGCGAATTCCTGATTTATTCAATTTAATTTATACAAAGTTAATCAACTCTTTATCTTTATAAAGATATCATTGGTAAACCCATTATTTAATTTAAACTTATGACAAAATTCATCCTTTATATAGCAACCAGTATTGATGGATTTATTGCCCGGATTGACGGTAGCATTGATTGGTTACCATTGGCGGAAGTAGATGGAGAAGATTATGGGTATGCCGAATTTTATAACTCAATTGATGCTGTGGTAATGGGTTCCAGAACTTATGAACAGGTTTTGAGATTTGGTGATTGGGCTTATCCAGGAAAACTTACCTATGTTTTCACAAATCGGCATTTATCAACAACACGGAGTGATATATTATTTATCAGAGGTGGGATTGAAGAAGTTATTTTAGATGTGAAACAGAGGGGGTTTAAACGAGTATGGTTGGTGGGTGGTGGTAATGTTATATCCTCTTTCATGAATCGGGGATTAGTTGATGAGTATATAATTACAATTATTCCCATTATTCTCGGTTCGGGTATTTCTTTGTTTCAGTCAGTGTCAGAATTAAAGCTTAATTTTGTTGGCAGTAAATCTTATCTTTCTGGGGCTGTAGAACTTCGATATCAAAAAAATGAAACCGAAATTTGAAGACAAATTAGAGACTTTTCATGCTGCAAGTCGTCAAGATTGGCGAGAATGGTTGGAGAAAAATCATGATAAATATACCGGTATATGGCTGATTTACTACAAAGTCAAAAGTGGTAAACCCAGCATTAAATACAGCGAAGCTGTCAAAGAAGCTTTATGTTTTGGTTGGATTGATAGTAAAGTAAAATCTTTAGACACAGAACGTTATCAACAAATATTTACGCCTCGGAAAGCGACAAGTGTATGGTCAAAATTAAATAAACAATATATTCAAGAATTAATTGAAGAAGGTTTAATGACTGATTTTGGAATTGCCAAGATTGAAATTGCCAAACAAAATGGTTCTTGGACAAGTTTAGATGAGATTGAAGCATTAATAATTCCAAGAGATTTGATGCAGGCTTTAGAATTAAATGCAACTGCTAAAAATAATTTTGATGCATTTAGTAAAACTATAAAAAAGAATATCTTGATGTGGATTAATAGCGCTAAACGTCCGGAGACAAGGCTCAGGAGAATTGAGCAAACCATAATATCAGCAGTACAAAACACTAGCCCATTGGCTCGATAATAATTAATTGTTCAGGCTAGATATAAAGTAAATATTTAGTACAGAGAAATGCGGTTTTTTTGGATTTAAGCATAGAGCATTATCCTACTTGTTTGAAGAGAAACCACCTTTCTGCACAACTGAAGATATACTTTATATTCACTTTATTAATTGTCTCTTACGAGTAAAAAAGTGAGGCGGAAGCGATAAATATGAGATTAAATTTTTATTTTGGATGAAAATTTTTATCTTTATTCATCATTATCCCATGTTTCATTACCTAGCAAATCAATTATTTTGTCACGGAGTAGAAAATCATTTTCTTCTAACTCAAGTTCCACACAAACCCAATCACGACCAGGAATAAACTTACACAATGCATAAATTGGCTCATTGCGCTGAATTTTGCCTTTTTTGACTAGTTCACGAGCTTCTTCTTTCAAAACTTCTAAGTCATATTTAACAGTAGTTTTCATACAAAATATACTCCTTCCTTATTTAGATACTTTCCATGCAGTTTGTGCACCCATTTTCCCCACTTTGGTAAATATCCAACAACCACGTTGAAAGATATCTTTACCTGGTTCACATTTGGGTTTAACTCCGATTAACTGCTCAATTTCTTCGCTAGATAACAACCAGTTAGAGGCTTGAGCGCGTTCTAATATATCCATATACCACAATGGATTTGGTGGTTGAAAGTGCGAAGTCAATATTTGTTCTAATTTGTCCAAAGATTGAGTAATAGTATGTAATTGTTCGCTAAATCGAGATTCCCAAGATATTTCTGAAGTCGGATTTTCTTGTAAACAATTTGCTGACGAGGTTGGTGGAACTTCTAAAGATTCCATAATTGTATTCAATTGTTCGTCAACTATTTTATTTTTGAGCATCTCCAACTGTGGTGAAGAACTTGCAACTACAGGATTAGATGGAATAGTTTGACGGGCAGTAGGTGCAGATACTCTAGTTTGATTTTGATTATTTTTCAAATTAGAGATGACTTCACTCAATTCTGGAAATCTTTGTATATAATCTTCGTTTAAAGCATGGCTAATTTTTGCATCTTGGTCTAATTTTGGTTTGACAATATTAGCTTCTCTGGCAAGTGATTGAGTAATTTCTGCTGCCAAGTTACTTAAATATATAGCAGCTTCTGTTTCTCCTCGCACAGACATTTGTTGGGCAATTTGCCTCATCAAATTGACAAAGCGCGAATTTACTAAATCTTTATTTACTGCTAAGATGTCCCTCTCCTTACCTTCAGGACAGTCTAATAATTCTTGAATCAATTGCAGATATATTTGAATTTCATTCTCACTGTGGGGAGATTTTTTGGCGGTGACTAAAACATGATTTAATTGTTCTGCCCAATATTGTAAAAACTTGGCAGCTTCCAACTTACCATTCGTAGCAAGTTGCTGAGCAACTTGTTCCATGAATTCCAAAAATTCAACAGTTAAAAGTTCTTCATGTTGATGTAAAACATTCCACTCCTCTCCATCAGGGCAGGTAAGAAGTGCTTGAATTAAATTAAGATAAAGAGAGAGATATTTTTGATTCATTTTAATGATACCTCCAAAATATAGTTAAAAAACATTTAAAAATAAGGCTTTTAAGGGGCTGAACGATGAGCAGGTAAGAGATTTTTAGCTGCTAAATATTCATGTATTTCTAATGGTTTGAGTTTACACAAATCTTTTGCTAGCACTTCAATATTTAAACTACTGGGTAGTGAATGAATTACAGACTCGCGTAAAACTCCTAGAGTTTGCGACTCAGCAACAAGCACTAATTTGTGAATTGAGTGACGTTGAGTTAATTCAATAATTTCATCTGCGATCGCTCGTGCAAAGCGTCGTCCATATTCATTCAAATGGTTTTCACGACCATCATCATATGCATGGGCTTGACTTCCTGCTCCTTGATTTCTTCCTGTTTTCGTATTTGTCCAAAGTTCTTTGCCTTGTAATTCTTTTGTCGAATTCAACAGTCCTTTATGTTCGATCAGATGACATTCAGATTCATCAAGCCGATTATCTATCGGTTCAAGTGTTAAAAATCTTGCTTTGGCACCATCAATCACAGAAACCAAATATTTACTCATTAGTTCACTCCTTGAGATTGTTGTTGATAATTACATAACATCCTTGGGAACTAATTCCTTTATATTTTGAAGGTAGCAAATAAATATGAGGAAGTTGTGAGGGATCGTATCCCCGACTTTTTCGCAAGTACATAAATCAAGTTACAATTTGTAACCTATCTGTCGGAGAAATTGTTTCCGTACTGTTGCATCATCAGCACTTTCCACACCCTGGGGAGAAAATCCATCTATAATCCCTAAAATACCTCTTCCTTGTTCGGTTTCAGCAATAATTACTTGTACAGGGTTGGCTGTCGCACAGTAAATATGACACACTTCAGGACATTGTTTAATTGCATTTAAAAAGTTAATGGGGAAGGCTTCTTTGAGCAAAATAATAAAGCTGTGTCCGGCTCCTAATGATTGAGCATTTTTAGTAGCTATTTCTTCTAGATTTTGTTCATTTCCAGCTATCCGAATTAAACAGTCGCCGGATGCTTCGCAGAAAGCAATTCCAAATTTAACTTGAGAGGAAATACCTACCATGATTTCATACAAATCTTCAACTGTTTTGATGAAATGGGTTTGACCAATAATAATATTACAGTTTTCAGGAATTTCCATAGGGATAATTTTTGTTTCCATATAATTACCTGAATTTTTGATTTATTAACTAAGTTGATTACGAAACTTATTACTACTAATTGCCAATAATATTATGGCGAACAATGCTAAAGCGATCGCATGGGGATATAAAACTTCTAATCCCACGCCTTTGAGGAGTATTCCTCGAATAATTGCGACGTAGTGACGTAGGGGATTTAACCACGATAAATATTGAAAAAATATAGGCATACTTTCAATTGGTGTAATTGTACCGGAGAGAGTATTGAGCGGCAGATTAATAAAAAATGCTGTTAGTTGAGTACGAATTTGAGTTGGGGAAATAGTTGCTAAAAATAATCCAATACTAATACCAACAAAGATTGCCAAACTAGAAAGGAGGAGGAAAAGGGGAAAATTACCGCGAAATGGCAGATGGAAAATTAGGCGAGATATAGCTAAGGCGAGAAACACGTCTAAAATTAATAATAAAAATAAGGGAACAACTTTAGCTAATAAAATTTCCCAGTCAGAAGCAGGAGTCATTAATAATTGTTCCAGGGTTCCCGATTCTTTTTCACGGACAAGGGCTGCTGCTGCAACTAAGGAACTCATGAGGGTTAAAACTAATCCTAAGACTCCTGGAACTAGAAACCAGCTACTTATTAATCCTGGGTTGTAAAGGATATTAATTTGTGGTTCTATTAAGGAAAACGTGGAGTTGTTAAGGCTATTTTTTTCATTTAATGTTTGATTATATTTACTCACTATTTGGGATGCATATCCACTAGCAATACCTGCTGTATTAGCATCAACTGCATCAATGAAAATTTGAATGTCTGTAGTTTTTCCTTGTCGGATATTGCGATTAAATTCAGGAGGAATTACTAATCCGGCGGTAATATTTCCTTCTCTAACTTGTTTAGCAAGTTGTTTTTGATTGTCATTGTGATATTTAGCCTTAAAGACATGATTTTCTGTAAAAGCGGCTATTAAGTCTCTACTTGCTGGTGTCTGAGAATAATCAACTATTCCTAGTTTAAGATTATTGACATCGGGATTGAGGGCAAAACCAAAAACTAATAATTGGATAGTAGCTGGAAAAATCAATAAAAATATTAATTGTTTGTTACCTAAAGTTTGTTTAATCTCTTTGATAATTAGTGACCAAAAGCGACTGGCAAATAAATTATTAAAATTATTATTGTTTGGTAAAGCAATAGCATGACGAGAATTTACTTGTCTGATATTTTCAGAGAATTGCATTCGCCAGAGAATGCGATCGCAACCAATAAATAAAATCAGACAAAATCCTATTAATATCAAAGGAACATGCCATATTCCTCCCCATCCTGTCCCCCGAACAAATGCATCACGGGTAATTAAAATATAATAGCGAGCAGGAACAATATAGGAAACTAAAGATAGGGGAAAGGGAATATTATCAACTGGATAAATAAAGCCAGAAAGTAAATAAGCTGTGAGAAAACCTGTGGTTGCCACGCCTTGAACCGCAGCACTTTGAGTATTAGTACGACAACCCATGAATAAGCCAAAAAGAACACTAGCACTTAAATAAATGGGCGTGGTTAGTAATAATGGAATTGGGCTACCAGCAAACCAAAGTTGAAAGATAAAGATTCCTGGTATAATTATAAACACCGCCTGGATTAAACCAATAATTAAATAGGCTAGACCTTTTCCTAATATTAATTCTCTCGCACTAAGACTGGTAGAATAAATTTGTAAAATCGTTCCCTGCTCTTTTTCTCGCACCATGGCGATCGCACTTAATAATGATAGGAAAATCCACAAGTTGACAGCAAAGACTCCTGGTACAATATATAGGGATTCTTTACGTCCTGGATTAAACCACAGACGAATATGGGGAATAATTTGATTATTTAGAGATAATAATTTTTGATTTTGCAAAAAAAATCTGGTTGTGGCACGAATACTATTTTTGATGACTCTGGCATTATTACCATCTGTGCCATCTACTAATACTTGGACTGGACTTTGTTGATTACGATGGATGCGATCGCTAAATTCAGGAGGAATAATTATAACTGCTTTTGCTAAACCACTATCAATAATTTTATTTGGGTTAGCTAAACTCTCTCTACTGCTCAACTGTACAGGTTGAAATTGATTGGTGGCAAATAATCTTTCAATATAAGCACGACTGCTAGGACTGCGTTCAAAGTCTTGAATGGCTAGAGGAATATTTTTTGTTTCTAATCTAATTGCAAAACCAAATAAAAGTAATGTTATTAATGGTAGAGCAAAAGCCAATGCAACAGTTAATTTATCTCGTCGAAACTGCTTTAATTCTTTAATACATTGGTTGAGGATACGTTGCATAACTATTTTTGAGCACGTTGGACAATACCAATAAATGCATCTTCGAGGGAAAAGGGAATACTACGAAAAGAAATAATTTCTAAATCTGATTCTTTTAATAAAGAACATACTTTAATTATTTCTACTTCAGGATTTTCTAACACAATATGGAGAGTGGAACCAAATAAGGAAACCTGCCAAAACTGAAAATTTAATTTCAAAATTTCATAGGCAATTTGTGCTTTATTCGTGACTAATTCAATTAATTTGCCTGGTTGTGCTGCTTTAATTTGTGTTGGCGAACCTTGGGCTACCATTTCTCCAGCAACCATAAACCCCATACGATGACAATGTTCTGCTTCTTCGAGATAATGAGTTGTCACTAATACTGCGGTTCCGTGATGTGCTAAATCTTCAATTAAACGCCAAAATTGTCTTCTTGCTAAAGGATCAACTCCAGATGTTGGTTCGTCGAGAAATAAAATCTCCGGTTCGTGCATAATAGAAGCACCAAATGCTACTCTTTGTTTCCAACCTCCAGGTAGTCTTTTGGTGAGCATATTTTCTTGCCCGACTAAACCGCATGTTTGTAAAACCCAGTCAATTTTTTCGCGTCTTTGTTGCGGAGAAACACCATAAACACCGCAGTAAAATTCCAGGTTTTCTACTACACTTAAATCATCATAAAGAGTAAACTTTTGACTCATATAGCCAATACGTTGACGAATATCTGGGCTGCGTAAATTACTAACTTTACCTGCTAGGGAAACTTCACCTTTTGTTTGTTGGAGAAGCCCACATAGCATTTTGATAGTTGTAGTTTTTCCAGCACCATTTGCACCTAAAAGCCCGTAAATCTCTCCATACCTTACTGCTAAATTCAAATTTTTAGTTGCGTGAAAATTACCGTAGGTTTTCCAAATATTTTTTGCACAAATTGCTATATTATTTTGATGTTTTTGAGTTTGTGGATATTTTTTAGTGCGGGGAAATGGGATAAATTTTGGGTCTGAGCCTTGTTGCCTGAGACGGTGAACAAAGACATTTTCGAGAGTTGCTGCTGTTGTTTCAATACTTGCTGAAATCTTGTGATGTTTGAGAATTTCTTTTATATATGTTGTGTCTGCATTGACATTTTTCACAAGTACATCGAGCCTATCACCAAAAGTTTGTACATCAGTGATACCTGTTGAACCTGCATTTATAGCTGGCGACAAAAGCTGCTCTGTCAGTTGCAAATTATTCGTTCGCAATTCCAGACGATATAAACCTAAACTAGAACGTAATTCTGGCAGTGTTCCAGTTTGATGTATCTGTCCATCATACATTAAAGCAATGCGATCGCATCTTTCTGCTTCGTCTAAATAGGGTGTGGCTACAATTATAGTCACTAGTTCTTGGGATAATTCTGCTAAGACATCCCAAAATTCCCGACGAGATACGGGATCAACTCCTGTGGTAGGTTCATCTAATAGTAATACTTCCGGTTGGGAAATTAACGCACAGCATAATGCTAGTTTTTGTTTCATTCCCCCTGATAATTTCCCCGCTAAACGGTGGCTAAATTTTTCTAAATTCATCAACCTTAAATATTTAATCCGACGTTCTTGGAACCTCTTTTCGGGGACTTGTCGCAATCCCGCAGAATAACGCAAATTTTCATCGATGCTTAAGTCTAAATAAAGTGAAAATTGCTGTGTTAAATAGCCTATTTTTAAACGTGCCTCACGGGGAGAATGGTTTAGTATTTGGACATTCCCGGCAGTTGCTGCCATCACACCACCAAGAATGTGAAAAATGCTGCTTTTACCGGCACCATCGGGGCCAATTAAGCCAAAAATTTCTCCTTGTT
The DNA here is from genome assembly GCA_004296455.1 of Calothrix sp. NIES-4101. GTDB lineage: Bacteria > Cyanobacteriota > Cyanobacteriia > Cyanobacteriales > Nostocaceae > Brunnivagina. The sequence continues at coordinate 4,750,252 of AP018280.1, forward strand.
TCACTTCAAAGTTTATGCCACGAACTGCTGTAAATTCACCATATCTTTTATATAAATTTTGAACACAAACAATTAATTTTTGAGATTCTATTTCTAATTTCGTATTTCTTTTATTTGAATCAATATTTTGATTTAAGCTCATGGTTACATGTTTGACTCAATACCTAAATTCTGATTTTGCTCTTCTATTAACTGTGCTGGAATAAATATTCAATAAATCATTTAATATTAATTACATTTTTTGATTAATAAAAATATTCATTCATGTGTCCACATTTTTCAAAATCGTATTTACTACGGACAATTTAATCAACCACCAAATTAATATCTGCATCTGCTGGCATTCCTGGTTTAGCTAATCCATCTGGTTGATCAATACTTAACTTCACGCCAAAAACCTGCCTGACTCTATCTTCCTGAAAATAAATATTCTCTGGTGTAAAAGAAGCTTGAGCATCAATCGCACTGACGTGGGCAGATAAAGGCATTTTTGGATGAGAATCCAGCCAAACTTTTGCTGTTGCCCCTACTTTAACTTTGCCAATTTCACCTTCAGGAATATAACCCCGCATATACACAGTATTAGGATTAATTACTGTTAATAAAGTTTTACCAGTAGCAACAATTGTACCTGGCTCAACGCTTCTGGCTGTCACAACACCATCAATCGGACTAATTACATTTAAATAGGCAATTTGTGCCAAGATTTGTTTTTCTGCGGCTTGGGCACTTTTAACATCTTCCTGAACTGCATTCAGTTGTGCCTTAGCAATACTTAATTGTTGGCGAAGTTGTTGAATTTTATTAATACGAATATCTGGATTAAAACTTGTAGTTTGAGCTTGAGTTAATGCACCTTTTGCCACATTAACTTGTTTAATGGCTGCATTCACACCAGACTGACGTGCTTTAACTGTCGATACTGCTGTTTCTAAACTTGTTTGCGCTTGGTCATATTGTTCTCTATTATATGCACCTTCTTGGTAAAGTTTTGCATATCTATCTCGCGTCATTTTTGCTAATTTTGCCGCAGAAATAGCCGCATCTAATTGGGCTTTGGCTTCACTCAATTGTGCTTCTGCTGCTGCTACTGTAGATTGCGCTTGAGCAATTTTTCCTCTAGTATCACCTTGTGATTGTTGGAGATTTAATTGTGCTTCTTCTATCTGAGTTTCAATCATGCTAATTTGTAAATTTGCTTGTTGAACTTGTTGTTTTGTCGCACTAAGTTTTGCCCTGGCACCACTTAATTGTGCCTGAATTTCTGCATCATCTAACTTTGCAATTACTTGCCCCTTCGTCACTTTCTCTCCTTCTCGCACTGCGACAAAATTCACCCTTCCGGGGATTTTGGCACCAATATCGGTTTCATAACCCTCAATACGTCCACTTAGTTGCAATCCATTAGTTACGGGACGGTATAAATAATGCCAAGTTGTAATGCAGATACCTGTAAAGATTGCCAAACCACCCAAAAGGAGAATTAAAGGCTTTTTACCTGCTTTGGTTGTTTCTACTGGCGGTATTGCAGGTATGTCAGCTTGAGACTCATCCTGCGGTTGGGGGATTAGTTGAGTAGTCATAGTGCAAACTCTCGGTAGATGTTACAGAGTTTTCCTATCTTAAAGATTAGATTTTAAATTTGAAGAACTTGTGAGGGTGGTAAATTAAATAGCGATCGCAAAGTGTGGGCTTTGCCGAATAGCCTTAATATTTGATTGCAAAAATTTACAAAAAAATAAAATATATTGATCTATCCTCACAATTTCCTCAAATTGTTTTCCTAACTTGATAGTAGAGCCGAAGCAAGGCTCGATATCAAACACTAGAAGCTTACTTGAGGGATAATAGATATGTCTTTAATACCTTGGGAACCACTAAAAGAACTCAATACCCTCCGTCAACAAATGAACCGCTTGTTTGATGAAGTGATTCATCCAGAACAAAGCCATGGCATATTCCCTAAACTGGAAAAATTAAGTTGGCATCCTGCTATTGAACTCAAAGAAGCAGACAAAGATATTATCGTTAAAGTACAAGTGCCGGGAATAGATGCAAAAGATTTAGACATCCAAGTCAGTGAAAATGCTGTTGCTGTTGCTGGTGAATATCAAGAGGAAAAAAGCAGTGATAGTAAAGGCTTTTATCGTTCTGAATTTAGTTATGGCAAATTTCAACGTATTATTCCGCTACCAGCAAATGTCAAACACGAAGAAGTCAAGGCGGAAGTCAAAGATGGTGTGGTAACTTTGACTTTGCCAAAAGCTGAAACATCTCAACGTAATGTTGTCAAAGTTAATTTGACAGTGCAGGAAAAAGCACGGGGAGCAATGACAGAAGAAAGATTGCATGAAGAACATTTACAAGGAACAATGCAAGAAAGAGCAACGGAGGAGTTGGATAGAAGCACTACTAGCTACGTTGCAGAAGAGGCAAGAAGTGCGATGACAGAAAAACGGCAACACGAAGAACATTTAGAAGATACTATGCATACTCGTACTGCTAGTGAATTTGGAGTAGATACAAAGAAAGGATAATCTTCTAGATGCTATTAGGGTAAAAGTCGCTATCAAAAAGTCCTTGCATATTTCTCGCGGGAGGCTGTTATGAAAACTAAATATGATTCATCAATCCAGCGAGATATATTAATCGTTTATGCTGTTGCATTCCTGACAATTATGGGTGGAATACTAACCTGGATTGTGATTCAGCAAGCGACTAACCCTAGTAGCCAACAACTAACTTCTTCACAAGTACTCAACTCACAAAATAGAACAAATCAAAATACGTTATCTCCTACAAATACTGAAAAAGCTAATCCGATACCACTGTCAGAATTTACACATTCAGTCCATTCTCAACTAGGAGTAAAACTAAAAACTTCCCTGAACTGATAGCTTAAAAAACAGAAAATTTCACCAAAATTTCGATACAAATTGGTGGTGGAGAAATAGTTTTGAGAGAGCCAGTTACTCGACAAGAAATTGTAGATAATTTTGCAATTTCATAATTAAATTATGTAATTACTCAGAGGAATATGAATTATCACAATGTTCCAGTAAACGTTAAAATAAAATTTCCACTTTGGCAATACTTGAATCAACCATTAAAACATCCAAAAACAGTTATTAATCCATTCCGTTTTTGGCATAACTATAAAATTCAGCGACTCGAATATTGCTGGAATTTTGATAGAATCCAATTTCTCGAAAAATGCTGGGAATTTGAATTGCGTTAATCTTGAATTAATTCTTGCGCCAAATCTTGTAAACTAAAGGATAAATATTATGACTAATAATACAAACCCCAAAACCTTACTCCAATCCATTAAAGAAGTTCCACAAAAAATCATTAATTTTATTTTCGGAGGATTCACCCGTATTTTTACGCCTAGAGACGATAACTATCCCGAAACAGGAACTCAACCATTTGAAGGTGAACCAGCAGATAAAAAGCATTACTAACCACAAGAGTCCCGACTTCTAAAAAAGTCGGGAGTTTTATTTAAGTTATTTAGGTTATTTAGGTTATTTAGGTTAGACGTGACGGAAACCTACACCATCTACTTTGCGCTTCTTACTTCTTGTACTAGCTTTCTTTATTCCCTATATAAATACCCATAGCACGAGCAGTTTCTACCAAATAATGATTTTTAGCAACATGCAAAGGACTTTCAGCTAATACTGCATCCAAAGAAACAGCCTCAACTTGCCCATTTCGCCAAGCTACCATTTTCCCGCTCTCTCCAGCAGCAATTAAATCCACAGCAGCTTTACCAAAAGCAGTTGCCACCAAACGATCTAAAGCTGTAGGTATCCCCCCACGTTGAATATGTCCCAACACAGAAACACGAATATCAAGTTCATTGTGACTGCAATTACGTATTTCATCGGCTATGTACTGCCCCATACCGCAGCTTGGATTTTGACATGATGCGTACAAAGATGAATCATCTGCTATCTTCACCCCTTCGGCGACAACAATAATTGCAAATCTGCGTCCCCTGTCACGTAACTCTGTTAAATGTTTGCATATTCCCTGGATAGAATAGGGGATTTCGGGAATTAAAATTGCATCCGCACCACCAGCTATTCCCGCATGTAATGCTAAATGTCCCGCGCTGCGTCCCATTACTTCCACAATCATAATGCGATCGTGACTGGCGGCGGTGAATGTGAGGCGATTCAATGAATCTACAATTGTATTCACAGCAGTATCAAATCCGATGACTCTATCTGTGAGTGCTACGTCATTATCAATGGTTTTGGGAATAGCAATAAACTGCCAATTGCCCATAGCTTGTAATTTATTCAGTATTGCTAAACTACCATCGCCACCAATCCCTATTAAAGCATCTAATTTTAAGTCATGATAACTAGCAATAATTTCATCAATTTGATTAAGTGTATCGCCCTTATTAATACTCCCAAGAATTGTTCCACCCATATTTAATAATGGATCAATCCCGCGTAAATCTAACCCATGCAGCGATAAGGGAATTGCTTTTCTTTCTAATAAACCTTTGGTTGCATAGGGAATACCCAAGACTTCCCAGTCATATGTCAAAATTGCATGGTTGACAACTGCTCGAATGACTGCATTTAAGCCTGGACAGTCTCCTCCACTTGTAAGAATCCCCAGTCTTTTTTTTAATTTCATTACATCTACCTCACACACTTTGATTTTAACTAAGTAGCTGGGTGGAATTAAAGCAAACCAGATGACGGGTTTCGGCTACGCTCAACCCTCGTTCTGTGGTTGTTTTGAGCATTGAGCGTAGTCGAAATGCGTCTTACAAATCATTCCGCCTTCCTATTTAGCTGCAATTACTATAAGCAATTATGTTTTTAACGTTACCAAATCAGCATATGTTTAAATTTTGAGGAATTTGTGAGGAAATTAATCAAAGTAAATTGCGATCGCACATCGCACAATACAATCAAAACATAATCAAAATACCTACAAATGCCCAAGCACAAAAACAGATGAACCAGTCTATTCCCGGATTTCTCACAAAGAATGAGAAAATAGGGGTCAAAAACTGCCAAAATCTATATTGCACAAGTATCCTAGCAGTTTGAAGTATGACCCCAAATAAAAACAATTGTATCCCGGAACAGTTCAGATTTGAACAAGTAAAGTCATGTCCAGTTATAGTTAATTTCAAGGGTGAGGCTGTAACATCGGATGCAGGATTAACATTAATTGCGGAACTGGACAAAAAAAGAGAGATAACATCACGGCTGGCAGCATGTTTCAAAGACTACCGAGACCCAAATAAAATTCTGCATCCGGTTAATAGCCTCATTGCACAAAGAATATATGGTCTAATCATGGGCTATGAAGACATAAATGACCACGAAACTCTACGCCATGATGCGATATTCGCACTGGCAGTAGGAAAAGCAATTAATTTAGAACAAGAACCAATTACTCTGGCCGGAAAAAGTACGTTAAATCGCCTCGAACATTGTCCAGAAGATGTCTCTTCAAGAGCAGATAGTCGATATCACCGTATTGAACATGATGCATCAGCCATAGAAACACTCTTAGTTGAGCTATTTTTAGAATCTTATCGAAAGCCACCACGACAGATAATTTTGGATTTAGACGTTACCGATGATTTAGTTCATGGTAATCAAGAAGAAACATTTTTTAATCCTTATTACAGAGGATATTGTTATGCCCCACTTTATATTTTCTGCGGTAAACAAATACTAGCGGCAAAACTTCGTGCGTCTAATGTTGACCCGGCGGAAGGAGGATTAGGAGAATTACAAAGAGTAATAAAAATAATCCGCTCACGATGGAAAGATGTGAAAATTATTATTCGTGGAGATAGTGCTTATTCGAGAGAAGATATAATGAGTTGGTGTGAATCTCAAACTGAAATTGATTATGTATTGGGACTGGCTCCAAATAATAGGCTACTCCAAGCAACTAAGTCAATTCAGTATCGTGCATCCCAAGAATACTCAGGAAAAATTCAACATATAGTCGAGTTTTTTGAAACCTTATTTCCTCCATCACCAGATTTAAAGAAGGACGCAGCAGTATTTGTTGATAACTCAGTTTGGTATTGCTCTCTTGACTACCAAACTCTAGATAGTTGGAGCCGTCATCGTCGTGTTGTCGCCAAAGTTGAATATAGCTATAAAGAAGTCGATACTCGCTTTGTAGTCACTTCGCTCCCTGTTAATAAAATCCCGCCAGGGCGACTTTATACTCAAAAGTACTGCCCGCGCGGGAATATGGAAAATTGTTTAAAAGAACAAAAGCTAGGGTTACATAGTGATAGAACAAGTACCCATACTTTTGAAGGAAATCAATTACGTTTGTGGTTGGCGTCTATTGCTTATATTTTGATGAATGCTCTACGAGAACAATGTTTAGCAAAGACGGAATTCAAAAATGCAACTGTTGAGACTATACGCACAAAATTATTGAAGTTAGGAGCTGTCATTACCATTAGTAAAAGACGGATTTTAATCGCAATTAGTAGTGCCTGTCCTTATCAAGAGATTTTCGCAATGGTTTATAAGAGTTTATCTCAATTACCTTGCCCTGGCTGATAATGACCTAATTTAATTCATACTGATTTTGATTTTTAATAGCTGGTTTTTAGGGTTATTTTACTTGATTTAAACCCCTGAATTGGCATATCAATTTTTATTTCTAGAACTCAGTTGTTTCAGTATTAGCTACTTTTAATGTATTGTATATATCTTTGATTGGTTCGGTCCTTACTTGGAGTTGCCCACGTTCTGGAGGTATTTTGATGATGTATTAATTAAATCATCTTAAATTTGGCTAATGCAAGCATTTTTTCTCACTTGTGAGAAATCCGGGTATTGCCATTCCCTATCCTCAAGTTCCTTTTGAGGCAATAATAACGTTGCTTCAATTTCCTGCCTGATAGCAGCCGTTACTTCACAATTACTACGCAGGCAATCGAGTAGTAGCTGATTGGCATCATAGTAACGTTGCAGCACTTGTTGTTGCTGTTGGCTAAACTGCCAGTGGTGGTTAATATTCCGATAATTAATAATTGTTGTTTTTAATTGTTCGACCCAAGCTGAAGAGTGTGCTTGCCACCATGTCTTCCATTTTTCTTGGTTTTGATTTGGATTTGGCAATTGCTCCCTTAGTTGTTGCAAGGCTTTATGGAGTCCAGCATCCAAAACAACACCGAGAATGTTGCCTAGAGCATCTCCACAGGCATGAGCATAGGCAAAATCTTGACTGTGGTCGATCGCAGATTCCAGCAGCAGGTTATCTAATACGGCATCCAGAAGCATTCCCTGATCGAGGGTACAAGCGAGGGCAAAATGAGGAGCTATATGAGGACTTTGGGCAAGAGCAAGGTAAAATGCTCGACTTGTTACCACTTTTGGTTGGGAGGGGGTAGTGAGAGATTTTTGGCTTGCCCAGGTCAAAAACTCTTGTATATAAGGGTCTTCAGCAACAAGTGCATCAATATGTTGCTTCATCAACTGCATGAGTCCGTCTGCACTCCGGAGCATCGCAGCTGTTAGTAAGAAGATTTCCCGCCAGTGCGGGTCAGTGATATGTTTGACTAATCCTGCCAAAGCTTGCTCTAATGCTTGTAAGTTATGGCTGGCAACGATTTTTCTCGCCGTGAAATATTCTTGAAATGCCAGATAGGAGAAGGAAAAAATTCCCCGCGCCCGTTCTGTCAGTAGCCCATGTTGCGATTCGATCGCCTTCAGCACCGCTTCACTTTCTAATTGCAGTTCCTCTGGCTCGTTTGGCATCTCCGGTAAATTACGAATATAGTCACCAATGTATTGTTCAATTACACGTTGCTCAAAGAAATATTGACCCTCTTCAAATGTTGCTGCTGCGATTTGACTCAATAACTTCAGCTTTTGGGGTAATAAAAATCCCCGATAAACATCATCTCGTTCCACACCTCTAGCTTCATCCCATTTGCCCAAGAGTATGTCTAGTCCTTGCTTATAAAAATCAGTCCGCTTAGTTGGAAATTTTTCCTGACCGTGGAATACCCAGCAGGCAAGATGCAGAAACAGGGGTGTGATCACGAGTTGGCGAAATTGCCAGTTTTCAGGTAAGTCTAACTTCTGAATAAACTGCACAGACTGTGCTTGCCCAGCTTGGGCATTTGTTTTTGTGAAGGCGACAAACCATTTACGCGCAAAGGCTCGGATTTGCTCTTGAGTAAACGGAGCAATCTCAACATCGGTAAAGCCTCGGAGGGTGAGCTTTTGAGCCGCCGTTCTACAGGTCGCCACAAACCGATTTTTGTGATATTTGTCCGAAAATCTGCGAATTTCTCTTAAGACGGCATTGCTCTCTTGGTTCAGAACTTCATCCATACCATCAAGCAATAGCAATACTCTGCCCGCAGCCAGTAAGGTTTCAATGATTGATGGGTCGGAAATTCTGGATGTAATGAACTCCTGGCGAATGTAGTTTAAGAGGCTGAATTCACCACTTCCCCTCGACTCTTCAGCAAAATTCCTCAAGACGATGAAAATAGGAACCTGGTTAGCAGCAAATTTACCTTGGTTACATTGAATAGCGAGATGTTGTAAAAAGGTGGTTTTACCTACTCCCGGCTTACCTAGTACCCTGAGCTTGGAATAGGTTTCGACTGCCTGCATACCCGGTATTTGTTTTTGGTCAACTTCACCTAAGCCAAAGCGGTCAAATTCCTCTGCGTTCAGATTTTGTAGATCAGATATCTCTAACCACTGAAGGCTGGCAATTTCCTCCAAAATATTGACATCTACATATATGTCATCGATCGCAACGGGATGACTGATGTCTAGTAACTGTAAGATACCGCATTGGTCTTGAATTTTTTCCTGGCGTTGCGATCGCACTTGCTCTACCAAGACATCAATATCGAGGGCAGAAGCCTGGGCAACTTCTTCATAATCGGGAAATTCGGCTGGGGGATCAGCAGCTATTTCTCGCCAATTCAATTCCAAGATGGAACAAATTTCCATAAATATCTGACGATCAACCGGACGACCACTAAAAAATCGCCAAATTGGTTGTCGAGTCTTTAAATTGACTTCAAAAGCCAAATTTTCTTGAGTCCACCCTTTGCGGGCAAAAGCTCTTTTAGCCTCTTGAATCCCGGTAAGTGATGCCTGGAGCGATCGCTTGACCATAACATATAAAACTCATAATTCAAGTTGGTAATTTAAATTTTTATTAACACTATATATTTTCTAGCTTTTCTTATGTTACACAAATCCACATCAATTTAAATCATACAAAAGTCTCATCTTAACTTTAATTTTTGTAAATAAATCAAACATTGTACACTGATTTTATACTTCTTATACTTCTTGAAGCTGTACCAAAACTTTATTTCAATCATCTATCTGTCATTCTAGAAGAGTCAAGATTCAGCAATTTTCTATAAACAATTGCTAGCTGTTTAGAGCAATGATACTAGATAAAAATTGATTTCTGAAGCTAATTTTATAGTTAGTCTTTTGCCAGCCTAAAAATATGGGTTTGAGATTGGCACGGAGATTTTTAGCCCTACACATTGATGCCGTAAACTATTAGGAATAGTGAGAGATTAAAAAATATCTAATATCAAAAATACTTGCAAAATATAGGTACTATTTTCAGGAATTATCACAATGAACCTAATAGATCGGCAAAATACAGGTTTTCTGAAATTTATCGGACAACTACCAGCCCAAGAAAATTACATCCCTGTTGAATCTTTGAATCGAGGAGCATGGTACTGGGTTGATAAAAACACTCCTTACTTACAAATTATCTCGCCTGTATCACACCCATGGGGTCAGAAATGGGTAATTTCACCTGTAATAGACCGAGGGACTAAAGACCTCGTGCAATCGGCTCCATTAAGTGTTAGCTTAAAACTTGTTCCTCTTCCCTCATTAGACAAAGCTACCTCTGTGGAAATAATTCGGCAGATTGAATACGGTAAGTTTGTCCACACGCAAGAAAAACTATACTACTTTGTGACATTTAGGTGTCAGGGTGGCAACTCTTTGGCGGCAAATGAAAACCCACTGAGTGAGTGGGTGACATATTTGTTTTATCCGCAGGAGCAACAGTTAAATTGACAAATGACTGATTATCTGCAACTTCCCGTTAAATCTGGTTCTAAAAGTTTCCTATTGTTTCAGTGAGCGCTCATTCAACTAATTCCAATCAACACTTTTTCTTACTTTTTGTATCCTAATTTCACCAAATTAAACTAATCATCCTAGAAATAAAACAACAGCTTGTGATGCTGTAGAGGAATACTCATAGAGCTTAGTTGAATCTTCAATGATTGATTGCTGCTTACTAAAAGTTCAACCGAGCAAGTCATAAGTCAGTCACCATCCATTAATCGCCCTACTATATCCTCCCGCCAAGGGTCTTTAACACTAGTTCTGAAATCCCAACTGGAGTTTCAATGTATACAAATAATCAATTTTCAACTAATATTTCATCCCTCCAAAATCTACGGGTACTCCTTGTAGACGATAATGTTGATTTCTGCGATGTGATGATGCTGCTGCTGCAAATCTATGGTGTAGAGGTGCAAAAAGCTGGTTCAGCCCAGGAAGCTCTGGGAATATTCCGCCAATGGGAACCTGATGTCCTCCTGAGTAACATTGCTTTACCAAACGAAGATGGTTATGACCTGATTCAACAAATCAGAACCAAAGTGGGAGAGCGGGGGAAATCAGTGCTAGCAATTGCGGTGACAGGCTATGCCGATGAAAAGATGCTCGAACGTACTCTGTCTAATGGGTTTGACATGTGGTTCACCAAACCCCTAAATTTTGACGAGTTCTTTGCTGTGCTTGGTAGTTTAGTACTTTGCCAAAAATCTGCATGTGCGATCGCTCAACGGATTGTAGGTCATGTCCCTAGATATGATGATCCAAGTGTGGAAAAGCAGTTAGCTCCAATATTTCCAAATTATAGTAGTGAGTCTTTTGAAATCCTGAACTGATAAGTCTCTGATTAATTACCCGTTTCATTGTCTGGTTAACATTGATCGCCATTTCGTGGGTTTGAAGGCTAGTCAAGACTAGTTATGATTTGGCGATCGCTTCTCCTGCTGCTTTCCAGCCTGCTGAATATTGCCATAGTCCAACAACTGTAATGTCATCACCCCCATTGCCGAACGGTAGCCGGAAAATAAGTTATTTAAACAACTGATTACTAATTAAAATCTATTCAATAGTTATAAATTAACCCTAAGTTTGATTACCTTATCAAGAAGTAGATTAAGCCTGTTTATCATTCCAAATATATATTTTTTAAATACTACAATTTCAATTTCTATTTTTTGTAAATATTTAAGTCTTTCCAGTACAAACTATACAAATAGTATGCCATCAAACACTTAATCAAACATGATTTCTAACAGTAGGATGTCATACTAAACATTGTGAATAAATAGCTAAAAACTATTTAGGTACATAGTTGATATTACCGTGAAAGCTTCTTTCTACAAGCAAGACTAGCAAATTACTAGATGATCTCAAAGGTACTTATCCATTTATCCACTTAATAGTCTTTAAGCTGAGAAGTATTTATATCCGGCATTTCTAAGTTAGAACACTATTTTTGAAACACTATCAACAAAATAATGTCATTTCGTACTGGAGATTTTGAAAAATGTCATTTACTATCGAGTCTGCACGTTCCATTTTTCCGGAAACTCAAGTTGCTGATGCAGTTCCAGCGATCGTTGAATCATTCAATCAACTCAGTGCCGAGGAACAGTTAGCTTTACTTTGGTTTGCCTATACTGAGATGGGAGCTACAATCACTCCCGCAGCTATGTCATTAGCGAATATGGCATTCGCCGAAAAAACTCTGACTCAAATCAAGCAGATGCCAGCTTTGGAGCAAACGCAAGTAATGTGCGATTTGGTTAATCACACTAACACTCCCATCTGTCAGACTTATTCATCTTTTGGTACAAATGTCAAATTAGGCTTCTGGTATCAGTTAAGCGAGTGGATGAAACATTCAATCGTGGCTCCAATTCCAGAAGGCTATAAACTGTCCGCAAAAGCGTCGGATTTACTGCAAACCATTAGTCAACTGGAAGGGGGACAACAACTCACCGTATTCCAGGATGTTGTTGTCAACATGGGATATACCCCAACAGGTGGTACTGCAACAGTCAAAGAACCTGTGGTTCCTCCTAAAGATATCGCACCTCGAACTAAGGTCAGTATTAAAGGCATCGACCACTTGACAGTTTTCAGCTACATGGAGGATATGAATGTCTTTGACTTTCAGGCTGCTGTGGCTTTATTTGCCGAGGATGGTGCCCTAAAACCCCCTTTCCGAGAACCGATTGTCGGTCATGAGTCCATCCTCGCATATATGCGTGAAGAATGTTATGGACTCAAGCTAATACCAGAGCAAGGAGTATCGGAACCCGCAGAGGGAGAGTTTACCCAGATTAAAGTGACGGGTAAAGTCCAAACTCCTTGGTTTGGCGACAGTGTTGGCATAAATATCGCATGGCGGTTCTTGCTCAATCCACAAGGCAAGATTTTCTTTGTGGGAATTGATGTGCTGGCATCTCCCCAGGAACTAATGAACTTGGGCTTTGTTCGCTAGAAGAGTTTGCTGAGATTAACTCACAAATCTGAAACGTCGTCTAGCGATCGCAAAGAGTAAATTAGTCATACTAGAGCATTGTATGAATTACATCCTCCCTTTGCATTAGCATTGGGGAGTTTTTTTTGTGTTTAAGATGTCAATTGCTGTACCTTTGGAATGTTTTAGGAGAATCTATACAAATTAGACGTTTTCAAACGCTCGCTAAAACATGATTTCTAACAGCGAGGTGTCATTCTAGCTAGTGTTCGCAGATTACACGCTTACTAGGTAAAATTAAATGGCTGATATTGTTGATACTGCTGTTAAAGCTGGTTCTTTCAGTACACTAGTTGCTGCGGTTAAAGCTGCTGGTTTAGTAGATACTCTTAAAGGAAAGGGTCCATTCACTCTTTTCGCACCTAATGATCAGGCGTTTGCCAAGCTTCCCCAAGGTACAGTAGATGCACTCCTGAAGGACATTCCCAAGCTCAAAAAAATCCTGACTTATCATGTTGTTTCCGGCAAAGTGATGGCGGCTGATGTGGTGAAATTGAAATCAGCTAAAACGGTTGAAGGTGAAGATGTGAAAATAGACGCTTCTCATGGTGTAAAGGTAAATGATGCCACAGTCACAACACCTGATGTTGCTGCTGATAACGGTGTCATCCACATCATTGACACAGTGTTGATGCCTGCCTAAAGTTCCGTATAGATGGCAAATATAATATTGCTATTGCTAAGTAGTTAAAGACAACTTATGCAAGCATATAGTTAGCAATAGTGCCATTCATCCAAAAATACATTTATGGGGTAACAACTACTGATAGTTGCTGCCCCATAACTTTTTAGATGTATTTTATCCAGAGGGATTACAAAAATCTCTAATATCATTATTTCTTTTATTTAGCAATAAACATTGCAGTTTTATCATAAAAATGTTAAGTTTAATCTATACAAGATCACAAAACCAAAAAATAAAACTGGTAAAAATGGTTTAGTGACTGAATAATTCGGCAGGCTGAATAACTATGCCATCGAATCTTTGAAATTGCATGATGGATAAGCCTTTTTGTAGCTTTATTTTAGCTTTCTCAGTATCTAAGAATAACGAATAGAAATGGTTCGCTCTCGTCAGTAGCAAACCTAGTTTTCATTACTATGTTGGCTAGTTTGTAGGAATTTGAACCTCGCCATTTAAATATAGCCTGAACAATTTTTTGTAGAATATTAAGGATAAAAACAATGACAACGAATGTTAGTTTAACTAATTCTTCTCTGTTTAGCCCCATTGTCTTCAGACCTGACTTCAATCACTTTGAAAAAATCAACGCAACTCAAGCCTGGTCAATATTTTTCACCAGAGGTAGAGAAGATAAAGCACTTGGAATTAATCTTACAGCCGGTCGTTTTTTCAACCTCAGCTTGATTGCGATCGCTATTGCAAGTATCTTCTGGAGTTTCATGTTCCGACCTTTCTAAACGCAGAGGTTGAAGTGATTTAAGTTGGAGTTGAAAGAGGCTTTACCTCTATAGCCTTCCAATCTGGTTGTTAACAGAACTTAAACATCAAAGATTTAGATTTAAGTAAGCTCAATTGGAGAATCATTATGTCAAAAGAGAGAAAAGGCAACAGAGAAGCCAAAAAAGCTAAAAAGAAATCTGATGGGACTAAAAAGCAAAAGAAAGACCCCAATAGACATGATGGACCCATAATAGATATAGTCAAAAAATAATGAAACATTGAATCCTCAAAGTTCAGATAATTAGCTTTTTCTCGACTTTAAACACAATTAATGATTCTGTTTCTTGATCAGGCAAAGCAGAGAGAGAAACAGAGAAAGTCGGGGAAAATCTTCCTCAGGATTCAAGTGTGAGGTGTCAAAGTTTCCGAGTTCAAGTATATACACTTAAAAAGTTATGGGGATATTCTCTGATTTTGAACTTTAGTACAATTAAATTTATGGTGCAAAAGCTACTAGCAATCCAGTCAAATTAAAACATATTTTTCAATTCAGCAATGATTTTTTACACACAGAAAATTTTCTTCAAATATCATAATTCCTATTTGACTGCTTTTAAAAAGTCTAATTGCTTGATACTTGATTGATACAAACAATAATATACAGATCAATTATTTTCTGTTGGCTAATTATTGCTGAAAATGTCAGAATCTAAAGTACCCAATATGAGTCATTGTGACAAGGATTCACAAAGACAATATAAAGATTTTATGAACAACATGCTGAAGCATTGGCAATTTCTCCGTATTTTTACTAACGTGGATTAGTTACATCTTGAAAAAGAAAAAAACTCTGATGTAGAGTTGAGACAGATGGCGATGAAACTAAAGTCTGTTTTCGGTGTTACGTTATCTGCATGTGCGATTACTGCTGTCACAGCACTTGGTTTCTCAAATCAAGCTCAAGCATTAATCTTTTCAGGTAGCTCTAGCGGAACATGGGGAGAACCGAACCCCGGCGCTTTTAATATTTATGCCACTTATGATGGAGAGGGAACAAATTATTTTGAATGGGGATTTCCGCTCCCCGATAATCCCAGGTTTGGAACTCCACCTAATAGCCTTTTGTTTGAAGGCACATCATTTGTATCTAACATCAACTCTTTATTTAAAATTGGAGATTTAAGTTACTACAATGGCACAGTGCCTTTATATACAAATGTTGAGTCAGTGCCACTTAATTTGCGTCTATCTTTCAACAATCCTGTTGTCAAAACAGAGGTTTTTGAGTTCGATTTTAATTTGATCAATACAGAAAATAATCCAGATATACCCATTACCGACATAGCTAATGCTGATTATGTTTTTCCCACACCAGCATTTGCCAAACGCAGTTTTAGTTATGACGGTAAAGAGTACACTCTAGAATTGACTGGTTTTAGTCAAGATGGGGGTTTGACAAGTGCCAAAGAGTTTCGTGCGATCGAAGGTGCAACAACTAGAGCCGGAATTTACGCGAAGATAAATCTCGTTCCCACCACCGAAAAAGTACCAGAGCCAGGAATTGTCGGTGGGTTATCTCTGTGGGGGCTTTATGTTGTGACTCGCAAAAAATTTCTCCAAAAGTAAGAAGTCAGGGTTGAGAATCCAAAATCCAAAATCCAAAATCCAAAATCCAAAATAGTTAAAGATTAAGAATAAGTTGCTTTGGTGGGAAACATTTAGTTGATGGTTGATGGGTAGTCAAATTTTGGGATTTTAGGTTGTGGTATTCAAACGAGCATCAAAATCTTTGGCACTCGCCGAACTATTTCGGAAAAGAGTGCCATAGTTGTGTGCTAAGAGAAAACACCATATTTTTACTCAACTACAGACATTGGCGCTCCTTCTCCTGATGCTGGAGTGCTAGGCATTTCTAAACAATATCCTGCCCCGTATACAGTTTTGATGTAACGAGGATGGCGGGGGTCTGGTTCTAGTTTGGTGCGTAAGTGGCGGATATGGACACGGATTGTTTCGATGTCATCATCGGGATCATAACCCCAAACTTCGCGAAGAATTTCGCTAGGGGAAACAGTTTGACCATGACGTTGCAGCAGACAGTGCAACAATTCAAATTCTAAATGGGTTAATTTGACGGTTTCGCCAAACCATATCGCCTCGAAACGCTCAGGAACCAAGGTGAGGGGTCCATAATTCAGGATTTCGCTGTGCTTGGCGGCTTGGGGGATGCGGTCTGTACGTCGCAGCAACGCCCGGACTCGCGCCAGCATTTCCTCAACTTCAAACGGTTTAGTCAGATAATCATCGGCACCAGCGTTGAAACCTTCGACTTTATCCTGAGTTTGACTTAATGCCGTGAGCATCAATACCGGGATTTCAGCCGTGCGATCGTCCCGACGCAACCGTTGACAAACTGTAAATCCATCAACTCTAGGTAGCATCAAGTCGAGCATGATGAGGTCGGGCTGTAGCTGTAGGGCTAATGCCTGACCCTTGATGCCGTCTTCGGCTTGGCTGACATCATAGCCAGCCATTTCGAGATTGACAGCAACGAGTTCTGAAATCGCGGGGTCGTCGTCTATGACAAGAATCCTTGGCATTATGTATTGTTATGACTACTTTGTTAAAGAGAAACTAAGAATCTTTGAGTGGTGCAAAGATTGCTGTATTGATTATAAAAAAGTTTTTAAATCTAACATAAAGATTAAGATGAAATATTTGTGAATCCTGGTTATAAATAGACGAAATTTATATATATCATGCATTTTCCTGCTTATATTCCACCTGGGTTTTTACAAAATGGTTTCGCAATGACTCTATATGCTGGTTTTCATACTAGTCATTATTGGGAGAATACAGTTTTTGCTCTCGAACCACCATATCAGCAACAAATCTTTACAGGAGCTAGCGATACACCACTATTTGGTTTACTAGCAATTCCTAAAAATGCTCGCGGTACAGTTGTCGCTACCTATGGAATTGCAGGCAATTTAGAAGATCAATGGTTACTGCGAATTTGGGGACGTAAGGCATATGCAAGCGGTTATGCTGTGGTGTTATTTGATTGGCGTGCCCACGGAAAATCCCTAGAATTATCTCCGGCTTTGACTTCCGATGGTTTGTATGAGGGAGAAGATTTTGTCAGAATTGCCTCACAAGCACAATCTTGGGGATGTCCAAGGAAGTTTTGGTTCGTGGGTTTGTCGTTGGGAGGGCAAATGGCGTTATGGGCGGGGAAAACAACAGCAGGGATTTTAGAAACACAGGATATTGGAGGAGTAGCGGCGATTTGTCCCAGTTTGGATGCCAAGCGATCGCTCTCTTATCTTCTCAGACATCCGCAGGGCAGGTACATTGAAAAGGGTATTGCTAGGAGCTTAAAAAAATTGGCTTGGCAAATTCACGATGCTCATCTTGGTGCCCTTGATCCCGCCGCAATCGATCGCATTGATAGTATTTGGGCATTCGATCACGAGTTAGTCATAGGGAATCTGGGTTTTCCCACAGTGGAAGCATATTACGATGCCACCAGCCCTTTACATTTTTTGCCCAGTCTGGAAATCCCAACTTTAATTATTTACGCCGAAAATGACCCATTTTTTGACCCAGCGATCGCACCAGATTTGGAGGCGGCTTGCGCGAAAAATCCCAATATAGATTTATTACTGACAAAATATGGAGGTCATGCTGTTTACGCAAATAGCCAGAAAGGACAGAAACAAGCAAACGACCCTGATATTTGGTGGGCTTGGAACCGGGTTTTGCAGTGGATGGAGGGGGATCAAGTTTTCTGAGCCAGATTCAGCCTATGATTATTAATAATTGTTGCATTTTCCCCTTCTCCTTCTCCACATGACACAAACTCTGCATTCACCTGTCCAAGTCGTCAATACCAGTGATTTTATTTATCAACCACCAGCGTCGGCGATTAATGCCAAACGTATCTTAGTTAAGCCCAATTTGGGTTATCCTGTGGCTCCACCCGTGACTGTGAGTATGAAAGTTTTGGGTGAAGTGTTGCGGGGTTTGCGAAAAGCTAGTCCGAATGCGGAAATTTTGGTTGTGGAAGGGGTATGTTCCCATGTCTCGCTGGCGGAAATTGCGACTCGTTTGGGCGTACATACATTGCTGGATGAGGGGATGCAACTGTTAGATGCGGATGAGTTACCTTTGCAGGAATACCCAAATCTTTCCCCGGCTCCCGTGCGGTTTAAATCAATGGTTGCACCGGCAGTTTTAACGGAGGTTGATTGCCGAATTACTGTAGGTGCGTTGAAGCGAACTTTTTTGAATGCAGCCTTAATCTCTGCTTCGCTCAAAAACCTCTACGGATTATTTCCCCGTGCCCGCTACAAAGCCAGAAGTGCAAAATCTCGCGGACAATTGCATCGTCCTTCTGTGCCACAAGTTTTACAGGATGTTTATTTCTGTATTGGACATTTGTTTGATGGTGCGGTGGTTGATGGTAATTTAAAATTTATTAGCGATGATTGGCAGCCTGATAAAGGGAAGGCTGTAGAACTAGGTAAGGTGTTTTACGGTGATGATATTTTGGCTGTGGATAGGATGGCTTGCGAGGTAGCTAGTGAAGGTATACCAGATTATTTAGATGCGATCGCTCAATTGAAGTTACAACTAAAAGCTTGATTTATGTTGGTTTTGAAATAGATAGGTTGGATGTGGTTATTTATCTTCTCCCTGAACATTTGCAAGTAATTTATACTCATGCAGTAAGCATTTACCCGGAAGAATGCTGCGGTATTTTGTTGGGGGAAATATCTAGTAGTGGCAAAAAAACGCTGCAAGTTATAACCACAGAAAATGTCTGGATTCCGGAAAATACAGGGGATTTTGGCAAAGAAAGGAGATATGCGATCGCGCCTCAAGCCATGTTACAAATACAAAAGCAAGCTCGTGACGAATCCCTAAATATCATCGGCATTTTCCACTCTCACCCTGATTATCCAGCAATTCCTTCCGAATGCGATCGTGCCCAAGCTTGGCAAGAATATTCCTATATCATCGTTTCTGTAAACAAAGGCAAAGTTATTGATGTGAAAAGCTGGTGTCTAGATGAGAACTATCAATTTCAAGCAGAAGAGATTGCGATCGTTGAAGATGAATACTCTACATTCAGATAATTTTATTTCTAACTAATTTAATTACAAAAATCCCTACTAGAAATACAGTACAGCATAATACTGATATTAATGTTTCTTGAATTTTGGGTGATATAAATATAATAAATCCCTGGTCTTTAATTAAAGCAGAAAAACTGGAGACACAAAAGGGCATGAGATATAATCTCAATGTTTGCCAATTATCCCTTACGCCAGTTTTACCAGCAGAAACACTTAATAATAAGCCTGTACCAATTACAGCACTAATACCAATTGCATTACCCCATATTTTTAAGGAAGGGTCGAAATAAAAATAAACAACTACAATGTACCAAATGAGATAACACCAGAGAATCGCTTTACCTAACTTGATATCCTGAAAATATTTAAGCAAAAATTCCATATATGTAAAGTAAGATTTCCATCTCATCTGATATTTCAATTCAAAAAAATCAAAATTTTGAATAACCAAATCGTTATTTTATTGATTATGAGTTGTACACCGAGTTAAGTGAAGCTATGATTTTATGGTTCATTGATTCGTCTGATGAACAAGCGAATGGCATCTTAAACTTTTGTTTACGAATCAGTTCTAATATCTTTATGATGGAGTCAAAAAGAATCTTTGCTAAAACACTTGCATCAAATACGCAAACCAAGATTTTTCATCTTCAGCCCACAGATAGGCTGTGATTGAAAACAAATTCACTGTTTCAATATTAATAACTAATTCCCCCACTCCCCTTGTGTCACCATTATTAGGTAGTATAGATAGTCCGCTCTTCCTCATCGAATTGCTATGACGCTGAATCCGAATCTGGATGAAGTCCAGTTAAGTCAGGACGATTACGAACGTTATTCTCGCCACTTAATTTTGCCGGAAGTTGGTGTAGAAGGTCAAAAACGTCTGAAAGCTGCTAGTGTTTTGTGTATTGGTACTGGTGGACTCGGTTCGCCGTTGCTGTTATATTTGGCTGCTGCTGGTATCGGACGCATCGGTATTGTCGATTTTGATGTTGTCGATACTTCCAATTTGCAACGCCAAGTCATTCACGGTACTTCTTGGGTAGGTAAACCCAAGATTGAATCGGCAAAAAATCGTATTCTCGAAATTAACCCTTACTGTCAGGTTGATTTATACGAAACCCAGATTACGTCGCAGAATGCGCTGGATATTATTCGTCCGTATGATGTTGTGATCGATGGGACAGATAACTTCCCGACGCGCTATCTGACAAATGATGCTTGTGTGTTGTTAAATAAGCCCAACGTCTACGGTTCAATTTTCCGTTTTGAAGGACAAGCTACGGTATTTAACTACGAAGGTGGCCCCAACTATCGTGATTTATACCCAGAACCACCACCACCAGGAATGGTTCCTTCCTGTGCCGAAGGTGGTGTACTCGGTATTTTGCCGGGAATTATTGGGGTAATCCAAGCAACCGAAGCTGTGAAAATTGTTTTGGGCAAGGGTGAAACTTTAAGCGGACGTTTATTGCTGTATGATGCATTAAATATGAAGTTCCGGGAGTTGAAATTACGTCCTAATCCCGTACGTCCGGTAATCGAAAAATTAATCGATTACGAACAGTTCTGTGGTATTTCCCAAGCGAAAGCAGAAGAGGCAAAACAGCAGATGAATATTCCAGAAATGACTGTACAGGAATTGAAGCAGTTACTTGATGCTGGTGGGAAAGATTTTGTATTGCTAGATGTTCGTAATCCCCACGAGTATGAAATTGCCAAAATTCCCGGTTCGGTTCTGATTCCGTTACCTGATATTGAGGATGGTGATGGCATTAGTCAGGTAAAGGATATCGTTAATGGACACTGTTTAATTGTTCATTGTAAGTCGGGAATGCGTTCTGCAAAGGCTTTAAGTATTTTAAAGAATGCAGGGATAGAAGGCACAAATGTCAAAGGTGGTATCCTGGCTTGGAGTAAGGAAATTGATCCTTCTGTACCTTCTTATTAGAAGTTAAAAGTTAATAATTATAGAATTGGGTGGAAGAGACTATTTTCCACCCGCTTTTATGAATTTATAAAATACATGGATGTTAAATAGGAAGCTCAAATTAAAACTCACATAGATTACTGGGTTTTCAGAATTTCGACTTCGCTCAATGCTCGAAAATCAGTTTTTCAGGATTAGCGCTTACAAATGATTATTATATAATAATCTCGCGCAAGCTGACTTTTTACGGCATTCAGAAAATATCCATTTTTTAGAGATTAAATCGACTAAATTTGATGGATAATTAAATAGTTATTTATTAATTTTTATAGGATTAAATACTCAAAATTGGCAAAACAACGACTCGACATCTTATTAGTAGAAAAAAATCTATGTACATCCCGTGCTTTAGCACAGCGTCTGATTCAAGCAGGGGAAGTGACTGTTAATGGTAGGATTATTGATAAGGTCGGCACGGAAGTAGATGTAGATGGAGAAATTACCGTCAAAGAGCGATCGCGTTTTGTTTCTCGTGGTGGTGAGAAGCTAGCTAAGGCTTTAGATACTTTTAATATTTCTGTCGCCGAACGAGTTTGTTTAGATGCTGGTATTTCTACAGGTGGATTTACTGATTGTTTGCTGCAAGCCGGAGCAAAATTAATTTACGGTGTTGATGTCGGTTACGGGCAAGTTGACTGGAAGTTACGCAATGATGCAAGAGTAATTTTACTAGAACGTACCAATATTAGACATTTGAAACCAGAAGTTTTATATAAAGAATTACCTTTAGATTCCCTTAATTCCCAAGAAGTAGCTGACTTTATTGTTGTTGATGTTTCATTTATTTCTATAACTAAAATATTGGCTGTTTTATGGGAATTATCTCAAACGCCGCGAGAAATGGTTTTGCTTGTGAAACCACAATTTGAAGTTGGTAAAAATCGCGTTGGCAAAAAAGGAGTTGTGCGCGATTCTCGTGACCATGCAGATGCTATTTTTCAGATATTAGAAACTGCACAAAAAGTAGGATGGCGATATCGAGGTTTAACTTGGTCACCGATTACTGGCCCGGCGGGGAATGTGGAATACCTGTTATGGTTAGCAATGAAAAGTCAGGAGATAGCCCCCAATTTAGTTGATATTCAGAAATTGACACAGTCGGCTGTCAATGAATTGAAATAGCTCGTAATTAATCAGCAATCATACACAATCATTTATCAAATAAATGAATAATGGCTAACAGTTCATCACCATTAGCCATTAATTATTAACTATTAATTATTAACTACTAAACATCATAAACACGACATTCTGCGGCTTCGGGATGCAAATAGCAGTAATGGTCGAGTGAAGTTTGGATTTTAGTTGCTTGTTTGCGGTGCGATCGCTCGGCTTGTAATTCTTCAACGATATCCCAAGCCACTGCACATTCTTGTGATTGAT
This sequence comes from Calothrix sp. NIES-4101, assembly GCA_004296455.1. Taxonomy (GTDB): domain Bacteria; phylum Cyanobacteriota; class Cyanobacteriia; order Cyanobacteriales; family Nostocaceae; genus Brunnivagina. The sequence continues at coordinate 4,772,828 of AP018280.1, forward strand.
TGCCGTTAATTTCACAAGCGTTACGAGCTTCAACTACCGACTCCAAAATTACTTCATCAATCGTTTTTCTGCCTTCTTGGTAGGAGGTAACAGCAGCCTGGATTACATCTAAAGTTTGTGGCATGATGTTCTCACTTCATCTTGATTTAGGTGGAAATTGTTGTGCGATCGCTTTTGGCAGCTTCTATTATTACCAAAAGTTGGAGCTTAAGCGCGTATCGCATTGATATTTTTATGTTGACGTTTTTATTGTAAATAAAACGACAGCTTTAGCGGGTGGTAAGAACCGCCATTTAAACTAGTAAAAACTAGCGGGAAATACTCCATTGTCATTATGAATCTAAGTAAATAAAAATTTTGCAACCACAGTTACAATTACAAGCTTTTCAATCCTGATTTATGTATGAAAAAATTAATAATTGGCATACATTTTAGTTATAAGTTGACAATTCGCAACAAAAAGTAATGTAAGGATTCAGGTGTGGGGTAGTTGACATGGGTAGGTGTAGTACGAGAATATCGACAGCATGAGTCAGAAAATGCCAGCGATTCAAAGGGATGAAGAATTATACCAATTGCCGAAAGAGGAATTGGTAAAAATCATCCAGGCATTGAGAATAGAATTAGAAAGGCTCAAAGAAATAGTAAATAAAGACAGTAAAAGCTCATCAAAGCCACCATCACAGGACATAATCAAAAAATCAGAAAAAAAGAAATCAGAACAACAGGATTCAGAAGAAGGAGAAAAAAGAAAGCCAGGAGGGCAACCAGGACATGAAGGAAAAACCCGTAAAGGTTTTGGACGAGTAGATAGAATCGAAATGCTACGTCCAGAAAAATGCCCGTACTGTGGAGGAATTCACTTTCTTGAACTTGCAGATAAAATCGAAAAGCAAGTTGTGGCACAATTTGTAGCAAATCCAATAGAAATAGTTGAATACCAACGAATTCATCAACAATGCAGTCACTGTGGAACAGTAAGTGCCGCAGATTGGAGCGACTCAATAGTACCGGGGCAAGATTTGGGTTTGCGCTTACAAGCATTAATCGGTTGGTTAGGAAATTATGCCCACATGCCGTATGAGAAAATTCGCGAGTTAATAGAAGAATTAGGGCAGATAGATATTGGAGAAGGAACGTTAGTAGCAACCAATCAAAGAGTTGCACAAGCAATAGAAAAACCAGTAAAGGAATTGTCAGATTGGGTAAAAAGTGAGCAGCCAAATATCCATGTAGACGAAACACCCTGGACAGTAAAAGGGGTAAAAGAATGGCTATGGGTGTTTGCCAATAGAGGTTTTTGCTTGTTTAAAGCCGCAGATACACGTTCAAGAGATGAACTTGAATCGATATTAGGAAGCGAGTATGCAGGGGTTTTGAGCAGCGATGATTTTAGTGTTTACAATGGCTACGCTGCGAATGCACAACAAAAATGTTTAGCGCACATGCGTCGGCATTTCAAGAATTTGAGCAAATCTCCGGTATTACATAATCATGAGATTGCTTTATGTTTTATCGAATTAATCGATGATGTGTTCAAGAATTATCAGCAGTTTCAAATTACTGGCTCCCTTGAAGCCTACAAACAATGGGCTTTTGACTTCAAATCCACTATTAATAAAGCTTTCAAGGAATGGATACCACAAGCTGGTGCAACAGCGTTGAATTTGTTAACTAAATTGCGAGATAAATACGACCAATGGTGGTATTGTCTCGACCATCCTGAAGTTCCTCCCGATAATAACCTCGCAGAACGTAACTTGAGATTAGCTGTCACTAAACGAAAAATTAGTGGTGGTTCGCGTTCGCTTGAAAGATTTGGAGATACTGCAAATCTATTAACTGTTGTGCAAACTTGTAGGAGTCAGGGACGTTCTGTAATTGGCTTTTTTGCGAATGCAATACTAGCTCATACACACAATCAAATTATTTTTCCTTCCCTCATTCCTTGCTCCGCGACCTGAATCCTTACAAAGTAATTTATTGCTGAGTAAGTTTACTTATTTCCCTAATAAACAAATATTATGGTAATCGGAATTTAACTTTTTCAAAAAGTCAGAAAATTACATCACTTCTCCAAAATGTTGTGGCGCATCAATCGCCACATCCCTGTATCCTGTCATTTGTCGCCTTTTTTGAGAAAATTGAAAAGCATTTGTGCAAAGGGTGAAATGTAGAGACATAGTACTGCTACATCTCTACAAAATATTGGAAATTACCTCTATTGGAAATTAGCTCTAATACTTCAATCACTATTTTGTCGAACTTGAGACTGAGATTGGGGAATTAAAGGTAAAGGTAATCCTGTGGCTGCGATTAATTCTTTTGGTGGAGCCTGCATCTCTGCTTTGTTCAAATATTTGCCATCATTAATTGGAGACACCACCTTCATTTTATGGGGGATACTGTAATAACGATGGCTTTGTTTTGTTTGCCACCGTTCCTGAATACTTTCATTAGCAATTTTATTCCGCAGTTTAATAATTGCATCAATCACAGCCTCCGGTCTAGGGGGACATCCAGGAATGTAAACATCAACGGGGATTAATTTATCTACTCCTCTAACAGCACTAGGAGAATCAACACTAAACATCCCACCTGTGATTGTACAAGCTCCCATTGCCATCACATACTTTGGTTCTGCCATTTGTTCATAGAGCCGCACCAAATTTGGCGCATATTTCATTGTGATGGTACCAGCAGTAATTAATAAGTCTGCCTGTCGCGGTGTCGCCCGAGGAATCATCCCAAAACGTTCCATATCAAAGCGCGAAGCATAAGCAGCCATAAACTCCATAAAACAGCAAGCTGTACCAAACATCATCGGGTACAGACTCGACATTTTTGCCCAGTTATAGAGATCATCAAGGGTAGTGAGAATAATATTTTCAGAGAGTTGTTGTGTGACTTGAGGATGTTGAGCAGGATTACTAATTGTGTCAGTCATGAGCGAATTGCCTCCAAAATTCATCATTTTTGGAATATTTGCCATACTTACGTCAGCTTAGAAAAAACATTTCCTGAAAGCTTGGTAATTTAACATCTGAGTTTCTCAATTAGAATTTGAGAAAGGTGTTAAGTAATTAATATCTACAAATAGCGAAAAACTTTTTTCGGATACTAGTAAAAGATTAAGGTTTGAAGGTGCTAACTTAACTAGCAGAACTCAGAATACAGAATAATGTCCTCTCCTCGTCAAATTGCCTTTTTTGCTCTGCGCGACGTTCACAAGGGTGCGTTTGTTGATGTTGCACTTGATCGAATATTACAAAAATTTGCCCAAAAATCAGATTTACCCGATCGCGATCGCCGTTTGGTGACAGAATTAGTTTACGGTTGTGTGCGTCGTCAGCGTACTCTGGATGCAATTATTGACGAAATTGGTAAAAAGAAAGCTAATCAGCAACCCAAAGATTTACGCACCATTCTCCATTTGGGTTTGTATCAACTACGTTACCAAGAACGTATTCCTGCTTCGGCGGCGGTGAATACTACTGTTGAACTTGCCAAAGAATTTGGTTTTGCCAAACTTGCGGGTGTGGTGAATGGGCTGTTGCGGCAATATATCAGGCTGAGTGAAGGTGGTGAAAATAAGGCAGGGACAGAAACAATATCTCAAATCTCTAATTCTTTATTTTTCCCCATCTCTCAATCTTCCGATTCCTCTCGCGAACATTTGGGAATTATCCACAGTTTCCCAGATTGGATAATTGAGGTATATGTCCAACAGTTTGGTTGGGAGGAAACTGAGAAATTATGCGAATGGATGAACCAAACTCCAACGATTGATTTACGAGTAAATCCGCTTCAGACGACAATTGAGGCAGTTGAGCAGGCTTTTGCATCTGCGGGTGTTGAATTTGAAAAAGTTCCGTATTTACCACAGGCTTTACGTTTAATTGGTAGTAGTGGTGCAATTAAAAACTTACCTGGATTTCACCAGGGATGGTGGACTGTACAGGATTGTAGCGCTCAACTAGTTAGTTATCTCCTCGACCCACAACCAGGAGAAGTAATTATTGATGCATGTGCAGCACCAGGAGGAAAAACAACCCATATTGGCGAATTAATGCAAGATCAAGGTAAGATTTGGGCTTGTGATCAAACTGCTTCTCGACTTCGTAAAGTTACAGAAAATGCTCAACGTTTACAATTAAAATCGATTCAACTTTGTCCAGGTGATAGTCGAAATTTAAACCAATTTACCAATCTAGCTGACAGGGTTTTGCTGGATGCACCTTGTTCGGGTTTAGGAACTCTACACCGTCATCCAGATGCAAGATGGCGACAAACTCCAGAAAAAATTCGAGAACTAGCTATATTACAACAAGAATTATTATCCTCCACATCCCAGTTAGTTAAGCCGGGGGGAATATTGGTGTATGCAACTTGTACATTACATCCACAAGAGAATGAAAACATCATCGAGTCGTTTTTAGGGGCAAACCCAGATTGGAAAATTGAGCCACCAAATTTAGATGCTGCAATTGCCAAATATTTTACCAATGTAAACGATCGCATCAACAATGTTCTAGGACGGGGTTGGCTGAAAGTTTTACCGCACCGCCACAACCTCGATGGATTTTTTATGGTGCGCTTAAGAAAAAGTAACGGTTATTAATGAACACTGTTAGGGTTGGTAAGATTCCATCTAGGGATAGCTCACTACTAGGAGGCTGGATATGATTACCGATTCGAGTGTGAAAAGCCTGGTGAAAATACTGATTGGTGCCGCATGGATTGATGGTGTCATTCAACCTGAAGAACGTCAGTATTTACGTCACATTGCTGAAGAAAAAGGTATTGCCAATGACCCAGAGATTAAACCTTGGTTGTACGAATTAGTACAAGTTAAGCCAGATGAATTTTATCAATGGGTACATGAATATTTAGGCGATCGCCCCAGCAATGAAGAATGCGAAAATCTAATTCAAACTATCAGTGGCTTAATTTACAGTGATGGCGAGGTTGCAACTGAAGAAGCCAAACTTTTGAACAAATTAATGAAAATCCACGAAGATTCCAATCAACCAATCGCGAATACTGTTCTCAAGCAGGTTAAAAAACTCTATCGTCGATGGGTTGAAGTACAAAATTAAACATCGGAATTAAACATTGGAATTCGACATACGTTGGTGCTGAGTAATCCACACTCAGCACTTTCTGATCAACATTGCCTACTTAGCATTAACTACAAACCGGGGGTTTGTTCTTTTTCGATATCAGGCACAATGTTAGGGCGCTCTTTATCTTCCCAACCCACGGGGCGCTTCGAGTTATACCAAGCAATTGAACCAATTGTCACAGCTGCGATAAAACCAAGCACCAAAGACCCAACCGATGCGTAGGGAAAATGAGGCTCTTGAGTTACTGCTGTTTGCAGAAATAAGTACATAAGTAAATTTTCCTAGTTTTAATTACGTTACTTATGACCGTACAAAAATAATCTTGAGGTTACATCTGTCAGCAGAGAGAAGGGTAGGGAGGAATTATTGGGAGATGGGGAGACATGGAGGGGGAGACACAAATAAAATTTTCTACTTCTTGTATATCTCTTTATCCTCATGTCCCCGCGTCACCGCATCCCCGCGTCCCCGTGTCATCCTTCAGAACCACCCGATGGACGCAAGCGATCGCGCCATGAGGGTGAACTAGGAGAACCGGAAGAGGGACGAGAACCAGATGAACCGGAGTTATTGTTGGATGGTTCAGAATCACGACGACGCGATCGCGTTTGGGAACCTGAGCCTGATGAGTCAGATTCAACTTGGCGACGGCGACGGGTTGAGGAATCGCCCGAACTGGAGTTGTCATTACGGTAACGTCTCCGAGAACTGCGTCCTGATGTATTATCTGTTTGCTGTTCGCTTTGGTAATAGCGCCTGCGCCGTCTTGATGAGCCTTGCTCGTTGTTATTATTCTCAACGGACGAATTTACTTGGCTACGCCGTCTGCGTCTGGGAGTATCTTCGCTAAAGCTGTCTTCATTATTGTTATCTCTGTTGGGAATGGCGCGGTTAATTACTCGCTTTCCTTTCATCGGTTGGGCTTTAATGCTAGCTTTACGTCCTTCGAGTTTGGGACGAGCGGGAAATTTCTCGATCGGCATTCCTTTGACAGCCACTTTCATAAAATCCTGCCAAGTTTCGGCTGCGTTGCTGCTGGCTCCGTAGGTTGGTTGATTATTATCGTTACCAAGCCAGACTCCAGCAACTACTTGAGGAATAAAGCCAACAAACCACAAATCTCTCGCTTCGTCAGTAGTTCCAGTCTTCCCAGCAACTTGGCGATTACTTAGTTGTGCTGGTTGGCCTGTGCCCGATGCAACTACATTTCGCAGCATCCAGGTCATAATGGCAGCGCTATCAGAATCTAAAGCACGTGCGGGAGTAAAGTTCGCTTTCCAAATTTCCTCACCGCTACGGCTCAGAATACGGGTGATGCCGTGGACTTCGTGATGTACACCTTGGGCAGCAAAAGTACCATAGGCACTGGTTAATTCTAGTAAGTTAACTTCTGCCGATCCCAGTGCCAAGGAGTACATCGGTTTCAGTTCAGATTTAATCCCCATTTTATGGGCGAGATTAATTACGGGATCAAACCCTACTCGCATCAAAATGCGTACCGCTACGATATTGACGGATTTTGTCAGGGCTGTTGCCATATCTAAATCCCCTCGATAGCCCTTGTCGAAGTTCTTGGGTTCGTAGCCATCAATAATCAGGGGAGAATCTTTAAAGTTCTCATAGGGACTCATCCCAGTGGCGATCGCGGTAGCATAAACAAAACTTTTGAAGGTGGAACCTGGTTGGCGTTGGGCTTGGGTGACGCGATTGAATTGGTATTTACCAAATTCTTTACCGCCCACCATTGCTTTAATGTGACCAGTTTTGGGGTCAATTGCCACTAATGCGCCTTGTTTGAAGTTATTCCAGCGTCCCTGATTTCGTAGGGTTTTAGCTACTGCATTTTCGGCTGCGGTTTGCCAAGCGGGATTAAGGGTGGTTTCAATGGTTAAGCCCCCAGCTTCGATCACTTCGGGTTTAACGTACTTGGGCAGTTCTTTTTGAACAAAGCTAGTAAAATAAGGCGCTTGGACTTCCGTACGTTTGGGGGGACTAGATTTGACGGTGAGGGGTTCGTCTGCTGCGGCTTGTTTTTCAGTGGCGGTGATGATGCCATCTTCGAGCATTCTTTGCAATACGAGATTGCGGCGTTGTTTAGCTGCGTCGGGATTTCTGTCGGGGGCGTAAAGGCTAGGAGCAGGGGCAAGTCCGGCGATTGTTGCCATTTCTGCCAATGTTAATTCTTTGACAGACTTGCTGAAATATACCCAGGATGCGTCGCCAACACCGTAAGCACCGGAGCCTAAGTAAACTAGATTCAGATAGCGCTCGAGAATTTTATCTTTGCTTAATTCTCGCTCCATTTTTTGCGCTAGTCGTGCTTCTTTGACTTTGCGTAAAATGCTTTTTTCTTGCTTGAGGAAAAGAATTCGCGCTAACTGCTGTGTAATGGTACTACCACCCTCGACAACATTTTGCGATCGCACGTTATTGACAACAGCACGGACAATCCCTTGAACATCCACACCATCATGTTGATTAAATCTTCGGTCTTCAGAGGCGATAAAAGCTTTTTTCAGGGTTTCGGGAATTTCTTCCAGTGATAATTGTTCACGGGTGGCTGGCCCAGTTTGCTGCAAAATTGTCCCATCCCCTGCTTTAATTGTGAGTGTTTGTTCGCGCACCACACTGTTCAAGTCGGCTGTATCGGGCAAATTCTTATCGATGCTGGAAATACCATAGCCAATTGCTAAAGCACCCCCACCTACCCCTAAACCCGCCAATAGCAAAAAACGACGATACCAAGGATTGCGACTACCAGGAAACCGATTAATTATCGTTGACGATACCTGACTAGCTCGGTTCAATAAATGCTTCTTGCCACCTCCTGACTTCTGAGATGGGGACTCTTCCTCAACAGTCACCTCTTCATTTACCGATTCTTGCTCCTTTTGAACATCTTGATGAGTCTCGCCAGTTGGCGATTCCGAGTCATTTGTCGGCGTTGTATCCAAGTTTGCTGTTTTATCCCTGAACCAAGAGGTAAACTTTAGCACGTCACTTCCCCAATCCCAAGCAGTTGCTAACTAGTCACTAAATATAACAATTCCAACGAAGGCACCATATCAACTGTGGTAGTATAACATCCTATTCCATTGATGTTTAGAGATATTTACTCTTTGTCAATTTAGCCAAAATACCCCAGAAATCAAGTGTATTTATACTAGGAGAGAAAGTTGTAAATGATACTTCATTATTATGATTTCTGTAAATTCAGTCCGGGAGAAAAATTAAAAATAAAATCAACACTCTCAAGGTTGACTATGAATAACTTGTTGAATAATAGTGTAAATCTCTCCAGTGGAACAGGGCAAAGTGCCATTGCTTTGGGAAGTAATCTTGGTGATTCTCCGGCAATTTTGACAGCAGCAATTGACACAATCGCCAAAACGCCAGGGATCAAGTTGCTTGCCCAATCAAGTTGGTATCGCACCAAAGCTGTTGGACCACCTCAACCAGATTATTTAAATGGTTGTGCCCGATTGCAGGTGGAGATGATACCAGAATTATTATTAGAAATATTGTTAAGTATTGAAAATAAATTTGGGCGCACCCGGAACGAACGCTGGGGAGCTAGAACTCTAGATTTAGACTTGTTATTATATGATGACTTAATTTTGAAGACAGAAAAATTACAAATTCCCCATCCCAGAATGAGCGATCGCGCATTTGTATTAGTCCCATTAGCGGAGATTTCTCCAGATTGGATTGAACCAGTGTGTCAAAGAACGATTAAAGAACTGGTTAAGGATGTAGACTGTTCTGATATCAGCCTGTTTTCAGGCAATTAATTTTACCAACATCAATACAGATAAATGCGTTAGAAAATCACATTTCAATGCATATTTGTATATTTACGTACCATCAAATCCGACTATGCCATTAGGTAGAGAATTACCGCAACTGTTGAAAGAACGCCTATTCTATAAGGGTCGCAAGTTTAATTTTGAAGTCAATCGCCTGCGGTTGCCAAATAAATCAGAGGGAGAATGGGAGTGTATTCGTCACCCAGGTGGGGCTTTAGCTGTACCAGTGACATCGGAGGGTAAACTGATACTTGTGCGTCAGTATCGCTTTGCTGTTGGGACTAGAGTTTTAGAGTTCCCCGCAGGTACGGTAGAAGTCAATGAAGACCCTTTAGAGACTGTCAAGCGAGAAATTCAAGAGGAAACAGGATATAGTGCCAACAAATGGCAGAAACTCGGTGAATTTTTTCTTGCTCCCGGTTATTCCGATGAGATTATCTATGCTTTTATTGCTCAAGACTTAGAAAAACTGGAAAAACCACCCGCCCAAGATGACGACGAAGATATCGAAGTACTAATTTGGAGTCCCGAACAGTTAGAAAGAGCCATTTTAGAAGGGGAATTTGTCGATTCCAAGTCGATTTCCAGCTTTTTCTTAGTGCGATCGCTTTTGGGTTAAAAATTTAGTATATGCGAGGGGAAAAGAGGACGCGGTGACGCGGGGAAAAGAAGATGCGGGGATCATCAATAAGAAATGAGGTTTCTTTTATTTATCTCCCCATCTCCCCGTCTCCCCATCTCCCACTCTCCCACTCTCCCCATCTCCTCTACAGTCCCAAATGTTGTCGTAACACTTGCCGCATCACATCAACAGGCACAGTGTCCCGTGCTAGCCAAATTTTCAATGCTGCTGCACCTTGTTGTACGAGCATTTCCAATCCATCGATGGTTGTCGCTCCTCTTTTGTGGGCTTGTTGCAAAAATTCTGTTGGATTGGGTGTATAAATCAAATCGTAGACGATGGGGGAATTAGGGTTTAAATCCTCTATTTCTTCCTGACTCAAGGGTGATGCTTGAGTATGTGGATACATACCGATAGGGGTTGTATTTACCAATAAATCGGCATTGGGAAGCAATTTTGGGAGCAATTCCCAGTGATGAACTTGTAAGTTAGTTGTAAAAGCGGAGTTAGCCCAACTGTCACGGAAAGTCGCTAATTTCTGCAAATTTCTGCCAACTACATGAATTTCCGCACAACCAAGTTGAGCACAACCAGCAACAACTGCCCGTGCAGCTCCACCATTCCCTAAAATTACTGCTGTAGTCTGACTCCAATCACGATTATATGTTGATCGCAAGGGGGCAATAAATCCCTCGACATCGGTGTTTGTGCCAACCCATTGGTTATCTTGACGAAATACTGTATTCACTGCTCCCACAGCTTCAGCCAAACTAGATATTTCCGACATTAAGGGTATGATTGCTTGTTTGTGGGGAATTGTCACACTAAACCCAGTTATACCGATTGCCTCAAATCCCCGGATGGCATCCTCTAAATTTTGCGGTGCGATTGGTAAGGGAAGATATGCATAATCAACTCCTATTTGAGCAATTGCCGCATTATGCATCAATGGTGACAGTGAATGCTCTACCGGATGTCCAATGACACCTAATAACTTGGTTGTGCCTGTGATCATTTTACCCTGGTTAATTATTTCAAAATCTATAACTAACCAATAATGTAATTTGACTAACAATTGAACTCAATCTATTAGATACATATTTGACAGACACAGCGCGATCGCATCTGCTTGAATTTATAAAATATATAGCAATTCTACCGTTTCCAGGTCTTCATCTATCCCAACATAAATCTCCACATCATAGCTGCTGCCTACGGAATTATAGGGGATATTAGGCAGTAACCTTCCCAGTTATAAGCTATTCTAATCAGTGAAATCAGAACTCACAATATTTCATTGCTCGGTTCCCTAAATTGATTATTGTGATGTTTATATGATGTTTCTATTATCTGTCAGATTTTAGACTAGTTGCCAACAATAAATGCAGCAACAACACTAGTGTTACAATTGTTTGCTAACAGACTCTAAATCTCCAATTGGTAGGAACAACATCGCATTGGTTTAGAATGTACTTATTCCCAACTAATCTTCTAACTTTACTCAGTGTAAATCCTTGAATTAATCAAATCTTTTGGGGCTTATTGCTTCGGGATCGCACTTTCAACAGTCTAACTCTGTTTAAGAAAACATTAAGTTCAGGCAAACATATGCTGGTTGTGATGTTAGATCGTGTTTGTAGTTTGCGGCGATTTATACATCTAATATCCAGAAAGTCTCACCTGTGCCTGCTCTTGAACATTGCAGTATATACTGGGTTTGACAACCCTGCGTAAATTATTAACAATTAACAAACACTTGAATTAACAAGGCTTTCATGCTTGAAGTACAACTTTCTAGCATTCTCCACTTGGGATGAATGCTATATTATTTTCTGAGCGTAATCTTACAAGTATCTCAAACAAATGCGTCAAAAATTTTACTCCCTAACCCTGGTAAGTCATTATCAACAGCAAGAATGTCAGGGGTTATTGATTTTTTTCACATTTCTTTAGATAATTTGAAGATACTTAGCGTCAAAATGGAAATAGTTCCGTATAGCAAACTACAAAATCTCAAGCAGCAAATTTATATTGCCGTGTTAATTCAAGTCCAAATTTTGGGAACACTATTTACGTGTAATTCGTGAGTAAATACCATGAGTGTGAATACGGTGCCTTCTATCAACTACTACTCTCTAGGCGTGATTCAAGACGAAGCACGCCGACTTGTACAGAAGGGGGTTGTAAGCAGACAACAGCCCATATATACTCTGTGCCAGTACATTCCTGCAAGAGAATGGGTTTGTGTTGAATGTGAACTAGAAAAATGTGACTTTTTGTTGCGCGATCGCATCGCTGACCTAATTGGTCGTGAAGAATGGGACAATGACTGATTCTCTTCAATCCAGATTTTGGATTTGGGGAAGTTAGAAGCCTATAGATTTAAGCAGCAACAGGTTTTGTGAACAGCAAGATAACTCTCGATAAAACAATCAGCATTACCCAATCCAAAATCTTTAGCATCTACCTAAATTTATTAATTCGTGAAGCCAAAAGCATTAGGGTCTAAAATTGTCAAGATTTATGACTCAAAGATTCAAGTTTAGCAATTGTGTCTTTTTGTATCTTTGAAGCTCACCAATGTTTAATTTTTGCATTGCATGATTTAGGACAACTTATTTCCAACTCGTCTCCCATAACGGTTGGAAGTCGCCTTTGAGTCGTGATGCGGGTTCAGGTTTCGCTAACTGTAGTTTCCAGTTAATTTTCAATATTGCTCGGTATTCTACAACAACTGTGTTTAATTCTTGAGGCTTATTTTTTAATATTGCGATTTTTCATCTGCCATTTGCGATACGCATTGTTTCATAACTGCGGCATCTAGCCATTTGCAAATAGAGCCAATCCTTGAGGGATCGCAATTGAAAACAAATATCTCATAATTCCAGTACAGATTGCTGTAACGTAATAACTATTTCATTTCATTTCATTTGCTTGAGTAATTTTAAGACTTTGGGGAGCAGCTATAATCGGCAACTGCTCCTTTTTTAGTGCTGATTTATCTGGGCTCTTAAGGGTGTAAAGAGTCAGAAATTCCTAAAACTGTTCTAAATACTGATTTACATCTTCGATAAGACGAGTTAATTCGGCTTCTGTTGTTAACTTAATTGTGGCATCGCGTATTGTCAGCAGAACTTTGGCTGCAAATGGTGTTGCCCAGATATTGGGATTACAAAAAACCTCTAAAAAGACTTCTCCTGTATACCTGTATTCTGTGGGGCGTTGAGGTGTAGGTTTGCTACCAGCACCTGTTTTTGCGGCGGATACTGCTTTGAGGTTACTAATTAATTGCTCAAGGGCGGCTTTGAGTTCCCGTGCAGCGTCAGGGGAAAAGCTAAAGGAAACTGAACCTTCGATGAGATTTAATTTTAGATGCGTTGAAGACATTCGTTTGAGCGCCGATTCTTGAACATTACTCATCTTACCGAATCGTGGAAAGCTAAAAGTTAATTTATTTATACTTAAATGTATTTATTTATACTTTAAAAAACCACATTCCCAATTTTCTGTCTAGATTTACGTTTTGTTACATAATGTCATGTTTGGCTAATCACTTAACAATTCAGATTTCCCGCGTCTCTAAGTCTCCGTGTCAGTCTTAATGAAAGTATTCAACCGGACATGATATGACTGCATTTGACTCCCCAATTTAGCCAGCAGAATTTTTGACATCTTCAGAGATAAATCTCCAGGTAGATTTATCATCAAATTTTTCTGCAAATTAATGCAAATTAATGCAAAACAAAGTCATTTATTTATCAGCAAAAAAGTTACTAATAACTGAATATTGAGCATCACTTAATTAAAAAAAATTGCAATACATGTCAGTAAAATCTTTACTTAAAGATATCTATAATCCTTAATATGTCAAGGTTTAAAATATTTACTTAGTCTTAAAAGCTATACAGTAGAAGTAAGGTATGGAAATAAAAAATACTGTATGATTTACGATAATAGAGCGACTGTAAGAAAGGTTCTAATCATTACGCTATTACTGAATATATTTGTAATGGTGTTAAAGGCTGTTGTGGGAAATATGACTGGTTCCCTCAGCTTACTTGCGGATGCGTTACATAGCATTACCGATAGTGCAAATAATATTTTGGGATTAATTACTAGTCGCTTCTCTTCTCCCATACCTGATAGAGAACATCCCTATGGACATCAGAAGTTTGAAGCTGTGGGTGCTTTGGGAATTGCAGCTTTTTTGGGGATAGCTTGTTTTGAAATTATTCAGGGTGCGATTGAAAGGATAATTCATGGCGGTAAACCTGTAAGGATTTCTGCACCTGAGTTATGGATATTATTGGTTGTCCTCGGTGTGAATATTTTTGTTGCTTTTTATGAACGTCGCGTTGGTAAACGGGTGGGAAGTCCGATTTTGATTGCAGATGCAACCCACACAATGAGTGATATTTGGGTGACAATTACGGTAATTGCTGGTTTGATTGGGGTTTGGCTGGGGTATCAGTGGTTGGATGTGGTTTTGGCTTTTCCCGTGGCTTTGTTGGTATTTTGGAGTGGGTGGACGGTATTAAAGGACAATTTACCTTGGTTAGTTGATGAAGTTGCGATTGCACCGGAAACAATTCATGCGATCGCCCTTGCGGTTCCTGGCGTGGTAAACTGCCATGATATTGCTTCCCGTGGTGTGGTGGGAAGACAAATTTTTATTGAGATGCATTTAATTGTTGATGCTGCTGATGTGGAAACTGCACACCGTATTACTGAAGAAGTCGAAAAACGTTTGGAAGAACGATTTAACCCTGCCAGAATTTTGATTCACGTTGAGCCGCCTAGCTATCAATCTACCCAAATCAGTTTTTAATTGATTTACTTTATCAACTTAAGTTATACGAGTTGTGATTTTGGATTGAAGTCAGTATTTTTGCAACATTACTGAGTCAGGAGAATTGAAATTGTGACATTTAATCAAGCAAATAATAATTATATAAATCTAGGATTTAAAGTAGATTTAAGTAATTGCGATCGCGAACCAATCCAATTTTCTGGGACTCTACAACCCCATGGAGTCATGTTAGTTTTACTGGAATCTAATTTGCAGATTATTCAAGTTAGTGATAATACATTTTCTTTTTTTAATTTGCATCCTCAAGAATTGCTTAATCAAGATTTAAGCAAGTTATTGGAGCCAGAACAAATCAGTTTGTTACATGATTGTTTGCAGCAAGAGGATTTACAAACTATAAATCCAATTGAAATTAATATAAAAATATTAGATAAAAGCCTATTTTTTGATGGAATTCTCCATCGCCATGAAGGCATAATCATTTTAGAATTAGAACTTGTAGTTGAAAAGAAAAATAATTTTTTTAATTTTTATCATTTGCTTAAATCTGCTCTCAGTAAATTACAAAATACGAGTAATTTGCAGGAATTGAGCCAGATTTTAGTTAGAGAAGTGCGGAAAATCAGTAATTTTGACCGGGTGATGATATATCAATTTGATGAAAATTGGAATGGTAAAGTCATCGCTGAAGACAAAACCGAGAATATGACTTCATATTTGAATTTACATTATCCCGCTTCCGATATTCCTCAACAAGCACGACAGCTTTATTGTCGTAATTGGTTACGTTTAATTCCTGATGTTAATTATCAGCCAACAGCAATTATCCCCACAAATAATCCTTTAACAAACCAGCCACTAGATTTGACTCATTCAGTGTTACGGAGTGTCTCTCCTTTACACATAGAATATATGCAAAATATGGGTTTGCAGGCATCCATGTCGATTTCCATTATCAAAAATCAACAATTGTGGGGATTGATAGCTTGCCATCATCAAACACCAAAATATGTGCAGTATGAAATTCGTCATGCTTGTGAGTTTTTAGGGCGAATTGCTTCATTGGAAATGATAGCTAAAGAAGATAATGAAGATTTTGATTATAAATTTTTGTTGAGTTCGGTTCACAGTAAGTTAGTTGAATATATGTCGGTGGAAGCTGATTTTATTGATGGTTTAATTGCTCATAAGCCAAATATCTTGGATTTAGTTAATGCACAGGGTGCAGCAATATGCTTTGAGGATAAATATTATTTTTTGGGTAACGTTCCTCCAGTCGCAGAAATCCAAAATTTATGGGAATGGATTAATCAGCATTTCCAAGAAGATATTTTTGCAACCGATTGTTTATTTAATTATTATCCCCAAGCAGAAAATTTTAAAGATATTGCTAGCGGTTTGCTTGCCCTGTCTATAGCTAAAAGTCAGAAAAATTATGTGTTATGGTTTCGTCCAGAAGTCATCCAAACGGTGAATTGGGGTGGAAATCCTCATAAACCTGTTGAAGTTTCTGGAAATGGAGAATTGCGTTTATCGCCGCGTAAGTCGTTTGCATTATGGCAAGAAACAGTACGGATGAAATCTCTACCATGGAAACATTGTGAGATAAATTCCGCTCTAGAGTTACGCAGTACAATTTTGGGAGTTATTTTGCGAAAAGCAGATGAATTAGCAAAATTGAATTTTGAGTTAGAACGTAGCAACAAAGAATTAGATGCATTTGCTTATATCGCTTCCCATGATTTGAAGGAACCGTTGCGAGGAATTCATAATTACTCCAGTTTTCTGATTGAAGATTATGGAGAAATATTGAATAATGATGGTAAATCTAAGCTGCAAACATTAATGCGTTTAACGCAGCGAATGGAAGATTTAATAGAGTCTTTGCTGCATTTTTCACGCTTGGGAAGAGTCGATTTATCGATGCAAGAAACAAATTTAAACGATGTTGTTTCCCAAATTTTAGACTTGTTGAGAGCGCGAATTGAAGAAACAAAAGTTGAGATTCGTATACATAAAATATTACCAACAATATCTTGCGATCGCATTCAAATTGGTGAGGTTTTCAGTAATCTCATTGCTAATGCAATTAAATATAATGATAGCCCAGAAAAGTGGATTGAAATTAGTTATCTAGAAGACTCACATCCTTTAATATTTTATGTCCGCGACAACGGCATTGGTATTCGTGAAAAGCACTTTGAAGGGATTTTTCGTATTTTTAAACGCTTGCACGCACCCAGTAAATATGGAGGTGGGACTGGTGCAGGACTAACCATTGCAAAAAAAATTGTTGAACGCCACGGTGGTAATATTTGGTTAGAATCAAGTTACGGTCAAGGAAGTACGTTTTACTTTACATTAGAACCAGATAGTTAAGTCGATTAAATAGGTTTAAAGACTTATTGTTGAACTGAATGCAGAGAAAAATTAATGATCAATGATTATCTATACTTGATATTAGTCAATGGGAAACACCGAGAAATAGTGACTCTCAACATTGCTAGCTACATGTTTTATCCCCTACCCCTATGATTGGTAACGCAACTCAACCCATATTAGTAGTTGAAGATAGCAATGAAGATTTTGAAGCGTTTATCCGTATTTTGTGCCGTCAAGAGGTAGTTAACCCCATATTTCGATGTACTGATGGAGATGAAGCACTAGACTTTCTTTACCATCGGGGTAACTATTCTAATTCCCAAACTGCTCCTCGTCCATCAATCATTTTACTAGATTTAAATTTACCAGGAACCGATGGACGGGAAGTTCTGGAACAAATCAAACAAGATCATAATCTGAAAAATATTCCAATTGTCATATTTACAACCTCCTCAAATCCCAGAGATATTGATATATGTTATAGCTATTGCATCACCAGCTATATACTGAAACCAATTGATATGAATCGTTTGATTCAAACAATTGAAAACTTTGTCAAGTATTGGCTAGATATTGTGATTTTACCCAACAGTGTTCCCGTTAGCCATGACTCAACAGCTAACAGTTCTAATTATTGATGATTCTCTGGAAGACAGGGAAGTTTATCGTCGCTATTTACGGCAAGACGTTAACTATGAGTATGCCATTTTAGAAGCAGAAACGGGTGCAGGCGCTTTGCAACTATTGCATTACTGTCAACCAGATGGAATTTTGTTGGATTTTTTGCTTCCAGATATTGATGGTTTGGAATTTATGGCGGAACTGAAACAATTGGTAGGGGGAAATTTACCAGCCGTAATTATGCTCACAGGGCAAGGTGATGAGTCCATTGCTGTAGAAGCGATGAAAAATGGTGTGCAAGACTATTTAGTTAAGGGGAAAATCACACCAGAAATACTACTCTCCAGCCTACATTCAGCAGTTGAAAATGTCCGCTTGCGTCATGAGTTGCGTCGCAGCGAGGAACGTTTTCGGACTTCCATTGAAAACTTGCTCGATTGCTTTGGGATTTACTCTGCTGTCAGGGATACAGGCGGAAAAATAGTCGATTTTCGCATAGATTATGTTAATCCTGCCGCTTGCAAATTCAATATTATGAGTGCGGAGGAGCAAATTGGCAAATTACTGTTTGAGAATTTCCCCTCACAGCGAGAAATGGGATTATTTGAGGAATATTGCCAGGTTGTGGAAACTGGAGAAGCTTTAGAAAAAGAAGCGATCGCCTATAATTTTGATCATGGTAATCATATTATCACTCGTCTGATTGATGCTCGTATCTCCAAGCTGGGGGATGGTTTTGTTTTATCTTGGCGCGATGTCACCGCCAAAAAACAGGCTGAGGAGCAATTACGCCAGAGTCACAACCGTTTTCGATTGGCTACAGAGGCAGTTAATTGCCTAATTTATGAATGGGACTATGAAAACAATTGGGTTGAACGTACCGAAGCATTAAAAAATATTGTTGGTTATACCCTAGATGAAGCCGAACCCACCCAAGAGTGGTGGTGGCAACTGATTCATCCTGAGGATCAAAAAAAATTACAAACTATCCGTGTGGAGCTTGATAATATCATTTCTAGCCCCGACCATTTTAGCTATGAATATCGAGTACGTCATAAAGATGGCACCTATCGGCATATTTTGGATAGGGGGCTGGCAATTAGGAACGAAGAAGGAAAAATCATCCGTTTGCTTGGGAGTACAACAGATATCACAGCCGAAAAAACCGCACTCGCAGAACAAAGACGTGCAGAAGAAGCCCTGCGGCAAAGCGAAGAACGCTACCGTTATTTATCTGAAGCTGTCCCACAGTTGGTTTGGATTTGTAATTCTGAGGGAGAAAATGAGTATTTTAACCAGCGCTGGCAGGAATTTACTGGGCAATCTCTTGAAGAAGGACTGGGTTGGGGCTGGTTAAAAATGCTACATCCGGAAGATTGCGATCGCATCATCCATGCTTGGAAGGAAGCTGCCAGCACAGGTAAATTATACGAAGCAGAAATGCGTTACCGTTGTTCTCAAGATGACAGCTACCACTGGTTTTTGGTACGCGCTTTACCAATGGTTGACAAAGAAGGAAAAATTTGGAAATGGTTCGGCACAAGTACAAATATTAACGAAATCAAGCAACTGGAAGCCGAACGCAACCGTTTTTTAGAGTCAGAAAAACTTGCCCGCGCGGAAGCTGAAAATGCCAACCGTGCTAAAGATGACTTTGTCGCCATGGTATCACACGATTTGCGATCGCCTCTAAATGCGATTATTGGCTGGTCTACACTCCTAAGAACTCGCCAGCTTGACGAAGTTGCCGTGAACCGCGCTCTGGAAATCATCGAACGTAATGCTAAATCCCAAGCCAAAATCCTCGAAGATTTACTGGACATCTCCCGTATGCTCCGAGGAGCTTTACACCTCGATTTATGTCCAGTCAATCTTTATACTATTGTTGCCACCGCAGTCGAAACTACTTACCCTAGCGCCAACAGTAAAAATATCCGCTTAATTAGCCAACTTGATGACTCTCTACCGCTCATTTCTGGTGATCCCAATCGCCTCCAACAAGTATTAAGTAATTTACTTGCCAATGCCATTAAATTTACTCCAGAAGAGGGAAGTATTGCAGTTTGTTTATCGATGCAAATCATCCAGAATGATAGTTTTTCCCAAAAATATGCCGTCATCACCGTCAAAGATTCCGGAATTGGCATCACACCAGAATTTTTACCGCAAATATTTGAACGCTACCGACAAGCAGATAACAATAACCGTCACCAAGGCTTAGGACTAGGACTGGCGATCGCACGTCACATTACAGAATTACATGGTGGTACAATTTTTGTAAATAGCCCCGGCGAAGGCTTAGGAAGCACTTTTACAATTCAATTACCGTTAGAGAAGTAGTAATAGTAGAAGTAGTAGTAGAAGTAGTAATTCACCCAGCTATTATTAATTTTTCTCCGCGTCTCCCAATCTCCGCGTCAGTTTGATCTTACGATGCTTCAATCACACAAAAATAATGAAATTTCCCACAATCCATCTACCCTCAAAAGGTTATTTTTTGGGACTTTCTGCATTTGTAGTCCTAATGTTGTTGGTTATCAATGCTTGCACTTCCACACCTACTAATGAAAATTCCTTAGCAATCTCCGCACCTTCACTGCAACCAACTTTAGTAGAAGCAAAAGCACCACCAACGGTTCGCCAACGCCAATCAACAGCCTTGAAAAATTCCTTTAGCTGGCGAAATGTAAATATTCAGGGGATGGGTTATGTAACGGGCTTAGTGATTGCTCCCCAAGCTCCCTATGATGTTTATGTGCGTACTGATGTTGGAGGAATGTATAGATACGATACTCCTTCAGTAAGTAAATATCACCATTCCTGGCTACCTCTAATGGATATGTTTAATACTAACTTTTCCAAAGGAGGCATCGGAGTTGAAAGTATTGCTGTAGATGCATCTCAGCCCAACCGCATTTATGCTGCTGTCACTCGCAATCAGGAAATTTTTACCGATAAAGACGGCAAGCAGAAATACAAATATTCCGGTGAAATTATGGTTTCTCATAACCGGGGACAATCTTGGCAAGCAACCGGATTAGGTAAACATCATGTATACGTCGGTGCCAACCAATCATACCGCTCCGATACAGGTGAAAGATTAGCAGTTGATCCCAATAATTCCCAGATTATTTACTTTGCCTCCCGTCGTCACGGTTTATGGCGAAAAGAAGGGAATGCTGATTGGGTACAAGTCACAGGTGGTTTACCCACAGCTAGCAGCTTACCAGAGTACAAAAAAGCCAACGGGAAAGATAACGAAGATATTCCCGGTTTTACATTCGTCACATTCGACAAACACACAGGAAATTCCCATAAATCAACACAAAATATCTACGTTGGGGTTCATGGTAGCGGTCTCTGGCAAAGCCAAGATGCTGGAAAAACTTGGCAAAATATCCAAGGTGCAGACAATCCCCTGCGTAGTGCGATCGCAAATGATGGTACGTTGTATGTAGCATTTGGAACCTGGGGACGGAATGGCAACAATACCACTGGTAGCCTGCGTAGGTATCAAAATGGTGCATGGGCAGAAATTACTCCCGATGGCAATGGACGAGTCTATTCCTCTGTGACGGTGCAATTAAACCAAGCCAATACAGTTATGGCTGTATCCGACAAGTTCGTTTACCGTTCTACCAACGGCGGTAAAACTTGGCAAAAACAAACAATGGCAATGGGTGCATTTGATGCCAATCATCCCCAAGATACTGTCAATACTTCCGCACCAGGTTACTACCAAGCCTACGCTTCTACAGGTATAGCAACCATTAAAATAGACCCCAGGAATCCTAAACAAGTTTGGTGGACGAATGGTTGGGGAGTTGCTCGTACCGATGATGTGACAGCGAAAACTCCTGTTTATAAATGGATGATGAATAATTTGGAGGAGTTGGACTCGAATATGGTAAGAGTTCCACCCAAACCCAAATCCCAGGGAGGTGCAGATTTAATCAGTGCAGTACAGGATAAAATCGGCTTTCGCCACATCAACCGCAACCAAGTGCCGACAGCTAGTATTAGCCCCAAAAATATACCCATAAATCCTGCTTTCAAATGGGCAAATCCCGACTGGAAAGTTTACCCCCAACCTTTTCCCCATATCGCTGGAGCCACAGGAATTGACTATTCTTATGGCAATCCCGATCGCATTGCATTTGTGGGTTTTCACCAGTGGCAAGGGTTTTGGGGAATACACGGGATATCTAAAGATAATGGTAAAAATTGGACGGCTTTTGACAGTATTCCCACTGAGGAACTCTGGAAAAACGATAAATCGGGGAAAGAGAAGGTATCGGCAATTGCTGGACAAATTGCCATATCTCCAACTAATCCGCAAAATATGGTATGGTCGCCAACTTGGGGGACTTGGACGCATTACACTACTGATGGTGGTAAAACTTGGCAACTATCCCGTAATCTCGATCATCAGCCCAAACCAGAACCTTTTGACGAGAAGAATAACGACCACCTACACTACAATGCTTTACCAAAGTCCTGGGGAAATAGCATCAATCCATGGGTGAGTTCCTATATTTTGGCAGCAGATAGAAAAGACTCCCAAGGCAAGACTTTTTATTATTTTGATGGTGGTGCTTTTTATTACAGTCTTGATGGTGGTGCCAATTGGCGCAAAAGCAAAGCTGAGAAATTTCCCACTTGGGTACTTCGCCCAGCTATAGTTCCCAATCCCGTGCAGCAAGGTGATGTGTGGATGAGTTTTGCCCGTAACCCTGAAGATGTCAATGGAAATCCCCTATATCGTTCGACTGATGGTGGTAAGACGTTTAAGATTGTGGCATCTGTGAAAAGCTGCGAATTTGTAGCCTTTGGGAAGGGAAAAGCGGCGAATATTCCTTATATTTACATATTTGGTAAAGTTGGTAATGCGACAAAGGAAAGTATCTATAAATCTGAGGATATGGGTAAAAATTGGTTACCCATTAGTGACCCAGATATCTTACAGTTCCCTGGAATTACTTACATGGAAGGTGATATGCGTACCTCGAATTTGTTATATGTGGCATTGACGGGAAGAGGAATTATGGTGGGGGAAAGGGAGTGATACCAATTCTCCAAAAAAAAGTAACAGATGGTGACGCGGGGAGGCACAGATGGAGAGACACGGAGATTTATTTTATGTGTTGCTAGATTTTGGAGAAATGATATGACGTGGAGATGGGGAGAGAGGGAGACGCGGAGAATTGTAGAAATACTGAGTTACTCACCAAAAGAATAGAATTATACTAGATACTTCTATCCCCGAAAACCCAAGAAAAATGCTTTATTTGCTCTGAAGATTTAGTTTATAAATTGCCTCTTTGGATGTACGAGTTAAAAAATATTAGAAAATTATTATGACAATTTATTTTTATTCAACTAACAACGAATATGGCGCTTTTTCTAATTTTTCTCGACATGGAATTGAATTAGATGGGCTGTGGTGGATGACAACGGAACATTATTTTCAGGCGCAAAAATTTGAGGATGCTGACTATCGGGAAAAAATTAGAACTTCTGCAACACCTAAGTTGGCGGCGGAACTAGGTAGAAGTCGGAAAATGCCGCTTCGCCAAGATTGGGAAGAAGTAAAAGATGGGATTATGTATAAAGCAGTATTAAAAAAGTTTCAAACACACCAAGATTTGCAAAAATTACTTTTATCAACAGGAGATGAAGAGATTATTGAAAATGCACCTGGGGATTATTATTGGGGTTGTGGGAAAGATGGGAGTGGGAAGAATATGCTCGGTAAAATTCTGATGGATGTGCGAATAGAATTAGGTAAAGGATACTAAAATAAATCAATAAAAAATAACATCTTGCTATCCTCATTTTCATCTTTTTTGGAATGCTTGATATCCAATCCCGACAATCAGTGATGATGATTTTTGATTTTCTGCGTCTCCCCATCTCCCATTTCCCTCATATCAACTCCAGTTGAATACTTATTATTAAGATTGACACGGAGATACAGAGACGCGGGGACGCGGATAAATTTTAATTGTGAGTGATTAGCCGAAGATAATATCATAGGTATTTAGAGAAACCTGATATTACTCACATTCTCCACAAAGCAATACCGCCCAACAACCCATTCAAATTAGAAACAATTTTGACATTAGCTGGTAATTGAATATTGACTAACTTTGCCTCACCACCACCAATATAGAGAAAATCATAATTAAATAAATATTGTAGCGATGAAATTGCCTTCCCTAATCTTTGATTCCATTTTTGTTCGCCAATTTTTTCTAACGTAAAACGTCCAAGTTGTTGTTCGTAACTTTCACCTTTACGAAATCGATGATGTCCCATTTCTAAATTAGGTACTAATCTCCCATCAATAAATAAAGCCGAACCAAATCCCGTCCCCAACGTAATAACTAACTCTACACCTTTTCCAGCGATCGTTCCTAAACCCTGCATATCTGCATCGTTAATTACTCGCACGGGTTTTTGTAATTGTTTCGATAACTCCCCTGCCAAATCAAATCCAATCCAATCAGGATGCAAATTAACTGCGGTTTCTGTCACCCCATTGCGGACAACTCCAGGAAAACCAACCGAAATCCGATCAAATTCACCAACACTCAAGGCTAACTGGCTAATTGCATTTAAAATGCTACCAGGAATCGGAGGTTGTGGGGTATTAACCCGAAACCTCTCGCTTAAAGGATTACCACTAGTATCGAGAATCATTACTTTTACCCCACTGCCCCCAATATCAACCGATAGAGTACGGGTAGATGCATCTACTTCAATCATGAGTTTTTATTCTCCTGGGATAATTTTCTTGCATAATTTATCTTGAATCCTGTATTTTCACTTCTTCTTCATGCATAACTTTATTCCGCCATCGCGCTTTTTCCCTTACCTTACCTGGACTGATATTGCAGCCATCCCAGATAAGGAAAATGTTGTGATTATCCAACCTGTCGGAGCTATAGAACAACATGGCCCACATTTACCAATTATTGTAGACTCTGCAATTGGGATGGGAGTATTGGGGAAAGCCTTGGAAAAACTAGATGCTAGTGTTCCGGCTTTTGCCATGCCATCGCTTTATTATGGGAAATCTAACGAACATTGGCATTTCCCTGGAACCATTACATTAAGTACAGAAACACTTTCAGCAATCTTAATGGAGGTAGGTGATAGTCTATACCGGGCTGGATTTAGAAAATTGGTATTGATGAATTCCCACGGTGGACAACCGCAAGTGATGCAAATGGTGGCACGGGATTTACATATTAAACATAGTGATTTTATGGTGTTTCCTTTATTTACATGGCGTGTGCCCCATATTACCAAAGAATTGTTAACACCGAAAGAAGCACAATTAGGAATGCACGCTGGAGACGCTGAAACTAGTATTCTTTTAGCACTTTTGCCAGAACAGGTTAAAATGGAAAGAGCGATCGCAGAGTATCCACCCGAACAGCCAGAGGGGAGTTTACTGACACCGGAAGGTAAGTTACCTTTTGCTTGGGCAACTAGAGATTTGAGTAAAAGCGGTGTTATTGGTGATGCGACGACAGCGACGAGGGAAAAGGGTATGCAGATTTTAGAATCGGTTGCTGATGGTTGGGTAATGGCTATCAAAGATATTTATGCTTTTCGTCAGCCTCAACCTAGTAATTAACAAATTATCCCTCTGAAGTAAATTTCACAGTAGCTAAATTTGTGTGGAGTAATTCAATATACTGAAGAATAAGCGATCGCCTAATTTTGGCATATTTTTTAGCTCTGAATTTCATCCCCGAAAATTATCAAGGACATATGCAGATAGCAGGCGCAGAGATAGCCGCAGCCGAAATTTATATCGAGTTCGGCTAATCAGTTGCCCAAATATTATAAAACTAAAACTTATAAATTTAGGGACACGACATCGCCGCGCCCCTGGGTTAGTATTTCAGAAATGAATCAGAACTGAATTCAGAACTGAAGCTATGTTCCGGTTCCTAATTACCAGCCTTTATCAGCTTGGGAGAGGACATAAGCCGCGACATCCGCGATTTGTGCGTCGTCCAAACGTCCTTTGAAAGCAGGCATTGCGTTTTTACCCTTGGTAACTTGGGTAATAATCGCTTCTTCTGAGTACATACCGTACTGTTCTAAAGCGCTTTTCTGCAAAGTCTTATTGGCTTGAACCAGGTTTTTACCACCAGCATGACATGAAGCACAGTTGGCGCTGAAGATTTTTGCTCCATTCGCCGCATCAGCAGCAAAAGCAGGACGACTAAATGCAAAAGTGAAAATTGCCATGCCTAATAGCAGTACTGAAACAATTCTTTTCATTACGTGTTCCCTCTGTAACAAAAGCTGAGTAAGTGTTATCTTCCCTTAAATATTCTCTTGTTCGAGCAATAGATAGTCAAACGACAGGCTGTCATACTTCGTCAAAATGCTTTCGCAATATCAAGATTAATTAATTTTTGTTGCGTTTGTGTTTCAACGTGACTTTCATCGGTTAACCTCAGGCAAACAAAAGCAATAAAGTATTCAATTATACTCCTAGATAAAATTTTGTCACAGAGGCGATCGCTTGTCAGGAGTTATACCAATTCTCCAAAAGAAAGTAACAGATGCTGAGGTGGGGACAGATAAACAGGGAGATTTGTTTGATGTGTTGCCAGATTTGGGAGAAACAATATTACTAGATAGTTAATTGGGTATTTAATTATTAATTTATTAATTTTCGTTTACCCTTGCCCCAGCTTGCTCAGAGCAGCACCAGTCACGCGACAAATGCGCCATTCATCTAAAATATCTGCACCCATGCTGCGATAGAATGCTTGTGCGGGTTCGTTCCAATCTAAAACGCTCCATTCTAAGCGTCCACAGTTACGTTCTAAGGCTATTTGTGCGACTTGAAGCAAAAGTTGTTTGCCGATACCTCGGCGGCGATATTGGGGAAGAACAAAAATATCTTCGAGATAAATACCTGGTTTGGTTAAAAATGTCGAATAATTATGAAAAAAGAGGGCAAAACCAACAGCTTGCCCTTGAGATTCAGCAATTATTGCTTCGGCATATCTCTGAGAATTCATCTGAGAACCAAAAAGATGCTCCTTGAGGGTGGAAGCATCTCCGGTTACAGCGTCTTCTAGTTTTTCGTATTCTGCCAAAGCTTGAATTAAATTAAAAATTGCACCGCAATCTTCAGCTTGAGCAGAACGTACAATTACATTGCTTGGCGCAGTCATATGAGTTCAAGTTTATCGGTTAATGGTCATTGGTGATTGGCTAATGGTTGTGAGTGATTTTCCCAAAATCTAAGTTATTAGCCACAATACCAAAATTTGGATTTAAGTGACAAATACTCAAGTTCCAATTCCCAATTCCCAATTCCCAAAATTAAATTAACCAACCTTTCAATCTTTTGGCAATATGAGGACGACGGAGTTTTCGCATAGCTTTACTTTGAATTTGCCGAACTCTCTCGCGAGAAAGATTGAACATATTGCCTACTTCTTCTAGTGTGCAAGGTTCGCTTGTCGTCAAACCGTAGCGCAATGAAATTACATCTTTTTCGCGTGGTGTTAATACATCACCCAAAACTTCCCATATTTCCTGACGCATCATGCTTTCATTCATTTTTGCTTCAGGGGATTGGTTATCTTCGTCTTCTAACAAATCCATTAATTCCGTATCTTCTTCTTTACCAACGCGATGGTTTAAAGAAAGTGCTTGACGACGGAGTTGCTGAAGTTGACGCAGTTGCGGTGCGGGGATTTCCAGAATTTCTGCAAGTTCGACTTCGCTGGGATTGCGTCCGAGTTGTTGTTTGAGTTCGCGCTGAG